>CAVZOD010000001.1:0-146053 GCA_963776805.1 Bryobacterales bacterium
CTCCGGACGGGGAACCTCGGGCGGCGGCTCCGGAAGAGTTCCAAAAGAAGGACTTGCCTGCGCTAACATGCGCTGCTTCGCCGTATTGCGGATGTCCTCCGGACTCAGGCTACCGGCGTTGTCGTCCGGGCGCCGAGTGTCGGCGCTCAGTAGTGGCGTCACCGAGTGGCTTGTATCCGGGTTCTCTACGCCTCGCCCGCGACCGAGATTGGGATGGTCAGCCCTGCCGATGTCCTTTCGGCTGTTCGGTGTCGAGAACATTGCAAAGAACGCGAGTGAAAGCACGACCGTCAGCCCGGCCAGCAATAGAAAGCTTTTCGTTCGGTCTTCTTTGAGCTGCTGCCGTTTGACGTTGGTCTTGGCCTCCCCCTGCGTAGAGCGCTGCATGATTTGCCGGAGCTGCGCCGCCCATCCGGTTGGCTGCGGCTCATGCACCTCTGCCGCCTCATTTTCAACCTCGTGCTCGGCGTGGATATTTTCGTCGCGGTCCTCCGCCGGCTCGATTCGCCTGGTTGTATCATCGGACTTCATGGGCTGAACCTCCTCGAAAACTGCTGATTCCGAAACCGATGGGCGCGAGCGCTGGAAGATCAACCGCGCCCGAATCGGCGACTTGCAAGAAGAGCGTCTCGTTCGATTCCTTGAAACTTGGCCTTTCAAAAACCACAACTCCATCCGCCCGCTGTCCGGCGCCCAAACGCCTCGTGCTCAATCGGAAATCGATTACGCGCAACTGCTCCGCCGTTGTCCACTTTTTCTTGACCTTGCCTCCAAGCTGAACTTGTGGCGGCAGAATCTCGATCGCATGGTTCGCCGGGTTCACTACGGAAAACAGAACAACGACATCCTGTCCCTGGTCGAGCACCTCGCTGACGCCCGCTTTGATTCGCGGTCCGGCATCGATCTCGCCTGGATGCTGCGCATACAAGACCGGAAGCGACGCCCGTTTCTGGCGGTCGAGTAATTTGTCCAATACCGCGCCTGATTTCTCGTCGACAGCGCTCGAAGTATCGACAGACGCTGCCTTTATCAGCCCGGCTAGTGACGTCGCCTGTGGACCAATCGACGCCAACTCGGGCGGCTTGCCTGAGACATCAAGCTTCTGCGTTTCAGCGACCAGTGATGCAGAAAGAGGACTCTCCTCGACGAGGAAGCTTCCTCCCGTGGGCTTGCCGTACTTCAACAACACATCTACCGTCTGCGTTCCGCCGCTCTGCTGACCGGAGCTGATCAGCAAGAGATTCAGTTGGTGCCCCAGAGTCGTCGTGATCAACAGGTTCGTCTGCGCCGGTGCGGCGGAAACTGGCTTTACGGTCACGAGTTCCGGCTCATGTTCCGAATGCTCAGCCTGGAAGCGTTCTGGATCGCCAATGACAACCGAATTAACGGGCTCTGGCATCCGAATCGAGGTAGCTACTCGCGGACTCAGCCGAAGCGTGATCACCTTCTCATCAAGGCTGGCGCGCGTCAGGGTCACCGGATCAAGCTTTGCCCCGCTGCCTACGGGCGCGATGACTACCGCTGGTGTTGGCCTCGTCGGACTCTGCTTCGTTTGTCCCGAAGCGCTTCCCAGCAAGATCAACATGCAGATGCAGGCCGTTAGATGGCGCATACTATTTCCCTCCTGTGCGCCTCAATTCGGCGCGATACTGTTGTCCGATCCGTTGAACGTAGGTGTAAACCTCTGCCGACGAATAATCGAGCCCCCGCGCGAGGACCGGCCGCTCGCCGGCAGCATAGGCAGCTATGACCAGACGAAGGTCGCCATGGAACAACTCCTGAAGCTCTGCCAGGTAGGCGACCCCGCCGCGAACGTTTTCGTGAATATAGAACGGATGGGTCACACCAAAGTGCTCCGCAGTCGCAGGCATCAGTTGCATCAAGCCCATCGCGCCCTTCGAGGACACAACTCCTGGTTGCCACGCGGATTCGACTTGAATGATCGCTCGAACGAGGGCTGGCGAAACTCCATACTGGCGTGCGTAATAGCTCGCGCACCGCTCCTCGTATTCGCGTACGCTGAGCGGCTCGCTCGCAAACGCTGGGCTCAATGTGACAATGCCTAGAAACGCCGCCGCTCTGCGCATACCTGTTCCCCTTGTCCACGCTCTGCCTCGTCGAAATCTTTGCTGTAATGCTGTGTGTCGTAGACGAGGCTCTCGAATCCATCCCTCAGCAACAGCCGCTTGCGATCATTCTGTGTCTTCGCAATGAGGGGTAACAACACGTCTCGCAAATCGGCGCTAATTTCGTGAACACCCAGGATTTTCAATGCTTCTGCCAGATCCAGCATCTCTGCGATCGAGGGCGGCTTCTCGAGCGTGTAGCCCCGAAGCGCGTGAGCGAACCCGGCGAGCTGTCCATGCAAATCCATGTGGGTTCCGGCCGTCCGTTTTTCCAGGATTCGGGTCTCCCGCTCGATCGAGGGATGCTCGAACCGAAGGTACAGGCTGCGGCGCCGCAGTGGATCGCCAATCCGGCGAACCTCGTTCGATGTCAGCACAACAAAAGGCCGGCTCCTCGCTTTGATCGTGCCGATCTTGGGGATGGAGATTTGCCAGTCACTCAGGATTTCAAGGAGCTCCGCCTCGAATTCCTCGCCCACTTTGTCGATCTCGTCGATCAGCAGGACACACGGTTTCTCGCACAGAAGCGCCCGCAGCAGTGGTCCTTCCTGGAAGAACTCAAGCGTATGGAGGTCGCGGCGCAGGGACGCCCATTCCGTGCCTGAAGCGGCGCCCTGTGTATTCAGGTAGAGACGCTGCAGCGATTCATCGAACTTGCCAATTGCCTTATCTTCATTGATACCCTCGTAGCACTGAAGACGTTCGATAGTGGTGTCTGCTGCGAGAGCAACTACTTTGGCGAGCTCTGTTTTCCCAGAGCCGGGCGGTCCTTCCGCGAGGACCGGCTTTTGCATTTGCGCCGCTAGATAGATCACCTTCAGCGTCACGGGATCGGTGACGTACTTGGCGGCCTCTAGCTTCTCGGACAACTCTTGGATCGAGGAGAACACTCGTCGGGGCTCCTTGAAGCCTCATACTAAGGCAGAATCATTCTGCGGGCTCCTCAACTTTTCGGTCTCTCGCGAAACCCACCCCTGTGCCGGGCTCTTCGGGAGCCTTCCAATTCAGCGACGAAGAATGAGCCCAGCACATTTTCTTTGCAGGAACCACTTTTACTCATTCCTCTCGGTTCAGACATGCGTCCAGGAAACCAGGAAGTCAGGACCGCCGGAGAGTCGCCGTACTCTTTTCTCGACGGAACCACTTTTCCTCATTCCTTCCCGACGAGACCGGCGCCCAGGGAGCCAGGAGATCGGGCTCGCCGGGATGCACTGCACTTTTTTTCGAGGGAACCAGTTTTCCTCATTCCTTCCGGCTCGGACCGCAGTCCTGGAAGCCAAGAGATCGGGCTCGCCGGGATGCACCGCACTTTTTTTCAAGGGAACCACTTTTCCTCATTCCTTCCGGCTGGGACCACAGCCCTGGAAGCCAAGAGATCGGGCTCGCCGGGATGCACTTCACTATTTTTCAAGGGAACCACTTTTCCTCATTCCCTTTGTTTCACGGACGCCTTTGGCCGCATCTAGACTTTCGTCAGAAGTTCTTCCTCTAGCTCTTCGCTGCGAGGAGATAGCGAAATTCTGGCAATACGGAAAACGGGAGCGTCGGTGCTCCCACTCGTTCCGCCAACATCCTGATACGGTCCTCGCGAAGGTTGCCCAAGAAATGGCACCCCTCAGAGAGATGCCGAACTCGTAGCGGATTAAATCCCATCAGCCGTGCGCAGGTCGCGTCTGCCGCGACAGGATCATCGGCAAGCACGATCTTGCCCAGTTGGCGAGCGCTTCCTTGAAGAGGTCCATTGCCTTCCATTGCAGTAATACCATCTGCGATCACGAAGTGAATCGGAACCGTCGCGCAGATGTCGAGGATGCTTTCATGAATTCCACTCCAGTGCAGTAGGTTCTTCGGCCAGCCATACTTCATTCCCGGCACGATACCGAACATATTCTTTAGGCTGAGGGTGACCCCTGCCCAGTGATGTGTCTTCACCTTGGGCATTGAGACAACGAAGTCGGCATCGAGAACCGAGCGCGGCAGCCACAGCTCTCCGAGGCCGCTGTAATTGGCTTTCAGCTTCACTTTCCTGAGCTCGTCGCGGTTCAGATCCACGAACTCGATCTGCCGTTCGCTGAGATGCGGCTTCAGACCCGCGGACTGCACCACGAGTTCAGTGTCCCGTTGATGTCCCGGGCCTTCGCCGATCACAACATGGGCGGCGCCGAGACGAAGGAACGATCGTGCCGCCGCTCCGACAAGAGTTGCGCTCGTGTTTACGGGTCCCGGCAAATCTTCCACCAGATTTGGTTTGAGAAGAATCGACCGGCCTAGCACCTTTAGCCGGAACAACCGCAATCCATCCAGAAGGAGCGCCTCGACCTTCTCTGAGTACTCGTCCGCATTCAGCACCGCTACAGCTGAACGCGGTCTCCGATACGAGACGGAGTGCTTCGGCCAAGCCCATTCGGCCGTCATCCCCACTGTCGCGGCTACACCCACTGAAGAGCCAAGGAATCGTCGCCGATCGAGCTTCATCGCAGCACCACGAACGGATGAATCATCTCGCCACACTTCAGCGCGAGAAGCGCGGTGGCGAGAGTTGCATTGTTCCGGACGTCGCGGCCGTCTCCCATGATTGTCGCCAGCCTATTCTTCAGCGGCTCAACGGACTCTTGGTACACGAACAAGGTGAGAATGCACCACGCAAGGCTGGAAACAGAAACGACGCCGGGCGCCTCTTTGTCCAGCCACGCCAGGCTTCGTTGAATCACTTCACTTCGCCGCTCGTCCTGGAGCGCCAAGAGCGCGATCGCCGTCGCCTCGATATGGGGGCGCAGCGGCACTCCGTACACGACGCTGTTTCCAGAGTTCCAACCTCCGTCGCCACACGCACGATCCAGAAGCATATCAACGCCCAGACGGATTCGTTTCTCCGACGCCTCGGAGCGATTGCAGGCGGTGAATTGCTTGATGGCGATGATGCTGAAGGCTGTGGGGATGACCCAGCTTGCGGAACCCGAAATCCAGGGCCAGCCGAACTTGTCGGGATCGAAGTGAACGTTGCGATCAGCGGTTTTGAATTTCCATCGCCAGAACCAATGGCCCTCTCGGCCCTTGCTTCTCAGAAGCCAGGATTCACCCCGTTCTCGGGCTTTTGACGGATCATTGACTGAATTCAATACGCAGACGGCAAGGGCCGTTGCCCACGAAGACTCCCGGTCACCAATGAAGGATGGCCAACTGCCGTCTGCAAGCTGCACGCCTGACAAAAGCTTGCCCAGCCGCAGCGCCTCAGAAGGCCTCTCCGCCAGCAGGCAGAGGCTTGCTAAACATGTAGCTTCCAAACTGACCTGCCGTGAGCCGAAAAAACTCCACCCTCCGCCGCGCAGTTCCCGACCGCGCAGTTCCTCAAGAAGATCAGAGTTGCTCATGTCGCAATTCTGCCGAACGGTTCTTTAGCGATCAAACCAACGGCGCTTCCGGAAGGCCAGAACGGCGGACGTGAGGGAATGAACTTCCAGCCACTTTCGAGATGGATCGAGAAAGCGGGTACGAATACTCCCCTCTGCACTTACGACGATCTTGTCCGTGCTGGGAACGGGAAGTGATTGTGTCTAAAACGATTTCACTGCTCGGCTTGCATGATCGTGCGGTGCCGCCTCAGGTCTGTTTGAAAAAAATCAGAGTAAGCCATATAAGAGGGTATGAATTCCGAGAGCCTCCCCCTCAAATCGCGCAGCGGGGGCGGACAATCCGCCTTCGCCATTGCCGACGAAATCCCATTGACTGTTCGGCAAGCAGCGGTCTTCCTTGGCGTCAGCCCTCAAACGGTGTATCTTTGGGTTGAGCGAAAGCAGATTCCCCACCTCCGCGTTATGGGTCGCAACATCCGGTTTTTGAAATCGGAACTCGGGCCCTTCCGCGCAACTTTTAGTCACGAGGTGGGCTATGGCAAGACCTAGTAAACATGATGGTGCTGTATTCAAACGCAACGACGGAAAGATTCTTTGGATTACCTACCGAAATCGGGAAGGTAAGCGCATCCGGGAATCGACCTTTACCGAAGACTGGCAGGAAGCTCAGCGCAAACTCCGGGAGCGGCTTCAAGCCAGAGACGACAAGCTTCTCGAGATCGTCCGGAAGGGAGAACAACTTCAATTTTCAACATGGGTGGATTTTTTCTTGGAAAACTATTCCCAGCCGCCCCTCCGCGCCGAGAAAACACACGAGGCCAATTTGCGCGCCGGTCTGCATTTAAAGAAAGCCTTCGGGGCTCGCAAGCTCGGGGAAGTCTCAGCGGACGACATCGAGTTGTATCTGCTCCGGCGGCTTCAGGATCGAGTCCGGATAAAAACCGGCGCCGGTGTTGTCCTGCGAGAGAAACTGAAACCAGCCACCGTTCATCAGGAGCTTCGGATCTTACGCCGGATTCTGAATGTGGCCGTGCGAAAGAAGTTGCTGCCTTCGAATCCGTGTGCCGGGGTTGAGTTCCCGGTCGCGGTGAAGGGTCTTTTCCGGCCGCATTACATGGGCTGGGCCGAGCAGCAGCAAATTGAGTTCCAGGCTCCGGAGTACCTTCGAAACATCATCCGGATCATCACCGAGACCGGCCTTCGGGTCTACAAGGAGTTGATGCAGATGAAGAAGGATCAGGTGAACCTGGAAAACGCGGTCGTGTGGATTCCGGACTCGAAGACTGAAAACGGGGTCGCCGAGGTTCCGCTGACCGAGATCGCAGTCAAGGCGTTTCGGGATCAGTGGGCTCTCGCTGGAAAGAGTCCGTGGTTGTTTCCAAGTGATGAGAACCCGAGCGGACACCAGAAGACTCTGAAGACAGTGTGGCATGCCGCTTTGCGGAGAGCGAAGGTGCCATACTTCCGCATCTACGACC
The DNA here is from genome assembly GCA_963776805.1 of Bryobacterales bacterium. Classification (GTDB taxonomy): domain Bacteria; phylum Acidobacteriota; class Terriglobia; order Bryobacterales; family Bryobacteraceae; genus Palsa-89. The sequence continues at coordinate 6,958 of CAVZOD010000001.1, forward strand.
TCCGTTCCACATACGCGACGCGCCTTAGCGCCGGCGGCGTGGCGGACGAGTGGGTGACTCAACTGCTCCGGCAGGGAGACGCCAAGGTGTTCAAGAAATACTCACAGATGAAGCTGCAGATGAAACGGGAGGCGCTGCAGAAGCTGAACCGGCAGGCGAATGAGAGCGGCCGGAGTTTTGACACGGAGAGGCCCAACTGATGGGGTTTTGTCACGGTTTTGCCACGGTCGGGCTTGTTTTGGGTAGTTTTTGTCCTCGTCGCGGAGTGCGGCGAGTCAAGAAGTGTTTTAGAATGAAGAGAGCAACACCTGTCGGGGCGTAGCGCAGCCTGGTAGCGCACCTGCCTTGGGCGCAGGGGGTCGGGCGTTCAAATCGCCCCGCCCCGACCAAATCGTTGCTGATTCCAAAAGAGTTATTTGTTTCCCTTCCACTGTTTTCGTATCCTAGATCACTCTACTGTGCCAAAACTGTGCCAAAACCCTGTCCGGAATCGCTCTGTGCTGTGCCAAAACTCCCGCCTTCGTTCGCCTGGCGGTTTAACTTCGCCAACGCTTCTCGCTTCATCTGTAGTTTCATCTGCGAGTACTTCTTGAAGACTTTCGCATCACCTTGCCGAAGCAACTGAGTGACCCACTCGTCCGCAACACCGCCTGCACTAAGCCGCGTGGCGTACGTAGAACGGAGGTCGTAAATGCGAAAGTATCGAACACCTGCCCGTCGCAACGTCGCGTGCCAAACTGTTTTGAAGGTTTGCTGAAAACCGTTTGGAGTTACATCGCTGGGGAACAGATAGAGGCTTTGCCCTGAGAGAGCAAGTTGACGACGAAAGGCATCCGCCGCGATTTCCGTTAATGGAACCTCGGCGATGCCGTTGGGAGTCTTCGAGTCCGGAATCCACACGGTCCGGTTCTCCAGATCAAGCTGGTCCTTCTTCATTGGAGTCAGCTCTTTGTAAATCCGCAGCCCGGTTTCGGTGACGATCCGGATGACATTACGCAAATACTCCGGAGCGCTGCGCTCGATCATTTGTTGCTCGGACCAACTCACGTAGTGGGGCCGGAACAATCCATCAACCCTAGCCGGAAACTCGACGCCTGCGCATGGATTCGTAAACAGGAACTTCTTGCGAACCGCCACATTCAACATGCGGCGTAACACTCGCAATTCCTGATGTACGGTCGTTGCCTTCAGTATGCCCTTCTGAACGAATCCATCTTTTGCCTTCACCAACACTCGTTGCTTGAGCCGCCGACGAAGGTACATCTCGATATCGTCAGCCGTCACTTCTGCAAGCTTGGTGTTCTCGAACATATTTCTCAGGTGCTTCAGCGCGCGCTGATTGACCGCATGGGTCTTCTCCGCGCGGAACGGCGGCCTGGAGAAGTTCTCCAGGTAAAAATCCGACCATTCACCAAATGAAAGATCTTGCCCACGACGCAGCGCGGGCAGTGTGTTGTTATCTCGGGCTTGCAAACGCTCTCTGAGGCACTTCTGCGCTTCGCCCCAGTCTTCAGCAAGGGTAGACTCCCGGCGTCGCTTACCGTCCTTATCCCGGTAACGCATCCACCAGACTTTCGACCCTTCGCGTTTATACAAGCCCCCATCATGCTTACTCGGTCTTGCCATTCCCAATCTCCTGTTTGAATTGAGCGCGGAAGGGTGTCGGTCTACCCATCCGTTGGCCGCGATTGGAACCATGAGTTGGCCGCAATCCAGCGCCAGTAACGGTGCGTGTCAATAAGAATGAGACACACGGCGCAAAAGTTTAAGGAGTTTTCTCCCTGTCGGGGGGCTTGTTGATCCAGACGGCAGTAGGGAGAGAAGGCGGCTTGGGAGCCTGGCGGACGAACCGTTCCGGGTGAGCTTGAAAAGCGGTGTCCAAGACGGCTTGGCGATGGAGCAGCAGATCGGGGGCCTTGCCCAGGTGAACCACGGCGGGGGTCATCAAGCCCAGGCCGGAGTGATGGTGTTCGTAGTTGTACCAGCGGAAGAAGGACTGGCAAAATTCGCGGGCGTCTTCGATGGAGCCAAAGCGGTCCGGAAAGCCAGGGCGGTATTTCAAGGTGCGGAACTGACTTTCAGAATAGGGATTGTCGTCAGAAACATGGGGGCGGGAATGTGTTTTAGTGACGCCCAGGTCGGCGAGCAGCAAAGCCACGGGTTTGGATTTCATTGATGAGCCGCGATCGGCGTGGATGGTGAGCTGGCCGGGAGCGATGAGTTGTTTGCAGCAGGAATGGTCAATTAAACGCTTCGCCAGTTCGGCGCTTTCGCGATAAGCGATCATCCAGCCCACGACGAAACGGCTGAAGACATCCAAGATGACATACAGGTGATAGGAGGTCCATTTCGCCGGGCCGCGCAGTTTGGTGATATCCCAACTCCACAACTGGTTGGCTTGCGTGGCCAGCAACTCGGGCTTCTGATACGGCGGATGAGTCAGCTGATCGCGGCGCTCGTGACTTTCCCCGCGCGCTTCCAGCAACCGGTACATAGTGCGGATCGAGCAATGAAAATGGCCCTCATCAAGCAGCGCGGCGTAGACCTGGGCCGGCGAAGAGTCCTGAAAACGATCCTCATGGAGGCACGTCAGCACGGTCTGCTGTTCAGCTTCCGTCAAAGCCCGAGGCGAGAACCGCGGCCCGGCCACAGGCCGGGGAAAAAGACGGCGGCTGCGCCCGCAGGCCGGTCGAAGAATACCGGGAGTTGTCCACGGGAACAACATCGACTTGGAAATACCCCGGCCACCGTGCCGCCGATACCACGTGGCTCGGGGCACCGCTAACGCCTGACAGGCGGGTTTCACACCCACCAGTGGGCTGAGTTGATCTACCGCGGCCATCAAGACTTCTCCGTTTCCGTGAGGGGGTGCCCCAACAGCTTGGCCACTTTTTTTTGAACGTCAATAATGATGTGGGCTTTCTCCAGTTCTTCCTGGAGACGTTGATTGTGCCGGCGTAACTTTTCATTCTCGGCGGCCAACGGATTCCGCTGCACCTGGGGGCCTCTCTTTTGAGAAAAGGCTTTGTGCACCGCGCGATCGCGCTCTTTGCGCCAGCCGTGCAGAGTCGAGGAGTAGATTCCTTCTCGCCTCAGAATGGCGCCGACACCGCCGCCATTGGCCAGGGCGCGGTCCGTCTCTTCTAAAATCCGCTTCTTCTCCCCAGCGGTAAAGATGCGTCGTTGCGCCTTGGCGGGGACTTCTTCGTCCGCCGAACTAGCTCCAAAAGGAACTGCAATCTTGGTTTCGCTCACGATGTTTCTCCTTGCCGCCCTGCTCTGTAATTATGGCCGCGGTAAGTGTCTCATCGATATTGGCACAGAGGGTAACGCGAACAGTTAACCAGGAATGTGTCGAATGAACGTCGCATTGGAACCATCAATTGGCCGTAACTACGAAATCGGAACCATTCGGTGGCCGCGATTCCAGCAGCCCTCCAACTCAAGGCTGCGCATAGCGTTATCAATCTGCACGACCGTTCGCGCCACCGGAAATCCCATGCCGGTTGCTAGAAATCTCGGATTCACTGGAGGGCCGACGAGGGAGCCCTTGATTGATCTTCTAGTCATTGCCGTCAGGCGCTTGGCGTCAATGGCACTCAATGCAAACCGCTTCTGCACGGCCAGGAACCATCCGCTGGCCGCGCGCTTTTGGAAGCATCACCTGGCCAAAACGGCCAGCGGATGGGTGGAATGACAAAGGGCTCTAACTCCGATTTCAAGAACCGGATGTTGCGGCCCATCACGCGGAGATGGGGAATCTGCTTTCGCTCAACCCAAAGATACACCGTTTGCGGGCTCACGCCAAGAAAAATGGCGGCTTCGCGGACGCGGAGCGGAAGCTCTTCCCGAGCGAAGGAAACATTGGCGAGGGGAGGTGTTTGGAAGTTTGGCATTAGAACCTCACGCGAAGGGCGTCTGCGCCAATTGTTCGAACAGTTCTCGGCGCACGCGATTGAGCCGCCATTTTTCCACGAGGTTGAAATCGGGTTCTACACTGATCGCTTCCTCGAAGGTCAGCTTCCGCTCCCGCATGTGGCGGATATCGTGGCCGTAAAGATCGGGCGACCGCTGAGGAATGCCGATGGATGTGAGCACTTTCTCACGGTTGTCCAAGAAAACTTGCATCTGGTCGAACGTCTTCCCATCGCGCTCGATTTCGCCAAAGTATTCGTGGATCCAGACCACCAGGCTCTTTTCGGCTGCGGTCTCGGCTAAAGTTTTGAATCCAAGAAGCGTGTCATTTAGCATGTCCCCGCCGCTGATGGGAATGTGAATGTATACGCCGCGGCCGGCCGACCGCAAGGTCGCGATCACGTCCGATTCGACAATGAATGTCCAGAAGGGCAGAAATGCGGTTGCTCCGCTGTCGACCAAGAACACTGCCTCTTCGGTCAGAAATCGGTTGATCAGTGCGTCGTAGCGGGTACGCTGGACCACACCTTCGTCATTCAGCAGATCCAGCTTCTCGACATTCAGGGCCTTGATCTGCCCCAGGGATCGATTCACCGGATCGCCATCGAGGCACCGCACCGGCTGCCCGCGTCCGATGAGAAACTCGGCCAGCCAGCTGGCTACGATACTCTTGCCGACGCCGCCCTTGCCTTGCAAGAATCAAATGGACGGTTGGAGTAAACGTTGGAGCTGCGATTGCAGCGGTGGTTTCATTTCCGTTCGTGTTGTTCTTTGCCATGATATTGTCCTTTCTTCAAATCAGATTTCTGCCTTCGGGATCACCGTCGTTATGGAGCTTGCGGATGTCGAGTTTCGGGTGAGATAGAGCGCGTTTGGCTTGAGCGAGCGGATCGTGTTCGGGCGCGGCGGCCCCGGTTAGGTGATTCGTAACTGGCGAACGCGTGTTTGGTCCAGGTGGCGCTTGAGGCTGTATGATTTGCCCGGTTGCAACCTCTGCGGACCATTTGGCTTTCAAACGTCGCCGGATACGGCTGATGTACGAAGTGAGGCTGGTGATGCTGAGAGTGACCCCAGCGTCTTCTTCCAACCATTTGCGGATGCTTTTCATGCTTTGTCCTCCATCTAGTGCAGCTTCGATGTCGGGCCAGAGTGCCCGGACCTGACCGGCTTTGGTTGCCGGCTTATCCGTGCGGTGTCGTGCAAACCCGGCCCGGGCGAGAGAAAACCAGTCGAGCGATGACGGGCTGTCACGTGATCCAGGCACAAAAAACTCCTTCCCTACTTAAAGGCAATGGCAGGGGCCTTTCGGGACAAAAATCTTTTTCGCTCTGCCATCCCGGTGCCTCCCGCTGTCGCATATAAAGGAAATGGCGAGGGGGTCGCGGGACGATAAAATTTTTCGATCGCCTGATTTGCCGGCCCGGCCATTTTGGGTCCAGGCCTCTCGATACGGTCGATTCTGGAAAGCTCTCCATACTTTGTAAGGGAATGGAGGAGCACCTTCGGGACAAAAGTCTTTCGGTCGCGATCCTCCCAAGTCCGCAAGAATGCCCTCTACTGATAAGGAAATGGCGAGGGGGCTTCGGGACGTCTATTTTCTTACCCTGTGCCGAGGAGCTGGTCATGCGGCCGATCACGACGCTTAGCGACAGAATGCGACAGGTTGCGACAATGCGATGATTTGCGGCAAAACACGGCCAATCACGGCGTTCCACCGCAACGCGATCACTCCCGCCATCTCGCCGACCCCACCAATGAGACAGTTCCGATGGGTAGTGGAACATAAAGGAAACGTTTGACGTCTGGATTGTTTTTCCGCCGCAAGCGGCGCGCGGTTACGGTTTTGAGTTGTCGAACGAAATCGCGCTTGTGTCAAACAAATGTTTGACGAGTGATTTTTGGTTGAGGAATCGGTCGCGAAAATCCTCTTAGTAAGTGAAGGAGTAGTTTCATGAGACAGAACACAGGCGCGGCACGCGGTGCCAGAATCGCGATCAGACTGAGCCAGGAAGATCGCGTTCGGATTGACGAGGCCGTCAAATCGCGGGGCTACAAGAGTCCCAGTGCGTTCATCCGGGCGGCAATTCAGAACGAGTTGAACGGTCGACCCGAGCTGACCAAAACTGACGCCTTGATTACGGGAGGGTTTGAAGGCATGTCCCGTGACAATGTCCGCATTGTCCGGAGCCAGCAGGCGCTCCACGCTCTGCTGGATACGTTTGTCAAAACAGTTCTCACGTGCCTGCCGGAGCCATCGATCGACACGCAGCCCCAGGCCGTCGCCCGAGCCAAGGACCGGTACCACCTACTGATCAGGGCTGCCGGTCGAAGCATGTCCGGCGATGCCCTCGCTGGCCTGAAGGATCCGGTGACACATGGCGCGAACTGACGACGAGCGGAAAGTCCGGTTGCAGCCACCAAAGCCTCGGCGTCCGACGGACGAAAGAATTGCATGGTCTAGCGGATTCAAGCTGCTCATGTACTACGCCCGCAGCTCGCGAAAAGTCGGCAACCGCGGCACCTCCGGCGGAAAAATGGCGAGCACACGTCCATACCTGCAGCGTTGTGCAGTCCGGGTGACTTATCTGAGCAACAAAACGCGAGGGCAATGGAAGGCGCACGGGCGATACCTAGCCCGCATTTCTCACAGACCCTATAGCAAAAAGCCGTCCTTCATGGCATAACTGAGTTTCCAGACAGAGTTAGAGCCAAAGAAAGGACGGCCTTCGCTATGACAGAGTGTAACCAATCAGGCTTCGGATTTGAAGCGTGCGGAAGACGGGAGGTGGTGGCGCGGTTCGATGGGGGCAGGATCAGTTCCGACGGTGGCGCCTTCCTGTTGCGTCAGACCGACCGGCGACTGAATCTGCTGCCGCGTGTGGCGCAGTGTTTGCTGGATGGGCGGGATCCGGATCTGGTGAAACACTCCATTCTGGAAATGCTCTCGCAGCGAGTATACGGCCTGGCGTTGGGCTATGAAGACCTGAACGATCACGATCAACTACGGAACGATCCGGTGTTCGGAATTCTGGCGGGACGCGAGGATCTGGCGGCGCCGCTGGCTGGAAAGAGCACGTTGAACCGCATGGAACTGGGCGCGGGCGCCAGGGACCGGTACAAGAAGATCACGTTCTGGAAAGAAGCGCTGGATGAGTTGCTGGTGCAGGTGTTCTTGGAGTCGCACCAGACGGCTCCCGAGGAGATCGTTGTGGACGTGGATACCACCGACCTGCCGTTGCACGGCCACCAGGAGGGACGGTTTTTCCACGGTTACTACGACGAATATTGCTATCTGCCGCTCTACGTCTTTTGCGGAGAACACGTGCTGTGCGCGCGCCTGCGGGAATCCAATCATGACGCCGCCTTCGGCTGTCTGGCGGAGATACAAAGAATCGTGGCGCAGATTCACGCGGCCTGGCCGAAGGTGAAAATCATTCTGCGCGGGGATTCCGGATTCTGCCGCAATGAGCTGATGAGCTGGTGCGAGAACCATGGTGTGGACTTTGTCTTCGGACTGGCGCGGAATCAGCGGCTGCGGAAGATCATCGGGGCCGAGATGTATGAAGCGACCCAGCAGTGGAACCGGACCGGCCAACCAGCGCGGGTCTTTGCCGAGTTTGACTATCAGACCAGAAAGACCAAGCAGAGTGGCTGGGACCGGAAGCGGCGTGTGGTCGCCAAGGCCGAGCACATCGACGGGAAAGAGAACCCGCGTTTCGTGGTGACCTCGCTCAGCGGTGCGGAGTGGACGGCGCAAGTGCTGTATGAAAAACTCTACTGCGCTCGCGGCGATATGGAGAACCGCATCAAGGAACAGTTCAGCTTATTTGCCGATCGGGTCAGTACCGAGACCATGCGAGCCAATCAAATGCGCCTCTATCTGTCGACGATGGCCTATGTGCTGGTCAGCGGATTGCGGCGGCTGGGACTGCAAGCCACCGAGTTGGCGCAAGCGCAGGTGTCCACCATCCGTACCAAGCTGCTCAAGATCGGCGCGCAGATCCGGGTCACGGTGCGCAAGGTCTGGGTTTCGATGGCCTCTAGTTATCGGCTGGCAAGGCCTGTATCAACAGGTCTGGGCGAACTTGCGCTCCTGACCTGCCCACACCGAGACCTCCCTCTTGAGAGTTTCATCTAACTGGCGCGGCCGGTTTGGGAGCAGTGCGTTCACATGGCTATCAGAGGCACCCTCCGCTACCCACTGGACAGCCGAATTGTTCGCTACACTCGCTCGCACGACCACTGTTACTTGTCCCTCGTCAGTTCGTGCATCGCAGGACCTCTTCTGTCCGCCCTTTTCGGTCTGCGCTGAACTACCTGTGAGAAAGGCGGGCTAGAACGCGAGAGCGCCACACATAAAAACCCGGTAGAGGGCGTAGGCTTCGGCCGGGAGGACCAGAAAATCGACATTGCCACGCGGCTTGAGAACTGGCAGAGATCCGGCGATGAGCACCTGTGGAAACTTATCATCTCCCCGGAGTTTGGTGATCTGGCGGATTTGCGTCGTCTAACCGCCGATTTGATGGAACACATGGAAAAGGACCTCGGTACCAGCATGGAATGGGTTGCGGTCGAACATCACAACACCGAACATCCCCATGTTCACGTCGTGGTCCGGGGACTCAGAAGCGACGGCGCCGGGTTGCGCATGAGCCGGGAGTACATCCAGCAAGGAATTCGGAATGCCGCCGAGCACCTATGCACTCGCCAGATTGGATTTCGAACGGAGCTCGATGCGGCAGAGGCCGAGCGGCGCGAAATCTCTGAGCGCAGATTTACATCGCTTGATCGTCAGATCATGCGGGAAGCATCGAATCCCAATGCGGATTTCGGTCCCGAATACTTCGAGGTTGTTCGAAATCCTACTGAGCCTGGATTGAGCGAGACGGCGCGCCTTCGCACTCAACATGAGGCTCCCCGCCTCGCCGTTCTTCACCGAATGGGTCTGGCCGAGTCGACCGGCGGAGTAAGCTGGCTTGTGCGGCGCGATTGCGAGCAGGTGCTCCGAGCGATGCAACGCAGCGTGGATCGGCAGAAGACGTTGGCAGTGCACGGAGTCTTGCTGTCCGATGACCGGCTTCCAATGACGACGCTTGATGTTCGCGATCTCACGTCCATCGACGGCAGGATCTTGGTGCAAGGTGAAGAAGAAACCTCTGGGCGCAGCTACTTGATGCTGGAGGCTACGGATGGACACGTCTACCACATCTACCGCACGCCAGAGATGGAGGAATTGCGGAGTCAGCGAGGGCTGCAGACCAATTCGTTCATTCGGCTCCGCAAGTTCTCCACGGCCCGCAGCCCGGTCGTCCAGATCCAGGACATGGGCGATTCGGAAGCCATCCTAACCAACAAGGCGCACCTTCGCGAGACGGCACGAGAAATGATTCAACGAGGGGTTTACGCTCAGGATGGCGGCTGGAACGGTTGGCTCGGGCGCTATCAGAAAGCCCTGGTTGACGCCGCATTCGCACTCGAACAGGAGAAGGCGAAGGAACGCGAACGACGCAGGAGTCGAGACCTGGGCCGCTAGAGGGCTCCGTGGCCGCACTTACGAAGCAGAACCAGCAGCCCTTTCTTCCTAATGGAGCCAGATGCTCTACATCGAAGCGGCCAAAGACTCAACATTTGGAGCGGTGCAGTTTTGTCATTGATTGCGAGGACCGCTCTCAAAGCTGAGGAGCGAGAGTAAGCCGGGCGGTGTTTGCGATCTCCTTGATCACAGCGGATCTTCCGTTCCGTTGTCTCTGACCACTCACATCGTTGAACCCCGGCCTGCGTTCGATGTCCGCGCTGGTGGACAAGATTCCCGGACAAACGCCGAACAACTGCCGAACAAAGACCGAACAGCGGAGGGCTCGCGCGACCCTTAGCCGGTTGGGCTAAGGGATGGTGTCTTTCATCTCTCAGGGCAGCCCTCGCTTTCGCGAAAAATGTCGCTCCGGCGCAGGTTCAATCCCTTGCGGCCTAGCACTGCCGCTCGCGTGCTACAAAGCGTTTCAACCACGGGCTTGTGGGATGCCAATGTTACTTGGACCTGGACGTCGCGGTTTCGGACTGGCAACCGCGCATCGCACAGCCGATCCGAGCGCCGCTAATATTGGCGCTCATCAGAGTTGCGATGTCGACTTCCGGGTACCCATCTGGCCAACCCTCTCGTCCCTTTGTACGAGTGCCCGACGATACACCCGAAGGGCTCGCGCTACCTTGAACGATGCGCGCCAGCGAAACACCACCGCTCTATCGGGTAAGCACGGGAATGTAGTGACCTGCCTCGATCCTTTCAGCCAGCGATAACTGAGGATTTCAGGACCTCGGCGATCAGTTCGCGAATAAGGTGCTTATCGCCTTACCGTAATGCTGGTTTGAATATCCGACGGGCCAAACTGATCGATGCCAATGCCCTGGGGGGCGGTCGGGATTACCAGTTTCACCCAGACGGCATCCGGGCCCTTGAAATACGAAGTCTCGGTCGCCTTGCGCAGGGCGTCCATGCTGTCCTGCTGCTTCCCGGAGGTCGCGTTGGTGAAACCCGGCAGCTCGAACACCACCCATGAGTCTTTGGCCATTTCGCTCAAGCTGATAGTAACTTCCGGTCTTTCGGTCTTCACACGGATCTCGGTACCGGCGCGCACAGTGCTCTGATTGGCCGTGATCTTGAAGTCCTTGCCATCGCGGCTCAGGGTAATTGGTATTTCAGGAGCGGGCGCCCGCGCAGGACCAGCCGCCCGCGCAGGACCAGCTGACCGCAAAGCAACATCTTTCAGCGCGAGACCAACACCCTTGTGGGTCCCGCCCTCCTGATGCTACGAGATGAGGCGCACCGTCGAGGTTCGCGCACCGACACCGAACGCCGCCGCCCGCGCCGGATTCGCATGGATGAAAGAGAATCATCTCCTGCCGGAACATTTCGGGCCAATGGTGAAAGTCGAGATGCTAAGCAGCAGAATGATCGCATTGCCCTCTCAGTTGCGACGAGCGAGCCCAGCAAAACCGAGGCTGCGTGAATGCAGAGACGCTGTGCTTCGATCCCCCGGCGCCGCTCGGCCCGCCACCTCGCCGAACCAAGCTCAACGCCATCAAGAAGCACCATATGCACGTGGAGAAACGGCGCGGCCGAGATGTATGACAGTTCTGCTAGGCTGACTAAATGCAGAATTACTTGGACACCGGCGCGGCTATGCGTCTGCATGCATGGCATTTCGCCGGTCGCGTGTTTCTGCATTACACATCTTCTTTAGGAACGACCTTTCTTGGTTATTTCACACCATTTATCGCAATCGCCCTTACTTTCATCATCGCCCTGACAGTTCGAGTGTGGAAAGAGGGACGGAGTGGATTCCGGGCGCACGTCAAAGACGTTTTCAGTCTGACGATACTGCCGTCAGCTATCGCTTTCGTTCTAATTTATGGCGCGATCTTTTCATGGGCAGCCGTCAGCGAGCTGTGGACAGATCACTACAACCTGGTGGTCAAGACGCGCGCCCAGAACGCCGAGATAACCACTCTCAACAGCAGGTTCGTCGAGAAAGTCTACGAGCCGAACTTTCAAGACCCAGAATTCAAGCTTCTTACGGGAATCACTTCAACCTTCATGAACTTCCGCCACGCAATCGGCCCCGACGCCCATTGCTGGATCTTGACGACGGAGCCATCTGAAACAATCATCCCCGGCATGGGCAACATCTCGATGACCGTGATTTCGGCTGGCGTACCAGCAGCACGATGCCCAAATGGCAATCTCCGCAACATAGGCGTTCCGGCGCAAGATGTGGAGGCTAAGATTTCCGAAGGACTTATCGACGGCACCCTCATATTTCATGCCCTAGCCGATCAGCCTGGAGCCGAGACAGTGTTCGATGATCTGCGCGGGATGTTCACCTCCGTCAAGCGGAGCTATGCGTTCCCCGCACCCGTAAAGGTATCTGACAACATCATCTGGCTGCAATTCGGGAAGGGCGTCAAATGGAGGACCGAACCATAGCTATGCTCGAACAACTCAGAGTATTTCTCGTAGAGCACATCACGCTCTTCAGCGGCGTTCTGGGCGTTCTACTCACCCTGTTGGCGACCGGAGGCGCACAGTGGCTGGGGCGACCACGCCTGAAGTTATCTTTCGACCCCGGCAGCGATTCCTACATGTCCACTTCAACGCATCAGGAAGGCACCGATCTTAATGTCACGAGAAAGTACCTACGGGCCAGCGTCTCGGTCTCTGGTCCGCGCTTCTGGAGATCGTATGGATATATTGGAGCTAAAGACTGCCAAATCTATCTAATTGCGATCCAGCGCATCATCGCTGGCAAACTGTCGGAAGACGAGCTATACGACGCGCGCCCAGTCTCATGGCCGCCCAACAACGACTTCAAGCCGCGAAACATTCCTCGCGGGGCTACTATGTTCGCCAATGTTGTGACTGTCCGAGTGGGGAACTTGGGCTGGGATTTCCAACTCCCCGGTCAATATGGCCTTCAGGACATTCGCGGAGCTTCCGGCACCCTTGTCCTAACTCTCGTTGCAACAGCCGAAAATGCCTACTCTTCGTCGATACAGATCGCTGCATCGATCAAAGCCGATAAATCTGGCTTCGACACCCGTATTCATAAGGGTTGAGGCGCTAAACTTACTTTGTGCCAAGCAAAGCGTCGGAACTTGCGATTGTCGAAGGAATGGACCGTGACAATTTCTCTGGGATCTCCAGAGAATGCGCAGAGGCCGTGCGTTTTGCCGATGGAGTTCATGGCCTGTACGTCATGCATTCTGACGCTATCGACCCCTACTTAGTCGCTGTCCAGCACAAAGCCGCCGCTGCGCTATTCATCGTTTGCAGGAAGCATCTCGTGCTTGGCGCACTCTCCCTGATGCGCCTCTATTCAGCCCAAATGTACCGAGAGAGCCGCGCTGCGGTTGAAGCGGCTGGCGTCGCTCGCCTGATCGTGGACGACATGGCCGCCTTCCGCATTTTCAGCAGTGACGACGGAACTCCAGCAGCCGCGAAGAAGGCCCGCGAAACTTTCAAGACCAAAATCCTATTCCCGCAAACCGTTCCGATCCTCAAGACCCTTTATGATCACTACGACCTCGCTTCGCGCCTGTCCCATACCAGCGGACTCACTTTCCTACGGCATATCGTCACCAACCCCGAGCCCGGTAGTGCGCTCTTCACATACCAAGACATTCACAAGGATCATCTCAAGCGCGATGTCGTCCAGCATTTCCTCTGGCTCTGCATGGCCCATCTCAGTATTTTGGTCTCGGCAGATGATACGTTTGGATCGGTGAAGGCAGAGCTCGGAGAGTTCAGAAGGGGGCGCGCCGCGCTGTTTTCACGGCTTGTTCAGTTCAGGGCTCAACAGCCAAATGTCTAAAGGTACCTTGAAGCATACGGCGCACACAAGTATATAAAATATCAGTTCCATCCAATCTGATACCCTGCAGGACTCTGGGCCTGCGCGATAGTGAACACGCTGACGAGCAACGATGCTGAAATCAACGACGTCAGAAGGAACGAGCGATTCTTCTTCCTCATGACATGAACCTCCGATTGAAAAATGACCACGATCTAGCCGTACAGGATAGCGTGAAACGGACGCGGATAGGCGCTTCAAGACGCGTTTCGGCGATGCAGCCCCTCCAGCCTCATTCCATCTCAACGTCGCGAAAGATCGATTTTGAACGGACTATCCGCCGCACAAAAAAGCCCCCGGCTCGCGCCGGGGGCTTTGTTCAGTTCGCGAATAAGGTGCTTATCGCCTTACCGTAATGCTGGTTTGAATATCCGACGGGCCAAACTGATCGATGCCAATGCCCTGGGGGGCGGTCGGGATTACCAGTTTCACCCAGACGGCATCCGGGCCCTTGAAATACGAAGTCTCGGTCGCCTTGCGCAGGGCGTCCATGCTGTCCTGCTGCTTCCCGGAGGTCGCGTTGGTGAAACCCGGCAGCTCGAACACCACCCATGAGTCTTTGGCCATTTCGCTCAAGCTGATAGAAACTTCCGGTCTTTCGGTCTTCACAAGGATCTCGGTACCGGCGCGCACCGTGCTCTGATTGGCCGTGATCTTGAAGTCCTTGCCATTGCGGCTCAGGGTAATTGGTTCTTGAGGGGCGGCCAACCGCCTAGGACCAGCCGCCCGTGCAGGACCAGCTGACCGCAGAGCAACATCTTTCAGCGCAAGACCAGCACCCCTTGTGGGTCCGGGCCTCCTGATGCTGAACTGAATGCGTCCGATATCACCCTTGCACACTGAGGCGTTCCAGGTGGGATGAATCTCGCAGGTGTCGTCCGTGGCGACGCTGTCGTTCTCGCCGTCCTGGAGCAGAACATAGGAATCAGGGATGCCGGTCGTCGATCCGTCCAGATCGTGGATCGCCGCGGTCCGGTAGGCCGAACCACTCCGGTTGTCACTGTCGAACCTGGGGTCGATCTTCGGGAAATACACGGGCTTGGCATTGATGTATTTCGCACCCTTGACTGTGTTTTCGGTGGTAACCCCGGCGCCCGTATACAACAGCCAGGTAAGCGCGCCTGATCTGCGCTGTTTGTTGTCCTGGAAATTCACGAAGGTGGTATTCACCACGTCGTGACGGTAATCGTAATACTCGTAAGCGTGGATCGGGTAATCCGGAATCAGGGCGTTTCGGCAGGCTGCGGCCGTAGGCCTTTTCTTCCGGCGTTACGGGGTTGCCGATGTTGTCGGTTTCGCCCACGAACAGCGAATCAACCACCAGTGAGGTAAATCTGTCAGCGCCGAAGGAACCCGTGGAACTCGTGAACCCGATGGCATTGTCCGCCGCCTTCAGATTCCGGAAGACGTGCAGCTCGCCGCGGCTCCAGAAGCCGCCATTGCGGTTCTTGTAAGCGGTGAGATCCTCGAGGAGCGATTCCACGCTCTTGCTGTTTTCGTCAGCGGGATTTTCCTTGGCAATGTGCGAGGGGCCGGCCAACCCGAAGACGCCTTCCCGATTGATGTTCCGGTCCAGCATGAACCCGTCGAAGTTGGAGTGGGCAACGTTGCCCCTGAATTCCGCCATCCTGGTTCGACGCGGCCAGGTGGCCTTGCTGATCTCCGTACCTTCGAACTTCCCTTGCGGGTGTTCCGGCAACGACCACCAGAAGCCATTCTCATCGGAACCCGCTGCCACGTTGTCGATGAAGACATTGTCCGGATTGGTGATCCAGTAAGCCGCCACCGTGTTGTCCGAAGGCAGCAGGGTGTCCTTGCCGGACATGCTGGCCGCCCTGTAGGCCGCGCGATTGGTCGGGGCGAGTGGATTCGAACCACCGGCCTCTCCGTTTGGGGCGAGATTGGTCGGCATGCAGGCCTTTGAAGTGTGGCACTTGACCTGGATCGCCAGGTTGTGCACGAACTGGTTACCGTGCTCCGCGCCGTCTTCTAGGAAGAAGCAGTGGCCCACGGTGTTGTAGGTCACGTTGTTTTCGACGCGCAGGAAATTCGTGCCATGCACGGTCACGCAGCGGTTGTAGGTGTCATGAATCGCCGAATTCTTGATGTACTGCCCCTGCGCGTCGCCGATCAGATGCCAGTGGATCGGATATCGGGCGAGAGTCATGTTCTGGCCCATTCGATTGAATTCGACGCCGTCGACAAACATCTTGCTTCCGACCATCGCCATGACGTGCCCGCCGTAGAAGGACTGTTCCGCGTCGGCCGATGCCTGGAGTTTGATGTTGCGAGTCAGCAAGCCGACTTCACCGCGTTCATCCACGTCGAAGGTGATCTTGCCGAAGTGCATGTAGTCGAGCTTCTTGTCGAGCGTGATCGTGTTTCCGCGGATGGCCGCAATGTTGCGTCGTTCTGCCTGCCGGGGATCGAAATCCGTGGATGCGAGAACGATCTGGTCGCCGACGCGCCAGCCGGCAGCGTTCAGGACGTGGATCGAGGTGGCGCCGGCGTTCGCTGTGCTGGACAGCTTCGTCCAGGAATTGGTCCGGTCACCGTGGAGATTGAGGGTTCCGCCCATGAGCAGTATCCCGCGGTCCACGCGGTCCGTCGTTCCACCCACTCCACTGATGTCTTCGTCTTTGACGTTGTCGGTGAGGGTAATGGTCGCATTGCGCGTGTGGGGCTTGGCTTCCGTGCCAATCTCCAACTCCCCGTGCACCATGATCCACTCGGTGGTCAGTTCGAGGTCCTTATTATCTGCGAAGCTCAGTTTGCCGTTGATTGTCAAACCGTGCAGCGCCGGCGGAGTGACATCGAGGACTACGTCCATGTCCCTCCCGATGGTGACAAGGTCGTCTTTGGCTGGCACCTTTTTGTCAGGCCAAGTGGCTGGATCAGACCAGCGTTTCCCGCTGGTCGTCGAAGAAGTTTTTTGTTGAGCCTTAAGGGAGGCATATCCGCCGAGGACTAAAAAGGCTGGAACCAGCAACGAAAGGATCAAATGTGTGTGTTTTCGCATCGATAAGCCTCCATGCACGATCATGTTACGCTACTTTGTCCCGCGAGGATCGAACGAGGTATAGCCAGGGACAATTTTACACCCATCCTCAGCCGGACAAGATCCTCTGGTTTCAACGTATTCGGCCTGCGGATGGGTTTGCGGAGCACAGGACTGAAGGCATCTGAGCACGGCGGTTCGGACGCCAGAGCCGCCGGGTGCCAGTCACGATCTGGCGTGCCTTACAGACACCCTCCGAATCTTCTTGGATCAACGAGCTTTGTCCTGCGCTTCCGTTCACCCGCTCACCTGCACTTTGGACAGGTGTCTGCCAACTTCCTCCGACCCGACGTCTTGCCAACTTCCGAGTAAAGCGTTATCTGCCCAAAGCGTGACAAAAACTTTCCAAGGGCCAGGCTTCGAACTTGGCAAGGTGTGAATTCGGGCGGCATGATGCGTTCGACCGTCTATCTCGGAACGATATTCTGCGCCGCCCGCAGTATCTCTGCGACATAAAATTCGAGAAAAGAAATTGGAGGCGTTGAGTTTGGTTTCGTCATCATCAAGAAGCCGCCCACAGTTGTATTGGGCGGCACCGCTCCCAGCTCAGCGCGAACAAGGTTCTCAAATTTGTCTCGGACGCTCTGTGATTCATGGGCAATCGCGTTGCGAATTGTGACAAGCTGTTTCAGTCTAGCCTGCTGACCTTGGAGAGCTGGCGTGAATGGCTTACCATCCTTGAACCAACGGTTCGCCCTTCTTTGCACATCTTCGATATGCCATCTGGCGTAAGGCTTTCCATCAGTGCACCATTCGACGGCGGAGTCTGGCGTTTTGGGGAACCCGAAACGTCTCGGCATCGGTCCCTTTGGAGGTCGATGCCCCAACAGGTAGAGCAGAAATGTCTCCTCAAGGAAGCTTTCCCAGCTCGTGAATGCACGAAGAAATGCCATCTCCGTCAATGTATTTCGCCGTTGGATTGTGATTTGTGAGCGTGCCCCTGGCCGGGACGGCGTAGACCATCTGTGAGCGTCGCCAGCTAGGTCTCTGGCGTCTTTGACGGACCTCGAGAATGAAACTAACGCAGAACGAAGGCGAGGAGCCGGCATAGCATTTAGCTCAATACCCTCGCTATTTTTCGACAAATGTATTGGGCCGAAATGAGCCGTTTGTCAGCGTGGACGAAATGCACCGTAATGGCGTCGTAGAATTTGCTGTCCACATCCGAGAGGGCGAGAGCTGCTGGATTCGTGTGAGATTCCTTAATCGCTTCCAGAAGGGCATCGACCGATTCAAGGGCGGTCTTCGTCTTGGGATAGTCGGCTATCCGGAGTGTCTTTCGGGGGACTGTAAAGTTGGGAAGCCCAAATTTCAGATGATAAATCGAGCAAAACATTGGATAGAAAAGTCGCTGTGCGCGAAACTCGGACTCCGCAAGATCATTGCCATGAATCGCCTTGATAATATCCATCGTTTCTCGGAAGCGCTTCTCGTATATCTTCCGGGACGGAAAATTGTCATCGTATTTCTTGTAGGCACCGTCGAGCACAGCTTTGGAACGTGCGACAACGCCCTCGTGCATCGAAAGAAGAAGATCGGATATGAACTCGGCCTCTGCCATGCGGAGGATCGTTTTTGCGGTGAAGAGCTTGTTCTCAACAAAAAATGTTGTGAACTCCTCGGCCAGCAGATAGACAGAGGACTTGAAATCCCCGTACCATTTGGAGTTGCGCAGCTCCTGGTCCTTCAGCTTCTCCGAATACGTGTTAATTCGAGCAAAGATGTTGTAAATCTCATTGTCCGGTATGTCCTGAAGCAGGTCAACAGCGAATTCATACTTCAAAATGTCTCTCTGCGCGTCCTCGTTCAACTGGCTGAACGTCTTCCCTCCAAAATCGTCACTGTGGGCACGGCTGATTTTGAATCCGTCCTTCAAGAAATTCAGCACTGAGTGAAGCCGTTGCTGCCCATCGACGATTTCGCGTACAACACGGCGCGTCTTCGGATTGACGTCTTGCCGCATGTAAATCTTGGGTATTGGTTTTCCCCGAATGATTGTGTCAATTAGATATGAACGAGCCTTTTCGCTCCATACTTCGCGACGCTGGAATTTTGGTTGAAGAACAAGTTCATCGCGCTGCTGCCACTCCTCAAAATCTCGAACGCTATAGTTTCGCGTGTTGAAAAGCTGCTGCATGGTCGCTCCTATGTGTTTCGGGCTGCGTTTCGAAGGATAACGATTGTCTCCGAAGTGCTGCCCGTTAGGCCACGGCGGACCCGCCGCTCGTTCGGTATGGCTTCAGTGTGGTCGAGGACATGGACGAATCCTTCTGTCTGCGCGATCCGAGAAATCAAGGCTGGGAGGTTGGCATCCTTCAGTTCACTGCTGCCATCACCTACGACTAGAATGCAATAACGTTCCGGCTTCAAGATCGACTTCCACTTCTTGAAGCACTGGCCCATGAGCTTAAGGAAAGCGTCTTTGCGCGGAGAAATCTCCTGGTCAAGCGCATGCGAGTCGGGGACCCCCAAAAACCAAAGGCGTAGTCGATTGTCTCGGCCGTAGTCGAGCTGCCGCATATACGGCGGGCTCGTGATGATGGCATCAACCTTCTGCTTGGGCGTAAGTATGTGTGCGGATTTCTGAAAGCAAGCGCGTGTGACCTCGTGATCGAGGACGGGCACGCGACTAAACGCACGTTCAATCTTGGCTTCAAAGCGGTCCGCGAGCGACCTGTATTCATAGAGCTTCGGGAACTCGTTCGGCGGAAATGCTTTTTTCCGCAGGTAAGGCACCGTGTGGCTGCTGGGGAACGAGAGAAACCCAGGTCGCTGGTGATGCAGAATTCCCATGAGCGACGCAAGCAGAAACCAGCGGCCGCGCTGCCTAAGAACGTAAGTCCAGCCAAGCGTTTCACGAAGAGTACTGGGATGGAAGAATTCGCGCACCCATTTCGGTACGGTGCGAAGATCAAGGCTACCGGCTACGGCTTCCGCAAAGTCCTCAAGGTCCTCCATGTCGTCGAGCGCATCCTCCATGGAGTCGTAGGGGAAAAGCTTTGCGCGCGTCAGGATCGCGGCGTATGGGCTAAGATCGTTGGCAATGATGTTGCGGCCAGCAATCCAGGCTTCTAGGGCGACGGTTCCGCTGCCTGAGAACGGATCGTATACCACGTCACTGCGCTGAGTGAACTGCTCGATAAGCGATCCCGCAATGGAAGATTTCAGCTTTCCAATGTAAGGTGAGAGCTGGTGGAAGGTGCTCTCTGCTTTTAGCGCACTTCCTGCCCAATTAGGCGCGAGGATCGACGGGAGTGGCGGCTGGGGGCCAGCGGGAAGCGAATTGGTAACGGTCGCCATTCGATTAGGTGCGAAACGAGCCTTTTCTGCAATCGTCAGCGCCATCGAAATTCTTGCGCCGGGTTAGCTTGAGTTGCTGGTCAAATACCAGATTCTAACGCACTTTTGTTCTTGCCGCGAGGGGGGGGGTGCGCGACTTGGGCGTAACGATTCGCGAGTTTTCTTTTTTGGTGGCATGAAACCGAGCGTAGTGATACGCTAGGTTTATCAGGAGACTTTATGCACGATTCTCTGGCTGACCTGGAAAGCCGCCGCGCCACTGTTCAATTGCAGATCGTCCAGTTGGGTGACATGCGGTCCGGCTGCATTACCGGAACAAGTGGTCGTTGTGGAAATCTTAACTGTCACTGCCATCGGACCGGTGATCTTGGCCACGGCCCTTACTTTCGGCTGACACGCAAGGTGAAGGGCAAAACCGTCACCGAGACGTTTTCCTCTCCGGCGAGTTTGGCCAAAGCGCAGCGCGAGGTCGCCGAGTGCCAGCGCTTCCGGGAACTGGGCGAGCAACTGTTGGATGTCAATGAACAGATCTGCGAGTTGCGGCCAGTGGAGGAGAACTCGCCGTCA
Source organism: Bryobacterales bacterium (assembly GCA_963776805.1). Taxonomy (GTDB): domain Bacteria; phylum Acidobacteriota; class Terriglobia; order Bryobacterales; family Bryobacteraceae; genus Palsa-89. The sequence continues at coordinate 27,205 of CAVZOD010000001.1, forward strand.
GCCCAGGAAAAAAAACGGTCGAAGCGATCCAAAAGGAAGTCACGCGCGAAGTAGAGCAACTGTTGCGCGTAGCCTTTGGTGCCCGCCGCAAGACGGGGCGTTTGGATCTGGAAGCCCTGGAGTTGGCCGTGCGTTCGGCCATGCATCAGGCGGGGGCGGCAGTGCTAACCAAACTGTTGCAGTTCCCAACCCCGACTGCGGACCAACACAACATTGCTTGCGCCTGCGGACACCAGGCCCGTTATCGGGAGTTGCGCTCCAAGCCGGTCCTCACTGCGGTAGGTAAGTCGGAAGTGTCGCGCCCCTACTACCTGTGCCCCCATTGCCATACGGGCCAATTCCCCGCTGATGTCGAACTGGATATCGAGAACACGGAACTCTCTCCTGGGGTGCGTCGCATGCAGGCGGTAGTGGGCCAAGGGTCGCCCTTCGACCACGGCCGTCAGCAGATGAAGCTCCTCGCCGATCTGGAGGTGACAACCAAAGCTGTGGAGCGGACGGCTGAAGCTATCGGAGAACACATCGCAGCAGACGAGCAGGAGGAGATCCAGCGGGCCGTGCAGTTGAATCTGCCGATGGTCGTGGGCGAATCGGTTCCGATCCTGTATGTGCAAATGGATGGAACGGGAATACCAGTGGTGAAGAAGGAGACGGTGGGTCGGCAAGGCAAGACCGAAGGCCAGTCATCCCATACGCGGGAAGTAAAGTTGGGATGCGTCTTCACCCAGACCGACTGGGACCAGGAAGGCTACCCGATCCGCGATTCTGACTCCACTACCTACGCCGGCGCCATCGAGACCGCCGAAGAGTTTGGAAAGCGTATTTACCTGGAAGCCTGGAAACGCGGCTGGAGCCGCGCTCAAAAGAAGGTGGTCATGGGCGATGGGGCCGAATGGATCTGGAATCTTGCCGAGCAACATTTTCCCGGCGCGGTGCAGATTGTCGATCTGTATCACGCGCGCCAACATCTCTGGGAGTTGGCGCGCCGGCTGCACCCCAATCAAGAGGCCAACCAGAAAGCTTGGATCAAGCTCCACCAGCGGAGATTACTCGACAAAGGAAAAATCGAGAAGCTGGTGTGTGCCCTTCGTTCCATCGTTTCCACCAATCCCGAAGTGATCGAAAAGATTCGCATCGAGGCTGACTACTTTGACAGGAACGTGGCGCGCATGCGCTATCCCAAGTTTCGACGCGAGCACCTCTTTGTCGGCTCGGGTGTAATCGAGGCCGGCTGTAAAACCGTGATCGGCTCCCGGCTCAAACAGTCCGGCATGTTCTGGACGGTTCGGGGTGCCAACGCCATCGTCTCCCTCCGATGCTGCCATCTCAACGGCCGGTTTGAGGACTACTGGGAGGCGCGACGGGCGGCATGATTCCCACTTCTACGTCGCGCACCCCGAGGGGGGGACCCTCCAGCCTCATTCCATCTCAACGTCGCGAAAGATCGATTTTGAACGGACGATCCGCCGCACAAAAAAGCCCCCGGCTCGGCGCCGGGGGCTTTTTTCAGCTCGCGAAACAGATCCTATCTGCTGACCGCTATACTGGCTTGCAGATCCGTTGGACGAACGATCGGCAACGGAGGCTTGGTCACGACCAGTTTGACCCAGAGGGCATCCCCGCCCCTGAAATAAGACGTCGCGTTCGCCTTGCGCAATGCGTCCATGCTGGGCTGTTCCGTTCCGGAGGCTGCTTTGGTGAAACCCGGCAGCTCAAATATGACCCATGACCCCTGGTCCATTTCGGCCAGACTGAGAGAGACTTTCTGTCTTTCGGTCTTCACCAGGATCTCGGTGCCGGCCTTCACAGTGCTCTGGTCGCCGGAGATCTTGAATTCCTTGCCGTTGCGAACAAGCGCGATGGGCGCCTGCGGAGCACGACGAGAAAACATAGCGGCACGTTGGGCCTGAACGAGGGGAGTGTTTGGTGCATTCGGACCGATCGAAGAGAGCAAAGCGAACCGAGCGGTCCGCGATTCGAGATCGACTTTGCCTGGAAGTTCTCCTCTACTGTCCGAGAGATTCAGGCGACCGACATCACCCGTGCACACAGAGGCGTTCCAGGTGGGATGAATCTCGCAGGTGTCGTCAGTGACGACGCTGTCGTTCTCGCCGTCCTTGAGCATGATGTGGGAATCGGGGATGCCGGTCACCGAACCGTCCAGGTCGTGGATGGACAGGGTCCGGTAGCCCACGCCACCCCGGTTGTCGTTATCGAATCTGGAATCGATTTTCGGAAAATACACCGGCTTGGCATTGATGAATTTCGCACCGCTGACGGTGCTTCCGGTACTGACCCCCGAACTCGCGAACAACAGCCAGGAAAGCGCTCCCGTTTTTCTCCGATCGTTGTCCTGGAAATTCACGAATGTCGTGTTCACCACATCACCGCGGTAATCATAATATTCGAAGCCGCGGATCGGGAAGTCAGGGATCAGCTTCTTGGGCAGGCTGCGGCCATAGGCGAGTTCCTCGGGCGTCCTGGGATTGCCGATGTTGTCGGTCTCGCCCACGACCAGCGAATCGACCAGCCGTGCCTGAAACGGTTCGCTGCCGATGTCGCCAGCGGCCTGCGTCATGCCAATGGCATTGTCAGCCAGTTTCAAGTCGCTGTATACGAACATGTCGCCCCGGCCCCAGAGACCACCATTGCGGTTCTTGTAGCTGGTCAAGCTCTGGAAGTGCGACTCCACCACTTCGCTATCCAGGTCAGCAGGATTTGTCAACGGCAGGAACGGGATGGTGGCCAGACCGAAGGTGTTGTCTTCGTAGATGTTCCGGTCGAACATGAACCCGTCGAAGTTGGAATGGGCCACATTGCCTCTGAATGCGCGCAGCGGCGTTCGGCGCGGCCAGATGGTCTTGCTGACTTCCGAATCCTTGAACTTCCCTTGCGGGTGTTCCGGCAGAGACAGCCAGAAACCGTTCTCGTCGGAACCGGCCGCCACATTGTCTATGAAGCTATTGTCCGGGTTGGTGATCCAGAAGGACGCCACCGTGTTGTCCGAAGGCAGCAGAACGTTCTTGCTGTGGAAGCTCATTTCCCTGTAGGCCTGACGATTCGCATAATTGGCGCCTCTCTCTCCGTTGGCGGCGAGATTCGTGGGCACGCAGTCCAATGTCGGATGACACTTGGTCTGGATTGCCAGGTTTTTGATGAATTCATTGCCGTGCTCGATCCCGTCTTCGAGGAAGAAGCAGTGGCCCACGGTGTTGTAGGTCACGTTGTTTTCGACGCGCAGGAAGTTCGTGCCATGCACGGTCACGCAGCGGTTGTAGGTGTCATGGAGCGAAGAGTTCTTGATGTACTGCCCCTGTGCGTCGCCGACCAGATGCCAGTGGATCGGATATCGGGCGAGAGTCATGTTCTGGCCCATTCGATTGAATTCGACGCCCTCGACAAACATCTTGCTTCCGGCCATCGCCATGACGTGCCCGCCGTAGAAGGACTGTTCCGCGTCGGCCGATGCCTGGAGTTTGATGTTGCGAGTCAGCAAGCCGACTTCGCCGCGTTCATCCACGCCGAAGGTGATCTTGCCGAAGTGCATGTAGTCGAGCTCCTTGTCGAGCGTGATCGTGTTTCCCCCGTTCGTGTTGGCATGGATGGCCGCAATGTTGCGCCGTTCTGCCTGCCGGGGATCGAAATCCGTGGATGCGAGAACGATCTGGTCGCCGACACGCCAGCCGGCAGCGTTCAGGACCTGGATCGAGGTGGCGCCGGCGTTCGCTGTGCTGGACAGCTTCGTCCAGGAATTGGTCCGGTCACCGTGAAGATTGAGGGTTCCGCCCATGAGCAGGATCCCGCGGTCCACGCGGTCCGTCGTTCCACCCACTCCACTGATGTCTTCGCCTTTGACGTTGTCGGTGAAGGTGATGGTGGCCTTGCGGGTGTGAGGGGCCTTTTCCGTGCCGATCTCCAACTCGCCGTGCAACATGATCCACTCGGTGGTGAGTTCAACGTCTTTATTGTTTGCGAAGCTGAGTTTGCCGTCGATGGTCACACCGTTCAGCGCCGGCGGAGTGACGTCGAGAACTACTTGCTTGTCTTTCTCGATGATGACCTTGTCGCCTGCGACGGGTACCTTGCGGTTGGGCCAGGTCGCCGGATCAGACCAGTTCGTCGCCTTGGCTGCCGGCGCTGCAGGACTCTGGGCCTGCACGATAGTGAACACGCTGACGAGCAACGATGCTGAAATCAACGACATCAGACGGAACGAGCGATTCTTCTTCCTCATGACATGAACCTCCGATACTTGAAAAATGAGCACGATCTAGCCTACAGGATAGCGTGAACACCGCCGCTAATCCGGCGTTACGTCAACTGCGCCGTCTCTTCCCCTGGTCCCGCCGCTAATGGGGCGTTATGTCAATAGCTTCGGGCGTGTGACGCGCCACTCGGAAAAAGGTCTTTGGGACGAGTCGCGTGTGCGGATTGGGAAACTGTTCGGCTTCATCGCGGAATCGGTGTTCACTATCATCCCGAATCGCGTTCACTTTGGACCGGATTCCTCACAGCGCAGTAAGCGATCAGGCATCAGCCGAAAACGTGGTTGGAATTAACTTGAAGACTTAAGGCTACCCGAACAGGAGGCTTTGGCCATCTGGATGGTCGGGGTCAACGATCACGCTGGGAACGTTGACCTCGATGTTCGATTCGGCGAGAGCTGCCTGGACAACTTCTCCGAATTGCTGTGCGAGCGTGTTCTGGATGTACTCGCGGCAGGCGTTCTTGATTGCGTCCAGCCTCGCCTGGCGCTTCTTTCGGCTCAAGGCTTCGAGCTCCGATACAGAGGCCGCCTGCCCAAGGTCCACCCGGAAGACGGTAATATCGATGTCTTCAGAAAAGCGCGAGATCAGCCCATAGGCTTTCGAGAGCGATGTTCCGCCCTTGAAGAGGAATCGGGGATGGCCCTCGGAGAGGCCGCTGAAAAGAACATCGAGCGTCCAGGTGACCCAAAAGTCTTTTTCGACGTTCTGTTCCGGCGTGCCAAGTCGAGCGGCGGTCGCAAGAAAGACATCGCGGCGGTCCTGCGGTGTTGCTTTGAGGAACTCCGAAAAACCAGGGTTCATCACGCCCGCCTCGGGGAACGATCAGCCGTGGCGGGTATTGTCGTGTTTCCAGAGGCGGAGGAGTTCTTAGCCGCGCTGGCGTGAGACTGAGCCAAATCCTGAAGAAGTTTGGTCACAAGGTCGCGCATCCATGTCGGGAGCGCGTCGAGACCGCTCCGAAGGTCGTCGCGAATCGCCTTGCCCTGTTTTGGATCATCCAGAATTTTCCTGATCCGCTTGAGGATGGAATCGCCGTCGGCGGGAAGCATGTCGTGGAGCCAGTGAAGGGCCTGGACGATTCGCATCGCCGGTCGACCCGCCCAATAGAGTCGGCTCGGAGCAGTCAACTTAAAATCGATTAGGAGTTTGTCGAGTTGAATCGAGCGCAGCCGTGCATCTGTATGCACCGTGACTTTGGCCGGCACTGCATCGGTGAGGCCGAGTTGGTTGGCTGCTGTGATTCCATCGGGAAGAAACCGGGCTTTCTCCCGGCGCGTGACGGCGTCGATGATTGCGGTGTAATCGGGAGTACTCGGTTTTCCGGTCAGTGAGCTGACACGCGGAACATCGTATAATCCACGATCGATCCGCCGGATGTCGCCGGAAAGCGCGAGGCGCTGGAGGGCTTTATCGATGGCGGATCTCGTGCCTAGATCGAGGAAGTCGTTCGGGGTCCAGACGGGGATGGATTTTTCGCGCGTCATGCGGTCGAGCACTGCTCGCTTGAGGTCAAGATTTGGGCCGCGCCGGGTCAATGCCGTTTGTCCGATATTTGTAGACATCTTTCGGACAGATCCACTGTCTGTCTGTCCGAACAAAGTATACATTTTTCGGACAATTCCAAAATACCACACGGACGCTTCTAGGTCCGGATCAGGTCAGGCGCCAAAGAGCTCCCAGTCGTTCCAAATATTCTCTTTGCCTCTGCTGAATAACCGCCGGCGTCCAGTCACCTTTGTGAGCGAGGACGGAGACCGTAAGTGCGTAGTTCGTGACGCCCTTCTTGCCACTAAAGTAGCCGTCGCGCTTCTTGGGGAAATCGTAGTTGCTCGCCTCGCTGTTCTTATTCCTCGTGAGGAGCACTAGATTGCCGATCTTATTAGTAAGCGTGTCTCGATCCGGTTGCGTAAACTGCGTGCACCAGGTGCTCGTGGACTTCGGATTCTGTGGCAGTACATGTTCAACTGTGGGGTCCAGATCCCTCTGTGCCAATATCGATGAGACACTTACCGCGGCCATAATTACAGAGCAGGGCGGCAAGGAGAAACATCGTGAGCGAAACCAAGATTGCAGTTCCTTTTGGAGCTAGTTCGGCGGACGAAGAAGTCCCCGCCAAGGCGCAACGACGCATCTTTACCGCTGGGGAGAAGAAGCGGATTTTAGAAGAGACGGACCGCGCCCTGGCCAATGGCGGCGGTGTCGGCGCCATTCTGAGGCGAGAAGGAATCTACTCCTCGACTCTGCACGGCTGGCGCAAAGAGCGCGATCGCGCGGTGCACAAAGCCTTTTCTCAAAAGAGAGGCCCCCAGGTGCAGCGGAATCCGTTGGCCGCCGAGAATGAAAAGTTACGCCGGCACAATCAACGTCTCCAGGAAGAACTGGAGAAAGCCCACATCATTATTGACGTTCAAAAAAAAGTGGCCAAGCTGTTGGGGCACCCCCTCACGGAAACGGAGAAGTCTTGATGGCCGCGGTAGATCAACTCAGCCCACTGGTGGGTGTGAAACCCGCCTGTCAGGCGTTAGCGGTGCCCCGAGCCACGTGGTATCGGCGGCACGGTGGCCGGGGTATTTCCAAGTCGATGTTGTTCCCGTGGACAACTCCCGGTATTCTTCGACCGGCCTGCGGGCGCAGCCGCCGTCTTTTTCCCCGGCCTGTGGCCGGGCCGCGGTTCTCGCCTCGGGCTTTGACGGAAGCTGAACAGCAGACCGTGCTGACGTGCCTCCATGAGGATCGTTTTCAGGACTCTTCGCCGGCCCAGGTCTACGCCGCGCTGCTTGATGAGGGCCATTTTCATTGCTCGATCCGCACTATGTACCGGTTGCTGGAAGCGCGCGGGGAAAGTCACGAGCGCCGCGATCAGCTGACTCATCCGCCGTATCAGAAGCCCGAGTTGCTGGCCACGCAAGCCAACCAGTTGTGGAGTTGGGATATCACCAAACTGTAACGGGTCGCGATTTTCCCCTGCGTAGCGAGCCGATTTTCCGAGATTAGTTCCCGCCGTCCCGGAAGGGAGCGAGAGGTGCCCGCGGAGCGGAGCGTGCGAACGCCAGCGGGATGGCACGATCCCGCAGCAATCCCATGCCGCCGAAGCGGTCTCTGCATAATAGATCGAAGTGAGCGGGAGGAACTCCGCCTTGGCTACACCACCAAAAGAGTTCCCCCGCCGCGGAATGAACTTTGGGAGTTCGTACCTCCCAGAGGCCAGATCCTATGCAGATCCTACACCCATTTGCCGGCTCGGTCCAACAATACAACGAGCAGCTATCCAACCCCGATGCTCATCGTCCCAGCCACTGTCCGCAGTGCCAGACCAAGCGTCCACTCAGCGCGCATGGCTTCTACACGCGCACGCTCATCGACACAGCCTTCGACGGCGTGATTCGCGTGCGCCGCTACTTGTGCCACGCCTGCCGGCGCACTGTCTCTCTACTGCCGGAGTTCATCTTGCCCTACCTGCGGTCGAGCCTGATGGTGATGGCGCTGTTCCTCCTCGCCCGTCTGCTCGGCGGACAAACGCTGCCAGCCGCAGCGAAAACCGCGCCGCCTCCCATGCCCTACCAGCGCGGCCAGTTCTGGGTTCGCCGCTTCCGCGCGCAGGCCCAAGCGCTGTGCGCCGCGCTGGCCGCGCTGACTCAACCCGCTCCCGCGCCCGACTTCGTCCACCGCGCCCTGACCATGCTCGAATCCATCGGCTGGATCGCCGCTCATCGCTTCCTGTTTGCCGGCGTGCGCTGCCATCTGCTGGGCTGGCCGCGCGGTCTGGCTCCCGACGGCCGCCGCGCCGCATTCTCCTCCGTCGCAGCGCCCGTCTGAGCCTCCCCACACACCATTTGCATGGAACCGCGAAGCCTTCCACCGTAAGATGCCGTCCAGGAGAAACACTCGATGGACGACAAGGCCGAAAAAGTCGCGCTATTTCGTTACGGGCTGATTGCGCCTCTGGTGCTGGAGACGCTGCCCCGCGGCGAACTCACTCGGCGCGCGCAGCAGATCGCCGCCCGCCTCTACGACATTCCTCATTCCACCCGCCGCCAGGTCTCGGTGGACACGCTGCTGGATTGGTCGCTGCGCTATCGCCGCAACGGTCTGGCCGCGTTGTCTCCCCAACCGCGACAGGATCGCGGACAAGCCCGTGCCGTCGCGCCCGACACCGCCGCTCTCATCGAACGGCTCAAACGCGAGAACCCGCATCGCACCGGCGCGGCTCTGCTGCGCGAACTGGCCACCGCCAATCAGGCCGGCCTGTCGGCCTCCACTCTCTATCGTTTCCTGCGCGCTCGCGGTCTCACGGAACGCCAACTGTTGCTTGAAAAAGCTACCGCGCATAAAAAATACGAAGCGCAGTTTGCCAATCAGATCTGGCAGAGCGACATGTTGTTCGGACCCTGGGTCGGGCGGCCGGGCGGCGGCAAGCAGCAAGTCTTCCTTCAGGCCGCTCTCGACGATGCCAGCCGCCTCATCCCGCACGCCCAGTTCTATCCCAACCAGGGACTGGATGCTTTCCTGGACTGCCTGCGCCAGGCCATCGCCGCCCGCGGCATCCCCACCCGTCTCTACATGGACAACGCCAAGATCTACCGCTCGCCGCAGTTGGCCCGCATCGCCGCCTCCATCGGCATTCTCATCGTGCACACCCCTCCCTATCAGCCCGAAGGCCGCGGCAAGATCGAACGCTTCTTCCGTTCCGTGCGCGAACAGTTTCTGGCCTCACTCGATCCCAAGGTCCTGTTGTCGATTGAGCAACTCAACGAGCGCTTGTGGCATTGGCTCGACACCGTCTACCATCGTCGCGAACATAGCTCCCTCCAGACCACACCGCTGCTGCGCTGGCAGCGCGATATCGAACAGGTCCGTCAGCTTCCGCCGGACACCGATTTACGGCGTCTGTTCTTTCATCGCGTGGACCGGTTGGTGCGCCGCGATTCCACCTTCCTGTTGAAGAATCGTTTCTTTGAAGCACCCGCGCATCTGGCCGGCAAACGCATCGAAGTGCGCTTCGATCCGCTCGATCTCACCCAACTGGAGATTTACTCGGAAGGCAAGCCCGCAGGGGTAGCGCGGCTGGTCGATGCGGTCGTCAACGGGCTGCTGCCGCCCTGGGAGACGGAGGAGAAGTAGCCATGTGGGAATCCTTCTTCGGCTTCAAGAAAACGCCTTTCTCCGACAGTCCGGACGCCAAACAACTGTTCGCTTCCCAGGCCTGGAACCAGGTCAAGACGCGGCTGGAGTTCCTCGCCCAACATCACGGCGTCGGACTGATCACCGGCGAAGTGGGCGCGGGTAAATCCACCGCCGCACGCGTGTTCACCACGACCCTCAACCCCAACCTATATAAGATCCTCTACGTGCACTTCTCCTCGGGCTCGGCACTGGACCTGCTCCGTCAGATCGCCTTGGAACTGGACCTGGAACCGGCGCACTTCCGCGGCGACCTCATGCGCCAGATTGCCGGCGCCATCGTGCGCCTGAACCAGAGTAAAAAGCAGCATCCCATTCTGATCTGCGATGAAGCCCACTTGCTGCCGCATCCCGCCCTGGAACAGCTCCCGCTGCTGTTGAACTTCGACATGGACTCCTCCCGCTATCTCACCCTGTTGCTGGTCGGCCAGCCGCTGCTGCGGCGCACGCTTTCCCTTCAGATGCACGAAGCCTTGCGACAACGCATCGGCGTGCAGTATCACCTGGAGGGACTCACGCGCGACGAACTCGACGCCTATCTGGCGCAACAACTCAAAGCCGCCGGTGTGTCGCAGATACTGTTTGACGAGACCGCCCGCCAGGGCATGTATCAGGCCACCAAGGGGATTCCGCGCAAAGTCAACAAGCTCGCCATGACAGCTTTGCGGCTGGCGGCGACGAGTAAGTCGCAGACGGTGAGTGAAGCCATCTTACTCGATGCCACCACGGAGGCGATGCTGTGAAAGAGGACGCCGCCAAGACTCCCTCGAAACCCGCGGTGGTATCGCTGGCGCAGTTACTCACCGAGCAACCGGCCTCCCCTCCGCCGGGCTGGATCGAGCCGGGACTGTTGCCGCCGCAAGGCATCCTGTTTGTGGGCGGCGAACCCAAGGTGGGCAAGAGCTTGCTGGTGGCCAATCTGGCGCTGGCACTGGCCGCCGGCAAAGATCGCGCCGGCTTCACCATCCCCGCCGCGCGCCGGGTTCTGGTCTGTCAGTTCGAACTGCCCACGCCGCAGTTTGTGGGGCGCTTGGCATCGATGCGCCGATCCGTGGGAGCCGCCGCCGACCAAAACCTGCTGGTGGACACGCGGGCCGGCGGCAATCTGCTGAGCGCCCCGCAAGGACTCAATCACTTTCTCAACGCCGCCCGTCAGGCTGCCGCCGAAGTGATCGTGCTCGATCCTTTGTACTCGACTCACGATCAGGACGAAAACGATACCCGCTCCATGGCGGCGCTGTGCCAGAGCCTGTTGCGGCTGCGCGATGCTTCCAAAGCCGCGCTCATTGTGGTGCATCACGTGCGCAAATCGATCGGCCGCGAAGAGATCGGCAGCGCTTTCCGCGGTTCCTCGGCGCTGCATGCCGTCGGCGATTCCTACCTGCTGCTCACGCGCCCCTCAGCCCATCTTGCCGCCGCCGTGGAGTTGCGCTTCCAGTTTCGCTACGCCGCGGCCTCTGAGCCTCGCTTGCTGCAACTCGATCCGCAGACGCTGTGCTTTTCCGCCGCTGGGGCGGCGCCGGCCCGCGCAGCGGTGGCGCGCAAGAAAGTGGAGCAGGAGCATGTAACTCAGGCGCTGGCCGGTCTGGGACGGCAGGCTCGCTATAACCAACTCCGCCAGCAAGTCATGGAGCAAACCGAGTGCTCCAAACGCACCGCCCAACTGGCGATCGGCGAAGCCTGCCGCGAAGGATCGATTGTTCAAGTTGACGGCCAATACCGGCTACCACTGTAGCTGCGCTTGGCCGCATCGAGGTCCGCTCGGGGTCGCGCCCGGGTGGATGCCCAGGGCCGATGCGACGGAGTTGGCTCCGAAGAAATCGGCTCACCAAAGCCCTCCCGCAGTTCCCGAATCGGGGCGCGGGAGGGCTCTCTGCTTTCCGACCGACACAACAACAGCCTGCATTTCTTTGGTGAAACTCCCGAGCGGAGGCCCTGGGCTATAAAACGCGCGCCCGGCCGCTTTTGCCGGGCGTTCTAACTTGCTTTCCCACGCTCCGGGATACCACCGGTGCCTACACGGGTGAGTATCCTATCCCGGTCCTTCACGTCACTATGCACTCGGAAGCGGGCCAATTCGACAAATCTCGCTGGGAACTACCGTGAGCAGGTCGAGGGAAAACAGTGTGACCCGTTACAGCAAACTGCGCGGCCCGGCGAAATGGACCTCCTATCACCTGTATGTCATCTTGGATGTCTTCAGCCGTTTCGTCGTGGGCTGGATGATCGCTTATCGCGAAAGCGCCGAACTGGCGAAGCGTTTAATTGACCATTCCTGCTGCAAACAACTCATCGCTCCCGGCCAGCTCACCATCCACGCCGATCGCGGCTCATCAATGAAATCCAAACCCGTGGCTTTGCTGCTCGCCGACCTGGGCGTCACTAAAACACATTCCCGCCCCCATGTTTCTGACAACAATCCCTATTCTGAAAGTCAGTTCCGCACCTTGAAATACCGCCCTGGCTTTCCGGACCGCTTTGGCTCCATCGAAGACGCCCGCGAATTTTGCCAGTCCTTCTTCCGCTGGTACAACTACGAACACCATCACTCCGGCCTGGGCTTGATGACCCCCGCCGTGGTTCACCTGGGCAAGGCCCCCGATCTGCTGCTCCATCGCCAAGCCGTCTTGGACACCGCTTTTCAAGCTCACCCGGAACGGTTCGTCCGCCAGGCTCCCAAGCCGCCTTCTCTCCCTACTGCCGTCTGGATCAACAAGCCCCCCGACAGGGAGAAAACTCCTTAAACTTTTGCGCCGTGTGTCTCATTCTTATTGACACGCACCGGATTCCTGCTGAAATAGGCGGGATCGGCGCTGAGCTCGCGGTCGAGGCGGAGGAGAATGTAGGACCGCGCGCGTGCATTGATGTTGTACACGTCGCCATCTAACGCATCGCACACTTCAGCTTTATCCTGCGAGTCCAATTGCAAAGGACTCGTGGAGATGTAGAGATCTTCGTCCGCATCGATCGCGCCGGGGAGACGGGCGTAGCGTTCAATTCGTCGATTGACGTTCGTACGTCGGATAAGGAAGCTTGCCGCTAGACGTTCGAGGTCAGTGAAGAAGCGCTCCAGCGTTGCTTGATCGTTTTCGTGCTTTGTGAAGTACGCGATGGCTGGCGGAACCCAGTCCGCGTTGTCGATCATCGTCAGCCAGCGGAACAGTTCATTGATTCGCTCCGCACCGCCAATGCTCTCATAGCCCCCCGTGCTGATCTGCTCGAACGCGCGGCCATATGGGAACAGCTTGCCCTCGAGAAAGGCTTTTGCTTGCTGGCTGCGCAGGGAGTGATCTCCCTGCGGCGGAATTTCCCGCTTGATAATGTTTTCGCGGAATTCGGTCAGGATATTTTGGAGCTTGGTCCGGCGGTAGATCATCCGGACATGCGTGAAAAGCTGGTTAAACCGGTCCGTGCCGAGCGTGTCCTCAAGATCTTCCCACGCTCGCGCATATTTCGGTCGATCCACATCGGAGAGCAGCCCGATGAGATCGACTTTGAGGATGTCGGAAGCGCTCAGGTTGAGCCCGCGGTCGTTGAGAATGCTGAAAATGCGATAGGCGGATTCGAAGCTTGGCGTACTGACCACGACTAGGTAGCAATTGTTAATGGTGAACCGCGCAAGTCTTTGCCGTTCATCTTCGGTGCGGTTCTTGAGTTCCTCAACGAGGAGGAGGGTGTTGTCACGCAGGCGGGCGCGACTGTCGGGCAGGACGTTCGTTTGATGCCTGTCAATCGTTCGATGCCTTCTGGCTTCTGCACATGGTTCTGAAAGAATTCGGCGTCCTGTTCCCGCAGAGTGATCCGAAAACGGTCTGGACGGCCAGTGAGCGGATTGCCAGCGGCATAAATGTACGGCGTAACGTGTGCAGCGGTCCCTGGCGTTGTCATCGTGTGCCGCAGCGCGGCCAACAGCATGGTGAGCGTCGTAAGACGCTGTTGACCATCAATGACTTCTGCCTCGGGCGGGTCGGCCTTGATGAGTACGATGCTGCCAAGAAAGTAGGGGTCCGTCGTGGCCTCCAGACCGGGCGCAGGCATCGCATTGAGCAGGTCGAGCAAAAGTTCGCGCACTTGCTCGGCACCCCACGAATAGGGCCGCTGGTACAACGGGATCGAAAAAGAATAGTCATCGCTGAAAACTTTCTCAATCGAGCGTTCCTGACCGTGTATATTCGCGGGCATGACTACTTGAGGGTACGATTGCGCACGGGTTCACGCAACAGGACGCCATCCCGACGTTCGGTACAGCTATGAGGGCAAGTACACGCCCGCCATGTCGAATAAATCGGAGCCTCGCAGTTTACCCGTCCATGCGCACCTCTAATTAGAAGCAGGCCCTTCCCGGAAGGGGAGTCACCCTGCTTTCCGACCGTATCAAAACCGTATCAAAACCCTATCTGAACGAGTCATTGGGGTTGTCCGTCGAGCGAAGAGCAGATTCCCCAAGTTATTGGAAAGGCTGAGAAAGCGTATAACGGAATGGAACTTTTGGAAAGGAATTTCACGCGCCCAAGACAGGTGAGCATTCAACTCAGCTGTGCCCACCATGACGCGTAAGCGCCTAGAGAACGCCAAATCGTTGCGAGGCCTGGCAAGACAGTCCTACGGTGATGGATCATGGACTGGTGAACAGCGATCGCAGACAGCACCGAAATCGATGCGCTTCGCAGGAAGTGCCTTCATTTGGAGCAGGAAAATGCCCGGCTCCGGAGTCTGCTCGCTGACCATGGCATTGCTTCCGAAGCGGTCGCGAAGCCAACGCAACGACCTGTTGAACCGACTTCGAATAGGCCCAAGCTTGGCACTGCGGAGAAGATCGCATTGTTCAGATCCCTCTTCCGCGGTCGAGAGGACGTGTACGCGCAGAGATGGGAGAGTCCAGACGGCCGCTCCGGCTACTCGCCGCGAACGGAACGTGACTGGCACGCCTATAATGCGGCAAAGCCCGAGGAGCGAAAACGTGTCGATAAGGAGACCCGCAAGAATCTTGCGCTGACCGACGAAGCAATTCGCTCCCACCTAACAGGAAAACAAACTCTTGGCGTATATCCGCTGCTGCTGAATGAAACCTGTTGGTTCCTCGCGGTTGATTTTGACAAAAAGACTTGGAAGGACGATGCATCAGCCTTCCTTTCAACGTGCCGCGAATTGAACATTCCCGTGGCGCTAGAGCGTTCACGTTCGGGCAACCGTGCGCACATCTGGTTCTTTTTCGACCGGCCTGTAGCCGCCGGAGTGGCACGACGATTGAGCACGCTGATTCTGACACGGACGATGGAGCGGCGTCATCAACTAGGACTGGATTCGTACGATAGATTTTTCCCGAATCAAGACACGATGCCTAAGGGCGGTTTCGGCAACCTGATCGCGCTACCGCTTCAGAAGGTCCCTCGCGAATCGGGATTCACGGAGTTTCTCGACAATGAATTGCGGCCACACGCCGACCAGTGGAGTTATCTCGCCTCCATTCAACGCGTTTCCCAGCTCGTACTGGAGCGGTTGATTTCGGAGGCGCTCCGGCAAGGCGACTTAGTCGGCGTTCGGATTGCCTGCGCGGACGACGAAGATCAGCCCGATCCATGGACCCTGCCGCCTTCCCGAAAGCGACCCGACAGGCCGATTCAAGGGCCGCTCCCCTCAAGTGTCGAAATTGTCCGAGCTAATCTGATCTTTATCGAAAAGAGGGCGTTGCCGCCCGAAATGCTAAATCGCCTTCTCCGGATCGCGGCGTTCCAAAATCCAGAGTTTTACAAGGCACAAGCAATGCGGCTATCGACGTTCGACAAACCGCGCGTCATCGCCTGCGGAGAGGACTTAGCCCGCCACGTTGCCCTGCCTCGCGGTTGCCTGGGTGAAGTTCTTGCTCTTATTGAAGGACACGGAATCAAAACGAACCTGCGCGACGAGCGCTTTGCAGGTGTACCAATTGACGCGGAGTTTCACGGGACTTTGCGGGCGACCCAGGAGGAAGCGGTAGTGAAGGTTACGCCCCATGACGATGGGCTCATCTGTGCGCCGACCGCGTTCGGGAAGACGGCAGTGGCGGCATGGTTGATCGCGAAACGCAAGACCAACACGCTAGTGATGGTGCACCGCCAACAGCTGCTCGATCAGTGGCGGGAACGGCTGGCGATGTTCCTCGAAATTCCAATCGACGAGGTCGGCCAAATCGGCGGCGGCAAAACCAAACGAACTGGAAGAATAGACGTAGCGGTTATTCAGAGCCTGCATCGCGAGCGAGAGGTCAAGGACTTTGTGGCCGAATATGGACAAGTGATTGTTGACGAGTGCCACCATCTTTCAGCCTTTACATTTGAGCGGGTGATGCGCCAGGTCAAAGCGAAGTTCGTAGTTGGATTGACGGCAACGCCAACCAGAAAAGACGGGCACCATCCGATTATCTACATGCAATGTGGGCCGACGCGCTTCAGTCTCGGCGTACGGGCGATGACCGATTCAAGTCCCTTCGACCATATAGTCGTTCCGAAGCTCACAGATTTTCGAATGACCAGCGACGGCGCGGACGCGACAATACAGGATATCTACGCTGCTCTTGTGGTGGATGAGGCACGCAACGAGTCCATTGTCCGGGATGTAATACACGCCGTGCAATCTGGACGATCCCCGCTCGTCTTGACCGGTAGAACGGAACATCTCTGCCGGCTGGAGTCTGCCCTTACGGGCAAGATTCGCAACATTATCGTGCTCAGGGGAGGAATGGGCCGGAAGCAGCGTCGCTCAGTTAGTGAGGTTCTCGCCGGCGTCCCGGATGGCGAGCAACGCTTGATCCTATCAACCGGGAGCTACATCGGCGAGGGGTTTGACGACGCTCGCCTCGACACGTTGTTCCTGGCGATGCCGATTTCGTGGAGGGGCACGCTTCAACAATACGTCGGACAACTCCACCGGCTTCACGATGACAAGCGTGTGGTGGAAGTCTATGATTACGTCGATGCGAACGTCCGAATGCTCGCGCGGATGTATGACCGGCGGTTGAAGGGCTACGGCGACATGGGCTACAAAGTTTTGGCAACCTCACAACAGCGGTTGAACATTTAGGCACCGCCATTCTGCACGTGCCTTTCAGAGTTCACCCATTCATGGGTGGACCCGTCGAGTTCGCCGCTTCCCGAACGGGAATGTTTTCAGCGTTCGTCACCGTTTTTCGACTAATGTTCCCGAACGGTAATATTCCACGGCGTGCCTCGCCTCGTGGCGAGTATAATGTTACCGTACGGGAAGTTTGGAGGATTGCTTGAGATATACGCCCAAGCAAATTGGCACACTGATCCGTGAAACCCGGAAGAACCTTGGGGTTACCCAGAAGAATCTTGCTCTGACGTCCGGAACCGGAATACGGTTCATCATCGACCTTGAAAAGGGTAAGGATACCTGCGAAATCGGAAAGGCTCTGAGAGTTTTGAATACGCTCGGCATCAAGATAACGCTGACGCCACCACCAACTTCGGCTAAGGAAGACTAGACGGATGGCGAAAACTCTTGATGTTTATGTTCAGAACAATCTGGTTGGCCATCTTGTTCAAGACGACGGTGGGGACATGAGTTTCCAGTACGTAGAAACCTGGTTGGACAGGTCCGGCGCCACGCCCCTGTCCCAATCGTTGCCCTTGAGGAAAGAACGCTTCCGACGCAAGGAGTGCCGAGGCTTCTTCGGGGGCATTCTGCCGGAGGAGAGCAAGCGCGAAATCATCGCCCGCAATCTAGGAATCAGTGCCCGCAACGACTACGCGATGTTGGAACGGATCGGAGGCGAATGCGCCGGAGCCGTCACGTTTGTTGCACACGGCCAAGGCCTGCCGGAGAGCAATTACAGCTATCGCCAGCTTTCCGAGGAGGATCTCGCGGCAATCCTGAAGGAACTTCCCAAGCGTCCGCTGCTCGCTGGCGATGATGGGATTCGGCTCTCCCTGGCTGGAGCGCAGGATAAAGTCGCTGTGCGGATCGAAGGCGGCAAGATCTCCCTGCCCCTGGGCGGCGCACCCAGCACACATATCCTCAAGCCGGCCGTGGAGCGGTTCGACGGAGTCGTCTTCAACGAAGCGCTCTGCATGAAACTGGCTGCCGCGGCAGGGTTATCGGCGGCTGCCGCGGAGACAAGAAACGTCGACAGTATCGACTACCTGCTCGTGGCTCGATATGACCGGATTCACCGGCCAGCGCCGAGCGGCGAGCCCATGCTTGAGCGGCTCCACCAAGAGGATTTCTGCCAGGCGCTCGGTATTGTTTCTGAACAAAAATATCAGAAAGAAGGCGGCCCCTCGCTCAAGCAGTGTTTTGCGTTGCTGCGCGAAGTCTCAAGTGCGCCCGTCATCGATTTGGCTCGCCTTCTGGACGCGGTGATATACAACTACCTCGTCGGCAACAACGATGCGCATGGAAAGAACTTCTCGCTGCTCTACCGTGGCACTGGGACAGAGAATTTCGAGGTCAGGCTCGCGCCGCTCTACGATGTCGTCGGTACCGTCTACTATCCCGAGCTTAGCCGGGACATGGCGATGCGGATCGGCGACGAATATTCTTCAGAAAAAGTGACAGCTGAAAACTTTGAACAGCTTGCGGAGGAGGCGGGTCTTGGCAAGCCTCTGGTACGTGGCCGCGTCGTGGAACTGTCCGAAAGAGTCATGGCCACTCTCCCAAAACTGGAGACCGCGCACCCGGTCGCCCAGAAGGTAGCAGCGCTAATACGCCAGCGTTCTGAAAAAGCAGTGAGTCGTTTTGGGATTTAGCTCGCGACTTCCGGACCCGAGAGGTCACGCCCTGCTTGATATGCAGGGGATCAAAAAGGGGGTAACGCCGCTGCTTTTCAACTGTGCCAAAACTGTGTCCGAATCGCATCTGTTCCAACTACCGAGGTTGCCTTTTGAGCGAAAGCAGATTCCCCAGATTGTTGTAATTGTTAGGATTCAGCGGTACACGATGGAGCCCTTGGAACAGACTACTGTCCCTTGGGCGCAGGGGGTCGGGCGTTCAAATCGCCCCGCCCCGACCAAATTGTTGCTGATTCCAAAAGAGTTGTTCGATCCGCGCTTCCTCGATTCTTGTGCCCAGACTGGTCCTCTACTATCATCTGCGAATACTTTTGAACACCTTCTCAAACAGCCAATCAAGGGGCGCGCACTGCGCCCCTACGAGCCAAGAACAGCGATCAACTTCGGTGTTGACTGCTCTCTTTTCCGCCGGGCTCAGGCTACATCGTAGCGATCCAGGTTCATCACCTTGTTCCACGCAGCCACGAAGTCCTTCACAAATGCCTCCTTCGAGTCGTCGCATGCATAGACTTCCGCGATTGCACGGAGCTGGGAATTCGAACCAAAGAGGAGATCGACGCGGGTACCGGTCCACTTGACTTTATCCGTCGCCCGATCGCGTCCCTCATACAGCCCGTCCGATCCAGATGGCTGCCACTTCGTCCGCATGTCGAGCAGGTTGACGAAGTAATCGTTGGTCAGCGTCTCGGGCCGAGTGGTGAAGACGCCGTTCTTGGACTGCCCGAAGTTCGCATTCAGCGCGCGCATGCCGCCGACCAGAGCCGTCATCTCCGGCGCCGTCAACGTCAGCAACTGCGCCCGATCCACCAGCAGCTCCTCGGCCGCCATCGGGTGACCTCCGCGGAGATAGTTGCGAAATCCGTCAGCCACCGGTTCGAGCGGCGCAAAGGAGTGCACATCGGTCTGCTCTTGCGAAGCATCCGTGCGTCCCGGCGTGAAAGGCACCTTCACGTCGTGCCCGGCTTTCTTCGCCGCCGCTTCAACGGCCGCGCAGCCGCCCAGAACGATCAGGTCGGCGAGCGATACCTTCTTTCCTTTTCCGTTGGATTGCGTGCCGTTGAACTCCTTTTGAATCGCCTCCAGCTTCTGCAGCACCTTCGCTAATTGTGCCGGCTGGTTCACTTCCCAATTCTTCTGCGGCTCCAGGCGAATGCGCGCTCCGTTCGCGCCACCGCGCTTGTCGCCGCCGCGGAACGTGGCCGCCGACGCCCAGGCCGTCGAAACCAGTTCGGAGATGGACAATCCGGACGCAAGAATCTTGGCCTTCAGAGCGGCAACGTCCTGCTCTCCGATCAACGCATGATCCACCGCGGGAACGGGATCCTGCCAGATCAGCGTTTCCTTCGGAACGAGCGGGCCGAGGTAGCGCGCGATCGGCCCCATGTCGCGATGCGTCAGCTTATACCAAGCCTTGGCGAACGCGTCCGCCAGTTCCTCCGGATGTTCTCGAAAGCGCTTCGAGATGGGCGCATAGATAGGATCCATCTTCAGGGCGAGGTCCGTGGTCAGCATTCCCGGGGAGCGGCGCTTCGAGGGATCGTGGGCCCCAGGAACGGTGCCGGCTCCAGCACCGTTCTTGGGAGTCCACTGGAACGCGCCGGCCGGGCTCTTGGTGAGTTCCCATTCATAAGAGTAAAGGTTTTCCAGGAAGTTGTTGCTCCACTTCACCGGGGTGGTGGTCCAGGTGACCTCAATGCCGCTCGTGATGGCGTCTTCGCCGCTGCCAGTGCCATAACTGTTTTTCCAGCCAAGGCCCTGCTCCTCGATGCTGGCGCCCTCGGGTTCGGAGCCGACGTATTTACCCGCGTCGGCGGCGCCGTGGGTTTTGCCGAAGGTGTGCCCGCCGGCGATGAGCGCCACGGTCTCTTCGTCATTCATCGCCATGCGCGCGAACGTTTCTCTAATATCTACTGCCGCGGCCAGTGGATCCGGCTTTCCATTGGGCCCTTCCGGATTCACGTAAATCAAACCCATCTGAACAGCGGCTAGAGGATTATCCAGTTCGCGATCGCCCTTGTAGCGCTCATCGCCCAGCCACTTGCCCTCCGGCCCCCAGAAAATATCTTCCGCAGGCTCCCAGACGTCCACGCGCCCGCCGGCAAAACCGAAGGTCTTGAACCCCATGGACTCCAACGCGACATTGCCCGCGAGAATGATCAGGTCGGCCCACGAGATTTTCTTGCCATACTTCTGCTTGATCGGCCACAGCAACCGGCGCGCCTTGTCGAGACTCGCGTTGTCCGGCCAGCTATTGAGAGGAGCAAAACGCTGCGTGCCGGCGCCCGCCCCGCCGCGCCCGTCGCCGATGCGGTACGTGCCGGCGCTGTGCCATGCCATGCGAATAAAGAACGGCCCATAGTGACCATAGTCGGCCGGCCACCAGGGCTGCGAATCCGTCATCAAGGCATTCAGATCCTTGACCACGGCGTTCAGGTCGAGGGTCTTGAATTCCTTGGCGTAATCGAACTCCTTGTCCATCGGATTCGACAGCCGGGAGTGCTGATGCAGGATCTTCAGGTTGAGTTGATTCGGCCACCAGCCCGCATTCGTCGGGGCCCCCGCCACGGTGTGTCTGCGAGGGCCGCCCACCACCGGGCATTGGGCTTCGGGTAATATATTTTGCTCTTCTCTTTCGGGGAAGGACGCCCCGGCTGCGGTAGTATGTTGCTCCATGTTGTTTCCTCTTTCTTCGAATTGGTCAGAAATTTTCGGCATGCTTTGCAAATCGCGCAAATCGTCGCTGGGCGTGTTTGCTCACGCGCGCCTTTCATTCGGTATCGACATGTCTAAGACACTGAACGGGAAGTGTGCCGCGGGGCGCACTTGGCGCAGAGCCCGCGGAAAATAAGTTCGCATTCGCGAAGAACCCGCTTGCCGAGGGAACCCGCGGCCGGCCTGGGTACGTCGCACCACTCGATGTCTTCCACATTGCCGCAGCGGTCGCAGATGAAGTGGTGATGGCGCATGCCTTTCGCATCGAATCGCGCGGCGCGGCCCTCCACGGCTACTTCACGCACCAAACCAGCCTGCACCAAGTCCCGCAGATTGTTATAAGTTGTGGCCCTGGAGGAGCGCGGATCCACGCGATTCACAGCTTCGAAGATTTCCGCGGCCGTGGGATGACGGTTGTGTTGCATCAAAAACGCCATCACGGCGTAGCGCTGAGGAGTACACCGCAAGCCGCCAGCTTCCAAGGACCGTTTAATCGCCTCGGCGTCCATCAAGTAGTTAGATTATATCTAATGTGATATTTTGTCAAGACATCTGCTGGTGGCCGGAACTCCCGTCGATGGTATCAAACCTCGTGCCGCAACGCGACCGCCGGATCCACGTTCATGGCCCGCCGCGCGGGAATCTGGCAGGCGAGCAACGCGACTAAGATCAAGGCCACAGGCGCGCCCGCCATGGTAAGCGGATCGTACGGCGATACGCCGACTAACTGCGATTGCAAAATGCGATTCACCGCGAAGGATGCCGCCAGGCCGGCGATCATACCAGTCGCCGCCGGCAACATGCCATCGCGCAGGACCATGCCGCGGATGTCCTCGGCAGCCGCGCCGATCGCCATGCGAATGCCGATTTCCTTGGTGCGCTGGCCCACCGAATGCGCGATCACGGCGTAGAGCCCAACGGCTGCCAGCAGCATGGCAATCAGGGCGAAGATGGGCGCCACCGAGGCGTGCTTGCCCAGCTCCGCATGTTCGAGATCCATGCGGTCGCGACGAAACGAGAAACTAGCTTTCAGCGTGGTGAAATCTTCCAGGATTACATCGGGATCCAATGTCTGGACCTCGGCTCGAACGGCGCGCGCCACCTGGTCTGGAGGAACGCCCGTGCGCACCAGAAAAAACGCGCCACGCGCCGGCGGGTCTTGCTGGAAAGGCACGTAGACCAGAGGTTTGAAATGCTGCCGGGTGGGGTCTCCCTGCATGATATTCGGGACCATCCCTACCACCGTCCTCCATTCGCCCGGCTTGTTGCGATTCTCCACGCGAAGGCGCTTGCCGAGCGGTTGTTCACCAGGCCAGAACGCGGCGGCAAAGCTTTGGTTCACAATGGCGACCGGCAACGCAGTTGCGCGATCCCCATCATTGAATTCGCGGCCCGAGATCGCGGATGCGCCCGCCACGCGGAAGTAGTCCGATCCGACGCGCAGGAACTGGGCAGTCTCCGCGCCGTTGGGCGTGCTGGGCCTTCCCTCGATCTCAAACGTCCGCGAAATTGTATTATCCACGGGAATGATGCTGGACACGGACTCGTCCTCAATTTCCGGGATGGTCTTTAATTGCGCTTCCAGGCGATCAAAATACGCCAGCCTGGCGGCGGGGTTCGGGTACTTTTCCGATGGCAATCGCATCGATCCAACCAGTATGTTTTCGGGATCGCGTACGCCGGTCCTGGCGCTGACAACGTTCCAGAGGCTCCGCGCCAGAACGCCCGCTCCGGAGAGCAGCACAATGGCGAGAGCCATCTGGCCTGCCACCAATACCGCGGCCAGATGTTTGCCGCGCATACCCTGCGTTACGCCGCGGGCGTCGCTTTTGAGCGCGCTATTCACACTCAGATGCAAAACCCTGACAATCGGAGCCAGAGAAACGAAAATCGCCGCTGCGGCCGAGATCGCGACCAAATAGGCCAGCGTGCCGGAATCCACAGCGTAGTCGAGCACCTGGTAGCGGGACGCGGTTTCCACCGCCCACGTGCGCACTCCCCATTGGGCGATCCACCAGCCGAGCGCGCCAGCCACGCCCGCGAGCATCAAGTTCTCCACCAGAATCTGGCGCACCATACGGCTCTGGCCCGCGCCGAGTGCAATCCGGGTCGCAAAATCACGCCATCGCCCTATGGTTCGGGCCAGCGTGAGATTGGCCAGGTTGGCGCAAGCGATCAGGAACACGAACCACGCAGCCGCCCACAGCGAGCCGTAGATGACCGGGGCATCCGGGCCGACCGCGAATTGCGAATACGTGCTTAGCGACGGGACGAGGTTGCGATTCGTCGCCGGATAGTCCGCTTCGAGCCGGCGGTTGATGATCCTGAGTTCCGCGCGAGCCTCTGGCAGGTTTGCGGCATCCCGCAGCCGCCCCAACACAAAGAACCCTGCAGGCGTGAGGCCTCTCTGCCGCAGCTCAGGCGTGTGGGCCACCGGCATCCACAGGTTGAGCTGCCCCACCGGGAAATTGAAACCCTTGGGCATCACGCCAACAATCGCGGCGGGCGCCCCGTCGATATGAATGGCCAAGCCTAGAATGTCGGAGCGTTTGCCAAACCGGCTTTCCCAAAAGTCGTAGTTGAGGATCGCGACCGGGAGCGCGCCCGGGAGTTCATCTGCCGGCACAAAATCTCGTCCCAGAATGGGCGCTACCCCCAAAAGCCGGAAGGCATTCGTGCTGACTGGGGTCGTGGCCATGTCGACGGGGCGTCCAACTCCGTCGCTGAAGCTGATGTTCCGGTCGGCTACGAAAGCCATCCCTTCAAACGAATGCGCCTGCGAACGCCAGTCCTCAAAGTCCGGGTAGGAGATGCAACACGCGCCGTTCGGCGTGTGCTCCTGCAAGTAAACCAGCCGGTTGTTTCTCGTCGCGAGCGGGAAGCCGCGAAACAGCATCGTGTTCATCACCGTGAACACGGTGACGTTCAGGCCGATGGCGAGTGCCAGCATCGCGATGGCGGCTAACGTGAACGCCCGGTCGCGCCGCAATCCGCGCAGTGCAAATCGAAGGTCGTAAAGGAGCCCCTCCGGCCACCAGCGCCAATCGTTTCGCTTCGGCTGAACGCGCCTCATTGTCGAAATCCCGATCGTCCACTTTTCCGCGTGCGTTAGTGGAGACTATTATCTCTCGGAGGTCGCTTTCCAGAGGATGGTTGCGCCGCTGGGGCCGGCGATTTCCCAGTGCCCCGTCATGGTTCGTCGTCTATGGATGGCAGGCCATCCTTCGATGGCCTGGGCCTTCGGTAATTCCTCAAGAAATTCGAGGACTATTTTCCACTTCCGACTAAGTGCTGGACGTCCTTATTATTTTCTTGACAGATGTATTCCATAAGGTCGCCCTTCAACATCACCGGGTGGGTTGTAAAGCTCCACGGCTTGGTATAGGCTTTGGGGTCATCGACGGTGCTTTCGATTTCCAGGTGACCCAGGTCCGGACGGCGAAAGCGCTCGATCACGTGCAGCGATTCGGTAGTAGGCAAGCCGGATTCATCCAGCCACGATTCCCCATTGAACCCGACAGAATCAACCACCAGCGTGTCGCCTTCCCAGTGCCCGATGGAGTCACCTAACCAGGTTGGATTGGGGTCCGCCGGATGCGAGCGTCCATCCATGAAGATCTGCCGCCAGATGTGAGCTCCGCCCTCGTAGACGATGAGGATCAGCTTCGGCGTTTGCATGATGCGGAACGGGTAAGGCGTAGTGGTCATACGGGGGACACCGGGAGGCAGGCAGTGACCTTCCGGGTCATCCTTCGAGAAATTCGCCTTCCGCTCCAGGTAGAGCTTCTCCGCCCAAGGCTGAAATGGAATCGCGACGCCTTCTGCCTTCAGACTGGCACGCAGGTCCACATTCTGCCGGATCGCATTGGGTGCCCAAGCGCCAGAAAGATCCGGCTTCCCATCCGCAGTCATAGGTGCCGGGCCCTTGGGAGGCCAGCCAGTGGGCTGCGGCCGGTCGCGCACAGGACCGGTCAGAGAAGGGCTGAAATCGGCGGGCGCCGGGGTGGACTTGGCTTGGCCAAAGACCGGCAGCGAGCACGCTATCACAAAAACACAACATGCAATATCACGTAGATTTATAGGGCTTTTCACGGGTTTTTCATCCGCCATGATGTTAACATTCTTCGGCACATGATCCGAAGCGTGCGCGCACGGGCCCGGTTCCGCCACCGCCGCCGGCATTCCCTAAGAATCGGAGCCGGGGACGCCAGACGCCCGGCATGCTCTCCACGACTTCTCCCAATTCCAGATCCCATGCACAACCTCCTCTGGCAAAGGGAACCCGAGCTGATGCGCGAGCATACACACCTGACCGCGATGGTGGAGCCCAGCCGTCTCGGCGAAACTTCTCGACGCGTCCCTCACCACCGCCGAGCGCTTCGGCAAGCATCTCCGCGCAGCGCGCGGCGCGTCGAGTGCGCGCGATCAAGCTGCGCTGGAATCTTCAGATGCGGAGTCGCCAGCCTGACACACTTGTGCGTGAAGATCGCCGCAATGGTGCGAACCTGGCCGGGCGGTTTGGCCTTCCATGCGGCAGGGTCCAGATGTTCGATCAGCATCTGATTCATGCGATCGTTCGCGGCAAAGATCCGGACCGCGGCTCGGCCGAGTGTCAGGCTCCTGTTTAGAGGCCACGCAAGAACGGGTTCCTGCGCCGTTCCCGGCCGATGGTCGTGTTCTGGCCATGCCCCGGAATCACTGCCACGGCGTCGTCCAGCGGCAGCAGCTTGTCGTGAATCGAACGCAGAATCTGGCGCGAGTTTCCACCTGGCAGATCCGTGCGGCCGATGCTGTCCAGAAACAGCGTATCGCCGGCCACCAGTTTGTTCTCGGCGGGAATCCACAGGCTGATGCTGCCTTGCGTATGGCCCGGCGTCTCCAGTACCTGAAATTCGGCCGGCCCTAGTTTTACGCTCTCGCCTTCGCGTGCGTTCACGTCGATATCCGTCTTGGCGGGCGCCGCCATTCCCAGCCATTCCGCCTGCGTATCGATGTGATCGTATAGCTCTTGATCGTTGAAATTCATGTAAACCGGAGCGCCGGTCAGCGCCTTCAGCTTCTGTGCGCCGCCGATGTGATCGATATGCGCGTGCGTGATGATGATGGCTTTCACGCGCAGGTGATGCTTTTCGAGAATCGACGTGATCCGCCCAATCTCATCGCCCGGATCGATCACCACCGCTTCGCCGCTCGCTTCATCGCCGAAGATGGAACAATTGCACTGCAGCGGGCCGACGGGAATGATTTCGTGAAGCATGATCGTATACTCGAATTATGGACCCAACCCTGCGCGCGGTGCTCGCCATCTCAATGCGATGGATTCATATCGCTTCCGTGGTGGCGCTGATCGGCGGGTTCGTTTATGCGCGCTTCGTGCTGGCTCCGGCCCTGGCTTCGCTTCCCACCGCGGAACGCGAGCTGATTGGTTCGAAGACGGTGACCAGCTTTCGGCCTTTGCTGATTACGGTCCTGGTCACGGTGATTGGATCGGGAATGTATAACTACCTGACGAAGACCAGCTATCCACCCACTTACAACATCTGGATGGGCATCAAGCTATTGTTCGTGCTCCACATTGCCGCTTCGGCCATCCTCTATGCAGTGCGCGACTCGGGCGAGGCCAAGCGCAACCGAACGGCCCTGGGCATTACCATTTCAGGTTTGATCGTAATCGGGATTGCGGATTATCTGAGGTACCTGTCACTAAAATGAAGAGCTCCGATAAAATGACCGGCTACGAAGCTCTTCGAAATCGCGCCGCGTGGCTGGACCTTTCCGCGCGCGGCAAAATCAAACTTACCGGCGAGGATCGCGCGCGTTTGTTGCACGCGATGACCACCAATCACATCCAGCAGCTTACGCCAGGCACCGGCTGCTACGCGTTTTTCCTGAATGATAAAGGCCGCGTCTTGGCGGACGCGAATATTTTGTGCCGCGCGGATTATTTTTTGTTGGATGTGGAGCCCGAGACTCGACAGCCGCTGTACCAACACCTGGACCGCTTCATCATCGCCGACGATGTCACAATCGAGGACGCAACCGACGCCGTCGCGACCATCGCGGTGGAGGGCCCGCAAGCGGCTGCGTTGCTGGAGCGCGCCGGTGCGCCGATACCCGACGCTGAGTATTCGAGCATCGATTGGAATGGATCTGTGATCGCGCGCCTAAATTCTACCGGCAGCCCGGGGTTCTTCATTTTTGTGCCAGTCAGCGAAAAGGCCGCCCTTATTTCGCGCCTGGAGTCCGCGGGGGCCGAGCCTGCCGATGCGGAAGCGGCTCGCGTGGTCCGCCTGGAGCACGGCAAACCCCGCTACAGCGAAGACATCAGCGAGCGGTTTCTCGCGCAGGAAGCCAATCAGCCGCACGCGCTGCATTTCAGCAAAGGCTGTTATTTGGGCCAGGAGATCGTGGAGCGGGTACGTTCGCGCGGCCAAATCCATCGGGTACTAATGCCGTTGGTCTTAGATACGAACGAGCCGCCGGCGCCCGGCGCGAAATTACAGATCGATGCGGCCAGCGTGGCTGAGATCACGTCCGCTGCTTACTCGCCGGCGCTGGGTAAAGTAGTGGCGGTAGCTTATGTGCGAACCGAACATGCCCGCCCGCACCAGCAGATGATGCTAGGCGACATTCACGCCGAAGTGGCCGGCTAGTTTCTGGTGTTCAGCACTTTCGGAATCGACAAATATCCGACGATGGTGTTCTTCTTCACGTCGTTGACCACCAGCTCATAAGGCTGCTTGGCTTTCGAAGTCATGAACTGCAACGGCTCGTTGATGACGCGATCTTTCTTCTCCACCGTCTTGTCGTCGGCGGTGAGCTCGATGGTAAAGCGGTTCTTCTTTGGATCGGCCTTCTTCAACAGAATCTGGATATCTCCCACTTTTTGGGGTTGCTTGCTTCTTTCGATGGTGAATTGAATATAGTTGCGCTCGCCGAGCGCCTGCAGGGCCGCCAGTTCCTTCCCGTTGGTGGCGATCAATACGCTGTGACCGTCCAGCTCGCCGGTGGCCCGCTTCAGATCGGCCACGGTCTTCTCCAGTTGCGATTTCGTCGCGGCCACGTCACCCTTCACCGTAGTCACTTCCGTGCCCACCTGCGAGAACTGAGTATCGGTGGATTCCTTCACTTTCGAGATATCGGAGGAGAGCTGCTGACTGGCCTTCTGCTGCGCTGCTTCCAGCGCCGCCCGTGTCTCGTCCACCCTCTTCAGCGCTTCATCTTTGGCCTGTCCGGCGGCCAGGTTCGCTTGCCGGCGGGCGCGCTCCAGTTGGTCGCGCAACTCTTCCACGGTACGCCGATTGCTGCGCGTGCTTACGTTTGCTGCTTCTTCCAACTTGTCGATCCGGGACTGCGCGGTGTCGTTGGCGGCCGTCAGATCCTTCTTCACTTTGTCCAACTGCATATACAGATAGACATTGGCGCCGATCAATGCGGCCACGAATACGAACACAATCCCAAATTTCCATGCCAATCCTCCGCTGGCGGGGGCTGGGGGCGGAGGTGGCGGATAATACTGAGGCGGAGGTGCGTAGTAGGCGGGTGCTCCGGGCGGCGGAGCAGCAGGAGGCGGCGCGGTGGGAGGCGCCGGGGGAGGCGTATAGGTTGGTTCGGAGCCGGAGCCTGGGCTGGGGTTCGGGAAAATGGACATGTGACCTCTGATCCGTAGAGTACCAGTTATATAACCTGTTGGATGGATGGCTCGGGCCGCCGGTTTCAGTGTTGCTTATGCCAAGGGTTTGTTCCTCGGGACCGCGAAGTCCAGAAACGTTTGCTTGGGCATCCCCGGCTCAAAGCAACGGCGGCAGCGCGCCTCATACATTCCGCTGGCGCCCACCACAATCAGGTCCGTGGACTCCACCAGCCTTTGGGTATGCTTGGCCGGATTGCCGCAGCGCACGCAGATGGCGAGTGTCTTGGTGATGGATTCGGCCAGGCTGAGCAGTTCAGGCATGGGCGCAAAAGGCCGCCCCATATAATCGGTGTCCAAGCCGGCGACAATCACCTGCTTGCCGCTGTCGGCCAGATACGTGGCCACTTCCGCCAATTCCGGGCCGAAGAAATTCGCTTCGTCGATGCCTACCACTTCGGTGCGCGAATCCAGCTTCGGCAAAATGCCGGCGGCGCTTTCAATGGCCTGCGATTTCATCCGCAGATCGCTGTGCGAAACGATTTCGTCTATCGAATAACGGTCGTCGATCAGGGGTTTGAAAACCTGGACGCGCTTGCGGGCGATGATGGAGCGCCGCAGCCTCCGTATCAGCTCTTCGCTCTTGCCTGAAAACATCGGACCGCAAATCGCTTCGATCCAGCCTAGATTACCGGTGACAATATCCATCCACTGACTGCCGCATCTTATCATGTAAGGGTGCTGTGGGAGTATCGATGAACGGCGGCGTGCTCCAAGAGCGATTCATCGTTCCGGAGATGCTGGATCACGCGCCGCCCGACGTGACGCGTGCCAGCCTGCGGGATCTGGCGCGGATTAACCGCTATCTCGGCGGCTACTACGTGCTGGGCAGGCTCTTCAGCGGCGTGGCGAAGCCCGGCGACAGTTTTTCGGTGCTCGATATCGGCGCGGCTTCAGGCGACATGGGCGCGGCCATCCGGCGCCGTTATCCGCGCGCGATAATTACGTCGCTCGATTACAAACGCGATCATCTGATTGAGGCCGCCGATCCCAAAGTGGTGGCCGACGCGTTCCTTTTGCCCTTCCGGCCGGCCAGTTTCGATTTTGTGTTCAGCTCGCTGTTCCTGCATCACTTCAGTGATGACCAGGTGGTGGAGCTGTTCCGGAGCTTTCGTTGCCTGGCGCGGCGGGCCGTGCTGGCGATCGATCTGGAGCGCGGTCCGCTGGCTTATCATTTCCTTCCCAGCACGCGCTGGGCCTTCGGATGGCACGATATTACGATCAACGACGGCCAGATTTCGGTGGCGGCCGCATTGAAGAAGGATGAACTGCTGGCGCTGGCCATGCGCGCGGGTTTGGACGGCGCTCGCGTCCGGGTGCATCGTCCGTGGTCGCGGCTGTCGATGGTCGCGCCCGTGTAGCCAACGCTCGCGACGCCTATTCTGCGTTCTGCCCCAGATCGTTGGAGGATTGCAGTTTCGAACGAATCAGAGACTCTACTCTGCCCCAGACAACCGGGTCGGATTCAATCTCGATGTGAGACCGCATGAACATCCTGGCGTACCAGGGATAGCCGTCACAATTGACCGGTTTGGTCTTGTAGTCGAATTGAAAATTCCCGAGGATCTGGGTGTGTGCGGGATCAGCCGCCAGGATGCTTCGCCGGCCGTGGAGAAGTCCGTCCAGCTGGTAGAAATTGATCGCTTGGGCAACATTCGCCGGAATATGCCCGTCATCTTCGCCTGGCTTCGCGACGCTGTCCACCTGGATGGTCAGCAACACCGGGACTCCGTCCTTTTGGAGCGTGCGGGCCATCCTAACCGATTCGGATGCGCCCCAGCTATGCCCGTAAAGAACAATGCGAGCTTGGGCTTTTTCGTTGCCAGACAGGGCGCCGTCGTGGTCCGTGTCGAGGAGCCTTAAAATCTCCCGGTGGGCCTGGCCACCCAGGTGGTTTGCAAAGATCCTGACCGTCATCCGAGATGGGTAATCCTTTCGCAAATCGTCGGCGACTTGCACCTCCCGATGAATGGTGTTGTTGCGCCGGACGAATCCGCCAACGAATCCCATCACGATGAGCGGCGGCGATTGTGGCGCGGCGCGATCCGGTTGACGTGAAGCGGGGAGAGGGGGCGCAGCCGGACGCGCTCCATCCGGCAATGCTCGAAGATATGTGGAAGAGACCAAGCACATCAAAACGACGGAAGAAGCAGGAAACCGCCGAAACGCAGGATTGTGATTCATGACAACGGGGAGAGGAACGTTACGAGTCTACCATTTGTGCTCAACGGTATTACGTTTGAAACCGTGACATATTCTTCGCCGGTGCACAGGATGATCGCTGGCGGCAATTTCTTCAATCTGAGGAAGGAATAGTGCGCGAACAAGAGGGTCACGTATTGATTCTAAGCGCCCAAACAGTGGCGGCTGGGATGCTTCACCGTTGCATAGGACGTCGTCGTGCGAACTTGGGCGCTAGTGCTTCTCGGGGTCTTGGTGTGCGGCGCGGGAGTGGCCCGTGCCAGCGTGACCGTATTGTTGGAGGAACCGTTCGGGACCTTCGGGGGCATGAATCCTACCGGACACGCCGCCATCTATCTTTCTCATGTTTGTGCCGCATCCCCGCTCCAGTTACGCCGATGCGAACCGGGAGAACAGGGAGTAGTGATCAGCCGATATCATCGGGTCTCGGGCTACGATTGGATCGCGATTCCCTTATTGCCGTACCTCTATGCGGTGGACCGGCCCGATGAAGTTCCGTTGACGGTAACGCCCGAAGAGGCGGCAGCCCTGAGAGATGCCTATCGGCGAAAACACCTCGAGAACGTAGCGCCTGACACACCCGGCGATTGCCCGCCGGAAGGGGATTGGATACAACTGATCGGCGCGGCATACGATCGGACTATCTACGCCTTTGGGATCCAAACCACGGCGGAGCAAGACGGCCAGTTCATTCGAAGATTCAACTCCCGCCCCAACAAGAGCCGCTTCAATCTTCTGTTTCATAATTGCGCGGACTTCGTGAGGCAAGCTGTCGACTTCTACTATCCCCACGCAGTTCATCGCAGCTTTATTACCGACGCAGGCATCATGACGCCGAAGCAGGCTGCCAGGAGCCTGCTGAGTTACGGCCAACGGCATCGCAATCTACAATTCGCGAGTTTCGTTATTCCCCAGGTTCCGGGAACCATCCCGCGCAGCCGGGCGGTCCGTGGCGTACTGGAGTCCCTGGTGAAATCCAAAAGGTATGCGGTGCCGCTGGTTTCATTGGCGGTGCTGCACCCTCTTCTAGGCGGCAGCATGGCGTTCGCTTGGCTGGACGGTTCGCGGTTCAATCCGCGCCGGACTGCGGAACGGAAAGACTCGCCGTCGGCGCCGGGGCTGATTGCAACCGAACTGGAATCGAATCAGACCGTTAAGCGCCTCAGTACCAGTTACCGCCCTCAAGCACGAAACAGCGCTGCAACTCTAGAATCCAATCTTCAGGGGAAGCGCGCTGACGAGACCCCCAGATGATGTCCAAGGAGAACTTATGAATAAATTCAACTTTCTGGCAGTAGCTGCTATTGCTGGAATTTTCTTGATGGCGGCCCCGCCCAAAATGGAGGCACAGGTGGCCGTCAATATTGGACCCGCTCCGGTGTGTCCCTATGGTTATTACGACTATGCTCCTTACGCTTGCGCTCCTTATGGCTACTACGGCCCGGAGTGGTTTTCCGATGGCGTGTTCATTGGCGTCGGCCCGTGGTTTCACGGCCATGACGACTTCCGGGGCCATGTGAATAATCATTTCGACGTTCATCACGGTTACAAAGGGCCCATGCCACATGCCGGCGACAGGGCAGAACACCGTCCCGATCAGGTTGCCCACTTCAAAGGAAATGAAATGCGTGATGGGCGCGGCCACGTAGCCAAACGCTAAAGACCGTGCTTAATTTGTAATCCTGATGGTGGCGGCTGGGCTGGGCACTCCATCCACCGTCACCACCACAGGCTGCGAACCGGCTGCGATCCCGTTCGGAACCTGCACATTGATCTGCGTTACGCCGACTAGGCCCGCCGGAATTCCGATAAAATCGATAGCCGCCTGAACTCCGCCGATCGTCACCGTGGTTCCCTGCTCCGGTTTCGGAAGATCCGCCAGCACAGTGGACGCCGCGGGCGCCGCGCCATCGGAGATAGCCGGAGAAACAGCACCCGCGCCGGTGATGTAGAAAGCGACCTCTTGTCCAGGCGCCGCGCTCGGAGTAGGAACCAGCGCACCTGTGGAATCCGTGAAGATCCCCGGGGCCGCCGCAGCCACCTGGAACGTCTGCGTAGTCACCTGCCCATTGTTATTGATGCTGAGCACGGCCGGACTGTTGGCCGTTGTCTCATACGGGATCTGTACGTTCAACTGGCCGGCCGCGGCATAGTACAGTGGTGCAGCCACTCCGTTCACCAGCACAGCTACGCCCGAGATCGAAAGTGGCAGCGGCACACTGGACGCGCTCGCGGTCACGGGCGACAGGTTGGATCCGAACACGCTCAAGATGGCTCCAGGCGCGAAGCTCGGCTTGAAGCTGGCTCCGTTGCTGACGCTGGTGATGGCTGGCGTACTGGCCGAGCCCGATCCGGACGCCGTCACGCTTACCGTCACCGAGGCGCTGCTGGCGCTATTGTATGTTGCCGTGATGGTTCCGGTGCCTACGGGCAATCGCAAAGCATTCACCGCCAGCGTGGCCGTGGCCGTGCCGGCCGACCCGGTCAACGCGGCCGATCCCAACGAAGTGCCTGCAATCGAAAACGAAACCGAGCCGGATGGCGTGGTCCCATCGGCTGCGGTGACAGTGGCCGTCAAATACACCACCTCATTTTGGGCCACCGTGCTCAAGTTGCTCAGCAGCGTGACGTTGGTAACCGGGGCGGTAGGCGGCGGGGTAACGGTCCCGCCGTTCCATCCCATCACCATCTTGTAGGCATCCACCGAACCGAGTCCGGTGGTCTGATCGTAGCCCACGCCTGCGTAGTAGCCCACCGGCGTGGCCGCGCAGTTTGTCTGTCTTCGCGGACAAGCCACAGTGACAATGTTGTTGCCAGTCGTCACGTCGTGAAAGATGCCCGCGTTCGACTGCGCCAGCGAATACAGATTCGGATTGATGTTCCCCACGCCGCCGGAGCCGAGTTTCTGATTCAGGAGTGCGGTCAGTCCGGCAAACGAAGGCGCCGACAGCGAGGTCCCTCCGTAAACCTGGAGGCTTCCGCTGGTATAGACCAGATGGCCGTCATGGTCGTCGGACGCGTTCAGCGATACGTCCGGGACATGGCGCGCATTGTCTGCGGGCACGCCCGGCCCGGTCTGCCAGGAAGGCTTCGAAAACAGAATGCTCGCGCCACCGCCGCTCGCCGACGGCTCCCCGTCTTCGGCGCTATCGTTCCAGGTCATTTCCGGAATGTATGACAGCGCCGATGCGCCATTGGTGTTGTTGGTAGCGCTCCAATACGTGCCGGTGCCTTCCATGTACTCCGTGCCGCCCACGCTGGTCACCTCCGGCACGCTGCCCGGCAGGTCGACGGCTAGGCCAGGGTTTTGCGAATCGGCACAATCGGCCGCGCCGTCGTCGCCCGACGCCGCGAACCATGTCATGCCTTGCGCGTTGGCTTGCTCGCCCCATTGGACGAAAGCGTTGTACTCCGATGCGGGCGTCTCCTGCTCGCAGGAGCCATAGCTCACGCTGACCACTGGCGCAAGCTTTTCATCGATCGCATACTGCAGCGACGTCATTACGTCGGTGGAGTAAACAAAAATAATAGTCGCGTTGGGCGCCACCGCGCCGGACCATTCCAGATCCAGGTCAGACTCGGCCAGGTCGCCCGAGCTCGCGTTGCTTCCCGGGTTTCTCGAACCCACCAGCACCGGCTGCGGGTCGTTAGCCGGCAGACCGAATTGGCTGCGGAACGCCTCGATGTCGGAAAGATTTACCTCAATCTGCCCGGCGATGGCGATCTTCTGGCCGGTTCCATTGATTCCGGCGTTGTACAGCGGCGTCACATCGTAGATCGTGGCCAGATCGCCCGGTGCGATATAGTGAGTGCCTTGGCCGGTAGTGTAATTCGGCTTGGCGGAACTTAGTTTCGAGGCGGGCGCGCGCAGCCGCGGCTTCAACCGGAAATCGTTCAGGCCGCGAATGGCTTTCACCACCGAGCCGAAGGCCGCGGGCACCGACGGCGCCGACGCATTCGCATAGTGCGTCTCGCCATCGACTAAGTAATTATGGATTTCGGTCTGAAAGGCCGATTCCACCTGCGCTGCCGTTCCGCTCACCGCGATCCAATTCCGCCCGCGCGCCACCGACACCACTTGCAGACCCTGCTGCTGAGCCCACTGCGTGATTTTGCCGAGATCGGCATCGTTCACCCCGAACTGCTGCCCGTATTCTTCGGGCGTCAGCCACTGATGATAATTCGGAGAGCCGGGCGTCTGCTGTTCCACCAGCAGCTTGTCCAGAGCGGCCTGCTGGTTCGCCGAGGGCGCCAGCGCAAGCGTGATGTACGGTATTTCCATTGACGGCGCCACACGACCCTGGTCGTTCCCGGCCAGCGCGGCCGCCAGCGCCTTGGGATGGATATTCCCGGCCAGCACGGTACGCGTTTGATTATCCACCGGACGCGTAATCCGGCTGCTTTGCGCCGTGGCGCCGGCTGCACAGAACGTCGCCGCGGCTATGGCGGCGCAGGCATGAAAACACTTCGCGCGCATTAGTTCCTCTCGAAGCAACAGAAGGACGCGGATAGGCCTTGTCGATTCTGCGCCCTGGGAGGGCGCTGTTGAGTGCGACGTTTCAGCGTTCGCCGCCGTTTCCACTGGTAACGGAAATTTACCTTAGAAGCGCAAAGGGTGCGGTGCGCACCACAAAACAGGCCAGAAACTGTTTCGCGCCGCGCTCCGTTTTGCGCGAGTTTCCTTAGAAAAAACCCGAGAAAGAGCCCGCTAGTCTACCCAATTGCTACTGTTGGACCATCAGCCGCGTGTGAGAACCGCCCAGGTCGATGGATTGGATACTGGCTACACCGCCCTGAGTATTTGTTTCAACGGAAGTATTATCGAACTTCCTGTTACTGTTCTCCACTTTCACTGGCACGGTGTAGGACTTCGAGTTCTGAGTATCGGTCAGAACGGCTTGCGATCCTTGCACTTTGAGCTTGTACTCGCCAGGCTTCAACTCCGTGGCGCCAGCTTTGGAGGCGTGGTCCAGGATAATGTCGTACGATTTTGCGCTGGCAATACCCAGGCTCGAAAGCGTCATTGCACCAACAATCAGTAACGTTTTTCCGGTCATGTGTTTCTAATCTCCTTACACTCACTAAGACGAGTCGAAGAGTGGCACGTTACGCCCGTAAGTGTAAGAGTCTGTCTCGCTGGCCGCGGCTTATAACAATTTGTAAACATATGACTAATACGTACGCAGGCTGCGCACCCAGTAATGGGTTTCGATTATTAAATTAAGATTAACGTGACCGCATTGGATTGCGGTGCGCCAAGTCTGTCCGCTGAGCTGCCAGGCGCGGATTTGCCTGCACGCGTCGACGATCTGTGATCCTTATTCGGGAGATCGTCCAGGATTTCGGAACTCGGGCGACGCTGCGCGGCTAGCGGCGATTCAAGTGCGGTTGCCGATCTTCCTTCCTGTCAACGCAAAGTAGAAATGTCCTATTCCCTGCAAAGTAGAAATGTCCGGTTTTGACCGAGCTGGTGGAGATTGCATGGTAGTCTGATTTCGATTCTCTGGGGAGTCGCGCTCCTGGGGAAGATTCAAGGCCGATGCGACGGGGCTGGCTCCGAAGTAATCGGCGGCAAACCCTCGGTCAACGGGGCCCTGCGGGGTACCCTCCGAGGGTTTTGCTTTTGACTTTGACAGGCCCATTACTTGGGTGGAGTCTCGGAGCGGAGGCCTTGAATAGGGAAAGCGCGAAGCTGCCGGGCCGATTTTGCCCGGCCTTCCTGTTGCGTTGGTGCAGGTTTTCATAGCGACTCCGGCTTGGCGCCGGAACCTTCTGAGGCCTGCCAGATTTTGGGCGACTTTTTCAGATCAAAGTTTTTACACCACTCACTGGCCTGGCTGGGTTTCAGCGCACGCCGTGCCTTGCCGAGCGGCTTGGGTGGTGCAAGCTTGGGACGTTGCTCGCAGATAGAAACACTTAGATAGCGATCGCGGAATCGAATTGCCACCTCGCCGTCCCGCCGCTTCTCAACCCGGATGGTGGCGCCTCGTAATCCGGTGCGAATGTTCTGGCGTGCGATCTGGTAGAGCTTGGTGTCCAACTGGATGGTGTAGTCGTTGTTCACGCGCCGGCTTTCCACATGGCTGAGAATCGCAGCCAGATCGTGCTGCTTTTCCAGCGGCCGGTGGGCATCGTCCGCACTGGCCGGCACCACTGCTAACGTGGTGTTGATCCAGGGCAGAAACTCGGTTTCCAGATAGTGATTGGCTTGCTCCAAGGTAGTGACTCCAGCTACCCGCATTCCTTTCACTAACCGGTCCTGAGCGGTCAAAAATCCTCGTTCCACTCGCCCTTTGGCCTGCGGACTGTGCGCTGCGATCCAGGCGATGGACAGTTCTCGCAACGCCCGCCCAATCTGCGTCGGCGGCATCTCTACCGCGTCCTTCTCCACTCCGGGCTCATCGCGTTTGCGTTTCTCCGCGGTCTGAAACAAGCTCGCCTTGTCGGTATAAAACGCCAGCGGCCGTCCGTACTTTTTCACGTAGCTCTCTAGCAGGTTCATGTTTTCCACCGTCGAGTCGCTGGCCACAAAGCGCGCGAACCGTCGGCCGGTAGCATCGTCGATCATATTGATCAGTAAGATCGGTGCACCGCGCCCCTCCAGCCACTTGTGATCGCTGGTGTCCCACTGCACCAACTCGCCAAAACGGCTGCGCCGCGGACGCCATTCATGGATCTTCTCGACATGCTGCTGGCGGGCTCGCCATAGCTTGGCCTGGATCATCCACTGCCGCACCGTCTCCCGGCTCACCTCGATGCCGTGTTTCTTGGCCAGGTATTCCGACCCCAGCGTCGGTCCAAACCCCCGATATACTGGCCTCTTCAAGATGGCCACTGCCTCCTGTTCGGTCTCCACAGCAATCTTGCGATTGGACGGTAGCCCTCGCAGCGCATGTACCACAGCCTGATCACCACGGCGTTTCAGCGCTCGCAGCAGACGCCGTACATGCCGTTCGGTGATGCCCAGCTCCTCGGCGGCCTGCTTCTGCGTAATCAGTTTCTTCTTGGCCTTTTTCAGGGCCACCAGCCGGTCCCGCTCGGCTTGCGTCATCAGTAGTTGTCCTTCTCGCACCTCCCCAGCCTGGAGGTCGTCAATAGGACATTTCTACTTTGCGCAAATAGGACATTATCACTTTGCGCCGACATTGGCCGATCTTCCTTCCTTGCCGGTAGATATCTACATAGATATAATCCCACCATGGCAGACGCGCCGAAACTCTCCCACACTTCCGCTATGATGCTGCAAGCCATCGCGGGAGGCTACGTCTATGGCTACACCGTGATGGAGGTGACCGGTCTTCCGAGCGGAACGGTCTACCCGGCACTCCGGCGGATGGAACGCGATCAGTTGATTCGATCCCAATGGGAGCGCCAGTCCGTTGCGGATGCAGAACAGCGGCCGCCGCGCAAATACTATAAGCTCAGCCGCGCCGGGGAGAAAACGCTGGAAGCCTCCAGGAAACGCTACCCGCTGCTGGCCAAACTGGTTGCGGCTGTCGAGGTGGACGGCGCATGAACGGCGCATGGCTGCAGCAGGCCATTCTTCGCCTCGCATCTTTACTTGTGCCCACCCATGAACGCGCCGAGTGGATGGAAGAATGGCAATCCGAGCTCTGGTATATCTCCCCAAGCCGGGCCACGCTCTTCTGTATGGGCGCTTTTCGAGATGCGCTTTGGCTGCGACGCAATCATTACGTCCCTGTGACGCGAACCAGAATCCGTCTGGAGTCGCCTCTCAGTTGCCTGGCCCTGCTGGCCGCGCTCGCGGCGTTGAGCGTCTTGTTCGCATTTCACATACTAGCTCCGCGCCTGGTGCCGGCCGCGCCCTGGAAAGGTCCCGACTTGGGGATATGCGTCGGAGTGCTGACGCTTTCTGGTCTGCTTCTGCCCCCCGTGCTGTGGGTGTGGAGGCCGCCGGCCAGTCGCTATTCGGTGTCCTGGTCGAGCACGTTTCGGCGGGGAATTTTCCTGGTTTTGAAGATCGTGCTGCTGCAGTCGATTGTGCTTTGCGGATCGGTGGTTCAGATGCTTCCGAAACCAGTGGCAGGATTCGCCGGTATTGCCGGCGCCGCGGCAGCGATCTTCGCCTTCCGCTGGGTGATCACCGATCAGCAGCGCCGCTGTCCGATGTGCCTGCGCTTGCTCACCAAACCGATTATCATCGGTACTCCATCACGAACTTTCCTGGAATGGTATGGCACCGAGTCCACCTGCCCGCACGGACATGGACTGTTGCATTGCTCCGAGATTTCGTCCAGCTACTCGAGACCGCAATAGCTGAACCTGGGCGATTCCTGGAGCGGCCTGTTTGCCAAAGGCGCGGGGCGGCACTCATGACGCTGCCACGGTGCCCCGTTCCTTCGGCCGCCCCAGCCAGGCGAGCGCCAGCGCCGCTGCCAGCAGGAAAACTGTAAGGCCAGCCAGCGGCGGCAGGTGCAGGATCCAGATGTTTGCAGCGGTGGCGCCAACCATCACCACCCCAATCTGAAGTGCCGCCCACCAGCGGTATTTCGGGATCAGCACGCCGATCGCACCGCTGAATTCCAGAATGCCGGTAAAATACCGAAACCATTGCCCGATTCCGATCTGCGCAAATTCCTGAACCATGGCGCGCGCTCCGAGCAATTTGGCGCCGCCGGCAAATACAAAAACGACTGCCAGCAGAACAGCGAGAATCCATGCCAGGATGTTTAACGTCGTTTTCACTTCGCACGCCCCCACCCCTATGTAGCAAACTACTTACTGTCTGTCAAGGATGACTGGCGTGCCATAGGTCTTCCCCGACGGCGTAGAGCTTACTGGGGAGGGGCGGCTGCGCGAACCGGGCTTCATGCCGCCATTCGGACGGAGCAGTGTCGCATGGATTCCTCTGACGAGGTTAAAATGCAGAGTAGTCGACTCTAGGGGGGTACATCGGATTCGTTACCGAGTCCGTGTCACCGAGCACTCTTGTTCCGATGTACCCGCTAGTTCCGCACCATCTACTATGCACGCCGTGGGCCGCGGCTCTTGGCCGCGTTCGATCCCAGTCTGAAGAGGGACTTTGCGACACCATCCGGCGACAGGGCGCCGGATCGAGTGGGGCATCATTTGGGGCATTTCACCCAACTTCGCCCTGCCGTCGAGGATGAATTCCGAACCGGCATGTCACGGTTTTTCGCGTGACTTAAAATAGTGATTAGAGGTCTACCGCTCCCTATGACGCCTCCCAATTGCATCGCTTCCTTCATCGCCTGCGCCACTTTTCTTGCCGTCGCGGCGCCTGCGCAGGAAAATCCACTGGCAAACCCAACCGAAAATCCGGAGATCGCCGGACTTCCCACTGCGCGCGGCATCTACTTCCACGCAGCCCAGGGATGGGTGGCGCTTTCACGCACGGTTCTCATGCCCTTCGAGGAAGGCAGAGCGGCCGCTCTGGAAATCCTCAACGTGGGCTCGGACCATGCCACAGCCGAGATCCCGGGACCGCGCGCCAGCGTCCAGATCAGCAACGATGCGCGCCCCACCTTTTATCTGCGCGGTATCACGCCAGTGGACCTGTACCTGGTCCGCGCCGTTGCCAAGTCGGATTATCGAGAGCTTCGGATGCCCACCAGCAGACATTTCCGCGAGTGGGCGCATTTCCGCGCCAAAGATGTAGCGGATTATGACCTGCAGCCGCTCGGGCCCGATGTTGTGGCCATCAAACCGCGCGCCGATCTCAAAGCCGGCGAATACGCGCTGGCTTCGGTGTTTGAACCTGGCGATCGCTGGATTCGGCTCGGTTATGACTTTGGGCTCACTTCAGGACAATAAGCTGAAGTTCGGTTTCTGAATCGCGCGCCGCCCTGCCATAATATCTTCTTGATCCAGGCAGGCTGTGTGTCTAGGGGGCGGCCCAAAACCGACTGGGGCGCTAGTAAGTTTCTGATACGGCGTATAAGGCGCGCCGCGCCTGTTATGCTTCTGGGCTGCGCGCTCTGCCTGGCCTCCTGCGATCGCCTTCCGGAAAGTTATCCCCCACCCGAGCAGCGCCATCCGGCACCGGAATTCAACCCTGGCCCGGGCCTGATGGTGGATATGAGCAACCAGGACGTTGCAATCCACATCGTGAAGGACATTTATGGCCAGGCCAACCCTGCCTGGCGCTGGACCTCCCAGAATCCCACCGTGCGATTGCTGCTGCTCTCGACAGACGGGCTCACGTTCCATGCCGACTTCGCCATCTGGGAAGACAGCTTCAAGATCACCGGCCCTCTGGAGATCACCTATCTGGTGAACGGCAGGCTGCTCGACAAGGTGCGCTACGATACGCCCGGCCTAAAGCATTTCGATAAGCCGGTTCCCTCCGATTGGCTCGCGGTGGACTCCGACACCGTGGTCGGAATGTCGGTGGACAAGCTTTACGTCTCCCCGCGCGACCATGGCAAGTTCGGCGTGATTTTGGTGCGAATGGGGTTCAAACAATGATGGCATCGCTCGCTCACAGCCGCGGTTCGGCAGCATGATTCGAGTGATCCCCATCCTCTTTGGTGCGCTGTTCACGGCGGCAACGGCCTGGTCGCTCGGCATGCTGCTGTTCCGCAGGTTGTCGCCGGTCTTTTACGCGTGGGAAGAGCGCTTGCTTGCGTTTGTCGCCGGGTCGGCCTGCCTGAGCGGGATCATGTTCGTCCTGTGCGCCACCCGGCTGGTGTTCCGTGGGATCCTGCTGGCTTTGGGCCTCGCGATTATCGGCTACGCAGTATATTCCGGCGCGCTTCGATTTAAGGGAAAGATGTTCCCGCCGATCCCGAAACTATGGCTCGGGGTCTTCGTTGTGGCCTTCGCCGCCTTCACCTACTTCGGATTTTTCAGCGCGCTGGCGCCCGAGCACAGCACCGACGGCATGGCTTATCACTTGGGCGAAGTCCTCAAATATCGGCAGGCGCACGGATTCGTGCGCATCACCACCGATATCTACTCCAACCTATCGCAGGGCGTCGAGTTGCTTTATCT
Source organism: Bryobacterales bacterium (assembly GCA_963776805.1). Taxonomy (GTDB): domain Bacteria; phylum Acidobacteriota; class Terriglobia; order Bryobacterales; family Bryobacteraceae; genus Palsa-89. Next base: position 69,021 of record CAVZOD010000001.1, read on the forward strand.
TTTCGCGTTCGACTTTGGACGTCACTCCGCTGCCAGCGTTCTGCACTTCACGTTCCTGGTGGTGCTCGCATTTTTGATCCTGTCCTACGCCAGGAGAATCGGGCGACCCGGCGTGGGCGTGGCTGCGGCCATCTTCACCTACACTTGTCCGATCGTGCTGCTGGATGCGTCCATCGCTTACGTCGACGTCGCGCTCGCGGCGGTTCTGTTCGCTCTCTTCTATCTGCTGCAGATCTGGGACGAAAATCGCGATCCGAAAATGCTGGTGCCCATCGGCATCCTGGCCGGCTTCGGTTACGAAGTGAAATACACCGCAATCCTGGCGGTCCCCTACGCTGCCGGCTTCATTGCCTGGAAGCTATGGCGCCAGAAGAAACCGGTACTGCGGCCGGTGCTGGTGGTCTCGCTTCTGGCAGCAACTTGCATCTTGCCCTGGATGGTGAAAAATTGGATCGAAGTTGCGAATCCCGTCTCGCCGCTCGCCAACAGCATTTTCCCCAACCCGTACGTCCATATTTCATTCGAGCAGAACTGGCGCGCCGATCTGACCCGCTACGATCTGGCCAATAGGTGGCAAATTCCGCTGCAAATTACGGTGCAAGGCGATCACGTGGAGGGTTTCCTCGGCCCCCTGTTCTTGCTGGCCCCCATCGCCCTGTTCGCGCTGCGCTTTCGGGAAGGGCGCCAACTGCTGCTGGCGGCCGGCATCTTCGGAGCTTTTTACTTCAGTAACATTGGCACGCGCTTCCTGATTCCCATTGTGCCGTTCGTGTCGCTCGCGCTCGCCCTGGCACTCGCGAACGTACGCTGGCTGCTGCCCACGGTGGTGATTGTGCAGCTCATTACGTGCTGGCCCGCAGTCTACAATCTTTATTGCACGCCCGGCGCGTATCGCATCGAAAACGTTCCCATCCGGGCGGCGCTTCGCCTGGAGCCGGAGGATACTTATCTCAGCCAGGATCCAGAATACGCCGTCACGCGCATGCTGGGGGCCGTGGTTCCTCCTTCTGAGCCGATCTTTGCCATTAGCCAGGGCGGCCAAGCGTATCTTCCGCGGCAATTGCTGATCGGCTACGAAAGCGCGTCGAACGAATTGCTGGAAGACATTTTGTGGACCCCGGTGTACCGCGTATTCCAGCCCACCCGCATCGTGAAATTCGATTTTGCACCCCGCGAATTGCGGAAATTGCGCGTAGTTCAAACCGCCAGCCTGTCGTACAATCAGTGGTCCATTGCCGAGCTGCGTGTCTTTGGCGGTACCAACAGCGAACTGCCCCGCGATTCTGCCTGGCGGCTCACCGCGCATCCCAACCCTTGGGATGTTCAACTGGCGTTCGACAATAGTCCGGTGACGCGCTGGCGTAGCTGGCAGCCCGCGGCGCCGGGCATGTATGTCCAGGTCGATTTCGGCCGGCTGCAAAGCGCCGGCGCGGTGGTGGTGGAGACGTCCGACGATTGCGGACCGATTGAAATGAAACTGGAGGGCATGGGCGCTAACGGATCGTGGGTCACCCTGTCCGATCATCCGGTGGAATCCAGACGGATCATCCGGACCAGCCTGCGACAGGCCGCCACCGCGGAACTGAAGGCCCGCGGCATCCATTACGTACTCATCAAGCCCGACAATCCTGGCGCCGGCGATTTACTGCGTTATCCGTCAGCTTGGGGACTGACTGTGGTGGGATCGGCGGGCGACGTGCGTCTCTTCCGCATTAAATAATGTCGCATCCTAATTAAATGTCCCGGTATTTTTTGGGTGTCGATGGCGGCCAATCCCGCACCACTGCGATCATTGGCGACGAAAGCGGCCGGGTGGTCGGCGTAGGACGCGGCGGCCCATGCAACCATGTGGGCGCTTCGGAGGGGCGAGCCAAGTTCGTCGGCGCTATACAGTCGTCCGTACAGGCTGCCTGCGCGAAGGCTGGATTAAACGCCGCAAGCGTGTGCTTCACCAGCGCCTGCCTGGGATTCAGCGGCGGCCCAGCGGACAAGGAATCGATCCTCGCCGAAATACTCGCGAGCGATCGGACCCTGGTGACCGATGACGCCTTCATCGCGCTGGCCGGAGCCACCGCGGGCCAGCCCGGATTAGTGGTGATCGCCGGAACCGGGTCCATCGCCTTTGGACGCAATGCCGGAGGCCGTACCGCGCGGGCCGGCGGCTGGGGCTATCTTTTCGGAGATGAAGGTGGAGGATTCTGGATCGCACGCCAGGCCATCCGTGCCGCGCTCAGTTTTGAGGAAGGCTGGGGAGTTCCCACGTCGCTGCGCGCCAGGCTGCTGGACGCCGTGATCGGCCAGAACGTTCCAGCCCGCAACGTAAATGATCTGTTGCATCGCTGTTACACGCCCGAATTCCCGCGGCCGCGTGTCGCGAGCCTTTCCAGATTGGTCAATCACGCCGCCGAGAGTGGCGATCCGGTGGCTGTGGAAATCCTGGATACCGCAGCCCGCGAACTGGCCCGGTTGGCGGTTGCCGTGCGCGGACAACTGTTCATAGCCGGGGATACGGCACTCATTACGTACTCCGGAAGCGTATTCAATAGCCGGATTCTTCTAGCCCGTTTTCGCGACTGGATAGCTTCCGAGGCTGGTATCCAGGTGACCGCTCCGGTTTTTTCCACAGACGGGCCAGCCATTGGAGCATTACTCGAGGCCTATCGCGCGGCAAATCTGAACGGCGTCCTACAGGGTTTCCTGTATCCGCGCTTCTGAAACATTTTCCCCTGCGGTTCAGCGGTTTTCCTGTACGCCGACTAGGGTGAGATTTCTTGAATCGTGGGTTTGGATCATCGATAAGTCCCGCGAGGGCATACTGCATCAATGGCTTGGGCGTGGCGAGACGAAGAAAAGACTGAAATGGAGGGCCCGCCGAGTTCCACACTTTCTCGAACCCCGGTCGATGAGACTGCTATGACGGCCCGCGCCAGCGAACTCACCCAAGTGCGCGGCAATGAGGCAATCCGGGCGCATTGTCTGCGGGTAGCCACTTGGTCGAGTGAACTGGCGGGCGCCGTCGGGCTTTCCGAATCCGATAGAAATCTGGTGGAACAAGCCGCCCTGGCCCATCATATTCCCGAGGTTTTGGTGGACGACCAGGCCCGCGGGCGGCTGCTGGCAGAGATGCATCTGGAAGCCGAAGGCGAGCAGCCGTTTATCTCCAACGACGTGCGAGCCGTGCTGGAGACGCTGTGGGGCCGGCGCTCGATCGCCGATCCAGCCATGGGAAAAATCGTGGCGGTGCTCGAGATTAGCGACGATTTCGATCAGTTCTTCGAGTCCGAGCCGCTGTTCGATGCCGACTCGCTGGATCAATGCACGAATTCCTCCGTCGAGGCCATGATGACCTATCTGCAGGTCACCAGCCGGGCCGATGTGAGCCGGGTGATCGACCGGCTGCCGGTGTTTCCGCGCGCGGCCCGGGAGGTGGTGCGGCAGGTGGCGAATCCCGACGTTGGACCGCGCGAAATGGAGGACGTGGCATCGCTCGATCCTATTCTCGCCGGGCGGCTGATCCAAACCGCGAATTCGGCCTATTACAGCCCCCGCCAGCCCATCGGGACCATTTTCCAGGCCGTTTCCTTCATCGGTACCGAGACCGCACGCCGGGTGCTGCTGGCCGCCGCCATCCGTGGCAACTTTTCCTCCCCGCAAGCGCATCAGCTCTGGAATCACAGCCTGGATGTGGCGCAGACCGCTGAGTTGGTTGCCATCCACTCGTCGGTCAAAATAGACCCCGCTCAGGCGTTTCTCGCCGGCTTGATTCACGACATCGGCCGCCTGGCTTTCGCCATCATGCCCGTGGCGTTTCAAGATCGCTTCCAGCGGCTCACGGACGGCGGATGTCCGCCCGTGGAGGTGGAAATGTGCCTTTCCGGCCGCTGCCACGGGGAAGTGGGCGCCGAAACTCTGGCGCAATGGAAATTTCCGCTGGAAATTATCGAGGCCGTGCGCTGGCATCATCGCCCGGAGCGTTCGGCGCTTCCGCTGAGCTCGCTGCTTTATCTGGCCGAGTTTATTACTGAGTCGCAGGAAGATCTGCCTTCGTACGTCCGCATCAATACCGCCTCGCGCCTGGCTGGTGTTTCGATGGCGGCGCTGGCTGAGATTCGCCAGAAGAACGCCGGCTCGCTCGAAAGCTTGCGGTTCGCCGCCTGAACTGGCGGCGCGTTACGCTGGTCTCTTGAAAACTCCCGAGCCTGCGCCCGAAAACGGCTGGCTGCCGGACCTGATCTATACCCGCGGCGAATTCCGGTCCGGGCTGGCGATGTTTGCCGGCGCTCGCGGCCGAATCACCCGCTTTTCTTCTGCGCCGGCCGATCTCGCCGCAGCCCAGCGGCTGGCCGGCTGCGCCCTGCTGCCTGGCTTGATCAACGGCCATTCACACGCCTTCCAGCGCGTCCTGCGCGGCAGGACCGAGCACCGTACCGCCTCCCAATACGATTCGTTCTGGACCTGGCGCGACAGCATGTACCGCGCCGCCAACCGGCTGTCGCCGGAGGCTCTGTATCACGCCTCGCGGATGGCTTTCCTCGAAATGCTCCTGGGTGGGATCACTACCGTCGGCGAATTCCATTATGTGCATCATGCCCCGGGCGGATCGCCCTACGCCGATCGAAATGAGCTGGCGCGGCAGGTTCTGCGCGCCGCTCGAGACACCGGCCTGCGGATTGCATTGTTGCGAACCGCCTACGTGCGGTCGGGATGGGATAAGCCCGCTGAACCGGCGCAGGTCCGATTTCTCACTCCCCGAGTAGAGGATTTTATCGCCGATACCGAAGCGCTGCGGGCGGCTCTGAGACCGCCGGAAGATTCGGGCAGAGCATGGGTGGGGGTTGCGCCGCATAGTCTTCGAGCCGTGCCTCTGGATTACCTGCGCGAAGTGGCCGCGTACGCGCGTGCACGACAGATGCCCCTGCACATGCATGTCTCCGAACAGCCCGCGGACGTCGACGCCTGTGTGGCCGAATACAAAATGCGCCCCGTCGAGCTGCTTGATGAAAGCGGCTTGCTCGATTCCCGGTTTACCGCCGTTCACGCCATTCACGTCACTCGCGAAGAAATTTCCGCGCTCTCGCGAGCGGGCTCCATGGTCTGCGCCTGCCCTACCACGGAGCGCAATCTCGGCGATGGCATCCTGCCCGCCGATCAGCTTTTCACCGCGGGCGTGGGCATTTCGCTAGGTTCCGACAGCAACGTCCAAATCAACCTGCTCGAAGACGCCCGCGAGTTGGAATATCATCTCCGGCTGCAAAAGCTGGAGCGCGCCGTACTGGAGGCGAGGCATCTCTTCGCCTGCGCCACCGAAGCGGGCGCCGAAGTCTCCGCGCGCCTGGCGGAAGCCTGGAAGTGGGCCGTCCAGCGGACTTCTTTACGATCGCGCTGGATGACCCGTCCATCGCCAGCTCTGACCGCGCGTCGCTCCTCGCTTATATCGTCTTCTCCGCCGAACGAACCGCCGTACGCGACGTAGCGGTGGGAGGCAAGTTCGTAATCCGCGGCGGACGCCATCCGCTAGCCGGGGAAATCACGCACGGGTTCATCCGCCTGCAGCATGACCTGTGGATGTGAGCCGCTTCGAAGCTCGATGGCCGTGAATCTGGGCTTTTCGTTGCACCAAACCAGCGCAGCTGCCAGTTGAAAAGCATCGGCGGCGCGTAGTGAATGGCGATCCAGGCAGGTCTCGGCAAGCTCTCGCAGCCGGTTGGCCGGCTGCACTTCGCGCCAACCCTTGCGGAGCAAAGCAAGCCGCCGGCCGGCTGCGGTGTATTGCTCTTGCGATAGAGCCTGTTCGCGTTTCAGACGGGAGCCTGCTGCCTCATCAGGCGGCGGCTGGGCCGCGGATTCTCCATCGGGACGCACAACGGCACGATGGCGCTAGCGTCCCAAAAGCCCGGCATCGCGATCTTCCCGGTCCTGGGAAACGGCGTTAAAGATTGCCTCCGCCGCCTCTGCGTGCACCCGATCAGCAGCGCCGATGGACCAGAATGTCCGTTCGTTCAGTGTTCCCGACGGCAGCCGGAGTTCTCCCGAAGCCGCCAAAGCCAGTTCTTCCTTTAGTTCCTCGCCAGCCCGCACCTGCTGGAGATAGGCGCTCAGGCGATTCTTCAGTTCGGCGATGTTTACGCTCCGCACATAGCTATCGTAGCCAAGTAGAGGCCCGCGCAGCCGAGCGCCGGACCACGACACGAATTTTGTCCGCGAAAAGCCACCGGTGGTCTGCAATAATGATTGTGAAGTGGCTGACGAGCGTAGTGCGCTGTCCGACCTGATCCGGCGTGGCCGGCGCCGCCAAGCCTCGCACCTGCTGATCCACGCGGCCTCGTTCGCGGCCGTCGTCGGCATGGCCGGCGCCATACTGCTGCTCATCGTTGGGGCGCAGATCCTCAACTGGTATTGGCTGGTCTTGCTCTTCGCGGGAAGTCTGGCCGCCAGCGCGGTTCGGTCGCGGGCCAAGCTGCTCTCCGCCTATCAGGTGGCGCAATCCATGGATCGCCAGCTCGGGTTGAAAGACGCGCTCTCCACGGCCTATTATTTCGGCCGGCATCCCGAGCGCGCCACTTCGGCCGAATTCGTCGAGCAACAGCGGACGGCCGCCGAAAATGCAGCGCGATCCGCTGACATCCAGCGTGGCGTGCCATTCCAAACACCGCGCACCGCCTACATTAATTTGGCCCTGGTGGCGGTTGCGCTCGGCATGTTCGGATTGCGCTACGGAATCCACCGCAGCCTGGATCTCGGCTCGCCTTTGGTTCATATCAACTTCGACGCTCTTTTCGGGACTTCACCGCAATTGGCCAAGGTAAGACAGGGCAAACGCCCCGGCGATGCCGATGGCCAGCACGACCCGGGCGCACCGGAAGACACCTCGCAAGCCAAAACCAATGATCGGGATCCTGCCGCCGACCCCGCGCTGCAATCCGCCAATGACCCCGATCCGAACAGCGCCAGCACATCGCCCGACGCCGCGGCTAAAGCCGACGCCAAAAGCAGCGAGCAGTCGCCGCCGGACACCAATCCGCTGGATTCCGGCCAAAAGGCGGATCCCTCCAATCCAAGCGACGCGAATTCCGCGTCGGGAGCCGATTCCAAACCGGGCCAGCAGAGTGCATCGAAGGACTCCAAAGATGCGAAGGATGCGAAGGACTCGAACCAGTCCGGCAGCTCCGGCGACAGTTCCAGCCTCGCCAGCAAGCTCCGCGACGCGCTGTCTAATCTGCTCGCGAAGATGAAGCCGCAATCCAAACCCGGCGGCGGAAAGCCGAACGATTCCTCGCAATCGGCCAGTTCGCGCCCCTCCCAGCAGGGCGAACAGCAGGAAGGCAGCCCGAAATCGCCTGGCCAGGAGCAAGCCGACGCCAGCGCGAATTCGCAGGCCGAAGGCGAACAGCAGCAGGGCGGGACCGAGCAGGCATCGCAAGGCAAGAGCCAGGGGCGCAGCAACAATCAGCCCAATTCGCCCGACGGCAAGAGCGGCATCGGCAAACAGGATGGCGACAAGGCCGCTCGCGAAGCGGCTGAGCTGGCCGCCATGGGAAAGCTCAGTGAGATTATCGGCAAGCGCGCCGCCAATATTTCCGGCGAAGTGATGGTGGAAGTTTCGTCCGGCAAGCAGCAGTTGAAGACTCAATATTCACAGCAAAACGCCGCGCACGCCGAAGCAGGCAGTGAGATCAATCGCGACGAAGTCCCGCTGGCGTATCAGCAATACGTGCAGCAGTATTTCGCGCAGGTGCGGAAGCTGCCGGCGGGGAAAAGCAAAGCCGCGCCGGAGGCGAAGACCAAAGCTGCGCCGTCCAGCCTGCCTTAGACCAAAGCTCTAACTTTTGTCGTAGAAGCTGCTCTGTCCAAGGCGCCACAAAAGTCTATCGAGCAATCTAATCCTGTAAGGACATCCGGAGAGATCAGCGGCGCTCATTACGGGATCGAGATCCTTGTAAACCTTAAGCCACAGGTCCACAGAGCAAGCGTACTCTGATTGTTTTGGTGCCGGAGATAAATGACAAAGCCGGCTGATGACTCGGAGAGCGCTCGCCGCATTGTTGTCGAAGATTGGCACATCGTCCGGATAGCAGCACCACAATGCCTTGGAAGTTAGCGAAGTCAGCTTGGGTATTTTGCCCGTCTTTATGGATGCTGCGGTATTACCAATCAATTCTCCAAGTCGGTTGAACTCGGAAACGATTCCGTCCTTATCCCTGTCCAGCGACTTCTTGCGCGGTCCGTCTGCGAAATCGATAATCTGTTTCCCTATCGCAAGGCTCCGATCCCGCGGAGAGAACATGAGCACTTTGTAATAACTGAGCCACTTGATAATTTCCTCAGTCCTGGCCGTGCGGTCGAGATCACGCCCATTGATCGCGTCAATGACCGCTTTATCTTTAGCTGTTTCGCTCGAATCGGAATAGAGTTTCGCCGCAACAAACTCCTTCGCGAACCTCGTTAAATCATGCACAAATGCTCCGCCGACTTTCACGAATTATACCTCGTCTGGCTTGGGAGCCCGCCAGGTCTCTATTTGGGGATCGAATTCCGTGCTTCAAAAATTCGCGTAACGAAGCGACGATGGGTAGCTACCTGGCGCTTAGGTTGCCAGAAGCGGTAAACAGATCGCAGTGATTCATAATCCTATTGCAACGAGCTCAGAGGCTTATTCCCGCGTCGCGCGCGACCCGAGCTGCGAGACCCGGTTTCAGGCTTTTATTGCCGTGCACTGGGATTGAAATGACCTTGCGCTCGCCCTCTTTCGCATAGACATGATGGCTTCCATTGATTCGACGCAGCGATCAGCCATTCTTCTCAATTAGCCGGCACATTTCGCTCCCGCTAACTGCTTTCAAACAGCCACATCCAAAATTCGGACGTTTGCGTCAGGCTCCTGTCCCCGTTCCCTCAGTACTTCGAGCACGCCTGCGATGGCTTCCCGGATATTGTCCTTGAGTTCGTCGATAGTTTCGCCTTGCGAATAGCAGCCCGGAAGCGCTGGGACCTCGCCCCAAAAGCCGCCTTCGGGATCTTCGTGGATGACAACCGCGAATGTCTGCACGCCTAAATTCTCGCACAACAGAAATGCCTACTTGCCGTCTTTGCTCTGCGTAACAGCTTGCGCCAGATAATTCACCACCTGCGCTTCGTCGCGCGCCACTTCATAGTACGCGGCGCGGAGTAGCTGGTCCTTGCGATTGATCAGCGTCTCGCGGATGTTCTGCTGCACGCGTGGATCGGTCAGCTCGCGCTGGCCGGCCGGCTCCTTGGAATAAATTTTGAATATGCGATAGCCTTCCGCCGTTTTCACCACCGAAGTTACCGTGCCCGCCGGCGCCGTCTGGATGATAGCGCGGATTTCAGGATTGGTCTTCTCGAGCGCAGATTCCGGTACGAATCCCAAATCGCCGCCGTTGGGCGCCGTGGTTGCGTCCTCGGAAAAGTTTTGCGCCAGCGTCACAAAATCTTCGCCTTGTTTCAACCGCGCCACCAGCATGTCCATTTTCTTGCGCGCCTGCTCGTCGTTCTGCGCCTTGTCGTTTTTTAGATTCCGCACGTTCGGGTCTGGCATCGGCGACACCAGGATCTGCGCCAGATGCACCTGCGGCTCCGGAAAGTTGAAGCTGCTCTTGTTGGCGTTATAGAAATCGGTGACGTCTTTGTCGGATATCGAAATGTGCGAAGTGATCTCTTTGTTGAAAAGCTTGGTGATGCTCAGGTCGCGCTTGAGCTGTGCCTTCATGTCGTCCACCGTCATCTTGCGCGCATCCAACTGCTTCTGAAATTCTTCCTGTGTGTACGGCGCTTTCAACTCCGCGAATCTCGACTCCACGTCCGCATCGGTGGCCATCAGACCCAGCTTTTCGGCGCGCTGCAGCATGATCTCGTTGTCCACCAGCGTTCGCAGCACTTCCAGCTTTTGAATCTCCATCTGGTCGACGCTCGGTTTCTCGGTGGACGACATGAATTGCGCTTGATATTGCTTGTCCAGGTCCGCGTAGGTGATGATGCGCCCATTTACCGTAGCCGCGACGTTGTCGGAGACGGCGCGCTTGCATCCGCATGCGCATACGACGAGCAGAACGCTGGTGAGGGCGGGGAAAATACGGGACATTCGGTAGATGACCTTATTCTACAGTCTTCGGCGCCTCTTCAGTCCACTGCGTCTTCTTTGTCCAATGCTAGAATCGCCCGCATGGGCACTCAGCGGCGCTGCATCCTCGCGGCCACGCTGGCTGTGTTCGGACTGGTTGCCCTTCTTGGCGCCGATTCCCGCGACAACGATTTCCGCTTCTCCATCCTGGGCGACCGCACTGGCGACGCCCAACCCGGAGTCTACGAGCGCGTCTGGAGCGAACTCGACGCGGCGCATCCCGATTTCGTCATCAATGTCGGGGATACCATCCAGGGCGGCAACGACGTCACGGCTGCGGCTGAATGGAGCGCGCTCCGTCCCCTTTGGGGTCGCTATCGCAACACAATTTTTTTCACGCCCGGCAATCACGACATTTGGTCGCCCGCATCCCGCGCCATCTACGAACAACAAACCAGCCATCCGGCGTTCTATAGTTTCAACTACCAGAACGCGCACTTCACCGTACTCGATAACAGCGAGACTCCCGACCCTACTGGAGATCTGAGCGGCCAGCAAATGCAATTTCTAGCGCGCGATCTGGCACAAAACCGCGATCGTGATCCCAAGTTCGTGTTCTTTCACAAGCCCTTTTGGCTCATCCCGGTGAAGTTCCAAAGCGGGCATTTCCCGTTTCATCAACTGATCGCAAAATATGGTGTGCGCTGCGTAGTGAGCGGCCACGGGCACCAGTACGTGTTCGCCCGGCAGGATGGCATCACCTATCTCGAAGCGCCCAGTTCGGGAGGCAGATTGAAGGGGCAAGGCTACGCGCGGGGATGGTTCTACGGCCGCGTTGTGGTAACGGTGAAGGGTTCCAAGGTTGGCATCACCGTGCACGAAATCGGCCCGCCTTTCGGCCAAGGCCGCAGCTTCCAGCCGCGAGAGTAGGCATCGCGGCTCGAACCGCTTATTTCTTGATCGGCACCGGCGGAGGAGGAGGCGGAGGGAGCGGCGCGGCGTTGACATATCCGCGCTCTCCATCGGGACGAATCGGCCCAGGACCAAATCCTAAATGCGCCCGGTCCACCGTGTTTTCCGCGCACGAATATTCCCCCAGGCGTTGGCCCGGGTCGCCCGCTTCCCAGGTGCGCGAATACGTAAAAGGCTTGGTGTAGAACTTCGGATCTTCAATGGTTGCGTCCACGCGGATATGCTTGGCGTCGGGCCGAGTCCAGCGCTCGATCACGTGCAGCGCGTCGCTATGCGGGCTGCCGTTTTCGTCGGCCCACACCTGCGTGTCTTTGAACCCAACCGAATCGATCACGAATGCATCGCCGTCCCAATGGCCCACTTCGTCGCCAAAAAAGGACGGATCGGGGTCTTCCGCATGTTTGCGCCCATCGGTAGGAATCAACCGGTAATAACTATAGAAGTAGAGAAAGGTGACAAACTGTGGAGTTTGCATGATCATGAACGGCAGTCCGCTTGCATCGTGTCGTGGAATGCCCCCGAGAATGCATAGCGCCTCGGGATCGACAGTGGCCGTGGTGTTGTGCTTCCAAGCGGCCTCGCCGGCCGGCGTCAAAGGTAATTTGTGTCCCGGAAGATCCTTCGCGATATTTCCCACCGGCTTGGTGTCCCGCGTCCCTTTCCAGAATCCGTTCAGATCCGGGTGCCCGTCGGGCGTGCGCGGTACCTGAGCCGCAAGCGGCGCGCCAGCCATCGCCAACACCGCGCAAACCGCCGCCAGCATTCGCATCTCGATGCTAGAGTATATGAAGCAACCGAGCTACGTCAACGAAACGGAGACAGCTCATGAGAACCAAATTCACAACCTGCCTGATTCTGGCGCTCTCGGCCATCGCGCTGCCGATCGAAGCGCACCATTCCTTCGCGGCCGAATACGACGCCAGCAAACCCATCCGGGTCACCGGCTTGATCAGCAAAGTGGAATGGACCAATCCGCATTCCTACCTGTACATCGACGTGAAGGACGACCAAGGAAATTTCGTAACCTGGACCTGCGAAGGTGGCGCTCCAAACGCGTTGTCGCGCCGGGGCTTTCGGAAAAACGCCATCAAGATCGGAGACACCGTCACCATCGATGGGTATGGAGCCAAGGACGGCTCACGTTTAATGGATGCGCGGCGCATCACGCTGACCGACGGCCGGTCGTTTTATAGCGGCTCGCCTGGTGATGGCGGTCCCGGTGATCCAGGAAAAGGTCAGTGATCGGCCGCTGGTTCCCAAGCTATGCTTCGAGCGCCCGGACGTGGCGTTGATGCGAATATCGAAGTAGCGGCTCGTCCTTCGTCAGCAGCGTTGCTCCTAATACTCGGGCCGTGGCCACCAGCATGCGGTCCGCGGGATCGCCATGCATTTCCCCGGGCAGGTGCACGCTTTCTATCATGATCTCGGGAGTCAAGGGCGTGACAGCGATTCCAGGTTTGCTCAAGGCTTGATCCACCCAAGTCCGCACATTCATCGGAAGCGCCACACGCCCCTTCTTTTCAAGCATCGCGACTTCCCAAATCGAGATGACGGAAATGCGCAGCTTGCCTTCGGATTCCCCACTGCGAATCGCGTGCAAACCTGCTCGCGAGAAGCTCTGGATCAGGCCCAACTGGGCCCACAACCAGCAATGAGTATCCAGGAGCAGCAGATCACTCGGCATCCGCCGACCACTTCTCATCAATGGGCGCAACGATGTCGCCCACAATTTCCATGGTCCCCTTCATGCTCCCGATGAAGCTTTCCGGCTGGTCGTCCAGCGGGACCAGCTTCGCCACCGGCTTGCCGCGCTTGGTGATCACCACCTGCATGCGCAGCCGCTGCACTTCGTCGAGCATCTGGAGGCACTTTGCCTTGAATTCGCCTGCTGGGATGTTTTCGCTCATAACCATAGTCATCATAGCATAGTCATGAATAGCCTGGGAACCGGGTGTGCGACATAAATGTGGATGATCATGACGCGCGGCTACGATCAGCCCAGTAGTCTTCGAACCGGTGGTTTAGGCGACAGCATCGCAGGGCGATGATAGCGTTAGCGCCTCGAACGGTCCAGAACATGCCGGAGCGTTTGAGTCGTGCGCCGATGACGATCTTACAACCAGCCTCAACAACGCCGGAACCAACGAACAGGGCTTGTGCGCGGAAGGTGGGGTAGCGCATTCGATCCGCGTTGCGCTCAAAGTACTCCGCTTCAATGGCGATGGTTTTTGCGAGTTCCTCGGGGACCGGCGGGGAATCGCGCAGGATTTTCGCCAATGCTTCGATCTTGCCGCGATCGAGCCGATCCAGACAACGGGCGATCCAACGCTTGCGAGCCTTGGAGTCATTGGGAAACAGCCTAGCGGATAGTTCCCACAGATGCTGACGAGCGTGGTAGAGGTCCACGATTTGGATCGCGCCCGGGAAGTGCTGCTCGGCCAGATTCCAGATCCACACTGCGCCGTCGCCGATCACTACTTTTTTCTGGGCTCGACTCCAACCACGCCGCCAAGCTTCGTTGTACAGCCGCAGACCAAACTGTTGAGCGGTCTCGATAGCGGCCACGTAGGAAGTGGACTCCTCCTCACGCACCGGGCGGCTGTCCCGGTCAGTGGTGGTCTGCGTGAACACACAGCCCAATTTGACCTCGCGGGTGTGCGCCGGCTGGCCCTCCACTTTGCCCGCCCGATCTTGGGTCTCGGCCTTTACCACCGGTACACCAGTGCCATCCATTTCGACGTAGAGAATCGGTACGGCGGGAGCGCAGACCTCCGGTAATTCCAGTTGCTTGGCTCGTTGAATCTCGGCCTGCTGGTGAGCTTCGACATCGCCGCCGATGGCTTCGGCCTGACGTTCCACGGCCTTGGCTGTGACCTGAATGCCAGCCAGCAGTTCCAATTGCTCGCGGCCCTGCTCAAAGCTCGACTCACTGCCGACGGCGGCCAGCATGCGCCGCACACCGGGCGAGCATTCCGTTCCCACGACATCTAGTTCCCGGTCGCGCGGACTATGGCCTCGATGGCACTCCGGGCAAACATAATAGGCGCGATGAAACCGTAGTGGCCCCAACACGCTGAGTAGTTGCTTGGGGCGTTGATCATGATACCGAGCTTGCTGTCCACACACGCACCTCGACTCTCTGGCGGGACTGCCAGCCTCGGCTAGAAGACCAGTCAAAATGGCGGCTCCCGCTCGGTGCAGGCCAGAGCGCGTCGCCATCTCGAGTGCCTCCAGGTCCCATTGGTCACTCTTCCGCCGTGCCCCCAACACTACCTGGAGAAGTGTCTGGACTTCCCGTGTGACTTCTTGATGAACGTCAGCAGCCGTTTTTTTTCCGCCTCGGTCCAGCCTGTCTGGTCCGACTCCACCGGGCGCAAGCGGCAAATCTGCTCATTCACAGCCGTCAACTGAGCGACCAAATCCTGAAAGCGATGATATTCACCTACCTGCTGGGCGGCCTGGCGTAACGCCGTGGGCGTGGAGAACGACTCCGCCACGCTCTTGCCTTTGACTTTGCGCAGCAGACGAAACTGCGGATACCCCTTGCCGCGCGGACCGGCACAGTGACACTTCGGCTTTCCACAGCGGCGCGGAATCGCGGAAACCGTTCCTGGGCGGAAATCACCCAGACCTAGAAACTGCTCCAGAAGCTTGGTTCGAGTAGACTCCAGCTCGGCCAGAGATTGGGACATGAGTCGCCTCCTTCTCTGAGTATATGCATACACTCAGAAACAAAGCGACTGTTCTCAATCCAGCCTCATCTCCCATTTCCATGTCGCGCACCCCTGGGAACCCCTCGAATCCTCCCGCTGCCCCGCCGCACGCTATAATTCAAACGAATGGATATCTACGAGGAAGTGGTCCGCCTGCGCCGGCTTGGTCAGAAGTGCGCGCTGGCGACTATTGTCCAGGTAAACGGCTCCATTCCGAGCTACGAAAGCGCGAAACTGCTGGTGCGCGAGGACGGCTCCATGATCGGCACCGTCGGCGGCGGCTGCGTGGAAGCCGAAGTCTGGAACGCCGCGCGCGAAGTGATGGAAACCGAGCGTCCGCGGCAGATGAACTTCAGCCTGGGACAGGACGCGGCGTACGATAACGGCCTCATCTGCGGAGGACAACTCAGCGTGTTTGTCGAGCCCGTGGTTCCCCAACCCCGCGTCTTCATCTTCGGCGCCGGCCACATTTCGAAAAGCATCTCCAAGGTGGCGGTACTGGCGGGATTTGCCTCGGTAGTGGTGGATAATCGCGATGCCTTCGCCAACCGCGATCGATTCCCAGAGGCCGATGAAGTCTACGCCGAAGAATACGAGGAAGTTTTTCCGAAGCTGCCCATCCGCGACACCAGCTATGTGGTGATCGTCACGCGCGGCCATCGCGACGACATGCGGGTGCTGCGCTGGGCGGTGGAAACCAACGCGAAATACATCGCCATGATCGGCAGCAAGCGTAAAGTAATCGGCGTGGTGAAAGAACTGGAGAAGGAAGGCATCGCCCGCGCCGCTTTCTACCGTGTTTTCGCGCCCATGGGACTGGAAATCGGCGCCATCACTCCGGAAGAGATCGCCGTCTCCGTGGTTGCCGAGATGATCGCCGTCCGCCGCGCGCCCGATTCGGAATGGCGGACGGCCGCCAAATCGATTTTCGCAAACGAGGCGTCGCGAGCCGTCCTAAAGTGACGCCCAGCCCGTCGATTGCCGGCATCATTCTTTCCGGCGGTGCTTCGCGCCGCATGGGCACCCCCAAAGCGCTGCTTCAATTTCAGAACGAAACGTTTCTGGATCGATTGATTCGCGTCCTTTCCGCGGCCTGCCATCCCATCATCGTGGTGGTCGGCCAGCATGCCGATCAGATTCAATCCGGCATCGAGCGCGGCCGCGAAGTTTTGTTTGCTGAGAATCCCGATCCCGAGCGCGGGATGCTCAGCTCGTTACAGTGCGGACTGGCTCTGATTCCGAGCGACGCTCAGGCAGCGATGTTCCTGCCCGTCGACCACCCCAACATCGGAATCTCCACTATCGAAACACTCGCCGCCCGATTTCGCGCGGATCGCGCCCCTGTCATCGTGCCCACCCATGCGGGCGAGCACGGCCACCCGGTCTGTATCGCGCGCGAGTTGATCATGGAACTGCTCGCGCTGCCGCCGGAAGCCAAGGCGAGCGACGTCATCCATCGCCACGTGCCCCGAACTTTGTACATTGCAGTCTCCGACTTGGCAGTAGTCACCGATGTCGACAACCCGGCGGCTTACGCGGAACTCCTGGCGCGGCACCTATGAGGAGGCTGTGGCGCTGGGTGTTGATCGCCTTGGTGTTGGTGGTGGCCGTCGGCCTGGCCGCGCCAAAAGTAAGCGCCAATCGTTTTCGCCCGCGCATCCAAGCCGCGCTTCAATCCGCGCTCAACCGGCCCGTGCACCTGGGCGCCGTTCACCTGAACCTATTCACCGGCCCCGGCTTTACCGTGGATGACGTTCAGATCGACGACGATCCCGCGGCCGGCATCGAACCATTCGCGCACGTCGAGCATATGCAGGCGCGCATCCGCTGGACCAGCCTATTCGCCGGCACGCTCGCGTTCTCCAGCCTCCGCCTGGACGAGCCCAGCGTCAACGTAGTAAGGATGCCGTCCGGACCCTGGAATATTCAGCCCTTGCTCGATCGCCGGCCGCGGGCTAGCTCTCCGCATCATCACGCTGTACCTGATATTCAAATCCGCGGTGGCCGCATCGACTTCAAATTCGGCGACACCAAATCCGTCTTCTACATCAGCGACGCCGACGTGGACGTTTATCCCGACGAAAACGGCGAAGTGGTCATCCGCTTTTCCGGCGCGCCCGCCCGTACCGACCAGGCTTCGCAAAGCTTTGGCGAACTTTCCGCGCGCGGACTGTTGCAATCCGGCACGAACGGCGAGAGCCATCTCAGCATGGGCGTACACCTGGATCGAACCGCGATCTCCGAACTGACGCGCCTGTTCCACGGCAGCGACATCGGCGTCCACGGCTATGTCTTTGCCGACGCCAAGCTCGACGGCCCGCTTTCGAATCTCGATATCACGGGAAACCTGAACATCAGCGACGTGCACCGCTGGGATCTGATGCCCGCCCCCGGCGAAGGCTGGACGCTCAACTATCGCGGCCTGCTCAATTTGACCGGCCATCATCTCGAACTCGCCACTGTTGCCGCATCACCTGCCCAGCCCGACCCAGTCTCGGTGGAATTCCGCCTGGACGACTATCTGGCGGCTCCGAAATGGGCCAGTAATCTGGAATTTCACAATCTCCCCGCCGCGTCACTGGTCGAAACGGCGCAGCATTTTGGTGCTCCTCTTCCGCCTGGTGTGCAAGTAGACGGCAAGGTAGAAGGCAGCGTCGGTTATTCCAGCCAGTCGGGCCTTGGAGGACAATTTGCGCTTACCTCTGCTTCCGTGAAATTTCCCGCGGGCGGTTCCCTGCAGTTCGATTCCGCGCAAGTGCAAATCTCCGATGGCAAGGTGGTTCTCGCACCTTCCGGCGTGCAGATGGGAGACGGCGAAACGGCGCAAATCGAAGGCGACTACGCGTTGGATAACAACCACGCGGCGTTCCGCATCAGCACGCGACAGTTAGCAGTGGGCGCTACCCACTTGCTCGCGGGAGCGCCAATTCCCCTGCTCGGCCAGCTTCGTCAGGGATCTTGGAAAGGCTGGATTTCCTACCAGGGCACCGCCGAAAATCCCGGCGTTTGGTCCGGCCAGTACGATCTGCAAAATGCCGTCACAGATATACCCGGTCTGGCCTCGCCCGTTCGGCTCGCCTCGGCAACGGTGCAGATGTACGAGGGCGGTCTCCAGCTCACCCGCGTGCGAGGGCGCGCCGGCACGGTGAAGTTCGAGGGCGATTACCGCTACGATGCTTCGGCCGCTCGTCCTGAACGAGTACGCCTCACTATTCCGGCGCTGCAACTAGCCGACCTGGAGAGCCTGATGCTGCCCACGTTGCGCCGAGACGAAGGTTTCCTTGCCCGCGCATTCCGCCGCGATCGCCCCCTTCCAAAATGGCTGGAAGAGCGTGATACGGACGTCTCCTTGCAAGTGGCCAGCCTGCTCAATGGTGATTTGCCGCTGGGCGATTTGACCGCGCACGCGGTGTGGCGCGGCGCGTCCATCACCGTGCCCAACCTGGAGTGGCACCTGGACAACATGCACGCCATTGGGAAAATGTCCGTGAATCTTGCCAAGGCTGAGCCGTCCTATGATTGGAACGGTACCGTCGAGAATTTCGATTATCGCAACGGCCAGCTCGATATCGATGGGGAACTCCAGACTCGCGGGATCGGCGCGGCGCTGCTGCTGAATCTGCGATCCAAAGGCACATTCGACGGGCGCGGAATCATGCTGGCCCCCGATTCCGAAGTTCGCGAGGTCTCCGGTTCCTATCGCCTCGGCGGATCTTCAGGTGTCCCGCGTCTGCTGTTATCGAACGTTCAGGTTTTGCAAGGAGCAGAGACGCTGGTGGGCCAGGGCGCCAGTCAGCCCGACGGCCACATCGTTCTGGACCTGGCCAGCGGGCGCAGGCAAGTGCGGCTGACGGGGATGCTCCTGCCAGTACATCCCGAGCCCGCGCCCGCGCGGTAAACAAGGCCTTGCGGACTCATACCAAACTAACGATCACTCTGCCTGCGGCGATGGCCGAGCAGTTGAAGCATGTTCAGAAGAAGAAAAAGCGCACAAGGTCCGAGCTGATGCGCCAAGCATGGCGGCACTATTTTCAGAGACATTACGCCGGATACACGCCATCCGATGCAGAAATAGCTGCGATCCGCAACGGCCGCGCTGAGATCAGTCGAGGGCAATACAAGACGCTCCAGGAGCTTCGCAACTCCCATTAGGTGCGCTCGTTTGCTCTTCAGGGCGCTGGAGGAAATGCAGCGAAGTGCCGTGCCAGCGGTGCTGTCGATCCCTGAAGTCCGAACCTTCGGCCCTGTGTGGGCGTGTTGGGACTTACTGAACCTCGTCGGCCACATATTCCTAGCGAAACGACACTCTGGCTGTGGACGCCTCCGATACAATGGAAGTGGTCCGTGTTTTTCCATGAATGAAGCCACCAGCGAGCTGCTCGCCGATGCGAACGATATCGTTCGCGAGCAGTTGGCGCTCGCTTGGGCCGAGCATGTCGAGCGCATTCGGGATATGCTGCAAGCGCAGTGGCCCGAGCGCATGGAACGCGTGCTCGAAGAGACCGTTGCTGGGTTAGCTGCGCGCCTGGAGGAAGACCACCAGGAAGCACTGGAAGCGTGGGTGCAACAGGCCAATCGCGTGGCCGAAACAGCGCGCCGCGAACTTATCCAGAAGCTGAACCAGATCACGCGGCGGCTGCGGAATTTTGAGGACGAGCGCCAGTGGAGCAACACACTGGTGGATGCCACTCGCGGATTTTGCGGACGCGCGGCGCTGTTTCTGATTCGCGATCGCAAGCTGTACCTGGAAACCACCCGCAACTTCGACGATGCCGATCTGGCCGCCGCCATACCGCTCGAGGACGCCCCCGCCTTTGCCACCGCGGTCGAGACCCGCGACACCCTGGTTGCCATCCGGTCGGGCAGGGAACTGTCGGAGCCCATCGCGGCTTACCTGGAGGAAGGCGCTGACCCGGATAGCGCCAAATGCCACCTGTTTCCGGTGCTGACGCGTCAAGGTGTTCCGGCGGTGCTGTATGCGGACTCGGGCGAATTGGATGTCAACGCCCTGGAGTTGGTGGCCGCGACGGCGGGCGCGGTGTTGAATTCCAGGCCCGTTGCGCCGCCCGTGCCGACGGAGCGCCCAACGCCAGCGCATGTCGACGGCCTGATCAGCATTACGGTTCCCGCGGCTCCTTCGCAAAAGCCTGAGATCCTCTCATGGTTTTCCCTGAGCCGCGAAGATAGGGAACTTCACCTACGCGCCCAGCGCTTCACCCGCGTCCAGGTGGCCGAGATTAGGCTTTATCAATCAGAAAAGGTGAAGAAAGGGCGCGCCGCGCACGATCTATATACGTCTCTTCAAGAAGAGATCGATTCCGCGCGCGAGGCTTTTCGCCGTGAGTTTTTGAATGCATCGGACTCCATGGTGGATTATCTCCATCTCGAGCTGGTGAGAACGCTGGCAAACGATGACGCTGAAGTTTTGGGTCAAGCTTATCCCGGTCCCATGGTCTAGAGACCGATGGCCGGCGCTGGCGCGCGCCGCCGCTATCGCGCTGCTGTGTGCCACGGCCGTCTCCCTGCCTTTGTCCGCCCAATCCTTCGAGGCCTTGGCGGATCGCTATCGAAAAACGCCCAACGCCCCTACCCGCGCGGCCGTGCTGCGCTACGCCCAAACGCATCGTACCGATAAGAACGGCGCCCTGGCCCTGCTGCTTCTGGGCGCCACCGAAAATGATGCGCATCAGTTTGGAGATGCGCTCACCCATCTGAACTCGGCCGCGAAACGCCTGCCGGAGCTGGCCGATTACGTGGCATATTTGAGCGCCGTCGCCGACTCCGGGCTGCGGCAATTCAACGATACCGAGCCGGCGCTGCAGCCGGTGTGGCACGCGACGCCCACCTCGCCGCTGGTTACCAAGGCGGTTCTGTTGCAGGCCGAATCGTACTTGCAAGGCGGGAATCCGGCGGGCGCCGTGACGCTGGTCCAGCAGCATCTGGCCGATTTATCCACGCCTCAGGCGGAACTGCTGCTGGCTCGCGCTTATGAGGCACAGAACGACGGAGCCCAGGCCGCGCAGCATTATCAAAAGATCTACGTCGAGTATCCGCTGTCGAAAGAAGCGTCGGATGCTGAAGCGGCGCTCACCCGTTATCCCAACATCCCCCCCGAAGCTTTGTTTGCTCGCGGCTTAAAGCTGGAAGCCGGCGGCGATTACACGCGTGCCGGCAAGGAATTGACCGAGTTGCTCCCGCGCCTGAGCGGCGAAAGTTTCGACCTGGCGCGCGTGCGGATCGGCGCGGCCGCGTATCTCGGCCGAGACAATGACGCCGCGTACAAGTATCTGACGTCGTTCCAGGCCACTGCTCCCGCTGCGGAAGCCGAGCGCCTGTATTATTTGCTGGAATGCCAGCGCCGCTTGAACCGTCCGGACGAGATGACCGCCACGCTCGCGGCGCTGACACAATCGTATCCGCAGTCCCACTGGCGGCTGGAAGCGCTGGTGTCGGTGGCCAACTACTACGTGGCGCACAATCAGCCCGAGGCCGCCCAGCCGCTATATCAAACCTGCTTCGAGACGTTTCCCAACGAACCGCAGTCGGCGGCTTGCCACTGGAAGGTCACCTGGTCGGCGTACCTGCGCGATCCGGAGCAAGCCGAAAGCATGCTGCGCGAGCATTTGACGCGCTACGCCGCTTCCGATCAAACCAGCCCGGCGCTTTACTACCTGGGACGAATTGCGGAATCGAAATCGGATTGGCCAACTGCGCGCGCCTATTATGACGCGGTGAATACCGCGTACCCGAACTATTACTACGCCATTCTCGCGCGCGAGCGGCTGGAGACGCCGTCCGTGCTGGCTGCATCGGCATCGCCCGCCGCCGCGCAGTTCCTCAGCGCCATTCAAATCGTAAACCGGCGAGCACCGGAAAGCTTCGATCCTACGCCGCTCACCAGGCTGCGCATCGAACGCGCGCATTTGCTCGACATTGCCGGCCTAGACGACATGTCGGAAGCCGAGCTTCGCTTCGGCGCCAAGGCGGACGGCCAGCCGCAAGTGATCGCGATCGAACTGGCCGATCTGGCCACCCAGCGCGACGCTCCCGACCAGGCCATCCGTTACATCAAACACTACGCGCCCGGTTATCTATCCATGCCCATTGATGAGGCGCCCGAAAAGTTCTGGCGCCTGGCCTTCCCGCTGCCCTATCGCAAGGCGCTGGAAGAATACTGCCGCGCGCAGATGCTGGATCCTTATTTGATGGCCGCGCTGATTCGTCAGGAATCGGAGTTCAATCCGAAGGCCATCTCGTCCGCCAACGCGCGGGGACTGGCGCAAGTGATGCCGGCCACCGGACGCCAGCTCAGCCGCAAGCTTGGAATCCGGCGCTACCGCACCGCCATGTTGTTTACGCCGGACATGAATCTGAAGTTGGGCACGTATTACTTGAAGCAGCTTTCCGACGAATTGCAAGGGAAATGGGAAGCGGCGCTGGCGTCCTATAACGCGGGCAAATCGCACGTTACCGCGTGGCTGGCGGCGGCCAACTACCGCGAGCCCTCCGAATTCGTCGAAAGCATCCCTTTCAACGAAACGCGCGCCTATGTCCAAAGCGTGTTGCGCAACGCCGAGGTCTATCGCAAGCTCTATGGGCCAAAGCTTACGGCCGTGAAGAATTAGCGGACCTGCAAAACCGCCGCGCCGCGAATGGCGTCGTTCTTCAGCGCATTGAGCGCCCGGTTCGCTTCTTCGAGCGGGAAAACCTGAGTCGAGATATGAACCGGAATCTCGGCGGCCACCTTCAGGAAGTCGTGCCCGTCCGCGCGAGTGTTGTTGGCCACGCTGCGCACCACGCGCTCCTGATAGAGCAGATCGTAGTCCAGCGGCGGGATGGTGCTCATATGGATGCCGCCCAAGGCCAGCGTGCCGCCTTTTTTCAGCGCCTTCAATGCCGCGGGCACGATCTCGCCGGCCGGTGCGAAGATGATCGCGCTGTCCAGCTTCTCGGGAGGTTCCGCCACTGTTCCGCCCGCCCACACCGCGCCCAATTCCAGCGCGAGTTTCTGATGCCGCTCATCGCGCGTCGCCGCATAGACTTCAGCGCCCCAATGCTGGGCCACTTGAATCGCGACGTGGGCTGCGGCGCCGAATCCATAGAGTCCCAGCCGTCCGCCGCGCTCGATCCCTGAAAGCCGCAGCGCCCGGAACCCGATGATACCGGCGCACAGCAGCGGCGCGGCCTTCAGATCGTCAAAGCCTTCCGGAATGGGATAAACGAAGCTTTCCTCGGCCAGCGCATACTCGGCATAGCCGCCATCCACGGTCCAGCCAGTGAACGTCGGATTGTTGCACAGATTTTCTTTAGCCGCCCGGCAGTATTCGCACGTCCCGTCGGTGGAGTGCAGCCAGGCGATGCCCACGCGCGTTCCAATCTGGTGCTGCTTTGCGCCCTCGCCCACCGCTTCGATCACGCCTACCACTTGATGTCCCGGCGTAATGGGCGATTTGCGTTGCGCCAGCTCGCCTTCAATCACGTGCAGATCCGTCCGGCAAACCGCGCACGCATTCACCCTCACCAGAACTTGGGTTCCGGAGGGCGCGGGCTTTGGAACGTCGCTGTATTCGAGCGGGTTGCTCTCAATGGGCGCGGGGTGGCGAAGAACGCAGGCTTTCATGCTCTGAACCTATAGATCTCCACCATCGGTTCGATGTCCACCATCGGTCTTCATCCCCATAGTAACCTGAGAGTCGTAGCCCAAGATCATGACGCTTCCCGGACGGCACTTCGCAGGCAACCTGATTCACCGCCGCACGCTGCTGCTGCAAATGGTGCGGCGCGATTTCGAGCAGCGCTTCATCGGTTCCACCGCCGGGTGGATGTGGGGGCTGATTCTGCCGCTGGTGCAACTGGTGAGCTGGGTGTTTGTCTTCGAAGTCTGCCTGCACCAGAAAGTCCCGCCCAACCAGCCGACGCACAGTTATCCGCTGTTCCTGTTCTGCGGATACCTTCCGTGGCTGCTGTTCCAGGACACCGTCACTCGCTCGGCGAATTCCATGCTCGACAATGCCAACCTGATCACCAAGACCGTTTTTCCGGCCGAGATCGTGCCCGTTTCCATCTTTCTCTCTTCTCTCGCCAGCCACTTGATGGTGGTGGCCCTGTTGATCGCCGGGATCGGCATCATCACGGGCCAGTTCAGTATGTGGATGCTGATGCTGCCGATCTATATGCTGCTGGTGGGACTGTTCGCGATCGGCGTCGGCTGGATCGTGGCCAGTTTACAGGTGTACCTGCGCGACACGGCGCAGGTACTTTCAGTAATCCTGGTCTTCTGGTTTTGGGTGACGCCGATCTTTATCACCGAGCAGCAGATCCCGGAGCGCTTCCGGTTCGCGCTGCACCTCAACCCGCTGGCGTCGGTGGTGCAAGCCTATCGCGACCGGTTGCTTTCCTACCGCATCCCTAGCCTGCACGACCTTGCCATCACCACTGTTTATGCGATCACCGCCTTCATCGCCGGCGGATTATTCTTCCGGCACCTGAAGCGCGGCTTCGCGGACGTTCTTTAAATGGCTGCCGAAAAACCTTGGTAGCGCAAAGGTGCGGCGCGCCCGACAAAACAGGCCAGGAAATGCTTCGCGCCGCGCTCCGTTTTGCGCGACTCTCTTAAAAGCGCAAAGGTGCGGCGCGCCCGACAAAACAGGCCAGGAAATGCTTCGCGCCGCGCTCCGTTTTGCGCGACTCTCTTAAAACAACGCTGGCCACCGATCAACGCAGATCAACGCGGGTTGCGAACATACAACTCGGATTTGTTCGTTTCTGTGGTTGATCCGCGTCCATCGGCGGCTGAGTTGCCATCTTTAGCGTCCCGCTAAAGCCCGACAGCTATTGTTCATCGGCAGTGGGCCCATAGAGCGCCGGCACGGGGATGTCGTTCAGCCGCAAGTACACACCCAGTTGCGCGCGATGATGGATGGTGTGGTTCATCATGAAGCTGCGAATGACGGCCACGCGCGGCATCGTCATGATGTCCTTCCCCCCGGCCTTCAGGGTCCATGGCGCGAGGAATTTGCCGTCATCCGCTGCCGCGATCGCCGCGCGCGCTTCGCCGACGCTCTTATCGAAGGCTGCAAGCAACTGCTCGGTGGATGAAAATTTGGGAGTCTCATAAGGTGGCGCGCCGGGTGGGGCATAGTCGAATGAGTCGCCCTGCATGGTGAGGCCGGCCCAATCGGGCATGTTGGCGATGTGGGCCGCAAGAGCGCCGAATTCAAAAGACTTCGGATGCGGTTTCCAGGAAAACTTGGCGGCGGGTACGCGTTCCAGCACCTTGCGCGTGCTCGCCATCTCCTGGTCAAATTCAGGCAACAGAGTTTCGCTGATTTTCATCTTCGTTCCTTGTTAGGGAGAATGAACTGCTTTGGCAATCATAGGCGAAGAATTGGCGAAATGTCAAGACCATGCAACCAGCCGGATTACCCCGCATCCAATGGAGTGGAGGGCAACGGGAGTAAGCCTTCCGGGAAGGTTGTTATGTTAAAGAAAACATTAAAAACACTTGGGCTCCCGATTGTTGCGCTAGCGGGAATGATGATGTTTGTCGGGGCGCCAAAGGCTGACGCTGCGGTGCACTTTGGCTTCGGAATCGGCGTGCCGTATGCCTACAGTTACCCGTATCCTTATGCCTATGGATACGGATACGGCTACCCGTATTACAGTCCATACGCTTACCCATACAGTTATGGCTATGGATATCCGTACTATGGCGGAGCCTATTTCGGCGGCGGTTGGGGTGGTTATGGCCGCGGTTACTATGGCGGACGCGGCTACGGCCGAGGCTACGGTGGCGGATTCCACGGTGGCGGCGGATTCCATGGTGCAGCGCGAGGGGGTGGCGGATTCCACGGGGGCGGTGGACATGGCGGCGGCCACGGCGGCGGACATCGCTAACGAGTAACAGGCGTTGCTTCACCTGCCCTGCTCCGGGATAGCCTCCCCTGGAGCAGGTGCGGGTGAGCGCCGATGGTTTTCCGGCCCGGTGTTCTTCCGGCCCTAGAGTAAAATGGGCCATGGCAACTCAGCGTATTGGCATTCTCACCGGAGGCGGCGACGTTCCCGGCCTCAATTCAGTCATCAAAGAGGTAACCTACCGCGCAACCGAGAACTGCTGTGAAGTTGTGGGCATCCGGCGCGGCTGGGAGGGGCTCACGCATGTCCGGTTGGACGACGAGTCCAGCAAAATCCGCTACATCCTGCCTTTAACCCGCCAAAACACCCGTACTATCGATCGTTACGGCGGCACAGTTCTTCACAGCAGCCGCACCAATCCCTCCAAGATGTCGATGTCGAAACTGCCGGATTTTCTGAAGAATCAGGATTTCCCCAAGAAGGAAGTCACCAAAGGCGGCAAGACATCCACGGTCTATGACATCAGCGCGCAGGTTTTAAAAAACATCGAAGCCCTGGGCCTCACCTCGCTGATTGCCATCGGCGGCGACGACACTCTGAGCTATGCCGCGAAGCTGCACAGCCTGGGAGTGAAGGTAATTGCGGTTCCAAAGACCATGGACAACGATGTCCGCAACACCGAATACTGCATCGGCTTCTCTACGGCCATCACGCGCGCTACCGATGCCATTGCCCGCCAGCGAACCACCGTCGGCTCGCATGAGCGCATCGGGATTTTTCGCGTATTTGGCCGCGACGCCGGCTTCACGTCGCTTTACACCGCCTACGTGGCTTCCATTCGCTGTTGCATCCCGGAGTACAAGGTCAATCTGGATAAGCTGATCGATCTGCTGATGACCGACAAGAAGAACAATCCCAGCAACTATTGTCTGGTGATCCTGTCCGAAGGCGCGGAATGGGAAGGCTATCAGGTTCGCGAATACGGCGAGCCCGATGCCTTCGGCCATCGCAAAAAGGAGAACGTCGCCGAAGCGCTGGCCGAGGAGATTCACCGCCGTTCCTCGGAGGAGACCATCGTGAGCGATTTAACTTATGACCTGCGCAGCGGTGTTCCTGATTTCGTCGACAAGCTGGTGGCCAATACGTTCGGCACCATGGCGCTCGAAGCCGTGCTCGACAATCGGAGCGGATTGATGGCGGCCTTGGTGGACGGCAAGTATGCGATGGCGCAAATTCCCGATCCGGCTCTTGGGCCGCGTCACGTGGATATCGCCACCATGTACAACACCGAGCGCTATCGTCCCAATTACGCCAACAAGACCGGTCTGCCGATTTTCTTAACGCACGGCTGATGTTCTGGAAAAAGTCGAAGCCTCCGGCGCACGCCGTGCCATTGCATGAGATTGTGCGGCACTTCAACGAAGCTGCGGCGGACGAAGAGAATTTTCCATCGACCATCGATCCGCGGATTTACCACGTCCAACTGATCATCGAGTACTTCGGCGATCTGAACCGGAAGCGCGTACTCGACATCGGATGCGGCAAGGGCCGCTTCGCGCGCGTCCTCGCGGAGCGTTATCCCCAGGCATTTCTAGTCGGTTTCGATTTGGCTGAAGCCATGCTCCGGCACGTGCCGCCCCCGGTCAGCGCCTGCGCCGGATCCATGACCGCGCTGCCCTTCCCTACAGGCTCCTTCGATTGCGTCTATGCCACCGAGTCTCTCGAACATGCCGTCGAGGTGGACACCGCCGTCGCCGAAATGTGCCGCGTGACGCGCCCTGGCGGGCGCATCGTCATCATCGACAAGAACGCGCGCCAGTGGGGACGGCTGAAAACTCCCGAATGGGAGAAGTGGTTCGATCGAAAAAAGCTGGAAAAAATGCTGGCGCGGCATTGCGCCAAGGTCTCCAGCCGGCCGATTTCGTATTGGGAAGACGTCGCGCCCGATGGTCTGTTCCTGGCCTGGCTGGCGGAACGCTAGACGCGGTTCTTGCCGTAGCAGAGGTTCTGGTGGGGCCTTGACACCGAGCTTGCCGCGATATAGATTCATCTAGTTTCCTTTTTCTTTTTCGGGGCAAACCGTTACCCTGCAATTCCGGGTGGAAGCTTCAATATCTTTAACCACCCCGATTTCGACCTGCCCAACACCAACTTGTTCACTCTCTCGGCTACCGGTGGCGGCATTCCCAATCCAGTGGCCGGCCAGATTACGGATACCGTCAATGCGCCCCGGCAGATTCAATTTGCACTAAAGCTGCTCTTCTGATTGTCGAGAAAAGGCAGCTAGCTAGGACAAATGGACCCGCGGCAGCTATCGCGGCCCACTCGTATGGAATTGTTCGCCGGGTGCGCGACGTAGAAGTGGGAATCATGCCGCCCGTCGCGCCTCCCAGTAGTCCTCAAACCGGCCGTTGAGATGGCAGCATCGGAGGGAGACGATGGCGTTGGCACCCCGAACCGTCCAGAACATGCCGGACTGTTTGAGCCGGGAGCCGATCACGGTTTTACAGCCGGCCTCGATTACACCCGAGCCGACAAAGAGGTGCTCGCGTCGAAACTTGGGATAGCGCATGCGCGCCACGTTCCTGTCAAAGTAGTCAGCCTCGATGCGAATCTTTTCGATCACTTCGGGATTGGTGGAAACGATGGAACGAAGGGCACACACCAGCTTCTCGATTTTTCCTTTGTCGAGTAATCTCCGCTGGTGGAGCTTGATCCAAGCTTTCTGGTTGGCCTCTTGATTGGGGTGCAGCCGGCGCGCCAACTCCCAGAGATGTTGGCGCGCGTGATACAGATCGACAATCTGCACCGCGCCGGGAAAATGTTGCTCGGCAAGATTCCAGATCCATTCGGCCCCATCGCCCATGACCACCTTCTTTTGAGCGCGGCTCCAGCCGCGTTTCCAGGCTTCCAGGTAAATACGCTTTCCAAACTCTTCGGCGGTCTCGATGGCGCCGGCGTAGGTAGTGGAGTCAGAATCGCGGATCGGGTAGCCTTCCTGGTCCCAGTCGGTCTGGGTGAAGACGCATCCCAACTTTACTTCCCGCGTATGGGATGACTGGCCTTCGGTCTTGCCTTGCCGACCCACCGTCTCCTTCTTCACCACTGGTATTCCCGTTCCATCCATTTGCACATACAGGATCGGAACCGATTCGCCCACGACCATCGGCAGATTCAACTGCACGGCCCGCTGGATCTCCTCCTGCTCGTCTGCTGCGATGTGTTCTCCGATAGCTTCAGCCGTCCGCTCCACAGCTTTGGTTGTCACCTCCAGATCGGCGAGGAGCTTCATCTGCTGACGGCCGTGGTCGAAGGGCGACCCTTGGCCCACTACCGCCTGCATGCGACGCACCCCAGGAGAGAGTTCCGTGTTCTCGATATCCAGTTCGACATCAGCGGGGAATTGGCCCGTATGGCAATGGGGGCACAGGTAGTAGGGGCGCGACACTTCCGACTTACCTACCGCAGTGAGGACCGGCTTGGAGCGCAACTCCCGATAACGGGCCTGGTGTCCGCAGGCGCAAGCAATGTTGTGTTGGTCCGCAGTCGGGGTTGGGAACTGCAACAGTTTGGTTAGCACTGCCGCCCCCGCCTGATGCATGGCCGAACGCACGGCCAACTCCAGGGCTTCCAGATCCAAACGCCCCGTCTTGCGGCGGGCACCAAAGGCTACGCGCAACAGTTGCTCTACTTCGCGCGTGACTTCCTTTTGGATCGCTTCGACCGTTTTTTTTCCTGGGCTGACGGCGAGTTCTCCTCCACTGGCCGCAACTCGCAGATCTGTTCATTGACATCCAACAGTTGCTCGCCCAGTTCCCGGAAGCGCTGGCACTCGGCGACCTCGCGCTGCGCTTTGGCCAAACTCGCCGGAGAGGAAAACGTCTCGGTGACGGTTTTGCCCTTCACCTTGCGTGTCAGCCGAAAGTAAGGGCCGTGGCCAAGATCACCGGTCCGATGGCAGTGACAGTTAAGATTTCCACAACGACCACTTGTTCCGGTAATGCAGCCGGACCGCATGTCACCCAACTGGACGATCTGCAATTGAACAGTGGCGCGGCGGCTTTCCAGGTCAGCCAGAGAATCGTGCATAAAGTCTCCTGATAAACCTAGCGTATCACTACGCTCGGTTTCATGCCACCAAAAAAGAAAACTCGCGAATCGTTACGCCCAAGTCGCGCACCCTTGTTCGCCTGGAATGACCCGGGCGAGTGGCATCCGGTATAGAATGGCCAAATGCGATTCTTGATCGTCGGACTTTGCCTTGGGTGGATTGCCGGAGTTGCCGTGGCTCAAAATGTGCCACGTGCCAAGGACGGCCATCCCGATCTGACAGGTGTTTGGAACCCAGACGGCAAGTACGCCGCTGATTTCACCAAAGCCCTGAAGGCCGGCGACAGCATCTCCCTGCTGCCCAGCGCCGAAAAGATGATGCAAGCGGAAAAGAAATCCGGCGACCCTGCGAGCAGATGTCTCCCCATAGGCGTGGCGCGCCTCTCGACGTACCCGCAGAAATTCGTGCAAACTCCCGCGAAGATCGTCATTCTCGACGAAGGCGACATCCACAGCTTCCGGATCGTCTATATGAACGGACGGCCGCATCCCGGGGAGCTGACGCCTAGCTGGTACGGGGATTCCATTGGACGCTGGGATGGCGACACACTCGTCGTCGACACCATTGGCTTCAACGACCGGACCTGGCTGGACTCTGCAGGCCACCCTCACACCGAAAAGCTGCACGTAATCGAGCGCTACCGGCGGCCGAATGCCAACACGCTGTTGCGCGAAGTGACCGTGGAAGACCCCGGTGCCTACGCGAAGCCGTTCACTCTGGAAGGAAGCTATAAGCTGCTTACGAACAGAGATATCCGCGAGCGATATTGCTACAAGAGTCCGGTAGACAACCTAGGGAGCACAAAATAGGGGACCGCGATTATTTCACTCTCTTCTCGATGTCTTCGTGGACTCCAACGCCGTCCGGCAAAGCGGTCAGGTGCTGCGCGTCCAGATTCTGGCCGTGGGCATCCTGGTTTTCGTTGCAGATCGTTTCCTGAACCTCCCAGTTGGGGGCCAGAGACGACTTCTCCACTACTGTCCATGGGCGCGTGTAAGCGCCCAGATCGTCGATCGTGATCGTATCGACGACGCGCCCCAGCTCCGGCCGTGTGAGCCGCTCGATGACATGCAGCTGGCTGGTTCGCGGATGCCCGTCCGCATCCAGCCATGAATGGTTGTTGCGGCCGTCGCCGAATCCCAGCCCGACTGTATCGATCACCAGCGTGTCGCCTTCCCAGTGGCCGATCGAATCGCCCCAATACGTTTCTTTCACCGTGGGATCGTGACCGCGTCCATCCAGAAAGATCTGGCGATACCCATGCACGTTGCCCTCATAAAGCATGAGCATGAGCTTATCGGTTTGCACGATCTCCCATGGATATGGCGTCATGCGGGGTGTTCCCATTGGGAGGCAGAATCCCTCCGGATCGTCCTTGCTCTCATCTTCCACGAAGCGCTTGTGAAAAAGTGCTTTCGCCCAGGGCTGCATCGGAACGTCGTCAGGATCGAGATCGCGCGCGATGTTGTGGGCGTAGCCTTCGCCGGTTTTGCTGGGCGGGTCGCCTGGAGCGCGGCCGGGCGCCGAATAGACGCCCGAGAAATCCACCTTGCCGTCTTCCGTGCGCGGCGTGGGTTTCCCTTTGGGCGCCTTGGCCCTTCCAGCGCCCGACTGTGCAAATAACCCAATCGGCCCAACGGTCAGGGAGACCGGAACGGCTACGAGCGAAAGAATCGAAAACAAGGCTTCTCTGGTCATGCGGACCCTCCTGCTCCTGCTTGTCCACCGAAGACGGGTGGTGAAGCAAGCAGTTTCATTATCTTACTAACGCCGGAACAAAAAAGCCATCCGCACAAATCGCGAGCACTCCCGATCGGGCCTGGAGCAGGGCAGATGGTCGGACAGAGCGGCGTTTTACTGATGGCTGGCGTGAAGGGAGCGCGCGGGATTGTCCGCACCGGAGCGGCAGGGCGGCGGGTTCAAACCTGCCAAAGTACATGCGGTTTCCGATCACCCGTGCAAATGGTGACCGGGGTGCATGCTCGCGCTGGCGCTCAGAAAAATGCTCAGAACAGAGACCGGTTCTTGCTTGCGCCTCCACTATGCCGGTGATATCGTTGTCTCCCTGGAGAGAGCCATGCCTCGATATCTAGCATTGGTTGTAGCCGCCGTTGTGCTTTTCGCAGCAGGATTTCTGGCGGGCACCAAGCTTTCCCCGGTGCAAGCCAAGGAGAAGCCCGGCGCGGGATTCGCCGCGGCGCCCGGAGAAATGGGCGTCCAGGATATCTTCGGCCCCTACGAAGTAGTGAAGGGCTGGCCGAAAAACATCAGTACGCTTCCCGGGAATGAGAACTGGACCTGGGGCGCCGGGCAAAGCGTTTACGCCGAGAGCCCTAACCGCATTTTTCTGCTGTTCCGAGGCGAACTCCCCAACATTTCGCGTCCGGCTACGAAATTAATTCCAGAGTTCGGCCCCAGTCTGCAATTTCCCACCGGCCGCCTGCCCTGGCGCGATGCCACGGTCTCCGCGCTTCCAGGCGCGGGCGGCAGCGGGCAAGATCCCGACGATGGGCCGAAGCTCTGGAAGGGCACCGTCGGCGTGGACGCCAAATGGGAGCATTGCCTCACTGTCGTCGATGCCAATGGCAACATCGTTGAGCAGTGGACCCAGTGGGACAAAATCTTCAAGCGCCCGCACTATGTCACTATCAATCCCTACGATCCCCAGAAGCATGTCTGGGTAGTGGACGATCATATGCACGCCATCTACAAATTCAGCCACGATGGCAAAACGCTGGTCCAGACCATCGGCACGCCTACCGTGAAGGGTGCCGATGGCACGCATTTCAACCGGCCTACCTTCATCGCCTGGCTGCCCGACAGCACCATGTTCGTGGCCGACGGCTACAACGGCACGCGCGTGGCAAAGTTCGATAAGGACGGCAAGTTTCTTCTCGCGTGGGGACAAAAGGGCACGCCCCCGAACGACCGGCGCCCGGATTATTTCAACAATGTTCACGGCATCGCTGTGGATCCTCAGACGCGCCGCGTGTTTGTAAATGACCGCGCGAACCACCGCATTCAGGTCTTCGACGAGAACGGCAAGTATCTCTCCAGTTTCAGCCTCGGCGCGGAGCCCTCCGATATTCATTTGATCTATATCGGCGCCGATCGCTCTCTGTGGGCCTTCGACCGCGGGACATCCAAGATGCTCAAGTACGACCTGGATGGTCATTTTCTTTATTCCTTCGGAACCTGGGGCGATTTTCCGGGCGGCTTCTGGGGCGTTCACGGATTCAGCGTCGATCAGGAAGGCAACTTCTATGTGGCCGAAGTGGACAATGGCCGAGTGCAAAAATTCCGTCCCAGGCCAGCCGTAAACGCAGCGTTCCTGATTTCCAAGCCGGTTTATTCAGCGTGGAAATAGCACTTCGCCTCAGGTTTTCGGTAGTGGGCTACTTTGAACTTAACTGCAAGCGGGTTCAGTGGTTCCGGCGGAGCACCCATTGAACTCCCAAATCGCGTTCGACACACTCTTCCCACGGAGAGCACCCATCGCACGTTGCGCTGCACGCCAGCAACGGCCGCTGGCGTTACCGGATCGGCTCTGGGGAAGTGTCCGACTTGGTAGCATTACTCGAAGCCTCGGTGCGGGGCTTAGAAAGAGCGGCCTAAAAAGACGAAATTAAGCGATAGAGACGCAAAGGGATCCTTTAAGAACGCATCAAATGTTGAGTCTCAGGAGTCTGGCATTCATCCTATGCTCAGCCATACGGCGCGCGCGCCCCCTGTCCTGCTCTGCTCTCCACGACGCAAAGGCTACAAATAACGCGAGGACTATTGCTACAGCCGCTCCGATGTAAGCCGCTATCATGTACAGTCTCATGCGAACAGTATACGCCTCTCCAAGGCAATCATGGCTTGCTCCGCGCACGAGCTTGCTCGTGGGGCATAGTTTTTCAAAGTAGCCCACTACCAGGTCTTCCAACCCAGGCTATACTGGCTCCAAATAGGGACTCCCCGTCCCTTCATCGGAGGCAGTATGGGCAAGTTTTCGATCCTCGCTGTTTTTGTCTCTACCGCACTGGCTTTGCCGGCCGCGGCACAGTGGCTCAACTATCCCACTCCGGGCATTCCGCGCACTGCCGATGGCAAGCCCAATCTTTCCGCACCCGCTCCACGAACCGCCGACGGTAAGCCCGATCTTTCCGGATTATGGCGAGTGAAGCAGGCTACTTCCGGCGAAACCGATAAAGCGATGCATAGCGTGAAAGCCCAACCCTGGGCCGAAGCACTGTCCAAGAAACGCAAGGAAGACCTGGGGCGTGAGGACATGAGCGTGTTGTGCTTGCCGTTCGGTCCCAGGGCCGACATGGGCGTCGGCAAAATCATACAGTCGTCCTGCCGCTGCCTCAGGATCCCAACCCCGCCTGGATGGGTTATTCGGCCGGGCATTGGGACGGCGATACGCTCGTGATCGAGAGCGCGGGTTTCAATGACAGAACCTGGCTGGATAGCGACGGGCATCCTCATACGGAAGCGCTGCATGTTACCGAACGCCTGCGGCGCACCGATTTCGGCCATCTGGAACTCGAGAGGACTCTCGATGATCCAAAGGCGCTGATGCAGCCGTGGGTGATCCCCATAAAGTTCGAGTTCGATGCCGATACGGAAATGCTCGAATATGTTTGCGCCGAGAACGAGCGCGATCGCGGCCATTTGGTCGGTACGGCGGCTGACGACAAGAAGAAGGAAGTCGCCGTGGCGCGGGAAACGTTGAAGCAATACGTGGGCGTCTACGAATATAAGCCGCCGGAGCGCCCCAACGATCCCATTCTGATCGACGTCACGGTGGACGCCGGCCACCTGATGGTGGCGCTGAGCGGAGGAGCGAAGATCGCCGTGACGGCCCTCTCGGACACCAAATTCTTCTTTGACGGAGCGCACCTGGAGTTCGTCAAAGACAACCATGGCGCATTCTCCGAGTTGTTGGTGCAGACCGTGGAAGGCGATTTCAAGGCGCCGCGCAAGCAGTAGGGCGGCTTCCCGCCCGTCGCCTAACTCGGCCACGTGACATAAAATAAAACCCGGAGGGCCCTGTGATTCGCACCATCACCGTCGAGCGCGAATACGGCGCCGGCGGCGGCGTCATCGCGAAGAAACTGGCGAAGCGGCTGGGCTGGAAGCTTTGGGACCAGCAGCTCACTTCCGAGATCGCGCGCGTCGCCAAAGTGGATCAGTCCGTTGTGGAGCGCATGGACGAGCGCTGTGATTCGCTGTTCTACCGCCTCATGAAGGTGTTCATGCGCGGCAGCATGGAGCAGAGCCTGGCGGTTCGCGGCATGGATCATTTCGATGCCGACAGCATGGTGGAATTCATGCAGCGCGTCATCTCAGGGGCTGCATCGGAAGGCAACTCGGTGATCGTGGGACGCGGCGCGCCCTTTCTCCTGCGCCACCGGGCCGACACCTTCCATGTCTTCGTCTACGCGCCTTTGGACGAGAAGGTCCGCCGCTTGCGCGAAGCCGGCAAGAGCGAAGAGGACGCGATCGAAGAGATCGAAAACGTCGACCGTCAGCGCGTGATTTTCGTCCGCAGATACTTCCGCATGGAGTGGCCCACGCGCGAGCTCTATCACCTGATGATCAATTCCAAACTCGGCGACGATGTCGTGATCGAGACCGTTCTGGATGAGATCCACAGCCTGCAAGCGCAGAAAATCCCTTCGGATTTCGGTATAGTCAGGCCCGTAAGCGGCTAGCCGGACGCCCGCGCCCGGCCGATGATGCCAGCGATCGGAAAAGCGCCACCCACCAGCAGGTGATACCGCCGGCAATTGCCGAGGCCCGCCCGGGCCCGAGCAGCGCTTGATCCGGAGGCTAGCGCCGGCCAACGCGGGTTTTTGTAAATGAGACTTGCCAACGAAGGTTTGGATGAACGGATTTCAAAAAAACGCGACTGCGATTTGCGCGGCCCTGCTGTTAACTAGCGCCGCGCATGCCTGGCGGTGAAAGATACCATCGCACTGGCGAAGTTTTACCAGTCCGCGTTCGGAATGCAGGAAGTCAACCGGATCCAGAATCCGGGAGGCACGGAAGTCTTCATGAATTTCGGTTCCACCGTGGCAGCCGTCCAGGCCGCCGGTGGAACCATGCCGGTAACCCGTGGCAGTTCCGCAATACCGGGATTGTCATCGGCATCGCGATCGATCCGGCTGGACAATCGCATCGATCTGATTCACCGGCCATAAGCGGAACGAGTGCCGGGCGGTAGCCTTCAGCAGGGCCTATTTTTCTTTCTTGCCTTTGTCTGCCGGGGCCGGCCCAACCCGGGAAATAGTGACACTGATGAGCTTCACCGGATCCACCGGTTTATCGCCATGCACAGGCGCACGGCTGATCGCGTCCACCACCTCCATCCCCGACACCACCTGGCCGAAAATCGTATATTGCTGATTCCAGCTCCGAACTAAATCGTCGGTGATGAAGAACTGGCAGCCTCCCGAGTTCGGCGCACCGGTGTTGGCCACGGCGAGCCGTCCCGATCGATCGAACTGCAGTCCCAATCGCAGTTCGTCGGGAACCGTGACGCCGCAATTGTGCGCGCTGGTGCCGGTGGGGTCGCCCGATTGGATCATTTGCCCCCGCAGCACCCGGTGAAACGTGATGTTGTTGTACATGGGCCGCTTCACCATGGCGCCAGTCTGCGGGTCGCGCCAAGCCTTGGTGCCCTGCGCCAGTTCCACGAAATTCTTCACGGACGCGGGGGTGACTTTTTCGTAGAGCTCCGCGACGATGGTCCCCTTGGATGTATGGAAAGTGCCGTAGAGACCCGGCTTAAGCGGTGTCGGCGCCTTCTGCGCGAATGCCACAGTCGCAAGCAAAACCAGCGTGAAAATGCCTTTCATCACGAAGCATTATACGATCTTTGGATTCAACACCTGTTACCATCCACTAGATCACCGAATCCGGACCTCCAGGAAACGCGCATGGCCCAGCCGATTCGAGCGCGCCCGGTGGGCGTTCCTCCCGCAGCGCCGTTGTTGATCACCCATGGTTGAAACGGAGCGGTATTTGCCGTAAACGATAAAAGAATGCCAGAGAACGGCCGTGCGGTCTTTGAGCGATCTCTGGTTTGGAATAACGTGCACCCCAGCCGAACCTCCACGCGCGCGGATTTCAAAGGTCTGCGCCCGGTTGTGAAAGGCGCTCCGCAACTTCGTTTCGGCCGTTTCGCTGCGCTCTTCAATGTAAATCTTCAATCGAGTTTCAACTCCCGAGTTTCAACCCCATCGATGCGCGTGAGACGGCCCTCCCACGGCGCGAACGCCTGTTGTAGCTCGGGATTTCACAAGGCCGGCATACTACCGCACCCCCGACTTTTCCGTTCTTTACCCTAGGCGAAATCCGCAGCCTGCCGATGAAACTTAGTAGGTGAAGATCGACCTGCGGCCGGTCGCATCGTTTGAAGAGAAATTAATGGAGCTTATGTAACTGATTATGCAGTCAACCCAGGCGGCAGCCACGTCCAAAGTATGGGCACGTCCGTGCCCGGTGATATATTTGAGAGTCACGCGTTAGTCCATGCCCTTTCAGATTCAACCGGTTAAGGAATTCCTTGTCCGGCCCGCACTGCCGCCGGCCATCGCTCGCATGAGCGATCTTGCCTACAACGTGCTGTGGAGCTGGGACCACACGGTGCGTTCGCTGTTCCGGAGGTTGGATGCCGCGCTGTGGAGGAATTGCGGCCACAACCCGGTACTGATGCTGGGGCGGGTACCGCAAGCCACTTTGGAACGGGCCGCGGCAGACCCGCGATTTCTGGCCGCCTACCGCCGAGCTTGCGACCGCTATTCCAACTACATAGAACGCCCGGAGGTGGCGGATGACCGGCTAATCGCGTATTTCTCCATGGAGTACGGGCTGGTAGAGTGCATGCCGATCTATGGCGGCGGACTGGGCGTCCTTTCCGGCGACCACTTGAAGGCTGCCAGCGACGGCGGTGTCCCGCTGGTTGGCGTGGGTCTGTTGTACCAGAAGGGGTACTTGCAGCAGACGCTCAATCCGGATGGCTGGCAGCAGGAGCGCAACCCGGTCAACGATTTCTACACGCTTCCCGTGCGTCCGGTGCGCAGCGAACAGGGCAAAGACGTGATGGTTACCGTGAAGCTGCCGACTGGCGATGTGACCATCAAAGTCTGGAGCATCGACGTCGGACGCGTGAAGCTCTATCTTCTCGATACCAACATTCCGGAAAACGAGCGTCCGGAAGATCGTGAGATCACCGCGCAACTTTACGGCGGCGACAATCTGACGCGCATCCGTCAGGAAATTGTCCTGGGAATCGGCGGCCTGCGCGCGCTGGACCGGCTGAATCTGAAGCCCACCGTGTGGCACATGAACGAGGGGCACTCCGCGTTTCTGGCCATTGAGCGCATGCGCCGGTCGATGAAGGAGTACAAGCTCACTTTCGAGGAGGCATACGAAGCTTGCCGCTCCAATAGCGTTTTTACCACGCATACGCCGGTGCCGGCCGGCATCGATCTGTTCGATCCTGGATTGTTGTACGAGTATTTCGGCGAGTATTGCTCGGACAGCGGCATTCCGTTTGAGAAGTTCCTCGCGCTTGGGCGCTTCCGTCCCGAGAATCCTCACGAGCCCTTTTCCATGGCCATCTGGGCCATTCAGACGTCCGCCTTCCGCAACGCGGTGAGCAGCCTGCACCGGCAGGTCTCGCAGGAAATGTGGCAGGAGCTGTGGCCGAAGCTGCCGGTGTGGGAAGTGCCCATCACCTCGGTAACCAACGGCGTGCATCTGCTGACGTGGCTGAATGGCGATCTGGCGCAGCTCTACGATCAGCACCTGCAGCCGGACTGGCGCGAGCGCAATGCGGACCCGCGCATCTGGGATCTGGTGGAGGACATTCCGCCGCAGGAGCTTTGGGAAGCGCATCGCCGGCGCAAACGGTATCTGGTGTCCTTCGTGCGCGAGCGCGTGGTCAGCCGCCGCCGTGGGGCGCAAAGCTCCGGCGGCCGAGCAGCGGCGTTTGGCCGAGGTGCTGGATCCGGATACTTTCACCATCGGGTTCGCGCGCCGCTTTGCCACCTACAAGCGAGCCACGCTGCTGTTCCGCGACATCGAGCGGCTGAAGCGCCTGCTGACCAATCCCGAGCGGCCGGTGCAGATCGTGATCGCGGGCAAGGCGCACCCGCGCGACCTGCCGGGAAAGACCCTGATTCGCGAAATTGTGCAGCTTTCCCGCGCGCCTGAAATCGCCAAGCATATCGTCTTCGTGGAAGACTACAGCATCGAGGTGGCGCGTGAGCTGGTGCAGGGCGTCGACTTGTGGTTAAACACCCCGCGGCGCGGCGAAGAAGCCTGCGGCACCAGCGGGATGAAAGCGGGCGTCGAACGGCGTGCTGAACCTCAGCATTCTGGACGGCTGGTTTGACGAAGGGTATGAGATCTCCGGTGGCTGGGCCATTGGCGACCGGGAGCCTTACTCCGACGACCAGGACGAAATTCACGCGCGCGCCATCTACTCCATACTCGAAAACGAAATTGTGCCGATGTACTATCAGGATCGCGAGGGCGGCGTACCCGTAGAGTGGATGCGCCGGGTGAAGCAGTCCCTGATGCACCTCAGCCACCAGTTCAATTCTGGGACGGATGGTGGGTGAGTACCTGGCGCAGCTCTACGAGCCTGCTCATCAGGCTTACCTGGAGGTCTCGCACGATTGCTTCCAGCCGGCGCGCGATCGAGCGGGTTGGAACCAGCGTGTCCATGAGGTTTGGGATAAAGTCGGCTTTGTCGAAATCGGTCCGGGCCCGGATGTGTCCGTGCTCACCGGGCTTCCCATTCCGGTGCGGGCGGTGGTGAATCTGGCCGGGCTGTCGCCCAAAGACGTGCGAGTGGAAGCCGTGGTCGGCCGCATCGGCGTGAACGGGAATCTCGAGGAAACCCAGGTGATGACGCTTCCGGCGTCGGAACAAATCGGCAACGAATATGTGTTCTTAAAAGAGTTCGTGCCGCATCAAACAGGCAGGCTAGGGTATTCTTTACGAATTAGTCCGAATCACTACGACGATCCCCTCACCCGGCCCTGCAACTCGTTGCTGAAATGGAGCTCCGATTGAGCCTGATACCGAGAACTATTAGTACTGACACCGAAACGTCACCCGATCATCGTGAGATTTCAGTAGCTTCTGGCATTGATTCGTGGTACATAGTTATTTAGGCGCAAGCGGGACAACGTCTTTTCCAGCTTTAGCCGGTTCCCGCAGCTATCCTCCGCATTGATCCTCAAGCTAACAAGCAGTGGACCTGTGCCGAACACCTTATACAGGTAACGTTGCGAGAGCGCGAGATCCAGGAGTCGATTTTTTAACATGGATGACGACCGTAAGTACCGACAACGGGGCTACATGGACACCAATGGCGGATCCAGAGACCGCCAGTTCACCGACCGGCCTAAGCCCTCGGGCCCGCGGCCGCCCATCGACGTAACCGGCCCCCGCCTGCCCCGCCTGCTCCAAAACGTAGTGGCCGCCCGCTGTTTCAATTGCTCCACCGCGCTTTCGCCCGATATCGACTGGAAAGGCAAATGCCCCAAGTGCGGAACGGCGTTACATTGCTGTAAACAGTGCGCGCATTTCGAGCCCTCCACCCGCTTCCAATGTTTGAAGCCGGTGCCGCTGCGCATCGCGGTGAAGGATCAAGCCAACGAATGCGAACTGTTTAAGCCTCGCGTCACGGTGGCCCGGGACGCGGCTCCCGCGAACAACCATGCCGCCCCCCCTCCCCAGCAGGTTCCGCGCACCCCCAACGACGCGCGCGCTGCGTTCGACAATCTTTTTAAAAAAACCGAATAGCCGCTTCGCTTGCTCTGTCAACCCATCAAAAACGCCAGGGATTGGCTGATATAATCCTTCAGCTCCGCCCGCTTCACGACAGCGTCCAGGAAGCCGTGCTGCAATAGGAACTCGCTGGTTTGGAATCCGGCGGGAAGTTTTTGCCGGATGGTCTGCTCGATCACGCGCGGTCCCGCGAAGCCGATTTGCGCCCCCGGTTCAGCGATGTTCAAATCGCCGAGCATCGCGAAACTTGCCGTGACACCGCCCGTGGTGGGGTCCGTCAAAACGCTGATGTAAGGAATGCCAGCCTCGTCCAGCCGCATCAATGCGCCGGAGATCTTGGCCATTTGCATCAGGCTGACGGCGCCTTCCTGCATGCGCGCGCCTCCCGAGGCGGAAATGATAATGAGCGGAACTTTCTGCTCCAAGGATCGTTCAATGGCGCGCGTAATCACCTCGCCCACCACGGTCCCCATGCTGCCGCCGACGAATTTCAGCTCCATTGCGCAGATGTGGACGCGCCGTCCGTTCAAGTTGCCGCCGGCGGAAATGATGGCATCGCGCAAATGAGTGGCTTCCTGCGAAGCGGCCAGCCGGTCCTGATATTTTTTTGAATCGACGAACTCTAATGGATCGGTGGACGCGAGGCACTGATCGAATTCTTCGAACTTTCCGTCGTCGAACAGCATGCCCAAACGCGTGCGCGCGTCCAGGCGCTCGTGATGCCCGCACTTGGGGCAAACCTGGTGATTGTCCTGGAGCGCCTTGCGCCAAACAATCTGGCCGCAGTGCCCGCATTTCAACCACAGCCCTTCGGTGCGGACGCGCTTCTCGCCTTCCTCCGGCGCCACCGAAGGTTTGTCTCGAGTGAACCAAGCCATTCAGACTTCAGTATAAGAGGGAGTCCTCGTTTGACTTTGGCGCGCTACTTCGGGTACGGATGGCCGCGCAGCAGAGTGAACGCGCGATAGATCTGTTCGGCGAGCACTACGCGAGCCAGCTCATGCGGCATGGTCAGGGCGGAAAGGGAAAGCAGCAGGCCGCCGTTCTTGCGCCACTCTGGGGGCAGGCCCGTAGCGCCGCCAATGAGGAACACCAAGTCGCGAGCTTCTTGCTCGGCTTGGGACACCAGCTTCGCGAATCGCGGCGAATCCATCGTTTTGCCGGCCGGATCCAGCAAAACTTTGGTCGCGGCAGGATGCCTGGCCCAAGGGTCGAAGCGCGCCGGAACGATCTCGCGCATCTCGCACCGGCCGTAGCGCGTGCAACGCTGGATGAATTCCTCGGCCAGGCGATTGGCATTCGGATCGCGGGGCTTGCCGACATAGTAGAGCAGGATCTTCATCGAACGGCTCGGGAGGGCGACTACATACAATAGCAAGCCGGCCGTGCCGCCGTTCGATCGCGCTTACTGTACTGCGATGTTCAAGGTTTGCGTTCCCATGTTCCCACCCAGCGTGAACGTCACCGGTACGGAGTTTCCGGAGGAAACCTGAGGAACAACTACATCGAACTGATAAAGCCCCACGTATTGCGGCGCCAGACCCGCATACAGCACCGTAGCGGGCAGCCCACCGATAGAAATACTGAAATTGCTAGCCAGTGTGGTGAGCCCTTGCGCGATCTGTCCCGCCGGAATATTCTCGGTGACCGCCCCAAATCCGACGCCGTAGAGAGTAATGGTGTCGCCAGGCTTGGCCGGACGGGAGTTGACGCCCGGGATCGCGCCCGTAGGTAGCACGTAGGTAACGCCGTCATTGAACAACGCCACCACGTACTGGGTTCCGTTGATGTTGAAAGAGGGGGGTGCATCGAATCCCGGTTCGAGCGGATTTACCACGATCTGGTAAGTGGGACTGGTGCCGCTAGGGCTGGTTACGGTCAGAAGCTGAATCCCAGTATTGACGTTGGACGGCACCTGCACGTCCACCTGCGCTGGACTAATATATTCCACAAACGCCGGCTGCCCATTAATAGTCACCTTCGTCCCTTCCAGCGAAGTAGGAGCGTTATTGCCGTTGAAGTCGGCCGATCCCCATTCCCGCGTGGCGGTGGCCAGGTTCGCGCCATAAATTTCAATCCAAGAGCCGGGCGCGAGCGATGTGAATTTTCCAAATTGGCTGGCGCTTACCACGCCGCCATTGTCGAGCGTGGGCGTATTGGCGGGCACGGACTGCGTCAGCATCCGTACCCGGTTGTTGCCGAAGTCGCCAATGTAGACATTTCCATTCGGAGCCACTGACACGCTGCGGGGCACATTGATGGCAGCGTCCAGAGCTGGGCCGCCGTCGCCGCCATAACCCTCGACGCCGTTGCCAGCCACGCTCTCAATCGTTCCATTCGTGAACAGCACGCGAATCCGGTTGTTATTTACATCTGGAATGTAAAGGTTGCCGGCAGCATCCAAACCTACGCTGGCCGGATAGCCGAACTCGGCCTGAATGGCCTGTCCTCCATCACCGGAAAAGCCGAACACGCCAGTGCCGGCCACGGTGGTGATGATGCCGTTCGTCACCTTGCGAATTACGTCGTTGATTTGGTCGGAGATGTAGACATTCCCTGACGCGTCCACCTGGACGCCGACGGGGCCGTCCAGCGTAGCGCTGGCGGCCGGTCCGCCATCGCCGGTGTAGCCAGCGACGCCCGTGCCCACTGCTGTAGTGATGATTCCGCTAGTGGATACCTTGCGAACCACG
This sequence comes from Bryobacterales bacterium, assembly GCA_963776805.1. Lineage (GTDB taxonomy): Bacteria > Acidobacteriota > Terriglobia > Bryobacterales > Bryobacteraceae > Palsa-89. The sequence goes on from CAVZOD010000001.1 coordinate 112,239, forward strand.
TTAGCGCCCTCGTCGGCGATGTAGTAGTTGCCGGCGGGATCGAAGGCGACGGCCTCCGGATAATTCAACTCCGCGTTGGTGGCTAGCTGCCCGTCACCGCTGCGGCCCACGGCGCCATTGCCCGCGATCGTGGTGATCGTACCGTCCGGCGAAACCTTGCGCACGCGGCTGTTTCCGGAATCGGGAATGTAGACATTGCCCGCCAGATCTACCGTCACGCGATAGGGACCGTTCAACCGGGCGCTGGTAGCCGGTCCGCCATCGCCCGAAAAACCCGCGACGCCAGTGCCGGCCAATGTGGTGATGATGCCGCCCGGAGTCACCTTGCGGACGCGCTGGCCATAATATTCCGCGATGTATAAGTTCCCGAATATATCTTCTGTAACGCCGCGGGGGCCATTCACCTCGGCGCTGGTGGCCGGACCGCCGTCGCCGGTGTCGCCGGCGCCTCCGGTGCCCGCTACCGTCGAAATTGTGAATGTGGGGACTTGGCTCCAGCCCGGTACGCCAGCTCCGACAATTAACAGAAACCAAGCAATTCGTGACTTCAACTGAGGATCTCCTTTGCTAGATGGGTTGGCGCAAAACCTGCTCAAATACCCTCGGCAACCGAAATCGTCACGCCCGCATCCAAATATATAGGAATTCGAGGGGTGTGGCGAAGCGCATCCTTTGTGTGAAAGATCGGGGTGCGAGATGAAAGTGAAATATGGTTTGGTGAGTGCGGCAGTTGCCGCGGCGCTGATGTCTGCGAGCCCTAGCTTCGCAGGTTCCATCCCAAGCGCCGGGGGCGTTCCCACTGAGGTTGTGATTACCGCGAGGGCGCCGTCAGACCGAAGTCCGCATGAAACACTAAAAGCCGGCGACGTAAAAGTTCTGCAGGGCAACACGCCAGTGCCGGTGGTTGGCTTCGAGCGCCTGGCAGGCAATTTGGCGGACATGCAGCTGGTGGTTCTGCTGGACGATTCGACGCGGTCGTCTAGCCTGGGCATCCAATTGCCCCAGTTGAAATCGTTTATCCAGGCGTTGCCTGCCACCACGCAAGTCGCAGTTGGCTACATGCGGAATGGGACGTTTTTTTCAACCCAGTCCTTCACCACCGATCACGAAAAAGCGGCCGATGCCGTGCGTCTGCCACAAGCGATTCCGGGCGGGAACGGGAGTCCTTATTTCGCGCTCTCCGATCTGGTGAAGCATTGGCCTTCGAAACAAGCCACCGGCCGGCGGGCGGTGCTTATGTTGACGGACGGCGTGGACCGCTACTACGGCTCGGCGATCATCGACGATCCCTACGTCGACTCGGCCATGCGCGATGCCCTGAAGAAGGGCGTACTGGTCTATTCCATTTATCTTCGAGGGGCCGGTCTATATGGGCGTGGCGGATGGGTGACCAATGTTGCGCAGTCACGTTTGCTCGAAGTCAGCCAGGAAACCGGCGGCCATGCTTACTTCCAGGATTTTACCGATCCAGTGTCGATCTCGCCATTCCTGAATAATTTTCAAGACCGTCTGAACAATCAGTACAAGATAACTATCGAAGCGTTGAACCACAAGGGCGTCCAGCCAGTGAAGCTGCGGACGGAAGTGCCCGGAGTGAAGATCGAGGGTCCAACTCACATTTTTGTTCGTTAGCGAACCGATCCCAAACGCGCCGCGAAGTAGGAACCGAGAACCAGCAGGCCTGCTACCGCTTGCGCCGCGAGCGTTTCAACGGTCGGGAAAATGGAAAACCAAAGTCCCATCCACGCGGGGATCACATTCGCGAGCCGCGGAAGCTCGGTTGTCGGCAGCCAGTGCGCCAACTGCATTTCCTGCGCCTGCTCTCCCACCATCACCAGCAGAACGCCGCCCAGAAGAATGCCGGTGAGAACCAGCATCCTTCGATAAGGCAAACGGCGGTGGGCAACGAACGTTAGGATGGCAACAACCCCGGCAAAGAAAACTCCCAGCAAGACGCCATATCGGATCGGGCCGCTGCCCAGTTTCAATCGATAGCTTTGCAGAAACAAAACCACCTCGAAGCCTTCCCGATACAGAGACGTAAATCCGAGCAACGCGAAACCCCACCACAGATTCTTTTTCGATTGCGCGGCTTTACCCTCGCCTAAAAGTTCTTGTTTCTTTTTGGTGTGCAGTGAAATCCAGCCGGTCCAATAAAGCTTGTGAAAGAACCAGTTCATCACCACCAGCAGAACCAGGATCGCAAGCAGGCCGGTAGCGGCCTGGATCGCGAGCGCTGAGATCTTGGCGCTCAGATCATCGATCACGCCGATGGCAACGCGCCAGGTGATCAGCGTCGCAATCGCCGCAACGCCCGTGCCGGCGGCCACCGGGCGCCGGTAAACCGCGCTCGACCCGGCCATGCCGGCGGTAACAGCCGCCAGCACCAGAATGCACTCCAGACCTTCCCGAAAGACCAGCACGGCGATATCGAGAACGGCGGCTGCCGTATCCGTATGCGGCGCCAGAGGATTCGGATTGCTTCCGGCGGTGAACCCCTCCCAAATCAGTACGGCGGCGAGGGCTAAGCCGACGATCAAAAGAGCTGCAAAGACAAACATCCGCAAGGCGTGGCGCGGAAGTATGCCACCCGACAGATCCTTGTGTTTCCGCGCCACTGGGTTTGGAAGCAAGCCAAAACCATTACAACTCCACATGCAACTGATTGTCAAATAAAGGGCCGCCTGGCTGAGTTATCGATTCCACTAACGGCCAGCAACTGAGAATGGTTTGCAACTAAAATCTGATCTGCCAGCGCTTGACTCCGATACGCCGCTCACGTAGCATCGATACCGGATTATGCGGAATATTCTTCATACGATGATGGCCGCCGGTATTGCGGCGGCTTTGCTCTCGCTGGCTGCGGCGCCAGCCCCGGCGCAGACCTATCGCGCCCCCCGGACGCCGGATGGCCATGCCGATTTGAGCGGAATCTATGAGGCCGTCAACACCGCCAATTGGGATCTGGAAGATCATTCCGCCCAGCCTGGAACCATGTGGGAGACTGGCTCGATCAATGCGGAGCCGGCGGGACAAAGCGTGGTGGAGGGCGGCGTGATCCCGTACAAACCGACGGCTCTCGAAAAGAAGAAGGCGAATTGGGCCAACCGCCGCACTAACGATCCCGAAGCCAAATGTTACATGCCGGGCATTCCGCGCGCCAACTATATGCCGTATCCATTTCAAATTGTGCAGACGCCGCGCGGCATTATGTTTGTCTACGAGTTCGCCAGCGCGAATCGTTTAGTGAATATGGGCAAGCCGGAAGAGGCCGGATCGGATACCTGGATGGGAACTAACAACGGGCATTGGGAAGGCGACACATTGGTAGTGGATGTCACGGGTTTGAACGGGCTGGCCTGGTTCGACCGCGCCGGCGATTTCGCCAGCAACCAATTGCACGTGGTGGAACGCTACACGCGCGTCGATCCGTATCATCTGAATTACGAAGCCACCATCGAGGACCCCTCCGTGTTCACGCGGCCCTGGAAGATCAATATGCCGCTGTACCGCAAGGTGGAAAAAAACGCCCAGCTCTTGGAATTCAAGTGCGTGGAGTTCTCTGAAGAACTGCTCTACGGGAAATTCAAGAAGGAACCGAGCAAATAAGGAGCAGATTTGCATGCGCAACCGGCTTGTTCTCCCCATAATCGCAATCGCTGGCATATTGCTGCCCGCGGTCTCAGGCCAGACCGCGAAATCGGCGAAACACTGGACACAGCCGAAGACGCCGTGGGGCGATCCCGATCTCGAAGGGATGTGGCCCGGCAACATGGGCGTGCCCATGCAAAGGTCCGTGAAACTCGGAACCAGGACCACGCTGACGGACGCGGAATTCGCGCAGAAAGAAGCACAAGCGCAGAAACAAGCGCAGGCCGATAGCGAATCCACCGCGGCCAGCGATAGCACCGTGGGAATTGGCCCGCCGTCGTATTGGGTGGAGCGCGGCACGCCGACCCGCCAAACTTCGCTGATCATCGATCCGCCGGATGGAAGATTGCCGCCATTGACGCCGGAAGAGCAGGAGCTTCGCAAAACAGCGCGCGGCGGAAAAGGATTTCCGGGAGCCTGGCGCGGCGAGGCCAATTCTTACGCCGATCTGAATCTCTATTACCGCTGCATTACGCGCGGCGTGCTGGGGTCGATCATTCCGGTGATTTACAACAATGGGAACGAAATTCTGCAGGCGCCCGGGCTGGTGATCATTCGCAATGAAATGATCCACGAGACCCGCGTCATCCCGCTGGATGGTCGTCCGCATCTGAACTCCGCGATCCGCGAGTACATGGGCGATCCGCGCGGCCATTGGGAAGGCAACACGCTGGTGATTGAGACCACCAATTTCACCGATAAAGACGCGATCGGTTCCAATGGCGCGGGCTATCCGGGCGATCCCGGCCATCACAGCGCGGATTTGAAGCTGACGGAGCGCCTCACGCGGGTGGACGCCAACACGCTGAACTATCAAGCCACCATCGACGATCCCAAAACATGGACCAAGCCCTGGACCATCCTGATCGTGTTGAAGCGCGACGATAACTACAAGCTTTTGGAGTACGCCTGTCATGAGGGCAACATCGCGATGGGCGACATTCTGAGCGGAGCCCGCGCGGAAGAGCAGAAGAAAACGAAATAGTTGGAACTGATATAAAATTTCAGAACAGGAAGGAACCCGAATGCGAAGAAGATTAGCGATGGTGGCTGCGGTGGCGGGTCTGATTCTCGCGGTGGCGCCGGCGTGGGCGCATCATGCATTTGAAGCGGAGTTCGACAAAGGCAAGCCAGTCCATTTGGTTGGAACGGTCACCGAAATGGAATGGATCAATCCGCACGCATGGATTCACATCGACGTGAAGAATCCGGATGGCACCGTCACCAATTGGATGGTCGAATGCGGCAGCCCCAATATTATGCTGCGCAGAGGGTTCACCAAGCGGTCGCTCGAAGTGGGCACGGAGCTGGCGATTCAGGGATATCAGGCCAAGAACGGAACGAACCGGGCCAATGGCAGCAGCGTGACGTTTAAGGATGGGAAGAAGCTGTTTGTCGGTGGATCGAACCCCGACCTTCCCGACAATCAAAAATAGCTGGCAAAGTAACGGCCGGCATCCTGGCCGGAGTGGGTGAGGTGCGCCGCACCTGGGCGCTTTCGAGCAGTGAGGGAAAGGAGATCTCGCATGAAATACCGCGTTTTCGCTTCGCTTTTGGTTGCGGCGCTTTCGTCCTTACCGGTGGCCGCCCAAGCGCCTGCCGCCAAGATTGCTACGGCATCGGCTAAGAAAAACTGGACGCCTCCCAAAACGCCTTGGGGCGATCCGGACCTTCAGGGAGAATGGCCGGCTACCGCGCGCATTCCAATGCAGCGGCCGGTCAGCATGGGTACCCGATCCGAACTCACGGACGCGGAATTGGCGCAGCGGGAGAGTCAGTCCCAAAAACAGGCCTCCGAGGATAGCGAAGAAATCGCAACCGACACGAACACGAAGGTCACCATCAATCCTCCTTCGTATTGGGTGGAACGCGGCAAGCCGGACCGTCAAGCTTCGCTCGTGATCGATCCTCCGGACGGCCGAATTCCCCCGTTGACTCCCGCGGGAGAGGCGGCAGTGCACGGTTTGCGAGGCGGACTCGGGCCCGGCAGCCACTTCCCAACCAAGGTGGACTCCTGGGAGGACTTCGATATTTACAGCCGCTGCATCACGCGCGGCCTGGTTAGCAGTATGCTTCCGACGCTTTACAACTTCGGCAACGAGATTCTTCAGGCACCCGGTTACGTGATCATCCGCAACGAAATGATTCACGAGACTCGCGTGATTCCTTTGAGCGGGCGTCCGCACGTGGGCAAGGATATCCGCATGTATATGGGCGATTCGCGCGGGCATTGGGAAGGCAATACGCTGGTGGTGGAAACCACCAACCTGAAGGCACAACCCGGCGCCGGCGGCGGACTTTTTTCCGATGACGCCGTCTTGACCGAGCGCTTCAAGCGCATCTCGCCGACCGAGCTGAGCTACGATCTCACGGTGAACGATCCTAAAACGTGGACCAAGCCCTGGACCCTCCACATGCCGTATAAGCTGGATCCCAGCTACAAGATTTACGAGTACGCCTGCCACGAAGGCAATTACATGATGCTGGACGCGCTGAGCGGCGCTCGCGATTTGGAGAAGAAGGGCCTGTCGACGAAGGTGGATCGCTAGAGCGTGAAAGCGCCGCTTCTTCTTAGTAACCCGCGCAAAACGGAGCGCGGCGCGAAGCAGTTCCCGGCCTGTTCTGTGGTGTGCACCGCACCCTTTGCGCTACTGAGGAACTCGCGCAAAACGGAGTGCGGTGCGAGGAATTTCCTGGCCTGTTCTGTGGTGCGCGCCGCACCCTTTGCGCTACTAGGTAAATCGCCCACAACGAAGGCGCGGGCGAGCTTACCTTTGCGCGTTGAGGCGCGCCTGCGGCTTTGTGGGCTAGTTACCTCAGCCTGGCTGGTTTTTGCCGGCGTGGCATTGCTGGCGCCTGCTTCCGGCTTCGCTCAACAGCCGCCTGCGCAGCAAAACGCGCCGGTCGCCAAAGAGCACCTCGCCAAAGATCCTGGGCCGTTCCTCCCGGGCTTCGGCGTGGAGCAGCAGCCAGGGCGCAAGCCTGTGGCGGAACCTACACCGCACTTGGCCGACGGCCGTCCGGACTTTGGCGGCAACGGCGCGTGGTTCCCGGGCTTCAACGGCAACGTCGCCGAGACCAAGTGGAAGGGCGTGAAAAGCGCCGACAAACACGTGGACGTCCCATTTCTTCCCTGGAGCCTAAAGACCTTCAACGAACGCGTGGAAAATCTGTCCAAAGACGACCCGGAGGCCCGGTGCCTGCCGGTGGGCGTGCCGCGCTTCATGTTCGACCCTTATGCGTTTCAGATGATCCAGACGCGCGATCAAGTAATTTTCGTCTTCGAAGGCGACAATTACCTGTGGCGTATTGTCAATATCGATCCGAAAGGAATTCATCCCAAGCACGTCAAGCCAACTTGGCTGGGCGATTCCGTGGGTCACTATGAGGGCGACACGCTGGTAGTGGATGTCACCGGTTTCAACGGACTCGCATGGCTGGATCAAGCTGGCCATGCAACTTCGGACAAGCTGCACCTGACCGAACGCTACACCCGCACCGACTCTTTGACGCTGAAGTATGAGGTGACCATCGACGATCCGGGCGCGTATTCGAAGCCCTGGACGGCTTACAACACAGTGCGCTGGCACCCTGGGATGGAGCTGATGGAGAACATCTGCCAGGAAGACGAAAAAAGCTCGATGCACATGATCGGAAACGCGAAAAAGAAATGAAATATTGCTTCTTTTTGGCGGCGCTCGCGGTCCTGCAGGCGCAGGGTCAGGTGGCGCGTTTGGCGGACGGGCATCCTGATTTGAGCGGTAACGGCGTGTGGCTGCCTCGGCACGTGGCGGACCTGGCATCGAACCTCTCTTCCGGCTCAGAGATTTCGTTGCAAGCCTCGGCCAAGCTGAAATTTCAGAAGAACCGCGCCATGCCGCGGAACGATCTGGATCGGCGCTGCCTGCCTCCCGGCGTTCCCCGCATTATGCTGATGGCGCGTCCTTTCGAGATCGTGCAAACACCCACCCGAATTCTGTTCATGTACGAAGGCGGTGCACACGTCTGGCGGCAGGTGTGGATGGACGGGCGCGCTCAACCCGAAGACCCGAATCCCGATTGGCTGGGCCACTCCATCGGCCATTGGGCGGGAGATACGCTGGTGGTGGATTCCGTCGGATTCAATGACAGGACGTGGCTGGACGATGCCGGGCATCCCCACACCGAACAGTTGCGCGTGATCGAAAAATTTACGCGAACTGATCCTCAGACGATGAAGTATGACGTCACCATCGACGATCCCGGCGCGTACAATCATTCCTGGACATCCCGCAGCATTTTCTCGTTCCACCCCGGCCAGAGGCTGGAAGAGGATATCTGTCTGGACAAGATTTCGAACTGACGCCCGCATACCGGACGGGTGTACAATTGCAATCGCGAGTAAAACAGAAATTTCAGTTCCATTCCAAGGAGAAAGTTCATGAAATACATTGTTGTCGCGATTCTCGCCCTCTCGGGAGCTTGCGCCCTCCAGGCGCAAAATGCCGAGGCGCTGGTGAAGGATCTCCAGCAGTCCTACATGGGCATTAAGATGAATCTGCTGGCCGCCGCTGAGGCGATGCCGGATGCGGATTACGATTTCAAACTGAGCGCGTCGCAGCGTACTTTCGGCGGGTGGGTGGCTCACGTGGCCGAAGCCCAGATGGGCAGTTGCTCGGGCATCAACGGCGCGAGCAAAAAAAGCGACGCCGGGTCCAAGACCAGCAAGGCGGATTTGTTAGCCGCGCTGAAAGCTTCCTTCGACGAGTGCGACACCGCCTACAACGGAACAACGCCCGAGAATTATCTGTCCGGTGTCCGGGGCTTTCGCGGCGAGACGCCGCGTCTGGCGTCGCTCTACGGCAATTTCGGCCACGACCAGGAATGTTACGGAAATATGGTCGGTTATCTGCGAAGCAAGAACATAGTGCCGCCCTCTACCAAACGCATGGAGGAGATGATGAAGCGGCGCGCGGAGAAAGAAGGTAAGTAGCCTTCCCGGCAATTGGGATTCGGTTGCACCGGCCGGGCGCGCTCTGCGACCCGGCCGGGAGAGAAACCCATTATTGGCGGAGAGCCTGATTTTCTGGTGCGCCCGGACAGATTCGAACTGCCGACCTTCTGGTTCGTAGCCAGCCCGCTTTTCCTAACCACTTGATTATACAGTAAATATTGTTGCAAGAAAATTCAATTTAAGCACCAAAAATACGCCTGTGGGTGGGCAACTGGGTGGGTTGTTTCGCGCGAGCCGACCTTCTGGTTTTCGCAAAGAGAAGGTCCGCTGCCGCTTAAAAAAAATCTGGGCATGGTCCTGCGCCAGGTCAACGAGTTCTACCGGCCCGCATTGTACCGGTGTTACCTGGGTGGCCCGAGGATTCCACGAGCGTTTCGTCTGGGCCTGAACCCACAGAGGATTTATTCTCCGTTGTTAATGTGGGCTCCTTGTGCCCTTAAGGCTTCGAGCAGAGCAGTTCCATCGATACTGCCCCAACCGGTGCAGGCATCCCAACCGGGGCCGGAAGTGTAACCGGGAGTCGCCATAGAAGCGTTTGAACCACCATCAGCGATGTCGCGGAACCCCCCACCATTTCTTCCAAGGCTATAGAGGGTCGGATTCAGGAACCCGACGGTTTTTCCAAGGAGGCTATTGATTATCGCGACCAATCCCGCGTACAGCGGAGCGACGGCACTCGTACCGGCGAATGGAGAAGTAAAGCCGTCAACAGTCATCAGGTATCTCGCTAGCCGGACTCGCGTTGCCAGCAATATCGGGAATACCCCGGCCTGCGTGCCCATCGTTGACTGAGCCGGGAACTCCAGCACCCTGTTGATGAGCCGGCACGCTAAAGTAGTCACTAATTCCACCGCCTGTGGCATCAGCATCCGAAGGAGTCCGCACCCAGGTGCCCTCCTGAAATAACGTACCATTGACATTGCGAATCTCCGTGCCGCCGCAGCACGTGCACGGGTCCGATTGGGGATAATACACGTGAGCCTTCCCGTCCAAGACGCCATTCTGAGATCCCGAATCGCCCGAAGCGACCAGAATCGTTGGGCCATTCTGAAGTGTGGCAGCATCAAGAAAGATTGACGCAATGGCGTTGACGGTGTCAAACGTAATCCCGTCGGCCTTCAAAGTCGTCTTATCGTCGCCGCGAGCGAGAAGCCAGCTGATTGAAATCACGGATGGATTGGGATCGCCAGGGCCAGGATGGACCATCCTGTTCAGGGCATCGACCCAGCCCATCTGTGTCATGGGCGCGAAATACGCAGCAATTGTTGCGCCCTGGGCCACCGCACTCGGGACACAAATGTCTCCCACGACCTCAGGGTCAAAGAATGGGCCAGCTGGCTGATTTACAGTGCCGTCGATACTGACGTCAATGGGATTAGGCGGTCGAAAACCAGGCCCAAGTGTATCGAAGAATGCCTTAAGTGCCGGACCTTTATAGCCGCCCTTCAATTCAAGGATGCCAATCGTCTGGCCATCGGCACTAATGCCTTGGGGAAAATTATAGAGGCGGGCAACCTGCGGTGGCGTAAGGGTTCCGGCGGTCGTGGCTTTAACCGCCAGTCGATCCCCGACTCGACGGTTGTCAAGTCCAAAAACGCCTTCGATGATGCTCTCTAGCGCTGCAGGAACGAATACATAGCCAACTCGACCACGATAGGTCTGGCGATCAGTCTTGTAGTCATTGAGTTCGACACCGAACCCACGGCCTACATCGACAACGCTACCAGAACTATCACAGTTCGGCGTGGAATGCTTGTCTCGATGACGGTAAGTCCCGGGGCAAGTACGTAGTCCACGACACTCTCCAGATCCTTGGGCGCTGCCCCTCGTACTTGTTCGAATTGTTCACGGGACAACGTCTTTCGGGAATGGGAAAATGCAGGCTGACGAGGATCAAGATAAGGCGTATTCGGTGTCCGGCGGACGCGGATTGTAATCGTCACCTTCTGACTTGGATCTGTAGGCTTGACCAGAGACGCGCCCGAAACGGGGGACCGCTCACTTCCTTCCAAACGCCGCATACCTTCACGGGAGTTTGCCATAACGCTTGAAACCGCAGCCAACCAGATCCGATTTGTCCGAGTTTTTGCGGTCGTTGCCTCCTGATACAGGAAGATTATCGTTGATCTCCGGTTGCCGTGTCCACGCCAGCCCGGCGGCGAACTCGATCTGCCGGCTCGATCTTTCGGAAGTGACCGACAGTTTCATGCGTAGGCGCTCACTCGTCTGGAACTCCGTCGCCGGAGCGGTGTTCTTCGATTATGGACCGGCGTTTTTGTCTCGCAAGAGCTCCCGCAGTGTCTCACTGAAGCAGGTCAGAAGCGGCGTTACCCGGTGATTCATCGGGGCACCAACTCGCATAGTAGAATAGTTGGCACGCATTTCCGTTGGGTAGTAGCTGACAATTTAAGGGATATGACGCAAAACGCTCAGCAAGCCGTGGCGTTCGTTAAGGGGCTGGAGTTGGCACAAGTGCCACGGCGGAGGCGGGGACCTCCCCCCGGAACAGCGCCCAATGTGTTCGAGGAGACAAGAAACCAGGCGATGGTCGTGGGCTCGGATATAGTATCGTTCGTTGCAGGGATAGATTCTGGCTTACGCGAGGCTGTCGTGAATTGCTCGCTCCTTGCACAGTTGGCAGCCAATCGCAAGGTACCCGCACGTGAGGATATTCGCGCCTGGTATGAAGCCTATTTCGACGTTCTTGAACATCTCGGCTGGGCCGTCCAGGAGCGTGGTTTTTCAGAGCACCGCGGAACGGGCGACGACTTCGAAGCCAATCAGGCTATCCTGTCGGTCGCTGCTGTTCTCCTTGGGCCAGCTACTACAGCGCTCGCCGTGGTGCAGTCCACATTGACGGCGATGAAGTCCATGTCAGAGGGGCCATGGCTGACGATTTTCCAGCAAGAGAGCCAGGCCGCAAGGGCCGCTCGCTTCCAGGTGACGGTTGCCGAGCCTGCCTCAAATGGCGGGTCGACGATTTCGCTGATGGCGTTTGTGCTCGACGCGAAGACCATGGTGACCCGAGTTCTCTTCTTCAAGTTCCGCTCCATGGATGTCACGCTGCGTCATTCCTCGGGAAAGGTAACGGTCGAGGCGAACGTGCTGGCCGCCGTCGCTCCAGCAGTCGCAAAACGAGTCGCGGAGTACACCTGGAGCTACGTCGAGAACATACCGATTTAGGCGTCACGTCGCCGCAAAATCAAGGAGTGGGTCGTGGATCCTATTACGCAACTCAACGAACCTACGGTTTCCGAAAAAGACTTCTCCTTAATCCTTCAGCTTGTCGAGGGTCCGCCGACGCCTCTGCATGCTGGAGTCGGGCACTGGAAGGACATGTATCGGATGTCTCGCGATTGTGGCGACCATTCAGGCAATGCCTTTGCGCTCCAAAACGTATTCAGCGGCCTCGTTTCTAGCGGTCGCGCCGCGGAGGGGCTGGTCTGCGCGCGGCGACTGCTCGCGGTGGGTCAGGAAATCGGCGATCCGCTCATAATCGGGCACGCGCTTACAAACATCGCTTGGGTGCATTGGCAAATCGGAGACCATGTCGCTGCGTTCCATGCCGCAAAGGAAGCTCTGCGATTCGCCGCCGGTCTAGGCGCGAAGCCCTCGCTGCATTCCTTCACGGGGCCTGAGGACATTAAGAAGGCTGCGACCGATTTGTTGCTCACCCTCAAGCAATCCCGCGGCGACTTGCGGCGCGCCGCTGCTGATCGAGAGGCCATGTTGCAAATTTACCGCGAACGCGGAGACGTTCTGCAGGTAGTGAGTTCCATGGAGAGCCTGGCAAACGTCCACAAGGAACTCGGAGACAATGAGGAGGCGCTCAAATGGTTTTCCGTCGCGCTGCAGGAGATCGAGCGTGCAGAACTCCCCGATGCACGCATCCGGCAGGTCACCCGCGCAGGGTTGCTCGGAAACATGGGTGTGGTTCTCACCAACCTCGGCGACATTGACGAAGCACTCCGGCGAATCCAGGAATCATCGCTTATCCTCTCACAGCTCGCGGACACTTTTGGCCAGATCGCTGTCCATGGACAAAGAGGCAGGGCGCTCCTGCGCGCCGGCCGCGTTCGCGAGTCTCTAGATTCATTTGAAATGATGTTGCAACTCGCCCGTGAGCACGAGGCACAGGCGTGGCAACAAGCGGCTCATTTCAACCTGACCCGGGCATATGTGGCGTCCGGCAATCGCTTCGAGGCGACCGCGCATTGCGAACGAGCGATTGCGTTGGCGACCGAGAAACTTGGGCACATCGGAGTGGATCTCTACTGGCTGCGCGCGGCTCTATTTCATCCTGGAGCATCAGCACAATCGGATACCGCCGCGGACGCGGGACGCTTTATCGCGCTCGCAGCTTACGCGCTGGCGGCTCTTCATCAAGAAGTGCGGGGCTCCAAGCCTTCCACGATCATCGAACGATGGATCGATGAATTCGAGGCCGTCATTCATTCGGCTTTCCTGCTTCCGCCTACCGAGCCGTTGGGCATCGGTTCTATGCAGCACACCGCCGGTGAGATGGTCCCAGGCCGGGCATCCCTGGATTCTCTCGATGCCCTTGCCCGGAATTCGCCATTCTCCGGATGGCTGCCGCTGGACATTGGTCTCTATTGCCTGGAATCGTTCCGCGCACAGGAGTTTCAGGAAAGGCTGCTCCTCGATGCCGCTGAGCTCGAACTCACTCACGATCCGCACCTCGCGGCCGAGCTCTCGGGCGTTGAAGCGGAGCTCCAAAAACTGCAGAGCGCTCCGCCCATCGTGGTTTCTGGAACGGCATCCTTCGACGAAAACAGCAGACTTGTAATGCGTGAAAGCGCGTCCCAGGAGTCCATCGCCGAGCAGGAGCGCACGCAGGAGGACTATCGGAAACGGGTGGCGGAACTGAGCGCGGCAAGGGATGCCTTGGCCTTGAAGACTATCCATTCGGATGATCTACAATCCGTGCCAGTACAGAAGCCCGCGCGCCTATCGGACCTCCGCGAAGCTCTGAGCGAGAACGAGATGTTCCTCGAATTTGTACTTCTGGGCCAATCCGATCAAGGGAAACGAGCTGCGAGCGACGTTGTTTTGTTGCCCCCGGGAACACATCCAGATGGTGCGTACGCGATCGCGGTCACCGAGTCCTGGATGGACGTCGTCCCGCTCGGTCCCACTGTAGCGATTGAGGCGCTGTGCCGCAAACTGCTCGACATGATCGAACGATTTGGGAGTGCGCTTTCGCTCCCATTCTTTCAGGCGGAGGCCCGCCGTGCTTTTGATCTGTTGCTGCGGCCCATATGGAGCCGTGCAGGAGTGGCCATGGAGACGGTGCGGCATCTTGTTATTGCCACCGATGGCGTTCTGAACCTCCTTCCCCTCGATCTGCTGGTAGACGAAATGCGCGAAGCTCGCTCGTGGCGCGATTTCGACTACTTGATTCGGCGATTTTCCACCGAATATACACCCTCCGCGACAGTCTTCGTAGATCTGCGCCAGGGGCGCTACCGGCGTGGTCAGCCCGGCGGCACCTTCGTAGGTGTTGGCGATCCGGCTTACTCATCGGCCGAACGTCCTCCGCTCCCCGGTACGCGCAGGGAAATCGCGACGATCGCAGCGCTGGTTGGCGGATTCAAACGGGCCCCCAGCGCCGAGCCAGTCGTCCTGCTGGATGTCAATGCACGAAAAGACCGCCTCTCCGACCCACAACTGTTGAAGGAAGCGGAGTACATTCATCTGGCTTGTCACGGAACCGCTGGAAAACACCCATATTCCGATGGTGCGCTCTTTTTTGCCGAAAGCGAGCGCGGCGATCGGCGTGACAGTGTCCTGACAACTCGCCACGTGATGGACCTCCGGACTAGCGCGAAGCTCGTTGTGATGTCCGCATGCGAGTCGGGGTTGGGTAAGTTGACTCGCGGCGAAGGCATTCAAGGATTGGTACGCGCGTGGCTGTTTGCAGGGGCCCGATCGGTCATCGCAAGTATGTGGGAAGTCGACGACGATCCGGCGGCCGAATTCATGGAGTCGGTCTACCCTCCATTGCTGGATTCCGCAATGACAACTGCCGATGCGCTGGCGGCGGCAAAACGCAGCGCGATCGAGGATGAGCGCTTGGCGTGCCCGGTTTTTTGGGCAGCTTTCGTCGTCTTCGGCGGCGGTTCTGCAGGTGCGCCACGCGAGCGCGCAGCGACCCACGGGGAGCTGTTCGTCATACCCGATCGGCTACCGCATGTAACCGCGGACGCCGCGGCCATTGGCCGACATGAGCGTGAGATTCTCGGAGAGTGTGGCCGCGCGTGGGAAGCCGCCTGGCGAACCGCCAGCCAAGGCGAATTCCAGGCTTTCTTCGAAGCATCGGGGAAGCTTGTAGCAAGTGTGAACGCGTCAATTGATATCGCGAATGAATCGCCCACAACCGTCGCCCTGCGCTTGGTCGCCAAGAATTGCCGGATTGGCTGGGAGCACTGGACCAAGGAACACCGCGCGCCGCTTGCAGTAAGAGCTTACGAAGCCTATACAAAGTGGCAACCGTCCGCGCGATCGGCCGACTGGGACGCTCTGGTCTCCGCATACCGGCCGCAGAACCTGCAAAGGGTACGGGATCTTGCCCGACGGAATCTGCTGCCGCGCGAATTCGGACTACAGATCGACGATTCCCTCCACGTCTCGGTTGCCACTACGGTTGCCTGGGTCGAGAAGGATTTGGACCTAAGCAAACCGAGGAATGAGCCGCTCGAAATCGCCCTGCCCATCGACGATCCCGGCTTTGTCAGCACGCAGGCCCATCATTATTGCGGCAGCCTGGGTTGGGCGGTCTTTTCGCTAAGGCCGGGCGAGAGTGTTTGCGTGACTGAGGAGGCCCCAGGTTCCGTCCATGCGCTCGAAGACGATAGCCTCATCTTTGGCGGCACGTGGGGCAGTTCTCTGTTCCCATATGTGCTTACTATTCGCTTACATCCGATCTTCGTCCCGCTCCGTTTGCAGCGGGAGCCGCTTGGCAGGGCACATAGTCTTGCGACGGTGCAATTCTCGCCCGAAGGAGCATCGATATTCCTGCGCCCCGTCCGCGATCCATGGCTCGAGCGCATCGCTGTTCTGTTCCGGCGAGTGCCTGGCGCAAACGCGTTGTTCGGAGCGGCCGGAAGTCCCTTCCTGGAAGAGATGGAATTTGGACACTTCGAGACTCTCCTGCAGGAGGTTAGAAGGCGATAACGTGGGTGACCAGGCGACCGTGCGGCAATCCTGAACTCAGGCGATTTGCATGATAGAGCATCAGGTCGGGACTCGCGGGCTTCAGAGTCCGCTGAAGTCTGAAATCCAGTGGCCTCGGAGGGCAGAGCATTTTCCAATCGAAGGATGAGCATGAAAATCGGACAGGGAATGAGGAGGCCGCGCAGCGGCCGACTTCCTTTCTTTGGTTTTTGGTTTTCAGAGAGAGAACGGTGGTTATGGTCGCGAGCGGTCGTGGGAAAGTGGGAAACCTGCTTTTGGTTTTCCACTTTTCCATGGACGCGAAGCCGGGCGGTGGGAATGTGGGAATCTCGCGCTTTCTGCGAGATTTCCAAGGGACGGTGGAAAGCGTGGGAAACCCGCTCTTGGTTTTCCACGCTTTCCACGGGCCCGGCATTTCCACGGCCCTCCGTTAGCGGAACTTCGGCAAGGACGGCGTCTGGCATTGCCGAAGCAGCTTGGCCTTGGCCGCGCTCATCCGGCGAGCGCATTCGGTGTCGCTGATCGCCAGCGACCGCTTTTCCAGTTCCCGCAAACTCAATCCCGGTTTCAAAAAGCTCTCCCCTTCGGGCAGCGATTGCAGTTTCTCGAACGGCGTCCGGTAGTCCTCGATCTTGTATTTGCGTTGGCGTTTGCCGCGCTCGTCCAAGCTCACTGTCGCGAATCCGCAGGGCCGGTGAAAGTTCAGGTACGGATTTAAATGCTCGGCGTAGAAGTTCTGCAGCTCCCCGGCGTGTGCGCCGGCGATGTGTCCGTAGCCGATCAACTTGCGGATCACCGCACCGTTCTTGCCTTCCACCAGTGCATTGTCCTGGCTTCGGCACGCTCGGCTCTTGGTGAATTCGGCGTGCAACTTCCGCAGCATTTCCGCCACTCGATGGTTGATATACTCCGAGCCGTTGTCGGCATGAAAACCGCGGATCGGAAATGGAAATTGCGCCAACACCGCTGCCAGCACCGGCATCAGATAGGCCTCGCTGATCTTCTCGGCGCAGCCCACCACTTGCCATTGCGTCACCGCATCCACGGCGTTGATGTGATACACGCCCTTGGTTCCCGCGCTGTCCCCTTGATGCACCGTATCCACGCGCACATACCCCGGCCGCCCTTCCGGATCGGGCTTGCGCCGCTGTCCGATGGCGGCCGCAGTGGACTGCGTCGGTTCGAACACCGCCGCCTGGTTGCGATAGCGCGCGCTCGCCCGCAGGTTGTACAAGTGCGCCACGCTGATCTTCGACAGTCGCTCGCACTGCTTCTCTCCGAACTGTTCGTAGGCGCGCTGCAAGATCCGGCGCGTGGCGGGTCCGCTCAACCGCCTGTGTGCCCGATCCACGTCCGCTAACAACGCAATGTCTTCCGCCGTGTACCTCACTGCGAACGCGTGCCGTTGGTACGACTGGGGCCGTATTACGCCGCAATCGAGATACGCCCGGATCAACCGCGTGGTCTGCGCCTCGCTCAACCCGGTCACTTTCCGCAGGTAGGCCCGTACCAAGCCCCGCTCGCCTTTTCCCAAACTTCGGTACTTCTGCGCCGCCAATACCCGCTCCACCCACAGGTATCGTTCCTCCCGCCCGCCACTGCTGAACTCGATCGGCTCGCTCGACCGCAAAAACTCTCGGATCTGATCCCGGCTCAGGCTCTCGGCATTCTGCATCCGTATCTGCACCCGGCCGCGCCACGCCTACCCCATTGTTCCCGTTTTCATGCTCATCTTCCATTGGAAACCGCCCCAGCCAATTCACTAGTTTCATGCTCATCTTGCGTTGGACAATTCTGCAGGATGTCGATACCTTGCAATCGGTACGAGCCTGTGTCTGGTGAGCAACCTGAAAAGTTGTATTGGTTTCTCCTGCCGGTTCGCGGGCGCGACGCCCGCTTGCCCTGCATTTCTTGCCGGAACCCTCGAGATCCATACGAGTTCGTTTTATGAGTAAGAACCCGGAGAACAGGCTCGCCACAGATCACGCCTTACCTGGAAACGTAGCCAGCGTATTATCCTGAGCAGACATACAAAAGGAGGCCATAGGATGCCGCGTTACGTCCTCTTCGGTGTCGTTTATTCATGCTTGTGCGTGGCGGCGGGCGGACAGAATTTTGATTTTGAAAACGGCATCGCCGACTGGCAACAGCAAGGAAGCGCGTTTCGCGGCCAGCCTTACTGCCAGGAGATCTCATCGACGGTCTTTGCCGTATCTAAACTGGGCGGCCACTACTGGCGAGACCTTAAATACCCGCTCGGTCAAAGTGGGCGTTGCCTCATAACGACCATCGTCAAGCCCGCAGGAAGCGCGCCGAGCGCGATCACATCGCCCGCCTTCATGCTCGACCGGCGTAACCGCTATTGGAGTTTTCGCATCGGCGGAAGCGAGGATTTGCTGTATGAGCGGCTTGAACTGGAGGTGCTGACGCCGTCGGGAGAAGAAGCCGCACTCATCGGCCAGGTACGCTCGTGGTGGCAGCGTGTCCCCAGCCTGGCATTACCCGATGGGGCGTCGGTGCGCGACGGCGCCTATGTGATCGCTGGGGCAGCCACAGGCCATAATTCTGATCAGCTCCGGCAGGATGGCGTCGAGCTTCCTGATTTCCTAATGGGACTCACGGCACGAATGCGGGTTTTGGATGAAGTGCCAAATGGCCATATCAACGTCGACATGATACGGTTTACGCCAGCTCCGCCGCCGGATTTGCGCGTCCCGGTGTGGGGCTTTGCGGACTATTATACGCACCCGATGTCGTATATGGGCTTCGGCGGTATGAAAGGCATCCCGACTCTGTGGGGAATTCCCGGCGGCGGCATCGAGGATTACGACGATCCGACCGCGATTTCGCGGGATATCCCTTATTGCGAGCGGGGGCATCACGGCGGTCCTTTTTCCGAGGCGTTCATTAACGGCTCGCAGCTCTTGCATTACGACTTCGGATCGATCCTGGGATCGATCCTGTTTCCGCACAAGCGGCGAGGAGGGCCGGAGTTCGATAACTTTCCCGATCATCTGATGGGCGCTCATCAACAAATGCATGTCACGCAGATCCGCCGCAGCTATGACGGCGGGCTGCGACTGATGGTCGCGCTGGCGACCGACAACTTGGCGGCGCAGTTTCTCACCGGCAAGGTCCAACACGGGCACATTGATTTGGTACAGGAGAAGGCGTCGATCGAAGCGCAGCTCGCAGGGATGAAGCAGTTGGCTGCCAAGAACAGCGCATGGATGGCTATCGCCTACAGCGCCGCGGAGGCGCGACGCATCATCCTGCACAACAAACTGGCGGTCATTCTGGGCGTTGAGGTCGATCAGCTTGGCGAGATCGGCCTCGGCACAGAAGAGGAGCTGGAGCCGCAAAGAGAAGCGGACTGGCTGTGGGGCTTGGGAGCACGAGCGGTTATTCCGATCCATGCCGTGAATAACAAGCTGGGGGGCCCAGCGGTGTTTATCGAGCCCTATAACTGGCTCAATGACCTCATCCACCGCGAGAATAAAGACGCGACGATTGAGCAGGTGCAGGCGACGAAGCCGCAGTATTTCGCGATTGATGAGGATCGCGCGACGTGTAGCCCTAGGCCCGCCGCCAAGCGCGGCGAGTGCGTGCTGGGTGGTCTCGGGGCGTGGCTTGAGCAGCGCGCGGCGATCGGCCACCCGCCCACCAACTGGTTTCGGCCCTCCCCCGCTATTTTCGGGGTCGTTTATGTCAAGGACTATGACACGCCCTACGGGCAGAAGAACCACGAGCAACTAGAGGGTTTTGGGCAACGGTATATCGCCGCCCTGATGAATCGCGGCTTGATCATCGATACTGCACACATGTCGGACAAATCCGTCGAGGGTGTCTACGCTGAAATCGGCAAGCGACTGGCGCGGCAGCACCCGGGCTGCGACAATTTTTCCTTTCGCACCGATGCGGCGGCTGATTGCAACGCGGATGCATACCCGGCGATCATTTCGCACGCCCATTTTCGCGGGCAGGCCTTCTACGGCAACACCAAGCTTAAGGAGTATCTGCCGAACGAATACGATATCAGTGATCGTAACCTCGTGATGGTTTCGCGGGTCGGGGGTGTGGTGGGGCCGTTTGTGGCGGAGCCGCGGATCGACCCGGACGCACCATATTCCGCGCCCGGCATTCCCGATGATTGTGGAAACTCGTCGAAAAACTTCGCTCATTCATTCCACTACGCGGCGACGGTTGTCAACACGGAAGCCGATCGGGCGAACGGTATCAGCCGTGTGGGAATCGCGACTGATATGACGTTCATCCCGATGGTGTCACCGCGTTTCGGGCCCCATGCTTGCGATGGCGCAACGCTATTCAAGAACGGCAAAGCCGAGCGCCGAGCGCATCCCGAGCGTTATGAGACGAAGCAGTCGCATCCCGTCCTTTACAGGATGCAAACAGGAGGTGCCGACAAGGCCGCCGACGATCCGGCGCTTGAGCCTTATCGAATGGGGCAGCGCATCTTTGATTTCAATCAGGACGGTCTGGCGCATTACGGGTTGTTGCCCGATATGCTGGAGGATCTTCACCAGCTCGGCGATCAGGACCTGGATACGCTTTTTCGTTCAGCTGAGGGCTATCTGCAGATGTGGGAGAAGGTCGAGCGGCTCGGCGGGCCAATCACGCCGTAAAGACGCTGAGCACAGACCGCGTGGTCAACTAACGAGGTCTTCCAAACCAGCCGTCCCACTGGATGCGGTAGCCGAGCTTGACTGCGCTCGTATCGGGTGTCGAGAAGGGCGGTTGTCCGCCGCCCTCATAGGGAAAAAGATACTCTGAATCATTCGCGGATCTATTGCATTGGCTGGCAGTGGTGGATCCGGCGGAGGCCAACGTAGGCCCTGCGCGAACCAAATTACACAGCGAGATCCTAAGCCGGAATTCCACGATCACCTCAGAGATGACCACAGAACACATCCTTGCGGTTCTAATTGGGGAGCCAGACAAGCCAGACCTAGCAATGGAGGCACGTGGAATACACATCAAACGGCGTGGAATACCGGCCAAGTATGCATCGTGGGTCGACGGATCCTAGTTCGCCAGGTTGGCATTCTTCCAGGTCTCAAGGTCGGCGTCAGTTGGCCATACCCAACCCGGACATGCCGTTGCGACTATGGAACGATGCGGAATCACGTTTGTCAGGGACACAGCGTAAGCACCCAGGATGAACTCGGCTAAAGCTACAAGGGAAGCCTCCTGCGGAGCAGCCAATCCTTTAGTGGTGCTCCAAGCCACCACTTCAACCCCGATGGACTGCTGATTAACGGCCTTGTCTCCGGAATGCCATGCGGTACTGCTATCATCAACGAGCTGATAGATGTCTCCGTTCCGGTCCACAACGTAGTGGGCCGATACCTGCTGGTGGGGATCCTTCAACCGCGCGAGTGAAGGCGCAAGCGGACCGTCCGTGTTATGGAGAACAAGCTTCTGAATCGTTTGTCCCTGTCGGGCAGCAAAGTTGGGAGAAGGGCTCGATATCACTACGGGCTTGGCCGCGTGCCCGGCGGCGAACGCGGCATGGTGTGCGAAAAATTCCGCGGTGCCGTTCTTTTGCCCGGCTTTCTTTTTGGGTGCGGATTTGACCTTCTTTGTGCTTGATTTGGTCTTGGGCATTGCGAAGGATTGTATCATCGTTCTTCGATGTTGGGAATTGCCTTGGTTCGCGCTATCGTAGATTTCTGCGGGATTTTAGAAATTGGTTGGGTGGAACTTGCTGGCATTCGGCTAGCTCGCTCTGCTAGGCCAGGCGAGTAACTGAAGGTCTTAATCTTGTCAGACTCAGGCCCGACATTGGGGCAACGGTATATCTTAAAGTACAGTGACGGGGCCCAAAAAATGAGAATCCAGTTGAGGATCGAAAATGCAAAGTCATTATCCATTGCGTCCGATCGGCGGGGACATTGAAGACACGTACTCACTTTTTGCGATTAACCCAAGTCGCAAGGCAATTATCTTCATTCACGGATACAGCGGTGATCCGCTTACCACGTGGAGCCAATTTGATAGTCTGCTTCCCCTGGAAGCCAAGTCTGCCGGGCATGACCTCTTCTTCTATGGCTACGACGGCCTATTCTCCGATATGGCGGCAAGCGCGGGGATCTTCGCCCAATTTCTTAGGAGCGTGGCGCAAGATCCAACCCGTCTTCTCCGTGCGCTGCCCCCTTCCGTTACGCGCGAACCGAAGTTTCAATATGATGAGATCACGATCGTGGCACATTCACTCGGAGCCGTCATTACACGCTGGGCCTTGCTCGACCTGCGCGACAACGCCTGCGGAGAATTAGAGCGCTTTCGAATGGTGCTGTTTGCGCCCGCGCATAAGGGCGCTCGCGTCGACCGGCTCGCAGCGGCAGTGGGCAGCGGGTTCCCGCTTCTTGGGCTGCTATGGACAGGGTTTCGATTCAGTTCGCCTCTGGTGGAGCAACTCGCAGAGAATTCTGCTTACCTGGTCGCCTTGGAGACTCGTACTCAAAAAGCGATCCAGGCGGACGGCAAACGGTCGTATCTCGTGGCACGCCGTATTTTCATCGCCGAGTACGAAAAGATCGTAAGGAATCTTGCGTTCGCAGCGGATCCTCCGGCGACCCCCATCCCTAAAAAAAGTCACATGGAAATGTGTAAGCCGACCGAACTTTGGCGCGCGCCGTTGGACGAGGTGCTGAATGAGCTCTAACGCGGTGCTCGATTCTCATATCCGCTCGGCGAACTTTGAGAGCTTGCAGCAGACATTTTTCTACGAGACGGGTGCCGTTGGCGCGGCGCGGCTGGTCAGACCCCATGGAACCTCAAGGCGTCTTGACCGGCTACTGCGGGATCACACGACGATGGGGGTGTCAGACCTCGCCGAAATCCACCTACGCGATCTGTTTGATGCGCTTTTCAACTTCTACAGTCTGGTGGAGATCGGCGCACAGATCGCTACGGTTCCCGATCCTCTGCCGCGCGCATTCCAGACGGCCGCGCTCAGGATTCTCAAAAATCCCGCGTGCCGGGCCTACTATTCCGAGCGTTACCCTTTGGCGCTTCCTCAAGCGATGCTCCGCCGTCTCGACCTTGATCCGACGAGCGGAAGGGCTCTAACGGAGTCGGGCTCGATGGAGGTCGCCATTCCAAGATTCCAGGAGCTCTTGGCGTTCGAACTGCGCTTTCGCTCTGACAACGAGATCACCGTTATATTGCGGCTCTTGGACGGGTTCACCGTTGGAGGTGAGAAACTCGCGTCGCTAATCGAATTCGCGAGAAACGTCGAGAACTATCAGGCCGCAGTCTCCAGCCCAGAGTCCAAAAGCGACGCCCGGGCTCGCGCGTTGCGTGGGTTCGGCAAACTACTCGCCGCAATGCTGCGCCTCGATACGCTTCTGGCTGACTGCGAGCCGTGTCCTTTGCTGCAGTCTTCGATCTGGCATTATTACGAATACTGGATTCGGCGTGCTGCAGCCGAAAATGGCCTGGTAGAGATCATCTCTTCCTGGCAGAACTTGCGGACCTTAGAAGACGTCGACGAGGAGAGGAATGCGCTGGCCGAGTATATAGGGCAGATTCAGGCTGCGTTTCAGAGGCTTACTTCTTTAAAGTACCGGCACATGTCCATCCTCTCAAACGGCAGTATTTAGACGCAGATCCTTTTGCACACAAGGCGGCGTACTAACTCCTTCCGTTCCATCGCGAGGCTATGGGTATTAAATTGGGCTCCGCCGATCGAAAGGTAGTACCTATCAAACATTCGGTCGGTTTTCAAAATGGGCACTCCGGTTCAGATCGGTCACGTGAACCTAACCCGGTAGACGAGGAACACCGCCGGTCGGGCAAATTCTCATCCGGCGGCTCTACCTCCCGATGCATCCCCGAGCCGCTCGATCGTAAGAGATACTGACCCCTTGTTGTTGAAGTACGCAAAGGGAACATCGTTCGCATAGCAGGCAAGCTCGCCCGCGCGAATGGCCGTAAAAATGGGAAGCGATGCGCCGATCAGGAACGTTGTCGAGTCATCTTCGTCGACACCGCCGATCAGAGCGAACCAATTGTCCTTCGGCCGCCTTCGAAAGCCCTCAAAAAGCCGCAGGAAGAAATTGGAGCCGCTGGTGCCCCCATCCGGGCCGTAAACAATCGTCCAGTCAACCCACTGCCCCTTGGCGGCAAACCGATAAGTACAGCCCGCCTCCAGAACAAAACCGGTGCGGCTCCACTTTTTCTTTGCACAGATTGAAATGGTCATAAACGTGAATCAGTACCAGATCCCCTCTTAAATGACGACACCTGACTGGGCTAAATCATCGCGAGACACCGGGGACATGCAGGGAGAGACGAACTCGTTCGAGCTCATTCAAAGGTCTTTGTAGATCCGCAATCGTGGAGGCGCTAAGGCGGTGGGCCCGAGACAGGCCGACATCGCCAGTCGGCTCCAGCGTCGTCTCTAAGTTGGTGGTCTCAAAGTCGATGGGAATACGTACCTCATTTGCCAAAACCTGCAGATACGCCTGCGCCAACTGAAATACCTCGTCGTTATCAGCGCCTTTGAGAACGGCCAGGGTGGCGTCCCGAATCAACTCGGGGTAGGTGTAACCGCCAATGAATTGATCGTCGCCCCCAGCAAGATCGTAGAACGCATCTCGATGGGCGAACGCTAGTCCTTCGTGGAATGGAAGCCCAATGTTTAGAATTCCGTCTAGCGAATTGTCCTCCCGGCGGTTCGGATGACCAAATGGAAACGGTGCTTCCCACCAGAGATCAGTCGGAATAACATGCGGGTTCAGATTGAGCTTCACGTTTGGCGGAACTTTGTTCGCGTCGCCGTTGTCGATAAGTGTGAAGACTGAATCCACCGTGAACGCAAAATCCACGGGCGTCCCCAGGCAGCGCGCAAGATCAAGTACCGCCGCTCCTCCGTTGGAGTGACCGATCAGGATCAGGGGCGAAGCTTTGAGGCCTCTGAGAACTCCGCAGACGTCCTTCCATTTGCTCTGGTGTATGTGGTTAAGCTGCTGATCCGGCAGCAACTTGAACGTAAGCCCCCGAGCGCCGGTATTGGCGAGCACATAAGGGTCGGCGTTGACCTCGAGGATGATCTGGTCCATGCGATCACGGACCTCGATGGGATTCATTAAGTCAAACGGGCCTCCGGATAGCACCACGATTACGCCCTGACTCAAGTCGCGCGGACCGCTGAGAGCTGCGCCGCCGGTTCTCGATTTGCCCGTATCTGCCATCGCGAGCCTCCTTTTGCAGGTGGACATCGTATCACATCGGGATTCGACTTGGTGTCGAGTCAGTCAATCCAGAATTGTCCAACGCAAGATGAGCATGAAACTAGTGAATTGGCTGGGGCGGTTTCCAATGGAAGATGAGCATGAAAACGGGAACAATGGGGTAGGCGTGGCGCGGCCGGGTGCAGATACGGATGCAGAATGCCGAGAGCCTGAGCCGGGATCAGATCCGAGAGTTTTTGCGGTCGAGCGAGCCGATCGAGTTCAGCAGTGGCGGGCGGGAGGAACGATACCTGTGGGTGGAGCGGGTATTGGCGGCGCAGAAGTACCGAAGTTTGGGAAAAGGCGAGCGGGGCTTGGTACGGGCCTACCTGCGGAAAGTGACCGGGTTGAGCGAGGCGCAGACCACGCGGTTGATCCGGGCGTATCTCGATTGCGGCGTAATACGGCCCCAGTCGTACCAACGGCACGCGTTCGCAGTGAGGTACACGGCGGAAGACATTGCGTTGTTAGCGGACGTGGATCGGGCACACAGGCGGTTGAGCGGACCCGCCACGCGCCGGATCTTGCAGCGCGCCTACGAACAGTTCGGAGAGAAGCAGTGCGAGCGACTGTCGAAGATCAGCGTGGCGCACTTGTACAACCTGCGGGCGAGCGCGCGCTATCGCAACCAGGCGGCGGTGTTCGAACCGACGCAGTCCACTGCGGCCGCCATCGGACAGCGGCGCAAGCCCGATCCGGAAGGGCGGCCGGGGTATGTGCGCGTGGATACGGTGCATCAAGGGGACAGCGCGGGAACCAAGGGCGTGTATCACATCAACGCCGTGGATGCGGTGACGCAATGGCAAGTGGTGGGCTGCGCCGAGAAGATCAGCGAGGCCTATCTGATGCCGGTGCTGGCAGCAGTGTTGGCGCAATTTCCATTTCCGATCCGCGGTTTTCATGCCGACAACGGCTCGGAGTATATCAACCATCGAGTGGCGGAAATGCTGCGGAAGTTGCACGCCGAATTCACCAAGAGCCGAGCGTGCCGAAGCCAGGACAATGCACTGGTGGAAGGCAAGAACGGTGCGGTGATCCGCAAGTTGATCGGCTACGGACACATCGCCGGCGCACACGCCGGGGAGCTGCAGAACTTCTACGCCGAGCATTTAAATCCGTACCTGAACTTTCACCGGCCCTGCGGATTCGCGACAGTGAGCTTGGACGAGCGCGGCAAACGCCAACGCAAATACAAGATCGAGGACTACCGGACGCCGTTCGAGAAACTGCAATCGCTGCCCGAAGGGGAGAGCTTTTTGAAACCGGGATTGAGTTTGCGGGAACTGGAAAAGCGGTCGCTGGCGATCAGCGACACCGAATGCGCTCGCCGGATGAGCGCGGCCAAGGCCAAGCTGCTTCGGCAATGCCAGACGCCGTCCTTGCCGAAGTTCCGCTAACGGAGGGCCGTGGAAATGCCGGGCCCGTGGAAAGCGTGGAAAACCAAGAGCGGGTTTCCCACGCTTTCCACCGTCCCTTGGAAATCTCGCAGAAAGCGCGAGATTCCCACATTCCCACCGCCCGGCTTCGCGTCCATGGAAAAGTGGAAAACCAAAAGCAGGTTTCCCACTTTCTCACGACCGCTCGCGACCATAACCACCGTTCTCTCTCTGAAAACCAAAAACCAAAGAAAGGAAGTCGGCCGCTGCGCGGCCTCCTCATTCCCTGTCCGATTTTCATGCTCATCCTTCGATTGGAAAATGCTATCCTCTAACGACAGACCGTGACTCTTTTGTGGACGAACGATGCAGTCGGAATGAACTGAATGAAGGTACCTGTTTGCGGTAACCGCAGCCGTTGAACCATCCCGCACAATCTGAGCCATTCGTGATAAACTTCCCCACAACCAGCTTGGCGATTCTCGCTCAGATTGGACTTGGTAGGACAAATGTTACATGCAATCACGGGAAACCAGAACCTAGTAAGGCGAGCGCTTCAGAATGCGGTCAAAGCATTTGAAGAGAATAACCCTGTCGTGAGAAATAAGATCGGAAAGATGTCGCATTTTCCTTCGAGGCTCGTGCGACACGACTTTTCCCGCGTCATGGCGGCGGAACTGGCGATTGCGCTGGAAACTGCCCGGCAAGAGGAACTGGACGCCTACTCCGATTTCTACGTCTCTCACGATCGGAGGGTTGGCCTGGCCCAATCGGCCATGAACCAGGCGATTGAACGCAATGCGGCCACAACTCCAGGGCCCGCATCGGCTCCATTCAAGCAGTTTGGTCCACTCGATCCCGGCTGGATCGAGTGCCTAGTTGACGCGTATTACACATCGTTTGTGGGGAACGCTCCATTCGTTCAGCACCAGCAACTCAGTGACTTTGTCTTCACCATCCCTGATCAATGCACCGTTGTGCTGGTGGCGGACTGGGGAGCGGATGATTCAGCGGCAATGCAGGTTGCGGCACAAATTCGCTCCGTCCGTCCGGCGCTCTGTATCCATCTTGGCGACATTTACTATGCCGGCCAACGCAATGAAGCGGATACATTCCTGAAGAACTGGCCGATGTCGGACCCAGCGACCAAAGACATCCCCCTGGGCAGCAGCTTCGCTCTGAACGGAAATCACGAGATGTACAGCGGAGGCCGCTATTATTTCGGTGATGTGTTGGGCGCCTTTGGCCAGGCTGCAAGTTACTTTTGTCTTCGTAATTCGAACTGGCAGATACTGGCGTTCGACTCCGCATATGTCGAGCACCGGCTTCTAAGTCCTGAGAAAGCAGCGGAACTGGATATGCCGGACGCTTTGGTGGCGAGTCAGTGGCCGTGGCTGGTGGATAAATTACAGGGCAACCCCACACAGAAGACCATTTTCCTGTCTCATCATCAACCGTTATCGGCGTTTCAGCCGGAACACAACAATGCGGCGAACTTTCGTCAGGACGTCAAAGACTTACTGAAAGAGGCTGAAGTCGGAAACGTATACGGCTGGTTTTTCGGTCATGAGCACCGTTGCACGATATATGACGACGGCAAGAATGGGTACAAGGCACGGCTGATCGGGCATGGCTGCATACCGCACGCTCCGCCTCCCCCTCATTACAAAGAGCCGAAGGACTGCGCGCGCTTCACGAAGATGAATTACGCTGCAAACGAATTAGGCGATGCCATGTCAGGGTTCGCGATTCTCAGATTCGATGGCCCAATGTTATCCATTTCCTATGTCAACGAGGATGGCACGCCAGCCGCCGACGAGAACCAAACACCATTTTCCGACGAACTGTGGACCTGACGACATCAACTCTCTGAGTTAACAAGCGATGAACATCGAGTGGGTTTCAGTGGCTTATTCCAACTCCTTTTACCTCTTGATGGAGGGCAGTCGCACAGTCAGGTCGTCAGCCTCGTGATCCAGCATCCTTAGAAGATCAATCCTCTAACTAAACATTTCTTTCAGCTGGTCCTGTGCATTCCTAACCATCCAACCCGCCAAATTCGCCAGTAAGTTGCTTTCAATGGGCGATAACTGACTCGCGAAAATCGTGCTGTAATGCGGAAAGTCGCTCATCATGGCGTCAAAAGGGCCAAGGATCTTCTGCACGGCGGGAGAAAGCTGGTCATACCAGTCTTTGACCCGTTCCAGATACACCCACAGTGTAACGGGTCGCGATTTTCCCCTGCGTAGCGAGCCGATTTTCCGAGATTAGTTCCCGCCGTCCCGGAAGGGAGCGAGAGGTGCCCGCGGAGCGGAGCGTGCGAACGCCAGCGGGATGGCACGATCCCGCAGCAATCCCATGCCGCCGAAGCGGTCTCTGCATAATAGATCGAAGTGAGCGGGAGGAACTCCGCCTTGGCTACACCACCAAAAGAGTTCCCCCGCCGCGGAATGAACTTTGGGAGTTCGTACCTCCCAGAGGCCAGATCCTATGCAGATCCTACACCCATTTGCCGGCTCGGTCCAACAATACAACGAGCAGCTATCCAACCCCGATGCTCATCGTCCCAGCCACGTCCGCAGTGCCAGACCAAGCGTCCACTCAGCGCGCATGGCTTCTACACGCGCACGCTCATCGACACAGCCTTCGACGGCGTGATTCGCGTGCGCCGCTACTTGTGCCACGCCTGCCGGCGCACTGTCTCTCTACTGCCGGAGTTCATCTTGCCCTACCTGCGGTCGAGCCTGATGGTGATGGCGCTGTTCCTCCTCGCCCGTCTGCTCGGCGGACAAACGCTGCCAGCCGCAGCGAAAACCGCGCCGCCTCCCATGCCCTACCAGCGCGGCCAGTTCTGGGTTCGCCGCTTCCGCGCGCAGGCCCAAGCGCTGTGCGCCGCGCTGGCCGCGCTGACTCAACCCGCTCCCGCGCCCGACTTCGTCCACCGCGCCCTGACCATGCTCGAATCCATCGGCTGGATCGCCGCTCATCGCTTCCTGTTTGCCGGCGTGCGCTGCCATCTGCTGGGCTGGCCGCGCGGTCTGGCTCCCGACGGCCGCCGCGCCGCATTCTCCTCCGTCGCAGCGCCCGTCTGAGCCTCCCCACACACCATTTGCATGGAACCGCGAAGCCTTCCACCGTAAGATGCCGTCCAGGAGAAACACTCGATGGACGACAAGGCCGAAAAAGTCGCGCTATTTCGTTACGGGCTGATTGCGCCTCTGGTGCTGGAGACGCTGCCCCGCGGCGAACTCACTCGGCGCGCGCAGCAGATCGCCGCCCGCCTCTACGACATTCCTCATTCCACCCGCCGCCAGGTCTCGGTGGACACGCTGCTGGATTGGTCGCTGCGCTATCGCCGCAACGGTCTGGCCGCGTTGTCTCCCCAACCGCGACAGGATCGCGGACAAGCCCGTGCCGTCGCGCCCGACACCGCCGCTCTCATCGAACGGCTCAAACGCGAGAACCCGCATCGCACCGGCGCGGCTCTGCTGCGCGAACTGGCCACCGCCAATCAGGCCGGCCTGTCGGCCTCCACTCTCTATCGTTTCCTGCGCGCTCGCGGTCTCACGGAACGCCAACTGTTGCTTGAAAAAGCTACCGCGCATAAAAAATACGAAGCGCAGTTTGCCAATCAGATCTGGCAGAGCGACATGTTGTTCGGACCCTGGGTCGGGCGGCCGGGCGGCGGCAAGCAGCAAGTCTTCCTTCAGGCCGCTCTCGACGATGCCAGCCGCCTCATCCCGCACGCCCAGTTCTATCCCAACCAGGGACTGGATGCTTTCCTGGACTGCCTGCGCCAGGCCATCGCCGCCCGCGGCATCCCCACCCGTCTCTACATGGACAACGCCAAGATCTACCGCTCGCCGCAGTTGGCCCGCATCGCCGCCTCCATCGGCATTCTCATCGTGCACACCCCTCCCTATCAGCCCGAAGGCCGCGGCAAGATCGAACGCTTCTTCCGTTCCGTGCGCGAACAGTTTCTGGCCTCACTCGATCCCAAGGTCCTGTTGTCGATTGAGCAACTCAACGAGCGCTTGTGGCATTGGCTCGACACCGTCTACCATCGTCGCGAACATAGCTCCCTCCAGACCACACCGCTGCTGCGCTGGCAGCGCGATATCGAACAGGTCCGTCAGCTTCCGCCGGACACCGATTTACGGCGTCTGTTCTTTCATCGCGTGGACCGGTTGGTGCGCCGCGATTCCACCTTCCTGTTGAAGAATCGTTTCTTTGAAGCACCCGCGCATCTGGCCGGCAAACGCATCGAAGTGCGCTTCGATCCGCTCGATCTCACCCAACTGGAGATTTACTCGGAAGGCAAGCCCGCAGGGGTAGCGCGGCTGGTCGATGCGGTCGTCAACGGGCTGCTGCCGCCCTGGGAGACGGAGGAGAAGTAGCCATGTGGGAATCCTTCTTCGGCTTCAAGAAAACGCCTTTCTCCGACAGTCCGGACGCCAAACAACTGTTCGCTTCCCAGGCCTGGAACCAGGTCAAGACGCGGCTGGAGTTCCTCGCCCAACATCACGGCGTCGGACTGATCACCGGCGAAGTGGGCGCGGGTAAATCCACCGCCGCACGCGTGTTCACCACGACCCTCAACCCCAACCTATATAAGATCCTCTACGTGCACTTCTCCTC
Organism: Bryobacterales bacterium; assembly: GCA_963776805.1. Classification (GTDB taxonomy): domain Bacteria; phylum Acidobacteriota; class Terriglobia; order Bryobacterales; family Bryobacteraceae; genus Palsa-89. The sequence continues at coordinate 143,348 of CAVZOD010000001.1, forward strand.
GGGCTCGGCACTGGACCTGCTCCGTCAGATCGCCTTGGAACTGGACCTGGAACCGGCGCACTTCCGCGGCGACCTCATGCGCCAGATTGCCGGCGCCATCGTGCGCCTGAACCAGAGTAAAAAGCAGCATCCCATTCTGATCTGCGATGAAGCCCACTTGCTGCCGCATCCCGCCCTGGAACAGCTCCCGCTGCTGTTGAACTTCGACATGGACTCCTCCCGCTATCTCACCCTGTTGCTGGTCGGCCAGCCGCTGCTGCGGCGCACGCTTTCCCTTCAGATGCACGAAGCCTTGCGACAACGCATCGGCGTGCAGTATCACCTGGAGGGACTCACGCGCGACGAACTCGACGCCTATCTGGCGCAACAACTCAAAGCCGCCGGTGTGTCGCAGATACTGTTTGACGAGACCGCCCGCCAGGGCATGTATCAGGCCACCAAGGGGATTCCGCGCAAAGTCAACAAGCTCGCCATGACAGCTTTGCGGCTGGCGGCGACGAGTAAGTCGCAGACGGTGAGTGAAGCCATCTTACTCGATGCCACCACGGAGGCGATGCTGTGAAAGAGGACGCCGCCAAGACTCCCTCGAAACCCGCGGTGGTATCGCTGGCGCAGTTACTCGCCGAGCAACCGGCCTCCCCTCCGCCGGGCTGGATCGAGCCGGGACTGTTGCCGCCGCAAGGCATCCTGTTTGTGGGCGGCGAACCCAAGGTGGGCAAGAGCTTGCTGGTGGCCAATCTGGCGCTGGCACTGGCCGCCGGCAAAGATCGCGCCGGCTTCACCATCCCCGCCGCGCGCCGGGTTCTGGTCTGTCAGTTCGAACTGCCCACGCCGCAGTTTGTGGGGCGCTTGGCATCGATGCGCCGATCCGTGGGAGCCGCCGCCGACCAAAACCTGCTGGTGGACACGCGGGCCGGCGGCAATCTGCTGAGCGCCCCGCAAGGACTCAATCACTTTCTCAACGCCGCCCGTCAGGCTGCCGCCGAAGTGATCGTGCTCGATCCTTTGTACTCGACTCACGATCAGGACGAAAACGATACCCGCTCCATGGCGGCGCTGTGCCAGAGCCTGTTGCGGCTGCGCGATGCTTCCAAAGCCGCGCTCATTGTGGTGCATCACGTGCGCAAATCGATCGGCCGCGAAGAGATCGGCAGCGCTTTCCGCGGTTCCTCGGCGCTGCATGCCGTCGGCGATTCCTACCTGCTGCTCACGCGCCCCTCAGCCCATCTTGCCGCCGCCGTGGAGTTGCGCTTCCAGTTTCGCTACGCCGCGGCCTCTGAGCCTCGCTTGCTGCAACTCGATCCGCAGACGCTGTGCTTTTCCGCCGCTGGGGCGGCGCCGGCCCGCGCAGCGGTGGCGCGCAAGAAAGTGGAGCAGGAGCATGTAACTCAGGCGCTGGCCGGTCTGGGACGGCAGGCTCGCTATAACCAACTCCGCCAGCAAGTCATGGAGCAAACCGAGTGCTCCAAACGCACCGCCCAACTGGCGATCGGCGAAGCCTGCCGCGAAGGATCGATTGTTCAAGTTGACGGCCAATACCGGCTACCACTGTAGCTGCGCTTGGCCGCATCGAGGTCCGCTCGGGGTCGCGCCCGGGTGGATGCCCAGGGCCGATGCGACGGAGTTGGCTCCGAAGAAATCGGCTCACCAAAGCCCTCCCGCAGTTCCCGAATCGGGGCGCGGGAGGGCTCTCTGCTTTCCGACCGACACAACAACAGCCTGCATTTCTTTGGTGAAACTCCCGAGCGGAGGCCCTGGGCTATAAAACGCGCGCCCGGCCGCTTTTGCCGGGCGTTCTAACTTGCTTTCCCACGCTCCGGGATACCACCGGTGCCTACACGGGTGAGTATCCTATCCCGGTCCTTCACGTCACTATGCACTCGGAAGCGGGCCAATTCGACAAATCTCGCTGGGAACTACCGTGAGCAGGTCGAGGGAAAACAGTGTGACCCGTTACAATAGGTGGTTTGGAGCGCTGCGAGTATGCCCCGGCTGTATGGTGTCGCCTCATCTGAGAAACACCAACTCAGGGTGAGAGAGGTGTCCACGACGAACGGACCCATCAATACTTATGGCCTTCGTGGATCAGATCGCGGATGCGAAGGCCCTCTCCAAGCGTAAAGCAGTGTTTGTCAGCGAAGTCCAACATGTCCCGCACAGCTTGTTGACGGTCCTTCTCTTCCAATCGCGCCGACTCCTCTCCTGCCAGCGTTTCGAGGGCACGAGCGACTACCTCCTCAGGAGTGTTAAAGCGGCCTGCGCGCAATTGCTGCTCGATCAGGTGCTCACTGCGGGGATCAAGTCGAACGTTCATACCATTCAAGTATACCTGCGCGGGTAAAGAGATACCCGAGACCTGATTCCAGCCTGGCAGCGCCGGAAGGAGGGCATTGATCGCGACGGCGCCTCTCAACTGTGGTCTGATCACCCGAACCTCAAATCTACCTCGCCGAACAGCCCAGGACCAGGAGCCCCTGTAAGTTTTGAACTGCTACCGGCTTACTACGAGTAGAAATTCGTTGACCAAAGCTGGGGGGTCGTTCTAAGGATGAACTGTCCGGAGCGGTTAACGGCGCGCCGGTCTTGTGCGGCGGAGCGAACCATTAACGGCGAGAACCGCCGTGGAAAGTTGAGAGAGGGAAGGGAGCGCCTACATGTTCACGATCTGTATTGGGCCTCGACTCGGTGATCGGTCCCTGGCTCCAT
>CAVZOD010000002.1:0-360811 GCA_963776805.1 Bryobacterales bacterium
GAAGCTGAGATTGTCCGCCTGCTCACCACGGCAGAAGCCCTGACACCACATAAGGGGTCGCCACTGCACGGTGAAGTTGCCCGAGTCGGCATCATCATCTTATATACGACTGGTCTTCGTCGAGGGGAACTGGTGCGCCTCACCCTCAGCGACTACGATCAGGGCGACCGAGTCTTTCACGTGCGCCGCTCGAAATTCGACAAGTCACGTCTCGTGCCGCTGTCGGCTGACGCCACCAGGGAGATCGATCGATACCTCGCGGCTCGCCGCCAGGCTGGTGCACCTTGTGGCGGAGATGCGCCCCTGCTGGTGCATAATCACGGCGCACGGTTTCGTGGTTACACCGGTGAGGCTTTCGGCAGTTTATTGCGGAAAGTGATACGGGCGACTGACATTCGGACATCTCGAGGCCGGGCACCACGGGTCCACGATCTCCGGTTCACTTTTGCGGTCCATGCACTCTTGCGCTGGTACCGTACAGGCGTCGATGTGCAAGCTCGACTGCCCGCTCTGGCTACCTACCTTGGGCACGCATCGGTCGTTTCCACACAGTATTACCTGACTTTCCTTCAGGCGACCGCCGAGGCGGCTAGCGAGCGGTTCCACACCCACTCAGTAGCTTGGCTATCCCCCAGTGCTGTGCAGGGAGGTCGTCGATGACGCCATTCCCCACCAAGTTTGCGACTGCGCTCCGTGCATTCTTCGCGCAGCATCTGCCCCTGACACGGGGGCTGAGTCCGCGAACTGTTTTGAGTTACCGCGACACGTTCGTTCTGCTCTTGCGCTTTCTGGCCGCACGTCACGGGTGTGGCGTGGTCGATCTCGAGCTCCAGCACCTGCGGGTTGGAGATGTTCTTGCCTTTCTGGACCACCTCGAAACGGAGCGGAAGAATAGCGTCGCAACTCGCAACGCCCGTCTGGCCGCCATCCATGCCTTTGCGCGCTTCCTGGCGACACGAGATCCCGAGCCCGTTGAAGAATGCCAGCGCCTTCTGGCTGTACCCACCAAGCGTGGACCAACCCGAGCTGTCGACTACCTTGAAGGAGACGAAATCGGCGCGATGCTGGAGGTTGTGTCGGCTCAACGGCAAGACCATATCCGCGACAGGGCTTTGCTGCTAACGTTGTTCAACACCGGCGCTCGCGTGCAGGAACTGCTCGATATCCGCCCGGGCGATCTGCAGCTAGATCGGCCCACTTCCGTTCATCTTCGCGGCAAGGGACGCAAGGAACGCCTTTGTCCGCTGTGGCCCGAGACGGCGGACGCACTCCGCACCTTGCTGAGTGTCCCAGAAGAGGTAAATACCGGCCCAGTTTTTCGTAATCACCGAGGCGAACCGATGACCAGATTCGGTGTTCGGTATCTCCTGCGGCGTTTCGCCGAGCAGGCGCGGACAACAGCGCCCACACTCATCGCCAAGCGCATTCATCCGCATACTTGTCGACACAGCGCTGCCGTTCACCTTCTACGGGCAGGCGTCGATCTCGTTACGATCAGCCACTGGCTTGGGCATGCCAGCGTAGAGACGACAAATCGATACGCCGCTGTGGACCTCGAAACCAAGCGCAAAGCCCTGGAGCGCGCGGGGCCCGTGGCGGGTACCGCGGAATCCAGCGTCACGAAATGGCGAACGGATACCTCTGTGCTGGACTGGTTACAGTCCCTCTGACCACAACCATGATTATGTGGAGTGGAGATGCGCCCACGACCCGACTGCAATGCTGTCCCGACGCCCCAACTCCACATAACGCGGCGCTTCACATGAATCGTACTGCAAGACTCGGATGGCCGTGCCACGCCGCGTCCGGAAGATAAATAGGTAACCGGAAAATGGATCCGCGTTCAGCTTTTCCCGGCACAGCTGGGCGATGGCGTCGATACCCTTTCTTCCATCGATCGCCTCGACCGCAACCAGAATTCGTATCTGGGCAGCGATCTGAATCATCCTTCCATTTCCCGCCAAGCGCGCAGCAAACTTACCCAATCGGGCGGCGCCGACGCCTTCCACTGGATGTGCATTTTGTGGCCACTGGGACATTCGAAATCGATCGCATACTCCGCCAACGGTACGGCATGTGGCGCGGTCAGTTCGACAAATGTCGGCTTGCTTGCCTTGCGTCGGAGCGCGGGAACTCCGCCGAGCCGCCTCTTCAGTCCCATGTAGTCCAGCCGCAATGGGTGCGCGACGGGATGTATGCCATGCTGTCGGGCTAACTCGACCGCAGCCTGCCACAGTGGCTCTGGCAGCTTCGTCCGATGCGGCTGGGTGCTGCGAAATTGATCCAACTGGCGCTGCAATTGTACGATCGCCTCAGGGATCGGTGGTGTGCTCTTCCGGTTCACGATCAGGCGCCTCCGGCGCCTGACTGAACTTAACAGGACGGCCTACACGGCGTCACGCACGCTTACCGGAAACTCACTGAAGACGGACGAGAGCGGGAATGTTACGACGGCGCTGAACTTCCAATCCCTGCGGCGCACTTCCTCAACTCTGTTCGGCGCACGGGCCAGGGACCCGAAGCTTACCCAGACCCACATGCGCCACACCGACCCGCAGATGACTCTGAAGCACTACCAGCAAGCGATTCCCGCCGAGGTAAAGGCCGCAGCGATCGCGCTCGAAACCCAACTACTTGAAGAGCTGCGGAAGCGGGAAGCGGAGGCGGCCAATGTGCGTGTGGTCTGAGGTTCTGGGTGGGTTTTGGGTGGGCAGTGTTCTGGCTATACGCCGTAAATCGCGGAAAACATGGAGCTGGCGGAGGGGCTTGAACCCCCGACCCTCTGATTACAAATCATCAAACGACTTAGAATCAACAATTTAGACTGAGCACAATGGATTGCTATCAACTAATACAATCAACCACTTGCTCGGTCCCAAGTATCGGTCAATAGCACCCCATCGAAACCAGGGGTGGGCACAAATCGAGCACACAGAACTTCGGATATTTTTGACGCCGGCCCGGTCTTAAAATCCTAGGGACGTACCTCGAAAACCGCGTCATCCGACTAGTACAACATGCATATGTTCCCAGTACGCCCGACACATCCTCTGTTCAATTTCGAAAACGAGACTTAAAATGAATTGCCAGAGTACCCCCAGCACGGACCCAAGGATCGTCGATCAGCCCGGCGCTACCCGATATCGTGTGACCTTCAATATCGCAGTTTGGGTCGGCGGCGTCCTCAGCAGTTGGGAAGCGGCCAGACCGTGAACATTAGCAGTAACGGCATGTTGCTCGCAATTGATCGCATACTAGTTCCTGGGCTGCCGGTCGAGGTACGCGTGAACTGGCCAGCAAAACTAGATGAGCGAGTGAATTTGATGCTAGTAGTCTTTGGTCGAGTCGTTCGCGTCGTAAGTGGAGGGGTGACTCAAGTAGCGGTGAGCATCGGAAGCTATGAGTTTCGTACCCTCGCCCCATAACCATCGTCACCCTCTCGCACCGTTCCATTTCTCGGAAATTCGCGTATCATTGGGTGTACTGGGAGGCCGCTGAAATCCGCGTCCAGCACCGCGTCGTCGAGTGTTCCCGCCTTCGCTTCGCTCCCAGTAGTCCCTAATACAGTGCTGCGTGGTGATAAATGCGGTTCCCGAATAAGGACCAGCGGTCCCAAATTTGGCTTGTCTTGGCTATCGTGTTAACGGTTGCCTTGGTGGTGAGCATTATTCTGACTACGCAAAGGTAGCTCGCTAGCGATGCTTGGAATTGTTCGAAGTCGCGGGGCGGAGATAGAGCAGCTCAGGCTACAATCATCGATAGAGTGTTCAAGGTAACGATCCAGGAAACACCTGTCGTGGAGAAGCTCAACTGGAGAGTAGTGGCGAGCGGCACCTGGACACCTGGGCAGCAGCCACAGCTTGCCGAAGACGTACTCTCCCCTGAAGTGATCGAAGCGCTGTTCAATGTCACGCCTTCGGCGACGGACAAATCTGGCCGGAATCAAGTGCAATGCGGCGAGACTCTCTACGCCGTGGTATTCAGGCGACTCTCAAATTAGCCCCCATCCGAAATCGCCGCCCCGGTAAGCTAAGGATTTCTGGCGACCTAACAAGCCGAATGTGTGCGCCTAGCATCCATGCTCTTCCCGGTGCCGGTTCAGATTCGCCAAAGTAACGTCACAGGCGGCACGCGTTTCCTTCGTTGCTTCACGCCAGGCTTCGCTTTTGGCGTTTAGAATACGCAGGCCAGCTATGGAAGTCTTTCGCACGGCATCAAGGTAGACTTTTGCAAGCCGCTTCCGCTCTTCGCATGGCATGGGACTTGAGTATACGCTCAGCGGAACCGCAGTTGGCTCCGTCTGGTTCCTCCAAGGCATCAACATCCTTCCGGGCAGCTTCATGACCGGGCAGATCCGATGGGCGGTGTACGGCGCTGTTGCGGTTGTCGTTGGAATCGGCCTGTTGTTCGCGGGGAAGAGGCGGACGTTGAAGGGATAGGAAGAGTAGCCCGCCACTCGAAATCGCCACCCTAGATCCGTGTCGGTGAACCTTCAAAACCTTCGTAACCACGCACCCGCGATGGCGGCGGGAATCGCTGATCGATCACGTGTGCATCGGAACCGAATGCTTCTAACGAAATGGAGAGAATAGGCCGATGGTCAGATCACGTGAGATCGATCACCACAGCGGTACTCTTTTGTGTCGTTTCGTTCGTTTTGAGCGCTCAGCAAAACACCACAACCACGCTCACAACGTCACCCAACCCTGCCAACCCTTCTGACATTATCAATTTCACCATTACCGTCACGCCAGCTAGTGCTACGGGTAGCATGACGATCACAATTGGCGGCAGCGCCGTGATGACTTGGCTGGGTATGACAGACAACACAACTACCTTTCAAATAGGTTTGCCCGTAGGGACCTATGCCATTCAAGCGATCTATGGCGGCGATCAGAACGACAATCCGAGCAAGTCGGCGGTCCTGACCCAAGTGGTCACTACGCAGCCGGTGCCGATCATCAATTCAATCAACAATGCTGCCAGTGCCAGCGATGGCTGGCCTGCTTCCGGAGCCGCTGCTTCAATTTTTGGAACGTTCCCAGGTGTGGCGACGAGTGCGGCTGCCGGTGTTCCCCTTCCCTACAGTTTGGGTGGCGTCAATGTGTTTGTCGATGGGGTTCGAGCGCCACTGTATTACGTGTCGTCCTCTCAGATCAACTTTCAGGTGCCATGGGAAGTCGTAGATCAGATGGCTACGATCAGCGTGACGAATGGCGTTTGGAATGTCACGTTGGGCACTTCGGTACTATCCAGTTGGCCTGGATTGTTCTCACCCATTTTGCACGGGGCCGATTACAGCTTGGTCACGTCGGAGAATCCAGCGGTCGATGGTGAAGTTGTGTTGCTTTATGGAACGGGATTGGGACCGGTTTCAAATACGCCGGTTGATGGCACGGAAGCATCAGATGCGCCATTATCACCCACACAGAACGCTCCCCAAGTATCGATTGGCGGGCAAACGGCGTCGGTGCTGTGGGCCGGGTTAGCGCCGGGATTCGTTGGTTTATACCAGATCAATGTCCAGGTTCCCATGGGCCTGCAGGTTCAGGGGAACATCAATGTTGTGGCGACGGTTGCGAGCGCTCAGTCAAATTCGATCAATCTGGCGATCAAACAGGCGATCAAAAAATAGCAGAGCACCGGGCTAGTTAGGCAGCGCCGACCCGTGGTCAAGGAAGATTGGGAAAGTGGGGTCAGGCGATACAAACCTTGTTCATCGTTTTAGACACCGCTACAGCCCCAACTTCCCCGCACTGTTCTCCCGGAACAGACTTCCATCCCGAATGTACCGGCGGACCATCTGCACTGAGCGGTGGCCGGTTTGGTTCATGATGGACCGCTCCGACGCACCAGCAATCGCAGCACTGGTAGCGTGACCGGCCCGAAGGGAATGGCCGGCGTACTTGGATGGATCAAGACCCGCAAGCTTGGCCAGCTTCTTCACCACGCGGGAAACGTCGATGCCTGACAGCCGTCCAGGCCGCAGGTGGCAGTACCGATTGACCGACCGAAACAGCGGACCCGTGTTGTAACGGGTCGCGATTTTCCCCTGCGTAGCGAGCCGATTTTCCGAGATTAGTTCCCGCCGTCCCGGAAGGGAGCGAGAGGTGCCCGCGGAGCGGAGCGTGCGAACGCCAGCGGGATGGCACGATCCCGCAGCAATCCCATGCCGCCGAAGCGGTCTCTGCATAATAGATCGAAGTGAGCGGGAGGAACTCCGCCTTGGCTACACCACCAAAAGAGTTCCCCCGCCGCGGAATGAACTTTGGGAGTTCGTACCTCCCAGAGGCCAGATCCTATGCAGATCCTACACCCATTTGCCGGCTCGGTCCAACAATACAACGAGCAGCTATCCAACCCCGATGCTCATCGTCCCAGCCACTGTCCGCAGTGCCAGACCAAGCGTCCACTCAGCGCGCATGGCTTCTACACGCGCACGCTCATCGACACAGCCTTCGACGGCGTGATTCGCGTGCGCCGCTACTTGTGCCACGCCTGCCGGCGCACTGTCTCTCTACTGCCGGAGTTCATCTTGCCCTACCTGCGGTCGAGCCTGATGGTGATGGCGCTGTTCCTCCTCGCCCGTCTGCTCGGCGGACAAACGCTGCCAGCCGCAGCGAAAACCGCGCCGCCTCCCATGCCCTACCAGCGCGGCCAGTTCTGGGTTCGCCGCTTCCGCGCGCAGGCCCAAGCGCTGTGCGCCGCGCTGGCCGCGCTGACTCAACCCGCTCCCGCGCCCGACTTCGTCCACCGCGCCCTGACCATGCTCGAATCCATCGGCTGGATCGCCGCTCATCGCTTCCTGTTTGCCGGCGTGCGCTGCCATCTGCTGGGCTGGCCGCGCGGTCTGGCTCCCGACGGCCGCCGCGCCGCATTCTCCTCCGTCGCAGCGCCCGTCTGAGCCTCCCCACACACCATTTGCATGGAACCGCGAAGCCTTCCACCGTAAGATGCCGTCCAGGAGAAACACTCGATGGACGACAAGGCCGAAAAAGTCGCGCTATTTCGTTACGGGCTGATTGCGCCTCTGGTGCTGGAGACGCTGCCCCGCGGCGAACTCACTCGGCGCGCGCAGCAGATCGCCGCCCGCCTCTACGACATTCCTCATTCCACCCGCCGCCAGGTCTCGGTGGACACGCTGCTGGATTGGTCGCTGCGCTATCGCCGCAACGGTCTGGCCGCGTTGTCTCCCCAACCGCGACAGGATCGCGGACAAGCCCGTGCCGTCGCGCCCGACACCGCCGCTCTCATCGAACGGCTCAAACGCGAGAACCCGCATCGCACCGGCGCGGCTCTGCTGCGCGAACTGGCCACCGCCAATCAGGCCGGCCTGTCGGCCTCCACTCTCTATCGTTTCCTGCGCGCTCGCGGTCTCACGGAACGCCAACTGTTGCTTGAAAAAGCTACCGCGCATAAAAAATACGAAGCGCAGTTTGCCAATCAGATCTGGCAGAGCGACATGTTGTTCGGACCCTGGGTCGGGCGGCCGGGCGGCGGCAAGCAGCAAGTCTTCCTTCAGGCCGCTCTCGACGATGCCAGCCGCCTCATCCCGCACGCCCAGTTCTATCCCAACCAGGGACTGGATGCTTTCCTGGACTGCCTGCGCCAGGCCATCGCCGCCCGCGGCATCCCCACCCGTCTCTACATGGACAACGCCAAGATCTACCGCTCGCCGCAGTTGGCCCGCATCGCCGCCTCCATCGGCATTCTCATCGTGCACACCCCTCCCTATCAGCCCGAAGGCCGCGGCAAGATCGAACGCTTCTTCCGTTCCGTGCGCGAACAGTTTCTGGCCTCACTCGATCCCAAGGTCCTGTTGTCGATTGAGCAACTCAACGAGCGCTTGTGGCATTGGCTCGACACCGTCTACCATCGTCGCGAACATAGCTCCCTCCAGACCACACCGCTGCTGCGCTGGCAGCGCGATATCGAACAGGTCCGTCAGCTTCCGCCGGACACCGATTTACGGCGTCTGTTCTTTCATCGCGTGGACCAGTTGGTGCGCCGCGATTCCACCTTCCTGTTGAAGAATCGTTTCTTTGAAGCACCCGCGCATCTGGCCGGCAAACGCATCGAAGTGCGCTTCGATCCGCTCGATCTCACCCAACTGGAGATTTACTCGGAAGGCAAGCCCGCAGGGGTAGCGCGGCTGGTCGATGCGGTCGTCAACGGGCTGCTGCCGCCCTGGGAGACGGAGGAGAAGTAGCCATGTGGGAATCCTTCTTCGGCTTCAAGAAAACGCCTTTCTCCGACAGTCCGGACGCCAAACAACTGTTCGCTTCCCAGGCCTGGAACCAGGTCAAGACGCGGCTGGAGTTCCTCGCCCAACATCACGGCGTCGGACTGATCACCGGCGAAGTGGGCGCGGGTAAATCCACCGCCGCACGCGTGTTCACCACGACCCTCAACCCCAACCTATATAAGATCCTCTACGTGCACTTCTCCTCGGGCTCGGCACTGGACCTGCTCCGTCAGATCGCCTTGGAACTGGACCTGGAACCGGCGCACTTCCGCGGCGACCTCATGCGCCAGATTGCCGGCGCCATCGTGCGCCTGAACCAGAGTAAAAAGCAGCATCCCATTCTGATCTGCGATGAAGCCCACTTGCTGCCGCATCCCGCCCTGGAACAGCTCCCGCTGCTGTTGAACTTCGACATGGACTCCTCCCGCTATCTCACCCTGTTGCTGGTCGGCCAGCCGCTGCTGCGGCGCACGCTTTCCCTTCAGATGCACGAAGCCTTGCGACAACGCATCGGCGTGCAGTATCACCTGGAGGGACTCACGCGCGACGAACTCGACGCCTATCTGGCGCAACAACTCAAAGCCGCCGGTGTGTCGCAGATACTGTTTGACGAGACCGCCCGCCAGGGCATGTATCAGGCCACCAAGGGGATTCCGCGCAAAGTCAACAAGCTCGCCATGACAGCTTTGCGGCTGGCGGCGACGAGTAAGTCGCAGACGGTGAGTGAAGCCATCTTACTCGATGCCACCACGGAGGCGATGCTGTGAAAGAGGACGCCGCCAAGACTCCCTCGAAACCCGCGGTGGTATCGCTGGCGCAGTTACTCGCCGAGCAACCGGCCTCCCCTCCGCCGGGCTGGATCGAGCCGGGACTGTTGCCGCCGCAAGGCATCCTGTTTGTGGGCGGCGAACCCAAGGTGGGCAAGAGCTTGCTGGTGGCCAATCTGGCGCTGGCACTGGCCGCCGGCAAAGATCGCGCCGGCTTCACCATCCCCGCCGCGCGCCGGGTTCTGGTCTGTCAGTTCGAACTGCCCACGCCGCAGTTTGTGGGGCGCTTGGCATCGATGCGCCGATCCGTGGGAGCCGCCGCCGACCAAAACCTGCTGGTGGACACGCGGGCCGGCGGCAATCTGCTGAGCGCCCCGCAAGGACTCAATCATTTTCTCAACGCCGCCCGTCAGGCTGCCGCCGAAGTGATCGTGCTCGATCCTTTGTACTCGACTCACGATCAGGACGAAAACGATACCCGCTCCATGGCGGCGCTGTGCCAGAGCCTGTTGCGGCTGCGCGATGCTTCCAAAGCCGCGCTCATTGTGGTGCATCACGTGCGCAAATCGATCGGCCGCGAAGAGATCGGCAGCGCTTTCCGCGGTTCCTCGGCGCTGCATGCCGTCGGCGATTCCTACCTGCTGCTCACGCGCCCCTCAGCCCATCTTGCCGCCGCCGTGGAGTTGCGCTTCCAGTTTCGCTACGCCGCGGCCTCTGAGCCTCGCTTGCTGCAACTCGATCCGCAGACGCTGTGCTTTTCCGCCGCTGGGGCGGCGCCGGCCCGCGCAGCGGTGGCGCGCAAGAAAGTGGAGCAGGAGCATGTAACTCAGGCGCTGGCCGGTCTGGGACGGCAGGCTCGCTATAACCAACTCCGCCAGCAAGTCATGGAGCAAACCGAGTGCTCCAAACGCACCGCCCAACTGGCGATCGGCGAAGCCTGCCGCGAAGGATCGATTGTTCAAGTTGACGGCCAATACCGGCTACCACTGTAGCTGCGCTTGGCCGCATCGAGGTCCGCTCGGGGTCGCGCCCGGGTGGATGCCCAGGGCCGATGCGACGGAGTTGGCTCCGAAGAAATCGGCTCACCAAAGCCCTCCCGCAGTTCCCGAATCGGGGCGCGGGAGGGCTCTCTGCTTTCCGACCGACACAACAACAGCCTGCATTTCTTTGGTGAAACTCCCGAGCGGAGGCCCTGGGCTATAAAACGCGCGCCCGGCCGCTTTTGCCGGGCGTTCTAACTTGCTTTCCCACGCTCCGGGATACCACCGGTGCCTACACGGGTGAGTATCCTATCCCGGTCCTTCACGTCACTATGCACTCGGAAGCGGGCCAATTCGACAAATCTCGCTGGGAACTACCGTGAGCAGGTCGAGGGAAAACAGTGTGACCCGTTACACCGTGTTGATTCCAGCGATTTCCAGCCATGCTTGAATCGTGCGGACCGGGCAGGTGTCGGGATTCGATCCATACGGTATGCCGATCTTCCGCCCCACGCCGTCCTGATCGGTTTTGCTACGGCGGAGTGCAACCGTCAGCCCGTCCTTGCCGAAGGTACAATCCTCCACATCCAGCCCCACCAATTCGGACCGCCGGAACGCTCCAGCGAAACCCAGAAGAAGTAATGCACGATCACGAGTGCCAATGATTCCGGTGTCGGTGGCGTCCACCATTGCCCGGATATCATCGGTAAGGGTCGGTGCCTTCTGTACCGGCGCCGTACCCTTCGTCCGGCGAATGCCCTTCATGGTGTTGGTGACCATCGGATGGTGTGTTGGTGATTCCACTCCCACTGCTTTGTGCGCCTCAGCAATCGCATTCAACCGTCGCTGAATACTTCCCACTTTCAGGCGTGCCGCACATTCGGCTATGAAGGACGCAACGGTTTCAGGTGACGCTGGCAGTGGGCACAGGCTGTGCGATTCGCACCACACACAGAACGCCCGCCAATCCGCCCGGTAACCCCGTATGGTGGATTCTGCCTTCGAGGCCCGGATGAAATCCCGGACTTCCTGCGAAGGGGACGGAACCACGTCCGCCCCCGTTTCTTTGATTGGACCAATGATTTCTGTCATGCCGCCACCTGGTAACCGGCGAATTCCAACGGAACCCCGTGGCAAGGACAATCGCAGGACTCATTCGAGAGCATCGGCTGATCGTGATGTCCCGCAGCACACGCTATGCAGATTCGTGATGGGGATTCTGGGACAGCCGTCATTGCCAGTGGCCGGACAAATTCGACGCGGTACATCTCAATCATGCCGCCACCGCCTGAAAAACTTCATTGGCCTTCCGTTTGAACTCCGGGGTCACATCGTCCTTGGTGCGGACCGTTGCCCATTCCGGCCAGTGGGAAACCTCGCGTGCTGTGCGGACTGCATCTTTCATGGTGGATGCTGAACCAGCGGCAAGGCCAGTCGGAGTGTGGGTGATAACCCAATAACCGTCTGCTCGATTCACGGCGAGATGTTCTGACACCGACACAGCCCAGGTTTCGGACCATTGGTCGGTTTCCCACTTGGTGCGGATTTGGATTTTCTGGACCGTGACGGACTCCCGCTCCGCCGTCAGCCGGATCATTTCGTCCCAGTACTCGATTTCGTTCGGATCGCAGTTGAATCGAGACTTCAGCGCCTTCTCAAGTGTGACGGGCGGAGGTAAGGGAACCTTGCGGGCAACGTGTGACGTGCGGGATGGTTTTGGCACGCCCCGCCAAGTGATGGTGATTTGGGTGTCCGCGATATCCTCGGACCACACGAGTCCAGACTTGCGGAGGGAATCAAGAAGGAACTCACGGCGTTTGACGCTATCGGGCCGCGATGGGTTGAGAATAACAGCACGTCCCGTATTCACGCCGCCACCTCCGCAGTACGGGCGGATTCCCCAGCCCGTGCAATCATCCAATCCGTTGCTTGCTGTGCTTTGCTGGCAGCGGTAAAGATGGCTCGTGAGTCAGCCTTGAGAACCTTCAGCCACGAGTTAATGTATTGTGCGTGGTCATCGCGTGGTTCCGTACTGAGTCCCAGGTGAGCGGAAGTGAATGCCGCCCCGAGTTCCGCGATTAGTTCTTCCGCTGCATAGGCAGAATCGCCGAAACGTTTTCCTAACTGCCGATCACAGCGACTAGCACTAGCCGTCCAGTGTGTATGCTCATGTGCAAGGGTCGAATAGTAGGAAAGGTTATCCCTGAACGCCCCGAACGGCGGCATCTGAATGTGATCCGTCGCAGGTGCGTAGTACGCTTGGTTTCCACCGTGGCGAACATCCGCCCGGATGGTCTGAAAGAACCCCTCAGCATGTGCGATTCGTTCCGGCATCGGTGTTTCAGATTCCGCCATAGGCGTGTAACCATCGACTTGGGCGGCATTGAACAGGCTGTACCCACGGGTGAACAGTAGCCGAGATGAATGGCTGGTTTCGCCTTCTTGTGATTCGCTGGAATCGTTGGCGAACTTCCAGAACACTACCAGTGTGGCTTTCTCGCCCTTGCGGACCTGGGACCCTTTGTCCTGCCACTGTGCGTATGTGGCCCATTCCCCGCTGTCGTAGCCCTTGGCTTGTGCTGCGGCCCACAGACACACGGTGTTGATTCCCCGATATGCCTTCTTGCTGGTTGCATTAATCGGTGAGAAGGCATAGCGTCCGCTGGTATGCCACGGCATTCGCCACGTCCCTACACCTTGTTCGATAGCGTTGATGATTTGGGCCGTCACTCGTGAGTAAACGTCCCGTTTGTCGGTTGCGGTAACTTCAGAAGTAGACATCGAAGCTCCATTCAGCTTGGGTGTTTAGGGATCGTGGCAAGTTGACGCTTGTCGCGGTCCCGTTTCGTTCTAGTGTTCGATTCCTCTTACTAATCGAACATCAGAACGCACATAGATTACACCTAAGCGCTAAGCGAGTCAATAGACCAAGCGTGCAATTCGTAGGGCACACCTAAGCGCTGAGCTATTATTGAAGCATGGCCAAGTTACCCCGTGATCTTATCCGCCAAGCAATGGCCGAGATGGGTTCCAAAGGCGGCAAGCGTAGCCTGGAGACCATGACCCCCGAGGAGCGATCCGCACGGGCGAAGAAAGCAGCCACGGCAGCGGCGAAGAAACGAACGGCGGAGCGGTTGGCACGTGAGGCCAAGCAGAAGAAACTTCGTTAGGAAGATTTTCCTTTCAGGTACCTTTAAGTTTTGACCGGGGGGTGGGTCGATCCCAAACAGGATTCCTGCTACGCAGACGGGGACGGTAGCTGGGGGTGTGTCGGAAAAAAATTAAAATGGAAAAACGTTTCGCCGGGGTCATTGGACGAACTGACAACAAAAAGAGCGTATGATTGGTTTGGTCTACCCTTGTAACCGAATCGAGGCACTAGCCGTGCTGAAGCTAATGATCGCAGCGTTGCTGATGCTGACCGTGGCATCCGGGCAGGTACCGCTCACCACGGCACAGATTGCAAAGAGAGTAGCGCCGTCCGTTGTCGTGATTCAGGGCAAGACCGATTCGGGTGTTGTCCTTGGAAGTGGCTTCGTCATTTCAAAGGATGGAAAGATCGTTACCAATCTGCACGTCATCAGAGACTTGAAGTCTGCAAGCGTCCAATTGGCCAACGGTGAGATTTTCGATTCGATATCTGTTCTTACGACTGACGAACGCCGTGATCTTGCGATTATTCGCATTGCGGGTTTCGATCTTGCCGCCTTGGATTTGGGTAACTCGAACGCCGTGGCTGTTGGGGAACATGTTGTTATCGTCGGCAGTCCACGAGGACTTCAGGGGACTGTAACGGCAGGTATCCTAAGTTCAATTCGGGATAGTGGGGATGGATTCAAAGTTCTCCAAACCGATGCCGCTGTCAATCCTGGCAATAGCGGTGGGCCACTCGTGAACGCTAAGGGTCAGGCTATTGGTGTTGTGTCTTTCAAGTTGCGCTCTTCAGAGGGTTTGAACTTTGCCCTTCCGATCAACTACGTAAGCGGGTTGCTGAACGAACTCCACGAGCCAATATCGTTGGATCAGATGCGACGTAACCTGACTACGAACGTAAGTCAGAGCAGCGGACCATCGCTGCAAGAGACGCTTGACTGGCTGAAGGAAAAGGTTCCTTTATCCACATCTCGGGTGGGCTTTACCTCTGGTGACGTCGCAATTTTGACCGAGAGAACTGTCCCGGTGCGATTCGATTCATGCGTCGCCGTTTTCGATCAGATTGTCACGGAGACCCCCTCAAAAGAGTTGTTTGATAGGACTCGCAGAAAGTTTCCTACGATCACACTTACAGATGTCACTTCTACGTACACGATACGCCTTACAATCCCGCTCGGCTCGCTCGATGCAGGGCAAGCACTCAATATGCCGAAGCAGATCTACGAGACAATCCGCAAAGTTGACGAATGGGATGTTGAACTGCGGAGCAAGTCAAAGGTCATTCTCAGCGAAGTGTTGCATGACGATTCGGGGCGGGAAAAGAATGACACTTTGGATTTGGCTTTGTTGCCATACAACGATGAATCAATAGCGAAACGAGTTCAGGATGCCTTCAACCACGCCGCAGAACTTTGCCGGGGGAAGGAGCCGTTTTGATCCCACGGTGGCCCAAACGGTGCCGTGGGGAAAAAGTATTCGATGCGGCGGTAACGGAGCCTGCTATCGCTTCGCGGCTTTCGATAAAACACCCAGCGTGTTCACACTCTCTGACGATGAAGCCGCCCTGGTGGTGAAGGTGCTGGAACACTACGACGCCTACTTGATGGCCGCAAAGCGTGAGGTGAGAGCATACCGGGAACTCGCCGAACGGCTGAAGCGCAAGCCGCCAGAGCAAGAGACAACTACGAAGTCTGAGAAGCGGAAGAAGAGCCGATTCTAGTGCTGGCCGAAAATCAGAATCGGCCATATCCGCTATGGATCAACGACGAATTCACCTTCGAGGGCTTCCGTCCGGAATAGTTTTCGATCATCATCAGCTATATCAGCTAGTGCCAAGTCAAACAGAACTACATTCAAGCCGTCTTTGGCCAAGGAACTACCAAACATGATGCCATCCTTCTTCGCACTACGAAATTGCTCAGCTATGATTTGGGTTGGCGCATAATCAGCGGTGCTGTCGGTTGTGCGGATCGGCTTAGAAAAAGCTCTATTCACTTCTGCCCATACACGTTGCTCACGCTCTTCAGGCGGCGGTTCAGGAGCCAGCGGAGAACGATATGGTAACTCGTTGGGCAAACAGTCAATCAGAGAGAGTTCCCTTACCGGCATAAATTTCCCTAAGGTGCCAATGGCCCCGACCCACGGACGGACTTCGCTCATGGCGGTTTTGGGTTCAACGGCCAAATAAAGAAAGGGAATTCCCTTCGGATTCGCTCGACCTTCTGCACATCTTTCCGGCAGGGGTTTCATTCGTTCTGCGCAGAAAGGTTCGTGGACTGGATCGCCGTACTCTTTGTGAAGCTGCGCTCTCCACAGTGACACATCCGCAGGCCATGTCGCTTCACGGGTTTTGCTCGTTTCAAGTAAGCAGTCTAGGAATTGTTGCGTTTCATCATTGTAGATGTAACGACGGTTCTTGCGCACACTTTCAGCAAAGAAATAGTATGCGTCACAAGTTTTGAACTCAGGCATGGTCTACCCCCACAATCAGTGTAGCCGGGGAACCCGATCCGCCCGCACTTTCCAAGTTTGCTCGCAAGGCGCTAGAATTGGCAACGTGTCAACGGTCTCTGCTATCGAAGGGAGAATCAATGGGCCTGTGTGAGTATTGCGGAGAAAAAGCCGGTTGGTTCCAGGCCAATCATCCGGCCTGCGTCACGAAGGCAAGCAGTAGCCGCAAGGTTGTCGAAAAACTTGTTTTCGATGGAACATCGGCAGGTCGAAGCTACGATGAACTCTCTGCCGAAGTTCAAAAAGTCTTGACAGCCAGCCGTGTGTCATTCAAATACGTCCGTGATGAAGTTCTCCAGGGAGCCAACGACGCAGCGAGCCAGATCGCTTTGAAATCTCCTATTTCGCCCTCCGAGTTCAAGCGGCTTGTGGACATCCTCGTTGGATTTCGCATAAGTGGATTTGGTGCGTCGGAGTTACAGTTATCCGATGAGTACAGGGCACAGATGGTTCAGCGCAAATGGTTCGCTTTGGCGCAGTTGCATATGAGCAGCGTGTTGTCGCAGGTCTTGAACAACATTACCCCAAACTTTGACGATACGGTTGGCGAGCCGGTAGCATTCAATCTGCGGGCCGGAGAAGTTCCGATATTTCAAACTGGAGATTGCGTCATGTATGCCGAAGAGCGGACAGTAAGCAATCACAGCCGATCCTACCAAGGGCTGAGTCTTCCGGTTGGTAGAGGCATCTACTATCACATTGGCGGCTCTCAAGGACACCAAGAACGTACTTCCGGTCTCGTACCTTTGGACGGTGGCAAGATTCTGGTTACATCGAAGGCACTATATTTTGGCGGTCAAACCAAGACATTCAAGATTCAGTTAGATCACGTCCTCCGATACCAACCTTATGTGGATGGTGTCGGCGTGTGCGAGTCTCACGGAGCACCAAAGGTGTTCGTCTTCGATTATCGGGGCATGGACGTTGGTTGGTTCTTCTACAATCTGCTCGTGGCATTAACCAATAAACAACTTGGCCCGAACTAACGGATAGCCAGAGACCCGCCAGCGCCGGTCATCGCCCACCAGGGTCACTGTGAAAACTTCTTTGGGACTGGGTTTCGGGCCACGCCAAGACGGATCAGCAAAACATTTGATCGCATTGCCCACAGCTTCAAAGAGAGTGCGGCCAGCGGTGACGCAATACCACTCATGGCCTTGCCGCTCAAAGCCGACGATGGACGCTCTTCCGGCCATTCGGAGAGCGTAGCAAAAGACGGTTGCTTTGTAGTGAAAAGTTCTTGGAAAATCATGCTACTATCTCTCTCAAATGAGTTCGCTTGGCGGCTGGCTTAAAGCTCTTTTTTCTGGCTGGGTAAACGCCATGAGTTCGATTTTCGGACTCTTGATATCGTTTGTGGGGTGGTTCTATATTCCCGACGCCACACATCTTCGACCGTGGGTGATTGGTTTTGGCGTCACTGCGTTACTTTCGTCTTCTTACAGAGCATGGCACATCGAGAACGCTGCCCGATACAAAGCGGAAATGGAGTTCGACAAGGAACGACTCTTGAGAGATGGGCCAGATGTGATAGTCGAGGTGCTGCCTCATGGCCCAATGGGTAGTTTGGTCTTGGGCTTCAAAAGCATCGGCAAGCAGACCGCAACATGTATCGAATTCACTCCGCTCCAAGACAACCTTGAACTTAGCGCTACTCCCCGAGTAGTGCCGATCCTGGAACCGGGTCTCCGAGCACACGTCGAAGTGTTGGTGTCTAGTCCTCCCGCAACAGATCGTGCAGGTACGACTATCCTACTTCTTCAGTACTTGATGAGTTCCGCTCCCCTTCCCCTTGTGATGCACGTTAAGTTCAAAGATGCGCTGGGCAAGAAAATATTCGTTCGTGAGTTCAGCGTGAAAGGTAACAGAAACGGTATCGCCTTCATGCCTGCTTCAATTAAACTTCTATAGCCCGCCTGTCCGGTCAAGAACGAAAACCCGTTTCCCCCGGCTTGCTGTTATGGAACCTTCATGAAACGGGTTAATGTGCGCCAAGTGCGGCCTGTCGCAAAACTACTTAGTCGAACAACCCAGAGAGAGCAATAGTTTTGGCCTAACCTTTTGAGTTGATCGTCTTTATTATCTTGTCATCCGGCCCGTAGAGGTTGATGAGCAGTTTTCGTTTAGACTTCTTTTTGTGCTCTAATGCCCACTTAGTAATCATCGTCGCAACGGTGCCCACAACAGCGTTTGTTATGACCGCTCCCTCTGGTGCCAAAACGACCTTCACGATGTCATGAGCTACCGCAAGTAGCGCTGTGTATCGTCCTGGATGATGTTTGCGCAAAGCAGATGTGCGCCCTAAGAGAAACGCCTTGTTCTTTGTTATTACCTTCCTACGTTTTTCCGGGAAGTGTAGTCGCCGCTCGAAGGTTCGTCCCTTGAAGGTTACGGACTCATCGGACTGTGCTTCAATGCTTTTCCGAAGTGCGACTAGTGCTTCTTTATCTATGGTTGCGGAGCTTATTGTAAGGCGAACATCGGTTGACATAAGGTGTTGGTCTATTTCTTACCATACATTGACCCTTCACTGTCGAAACCACTCTATAATGGCATTGATGCCAACAGACCACATACTCTCGCTTCTGATCGCTGAACGTGACAAATTGAACGCTGCGATTTCCTTGTTAGGCGGAACTCCCGCCAAGAGAAGGGGACGCCCGCCGAAGTCGGCATCCATGCCGGATTGGGTGACATCGAACAACCTGCCAGTCACAGCACCAGTGCCGGAGAAACCAGCAAAGAAGAAACGGAAATTCTCACCAGCGCAGCGGGAAGCTGCAAGGAAGCGGATGAAGGCAATGTGGGCAAAGAAGAAGGCAGCGAAGAAAGCAGCAAAGAGCTAGTTTCATTTCTCCGAACTACAGTGCGAACACAATCCGTCTTTTCCAGTTTCTCCCATGTGGAGATGCGCAGTCACAATACTTTGAGAGACGGGCCTGTATTTCACGTTGTAATGGGAATGCCACGTCCGCTTTGGTGGTCCAAGATTAGAGAAGCAGAGCACGAAAGGAAATTCTAAGTCATAGTCTGGGGCGATAAGCCGAAAGAGTGATCTAGGACTAGTCACTGTCGAAGGTACGCCCCGTATGGTAAACGGTAGATTGTCGATGCCCTCCGGCATCAGTGCTCCCACGACGCCAAAGGATATCAGACACTCCGTGAGTACTCCTGTATATTCTTCGCCCGATTTTTCCAGGACAGTGAAATGCGTCCCTGTGATTTCGACTGCGATGCTCTTCGGTACGGGAAGTACAATCTCTTTAGCGGATATGTCGATAGCTGGAATCTGTCCAGAGAGTCCGCAGGGACGCCTGTAGGTTGTCGTCTCGAAAGAGCAAAATTACATTTGGTCGTCCGTTCAGCTCTAGCGTGGTCAGGTATTGCTCACGCCAAGCCAGGTACGTCGCCAATAAAACTCCACTCAGTATCGCAAGCCCCCACGTCCACCATTTCGGCGTCCAAATAAAGGCCGCAAGCATATTTTGTGGAAGGGGTTCTAAATAGAGATTGATGAGGGTTGCAACGGCGACGATGATGGACGGGTCAGTTGTGCAAAGCCATCTACGCCCGCCGTGCCAGAAAATAGCCTGGAGAAATTTGCCGAATGCACGCACATGGGACATTGTACTGGACACGTATTTGACGGGTCGGTTGACGGGTCTTAACTCTCGGTTTGAAAAGGCGTGGAAGGCCACCTAAGGCGACAAACCTTGTCTCAACCGAAAGCATACCAACCTGAAAGCCCGGAAGCCCGCCCAGCGGAAGCAGCAGGCTGCGAGGATGCGAAGGTATTGGGCGGGGAAGAGGGAGGAATCCTCCAAGTAGGTCGTAACTTCACCGAGGCGATAACGCCTCCCGAAACCGAGGCGGAGAGGAAGATTTAGTACAACCCTAAATTGATGACCCTGTTGTTCTTGTCCAGAAGCACATTCAGGTGGCGATTCTTGTAGGTGTAGATCTTGCTCCCATCCGTGTTCTTCATCGCAACAGAGGCGTCCTTGCCCCAGAACTTCTTACAATCTTCCCACGTCGTGGCCCTTGCTGGATACAGGTAAACATTCGTCAACCGGCTCGTTTTAGAGTCAAAGCTCAACTCAATGTGGTCAGCGTTCAGAGTAGGGTCCCGGAAAGAGTAGATATCGCCGGTAATGTTCTGTGCTTGGTCGTAGGCATATCGGTGTGTGAGGGGGGCACCCATCACCGCTTGAGCGTCTTCCGAAGACCAAACCAGGATGCGGGTAGCGAGAAAATCACCGACGGACTTACGCATATCATCGGGAACCGGGTTAACCGAACTCGTGCTGTGGCTGGTCGGTTCGATACCCGTCCCCCGAGTCATAGTGAACGTGCCGGTGCCACGATCCCCCAAACAATCGTTGCCGGTGTAGCTCCCCGCGATATTGTCACCGATGCGAGTACCGTCACCTTTATAAATGCCCGGACAACCCTGGATCGTCTGCGTCAATTCAAATCGAAAGTCGGTCTCAGTCAGTTGGCCCTTTATCGAACCTCCCCCACCAAGCGAACTCGTATATGTCCCCACCACCGCTCCATCGGAGTTTTGGATCAAGTTGAAATTGAGGTTCCCGGAGGCTTTGGCATCTGCGACGGTAGCTGACCATGAGCCGTCGATAGTCTCCCCTGCTTTCTTGCGGGGATCTTTGCCACTAGGCGCCGCCTCCGTGCTCGCGGGAGGAGCTGACTGTGTGGGACTAGGAGGTTCGGGATCGTATACCGACGCCAGAGGACGTGGTGGGCTTGGCGAGGCGAGCATTCCACGTGCGTAATCGATGGGGACCGCAAAATTGAGACTTTGGCCTTCTCCCCAGAACCCGACTGTGATTCCGATCACCTCACCTTTGTCGTTGAAGAGCGGTCCACCCGAACTTCCATGGCTTATCGGGGCGGTGATTTGGAGGAGCCGGTATCCGTCCATCGGGCGATTTCCGCTAATGATTCCTTCCGACAGAGTATTGTCGAAGAGACCGAGCGGGTTGCTCAACGAGTAGACCGTGTCACCAATCTGGATGGCACTAGAACTTCCAATTCGCACTGGCTGTAGATCTACCGCTTTGATTTTGAGTAGTGCGATGTCCTTTCGCCGGTCAACTTCCAACACCTCTACCGTGTCATAGACATCTCCGTTATCTAGACGGACACTTGCTTCCTTAGAATTGCGGATGACGTGATAGTTGGTGAGAATCTTACCATCCGTGCTGACGATGAATCCCGAGCCGGTCCATCCACCAGTGCCTTTCTCATTCTTTGCTGTAATGAAAACCACCGACCGGGCAGACTCTTTGTAGATCGTACCGGCGGAAACAGGTAACACCTGAGCAAGCAAGACAGAAGCGGGTGAAGACAGACTCGCCAGAACGATCAACAGCAGGTAACGGTTCGGAAGTTTTGGGTGATGGTCAATACGCATACTCCACTCCATTTTGTCCCTGGAATAACCGCCCTTCTTATCGGATGATTTGCTTGTAGTGAACATGGTACGGGGGGAACGACTGGACGTGTATCGAGCACTAGCGGTAACCGGCAACGTAGAAGGATCTAAGGTTATTACCCGATCAGTCTGAGGGCACAGCACTCTGCGGTTATCGCCTACTGTGCCCTCAAGCTCGGTGATACGCTCACGAACGCCGAACTTGAACAGAAACTCATCGGGCTGCGAAAGTTTGCATCCGCACCCGGCAGTGACAAATGACAAAACAACCGCCTTCCCAAGGGTAATTTTCTATACCACTCTCGCATGGAGAAAAACCCCTAAAACACACCCCGATTTGTCATCTGTCACCCCGCCGGGGGGACCGGCTCCTTACCCGGCCACGGTTGGCCAGCGCTGATTGGCTCCAGAATTAGCGCAGACGACAATTTTCCAGGCGATTTATCCGAATCGCTGGACCCTGGCAGGGTTTGGGTGCCGGTCACTGCTCGCCAACGCCCTGGCGGTCACGGCTGCGTCAGCAATGACCGTTCCTTTGACCATTCGTGCCAAGAGCGGCAACTTGTCAAAGTGGTCGGGAAATAATATAAGACACAGCGATAAGTGACGCGGCTTTTAAGTGCCTGGGGTTTACGGTAGTTACTACTTTCCACTTTCAGCACCTCCAAAGATCCACAATCCCACTCAAGCACCGAGTTATTGAATGTGTTAATATATTAATAGAAGATTAGGTTCCTCTCCGAAAAGTGTAATTGTGGTTGAAGCCCTTTGACTGGAAGGAGATGCCGGTTAGCGGGCAGTTGAGCAGCACCTCGGCCGGTTTCTATCCTTCGAAGTTGTTCGCCAGAACACAACGAAGGAAAGGGACCGAGGTGCTCATAGAAACTTTTATCAGAAAACAACTGCGGCTGAAAGCGCACACAGTGACCAAGGTTGAAGAAACCGAAGAGTTCATGGTTGTGTACATCGATCGCCTGGGCCGGCGTCTGCTGCGCTGCGGGGTGTGCCGACAGCGCTGCCAGGAGGTTCATGACCTCAGGAGCGAGCGGGAATGGCGAGATTTGTCCATGCGGAAGCTGCCGTTGAAACTGTGTTATCGTCCGCGGCGGGTCGAGTGCCCGCGCTGCGGGGTGCGGGTGGAGGATTTTCCCTGGGCCGAGCCGTGGGCCCGCGTGACCACGGCTCTGGCGAATGCGGTGGCCACACTGGCGCGCGAGTTGAGCTGGCAGGGGACGGCGCGCCAGTACCAACTGAACTGGAAGAGCGTGGCGACGATTGTGAAGCGGGCGGTGGAATACGGCCTGCGACACCGGGCGCGTCCGCCGGTGCATGCCATCGGTATGGATGAGGTGAGCCGGCGGAAAGGGCAGGTCTATCTCACCGTGGTCTACGATCTGGAACGCCGCGTGTTGCTATGGGTGGGAGAAGATCGAACCGAGGAAGCCGTAAAGAAGTTTTTCACCGAAGCAATGGGCCGTCGGCGCTGCCGGACCCTCCAGGTGGTCTGCATGGACATGTGGGCAGCCTATGCCAAGCTGGTCCGCGAACACGCCCCCAACGCACAAATCCTGTTCGACCGCTTCCATATCGTCAAGCATCTGAACGAAGCCGTCGAGGAAGTTCGGCGCAGTGAGATGCGCCGTTTGAGCGCCAAGGAGAAAGTGCCCTTCAAGCGCAGCCGCTGGCTGCTGCTGAAGAATCCCTGGAATCTGACCTCAGATCAGAAAGAACGTCTATCCACATTGGTGCGCTGGAACACGCCCATCGTCCGCGCCTACTATCTGAAAGAATCTTTCCAGCTCTTCTGGGAATACCGGCGCTCATCCCGTGCCGAACAACACCTTCAGAAGTGGATGACCTCAGCCATGCGGTCGCGCCTCGAACCTTTCAAGAAATTCGTGCGGCTGCTGCGCGGCCACCTGGACGGAATCCTGCCCTGGACTGAACTACGTCTCTCCAACGGCGCGGTCGAAGGCATGAATAACAAGATCAAGTCGGTCAGCCATCGCTCCTTCGGATTTCGCAGCGCCAACAACTTCATCGCTGCTATCTATCACTGCTGCGCCCGCTTGCCGCTCCCCGTCGAACGCTAATTACACTTTTGGGACAGGAGCCGAAGATTAGGCCCACTTACTCTTTCCCGGGATGCCATTCGGCACCTCCCACTAACTCATTCCTGTAAGGATATTTCATGCAGTTACTCAGCTCTTCCCTACTCACCACCCACCAAGCCAGTGACCTTCTCGGACTCCAACCCGCCACCCTCAAGAGATGGCGTGTCGTTGGGACTGGCCCAAAGTACATCCGCATCGGACGACGGACCATCCGCTATCGCCCAGCGGACATCAAACATTTCATCTCCCAGAGCAATGTGGAGGTGGGCCAATGACCCCGCCCAATCCGCCCGACTTCCGCACCCTTAACCTAAACGAATTCCCGCCCGGACTGCGATGAAATCGTTGCTAGGCTCCACAGGGAAGGACGGATCAAACTTTACGGGGACGGGCTACCACGACGGTTCCGCACCGATGAACTTGTGCTCGGACCCAAGTCCGGCATCGAGGGGATCATTCAGGAAGTGGCGTTTCTGTTGGAGCCTCGGCGCAATTGATACCGCAGCGAATCCGTCTGAAGGTTCTAGAACGGTTGCGGTTGTCCTGTGACTTTTGAGCTATAGGCGTTTACCTGGAGAAATGCAAAAAATAATCAAAGCCAACGACCATGGCAGTCGGAGCATGTCGTTTCTTTGTCGAAATTTGTGACCGCAAAACATCCCCTGGGACGAGTGTGCCCGCTGCGGCAATCGACGCCCCTCCTCTATACACGTACACCTACGACGTAGACATACACCTACAACGTAGACGTACCTCTAGAGTTGAAGAATCTCGCCTCTTAGCACCGAGTCCAGACAGCTTCCACCGGTCCCAACATCCCGGCACCCCCCCCTCT
Organism: Bryobacterales bacterium; assembly: GCA_963776805.1. Taxonomy (GTDB): domain Bacteria; phylum Acidobacteriota; class Terriglobia; order Bryobacterales; family Bryobacteraceae; genus Palsa-89. Next base: position 24,058 of record CAVZOD010000002.1, read on the forward strand.
ATTTGGGGCTGCAGATTCTGCTTACCCGCAGAGGGGATTCTCTATTGCGGAACCAAGTTTTCACATCCCCGCGTGGGGGAATCCACGCGACCACGAAAGGACACGACAAAACACGATGCAACTCTACAGCACCACCGAATTGGAGGTAGCAGCCTTCCTCAAAGCCAGAGGCCACCGCTTGCTCGATGCCAAACCGCACGGGCATCTGGTGAGTTTCTCGTTTCCGGAATCCGCTGCTACGGATTTGGATTCATATTTCTGCGGGAGGGAAGTCTCCGCCCGTGAACTTTTCGAAGCCCACCGCTCCCTGCGGGGGTTGATTCGGCAGTTGAAGGAACAAAATACAAACAGGATAGGAAAGGATACATATGAACAATCAAGAACAGTTAGTCAGTGAAGAATTAGCAGGTCAGGATTATCTCCTCCAGGGCGAACTGGTGTCCGAAGACGGAGAGAGAGTTGAGGAGGCGAACGGGAAAGAACCCTATAGGATCATCGTTCCTACCCAGCCCCTGGTCAGCCCCGGAGATTTTATCTCCAGCTACGCAGCGTGGGCGGATGTCGTGGAAGCACCTCGCACCATGCACGAAGCCTATGCACTGCAAATCATCGCGTCTATCCTTAACCGTTCCGGCGTAATTATCGAGTGGGATGCATACAAACTTACACTTGACCTTTGGTTAGCCCTGCTCACCGGTTCCGGCACGGGCAAGAACACGGTCAAGGGCATCGGATCACCCGTCATCAAATCCGCTGAAATCAAGAACCTCATCGATAACACCGATTGGGGATCGAAAGAAGCCTTCTATCAACAATTCTCCGGTATGCCGCCGGGATCGTTCTCGTCCACAGTGCAATCGAGACTCTACATTTGGGAAGAGCTGTCTTACCAGATGCAGAAACTCAATTCCTTCGCGTTTGATGGAGTAAAAGCATGGCTCACGAATTGTTACGATAACTTCGCAATCCCACCCGAGCAGCGTTTTCGTGATACGGGAAAAAAGTCCGACACACCACCGATACGATTCGATCACGCACCCCGTACAAATATCCTCGCGTTATCAGCCGAATCGTGGTTCTTCACCAACCTTTCCAAAAACGACTCCACAGGTGGCTTTGTTCCCCGCTGGATCATCGTCGATGCTCCTGGAGAGAGGGTTATCCCAATTCCCTCGAAACCCGATCCTGCTCAGGTCCCTGTTCTCGCGTCTGCGTTAACCAAGATCGCAGCATTGAAAGGTTCGGTTGAGTTCTTCGATGGTTTCCGCGATGAAGAAGCCGGTGAATACGCGAAGTGGTACCGGGCCACTCGTTCCAGATTCGTCGAAGCATCACCCGAGATAGGGCTGATCTTCTTCAACCGTCACCGCGTGCATGTTCTCAAACTTGCAGCGATATACGAAGCCTCCATGTCCCGTACGCTGAAGGTGTCCCCCGCAGCGTGGGAACGTGCGGTTAGGAAGGCAGCGGAAATCGAAACCACGCTGTTCCGGCTGTTGAAAACTGGCATGACGCGAACGGGATACACTCTGGAGCAGATGGAGAATGCGGTGTTGAAGGCTGGACCCTGTGGTCTTCTGCTAACCGCCTTCACCTCGATGTTCAAACACGAACCTCTGCGAAAACAGCACCTGGAGACGTTGCAAGCCACTGGTGGGGTTGCAGCCGTACAAAAAGCAAGCACCGGCGGGAGACCGCCAACGTTCCTGGTTCACCGGAAATTCCGAAAGGAGGAAAGCTAACTTCACGGGCTTGGGTTGGCTGACTTCTTTTCCACTTCCTTTCCAAGGGGCTAGGAAAGAAAGTCCGGCGGGGGGCGAGGAGGTAAGTGTATGTTATATATATATTTTATTATTCTACTTATATACATTACTTACTTCTTTCCTTTCCTCCCCGCCCCTCCCACTCCTCATGTAGGCGAACCGGTGTAGAGCCGCAAGCACCGGAGGGGGCTGGAACTGGAAAGAAAGTTCCGATCTCGCTCTAACCGTGGGAGTTATCTTTTTGCCGGGATTTGGAAAGAAGTGGGAAAGAAGTTCATCGCCGAACTAAAGCTCCCACTCAACGGGCAGATATCCACCTCCCGCGAGTCGAAAAAATAAATTCCCCAAATCCCACGTCTGTAAGTCATTGAGAATACTGATGCAACAAACGGCCATTTTTCGTAACTGTCTGACCTTACACCGAAAGCAGTTACCAACAACAACCCTTAATTCACCCCTTGAAGGAGTAACTACCTATGACAATCACCGCCCAAAACACCCCCACAAAACGCTGCCCTCGCTGCCGCACCCACCGAGACCCCACCTGGTTCTCCTCTGACTACAACCGTCCCGACGGACGGGCCTGCTGGTGCAAACCCTGCTCCCGTGCAGCGTGGAGGGAACGGGTGTGGGGGATTGGGCAGGAGGAGTTTGAGCGGATTCTGTCCGCCCAGCAGGGCCGGTGTGCGATTTGCCAGGTCCCGCTCGACACCGGTTCCCACCGCTCCACCCACGGCATCCGCGTGGACCGTACCCCGGACGGGAAGGTCCGGGGCTTCCTGTGTACCGAATGTCGCACCGGCCTGCGAGGGTTCCGGGGGGATGTGGAGCGGCTGCGACGGGCGGTGGGGTACCTGTCGCGGTTCTCTTGAAGCACCGAACCGAGTCGTGGCAATGTTCTATCCGTAACACGCGACCACCCCGTTGGGTAAAGGCACGGCCCGCTTATGATTTGTTGGCCGCAGTCGCTTCGGTCGCAATGGCCGCAAAGACCGCTTCCGATAATTCTGAGAAAGTGGAATAGTCCCCGCTCTCCTCCATGTAACGAGTGACTTGCAACAACCGCTTGTGCACGTCGACCCGCTGCCATTCTCCAGTTCGACAAAATAAAACAAAGTGATGACTGTCAAGCATAGTGGCCCCCGCTGCTAGCCACCGGTTGAGAATCGGCGCGGCCTTTACCAACAGCGGACCAAACTTCTCGATAAAACCTGCTAAGGCAGTAACGGCACCTGCGATTTTCCCCGCTTGGACCAGCTTCTCAATTGCTTTCCGTTTCGTCGCGCTCTCTCTGCGATGAATGCCGCACATAGCTCCGACTTTCGCACGATACCGGCACCTGCTACCGTCGCGTAAGAGCATTCTGCATCGGTCTTTGGACATAGAAGGCACATAATATCGCAATTACGACAATGACCCACCGCCACACCATCCCATTCGGCCCCGCCGTGAGCCTGAAGGGGGTCGGGAACGTCTAGGCCAAAAACGTGTGGATCGTCCATCCGACGATGAGAGTTGCCGTATTTCCGCCTATCTTTGAGAAGACGCCATACACCATGGCATTCCGCACCTGCTCTTGTTTTTGTTCCTGTAACGCTTTCTCGATCACCGGACGTTTATCTTCCGGCAAGACCGCCTCCAGTAGCATGGAGATCATGGTGAACTGATGCCCCTCTCCGCTATCGCTTCGCGAAAAGAGAAGCCCTAAGAGCAGAGTGACTCCATAGATTTGCCAGTAGCCAACCTCGGCGACATGTAATGCCGGTACGGCGAACCAGTTCCACAGGGCCAGAACTACCACATTGGTATATAAACTTATCCCCAACCAAATACCGTAAGCGCGAATGGTATTCTTCCAGTTCATGGGGCCACTCCCGCCGCATCTATCGGCAAATGCTCCTGCATTCTGTACCTGAATGTTCGATTGGACATTAAAAAGGTATGGTTCTGGAAGCCGACCCCCCCGCATTTTTCATGGCAAGCATCGCAAACGAACAAAAGCGATATTACAAGTCCGCGTATCAGGAGCGTCCTCGCCCAGCATCCGCGGCGGATAACGCAGGGTTGCGTCGCGTGAGTGGTTGAAGCAGGACGGCTTCGCTTTTGACCTCCGCCTCGACACGCTCACCTTTAACTACGCCCTTTCCGCCTTCCAGAACGCGATGATGGAACTTTGGGCGTCGCGTGATTTCCGTCAGGGCCTCGGTCAGTCAGGGCTTGGAGGTGCGGAAGATTCAGTGGAGTGAGGCGTGAACTGGACCGGCAGCGCCGATCTACTTCGGCGTTAACTCAAACGTCTGATCCCCATTATCGACCTTTGACAGAGAGCGAGCGCTATCCTTAACCAAATTCAAATACCAGCCTCCAGTGTGAAGAAGGTATTCTCCATTCATCTTGACATATCTCTTATCCGCATCGGTAACCATTGTGTCGATCTTCTGACTTACAAGCGTTAGTGCCTGCTTTGAAATATTAGCTTGAACCGTCTTCTCTAGCTCGGCAGTAGTGTCATTGACAATTTTCCTTTTTACTTCTTCAGTCAGCGTTTGATTTACTTTTATGACGGCTTTGTCAACGGCATCCTTATATTGCAAAACGCCAGCGAACGTGATCAGGCCACCAGCGATGGTGATGGCGATGGTGACGGTGACACCAAAGATGATGGTGTACCATTTCATCTGGCGCTCGATTTCTTCGCGAGCGGCCTTGATGCCTTGCTCAAGCATTTCCTTGTGCCATTTCACTACCTCGAACGGAGTTTGCGGTTCATCCATTGAGTCATCCTCTCCTTTGACAAGGTCGTGCCGATTATACCCCTATGCACAATGGAACGCATTGCCACTTTCGGCCTAATCCCTATACTTAAAACCAAAAGTGCACCCACCCTCGAAATCCGCCGTGTCCCCTCGTCCGCCGACATCCTGAAGCCGGGAAGACTGTTTCATCCTGGATTTTCCACCGCTGCCCAGACTAAGAAACCGGCACTGAGCGGTTCAGCCCGAATCCGTTCCGAATCTCACCCGGACACCAATCAGTCCTTCGTACCGGTACGAACTAAAACGTTTTTCTCGCTCGACAGATTGCAAATCAGATATAAGATTGGGGAGTAAAAGGGTGATTGTCCCGGCAGCGCGGGAAGGTCACTAACGCCGACAAGGGCAAGCGCGAACTAAAATCAGGCGCGTTCTCGCTGCGGATCGTACCTGACGGGATAAGTCCGGGTAAGTCGAGGAGCGCACCTCGCAAGGCACCGTTTGAGCGTAAGTCCCGCCACAGGCAAAAATCCAAAATTCATCTAATCGGGGTAGTGCGCCACGATTCCTCGGAGTTGTGCGCGTGCGCCCCCAAAGAGAGGCTTGTTTATGCCAGATGTGTCCATGGACCGCCTGTTCGATGAACGATTGGCGGCGGATGTTTTGTCTTGTTCGGTGGCGTTGTTGCGAAAGTGGCGGCTGTTCGACGAAGGACCCGCCTACTGCAAGATCGGTCGGCTGGTCAGGTACCGGCAGGAGGATCTAAACGCCTTCCTGGAAGCCCACCGTGTGACCACCGGAGGTGGACGGTGAGCAACCGCGACAAGTACCAACTAATCGTCACCACCGGGGTGGTGGACGCGAATGGTGTGTGGTACGACGCGTTCGCCCCGCCGGAACGAAAGGAGATAACCACTGTCGAGCAGATACCTTCCGTATGGGACCTCGATGACCAGGTGGAATGGCTCGTCGCGGGGATGTTCCCGCTTCGGAGCGTGAATCTCCTGACGGCGGAGAGTGGAACTGGGAAAACCTGGGTAAGCTACGCACTCGCCGGGGCTGTGGCACACGGAACGGATTTCATCGGGCTGGAGACCGTTCACCTCCCGGTGCTGTACCTCGACGGCGAGAACCCGCTAGCCATTGCCAAGCGAAACCTGGAGGAACTCGGTATCGGGAGGACTGCTGACCTGACGGTTTGGGGCGGTTGGAACGATTCGCCACCTCCCGGCCCAGACAGCCCGATAGTTAAATCCTTCGCCGCCCAACGCCACGGCCTGTTGATTTGGGATTCGCTGGTGGAGTTCCACTCCGGGGATGAACAATCCTCCACCGAGACTCGGGAGTTTATGAAACACTTCCGGCACCTGGCACACCTCGGTGCCACGGTCCTCATCCTCCACCACACCGGCAAATCCGGTACCTCGAAACAGTACCGTGGTTCCACCGACATCAAAGCCGCTGTGGATACGGCGTACTTCCTGGAAGGTCACCCGACCGACAACCGACTCCACCGGCTGGAGCTACAGAATTTCAAATCCCGCTTCGCACCGGGGGTGGATTTTGGTATGGAGTTCGTCTCGAAGAAGGGGTTCGCCGGGTCCGCGGTGTCTAAACGTAAACCCGACGGAAACCAAATCCTCACCGAGATTCTGACCGACCACCCCGGCTCCAACGCTACGGAGGTGGTGGCGCTGGCGAAAGGACGGCTGGGCAGGAACAAAGTCAACGAACTCCTAGCCGGTGGGCCGTGGGTGCGGAAGCCGGGGAAGGGTACCTCCGTGTTGTACTTCGTCCCCAAACCCGTGGCGGTCCTGGAGGAACCGGTTGACGAAGCTGTGGATGTACCGGTTTCCCTACCCCTAGAGAATACACGGGAGGGAAACACTCGTGACGCCCCATCCTGACCCCCACCGCTCCGTGAGGTAGTAGGAGGATTCCTACTACCTCACACGCTGGGATGCGGATGGATGGAGGGGTTCTCGGGTAGGGGGAAATCAAACCTGCCCTTACCCGATCCACGGCCACGCTGGACCAGTTAAAGATCACCGACCGTAAAAAGTCACAGAAACCGAGTCCACGAGGCACCGGCGTCTGTGGCGGTATCCACCCAAGCTGCGGTTCGTTGAACGCAGCAATAACTAATTCATTTGGAGGAATCATAAATGGCAACACCAAACTTCAACGCTCCGAATCCTGAGGACAACGCGAACCTTGGGACGACAAATCACGACATACTTGAAGGACTCCCCGTCCCAGAAACGCCCACCGTGGACAACAGTTACGGCGGCGTCGATGTATTCACGTACAGGAGTCCCTTGGGGACCGAATTTATCACCGGACCCGCTGGTACCGGAAAAACCACCGAGATTCGAAACCGCCGTACCGCTGATCCGGCTGGTGTGGTCGTGGCTGCAACCACCGGCATCGCTGCGGTTAACCTTGGGCCGGAAGTAACCACGGTCCACTCGCTGCTGAAGTTCTTCGACTACAACTCGCTTGTGGATGCGTACAAGGACGGGAGACTTCACTACAACATTCGCAGGCTAATGGATGAGGGAATGTACGAGCTAATCGTTGATGAGATATCCATGTTCTCCGCTCCAGCGATGGACGTGCTGTACAATGCCTGCAACGAAGTCTCACGGACCAACGACCGTCCGATGGCGCTGACGGTGGTGGGTGATTTTTGCCAGCTTCCGCCCATCGCCGACGCCGGGACGCCCGAGACGGGGAGGTACGCATTTGAGTCGGATTGTTGGAGGCCGAATTTCTCCGAGAACACCACACGCCTTACCCGGATTTGGCGACAGGACAACCCAGAATTCCTTCAAGCCCTGCACGCCGCTCGACGCGGGGTGGGGGAAGAGGCTCTGGCGTATCTCCAAAGAGCGGGAGTGCGGTTTGAACCGCGTTTGAGTGACGGGTTCGAGGGCACCACGCTGTGCGCCACAAACAACGTGGTGGATGATTACAACTGGCGGCGGTTACGTCAACTACCTGGAGATAACACCAGCATCCGTGCAACCCCATCCACCCGATGGTCGATGGACGGTCGCCAACCTTCGGAGTGGAAATCGATTCCCGACCAGTTCGCTTTCAAACCTGGCGCATATGTGATGATCCTTTCCAACGAAACCCAGGCCTTCACCTGGGTGAATGGGGACTGTGGGACCGCGATTGGCACCGACGGCAACCAGGTTGTTGTGCGTCTCCGACGAAACAACACCGAAGTACGAATTGGCAAAATCATCCGCAAGGTCACGACACACAAAAAGCCTGCGGGTGTCCGGGACGCGGATGTGATTGTGATCGCGGATGAGCGGGAGTATGACTCCCTGGCAGGAGCCAACGGCGAACCTCCCCGGCAAGTCGTGATGTTCCGCGAACCGCGTCCAACGTGGGTCACCGGGTGGATCAGGTACATGCCCCTCCGGCTGGCGTACGCCACGACGGTCCACAAAAGTCAGGGACTTTCGCTTGACGCGATCCAGCTTGATCTTGGGTCCGGCTTCCTCGCCAGTCCGTCGATGATGTACGTCGCGTTGAGTCGATGCAGGACACCTGGCGGGCTGGTGTTGGTGGGCAACCCGGAGCACGTCGTGACGAAGACGAACGTTGATCCGAGAGTGATGGAGTGGTTGTAGGCGCGAGGGAGGATGACATGACCTTGGGCAAGCTCCGAGTGGGGTTCCCTCCCCCCGGTCGTCGAACTGCCCGCATTCCTAGCGTAGTGAGTTTCCCTCCTCACTACGCTAGGGATTTTTCAATCCTGCTGTTCCATTTGGAGTTGTCGATTACTTCCATCCGTTCCAAGCAACACGCTACACGTGTGTGTGGGATGCGGGATGGGAGAGAAAGGAGGTCGTTTATGATACCAATAACCGGAATACGCATTGATCAGCTCATGGCTGACGGCGCAGAACGAAATCCGCACGGACGTGTGGAGGTATTGACCGCTCTTCCCATCCACCCGGACGCACAGTATACCTGGCGTGTCCGAGTGCCTGGTCGGGGTGTGTACATGGGTCCTGCGGACGAGTACACCAACGAAAAGGGCGAGAAATACATCTCTTTCGCTAACCCAGACACGTTGATCCCGGAGAACTAGTCGTTTCTTCGCTCAACCATTGAACCAAGACCAAAGGGTGGAATCTTAAGCTCGATTGAGCTACAGATTCCACCCCCAACCTTGTTCTTATTTCGAGCCTCCATCGTTTTTTTGCCGCCTTGCGGGAAATCTTCGCTGCGTTTCTTTGGCTGAGAGTGCTTTGGCCCTGGCCGGACCACCGGCTTTGCCGAGTGCAGCTTGCCGGGGCCGACGGGACGTATGGAACTTTGGATCGTTGACGGGTGCGTGTTATGGACTTATTCTGAGCAAGACGGATTAGGAGGGAAATGCTATGGGGGTATACAAACGTGGTGACACTTACTGGTACCGCTTCAACTGGTACGGCAAGCAGATTCGAGAGAGCACCAAGCAAGAGAATCTTCGGGTGGCACGGCAAATCGAAGCTGCTCACAAGACGGCTTTGGCCAAAGGAGAGGTCGGGATACGCGAAAAGAAGCCAACTCTCACTCTGAAGGAGTTTGCCGAGCAGGATTTTCTCCCATACGTCCGCACAACTTCAGCGAGCAAGCCCCGAACCGTCACGTTCTATACCACCACGGTCAAGAACCTACTGGCCTTCCCGAAACTTGCCAGCGCTCCTCTAAACGCCATCACTGCCGAGTTGATGGCCAGTTTTGTGGCCAAGCGTCAGACGGAAAAAATGCGGACTTCAACCATCAACCGCGATTTGGCTACGCTGCGACGAATATTACATCTTGCCCAGGAGTGGAACAAAGTCTCAACTTTACTGCCCCGTGTTCGACTTCTGGCCGGAGAAAACCAGAGAGAACGTGTACTCACTGAGAAAGAGGAGCAGAGGTATCTTTCCGCTGCGGGGGCACTGGGGGACACCCTCGAAGTCGAGTACCAGCGTTCGTTGGAGGGTATCCGTGCGACCCTTCGCGGCGAGACACCGATCAAACCCGACTGCTTCCTGCTAAGGGATGTCACGACCATTCTGATTGATTGCGGTCTCAGACCAGAAGAGTGTCACCGACTCAAATGGGAGAACATTCGTGATGGCGCAATAGAAATCTTCACCGGCAAGCGCCGAGCTTCACGCCGACGCATTCCCGCATCATCACGAGTGCAGTCTATCCTGGCCATGCGTCGTGAGATCGCAACGTCGGATTGGATCTTACCCGCCCCAACTGCTAGCGGTCACATTGAGACCTCAAGCCTCAAGAAACAACACCAGAAAGCCCTGGACACTAGCAAGGTTCCGAAGTTTGTACTCTACGACCTCCGGCACACGTGCCTGACCAGGTGGGCCAAAGTTATGGACGCCTTCACTCTTAAAACCCTGGCGGGCCACACCGACTTGAACACTACAATGCGGTACGTTCACCTGAATGATTCTGACGTTAGAGTAGCGATGGAAAAAGCTAAGAAGCGGGCACAAATCGAGCACAGTGGCGCAATCGAACAAGCCGAAGCAGTCCCGGAATCACGGGCAATCAACTGATACTAAAAGAGTTTATGGAGCTGGCGGAGGGGCTTGAACCCCCGACCCTCTGATTACAAATCAGATGCTCTACCAACTGAGCTACGCCAGCCGATTGACATTGCGAACGTTTGGAGCGGGGTACGGGAATCGAACCCGTGTAAATCAGCTTGGAAGGCTGACGCCCAACCGCTAGGCCAACCCCGCGCTTGAAATCGAAACGGCTACCCAAACCATTGTACGGAACGGCGGCGAACGGGGTCAATTTGCTACGCGCCTTCAGCTATGCGCCCGCGCCCAGGCCCGATCGATAAATATCGTGCAGACGCAGCAGGCCCAGGCAGACGCCGCTTGCCTGGTCCAGCACCGGCAGCACCGAGATTTGCGATGGCCGGTCTTCCATCAATCGCAGCGCCTCCTGCAAGCGGGCGTCCGGCGCGATGGTCGAGGGATTTTGCGTCATCACCTGGGATGCCTGCAGGCCGCGAATATCGTCGTGAGCCTGCAGCGCGCGGCGCACGTCGCCGTCGGTAACCAGGCCCATCAGGCGGCCGGAAGCATCCACCACGCACGCGGCGCCGAGCGGAAAGTGTGTCATGGCGATCACCACCTGCTTCAGCGAATCATCGGGATGAGCGACGGCGATTTCATTGCGCCCGTGCATCACGTCGCGAACCGTCAGCCGCAAGCTGCGCCCCAGATGGCCGCCCGGATGAACGCGCTCGAAATCCTGGACGCCAAAGTTGCGCGCGCGCATCAACGCCACGGCCAGCGCATGGCCCAGCGAGAGAGCCACGGTGGCGCTGGCGGTGGGCGCCAGATTGTCCGGATCGGCCTCGCGTTCCACCGACGCATCCAGCACCACATCCATCTCCGAGGCTAGCGGCGCCAATGGATTGCCGAGAATGCCGATGCGCCGCGACGGCAATTCACGCAGGAACGGAATGAGTTGCAGCAGCTCGAAGGTGTTGCCGCTTTTGGAAACCATCAATGTAGGATCGCCCGGTGAGTATAAGCCCAGATCGCCGTGCGACGCTTCGGCGGCGTGCAGGAACACGGCCGGAGTTCCCGTGCTGCACAGGGTGGCGACGATCTTGCGTGCCACGTGGCCGGACTTGCCCAGTCCAGTGACCACCAGCTTGCCGCTGTGGGCCAGGATCAGTTCGATCGCGCACGGGAGATTCCCATCCAAACGCAGGGCCGCGCGCGCCACCGCGCCGGCTTCAATCTGCATGGCCTTTTGAGCAGCCTCAATCCAGAGCGAGGCCGGTGCTTTTACATCCATAGGTTGACTGAACCATCATCTCACTGCAGCGTGCCGGCGGAACGCGAAGCCAAATCTCGGGACGCCGCCGCTGCCCGCGCCCTTACACCGAAAGCCAGCACACCCTCCTCGCCAAGGATGGGTTCAACCGTCAGGACGACAGGGCCTTTGGCTTGCGTAAGCGCAAACTTCCGAACTTCGATTTCCGCGGACGCTCGAGTCTCCAGCGCCTGCCGCAAACATCGGCGCAGCGGCTCCCGGTCTTCCGCGGGCAGGTATTCGAAGATGGGCCGATCCGCGGAGCGTACCGCCGCCAGGACCGCATGGCTCACGAACAGGGGCTGGCCCTCCGGCGAGACCGCCAGCAACAAATCCGGCGGCTGCTTGAGCAGGGCGCGCAAACTAGTCTCCAGGCTTTGCCGGTTCTCCTGGCTGCGCAGCAGCGCTTCTATATCGGTCAGGGCAAGAATGGCGCCTTCGATTTTTCCGTCCGCCGTCTTGGATGGCCGGATCTTCATAGCGTACGAACGCCCGGCCGAATCCTGAACGTTCTGCTGGTAATCGTGCATCTTCAGGATAGAGTCCCGGATTAATCCGGGAAGATCCGTTACCTGAATGTTCGGTTTGATATCTCCAATCGGGCGGCCCACGTCGGTGGGGATCAAGTTCAGCACCTTTTGCGCGGCGGAAGTGAAGCGCCGGATCTTCAGGTCGCGATCGAGCATCACGAACACCACCTCTACGGACTCGATCAGGTTAGTAAGATCGCTGTTTACCTTGGCCAGTTCGGCGTTGCGGTTTTGCACTTCCTCGTTGACGGTGATCAGTTCTTCGTTGGTGGCCTGCAGCTCCTCTTTCGCGGTCTCCAGTTCTTCGTTGGTGCTTTGCAGCTCCTCGTTGCTCGAAAGGATCTCTTCGTTGGCCGACTGCAACTCCTCGTTGGTGGCTTCCTGCTCTTCAATGATGGACCGCAAATCGTTCTGCGTTCCAACCAATTCTCCGCGCAGAGCGGCGAGTTCCCGCTCCGAAGCCGAAGCAGACTTTCCCTTTCCGGCCTTGTCCTTCGCGGAGCGCCCCGCCGCTGCCGGCTTCTCCCGCGGCGCGGTGTCGAACAATACCAGGTAGCTGGGATTCCTGGCGCTGTTGGGGGCGGCTTTATCGATGACGGGGATGACTTCCAGGTTCATTTCCAAAACTCCGGAATCGCTTTTCACCCGCACGCCGGTTTTGCGAACCGGGTCACCCGATTTCTTGGCCTGATGCAGCATGGCCCGAAGATCGATGGCCAACCCTTCCTTGGCCATTTTGAGCAGATTGAGAGTCGCCTGGCCTGGCGGCTGCTCCAGAAAGGGAGCTGTCCGGCCGCGGAATTGAAGAATCTCGAACGATGAATTCGTCAGAACGCCCGGCGGAGAAAAGCGCGACAAAACGATTCGGTCAGCTTCCCGGCCTAAATCAACATCCGGCTGGGAGAGCAAGCTGGGCCGGCGGACACGAACCGGATCCTCCACCACTTCGGCCGGATGAAACTCCAGGTGCGGGCGCGTGGAGGTCGGCAGGCGGGAATAGATTTTATGCTTCTTGTCGACCTGCTGGAAGGCCTCCGATCCGGCTTCCACGCTTTCCGAGGTTCCGAGCAGCAGATAGCCATTCGGGTTCAGGGCATAATGAAAGGCGGCCAGCACCTTCTTTTGAATCGGGGTGCCCAGATAGATGAGCAGATTGCGGCAGCTAATGAGATCCATCCGGGAGAAAGGCGGATCCCTGGTAACGTCCTGCACCGCGAAGATGCAGATATCCCGCACCTGCTTGCCGATTCGATAGCCGCGGTTGGATTTGGTGAAGAATTTCTGCAGCTGTTCGGGGGAAACATCCGCGGCTATATTCTCGGGATAATCCCCGTCGCGCGCGATCTGAATGGCTTCCTTGCTGATGTCGGAGGCGAAAATCTGAAGCGCGGACGGGCCGGACGATGGCAGACACTCCAGCAGTAACATCGCGATGGTGTACGCTTCTTCGCCCGTGGCACACCCGGGGACCCAAACGCGAACCGGCAAATCGCTGTGGCGATGCTTCAAGATGTCGGGGAGCACACTGCTCTTGAGGTAGTCGAAAGTCTCCGGATCCCGGAAAAAAGAGGTGACATTGATCAGCAGATCGCGATACAGCGCCTCTACTTCGGAGGGGTCGGCTTCCAGGCGCTTCAGGTAGGCTCCGATGGTCTCCGTTTTGTTGAGAACCATGCGGCGCAAGATGCGCCTGCGGAGTGTGCTGGGTTTGTATTGCGAGAAGTCCACTCCAGTGGAGCGCTTCACCCAACGAAAAATGTTGGCCAACTGAGTTTCCTGCGCGGCTGCTTCGTCTTCCTCCCCTTGCGCCCGCCGCAGGTAAGGGTGGCTGGCGATGCGGGCCAACTCCGCGGCGATTTGAGCGGGCGGCAGCACAAAGTCCGCCGCGCCGAACTGGATACTGGCGCTGCGCGGCATGTCCGGGAACTTGGCGCTTTGCTGATCCTGCGCGAAAGCGATGCCGCCTTCGGCCTTGATAGCCCCCAGGCCCAGCGTCCCGTCGGTACCGGTGCCGGAAAGCACCACTCCGATAGCCTGGCTTTTCCTATGCTCGGCCAGGGAGCGGAAAAAAGCGTCGATCACCAGGCCGTGCCGGCTCTCATCCCTAATCGGCTCCGTTAGCAGGCTGCCGTCCTCCATCGCCAGAGTGGTGTTGGGCGGGATCACGTAGATGTGATTGGGGAGCAATGGCGTTTGGCCGCGGGCTTCCGCCACGGGCATCAGCGTCGCTTTGGAGAGCAGTTCGCTCAACATGCTTTTGTAGGTTTTGCTGAGATGCGACACCAGCACGAATGCCATGCCGGTGTCGTTCGGGAGCGCTTCCAGCAGCTCGCGAAATGCTTCCAGCCCTCCGGCGGAAGCGCCGATGCCAACCACGGGAACTGCCGCGGGTTGGGAGCCAAGCGCCGAGGCGGCGGACGAGATCGCCTTCTGCACCGCTGGAGTTTTCGCCGCGCTGTGCGCCGTTTTACCCGGCGTGGTTTTCTTCGACATCTTTTACGGAACTCGCGCAAAACGGAGTGCGGCGCGAAGCAGTTCCTGCCCTCTTTGGGGTGCGCACCGCACCCTTTGCGCTACTAAGCAAGACTCAAGTTTGCTTTAGGTTACAGTACCAGAATTCCACGCGTGCGGGAACAATATTGTCGAGATTATTTACTGAATTGAGGCAGAATCTTGCGGCGGCGCGGCGAGGAAGGCCGCATAGCCCCGGTTAGACAGAACTTGAACGATGGCGTGGGCAATCCACTGATGCCTTTCTGCTTTGCGGGCATGCAGGGCCTGCCGCCAAACCGAACTCCGCCGGGCGGCTCGGGCGCTGTCCATCCGCAGTTGTTGCGAGACCAGCCTCATCTCGCTGCTCTCACAAATGGTGAGAGCGACTTCGGAGCGGATGGCCTGAGAAGCCTGCATTACACTGGCTAAGCGCGAAGCCAACTGCGCAGGGCTGGGAGAGACAGGCATGCCCGATGACTTCATGGGTGGCTCCAAAATGGGTGGCTCCAAAAAACCAAGGTCCGAAAAGACCAGTATAGAGCATTGCACGAAGTCACCGGGTAACCCAGTGAGCTAGATGACGCTAGCCGTGGGGCGGACCGGCGGTAGCGGTTGACGCGCGAAAGTCGGACCGGTTGCAACTGTGATTGGCTTCATGCCGGAACAGCGCCAGACGAGCCTTTTCGGCTGCTTCCCAAGACAGCCGACACGAACGTTGCAGCAGTTCTACTTCTGACTCAATTCCTAGACCGACGAGATCTGTCATCTTGCGCACAAAATCGGCGTAAGTGCGCGTTGTCTCCCGGTAATCGGAAACCAGACGAATACGTTCCTGGCACATCATAGTGGGCTCAATTCTAGCACAACAGGATGGGGTTGAAATTTACCCTAAAGAAAGCGGACGCCCGTCCGATAAACATATTAAGTTAAGAATGTTACAGGGGCTCACCACCGTGTCGCTGCCGCAGATCTACTGCCGGTCATGCCACTTGTCCACTCGCTCGGACGTGCTGCGCTGTTTGCACTGCAACCGTCCGCTTGGCGCCGCCCCGGTCCGGAAATCCAAGGCGATGGCGCACCCACGGGCGCGTGTCGCGCCCCCGCTGCCGGGGACCGCGAACCCACCCAGAAAACGCGTTCGCAAGAGCGCATAGACCGGGCTCCCGGCGCACTTATAGTTGACCGCCTTCCACCGACTTCGCATTCTTCTGTAATCCGCCCCCTCCTCCCGCAGGCATCCTGGCGATCCGCGCCTGGATTTGGGCATGGAGTTTGGCTCCCTCAGAAGCGTGGACCGGCAGTGCCCCGCCGGTAATCCTGAATACGGAGCATTAACGCCTACGGTAAGTTCAGCGGGCATGCTATTTTTTATGTCATGGCTGAATCCGACCCTTTGCGCCAACATCTTCTAGACCTGCTGCGTGGACGCAATGCCCACGCTGACTTCGACGCCGCGGTGGCCGATCTCCCGTCCCGGCTCCGTGGCGTGAAACCGCCGGGGATGCCCTACACCGCGTGGCAATTGCTGGAGCATATGCGCATCGCGCAATCGGACATTTTGGAGTTCAGCCGCGACGGGAAACATAAGTCGCCGCCGTGGCCGGAGGGTTATTGGCCGAAAACGGAAGCGCCTCCCAACGCGGCGTCCTGGAATAACAGCCTGCGCAGCTTTCGCGCGGATTTAAAGGCCATGGCCAAGCTGATTGCGGACAAGAAAACCGACCTGTTCGCAAAAATTCCGCATGGCACGGGGCAGACCATTCTGCGCGAGGCCCTGCTGGTTGCGGATCATAACTCCTACCATTTGGGGCAAATCGTGCTGTTGCGGCGACTGTTGGGAACGTGGAAGGCATAACCCGCGTATAATCGCTCGAATTGCCAGTTGCAGTTTTCACTTGTGATAAAATCTTCCCTATTTCCATGCGAACAACTGCGCTGGCCTTGTTGGTGTCTTCTCTCTTTTCTGCGAACGCCTGGTCCCAACCTTATGCGATCAGCACCCTCGCGGGAGCTCCCCGGCTGCAAAATGGAGGGCCGGCTACTTCGGCGCCGTTGCGAGAACCGATCGCGGTGGCGGTTGATCCGAGCGGAAATCTCTACATAGCCGACGATCTCGACAACCGGATTCGAAAGGTTGACTCTTCGGGCATTATCAGCACTTACGCGGGCACGGGCGTTCCCGGATATAGCGGCGACCGGGGGCCTGCGGCGAGCGCCACACTCAACTTCCCCACCGGCATCGCGCTAGATGCCAAGGGGAATCTGTATGTCGCCGACGCGGGCAATTTCGTAATTCGCCGCATAGCCGTGGATGGCACCATCAATACGGTGGCTGGGAACGGAAATCCGAAGTTCGCGGGAGACAACGGTCCGGCGATCTCCGCTCAGATTGATCCAGTGGCCGTGGCGGTGGACAGCCAAGGCAACCTGTACCTTGCCGATGGCTTCAATTATCGCATTCGCAAGATTGATACCAGCGGGATCATCACCACCATCGCAGGCACTGGAATGGAGGGGAACTCGGGCGACGATGGACCGGCCACCAGTGCGGAGATCGATTTCGTCCCGGATTTAGCCGTTGACAACTCTGGAAATGTTTATCTGGCCGATTATTTCAATTACGAGGTGAGAAAAATAGATAGTTCGGGCATGATGACGGATTTCGCAGGTGGCGTGCAATTAGGCAGCATTGCGGATGGCATACCCGCTACTACGGCGGTGATGGATCCGGATGGGGTGGCGTTCGATGTTGCCGGCAATTTGTACATTTCCGACGACAACTTGAATCACACGGTGTTGCGCCGGGTAGACCTGTCTTCGGGACTGATTTATACCGTCGCTGGCACGGGCGAAGTTGGCTTTGCAGGGGATGGAGCCGGGGCGGCGTCAGCAGAGCTCAACGGCCCAGCGGGGCTGGCCGTCAGCGGCGGTGCGGTCTATTTTGCAGACGCGTCGAACCAGCGGGTTCGCAAGGTAGCGAACGGCGTCATTACGACGGTAGCGGGAACGGGCATCCGTGACAGCGGACCGGCTAGCAGCGCCTTCCTCAACTTCCCTGAGGGCATCGCAATCGACGGCAGCGGGGACATCCTGGTTGCCGATACGGGGAACGCCGAGGCGCGCCGGTTCAAGGCGGGCAGCAATATCAACAGCTTGGGGCAATGGCAAGGGGGCGTGCCAGCGGGCGCCACCGTGGATAAGGCAGGAAACTTCTATGTCACCGATGAGGAACCCGGCTCATCGGGTGACGTAGCGCACATTCTGCAACTGGAACCGGATGGCACCACGTCGATCGTGGCCGGGGGCGGGCCGGACGGGTTCTCTGGAGACGGCGGGCCGGCAACCCTGGCTGCGCTGAACACGCCACAGGGCGTCGCGGTGGACGCAGCCGGGAACATCTACGTCGCCGATTACGGCAACAATCGGGTGCGCAAGATCGATACCACGGGGAACATCGAAACAATCGCCGGGAACGGCAAGTTTCCGTTTTCCGGCGACAACGGACTGGCGACGGCCGCCGGAATCGATCCCTTCGATCTGGCGCTGGATAGCGCGGGAGATATCCTGGTGGTGGATCAATCCAACAATCGCATCCGCAAGATCGCGCCGGGCGGTACGATCACGACGGTTGTGGGAACAGGTTTGGCGGGTTACTCGGGCGACGGCGGGCCGGCCACGGAAGCTCAACTGAACTTTCCGACAGGCATCGCGTTGGATGGCGCTGGAAACATGTACATCGCGGACGCCGGCAACTCAGTGGTGCGCCGAGTAACACCGGGCGGATTGATTACCACCATTGCCGGCAACGGCACATTGACACCCAGCACCGGCGATGGCGGTCCGGCAACCGTGGCACAACTAGATCCGTTCAGCATCGCGGTGGGCGCGGCTGGAAATTTGTACGTCACGGACTCGTTCAACGACCACGTTCGGCTGCTGACGCCACAGACGGTGAAGGCGGCGAGTATGAGCATTGTGAGCGGCAACGGCCAGAGTGCGACGGTGGAGACCGGATTGGCGCAGCCTTTGGTCCTGAAGATCGCCGACAGCACGGGCGCAGGGGTTCCCGGAGTGGTGGTGAACTTCACGGTGAGCCCGGACGGTGCTGCGACGATCGCGCCGTCGCCGGCGATTACATTGAACGATGGCACCGTTACCGCCATGGTCACGCTCGGCAGCAACCCGGGCGCGGTGACGATTACGGCCCAGTCTTACGGGGTGGCGAACGTGACGTTCTCCCTGAGCGCGCTGGCATCGAACTCGCCGGCCATCGCGGCTGGCGGGATCGCAAGCGCGGGGCTGAGCAATCCGCAGGTGAAGGTGCTGTCGCCGGGCGCGATCGTGACCATCTTCGGCACGAATTTCGCGCCGGCGGGAACGGCAGAGCAGGCCGGGCTGGTGAATGGACAGCTTCCGACCAACTTGTCGGGTGTCTGCGTAGAATTCGCAACGGTGCGGGCGCCGATATTTGCGCTCTATCCGGGCCAGGTCAACGTGCAGGTTCCCTCGGTTACGCCTGGAAATGTCCCGGTGCAAGTGATCACGGGTTGCGATACGCCGCAGGCCGTTGCCAGCCCGCCCGTGAGTGTTGCGGCGCAAGCCACGGCTCCTGAGTTCTTCTATTTCACAACCGGGCCGAGTGGCGCGAATCCGATTGCCGCCGTGAATGCGGTCACAGGCGGCTACGTTGGCGCTCCGGGATTGATCAGCGGCGCGACATTCACCCCAGCCAAGCCCGGCGACTATCTGACGCTGTTCGCGACTGGCTTCGGCGCGACGAGTCCGGTATTCGCTCCGGGAGTGCTTCCAACTGGGACACCAAATGTGACGGCGCCGGTCTCGATTACATTCGGTGGCGTGACGCTCAGTCCATCGCAGATCTTGTACGTTGGCCTTTCGCAATTCGCTGGACTTTATCAGGTGGACATTCAGGTGCCGGCCGGGGTGCCGGATGGGAACCAGCCGCTGGTGATCACGGTGGGCGGAGTGTCGTCGCCCGCCAATGCATTCATTACGGTGCAGAACAGCCAGTAGGCTATTCTTCGCGCAGGATCTCGAGCGGCTTTTGACCCAGGATGTGGAAGCTGGCCATCCAACCGGCGGCGTTGGCCACCAGAGCGGTGGCGATCACCGACAGCAGGATCGGGATCACTGGAATGGATGTTTGCGCGTCCAGCATGCGCTTCAAAAGAAGATTCGCGAAGCCGCCCGCGAGCAAACTGCCCATCAGCCCGGCAACGCCGCCCAGCACCAGGAACTCGACCGAGAAAATGCGGCTGACGCGCCAGCGCGTGGCGCCGAGCGTTTTGAGAATCACCACTTCGCGCATGCGGCGGAAGCGCGTGCCCGCCACGCTGGAGGAAAGAATCACGGCCCCGGCCAGAATGGCGAACATCGAGATGAAGCGGATCACTTGCGAGATGCGATCCACCACGCCTTGCACGATCTGGAGCACGTCGGCCACGTTCACCACGGTTACGGTTGGGAAATGCTCGTAAAGCGCCTCTTGCAGCGCGGGAACGGCGGATGGCTGGGCGCGCAGGCTGCCATAGTAGATGATCGGGAAATTGGCGAGCGCGCTGGTGTTGAAGATGAATTCGACGCGGCTGGAAAGATGCACGGAGTCGATGCTTTGGATACATGCCACGCGCGTTGGCACGTCTTTGCCCGAAATGCTCCACACCAACTGGGATCCCGGCTCGATGCGCAGAATTCTCGCGGCGTCATCATCCACGCAGACTTGCGGACTGCCGTTGGGCGAAGACCACCAATCGCCGCGTTCCAGATTCACATAGTCCGGCATCGCGCCGGCGGAGGTGACCGAGCGTGGCGAGCGATAGCGGCGGCCGAAGCCTTTCAAGGGCATGCTGGCCACGTCCTGGCCGTCTACGCTGATGATTTTGGCGGCCACGGTGCCGATCAACTCCGGTGTCCCCTCCACGCCACGCTGCTGCTTGATCAGATCGAGAACCGCGTCGCGATCCTTGGGCGCGATGTCGATCAGGAATACATTGGGCATGCCGGGCGGCGAGGTGCGATTCATTTCGGCGATCAAGCCGTGCTGCACGAGATAGACCGTGAGCGTGAACATCACGCCAACGCCCAAGGCCACCAGCACCGATTGCGCATGAGCGCCGGGACGATAGAGATTGGCGATGCCGTGGCGTACGCTAGACGGCAGCTTGCCGCGGCTGGCGATCTTCAACACGCGCAGCATCACCCACGCCACCGCGGACAGCGCCGCGAAGCTGATTATTAACGCTCCCGCGAAGTATTCTCCCGTCCGCCAAATGTCTCTGGGCGTGCCGGTGGCAAAGGACATCGCGATGCCGGCGAATCCGATGAGAATTAGCGCGCCTGCCGCGATGGAAGCGCGCGCCTCCAGCAGACGCGTGCGCCAGCCGGGTTTGGTTTCCTCCATTTCACGGCGCAAAATCAGGCTAGGCCGGATGTGCCGGATGCCGATGAGAGGCGGCAAAGTAAACAGAAGCGACGCCAGGATCGCGATGGCAATGCCTTGCGCGGCAGTGAGGAAATCCCAATGCGCGGTCGGCTCCAGTTGGAAATAGCGCGCGAGAAACGCTGGGAAGGCGCGCTGCACCACCAGCCCGAATGCCACACCGAGCAAGCCCCCGGCCAGCCCGAGCGCAATGGTCTGGAGCAAGTAGATCCGCATCACATGGCTGGAGCGCGCGCCGATGCATTTCATGATTGCGATGGAATCCATGCGCTGCTGGATGTGCGCGCGCATGGCGGTGCCCACGCCGATGGCCCCGATAATGAGCGTGATCAGACTCACCAGGCTCAGAAAAGTGGTGGCGCGGTTCAAGCCTTGTGTGACGATGGGGTGCGATTCGCGGTAGTCGGCAATCAAAGAGTCGGGGAAGGCGGCCTTCAGCAGGGTGCGGGTTTGTTCGATGCCGGGTGAGTTGGGTGAGATCTTGAACAGGAAGCGCTCGGACGCGCGGCTGCCGGGCATCATGAGCCCGGTGCGTTCCAGGCCATCGCGGGTGATCATCACGCGCGGGCCTACGTTGAGGGTGCCCAGCATGCGATCCGGCTCATAGGTCACCTGGCCAATGATTCGAAACGGCTGGCCGCCCAGGCGAAGGGTGTCGCCCACCTTCAGGTTCAAACGCAGCAGGACGTCGTCGGAGACGGCTACGGTATCGGCGGTCAACGCTTGGGAAAGCGGCGCGGGCGGCGACAAACGAATCTCGCCGTAGAACGGATATTTCCTGGGATCCACGGCTTTCACTGAGACCAGCATGGGCGGCTTGGCAGCGCCGGTGGACGCCATGGTGACGGTTTCGGTGATCCAGGTTCTGTCGACGCCGGATTTGGCAAGCGCGTCCATTTCGGCGGTCTGCTCGGGCGTGGGCGGCTCGAAGACTCGCAGGGAAAGGTCCGCGGCCATCAGGGTGCGAGCCTGCGTCAACAGCATCTCGCGGAACGCGCGGCTGAACCCCCGCACACCGGTGAGCGAGCCGACGCCCACCGCGACCGCGAGGATCACGAATACGAATTTGAACGCCGACGAGCGCGATTCGCGCCAGGCGATCTTCGCGGCCGTTTTCCAGGAGAATCGCATGTCTTTACGCCGCCCGCTCGTCGCTCACAATGCGGCCGTCGCGCAGCGTGATGCGCCGCGATGCACCGGCGGACAGCGCTGCGTCGTGTGTTACCAGCACCAGCGTGGTTCCTTCGCGCTGGTTGAGCGAGATCAGAAGCTCCAGCACATGCTGGCCGTTTTGGGTATCGAGGTTGCCCGTCGGCTCATCAGCCAGCAGGATGGGCGGACGCACCATGAACGCACGAGCCAGAGCCACCCGCTGTTGCTCGCCGCCTGAAAGTTGAATCGGGTAATGATCGCGGCGATCCAGCAATCCGACACTTTCCAACAGTTGGCGCGCGCGCTTGGGACCGTCGATGCCATTGCCGCCGGTCAGTTCATAAGGCAGCAGAACATTTTCTTCGGCAGTTAATGTGGGCAGCAGATGATAGGACTGAAACACGAAGCCCACTTTGCGGCCGCGCAGCAGAGCCATGCGATCTTCATTGAGACCGGTGATGTCTTCGCCATCCAGAATGATTCGGCCCGAAGTGGGCGTATCGAGGCCGGCCAGAAGGCCCAGCAGCGTGCTTTTACCGCTGCCTGAAGGTCCCATGATGGCGACAAATTCGCCGCGTGCAATTTCCAGATCGATTCCCCGCAGGATATCCACGCGATGCGTGGCGGTGGGGATGCTTTTGGTGAGCGCGGAGACGCGGATGGCTGCGGCCGGGACGGGCGGTTGACTCAGATCTCCCTGCAATTCTTTATTATGGCATTGGGTGGCGTGCATTACGTTCGATCGGTCTCTTTTCGTTGGATGTCTCGCGGCGGCGTTCGGTTTAACGCTATTTGGCTGCGGCGGGTCACAACCCGCTCCGTCTCAATCCGAAGCTACTCCGTCTGCTGCGGCGACTCCGACGGCGAAAGCTGCGCCCGCGCCCGCATCTACGCCTGCCGCGCCTACATCTCCTGCAGCACCAGCACCTACTGATACGCGTCCGGTGATCGTAGCGTTCGGCGATAGTCTCAGCGCCGGGTACGGCGCCGACCCCGGTAAGAGTTTCCCCGATTTTCTGCAGAAGGATTTGGACGCGGCCGGTCTCCATTGGCGCATAGTGAATGCGGGCGTGAGCGGCAATACCACCACCGACGGACTCACTCGCCTGAGCGAGGTGCTGGCATACAAACCGCGCGTGACCATCGTCGAGTTCGGGGGCAACGATGGTTTGCGCGGGCTGCCGATCGAAACCACCCGCGCCAATCTGGATCAAATTGTCCAGATGCTGCAAGCCGCTGGATCCAAGGTGCTGCTGGCGGGGATGACGCTGCCTCCCAACTATGGCCCCGATTACATCAAAGCGTTCCAGCAGGTCTATGTCGAACTGGCGGCGAAGTACAAGGTGCCGAGAATTCCGTTTCTGCTTTCTGACGTCGCGCTTCGTCCTGGTCTGATGCAGCAGGACGGCATACACCCAACCGCGGAAGGCAACGAAATTGTGGCGAAGACGGTTCTGCGGTATCTAAAGCCGTTGCTGCGTTAATTCGTTGCGGCGCTTGCGTAATTCAGCGGTGGCCGCGCGATGGCACTTGAGACAGAGAGTGCGGATGTTTTCGAGATCGCATTCTCCGCCGCCTTCCACTACGGGCACGATGTGATCGGCGTCCCAAAGACTTTTTCTGGAGCCGGCACGCAGCCCCCAATCGAGAAAAGCCTTCAGCCGCGACGCGCCACGAAGTCTCTTTAATTGCTGTTCTGCATGCAGGCAGTTGATTCCGCAGCCGGCGCAGATGCCGCGGTCGCGTTCCAAAACCTTTTCGCGAAGATAGCCCGGATCGGTGCGCAAGCGCCATTCCTCCACGCACCAGGCCGAACAAAAACTCATACGGCCTTTGGGAACTTCTAAATTGCACCAGCGACAGAGATTGCGGCCATTTGCACCTTTGGGAAGTGTATGCCGGTCCACCCAGCCGCCCGGCATGGTTCTGTTGGTACTCATCCTCTTAGTAACTCTATTCTTAGTAACTCAAAAAATACCAAAAACGGAACATGATCGTGCTAAAGCGCATCTAACGTTACGCGGGGTTGTTAGGCGAAGTTGTTAGGCGAAGGTTGCGACCACGGTTGTGATTCGGTATACTCCGCAATTGCATGGACTCTGATAATTCAGAGTTGTGCCAGGGTGGAAGGCCGTGGAGCTCAAAGGCCATCGCCCATGAAATTCGGATCGCTGGGAGGCGGGGAGTGTCGGTTCAATCATCTAAATTCTTGCTAGCACTTGCATTGACTGGAATGCTGGGACCGGTGCCCGGGCGCATGTTCGGACAGGCGGCGGCGCCATCGTCGGCAACGCCGCAAAAGAACTGGAAGGATCGTGCCGAGTACGATCTGTACGTCTCGATCGGGCAGGACACGAATCCCAAGACGCGCTTGGAAAAACTCAAGGAATGGGAGATGAAGTATCCCAAGACCGATTGGATCGATGCGCGCCGGACAGCGTTTCTGACCACCTACGCCGCACTAAACGATCCCAAGGATGCGGTGGAAGCAGCCAAGACGATATTGGCGATAGATCCCAAGGATTTTACGGCGCTGTATTACACCATGTACTTTACGCAGGCGTTGTACGCGCAGAGCAGGTCGGCGGACGTGTTGGATGAAGGCGAGAAGGCAGCCAAGGCGATTCTGGAGCATATCGACACTCCTCCCCCGAACGTAAAAGAGGCGGATTGGGCCAAGCTGCGGCCGCAAGTGGAGCTGTTGGCGCATCGAAATCTGGGATGGATCGCGATGCAGCACATGAGCTGGGATGCCGCCCAAGCCGAGTTCCAGAAGACCTTGATGATGAATCCGAATGACGCCGAGGTGGACTATTGGATGGGCACCGTGATCGCGTCGCAAAAGAAGCTGGATCAGCTGCCGGTTGCGATGTTCTATTTCGCCCGCGCCGCCGCTTACACCGGCCAAGGCGCGTTGCCGGCCGCCGCCCAGCAGACCGCGCTCACCTACGTGCAGAAGCAATACAAGAATTTTCACGGAAGCGACGACGGGTTCAACGATCTAGTGGCGGCGGCCAAGGCCAATGCCACGCCCCCGGCGGGATTCACCATTAAGAATGCCAACGAGATCGCTCAGGCGCAGTTAGCGAACGAGGAAGAGTATAACAAGACTCACCCTGCTGAAGCTCTGTGGGCGAACCTCAAGATGACGCTGACTGGACCAGACGGTGAAATGTACTTCAACACGAACATGAAGGGAACCGAAATCCCGACGCTGCTGAAGGGACGAGTGATCAAGTTGGAGCCGGCCGTGCATCCCAAGACGATTCTGCTGGCGATGGAAGACAAGACCAACAATACAACTACCGCTGATGCGACGTTGAAGTTCGAGATGCCTCTTCCGGGCAAGGTGGATGAAGGCACCGAGTTGTCGTTTGAAGGCGTTGCCGATAGTTACACTGCCAATCCGTTCATGGTTGTCTTTACCGTGGACAAAGACAAGCTGCAAGGCTGGACCGGCAAGAACGAAGCCGCACCGGTGCATCATCATCACGTGGCGAAGTAACAAGGCGCCCAGCGGCAGCCTAGTCTGGTGTCCCAGTCTGGGGCACCAGTCCAGCACATAAGGCTGCGTTCATTTTCGGACTCTGATACTATTCCAACTAACGACATTTCCGCTTGGAAGACGGAAATCGGAATAGGCTCTACAAAGATAGAGAACTGGAGGCCCGAATGTTCAATCAACCCTCGAAGCATCTGTTGCTCGTCACTGCGGCCCTGGGGCTGCTGGCGCCGGCCTGGGTGACCGGCCAAGATAAGCCCGCGGTAGCGGCGAAGCAACCCCAATATAAGGACCAGGGGGAGTACACACTCTACTCTTCGATCCTGGCGGATACGAATCCCAAAACCCGGCTGGACAAGCTGCAGGAGTGGCAAACCAAATACCCCACCACCGAGTTCGCCATGCCGCGCAAGCAAATCTTTCTGGATACCTACGTGAAGCTGAATCAACCGAAAGATGCGGTGGACGAGGCGAAGCAGATCCTGGCTGACAATCCCAAGGATTTCTGGTCGCTCTACTACACCATGTCTTTGACTCGCGCGCTGGCGGGCAATAATCCCACGCCGGACGTGCTCGATCAAGGCGAGAAATCCACCAACACACTGCTGTCGAATATCGACACGCCGCCGCCGGGAGTGGCTGCGGATAAATGGCAGGCCGCGCGTTCGCCGGTGGAGGTGCTGGGACATTCGACGCTGGGATGGATCGCGATGCAGCGCAAGAGCTGGGACGCAGCCGAAGGCGAATTCCAAAAATCGCTCCAACTCAATGCCAATAACGGTGAAGTGGACTACTTCATGGGTACCGTAATTGCGTCGGAGAAGAATCCGCAAAAAATGTCGTCGGCCCTGTTCTACTTTGCGCGAGCCGCTACCTATGACGGAACGGGCGGCTTGGCGCCGGCCGGACGCCAGCAGGTGATGGATTACGTGAAGCGCGCTTACAAGGGTTATCACGGCAGCGACGATGGCTTCAACGATCTGCTGACGGCGGCCAAAGGCCAGGCCACGCCGGCCGCGGATTATCACATCAAGACGGCCGGCGAAATCGCGCTGGCGCAACAACAGGAACAGCAGAAGAAGGAAGCGGACGAGCTGGCCAGCCATCCCGAACTGGTGCTGTGGAAAAACATCAAGACACAGCTCACCGGGCCGGACGGCGCCAACTACTTCAGTTCGAGCATGAAGGACGCACAACTGCCCACGCTCAAGGGAAAAGTGGTGAGTCTGGAACCTGAAGTGAAGCCCAAGACAATCGTGCTTTCGCTGGAAGACGGCACCACGCCGGACGCCACGTTGAAATTTGAAATGCCGCTGGCAGGGAAGGTGGAAGCGGGAACTGAATTATCTTTTGAAGGAGTGCCTGCGAGCTACACGGCCAGCCCATACATGGTGGTCTTCAACGTAGACCCCGAGAAATTGCACGGCTGGACGGGCAAGAACGCGGCGCCCGGGCATCACGCGGCGCCTCACAAGAAGACGTCGGCGAGCAACTGATCCCAGAGCTGAACCGATCATCTCAGAAACGATCAATGCAGGGCGTTCGTTAAATCCGCGGCGAACGCCCGGATCTTTTGCACTTGCTCCAGAGATGCCGGTTGCTCGAATCCCTTCCCAACGAAGAACGATCGATCGCCGCGCCAGATGAGCGCCGCAAAGCCCTGCTCGGTCATCAGGCCCGGAGCGCCCACGTTCCCGAACGCCTGTTCGCGGCGCTCCACGAACGCGACAAAGCCGTCGCGCTCCAGGATGAAATGAGAAGTGATCTCAGACGGGACGATCTGAATCCCCGCGGCCGCGAGCTTTTCGAGGATTTCGACCAGTTCCGGATTCACATCTTGTAGCGGCCGAGATCCTCGTCGTCCAGGCTCTCCAGCCAGCGCCGCTGTTCCTCATCGCTCACCTTGTCGGCGGCGGCGTTGGAGCGCTTGGAGCTTTTGAGCACGGACTCATCGACGTAGATGGGGCAATCCAGGCGCAGCGCCAGGGCCAGCGCGTCGCTGGGCCGCGAGTCCACGCTAATCAAGTCGCCATCTTTGTCGAGCCAGATCACGGCATAGAAGGTGTCGTCCTTCAGCTCGCTCACCACTACCTTGCGAATGCCGGTGCCCAGGCCGAGCAGCAGCGTCTTGATCAGATCGTGCGTCATGGGCCGCGGCGTCGAAACTTTTTCGATCTCGAGGGCAATTGCATTGGCCTCGTATATGCCGACCCAGATTGGCAAAATGGTATTCCCATTCAGATCCTTCAGCACCACGATAGGCATGTTGGTGACGGGATCCATCATCAATCCGCGGATTTTCATTTCGACTTCCATGCGCCCCCCTTTCATAGCAAGTATCGCGCCTGCGCGCGCCGATACTCAAACCACTGCCTCACCCGCTAACGAATTCGGACCCGCGCGAGTGACTCGAACGCTCCATGACGTGCCGGCCAGATTTGCACCCGCCAGGTTTGCACCGGCGAGGTTTGCACCCGAAAGAGTCCCGCCTTCCCGCGGTCCCGCAACGTGGGGATGAACGAAGTTGAGCGTACGGTTCTGCGATGTGCGTCCAATCCATTGACCTGTTGCATGATTATAACCTTCCACGAAGGTCTCTTCGACGGTGCCCACTAAATCCGCGTTGCGGCGGATTTGGATGGCGCGCTGCTTTTCCTGCACGATCGCCAGACGGCGGATCTTTTCCTCTTCGCTGATGTGACCGGCCAAATCCAGCGCGGCGGTATTGGGGCGGCGCGAGTACTTGAAGCCGAACAGCGAATCGTATTCCACTTCGTCCAACAGCGCCAGCGTTTGATCGAAGTCTTCTTCGGTCTCGCCCGGAAAGCCCACGATGATGTCGGTGGTGATGGAGATGTTGCGGCGCGCCTGCTTCATCCAATCGATGCGGCGCATGTATTCGTCGCGCGTGTAGAGCCGCTGCATGCGAGCCAGCACGTTCGAGGATCCGGACTGCACGGGAAGATGAACGTGATTGCAAAGCACCGGATTGTCGTCAATGGCGTCGATGATTTCCTTGACGAAGTCGCGCGGGTGCGAAGTGGTGAAGCGCACGCGCCGGATGCCATCCACTTCGCCCATCGCGCGCAATAACCGCGCAAAATCCCAGCCGGCGGGCGACGGATCGCGATAGCTGTTCACGTTCTGGCCCAGCAACTGGATTTCGATGTAGCCCATGCGAGCCAGCTCGCGTGCTTCGTTCAGCACGCTTTCGCTGGTGCGGCTGCGCTCGGGCCCGCGCGTGAACGGAACCACGCAATAGGCGCATGATTTATCGCAGCCTTCGATGATCGTGATGTAAGCGCGGTGCGGATTGTCGCGCCGCGTGAAGGGCGTTTCGAACGCCTGATCGTTGTCCAGGCTCAAGCCGGTGACGCGGCGGTTTCCGCTTTCCAGCTGCACCAGCATCTCCGGCAGCTTGGCATAGCTAGCCGATCCCGCTACCAGGCTGACGTGCGGGGCGCGCTCGAAAATGCGCTCGCCTTCCTGTTGCGCGACACAACCGAGTACGCCAAATACCTTACCCCGGCTGTGACGCTTGAACTCCTGTAAGCGATGAAACACCTTCTGTTCGGCCTTGTCGCGGATACTGCAAGTGTTATACAGAACCAGGTCCGCTTCGTCCGGCTTGGCTACCTGGGTGTATCCTTGTGACAACAACGTGCCGATGACCTTCTCGGAATCGTGCGCGTTCATCTGGCACCCGAAGGTCTCGATATAGAAAGTCTGCATGCTTAGGCTTTCGATTCCATTGTACTCACGTTGTGGCAGGCTGCGGGTTTTGGGAGAATCCCTCCGGTTGCAGGAGAATCCAAGTACGAGCGAGGCACTACTTCGTGTACACTAGTTGTTTTAGGGGGTGCGTCTTCAGCAGTAGTTGGCTCCCACGAAGAACCTCTCGTGAGCTAGCGTACCGTTTTGCTCGCCCTTCGGTAATAAAGATCCCCGCTGTCCTTTTTTCCTTTCTGTTCCCTGACGAGTGCCGGGTCTGCGATAAGCCCCTGAAAGGTTTCTCGCGCGTTCCGGTATGCCGGGCATGCCTGGCCAAGCCTGAGCCTCTGGCCGCTGAATTTTATTGCATCCAGTGCCGCACTCCGTTCCTGAGCCGCTTCCCCCTGGATGATCAGGGCCGGTGTGCGCTCTGCCGGCGCGGTGTTCGCGGATTCGACGCAGCGTACTCCTTCGGGTTCTACGAAGACGAGCTGCGCAAGCTGATTCATCTGTTCAAGTATGGCCGTGTCCAGACGTTGTCTGCGCCTCTGGGACGACTGCTGGCGCGCGCTCTGCCACGTGAGCAAGCGTTCGATTTGATCGTACCCATGCCGTTGCATTGGCGTAAGCGCTGGCAGCGCGGATTTAACCAGGCGGAACTGCTGGCGCGCGAGATCGGGCGGCGCACCCATGTGCCGGTGCGGAACGCGCTGCGCCGTGTGCGCAATACCGCTTCGCAAGCCGGCTTAACCAGCGCCAAGCGCCGCGAAAATGTTTCAGGCGCGTTTCAAGCTTCGCGCCGGGCCAAGAATCGCAAGGCGCTGGATGGCCGGCGCGTACTGCTCATTGATGACGTAATGACCACGGGCGCCACCGCGGCGTCCTGCGCCCGCGCTTTGAAGCGAGGCGGTGCGCGGCAAGTTACATTATTGACCCTGGCGCGGGCGGACCGCAGGATAATGGCCGGCCCGCTACTGCTTGACTCGAATTTCTCCGGGAGATCCGAAGATGCCCAGTCTCGATCGTTTGCATAGACCGGTCTTAGTGCTGAACGCCAGCTACGAGCCCATCAACATCTGCGCCGCGCGCCGGGCGCTGGTGCTGGTGCTCAAGGGCGTGGCGTCGGCTGAGGAAGAGTCGCAGGCGCACGTCCATTCCACGCGCCACTCCATTCGTGTTCCGTCGGTGATTCGGCTGCTCGAATACCGGCGCATCCCGCACCAGACCCGGGCGCTGTCGCGCAAAAACATTTTGATGCGGGACCGCTATACCTGCCAATATTGCCATCGCACCATGCCATCCGGCGAGCTGACGCTGGACCACGTGGTTCCGCGCTCACGCGCCGGCGAAACCACTTGGGAGAATCTGGTGGCGTGCTGCCATCCTTGCAACAATCGCAAAGGCAGCCGCACGCCGGAAGAAGCGGGAATGAAACTGGCGCGAGCGCCCCGCCCGTTCAGTTTGCACACCAGCCGTCATTTGATGCGCCTGCTTGCCAAGAGCGACGATCAGTGGCGGAAGTATCTGTTCTACTAAGGGCCGCGCGCAAAACGGAGCGCGGCGCGAAGCAGTTCTTGGCTGTGTCGTGGTGCGCGCCGCACCCTTTGCGCTTTTAAGGAACGCGCGCAAAACGGAGCGCGGCGCGAAACGGTTCTTGGCTGTATCGTGGTGCGCGCGGCGCCCTTTGCGCTTTTAAGAAACGCGCGCAAAACGGAGCGCGGCGCGAAACGGTTCTTGGCTGTATCGTGGTGCGCGCCGCACCCTTTGCGCTTTTAAGGAACGCGCGCAAAACGGAGCGCGGCGCGAAACGGTTCTTGGCTGTATCGTGGTGCGCGCCGCACCCTTTGCGCTACTAATAGCCGTCAGTGCGCGGCGGGGGCTTGCCCTGGTTCTTTGGGCTTGTCTTTGGTCGGTGTGGTGGCCTTCACCGGGCTGATGATCACGTGCGCGTTGCGGCCTTCCAGCCGGGGCTGGCCTTCCACCTGTCCGTGCCCGGAAAGGTCCTGTGCAAAGCGCAGCAGCAGCTTTTTGCCAAGATCGACGTGCGCAATCTCGCGGCCGCGGAATTGCACCACGGCTTTCACCCGGTTGCCTTCGCCCAGGAACCGGATGGCGTGGTTCTTCTTGAACTCGTAATCGTGATCGTCGGTGTTAGGGCGAAATTTCAGCTCCTTCACCTGGATCACGTGCTGTTTCTTCTTGGCTTCGTGCTGCTTCTTTTTGTTCTCGTATTGCCACTGGCCATAGTCCATGGCCTTGGCAACCGGGGGTTCGGCGGTGGGCGCAATCAGGATGAGGTCCAATCCCATCTCCTGTGCTTTACGAACAGCGGCCAGCGTTGGCATGATCTCGACGGATCCGTCCGGAAATACGGCACGCACTTCACGCACTCGAATTGCCTCGTTCACATTTTCCCGGACCCTGGGACGGCGGGGCGGGTAGTTTCTGGATGGAATCATTGAAAGGCGGGGGCGGTATGGGAAGCCATTCCGCCGAGATGAAAGCGATCGAAAAGAATACTGAACATTGTACTGATAGTACCAGAAAATGAGCAATCCGGCGGGGGGTTCACAGAGGACGTACGAGTTCACAGAGGACATACGAGAGGTGAGGATCGTCCGGTGTCAGGTTGGGGCAGGCGGAGCGGCCGCCTGCCCGCTTATCGCTAACGGCGTCCGTGATGTCCAGCCGAGTGGCCGCCACCAGAATGGCCACTACCAGAATGAGACGCGACCTTCGATAGATGCGCGTGCTCTCTCCCGCCATGATCCGCATGTTCGCGGGAGTGATCCTCACGCCGGTCCCGCCGGTCTTCCCTGTGGCCGTCGCGCCGGTCTTCGCGGTGATCGTGGAAGCCCGCGCCATCATGTCCATGCTCGAACCGTTCGTCGCGATAGGTATTGTGAAACCTCGCCCCGTCGATATTGCTCACGGCGCGGTTATAGAAAAAATGGCCGCCCTCCCAGCGCCCGCCGTAGAAGCCAGAGCCCGGGTAACCAAACCCGTAGTTCACGCCACCGTAATAGCCCACGTGCAGACCCCAGTGGCCGCGATGCCAAAGGTACACGCCATCCGCGAAACCCCAGTATCCAGGAGTAAAGAGGTAACCGGGCTGCGGCGCCAGCACCCAGGCTCCGGGGACCCAAGCATAACCGGCCGCGCCGTAAGCCCAATAACCAGGGGTCCAGATGTAGCCATCGCCGGGGCACGGGGGTTGTGTGTAGACGTGAAGCGGCGGCGGAGCCACTGTGATGGATACGACGGTACGAGCGAACGCACCCGCTGAAGTGGTTGCCAGCGCGGCCGCGAAAATCAGGTTACGAAGCGTATTCCGGTTCATATATCCTCCTTGGATCTTTTGCTTTGGTTCTAAAAGGCCGTTTCATTGCCTTCACTCCTACAGGCGGGAACCGGCGGCGGAATTACTAACGTCGGGATCAGGTTTTTATCAACCCTGTTTTGCTACCAGAGAGATTAGCGGGCCACCGTGCTAGAATCCTGGAAACGGAGGTCCGAATTGAGTTCGGCCCCTGCGGCGGAAATTACCGGGCTGCTGCGAGCCTGGAGCGGCGGAGATCACGACGCTCTGGAGCGAATCCTTGTCCTGGTCTATCCGGAATTGCGCAAGATCGCGCAACGCTGCCTGATGAACGAGCGTGGCGGCCACACTCTGCAGGCCACGGCGCTGGTCAACGAAGCCTATCTCCGGCTCATCGATATTCAAAACGTCGAGTGGCACGACCGCGCTCATTTCTTCGCGATCGGCGCGCGGCTCATGCGCCGTATCCTGGTGGATTATGCCCGCTCCAGAGGGTACGCCAAGCGCGGAGGCGGCGCCCAGCGCGTGGATTTCGATGAAGCGCTGGTCGTTTCGGCTCAAATAGACCCCGCTCTGGTGCGGATGGACGATGCATTAACCCAACTCGCCTCTTTCGATCCACGCAAGGCGCAGATCGTTGAAATGCGCTACTTCGGCGGATTACATGCCGAAGACATTGCTGCGGTGCTGGGAGTTTCGGTGCAGACCGTACACCGCGATTGGAGCCTCGCCCGATCCTGGCTCGCCCGCGAAATGAGCGACGAAACGCCGCGGTCCAAGGACCCGAGCTAACCCATGGACCCCGAGCGCTGGCGGCAAGTGGAGCAACTATACCTGGCTGCTCTGGAGAAGAGGCCGGACGAGCGGGCCGCGTTCCTGGCTCAAGCTTGCACAGCCGACACAGCATTGCGCGACGAAGTGGCGTCTCTGCTTTCGTTCGCGCCCGATGCCGACAACGTGCTGCAGGCCGCCGTTCAGGAAGTGGCTTCGCAGGCATCCGGCGTCAGCACGACGATCTCCGGTCAGTTCGCAGCAACGTCCGGCGTCACTCAAAAACTGGGGCGTTATCAGCTGATCGAAAAAATCGGCAAGGGCGGCATGGGGGTGGTTTATCGGGCCATGGATCCAGCGATCGGCCGCGTAGTCGCCATCAAGACCATCCTCACGGACGAAGCCGGCGGCGAAGATTCCCAACTGCGCGCGCGATTGCTCCGCGAGTCCCAAGCGGCAGGCCGGTTATCGCATCCCAACATTGTCGCCATCCACGACATCTGTGAGGAGGGCCCGACTTCTTACATCGTGATGGAGTATGTGCAGGGCCGCACGCTCGATCGGGTGATGCGCGAGGATTCCACGCTGCAGTCGAGCGGCGAGGCTTTGCGCATCTTAGAGGAATGCGCGGCGGCGCTCGATTACGCTCATAGCCGGGGCGTGGTCCACCGCGACGTCAAACCCACCAATATCATGCTGCAGGCCGATGGCGTGGTGAAGATCGCCGATTTCGGCATCGCCAAAGTATCCCAAAGCGCGGCTTTGACGCAGAGCGCGGTGGCGGTGGGCTCGCCTCACTACATGGCGCCCGAACAGTGGCGCGGTGAGCCGGTAACCGGCCAGGCCGATCAGTACGCCCTTGCCACCGTGGCCTATGCGCTGCTCACGGGACGCCGGCCGTTTGAGGGTGACTCGGTGGCGTCGCTGGCAGCCATGACCCTGTATCAGGAACCGCCCGCCGCGGTTACTTTCAATGCACGGCTGAATCCGATGGTCGACGTGGTGTTGCGCAAGGCACTGGCGAAAACTGGCGAAGCGCGTTACCCCAATTGCAGCGAGTTCGCCCGGTCGCTCCGCAGAGCCTGGGAGAACGTGGCGCTGCCCATTCCGGTTCCGGCTCCGGCTCCAGTGGCGCCCCCGCCCGTCGCCCGGGTGGGGAGCAAGCAGACCTGGATGGTGGCCGCTGCCGTGATCGCGCTGCTCGTGGTTTTGTCCATCGCGGGTCGGCTCGCGTACCAGCGCAGGGGCGCCGGTAATACGAATAAAGAAGTGGAAGTAGCGAAGACCGTGGCCCCTCCTCCCGCCGCTGCAATTCAGCCGGCGCCCCCGGTCCCACAGCCGCAGCCGAAAGAAACTGTGGCGAAGCCTCCGGGATCGCCGCGGCCGCCCGCGACGCGGTCCGCCGATCCGCTGCCTGAGCCAGCGGCGGCCCAGCAAGGGGAAGCACTTCTCAAGCGAGGCGACTATGCACAAGCGGCGAAATATTTCACCCAGGCGATCGCAACCAAACCCGACTTCCGTTCTTATTTCGGGCGCGCTACCGCATACCGCGAACTGGAGCAAATGGAGAAGGCCATTTCCGACTATTCGCAAGCCATCCGTCTCAAGGCGGACAGCCCCGTCGCCTATCACGATCGCGCGCTCTGCGAAATGCGCCTGGGTCTGGACCAGCGAGCCGCCGACGACTATGATCAGGCTTTGAGAATCGATCCCGAGAGGCCGCGGAGCTGGAATGGGCGCGGATTGATCTATCTCAAGAGAGGCGGATACAAAAAGGCGAAGGACTACTTTACCAGGGCGATCGAATTGAACAAAAATTTCTACGAGGCTTATCAAAATCGGGCAAGGGCGGAGCTGAAGCTGAATGAGACCGTGGCGGCGGAAGAGGATATGAAAAAAGCCAGCGCTTTAAGAAAGCAGAATACAGTGCCGTAAGCGTGGCCCGCCGTTTCGACGAACAACGGACCACGCAATTGGGCACGCGTCGAAGACTGCATCATCTCGACGGACAAGCGGGCGCCGGCGCGGCGAATTCGCCATCCACGGCGCCTTTGAGCGTGTACCAGCCGTTGACCGAGAACGACGGCTCGGCATGCATTTGCCATGCAGCCGTCACCACGTTTTGCAGGATGTACGTCATGCCGGCGGTGGTGATGGTGAATTGCTCCTCCGAGGCGTCCCGGTCTTCCAAAGGATCGCCGACCTCCAAGTTTCCCTGGCATTTGGTGAAGGTGTATGGCGGTTTCCATGGAAGGCTGAAGGTGAAGGGAGATGGCCACGGTGGAACCGGATTGTTCCCGAAAGGATCGTGAGCAAATTCGGCAATCTCATGGCTCAGCGGCTCCAGGTCCGCATCCGTTCCAGAGCCGTCGAAGTATGTGGCATACACAAAGAACTCGTACTGGGCGGGGCTGTACTCCACGGCCTGATGGTAACCCTCAACGCAGCAGTTGGTGGGCTTGCCGTGCGCGTATTCGCTGACGTTGTAGAACAGGAACACGGGCATCGCGCCGTGTCCATAGTCGGGCCGGAGCGCTTGGAGCTTGGGGTTCAGAAAGCCCGCATCTACCTTGAAAGAGTGAGTCCCGTTAGTGGCCCAATCCCCGTCCGGAACGTCGATCGTGACCGCCGGAATCGGGAAGAACGCCAGATTCAAGTGCCAATCCTTGAAAGTTGCACCCGGTAAATTCCAAAAGGAAGCGCGTTCTGTCGCCTCGATCCACTCTGTCTCCCCTAGCGTTGTGGACCCCAGTTTGTAGTTGTAAGGGGTGAACAGCGGCGAATTGGCCACTACATCAAAAGCCGAGGTTTTCGGATTGGCGAAGAGCGGGCCAGTGGGGTCGGAAGTGTCTTCGACGTCGCCTTTGGAATTCAGAAAGCGCACGATAATCGGGACCACCGGCGTGATGATCTCGGTTGTCGCGGCTCCTAATCGTGGATCGGTACCGACAAAGCACTGGATAGCTCCGTTGTAGGCAATGCCCCAAGTGGGAATGTTGGAAATGTACGGGCAGGGAACCGGTGCCGGCGGAAACTGTTCGCCCGCGTAGGCGGTCCCTGAAATGGTGGCGAGCGAGATAAGCACGGTGGCGCTTATTGTGGCCCGGCGCGTAGCAGCGTTGATTCGCGATGTCATCGTTTTTCTCCTGTTTGGTGAGTTTGTGAGAGAAATTCAAGCCCTCACCTTCAGGAGCGGGAATGAACTGGGAAACTTCTAACGGCTCGGGAAAATGCCGCGTTGCGGTTCGGTCAGTTAAGCTGACAGTAGCGAATGACTATGACATTGCGAAATTACGTTTCTCTGGGCCGTTCCGGTGTGCGCGTGAGCCCACTCTGCCTGGGCGCGATGACCTTTGGGAAGGACTGGGGCTGGGGCTCGGAAGTCGAAGAGTCAAAACAAATCCTGGATCGATACATCGATCTGGGCGGCAACTTTATCGACACCGCGAATGGATATACCAAAGGCCACTCCGAGGCGATTATCGGCGAGCACGTTGGGCGTCATCCCTCGCGGCGCGACCGGTTGGTGATTGCAACCAAGTTTCTGACCAACATGTACCGCGGCGATCCCAATGGCGGCGGAGCCGGGCGCAAGTCCATAGTCTCAGCCTGCGAGAACTCGCTGCGGCGGTTGCAAACCGATTACATCGACCTCTACT
This sequence comes from Bryobacterales bacterium, assembly GCA_963776805.1. GTDB lineage: Bacteria > Acidobacteriota > Terriglobia > Bryobacterales > Bryobacteraceae > Palsa-89. The sequence goes on from CAVZOD010000002.1 coordinate 61,029, forward strand.
GGATGCACTTCTGGGATCGCTTTACTCCCATCGAAGAAACCATGCGAGCGCTGGACGATCTGGTGGCGGCGGGCAAAGTTCGCTATATCGGCTTCTCCGACACGCCCGCGTGGAAAGTGGCGCAGGCGCAAACCAACGCCCTGCTGAAGGGCTGGACGCCGCTCATTGCGCTGCAGCTGGAATATTCGCTTCTGGAGCGAACTATCGAAGGTGAACTGATTCCAGCGGCTCTGGAGTTCGGGCTGGGCGTAACGCCGTGGTCGCCGTTGAAGGGCGGGATGCTGACCGGCAAGTACACGCGAGAGTCCGTTAAGACCGCCACTCCCGGGCGAGGCTGGTTCGTTTCGCGCGCTTTTAACGAGCACGCGTTCCAGGTTCTGGACGTGCTCACGCCGCTGGCACAGGAGGCTGAGACCACCGTTGCACGAGCGGCGCTGGCTTGGGTACTGCAGCGGCCGGGGATCGCCTCCACCATTATCGGCGCGCGCACCATGGAACAACTGGAGGACAATCTGGGTGCGCTCGAGGTCCAGCTTACAGCGGAACAGCTAAAGAAATTGGACGAGATTTCAAAACCGAAACTGAATTTCCCGCACGATTTTCTGGAAACCGTGAAGCAGTTTGGCTACAACGGCGCCACCATCGATGGCCAAGAGGCTCCCGTAAATCCAATGTCGCCGGCGAATGACGCAGAAAGGTATTGAGAATGGAAACGAGAAAGATCGGAAGCCAAGGTTTGGCCGCGGGCGAGATCGGGCTGGGTTGCATGGGAATGTCCCACGCATACGGATCGGGCGATGAGGCGGAGTCTATCGCGACCGTTCACCGGGCCCTGGATTTGGGGGTCACGCTGCTCGATACGGCGGAGGTCTACGGCCCGCACACCAACGAGGAGCTAGTGGGCAAGGCGATCCGCGGGCGGCGCGAGCAGGTGGTGGTCGCAACCAAGTTCGGTATTGTGGCGGGATCGGGGGTACCGCAACTGGATGGATCTCCTGCCAATGCCAGGCGGGCGGTAGAAGGTTCCCTGCGCCGGCTAGGCGTGGATGTCATCGATCTTTACTACTTGCATCGCAAAGATCCCGCGGTGCCCATCGAAGAGACTGTGGGCGCGATGAAGGAATTGGTAGAGGCGGGGAAGGTTTGCTTCCTCGGTCTTTCGGAAGTAAACGTGGAGACCATCCGGCGCGCTCACAAGGTGCATCCCATCAGCGCCGTGCAGAGTGAATATTCGCTGTGGGAGCGCGGGATTGAGGAGTCCATCCTGCCGGCCATGCGAGAGCTTGGCATTGGGTTCGTGCCATTCAGTCCTCTGGGGCGCGGATATCTGACGGGAGCGTTTCAGACCAGTTCCGGGTTCCGGCCGGGTGATTTCCGGCTCAGTCTGCCGCGTTTCGACGATGAGCACCTGGCGGCGAACCAGAAGCTGGTGGATATCGTGAAGGCGGTCGCGGGACGCCGGGGAGCAACTCCCGCGCAGGTTGCGCTGGCATGGGTGCTGGCAGTGGCGCCCGATGCGGTACCAATTCCGGGCACAAAACGGCGGACTTATCTGGAGGATAACCTGGGCGCGGTGAATGTCCACCTGATGCCCGACGATATGGACGAGCTGGGCCGGCTGGCGTCCATCGCGGTGGGCGACCGTTACTCGCCCGCCATGGCGAAGATCGCGGAGCGATAAACCGAAATCGACGGAAGTTGCCGGCAACCTCTCAGCCGGCATAACAAGCCAGCGTTTGAGTAATGACATAAGTCACAGACAGTTCGCTTCCTATGACGTAATCTCATCTCAGAGGCGAACCAAATGACATTCGACCAAGGCCAGACCGTCCGCGAGATCGCGCTCAACCATCCCGCCTGCGTGCGTGTATTCGAACAACTAGGGATCGACTATTGCTGCGGCGGAAAGCGCCCGCTTGGGGAAGCGTGTGAAAAAGCGAATGTGCCGATCGCAAGGGCGATGGAACTGTTGCGCGAATTGGACGGGGACAGTGCTTCCCCCCAGAAAGAACGCTGGACCGAAGCGACTCTTACGGATCTAACTTCGCACATTGTCAATCTCCACCATCGTTACGTGCGCGACGAAGCTCCCCGGCTGGAGACGCTGCTCCAAAAAGTTGTGAGCCGCCATGGAGAGGCGCATCCGGAACTGAGCGCCATCCAGGAAACATTCGCGGCGCTGGCGGCGGACTTGATGGCGCACATGCTGAAGGAAGAACGCGTTCTGTTCCCGTTTCTCCAGCAGATGGAAGCTGCGGCTCACACTGGCGGACCCGCGCCGGCGGGATGTTTTCCCACGGTCGAGTTCCCGATTGCCCGGATGCTGGCCGAGCACGACAACGCGGGCGCATTGACGGCAAGAATCCGCGAGTTGTCTGGCGATTATCAGCCGCCGGATGGAGCCTGTCCGAGCTATCGCGGACTTTACCATGCACTGGAAGAATTCGAGCGCGATCTTCATCGTCACGTGCACCTGGAAAACAACATCTTGTTCCCGCGCGCGCTGGCGTTGGAACATTCGCTTCAAGCGGCCCAGGTCTGCAATTGAGCGACACGGTAGGGCGGCTCAACCGCGCAAAGCTCGCCGGAAGTAACCCGTCGCGATCAGAGCGGCGACGTCGCGGTGATCCACCGCTTGTATGTACGCACCTTCCTGGAACCGATACCCTCGTCTGGTAACCGGCCCCCGGACGACGATGTTGGTTCGCCGCGTGAATTCGAGTAACACATCCGGACCGATCCGATCTGACATTGCCTCGGCCGCTTCCCGGCTTTCGGCAACGTTGCCGTGAACCAACGCGGCGCGTTGCTGACCGCAACATCCCATGGCATCTCCTTTCAGTTATCTTGTTTCGCCACAGTCTCAAAGAAAACCGGCGGTTTGGCCAATTGGCCTGTGCTGAGCTGCTCTGCCAGGCACGCAGCACCCGATAGCGCGAGCCACGCCACCAACCTGGCCAGCATCCCGTCGGCCACGAAGAAGGCCAGCGGGATGCCGATCCACAAACTGAGACAGTTGAAACAATCCATCAAATGTCCCCAAATGGTGGTTCCCAACCAAAGCCGGATCCGCACGATTATCTCCCATGGGCCGTCTTCGGCGGCCAAAAGATGGGTTACCCGCCACACCGCCAGCGCGGAAATCGTAAGCCGGAACCACAGGTGCGTATCGCTCACACGGCTCTCCCGCTAGGTGCCGATGTCATTGATGATGTTTATTGCGAACAGCACCAGAGTGGTGTGCGCGTCGCCTCCGTCGCCCACCCAGGTAGTGTCCTGAACCCCCAGCGAGATGACGTACGCGCAGCGGCAGCCGCGCGGCAACTGCCATGGATTCGCCGGAACGCAAGGATTGTTGGGGTCCGGAGGCGGGCCACCGTCGAGCGCGGTGACGATGTCCCAGGAAGCCAGCAGCGCGGCTTGGGCGGGAAGCGGCGGCGCGGACTGCCACAAGTTGGGCACACGCACCGTGGGGCTGGTTCCCCTGCCCGCGCCATTCGGGTTGTAATCCGTCGACAGGAAGCTTTGTCCTCCGCCTCCGTTCTTCTGATAGCCGAGTGAATAGGAACCGAAGTTGTCGTTCGGCGTCTTTTGCGCGGCTGTGATATCGATCGGGTAGTCCCATGCGATGCCCATGATCGCAGCCGTGGTTCCGACGTAATCCTTGAGATGCAGGTCGCCGCAACCGATTACGCTGCCCACTTGCGTGATCAGTCCGACCACGGGCGAGTTGTCGATCCAGACGACAATCTGATCGGTGCCCGCCGGAACCACCGGAGTGTGCGGCGACACAATTGGGCCCTCGTCCACTTCCAGGAAAACGACGAAGCGTCCATTGGGATTACTGGGCCATTTGTTGTCCGAACTGATCTTCGGCACGCTGCTGAACGGGAAGGGGCAGGTCTGAGTGGACCACGCAGCCACCAGGTCGCCATTCAGAATGATGTTGGGAGTTGGGAAGCTGAAGGGGCACCCGGAAGACCAGGGATGGGCCGCCGTGTCGTCATAAACCACGGGCGCTATCAGCGGCGTTCCATCCAATGCCGTGGGACTCGGGGTTGGAGACGGCAAGGGCAGAGCTCCCAGTGCGGGCCCAAACTGTGCGAGTTGATACTGCGTCATTTGATCACCGCACCCGAACGTGTAGGCGCTGCCGGTGATGGTGACGCTCCCGCCGACGGATCGCTCAAAGCCCGGTTGCAAAAGGTTTTGCAGCATCTTGATGTTGGACGCAGAGGTATTGAAAGGATCTTGACCCGTGATGGAGGGAACCGTTGCCACCGCGGTGATGGCAATCGCATTGATGCTGAACTGGAAGACGGCGCTGACCTGGAGATGCAATCCGCCACTGCCGTACACATCCAGATAGACTGTCGCCTGAGTGGTGGCCGGGGGCAGCAAAGTGATATCCAGGTACCCCAGAACTCCCGCGGTAACCGGTGTGGTGGAGGAAGGATTGAGCGGAGGCCTGGAGCAATCGGGGTAGACGACAGCAGTATTGATTGCGGGACCGCCCAGGCTGTAACTCAGAGCGTAGCTGGTGAAAGCCGCGCCGGCGGCCGTTCCCGTGATTTCGATTCCAGACAGATTGCCGCAAGCGGGCACAACGGTGAGCGACGAACACGCGGGCGGAGCGTCAATCTCGGCGATGAGTGGCTGGAAACATCTCTGGAGGCAACCGAAGAAACCTTCCAGGCAACGCAGCGCTTCCGCTAGAGTACGAGCTCTGCCGAGGCAGCAGCCGAACTCCAGCGCGCAGATACAGTAACAGCGGCAGCTTCGGTAGATCGCCTCTTTGCTGTATTCCGCAAAGGCCGTACTTCCAAACAGAGCGGCGGCCGCGTCCGGCGCGAGCAGCCTTTCGAAGATTGGATTGACGGCGTTGTCGTCGGTGTGGCAATCAATTTGGCCGGATGCGATTTGGCTTGGAACGCTGGTGGGATACTCCAGATCCCGGGCCTGGATCTGGATGAACGGCGCGTAGGCCTTGGCCAGAATTTGATTCAGCGTCGCGAAGTCCTGCGTTTCTTGGATGGTGGGCGGATCGGAGACCGGCTGCCCGATCGCCTGGCGCACGCAGCGCCAATAACGGTTCAAATAGTACACAAACCCCCGATACGTGCGAGGCCCGCGGCACACCAGCCAGCCGAACATCAGACAGCACAGAATGTGGCGATAACACCAGGACCACTGATCCGGATTGCCGAAGATGGGCCGGCTCTCCTCGGGGAGCAGGCGTGTAGCAACATCGGTGGTAAAGAATGTTTCGAAGAGTTTGGTGGCCTGCGCGATCTCGTCGTCACAGGTGGGCGGATTCTTTTCGATCTCCTGAATTAAAGCCTGCGCGGATGCCGCCTGCTTCAATTCGCCTTCGAGAATTGGCTTATAAGCTTTCAGCAGTGCGTCCAGGGCGAATTGCAAATCCTGGCTCGACGCGGGACTGGGATTGTTTGAGTTGCTCACAACGGAACCTCCTCGGCTCAACGCGCTTGAATCGCGTCTGCAACCGTTACGTGCAGTGCTGGATCGGAACGTTTCAACAGCGGGAACGGTTTCATTTCTGATGGGCTGGATGATACGAGTGCGAGTACATCCGGATCGGGCAATCGTTCCTCGAGGGGGACCAAGCCCGCGTTCCCACGGTTGGTACGCCGCCGTCCGGATGTACACCGGTATGTGAGAAGGCAGGGGCGCGGCATTTCAACTTTTATCTCGAAAAGTACGAAACGATCTGCCCAAAGAAGTCACTACCAGTACAGCCACGGCAAATGGATCTCAGAGGATCACGTCGACGCTGCGGGAGAAGGATGCATTGTGGGGAACGAGCTTTCGTTCCGCGTCTTGATCCGCCGCGTTTAATCCGCTGGACGCTGCCTGGCGCCATTTGTTCGCAAACGCTTCCGATAGAGGAGCGAATCAGGAGGAGGGAGCAACTGTATGGTCAGCTTCGCGGGGATTGGTCCTCATGCGAAGCTGACCACCTCTTTTTGATCTCGCTGGACGGCATCACCGAACGACGCCGGCTCAGCGTTTTTCCACGCCGGAGTAAAGTTGGAAAGGCCCCCAATAATACGGCTTCTTGTAAGGATAATCTGAGTGCAGCAGGCTGAGCTGCGCGGTTCGCAACGCATCGGCTGGCGGTACGCCTCGCACTAAGTCTCCATACAGTTTCGACATCAAACGCGCCGTGGATTCGTCGTCCACATCCCAGAGTCCCGCCACCACATTACGCGCCGGCCTGCAGGAAAGCCCACGTAAGCCCGACCAGACCTTCGCCCGAGTAGGCTCGCGCGCCGGCGCTGCGGCAGGAGGAAAGCGTCACAACACGGGCGTGGAGCGGCACCTGCATGATTTGACGAGCCGTGAGCGTGTAGGTGTTTCCCTCGCGCGAAAGAATGAGAGCGGAGTCGAGCGGGCTGGCTGGATTCGCCGTGGCGTGAGCGGCGAAATGAATGAATTCGAAACGCGCGGGATTGGAGCCGCGGTATACCGAGGGCTGCGAGGCCGCGCCTTCATAAACCACCCGGTCGGAATTTGAAAACAGAGCGGCGATGGTATCCACTTCTTTGCGGGCATTGGGCAACGGGGGAAACTCCTGGCCTGGCGATTCCGGATCGCCGATCGCCAAAACGTTCGCTCTTTCCGGCTGGTTCGCGGCGCGAGAGTTTAAGACCAGGCCGAGCGATGGCGCCACGGACAGTGTCACGTCTTCAATCCAATATTTGGCCGCATCCTCAGGCGACGGCAGCGTTCCAAAGTTCAGCGAGTGCAGTGCGCCGTCCGGAATAATCACCACGCGGCCCCCCGGCTTGGCGATTTCGCGGATCGGCCCGAGCAGGATTTCAGACAGTTTCAGACCAGCCGGATTGCGCGATTCCAAGGGGTCTCTCAAATCTTCAATGGCCGTCCGATAGCTCTCCACCAAAGCCCGAATGTCCTTTTCCGGCGGCAGCTGGAACATCTGAATCTGGTCTGGCGTGATCGCCCAGAGATAGGACTGTTTTGGGGCGAGCCAATAGGAGAGGAAAATCCGCTGCGACGCCCGCGCCAGCGTTTGAAATTGAGTTGCGCCCCCGGTGGCGCGCGCCGCGCCACCACCGGTCAAACGTTCCGTAAGGATTCGCGCGCGGCTGGACTCCGCTACGGCCAGCGCCCGGCCGGTCTCGCCGCGCTGCACCAGAAAATCGACATAGCTCCTGTAAAACCGGACCAGGCTGGCAAGATAAGAGATTTTGTAGTCTTCCTTCGTCAGGCCTGCCTGGCGATTTTCGATAGCGGCGATGGCGGATTGGAATTGGCCTTCAGCCTTCCGCGGCTCGCGCGTTTCGATGTAGAGGTTGGCGAGTCCCTCCTGGGCCTCCAGTGCGGGGGCTGGATCCTCGGACTTGGAAATGACCAAAGACCGATACTGCTCCTCAGCGTGTTCAAACTGTTTCCGCTGTTCGGCGATTTTAGCGGAGTTCAACCGGATATAAAGCTGTAGCCTGGGCGCTCCGATCGCTTGCGTCAAGGCCTCGCCTTCTTTGTTGTACTTCTCGGCGGCGTCCAATTGACCGGTCCCGAGGTTTGCCTCAGCCAGGTTCGTCAGCCATTCGATACTGCGCAATTTATCGTTGACTTGTCCGGCTAATGAGAGCGCCCGTTTGGAACGATCGATGGCTTGTTTGAAATCTCCCTGCTCCAGCAAGATACTCCCGCTGTTGCCAAGCCAAAGCTCCTGGGACCGAATGTTGCCGATCCGAGCGAAGCGGGCTTCGGCATCCGCGAAACTGGCTAGCGCCTTGTCGAAATCGCCGAGCTGGTAGTAACACGACCCGAGGTTTCCAACCGTTTGGGCGCTGAGGGCTGGAGCGCCGATGTGCTCGGACAACGCGAGCGATCGTTCAAACCAATAGATCGCTTCATCGCAGCTAAAGCGGCTGGTCAGGAACAGAAAGCCCAGGTTGCCGGTAACCAGGGCCTGGACGTAGGAATCACCCGCTCGGGTGGCCGCGGCCAAGGCGTGCCGTAGACTACTATCCGCTTCATCGACCTTCCCCGCGGCTTGCAGCAGAGGGGCTTGGCGCAGTTCTACTTCGGCCACAAGGAGCTCGGAACCACTGGCGCCGGCGAGCGTATGTGCTTCGGCCAATAGCTGGGACGCACGCGATAGGTTGGAGATGGAGTAGGACGCCCAGCCTTCATCCATGCGGCGGCGTGCCTGCAGCTCCCGGCCTGGAGGGTTATTCGCTTCCTCCAATAATTGATAGGCCGTCTTGCTCTGGCCCAGCGCCATCAGGCTTTCAGCCTTCAGGAGCCTGAACTGCCAGCACCATTCTGGGGAGGACCCGCAACGCCGCAGCCCGCTCTCCGCACGATCGAGTGCTACCGCAGTGTCGCCCTTCTGGAACGACGTTTCGGCGTCTTTATAGAATGCATCGTTCGATTGAACTGGCTTGCGATCGCAGCCAATCGCGGTCAGCAGGAAAAGCGCGGCCAAAATCTTTAAGGCGGGTAGGGGCCACCGTCTACAACGGGATCGCCCACCACCACCTGACCTTGCACGTCGCCGTCCAATTCTGCCCGGAGCATGATCAAACGGCGTGAGGTCGGCTCGCAGAAAAACTCTCCCAGATGCACAGTACCAAAATCTGGCACCCGGATAATCAGCGGAGCGCCTAGCGCGGATTCGGGCGTCGGTTCGCCCAGAGCGATACAGAAGCCGAGCAAATCATTTCTTCGTCCAGACGTTGGCAACTGGACCGGATCGCCATCGGGCGCCGGCAAGGAGAGAGGCTCCAGTAGCGCTCGTTCGCGCTCGTTTTCGAGTGCAGCCAGCAGGCCGCTCCAGGTGGAGTGCTGCGGCGTGCAAAAGAAGTCCGGCGCGACAACTAGTTTCTTCGCGGAGAATACATCGCGTATGCGAAGCCCTTCGAATACGCTGCCGGCCGGCACGATGAAGTTCTCGGCGGGAACGTCGCTTCCAACCGAATGCCTCCCGGATAATTTCGCCACGATCCGGTCACACTTCACAGCACCAAGGAGATTGAAATTCTCCACCACCGACAGCGCCACTGTCTCAAAAACACCGTCCTCAGCTTCGATACCCACCACTTCGGTATAGGCCGAACCAAAAGACAAAACATCCTTGTATTGAAATCGGCCGAGGTGAGATGAACCGCGGCCTCCGATGGAAGGCAGCGTCGACGCGGACTGGATGGGAATCACATCGTCATAAGGGGATGCGAATTGGGCCGCGACGCCGGTAGCGTCCGCCTGAAAGAGATACCGCTTCGAGTTGGTCTGCTTGGCCACGAGAGCTCCTGTCTAGTCCAGTGTCAGAGTCAGTGAATAACGAGCAAGTTCAGCTTCCGGTTTACCATTTTCCGGGGCGTTGCGAATTACTACAGTGTATCGGCCCGAAGGGAGCAGCGACCGGGTCATCAAGATCTGGATGGGCTCACCCGGCGCGGGCGCAGGCACCTGAACGCTGAATTTGACGGATCCGGATGTATCCTCGATCGAGCACAAGTAATTGGCAAAGGAGCCCTGCCAGACCGGATCCATGTAAATGGTGAAGAAACGGCTGCCTGACGGAACCTCCAGCACGCGGCCGTCGCCGCGCGACAGGGGCGGCAGCGCATGGCTCGACACCGCCTGCGGGATGAGAACCGCGTGTAACTGGCCACGCAGGCCCGGAATTACGATCCAGGCCTGATAAGCGGCGACAGTTGCCAAGACCAGGCTGGCCAGCGCGGGCGCCCAGCTCCAGGGACGCCAGCCGAACCTTGCCCAAACGGACGGTTTCGCGGGCACTGGCCTGGCAGCCGGCCGCTCCTCCAGAAAAACGGATCGGGCGTTGTCTTGAAACAGCGCTACGGCGCGAAGATCGCGGCTGCATTCCGTACAGTCGAAGAAATGCTGCTCGAACGCGTCCGATTCCGAGGCCGATAGCTGGCCGAGTAGATATCGCTCAACGGCGCCAGCACTCACTGCCTCCGTGTGGTTCATTGGTCATCGCCTCCCAGGCTCGATGTTTCCTCCCAGAATTCTTCCCTCATTGCAGGATCGTGTCCAGCCCTCGCCTTCGAACGGTTTCCCGGAACCTCTCTTTGGCGCGATGTAACAATACGCGCAGATAGTTGCCGTCCACCGCAAAACGCTTGCAGATTTCAGTGCGCTCGTCCTCTTCGAGGAACACCATGCTCAAGAGCGCCCGGTCCTTCTCCGGCATATCGGACAGCACTTCGCGCACAGCCTGTTTCCGCTCCTCGGTGACCATGTCGGATGCGAACCTTACACGAAGATCCGGAGCGTCAACCACATCCTCGTTGGTTTGCCGATGTGAGAATTCCGCTCGGAGTACCTCCAGCATTATGTTATTGCAGACCGCGAGAACGAATCCGCCGAAGCGTTCGGGATGTTGAATGGGTTTGCCGGATCGCAAATAGGTCAGGACGCGAGCGAACGTCTCCTGCCGAATCTCATCGATCAAGTGCCGGACGCGCACCCGATTCCTGAGCTTCAACCAAATCGCGTTGCTGAAATAGGAGGTGAAATGACGTTCCGTCTCGTGATCCCCATCTTTCAGACGCGCCAAATAGTCGGCATCGAAGGCCGGATAATCCAACGGGGCTCCAGTAAACGCTAGAGTACTAGAAAACGCCTTCGGCCTCAATACGACCGGGTGTAGTTCTCCGGCGAGGACGTATGATTTGGCGCCGTTATCGAGAGTCGAGTATTTCGATTTCATGAAACCGTCTGACCGGCATGCTCCGCCTCAATTGGCCGTCAAACCATTAGTGAAGAACGGACTGCGAGCGTTTCAACAAAAATACGACATGTTCGGTCAAGCGGCCCGAACCGATGCCAAACGGCGCGCCACTGCGGCCGAGATCGGTTGTCCGGTGTTGGCTTCGTAATAGCTGAAGGCCGGACAGGGGTTCACTTCGAAACAATACACTTCGTCGTCGGGTGTGACCTTCAGATCGATACCGGCAAACTCGAGTCCAAGCGAGTGTGAGAGCCGCAGGCATCGTTCGGTCAGTTCGGCTGAGAGCACTACCTCCCGCAACTCGGCAGACTCCCCCATTTGGCGCGCGGCGTACCTGTAATCGGTAGCCTCACTGCGCACTGCCGTAGCGAACGCTTCGTCGCCGATGGTATGCACGCGCAGGTTCGTACCGCCGACGAAGGCTTGAAACTGGGTGGGACACCAACGAATGCGTTCCAACCGCTCTTCGTCTTCATCGCTGAGCTCCTGCACGATGGACCGCACGGCGCTGATCGACTTATAAATGACGCGGCCGTGCCTGGCGCGAAAATCGCGCACCAGTTCCGGATCGGTGGTAATCAGCGATTCGGGGACCAGGAAGCCCTGCTTGCGGATCAATTGAGCCTGATAGGGCTTGGACGAATTGCTCGCCATGGGCGCGCAGCGATTGACCACCAGAGCGGGGGAAATCTCCATCCAGCGCATGAGCGTGTCGTGCAGGGAGCGACAGTAGTTTCGGAGGCTCGATTCCGAAGGCTCAGAGGACAGCTCCGGCAGGAAGCGGTCGTCCATCATCCTGGGGTAAACTGCGGTGAAATCCTGCAGCTTGTAAGTTCGATCGCCAATCCGCAACTCACCGGTAATCTGTGCGTCATTGACTTCGAACCAAATCTCGCAGTTCGCGAATTCACGTTGATTGAACAAGACGAACGGAACGCCCAGCTCTTCCAGCCGCGACGTCACCATCCGCAACGGTGTTTCCGATGGAATGCCACAAAGCAGGATCATGCCCGGCCTCCTTCCGTAAGACTTTGGGCCAAGCTCTGGAGCAGCGGCATACCGCCCGCGGAAAGTTCAGGACAGGGAGTCGCGCTGGCGAAGGTCCATCGCCCATTTTCCGCGGCATAGAATTCAATTCCCAACATCTCGGCCTGGACGTATTCGGCCAGCCTGGCGCAGCCGTGGACGATGCTTTCGGGAAGCGTTCCGCCGAACACATCGCCTCGAAAAGCGATTACGTTGAGCGTCTCCGCGCCCGGAACCGCGAGCGACTTATAGCCCAACTCCGGGGCATCGTGACTGCTTTGACGATAGGTGGGAACGGGTAACCCAACGCGGCTTGCCCGGTATGCCCACTCGGACGGATGAAACCAGGACCCACAAAGTCCAACAGTGCTAGGTCGGTTGATAACAACGCCGGGCAGTCCGTTCAGCCAGCTTAAATAGAACGCTTGTAGTTCCGCCTGCGCGTAATCCTTGTCTGACTCGGCGGCCCGCTGCGTCTGCGCCGGCGACGGCGCCAGCAGACGATTGATCGCTCCACGAATGCGCGAACTGCAGAGCGCGCGGCCGTCGGGCAAGCCGATTTTCAGGTGTGTGCCGGTGGCATCCAGGCGGTGCTCCCATTGGGCGCCATAGGCCAGCCACTCCGCCAGAACCAGCTCCAAAGGAGCGACGCCGAGCTGCTTGAGGCCCTGGTAAATCCAGAGCCCGGAGGGATCGGAGGACGAACAGAATACCAGCCACATGTGTATGAGCTCCTTGGCTTAGCTCCCGACAGTTGCTGGAAAAGCGATGGACACCGCCTGTGGCCGCGCCTTGAACGTACAGACCCGCGGCCAAAGGGAACGCGACGCCTTCTCACTTTTCCAGCAACTGTTCGGGCAAGACGGGCGTAAGGCCCGCCCCGGGGGGTCGTTGCTAGCTCTTGCCTTTCTGGTGAGGCTCGGCCTTATGCTCTTCCGGCTTGGCGCCTTCCTTCGGCGCGTCGGCTTCCTGCTTGAGCGCCCCTTGCGTCAGGTCCGGGCGCAGATTCTCGGGGATGAAGTGCAGCAATTTTGTCATGGCCGCTTCCAGCGCGGCCAGGCGCTGCTCCACCGGCCCTCCCGGATCGTTGATGCCGCCATATCCTTCGTATTCGAACTTCGCCTCTTTGATCTCGGGCTTGTGCTCTTTGATCTCGAACTTTTCGAACTTGTGCTCCTTGATCTCGAGCTTGATCTCTTTGTACAGCTTGGTCTCCGGATGCGGCAGCTTGTCGGCAATCACAGACTTGTCGGTAAACTTCTGGACCCCGGCGACGGTGACAGCCTCGGGAAATGCAGACTGGGTGTATTGGGTCTCGTAGTCCTTGTGGACCTTCTCGAGCAAGGCCTCCTTGTTTTCGACCTTGTGTTCCTTCTCGGGCTTGTGCTCCTTCTCTTGCTTTTCCTTCTCGTGCTTGTGCTTGGTGTCCGGACCGTCTTTTTGATCTTTCGAGTCCTTATTTTGTTTGGTATCCGGATTATCTTTTTGATCTTTGTGTTCTTTTTCGAGCTTTTCGCTCTTCTCGGTTTTTTCCTGTTTCTCGTGCTTCAGGAGTTCTTTCTCCTTGTCGACTTCCTTCACGATTTGCTTCTCGATTTGTTTTTCTTCGAATGCTTTCGAGGCCATATTGTTGTGCTCCCTTTCGACGGTTTCGTTACGCGCCGAGAATTAGCCGGAAGCTTACTCTCGACTTCTGTCCGTATAGTGAAAGTGAGGGCAGGCGCGTTTCATGGGTTTGTCCAGCTCTACAATTGGGAAGCGCGCCGCGCCTGCGATATGCTTCGGCTATCAAGGCAGGCCATTTCGGCCGGCATCGTTGTTGTCGATAACGCCGGCTAGGATTTCCGCGGCTTGCTGTCGGCCCGTAAGGGACTCGTCGCCTTCAGTGTCCAGCCGCGTTCGGTATCAGGTGTCCTGCGACTGGCTCTGGTGAACCGCAGTTGACGCTCACCGACTCGCCCCTGCTGTCCGTCCAGAAATGCCAGGGCATTGTAGATGGTGGGCGTCTAGGGACTCGAACCCCAGACCTTCTGGGTGTAAACCAGACGCTCTAACCAACTGAGCTAGACGCCCTGTAAGAAAATTTTAGCATGGTGTTGAAAAGTAGCTAGAATCTAGGGCGCATACCTTTGTTGAAAAATAGGCACGAAGAATTTGGAAACCCGCAGGGGTTCCCGGAACCGGCGCAGTCCAGATCTTCAACCCGCCCGGACTGCGTTACTTCCAGGCGGCGGTAAAGATATTGAATTCATACTGCGACTTCGCGCCCTTGTCCGACGCGAACACGATGGTTTTTCCGTCGGGCGCAAACTCGGGGAACGCGGTGAAGCCGCCGAAATCCGTCACTTGCTCCAGATCCGTACCGTCGGTGTTAACAAGGTACAGCTCAAACTTGCGCCCATCGCAGTCGTGCCGGTTGGATGCGAACAGAATCTTCTTCCCGTCGGGCGTGAACGTCGGCGCGAAGCTGGCGCATCCGAAATTGGTGATCTGCCGCGATTTCTTTCCGGCGCTGTCCCCCACAAACAGCTCCATCTTCATCGGCGATGTCAGATTATCTTTCAACAAGTCATGATAAGTCTTCTCGGTTTCGGGCGTCTGGGGATGATTGGCGCGCCACACCAGTTGCTTGGCGTCGCGGGAAAACACAGGGCCGCCGTCATACCCATCGGTCTTGGTGACCTGCTTCTTGTCGGAGCCATCCGGCTTCATGGTCCACAAATCCAAATCGCCCGACTGCATGGACGTGTACACGATGCGGCCAGTCTTGAAATTGACCGTGCCTTCCGCGTTGTAGCCCGGCGCCCCGGCCAGCGTCTTTAGAATCTTGCCGTCATCGGTGGCCAGGTAGATTTTGTACGTTGGGTACACCGCCCAAACGTAGCCCTTGCTGCGATCCGCGGCAGGCGGACAAGCGTCCCCGGATTCATGCGTGGACGCGTAGAGAATATGTTTGTTGTCCGGCAGAAAATAGCCGCACGTGGTGCGTCCCTTGCCGGTGGAAACCATGTGCTGGTTGGACCCGTCACGATTCATGATGAAGATCTGATCGCATTCCAGCTTGTCGCGGGTCGATTGAAAAATGATGCGCTGCCCGTCCGGCGACCAATACGCTTCCGCATTCTCGCCGCCGTTGGTGAGCTGGCGGATTTCGCCGAGATGGGCCGAAGTTTGCGCCGGAAGAACTTGCCCTAGCCCGCCGGCAACAAGGAGAATGTATAGTAAATGTCTATGCAAGCCACTATCCTACCCTATGTTTTGGCCCGGGGCATGGAGGCGATGCAGAACCTGCGATGGAACGAGATCCTCGGTCCGGCCAAATCCACCCTGCGGTGAGCGTGGTTATTCCTACCTTGGCGGCGGACGACACGCTCGACGAATGCCTCGCCTCTTTGGAGCACCAGACGTTTTCCGATTTTGATGTGATCGTGGTGGACAACGGCGGGCGGCAGGCGGTACAGCGGAAGGTGCAAGCCGGCGGCCAAATCCGAGTGATTACGAACGACCGGAACATTGGCTTCGGAGCGGCCGTCAATCAAGCTTTCCGCGAGTCGTCCGCTCCCTACCTCGCTGTTCTGAATGATGACGCCACCGCTCATCCGGGCTGGCTGGAAGCTTTGATTGCGGCCATCGAGCCGCGGCCCGACGCCGGAATGTGTGCGTCGCACGTCCGCCTTGCGAGCGACGGCCGGCTGGATTCCGCGGGCATGCTGCTCTGTCTGGATGGAAGCAGCAAGCAGCGTGGCCATCTGGAATCTCCCGCGTCCTACGCGCGTACCGAAGAGGCGCTGTTGCCGAGCGGCTCGGCGGCTTTGTATCGGCGCGAAATGCTGGAGGAAATCGGTCTCTTCGATGAGAGCTTCTTTTTGTATTGCGAAGACACCGATCTCGGCCTGCGCGCGCGCTGGGCCGGCTGGGAATGCCTGTACGTTGCGGGGGCCATCGTAGAACATCGCTACTCGCATTCCGCGGGCGGCGCATCCGCCCTCAAAGCTTACTACGTGGAACGCAATCGCCTTTTCGTGATCTTCAAAAACTTTCCGCTGCGCGCTCTGCTGCTGGTGCCGTTCTATGCCATCGCGCGCTACTTCTGGCATTTCATCTATGCGCTCGGTGGACGCGGCAAGGCCGCCGAGTTCCAGCAGCAGGGCGGCGGCTTGATTCGTCTTCCCTGGTATGTCATTCGCGGTCATCTGGAATTAATCGCACGGTTCCCTGAGGTCTGGCGACAGCGCCGCGCAATGAAGCGCAGGCTTACCGCCAAACAATTCCACCGGCTGATCCGGCGCCACTCTATCAGTCCCCGTCAGGTGGCCGCGCTGTGAAGCCGGCCGCTGGACCCAATCAGCTTTTGATTCTGATCCCGGCCTTTAATGAGGTGGGGGCGATCGCCGGCGTCATCCACGAAGTCCGAGGAGTGATGCGCGAAGCACCAATTCTAGTGGTCGATGATGCATCCACCGACGGCACGGACCAACGCGCGCGATCGGCCGGCGCCGATGTCCTGCGCTTGCCGTATCACTTGGGCCTGGGTGGAGGCGTGCAAGCCGGATACAAACTGGCCTATGAGCTCGGCTACGAATTTGTAATACGCGTGGACGGCGATGGCCAGCACGATCCCAAGTACATACCAGTTCTGCTTAAGACGCTGCGCGAAAGCGGGTGCCACATGGTGATCGGCTCGCGGTTTCAGAACGGGAATGGCGACTATACCAGCGCCGTTCGCGCCATGGGCATCTGGTTTTTTCGACTGGTGCTGCGGCCCATCCTGGGAAAGCCGGTGCGCGATCCTACTTCGGGCTTCGTCGGTGTGAACCGCCAGGCGTTACAGGTCTTCACCGGCAGTTTTCCTCTGGAATATCCGGAAATTGAGGCGCTGGTGGTTTTGCAGCGCAAGCGCTTTCAGTTTCAGGAAGTGCCCTGCCCCGTGCGCCCGCGCAAGACTGGCCGCAGCACCATCACCGCGGTAAAATCGCTATATTACATCTTCCACGTTCTGCTGGGCGTGTTTATCAACGTTCTGAAATTCGAGCGCCGCCGAAGGACGGATTTCCCGCGAGCCGAGGAATAACATGGAGCGTCTACTCAATGTCACCACCGTTCTCAGCATTCTGCTGATGGCGATGGTCCTGTTCTCCGTCCGCCGCTCCCACATCCGTGTTGAGTATTCGGTGAGCTGGCTGGCCGCGGCCGTCATTCTTCTGGTGCTTTCGCGTTCTTCTTTCGCGCTGACGTGGATCTCCCGCCAGTTAGGGCTGGCCGATCCTCCCCTGGCTCTGATGCTGCTGGTCTTCTGCGTTTTCGTGATCGTGATCTATCGTCTTTCGGTGATTATTTCCGACCTGAAGGACGCCAACGTCGCGATGGCCCAGCGGCTGGCGATCGTCGAATTTCATTTGCAAAACCGAGATGAAGAATAGCCGGGCCAGGAAGTCGAAACACGCCGCACCGATGGTGGTGGCCGCGGAGCCGCGCACCAATCCGTGGATGTGGATTTACGCCGCCGGCCTGGCGATCGCTCTGTTCGCCGCGTTTGAGGTTTATTGGCCCGCCATCCATGGACCGTTTCTGCTGGATGATACCCACCTCACGTATATGCAGCCCAATGCCGCCGACATTCCGCTCCGTGCATGGGTGTCCCAATTGCGGCCGCTCCTCATGTTCAGCTATTGGCTGAACTACCAGCAATCCGGCGCGCAAAATACTTTCGGCTATCACGCGTTCAACGTGCTCCTGCACTTTTTCAACTCCATTTTCATTTTCCTGGCTGTTCGCAAGGTGCTGAGTTGGGCAGGCGTGGAGGAAACGCGCGCTCAAATCCTGTCGTTCTTCGCCGCGGGACTGTTCCTGCTGCATCCAGTGCAGACCGAATCGGTCAGTTACATCGCCAGCCGGTCAGAAACATTGAGCGTGTTTTTTGTTCTTGCGGCTCTGGTGGTTTATCTTTCTCGCAAGACTGCCGTCGTGTCGATCCCGAGAATCCTAGCGCTGCTGGCCCTGTTCGCCGCGGCCACGCTTTCCAAAGAACACACCGTCGTTCTTCCGGCCCTGTTTATTTTGACCGATTACTATTGGAACTTTGAATTCTCACCCTCCGTTATCTGGCGAAATTGGAAACTATACGTTCCCATCGCGGCCGGCGCTCTTTTCGCGTTGCTAGAAATCCTGCGCATTCTCCGTGGGAACCAGAGCGCGGGCTTCCAGATCCAGGGTCTGGCGTGGTACGAATACTTTCTCACCGAGTGCCGGGTCATCTGGGACTATATTCGTTTATTCGTTTTTCCATTCGGGCAGAACATAGATCCCGATATCGACATATCGCGGAGCATCACCGCGCACGGCGCGATAATCGGCCTGGCTGGATTGTTGGCGGTCAGCACTCTGGCTTGGATTTACCGGCGCCGCTTTCCGATCGCATCCTACGGATGGTTCGCGTTTCTGATTCTGCTCGCGCCCACATCGGCCTTTGTGCCGATTTACGATCCCATGGCCGAACGCCGGATGTACCTGCCGTTCATCGGGCTCTTGTTGATCACCGTGGAATTTCTGCAGCGCTGGAAAACGTCCAGGAACGTATTGATTGGATCGCTGGCGGTAGTCTTGGTGGCCGAAGGGGCTGTCACCTATCAACGGAATCTGCTGTGGGGTAATGCGATCGAGATATGGAAAGATACCGTAAGCAAATCGCCCCGGAAACTGCGCCCTCGCTTTCAATTGGCCTTCGCTGAATTTCAAGCCGGCGCTTGCTCTGACTCCGTCGACGAGTTCCAAAGAGCCGCCGCGCTGGAACCTCCCACTTACGACCTGCTGCTGGACTGGGCGCTCGCCTATGATTGCGCGGGGAATCAGCAACAGGCCATCGCGAAGCTCCAGCAGGCAGCAGCTGAACATCCGGACGGACACCTGTATTCGCAAATCGGCATGGAATACGGAAAAATTGGGAAATATCCGGAGGCCTTGGATGCGCTGGCAACAGCCCAGCGGCTGGACCCGGGATTCGCTATGACGTACTACTATCTCGGCAACATTCACGCCATCCAAGGCAACCCGGTGCAGGCGCGCGAAGACTATCAGCATGTGTTGGCGCTCGACCCGCACAATGCGCCCGCGGCCGAAGCTGTGGCTCGCATGGGCCATTAATGATTCGGATCGGGGTGAACGCCCTCTATCTCATCCCCGGCGGGGTTGGAGGCACCGAGATTTATCTCCGAAACCTGCTGCGGGCGCTAGCCGAGATCGATTCAGAGAACCAATACATTGTCTTCACCAATCGTGAGACAGGCGCCGATCTGGTGCCGGATCGTCCGAACTTCACGCACGCGCCACAGCCGGTCCGCGCCAGCTTCCGCCCCGCGCGCATTCTCTGGGAGCAATTTGTGCTGCCATTCGCGGCGCGCAAACATCGATTGAATGTTTTGTTCAATCCCGGATTCACTGCGCCGCTCCTGTGCGCCTGCCCGATGGTCACCGTGTTTCACGATCTGCAGCACAAACGCCATCCGGAGTATTTTCGCTGGTTCGATCTGCCGTTCTGGAATTTTTTCGTATGGGCTTCAGCGCGCAGATCGCACGGGGCCATCGCGGTTTCCCTCGCCACTCATGACGATCTCAAGCGTTACTACGGCCGGCCATCCGAGGTAATCCATCACGGGGTGGAGCGCGAGTTTATCGAAATCGGATATCGCCGCCATCCCAAGGATTACCTGCTGTGCGTCTCCACCACGCATCCGCACAAGAATCTGGAGAGGCTGTTGCGCGTGCACGCTCAAATGAAGAACGCGCCGAAATTGATCTTGACCGGCGTCCGTGGGTTCGCCGCTAAAGAGATTGAAAGCCTGGCGGACGGCTCCGTCGAAATCACCGGCTGGATTCCGCGTGAACAACTGCACCGGCTTTACCGCGGGGCCTTGGGGTTCATTTACCCATCTACTTTCGAAGGCTTCGGCATGCCCGTACTCGAAGCAATGGCGGCCGGAGTCCCGGTGGCATGCTCCGATATCCCGCCGCTGCGTGAGATCGCGCGATCGACAGTCCATTTCTTCGATCCAGCGAGCGATCGTGAGATTCGCGACGCGCTGTTGCTGCTCGTTTCGGGAAAGATTTCCACCGAAGCCGCACTGCACCGCGCCGCGCAATTCACTTGGGAGAAAACTGCTCGCGCGACGCTCGACTATCTCAGCAAGTGTTCCAGTTGAATCTTGGTATCGGTCTTCGAGTCGCGATACTTAACGATTACCGGCGTGTACAGCGACAATCCCCAATCGAGACCGGGCCCCGATGTGATGGCGCGCGAGCCCGCCACTACCACCGCATCCTCGGGAATCACCAGCGGATCTTCGTCGGTGGCGCGATAGACCTGCCCGCGCGCCACATCATATACCGGTGTAGAACGATTCAAGATGACCCCCGAGCCGAGCACCGCGCGCCGCTTCACCACGGTGCCTTCATAGACGCCCGTGTTGCCGCCCATCAGCACTTCGTCCTCAATGATCACGGGCAGCGCGCCCACCGGCTCCAACACTCCGCCGATCTGGGCCGCCGCGGAAATATGGCAATTCGTTCCCACCTGCGCGCAGCTTCCCACCAGCGCATGCGAATCGATCATGGAGCCGTCGCCCACCCAGCTTCCTGTGTTGATGTACATAGGCGGCATGCACGTCACGCCTTTGCCGATGTAGCAGCCATCGCGAATGCTGGATCCGCCGGGCACGATGCGGACGCCGCGATCGGCCGTGAAATGCTGCACGGGAAATGTCGCCTTATCGAACCAGGGCTGCCGCGCCGAGTTGATCGACATATCGACTACGGTGCCCATGCGGAAGCCGAGCAGAATCCCCTTTTTTACCCACGCGTTCACACGCCATCCGGTTTTCGTGGAATGGTCGGGCTCGGCCGCGCGAATCTCGCCCGCGTTCAGCGCTTGCTTGAAGCGCTGGAAGAGATGGAAGTGATCGTCGGTGTAGGTCTCAGGCTTTTGGTCGAACAGCTTCTCGATCTCAGCCTGCATGCACGCTCCGGCCGGCCAGCAGACCCAGTGCTTCGACTACCTTTTCAATCTTTGCGAGATTCGCCGGAATCGGCGGGCATAATGGCAAGCGCCACACCGGCTCCAGCAAGCCCATCAGCGCCATCGCCGCCTTCACAGGAATTGGGTTCGACTCCACAAAGTTCACTTCCATCAGCGGAAGGTACTGGCGCTGCAACTGGCGAGCACCCGCGAAGTCGTTCGTAAGGGCGCGCTGAACGAGCTTGGTGAAATCGCGCGGTATTTCATTGGAGACTACGGAGACCACTCCGTGGCCGCCCAGAGCAATCAGCGGAATGGTGATGGAATCGTCGCCGCAAAGTACCGCAAAGCTGGAAGGAACCTGATGCACCACCTGCGCCATTTGGCTGATGTTGCCCGAAGCTTCTTTGACGCCGACGATGTAATCGACTTCCGATAGCCGCTTCAAGGTAGCCGGCTCCACGTTCACACCAGTACGGCCTTGCACGCTGTACACGATGATGGGCAGCTTTACCGCCGCCGCGATCGCTTTGTAGTGCTGGTACAAGCCTTCCTGCGTCGGCTTGTTGTAATACGGAGTGACGGAGAGAATGCCATCGGCGCCCATGGCCTTGATCTCCGTGGCAAGCTCAATCACCTCGGCGGTGTTGTAACCGCCGGCGCCCGCCAGCACCGGAACGCGGCCCTTGGCTTCTTCCAGCGTGATCTCCACCACGCGCAGATGTTCTTTATGAGTGAGTGTGGGACTTTCGCCCGACGTTCCGCACGGTACCAGGAAGTTGATGCCTTCCTCGATCTGTCGCTTCACCAGCGACCGGAGTGTGTGTTCGTCGAGAGAGCCGTCCTTGCGGAACGGGGTGACCATGGCGGTACCGCAGCCTTGAAATAACATGTCAGCCTCCAAATTAAATCGCGCACAACGGAGCGGGCCGCGATTTGTTGTTACCGTTAGCGGGAGCTTCCCACGCTGTCCGCTCCAAAGAGAACGTCGCTAAATTCGTAAAATCCTTTGCGCCCAATAATCCATTGTGCCGCTTTCAGAGCGCCTCGGGCGAAGCCTTCCCTGCTGCGGGCGGAATGACGAAGAGTGATGGTGTCGGCGGCGGAATCGAAGCCAACTTCGTGCGTTCCTGGATGCGCGCCCGCGCGGCTGGAACTGACGTCAATATTGCGATTGTAGCCCGCAGCCTTCATCCGATCCACAAGTTGAATCAAGGTGCCGGAAGGCGCGTCTTTCTTGGTGATGTGATGGATCTCCCAGGCCCAGGCACCGTATTCTTTTTCGTTCGCCAGCAGATGCGCGGCTTCCGATACCAGGCGCGTGAAAACGTTGACGCCCACTGAGAAATTGGGACTCCACACCAGAGCGCTGTCGTTGGATTCAATCAGCGCCTTGGCTTCGGCCAGATGTTCGCGCCAGGCCGTGGTGCCGATGACAATCGGAATGTGGAGCGCGGATACCTTCCCGATGTTGCCAATCACGGCCGAGGGCACCGAGAACTCAACCGCCACGTCGGCGCCGTCGAGCGATTCATTGCGATCCACGTCCACCCGCGCTGTGACAGTGAATTCGTACTCCGGCGCCAGTTGATCGATCAAGCGCCCCATCTTGCCATAGCCGACGATGGCGAGATTAGGCATCTGGTTTACTCAATTCAAAGACCGCCGGATCCAGATCCGTGAAGAACTCGGTATGCAATGCCTGAACGGCAGCGGAAAGATCGGGGCCCGCGACCACGAATCCAAGATTCAATGCCGACGCGCCTTGCGACAGCATACGCACATTGATGCCGCCGAGCGCGTTGAACACGCGCGCCGCAACGCCCGGAGTATGGCGGATGTTTTCACCCACAATGCAGATGATAGCCTGATTCTCGTCGACAGAAACTTCGGAGAATTCACGCAGTTCAGTGACGATGGTTTCCACGCGCTCGGGCTGATCGATGGTCAGGGAGACGCTGACCTCGGACGTCGCAACCATGTCCACCGACGTTGTATTGCGGTCAAAAACCTCGAAGATGCGCCGCATGAAACCATGCGCCATGAACATGCGCGTGGATCGAATATTCAGCACCATCACTTTGCCTTTGCAGGCGATGGACTTCACAACATTCTTGCTCGGAACTGTCGCCGACTGGATGCGCGTGCCTTCCACTTGCGGCCGGCGAGAATTTAGAATCATGACCGGAATATTGCGGTCGATGGCGGGCATGACCGTCGCCGGATGCAGCACCTTGGCGCCGAAATAGGCGAGCTCGGCGGCTTCGGTGAACGAGATCACCTTCACGCGATGCGCGCCCGGAATGACGGTGGGATCCGCGGTGAGCATGCCGTCGACGTCGGTCCAGATCTGGATTTCCTCAGCCCCAATTCCGGCACCGACGATAGAGGCGGTAAAGTCCGATCCGCCGCGGCCCAGCGTGGTGGTGACGCCGTTTTCGGTGCACGCGATGAAGCCGCCCATCACCACCACGTGCTGCTTCGCAAGCGGCGGAATCGCGGCCGCGAGCTTGGCGTAGGTTTCGTCAAAGAGCGGAATGGCCTGCGTGTGGCGATGGTCAGTAACGATGACTTTGCGCGAATCCAGATGCACGGCGTTCAGGCCGTGATGCTGGAAATAGTTCGCGACGATCAAGCTCGATAAGCGTTCGCCGAAGCTGGAGATGGCGTCGATGGAGCGCGGGGTTAATTCTCCGAGCACCGCCAGGCCCTTCACCAGCTCCGAGAGTTCCTGAAAATGTTCGTCGACGGTGCGCTCCATGCCCGATTCGCGGAGATGAAAATCGCGCAGCGACATCAATTCGCGCAGCGCTTCGTCGCGGTGACCCGAGACCGCCAGATCGGCGATCTTCAGCAGCCGGTTGGTGGTTTTGCCCATCGCCGAGACAACGACGATCGGTCTCCGATCCAGCCGCGATTTAACGATACCAGTAACGCGCTGGATGGCTTCGGCGGATTCAACGGAGGTCCCGCCAAACTTCATGACGATCATTAGTCGAGCAGGCCCTCCGAGTACATCAGCTCGGCATTCAAGACGGCCGCGCCGGCGGCCCCGCGGATGGTGTTGTGTCCCATCGCGACAAACTTGTAATCCAGCACCGGGCATTCACGCAGCCGGCCGACGAACACCGCCATTCCACGCTCGCGCTCCACGTCGCGCCGAGGCTGCGGCCGGTCGTTTTCTTCCATATAAATTATTGGCTGCGGCGGCGCGCTTGG
Source organism: Bryobacterales bacterium (assembly GCA_963776805.1). Classification (GTDB taxonomy): domain Bacteria; phylum Acidobacteriota; class Terriglobia; order Bryobacterales; family Bryobacteraceae; genus Palsa-89. The sequence continues at coordinate 85,034 of CAVZOD010000002.1, forward strand.
CAGATTGCGCTCCTGAGGAACGCTTCTGTAATTCACCAGGGCACGGATGATGTCGTCTTTACTGGGCTTGCGCTCAAATTCCACGCTGACCGTGACGGTGTGCCCATCCACCACCGGGACGCGATTGCAATGTGCGCTGACTTTGGCATTCAGCGGCCGCAGGCCTTCTCCAGTGAAATCGCCGAGGATCTTCTGCGTCTCCTGCTGCATTTTCTCCTCTTCGCCGCCGATGAAGGGAATCACATTGGCGTTGATATCCATGGAAGCTACGCCTGGATAACCCGCGCCCGAAATCGCTTGCATGGTGGTGGCAACCACGCGGGTAATGCCGAATTGCTTCAGCGGCGCAAGAGCCATGGCCAGCACAATGGTAGAGCAGTTCGGATTGGTGGCAATCTGCCCCTTCCAGCCACGCAGCCGCTGCTGGTGCGGAATGATTTTCAGATGATCGGGATTCACTTCGGGAATCAGCAGCGGAACATCCGGCTCCATGCGATGATTGCGTGAATTGGAGACCACCACGTGACCGGCCATGGCAAACTCGCGCTCGATATCGGTGGCGACGGAGGCGTCCATGGACGAGAACATCAGCCGCGGCGCGTTCACCGGCTTGCACTCGTGCACTTCCAGATGCTGCACGCCGGCAGGCATGGCGCCATCTAATCGCCAACTGGTCGCCTCGCGATAGGGTTTGCCGGCCGAGCGGTCGCTCGCGCCCATCCAGGTGATTTCAAACCAGGGATGGTTCTGGAGAAACTTGACGAAGCGCTGGCCCACCATGCCGGTGGCGCCCAGGATGCCGATGGGGATTCTGTTGTCGTTCATAAAAGTTGCTGGACCATTCGCTTGTAGATTTGTACTGCCTCCAAAATCTGTGCCTTCGGGATTCGCTCTTCAATCGTGTGGGCGACGTGTATGGAGCCCGGGCCAATCAAATACGGCTGGCCCCAGGATTCTCCGAGCGCTGGAATGTCGGTGGTGAAGGAGACTACGGTGGTTTCAAAACCCGGCAAGGATCCGAGCAGCACTGCCGGGATGGTGAGCACTTCTCGAATCTCGGCCTTGCCCCGTACCGCCTGGTTCATGGCCTCAAGCGTTGCGTTTCCGCTGTCCACCAGGCGGATGAAAAGTTCGGCTTGCGCGTGATCGGGAATGACGTTGGGCGCGCGGCCCCCGGAGATGGTGCCGATGTTGAGCGTGCTCGCGCCCAGGATTTTATCCACGGGAAGTTTCACGCGGCGCACCTCGTGAAGCGCATCCAGCAGTTTCTCGATGGCCGATTCGCCCAGTTCGGGATAAGCCGAATGCGCCATCCGTCCGCTCGCCACCACCTCCAGCCGCAGCGCGCCCTTGGATCCGAGCGCCAATTTGTTTTCGGTGGGTTCGCCGTTGATCAGAAATTTCGAGCCACGCGGTGACTTTGCGGCGGCCAGTGCGCCCGCGCTGTTGCGCTCTTCACCCACCACGAACAGCAGTGCGAGATTCGTGTGGCCGGATTCGAGCAAGTCGCGGACCGCGAAGATCATCGCCGCGATAATCCCTTTGGTATCGCAAGCGCCGCGCCCCCAGATGTGTTCGCTGTCTTCGCGCGAAGGGCAGAACGGAGGCACGGTGTCCATGTGCGTGGAGAGCGTGACCGTTGGTTCGCCCCACCAGGCGAGAACGTTGTTGCGCCGGGGCTCGACGGGAATCAGCTCGGCATGCCCGCCATGCTGCGCGGCAAGCTCCGACAGGTGGGCGAAGAGCACGCTGCCCATCCGCTCTTCGTTTTCGGTGATGGATTCGATGTCCACCAGCGCGCGCGTGAGTTCGAATACGTTCATTCCATTCCAATCAACTCACGAGAGGGATGGAGGAAGGAAGGACACGCGGACAGCTTGCGTGCTTCCCGGTAGCGCTCCATCCGATCTCGAGTCCTAAGAGATCCGGATGACAGTGGGCAGGTGTTAGCCTGGCCCCCCAACCGTGCCGGGCGGACCTGCCGCGGCCGATTTCGGCGGATGATGTTGCCGACCCCTTTCGCCAGCGCTCCGAAGATCCCGGAACCGCGCGGCTGGCTACTGATGGTCTCCGCGCCTCTACGAGGACAAACTCAAGAATAGCAGGTTTCAGAGATCGGCACCAAGGCCGAAACCGCATAGGGTGCGCGACTTGGGCGTAACGATTCGCGAGTTTTCTTTTTTGGTGGCATGAAACCGAGCGTAGTGACACGCTAGGTTTATCAGGAGACTTTATGCACGATTCTCTGGCTGACCTGGAAAGCCGCCGCGCCACTGTTCAATTGCAGATCGTCCAGTTGGGTGACATGCGGTCCGGCTGCATTACCGGAACAAGTGGTCGTTGTGGAAATCTTAACTGTCACTGCCATCGGACCGGTGATCTTGGCCACGGCCCTTACTTTCGGCTGACACGCAAGGTGAAGGGCAAAACCGTCACCGAGACGTTTTCCTCTCCGGCGAGTTTGGCCAAAGCGCAGCGCGAGGTCGCCGAGTGCCAGCGCTTCCGGGAACTGGGCGAGCAACTGTTGGATGTCAATGAACAGATCTGCGAGTTGCGGCCAGTGGAGGAGAACTCGCCGTCAGCCCAGGAAAAAAAACGGTCGAAGCGATCCAAAAGGAAGTCACGCGCGAAGTAGAGCAACTGTTGCGCGTAGCCTTTGGTGCCCGCCGCAAGACGGGGCGTTTGGATCTGGAAGCCCTGGAGTTGGCCGTGCGTTCGGCCATGCATCAGGCGGGGGCGGCAGTGCTAACCAAACTGTTGCAGTTCCCAACCCCGACTGCGGACCAACACAACATTGCTTGCGCCTGCGGACACCAGGCCCGTTATCGGGAGTTGCGCTCCAAGCCGGTCCTCACTGCGGTAGGTAAGTCGGAAGTGTCGCGCCCCTACTACCTGTGCCCCCATTGCCATACGGGCCAATTCCCCGCTGATGTCGAACTGGATATCGAGAACACGGAACTCTCTCCTGGGGTGCGTCGCATGCAGGCGGTAGTGGGCCAAGGGTCGCCCTTCGACCACGGCCGTCAGCAGATGAAGCTCCTCGCCGATCTGGAGGTGACAACCAAAGCTGTGGAGCGGACGGCTGAAGCTATCGGAGAACACATCGCAGCAGACGAGCAGGAGGAGATCCAGCGGGCCGTGCAGTTGAATCTGCCGATGGTCGTGGGCGAATCGGTTCCGATCCTGTATGTGCAAATGGATGGAACGGGAATACCAGTGGTGAAGAAGGAGACGGTGGGTCGGCAAGGCAAGACCGAAGGCCAGTCATCCCATACGCGGGAAGTAAAGTTGGGATGCGTCTTCACCCAGACCGACTGGGACCAGGAAGGCTACCCGATCCGCGATTCTGACTCCACTACCTACGCCGGCGCCATCGAGACCGCCGAAGAGTTTGGAAAGCGTATTTACCTGGAAGCCTGGAAACGCGGCTGGAGCCGCGCTCAAAAGAAGGTGGTCATGGGCGATGGGGCCGAATGGATCTGGAATCTTGCCGAGCAACATTTTCCCGGCGCGGTGCAGATTGTCGATCTGTATCACGCGCGCCAACATCTCTGGGAGTTGGCGCGCCGGCTGCACCCCAATCAAGAGGCCAACCAGAAAGCTTGGATCAAGCTCCACCAGCGGAGATTACTCGACAAAGGAAAAATCGAGAAGCTGGTGTGTGCCCTTCGTTCCATCGTTTCCACCAATCCCGAAGTGATCGAAAAGATTCGCATCGAGGCTGACTACTTTGACAGGAACGTGGCGCGCATGCGCTATCCCAAGTTTCGACGCGAGCACCTCTTTGTCGGCTCGGGTGTAATCGAGGCCGGCTGTAAAACCGTGATCGGCTCCCGGCTCAAACAGTCCGGCATGTTCTGGACGGTTCGGGGTGCCAACGCCATCGTCTCCCTCCGATGCTGCCATCTCAACGGCCGGTTTGAGGACTACTGGGAGGCGCGACGGGCGGCATGATTCCCACTTCTACGTCGCGCACCCAACCGCATAGACGAGCTAAGCAGTTGAGCCGATAGCATCCGCCTGTCTTTTGCGGAGATTAACCCTACTATTAACCGCATATTGTGCGGTGAATAAGCTTGCGCGATGCGGCGAATCGGCGCTATAATCACCGCATACGGTGCGGAGAATATATATCCACGACCTGCGCGACTGGCCCCGCTTCGAGTGGGATCGGGACCGGCTGGCGGAGCCTCTGGCGGCGGTGCGCCTGCGCCAGGGCCGGCTGATCGGGCACATGGAAGCGCTGGGGTTCCCTCTTCGGACCGAAGCGGTGCTCCAGACTCTTACCTCCGACGTGCTGAAGAGCAGCGAGATCGAAGGAGAACGGCTGGATGCCGGGCAGGTCCGCTCGTCGATCGCGCGCAAGCTGGGCGTAGACATCGGCGCACTCAAGCCGGCCGACCGCAACGTGGAGGGCGTGGTGGAAATGATGCTGGACGCAACGCGCCAATATGATCATCCGCTCAGCGCGAGCCGTTTGTTCGGATGGCAAGCGTCGCTTTTCCCAACGGGCCACAGCGGATTACGCAAGATCAAAACGGGCCGGTGGCGCGATGACGGCACCGGCCCGATGCAAGTGGTCTCGGGTCCATTGCACCGCGAGAAGGTTCACTTCGAAGCGCCGGCTGCCCGGCGGCTCCCGGAGGAAACAAGAGCGTTTCTCAAGTGGTTTAACGCAAGCACGCACGGGGACGCGGTGATGAAAGCGGCGCTGGCGCACTTGTGGTTTGTGACTCTGCATCCCTTTGATGACGGCAATGGACGGATCGCGCGTGCCATCGCCGATATGGCGCTGGCGCGATCGGAGGGAAGCCCGCAGCGTTTCTACAGCATGTCGGCGCAGATCCGCCAGGAACGCAGCGCTTACTACGACATTCTCGAGAGAACCCAGCGCGGAACCATGGATGTCACGGCCTGGATGGATTGGTTTCTCGGATGTCTGGGCCGCGCCATCGACGGCGCGCAGACCGCGCTGCAAGGGGTGCTCGCCAAAGCGCGGTTCTGGGAGACTTTCGCTACGACGCCGTTAAACCATCGCCAGCGCAAGGTTGTGAACTGCCTGCTCGACGGGTTCGAGGGGAAGCTGACAACGTCGAAATACGCCAAGCTCACCAAGTGCTCGCAGGACACCGCGCTGCGCGACATCCTCAGTTTGGTGGACCGGGGGATGCTCGTACGGGGCGAGAGTGGAGGGCGCAGTACGAGTTACACTTTGGGAAAGTTGGGGGACGAGTTCGATGGAGCTTGATCTACGCGCGTTCCTGATAGGTGCCTTCCGTCGTATTCACGCGGACCTTTTCCCCTTCATTAATGAACGGGGGGACCTGGACTACCAGTCCGGTTTCCAGCTTCGCCGCCTTAGTGACGTTCGACACTGAGGCTCCCTTGAGGCCGGGTTCGGTTTCAACCACCGTGAGATCCACGGTGGGCGGCAACTCCACACTCATGGGTTTTCCTTCGTAGAACTCGATATTCACCTTGAGCTGCGGGACCAGATACTCCACGGCATCGCCCAGAATATCGCGCGTCAAGTGCATCTGCTCAAAGTTCTCGGTGTTCATGAAGTAGTAATATTCGCCGTCATCGTACAAATATTCCATCTCGATCTCTTCGAGCGCCGCGCGGTCCACGCGATCCTCCGACGAGAAGCGGTGCTCGGTCATGGTGCCACTGCGCAAGCTGCGCATCTTTACTTGGACAAAGCCGCGAAGATTGCCCGGCGTACGATGTTCCATCTTGAAGATGGAGTACAGCTCGTTGTTGAACTTGATGACCATACCCGGGCGTAGCTGTGTTGCGGAAATCATGTTGAGTCGCTTTCCTTCCGTTGGCTCTGACGACACCCAGAGCGGGGTCGCGAGCGAAACTTCAGTTTAACAGGCTGGAAGGAAAGGCTGCCGGCTGAGTATAATAGTTGCAGTTCGCGATGGCGCTATCGTCTAACGGTTAGGACGGAGCCCTCTCAAGGCTTAAATACGGGTTCGATTCCCGTTAGCGCTACCATAAAATCAATAACTTACAAGAAATCGGGTCACACCGGGTCACACTTTTTCATGTTCTTCCGAAGCAGTCCTTTTCGAAGCGGCTGTTAGCAACGCGCCGTGGGTGACACTTGGCTGCCTCCTACACCGGTCATCGGACGGGTCGATTCTGAGCGGTTTACACTTAAGCTTGATCCGCTCCAGTTGAACGCGGCGTGATGAAACTACCGACGCTTGGGAACGAGGAAGCCTCTTGAATGTAGACTAGGACGTAACAGTGAACCGTCAACAGGCTCTTGACGAAATCGCAAAGTCGCTTGGTGTTCTCGCCCATCAGGTCCAGCAGGAAAACCTGTCCGGAATGTACTCCAAGAACCGCCTCATTGAAGATGTATTTCTGCCGCTTTTCAGAATTTTGTTTTCATCGCCCGACTTAAAAAACATCAATACGACTGGTAGCAACACCGCACACCTCGATCTCGCCAATTCCTCTTTTGGGCTGGGAATACAAATCACGACAGACGGATCTGCCGGGAAAATCGCAGACACGTTGAGAGGAGTTATCGACAAGCATCTGATGAATGAAAACGGTCGAGTTGTCATATTCGTTCTGCGACCGAGTCGTCTTCAATATAGGGCGAATAGTCAAAGCAAATGGACCACAATTCTCAACGGCCACCCGCTGCAGTTCAATCCAGCCCGCGATATCATTCAGCTCCCAGCGCTCCTCTCGAAGATCGCAGACCTCTCGACCACGGACATTCTGAACATTCGCAGTGAACTGGCGAAGACTGTAATCGGTGAGGACTATGTCGATGTTGTTTCGTTGGTACGAGCAGTCAGCGACAAGCATCTCCAATACGAAAAGCGGACGGCGCGATACATACCAGGCGTGTTTGTGGAGACCCGCGACACAAAGCAGTTATGTCGGTCATTCTGCCATCCCTCTTTGTTTCTTCAACGTTCTGTGGAGTCTGCCCGACGCGAAAACCTTGAATCCTGGAATGACTTTCTTCGCGACGCCGGGTTGCAACTCCTCGAAGTCCCGGTGCTCGACGATGTACCAGCAGACGCGATGCTCCCTGATTTGGAATCCAGGGCCGGGACTGTTTACAAAAGTTATGAGCCCTTCGTGGCGGCGATAAAGGACTATGAGGCCGGGGGCAGTCGACGATTCCCACTACCTTCGGCAACAGACCGGCAGCGCGCATTTTATGAAGAAAACGCTCACGTCCTAGCGAACGAACTACCAACAGTTCGATACACGGTTCGAGACATAGTAAGCACATTTGAATCCACGGCGAAGCGAATTCTTCTGATTACCGGCGCTGCGGGCCAAGGAAAAACAAACCTCTTGTGTGATCTATGCGAGAGCTTTCTGGTGAAACATAACATCCCGTGTGCGTTTCTTTCCGGACGGGAGATTGGGCTCAAGGGCGGCGATGACCTAGCCGAGGTTCTGCGCCGTCTCTTGTTCGGAGCGAAGGTTGCGTCCCTGGAAGATGGAATCGCACTCCTTTCCGCTGAGGCGTTGAGGCTCAATAAGCCGTTTGTCCTAGTCATTGACGGATTGAATGAACACCGGAACATTGGAACCTTTTCCCACCAGCTTGAATACGTCGTTGATTCTCTCCTTGCGTATCCTGGCGTTCGATTCCTTCTTAGCTGCCGAAGCGAATTTTTTCAACAGCGCTTTTCGAACTTGATGGACGGGACTCTAAAGCCATTCGTAATGCTGTGTGAGGCTACGGAGACGCGACTCGACGATGAAGAGCGTGAAGCACTAACTTTCTGACCAATCTTTACTCCTACCAACCACACAGCAATCTCCAGCTTTGTGTCGTCCGTCAGGATGCTCTCAACGCCCTTGAAGAATCCCCACACGACTCCGAACAACACGACGCCAGCCGCAAAGGGAGCGGCGGGCTTGATGATGAAGTCGGTGAGAGCGTCCGTCATTCACTTTTGGGACTTCTTAGCCCTCACCAGACGATCACCGATAGTCCACAGAAACTTGTCGATTTCTCTCAAGGTAAACCGCTGAAGCTCCCACCGGCCCCGAAAAGCTTTGATGACGCTTAGTAGCTTCTCGTATTCCCGCAGTTCCCCACGCCTGAACCCTGCGAAGTTATCCCGTTGCTTGTATCGCCACAGACACTCATCCACATTGCCGTCGTAGATCACATAGGCGGTTGGATTGTGCCAGCTACAGAATTTGGTGGCGAAAGAATAGTATCGTCTTTTGCTGCAACACTGAATGATCGCTTCCACCGCCAGCGGAGAGCCTTCCTGCAACAGATCGTCAATGCGGCGCTCGACGATACCCGTGGCTAACGTCCCAATGTCTTTATCCAAAACACGGGCGCTGTACAGGCGATTTAGGGCTAACACTTTCACGATCACTTGGGGTTGGTTGGCATTTGTGGGGAAGCACTCCCGTAATTGACGCAAAGCGTCTTCTGCCATTTGTGTCGCTGGGTCCTTGTCAAAGGCGTCACATTCTGCTTTTACGGCATCAACCGTGGGAATAGGTAGTAGTGAAGCAAGGTAGGCCATTTCACTTTTTCGGCGTGGGCGGGCGGACGGCGTCCAAACACTCGAATCCTCTTTGAGTAAGAATGGAAGAGTCTGTGCTAGGCACACCTAACAGTTCATTTCTTCGTCGCTCTCGCCTAAGCTCTTCGTGAGTTTCCGGTAAGCGTGCGTGACGCCGTGTAGGCCGTCCTGTTAAGTTCAGTCAGGCGCCGGAGGCGCCTGATCGTGAACCGGAAGAGCACACCACCGATCCCTGAGGCGATCGTACAATTGCAGCGCCAGTTGGATCAATTTCGCAGCACCCAGCCGCATCGGACGAAGCTGCCAGAGCCACTGTGGCAGGCTGCGGTCGAGTTAGCCCGACAGCATGGCATACATCCCGTCGCGCACCCATTGCGGCTGGACTACATGGGACTGAAGAGGCGGCTCGGCGGAGTTCCCGCGCTCCGACGCAAGGCAAGCAAGCCGACATTTGTCGAACTGACCGCGCCACATGCCGTACCGTTGGCGGAGTATGCGATCGATTTCGAATGTCCCAGTGGCCACAAAATGCACATCCAGTGGAAGGCGTCGGCGCCGCCCGATTGGGTAAGTTTGCTGCGCGCTTGGCGGGAAATGGAAGGATGATTCAGATCGCTGCCCAGATACGAATTCTGGTTGCGGTCGAGGCGATCGATGGAAGAAAGGGTATCGACGCCATCGCCCAGCTGTGCCGGGAAAAGCTGAACGCGGATCCATTTTCCGGTTACCTATTTATCTTCCGGACGCGGCGTGGCACGGCCATCCGAGTCTTGCAGTACGATGGCCAGGGGTTCTGGCTGGCCACCAAGCGCTTGTCCAAGGGACGTTTCAAATGGTGGCCAACCGGGACGGAAGCGGCACGGACGCTGCGAGCGCATCAGGCTCAGCTCCTGCTCGCTGCCGGCAATCCCGATGCGGAAGCCCCGCCGGCGTGGCGGCCGGTGAACTCCTAGAAATTGCAAAAAACACTTGCGTTCCGTTTTCGACTCTGCCACACTGACGGCAGATGGCATCGGAGTGGAGATATCGAGGGCGGGTAGTTACAGCCGACGATGTCGCTTCGATTCGCCAGTTGATTGCCGAAAATCCAGGAGCAAGCCGGCGCAGACTTTCAGAGAAGCTCTGCGAAGCATGGCAGTGGAAACAGGCCAATGGCGCGTTACGCGATATGGTCTGCCGCGGCTTGTTGCTCATGCTACACCGGGCCGGCGAGATCGAATTACCGCCCATCCGGTTCCAAACGCTCAACCCCTTCGTCCGGCGTGCCCACCCCGCGCCGATGCTGATCGACACGACGCCGATCGCCAGTGCACTCAAGGAACTCCAACCAATCGAACTGCAACAGGTGCGGCGAACGGGCGACGAGCCACTGTTCAACAGTCTGATGGAGCAGCATCATTACTTAAAGTACGAACAACCAGTCGGGGAGCACTTGAAATATCTGGCCTGGGCGCAAGGCCGTCCTATCGCGTGCCTGGCGTGGAGTTCCGCGCCGCGTCATCTGGGCAGCCGGGACCGCTACATCGGCTGGAGCGCGGAAGCGCGGCGGCGCAACATCCGCTTCATCGCCTATAACACGCGGTTTCTGATTCTGCCCTGGGTACGCGTTCCGCATCTGGCATCGCACCTTCTCGGCCGTATGGCCGCGGTCCTCTCAGACGATTGGGACCGGATGTACAGCCACCCGATTTACTTCGCGGAAACTTTCATCGATCCCGGCCGTTTTCGCGGGACCTGTTACCGCGCGGCGAACTGGCGCCTGCTCGGCCACACCACCGGGCGCGGCAAGAACGATCAGACCAATAAGCCCAACCGCCCGATCAAGGAAATTCTCGGCCTGCCCTTGACACCTCGTTTCCGTGAACACCTCACCCGGATATGACGATGAAGCGACGGATCGACGTGAACCTGGACGAACTGGACCAGATTATCGATCGCAGCACGCGCGCCCCGCTAAGCGAATCCGAAGGCCAGAAGCTCAAAACGGCGCTCCATGCCATGGCAGAGAGACTGGTGCGAAAACGGAATACGGAGAAAACCAGCGCCGTTCTGCCGGATGCAACAGGCAAACCGGAGGCCGGCGAATCGGCGCCGGCCGGTCATGGGCGCAAGGGGGCCGCGGCGTTTACCGGTGCTAATAAAGTTGCCGTCGCACACGCCACGCTCCATTCCGGCGATCTTTGCCCAGAGTGTCGCCGGGGAAAAGTGTATTGCCTGAAAGAGCCAGCCACGCTGGTGAGGTTTGTGGGACACGCGCCATTGGAAGCAACGGTATTCCAGATGGAGCGACTGCGATGCAATGCCTGCGGGGAGGTCTTCACCGCTGAGGAGCCGGAAAGCGCGGGAGCAGACAAGTACGATGAGACCGCCGTGGCGATGATCGCCCTGTTGAAGTACGGTACCGGAGTGCCATTCAATCGGTTGGAAGGACTGCAGGAACATCTGGGGATGCCACTGCCGGCGACGACGCAGTGGGATCTGATGGCTGCCGCCGCGAAACTGCTTTGGCCGGTGCTGGTAGAGTTGATCCGCCAGGCGGCGCAGGGCAGCGTGATGCACAACGACGATACCGGCATGCGGATTCTGCGCCTGGCACGCGAGCCGGGCGACAAGCGGACGGGGACGTTCACCAGCGGCATTGTATCGATGGTGGGCGCCTGGACCGTCGCTCTGTTCTTCACAGGATGGAAACATGCGGGTGAGAACCTCGCCGAGGTGCTGAAGCAGCGAGCACGCGAACTGCCGGCGCCGATTCAGATGAGCGATGCGTTATCACGCAACTCTCCGAAGGTGGCAGGCGTCGAGCCCCTGCAGGCGAACTGCCTCGCGCATGGAAGGCGGCAGGTTGTGGAGGTGGCGGACAACTTTCCGGAAGAATGCCGTTATGTGTTGGAGACGCTGCGCGACGTTTATCATCACGACGCACAAGCGCGAGAGCGGGCAATGTCGGCGGAACAACGGCTGCGCTTCCATCAGGAGCGCAGCGGGCCGTTGATGAAAGGGCTGCATGAGTGGATGGAGGCGCAGTTGGCGGAGCACAAGACAGAACCGAACTCCGGGCTGGGCAAAGCGATCTCCTATTTACTGAATCACTGGCTGAAGCTGACGCTGTTCCTCAGGCAAGCTGGCGCGCCGATCGATAACAACATCGTGGAACGTGCCTTGAAGAAAGCCATCTTGAACCGCAAGAATGCACTCTTCTACAAGACGCTGAACGGCGCCGGAGTCGGCGATCTGTTCATGAGTCTGATCCACACCTGCGAGCTGAACGGAGCCAATCCGTTCGACTACCTCACGGAGTTGCAGAGGCATGCCGAGGAGTTGAAACAGAAGCCTTCGGAATGGATGCCTTGGAATTACCGCGAGACGTTGGTGCGGCTGGCGACGCCCACAGCCGCGTAATATGATGGATCTGCTCTGGCCGAAAAGGATCGACTGCGGCCATGGTTGGGTGACATTTTGAAATGGCCGCCAAACGGGCCTTCCCAAGGGCGAAATCCGATAACGTTTTTGGCCAGTCACGAAGACCGGCGAAAATGTTGCGCGCCGGTCTGTACGCCCGCGTTTCTACCAACGATCAGCAGACGCTGTCCATGCAGAGTCGCGCCATGCGGGAGTATGCCGCTCGTCGCGGCTGGACGATCGCCCAGCAAATCCGCGAGGTCGGTTCCGGAGCGGCCAAGCGAGAAGCTCGCGAGAAACTGCTGGAGGCCGCCCGGCGCCGTGACATCGATGTCGTGCTGGTGTGGCGGTTGGACCGCTGGGGCCGGTCGGTAACGGATCTGCTGGCGACACTCCAGGAACTGGAACATCTCGGCGTGGGCTTCGTGTCGCTGACCGAGGCGCTGGACCTGACCACGCCAGCCGGGCGAGCGATGGCTGGCCTGCTGGCTATATTCGCTGAGTTCGAAAGGGAGATTCTGCGGGAACGAACGCGGGCTGGCCTGGCCCACGCCCGGCAGAACGGCCAAAGGTTGGGTCGGCCTGCCACCGCAGCCCTACACACTGCTGAAATCCGGGAACTACACCGCGCGGGCGTTAGCAAATCCGAGATCGCGCGCCGTCTTCAGGTCGGCCGCACTTCGGTGCGGCGAATCCTGGGAGTAAAGTCATGAAGCGACCTAACAGAGACCTTGATCGAGAGGACCGCATCCATAACGAAGTCATCGCCGATGCCAATGGGCCGGAAGAGCAGGTCATGGGATGGCATTGCTACCTCGACGACAACATCCGATTCCCTTTTCAGGCCACGTGCATCGCTGTCAAGATAGTCTCGCCTCTCAGGAAAGGAGAAAGCGTCGAAGTCCTCCGTATGGCCCCGGAAGACGCCTGCTCCGCTGACATGCTCGTGGTGATCCACTGGCAAGACCGCACCATGGCCGTTCCTTTGTCACAACTGGCGGCTGTTGATCCGGACGACTCGACCGCCGAAGCTATCGCCCGACTGGCATTATTGGGTGGCACGAGGCTACTGCTTCTGACTTACGCACGCCAGCCGAAAGCTCACCACTTTCCACGGCGTCTTGCCGCCCAGCGCGTCGATTACCGCATCCTGTCCGGCGACCGCAGCGTCGACCGCGGCCGCGTCCAGCGCGTCGCCCGCAACAACTCTGACGTTCGCCTTCTTGTACTGCGCGGCGCCGCGCACGAAAGCCGTCACCTTATGTCCTGCCGCCAGCGCCTCATTTACCAGCGCTTCTCCGCTCCTGCCCGCTGCTCCAAACACTAGAACTTTCATCGCATTCTCCTTTTACCTCGTATTTGGCCGCCCATCCAAATGAGCGTCCTGACCATTAGAGGCCCTAGAAAACCATTGGTGGCAAAATAATCAGTGGTTGTATATCCAATGGTTATAAATCAACAAGCGGTCGCACAAATCGTCAAAAAGGACTAAGCTATTGAAGTGTCATCCACATCGCCAAGTCGCCGGGTAGAGCGCAAGGAGAGGTTGCGGTGCGAAATCCTTGCAGTTGCAGGCAAAATGTTTGCCGATCGCGGTTACGAAGCCGTGACGCTTCGCGAGATCGCTAAAGAGATCGGCTATACGCACGCTGTGATCTATCAGCATTTCCCCGACAAAGCGCATATTCTTGCCGAACTGAGCCGCGAGACGATCGGGCTGATGGTTCAAAACTTCGACGCGATTGCCGCCAAACATCCTTCACCGAAAGAGCGGCTTTTTGCGACCTCACGCGGCTTGATTCAGTTCTGCGCTGCCCATCCACAGCAGTTCCGCAACGTCTTCTTCGGGCCGGAGAACCGCAACGGCATCCGCGCCGGACAATATATCAACGACATTGGCGCGCCTTTGTTCGGACGTTTCATACAGCTCTTTTTCGATGTTGCCAGGGATGAAGGATTGCCAAATAGAAATGACATGGTGGTAGCTCACACCTGGTGGTTTACGATCTTTGGCCTCGCCACACTCTTTGTTATCCAAGGGGTTGTGCCGGACTTGCCTGACCAGACTCTCGTGGTCGAGCAAACGATCGCCACGCTTTGGGCGGGCGTTCAGGCTGTTCCGCGATTGCCGAAGAACGCAATCCCTAAGCGATCCGGCCGATCCAGTGCCGCAAAGCAATAACAGCTCTGTCTACTTCGGCGTCGTTGGAGGTATGCTCGTGGCGTACCAGGTGTCAACCGTCTTTCCAAGGCCGTAGCGCTTCTTGTGACACGACAGACCGGTGAAGGTCGAGACTTTGGGAGAAAGCCACCTGAGCGGCCTCCCGGATCTTTTTCATACGGGTCTCGCGGCGCCCCAGTTCTTCGGCAGTTCGTCGCCCCCGTTTGTCCTTGCCATGGCGGATATGGTTCGCCATCAACGGGCACTGGAGACCAGAGCGCGGGAGAAAGCGGCGCACCGGATCAGGGGATACCGAAGGACAAGGATCAGTACAACTTCACCGATCCGCAATCGCGGATCATGCCGGGTCCCTATGGCATGACTCAGGGCTACAACGCGCAGGCGGCAGCCGAAAGCCGCCAATCGGGCGTTGAGGAATCACTCCCGTGAAGCTCCGAACCGGGTGCATCCACCCCGACAGAAAGGGAGGGAAGGAAATCCTTCCTTAAGAGTCGGCATCACATCATTTGACGAGAAACGGCCTATCCTCTTCCGTGCCGACCAGGAAGATTGCAATCGATGGGCTCGCGAGTAGACCTCCGACTGAATTTAAGATTGAATATCAGATATCAGATGCTCATCAGCGGGTAGTTGTGAACTGGACCAGTTCACCACCCGGAATTCTGTATGGACGCTTCTCGGCGCGCCTTCGGCACCAAACGGCTCGATGCCGCGCTCAGCAAGCGCGTCGAGAAGCTCCGCGATCACTTCCTCGCGGCGGCGGATGAATACTGACGCGAAGCATCTCCAGAAAACCCAGCCCGCCCGTTCGAGAACGCGTTGCCGTTGCATGTCGTCTTCCCATTTATCCGGGCCGTGATACTTATCGCCGTCGCACTCGACGGCCATTCGCGCATCGTTCGCTCCTTCCACGACTATGTCGATACGGTACTGACCGACCTTTACCTGGGGTGTCACACAATAGCCGCGTTGCGTGAGTTCATCATACATCTCTCGTTCAAACGGCGATTCGCACAGGCTCCGCATCTGCTCTACGCGCACCTCATCCTTCGCGAGGGGCAGGGCGAAATGGGCGATCAGGCTCCGCCTGAGACGATCCGCGTTGCTCAAGTTCTCTGGTGTAACCGAACGAACAAGATACATTCTGTCCCTGGCGCGGGAAGCCGCCACGTTGAAGCGCTGCTCGAATGTATCGCGCGAAAGCGGCGCGCCGACATTGTTCGGCGCGGACACCATCGATAGGAACATGATGTTCCTCTCCTTGCCCTGGAACGTCCGCGCGTCGCCGCATGTGATCTGGTGACGTCGGATGGCTTCCGGCCCCAAAGCCTCCGCGAGGCGCTCCCAGACTTCGAAGGCCTGCTTGTCACCTAGTAAGGAGACGACGCCAATTGAAAGCCGCGCCATAAGTGGGTCTTCAACGATGGCCTTGATCTCATTGACAATGAACTGAGCTTCCTGGAGATTGATGTCGCCCTTGCGGTATCCGTCCTCGATCAACACATCTATTAGAGGCGGATCGAGGCGCTCAGAAGACTTCGGAAGCCGCAAAGGATGAAGCTCATGGTTATAGAACTCGCGTTTGGAGTATTCAATGATCGGTCCGACACAGCGGAAATGTTCTTTTAGCATCACCGCGCTCTTTGCGAAGACGACCTTGTGTAACGGGTCGCGATTTTCCCCTGCGTAGCGAGCCGATTTTCCGAGATTAGTTCCCGCCGTCCCGGAAGGGAGCGAGAGGTGCCCGCGGAGCGGAGCGTGCGAACGCCAGCGGGATGGCACGATCCCGCAGCAATCCCATGCCGCCGAAGCGGTCTCTGCATAATAGATCGAAGTGAGCGGGAGGAACTCCGCCTTGGCTACACCACCAAAAGAGTTCCCCCGCCGCGGAATGAACTTTGGGAGTTCGTACCTCCCAGAGGCCAGATCCTATGCAGATCCTACACCCATTTGCCGGCTCGGTCCAACAATACAACGAGCAGCTATCCAACCCCGATGCTCATCGTCCCAGCCACTGTCCGCAGTGCCAGACCAAGCGTCCACTCAGCGCGCATGGCTTCTACACGCGCACGCTCATCGACACAGCCTTCGACGGCGTGATTCGCGTGCGCCGCTACTTGTGCCACGCCTGCCGGCGCACTGTCTCTCTACTGCCGGAGTTCATCTTGCCCTACCTGCGGTCGAGCCTGATGGTGATGGCGCTGTTCCTCCTCGCCGGTCTGCTCGGCGGACAAACGCTGCCAGCCGCAGCGAAAACCGCGCCGCCTCCCATGCCCTACCAGCGCGGCCAGTTCTGGGTTCGCCGCTTCCGCGCGCAGGCCCAAGCGCTGTGCGCCGCGCTGGCCGCGCTGACTCAACCCGCTCCCGCGCCCGACTTCGTCCACCGCGCCCTGACCATGCTCGAATCCATCGGCTGGATCGCCGCTCATCGCTTCCTGTTTGCCGGCGTGCGCTGCCATCTGCTGGGCTGGCCGCGCGGTCTGGCTCCCGACGGCCGCCGCGCCGCATTCTCCTCCGTCGCAGCGCCCGTCTGAGCCTCCCCACACACCATTTGCATGGAACCGCGAAGCCTTCCACCGTAAGATGCCGTCCAGGAGAAACACTCGATGGACGACAAGGCCGAAAAAGTCGCGCTATTTCGTTACGGGCTGATTGCGCCTCTGGTGCTGGAGACGCTGCCCCGCGGCGAACTCACTCGGCGCGCGCAGCAGATCGCCGCCCGCCTCTACGACATTCCTCATTCCACCCGCCGCCAGGTCTCGGTGGACACGCTGCTGGATTGGTCGCTGCGCTATCGCCGCAACGGTCTGGCCGCGTTGTCTCCCCAACCGCGACAGGATCGCGGACAAGCCCGTGCCGTCGCGCCCGACACCGCCGCTCTCATCGAACGGCTCAAACGCGAGAACCCGCATCGCACCGGCGCGGCTCTGCTGCGCGAACTGGCCACCGCCAATCAGGCCGGCCTGTCGGCCTCCACTCTCTATCGTTTCCTGCGCGCTCGCGGTCTCACGGAACGCCAACTGTTGCTTGAAAAAGCTACCGCGCATAAAAAATACGAAGCGCAGTTTGCCAATCAGATCTGGCAGAGCGACATGTTGTTCGGACCCTGGGTCGGGCGGCCGGGCGGCGGCAAGCAGCAAGTCTTCCTTCAGGCCGCTCTCGACGATGCCAGCCGCCTCATCCCGCACGCCCAGTTCTATCCCAACCAGGGACTGGATGCTTTCCTGGACTGCCTGCGCCAGGCCATCGCCGCCCGCGGCATCCCCACCCGTCTCTACATGGACAACGCCAAGATCTACCGCTCGCCCGCAGTTGGCCCGCATCGCCGCCTCCATCGGCATTCTCATCGTGCACACCCCTCCCTATCAGCCCGAAGGCCGCGGCAAGATCGAACGCTTCTTCCGTTCCGTGCGCGAACAGTTTCTGGCCTCACTCGATCCCAAGGTCCTGTTGTCGATTGAGCAACTCAACGAGCGCTTGTGGCATTGGCTCGACACCGTCTACCATCGTCGCGAACATAGCTCCCTCCAGACCACACCGCTGCTGCGCTGGCAGCGCGATATCGAACAGGTCCGTCAGCTTCCGCCGGACACCGATTTACGGCGTCTGTTCTTTCATCGCGTGGACCGGTTGGTGCGCCGCGATTCCACCTTCCTGTTGAAGAATCGTTTCTTTGAAGCACCCGCGCATCTGGCCGGCAAACGCATCGAAGTGCGCTTCGATCCGCTCGATCTCACCCAACTGGAGATTTACTCGGAAGGCAAGCCCGCAGGGGTAGCGCGGCTGGTCGATGCGGTCGTCAACGGGCTGCTGCCGCCCTGGGAGACGGAGGAGAAGTAGCCATGTGGGAATCCTTCTTCGGCTTCAAGAAAACGCCTTTCTCCGACAGTCCGGACGCCAAACAACTGTTCGCTTCCCAGGCCTGGAACCAGGTCAAGACGCGGCTGGAGTTCCTCGCCCAACATCACGGCGTCGGACTGATCACCGGCGAAGTGGGCGCGGGTAAATCCACCGCCGCACGCGTGTTCACCACGACCCTCAACCCCAACCTATATAAGATCCTCTACGTGCACTTCTCCTCGGGCTCGGCACTGGACCTGCTCCGTCAGATCGCCTTGGAACTGGACCTGGAACCGGCGCACTTCCGCGGCGACCTCATGCGCCAGATTGCCGGCGCCATCGTGCGCCTGAACCAGAGTAAAAAGCAGCATCCCATTCTGATCTGCGATGAAGCCCACTTGCTGCCGCATCCCGCCCTGGAACAGCTCCCGCTGCTGTTGAACTTCGACATGGACTCCTCCCGCTATCTCACCCTGTTGCTGGTCGGCCAGCCGCTGCTGCGGCGCACGCTTTCCCTTCAGATGCACGAAGCCTTGCGACAACGCATCGGCGTGCAGTATCACCTGGAGGGACTCACGCGCGACGAACTCGACGCCTATCTGGCGCAACAACTCAAAGCCGCCGGTGTGTCGCAGATACTGTTTGACGAGACCGCCCGCCAGGGCATGTATCAGGCCACCAAGGGGATTCCGCGCAAAGTCAACAAGCTCGCCATGACAGCTTTGCGGCTGGCGGCGACGAGTAAGTCGCAGACGGTGAGTGAAGCCATCTTACTCGATGCCACCACGGAGGCGATGCTGTGAAAGAGGACGCCGCCAAGACTCCCTCGAAACCCGCGGTGGTATCGCTGGCGCAGTTACTCACCGAGCAACCGGCCTCCCCTCCGCCGGGCTGGATCGAGCCGGGACTGTTGCCGCCGCAAGGCATCCTGTTTGTGGGCGGCGAACCCAAGGTGGGCAAGAGCTTGCTGGTGGCCAATCTGGCGCTGGCACTGGCCGCCGGCAAAGATCGCGCCGGCTTCACCATCCCCGCCGCGCGCCGGGTTCTGGTCTGTCAGTTCGAACTGCCCACGCCGCAGTTTGTGGGGCGCTTGGCATCGATGCGCCGATCCGTGGGAGCCGCCGCCGACCAAAACCTGCTGGTGGACACGCGGGCCGGCGGCAATCTGCTGAGCGCCCCGCAAGGACTCAATCACTTTCTCAACGCCGCCCGTCAGGCTGCCGCCGAAGTGATCGTGCTCGATCCTTTGTACTCGACTCACGATCAGGACGAAAACGATACCCGCTCCATGGCGGCGCTGTGCCAGAGCCTGTTGCGGCTGCGCGATGCTTCCAAAGCCGCGCTCATTGTGGTGCATCACGTGCGCAAATCGATCGGCCGCGAAGAGATCGGCAGCGCTTTCCGCGGTTCCTCGGCGCTGCATGCCGTCGGCGATTCCTGCCTGCTGCTCACGCGCCCCTCAGCCCATCTTGCCGCCGCCGTGGAGTTGCGCTTCCAGTTTCGCTACGCCGCGGCCTCTGAGCCTCGCTTGCTGCAACTCGATCCGCAGACGCTGTGCTTTTCCGCCGCTGGGGCGGCGCCGGCCCGCGCAGCGGTGGCGCGCAAGAAAGTGGAGCAGGAGCATGTAACTCAGGCGCTGGCCGGTCTGGGACGGCAGGCTCGCTATAACCAACTCCGCCAGCAAGTCATGGAGCAAACCGAGTGCTCCAAACGCACCGCCCAACTGGCGATCGGCGAAGCCTGCCGCGAAGGATCGATTGTTCAAGTTGACGGCCAATACCGGCTACCACTGTAGCTGCGCTTGGCCGCATCGAGGTCCGCTCGGGGTCGCGCCCGGGTGGATGCCCAGGGCCGATGCGACGGAGTTGGCTCCGAAGAAATCGGCTCACCAAAGCCCTCCCGCAGTTCCCGAATCGGGGCGCGGGAGGGCTCTCTGCTTTCCGACCGACACAACAACAGCCTGCATTTCTTTGGTGAAACTCCCGAGCGGAGGCCCTGGGCTATAAAACGCGCGCCCGGCCGCTTTTGCCGGGCGTTCTAACTTGCTTTCCCACGCTCCGGGATACCACCGGTGCCTACACGGGTGAGTATCCTATCCCGGTCCTTCACGTCACTATGCACTCGGAAGCGGGCCAATTCGACAAATCTCGCTGGGAACTACCGTGAGCAGGTCGAGGGAAAACAGTGTGACCCGTTACACCTTGAATAGATCGTAGATCGACCGCTCTGGAGACATCTGCGGGCGGAACCCTCTGTGCCAATATCGATGAGACACTTACCGCGGCCATAATTACAGAGCAGGGCGGCAAGGAGAAACATCGTGAGCGAAACCAAGATTGCAGTTCCTTTTGGAGCTAGTTCGGCGGACGAAGAAGTCCCCGCCAAGGCGCAACGACGCATCTTTACCGCTGGGGAGAAGAAGCGGATTTTAGAAGAGACGGACCGCGCCCTGGCCAATGGCGGCGGTGTCGGCGCCATTCTGAGGCGAGAAGGAATCTACTCCTCGACTCTGCACGGCTGGCGCAAAGAGCGCGATCGCGCGGTGCACAAAGCCTTTTCTCAAAAGAGAGGCCCCCAGGTGCAGCGGAATCCGTTGGCCGCCGAGAATGAAAAGTTACGCCGGCACAATCAACGTCTCCAGGAAGAACTGGAGAAAGCCCACATCATTATTGACGTTCAAAAAAAAGTGGCCAAGCTGTTGGGGCACCCCCTCACGGAAACGGAGAAGTCTTGATGGCCGCGGTAGATCAACTCAGCCCACTGGTGGGTGTGAAACCCGCCTGTCAGGCGTTAGCGGTGCCCCGAGCCACGTGGTATCGGCGGCACGGTGGCCGGGGTATTTCCAAGTCGATGTTGTTCCCGTGGACAACTCCCGGTATTCTTCGACCGGCCTGCGGGCGCAGCCGCCGTCTTTTTCCCCGGCCTGTGGCCGGGCCGCGGTTCTCGCCTCGGGCTTTGACGGAAGCTGAACAGCAGACCGTGCTGACGTGCCTCCATGAGGATCGTTTTCAGGACTCTTCGCCGGCCCAGGTCTACGCCGCGCTGCTTGATGAGGGCCATTTTCATTGCTCGATCCGCACTATGTACCGGTTGCTGGAAGCGCGCGGGGAAAGTCACGAGCGCCGCGATCAGCTGACTCATCCGCCGTATCAGAAGCCCGAGTTGCTGGCCACGCAAGCCAACCAGTTGTGGAGTTGGGATATCACCAAACTGCGCGGCCCGGCGAAATGGACCTCCTATCACCTGTATGTCATCTTGGATGTCTTCAGCCGTTTCGTCGTGGGCTGGATGATCGCTTATCGCGAAAGCGCCGAACTGGCGAAGCGTTTAATTGACCATTCCTGCTGCAAACAACTCATCGCTCCCGGCCAGCTCACCATCCACGCCGATCGCGGCTCATCAATGAAATCCAAACCCGTGGCTTTGCTGCTCGCCGACCTGGGCGTCACTAAAACACATTCCCGCCCCCATGTTTCTGACGACAATCCCTATTCTGAAAGTCAGTTCCGCACCTTGAAATACCGCCCTGGCTTTCCGGACCGCTTTGGCTCCATCGAAGACGCCCGCGAATTTTGCCAGTCCTTCTTCCGCTGGTACAACTACGAACACCATCACTCCGGCCTGGGCTTGATGACCCCCGCCGTGGTTCACCTGGGCAAGGCCCCCGATCTGCTGCTCCATCGCCAAGCCGTCTTGGACACCGCTTTTCAAGCTCACCCGGAACGGTTCGTCCGCCAGGCTCCCAAGCCGCCTTCTCTCCCTACTGCCGTCTGGATCAACAAGCCCCCCGACAGGGAGAAAACTCCTTAAACTTTTGCGCCGTGTGTCTCATTCTTATTGACACGCACCGGAAGGTCTCAACCTGGTCTGCCAGGAAGCGATTCATCAGGTTTCGGATCTTCTCCTCCTCCAGACCAACGCCTTCGGGAGACACCTGCTTGTCATCCCCCACGATCAGCACCTTTTTCGCGCGGAGCAAGGAAGGCAGGGCGGTCAGATCGGATTGGGAAGCCTCGTCGATAATCACAAGATCAAAGCACCCCAGCTCTGCCGGGAGCGACTCGGAAACCCGGTAATGCGGCATAATCCAGCACGGCACAGCGGGATTGGCCCGCGCGGCCGCCGAGCGCGCGTCCTGCCGGTATCGCGTCGCGCTCTTGCCCGTCCCTTTGCCGATTTTCTGAATCGCGCTGAGATATGCCTGCAAGGCGGCGCGAATGCTCGGCGAGGCGTTCTCCGCGAGTTTGAGCCATGTCCTTCTGACGACTATGTCCTGGTATGACCGCGCAAGGTCGCCTTCGATCGTCCGGCGGTCGTCTGCCAGTTTCTTTAGCTCCTGTCGCGGATCGATAGTCTCAAGATGTGCTGCCAAGCGTCGTAGCCGCCAAGTCACGCGCCAGTTGTTCGGCAGAAGCCGATCACTGGTGCCTTCAAGCGGATTGCGCAGCGCGGCGGCATATCTCGGCGCACCGGACGCCTCCATCCGACTGCACACGTCATCGATGACGCTCAGATGCGTGCGCAGTGCCGATACGCGGGAAAGCTCAGTCATCAACCGCGACCACTCTGCCTGCATCGCGGCGTCTTCGATATCGATATTGCCGAGGGTCTCGTTGAAGAAGCGACGGATGTCATTCACGATTCGTCCGGACCGGCCGTCGAGCCCCTTCTGCAACTGCTCCTTCGTGATCCAGATATTGGCGAGACGGCTCTTCATCACGTGATGATTGAGCGCCCTCTCGAATTCGCTGAATACGGACTCATCGAAGGAGGTGTGGAAGTACCAGCCTGGGAAGATCGAAGTGATCATCTGGCAGATGCGGTGTTCTAGGTTCGCCAACTGCTTCACCTTGCGATACAGCGCGTAGGATTCGCCGGCCGCGACACCGCCGGACGGGTCAGTTTCTTCCACGCTGTCCAGATGAAGCTCTGACGCGACGGCGTTCCACCGGACCGCAAGCTGGCGCAAACACTTTGATAGGGCTAGATGCTCCGCGACGTGTTTCCACGCTTCGGCATTTGATGGCGGTTGACCAAGGACGCGAATACAGCCGAGCTGCTTCTTCTGCGCGGACTTTCCAAGGAAGCCCATGAAGCCAAATGCGCTTCTGGCATCGGCCAAATTGGTGACGGCGCCGACGAGCTCGGAGTCGAGTTCGATTCCCGGCGGTGTGACAACTGGTCTTTCGAGAAAGGCCCTCCGTCGATTGGAAGCGCTTTCTATTTCCGTTCCAAGATCCTCTAAGATTTGTACGACGTGACCTTTCTCGCTACTGCGAAGCCAGATACGAAGCGGCGCTGTCCAACTCCTGTTTGTAGCGACGATTTCTTCGCGCAGCTGACGGTACAAGGCCAGTTGTGCCAAGGCCTCATTGACCTTGGTAAGAGTCTCCTCGTTTGAATCCGAGAGTTCGGGCACTTCCTTGCGGTCGACAACTTGCTTCAACTTCTCAAACACGGCGAGGTCGCGGTGAACCGAGAGCAGCGCCTTCGAGTCCGGGAAATCAGCGAGCGCCGGAAGCGATGCCCCAAGATAGTCAATATCTTTGCCCAGCAGGCGCCGCGCATCCCTTAGGCGCGCAACGTCCGCATCGGCAAACTGAGGATCGAACTCCTCGCCGATGCCCAGCGTATCGGGCAGCCAATCGAACATATCCAATTGGCCAGTTATCTCCCGCGCCGCCTCCTGAGGATCGATTTGCTCGTTATCTATCGTGATCTTGCTGAGATTGCGTTTTGCCCATGTTCTAATCTTCAAATCCAGGCCCACGAGTCTGGAGTGGAACTGGTCGATCTGGTCTTCGAGGTGACGAATGGTTCGCGCTGTGCTCACGCGATCGATGCTCTGGACTTCGGACGCGATACGCTGAATCGCATGCTCGAACTGCTTCATGCCTTCCTGCTCGCTGCTTAGGAGCGAAATGGCAAGCGGCCTTATCTCGTTGGGAAGTTTCTCCTGTACTTCGCGGAGCGCTGGGTCCTTCATCGACGTTACAAGGACCCGTTTACCCTCCGCAAGATAGTGGCAGATAACGTTCGCAATAGTGTGGGTCTTACCCGTGCCAGGAGGTCCCTGGACAATGACGCCGTCCGAGACTTCCAGAAGCTGGATAATCCGAAATTGCTCGTCATTGAAGGGTTTCGGGAAATAGATGTCTCTCGCCTTTTCGGTGGCGCTGTGATTTAGTCCGGTGTCACAGGGCGCCGAGACACCACGAAACACAGGAAGTTCGATAACAGGGTTCGACGTTTCCAGATCGGTAACGAGTGCTAGCACCGCGGGCGGGTAGGATTTGCATTCCTCGGCACGCTTCCTGAGATTCTCTAGATCTTGGATAAAGACGCTCGTAGTGCGTGGCCGCGCGAATAACACCCACGTGTCGGTGACTCTCAGAGTCCCATCAGCCTTCGGCAGGGAGCGATCTTCCGGCGGAACTTCGTCCGGCCAGTAAGCGCCGTTGACATCGAGGTTCGTCGCCGCAGTGCGAAGCAGCGGCTCGAACGTGGCCCGATCGAAAGGCGAGAACGTGGCATCCATCGAAGCGAAGAATTCACGGGCGAATTTTTCCACAGTGCCGACGCCGGCATTATCCACGGAAGCGTACCAGTCCAGCTCAACCCGGGCATCGAGGTCGCGAGGCCGGATCTCGATTTCGGCCGTCACCGTGTTCAAAGAGACTTCCGCCAACCGGGCAATGAGCGGGTAGTTGACGGTCGTTCCGTCGCAATTCCAAATCCCCACGCCAACGCCCCAGACGAGTTCTAGAGGCGACTCGACGATCGAGCCTTCCAACTGCTGCTGAAGCGTGAAAAGCTGCGCGTAAAGACGGATGGTCCGGCGGCGTCGCTTCTCTTCTTCCGCCCATGGCCGCCACTTGGCATCTAAATAGGTAGCGAAGGAAGCGTGCACCAATTCCGCCTCGCTGTACTCGCAAAGACGCAGCACGTCCTCGGTGGCGATCATAGGCTTGCTGCCATTGCCCGGTGGCATGCAATGAGTACCGGCCACGGTCAGGTTTGCGCCATCCACAGCATCGCGCAGCCGCGGGTCCTCAGTCGGAGACTGGGTCATCTTCACCCATGGCCGCAATGTGGGGTTGGTCACTTCCGGGGGGTTCCGCTCGTGCAACCGCTCAACGGCAAGCCAAATCTCATCGAGGCTGGAGGGATCAGGATTGAGCCTGATACCTGGCAATCCCTGAATCTCGTGTTCGTAGAAGCTGAACTGGCCATGCCCCGAAACGGTGGCGGCTGGCTTGCCCCGCAATCGTGCCGATTGCTGGGAGAAATCGATCAGGGAGATAATGCGACTTCTTTCCAGGTCCATCTGCTTTTATTCGGTGGAATTTGAGTATACCCTCAGAGTGTTGAACAATGCTACTGCAGCCCCACTTGATGTGAATAAAGACACTGCTTGTCGCGCGGCCTGATTGCCAGACTATTTGCCAGTTCCGGTTTGCAAAATTGCAGAACCACGTGGCTATTGACGGTCCAACACGCTGCAGCGATTGCAGGATCTGAACTGGGTGTCAGTTCCCGCCAGGAAACACTGGCGATGTATTTTCCTCGACAGCGGGAGCAGACGCATGTCACGTCGACAAGGTGACACCTAACCAGCAACGCTGAAACTCATCCAGAATTGGGTCTCACG
The DNA here is from genome assembly GCA_963776805.1 of Bryobacterales bacterium. Lineage (GTDB taxonomy): Bacteria > Acidobacteriota > Terriglobia > Bryobacterales > Bryobacteraceae > Palsa-89. Next base: position 110,646 of record CAVZOD010000002.1, read on the forward strand.
GCTTCAATAGCCGTAGCGGTTCATCGGGATTGTATTGAAATCCATCTGAAGGATTCGTTGCTGGGGGAACCGGTCGCTGCTTGAGCGCGGCGATTCTTCGCTGAACTTCTTCCGTTGTTGGATTACCCTGGTTCAACTGGGGCACACCCCGGCGAGGCGGTATAGGGTCTGGATTGTGGATGTCGGCACCGGGCATCGCAGTTCGCAGAAGCCTCGCCGCCTTCTTTGCTTCTTTCGATTTCGCTCGCACAAAGTCGTGGATGGTGCTAATCGAAACCCGAAGGTCGCATTTTTCCGCGAGCACGCTGACGATTTCCCGATAGGTCCGCCGGCGACGCCGCAGTTCGTCGATCAGCTCGCTGTACGGTTCCAAGCGCGAGCGCGGCGGTTTTTCCGGTAAGGCATCAAGAATGGCTCGAAACTTGTCGCTCACGGGGCACTCCTGGTCGCGCGAATCTAGACTTAGTGTAGTACAACCCGACCGAACACGCGGCGAACATCCACCGGAAAATAACCGAACAGACACCGAACAAATGCCGAACAGCGGAGTCGTCGCGCGGGCTTGCACGACCACTAAGCCGAAGGCTTAGGGATGGTGTCTCTTTCTCTTAATTGGCTCTCCATGCGCGGAGATTGGCCATCGGCCAGCTTATTTCGGGAGCCACCACACTTGGTTCCGCAAGTCGTCCTGAGACCAGGTTAGCCATGCAATGATGAGCCCATCGATTGCCGCGCCGATAGACCGGGACGATGGGATCAGCAGCACGCCGGGTGATTCGCGCTGCGTCACAAACTCTCTGAAGTGGACATACATCGTTCGAAGGTCACCTGTGACTAGAACCCGGCCCGAATCGGCAGCAATGTGCAGAACCTGCGGATCAGGAGTGCCTTCCGGAATTACGCCAGCGGCGCCCTGGAAATCAATGGATGGCTCCCGGCGCCGCAATCCCCTTCCGATGTCCGGATCAATGTCAGCGTCAGCTTGAAAAGTGATCTTCAAAGAGGCTTGGCGGCCCTCTCGTTCTTTACCCGCTCAAACCGCTCAATCATATCGGCAGGCATCGGATGTTGGGCCTTGATTTCTTCGAAGATACGTTCCTGATCTTTCAGGTAGGCATCAACTTCGTCCGGGTGCTCCAAGATGAAAGTGATTGCCCCATAGACCTTGGCCAGCGAACCGATGGATGGATAAGCCTCGAAAATCGCTTCTGCTGAGCGTCCTCTCCGAAAGTCGTAGGCCACCACGTCGAGGCCGATGCGCGTCCCAATAACGTAATACCCGCCGTTGCGAACCTCGACGTACTCGTTGGTCGGCACCATTCCTATCCGGCTCCTCCCTCTATATTAGCCTCCACCTATGACCCTGCGGGCGTTTGGCTGGATTCGATGTTCGTCACGGAAAGCTCGCGGATCGAAGGCCCGGTGCCGTTCGAAAAATGGTCTGCTCTTGTGGGCTGTTGCATTCGGGCTATACGCTGAGCCGCGAGATCAGCTAGCAAGGAGCTTAGGCCGCCGCCTTTGATTAGAACGTCGTGCGTCGTGAATGCGAGCCGGATGTCGTCGTCGCCTCCTTCGGCGTAGAGGAACTGACTCCAAGGCAGCACATAGGTAGACTTCAAGAGTACGATTTCAAGTGCTGCGGGGCGTTCGTGGGTGGTCGTCTTCCAAGATTTCTGGTTATCGTTCGAAAGAGTGGTCATGCGTTCGTTCCCTCCTAACATGCTTTGTCACACTGGGATGCCAATTGTGCAGCCGTGTCGGTGCTTCGTGCCGCGCTACGTGGGCCGCCAACTCGCGGGCGGCTGCGGTCCCTCGATACGAGCCCTGATGAAGGCCGGGGCGAACCTTTCGCGCTAACTCGGATGCTGATTGCCGCGCGGTCGAGCGGGCGACAGATTCACGAAGGAGTTCCCTGTCGCTGGTAATCACCTGCACGTTCCGCCTACCGCGCGACGCGGCGACATAAAACAGTTCCTTCGGCATTCCGTCGCCTGAGATGATGACCGAATCTACCGACTTGCCTTGGCTGCGGTGTGCGGTAACGGCATATCCGTGCGTGAACTGCTTGAAGTCTGCTGGCAGTTGGCGGCCGTCATCGAGGCGCATGCGGCCGTCCTTGTCCACACGCGAGACGGTAACGATTTCACCATTGGTGGCGCGAAAGTTTGCGTCACGGCGATTAGCGGTTAGCAAGAGCTTGTCGCCGGCGGCAACCTCAATGGTGCGCCGCTCATAGACTTCGAATGACTTCGACTGCTTGGCAGTAAGAGTCCACTCTTCGCCGCGGTCGCTGCGCGCGACGATTCCATTTCCTTCAACCCGTATAACCTCTAAAGTTTCGTTCTTTGTGATGCTCTTCACGGCACGATGAAACGTCAATCGTTGACCTTGCCGATAGTTACGGTAATCGCTCTTTTGCGCTGCGGTCCAATTCAACGAGACATCGCGCGGCACCTGCAGAGATTCGCCAAGATCGCCATTTTGCTTGCGGCTCGCCCGAATTGCTTCAGTCACGCGGTCGATCTCATCATGGGTGGCGCAGACGACCAGGACATCACCGCCCATGGGACTCGGTGTACGCTTGCGCAACGGCCTCGGAGCGATCGGCCCAAGCAACTTCCCGAACGGCCCCGATATGATCCAGTTTTTCGAAGCCAGCTTCGGGATCTCGGCGTAGTTCCTGGATCGCATCGCGATAGTCGGCAGAGGTCTGGCGTTGTACCTGAGTTAGCGAGGTGCTTTTCAGGCGTGATTCGTTTTCAAGCACGCGCAAAGCATCGCCCGCTTCCACGCTTTGGATCTGTTTAGTGTCGCCGCTGAACACGATGCGAGCCGATTGTTGTTCGGCAAGTTTCAACAACTCGTGCATCTGGCGCCCGGAGACCATGCCAGCCTCGTCTAGGATGACGACATTCCCACGAATCGTCGATTGCGCCCGCTCATCCTGAAGTAGCCGCTCTATTGTCATAGCATCGGAAAAGCCAACCTTCTGTAACTCTTCGACGGCGCTCATGGTTGGTGCGATGGCGAGGATCTTTCGGTTAGCTTCCTCAAGTCCACGTCGCAGTTCCCGCAGCGTGGCCGTTTTGCCAGTACCGGCCGCGCCACGGATGTTGACGGCTCGGTCGCGGGAACCGAGGACGAACTCGACGGCATGCTTCTGTTCTGGCCTCAGGCGGTCCGAGGCAACGAATTGATCGCCTCCGCCAAGGCGCTCGCAGCGGCCGATCCCGCGATTGACGAAATCAACCATCTCGCGTTCGCGCTGGAGGCTGCTGACGGTGGCGATTTCGTTACGGTCCCGCAGAATCGCGCCAGATGACTCTTGCAAGCTGAGCGTACCTTTCAGCTCCGAGTGGTCGATGTGCCCGCGCCCGTAGCGAAGTGCTTCCGTCAGAATCTCGTGGTCACGCGCAACTGAAACTCGCTCGAACACGTGATCCTCGGCATGTTGCAGCGAGGGTGCTGCGGATTCGATGGCCGGCGCTCGGGCCGGATACTGCTCGCGCAGGCCAGTCAGAGCGTTGGCTTCTTTCTTCGTGAGACGCGACCGCTGCCTCGAATGCAACTCGTCGGTGGAGATCTCGATCAGCTTGTCGGCGCGCGTCTCCCGCACCAGCACGGCGACTTCATTGTCTGTCGGTGGCCGGCCATTCTTTTCCTTGAATTGTTCAACAGCCTCGTCGCGCTGCCGGCTTCGTTGGCTGTACTTGGTGAGAAGCTCATCGGAGACGCCGCGAATCTCAAATCCGCCGTCCCTGCCCTTCGCGTCGCGGCGATTCTCGATTTCATAGCCGAGCGACCGTACCTGACGGGCGAGCGAATTGCGATAGACCTCGGTGAGATATGCCCGGCGCTCGTAAATGCCCGATGCCTGTAGCGCTTTCCAGCGGCCTTCAGCGCCGTCATAGGTCAGGTTTGCAGCCACGGCGTGAGTGTGAAGCTGGGGATCGAGCTCCCGGCTTGTGTCGTGGTGATAAACGGCAGTCGCCAAATTGCTGGTCGTACGATCGGTGTTCGCGCCATCCTGCCGCACTCGCGTGGCGGCGTGAACTTCCAATTCTTGGAGGGCTTCAGTAACGGCCTTCTGGTGTGCGTCGATCAGCCGCCTGTCGCCGCCGACGACGGCCATGATGGACACCGACTTCGGTGCAGAGATTGTGAAGTCGTAGAGATGCCTTCCGTGGGATTGCGTCGTTCCGTCGGCGGCGACCCGATCGACGCTCTGCCGCTGGCGCAGGAACTCACCGTTGGCCGGATCGAGCCCTTGGCGTAGTGCTTCGAAGTCCTCCGACTTCACTTGCCCGCTGAGACCTAAGAGCTCAGCCCCGCGACCCTGCCAATTCCCCACCACGCGTTCGCCTTCGGCGTAGTAGTCGGCGTGTTCGAGATGCCGGGAAGAATATCCTTTGCCGTCGGACATAGCGCGGATCGTGAGCATTGGGTCATCCTAGTGCTTGGCTCGCAGTTTTGTTTGAGGCATCTTGCCTGTGGGTGGCTTGACCGGGGTTGCTGGCAATGCGGGCGCACACACGATCTGCGCCGTTGGCGGGAAGAAGGACCGTTGAAACCAATACTCGAGCGTAAGGCCGGTTGCTAGTCCAAAGAGCAGGATTGCAGAGAACAACACACGCTTTCCGCGATCGAAGACGTGCTTGGAGCTGCCAGCTTCTTTTCTCAATTCGGAAGATTCCGATTTGAGACTGGCGGCGGCTTGGCGCGTCTCCCCTACGATTCCGCGATGTATATCGCTCAACTCTCTCGCGGTCTGCATCAACTCAACGTTGCCCTTCTTCATCTGCGCGCTGGTGACGGCGAGTGCGCCGGCGGTTTCTGGGATCGTCGATTGGAGAAATAGCTGGCGTAAGCTCTCATTAACTGCGGCGGCAATCGCTGCTGGTTTAATGCCCGCTGCGACGGACTGTGGAAGCTCTGCGAGGCGCTGATCGATCTGCGCTTGTTGCGTCTTCACCGATTGCAGAACCTTGTCGAGGTTTCCGAACGCATCGGCGAACATCTCCTTGAGCTTTTCGTTCTCGGCGGCCGTTCTAAGTGGAGCATCAAAAATGAGTACACCTAGAAACTGCATGGCCCGCAGAATGCGGAGCATTTCGTCGTTCTCTGGGAGCGACCGGAGGTGCCGCATCTCGCGATAGTAGTCGGCGCGCACTTCAGGTGGAAGCGCATTCGCAATCCGGTCCAGCGTATCCGGTTCTTGAGGGTCAGCGGTTCCATTCACGGCAAGAGCAGCTCCTTGACGCTGTCGAACTCAGCAAACATGCGCCGACGATAGCTTTGCGCGCGCATTACGAGCGATGATCGCTGCAACTCCCCCGCGTTCGTTCTCCTGGCAGCGACATCGCCCAATGTCACGCCGTGATTCCGAACGGCGTTCTCTAGTTCGGCGAGACGATAATCCATGCGAATCACCGCGGGCTGCAAGCGCCTTTGGAATTGCGTGGCCTGCTCACTCTCGCGCCAGTAGGTAAAATCTGTGTGGTCGGTAATGCTGTTCTCAACGATCAGATAGTTGACCCGGTCTTGGAGCCGCGCTGCCCACGCGAGCACGCTTTCCACGCTCGCCGGATCGGCGGTCACAATGCCGATCGCGGTGAAAACGATTCCCGCGGCCGAAACATCGGGATACATCTTCTCAAACCAGTCGTAGGTGACTTGGCCTGCTCCCGCGCCCATATCCGCGAGAATCACAGGCGGACCGTCTCCCATTTGGTCGACGAATGAATCGAGCCCGGCGGGCGTGTGGATGTTCACCTTGGGGACGCTTCCACCGAAGAAGTGCGTCAGCGATCCGCGCGCCTTGTTTTCGGTGTCGAGATCCAGTAGTTTCACCGGAATCTCGTTCGCTGAGAACCATTCGGCCAGACCGGCCATGACGCTGGTCTTGCCAACACCACCTTTGCCCCCCATCGAAAGGATGACCCGCCTTTCAGCGGCGACTGCTGCGGCGTTTGCATCTTGATGAGTGCTGGTTTGTGTTGAGTTGCTCATATCTCCAACTCCTTTCGTTCCGTTTCAAACGCTCCCGTACTACGGCTAAAGTTCGCCGTAGACGAGAGAAAGCTCCTGGTACCTCTTTTGCAGCTTTGGCATCGCTGCCGCTTGCGCGAAAACGTTTTTGAGACCCTGCCATTCCTCGTCCGAGAATTCGATGGTGACGTTATCCCGATGGCGATAAAAATGAAACACTAGTGGCCCGTCAGGTTCTTCTTGATCTGCAGCCCCGTAGAAATAGTCTCCGTTCCAGTTGCGACTGAGCGAGACTTGTTCCAGCATCGCCGAGAACTCTCGGATTCGGGGATAGGTACCCATTGGATACGTAATGCCCTTGTCTTGCATTGAGATGCTCAGTGACACGTCACCGTCGCCGATTCCGGTAAAGGTCAGCCGAAATCCAGGGACCGCCACTGGCGGAATTGCCTCCGTGACAATCAGAGGCTCGCGCAAGGAAATCACGGGCCGCTTCTCTCGCATCCAGTGCCCGCGTGCCGCCAGCCGGAACAGTGTCTCAATGTAAGGACGCAGCGCTCGGTTGAGGGCGACAATGTCCGGCAATTCCTCGTCGCGAATTGAGACGTAAAGGTTGCGGCCGGCGAAGACAGGCATACGGTCAGCGGAAGATTCGCGCAACTGCTGAAGCCAACGCTCGCTCACCCGCGGCACAAGATCCGGGTCGAGCTGGCGATCGTTGAATGCGGCCTCTTCTTGAGAACCGATGTTGCTCAAATAATAGCGATCGAGTTCGACGCCACGATCCGCGCGCAACTTTCTCACGGCAAGGGCGACTTCGAGCACAACACAAAACGCGGCCGGAGGTGGATACGAGCGATCTTCTCGGGCGTCCTCGCACGCAATCTGGATGTACTGCGAGAGAAAGATCCACTCGGCACGCGAGAGGTCATACTTCTGCTCCCACTTCCGGCGGATCTCCCACAGGGACTGGGTGGCCGCTCGCTGCAGATCGGCGACTTCCAGCCGGAAATCGAGACGATCATCTTTGGCGGACTCCAGCAGGGTCTTGGCGACATCGGAGATGGATACCTGTTCGCCCCGGCCATTGGAGATAACTTGTTTAGAACGTTCAAGAAACTCCCGGAGAGCGTCCGAGATCCGGATCGATAGCGTTTGTTGCTGAGGCTTTCGCTCCATCTCAGAAACCATGATTGCACGGTTTTCTTCGGAATACAATGGTATCGATACAACTGCTTGCATCCAGATTGTAGTTGCCTTAGACTGGTTCTTTCGGACGACGGTTCGTTCGGCTGAAAGACCTATGGCCCGAAACTCCCCCACGTCTCCGGTGTCCACAAACAATACGCCTGCGCTCTCTGATACCGTGCCCACCGAACGTAAGCAGCGGATCACTATCGAGGAGATAGCGTCCCGTCTATCGATAGGACAACTCGCCGTTTACGCGCTGTTGGATCGGGGCGAAATTCCAGCGATCCGACTCGGACGGCGCTGGATTGTCACCCGCCATGCCTACGAAGAGTGGGAGCGAACATGCGGAACGAAACCGCGAGACATTGCCGTACAATCGTCCTATGGCCGTCCATAAAAGAGAATATTCGTCCGGGAGGACAACCTGGTCTTACGTTTTCGACGCCCCAGGCTCCACGAAAGCCAATCGCCGCCAGATCAAGGCTTCAAATTTCAGTACCAAGAAAGAAGCAGCCGACGCCGAAGCGAAAAGGCGTATCCAGGCGCAAGCCGATTACGAGGCGGGTCTACTTGCCGCGGCTGCACCCGTCCCTACGACGCTGCGTGGTTTGCTCGAGGAATTCTGCAAGGAACACGGTGAGAAGAACTTGGCTGCCAAGACGGTGGAGCGCTATCGCGACACGATCGGTTACATTAGCGCGGATCTACTCTCCATGCCAATCAAAGAGATCACGCCGTTGCACATGACGCGCGAATGGAACCGCCTTCGCGAGCAAGGCGGCCATCATCGAAAGACCAAAGTGGCACGCCCTTTGTCAGGGAAGAGCGTCCGCAATATCGCAGGTGTCGTATCTAGCGCGTTTAGCCGCGCGATTCGATGGGGGTTGGCCACAAGCAACCCGGTCACTCATAGCGACCTGCCGGCGGCTCGCCGAAAAGACGGCGTGGCATTCACACCCATGCAGCAGGCTTTGTTACTTGAAGCAGCCGAAGCACACTGGGCACTGCCGATAATCCTTCAATTGTGCGCCGCGACTGGCGCGCGCCGCGGTGAGGTCATGGCGCTTCGGTGGTCAGACATTCGCGACGGCAAAGCCTGGATTTTCCGTTCTCTCTCGCAAACCAGGAGTGTACTCGACTTTAAGACGCCGAAAAACGGCAGGGCCCGAATCGTTGCACTTCCGCCCTCTGCCGTAAAAGATCTCGACGAGCATCAGAAGAAGCAGGCGACCTATCGGGCGCAGTTCGGGCCCGACTACCGCACTGATCTCGACTTGATCGTAGCTAACCCGGACGGCACTCCTCTGCGTCCCGATTCAATTTCGGCCACCGTCTCAGCGCTCTTTCGTCGTCTCAAGTTTCCTAAAGGTGCAAGCCTCCATTCTCTCAGGCATACTCACGGCTCACACCTGTTGGCCGCTGGGATGGAACTAACCGCAGTTAGCGCCCGCCTCGGACATTCGAGTACGTATGTCACGGCGACAGTCTACGCCCATGTTCTCGCCGGTCGTGACGAGGAAGCCGCGCGGGTTTGGGAACAGTTTCAGGGACGGGGCAAAGATCCGCGGAAGGAACGTCGAGCGCAATAACACCGTGCTCGAACGCGGACTGCCTAGGCTACGCACTCGGCCGTGCTGCGCACGATCACACCTGGCAAGGCAGGACACTCATACAGGATTTGCGAAAAGATTCGACCTCTATTGAGCCCTTCCGCACAAGCCGCGCTAGCGAATAGAAATTAGCTCTCCGCTTGAAATCTTAGATTCACATAGGTTTATCTCTGGAAACAACGGGCACCCAGATAAGCATTCTCCCCTTGTCACGCAATCCGCACATCCTCCGCGTTGATGCGCTGCCCGGAAACCCAGAAACGAAGGATGATTGCGCCATATATCAAGCAGGGTCGTGCCTCGCAACGAGACGCCACCTAAGCCGGTTTCAACCATGAATGAACATGGGAATACCTCCATTCGCTCGGATACAAACAACGAAAAACGACCAGCATCGCAGCCCTCAAGAGAGATCTTATCTGCGTTCCCCAATCGCGCCAAGCCGGTGATCGTGCATGTGTCGAAGCCAACGCGGATCGGCAGGCAATCACTAGTCGCGAGCTGAAACAACTCCTTCAACCGCGGGCTCCGGTTCAGAAGATCATGTGGATTTGGGTACCGGCCTACGGGCTTGTAGTTCAAGAACACGATAGCGTTAGCTATCCGCAAGAATGGTGGTGGCTCCGTCAGCCAATCAATCGCAATATCGATTGTTCGTGAACTCAGGATGAAATGTACATTCAGGACTACACCAACATCAATCAGCTTCCGCAAGGCATCAGCCAGCTCAACATACGGCGCGTAAGCGCTCACGGCCACGGCGCCGCAATGCTTCCCCGCCGCGTCCAGAACTTCCGGAGTCAACCCCCGTCCATTCGTTGTAAAGTTCGGGACGATACCATAGTCCCGAGTCAACTTCAACATCCGCGGAAACTCCGGATGTTGATTAGGATTACCACCTCCAAGGGCTACTTGGAATACATGCATCGCCGCTGCTTGCTTAATGACCTCTTCGTAATCGTCGAACAGCATGTGCGCGCCGTCCACATCCGACTTGCGGTAGCAAAAATGGCAACCACGATCACACCAGTTCGTCACCGCAATATCCAACAACTCCGGACCGTGGCTGCTCCAGAAAGGCTCCGGCGCACGTTCGTCCTCCATTCGCGCAAAAAAAACCCGTACGGGGATTGAAGACCGCTGTATATCGATCAGATCCGAAATGCTTGATGATCAGCTTGCCTTTGGTCTTCACCATGCATTGTCCGGGGCATTTATATAAATTTTGTCGTTCTCTTCTTCAAAAGAATCCGTGCAGAAGAACGTCTGCACGTTACTGGTCTCACTATCGAGATGACCGTAGTAAGCAACGAGGCCTTTTCGCCTGCGACCATTCAGCTTCGCAATCATTCGGTCACTCAATCGCTCAGCACGGCGTCCGAAGAGCTGCTTCCAGTTTGCCGGTCCCTTTAACTCGTCGAGCTTGGTTTCAGCATCGACGCTCTCAAGAAGATCTGCATACAACTGATCGAACAGCGGAATAAGTGCACTACCCGGCTACACCCCCATGAGATCTCGCAAATCCTGCTTCTTCAATTTCCCTTTGGAGATGATGAGAAACGAAGTCGAGGAGCTATTCGACACAAAACCGCTACGAATCTTCATTCAGTCCTCCACGTCAAGCAACTCATTCAGCATCTCCTCCCCGCAGCCTTCACTCATGAAATAGAAAGGCTGACGAAATCGGATGATCGCTGCGGCGCTTGCTTCGCGTAAACTCAAAGCATCGGCATCCTGCGCGCTCAGCAAGTGCCTCCTCCTCAGATAGTCGCCAAAGGCCGCATATTCCAGTCGATAATATACCGTATAGTCCCGCTTAAGTTCGAGGGATAAACGGAAGAGTCACCCATACAGCTTCGACATCAATCGGCCCGCATAAGAGGCCGGCCGCACCTTGGCGCGTGCAAGAAACTCTAACTCAGAAGGGACACGCCGTACGGGAACTATATACTCTTCGCGGTAAGAATTAGTTTGCGTCACAATGATCATTGACCTGTGTCCTTGAACAATAGTCGCAATAACGGAAGACCTGATTCTGATTTGTAAGCTGAGTCCGATCCCTATTGCTTCAATAGCTTAGAGACGAATGTAGTCACCGATGTAGTCAGGCCAAGATAGATAGCGGGGGTTTTAGATATAGCAATCCACCTGATCCGCCCGCACTCTCCGGGTTCTCTCATCGGCCACCAGCCTCAGAATCTTTCGTCAACGGCTCAACCTGTGAACCGGTTCCGGCCACGTCACAGACGAAGGCAAACAATTCATCGAAGGTGCTTTGGTGGACGTGCCCACATTTCGGACACACCACATGCAGGACGCCATCTTCAACGTATTGCTTCGCCTTCCGCACGCCGATAGAATACCAAGGATGCCAACGATTTTAGACGACGAAGCGCTCCTAGCCATCAAAGCGCTTGAACATTACGATGCCTACCTACGTGCCGCCCGCCGTGAGGACGGTACTTACCGGGACCTTCCCGAACGACTCAAGCGCAAGTCGGTCGAACTCGAAGTCACGAATATCGAGAAGCGGAAGAAAGCCTAGCCAAACAGATTTGAAATTTTGACTCCACCGGCCGCCAGACCGATGATCATGTTGTCAAGACCTGATCTGAGGAGGACGGCCGATGGAGACGTTCACAAAGCTGTTTGGCAGCCTGCTTGTCTTTGTATACCACTGCTTCGACCGCATCGTCATCAACGGGTACCTGAGTGGTTTGTCGCGCCCCGAGCAGGTGGTGTACTTTTTCCGGGATGTCCTCGGTGTGCCAGTCATCGAGAAGGCGGTTTTGTCGAAGCGCACAGAAGTTTACCGGGGCTGGGTGGAGGCCTACGCCGCCAATCACAAACTGCCCAGCGAATGGGCCGAGAAGGGCGTGCGCAAAGAGGATTACGTACAGCCGCATCTGCGACGGATGGTGAAGCAGAACGCCTACGGCGTTTACTTCATCTTCAAGAGCATGGAACAAGGCTCGACGTTCCGGATCAGCATCCCTAAGTTTCCCACGCAAGATCCCAACCATCGGATTCTGGCGCGACAGCGCAGCCGCTTCACGCACTACTATTTCTACGTACGTGATGAAGTCCTGGGACCCATCGTGATTCGCGTGGCATCCTTCTTCCCCTTCCAGACCACCTACTATCTCAACGGCCACTCGTTCATGGAACAAGAGTTGAACCGGCGCAAGATCGGCTTCCGTAAGAACGACAATGCGTTCCTGGCCACCGATAACATCAAACAGTTACAAGCAGCGGCCAACCGGCTCAGCCCAGGAGTGATCCGCAAGCAACTGGATTACTGGACCTTGCTTGTGGGCCCCAAGTTCTCCAAGAAAGAACGCGCGGCGATGAACCTGTCGCGCTTCTACGCTGCCCACCAAATCGAGTACTGCCGCAACTTCATCTTCAAACGGCATTTCCCCATTCACAAAGTGTTTGAGCGTTCCTGCGAGTTGGGGCTGTGGCGCCTGACCGCGCACAAGATCAGCGAGATTTTTGGCGTCCGCCTGACCAAGAAGTTCCGCGGCAAGCTGAGCACCGTCATCGAACAGATCGAGCACGGCCACCACGTCTATCGCGCTTACTGGAAAAACGCGTTCCTTAAACAGTACGAGAAGTTCTCCACGTTCCTGCGCAACGAACTGTGCTCCAACAACCTGAGCAACTTCGGCTTAAAGAAGGGCTTGGACCACCTGGACGCCGTGCGCCAGAAGTTTCAGCTCATCACGGACCGCTTCGCCAGTTGCCAGGCCCAATGGCTCAACGTCCACGTAGACTTTCCTTTGCTGCAGCGAATCGCCCTGCCCATCTCCATCGGCTCGGTGCGCTACCCCGGCATCAAAATCCACGAGACGCGGATCATCCGCCTGCTGGAAGTGCTCCTGCACGGCGGAAGCAATGTCAGCGGCTGGGCCGCAAAGCAGATTCATCAAGCCGTCCTCACCACCTTCAGCCTCGACCAGAAATCTTATAGCTTAAATCAACTCCGTTACGACCTCCGCAAGCTCAAGGGCCATGCTCTGTTGCAACGGGACGGCTCACGCTACGCTTACCACCTCACCGGCAAAGGCCTCCAGGTCGCGCTTCTGTTCCTGTTCTTTCACAAGCGTCTGTGTGGCCCTTTGGCCAACAGCCGCTTTCATCATCAGCCCGACGCCGCTCATCGTCCCGACAGCAAACTGGAGGCCGCCTATCACAAAGCCGATAAGGCGATTCAAGACATCGTCGATCTGCTCGCCGCCTGAGGAAATGTTGCACTACTCTTGTTTAAGATCTCTCAGGTAAGAATCTAATGCGCCTCAGTCGGGGAAAGTTGGACGATCCACCACGACCAGAACACAAGATCCATTTCTTGGACCGGGATCGAAAAACACGTCGTCATTTGCCTGCATGCGGTCAGACGGTCACCAGCTTCTCCACTACGGCTGAGAGGGACGTTACCTGTAAAAAGTGTTTGGTTTTTCTTCGTTCACTGCACGACCAGAAACTCTCCACGTACTCGGATCTGCCACAATCGAGACAGTGAAGATTTCATCTGGCCTTGGCCGTGGCCCTTTCCAAAACGGATCGGCAAAGAATCGCATTGCGTTCCTGACCACTTCGTGAGTGGAGCGCCCATCCGTCACGTGCAACCACTCGTGTCCGTGCCACTCAAAGCTGACGACGGCGATCCGTCCCCACCCGGAGAACATAGCAAAGGCGAGATTGCTTTGTGGCGTGCAGTGCTTGCTTAGGCTTGGGGCGATCCCGTCCCACTGTGAGCTTTCGGCTGGCGTGCGTAAGTCAGAAGCAGTAGCCTCGTGCCACCCAATAATGCCAGTCGGCGATAGCTTCGGCGGTCGAGTCGTCCGGATCAACAGCCGCCAGTTGTGACAAAGGAACGGCCATGGTGCGGTCTTGCCAGTGGATCACCACGAGCATGTCAGCGGAGCAGGCGTCTTCCGGGGCCATACGGAGGACTTCGACGCTTTCTCCTTTCCTGAGAGGCGAGACTATCTTGACAGCGATGCACGTGGCCTGAAAAGGGAATCGGATGTTGTCGTCGAGGTAGCAATGCCATCCCATGACCTGCTCTTCCGGCCCATTGGCATCGGCGATGACTTCGTTATGGATGCGGTCCTCTCGATCAAGGTCTCTGTTAGGTCGCTTCATGACTTTACTCCCAGGATTCGCCGCACCGAAGTGCGGCCGACCTGAAGACGGCGCGCGATCTCGGATTTGCTAACGCCCGCGCGGTGTAGTTCCCGGATTTCAGCAGTGTGTAGGGCTGCGGTGGCAGGCCGACCCAACCTTTGGCCGTTCTGCCGGGCGTGGGCCAGGCCAGCCCGCGTTCGTTCCCGCAGAATCTCCCTTTCGAACTCAGCGAATATAGCCAGCAGGCCAGCCATCGCTCGCCCGGCTGGCGTGGTCAGGTCCAGCGCCTCGGTCAGCGACACGAAGCCCACGCCGAGATGTTCCAGTTCCTGGAGTGTCGCCAGCAGATCCGTTACCGACCGGCCCCAGCGGTCCAACCGCCACACCAGCACGACATCGATGTCACGGCGCCGGGCGGCCTCCAGCAGTTTCTCGCGAGCTTCTCGCTTGGCCGCTCCGGAACCGACCTCGCGGATTTGCTGGGCGATCGTCCAGCCGCGACGAGCGGCATACTCCCGCATGGCGCGACTCTGCATGGACAGCGTCTGCTGATCGTTGGTAGAAACGCGGGCGTACAGACCGGCCCGAAACATTTTCCCTGGTCTTCGTCGCTGGCCGAAAACGTTCCCGGATTTTGCGCTGGGGGAGCCCCGTTTTACAGGCATTCTGATGATCCCGGCTCGTATGGCCGCAGACGATCCTTTTCGGCCAGAGCAGATCCATCATATTACGCGGCTGTGGGCGTCGCCAGCCGCACCAACGTCTCGCGGTAATTCCAAGGCATCCATTCCGAAGGCTTCTGTTTCAACTCCTCGGCATGCCTCTGCAACTCCGTGAGGTAGTCGAACGGATTGGCTCCGTTCAGCTCGCAGGTGTGGATCAGACTCATGAACAGATCGCCGACTCCGGCGCCGTTCAGCGTCTTGTAGAAGAGTGCATTCTTGCGGTTCAAGATGGCTTTCTTCAAGGCACGTTCCACGATGTTGTTATCGATCGGCGCGCCAGCTTGCCTGAGGAACAGCGTCAGCTTCAGCCAGTGATTCAGTAAATAGGAGATCGCTTTGCCCAGCCCGGAGTTCGGTTCTGTCTTGTGCTCCGCCAACTGCGCCTCCATCCACTCATGCAGCCCTTTCATCAACGGCCCGCTGCGCTCCTGATGGAAGCGCAGCCGTTGTTCCGCCGACATTGCCCGCTCTCGCGCTTGTGCGTCGTGATGATAAACGTCGCGCAGCGTCTCCAACACATAACGGCATTCTTCCGGAAAGTTGTCCGCCACCTCCACAACCTGCCGCCTTCCATGCGCGAGGCAGTTCGCCTGCAGGGGCTCGACGCCTGCCACCTTCGGAGAGTTGCGTGATAACGCATCGCTCATCTGAATCAGCGCCGGCAGTTCGCGTGCTCGCTGCTTCAGCACCTCGGCGAGGTTCTCACCCGCATGTTTCCATCCTGTGAAGAACAGAGCGACGGTCCAGGCGCCCACCATCGATACAATGCCGCTGGTGAACGTCCCCGTCCGCTTGTCGCCCGGCTCGCGTGCCAGGCGCAGAATCCGCATGCCGGTATCGTCGTTGTGCATCACGCTGCCCTGCGCCGCCTGGCGGATCAACTCTACCAGCACCGGCCAAAGCAGTTTCGCGGCGGCAGCCATCAGATCCCACTGCGTCGTCGCCGGCAGTGGCATCCCCAGATGTTCCTGCAGTCCTTCCAACCGATTGAATGGCACTCCGGTACCGTACTTCAACAGGGCGATCATCGCCACGGCGGTCTCATCGTACTTGTCTGCTCCCGCGCTTTCCGGCTCCTCAGCGGTGAAGACCTCCCCGCAGGCATTGCATCGCAGTCGCTCCATCTGGAATACCGTTGCTTCCAATGGCGCGTGTCCCACAAACCTCACCAGCGTGGCTGGCTCTTTCAGGCAATACACTTTTCCCCGGCGACACTCTGGGCAAAGATCGCCGGAATGGAGCGTGGCGTGTGCGACGGCAACTTTATTAGCACCGGTAAACGCCGCGGCCCCCTTGCGCCCATGACCGGCCGGCGCCGATTCGCCGGCCTCCGGTTTGCCTGTTGCATCCGGCAGAACGGCGCTGGTTTTCTCCGTATTCCGTTTTCGCACCAGTCTCTCTGCCATGGCATGGAGCGCCGTTTTGAGCTTCTGGCCTTCGGATTCGCTTAGCGGGGCGCGCGTGCTGCGATCGATAATCTGGTCCAGTTCGTCCAGGTTCACGTCGATCCGTCGCTTCATCGTCATATCCGGGTGAGGTGTTCACGGAAACGAGGTGTCAAGGGCAGGCCGAGAATTTCCTTGATCGGGCGGTTGGGCTTATTGGTCTGATCGTTCTTGCCGCGCCCGGTGGTGTGGCCGAGCAGGCGCCAGTTCGCCGCGCGGTAACAGGTCCCGCGAAAACGGCCGGGATCGATGAAAGTTTCCGCGAAGTAAATCGGGTGGCTGTACATCCGGTCCCAATCGTCTGAGAGGACCGCGGCCATACGGCCGAGAAGGTGCGATGCCAGATGCGGAACGCGTACCCAGGGCAGAATCAGAAACCGCGTGTTATAGGCGATGAAGCGGATGTTGCGCCGCCGCGCTTCCGCGCTCCAGCCGATGTAGCGGTCCCGGCTGCCCAGATGACGCGGCGCGGAACTCCACGCCAGGCACGCGATAGGACGGCCTTGCGCCCAGGCCAGATATTTCAAGTGCTCCCCGACTGGTTGTTCGTACTTTAAGTAATGATGCTGCTCCATCAGACTGTTGAACAGTGGCTCGTCGCCCGTTCGCCGCACCTGTTGCAGTTCGATTGGTTGGAGTTCCTTGAGTGCACTGGCGATCGGCGTCGTGTCGATCAGCATCGGCGCGGGGTGGGCACGCCGGACGAAGGGGTTGAGCGTTTGGAACCGGATGGGCGGTAATTCGATCTCGCCGGCCCGGTGTAGCATGAGCAACAAGCCGCGGCAGACCATATCGCGTAACGCGCCATTGGCCTGTTTCCACTGCCATGCTTCGCAGAGCTTCTCTGAAAGTCTGCGCCGGCTTGCTCCTGGATTTTCGGCAATCAACTGGCGAATCGAAGCGACATCGTCGGCTGTAACTACCCGCCCTCGATATCTCCACTCCGATGCCATCTGCCGTCAGTGTGGCAGAGTCGAAAACGGAACGCAAGTGTTTTTTGCAATTTCTAGGAGTTCACCGGCCGCCACGCCGGCGGGGCTTCCGCATCGGGATTGCCGGCAGCGAGCAGGAGCTGAGCCTGATGCGCTCGCAGCGTCCGTGCCGCTTCCGTCCCGGTTGGCCACCATTTGAAACGTCCCTTGGACAAGCGCTTGGTGGCCAGCCAGAACCCCTGGCCATCGTACTGCAAGACTCGGATGGCCGTGCCACGCCGCGTCCGGAAGATAAATAGGTAACCGGAAAATGGATCCGCGTTCAGCTTTTCCCGGCACAGCTGGGCGATGGCGTCGATACCCTTTCTTCCATCGATCGCCTCGACCGCAACCAGAATTCGTATCTGGGCAGCGATCTGAATCATCCTTCCATTTCCCGCCAAGCGCGCAGCAAACTTACCCAATCGGGCGGCGCCGACGCCTTCCACTGGATGTGCATTTTGTGGCCACTGGGACATTCGAAATCGATCGCATACTCCGCCAACGGTACGGCATGTGGCGCGGTCAGTTCGACAAATGTCGGCTTGCTTGCCTTGCGTCGGAGCGCGGGAACTCCGCCGAGCCGCCTCTTCAGTCCCATGTAGTCCAGCCGCAATGGGTGCGCGACGGGATGTATGCCATGCTGTCGGGCTAACTCGACCGCAGCCTGCCACAGTGGCTCTGGCAGCTTCGTCCGATGCGGCTGGGTGCTGCGAAATTGATCCAACTGGCGCTGCAATTGTACGATCGCCTCAGGGATCGGTGGTGTGCTCTTCCGGTTCACGATCAGGCGCCTCCGGCGCCTGACTGAACTTAACAGGACGGCCTACACGGCGTCACGCACGCTTACCGGAAACTCACTTTGCAATCCCGCGTGCAGGGTGGGCTGAAGCGTTCGAGCAGTTCGGCATCCCCAAGGGCCACACTGGACCTGCCGAAGAAATGTATGAGGGCATTAACGCGGGATGGATGGGCCTCGGAATCGCGGGTACGGAGCACATAGAGGGTACGACGTCCGCACGCGATGTGTTTGCGGCTGCACAGAACGCCGTCAAGGCGTAAGTCCGGGCAAGCTGAATCAACCCGGTTCTTTGGGAACTGCGGCGCTAACGTCAGGAAAGATCGAGGTCAAATAATATGAAAGCTGAACACACAATAGATAAACCCGCGCGGGCAGGCCGAGCAACTCAAATAGCCGCGATGGTAATAACCGGCCTTGTCGCCTTGATCTGGGTGTACTTCGGAAGGTTATATCTAATTCACGATCCCGACGAATGGAGGATCGCCAATCAGCAGCTCGGATACCCGCTCTATATCATCCCTCTGCTTGGCGTGACCCACATCCTTGGTGGCGTGGGCCTTCTGATTCCCAATGTGCCTCGATTGACTGAGTGGGTTTATGCTGGTCCCTCGCGGGGCGCGTCAAGTTTTTTGTGTAAACGGCCGGTTATTTTCTAACCTTGCATCCCTGGTAGACTGGACGGACCTGAGCGTAGGGTAGGGCTCTGCGGAGACGCAACCCGAGCGCCGACTCAGGGGCCGGGATTTCGGGAGCGCGAGCGGAGCTCGCCTCCCGGTCCAGGAATCCTGGCGCAAAAGCGGTAAATCTCGGGGGTTTGGGGGCAGAGCCCCCGATCCCAGAAATGTTCTTCTTCCGATTGTTCATGCTGCGACGATTTAGACCAGCTCCGCTTTCGGAACGCGGTCGCCAAGCAGAATCGCGAAGCGCTGCAAGGCGGCCTTCCAGTTCTGCACCGGCATGGTCCATTTCTTGGCAATGTGCTCCAGCGCCAGGTACAGCAGTTTCATAGCGGCTTCCTGGTTGGGAAACGAGCCGCGGGTCTTGATCACTTTCCGCAACGACATGTTCAGCGACTCCACCGCGTTGGTGGTGTAGATCACCTTGCGAATGTCGGCTGGATAAGCGAAAAACGGTGTTAGATGCTCCCAGTTCCGGCGCCACATCTGGCTGATGGTGGGATACGCTCCATCCCATTTCGCGGCAAACTCGTCCAGCCGTTGTTCGGCTTCTTGGACTGTGCTGGCGCGGTAAATCGGCTGTAGATCCGCGGCCACCGCCTTGCGCTGTTTCCACGACACATAGTTCAGCGATGCGCGCACCTGGTGCACCAGGCACAACTGCACTTGCGCCTCCGGAAACACTGTCGCAATGGATTCGGGAAATCCCTTCAGACCATCCACGCAGGCGATAAACATATCGGCCACGCCCCGGTTCTTCAGCTCCGTCAATACCTGTAGCCAGAACTTTGCTCCCTCGGTCTGACCGGCCCACAGTCCCAGCACCTCTTTGTTGCCCTGCATGTTGACGCCAATCACCACGTAGATCGCTTTGTTGCGCACGTGCCCGGTCTCGCGAATCTTTACCACTAAGGCGTCCAAGTACACGATCGGATACACCGCATCCAGCGGCCGGCTGTAACGGGTCACACTGTTTTCCCTCGACCTGCTCACGGTAGTTCCCAGCGAGATTTGTCGAATTGGCCCGCTTCCGAGTGCATAGTGACGTGAAGGACCGGGATAGGATACTCACCCGTGTAGGCACCGGTGGTATCCCGGAGCGTGGGAAAGCAAGTTAGAACGCCCGGCAAAAGCGGCCGGGCGCGCGTTTTATAGCCCAGGGCCTCCGCTCGGGAGTTTCACCAAAGAAATGCAGGCTGTTGTTGTGTCGGTCGGAAAGCAGAGAGCCCTCCCGCGCCCCGATTCGGGAACTGCGGGAGGGCTTTGGTGAGCCGATTTCTTCGGAGCCAACTCCGTCGCATCGGCCCTGGGCATCCACCCGGGCGCGACCCCGAGCGGACCTCGATGCGGCCAAGCGCAGCTACAGTGGTAGCCGGTATTGGCCGTCAACTTGAACAATCGATCCTTCGCGGCAGGCTTCGCCGATCGCCAGTTGGGCGGTGCGTTTGGAGCACTCGGTTTGCTCCATGACTTGCTGGCGGAGTTGGTTATAGCGAGCCTGCCGTCCCAGACCGGCCAGCGCCTGAGTTACATGCTCCTGCTCCACTTTCTTGCGCGCCACCGCTGCGCGGGCCGGCGCCGCCCCAGCGGCGGAAAAGCACAGCGTCTGCGGATCGAGTTGCAGCAAGCGAGGCTCAGAGGCCGCGGCGTAGCGAAACTGGAAGCGCAACTCCACGGCGGCGGCAAGATGGGCTGAGGGGCGCGTGAGCAGCAGGTAGGAATCGCCGACGGCATGCAGCGCCGAGGAACCGCGGAAAGCGCTGCCGATCTCTTCGCGGCCGATCGATTTGCGCACGTGATGCACCACAATGAGCGCGGCTTTGGAAGCATCGCGCAGCCGCAACAGGCTCTGGCACAGCGCCGCCATGGAGCGGGTATCGTTTTCGTCCTGATCGTGAGTCGAGTACAAAGGATCGAGCACGATCACTTCGGCGGCAGCCTGACGGGCGGCGTTGAGAAAGTGATTGAGTCCTTGCGGGGCGCTCAGCAGATTGCCGCCGGCCCGCGTGTCCACCAGCAGGTTTTGGTCGGCGGCGGCTCCCACGGATCGGCGCATCGATGCCAAGCGCCCCACAAACTGCGGCGTGGGCAGTTCGAACTGACAGACCAGAACCCGGCGCGCGGCGGGGATGGTGAAGCCGGCGCGATCTTCCCGGCGGCCAGTGCCAGCGCCAGATTGGCCACCAGCAAGCTCTTGCCCACCTTGGGTTCGCCGCCCACAAACAGGATGCCTTGCGGCGGCAACAGTCCCGGCTCGATCCAGCCCGGCGGAGGGGAGGCCGGTTGCTCGGCGAGTAACTGCGCCAGCGATACCACCGCGGGTTTCGAGGGAGTCTTGGCGGCGTCCTCTTTCACAGCATCGCCTCCGTGGTGGCATCGAGTAAGATGGCTTCACTCACCGTCTGCGACTTACTCGTCGCCGCCAGCCGCAAAGCTGTCATGGCGAGCTTGTTGACTTTGCGCGGAATCCCCTTGGTGGCCTGATACATGCCCTGGCGGGCGGTCTCGTCAAACAGTATCTGCGACACACCGGCGGCTTTGAGTTGTTGCGCCAGATAGGCGTCGAGTTCGTCGCGCGTGAGTCCCTCCAGGTGATACTGCACGCCGATGCGTTGTCGCAAGGCTTCGTGCATCTGAAGGGAAAGCGTGCGCCGCAGCAGCGGCTGGCCGACCAGCAACAGGGTGAGATAGCGGGAGGAGTCCATGTCGAAGTTCAACAGCAGCGGGAGCTGTTCCAGGGCGGGATGCGGCAGCAAGTGGGCTTCATCGCAGATCAGAATGGGATGCTGCTTTTTACTCTGGTTCAGGCGCACGATGGCGCCGGCAATCTGGCGCATGAGGTCGCCGCGGAAGTGCGCCGGTTCCAGGTCCAGTTCCAAGGCGATCTGACGGAGCAGGTCCAGTGCCGAGCCCGAGGAGAAGTGCACGTAGAGGATCTTATATAGGTTGGGGTTGAGGGTCGTGGTGAACACGCGTGCGGCGGTGGATTTACCCGCGCCCACTTCGCCGGTGATCAGTCCGACGCCGTGATGTTGGGCGAGGAACTCCAGCCGCGTCTTGACCTGGTTCCAGGCCTGGGAAGCGAACAGTTGTTTGGCGTCCGGACTGTCGGAGAAAGGCGTTTTCTTGAAGCCGAAGAAGGATTCCCACATGGCTACTTCTCCTCCGTCTCCCAGGGCGGCAGCAGCCCGTTGACAACCGCATCGACCAGCCGCGCTACCCCTGCGGGCTTGCCTTCCGAGTAAATCTCCAGTTGGGTGAGATCGAGCGGATCGAAGCGCACTTCGATGCGTTTGCCGGCCAGATGCGCGGGTGCTTCAAAGAAACGATTCTTCAACAGGAAGGTGGAATCGCGGCGCACCAACCGGTCCACGCGATGAAAGAACAGACGCCGTAAATCGGTGTCCGGCGGAAGCTGACGGACCTGTTCGATATCGCGCTGCCAGCGCAGCAGCGGTGTGGTCTGGAGGGAGCTATGTTCGCGACGATGGTAGACGGTGTCGAGCCAATGCCACAAGCGCTCGTTGAGTTGCTCAATCGACAACAGGACCTTGGGATCGAGTGAGGCCAGAAACTGTTCGCGCACGGAACGGAAGAAGCGTTCGATCTTGCCGCGGCCTTCGGGCTGATAGGGAGGGGTGTGCACGATGAGAATGCCGATGGAGGCGGCGATGCGGGCCAACTGCGGCGAGCGGTAGATCTTGGCGTTGTCCATGTAGAGACGGGTGGGGATGCCGCGGGCGGCGATGGCCTGGCGCAGGCAGTCCAGGAAAGCATCCAGTCCCTGGTTGGGATAGAACTGGGCGTGCGGGATGAGGCGGCTGGCATCGTCGAGAGCGGCCTGAAGGAAGACTTGCTGCTTGCCGCCGCCCGGCCGCCCGACCCAGGGTCCGAACAACATGTCGCTCTGCCAGATCTGATTGGCAAACTGCGCTTCGTATTTTTTATGCGCGGTAGCTTTTTCAAGCAACAGTTGGCGTTCCGTGAGACCGCGAGCGCGCAGGAAACGATAGAGAGTGGAGGCCGACAGGCCGGCCTGATTGGCGGTGGCCAGTTCGCGCAGCAGAGCCGCGCCGGTGCGATGCGGGTTCTCGCGTTTGAGCCGTTCGATGAGAGCGGCGGTGTCGGGCGCGACGGCACGGGCTTGTCCGCGATCCTGTCGCGGTTGGGGAGACAACGCGGCCAGACCGTTGCGGCGATAGCGCAGCGACCAATCCAGCAGCGTGTCCACCGAGACCTGGCGGCGGGTGGAATGAGGAATGTCGTAGAGGCGGGCGGCGATCTGCTGCGCGCGCCGAGTGAGTTCGCCGCGGGGCAGCGTCTCCAGCACCAGAGGCGCAATCAGCCCGTAACGAAATAGCGCGACTTTTTCGGCCTTGTCGTCCATCGAGTGTTTCTCCTGGACGGCATCTTACGGTGGAAGGCTTCGCGGTTCCATGCAAATGGTGTGTGGGGAGGCTCAGACGGGCGCTGCGACGGAGGAGAATGCGGCGCGGCGGCCGTCGGGAGCCAGACCGCGCGGCCAGCCCAGCAGATGGCAGCGCACGCCGGCAAACAGGAAGCGATGAGCGGCGATCCAGCCGATGGATTCGAGCATGGTCAGGGCGCGGTGGACGAAGTCGGGCGCGGGAGCGGGTTGAGTCAGCGCGGCCAGCGCGGCGCACAGCGCTTGGGCCTGCGCGCGGAAGCGGCGAACCCAGAACTGGCCGCGCTGGTAGGGCATGGGAGGCGGCGCGGTTTTCGCTGCGGCTGGCAGCGTTTGTCCGCCGAGCAGACGGGCGAGGAGGAACAGCGCCATCACCATCAGGCTCGACCGCAGGTAGGGCAAGATGAACTCCGGCAGTAGAGAGACAGTGCGCCGGCAGGCGTGGCACAAGTAGCGGCGCACGCGAATCACGCCGTCGAAGGCTGTGTCGATGAGCGTGCGCGTGTAGAAGCCATGCGCGCTGAGTGGACGCTTGGTCTGGCACTGCGGACAGTGGCTGGGACGATGAGCATCGGGGTTGGATAGCTGCTCGTTGTATTGTTGGACCGAGCCGGCAAATGGGTGTAGGATCTGCATAGGATCTGGCCTCTGGGAGGTACGAACTCCCAAAGTTCATTCCGCGGCGGGGGAACTCTTTTGGTGGTGTAGCCAAGGCGGAGTTCCTCCCGCTCACTTCGATCTATTATGCAGAGACCGCTTCGGCGGCATGGGATTGCTGCGGGATCGTGCCATCCCGCTGGCGTTCGCACGCTCCGCTCCGCGGGCACCTCTCGCTCCCTTCCGGGACGGCGGGAACTAATCTCGGAAAATCGGCTCGCTACGCAGGGGAAAATCGCGACCCGTTACAGCCGGCTCTGCCAGCTCTTGACCTCTTCCATCACCTCTTCGGTGACGTTGGAAATCAGTGTCGGACTCACTTCCACTTTGTAGATCTCTTCCAGGTGTCCCTGGATCTCGCGCGTGCTCATGCCCCGCGCGTACATCGAGATGATTTTGTCGTCGAAGCCAGTGAAACGCGTCTGGCCCTTGCCGATGATCTTCGGTTCGTAGCTACCGTTGCGATCACGCGGCGTCTCCAGCGGCATCTCCCCAAAATCGCCTTTCAGTGTTTTGGTTGTCCCACCGTTGCGCGAGTTGCCGCTGTTATTCCCAGCTGGGTCGTGCTTCTCGTAGCCGAGATGGTCGGTCATCTCGGCTTGCATGGCGCGTTCCAGCAGAGCCTTGGTCAGCTGCTTCAGCAGACCGTTCTCGCCTATGATGTCTTCTGGCTTTTTGTAGTCCGCCAGCAATTTGTCGATGAGTTTGAGGTCGATAGCCATCGGGTCTCCTTAGTGTGATCCTTTCGATGGCCGTTTACACAGTTCAATTTATACCCTCGTCTCGCGATAGATCTTTTACTCGCGTTCTATTCACACCTGAATGGCGGTGGCAGTACTTGGGATCCGATTCTCGTCATGGCGTTCGTCTTTGCTTCGTATGTATTAAGACGCTGCATGCGGGCAAACAGGTGGTCGATATGAAGAACACGCTCGGGTGGGTGGCCCACCCCAGCTTTTTCTTAGCCAGCACCACCGCAATTGTGGGTGCCCCATCCATGACGCAGCTTCATCGCGGCATGGGTGGGACTGCACCACAGCCCACACCACCTCCGCCGCAGCTATCCTCACCAGCCAGAACGGCGACTGGTGGAAGATATCGCTTTCCGGGTGCTGGCGGCGGATAATCAGCCGAACTTCCGCACCATATCCGATTTCCGGCAAGATCCATTTGAAGACGATGGAGGGACTCTTCGAAGCAGGTTCTGAAGATCGCGCTCGAAGCGGGTGCGTTGAATGTGAGCCGGGTGGCGCTGGACGGCGCGAAGATCAATGCCAATGCCAGCAAGCACAAGGCGATGACTTATGACCGGATGAAGAGGAAGGAAAGGATCTCCGTTCGTGGCTTTTGCGCCTACGTCGCAGTATTCTGGGGCATTCGTGTCGCGCTGCAGGGGATCTTCAATGTTAAAAAACATTTGACGGCTTGGTGGACCAAAGCGGGTTATTTCGCTTTGACCCCTCGTGTTCGCGAGCTTGACAACAATCTACCTTTGGGCTGCGGCTCGATTGTAACCGCAATATATCGGCATTATAACAGTATGTTAATGCTATAATATCGGCGTACTGAGCTGCAATGACGACGATCAAGCACGCAAGCTTCAATCCGATTTTCAGCATCACTCCAGCCGTCGCCACCGCGTTAATGCGTATTGAAGCGGTTAAGCAAACCATCCAGACTCTCCCCATCACGCCGCGCGTCCTCGCCAACTTGCGCGAGACTGCGCGGCTTTTTTCTACCCACTACTCGACGATGATCGAAGGCAACCGCCTTACACAGGAACAGGTCGCACAGGTGATCGATGGGGATCAGCATTTTCCGGGCCGGGAGAGGGACCAAGACGAGGTGAAAGGCTATTACGCGGCGCTCGACGAAGCCGAGCGAATGGCAAAGAGACATGACAAGGTTTCCGAGGCGACCGTGCAGAAGCTGCACGCTCTAGTCATGGGAGGCCGCAAAACGCGCGTGAAAGCCACGCCCTATCGTGATGGGCAAAATGTGATCCGTGATGCTCACTCCAATGCCATCGTTTACATGCCGCCAGAGGCCAAGGATGTTTCGTGGCTGATGGGGCAACTCATCATTTGGATCAATCGGAAGGACAACCTTCCGGTGCCGATCAAGGCCGCCATTGCACACTATCAGTACGCCACCATCCACCCGTACTACGACGGCAACGGACGAACTGCGCGTTTGCTCACCACCCTCATCCTGCATCTTGGAGCCTATGACCTGAAGGGACTGTACGCGCTCGAAGAATACTATGCGCGCAATCTCAAGGCTTACTATGAGGCACTGACAATCGGCCCTTCGCACAACTACTACGTGGGCCGTGCTGAGGCCGACATTACCAAATGGGTGGTTTACTTCATCGAGGGCATGGCAACTTCATTCGAAAAGGTTCGCGACCAAGCCCTGCGCGAGGCGGAACGAGGTGGCAAGGACCAATCGAAGGTGCTGCGCAACCTGGACGCCAAGCAGCGCAGGGCTCTGACGTTGTTCCAGAAGTCGCGAGAGATTACTGCCAAAGACATTGCCGAACTATTCGGCTATCAACCGCGGACAGCGACCTTACTATGTCAGCGTTGGGTCGAAGACGGCTTTTTGGAGACGACTGATCCCGCCAAAAAGTCGCGTCGCTATAAGTTGAACGATACCTACGAAGCCATCATCGATGAAATTGAGTGACGTTGCTCCAATACTGGTTTATCGAGCCGTATCGTTTCTAGTTTTTCGTGTAGTGCGCTTTCTAGTTTTTTGTGCTAGGACCGGTGCCGTTTCGCCCTGTGAAATTCACCTTGAACGAGCTTGCGGGTCACACCCGGGTCACACCTCAGCAATTTGTGGGCGCACAAAAGGCAAAACCGCAAACTCGCCCGAACGTAGAATGAACAACTTAGAACGTGCTGGACCCCCTTGAAATGGGGTTTAACTTTTTCGATTCCCGTTAGCGCTACCAGCACTTTGAAGTCAATACGATAACGTCTCGACGTGCACGGCGATGTACAAAGTATGGTGCCGCATGGCCGATGTTGACGCTTTATCGACGCACAGCAAGGCCTATCGGCGCAGCGGTTACGGAGAGATATTTGCACGCATGAGCCGTGCAATTAGCTTGGTCTCAAAACCGCGTCGATAGCTGCTTGCTTTTCCTCAAACCAGGTTAAGAACTGTTCCAGACTTTCGCAGTCAGGCCCTTTGTCCGTATCCCAGCTGCCGTCTTCGTAGAGGTTGACAATGTAGCCATGAGGCAGCACGTAGTACCCGTGACCGTGAATGTTGGTTGTCCATTCACCAGCAACACGTTCAAGCCGCGCCTGTTCCTCAGGCGTTCCACACACGCTCTTGATCCAAAACCAACGCTTGTTTGGGCAGGCACAGGCAACGCGCCCGTCATCCTTCACCCTTGGGATTTGCTGGCAAACGTCACAATGTTCCTTCGAGCGCAATCGATCAATACGCATAGAACAATTTTACTTCACTGCCTAAATCCCGCTCTCTATTCCAAGGGAATGGCGGTCTTCTCGAATGTCCTTCGCAACCAAAACATCGCGCGTGGAATTCTGCACCGAAGTTGACCCGGACCTTGGCCCTTTAGCGTTCGACCATTTTGCAGGCGTATATGTACCTCGGTTTCCATGCATTGAGCTAACGACACAAATCCTACGACTGGTGCTGCCTCCACCGCTTGTATGCTTCCGGGCCTGAGTTCCTTTCCCCAGACGGATTTGTTGTCGAAGGGAGCGACCGAATGCTTATCCCTTAGATAGGCAATATTCGCCAAGATGTAAGTCCTCGAACGAGAGTTGTTGCGTATATCAAAGCTTGGTCGCATGTTCTTTGGCGCGTTCACTGTTCCATCAAACCTCCAGTTATACCCAACGGTTATGTCCGTGGCTGCCAAGAACCACTGAAAGAGCCACTTGATTGGACCAGCGAACGGCGTGACGGTCATTCGATTGATTCAGGTCTCCCCAGCTATTTCCTTTTAGCCGCCCAATTTTGCTCTATCGCTCCGCAGGCGTTCTTGACGGCTGATCCCAGCCCTCTAGCCGAAGATGCGAGAATAACGTCACCGGCAGCCGTTGAAACTACGACGCTCCGTCCCTTCCTTGCGGCACCAGATCCATCGTCCGCAACGAGCACGGTATAATCGGCATTGTCCTGACGCGCCGTAATGGTGACCGACGAACAGGTCTTTTGAAATGCCTTAATTCCCTGAACTACGACGGCATCCGCTCCGCTCACGAACACGCGCGGCGCTTGTTCTGCCGCACCACTCGTAAAGACCGAGACGGCGAGAATCGGAATCTCCAGCCGAAGCATATTCAAAACCATTCTACGAGAAAAGTGTTGTTAAGTGTGGTGTACAGATTTTGTAGGGTGCGCGACATGGAAATGGGAGATGAGGCTGGATTGAGAACAGTCGCTTTGTTTCTGAGTATATGCATATACTCAGAGAAGGAGGCGACTCATGTCCCAATCTCTGGCCGAGCTGGAGTCTACTCGAACCAAGCTTCTGGAGCAGTTTCTAGGTCTGGGTGATTTCCGCCCAGGAACGGTTTCCGCGATTCCGCGCCGCTGTGGAAAGCCGAAGTGTCACTGTGCCGGTCCGCGCGGCAAGGGGTATCCGCAGTTTCGTCTGCTGCGCAAAGTCAAAGGCAAGAGCGTGGCGGAGTCGTTCTCCACACCCACGGCGTTACGCCAGGCCGCCCAGCAGGTAGGTGAATATCATCGCTTTCAGGATTTGGTCGCTCAGTTGACGGCTGTGAATGAGCAGATTTGCCGCTTGCGCCCGGTGGAGTCGGACCAGACAGGCTGGACCGAGGCGGAAAAAAAACGGCTGCTGACGTTCATCAAGAAGTCACACGGGAAGTCCAGACACTTCTCCAGGTAGTGTTGGGGGCACGGCGGAAGAGTGACCAATGGGACCTGGAGGCACTCGAGATGGCGACGCGCTCTGGCCTGCACCGAGCGGGAGCCGCCATTTTGACTGGTCTTCTAGCCGAGGCTGGCAGTCCCGCCAGAGAGTCGAGGTGCGTGTGTGGACAGCAAGCTCGGTATCATGATCAACGCCCCAAGCAACTACTCAGCGTGTTGGGGCCACTACGGTTTCATCGCGCCTATTATGTTTGCCCGGAGTGCCATCGAGGCCATAGTCCGCGCGACCGGGAACTAGATGTCGTGGGAACGGAATGCTCGCCCGGTGTGCGGCGCATGCTGGCCGCCGTCGGCAGTGAGTCGAGCTTTGAGCAGGGCCGCGAGCAATTGGAACTGCTGGCTGGCATTCAGGTCACAGCCAAGGCCGTGGAACGTCAGGCCGAAGCCATCGGCGGCGATGTCGAAGCTCACCAGCAGGCCGAGATTCAACGAGCCAAGCAACTGGAATTACCGGAGGTCTGCGCTCCCGCCGTACCGATTCTCTACGTCGAAATGGATGGCACTGGTGTACCGGTGGTAAAGGCCGAGACCCAAGATCGGGCGGGCAAAGTGGAGGGCCAGCCGGCGCACACCCGCGAGGTCAAATTGGGCTGTGTGTTCACGCAGACCACCACTGACCGGGACAGCCGCCCGGTGCGTGAGGAGGAGTCCACTTCCTACGTGGCCGCTATCGAGACCGCTCAACAGTTTGGTCTGCGGCTGTACAACGAAGCTTGGCGGCGTGGTTGGAGTCGAGCCCAGAAAAAAGTAGTGATCGGCGACGGCGCAGTGTGGATCTGGAATCTGGCCGAGCAGCACTTCCCGGGCGCGATCCAAATCGTGGACCTCTACCACGCTCGTCAGCATCTGTGGGAACTATCCGCTAGGCTGTTTCCCAATGACTCCAAGGCTCGCAAGCGTTGGATCGCCCGTTGTCTGGATCGGCTCGATCGCGGCAAGATCGAAGCATTGGCGAAAATCCTGCGCGATTCCCCGCCGGTCCCCGAGGAACTCGCAAAAACCATCGCCATTGAAGCGGAGTACTTTGAGCGCAACGCGGATCGAATGCGCTACCCCACCTTCCGCGCACAAGCCCTGTTCGTTGGTTCCGGCGTTGTTGAGGCTGGTTGTAAGATCGTCATCGGCGCACGACTCAAACGCTCCGGCATGTTCTGGACCGTTCGAGGCGCTAACGCTATCATCGCCCTGCGATGCTGTCGCCTAAACCACCGGTTCGAAGACTACTGGGCTGATCGTAGCCGCGCGTCATGATCATCCACATTTATGTCGCACACCCGATTTTTTACAGGACCCCTTCGCTTGGTGAGATCCATGCGAATCGTGAGCATGGAATGTTGTCAACGCAAAGTAGAAATGTCCGGTTTTGACCGAGCTGGTGGAGATTGCATGGTAGTCTGATTTCGATTCTCTGGGGAGTCGCGCTCCTGGGGAAGATTCAAGGCCGATGCGACGGGGCTGGCTCCGAAGTAATCGGCGGCAAACCCTCGGTCAACGGGGCCCTGCGGGGTACCCTCCGAGGGTTTTGCTTTTGACTTTGACAGGCCCATTACTTGGGTGGAGTCTCGGAGCGGAGGCCTTGAATAGGGAAAGCGCGAAGCTGCCGGGCCGATTTTGCCCGGCCTTCCTGTTGCGTTGGTGCGGGTCTTCATAGCGACTCCGGCTTGGCGCCGGAACCTTCTGAGGCCTGCCAGATTTTGGGCGACTTTTTCAGATCAAAGTTTTTACACCACTCACTGGCCTGGCTGGGTTTCAGCGCACGCCGTGCCTTGCCGAGCGGCTTGGGTGGTGCAAGCTTGGGACGTTGCTCGCAGATAGAAACACTTAGATAGCGATCGCGGAATCGAATTGCCACCTCGCCGTCCCGCCGCTTCTCAACCCGGATGGTGGCGCCTCGTAATCCGGTGCGAATGTTCTGGCGTGCGATCTGGTAGAGCTTGGTGTCCAACTGGATGGTGTAGTCGTTGTTCACGCGCCGGCTTTCCACATGGCTGAGAATCGCAGCCAGATCGTGCTGCTTTTCCAGCGGCCGGTGGGCATCGTCCGCACTGGCCGGCACCACTGCTAACGTGGTGTTGACCCAGGGCAGAAACTCACTTTCCAGATAGTGATTGGCTTGCTCCAAGGTGGTGACTCCAGCGACTCGCATTCCTTTCACTAACCGGTCCTGAGCGGTCAAAAATCCACGTTCCACTCGCCCTTTGGGCCTGCGGACTGTGCGCTGCGATCCAGGCGATGGATAGCTCTCGCAATGCCCGCCCAATCTGCGTCTGCGGCATCTCTACCGCGTCCTTCTCCACTCCGGGCTCATCGCGTTTGCGTTTCTCCGCGGTCTGAAACAAGCTCGCCTTGTCGGTATAAAATGCCAGCGGCCGTCCGTACTTTTTCACGTAGCTCTCCAGCAGGTTCATGTTTTCCACCGTCGAGTCGCTGGCCACAAAGCGCGCGAACCAGCGGCCGGTAGCATCGTCGATCATGTTGATCAGTAAAATCTCTTCTCCGCGTCCTTCCAGCCACTTGTGATCACTGGTGTCCCACTGCACCAGTTCGCCAAACCGGCCGCGACGTGGACGCCATTCGTGGATTTTCTCAACACGCTGCTGGCGGGCTCGCCACAGCCTGGCCTGGATCATCCACTGCCGCACCGTCTCCCGGCTGACCTCGATGCCGTGTTTCTTGGCCAGGTATTCCGATCCCAGCGTCGGTCCAAACCCCCGATATACCGGCCTCTTCAAGATGGCCACTGCCTCCTGTTCGGTCTCCACAGGAATCTTGCGATTGGACGGTAGCCCTCGCAACGCATGTACCACAGCCTGATCACCGCGCCGCTTCAGCGCTCGCAGCAGACGCCGTACATGCCGTTCGGTGATGCCCAGTTCCTCGGCGGCCTGCTTCTGCGTAATCAGTTTCTTCTTGGCCTTTTTCAGGGCCACCAGCCGGTCCCGCTCGGCTTGCGTCATCAGTAGTTGTCCTTCTGCCACCTCTCCAGCCTGGAGGTCGTCAATAGGACATTTCTACTTTGCGCAAATAGGACATTATCACTTTGCGCCGACAGAGCATGGAATGGCTTTGACTTACAGAGTCCAAATAACTTCGGATAATACCGGTTCGATTCCCATTAGGCTGCCATATTTTCAACAACTTACAGAAAAGCGGGTCACGCCGGGTCACACTTTTTCCGGGTTTTTCCAAACGCAACTGACAAAGAGGCTACCGTGGAAGCGAGTACTTGGAGGCGTCCATGCGATGGGTTGATCTCGATTCGCTGCTCGTGCCGAGCACGGGATTCTCGGATCGAGTGAAACAGAGTTCCACCGTCGAGAATATAGGCCCCTGGTTGCGCGACTCGAATTCAGTTTCGTCAGGCAAAATCGTTGTAAGCTCTCCCCGCACGGTTTGACTATGCCGCTGCCCGGCGCCGAAGTTGCCTTTTCTGGCACGCTTCTTCCAGCTTGCGATCACGCGCCAATATCTCCTTCACATAACCGACGGCGCTAGTGATCGACATACTGCCGGGTCAGCCGTTCGGCGTCCTACTGCGGCAGCGGTGTGCCCAGCCGGATCGCCGTTCGTCTTCGCCAGACCGGGGGCGGATGCCTTCGCTCTTCAGCGATCTATGCCAGCGCTCCAGTTTTTTGTTCGATTGCGGGTGGTAAGGCGAAGTTTTCGCGTGCGTCATGCCGGCGATCCGGACGAACGCCTTGAGTCCTGTCCCGAGGCCAAACGGCCGGCGCGACGGTACGTGTCACCGCCCGGGAAACAGGAACCTTCTACTTTGCTTGTTTTGGGAACCTTCTATCTGCCGCGACACAGCGAAAGGCTAAAAGCGGGGCATCAACCAATCGTGATAAAATTCTGATCCGAACGGCAACCGAGGAGATTACATCGAAATGACCAAGCGAACTTTCATGGGTGTTCTACGAAAGATCTTTGGGACAAGTATCGCGATAGCAGTCGCTCTGACCATCAGCGCGCCGTCCTCGGCGTTTGCACAGGCAGGAAGCGCTGGCCCTGCAGCGCCGGCTCAGGGTGGCCAGGGTGAGGGCGGCGGAGGTGGTGGACAACCGGGCGGACGCCGAGGTCCACGCGTGCCGCTGTACACCCCTGCACCCGGTGCGAAGGACCTGAAAGCAGTCCTTTTCAACTGGGCCTGGTATATGGGCATGCTGCGAAGCAGCGAGGAACGAGACCTGATCATGTCGCTCGAATACCAGGGCAAGGGCACCGTTCAAGTGGACGGACAGCCCTGCAATGCAACCAAGTATCGAACCAGCATCAGCTACCAGACATCAGGCGAGCGGATTCAGTACACCGGCACTCGGCCTAATGGCCAGGCGTGCTCCAATATCGAAGTCCTCAGTGGAGCGTATGCCTGGGACGAAGACATTCCCGGTGCCGAACTGGTCCCCGGTAAAGGCAAGGCGACGCCGATGCCCGCAACCGTAGAGGAACGGATGATTCGCCTGTGGGCCAGTCCGCAGGGTGCCTTCAAGGGCGCGATGGCGGGGATCAGCGATCCACCGGAAATGGCCCCCAGGCCGCAACGGGTACCTGCCGGCGTCTCCATGGCCGGGAAAACCTCCGTCGCGTGGGAAGGCAATACGCCCATTGTGACGTTCCCGATTCCGGGCGTTCCCGATGCAATCGCGAGCGTGACACTCGATGCGAAGTTCATGCCCGAGCATGTCGTGGTGAAACAGGGAAACAACACCACCGAATTTACCTATAGCAACTATAGGGACTGGAACAATCCACTCAATCCGGCCGAAGCGTTTTACGCGGGCAGGATGACGGAACGCAAAAACGGCGCCGTCGTCCGCGACATTACAACCACGCTGACTGAAACGGGACAGATGTATGTCGTGATGCCGGTTCCGGCGAGCATCAAGGCGGCTATCCAGCCAACGAATCAGCCTCCTAACTGGACTCTAAATACCTACGCAACGGCGGCACCGGCGACCGAGACCGCCGCCGTCGAAACCCCGCGGCTGGCTAATGGGAAGCCGGATATGACGGGAGTTTGGGGTTTTGTCCCTCTTGCAATTACGGGTAGCGGGAACCGCCGATGTGGTCCAACGCAGGTGAAGGGTGGGGGAATCAGCCCCGACGTCGGCTGCCAAATCCCACAAGACAACTTCTGGGTGGATTATGAGTGGATCTCGCCCTCGCGGTTTGGGCCGAGCCGTCCCAATTACAAACCCCAGTATTGGGACAAGATTCAGGAACTCGATCAGTGGACGAACAGGGACGATCCAGTGATGACCTGTCAGCCGCTGGGACTCCCGCGGCAGGGCACGCCCCGGCGGATCATCCAAACCGACAAAGACATCATCTTCTTCTATGGGCAGTATTCCGATTACGGCGGTGGAAACACGGAATTCCGCGACATCCCCACCGATGGACGCGCGCGCAAGGCGGAGAAGGAGCTCGAAGCAACGTACTACGGGTACAGCATCGGTAAATGGGAAGGCGATACGCTGGTCATTGACGATACTTCATTCACTGATACGACGTGGTTGGGACGCGGAGGCCTCTTCCATTCGGCCGACATGCACATCATTGAGAAACTCACGCGTGTTGGAAATGAAATCCACTACGACATGACCGTAGAAGATCCGGATTCGTTCATTGAGCCCTGGGTGATGCCGACGCGAATCCTGCGGCTCAACGCCAACGCCGATCCTGTTATTTCGGAGCGCGCCAATTGCGAAGTGTACGAAACGGGCAAAATCAGCACTCAGCTTCGACACTGACCGGTCGTTAGTTACGACACCCGCAGCCCGTTTCGGAGTTCACTCCGGGACGGGCTGTCTTTTTGTCTGGCGACGCAAGACCAGGCAGGAATGTAGAATGAGCAACTCGGAACGTGCTGGACCCCTTGAAATGGGGTTTGGATCGGGTGCAAGCCGATGCTCCCCGACTCGCGGCGAGGGATCGCCAGGCGTCCTGACGGGGCTCTTGGGCGGGGTCTGCATATGCCGAAGCCAATCGAGCAACTGATCCAACGCCACATCTTCCACCGCTTCTCAGTCGAAGCCCAAGGTGCTGTCGAGCAAGGGCGACTTCAGCCTCCGCCAACCGCGCAATTTCCTTCGCAAATAAATGTCCACGAAAAACCTTTTGGATCAGGCATGATCGAAAGTAGCTCAGTGGACATTACTTCGCGGCGGTGAGAACATCAAGCTGTTTATACCGGAGTATCGAGGGCTGGGGAGATGCGCTTCTGAGCAAGACGAACACCGTGGAAGATCTTCGAGCAGGCTTTTGGCGACAGTGGCTGTGGCGTCCGAAAAACACCTGGC
This sequence comes from Bryobacterales bacterium, assembly GCA_963776805.1. Classification (GTDB taxonomy): domain Bacteria; phylum Acidobacteriota; class Terriglobia; order Bryobacterales; family Bryobacteraceae; genus Palsa-89. The sequence continues at coordinate 145,511 of CAVZOD010000002.1, forward strand.
TGCGGAAGCTCATTTTCCAGCTTCACCTCTGGTCGGGTTTGCTGTTGGGCCTCTATGTGGCCGTGGTCTGCGCGAGCGGCAGCGCGATCGTTTTTCGAAACGATATCTACGATTGGCTGGAGTCCGGTGGCAAAGCCGTTTCGTATAAGGGAGAGCTCTACCATTGGCTATCTTGGCTGGGCAAGCTCCATGGCAGCTTGCTCCTGGACAGCGCCGGCATGACAGCGAATGCCATTGGTGGTTTTCTGACCGCCGCTCTTTGCCTTACCGGCATCATCGTCTGGTGGCCGGGTTTCGGAAGCTGGGGGCGCGCCCTGATGATACACGCGAATGTGGGTTGGAAACGTTTCGTGTTTGATCTGCATGGCGCCGTGGGAGTTTGGACTTTCGCCCTACTGCTGATGTGGGGACTGACGGGCGGCTATTTCGTGTTTCCCCAGCCTTTCCGTGCTGCGATTAATTTCTTTACCCCAATCAACGCGCCTGCGGTGTTTCAGCCCTCCAATCCGATCCCGCTTGGCGCCCCGCCCAGACCGTTCCGGCGTTCCTTCACATTAGGCGCTCGAATCCTGCGAGGATTTTCGTTCGCTCATTATGGCAACTTCGGCGGTTGGGGAGTCAAGTTATTGTGGGTAATTCTGGGCCTGGCGCCGGCGGTGCTGTTCTGCACCGCCTTGCTGATGTGGTTCAACCGCGTCCTCGCGCCCGCGGTGCGGCGCATGCGGCGGCGGTTTGTGGATCTGGCTCCGGAATAAGGACAGTTACTCCGGTCCGAAGGCCAGCAACACGTTCCCGAAGGGCCCGCCGCCGACGCCATAGCCGGAGCCGATGTACATCATCCCTCCGACGATCACCGGACCCACCGATGAAATCGCGCCGCCATGCGCCTCCGCCACCTTGTTGACGGTATCAAAACTTCTATCGGTGTCGAATTCCCAAAGTGCGCTGCCGTCGGTGGCCGACAGAGCGTGCAGTTTGCCGTCGGTACCTCCGACGAATACCACTCCAGGGATCATGGTTGCGGCGGCGTTATTGCCGGCTTTCACGCCCGCGGCGTTGATCGGCTGGAACCACACACGCTGGCCTGTCTCCATTTTCAGTGCGACCATGCCGCCGCTTCCCATGCCGTAGTAGACGTTTTCGTGGTCGGCCGCGCCGCCCCAAACAATACCGCCGCGGGTGCCGGCCGCATTGGCGGCCACGCGCCAGATCAGCGCGCCGTGATTATCTGGATCCAGCGCAAATACGTCGCCGCTCTTGGTGCCAGCGATCAGCACGCGCCGTCCGTCCGGCAGCGTCCTCAGGATGGGCGAATTGCCGATATCGGCATCCGGTCCCATGGTCTGCGGACAAGCCTTGCTTTTTTTCTCGCCATAACAGCCTCCCATGAAAGCATCGTTCGGCTGAGCCTGATAGGACCACAGAACCTTGCCGGAATCCATATCTACGGCGACGATCGCGTCTCCCAGGGGCTGCGCGGGTTCGGTTTCCGTATCGCCCGTCCCAAAGTACACGGCGTGGCGCACCGGATCGACAGTCGGCGAGTTCCACACCGAGCCGCCCGCCGGGGCGTACAACTGCACGCCGTTCGCGTTCTTCTCGGTAGGCTTGGAATCGCCCATGACGTAGGTTTTCCACAACTCCTCGCCGCTGTTGGCGTTGAGCGCGACAACACTGCCGCGCGAGGTGCAGCACTCATAGTCCTGATTGCCGCTCTGCCATTCTTCGGACGACGACACGGGCACGTACAAGCGTCCGTTATAAAGCTTCGGGGCCGCGGTGATGCGCGCCAGAAAAAATTCATCCACCTTGCGCTTCCAGAGCAGCTTGCCGTTCTGTGCATCCAGCGCATAGACGTTAGCCTTGGCGTCGCCGAAAAACACCGCGTATTTCGTATTGCCTTGTCCGGTTACCGGACCGATGCTGATGGCCGGGCGCACGGTCACGCCGGTTTCGTAGCCCCAGTAGTAACAACCCGTCTTGGCATCCAGCGAATAGACCCATCCGATATCCGTGCCGACAAATACACGTCCGGAAGCGATCGCGGGCGGACTATAGGCACTGATGCCCAGTGGAAATCCGAACGCCCATTTGAGCTTGAGCTTGGGCACATCGGCCCTGGTGATTCCAGCCGCTTCGGTCCTTTGATAACGGGTATTCTCGATGTCGGCGCCCCAGCCGCTCCAAAATGCGCCCGCGTAGGGATCGCTCATCGGCGGGTTGGAGGGGCAGGCGTTGGGAAAATTCTTCGGATTGCCGGCTTCCACGCTGCCGATTTGCCGGTAACCGCCCATGAATTCGGACAAGCGGCGCTTTTGCTGGTCGGTGAGCCCCTGATCGTGTTCCGGACGGCCGGACTTGGACAGCACCGCATAGATCTGCTCGGGCGTCATTTGACGGATGCGCCGGGCGCTCGGCGCTTTTGAGGAATCGTTCTCACGATGGCAGCTCATGCAGCGCGTTTGGAAATACGTCAAGCCGTTTTCCATCCCCATCAGTCTGGGGGCGGCGTTCCCGGCGCCGCGAGTCTGGGCGCCAGGCGCCTGCGCTTGCAGTCCGCTGACCCAAACCAGGCTGGCAGCGGCGCATACCGCCATAACATACGTGCGAACGTTGACGTTCCGATTCATAACGATCCCCAATCTCTCATACGCCAATGCGCAATGCAAGAAGCTCTCTGGCGTCGAAAAGGTCTGGGTGTCACTAAGCGAATGTTGAAAGTCGCCGCTGGCTAGTGCATCGTTCGCTGGACCATGTCTTTACCAACCCGGCTAGGGACGTCACGCGCGGCTGCCATTCGCACGGCGCCGCCGGAGCACGGCAATGGCGACCAACAAGGAGCCGCAAAGGATAGTGGCCTCGGACGCCGGTTCAGGAGTGCTCGTCAAGGGCTCTGTGAGGAAATCTCCCGAGGCCGAGGTGAACGTGACCCCCGAGGGAAGATTGAAGCTAACGGCACCCATATCGGCATAGTCGCAAGTTCCGCCATTCTCGGCGTCGCAGGCCAGCTCGAGCGTGATAGGAACGATTGCGCTCGCGCCGGTCAACTGATATACACCGCTGAAAATGAAGCTGTCGGGACTTTGAGAAATGATCGAGTCGGAAAGCCAACCGCCATCAAAGAGCGTGCCATTGGCTGGAGAGCCCGCGGCATCGCTGTAGGAATACTCGGCTGACGCGGCTCCCAAGGTCAAGTCGCCGCTCATACTCACCGAAGGGCCAGCTTCGCCCTCGGCCAACGGCGTGCCCGGGGCAGCCAAGCCGCTGATGGTGAACTCGACGCCGATATCCGTAATGGTGGAAGCCGTGGCGTTGGCGACGTAGAACGTTAGTTGATCGGTAAGTTCCGCTGTCGAACTGGCCTGGCTCTCCGCCAACGAATTGCCGATGATGTCGGAATCCGCTGAGACCCCAACCGAGCCGGTCGCCAAATTCGCGGTAGCCAAAGCCGAGCCGGTCAGGGTTCCGCTGACGCATCCGCTTGGGATGCACCATGGATTGCCGTCATTATCGTTTGAGCTGGAGACTTGGCTGGTGGCTGAGGTCAAGCCGAGAGCGGTGGGGTTGTTATAAGTGGTAGTGGGTTCCGGCTGGATATTGACGGTACTGCCGGCACCGGTGCCGAGGCCCGGGTTGTTGCTGTTGTAGCTGACAGTGCCGCCCACCATTGCATAGGTCGGCGCAATGCCGCCATCGTCCACTTGGGCGTTCAAACTGATGTTCCACGGGATCGAATCGGCAGGCGCTGTTTGCGCCGCAAGAATTGCCAGCATTGGCAAGGTGATCAAGGAAATGGTACGTCCTGCAAAAGTGCAAGCGGGGAAGTGCGGGTTATTCATATAATTCGTTCCTCTGACGAGTCCTCCGCCCGACATCGCGAGAACTCGCGGGCAAAACCCTCATGCTTTCCCAAACGCCTTCCTGCGTCAGTACTAGCGGTCGACGCCGGACTTCCAGTACTGAGCAGTAAATTTCTTAGCGAAAATCTGAGGGGTTTCACCCCTGGTTTTCGCGATATGGCCAGGAGGAGAAGGTGTGCCCGGATGGAACTCGATCAGCGCCGCCCAGACGGTTTCATCCCTAATACCGCGATGAGCAGGAGCCGGACCTCTCCAGCAACGTACCGTAGTAGACTGAGGCTTTACATTGGCTGCTATGGCTGCTGGTCCAACGGACGTAACCGAACTCCTGCTGCGCTGGAATCAGGGGGAGGCGAATGCGTTGGACCGCCTGATGCCGTATGTCTACCAGGAGTTGCGGTCGTTAGCGGCGGCTTACATGTTCGGGGAAGCATCCGGGCACACCATGCGCGCCACGGACCTGGTGCACGAGGTTTATCTCAAGCTGGTGGATCAGCGGCGTGTAAATTGGCAAAATCGCGCCCACTTTTTTGGTGTGGCAGCCAAGCTGATGCGGCGCATTCTGGTGGATCATGCTAAGGCGGCCAAGGCGGCCCGGCGAGGCGGAAACGTGGTTCGGACTCTGATCGACGATGCGTCGGCTTCCATCCTTCCGGACGAAGAGATCTTGTTACTCAACTCGCTCCTTTCGAGGTTGGAAGAGCTGGACCCGAGAAAAGCCCAAGTGACGCAGCTCCGTTTTTTTGGCGGACTGACCAATCAGGAGGCCGCGGAATTTCTCCGAGTTTCCGTCGCCACGGTGGAGCGCGACTGGAAAATGGCGAAGGCTTGGTTATACCGTGAAATGAAATCCTCGGACGCAGTGGAATAGCAATGCATCCGGAACCGCCGGAATATCTCATCGGACCATATCGACTCGAAAAACAGATCGGCGCCGGTGGCATGGGAATTGTCTATCTGGCCTCAGGAGCCGACCAGCAGTTTGAGAGACGCGTGGCTTTGAAGGTCATACGATCCGAGTTTGCCAGTGAATCTATTCTGAAGCGCTTCCGGATCGAACGCCAGATACTGGCAAGCCTGGAGCATCCCAATATCGCCCGGCTCCTGGACGCTGGAACGGCCGCGGACGGCCGCCTCTATTTGGCGATGGAGTTTGTGGAAGGACTGCCGCTCAATGAATATTGCGCGCGCCACAATCTGCCGCTCGCCGCGCGGCTGGATCTGTTCCGCAAGCTCTGCTCGGCCGTGCAGTACGCACATCAGCATCTGGTGATTCATGGCGATCTCAAGCCAGGAAACATTCTGGTGTCGGGCGACGGGGAGCCGAAACTGCTCGATTTCGGCGTCGCAAGATTGGTGGATCCAGGAGACCTGGGTCAGATCGAAAATACTCAAACCATCGCCCGCGAGCTTACCCCCGCCTACGCGAGTCCGGAGCAGTTGGCCGGCGAACCTGTGACCACCGCGAGCGATCTTTACGCGCTGGGGATACTGTTGTACGAGTTGCTCACGGACCGGCTTCCCTTCGGCGAAGATGCCAGCCGCGAGCGCGCGCCGGAGCCGCCCGGCCGTTTCCGCAAACAGCTGGCTGGCGACCTGGACAATATCGTGCTCATGGCTCTGCGCCAGGAACCGGAGCGGCGCTATCGGTCGGCGGCGGAATTCGGCGACGATATCCGGCGTTATCGCGAGAACCTGCCCGTGGTGGCGCGGGACGACACGGTGTGGTACGTCGTGAGAAAGCTGATCGCGCGGCATCGCGTGGCTTCCACCGCCACGCTTGTTGCGCTGGCTGCCATGCTCGCGCTGATCTTTCTCCTGTCGGCGCAAATCCGGAGAGCCCATCGGCAGCGGGCCAGAGCGGAGCGAATTAGTGGTTATATGCAAGCAATGCTCACGGGAGCTCCCAAGAGCAACGCCGGCCAAACCGGGCGCAACCTGAAAGTGGTGGACGTTCTCTCCCAAGCCGCGTCGGATTTGGATTCCAACTTGAACGATCAGCCAGGCGACAGGGCCGAATTACGCGTTACCATCGGGCTCACCTACTCGCGGCTGGGACTGCTGGATGGGGCAGACCGGGAATTGCGAACGGCTCTAAGGACGCAGGCGAAGTTGTTCGGCGAAGATGCTTTACCGCTGGCCGAGACCCTGCACGATCTGGGCTCCAACGAGCACTACCAAGGTCGTTACGCCGATGCCGAGCGCGACCTGCGCCGCTCCGCCGCCGTTTATCGCAAGCATGGCGATCCGGCCGAAGCCGACGCAATCAACGATTTAGCCGTCACCCTATTCGACGATGGGCACTACCAGGAAGCCGGCGTCCTGCTGGAACGCCTGCTGCAGGCACGCCGCGAGCGCCATCAAACCAACGATGTCGACTTCATCGTTTTGATGAACAATGTGGCCGTCGTGCGGTTCAACAACGGGCATTTCGCGGAAGCCAGCCAGCTTCAGCGGGAGGTGGTGGACGCGCATCGCAAGCGAGACCCGGCTGGCTTGCCCAGCATGGAATTAGGTTATTCCGAGGTGAATCTTGGAAACTATCTTCGTCTGTCGGGCGACGCGGCCGCTGCCGAACCCGTAGCTTTAGCTTCAGTGGACGCGCTGCGGAGACGATTGGGAGACTCGCATTGGATGACTGCATATGCGGAGGTGGAACTCGCGAAGGTGTATTCGGAAGAGGGCAAACATAACCTAGCCGAACAAGAAGCGCGGAAGGCCTTGTCGGTTTTGACCAAGACCCTTCCTCCCAGCCATCCGGAGTTCACCCATGCTTGGATCGCGCTGGGGAGCGTCCTTACAGCGGCAGGCAGACCGAAGCAAGCCGAGCCTTATTTGCGGGAAGCTTTTGCGCGCCGTCAGGCGCTTTATCCGAAAGGCGGCCAAAGAGTGGCGCAAGCCGCCGATGCTCTGGCCATTTGCCTGATCGCACAAAAAAGGTTTGCCGAAGCCCGGCCGTTTGCGGAAATGGCATACGCCGGTTTCCAGGCCAGCTACGGCGAAAACAATCGGATCACCCAGGGCGCGTTCGAGCGATTGAAAACAGCCGGGGAGGAATCTCGCCCTTGAATCCCGGTATGACGCCCGAGCAATGGCGGCGCATCGACGAGTTGTTTCAAATCGCCGTCGAGATAGCACCGGCCGAGCGCGCCAGTTTCCTGGCGGGATTGGGGCTGGAAGAAGAGGTTTATCGAGAAGTCTCTTCTCTGGTGGCCGCGCACGAAGAGGCCACCGGTTTCCTTTCCATGCCGCCGCTGTTCGCGAAAGACAACACAGCCCGTGGTCCGGCTGCTGGTTCCACTCTCGGCCCGTACCGGATCGAGCGTGAGATTGGGACGGGAGGCATGGGAACGGTCTATGCCGCGTCGCGGGACGATGGTCAGTTCGAGCGGCGAGTGGCGTTGAAGGTGGTGCGAAGCGGGCTGCAAAGCGAATCGATCCTGGCGCGCTTCCGGGCTGAACGGCAGATTCTGGCGGCGCTGGATCATCCCAATATCGCGCGACTGCTGGATGGCGGCGCGACGCCGGATGGACAACCGTATTTAGTCACCGAGCTGGTGGAGGGCGTCCCTTTGAACGAGTATTGCGCGGCCCGCGCTCTCACCATTGATGCGCGGCTGGATCTGTTCGCCAAGCTCTGTTCCGCCGTCCAGTATGCCCACCAGCGCCTGGTCATTCATCGCGATCTGAAGCCCAGCAATATTTTGGTGGATGGCAAGGGTGAGCCGAAACTGCTGGATTTCGGCATCGCGAAGCTGATCGACCTGGAGCATCCCGAGCGGATCCAGCAGACCCAAACCCTTCGCTTGCTCACGCCGCGCTACGCCAGTCCCGAACAGGTGTCCGGCGGCGTGGTCACCACAGCCACGGACATTTATAGTCTGGGCGTCGTGCTATACGAATTGCTGGCCGGACGGCATCCTTTTGAAGACGCCCTTGCCAGCCCGGGCGAGATGCGAAAAGCGACTCTGGAACGCGAGCCGGAGCGGCCGAGCCGTTTTCAAAAGCAACTTGCGGGTGATCTGGACAACATCGTTCTCATGGCGTTGCGCAAGGAACCGGAACGCCGTTATCGCTCCGCCGCCCAGTTCGCCGGCGACATCCGGCGTTATCGAGAGAACCTGCCGGTTGCGGCGCGCAACGAGACGGTGTTCTATATCGCGTCGAAATTTATAGCACGCCATAAGACCGCCGCTCTCGCAGCGTCGGCCGTTTTCGCGATGCTTGTGAGCGGTCTCGCCATTGCGGCCTATGAAGCCCGAGTGGCCGATCAAGAACGCACGAAGGCGGAGTTCGTCGAAAACTTCGTGAAGACCACACTGAGCGGGGCGGACCCGACGTACAACTCTCCATTCGCCGACAAAGGGCGCGATCTTCGCGTGGCTGACGTGCTCGACGTCGCGGTGGAGCGGGCGCGCTCGGAACTCAAGGACCAACCTTTACTCAAGTCGGAATTGTTGCGAGACTTAGGCGCCGGTTATTTGCGGCTGGGGCTCCATGATGAAGGCGAACGCCTGGTCCGCGAGGCCGGCGCCGGGCCGGGCGCGAAATGAGCTTCGCCGGTTGAAGCTTGCGCCTTTACCGCAGCAGCGGCAAGCGCCGCACAAGCCATTCCACAGCCGAATGTCGCGCCTATCAGTTTGAGCAGGTCACGCAAAATCATTTCAACTCCTGGCTGGGAGAGTGGATCGGATCAACCCAGCGCACGGGGCTCGGCTCCTCCACCGGTTCGATATCCAGGTTCACAACCACCGCCTCGTTGTCGCTGCGGACTAGCACGCAGTCCAGCGTTTCGTCGCTGGATGCATTGATCTCCTGGTGCGGCACATAGGGCGGGATATAGATAAAATCGCCGGGGCCGGCCTCTGCCACATATTCCAAGCGATCGCCCCAGCGCATGCGGGCACGGCCGCGCACCACGTAGATGACGCTCTCGAGCGCGCCGTGGTGATGAGCGCCGGTCTTGGCGTTCGCGTGGATGCTGACGGTGCCGGCCCAGATTTTCTGAGCTCCCACGCGTGCGTAATTGATGGCGGCCGCGCGATTCATTCCGGGCGTCTGGGCCGTGTTGGGGTCCAGAGAATCTTTGGGGATTACTTTCACTCCATCTGTCTTCCAATCGCCCATATCGACTTAGTCTACCTGCCTTTGCACTATTCGCCCAGGCCCGTGCCGGCCTGCGGGACCAGGCGCGGGCACTCCCTGTTTCCAGCGAGAGGAGCACGACGGGTTTCCTATTACAAGAGATCGGTTTTGTCGTGAACACGATGATCACCGATCCATCCAGCTTGCGACAACGCGCTGCGCGGGGTCTTCGCTGGCCGAGAGGGTTGTAATCACGCTTTCGCGGTCTTCCGGCTTGCGGTTCTGATTGAGCTTGAACTTTCCTTCCAGCCTTTCGATTTTGATTTCGAATGCGACGATTTCCATCAGCAGCTTCTGGACCCATGCGGCGCCCGGATCGAAGTCCCAAGGCTTTTCGAATGAACTTTCCTGCTTGCGGGTCAGATCCTTCAGAAGTTCGATCAGAGCGGCCTTGTTTCCGATTGTCGGAGTGCCATAGGCGTGAACCACCGTGTAGTTCCAGGTAGGCACGTTCTCCGGATTCACGTACCACGAAGGCGAAACATAGGTATGCGGACCTTGGAAAATCACGAGCGCCTGCGCCGCGGATTGCAAATCCTTCAACTGCGGGTTGCGGATCGCAATATGCGCGCGCAGCACTCCGTAGGGCTCCGCGCCGCGATCCAGCAGAAACGGTATGTGCGACGCGGTCAGTTCGCCGGCGCTTTGAGTAACCACGGTTGCAACGTTGAATTCCTCCATGAAGTCCTGGAGCTTGGGCACATCCTCCACCGCGAACGCTCTTGGGAGATACATATTTCCTCATTGCAACATATGTGCTCATTGCAACATATATGCAAGGACGGTTAAACTCGCAGCATGCCCGATCAGCCCGCAGACCCGCTGGTTACGCGCCGGGAAGCCGCGCAATTGTTGGGCGCCGCGGCGGCTGCACAGTTGCTCATGGCCAAAAGCTCCGATATCTGCTTCCTCACCGCCACCGACATGGTGGATCTCATTCGCCGCAAGAAGCTGAGCGCTCGCGAAACGCTGGAGGCTCACCTCAAGCAGATCGAGCGCGTCAATCCGCAGGTCAACGCGATTGTCACGCTGGTGGCCGAACAGGCGCGGGAGAAGGCTCGCCGAGGCGATGAAGCGCAGGCTCGCGGCGCCGCGCTGGGGCCATTGCACGGTTTGCCCATCGCGCATAAAGATCTGGTGGAAACCGCGGGCATTCGCACCACGTTCGGCTCGCGAATTTTCAAGGACTACGTGCCGACGCACGATGCGATTCTGGTGGAGCGGATCAGGAACGCTGGCGCGATCTGCTTGGGCAAAACCAACGCGCCCGAATTTGGCGCTGGATCGCAGACTTTCAATGCGGTGTTCGGCGCCACGAAAAATCCTTTCGACTTAACGAAAACCTGCGGAGGCAGCAGCGGCGGCGCGGCGGTGAGCCTGGCGTGCGGAATGATTCCGATTGCCGACGGCAGCGATAGCGGCGGCTCATTGCGCAACCCAGCGGCATTTTGTGACGTGGTTGGATTCCGGACCGCGCCGGGCCGGGTGGCGCACGCCGCGAGCGGAGATGCGTGGTCCACTCTCGCTGTTTCCGGTCCCATGGCGCGCAATGTCCCCGACCTGGCTCTGCTGCTGAGTGTGATGGCCGGCCCCGATCCGCGCTGTCCGATTTCGATCACCGAGCCCGGCTCGCGTTTCACGGGGAACTTAGAGCGCAACTTCAAAGGCGTTCGCATCGCATGGTTCAAGGACATGGACGGGATTCCGTTCGACCCGCGAGTTCTTCACGCGGTGAATGCCCAGCGCAAGGTTTTCGAAAGCCTCGGCTGCGTCGTGGAACAAGCGGAGCCCGATTGGACCGGCGCGCTGGCCGCTTACGATACGCTGCGCGCCTGGGGCTACGCCGATTCGCAGGCCGAAAACATCCGGCTGCATCGCGATCTGGTGAAGGATACCATCCAATGGGAAGCCGAGCGCGGCTCCAAGCTCACGGCCGCCGACATCGCGCGGGCGCACACATTGCGCAGCAAAGCATGGGACAACATGCGGATCTTTCAGGAAAAGTACGAATACTTCATCACGCCCACCACGCAAGTGCCGCCCTTCGACGTGACACAGCCGTATCCAACCGAAGTGGCCGGCATGAAGATGTCAACCTACATCGAGTGGATGAAATCCTGCATGATGATTTCGGCGCTGGAAAATCCTTCGATTTCGATGCCATGCGGGTTCACGGAGGAAGGCCTGCCGGCCGGATTGCAGATTATCGGCCGCCATCGCGATGAGTGGAGTGTTTTGCAATTGGCGCACGCGTTTGAGCAGGCGACGCCCGAGACGCGGCGCAAACCGGCCATCGCGTAGACTCACCATAAGTTCCACCAAGGTTTTCTTGCCGTACTCGATTTCGCGTGAAAACGATCCGAGTGCATTGCCGGATGAAACGGCTGACTGATGCCGATTGACATCGGCAGCGCGCTATTCACTTTGTGGACGATCCGCTCAAGCTACACCCTGGCGCGGCCAGTGCCCTGAGGCATCCGGGCGCCGCTCCAGATCTTGGGCGGTCCTCCGGGTGACGGCATCGGTTCTTTCGGTTCCGGAGCCGTGGTGATGACCGGCGGCGGGGGCAAGAAAACCGTTTCCCGCTCCAGCACTGCCCGGCCTTTGCCTTTCAGCTTTTGCGCCAAAGGTTTCCAACATGCGGAGCAGATGTCGTATTGCTGCCCCTCAATTTCCCTTGGCCGGCACGCTTTCTCCTGGCCGCAGAGATCGCACTGAATCATGACTGTTCCTCCAGTCGCCTCAATGGTACCGCTTGCTCACCATCCACGCTTGCGGGCAACGATCATCCACCAGGCGCTGTCGGTGGGCGGTTGCACGAAGTGTTCGTTGCGCTCGAGCACCTCGAATCCAGCTTGAGAGACGTCCTGTTCGGCTGATGAGAGAGGAAGCTCGTGGTCTTCGGGTGCCGCGCTTCTCCGTCCTGATTCAGGCGGGCCCCGATCCACAATCACCAGACGCCCTCCGGGAACAAGACTTCGCGAGACTTGATCGAGAATCTTTCGGCGAGCGGTGAGTTCGTGGTAAGTATTGACAACTAACACGGCATTTACGCGGTCCGGAAGGCGAGAATTCTCAGGTTCGCCCTGGATGAGCTTCACGTTATACTCACCACGCCGCAGAGTCCTGATCCAAACAAAGAGCAACGGAAATGTGCGAACGTCGATGGCCAAAACCTTGCCGCTCTTGCCCACCAGCGGGGAAAGTTTCAGGGTGAAGTATCCGGCCCCGGCGCCAAGATCCGCTACCGTGTCGCCGCTTTGCAGATTTAGCGCCCCGAGAATCTCCGAGGGATGCTGCCACCGGTCCCGAGCGAGTTCGACAATTTCCAGTTGGTTGAGGGTATTGACGGTGCGCAAACCCAGGTCGAGGACCACGAGCAAGAGCAAGACGCCCAGGAGAAACAGCCCGACTCTTACGCGATACTTGCGTCGCAGCCCGGTATCTGACACGTGGTTTTGCATAAAAATAGCGCTTGCAGGAGACGACGCACCACTCTTGCCCTGCAAGCGCCTTAGCTAAGGAAATCCGGCTTGTTACGACTTACTTTTTCGGATACTGCTGGTCCAGCGCGAGGTTGAGTTCCAGCACGTTGACGCGCGGCTCGCCGAGCAACCCGAGATCCGGCGACTTAGTATGTTGAGCCACCAATTGGTTGAGCTGATCCGCCGAGATTCCGCGAGCGTTCGCCACCCGCGGCTCTTGCGCCATCGCGGACGCCGGGCTGATGTCCGGATCCAGGCCGCTGCCCGAGGCAGTTACTAAGTCGGCTGGAATCGGCCCGTGATAATCGGGGTTATCCTTGTGGAATTTGTCCACCGATGCCTTCACGCGATCGATCAGCTTCTGGTTCGTGGGACCGTAATTCGATCCACCCGAAGCGGTGGCGTCATAGCCGTCGTTACCTGCGGCCGATGGCCGGGGCTGGAAATATTCGGGCTTGGTGAAGTTTTGCCCGATCAACTCGGAGCCGATCACCTGGCCGTTTTTGGTAATCAGACTGCCGTTGGCCTGATGTGGAAACACCAATTGCGAGATGCCCGTGATGGCGAGCGGATAACCTATCCCTAACAGAATGGTCAGGAAAATATTGATTCGAAGTGCCGGCCAAAGTTGTGACAACATAAAATCCTCCCAAAGCTAAATAGCTACGCTAGATGGAACAGCGCCAGCAATTGGTCGATGGCCCAGATGCCTGGAAATGGCACCAGGATTCCACCGACTCCGTAAATCAGCAGATTGCGCCGCAACAGGCTGGCCGCATCCAGCGGGCGGTATTTCACGCCGCGCAAAGCGAGCGGAACCAGCGCGATGATGATCAGCGCATTAAATATTACAGCCGCCAGCACCGCGCTCTGGGGCGTATGCAGCCCCATGATGTTGAGCTTGGCGAGCGGCGGATAAGTAGCCATGAACATCGCCGGAATAATCGCGAAATACTTCGCGACGTCGTTGGCGATAGAAAACGTGGTGAGCGCGCCGCGGGTGATCAGCAATTGCTTGCCGATCGCAACCACCTCAATCAGCTTGGTGGGATTGCTGTCCAGATCCACCATGTTGCCCGCTTCTTTGGCGGCCATGGTGCCGGTGTTCATCGCCAGTCCTACGTCGGCTTGCGCCAGCGCCGGTGCGTCGTTGGTGCCGTCTCCCGTCATTGCCACCAGCCGGCCCGCAACCTGCTCCTTCTTGATGTATTCGAGCTTGTCTTTGGGCGTGGCCTGCGCCAGGAAATCATCTACACCGGCCTCGGCTGCGATAGCGGCGGCAGTCAGCGGGTTGTCGCCCGTGATCATCACGCTGCGAATGCCCATGCGGCGAAGCTGCGCGATGCGCTCCTTCATTCCGCCCTTGACGATGTCTTTCAGGTGGATGATCCCGAGCAGATGGCTGCCGTCGCACACGGCCAGCGGCGTACCGCCGTTCCGCGCGATCCGGTCGCTCATCTCCTGGAAATAGCCAGGGACTTCGCCGCCGCGCTCTTTCACAAAGCCGCAGATGGCTTCGGTTGCGCCCTTGCGGAGTTCGCGTCCTTCAAAATCGACGCCGCTCATGCGGGTGTACGCCGAGAAAGGAATGAAGTTGGCGGAATGCTCGGGAATATGACGCCCGCGCAGTCCATATTTTTCCTTGGCCAGCACTACTATCGACCGGCCTTCCGGCGTTTCGTCGGCCAGGCTCGATAGCTGCGCCGCGTCGGCCAGCTCTTCGTCTGTCACACCGGTGATGGCGAGAAACTCCACCGCCTGCCGGTTGCCCAGGGTGATGGTGCCAGTTTTATCGAGCAGCAGCGAGTTCACGTCGCCGGCTGCCTCCACCGCTTTGCCGCTCATGGCCAACACGTTGTGCTGCATTACGCGGTCCATCCCAGCGATTCCAATGGCGGAAAGCAATCCGCCGATGGTGGTCGGAATCAAGCAGACCAGCAGGGAAACCAGCACGGCGACGCTCGGCACTTTGCCGGCTCCGGCCTGCGTGACGCTGAACGCCGCGTAAGGCTGCAGCGTAACAACCGCCAGCAGGAAGATGAGCGTCAAGCCCGCAATCAGGATGTTGAGCGCGATCTCGTTCGGCGTCTTTTGGCGCTCGGCGCCTTCCACCAGCGCGATCATGCGATCCAGGAATGTTTCGCCAGGATTGGATGTGATGCGGATCTTGATGTGATCCGACAGCACGCGGGTGCCGCCGGTGACGGCGCTACGGTCGCCACCCGATTCGCGAATCACAGGAGCGCTCTCGCCCGTGATTACGGATTCATCCACGGTGGCGATGCCCTCGATGACTTCGCCGTCGCCGGGGATTAGTTCGCCCGCGTCGCAGGATACTACATCGCCCGCGCGGAGAGCTGCAGCGGTAACCTCCTCGATCTTGCCGGAATCTGTCAACCGCTTGGCCAGCGCGTCGGTCTTGGTCTTGCGCAGGCTGTCGGCTTGCGCCTTGCCGCGCGCTTCGGCCATCGCTTCGGCGAAATTCGCAAATAGCACCGTGAACCAAAGCCAGAGCGCGATCTGGATCCCAAACTTCAGGTTGCTGGCTCCGGCGAATATGTCGCGGACCACGAACACCGTAGTGAGCAGCGCGCCCACTTCCACCACGAACATCACCGGATTTTTCGCCAGCGTGACGGGGTTCAGCTTTACAAAGGACTCCGAAATCGCGCGCTTGACGATGTCGGGATCGAACAAGGGCCGCGAGCGCGCCAGCTTCTTGGGAAGAAGGGACGTCGGATCTTCCGGCGGCGGCATGGTGGGCGTAGTTTGCGGAGGTGTAGTAACTGTGGACATGATTGGCTCCCGAGCTTCAGCTCCCGAACGGCAGGGTAATCAGCGAAAACAGCCTGCCGTTATGCATCAGGTAATGTTCAACGATCGGTCCCAGCGATACCGCGGGGAAATAAGTGAGAACGGCGATGATCACCACCGTGCCCACCAGCAGGCCCACAAAAAGCGGACCATGCGTGGGGAAAGTACCGCTGGTAACCGGCACCTTCTTTTTCGCGGCCAAGCTGCCGGCTGCGGCGAGAATCGGAATCAGGAACAGGAAACGGCCGATGAGTTGCGACAACCCCAGTGTCAGGTCATACCAGGGCGTGTTGACCGTGATGCCGGCAAAGGCGCTCCCGTTGTTGCCCACGCTGCTGGTGTAGGCGTACAGGATTTCCGATAGGCCGTGCGGACCGTCGTTGTTCATGTTGGCGATCGCCGCGCCCGGCGGATTCCAGTAGCCCTTGGCGGCAAACTGGGCCTGAGTGGAAATGGCGCTGAACACCAGGATGCAGGCCGAGGTGACAATAATGGCGAGCATCGCCATCTTCACCTCCTTCTGCTCGAGCTTCTTGCCGAGATATTCCGGTGTTCGGCCCACCATGAGACCCGCGATGAAGACGGCAATGATGGCGTAAATCAGGATGCCGTACATGCCTGCGCCGACGCCGCCAAAGATGACGATATCGGTCATCATGTTTAGCATTGGCACCAGCCCTGCAATGGGCAGGAAGCTGTCGTGCATCGCATTTACAGCTCCGCAACTGGTGTCGGTGGTGATGGTGGCCCAGAGCGTGGAGTTGACCACGCCGAAGCGCACTTCCTTGCCCTCCATATTGCCGCCGGGTTGGGTGGCCGTGGCAGCAGTCTGAATCCCCATCTTGGCCAGAATAGGATTACCCTGCTGCTCGAATCCGTAACAGACGAACACTCCTATAAAGAACATGACCGTGAAGGCCGCAAAGATTGCCCATCCTTGCCGGGTATCGCCGACCATCCTGCCGAAGGTGTATGTCAAAGCGGCGGAAATCACCAGAAGCAGCCACATCTCGAACAGGTCCGTAATGGGATTCGGGTTCTCGAAGGGATGAGCAGAGTTGGCGTTGAAGAAGCCTCCGCCGTTGGTGCCGAGCTCTTTAATCGACTCCTGGGAAGCCACCGGCCCTTGCGCGATGGTTTGTTTGGCGCCTTCCACGGTGGTCACCGAGGTATAGGGTTTCAGGTTCTGAATTACCCCCTGCGAGCAGAGAAACAACGCGGCGATGAACGAAATCGGCAGCAAGACGTATAACGTCGAGCGCGTCATGTCCACCCAAAAATTGCCCAGCGTCCTCATTTCATGGCGCGCAAACCCGCGGATCACCGCGATGGCAACCGCCAGGCCAGCCGCCGCCGAGACAAAGTTCTGAACCGTCAAAGCCGCCATCTGCACGAAGTAACTGAGAGTCGATTCTCCGGAGTAAGCCTGCCAATTCGTATTCGTGAGAAAGCTGGTAGCCGTATTGAATGCCAGGTCCGGCGGTACGTTTGGAGTTCCGAAATTTTGCGGATTGAAGGGCAGATAGGCCTGCGCCCTTTGCATCAGGTACACCAACAAAAAGCCGAAGATGCTGAAGGCCAGCAGGGAGGCAGTGTATTGTGTCCAACGCTGTTCGACGTCTTCCTGGACGCCTGTAACTTTATAGGTCAACACTTCCAGCCAGCGCAGCACTGGATGCAGAAACGTGCGCTTGCCTTCGAAAACGTTCGCCATGAAGGCTCCCAGCGGCTTCACACACACCAGGATCAGCGCGAAAAACAGCAGGATTTGTAAAACTCCAGCGCTTGTCATTGATTTTCTCCTAAAGGTTTCTGCTTAAAACTTCTCCGGGCGGAGAAGCGCGTAAACCAGGTAAACGAGCAGACCGAGCGATGTGATTCCGGCGATGATATAGTCCATGGAATCTTCCTCCTAGAGCTTGTCGCAGGCCTTGGTGAAGGCCCAGCAGACGAACAAGAAAACACAACCGACCGCGACGTAAAACAGGTCGAGCATAAAAGTCATTCCCTTTCTGCAACGATCACTTCATGGCCAAAATGCCGCAATTTTGCGGCCAGCCGTTTTTCACGGGTTGGCCACCATCTCTTGCGGCTTCCAATCACCACCAGAGACTGGGGCCTTAATGTGGACACGAGCGTCTCCACGGCGTCACGGCACAGGTAAATGCAAACCCGGGTTTCCACCGTGCAATTGCTCGCGATCACCCGCAGCCGCCGTTCGTTGAAATCCACCAGCACGGGCGGGCTGGTCAGCGGCAGTGGATACGGAACAACCTGCGGGACGATGAGCGTGATCCGCCCTCCCAGGCTGCTCGCCAGATTCCCGGCTTCTTTGAGTGCCGCCAGCGTGGCATCCACCGCTGTGAAAACCACGGAAATATCGAGTTTGGAATCCGACTCTTGAGTTAATGGCCGGGACGGGACTCCGGTCACCGGCGCGATCATTCTTTCCAGTGCAAGTGCCATTAGATTCCTCCCTCCCACATTTCGAGGGTAGGTCCTGGAGCCTGAAGAAGTCCTTAGGAAGGGATAAAGAAATAGTGAAGAGTACGTGCCGAGCGCCCCGGTTGGTAGCCTGGGCTTTGGACACAGAATGACCGAGGAGATTCGGGTTCAGAGAGCGCGCACCTTCGATGAAATTGCGGACCTATACGATCGCGCTCGCCCCCAGTGCCGGGATCAACTGTTCGATGATCTGTTTGCGCTAGCCGGGATGGAGCCCTCTGGTACGGACGTGCTCGAAATCGGCTGCGGAACCGGCCAGGCGACATTGCCGCTCGCGCGGCGCGGATGCAACGTAGCAGGCGTGGAGATGGGTGAGAACCTTGCTCGTATTGCGCGTAGCAAGGTGGCCCAATACCTGAATGTCAGGATCGTCACCGGGCGATTCGAAGACTGGGATCCACGCGGCGCGAGTTTTGACATGGTCTTTGCCGCAACGTCATGGCATTGGCTGAATCCGCGCTTGCGTTATAGGAAAGCTGCCGAAGTGCTTCGGTCCGCCGGGGTACTCGCATTCACCAGCGGCGGCCATGCATTTCCTTCGGGATTCGATCCCTTCTTCACTCAGATTCACGCGTGCTATAGCGCGATCGGAGAAGCGCGCATGGAGTGGCCGCCTCCGCCGCCCGGCGCGATTCCCGATGCCGCCGAAGAAATCAAGCGGAGCGGTTATTTCGATGATGTCCGCATCATCCGGCGCGTCTGGGTTCAGGAGCTCACCGCGGACGAATATATCGACCCGATGAGCACCGCTTCAGATCATCGGTTGATGACGACGGCGAAACGCGAGTGGCTGTTTGCGGAGATGCGCCGCCTGATCAATGCCAGCCCCGGCGGCCGCATCCAAAAGCACACCCTCACGATCCTGCATGTCGCGGGGCTCGCGAAGGGTTTCCCTAGTTAACGTGCGAGGCGGTCTGCAGTACGGCTTGGAGCGCTTGTTCGTGGACATCCCGAGCGGCCGAAGTCAGATATTCCAGCGCGGCGGCGACGCCTCCCGTGGAATGCGGAACACCCGCCAGTGCCAGACCCATTTCGACGCCCGAGAGCGTCCCTGCCAGCATCAGATCGTTAAAGTCGCCAAGGTGACCGATGCGGAAGGCCTTGCCCGCCAGTTTACCGAGCCCGCTGCCGAGCGACATGTTGAAGTTCTCGAGCACCACCTTGCGGAACTCGTCCGCGTTAATGGTAGGCGGAACGTAAACGGCCGTCACCGAACTGCTGTAGCGTTGCGGGTCCGCGCACACGGTCTCTAATCCCCAGGCACGCACCGCCCGGCGGGTGGCTTCTCCGTGCCGTGTGTGCCTCTCGAACACATTCTCCAAACCTTCTTCATGCAGCATCTGGAGGGACTCACGCAATCCATAGAGCAAGTTTGTGGCGGGCGTGTAAGGGAAGAAGCCGTTCTTGTTTTGGCCGAGCATCGCTTGCCAATCCCAATACGACTTGGGCATCCGCGCCGACTTCGCAGCCGCGAGCGCTTTGTCGCTTACCGCGTTGAAGCCCAACCCTGGCGGCAACATCAGCCCCTTCTGCGATCCCGCGACGGCGACGTCCACGCCCCATTCGTCGTGCCGGAAATCCATCGAAGCGAGCGAAGAAATGGTGTCCACCATCAAAAGCGCGGGATGCTTGGCGCGGTCCATCGCTTTGCGCATGGACGGCACCGAGTTGGTTACGGCGCTGGAAGTTTCGTTATGCACCACCATGACGGCTTTGATCTGGTGATTGCGATCCTCGCGCAGAATCGCTTCCACTTCGTCCTGCTCCGCTCCATGGCGCCAGTCACTGGCGACAAAATGCACGTCCAGCCCAAGATTGACCGCCATTTCCTTCCACAGTGTGGCGAACTGGCCGGTCTCAAACATCAGAACCTTGTCGCCGGGCGAAAGCGTGTTGACGATGCCCGCTTCCCAGGCCCCGGTGCCAGAGGACGGGAAGATCATCACCTTGCCCTTAGTTTTGAAAATCGGTTTGAGCCCTTCCAGGAGTTCCAGCGCAAGACGGCCGAACTCGGGCCCGCGGTGATCGATGGTCGGCCGCGCAATCGCGCGCAAGATACGGTCCGGAACGTTGCTGGGTCCGGGAACCTGAAGGAAATGACGTCCGCTTGTGTTAGCCATAGTGACTCTCTATAGTCTCTCTCAAAACGCGCCGCCTGAAAACTGACATTTCAATTGACAGCCGGCCAGGTACGCTGTCATACTTTTACAAATTTCGTTCCAAGTGGAGGGAAAGGGTATGAGGTTAATTCCAACAGCGCTGTTGGCTGCTTCCTTGTTATCAAGCGCACTTTTTGGCCAGTCTGTTTCAACATCTCAGATTGCCGGCACTGTCCAGGATTCCAGCGGCCTCGCCATTCCCGGGGCCCAGGTGACCGTAACGCAAACCGACACGGGGGCTGTCCGAACCACAGCCACGGGCGCGGATGGCTCATACCTGTTGTCGAACCTTCCCATCGGTCCCTATCGGATGGAAGTAAAGAAGGACGGCTTCAGCACCTACGTTCAGTCCGGCATCGTGTTGCAGGTCAGCAGCAATCCGACCATCGACGTATCGCTGAAAGTGGGCGCGGTGACCGAGCAGGTGGTGGTGGAAGCCGCGGCCTCCATGGTGGAGACGCACAGCACCGGCATCGGGCAAGTGGTGGATCAGCAGCGCGTAGTGGACCTTCCGCTGAACGGGCGCAATGCCACCGACTTGATTTACCTGGCGGGCGCCGCCGCCACCGCGCCCAATGCCGACCTGGTATCGGCCAAGAATTATCCGGGTGAAGCGCCCATCAGCGTGGCCGGCGGATTGGCCACCGGCACCACTTACCTTTTGGACGGCGGCGAATTTAACGACTCGCTGAACAACCTAAATCTGCCGCTTCCTTTTCCGGACGCTTTGCAGGAGTTCAAAGTGGAGACCAGCGCGTTGCCGGCGCAATACGGGGAACATTCCGGCGGCGCGGTGAACGCACTGACGAAATCGGGCAGCAACGAATTCCACGGCGGAGCGTTCGAATTCGTGCGCAACTACATTTTCAATGCGCGTAATGCGCTGGCGCCCACGCGCGATTCGCTTAAGCGCAATCAGTTCGGAGGCTATGGCGGCGGCCCTATTAAGAAAGACAAGTTATTTTTCTTCCTGGGATACCAGGGCACGCTCATTCGTTCCAATCCGACGCAAGGGTTCACGTTTGAGCCCACCGCGCAAATGATGGCCGGGGACTTTTCGACCATCGCCTCTCCTACCTGCAGCTCCAAAGGCGAGATCGCCATCAAGAATCCGCTTACCGGCGCGCCGTTCCCGGGCAACCAGATTCCTACTTCCATGTTCAGCCCGGCCGCCGTGAAGATGATGTCGTTCTATCCACCCACCTCCGATCCGTGCGGGAAGGTGTTCTTCGGCACTCTTTCCAATCAAGATGAGCACCAGGGCCTGGCTAAGGTGGACTACCAGTTGAGCACCAAGCAAACGATGTTCCTGCGTTACTTCGTCACACACTCCTTGCAGCCCAGCCCCTTTGACGGAACCAACCCGCTGACCGAGACGCTGGCAGGCGCCGACGACCTGGTGAATTCGGGCGTGTTCGGACACACCTACGTTTTCTCGCCCAACATGATCAACTCGTTCCACGTAACGTTCAACCGGTCCGCGGTGACTAAGATCCAGTCGCCTTCCTTCGATGCAACCACCCTCGGCATCGACATGACTACTTTGGTGCCGGGACACATCGTGGCCAGCGTTTCCAATGCACTTTACAGCTCCACGGTGTTCTCCTACGCCAGTCTTGATCCCACGCAAAGCTTCCAGTTGGCCGACGACTACAGCATCATCAAAGGAAGCCATCAGCTCCAATTCGGCGCGAATTGGATTCACTACATCGACAACGTTTATGGACCGCTGTTTGGCGACGGCTTCTTCTCCTTTACCGGGGCCAGCACCGGACTGCCAATGGCCGATTTCCTGCTGGGCGACGCGGCCAGCTTTACGCAGGCGAATCTGCAATACGATGACAATCGTTACAACTATATGGGTTTGTACGCGCAGGACTCCTGGAAGGTGAACTCACGCCTCACCGCCAACTTCGGCCTGCGCTGGGAACCCTACTTCGGAGGGTCCCTCAAGACCGGCGAAGTGACGCATTTCAATCCCCCTCTGTTTGCGCAAGGTGTCACATCGCGGGTCTATGTGAATGCGCCCGCCGGCCTCCAGTTTCCGGGAGATCCGGGATTCGATACGGGTAACCGGCCATCGTTCACAAGCTGGAAGGACTTTGCTCCACGCGCGGGCATTGCCTGGGATCCGCAAGGAAACGGCAAGATGACCATACGGGCCTCCTGGGGAATGTTCTATGACATGCCGCAAACGCTATTCGGTTACGGCTTCGTGGAGGAGCCACCCTGGGGCGAGTCCATCGGGCGTACCGCCGTCTCCTTTGACAATCCCTGGGCCGGTTACCCCGGCGGCAATCCGTTTCCCATCACTTTGAACAAGAATTTTACGTTCCCGAATTTCGGCACTTACGCCAACTATCCGTTGAACCTGAAGATCACATACCTGGAGCAGTGGAACTTCAGCCTCCAGCGACAGTTTGGAGCGAACTGGCTGGCATCGGCAAGTTACATGGGCAACAACACCATCCACTTGTGGACCAATAACCCGATCAACGCTCCGGTCTTCATGGGACTGGGCCCCTGCACCATCGCCGGAGTTTCCTACAGCACCTGTTCCACAGCGGCGAACGAAAATCAGCGCCGGCCGCTGTACCTGGAAAATCCCGCACAGGGCAAGTACTACGGTGCAATCGATCAACTGGATCCGGGCGGGACGGCCAGCTATGACGCGCTGCTACTTTCGCTGCAGCACCGGCTCTCGAACAATTTCACCGTCTTGGCCAATTACACTTACTCTCACTGCATCACCGATCCGTTCGTGTCGGAACTGGATTCCACCGCGAGCCAATACACCGATCCCACCGACCGGCGCTTCGACCGCGGCGACTGTATCGGCATCGACCACCGGCAAATCTTCAATTTGTCCGGTGTTGCCGAAACCCCCAAGTTCGCCGATCGAGCGCTCCGAATCCTCGCGAGCGATTGGCGCTTGTCGCTGGCGTTGCGCGGCCAGACCGGAAGCTATTTTTCGGTGACCACCGGCTCCGACACCACTCTGACGGGGGCCGGCGCACCTCGTCCGAACCAGGTTTTGACCGACCCCTACTGCGCTTCGCCAAATCCCTCCTGCTGGCTCAATCCCAAAGCGTTCACGAACATTTCGGGGCCATTGCTCGGCACGCTTGGTAACGTCGGCGCGGCCAGTATCGCCGGTCCCGGCTACCTGACGGTGAACCTGGCCCTGTCCAGGCTTTTCTATATTCACGAAAAGCAATCCATCGAACTGCGCGGAGAGGCGTTCAACCTATTGAACAACTTTTCGCCCGGGACCGCCGCGCCAGGCGTTTCCACCACCACCATCGCAACCGCGCTGAACGCCTCGAATTTCGGACAAATACAGCTTGCGGCCGATCCGCGCATCATGCAGTTTGCGCTCAAATACGTTTTCTAGCGCCAGTTTTTTCCAACGTTGCCCGGAGCCATAATGTCGGAAGTCCCACTGGTGGCTCCGGGAAACTCATTGCCAAATAGTTCTAAGTAGTCCTACTGAATTCCTAGCCATGTTGTCCTGCCCGCTTGAGACATGTTGGCTCAAAACATAATCGGGCAATAATGCAATCGCTTCATTCTTAGTCACTTATGTTGTGGCGCCTGGCGTGCTTTTATTTGCCGCATCATGACGTATTCCAGACGTACAGTGCGAACCGCATTTCTCGCTATCTTTTTGCTCCTGGCCAGCCAGGCCTTCGCGGATAATTCCAAGATCTCGCCGGACTTGCTGCCCTTGCTGGCAAATTCGTCCAACCAGATCAACGTAATCGTGCAATACAACACGCCGCCTCCGCAACCGTCCGGAGGGCTGCTGGGCGGGCTGCTGGGTGGAGTGTTGAATCTGGTCGGCGGGATACTGAACACCGTCTTTTCGCTGATTCCGGCGGTATCGGCGACGCTCCATCCGTCCGATATATTGGCAGTGTCGAATCAGTCCAACGTGGCTTACATCTCGCCGGACCGGGCGCTGGGCGCTTCACTCGACTACACGGCTGCCGCCGTGAGCGCCCCGGCTGCCTGGAGTTACGGTTTGGATGGGAGCGGCGTCGGCATCGCGGTGATCGACAGCGGCATCTACAATCACCCGGATTTGAATGCGGCCAATTCGTCCAAAAGCCGCGTGGTGTACCGGCAGAACTTCATCGGGGGAGGAGTGCTCAACGACGATTTCGGCCATGGAACGCACGTGGCCGGTATCGTCGCGGGTAATGGCAGATCGTCCGAACAACAAGGCGCCTTCCGCACTTTCAAAGGCATCGCCCCGAATGCGAATCTTCTCGACCTGCGCGTTCTGGATCAGAACGGCGCCAGCACCGACAGCGTGGTGATCGCGGCCATCCAAAAGGCGGTGCAGCTCAAGAATCAATACAACGTGCGCGTGATCAATCTCTCGCTGGGCCGCGAGGTCTTTGAGAGCTGCTCTCACGATCCGTTGTGCCAAGCGGTGGAAGCCGCCTGGAAGAGCGGAATTGTTGTGGTGGTGGCCGCCGGCAACGAAGGCCGCAACGGATACGGGACCATCCTGTCGCCCGGCTCGGCGCCCGATGCCATTACAGTGGGCGCCATGAAGACCGAAGCGACTATGAATACCAGCGACGACCGGATCGCCAGCTACAGCTCGCGCGGCCCGACGAACGTGGACTTGATCGCGAAGCCCGACGTGGTGGCTCCCGGCAATCTGGTGGACTCGCTGCTCGCTCCCGGTTCCACGCTGGTGACGGAATATCCCGGGAACATTGTCCCGTCTTCGAGCTACACCACCGCCAGCGTTTCGGGCACGCCGCTCTACTTCCAGATGAGTGGCACCAGCATGGCCACCCCGGTGGTATCGGGCGCGGCGGCATTGATGATCGAGAAGGACCCCAGTCTCACTCCGGATACCGTCAAAGCGCGGCTGATGAAGACCGCTTCGAAGACGTTCCCGGTAATGAGCACTGCGACGGACCCAACCACTGGTCAGACCTACACCGACTTCTACGACATGTTCACCGTGGGCGCCGGGTACATCAACGTGGCTTCCGCGCTAACTGATTACGAGGAGGCCAACGGTTCGGCGGCGTCGCCGCAGGTTACTTACAACTCGCTGCTCGGCTTGGCGCTCCTGTTGCCGAATTACTCCGAGACCTGGTGGAGCACGCCGAACTGGTTTACTTCGGTGGTGTGGGGGCCGGTGGTGCTCGTCCCGGGCGCCGGCGGACAATCGGCGATTTGGGGCAGCAACGCGTCGTGGGGCACCAACGCTTCTTGGGGGACGAACGCTTCGTGGGGAACCAACGCTTCTTGGGGGACCAACGCATCTTGGGGCACGAACGCTTCCTGGGGTACCAATGCTTCCTGGGGCACCAACACACAAGGAGAGCCGTAACCAAACGAAGCGGTCCCGATGTTGAAGGCAGAATCCCAATTCGCGCGGCGCCTGGCCAGCCAAATCCATCTATTTGGATCCATCGGTCTAGGCGCCGTAACGCTGCTCTGGGCGGTGGCAAACTGGCAGTGCAGCGATCCGGCCCGCTTAATATCTTTCATCCTCGCCGCAGCGCTCGGTTCCGTGTTGAAGCTCCAGTTGCCAGGCGTGCGCGGGGTGGTCTCCGTCAGCGCGCTTTTCGTGCTCATCGGAATCGTGAACTTGAGCCTGTCCGAAGCGCTCCTGATGGGAGCGGTGTCCATGATCGTCCAGTGCACGTGGCGGACGGCCGCGAGGCCCAAGCTGCTGCAGACTGCCTTCAACGTCAGCGCGCTTTTCATCGCGATCATGATCGCAGCCCGGGTATTTAACTACTCCAATCGCTTTGTGGCGGAACCGGTGAGCTTGGGGCTTCTTGCCATCGTATACTTCTGCGCCAACACGTTTCCCATCGCGGCGATTATCGGACTCACCGAAGGAAAGCGAATCTTCTCGGTGTGGAGCAATTATCGCTGGACGCTCGCTTATTACGCGGTGGGCGCTTCCATGGCGTGGGTGATCGACACTTTGCCGCACGGCATTCAGTGGGAATTTCCACTCATCTGCTTACCGCTGGTTTACCTGGTGCATCGTTCCAATCGGACTCATCTGGTTCAGATGGAGCAAGAAAGAACGCACATGCACGCCATGAACGGTTTGCACCTGCGAACCATTGAGGCGTTGGCGCTGGCCATCGACGCCAAAGATCACACCACGCACGATCATCTGCAGCGCGTTCAACTCTACGCTACTGAAATCGGCAAGGACCTGGGGCTGACCGAGCAAGAGCAGGACGCTTTGACCGCCGCCGCAGTTTTGCACGACATCGGAAAGCTGGCGGTGCCGGAATCCATCATCTCCAAGCCAGGTAAACTGACGCGGTCCGAGTTCGAGAAGATGAAGATTCATCCCGTGGTCGGCGCCGAAATTCTGGAACGCGTCGAATTTCCCTATCCGGTGGTTCCGATTGTTCGCTCGCATCACGAAAAATGGGACGGCAGCGGCTACCCTTACGGTCTGCGCGGCGAGGAGATTCCCATCGGCGCTCGAATTCTGTCCGCGGTGGATTGCCTGGATGCCTTAGCTTCGGACCGCCAGTATCGCCGGGCTCTGCCACTGGACGAGGCGATGGCGAGAGTAGCGTCTGAAGCCGGAACCGCGTTTGACCCCAAGGTAGTTCGCGCTTTGCAGGCCCGCTATCACGAATTGGAGGCGCGCGCGCGAACCACGGAAACTCCCGCGCAGACGCCGCTCTCGGTAGACATCAAGATCACCAACGGCAGCGCGCCGGCGGCCGGCTTTGAATCCGAAGAGCCGGCCGACAGGGCTGCGCCTCAGCATCCCGTGGCGCAGGCGCGTGCGAATCGCCGCAAGGAAGAATCGATACCAGAGATGCCAGCGGCCGGCCTATGTTCTTTGGAATGGGACGAAGCGCTGACCGTGGCGTCGCTTCGCATCCGGCGCATCGTTTCTTACGACGCTATCGCCCTGTTTGCTTGCGACGACGACGACTTTGTGCGCACCAAGTTCGTGGCTGGCGAAGATAGCACTGGGTTAGAATCGCTCGCTGTCCGCCAGGGGCAAGGTTTGGTGGGGTGGGTTGCTGAAGTTGGAAAGCCCATCCTGAACGGCAATCCGGCGGTCGAACCAGGCTATGCCAAAAAGGATGGGACGCACGGCTTATCGTCCGCGCTCGCCCTGCCTTTGGTGAGCTCCGGACGCGTAGCCGGCGTAGTCGCGCTCTACCGCCGAGAGAAGGATGCTTTCGCAGCAGACGAATTAGTTACGCTGCTCGAAATGTGCCCGGCTCTCGCTTCTCTCATCCTGGACATCAATGAGCCATCCAATAATCTGCTGGAGATGGCCAACGCCGTCCGGCGCGATGGCACCAGTTTCGCCCGCACCTAGGCCGCCGCCCGCCTTTCGTTTGCTGTAACATCACCTCTGAGGATGAAAAACGAAATCGCTTTCGAGATGGCCGCGTCCAACATCCGCTTTGGACCTGGCGTTACGCGCGAAGTGGGCATGGATCTGGCGGATTTGGGCGCCCGCAACGTTCTGGTAATCACGGACCCGGTGCTGAGCGACATGGCGCCCGTGCAGACGGTGCTGGAATCGCTCGATAGCGCCGGCGTCAAGTTTGTTTTGTACGATCGGGTGCGCGTGGAGCCAACCGATGAGTCGTTCCTGGACGCCATCGCGTTCGCCAGGCAGTCCCCGTATGATGCTTACGTCGCGGTGGGCGGCGGTTCCACCATCGACACCGCCAAGGCGGTGAACCTTTACGTCACTTATCCGCCGGCCGATTTTCTGGATTATGTGAATCCGCCCATCGGCAAAGGCATTCCTATCCCTGGTCCGCTGAAGCCGCTGTTCGCGATTCCTACCACCGCCGGCACAGGCAGCGAAACCACGGGCGTCAGCATTTTCGATCTGATTCGCATGCACGCAAAGACCGGAATTGCGAGCCGCCGTTTGAAGCCAACACTCGGGCTGCTGGATCCGGAAAACACGCGCAGCATGCCTTCGCAAGTTGCGGCGTCGAGCGGACTGGATATTCTAAGCCACGCCATCGAGTCCTACACGGCGCTGCCCTACACCGGCCGGCCGTACCCGGATCGTCCGCTGGTGCGCCCCGCTTATCAAGGATCGAATCCGATCAGCGATGTTTGGTCTTTGCAGGCCTTGCGCATGGTGGCGCAGTATATTGTGCGGGCAGTGGAGGATCCATCCGACAACGAGGCGCGCGCCAGCATGCTGCTGGCGGCTTCCTATGCCGGCATGGGATTTGGAAACGCGGGCGTGCATTTGCCGCACGGCATGTCGTATCCGGTATCAGGCAACGTGAAGAGCTATCGCGCGCCTGGTTATCACACGGATCACGCGCTAGTGCCGCACGGTTTTTCTGTGATCTTAAACGCGCCGGCCGTTTTCCGTTTTACGGCCCCCGCGAACCCGGAGCGGCATATGGCAGCCGCGGAGGCGCTGGGAGTGGATGTTTCCCGCTGCAACATATCGGACGCCGGCCGCATTCTCTCCGAGCGAATTACCTGGTTTATGCAGCGCCTGAAGACTCCCAATGGGCTGCGAGAAATCGGCTACACACCCGCCGATATTCCGAAACTGGTGGAAGGAACCTTGCCGCAGCATCGCGTAACCAAGCTGTCGCCGTTTCCAGCGGGCCCGGAGCAGTTGAGCGCACTATTTAACGATGCGATGGTCGCCTGGTAGATGCGTATGAAATATTCCCGCCGAGAACTGCTGAAAACTTCCGCCGCCGGCATCGCGGGCGCTATGTTCGCCACGGCCGCCGTACCCACGCTGGGGTTGATCTTCCCGGTCACGCGCCCGGTCCCGCCGGAGGGGCTCGCGATGTATCCCACCGGCGTCAGGTTCATCACCACTGCGCTCGGGCTGAAGACGATGACGCCCGCGGGCTACGACGCCGTGATCGATCGCATCGGACCGGCGGGCGTGAAGCTGGCGTCTGAAGGCGCGAATGCCGTTGTGCTGATGGGCACATCACTGAGTTTTTATCGCGGCGCGGCGTTCAATCAGCACTTGACCGAAATGCTCAAGAAGGCGACGGGATTGCCGGTCACTACCATGAGCACGGGCGTGATCGAGGGGCTCAAGGCCGTGGGAGCGACAAGAGTGGTTGCGGCTACCGCGTACGATATGGAAGTGAACCGCCGTTTACGGGTGTTCCTCAAGGAGTCCGGATTCGAAGTGCTCGGCGTGAAGGGCCTGGGCATCGAGAAAGTGGAAGACGTGGACCGGGTGACGCAAGACGGTTTGCTGAAGTTCTGCGTGGGCGTGCGCGAAACGCAGCCTAAAGCGAACGCAATCCTGGTATCGTGCGGCGGCCTGCGCACCCTCGAGATCCTGGCGCCTCTGGAGCGGCAAGGCCACATACCCGCCATCTCCAGTACGCCCGATGCGCTCTGGGCCGGTGTCCGGCTGCTCGGCTTGAGCGGCCGCGCGCCGGGCTTTGGAACCTTGCTCTCGAAGGCTTAGCCGTTTATCTGCAGGACATTTCCATCGGGATCTTGAACCTTGGCGATTCGCGCCGGATACCGCGCTTCGCGGATTAGCGATTCCCAATCTGCGGCGTGTACCGGAGGAATCATTCGCGCTCCGCGCACTCGCGTTCCCGAGCCAATGTCCGATTCAATCAGATCCTCTGCGGCCAGCATTTCACAAGCTGTCAGCACCGTGGTTCGCGAAACGCCGAAGAGCTTGGCTGCTGCGCGCGTGGAGGGCAGGCGCGAGCCTGCGCGCAGCCTTCCATCCTGGATGGCGCGCTCAATCGCATGACAAAATTGCAGATACATCGGCTGGGCGGAGGTTCGGTCCAGCAGGATCGGGGGCAGGCGGAATGGGCGTTGGCGCGTCACGTCGAATCCTTCCGAAAGTGGTGTTCCGAAGTGGACCTTTTCATTTTCGCAACTCTGAGCGACCCTGGTAGCGGAGGCTGATTATGATCTCAGGCGGCAACATCACGGTTATGGTTTCGAACATGGACGCGTCCGTCCGTTTTTACACCGAAGTCATGGGCATGAAGCTGACCAATCGGTTTGGCGATCACTGGGCTACGGTCGGCGCAGGCCGTGGACTCATCATCGGGCTGCATCCGGCTTCGCCCAAATATCCGGCGCCGGGAACCAAAGGCGGCACGCTGATCGGACTCGAGATTGATGAGCCGATTCAGAAGGTGGTGGATCGCCTGCAAGCGAAGGGCGTGCGCTTCCTGGGGCCAATCGTAAACGATGCCGGTGCGGGCTCCTTTGTCGATTTGGAAGATCCGGATGGAAATTTCATCTACCTGTGGGAGGTGAACCACGGGATGCTGGAAGAAAACGCTTCGCAGTATTCGCACGCCTGAACTCGCCAAAGTTCTCGCGCGCGGCGGCGATAACTTGCTAACATTGGACGGTTACAAATTCAGGAGGACAACCCACGTGCGTTGGCCAATCATTTTTCTGCTCGCGGCATCGGGAGCCTGGGCGCAGACTGGAACCACAAACCCCACTTTTGCAACTGCCCCGGTGGTGGCGAGTTCCAAGGTTTTTTATTCGAATGCGAAGCAGGACATCCTGCGCTCGGCGGAAAAAATGCCGGAGGATAAGTACGCATTCAAGCCCGTCGACACCGTGCGGTCCTATGGACAGATCCTGGCCCACGTCGCCGACGGACAATACGAATTCTGCGGCGCCGCGGCCAGCAAGCATGACGAGAAGGGCGTGGAGCAAACCGCGAAAACCAAAGCCGATATCATCGCGGCGTTAAAGACGGCCTTCGCGTATTGCGACGCCATCTACGCAGGAATGACGGACGCCAAAGCAGGCGAGATGATACCAGCCTTCGGCGGCATCAAGATCACGCGGCTCAGCATGCTCGATTTCAACGTCGCCCATACCATGGAGCATTACGGAAATCTCGTAACGTACATGCGGATCGAGGGCCTTGTGCCGCCGAGCAGCGAATCGCGGCGCTAAGCTCGCGCGAAAGGTTTTGCCGTGCCTTTGGTGGATGTCAGCAGCCTCGATGTCGTGGAACGCTTGCCGGGCTGGTACGGGCGCTATTTCCACTCGTCCAGCATGACGTTCGCGCACTACGACTTCAAGCGCGGCTCGTCCATTCACGAACACTTCCACCCTCAGGAAGAGGTTTATGAGGTGATCGAGGGCGAACTTGAATTGACTATCGATGGCATCGCCGAAATTGCCCGGCCGGGCTTGGTTGCAATCGTGCCGGCCAACGTTCGCCACTCCGTGAAGGCGCTGACCGACGGCCGGGCCATTATCGTGGATTATCCGCTCAGAGATCTTTAGCGCAATCCGCCCGCGGCCGGAATAATCTGGCCGGTGATCCAACCAGCATCATCGGAAGCCAGGAACGATACCACGGTAGCGATGTCGCGGGGTTGTCCGATGCGCCCCAGCGGAGTCCGATTCACAAGCTGGCTGACGAACTGATCCGCGCTGCCCAGCGCCTGGAGGCCTTCCGTTTCCACAGGGCCTGGCAGCACGGCGTTCACCAGAATCTTCTTCGGCCCCAGCTCCGCGGCGAGGCTTCTCGTGATCGCGTCCAGAGCGCCCTTCGTCGCGCTATATACCGAGCCGCCCGGAGGGGGCGCCTGAGAAGCCATGGAGCCGATGTTGATCACCGACCCTCCGCGTTCTCCAATAGCAGCGACAGCGGCCTGCGTCGTAAACACGAGCCCACGCACGTTAAGATCGAACATTCGATCGAAGTGCGTTTCCGTGATTTGCGCCAGCGGAGAAAACTCGTAAACTGCCGCATTGTTCACCAGGATGTCGATTTTCCCGAACTCTGCGACCGCGCTATCGACAAGCTGTTTTGCCTCGGCAGGTTTACTCACATCGGCGCGCACGGCCTTGGCCTTGCCGCCCGCAGCCTCGATCTTCGCCACCACCTTCTCCGCCCCCTGCGCACTGGTCGCGTAATTCACGATCACCGAAGCGCCGTTCTTTCCCAGATCTTCCGCGATTGCGGCTCCAATTCCCTTCGATGCTCCGGTAACTACGGCCACTTTGCCTGTTAGCTTTGCCATATTCACTTGCCTTCCAGTCCCTTTCGATGAAAATCTCTCGACGACAATCGATGAGATGACGCAGACTTGCAATAGGATTCAATAGCACGATTTTAGGGTCTTCCTGCAGGCTACTCGCAAGCTTGGTAAACTATTGGAAACTTTCTGCTGGGCCTCCATCGAGGAGTTTCTTGACCAAACGGGTATCAGGATCTGCGCTGCACGTGTCGGCAAGCCCGAGTCCGGACCAGGTCCGTGCCCAAGTAGAGAGAGTCCTCGCCAGCCGCCTGTTTGCGCGCTCCGAGCGTTTGTGCCGATTCCTGCGCTTTTGCGTCGAGCTGACGCTGGATGAGAAAAGCGATCAACTCAAAGAACAACTGGTGGGAGTGGAGGTTTTCGACCGCAAGGGCGATTACGATCCGCGCACCGATCCCATCGTGCGCGTTGAGGCTCGGCGCTTACGATCGAAGTTAAAAGCTTACTACACGTCATCCGGAAGATCGGATTGTTTACTGATCGAATTGCCGAAGGGCGCCTATGTGCCATGCTTTCGCATGCGGAGTGTGGGCCAACCCGCCAGTTCACAGGTTCGGCCCCAGCCAATGCTGAGCATTGCGGCCGAGGAACGGTCGATCGCGGTGCTTCCTTTCACCAACCTTACGGCCGAAGCGGACGCCGATTACTTCAGCGACGGCCTGACGGAAGAACTGATCCATCTGCTCACGCGCATCCCACAACTGCGCGTGGTGGCCTGGAGTTCCATGTCGCAACTGCGCGGCCGGGAGAAGGATTTGGCGGGCATACGCCAGGAGCTCAAAGTGTCCACCGTGCTGCGTGGGAGCGTGCGCAGGTCGCCGGCGCGGGTGCGGGTGACGGCGCAGTTGATCGACACCGCGTCCGGCAATTATCTGTGGTCGGAAGCATATGACCGGCAACTGGAAAATGTTCTCGCGATTCAAGAGGAAATGGCGCGGGCGATTGTCGATACGCTGCAGCTTACCCTGGCCTGGCGCGGAGGCGGTGCAGCGCGCAAGGCGCCGGATTTGAAATGCTACAACCTATGTTTGCAAGGCCGCTTTCATGCCAACAAGCGCACTCCGGATGGCCTGCGCCAGAGCGCACTATGTTTTGAGCAGGCCGTGGCGGCCGATGCTTCGTCTGCCGACGCGTTCGCGGGCTTGGCCGATGCGTACAGCCTGATGGCCAACTATGGCACTGCTGATCCCAAGGATGTGGTGCCGAAGGCCAAGCTGGCAGCGGAAACGGCACTGCGCTTAGATCCGCAATCTTCAGAGCCGCATGTTTCGCTGGCGTTTATTCGCTCTACCTTCGACTGGGATTGGTCCGCGGCCGATTCGCTCTACCGGCGGGCTATCGCTCTCAACCCCGGCTATTCTCGCGCCCGGCATTGGTACGGCACCGATTATCTCGCGCTGGTGGGCCGCTTCGACGAGGCGGTGAGGGAAGCTGAGATGGCGCGCCATCTAGACCCGTTGTCGCCCATCATTGTGGAAGGATGCGGTTATGTCCATATGGTCCGGCGCGATTACCAGACAGCGTTGCAGATTTACCACCAACTCTCGGACTTGGATCCCGTCTTTTGGAAGGCATACAGTGCACTGGGGCGCGTCCTAAGCCTGCTGGGCCGCTATGACGAGGCGATCGCCAGCCTGGAGCGGGCGCGCGCCCTGGCCGGCGACGTTCCGAGCGTTCTCGCCGCTACCGGCCAAACCTTGGGAGCCGCCGGCTTTGTGTGGGAGGCGCGGGCGCTGCTGGATCAGCTGCACGAGATCCACAAGAGCCAATGGGTTCCATCGTCCTGCTTCGCCATTGTCCACATCGGCCTGGGCGATTACCAGGCGGCGCTTACGCATCTGGAAACTGCCTGCGACAAACGGGAGCAAGCGGTCAGTTGCATGAAGGTCCATCCCTTGTACGATCCGCTGCGCTCCGAGCCCCGCTTTCAGAGAATTCTGGAGCGAATTGGTCTCTTACCGTAAGCAATTCGGTTAGCTTACTGCACCATTACTTCCGAAAGCCGCAGGCTCGGGCCACAATGCTTCATGGAACGAGCCTTCGTCGTCTTTCTTGCGCTGGCCTCGATCACGCCAGCCGCCGAACCTCCTCAGTCTGCTGCTCCCGATTCCAAAACTGTCTGCCCTGCCGTGCAATCCGTGCGGGAGTGCGCTCTCAGCGACAACAATCTGGGAAGCCTTTACTTCGCCGCTGGAAAATATCACCAGGCGGAGCTTCTATTTAACCAAGCGATAGCGCTGTGGACCGGCCAAGCCGCTCCATCCGACGATTTGGCGAAAGCGCTTCATAATCTCGGCTCGGTCTATCAAGCCGAGGGGCGCTACGCGGATGCGGCTCAATATTACTTGCGAGCCTTAGACCTGCGCGAGTCGCTCGCCGGGCCTCACGCCATCTCCCTTTTGCCGATTCTCAATCAACTCGGCTTGGTGTATCTGGAAATGGCCGACTTCGTGGAGGCGGAGAAGCTTTTGCAGCGCGCCATCGCGATTGTACAAGAGCATCAAGCAGCGGAAACGGCCGATGGCGCCGACGCGCTGAACAATCTGGCGCTCACCAACCGGCAACAGGGACGGCTCAGCAACGCTGAAGCGCTGTATCGGCGGGCGCTGGCAATATACTGCCGCATCTCAGACCGCGAGCGTGAAGTGGCCGTGCTGAATAATTTGGGACGGGTGTTGGTAGAGCAAGCGCGATACAAAGAGGCCGAAGAACTCTACCGCCACGCTCTCGATGCCGCGCGGCAGGCGTTGGGGCCGGAGCATCCCGATGTTGCAGTCGGCCTGAGCGGCTTAGGAGAGCTGATGCTCGCGCGGCACAAGTTTTCTCAAGCCCAACGCGCGCTTCGGCAGGCCGAGCGGATCGATCGACAAAACTTTCCACCGGACCATCCGCGAATCGGTTATGACCTCTACAACGAAGGCGTGGCCGCCGCCGGCCGCAAACATTACAAGGAGGCTGAAGGCCTGTACGTGCAATCGGATGCGATCCTCGAGAAGGCACTTCCGCCAAATCATCCGGAGCTCGGAAAAGTGGTTGCTCGCCTGGCGGATATCTACCGGCTGCAAGGGCGCTGGGATGAATCGGAAGTGCTATATCGCCGCGCGTTGACCATCCTGGGAAACGCCTGGGGACCGGACAATCCGCAACTGCTCGCCGTTCTGGAATCCTACGAAGCCGTCCTGCGAGCGCGCCAGGAATACGCCGAAGCGGAAACCGTGGAAGTGCGCAGCACGAAGATTCGCGTGGTCCAGGCGCTGCGGCAGTCGAACCCGGAGCCGTAGCGGCCGGCGCTAGTCCAGATGGCAGAGCTTGCAGGCGAGCTGCAGGTCGGCGGAGTCGTTGGTAGCGAGCGTGTACCGCTGGCCGTCCATAACCCAGGAAGAGACGCTGCCGTTGACACGATCATGCGGGAGGTCCGCGGACCCGGCGCCGACTCGAGACACCAATAATACCCCGGCGTGGTCCCCGGCCCGGTAAGCGATCTCGGCACCCGCTACCAGATTCCGCGCGCCGATCAACTGAATAGATGCCGGGGGCGCAGTTCGCAACGGCACATCCAGTCCGGTTTGAGCACGCACCCAGGCACGCAATTGCGCGGGATTCTGGCAGTGAAACGCGATCCGCTGCGAATCGCTGGCTAGCGCCCGAAGCGCGAACGTTTCATCGTCCACCGCTCCCTGCCGGTGGATCGCCGACAATCCGACTGCGATGAGAGCAACACTAGCGGCCAATGCCCACACCAGGGGACGGTTGCTTCGAGGCGGTTTGGTGAACTGCGCCGCCTGCACGCGGTCCCAGAGTTCCGGTGGCGCGGTGACACTGCGCAGTCCCTGCCGCAGCTCGCGTTCCAGCCTGTCCTCCGGCTTAAGCATTTCGGTCTCCTTCGCCCTTCCGCAGGTGCGACAAACGGCGCTCTAGAATTTTGTGCGCGCGATTTAGACGCGACGCCACTGTGCCCGGCGAACATCCCAGAATCTGAGCGATCTCGTCGTACGATAAGCCTTCCGTGTAGCGCAGAACAATCACGATACGATGCTCGGGCGCGAGCCTGGCCACCACATCCTGCACGCGCTGCTCGGTTTCGGCGCGCATCAGTTTATGCAACACGCTCTCGGCCGGCGCGCAAACGGCGTCCAGCAATCCATCGAGGAACGGCGTCATGCGGCGGCCGCGCCGCTGGTCGTCAATGCAGCTATTCACTACCAGCCGGTACAGCCACGAATCGAAGCTGGCCTCGGCGCGATAGTCCCCAATGCGCGACAGCAGCTTCAGGAATGTGTCCTGCGCAATGTCCATGGCCGCCGCTGGATTGCCCGAATAGCGCAGCGCGATGGAATAAACGCGGTCCTTATACGTCTCGAAGAGCGCCCGGAAGGCGTCGGCGTCACCGCGCTGGCAGGCTTCGACAACGTCTTCGATCACTGGGGGGGCGTTGGCGTCCAATACCATGCTCGAACCTTCTTCTTGGACGAGCGGCCGGCCGAATTCCTTCCCACTTTTCCGAAACACGGGTTTTCCTATATGCTCATCTGAGTAGTATCACAAGGAGTGTGCCTCATGCCATCCAACGATGACCTTACACGTCGCGATTTTGCCTCCACGGCTGCCGGCGCCTTGTCTGTTCTTGGCGCTCTCGGCGCCCGCACTCCGCTGGCCGCGCAAACCGGCGCCACAGCCAGCGGCGACGCACCCATCGATCTGCTTGAGTGGAGCTTTTTCTGGGTGGGAGTAGAAAAAGCCGAGATCCCGCGTGGAACGGTGATCAATGGAAAACAGATGTACGTGGAGTACCAGATTCCCAGACGCGTGAAACATCCTTACGCCATCGTGTTGGTTCACGGCGGCGGCGGCCAGGGCACGGACTGGATGTGCACCCCCGATGGCCGTCCCGGATGGGCCACTCTGCTGGTGCAGGAAGGCTACAAGGTCTACGTGGTGGACCGCCCCGGACACGGCCGATCGCCGTTTCATCCCGATCTGGACGGTCCCTTCCCGCAGCAGAACATCACGCTCGACCAGATCTCTGGCATGTTCACTCCGCAGCGAGCCAAGCGGCCCGACCCTACCGGTCTGGGCCTGGCGAAACTTCACAATCAGTGGCCGGGCACGGGCGAAGTGGGTTCGCCCGAATTGGCGCAATTAGTGGCATCGCAGGGCGGATCGTACGTCTCGAACATAGAAATTACGCATACCGCATGGCGCGAGCGCGGCGCCGAACTGCTCGATAAGATCGGGCCCGCTATCATTATGACGCACTCCGCCGGCGGACCCTTCGGGTACCTGGTGGCGGAGGTGCGGCCGACCTTGGTGAAAGGCATCGTGGTGGTGGAAGGCGCGGGCACTCCCTTCGGCAAGGGCCCGCAAGCCAGTAAGTGGGGCATCACCACCATCCCGATGACCTACGATCCGCCGGTGAACAATCCGTCCGAGTTGAAGACCAAGCAGATGCCATCGCCCGAGCCTGGAGTTGGCCCGTACGAGATTCAAGCAGAGCCCGCGCACAAGCTGAAAAACTTGCGGGGCATTCCGATCGTGCTGGTGACGTCCGAAGCGTCGTTCGCATCGCCTGGCGCCCCGGGTGCGCTCGCGTTCCTGAAGCAAGCCGGCTGCACGGCCGAAGAATTGCGCCTGGCGGAACATGGCGTCCACGGCAACGGCCACATGATGATGGTAGAGAAAAACAATCGCGAGGTGCTGCAGCCGATCCTCAATTGGATGGACCAGAACGTGTCGCCGCGCGCCAAGCCCGCGCCTCCGCGGAAGAATCCCGATGCAGTTGCGTTGAAGCTATCCGAGCAGGGCCACTTCTGGGTTGGGACCCAGGCGAAGCAGATGCCCTACGGCAGCATCGTCGCCGGCCAGATGTACGTGCAGTATTTGTTCCCTTCCGAGGTTCGCCATCCGTATCCGGTGGTGCTGGTGCATGGAGGCGGCGGACAGGGCACGCATTACATGGGACTCGGCAACGGCAAGCCCGGCTGGGTCCACTATTATTTGCAGGAAGGCTACAAGGTTTATTTGGTGGATCGGCAGGGCCACGGTCGCGCGCCGTATCATCCGGATGCGCTCGGTCCCATCGGTCCTTTGCTGACGTTCGACACCGTGACCGGAGATTTCATGCGTGCCGTTCACAATGCGCACCCGCGCTGGATTGGCACCGGCGATGCCCGCGATCCGCTGGTGGATCACTTCCAGGCCGGGCAGAATTCGCCGCCTGCCGACAACGTGATGGCGCACAAGCTGTGGGCCAGTCGGGGAGCCGAGCTGCTCGACAAGATCGGACCGGCGATCATCCAGGTCCATTCGGCGGGCGGCCCGTTCAGTTGGCTGGTGGCGAACGAGCGGCCGAACCTGGTGAAGGGCATCGTCAACGTGGAAGGCGCGGGCATGCCTTTCGGCTTCGGCACAGCTTGGGGACTGACGGACATTCCGCTGGTCTACGATCCGCCGGCGTCCGATCCCAAGGAAATCGCCACGCGCGACGTTGCGGCATCCGGCATCACGCCAGCCTACAAGCTGCAGGCCGAGCCCGCGCGCAAGCTGAAAAACTTGCAGGGCATTCCGATCGTGATGGTGACCGCCGAGTCATCCGGCCGGACGCAAGGCCCTCCCGTTGTTGCTTTCCTGAAGCAAGCCGGCTGCGACGCCGAAGAACTTCAATTGAAGGACAAGGGCATCCTCGGCAACGGGCACTTCATGATGCTGGAGACCAACAACCGGCAGGTGTTCGATGCAATCCGGGCGTGGGTGGAGGCGAAGCTTCCGGCCTAGACCACCGCTTGTTTCGAAGATGCGATCCCTGATCGGCAGTGCGTTCTATCGTCTTAAGGTTTTCCGAAAGCCAAATTCACAGCCGCGGCATCTTTGGCGTATTTCAACTCGATGGTGTCTGCTTTCCGGCGCTTCGAGTACTGCGGAAAATATAGGTATCCTGCGATGGCGGTTTTGGTTTGTCCCTCAGGCAGCGCCTTGCGCCGCTCTTTTTCATAGATGACGCGCGGATCAACTTTGGGATCGGGCGGAGGAGGAGGCGCATTCTGTCCTGGAGCGCTTACCCCCACGCCGATGTATGTCCCCACGCCCTGACGGCGTCCATATACCGGATCGTCCCCATG
The DNA here is from genome assembly GCA_963776805.1 of Bryobacterales bacterium. Classification (GTDB taxonomy): domain Bacteria; phylum Acidobacteriota; class Terriglobia; order Bryobacterales; family Bryobacteraceae; genus Palsa-89. The sequence continues at coordinate 184,623 of CAVZOD010000002.1, forward strand.
CTGATAAATGACGCCGCCTTCGGCTGTCACATCCACTGGCAGTCCCCTCGCCGGATCACGTCTCTCACGCCAGGGCGCAACATCAATAGGCCGGTCCGCCCGTCCCACCCTCTGCCCCACGCGCAGCGCGAAGTCAGTCGGCTCGACATCGAACGGAACGCCGCCCTCCGGATAAATCGCGATCTCTACGACAACATATTGCTTGCTGATGGCCGGTGAAAACATCTTGCTCACTTGATTAGGCGGAACAATCTCCGCCGCAATTGTCGTGGCATTCACTTGTCCATGAACTGGATAGTCCGTTCCCGCAGCGCGTGGCGGTACGCCAGGGTCGGCGGCGTGGGCCGCTACCGAAAGGATCGCAGTGGCGAAAACGCAGGTGAGATCGCGCATCAGCCGCCTCCTTGAACTTTTCCAGTTTACTCCCAACTGCTAGGATCGATTGCAGTGGAAGAGCAACACGTTTATGCGGCGATCGGCCAGGCCGGATTCGAGCGCCTTGCCGACGCCTTTTATCGCCAGGTTCCCGGCGACGATGTCCTCGGTCCGATGTATCCGGCGCACGATCTGGAAGGCGCGAAACAGCGGCTGCGGGATTTCCTCATCGGCCGTTTCGGCGGTCCGCAGACCTACATCGAACAGCGCGGCCATCCCCGGCTGCGCATGCGCCACGCGCCATTCGCCATCGGACAAACCGCACGCGACCGGTGGCTCCAGTTGATGACGCGCGCGCTGGGCGAAGCCGCGCTTCCCGGCGAGCCTCGCGAAATCCTGCAAGCGTTTTTTGAATCCACCACTACTTTCCTGATGAACCGGCCCGGCGCTTAATCTCTTATACTGACCCGCCTGCTAAAATCGATTCGTGGCTTACTCCGAAGTTCTCATTGCTCCCATGCGCGCCGACCTCACCCGTCACGGGGTGGAGGAGGCTCGAACGCCGGCCGATGTCGATCGGCTTCTCTCGCCCGATAGCGGCGCGGTTCTCATGATCGTCAATTCGGTGTGCGGTTGCGCCGCGGGCCGTGCGCGGCCAGCCGTCGGGATGGCGCTGAAACATTCAGTGCGGCCGGCCAAAGTTGCTGCGGTCTTCGCGGGCGGCGATGAAGCGGCGGTGGCTCACCTGCGCGACATCCTGTCCGACTATCCGCCATCCTCGCCGTCCATGGCTCTCTTCCAAAACGGCCAGCCCGTTTACATGATTCATCGCAGCGATATCGAGCGGCGCGAACCTGTCGAGATCGCCAAGCTTTTGACCCAGGCTTTCGATCGCTTCTGCGCGCAGCCTCAAAACGCGGCGACAGGCGACTAAGCGCTATTTTTTCTGCGCTGGAGTGAGCATTGAGGGCAGCACCGGCTCAGCATAACACGACACCACGCTCTGATTTCCATCGCGGTCCACCGCTTTCACTCCGATCACCACGTCATCAATGGAAACATTGGGCATCGTGTAGCTGGTCACGTTACCCACCCAGACTTCGCGTTCCCACACCGGCGACGTGGTGGACCGCATCATCACCGCATAACCCGTCAGGTCCGGCTCGCTATTCGGCAGCCAGTGCAGCACCGCGTCGTACCCCGACTTCCCGCGCGTCAGCAACGGCACATGCCCGCCTTTGTCGGGCCCGGACTTCCACGTCCAGTTCAGCTCCGGAGGCGCGGGCGCCAGCGCCAGGCTGGCCAACACCGCGGAATTCATGCGAGCCGCGCGCGTGGCGTAAGGTACCGATGTATTCGCGAATGTGTCCGTGGTAGTGTGCTGATTGTCGAAATACTCGGCCGCGCTGGTCAGCCGCACTGCTGCGAATCCCTGATTGACGAAGGGCGTATGGTCGCCGCCGCGCAGAAATCGATCCCGGCGGAAAACCATCTCCACCTGCATGGATGGCACGTATCGTTCCGCAATCATTTTTGTGTAGCGCGCCAGCTCGCGCTGCGTGGAATCGTCCGGGCCGGGGGAGAACACCCGCAAGACATTCGTGATGGAGCGCCCGTTGCCCGAAACATCGCTGCCGATGATGTCGTTATTTAGCACCGCCTCAATGTCCATTCCGCTTTGTTTGGCTTGCGCGGCGTAAACCTGGCTTCCGCTCAATCCCACTTCTTCGGCGGCGAACGTGACGAACACAACCGTCTTATCGAACTGGTACCCGCTCATCACGCGCGCCAGTTCCATCACCGCGGCGGTTCCGCTGCCGTCGTCGGTAACCCCGGGCGAGATCGTCTGCGCGGCAGTAGCTTCAAAATCCAACGGACCCAATTCGCGTTCGGGCGGAAGGATCTTCAGATAGCGCCGTTCCTCGGATTCATCGATGCCCTGCCGAACGCCTTCCGCAACCAGCTGATCAATGTCCGTATATGTCTTCCGCTCTAACGCCACCGAATCGTAGTGCGCCGACACCAGCACGTAGTGATCCTTCTCCGTGGTGCCCGGCAGCACCGCGACAATATTGGACAGATCTACGTCGCGAATCACCTGGCCACGCCGCGCGCCCTTCTTAATGCTGAAGTTTTGATAGCTCACCTGCAGCCGCGGGCTGTAGCTTTGGAGCTCATCGTGAATCCAGCGCTTGGCTGCGCCGATGCCGTGCACTGGATCGTCCTGTGAGGAGAGGATGTAACGCGTCCCGAAGCCTTCCAACTTTTTGAGCGTCGCCGCGATGCGTTCTTCCGAGATGTTGTCAACGATCTGCTTTACCGTCGGATTTAAGCGGGTCTCCGGCTGCTGCGGAAACAGCCGGAGGGCGAAAAGCATCGCCAGGGCAAGGATGCAAGGGAGTCGCTTCATAGGAACCGATTTTACCGCGTGGCGGCCGGTTCGATTCCTGAGGCGACCGAGCGGACTATCGGCCCTTCAGCGCGCAATCCCAGTGTTCGTCGGCCTTGCCGTTCACAAATCGCCAGGTATCGAACCAGGTGGTGGTATACGGCTGGCCGCTGGCGTCCTTGCGTTCCGCCACGGTGGCTACTGTCACGTAATCGCCCTCAGCAGTCACGAAAGCGACTTTGGCGCCCAGGTGTTCCGGAACCGGCGTTGGCTTTCTCGCGGCGGAAAAGTAGGCGACCACGCCAGCGCGCCCCGATTTCACGTTGGGATTGTGCTGCAGGTATTGTGCAGTCAGCCATTTGTCAGCTTCATCCCAGTGATTCGCTTCGAGCAGATCTTTTTCGATGTGATAGGCGGCCTGTTTGTTGCGGTCCAGCTTCTTGTCCTTGCTGTGAAAGAGCGCGTCGACATCCGGGGCGGCGACCACCGGCTCCTGCGCGCGCACGGGCGCGGAGACGAGCATCGCGGCAAACAAGGCAGCCAATGTAATTTGGATTTTCATGGGTACTATGTTTAGTCATCTCGCGGGTCATTGTCAATGCCAGGTGGCTCGCGCACCGCCCGCTCCCGTGCGGCCGCTCTTATTCACGCGAGCTTCGCCCCCCCGCCGTCGGCGTCACAATTTCAACGCTGTGGCGGGAAAATGACACCGCTCACGAATTGACATGAACTTGTTTTCAGTGTTTTCCCACTGTAACTCAGTGTTCTCCCCCCTGGCCCCTCAATTGCTACCTATGCAGCGGTACCGGATAGCACCGGTCCAAATGGAGCGTACTTCAAATGCTGACGGCACTGATCTTCGGCACGGACCGCGAAACTACTTCGCAACTGCAGCAACTGTGCTCACTGACGCAAGATGTTTGTGTCTTTCGCACCCTGGAGCGTTATCCTCAGGCCCACGAAAGCATGCGATTGCTGAACTCGTTCGCCCCGCAACTGGTGTTTCTGGGCGCCGACGATGAAGCGGCGGCGCACGCCGTGGAACACGACATTCGCAGCATTCTTCCCTCCACCGCCATCTTAGGTGTATCGGCGCTTTGCAAACGTCCCGACATGTTCGAAACATCCTTCGGCGGCTTCTCGGTGTGTCCCATTCCTTGCAACCCAGAGGAATTCCGCGCGGCTATCTTCCAGGCGCTCGAATCCGGCAGCAGCAAGAAGAACGCCTCGGTATTTGCATTTCAGCCGGCCAAACCCGGCAGCGGAGCCACCACCACGGCCCTGTTTGTAGCGCACATCCTCGCCACGCTCGCCGAGAAACGGGTTCTCATGCTGGAATGCGACTTGGACGCGGGGCCCATCTCCATGTTGTTCAACCTTCGCCCCAACTATTCCATCATGGATGCTCTCGAAGACTCTCATCGCCTCACCGATGAGATCTGGAGCGAGATGGTCACGCACGTAGGCGGCATTGACGTACTCTCCTCCGTCAGCCGCCTAGGTGTGCGGCCGGTGTCCCCCTGGGGCTATCAGCGGCTGTTGTCATTTGTTCGGAGCCGTTACGATGTTGTCATTGGCGACCTGCCCGAGGTGGTGAACGACGCCACCGAAGTGGTTGCCCGCGCCGCTCAGGCAGTTTTCATCGTCACCGCGCCGTCTTCTCCGTCGCTCTATCTGGCAGCTCGCCGCCGCTACGATTTGGAAGCCCGCGCTGTCGCCGCCGGCAAAATAAAGTACATCGTGAATCGCAAGGCCCTGGATCGGGCGATGCCGCGCGAGGCCGGCTGGGCCATTGATGCAGAGAAAATCGCAGCCATCCCCGCGGACCCTAGCTTGGTGGATGCTTCCGAGTTCAGGGCGGACCTGGCCGATGCGGCCACCCTCGCCGAATACACCAAGATCGCCGAATTCTGCTGCGGCCGAACACTGCTTCCGAAGCGCTCCGGCTTCCGCCGGTTCTGGCTGGAAGGCTGGATGCGCGGCTCCTCGCGTACGCCCGAGCTCTACACTACAGCCGCCCGCTAGTTAGTCGGCCAAGGGTGCGGCGCGCACCGCAAAACAGGTCAGGAACTGCTTCGCGCCGCGCTCCGTTTTGCGCGAGTTCCTTGAGAGTGCGGCTGTCCATTCCCGCAGCTCTTGAAGTTTGGTGATTTTTATGAACAGCAATTCAGTCACGTCGCTGCTTCCCAGCTACCTGTTACCGTTCAACAGCACAGCGAACACTGCCAGCGCCAATTCAGCTTCCTCTGTCCAGCAGCAAGCTGATGTGCTCAGCCTTCCCCCCTCCGATCAGTTTCTGGCTCAACTGCAGCAGGTGCAAACCCCGCAACAGTTCCAGGCCATGATTTCGCAGATGACCGGTCAACCACCGCAAGCGGATACCACCGCTTCTAACAGCGCCGCCACCAGCGCCACCACCGGCGCGGCCAGCGGCGCTACACCTCCAGCCGGCCACCATTGCCGGGGCGGCGGGCATCATGCCTCCAGCTCATCTCAGTCCAGCGACCAAAACCCTTTTCTGGCAGCGAGCACCCCCTCAACACAGAACCAGAGTTTGATCGCAAGCATCTTCGGCTCGGTGAGCCCTTCGCAAAGCGCAGTTCTTTGACGCCTGAGCTAACCTAGCAACGTCAAGGCCTCTTGCACTACCCGCTCGGCGCTGACGCCGGTCATGCAGCGATGGTCGATCGGGCACTCACGCAGCAGGCACGGGCTGCAGTCCACCGGTTGCCGAACCACACGTGCATTCGCTCCGGTTGGTCCTGTGGTGGTATCGTCGGTCGCCCCGAAAATCGCCACCGTCGGCACACCCAGCGCGGACGCGATATGCATGGACCCGGAATCGTTCGTTAAGAACAGCTCGCAGCCCGAGGCCAGGTCGATGAATTGAGCCAGCGTGGTCTGGCCGGCGTAGTTGGTGACTTGGTGACCATCCAGAAGCTGGGCCACTTCCGCGCAAAGATCGCGCTCGGTCTTCGATCCAAACAGCGCAATCGAAGCGCCTCGCGACTTGGCCAAGGCCCCCGCGGCTTCGGCAAACCGTTCCGGCAGCCAGCGCTTCGCAGTCCCATAAGCTGCACCGGGGCTGACTCCAATAATCCGCTTGCCATTCGCCTTTACACTGCGATGTAACCGAATGGCCTCGCAGGCCGGCAACGCATCGATCAAGCCTGCGCGCCGCAGCAGCTCTAAGTAATAGAAGCGCTCATGCCGCGGGATCTCGCCGGGCTTCGGGACATCCACCGCGTTGGTCAGCAGCAGTTGCCGGCCATCGCGCTTATAGCCGATCCGGTGGGGAATCTTAGCCAGCCAGGCGATCCAGGCCGCTTCGAAAGCGTTTTGTAACAGAATGGCGCAATCAAACCGCCGGGCTCGCAGTTCGTGCCCGGTCCGCCAGGGCGATTGGCCGCTATAAAGAATAATCTCGTCGATAAATGACTCCCGCCCGTACAAGTCCGCAACCCACGGCTTGGCCAGGACCGAAATCCGGGCTGTGGAAAACCGTTCGCGGATGGCCTGCAACGCCGGAAGCGACATAACTGCGTCGCCAATCCAGTTGGTGGCGCGGACTAGAATATTGGAAAAGTGCAAGTGGCTAGTACTCGCTTAGGATTTTACCGGGATTGGGAGTCGTAATGCCAATCGAACCGGCTTTTAGGAGTAAGCGTGCATACAGAAATCGCCAAACGCACATGCGCCTACCCCGAATACCCTCAAAAGAGCCAGGATAACCACTCATGGGTACTATAGGAAAAACAAACCTCAGGCTCAATAATTACATTTACCTAGTACGAAGGGCAGGGAACGATTCAAATGGATCTCGTTACTGAAAACCGGCCAGAGACCTGTTCCAGCTTGGGACTCGACTGCGGCACCTGCATACAGCGCTGCGCCTCAACCACGGCTGCCATTTGCCCAGACCTCCTGCCCTCGGGTGTCCATCGCATCTTCTTCCAGCTTTACGCTTCGCCCGGCTGCCATCCCATGGCTCACGCGTTTATGCGGGCCTATGACGAGGCCGCCACGCCTTCCAAGCCCCTGGTCATCGCTGCGCGTGCCGGAGCCGCGGCAGCCGCCTGAGCCGATCCACATCCGGCCATAATCCCCAACCTCGAATACCCCAACAAGCTAGAATAACAGTCGTATGGTTGTAGAGATCGAAGGCGTTACTCTTCATCTCGCTCATCCCGATGAACTCACGGTGACATGGGTGGGCCAGGAAGAAGTGATGCGCCAACTACTCGCCGCGTGGCTGGTGGTGGATTCCGCGGACGTTCCCATGAACCCGCGCCTGCTGGGCAAGCCGGGCGTCGGCAAAACCACCCTTGCCTACGCCGCTGCCAAGCGCCTGAACCGCGAAGTGTACATCATGCAAGCGACGGTGGATACCCGTCCCGAAGACTTGCTCGTCACGCCAGTGATCGAAGGCCAATCCCGGCTGCGCTATGTCGCTTCGCCCCTCGTAACCGCCATGCTGCGCGGCGGCGTTGTCATTCTCGACGAAGGCAATCGCATGAGCGAAAAGAGCTGGGCTTCGCTCGCGCCGCTGCTCGACAACCGCCGCTATGTCGAATCCATCGTCACCGGGATTAAGATCAAGGCGCATCCTTTATTCCGCCTGGTGGCCACCATGAACGACGACGCGTCCACCTTCGATCTGCCCGAATACATCCATTCCCGGCTGCAACCGCAGCTCACCATCGATTTTCCCGAGCGCCACGAAGAATACGCGATATTGAAGGAAAACGTGCCGTTCGGCGAAGATCACATTCTGAATTACGTCACCGAGTTCCTGCAGCAGGCGCACTCGGCCGACGAGCGTTATACCGTGCGCGACGGCATCAACATCGCGCGCTTTGTGATGAAACTCAAAAGTCTGGACGACGGGCTCACGCTGTCCAGCCAAAGCGACGAGCGTTTTCTGATGCGCACGGCCATTCTCGAAACGCTCGGGGACGAGGCGTTGCGGTATGTCCCTCGAGCTTGAAGATCCCGCCAGTCTGCGGCGCGGTAATTTCACCTATTTCCCGGTAATTCCGGGGCGTCTCGAATTCGCCATCGAAGTGCGGCGCGCGATTTTGCGCGATCGGCCGGCTATTGTGGCCGTCGAACTCCCCGGTTCGCTCGAAGACGTCTACCTCCAAACGCTGGCCCGCCTGCCGGAGATGACTGTGATTCTCTATCCCGATCCCAAGGATGACGAGCGTGCCATCTATGTCCCGGTAGAGCCGTGCGATCCGTTCACCGAAGCCGTGCGAACGGCGCTTGAAATCGACGCCGAAGTGATTTTCATCGAGCCCGATTCGGGCGATCGCCCGCATTTACCTGACACCTATCCCGATCCTTATTCGATCCGCTATATCGGCCTGAACCGCTACATCGATGCCTATCGCGTTTACCCACAGCCTCGCAATGAGGAAACCTCCGCGCATGCGGCCGGCATGGCGTGGAAGCTGCAAGGCGCCGATCCATTGGCGCAGGTCTTGGTAGTTGTCTCGCTGAATCTGCTGGACCAGGTGCTGGACGCGATGGAAGTGCCGCAGGATACGCCGCGCCGCACTGCATTGCCCGATATCCGGTTGCTGAACCCCCATCCGGATTGTCTGGCCGAGATCACCATCGAATATCCGTACCTGCAAGATCGCTACGAATTGTTTCGGACTCAGATGACGCCCGATTGGTCGGTGGATCGCCCCAAGGTCCAGTTCGATTTGCTGCGCGAGGCCGAGAAAGAATACGTCAAAAACACCGGCGACAAAATTGAATACTGGCAGCGCCGCATGCTGGCCCGCTTCACGCGCAATCTGGCGTCCATCAGCGGCGATTTGATGGCAGGCGTTTTCGATTTAACCGTGGCCGCGCGTTCGGTGGTGGACGACAATTACGCGTACGAAGTTTGGCAGATGGCCAATCGCTATCCGGCGCAGAAGCCGGCCAGCAATTTGATGGAGACGGTGAATCTGTCGAGCCAGGAAATTTGGATCAACACCAAAAAGCTCCGGCTGCGCCGCCGTCTTCCGCGTCCCAAACAGCGCCTGGTACCGCGCGGTCTGAAAGAGCGCAAGAAGGAAAAGTTTGAAGGCGAGTGGGCGCGGCAAACCGATGGATCGGCCATTTGTTCGTATCCGCCGGAAGACCTGGTGATCGAGGATTACGGCCGTTTCCTGAAGCGCAAGGCGAAAAGCATGCTGTCGGAGGAGCGCTCGCGGACCGAGCCGTTTACGACATCGATCCTGGACGGAATCGACCTGCGCGAGACCATTCGCAATTGGCACGAGGCGAAGATTTACGTGCGGCAGCTCGATCGCATCGCCGGCGAAGTGGGCGCAACCGTGGTCATCTTTGATGAAGACCCCCAGGATCGCTACCAATATCTCACCACTTGGCTGGGCGAACATCAGAACGAATCGGACATGGCGTTTTATTCCACGCATCCGTTCCAGCATTTGGTGGGGCCGGGAATCGGCCGCGCCGAGTACGGCGGATTCTTGATGACGCTGCCGCCCCGACGCATGCTGGATGTGTGGACCGATCCCGATTACGAATTTGCGCAAAATAAACCGGAGCGCTTATTGATGGCCGCTCTGGATTATTCCAAGCAGCGTTTCGTTGTGTATGTGGCCTCCAAGCCGCCGCGCTCGATTTTCCGCTCCATCGCGGCGCATCTGAACCGGCGCATCATTTATGTTCCGATCGGCGCGCTGAATCCGACCAAGTTGAAAAAGCTCCGCGTCGTCCACGTGCTCGATAGCTACGAACGCCGCGATGAAGCCAAGGATTATATCTGGTAGGCCGCGAGAATCGCGTCGATCAATCCGTCGACATTGAACTGTTTGGCTTCCGCGTCCACTTTGAGACCGTGCGCGCACAATGTGGACGATGTTACTGGCCCCATGGACGCGATGCGAACGCCTTCCAGCACCTCCCGGCCCGTAAGAGCTAGGAGATTTTTGACGGTGGAAGAGCTGGTGAAGGTGATCCAATCCGGCCTTTTCTCGGCGGAGAAAATTTCGCGGGCTCGAGCAGCCGAGTTCGCCGGAACAACGTTTCGATAGGCTTCTACCACATCCACTTGTGCGCCTAACTTCGCCAGTTCGACCGGAATTACGTCGCGGGCAACGGCGGCGCGCGGAAGAAGCATTTTCTTACCGGCCAGATTTTCGCCGGCAAACGCTTCGATAAGGCTTTCGGCGACGTATTCTTCGGGCATCCGGTCCACTTTGAGGTGCAGATCCTCGATGGCCTTGCGCGTAGCGGGCCCGATGGCACAAATGCGGGCCTGGAGCGAGCGCAAATCATGCGGCGATCGATCCAGCCGATCCAGAAAGAAGCGAACTCCGTTCACACTGGTGAAAATCAGCCAGTCATAGGTAGCCAGGTTTTCGATCGCGCGGTCGAGCGGTGTGGGATCGGCCGGAGGTTCGAGCGCGATCACCGGCAATTCGATCGCGTCTGCTCCCAGTGCCCGCAACCGCTCGGAAAATTCAGCGGCCTGATCCGCGGCGCGCGTGACGACAATTTTGCGCCCGAACAGCGGCAGCTTTTCAAACCAGTCGATCTTTTCCCGCAGCGCGACAACTTCACCCACGATCACGGTCGCGGGCGGTTTCAACCCAGCTTGTTCGATGCGATCCGCGATGGTCGCAAGCGTTCCAGTCACCGATTCCTGGTCTGGCCGCGTTCCCCACCGCACCGCGACCGCCGGCGTTTCACCCGCGCGGCCATGGCGCATGATCTCAACCGCAATTTCACGAATCGAGAAAATGCCCATGAAAATGACCAGCGTCTCCGTCTGCCCCACCTTGCTCCAATCGATGGCTTGCACATCGTGGCCGGTAACGAAGGTCAGCACCTTGTTGTGGGCGCGGTGCGTCAGCGGAATGCCGCTGTACGCCGCGATTCCTAGCGGTGAAGTGACGCCCGGCACCACTTCAAATTGCACGCCCGCTTCGGCCAAAGCCTCCAGCTCTTCGCCGCCGCGTCCGAAGATAAATGGATCGCCGCCTTTGAGACGCACCACGTTCAGGCCGCGGCGCGCGCGGTCGACCATCATGGCGCAGATTTCTTCCTGCGGAAACGCATGCACCGACTTTTTCTTGCCGACGTAAATGCGCTCGCAGGTTTTCGGCGCGAGATCCAGCAGATGCTCGTTCGCCAGATTATCGTAGAGAATGGAATCGGCCGTAGCCAGCAGCTTGCGGCCTTTCACGGTGATCAGGCCAGGGTCGCCCGGGCCGGCGCCAACCAGGTAGACCTTGTTCATGCCTGCGCGCCGTACACGGCGTCGAGAATTTGTTTTCCGCCGTTGGCGAGAAGTTCTTCGCCGAGGGTCCGGCCGAGAGCCGCGGCATCCGCAACCGGCCCTTGCATTTCCTTGCGCACCAGCTTCACGCCATCGGGCGAAACGATGAGCGCCAGCAGGAAAAGCATTTCGCCTCCATGCTCTTTGTTGATAAAAGCATGCGCTCCCATCGGCGCCTGGCACCCCCCGCCCAATGAAGCCAGCACCGAACGCTCCGCAGTTACCGCAGCGCGAGTTTCAGCGTGATTCAACTGCTGGGCCGCCTGAAACTCAGGACCGCCATCATCGCGAGTCTCCACAGCGAGCGCACCCTGCCCCACCGCCGGGCACATGATACCGGGATCGAACAGTTCGGTGATTCGATTCTCCCAGCCCAGCCGCCGCAGGCCCGCCGAAGCCAGAACAATTGCATCGTAGCGGCCTTCATCCAGTTTGCGCAAGCGCGTATCCACGTTGCCGCGAATGTCTTCGATTTGCAAATCCGGTCGAAGAGCACGAAGCTGAGCGGCGCGTCGCAGCGAACCGGTGCCTACGCGAGAGCCTGAAGCAAGATCGGCCAGCGCGCATCCGATCAAGGCATCGCGCGGATCTTCGCGCTCAGGGATCGCGGCAAGCGTGAGGCCCGCCGGCAAATCGGTGGGCATGTCTTTCAAGCTATGGACCGCGATGTCAATCGCGCTCGCCAGCAGGGACTCCTCAATTTCCTTGGTGAACAGCCCTTTCGATCCCACCTGTGACAGCGCCACGTCGGTGATCTTGTCGCCGGTGGTTTTGATGATTTCGATTCGAGACTGCTCGCCCAGTTTTTCAAGACGAGCTTGAATCCAGTGTGCCTGCCAAAGGGCAAGCTGGGAACCGCGCGAGCCGATGGTCAGCATGTCAGGCCCACCATGCTAATCCAGGCGGAAAACCTTTCGGACGGCGGTGATGATATGGTGCCCATCCGGCTGCGAAGCCTGGCGCCGGATTTCAGAGATGGGTCCGTGGGCGATCTTGTTCATCATGCTTTTGGTGAACGCTTCGAAGGCTTGTTCCTGCTCCGGAGTCAGCGTCCCGAACTTCGATCGCCAGCGCGCGATTTCGGTCGTCCGCAGCCGTTCCAGCTCCTCTTGCAGCTTGATGATGGTGGGCGCCACTTCGCGAGCCTTCAGGCGCGCCACCATGCGCTCCACTTCCTCGTGAATGATGGCCTCGGCATCCTCGGCCGAGTTCTGGCGGCCCTGGAGATTCGTGTCGATCACCTTCTGCAGGTCGTCTATGTCGTAGAGGAAAACGTTGTCGAGCTCATTTACGGTGGGCTCAATGTTGCGCGGGACTGCAATGTCGATCAGGAACATCGGTTTGTTACGGCGCGCTTCCAGCACCTTCTTCATGTCGTCGCGCACGATGATGTACTGCGGCGCGCCGCTGGACGCGATGACAATGTCCACTTCCGGAAGCACCGAGAGAAAGCGCGTGTAATCCACCAGCTTGCCCTCGAACAGCTCCACCATTTCGAGAGCGCGTTCATGCGTTCGGTTGGTGACCAGAATCTGCCCCACGCCGCTGCGCTTCAAGTGCCGGGCAGCCAGCTCCGACATCTTGCCGGCGCCGATGATCATCACCTTCTTGCCGGAGAGCGAGCCGAAGATTTCACGCGCCAGCTCCACTGCCGCATAGCTGACAGAGACGGCATTCTCGCCAATGTCGGTTTCCGAGCGCACGCGCTTGGCGACATTGAACGCGCGCGTGAGCAGCGTGTCCATGAATCCGCTAACCGCGCCGTGCTCCTTGGCGAGCGAGTAAGCCGACTTGAGCTGCCCCAGAATCTGCGGCTCGCCGATGACCATGGAATCCAGGCTGGAGGCTACGCGGAACAAATGGCGGATCGCGTCGCTGTCTTCGAAGCGATAAAGATAGGGCGTCACCCATTCGCGCTGCACCTGCCGGGTGTCGGCCAGAAACTGGTCCACCGCCAGCGAATGGGCGTTCTCCTCGCAGGTCAGCGCCACTTCCACGCGATTGCAGGTGGAAAGGATCATGCCCTCGCAGAAGCCCGGCCGGCCCTTGAGCGAAATCAGCGCTTGCGACAAAGCGCTCTCGTCGAACGCCAGGCGTTCCCGCACCTCCACCGGTGCGCTCTTGTGATTCACGCCTGTGATGGAGAATTTCATTTGGCGATCAGGTTGCGCAGGCCCACATGCGCGGCCCAGGTGAGGCCGGAGCAGCAGAGCACGGCCACGGCCATCAGCGCGGCCTTGCGGCCTCTCCATCCCGCGGTCTGGCGCAGGAAGACCATGGTGAGATAGAAGCCCCAGGTGATGAAGGCCAGCGCGATGCGCGGATCGCGTATCCAGGCCGTGCCCGCGTCGATAAACGCCCACGTGCTGCCCGCGATGACGCCCAGCGTGATGAACACGAAGCCGAAGCTCATGGCATTGGTGATCAGGTTGTCAAGCGTCGCGAGCGGCGGGAGGCGCTTAAAAAGCTGCGCGATGAACTCGGGCAGATCGAGCGGCTTCTTGCGCTTGAGCTGGCGCTCCTGAATGAGATAGAAAAACGAAGCCACCGCGGTCAGCAATAACGACGCATAGCCGAGCAGCACCATCATCACGTGCACCAGCAGAAGGGCCCGCACATTCGTGCTGGGAAACGAGCCGATGGGCGTTTCCATGGCGCCCACTTGCGTGAGCACGAAGACCAGCGGGAAGATGCACACGCTGAGGCTGGCGGCGTCGTAGCGCCAATACACGAAGAGAAACAGCACCGCAATCAGGAAAGCGCATACCGTAGCGGATTCAAAGAAATTGTCCACCGGCAGATGTCCGATGGCGACGGTCATTTCCACGATCGCGACAAAATGCAGCGTGGCCGCGATGAGAAACGCGAACAGCGCGGGCTTGAGGAAACCCTCCTTCCGGCGCAGCAGGACCGCCATGACGTGCAGCAGCCCAACCCCGTACAGTGCCGTGGCCATACGGAGCCAGAAAACAGCCATTTCGTGCATCTAATGTTTAGTATAGCGAGTATGGTAGTGCCTGAAAGGATGCGTCGACAGACAGAATTGTCCAACGCAAGATGAGCATGAAACTAGTGAATTGGCTGGGGCGGTTTCCAATGGAAGATGAGCATGAAAACGGGAACAATGGGGTAGGCGTGGCGCGGCCGGGTGCAGATACGGATGCAGAATGCCGAGAGCCTGAGCCGGGATCAGATCCGAGAGTTTTTGCGGTCGAGCGAGCCGATCGAGTTCAGCAGTGGCGGGCGGGAGGAACGATACCTGTGGGTGGAGCGGGTATTGGCGGCGCAGAAGTACCGAAGTTTGGGAAAAGGCGAGCGGGGCTTGGTACGGGCCTACCTGCGGAAAGTGACCGGGTTGAGCGAGGCGCAGACCACGCGGTTGATCCGGGCGTATCTCGATTGCGGCGTAATACGGCCCCAGTCGTACCAACGGCACGCGTTCGCAGTGAGGTACACGGCGGAAGACATTGCGTTGTTAGCGGACGTGGATCGGGCACACAGGCGGTTGAGCGGACCCGCCACGCGCCGGATCTTGCAGCGCGCCTACGAACAGTTCGGAGAGAAGCAGTGCGAGCGACTGTCGAAGATCAGCGTGGCGCACTTGTACAACCTGCGGGCGAGCGCGCGCTATCGCAACCAGGCGGCGGTGTTCGAACCGACGCAGTCCACTGCGGCCGCCATCGGACAGCGGCGCAAGCCCGATCCGGAAGGGCGGCCGGGGTATGTGCGCGTGGATACGGTGCATCAAGGGGACAGCGCGGGAACCAAGGGCGTGTATCACATCAACGCCGTGGATGCGGTGACGCAATGGCAAGTGGTGGGCTGCGCCGAGAAGATCAGCGAGGCCTATCTGATGCCGGTGCTGGCAGCGGTGTTGGCGCAATTTCCATTTCCGATCCGCGGTTTTCATGCCGACAACGGCTCGGAGTATATCAACCATCGAGTGGCGGAAATGCTGCGGAAGTTGCACGCCGAATTCACCAAGAGCCGAGCGTGCCGAAGCCAGGACAATGCACTGGTGGAAGGCAAGAACGGTGCGGTGATCCGCAAGTTGATCGGCTACGGACACATCGCCGGCGCACACGCCGGGGAGCTGCAGAACTTCTACGCCGAGCATTTAAATCCGTACCTGAACTTTCACCGGCCCTGCGGATTCGCGACAGTGAGCTTGGACGAGCGCGGCAAACGCCAACGCAAATACAAGATCGAGGACTACCGGACGCCGTTCGAGAAACTGCAATCGCTGCCCGAAGGGGAGAGCTTTTTGAAACCGGGATTGAGTTTGCGGGAACTGGAAAAGCGGTCGCTGGCGATCAGCGACACCGAATGCGCTCGCCGGATGAGCGCGGCCAAGGCCAAGCTGCTTCGGCAATGCCAGACGCCGTCCTTGCCGAAGTTCCGCTAACGGAGGGCCGTGGAAATGCCGGGCCCGTGGAAAGCGTGGAAAACCAAGAGCGGGTTTCCCACGCTTTCCACCGTCCCTTGGAAATCTCGCAGAAAGCGCGAGATTCCCACATTCCCACCGCCCGGCTTCGCGTCCATGGAAAAGTGGAAAACCAAAAGCAGGTTTCCCACTTTCCCACGACCGCTCGCGACCATAACCACCGTTCTCTCTCTGAAAACCAAAAACCAAAGAAAGGAAGTCGGCCGCTGCGCGGCCTCCTCATTCCCTGTCCGATTTTCATGCTCATCCTTCGATTGGAAAATGCTAGACCGTCTAACGCCTGACTTGGATCGTGAGCTCTTTAGTGGTAGTGTGCCCTGTTCCATCCTGTGCCACTAATTTGTACTCTGTAGTCACAGCCGGCGATACTTGTAAACAATGCGCCAAAGCCGGTTGCAATTTCTCTACGGGTGGCTCAATTCGTACCGATTTAGCGCCATAGACACCGTAGCAGATCATGCCGTGCTCTCCTCGTCGAACAGCGTTAGGGCCGTAGAAGTTTAAGATTTTCAGTTCACCACCACCAAGCATGGCGATCGTCCGGCCCGCTTGCTGTGCTTCTATGGCTCGCCCCGCTCGCTCCTCATTGCGTGTGTAGCGCCACCTGGAATAGAAGATCGGGACATCGTAAATGGCAAACACAAAAATTGGGACGATCAGGAACAGCGCAGCCTTTCGGAGCACGGAAAGCATGCCAGCACGAGTTTACCGCAAGCGGAGGGTGCGGGCGCTACACTTAAGATAATGGCTCGGAAAGAGATAATGGCTCGGAAAGCAAGCGTAATCATCGAAAAAGACGAGCACGGCTTCTACGCGTGGTGTCCCGAATTGAAGGGTCGTCAGTGGCAGGGCGCGGTCTCGAAGAGACGATCAGCGACATCAAGGAGGCGATTGAACTCTACCCTTGAGACCTTGCCTGAGAGTGAACGCGATGCGTTTCTCAGCCGGGAGATTCTCACTACCGCAGTCGAGGTGAATGCCTAAAGCGCCCCGTTGGACCGCTTCTGATGCGGAGTCCGCGTTGCTCGCCGCCGGCTTCGAGCAGTTGCACTCCAAGGGCACCATCGGATTTATGGGCATGGTTCTCTACGGGTCACGGTTCCCTTTCCCGTCGGCGTGATGCTCCATCCAACTTCACGACTGTATGTATAGATTCTGGCACGGCCCGGTTGTCGGACTGAGTGTCAGCCATGTGTGGAGCAGTTTTGCGCCTTGCCTCTTTCTGGATTTTGGGTCTTTGACACCTGGCGGCACCTTCACCGACCTTAAGGGTAATGTTAGACAGCACCAACCACACGGAGAGTGGGAGCTGACTTCGATGGACGCATGGCCCGCTTGGTGGCTTCGACAAAATGGCAGGGTGATCGCCTCTTGGGTAGATTGCCGCCGAGCAAGACGCCATGCGTTGCGGCTGCTAATTGGGCGGTGCCTGAACGCGCTCGAAATCGATCCGTCTTCCAAGTCCACACGGTTGAGATTCTCGCTCGGTTTGGAGTTGGAGACGAAGACCGATCCTGCCCTGCGCAAAAAAGCTCATTGGTTAATGTGCCGATCGGACCAAAGAAAAGGTGATTGGCCAAGCGTAGTCTTGCAGCCGTGGCGTGACTCTGACTATAGTCGTTAGGCTTGAGGCCCGATCCCGTGAGCTCCGTTTCAAACCGAGCGCTGCCGCTAATTCTGGGATGGTCGGCTCGACGTGATCTATAGCGATATTCGGTTGAGCGGCTCTCCGGCTCTCCAGTTTGAGCCCGATCTTTTCGAGAGCCGAGAATATGGAGGGTCCTCCACTGTCTGTGTTTGGAAAGAAGTTGCCGTCGCGTGCGCTGACAACCATAGGCCGTACAAATCCTACTTCAAACTGCAAGTCGTAGGCATCCTTCAGTCCCGTCTCGTCTATGACCGGTCGATCAATCCCGACTGGGAATCTCGGTAGCTGGCTGGCAAATTCCGACATCGTAAGGTTCTGACACTCTCGTCGCATCACGCCGAGTTCGACCTTCCTCCAGCGGCATTGCTGCCGCCCTCCCGAAGCTTTTTGAAGCCTCGGTCCATTTTTTGCGACCGTCAGAACGAAGACCGCCATGCTCTTGTCCTCAGTATGGAACGCGAGCTTAAATCGTTCCGCCAGGAGCGATTGCACCATCATGCGAAGGGCTGCCCTTGACGGGTTGGGCGAAGACTTGGCGATAATATCGAAGTGGCTGTCCCGGGCCCATTTGGGAACATCTTCAATCATGTTTCCCTGCACGCTGTAGGCGAACATAATCAGACTCACCACGGTTTCGCCGGGTAATTCAACCCTCCCACTAGGAAGGATTCGCTCCTTCGATTCCAAGGCGTTTGCTTGAGTGCTCGGTCTGATATCAGCCACTTCAAACGAGGGGCGTTGGGACGGCGGTTGACCGCATATCTGCCACGCCCCGAGAAAAGTGGCGATCAGCAATGGCAAAAGGCGCGCCATTCATCGAGGCTACACGTCAAGCTCCCTCAAGCGCAATGCCACGGACAGATTGGCTAAGCCATCTTGGTTTTGATCACGTCCACCAGCTCCTGCACCGCGGCCGCGCTCTTGTGCAGCGCAGCCTGCTCGCCAGGCTCCAGCTTGATCTCGAAAATCTTTTCGATACCTTTCGCACCCAGCTTCACCGGCACGCCGACATAAAGTCCCTTGATGCCGTATTCGCCTTCCAGATACGCGGCGCATGGCAGCACTTTCTTTTTGTCCTTGAGAATGGACTCCACCATCTCCACCGCCGCTGCCGACGGCGCGTAGTAGGCGCTTCCAGTCTTGAGGTATTTGACGATTTCGGCGCCGCCATCGCGGGCGCGCTGCACCAGCCGGTCGATAGTCGGCTGATCCAGCAGTTCGCTAAGCGGAATACCGGAGACGTTGGTGAGGCGCGAGATGGGGACCATGGTATCGCCATGGCCGCCCAGCACCAACGCCGTGACGTTGGTCACCGAAACGTTCAGCTCGTCGGCGATGAAAGTGCGGAAACGCGCGGTATCCAAAACGCCGGCCATGCCGATGACGCGCGTTTTGGGAAACTTGGAAACCTGGAACGCAGTCCAGCACATGGCGTCCAGAGGATTCGTCACCAGGATCAGGATCGCGTTGGGCGACGCCTTCACGGCCTGTTCGGTCGCCGTCTTCACCACTTCATAGTTAGCGATCAGCAGATCGTCGCGGCTCATTCCCGGCTTGCGCGGAAACCCGGCCGTGATGACGATGATGTCGGAATTCGCCGTCGGGCCATAATCATTGGCTCCCGTGATACTGACGTCGTATCCTTCCACGGGGCCGGATTCCAGCAGGTCGAGTCCCTTGCCTTGCGGCACCCCTTCCACGACGTCCACCAGCACGACGTCCGCTAATTCTTTGCCGGCGATGCGGAGCGCACAATTGGCGCCCACGTTCCCAGCTCCCACTACTGTGACTTTTTTGCGCATGAAGTTTCAAGGTAGGATTACACGTGTGGTTCTGTCAAGCGAAGCGAACAAAGCGGAGAGTGGCCGGTGAGCTGGTGTTTTGAGGACTTCGCGCTCGAAAGCGTGAGCACCTCCCGCACGCGCACCATCACGGAGACCGACATCGTCAACTTCGCTGGAATCTCCGGCGATTTCGTGGAACTGCACATGAGCGAAACCTACGCCGCCGCGGGGCCATTCGGCCGGCGGATCGCCCACGGCACGCTGGTGTTCAGCATCGCGGTGGGGTTAGGCGTCCAGATGAACCAGGTACAAGACACCGTGATTGCGTTTTATGGCGTGGATCGCCTGCGGTTCACCCAGCCGGTGTTTATCGGCGATACCATCCACGTAGCGAAAAGGGTGATTTCGAAGACGGAGAAAGAACCGGGGCGAGGCCTGGTGACCTTTGAAACATCGGTGTTCAATCAGAACCAGGAACTGGTGCTCATCTATTCCGACAAAGTTCTGTTGAAGACGCGTGGCTGATTACGAGAGCGTCTTCAGAGGGATCATATTGGCTTCCAGGCGCCGCATCCCGGCCAGCCAGCGGTCATAATCGCTGGCCTTGCGGCGCAGATGCTCCAGAAGCTTGGGATGCGGGGCGATCAGGAATTGTTCGGCGGCCAGCCCCTGAATCACTGCTTCGGCTACTTCTTCTGGTTCGATGGCATCGTCCAGCAGGAATGTGCCGCCGCCGAATTCGGCGCGCTCCAGCATGCGCGTTTTTACGCCCATGGGGCAGAGCGCGGAGACCTTGATCCCTCGGTCGCCGTACGTGATACTGAGCCATTCGGCCAGCCCGAGCGCGGCATGTTTGGAGACGGTGTAAGGCGCGGAGCCGAGCATGGTGAGCAATCCCGCGGCCGATACGGTGTGGAGCAAGTAGCCTTGCTGGCGCGCCAGCATGCCCGGCAGCACGGCACGCGCGGCGTAGACATGGCCCATCACATTCACTTCCCAGGAGCGCAGCCAATCGCGATCCGGCGCGCAACAATCGCCTTCCACTCCGACGCCGGCATTGGAACAAAAGAGATCGATTTGCCCATACCGCTTCAGGACCGCGTCCACCAGCATCTGGATATCGGATTCGCTGGCGACGTTGGCATTGATGTCCCACCCGCCAATTTCCGCCGCCACTCTGCGGGCCGCTTCGTGCTCGACATCCGCCACCACAACCGCTTTCGCGCCTTCCGCCGAAAACCGCCGGCACAGGGCACGCCCGATGCCATTGGCGCCGCCGGTGACGACTACGATTTTGTCTCTCACATTCATGGGTAGCCCCTCAATTCTTAGACTCCCATAAACGGGGCTGGTGTCATTTCTCCACGAAGTTACGCAGCCGGCCGAGAGCGTCGTCCCACTGTTTTGAGATCAGGCGAAGGTAGTGGCGCGCGTCTCGCAGGCGCCGCTGCTCCAATTGCCAGACGCTCTCGCGCCCGTGCCGCTGGCTGTGCACCAGGCCGGCTTCCTCCATCACGCGCAGGTGTTTGGTGATGGCCTGACGGGTAATCTGGGAGCCCGCGGTCAGCCGGGCGATCGACATCGGCCCGCCGTCCGAAAGCCGGAGGACAATCCGTAAGCGTGTCTCGTCGCCCAGCGCCGCGAAAATGGCCGCGGAACTCTTCGCCATGGCAGACGGGCTTTTAGGCATGAGCGACGTACTCCTCGACTAGCTTCACCACCATGCTCCAGCCTTGCTCGTTTTGCGTGAACGCCTTGGCCCGGCGCTCCAAAGGGATTTGATCGAAGCCGGACTCTGTGACGGTCAGCAGGATTCCATCCGCAACCTCCTCCAAAGAAAACGCGACGAGTGTAGTCGGCTCCTGCGAATAATCGATGGCGGGATCCACGGCGCCGGGATGCCAGCGAAAGGAGAACAAGCGCTCCGGTTCCATTTCTTCGATGGTGATCTCGAACGGCAAGTTTTCGTATTTCTTTTGTGCTTTCGCCACTTCAGCATTCACGGTGGTGGGCACGATAACGCCGGTCATCCGCGCTCCCGGCGCGAATGGGCCGTGAAACCTCATGCCAAACCAGGACCCGAACTCCGTGGAATCGGAGAGTGCACGCCACACCCGGGCCAGCGGCGCATGCAGAAGAATCTTTTTCTCGATACGGACTGTGCTCATCAGCAACCTCCAGGTTGCAGATTAACAGAACCGTGCCTCCAAACGCAACCATTGGGTTGCTTACAAAAAGGGCACCAAAAAAAGGCGCGAAGGCATGTCTGAAATGCCTCCGCGCTCTGTTGCCTACTCCCCGGCCTTGCTCGCGGCTCTTCGGCTTGCCGCTTCTTCGGCTTGCCGCCTTATGCCGCGTGGATGATCGGCCGGGTTTTGCACGAGTCCATCCGCTCGCCCAACTGCGGGATGGCCGTTCGAAGAACGTCCTCCACGCGCTGAGCGAAGATGAACTCCATCTCTTTGCGAACTTCCTCGGGAAGGTCGCGCAGATCCTTTTGGTTCGCCTTAGGCATGATCACGGTGTGGATGCCAGCCCGCCGCGCGGCCAGCACCTTTTCTTTGATGCCGCCGATGGGCAGCACCAGTCCGGTCAGCGTAATCTCACCGGTCATCGCCACATCGCTGCGAGCCGGCAGCTTGGTATAGAGCGAGGTCAAGGCGGTAGCCATCGTGACGCCGGCCGACGGCCCGTCCTTCGGGATAGCGCCCGCCGGAACGTGCACGTGCACGCCGGAAGTCCTGAACAGCGCCGGGTCGATATCGAAATCCCCCGCGTGCGACCAGATGTAGCTCTGGGCCGCTTTCACGGACTCCTGCATCACTTCGCCCAGTTGGCCGGTCAAGGTCAAACCCTTGCCGTCCGGCAGCAGCGTGGCTTCGATATACAGGACGTCGCCACCGCTTTCGGTCCACGCCAGGCCCGTTGAAACGCCGGGCGGCAGATCGCGCCGCGCTTCTTCCTGGTTGAACGGCTCCGGTCCCAGCATTTCCACCAGCTCATCCAGGCTCACCGTAAACGGTCCGGTCGCATTAGAAAGTACCCCTTCGGCGAACTTCAACGCCACCTTGCGAGTGACGCGGCCGATGGCACGCTCCAGCCTGCGAAGGCCTGCTTCGCGAGTGTAGCCCGAGATGATCTTCCGCACCGTCTGATCCGGAAGCGTAAACTGCTCCACGGTTAGCCCAGTCTCTTTGAGCTGTTTCGGAATCAGATAGCGCTTGGCGATTTCGAGTTTCTCTTCCTCGCTATAACCGGCCAGCCGCAAGATCTCCATACGATCCAGCAATGGCTGCGGGATGGTGTCCAGCGCATTGGCCGTGGTGACGAACAGCACCTTCGAAAGGTCAAAAGGCAGATCAAGGTAGTTATCGCGGAACGATTTGTTCTGTTCCGGATCCAGGATTTCGAGCAAAGCGTGCGCCGGATCGCCGCGGAAATCGTGGCCCAGCTTGTCCACTTCGTCCAGCATCAGCACGGGATTGTTGGCGCCCGCGCGCCGCATGGCTTGAATCACACGGCCGGGCAAAGCGCCGATATACGTCCGGCGATGGCCGCGCAATTCGGCTTCATCATGCAATCCGCCCAGGCTCATACGCTCGAACTTGCGGTTCAAGGCGCGCGCGATGGACTGGCCGAGGGAAGTCTTACCAACTCCGGGAGGGCCGACGAAGCACAGGATGGGCGCCTTGGCGTTGGGGTTCAGCTTCAACACGCCCAGATGTTCCAGAATGCGCTCCTTCACATCTTTCAATCCGAAGTGGTCCTCATCCAGCACCTGGCGAGCGCGCGCGATGTCGAGCGCGTCTTCGGTGCTCTTAGTCCATGGCAACTCCAGGACATAATCGAGATAAGTCCGGATGACGTTGTAATCCGGCGCGCCCGGAGGCAGCTTTTCCAACCGGTCCAGCTCGCGCTTGGCTTCCTTCAGGATGTCTTCCGGCAGGCCGGCTTTCTCCAGGCGTTCGCGCAACTGTTGCGCTTCGGCCTGTTCGCCTTTTTCGCCCAGTTCCTGCTGGATGGCCCGCATCTGCTGGCGCAGCAAGTAATCCTTCTGCTCCTTGCTCATCTCGCTGCGAGCTTCGGTGGTGATCTTGTTGCGCAATTCCAGCACCTGCACTTCATGCATCAGGTAGCGATGCAGCATGCGCAGAGCTTCGGCGCGCGTGGGCGCCTCCAGCAGCGACTGGCACTTTTCAGCGTCCAGGCTGAACATGGCAGCCAGAACGAAACTCAGGCGCAGCGGGTCGTCGTTGGACGCGAGCAATCCGCGCAATTCCTGCGGCGTGTTCGGCTGGGCCAGCGTCAAAGCCTCGCCGGCGAGTTCCACCAGCGCGCCCTGCAGCGCTTCAATCTCTGGACCTTTATCTTCCGGCAGCGGCAGCGGCACAGCGCGGCCCTTTAGGAACGGCTCGGAGCTGTCGAGCTTCAATAGCGTGACGCGCTCCATGCCCAAAACCATCAATTCGAGGTGACCCTCGGCGGAGCGATTCATCTTGCGGATCACCGCCTTGGTCCCGATGGCGTACAGATCGTCGTGGCCGGGCGAATCAACGTCGGCATCGCGCTGCGTGAATACTAAAATCTCCTTCGATTCGCTGGCAAGCGCGGCTTCCACCGCGGCAATGGACGCCGGGCGGCCCGCCGATAAGGGCATCAGCAGATATGGGAACAGCACCGCGCTCTTCAGCGGCAACACTGGCAATGTGTAGACAACAGGTTGTTCAGACATTTTCATTTCCTTCCATGATCATCCTCACCAGCAACAGCCCTTCACGCGCCGCAATGGTCACGCGCGCGTTTTGAAGATTTGCCGGCAGCATTAGGGAGCGCTCGAAGCGGTTATACGAGATCTCCATTAAGTAATGGCTGGAACCCTCTTCGAGGAACGAGTCGCGGCGCACGCCACTGACGATCAAGCGCCGTCCGTGAAGGGCCACCGTAACGTCCGAGATTTGGACGCCCGCCAGGTCCAATTTCACTACCCAACCGTCCTTGGTGCGGTAGACATCGGCCGAGGGTTGCCACGGCTCGGGAGGTTCCGCCAGGAAGGTTGGCCAGCTTTTGCTTTTTTCGCTCATAGATTCGATGCCGACTCGTTCCGGCTCAATACGTTGGATGCGCGCAGAGACAAAAAGAAGCAGGTTTCCCACTCAAGAAACCTGCTTCCCTTGCACTCAAGACTGACCGGCCCCGAGGGGACGGCTTACTTGTTTGGAACTACAACAAACTGCGTGCCTTGGCCTCTCTTTACCAGCAGCAGCGTAGAGTCGTGGGAAGCCCCTGCTCTGATGGCGTTATTGAACTCAGAGATATTGACCACAGGCTGGCGGTTCACCTGGACGATCACATCGCCCTGCTGGAGCCCGGCAGCCGAGGCCTGCGAGTTCGGGTCCACATCAGTGATGACCACGCCTTGCGTGCCATCGGGAATCTGCAGCTGCTGACGGAGGTCCGGCGTCAAAGCCTGAACCGATACGCCGTTCAAAGCTCCCTTTTCACCGCCATTGGGAAGATTGCCCTGGCTGCCGCCGTTGTTCTCAGCTTCCAGATCGAATTTGCTGAGCGTCACTGGAATGTCGAGCGTCTGGCCTTCGCGATTCACCTTGAGGTGCACGGTGGTTCCGGGAGCGAAGCCGGCGATCTCTAACCGGAATGTATTCACGTCTTCCACCGGGCTGCCGTTGACGGCGGTGATGACATCGCCCACCTTCAGCCCAGCCGTTTGCGCGGGACTCTTGGGTTCCACCTGAGCCACTGCGACACCCTTCGCTCCGAAGGCTTTCGCCAAATCTGGCGTCAGCTCTTGCGGGAGGATGCCCATGTATCCGCGGGTCACTTTACCGTTCTTCATGATCTGGTCCATGATGTTGCGGACCAGATTGGCGGGAATGGCAAACCCGATCCCCTGGTTGCCGCCCGTTTCACCAGACAGGATGGCGGTGTTGATGCCCACCAGGTTGCCATGCGTATCGACGAGCGCGCCGCCCGAATTGCCGCGGTTGATGGCGGCGTCGGTTTGAATAAAATCTTCAAACCGCTCGATGCCCAGGCCGGCGCGGCCCTTGGCGCTGATGATGCCCATGGTCACGGTCTGGCCCAATCCGAACGGCTCGCCGATGGCTAACACCACGTCGCCCACTTCAGCGCGCGCGGAGTCTCCGAAGGGCAGCGTGGTCAGGCCCGACCTGGTGATCTTCAGCACCGCAATGTCGGTGTACTTGTCGGTTCCAATCACCTTGGCCGGATATTCTTCTTTGTCGGCGAACGATACTTTCACATCCGTCGCCCCGTCCACCACGTGGTTATTGGTGATGATGTAGCCATCCGGACTCACCACCACGCCAGAACCGAGACTGGTGGCGCGCTCCGAGCGCGGCTGTTCCTGCTGCGGCGCGCGGTTGCCAAAGAACTGCCGGAATAATGGATCGCTGAAAATGCCTCCGCCTTCGTCCCCTTGATCCTTTACCACCTTGGAAGACGAAATATTCACCACCGCCGGCACAACCCGTTTCACGACCGGGGCGAAAGTGGTAAATGGCATCTCACCGTTCGCTGTAGCGGCGTGAGCGGTGTCCAGGAAAATGGGAATACGATGCGTAGTTGTAATGGTAACGACGAGCGCGCCCACCAGCATGGCAATAACAGCCAGTAAAGCGGCCGTGGATTTACTGATGTAACCCTTCATAAGTTAGGCTTCCTCCAGCTTGATTAGCTCAATTCCTTTGTACTAAACTTCCTCGAAAGCCGCTTCACGCTCGCGACTCATTGCTTTAGATTCAAAAACCAGTTGACCGGCAGCGTCGGTGTCCACCACCACGCGGTGGCCATCCCTGACCTCGCCTCCCAGAATCCGGCGCGCCAATGGCGTTTCAATTTCGCGCTGGATGGCCCGCTTCAACGGCCGGGCTCCGTAGCTTGGATCGTAGCCCGAGCGGACCAGATGTCCGCGTGCCCGATCCGTCAATTCCAAATCGATGTGACGGTCCGCCAGCCGCTTGCGCAGGCTTCCCAACTGAATCTCCACAATCTGCTTCAGGTGCTCTTCGGTGAGAGCATGGAACACGATAATCTCGTCCACCCGGTTCAGGAACTCCGGACGAAAATGGCCGCGTAACTCTTCGAGCACGGTTTCCTTCATGCGTTCGAACCCGGCGCCCGCAAAGGCGCCCCTATATTCAAGGATGCGCGGGCTCCCGATGTTGGACGTCATTATTACGATGGTGTTCTTAAAATCCACGGTGCGGCCTTGGCCATCAGTAAGACGGCCGTCGTCTAAAATCTGCAGCAGCACGTTGAACACGTCGGGATGCGCCTTTTCGATCTCGTCGAACAGGACTACACAATATGGACGACGCCGGACGGATTCCGTTAGCTGTCCCCCCTCTTCGTAACCTATGTAACCGGGCGGCGCGCCCACCAGCCGGGCCACCGTATGTTTCTCTTGATACTCGGACATATCGATCCGGACCATGGCCTTTTCGTTGTCGAAAAGGAACTCGGCTAAGGCGCGCGCCAGCTCAGTCTTGCCCACGCCCGTGGGCCCCAAAAAGATGAAACTTCCGATCGGCCGGTTGGGATCCTTCAGCCCGGACCGCGCGCGCATCACCGCCTCGGCCACCGCTTCCACCGCCTCATCCTGCCCGATCACCCG
The DNA here is from genome assembly GCA_963776805.1 of Bryobacterales bacterium. Classification (GTDB taxonomy): domain Bacteria; phylum Acidobacteriota; class Terriglobia; order Bryobacterales; family Bryobacteraceae; genus Palsa-89. Next base: position 211,219 of record CAVZOD010000002.1, read on the forward strand.
CTTATGCAGCTCGTCTTCCAGGTGCAGCAGCTTCTGCATTTCGCCCTCGAGGAGCTTGGAAACCGGCACGCCGGTCCAGCGGCTGACCACTTGAGCGATGTCTTCTTCGTCCACTTCCTCTTTCAGCAGCCTCTTACCGGACTGTTTCTCCGCCAGCCGAGTCTCCTCGGCGCGGAGCTGACTCTCCAGGCTGGTCAGCTTGCCGTATTTCAGCTCAGCGGCCTTGTTCAAATCGTATTGCCGCTCGGCCTTGTCGATCTCGATCCTCACCTGCTCAATCTGCTCGCGCAACGTTCGCAGCTTTTGCACGCCGGCTTTCTCGGCCTGCCATTGTGCTTTCAGTGCATCGGACTCCGACTTCAAATCGGCGATTTCCTTCTCGATCTTCTTCAACCGGTCCTTGGAAGCGCTGTCGGACTCTTTCTTCAGCGCTTCGCGCTCGATTTCCAGCTGCATGATCCGCCGCAGGATTTCATCCAGATCGGCCGGCATGGAATCGATTTCGGTGCGCAGCTTCGCAGCCGCTTCATCCACCAGGTCGATGGCTTTGTCGGGCAGAAAGCGGTCGCTGATATAGCGGTTCGACAGAATGGCCGCGGCCACCAGCGCGGAATCCTTGATCCGCACGCCATGATGGATTTCATAACGTTCGCGCAGCCCCCGCAGGATGGAGATGGTGTCTTCCACGCTCGGCTGGTCGACGAAAACGGTCTGGAAGCGGCGCTCCAGAGCCGCGTCCTTTTCGATGTATTTGCGGTATTCGTCCAGCGTCGTCGCGCCGATGCAGTGCAGTTCGCCTCGCGCCAGCATGGGCTTGAGCAAATTGCCGGCGTCCATGGCGCCCTCGGCTTTACCGGCGCCGACGACGGTGTGCAACTCGTCGATGAAGAGAACAATCTGGCCTTCGGACGTCTGCACTTCCTTCAGCACGGCCTTCAGGCGCTCTTCGAATTCGCCCCTGAACTTGGCGCCCGCGATCAGCGCGCCCATGTCCAGCGCCACCACGCGCTTGTCCTTCAAACCCTCCGGAACGTCGCCGCGCACGATGCGCTGGGCCAGGCCCTCCACGATGGCGGTCTTACCGACGCCCGGCTCACCGATGAGCACCGGATTGTTCTTGGTGCGGCGCGACAGCACCTGAATCACGCGCCGGATCTCTTCGTCGCGGCCGATCACCGGATCCAGCTTGCCTTGCGAGGCGAACTGCGTTAGATCACGGCCATATTTCTCCAACGCTTCGTAAGTGGCTTCCGGATTTTGGTTCGTGACGCGCTGGCTGCCGCGCACCTCCTGCAAGGCCCGCATCAGGCGTTCGCGGGTGACCCCGAATTCGCGGAACAGTTTGCCGGTGACGCCCGAGTCTTCCGTAGCTGCCAGAAGCACGTGTTCCACCGAAACGTAATCGTCCTTCAGCCGCTTGGCTTCTTCTTCGGCCTGCGATAACAGCTTGGTGATGCGATTGGTGACGTAGATCTGGTCGGGACTCCCTCCGGTCCCGGACACCTTGGGCAGCCGGTCTACTTCCTGCTGGAAACGCGTGCGCAGGGCGTCCACCCGGGCGTCAGCCTTGTTCAGGATAGATGGCGCCAGGCCCCCTTCCTGGTCGAGCAGGGCGAGCATGAGATGCTCGGTGTCGATCTGTTGGTTGCCGTGTTGCACGGCGATGGATTGGGCCGATCGGACGGCCTCTTGCAGTTTTTCGGTAAATCGGTTGAAGTCCATGGGATGACTCATTCCTCTGATAACAATCTTAGTGTCCTGCTATCAACTAACATAAGCATATCACCATGATAGTGGCAGCGCAAGACTTTCAACGCTATTGCATTATCAATTACTTGCGGGAACTGCGGGTGCGACATCGGCGAAGACAAAGCCGTCTCTCTCCAACGTTTCGACGACCGTCACCGCCAAAGGTTGCCGGAAACCTGGGCCATCATAAACGAAAGAATGGAATTCGCCGTTTTCGCCACATGGATCGATGCCTGCAGGCAGGTCGGCCAGCAGTTGGGCGTCAAAATCACGCCCCGCGAATTCGGCAGCCAGAACTTTCGGATCCACGCAGGTGATCTTCGCGCGCAGTCCGGAAGCCACCATGGTCCGGGCCAGCTCGTCCGTAGGAATTTGCCAGACCGGAAACAAGGGCTGAAGGCCGGTGCCGGCGAGCTGTTTCTCCCGGTAGGCCCGAATGTCGGCCAGGAAGAGATCCCCGAAAGCCATTGCGTCAACGCCCGCGCTGACGGCGCGGGTGCACAGATCGCGCATCCGAGCTTCGTATTCTTCGTTGGAACAGGGCCACGGGAGGGGAACGGTCCAGAGCGGCACCCCGACGGACGCGGCCTGCAGCTCCAGCAACTCCCGCCGGACGGCGTGCATGGCCACGCGATCGAACTGTTGGTTGAGGGTGGTGACCAGCGCTACAACTTCAACGCCAGGGTCTTGCCGGAGCAAATGCAGGGACCACGCGCTGTCCTTGCCGCTAGACCAGGAAAGCGCTACGCGTTTCAAGCCGCGCCTTTACGCGGCGACAGGCACGCGTTCGCCGCTGGCCACCGTCCGGCTAAGCCAGGCGTACAGCCCGAAGAGAACACCGGTGTAGAGAATATCACTAGCGAGCGTCCAGCCGAAGAACGGGATCGCGGCCATGTAACAGCTTGCCAGCCCCGCCGCCGTGTGAGGATAAGCCTGGAACCACAGCCAACTCCCGAAGTTGGTGATCAGGTAGAACTGGATGCTGTTTACCACCGTGACAGCGGCGATTCTGGAAATGCTTTCCGTGTTGCGAAGCCTGCGGCCCAGCCAGACGCTGATCAGGAAGCTCACGTAGACAAACAGCGAGTACCGGGTATAAGGCTGGACGCCATAGAAAGCCGAGAGGATCGGATCGGTGACCGCCATCAGCGCCATCGGGATCAGGTACGCTTGCCAGCGCGGCAATCGAGCTCCGGCAAACAGGCTGGTGGCGCCCACCGGCGCGAAGTTCGGCGGATGCGGCAGCAAGCGCGCGGCGGCGCCCAATACCGTAAGGGACAGAGCAGCGGGACGCCAGTTGGCCTTGGTCATCAACTAAGATTATAGCCCGGCCGGCATCATTTTCTGGGAACCAACCGTTTTCGCAGCGCCACGAACCCGATCAGTCCCGTGCCAATCAGCAGGTACGTCCCGGCTTCCGGAGCCGCTGTCAGATCCGACGCACCGAAACTGAAGTTGTCGAGCAATTCGTTTGACGAGCTGTTGTACGTGGTTCCCGCCAGCGTGAGCTGAATGGAAGTGATGGGCGTGTCCGACGTGATTCCCCAGAAAGCCAGCGTGGGCTGGCTATATGTGGGCACGGTGTATTGATTTCCGGCCACCGTGATGGTGTAGCTCAAGGCTTGCGGGCTGGTGCTGAACAAATCCAGGCCAAACGAAGTGATATTCGCCGGCAGCACGATGTCGATGTAGGGAAGCGGCGAACTGGAATTCGGCCGGTTCAGGCTTTGTAGCAGCGCATCGCCGGTGCCCCAGTCGTACCAGGAGAAGGAACTGGTGTCCACTACCTGGATATCGGACGAGCCGGACGAATTGTATCCGATGAAATCCACTCCGTCTTGTACTACGCCGGTGGGAGCGTTATAGGTGGTCGCGGTCCCGGCCGGCGTCAGCCCCTCGAACGTTACGGTCTGATATCCGGCGGTAGTGGCAGCTTGCCAACTCGACAAGGTGGTGTAAGTGGTGATGGTGGTGGCATACGCCGGCACGAGCGCGAGCAGAATACCAGTGGAAAGAGAAACGATCGATGCACGAAACTTCAGTTGCATGAATCACCCCCGATTGAAACTTGAAACTGCTAAGTGCAGGTGATCGAATGTTACTCTCTCGCGCAATTTGATTTTCGAATCGGAGTGGATGATCTGGGTTATTTGGAGCCCGGCCTACTTGGAAAGAGATGCACTCACCTTCGCGGCATATTCCTTCGCTTTGGCGAGGATGGGCGCTGGATCGAGCGTCAATGAGCGGCCGTTGCGAACGATGGGCTTTCCGTTCACTGCAACATCTTCGACGTCGGAGCCTTTGAGCGCGTAAACAATCTGCGAATAGACGTGATAGAGCGGCACGGCATGCGGACGGTCCAGCCGCAGCGTGATCAAGTCGGCGCGCTTGCCAGTTTCGAGCGAGCCAATTTCCTTATCGAGGCCCGCCGCGCGCGCGCCCAAGATGGTTGCCATCGCGACGGCTTGCTCGGCCGGGATTACGGTGGGATCGCCGGTGCTCACCTTTTGCAAGTCGGCCGCCAGGTTCATCTCCTCCATCAGGTCGAAATCGTTGTTGCTTCCGGCCGGGCCGTCGGTGCCGAGGCCGACCGGAATGCCGAGCCCAAGAAGCCTCACCACCGGCGCGATGCCGCTCGCCAGTTTCATGTTGCTGGAGGGGCAATGCGCCACTCCGGTGCCATGCGCCTTCAGGATCCGTGCGTCCGATGCGTCCAGCCACACGCCGTGCGCGACGATAGTCCAGCCATCCAGAACGCCCAGCGATTCCACCAGACGAGTCGGCGTCATGTGGCGCGTTCGCAGCGCGTCGTCATTCTCGGTCTTGGTCTCCGAAAGATGCATCGTCAGTGGCGCGTGGTATTTGTTGGCGAGGGCGCGCGCGGCCTTCAGATCGGCGTCGTTATTGGTGTAGATGGCGTGCGGTGCGACGGCCGGAATAATCAGCGGGTCGTCGTGGTATTGCTGCAAAAACTTTTCGGTGAAGCGCAGCATGTCCTTCGGCGTAGCGGCGTCGGGCGATTTGAAGCGAATCATAGTCTCGCCCAGAATGGCCGCGCATGCCGGCTTCTTTGGTCGCTTGCGCCGCGCGATCCTCGAAGTAGTACATGTCGACGAACGTGGTGGTGCCCGACAGCATCATCTCCAGGCACGCCAGGCGCGTGCCCCACAGTACGAAATCCGGCGTCACGTTCTTGGCTTCCGCGGGGAAGATAAATTTGTTGAGCCAGTCCTGCAGCTTCATGTCGTCGGCGATGCCGCGGAACAGCGACATGGCTGCGTGGGTGTGCGTGTTGATCAACCCCGGCATCAGGATGTCGTCCGGGCGGTTGACATGCACGCGCGCTTGAAACTGTTTCTCGATGTCGGCGCGCTTGCCCACTCCCACGATGCGCTGGCCGCGAATAGCCACCGCGCCGTTGTCAATCAGGTCGCGATGCGCATTCATGGTAACCACGTAGCGCGCGGTATAAATCGAATCGGCCGTCTCGCCAAAAGCCAAAGCGCCAAAAAAGAGGAATAGAACTGTTGCCGTGGCGCACGCACTAATGCGTGCCGCGTCGACACTCGTGTCGACGCCCGGTCCTTGATTCACAGTGTCCGCAAGAGTGCGGACACGGCACCTTAAGAACGTGCGCCACAATGTTCGGCAAAAGCTAAATAAACGAAGCATCAAAAGGCCTCGGAAAAAGATCTTTCAAACGAAGCGTCTCCGTCTTCCCGCGCAGGTTGGTAAGCGTTACCTCAATGTCCCCGCAAAACTCCCACAGAATCTGCCGGCACGCGCCGCAGGGAGGAGTGAGAACATCGGTATCGGCCGCGACCACGATGCGTTGAAATTTCCGCGCGCCTTCCGAAATAGCTTTGAACACCGCAACACGTTCGGCGCACACCGTCAACCCATAGGTGGCATTCTCCACGTTGCATCCCGTGAACACGCGGCCGTCCGCGCCCTCCAGCGCCGCACCCACCTGGAAATGCGAAAAAGGCGCGTGCGCATTCGCTCGTGCCTCAATCGCCGCTTCAATCAGATTCATAACTTCGGCAACAACGCTCTCAAGAACCGGATCAATGTATCGCGCACGCGATAGCCGGTCTCCATCACTTCTTTATGATCCAGCTTCTGCGGCGAAATCCCAGCCGCCATATTGGTGACGCACGAAATCGCGAGCACCTGCATTCCCAGGTAATTTGCCACGATCACTTCGGGCACCGTCGACATCCCCACCAGGTCCGCGCCAATGGCCCGCAGATAGCGAATTTCGGCGGGCGTCTCGTAACTCGGGCCGGTGAGCGCGGCATAGACGCCTTCGCCCAGTTGGATCTTGAGTTGCTGCGCTACCTGGTGCGCCTTGGCCCGATACGCCAATGAATATGCCTCCGTCATGTCCGGGAAACGTGGCCCTTCCGAATCGTCGTTATGGCCGATCAGCGGATTCGATCCTTGCAAATTGATGTGATCGGAAATCAGCACCAGCGCGCCTTGCTGGTAAGAAAGATTGATCCCGCCCGCCGCATTGGTGAACACCATGCTGCGTGCGCCCAGCCGGTGCAGCACGCGGACTCCGAACGTGACTTGCGCCGGCGTGTAGCCTTCGTATAAGTGAGCGCGCCCGGCCATCACCGCCACGTCGAGCTTTCCCAGTTTGCCAAACACCAGCTTTCCGGAATGCCCCGCGGCGGTAGATACGGGCCAGCCGGGAATCTCGGAATAAGGAATGGAGATCGGATCGGCGAGTTCGTCGGCGAAAGCGCCCAACCCGCTGCCGAGCACCACGGCGATATGCGGTTCTCGCACGGTGACGTCCCGGATGTAGGCTACTGCTTCGTGCATTACAACAGCATGCCCGCGATGCAGGCCGACATGAAATTCGCCATGGTTCCCGCGGCCACCGCTTTCAGCCCCATGCGCGCCAGGTCTGATTTGCGGCTGGGCGCCAGCGCTCCGATGCCGCCGATCTGGATGGCGATGGAGCTGAGATTGGCGAACCCGCACAGCGCATAAGTGGCAATGGTGAAGGAGTGCGGATCCAGGGTCGGCTTCATCGGACCCAGTTCCTGAAACGCGACGAATTCGTTCAGCACCAGGCGGGTGCCTAGCAGGTTCCCGATGGTCCGGCAGTCGTGAAACTTCACTCCCAGCAGCCAGGCGATAGGCGAGAACAGAATACCGAGAATCTGTTCGAGCGAGGTATGGAAAAAACCCAAAATGCCGTTGCACATGGCGATCAACGCCAAGAACGCGATCAGCATGGCCGCGATGTTCAGCGCCAGATGCAATCCGTCGCCTGCCCCCCGCGCCGCCGCATCGATGATGTTCACACCGGGCCGCTCCACCGACACTTTTACGCGGCCGGCAGTAACCGGCTTGCCAACCTCCGGCACCAGGATCTTGGCGAGCATGATGGTGGCCGGCGCGGTCATGATCACCGCCGTCAGTAGATGGCGAATCTCCACGTGCGCCATTAATACGTAAGCCGCCATGGTGGCGCCTGAGACGTGCGCCATGCCGCTGACCATGATGGTGAACAGCTCGGACTCGGTCAGCCCGTCCAGGAATGGCCGAATGGTGATGGGCGCTTCAGTCTGGCCCATGAAAATGCTGGCCGCTACATTGGTAGCTTCGGCGCCGCTCGCGCCCATCACGCGCTGCATCACCACCGCCATGGCGTTCACCAATACCTGCATCACGCCCAAGTAATAAAGGATCGCGAACAGGCTGCAGATAAAAATGATGATGGGCAGAACCTGAAACGCGAATACCGCCGTTGGGCCGCCGCCCAGTTGATCGCCAAAAACAAATTTGCTGCCGGCCTGCGAATACGCGATGATCGCGTTCACCTTGCTGCTGGCCATTTCGAATAGGCGCGCGCGGCCGGCGTTCGCAGCACCACATAAGCGAACGCGAGTTGGAGACCCACGCCCCAGAGGATCAGCGACGGCCGGATGGCGCGCTTTTGGTTGGAGAAGAGAACACAAACCAGGAGAATCGCCAGGATTCCCAGAATGCCAGTAAACCGCTCCATTTCGAGTTAGCTCATGCCCGGTTTGCGCTCGCTTGACTACTAGAGATGTGCCTAACTAACAACTTCTAAGATCAGTTCCCGTTCCTCGGGCGGTTGCGCGGAAATGCGGAAAGCGTCTTCGATCTCTTCAGACGCTTCTTCGACATGTTCGTCGCGCGTATAGTAGACGCGGCACAGCACAGCGCCAGCTTCCACTTTTTGTCCGACCTTTACTTCCAGAATCACGCCCACCGCCGGATCGATGTCATCTTCCTTGGTATTGCGGCCCGCGCCGATCCGAGACGACGCCAAGCCGATATCCTCGGCCGCGATGGCGCTGACATAGCCTGCGCGCGGCGAAGCGATCTCGCGTACGCCGGTGGCGTTCGGCAAAAGTTCGAACCGGTCCAGAACTTGTGAGTTGCCGCCTTGGGATTCGATGACGTCCTTGAACTTGCGGTAGCCCGAGCCATCCAAAAGTTTTTGCTGCGCCACCTCGCGAGCTTCCTCCAGCGTGGCGACAATCTTCGCCAGAAAGATCATGCGCGCGGCCAACTCGAGCGACAGGCGCGTGAGATCCGTGGGGCCGGCATTTTGCAACGTCTGCGATACTTCCATCACTTCCAGCGCGTTGCCCACCGCGTAACCGAGCGGTTGGTTCATGTCGGTGATGAGCGCTTGCACCCGCTTATCGGCGCGCCGTCCGATCCCCACCATCATCTGCGCCAAACGCCGCGCATCCACTTGCTTCTTCATGAACGCGCCGTTGCCCACCTTGACGTCCAACACCAGAGCGTCCACGCCCTCGGCCAGTTTCTTGGACATGATCGACGTGGCGATCAGCGGAATGGATTCCACAGTCGCGGTGGCGTCCCGCAGCGAGTATAACTTGCCGTCCGCCGGCGCGACCTCCGCGGTTTGCCCGATAAACGCCAGGCCGTGCTTGGCCAATTGCGCTTTGAACTCGTCGATCGTCAAATCGGTTCGAAAGCCGGGAATCGATTCCAATTTATCCAGCGTGCCGCCGGTGTGGCCGAGCCCGCGCCCGGACATCATGGGAACCACGACGCCCGCGGCCGCTGCCAGCGGCGCCGAGATCAAACTGGTTTTGTCGCCCACCCCGCCGGTAGAGTGCTTGTCTACCTTAATACCGGGAATGGAACTGAGGTCCACGGTCTCACCGGAGCGAACCATGCACTCCGTCGCCGCGCTCACTTCACGGTCCGTCATTCCGGCAAAGAATACGGCCATGAGGAAGGCGGACATTTGATAATCCGGAATTTCATTCCGGTTGTAGCCTTCCACTACCGCGGCTATTTCCTCTGGCGATAGTTCTTCACCATCTCGTTTTCGGTGGATCAAATCGACAGTTCGCATTATAAGTTCTTCAGCGTACCATCTTATGTATTTGAAAGTAAAGGATTGTGTGACGTGATCTGACGGCCTCGGTGTCTTGACACCCCACTCGATATGATGACCGCCATCACAATCTTGACATCGCACGAATGTGGCGGCACGATATAATCCACGAAAAGAACTATAAGGTCCGTAGGGTGACCCAAAGTTTAGCTGCAAGGAGAAGTCCCGCGATGGCCAAGTTTTGCGCGAGCGGACATCAGATTGAAGACACCTGGGAGGTTTGTCCATATTGCCAGCGGATGGAATATCAAACCGGCAGCCCGGCTGTAACGGTAAAAACGCGGTTGGATTCAGAAGGGCCGCGCCAAGCCTCGCAGGGCAGCGGCCGCAGGACTGTGCTGCTGGCTGACAAACGAAAATCGCCGGTAGTGGGCTGGTTTGTGGTCCTGACCGGCGAGCAGAAGGGCGAAGACTTCCGTATTCGCGAAGGGCCGAATACCATAGGATCGGCGCCCGATGCCGATATCGTATTGCGTGATGCCGCGATTTCGGAAAAGCACGCCAGCCTGCGCTACAAGGATCAGAAGTTCACGATCACCGATCTGGACTCTGCCAACGGAACCTTTCTGAACGACCGTGCCGATCCCATCGCTCGCGAGGAGCTGAAAGACAACGACATCGTCCGCCTTGGTGAGGTGACGCTGAAGTTGAAGTGCCTCTGAGCGCGGGGCCGCCGCGACTAGTCCAGTGAGCGGGCGATAATGGAAGCGTGCTCTGGGCGCGACTGCTGTTTCCGCTCCCGCTTCTGCTGGTCACGGTGCCTTTCGCGCATTTGACGCCCGAAGCCACCGCGGCTTTCGATCGCTACGTGGAGCAAGCCGAAGCAAGGATGCCCTCCGATCCGGTTCGCGATCCCAACTTGCGGGGCGGGGAAGCGCGCATCGCGCCAGTGGATGCGGCCGGCAACGTCAACGCGCCGGGCGCCATGATTCAGGACTGGACCGGAAGCATGTTCATACCAAGCGCCACGCTGGCGCAGGTGCGGAGCGTGCTTGAGGATTATGCCGATTACAAGAATTTCTACCGGCCCAAGGTGATCGACTCGCGCGAACTGGCGCACAATGGCGATGAATACGACGTGCTGCTGCGTCTTTATGAGAAGCACATCCTCACCATCGTTCTGAACAGCACCTATCACATTCGCTATGAAATGCCGGACTCGCAGCATTTGATTGTCACGTCGCGCTCTACGCATGTCGGCGAAGTAAAAGATCCGGGTAAATCCTACACCGAGGAAGTGCCGCAAGGCAGCGACTCCGGTTTTCTGTGGCGCCTGAATTCGTACTGGCGTTTCCAGGCCGCGGACGGCGGCGTTTACGCGCGCTGCGAGGCTATCTCGCTTTCGCGCGACGTGCCGCCGGGGCTGGGTTGGATGCTCAAGGGTTTTCTCGAAAGCTTCCCCAAGGAATCCATGGTGAACACGCTGCGCGGCACTAGCGCCGCTGTGAAAAATCTGAAAGTAGCCGCGCCGGCTCCTACCGTGCATTGAGGAGCGGCGGGGCGATGCCTTCCAGCACCCGGCCGTCTGCTACTGGTTCGCCGAAAGTTTGAATCAGGGGAACCACGCCTCCCCACACCGGCAGCGTATAGTCCTCGTCGTCGTCGATAGGCGGGCCAGTGCGAATTTTCGCCGAGACTTCTTCGAGCGGCAGCGACAAAACGCTGGTGGCCTTCAAATCTTTTTCGCTCGGCTGCTTGGCATGTTCCCACCGGCCGGCGATCACGTGATTGGTGAAACACCGCAGCGCCTGCCACTTCTCGATGAGATCGGTGACGGGCCGCGACCTGCCGACCACCACCACCGAGCGATAGTTGATGGAAGTGTGAAACGCCGAGCGCGCCAGAACCAATCCGTCGACCAGCGTGACGGTTAAGCACAGATCGATTTCTTCGGCGCCGCGCATCAGTCTGCTGGCGGGCGATCCATGAATGTAGATCTGTTCGCCCGAACGCGCGTAGGCGGTGGGGATGACGAACGGCTGTCCATCGAGCACGAAGCCGGCATGGCACACGAAGCCTTCGTCCAGAATGGCGTGCACCTGCGCCTTGTCGTAAACGCCGCGCTGGGCCCGGCGCCGCACCAGCGTGCGTTCGGTAGGGGAATAAGATTCCATGAAGGTTTCCATTGTGTTTCGACTTTAGCCCGAAGCCTGGACCGGCGAAAGATCCACTTTTGGTAATCTGGAGCAGTCCACTATGCGCGCCGCCATTTTGGTTGACCGGACCACCGGCGCCCCGTTGCATCGCCAGATCTACGATCAATGGCGGCACGGGATTCTGACAGGCCGCTTCCGTCGCGCCGAGCGGGTTCCCTCCACGCGCGAACTCTCGATCGCGCTGGAGGTTTCGCGCAGCACGGTCACGCAGGCGTACGATCAGCTCATCGCGGAAGGATACCTTGAAACGGCCCAGGGGTCCGGCACGTTCGTTTGCCGCAAATTGCCCGACGAGTTGCTGCGATCCAATCACAAGCAGGTTCATCCCGTGGAAGAAACTCCAGCCATCCGGCTCTCGCGCTATGGCATGGGCCTGAAGGATGATTTCGCCTATCCGCACCCTCCTCCCGGATTCATCGGCTTCACACAATGGCGGCCGGATCTGAATCTCTTCCCGATTGCCATCTGGCGCAAGATGATGCTGCGCCGGCTGCGAACGGCAGCGCCGAAGCTGTTCGATTATTCCGACGAATCGGCGGGCTACGGGCCGCTGCGCGACGAGATCGCGGCCTATGTATCGCGATCGCGCGCGGTGCGCTGCACCGCCGGCCAAGTGGTCATCGTAAACGGCTCGGCGCAGGGCATCGATCTGTGCGTGCGGCTGCTGCTCGAACCCGGCGACGAGGTGGCGATCGAGAATCCCGGATATCACGGCGCGCACCCCATCTTTGCCGGTTATGGCGCGCGGCTTCGGCCGGCGCGGGTGGATGAAAACGGAATCGTAATCGGCGACCTGGGCAAAAAGGCGCGCCTGGTTTATGTCACGCCGTCGCATCAATTTCCCCAAGGAGTGGCGATGTCGCTGGCGCGGCGCCTGGAGCTGATCGAATGGTCCCGCCAGCATAACGCGGTGCTCATCGAGGACGATTACGACAGCGAGTATCGCTTCAGCGGGCCGCCGCTGCCGTCGCTGCAGGGGCTGGCGACCGGGGTCGCGGTGATCTACATCGGAACATTCTCGAAAGTAATGTTTCCATCGTTGCGAATCGGATTTGTGATTGCGCCTGCTAACCTGGTGGCACGGGTGCAGCGGGCGAAATGGCTGGCCGACCGGCAGACGCCGGTTCCCGAGCAAGCGGCTTTGGCCGATTTTATTTCCGAAGGGCATTTGGAACGCCACATCCGCCGGATGCGCCGCATCTACGGAGTGCGGCGGGACGCGCTGGTGGAATCGCTGCAACGGCATTTTGGCGATCGCGTCCAGATTCGCGGTGATGCCGCGGGAATGCACCTCCTGGTGCGTTTTGAAGACGAACGGATCGGTGAAAAGGCGGCCGCGGCGAAGGTCCAGCTGGTCAGTTCGCGAGCTTGCTACCTGACGGAACCGCCCGCCGGCGAATTCATTCTGGGATTCTCTTCGATTGGCGAGCGATCCATACGCGAAGGGATCCGGCGGCTGGCCGAAGCTCATTAACGAAGTCCTGGCTGCTCGGCCGAGTCCACATTATCGCGGGCTATTCGATAATCGGCATCGCATAGCGGTATTCGCGGCGAAACACTTCGCTGAAGACCTCCAGCATGCCTGCATGCACGGCACCGTTATCGGCCAATAAATGCGGGCCTCGCAGACGCGCCGGCGCGCCATGCATGTCCGAACATTTTCCGCCCGCTTCGGTAATCAGCAAAGTGCCGGCGGCCATGTCCCACGGGTTGAGGCCAAATTCCCAAAACGCATCCAAACGCCCGCTCGCGACGTAGGCCAGATCCAACGCCGCGGCTCCGGCGCGCCGCACACCATGCGTGATCATCGCGAGCTGATAGTAGAAGTGCACGTTGACGTTTTGATGACGCTTGCGGCTGGGAAATCCGGTGGCCACCAGCGCGTCATCGATAAGCTGGACGCGCGAGACGTGAATCGGCTGGCCATTCAACTGCGAGCCCGATCCTTTTTCGCAGCGAAACATCTCGTTGCGCTCCGGATCGAAGATCACTCCGGCCACGATTTCACCGGCCTTTTCGAGCGCCAGCGTGACGTTGTACATGGGGAAGCCATGCGCGAAATTGGTGGTGCCATCCAGCGGATCCACGTACCAGCAATATTCCGCCGATTCGCCCGCATGCCCTCCGCTCTCTTCGGCGACGATGGAATGCGTGGGGAAATGCTTTTGCAGCCGTTCGATGACCAGCTTCTCGGACGTGCGGTCGGCTTCGGTCACCAAATCGAATTCGCCCTTCAGCTCGAAGCCGATGTGGCGCTCGAAATAGCCGTGCAGCAGGGCTCCGGCTTCGCGGGCGATTTCCTCGCTAATCTCCAAATAAGAAGGCATGCAATTTGTGAGCGGACCGGATGATGACAGCCGGCGGAGCGGTCAGGCTTCCGGCTCTTCGTACAAATACTTGATGTCGTGCTTGTACAAAAACAAGTTGGGAGCGCCGTCCCGCGTTACGCGGATGAAGTTCGAATCGTAGAACTCGATGACGCCCGACACCTCTTCATTACTGCTGAGACGGATGCGCACGGGAATGGCCTTGTCGATCAGGTAGCGAAGGTACTTCACTTCCTCGAAGGTCTGTTCGGGAGCCTTCGTTTTGGCTTTGCTCACTTCCCGCTCCGCGTCACTGTCCAAATCCCGATCTACCCTCATTGGCCTCCCCATAATATCCGCTGCGCGTGCTGACCCGCAAATTCCGTCCTTGCACGGTGACTTTTAATGTATGGAAGCGATCCTTGCCGGGCGGGACGTTCTTGGGGTAGAAACCGATCAAGTACTGGGTCCGCAGCTCGGTGATGATATCGTCGAAGGCGCGATCGAGTTGCGCGCCCAGGTTGGGAGTGAAAACGCGTCCGCCCGTCCCGGCAGCCAGCGTGGTGAGCGCATTTTCGCCGCCGACGTTGCGGCCTGCATCGTTGGTGATGGGCACCACCAGGATGGGATACATGATCGTGTCGGCCAATTGGGCGGATTCCAGAGCCTCATGATAATCCTTGGAGCTGGTGGTGTCGCCGCCGTCCGTTACCAGCACCATGACGTGCCGGCCATTGCGGTACTCCAGCTCGCGCGAAGCCAGGAAGATGGCATCGTACATGGATGTGCCGCCTTCGGACTTGAGCTGCTTTAAAATCTGATCCACACGAGCGAAACGGCGCGTGTAACTGCTCTCGAGCGTCACCTGCCAGTTGAAGCTGTAGAGCGCCACGGTATCGTCGGGATTGCCTTCGCCTAACAGCACTTTGAGAAAGCGGCTCACCGAATCCAGCTCGTAGCGCAGCTCGATGCCGGTGGACGCGCTGGTGTCCACCATCATGGCGACCGATAACGGCTGCTCGGTCTCCCGGTCGAAGACCGCAATGTCCTGCTTCACGCCGTTGTCATAGACCGCGAAGTCGTTTTTGTTCAGCGAGCCGACCAGCTGGCCGGCGGCATCCTTCACCGTCACCAGCATGTGCACCAGGCGCACGTTGACTTTAATGACGGGCTCCTGGGATTGCGCGGGCGCGCAAAGACAGAGCGCTGCCAGGAAGAAACAAACGGCCGGGCGGATCACTTTTTCAGGACGGATTCGTCCCATTCTCCATCCACCCAAACCTCTCCGTCCGCGAAGTGCTCCTTCTTCCAGATGGGAACGATGCGCTTCAGCCGGTTGATGCCTTCGAGCGCGGCTTCAAACGCGGGCTTGCGATGCGGCGCCGTGACGACGATGGCGACGCTGGCTTCCCCAATTTCGAGACGGCCCAGGCGATGCACCATGGCGATGCGGCCGATGGCGTACGCGGCGGCGATTTCGTGGCCAATCTCGGCCATCATCTTTACCGCCATCGGCTCATAGCACTCATAATCCAGAAATTTCGTGGCCCGCCCTTTGGTGTTGTTTCGCACCACGCCTTCGAAATCCACCACCGCACCGTCTTCGCCGCGCAGCAATTGGCGCGCGATGGCCGGGGTGTCGATGGTCTCGCGGGTGAGCGCGAAGAAGCAGCCCGTTTCGGCGTCGTGAATCTGATGCGTGTAGCGGCCGGAGCCTCCGCTGACCGGGGGCAGGAAGGCGATTTCGTCGCCTTCGTGGATCGCGGCGGACCGATCGCGGAACTCCTGATTGCAAGCCAGAACGATGCTTCCTTCGAAATCCGTCAGCCGCGGAAACTGGCGCGCGTAGCGGGCGAAAACGGATTCCAGGCGCGCGCCGTCGGCTAAATCGATCTGATCTTCCGAACGGCCGACGATGTCCTTCAACATACCGAAAAACAGCACCTTTACGCGCACGATTGTCATAGTAACAGACGGTCCGGGAGCGGCCGGGTTTCAGGGGATCGGGGAGGGGCCAGGCGGCGTTTCTCGGGTTCAAATTGCGCGGAAATTGTTCATTCGGAAGGAGTGGACGCATCACGGATATTTTTGTGTGCGCGGTGACGTTTTTTTTGCGTTTGGCGGCGATAAGCGCGAAGGGCGGTGGCTGCCGGAATTGAGGAGCTTGGGACACATTCAGGTTCAGGATATCGGCGGGAAGCGAGGTCATGAACGATGAACACGGATCGTTCGTACATCCAGCCCTGCCAAGAAATGCTCGTGTTTCGACTGTGCTCCAATGCGTTTTTGAAAAGCTGCGCGTTCGGGGCCATTCCGCGGCTTCTCGTAGGTGTACTGGTACTTTTTGCCACGATGCGTTGCCCTAAAACAGTAGTCGCAATCGAGACGAGTACTGTAAAATCAGGGGAACATCTAAGGAGAAGGAAAACGATGAAGAGTTTGGTTCTGGCGTGCATGGCATCGATGTTGTTACTGACCTCGATGGCATTCGCCGACGACGTAAGTTTTTACCTGACGGTGCCGGAAGATAACGATTACGCTCTGCCATCTCCGGATTCCGTTCTGGTTGACGTGGATCTCAACAGCACCACGGGAGTGGCTACGGTAACCTTTGACGCCGAAAACGTCGGCCCGTACACCACCGCACTTTACAGCGTTCTTTTCGACGCGAACGGCCCCTTCACCATTGCGAGTGTCACCGCCACGGGAGATGGTGCCCCCGGTTCATTGCCGGCCGACAACTCCGCGCCTACCTCGAGTTCCCTGGATTCACTGGGGGTATTTTCCGAAAGTCTGGAAGTCCACGAGGCCACGCAGGTCGTCTTTACCCTCGATCCGACCGACGGCGTCTCCGAGTGGACGAGCGCAAGTTCGGTCCTGGCGCCCACTACCGGCTACGGCTCCGACTACACGGGGATCGGTGGTTTCCTGGCGGCTTCCCAAGTACAGCTTGAGGACAATGACACCCTGGTCACCTATGATGGCAAGACTGACCTTGACATCGCCGGCAACGGCACAGTCCCGGGACCTTCACCGGCGCCCGAACCCAGCAGCGTGGCACTGCTGTTGGGGGCGGGGTTTGGTTGCTTGTTGCTGAAGCGAAGACAGCAGGCCCGATAGCCACTGCCATTCCTGAATTCTCGACGCCGGAGAGGCTCGGAGCGGCACCTGAGGTTCTTCGGCGTTGCTGTTTGTCGGGAGCACTAAAAAGTAACGACGAACACTATTCTGAACCCCTGCAAACGTCGTCAATCGCTTCGGTTGTGAGCTTTTCGTAATAGCCGGCGGGTGTAGGCCAGATGTCGCCAACACCTTCGGCAGCCGAGGATGCTGACGAAACTGCGGACAGTATGCGGCTGCCAGCCTCTCGGCCATTGTCGCGCCTTTGGCGCGCTTCAGCATGGCGATTACCTCGGCTTTCTTGTTCGCGCGGTGTGCCTTAGACTTACGCGCCGATTGTCCAGCGCGCCGAGTGCTCTTCTTCGAATGCGAGGTTTTGCGCCGGGCCCTCGACCTAGCAGGCTCTTGTTCGGATGCGACGTTCTCCATTGTTTCGTTGCTCATTTGCTTCGCCGTGACCGAGTTGCGGTCGTCACATCCATCGCTCCAGGTCGGAGAAATTGCAAACGAGAATCAGATGGGCCAGATGCGAAATCGACGGGCTTGTTCCCTTTTTTATGCTCGCGGATTCGATCTTCTCACCACCCTTGGTGGCGCGGGGGAGCGCACGTACCGCACCGCCAAATAGCCGCGCGTACCTTCCAACGCCGCTCCCCGGTTCCCACTGGAGGCGGCGTTCGTGCTTGTGCGGGCTCCATTGCTCAGCAAGTGACCTGACGGACCGGTCACGTCACAACCAGGAACGATATCTGGCAATATCGGACAACCGTGCCCCCGCGACGCCTCCAACTGGTGCGATCCCTGCTGCTGGAGCGGCGCCTGCTGTCGCCGCAGCGCCCCGCGCCAGAGGACCGCTTTCAACGTGGCGATCGAGAATCCGCTGATCATCGTGCACGGCGACACGGCCACCTCGCAGGTCATTTTCACCGAGTACCGGCAGGAGAAATTGGGCGATCCGATGAAGATGACGACTCAGGGAAAGGAGTACGCCACGTGGGTCAAGGTGAATGGCTAGCGGCTCTACAATACCCGCCAGATCGCGAGCGGCAGTAACCCGCCGGAAGGCCGGAAGGAACAAGCACCGGTGCGTTGGATGCTCTGGCGTCCGAACCGCTATGCCCAGATCCAGAGGGGCTGGAGCCCATCAGCCGGACGCGAACGCCGTTTTTGGAGCGGTGCGGACCTGGCTAAAGGGGCGCGCATGACCCCTCTGTCCGGGAGTAGCGCGGGCCTCAACGGCCATGGGCCAGCCGAGCCGAGCTGCATGAAACAGCGCACGGCAGGGCACACCGGGACGGCCATCTCTGGAGATCGGCGTCCAGCCCTGTCTCAACATCGCGGCCCGTCCCCGACCGAACTCGCGGCTGCAAGCTGCGCGAATCGCGGGGCAGCACCGGGGCAGCATCTGTCGGACGACCTCCATTTCGCCTTCGTGGCTCCGCCGGTGTTGGGTGCGAGCTGCTGTTGAAGCTGCGCCTTCGAATTCCCTCCAAGTGATAAGAACGCCCACCTGCCCCGTCCTTCGACCTGTCGCGCCCGTCGCGACTTGAGTCCGAACGCGGGGAGCACGGCCTGGGTACGAGCCCCCTACTTTGGCCGGACCACACGCCACTCGGGGAATGGGTTGAATTCGGTCGCTGAGGAGGCGCCCTCGAAACGGCATAGATGAAGTCAACCAGAGTAGGACCGAGAAAGTCTGCTCGCGTCCGAAATCTGCCGGCCGCCACATCCGCTTGAGCCAGGCATTGTCCTGATAGAATGTCAGTCGCCGGAATTTGATGGACGATGCGACATAGGAAGGACCGATGCACAAACTCGCGGTAGTTCTCTGCGCGATGAGCGTTTCCCTCACAGCGCAGTGGCCGAATCACCCAACGCCGGGAATGCCCCGAACTCCCGACGGCAAGCCCGACCTCTCGGCCCCTGCGCCGCGATTGGCGAATGGCAAGCCGGACCTCTCGGGAGTCTGGCGGGTAAAGCAGTCCAGTTATCTGACCTACGTTACCTCGGACCTTAAGGCTGATGAGATCCGGCCTTGGGCGGCCGCCGTGTACAAACAACGCGCCGACGATTATCGCAAGGACTCGGACGGAATCGCATGTCTCCCGCCAGGCCCGAAGGCCGGCATTTCGGGACTCGCCTTTCCCATGAAGATCGTTCAAACACCGAATCTGATGGTGGTCCTGTATGAGTATGAGACCATCTATCGCCAGATTTTTACCGATGGCCGCGGACTCCCTGAAGATCCCAACCCAACCTGGATGGGCTACACGATTGGACACTGGGACGGAGATACCTTGGTGGCCACCACCGCCGGTTTCAATGACCGGACGACGCTGGATCTGGGAGGGCATCCCCACACGGAAGCTTTGCGCGTAACGGAGCGCTTCCGTCGCCGCGACACCGGCCATATCGATCTTGAAGTGACGCTGGACGATCCCAAGGCGTACACAAGGGCATGGACACTTCCCGTGGAGCTCGATCTGATCCCGGATGGGGAACTGATTGAGTACTTCTGTGAAAACGAGCGCGACGCGCGGCATTTGGTCGGCAAAGTGGGCCAGGAGTTTCAGGTCCCTCCCGAGGTGCTGGCGCGATACGCCGGCCAGTACGGAACTCCCGCAGCTCCCGCCGGCATCGTGGTCTCCTTCGAAGAGGGCCGCTTTACAATCAATACCGGTGGTGGTGGCAAGATCCCGCTGATCGCACAAACGGAAAAGAGCTTCACCATGGAAGGCACCGGCGTGGAGTTCGTGACGGATTCAACCGGCGCGGTTACCGCGATGATCCAGCACTGGGTGGAAGGCGATCGGTACTTCGCCCGCCGGAAATAATCTTCGACAAGCCGGCACAACACTCAGAACTGGTATTCCGCGGGAGTGATGCCTTTCGCACGCAAGTACATTTCCGCCGAAGCACGGTGGTGAGTATTGTGATCCAGCATGGCCATGAGCAATTCGAGTCCTGTCATGCTTCCCTCTTCGCTTTGGTAGGTCTTGGAAAGTTGCTCGGGCGTTAACTTCGACACCTGCGCGATGGCATCGTCAAACGATTTGGTCATAAATGCGAGCACGTCTTTCTTGTTCATCGACGCAGGCGTGGACGCTTGCGGTTCTTGACCCGAAAATGGCGAGAGAAACACCGACAGGCTCTGGGACAAATGCACCATCTGCCCGGCGAAGCTCATTTGCGGAGGCGTGAGCTTGAAATCGTACGTCGATTCCGGCATTTGGCCGGCTACTTTGAGTGAAAAGTCGCGTGAGGTCTTTAGATGCTTCAATACGATGGCTTTCACATCGCTTTGAGCAAACACAGGCAGTGTGGCGGCGGCGAATATCAAGACGAGGCTCGCGAAACGACTTCGATTGAAAGGCATAAGTAGAGTATCCCACCAGATTCGCGCTTGGGATCACCGTTGGCGTCGCCCACGCGAGCGGGTTAGTTCAAACACCGTAGCATTTGCGGATTGCGGCCGGCTTGTCGGCTCTCGGGAAGTTAGCGTTCTGGGAGCTTGGCCGGATTAGGCGCCGAGATGGATAGCGGGAACCTCCGTCCCGCGTGTACTGTTGTTTTGCCGGTGTCACAACGCAGTGGAACCGGCCTAGCAAATTGCGCTCACAGCGAACCTTCCTTAGGAACGTTCCGCTCGTCTATACTGTTCGCGGAGGTTCTGAATGCGGACAGTTCTCTCTGGCCTGGCGCTATGCCTCATTTGCCTGGCGAAACCGATGCCGGATGTGGAGGTCGTAGTGCCGGCCTCGGCGGCTCACCCCCAAAATTGGCTCCATCCCCATATTCGAGACAATGCGGACCCGGACTATCGAGGCAAACAAGCGGGCTCTCTGGCGGAGTTCGTTGCGCCCGAAGTGATCTCCAAGATCGTCGTCGATCAATACGCCGGACCCGCTGACAACGTCCGCCGCTATCTCACTGCATTGCCCACCGCCGCGGCCAAATACTTCGGCCCGTCCCTGCTGCTCTGCAAGCCGCACCCGGGGACGAGCGGCGCCGCGCTGGCCTGGACCAGCACATCCACCGTTACGTTCGAAAGCGGCAGAAGCGGCAGGCTGGCAATCGCCACTATTTATCCGGGAGCCATTGGACATTTTGCCGTACCCAGCTTGACTGAAGTTTCCGGCTGCATCGGGCCTGACAAAATACCGTTCGATAGCCTCTATGTCAGCTACCTCGATCCGAATGGTCACAGTTGGTACTTCGCGGTCCCGTTGCAGAGCAAGAGGTAGGCGCGGCTCGATCCACACATGTTGTCGCCAGCCGCCTGCCCGAACGAATCTGATGCCAATTTGGCCGGCCAGATAGCGCGCCTTTGGCCGCACAGAACGCATGAATCCAATGCTATCCAGGCACTTTTCTGCACGTGTGGTGCCCACCGTTGGCGCTCGCTGAACCTGTCCGAGCTTTATCCGGGAAGGAAAATCCAGCACTGCTTTTGGTGCTCCAAAGTCCGGATTGACGGCGTTATTTACCAGACCTGAGCCGGCATCTGGGAAGCCACACTTTTCTTGAATCGCGTGACCAGCCATAGCGTCTGTTCTCGAGGCAGAGCTCCGGTTTATTATGGATTAAACTTCCAA
The DNA here is from genome assembly GCA_963776805.1 of Bryobacterales bacterium. Classification (GTDB taxonomy): domain Bacteria; phylum Acidobacteriota; class Terriglobia; order Bryobacterales; family Bryobacteraceae; genus Palsa-89. Next base: position 232,568 of record CAVZOD010000002.1, read on the forward strand.
GGGAGGCCTTGATGATCAGACTGAAAGAAACTGTGATGGCGATATCCGCCGGACTGCTGCTGGCGTTGGGCGCACATGCTCAGGTGACCCTGGACTCGGTGCGTATTGAGGCGAAAGACACCGTAGCTCTGGCGAAGTTTTACCGGGAGGCGTTCGGGATGCAGGAGGTCAATCGGATCCAGAATCCCGGGGGGACGGAGGTCTTCGTGAACTTCGGCGCCACGGTGGAAGCTGCCAAGGCCAACAAGAATCCGCAGATGATACTTTTTCATCGCGATTCCGACGATGTGAAGGACCCAACGACGCACGTGATTTTCTCGGTGAAGGACATGACATCGGCCGTGGCGGCCGTCAAAGCCGCCGGTGGAACGATGACGGGCAATCCGCGGCCGTTCGGAAAGAGCGGGATCGTCCTCGGATTCGCGGTCGATCCGGCAGGTAACCGGATTGAGCTGATTCAGCGGCCATAAGCGGAAAGACGCCTTCCCTGAGCGACGGAATGAACGAGGGCGGCATGGGCGCGATGGCGGCCGGCAGGAAGATCGCGAACAACATCCAGGTGGGCGAAAAATCGTAGGCCGATTTCAGGTTTGAAGTCCACAATAAAGGCGGCCACAGTTCGGTGCCTCTCGCCGGCAACGCCATTTATCATGTGGCCAGCGCGCTCGAAAGGCTTTCCCGCTACGGCTTCCCGCTTGAAGACGGACGAAGTGACGCGCGCTTATTTTCGGGGGATGGCGAAGGTGGAGGATGGATCGATCAAGAACGATCTGATCAAGATTGCCGGCCGGCCGCTCGAAGCTGCCAGGGAAGCGATGGAGCGCGTGGCGTCGGTTTCGCCGCGTTGGAATTCGATACTGCGCACCACCTGCGTTCCTGCGGAGCTGGCCGGCGGCCATGCGGACCCGCTGCATTTGACATGATGAAAGCCAATGGACCCGCTTATCCGGTTCAGTGGTTTGGTGCGCCGCGGCCTTCGCTTCCGTAGCAGGTTCGAACGAGCCAAAAGAAACGCTGCCCCGGCCGGCTTTGTTTGGTACCCTTACGACTCATTCGTCAACGTCTTTCCATTGGAGCGGCTCCGCCGCCAGGCCGGGCTCAGTTTGGCTGAGATGGTTGGAACTGGGCCGATACTCGACCTGGGCACGGCGGATGGTGCCCTGGCGTTCCTGTTTGAGTCGCTCGGCTATGCGGTCCACGCCTGCGATCACGCGGGTACCAACATCAACCGCATGGAAGGTGTGCGGCGCATGGCGGCGGCCCTGAGCTCGCAAGTGAAGATCGAAGACGTTGACCTGGATGCTGGTTGGGGTCCGGAACGGGAGTATGGACTGGCCCTTTTCTTGGGCACCTTGTATCACCTGAAGAGCCCGTTCGCAGTCCTGGAACGACTATCCGCGTGCGCCCGATATTGCTTCCTGAGCACGCGTGTCGCAGGCTGGAGTCTGGACCGGACCGTGGAACTCGGTCGCGTTCCAGCCGCGTATCTGCTCGCACCCGACGAGTGCAACGGGGATGCAACCAACTATTGGGTGTTCTCGCCACCGGGCTTGCTGCGCTTGGCCGAACGCTGCGGATGGCAGGTGCGAGCGTCGGTGAGAACCGGTGCAAGGGACTCTGATCCAGCCTCGGCCTTGGGGGATGAACGACAGTTTCTTTTGCTGGAGAGTTCGCGCGTGGTTTAATATGTTCTCCACCGGAAGGTACTGCCCAGCGCGCAGCATTTTCCAACCACGAGAATGTGTAGCCGGCTTAAATAGCCAGTCATGATGCTCGCGCGCGGGTAAAGCTGCTAGTAGTCATGAAGTAAAAGGCGCGCGCACGATTGGACCACACGAGCCGGAAATAACCGGTCAATCCTTTTGATTCGTGCGGCGCTTACTGCAAAGCTATGTTCAAACGGATTGACCGCTATTTTTCGTACGGTGACTTGCGCTGCTGACGGTTCGGAGCGCCGAGTTGATTAGCGCGAACCGGTGCCCGGTTGGAGCAGCTTCGATGGCTACGCGCGCGGGGCTTCGATGAACTTTTGAAATGGCATGCTACAATCCGCGCATGTGGCGGTTGATCGCGGTGTTTTTCGTCGTTTGGACGCTTGCTCCGCGGCCTGCCTCGGCCGTGATGCCGCCCGATGCCGACCGGCAACTGGCGAGGGAAATATACAAAGAAATGATCGAGGTCCGGTCCGGTTATACCACCGGATCCACCACCCCGATCGCCGAAATGGTGGCCAGGCGATTGCGCGCGGCTGGGTTTGGGGAGTCCGACATTTTCGTGGGCGGCGCGAGCCCGAAAAAGGCCAACCTGGTGGTGCGCTATCGCGGCACCGGCGCGTTCAAGCCGATCCTGCTGCTGGCGCACACCGACGTGGTGGAGGCGAATCGGGAGGACTGGAGCACCGATCCGTTTCAGTTCGTCGAGAAGGACGGCTGTTACTACGGCCGCGGCACCTCGGACGACAAGGCGCAAGCCGCGGTCTGGATCGCGAACCTGATTCGCTTCAAGCGCGAGGGGTTCAAGCCGGAGCGCGATATCATCGTGGCGCTCACCGCGGACGAAGAAGGCGGCGGGCCTTACAACGGCGTCATCTGGCTGCTGAAGAACAAGCGCGAGTTGATTGACGCCGAGCTCGCGCTGAATGAGGGCGGCGGGGGCGTGATGGTGGGCGGCAGGAAGATCGCGAACAATATCCAGGTGAGCGAAAAATCGTACGCGGATTTCAAGTTTGAAGTCCACAACAAGGGCGGCCACAGTTCGGTGCCGGTTGCCGACAACGCTATTTATCACCTGGCCAGCGCGCTCGAAAGGCTTTCCCGCTACGGCTTTCCGCTGAAGACGGACGAAGTGACGCGCGCTTATTTTCGGGAGATGGCGAAGGTGGAGGATGGATCGATCAAGAACGATCTGATCAAGATCTCCGACGGGCCGTCCGAAGCGGCCAGGGAAGCGATGGAACTGGTGGCTGCGATTTCGCCGCGTTGGAATTCGATGCTGCGCACCACCTGCGTTCCCACGGAGCTGGCCGGCGGCCATGCGCTGAATGCGCTTCCGCAGCTTGCCACTGCGAACGTCAACTGCCGGATTTTTCCTGGGGATTCCGTGGAATCGGTACAAAAGGCGCTGCGGCTGGCGATTGCCGATGACCAGGTTGGCATCCATGTACAGGGCGATGTGGATATCGGGCCGGCATCGCCGCTGCGCAAGGACGTGCTGCAAGCCGTCGCTCGCATCAGCGATAGCATGTGGCCGGGCGTGATCACGATTCCGGTGATGAGCACCGGCGCCACGGACGGCCGCTACTTGCGCGTGGCGGGGATTCCTACTTATGGCGTGTCGGGCTTCTTCGGCGATCGCAATGATGTGCGCGCGCACGGACGCGACGAGCGCATGAACGTCAATTCGTTTTACGAGGGGCAGGCGTTTTTGTATGAACTGGTGAAGGAGCTGGCGAAGCCGAACTGACCGCCGCTATTTGAGTAAGTTGTGCAGGCGCTCGTCAAAAGGACTGCCTAACATGGGTTGAATCTTCTCTCGAAATTGCTTGGTGTGATTCGCTTCCAGGTGCGTGTCGAAGGCTTTTTGATTCGCCCAGACTTCGACGATGGCGAGATGGTTGGCGCGGTCGAGTTGCTGGAGCAGCTCGAAGCGCACGATGCCTGGGTCCTTGCGGCTGTCGGTAGCGAACATTTCCAGAAGCTTGGTGCCGTCGGCGGTGTAATTGGGCGTGAGATCGACGTGCGTAACGACGTACAGCTTGGTATCTTGACCGAAGCCTTCCAAAGCAGCCGCGAGGAATAAAACGATCAGCATCGTGAGGATGTTTCGCATGGCTTCTGATAGTCTACTCCCGATGAGATCCTCCTCTGCTGTGGCTCGATTGTTGGACCGCTTGGAAGCATCGAAGCGCGCGTTTGGCGGCGATGAACAGGCGGCGCTGCCGCGCGTGCTTCGACAATTGGGCCGCGCGCGCTTCCCGGATGCCGGCTCGCTGATTCGGTTTCATGAAGCGCTGCTTTTTTTTCGCGCGTATCCGCCGAGTGCGGAGGTGGTGCGGCTGGCGGACGAGCTGCTCGCTGCGATCCCGAAGAAAATTTCGCAACTACGCCGCGCGGGCGTGGATCTGGTTCCGTTCGAAGAACCCGATGTTTCGGGCATCGCGGGAACGGCGTTTTCAGCGCTGTTTACGTATGACATAACGCGCTGGCTGGCCGAGCATCATCCTGGAACGGTTGAAATCGACTGGGATGGGTATGACGCAGCGCTGCTTGGGCCGCTGCTGCGGCGATTGCATCCGCCCGCGAATGAAGATTTGCTGATTGAGGCGAACATTCCTTATATGGATTGGTTTCGCGCTGTGAAGCCGGCGGGCGGCTCTGATTTGTGCTGGCTCGTGTCTCGAATCGAGGCTCTGCCGATTCCGGCGGAAGACCGCGCAGAGCTCTTCGCACAAGCTAAGATCGCGGTGCGCTGGGAACTGGGCGATTCGCGCGCTACCCGCACGAATGGGCGATTGCCGGGACGGCGCAAGTTTTTCTATCACGATGCTCCGCTGATTCGCCGCTCCGATGTATCGCTGGCCGGCGAGCTTCAATCGACCGCGTTTGCGATCGAAAGGCTCAGCCGGGCCGAGGGCGAGCGAGTGCTCGACTTTGCGCGCGAAACTTCGGCGATGCGCTATCGCGAGCTGCACGGTTTTACTTACGGCGATCCGGATCACGTGATTCGTGCCGATTTTGGCCGCGGCGTGGAGGTGTTTGTTTCAGGCGTTCCGGCTGAGCATCGCTTGCCGCTGCGCGCTTATCACGCGGGGATGTTCTTCAAGAACGGCGTGCCCATCGGTTACATCGAATGCCTGACGCTGTTTGAGCACATGGAGGTGGGCTTTAACCTTTACTACACGTTTCGCGAAGGCGAGACGGCGTGGCTGTATGCGCGCTTGCTGCGGTTGTTCCACCAATTGCTCGCGGTGACTTGCTTCGCGGTGGACCCGTATCAGCTGGGGGCGCACAACGAAGAAGCCGTTGAGTCCGGGGCGTTCTGGTTTTATCGCAAGCTCGGATTTCGTCCCGCGAATGCTGATGTGGCCAAGCTTCTGGATCGCGAGGAAACGAAGCTGCGCGCAGATCCGGCGCATCGGACCCCGGCTGGCACGTTGCGGCGGCTGGCCGCGGGCTGGATGATTTACGAGCTGCCGGGTTCGCGCGCGGGCGACTGGGACCATTTTGAAACGCGGCGCGCCGCCATGGCGCTACGGAAATCGCCATTCCCGCCCGCGATTCAGCGCGCGAAGAATGCACCTGAGGAATCGGCCTATGTTCGAGCCTTGCAGCAGGCCCCGGCACTGCGGCGGCGCCTTCTGAAGTTGGGCTCTGCGCTAGGATGAAAGCCGTGGAGCGACCCGATCCGCCGCCCGGCGCGGCAGAAAATCCAAGCCCTGTAGCCACGCCCGCGCCTGCCATCCCATGGACGGCGCTGAAGGATGATGAGCTGCTGCAAAAGCGCATCTGCGATCTGGGCGTCCACATTGCCGGCAGCGAACTGGAAGGCCGCATCGCGCAGCTTTATGACGAACTGGCCGCGCATGGCCTCTCGTTTCGTCCGGCCTGCTATCTGGGCGACGAGTGGTTCTCGCCGGCCGGATCGCCGGCCATCGCGATTCCGTTTTACCTGGCGCATCCGCGGCTGAAGACGCTCGAGATGCACCAGATGCTGCAGGTGGAAGGCGGAACGCCCGAGTGGTGCCAGCAACTATTGCGGCACGAGAGCGGGCATGCCATCGATCATGCCTACTGCTTCTCGTCGCGCGACGATTGGCGCACCGTGTTCGGGAGCCCGGAAACCGAATACTCGCCCGAAACGTACCAGCCGCGCCCGTACAGCAAAGGCTTTGTGCGCAATCTTCCGAACTGGTACGCGCAGGCGCATCCCGATGAAGATTTCGCGGAGACGTTCGCGGTGTGGCTGTCCATGACGCCCGAGCAGTGGCGCGAGCAGTATCGCGGCTGGAAGGCGCTGGACAAACTGGAATTGGTGCAATGCCTGATGGAAGAGGCGAAGAACACACCACCCAAAGTGAAGCGCGCGCGGCGCATTTATGAAGCCAGCCGCCTCCGGAAAACTCTGGCGCGCTACTACACCGAGCGCCGCAAACTCTACGCCGAAGACTTCCCCGACTTTTATGATGCCGATCTGCGCGTTATATTCGGAAGTGGTGAGCCGAACGGAGAGTCCGCTGCGAAAGTTATGCGACGCAATCGGCCGGCGCTGGTGGCTTCCATTGTTCATTGGACCGGACAGCACAAGTACACGGTGGATATGCTGGTGCGGAAATTGATTGAGCGCTGTCAAAAGCTGAAGCTGACGTTTCCGCCGCCGCTGGAGCGCGCGCGGGTTTCGTTTGAGCTGGCGGCGTATCTGTCGGCCATGGTCACCAATCATTTGCACACCGGCCGCTTCAAGAGGTCTGTGTAATCGTGAAGGTCCTGGTTTTATTCGACGTGGCTTACCACGCCGCGGCCGAAAGCTTCTCTCCGCAAGAGCTGAAGGAAGAAGAAGGCAAGCCGACCGAAGCCGACGTGCTGGCCTGTTTGCAGCGCCTGGGGCACGAAGTGGAGATGCTGGCGGTGTTCGACGACGTGGCGTGCATCGTGGAAAAGTTGAAGAGCTTCGCGCCGGAGGTGGTGTTCAATCTCACCGAGTCCTTCCACTGCAATCGCGCGAACGAGCCCAACATCCCCGCGCTGCTGGAGCTGATGCGTGTGAAATATACAGGCGCGCGTCCGGACGGCCTGATGCTGTGCAAGGACAAGGCGCTGGCCAAGAAGGTGCTGGCGTATCATCGCGTGCGCGTGCCGCATTTCGTGATTTCCACCGAGCAGCGCCCGCTGAAACATTTGCGCCGCTTTATTTATCCGGCCTTTGTGAAACCGGTGGGCGAAGAATCGTCGGATGGAATCGCCAAGGCTTCGTTTGCCAAAAGCGAAGAGGAGGCGCTGGAGCGCGCGCGCTTCATCCACGAGAAATTTCACTGCGATGCGTTGATCGAAGAATATATCGACGGCCGCGAGCTTTATTTGAGCGTGTTGGGAAATCGCAAGCTCACGGTTCTGCCGCCGCGCGAGATTTTCTTTCATGAGGTTCCTGAGGATACGCCGAAGTTCGCGACGTTCAAGGCCAAGTGGGACGATAGTTATCGCAAGAAATGGGGCATCCAGAATGGGCCGGCGACGGAGCTTCCGGCGGGCGTAGAGGAAAAGCTGGCCCGGCTGGCGCGCAAGGTATATCGCGTGCTGAAGATCCGCGGCTTCGGAAGAGTGGACGTGCGTATCACGCCGGATGGAGAAGTGGTGGTGATCGAGGCCAATCCAAATCCATCGCTGGCGTGCGAGGACGACTTCGCGCAGTCGGCTGCCACCGCGGGAATGCCTTACGACGTCGTGATCCAAAAGATTTTGGATGCGGCCTGCGCATAAATAGGCGGCCTGCGCATAAATAAGGCGACTTTCGGCCTTACTTAGTACCAAGTTCCCACAATTCCGTTCACCCGCCGTGTCGATCTTTATTGGCTAGAGGAGCAGACGCTGACGTGACGCGGCTATGTGGTAGTCGAGTCCACTGCGGTCAGCGGCGGCTCAACAGCGTCTTGTGTCCATGATCCGAGGGGGACGGTCCCTTGTACGTTCCCCTCGCTTTTTTCTTTCAGAATTCCAGCCGGGCTTGAAACGCGATCATGCGGGGCGAACTGTCTCCACCTAATCCAACTCCCAACAGTCCGGTCGGCGGTGAAGTGGCGTAGCTGAACGCGCCGAATCCGGTTTGGGTGGAAGGTTTGCCGGGAATCCCGGCGTAAACCAGGTTCGGAAGGCCGAAATTCGGATGATTAAACAGATTGAAGAACTGACTTTCGATGCGCAGCTTCACGTGTTCGGACAACTGGAACCACTTGGTGAGATACAAATCGCTCCACACGAAATCGGGGCCGCGCAACGCGTTTCGGCCGAGGTTACCGAACTGGCAATTCGCGGCATTATCGCCGACGGCACACGCGCCGGTGCTTGGATCGACTGTAGAAACGAAGGCATCGGGATTGAGCCACTGGATGGTTCCCGGTTGCGTGACGCCGGGAATGGGCGAATGTTCATACAGCGGCACGCCCGAAACCACGCTGGCGTATTGCGGGCCGCTGCCTTGCACAATGCCGTTTCCGTTGGCCGAATACGGCGCGCTCAAGACTGAAAACGGCAGGCCGCTGTGCCAGAACACGGTACCTGAAACCTGCCATCCGTTCAGCGCCCGAGCCAGCAGGGGATTGCGGGCGTGGATCGGCAGTTGATAAACGTATTGGGCGGTGAAATTATCTCGCACGTCGTAATCGCACGGGCCGTATTGGCGGCCAAGCTCGCCGGGCAGCGGCGAAAGAAGCGCGCCGGCGGCGAAGGGAAGGAATCCGCCGTTGGACACCGTGTCCATGCAGCGGCTCCAGGTGTAATTGACCAGCACCTGAATGCCGTGAGACAGCCGCTTGTCGGCAGTCAACTGGAGGCCGTTGTAGTGGCTGTTTGCGCCGGTGTTCAACTGCGTTACCGCACCGAAGCGAGGGTCGAGAGGCTGGCCGTAGGGGAACGGCGCGAAGCAGCCCTGGCAGACGGTTTGATAGCCATTCACTTGGGTCTCATACGGCTGGTTCACCGCGCGCGTGCCTACGTACTGAGCGCGCAGATTGAGCGCATTGCCGATTTGATGTTCGAGAGCAAAGCTCCACTGCATAAAGTAAGGCGCATGGAGCTTGCCATCGGGAACGGCGGTCATCGAAATGGGCGGCAGGCAGGAGTTTCGATTGGCCAGGGGCGAGGCGCAGGAAAGCTCGCCGTTCGCGAAGCCGGCGTTGAAGAGTTGATTGGCCGCGGCCGTTGCGTCGATGGCGCTGTTCGGAACTCCAGGAGCGATTTCCGCTCCGCCCACTGAGCCCAGCAGTCCGCCCTGAAAGGTTTTCGAATAGGGCGGATTGGTTCCCACCAGATCGACGACGCTGCCCGGCAACAGGTCGCTGAACAGTCCGAATCCGCTGCGCAATACGGTATGCGGCGTGATCTGCCAGGCGATGGCGGTCCTCGGCTGAAGGATTGCCAGAGGAGTGGAAGCGAAGACGTTCGCGAGATGCGTGTCGATCACCGCATTGAGCGGCTGATTCACATCGTGGGAGATGGAATCGAACGAGCCGGCCAGGCGCGCGACGGCGTCATGCGGATTCAGCGGATTGGAATTGTAGGTATCGCGGATGCCGAACGTCCAGGTGAAGGTGCGTGTCAGCTTCCAGGTGTCTTGCGCATAAAAATCCAGATTGAGGAAATTGTAAGGCTGAGAATTGGCGAGCGGGAAGGTTTCCGTGGCCGTGGATGCGACGCCGTAAATGAACTGCGGCAGGCTGGTGTATGTAACGAGGGGGACTTCGCCTTCGCCGAAGTCATAATCGTTCAGGCGGAAGATGCGGCTGTTGGTTCCGAAGCGGAATTCGTGCGCGCCCACGGTCCAGGCGAGGTTGTCGTTGATGAAAAAGCGCGTGGCGCGGCGGCCTTGCACCCAGGTATTGTCCAGCCCTCCAAGCGGGGTGAAGGGTGCGTTCGCGCCGCTGCCTTCGAGCACGATCGGAAACGCCGCCAATGTTTGCTCAAGGTCCGCCGGCCCGAACAGGCTTTGATACCACGAGAACGCGGGATTGAAATAGTTCACCAAATGTCCGGAGAACACGTGTGTGTAACCCGACGCGAAGGAGTAAAGCGGCTGCGGAGAGATGGCGTTGAAGATGGGATTGATGGGATCGGTGTAGGCGGCTTGCAGCCCGGTGTCGGATTGAAAGCGGAACCAGGCCATGTTCGTGGTGTCGATGTTGTAATCGACGCGCACCGTTTGCACCTGCTCGCGATCGTCGCTGGAATGCGAGACACTCTGGCGGTTCGCGCATCCGTTTCCATTGGGCGGATTGCCGGCGGCTGCGGCCCCGCTGCTATTGAACGGGCATCCGAGAACCGCGAGCGGAGTGCCGGCGGTGTTGCCATACAGCGCAAAAAGCTTCTGGTAGAACGGCACCAGCTGGGGCGCGGGCTGATACGCCGATCCGGTGACGGAATCCACGCCGCCGCGAGGCAATTGACCGAGCACGTAGCTCTGAAACGCCGACGCCGGCACGGTGGTGGCTGTCACGATCGGGAGCGCAATTCGAACCCATTCGGAGTCGAAGAAGAAAAACAGCTTGTTGCGGAGGATTGGTCCGCCCAGGCTGCCGCCGAAGTGATTGACCGTGGAGCGCGGTTTATGATTTCCGGACGTGGCGTTAGTAAAGAAATCGGCCGCGTTCAGTTTCGATCCGTTCCACAGCTCATACAAATTTCCATGAAACTGATTGGTTCCCGATTTGGTGACGTAGTTCACCTGAGACGCGCCATACCGGCCTTGATCCACCGCATAGGAAACCGTGTTCACCGTCACCTCCGAGATGGAGTTCAATCCCAGCACCAAATTGGTGGAGAGACCGCTATTCAGGTTGGTCAGCGGATCGTTGGTCTCCAGGCCGTCGACAATATAGCCGTTCGAAAGCGATGGCAAGCCGTTAAACTGCACGTTGCCGTAGCCATTGCTGCCACCGACAAAGTCGTTCCCGCTGCCGGCTGTATTGATGAGCGCGCCCGCGGCGAATTGCAGCGGATAGGTGAGGTCGCCACCCGGATTGGGGAGATCTTCGAGGGCTCGTGCGCTCAGCGTGGTTGAGGTATTGGGGTTCTCGGGGTTGACCAGCGGCGCCTGCTCCTGCACGAGAACGGTTGTGCTCGCGGACGAGATGTTCAGCTTGAAATCGACGGTTTGCTTTTGCCCCAGCTCGGCGGAAACGGAATTATTTCGTTGCGGCTCAAAGTGGTCGGCCTCGGCGCTGACCGCGTACGTGCCGGGCTTGAGTTGCGGAAAGCTGAAGCGCCCGGCGTCGTCGGTTTTCACGGATCGTTTCAGCCCATTGTCTATATTCGTGATGGTCACACTGGCGCCCGAAATTGCGGCGCCGGTCGGATCGGTGACCGATCCCACAATTGCACTGGTGGTCTCGCCTTGACCCATCGCCAAAGCTCGCAGCAGGAAGATGGATGCAGCGATGGCGATAAATTTAGCCATGCCTAAAAGCTTAGAGGCTACCCTGCTCGAGAGTCAAGTAGAACTTTTCCCGGAGATGCTACTCTGACATTTAGTGCCAGCTAGAATCACTCGAATCACTGGTTCGTACAAGACAGGCCCGTACAACACCGAGTCAGTAGACGATTATCTGAAGGCGATCCTGGAGTTGGGCGGCGCCGGCGAGGAGCGCGTCACCAGCAACGCGCTCGCGCAGCATCTTGGGATTCGTGCCGCGTCCGTTACTGGAATGCTGCAAAAGCTCGCCGGCCAGCAGCCTCCGTTTGTGAAGTACGAGAAGCATCATGGTGCGCGTCTGACCGCGGCGGGCAAGATGCGTGCGCTGGAAGTGATTCGTCATCATCGTTTGCTGGAGCGCTTCCTGCACGATTTTCTGGATTACTCCTGGGACGAGGTTCACGACGAGGCGGAGCGGCTGGAGCACTACATTTCGGAGCGGCTGGAAGATCGCATCGCCGCGAAGTTAGGCGATCCCCAGACCGATCCGCACGGGCACCTGATCCCCGAACGCGACGGCGCTCTTCCGGCGCGCGAAGAGGTGCTGCTCTCGAAATGGGCCTGCGGCGTCCCGGCCGTGATTAGCAGCGTGTCCGATCGCGATGCCGCGGCTTTGCGCGAGATGACTCGCCTGGGATTGAAGCCCGGCATGGCGATTACGGTGGAAGCGGGCACCCGCAACGCTTCGCTGCGCGTTCGAATCGGAGACCGGCCGGATGCAGTTCGATTGAACCAGGGCCTTGCCGCCGGAATCCGGGTAGTCGCGCGCTCGCCTCACGGGCCTCAGTTCTAACGGACGGCCAACGGACTAGTGGGCCTTCTTTATTTGGCCTGACTTGATCAAAGTAAGAATCTTCGCGATCCTGGCGTCAGTGACCGCCTGCACCGCGTCGATGGGGGTGTTGGGGGCCACGGCCCAAGCGTCCCCGAGGACCGGCGCAACATTCGCGAAGGTGCCATCAATCAGGATCGTAAAGGTCACCTGGACGTGCATTCCATTTGGTTCTTTGGCCAGCTTGTTGAGTTTGCCCGAGATGGTGAAGCCGCTCGAAGCGGGCTTTCCATTCACAGCATTCTGGGGTGTAAAGCCAGCAGTCTTATTCACTACGTCGAACGCTTCGGCGCCCATGGCGTCGGCGATCGGCTTGCCCGTGGTGTTGCCTATGCTCATATCAACTGTCCAGGGTCCCAGGGTTATGTCCATAATTGTCTCCTCCGTTTTGTTTCCGATTTTGGCCCGATAGCCCCCAGCTATCGCGCTGGAATGTAGGATACCGCCTCCGGGGCAGCTTCTACAATGGTCTCTTGCGGCCCTTTGTCCCATTCTTTCGGAACCCTCATCTGCTTACCATCGCGGGTAACTATTGGCGCCGCGAATTGGATGAGCAGCGGTTTCCGGTAACGACGAAATTCTATGAGACGGAGCCGGGAGTTCAAGTGCTGGTCCATTCGCAGGCGCCGGCGGGCGAGCCAGTGGCGCAGTTGATTCTGGTCCATGGACTGGAAGGCTCCAGCGCGGCCGGTTACGCGCGCAGCTTGTCGCAGGCCGCGCTGGAAGCCGGTTGCGCGACGCATCGCTTCAACATGCGAAGCTGCGGCGGCACGGAACACTTGAGCGGACGGACGCTCTATCATTCCGGCCAGACTTCGGACCTGCTGGAGGTAATCCGCCAACTCCCGCGCACGGCGCCGATCTTCATGGCGGGCTTCTCGCTCGGCGGCAACGTGGTGTTGAAGCTGGCGGGCAGGCTGGGCGCATCGGCGCAACCATCGATCGCCGGTGTGATGGCTATCTCCACGCCGATCGATCTCGCCGCCTGCGTGCGGCAGCTCGACAAACCGTCCAACGCGATTTACGCGCGAAGATTTGTCTCGCGCCTTAAGGAACGCGTTCGCGCCAAGGAGCGGCTGACGCCCGGGCTGTTCGACTTGAGCGGCCTGGATCAAGTGCGAAATGTCTATCAATTTGACGACCGGTTCACGGCCCAGGCGTTCGGCTTCGGCAGCGCCGACAATTACTATGCCACGCAATCGTCCAATCAGTTCCTGGATCGCATTCGCGTTCCCACGCTGCTGGTGCAGGCCAAGGACGATCCGATGATCCCCTTCGCCGTCTATGATCATCCGGCTTTTGCGGCCAATCCTCACTTGCGCCTGCTGGCTGTGGAGCACGGCGGGCACCTGGGTTTCATCTCGAAAACCAAGCCGCGCTTCTGGCTGGATCAGGTTCTCGTACACTGGTTATTAGAAGTAAGGAACAAGAGAACAGCCGGTTTCGTCCTTTAAATTAAGTGGCCCAAACTGCGTCATTTCGCGAAGCCGCGGCCATCGCGGCGGATTCCCTGCGCTCCAGCAAGCTGCGGAGCTTCCTGACGCTGCTCGGCATTATCCTGGCCACCACCACGCTGATCGCGGTGATGTCCATGATTCACGGCATGGACGTCTATATCGCCAATACCGTTTCCAACATGGGCTCGGACGGCTTTCGCATCGTCAAGATAGCCTTTGTCGGCAATTTCGATCCCAAGAAATACGTGCAGATGCAGAAGAGGAATCCGGAGCTGAGCCCCGAGGAGTTCGAGTATCTGAAGGATCACGCTACGTTGGTCAGCGATTTCGGCATGAGCGCCAGCCGCTCCGTCACGGTGTCGCTGGGATCGCAAACCCTCACCAGCGTCAATCTGAACGGCGGCACCGCCAACTGGGGCGAGCTGGGCGACACGCAGGTGGCCTCGGGCCGCTATTTCACCGACATCGAGGACCGGCATCGGTCCGCGGTGGCGGTCATTGGCGCCGATCTGAAGAGCAATCTGTTCGGGGACGGCGATCCCATCGGGAAGGAATTCAAAATCGAAGGCCAGCCGTTCACCGTAGTGGGCGTAGCGGAGGCCAAGGGCAGCGTGTTCGGCCAGTCCCAGGATGCCTTCGTCGATATTCCCATCCATACGTACTTCCAGATTTACGGATCGCGCACCGGCATCCGCTACGCCGCCCGCGCCGCGGATCAGAAAGTGCTGGAGCAAGCCAAGGACGAAATGCGCATGCTGATCCGGGCGCGGCGGCATGAACAGCCCGGCCAGGACGATACATTCTCGATTCTCTCTTCGGACTCGCTGGTCAGCGCCTGGGACCAGCTCACCAGCGCGATCGCCGCTACTGCTGTCGCCATCGTGTCCATCTTCATGGTGGTGGGCGGCGTGGTGATCATGAACATCATGCTGGCGGTGGTGAGCGAAAGGACGCACGAAATTGGAATCCGGAAGTCGGTGGGTGCGCGCCGCCAGGATATCCTGAATCAGTTTCTGGTGGAATCCTCGATGCTGGCTGGGATGGGCGGTTTCATCGGGGTGGTGCTGGCGTGGATCATTGCCGCCGGGGTGCGAAGCTTCACGGCGGTTCCCATGGCGGTGCCTGTTTCAGCGGTGCTGCTGGGCGTCACGCTTTCCGCCGCGGTTGGCCTGTTCTTCGGCATCTATCCGGCGCAGCAGGCTTCCAAGCTCGATCCGATCGAAGCCCTCAGGGTGGAAAGATAAACGATGACTCGAGTAGAGCTCTTCGCGGCGATTGGCCTGGCACTGGCTACGGTGCGCGAGCACAAGATGCGTTCGTTCCTGACTATTCTGGGAGTGATCATCGGCACCGGCACCATCATCGGCGTGGGCTCCATCATCGCCGGTTTGGATGGCGCGGTGACCAACGTCATCCGCGGCTTTGGAACCAACACCGCGATCATTTTCAAATTTCCGGTCGGCTTGCAAACCCGTACGCCCGAAATGCTGCGGCGCAAGCCGATCACTTACGAAGACGCCCTGGCGATTGCGGCCCGCTGCCCAGCGGTACAATCCGTAAGCCCGTACTTGATCCCCAACTCTTTCGGCACCGGGCCGCAGATCAACATCGCGCGCTACAAAGGCAACGAGCTCTACAACGCAGGCCTTTCGGGAACCGACGAAGGGTATGTGACCAGCGGCCAGGTGGAGATTGCAGAAGGAAGATTTTTCACCGACATCGAAAACACGCACCGCATGCCGGTGGCGGTGATCGGCGCCGACGTTCCGCGAGCCCTGTTCAACGGAGAAGACCCGATCGGCAAGTGGATCGATGTCAACGGGCACAAATTCGAGGTGGTGGGCGTCACCAAACGTCCGTCGAATTCGTTCCCCGGCCAGGACGACATCAACATTTATCTTCCGTACTTCAGCATGCACAAGCTGTTCCCGGCCTCCAAGGAAAACCTGCTGTTCGTCACCGCCAAGCCGGGGCAGTTGGCGGCCGCGGTGGACGAAGCTACCGCCGTGATGCGCATCCAGCGTCACGTTCCCACCAACAAGCCGGATGATTTCTCTATCTCTACCGCCGATGAGATGGTGCAGCAGTTCCACAGCGTGACGGCGATCGTGGCGCTGGTGATGGTAGTGATGAGCTCGGTGGGGCTGCTGGTGGGCGGCATCGGCGTGATGAACATCATGCTGGTCTCCGTCACCGAGCGGACCCGAGAAATCGGCATTCGCAAAGCCATCGGCGCCCGGCGCTCCGACATCGTCCTGCAGTTTCTTACCGAAGCGGTAGTGCTCACCGGTTTGGGCGGCCTGATCGGGATGACGTTCGGTTGGTCTGTTTCGCTGGCCTGCCGGCTGATCTATCCAGCTCTTCCCACCGCGGTACCGTTGTGGGCGGCGGCGCTGGGTGTGGTGGTGTCGGTGGCCATCGGGCTGTTCTTCGGCATTTGGCCGGCCAACAAGGCTGCGCGGCTGGATCCGGTGGTGGCTTTGCGCTACGAATGAAGCGCGCCGCGCCGTTCGCTTGAAGTAATCCATTGCATTAGAATCAAGCTTTCATGGCAAGATCGGCCGACGTGGTTATCATCGGTGCTGGCATCGTCGGATCCAGCATCGCGTTTCATCTCACCGAAGCGGGCTGCAAGAACGTACTGATTATCGAGCGCGAGACCCGGCAAGGTCTCGGTTCCACCGGCAAGAGTATGGGCGGAGTGCGGGCGCAATTCGCCACCGACGTGAACATCCGCATGTCCCTTTACTCGATCCCGTTCTTTGCGCGATTCGAAGAGGCCACTGGCCATCCGTCCGGATACAAGCCGCATGGCTACCTGTTCATGGCCACCAATGACTGGCACCTGAACTACCTGCGCAAGAACAGCACGCGGCAAAAGGCGCTCGGCTTGAAGAAGGTCGAGCTGCTTTCCGCCGATGACATTCGCAAGGTTTTGCCGCAGCTTCGCTCGGACGATATCGTGGGAGGGAGTCTGTGCTCCACCGACGGCTTTGTCGACCCGGACAGCGTCATGACCGGATTCATGGCGCGCGCCACCGACCGCGGCGCGGAGCTCTGGCGCGGCACCGAAGTCACCGGCATTTACACCGACCATGCCACCGTGTCGGGCGTGCTCACTTCCAAGGGCGGTGTTTACGCGCCCGTTGTGGTGAACGCGGCGGGACCATGGGCGGCCGGCGTCGCGCGCATGGCCGGCGCGGATTTGCCGGTGCAACCGCTGCGCCGCATGCTGATTCCCACCGAGCCATTTCCCGGACTCCCCGAACGCCTGCCGATGATGATCGATATGACTACGGGCTGGCACTTTCGCCAGGAGGGTCTGGGATTATTGATGGCCTGGGCCCATCCGGATGAACAGCCCGGATTCCGCACCGATTTCGATCCCGCATATATCGAAAAAAGTCTCACGCACGCCGCCGCCCGCGTGCCGGACTTCGCCAACCTGGCCGTGAACCCGCGCCGCTGCTGGGCTGGGCTCTACGAAATGTCGCCTGACCATCACGCTATCCTCGGCCCCTCGCCGGAGGTCCGCGGATTGTACTTCGCCAACGGCTTCAGCGGCCACGGCGTGATGCATTCTCCCGCCACCGGCCGCATTCTGGCCGACCTGATCCTGCACGGCGAGACCAGCATCATCGACGCCCAGGATCTGAATGTGCAGCGGTTCGCCGAGGGCCGGGCTATCGAGGAAACCGCCATCTTGTAGCCGAACATTTCTGCGAAACGAGTGAAACGTTCCTTGCGTCTGAAGAATCCACGATACTTGAACCGGCCGGTTTCACCTCTTATGCGCCTGAACATTTTAGCTCTGTTTGTATCATTCTGATGGGTCTTCTGGGCGGGACCGCCAGTGGATTGGGACAAAGTTTCTCCGCCGGGGTAACCGGAGGTGTCGGCCTGACCGACGGCATACAAAATCAGAACATTGACGGATACCACTTCTATTCGGATTCCAAGGACTATATCGTCGGCCCGATGGTGGAACTGGGATTGCCATTCCATCTCTCCGTGGAAGCGGACGCGCTATACCGGCCCTTAAGTCTTGCTTCGTACATCACGCTGGAAAACGGGCTCAACACCGCCATCGCGCACGGTAGCGTGAACACCTGGGAGTTCCCGCTGCTGGCAAAATACAAGTTCTCGTTTCCGCTCATAAAGCCGTTTGTCGAACTAGGCCCGGCCCTTCGCGCCGCGGGCAACTTCAACGGCACATCTCCTTCGCACTATGGGGTCACATTGGGAGGAGGCGTGGAGGCGCATTTGCTTCGGCTGAAGATCGCACCGCAGATTCGTTACACCCACTGGACGCCGGATACTGCCTCACCGTCTCTGATAGTGCCGCTCACCAATCCGAACCAAGTCGAATTCCTGGTGGGCCTATCCTTTTGAGAACTCGCGCAAAACGGAGCGCGGCGCGAAGCAGTTTCTGGCCCGTTTTGTGGTGCGCGCCGCACCCTTTGCGCTTCTGACCCCTCCGGGGAAAGCTGACCCCCAAACTTTTTTCGGAACAAATTCCGGCTTCCTTCGTCTATCACCCCATGAAACTCCTGTTCCTCGGCGTGGTTGCATTGGTCATGCTGGCCGTCGCGAGCGGTGCGGCTGGTTTTAGGGATTCAGACGACTACCGGCAATGGCGGGATGAGGTCCGGGAAAGCGCATTGGAGGCGCGGGAAAGCGCGCGAGAGGCCCGTGATATGGCGCGAGAACAGGCGCGCGAATTGCGCGACGCCCAGCGGGAAGCCTGGCGCGCTCAGCGTGATGCCGCCCGCGTACGCCGTGACCAGATTCGCGAACAGATGCGCGACCTCCGGCGCGACTGGCGCTACACGTACTAGCCCCCGGCTCGCCAGCTGCCTTGCTCATTGCGAACGGCTCACGCAAGAGCCGAACGCGCAACCCGACGCCATTAACGTTACCGTGCAATAAGGCTTGATCGATGCGGTTTTCGTCACGCTTCGCGCGTCTTCTGGGCGCCGGATTTACTGCCCCTAGCGCTCGTATATCACCTTCCCGCCCACAATCGTGTAATCCACCTTGGCCGACCGAATCTGATTCTCCGGCAGCGTCAGAATATCTCCGGATAACACCGTCACGTCCGCCAGTTTCCCCACTTTCAGCGATCCCTTGATCCCTTCCTGAAACGCCGCGTAGGCATTGTTGATCGTATAGGACCGCAGCGCTTCCATCCGGCTCATCTTCTGGTCCGGAAAAAACACCGTTCCATCCTTCAGCCGGCGGCTCACCGACGCGTAGTAACACTGGATCGGATCTACATCTTCCACCGGCGTATCGGTCCCGTTCCCCACCACCGCGCCCGACTTCATCAGCCTCTGCCAGACGTACGCGCCGGCCTCCGCGCGCTGGCGCCCCAGGCGGGCGATTACAAACGGGCCGTCCGAGGTGCAATGAATCCCCTGCATCGCCGCGATCACGCCGAGCTCTCCGAAGCGCGGGATATCGGCCGGATCCAGATGCTGCGCGTGCTCGATCCGCCAGCGCAGGTTCTTCTTATCGGGATGCTCGCGAAAAACCGCTTCATACAGATTCAGCACCTCGCGATTGGCGCGGTCCCCGATGGCGTGCGTGCAAAGCTGAAAGCCGTTGTCGATGGCCAGCTCCGCGGGCTTCTGGATGTATTGCGGTTCCTCTACGTTGATCCCAGTACGATGCGACGCGTTCGCCGGCAGATCGGAGTAGGGCGCCAGCAGCCACGCGCCGCGCGAACCGAGAGCGCCATCCATGTATTCCTTGATCGCGCGCACCGTCAAATGATCGTTCCCCACGCCGATCATGTAATATCGCCGCAGATTCGCCGCCAACTCGCTCTGGGGCGCCCGCAGCATCACCCACATTCGCAATCCGAGCTCGCCGTGCTCCGCCATCTTTCGAAACAGATCCACGGTGGCAAGCGGCGAACCCGCATCTTCGAACGTCGTGATCCCCTTGGACAAACATTCGCGCTCGGCCAGCTGGATCTGTTGCCGAAGCTCCGCCTCCAATTCAGCCGGAGTGCGCCTGGCGCGATACGAATCCAGGACGTGCTGGATCAAATCCTGCGCGCGCTCGTTCATCAATCCCGTGGGATCGCCGTGGGAATCGCGCAGGATCTCGCCGCCCTCCGGATCGGGCGTATCCTTATCGATCCCGGCCAGCCGCATCGCCTCCGCATTCGCAAAACCCGCGTGGCCGCTCGCATGCGTCAGCCACACCGGATTGCGCGGTGAAATGCGGCTCAAGCTGTCGTGTGCCGGAAAGCCGCGCACGTTCGGCTGCGGCGGCCGATCCCATTTGGCTTGATGAAAACCGCTCCCCAGAATCCAAGTGCCGGCCTTGGCTTCCCGCGCCGCCACGGCTACCATCGCGACAATCTCATCCCAGTTTCTCGCGCCGCGCAGATCCAGCATCATCTTCGATGCGCCCAGCGCCGTGAAGTGTCCGTGCCCCTCGATCAATCCGGGAATCGCCAGGCGCCCCTGAAGATCGATCACCCGCGTCATCCGCCCGATAAGCCCGTCGACGGTCTTGTTCGACCCGACCGCAACAATCTTGCCGCCACGCGCGGCCAAACCCTGCTCCTCAGGCGCGCTCTTCTCCAGCGTGACGAGCTTGCCGTTGCGCAATACGAGATCGGCTGGTTGCGCGAACGCCATTCCCGCGCTCAAACCAACCGCCAGACACGTCATGATTTTCATCTCAAATGTCACTACAATCATTAAGAACGGCCTTCCCTCGAGATCGCCTACCATGGCGCGTGTTCCTAGTGTCGCCCAAACGGAGCCGCCGCTCCGTTCGTTTTCTACCGCTGTGCGCAAGCTGGCGGTGACGGCGCGTTCCTGCGCCCATTGCGGGTCGCCGGAGATACGCCCTTCCAACCGCCGGAACGCGCTGGATGTGCTGCTGGCGTGTCTGTTTCTCTCGCCATTCCGCTGCAAGGTTTGCCGCATGCGCTTTTATCGTGTGTGGCGTCCCAGCTTGATTCGCCCTCCCGATCCACCGGTGGCGCCCCTGCTGGTGATTCCGGCGCGGCGCAAAGTTCTGGCGCTGGATATCATTTCGCCAACCCATATAGAGCCGGAACCGGTTCTCCCGCGCCACGAGGAGCCGCAACTGATTCCACTGGGAAGTCATGCCGAGGTCAATGCGCCGCAGCTCGTCGAAAATCCCACGTCTGCTTCGGTTCCGGAGCCTCCTCAGCCGCTTCCCGCCGTTCAACCAGGTTCCATACTGATTCTCGAAGACAACCTGTCCATTCGGAAATTGCTGCGCCGCTTGCTCGATCGCCGCGGTTACTTCACCGTTGAGATCTCCGATGCCGCGGATCTCGCAGCGGAGCTGCTGGAGCGCCGTGCGGGCCTGCTGATTGTCGACATCTCGGCGACGGCGGAGAACGGTGTGAAAGACGTGGCCGCGCTCGCGGCCGCTCATCCCGCCCTGAAAATTCTCGCGCTGTCGGCGGAGAAACTCCCGGCTATCGAAATTCCAGGCCGCTTGTTGGTGCTGATCAAGCCGTTCCCTTTGGAGAGCTTCGTTGATTGCGTGGAGCGCCTATTGGAGCGACCCTGCTGACGCTTCACTCGTGCCCGTGCTTGATCCGATTGGCGCGCTGCACCCGGCAGTTCAAGCACAGATCGATGGTCACGGTTCCGTCGGGGTTCTCCACTCCCGGCGCGCCCAGCGCCTCCGCTTCGGCTTTCGACATCACCTGCAGCGATAGCCGCGATCCCGGCGGCAGCTTCTGCCCGCAACCGTCGCAATATCTTCCGTTGCTCTTGAGCACTGCCTACTAAAATAGAACTTGATCTCACCCGCGCGCCAGACCGCCTTCGATGTTCTCCGTAAAGTCCACCAGGGCGGCTATGCTTCCGACCTGCTGCTGCAGCGCTCCGCCGCACTCGATTCACGCGATGCCGGCCTCGCTTCGGAAATCGTCTTCGGATGCCTCCGCTACCAGGCCCAGCTCGATTATCTGATCGCTCGCCGCGTTCCGCGTCCGCCCGAGCCCGAAGTTCAAATCGCTTTGCGCATGGGCATTTATCAGCTTCGCTATCTGGATCGTATTCCGCCGCACGCCGCCGTCGGCGAGAGCGTGGAGTTGGTCAAGCGCGCGCACAAAGCCTCGGCCGCTGGATTGGTCAATGCGATTTTGAGAAAAACCGATCGCCAGCCGGTGCCTTGGCCGGATCGTGCTACCGATCTCTCAATGCCACCTTGGCTGCTGGAACGATGGGATCGCCAATTCGGCCGCAAAACGGCGACCCAGATCGCAGCCGCATTCCTCGAACCCGCCGAGACGCACGTCGCGAGCACCGGCCGCATCCAGGACATCGGCGCGCAGTCCATTGTGCCGTTCCTTGATCTGCACTCCGGCCAGACTTTTCTCGATCTGTGCGCCGCGCCCGGCAACAAGACCGCGCAAGCCATCGAGTGCGGCGTGCGCGCCGTTGCATGCGATATTCATCTGCATCGTCTGAAACAAATGCACGATCTGAAATGCTCGCTGGTGGTGCTGGATGGAACGCAGCCGCTTCCGTTCCGCGCCAAATTCGATCGCATTCTCATCGATGCGCCATGCTCCGGCACCGGCACGCTCGGCCGCAATCCGGAAATTAAATGGCGCCTTCAGCCCTCCGATTTAACCGATCTGCACGCCAAGCAAGTGGCGCTGGTTCGCCAGGCGATGGAGTATCTTTGTCCCGGCGGCCGCTTGGTTTATTCCACGTGTTCGCTTGAACCAGAGGAGAACCAACAAGTGATCCAGGAAATTCCCGGCCCGTGGCAAACCAGCGAACGGCTCCCGGGACTGAATCCCGGCGATGGTTTTTTTGTCGCGGTGTGTTCGCGCTAGGTGAGGCGGACGTCAAACACGGCTAGCCAATATTGCAGCGATTGCAGAGCGAAACCCCAGAACATCAACCCGACTCCCAACACGCCCATGCGCCGCTGCGGCAGATTGTCGGCGTAATATTCGACGTGCGGACTGAACGCCATTCCAAAGCCGGTGACCAGTCCCGTCACCACTCCCAGACGCACCGCAAACAGCCAGGGATGCTCCAGATGGTGCACCACCGCGCTGCACAGGAGCGCGGCAGCGATATAGCCGGCAGTGCGCAGCACGGTGGTCCGAATCAACGCCCGCGTCAGTTGCGGCCCGCGCGAGATTGTAAATCGCATCGCCGGGCGGACTCCAAAGGTATACGCGACCACTTGCCCGACCGTCAGCAGAGCGCCATACAGAAGCGCGAAACGAAGGCCCACCTGAGGGTAGAGCGCTCCGCTGAAGGCCGAGGCGCGGATCAAGGAGAACAATGCTTCGAGAGCCAGCGGGTAATGGTCCTGCCGCTTCGATGTCCGGTTCAGTTCAATGGCGAGCGTCACTCCCAGCGCCAGGCCCGACGCCACGCCGAAGGTCAATCCCAATCCGAGGCCGTAACCGATACCAAACAGAATCGAGTAGGTCACGGCGCGTGTCAGCAGCCGCAAGGGACCATGCGGGCCGCCTAATAAGTCGTACGCGAGATACAGGCTGCCGAGCACATCCAGACAACTGCCGGCGATGGCGATGGCGGCAACCGTGTGGTGGTCCATCCCACGATTGTAAGTGCCCGGCGATTTACTTTACCGCGATGGTCACTGGCGGGCTGGCTTGGCCGGCGACGGTCACCACCACGGGTACCTGACTCCCCGTCGCGATTCCGCCCGGCACATAGGCATCAATCTGATACAGCCCGACAAATCCCGGCGAGAGCCCCGAAAAAGTTACGGTGGCCGGCTGCGTGCCGATCGTCACCACTGGCGTGGCCAATGTATTCGCTAAGGGCGCACTCGGCGCCGCGGCGCCATCGAGTATGGTTTGATCCACCGCGCCTAGCCCAGTACAAAAAATAGCGATCACGTCGCCGGCGGTCACAGGCGCCGCCGGATCAGCCACGGCATAGGTCGCCGCGTTCACAATTGCGCCCTGCTGCGGCGGTTCGCCCTGCGCCGCATAACCGAAGACGCCCGGCTCGGCGGGCGCCACATCCACCGCAATCGGGATGGAAAGCGTGTTGTCGCGCTGCACCAGGATCTGCTGGCTGGTGTTCGTGTTGATCCCCGCTGAGACCAACGCGTTGATTTGTCCGTTCGAACCGTAAAATAGCGGCAACGAATTCCCGGCCATCGCCACCGTGGCACCCGCAAGCGTAGTGCCGAGCGGAACCGAGCCCGCCGATTCTGAACCGTTCGAAAGATTCTGCCCGAACAGCGAAACGATGGATCCCGGCGCAAGTGGCGAGTCGGCGGCAAAGCTGGCGCCGCTCACGGCCGCACTCAGCACCGGAGGCATTGCCGATGTCCCCAAGCCGCCCGTAACCTGGCGTGTGCCGGTGAGAGTGCGCGTGGGATCGGTTGCCGTGATGGTCAGCGTCACTGGCCCCGCGCTGTTTCCCGATAGCCAGGTGCTCTGCCACGTGCCGTTTTGGATGGGAAGCAAGCTGAGCGGCGGATCGCCATTCGAGAACGACGCCGTGACGTCGCCCGCATTCAGCGCATTGCCGCAATCGTCGGTCACTTGCGCCTCCAGCACTACCGGCCACGCCGCGGGAACGCCGAACGATTG
This sequence comes from Bryobacterales bacterium, assembly GCA_963776805.1. Lineage (GTDB taxonomy): Bacteria > Acidobacteriota > Terriglobia > Bryobacterales > Bryobacteraceae > Palsa-89. Next base: position 256,632 of record CAVZOD010000002.1, read on the forward strand.
CCCCAGCGTTGTGATCGCGGGCACCAGTTGCGTGGGAGTGCAACTCGCCGTGTCCAGTGCACGATCTCGAAGAGCCGCTGTCGAAGGCGCGGACGCGGGCGTCACAATGGTTCGCACACCCACCCGCCGCACGTAGCCGTCCGAAAATTGCAACGTCAGCGATCCATCGTAGACTCCCGGGCTCAGCCCGCTGGTCAACGGCTGCACCACCACGCGCGTGGAATGCGCCAGCGCGAGCGTCGCATTTCCGGGCGTGAAACTCAACGCGTCGTTCGCATCGGCTGCCGTGAAACTCGACATGTAGCTTTGGGGTGTCCCGGAAACGTTATAAACGAACAGATTCTGCGAGCCCGGCGGCGGATCGCCCGCCACTGCCGTGAACACCAGTTCGCTGGGCTGAATGGCGGGGCCCGGGTCCTGGCCTGCGGGGAGCACTTGCATCACGATGGTCGCCACTTGCGGTGTATTGGCCGCCGCGGCCGAATCCACGCGCACCAGTCCGAAATAAAATCCAGGCGCAAGGCCGGTTTGATCCACGGTCACCGTGATGCCCTCAGGCGGCTGGCCGTTTGTGATGGCGCCCGACGTTGGTGTAGCCGTCAGCCATTGCTGTCCGCCCGAAAGCGTTCGCGTGGACACGCTGAAATCCATCGTTCCGCGCCCGATGTTGTTTACCGCGAAATTGCCTGGCGGAGCCACCGCGCCGCCCGCCACAGTCCGGAACGCAAGCGCCGGCCGCGACAAGCGGATGGCTTGATCCAGCGTGCTCACCGTCAGGTGAACTGGAATGACGATGCTGGCGCCGGTGGTCGAGCTCGCGATGGTCACCGATCCTGTGTATGTTCCCGCGCCCAGCCCGCTTCGGTTCGCCACCACGGCCACAGTCGCCGGCGTCTGCGGCGTCACCTTCCCCGAAGCTCTGCCCACGCTCAGCCAGTTGCCGCCGAGCGCCGTCTGCGCGCTCGCGGAGAATGCCAGCGATCCGGTGCCTGCGTTCGAAACTCGCACGATCTGGGTCCCGGTTGTGCTCGGCTGATCCGGAAACGTGAATGACAACGCTGTCCGGTCCGCCGCTAAAGCGGGATTGGTCCCGGGCCCCACAACGAACGTCACTTGCACCGTGCTCGTCACCGGAGTGGCCAGCGGCGCCGTAATGGTGAGCGTCGCCTGATAAGTTCCCTGAGTAAGATTCGACGGATCGGCTTGCACGCTGATCAATCGCGGAGTATTTCCACCCGTGCCCACCACCAGCCAACTCGCGCCGTTGCTCACGGCGATCGAAAACGCAACTCCGCTCACCGGACCATCGACGGTGAGCTGTTGCGGCGGCGTTTGCGCTCCGCCTGCTTGCGCCTGAAAGCTCATTTGATTCGGCGCCACGTTGATGGCGGGCGGCGCAACCAATACCTCGCGAATGCGATTCGCGGCAACGTCTGAGATCAACAGGTCGCCATGCGCGTCGAACAGCAGCCCGCGCGGAATGGAAAACCCGGCATTTTGCGCCGGCCCTCCATCGCCCGCCGTCGTCGCCGTGCCATTGCCCGCGAAAGTGGTGATGATTCCATTCGGCGCAATCACGCGCACGCGATGATTGAAGCCGTCGGCGACGTACAGATTGCCATTCGCATCGAAAGCCAGTCCCGTTCGATTCTGCATTCCCGTGGCAGCTTGCACAGCCGGACCGCCATCGCCAGAGAACCCGCCCTTCAGATTGCCGGCGATGGTTTTCAAAAGCCCGTCCGGTGTGATGTAGCGCAGCACCACGCCGCCCGGCAGCAGATTTTGCTGCTCTACGAAATACAGCCCGCCCTGGCTATCGGGCAGCAGCGACGTGGGTCCTGAAATCGGCGATGAGATAGCAATCGATCCATCCGGTGAAACGCCTGAAACACCCGTTCCTGCGATGGTATGAATGATTCCATCGGTATTAATCACGCGAATTCGGTTGCCGCCCGGGTCGGACAGAAACAAATTGCCCGAAGCATCGCGAGCCAACCCCCCTCCGCTTTGCGTCGATGCCAGCGTCGCCGGACCGCCATCTCCGCTCGTGTTCTGCGCGCCCGCTACATTGAGGATCACTTGAATCGCGCCCGCCGGCGTCAATTGAAGCACCCGGTGCGCTAACTGGACATAAACATTGCCGCTCCCATCCGACGTGATTCCGTTGAGGAGCTCCGCCGCGCCGAGCGACGGGAAATTGGCCGTGCTGATTACCGTGTTGACGACGCCGCCCGGCGAAATCGCGCGCACCCGCGTATTCAGCGTGTCCAGAAAATACAGCGTGCCGTCGGGCGTTTGCGTCATTGCCGCCGGGCCCTGGATGATCGCGCCCAGTGCTGAGCCGCCGTCGCCTCCATAGCCATAGGCGCCGTTCCCAGCCACGGTGGTTAAGATGCCGTGCGTGTCGATCTTGCAGAGCCGGCCGTCGCGGCTGTCGGCGACGTACATATTGCCCGCTGGATCGAATGCGATTCCGCTGTTATCGTAGACGCGCTGCCCCACGACGTAGGCGTTGATGGCCGGCACATTGCTTGTGAACGTCGCGGCCGCCGTCCTGGTAATCAGCGTTGTTACGCCGCTCGCGATCTTTAGCAGATAGCCGTTCTTGGGCGCAAAAATATACAGCGCGTTGGTTGCATCTACCGCCAGGCCGCTCGCATAGGCCAAATTCAAACTGAGCGGGGCCGCGCCGTTGACTGGAGTATTGCTTCCTCCGCCGGCAACGGTGGAAATGTTTCCATTCACTAAGATCTCGCGAATCCTGGACGGAAAATTCGCAACATCGCCATCGGCGACATATAAGTTACCTTGCGTATCGAAGGCGAGTCCCAACGGTTGTGACAGCAGCGCCGCCGTCGCCGGGCCGCCATCGCCCGCGAATCCGTTGGTTGCCGAGCCCGCAAAGGTAGTCAGCGTGCCGCCGGGCGTCATTTTGCGAATGCGATTGCTCTCGCAGAAATACAAATTTCCAGCCGCATCGAGTGCCAGCCCGTTGACAATGCCGAGCGATGCTTGCGTCGCCAATCCACCATCGCCGGGGGACGCGGTTCCGCCTCCGGCCACCGTCGTGATGGTGCCATCGCTTCCGACGCGCCGTACATAGTGCCCGTCACCGAAGTAAATGTTCCCCTGCTTGTCGATGGCGATGCCTCCCAGGCTGTCTTCAAACGGCGCGCCCGCGTATTGATCGGGATTGTCGGTGGCGGCGATGGCCGCCGATGTCGCCGGCCCTCCATCGCCCGAGTAACCGGCGATGCCGTTCCCCGCCACCACGGTCAGCGTGCCGTCCGGCGCCACGCGCAACACCAGATGCTCCAGCGGATCGGTGAAATAGACGTTGCCCGCTCCGTCGGCTGCCACGCCGTTCACATATCCGATCGGCACGTTCACAGCCGGCTGGCCGCTGCCCGTGAAACTGGGGTCTTCGCCTGCGATGGTGGTGATTACGTTTTGCGCCGCCAGCGCGCCCGTGAGCGCAAAAAGCAGAAACGAATTGCACAGCGTTCGCTTGGTCGGCGTGCGGCGCGGAAATCGAAGCATGGCCCTTAGTCTACTAAAGCGTTGCTCCGATCCATCTGAATTACTGGTCTGCGCATGCTTTCGGAAATTCTGGCCCAAAATGTGCATGAACCAGTTCAACATCGGCGTTTTGAATTGTTTTCATTAACTCACGCGAGCACTGACGGCGGGGTGGCGCCACTGCCTCTGCGGCGTCCCCAACTTTCACAAGCTTTGATTGGCCACCTAACGGTGAATATCGGATGACAATTATCTTTTAAAATTAGATTATGCTGGACGAACGCTCAATCCCCGCGTAATATGAACAAGTACAATCGCCACTTCTTAGGAGGTCATCCTGTGCCGAAAGGTTTGACTACGCCCCCGCCTGGCCCCAAGGGACAACTGTACGCGGAGCCACAAGCCAGCCCGGATGAAAAAACGTTCCGGGTGGATAATACCAGTTCCGATTATTACAATTCGCCCTACTACACCGCCCACAAAGATCAGATCCAGCGCATCCCGCCGCGCCGCAACAATCTTCCATTAAGCCTTACCGATTTTGCGCCGCAGAAGGTGGCCGACGCCATTCAGGCGGCCCGCAAGATCAGCTTTCACGCCGTGGGCGATACCGGCGCCGCCAAAGTCAATCGGACTCAAACGGTGGCCTCGGCCATCGGTCACGAGACTGCGGTTGCAACCGCGATGGCGAAAGACACCGCCGATCCCAGCGGGCCTGCATTCTTCTTTCACCTGGGCGACATTATCTATAATTTTGGCGAGGCGCAATACTACTACGACCAGTTTTACGAGCCTTTCCGCGCATATAATCGGCCGATCTTCGCCATTCCCGGCAATCACGACGGAATGGTGTTCGGCCAGGGTTCCAGCGGCCCGCAAGTTCCCACGCTGGACGCTTTTCTGGCGAATTTTTGCGCCGCGGTTCCCGGAATGTCCCCGGATGCCGGCGGCCTGATTCGAAGCGTCATGACGCAACCCGGCGTTTACTTCACCTTGGATGCTCCCTACGTCTCGATCATCGGACTGTACAGCAACGTATTAAATGGCCCGGGTGTCATTTCTTCACAAGGCGGCCACTTCCCCATCACCGACGATCAATTGGATTTTCTCAAAAGTGAACTGACGCGGCTGAAACCGGACCGGGTGGCGCAGAAGCGGGCCGTTCTGCTCGCGGTTCATCACCCGCCCTTATCGGCCGACGCGAAGCACGGCGGATCCCTGGGAATTCAAAAAGACATCGACGCTTGTTGCAAAGCGGCCGGCTTGTGCCCCGACGCCGTGCTCTCCGGGCACGCGCACCTTTATCAGCGCTTCACTCGCACCGTCGCCGCAGCTGGAGGCAAAGAGACCCCCTACATCGTAGCCGGCAGCGGTGGTTTTGCCGCAACAGCTCCCAAAGGCAAGTATGCTACCGCTGGAACCAAGGACGGCGATCACGTACTGGAGATCGCTCCGATCATCGATTTCGGATATCTCACCGTCGAGACCGACGCGAAAACACTTTCATTCGTCTTCAAGACCGCGGATCAAAACGGCGTCGCAATTCGGGACTCTGTCACTGTCGACCTGAAAGCAGGGAAGCTGCTGAACCCGACGGGGCCCGTCGCAGGAGCCGCTGCAACCCCCGCTCCCGCAACCAAAAAGAAACGCGCGCCTCGAAAGAAAAAATAACCTTGAGTTATCCGGAATAAACTTGAAATGCCTGGCGGGGAGATCCAGTCTACCCACGGAGGTAAAAACCATGCCAAGTAAAGTTCAACCGATACCGAAAGGTTACCACTCGGTCACTCCCTATCTGGTGGTGGACGACGCCGCGAAAGCCATGGACTTTTACAAGCGTGCCTTTGGGGCGAGAGAGATTATGCGGATGGCCACGCCAAACGGAAAAATCTCTCACGCTGAAATTCAGATTGGCGACTCCATGATCATGCTTTCCGAGGAGATGCCGGGCAGCGGGAACAAGTCGCCCCGTTCGCTCGGTGGTTCACCGGTAGGCATTTTTCTCTATGTGGACAATGTGGATTCGGTCTTCAAGCAGGCCCAATCCGCCGGAGCGAAGGTGGAAATGCCTCTTGCTGACCAATTTTGGGGGGACCGTTACGGAAAGCTGGTCGATCCGTTCGGCCACACCTGGTCGGTGGCGACGCATAAAGAAGATGTTTCGCCTGAGGAAATGAAGAAGCGCGCTGAAGAAGCCATGGCAAAGCAGCCACAGATGGCTTGATCGGGTAACTCGGCGCACCGCGTGCGCCCCTCTTCGCTTCGCGGACGGCTAAGGCGCGGACCCTAATTCCGCGCCTCTCTTGACCCCAAACCTCGGCTCCTCCCGTGCTAACATCGTTCTAAGTCGCAGCATGATCGAAGTCCTCCCCTCCATCCTCTCGGCTGATTTTGCGCACCTGGGCGAGGAAATAGCCAAGGTGGAACGCGCCGGAGCTTCGTTTCTGCACGTGGATGTCATGGATGGGCACTTCGTCCCGAACATCAGCATCGGAATCCCGGTAGTTGAGTCCATCCGCAAGGCTACGCGCCTCAAGCTGGATGTTCACCTGATGATTTCGGACGCCGATAAGTACGCCCCCGATTTCATCCGCGCGGGCGCCGACTACCTGCTGGTCCATCAGGAAGCCTGCACGCATTTGGACCGCACGCTTCGCAACATCCGAGCCGAAGGCGGACGTCCCGGTGTAGTGCTGAATCCGGCCACACCGATCGCTATGCTGAGCGAGGTGCTCGATCTGGTGGATCACGTGCTTATCATGAGCGTTAATCCTGGTTTTGGAGGCCAGGCTTTCATTCCCAACGCTCTGAAGAAAATCCAGGCGCTGGCGTGGCGCCGCAAAGAGTTAGGCTTGAATTTCGCCATCGAAATTGATGGTGGCGTATCGGTGGAGAACGCCGCCGAGATCACTCGCGCCGGGTGTGACTGGCTGGTAGCAGGGTCGTCGATTTTTCACACCCCCGATCCGGGCCAGGCGTTCCTGGAGTTGCAGCGCGCGGCCCGCGAGGCTGTGCTAATAAAGGTTTAATCTATATGACGGGGTTGATATGGTAAGAAACTTCCTGGTTGCAGTGATGATGGCGGGTCTTTTGACTTCGTGCGGTTTCCGCGCGAAGAAGTATGACGACCCGATCACCAAGGACACCAAACAGCCCGACAAGGTTTTGTTCGATCGCGCCGTTGACGACATCGAACACGGCCGCTACGAAATCGCGCGCATCACCCTCAATACCCTGATCAATACCTACGACCAGAGCGAGTTCCTGGCCAAGGCCAAGCTCGCCATTGCCGACAGTTGGTATCGGGAAGGCGGCGCCGCCAGTCTGGCTCAGGCCGAGGCCGAATATAAGGACTTCATCCTGTTCTATCCAACTATGGAAGAGGCCGCTGAATCCCAGCAGAAGATCTGCATGATCCACTACAAGCAAATGGACAAGTCGGACCGCGATCAAACCCAGGCCATCCGGGCGGAAGACGAATGCCGCCAGCTCGTCGTGCAGTTCCCGAACAGCAAGTACGTCGAGGAAACCAAACAGCTCCTGCGCAATATTCAAGAGTCCCTGGCCGAAGGCGAATATCTGGTTGGCAGCTTCTATTTCAAGCATGGCGACAATTCCGCGGCCGCCAATCGGATGAGCCATCTGGTGGAACAGTATCCTCTTTATAGCAAGGCCGATCTCGCGCTTTGGGACATGGGCCAAGCCTACGGTCGGCTGGGCAGCCGCTTCCGCAGGCAGGAAGGCGAAGCCTACGCGAAAATCGTGCGCGACTATCCGCTGAGTGAATACGCCGATGATGCTACCCGGAAGCTGAAGGACCTGGAACTGCCTGTGCCAGCGGCTGACAAAGAAGCGGTTGCTCACATGGAGTATGAGAAGGATCACCGTGTAAAGCCCGGTTTTGTCGCGCGTGAGACCTTGTGGCTCAAGCGGGGTCCGGACATGAGCACAGCGGCGCGTTCGGGTGAGCCGGCCATGACCAACATGCGGCCTTCGGTTCCGCCACTGGTTCCGCAACCTGCGGGCGCCGGCGGTGGATTCAGCGGTGATGTGACCGCTACCACGGTCGGAAATTCAACGGCGCTGGACACCAAACCCGACGCGCGGGCCAATCCGCCCGCGGCCACTCCAGCGGCTTCGTCCACCCCAGCCGCTTCGTCCACCGATCCCCCCGCATCGCAACAAACGGCCACCGATCCGAAAGCCAAGAAGAAAAAGAAAAACAAGAAGCAGCAGCAGGAGCAGCAGGCAGCGCCAGCCGCCGCAGCCCAGCCGTCCGCGGCCCAGCCGTCCGCGGCCCAGCCGTCCGCGGCCCCAACTCCCACTCCATCGAATTGAGTTCGATGAGCCGAATCCTGCTGGCTGATGACAGCCCCCACGCCCAGCGCATGGGGGAACGAATTTTGCGCGAAGAGGGTTTTGAAGTAGTCAGCCTCACTGATGGCAATGCCGCCATGCTTCGGCTGGCCGACGTGGATCCCGACGTCATCATTGCCGATGTCTTTCTGCCGGGCAAGTCCGGCTTCGAGCTTTGCCGTCACGTCAAAAGCGATCCGCGTTTTAAGCACGTTCGCGTGGTGCTCACGGCCGGCCTGCTGGAACCGTTCGATGAAGACGAAGCCAAGCGCGCCGGTTGCGACGCGATTCTCAAAAAGCCCTTCGAAGCTTCCAAGGTAGTAGTCACCATCGATCCGCTGGTCAAAGAAGCCCGGGTCGCGCGCAGCCAGGCAGCCGAAGAGATGGCGCTGGCTCCGCCGCCCGTCGCCACTGCCAAGCTGGCCGACCCGGAACTACTGAAACCCGCTGAAGCGCCGAAGCTCGCCGAAGCGCCGAATCCCGCCGAAGTGTCGAAAACCGCCGAAGCCTCGAAACTCGCCGAGGTAACGAACCTCTTCGAAGCATCGAAACCCGCCGAAGCGCCGAAGCTCGCCGAAGCCTCGAAGCCCGGCGAGCCGGCGCCGCCCACAACTCCAGAAATCGATCCGGAGCGAGTTCGCGCCGCTGTTACGCTCGCCCTCGACGCCTCCCTGCCCGCCATGATCCAGGAAATTACCGAGCGAGTCCTGATAGCATTGGGTCATTAGCACATGCCTGAAAATACCTTCGATATCGTGTCCAAAATCGATTTGGCGGAAGTGAACAACGCTGTCCAGCAAGCGCTCAAGGAGATCCACCAGCGCTTCGATCTGAAGGATTCCAAATCCGACATCCAGCTCAACGAAAAAGACAATAAAGTGGTGCTCGCCAGCCTGGACGACTACAAGTTGAAGGCCGTCAGCGACGTGTTACAGCAGAAACTGGTGAAGCGCAGCGTATCGTTGAAAGGCCTGACCTTCGGCCCCATTACGCCTGCCGCCGGTTCCACCGTTCGCCAGGAAATCACGCTCCAGCAAGGCATCGCGGTTGAAAAAGCGCGCGAGATCGTGAAAACCGTCAAAGACAGCAAGAAGAAAGTGCAAGCTTCCATTCAAGGTGATTTTGTGCGCATCTCCGGCAAAGATCGCGACTCGCTGCAGGAAGTGATCGCGATGCTGCGCGGCCATGACTTCGGCATCGACATGCAGTTCACCAACTATCGCAGTAATTGAGCCGGTCCCAAACAATGCCGCGCCGGATCGAGAGCCTGTTCATCGATGGGCCGGCTGGAAGACTGGAAGCGCTGCTCGAAGAGCCCGACGATCGGGACGCGCGCCACGCCGTTCTGGTTTGCCATCCGCACCCGCAACATGGCGGGACCATGCACAACAAAGTGGTCTACCGGATCGCCCGCGCGCTGCGCCGGGCTGGAGCGGTGGTGCTGCGATTCAATTATCGCGGCGTCAATCTGAGCGAAGGCGATTACGATCAAGGCATCGGCGAAGTGGAAGACGCCCGCGCCGCACTGGCCCTGCTGCGATCCCGCTATCCCGATCTTCCGTTTTCCCTGGCTGGTTTTTCGTTCGGCTCGCGAGTCATTCTGAAGCTGGGCTGCCAGACGCCGGAGGTGACTCGGTTGATCGCCGTGGGATTTCCCGCGAATCTATCGGACAGCCAGTCGCTGGGGCAATGCCCGGTTCCAAAAGTTTTTATCGTGAGCAAAAATGATCAATTCTGCGCATTGTCGTCCATGGAGGCATACTTTGCCGCGCTCGCCGAACCTAAAGAATTGATCTGGGTGGATGCCGCAGACCACTTCTTCAGCGGTTCGCTGGATCAATTTGAGGAAACGGTCTACCGCGTGGCGGCTAGCTTGTAGGTGTGGCTAGCTAGTAGCGTGGCGCATTTCGCGCTGAACTTTGCGGGCAGCCCGCTCGCTAATCAGGTTGGCGACTTTAGCCAGGAGCCCGGGAACATCCTCGGGTTTGATGAGCATGCGTACCTGTTTTTGCGGAGTGGGATGCTGGGGCTTGGCGTTCTGGTAAGTGGTTACAATCGCTGTGGCAGGTTTGTAATCCATCATACGGGCATGCGCCAGGACCTTAAGACCGGCTTCGGGCGATTCCATTTGCAGGTCGCTCAATACCAACTGATATTCCTGTTCGTCCAGTTTGCCCACCGCTTCGGCTGCGGAAGCTGCTGAATCTACATGATATCCGCTGGCTTCCAGGACGGTTTGTAACGTTAAGCGGGAGGTAGGATCATCGTCTACCAACAATACTCGAGCGAGTTCGAAATCCATGCACCGATCACTTTCGTTCATTATCTTCATTCGGTGTCCCGCGCAGTGCGCTCCTAGGTATTAGTTTAATGCATCCCTGCGAAAATGAAAGCACAGATTTAGGGTACAGGCGCGTTTCGTTTCGGACCGTCACTTGGGGAAGACGCGCTGAAAGATCTGGTCGATATTCCGTAACTGCCTGGAAACAGAGAAGGTATCCTCCAAGGCTTCCGGCTTCAGGTGTTGGGTGATTACGGGATCGGCTTCGATTGCGGCCCGGAAATCGCCGTCGCTCTCCCAGGCTGCCATGGCATAGCCCTGGACTAGTTTGTAAGCTTGCTCACGCAACATTCCGGCCGCTGAGAGGTCTAATAAGAGCTGTCCCGAGAAGACTAAGCCTCGCGTTAGGTTCAGGTTACGCTTCATCCGCTCGGTCGAAACCCGGAGCCCGGAGATGAGCCAGAGGGTTCGGGCCAGCATGTAATCCACCAGCGTAGTACTGTCTGGCAAAATGACCCGTTCCACCGAGGAATGGGAAATATCGCGCTCGTGCCAAAGGGCGATGTTCTCGAAAGCCGGCTGTATGTTGCCGCGCACCACGCGAGCCAGTCCGCAGATTTGTTCGCAGGTAACCGGGTTTCGTTTGTGCGGCATCGCGGACGAACCCTTCTGACCCTCGGCAAAAGGCTCCTCCGCTTCGCGAACTTCGGTGCGCTGCAAATGCCGGATTTCAAGCGCGATTTTTTCCAGTGTTGCGGCAATCAGAGCCAGCGCCGCCACGTAGTTGGCATGGCGATCCCGTGAAATGACCTGGGATGCAATCGGCGCCGGCCGCAATCCCAGCCGCTGGCAGATGCGCTCCTCGGCATGCGGGCCGATGTGCCCGAAAGTTCCAACCGCGCCCGAAATCTTGCCTACGCGCATGCCCTCCGCCGCGGAGGAGAAGCGCGAGAGATCGCGCTGCAGTTCGTCATACCACAGCGCCAGTTTTAAGCCGAAAGTGATCGGCTCGGCGTGGATGCCATGGGTTCTTCCGATCTGCACCGCATCCTTGAACTCGAAGGCGCGTGTCTTCAACACGGCGGCAAGCTTGGTGAGGCCTTCCATGATTTGGTCCGAGGCGCCGCGCACGATCAACGCCTGCGCCGTATCCACCACGTCGTTCGACGTCAAGCCGTAATGCAGCCAGCGCGAGGCATCCGACGCGCCCGCCGCGGCCAGGCTCTCTGAAACCGCGGTGGTGAATGCGATTACGTCGTGCTTGACCTCGCGCTCAATTTCCTGGATGCGTTTCACGTCGAAGCTGGCATGCTTACGCAATAGGCGCGCGGCCTCCGGCGGCACATCGTTGGTTTGCGCCAGCGCCTCAGCCGCCGCCAACTCCACTTCCAGCCATTGGCGGTACTTGTTCTCCTCGCTCCAGATGCGGGCCATCTCCGGGCGCGTGTAGCGTTCGATCATTTAATACGTAAAAACCTCGGATTGTTGTTTCGGCTCGGCGACCACCAGGCGCGTGAAAAGAGCGCGGCCCGCGCGATCCAGCGCACGATTGGCCTGGTTACGCACGATCTCGGGATGATTGTTGTGTTCACTCAGATGGCCCAACACCAAGGTGTCGATGGACGAATCGAGATCGGCCCGGATGAAATCGCAGACCACATCGTTCGAGAGGTGCCCTTTGCGTCCCATCACGCGCTGTTTGACGGACCACGGATATGGTCCCACCTTCAGCATTTCGAGATCGTGATTGGATTCGAGCACCAGCAAGTGCGCGCGGCGCAGGTGAAACTTGATGGAATCGGTAACATAGCCCAGGTCGGTCACCAAGCCTACTTTAATGCCTTGGGAGCGAAAACAAAAGCCGACCGGATCGATGGCGTCGTGCGGAATGGTGAAGCTATCGATCTCGATATCGCCGACCGAAAACGTGGTGCCCGCCTGAAAACAATCCAGGCGCGGCGTGTATTCGCCCCATGGGATGGCGGGCGCGGTGAGGCGAGTAATGAAGATGGGTACGTTAAGAGCACGCGCGAGGGCCACCAGGCCGCTGACATGATCGGAATGCTCGTGCGTGATCAGGATGGCGTCCAGCTTTTCGGCGTCTTCCTGGATGGCCGCGAGGCGGGCTAGAATGTCGCGCTTGCTCAAGCCGGCGTCGACGAGAATGCGCGTTTTTTCGGTACGGATGAAAGTGGAGTTTCCCGAACTACTGCTGGCGAGCACACAGACTTGAACTATGATCGACCTCCGTAGCTACTCAAGGGTCTCGGGCTCACGCTGGATGTTGTGCTCACCGGCGGTCTTCTTCTCCCAATACTTTCGCAACCACGCTTCCCAACTTTTGCCTGCGGCGGTGTCGCGGCCGGTGAAGGCTAGCGCCTGGATTTCCGAATAAGGAATTGAGAGCTTGGAATCGAAATTCTTCGGAAACACGCGGACGTAGGAATCGGCCAGCGTGGGGGCGTTTTGACGGTCGAAAATGTAGCCCTCCACCACGGTGCCGTTCTTCAGCGTAATGGTGACGTCGCCGCGATAGTCGAATGCTTTTTCGAGCGCGCCGCGAATCTCCTCTTCGGTGGCCAGCGGTGGAATCCAGCCTTCCAGCTGGTCGTGCGAGAAGCCGGGAACTACTTCCAGGATTTCAGGGTTTTCAATTTCGCTCATGCCTGCTCAAGTTCGCTGGCCGGAGTTTCGATCTTGATATTCACAAACGGATTGTGGGCGTGAACCGGACGCACCGGCTCCTGGAGCAGGCGCTCGGCGTCCTGATCGGGATAGGCGGTGAACAGATAGGAACGCGCCATGGCTGCGAAGCCTCGCACCGAAGAGAAACCGTCGTGAACGGCCGAGGGCTCAAAGCCGCAATGCACCATGCAATTGGCGCACTTCGGATTTCCCGATTCGGTTCCATACTGCTCCCACGCGGTGCTCTCCATCAGTTCGGCGAAGGTGTCGGCGTAACCATCCTGCAGCAGGTAGCAGGGCTTCTGCCAGCCGAAAAGATTATAAGTGGGCATGCCCCACGGCGTGCAGTTGTAGTGGCGCTTGCCCATCAGGAATTCGAGATAGAGCGGCGATTGATTGAATTGCCAGTTGCGCTTGCGATTCGAAAGGATCGCCTTGAAGGTGCGGCGCGTGCGCGCGCGTCCCAGGAAATGCTGCTGGTCGGGCGCTTTGTCGTAGGAATAGCCCGGCGCCACCATGATTCCTTCGACGCCCAGATCCATCATTTCGTCGAAGAAGGCCCGGACGCTTTGCGGATCTACGCCATCGAATAGCGTGCTGTTGGTGGTGACGCGGAAGCCTGCTTGGACAGCCTCACGAACGGCTTCGACGGCGATTTCATATCCGCCTTCGCGGCAGACCGAAAAATCATGATGCTCGCGCTGGCCATCCAGATGGACGGAGAACGTGAGGTACTTGCTTGGCTTGAAGAGCGAAAGCTTTTCTTTGAGCAACAGGGCGTTAGTGCACAGGTAAATGTATTTCTTGCGTGCGACCAGGCCTTCGACGATCTTGTCGATTTCCGGATGCATCAGCGGTTCGCCGCCGGGGATGGAGACCATGGGCGCGCCGCATTCGTCCACCGCCTTGAAACATTCTTCAGGCGAAAGGTTTTTCTTGAGAATGTGCGCCGGATACTGGATCTTGCCGCAGCCCGCGCAGGCCAGGTTGCAGCGGAACAACGGCTCCAGCATGAGGACGAGTGGGTAGCGCTGGCGGCGCTTAAGACGCTGCTTGAGGACGTAAGTTGCTACGGTCCACATTTGCGAGATCGGGACGGGCATAAGTGGGCAGACCTAAACCACCATTGTAACGGGGCGGGCGTCGAAAGCGGTAGGGGTGGGGTGGTGGACTATGCGCCAGGTGGCGTTAAAATTTTGTTTTTGGGGCCAGGACTGGGATTCTGCGGACGCAAGAGGGGTAATTTTGTGTTTGGCGGCGTATTTTTCTTTCATCTTTGATGGGAAGAATCGGAGGGAGGGGCGCGGTTCGGGCGGTGAGACTTGCTTTGGTCCGAAGATACCAGAAGATGTAGAGGCCCAGTGGGCGAGATCCGGCAAGTTGTTGGATTTTTGGGAGGAAAAGTGTCCGGAGGAGCGGTTACGCACCCGTGGAACCTCGACAGCCAGTGCCACAACGCTAAAGCGATGCCCCAGGCAAAGCTTTCCTCAAAGAACCATATTGTGATCCTGCGAAAGGCTGGCGATCGACCGCTGGTGGTAGGGCGAGACGAGCGGGTGATTAGCCTGGAGAAGCCGAAGCTGCATCACGCGGCGATTCGCGGACTCGGCCGTCGGGCCATCTTTCCAGGGAACGGAAAAGTTGGGATTGACCGCACTGCGATCACGATGACGGAGTTGTTGGTGCCTGCCTGCCGGGGCGGCACCGAACAGAAGGCGGACGAGTTCTATGCTCTTTTCACTACGTACCCCAATCTGGACTGGATCGCGCCCAGTCTCGAAATCGCGGACATGGCGACTAAGATTCGGGCCACACACCGGCTGGGGACTTCGGATGCCCTGCAAGCCGCCACGGCGGTGCACGCACGAGCGACCGCTTCGAGGCTCTGGTGCTGGAGGGCCTTGTATGAGCTGGTGAGCGGCTTCCCGTTACAATGGGAATTCATATGAAAGCGCGCGTGTACGTCTCGATGAAGCCGACAGTTCTCGATCCGCAGGGGCAGACCATCCGGTCGGCACTGGCGGGCTTGGGTCACACCTCCATCGCCGCGGTGCGCCAGGGCAAGTTTTTCGAGATCACGCTGGAGCCGGGCACGGATCGCGCCAAGGCCGGCGCCGAGATCGATCAGATTGCGCGCGATGTGCTGGCCAATCCGGTGATCGAAGAGTACCAGGTGGAGTTCGTCGAATAGCGGTCCAAACCACCCGTCAGCGCGATTGAGAGTTCCTCGGCGCGGCGCCTCCCAATTCCTTACCGAAGTGAACCGGACGACGTCGCGGTGGTACAGGCCTGCCTGCGCATGCACGTCCGGATTGAGTTCCAAAAAAGAGAGACCGCGCGCCTCAAACACGCGGCCTCCGATCGTTGGCCGAAAACCAAACGACATAAACTAAAGCGCCAAATCCCCGCGTTCTTCACTGCGAATTCGAACCGCTTGCTCCACCCGAGTGACGAAGATTTTTCCGTCGCCGATTCTTCCGGAGCGCGCGGCGGCGCAAAGAGCATCCAAAATTTCATCCACCCGGTCATCTGAAATCACGATCTCCAGCTTCACCTTCGGCAGAAAGTCGACCACGTATTCCTGACCCCGATAAATTTCGGGTGGCCTCGCTGGCGGCCCTGCCTCCGCAGGGCTTCCTTCACGTCTTCGAGCTTGTAGGGTTGTATGATCGCGTCGATTTTCTTCATGGACTCAATCCGCGTGCGCCGCCATAGCCACTTTGTTCCGATCGAAGACTACTTTTAGGAGGGAAGGCGTAATAAAGGTGGTGAGCATGATCATCAGGACCAGGGCGGAAAACGTCGCCGGCGGTAAAACGGGCTGGCCGTGCAGGATCAGGGTGCTCCCCATGCCGGCGAAAATCAGCCCAACTTCACCGCGCGGAATCATTCCCACGCCGATCACCAAGCGGTCCACGCCGCGTTCCAAGACGCCCAGGCCGCAGACTTGTTTGCCGAGAATGGCGGCCAACGTAATAAGAGCCGCGAAGCCGAGCACGGTGGGAGAAGCGAAACTGCGCAAGTCGACACGCAGCCCCATCAGAACGAAGAAGACCGGCACGATGAGCGTATTGATTGGATAGAGCAGCTCTTGCACGCGCCGTTCGCCGCGCATGGTGAATGGCCGATAGTGAACTTCTTCGAGCACCACGCCGGCGGCGAACGCGCCCACGATGGGGGCCAAGCCCACCAGTTGTGAGATGGTGGCCACGGCGAAGCAGAAGCAGATGCACAGGCTGAGCAAGGCGCCGGACACCTTGAGGCGGGCCGCGTAATGAAACACGCGCGACGACCAGTATCGGCCAATGACCACTGCAAGAGACAGGAAGATGCTGGCCTTCACGACGATCCAGAGGATTTCGGTCATGCTGATTCCAGTGGCGCTTGAGCCAGACACCGCCGCGGTTACCAGCCCGCTGACCACGGCCAGAACGATCAAGCCCATCACGTCGTCGGCCACAGCCGCGCCCAGGATGATACGGGCTTCCTTAGTGCCCGATTTGTCCAGATCCTTCAACACTCGCGCGGTGATGCCGACGCTGGTAGCGGTGAGTGTTCCACCGACGAACAAATGGCTGAGCCAACCGGCGCCCGGCAGCAGTTGCGTGGAGACGATGTAGCCCAAGATCATGGGCGCGATCACGCCCAGAGTAGCCACCAGGAGAGAAGACCAACCAACCGCCAGCAGTTGAACCAGGTCGGATTCGACTCCGACTTCGAACAACAGCAGAATGGCCCCGATTTCTCCCACCATCCGAACCGTGGAGTTGGTCTTCAACGGATCGAGCATGGTGAAGCCAACCAAGTTAAGATTTCCGAGCACGACGCCCATCACCAGCTCACCCAGCACGGGCGGCTGGCCCATGCGTCCCAACAGCTCTCCTCCGAGCTTGGCGGCGATGATGATCAGCGCCAGGACCATCATCGACTCACGGACTAATGCCGTAATGTCCGTTGGTTGCATGATTCGTAGCGCTAACGGAGCGGATGCGAGCGCGGCTTCATGGATTCGCCGCTCTAACTGCCGGAGCCGGAGTTGGCGGGGTCATTGGAGTCCGGCTTTTTTTTGGCCGCTGCAATTTCAACCCCCCTTGCTGCTTGAGATTGAGCAGCGCGGCTAGCGCGATACCCGCCGCTACCGCCATCAGAGGCGCGCCGACAGCGAGCATCGCGTATCCCACCACGAGTATGGCCACTAGAAAATATCGCCACTTCATTTCCACACCTTCAAGATCAAACTGAGAAACACCAGCATCGCCAGCAGGAACATCGCCGGCCGTTTCAGGTTCTTGCTCCACTCCGGTTTTTGGGTGCCTTCCCGAATCAGCCGGCGAATTTCCTGCAGTTGCTTGCGGGCCAGGGACAACTCCCAACCGTTGCCGGCGAGTTCGAGCGCCTTCAAGGTTTCCTGCTCGGCCCGTGGAAGCGCCCGCAGCCGGTACAGCAGCTCGGAATATTTCAACTGCGCGAAGAAATGTTTTTTGTCCAGGCGGACGGCTGCCTCCAGCACGTCCATGGATTTGTAAGCTTCATAATTCATCGCGTACGCCATCCCGAGACAGGTGCGCAAGTCGGCGGATTTGGGATTCGCCGCGCAGGCCTGCTCGAGAGTGGCGATGTGCTCCTGGAGTTCCGAGGGCGAGACCGTGTGAGGGTCTCGCCATGGAATGGGAAGGATACGAATGGGACGGTCGACAACCGGAACCAGGCTGGAGTTGAGAGTCTGGAGAGCAGTAGACATCTTAGTCTCCCACCGCTCCCATGGCCGCGGCCTTGAGCTCGAACTCCGGATAGCACAGAGCGCCCATTTCCGGCAGATCCAGGCCTTCCAGTTCGGCCTTGGCGCTTACTCGCTGGCCGACCACTGCATCGATGATCCAGTTGACGACGAAGCTGAAACTAAATACAAAGCCAATCAGCGTGGCAACCCCGATCAACTGAGCGACCAACTGCCCGGCGTCGCCGTAGAACAGGCCGGTGACGTTGCCGTTGACCCCGTTCCACGTTCCGCCGTAGTTGCTCTTGCCGTCGGCGAACAATCCGACTGAGATGACGCCCCACAAACCGTTGGTCCCGTGAACGGAGATGGCTCCCACCGGATCGTCCACTTTCATCTTGCGTTCGACGAATTCCACCGAGATGCAGACCAGACCGCCGGCGATCAAGCCGATGATGACGGCGCCGACCGTGTTGACGAAGCCGCTGGGCGCCGTAATGGCGACCAGCCCCGCCAGCAGACCGTTGCCGGTCATGGAAGCGTCGGGCTTGCCGTAGCGGAGCCACATGTACAACATGGCGCCGAAGGATCCGGCCATACCGGCCAGCATGGTATTGACCGCGATGGAGCCAATGCGCAGATTGCCGTTGCTCGAGGCGCCCAGCGTCGATCCGGGATTGAATCCGAACCAGCCGAAGGCCAGGATGAAGCAGCCGGTGAGCACGATGACGAGGTCGTGCCCCGGCATCGCAACGGGCTTGCCCTGGCGCGTGAACTTGCCGATGCGCGGACCGACAATCATGGAGACCGCCAAAGCGGTGACGCCTCCTACCGCGTGGACGACGCCCGAGCCGGCGAAGTCGGCATAGCCTTTGCCGAGCCCGAAGTTCGTGCCCAGCTGCGCCAGCCAGCCGCCACCCCAGGCCCAGTTGCCGTAAATCGGATAGGTGAACGCGCCCATGATGAAGGAAGAAACCACGAAGGCGGCGTACTTCCAACGCTCCGCGGCTGAGCCTGTAACGATGGTCAGCGCCGTATCCATGAACACCATCTGGAACAGGAACAGCACCATGACCATGACGTCATAGGAGTGGTTGTTGGTGAGGAAGAATCCACCCTGTCCAAACAGACCGAGCGTCTTGCCGAAGATAGTGATGGAGAATTCCTTGTTGAGCACGGGAGTGTTTCCCAGGTTCGCGTTGGCGCCATAGCCGCCAAACTGCACCGCGAACCCGATCAGCCAGTAGGCCAGCATTCCAACGCCATAAACCATGAAGTTCATCATCATGGTGTGGTTGGCGTTCTTGGCGCGGCATAAGCCGGTTTCGACGATGGCGAACCCCGCTTGCATGAACATGACGAGGAATCCCGTGATGAGCGTCCAAACGAAGTTGACGGCGATCTTATTCTGGCCGATTTGATTGGCGATGTCGCCGATGGTGAGGCCTTTTTTGGAATCGGCCACGGTGATATCGGAGACCGTGCCGGTGAGGCCCCCATCTGGATCGCCCTTGGCGCGGGCATCGGCCGCCGGAGCGGGGATATTCTTGACGTCCGTGTCGGTGATGGGCATGGCGGCGGGCGCGGGCGGCTGGGCGGCGGCCGGCGCGGCCGAAGGCGCCGGTGGCGCCGCTGCCGGAGTCTGCGAGGCCGCAAAGGGCGCCAGACTCAAGACGAATGCGAATATTGTAAGGGCTTTTTTCATTTTGATCATTTCCTCCAGATGGCGTTGCTCAGGCAGGCCCGGTTGAGCACGCCGATGATGCCGCCGAGCGAAACGGCGATGCCGACCAGCACGATAATGAGGCGCATGGTATTGTCCGCCGTCATTCCCACGCTAAAAAACGCGATCAAGAAACCCACGAATGTTATTACCACTCCCGCGATCATCATTAACTTGTCTCCTTGAATCGATTCATATACTGCGTCATGGGCGCTGCTCCTCCCACGGCTTGCACTTCAGGAAAAAGAAGCACGACACGCCGATGAGCACCACGCCGGCCAGACCCACAATTACGCCGCCTCCGGCAAATCCTCCCGCCAGGACCGTGAAGCCGATTAAGAACATCACGATCGCCACTGCTTGAGTAGAATTCGCTCCCATAAATACCTCCCAAAAAGTTTATTTGTCGCCAGCAACGCGGCTGCTGGCCGCTTCACGGTCCGGATTTTCACCGGGCTTGCACGTTACTTAACGGAAAAGTCCAAAAAAACACACGTCTGGCACCGGCCAGATTGGCACTGTGCGAGCCGCGGAGTCGATCAGCCGCGACCGCACAAGACGGCTCAATAAGAGCCAGCACCGCCGCAGGCAGAGTGGAAGTTCTGCCCCCGGATCCGTTCCATGTTTTCACCGGAACGAGGCAGCGAATGTAGGCTCGGCCGATCGGACTGCGTCGCAGCCATCGCTGTTCTCGTGGTATCGGAATTTGAGTTTACTTGCCGCCAGCGGACGACGGGGCTGGCTGCGGGACGGGACTTCCGAATTGGTAAAGTGTAGTCTATCGGCTAAAAGAAGAAAGCGTCCAATTAATATTTTCAATTTGGTGTGAAAAGTTTTTGGATTTTGTGACAAAAGAAAGACAGCGGGGATCGAAAGAAAGAATGCCGCAAAAGTCCGGATTGGGCTTGAAAACCGGGCCTGCGGTGGATGCCAGCCATTGGACGGCGCGGCCAGCTGAGCTCGCAGTACCTCGAAAACAACTTTCCTTCGGTCACGCTATGCTGTCTTTTGGATGCGAGTCTTCACGTCCAAAGGGGTCCCGATTATTCACCCGGCCGGCGCGCGCAGCCGGCAGCGAGCGCTGGAAGCGATGATTGCGTTCAGTTCGCGGGCAGGCCGCATGAAGATGTTCGCCGCCATCGCCGTCACGGTGCTGCTAGTGGCGTTTGCGGACTGGGCGGTGGGAAACACAGTTTCTTTGAGCGTGCTCTACATCCTTCCGATGATGCTGGGCGCGCTGATCCTTGGCCCTTTCGAAATTGCCGGGCTGGCGCTGGTGTGCGCATCGCTGCGCGCCCGCTTCGACGTGCCGAGTTCGCAGCCGGAGGCGATCCTGCGCTTTGCTTTTGCTTCCCTGGCCTACTGCGTTACGGGATTGTTTGTCGCGGCGCTGGTGCGGAATCGGGAACTCGCGGTGGAGCATCTGGCCAGGATTCAGCGCGAACAGGAACTGCGGCGCGAAGCCGAGCAGCAACTGAGCGTGCTGGTGGAGAGCAGCCCGGCGGCGATTCTGACCCTGGATCAAAATGGAGTGATCCTGGCGGCCAATCGCGCGGCCGAAAGCCTCTTCCAGATTCCGGAGGCGCAGAGGCTGGAAGGCCGGCCGATTGGGCCGTATCTGCCGTTGCTGGCCGACGCGCTGCGCCTGGAGAACGGCCTGGAGGCGTTCCGAACTGCCGCGCAGTGCCAGGGCCGGCGTGAGAACGGCGAAATCTTTCTGGCCGACACCTGGTTTTCGTCGTATCTGACGTCGGAGGGCGCGCGGCTATCGGCCATCGTGGTGGATTCGTCGGAGGAGATGCGCGACCGCGAGGAGCAGAATCTCAAGCACCTCATGAAATACAATCGCATCGCGGCGTCGGGTGTTTCCCACGAAGTGCGCAATTTGTGCGGAGCCATTGCGCTGCTGTCCTCCAATCTGCGCGAAAAGCACAGTCTGGCGGGCGATGAAGATTACGCCGGCCTGGTGACGCTGGTGCAGGGACTGGAAAGAATTGCTTCGTTCGATTTGCACTCGCGCGTCCAGGACACGGTGGAAGCGGCCGAGCTGAAAAAGGTGCTGGATCACCTGCGCATCATGATCGAGCCAAACTGGCAGGAGATGGATGGAATAGTGCGGTGGGAACTGCCCAATACGA
This sequence comes from Bryobacterales bacterium, assembly GCA_963776805.1. Classification (GTDB taxonomy): domain Bacteria; phylum Acidobacteriota; class Terriglobia; order Bryobacterales; family Bryobacteraceae; genus Palsa-89. The sequence continues at coordinate 278,051 of CAVZOD010000002.1, forward strand.
TTCCGGAAGTGGTAGCCGATCCGCACGGATTGATGCAGGTGTTCCTCAATCTGGCGCAGAACAGTTTGCGCGCGGTGTCCGAAGGGCCGGTCCGGGAATTGGAAATCACGGTGCACACGGGCGAACAGCGGGTGCTCGTGTTTTTTCAGGATTCCGGACCGGGCGTCGAGGCACCGGAGCGGCTCTTCCAGCCGTTCCAGGCCGGCGCGGACGGAAGCGGACTGGGCCTTTATATTTCGCGCGCAATTGTGAGAAGCTACGGGGGAGATTTGCGTTTCGATCCGAGCGCCCGGGGCGGCCGCTTTGTCGTCGAGCTGCCCATGGCCTAGCGGCCTGTGGTAACTGAGAGATCACGTATTGGAGAATGTAGTGGACAATCTGGCGGTGGCCACCATCAACGTGCTGCTGGTGGACGATCACGGCATGTTTCGCGAGGGGCTGGCGCGCGTACTGGAGAAAGAGCCCGGGATCAAGGTGGTGGGACAGTGCGCCACCTGCGCCGAAGCGCTGGCGCTGCTGGCGAAATCGGGCGCGACCATGGTGCTGCTGGATGTGGATCTGGGCGGCGAGCGCGCTCTCGATTTTGTGATGGAAGCCAAGAAGCGCGCGTTTGGCGGACAGATTCTGGTGGTAACGGCGGGAGTGAGCGGGCCTGAAGCGGTGCAACTGGTACAGGCGGGCGTGGCGGGCATCCTGCACAAGCATCATTCCACCGAAGCGTTGTCGAAAACTATCCGGCAAGTGGCGGCGGGCGAAGTCTGCCTGGAGCAAGAGTATCTGACGGCGTTGTTTCGCTCCGTCGACCGGACCAAGGAGCCGAACCGCGCGCGCCTGACCGATCGCGACAAGAAAGTGCTGCGCTGCATTTTCCAGGGATTAACCAATAAAGAAATTGGCAGCCGGATCGAGATTTCCGAAGGCGCGGTGAAGTTTTCGCTGCGGCAGTTGTGCGATAAGCTGGGCGTGCGGACGCGCTCCCAACTGGTGAAGGTGGCGCTGGAGCAGTATCGCGACCAGCTTTAATTGGTAAGCGGTTGGTTGAATCCCGCCGCGCGCGGGCATCCCTCAAAATTTTCCCTCAAGTATTACTTTCTTCGCCGATATGAAACCCAAGGCTCGGGCGGGTCTGGTATTGGGCTCGGCGGGCGGGGGCGATTGGGCGGGGATGGGCGATCGGGCGGGCGGTTCACGCTGCGGGCCGATCCTGAACCGGGATGTTTGTACCCGAGCGTAAACCCTGGCGAGGGTGGAGCAGACGGCGAGGATGTGGATGGTCCGGACGGGGTTCGATTCTCAACGAGGCCGGGCAAATGAAACATTCACGTTATCTTTTGTTGGCGGCGCTTGCGGTGGTGGCCGCGGCGAACGCAGCGGATTTCAAGGTGATTGCGAATCCGGGGATCCAGGTGACTGAAATCTCGGCCAACGATTTAAAGGAAGTTTTCCTGGCGACCAAGACTTCGTTGAGCGATGGCTCGCACGTGGAGCCGGTGTGGCAAAAAGGCGGGGCCACGCACGAAGCGTTCCTGAAAAATTACGTAGGAAAGACGGACGCGGCGGTGGGAACATATTATCGCAGCCTGGTGTTTACGGGCAAGGCTTCCATGCCGAAAACACTTGCCACCGATGCTGAAGTGGTGGCGTATGTGGAGAAGACCAAGGGCGCGATTGGCTATGTGGCGGCCGCGACGGCGACCGGCGAAACGAAGGTACTGGAAGTAAAGTAAGCGAGATCTAGCCGCTCGAAACTAAGGCTGTCGCCTCAGACGCGATGGCCGTTTTGCTTTTTCGCTCTCACCTTTCACTCAAAAGCCCGACGCTTGGCCGATATGAACGGCAGAGGCCAGGGGGGGCTCTGGGAGATGAAAATGCAGCGCACTATACAGTTACTCAGTTTGCTCGGAGCAGCGGCCTTGCTTGCGCCGCCCGTGAGCGCTCAATTCAGCTTTGATGTGGACAATATGCCCGTTCAGATCCACAGTTTCGCGACGCAGGGATTTCTGTACTCCAACGACAATAACTAGCTGACGATGAACACCAGCCAGTGCAGCTTCGCCATGACCGATGCGGCGGTGAATATCGGGATGTCGATCAACGATAAGTTTCACATCGGGGCGCAGGTGTACGACAGCAACGTGGGCCAACTGGGCAAGTGGCATCCCACGCTGGACTGGGCGGTGGCCGATTACAAATTCAAAGATTGGTTTGGGATTCGCGGCGGGAAGGTGAAGACCGTGATGGGTCTTTATAACGATACTCAGGATTTGCCGTTTCTGTTGACCTTCGCGCCGCTTACCGGCTGTCGAAAAGGTTCGCCTTCGGAAGTTACTATTCCCGCTTCTCCAACAACTGGGTGAGCACGGTGCCGGACCAGGTGGAAGCGGCCAGCCAGAGTTCTCCGGACCGCCACCTGTACGACAAAGTAGCGACCCTGCGTATTGACCTGACCAGCTACTGGAACGTCAAAATAGAAGGCCACTTCATGGATGGCTGGGGCGGCAACCAATATCCGGATGGGTTCTACCAGAGAGACAATCCCAATGGGATTGCGCCCAAGACGAACCTGCTGATCATCCGGACCGGAGTCAATTTCTGACGTGGCGCAAAACCCGAGTCTGGCGCGGGGCTTACTGCTTCCGAAGGGTCTGAAACCAGAAAACAATATGCTGGCGTTGCGCACGGGTTGATCTTCTGGACTGCACAAGTGCCATGAAGCATCCAGTTCTTGCTGGCAGCGCTCACCATGGGCGCGTCCAGCGCCACTGCGGCTGAAATCAAGGCGCCAACTCACGTGTTGGCGCAAGGCCGGTGTCGTTCCAGGGAATGGAAGGGCGGGTCTTTTCCAACCAAGCCATCGTTGAGCGGCGGAAGCTACGCGGAGGCGGATTATGCCGGCCAGACCGATTCGGCGCTAGAGACTGATTGCCGGAGGCTGGTCTTTGCCGGCCGGGTTCGATGCGCCCGCAACCGTGCCGGGGACGCCAAGGTGCTGGAAGTGAAGCAGCCCAGAGTGGCTGCGCTTGACTGCACCTAACGGCTGTCGCAATCGATGCAAGGGGCTGTGCGCCGTTCAGGCGCAGCGCAAGCCGGCCTTTACTCCAACAAGCTGCCGCGAGAGATTGCGGCTGGTCCGATAGGAGGGCCGGCGAACACCAGGTCCGGGAAAGAAACACTCAGAAGCGGAAAGGGTGCGGTCGCGCACCACAAAAAGGCCAGGAACTGCTTGGCGCCGCGCTCCGTTTTGCGCGAGTTCCTTAAAGCGCAAAGGGTGCGGCGCGCACCACGAAACAGGCCAGGAACTCCCCGCGCCGCGCTCCGTTTTGCGCGAGTTCCTTAAGGCGCAAAGGGTGTGGCGCGCACCACAAAAAGGCCAGGAACTGCTTGGCGCCGCGCTCCGTTTTGCGCGAGTTCCTTAAAGCGCAAAGGGTGCGGCGCGCACCACAAAACAGGCCAGGAACTCCCCGCGCCGCGCTCCGTTTTGCGCGAGTTCCTTAAAAGACGGCGGCGAAGGAGAAACCACTCCCCTGAACTTTGCGCTCACATCCGGCGCGCGGCCGACGATGAGTATTTCCAAGGAGAACGCATGACCCGAAACTTTCGATGGCTCGCTTTCATGGTGGTGGGCGCGGCAGCCCTGTCCGCGCAGGATATATCTCCATATACCAGTTTCACAATGTTTGATAAGACATTTCAGTTCCACGGATTCGTCTCGGAAGGCTACGCTGATTCAAATGACAATAACTACCTGACCATGCAAACCACCAATGGCGGCACGTTTGCGATGACCGACGCGGGCGTTAATCTCTCGACCCAGCTTACCGATCACCTGCGCGTGGGCGCTCAGGTATACGCGCGCGACATCGGCCAGTTGGGCAAGTGGCACCCCACTCTCGATTGGGGTTTTGTGGATTATAAGTTCAAGGATTGGTTCGGTATCCGCGCCGGCAAAGTGAAAACGGTCCTGGGGCTGTACAACGACACACAGGATCTGGAGTCATTGCAGACCTGGGCCCTCCTCCCGCAATCCACCTACCCGCTGGATTTGCGCGCCACCAACATCGCTCACACCGGCGGCGACATTTACGGCAACATCTCTCTGCGCAAAATGGGCTCCCTGGCCTATACGGGGTACGCAGGTCTGCGATCGTTCGACCCATGGGGTGGATATTACTACTTCTCAGCCAACGGAGGCTTCAATATCCTGCAGATCTCCGGCCACACCGAGGGCTTCGACCTGCGCTGGAACACCCCCGTTCCCGGCCTGATGATTGGCTCTTCCTGGCTCAACTCCACCATCAACCGCAGCGGCGTGTGGATTTCCGGGCCTTTTGCCGGTGCTGCCTACGGCATCACGGACAACCCGGAACGCACGATTGCAGGCTATCTGGATTTTGTGCACGACAACTGGCACTTCGCAGCGGAATTTCGCAACTATAACAACGTCGACGAAATCACCTCGATACTTTTCGGTCCAACGCCGTTTCCCTTCAACGCGAGCGACCAGGAGTCATTTGAATCCGCGGCGTACCGGGTCAACAAGCATCTGGAACTCGGCACTTATTATTCGCATTACCACGTGGACACCCCCAACGCCGGCGACCCCAATTCGAGCCACATTAACGATAATACGTTCACGGCCCGCTTCGATCTGACGAGCAACTGGGATCTGAAAGTGGAAGAACATTTCATGCGCGGCTACGGCGGCACGTATTCCGCTCATGGTTTCTACACCACCCAGAATCCAGAAGGCTACAAGCCGAATACCGACCTGCTGGTGGTTCGCACCGGCTGGAACTTTTAACGAAGTCGCGCAAAACGGAGCGCGGCGCGAAGCAGTTCCTGGCCTCTTTGTGGTGCGCGCCGCACCGTTTGCGCTTCTGATTTTGTCAGGGTCTGGCGATCCTGCTCGCCAGGTCCGCAATGCACGCAGGTTGCGGACACGACCGGATCCCCTGGCGATTGCTGCGCGCTCCGGCCCGCTGCTTTTCGGCGCCGCTCCTGTTTGGATGGAGGCAGGAAAGGCCCCGCAAGGGGATCGAGAACAAGTTCATCGCCGATTGGATTCTGGTTCCTCGAAGCCACCGTGCCAAGGGGCGGCTTTTTCTCCAAAGAGGGAGCCCGCGCGCCGAAATGAAAGAAGAGGGGGCCAGTGCGCGGCATCGAATGCGCCCGGAGCGGAGACGGTTCGCACCGCGGCTTCTAGCGGCGAGGGTGTAAGCCAGCCGCTTTTTCATTCAAGCCGCAGCCGGTTGGCCGATATGAAGGTTAGTGCATCGGGCTGGGGAGCCAAGCGCGCGCCGGGCTGGCGCCTCGGATTAGGCCGCTCGGATTTGGCCATTCGGATTGGTCATGGACTGGCGGAGGAAGTTGGCACTGAAAATTTGCAATGCGAAGGAGATCTCAATGACACGAACAATCATAGGGGCTACGACACGGGCCCACTCTCTGCTTCTGGCTGTACTTGTGATCGGCTCGGCCACCGCCTGGGCGGCGGATGTCAAGGTGATCGCTAACTCGAGCGTCGGCGCGTCGTCGGTGTCGCCCGACGAGCTGAAGGGCGTCTTCCTGGACACCAAGTCGTCGTTGAGCGACGGAAGCCACGTGGAGCCGGTGCTGCAAAAAGGGGGCGCGGTGCACGAGGCGTTCTTGAAGGATTATGTGGGCAAGACCGACTCCGGCTTGGAGACTTATTACCGGAGTCTGGTTTTTACCGGCAAAGGATCGATGCCGAAGCAGTTCGCGACCGATGCCGAAGTGGTGGCGTTCGTGGAGAAGACCAAGGGCGCGATCGGATATGTCGCCTCGGCCACCGCGAGTGGCAGCGCGAAAGTTCTCGAAGTCAAGTAGCAGACCAGAACCAGGAGTGCAGGGAGTAAGACGATGCGCCGCATGAATATTACCGTCAAGATCTGGCTGAGCGTGGGAGTTTTCGCGCTGGGATTTATTCTGGCCACCACGCTGGGTCAAATCCAGGGGCTGCTGACCGAACATGAGCTGGGGACCACGTCGTCGGCTCTATTCCCGGCGGCGCAGAAGGCGCAGGACGCGCAGGCGGCGTTTGAACGAATGTTGAAGGGCTTTGGCGACGCGGTGATCACCCAGGATGCGGCCGGGTTGGGGCATGCGGCCGACGATGGCGGCGTAGCGGTGCAGGACCTCAAGGCGGTGGCCGCGATTGCGGGCTTGGCGCCGGAGCGAGCCGCCGAGGCGCAGCAGCTGGCCGCCAGCGTGCAACAACTGCTCGACGATGCGCGCAGCACCTATGGCGCGGTGCTGGCGAATCCGCAGAACATGGCGGCGCTGCAAGATAAGATTCGCGGCATCGCGGGACGGAACGACGAAATCAAGGCCTCGCTCGCGAAGGCCAAGACGGAGTTTTCCGGGGATCTGGATCAGAGGCTCAGCGGGCTGCGGAAGGGGTCGGAGCAACAGCGCTGGGTGGCGATGATCGTGTTCGGAATCACCATCCTGGTGGCGGCGGTGATTGTGCACATCACCATTAAGCGATCCATTACCGGGCCGGTACTGCGCGTGATTCAGGGCGTGCAGGAAGCGGCGGACGGAGCGGCGGAGGCGTCCAATCAGATGTCGGAATCGGGCGGTGTGGTAGCGCGCGACGCCCAGGAGCAGGCCGCTTGCATCGAGGAAACGTCGGCATCGCTGGCCGAGATGTCGGCCACTACCATGGAGAACGCTACGCGGGCGGGCGAAGCGGACAAGCTGATGCAGGAAGCCAGCAAGACGGTGCAGGAAGCGGCGCAGGCCATGGAGGGCCTGACCAACTCCATGAATCTGATTTCGAAATCCAGCAGCCAGGTGGCGGCGGTGTTGAAGAGCATCGACGAGATTGCTTTCCACACCAACATATTGGCGTTGAACGCCGCGGTGGAAGCGGCGCGCGCCGGCGAAGCGGGGGCGGGATTCAGCGTGGTGGCGGACGAAGTGCGATCGCTCGCTCACCGCGCGGCCGATGCGGCGCGCAACAGCGGCGACATCATCGAGCGAACCATCGCCGATGTCAACCAGGGCGTGGAGCTGGCCACCGTGGCGCATACCGCTTTCAGTCAGGTGACTACCAAAATCGCCGGAGGCAGCCAGGTGATGAGCCAGATCGCGGCTTCGAGCGACGAACAGGCGCGCGGCATCACCAACATCGGGCAAGCCATCAACCGCATCGAGCTGCTCACGCAAAATAACGCGGCCAACGCGCACAAGACCGCCGAAGCCGCTTCCGCCATGGGCGTGCAAGTGGCGGCGACGCGGAAACATATCGACGAACTGGTGTCGGTGGTTGGCGCGCAGAACGACTAAAGGCGTGTCAGGAAACAACCGTGACATTTTGACGCTGCGCACGCACCCTTGCCTGCCGTGTCCAGGCCCGTCTCGGCACCTTTGAACATATGGAGCAACTCGCGTTCACACCAGTGTGAATGCGGCACGCGTGGGCGCTTGCGCCACGCCGGCGGACGCTTCTCTCCGGCGCATCCTGCCGGCTCCTGTTGCATCCTAATGCATATGGACCTGCAACTGGATGGAAAACGTGCGCTGGTGAGCGGATCGACCGGGGGGATTGGCTATGCCATCGCGCAGGCGCTAGCACAGGAAGGCGCGCATGTCATTGTCAACGGACGGACCCAGGCGCGCGTGGATGCCGCACTCGACAAGTTGGCCGGACTCAAAGGCAAAGTCGAAGGCTTCGCGGCCGACTTGGGAACCAGCGACGGCGTCGGCCAGATTGTCGCCCAATACCCGGACGTCGAGATTCTGGTCAACAATCTCGGGATCTTCGAACCCAAACCCTTCGAGCAAATTCCGGACGCCGATTGGTTTCGATTTTTCGAGGTCAACGTATTGAGCGGCGTGCGCCTGAGCCGGCATTATTTGCCGCGCATGAAAGAACGCGGGTGGGGACGGATCGTCTTCATCTCCAGCGAGTCCGCACTGCAAATTCCCGCTGAGATGATTCACTACGGGATGACGAAAACTGCGCAACTCGCAATCTCGCGCGGATTGGCCGAGACTACCGCCGGCACCAATGTCACGGTAAACACCGTCCTGCCCGGACCCACGGCGTCGGAAGGCGTGGAAACATTTGTGGAGCAGATGGCAGCCTCGCGAAAGATCAGCCCCGCGGAAGTGGAGAATGAGTTCTTTCGCAGCGTGCGCCCTTCGTCGCTGCTGAAACGCTTTGCGCGCGTGGACGAAGTGGCCGCGCTGGTGGCCTTCGTTTGCAGTCCCCTGTCGTCGGCCACCAACGGCGCCGCGCTGCGGGCGGATGGCGGCGTGGTCCGGGCGATAGTATAAACGCTCAGGCCGGCTGAAAAATCGCGATTCCTTTGCCAGCCAGCGCCACACCAAACCAAAGCGCGAGCGACACGCCGGCCACCACTCGTGCTCTGGCACGCGGCGCAGGCGGCTCCGCCAGTGCGACTTTTCGGTGCGCGGTGAAATGAAAAGCCAGGGCGATCGCGAGCAGCGCCATTTTTATCCAGAATGCTGGGGTCCGGTAACACTTCACGGCCTCCGAAAAGAGAATCAAGGGGCCGCTTGCGAGCATGATGGCGAGACCGGCCAGGGTCCAGTTGTTCAATTCCCGAGCGATGCGGGAAACCGGATGCCGGCCGATGCCGTGCCCGAGCAGGCTGAGATCTACCATCAGAATGGTTCCCAGCAGAAGTGCCAGCCCGATGAGGTGAATGATTTCGAGTAGCGCGATCAGCGCAGCCGAGTGGCGAATGGTCTGGCCCACCGCCGAATATTGCATCCACTGAAACGCCGGGAACAAAAAGCTGGCCGCAAGCGATTTTACGATCATCCGAGATCGTAGCCAGGCGCGTAAGCGATAGCGCGCCCCGCCGCGATGACACCGATCCAAAAGAGCAGGGACAGCAGGCCGGCCAGGCGCGCGCGAGCCGGCGCCGACAAGGCCGGATCCCAATGGGCGACATCGCGATAAATGGTCCGATGGAAGATCAGCGCGTTGAGGCCGGCCAAAGCCAGCAGAAGCATTTTGATGCGAAACGCCGGGCTATGATACATCTTCACGGCTTCTGAGGAGAACAGCAGGCCGCCGGTAACGAACATCAATCCGAAGCCGGCCAGGGTAGCCGGCACGATGCGAGCGACCAACTGCGCCACGGGAACACTGCGCAGACCCAGTCCTAGCAGGCGGAGATCCACCAGCACGATGGTGCCTGCCACCAGGACGATGCCGAGCGTGTGGATGGTGTCGAGAGTGGGGAACGCCCAATTGGACTGCCGCAAGGCCGCGTTGAAACGCGTGCTGTCCAGCCACTGGCAAAGATCGAGCAAAGACATGATTGGCGCAATCTCCACGGGGGCGCCGGTAACCGAACGGTAGCATGCGATGCCGGCAAAGTCTATTGAGCAGCATTCCGACCGCCCTCTTGTCACGGCCCGGGAATGTTACGCAGGTTGGCGGAGCGCGCGCAATTGTGATCGGCTTCGTGGCGATATAAAGCCAAGCGCGATCTTTCAGCCTCGTCCCCCGCGGTCCGGCAAATCCGCCGGGCTTCATTGGCTCGCACCTCTTCGCCAGACGTCACCAAGGTGGCCATTTCGCGCACGCTTGTGGAGTACCCGCTGGCCGCGTCGGAATACTCGCGGAGCAGGCGGAGACGTTCCTCGCAGATCGTCGGCGGATCGCTCAGCATCAATTGTACGTTCCACCGATTGTATCAGTCCGGATGGATTCCGAGAGAGAATGTGAACGATGACTTTTCCAGAAGCTTGCATGCTTTGCGTGGCTTTGGCGACGGGAGCTTTCCTCTCAGAAGGCACGGCCGCCGAGACGCCGTCGCCTGCGCTGCTGGTGCTGGACAAAGCCGACCGGGCGCTCGCCATTGTGGATCCGGCTTCGGGGAAAGTGGTCGCGCGGGTGGGAGTGGGCGAAGGCCCGCATGAAGTAACCGTTTCCGCGGACGGAAAGTTCGCCTACGTTGGCAATTATGGAGACCGGACGCCGGGCCACACCATTTCGGTGATCGATCTGCCGGTGCAAGCGGAACTGCAGCGCGTGGATGTGAGCCCGCTGTTGCGCCCGCACGGGATGCTGTTCGTGGACGGAAAAGTCTACTTCACCGCGGAGTTGAACCGGCTGATTGCGCGCTACGATCCGGTGGCTAATAAAGTCGACTGGCTGTTCGGCACGGGCCAGGCTACAACGCACATGCTGGTCGCCAACGCGGATGCCAGTTTGATCTTCACCGCAAATATCGGATCGAACAGCGTCTCGGCGATGGAGCGCGGTTCCGGGCCGGCTGGTTGGAGCGAGACCGAAATTCCGGTGGGCAAAGGGCCGGAAGGCATCGACTGGTCGCCCGACGGCAAAGATGTGTGGACCGCGACGGGCGGCGACGGCGGGGTGTCGATCATTGATGTCGCTTCGAAGAAAGTAATCGAGACATTGCGCGTCGGAACCAAGCGCACCAATCGCTTGAAGTTCACGCCGGACGGCAAGCTGGTTCTGCTTTCGGATCGCGATGGCGATGAACTGGTGGTGCTGGATCGAGCGACGCACCAGGAACGCGCGCGCCTGAAGATGGGCCGCTATCCGGAGGGGATTCTCGTCACGCCCGATAGTGCGCGCGCGTATGTGGCGCAAGAAGGCGCGAATGATGTTGCCATCATCGATCTGAAAACGCTGGCCGTTACAGGACACATTTCGCCGGGCAACGGCCCCGATGGCATGGCCTGGGCCGTAAGAAAGTGACGATGCGATTGCCTACTCGGGCGCCTTGGTTCCCAGGTGCAGCAGATCCTTGTTATTCTCCAGGCACACGTATTCCTGAATTTCCCAGCCCTGACGCCATTTGACGTTGAAGCTCGTGGTCCACGGTTTGGTGTAGTTGACGGGATCTTGGATAGTCGCTTCGTAGTGCAAGGTGCCGTAATTGGGCCGGCTGAAGCGCTCCACCACGTGCAGTTGATCGCTGGCGGGATGTCCCACGTAATCCAGCCACGTGCGGCCGTTGAAACCGACGGAGTCCACCACCAGCGTGTCGTTGCCTTCGTAATGGCCCCTGGATTCGCCGAGCCAGCTCGGATTCGGATCATCGGAGTGCTTTTCGTTCAACAAAATGACGCGGTACATATGCGAGGCGCCTTCATAGAGGATCACCACGCGATCGGGCAATTGGATAATTTGAGACGGATAGGGAGTGCCGGTGTAGCGCGGCACGCCGGCGGGCAGGCAATAGCCTTCCGGATCGTCCTTGGAATGGTTGGCCTGGCGCTGCTCGTATAACTTCAATCCGGCGGGCGTGAACGGTACGTCAATCTTCTCTTCGACGTACTTCTTGTCAGCCCAGTCGAGAACCCAAATCGGAGCCCACACGCCTTTTCCGCCGAGATCCACTTTGCCGTCGGGCAGCCGCGGCGCCGGCTGCAAGGCCGCTTTGTCGCTCTCGGTTGCGGGTTTCGCGGCGAAGGATTGCGCGCGCGCGATCCCAGGTGCAATCGACAGGGCCGCAATCGACAGGGCCGTCAGCCCGGTAACGGCAAAGATGCTGGACTTCATGGTCGGACTCCTTTAGCTATCACTTTAGTTCGGATCAGAATCGTGTGCAAACGCAGGCGCGCGCAAGGCAGCAATATAGCGTTCCTAGCGATCCTTCGGCACTATCGTATAGAGACATCTTCTGATATGTCAAGGAGGGGAAACCGGGTAGTCACTCGCAGTTAACGCTCGGGCGAAGGGAGCGGCGATGGTCTTCGGTCAGATCTACTGACGTATCAGAATAAACTCTAGAAATTGTTGACAGTATATTTATCACGTGTTAGCATGCCTCATGCGCTCACTACTAGCTGTTGTCCTGCTGCTTGTCCCCGTCTGCCTCAGCGCCCAAGAAGGAAAAAAGGGCCCCATGCCTCCGCCGAAGAATCTGAAGATTCTAACGGGAGAGAGTGGACCGCAGCTCATCATGACGATGCGTTCGTTTACGGTCGCGCTTGGTGAGAAGTGCTCCTTCTGCCACGTGCAAGGCGATTTCGCCAGCGACGATAATCCACACAAACAAACCGCGCGCATGATGCTCACTATGGCGCGTGAAATCAATGCCAAGTTCCCCGATGGACAGCGTCATGTCTCTTGCTACACCTGCCATCGCGGCGCGACCATGCCCGCTACCGAACCTCCGCCCGCTCAGTAGTTCACTTTCAGCGGAAGCTTCGGCGCGGAAACAGATTCGTTTTGACAACCGGCGCTCGTGGGATCAGCCCATGAGCGCCTTTCGTTTTTCAGTTTCACCGTTACATCGATTCCAACATTCTCTGCATGCAGCACAATCGAGCGAAGTCGTGTAGCTCTCTCGATTTGCGTGATGTATAATTGCTGAGGCCAATCAGGCAAACAAAATTTCCACACATCACAAAACGAGAACAAGGAGAGACGATGGTTAGTTTGGCAGATGCACGACGCGTAATCGCCGCGGCGGAGAAGAAGGCTGCGGAAATCGGACAGCCCATGAACATTGCGGTGGCCGACGAAGGCGGCAACCTGGTGTCGCATGTCCGCATGGACGGGGCATGGATCGGCAGCATCGATATTTCCCAGAAGAAAGCGTACACATCGCGCGCATTCGACATCGCGACCAAGGACCTGGCCACGCATTCGCAGTCGGGCCAGCAGTTCTTCGGAATTCACGCTTCCAACAACGGCAAGATCATGATCTTCGCCGGGGGCATTCCACTGAAGAAGGGCGGAAAGGTTGTTGGCGCCATTGGTGTCAGCGGCGGCTCGGGCGATCAGGACCACGCCGTGGCTGAAGCGGGCGCAGCCGCATTCTAATACTTATCAGCCCACCGAGGCTCGCGTGCGCCTTGCGGAAGGGTCAGGCTGGCGCCTTCCTGGTGGGCGATTTACTGAATACCTGAAGCGCACAGCGCGGGGCCCCGCTCGCACGTGAAAGAATGATCGCGGCCCGCTGCGTTGTGCGCTATCTGACATGAGGAGCTTTGACCAAGAAGTCGAAAGGAGATTGTTATGGCAAGTAATCATGGAGTAGTGTATCTGGCCCCGGGCAAAGTCGAGGTCCAATCCATCGACTATCCGAAATTGCAAAACCCGGCGGGCAAGAAGATCGATCACGGCGTCATCTTGAAGATCGTCACCACCAATATTTGCGGCAGCGATCAGCACATGGTGCGCGGCCGCACCACCGCTCCTGCAGGCTTGGTTCTGGGACATGAGATCACGGGCGAGGTTATCGAAAAGGGCAGCGACGTCGAGTTCTTAAACGTCGGCGACCTGGTCACCGTGCCGTTCAACATCGCCTGCGGGCGCTGCCGCAATTGCAGGGAAGGGAAGACCGGAATCTGTTTGACTGTGAATCCGGCGCGTCCTGGCGCTGCGTACGGCTACGTGGACATGGGTGGATGGGTGGGCGGCCAGGCGGAATATGTTCTGGTTCCGTACGCCGATTTCAACCTGATCAAGTTCCCCGACAAACAGAAGGCATTGACGAAGATCAAGGATCTGACCATGCTTTCGGACATTTTCCCGACCGGATATCACGGCGCAGTTACCGCTGGCGTCGGAACCGGATCGGTGGTTTATGTTGCGGGCGCCGGACCGGTAGGGTTGGCCTGCGCGGCGTCGTGCCACTTGCTGGGCGCGGCCGTGGTGATTGTGGGCGACATGATTCCGGAGCGGCTGGCACAAGCCAAGAGCTTCGGCTGCGAAACCATCGATCTGAAAAAAGATGCTTCGCTGGCCGATCAGATCGCGCAGATCGTCGGGACTCCGGAAGTGGATTCGGCTGTGGATTGCGTCGGGTTTGAGGCTCGCGGCCACGGACACGACGCGGGCAAGGAACAGCCGGCCACGGTGCTGAACTCGGTGATGGAGATCACGCGCGCGGGCGGCGCCATCGGTATCCCCGGTCTGTATGTCACAGGCGATCCGGGCGGCGTGGACGCCAACGCGAAGGTGGGCAACCTCCAGATCCGTATTGGACTGGGCTGGGCCAAATCGCATTCCTTCTACACCGGCCAGTGCCCGGTGCTGCACTACAATCGCCAGCTGATGATGGCCATTTTGCACGACAAGGTGCAGATCGCCAAGGCGGTGAACGCCACCATCATTTCGCTCGATAAGGCGCCGCAAGGCTATCAGGATTTCGACAAGGGCGCGGCGAAGAAGTTCGTTATCGATCCGCACGGAACTGCTGCGAAAGCCGCGTAAGCTCGGCTCTCACTTCACCCCGGTAGGGGTCGTCTTCGGATAGTTGTTGGAGATTGAACTCTACCGTCTGCAGAGTAGATCGAACGGCGGCCATAAGCAACGCGGCCGCCGTTCGAACGTCCGGAGCAACGAAGGCGTGAACCAGGCCGGTTACTTTTTCACAAATTTCCACGCCCGATGCGGCAATGCTAGCCACGTTGAGGGGCACCTCGATAGCTCGGCGGATTGCGGCTTCCAGCGGCTGCTTCTGCCGCAGGCAGTCCAGGTATTGATGGAACGCCGCGATATCTTCGTCGGCAAGCTGCGAGAGAGTCTGGGATTTGCCGCGCGCATCGGCCAGCAGCGCGCTCACGAGGTTGCGATCTCCCGCGAAATCTTTGCGCTTGCTCGCGATTTCGAGAACCTTGGTGAGCAGGCCGAACCCGAGCGTCGCGCTGACCGCGGCGGCTGTTACTCCGGCCGGTACGGGTTCGATACCCGCCACGCGATCGCGAAAGTTGGCGAGCGTGGCGGTCCAAATCGAGTCTGACATTTCAAAGACTACGAGAGGCCGATAATGCGTCCGGTAGTGGTGTCCAGATCCACGTCGTAATAGCCGGGACGCGTGGACAGGCCGGGCATGGTGGCCATCGTTCCGAGCAAAGGATAAAGGAAGCCCGCGCCGACGCTGGCGCGAATATCGCGAACAGGCACCGTGAATCCGCTCGGTGCTCCCTTCAGGTTGGGATCATGGCTTAAGCTATACTGCGTTTTCGCCATGCACATGGGCAACTTGTCGAAGCCCTGCCGCGTGTACAACTCCACTTTCTTCTCCGCTTCCGGCGAATACTCGACGCCCGCGCCGCCGTAAATTTCGCGGACGATCTTCTCGATCTTGTCCTTGATGCTGAGCTCCAAAGAGTAAAGGAAGTGGAAATCGCTCTTCTGTTCGCAAGCGGCGATTACGGCCTTTCCGAGTTCCACCGCGCCCGCGCCGCCTTCCGCCCAATGGTTCGAGACTACGGCGTCGGCCGCACCCGCGTCGATCGCCAGTTTGCGCACCAGCGCGACCTCTTTATCGGTGTCGTCCTTGAAGCGATTGACGCCGACCACAACCGGAATTCCGAACGCGCGCACATTCGCGATCAACCGCAGCAGATTACTGCAGCCCTTCTCGAGAAGATCGAGATTCTCCGTCGTATATTCATGCGCCAGAGCTTTTCCAGCCACCACTTTCGGGCCGCCGCCATGCATCTTCAGAGCACGAATGGTGGCGACGAGCACCGCGCCATCCGGCTTCAGCCCGCTGTAGCGGCACTTGATGTTGCAAAATTTTTCGAAGCCCATGTCGGCGCCGAAGCCTGCTTCAGTGAGCACGTAACCATGGGGACCAACCAGCTTGAGGGCGATTTGATCGGCGACAATCGACGAATTGCCGTGCGCGATGTTGGCGAACGGTCCGGCATGCACGAATGCGGGCGTGCCCTCGATGGTCTGCATCAGATTGGGCATGATCGCATCTTTCATCAGAACCGCGAGCGCGCCGCTGGCGCCGATGTCGTCGGCGGTAATCGGTTCGCCGGCTTTGTTGGTCCCGATCACCATGCGGCCCAGCCGGTCCCGCATGTCGGCCAGATCCGTGGCCAGCGCAAGTATTGCCATGATCTCGCTCGCCACGGCGATATCGAATCCCGTCGATCGCGTGAAGCCTTTTTCCTCGGGCCCCTGGCCGATGGTGATCTGGCGCAGCATGCGATCGTTCGTATCGATCACGCGCCGCCACGTGATGCTGTCGGGATCGATGTCCAGGCGCGCGAAGCGGCTGCGCTCCTCGGGCGTCAATTCGTTGGGATCGGTCTTCGAAATCCCGAGCTTGCGCAAGCGCCGCAGCATCACTGGAGAAAACTTGCGGCTGCCGTCCTTCGACGGCGGGCAAAGGCGTTCGAACATCTGTTCGTCGGTTGCGCTGCTCTCGTGAAACATGCGCGCATCAATGGCGGCCGCCAGAAGATTGTTCGCCGCGACGATGGCGTGGATATCGCCGGTGAGATGGAGATTGAACTCTTCCATCGGAATGATCTGGCTGTAGCCGCCGCCGGCCGCGCCGCCTTTGATCCCGAAGGTGGGACCTTGGCTGGGCTGGCGAATGCAGGTGAACACTTTCTTGCCCAAATGCGCGCCCAGCGCCTGGCTCAAGCCGACGGTGGTGGTGGTTTTACCTTCGCCCAAAGGCGTGGGCGTGATCGCGGTCACCACAATGTATTTTCCGTTAGGCGAATTCTTCAGCCGGTCGCGAATCGAAAGATGCACTTTGGCTTTGGTCTTACCGTAAAGATCCAATTCTTCGGGAAGGATGCCCGCTTCCGACGCAATCTGGTCGATGGGAAGCGGCGCGGCGGCCTGCGCGATTTCGATATCGCTGGGCACACGTGTCAGGATGTTCTTTAGCTTATGCGGCATGCAAATCCTTATTCTAGAACAGAAGCTCGCCGCGCCCTGACTGTATCGCCGATCGTGATCGCTGGTATAAACCAGCTGCCCGAGTGACGGCTATTTCCTCAGCACAGTTTCTTGGGACTCTCGCGCTACGGCTGGTTGGACATTGCCGATGTTGATGAGCGGCTGCGGATGATCGGGGCGGCTGTCGCGGTTGAGAAAAAGATTGATGAACGAACTGGTGCCCTGCAGCGCCCGATTGCGCGGCGGAATGTAGACTTTCAGATCATCCACGCGATTCGCGGCTTGCGCGGTGTCATAAACCTTCACCCAGATGCAGGCCATTTCCGGAACCACTTCGCATTGTCCGTTGAAAGTGCCGCCGCATGGACCATTGCGCATATTCTTGGGGCAGGTCATCGGACAAACGTATTCCATCTCGCCCAACACGCAATTGCCGCAGGCCTGGCATCCGAAGAGCGGCTTCTTGATGGCCAACTCGACTTTTTCCAATGCTTCCGCCATCGCCGGCCGCCGGTCGATCCAGCACATGATCGCGGCCAGAAACCGGCGCAGCGCGTTGTTCTCGTGTTTCACCGGGAACAGGCGCGCCATGGTGTCCGCTACGCGCGCGAACATCGGTTTCGGCTTGGGCGGATGCTTAGCCGCTTCGAAGAAATAGAAACCGCCCTTGGCGCCGTAGCTGATCTCCTCGGCCAGTTCCTCCCAGCGCGGCGCCAATTCCTCCGAGCGCCGGATGATGCCGCGAATGTGCTCGGGATTATGAGTTCCGCCGATGTATGCGCCGGCATAGCCCATGCCTCGTACGATGGCGGCCATCTTTGCCGCGCGTTCCAGCCGCGCGGATAAACCTTTGTCCTCAGCCTTGGCTTCTTCTTGAATCTTGGCGAGCAGCTCCGGCGACACCCAGCATCCGGGAGGTTCACCCTTCGACATTCTTTCCGCGGCTTTGGGCGGCAGCACGTAGACGTTGCCGAAAATGGGCGTCTTCAAGCCGCGCTCGTCCATGTAGCGCTTCAGCTCGCGAATCTTGCGCGAATCAAACCCCAGCTGCGTAATGGCGAAGTCGGCGCCCGCGGCGATCTTTTTCTCCAGCTTCAGGTATTGGTAAGCGCAATCTTCTTCCAGGTACTTGAAGGGCGACACAGCCACCGAAATATAAAACGGCCAGCGGCCTTGCGCTCGCAGCTCAGCGATGGTTTCCACCAGCTGCACCGAATCGCAAGCGAACCCAACGCTTCCAAGCGGCGCACCCTTGGGGTAATCGCCCGAGATCGCAAAAACATTTTCGATGCCGAGCGCCATCAGATCGTCCAGCGCCTTGGCGATGCCGGCCGGATCGCGATTCACACACGTCAGGTGAACGCTGGGATTCAACCCCTGCTCGCGAGCGCCGGTGGCGACTCGGATAGGATCGTGACCGGATCCGCCGCCCGCGTAGCTGGTGATGCCCGCAGCCACCACCTCAGGAATCTGCGCAATCCCCGAGGCAATTTCCCACAGCTTCGACTCCGCCATCGAGGCGCTCGCCACCATCTCCACCATGTAGCAAAAACGTCCGGAGGTGAGCGCTTCTCGCAGTGGATTCGCCGAAGCCATATTACTTGCCCAACTCCTTGCGCACGATGCGCGTGCCTTCCACCATCGCTTTCAGTTTGGCAAACGCCACGTCGCGCGACAAATGGAACAGCCCGCAATCGGGCAGGATGAAGATGCGTTCCGCCGGCAGCACTTTCAAGCGCTTTCTGAATGCGGTTCGCCACCATTTCCGGCGTTTCGATGTCGTCCGTTTTTACGTCGATCACCCCGACGCCCAATTCGAAATTGGTATTGAACTCCTTGAACAGGTCCAGATCCTCGCCGCCGCGGCGCGCGAATTCCAGCGTCAACTGGTGGACCTTGGCTTCCATGATGGTGGGAAACAGATAACGATAGCTGCCCTCCCAGGAAGGCTTGCCATAGCGGTTTCCATAGCAGATGTGCACGGCAATCTTCGCGTCCACGCCCTCCACCATGGTGTTCAAAACCTTCACGCACCACGGCAGATCTTCCGGGAAGCCCGAATAATACGGCTCGTCGATCTGGATATACGTCGCGCCGGCTTTCACCAGCGCCTTCATTTCCAGATTCATCACTTTCGCGATGTCGGTGGCGAGGGCTTCCTCGCTCGGGTAGTACTGATTGCGAATGCGCTTGCTCAAGCAATGCGGGCCGGTGATGCAGAACTTGGTCTGCCGCTCGGTGAAGGACTGCAGAAAATGGAAATCCGGCACCAGGCCGAGTGACGCCATGGGCAGCTTGCCTTGCACCACGCTGTCGTAAAAATCGTAGTAAAACTTCTTGGACGAGCGGTCAATCTGGACTCCGGGAAGCCGTTCCACGAAGTAATCCACCATGTTGTCGCGGCGCGGCTCGCCGTCGGTGACGATATCGAGGCCGGCGATTTCCTGGTCCTTGATCGCGGCTTTGGCCGCCGCGTCATAGATTTCATCCAGATCGTGACGGCTGATCCGCCGGGCGAAATATTCTGTCTTGAGGCGCTCCAGCCAGCCCGGCATGGCATAGCTGCCGACCATCGTAATAGGGAGAGTAGGGGTCATTTATTCTCGGCGCGTGGTATAGAGAACGGAAGTACGCGATCCTTTGCGGTAGTGGAACGGAGCGAAACGCACGTTGTACCCGGCGCGCTCCGCCACCTCTTTTAGTAAAGCACCATTCACCCAATTCAGGAGTGAGCCATCCAGTTTTCCTGGTCCGTAGAAGCCCAGACGATACTGGTCCAGGTCCGTCACGAAAATGTCTTGGACCTGTAAGTACCCGCGCGGATGCAACAGCGGGAGCGTGTTCAAAAAACTGGCCAGCGCGCCTGAACTCAGGTGAAAACGAAAATCGCTTGGCGCTTCCTTGAGGATGTCCTCCACCTTCTGCGCGTCCAGGCCCTGAGGAAAAGGGAAATCGGGGAGATCTTCCACCAGCACCAGGCGTTCTTCCAGTCGGATGGCGCTCCAAACGTCCATCCAGAAGGCCACCCCGCGCGCCGGATCGCCCAGAAATTCGGTGCTGCCGGAAAGCAACCGGTTAATGGTGGAGCGAAGTTTGTCCGGCGGAACGTCGAAGTCGGTGGACAGCCGCACCACATCGGCCATGGGAAGATAAGCGCGCACCTGCACGAAGTACAGATTGCCGTCGCGCCGCACCACTTCTTCGTCTGGCAGGTTGTCGTACACATTGGTGGTGTGCACCTGCATGATCTTGTGCCGCAGGAACGAAAGGGTCTTCAACGGATTCATCGCGTCCAGCACCAGGAAGCTGCACAGATCGGCGTGATCCTCCACCGCCGGCTTCGACATGTCCAGCGTGGCGAGCGAATAATCCCCGAGCAGAACGCGCAGCTTCGGATAATACCCAGTGCCGCGCTCCTGATCCAGCGTGTGAAATTTGGTGAGCCACATCCCGCAGCGCACGCCCGTGCCCACGCCGATTTCGAGCAGATAGATTTCCGGCGGAAGCTGATTCTTCGCCTCCATGTCGTGCAGCAAAGTCCAGAAATCCGCCACGCTATCGGCAATCGCCTCCGGATTGTGGCCGTCGGAGGCCCCGCCCGGCAGCGCCTGCTCGTAACCCTTGCCGGTGGCCAGTTCCCAATCGTGCAGGCGGCTCCAATAAAGCTTGTTGAAATCCCACACGATGCTGGAGCGCATGGATTTGAAGTCTTCCAGCGGCAGCCGGTCCTGGTTCTGCGGCTCCGGCGCGTTGCTGTGAGCCAAGGCGCGCAACAACGCGCCGCGCAGGCATCCCGGCACCACCTGGCGGACGTCGACATGCACGTCCATGATGGGCACCTGCTGGCCCTGTTCGTTGTAGCCATGCGTCGCGATCACCACTTCGCGAAAGTTCTGTTTGTATTGAATCCAGTCCAATTCGATCTGGAGGCGGGCAAACTGGGCTTTCTCGATGTGGCCCTCCTCCAACAGCGCGTAGACCGTTCCAATGACGTCTTGGGCGCTGGTGGCGGCCGCTTTGCCTTGGAGGTGATTGAGTTTGACGATCATTTTTCTTGCTAGAGCGTATAAGTTTCGGTGCAATGCCACGCTGCATGCAAAATGCGAGTGGCTCGGCCATTTTATCTCACTTTCATAGTCTTTCGTCTTCGCGGAACGTCGCAACACGCAAATCCGTTCTGTGCGTACCAGAAGACTTCGCAACCAGAACTACTGGTCCAGAACGATCAAATGATTCACGGATTTCTCCAACTCCGCGAGACGAATTGCATTGCGCCGCAGCACCTCGGCTGCGATATCGGTAGGATAATCGCAGGAGCGAAGAATGACGACCTTGGCGTCGGGGATGTGCCTTAATAGACCTTCGAAATCGCTATCTGTCGAGACCAAGATGAAATCGTTCGCGGCGGCGTAACTCAGAATCTTGCGATCGCCAACTCCAGCCAGACCGTTTAACAGCGCACTTTCGGATTCAGGGAAGAGATCGCGCAGAAGTACGACCAGCCTGGGAGACAGGCTCTCGTCGAAGAGGAGTTTCACCCTCCGGAGACTTTACGCCCTGCCGCGAGCTCAGCGGCATAAGCGTACACAGCCAGGAAGTCATCTGGTTCCAGTTGGGGGTAATCGGCCAAGATTTGTTGCTGAGATGCCCCGTTGGACAGCCACTCCAGAACCTCCTGAACTGTGATCCGGTGGCCGCGAATACAAGGCTTGCCGAACCTCACATTGGGATCTACCGTGATCCGTTGAACGAGAGAACCGTGAGCTGCCGGCATGGGTCTTCCTCTGGAGCCATTGTATCCCTGGGAAGCTCCCCACCGCTCCAATATGATAAAATTCATTCGCAAGACGCACGCGCCGCACCAAGCACCGGCGCGCCAAGAAAGTACAGGTAAACTACTCAGCATGAGCAAGATGCAAGCCTGGGATGCGGACCGGGCCCAAGCCCGGATTCGGGAACTGGAGCACCTGCCCGGCGCTCTGCTTCCGATCCTGCATGCCTTGCAAGAAGAGTTCGGATATATCGATCCAGCGGCGACACCCATGCTCGCCAGCGCGCTGAACATCTCCCAAGCCGAAGTCCACGGCGTCATCAGTTTCTATCACGATTTTCGGCACGAGCCGGCCGGCCGGCATGTACTGCGGATCTGCCGCGCCGAATCCTGCCAGTCCATGGGTTGCGATGCCCTGGTCCAGCATGTTGAGAAACGGCTGGGCGTGAAGTTGGGCGAAACCACGCCTGACCAAAGCCTTACGATCGAGCAAGTGTTCTGTCTGGGAAATTGCGCGCTGTCGCCGGCCGTGCTGATGGATGGCGAGCCATACGGCCGAGTCTCGCCCAGCGTCGCCGATTTCTTGATTGATAACGCCCGGAGGGCGCAATGAGCGTGAAGGTCTACGTTCCGCGCGATTCCTCGGCTCTTTCGGTCGGCGCAGAGGGCGTGGCGCGCGCCATCGCGAGCGAAGCCTCATCACGCGGCCTCGATGTCACGCTGATCCGCAATGGCTCGCGCGGGATGTTCTGGCTGGAGCCGCTGGTAGAGGTTGAGACGCCCCAAGGCCGCATCGCCTACGGGCCGGTTTCGAGAGAAGCGGTCGCAAGCCTGTTCGACGCCGGTTTCTTAGAAGGCAAGGCTCACGCGCTCTGCCTGGGCCCCACCGAAGAGATTCCGTATCTCAAGCAGCAGGAGCGCCTGACCTTCGCGCGCTGCGGCGTTGTCGATCCATTGTCTCTGCCCGATTACATCGCGCATGGCGGCTACCGCGGATTGCAGCACGCTCTTACGCTCGAACCCCAGGCCATTGTCGACGCGGTGCAAGCTTCCGGCCTGCGCGGCCGAGGCGGCGCTGGATTTCCCACCGGCATCAAGTGGAACACCGTTCTCTACGCCAATGCCGATCAGAAATACATCTGTTGCAACGCCGACGAGGGCGATAGCGGCACCTACGCTGACCGCATGATCATGGAAGGCGACCCCTTCGTTCTCATCGAAGGCATCACCATCGCCGCCGTCGCGGTGGGCGCTACCAAAGGCTATATCTACAGCCGCTCGGAATATCCGCATGCTTTTCGTGTGATGCAACGCGCCATCGCCATCGCGTATGAGAACGGCTACCTGGGCGAGAACGTGGCCGGCAGTGGCAAACGCTTCGATCTGGAAGTTCGACTGGGTGCCGGCGCTTATATCTGCGGTGAAGAGACCTCGATGCTGGAAAGCCTGGAAGGGCGGCGCGGCCAGATCCGGCCCAAGCCTCCGCTGCCGGCGATCGAAGGGCTGTTCGGAAAGCCGACCGTCGTCAACAATCTGATCACGCTGGCCACTGTCCCGATCATCCTGGACAAAGGCGCCGAATATTATCGCGACTTCGGCATGGGCAAATCGCGCGGGACGCTGACCATCCAGCTTGCCGGAAACATCAAACACGGCGGCTTGGTGGAGAAGGCTTTCGGAATCACTCTGCGCGATGCCATATACGAGTTTGGCGGCGGTACCGCCACCGGCCGGCCGCTACGCGCCGTGCAAGTGGGCGGCCCGCTAGGCGCGTATTTCCCCGAATCCTTGCTCGACACGCCACTCGATTACGAAGCCTTCGCCGCTAGGAAAGGCATGCTCGGCCACGGCGGGATCGTCGTATTCGACGACACCGTGGATCTGGCCAAACAAGCCCGCTTCGCGATGGAATTCTGCGCTATCGAAAGCTGCGGCAAATGCACGCCCTGCCGGGTTGGGTCCACGCGCGGCGTGGAAGTGATCGACCGCATCATCGCGAATGATCATCGTGCCAAAAACCTCGAATTGCTGGATGATTTATGTGAGCTGATGCTCGACGGATCGCTATGCGCGCTGGGCGGCTTGATCCCGCTGCCGGTGATGAGCGCGATCCGGCATTTTCCGGAAGATTTTGCGAAACCGGCGCCCGTATCACCGGCCTTGCCCGCGCCGGCGGCCTTGTTGGATGCAGACGTTCTGAAGTCGGCAAGAGAGACACACCCATGGCACTAATCCAAGAAATCGACTACGGCACTCCCCAGCGGATTGCCGAAACGCTCGTGACGCTCGAGATCGACGGCAAGCCGGTAACGGTACCTCGCGGAACCTCCGTGATGCGCGCCGCGGTGGAAGCCGGCGTCCAGGTGCCAAAGCTGTGCGCGACCGACAACATGGAGGCGTTCGGATCCTGCCGCCTGTGCCTGGTGGAGATTGAAGGACGGCGCGGCACGCCTGCTTCCTGCACCACTCTGGCGGAACCGGGCATGAAAGTGCGGACCCAATCGCCCAAGATCGCCAAGCTACGGCGCGGCGTGATGGAACTGTACATCTCCGATCATCCGCTGGATTGCCTGACGTGCGCGGCCAACGGCGATTGCGAATTGCAGGACATGGCGGGCGTGGTTGGACTGCGCGAAGTCCGCTATGGTTACGAAGGCCAAAATCATCTCAAGGCTGAAAAGGACCAGTCCAATCCTTATTTCACGTTCGACGCTGCTAAGTGCATCGTGTGCTCGCGCTGCGTGCGCGCTTGCGAGGAAGTGCAGGGAACATTCGCGCTCACCATCCAGGGGCGCGGGTTTGACTCGAAAGTGGCGTCCGGTCCCACGAATTTTCTCGAATCGGAATGCGTCTCCTGCGGCGCGTGCGTACAAGCGTGCCCCACCGCGACGTTGATGGAAAAGTCGGTCATCAATAATGGCCTGCCGGAGCACAGCGTGGTCACCACCTGCGCGTACTGCGGCGTCGGCTGTTCGTTCAACGCCGAATTGCAGGGCAACGAAGTGGTCCGCATGTCTCCCTACAAAGATGGCAAAGCGAATCACGGGCACTCCTGCGTGAAGGGCCGGTTTGCGTGGGGCTACGCCACTCACAAGGACCGCATCACGAAACCCATGATCCGCGCCAAGATCACCGACCCATGGCGCGAAGTCACCTGGGAAGAAGCCATCAGCCATGCCGCCAGCGAGTTCAAGCGCATCCAGGCCCAGTACGGGCGCGATTCCATCGGCGGCATCACCTCTTCGCGCTGCACCAACGAAGAGACGTACCTGGTGCAGAAGATGATTCGCGCGGGCTTTGGCAACAACAACGTCGACACCTGCGCGCGCGTTTGCCATTCGCCCACGGGCTATGGTTTGAAATCGACTTTCGGAACTTCGGCCGGCACGCAGGATTTCGATTCTATCGATGCCACGAATGTCATCATGGTAATCGGCGCCAATCCCACCGACGCTCATCCCGTCTTCGCTTCGCATATGAAGAAGCGGTTGCGGGAGGGCGTGCGGCTGATCGTGGTCGATCCGCGGCGGATCGATTTAGTCCAGAGCCCGCACATCAAGGCGGATTATCATCTGCCGCTCCAGCCCGGAACCAACGTCGCCGTGATCAACGCCATCGCGCACGTCGTGGTCACCGAAGGCTTGGTAGACGAGCCGTATGTGCGAGAGCGTTGCGAGCCGGAAGCGTTCGAGCAATGGCGCAAATTCGTCGCCGAAAAACGCAATTCACCGGAAGCCGTGGAGCCCTTCACGGGTGTACCGGCGGCTGATCTGCGCGCCGCGGCTCGCCTCTACGCGACGGGCGGGAATGCGGCGATTTATTACGGGCTCGGCGTCACCGAGCACAGCCAGGGATCGACGATGGTGATGGGCATGGCCAATCTCGCCATGGCCACCGGCAATATCGGCAAGCGTCGGCGTGGGCGTGAATCCGCTGCGCGGGCAGAACAATGTGCAGGGCTCCTGCGATATGGGATCGTTCCCGCACGAGTTTCCCGGATATCGCCACGTTTCCGAAGATAACGTCCGTCAGGCCTTCGAAGAGGCCTGGCACGTTCCGCTGCAAAACGAGCCCGGCCTGCGCATTTCGAACATGCTGGACGCCGCCTGCGAAGGTACGTTCAAGGGCATCTACATCGAGGGCGAGGATATTCTTCAGTCCGACCCGAATACAAAACATGTCACGGCCGGATTGGCCGCGATGGAATGCGTGGTGGTGCAAGATCTTTTCCTGAACGAAACCGCCAGCTATGCGCACGTGTTCTTCCCCGGCTCCTCGTTCCTCGAAAAAGACGGAACGTTCACCAACGCCGAGCGGCGCATCAGCCGCGTTCGCAAAGCGATTCCTCCCGTGGCGGGCATGGCGGATTGGGAAATCACCCAGGCGCTCTCGAATGCTCTTGGTTATCCGATGAACTACGGCCATCCGTCGGAAATCATGGACGAGATTGCGCGCCTCACACCGACTTTCGCCGGCGTCACCTTCGACAAGATCGACGAAATGGGCAGCATCCAGTGGCCTTGCAACGCCAAGGCGCCCGAAGGCACGCCGGTGATGCACATCGGCGGATTCGTGCGCGGCAAGGGCCGCTTCATGATCACCGAATTTATTCCTACCGATGAGCGCACCACCGGCCGCTTCCCGCTGATCCTGACCACGGGCCGCATCCTCACGCAATACAACGTGGGCGCGCAGACCGCGCGTACCGAAAACAACGTGTGGCACCCCGAGGATATTCTCGAAATTCACGCCTTCGACGCTGAGAATCGCGGCATTCGCGAAGGCGATCGCGTGTCGCTCACCAGCCGCGCCGGTGAAACGTCGCTGCACGCGCACATTTCCGAGCGCATGCAGCCCGGCGTGGTTTACACCACCTTCCATCACGGATTCACCGGCGCGAACGTGGTCACCACTGAGTTTGAAGACTGGGCCACCGGCTGTCCCGAGTACAAAGTGACTGCCGTGCAGGTAAGCCCTGCGCGCAAAATGTCCGAGTGGCAGGAGCATTATCTGGAAACGCGCAAGCAGACCACGCAGATCCTGACCGGCGCCGCCGGCGATTAAGAGCATGGAATCGGACCGCATGATTCACCGGGCGAACCAGATCGCCCTCTACTTTGCGGCTTATCCGCACGACGAAGCAGTCGCCGGCGTCACGGATCATTTGAAGAAGTTTTGGGAGCGCCGCATGCGCGATCAGATTATCGCTTACGTGTCGCACGGCGGCCAGGGTTTGCACGAACTCGCGCTCGAAGCGGTAAAGCGGCTCCAATAGCTGCCATCGCCTGCACGCCGTGGCTGGCGGTGTATCATACACCCATGGGGCACCGTTGGACCCTCATTACCGGCCTGGCTCTCCTCACGGCCGCCACCGCGCCCGCGCACGACATTATCACTACCCCCATCACCTGGGATCGCGAAATCTCGCGCATCATTTATTCGCGCTGCGCCTCCTGCCATCATGACGGCGGCCAGGCGTTCTCGCTGATGACCTACGCGGACGCTCGCCCGTGGGCTGTCGCCATCAAAGAAGAAGTGCTGGAGCGTCGCATGCCTCCCTGGGGCGCGGTGAAAGGATTCGGCGATTTCCGTAACGACCAGGCGCTCACGCCCGAGCAACTGGAGCTTTTCATCAATTGGGAGGGCGGCGGCGTGCCGGAAGGCGACGCCAAGGAGCTCGCGCCTGTTCCCAAGTTCGATCAGGCGGCGCTGCCGGTTCCTTCGCATGGCGTGCTAGCGGTGAGCGGCGAGTTCCAGCTTCCCAAGGATTTTTCGCTGGACGGGCTGTTGCCCAAGACCGTGCCGGATGACGCGGCGTTTCAAATCACCGCCGAAAGGCCGGATGGCAGCATCGAACCGCTGCTATGGTTCGAGCATTACCACGCCAAGTTCGCTCATCCGTTCCTGTATCGAAATGCGATTGAGCTGCCGGCCGGAACCAAAATTCACGGCGTTCCATCGGGCGCGACTGTGGTTTTGTTACCGGCCCCGCCGGCCACGACGAAAGCTACTCCAGCTCCTTAACCGGAACATCGAAGTGCACGGTGTTCACCACGCCCTTGCGCTGAAACTGCACCCATACCCGATAGGTGCGCGCCCGCGGAAACTCCAGGCTGAACTGGACCTGCGGGCCGCCATCGGCAATGAACGGATGCGTGTGAATCAGGTCGATCAAGTCATCGCTCGCGGCCAGCATGTGCGCCCACACACCGATATATTTCTCGATGCCGTCGGCCGGCGATAAATGAAAATAGATCTGCGTCCTTTGCGCGGCCAGCGGCTGCGGCGGATCGGTGGTCATGGATACTTGCAGATTTTCGGCCTGCTTGGTGGAATAATCGCGCGGGATCGAGATCGGCGGCGGAGGCGTTCCCGGAACAATCACGGTCCTGGCGATCAGTTGCGGCGTCGCGCCATCCGGATAAAAATCGCCCAGCACGCGATACATGCCGGGTTTCGGGAACTGGATGTTGTATAGGAATTCGCCATCCGGCTGGATCACGGGATGGTCATGCACGAAAAACTTCAAATCCTGGCTCACCACAAACATGTGGAACAGCTTCTCGTGGACAATCTGGAAATCTTTTACCGGACGGTCCTTCCAAGGGTCGCGCACGCTGAACTTAAGCTCGGTAGGCTGGTTCGGCTTCACCGCGCGCGGCGTAAGCGACAGGTCCATGTGGAATTCCACCGGGTCTGGGATGCCGGCGCGCAATTCCATCCCGCAGCGGCGGCACTTGCCAGGCTGATTGGAGCGGACGTCCGGATCCATGGGGCAGATGAAAACTTTGTCTTGCGCCGATAAGAACCGCGGCGCGCCCAGGAAGCCGAAAACGAATAACAGCAAGAGAACGCGGCCTGCTGTATACATGCCTTTTATGATATCCGATCCGCTACTGCAGCAAGTGACCGACAAACCAATCCCGCGCCGCGCCGCTCGCTAATTCGAATTCCTCTTCATACGGCGCGAAATGGCCGCCTGCCAGCAGCACCAGCTTCTTCGGTTCCAGCGCGCGGTTGTAGGCATCGAGTTGGAGATCGGTGCAGGTGATCGAGTCTTTCAGTCCAATGATCATCTGCAGCGGCGTCGGGCTGATGTAGGGCACATAAATTCCCGGCTCGTAGCCTCGCGCGTATTCCATGCTGCGCAAGGTCACTTCGTTTCGCCAGTTCGGCGCGCTCTGGCCGGCGCTCAGGAAATATTCACGCGTCTCTCCAGAAGGATACACCGGATTCACCGACCCGTCGCCCACCAAAGGCCGCATCGCCGGAGCTTCGCCCTTCATCCGCCGCGCTCGATCCTCAGCGAACATTTGCGTCAGCGCTTCCACCTTGTCCATCGCGACGCGCCGCAGCCCGCTATCGTGTCCGCTGATGGTTGGAACCTGCACCGACACGCACTTCACCCGCCGATCCGTGGCCGCCACCATCAGGCAATGCCCGCCGCTATAACTGCTTCCCCAGATTCCGATGCGGCCGGCATCCACGTCCGGCAGCGTAGTGGCGTACGTGATGGCGTGCCGGTAATCCTCCGCTTGCTGCCACGGATTCAGCTCCTGGCGGGGCAAACCGTCGCTCGCGCCCAGATTTCGGAAATCAAAGAGCAAAACCGCCAGCCCCGCGCCTGCGAACACTTCCGCAAAGTTCGCGAGATGCATCTCCTTCACGCAGGAGAATCCGCCCGCCATCACCACCATCGGAGGCCGTGCCGCGGTGTTTTCTGGCCGTGCCGCGGTTTTTTCTGGAAGATACAACCATCCGCGGATGGAAGTCCCATCCGCGTTGAACTCGACATCCTGGCGGCGGAAGGTGAAACCAGGCACTACTTCAACCGCGAAAAATCGGTCGGGTTCATGTAGGTGGAATCCACTTTCTCCACGAGTTTCGCGTCACCCGTCTGCGCCTTGATCATCTCCTTGAATTCCGGATCGGCCTGAAACGCCGCCCAGTGCGCTTTCGCTGCGTCCCGGCTGGGATGAGCCAGGATATAAATGAATTCGTTGTCCGACGTAGGCGCATCGGCGGGCACCCAGAAACCCACGGGCTTCAGATCGTGCCTGGCGAACAGCTTGGTCACCTTGTCGCGAAACTCGGTCTCCAAGGCGGTAACTTTCCCCGGCACGGTGTGATAGATGCGCAGTTCGAAGACGCGATTGCTATCGGCCTGGACCTGATTCATATGCATCAGCCGTGCAGTTACCAGCGATCCGGCGGCGAAGGAAGCGAGCGCGATGCCGCAAACAGTAATTGTCCGGAGTGCCGGACCTTTGAATTTCCAGCGGTTGAGTGTCATGGCTAGGGATGGTATCAGACGCGTTGCGAGCCGGTCAATTGTTCTCTTCTTAATGTCGGCGCAAAGTGATAATGTCCTATTTGCGCAAAGTAGAAATGTCCTATTGACAACCTCCAGGCTGGGCTGGTGGCCCTGAAAAAGGCCAAAAAGAAATTGATCACGCAGAAGCAGGCCGCCGAGGAACTGGGCATCACCGAACGGCATGTACGGCGTCTGCTGCGAGCGCTGAAGCGGCGCGGTGATCAGGCTGTGGTACATGCGTTGCGAGGGCTACCGTCCAATCGCAAGATTCCTGTGGAGACCGAACAGGAGGCAGTGGCCATCTTGAAGAGGCCGGTATATCGGGGGTTTGGACCGACGCTGGGATCGGAATACCTGGCCAAGAAACACGGCATCGAGGTCAGCCGGGAGACGGTGCGGCAGTGGATGATCCAGGCCAGGCTGTGGCGAGCCCGCCAGCAGCGTGTTGAGAAAATCCACGAATGGCGTCCACGTCGCGGCCGGTTTGGCGAACTGGTGCAGTGGGACACCAGTGATCACAAGTGGCTGGAAGGACGCGGAGAAGAGATTTTACTGATCAACATGATCGACGATGCTACCGGCCGCTGGTTCGCGCGCTTTGTGGCCAGCGACTCGACGGTGGAAAACATGAACCTGCTGGAGAGCTACGTGAAAAAGTACGGACGGCCGCTGGCATTTTATACCGACAAGGCGAGCTTGTTTCAGACCGCGGAGAAACGCAAACGCGATGAGCCCGGAGTGGAGAAGGACGCGGTAGAGATGCCGCCGACGCAGATTGGGCGGGCATTGCGAGAGCTATCCATCGCCTGGATCGCAGCGCACAGTCCGCAGGCCAAAGGGCGAGTGGAACGTGGATTTTTGACCGCTCAGGACCGGTTAGTGAAAGGAATGCGAGTCGCTGGAGTCACCACCTTGGAGCAAGCCAATCACTATCTGGAAAGTGAGTTTCTGCCCTGGGTCAACACCACGTTAGCAGTGGTGCCGGCCAGTGCGGACGATGCCCACCGGCCGCTGGAAAAGCAGCACGATCTGGCTGCGATTCTCAGCCATGTGGAAAGCCGGCGCGTGAACAACGACTACACCATCCAGTTGGACACCAAGCTCTACCAGATCGCACGCCAGAACATTCGCACCGGATTACGAGGCGCCACCATCCGGGTTGAGAAGCGGCGGGACGGCGAGGTGGCAATTCGATTCCGCGATCGCTATCTAAGTGTTTCTATCTGCGAGCAACGTCCCAAGCTTGCACCACCCAAGCCGCTCGGCAAGGCACGGCGTGCGCTGAAACCCAGCCAGGCCAGTGAGTGGTGTAAAAACTTTGATCTGAAAAAGTCGCCCAAAATCTGGCAGGCGTCAGAAGGTTCCGGTGCCAAGCCGGAGTCGCTATGAAAACCTGCACCAACGCAATTGGAAGGCCGGGCAAAATCGGCCCGGCAGCTTCGCGCTTTCCCTATTCAAGGCCTCCGCTCCGAGACTCCACCCAAGTAATGGGCCTGTCAAAATCCAAAGCAAAACCCTCGGAGGGTACCCCGCAGGGCCCCGTTGACCGAGGGTTTGCCGCCGATTACTTCGGAGCCAGCCCCGTCGCATCGGCCTTGAATCTTCCCCAGGAGCGCGACTCCCCAGAGAATCGAAATCAGACTACCATGCAATCTCCACCAGCTCGGTCAAAACCGGACATTTCTACTTTGCAGGGAATAGGACATTTCTACTTTGCGTTGACATTGTTCTCTTCTTAATGCGGCTTTCGTCTATGCAGGCGCGGCCGCTCTTCGTGCCGCCCGGGGTGACAATCGCGGCCGGGCATTCCACCGTTGGGGAGTGCCAAACACTTGCCGCAGCAATTGTTTGAAACGAGGATCGCTCCGCAGCTCTTCCCCACGCGCGTCCACGTTCATCTGGAACAGCGATGCGGAATTTTCCATCCACGCGCGCTCCAATTCCGCGAAGGCTTGGTCCCGTCTTCCCAACGCATCCAGCAACAATGCCACGAAATACGCGTCCACGTATTCCCGCTCCCGCAGACTCTGCAACTCATCGAACGCCGCCAGCGCCTCACTGCGCCGTCCGTGCTTGGCCAGGCAGGCGGCTTCCAGCGCCCGCAGCCAGGGCAGATCCGGCGACATCACGCATGCCAGGCGCATCTCGGCCAGCGCTTCCTCAACCCGCCCGGTGCGTTCCAGCGCCTCCGCGTAATGGGCGCGTCCCACGTGCTGGTAGGGATGCAGATCGATGGAGCTTTTGCCGCACCGCACAGCCTCGTCAAACTCGCGCCGGCACAGCCGGATGAAGGTCTCCGTCGACAGCAATACCGGGCACAACGGATCCGCCCCGCGGCCCTGAACAACCATCTCCAGCGCGGCATCCAACCGGCCCATCGTCGCATACAGAACGGCCAGGCGGACGTAGGTGGTCCCCCGCTTCGGTTCCTCGCGTAAGGCGTGCAGCAGTTCTCGCTCGGCTTCCTCCAGATTCCGCTCGCAAATGTGCAGTGCGTGCCCGCGATTGGAACGCAGGGCCGCCGTCAAACCCCGCAATTCCACGGCGCGATTATGCGCTTCCAAGAAGCTCCGGTACATCTCGTTGGGCGGCCGCATTCCATAGGTGCACAGCAGCAGGTACGAAAGTGAAATCCCTTCGAACGCCCGGAAGTCGGACCCATCCTCATGCGCGGCTTCCTCGAAACAGGCCAGAGCCTTTTCGAAACCCTCGCGCGTCCGTCGTTCCCAAAGGTGCCAGCCCTTCTTGATCAGATCCTCGGCTCTGGGCACCTCCAACGCGTACCCAAGTTTAGGACGGCACCGGATCCAGGACCCATACTCCTGCAAAACCTTCTTTACTTCCACCATCGTTACCGCCACGGTATTCGGTGAAACGGATATGCCGTCCCACGCTTCACGGATCATTTGCTCGTGATGCACATACCGTCCGCTGTTTTGAATCAATACGTTCAGAGCCCGAAAGGCTTGCGGCCGCAATTCCAGCTCGGAACTTCCCCGGCGCAGCCGGCGCGCCGCAACGTCCACGGAGAAGGGGCCGAACGTCACCTGTTCCATAGTACCCAGGCCATCAATTTCATAAAGCTTACCCCCGAGTGTGGTGAATCTAGCATAGAGTCGCCAAACACTAGACGCTCATTAGACGGTACCACGCCGAAGCATAGATGACGTTTAGACTGCCACCCAGTTGGAAAGTTACGGCCCGTTTGCCCCCCCTTTCCGCAGGCACCCTTCACTTGATGGAAAATAAGACTTGCGAATGAAAAGGTCCCAATCGCTCTGCGTTGTCTTGGCCTTTGGCCTGGCGGCATCAGCGATCTTCGCGCAAAATAGCGAACCGGCGGGTGCCATCAGCGGCACCCTTTACGATTCGATCGGCGACCCCATCGGCCACAATGCCGTGCTGGCAGAGAACGCCGAGTCCCACGCTGTATTCAAGGCCACCACGTCCGCCGCCGGTAAATACACGCTATCCGGCCTGCCCCCGGGCAAGTACTTCGTCGCGGCCTCCGCCCCTGGTCTTAAGCCCTTCGCGATGAAGGGTGTCATCGTCAAAGCCTCGCTGACCCTGCGCTTCGACATCCGCCTGGGCGACACCTCGCAGCTCAACACATTGGGCGAGGATCGCTTGAGAATCAGCGCCGACAACCAGCGCGACAAACCGCCCTCCGGCCCCACGCCGCGCACCGTGGATGGCAAGCCCGACCTTTCCGGCGTCTGGTGGCAGCCGCGCACGGTAGATCCCGGCCAGCCCGAGTTTCTCCCTGCGGCGATTGCCATCCAAAGGCAGCGGTTAGAGGCCAACTCGAAGGACAGCCCGCAAGCCCGCTGCCTGCCCTCCGCCCCGCTGCGCGACGGTCCCCTGTGGGAGTTCGTCCAGAGCAAGAACATCCTGGTGTACATTTCCGATGACGAAAGTCCCGGTTTCCATCAGATTTATCTGGACGGCCGCGGCCATCCCGCCGATCCCAACCCGGCCTGGTACGGGCATTCCATCGGCCGCTGGGACGGCGACACTTTGGTGGTGGATCGCGTCGCCTTCGACCCCCGAGTCTGGCTCGACATCGAAGCGCATCCGCACTCCGACCAACTGCACATCGTCGAGCGCTACCATCGCCCGGATCTGGGCCATCTCGAAATCGAAATCACGGTCGACGACCCCGGAGTCCTGGCGAAACCCTGGACCCAGAAGCGGATAGCCGACCTGGCGCATGAAGAGATCTTCGAATTTATTTGCGCGGAGAACAACCGCGACGTCCAGCACATGGTCGGCAAGTAGCCGACGCCTGCATACTCCCTCCGTAATCACGGGGTACTGAATTTCACGATTTTTTCACCGCGACTCATGGTGAATCTGTCATAAAATCACCTCAAAGGCTAGACGCGGTTTAGACGCCAGGGGCAAAATAGTAATCTGCATTTCAGTTGGTTGGTCGAAGACCGGCCAAATGCCCCTCCGCGCTAGTCCCGAGAGTTCAAAGGAGAA
Organism: Bryobacterales bacterium; assembly: GCA_963776805.1. Lineage (GTDB taxonomy): Bacteria > Acidobacteriota > Terriglobia > Bryobacterales > Bryobacteraceae > Palsa-89. The sequence goes on from CAVZOD010000002.1 coordinate 312,263, forward strand.
CCAGGGGTATGAGATTCAAAAAGCCACTCAGTATGTGGCTCGCAGTTGCTTCCATGTTGGCGCTGTTGGCCATATCGTCTTCCATCCTGTTGGCTCAATCCGCTGGAACGTCAGGTTTAGCCGGCACGGTAACCGATCCATCCGGCGCAGCGATTCCCAACGTCACCGTAACTATTACCAGCAACGAAACCGGCCTTACGCGCACGGCAACTACCGGTGCTGATGGTTCCTATAGGTTCAGCCTGCTGCCGCCGGGCTCGTATCACGTCCGTTTCGCCGCTACCGGTTTTAAAACAGCGGATATAGGCGCAGTGACGTTGAACGTCACCGAGACACCGGAGTTGAACCGCACCCTCCAGATCGGTCAGCAGACCGAAGAGGTGACGGTTGAGGCTGCGGCCGAGAATCTGCAGACACAAAGCTCCACCTTAGGAAGCGTGGCCACTAGCGCCGAAATGACGGGCCTTCCGCTGAGCAATCGCAACTACACGCAGATCCTGAGCCTCGCCGCTGGCGCCAATGCCGCGGTGAACGACGCACGATCGCTCGGGAAAGGCACCCAGGATATGAGCGTCAACGGAAACTCGCCTGGGTCGAACAATTTCCAGATGGACGGTGTGGCCATCAACAACATCGCCCACCCGGACACCGCCAGCGATGTCAATATTTATGCCGGCATCGGTATTCCCAACCCCGACGCCATTCAGGAATTCAAAGTTCAAACCTCCACGTATGACGCCAGCTATGGCCGCAATCCCGGCGCCAACGTCAACGTGCTGACCAAATCGGGTTCCAATCAATTTCATGGCGACGCATTCGAGTTCTTCCGCAATGCCGACCTGGACGCCAACGATTTCTTCTACAATCGAGACACTTGTTCCACCACCTACGCCGGCCAGAGCTGTCCCCACCAGGTTCTGAATATGAACCAGTTCGGAGGCACCATCGGCGGACCGATCAAGAAGGACAAGCTCTTCTTCTTCGGCAGCTACGAGGGAACCCGCGAGAAGAACGGTGTAGCCGCGCAGGGCTTTACCGATGCGATACTGCCTCCCGTTCCAGCCGGTCCCCGCAGCACATCCCCCACGTCCGCGTGGGCCCAGCAACTGGCCGCCATGAATTGCTCCGGCATCGCCTTTGGCCCGAACCTGGCCTGCAATGGATCGAACCTTAGCCCGGTGGCGCTCAACATCCTGAACCTGAAGTTGCCCAACGGCCAATATTACTTTCCCAGCACGGGTGCCAGCGTTCCCACCAACGTCGCCTATAGTATTCCCGCGCTCTACAATGCCGATCAAATGGTCATCAACGGCGATTACTTGATCAACAGCAAGAACACCCTCGCGATGCGTTACTTCTACACGCGCGATCCGCAGACCATTCCGCTGAACGGTTTTCTGCCGGGCGAGCCGCAGACCGATTACTATTCCAACACCGACGCCTCGATTAAGCTCACCACCATCATCACCAACAGCATGGTGAACGAGCTCCGCGGATCGATGCAGCGCAACCTGGCTCGCTTGACCGATACTCCTATCCCGGGCAGCACGCCCCAGGATCTGGGTATCACGCCCTTGGTGCCGGGCCTGCAGTTGCCTCCGGGCATCGACATCCTCACTGGCGGATACACGATGTTCGACACCTTCAATCCCGCCTTCAGTCCCACCACCGGCATCCAAATTTCCGACCAGATTTCCTGGTCGCATGGCAAGCACACCATTCGCGCCGGCTTCGAATATGAAGAGAACCAGTGGAACATCGTTTACCAGGGTTTCGAACGCGGCTGGCTTTTGATGGGTACCTTCAACGACTTCCTGGTGGGCGGCCCCGGCAATATCTACAGTTGCATTTTCTGCGTCGCCGGCCCCGAGCAGGGCGTGGTTCACGGTTACCGCCTGCCGGACATGAACTCGTTCGTACAGGATGACTACAAGGTCAGTTCCAAGCTCACCCTGAATCTGGGTGTCCGCTGGGAATATGATGGAACGCTCAGCGACAAGTACGGAAACCTGACCAACCTCTGGACCAGCCAGTTGCAATCGGTCCCCGTTCCCCCCACCGGGCCCAATATGGGCGCCAATAACCTGGTCGGCTGGGTGGTGCCGAACAACTACAGCAAGTCTACGTTTGGACCGGTTCCCGCAGGCGTGCTGCAAAATTCAGGCAGCCTTCCGATTCAGGATCATCCTCCGCTCAGCAACTTCGCTCCCCGCTTTGGATTCGCCGAACAAGCCACCAGCAAGCTGGTGATTCGCGGCGGCGTCGGCTTGTTCTATGACCGTGTGGATGTCAGCGCTTTGGTGCACGGCCTGGAACAGGGCCCTCCCTACTCCGGCACCGCCGACGTTGGCGCAGGCAACGAGCAGACCCTGGCCAATCCGTTTCCGGTGACTCCCGTCGGAGTATTTCCTCAGCGTTATTTCAACCCGGCCTGCTTGAGTGCGGCGCCCACGGCGGTGGCTCCCATCCCGTGCAACTCGCCCACCTACAACTCATACTTGAGCGCGCCCTTCGTCTATCAGGACATGCACACACCCCTGGTGCGCCAGTACAACCTCAATCTGCAATATGAGTTTGCACCGAACTGGGTACTAGAGACGGGCTATGTGGGATCGAGCGGCATCAACCTGCTGGATGCCTACCACAACTACAATACGGCTCAGCTGGCAACCCCCAGCAATCCGATCAACGGCCAGACCAGCAACAGCCTTCAGAACGTGGCCTTGCGCGTTCCCTATCTCGGCTACCAGCCGGTAGGCGTCCAAGGAACCGCGTTCGACGGCGCCTCCAACTACAACAGCCTGCAAGTCACGCTCAGGAAGCAATTCTCGCATGGGCTGACCATGCAGGCTTCCTACACTTACAGCAAGGACTTGACCGACATCAGCTACTACAGCGGCGGCGCTGTGGGCGCGAACGTCAACAATGCCAGTAATCTCGCTCAGCAGTACGGACCGGCCTACTTCAACCGGCCCCAGCGTTTCGTGGTGAATTACAGCTACGATCTGCCGTTCGGCACCCACCAGGGCTTTCTGGGCAAGGCGCTGGAAGGCTGGAATGTTTCCGGTGTTACCACGGTTCAGGACGGTGGACCGCTGACCGTTGTCGATCCCAACGCGGGAACTATCTACGGCACGTCAACCGCGGCGGCCACAGCCCAAATTTGCCCCGGTCAAACTTACGGCTCCACTTTATCGAGTGGCAGCCTGACGCAGCGTCTGGGCGGCAATAGCGGTGGCCCGGGCTACTTCAATACGTCGGCATTCTGCGCCGCTCCAACCGGAGGAATCTTCGGAAACGGGACCGGCTTCGGTAACACGGGAGTTGGCATGGTCCTCGGGCCCGGCCAATTCAACTGGGACATCTCCCTCGTGAAAACCACAAAAATCACGGAGCGGCAGACGTTCATCTTCCGCGCCGAGTTCTTCAACACCTTCAATCACGCTCAGTTCAACAATCCGATCGCGTCGCCCGCGCCCGGCGAGGTTCAATTGGGACCGACGTTCGGCGAGATTACATCCACCAGCGTCAATCCCAGGATTCTCCAGTTCGGGGTGAAGTACCTCTTTTAAGGAACGCGCAAAACGGAGCGCGGCGCGAAGCGCTCTTAAGTTCCTTGCATTGAAAGCAATGGCCGCGGCTCAGTCCTGAGTCGCGGCTTTTTCTAGTTAGCCCATCCGAGAAACACAACCACCACCGCGAAAGTATCGCTGATCCCGTGCGCCAGAATCGAGGCCCACAGGTTGCGGCCGGAGAGCAAATAAACGCTTCCCAGAACCACTCCCGAGTAAGTGGAGTCCAAAACTCCCGCCGGTCCTTTATAAAAGTGCGCAAACCCAAACAGCACGGCGACGTACAGCATTGCGGCCAGATAAGCCAGCTCCGATCGATTGCCCAGGTCGGCGGCGCGCGTGAGTAAGTAGCCGCGGTAGCTCACTTCTTCGCCCAACGCGGCAAAGGTCCAAACGATGGCCAGGTTTCGCAGAGCGAGCGGCCAATTCAGCGTGGACTTCGCGAAGACCGAAGACACTTGCTCCGGTTGATGCCAAATGTGATTGGCCAGCGGCTGAATCACAAGCTCACTGCCAAGCTGCAACACTGCCGCCGCGGCAATCGCCATCAGCACCGTTTTGCCCCACGATTTCGGCCGCCGCAGATCTTCCGCGCGCCATCTTCCGGTGCGCAGCCTGAGAGAAATCCAAAAGAAAGCAAAAAGGATGGGCACCTCGTTCGGAACGATGTGAAATACATTGTGGCCGATCACGATGAAAGCGCCCACCGCCACTTCCGCGGCCGAAATCCAGCGCTCTCGCGGCGTAAGTTGGCGTTCTATCCCCATGCCCGAATCTTCTTCCAAAACTCCGGCCAAGGTTCCCGCAGTCCCCGGCACACCCACAGATACTTGTCATACACGGTCTCTTCGTTCCGGACCCCGTAGCGATTGGAAATCAATCCCTCCGATTCGCACGTTGTGAAATTGGTTTGGACAAAGCGCGGCGACAGGCCCACGACGATGAGCGTCTGCGGCGGATGATCGCCATAGCCCCGCAGCCAGAACGAGTTCACGATACTCAACGCCTGCGGCAAGCCCTGCGCGCCGCCGTACAGATCGATCGCGCCCGCTTCCCCGTAGTTGCCAGTCAGGATGCCTGCGGTAGATCGTTCTCTGGCGGGCAGCGAATCGCGGATCTTCGCCACTTGATTCACCAGATCCTGCCAGCCGACCTCCTCGCGCAAATCGCCATTCACCCGGACTTCGCCCTGGAACCACCGCGAATCCACAGGCGCCACCGGAAGGACCAGTCCCACACCCAGCGCGAACGCCAGTGCCAGTCCCGCCCAGTTCAGCCCCCTAGCCCAGCGCGGCCACTGCTGCCACATCACGGCGCCGGCAACCAGCAACATCGGATAGAGTGGCGCAGTGTAGTAGTCGCGTGCGCGGACCGCGGTGAACAAGGCAAGCGTAGCGAGGAAAGTCCATCCCAGGACGCGGTAACGCTGGCCCTCAGGTTTTCGAAAGTAGAAAACTAAACCAGCAATCCATAGAGGAACCGTAAACAGGTTCGCGGGCACCAGGAATTGTTTCCACAGGAATCCATCGGTCCTGCCGATTCGAATGTCGCGCGCGTGAATCGAGCGCAGGAATTCGATAGAAATGAATCCATGATTGGCCTGCCAGATCAGATTGGGCAGAACGATGATCAACGCAATAGCCGCGCCCGCGATAAGCCACCAATTTAAAAGCGCAAAGGGTGCGGCGCGCACCACAAAGCTGCCCAGGAACTGCCTCGCGCCGCGCTCCGTTTTGCGCGAGTCCCTTAAAAGCAGTCGCCGCGCAGGCGTCAGAAGAAATCCCACCGCCAGGCCCGCCACCAGCCACGCCATGGTGTACCTGGTCATCAGCCCCAGCCCGATCGCCGTGCCGATTGCCATCCACCAGCGCCCATCGCCGGAATCGAGCAGCCGGATCACGAAGTAGAGCGCCAGCACCCCCCACAGCAAGTCGAACGAGACGTATTGAAAAAGATGACTCGCCGACATCGAGATCGGCGACACCGCTACGGCCAGCGCCGCCACGATCTGCGCGCCGCGCCCGCCGCCCAGCTCGCGCGCCATCAATCCCGCCACCACCATGGCGACACATTGCGCCAGTGCCGTGAAGAATCGCACCGCGGCCGGTGCCGCTCCTAGAAGCGTCAAAGCAATGCGCGCCACGAAAGGCGTGAGCGGCGGATAGGCCACATATCCCCACGCCAGATGCCGCGCGTCGTCGAGCGTTGCCAGCTCGTCGCGATGAAACCCGTAGTGCCCGTTGGTCAGCGTATGGAGCAAAAGCCGCAGCCCCGCCAGAACCAACAGAATGCCGAGAGCCGACCGTGGCTTCATCAGCCTATTTTACGCAGCAGCCGAAGAAATGTTCCCGAAGTTCACCCGAACGGATTTTCATCCGCGCTGGGGCCGTAAATCGACGGCACCGGCACCTCCAGCAATCTCAAGTACACCGACAACTGGCCGCGATGATGATACCAGTGGTTGAACAGGAGCGTTCGAAGCATCACCGCGCGAGGCATCGCCATCAGCTCTCGTCCTTGCAGCGTGGCTCGCCACGGTCCAACCGCGGCCGATTCACTCACTCCGCCCAAATAGTCCTGCGCCGCCTGGACGCTGGCATCCAGAGCCGCGATAATCTCTTCCGAACTCTTGGGGACGGGCGGAGCGAAATTCGCGGGGTTAATTTCAAACTCATCCACGGCCGCTAGTCTGCAAATGCCGGCGGGAATGGTCGCGACGTGCATCGCGAGCTGGCCAAGCGACATCGATTTCGGATGCGGCTTCCAGGTCAATTTGTCCGCGGGCACGCGTTGCAGCACTCGTTTGGTGGTGGCCGCCTCGTGGGCGATCTCACCGCTCATCGGTTCCAGCATTTTTATCATTTCGCACCTCCTTGGCCGGCGGACCGGCTCAGATCTACCAGCCCGCTGTCTGTGTACTTATCATGATGACGAACCCACGCCATCGTGAACTGCAAGCCTTCCTCGTCGCGGCCCTTCGGCGTAAGATCCAGGAAGTTGTACGCGCCCAGCAAAATATCCAGCCCGCGCGCGTAAGTGGAGTAGGTGTGGAAAATGACGCCAGTCTTGTCCTTGTAAAAGACGCTGGCCCCTGGCGCCTCTTCGCTGGGAAATTCGGTCTCGCCGTAGTTGTAATAGACCTTGGCCGCCGCATCGTTCTTGTTAAACGACACCTGATAGTCGTAATTAAATTCGCTCCCATTCGACGATACCCACGGGAACCGCCACCCCATGCGTCTCTGGAACGCTTCAATCTGCGGCAGGGGCGCGCGCGATACTGCCAGCAGCGTCACGTCGCGCTGCGCCAGGTGTACGATGCTGCCGTCAAAATGATCGCCCAGGAACGAACAACTCGGGCAACCGGCTTCCCACCCGGGACCGAACATGAAGTGATACACGATCAACTGGCTTTTGCCATCGAAGAGATCGGCCAGCGACTTTTTTCCGTCCGGCGAATCGAAAACGTATTCCTTCTCTACCTTGACCCATGGCATCTTGCGGCGCTCGGCGCTCAGCGCGTCCCTCTGGCGCGTAAATTCTTTTTCTTTCGCCAGTAGATCCTTGCGCGCCGCCAGCCATTCGGCTTCCGACACTACATTCGGATGTTCGAGATCCGCAACCGTCATGATCGCCCTCCTTCGGCCCGCGCCCGCACGCGGTCATGAAGGCTGCTCCAGCCCGTCGACACATTGTTCCGCAGCTCCTCCGGAATCAAACCCAACGCCCGATGGCGGAATTTGATCAGCGTCCCTCCGTCCGCTTCACTCAGCCGGTACTGTACGTTCGAGATGGCCGGATCTGACATGAACAACGGCCCGGTTATTTCGAGCAACGCCGGCCGCTTGATGGCTTGCACGTGTCCCCACAGATGACCGTTGTTGTCTCCCAGATTCCGGTACCACCGGCCTCCCGGCCACGGCTCGATCTTCATCGGCATCGGTTTGCCGTCAGCCATCGCATTGTACGGTCCAATCTCTTCCAGCAGCGCGGCGAATGTCGCGTCCAGTGATGCGTGGACGTGAATTTCCTGCGTGACGTTCAAAGTCAAATTATCCAAGGCTTGCGCCGTTGCGTTCATGCTTCCTCCTTTTCTTTTCTCTCCGCCCGTTCCTTAATGCGGCTCAATTGATTTGCCCAGTAGCGTTCAAAGGTACCGGCCCACTCATGGATCGGCCGGATCGCCTCGGCATTGGTTCGATACAGCGCGCGGCGTCCATCGCGCCGCACACGCACCAGGCCTACGTCTTTCAGCACCCGCAGGTGTTTCGACACCGAAGGCTGCTCCAGCCGCAAGCCCTTTACGATGTCGCCTACGGGCCGTTCCTTCAGCGCGAGATAGCTCAAAATTTCCCGGCGCCGAGGCTCGGCAACCGCGTTAAAGGCGTCGGACGTGGTGGCTGCGCGGGGCACAATCACATTGTATTCCTATATAGGAATATGTCAAGCCGGGGGCGGCTCGCCCTCCCCTACTGAGTGACATACACCACTCCTCCGAATGACAATCCGCCCGGGAATTCCGGCGGCGGACCGTTCAAATAGGAAGCGAGGTCGTAAATCGTAAACGACGCCGTGCACCCATTCAACTGGCAGTAAAGATTAGCCGACGCAGGAATCTGAAGGCTTACCTGGAGAACGAATGGGTTGATCTGCGATGAGCCCGTGACGGACCATCCGGCTACCGAATAAAGATTAGGCGGCTCGTAAGGGATCTGAGCATCCATTGCGAGGCCGTTCACGAATACCGAGATGACAGATCCCAACTGCGCCGGGTTCGTCGCGGAATTCACCGAGCCGTCCGCGTTCAGAGCCACGGTGACGGATTGTTCAAGAGTCGGTGAGTAGCTCCCCGGGACAACGAACAAGCTGGGATTAGCGTAAACAACCGGGAACTCGAGCGCAGGCGGCGACACGCCGTTGACCGTTACCTTCATCGCAGGGAGTGAGGACGGGTCTTCGGAGACCAGCGGCACGGCCAGGTTAATCTGCGTCGGCGATACATACAGCAGCGGCGCCGCCAGCGAACCGAAGTTCACCTGCACGCCGCCCAGCGTGGTGGTGGAATCATTCGCGGCGGTTGCAGCTTGGGCCGGGCCCAGTCCCGTTCCGAAAATCGTGAGTAGCTGATTGGGAACGATGGGACTGGCCGGCTGCAGACTCGCCGCGTCCAGCACGCATCCGATCTGGGGCGTGCCGGCAGGTGGCTGGGCCGCGGAGAAATCCACCGCGCCGAGAAAAGCGCCCTGCACTTGCTTTGATCCCGGGTTCCCGGTGGTGAGAACGTTCCCGCTGAACGGGAAGCCCGCGAACGTCGTCGCCCCCGTGATCCATAACGTGGAACCAGAGAGCGCTACGCCGGAGATGGGAAGCGCTGAGGATCCCAGGAACTGCGATCCCAGAAGATCGCCCGAAGCAGCGTCTACTTGGGAGACGTAAGCCGCGGAATGCAAATATGGCGGCGCGCAGGGCGGCGGTGCATTCTCGAGCGCCGGAATAGAAGCCACCATGTTGTAGAGATCGAAGGTGCCGAATATCCCGCCGGCGTACGCCGATCCATCCGAATCCAGCTTCACACCCGCGCCGCCCACCGGCACCGAAAACAGAAGCTTCTGTCCCGCTGGGTCGAGTTTCGAGAGAAACGGCAGTGCTGGCGTGGAGAGCATATCCAGCGCCGGACCCACTGGCGGAGTGGGAACGGGAACCGTGAACGGATAGCTCACTCCCGCGAGGCCGGTGAGATAGACGTTCCCCTGCGCGTCCACGGCCAGGCCGTTGTTCATCGTGCTCCCGCTGCCTGAGACCGCGGTGGAAAAAATGATCTTTGTGCCGGTTGGGTCCAGCTTGGTCACATACTGGTTCGGTCCTTGAAATTGCCCGTTGCATGGCGCAATGCAGGTCTGAAAGACCGGAAAGTTGGGCTGATAGGTCCCGGGCGTCGTCGGATAAGTAAGAGAACCCGTGCTCCCCGAAAATAGATGTTGCCACCTGAATCGAGCGTAATTGCGGTGCCGCCGATTCCTGCCGCCGAGAACACAACCTTCGTGCCGGTTGCGTCTACTTCCAGCAAATAGGGCACATTATCGGTATCGGCCACGCTGTACGCTCCAGGCGTGGAGGGAAATCCAGAGCCAACACTCAAGCCGCTCACCAGTACCTGCCCCGACGCATTCACGGCAACCGCCTGCGCAAAGCTATCCGTTGAGCCGCCCAAAAGATCGGAGAAGACCAATTGACCATCTGGATCGAGCTTGAAAACGAAGGTCCGCTCGCTCATTCCCGGAACAGGCGGCGTGGCAAGATTGCCGCTGCCGGTGGTCACGGGGAAATCCGGCGATATGGTGCTGCCGGCAACATATACGTCGCCCGAGCTATCCACCGCAATCGCGGATGCACTCTCGTTCACCGATCCACCCACGTAACGCACCTACAGGTACTGGCTGGCTTGCGGGTTCAGCTTCACCACCAGCACCGTGCTTTGCGTGGAGGATGGATCGACGATCGCGTTTCCGGCCATATAGATGTTGCCGGACGAGTCCGTGGCGATCGCGGTGGGCGTGAAGCCATCGCGCAGATAAGTGGAATACGTCAGCACCGGAAAGGCGCAAGCCAATCCTGAACACAAAAAGAGCGTGAGCCAACGAATAAGCATAGGATTCTCCAGCGGACGCGGATTCCCCGAGAATATCAAACGCTGCTGGGCGCACGCCTAGTCCCGGGAGCTGGGACCCCACATTGGCGATGCATAATATACATCGTGAGGCGAACCCAGCTCTATCTGGACGACGATCTTTGGTGCGCGCTGCATGCTCGTGCGCGCAGCCGAAACACCACTGTCTCGGAGCTGGTGCGCGAAGCCATCCGCGAACGTTATTTCAGCCAACGGGACCAACAGGCCAAGGCGATGCAGGAATTCGTCGGAATCCGAAAGGATCGCCCTGAAATGGCTGACTCCGTGCAGTACATCGAGCGCCTTCGCCGCGGCGATCGTCTGAACCGTCTCTTTAAGAAATGACCGTTCTTGTCGACTCCGGCATCCTGATCGAGGTTTCTCGTGGCCGGAACGCCAGCATCATTTCAAAATGGCTTGAATTAAGCAACTCCGACGCGGCCGTTCTGTACTCGCCCATCAGCGTAGCTGAACTCTGGGCCGGTGCTCGTCCGGCTGAGCACAATGTGATCGCTCACCTCTTCCGCGCGCTCACATCTGCCGATCGATGCCGATTCCGGCCGCCAACGTCGGCGCGCAAGCCAACCACGCTCTGCTTTGGACACAGAATCGCAAACACTACCCGATGAAGAATATTTCCTTCTTTGGCTGAGAGTCACAAGCCTCGCCACCCAGCAGCATCAACCGCTTGCGTCTTCTTCCGCCGCGATTTTCTTGACATCCGTTATTAACATAGAAGCGGATGTATATCGAACACAACGTCGCGTTCGCCCGGAAGTTCGCGGAATTTTCAGAAACAATGCGTCACCAAACACAAAAATACCCCTGATGCGTCCACGCCCCTGTTCTCTATCAGTTAGGATCTGTAAACTGTAAGAATGCGACCTGCCGTGCGTTCCCTGCGCCGCCGGCCCGCGTTCGCGCTGGCCGCAATTCTTACCGTCGCATTGGGCGTCGGCGCGAACACCGCTCTGTTCAGCATCATCTACGCCGTCCTGATTCAGCCGCTGCCATTTCGCGATCCCGGCAAGCTGGTTCGCATCTGGGAAACGCATCCCGCTCTTCCGCAATTGCAGGTAACGGCGCCCGACTTCCGCGACTGGCGCAGTCAATCTCACAGTTTCAAAGCCATGGCCGCACACACCGCTTCGGCCATGAATACCGTCACACTGCTCGGACAAGGACAGCCGGAGATCGTTCATGGAACCATGGCAACCAGCGATCTTTTTTCCACCATGGGCATTCAGCCCATCATCGGCCGAAATTTCACCGGCGCCGAAGACCGCGCCAAAGCGCACGTCGCCGTGATCAGCGAAAGCCTGTGGAGGCGCAAGTTCGCCTCCGATCCCAACATCGCGGGTGAACAGATCCGGTTGGACAAAGATTCGTTCACCGTCGTAGGCGTAGTGTCGCAGCGCCAGGCTTTTCCCGAGTGGGCCGACTTTTGGATGCCGCTCTCGCTGGTGGGACCCGACTATCTGGATCGCCGCAAATATCATCCGCTGGAAATCGTGGCGCGGCTGAAGCCGGGCGTCACGGTGGAGCAGGCGCAGACTGAAATTCAATCCATTGCTCGCCGGCTAGCACAGGAATATCCCGATACCAACGCCACCGTCGGCGCATTCGTGATCCCCTTGGCCCGCGAGATGACCCGCGATGTGCGCCCTGCCTTGTTGCTGGCCTGGGCCGCGGTGGGCCTGGTGCTGCTGATGGCGTGCGCCAACCTCGCCCACCTGTTCTTAGCGCGCATGATCGAGCGGGGCGATGAGTTAAGAATTCGCGAGGCGCTGGGCGCGGGCGCATCGCACTTGATCCGCCAGGTGTTGTCGGAAAGTCTGGTGCTCGCGGCAGTGGGCGGAGCGCTTGGTGTCGCATTGGCGATTGGCGCAAGTCAACTCGTGCCCAACGAACCGAAGGCCTGGCAAGCGCCGGTTTGGCTTTTTGCGATCGCGATCTCGGTGGCGGCCGGTGTTCTCTTTGGTCTGCCGGCTTGCTGGCACGTCCTGCGTGATCGCCGGCGTCTCACCGTTTCTTCAAGGTCCGTCGTACGCGGCCGGGCCCGCATCGGATCTGTGCTGTTGGCGGGCGAGGTCGCCATGGCATTCCTGGTTCTGGCCGGCGCCGCGTTGCTCGCGCGCAACTTCGCCGCGCTTCTCTCGGAGCCGCCGGGCTTCGAGTCCGCCCGCGTGCTCGAAATTCCGAATCTTCCGCTGCGGGGCGATTGGGACAAAATCCTGCTTCCCACACTGCGGCGGATCCCGGGCATCCAGGATGTGGCCGCTGTGAACTCTGCTCCCATGAGTCTCGGGCCAACAGAACATAGCCGCTTCGCCACGCGATTCGGTATTCAGGGCAGAACGTTCGACTCCGGCAGTTTCCCGGTCGCGCAGATTCGCTGGCTCACTCCCGACTATTTTCGCGTGCTCCAAATTCCATTGCGGCGCGGCCGGTTGCTCTCAGACTCCGCAGCGGATCAGAATCGCGTCTTGATTAATGAAACCCTGGCCCGCCGCTTTTTCGGAAATCAAGATCCAGTCGGACAGCGGCTGATTTTGGGCGTGATGGATCCCAAGCAAAGCGCGCTCGAGATCGCCGGTGTCGTCGGCGACGTGCGCGATCTGGGGCTGGATCAGGAAGTGGAGCCGACATTCTATAACGTTTCCGGCGGCCCAGTGATGACGCTACTGATCAGAACTGCATCCGATCCGACGCAATTCGCACCCGCGATTCGCGCCGCCATTCAAACCTTTGACTCCCAGATCCCCATCTCCAAAATCCAGCCGCTATCTCAGAACGTCGCCGACTCGCTCGCGCGGCGCCGCTTAGCACTCATGCTGCTCGGCATTTTCGGCGCCATGGCCGCATTGCTTACCGCGGCTGGCGTCTACGGATTGCTCGCTTATTCAGTAAACACGCGGGTCCGCGAGTTTGGAGTGCGCGGCGCGGTGGGCGCATCGCGATGGGACCTGGTCACGATGATCCTGCGCGAAGCCGCGATGTTCATCGCTCCCGGACTCGCCGCCGGCCTGATTCTCGCGCTGGCATTCTCCAGCCTGATGAAGAGCTTTGTTTATCGCCTCTCGCCGCTGGATCCACGGTCGCTCGCGAGCGCCGCCGCCTTTCTCGTTCTGCTGACCCTAATCTCCGCTTGGATCCCGGCGCGCAGGGCCGCGGCAGTAGATCTGGCCACTGCGCTCCGTGCGGACAATTAGTACAATACCAGCCATGCGACGCAGAGAATTCGTCAGCGCGGCCGCCCTCGCCGGCGCCGCAACCGTTGCCGGAGCGCGTGCCAGCGCCCAAACCGGAACCGCACCGGCCCCGGGCAAGGGACGCCTGAAACAATGTGTCACCAACTTCCCGTTCGATCCCAAAATGCCCTTCGATGACCGCTGCCGGGAAGCGGCCCGGCTGGGCTGCGTCGGGTACGATCTGGTGGGTCCCAAGGACTGGCCCACGCTCAAGAAATACGGCCTCATCCCCACCATGGCGCCTCCGGGCGGCGTCACCATGGAAAGCGGCCTCATTCACAAAGAGACTCACGAGAAGTTCATGGCGTCGCTCGGCGCGGCCATCGATGAGTGCGCCGCCGCCGGCTGCCCCAACATTATTACTGTCGGCGGCCAGCGCCAGGGCATGCCGGATGCCGAAGGCGCGGATAACGCCGTCGAATTTCTGAATCGAATCAAATCGCGCGCCGAAGACAAAGGTGTCACCATCTGCATCGAAGTGATGAACAGCAAGCTCCAGGACCCCGGTCTCGGCCGCAAGGATCAGATGTGCGATCACATGGCCTGGGCCGTGGATGTGGTCTCGCGCGTGAATTCGCCGCGCGTTAAAATTCTTTACGACATCTACCATGCGCAGATCATGGACGGCGATATCTGCCGCCACATCCAGCAGAACTTCCAATGGATCGGCCATTTTCACACCGGCGGCGTGCCGGGCCGGCACGAAATCGACGATACCCAGGAGCTTAATTACCGGTTCATCGCGAAAACGATTGCGGATTTGGGCTTCACCGGCCACATCGCGCATGAATTTCGCCCGGCGCCGGGCCGCGATCCGCTTCAGAGTTTGAAACAAGCTATTGAGATCATCACCGTCTAGTCTCGTGCCGCGTCTCGCGTGGGGCGCTCCATGGCTTGAATCGCTGGCCGCCGACGCCATTTTCGGCGCCAGGCAGCTTTTCAAACACAAGACCGCCTCCGCCGCCGCGATCGTCTCGCTCGCTCTCGGTATCGGCGCATCCATGGCCGCTTTTCGGCTGATTGACGCGCTCTTCCTGCGCCCCTTGCCGGTGGCTCATCCCGAGCGGCTGTACGAGCTCACGTATCAGAGTCTCTTCGAGGGCCAGATATCTACTTACGATGGGCTCAACTATCCGGCCTTTCGCCAGTTGCACGCGGCCGCGAAAGATCAAGCCGAATTGATGGCCATATCGGCCCCGCTGCGCGTCGATGTCACCTTCGGCTCGGATCAGGAAACGGAGCGCGTCCTGCGGCAATTTGTTTCCGGATCGATGTTCCCCGACTTTGGCTTGAAGCCGGCACTAGGAAGGCTGTTCTCCCCCAGTGATGATGTCGCGCCCGGAACACGTCCCTACGCTGTTATCTCCTACGATTATTGGTCGCGTCGTTTTAGCAAAGATCCCAGCATCATCGGCCGGCGATTCCGCACCGGCAACGACTTTCTCCAAATCATCGGCGTGACGCCGCAAGGCTTCACCGGCACCGATCCCGGCACATTCACCGATATTTTCATCCCCAACGCGATGGACCCTTCCGCCAGTTACACAACCTGGAAGGTGTATCGCGTGTTTGTCATTCCGAAGACGGGCGCCAGCCTCGATCAAATCCGGGACCGATTGACCGCAGTGTTGCACGCCTATCGCGAGGAAGAAGTGAAGACCTGGTCGTCGCTGCGGCCCAAACAGGATCGGGACTTTTTCATTGCGGCTCCGGTCTCGCTCGAGGGAGCCGCTACGGGCACTTCCAGCACGCAGCACGGATACCGGCGCGTGCTGACGATTTTCGCGGTGCTGGTTGGACTGGTGCTGTTGATCGCCTGCGCGAACGTGGCGAATCTCATGACCGCTCAGGCCGCGGCGCGGGCGCGTGAAATGGCCCTGCGCGTTTCCATCGGAGCCGGGCGTGCGCGGCTCATCCAACTGGTCCTGATGGAGAGCGCGTTAATCGCCCTGGCCGCATCCGTGCTTGGCTTCGCCTTCTCCTGGTGGGCGCCGCCCTTGGTTGTCGGCAAGCTCAATCCACCGGACCAGCCGGTGCAACTTGCATTGCACGCGGACTGGCGCGTCACCCTATTTGCCCTGGCGCTGACGTTCGCCGTCACGATGTTATTCGGCCTTGCTCCCGCAATCGGAGCTTCTGCTGTTAAGCCGGCCGTCGCGCTGAAGGGCGGCGACGATCCGCATAGCCGGCGCCGGTGGATGAGCGCGCTGATCGCCGCGCAAGTGGCGTTCTGCTCCTTCGTGCTTTTTGTGGCGGGGCTCTTCATTTCGACCTTCCAGAGAATGGCGAATCAGCCGGCTGGTTTTTCATCGGCGCGTGTTCTCACGCTGGAATCCATCAGCAGCGCGGATCTCCCTACGGCAGCCTGGTATCAGGTGGCGCAACAACTGCGGTCGGCGCCCGGCGTCGAGTCTGCCGCGCTGTCTCAATATGCACTGATGAGTTTTAACGCGCAGACCGAGTACACCTGGGCTAACGGCCACTCGCCGGATGGCACCTGGAGCCACAGCACATGGTTCCTGGGCGTGTCGCCAGGATGGTTCGAAACCATGAAGCTGCGGTTGCTGGAGGGCCGTGATTTCCGCTTCGATGACGAATACCCGAAAGTGGCGGTCGTCAACGAAACATTCGCGCTGCGGTATTTCGGTGCGGAGAATCCGGTGGGACGCAGCTTCGAGGTGCAATCCAACGGCGGATTCGCAGGGAGTCCCGGCAGGAATGGCCGCGTGCCGATAAGCATCATCGGCGTGGTAGCCGACGCGCGTTATGAGGACATGCGCCTTCCGCTTCCAGCCACCGCCTATGTTCCATTTCGAGCGCTCGACAGTCGCGGCGGGGCAGGGCATCGGGCGACCTTCCTTGTCCGCACCAAATCGTCCGATCCAATGTCGCTCGCCTCCACGCTGCGTCACGCAATTCCGGAACTCCAGCCGCAGCTCCGCGTTGCCAATATCGTCTCGCAAGATGAGCTGGTGCAATCGCAGATGGTCCGTGAGCGTTTGCTTGCCGCGCTCTCGCTGTTCTTCGCGGCAGTGGCTCTCATTTTGGCGGCCGTCGGATTGTATGGCGTTCTCAACTATGCCGTCCTCGAACGCCGCCGCGAACTCGGCATCCGTCTGGCCCTGGGCGCAACGTCGGGCGATGTCGCTCGCCGCGTAACGCTCGGCTCGTTCGCCATGATCGCGCTGGGCCTGGCAGCTGGCACTGGGCTTGGTCTCCAGTCTGAACATTATGTGTCGGCGCTGCTGTATCAGGTGAAAATCACCGATCCGCGCTTAGTGTTTTGGCCGCTCATCGCTATGCTCGGCGCCGCAGTACTAGCCGCTCTCCCGCCGGTGCTGCGTGCCGTTCACATCGATCCGGCAATACTGTTACGATCTGAGTAAAGCCGTGCCGAGGTAGATTGAGACAGCGATTCACAACCTGGATTGCCGCGCTGCTGATGTTGGCCGCTACCAGCGCCGGCGCGCCCGCTGCTCGCATCACCATCTCGCGCGAAACTTCCAGCATCGTCTGCGTTATCGAATCGGTTGGTACGGCGCAAGAAGTCCTCCAGATCCGGCGGATCAAGGGACTGCCTCAAATCAGCGCCGTCGCCCGGAAAGTCTCCAATCGCAGCGTTTTTAGCCCGGCCAGTGTTCGGGAAACATCGCTGTTTCAGCGCCCTCCGCCCTCGCATCCTCGCCTTCAGTTCTAGCCAAAAATAACAGCCTGGTTGAAAAGAGGGAGGGTGCTATGCGCCATTTCTTGAATTCTGTTTTTGCGCGCCGCGATCGATCTGAAATTCAGAAGATCAACGCGCTGCGGGCCGAGTACAGCCGTCTGAGTGATTCCGAACTGCGTGCGCGCGCTTGCGATGCCACCGATCTGCTGCCGCTAATCGCCGTTACCGCGGCCGTTGCAGCGCGCGTGCTGGGCCAAGATATATTCGATGTGCAACTGCGCGGAGCGCTCGCGCTGGCACGCGGAAGCATCGCCGAGATGCAGACCGGCGAAGGCAAGACGCTGGCTGCTGTTCCGGCCGTGGCCTGGTACGCCCGCGCCGGCCGTGGTGTTCACGTGATCACCGTCAATGATTACCTGGCTCGGCGGGACGCCGCCTGGATGGGAGATATCTATCGCTTCCTGGGTCTATCGGTGGCCCATCTGCAACAGGGGATGAGCGTGGCCGAACGCCGCGCCGCGTACGCGAGTGACGTTACGTACACTAGTTCCAACGAAATCGGCTTCGATTTTCTTCGCGACCGCCTGGCATTGCACTTGGATGAGCAAGTGCAGCGCCCCTTCGCGGCCGCCGTAATTGACGAAGTGGATTCCATCCTGATCGACGAAGCCCGGATTCCGTTGGTGATCGCGGGGGGAGACTCCGACGACAGTGCGTTGGCGTATGCGGCGGATCGGTTGGTCCGAAACTTTCGTGTCCCCTTCCATTGCACTATGGACGTGGGCGCGCACAATGTAGCGCTCACCGATCTTGGAATCGCGGAGGTGGAACGCGCCTTCCATTGCCGCAATCTATACGAGGAGCGCAACATCCCGCTTCTCACCGCCGTCCAGGATTCTCTGCACGCCCACGTTCTGCTGCACCGCGACGTCGATTACGTCGTGAAGAACGGCGCGGTCGAAATGGTGGACGAGTTCAAGGGCAGAGTCGCGCAAGACCGGCGCTGGCCCGCGGGCCTTCACACAGCGGTGGAAGTGAAGGAAGGGGTCGCGACAAAACGCCAAGGAATGATTCTAGGCTCCATTACATTGCAGCACTTGATCGCTCTCTATCCGCAGGTTTGCGGTATGACCGGCACGGCAGCGACTCAGTCGGTGGAGTTCCAGAAGCTCTACGGCCTGCCGGTGGAGACCATTCCTCCCAACCAACCAGTGATCCGCATTGATCATCCGGATGCGGTCTTTGAAACCAGGATCGAAAAAGAACAGGCGGTTCTGGATGAAATTCGCCGCGCGCATCAGCGTGGGCAGCCCGTTTTGGTCGGGACTGGCAGCGTGGAAGAATCGGAGCGGTTGAGCGGCATGCTTTCAGACGTTCCACATCGTGTGTTGAATGCGCGCAACGATGAAATGGAAGCGGGGATCATTGCGCAGGCCGGCGCGTGCGGAGCCGTTACGATCTCGACCAACATGGCCGGCCGCGGCACCGACATACGGCTGGGTGACGGCGCGGCGGCTCTCGGCGGACTCTATGTGATCGGCACGCAGAAGCACGAGAGCCGCCGTATCGACAATCAGCTTCGCGGCCGCGCCGGCCGCCAGGGCGATCCAGGCTGCTCGCGCTTTTTTGTTTCCCGCGAAGATCAGTTATTGGTGAAGTATCGGGATCTGAATCCCAGATTGGGGACCGATCTCGATACCGTGCAGCGCCTGGTGGAAGGTCAGAACCTGGATCAGAGGCTTTTCTTGCAAGCCTACGAACTGCCGGTGGAAGGCCAACGGCACCGCATCCACACTTATCGACAGCAAGTTTTGAAAGGGAAGGCCGATGGCACATCGGAGTTTGAAAGACTTGTCGCGTTGCGCACCATCGATTCGCTTTGGTTCGATTATCTGGCGCGCCTGGCTGAGTTTCGATCTGGCCTGCCTTGGCTGAGCTGGGGATTGGTGAGCCTGCCGATGCTCTCGCTCGACCGCAGAGACGCGCAATATGAATTTGCTCAGAAGATTCACTGGGAGTTTCAGGAGTTGGAGGCTGAGATGCCCACCGAAATAGCGCGGCGTTTGGCCGAAGCGCGAGAGACGGGCGCCGATCCCGGTGAACGCGGCGCGGTGTGGACCTATCTCACCACCGATCAGGCGTTCACCTCATGGACCGGCAGGTTCGCGGCGGGTTTGCGAAGAAGGTTCGGGCCGCATCATGAGAAAGCTCGATCAGAAAGTTGAGGCCGCTGGCCGTTCTGGAAACATCCGTTGGAGCGCGCGGTTCATCGAACCCGCATTGTCCTGACTTGCCCGAAGATGATGTCACAGGTTCCGGTTCATCCGATTATGAATTCGGGGAATGGGGTGAGGCAGAAGACCGTGAGCGAACCGATCCTCTGGCAACGGCCTCGACTGACAGCTAATAAATAGTTAACCAATAACACGCCGCTTTCTATTTTACGGCTCCATCCAGGCAAAAGGAAACATCATTTATGTTCTTTCCTCATATTTGGGGGATAGTATGTGAGTAAGCCCATGCTTGGCCGCGTCCGCGGCGGACTCCGTGATCTGATGCCCGCTAGCGTCGCGAGACCCAGCCTGGAACAACCAGGCTGAATGAGGACTTCGTACTTTGAAATAATGTCGATGGGAGCCAACCCCACTTTTTCTGCCACTATGGCCGCAAGACAACGAAAGAAGGGTGGAGGAAGTCCAGCGAATGTCGCTCGTGTAAGACGAGTCGCGATTATAGCCGTACCTCCGGCGCGGATGCTCGATGTTGTCGGTCCCGCGGAAGTGTTTACTGATGCTAATAGGCTGCGCGGCGGCGAACCAGCATATGAGGTGGAGATCATCGCGGCTGGGGAAGACCGAACCGTTCCGAGCCAAATCGGCCTGCCGATCCTAGCTCACCGGACATACCGAGAGTTGCGCGGTCCGATCGACACGCTTCTTGTCGGCGGAGGCGAATGGCCTCCCGACAAACGGCATCCGCCCGACTTTTTGAGTTGGCTCAGAGAACAAAGCACAAAGGTCCGTCGTTTGGGCTCCGCCTGCACTGGCGCCCTTGTTCTGGCGGATGCAGGTTTGCTCAATGGACGGCCAGCAACAACCCATTGGAACTGGTGCAATGAGCTGGTTGAAAAGCATCCTTTGGTGAAAGTAGATGCCGACTCGATCTACATTCGCGACAAAAATATCTACACGTCCGCGGGGGTCACGGCGGGAATTGATCTGGCCCTCGCCTTAGTGGAAGAGGATCTGGGCGCTTCCGTGGCCCTTCAAGTAGCACGAATGATGGTCGTATTCTTGCGGCGCCCAGGTGGTCAATCACAGTTCAGTGCAACTCTCGCGGCGCAAGCCTGCGAAAGCCAACCGCTCAGAGATTTGCTCGCTTGGATGGCCGACAATCTCACCGAAGACATGCCTGTTGCATCCCTTGCGCGGCGCGCCGCCATGAGCCCTCGCAACTTCGCCCGCGTGTTCACGCAGGAGGTCGGCGAGACGCCTGCACGGCACGTCGAAAATCTCCGGCTCGAAGCTGCTCGACAACAACTCGGTACCACGTCGTCGAGCCTGGAGGAAATTGCCGATGCCAGCGGCTTCAGGAGCGCGGAGATTCTGCGTCGGACCTTCGCTCGACGCCTGGGAGTGACTCCCGGGCAATATCGAGCTTCGTTCCGGCAAGTAAAAACCCTGTAGATCGCTCGGCAATAAATGGCAGTAATCGTGGGTCCTCTGTCAGGTCGCTCTCTGATCGCTCGCATCACATGATTGTGGGCGGATCAGGGTGACCGTCGAGGCACCTCATGCAAATCGCGCCGCCCGAATGGCTACCTTCATAGCTCACAAACGGGAGAATCAACATGAACAGTCTGAACTCAATGTTAGAACGTAACAAAGACTTTGCTGCTCGCCAGTCTGCTGCGGGCACACTCTTGCCGTCGCTTCCACGCTCGTTACCCAATGTAAAGGCAGTGATCATCGGTTGCGCGGATATGCGCGTCGATCCTGCTCATGTGCTTGGAATTAAACCGGGCGAGGCCGTCATCATGCGGAACATCGGCGGGCGAACAACCCCAGGGTTGTTGGAGCAGTTGGGTCTACTCGGACGAATCGGTCAGGTTGCCGGAGAGACTCCTGGAGGCGGCGGGGAGTTTCACCTCATCGTACTTCAGCACACCGATTGCGGCATCACGCGCCTCGCTGGCGACCCGGCCCTGCTGGCGCGCTATTTTCAAATCCAGGAACCGGAACTCAGGGCCAAATCGGTCTCCGATCCTCGCACGGCGGTTGCAGTCGACGTTGCTGCGCTCCGGGCGGTTCCGGGATTGCCGGGCGACTGGCTTATCTCCGGCCTCGTCTATGACGTGGCGACCGGGCTTGTTGAAATCGTCGTACCGCCAGTGCCGATTCGTACTGCGCAAATCCCAGACGAGAGTGATAACGCTGAAATCCTTTTGCAAACAAGGTCGCAATCGTTTTCGTGATTCGGAGATTGGAGAATCATGAACGATGCTCGACGGGCTGAGACCTATTACCTGGGTAAGAACGGCCATCGAAGTACCTTCATAGCCCGTCCCGAAAGAGCATCATCGCCGCCTCGAGCGCCGCCGCCCTCATAAAAGCTGATCGGCCGTCCGGTCTTTTCATTCCCTGTTTTGATACGTTTGGCCGCCACCCTCATATTAGATTGCGAGCGTGAATCGGATGTGCCTCGCTCCACATCCGAACAAGTGCTCCGTAATTGCGCGAACTAGAAACGTTCGAAGGAGAAAGAAAATGCAATCCGCTAAACACAAGAGCACACCGCCGAACGATCTCTGGTTCGTTCGTCCATCCCCTCACCTCTGAAGACGCCGCCGCCATGACCGCCTTGCGATCCGCCGTGGCCGGAATGAAGGGCAAGCTCGAAGGTATAACCGCCCGCGTGCCGTTCAATGGCATCATCGAGCGGGTCGAAGCCCCAGAAGACGTTACCTTTGAGGAAGACACCGTCGGAGGGTATCCGGCTGGTGGGCCAAGCCGGCGCAGACCCGCGAAAGGGCAATCCTTCACCTGCACGGCGGCTGGTTCAACTGGGGAACAGCCCAGGCATTCTGCAACCTGGCGGGCCACATCGCTCTGAGAGCTGGAGCAGCGGCATTCATACCCGATCACCGGCTCGCACCGGAACATCCGTTTCCCGCCGCCGTCAAGGATGCCGAGGCCTGCTATCGCGGGCTCGTGGACCGGGGAATACGCAACATCGCGCTGAGCGGGGACTCGGCTGGAGGCACTCTTGCCCTTGTGCTTCTCTCCATCGCCACCGCGCAAAGTGCTTCGGGCGGTGTGCTCCCGGTTGGAGCGGTTGCGCTATCGCCGGTGACGGACCTCGCGCTCGGTGGCGCCAGCTATGAAACGCGCGCGCAGGCCGATCCGTATTTCCTCAAGTCCCAGGCGGCCGGACTGGTCCGTTCCTACCTGGGCGACGCCGATCCGAAGAATCCGCTGGCCTCGCCTCTTTATGGAGATCTGAGCGCTCTGCCCCCGATCCGCGTGCACGTCGGAGACGATGAAGTGCTGCTCGACGATTCGCGCCGCTATGTGAAGCGTGCCGTCGCAGCGGGCGTCGATGCGACGCTGGACGTGTGGATGGGCATGGCCCATGGGTTCACTAACGCCGTCGGAACAATGCCAATCAGGCTCTTGACGCCGTCGGCGCATTTCTGAGAGAGCGGTTGGCTGGGGGCGCGGCAGGCGCCAGCGAGAGCGGCCAGTTAATGCAAATCGAACCACGCTCCTACATTGCTTGAAGAACTAATTCTAGGAGAAGAAAATGGGCGCGCTGGATGGGAAGGTAGCTGTAATCACCGGGGCGATAGCGGGATCGGCCTCGCTACGGCCAGGCGCTTCGTCAAGGAAGGGGCCTACGTGTTTATCGCCGGGCGTCGTCAAGCGGAGTTGGATTCGGCGGTATCGCTGATCGGGAAGAATGTAACCGCCGTTCAAGGAGATGCCTCAAAACTCGAGGATCTTGACCGTCTCTACGAAGTGGTGCGAAAGGTGAAGGGACGCGTCGATGTCGTATTCGCAAATGCGGCGTCGTAGATCCTGTTTCACTCACAGAATCGAAGCCGGAAACGTTTGACAAGCACTTCAACCTGAACGCACGCGGGGCGTACTTTACGGTGCAGAAGGCGCTTCTGCTGCTCGCCGACAAAGCATCCATCATCCTCTCCGGATCGGCGGCATGGCAGATGGGCATTCCGGGCTACAGCGCGTATTCGGCGACGAAAGCAGCTTCATCACTGGCATCGACTTGCCGGTCGATGGCGGCACCGCCTCCAGATAATTCGTGAACCTGGCGAAGCCCGGCTGATTCCAATTCGACGGAAGAGAGGAGATTGATCATGAAAATAGGGTTTATAGGTGCCGGTAACGTAACGCGTACGATCGGCCATCATTTTTTAACCGCTGGTCATACCATCGTCGTATCAAACTCGAGAGGAGCGGAAACGCTGGCTGATTTTGTCGCTGGCGTCAGTCCAGGCGCGATCGGGACCAGGCAGCAGGCAGCCGGATGCGACGTCGTCATTCTGGCCACGCAATGGGTCAGCGTGGCCGAAGCTCTCAAGGGGATTGATTGGCGAGGCCGCATCTTGATCGATGCGACGAACGCACATCTGGAGCCCCCCGACATTAGTCTGGCTGGCGTGACCAGATCACGTGCCGCGTTGAAGGGGCGCACCTCTAGCGAAATTGTTGGTGAGATGGCGGTTGGCGCACGGCTGGTAAAATCGATCAGCAACATCCCGATGGCCTGGATACAGGACTTCTCGCCCAACAAACCCCGTACCGTCATCTTTACATCTGGCGACGACGCCGAAGCCAAACAGCTAGTGATCGAGTTGATCAACGGCACCGGACTTGTCGCCATTGACCTCGGATCCCTCATTACGGGTGGTCCAATGCATGAGGTCGGCGCTCCACTATCCGGCATTGACCACCACTTCGTCCGCCGGCTTCGGTGAACGCAACCGTCCCATGCGATTGGATGGCGCGAATCTCGACCGCAAGGGAATTGTTAGGTTCGGTGCTGTCCTTTCTTAGACCAGGCTGCACGAATTCTTTGCGTTTGGCCTTTTAGAATTAATAACTCTTACATCCGGAGGTAGAATCTGGATTCCCATACTCAACAAATCTTCGGTTGTCGCGAACACTCTGAATCTGCAATACTTAAATGGACTAACCGAGCGGGAGTAATTCAGTGGTAGAATGCCAGCTTCCCAAATCAGCGCTACTTTGTAAATCAAGAATTTAGCGTTCACGACGGAACGTTTCAGGCGATTTCAAGCACTACAGTTTCCAATGGCTCCCCTTATTGGAGCCAAAATGGAGCCAGGGGACTTTATCCCGAGTCGACCGCGATCTCAGGTCGAGTCATCGGCAGGATGAAGAGGATCGGTGCCCGTGCTGAGGGCGCGCGAAGATGCCACACTTGAGTAATGAGTTACCTGTTGAACCTCGTTTTGGGAATTATGGGTAGCGTTGTGGTAGCCATTCTTTGGAACCGATTCCAGGCGCATCAAGCGGCGAAACCCTACGCTGGCGTCTATAGCCCAGAGGTAATCGATTGTCGTGGCACGAGACCAATGCCAGGGGCTTCGTTGATTGAGTTCCGAGTGCGAGGTTTTTGGTCACGCAATCCCGGACTCCTGGAGGGCGCAGCTTACGATTCCACGCCTCACGGAATTCGGGAGCATGTTAGCCGCATCATTCCCGATCCGGGACGCCCTGGCTATGGGGACCGAACTGTCAAATACCGTCAGGGCTTCGAGGTATCGCAACAGAAAATTGAATTGATCAGCGGAGACATTTTGGTCAATCCAGTGGAAGCGGACTATGACAGGCATTGGCTCCGTCGGTTGAAACCACCGCTTTATCTCGACTAAGTCCGAGACAGTAAAGTCGTATTCGATCTCCGCCGATATACAGATCGTGGCCGTTCCCTTCCACGGTTCGATTGTGCCGATGTATCGGTAGAGGTACGACCATGGTTTGCCCCAAATGTGCAGCCCCTGTCGCCGATGTTGCCTTATTCTGTTCAGCCTGTGGCGCGTCTATTCTGAAAGCGCAGTCGCCGAGACGGTCCGTTGGGTCCCAACTCGCACGCGGTCTGGTCTACGCCTTCCTTGCGATTGTTGGGTTCTTTGGATGCATCGCGGTTTTTAGCACGCTCATTCTGCACGGCACGGGCGCGTCTCGTTCCTCGACTCTTGCGTCCGAACGGGACACCTCCCGTCGATCCGGGTCGGGTGTCACGCTTGCAGCTTACATGCAGATTCAGAACGGTATGACTTACGAGCAGGTGCAAGCGATCATCGGTACCGATGGGGAAGAGATCAGCCGTTCGAACATTGCCGGTTACTCGACCGTCATGTACTCATGGAAGAATTGGAGCGGCTCGAACATGAATGCCATGTTTCAGAACGATCAACTCGTGACCAAGGCCCAGTTTGGGTTGCGGTGAGGTCTCGATGGTCATGGCTACCTGCTTGACGGTCCGCCAAAGTATAGTGGTGGCTTTCGTTGCTTTTGGACTCTTGCTGTCGGGATGTTCGCAAGCCTCGCCGCAGAGGACCGATTCCACCTTGCCGATTGGAGTGATAACCGCCATCGCTCCCGGAGGGTTCCCGTGTGCCGCTTCTAAAGAATCACTCCCAGAGCTGATGAAGCGGGAGAGGATCGCGTCCGACGTGGACGCACCAGATGATTCCGCTAACAACCTAGCGGACGCACTGATGCGGACAAAATCGATAACGCTTCACAGCAAGGATCTGGTGAAGGTTCTCGACGAAGAGCCGGGTATCCTGAAAGTCAGCGTAGTCAAGCACCATTCGGAGTTCGCATTCCCCTACATGGACGAGGCCGCAAAAGGCTGCTGGTTAGCGGATGAGGCTCTGCTTCATTAGACTGCTTTTTCGTGGCGCAACTGTATTGTTGTTACTGGGAAGCGCGCTGCCTGTTCAGACGCTGGTCGGCATCGCTCCAGCGCTACAATCATCTCAGGGATATTTCCCTACGGAGGTGACACTTGACCAAGCTTACTTCTTGGCTTGTGAGTAGCTTCCGGGTCCGATTGTGCAGGTAGTGGCACGGAAGTAACAGATCGCAACTCGGGCTACGGTCTAGTCCGCTACTGCCGATGGTCTCGCGAGACATCGAACTTCCTAAGAGGCACCTGAGGAAGCCAAGAGGAAACCCGAGCGTCGGAACATCCCAGCCAGGATGGGTTCGCGAGTCGGAACCGCCGCCGCCAAGGAGTGGTGAAAGCCTGAACAAGGAAACACCGTTGGACTCGGTGAAATAGATTCCGGGTGAACTTCGTGATCCGCGTCATTGCCTCACCACTCTGAAATCTCTTCGCCTCTACCACTTCCTCAGCCGGTCGGCCACTTCCCTAGGTATGGGCGCTACCTACGGCCCGTCCACTCCTGAGGAAAGCAAAAGATATGGACGATACAATTCAACACGCTTGTCGGGCGGCGGTTGGCCCGGCCCATCAAGCAGTGCGGAGATTTCTTCCGTTGGCTCATATAGTTGCTGGCCCATCTTGTTGACTCGCATCGAGCGAGCGACTTTCAGCCGAATGTTGATCACCTTCTCTCGAGTGGCATCAAGGTAGCGAACGTGTGGCGAAGATCGTAAAGCACGAAGGCGAGCCGCGAGGTCTCTTTGAAGACGCTGCAACCGCACGCGCACTTCCCCTTCTTGTGCTGATCTCGCGAGTCTCGCTAACTTAGCTTCGAGCTTCGATTGATCTTCAGGTGAAAGTGCAGCGAGTCGCGCCTTGAGCCACGTTGGATTGTCGCCGCTGTCTGAGTCTGCCATTCCCGCCTCGTTCCCGCCGGAGTTCGGAGCGGCCGCAGGACAGGCGGGAAAGCCTTTCGCCCGGTCCATGAGGCCAGGCTAGGCGGCCGCGTGGAGGATTTCTCCAGGAACCATTCTGACAGGATCGAACCCAGGTGAAAATCTTCCCAGGTTGGTGCTATGGCACCCCTGCCCTCTGTCCGCCTCCAACGCATAACGCGCGCTTAGGTAGCTAGTGTAGTGCGTCACTCAGATCGAACCTTATCGAGAGCGCGACGTGCGCGAGTAACTTTCTGCAGGATATCGGATGCTTTGGCGGTCCAGATGAAAGGCTTGGGATCGCGGTTGTGCTGGGAGACGTAGCCGTTGATAGCCTCAACCAGTTCAGGAACGCTGTGGAAAACACCGCGACGGATTCGATTCTGGGTAATGTCTCGAAAGAAACGTTCTACCATGTTCAACCAGGACGCGCTGGTAGGTGTGTAGTGGACATGGAAACGTTTGTGCCTCCCTAGCCAACGCCGCACGTTGGGATGTTTGTGGGCAGCGTAGTTGTCAGCGATGATGTGGAGCGGTTTGTTGTGGGGAGTCTGGCGGTCAATGAGGCGGAGAAACGCAATCCAGTCCTCGTTGGTATGGTGGTCACGGCACTGGCTGAGCACGCTGCCGTCGAGTGTGTTCAGAGCGGCGAACAGCGTGGTTGTGCCGTGCCGCTTGTAGTCATGCGTCCGAGTTTCCCCGCGGCCTTGTTTCATCGGCAGACCGGGTTGCGTTCGGTCCAGCGCTTGAATCTGACTCTTCTCGTCTACCGAAAGTACGATCGCGTGCTGTGGTGGATTGAGATATAGGCCGACAATGTCTTCGAGCTTTTCGGCGAATCGCGGATCATTGCTGAGCTTAAAAGGTTCGCTGCGGTGAGGCTTCAGCCCGTGTGCGTGCCACACCCGGCGAACACTGGACTCGCTGATGCCAACCGCACGAGCCAGGCTGCGCGTGCTCCACTGCGTGGCGTTCTCCGGCTTCTCTTGCGTGGTTTTGCGGATAATTTCTTCTATATCCAGTCGAGGTGTCCGTCCCGGCCGGGGCGCATCTTTCTCCAGTCCTTGGATGCCCAATTCCAGGAACCGCTCGCGCCAACGCGCCACCGTATGGCGGCTGATCTTTAACTCCTCGGCGATCTCTAGATTCTCCTTGCTCTCGGCCGCCAACAGGATCATACTGGCCCGTTCCACCAACCGCCGCGGCACCTTGCGCCCACGGGCGTAGCTCTGCAATTGTGAGCGTTCTTCCTCGGTGAGCGTAATGAGGCGGGCGACTCGCACCAGTTTGTCTCCTACTATGACAAACACGGATCGAGACTATATGTTTCTGTATTTCTGACGCACTACACTAGGAAGGACCGCGACAAAGCTCAGCCCTCAAAACGCGTACTTCAAAGAAACTCGCCTCTGTTCGAGCATCGCTTGCGTTTGCCGCAGTGTCTCAAGGGTCGCCAGGGACATTGCGTAGACCAGACCGCCGCTATAGCGAGATGCTTCCACTTCTTGTCGTTGAATCTTCGATTGGTTCGTGGCAATCTGCTCCTCGACTTCGGCCAGCGTACGATTCGTGGCGGCCGACACAATCACCGGGCGAGCACCAGCCTTCAGAGAAACAAGCTTCTGCTCAAGGATGGCTTCGGTCTGGTGCAAGATTGCGATCGTGGAACCTGTTAAGGCTTTGGTCAGGCCGCCGGTATACTTGGCATCCTCCTTTTCCGATTCGCTTATTTCGGCCTGAATCGCTGTAAGGTCCGCCTTTACTTCTGCAACAGCAGGTGCGTTTTCAGGCACCGGCCGCACCGCTTGCAGTTGGGCCTCTGGCCCGATCGCTGGAGCCTGGAACACCTCCGCCGCCGCGAAAGTGCGTTGGGAGGCTGTGGTTTCCGATTTAGGCGCGCAACTGACCTGCACGCGGGAACCCGTCTCGCTCTCACCGATGCGGATTGTGCAGGATTTGTCAGAAGACGACGCCGAAATCGTGTTTCCGATGCCATCGAAGGTAACGGTGAACTTCACGCCCGCGGCTCGCATCTTGGCCTGATAGTAGGCGACGATTGCTTCGAGTTCCGCAGGTGCATCGTAGGACAAGTCGAGAGTCAGAGGGGATGCTGTTGTCGCCACGTTGCTCGATTGCGGAAAGTTCCCGAGCCAATCGGGCAGACTCAACGGGTGGTCCGGCGCACCGCCGGCGAAGCATTGCGCGAGAGGGAGAAGCATCGCAAGCAATCGTTTCATGGTGCTACGCAGTAAAGATCGACTTTGCGTGCGCAGGGTATTAGAAGACTGCTAGAACTCATTGATAAATGAACCTAAAGTACCATTGGAAGGCGTTCGGAAAACCTGCACGATAAGTCAGGTTTCAAACAATGAAAACGGCAATTTACGCAAGAGTCAGCACCACCGATCAGAATTGCGAAATGCAGATCCGTGAGCTTCGAGAGTATGTCGCGCGTCGGTGGTGGGAAGCCAACGCCGAGTTCATCGACTCCGGTTTCTCTGGCGCAAAGGCGAGCAGGCCCGCGCTCGATAAACTGATGAGCGCCGCCGCGCGTCGCGAGTTCGATTGCGTCTTGGTGTACAAGATCGATCGATTCGGACGCTCCGTCCTTCACCTCAGCCAACAGCTCGCCGCTCTGACGAGCTACGGCGTGCGGTTCATCGCAGTGAGCCAAGGGATCGACACGGATGCGTCCAACCCGTCGAGCAGGCTCATTCTGACGATTCTGGCGGTAGTAGCGGAGTTCGAGCGGGAGATCATCCGAGAGCGCACTCTGTCCGGCGTGCGCCTGGCAAAAGCCAGCGGCAAGACGCTCGGGCGGCCGATGCGCATCTTCCGGCGCGACGAAGTTGCGCGGCTCCGCGAAGAGGGTTTGAGCTGGCGCGCGATCGCAAAGCAACTCGGCGTCCCAGCTTCGACCGTGGTCGATTCGTTCAAGTGTACGGAAATCGTCCCTCGGAAGAGGACCGTTTTTGACGGGAAGACAAGGCCCGAAACTACCGTAGCGTAGGCGTGCGACAAACGAAGGATTTGCGTACACTTCCGCCTGATTCCCTAATCTCCCAGCGTAGCCCGGCCGATGAGTTGAGCAATGCGGAGAATCTGGACAGCCCTGCTCTTGCTCGCACCTTGGCTCGCCGTTGGCGCGGACCAAGCCTTGATCCTTCCTGACTGGCTGGCTGCGCTCCAAGAGGCATACAACGTAACGAAGACAGTTTCGGCCGCCTCGGTGGAACTTTCCTATCTCGTCCCGCTGTCTGCAACCGAAGTGACGAGTCGGTATGAGCAGCAATTGCAAAAGGCAGGGGTGCAGTTCAGGATTGGCTTCGATGGAATCGGTAACACAATTGCAGCATCGACGGAGAACATGTCTTGTATCGTCCACATCGCGGATGCGGACACCGGCTCCCGCGTGCGCACAGCCTGCGCTCCTGAGGTATCACAGCCGACTTCGAGGGCAATCGGCGAGCCCGCAACGCTTGAGAACCTAGGACACGCGGCTCCGGCGCAGGCGACAGTCTCGACGAACCTCGAAGGATGGTCGAAAGCGCGTTGGGGAATGACTCAGAAGCAGGTTCTTAACGCATTTCGAGGAGAGGCCAGAATTCTGACTGACGATTCGTTGGATCGAAATTTCGGCTGGCGCGGCATCGCTACGGTTGGGATCGATTCTACCGAGATAGGAGGGATTCCACTTCGCGTGTTCTTTCTTTTCGACGGCGCTGGTAAGTTGGACGGGATTCGGTTTGCTGAAAGCTCAGGCTCCCCAGTCAACGATCACTACATGAGAATCGAGAGTGCCCTCACAGGAGTATATGGTTCTCCCACGCTTCGGGCTGTTCAGGACACTCGGCAATACCCGCTCGCCACAGTGAAGGGCTTTGTGTCAGCGTGGCTATTTCTGAACAGCGTGATCTATCTCACGTATAACCAGCCATCCAGTTTCCTCTCCATCGACAAGCGAAGCAACCAGACTGTCGAATCTATCAAGGCGAGTTGGCCGGGTTTTGAGTGGTTTCGATAAACGTGAAGGTTCGCATCGCCACCTCCCATTCGTAAGTTTGTCAAGGTCGGGGATCTTGGATCACAAGGAAGCAACGAAAAAGCGACCTGCGGAAGATCGTGGAGTTTTCAGAACAACGGCGACGTTATCTGCATCTGCACCTATGCCAAAAAGGTGTTCGGAAGCGTAAAGCTGAATATAAGTCATAAAAGCTGCGACGGCGGACCCAACTGCGGCCCGCTCGGGAACCTTCTACTTTAGCTGGTCAAACTGTTAACGTGGCTTCTTCGGGCGCCGCATGCCGAGTTCCGGCCGCCAGTTCACCGAGAGCTTCGTGCAGCCGCACCATTGCGAGGGTGTCCATCTTGCAGTAATCGAGAAGCTGCTGGCGTGTAACCTCGACGGCCGGGCCCGATACTTTACCCTTCGCCATGCGAGCGAACCACATGATGGCCGTCTCTCCATTAGCCACTTCAAGGTCTGCATACGACAAATCCGGAACCAACGCTGGAAGAATTTTCTTAATTGAGAAGCTCCCCTTGAAATCCGGATGATAAACGTGATCGGCGACAATGGGCTCGATGTCCACAAGACGGTCAAGAATCGCCTGTAATGGACCAGCGAGACCGGGAAGTTCATCTCGGAGAGCTTTGATGCGCGTTTGCTCGAAGGTGGTGTATACAATGATCGATCCTCGTTGACCTAACGCCTCGATCAACGCTTCGGCGAGTTCTCTTTCACAGTCCTTGGTGGCATTGGCCAGATATTCGCTGTGGCGCGGCTCGGCATCGATGTTATCGCGATGATGAATACTAAACTGCGTCGGCACCTGCCGATGGCAACTATGCCCGCTATAGAGCGGGAGAACTGTGGCAACCGTCTCGAAATCCAAGTAATGGCAGGGCCATTCGACCGCAGCCAGGGCGGCGCTCAGGCCAGGATCGACAACAGTATTGCCGGAAAGAGCTGCGCATTTTGCACGCTCCTGCCGATCGTTGAGTTTCAGGTCTGCGGGCACAAGTGACAAGTCGATGATGCCCTCGGCCGATAGGCGCTTAAGTTTGGTATGGTGCAGGCTTGGAAGTTCCAAGACCGTGTGGGCAAGGCCTGCCCCGAGGCATTCGCTAGCGAAGAAGGAGCAGCTACGGCAAGCGGATACCAAGGCTGGCGTTGGTGGCGCATCGGCAAAAAGTGCTTGAGCAAGAGAATCCGCAGCACGTTCAAAGTCCGCAACTCTGGCATGTGCTTCGGCGGTTTTATCGATGACATCGAACAGATGATCCGGGCTGTCCCCGAACCGGTAGGTCCGTGACAACAGGAGCAGCGATGCCTGGGCCACCGGAAGGCCTGATCGTTGGAGGACCATTACTGTGTAGGCAAGGTCATCGACCAGATCCTCGGTCTTCTTTGTGTCCGAAAAGCTCGATTTCACCTCAAGAACATGCCACGCCCCGTTCTGCCGCCTGAGAATATCCGCTTTTGCCACGAAGGGACCCGCGCGAAACGCCGCCTCAAAAAGCGTCTCGATTGCGCCATCTGCGATGAGGTCTTGGGTCACCTCGGCAGTGGTTCTACCATCGGTCTTTGAGACGAGGATGCCGTTCGGATAGAGCTTTCGCGCGAGAGATCCCACGTCCTGCCCCTGTTCCATGCGAAACCGCCCGGCTTCGTCCGGAGGCGTGGGGGCGGCGCGTAGCTCACGCCACGCCATGGCCGGGCATTCCTCAGCCGAGAGCCAATCAGATTTGGCGATGGTTGTTTTCATGCGAGACCTCCGTGCCGGAAGAAAGGCTATGGTTCCGGTTCCGTCCATCATTACTATCGGCACCCCGCGGGATTGGGAACAGGTCCGCCCGAGATGCCGGCGTGGAGTTTTTCTGCCCGAAAACAAAGGGTCTGGCGTGTTGCAAATGTCTCGTGCAAATTGAAGGGCATGAAATACGGTTATGCCCGCGTCTCGACTGACGACCAGAACGCCGCTTTGCAGCTTGAAGCCTTGCGGAAGGCTGGATGCAAAACAGTGTTCAAGGATGATGGTCTATCGGAGCCACGACCAAGCGCCCTGCCCTGCGCCGCTGTTTGAGGAAACTCGAACACGGCGACACCCTCATCGTTTGGAAGCTCAACCCGGCTGGGCCGCAGTTTACGCGACCTGATAACGATGCTCGACAGCTTGCGCGATCGCGGCGTTAAGTTCCGATCGCTCACGGAGGCTATCGACACCGACACCGACACGCATACCGGCCGCGCCATGTGGAAGATGATCGGTGTACTGGCGGAGTTGGAGCGCAGCCTTATCAGCGAACGGACCCGCGCTGGCGTGAAGGCCGCGCAGCGCCGGGGCGTGAAATTCGGGCGGAAGCCGAAACTTACCCAGCAGCAGATAGAGCATGCACGGAAGCTGATCGACAACGGCCAGCGCCGCGAGGACGTGGCCGCGCTCCTGAACGTTGACCGGACCACCCTTTACCGGGCGCTCGCCGGATGAGAACGCCGCTGGACAGAGGAACCAAAGGAACCATCCTAGAGGTTGCTGTGAGCGCAACAGGCTACATGGTATGGAAAGCTCTGTTTCCAAAAGAGGAAATCATTCACACGGAGATAAAGGAAAATCCGTTTCGTCTCCTCGAGGTCGCGACTGATGGCATTAAACTCAGCGTTCCGGTAACGAATGCGAAAAACCGAACGCTTACTTTGGGCTACGGCCATCTTGATACGCTTTGGGAATTGCGCGATTCAGTCGACGAGACCGCGCTAACCAAGACCGTCAACAATGTTTGGACGAGCCGCGACAAGAAACCCGATTACAAAAATGAGGCACAGTATTGGGCTTTGGTAAGTGAGAGAAAGCGGCGAGAACTTTCGCTCAATCTGCGCCATGATGAAGCAAGGACTGAACCTTATAGTCCAGAAGAGGGTGACCAGCGACAGATTGTAGAGCGACAAATACGCGAGCGCCGCGGGCAACAACAATTTCGAGAAGCCTTACGTAAGCGGCACGGGGATCGATGCATGGTAACCGCATGTACGGTCCCTGATGTATTGGAGGCGGCTCACATCAGGCCCCATAGAGGCGAGAAGAATAATCATCCCCAAAACGGGCTACTACTAAGGGCTGATATTCACACGTTGTTTGATTTGGACTTGCTCGGGATTGAGCCGGAGCATTTTCAGATCGAACTGCACCCAAGTCTCGTCAAAGAGTATGGAGAACTCGCCGGGAAAACGCTCTATTGTGCGCCTGTCGACCTGCCGTCCAAGGAAGCATTAAGAGAAAGGTACGAGCTTTTCCAGAAGAGGAAGCTCCAAGCACGATAAGGCATCATGCAACACCTGAAAGTCATGTTGGTGGCGCGCTTATTGCTTGTGGTCTTGGCGGGCTGTGAACGTGCGGGGACTTTCACAACCGTGGAAAAATCTAGGGCGCCTGCTACGGAAAATCGCCCCGTCAGTTCCTCGATGTAAGCGGCGGCGTGCATGGGATTCAATGGACATTCACAGCGCGAGTTGAGTTTCCTGGAACGCATGGGTCTGCTGATGGATCAGCAGTGGAACTGAGGAGCGAATCACGGCACTCGGGCGGCGGCTGAAGAATGCCAAGCTCCGCACCAACGCTTGTGTTGAGGAGATGAACTACCGCGGTGCACGCGGTTTGGAGAAGAGCGTGATCGCGCGCTGGCGCAAGAATCAGCTTGGGGTCGGAACGCACGAAGACGTTTTCTTGCTCCGGAGTGAGCAAGAGGTTCGTTGCTTGCGCTCTAGCGCAGAAGGCGTGCCGCGACGGTTACTCGGCGCTATACATACTCGCCCAGTCCCTTTTCCGCGACCTGGCGATGGCGCGCGCCGACGGAAGTCCGATCAGTTTGCCCGGCTCAGTCGCATCGATGTCCTGGTGATCGACGACTGGGCCATGGCACCGCTGAGTGAGCTTGAGCGCCGCGATTTCTGAGGGATCTCGAGGACCGATGTCAGGTGCGATCCACGATCCTAGCCTCGCAACTGCAAGTCTCACGTTGGCACGAACAGACGAACAGATCGGCGATCCCACGCTGGCAGACGGCATCCTCGACCGGCTGGTTCATAATTCGCACGCGATCGCGCTGGGCCACTTCGGCGCCAGGCGACCGTTTTCGAAACGGCGTGAGAGATAATGTAAAGTGGAGATGTAATGCCCTTATTGACACCATTCGCTGAACACGGAGACGACGAGCTTCGCGAACGCTTGCCTGCGAAATCAAAGCGATTAAAGATCGAACAGCCAATCGCCGAGCGCACATTTATGCTGTTCCGGCGCGACGGTACATCCCTGCCTGTTACCGTTCGCCTTGGCGCACCTTTTGTCGGCAAGGCGCCGAAGCCACCAGGGCAGCCAGAATACCGTTGTGCCACCCAGATTGTGGGCATCGGCGACGAGCGCGTGATAGCTCCTTGGGGAGAGGACCCGTTCGTCGCACTTCAGTACGCTATTGATCTATTAGGCGATAGATTGGACGACTTTGTGCGGCGCGAAAACCTTGAAATCCGGTTTCGTTCCGGTGAAGATAAGCAAAAGTGGATTTGGCGGTACCCGCCTCACTAAGCCGGGATTTCCATTTTGGCTTCCGAACTCTTCAAAGTATACGCCAAGTCGCCTCGATTGCGACCAAGTTTCTCGGGGCGCATTGCCGGGAGCTGTGCCAGTGCTCATGAGAAGTGGGCGGTATGCCTTCCAGTCCGGTGCCAACCGGCAACTTGGGCGCGTTTCGGCGCAATTCTCGGACACTCCACCATCCCTCCTTTCTTTTCTTCGCTACTTGTTCGCCCCGCGAGCCGCCAGTTCTCACCCCGCCGGTAACGGCAGCGCCCAGATCCGCCGCAGGATCGCCCCGAACACCCGCCGCGTCAGATGGCCCTCCGCCAAAAGGAGCCAATAGTACCGGGCGTGTTTCACCAACCGCCCGCCCGTCTTCACCAACCTTTGCTGCAAGCTGGTCAGCGACCAGTTCTCGATCTTCTTCGGCAGCGCCAGCCGCCGCCACAGGTTTCCCAAGTTGTAGGCGATCAGGCTCAGCCATAGCCGTACTTCATTCGACCGGAAGGTGGCAGCGCAGCCGTGTCATCTTCACCGCCTGCTTGCCTTCTTTGATCCATTGCTCCGCCGTACCGCGCTTGTTGTAGAACCGCACCACCGCCCGGCTGGGCAGGCTCAGGTTCGTGACAATGAAGCCCACTCGCGGAAAAAGCTCGCCCTGGTGATGCTCCACCTTGGCCACCACGCGGCGGGCCTTGCTCCAACTCGCTGCCTGGTAGAGAAAGCTCTTGTACTCGACCAATGGTTTGATGCTGGGCCTCCCCACCGGACGCGGCAGCAGCTCGGAGATGTCGCGTTCCAGGTTCTCGTTGGCCGGAATGCGGATGGCGTAGTTCACGCCCCGCTGTTCGAGTGCCTCGTAGATTTCGGGTTTGGCAAAGGCCGCGTCGGCCCGCACCACCACCTCTTTCCCGTGCTTCTGCTGCCGCTCGATCTCGGGTACCAATAGCTCTTCCCAATCGTCGGCGCTGTGCACGTTGCCGGGCCGGAGTTTCGCCGCCAAACAGTCGCCTTCGCGATTGAACAGCAGCAGCGGGTGATAGCAAGTGGACTCGAAATGTCCGTTGTAGGCGCTCTGCTCCTGGTTGCCGTAGACCGGGATCTCCGTGCTGTCGATATCCAGTACCACCCGCCGCGGTGAATCCATCGCCTCGGCCTTCGCGATCAGCTCCCGGTTGATCGCCCCCAGACCAGCCAGGTTTTCTGGTTCGGCGAGCAGTTCTGTCTCGAACGACTGCAACCTCGAAGTCAGGGCCGCCCCACGGTCCCAAGTCTTTTTTGAGCCGATCAGCCGGAAGCTCGGGTCTTGGGAAAGACGCTCGGCATCGTTCACGTCCTCATAACCCGCCAAGCGGCTGTACACCGACTGCCGCAGTAGATCGGCCAGGGGCAACCGGCTGTTGGTGCCTCGTGGGTCCGTCAAGTGCTGTTCGATGAGTTGGCTGAGCCCAAGGTGCTCGTCCAACTCGCGGACGAGAATCAAACCTCCATCGGAAGTCACCCGTGACCCCTGGAAATCCACTTTCAGGAATCCGTTGAAACATAGCTGAAAGGACTTGTTTTGCTTTTCACCCACTGGGTGCATATCCTCCGTGCCTGATTCCTTGCATCGGAACCCGCATGGATAAAGGCGTCGGAAAAAACCAGAAGGTTAGCTCCGGCACATTCAAAACGGAAATCCGGGTTCAAACCCACCGCCAAAACCCAGGCCGCATAGTTCTGCACGGCAACCAAAACGGAGACCAGAACCGATGAAGCATTTCGAAGCTCTCAAGCACGAGCTGAAAAAACAATCCACGCACCGGAGCATCGCCATTCCGCAGGCGACAACGGGAACCGGGATCCGCGCCGGGAAGAGGACGGTGGCCGGTCACTACAGCGAGGAGCTGAGCAAGACGCTAAATCGCATGGCGGTTGATGAGAACTCCTCAGTGCAGGCGCTCCTCGGCGAGGCGATCGATCTGCTGATGCGGGAACGCGGCAAGCACCCATTTGGGGAACGTTAGTGTCAGCCGCGGTAACCCTTGCCGAACTTCGCTTCGGCATTGAGCTTGTTAACGAACCCAACCCATGCACCGCTAAATTGTACCCGTAGAGTTCACGTCGGTTGCGCCTGCAACGCGCGTTGCACGCCTTCCGGGTCGTGAGCAATCACTGTGAGATAAGCTTGCGCCGGTTGATCGGGTTCGCAGCGCCCTTGTTCCCAGTCCCGCAGCGTGCCAATGGGGATTCGGTAGCGCGTGGCAAATTCCTCCTGCGTCAGATGCAGTGCCCGGCGTAGAGTCTTCGTGCGCGGCACTCGTCGCGCCGAGAGGAGTTGCTCAGGCGTCATGGGCCGTGCGTCCGGGTCGGACAGCGCAGCAGCGGTAACCTCTTCGTCAGTCATGGCCCGCAGACGCGCCCAATTGGTTTTGTCTTCCAACGGTTTCGTGGAGCCATCAGCCAAAACCTGAACGACGGTTCCGTCACTCTGCCGTTTGGCTACGATAGTATTCTCTTTGCTCATGCTTCGTTGCTCTTCTGGCTGAGATAATTCGTATGCGTTCACCGCGCTCGGTATAAACCACCGTCAGAACAACGTCGTTGACTATTCCCGTGATGACGTTTCTGATCTCGCCCGGCTCGCTGTCCAAATCGAACCGCTCACAAGCAAACACGTCATCGAACACTCGACGCGCTGCCTCGAAGCTGACGCCGTGCTTTTCGAGGTTGGTCTCGCCCTTAGCGGCATCCCACTCGAATTGGTGTTCATCCATAATATACGGCCTACCCGTAGTTTTGTCAAGGGATTTATACCATGGTGGACACAATGGTATTTAATTGCAAGGGCTTACCAGGCACATTCGGCTTACTTCACTTCGCTTTTGGCAATTGCAGGTTAACACTGTTGCGGGCAAGACGCGCCGGGGGTGCCTCTAAGGTCGCAAATTGCGACCTCAAACGACAGGCTTGGCTGGCGCACGTACCGCGCCCCTGGCACCGATGACCGCGGCGCTAATCGAAGCCGCCGCTGCTCGCGACCATGAAAATCCCCCGCTCACCGATGCGCGGCCAGGCCAACTGTGTCCCGTTCCACGCGTCAAGACCCTCCGCCGCGCCCTCGCACTGACGCAGGAGGAGTTTGCCGTGCGGTACCGAATCCCCTTGGCACGCCGGGATCGGGAAGGCCTTCGGAAGATCGCCGAACAGTTTGCATCGCCGGAACACGTCGGTCCGAAGTTCGTAGGCGACTTTGAGGAAGTCCAGGATCGGGAGGACCGTGCTCTGCTGCTACGTGACGCGTTCGAAAAGGTGAACTACTTGCTCCGTTCGCTCAAGATCAGATAGCCGCGCCACCTTAGGCTGCATAACGCTATGGACGGCGATCAGCAATCCCCCGACATCATCGAGGCGCTCTGAATGCGACCAGCAGGACTCGAGTAGGTTTGCGAGCTTTAGGAAGGCTTGCCTTTCCATTCGCCTCCTTTCCTTCATGTTAGGACGATGGTTCTTCGCGGGTCGCCCGGAGCGGTCAAGGGCGCGGTTTTTTTGCGCGTTCATCGGAGCGAAACGAAGACCCTTGATGGCGAGGACGGACCGCACACGCTGGTTAGCGAGGGAAAGGGGCGCGGCGGGCTGTCTGGCTACCGCTCCATGCCGTGGTCGTGCTTGGCATGTCTCGTTGACACGGGCTCGGCTGCGATCGCGTGGCCGTAACTCTCGTTGATAGCGTTGCCGTGATCTTTTCCCGCGCCCGATTGGTCAGCTGCTGCTTTTCCATTCCACTCCAGCGCGGCGGCGTGTGACACTTCGCGGCTGAGTTCGTCGCCGAGCTTGTCTGCGTCATTCGTGAATATCTGGGCATCGTAACGTCCACGCGAGACGGAGACGTAGGCCAGACGGGAGTTGATGAGTTGCTCGTGGGCGTTCTCGGTGTCCACGTGAACCAGGACGCGGTCCGCGGTAGCGCCTTGGCTGCTGTGACTGGTGACGGCATAGCCATAGTCGAGGTGCGGATGGTTGCGAAGGTTCAGATCGACTTCGCGCCCGGAATCTAGGCGGATTTGTAGATGGCCTTCGCTGTCGATTTTCTCAATGGTCCCGAGTTGGCGATTCGCGATGCGCTCGTCTTTGAACGGAGCGGTGAACTGGATGCGGTCTCCGGCGGAAAACTCTCGCTCGGCCTCGCGGTAGACATTCACGCCCTGGAGTCGGCGCGGGTCATAGCTAAACTGCTCGCCGTCGGTGCGCTCGACCGTGAGTAGGTTCCGGTCAGCGTCCACGCTGGCGACATGGACATACTCGCCAGCTTCGACGCCGATTGCGCGGCTGCCTTTGGTGTAGCGGATCACGTCGCCGGGCGCGTATTGAGCGGCCCACTGACGGTCGGCACCGGTGAGATCCTGGCGCGGCGTGAGGATGGGTTGCTGGCACTCGTGCTCTGAAACAATGCCTCTTGATTGGAGGTCGCGATGAATGAGGCAGTTGATCTCCATGCGTGAAGCGTTGTCGGGGGACACGACCAGTGTGTTGGCCGGATTGTCGGCGTAGCACTCTGCTATTGCTTTCATGCGCTCCCGTGGATTGGCGAACTCGTAGACTCGGCCTTGTCGGGCAAGATTCTCGATGGCATCGCGCACCTCGCCGCGGGCGAGTTGCTCGACGGCTTCTTTCAGCAAGGGGTCTTTCTGGCGGACGATTTGATCAAGCTGGACCGTGTGCATTCCGGCCTGCTGTAACTGCTCGAACGGCTTTCCGGCCTCAACCCCTTGGTGCTGGCGTGTGTCGCCGACGAAGATGACGCGGTCTCGGTGGTTCAAGC
Organism: Bryobacterales bacterium; assembly: GCA_963776805.1. Classification (GTDB taxonomy): domain Bacteria; phylum Acidobacteriota; class Terriglobia; order Bryobacterales; family Bryobacteraceae; genus Palsa-89. Next base: position 352,663 of record CAVZOD010000002.1, read on the forward strand.
GTGTGAGGAACTCGTTCACTTGTCTGGTGCTCGCCAGACTCGATTCATCGACGAAGTAGAGATGGCGTTGTCCGTCGTCGGCCTTCTGTCCGCTGGCCAAGTGACTCTGCAACGTACGGGAGCCGATGCCCGCTTCTTCGAGTTGCTGGGCCGCGCGGGAAGTCGGGGCGAGACCTTCGACATGGTAGCCTTGGCGTTCGGCGGCTTCGCGGATGGCCGCGAGCGAAGTGGTCTTGCCTGCGCCCGCAGTTCCTTGCAAACCGATCACCTGATCCCGGCTCGTGAGGATCTCCTCCACAACCATGCGCTGGCTCCCGCTCAAGTGCGCCAAGCTCTTCTGCATGCGCTCGACTTCCGGCTCGGAAGCGATGGGAGCGTAGCGGCCCCGTCCAGATTCCATTCGCGCAATGTTATCGCGCTCTAAATTGACCATCTCGCGTGTGGTGAGCATCGGTCCGACTCTCTGGAACTCACCACTACGGACGCGTGAGTCCAAATTGGCCTTGACCTCGGTGAGCGTCGCTTTGCCCATGGATCGTTTCAGCGCCTCTCGCAGCAAGTCGCGTTCGCTTACGACGGCTTCCCGCTCCATGTGGCGATCGCGGGACCACGTGACGGCTTCCTGGGCGTGCTTGGCCGGGTCCATGAGATCCTGCTGGACTCCTCTGTTGCGTGCTCGATCTACCACGCGCTGAGGTTGGTTCCCGTGGACTGCGGCTACCTCCTGATGCTTCGCCAGCATCTCTTGTGGAGTGAGAGCGATCTTGGCATCGCGTGTGCGATGCGCCGCGATCTGGGCGGGTCCGGCACCCTCCAAGCCCTGCTCTTGAAGGTGGGCTTTGATCTGCTGGCTACGGGGGCTGCTGGCTTCCAGATACTCCTTTGTGTAGCCTCGGATTTCCGGCGCTCCGTTCTTGCCGGCGTCGAGTTCGTAGCCGAGCGCTTTGAGCCGGGAGGCCAACTCAGATTGGTAGACGGCGGTAGCGTATTGCTGACTCTTGTAGACCTCGTGCGGCTGAACTGCCCGCGTGTTTCCGTCCTCCGTCTCGGTGACATTGAAGAACACGACGTGCGTGTGCAACTGCGGAGCAGAATAGCCGTCCACGGGCCGGGCGCTGTCGTGCTCGAACTTCGTCGCCGCCCATTTGCCGGTGGTCTCAGCAGGATGGTTGCCGCCGATGCGAGCCTGAACGTAGCGCTCCAGTTCGTCCACGGCAATGCTTACGCTCGCCCGGTGCGCGTCGCGCACGCGTTCATCGCCTCCTACCAGAGCCGTGAGAGAAACACTCTTGGGTGCGCTGAACGTGGCATCCCATCCGGCACGGTGTTCCATGGTCTTCACCGTCTCGCCGTGTTCGTTTTTGTACTCGAACGAATCACGATGCCGAATGAGTTGCTCCCCGGTTTCCGGGTGCTGGCCGTTGGCGAGCCGCGCGAACTGTTCCTCGGTAACTTCACCTTTGAGACCCCATTGCGCCGCCAACTGGCCTTGCCACTCGCCACGTACTTGATTGCTCTGGGTGTAGTAGCTTTGTTCGGCGGACGTGAATTCGCTGCGGTGATACGCTTGCGCCTGGCTCGCGCTGAGCGGTTTGGAAATGGTCACCATTGGGTTACCGCAAGTTCATCAATCGAAGATGGAGTGCTGCGGGTTCTCCTCGCGCTCCTGGACTTTTTCCGCAGTCGGCTGCGGGCGGTTGAGTGGCTGGGCGGCGATGGTTTGAGCCGGCGAGTGCGCCTCCATCGGGCGTGGAATGAAACCGCGCTGCTTCCGCTCGGGCGGAACCCAGGGAAAGGTAACGGGCACGACCAGGTTTTGTGATTTCAAATAGCCGCTCAGGTTGGGTAGGCCCTGGATCACGGAATCCATCACGAGCGGTTCGACGCGGCGCTCCAGGTGATAGGTTTTGCTCTTGCGCTTCCAAGTGTCGAAGGACCGCGACATTGGCTCGGTGCGGCTTTCCTTTAGCCTCTCGATCTCAACATTGCCAATGGTTTCGCTGATCCACTTGGCGGCACGAGGCTCGCTGGTGCGAAGGAAGAGTTTCGTCATGGGCTGCGAGAGCATCGTCTCGGCTTCGATGCCGTAGCGCGCCTCCAATTGGGTGCGGCCCTGAAAACCAAGCACCAGCCGGAGGTTGGCCTTGCGCGCTTCCGTGATTGCGGTCGGCAACTGAGGTAGCCGCTGCAAGCTCGCCAGTTCATCGAGAATGATCCACACGGGACGCGCTCCGCCCTCGGCGGATGTCATCAAGCGTAGGAGTAAAGAATCGAGCCACATGCTCACGAGCGGACGCAAGCTTTCGCGAATCTCATGACGGCTCGGCAAGAATAGCCAGCCTTTGCGCTCGAACGCCCAGGCTGCGGCGCTCCAGCTGCCCTGGCCCTTCTGCTCCGTCGGCAGGAGACGAAACGCGGCGGCAATCTGGTTGAACGTGGACTGCACCGCCGCGCGTTGGCCTCCCGCTGTGGGTGCGACGAAGGGAGCCAGCGCCGTTCCTTCTAATCGCTGGTCGATCTCCTCGAAGTGGCGCATCCAATAAGTCAGTAGCTCCGGCGTGGGTTTGTAGCGCGCGACCAAATAGGCAAAGATGCTCCGCGCTGCCTCGGTGAAAAATGGATTTTCGTTGGGCTTATCCGGGAAGAGGGAGTTGGCCAAGGTCAGCGCTTCAGGAGCGTAGCGGACTTCATCGGAAGGTGTCCAGTATGGCATGCGCTCATCTACGGGATTGAGGATGAGATCGCCTTGCGCCGGGTCGTAAAACTGCGGCGTGAACTCCAGCGCGGGGTCGTACACAATGGCGCTTTCCCCGCGGGCGCGAATCTGGAGGAGAAGCTGGCGGATGAATGAAGATTTGCCAGTGCCGGAGTCTCCGAGAAGCAGCAAATGGCTCTGTTCCTCGCGGCGTGGGATGCGGACCATGTACCGCTGAGGATGGCTCGACAGCCGTTCGCGGACAGTCAAAGGGTCGGTTGTCACGAAACCAACACCGTCGGAGCCCTTTAGCTTGTTGAACTCAGCGCGCGTCACCCGGACGGGGCCTTGGCGGACTCGCCCCTCCTGAAGCTGGCGCATCGCTTTATGGTCCTGGCCCATCGCCCAAGGCAATAGCAGTAGGAACAGAAGAGCACAATAAACGGCCCGCCGGGACAGGTCCCAGGGAGTCTGGCCATCGTAGATCAAGTTGGTGAGTTGGTCGTGGAGCTTAGCGTTGTCGAACTCGTTGTACAACCATTCGAGACTTTGGGCGCCCCTCTTCCGGGCAGCTTTGGTCACGGCGAAAGGTATGGCAGTTTGCCGTGGGCTTCCAGGCGGGAGCACGGCCGATTCTACATCGTCATCGCTCGCAAGGAGCTTTCGGTTGTTAGGGTAGTTGACGGCAAGAAGACGGTAGTGGTCGGAACCGCTACGCGCCGTGAACATGTACGTGAGCAGGTAGTGGCGCTGGAGCGGAGTCCACTTCCGCTCCACAACCAGGGTTAGAACTACCGCTGGGAAAAGCAGAGCGACGATGAGTACGCCCCAGGTAAGAACGGGCTGTGGTGGGGATACTTCTTGATTCCATTCTGAGCTCATTCCCGGCCTCCGACCGCAGGAAGTTCCTTGCCGTTTTGAACTTGAGTCAGGAACTCAATAGCGCGTTTGATTTTGGTGGAGTCCGCGCGTTCGACGATGCTTGCCATTTGTTCGCGGCTGACTTTGCCGTCGCTGGTGAAGGCATAAACCAGGTTGCCAACGATGGTTCGCAGGCCGATCACTTCGGCCAAAAGAGCTTGCTCAACGGGGGTGCCTTTGGGATGGTCGGCGACCTTGACGAGGACCTCTCGGCACCATTCACCGAGCGGTTTGCCGGTGGTGTCAGCGAGTGCTTGGAGACGGGAGAAGTCGGATTCCGACACGCGGACGCCGATGCTTTTCGTGCGGAACTGCGAGCGATCCTGCATACTGCCTGCCCTCACGCTCCGTCGCTAAGTCAAAGAGTTAACGCACGCGAGCGTTTTTTACTTCTTAGCCCGTTGGCTCAATATGCTTCAGCGCAAGCGCCTGCGCAACAACACGTTCCCTTACGCAATCGCTACGCTTGCATACGCCACCCTGCAAGGGGTGACGTGTCAACATTTCAGCCGGTGCGAAGCACCGTCCGTCCCTACGGGTTGTCTCAAATCTCTCCATAGACGAGCGAAAGCTCCTCCAAAATCGGTTGTAGCTCAGGCATCGCGAAGGCTGTATCAAAGAGCTCCTTCAGCGATTGCCACTCCTCGCAAGTAAACGAAATCGCGATGCCGTTTCTGCGATGCCGAAAATAGAAGCGTGATGCGCGTTCAGCGACGGCGTCATTGGTGTATCCGAAAAACTCTCGCCCTTTCCAATTACGGCCCGGTTCCAACCTTGCGAGCATGGTGGCGAACTCACGAACTCGCGGGTACCGCGTCAGCGGATAAGCCACGTCCTTGCGGTTCATATCAAGCAGCATTTCGATCTCGCCGTCGCTGGCAACGAGAATGGTAAGCCGGTAATCACCGGAGGCAACCGACGGGAAAGTTGGCGAGACGAAGTCGTGTGCAAGGCGCGGGGGACGGACGGGCTTCCGTTCCCGCAGCCAATGGCCACGCGCACCCAACCGGAACAGCGTGGGCAAGTAGGGTGAAAGTGCCTCGTTAATGGCAGCGACTCCGGGCAAGGTTTCGTCTCGTAGCGCCACATAGAAGTTGCGCGCGCACGATACCGGCTTCGGGGCCTGTGATTGCCGCAGTTCGTGGATCAGTTTGCCGGTGACTTTCGGAACCACTTCAGGATCGAGCTGGCGCTCATTCAACGTTGAGCCATCGGTCACGAGGTTACCCAGATAATATCTGTCGAGCTCGACGCCCCGATCCACGCGCAACGAACGCACGGCTAGAAATGCTTCGAGCACTTGGGCGAATGATTCTAGCTTGGGATGCTCAGGATCTTCGGACAGTTCCTCGCAACCGACCTGAACGTACTGCGCGAGAAAGAGCCATTCCGCATGAGACAGTCCCTGCTTCTGGTCCCACTTCCGGCGAACATTCCAGAGGGACTCGGCGGCACTCTTTTGCAAGTCGGCTACTTCCAAGCGATGATCCAGACGGTCATCCTTAGCCGATTCCAGCAACATCTTTGCGACATCGGACGTTGAAACGCCGTCACCACGGCTGCTCGACATCACGGTTTTGGCGCGCTCCAGGTACTCCCGGAGGGCGTCCGAAATCCGAATGGAAAGAGTCTGTTGCTGGGCTTTTCGCTCCATCGACAACATGATTGCATATGTGTGGCACGAATGCAAGTGTATCGACACATAGTATTGCATTCGAAATTAAGTTGATGCATAATCAGGGCAGCTGACACCCGAAGGGACTCGCCGATGCTGCAAACCTCCCCCAATTGTCCCGTTTTGTCGGCGAGAAGGCCTGCTTTCCCGCTGCGCATTGCTTCATCATGCGATCTCATCCCTGGAGGCGGCTTGTGATCCGCGACGAGATCCTTACCGTCGTCGAAGTCGCGCGCGAGTTGCGCTGTTCTAAGGCCCACGTCTCAAAAGCGATTTCCGGCAAACTACCGAATGTCACACCACTTCCGGTTGTCCCAATGGGCCGCCGCAAGCTCGTACGACGAGCCGCCCTCCTCAAGTGGATCGAAGACAACGAACGCGCTATCCTGTCTTCATCGCCGAAAAACGACGCCGTGAACGCGTAAGGAGAAAAAATGATCCAAACGCGAAAACGGTTTCAAAGAGGAAGTCTGAAGAAAGTAGGGAGGCAGTGGATAGCGCAGTGGCGAGAAGACGGTCACAGACGAAAGGCAAGGTGGCCGGTTTCCGGGATGACCAAATCCGAAGCGGAAGCGAAGCTAGCGGGGATACTGGCGGCTCTAAACGCCGGTCGAACCATTCGCAAGCCCGAGCTGACGTTTGCTGAGTTCGTGGAATACACATATTTGCCGTTCTATCGAGGAAAGTGGAAGGCGTCGACGGCAGATGATAACGAGGGGCGATTGAAATTTCATCTTAGCCCGGTATATGCTTCGCGAAACGTGGACAGCTTCAACCGCGATGAATTTCAACGACTCCTGAATCAAAAGGCGGCTGAATATTCGTATAGTGTTGTTGCTCATCTCCGGTGGACCTTGCGGCAGATTTTCCGCATGGTAGTCGAAGAGGGCTACCTGAATCGGAATCCAGCGGAGATCCTGTATATCCCAAGAGAGGCACGACGCCCCAATCGCCACGTCATGAGTAAAGAGGAGGTGAAGAAACTGCTCGAAGTACTCGATACCAGGGAACGGTTGATTGCCCAGTTGGCAATTATTGCCGGAATGCGCCCAGGTGAGATTCTAGCCTTGACATGGGGGGCGCTGACCGGCGCATCTGCTGAGATAACCCGCCGGCTTTACCGTGGTCGGCTAGACACGCCGAAAACGCAACGTTCCGAACGGGAGGCTGCATTCTCCGATGGGTTGCTCGAAGCTATCGCAGAATGGCGCAGGAAGGCCCTTTACACGGAACCAACAGCTTGGGTGTTCCCGAGCGAGAAGCTGACCACGCCTGTAGGGAAAGACAACTTATGGCGTCGGTGTTTCCTGCCGAAGTTGGAGCCAGTCGGGTTGGAGTGGGCCAACTTCCAGGTGATGCGGAGGACCAATTCATCGTTGATGAAGAAGTATAAGGTTGATCCCAAAGTTGGTGCCGATCAGCGGGGCCATGGTATTGGGGTATCCCTGGACGTGTACACGCAATCGGACCGCGAAGAGAAGAGGGCCGCCGTGAACACGTTAGAAGCGGCCTTGGCGTAGGGCAGGATTCGAGGTATTCTTAATGGAGCCATTGGAGCCAATGGTGCTTGTAAGGCGTTGAATGCGGGAGTAATTCAGTGGTAGAATGCCAGCTTCCCAAGCTGGACGTCGCGGGTTCGAACCCCGTCTCCCGCTCCATCTTTTCAATGACTTGGGAATCATCAGCAACTTCCTTCACTCCATTTCACTCAGTTAAGCGGTGAGAACTGCATTTTCGAGCTGTTCCGCCGCTTCGGCGCGCCTGGACAGGGCCGCCTTGGTGTAGACGTCAATTGCCACGCCGATGCCATGCCCTCGCTGATCGGCCGCGACCTTGGGGTCAATTCCCTCATCGTGACCGAGGCTGGCATGTGTTCGGCGCAGCACCTGGAACGTGGCCCACTCAAGCCCAATAGCTTCGAGCTTGGGCTTCATGTGCCTGTACCATACGTTGTCCCTCCACATCGGGGTGGCAGGGTTCTCCGACGCGAATACCCAGGCCTCGGATGATTCATCCACCAGAGCCATCCATTCCCTGAAAAGGCTCGCCGTCTTTGGGGGAATGGCGACAGTGCGCGTGGATTTGTGCGTCTTCGGGGTATCGATATCGCCGCGGTAGAGACGCTGCTCGACGCCGAGCTTCGTGCAATCGCCGGCAACGTGACGGCGCTGAAGGGCCAGGATTTCGCCGGGCCTCATGCCGCAAATTATCGCAAGCAGCGCGATGACGCGCTCTCTCAGGTCTAATGCGTTAACGTAAATGTTCCACCTCCTCTTTGCTCATGGATGGGGACGGGGAGGGGGCTGCCTCCCTGGGCGTAAAGAGCGCTGCCGTCGGGTCGCGGTCGGCGTAGCCTTCGGCGAGGGCCAGACGGAAAACGCTGCTCAGATCCCAGCGCAGATGCGCCACTACGCTGCGAGAGAGCTTCTGCGCCTTGGCCTTCAGGAACAATTGCAGTTCCTTGAGCCCCAAGTCGGTTAAACGCCTTTCCCCGAACTCGCTCTTCAAATGATGCTGAATGCGGTTTTCTGTTGTTGATGCGGTCGATTTCTTCCATTTCGACCGGAGGAATGGGAGAGCCACTCCTTCGAGGAATTCCCCGAAGGTGATGTGAGGGTCGGGCGCTGTAGCATTGCGGACGTTCGCTTCCGCTATCAGCTCGTCCCGCTTGGTTTCCGCCTCGCTCTTGCTCATCTTGGAACACTGGCCCAGAGTTGCGTATTTCCGGGTGTTTCCGTCGCGATAAAGCAAGACCCACATCGTTCGATCCCCATGTTTTCTCCGCTGCAAACTGCCCTTCTGATGACGTTGCCTGTGCACGTTTGTCCTTTCCGTGCGCCTGCGGCGTTCATCCAGGT
>CAVZOD010000003.1:0-601195 GCA_963776805.1 Bryobacterales bacterium
CCGCTGGGGCCGGTCGGTAACGGATCTGCTGGCGACACTCCAGGAACTGGAACATCTCGGCGTGGGCTTCGTGTCGCTGACCGAGGCGCTGGACCTGACCACGCCAGCCGGGCGAGCGATGGCTGGCCTGCTGGCTATATTCGCTGAGTTCGAAAGGGAGATTCTGCGGGAACGAACGCGGGCTGGCCTGGCCCACGCCCGGCAGAACGGCCAAAGGTTGGGTCGGCCTGCCACCGCAGCCCTACACACTGCTGAAATCCGGGAACTACACCGCGCGGGCGTTAGCAAATCCGAGATCGCGCGCCGTCTTCAGGTCGGCCGCACTTCGGTGCGGCGAATCCTGGGAGTAAAGTCATGAAGCGACCTAACAGAGACCTTGATCGAGAGGACCGCATCCATAACGAAGTCATCGCCGATGCCAATGGGCCGGAAGAGCAGGTCATGGGATGGCATTGCTACCTCGACAACAACATCCGATTCCCTTTTCAGGCCACGTGCATCGCTGTCAAGATAGTCTCGCCTCTCAGGAAAGGAGAAAGCGTCGAAGTCCTCCGTATGGCCCCGGAAGACGCCTGCTCCGCTGACATGCTCGTGGTGATCCACTGGCAAGACCGCACCATGGCCGTTCCTTTGTCACAACTGGCGGCTGTTGATCCGGACGACTCGACCGCCGAAGCTATCGCCGACTGGCATTATTGGGTGGCACGAGGCTACTGCTTCTGACTTACGCACGCCAGCCGAAAGCTCACGGAGTAACTACACGTGTCTACCAGCCCCGAAAGTTCTAATAACCCCTCCAGACAGAATGGTCCCCTCAATGAACTGGCAAGGTCATTCATTTATGACTACCTTCAAGGCACTCCCGTGCCCGAGGACATCCCGGTCGATGAGGATGCCTCTCGGATCGTGATCCCCCAACCCGTAATCTATACTCCCGCTGCCGGAGATTTCATCTCCACCTACACGGACTGGGCGGATGTCGTGGAACTCCCCCGTGCCATGCACGAAGCCATCGCCATGCAGCTTGTGGCTGCACTGTTAAATCGAAACGGGGTCCATATCTGGAATGGCAGCATTTGGTACTCACTCGATTTTTGGTTGCTGTTGCTTTCCGGGTCAGGAGGTGGACGAAGTACCTTGCTTCAATTTGCCAGAAGGATTGTCGAAAAGGCACTACCACCGCCCACGGAGAAGAAGCTAGAATTTGCGTCTCCTGGATTGGTGTCGGTCGTGGAACACTCCAATCTCATCAACAACTGTAGTTGGGGATCACCTCAAGCATTCCTCCAGGAGTTCTCCGACGCCGAACTCGCACGTAACCTGTTCCTCTGGGGCGAAATGGGAGAGAAACTTGCCCTACTCAACTCTGGCCCGTTCAAACAGCTCGGTGCGAAGCAGTGGCTAACGGATCGTTACGATAACCCGGATGTGCCGGAGGAAATAAGATATCGAAGAACGGGCAAACCTTCCGACACCGAGCCAATAGCTTTCCGTCATGCTCCTCGTATCAACATCCTGGCGGGGAGTTCCGAGGCATGGTTCTATGAGTTCCTTCAGAAGGATGACTCCAAAGGCGGGTGGTTGCCCCGTTGGATCTTTATTCGAGCGGGTAAACGGGTACGTTCGTGTTCTTCACCCGTGACTCCTGATTCGAAGCTCACAGATGGACTGGTGAAACACATCCAGAGAATCTCGCAGTTATCTGGCGAAGCAACGATGCCGGACGAGATATGGGGCGAATACCACACGTGGTACGAAGCAACCCAGCGTATTTTTGAATCCCATCCGAACTCCGCCCTTGCCGAACCGTATTGGAACCGCCACAAGGGACACATTCTCAAACTCGCAGTGATCTATACGGCTTCGATGGGTGGGGATCTGGTGGTAACGCGAGAGGCATGGGAACGTGCCAGAGCAAAATCCGCTGAACTCCTGAAGAACATCTTCCACATGCTCGACACCGGTATGACCGCTGTTGGCTTCACTCTGAAACGATATGAGGACCGTATTCATGATGCCGGTGAGGACGGAATGCTCCGATCGGAGTTTACCCGTGCCTTCCAGGATGATCGTGACCGGGAACGAGACTTGACTACCCTGCTGTCGGGCCAGGTTATTCACCAATTCCAGAAGCGTGGTGGCGGTCGTCCCGGAACGATCCTGGTACACCGGGATCATTGCCGGGGCCGTTGCCACGGCTGCCAAATCGCCTCCGAGACTGGAGGGTAAGTGTGAGAGGGACTTTCTTCAACTTCCTTCAGGCTCGTCCCTGAAGAAAGTCTGGGATGGGCAGGAAGACGGAAGTAGTTGTTATTATTTAGTTTATTATTTTTTCTTTCTTTCTTTCCTGCCTTCCTTCAGTTCTTTCAGCCTACCCGTGCTTTCTTCTCCGGGCGAGTGTGCAAATCGAAATGCCCGAACGAGAAGAAAACCTGAAGAAAGTCCCTTATCTTATTGCACTGGTTCGGGATCTTCTTTCAGGATGTCGTTGAAGAAAGTCGAAAGAAGGCGGAGAACAGGTAATCCGGCGTCCAAGACTCCCCCGCCCCCAACGCGAAAATTCTCTCGTGGCCTCAATGACACCGCCCATCTACGTTAAAACTCAGGGTGGAGGGGTCGAAAACATGCCAAAACATACGCCAAAACGACCCTCAAAATCATCATATTCGGGGCTATTTTGCTGGTTTTGGAGGGGTTTTGGGGCGTTTTAAGCAGCCCGTTTAGGCGGTTGGGTCTCTGCCGTATCCGCCCCTGCCGTATCCGCCCCTTCGTGTAAAGGGTGGAGTGTGCCGAGTGCCGCACTGGTCTTCGGGGGTTCCGAGGGGATGTGGAACGGCTGCGGAGGGCGGTGGGGTACGTGTCGCGGTTCTCTTGAAGCACCGAACCGAGTCGTGGCAATGTTCTATCCGTAACACGCGACCACCCCGTTGGGTAAAGGCACGGCCCGCTTATGATTTGTTGGCCGCAGTCGCTTCGGTCGCAATGGCCGCAAAGACCGCTTCCGATAATTCTGAGAAAGTGGAATAGTCCCCGCTCTCCTCCATGTAACGAGTGACTTGCAACAACCGCTTGTGCACGTCGACCCGCTGCCATTCTCCAGTTCGACAAAATAAAACAAAGTGATGACTGTCAAGCATAGTGGCCCCCGCTGCTAGCCACCGGTTGAGAATCGGCGCGGCCTTTACCAACAGCGGACCAAACTTCTCGATAAAACCTGCTAAGGCAGTAACGGCACCTGCGATTTTCCCCGCTTGGACCAGCTTCTCAATTGCTTTCCGTTTCGTCGCGCTCTCTCTGCGATGAATGCCGCACATAGCTCCGACTTTCGCACGATACCGGCACCTGCTACCGTCGCGTAAGAGCATTCTGCATCGGTCTTTGGACATAGAAGGCACATAATATCGCAATTACGACAATGACCCACCGCCACACCATCCCATTCGGCCCCGCCGTGAGGCAGAGGGAGCTATTCAAGGCATTGGAAACAGCATTGGAAACAGCAACGCCCGAAAGAAATCATATCCGGCAAATTCAACAAGTCGAGAGCACGGATTGAGATTCTGGGCGAGCTAGAGGACATCAAGAAGGTGTCGGAGCTTCTGAAGCGTCTTTCGCCGAGCATGGAGAGATCGAGATGGTGAGAACCTTGCTACCGTAATACTGAAGGCTCATCATCTTCTCGTCGTTCGCTGCCCAATACTCCCAGACAGGCGAGGGATCATGCACATACCCGTGTTCGTCACGATAGATCCAGTGTGCATCTGTAGGATTCCTGATTATCGAAGGCCCTACCAAATGTGCGCATGGCACAATGTCTGTTGGACACCCGCCGTGGTGAAGCACGGAAAAACCCTTTAGCTCCAGCCACTCTTTCCATTCATCCACGGACACAACACCTTGTGCGGCTCTTGGAAATTCACGACGTAGCTTGTCCTCAGCTATGCCAGTTAAGGCAGCAAAGACAGGCACACTGCAATCCCGCTCAGCCGCTTGGCGCAGCTTTTGTGGCACAGGCAATTCAAATATGTCGTTGCGCATTGGGTCCTGAGTTTCTGGAAGCAACACTATTTTACATCTTCTCTCTATTGCCAGTTTCCGGCTAAGTGACGTGGTTATCGAAACCTCCACTCAACGCCGTGCCAGAGCTGTCCCCAGTTATTCAATCTTTGTGTCAGTTCGCACGCTGACGTTTGCGACGGCCTCCGTGTGGTTCCGTCAGGGCCTCGTCAGCCAGGGGCTTGGAGCTGCCGAAGATTCGGGGGATTGAGGAGCGATAGGGTCAACCTGCATAAAGCTCTTTTCGTACCAATTCGATAACCACATCCATTTTTTGCCTGAATCGCGGAAACCATGGCGGATTTATTTCCGCCTTCGAAGTGGTCTCTTTGACGATGGCAATCATGAACTTCTCAAAATCGTCCAGGCTCTCCTTTAGTTCATCGCCGCAGACCAATAATGCGAGGACTCGTGCCCTCTTGAACTTCTCCAAGGCGTCGTTCCATGTCTCGCCTGCGGCTGTCTTTTCCTCTGCCCTTTGCTTCGTGCCTGAAAACGTAAGCACAAGTATCCCCAACCCGTATTCGACAGATCCCAGCTCTTTCGTAACCTCAAACAGTGCCTCGCGTCTAGCTTCCCATTTTCTTTGGCGTTCCCAAACAGCATTGGAAATCTGCGCTTCAATTTCCTTCGTGGCCTGCGTGACGGCGGCAACCTGGTTCACCAGCTTGTCGATGTCCTCGTGCGTGGCGAGGTTCTCGCCCTTCTTCTTTAGGTACGAGCCAACATACGCTCCGACACCGCCGCCGAGGATGCTGGTCACAAAAAGTCCAGCATATTTGCCGATTAAATCAAGCAATTCCGCTCCGCTCATGTCACTGAAGTATACACCGCGAAGATGAGCATTAGCCTCATTCGTGCGGCGGCCCTACAACCACCACCCCCCAGTACACCAACGCGACAAGGGCAGCGGCCACAACCTCACGGGGGAAATTCACGACTCGGATGCACCTGCGTTCAGAAGTCGGTCACCAACCCGCCAAAGAAACTTATCGATTTCCTTTGACGTGAACGAGCGAAGTTCGTAGTGCTCTTTGAAGGCAGCGATTATTCCAGCCAGCTTTTCGTAATCGTAGAGGTCGCCGCGTCGGAAACGTAGGAACCCGTCCCGCTTCTTGTAGCGCCACAGACATTCATTCACATTGCCGTCGTAGATTACGTAAGCGTCGGGGCTGTGCCAGTTACAGAACTTGGTCGCAAATGAGTAATACCGCCTCTCGCTGCAACAGCCGATAATCAGTTCGACCGCCTTTGGTGACCCTTCCACCAGCAGCGGATCAATGCGGCGCTCAGCGATGCCACAGGCTACCATTTCGATGTCCTTGTCCAGGACACGTGCGCTATACAGTCGGTTGAGGGCGATCACTTTTACGATGACATGCGCGGGGTCGACATTTCGCGGGAAGCATTCCCGCAGTTGCCGAAGAGCATCCTCTGCCAGTCGTGTGGATGGTTCCCGGTCAAACGCATCGCATTCTGTTCTCACAGACTCAATCGACGGATTGGGCAGCAACGAATCAGCGTCGGCCATATTCACTCTTTCGGTTTGGGCGGGCGGCAGGCTAGAACGAATTGATAACCGAGATAAGTGAGCGAATAGTAAGGACCGGGGTTACTCATGTTGACCAAGTCGTACCTAGTTCGGATCAACTGCGCGGCTTCGAGACTGTTTAGACATGTCCCAAACTGCCAAGCATCCACGCGAGAGCTGGGAAGTCCGGTAGGAGGATTGAGTTCTTCAACGCCAAAACCAAGTGACGCGTAAGCCCTGATTAACGCTGATTCCAAAAGCGGCTCACTGAAGTCCTTAGTGGGCATCGACTTGGTAACGTTATCGTAGATCCGATTCAAGGGGCGCGTCAAGTTTTTTGTGTAAACGGCCGGTCATTTTCTAACCTTGCATCCCTGGTAGACTGGACGGACCTGAGCGTAGGGTAGGGCTCTGCGGAGACGCAACCCGAGCGCCGACTCAGGGGCCGGGATTTCGGGAGCGCGAGCGGAGCTCGCCTCCCGGTCCAGGAATCCTGGCGCAAAAGCGGTAAATCTCGGGGGTTTGGGGGCAGAGCCCCCGATCCCAGAAATGTTCTTCTTCCGATTGTTCATGCTGCGACGATTTAGACCAGCTCCGCTTTCGGAACGCGGTCGCCAAGCAGAATCGCGAAGCGCTGCAAGGCGGCCTTCCAGTTCTGCACCGGCATGGTCCATTTCTTGGCAATGTGCTCCAGCGCCAGGTACAGCAGTTTCATAGCGGCTTCCTGGTTGGGAAACGAGCCGCGGGTCTTGATCACTTTCCGCAACGACATGTTCAGCGACTCCACCGCGTTGGTGGTGTAGATCACCTTGCGAATGTCGGCTGGATAAGCGAAAAACGGTGTTAGATGCTCCCAGTTCCGGCGCCACATCTGGCTGATGGTGGGATACGCTCCATCCCATTTCGCGGCAAACTCGTCCAGCCGTTGTTCGGCTTCTTGGACTGTGCTGGCGCGGTAAATCGGCTGTAGATCCGCGGCCACCGCCTTGCGCTGTTTCCACGACACATAGTTCAGCGATGCGCGCACCTGGTGCACCAGGCACAACTGCACTTGCGCCTCCGGAAACACTGTCGCAATGGATTCGGGAAATCCCTTCAGACCATCCACGCAGGCGATAAACATATCGGCCACGCCCCGGTTCTTCAGCTCCGTCAATACCTGTAGCCAGAACTTTGCTCCCTCGGTCTGACCGGCCCACAGTCCCAGCACCTCTTTGTTGCCCTGCATGTTGACGCCAATCACCACGTAGATCGCTTTGTTGCGCACGTGCCCGGTCTCGCGAATCTTTACCACTAAGGCGTCCAAGTACACGATCGGATACACCGCATCCAGCGGCCGGCTCTGCCAGCTCTTGACCTCTTCCATCACCTCTTCGGTGACGTTGGAAATCAGTGTCGGACTCACTTCCACTTTGTAGATCTCTTCCAGGTGTCCCTGGATCTCGCGCGTGCTCATGCCCCGCGCGTACATCGAGATGATTTTGTCGTCGAAGCCAGTGAAACGCGTCTGGCCCTTGCCGATGATCTTCGGTTCGTAGCTACCGTTGCGATCGCGCGGCGTCTCCAGCGGCATCTCCCCAAAATTGCCTTTCAGTGTTTTGGTTGTCCCACCGTTGCGCGAGTTGCCGCTGTTATTCCCAGCCGGGTCGTGCTTCTCGTAGCCGAGATGGTCGGTCATCTCGGCTTGCATGGCGCGTTCCAGCAGAGCCTTGGTCAGCTGCTTCAGCAGACCGTTCTCGCCTATGATGTCTTCTGGCTTTTTGTAGTCCGCCAGCAATTTGTCGATGAGTTTGAGGTCGATAGCCATCGGGTCTCCTTAGTGTGATCCTTTCGATGGCCGTTTACACAGTTCAATTTATACCCTCGATTCAAGAGTTTCGCTTCATCTGGAGCCATCTCCCTTAGCGTGGCAATAAATCCCGGTCTCACTCCTTCCGACTTTTCCGGTGAAGCTGCATTCGCCAGAAGTGCCGCCCACATGGTGTGTAAAGATTCGTCTTCTTCAAGAGAGGCCCCTTCCAGCAAAGGAAACAGCAACTTGATGGGCACCGCTTGCGGTGTGAACCCAGCCTCCTGGGCCATCCGTTCAGCTTTCTTCAAACACTCCAATTGACGCCCGTAGCGATATAGGCGAACTGAATCCCGCCACCGTTCCGCCAGTTCATCTGCCGCTGGCCCCAGCATTCGCTTGACGATGCCGGTGAAGGGAATGGCTGCGGCGAGTGCTCCTGCACCCTTGGCAATTTCGGGAGCAACTTTCATGATTTCATTCGGGTCCATAAAATACACCAATAAACGGGCCGAGTATAGCAAAAACACGGCGGAGTTGCGGCGGCTCGTCTGAAGTCCGCCCCCATCTTTGCCGATGTACGAAAGAATCGGTTCTTTTGCTTAAGCCCCATGCCGTCGTACTGCCACCGTTGTCGCGAAGAGAGGGTTGCCAACCAAAGTGATCTCTGCTCCTACTGCGAAATGGAAAACAAGATGACGCCGGAGGAAAAGGAGGATAGCGCTGCCGCACTTGCTCGCTTCCTCAGCACGAAGAGACCGCCCGCCGCCTCGGCCAGCCGCCCTGTCTTTTTCTCAGCCGATGATCGCAGGAGACCAGGCCCGAAGCCCAAAGAATCTGAGCGTCGTTATCTTTACGAGCGGGTCTACAATCTTCGCAAGTCCGGCATGAGCTTCGGAGCGATTGCCGAAGAAATCTGGAGCGATCGGTCCAAACGTAACCGAGCCTCGGCCCTCTACCAACGCGCCATAAAGTCCGGATTCCCGCCCATCAAGCCCTCCGGCAAATAACAGCCGCCCCTGCAACAATTCCCTCAACCGAATTGTTGACCGACAACAATTCCATACATCATTTGTTGTCAGTGACTTACAGGCTGATAGTGCGTATAAACAGTTATGGACCCAAACAAAAGTGCTTGGCCGAGGTTGAAATCAGAGGAGATATAGCAAATGAATAATCCAAATCTCTTAAATGAACGCGAAGCCGCCGGTGTGATCGCCTGTTCGGTGGCGTTGTTACGGAAGTGGCGATTGTTCCGGGAGGGACCCGCCTACTGCAAAATCGGCAGGCTTGTGAGGTATCGGCAGGAGGATCTAAACACCTTTCTGGATTCGCACCGGGTAGAGACTGGCGGTGGACGGTGAGCAACCGGGACAAGTTCCAACTCATCGTCACCACCAAGGTCGTAGACGCGAATGGTGAGTGGTACGACGGCTTCGCCCCCCCGGAACGAAAGGAAATCACCGCCGTCGAGCAGATACCTTCCGTGTGGGATCTGGATGACCGGGTGGAGTGGCTCGTCGCGGGGATGTTCCCGCTTCGGAGCGTGAATCTCCTAACGGCGGAGAGTGGCACCGGGAAAACCTGGGTGAGCTACGCACTCGCCGGGGCCGTGGCACACGGAACGGATTTCATCGGGTTGGAGACCGTCCACCTCCCAGTGTTGTACCTCGACGGCGAGAATCCACTCGCCATCGCAAAGCGAAACCTGGAGGAACTTGGGATCGGGAGGACCAGCGCCCTGACCGTCTGGGGTGGTTGGAATGATTCCCCACCTCCAGGCCCGGACAGCCCGATAGTCAAATCCTTCGCCGCCCAGCGCCATGGCCTGTTGATCTGGGATTCGCTGGTAGAGTTCCACTCCGGGGATGAACAATCCTCCACCGAGACTCGGGAGTTCATGAAACACTTCCGGCACCTGGCGCACCTCGGAGCCACGGTCCTCATCCTCCACCACACCGGCAAATCCGGTACCTCGAAACAATACCGTGGTTCCACCGACATCAAAGCCGCTGTGGATACGGCGTACTTCCTGGAAGGTCACCCAACCGAAAACCGCCTCCACCGTCTGGAGCTACAGAATTTCAAATCCCGCTTCGCACCGGGGGTGGATTTTGGTATGGAGTTCGTCTCGAAGAAGGGGTTCGCCGGGTCCGCGGTGTCTAAACGTAAACCCGACGGAAACCAAATCCTCACCGAGATTCTGACCGACCACCCCGGCTCCAACGCTACGGAGGTGGTGGCGCTGGCGAAAGGACGGCTGGGCAGGAACAAAGTCAACGAACTCCTAGCCGGTGGGCCGTGGGTGCGGAAGCCGGGGAAGGGTACCTCCGTGTTGTACTTCGTCCCCAAACCCGTGGCGGTCCTGGAGGAACCGGTTGACGAAGCTGTGGATGTACCGGTTTCCCTACCCCTAGAGAATACACGGGAGGGAAACACTCGTGACGCCCCATCCTGACCCCCGACCGCTCCGTGAGGTAGTAGGAGGATTCCTACTACCTCACACGCTGGGATGCGGATGGATGGAGGGGTTCTCGGGTAGGGGGAAATCAAACCTGCCCTTACCCGATCCACGGCCACGCTGGACCAGTTAAAGATCACCGACCGTAAAAAGTCACAGAAACCGAGTCCACGAGGCACCGGCGTCTGTGGCGGTATCCACCCAAGCTGCGGTTCGTTGAACGCAGCAATAACTAATTCATTTGGAGGAATCATAAATGGCAACACCAAACTTCAACGCTCCGAATCCTGAGGACAACGCGAACCTTGGGAGGACAAATCACGACATACTTGAAGGAACCCCCGTCCCAGAAACGCCAACCGTGGACAACAGTTACGGCGGCGTCGATGTATTCACGTACACGAGTCCTTTGGCGACCGAATTTATTACCGGACCCGCTGGTACCGGAAAAACCACCGAGATTCGGAACCGACGTACCGCTGATCCGGCTGGAGTGGTTGTAGCTGCCACCACCGGTATCGCTGCGGTTAACCTTGGGCCGGAGGTGACCACGGTCCACTCGCTGCTGAAGTTCTTCGACTACAACTCGCTCGTGGATGCGTACGAGAACGGGAAACTTCACTACAACATTCGAAGGCTAACGGATGAAGGTGTGCACGAGTTAATCGTTGATGAGATTTCCATGTTCTCCGGTCCAGCTATGGACGTGCTGTACAACGCCTGCAACGAAGTCTCACGGACCAACGGCCACCCGATGGCGCTGACGGTGGTGGGTGATTTTTGCCAGCTTCCGCCCATCGCCGACGCCGGGACGCCCGAGACGGGGAGGTACGCATTTGAGTCGAATTGTTGGAGGCCGAATTTTTCCGAGAACACCACACGCCTCACCCACGTGTGGCGACAAGACAACCCAGACTTCCTTCAAGCCCTGCACGCCGCTCGACGCGGGGTGGGGGAGGAGGCTCTGGCGTATCTCCAAAGAGCGGGAGTGCGGTTTGAACCGCGTTTGAGTGACGCATTCGATGGAACCACTCTGTGCGCCACCAACGGCGTGGTTGATGATTACAACTGGCGGCGTTTGGGCCAATTACCGGGAGATAACACCCGCATCCGTGCAACCCCATCCACCCGATGGTCGCAAGATCGTTACGAACCCTCGGAGTGGAAATCGATTCCCGACCAGTTCGCTTTCAAGCCCGGCGCTTACGTGATGATCCTCTCCAACGAAACCCAGGCCTTCAACTGGGTGAATGGGGACTGTGGGACCGCGATTGGCACCGACGGCAACCAGGTTGTTGTGCGTCTCCGACGAAACAACACCGAAGTACGAATTGGCAAAATCATCCGCAAGGTCACCACACCGAAAAAGCCATCGGGCGTCCACGACAGGGATGTGATTGTTGTCCGGGATGAACGCGAGTATGACTCCCTGGCAGGAGCCAACGGCGAACCTCCCCGGCAAGTCGTGATGTTCCGCGAGCCACACCCGACGTGGGTCACCGGGTGGATCAGGTACATGCCCCTCCGGCTGGCGTACGCCACGACGGTGCACAAAAGCCAGGGCCTATCGCTTGATGCGATACAGCTTGACCTTGGGTCGGGCTTCCTCGCCAGTCCATCGATGATGTACGTTGCACTGAGTCGGTGTAGAACACCGGAAGGGCTGGTCTTGGTGGGCAACCCCGAGCACGTCGTGACGAAGACCAATGTTGATCCGAGGGTAATTGAGTGGCTGTAGGTACGAGGTAGGACGACATGACAGGTTAGGCCTTCGTATCGCCTTGGGCAAGCTCCGACTGGGGTTCCCTTCCCCCAGGCGTCGAGCTGCCCGCATTCCTAGCGTGGTGAGTTCCTTCCCTCACTACGCTAGGGATTTTTCAAACCGAGGACGTTGCACCATAATGAAGCCGACGGACAAGACTGGAGGTATATCATCACCCGTTCTTGCTCCACCTGGCTTCCGCCGCCTTGCGGGAAATCTCACTGCGTTTCTTCGCGGACAGCGCTTTCGCCCTAGCGGGACCACCGGCCTTCCCGCCTTTGGTGGCGATCGCTGACAACTGCTCCGGCGTGAGGCTCTTTGCCCTGGCCCGTCCGCCCTTCGGTCCACCTAGCTTGCCAAGAGCCACGGCGTGTGGGTTTTTCTTTTGGGGCATCTAGAAACTCATTGTACGGTATGGAACTCTGAATCGTTGACTTATCCGAGTAAGACAGGCATATTTTAGAGGAGGAAAGAACCAATGAAGCAGACTGAAATAAGGGTCGATACTGATTCCCCCGCACCAAAGCATCGGGATAACGATGGACTTCACAAACGCCGAGACATCTGGCACTACAAGCTCAAAATCGCCGGACGGTGGAAGGAAATCTCCACAAAGACGACGAACTATCAGAAGGCCCGGAAGACTCGTCAGGATGCTGTCCAGGCGCAAGAGCAAGGTCAGCTACCGACTGATTTCACGAAACTGCTCTTCGAAAAAGCTACCGAGTTGTGGCTGGGAGACCGAAAGGCTGTAGTAGCGCCGAAGACATATCGAATCGACAAGGAGCGGATTGTCGCACTTAAGGCGGAGTTCAGTGGCAGACGCCTCTGCGATTTTACAAGTGACCTCGTCCGCTCTTATCAGACGAAGAGGGTTAGCAAGGTCAGCCCACGCACGGTCAATTTAGAGACGAAGGTTCTGCGCATGATCCTCCGGCGCGGCAGAATGTGGGGGCGAATCGCCGACGATTTCAAGCCGCTCCGTGAAAATAAACAGGGACCAGGCAGGGCTCTGACACCCGGACAAGAGCGAACACTTCTGAAGGTGGCTGCCTCGAAGCCTGGATGGAACGTTGCCTACTACGCGGCGATTCTGGCGAATAATACGACCGCTAGGGGCGGTGAGCTAAAAGGTTTGAGGATCGGAGATGTGAACCTAATGGAAAGAACGCTCCGCATCGAACGAAGCAGCACCAAGACTGATGCAGGCGCTAGAGTGGTGCCTCTGAACGACGCGGCGTTGTGGGCTTGTGCTCGGCTCCTTGAACGTGCTGAAAAATTGGGAGCGTCCGATCCAACACACCATCTGTTCCCGGCAGCGAAGTACCGCCACACAAAAAGTGGTGATCCGGCGAGAGGTACCGGTTTTGATTTTACGAGGCCCATGCAAACGTGGCGAACGGCATGGCGAAGCCTAACACGGGAAGCAAAGTTACCAGGACTAAGATTCCACGACCTCCGCCATCATTGCATCACGAAGTTGGCCGAAGCCGGTGTGCCGGATCACACCCTCATGTCCATTGCGGGACACGTTAGCCGCGAAATGCTGGAGCACTACTCTCACATTAGGATGGAAGCGAAACGGGACGCAGTGGCCCGCCTCGAACTCCGACAGGAACCGGAACAAACTACTAATGAGGACATCCCGGTTGTGGAACCTCCTGTCGTTTGAGCCTGTCCACACAGATGTCCACACGGACCGTAAACGGTTGCCATCTAAGACGGTCTGTTTATGGCTAAGACAGGTTGCTATGGGGTCTCACGTCACGGGACCTCGTTAAGAAAGTGCAATTGTTTTGCGGGGTTAACTATCCACCCATAGCGTTTAGTCGCTCGTCATCTCACGTAAATTTGCTTCCTTGGGCGCAGGGGGTCGGGCGTTCAAATCGCCCCGCCCCGACCAAATCGTTGCTGATTCTAAAATAGTTATTTGACTCAGCTCCATTTTCTTCGTATTCCAAGTTACGCTACTGTGCCAAAACTGTGCCAAAACCCGGCCCGGATGGGCTCTGTGCTGTGCCAAAACTCAAACCGCTCTCGTTCGCCTGACGGTTCAATTTCGCAAGTGCCTCTCGTTTCATCTGTAGCTTCATCTGCGAGTACTTCTTGAACACCTTCGCATCGCCTTGCCTTAACAATTGCGTGACCCATTCGTCCGCAACGCCGCCGGCACTAAGCCGTGTAGCGTATGTCGAACGAAGATCGTAAATGCGAAAATAGCGAACACCTGCTCGCCGCAACGTTGCATGCCATGTAGTCTTGAACGTCTTGTGGTGGCCATCTGGATTCACATCGCTCGGGAATAGATACTCGCCTGGACCCGCTAAGGCAAGTTGCCGCCGAAAAGCGTCAGCCGCGATTTCCGTTAACGGAACCTCAGCCACGCCGTTGGGCGTTTTCGAATCCGGAATCCACACCGTCCCGTTGTCCAGATCAAGCTGATCCTTCTTCATGGGAGTCAGTTCCTTGTAGATCCGAAGTCCGGTTTCAGTGACGATCCGGATGACGTTGCGCAGATAGTCCGGCGCGTGGAGCTCGATTTTCTGTTGCTCGGACCAACTCACGTAATGCGGCCGGAACAGTCCATCAACCCTTGCCGGAAACTCAACACCTGCACATGGATTCGCAAACAGGAACTTCTTGCGTACTGCCACATTCAACATGCGACGTAACACTCGCAATTCCTGGTGTACCGTTGTTGCCTTTAGCACCTGCTTCTCCAAGAATCCATGCTTCGACTTCACCAGCGCCCGCTGTTTGAGCCTGCGGCGAAGATACATCTCGATGTCGTCAGCGGTCACATCCGCGAGCTTAATAGTTTCGAAAGTCTTTCTCAGATGCTTCAATGCCCGCTGGTTGACCGCGTGAGTCTTTTCCGCGCGAAACGGCGGCTTGGAAAAGTTCTCCAAGTAAAAGTCCGCCCATTCTCCAAACTGCAAGTCCTGGCCGCGACGCAGCGCGGGCAGCGTGTTGTTGTCTCGGGCCTGCAAACGCTCTCTGAGGCATTTCTGCGCTTCGCCCCAGTCTTCGGTGAGAGTCGATTCCCGGCGTCGTATACCGCCTTTATCTCGGTACCGCATCCACCAGACCTTCGACCCCTCGCGCTTATACAAGCCCCCATCATCTCTTCTAGGTCTTGCCATTCCCAGTCTCCTGTTTGAACTGAGCGCGGAAGGGCTCCAACTCCGATTTCAAGAACCGGATGTTGCGGCCCATCACGCGGAGATGGGGAATCTGCTTTCGCTCAACCCAAAGATACACCGTTTGTGGGCTCACGCCAAGAAAAATGGCGGCTTCCCGAACTCGGATGGGCAGTTCGTCGATGGTGGAGCGGAATGGCGAATGGAGTTTGGCGACCATAAAAGCGTTGGCGAAAAAGTGCCCCTCAATTAATAAGGAAACGGCGGAGACCCTTCGGGACACGAAATTTGCTCATTTAACCGTGTCTTCATAGCAAGGCGGCCGATCAGATGAGGTTCTTGTTAATCGAGAATGGATCGTACTCGAAACCGGACTTTTCCTTTTTCTCCCGCTCCAATCGCAGATTGAGAAAGGGATCTGAAGGTACTACAGCGGGTGGGCAACCGTCGTTATTGGTCGTAGCTGCCGGCGGCAGTGGTCCGACGGAAGCGGGGTGTTGACGGCGCCGCCGAATCCGAGAGACATACACACGGAATTGCGCGTAAGACACGTCGAGTCCATCTTTCCTCGCGGCTTCCCAGACCTCTTTGAGCTTCATCCCCGAAGCCAAACAGACCTCGATTTCGGCCCACGCCCAGATGACTTGTCCAATCTTACTGGCAGGTTGGGTAGAGGCCAGTGACCGCAAGTGGACCAGGTCCGATCGAGATCTTCTCTGACGCTGTTGTGGAGTGCCCACGGATGTCGCTTGATTTCCCTCCCTCAATTACTAAGGAAACGGCGGAGGCGGGTCGGGACACGGACTCGCAAGTTTTTGCGATGTGCAACACTTTGCAAACAGTTTGTGAACAAAGTGCATCAGTCTTGGGTTCTGCTCAGGGGGTGCATCAGTTTGTGATCGAAGTGCATCGGATTGCAACTTTTGCGGCGCTGAAGACCTCTCCCAGACAGCCAAAAAAAGGGGTAGTGGAACATAAAGGAAACGTGCTACGTCTGGTTTGTTTTTCCGGCGCAAGCGCCGGGCTGTAAGGGTTTTGAATCGTCGAACGAAATCACAGTCGTGTCAAACAAATGTTTGACGCGCGATTTCAGGATGAGGAATCGGTCTCAAAAATCCTCTTAGTTAGTGAAGGAGCAGCTTTATGAGACAAAATACGGGCGCGGCACGTCGGGCCAGGGTCGCGATCAGATTGAGCCAGGAAGATCGGGTTCGGATCGACGAGGCCGTCAAAGCGCGAGGCTATACAAGTCCGAGCGCGTTCATCCGGGCGGCAATCCAGAACGAGTTGACCGGTCGACCCGAGCTGACCAAAGCCGAAGCCTTGATTACGGGAGGGTTTGAAGGCATGTCCCGTGACAATGTCCGCATTGTCCGGAGCCAGCAGGCACTCCACGCTCTGCTGGATACCTTTGTCAAAACAGTTCTTACGTGCCTGCCGGAGCCATCGATCGACGCGCAGCCCCAGGCCGTCGCCCGAGCCAAGGACCGCTACCACCTACTGATCAAGGCTGCCGGTCGAAGCATGTCCGGCGATGCCCTCACTGGCCTGAAGGATCTGGTGACACATGGCACGAACTGACGACGAGCGAAAGACTAGGCTGCGGCCACCAAAGCCTCGGCGTCCGACGGACGAACCCATTGCATGGTCTAGCGGATTCAAGCTGCTCATGTACTACGCCCGCAGCTCGCGAAAAATCCGCAACCGCGGCACCTCTGGCGGAAAAATGGCGAGCACACGTCCCTACCGGCAGCGCTGTGCAGTCCGGGTGACTTATCTGAACAACAAGACACGGGGGCAATGGAAGGCGCACGGGAGATACCTCGCACGCGAGAGCGCCACACACGAAAATCCGGTGGAGGGCGTGGGCTTCGGCCGCGAGGACCAGAAAATCGACATTGCGGCCCGGCTTGAAGACTGGCAGAGATCCGGCGACGAGCGACTGTGGAAGTTGATCATCTCCCCAGAATTTGGTGATTTTGCGGATTTGCGCCGTCTAACCGCCGATCTGATGGAACGTATGGGGAAGGACCTCGGTACCGGCCTCGAATGGGTTGGGGTCGAACATCACAACACCGAACATCCCCATGTTCACATCGTGGTCCGGGGTCTCAGAACCGATGGCACCAGCTTGCGCATGAGCCGCGAGTACATCCAGCAAGGGATTCGGAGCGCCGCCGAGCACCTATGCACTCGCCAGCTTGGATTTCGCACTGAGCTCGATGCGGCAGATGCCGAGCGGCGCGAGATCTCGGAGTCCAGATTCACATCGCTCGACCGCAGGATCATGCGGGAAGCATCGAATCCGAACGCGGATTTCGGCCCCGAGTATTTCGAGGTTGTTCGGAATCCCATTGAGCCTGGTTTGAGCGAGACCGCGCGCCTACGAACTCAACATGAGGCTTCACGCCTCGCCGTTCTTCACCGGATGGGCCTGGCGGAATCGACCGGCGGAGCAAGCTGGGTAGTGCGGCGCGATTGCGAGCAGGTACTTCGAGCGATGCAACGCAGCACGGATCGACAGAAGACGTTGGCAGTGCACGGCGTCTTGCTCTCCGATGACAGGCTTCCAATGACGACGCTTGATGTTCGCGATCTCACGTCCATTGAAGGCAGGATCTTGGTGCATGGGGAGGAGGAAGCTTCCGGGCGCAGCTACCTGATGTTGGAGGGTACGGACGGACACGTTTACCACATCTACCGCACGCCAGAGATGGAAGAACTCCGCAGTCAACGAGGGCTGCAAACCAATTCGTTCATTCGGCTCCGCAAGTTATCCACTATTCGCGGCCCGGTGGTGGAGATCAAGGACATGGGTGATTCGGAAGCCATCCTAAGCAACAAGGCCCACCTTCGCGAGACGGCGCGCGAAATGACACGACGAGGTGTTAACCCTCAGGATGCCGGCTGGAATGGATGGCTCGGCCGCTATCAGAAAGCCCTGGTTCACACCGCATTCGCACTCGAACAGGAGAAGGCCAAAGAACGAGAACGACGGAGGAGTCGAGGACTTGGCCGTTAGCCGTACGGCTCCCAGAGGACGCGGTCGGGTCCGTGAACGCAAAGTCGAGTTGACCCAAACGGCGACGGCTATTGTCCTCAAACAGTCGTTTTCATATGAGTGGCCGTTTGCGAGTGGTTACCTCGGCATTCAATGGCGTGTTAGCTCCTGTGCTGGCCATGATGCACGGTTTTTCAATGACTTTGCACTCTCAGGTCATTTCAGGCCGTGACAACGTGATTGGAATGGAGTTCATGTACCGATTCTTTGTCGCGGACTGGTTCGTGGCGACCGCCGAGAAGGATGCGATTTTCAATTCGGTGCTGTGTGACTTGGGCCTCTATCCCGCAGGCCGGATGTTTTGGTTCACGCGGAAGAAGTTCCCGGGATCGTACTTCGCTTTGATGGCCGAAAGCCGCTCGTAGTTCCCCCGGTACGAAGCCCGAATGCGATCCTCGCCTTCGTCCATCATGAAATTCAAGTAAGCGCCGCCAGCGCCGAACGGATGCAGCGCATCATAATACCCCCTGGCCCACTCGGTAATTTTCCCGCAGTTTGCGGGATCAGGGTCCACTCCCACAATCACCTCGCTCCAGACGGCATCGCGATGGCTGAACGCGGTGTCGGCTTCGCCCACTCGATTCACTTTTCCATTCACCGGATACAAGTGCATGGTCGACTGCCAGGTCGGTAGACCGGACGCGTGTTCGAGATGCTTCTTAATCGCCTCGTCGCTCAGTACCTTAAAGAAATCGGCCTTCCAGTACCATTGCAGACCGGTAGGATAAATCCCATCGAACATTCCCTGGAGCATCGGAAACGGCATCGGCACAAAAAACTCGAAAGCTGGCTGACGGTAGCCGCGAATCGGTTCTAGAATCGCATTCGCCTGCTCCATTGAACCTTGATAGCACCAGACGATCGCGCACATCTTACGGAGATGCAACTCCTCGGGGAAGGGCGGACCCGGCGGTACGGTCAGCATCGCGAAGAAGCCGTTCATTTCTTCTGGCGCCTGCGTTATGAATTCGCGGTACCACTTCATCACGTCCGCGGCATCTTCCAAATTCCAGAGCATCGGGCCGGCGCAAACGGTGCTGACCGGGTGCGCCTCAAACAAGAACGAGGTCACGATCCCGAAGTTTCCCCCTCCGCCGCGGACCGCCCAGAACAGGTCGGCGTTCTCCTCGGCGTTCGCGACTACGAAACTGCCGTCCGCGAGCACCATATCGACCGAGAGCAGGTTGTCGATGGTGAGCCCGTATTTTCGAGTCAGGTGGCCCATTCCTCCGCCCAACGTAAGGCCGGCAACCCCAGTGCTCGAGATGATGCCCGACGGCACAGCAAGACCGAAAGCGTGCGCCGCATGGTCCACATCGCTCCACGTGCAACCCGCGCCCACCAGGACGGTGCGCGATGAAGGATCCACCCTCACGTACTTGATCGGCGCCAAATCGATTACCAGGCCGTCATCGCAGACGCCCAGACCGGCGGCGTTGTGCCCGCCACCGCGGATCGAAACCCGCAAAGCGTTGGCCTTCGCCATCCGCACGGCGGCCATCACATCGCCGACGTCGGTGCATTTCGCGATCAGCCTCGGCTTGCGATCGATCATTGCGTTATAGACTTTTCGCGCCTCGTCGTATCCCGCATCTCCCGGCTCGATGACTATCCCGCGGAATTGGCCACGAAATTCGGCAATAGCTTGTTGTAATGACATTCCTGTTCTCCTCTGGCCAGCGCGTGGTTTATTTTCGCGCCAGATATGTCTACTTTGCCCGAGGCGGCGTTCTAAGAGCGTTCTATGGAGGTGGTTCCGGCCGTTCCATCGGCAAGAATCGACAATCTTCGCTTGAACGCCAGCGAACCCGACCGCCGCGCAGCCTCCAGCCCCTTCTGGAAGCTAGCTCGAGCGTCTTCGGGCTTTCCTTCGGCGGCCAGCAGATTCCCCTGTACACGATGCAACTCCGCGACTGCCCATTCCTCGCCGTTCTTACTTGCGAATGCAAAGCCAGTGGAGAGACTGGCCAGGGCCTCGCCAACCAGACCGGCGCGCCCGAATGTTTCCGCTAACAACGTGAAATAGTACGGCAGGCGGAGTTCGGCACCCAGTCGGCGCATCCCATCCAGCCCTTCCCGAAGCTGTGCCAGGCCGGCGGCTACGTCACCCTCCGCCGCGCCTGCCCAGCCGGTAAGGACATTCGCCATTGCGAGGTAATACGCGAAACCATGCCGGCTGCACAGTTCCACGGCTTCCCGTCCGCGTTCCAGCGCCGCACGGCTCTCGCCCCGGAAGACATGCAGCATCGCGGCATAGTCGAGTGCGATCGCCTGGCTGAAGGGGTGGCGCATCCGCCTGGCCGCCCCTATCGCTTCGGCAGCGTGAGAATCGGCGTAATTCCCGTCTTCGCGGTGCCATGCGAGATGGGCGAGGTAAGAGCGGCAAAAGACGCCGATGTCCGGTCCGGCGAACAGCGCCAGCACGGATTCCGCGGGACCGCTGTGCGCGTGGATGGCGGCGGTCATGTGGTTGTACGACGCTTCCAGTTGGCCCAAATGAAACACGGTGCATCCCAAGACGAAGTTCGCCGCCAGCATGAGCCCCGGAGTAGGCTCCCGTTCCACCACTTTGAGAAATTCGAGGCCCAACTGCTGCGCTTTTTCCAGATCGCCCCGCACCGCGTGAAAGACCCAGACACCGCTCAGAATCACGAAAATATTACGGCTGTCGAGCCGTCTCGAAAGGTCCAGCGCGCGCTCGTACGTCTCACCCACTTCTGCCGCGGAGTAGCCTTCCGTGGCCACCAGCGCGGGACCAAGCGTGACCAGCAAATCCAGCTCCTGTTTCAACCTCCGGTCCGACTCGGAAAATCCCCGGCACAGCGCCAGGGCGCGCCTCAACAGGTCCGCCGCCTCCGTGTCCGCGTACCGCTGGCGCGCATAAGCAGCTGCCCGCCAGTAGTGTTCGATAGCCTCTTCCGCCATTCCGGCCTGTTCGAAATGCGACGCAATCTGCCCGTCCCAGCTTTCGATGTCGGCCTCATACACTTCGGCTAGCGCCCGCGCCACGCGCCGGTGCAAATAACGTTGACGCACCAGGCTCAGTTCCGCGCAAGCCACTTCGCGCAGGCGGTCGTGTGTGAAATCGTACTCGGAAGCCCCGCGGCTCTCGATGATCCGCCGCCGCCAGAGTTCGTCGAGCGCTTGGGAAACGCTGGCTTCGTCCCAATCCGTCGCCTTCTCTAGCAATTCGAAGGAGAAGGGGCGCCCGATCACGCTCGCAACGCCGGCGAGTTCGTAAGAAGCCGCCGTAAGCTGTCCCAGGCGGGCTGCGATGACGGCATGCACCCGCGTGCTCTGTAGCCCGGCCCGGACACTCTCCACGACAAATAGCGGATTGCCCCGAGTGGCCCGGAAGATCTCTCCCAGGTTTCCGCTTTCTAGCGGTTGGGCGGATTCGAGTCGCGCCAGGTCCGCCGTCTCCTCCTCGTCCAAAGGCTCCAACGGAATTTCTAGTACCATCCCCGATCGCCGCAGTCCCGCCACAAACGCGGTAAATGGATGTTCTCGGCCCGTTTCTTCAACCCGCGCCGTCCCAAGCACAAGGACACGAGCCGCGGCCGGCGAGGTCAGCAGCGTGTTGAGCCACTCGAACGAATCGGGGTCGCACCATTGCATGTCATCGAGATACAGCAGAAGCGGCTTGCGGCTCTTTCCAAAAGCGGCGCTCATCGATTCGTAGAAGCGAAGGCGCTGCCAGCTTTCGGTGAGCGGGCTGGGGTGCCCGGGCCCGAGCTGTTCTACATTGGCAAACTGCTCACGGATTTCCGGCACCAGCCGTGCCACTTCCACCATTTGCTCGGGCCTGAGGCCCGTCCATCCCGCGCGAACCACATCGGAACGCAGCCACGCCGCAACAGGCGCATAGGCCACTTGTCCCTGTCCGACATAACACCTGCTGCGCGCAGCCGCATTTCCCTGGCGCACGCATGCTTGATATAACTCATCCGCGAGTCTCGTCTTGCCGATCCCCGGCTCGCCCGAGATCACGGCCACTCGCGGACCCGCCTCCAGCGCTGACTGCCAGGCCGATGTCAACTGATGCCATTCCCTGGTGCGCCCGATCAGTGCCCGCACTTTCTGCAGTTCCGAAACCGACTTCGCCGCTGGAGATCCGGGCCTCCACTCACGCGAAGCTCCGCGATCTCGCTCTGTTTTGAGAATTCGTTCAAACAGCTCCACGGTCGCCGGACCCGGTTCCACACCCATTTCGCGCCGCAAAACGCGCATGCACTGGTGGTAGGCGCGCAGTGCGCTCGAGCGGTCCTGATTGGCGGCATGCAGCTTGATCAGCAATTGATGGTGCGACTCGCCGAGTGGGGGGTGCGCGACGTAGAAGTGGGAATCATGCCGCCCGTCGCGCCTCCCAGTAGTCCTCAAACCGGCCGTTGAGATGGCAGCATCGGAGGGAGACGATGGCGTTGGCACCCCGAACCGTCCAGAACATGCCGGACTGTTTGAGCCGGGAGCCGATCACGGTTT
This sequence comes from Bryobacterales bacterium, assembly GCA_963776805.1. Lineage (GTDB taxonomy): Bacteria > Acidobacteriota > Terriglobia > Bryobacterales > Bryobacteraceae > Palsa-89. Next base: position 22,283 of record CAVZOD010000003.1, read on the forward strand.
TACAGCCGGCCTCGATTACACCCGAGCCGACAAAGAGGTGCTCGCGTCGAAACTTGGGATAGCGCATGCGCGCCACGTTCCTGTCAAAGTAGTCAGCCTCGATGCGAATCTTTTCGATCACTTCGGGATTGGTGGAAACGATGGAACGAAGGGCACACACCAGCTTCTCGATTTTTCCTTTGTCGAGTAATCTCCGCTGGTGGAGCTTGATCCAAGCTTTCTGGTTGGCCTCTTGATTGGGGTGCAGCCGGCGCGCCAACTCCCAGAGATGTTGGCGCGCGTGATACAGATCGACAATCTGCACCGCGCCGGGAAAATGTTGCTCGGCAAGATTCCAGATCCATTCGGCCCCATCGCCCATGACCACCTTCTTTTGAGCGCGGCTCCAGCCGCGTTTCCAGGCTTCCAGGTAAATACGCTTTCCAAACTCTTCGGCGGTCTCGATGGCGCCGGCGTAGGTAGTGGAGTCAGAATCGCGGATCGGGTAGCCTTCCTGGTCCCAGTCGGTCTGGGTGAAGACGCATCCCAACTTTACTTCCCGCGTATGGGATGACTGGCCTTCGGTCTTGCCTTGCCGACCCACCGTCTCCTTCTTCACCACTGGTATTCCCGTTCCATCCATTTGCACATACAGGATCGGAACCGATTCGCCCACGACCATCGGCAGATTCAACTGCACGGCCCGCTGGATCTCCTCCTGCTCGTCTGCTGCGATGTGTTCTCCGATAGCTTCAGCCGTCCGCTCCACAGCTTTGGTTGTCACCTCCAGATCGGCGAGGAGCTTCATCTGCTGACGGCCGTGGTCGAAGGGCGACCCTTGGCCCACTACCGCCTGCATGCGACGCACCCCAGGAGAGAGTTCCGTGTTCTCGATATCCAGTTCGACATCAGCGGGGAATTGGCCCGTATGGCAATGGGGGCACAGGTAGTAGGGGCGCGACACTTCCGACTTACCTACCGCAGTGAGGACCGGCTTGGAGCGCAACTCCCGATAACGGGCCTGGTGTCCGCAGGCGCAAGCAATGTTGTGTTGGTCCGCAGTCGGGGTTGGGAACTGCAACAGTTTGGTTAGCACTGCCGCCCCCGCCTGATGCATGGCCGAACGCACGGCCAACTCCAGGGCTTCCAGATCCAAACGCCCCGTCTTGCGGCGGGCACCAAAGGCTACGCGCAACAGTTGCTCTACTTCGCGCGTGACTTCCTTTTGGATCGCTTCGACCGTTTTTTTTCCTGGGCTGACGGCGAGTTCTCCTCCACTGGCCGCAACTCGCAGATCTGTTCATTGACATCCAACAGTTGCTCGCCCAGTTCCCGGAAGCGCTGGCACTCGGCGACCTCGCGCTGCGCTTTGGCCAAACTCGCCGGAGAGGAAAACGTCTCGGTGACGGTTTTGCCCTTCACCTTGCGTGTCAGCCGAAAGTAAGGGCCGTGGCCAAGATCACCGGTCCGATGGCAGTGACAGTTAAGATTTCCACAACGACCACTTGTTCCGGTAATGCAGCCGGACCGCATGTCACCCAACTGGACGATCTGCAATTGAACAGTGGCGCGGCGGCTTTCCAGGTCAGCCAGAGAATCGTGCATAAAGTCTCCTGATAAACCTAGCGTATCACTACGCTCGGTTTCATGCCACCAAAAAAGAAAACTCGCGAATCGTTACGCCCAAGTCGCGCACCCCCGAGTGGGTCGAGTGCCACCAGGCGTTCAGCGCATGGGATAGCCGCGGCGTAGTCCTTCTGCTCTTCGAACAGCGTGGCGAGTCGCTGCAGCACCTCGGAAACGCGTTTCCGGTACTCTTCGCGCATCGGCGTGAGCCAGTCGTCGTAGAGGGCCGGCAGAAGGTCATCCTCGTAAAGTTGTAGCGCGGCGGTGAGCGATTGGATCTCCCGGGCGCCATCGTTCTCCGTTCGTGCGGAATCGGCCTCAGCGATCACGGTCTGAAAATCAACCACGTCGATCGCATAGCTTCCGTCTTGCCGCCATCGAACCGTGACATGAGTCGTCTCCAGGAAATTGCATTCGGCCGGCAAGGCTCGCTTCAGATGATGGAGAAGTTGCCGCAGATTCGTGCGCGCCTGCGATTCGCTGGAGGCCGGCCACAGCAAAAACGCCAATCGCTCGCGCGGCTGCGGCGCATCGCCATGAAGGATCAAGTATGCGATCAGGGACTGGAGACGGTTCGTGTTGACAGCAGTGACTGGACGTCCCGCGAAGCTGATCCGCAGATTGCCGAACAAGTTGATCCGCATGCGTACCGATTACGTAGTTTACGACGCCCGCATACGGGGTAGCGTCCGGATACAAACATGGTCGAGCATTTGGAAGTTGACGAGAAACGGCGCTACTGGAAACTGCCTCTCACTCGAGAAGTGCCTGGGTACCTACCCGGACCTGCTTGGAGACATTGTCTCAGGCGTGTTAGCACCTGTTCTGCCTATAAGCCGCGGCAATTCTAAGCAGCTTCTCACGGGCGAGCCGATTAATCCCGACCGCAGTGGAAGATCGAATTCCATTTCGGGCACACGTCGGCATCGGCCTTTATCGGTCAGAACCCGAGTTTATTGGATGATGTTGTAGCGCTTTCCATCTGACGAACCCGCCGCAAGAGGAAGTCGATTTCAAGCTGATTCGTGGCCAGGCTGAGAGCCCGTCGATACGCGGCGGCAGCCTCAGAGCGCCGATCCAGCCGCCCCAGCAGAACTGCGCGAGCGGCGTGAAACAGGTAATACTGATCCAGAGATTCGGAACAGAAATCGTCGATTCGTTTTAAACCGTCCTCGATCGGCCCGCTCATCGCGACGGCGACGGCATGATTCAACGCGATCACCGAAGAGGGATTCATCTTCATCAACACTTCGTAGGGCGAGAATCCATTGATAGCCGTCCATTAGAACGTATTCGCCTTTCGAAACAGCTCTTAAAGGTGGCGATTCCAAAACGTGCCAGCGCAGATCGGGCACCCACTCGACGCATGCTGCAAGGTTCCGGGCATTTGCCACGACACGATCGCGCGCTCGGAGAGCTTCCAATCACCCTTGGGATGGAGCGCTTCGGGAGACGGAAACTTGGCGAGCCGGTTGGGGAAGTGGTTGATGATGATCGCGTCCACGAGCTGAACGTCGCGATCGGCGGGGGCCAGCGGCGCCTTGGGGATTTGATCCCGGACCATGCCGAGCAGGCGCTCCTGTACGAAGACGACATGCTCCATGTTTTCGGCGATGGACCAAACTTCTGGAGCCGTCTTGAACCTCCATTGCGCCTCGGACAATCCCGCAAATGCGCCGATGGCGAGGTTGCGCGTTTGCTCCAAGTGCAAATTTGCCTGCTCGATTTCCGCTGACGTTAATGATTGTGGCCTGGCGATAGCCGCCGCCGTTGAATTACTGGATTGCATGATTTTGCTCCTTTGGTTGTAGCTTGGACGCACGCTCAAGGGTGCGTCCATCTTGACGACGTTCGATCTTGCTGGAATCGACCCTGGCGACTAAGAAAACTGCATGACCGGCCGGACTTCGATCGATCCGAAGCGCGCCCAGGGGATCTTCGCGGCAATTGCCAGCGCCGCATCGATATCCTTAGCTTCCACCAGATAATAACCGCCCAGTTGTTCTTTGGTTTCGGCGAACGGTCCATCGGTCACCAAGGGTTTGCCGTTCCGTACCTGGATGGTTTTAGCCGTCGGCGTGGGCTGCAATGCTTCCCCTCCTTTGATTGCGGCGGCGAATTCGTTTCCAAACGCCGCGAACTCCTGATAGTCGGAGGCCTGCTCGGCTTCGTTTAACGCGGTCGAGCGCTTTTCCTGGTCGTAAATCAGTAACAGAAATTTCATAGTGTTCTCTCCTCATCTCTACGACCTATGACTAATCCGAAATCGACACGTCTCAAGCGGTAGAACCAGTTTCTGCCTGAAGATTTTCCGCATAGTCCCGTGAGTACTGTTCAAAGCTAATGGCCTTGCGGCCCAGAACATGCTCGACGTCGAGATTCACCGTGCTTGCGCCGCCCCTGCGATAGAGCCCGTTCAGTTCGAGGATCCCGCTCGCCGACCACTCCGGCGTGCCCGCCGCCAACAACGCTTGCCTCATCTGCTCCGGATCGAGGTCTACATATTTGATTTCGCGGCCCAAGGTCGCTGAAAGGATTTCAGCCATACGGGCGTTACTCAGCGCTTCGGGACCCGTGAGCGTGTAGACCTTGCTCAAGTGAGTGTCTTCGGTCAGAGTTTTCACGGCGACTGCCGCGATATCGCGAAGGTCGATGTGGCTGACCTGACCTTCGCCCTGCGACCCGTAGAATGCACTTTGCGCCCGGATGATCGCGCCATTGTAGATGACCATGTTCTGCATGAAACCGTTGGGCCGCAAGAACGTAAAATCGACACCCGAAGACCGGATGTAGTCCTCGGATTCGGCATGCTGGCGCGGAAAAGTAACGTCGCGCGGTCCCATGGCCGAAAGCTTCACGATCCGGCGGACTCCGGACCGCTTGATCTCATCCGTCGCCTTGCCCTCGAGCTCGGCGAGACTCGCAGCTACGGGCCCGACCAGAAATACGCGGTCCACGTCTTTCAGCGCGTCCCGCACCGTTTGCGGCCAAACGTTTTGCCAACACCGCGACGGTCCCATTGCACCACGGTGAAGTATCTCTCCCAGGGCTGGAAGAATGTTGTGAAAGACATGTAGGAGGTCGCTGGGCCGCCATGCAGGACAAGCATTACCGGGTTACTTCGGTTTTCTCCACGAATGCTGACCCATTGGTCGATGCCGCCAGCCCGCACGAACAATGCTTCGTCGATCCCGTTGGGAGTGCGGATTGCGAGAGCTGCCACAGAAGCGCTCTGGCGATGTGCACGGTAAGCGAGAAAAGTGACAGTAAGGATCGCAAGAAGAAGCAATAGACCCACCGCGCCGCGGGAAAGAAGTCTGATCCAAAAGCTGGCCGCCACTAAACATACCATTCAGTACGTACTGTATAGTATGCTTGGAATCGTGTCAAGCAAAACTACAAAACCCAAGCCTGAAAACCCTGGTGAGCGCCGCGCTCGAACTCAAGCGCGGCTGATAAAGGCCGCCCACGAGGCGATCGGAGAGAAGGGGTTCCACCGTGCGTCGCTCGATGAGATCGCGGCACGCGCCGGTCTCACAAAGGGCGCCATCTACGATAACTTTGCCTCTAAGGATGAGCTGTTTCTGGCGGCGGTCATTACCTGGACGACAGAGCGAGACCAGCGATTCGGCTGGCCACAAAGCTTGAAGGGAACTTTAAAAGCGCGTCTGCGTCGGCTGGCAGAGGCCCTCATTGCTGATATGCCCGAGGCCAGGCTCGAAGCGCCAATGCGCGCAGAGTTTCTGCTTTACACGCTGACCCACGAGGAAATGCGAGTGCGGGTGGCCGAGGCCGGACCGTTGCACATCGCGCAGATGCGCGCGCAGTTGCTTAAGTTCATTAAGGTAGGTGAACTGTCGCTGCCGCTTGATAAATTCGTGGTGCTCCTGCAGGCGCTGGTGCCCGGCCTCATGTTTATGCGCTCACAAGCACCGGACACGGTCAGCGACGAAACCATCATCGCGATTTTTGAGTCTTTTGCCAATCATGCGTGACGGCGTCAGTAGATCGATCCGGCACGGAACGATCGGTTCCGGTTACCGGCTACTCAACGCCTGTGCGAGTTGCCTGGTAGGAGCGGCGCAAATTTCTCTGATGACGCCGGTCTACGCATCCACGCTGACGTGTAGTGGGCGTTGCTGACTTGTGCCGCTCGTGACTGCAACCGGGGTTTTCGCGCTCATGAGTCCACTTTCTATTACCAATCCCAGCGCTCCATGAACCTCCACCAAAAGTGCGGAATTTCACTCGACCCTCATTGGCCGCTTTTCACGTGACCGCCGAGGGGGAAGGCCACCTGCTTTCTGACTGTATCAAAACCGTATCAACAGCCTATCTGAAACACCTGTTGGGGTTGTCCGTCGAGCGAAGAGCAGATTCCCCAGGTTATTGGAAAGACTGAAAAAACGGAAAACGGAATGGACGGTTTGGAAGGGACCTTCACGCGCCCAAGGCGGGGGGATCGGTCGTCGCTGCCTATGCGCTAACCCTAGCCATCGCTTCGAATTCCCCCACAAAAAGAATTGACGACGCGCTCCACTGCTGGCGTGGCTTCAGAGTGCGTTGAGGTTTGAACCATCTGTCTCACGAGTCGTTCGAGGTCTGATTGCGATCCGAGAAGCGATCGGATCTGAGCCAAAATGATCGGCGTGCAAAGACGCACGACATCGCGTCCCAGGAGTTGTGCTCCCGCGAGTTCCATGTCGAAACCAACCGCCTCCAGCAGATGCAACTCGTGCTCATAGAGGCGGTCCGTATTACCCGCGTCAGCATAGGTTGTCAGAAGTCGGTAGAGGTCGGCAGCGTCCTTATTGGTCTCACGGCTTCGATCCGACCATGCAATGAGCTTTAGAAGCGTCAGCCCAGGTAGTGACGCCACGCGAACCCTGAGATTGTCTTCCAACTGTATTGAGATGGATGAGGCCAAAGCCTCTTCGAAACCAGCAATATTCATTACGATGTCACGGCTTGGTGGCCACTTGATGGTGTTGTCGTCGGACGCCACCCCGCGAAAAGGGATCAGATCGATTGGGACTGAAAATTCAGCGGATAGATCGAAATAGATCAGCCTTTGCAGCATCTTCCGGTCAGATTTGAATTGGCCGGTTGCGACAAGACGCTCCTTGAACCATGCAAATTGATCCCAGTCTCGGACCGCGATTCCGAAATCGATATCGCGAGTCGCGCGGCCCGGCCGGAGGCCGTAAACATGAACCAAGATGAGGTCTCTCGCGGTAGCACCTGCAACAAAGTACTCGCAGCCGGCCACACTTGCGATTGGATCGAGCACCCGAAGAACACGGATGACGGAGGGGTCGACCGGACTACTTGGCGGAATGGAATGCGGGGGCAATTCGTTGCTCATAGATCATCCGCGCTGCTTCAGCATCCCGACCGTCGTGTGTGGCCAGGAGATCCGCGTAGGCAAGCAGAGGCGGAACGACATCGGGGAAAGCTGTTTCTGCGTCGAAATTCCAGAACGTGTCCAGAATCTCGACGTTGCCCGTGGGATCGGCGCGCATCCGCCCGGCGGCAACCAGTTGGACGATGGGTTCGCGGGCATAGATCGTGAATTCCGCAGGCTTGAGATATCGCGTCAGCCTTTCGGCGGCAGGTTCACCTCCCCAGTAGGCATTCTGCGGCAGATTGACTTGCTGAAGACGTTGGACGTCGGCCTGAAATCGCTTCGGGTTGAGTTTGGGACGAAGCGTGACCGGATAATGAGTGACCCACTCTTCGATCATGCGCTCCGGGTCCAGTAGTTTTCGATCCGCTACATTCTTGAACTGCAGGTATCCTCGGGCTTCGAGATCCTTCAGGACTGGCCCCACAGTGCCCAGCGCAACGCCGGCCTGCACGGCGATTTCTCGATAAGTCGTTTGAACCAATCTGGGTCGGCACGCAAGCGCAAAGGCAATTTGGAGACCGGCGGGGTTCAAGGCGCGGAAGAGATCATAGTGGAGCTTAGCCGGCTTGGTATTGCCCACGACATAGACGAGCAGCCCTGGCACTTCTAGAAAAGCGTTACCCGCAGTATCGATGAATGGCACATGGAGTTGGCGGCAATGTTCGGCTACCTCGCGAGTGATGTAGGGCGCAACCAGCAGGGTCGGCTCGCGGTGAGCCTGTCCTTTGGCCTTGATTAGTGCCGGGGTCTCAAACCGATCTACCGCTTTGACTTCGACAAGGAAGCGGTGTTTGCGACGATCCTGAATCAGCTCAAGAACAGCATCGATCCCGCGATCCCTACCAACCGGGGCCGGATGTATCTCGACAACGAGTCCCGTGGTTCGCTCAAGAGCATGTTCGGCTTCGTTTAAGATGCGTTGTTCGGCGGTCGTCATGGATCACATGCGCTACTTGTTCATCTTGGTTTATTGTACACGTGACGTGAACAGATATCAATATTGAACAGGCCTTTGTGCGCCCAAGACAGGGTGAGCATTCAAATCCGGCGTAAGCCAAACCTGAAGCCTAGCAAGACAATCGTACGCTGGTGGGATCATGGACTGGTGAACGGCGATCGCGCTGACAGCGCCGAAATCGATGCGCTTCGCAGGAAGTGCCTTCATTTGGAGCAGGAAAATGCCCGGCTCCGGAGTCTGCTCGCCGACCATGACATTGCCTCCGAGGCTGTCGCGAAGCCAACGCAACGACCTGTTGAACCGACTTCGAATAGGACCAAGCTTGGCACTGGTGAGAAGATCGCATTGTTCAGATCCCTCTTCCGCGGTCGAGAGGACGTGTACGCGCAGAGATGGGAAAGTCCGGACGGCCGCTCCGGCTACTCGCCGCGAACGGAGCGTGACTGGCACGCCTACAATGCGGCGAAGCCCGAGGAGCGAAAACTGTAACGGGTCACACTGTTTTCCCTCGACCTGCTCACGGTAGTTCCCAGCGAGATTTGTCGAATTGGCCCGCTTCCGAGTGCATAGTGACGTGAAGGACCGGGATAGGATACTCACCCGTGTAGGCACCGGTGGTATCCCGGAGCGTGGGAAAGCAAGTTAGAACGCCCGGCAAAAGCGGCCGGGCGCGCGTTTTATAGCCCAGGGCCTCCGCTCGGGAGTTTCACCAAAGAAATGCAGGCTGTTGTTGTGTCGGTCGGAAAGCAGAGAGCCCTCCCGCGCCCCGATTCGGGAACTGCGGGAGGGCTTTGGTGAGCCGATTTCTTCGGAGCCAACTCCGTCGCATCGGCCCTGGGCATCCACCCGGGCGCGACCCCGAGCGGACCTCGATGCGGCCAAGCGCAGCTACAGTGGTAGCCGGTATTGGCCGTCAACTTGAACAATCGATCCTTCGCGGCAGGCTTCGCCGATCGCCAGTTGGGCGGTGCGTTTGGAGCACTCGGTTTGCTCCATGACTTGCTGGCGGAGTTGGTTATAGCGAGCCTGCCGTCCCAGACCGGCCAGCGCCTGAGTTACATGCTCCTGCTCCACTTTCTTGCGCGCCACCGCTGCGCGGGCCGGCGCCGCCCCAGCGGCGGAAAAGCACAGCGTCTGCGGATCGAGTTGCAGCAAGCGAGGCTCAGAGGCCGCGGCGTAGCGAAACTGGAAGCGCAACTCCACGGCGGCGGCAAGATGGGCTGAGGGGCGCGTGAGCAGCAGGTAGGAATCGCCGACGGCATGCAGCGCCGAGGAACCGCGGAAAGCGCTGCCGATCTCTTCGCGGCCGATCGATTTGCGCACGTGATGCACCACAATGAGCGCGGCTTTGGAAGCATCGCGCAGCCGCAACAGGCTCTGGCACAGCGCCGCCATGGAGCGGGTATCGTTTTCGTCCTGATCGTGAGTCGAGTACAAAGGATCGAGCACGATCACTTCGGCGGCAGCCTGACGGGCGGCGTTGAGAAAGTGATTGAGTCCTTGCGGGGCGCTCAGCAGATTGCCGCCGGCCCGCGTGTCCACCAGCAGGTTTTGGTCGGCGGCGGCTCCCACGGATCGGCGCATCGATGCCAAGCGCCCCACAAACTGCGGCGTGGGCAGTTCGAACTGACAGACCAGAACCCGGCGCGCGGCGGGGATGGTGAAGCCGGCGCGATCTTTGCCGGCGGCCAGTGCCAGCGCCAGATTGGCCACCAGCAAGCTCTTGCCCACCTTGGGTTCGCCGCCCACAAACAGGATGCCTTGCGGCGGCAACAGTCCCGGCTCGATCCAGCCCGGCGGAGGGGAGGCCGGTTGCTCGGCGAGTAACTGCGCCAGCGATACCACCGCGGGTTTCGAGGGAGTCTTGGCGGCGTCCTCTTTCACAGCATCGCCTCCGTGGTGGCATCGAGTAAGATGGCTTCACTCACCGTCTGCGACTTACTCGTCGCCGCCAGCCGCAAAGCTGTCATGGCGAGCTTGTTGACTTTGCGCGGAATCCCCTTGGTGGCCTGATACATGCCCTGGCGGGCGGTCTCGTCAAACAGTATCTGCGACACACCGGCGGCTTTGAGTTGTTGCGCCAGATAGGCGTCGAGTTCGTCGCGCGTGAGTCCCTCCAGGTGATACTGCACGCCGATGCGTTGTCGCAAGGCTTCGTGCATCTGAAGGGAAAGCGTGCGCCGCAGCAGCGGCTGGCCGACCAGCAACAGGGTGAGATAGCGGGAGGAGTCCATGTCGAAGTTCAACAGCAGCGGGAGCTGTTCCAGGGCGGGATGCGGCAGCAAGTGGGCTTCATCGCAGATCAGAATGGGATGCTGCTTTTTACTCTGGTTCAGGCGCACGATGGCGCCGGCAATCTGGCGCATGAGGTCGCCGCGGAAGTGCGCCGGTTCCAGGTCCAGTTCCAAGGCGATCTGACGGAGCAGGTCCAGTGCCGAGCCCGAGGAGAAGTGCACGTAGAGGATCTTATATAGGTTGGGGTTGAGGGTCGTGGTGAACACGCGTGCGGCGGTGGATTTACCCGCGCCCACTTCGCCGGTGATCAGTCCGACGCCGTGATGTTGGGCGAGGAACTCCAGCCGCGTCTTGACCTGGTTCCAGGCCTGGGAAGCGAACAGTTGTTTGGCGTCCGGACTGTCGGAGAAAGGCGTTTTCTTGAAGCCGAAGAAGGATTCCCACATGGCTACTTCTCCTCCGTCTCCCAGGGCGGCAGCAGCCCGTTGACGACCGCATCGACCAGCCGCGCTACCCCTGCGGGCTTGCCTTCCGAGTAAATCTCCAGTTGGGTGAGATCGAGCGGATCGAAGCGCACTTCGATGCGTTTGCCGGCCAGATGCGCGGGTGCTTCAAAGAAACGATTCTTCAACAGGAAGGTGGAATCGCGGCGCACCAACCGGTCCACGCGATGAAAGAACAGACGCCGTAAATCGGTGTCCGGCGGAAGCTGACGGACCTGTTCGATATCGCGCTGCCAGCGCAGCAGCGGTGTGGTCTGGAGGGAGCTATGTTCGCGACGATGGTAGACGGTGTCGAGCCAATGCCACAAGCGCTCGTTGAGTTGCTCAATCGACAACAGGACCTTGGGATCGAGTGAGGCCAGAAACTGTTCGCGCACGGAACGGAAGAAGCGTTCGATCTTGCCGCGGCCTTCGGGCTGATAGGGAGGGGTGTGCACGATGAGAATGCCGATGGAGGCGGCGATGCGGGCCAACTGCGGCGAGCGGTAGATCTTGGCGTTGTCCATGTAGAGACGGGTGGGGATGCCGCGGGCGGCGATGGCCTGGCGCAGGCAGTCCAGGAAAGCATCCAGTCCCTGGTTGGGATAGAACTGGGCGTGCGGGATGAGGCGGCTGGCATCGTCGAGAGCGGCCTGAAGGAAGACTTGCTGCTTGCCGCCGCCCGGCCGCCCGACCCAGGGTCCGAACAACATGTCGCTCTGCCAGATCTGATTGGCAAACTGCGCTTCGTATTTTTTATGCGCGGTAGCTTTTTCAAGCAACAGTTGGCGTTCCGTGAGACCGCGAGCGCGCAGGAAACGATAGAGAGTGGAGGCCGACAGGCCGGCCTGATTGGCGGTGGCCAGTTCGCGCAGCAGAGCCGCGCCGGTGCGATGCGGGTTCTCGCGTTTGAGCCGTTCGATGAGAGCGGCGGTGTCGGGCGCGACGGCACGGGCTTGTCCGCGATCCTGTCGCGGTTGGGGAGACAACGCGGCCAGACCGTTGCGGCGATAGCGCAGCGACCAATCCAGCAGCGTGTCCACCGAGACCTGGCGGCGGGTGGAATGAGGAATGTCGTAGAGGCGGGCGGCGATCTGCTGCGCGCGCCGAGTGAGTTCGCCGCGGGGCAGCGTCTCCAGCACCAGAGGCGCAATCAGCCCGTAACGAAATAGCGCGACTTTTTCGGCCTTGTCGTCCATCGAGTGTTTCTCCTGGACGGCATCTTACGGTGGAAGGCTTCGCGGTTCCATGCAAATGGTGTGTGGGGAGGCTCAGACGGGCGCTGCGACGGAGGAGAATGCGGCGCGGCGGCCGTCGGGAGCCAGACCGCGCGGCCAGCCCAGCAGATGGCAGCGCACGCCGGCAAACAGGAAGCGATGAGCGGCGATCCAGCCGATGGATTCGAGCATGGTCAGGGCGCGGTGGACGAAGTCGGGCGCGGGAGCGGGTTGAGTCAGCGCGGCCAGCGCGGCGCACAGCGCTTGGGCCTGCGCGCGGAAGCGGCGAACCCAGAACTGGCCGCGCTGGTAGGGCATGGGAGGCGGCGCGGTTTTCGCTGCGGCTGGCAGCGTTTGTCCGCCGAGCAGACGGGCGAGGAGGAACAGCGCCATCACCATCAGGCTCGACCGCAGGTAGGGCAAGATGAACTCCGGCAGTAGAGAGACAGTGCGCCGGCAGGCGTGGCACAAGTAGCGGCGCACGCGAATCACGCCGTCGAAGGCTGTGTCGATGAGCGTGCGCGTGTAGAAGCCATGCGCGCTGAGTGGACGCTTGGTCTGGCACTGCGGACAGTGGCTGGGACGATGAGCATCGGGGTTGGATAGCTGCTCGTTGTATTGTTGGACCGAGCCGGCAAATGGGTGTAGGATCTGCATAGGATCTGGCCTCTGGGAGGTACGAACTCCCAAAGTTCATTCCGCGGCGGGGGAACTCTTTTGGTGGTGTAGCCAAGGCGGAGTTCCTCCCGCTCACTTCGATCTATTATGCAGAGACCGCTTCGGCGGCATGGGATTGCTGCGGGATCGTGCCATCCCGCTGGCGTTCGCACGCTCCGCTCCGCGGGCACCTCTCGCTCCCTTCCGGGACGGCGGGAACTAATCTCGGAAAATCGGCTCGCTACGCAGGGGAAAATCGCGACCCGTTACAAAAACGTGTCGACAAGGAGACCCGCAAGAATCTTCCGCTAACCGACGAAGCGATTCATGCCCATCTCGTAGGCAAACAGACTCTTGGCGTGTATCCGCTGCTGCTGAATGAAACCTGTTGGTTCCTCGCGGTTGATTTTGACAAAAAGACGTGGAAGGACGACGCATCAGCCTTCCTTTCAACGTGCCGCGACTTGTACGTGCCCGTAGCGCTAGAGCGCTCGCGTTCGGGCAACGGTGCGCACATCTGGTTCTTTTTCGACCGGCCTGTCCCGGCCGGAGTGGCACGACGACTAGGCACGCTGATCCTGACACGGACGATGGAGCGGCGTCATCAACTAGGACTGGATTCGTACGATAGATTTTTCCCGAATCAAGACACGATGCCTAAGGGCGGTTTCGGCAACCTGATCGCGCTACCGCTTCAGAAGGTCCCTCGCGAATCGGGATTCACGGAGTTTCTCGACGATGAATTGCGGCCACACGCCGACCAATGGAGTTATCTCGCCTCCATTCAACGCGTTTCCCAGCTCGCACTGGAGCGGTTGATTTCGGAGGCGCTCCAGCAAGGCGACTTAGTCGGCGTTCGGATTGCCAGCCCGGACAACGAAGATCAGCCCGATCCATGGACCCTGCCGCCTTCCCGAAAGCGATCCGACAGGCCGATTAAAGGGCCGCTCCCCTCAAGTGTCGAAATTGTCCGATCTAATCTGATCTTTATCGAAAAGAAGGCGTTGCCGCCCGAAATGCTAAATCGCCTTCTCCGGATCGCGGCTTTCCAAAATCCAGAGTTTTACAAGGCACAGGCAATGCGGCTCTCGACGTTCGACAAACCACGCGTGATCGCCTGCGGAGAGGATTTACCCCGCCACGTTGCCCTGCCTCGCGGCTGTCTGGGTGAAGTTCTTGCTCTTATTGAAGGACACGGAGTCAAAACGATCCTGCGAGACGAGCGCTTTGCGGGTGTGCCGATTGAGGCTGAGTTTCACGGGACTTTGCGGGCGACCCAGGAGGAAGTGGTAGTGAAGGTAACCCCCCATGACGACGGGCTCATCTGCGCGCCGACTGCGTTTGGCAAGACGGCAGTGGCGGCATGGTTGATTGCGAAACGCAAGACCAACACGCTGGTGATGGTGCACCGCCAACAGTTGCTCGACCAGTGGCGGGAACGGCTTGCAATGTTCCTCGAAATTCCAATCGATGAGATTGGCCAAATCGGCGGCGGCAAAACCAAACGAACTCGAAGAATAGACGTAGCGGTTATTCAGAGCCTGCATCGCGAGCGAGAGGTCAAGGACTTTGTGGCCGAATATGGACACGTGATTGTTGACGAGTGCCACCATCTTTCAGCCTTTACATTTGAGCGGGTGATGCGCCAGATCAAAGCGAGGTTCGTAGTTGGATTGACAGCAACGCCAACGAGAAAGGACGGGCATCATCCGATTATTTACATGCAATGTGGGCCGACGCGCTTCAGTCTCGGCGTACGGGCAATGACCGATTCAAGTCCCTTCGACCATATTGTCCTTCCGAAGCTCACAGATTTTCGAATGACCAGCGACGGCGCGGACACGACAATACAGGATATCTACTCTGCTCTCGTCGTGGATGAGGCACGCAACGAGTCCATTGTCCGAGATGTAATACACGCCGTGCAATCTGGACGGTCCCCGCTCGTCTTGACCGGTAGAACGGAACATCTCAGCCGGCTGGAGTCTGCCCTTACGGGCAAGATTCGCAACATTATCGTGCTCAAGGGAGGAATGGGCCGGAAGCAGCGTCGCTCAGTTAGTGAGGTTCTCGCCGGCGTGCCGGATGGCGAACAACGCTTGATCCTAGCAACCGGGAGTTACATCGGCGAAGGGTTTGACGACGCCCGCCTCGACACATTGTTCCTGGCGATGCCGATTTCGTGGAGAGGCACGCTTCAACAATACGTCGGACAACTCCACCGGCTCCACGATAACAAGCGTGTGGTCGAAGTCTATGATTACGTCGATGCCAACGTCCGAATGCTCGCGCGGATGTATGACCGACGGTTGAAGGGCTACGGCGACATGGGCTATAAAGTCTCGGCGTCCGCACAACGGCAGATGAACATTTAGGCCGTGCAACTCGGCCGGCTATCTTAAGAGGTTAAGCCATTGATCGTTTGACTGCCGGAGCCGCTTCCCGAACGGGAATGTTTTCAGTGTTCCTCAACGTTTTTCGACTAATGTTCCCGAACGGTAATATTTTCGCGCCGCGTCGGCTCGAAAGGTATAATGTTACCGTACGGGAAGTTTTGAAGGAATTGCTGCTTGAGATATACGCCCAAGCAAATCGGCACAGTGATCCGTGAAACCCGGAAAAAACTCGGGGTTACCCAGAAGGATCTTGCTCTGACGTCCGGAACCGGAATACGGTTCATCATTGACCTTGAAAAGGGTAAGGATACCTGCGAAATCGGAAAGGCTCTGAGAGTTTTGAATACGCTCGGCATCAAGATAGCGCTGACGCCACCACCAACTTCGGCTAAGGAAGACTAACCGGATGGCGAAAACTCTTGACGTTTATCTTCAGAACGATCTCGTCGGCCATCTTGTTCAGGACGACGGTGGGGACATGAGCTACCAGTACGTCGAAGCCTGGTTGGACAGACCCGGCGCCACGCCTCTGTCCCAATCGTTGCCCTTGAGGAAAGGACGCTTCCGACGCAAGGAGTGCCGAGGCTTCTTCGCCGGTATTCTGCCGGAGGAGAGCAAGCGCGAAATCATCGCCAACAATCTCGGAATCAGCGCGCGCAACGATTACGCAATGTTGGAGCGGATCGGCGGCGAATGCGCCGGAGCCGTTACGTTTGTTGCACACGGACAAGGCCTGCCTGAGCGCAATTACGGCTATCGCCAGCTTTCCGAAAAGGAATTCACTGCAATCCTGAAGGAACTTCCCAAGCGTCCGCTGCTAGCTGGCGACGACGGGGTTCGGCTCTCCCTGGCTGGAGCGCAGGACAAAGTCGCGGTGCGAATCGAAGGCGGCAAGATCTCCCTGCCCTTGGGTGGCGCACCGAGCACGCATATCCTCAAGCCGGCTGTCGAGCGGTTCGACGGAGTCGTCTTCAACGAGGCGCTGTGCATGAAACTCGCCGCCGCGGCCGGGTTGTCAGCGGCTGCCGTAGAAACGAAAAACGTCGAGGGTATCGACTACCTGGTCGTGGATCGATATGATCGGATTCACCGCGCAGCGCCGGGCGGCGAGCCGCTGCTTGAGCGGCTCCACCAGGAAGATTTCTGCCAGGCTCTCGGTATTATTTCTGAGCAAAAATATCAGAAAGAAGGCGGCCCCTCGCTCAAGCAGTGTTTTGCATTGCTTCGCGAGGTCTCAAGCGCGCCCGTTATCGATTTGGCACGACTCCTCGACGCGGTGATATTCAATTACCTTGTCGGCAACAACGATGCACATGGAAAGAACTTCTCCCTGCTCTATCGTGGCACTGGGACGGAGAATTTCGAGGTCACGCTCGCGCCGCTCTACGATGTCGTCAGTACCGTCTACTATCCCGAACTGAGCCGAGATATGGCCATGCGGATCGGCGACGAATATTCGTCAGAAAAAGTCACGGCTAGGAACTTTGAACAGCTCGCGGAGGAGGCGGGTCTTGGCAGGCCTCTAGTACGTGGCCGCGTCGTGGAAGTGTCCGACAGGCTCATTGCCACTCTCCCAAAACTGGAGACCGCGGACCCGGTCGCCCAGAAGGTAGCAGCGCTAATACGCCAGCGTTCTGAAAAAGCAGTGAGTCGTTTTGGAACTTAGCACGCGACTTCCGGAACCCGAGAGGTCACGCCTCTGCTTGATACGCAGGGGATCAGAAAGGGGTAGCGCTGCTGCTTTTCCGCTGTGCCAAAACTGTGTCCGAAGCGCATCTGTTCCAACCGCCGGGGTTGCCTTTTGAGCGAAAGCAGATTCCCAGATTGTTGTAATTGTTAGGATTCAGCGATAAACGATGGAGCCCTTGGAACAGACGACTGTCCCTTGGGCGCAGACAACTCACAAGGATGCGCCCAATCTACCTTTCCCTCCACACGTTGATTCTCAGTCTTGTCCCGTTCGGCTGTAAAGAGCGCCTCAAGCTTCAGGCATTAATTTTGTGCAGTTCTCATGACCGATCTCGATCCCTGACAGCAGCAGGTTACCTTCAACCAATTCCAGCAAAGCTTGCTCCATACCGTCGATAAATTCATGCGCGCTCACTTCTCGTTCGACCCCATTTTCCACCGTTCTTGCGCCACCACGTTGCCGGTAAACATCCCTCGCCAACTCGATTGCTCTAGTTGCGGCGGGCTCATCGAGCAAAAGCTCAATTTCGATACGATATTTGGCAGTCATTTATCCCTCATGCAGAATCCACCAGCCAAGTCCCGCCCAGATGGCTGGGCCATGGACTAACTACTTGTACGCGCTTCGGGAAATCGTGTCAAATGAGCTGCCAGCCCATTGCTGTCCACGTCGAAAGCGTGCAGAAGCGACACTCCACTCACCTTCCGGCGTATCCTGCGCGTTGTCCCCCAATACGCCGGCATTCGTCGATGAATTGCTCGACGTCACTGGGGTCGAATCTCAACGGGCTTCTGCCGGGCCCCATCTTAACAGCCGGCAGGTATGGCTTCCTCTTACCGGAGGCGTGCTGGATGACCCATGAGATGCTAACCCCCAGTTTCTTCGCCACATCCCTCGCCTTGACTAGCTGACGAATGGGCCGACTGTCGATCGCGACAGTCGGTAAGAAGTTCGCCTGTTCGATTCCATTCAAACGTTGCATGCTCCCTCCTTCTCACTAATTGTCGGCTGCTTCTATTTACGAGAAAAGGCAAGATTCTGTCAAATGATTACTCGGGACGATCTAGCCGGGTGTCCGCCGCATGCAGATCGATGTTCACATCGGCAGCGATCGCTATTGAGGTGAACCTACGCTTCGGAGGTGCGCTCCCCACGCTTCGACCTATTTTGGACGGCTAACGGCTTTGTACCCGCCGAACAGTCGAGACTCCTCTCGGGGAATTGTGGGATGCCGACGCGCGCTTCTTGGGTTCCGCCGGCGTGCCAGTGATCTGTGCGTCGAGGGCAGCGACGGCAGAACGCAAGCTCTCGGGGATCACTTTCGCGTAGTGCTTCAGAGTTGTTTGCGGATCGGTATGGCGAAGGTGGCGTTGCATGTCCTTGACGGTAGCGTGGTTTTGCATATGCGTCGAGGAGGTACGACGAAACGCCTGATGAGTCACATCGGGTACTCCCGCTTTTTCAGCCAACGGCTTCACGTACCTCTTCAGATAATTGCCGACACTGAAGGCCGTGCCTGCCGAACTCGGAAAAAGGAACGCACGAGGATCGTTGCGATTCGGATGCGTTGCGATCCAGGCTCTCACCTCGCGTTCCAGATCTGGCGGTACGGGGACAAAATTGTTGCTCTCATCCGTCTTCGTGTCGCCAATCCGCGCATCCCCCTTCTGGCGGTCCTTCAGAGCTTCGTCGATTCGGAGTTGCGTTCCCTCGAAGTCTTCCATGCGCAAGACCAGAACCTCGGCTGGCCGCAGGCCGCATACCGCGAGAATCCGTAACACGAGGTGTTCACGAGGCGATGCGTCTGAGAGCAGTGAACGGAATTCATCCAAGCTCAGGAAGCGCTCCGATGATTTCTTTTGGATGTTGGGCATCGCGAGTTTCCGCGCGGGGCTCTTCGGGATGAGATCTTCATCCGTCGCGTAGTCGAAGCAACACTTGATATAAGTGCGAACCTGGCCCACAGCGGATTTGCGATAACCATCCTCCGCCATTTTGTTAAGAAGCAACTGCAGCGACGTTAGCGTGACTTCACGCGGGGCTTGCGGTCCGATGATCGGAACAACGTGTTTTCCAAAGAGGCACTGGAGATTCTCTTTCGTCTTCTTCGACCATTGACCGGACTTGACGGCGCAGAACGCCTTCCAAAGTTCACTGAAAGTAGAGATCGAATCGCCTTGCTTGGTGAGCCTACCGGTGTATTCGGTAATGTAATCTGCCAGCTTCCCTTGCGCCTCGTGCTTTGGCATCGAAGCGGGTCCGAGCGTCTTCTCTTTTTTCGTGCGGACGCGCCGGCCGTGCACGTCGGTCGTCCAAAGATGGAAAAAGCCGACCCAGACTTTTCCTTCGCGGCTGCGTTCAATCTTCTTCACCCAGCCCTCGGGCGCCTCTGTTTTCGGCAGGCGGCGGCCGAGACCTCTGATGTCGAAATCGACAGGTTGTCCGAGAGTGTCTCCGTTATTCTCGGGCAGGTGGCCGGAAGGTGTCGTGGCGATATCTGCCATGACCGCACTATACACACCTTCGATTCACAAGGCAACGCGATCTGGGTGGGCAACTGGGTGGGCGATTTTTTCGCCCACCGCCTGTAAATTATTGATTTTTATGGTGCGCCCGGACCGACTCGAACGGCCGACCTTCTGGTTCGTAGCCAGACGCTCTATCCAACTGAGCTACGGGCGCGCGTAGTTCATTATAGCAAGCGACGGCGCCGGCGCCGATCAGTATTGCAACACCAGATCAAAAGGGTCGTTCTGGTCCGATGTGGTGGATGCGTTCAGTGCAACCAGCGTGACTACATGCGCGCCGAAGGTGAGCGTCACCGGTATGTAGCTGGGGACCACGGCACGATGAGTGCTGGAACCGTTGGAGAAAATGGAGGCGGATCCGATTGCCTTTCCGTCCAGCTCCAGTCCCACTCCAATCATCTGGTTGGCTGTTCCGGACCACACGGAGCCCGACAAAACGAAGCACGATGGACCATCCGAGGGCGCATTGAACTTGGCGGAGAGCGGCAACGGGCCGTGGGCTTGATCCAGAAGTGACAGGATTGCCATAATACAATTCCTTTCTTTTGGTGAGAAACCACTCGCCGAACTATATCACATTATCTTGCTATTTTCCAAAACTCGCCGGCTGGGAGGTAAATGTAGATCCGGTTACTGCCGAACGGTTTTCGAATTCGACACGATTTTCCCCGCGGCGTCCAGAGATAGCCGTTGGTCGCGCCAGACCACTGTGTGCCCAAATAAGCCGGCGGCCCACACCGCAGCGCCGCACAGATCGCGCAGCGGGATCACGTAGCAATATCTGAAAACGTCCGGGCTCCCGAGCAAGCATCCGGACACCACGGCCATAACGAGGCGGACGGCCAGCAGCGCCAGCGCGATCCACCACAACCCGAAGACCGCGGCGACCACGGCCCACAGGCTGGCATTGGTGATCGCCAAGCCGGCATAGCCTGCGCCCCCGGACAATCGAATGGTTCTGGCCCAGCGCACTTGATGGCGCCAGGCGCCCAGCCACGATCCCGCTGAAAGACGCGTGCTCACCACAACTTCGGAAATTATGTTGCGCAGGCCCAGCGCGTGTAATTTGTGGCCCAACTGGTAATCGTCGGCGATATAATCGGCAATTGCCTGAAATCCGCCGATGCGGTCCAGGTCTGATTTCCGGAAAGCGAGCGTTGAACCCAGGCCGAATTCAGAAACGCCAAAAAATCCGGCCACCAATGTACTAGGTGCAAAATCGGTCGCAATGGCCAGCGCTTCCAGGCGGCTTGGCCAGTCGTGCGCTTCCGCTCGATATAGACACGTTACCAGTCCAACGCCCGGGTCGAAAAGAGGCCCGGTCACGTCGCCGATATAACCGGCTGGCACGCTGATGTCGCTGTCATTGACGATCAGGATCGGGTGGCGTGCTTCCCGCGCGAGATCGATCAGCGAACCGACTTTGAGATTGGGCGTGGGCGTTGTGCACAGAATCAGCCGGATGGCCACGGCGGGAAATTCGCGCATCAGCCGTTCCACTTCCACGCGCGCCGGATCGTCCGCGCGGCGGATACCAAACAGGATTTCGAACTCCGAATACTGCTGGATCGCGTGGGTGCGGATCGCTTCGTAGAAGCCGGCATCCCTGCCATAGACCGGCTTCAGGATGGAAACCGGCAGACCGTGGCTGGGAGGGCGCGCCGGTTGGCGCCGGTGGCTCAGAACCGCGGCGATTGCCAATAGTTGATACAGCCCAGCCGTGCCGACTACCGCCAGAATTGCAACGTGGAGTCCGCTCACATCGCGAGCAGCGCTACTCCGCAAGCCACGCAGAGAGCACCGGCCCATCGCAGCGCCGTGACGTTTTCCCGGAGCACCAGGCGCGCGAGCACGGTCTCGAGCGCAACGCTCGCCGCGGTGACGGGAACAGCGAAGCTCAAGTCGGCCACCGACAAAAGCTTCATGAAGGCGAAGAAAGAGATCGCCATAAAGAAAACAGCCAGCACCAGCGGGCCGCGCTGAGCCATTCCGCGCAGCACTCCAGCCAGCCGTCCGGGGTGCAAATCCTCGACTGCGACGCTGTGCCGCTTCATCTCGAAACTCTGCAGCAGGTCAGCCAGCACGGTTGAGCCGACAATCACCCACACCATGGCCCACTTCATCGCGCGGGCTCCCGTTTGCCGCCGTCCAAGGTGGTGTTGGCCGCGGTGAGCCCAACGAAAATGATGCCGATCACGATGAACACGGTTCCGAGCCAGCGTTGCCAGGTCACCTGCTCGCCGAAAAACACTTTGCCCAATATGGCGCTAGCCACGTAGCCAATCGATGTTACGGGCAGCACGTAGCTCAAATCCGCCCAGCCGAGCAGCGTCATGCGGGACAGCAGCCACAGAATCAACAGCGTTGTTCCCAGCAGCACCCAAGGAGTGAAGATCAGGCGGATGTAAGGCCAGGGAGAGAGACCCAGGTCGACCGGCTGGTGCTTCAAGCCCCAGGACATCGCAAAGTTGCCGAGCACGTTAGTGCCTACTACAAACGCAGTGAGGAGCTTGGTTTTGAGATCGACTCGTTTGGCGCCGGACTGGGTGAGCGCTGTTTGTTCCGCGATGGCTCGCCCGGCCGCCATTTAGGATGCGCCGCCTTCGGCCCCCCGAAGGGCCGCGGAGGCTTCTTTCTGTTCTTTTACGAACTTCTTGCGCCCTTTGCTGACGAACAGGTACTCGCGGGCTTCTTTGTAAAGCCGCGGGACATCATTGTTGCGAATGGCGCTCGACACCACGCGCCAGACAGCCTTGGGCCGGAAGTAATATTCCGAATAGAAGCGGTCCACCCATTCCACCAGCTCACCGCGATCGAACCCGGGATAGACGGCGTTGGGAAGCTGGTGGCCGCCCGTGTCCGTCATGCCGTCGATGTTCACCAGACCATTTGCTTTAGCGTGTTCGTAGAATTCCGTTCCGGGGAAAGCATGGCCGAGCGAAACCTGGATGGTTTCCACATCCAGCTTCTTGGCGAACTCGATGGTCTTGCGCAGCGTCTGCCGTGTCTCGCCCGGCAGTCCCACGATGAAATCGCCATGGATGGTCAGGCCCAGCTTGTGACAGTTTTCGGTGAAGCGCTGCGCCATGTCGATGGTGGCGCCCTTCTTGATGTTCTTCAGGATCTGCTCGTCGCCCGATTCATAGCCGACAATCAGCAGGCGGCAGCCGGCATCCTTCATGGCCTTGAGCGTTTCGTAATCGGTAGTAACGCGAGAGGTGCAGCTCCAGGTGAAGTTCAGCGGCCCCAGCTTCTTCGATAGCTCGATGGCGCGCGCCTTGCGATAGTTGAAGGTATCGTCATCGAAGAAAATCTCCTTGAGGCCGGGGAAATTCTCGAGCGTGTACTTGCACTCGGCTGCTACATCGTCGGACGATCGCAAGCGCCAGCGGTGCCCGGAATGCGTCTGCGGCCACAGGCAAAACGTGCACATGGCCGGACAACCGCGCGTTGTATAAAACGAGATGAACGGGTTCAGCAGAAAGGGAACGTTGTAGCGCTTGAAATCCAGGTCGCGCTTATATACCTTCGTCACCCAGGGCAGCTCGTCGAGATTCTCGATCACGCCGCCTTCCGGATTGTGCACCACTTCGCCATCTTTCCAATAACTGACGCCGGGAAGCTCGGAAAGCGGAGTGCCTTTGGCATACTGGACGATCTGATGATCGAACTCGCGGCGCACCACGAAATCGATGGCTTTGGAGGCTCGCAGCGACTTTTCCGGCTCGATGGTCACTGGCGGTCCGACAAACCCTACTTTCATCTTCGGGTTGACGTCCTTCATCATTTCAGCGATGCGCACGTCCACGCTGAATCCGGGACTGGAGGTAAACAGGACCAGCAGCTCGAAATCTTTTGCCATGGCCACCGTCTGCTCGATGCTGAACTTGTGCGGCGGACCATCCACCAATTTGCTGTCTTCCAGCATTCCAGCCGGATAAGCCAGCCACACCGGATACCAGTAAGATTCGATCTCGCGCGAGGCCGGCCAGCGCGAGCCGGCGCCGCCGTCGAAGCCCTCAAAGGAAGGTGGATTCAGGAATAGCGTTCTCATGAGCCCTTTCAGTCTGCTTCTAACAGCTTAGCGATGTTTCTCGGCTGACAACAACGGTCCGCAACTCCTTAGGCGATTATTGCGGCTAAGATGCCACTTTATCCGGTTGAAGCGCTACTGCTGGTCGCCCGCTCCGGTATCCACCACCGCGGTAGCGTCGTCCGATCCGGCAGCAGCTTGGGAGTTGTCTTTGGAGAACGTCAGGTAGTTGATATTCAACTCCACTTTACCGAAGAAGCGGGTCTCCACCCGGCTTTCGGTGCGCTGCGGGATGGAAACTCCGTTTTGCAGCTCATAGTCACGAACGAACTGCATTTTCTTCAACATGAACGACGGAGATTTCACGAAGGAGCCCGATTCCCGCACCGGCATGTAGGTCTCGGCATCCAGCCATAATTCCCCTTTGAAAAGGCCGACCTTTTTCTCGCGCGGCTTTAGCTGCAGAACATACACCTGCCGGCCATTCCAATCCTCGGTGCCTTTGTATTTGAACTTGTAGTTCTGGGGTGTGATGGAGGCGTTGGATGGGCCTTTGGCGCTCTCGACTTCGGCCTTCAGATAATTTGCGATGACCTCGGTTTTCACCACGTTGTCGCCGCTAAAGCCTAAGGCGTGATAGGTGATCTTGCCCAGCTTCGAAATACTGCGCAATGCGTGCAACTTTCCTTGCTTCTTGAACTTAGGAACCGCCGCATCGATGTCGATTTCCTCGGTGCCCCCGCGCAGCGCGCTTTGTTGCGCCTGGGTGGCCTGCAAGTAGCGGCTGACCATCTGATCTTCCGGCATAGGCGGTGCTTTTGGTTCGCAAATCGCCATCGAAGAACCAATGGTTGCAACCAGAACAGCCGTGAGAAGTGGCCTCAAAATTCTCCTCTGAACTCCCAAAATAGTACACCTAGCACTATCAAGACGTATGAGGTTAATGTAGCAGTTACGATTCGTTAACACAACTCCCCCTCAGCCCTTAGATTCCTCTCGGCCGGCCCAGGATGCCCTAAAAGACGCCCCAAAAGAGCTTGCGCCTAGAATTGAATGGGCTGTTGGAGTGTGAAGTTCAAGCGAGTCTCGGATGGAATCTTGACCTGCTGCCCTTTGGTGAGCACCTGAGCCCCGCCACCGACGGCCGCACCGGAAGCGGCTCCGATGGCCGCGCCTCTGCCTCCACCGGCGAGTGCACCAATGATGGCGCCGAGCGCTGTGGTGCCGCCCACCACCTTGGCCGTGCGGGAGCCGCGCGAACTGCTGGCTTGCGTAACGTCACCGGTGGTCGTATCGATGGTCTGACCGTTAATGGTGATGTCGGTCAGCGCGAGAGTCAAAACAGTGCGGCCTTCAAACTTGCCGGACTGCTTGTCTTCCACCAACTTCACCAAGGCGTCCGCGCCACGAGGAATGACGATTTGATCGTTCAGCCGGACCGGCTCGTCCACACTGGCGTGAAAGGTCTGGCCCAGCGTGGCGACTTTGGAATCGACCGCGTCAATCATGCGGACTGTGATCGGGGTGCCGGCAGGAATCTGGATGCCGGAGGGTACCGGCGGAGGAGGGGGCGGCGGCTGTTGGGCGAAGCCTTGTTCTCGTCCTCGATCATGGTCTGCCGGCGGCGGCGCGGGCGGCGTGTTTCCGCCGAACTGCAGATCACCAACGTCGTCCACGTCAAACGTGTCTACATGGTCGCCGATCGCCATGCGGATGTGACGGGCATCCCCGCCCAGGTACTGGCCGGATACCACCCTGCCGCTCCGCAGGGTAAGAGTGTCGGCGGAACACAGGCTTACCAACACCACGCCAATCGTCACCAGACGAAACAACATAGAACCTCCCGCACCAATATAAAGCACCAGCCTCTGAAGGTACAACGCAGCTTCTGAGGAACTCGTGCAAAAGGAGCGCCGCGGGAAGCAGTTCCCGGCCCGTTCCGTGGTCCGCGCCGCACCCTTTGCGCTACTAACGTAACAGCCGCCAAAACGGAGCGCGGCAGCGTGGTTGGCTTTCCAGAAACATTGGTGCCCGCCGCGCCTCTTGCCGGCTAGCAGGCAAGGTTACCCATTCTCAACGGCCAATGTGCCTTTGCATCGTTAGACAGGCTAGATACCTCGCTGGTTGCGTCAGGCACCCCGTTGCGAGCCGCGTTGCTGAAAGCCCTCGACCAGGGCTGTTACGATGTGCTTACCGCGCTCAAGAGCGTCTTGATAGGCAAAGCGGCGCTCCGCGCGGGTGTAAGCTTTGCCCAGCCGATAGTAGCGTTCCAGCGACAGCCCCACCACTCGCGTCCCTGCATAGGCTATGGCGGCTTTCGGCACCAGGCCGCCGCCCCAGGGAATTTTGCCGACCAACTCGCGAGCCAGCGCTCGCCATCCGAAGGCGCCCAGAATAATGGACGCGATCTCGCCGCGCTGTTCGTGATAACCGATGTCGCGATCGTTGGCAGCTGCCAGCAGGAACGCCATACGGATCTGGTTGGCTGTCAGGAACGCGGTGTCGGACGCGAATTCCCCCATGGCCCAGGGAAGAGAAATGAACGGAATGATGTCCGGAACCGCGGTGGCCAGCGCGAAGAGCGCGTTTTCTTTGGCGACCTTCTTCACCATGCGCCGCGAGACTTCCTCGCGAAAGGGGAGCACATGCAAGGCGAGTGGAACCGCAAGGTCGGGGCGGCGGTAGAGTACCTGATGGACCAGAGCGGCCGGGCTTGGAGGGATCAAATCCAAATACGTCCGATTCCCCATCCAGACTCTCCGAAGGGTCGAAGTAGACCTCCAGGTCCCCTTTCACTCTGGGGCCAGCGCCTTCCGATCCCCGATAAATAATGCGGCGAACCTGGGATCGCTTAGCTGCGGAAAGATCGCGCGGGAGCAGGTAGTCTTCCATGTGCCGGTATTGCTGCTCGCTGTCGGCGTAGAGCAACAGGCGCAGGGGCCGGTCGGTGTGCTTGCGGATATCTTCCGGATCCAGATTGCGGATTGCGTCCTTAACGTGCTGGAAAACTTGAATTGACATGTGGCGCCCGGCTGATGGCCGGAAAGTTCGGACTATGGCGCTGAGGAGCGATACATCACTTTCAGCTCCTTCCGCCATTCTAATCCTACCCCGATACGTTCGACTGGAATTCGGGGCGAAAGGTAACGCAAGACTCGTTCATTGGAGGGATGAAAGTCGAGGGCGGGTGAAACCAGGAGCAGGCGCGGCGGCTCGCGGAGCAACTCGCGACCGATTTCGCCGCGGGGGAAATAGCCGTTGGCCTGGAACTCGCGGCGTTCCAGGTGCCACTGGACGCGCATCCAATAGTCTAGTGCCTGCAACGGAAGATGCACGTCTTCCGAGGCTTTCAGCTCGATTACGGCCAGCCGTCCGCGGTTGTCGGCGGCCAGCAAATCCAGCACGCCGCGGTCAGCGGCCGCGAACGCGGGGACTTGCCCATACACCGGCGAGGACAACAAGCTGGCGTCGATCTCCCGGATATTGCTGCGCACTTGCGATTCAAGCCACGCCTCGGGATTCCGGCGATAAAGAGGATGCTGGCGGTCGGACGCGTCGGGAGATCGCATCCGTGACAGCTCCAAAGCACGTCTTTTGCTGAGTTGAAGCAATCCCGACCCCGCAGTGCGCCCGAATTCCACCCCGTGGACGCGATAGCTCAGTTCGCCATCGCCAAGCTCAATGGTTTCAACGCCGGGAAGCGCCACGGTCGGACGATCATGAGAACGCCTCCGATGCGGCTCCAGGTGCGTCTCGAGATTGCCGTAGTCCTTGAGATCGATGCGTTCTTCCAGGCCCTCGTCATCGAAGGCAAAAGCGCAGTATTGCGCGGCCGCTGGATCGAGGAACAGCAGCCGCAGGCAGGTGGTCTTCGCGTGGCCCGCGGGAAGATAGAGAATCAGACCCTGTATGGCGAGCGATGGCTCGCGTTGGCGCAAATAATCCAGCCAGATCAGGCCGAAAGTCAGAATTCCGTCGGGGTGCATGGCATCCGGCGCCACGCCGATAGCCGCCCATGCTGAAGCGCCTTGCCGCAAGAGGGCGCGCGGATACGCGGGAGAAAGCGTGTGTTCCAGATCCGCTTCGGTGGTCAGCTCGGCCAGCTTGCAGGCTGGGAATTGGCGGCGCAGAAATCGCCGGAACTGCTCGCGAAATTCGAGCCTGGCGCTGCGCCGCGGTACGTTGTCGCGCTCGGCGCGGCGCCGGTCCATCAGCTCCAGAGTGCCGTGCAGCTTGCCGAAGCGCGCCACCTGGAGCACCAGCTTGCCGCGTGTTTCGCGCTCGACGGCGGTGATACGCCGCACCAAATTGCGACGCTCGTCCCAGGCCTGCAATTGAGCACACGCACCGCGCGCTTCCAGCACGAAATTTTCCGGAGTAATGGCGAGCCACTCCTCACCCGGCTCGCACAGCACGGGATCAAGGCTCGTGGCGAGAAACCGCTCGATGGCCTGGAGGACTTCCGCAACGGGGACTTCCGACACTCGGGCCCTTGCGCTAATGTCTCTTGCGCTAACCTAGGGATCGACCGTTGCTCAAACAAAAATTAGACCAGGTGGAGTCCCGCATCGCACAGGCGGCCGCGCGAGCCGGACGACGCCGTTCCGACATCCAGCTGGTCGCGGTGACCAAAAAGTTCCCGGCTGCGGCGATTCGCGAGGCCTATGCGCTCGGCCTGCGTGACTTCGGCGAAAACTACGTGCAGGAGTTCGACGCTAAGCGCGCGGAACTCGCCGATTGCCTGGGTGCGCGCTACCACTTCATCGGCCATCTGCAGTCCAATAAAACCAAAAAAGCGGCGGAGATTTTCGACGTCGTCCATACGGTGGATTCCGCCAAAATCGCCCGGCGCTTGAACGACGAACTCGACTTGGCCAGCAACCCGGCCAGCAACCACCCTGGCGTCCAGGTGCTAATTGAAGTAAAATTATCCACCGAGCCAGCCAAAGCAGGCGCCGCACCCGGAGAGGTACCGGCGCTGGTGGAGGCCATTCGAGGGTGCCCGCATCTGCGGTTGTTGGGGTTGATGACAATGCCGCCATGGTCGGAAGAAGCGGAACGGTCGCGGCCATATTTCGCGCGTTTGCGCGAACTGGCCGGGGAGAACGGTCTGCCACATCTTTCCATGGGAATGTCGCACGACCTTGAAGTGGCTATTGAGGAGGGCGCGACGATCGTGCGCGTGGGGACTGCCCTGTTTGGGCCGCGTAGAAAAGACTAAAGGCCACGTAAAGCCGCGTAAGAAAAATTGACGGTCGGATTCTTTTCGCCTTTGCCGCCGGCCCGCTCCGGCGTGGCTGACTATTCCGCCGAACTGCTGCGCGCCATGGAACCGCTGGGCGCGGTGAAGGTGAACGCGCGTGACGCCGATGTTCCGCTGTATCATCTCGGCAACAACCCATTGCACGGCGAAATTTACGGGCAGGCGCTCAAGACGCCGGGCGTCAGCGTGCTGCATGATGCGGTGCTGCATCACTTCTTCCTGGGCAGCGGGGACGAACGCCAGTACGTCGCCGAGTTCATCTATAACTACGGTCATTGGAGCGAAGACCTGGCGCGCGAGCTGTGGCGGCGGCGCGCGCGCTCGGCCGCGGATCCCGAATACTTCCGCTATCCGATGATCAAGCGGGTGGCGGAGCGGTCGCGCGCCGTGATTGTGCACAACCCGCGCGCCGCGGCGCTGGTGCAGGAGCACGTGCGGGGGACCACGGTGCATGAAATCCCGCTGCTGTTCACGCTGCCCGCCGAGCTTCCGTCACAAACCGACGTGATTCGCTGGCGCGCCGGACTGGGTATTTCGCCGCGCACGTTCCTGGTAGGCGTGTTCGGCCATTTGCGCGAGACCAAGCGCTTGCTGGCGCTGCTCCGAGCGTTCCAGCGCGCGCGCCAGGCAGCCGATATCATGCTGCTGGTGGCGGGTGAGTTCGTTTCGTCCGATTTGGCTCGCGCGGCCGAACCGCTGCTCGGCAACGATGCCGGCATTGTGCGGATCGGCTATCTGGCCGAACGCGACTTCTGGCTGTGCGCCGCCGCGGTGGACGCCTGCATCAACCTGCGTTACCCAATGGCCGGCGAGACTTCCATGATTGCCATTCGGCTGATGGGACTGGGCAAGACCGTGCTGGTTAGCGCGGGCGATGAAACCTCGCGTTTCCCGGAAGCGGCCTGCGTGCGCGTGGATCCCGGGCAGGCGGAAGAGGAAATGCTGGCCGAATACCTGGTGTGGCTGGCGCGCTGCCCGGACGACTGCCGGGCCATTGGCCAGCGCGCCGCCGAGCACATCCGCCAGCATCATGCACCGGCTCGCGTGGCCCAGCTCTACTGGCGCGCGCTGACGGACTGCTACCATAAAAGCAAATCAGCCGCGAAAGCTGTTTAAGTTTTGCCGATCGGCAAGAAATGCCGATGAGCGTATTGTGCTAAAAATCGCTGCAGCCGGATTTGTGTGGGCGGGGCTATTGGGAGCGACGTCTCCTGCGCTAGTGCCCTATGCCAAGCTGCTGCACGTGCGCGTCGCGATGCGCGATAACATCCGGCTGGACACCAATGTTTTCCTTCCGCCCGGCAGCGGGCGGTTCCCGACGGTGCTGATCCGGACTCCCTACGGCAAAGGTCCCGACCTGCCTGTGAGCTACCGGTCCTTCATCAATCACGGCTACACGGTGGTGATGCAAGACGTGCGCGGGCGCTATGGCTCGGCTGGGGGGTTTAATGTCCTGAACCAGGAAGGCCCGGACGGCTACGACACGTTGAACTGGATTGCAGCGCAGCCCTGGTCGGACGGAAAAGTGGGGATGATCGGCGGTTCGTACCTGGGCATCGCGCAGTGGCGTGTGGCGCTGCTGAACAATCCTCATCTGAAGGCCATCTTTCCGGTGGTTTCCGGATCGGACGATTATTTCGACCGCTATTATTCCGAAGGCGGAGCCATGAAGCTGGGACATCGTTTATTGTGGATGTCGCTGAACCTGACACCCCCTGGCACCGCGAAGCCGAAATTCGGGGACTACATTTACCACCTTCCGCTGCGGAGCGTGGATCGTTCGGCCACACGCCGGACGCAGGGGTTTTACCAGACGATATTGAATCACCCGACCTATGATTCGTTTTGGAAGAACCTCAGCATTCGCGAGAACATCGAGCGCGTGCATGTGCCCGTCTTTTCGGTCGGCGGCTGGTACGATAATTTCGCCGAAAGCGATCTGGAAGCCTTCTCCGCGCTGCACAAGCTGGATGGCCGGCTGGACGACCGGCATCGCATCATGATCGGTCCTTGGGCGCACAACATGTCGACGCCATTTCCGGGCGTGACTTATGGCGATGACTCTTCGTCGCCCATCCGCAGCTATCAGATCGCATGGTTCGATCATTGGCTGAAAGGCGCTCCCGAAGATGCTCACCGCTTTTCGCCGGAAAAGTGGCACGCCGTGCGTTCGGAGGTGGACGAGGCACCGGTTCATATCTTTGTGATGGGCGTGAATCGCTGGCGCGACGAGCCGGATTGGCCGCTGGAGCGGGCCCGGCACGGCGGCGCTGTATTTGGCGAGCGAAGGCGCGGCCAACAGTTTGTCGGGCGGCGGCGTTTTGCAGTGGAAGCCGGAGCGGGCCAAGACGCCGGAGGCCACCGATTCCTTTACTTACGACCCGCGCAATCCGGTGCCGACGCGCGGCGGCGCGGTGTGCTGCGATCCGAAGGTTTTCCCCTGGGGGCCCATCGACCAGCGGCCTGTGGAGAAGCGCAAAGACGTGCTGGTGTATACCAGCGCTCCGATGAAGCAGGATCTGGAAGTCACCGGGCCGATTCGCGTGGTGCTATACGCGTCCACCTCGGCTCCCGATACCGACTTTACGGCCAAGCTGGTGGACGTGTTTCCGAACGGTGAGGCGCGTAATCTGACGGATGGCATCCTGCGAGTGCGTTACCGGCACGGACTGGAAAAGGCTGAACTCGCCGAGCCAGGAAAGGTTTATCCGCTGGTGATCGACGCAGGCGTAACGAGCAACGTGTTTCTCGCCGGCCATTCCATACGCGTCGAAATCTCGAGCAGCAACTTTCCGCGCTTCGATCGCAATCCGAATACCGGCCGCCCGTTCGCCGACGAGACCACGCTCAAGAAGGCGCGGCAGGTGATCTATCATTCGCGGCAATATCCGTCGCATCTGGTGCTGCCCGTCATCCCGTCGTCGGAAGTGGAAGCGCGGCGATCGGATCGAATATTGACTTCGGTAAGCGCCGCGCGGTATGGTGCGAAGAGAAGTCCCGTGTTGTCAGCGAAGCCCTGATTCCGGCGCGGTAGCCAAGTGGTAAGGCAGAGGTCTGCAAAACCTTTATTCGGCGGTTCGATCCCGCCCCGCGCCTCCAACAACTTAGTTTATTTTGCTATCACTTAGACCTTCCCGGCGCTTCCCATTCGATCCCTCGAATTCCTGGTTTTCAGCGGTCCCAACCGGACCAAAACCGGACCAACGTTTCGCTTCGGAAATGTTCTTAGCGTCGAACAACTCCATCTCGCGGTCTTGCGACTCTTGCCGGACGTGGACATACTTCATGACGCTCCGGAGGTCCGCGTGACCTAGGATGGCCGCTAGGGTGGCGACGGGCATCCCGGACTCGGCTGCACGTGTTGCGAATGTATGCCGAAAATCATAGATCACGAAACCGAACCGCGACGTTTCTCGGAAGTCGTCACATCCACACGCGCACTTCCCTTTTTTGTGCTGGCGTCTCAGGTGGGAGCAATGGCAAGTTGCAAGCGCGTCAAGCACATCATTGTGACGACCATTGACTTTCGCCGCACGCGTCCCAGGAAGTCTGCCGGGGAATAGCCAGTCAGATTTTGCCTCGCGAACCCGCCTAGCGCAGATCTCGCGACTCTCTGCCGTTAGCCTGAGTTTCCGCCGGGCAGCTTTCGACTTACCGTCACTGATACTCATCCGAAACGTTACCAAGTCGATGTCGCTGATTTGCAGCGCAAGGATCTCTTCCGGCCTGCACCCCTGATTCAGCATGAGCCGGCCTAAATCGTGAAGGGCTGGAAAACGCTTCGCGTCATCGAAGTACAGCATCTCCTCCCCTGCAGTGAGCACATGGATTCGCACCGCGTCCTTGTCGCTCGGGATTTCGACGCCACGCACCGGATTCTCCCGCGCCCAGTTGTGGTCAATGAAGTAGCCGAAGGCTTTCGAGAGGGCGTGCAAGTCATGCCGGATTGTGATCTCGCGGACCGCATGTTCCTTACGTCGCCACGCTTTGTAGTCGTTTACATGACCGCGGAGGATAGACGACACGGGAGCGTTCCGGAAGAACCGCAAAAGGCTCACGAAACTTGTGTGCAGCCGCTTCGCGGTATTCGGGTGTTTCGTGTATTCGCCATCCGCCCACAGAAGGAAGTCTACGGCGGCATCACTAAAAAGCTTTACCTGGAGTCGGAGCTCATGGGATCGACCGCTGACTACGAGTTCTCGCGCCTTCGCTTCAGCCCGTGCCGCTGCGTTCCTGTTGCGTTCGGTGGCGACCAAGTCGGTGCTCCCCGTGTACTCGCGGCCGTCCAGCCAAAAGCGGTAGTGCCAAATCCCGTGACGGTTTCTGATGGGCATCGTTTGAACTCCTGAGGTTCGATTCTATCCAGTTTGCGATGTCTGACTCGCGATATCTGATTTTGCCACCGAGCTTTGCATAGACGGGGCCCCGACCTGCTGAACGCCAATTCGCCAAAGTGTGCTCGGAGATGCCGAGTTCCTGCGCGAGAGATTCCGGCGAGAACAGCTTCATACCCGGCCTTCGTCCCATGGGTTCTTAGTTGCGATGCCTGATTCCAAGTGGACGGGCGCGTCCTTTGGGAGGTTCCTGAACCTGCCGAGGCTTCTTGTCATGGCGTCCACGCAATTGGGAAGGTGAACAGCCTTGTGAGAAATTTTGCGGTGACATCTTAATTGTGGCGCTCCCGTCTCCATCAGAAAAAAGTGCCTCTACTTATAAGGAAATGGCAGAGGCACTTCGGGACGCGTCGGGGCAACTTTTTTTGACTTGGCGCGAGTGACTCTTCCTCCTTGCGCCTGTCGGACGCTTGTCGGACACGCCGGCCTGTGATCTTCGTGGGCACCGCGTTTCGGTTGTAGCCAAATATTTTCATTAAAGTTTGTCCTGAGATGCCTCCGCCATTTCCTTTATTAGTAGAGGGTGTTTTTCCCTTGGTGCGATTCGAGGAGGTTGAACATGGGCACAAGGGCGAACGATTTGGGATCGCGCACAGCGGTCGGTCGTCCGAACTGGTTGGTTTCGTGAGCATCGTTGAACTTTCTTGACGGTGCCCCGACTTCGGGTCTTCGACTGGAAGCCGTCCGTTGTAAAGGAAACGGCAAGGGGTATGCGGGACGGTAAAAGGTTTTTATGTGATCCACAAAGAAAAACTGGGTGAGGTTTGGCTTTCTCGAAGCCTCTTTATAGATAGGGGGCTGCGTTGTCTCCGAACTTCGCAAGCATGGAGCCTACATCAGGAGGTGCAAACATGAACGGGGCGAAAAGTATCCCGGAATCACCAGCGGCGGGAATCCCTGCGCCCGAAAAACGGGTGATTCTTTCTATGGGCGGAAAAGGGGGAGTCGGCAAGACCTGCGTGATGACCGGCTTGGCCGAGTGGTTCCAGGAGAATAGCATTCCGGTCAAGCTCTTGGACTTGGACACGGAGAACAAGTCGCGGGGATCGCTGACGCACTTCTTCGGTAGTCAGGTGCCTAAAGTGAACATCCATACGCCCGCCGGGCTGGACGCGTTCGTCGATGAACTGACCGACGGACCGCCGGTGATCCTCGCGGACATGGGTGCGGGAGCAGGACAGGTCACCTACGACTGGTTCGACAAGATGTATCCGAGTGTTGCGGAGGCCGGTATCACGTTCACCTCGGTCGGCGTGATCACGGCTGACCCCGCGAGCGTGGAGAGCGTCCTCGCATGGGCGTCGCGCTTGCGCGATCGAACGGCCTACCTCATCGTTGAGAATTCCATCACCGAACACACCGACTTCCGTTATTGGCGCGAGACGCACCAGGCGCTTCTTTTTCAACAGACGTATTCGCCGGCCATCGTACGGATGGACTTCCGCCTGCCAGTGCTCGAAAACGCCACAAGGAATCACGGCGTTACGCTGGGCGCGGTTGCGGCCAGACTTGCCTCGGCACCTGAGTTGCGGCAATCGTCGCTCGTGATGCGGGCGCAAAGTTATCGTAGACGGCTTTTCGCCGAGTTTGACAAGGTGCAGGAGCTACTCTTGCCATGAATGACCAAGACAAACCGATTGACCAAGACGATCCGTTTGACGACGATACGATCGATCGGATTGCGGATTTCCTTCCGGTTGAGGCGCGCGCCGGTTTTTATCGAGAGCTCCGCCATTGCCGCTCACTACCCCAGAACGACGAGATGTTAAGTGTAACGGGTCGCGATTTTCCCCTGCGTAGCGAGCCGATTTTCCGAGATTAGTTCCCGCCGTCCCGGAAGGGAGCGAGAGGTGCCCGCGGAGCGGAGCGTGCGAACGCCAGCGGGATGGCACGATCCCGCAGCAATCCCATGCCGCCGAAGCGGTCTCTGCATAATAGATCGAAGTGAGCGGGAGGAACTCCGCCTTGGCTACACCACCAAAAGAGTTCCCCCGCCGCGGAATGAACTTTGGGAGTTCGTACCTCCCAGAGGCCAGATCCTATGCAGATCCTACACCCATTTGCCGGCTCGGTCCAACAATACAACGAGCAGCTATCCAACCCCGATGCTCATCGTCCCAGCCACTGTCCGCAGTGCCAGACCAAGCGTCCACTCAGCGCGCATGGCTTCTACACGCGCACGCTCATCGACACAGCCTTCGACGGCGTGATTCGCGTGCGCCGCTACTTGTGCCACGCCTGCCGGCGCACTGTCTCTCTACTGCCGGAGTTCATCTTGCCCTACCTGCGGTCGAGCCTGATGGTGATGGCGCTGTTCCTCCTCGCCCGTCTGCTCGGCGGACAAACGCTGCCAGCCGCAGCGAAAACCGCGCCGCCTCCCATGCCCTACCAGCGCGGCCAGTTCTGGGTTCGCCGCTTCCGCGCGCAGGCCCAAGCGCTGTGCGCCGCGCTGGCCGCGCTGACTCAACCCGCTCCCGCGCCCGACTTCGTCCACCGCGCCCTGACCATGCTCGAATCCATCGGCTGGATCGCCGCTCATCGCTTCCTGTTTGCCGGCGTGCGCTGCCATCTGCTGGGCTGGCCGCGCGGTCTGGCTCCCGACGGCCGCCGCGCCGCATTCTCCTCCGTCGCAGCGCCCGTCTGAGCCTCCCCACACACCATTTGCATGGAACCGCGAAGCCTTCCACCGTAAGATGCCGTCCAGGAGAAACACTCGATGGACAACAAGGCCGAAAAAGTCGCGCTATTTCGTTACGGGCTGATTGCGCCTCTGGTGCTGGAGACGCTGCCCCGCGGCGAACTCACTCGGCGCGCGCAGCAGATCGCCGCCCGCCTCTACGACATTCCTCATTCCACCCGCCGCCAGGTCTCGGTGGACACGCTGCTGGATTGGTCGCTGCGCTATCGCCGCAACGGTCTGGCCGCGTTGTCTCCCCAACCGCGACAGGATCGCGGACAAGCCCGTGCCGTCGCGCCCGACACCGCCGCTCTCATCGAACGGCTCAAACGCGAGAACCCGCATCGCACCGGCGCGGCTCTGCTGCGCGAACTGGCCACCGCCAATCAGGCCGGCCTGTCGGCCTCCACTCTCTATCGTTTCCTGCGCGCTCGCGGTCTCACGGAACGCCAACTGTTGCTTGAAAAAGCTACCGCGCATAAAAAATACGAAGCGCAGTTTGCCAATCAGATCTGGCAGAGCGACATGTTGTTCGGACCCTGGGTCGGGCGGCCGGGCGGCGGCAAGCAGCAAGTCTTCCTTCAGGCCGCTCTCGACGATGCCAGCCGCCTCATCCCGCACGCCCAGTTCTATCCCAACCAGGGACTGGATGCTTTCCTGGACTGCCTGCGCCAGGCCATCGCCGCCCGCGGCATCCCCACCCGTCTCTACATGGACAACGCCAAGATCTACCGCTCGCCGCAGTTGGCCCGCATCGCCGCCTCCATCGGCATTCTCATCGTGCACACCCCTCCCTATCAGCCCGAAGGCCGCGGCAAGATCGAACGCTTCTTCCGTTCCGTGCGCGAACAGTTTCTGGCCTCACTCGATCCCAAGGTCCTGTTGTCGATTGAGCAACTCAACGAGCGCTTGTGGCATTGGCTCGACACCGTCTACCATCGTCGCGAACATAGCTCCCTCCAGACCACACCGCTGCTGCGCTGGCAGCGCGATATCGAACAGGTCCGTCAGCTTCCGCCGGACACCGATTTACGGCGTCTGTTCTTTCATCGCGTGGACCGGTTGGTGCGCCGCGATTCCACCTTCCTGTTGAAGAATCGTTTCTTTGAAGCACCCGCGCATCTGGCCGGCAAACGCATCGAAGTGCGCTTCGATCCGCTCGATCTCACCCAACTGGAGATTTACTCGGAAGGCAAGCCCGCAGGGGTAGCGCGGCTGGTCGATGCGGTCGTCAACGGGCTGCTGCCGCCCTGGGAGACGGAGGAGAAGTAGCCATGTGGGAATCCTTCT
Source organism: Bryobacterales bacterium (assembly GCA_963776805.1). GTDB lineage: Bacteria > Acidobacteriota > Terriglobia > Bryobacterales > Bryobacteraceae > Palsa-89. The sequence goes on from CAVZOD010000003.1 coordinate 59,115, forward strand.
TCGGCTTCAAGAAAACGCCTTTCTCCGACAGTCCGGACGCCAAACAACTGTTCGCTTCCCAGGCCTGGAACCAGGTCAAGACGCGGCTGGAGTTCCTCGCCCAACATCACGGCGTCGGACTGATCACCGGCGAAGTGGGCGCGGGTAAATCCACCGCCGCACGCGTGTTCACCACGACCCTCAACCCCAACCTATATAAGATCCTCTACGTGCACTTCTCCTCGGGCTCGGCACTGGACCTGCTCCGTCAGATCGCCTTGGAACTGGACCTGGAACCGGCGCACTTCCGCGGCGACCTCATGCGCCAGATTGCCGGCGCCATCGTGCGCCTGAACCAGAGTAAAAAGCAGCATCCCATTCTGATCTGCGATGAAGCCCACTTGCTGCCGCATCCCGCCCTGGAACAGCTCCCGCTGCTGTTGAACTTCGACATGGACTCCTCCCGCTATCTCACCCTGTTGCTGGTCGGCCAGCCGCTGCTGCGGCGCACGCTTTCCCTTCAGATGCACGAAGCCTTGCGACAACGCATCGGCGTGCAGTATCACCTGGAGGGACTCACGCGCGACGAACTCGACGCCTATCTGGCGCAACAACTCAAAGCCGCCGGTGTGTCGCAGATACTGTTTGACGAGACCGCCCGCCAGGGCATGTATCAGGCCACCAAGGGGATTCCGCGCAAAGTCAACAAGCTCGCCATGACAGCTTTGCGGCTGGCGGCGACGAGTAAGTCGCAGACGGTGAGTGAAGCCATCTTACTCGATGCCACCACGGAGGCGATGCTGTGAAAGAGGACGCCGCCAAGACTCCCTCGAAACCCGCGGTGGTATCGCTGGCGCAGTTACTCGCCGAGCAACCGGCCTCCCCTCCGCCGGGCTGGATCGAGCCGGGACTGTTGCCGCCGCAAGGCATCCTGTTTGTGGGCGGCGAACCCAAGGTGGGCAAGAGCTTGCTGGTGGCCAATCTGGCGCTGGCACTGGCCGCCGGCAAAGATCGCGCCGGCTTCACCATCCCCGCCGCGCGCCGGGTTCTGGTCTGTCAGTTCGAACTGCCCACGCCGCAGTTTGTGGGGCGCTTGGCATCGATGCGCCGATCCGTGGGAGCCGCCGCCGACCAAAACCTGCTGGTGGACACGCGGGCCGGCGGCAATCTGCTGAGCGCCCCGCAAGGACTCAATCACTTTCTCAACGCCGCCCGTCAGGCTGCCGCCGAAGTGATCGTGCTCGATCCTTTGTACTCGACTCACGATCAGGACGAAAACGATACCCGCTCCATGGCGGCGCTGTGCCAGAGCCTGTTGCGGCTGCGCGATGCTTCCAAAGCCGCGCTCATTGTGGTGCATCACGTGCGCAAATCGATCGGCCGCGAAGAGATCGGCAGCGCTTTCCGCGGTTCCTCGGCGCTGCATGCCGTCGGCGATTCCTACCTGCTGCTCACGCGCCCCTCAGCCCATCTTGCCGCCGCCGTGGAGTTGCGCTTCCAGTTTCGCTACGCCGCGGCCTCTGAGCCTCGCTTGCTGCAACTCGATCCGCAGACGCTGTGCTTTTCCGCCGCTGGGGCGGCGCCGGCCCGCGCAGCGGTGGCGCGCAAGAAAGTGGAGCAGGAGCATGTAACTCAGGCGCTGGCCGGTCTGGGACGGCAGGCTCGCTATAACCAACTCCGCCAGCAAGTCATGGAGCAAACCGAGTGCTCCAAACGCACCGCCCAACTGGCGATCGGCGAAGCCTGCCGCGAAGGATCGATTGTTCAAGTTGACGGCCAATACCGGCTACCACTGTAGCTGCGCTTGGCCGCATCGAGGTCCGCTCGGGGTCGCGCCCGGGTGGATGCCCAGGGCCGATGCGACGGAGTTGGCTCCGAAGAAATCGGCTCACCAAAGCCCTCCCGCAGTTCCCGAATCGGGGCGCGGGAGGGCTCTCTGCTTTCCGACCGACACAACAACAGCCTGCATTTCTTTGGTGAAACTCCCGAGCGGAGGCCCTGGGCTATAAAACGCGCGCCCGGCCGCTTTTGCCGGGCGTTCTAACTTGCTTTCCCACGCTCCGGGATACCACCGGTGCCTACACGGGTGAGTATCCTATCCCGGTCCTTCACGTCACTATGCACTCGGAAGCGGGCCAATTCGACAAATCTCGCTGGGAACTACCGTGAGCAGGTCGAGGGAAAACAGTGTGACCCGTTACAGTTAAGGATCATCCGGGCGATGCAGTACTTGGTCCTCATCATGGTGAAACTGCCCGAACAAATGGCGCTGGAGCGGGAACGGTTTGAACAGATCGTATCCAGGTGCGAAAAACTCTTAGGCGAAGTCCACGAGTTCGTAGACGAAGCGACCCGGCAAATCGATCAGCGGCTTGCGCAGGTTTCGGTGGATACCGGCAACAAGCGCCAGTCGGACGAACTCATGGCTGTAGTTCGTCAGGATTATCGATGGTCGTTGTTTGTACTCCCGGTCCTCTGCTTACTCATTGGCATCGGACTAAGTGTATGGTACGAGCGCTGGATCGGAGCGGTGGCGCGATAGGCATCCATGCTAACGATCCGTGCCATGTCGGATGGCAAAGGATATTCGTCGCGGCACCTGGAGCACAGCGACTACTATGCGGAGGGCGAGCGCGTGACTGGTGTGTGGCAGGGGCGCGCAGCGGAACTGTTGGGCCTCAGTGGGCCTGTGAAGACCGAAGAGTTCGAGGCGCTGCGGCAGGGTCTAGACCCAGGGACAAACGAGTTCTTGAGAGTGCGACGCAGCGCGGATCGGACAGCCGTAGACGGTACGACGTTGGGACAAGGCCGAAGTCTCTACGACTTCACCATCTCGGCTCCGAAGTCTGTTTCGATACTCGCGACTGTTGGCGGCGATCACCGATTGATCGAGGCACATCGTAGAGCGGTCAGCGAGACACTCCAGGAAGCCGAGACGTATGCAGCCAGCCGTGTACGGCAAGCGGGCGCCAACGAGGATCGGCCGACTGGAAACCTGGCGCTTGCGGTTTATCACCACGACACGAGCCGCGAACTCGATCCGCAGTTGCACACGCACGCGGTCGCAGCCAACCTAACGTACGACGGAACGGAAGGCCGCTGGAAGGCGCTCCAAGCGTCGGAGATTTATGGACGCCGCGCCTATCTTTCCGAGGTCTATCGCAACGCGCTTGCTCGCGAAGTCCGGGCGCTTGGATATGAGATCGAAAGCCAGCGCGACACCAAAGGCCGTGATACCGGATTCGAGGTCCGTGGCGTCCCCAAGGAGCTACTCGCGAAGTTCAGCCAGCGCAGCGTTCAGCGGGATCAGGCCATCGAGGAGTTCGTGGGGAAACACGGCAGAAGTCCTACAGACAACGAGGTTGCGGTGTTGGTTCGGGAATCGCGGGCGGAGAAACTCATCGAAATCTCGACCCACGAACTGCGGGCGAAGCAACGGGCTAAGCTAACTCCTGGCGACGAAAAGGTCCTGACGCAGATTCAGACCGACCGGCACCCGCTTGCACCGTCCATGGATTCGAGCGCCCCGTCCCTGGAGCACGCCAAGGATCACATCTTCGAGCGCGTCTCGGTTGTGTTAGACCATACGCTACTCACCGAAGCCCTGCGGCATGGTCGTGGGCGAATTCGGCTGAGCCAGTTGAAGGGTGAACTCGGTGTGCAGGAATCCGCCGGCAGAATATTGCGATCTGGCCGCGAGGTGGCGACGGAAACCAGCCTGGAGCGAGAGCGCAGCATGATCGCCGCCATCAACCGTGGAGTCGGCGGATTCGAGCCGCTCGGTGCTGGACGTTCGTTCGTCGCCTCGGACAGTTTGCGCCCCGAGCAAAAGAACGCTGTGGAGTTTTTGCTTCGATCGCGGGATCTAGCCGTGAACATCAGCGGCGCGGCGGGGACAGGCAAGACGGCAACATTGCGGGAGCTGCTGCGAGGCTTGAAGGAGGCTGGTCGTACCGTGCTCGGCGCCGCTCCCACGATGAGCGCTGTGGAGGAGCTGCAGAAAGTTGGCTTTGCCGATGCCATCACGATAGAGCGTCTCTTGCAGGACAAGCGTATTGGCGATGACATCCGAGGCACGGTGGTCATTGTCGACGAAGCTGGCATGGTTTCGGCGCGGCAGATGACGGAACTGCTCAAATTGGCGGAAGAGCGCTCCGTACGAATCGTATTCAGCGGCGATACCAAACAGATCCGGAGCGTGGAAGCAGGCGACGCCCTTGCGAATCCTGGAGAAGGAATCACGGCTCAAGACCGTAGCTCTGACCCAGGTGCAGCGGCAGACCCGCACGGAGTACCGCGCCGCGATGGAGGAGCTTCGCCGGAATCCCGAACGAGGATTCGCCAAGTTGGATGCGGTGGGCGCGGTTCGGGAGGTTGGTTTTTCTGATCGCGCTGGTGTGATTGCAGACGTCTTTGCAGGTTCGAAAGGAAAAACCTTGGTGGTCTGTGCAACTCACGACGAGATCGATCGCGTGAAGGAGGCCATCCGCGATCGTAAGAAGGCGACTGGACAACTTGGCGAAGGCGTAGCGCTCACCCGCCACGTTTCGCTCAACTGGACAAAGGTGCAGAAAGCAGATCTTCAGAACTACCGGCCAGGACAAATGCTGGCGTTTCACAGGCCCGTCAGAGGCATTTCAAAGAACCAAGCCGTGGAGGTTGTGGCGGTAGCGGAGAACGGCATCGCGATTCGCTCATCAGATGGAACGCGATCGACAGTCTCTAAGAGGCACGCCGGCAGCTTCGATGTATTAGAGGCAAAACCGATCGAAGTCTCGGCCGGTGATCGGCTACTGCTCACTGCCAATCGTCGAGACGCCGGGCTGCGGGTCACAAACGGCGAATTGGTGACTGTTTCCGGCATCGACGCCCTCGGCCGCATTCAACTAGAAGATGGCCGCCAATTGCCCTCTGATTACCGGAGCTTCACCCACGGCTACGCCGTTACAGCGCATCGCAGCCAGGGCAAGACGGTGGACTCGGTCATACTCTCCAGCGATGGCATGCAAAAGGAGCTGTTCTACGTTGCAGCGTCCCGTGGCCGGCATAGCGTAACCGTGATCACGAGCGACAAGGAACGCCTGCAGCAGACGGTCGGCCGCTCCATGGCGCGAACCTCAGCCACGGAGCTTCTGAGCGACAGTAGTAAGTGCATTCGCCGCGGCGCTCCGCGCGGCATTGAAATGGCGCGCGAAATGGTTCGGAAAGCAGCAGCGTTGCTCAGCACCGTTTCCAACGAGGTTGTTCAGCACGAACTCTCACGGCTCCGCGAGAGAAAGGAGCGTCGACGTGAACGTGGTCTCGGCCGATAACGCCCCGTGGGTCATCAGCTCCGGAGATCCTGTCGCAACGCTAGAGATCGTGCTTCAGAGGCAGACCGTGGTGCTTTCCTGGCATCAATTTGTTTACGCGGAGGGTGACAGCAAACAGGTGCGGATGGCCTTCGCCAGCCACGCCGTCGTCATCAACGGCGGTGGGCTCGATCCGCTCCTGGCCGCAATCGCCGCACATCGGGTTGTTTCGCTGCGCGAGAGCGTTCGCTCCGAGCGTTTCTCCGCCCAAGCGGCGCGGTTCGTCAATGAAATCGTTGTGCGAAGGGTCGAGGGTGAGTTATGAAGCTAATGTGCGCGATGTGGGCTTTCGAGTGGCGTTTTGAGCTGGCGAGTGTTTTCGCTCTCTTTCGAGAGCGTGGTTTTCAGAAAGACACCATCCCTAAGCCTGGCGGCTTAGGTTCGGGCGGCCCGCTGAGCGGGCTATCTGTCCCGGCTTTGTCCCACATTTGTCCCACCTTTGTCCCGGCTTTGAACCACTTGAGTGCGGGCTCAGTTTACGCTTTGGAGCGCCGATGGAACACAAGTTTCGCGAAGTCCTGAGCAGTGTAGACGCAAAACAGGGGTGCTCGCCCTTGGAACCCTACGGCGAACTCGTGGACACGTTACGAGATCAGGGTTTGACGTGCAGGGATATCGCCGCACTACTCGCTGAAAAGTGCCAATTCGTAACATCAAAGAGTGCGGTCAGTAGGTTTGTGCTGGCGCGAGCGAGAAGGCGGAGAAACGCCGCCCGCAAGCTCTCCCGCAGCATATCGGGCTCGATCCCAGCTACTTCCAAACTGCTGCCTCAGCATTCCGCGCAGAGACAGAGTGACGACGAGATCCGCCAGAAAATCGCCGACCTAAAGGCTCGCAAACCGGTCGCGGAGCCGGCGCCGGACGGTTTCCACTACGATCCAGACGAACCGCTGCGGCTGATCAACCCGGATAAACGAAACTCATATGACTAAAGTCGGCGGCGATGCGTCCTTACGGGCCTCGCAGAGATTGGCGACCAGCCCTCGGCTTCACCTTGCGGGCTGTCGGCATATCAGCGATTTCGGCGTTTTGCAGGTGCCGAACCTCTCCGCATGCTGGACGCTGATTCGCTTGGATTCAGTGAATTCGACCGCTTAACACCAGAATTTCCAATGTGGACTTCGGACTTTGTGAGCAAGTCGTGTGCGGCGCGCCTGCCTTGGGCTCAGTGGACCGCCCTTCCTCCGCATCTTTAGATTCAACAACTTAGAAAACCTGGCTTGTTGAACCTTGTGGAACTCTGGGGAACTCACATCTACAATTTCGACTACAATTCGTCGGTGGGGGATTCCTGGGCATGCGGAAGTACTTGGAAAGACGGCCACCATAACTTCGGCGGCGACAACCGCGCACCTGCTGTTGCGGCAGGTGCGCGGGTCAATTGCTGGAGCTTCTCAATTTATGGTCGGAGAAGATTATCGAAGGCAGGTCACTTCCTACCAGCCTCGATTTTTGCCGCCAGATTCGTGACGGCATATTCGTTCTCGCTGACATCTACGTGATGACCCATCTGATCCGCGCGGGTCTTTGCATCAACGCCCGCTTCCCAGCTCAAAGTTGCGTACGTCCGCAGGACCTGAAAGGGAGCTTCGCCTCTTTCAACGCAGGCTGAATATTCCTCCTCCATACGTTGTCCCGACCGAGCGGCGTCTTGCCGTTTTCGGACGGAAAGAGCCACGCGGTGCCTTCACGGTTCTCAGTCCCCCGGAGGAAGTCAATCTGGCACGAAGGGTAGCCCAAGCTCAATCTCATTCCTTGACAATTGCACATTGATCGCAGGAATTGCCGATAACCGCGTCCTGACGCGCTTACAGCGCGATGAATTGAACCACGAACTCTGCGAAGAACGCGTGACAATGCATCTTCCCGATGACGGGTTTACTGAAAATAAAAGGTTTGTTCGATTCTGAAAACAGTTCCTGGAGAGCCTTTTGAGATAGTTGGCCAGATTGTCGACGGGTGTCAATACGGAGAGCGCGAATCTCTCGCTGGGTCTGAATCCTCACAGTACGTGTCGCGCGTTACTCGGCCTTGGGACCGTCAAGCACACTCCGCATGATTCCCTGATAGGCATTTCGCGTAGTTGCGCAAGTGATTGGTTATTGGGCGGAAAGATTTTCGAGCGCCGTGAGATCGTTGTGTTCAAGCCGGATCGGTAGAGCTTGGGAGATGGCCTTGATCTTCACCGACACTTGAAAGCGCGCATATCCCATGTACTCGTACTCAATGTGACAGCGTGCCACCAGATCCTGGAAGGCGCGAAACTCATGCGCTTGCCAGTTCGGGTAGTTGAAATACTCGTCGAACACGATGATGGTGCCGGGAACGATGCGGTCTTGGAGAAGCTCAAAGACGCAGCGGGCGGATTCGTACAGGTCGGAGTCGATGTGAATGAATGCCGCGGGTCCAGGGTGTTGTTCCAGCCAGCCGGGGAGCGTATCGGCGAAGAAGCCTGGGTGAAGAACGACGTTGCCGGGCACTTTGGGCAGGGTTCCGTGGGCATCGAAAGCAAATCGATCCCCGCTCCATGTCTCCTGCAAGCCGCGAAAACTGTCGAAGCCGTGGACCGTTTGCTTGGATCCGGCTTGAGCGGCGATGAAACTGATGGTGCCCCCTTTGTAAACTCCGAATTCCAGATAGTGTCCCGAGAAGGTAACCTGCCCAAGAGCCGACTTCAAGACCTCACGAGAGCTTTCCATACCGACAGCGGTCCGCATGCGCTTCTGGGCGTACTGAACGCTCTCGTTGAGCGCCAGCCTCTTCATTTCGCGCGCGGGGTGCAAACGAGGGAAATCCCAAAAATCCTGCAGCGTGAACAGCCACCTTTGAATCGAAGTCTTGAGACCGAAGCTAGCGATGAACATGTTGTGTCCTACTTTCTAAGGCGGTGGCTAGGGCGCTGATCGCCCGCTCCGGCTCTGGCGAAACATGCCGCTGCGCAACGGGTTGCGCGAGCGTGACCAACTGGAAGGCGAACATACCGGGCCATAGACGGCAGATGGTGTGTTCGATAGGATAGAGCCACCGCATATAGAAGCGATAGTGCGCCGAATCCATAATGGACGAAGAATCCCCGCCGGCCTGGGTGTTGGGAATCCGGTGGGCATAAATGCGCTTGATGAGGGGGACGAACGGTCGCGTGATGCCGGGGGTAATGCGGCTGCCTCGGACCTCAAGGCCAGCCTCAGCGAGAAACCGGCGCAGGCTGCGGCGCGTGAAAAAGCGCATATGCGTGCGATCGAGCGTGCCAGTATCCTGATATTCGAAGCGCCCCAAAAGCAGTTCAAAGCGCACATTCCAAATCGCGATATTCGGAAGTGAGATCAGGAAGTACCCGCCCGGAACCAAAAGCGGAAGGTGGCGAGCCACTACGTCCAGCGGATCGCCGACGTGTTCGAGGATGTCTGACAGGACAATGACGTCGAACCTTGAACGGCCGAACTTCGGGTAACGCTCCGGATGAATGATATCAGCGACGTAGGCTTCGGCGAGACGTGTTTTGGCTTTTTCGACGGATGCGGCCGACAAATCCACTCCAATGACGCGATGACCATATAGCCGCTTCAACTCAGCTCCGTGGACTCCGGATCCGCATGCGACATCCAGGACGTCCAAGCCGCGAGGCAATCCCCGGAGCAGCCGCGGGAGTTCGGGATTGGCGATTTCAAAGTAAGGCCTCGAACTCACACGGCGACCTCAGGGGGAGCGGCGCAGCTTTGCTTTGCGACCACCTTGCAATCGTGGTCCATATGCGCGTCGATGGTGAGGCCCGCCAGCCCGCCGCCTAGAATGCCAATCGCCAATAGTCTACGCCCTTCCTTGAGTGACTATTCGGATCTTTGCGCCACATTCTGTAGTGTTGTTCCTGCTCTCTCAGCCCTGAACAGGGCACCACGGTCGCGGCTCAGATTCTGTGGTGCCGGGGTTGTTCGGTACGGTGTAAGCCTGGGAGGCGATTGGTCGGGCTCCAAAAGCCAGACGCTGCGGCCGTGAAAATATTGGATTAGTGGCGCGTCTTCGGAAGGAGTCATTTCGCGCGCCCAAACAATCGCAGCCGAATCGATGTCGGCTCGGTTATAAACCCACTCTTGAAAAACGTCGTGCTTGGGGCCGTAGCGCACCAGCACCAACTGGCGGCCGGGCAGTGCTTCGAGCTTCCGCAGTATGTTGTTGTATGGCTGTGCCATGGGTGGGGCGTACTCACCGTCGGCGAAGAGTTTCCAGACGTCGAGGCCAAATTGAATCGGAATCAGCGAGATCAGCAGAATCGCTAGAGCGAGACCTACCGGCCTGGCACTGGGTTGCCAGTTTCGTAGTCGATCGACGGATTGCAGGAATCGCAGATAGACCAGCGGCATGATCGCGGCGGCGTAGTGGTATTGAAAGCCATTGATGGGAAAAAGCGCCACGAGACCGCCCGCGAGTAGGAGCACGGCCACGCGTTCCCGGGGAGTCTGGAGCCGGTAGGGCCAGATCATCGGCAACAGGAATAGCGGATAAAAGCAAAAGAAAAAGCCGTACATGCTAGCGAGCTTGATGAGAAACTCGGGCAACAGATGCCGCCGCATGTCCTTCACCTGATCGGCGTTGATCTGGCTCCAGAAGGTTCGCATCACGGCGTGATCATAGACCGGAGCCGGCTTCAAGGACGACCATGCGAAAGCGGGAGCGGCGCCATATTGCCGCTCATGCAACTGGTAGGGGAGCTCGAAGGGATGGCTCGTGACGCGCGCGTTGAAATAAAGCATGAAGAGAGCGACGGGAAGCAGGACTGCCGCCGCGGGCAAAGCGACCCGCGCTGCAAGAGTGGAGAACGGCGCCACCTTCCATACGATGACTGCGCCCGAGAGTACCCCAAGCACCACGGCGTCGTAAGGGCGTGAGTTGAGCAGGATGGCAAGGCCGAGGGCCCAGGTGCCTCCCTGCGCATAGCGCTCTTGCAAGACGATGCGCGCCAGGGCGCCGAGCAGGAGCGCTCCACCGATGGCCGGGACGGCGCCGCCCCAGTAAGAATTCATCCAGTAGGTCAGAATGCCGATGCGCAGCGCCACCAGCAGTGCGCCAATGAACGCGAGCGAGGGCGTAGTCCAACCCTGGAGCATCCAACAGACTACCGCGCACATGAGCCCGACGCTGAGCCAAACGCCGATCCATGGTTGGCCAAACGGTTGGCCAAAGAATCGCTCGCCGAAGGCCAGCACCAATCCTTGTAGTGGCGGGTATTTGGAGGCATAAGTAGGCTGCTGGATAACGTGGAACGATTCAAAGTGCTTCCAAAAGGGGTGCGGAGGGTTCGCGAGACGGCCGGACGCGTACGTATCGCCTGCCAGGAGATAACTGAATTCGTCGTGAACCGCAGGCATGGGAACGTGCAATACGGGAAGCAGGGCCGCGCGTATGCCGACGGTGAACAGGAACACGGCCAAGCAAGCCAGCAGTGGCTGTCTGGCGAGGAGTGCCGACAGAGAGCTCGTGGCAATCGACGGAGCGCCCATGAACTTGGATCGACGAATAAGTGCTTTACTTTAGGCGTCGCTCAGCAGGCACCGACTCCCTCACGGTCGCGGCTCTCTAAAAACGTGCAAACATTAGGCAGCTCATCATTTTATCGGGTATATAAGATAGGAACCCTGGAGTGAACCAAGAGTGCGACAGCGAGTTAAGGGAACAAATACCCTTCGAAGCCGCGCTGGTGGCGGGCCCTCCATCATCAGCCGAACTCACCACAGAGCCGCCCCCGGCGAAGGTCGTGATGATTCCGCTGGGAGATACCTTGCCAACTCTTCCTGCCCGACCATCAGCAATGTATAGATCACCCGCATTGTCGACGGCCACTGCCCGGGCGGCGTCAAGCCTGCACTTGTCGCTGGCCCGCCGTCGCCGACACAATGCCCGCCGCCCGCTACTGTCGTAATGATCCCGGCTGTCGATACCTTCCGGACCAAAAAGCTTCCTGTATCCGCAATCTAGAGAGATTAGTGGCCCGAGCCGAAAGCAAATTGCCAATCGGAGTTAAGGCGGCGGTCGTGGCTGCTCCTCCGTCGCTGTAGCCCAGGCCACCCGCCGCGCCCGCGACCGTCGTAATCGTATGTACATGCCCCCGGATGGCCTTGTTTTTTTGCCTTTCATTTGCTATTGAGGAAAGTACGAGAAAACTCCTTCTTGCCGATGGCCCGGAACAATTGCAGAACTATTCGAAAAAAAAGGCGAGCATGCCCGTTTGCCTCACGACGCTTATGGAAATAAAACGAGAGAGGGTTGCAATCGCTTCGTGATCGTCCGAGTCCAAGGTCGATTTCAGATTTATGAATATTTCCGCCTCATTCGAGCAGCATACCGGGGTTTAGCCTACAGCGAGAGGTCGAACCCACGCGGTTCGGCCCGGTTTCAATGAGCGCTGTTCGGATTCCCGAACAAGCTATGCAGCAGAGCTGAAAACGCCAAATGTCTGCGCGACAATTCGACGAACGGGCTCGCTTGTCTGTTCGGAAAGCCGATCATGGCGATGCCTTCGGCGAGCACTCGGGAATAGTTCCGGAACGGATTCCATAAAACACTTGACTGGTTTGCGCGAATCAGTGCATTATATCTCTTACCTTCGCGACTTTACTTTCATTGGGGACGTAATGAGAACAAGAAACGCATAAACTGTTACGGCTTTAAGCACCCGCACTGCGGTCATGACACCCCTAGTGCTCAGGGTATCATCGGGCGGTCAGACAAAGGGTGTTCTCGTTCAATTGCTCGTCCGTTCGACGGCGGCGAGTCGCGCACGACAACACCAGGATCGGCAGCTTCTGCCCGGCCAATGTCCGCATCGGGGACAATCCAGGATCTGGGAACCATGGCCGAGTTCACTGGGTGGCGTTTGTTTACTTAACGGCCGCATACTCTTTGCGGGCTTCAAGCAGCAGCGGAATATCCGGATCGGCGTGCTTCCAGAACGCGAAGAACTGTTCATAGGTCTTTTTGGCGCGGGCCGTGTCGCCCATCAGGTTCGATGCGCGTGCCAGGCCGACCTGCGCTGCCGCATATTCGGGACCCCAGTTCGTGGCTTTCCGATCAACCATGAGCCAAAACAGGCTTGCCGCGTCCGAGGCTTTGCCGTCGGCAAGCAGCACGGACCCGCGGACGAGGGCCTCGGGTCCCGCGATAGACACAGCGTCGTTGGCGGATTGCTGCTCATTAAACTTTTTCGCAGCAGCCGCATTGCACAGGGCAACTACGATAGGCGCCGTGTGGGAGTTCGGGGGCGCGCACGCTCCAAACAGCGCATCGGTAGTTGCAACTCTCGTGAGAATTTCCTGCGGATTGGCCTCGGACGGATGCTGGCGCGCCAAGTCCGAGCCCTTGCGATATAGTTCCTTGGCTTGCTTCAAATGTCCGAGCGCGGCCGCGTTCTCCGCCTGCTCCCGGAGACCAGTTGCCTCCGCCTGATGACCCGTGAGCCACTGAGACTCCCGTTGCTGGGTTTGCAAATCGCCTTGGGCGTAGCCTAAGTCAAGGAGTTCCGAGTGAACGGTCGGAACGTCAAGGCCGTTCGAGATCGCCTTTTGCAATGTGGCTTTCGCCTCGTCGAGCCGATTCAGTTCCACCAGCGCGTAGCTCGCGACCAAGTAGCCTGCGATAGCCTTTGGGCCGTTCCGGATTGCCGCCTGGGCCTCTGCCAATGCTTTCTCCGGCTCGCCCGCACCAATATAAGTGCTAGCCAGGTTGCTGCGGAAAATGGGATCCCGAGGATATCTTCGGACGAGCAATTCGTTGAGCTCTCGGGATTTCTTGCCGTTCCCCTGCTGCACGTAGTGTGTTTGTTCGATAAACAGGCGCTCACGCTCGCTGATGCGATCTTTTAATACATAGGCTTTCTCGATAGCCTCCTTCCCCTGTGCCGAATCACCCGCATAGAACTGCTGTAGGCCAAGAACTGCGAAGCCCATTGCAAAGTTTGGGTCGAGCTCGGTGGCGCGGCGGTAATAGGGGATGGCCGCTCGCCGGTTCCCGGTCCTGGTCCACTCCTCATCCCCCATATAAAACGACTGCAACGCCTCTAGAGAACTAGTCGTAAGGGATTGTTGATACGCGCGGTTCTCGCCTTGTATAGTGCTGAGCGACTCGCCCAATTTCGCGCGCAGCGATTTGGTTGCCCGTCCGAGTGCGTCCACCACATGCTCTTTGCCGGTGGCCTCCGCCTCTTCGCGGGCGAAGGTTTCGCCGGTTTGACAGTTCACCGCCTGGAGCGCGATCAAGTAGCGAGAGCCAAGCGCCGCAATGGAGCCTTCGAGAGTGGCCTTCTGGCCTTCACGGATGCAGATATCGCGGGCGATCTCGCCTGTGACGTGGGCGTCGGGCGAACGCCCCGACAGCGTAAGAGTTTGCCGTACTTCAGTCTCGTCCATGGCCTTTAGGAATGGCGATTCCTGGAGCTGAAACGCGAGCGCCTGCTTGAGAGCTGTGTCGAAGATCGGATCGCCGGTTTTGTTGTCGAAATCAGCGACTACCAGCACATCCTGATCGGTGAGCTTGGGCTTGGCGTGCACACGTTGTTGCCAGAAGAACGCTGCGCCAATGAGCAGAACGATGAAGAGCACGGACGCAACGGCGTATTTCCCCCATCTGCCATTCTTCGCCGATGCGCTCGCCAGGGTTGACTTAAGCTCGGCTGCGGACTGGAAGCGCTTGCCCGGATCATCCGCCAGACAACGACGAACAATTGCTTCAAGCGCGGGGGCTTTCAATGGCGGTCGCTCGCGGCCGGGTCGTATGCCCGTGAGCAGTTCATAGAACACGCAGCCGAAAGCGTAAATGTCGGATCGGGCGTCGGCGGGTTTGCCTTGCCATTGCTCGGGCGACATGTAGGCCGGCGTACCTAAAATTCCACCGGCGCGGGTGAGATCGGAAGTACGAGTTTCGTCGTCTTCGCGTTGGCCGTCGCGTGTCTGTTTGGCTAACCCGAAATCCAGGACCTTCACACCGTGGTTGGTGAGCAGGATGTTGCCGGGTTTCAGATCCCTGTGGATGATGCCGTGTTTGTGCGCCTCTTCCAGAGCTTCGACTATCTGCAGTGCAATTCGCACGGCGTCCGCGGCCGGCATGGGACCTTTCAGTTGCGCCCCATCGATGTACTCGAAGATCAGATAATTGGGCCCGACGTCGTGAAGCTGGCAAATATGCGGGTGATTCAGCGCAGCCACTAGACGCGCTTCGCGCTCGAATCGCTCCGTGAACTGATCCTTCGCAACCTTGATAGCTACGATGCGGTCGAGACGCATATCGCGGGCTCTGTAAACCTCGCCCATTCCGCCCTCGCCAACGGGCGCAAGGATCTCGTACGGGCCGAGGCGAGTTCCAGCGGCAAGGGCCATGGGTATTGCAACAATTCTACCCCGCAGGCATCCTCAGATCTCGTATAACGCGCGAACCGGAATGTGGCGTTGACTTTCCAGCGCAGACGTTAGTTGGTAGAAGGGACATCCTCGCGCTACTTCCAAGGGTTGCGATGCAGATTCTTCCCGCCGGATCACCTTCACTTATCGCCCATTTCCCCGATGTGCAACGAATGCCTGGAGAGTTCGTAGATCGAAAATCACCGTAAACTCAGAGCGCCGTCTTTGTTGGTGCGGCTTATTCGTTATGAGTTCACCTGGAGGTAATCGCATGCTGTAGATGAAATTGAGGATGCGAAAAGCCGAGAGTTCCACAAGGCTCAACAGCTTTCAACAAGCTCTGCGCATCTCGCTGAAACAAAATGCGCTGAAAATAGGGGATTTCCACTAAATCGCAACAACCGCCTTGGGCTCAGTGGACCGCCCCTCTTCCGCATCTTTAGATTCAACAACTTAGAAAACCTGGCTTGTTGAACTTTGTGGAACTCTGGGGAAATCACATCTACAATTTCGACTAGAATTCGTCGGTGAGGGATTCCTGGGCATGCGGAAGTGCTTGGAAAGACGGCCACTATAACTTCGGCGGCGAAGGGAGCGCACCTGCTGTTGCGACAGGGCCGCGCCGCTCAGATGAACTAGCCGCCACTCGAAGATAGCTGCGGGATTTGCGACCAACGTATCGAGCGTATTTAATGATGCCGATCACGCGCGGCGCGCGGTGCCGCCCCGGCACCTTCCCATGAGGGTCCGCCAGCCACTGGCGCTCGGCGGGACGGCGTTTGACGAGAGTTGTCCCTGCGCGTCATCGCCCCCCGCGCGGCTTCTGGCGGACTTCGCCGTTGCGCCTTGGCTTGACGCGAGTGCGGCAGTGGGGCAGGCTAGATGTTGGAATTCCAAATTGCAGGGTTGTGTACCACGCAATTTGACAGGTTCCTTCGATGAGCAGGCCGGTCAATCACAGTAGGGTTTTCGGCGCGGTGGCAATGCTTCTGGCGTCGTCCGGACTCTTTGCGCAATGGCCGGTTTATCCGACTCCGGGAGTTCCCAAGACTGCTGACGGAAAGCCGGATCTGACGGCGCCACCGCCAAGGACGCCGGATGGCAAGCCCGATTTCTCTGGAATCTGGAGGTTTGTCGACAATCCCGATGCGCGGCCCGGCCCGCCACCTCCCGCTGAGGCGAGATCATTCGGCATCGGGTTGCGCGTTCCGGGGTTGATTCAGTTTTTTGACATCGGGTCGACACTTAAGGATGGTCTGCCGTTCCAGCCATGGGCGGCGGCTCTCCGCAGCCGACGCGCTGCGCAGAACAACAAAGATAATCCCGACGCTCACTGTTTGCCGATCGGTTTGATGCAACTCCACACGCATCCACAGCCCAGGAAGATCATCCAGACTCCCGGACTGATCGTCATCCTGTATGAAGCGAACGCTGGTGTCCGACAGATCTTCACGGATGGACGGCCATTGCCCGGCAATGATGCAGAACCTTGGTGGTTCGGCTATTCGGTCGGCAAGTGGGACGGAGACACGCTGATCGTAGACACCAAGGGTTTCCGGGATGATGTTTGACTGGATGTCGAGGGCAGCCCGCTCACGGAATCGGGAAAGATGACCGAGAAGTTCCGCCGGGTGAATTACGGGGACATGGAAATCGAAATCACAGTCGATGATCCGAAAGCCTATACCAAGCCCTGGATCGTCAAAGCTCATCATCGCATTATGCTCGACACGGATCTGATCGAGTTCGTGTGCCCGGAAAACGAAAAAGATGTACGACACTCGACCGGCAACTAACAAGTGGGGCCACCGTCGGGGTTCACATCACCATGACGGTTCCGGCAGACGCACGGGAGTACGCTCTACGGTGGAGCGCACCTGATAATACAGCAGGGAACTAGCATCGCAATTTCAAGAATTGGGACCGATCATCGCGAAGAAGGCACACGGTGACTCGTCCAACCGCAATCTGCGCGGCATCCGACGTTAGCCCGAGCAAAGCACGAATGACGAATACCGGCTGGTGAAAATCCGCCAAACTGTTGCTGCACGTCCGACGCGAAGATTTTCGATTCAGCTCCCGGTGCGGTAGCCCCGCGGCCATTCGGACGCTCTTGACAGCAATCCTGTAACGCTTAGCATTAATAGAATGAGCAACACGAGAACTAATACTACTTCGACTCAGCGCCACATTCCGCACGAACTCCAGGTTCTCTCGGAGGAAGCCCGCAAATGTCAAAGCGTTGAAGAGTTCAGCAAGGCGGTCGCTATCAAGAGGGCGATGATGCAGGTGCGCCAAGTGAAAAAGGGTATCGGTTTTGCAGACAACGTTATTGGCGGAATATCACAGACGGCCTTTTCAAGTGAAGAGACAAGACAACAACTCGAAGACTTTGTGAGGAGAATGGGGTACTCGTCATTGACGGACTTCTTCAATCAAGCGACGAAGTGAATAACCCACCGTGTAGGTAAACCGCAGCCCGTGTCAATGCGTGATACGGAGCCAGCACCGTAGTGAACACCTCGGACACCGGCAACAAGGGTCGGCATTCATTCACATAGCGCAAAATCGCGTCGCCAACCTCCTGCGGCAGTGGTAGCGATTCCTGGCGACGGCCTTTCCCGCAGACGCCGATTCCGCCGTTGAGCCAGTCGATATCGGAGAATTTCAGCTGAGCGACCTCGCTTGCACGCAACGCCAACCGCGCCAAAAGCAGCAGCACGGCTCTGTCTCGCCACTCGAAGGCATCGCCGGTACAGGAATCGATCACCCGCTGGACATCGTCCGCGGCGAGGAACCTGGGGACTGATGAGAGCCGCCATGAGGCGAAACCAGGGATTGCATCTTCCATCCCAGAAGGGCATCGACCGGTCACGCCGAGGAAGCGGACGAAGGAACGGACCGCGACGACGATACTCTTGGCACGCTCGATCCGATGAGGGCGCGCCCGGTTGAGAACCCGGTTTGAGTTGGCACATCGGCACTACCTGACTCTTCGTCCAACTCGCATCGAGTGAGCTCCCATCGACCGGCACGAAGGAGCCGAACGACGGTTTTACCAGCACAACCGGGATGACCTGCGAGCGCTGCCAACCTTCGAAGGACTGCGCCGTCAGCACGCCACCGATGCAGAGACCTAAGAGCATCCAGAGGGCTGGCAAAGACCAGCTTTTCAGGCGACCAACCTCGCCTCGCAGTTTTGCAGGCATGGGGGGGGCCTCCATTAAACGGGAATCCACTGATTATAGCGCGGATTTGGTTGGAACTGCTTTGCATTTACCCCGGCGAAAGAAGCCACAGAAGGCGAAGAAGGGGCTCTCCGTAGCGTGGAAATCCGTGAAGACTGGAGCAGCTCGAGCAGCAAGGCCATATGGTCGAATATCGGCCAGTCTTCGGTGGCGATCGTCTGTTCTACCATGTCGATGGAATCCCCCGAACCGAATATCAGATCCTGAAGTGGGTGGTCGACGGCGTCAACCCGACCAACTAACCAGGACACACCAACGAAAGTTCGGCGCCCGCTCTATTTGAGAACGGTTCTGGAACGGCCTTCGCCCCACCGCTCAACGATCAGGCCCACGGCACCGACGAAGGCATCGAGATCGCTCGGTTTATGTACAAATTCACGGGCTCCCAGTTCCAGGACCCGGGCTTTTTCGGCAGCGCTCTCGGATGAGCTAAATACCACGACCGGGATCGCGCCACCCCGCCACCGTTCAAGCAGCGCAGGACCGGTAACCCGCGGAATGTTCAAATCCAGAATGATGAGTGATGGCTGGAAATCTGAGTCGTCCATCATGGCGATGGCCTCTTGGCCGTTGCGGGCGATGTGAGGGCGGGCAGTCGCCGATGCCTCCGCTACCGCCAGGCGGACCAAGAGTACGTCACCCTCGTTGTCTTCGATGAGGAGAATCTCCATCTATCGGCATCGCTTCCCTAATTCAGTTGAGAATCCACAGGCGCGTTGGTTGCATCTTTTGCAGCCGAAAGAAGGCATTCCAACTCAGAATGGCCCTTCCAACGCTCGATGCGTGCGAAGAACCCGTGAGAAGAACGTGACAAGATATTGGCCAATGCTCTCTTCCGATGGCGTCGAAGCTAAAGATGGATCACAAATCGCCGATCGTCTTGATTGTGGGTAAGTTTCCAGCCCAACCTTCGAAGAACGCACGGGCCAGAGCCTTATCTGAACTGAGCAGAATTGCCGTATCCATGGTGGCCAACGAGAACTTGGATGCCGAGGTTTCGGATGATGTCCTAGCACGGCGTATACTCGCCGAAGCTGATCCGCGGTTCGTGGAGGAGTTGGGACGTGCCCTCATCCATCAGAGGCTAGTCCTGTGGATTCAGGCGGAGCGCCGTCGGGTTGAACGGACAAAGATGGCCAAGGAGCACGGCGCCGACAAGAAAGCAGGCTGATGCCCGCGCCTACTTCCCATGGATAATCACACTCTTGGGAGGCGACTGGTCGCGGTCATGCGAGAGCATCACGCGCAGCAACAGGAGCAGACCTGCCACCGCAAAGATGGCCAGAACAATAACCCAATGCCGATGGTGGTTTTGGTTCATACGTGCTCTAAAACGGCGCCAGACCGCCGGAGGACGCGCACCCAGAAATGCTGGGCACCTCGCACTGTTCGATGCTGAGGAGAGATGGGCTGATACGTTAGGGCTCTCGCTTGCTACCCCGTGGACCGCGCGACGGCGAGTGATAGAATCGCGCCCATGCCTTGGTTCAAAGTGATGCTCACGGATTACGATGTATTGAGTCTCAAAGGAAAGGAATTGCAGGAGGAATTCGCGCGCCGCTTTGCGGCAACGGGAGCGCCCCAGGGAACAGCAATGTTCTCCGCTCATAAAGACGGAATTCATGAGTACTACTTCTCCCCGGGCGCCGCGGCGATCGCGAGGTCGATGATACGTCGTTACGCGGGCGTCGAGTGCCCAGCGCCTGCAAAGTCCGCCGTCAGCATACTGGTCGGACATTCCGGCTCACACGATGTGCCTTTTGGACGATCATGACGAACGAGCGTCCGGCCCTGATCAGTTGTGTCAATGGATCGACACGCAAAACGTGGCTTGCCAGCCACACCTCGCCGCCAACGCAAGCCTGATACCCCTTGGAATGCGTGAGGTTCCACAAATAGCCGCCGGCCAGTACGTGAAGCAACTGCCGCTCGAAACAGGAACTCGGTTGCCCCGTCTCATTACGGGGGAAAGATGGCGACATGTTAAAGACTCTCGGTTTTCTGGCTGTTGGCCTGGGCTTTGCACTTTTCACAGGCTCTCGCGCGCAAGCGCAGGTTTCGGTAAGCATCGGCGAGCCACCAGTCTGCCCATACGGGTACTACGAAGTACCGCCTTACAACTGTGCTCCGGATGGGTACTATGGTCCGGAGTGGTTTTCAGGCGGCGTATTCATCGGCGCGGGACCGTGGTTCCACGGGCCTGAGCACTTCTACGGACACGTGGATCATCATTTGGACTATCGCAAGGGCTATCACGGTGGCTTCCCTGCACGCGGAGCGCGTCCGGCTGAGCACCGTGCTGAGTTCCACGGGAACGCAATGCACGACGCTCACGGCCACGAGGCACCGCGCGGCCACCGATAACGTCACCTCATCGGCGCCAATTCGCGCTTCAGCTTCCTGACAGCCGCATTCAACAGCTTCTTCGTCCCTGCGTCGCACTGTCCTGTCCAGTTCCGCAACGTCGGCGCCAGCGAACACCTGCCGCACCACATCCCGCTCCTCGGGCGGCAAGTGTGATACCGCCATCAGAAGCCTGAACCGCTGCACGTAGAGCCGCGATCCGGCCAGTAACCGCTGTTCCTCGCGAACCAGCACTTGCGCCTCCGGACCCAATCTCTGATCGCGTGGGACGCCAAGAGTCTCAGCGCCCTTTCCTCCGGGTCTGTTTGCCTTCTCCTGGGGCAACTCCTCGTGTGTGGCCTCCCGATACGCCCGCCGCCTGCAACTCATCAGCACCGCGCCCCGTATGGTCGAATAGGCAAACGCCCGGTAATTGTCGTTCCTGGATGGGTCGTATCGTTCCACGCACCGCCAGTGAGCGATGAGTGCCGTCTGCTCCAGGTCTTCCACGTCGAAGGAGGGCGGCAGTTTGCGATGAACTCGGCGGGCGATAGCGCCCACCCACGCAAGGATTTCCTTGTCGTTGAATAGCTCCTCAAACCGCGGGGGCGCGGGGGGCGCGGCGCGATCGGGGGAAGGCGGCAGGGCCGCGCAAGTTCCAACTGGTTGCATTTCATATGGAAATTGCCTTCCGGGGCGGTCAGCTAAGCGACAATGAGGCGATGGCGCTCCCAATCATCCCGCACGAACTGTTCGGCGTTAATTGTTGTGGATGTCTGGTCGAGATCGTCGAAGAGCATGCGACGAAATTCGTTTGCAACGAATGCGACGCGGTGATCCCGGCCGAGGACGTCCAGGAGGCGGTCATCACGATGGAATCGGTCGAGGCGACCTGCCCGCACTGCAACCACGTCAATGAGATCAGCGGCTTTTCGGAGGTGTTCGCGTTTAAGTGCCGTCACTGCGGGCGCGGTGTCGCCCTGTAGCGCGCCCCGGCATACACACCCGTGAACCAATCACGGTGTAGTCCGGTGGCTATTCAGTGTGGTCCTTGGCCTTGGCCGCGATTGGCGCGCCCTCCGAGTCCGGCTTGAACCAATCGTGAAGAACCTTCGAGCCCTTTTAGAAGTGGATGAAGGGAGCCACCGGCGACGTGAAGATGTGGACTGCGGCATCTCGAAGATGTGCGGGAAATAGTTCTTGGTAGAACCCCTTGAGTGCGCCTTCGCCAAACGCCTGCACCTCGGTGCGCCGCTGATCCAGCATGCGGTTCGCCTGCCGTTTGCCTGACGCAGCGCCTCCCTGGAAAAAAATCAGCCCGGGTTCCAGTTCTTGGACCCATTTTGCGCATTTGACAGTGAGGAGTTAAGGAGCATTCGCTCCAAGGAGATAATCTTCGATGAGTCTGCAAGCGCACATTGATCCGGTCGACTCCGGTCGCCTCATTTTTAGCCTGCCGTTGAATCTGACCGAAGCGACGCAGTACTTATGGGCTAAACCGCCCGCAAAATCGACTGTGCTCCGTCCGGATCCCAGCGAGCACGCGCATCACGGCCGCCAGCATCGGTTTCTGATCGACACCAGCGATATGGACGTGTTGCTGAGTCTTCAACATGGGCTCGGGAACGAATACGTCAAACGGATCAAGCCCATCCCCGTCGCCGGGAAGTTTGAATTACCGGGCTGGTTGACGCCTGCGGCGCGTGCAGCCATTATCTCCAACAAATTGCCGACCGGAGCAACCCGATTTCCCGGGCATGCTCCCTGGGGAGATATCGTCGTGTGGAGGAGTCGCTCGTCGATTCAGATGTGGCGATATTTTCCGGACGGGATGGATTTCTATCTGTCACTGGCACATGGCGACAAAGACACCGCTCGTACGCTCCACGATTTTTATGTGCAGTTCAATCGCGACATGAAGGAATTCATTGAGGATCGCGGCCTCGATCCGGATAATGCGCGCTCCGAAGTCCGGCGAGTCAATGAGGAGGTTTTCAAGCTGGTGATCGAGGGAGTAGTGGGAGTGATGGCGGCGGGGAGTGCGATGAGTGGGATGCACAATATCATGCGCCACACGGCGGAACGCGTGGTACAGACGGCAGAACGTACGGGCTATTTGAGTACGAAGCGGGCGGCACAAGTCGCTGAGGGGTTTGTGCAGAGGGTAAAGAAGGCCGTTGGACGCGTGGTTGTGAACATTGGTGGAGCTGGCGAGGAGGCCGAAGCCATCAACGTGAATCCGAATTCAGGAATGTCTCGAAAGCGGATTCCGAATCTGGTTCAGGCCAGCGCCGAGGAGCTTGGGGAACTTTTTGAGCGTGGCACCGTAGATGAAATTGTTAGTAATCGGCTTCCGCATAGAGTGATCCTCTGGCGCCCGACGCTAGAAGGAGCGGCGCGGGTGCTTCGGCCGGGCGGAAAGATCTTCATCCGCATGTATGGTGCAGGTGAAGACACGAAGGTAATCGTTCCGCTGCTTAAGGAGCTTGGGTTTCGCGACATCCAGGATATTGGCGGCGTTGTGATTCAAGCGATACGATAAATCGCCCCTCCCTGGTGTTGAATTCAGCGCATGTACTCCCGGTTTGTGTTCCCGAGGGCACATCTCGATGTAGGGTCCAGACCTCCAGTAGCCTTCTCGCGTGCTGGCCCCTTAGCGCTGAGCCGCTATGTCGACAGGTTGATTTTGGCCGTTCTGTGCCGTGATCGGCTTTGCGCCCTTGCCTGCCGCCCGGAGGATTGAAGAGCCTACGATCGCATGCGCTGGACTTCGCACTGGCATTCGCAATCCAGTCTGAAGCAGCTTTGCCTTGTCCGGATTGAAGAGGAGCCGAGCCAGCACGTTGTTGTAAATTACGTATGGAATGCCCGTCATCGGATGCTCTATGATGAACCGGCCGCCGTTCACGTAAGCTGTTCCTGACGGGTGCGCACCTGTGTCGGCGCAAAGTGATAATGGGATCTTCCGCACTTTCGGTGCAGATCGGCCAAGCTAAAATGATCCAAAACAATTCTGCCATATATTGTTTTAAGCTCACTTGCAATGGCACCTCCCCCGAGCCATTCGCAAGCAGTCTTGCCAGGTCCGGCTTTAGTCCTCGATAGCATCGAGCGTGTGGACGGCCGGTTTCTGCTGAATGTTCACATCCAACAATTCCCGCGTTGCCCTGCCTGCGGTAGGCCTTCTCGAAGCCGCCACAGTACCTATCGCCGGCGTTTGAGAGACCTGCCTTGGCAAGGGTGTGAAGTAGAACTCCGGCTGAAAGCCCGGCGTTTTCAATGCCGGAACCGAGCTTGTACCAGGAAGATTTTCGCCGAACCGATACCGGAAGTTGCGCGATCGCATGCCCGCTGGACCACGCGGGTGAGTGAGATCATACGGCTGATTGGCTACACCGCGGGTGGGCTACCGGGCAGCCGCATTCTGGATCGGCTGGCGATTCCCATCAGCGACGATACTGTTCTTCGGATCGTGAAGGCTTCCGACAAAGCCTCCGCCGGCGATCCAGTCCGGCACCTTGGCATCGACGATTGGGCTTGGCGCAAAGGACAAAGCTACGGGACCATTTGGTGGATTTGGACAAGCGTCAGGTCATCGACCTGCTGCCGGACCGTTCGGTCGAGAGCTTACAAGCCTGGCTGGAGAGGCATCCTGGTGTAGAAGTGATTAGTCGTGATCGGTGCGGCATTTATGCCGAAGCCGCCGAACAAGATGCCGCTAACGCAGTCCAGGTGGCCGATCGGTTTCATTTATTCCTGAATCTCTCCACCGCCATCGAAAGAGCACTGGAGGAACGGAGTCGTGAACTTTGCCTTCCCGGTCCAGCACCGGAGCAGGAGACTGTTCAAGCTTCCCCACCTAGCCAACCCAGAACAACACTGGAGGAGCAACGAAAACAACAGCGCCGCCAGCGCAGACATGAGCGCTACGAGCGAGTGGTTGAACTCCATCGACTAGGTCACACGCAACGGGCCATCAGCTTGGAGGTCGGCATCCAGCGCAAAACCATTCGCCGCTGGTTGCGCGCCGGTCAGTTTCCAGAGCGGAAGCCGGTGACCGGTCGTCGCAGCCACGTGCGCGAGTTCAATGAGTATCTGCAGGAACGCTGGAATCAGGGCTGCCATAACGCGACTCGCCTTTTTCAGGAGATCCGGGCACGCGGATACCGTGGCAGTCGTCAGATGGTTTCTCATCATGTTTCGTCCTGGCGGCCTAATCCGGCATCACGTTCCCCTTCGAAGAAGCGAAGGCTCGACCGCATCGCACCTAAGCATGCGGCCATCCTGACGTGCAGACCAACAGAGCGTCTGTCCGAACAGCAACGGATTCTGTTCGAGCAGATCGCCGTAAACTGTCCAATCATTCGATCGATGAGGTTCCTGGCCTTGGATTTTCGCCAAGCCCTTATCGAAAAAGACGGGGATGGCATGCTTCATTGGATTCGAACTGCGGCCCAGTCCGGTATCGGGCCTATGGTTTGATTCGCATACGGCTTGAAGAAGGACTTCAACGCGGTCATTGCAGCGGTGGAAACTTCCTGGAGCAACGGCCAGACTGAAGGACAGATTAACCGCCTCAAGGCTATCAAGCGCCAAATGTATGGGCGTGCTGGATTCCATTTACTTCGAGCGCGCGTCCTGCCCTATCACGCAATGGCGCCCTGATCTGCACCGAAAGTGCGGAAGATCCCGTTTTTCGTGAGCGCCGAAGCCCTCCATGAAAACCGCCCCTACGACGCGCACGCCATGCACGTCGAGCCCGGTCATCATGCTGATGGCGACAAAACCATTGGCAATGGCCAGCGCAAAGTTAGACAACGCGGCAAACACTGCACCCAGTGTCAGCGGCCTCATGAAGGACAACAGTCGTTCTGTCGGCCTGAAGGCAAACCACACTCCCACTGCCGTCGGAACCATACAGATCAGCAAACCCAGCAGCGATTCCTGCCCCGCACGCGGTTCCTCCAGTATCCCGATGTAATTTGCACGCCCATCCTTCTCACGAAGAAAGAGCGCCTTCATCCCCGACTTGCGCAGCACGAAACCAACCTCTGCGACCGGTATGCGGGATTGACGTTGACCAACACAGCTCCGATCTGCGCGGTCGCCACCTGAAGCAGGATCCACTCAGCGCAGTTCGATGCCCAGAACCCTAGACGGTCACCCGGCCGGATGCCGAGCCACCGCAGACCAGCTGCCACATGTGCGGTCTCCTTCGCAAGTTGTTCCCAGAAGTAACGAATGTTCTGCTGACGAGACACGAGCGCCAGTCCGGAGGGGTTGCGGCGGACTGTGTCTTCGAGCACCTGCGGGATCGTCTTGTCGAGGAGCGGAAGCGAAGGCCCCCGCGCGTATGCATCCATGAACAGCGCACCTAATTCTTTTGGCCCGCCTCTGGCGATTGAATCACGACAACCGTTTGGGATACATCCTTGTTGTTGGCTACCAGGTACTCAGCGGACTTCAATGGCTGCTTGTGCAGTGAAATCATCCGGTCGCGGATGGCACGATTCAGGGCGCTGGCGATGGCGTTCAGTGATGCAGTCAGGATGTTGCGATGCATGCCGACACCCATAACCGGGGCGCTGTCACCGCAGCGCAGTTCCACAAAACACACGGCAGTCGCATCGGCGCCGCTTCCAATCGCGTGTTCGTCATAATCCAGAATCCGGATCGCCAGATCGAAATACGCGTTCAGCGCCTGAACAAAAGCATCGATGGGCCCGTTCCCCTGGCCGAGTATGGCGTCGCGGGCCGCGCCGTCGCTGACGGTCGCCCGCATCTCCCCTTTCTCCCGGCCGAGTGCTCGGAATGTTCGATAATCGCCAGCGGCGATGCCTGATCGAGGTACTCTGCCCGGAACGCCCGCCAGATTTCGGCTGAGGTGATCTCTCGGCCTGTCACGTCCGTCATTTGCTGGATCACCCGGCCGAACTCGATCTGCATTTTGCGCGGCATTCTCACGCCATAGTCGCGTTCGAGAAGGAATGAGATGCCGCCTTTGCCCGACTGGCTGTTGACCCGGATGATCGGCTCGTAGCTGCGTCCAAGATCTTTCGGATCTATCGGCAGGTAAGGAATGGCCCAAAGTTCGCCCGGCTTCCAGGCGGCGAAACCTTTCTTAATCGCGTCCTGATGCGAACCGGAGAAGGCGGTGAAGACCAGATCGCCCGCATAGGGATGCCGCGGATGAACGGGCAACTGCGTGCAGAACTCCGCGCACTCGATCACGTCATTGATGCGCGAAAAATCCAGCGCGGGGTGGATGGCCTGCGAGTACATGTTCAGCGCAAGCGTAACAATATCGACATTGCCGGTGCGCTCGCCGTTCCCGAACAGCGTGCCTTCCACACGGTCGCCGCCGGCCATCAACGCAAGTTCGGTTGCCGCAACTGCCGTCCCTCGATCATTGTGAGGATGAAGGCTGACGATCATCGAATCACGCCTGGAGGTGTTTCGGCAGAACCATTCGATTTGATCCGCGTAAATATTCGGCGTGGATATCTCGACGGTAGCGGGCAGATTGATGATGACCTTGCGGTGCGGCGTAGCCTCCCAAACCTCCACGACGGCCTCGCACACTTCGACCGCGTAGTCGAGTTCGGTGCCGGTGAAGCTTTCCGGAGAATACTCGAATACCCACTCGGTTTCCGGATACTTTGCGGCGCAGTCTGCGACGCTGCGCGCGCCGTTAACGGCAATAGCTTTTATCCCAGCGCGATCGAGGCCAAAAACCACGCGGCGCTGGAGCATTGAAGTCGAATTGTAGAGATGAACAATGACGCGACGCATGCCTTTGACGGCTTCGAAGGTGCGCTCGATGAGAGGGTCCCGCGCCTGCACGAGCACCTGGACGGTTACATCGGTTGGGATAAGATTGCGACCGATCAGGTCGCGGCAGAAGTCGAAATCCGTTTGCGAAGCGGAAGGGAAACCGATCTCGATTTCTTTAAAACCCACCTCGACCAGTTTGAGGAACATGCGGCTTTTGCGTGCTGCGTCCATCGGCTCGATCAAAGCCTGATTGCCATCCCGCAAATCGACGCTGCACCAGATGGGCGGCTTCTGAATTGTGCGCGATGGCCACTGCCGGTCCGACAGCGGAATTGGGTCGAAAGGCCGGTATTTCCTCGAAGGATCTGAGTGCATACTCGTTTCGGCTTATGATACTATAATTCCCCTAAATAGCCGGGGGCTAAGGAGGCCCGCTGATGACTACTCGCCGTTTGAATCGCCTTTTGGCCAGCGCACTGTTTCTGTCGGGAATTCAGCCGCTATTTGCTCAACAGCCGTGCTCAAACCTTTCATCACTTGCCCTCCTTCACACTGCGATTACGTCAGCCATCAGTGTTCCTGAGGGACCCGTCCGATCCGCGGGACCGGGGAGCAATGCTCCCGTTGTCGTTCCCGCCCGTTGCGAAGTGCAGGCGATCACGCGCCCGTCGAAAGATTCCGAAATTCGTTTCCAACTTTGGCTTCCAGTCTCCGGCTGGAATGGCAAGTATCTGCAGGTGGGTAACGGGGGCTGGGCCGGACAGATCAACCGGGGCGCGATGGTCGATCCTCTGCGGCGGGGTTATGCCGTCGCCGGGACCGATGATGGCCATAGCAGCGCGTCAGCTGGAGCGGCCTGGGCCGTGGGTCACCCGGAAAAGCTGATTGATTTCGGCTATCGCGCTGTCCACGAAACCAGCTTACAGGCGAGGGCCATCGTGCGCGCCTTTTTCGGCCGCGATGCGGACCGGAGTTATTTCAGCGGTTGCTCCGATGGGGGACGCGAAGCCCTTATGGAAGCACAGCGGTATCCGGAGGATTTCGACGGTATCATCGCCGGTGCGCCGGCAAACAACTGGTCCCACTTATTCACCGGGTTCGTCTGGAATGAACAGGCGCTGGCCGAAACTCCCATCCCGGCTACGAAGCTGCCCCTGATCCAGAATGCGGTGCTTGCCCAGTGCGATGCTGTGGACGGAGTGAAAGACGGTCTCATTGAAGATCCGCGGGCTTGTCACTTCGATCCGGGGTCATTGCTCTGCAAGGCTGCCGACGGACCTGATTGTCTGACCGAGGGACAGGTCGCCACATTGCAAAAGATTTACAGCGGCCCGAAGAACCCGCGCACCGGCAAACAAATTTTCCCGGGATGGCCGGTGGGCACGGAAGCTGTTCCCGGCGGCTGGACGCCCTGGATTCTGCCGCCGGGGCTGCAGTCGGGTTTTGGAAATTCTTATTACGGGCAGGCTGTCTTCGAGCAGGCGAACTGGGATTTCCGCACGCTGGATTTCGATACCGATGTCGCGTACGGCGATGAGAAGGCCGGACCCGTACTGAACGCCGTCAACCCCGACCTGCGTTCGTTTCGCGACAACGGCGGCAAGCTGATTCAGTATCACGGCTGGGGCGACGCTGCGATTTCACCGCTAAGTTCCATTTTGTATTACGAAAGTGTGCGGTCGTTTCTCGATCGCTTCCCGGATGCCCGGCGGGAGAAGACAGACCCCATGGATTTTTACCGCTTATTTCTTGTTCCTGGAATGGCGCA
The DNA here is from genome assembly GCA_963776805.1 of Bryobacterales bacterium. Lineage (GTDB taxonomy): Bacteria > Acidobacteriota > Terriglobia > Bryobacterales > Bryobacteraceae > Palsa-89. The sequence continues at coordinate 87,961 of CAVZOD010000003.1, forward strand.
CTGCGGCGGCGGCATCGGCCCGAATGATTTCGGCAATGGCACGAATTCCACGGGTGCAGATGCCGAGCATAACGTGCTCACTGCTCTTGAAGCATGGGTCGAGCGAGATGCGCCCCCGGCCAAACTCATTGGATCGGGCAAAGCTGTCGATGACCCCACAAGGACCCTGACGCGCCCGTTATGCCCGTATCCGCAGACAGCGCATTATCGCGGCACCGGTGATCCGAATGTCGCGGAAAATTTCACATGTGCCATGCCCGCCAATGTGCGCTGACCTCACCCGCCAGACCGTCGCGCGCTGAAGCGACTCGGATCACATCAGTTCCGGCGTTGCAAAGCCGGACACCATCATGATGATCCGGCGACCCGCGCGTGCATCGTTATCAAAAATTCGACCGCCTCAGGATGCGGTAGTGGGCTACTTTTGGAAAATAAGGCGTTGCCATTCCTACTTGCCCGATGCCTGCCGGGAGAATACGGGGAACCGACTCTTGCGGCTGCGATATGCCATTCACCGTTTCGCTTTTTCATTATGTAGGTGCCAAACATGTTGATCTGATGGCCTTCGGGACCAGCAATTATCGAGGCGTCCGCTACGGCGGTGTCCGGTCCGATTAAGCGCAGACTTCCAACAGTCAGCGAGAAACGATAATTCGGAGAGGCAACGGTCAAGGATCTCTCAATCGCCGCACGGCCATGCGCGGCATCGCTTCCAAATAACCAAAAGTCGGCGTCTTCCTCATAGGCAAGAACCTCCGCTTTCACATCGTGGTGATCGCGGGCGTCCGCGTAAAAAGACAGAACCCGCCTGATAGCACCTTCGTCCTTCGTTGAAGAGGTCTGGGTGAAACAGGAAGCACCCAAGCAGCCAACCAAGATCAAAGTGCGAAGTGGAGTGGTCCCCAAAACTGAGACGGCCAGTTAAGACTCAAAATCCATTCAAAGGAGAATTGAGTCATGGGCTTGTCGCGCAGGTTGTTCACTGAGGAGTTTAAGCTGGCCGCAGTGCGGCGGATGGAAGAGGGCGTTACGATTGGAGAGGTGGCGCGCGGGTTGGAAGTGAATCCCAACGTGCTGCATCGCTGACGGCGTGAGTTTCGCCAGGGACCAGGCAATGTGTTTCCCAGTCAATAGACGGCCCCCTTTTTTGCGTGACTCGCGGGCCTCTAATGAAACCCCAGAAACGGCTCGACGATGATCGCGTCGGCCAGCTAGACCGGACCAAGACCGGACCAAATCGCGATTTCCCAAGAGTAACTTATTGATGAAACGGGGCTTATCTCGCAAGAATGATGGTCTGCAAAACCTTTATTCGGCGGTTCGATCCCGCCCCGCGCCTCCAACAATTTAGTTGATTTTGCTATTTAGGATGGTGGGGTGTCCACAAAAACGGCGCGCCTTAAGCGCTGGGTCTCACCCAACACCACACGTTGAGCAGTCGTCGTTGCGCCCATCGGCGCACGGTGGATGGATCGGGCAAGCGTGTCGGATCTTTGCAGTGCGGGGCTGCTTGCTCGGCAGAATCACCCACGGCGACTCGCTCGCAGGATTGCTGTCGGCACCGCAGGCTGTAGTGCCCGGAAGGTGTCAACCAATCAGGCAGGATCGTGAAGGTTTTCCTGCACGGTTGACAGATTCCTCGCCGCACCCAAACGCATTCGCGCTGGTCATCGTGACCCTGGCGCAGTCGGCGTCCGTGGCCGATAATCGTGTTGTTCCGGCAGACTGGGCAGCGCCGCGGCAGGCGATCCAAGGGGATCACCCCGGGTCGATGTTGTCTTTCGCCTCCGGCAGTGCGACAAAAAGAATCACGGCTGGCGTTAAGGCCCGCCGCTGACCGTTCCCTGCCAAAGTGTCGATCTGCTGGCCGGGCCTTCACCGTCCGACAAAGTCAGTTTCGAACGAGAAAAGAATGCTGCTTTGCGTCGGTAGCCGCGAGCCCCTTAACTAGAACATTGGCCGGTATAAAAGGACTTCTAGCCTGCTTGATGCAGGGCGAGTCTGGGGAACGAGATTGAGAACTGAGCATTATTCCTTGAGCAACGCCGCCACATCTTCTGAAGCGGCAAGCTCTCTCTGCAGCAATCGGAGCACGCGAGAATCCTTCCTGTCAAAGTTCAGCCTCTCAATTTCCTGGCACAGCCAGACGAAGAGCGCCCATCAAAACATCAACCTTGAGCAAGTGCTAGACGCCGCCGTACAGTGCATACGCGCCGCAGATGCCATAGCTTACACTCAAACTACATGCTCAACCGGGGCTATGCCTACACCACAATCATCAGCAGCAAATGCCATGGACAAACCCTGCTCTCCCACCTGGCAAGCCTTTACCCCCACTCAACCCCACAGGCCTGGCAACAAAAACTAAACAGCGGCGAAGTCACGCTCGACGGCGTCACCGCCACCGGAAGCGAATCAGTCACTTTAGGCCAAACCCTGGTCTGGAATCGTCCACCCTGGATCGAACCAGACTCCCCTCAGCACTTCGAAGTGCTGTTTGAAGACCCCCATCTGCTGGCCGTAAACAAACCCAGCGGGCTCCCCACCCTCCCCGGCGGCGGCTTCTTCGAAAACACCCTCCTGCGCTGCGTGCAAAGGCGAACCCCCAACGCAAACCCTGTCCACCGGTTGGGCCGAGCCACCACCGGCATCGTCCTCTTCGCCAAAACACCGCAGGCGGCCTCTAATCTATCCGCAAACTGGAACACACCCAAAATTCAAAAACTCTACCGGGCGCTGGGTCAAAACATTGCACAGCACGACGCCTACGAAATCCTCACACCCATCGGCTTGGTACCGCACCCGCTCCTCGGTTCCGTGTGGGCCGCCAATCCAAGTGGCAAATCGTCCAAGTCATTGGCAAAGGTGATCTCACGCAGCATTGAATACGCTAGCACCGGCACCACAACATTTGAGGTAAGCCTAAATTCGGGACGCCCTCATCAAATCAGAATCCATCTGGCATCCATCGGCCATCCCCTGGTAGGCGATCCTCTTTACGGCTTAACCGGCCAGCCTCTTCAAATTCTCCCCGGCCTCCCCGGCGATGGAGGATATTTCCTGCACGCGCAATATCTGAAATTCCACCACCCCATCACCGGAGAACAAATCAATCTTGAGGCAGCTCTCCCGTCTGGATTCCCATTGCATCAGTAGGTTCACGGCGGGAATAACGGGATGCGAAAAGGGTTTACGAGAAAACCGAAAACGGACGAGCCCGCGACGCCAGGCAAGAACTACATAACTCCGAGCGGGCTCGATCGTCTCCAAGATGAGCTCCGGTTTCTGCTCACCAGGGAACGCCCGGCCGTGGGGCGGATTCGCTTTCCCAAGAAACGGATCGAAGCTGCGGAAGTGGTGGACCCGGAGACTCCGAGAACGGGGCAAGCGGCTACGCGAGCATTCTTCGGCGCGACTGTGCGCTATGCCAACGCCGCGGGAGCGGAGCGAGTGGTGAGCATCGTGGGCGCCGACGAAGTCGATCTCGACCGTAACCACATCAGTTGGGTGTCGCCTCTGGGGCGCGCGTTGCTGAAGTCGGCAGCGGGCGACAGCGTTGTACTCCAAGCGCCGGGCGGTACAGAATACCTGGACGTGCTGGAAGTGCGTTACGAACGCATTTCAGTGGAACCGTTCCGTGAACCACCTGTATCCGAGTCCTCGTCAAAGGGACCCTCTCGCCGACCGACTCCAACTGACGAAGGTTAACGAGGCGGCACACGAAAATTCCACGTCACGAGCAAGGATCTCAGGCACGACGGGTGGTGAGCGCGCGCCAGTTGAGGGCCAGGTCGACAACAAGCAGGGAAGCGAGCGTGAAGGCGATGACGCCGACGGCGGCGAGGGTGTCGCCAAGATGGCTCCAGTAGCGAGGCCAGAGATTAAGTACACGGCTGGAGACGAAGGTAAACGTGACCGCATAGGAGCGAGCCATCCATTGGCGATGCTGGACGGTTTGGCGGTTACGCGCGGTTATCAAGGCGGCTGTGGTGCAGATGATCCAGGCGGCGGCCTGCATCGAGGTTCCTGGCAAGCCGGGACGGCCGGCGGCGAGGGCGATCCCGCTCAAGGCGCCGATAAAGACCGAGATGACATAGATGCGGCCAAGTACGCGATGAAATTTTAGGTGATGCTGGCGGAAACGCGACGAGAACTGCACAGGGCCCGCTAGGAGCGCGATGAGGCCGCAGAGTGTATGGGGGATGAGGAGCCCGCGGTCGGCGATCACTTGCAGGCGGTACGCGTGGTACATCGGGTAATCGGTGACCAGAAGAACTTCTGAAGTGATGAAGACAAAGAGCGCAGTGAGACCAAGGGAGATCCAGAGAACGGTTTTGAATCTGGAACGGTCGGAACTGGGCGTGACCAGGGTGGAAGATGCCATTATTCGTCTCTTATAGATGCGCTGTTGGCGTCGGCTCCTTCAACGCGCTCCTTTATCGATGCGGTCCATCTCGCGCATGTACAGCTCGTTGTCCGGAAATCGTCCGTGCAATTCCCCAAGGAGTTCGCGTGCATGGACGGGATTGTTATCGCGCAACGCCGCCACCGCCAGCAGCAGCTTTGCAAATGGCTCCAGGTAATGACCGTGAAGCGCCGTCTCGCGAATCTCTTCGAGGCCCCTCTCGCGATCAACGTTCGAGCCCGTCACTCGCAGGAGAACACGCAGGGGCGCCGGCTTCAGACTCAAGAGATAGTTCTCCATGCCCGGACCAAAGTACGCGTCGCCAGCCTCAGGCCTCGCCTGTAACAATCTCTCGGAAAAGACGCGTGCCTCCTTTGTGTAGCTCAGCGCGGCTAAAGACTGCTTTTCGATCAGAGCCGCATTATCGGCGCGCAAGCCCAAGGTCAGAGACTTGACGAGTAGCGCATTGGAATCGGCACCCGATCTTTGCAATGCAGCATCCGCCAGACGCTCCGCCTGTGCGATCTCCTGAACGAACAGCGCGCTTCCTGGCCGGATCGGGCCGCAACTTTGCGCGGCCTTGGAAGCGGGAGTCGTCGACAAATAATTCAGATTCGAGAGCGCCCAATCGAGCCAGCTCGGAAAATAAGTAGGCCGCGGCGTTGGATGCTGGACCAAGTGAATCGTCCGGGTGGCTCTGTTTCCAGGCGGCAAAGACGCGGTGTGCCTCGTCGAATTGGAGGTCGTACATCTTGAGCCAACCGGTGTAGAGCGCGCTCTCGTGAGATGCGGTCGCCGCCGACGATGAGCCCCCAAGAGCAAGTACGAAGGCGCAGGAAACGAAGAGAAGAATGAATCCGGCATATTTGCGCATGGGACGAGGCTAGGAATGTTTGACGTCCTTTTGCTGGGCCAGGTTGCCCCGAGGAAGGAATAAGCTCCGAAGATGAACATCTCGTCATTCTGGAGTTTTTCAGGAGTCATTTTCTGGAGATATAAACAAATACTTGATGCTACCCTTGACGCGAATTCTGCTGCTCACGGCCCTCACCTCCGCTCCCTTCGGCCTTCTGTATGGGCAAGGTAGTTATGAGATTCAGGTGTACGGTTCCGAGCTGGTTTCGCCCGGCGCCACCATGTTCGAGCTTCACAGCAACTTCACCTTCGAGGGGAGCAAGACCGTCGTCGACGGCCAATACCCCACCGAACACCAGTTACACGAGACGCTCGAAATCACGCACGGCTTCAGCGACTGGTTCGAACTTGGCTTTTACGTCTTCACCAGCGCGGATTCGCGGGTCGGCTGGCAATGGGTCGGCGATCATATCCGGCCGCGCGTCGCCGTTCCGGAATCGTGGAAGTGGCCGGTGGGAGTCAGTTTGTCTACGGAGATCGGTTACCAACGCGCCGTGTACTCGCCGGACACGTGGACGATCGAGATCCGGCCGATTGTGGACAAGACCATCGGCAGGCTATATCTGTGTTTCAACCCGACCATCGACCGCTCGTTTCATGGGCCGTCGGTTCCACAAGGCGTGACATTCTCTCCGAACGTTAAGGTTGGCTACGATGTCACCAAGGTTGTCAATGCAGGCTTTGAATACTATGGCGCGCTCGGCCCGATCACCGGCTTCGACCCGCTGCAGCAACAACAGCAACAGATCTTCGCCGTCACCGATCTGAACTTCAGTCCCAAATGGGAGTTTAACTTTGGCGTGGGCGTGGGGTTAACCGGCGGCACGGATCACTTGCTAGTGAAGATGATTATTGGACGACGGGTCACAAAGAAGTAGAGCGTACATCGCGCGAACAGACAAGTGTTCTGATTCAGGCGTGGGCCAAGGCCGGGGGAAGAGGGGTCGTTGCAGGAACGGCGAGCGGGAGGGTGATGGTTAGCCGGGCGCCGCCCTCGCTACCGTTCGACGCCTGAACAGACCCGCCATGAACGCGCACGACAGCTTCGATGAACGCCAGGCCCAAGCCGTGTCCGGTCGAGTTTCGCCCCTTCACACGACGCTCAAAGATTTGCGAGAGGACCTCCGAGTCGAAGCCCGGCCCGTCGTCTTCCACGATGAGCAAAGCGGAGTCTTCCGAATTGCTGAGACAAATTGTGACGGTGCATGCGGCCGGCAGATGCTTCAATTCATTATCGAAAAGGTTGGCGATCATGCGATGGAGGAGAGCGGCGTCCGCGGAGACTTCAAGCCAACCCGCACTGCATAGGTTCACACGCAGCCCCTTTTCCGACATGGACGGTTCGTAAAGATCGATTATGACTCTGAGAAGATCGTCCAGGTCGACGGCCACGCGGTTCAGCCTGAGGGCATTTGCTTTGGCTTCGGCAACGTCAAGGGACTTATCCAGAAACTCTGTGAGACGATCCATGTCCTCAATGGCCGATACAATCGATTCTGATTCCTCGTCTCGTGCGCCTGCGGTCAGCGACATCTCCAGCTTGGCGCGTACCGCGGTCAGCGGGCTCCGAAGATCGTGCGCAAGCGACCCGGTGATAGTGTTTAGTTGGTGAACCGATCTTTCGATGCGATCCAGCATCCGGTTCAGTGTAATTGCCAACTGCGAGACTTCATCATTTCGTCCCGTGGTAGGAACCCTCCTGCTCAAGTCAGCCTCATCGATCCTGGAAGCAGCTTCCGTGATGTTCTGAATGTGGCGCAGCACTCGCCGGGTACTGTAAAAGACGATCGCGGAACCGATCAGCACGATCAGCAACCATAGAAGAACGAAGCGAAGACGTAACTTTCCCAGCACTCGCAGTTGATCTCGTTCGGACAGGCCAAGGTAAGTTTGTCCTCCGTTGTTCATCCTGACGCAGACCACGCGAAACGGCGCATCAAAACCGGTTATGCGCACGCTCGTGGGCGTATCCGGGACAATCCTGCTGTTCTTGACCGCAGCGAGATGGGCATTTACATCGCCTGCTCCCACCCACAAAGCCACCGAGCCATCGGCGGCGGTTTGAAGAAAGAACACAGAATCGTTCAGCCCCGCGCTGGCTCCCCGCTTGTGTGGTACTTCCCTCATCGCGAGTTCGGCAACCTCTCCGACAACTCGTCTGCTGAGCCACCCTTTGGGCGTTCGGGTCGCTACATCGTTCAGAGTTACGGCCTCTCCCGCTAGCCAGGCATCGGTCCTCCGCTGGATATCCCCTGCGACAAACTGATGAAGGAATATGAATACCACCATGGTGCCGCAGGCGAACGCCAGCGTAGCCCACATCGAGATGCGCCAAGCGGCGCTCCGCATGATCGGTTTAGCGGTCATTGAGAACATAGCCCACACCTCGCAGCGTTCGAATGAGGGGTCGGCGCCCATCCGTGTCTACCTTCCCGCGTAGACGGTAGATGTGAACGTCGACCACATTGGTATCCGGCTGTATCCGCATACCCCAGACTTCATCCAGGATCATGGACCGGGTGACAACGCGGCCTGCATTTCGGCACAAATATTCCAGAAGTACGAATTCCTGCGGCGTCAAATTCAGGGTCTCGCCGCTCCGGGAAGCCTCACGTCGAAGCAGATCCAGTTCGAGATCGAGCACTCGCAGGCGAGCGGCCTCGGCGACCGAAGAGCTGTTTCGCTTTACCAGGTTGCGCAACCTTGCAAGCAATTCGGCAAGCGCGAATGGCTTGGTCAGGTAATCGTCGCCCCCCTGTTCGAGCCCTCGCACACGGTCATCCACCGAACGCCTGGCGGAAAGGATGAGCACCGGTGCGCGTAGCCCAAGCTGTCGCAGCCGCAGGATCAGGCTGAGGCCGTCTTCGTCAGGCAGGCCGAGATCGACGACCAATACGTCATGCGGGCTCTCGATGGTCATGCGCTCGGCGGTCCTGGCGTCTCCCGCTGCTTCTACCTGATATCCCGCTTCAGTCAACGAACGCTGCAGGAAGCTTTGAATTTCGACTTCATCCTCCACCAGCAGTACCCGCATGTCTTGATGTTAATGCATTCGTGCAGGGTTCCTCGCTGAAATCGGTACCTCTGGCTGTTAGATGCGCGGATTCGCCGCCCCACTCGATGAGGCGGCGTTCCGGTTAGTGACTGTCGCCGTCGTGATCGACGTCGCCAGACGCCTGCGTCTGTGCCGTCGGACTCAGCTGAACCGAGTCCTTCGGGTCGGAAGATGCAGCTGGTTGTGGCTTCGATTGAGCAGTATTCTGCGGGGCAACGGCCTGTGATGCTGCCGCTGTGGAAGAAACTGGATTGATCATATGCGGTCTTGACTCCTGCTTTCTGTATCGGCCCGTTTTGTGCGAAAGTTCGCGTTGATGAACATATCGTCATCCAGCGGTTCTTCAGGGGTCATCTTCCCTCGATATAAACGTACCGATGAGCACTCACTGGGTTCCCGTGTGACCCAAATGAACGAATCGTCATTAACGAAAGACCGTCGCCTGCCGTCTCCTTATACATCTGAATCCTTGCATCCCGACCAACGTGACACCGAAGACCGCCATTTCTGACCAGAACGGCCGGTTGCGGAACGGCACCTCCGTCTTTGCCGCCGGAAGAGAAACACAAATAGAAACAGGCAATGGGTAATTTTAAATTCAATATCGGCATCATCGGTGGTGGAATCGGCGGCGTAGCCGCGGCCGTCGCGCTTCACCGCGCAGGCATCGATGCAACGGTCTACGAAAGAGCGAACGAACTTCGCGAAGTGGGCGCGGGCATGATGCTTTGGCCCAATGCCACGCGTGTACTGAAGGAACTGGGGTTGCTCGAACGAGTGGTGGCGTTGAGCGGCCCGAACCACCGTTTCCTGGTTCGGTCCAGTACAGGCTCGATCCTGATGAACATCGGCCTGGGCCATTTCGACGTACCCGCCTTGTGCACACGCCGGTCAGATCTGCAGGGCGCACTGATCTCCGCGCTGCCGCCGGACCGTGTTCGTCTCGGCCACGATTTCGCACATTTGGAGCGCCAATCGTCAAGCGTAGGAATTCAGTTCTCTAATGGTGTTTCTGTGGAGCATGACTTCTTGATCGGCGCCGATGGTATTCGCTCTCGCGTCCGTTCTCAATCACTGGGAGTTCACGAACCCATCTATCGCGGTTATACCGTTTGGCGGGGATTGGCGCGTCTGAGAGACACTGTCCTGGGCGGTTCGAATAGCGAAACCTGGGGCCGGGGAAAACGCTTCGGTATTCTCCACACCGGCGCCGACCGGTTCACCTGGTATGCTGCAGCGAATACCGATCCTGATCACGCCGACTCGGCCGAAGGGCGTCAACGCGAGCTTCTGCGGATGTTCGCGGGTTGGCACGCGCCTGTCGAAAGCCTGATTGCCGCGACCGAAGAAGGCGCCATCCTGAAAAATGGCGCGTACGATCTTCCGCCCCTGAGACGTTGGGGACACGGGAGAGTGATGTTACTCGGGGACGCTGCTCATCCCTGCACGCCGAATCTCGGACTAGGCGGCTGCATGGCGCTTGAAGACGCGCTGGTTCTCGCAAAATCGTTTTGCAAAGAGGCGACTCCGGAGTTAGCTCTGCGCCGCTATGAGTTGCTGCGCCGCCGCCGAACTCGCCATGTGCAGCAGCGCTCCCTTCTCATGGGGCATATCGGGCAGTGGGAGAACCTGCTCATCGCGGCCGGGCGCCAGGTGATGACGGGCATGCTTCCGGCTAAAATCTTTGAACGGAATTTGAGGAAGATTTATTCTTATGCGGCTTAGCACTCTGGCTCTCTGCACGGCGATTGTGGCGGCAGCGCCGCTCGTGGCGCAAGAAAAAGCCATCGACACACAGCGCAGCACCATTACGATTCACGTTGGCAAATCCGGGCTGTTTTCAGCTGCCGCCCATGACCATACCATCAACGCGCCAATATCCTCTGGCACCATTTTGGAGTCTGGCATCCCGCACATCGAATTCCGAGTTGAAACCGCGAAGATGACGGTGCAGCCTGACCCCAAAATCGATGCGAAAGATCAGGCAACCATCCAGGCACATATGGAGGAGATGACATTGGAGACGAAGAAGTTTCCCGAGATAACTTTCCGCTCTTCACACGTCCAAAAGCTGGCCGACGGCCAATGGAAGGTCGATGGTGATCTGTCTTTACACGGTGTCACCAAAGCGATCAGCCTCACCGTGAAACAGGCCGGTGAGCCGTACACAACCCACACTGTTCTCAAACAAACTGATTTTGGAATCAGGCCCCTCAGTTTCGGTGGCGGAATGATTAAGGTCAAGAACGAAGTGGAAATCGACTTTCGAATCTTCGCGCGGCAATGAAGACTGTTTTGCTTTTCATCGGGCTGTCCACATCATCCGGGCTAACTGCACAGGGAATCCCCCGGCATTCAGCCCGTGATCGCTGCCGGCCGTCCGTAAGGGTGAAGGATAAGGTACCCGCACCACGCAACTCTACGGTCGGCGCGGGGAAGGTCAATTCGAAACTATGCGCTTCCGAAATAACAGCTACTCTGTCGGGTTGATGTTTTGAATTCCGAAAGAGTGCAGCGACCGCCAACCTTCGCTCTGTACGCTGCATCCAATCTAGCTCCCTTATGGCTACGTTGATTCAGCCCCGTGTTGTTCGTGACCGGCTTTTCAGCGCACACGGCGTGCGTATGCATTCTTTTTGCATTGTTCGTGCGCCGCACTCCGGAACACAGGAAGAAGCGTTGCATTGGCTGGCCGACGCCCATATCCGAGCGGAAGAAACCCACCGCCTGAACAACGGTCTTCCTCCAATCGATCCCAGTTTCGCAACCTTGATGCCCAAGCTGCTTCGCCGCTATGGCTGTTCGCCCGACAAAATCTCCGCCCGTGGTTGCGAGTTGAACGATCACCTGCACACCTCGTGGGAAAACATGGAAGTTTATCGCCTGGCGGAGAGTTCCAAAGGAGCCGGAATGTCGGTACGCTCGCAAGCCTTTGCACGCGGCGCGCAGCGCGCGCTTGACGTGATGTTTGAGGGCGAATTCAATGCGCCGGACGATCTCATTCATGTGACCTGCACTGGATACATCTCCCCTAGCGCGGCGCAGTTACTCATCGGAAGAAAAGGCTGGCAACAGCGGACACGCGTCACCCATGTTTATCACATGGGCTGTTATGCAGCCCTGCCCGCGATTCGCATCGCAAGCGGCTTTCTGGCCTCCACAACCGATCAAGCGCACCGGGTGGACATTGCGCACACCGAACTCTGCACCTTGCATCTCGACCCATCGGACCACAGCCCTGAACAGCTTGTGGTGCAGAGCCTGTTTGCGGACGGTCACGTCCGGTACACGCTCAGCCGCGAGTCTGGCCCAACTTCCGCAAACACGCCAAACACGGCTCCGTCCGGCTACCGCATCCTTGCCCTGGCGGACGAGATGGTGGCTGATTCGGCCGGCGACATGCAATGGAGTATCGGTGAGTGGGGATTTCGTATGACCCTCACGCAGGAAGTGCCGGAAAAGATCAGCACTGCGCTGCGCGCATTTCTGATGCGATTGTTCGCACAGGCTGATCTCGATTACGAAGCCGAGAGGGATTCTGCCATTTTTGCGATCCACCCCGGCGGACCAAAGATCATTGAACGAGTCTCGGATGCGCTGGGCTTGCGCCCGGAACAATCCGTGGCTAGTCACAAGGTACTGCGCAATTATGGAAACATGTCGTCGGCAACTTTGCCCCACGTTTGGAACGAGATTCTGAAATCGGGCGCGGCCCACGCAGGGCAACTCGTGGCAAGCGTTGCCTTTGGTCCGGGCCTGACGATATGCGGTGGATTGTTCCAGGTTGAACATTGAACCCGCAGGACTTGGGAGATTTGGATGTCATTGACCTCGCGCTCCGATTGCCTGCAGAGTAAGGCCCATTAGTAATCCGCAATTTTATGCGGTCATGAAATATCCGTTACTCTTGCTCCTGGTCGAGCAGGGGCTCGCCATCCTTGTGGATGAGTTCTACTTCCACTTCGCTCAAGTGGGACTGTGAGACAAAACCAGAAGCTAACGATAGCAAACTACATAACCATCGCTGGGTGTTAGTCGCGAAGCCGGAGGTTTGCCGCGGTGGATCGCTCTCAGCCCACTTTTTATTGGGTGTTTTCGTGGGTGGCGCCCTTGGGTTTCGCCGTGCTTCGGCAATTGTTCCGGATCACGGCACGGCTTGTTTCAGCATTGGCTTTAGGCTATGCTACGCGCAAATCTCTTCAAGGGAGAACAAAGTGAACTTTTCCCCACGTCATGCGCTCGTCCCTAGCGCTTTTGCACTTGCTTATGCAACCCTGGCCTTCGCTCATATCAGGATCGCTCCCACCGAATCTGCGCCAGGCGCTCGCGAAAAGTACACTATGCGTGTCCCGAACGAGAAGCAGGTAAACAAGATTCGGGTGGAAGGCGAATTCCCCGCCGGACTTCAGATTTACGACTTCGAATTCAAACCGGGTTGGAAAATCGATTTCAAGAAGGACGACAACGGAAAAATCGTGGGCGCGACCTGGACCGGGAAGGTCCAGCCCTACGAATTTGTGGAATTCGGCATGCTCGGCATCAACCCTAAAGAAGAAACAAACCTGGTCTGGAAGTTCGTGCAATATTACGAGGACGGAACGAAGGAAGAGTTCACCGGACCCGTGGGATCATTTCGACCCTCACCAGTCACAGTTCTCAAGAAGCCCGAAGCCACTGCCACGGGATCGAAGTAATTGTATCCGGCGATCACTCGTATCTGACGAATGCCTCGAATCCGAAGTCCACGCAGGGCGCAATGTTGCAAAATTAAGCCTCGCGTAATTGAGAGCCCTAATGTTACCCGGCTGGACGACAGACAATTCGGGAGCTGGAAGTTCGGTTGCGGAATCGGTGCAACTCGCTCCGGGTAACCACTCGTACGATCGGCCAGATCTCGGTAGGTGTTTCTGGAACCCTCTGGAAGGTTACTTGTCCGCCGAAGGCTCAACTGCCTCGCGATGCCGCCGTACGCCTGCGACAAATCGCCTGAAGACTTTAGGTTTGACGGAGGGTGATACGTTCTCGACCGCCTTAGTTACTTCGTAACCACGAGAATTGAAAACGAATCAGGCACCATCTTTCCTCCATACCCAGCCACTCCCGCCCTCGGCGGCCCGGTAGCAGGTAGAAAATCCGCAGCGATGAGCAGGATCCGGTTTGTTTTGCTGTCCCACACCATCTGTTTGGCACTCTCCTTCGTTTGTACGGTCTGCTCCTTGGCGAAGCTGGTGGGACTCGTTTCCCTAAAAATGGAGAGCGTCCCATCGATCTGCGCGCTATAAGCTTCATTCGTTTCCGGGTTGAAAATGGCGGAATCCGCGGTGGATCCAATCGGAAGAGCATCCAGGATCTTTCCGTCGGTGGCACCGAGGATCACCATCATCTGCGGCGCCCGGCAGCCCGCGAATAGAATCTCGTTCTTAATGTCGATCGCCAGTCCGGAACACCGTCCACCTTTAGGCGCCACGCTATACCGCGCGGCGACGGTGAGAGTCTTCGCGTCAATGACGGCGATGTCGTTCTTGTCTCTGACATCCACGTAAACGCGGCCTTTCCGATCCGTGGCGGCCTGCTCTGGCTCGCCGCCCAGATCAATCGTGCCCAGAACAGAGCCATTCACTGCGTCGATGACGGTTGCATTCGGAGCGATATGGCTAAAGATAAAGACACGCTCGGTAAATGGATCGAACAGAATGGCATCCGGGCGGCCTTGGACGTCAATGGTCTTGATCGTCTTCAGGGTCTTGGCATCCCACATCGCCACGGGTTGACTGCTTGCGAACCCGTGCCCGGATTTCCAGTCGACGACAACGCCGTTCGCTGCTGCGTCGGGGATTTCGCCCGCCGGCTCCAGCGTGTCCAGATCAAAAACGGTGATCCGGCCCGGGTCCTTGCGTGGAATGTACAAACGGCGGCCCTCGACGTCGGCGAAGGCGGTATCGAACCTGCCTTCGCCACCGATTTTTACCACTTTGGAAACTTTGTACGGCCCGTCTGCCAAAGCCCGTTGAGGCAGTCCGGCAGCCAGGGAAATCAGAACACAGGCTCCCCACAGCGGGCAACATTTTCGCATCGTGTCCCCTCTGCAGATATTCTACTAAGCCGTTGACGAAAACGCGCCAAGCTAACCGGCCCGGGCACCCGCAGGTACGAGTGTCTGACGATCTAAACAGAGCCGCGACGGCACTTATCGATAACGGCGCCTTCGAGGTAGTAGCGAACGCCCTTTGGTTGCGGGCTCGGAAGCTCGGCCCCTCAAGGGTAGAACACACTGCCTCAATCACTGGCATTATTGAATCATCGAAAGATTCCGAATATCGACTCCCATGAGGGCAACAACGATGAAGAACAGGATGATACCTGGATTGCTGCTGGGGATTAGCATGTGGGGCGTCACCGCAAACGCGGCGCAATCCGCCGTCACCTGCGACCGCGAATGTCTGCGCGGCAAGGTCACGCAACTGCTATATGCCTTCCTGAAGCACGACGTGAGCAAACTTCCCGTAGCCGACACGCTGCGGGTGACAGAAGACGCCGTCCAGAAGCCGCTTGCAAAAGTCGGTCTGGTGAGGACAGTGACGCGCCTGCGCGGCTTTCGCCAGGATATTATCGACGAGCGCGCGGGCGTGGCGGGCGCCGACGTGGTGGTGGAGGAGAGCGGAGCGCCCGTGCTGCTGGTGGTTCGGCTGAAGGTCGTCGGGGACAAGTTGACCGAGATCGAACTGGTGGCCACGCGCAGCGCGGCAGAAGGTCTTATCTTCAACATTGACGGTCTCAGCGCACCGAGCGAAGCGATGAACTACGCGCCGCGCCCCGAGCAGCTTTCCACCCGCGACGAGGCCATCAAGGCGGCGCTGCACTATCCGGCCGGACTTAACGCCGCCAAGACTTTCGCCGATGTGGACGCGCCATTTGCGGCGGATGCCTATCGCTACGAAAATGGCCAGGTGATGGCTGGTCCCAACTGCAAGTTTGCCCCCGGCTGCCAGAATATCGCGACACAATCGCTCGCCATCTTCAATCGCCTCGGCAACGTGCAAACGCGCGTTGCGGCGGTGGATGAGCGCATGGGCATCGTCTGGCTGCGCATGGCTTGGGGCGTGCGCGAGCGCGGCGGTGACCAGCTCACGGTGTGGGAATCGTTTAAGGTCTGCGACGGCAAAATCCACGCTGTGGAGGCGTTCATGAGAATCTTTCCGCTGGAGAAGCGCAACGGAGGGTGGGAGTAGCGTCTGCTCCGCAGATTCCGACTATGGGACGTGGGAAAACTGTGGAGGCAAAGATAGCTACTTGAGAACGCCCATCGCGCAGCCGATTGGCCGAGGCGTCTTCCATTCCCGGCCCGATGCCGGACTTGGCGTTCTTAATCCTCGAAATTCGGGCTTTCTCCAAGTGTCTGACAAATTTGGACGCTAATCCGCCAACTTGCTCGGCCGAGGGCGGTTATGCTGTTGAGGAGCTATTTGGCTTATGATAGCTTGTCGAATTCTGGCGAAGCTGGTAGCTGACCCTGCCGCCAAGCGCTCGCAGGAGTAAAGAGAGATTTCATGAAGCGGGTTCTGTTAGTAGGCTACGATCCAGAGACTGTGGATTTTTCTGACCCTGCTTTGCCACCGGGTATGACGGTTGAGAAGATTCACGCCGGCATCGCGGTTGCGCTGAAGCAGTTCGCTGAACGCGGATGGGAGGGCGACGTTGGTTTCATCCGGCCTGATGAAACCGCTGGGCCGACAGTGGAGCGTCAGTTAGCTTCGAAGAGCTACGATTGTGTGGTAATCGGAGCCGGCGTACGCCTGCCGTTCGGGAGGATCGCATTATTCGAAGCTGTCATCAACGCTGTTCATAAGGCTGCTCCAGGCGCGGCGATTGCCTTCAATACAACACCCCAGGACAGCGCCGATGCTGCCGCCCGATGGTTGGTGTCTGGAAGCCGGGAAGTGGACCGGTCCTGAGGGACGCCATTCTGAAAACGAATTGAAGAATGGCCGACTAACTAGAAGGAGACCTACGTGACACGAGAGACGTTCGACCTCCATGTCAATCCCGCCGACGAGACCATCCGTCTCGGGCCGCTTGCGGTACGCTTCCTGATCACCGGGGACAACTCGAGTGGCAGCATTGCGGCCTTTGAGCTGATTGTGCCGGCCGCGCAGCGCCTGGCAGCTCCAGCCCATAGCCATGACCACTACGAGGAGACCATCTATGGTATCGAGGGAGTGTTGACCTGGACTGTGGGCGGAAAACAAATTGACGTCGGACCGGGGCAAGCACTGTGCATTCCACGCGGTGCCATTCACAGGTTCGACAACAATGGAAACCAGGACGCGCAGGCGCTCTGTGTGATCACGCCAGCTGCGATTAGTCCGCAGTACTTCCGCGAGGCCGCCGAGGTGATCAACGCAGCGGCCGGCGGGCCGCCGGACCGAGCAAGGATGGCGGAGATCCTGCGCCGCCACGGTCTTACGCCGGCGCCCCCTTCGGCCCAGATGTAGAGCCTAGTTGTGTACGGACCAATAGACGGCCCCTTTTTGGCGTGCCTCGCTGGCCTCTAATGAAACTTCCTGAAACCGTTCGGCGGTCATCGCGTCGGCCAGCTAGACCGGACCAAATCGCGATTCCAAAGAGTGACTTATTGATGAAACGAAACTTGTCTCGCAAGAATGATGGTCTGCAGAACCCTTATTCGGTGGTTCGATCCCGCCCCGCGCCTCCAAGAACTCAGCCAACTTGAGCAACGCAGTACTTAGGAATCTCCGGGTGTCTCCGGCGTATCCACCGTCAAGTCAATCAGCCCATCGATGAGGATCCTGAGCCCTCGCGGCTATCACGACACAGCGCAGGCGACGTCGAGTCTAGCCGCCAAATCGTGTAGACTTGGCCACCAGGAGCTGTTCATGAAACGCTTATCGACGGGAATCGGGCTGGGCATTTTGCTGTTCGGGCTGCTGTTCGTGCCGGCCGTGGCCGATGCGCAGATTCTGGTTGCGGGGGAAGGTCCGGTGGTGTACGGGCACCACCATCTGAACACCACGAACATGGCCGCGCAGAAGAAGTTCTATGCCGACACGCTGGGCGGCACCGTGGTCAAGCTCGGTTCCGGGGACCGGCAGCAGGAGATCATCGAGTTCCCGAATGTTCTGATCTTTTTCCGTCCGATGCAAGCGCCGACCGGCGGCTCCATCGGCACGACGGTGAACCACATCGGCTTTTCGGTTCCCGATCTCAGGCCGGTGGTGGCGAAGATCAAGGCGAACGGCTTCAAAATGATCACCGCCGATTCGGTTGCCGCCAACGTGAAGGTGACTGACGACATCGCGGCCGCCAGTCCGACGACGAACATCGCATTTGCGCTCGGTCCGGAGGATGTCAAAGTGGAGCTTGTCGAGGTCAAATCGCAGAAGGCCCCCATTCAGCTTCATCACATCCATTTCTTCGGGCAGAACAACACCGAGATGCAGGCGTGGTACGCAAAGACGTTCGGCGCGACCATGCTTCCGGCCAATCCGAAGTCTGCGTTCGTGCAGGACCAACTGCCCGGCGTGTTTCTGAACTTCAGCCCGTCGCCGACGCCGACCGTCGGCACCACTGGCCGATCGATCGATCACATCGGCTTCGAGGTTAAAAACCTCGAGGCGTTCACCAAGAAGCTGGAAGCCGAAGGCATCAAACTGGACGTCCCTTACAGAAAAGTGCCCCAGCTTGGCATCGCGATCGCGTTCATCAAAGATCCCTGGGGAACGAATATTGAACTGACGGAAGGACTCGTCAATATCAAATGAGAACAGCTATTCTCGCTCTCGCGGCATTGGCGTCATGCGCGGCGCCGCCTGCTTTCGCACAACTGGTCAGTCATCCGGACGCGCCGATACGCATCGGCCACTATCACCTCAACGTGACGAGCATCGAAGCCCACAAGAAGTTTTGGGCCGATACGCTCGGCGGCAAAGCCATGAAGTTCGGCAAGATCGATGTAATTGAGTTTCCCGACGCGTTCATCTTCCTGCGCGCGCAGAAGCCGACCGGCCCCACCCGCGGCACGGCCTTCGATCACATCGGATTCGCAGTGCCCAACGTACCGGCGATGGCGGCGAAGCTGGCAGCCGCGGGATATCAGGAAACCACCGGGCGGGAACCGAAGCCGGGCGCGCCACCACCAGCGGCAGCGGGCACGTCGGCGGTATATGGACGCTTTGCGTATTTTCTCGGTCCTGACGGGGCGAAAATCGAGCTCGTTACCAGCGCTGAAAAAGACGCGCCGCCCATCGTGGCGCATCATATCCACTTCATCAACAAGCAGTACGTCGAGATGCAGCAGTGGTATATGAAGGCATTCGATGCTACATTGCGTCCCGGACAAACCGACTTCTTCATTGGCGCCGACCTGCCGGGCGTCGGCTACAGCCTCAACTTCTTCCGGTGGGAAGGCGACCAGTCCATCACTCACGTCCCTACCGCCGGCCGCGTGGTGGATCACGTGGGATTTGAAGTGAAGAACCTGGAGGCATTCACGAAGGCGCTGGAAGCCAAGGGCATCCAGCCCGTTCGGCCTTACAGGAAAAGAGACCCGGCCATGAACAACATCGCTACTGCGATGATCGTCGACCCTTGGGGAGTCTCAATCGAACTCACCGAGGGCCTGGACAAGATCAAATAACTTCACTCCCAGGCAGCATGCTCCTACCAAAGAACTCCGCTTTGTCTAAACCGAGTTTGGACTCCGGCTTGCCACCAACGCAAGCAGTCTGACGCTCCCTTCCTTACCAGTTCACGTACTCGCTGGTTAGCGCTGCGCCTGACCAACCCCGAGAAAATTGGGCGCACCGTAACTTCTAGGACCGCGGCGGCGAATCACAGGTAGGAATGTACTTGATCCTCCCGCGCCAGCACCGGCAGGGTGTTTGGCTTATGAAAAGAACTATCCTTTCCCTCATGGCATCCGGGATCAAAAATCTAGGATTTCTTTTATTTATCTGCGCATGGGCGCCCCCTCTGCTGTTCGCACAGTCCCCATTGAACCAGCCGCCGGTACTCGCGAGCGAGAATCCCGCGCCGCCCGTGGATCTCCGCGTGGACAAGAACCTGGTGTTGGTGCCGGTGAGCGTCCTGGACAAGGAAGATCGTCCGGTAGCCGGTCTCGATAGAAGTGATTTTCGGGTATTCGACGATAAAGCGGAACGGTCGATCGAAAGTTTCTCAATGGAGGACGGGCCAGTGGCGGTGGGGCTGGTGTTCGACACCAGCGGCAGCATGCGCGAGAATCTGCGCAACGCGCGGGTGGCTGCCAGGGCGTTCTTCTCGGCGGCCAACCCAGGAGATCAGTTTTTTTTGGTCGAAGTCAGCGATACTTCCGGGCTGACGGTTCCTCTGACCCACGACCCGCGCCAAATCGAGGCTCGGCTGGTGTCCGCTGAATCGAGGGGCCAGACACCTCTGCTCGATGCCATTTATCTGGGCCTCAACGAGATCAAGAAATCAAAAATGAGCCGCAAAGCACTGCTGGTGATCTCCGACGGTTTAGACAACCATAGCCGGCACACCCAGAGAGAAGTCCAACAGTTGGTACGTGAGAGCGATGCTTTGGTCTACGCGATCAGAGTCTACGATCCACTCGATGCGCCCGACAAGACGGCGGAGATCATGACTGGCCAGAACCTGCTGCAGGAGATCGCGGAACAAACCGGCGGCCGGGAATACACAGCCGGCTTCCCCAGTGAACTCAACGATGCAAGCACGAAGATTGGAATCGCTCTGCGCAATCTATATGTGCTGGGCTTTTCACCAGCCAACGGGGGGCGCGACCGTCAGTACCGTAACGTTCGGATCAAAATGGTTCGGACCCATGGCGCGCCACACGTGCTTGCATCCTGGCGTCTCGGGTACGAAGCTGTCTACTGACACCGTACGAACCACGGCCGCGGCTTAGCGCGCAGCGCCGGATACAGCGGGAATTTTGGCTCCGATCTCCTGGGGCGTTGGAATCTGCGACGCGTCCCATCCGCCGCCCAGCGCCTTGATCAGATTGACACCCGCCACCATTTGCTGCGCACGAAAATTGACTTGCGCTTGCTGGTTGTTCAACAAAGCGGTTTGCGCCGCGATTACATTGAGGTAAGGATCCAGGCCACTCTTGTACCGGATCTCAGCTTCTTCAAGATTTCGCCCGGCTGAATCGATGGCGTCGTCTTGCTGCTCGATCACTTGCGACAGGATTCTGAGAGCCGCTAAATTATCTTCTACCTGTTGGAATGCCGTCAGTACAGTCTCTCTGTAGTTCGCAACAGTCTGATCGTAGGTAGCTTGGTACTGCTGGACTGTGGCCCTGCGCGCGCCCGCGTCGAAAATCGTTTGCGCCAGGCTGGGGCCCACGGACCAAAACCGGCTGGGCCACTCCAGCCATTTCGCAACGGAAACGGCCTGCAGTCCAGCGGATGCGCTTAATGTGATGGCCGGAAAGAAGGCCGTCTTTGCGATGCCGATCTGGGCGTTGGCCTGCGCCACCAAGCGTTCCGCGGAAGCGATATCGGGGCGGCGCTCTAGAAGCTCGGAAGGAACGCCCACCGGAATCGCAGGCGGATTCTCTTGAAGAGCCTGCTCGGGAAGCGAGAAGATTGATGCAGGCTGGCCGGTAAGAAGCGCGATGGCGTGTTCGTACTCAGCGCGAAGAACGCCGAGATTCGTATCCTGCGCTTCGGTAGCTTTTAGCTGGGACTCGGCTTGCGCCACCGCTTCGTCATTGCCGAGGCCGGATTTGTAAACGTCGAGCGTCAGCTCCAGAGTCTCCTGGTAAGCCCGGACGGTGGAATCAAGGAGCCGCTTGAGCGCGTCCTGCGCGCGAAGCTGGTAGTAATCGGCGGCCAGGTCGGCTTGCGCGGATAGGCGTACGTTCTCCAGATCGGCGACGCTGGCCTGGGCCGCGAATGTATTGGCTTTCACCGTGTTTCGAATGCGGCCCCACAGGTCGGGCTCCCAGGAAGCATCCAGCGGCAGCGAAAAGGTGGTGAAAGTTGCGCCGATGCTCTGACCGAACGCAGTTGATAATCGCGAATTCGTGATGCCCGGATTGGCGGTGATGGCCGGAAAGTATTGCGCCCGCGCGGCCCGCACCATGGCTCGAGCGGCTTGTACATTGGCCGCAGCCGCGACGATGTTCTGGTTGGAAATATTCAGTTTCTCTTCGAGCTGATTCAACTGAGGATCGTGGAAACTCTCCCACCACTTCCCGCGCGCCGCCTCATCACTGGGTTGAGCCGGTTTCCAATCGCCTTGAACCACATTCGATGCGCCCAGCTCCTTATATGCAGGGACTGTAGGCGTGGCCGGCCGGGTGTATTTGGAGCCGATGCTGCATCCGCCCAGCAATGCCACCGCGGCCGCCAGCGCAAATTTGGTGAAAGCTCTGGCCATATTCATTCACCGATGTACACGTCCACCAAGAGGCCCGGATACAGGTTCAAGTCTTTAGGTTTCTCAAACCGGAAAATGATGGGAAGCACCCGGACGTCCACGCGCTCCAGGCGCTGATCGGAAAGTTCGATCTTGGGCGATACGATGGGCTGTGTCCGGACGTACTCCAGCGGGATCTTGACCGTGGATCCGCGAACGGACATTTGGGCCTTTATCTTGCCGGCGCCAGGAATTCGCGGGACCAGAATTTCGTCGACATAACAACGCACGTTGAGCTGCTCGCGAGAACTTCCCAGCACCAGAACGGGATCCATGCCCTGCGTGTAAGTGTCGTAGGCGCCTTGCCCCGAGACATAGCTTCCTGCCGTGGGATTGATGGCCAGGACGATTCCATCTTTCGGCGCGCGCAGCGTGTACTTGGCCAGCAGCGCGCTGGCGGATAAGTAGGATTTGTACAGCGCGTTGTAAGTTCTTTCCTGGTTATTGATGTCGTAAATCCAGGCGCCTGCCTTGGTGAGGTCGCGCTGTTTGCAGGCCACATCCAGGTTCGCCTTGGCCGTTGCCACCGCGTTTACGGCGCTGTCCAGTGCATCTTTGCTGATGGATTTTGGATTCACATCGTAAGCGGCTTGTTGCTTGTCCAGAGCATCCTGCGCCGTTTTGAGCGCCGCCTGCGCGGCGACAACCTGGGCCTCGTTCACGTCCAGCGTTTCTTTTCTCGGCTCAGCCTTCAGTTCGTTCCAGAGAGTGAAGGCGGCCTGCGCCTGCGATTGCAGTTGCTCGACAGCGGCCCTTTGAATCGAGTCGTCGAGCAACAATAGAACCGTCCCTTTCTTAACCTCCTGGCCTTCCGCCACTGGGATCTGCTGGACAGTTCCAGACACCTCCGGGTAAACATTGATGTTCTCGCCGCTCGATTGATCGCTTTCCACCATCCCTTCCGCATAAATGCCATTGGGATAAGGATTGGTGGGAGGACTAAACGCCGGCGGCAGCGGGGGCTGAGTGAGGGCCGACACATAAGCAGCCACGCATCCTGCTAGCAGGCCCGCCAAGGACAAGACGAACAATAGCTTTTTCATTCGGTGCCTCCCTTCTCAAATCCGGTGAGCCGCCCATCCTCCATCTTCAAAATGCGTGTAGCGAATTCGTTGATTCTGGCGTCGTGCGTGACGATCAGAATGCAGCGCTTTTCGTTGAGAATGTTCTGCTTGACGAATCCGACCACGGCATGGCCGGTATCACCGTCGAGCGAAGCAGTGGGTTCGTCCATGATCAAAATGTCCGGTTGGCCCGCGATGGCCCGGGCGATAGCTACGCGCTGCTGTTCTCCTCCACTGAGCTTCACTGGCGGAAGGTCGGCCCGCCCTTTCAAGCCGACGATCTCCAGATACTTCTTGGCTGTGACGATCGATTCGCCCCAATCCTGCCGCTTCAGTATTAATGGGACCGCCACGTTTTCGGCCGTGGTCAAGCGGGGAAACAGATGATAATCCTGGAATACGAAGCCAATTTTGTGTAAACGGAAATCAGCCAGCTTGTCGTTGGCAAGATTCCAGATGTCCGCTCCTTCCACCGAAACGCTGCCGGAATCCGGCCTGAGAATACCGGAGAGGACGCTCAGCAACGTCGTCTTCCCGCTGCCAGAGGGCCCGACGATGTACAACATTTCTCCGAAATAGGCGTCGAGGCTGATATCTCGCAGGGCAGGGGTCCTGGCTTCGCCTTCCCCAAACCATTTCACGATCCCCGATGCTTTAATCGCTACTTCCGGCATATCAACCTCTGAAAATATCGAACGGCTCGATCCGCAGTACTTTTCGGACGCCGAAATAGCTCGACACGGCGGCGATGATCACAACCATCACGAAGGCCAGCACGAGATTCCACCAGGTGATCATCGCGGCATAGTCCGGGAGCCTCATCTTGGCGAGTCCGATAGTGAGGGCGCACAATCCGATTCCTAAACCGTAGCCGGTGAGCGCCGTGAAACTGGCCTGGAACAGGATCATCAGAATCAATTCACGGCTTTTCGCGCCCATGGCCTTCAGGGCGCCGAACTTTTCGAGATTCTCCAGGACAAAGGTGTAGAAAGTTTGACCCGATATGGAGAGACCGACGATAAACGCCATCACCGTCATGATCAGCAGGTTCATCCCAAGGCCGGTCTGGAACATATAGAAATCCGATATCTTGCCCATAAACTCGTCCTCGGTCAATGCCAGGTAACCAAGCGCCCGCACCTCTCGCTTGATGTTGGGCACGTCGGCGGCGCTCTTGGGCTTCACCAGAACGTACGAGATGGTGAATCGAGGGTTCGGGATGTATTGCAGCGCTCGTTCGTACGTTGTATAGAGTGTCGGAACGCCGAACAAGCCGCTGCTGGCAACCTGAGCGATGCCGACAATCACGCCCCGGTGCTCGTTCACCTCGAACTCCGTTCCCACTCTCGGGTTTCCAAGCTTGGAGAATTCAGGATCCTTGACGACGATAAACGCATTCTCGCCGTAGATGTCGTCGATTTTTCCCTGGAGCAATTGCGGGCGCCCGAACAGACTGGTGTCATCCAGGCCGATCACCGTTACGGATTGGTAGGCGCCATCGGCCAGCTTCACCAGCGCACCTCCCGAATAGACCGGCACGGCGTAATTCACGCCCCGGATGCTGCGCGCGGCATCCAACACGTAATCCGGCATTCCGATCGTATTGGCGACCGTTTGTACCGACGGATCCATGATCCACACGGACGCGCCCAGATTGATGACCGTCGCTGACGCCCGCTTGAGAACTCCGGCAAACAATGAAGTCATGGCGATCATCAGAAAAACGGCAAAGGTAATGCCCACTACCAGCGCCGTGAACTTAGCCTTGTCGTTGACCAGAAGCTTATAGGCGAGTTTGAGTATGCCCTTCACGGACGATCCTCACCTTGGGCTACCCAAACCTTGTCCGGCACCATCACTTCGAGATCGGCGATCTTGGTTTTGACCGTGAACTGTTGCAACTCACCTGGCCCTTCCGCGGGGCTCGCCAGGAACTCCAGCAAATATTGATTTGCGAGATGGTCCGCCAGGTCGGTCAGGAATGGCCCGAGAGAAGGCAGCGGGCCAAATCCCAGGAAATAGGCTTCGCCGCCGGTTTCATCCGCCACGTGTGCCAGTTGCACCTGTCCGGCATAAATCTTCGAAGAATCGGCCGACAGATAATCGGCGCTGGGATGATAAATCACGTAAACGGTGACTCCGGCGCCTTGCGCGGCTGCCAGCGCCGCCTCGGCGGATGGGTCCTCGACGGCCGTGTTTCCCGACGGATCCAGGCCGCTCGAAATCATCAGCACCGCGCGGCGCGACGCACTTTGCGGCCAGCCTCGAATCAGGCCGGCCAAGGCATTGAATGGACTGGCTGGCTTACTGCCTGCGGGGGTGCTCAGATAATTCACGGCGCGTTGATGATCCGCTGTTGGATTCTGGGCTACCTGCAAGCGTCCGTTTTGGATGTATGCGATCCCGACCTTAGTCGTCGGCGGCTGAGAAGTGATGAAATCGCTCAGCTCCTCGAATTTGTTGCCCGGTTCGCAAGTGGAACAGTTATCGACCAAAAGGAACAGGTCCAGGCCAGCGCGATCGCCGCGCAGCGGGACCAGGTTCGTGATCGGTAGGGGATTGTAATGTTGCGTAACGGTCAGGTCGTCTTTTGTGAGCGTAGGCGGTACACGGCCGTAGTGGTGGCCAATCGTTACGATGATTTGCGCGGGTGTGCCGGTGGAACCTGTGGTCTGAGCCCAGGTAAGCAGGGGGCAAGCGAGCGCGAGGGAAACGAGCGTTGTAATCCTTGGCATATGGTCCTCTCAGAAGGCTTCATCCTTCTAGGGGCATTCGCCTAGCCAAAGGGCAATCTTGCAAGCCACTGAAGCCAGGATAGTTCGCCGACGGTGCAATTCCATTTCAATTCTGCCTGCGCGATTTCACGCAACTGCCTGACTGTTCCGTGACCCTGGCATCCCGGCCCCATTCGTGGGAACATCTTTAGGTACACAAAGGAGACGCGCATGCTTCGAAGCATCGAGGCGCTCGGTGTTCTCATCGCGGCCGGTGTGGCGATTGCCGCCTATCCGCCCGCTGCCATCGCCCAGACCTCCGGCCCCGCCGACTGGCAAAACGATCTCAAGCCCATCGCTCCCGCGGATTGGAATTACGACTTCGCCGCCCATTTGCTGGAACGCGCCGGCTTTGGTGGAACGCCGGACGAAATACAGGCGCTTGCGAAACTCACGCCCGAGCAGGCTGTCGCTCGCCTGGTTCGCTTCGAAGGCACCGATGAGAGCCATCTGCCGCCTTTCGATCCGTCGGACATTCACGATCCGGGGCTGGAGCCGTTTCCTCCCAGCCGACCGGCCGTTACCGATCAGGCTAAGAAAACTGGCGAGGCGCTTGGCATCAAAGTGAAGCCGGACGGTACCCGGCGTCTGCAACCGGTGGTCAACGAATTCTTCTATTGGCTGCGCGCCAGCTCGCTCGAAACTAACCGAGTGGCCTATTGGTGGGCGAATCGCATGCTGAACAGCCCGCAGCCGCTGCGCGAAAACATGGCGCTGTTCTGGCACGGCCACTTCGCCGTAAACGAAGCTAAAGTCCGTGACTGCCGCAAGCTTTTCGATCAACTGGAACTCTTCGAGAACCAGGGAACCGGCAATTTCCGCGATTTGATGGTTGCTGTGGCCGAAGACCCGGCGATGCTGTCGTTCCTGGACGCGGGCGTCAATGTGAAGGGCGCCGCGAACGAAAACTTCGCGCGCGAAATCATGGAGATGTTCACCATGGGCGTCGGCCATTACACGGAAAAGGACATTCGCGAAGCCGCGCGCGCCTTTACCGGATGGAATTACGTCGATCTCAAGTTCGTGGTGAACAAAGCCGAGCATGACGACGGCGAAAAGACGTTTCTGGGCAAAACCGGCCGCTTCGATGGCGTCAATGTGATCGACATCATCCTGCAGCAGCCGGCCACGGCCGATTTCATCGCGGCCAAAATCTACCGCTACTTTGTGCGCGAGGATCTTTCGCCTCAGCTGCAAAAACAACTGGGCTCCGTGCTGCGCGATCACGACTATCAGATCGCGCCGCTGCTTGAAACCATCTTTCTGTCGCGCGATTTTTACAGTCCGGCGTCGGTGGGCACCCAGATTCAGAGCCCGGTGCGGCTGGCCATTTCCACTTATCGAAAGCTTGGCCTCAACAGTATTCCCGGCGTTCCCGATTTCAATGCGGCGACCGGCGCGCTGGGCCAGCGCCTGTTCTCGCCGCCCACGGTAGCAGGATGGGCCGGCGGCAACAGCTGGATTACGCCGGGGCTGTTGCTGGAGCGTGCTAATTTTGGCCGGGACATTCTGTTTCCGGATATCAACTTCCTTCCGACCGATCGGTTCAACCCGGATCCGGAGGTGCGCCGCGTGGCCGACCGTATTCGCCAGGGCATGGACATCAGCGCCGCAACCAAGCCGGCCGGTAAGAGCGGCGAGCTGGCGGAATCCGACATGGCGGCTGATCGCGATGAAGACTTCAACACGCGCTACGGCAGTTTTCGCGGCTGGCAGATGGCCATTGAGCGGGTGAAGCCGATCCCGCGCGACACGGCGCAGATCAATCTATCGCGCATGATTCTGGACCAGCACCTGAGCAACACGACGCAGGTGGTCGATTATATGATTCATCGCTTCATGCGTGTCCCGCCGGGCGAAGAAGCGCGCCAAAAAATGATTGCCTTCCTGAATAAAGAGCTGGGCACGTCGGATATCGCGGTCGCCCAGACCTATCTGGAAGATCCCTTGCGCTTGGTTCTGCACCTGATCATGAGCCAGCCGGAATATCAGTTGGGTTAGTCGACGAGGAATCTGTGATGAAGAAAAGTCATTTTGCGTTTTCCGAATCCAGCCGGCGCGATTTATTGCGGCTCGGAATGTACGGCATTGGAGTGAGCGCGGTTGCGCGTCCGATGCCGCTGTTCGCGCAGGCTGTCGCGGCGCTGGCGGGACAGGCCAAGTCCAGCGGCAAGATCCTGGTGGTACTGGAGCTCTCGGGCGGCAATGATGGCCTAAATACCTTGATCCCCTATGGCGACGATGCCTACTATCATCACCGCCCGAACATTGGCATCCGGCGCAAGGATCTGCGGCCCATTGACGATCATTTCGGATTCAGCCACGGCATGGCCGGTTTCGAGCGCCTGTACAAAAGCGGCAAGCTGGCCATCGTGCACGGCTGCGGCTACGAGAATCCTTCGTTTTCACACTTTACGTCCATGGCCTACTGGCACACTGCCGCGCCCAATAGCGGCGAGCAATATGGATGGGTGGGCCGCCTGGCCGATGCAATGGCGCCCGATGCGCCGCCCAACTTCATCGTCGATATCGATACACACCAATCGCTCGCCGTCCGCAGCCGGCGCCATGTGCCCGTGGTGTTTGACGATCCCAACAAATTCACGCAAGAAATCTTTTACGACGAGCGTGGCGCGCTGCCAACCGCTGACGCAAGCCAGCAGATCAGCAATCCATCGCGGCGATTTCTCCTGGAAACGGCCCAGAGCGCCAAGCAGGCGTCGGCGTTGGTGCGCGAGGCGTGGTCGAAATATCATTCGCCGGTCGATTACGGCGTGGTGGGGCTCGACCTGCCCAAGGTGGCGGCGCTCATTGATGCGGGGATGCCCACGCGTCTTTATTACACGGCTTATCGCAACAACGCCTTCGATACGCACGTCTTCCAAAACGACACGCACAAACGCCTGCTCACGTACGCGTCCGACGCCGTAGCGGCGTTTCTCCAGGATCTGGAGCGGATCGGGCGCGCCGATGACGTGGTGGTGATGGTGTTCTCCGAGTTTGGGCGGCGTGTTCCCGAGAATGTCAACCTGGGAACCGACCACGGCGCCGCTAACTTGATGTTCGTCGCGGGAAAACAGGTGAAGGGCGGTCAATATGGGACCATCCCCAACCTCACCCGGTTGGATGTGGGCGACAATCTGGTGTTCACCACCGACTTCCGGCGGGTGTATGCGACCATGATCGCGGGATGGCTGGGGCTGAAAGATACGCGTCCGCTGCTCAACGGCGACTTCGAGCTTTTTGATATGTTCCAGCGCGCCTAGGTTTTTAGCAACTCCAACAGCGCCGACGAAACGGCCTCCGGGTGCTCTCGCGGCAGAAAATGGCCGGCGCCTTGAATGATGCGGCGCGTTACCAGCGAAGGAAATACCCCGCGTTCGCCGGGCGTCGCCTCGGACGCTGGATGCACCAACGCGTCGTTCGCGCCATAGAGCAGAATCGTTGGCGCCGCGATCTTCGGCCGCTTGGCCAGCTCGTGCTCCGTCGCTTCAAAACGGGGGTCGCCCGGCGCCGCTTGGTTGCGATGGCGATAGGAATGGATCACACAGTCGACAAAATCGGGATTATCGAACGATGGCGCGGTGCGGCTGTACTCTTCATCGCTGAAGTGCCAGCCGGGCGACCAGGTCTCCCACAAAAGCTTGCATAAGCTTCGGTGATTCGCGGCCAGGCCCGCGCGGCCGCGGTCCGTCATGAAATACCACTGATACCAAAGCTCGCGCTCCACTTCCGGTGGGGCGGGCCGAGGCGGCGCGAAAACGTTCTGGATCAAATAACCGCCCATCATCACCGCCGCGCGCACGCGATCGGGATTCAGGGCCGCCGCGATGGCTGCCGCGCGCCCGCCCCAATCGTATCCCGCGAGCGCCATTTGCTTGAGCCCGAGAGCATCGGCAAAGTCGATGACATCCTGGCCGATCGCGGCCTGCTCAGCCATCCGTGGCGCGGCGGCGTCGCGGAATCGCGTTGCTCCGTAGCCGCGCAGATACGGTACCAGGACGCGGTGGCCGGCCTTGGCGAGTGGCGGTGCGACACGGTCGTACGCGTGAGCGTCGTCAGGAAAACCGTGCAGCAGGACGATGGGGAAACCTTGCGGGTTGCCGCTCTCTTCGTACGCGATGTTAAGAACGGGAGTTTGAATCGATCGAGTGGTTGATTGCGCCTGGGCCATGGTCGCGATGCCTGCCGTTGCTGCTGCCTGAAGGAACGTTCTACGGTTCACGTTAGCGAGTTTCCATCAGTTGCACGTAGAAATTGTTGGGATCGCGCAGGATGATCACGCGCGGGCCTTGCGGCAGCGTGACGGGTTCGCCGCCAGTGGTGATAATTGAAAATCCTGCGCTCTTCATAGCGTCGGTCAGCGCCGCGATGTTGTGCACCGGAAGGCGAAGCATGCCACGGCCGGGTTCTGGGAATGGAATGTTCAATCCGGCGGGGCGTTTTGCCTTGGTCAGCCGGATCCGCACGGAAGCTGCCGGCACCGCAAGGCCTTCACTGTTCGCTTTGAATCCGAGGGCGTTCGCGTAGAGCGCCCTCGTCTTTTTCACGTCGCTGACACTTAAGCTCAAATCCGCTCCCGGATTTTCGGAGCGCTCCACTTCCACCGGGAATCCGTCCGGGTCACGCAGAACCTTCCGTGCCGCGCCGGCGTCTGCGCGGCGAAGGATCAACGTGACGGCGCCCGGGTCGGCAGCGGGCTGATGCTCCGGTTTTCGCGCCTCGCCCCATTGCACCAGTTCAATCCCCATCGCGGATCCTGGAATCTTCAAAACAGCGGCGCGAAATTGCTTGCCGGGCACGCCATACAAATTGGCCACTGCCGGATTGTCAGTGAACTTGTGTTCACCCGCTGGGCCAGTAAGTTCCAGCCCCAAAGTATCGTGGTAAAACGCGAGCGATTGATCCAGATCCGAGACGATATGGAGGAATGGCCCAACACCGGCGACAGAACCGTCCGTCTGTGCCGGCAGCATCGCGGCGCCGAGCAAAATTACGAGCGCTAAGCGCGCAATCACGCGCCGGCGGCCTTGCCGTAAGTCTTCACGGCCTGTTCCATCCCAGGCAATCCCGCAGCCAGATCCTGCGGATTCATCGCGGGACGAACGGTGACGTTCGCATTGAAAGCCAGGAACCAAGGTTCAGCGATCGTTGTCAGCTCCGACGAGCTCTGCATGTCGAAGAAGATCCAGCCGGTACGTTCTCCGCCGTCTTCAGTGAAGTAGGCCGCTTCGGGTTTCAGATCGGCGAGAATCCTCTGAATCGTGGTGCCGAGAGTACCGTTGGACACAGCGGCATTGCCGGCTTCGACGGGGATGGTTGCCTTCAGTAGCATGCGCACGGATGGCCCCTCCTTCGGGGCTTATCAAGGATACATCAGGCCGGCCGCGGAATAAATCGGAGCGACGATTCGTTGATGCAGTAGCGCAGATTGGTTGGCTCGGGACTGTCGTTAAAGACGTGCCCGAGATGCGCATCGCAGCGCGCGCAATGCACTTCGGTGCGCTTTATCAAGAGGCTGAAGTCCGAACGCGTGCGGATGTTTTCCTGCGCGATGGGCGCCCAGAAGCTGGGCCAGCCGGTACCCGAATCGAATTTGGTGTCGGAGCTGAACACGGCGGTGGCGCAGCAAATGCAGCGGAAAAGTCCGTTCTGATGGATCTGATAGTAGGTCCCGCTGAACGCCGTGTCGGTTCCTTGCTGGCGCGTCACATAATACTGTTCCGCGCTGAGCTGCTTCCGCCATTCGCCGTTCGACCGGACCACTTTCTTGACGCGTGCGGCACCAAGCTTCTCGCCCGCAGCATTGAACTCGACGATCGCCACTTCTTCGTTCGAATCGCCCGCCGGCGCGCTGTCGCCGGAATCGTGGCCGTTGCGGGTCGCGATAAGCACCACGCCGGCCAGCGCAAACGGCACAATCAGCAGCGCTCGCCGCCGCGTGAACTCCGCTTTGTACGTTTCGAGCTGAAGTGTTTCGAACACTAATTTCATTGTCCCACTGCGTCAACCTTCCGGAGCCGTGCTTGTGAGATCCTGGCTACAACGTTTGTAGCGGGCAGGAAAGGGGAGCACATGAAACGAATCCTGATGGTAGCCATGGTTGTGTTTGCGATCCTGATTTTGGTGGTGATCGCACTGCCTTTCTTCGTCAACGCCAACCAATTCCGGCCTCTGCTCGAAACGAGGCTTAGCACGGCGCTGGCGCGGCCAGTGAAGCTGGGTGATCTCAGTCTCTCGCTGTTCTCCGGTGGAGTTTCGGCGTCGGATTTGTCGATCGGTGACGACCCGAAATTCGGCTCTGGGGCGTTCCTCAGCTCGCAGTCGCTCACCGTTGGCGTGGATCTCGCACCGCTGATCCTGTCGCGCCAACTGCACGTGAATCGCATCACGATCGATCAGCCGAGCATCACGCTGCTGGAGGATACAGCGGGCGCATGGAATTTCTCCACGATCGGTTCCGGGCCTGCCAGCGCGACCCCGGCGGAGAAGTCCGGCGACCCCGCGCTCGATCTTTCGGTGAAGGAGCTGCGCATCACGAACGGGAAAATCGTGCTTGCGAAAACCCAGAGCAAAATGAAGCCGGAGGTTTTCGACAACGTGGAAATCCAGGTGCAAGACTTCGCGCCGAATGCAGTGTTCCCGTTCTCGCTGGCGGCCGACGGCTCTGGCGGGGCAGTGATCAAGTTGTCAGGCAAAGCTGGGCCGCTCAATTCCGCCGACGCCGCCGCCACTCCGCTTGAAGCGACCGTAAACGTTACGCATCTCGACCTGGCGCGCTCCGGATTTCTGCCGGCCACCGGTTTCGCCGGTCTCGTATCGCTGAATGGAGACCTGTCCTCAACCGGGACTCTGGCGCACCTCAAGGGAAATTTCGAGGCGAATGGATTGGTGCTCGCGCGCAACGGAACACCCGCCAAACGAGAGGTCAGCTTCGATTTCGACCTCCAGCACGACCTGCAGAAGCATGCCGGAACGCTCGACCGCGGGGTGGTCCACATCGGCGCCGCACAGGCGTCGCTGACAGGCAGATATCAAACGCAGGGCGACAGCACCACGCTGAACGTCAAGCTGGCCGGGCCGGCCATGCCGATTCAGGACCTGGAGGCCATGCTGCCGGCGCTGGATATCATTTTGCCCTCGGGCGCATCGTTCCAGGGTGGCACGGCCAGCGCCAACGTGACTGTCACGGGGCCTACCGATCACATGGTTCTGGATGGAACGCTCGGCCTGAAGAATACGCAGCTCACTGGTTTTGATTTAGGGTCGAAGATTGCGTTCATGGCCAAGCTGGCCGGTATCAAAGAAGGCTCCAGCACCCAGATCCAATCGATGAGCATGAATATTCATATCGATCCGGATGGCGTTCGCACCGAGAATGTTGCGCTGGTGGTTCCACAGATCGGCGATCTCACGGGCGCCGGGACGGTGAGCGCATCGCACGCGCTCGATTTCGCGATGACCGCGAAGGTGCATTCGGGCGGAGTGCTGGCCGTGCTGGGGCCGGATACCAACGTGCCGTTCAAGATTGAGGGAACATCCACCCAGCCGAAGTTCGAGCCTGACGTTAAGGGAATCGCCGAGGACAAGTTGAAGCAGCTTGGCGGTAAGGATGTCCAGAAGGCCGCTACAGGCCTAATAAAGGGATTGCTCGGCGGAAAGAAGTGAGGGCCCGGCTACGCGCTTTACGTCTTCGGCGCGCTTAACACCTCGTGGACTTTATGCAATAGCTGCGGACCGGTGAAGGGCTTTGGGAAGATCTCTACTTTCTCCAACTCGGCGCGATACTGCAACCGATCGTCGTCCAGCAGCCCCGCCACCATCAAAATGCGCATGCTCAGGCAGCGCGACTGCAAGTATTTGGCCGCCTGATGGCCGGTCAGAGTGTCGACGTAGGGCGAGATGATCAGCAGGTCCGGCTTGCATTCGCTCATGCGGTCCACGGCCGTCCCCAGATCGCCGGTGGCCATCACTAAATATCCGGCGCGTTCCAGCAACTCCTGGATCACCAGCCGCACCAGAGGTTCGGAGATGAGCAGGAGGATGGTGGTCTGCATTGTGGACTTGCTTGGCGGGTGCTTCTCCGGCATAACGTTTCCAGCCCTAGTGTAAACAAATCCAGCGATGCGCGTTCTGTTATATCAGGCTGTCTGGCTCTGGTCTGGGCAGGTGGGTTTCTAGCATTTTCCAATCGAAGGATGAGCATGAAAATCGGACAGGGAATGAGGAGGCCGCGCAGCGGCCGACTTCCTTTCTTTGGTTTTTGGTTTTCAGAGAGAGAACGGTGGTTATGGTCGCGAGCGGTCGTGGGAAAGTGGGAAACCTGCTTTTGGTTTTCCACTTTTCCATGGACGCGAAGCCGGGCGGTGGGAATGTGGGAATCTCGCGCTTTCTGCGAGATTTCCAAGGGACGGTGGAAAGCGTGGGAAACCCGCTCTTGGTTTTCCACGCTTTCCACGGGCCCGGCATTCCCACGGCCCTCCGTTAGCGGAACTTCGGCAAGGACGGCGTCTGGCATTGCCGAAGCAGCTTGGCCTTGGCCGCGCTCATCCGGCGAGCGCATTCGGTGTCGCTGATCGCCAGCGACCGCTTTTCCAGTTCCCGCAAACTCAATCCCGGTTTCAAAAAGCTCTCCCCTTCGGGCAGCGATTGCAGTTTCTCGAACGGCGTCCGGTAGTCCTCGATCTTGTATTTGCGTTGGCGTTTGCCGCGCTCGTCCAAGCTCACTGTCGCGAATCCGCAGGGCCGGTGAAAGTTCAGGTACGGATTTAAATGCTCGGCGTAGAAGTTCTGCAGCTCCCCGGCGTGTGCGCCGGCGATGTGTCCGTAGCCGATCAACTTGCGGATCACCGCACCGTTCTTGCCTTCCACCAGTGCATTGTCCTGGCTTCGGCACGCTCGGCTCTTGGTGAATTCGGCGTGCAACTTCCGCAGCATTTCCGCCACTCGATGGTTGATATACTCCGAGCCGTTGTCGGCATGAAAACCGCGGATCGGAAATGGAAATTGCGCCAACACCGCTGCCAGCACCGGCATCAGATAGGCCTCGCTGATCTTCTCGGCGCAGCCCACCACTTGCCATTGCGTCACCGCATCCACGGCGTTGATGTGATACACGCCCTTGGTTCCCGCGCTGTCCCCTTGATGCACCGTATCCACGCGCACATACCCCGGCCGCCCTTCCGGATCGGGCTTGCGCCGCTGTCCGATGGCGGCCGCAGTGGACTGCGTCGGTTCGAACACCGCCGCCTGGTTGCGATAGCGCGCGCTCGCCCGCAGGTTGTACAAGTGCGCCACGCTGATCTTCGACAGTCGCTCGCACTGCTTCTCTCCGAACTGTTCGTAGGCGCGCTGCAAGATCCGGCGCGTGGCGGGTCCGCTCAACCGCCTGTGTGCCCGATCCACGTCCGCTAACAACGCAATGTCTTCCGCCGTGTACCTCACTGCGAACGCGTGCCGTTGGTACGACTGGGGCCGTATTACGCCGCAATCGAGATACGCCCGGATCAACCGCGTGGTCTGCGCCTCGCTCAACCCGGTCACTTTCCGCAGGTAGGCCCGTACCAAGCCCCGCTCGCCTTTTCCCAAACTTCGGTACTTCTGCGCCGCCAATACCCGCTCCACCCACAGGTATCGTTCCTCCCGCCCGCCACTGCTGAACTCGATCGGCTCGCTCGACCGCAAAAACTCTCGGATCTGATCCCGGCTCAGGCTCTCGGCATTCTGCATCCGTATCTGCACCCGGCCGCGCCACGCCTACCCCATTGTTCCCGTTTTCATGCTCATCTTCCATTGGAAACCGCCCCAGCCAATTCACTAGTTTCATGCTCATCTTGCGTTGGACAATTCTGTAGTTTGACACCCCAGTACCCGCCCCCTATACTAAAAGTTAACTAGTCTTCTACGTTTCGGGTGCTCTGCCCGGGCCGAGGAAATCAGATGCCAAAACGCACCTTTCAGCCAAACAATCGCAAACGGGCAAAGACACATGGATTCCGGGTACGCATGTCCACGAAAAATGGCCGCGCCGTGCTTGCGCGACGCCGAGCCAAAGGCCGCCACAAACTTACCGTTAGCGACGAGAGAGCCGTCCGGTACGCCGACTAGCGTCGGCTTTCCGACCACTGCTCGGATTCTGAGAGCCGCCGATTTCCGCAGGGCCTACAACCAAGGAACCAGATTTACGGGCCGTTTTTTTGCCGCCTTTTGCCTGCGAGTGGCCCGTACCGAAGACGAAGGGCCCCGCTTGGGTTTCACCGTACCGCGGGCGTTCGGCAAAGCCGTGCTGCGGAATCGGGTGAAGCGAAGGCTGCGGGAAGCGCTGCGGGTGCGCTTGCCCGAAGTGGCGCCGGAATGGGATATTGTGATCAACCCGCGCCGTCCCGCGATCACGGCGCCGGTGGAGGAGCTACGGCGGGAAGTGGATCGGCTGGTGGCGCAATGCAGAAAGCAGTAATCGCCACTTTGCGTCTTTACAAGCGCTTCGTGTCCCCGTTTTTGCCGTCGGCCTGCCGGTATTCTCCCACCTGTTCGGAATACATGCTGGAGGCAGTGGATCGATACGGCGTCCTGCGGGGCGTCGGGATGGGCCTGCGCCGTCTGCTGCGCTGCCATCCGTTCCATACCGGCGGCTTCGATCCGGTTCGCTAGAAATTTGCAACATCATGGCCGATAACCAACCCAACAAACCCGGAAAAAAAGAGCTAACGATGGAGCAGCGGCTCCTGCTGGCGTTTGTGCTGATGGGATTGGTGCTGTTCCTCACGCCTTACTTCTACAAAGCGCCTCCGCCGGCTCCCAAGAAGGCCGCGCCCGCAACCACCAGTCAGACCACACCAGCCGGCACGAAAGCACCGCCTGCGCCATCGGCGGCACAAGCCGCTCAGTCCCAACCCGCCCCAACCGAGCCGGTGCCCGGACAAATTGAGGCTTCCACTGAGCAGCAGTTTGATATCGACACCGACATTTATCACATCACGTTGTCCAATCGCGGCGGAACGGTCCGCAGTTGGATTCTGAAGAAATACCGCGACAAGCAGGGCAAGCCCCTGGAATTGATCAACGCCGCGAGTTATTCCAAAGTGGCGCCCCCGTTTTCGATCGTTCTGCGAGATGACAAAGCGGCCGACGCGTTGAATTACGGCCTCTACGTCGCAAAGCCCGCGGCCAACGGGTTAGGGATCGAATACGAGTTTTCGAACGGTAAGGACTATGCGAAGAAGACGTTTCAGTTTTCCAAGAACGGGTACCTATCGCATATCGAAACGGAAGTAACCATCAACGGCGTGCCCACCGACCACTTGATTCAGTGGCGCGGTGGTTTTGGCGATGCTACCGTCCTGAATCGTAGCGCGGAAGAGCACGCCGTCTATTTCGATCCGCATGAAGCCAGCATGCTGGGCCTCAGCCAGGGCAAGCTTTTCACCAAGGATGCCAAGTCGGTGAAAGACGGTCCGGTGCTCACCACCGGCGATTATTCCTTCGCCGGATTGGACGATCGCTTCTTTGCCGCCGTATTTCTTCCCAAAGACAACACCCCGATCAAGGTAGAGTCCATCAAGGACGATGTGCCGCCCGCGCCCGCGGGGAAGGAAGAAATGCGGGTGGGCGTGGAAGTGGGCGGCGATTCAGTGAACAACTTCTCGTTGTTTGTCGGCCCGAAGGATCTGGATCTGCTGCGCCGCGTGGATCCCAAGCTCTCGCAATTGATTGACTGGGGCTGGTACGGGGTGATTGCCAAGCCGCTCTTCCTGGCTATGCATTGGGTGAACGACAACATCGTTCACAACTACGGCTGGTCCATCGTTTTGATCACCATCGTGATCAATGTGGTGCTTCTGCCGTTACGGCTGAAGAGCATGAAGAGCCAGCGCAAGATGCAATCGCTGCAGCCGCAGTTGGCCGCCATCAACGCCAAATACAAGGGTCTCAGCATGCGGGACCCCAAGAAGGCGGAGCAGAACCAGGAAGTGATGGCCTTCTACAAAAAGGAAGGCGTCAACCCCATGGGCGGCTGCCTGCCGATGGTGGTGCAGCTTCCTCTGATCTATGCGTTCTACAAAGTTCTGGCCGTCACCATCGAGATGCGCGGCGCGCACTGGCTATGGGTTTCCGATCTATCGCAGCCCGAGCAACTGCCCATTCATATCTTGCCGCTCATCATGATCGTCTCGCAGTTCGTCATGCAGAAGATGACCCCCAATCCGGGCATGGATCCTTCGCAGGCGAAAATGATGATGTTCATGCCGCTCATGTTCGGGTTCTTGTTCTATAATTTTTCGGCTGGCCTGGTGTTATACTGGCTAACCAGTAATTTAGTGGGAATCGCACAACAATGGGCCGTGAACCGGATGATGCCCGCACCACCGCCTCCTCCGCCTCCGGCCGCCGTG
The DNA here is from genome assembly GCA_963776805.1 of Bryobacterales bacterium. Classification (GTDB taxonomy): domain Bacteria; phylum Acidobacteriota; class Terriglobia; order Bryobacterales; family Bryobacteraceae; genus Palsa-89. The sequence goes on from CAVZOD010000003.1 coordinate 126,009, forward strand.
AAGAAGAGGGGCAAATAACCTAAGGTGGGAGAGAAGAACTATACAGTTGCATCCAGCGGAGCACGCATCACTGAGTTCCTCCAAATGGCCATCCGCGGAATGGGCCTGGAACTGTCTTTTGAGATTTTGGAGGGCCAACACCTGCATCCCGATCTCGAAGATCCCGATTTATTAGTGAAATTTTCGGGACCGGACGTCGACCTTCTGCTGGCGAATAAAGCGGAGCTGCTGCTGGCGCTGGAGTTTCTCACCATGGAAGCTCTGCGCATGCCGGCCGAGCACCACTCCATGCTGTGTTTCGACTCCAACGACTATCGCACGCTGCGGATCGAAGAGCTGCGGCTAAGCGCCATGACAGCGGCCGAGAGCGTGAAGCGGACGCGCCGGCCGTTCCACTTTAATCCCATGAGCAGCCGCGAGCGGCGTATCATCCACTTGAGCCTGCGGAATGAGACCGACATTCGCAGCGAGAGCACGGGCACGGGTCCGTTTCGCCAGGTGGTGGTGCTTCCGGTCGACATGCCGCTACCGGAGCCCATTCGTCCGCCCAGGCCGGGACCGCCCCCGCGCGGCGGCCCTCGCGATCGGGAACGCAGATCCGGGCCTCCGCGGCGCGGCGGCTTCCGGCGTCCTTAAAGCAACAAAGCTCTGCGAATTCAGGACACCATCGTTGCGATTTGCACGCCGCCCGGACGTTCCGGCGTGGGTGTGGTGCGTCTGTCTGGATCCGATGCGCGGCGCATCGCCCAGAGCATCTTGCGATTTCGGCCCGGGCACGAGTGGAAACCCTGGACCGTTACGCTTGCGGAATTGAAAGACGATTCAGGCGCTGCCGTGGATCAAGTGGTGGCAGCTTACTTTGCCGCGCCGCGCTCCTATACCGCCGAAGAGCTGGTGGAGATTTCCTGCCACGGATCGCCCGTAGTTCTGCGATTCTGCGTGGAACGCGCCTGCGCCGCGGGCGCCAGGCTGGCCGAGCCGGGCGAGTTCACGCTGCGGGCTTACCTGAACGGAAGAATCGATCTGCCGCAAGCCGAAGCGGTGCGCGATCTGATCGAAGCCACGACGTTGTACCAGGCGCGCGTGGCCGCTCAACAGGTGGAAGGCTCGGTCTCCAAGCGCATCCGTCCTCTGAAAGAGCAACTGGTGGAGTTGATTGCGCTGCTCGAAGCCGGCATCGATTTTGCGGAAGACGACATTAGCGTCGCGCCGCTCGCGGAAATTCTGCGGCGCCTGGACCCGATCGAGCAGGCGCTCGCCGCACTGGCTTCGACCTTCGATTACGGCAAGCTGGTCCACGCGGGAATCACCTTGGCCATCGTTGGGCGGCCTAACGTGGGCAAAAGCAGCCTCTTCAACCGGTTGCTCGAGCAGGATCGCGCGATCGTCACCGATATCCCCGGCACCACGCGCGATCTGGTGTCTGAGGTGGCGGCGATTCACGGAATCCCAGTCAAATTCATGGACACGGCCGGCATTCGCTCCGGCCAGGATCTGGTGGAGACGCTCGGCATCGAGCGCAGTTATCAGGCCATGGCCGATGCCGACGTGACGCTGGTGGTGTTGGATTTGGCCGCACCGAATGATCTCGATGATCTCGCGCTGATGGAACGTGCCGAGAGCCAGGGGCGCTGGATTCTGGTGGGAAATAAGGCGGACTTGCCCCGAGTGGCTTCACCACCGCGAGATTTTACCGCCGTATCGGCGCTCACCGGAGAAGGAATCGGACATCTGCGCGAACTTATCGCGCCGATGGCCTCTATCGAGCAGGACTCGGGCTTCATCACCAGCATCCGGCACGAGCAACTGTTGCGCGAAAGCAGGGAAGCGCTTGCGCAGGCTCGCAAAGCGGCCGAGTTCGGCATCCCGCACGAGATGGTGCTGTTAGATCTTTACGCGGCGCTGCGGCCCCTGGATGCCATTACCGGAGCAACCACGGCAGATGATATCCTGAACCGAATCTTCTCGACGTTTTGCATCGGGAAATGAGCTCCAAGTAGTGTTTACAATGGGACTAGTTTTGGTTCGCCTGTTCGCACTTGCCGCACTTGTCTTCCCCGCGCTCCTTCAGCCTGCGCTCCTTCAGGCGCAGCCGCAACCGCAGGACAACCAGCTGGATGGAAGCCAAACTCTGTTCACGGTGCTGGCCGCCATCAATGCCGCCGGGTACGACGCCAATATCGATTCGAACGCCAATTCTCCCGTGCGCAAGCAGGTTCGCGATGCCATCGCCCAACAGCACCTCGCGTCCGTGGAAGCGCTGAAGAAGTTTTACGCCGACCATCGTAAGGATGATCCGGAGGCCGACTTCAACCAGTACATCTCGTTCGCGCTTTCGCTCCAGGGCCCTCCCGATTTCCAATTCTGGATGCCGCCGCAAGAGATCCCGCCGGATGTCCGCAAGCTGGATGGGCTAACCGAACTGATCGCCAGCTTCTATAAGGAAGCCGATATCGAAGATCTTTGGAAGCAGTCGCAGCCCGCCTTGAATCATGTGATCGCCGAGTATCATAGGGGAGTTGTCCAGGCGCTGCTGGAGGCCAATGCCTACCTGCGAAACCCCACCAGCGGCTTACGTGGCAGCAGGTTTCAGGTCTACGTGGATTTGCTGGGAGCGCCCAACCAGATACAGACCCGCAGCTACAAAAATAACTATTATGTTGTTGTGACGCCGTCAGCGGAGCCGCAAGTGGATCAGGTAAGGCACGCCTATCTGCACTTCTTGTTGGATCCGCTGTCGCTGCGATATTTCGAACAGTGGGGCCGCGACAAGAGCCTGGCCGATTATGCACAATCCGCCCCGGCGTTAGAGGACGCCTACAAGAACGACTTTATGCTGCTGGCCACCGAGTGCGTGATCAAGTCGGTAGAAAGCCGGCTGGCGCGCGGCGCCCAAAAGCAGGAGTTAGTGGACCAGGCGCTGCGTCAGGGTTTCGTGCTGACACCGGCGCTGGCCGACGGCCTGGCGGTTTATGAGAAACAGCCCGAGTCGCTACGGAACTATTTCCCGGATCTGCTGGGTGAGATCGACTTGGAGCACGAAGACCGGCGCTTGCGAAAGGTTGAGTTCGATAAGCAAGCGACGGTGCACGAAGCCAAAGCCGTTCCGCCTCCGCCCGCGCCCGTCTTGAGCGCATCCGCGAAGAATCTGGCCGAGGCTGAAAACTTTTACGCCAGCCGAAATCTCAGCGCGGCCCAGGAGAGTTACGAGAAGGTGCTGCAACAACCGGGCGACAACCCGGTGCATGCCAGAGCATATTATGGATTGGCGCGGATTGCGGCGCTCGATCACGACCCGGAACTAGCCGAGAAGCTGTTCCAAAAGACGTTGGAGATGTCCCCGGACGACGAGACCAAGTCGTGGGCCTGCCTGTATCTGGGCCGGTTGTCCGATGCCGCTGGCGAGCGCGAGCAAGCCGAGAAGCATTACCGCGAGGCGCTGGCGGTGAGTGGGGCGCCCGAGCAAGTGAAAAACGCCGCTCAGAAAGGACTCGGGCGGCCGTTTCAACGGTAGATGGCGCACGGGCGTCGTCGATATTCGAACCAGGAAATTCAAGATCGGAAATTCAGAAACTAGGAGCAATCGATGAAAAGAGCACTACGAAATATCGAGGCGCTGACTTGGGCCGCCTTGGCGCTCGGCCTTTCGCCGCTGTGGGCGCAGAAGCCCAAATCGCAAAAAGAGCAGCAAGCCATCATGGCCGTCCAACTGGCGAAGACGCCGGACGATCGAATCGCGGCCATCGAAAAGGTGCTGACGGACTTCGCCGATACCGAGTTCAAGACCGCGCTGCTGACGATGGCAGTCCAAACCGAGGAACAGAAGAACGACTTCGCGCAAATGGTGTTCTATGCGGACCGGCTGTTGAAGGCCGACCCCAAGAACGCCTTCGCGCTGGTCACACTGGCGTCGGAGACCGCCCGCCACACGCGCGAGAACGATCTTGACAAGGACGAACAGCTCGCCAAAGTGGACAAATGGGCCAAGGATGGCATCGAAGCGGCGAAGACGATGCCCAAGGTCACCCCGAACGAGACTGACGACGACCTAGACCACGACCGAAAGGATATGCAAGCCCAGGGATACGTGGCATTGGGCATGGCCGACGTGCTCAGGAAAAACTACGATGGGGCCGCGACGAACTACAGACAGTCGATCGAGACTGGCGTAACGCCGAATCCGGCCACGCTGGTTCGCCTGGCGCAAGTTTACATGGCTACCGGCAAGTTGGACAACGCCAACTACACCTTGGACAAAGCCATCAACACCCCCAACGTTGCGCCGCAGATCAAGACGGTTGCCGAGACGCTGAAAGCCGAGATCGCGAGACACAAGCCTCCGGCTGCTGCTGGCGCGCCCGCCAGCTCTGCACCCGCCAGCTCCGCACCTGCCAGCCCCGCGCCGCCGGCGAAGCAGCCTTAGCCGGGAACGCGAAGGCTTTGAACGCGGGCCAGGCTGTGGAGCCGGAGTCAGAAGCACTCGAAGCGGCGCTCGGTTATCATTTCGAAAGCCGGGAGCTATTTGCGCGCGCGTTTACGCATCGCTCGAGTGTTTACGAGAAAACCCCCAGTGCTGCGGCCGCCGACAACGAGCGACTGGAGTTTTTGGGCGACGCCATCCTCGGGTTTGTGGTGAGCGACGCTTTGGTAGCGGACCATCCCGACTACCCGGAAGGCCGGCTGTCGAAACTGAAGGCTCACTTTGTGAGCGCGTCGCACCTGTATGAGGTGGCCGCGCGGCTGCGATTTGGCGACTATCTGCTGCTCGGGCGCGGCGAGGAAATGAGCGGCGGCCGGGAGAAGAAGGCCCTGTTGGCCAATGCGGTGGAGGCGCTGATCGCAGCCCTGTATTTAGACGGCGGAATAGAACCGGCGCGGCGCTTTATTCTGCAACACATCATCGGCGAGCAGGAGCCGTCCAGTGAAATGGCGCTCGCCACCGATTACAAAAGCGCTCTGCAGGAACTGGCACAATCCATGAAGCTGCCGCAACCCCGCTACGCGATCGTGGAGGAGCGGGGACCGGAACACGCGAAAACTTTCCTGGTGGAAGCGCGCGTCGGGCGGGAATGGGTGAGCCGGGCCGAAGGCTTGTCGAAGAAGAGCGCGGGACAAAAGGCGGCGCAAGAGATACTTCGTCAACTGGCGGAATCAGCGCGCCCCACTAGCTAACGTTGGCCGGCAGGCGGGTTGGGCAACCTGTCCGGTTCGCCTTTCTCGCCGGTCTCATTCAGGATGATAATGTCCACGCGCCGGTTTTTGCGGCGGCCCTCCTCGGTGTCGTTGTTATCGATGGGAGCGGTATCGGCGTAGCCGGCGATGGAAAGGCGTTCGTGCGCGACGCCGAACTTGGTGAGCAGCTCCACCAGCGCGATGCTGCGCGCGGCCGAAAGTTCCCAATTGCTGCGAAATCGCGAGTTGTGGATGGGTATAGCATCCGTGTGGCCTTCGGCGCGCGCCGGGTTGTGCACCTTGTTCATAGCACTAGCGATGGTCTGGATGGTGGGATAGAAATCGGGCGCGATCTCATCCTCACCGGAGGGAAAAAGGGCGGTCTGCGTGAAGCTGATGGTAAGGCCTCGAGAGCCCATGCGTACCGCCAGGCGTCCGCTCTCGATCTCCTGGTGCAGCGCCTTGGCCAAGATGGGTAGCAGCTCGGACAGCGTCAGACCCGATTGATCGGCGATGCCTGGCTTGGCTCCGCCCGCCTTGGGCTGCTGACCGATCGTTTTCAAGTTCACCTTTTCACCGAGGAGCATGGAGAGGGTGTCCTTGAAGGATTCCCCTTGCAGCGCCCTTTTCACCGAATCGGATACTGCCTGCGCTTTGGCGTTGTCGGTTTGGGCGGTGGCGAACATCACGACAAAGAAGGCGAACAGCAGCGTAATGAAATCCGCGTAGGAGACCAGCCACCTCTCATGATTGGGGCCGGGTTGCTGGTTCTTGCGCCTCAGGTGTTGTCGCATGGCTATTTTGCGGCGGCGGTCAGCGGCTCCACGGCCCGTTTGCGAGCTTGTTCCGCCCTCTCGTCGTCGGTTTTGATCGTGTCACGCTGGTAGGCTTGCAGCTTGCTGCGGATCAGCTTGGGATTCATTCCTTCGACGATGGCGACCACGCCCTCTAGCTTCAGTTCCTTTAATGCGGTTTCGTGTTCGATGCGCGCTTTGATTTTTGTCGCGGCGGGCAATAAGATGATGTTCGCCAAGCCGACGCCATAGATGGTGGCAACGAAAGCCACGGCAATCCCGTGTCCAACTTCCTCAATATTGGCGAGGTTCTTCATCACCTGAATGAGGCCCAGGACGGCGCCGATGATTCCAATGGTGGGCGAATAGCCGCCGGCGCTTTCAAAAACCTTGGCCTCGGCGAGCGCTTGAGTTTCGGACAGCTCAATTTCGAGCTGCATCATGCCGCGGATTTCCTGAAGATCGGTGCCATCCACGGCAAGATTTAGGGCCTTGCGAAGAAAGTAGTCCTGGATATGCATGGCGTCATTTTCGAGCGACACCAGTCCGTTCCGGCGCGCCGAAGCGGCGTAACCGATCAATTCATTAATCACCGCTTCGGGAGGATCGGTCTTGTCCAGGAACACATGCACCAAGCGGTGCGCCGCGCCCAAGAGTATGTTCATGGGCGTGCTGACCATCACCGCGCCGCAAGTGCCGCCCAGAACGATGATGGCGGCGGTGAGCTGGGTGATGTCCTTGAGCTTGCCGCCTTCCATAATCAGGCCGCCGACGATGCCGCCGATAGCCAGAATCAGCCCGCTAAACGTCGCGATGTCGGGACGGGTAACGCTGGGTCTGGGTGCAATGGGGCGTGCCTTGGGGGCCGCAGTCAGAGGCTTGGCTTGATCCGCCATAGATTAAAAACTCAGCTTCCGTCTTCGGCGCCTAATCCTCATGGGCGGCCACGAGTTCTGGACGGTTCGCGATCAAGCGGCGAAATTCGATGACCTTTTGGATCACTTCCTCGGCAGATTCCAGGACCACCAACTTCTGACCGGTGGTGAGCGCGATCACGGTATCCGGGGTCGCCTCCACATGTTCGATGAGATCGGAGTTTAGAACCAACGGAACCCGATTGATGCGCGTCAGCCGGATCATGCATCCTCTTTGTCCACATTGCGCGCCGACGCTCGTTAACGCCGCACGCAACGCAAACGAACCCTAATTGCTTTCGTGTTGTTTGCTTTCAATTTGCTTATCGGTGAGCCGGCCCAATATATGAGCCGCGAACCCTGCCCGCGCAACTATGCTGGGTAACAGCGGCATTACGGAGCGCGGCGCGACCGTGCTTTGTTGCAACGAGAGTGCCGACGCACTCTTTTCAGCTAGCTGAGAAGTTGCAGGATTTCGGTGAGTTCCTTGCGGATTGCGTCCAGTGCCGGGCCCGGATCGCCGAAAAGGGCCGGCTGCGGACGCGATGACACCCCGGCGGATGCTGCCGCCGCTTTGGCCCCCGCGTCCCTGGATCGAGCATCCAGATACTTGCGCGCGCCTTCAATGGTATAGCGGTTGTCGTACAGCAGGCGCTTGATTTCCAGCACCAGCTCTACGTCCTTGCGGCGATACAGACGATGCCCTTTGCCCGACTTCTTCGGCCCAAGCGAGGAGAATTCGGTTTCCCAGAAACGCAGGACGTATGGCTTGATCCCAGCCAGGCGGCTGACCTCGCCGATGCGGAAATATAGTTTGTCGGGAATTTCAGGACGAAGTTCGCCGACCGCCGCCTCTGGCATGCTTCCGACATTCTAACACCCTGGTTTGCCACATTGAGCAATTCCCGACGTTTTTTTACACTGAAGACTACCAAACATTGAAGCCTACAAAACATTCCGCCTTCAGAGAAAAAGAGAACGACCGCCGGCCAGTGGCCACCCATGTGATTGCTGGAGTTCATCCGGTTCGCGAGGCGCTGCTCGCCGGCCGCGCCTTCGATCGCGTTCTGATCGCGCGCGGCGCCGGAGGTCCCCGGTTGCAGGAAATCATCGATCTGGCGCGGGAACGCTCGGTCACGCTGCGCTTTGAACCGCGCGAGGCATTGGATCGGGCTTCCAACGGAGCGACGCATCAGGGCGTGGTGGCGTTCGGCGCCGCGCATCGTTATGCGGAGCTGGATCAAGTGCTTCCCAAGGCGCGGTTGCTGATCGTCTTGGACGGCGTGGAAGATCCGCACAATCTGGGCGCCATCATTCGCACCGCGCAAGCAGCCGGAGCAAGCGCTGTGATCGTGCCCGAACGCCGGGCTGCGCCGCTCACCGAAACCGTCGCCAAGGCGGCAGCCGGAGCGCTGGAGCACCTGTCCGTGGTCCGCGTGGGAAACGTAAACCAGACGCTCGAAGATCTGAAGAAACGCGGCTTCTGGATCTATGGGTTGGATGAACGCGGCGACCAGCTTTACAGTGAAGTCGACTACTCCCAGCCGACAGTTTTCGTTTTAGGCGGCGAAGGGCACGGATTGCATGAACTGGTGAAAAAGCATTGCGACGTACTGGTTCGCATCCCGGTGGCGGGCGCCATTGGCTCGCTGAACGTGTCGGTGGCGACGGGTGTAGTGTTGTTTGAGTGGCGGCGCCGGCATCCGCGATAATTTGGCCTGTTACAATACTCTTATAAGCTCCTGTTCCGCGGGCCTCATCTTTATTCCGCCGCGCGGCCATCGGTCTAATAAATATAGAAATGCCAGCTACTTCCGATCCCGCTAGGTCTGAGCAATGTGCGCTCGGCTTTGGCCTCCGTTTTGAGGATCTCTATGCCCGCGAGGGGCTGGTGCGTCTGGACGCCGCCTTTCTCGCCCAGCTTTTGTCGTCCGATCTTGCTCTCCACGCTCAGCTTCTCGACGCCCGTGTAAATCCTGGCGCTCGGACGGCTAAAGAGCAGTCCGAACTGGTGATTGCTCTTGCGCCGCACGTCGAGGATTTCCTGGGCGAGCTGTTTGGAATCTCCAAAGAGGTGCAGGCACTCCAGGCCCGGCACAACCAGTTCGCTCCCTTCTTCGCTTTCAAACGCAAGTTCATTCAAAAGCGGGCGATCAGCGGCGTCAGCAAGGAGCAGGCGGAGGCGATCGACGGCCCGGGCTTGGGCCGCGAATTGGAAGCGATTTTCGGGGAGCCGCTCACCGAGCAGAGCTTTTTCGCGCACGTTTCCCTCTGGCTAGAAAACGAAGCGGAGCAGTTGGAGCCGATCCAGATCGCCGCGCGCTATGCCGCCTGGGCCGCGCTTTCAGACGCGGGACGAAAGAAGCACCACGGCGATGCCCTGTTCAAGGTGGCCCATAAGCTGGATCCGCTGCACCTGGTGCCTGTGGAAACGCTGGCGGAAGACGGCATCGCCAAGCTTCGCCTGCCCGCAGAAAGCTGGCGCGAACGGGAAGGTTTCCATCTCACCGACGCCGGCATGGGCCTCGAAGGCGCGCTCGATCAGGCCCACTACTGCATCAAGTGCCACAACCAGGGCAAAGATAGCTGTTCCACCGGCCTCAAGGAAAAGACCGGCGAATTCAAGAAAACCGTGTTCGGAGTCACGTTGGCGGGCTGCCCGCTGGATGAGAAAATCTCCGAGATGAACACGGTGAAGCAGCAAGGCTACACCTTGGGAGCGCTCGCGATTGTCACCATCGACAATCCGATGGCGGCCGGGACCGGACATCGCATCTGCAACGACTGCATGAAGGCCTGCATCTTCCAGAAGCAGGATCCGGTGGACATTCCACAAGTAGAAACCCGTTCGCTCAAAGACGTGCTGGAGCTGCCCTGGGGCTTCGAGATTTATAGCCTGCTGACGCGCTGGAATCCGTTGAACTTCGCGCGTCCGCTGCCGCTCGCGCCGAGCGGCTATAAAGTGCTGGTGGTGGGGCTGGGCCCCGCGGGCTTCACGCTGTCGCATTACCTGATGAACGATGGCCATACGGTGGTGGGGATCGACGGGCTGAAGATCGAGCCGCTGCCTGAAGATATCGCAGGTGTGGATGCGCTCGGCGCCCGCTCGCCGTTCCGGCCCATCCGCGATATTCGCGATGTGTACGAATCGCTGGACGACCGCGTGATGGCGGGATTTGGCGGCGTGGCCGAATACGGGATCACAGTTCGCTGGGACAAGAATTTCCTGAAAATCATCCGCCTTCTGCTGGAACGCAGGCGAGAGTTCACCATGTTCGGCGGCGTGCGTTTTGGCGGCGCGCTGACCATCGATAGCGCGTTCGAAATGGGTTTCGATCACGTGGCGCTATGCGCGGGCGCCGGCCGGCCCACGGTGATTCCGATGAAGAATGGGCTGGCGCGCGGCGTCCGGCAGGCGTCCGATTTCCTGATGGCGCTGCAACTCACCGGCGCGGCCAAGTCCAATTCTGTGGCGAATCTGCAGATTCGGATGCCGATCGTGGTGATCGGCGGCGGGTTGACGGCGGTAGATACTGCCACCGAATCGCTCGCCTATTACGTGGTGCAAGTGGAGAAGTTCCTGAAACGCTACGAAACGCTGGTGGCAGAAAAAGGCGAAGGCGAAGTGCGTGGCTGGCTGGAGCGTTGAAGAGAAACAAACTGCCGACGAATTCCTCTCGCATGCGCGCGCCATTCGCGCCGAACGGGCGGCCGCAGCGCAAGGAAGGCCGCAAGCCGAATCTGATTGGCCTGCTGAATTCCTGGGGCGGCGTGACCATCGCCTATCGCCGGCGCATGATCGATTCGCCCAGCTACACGCTGAATCACGAAGAAGTCTGGAAGGCGCTGGAAGAGGGCATCCGGTTCGCCGAGTGCCTGACGCCCGAAGCGGTGGAAGTGGATAGCTTCGGACACGCGGCCGCGCTGCACGTGATGCGGCATACCTTCGACCCGGCCATCGGCAAGGTGAGCGCGGCTGGCGAGCCCATGCGGCTGCCTGCGAAGTCGATTTTGGTGGCCGCCGGCACGCAGCCCAATACCGTGCTCGGCCGGGAAGATCCCAATAACGTGTTCCTGGACGGCAAGTGGTTCCAGGCTGTGGATGAAGACGGGCGAGCCGGTGAAGCCGGAGCGAGTGGCCAAGCCGCAAGCCGTCGCGCGTGCTGACTTCGGTTCGTCCGGACGGCCGCGGCGTCAGCTTCTTCGGCGATCTGCATCCATCCTACGCAGGCAACGTCGTGAAGGCCATGGCCAGCGCCAAGCAGGGTTATCCGGTAGTGACGCGGCTGCTGGCGCGCCGCCCGCCCGAGGCGCCCGAGCCCGATGCCCTAGTAACGCGATTGAATGCCGAGTTGCGCGCGGTGGTGAAGGACGTGATCCGCCTCACTCCCAACATCGTGGAAGTGGTGGTGGAAGCGCCCATGGCCGCGCGCGCCTTCGAGCCGGGCATGTTTTATCGGCTGCAAAACTACGAGACGCTGGCGACGCGCGTAAATGGAACCACGCTCGCCATGGAGGGCCTGGCGCTCACCGGCGCATCCGTGGATCGCGAGAAAGGCTTGCTGTCGACGATCGTGCTGGAGGTCGGCGGTTCATCGGATCTATGCGCCTTGCTACAACCCGGCGAACCGGTGATCCTGATGGGGCCCACCGGCACGCCCACCGAGACGCCCTCGCGCGAGACCGTGCTGCTGGTGGGCGGCGGGCTGGGCAATGCGGTGCTGTTCTCCATCGGCCAGCAACTTCGTGCCAGCGGATCGCGCACCATTTATTTCGCCGGCTACAAGAAAATGATCGACCGCTACAAGGTGGAGGAGATCGAAAAGGCCGCCGACGTGGTGGTGTGGTGCTGCGACGAAGCGCCCGGATTCACGCCCGATCGCGTGCAGGACAAGGCATTCGTCGGAAACATCGTGGATGCGATGGCCGCGTACGCCCGCGGCGATCTGGCGGAGCCGGTTCCGCTCAATGACCAGCAAGAAATTCCATTGAACTCGGTGGACCGATTGGTGGTCATCGGGTCGGACGCCATGATGCACGCGGTGCAGCGCGCGCGCCACGGGATACTGGCGCCCTATCTGAAGCACGGCCACAAGGCCATTGCGAGCATCAACTCTCCCATGCAGTGCATGATGAAGGAGATTTGCGCGCAGTGCTTGCAGCAGCACAAAGATCCTATTACGGGCGAGGAGACGGTGGTCTTCTCCTGCTTCAATCAGGATCAGCAGATGGATCGTGTCGATTTCGCCAGCCTGCGGACGCGTCTCTCGCAGAACGGCGTCGAGGAGAAGCTGACCAAACAGTGGATCGACCGCTGCCTGCGCCGGATCGGCGCGCGGGAAGAGCTGGCGGTAACCGGCGGATAGCTGCTGATAATATCTAGCTAATGCTGGACGCGCGCGGTTGGCTGTTCGTCGCCCTGGGCGCGTTCACTGTTTTCCTGGTCTGGGCCTGGTTCCGCGGCAGAGGCCGCGCGCCCGGCGTCCCGTCCCTCTTCGAGCTTTTCCTAGGGATGGCGACGAATTTCTTCGATACGCTCGGGATCGGTTCATTCGCGCCCACCGCCAGCGTCTTCAAGTTCCGGCACATGGTCCCGGATGAAAAGATCCCCGGTACCTTAAATGTCGGCCATGCGCTGCCCACGCTGCTGGAGGCGTTTCTGTTTATCGTGATTGTGAAAGTGGACATCCTGACCCTGGTGTTGCTGATGGGCGCATCGGTTGCCGGTGCCTGGTTTGGCGCAGGAATCGTGGCGCGCTGGCCGCGCCGCTGGGTGCAGGTCGGCATGGGAATCGCGCTGCTGGCGGCGGCGTGTTTTTTCCTGATGTCCAACCTGAATTTATTCCCCGCGGGCGGCACCGCGCTCATCCTTCAGCATTGGCGCTTATGGGCGGGCGTGATTGGAAGCCTGATGCTAGGCGCATTCATGACACTCGGGATCGGCCTCTATGCGCCCTGCATGATCCTGGTGAGCTTGCTCGGAATGGATCCCAAAGCTGCCTTTCCAATCATGATGGGATCTTGCGCCTTCCTGATGCCTGTGGCAAGCGCCCGGTTCATCCAAGCCGGCAGCTATAGCCCGCGGGTAGCGCTGGGATTGGCCTTGGGAGGGCTGCCTGGCGTGCTCATTGCGGCTTTGATCGTAAAATCGCTGCCGTTGACGGCCGTCCGCTGGCTGGTGGTGGTGGCAGTCATCTATGCGGCGATTACCATGCTGCGCTCCGCCCGGAATTCTTCTGTAATTCCTCCCGCCGCTGCCACCAAAGCCAAGCTATACTGAATACAGACAGTCCTTGGGCCCCTACTTATGACCAGGCGTATCAAATTTTTTGTTGCATCCACCTCCACTTGCCTCGTTTTCGTGCTTTTGTTCGGCGCCATGCGCGGCAAGAGCGCTTCCCCCGAAGATACTTACCGGCACCTCGCCGTTTATACCGAAGTGCTCTCGCGAATCAAGAGCGATTACGTGGAAGAGCCCGACATGAAGAGCGTCACGCTGGGCGCGCTGAATGGGCTGCTCGAATCGATCGACCCGTATGCCAGCTACCTGAACGCCGATCAGTACAAACAATGGCTCAAGAACAAGGATGAGCACAAGGCCGATGTCGGCTTGATCCTTTCGAAGAAGTTCGGTTACGTCGGAATTGTGGACTCGATTCCGGGATCGCCCGCGGCAAAGGCCGGCCTGACCACCACCGACGTTCTGGAAAGCATCAATGGCGTAGCCACGCGCGACATGCCGCTGGCGTTCGCGCAGTTGCTGCTCGAAGGCGATCCGGGGAGCACGGTGGAGCTAGGTGTATTGCGATTCCGCAAGCCGGAACCGCAGAAGCTGACCCTGACGCGCGCCATGATCGTCTATCCGGCGGTGACCGAGAAAATGCTGCCCGATCAGGTGGGCTTGATCCAGGCCGCGAGTCTGGAGGGCAATCGCGTGCAAGATATTGCCGCGAAAGTGCAGGACCTGCAGAAGCAGGGCGCCAAGGAGTTGGTTTTGGACCTGCGCCATTGCGCCACCGGCGATCCTGAAACCGGCGAGCAATTAGCCAACGTGTTCCTCGACAAGGGGCTCATTACTTATAGCGAAGGTCAGAAGGTGCAGCGCCATGACATCATGGCGGATCCGGCCAACGACCGCAGTCATCTCCCGCTCGCGGTAATCGTTGATCGCGGCACTGCGGATGGCGCGGAAATCGCCGCGGCCGCCCTTTTGGACGATAAGCGCGCCGAAGTGGTCGGCGAGCCCACCTACGGCGATGCATCGATACGAAAAGCCATCACGATGGACGACGGATCGGCCGTGATTCTCTCGGTGGCGAAGTATTATTCGCCATCCGGCAAGGCCATCCAGGATGCTCGCGTCACGCCTTCGGTTCCGGTGCAGGAAGCTGAACCGATTACCGTGGACGATGACGGTAATCCCCAGACCGTGGAACCTCCGCAGCAACCAGCGGGCGAGGATCTGCTGCTCAAGAAAGCCATCGAAGTGGTGACCAAAGGCAAGAGCGAAGTGGTTTCCAATAGCGGGGCGAAAGGCGCCTCCGGGCAGGCGAATCCGGAACGGATTCCGCTGATTCCGCTGACGCCGCTGAATGTTCCGAAGCCTCCCGCGGATCACTAGAGTTTTCACCTTTGCCCATTTACGAATACAAATGCGAAGGCTGCGGCGAAACGTTTGAAGTGATCCAGAAGTTTGCCGATGAGCCGCTTACGGTTCATGAAAAATGCGGCGGACATGTGCATCGGCTGATGTCCGCGCCGTCTTTTCAGTTCAAAGGCTCGGGCTGGTATGTCACGGACTACGCCAAGGGGAGCGGGAGCAGCCCGGCACACACCGAATCCAATAAGTCCGAATCCAAAGGCGACAAGTCTGAGTCTTCCGGCAAGACAACTACAGATACGACGACAAAGACTGAAACGAAGAGTGAATCGAAACCCGCGCCAAGCAGCAGCTCTAAAAACGACTAGTCGCTAGTTGCGTAAATGAGAGTACTTGGCTGCGGGTCGGAACCCTGGCTCTTCGGGTGCACTTCGGCGGCGATATGCTTGTTGCTCCGCCCTTCGTTGGCCAGAAGGATGATGCGTACTCGGTCGTACAGCAGTCTAACTATTGCAATTAGGCTCTAGCCCCGCGAGTTTAAGGCTCTTTGCCTGAGTTGCCGGCAAGAGCCGGATTCCTTCGCGTATGACCTGGAGAGGTTCGACCCCGCATTTTGACTCAGCGCTTCTTGAGCCGATAATCTTCCACGTCCGGCATCGGAATGAGCTTGCACATCTCAAACAAGCGCGAGCGCGCGCGCATTCCAATGCGTTCTTCGAGAAAAAACTTGCTATAGATGTCGCGTTCCTGATAGCTCGATAGAGGTTTGTCGCCCGCTTCCGGATCGCGCAGGTTACTGGTGACGATAGTCGCTTTGCGCGAATTGCAGCGGTGCGTCACGATGGAGGTCACAGTGTCCTCCACCCAGTCGTTAATGCGGCTCGCGCCCACGTCGTCCAGCAGCAGGATCTCGGTGTCGAGAGCCGATTGATACGCCTCTCGATCGCTCGAACCTGACGCCTTGTCGTAGCCCTTGTGGATCCTCGTGAGCAGCGACTGAAAATCGTAGAAGATCCCCTCGAAACCGCGCGCGATCAATCCGCGCAGCGCCGCCACGGCTAAGTGGGTTTTGCCCGTGCCGGGCGCACCCAGAAACAATAGTCCGGGCTTGGGGCCTTGCGGATACTCGCGCACATAGCCTCGCACGGTAAGCACGACACTCGCCAGCGCAGACCGCGCCTGGGGATTGCCTGAGGGCAGAATGAAGTTATCCACCGACGCGTTCTCATAGAGCGGAGGAATCCCAGCGCGCTCTTCGATGCGCTGCTCCCGGCCCGCGTCCGCGCACTGGCACTTCTCGGCACCGGAGATTCCTTCGCGCTCGGTGATCTTCCAACCCGATCCCCCGCAGATGGGACACGTTTCTACAGCGTTCATGGTGTCCACTTTACCAACCAGTCGGCTTTCCACGGTTTTGCTCATCCAGCCATTTCTTCAGCGGAGCGAAGTAATCCAGGATCGCGGTCGCATCCATCTGCTCTTGCCCGGTCAATACCGCCAGCGCTTTGGGCCACGGCTGGCTGGCGCCCATTGCGAGCATTGTGTTCAGACGATCTCCCGCTACCTTGCTGTCATAGATGGAGCAGCGATTCAATGCGTCCGTGCACCCGGCGGCCTTGGCCAGCGCCCGGTGAAACTGGAACTGCAAAATGTCCGCCAGGAAATAGCGCGCGTAGGGGAAATTCGCGGGCACGTGATACTTCGCGCCGGGATCGAAATCCGCCTCGCTGCGCGGTACCGGCGGTGCGATGCCTTGATATTGCAAGCGCAGTTTCCACCAGCTCTCGTTATATTTGTCGGGCGGAATCTGCCCGGAAAATACCTGCCAGCGCCACTTGTCGATCATCAGCCCGAACGGCAGGAACGCCACTTTCTCGAGCGCCTTGTAGAGCAGCAAGCCGATATCTTTCGAGCTGTCGGGAACCGTCGGCAGCAGCCCAATCTTCTTCAAGTAAGCGGGCGTCACCGACAATGCGATGGTGTCGCCGATGGCTTCGTGAAATCCGTCGTTGGCGCTGTCGCGGAACAGGAACGGCTGCTGGTCGTATGCGCGTTGATAGAAGTTGTGCCCCAGCTCATGATGGACGGTCGAGAAATCCTCGGCATTGATCTCGATGCACAGCTTGATGCGCAGGTCGTCGACGGCGTCCACATCCCAGGCGCTGGCGTGACAAACCACGTCGCGATCGCGCGGCTTGACGAACATGGAGCGCTCCCAGAATGTCTTGGGCAGCGGCGCAAATCCCAGCGAAGTAAAGAAGTGCTCTCCGTACTTCACCATATCCACGGGCGTGGTGCCGCGGCCCTTCAAGATGGCCGTCAGGTCGTAGCCTGGATCGGCATCCTTCGGGGCAACCAATGGATAAATATTTTCCCATTCCTGCGCCCACATGTTGCCCAGCAAGTCCGCGGGGATCGGCCCGCTGGCTGGAACCAGATCGCCATATTTCTCGCGCAGCTTCCAGCGCACATAGGCGTGCAATGAAAGATACAGAGGCTTCACCTGCTCCCACAACCGGTCCATCTCAGCCGGGAACTCATCGGCCGGCATATCGTACTTGGAGCGCCACATCGCGCCCATGTCGGCAAAGCCCAATTCGCGCGCGCCCTGATTGCCCAGTTCCACGTATTTCTGGAACAAGGGCCGGATGGGAGGTGAAATGGTTCGCCATCCGCGCCAGGCATCCAGCAATTTCGCCGGATCGGTACTGGTTCGCAGAATGTCGCTCAATTGATCCAGATCCAGGCACTCGCCAGCATGCGCGCAATACTTGCCGCTGCCGTAGATGCCTTCCATCTGGGTGGCGGTCTGGGTGAGCTCCTGGGCTTCCTTGGGATCGGACGGCGCAGCCAGGGTGAGGGATAGGCGCAGCAGCTTGAATTCGCGCGCCATGTCCTCCGGCATCTTCAAATGGCTGAAGCGCGTGGACTCCTTGGCCAGTTGCATGGTGGCCGCGATCTGATCCTGGTCGGCTTTGGCCGCAAGAATCTCGGTGTCGTACGTGATGAACGTGGACTTCACCCAATCGGCGCGCGAATCCTGCACGGAAAGCTCCAGCAGTTTTGCCTGCGCGCGATCCAGAAAGGCTCTGGCTTCAGCCAGCGTGGGCGGTTTGGTGGCAGCGGCTAGGGAAAAGCCGGACCCAAGACAAAGTAGTGCAACCAGGCTTCGCATCCGGGTGAGGTTGGATTCCTCCAAGTGCTAACGAGCCGAGACCCGCATCACTCATAGTGTACCTTCCCGAACGGCCCCCAAACAGAGGGCATGATCGATGGCTTATGAAAAAGGGATTTATTATTGGACCACCGATGAGGCTGGGCTGGCTTGGGTCCGGAACTCGTACTGGTGGATTTCAATGGCGGCTCGGCCCTCTTCGGAGCGAACCACGCGGCCACGCGCCACCAGCTTTAAAGCAACTCTACTATTCAACTGGGCTGGCCAGCTGATGGAAACTTCCAGCCGTCTGCCGGGCAGCAGATAACGATCGGTGGTGAACAGAACGCCGTTGCTGCTCATGTTGATGGTCAGGCCAGCGCCGCTTTCGCCTTCCACCGTGCTCTTCCGGCTCAAAATCTTGTAGCGTACTTCGCGCTCGATGGGGAAACGGTCCGCGCCACGGCGATCGTCTTTATCTTTTTCCAAGCTCATGGTTGCTCCCGGCACCAACATGCTGTTGTTTCCTTTCGGTTTTCTCGCACCCCTAGATTGCAATATCCGGGCGAGCGCTCCTATAGCGGATTCTTCCTAATTTGAGGTAGTACTTCGCGTGAAAGTGGTAGTACCTTGGGAGAGATTACCCCACGCCGGCTACTTAGGGGATGAAGTGTCCGGCTTCTTCTTGCGGGCCCGAATCTCTTCCAAACGTTCCGCGATACGCTGCTCCAGGCCGCGGTTGGTTGGCTCGTAAAACCTTGTACCGATTAGAGATTCCGGCAGGCACTCCATGTCCGGCAAGGCGTCTTCCAGCTTGTGGGCATGCTGGTAGCCGGCCCCATACCCCCACTGTTTCATGGCGCCGGTAGGAGCATTCCTCAGATGGAAAGGAACCGGCTCGGCCATCCGCTTCTCCACCGCCTCCATCACGCGGTTCAAAGCCTGGTAGGAGGCATCGGATTTCGGCGCAACCGATAGATAGATGGCAAGCTGCGCCAGCGCCAAATCCCCCTCGGGCATTCCCAGAAAGTGGACGGTCTGCATCGCGGCGATCGATTGTTCGAGCGCCCGTGGATCGGCCAGGCCGATGTCTTCGATCGCCATGCGCACCAGGCGCCGGGCGATGTACATGCGATCCTCGCCCGATTCCAGCATCCGTCCCAGCCAGTACAGCGCGGCATCCACGTCGCTGGATCGCACGGACTTGTGCAGCGCCGAAATCAGATTGAAATGCTCTTCGCCGGCTTTGTCGTAGAGCAGGGTCTTGCGTTGCAGCGTGTCCTCGATCGCCTGCGGCGTGAGCCGGCCGTCTTTGGAAGCTGCAGCGGCGAGTTCCAGGATGTTGAAGGCGGTGCGGGCGTCGCCATTGGCGTAGGTGGCGATTTGCCGCAGTAAATCGTCCGGCGCGTCCACCTTGACCACCGGCAGCGCGCGACGCAGCAAACCGAAAATCTCCTCCTCGGTGAGCGGCTTCAGCATGTAGACTTTGGTACGCGAAAGCAGTGCCGAAATCACTTCGAAGGACGGGTTTTCCGTAGTGGCGCCGATCAGGCTGATATCGCCGCGCTCCACATAAGGAAGAAACGCATCTTGCTGCGCTTTGTTGAAGCGATGGATTTCGTCGATAAAAATCAGCGTGCGGCGTCCCACCCGGCGGTTGCGCTCGGCGTCGGCCATTACCGCTTTGATTTCCTTGATGCCGCTGAGGACAGCGCTGAATGGGACGTAGTCGCAATGGGTCATGCGCGCGATGATTCTCGCGAGCGTGGTTTTTCCAACGCCGGGAGGGCCCCACAGGATGATCGAACCCAGCTGATCGCGCTCAATTTGCATCCGCAGCGGCTTGCCCGGCCCCAGGATATGCTGCTGGCCTACAAATTCCTCGAGCGTTTCCGGACGCATGCGCTCGGCGAGCGGGCGCTGGCTATCATCCTTCAAACTGGCCAGCGGGTCGGGTTCAAACAGGCTCATAGCTCACCCGGCGGCCATCCGCTGCTTGCGCGCGACGAACAACGCGATGCCCGCGGCGAGGGCGGCGTTGAGGGACTCGACGCCCACGGTCGGGATGCGAATCGGGATGGCCTTGTCGCGCAGCCGCTCGCTCACTCCGCGCCCCTCGCTACCGACGATGATGGCGCACTTGCCGCCCAGCCCCACTTCGCCGACGTCAGTGGTTCCCTTGGGCATGAGCGCGAACAGCGCGATCTTGCGTTGTTCGGCCGCCGCTAAAAAGAGCTGCTGATCGAGCGCGGCAGCCACCGGAACCCGGAAGATAGAACCGGCCGAAGCGCGCAGGCATTTCGGATTGTAGGGGCTGACGGTGCCCTTGAGAAATGCTACTCCGGTGGCGCCGAACGCCTCCGCGGCGCGCAGAATCGCGCCGGCATTGCCCGGATCCTGTAGTCCATCGAGAACCACGGTGAGCGAATGCCCGCGGAAGAGCTGATCGAGCGTCCACTTGGGCGGGCGCACCAAGGCCATCACACCCTGGCTAGCCTCCGTCGTGGAGACTCCGCGAAAGATCTCGTCGGGCAGAACGTGGATGCGGGTCTTCTTCAGCCCGCGTACGTGGCTTTCAACGGCCGCGAGAACCGATTCGGACGCAAACACGGCCGGAATCTCGCAGTCGCTGCGCAAAGCTTCTTCGAGCAAATGAAAGCTTTCCGCCACCGCCAGGCCCTCTTCGGTAACCGTGCCCCGCGCAATCGCTTTGCGAACCTCCTTCAGCAACGGATTTCGCGCGCTCAGCAGCATTGGCATACTGTAATGTGAGGACGCTGGTAACTCGCCCGCCAGATCGATCATGAATCCGGTGCTTCTATCATGAAATGGATCGTAGCGATTGCGCTAGTGGCAGTGGCTGGAGCGGCGTCGCTCGAAGTGCGCAAGGTGTCCCGCGAGATTCAGCAAGAATCGTTGGTGGATGAGGCCCAACCTGCCGACGCGATCATCGTGCTCGGCGCAGCCGAGTATCGCGGCCACCCCTCGCCGGTGCTGGAAGCGCGTCTGAACCACGCGTTGATCCTCTACCTGAAGGGCATGGCCCCGCGTGTAATTACTACCGGCGGCGCGGGTGGCGATCCGGTGTTTACGGAAGGCTCCGTTGGCCGCTCTTATCTCACTCAGCATGGTGTGCCGCCCGAGGCCATCGTCGTGGAGCGCGAGGGCGAAAGCACCGCGCAAAGTGTAGCCGCCGTCGCCGAGATTATGCGCCGCATGAATCTGAGGAGCGCGATCGTTGTCAGCGACGGCTACCATATCTTTCGGGTGAAGAAAATGCTGGAGTCAAGCGGGCTGAAAGTGTACGGATCGCCCCGCCCATCCATTCCTGTTGGCGAGTGGCAGACCCGTTGGCAGGATTTGCGGCAGGCAATCGGTTATCTGCTCTGGAAGATGGGCATTGCGGTCTAACTTGCTGTAACGTCTACACTTTGACCCACCGGGTGTGTAAAGTTGTTCCGCTTTGCCTAGGTGCTTTCCTTTAGTCCTTTTCATATTCAGGTCCTAACCGAAAGACTTACCGTACTAAGCAAATGGTTCTTCCTTTCTAAGGGCCTTGAAAATTCTTACCGAATGGCATGTAAGTGCTCCCTCTGAAGAGAAGCACTTACGGTGATATTTCTTTGGCTTAGAGAGAGCCATCAATTGGTCCCTCAGTTGCACTGCTTGGTGCCAACAGGTGTGTGGTTAGCAGTTAGTGATCAGGAAGGAAGTCGAGGAGATCAGAGGAGTTGATGTTGATTATGGACAACGAACGCCGGGTAAAATCGAGATATCCGCTCGAGTTGAACGTCCGTTACCAAACCATGGGAGCGGCCGGCCCGGTAGCCGGTCTTGGGCAGACTGTGAACATGAGCAGCAGCGGCATGCTCTTGGCATGTGCCAGCAATATTCCCGAAGGTACGCGGCTGAAAATATTTGTGGAGTGGCCCAGTCTCTTAAATGGGACTACGCCGTTGCAGTTGATCACAGTGGGTACGGTTGTGCGATGTACCCAGATTGGCGTCTCTATCGTGTTTGACGGCTACCAGTTCCGGACCATGGGCCGGGCGCGGCATTCCAAACTCGCCGAGATGCCGGACAGGGTATCGTCCTCCTACGGAAGCGACCAGCCCCAGGCTCTTTCATTGATTGCCAAGTCTTCTTCGTGAAGACTCCGCGTGCGGTTCTAAACAAAAGCGGGGCTTATTCCTGAGTTAGACGGGCCCGGGTTCTGGGTTGAATCAGCGATGGGGCGCAATTTTCCATCGCACAACTCAAATTCCGTATTGGTGATGGGATGGATCACCTTCACGATGTAGCCGTCCCCGGCTAATCCCCGGCACAAAGCCTCCGCGGTCTCGAAGCTCTTGGCCAAATATAACGTGCCCGGTGAGTTCGGCGAGCGCCATAGGTACAAATAGAAATTGTCGGGTGGGCTGAACGATCCCATCTTAGTCCCATCGGCTGAACCCGCCAATTCCTGTATACCGGAGGAACATGGTCTACCCCCGGGCGTGGGGTAATAGGATGTTTTTAGAACATCGAAGCCAACAGGGAGCACGTTTTTCCCAAGGAATCCGCGTTGTGCGATACCCGAACCCAGGCTATGCGAGCGTGTTCACCCTTGGAACAGAACAGGCCCACACCGCCCGAGGTTAGCCGGGCATCGGACCAGTAGTCCATCAGCTTCCCTTGAACATATAGCGAGAAGGCGTTCCCGCGAACTTCCAAATGCACGTGGTACAACATATCTGATAGAAATTGTTCGGGACAGCGGGTGCGAACAACGCGGGACGGCTGGCCCGAAATCACTGCATATCGCTCCACGGCGAGCGAAGGCATCGCGCCCGAACCCTCCACCAGCAGGTTTACTGCCTGATAGGTGTGTGTCGAAGCCGCCCTGAAAGCCAAGCCCACGCCCTTGGACTCAATTTGCACCACTGCGTCGAGGTCATAATCTGTCAGGTGCATGCTGGGCGCAAAGAGCGAGAGAGAGCCCGGATTGACGAATCCGTTTTTATCGTAAGACCAGGTGCTCGCCAGATTCTCGCCGCTTTGCCAATCATCCACGCCCTGGCTGAAATCGTCAAACAGATCCACCTGCGCCCGTTTCGACAGGTGCTGGTGCAGTATCTCCCAGACATCCGGCGGCGCGCCCAGCGATCTGGCGCGGTGGGAGGGCGTCAACACAACGGCGCCGGCGATGGCCGCCACCGCCAGCAGCGCTGCTATCACGTCAATGTGTTTCCGCGGCGAAACTAAAGAAGGCTCCGGCGACAGGTATTCGAGAAGTTTGCGGAATTGCTTCCAGAGCTGCATGTGCCTAACTGAGTATGCGAGCAACGGACCGGAAAAGTAATGGAGCAATCAGCGTGATCTGAGAAAGAATGGACCCGAGTACTCCCGTAGAGCCGTGACTAGCATCTATCCCCGTGACGTACCCGGAAATATGACAAATCTACTGTGGGATTAGTGCTTGGACACCTTCGACGGTTTGGCATGCAGCGCCTGGCGTTTCGGGGGCTTTTGTGTTTTGCCGTGGGAGACTGCCGCGTGCGGGCGGCGGGACAACGCCGCATGAGGCTTATGCGATTCAGACACATGCGGCTGACGGCGAACCACAGCTTCGTGGGCATCAGCGATCAGCCCGAATACAATCAGGGCTGCACACGCGATCACGGATCGAATCAAGGATTCACGGCTCCTAAGGGGAGTTCGGCCGGTGGGGCGGGAGTCTTTAGCCGCAAAGAAATGCGCGGCCCTGATGATTTCCTTCATTGCGCCGATACATACGGTGACGTTCTTACGAGGGCAAGCGAGCGAATGATCACCATC
Source organism: Bryobacterales bacterium (assembly GCA_963776805.1). Taxonomy (GTDB): domain Bacteria; phylum Acidobacteriota; class Terriglobia; order Bryobacterales; family Bryobacteraceae; genus Palsa-89. The sequence goes on from CAVZOD010000003.1 coordinate 149,460, forward strand.
AAGCCGCCCAATATTCCGGAAAATTCGAGCCAGCCGCCCGATGAGGCCGTTGAGGAGCATAAGAAAACCATTCCTCTGGTCTGGATCCCGGCTACGCTGGTGGTCGGCCTGTTGATCGCTGGAATCTATCTGGGAGGCCGTATCGTCGCGGCGCACGGACACCCTCGAACTGAAGTTGTAAGTGCAGCCGCTCCCACGCCACCCAAAGCTGTGGTCACACCTCCCGTGGTCGAATCTGGAAACCCGGAATCCAAGCCCGATACCAAGGCACCGGCCAAAACCGAGTCACCAAGCCCGCCACAGAAACCCGCCGGCGCTGAGCCCCTGACAGTGGTATCTCCAGAGGATGGCATTCCGATGATCACACCGAGTCCGGGACAGGTGTTCATCCAGGTGGGCGCGCTCGACCAGGAAGCCACGCGCCGCTTTGTGCAACATCTCCGCGCTGACAATTTAGACCCGCACGTTGCGCCCGGGCCAACACCCCAGCTTATGCGCGTCCTCATCGGCCCCTTCGATAATCGCGCAGCGCTCAACGAGAAAAAGGCTCAGATCGAGAGCGAAGGTATCGACACCTTCGTTCGCAAATACTGAGCCTTCCGTTTCTAGCTCGCTGAAAAGGACTGTACGGTTACCGGCGGCCACCGCCGCCAAATCCGCCGCGCATTCCACCGCCGCCGAATCCACCGCGCATTCCACCGGCGAACCCGCGTGCGCCGAATCCACCGCCCATGCGCGCGCCACCAGCGAATCGGCCGCCAGAGGCGATCGCGCTGCCGCTCACGTGCCCATGCCCCTGGAGGGCCGCAAACCCACGATTAAATCCATGATGGAAACCGTGGCCGTACCCGCCGTAACCATAGCCGCCGAAGCCATATCCAAATCCGTAGCCATAGGCGACCCACGGGGAATAAAACGGCCAGCCAAAGGGACTGTACCAAATGCCGTCACCGGGAATGAATCCATACAGATCCCAGTAGGGATTCCAGTACCAACCCGGCCCATCCCAATATGCGCCGCCGTTGACGAAAATATTTCGCGCCGATTGCATGCTGGCCTCGGCTTCATATTCGGAGCGCAGGTTGCTCCAGGCATAGAGCGGATCTTGCGCGGCCTGGGACTTAGGATCGAAATGGGTCACCTTCCAGGCATTCAGAGCCAGTTCATGGCCTTTACTCAGACCCTTCTCGCGACCACCTTGCTCGACGGTAGCCTTACCATCGAACGCCTGGACCACTTGTGAATTCGCATTGAAAGCATAGAGGCCTTGTTTATCCAGCCTGGTAGTCGCGCCATGCATCGCGACCGAGAGGTTGTTGTCCTTGAATAGTTCCGCTACCTCCACGATCGCTTGGCCGCGCAGGACTTCAACACGCGTATTCGCCAGGCCTGCGGATTCCATCCGGATGGCGCTGTTGTCCCCAACCCGGAGAAAAACGCCCGGAGTAAGGAGCACCTCAGCACGGCCCTGCCCGGTCTCCAGCACCTGGTTGGGCCCTAGTTGAACGGTTCCTACCGAGTGCGATGTGACCGTTTGTCCGGCTACGGCCACTTGTCCTTCCACGTAATTCAACGTCCCGGGGATGGCACTGCTGGCCGCGGCTGCCGGTATTGCCAAGAGAAGCGGAGCAAGCACCCCAATTAAAGCTTTGTAATGTCGAAACATATGTTTTTCTTTCACTTACCTACTGGTTGGATGTTCCCAGTTGCAACTTGGTTGCTTCCGCCTCATTTGCTTCACCCTCATGCCCGCCAAGGTAGTAGAAAGAGCTAAGGCAATTAAGGCCAGAACCTTAGGGCAAAACACGATACTTTCTATTGCTCTCTCTGCCGTTTAAGTGGCATGGAGCCCCCGGTGTGCCTCAGTATCAGGCCGTGAGCCAGGTGGCTGGAGAGGAAGACCACGTCAGGATGAAAAGAAACATGGTCCCGCTGCTGGGGATTGCCTTTGTGGTGGCGATCATTTCCACGGGCGTCTTTTACGGTTTGTTCGCGGGCAAATTGCGGTCTTCGAGCGAGCTGCCGGGCCACGCCATCGTGGTGGCGGCGCGGGATCTGGATCGCGGGACCGTGATCCAGCCGAGCGACCTGCGCGTGTCGGAGGTGCAGGGTGTTCTGGAGGGCGCGTTTTCAAAGCCCGAGGATGCGGCCGGCGCCACCCTCTTGACCGCGTTGAAAACCGATGAACCGCTCCTTCAGGAGCGCGTGGCGCCGCGGGTTTCAGAAGCCCCCGGGGGGCGCGTACCTGCTGGAATGCGCGCGCTCTCGCTGCATGTTTTTCAATCCGAGAGCGTGTTGAGCTTGCTGCGTCCCGGCTCGCGGGTGGACGTCCAGGCGGTATCGGAAAGAAACGGCTCTACCGAGCTTCGCACGGTGCTTGAGAATGTCCAGATTCTCGCCGTGAGTGCTGCCGACGCCAATGGCAATCGTCCGGCGGGCGCCGCCGTCACCGTGCTGATCCGGGCCGAGGACAGCGATATGATTGCGCTGGCCGACTCAGGCAGCCGTATTCGCGTGGCGCTGCGAAATCCGCTGGATCCTGGCACCACGCCGCGCCATGCATTGACGCTGGCCGGGCTTTTTGCGGGCGGCACCCAAAAAGCAGACGGGCTGGAATCGCCGGGTCACCCGAACCGCGCGGTCTGGGATCATCCCATTCAGATGTATGTGCACGTACTTGCCGTGAGCGATGGGGCTCTGGCGGACTTGCAGGCTCAAACGGTAACGCACGCCTCAGGCGATGCGTTGAAACTGTCCGCGTTTCGCTCCAGCGATGACGCCCGAAAACTGATCGAGAGCCTGCAACAAAAGCACGAACTGGAAATGGTTTCGAGCGAAAGGCTGATGGCGGGCTTGGGAAGGCCCATCAGCTACCACGCCGGCCCCAAACCTTACGCCCTGCGCGTGCAGTTCTCGCCGGAATGGATGCCTAGCGGCAAACTTGGCCTGCGCGTGAAACCGCGGTTGGGCTTCCCGAACGGCTCGGAATTCACCACGAAAAAATATGACGCCGCGCTGGCGGACACTTCCAGTTTTCTGGTCGAGGGTTTCCCCAACGATGCGCCCGGCCAAGACTTCGCGGAACGGCTGTTTCCCGGCCGCTCCTGGAAGAATAAGCATCTGGTGATCTTCGTTTCCACGCTCATCATCCAGCAGACGTCTCCGCTAGCGGTCGCACGCAACGGCCGGAGGCGGTAGATGCTGGCGCTTTCCGCCATTCTGGTTTTTCTCACCGTCTTCCTGGCGGCCGGCTTGGCCGTGCTCATCGGGTGGTTTACGCTACAGCGCATGGGAGCCGCAGCAGCGGCCGAAGACATATCCGACCATCTTCTCGACGAAAGCCCCCAACTGCTCAAGGACGACTCGTTAAGCAGCATCTCGCCCTGGGCGCGGTTGCTCGAGAAATCCGACTTCGTGCGCATCATGCACCGGCACCTGTTGCAATCGGGGCTCACTTGGTCGGTAGGGCGCGTAACCCTGCTCATGCTTCTCGCGAGCAGTGTGGCGCTGGGCTTTGCGATGCAATTCGACTGGGTTCCCGGCTGGGCCGATCTGGTGATCGCAGTGGGCGTCGGCGCCGCACCATATCTCTATATTCTGCACTGCCGCCTCCGGCGCTTCCGCCAGTTCGAGGAGAATTTCCCGGACGCGCTCGATTCGCTGGCGCGTTCGTTGCGCGCCGGACATCCCTTTCCCGCCGCCATGGATATCCTGGCGGAGGAATGCGAGCAGCCAGTCGCGGCTGAATTGCACCAAACGGCGATGGAAGGAAACTTGGGAACGTCCTGGGAGCAAGCGCTCCACAACCTCTCCGAACGCATGCCCCTGCTCGAAGTGAGCATGTTCGCATCGGCGGTCCAACTGCAAAACCGGACCGGCGGAAAGTTGAACGAAGTGCTGGGGAAGCTGGCTGAGAATATGCGCGAGTCTGTGGCGTTGAAAGGGGAAGTCCGCGCTCTGGCCGCGCATGGCAAGCTTACCGGCGCGGTGCTGACAGTGCTTCCCATCGCCATCGCCGGGGTCATGATGCTGGTGAATCCCTCGTATCTCACCACCTTGGTTTATCATCCCTACGGCAAGATTCTGATCGTCGCGGCCGTGGTCTGCCTGGTGGCGGCGCACCTGGTGATCCGGCGGATCGTGGACATCAAGACATGACCGGGGGGGATAGGACACCGGGAGCTTTATGACGCAGATTTGGTTGTGGGCCGGATTTTTCGCGTTCGTTCTGACCACGGTGGCGGCGGCTGGCTATTTCTACCAGCGCCTGGCCGAACGGAGGAACCTGGAAGGGTCCGGGCAAGTGGTGGCCGGCCAGCAACCCACCTCGCGCGCGGCCTTTGCGAACCTGTTCCAATCCATCGGTGAAAACTTCCCTGCCGCCAAGAACGAACAAAATCCTTATCGCATGCGGCTGATGGCGGCCGGATACAGATGGCCCCCGGCGCTGCCCATTTTTTACGGAATCAAGTGCGGCAGCGCGCTGTTCATCGCAGCTCTATTTGGGATCCTGGCGCTGCTCTACCGGCACGATCCTTCCATTACTCCGCTTCCCATGATTTGCGGGTTGGGCCTCGGCTTCCTGTTGCCGGATCGCATACTCAGCTCGCACGTACGCGCCCGGTCCCAGCGGCTGCGCAGCGCCATCCCGCCGGCGCTCGACCTCATGGTGCTCGCCATGGAAGCCGGCCAGGCGCTCGACCAATCCATCGCCGACGCCAGCCGGGGCCTGAAGCGAACCTATCCGGACTTGAGCGGGGAGCTCGCGCAGCTCTATATGGAGCTCAGAACCGGGGGCACCCGGGTGGACTCGTTCCGCGCGCTGGCCACGCGCAACAAGGAACCCGAACTGCGCAAGCTGTCGAATCTTTTGATCGATAGCGACCGCTTCGGGGTAAGCATCGGCCCGGCGCTGCGTTCGCACGCCAAGTATCTGCGCACGCGGTCTCGCCAGCTAGCCCAGGAAAAGGCCCGCAAGGTGGGCGTGAAACTGATCTTTCCGGTCTTCTTCCTGATCTTCCCGTCGGTGCTGCTGGTGACGCTCGGCCCAGCCTGCATCATGATGTATCGGCAGCTGAAAACACTGCTATTCTAGCCCGGAGTCGAAAGAGCAACCTGACCGTGGACGGCCAGCCCGCCCCTGCTTTCGCCACCTGCGGCCTTACGCCGCGTTCTGTCAATTCAGGAACCGGCTCAGAATGGTTACGATGGAAACCATGGGACGCGCTCTTAGGGTCACTCGATGGACTTGGCCGCTGCTCCTGGTGTCCAGCACCATCTGGGCGCAGCAGTACAAAGCAGACCGGGCCGGATCCCCTCCGACGGAGCTGGCATCCGGCATCGCCCAGGCTCTCGAGAAGACGGGGTTCCAAATTACCAGCAATGGCGCGAAGTATTGCGAGATTTGGCTGCGAACCAATCCTCCTTCCGGCCCCGCGTCGAGCGAACAGAATGTGACCTTGTCGAACATTCCAGTGGGAGCGCTGCTGGGGGTGATCCGTTTCAACGGGCCGGGATCGGACCGCCGCGGCCAGACCATTCCGGCGGGAGTATATACGCTGCGCTACGGCATCATGCCTAGCAATGGCGCCCACGAAGGGGCGGCGCCGCAGCGCGATTTTCTACTCCTGACGCCGGCGGCGGACGATCGGGATTTGAACGCTACTCCCAATTTCGACGCGCTGGTGGCGATGAGCCGCAAAGCGTCGCACACACTCCATCCGGCGGTGTTGAGCTGCTGGAAAGCGGATACCGACGCAGCGGGATTCAGCCAGCAGGGCGACAGCGACTGGGTGCTTCAATCCAAAATAGGGGACACGCCCATCGCCATCATTGTGGCGGGGACCGCCAGCAGCTAGCGAAATTGGCGGCAGGCTGCCCGGCGTCTGTTGAGACAGCGCGCGCAACTTTGCCGGCCCCAAGTCACGCTTTTTCCTGACAGGTTGCTGAAAAAGCCCGGCCGTCGGACGTCCGCCCTACGCGGGGATACCTATGTCGTTGATAGTCCGCGTAGCGCAGGCGGCTGCGCCTGCGGTTCACGCGTGAGAAAGGGCTTTTTCAGCAACCTGCTAAAGAACCGCGCCTTATTCCGATAAGAAAGACAGGCCGACAAGAAGAGCCAGGGAAGGGAAGGCACCCGTGTTAGACGTTCTCATCGTGGATGATTCGGCTGCGATCCGAAAGATTCTGCAGCGAGTTTTACGGCAGACCGAAATTCCGATCGGCACGGTGTACGAAGCCGGCGATGGCGTGGAAGCACTGGAAACGCTGCGCCGGCAGACCATCGGGCTGGTGCTCAGCGACATCAATATGCCGAACATGGACGGTCTGGAATTCCTGACGAAGATGCGGGCCGAACAGGTTTGGCATGGCATCCCGGTGTTGATGGTCAGCACCGAAGGAACCCAGGCCAAGGTTTTGGAGGCGGTGGAGCGCGGCGCGTCCGGCTACGTCCGCAAGCCCTTCACCGCCGAGCAGATCAAAGAAAAGCTGGTGGGGTTGATCTGAGACTGGGGTTGATATGAGACTGGCCGGGCGAAGCAGCCACCGCTGAATCAGAAACCGCTGACGCAGAAACCGAGGAAACGATGACAACCGATACAGAGGCGGTGCAGCCGCTTTCGCAGGACGAATTGGTACAGGCCATCCGGTCGGCTACCAACGAGGTGTTCACCACCATGCTGAATCTGAACGTGCTGCCGGGTGAAGTGTTTGTGGAGAAGGAAGAGGCCGTTCCGAGCTCGGGCGTGGTGTCGCTGATCGGGCTGGCGGGTTCGTGGGTAGGCTCGGGGAGCCTGGCCTGCTCGGCGGGTTGCGCCGCCAAGATTGCCTCTGCGCTGTTGATGGCGCCCTATACCGCGATCGATGAAGACGTCCTGGACGCGGTGGCGGAGGTGACGAACATGATCATCGGAAACGTGAAGACGGCGCTGGAGACCCGGCTCGGTGCGATGGGTTTGAGCACGCCTACGGTGATTTATGGCCGCAACTTTCAAACGCGCAGCTCGGGCAATCAGGAGTGGACCGTGGTTCCATTTGCTCTGGATGAAGACCGGATGTGCGTGCAGGTGTGCATCGCCCCCAACGTGGACGCCGGCAAGAAAACGACGCGAACCGGCTTTCCGGTCCCGCATCTGCTGCGCACCTGAGTGCGAGAGCCAGAAAAGGACAGCCAAGACAGAGATGGAGACACGGACTGAGGTCGTTGCGACATTTTCATGTTGCTGCACGTCTGGCGGGGAGATCTCAGGGCCGGCGGGGATATCTCCGGGAAAGAGAGCGGGGGCATGAGCGCGGAGTCTGACCAGAAATCGAGTGCGGGGAAAAACACCGGCGCCGAGACCGGATCGCCGGTGGGCGCCGCTTCCGTCAATCCTTTGGCCAGCGATCCCGAGCTGATTGGCGATTTCATTCTGGAATCGCGCGAACACCTGACGGCGATTGAGCTGCAATTGCTGACGCTCGATCAAGATCCGTCCAATTCCGAGGCGCTGCACGCGATATTTCGCGGTTTTCACACCATAAAAGGGATGGCGGGGTTTCTCGAGCTGGACGCGGTGCGCGACTTGGCGCACGAGGTGGAGACGGTGCTCGATCTGGCGAGGAACGCCAAGCTGGCGATCACCTCGGCGATCATCGACCGGATTCTCGAGAGCAAGGATTACCTGAACGTCTGGATGACGGAATTGGAAGCGATGCTCCAGACCGGCAAGACACCTGCTGGTCCGGAAGCGCGCTTCCTGCTGGAGGCCATCCGCGGCCTGGTGACGGGAGCGCCCGCGATTCCCGCCGGGGAGCATGAGACGGCCAGGGCGGCCAGCGAAGCTGGGGTTCGAGTGGAGCCCGAAGCTCCAGCGGAGCCAGGTACTCCGGGGCTGGCCGAATTGGCACGGCAAGTGGCGGCGCCCCCGGCCGCCGAGGCGCCGAGCGAGACCCCGGCTGCCGAGAGCACCGAAGTGGCCAAGGTGGCCGAAGCACGGCCGGCGGGAGCACGCTCGATCAAAGTAGAGACGGCCAAGCTCGATTACCTGGTGGACATGGTGGGCGAGATGGTGATCTCGCAATCGCTGGTGCGGCACGATCCGGACCTGGCCACCGGGCTGAAGCCGCGCCTGGCGCGCAATCTCTCGCAGCTGGCGCGCATTACCGACGACATCCAGCGCACCGCCATGTCGATGCGCATGATTCCGGTGGGGCAATTGTTCCAAAAGACTTCGCGCCTGGTGCGGGATCTGTCGCGCAAGGCCGGCAAACTGGTGGAGCTGGAACTGGCGGGCGAAGAGACCGAGCTCGACCGGAACATCGTGGAGGAGCTGGCCGATCCGCTGATGCACATGGTGCGCAACTCGGTGGATCACGGCATCGAGACTCCCGAGGAACGCGTCAAGGCGGGCAAACCGGCGCAAGCTCACGTAACGCTCAAGGCGGGCCATCAGGCGGGCCACATCGTGATCCAGATATCGGATGACGGGCGGGGCCTGCAGCGCGAGAAGATTCTGCGCAAAGCGCGCGAGAAAAATCTGATTGAAGCCGGCGCGCCGGAAATGCCCGACAGCGAAATCTTCGCTCTGATCTTTCATCCCGGATTTTCCACCGCCGACAAGATTACCGACGTGTCCGGCCGCGGCGTGGGGATGGACGTGGTGCGCAAACAGGTGCAGAAGCTGCGCGGGCGCGTGGATGTGATTTCGAAAGCCGGCGAAGGCACCACGTTCCTGCTGAAGCTGCCGCTGACGCTCGCGATCATCGACGGCCTGGTGGTGGGCGTAGGAGATCAGCGCTACATTGTCCCCATCTTTGCGGTGCGGGAGATGCTCAAGCCGGCCGAGGAAGCCATTTCCACCATCCACGGCCGGCAGGAGATGGCCATGGTGCGCGGCACGCTGATCCCGGTGATCCGGCTGCACCGGCGCTTTCACGTCCAGCCCCGGCACGAACAGCCTTGGGAGAGTTTGTTGATCGTGGCCGAGAGCGGGACCAAGCTGTTCTGCCTGATGGTGGACGAACTGATCGGCAAACAGGAGGTGGTGATCAAGAGTTTGGGCGAAGGGATGCGCAACATCCCCGGAGTAGCCGGCGGGGCCATTCTCGGAGACGGCCGGGTGGGTCTGATTCTAGACCCGGAAGGCCTGTTTGGATCCTCCAGGGCGAGCCATGCCGAATGATGTGGTTTTCTCTTCCGCCTCGGGAGCTGGGGGCGGCGAGCTGAAGCTGACCGCGCAGGAGTTCCGCCAGATCGCCGATCTGGCCTACCAGCGTTTCGGCCTGGATCTGAAGCGCGGCAAGGAGGCGCTGGTGGCGGCTCGCCTGGGGAAAAAGCTGCGCAAGCTGGGATTTGCCACTTTTGCCGAGTATCACCGCCACGTCCTGGCCGATTCGACCGGCGAAGCCCTGATCGAGCTGATCGACGCCCTGACTACCAATCACACCAGTTTTCTGCGCGAGCGGGCGCATTTCGAATTTCTGGCGCGGGCTGTGAACGAAGAATTTCGGGAGGTTTCCACGTTGCGGGTCTGGAGCGCGGCCTGTTCGAGCGGCGAGGAGCCATATTCGATTGCGATGTGCCTGGCGGAGGCCATGGGTAAACCAGGCATGGGTAAACCCGCGGCCCGGCAGTTCCATATCCTGGCCACCGACATTTCCACCCGGGTGCTGGACGCGGCGCGGCGCGGCGTCTACGCGGCCAGCCGTTTCGACGACGTACCAGAGGGCTGGCGCCGCTCTCACCTGCTGCGCGGCCAGGGGGAATCGCAGGGGTTCTTCAAGGTAAAGCCGGCTTTGGCGCAGCACATCGAGTTTGCCCGGCTGAACCTGATTGAGCCGTTCCCGCAACGGGGACTGTTTCACGTGATTTTCTGCCGCAACGTGATGATGTATTTCGACAAGGGGACCCAGCAGGATATCGTGCAGCGGTTGAGCGGGTGTCTGGAACGGGGAGGTTATCTTTTTGTGGGCCACTCGGAATCGCTCACCGGCGTCGAACACGGGCTGCATTATGTCCGGCCTGCGACTTATCGCAATCAGAAGCCGGAGGGCGGGTCAAAGCTTTGGCGCTGAGGACATCATGGCGGTAAGTTCGATGGTGGTGGGGATTTCCGATTGCAAGGTGACGCGGGACGCCGAGTCGGTGCTGGTGACGTATGCGCTGGGGTCCTGTATCGCGGTGGCGATGCACGATCCGGTGACCAAAGTGAGCGGCCTGTTGCACTATATGCTTCCCGAATCGGCGATCGATTCCAAAAAGGCCGAGCAGAATCCATTCATGTTTGCCGACACCGGGATTCCGCGCATGATGGACGCGCTGAAGGCGGCAGGCGGCGACGGCAAACGAATGGTAGTGCGGCTGACGGGCGGGGCGCAGGTGCTGGATAGCCAGGGCGTCTTTCAAATCGGCAAACGCAACTATCTGGCGGCGCGCCGGATTCTGTGGAAGGCGGGAATTTTGGTGGCAGCCGAGGCGGTGGGAGGAGAGGTGTCCCGGACCACGCGGCTGGAAGTCTCCTCAGGCCGTCTGTGGGTTCGTGAAGGGGGCGGGATCGAGCGGGAGCTGGTGCGCAGTGCCGGCGCCAAAGGACGGAACGGCAATGAATAATCGCACGGCGGGGCGGCAGGATGGCACAGCGATGGTTCAACAGCGAGGGAGCAATGCATGGCTTACTCAGTCCTGATCGTGGATGATTCACCGGTGATGCGCAGCTTTATCCGGCGCGTGCTGACGCTGTCGGGATTCGAAGTCGGCGAATGCGTGGAAGCCGGCAACGGCGAAGAGGCACTGGCGCAGTTGAGCGCGCATCGCGTGGACATCATCTTGACCGACATCAACATGCCCGGCATGAATGGCGAGGAACTCTTACTCAAGTTACAGGCGGACGGAACTTTGAAGACCACTCCCGCGGTGGTAATTTCCACCGACGCCACCAACGAAAGGATCGTGCGGATGATTGAACTGGGCGCGCAGGGCTACATGTCCAAGCCGTTCTCGCCGGAGAGTTTGCGAGATGAGTTGGAACGGGTATTAGGAGAGCGGGATGCCACCCGAGCTTGAACAACAGTCCAGGATGGACCTGGAACCGGCGGCGAGCGACACGGTCCGCGTGGTAGCGGCCCAAGTGCTGGAGACGATGTTCTTCACCGAAGCCGAGCTGGCCCCGTGCGAGCATGCCTGGCTGGGATTGGCCCCGTGCGCCCGGATTCGCTTTGAAGGCTCGCACTTTGGAGAAATGCTGCTGGTGGTCTCGGCGGAGGCAACCGATCCCATTGCCGCGTCCTTCCTGGGCCTGGACCCAATGGAGCTTACCGACGCACAGCGCGGCCAGGTAATCCAGGAGCTCACCAATATTCTCTGCGGGGCCATGCTGAGCCACTTGTGGCCGGAATCACAACTGCTGCTTTCCTCCCCCGAGTTGACGCCCTGGATCGAGTGGCCGGGTGAAGGACTGCTGCACCGCTGCTTCACCATTCCCGAAGGGATGCTGGCCATCTCCATCCGCTTGAATCCATCCGGGCAGCCTCCTCCGCCGGTCGCCGGAAGCGAGTAACAACAAGATCTTATGGCTGCCGATCGCAAAATCCGGGTGCTGATTGTGGACGACTCGGCCATTGTCCGCAAAATGCTGGCCGAGGCCCTGGCGGGGGAACCGGATCTGGAAGTGGTGGGCACCGCACCGGATCCTTTTGTGGCGCGAGACAAAATCCTGAGCCTGCGCCCGGACGTGCTGACGCTCGACATCGAGATGCCGCGCATGGATGGGCTGACTTTCTTGAAGAAGCTGATGCGGTTCCATCCGCTGCCGGTAATCGTGATCAGCTCGCTGGCGCAATCGTCGAGTCAGGCCGCACTGGAAGCGCTGCAATGCGGCGCGGTGGAAGTGCTGGCCAAGCCGGGCGGCCCCTATTCGGTGGGTGAGTTGAAACAGGATCTGCCGCAGAAGGTGCGCGCGGCCGCGAGCGCCCGCGTGGGTAAAGCCAAGCCGCAACTGCCGGTGCCCACGCCCGCGGCCCCCCTGGTTCTCTCGGGCGCCAGCAGCTCCACCGTGATTGCGATTGGCGCTTCCACCGGCGGAACGGAGGCCATTCGCGAGGTGCTCACCGGGCTGCCCGCGAATATGCCCGGCATCCTGATCGTGCAGCACATCCCACCGGTATTCTCGCTGGCCTTTGCGAACCGGCTAAACGATTTGTGCCGGCTGCGCGTGAAGGAAGCTTCCGATGGCGACCGCGTGACGGCCGGGCTGGCGTTGATTGCGCCCGGAAATTTTCACATGACGCTGCGCCGGTCCGGCGGCGAATACCGGGTAGTGATCCAGGACGGCCAGCGCGTCTGCTATCAGCGGCCTTCGGTGGATGTGCTCTTCGAATCGGTGGCCCTGGTTGCGAAGGGCGATGCCATCGGCGCGATTCTCACCGGGATGGGATCGGACGGAGCGCAGGGGATGCTCAAAATGAAGCGCGCCGGCGCGCGGACTGTCGCGCAGGACGAAGCCAGTTGCGTGGTTTTTGGGATGCCGCGCGAGGCCATCCGGGCGGGTGCTGTGGACCGCATCGTTCCGCTTCATCGCGTGGCCGCGGAATTAACCACGCTGAGCGCGTTGGCTACCAGATAAACGGCAAGTTCAAAGGATATGAAATGTCTCAAATGACGATTGGCCAGAAGATGACGCTGGGGTTCGCCGCGCTCCTGTTGGTGGCTATGGCTTTAGCTGGCGGCTACTTGTATTCGGTTCAAAGTTTGGCAGGAGCGCTGGCAACAGCAACCAACATAACCGCGAAGAAGATATTCATTGCGTCGGAATTAGAAGGACAACTGTTCCGCATGCGGAGCTGCCAGCGAGGCGTCATGCTTTTCGCGCTGCACAACCTTCCTGAGAAGGTGCAAAGCAACAAGCAGGAATTTGAAACCCGCGCCGCCGGCGTGGCGGAGCTTCTGGGCCAAATCAAGCCGCTGCTGGTCACCGAGCAAAGCCGAAAAGATGTCGCGTTTATGGAAGGCGAGCTTCCCAACTTACAGGGCTATTTCGAGCAGGTGGCGGCCGCGGCGATGAAAGGTGATGCCAAGGGCGCGTTGAAGATCTACGACGACAGCTCGAACAAATCCTTGACGGCCATGGATGGGTCAGTGAAGGACCTGGTCGACTTGCAAAACCAGCTCGTGCAGGAGAGTTCCGAGCAAGGCGCGCTCACCTCGTCGCGCGCGCATTGGATGGCCTACACCCTCTTGTTCGCGGCTCTCGGGACGGCGCCGTTCGTTCTATGGTTAGTCCTGTGGACCACGCGCCATTTGCGCGGCGTGGCTTCCCATTTGGCCGAGGGAGCCGAACAGATCACCAGCGCCTCCTCCCAGGTAGCTACTTCCAGCCAAACTCTGGCCCAGGGCGCCTCCGAGCAGGCTTCGTCCCTCGAAGAGACCGCGTCATCGAGCGAGGAGATCACATCCATGACCCGCAAGAACGCCGAAAACTCGCAAGCCGCCGCCGGCGTAATGGCGGAAGTGGATCAGCGCGTGACGGAGGGCAATCGCACGCTGGCGGAAATGGTCCAGTCCATGCAAGAGATCACCGGATCGAGCGACAAAATTTCCAAGATCATCAAAGTCATTGATGAGATCGCATTCCAGACCAACATTCTCGCGCTCAACGCGGCGGTTGAAGCAGCCCGCGCGGGCGAGGCCGGAATGGGATTCGCGGTAGTGGCCGACGAAGTCCGCAGCCTGGCCCAGCGCTCGGCGCAAGCGGCCAAAGATACCTCCGCGCTGATCGAGGAGTCCATCGCAAAATCGAATGAAGGCAGCCGGCGCCTGGAGCACGTCACACAAGTGATCCGCGCCATCACGGAAAGCACCGCCAAAGTGAAGACGCTGGTGGACGAAGTGAACCTGGGCAGCCAGGAGCAGGCGCGCGGCATCGAGCATATTTCCACATCGATCGCCGAGATGGACCGGGTTACGCAGTCTAACGCCGCGAGCGCCGAGCAGAGCGCGTCGGCGAGCGAGGAAATGTCGGCGCAAGCCGAAGCGCTGCAGAACATCGCCAGAGAACTGCGAACTCTGGTAGGCGGCGGCGGCAGCGCAGACGAAAGGCATTCGCAGCGGCCCGCACATTCCTATGTGACGGCCGTATCGTCTGTGCGCAAAAGCACTCCCGAAATTCGGGCCCGCGTTGGAAATCAGTCTATCCCAATGAGAGACGAGTTCGTGAAGATGAGTTAAGCCTCGGCCTTGCACTTAGCCCGTCCGGGTAGTCCCAGTACAATTTCGGTATCGTTAACGGTCTCGCGTTCTTGTGCTCCTGGCGATTCGCCAGTAGACTGGAACGGACGCGATGCCGCTCCGTTTGTTCCAGGCTTGTCTGCTGCTGGTTGTTCCGTTGCTGTGCACGGCCGCTGACGATTCCCGCCCTGCCTGCACGTCCGAAAACCAAGGGCAGATGTGGCCTGACGCAGCGAATCACGATCCCAAACTGATTTCGCAGCTGACACGGTGCGGCGAACTGCTCCTCTGCGTTCGCGGCACGTGGCACTATCACTGGGAATCCCCGAGCGTCCGATTTGATCAGTTGGGACACCACGCGAAATCAAAAGCATCCAAGGCGCCGGTCTGCGAAGCGGACGCGGTTGTCGAAGTTGCTGTTCCGGATTCGCGACCCTCGCCAGGACACTAAAGGCGACGGTTCTGACATGCAACAAAAGACCGGACCCGTCATCGGATCCGGTCTTTTTCCAATCAACTGAAACGGGAGACTAACCCGCAAAGGCTGCCCCGTTCGGCTTTGCGGCGCGCGAAGAGGCTCTTAGGCCTCGCTCTTCCGGCGCTTGACTACCACCAGCCCCATCAGCAGACCCGCCAGGAGAATTAGGGAAACAGAGCGGGGCTCCGGTACGGGACTCGTGGCGGTAATGACAAAAGTCCCCGACAACGTGGTCGTATAGCTGGACAACGCCGACAGCTCGGACGGAGTCTCGCCGGTGATGGTAGCACTGAAGTTGCCTGAGACGTCGCTCGTCCCTGAGCCGTCCGTTGCGGTTCCGGTGACACCCAAAGCAGCGCTCGTTCCGGTGGAAGTCTCGGTGAGGATAATGGGCGAGAGCGTAAGGGGCGAACTGCTCAGTTCGGGAGAACAGGATTCACCGACGGTGATGGCCGATGAGCAAGGCGTGCTGCTGCCGGGGCCGAATGAATCCAGCGTGATGCTCAGGTTAGATTCGTCGGGAAACGTAATAGGCACAGACACCGGATAGACGCCGTCGACCGCCGGGCCGGTTGGGCTGATGGTAGCGCCGCCGTTGATGTCAACCGGTTGACCAACCGCCAGCGCGGGGCCGCCCGTGTACGTCAAGGTAGTTCCACCACCCACCTCCGTTGATCCTCCCGAGGTGTCGTCCTCGTCAAAGGTAATTCCAGTGGGCGTGACGGTTACTTGCCCATTGCCGCCGGTATACAGATTACCCACGACAGTTGCAAATGACGGCGTCGCCGCCGTCAAGAAAAAGAGGCCTAAGCCAGACCCCATCAGACTCAATCGCGCGAAAGATTTCATTTGGCTCCTCCTGGCAGAGCAGGTAATGTTACAAGTGGTTCCCTTACGCTGTAAGCTCCTCGTAAGAGTAATTGGTCTTTTTATTTCCAACTCACAACTCCGCTGAAGCTCCGAAGAACGACTCATCGTCGCGCTTCGATTCATCGCTCTGCCAAGGATAATATCCCGGAAATATTCGCACTTGAAGTGACAGCGCGAAGTAACTCGTACCATGCGTCACGAAAAGAGAAAAAGCGGGTAAAAAGCGAAACAATTTAGCCGGGCAGTTAGTCTAACTCGCAGTATGAAATGGTACGCCGGGGTGCTCGTCGTAGTGTGCTTACAGGTGGCCTGCAGTAAGTCGCCGCGAACCTATCTGGAGCGAGGAAGCCGCTTAGAGTCGGCCGGCAAGTATGCCGATGCGAAAATCGAATATCGCAAGAGCGTGCTGAAGGACCCCAAATTCGCGGAAGGCTATTATCGGCTCGGACTCCTGGAATACAAGCTGCACGATGGATTCAATGCCTTGGAGGATTTTGAAAGAGCCGCCGGTTATGATCCCGGAAACGACCGGTATGCCATCGAGGTTGCCAATCTTTGCATTGAAGCGTTCCAGGCTTGGCCGGCCAGAAGGCACTTCTACGAGCAAGCGGCGGATGAAGCTGATCTTCTGCTGAAGAAGAACCCGAAATCGTTTGACGGCCTGCGGCTGCGCGGCGACATCTTGGTGATCGACCGAAAATACGACGATGCCTTGGCTGAGCTGCGGAAGGCCGACGCCGTCCAGCCCAATGATCCAAGCGTGAACCTTGCGATCGCCCAGATCCTGTTCACCGAGAACCAGGACCGGCAAGGTGAGGACTTACTTCGGCATTTCCTCACCACGCACAAGGACGTGCCTGCGGTTTATGACTTGTTGGAAAAGCGCTATGCGCGCGCGCAGCGGTGGGCCGACACTGAGGATCTTCTGAAATCAGAGATTGCTTCTCTTCCGAAAGACGCACATCCCCGATTAGAGCTGGCAGCAGTATATCGATCCTCGGGCCGTTATCCGGAGATGTCACACGCGCTGCAAGCGATGCTGAATGATCGAGCTAATTTCCCAACCGGCCCGGCGTTGGTGGGCGATTTTTACGCCGGGTCCCACAATTGGGACGATGCTCTTACCCAATACCGTGCCGGAATCCAACAGTCTCCCAAGCAGGCTTTCTATCACCAGAAAATTGCTCAAGCGCTAGCGGCGCTTGGCAAGCGCGAGGAAGCGATCGGCGAACTGAATAAATTCCTGAAGGACAGTCCGAAGGATTCCGACGCCCGCTTGACTCGCGCCGTTCTGCTGCGTGAAAGTCAAAACTCGAAAGAACGAAATTTGGCGATTCAGGAGCTCAAGGAGCTAGCCGCGCAGGATCCGCGAAACGAAGTGGTGCGCTACAACCTTGGCGTGTCTTATCTGGACCGAGGGGATACCGCTTCCGCTTGGCAAGAACTTAAGAAGAGCTCGGATCTCGGCAGAGACTATGTACCGCCGCGGCTTTTGTTAGGCGACATAGCGCAGACAGCTCACAACTACCCGTTAGCTTTGGAGGCTTCCGGGGAAGTGCTGGCGCTGGACCCCAGCAACCTGGACGCTAAGCTGCTCAGGGCAGCCGCGCTCGTGGGAAATAAGTCCTACCGGGAAGCGGACAATGAACTCGACGCGCTGGCGCGCCTGCAACCCAATTCCAAGGAAGTTGGCCTGCAGCAGGCCGCGCTGGCGGCGGCCGAGAAAGATTACGGGAAGTCCGAGGCTCTGTATCGGCGCTTTTATCAGCAGGGATCGAGCGACCTCCGCCCGCTTCAGGGCCTCCTTCAACTATGCGTTCTGGAGCACCATCCCGAAAAAGCGCAAGCTCTTCTGGAGGAAGATCTGAAGCAAGAGCCTAACTCCAGCCCGGTCCGCCTGCTGCTGGCATCGGTTGCCACCGAAGAAGGCAAGTTCGATCTGGCGTCCGAGCAGTATCACTGGCTTGAATCCAAGGATCCGAAATCCGCGCAAGTCTACTTTGCGCTGGGTGACCTGTACCAGCGCCGGGGCGACGCTCAGAATGCCCTGGCCAGCTATGAAAAGGCGCGCGAACTGGCGCCGAACGACACCAAAATATTGAACGCGATGGCAATCCTGGAAAGCGATAGCGGACAAGCGCAGCAAGCCATCGCGACACTCAACAAGGACCTCGCGCTCAACCCGAGTGACGCAACCGCAATGAATAATCTGGCTTTCGATTTGGCTGAAACCGGACAGAATCTCGACCGGGCGATGTCTCTGGCCCAAACGGTGGCCCGTGAGTTTCCGAACGATCCGGGTGTCCTCGACACACTCGGCTGGGTATACGCCAAGCGTGGATTGAATCAAAGCGCCATCCAGGTGCTGAGCGGCCTGGTAAAGAAATATCCGAACCAACCTGCATTCCGGTATCATTTGGCATTTGCGCTCTTGCGGAACAATCAAGCCGGCGATGCCAAACAGGAATTGCTTGCCGCGCTCTCGCAACACCCCTCCAGGGAATTGTCCAGCAAGATTCAAGAGAATCTCGCTCAGGTTAGGTAGCAACGCGACAATTATTCTCGGCTTATTTCGTTTGTCTGCCCGTTTTCCCTGTAACAGCTGCTCTCCCCATGCATCCAACAGAGGAGTCAACACCTCCTTGATTGGAAGCCGGGGTGACCTTTATGGCTGCCAGTTCCGGCTTCCATTGTTTAGCCCTTGGAGAAGCCGCAGGCCTCAGCGCCTCCACAAAAAGCGCCGGCCGGAAGTGCGTGCCGACAGTGCCATCGCTCTAACACGCTTGCGCGCCAGTGTCCTGCCCCGGTCTGTCTGACATTACCCCATTGGATCCGGCCGTGTTTGACTGTCGATGCCCGGCGCGATAGCATACCGTTTCGCGTTGCATCGCGGGATCGATTGTCGTTGGAGGTGTATTTTGACCAAATTCGGCGCACAGTTCGCTGTTGCTTTTGGGTTGCTGTGCTCTTCCCTTCCCTTGCTGGCGCATCATTCCTTTGCGGCCGAATACGACTCGAAGAAGACCATCACGGTCCACGGCGTGGTTCAAAAGGTGGCCTGGGTGAATCCCCATGCCTATGTTTGGGTGGACGTGAAGGGCGAGGATGGCAAGGTAGTCACTTACTCCTTCGAATCGCTCAGTCCGAACGCGCTGATGCGGGGCGGATGGACCCGGAATTCGCTCAAGCCCGGCGATGAAGTGACGGTGGATGGCTATCTTGCAAAGGATGGCAAACCGCTGGCGGATGGCTCCATCCACGCCAATTCGAGATTGATCACGCTGGCCGACGGCCGCAAAGTATTCGCGGGCTCGTCA
The DNA here is from genome assembly GCA_963776805.1 of Bryobacterales bacterium. Lineage (GTDB taxonomy): Bacteria > Acidobacteriota > Terriglobia > Bryobacterales > Bryobacteraceae > Palsa-89. The sequence continues at coordinate 168,328 of CAVZOD010000003.1, forward strand.
GCCGACACTGCGACGCCGTCGAAATAGCACAGGCCTATCCGATGGTGAAAACGCAATTCCTCAGTATTGCCGTTGCCGCCCTGGCGATGGCCGCGCTAGCCGCCGCGCAGGGTCCGCCCATCAAGCCCGGCGCCGATGGCCCCGCTCCTGGCACCCTCCGCAAAGACAAAATTCCTGAAGGCCCCGCCCCCAAGATGCCCAGCGGCAAGCCGGATCTCTCCGGCGTTTGGACCCCCGCCAACTTCCTCGCTATGGGACAGCCTTCTTTGACTCCGTGGGCTGAAGCGCTGTACAAAGAACGCCGTGCGAACTTGAGCAAGGACGATCCGGAAGGACACTGCTTGCCCGCCGGCGTACCCAGAATTTCTCCCTTCCCGATGAAGCTGGTTCAAACCCCGGCACTGGTGGTCATGCTCGACGAAGGGAACGTCCACAGCTATCGCCAATTTTTTTTGGATGGGCGCGGGCATCCCAAGGATCTGGACCCGCTGTGGATGGGCGACTCCATCGCGCAGTGGGACGGCGACACTCTGGTGGTGGACACCGTTGGCTTCAACGATAAAACCTGGTTGAACGGGCAAGGATTGCCGCATAGCGATCAACTGCACGTGATCGAGCGCTACCAGCGCCCGGATTTGGGACACCTGAACGCCGAGATAACTATGGACGATCCCAAGGCCTTTACCAAGCCGCACACGTTCCACCGCACCTACACGCTGCTCACCGACTGGGAGATTCACGAATACGTTTGCAACGAATTCAATGTCGACGCCGAGCATCTGGTTGGAAAATGATCCGACGCGTTTGCGCGTCTGTTTCTGAAGTTCCGGGGAGCGGAGCGGTGTGGGTTTTTGCTATTCAGTAATTTACAATCATGAGCCTCTTTGGAAAAAAGCAAACAGACACTGCCTCTGTGACCTACATCTCGAATGCGGGCGAAACTCATACGGTGGCCGTTCCTATCGGCGACTCGGTGATGGAAGGCGCCATCAAGAATGGAATCGACGGCATCGTGGCCGAATGCGGCGGCGCGTGCCAATGTGCCACGTGCCACGTTTATGTCGACGAAGCGTGGCTCGGCCTGCTGAATCCGATCCAGGAAGATGAGGATGAAATGCTCAACACCACGGCCTCCGAGCGGCGTCCGAATAGCCGCCTGGGCTGCCAGATCCCAGTGACCAAGGAGCTGGACGGCCTGATCGTGAGGACGCCTGAGACCCAGCAATAGGAGCTGGGGCATGAAGTCACTCGGACGAATGCGATGAAGTCGGACGGCGTGGTTATCGTCGGAGCCGGACAAGCCGGCTTCCAGGTTGCCGCTTCGCTGCGCATGGAAGGTTATGAGGGACCGGTCACGCTGATCGGCGACGAGCCCAATGTCCCCTACCAGCGCCCGCCGCTCTCCAAGGGCTTCATGGCCGGCAAGCAGGCTATCGAAGGCATCGCCTTGCGGCCCTTCGCTTTTTACGAGAGCCATCGCATTCAACTGGTGGCGGGCACGAAGGTCACCGAAATCGATCGCGTGGATCGTTCGGCAAGCCTCGTATCCAGCCATGGCGTTCATCGCGGTATTCATTACGATGCCCTGGTGCTCGCCGTCGGAGCGCGCAATCGGACATTGCCCATAAAAGGCGCCGAGTTGGATGGCATCCGCTACTTGCGTACCGACGCCGAGGCTGTCGAGATCCAGCAGCGCCTGGCTTACGCACGCGATATCGTCGTGATTGGCGGAGGATTCATCGGGCTGGAACTTGCCGCTGCCGCCCGCGGGCTGGGGAAATCGGTTCGCGTGCTGGAGGTGCAGTCCAGGCTGATGCCGAGGGTGGTTTCGCCCATCCTTTCCGATTTCTATCGCGATGTTCACACCAGCCAGGGCGTGGAGATTTCGCTCAATGCCGTCTTGTCGGAGATCGCCGGTTCTGAAGGGAAGGTGAGCGAGGTGATCCTCGGCAACGGCTCTCATATTCCGGCCGATCTGGTGCTGGTTGGGATTGGCGTGCTCCCGAATATCGAGCTGGCGCGCGACGCCGGGCTCAGCGTTTCGAACGGCATCGTTGTCGATGAGCACCTGCGGACCGAAGATGAAAGCATGTACGCCATCGGCGACTGTTCCGATCACCCGAATCCGTTTGCGGGCGGGCGCGTGCGGATCGAGTCCGTGCAGAATGCGGTGGACCAGGCCAAATGCATCGCGGCGTCCATCGTGGGACGCTCGGAACATTATCGGGCCGTGCCGTGGTTTTGGACGGACCAATTCGATATCAAGCTGCAAATGGCGGGACTTTCGGTTGGCTATGGGCAGGTAGTCACTCGAGGCGAACCCGAGAGCCGCAAGTTTTCAGTTTTTTATTTCAGGGACGGTAAACTGGCCGCTGTCGATTCGGTGAATCGTCCGGGCGATCACTTGGCCGGGCGAAAGCTGATTGGAGCCGGGACCGCGATAATACCGGAGCAAGCTTCCGATCCGAATGTGGACCTGAAGTCATTCAAATGAGATCGCTACTTCCATGCTGACCTCAGAAGCCCCGGTGATCTCCCTGCGCAATGTGAACCATTTTTATGGCGCGGGCGCGCTTCGCCGGCAGGTGCTCTTCGATGTGAGCTGCGACATCTGGCCGGGTGAGATCGTGATCGTCACCGGGCCCTCGGGGTCCGGAAAGACCACTGTGCTGACACTGGCCGGGGCGCTGCGCTCGGTCCAGCAGGGCAGCATGAAAATTCTCGGGGAGGAACTATGCGGCGCCAGTGCCGGCACGCTGGTGCGGATTCGCGAGAACATCGGTTTCATCTTTCAGTTGCACAATCTGCTGGAATGCCTGACGGCTCGCCAGAACGTAGAGATGTCGCTGGGGGTGAGGCCTCTGGGGTGGCGCGAAGCGCGGACCAGGAGCATCGGCATGCTGGAAGCGGTGGGCCTGGCCGACCGGATGGATTTTCCTCCGAACCAGTTGTCGATCGGCCAGCGCCAGCGGGTAGCGGTGGCGCGCGCGTTGGTGCGCCAGCCGAAGATTGTCCTGGCCGATGAGCCCACCGCATCGCTCGACAAACAATCCGGCCGCGACGTAGTGGAATTGTTGCGGCAACTGGCGCGCCGGCAAGGCTGCGCCGTACTTCTGGTGACGCATGACAACCGCATTCTGGATATCGCCGACCGGCTGATGCTGCTCGAAGATGGGCGGCTGGGATCGTTCGGAGCGGTGATGTCGCCGCACGCTGGTCACCTGTTGACCGCGCTTGGGCGCATGCCCGGCCGCGAGCATCTGCAAGTTCTGATGGGCCGCATGAACGAATTGGAGTTCCTGGAGCTGCTAAAGGTGATGGCCGGGGAGTTCGAACAGTTCTTAAACGTCCTTCAGATGGGAGATCGCGATGGTATTCCGGTATTGTTCGGAAACCTTCTGGAAGTTGTTTTCGGCAAGATCGCAAATCTGCTTGCCGCGGAGGGGGCGGGATTGCTCGCGGTTCGCGATGGGCAGCTTCAACCCACGATTACCGCCAGCCATCGGAACGAAGCGCGGCCGAATCTGGCTGCTCAGGCCGCCGAGCGCGGCGAGATTGTGAACCTCTCCGGAGACGGCCTGGGCTCGGGAGTACACAGCATTTTGTGCGTGCCCATCCGAAACCGGGAGGAACAGATCCACGCCGTGGCGCAATTGGTGAACAAGCGCGGCGGCGATGGATTCACATCGGCTGACGAGCGCGCGTTTCTGGATTTCGCCGGACCGCTGGGACTGATTTTGGAAGGCTGTCAGCGCGTGCGCCAATCGAACTGAACGGTTCAGGGTGCAATGTCGAGAATCACCACGTTGCTTAAGAAAGTTCCGATCACGGCTTGGAGCTGAACAGGGGATGACGCAGCTTCCGGCGCCACCAAATTCAGCTGGATCACTCCTGGCGACCCCGCTACCGGCGCGATACCAACGACATTCACGGGCAGACCATTGACCTGAATCACGGGCGTCTGAGCCGGAACGCCCAGGCCGGTCAGGAAGATCGATATGGTCTCGCGCGGTTGAGCGGGCTGCGACGAAGAAACCACCGAGGAATCGCTAGCGTGCAACGCCAGTGCAGCGCCTGTCCCGCTACCGTCTGCTGAAAACAGGGCCGGAACAGCGGGTTCCAGCAAAATGTTCACCGTATCTTGCCCCTCAGAATTCGTGACCGTGAGCGGCACCAGTCCGGTTAATGATGCTGGGACGATGGTATTGATTTGCCCGCTGGAGTTGAAGAAAACCGGCGCAGCAATTCCCCCGATGGTGACCGAAGCATCCGCGAGATTGGAACCGTAGATCGCAACCAGCATGCCGGGAGCGCGCTCCAGCGTGGAAAGGTTCGCAGCCGCGGGCGCGACTAAGTTGATCGTCGGTCCCGGCTTTACTTCCAAAGCAACGTGTCCGCCCGCAACAATTGGCAGGGGATATGTTCCCCCGTTGACGCGCACCTGATACTGTCCTGAAGGTAAATAATCGGCGAAGAAAACTCCTCGTGAGTTCCACGGCAGATCCCCTTGCTCGGGAGCATCCATCAGAACAGCCGCGCCGGGGTTCGGCACCGGGTTTCCCAAATTGTCCGCGACGTCCAGCAACACACCGCCATATTTCGAGAGGACCGCATCTTGCGATGCATCGGCGCCGATGCTCTGCCAATCCGTAGTGTTAAGCAGGAACGACGTCACAATCTGATACGTCGGATGGCTGCGATCGTTGACTACCGCAATGCCAGGGCCGTCACACAGAAAAGTCGGCAGGTTTTCGGCGTGACAATACGGCAGGACTCTTACATGCGACGCGCCGACGGTTGACGCAAGCGAAGCCGAAGTCACCGGCACCACGCCATCGTTGGTATTGGGCGATTGAGCACTTCCGCCCTTATTTCCGACGATCGAAATGGCATTGACGCCCTGCAGATCGTCCATGCGCTGGTTCCAGGTCCCCAGCTCCCAAAGAAAATTGCTGCCCTCGAACATCTCTATCGTTTGGGAGTCCGTGGCGTTCCCGCCCACCAGACCCGCAATCGCCAGCAATCCGGCATGCGGCGTGGCAATGAACACCGCCTTGCGAATACGGACCAATGGCGGCGGCGAGAAGCCTCCCTGCGGCTGCATCCCCGCCAGCCAGGCGCGAACAATCAGGCCGCCCATGCTGTGCGCCAGCACGTCCACTTCGGGAGCTCCCAGGTTGTCGAGAAAATTGCCGAAAGCCTGCGCCAGTTGTTCGATGGTGGGCCTTGCGCTGCCGGTTGTTCCAGGCAGCACGGAACAATTGTCGAAGAAAGCCACCTGCCATCCATCCGCGGTCAGCAGGGACTGCATCGCGCCGAAGGTGGCCGATGAATCGGAGGTCCCGCTGCAAGAGGCCTGATAGCCATTCAGCAGCACCACCGGCGGACGAGCCTGCTGCGCCAGCAGCGGTGCGGCGAAGACGATGAGCCAGGCGAGTTTCATCAGAAAATTTCCGCCGGGTCCGCCTTGCGCAATGCCAGCATCGCGAAAGCACCCGATCCAGCGCACATAATCAACGTCAGCAGGTACACCTGAGCGGAACGAACAGCAGTCATTTCGAGCGGCAGCAAGGTGGCGTTGCGCGTGATCGTGTAGATGCCATCCGCCAACAGAGCTCCAGGAATAAAGCCAAGCACCGACATCAACAACGCCTGGCGCATTACCAGCAGCGAGAGCTGGCCGTCGCGATACCCCATGGCTTTCATGGTTGCGTACTCGGCGCGATGATTTGAGACATCGCTGTAGAGGATCTGGTAGACCACCACCGACCCCACCACCAGGCCGATCAACAATCCCGCGGTGAACACGAAACCGATGGGCGAGACCCGAAGCCAATAGCTCTTTTCCTGCTCCAGGAAATCGGGCATGGTCGTAAACCGGACATCGGAAGGAAGCGCGGCGGACAGGTTTCGCACCACTTGAGATGCGTCGGCGCCGGGCCGGATGCGAATCAGTCCCAAGGCGGGCAAGGTTGAACTGGTGCCGGTGGTGAGCATGCGGTATGTAAAATCGCTTGCGATCAAATGGCCGTCCGTACCGAAGCCGGGACCCAGGCGAAATAGTCCCACCACTTCGGCTTCATGCCGCGATGCCTGAACTTGCACACGCCTGTGAGCGCGGGCTTGCGCCGCGATGGGGCCGAACATCGCACGCGACTCGTCATCAAAGAGCAATGCGCCGCTTTCGGTGAGGGCATCGAACTTCACAGGCTGGCCATCGAACCGAAAGACGTCGTCCGCGGGATTCAAGCCCAATAAAACGATCTGATGTTCCTGGTAATTGACCGGGTTCTTCAGCGCAGCCCATCCGATGTCCAGCGGCGCGCACGAAAGTACGCCGGGCACCGCTAGCGCTTGGGCGAACCGCTCCCGCGCGATGACGCCCGCGCCTTGCTCAAACTGGTATTGCCAGCTTGTCATCACGACATCGGCGTTTAAGTGCGAATAGAGCCTGATGGCCGCGGTGAGCAGTGAGTCCCGCAATCCGATCTGGCCCAGCATCAATGTCACTGCAAACGCCACTCCGGCCAGCGCCGCCAGGAAGTGACCCTTGTGCTTGGTGAGCTGAAGCCAGGCGAGATGAATTCCTGCCGTCATGGCTCGATGAGTACGTTCACCTTTGCATTAATCCGTTGCGCGAGCAATTCCGGATGATCCACGCTGATTCGCGTCTGGTAGACGCGCTCGTCGGCCGCCGCGGAAGGCTCCATCGGGAGACTGCGATTCTCGATCTGCGGGCTGATGGAACGCACCACACCGTCCAAAGAACTCGCCAGGGATGCGGAACTGATCACGACCTTTTGTCCCGGATGCACGCGCGCAATGTCCGTCTCATAGACCTCGGCGATCACGTCCATGCGGCTGGTGTCGGCGAGCGTAACCACGCCATCGGGTCCGACAGCTTCGCCCGCGCGCGCCACAATCCGAATCACCCGCGCTTTCACCGGGGATCGAACGGTTCCCGCGTTTTGTTCGATGCGGGCGCGGTCCAGGTCCGCCTGCGCAGCCGCTAATTCGGACTTGGCCAGGTTCACATCGGATTCCCGCACTTCGGTCAGGCTTTCCAAACGGTGGCGGGCGGCGTCGAGCAAGCGGTCCGCGTCCTCCGATTTCAAGCGGGCTTCGTCCACCTGAACGCGCGGAACAAAATCTTTCTGCGCGAGCGATTCTTTGCGATCCAGCTCTTGCCGCGCGGCGTTCGATTCGGTCTGGAGCCTCGCCAACTCGGACTTCAGCGCCAGCACGTCGCCAGGGCGCGCTCCGGCTTCGAGCTGCGCCAGGCGGCTTTTTGCAACGGCTACGCGCGCTTCGGCCTGCTTGACCGCGGCTTCCAGATCCGGCAGCGATTGGAGCGTGGCGATCACCTCGCCGCGTGCAACCATCTGCCCTTCCTGGACCAGCAGCCTGGCGATCACCGGGGTTCGCCCGAGCGCGGGAGCCGCCGCAACCACGATGATTCCGTTCTCAGGTTCCACGCGGCCGATACAGCCCACGTCCGCTGGGGTTCCAACGCGCCCCGCCGCATTGGCCGAGACCGGTTGCGCGACAGATTTTCCCTGCCGGCTTTCAAACAGCCACCAACCTCCGGCAGCGAGCACGGCAATCAGGAAGATGGCCGCCCATTTGATTCGCCCGATTACCACTTCATCCCTACCACGTCTTCCCTACCACGTCATTCCCGCGACATCGCCGGTGGCCTCTGCGAGAGAGATTCGCGCTACTTCGTGCTGGTACACCGCCATGATATAGTCGTGCCGCGAGCGGAACGTGCGCGCTTGAGCCTCGGTCAGTTCCACGCCGCTGGCCTCGCCCGCATCATATCGCGCCCGCGTCTCCTCGGAGTCCGCCTCCGCCAGCGACGTCTTTTGTTTCGCTAAATCCACTTCGCGGGCCGCGGCTTGGAGCGATTCAAACGCTAATCGGACCTGGACTTCAATTTGCCGCCGCATGGCCTGCCGCCGGATGTCCGCCTGGCGAATCTGCGATTCGATTTCGGCGCTCTGGCTGGCGCGGCGCCCGCCATCCAGGATCGGCACCGTGAATTGGAAGCCAGCCGTGTAAGTCGGGGTAGAAACGATGTTGTTATCTCCCGTGGGTGTGGGAGCCACAGTAACCGCGCCGGCGTCCGCGAAAACTCCTAGCGTTGGAAGCGCCTGGGCTGCGATGGCTCGCTCATTCAAGCGCAAATTCTGCACGCCCAAATCCGCAACCGCTAGTTCGCTTCTGGACCGGAAAGCCATTTCGAGCGCCTCTTCCAAAGTCTCATTCTCGGGCCGGTACACGGGCTGGTCCGTCAACTCGACGGATGTGTCTAAAGGAATGCCGATCGCCGCCACAAGCTGCAAAACCGCGCTTCGATAGGCCGACTGTGCCTCCAGCAGCGTCTCACGAGCCTCGGCGAGATCCAGATTTGCCCGCCGCACATCGCTGCCCGTAACCAATCCTTTGTCCTTGCGCGCGTTCGCCAGGCTGACCGTTTCGTCAGACAGCTTCACGCTCTCGGCCGCCAGATCCGCCTCCGACTTCGCCCGCAGCGCGCTCAAGTAGGCGCGTGCCGTTTCCGCCGTGATTTGGCCGGCGACAGCCTTGCTTTGAGTTTTGGCCGATGCCACTTCTTGCCGGGCAGCCTGGACCTGCCGGGCGGCTGCCCGATTGATCACACTCTTGGTCACTCGCACCCGCGAATCCATCACGGTAAATGGCCCCACTACCGCGGGAAACTGAACATTCGCTACAAAGGGAGAAACCTCAGGAATATCGACGCCGATGGAGCGCAGGTCGAAACGCAGCACACGATCGGAAATGCCGCCATCCATCTGGAGAGCGGTAGCGGCGCGCATTTGCTTCACATGAATTTCCGCCACCTTCTCCGCTTCGGCGGCCAGTTCCAGTCTGGCCTGTCCAGCGGGCAACAAGGCCAGGCGGATCGCTTCCTCCAAACTCAGCTTGAGGGGCTCAGCGGCCGCGCAACCTCCCGCAGAAGCCGCCAGCCACGTGATGAACACCAGAAGCAGGCACAGGAGCCGCGTAGGAAACTGCATGCTGAATTTTACTCTACACGTCTCCGCGGCAGGGTAGTTGTTTCAGCTCGAGGCGCGGGTCAATGCCAACGGGTGCTTCGGCTGGTAGAGGCCTATTTCGCCTCCGCCAGGAAGCCGGAACTTAGTGATGGAACCCCATCTTTCTTGCTGCACCTTCGAACATTGAACGCCCTTCTTCTCGAGCGCCGCCATTTCGGTTTTCAGATCGTCACACATGAAATACAGCTCGTGCGGGTTATTCTCTTCGGCGGGATGAACCGCCACTTCGGCCGGAGGCAGCGCAAAGATCAGCCATCCGTGCCCGACATCGACGCCGGAGAATCCCAGGACCTCCCGGAAGAAGGCACGGTCCGCGTCTGCGTCCTTGCTGTAGACGATTGCGTGGGCGCCAAAGATCACACGTAGCTCCTTTTCGCACTTGTACCGGTGGACCACGCGGCGCGTCCGCCGAGTGCCCATTACCGAAATGACTTTCAGTATAATCGAGCTACATGAAAGCACTATTCACGAGCATTGTTTTGTGTTCCAGCCTGTTGGCGCAAGCTCCGGCTTCCAAAAGCGCGGCCACGCACGTTGCCCACCGGGCGGTTGCCAGACCATCGCTGATGAATCCCGCGTCCTTGCGGGCCAAAGCCCCGGAAGTCTTCCAAGCGCAGTTCATGACCACCAAGGGCGATTTCGTTGTGGAAGTGCATCGCGATTGGTCGCCGCACGGCGCGGATCGCTTCTACAATCTGGTGAAGGCCGGGTTCTTCGATGGCGTGGCGTTTTATCGCGTGCATCCCGGATTCATGGTGCAATTCGGGATCAGCCCCAAGCCGGCGATCAACAAAGTATGGGACAACGCGAATATTCCCGACGATCCGGTGATGGGAAGCAACAAGCGCGGCTTTGTCACTTTCGCCATGACCCAAAATCCGAATAGCCGCTCTACGCAGGTGTTCATCAATTTTGGAGACAATGCGTTTCTCGATCCCCAGCGTTTCGCCCCGTTCGGCCAGGTGACCTCAGGCATGGACGTGGTGGATATGCTGTACAGCGGATACGGCGAGATTCCGGAGATGAATGGCAAGGGACCCGAGCCCGACAAAATCGAGAGCGAAGGCGATGCGTATCTGGTTAAGAATTTCCCGATGATCGACAAGATCAAAATGGCCAAAGTACTTCCCGCCGCGCCGGCTGCCGCTCCCGCCGACAAGAAGTAGCGCCGCGCCGGCTTACTTCGGGTTCTCGAGCGGGAACTCGAAGTAAAAGAGGTCCTGGCCGGTGGATGCCACTTTGACACCGGTGAGGTAAAATTTCGAACCGGGCCGGTGCGTGGTCTGAAAATAGAAAAAGCCGTTGGCCGATTCATGCGGCGGCAGCAGCTTAGCCGCGAACGCCCGCCCGTCGATTTCCCACACATCCAGCGGATTCTTGTGCTTTCGATGGATGGGTATCGGCGTGGCCACCGGCACATTCGGCCGGTCCGGGCCCCCCAGCGTTTGGACTTCGTCGGCGGGCGTCGCTTCCACTTCGCGGCCATCCACGCCGGTGTACTCGGCTTGCAGGTGGTCTAACTTGAGGGCTTGGTCCGTGTCATTCTGGATGATGACAAGAACGGGCAGAACGCCATACTGATTGGGGTTCAACTTCCCGAATGCCGTGTGAGCCAGCTCTTCGGTGTCGTAAACAACCGCCGCCACGGTCACGTGGTCATTGGTCTGTTTGGTCCGGTACGAGGAAGCCGGCCCAGGCAGGAATTTGCCTGCGTCCTTCTTGCTGTCGGCAGCCAGCCTGCCTGCGCCAGCAACAAAAAGCACGGCCATGAATAGGTTCAGGCAGATGAAGAGCGCTCTCATCGAAATCCTTTACTGGGCGATGCGTGTCGCCGCCGGACCACTGCTTATATTCTATTTCGTTTACCGCTCGGCGCGCGATCCGCGCTATTCCCGCCGGTTTTCCGAGCGCCTGGGCGGCGAGCCGGCGTCCTTTCACCCGACGCCCCCCGGCGCCATTTGGTTGCATGCCGTTTCGGTGGGCGAAGTGGTTTCCGCGGCTGGATTGTTGCGTGAGATTCGCGAGCATAGTCCGAGTATTCCTCTTTATGTCTCCGTTGCTACCGTGGCGGGCCGCGCGATAGCGGAGGAGCGCTTGGGTTCGCTGGCCGATGGCATCTTTTATGCGCCGATCGATTACGCTTTTGCCGTCCGGCGCGTGCTGGCGCGGATTCGTCCCTCCCTGGTGGTGATTCTCGAGACCGAAATTTGGCCGGTGCTGTACCGTGAAGCCAAGCGCGCGGGCTGCAGCCTCCTGATCGTCAACGGGCGGATTTCGGACCGCGCATTTCCACGCTATCGCCGCTGGCGATTCTTCTTTGAGGACGCTTTGCGCCGGCCCGATGCAATTCTGGCGCAAAGCAGCCAGGATGTCGCGCGTTATTTGGACCTGGGCGCACCCCGGCATGCGGTGCAGGCAATCGGCAATCTGAAATATGACGCGGAGCCAGCGCGCGGGGAGCCACCGCGCATCATTACGGAGCTGATCGCAAAGCTGCATCCTGCCTCGATCTGGATCGCCGCCAGCACCATGCCTGGCGCGGATCGCGAGGACGTCGACGAAGACGACGCCGTATTGAGCGCTTATCAGCAGCTTGTGCCAACTCACCCTGGCCTTTTGCTGATCCTGGTTCCACGCAAGCCGGAACGCTTCGATGAAGCCGAGGCGAAGCTGCGCGGTGCGGGCTTGCGATACGTTCGCCGCTCCCAGGAGACCATCGATGCTGATCTGGCGCTGCCCTGCGTGGTCCTGCTCGATTCCATGGGCGAACTGGCCAGCCTGTTTCCCATCGCCGACGTAGTGTTTATGGGTGGCACACTCGCCCGGCGGGGCGGGCACAATGTGCTGGAACCAGCGGCCTGCCGTAAGGCCATCGTCACCGGGCCCCACCTGGAAAACTTCGCGGCCATCGCGGCGGAATTTCGCGAACAGCGCGCATTTCTTGAAATCCGCGGCGCGGGCGAGCTGGCCGAGGCCGTCGCGAAGCTGGTTGACGATCCGCGATTACGCGGCGATCTGGGCGCTCGTGCCGCCGCGCTGGCTGCCGCAAGACGAGGCGCCACCAGAAAAGCAGTGACCGAAATTCTCCGCTGGCAGGACCTGGCGGTTCCACGCTGGAGCCAGCTAAGCCCCGCGCGATTCCTGCTCTGGCCGCTCTCACAGATTTGGGCTGCTGTCAGCGCCCGTCAGCAACGCCGCAAAATTGCGCACGCCAGGCGCCTTGCCACGCCTGTGGTCAGCATCGGCGGAATCAGCATGGGCGGCGCGGGGAAAACTCCCATGGTGGATCACCTGGCCGAGCGGCTGCGGGAAGCCGGGCATCATCCCGCCATCCTCACGCGCGGATATCGCCGCCGCTCCATCGAAACTTCGATTCTTGTGGAGGCGGGGGAGCCCGCGCCCGTCAGCTTCACCGGAGACGAGGCGCAGATCTTCGTGCAATCGGGTTACGCGCACGCGGGCATCGGCGCCGACCGTTTTATCACCGGCCGCCTGCTCGAGGAAAAATACCGTCCGGATATCTTCCTGCTCGATGACGGATTCCAGCACACCGGGCTGCGGCGCGACCTGGATCTGGTCTTGATCGATGCCATGAATCCGTTCGGTGGAGGCGCGGTTTTTCCCTTGGGGAATTTGCGGGAACCCATGAGCGCGCTCTCGCGGGCGGGAGCCTTCGTGCTTATGCGCGCGGCGCCGGATCGGGAGTATGCAGGCATTGTGCGGCAATTGCGCGTGTTCAATCCGCATGCGCCGATCTTTCGCGCGCGCCTGGAACATCGCTATTGGGTGGATTATCGCACCCGCCAGCCCCGCCTTTCCATCGACGGGCCGGTTGCGGCGTTCTGCGGCCTGGCGAATCCCGCCAGCTTCTGGGGAACGCTGCGATCCCTCGATCTTCATCCGGTATTTCACTGGGCCTTCGGCGATCATCATCATTACACCTGCGCGCAGGTGGTGCGTCTGGCGGCCCAAGCGAAGCTGCACGGATCGAATCTGCTGCTCACCACCGAGAAGGACGCGATGAATTTACCCGACAGTAGCGCGGCGGCTCTGGAACATGCCGGCGTCCAGGTGTTCTGGCTGAAGATTGGAGTTCACATTGAAAAAGAAGATCAACTGCTGCACTTGATCGCGTCGAAGATGCACCACTACAATCCCCCGCCCTTTATCGGGCGTGAGCCCAGGCGTCACGGCGCCTGAATGCTGTAAATCATCAAACCATTCACATTCGGGACCAAAAGATAGCCGCTGGCAGTGGCCACATCGGTCATACCGAATTGCGTGGTGAAAGGATACAGGACGGGAGAGGCAGGCGTGGTGGCGTCGACAATCCAGAGGCTGCTCGGGCCGGCCGGGTCTGTGGACGGGGGATCATTGACGATGGCAAAAATATCCGATCCGGAAGTCTGCGACGCGGTTTCTAAAGGCTGCACCACGTAGGTACCCGTGGTAGGAATTTGGGTTGTCACATTTGCGATCCCCACCGGGTTCTGCACATTCCCGATATTCATCGTGGAAAGCGTCAGGTTGCCGGTGATGCTGAAATCGGGGACGCCCGGGTTGCGGAAGCTGGAGGTATTCCCGGTAACCAGCAGCAGACTCTCATCGTAGCCAAAGCCCAGAAAAATGGCGGCGTTCGATACGGTGACCTGCTCGATGCCTTGCATGTTTTGCGGACTGCTGATATTCACCACGTCCAAGGCCGCGATTCCGGTGGTGCTGGCTCCGCTCGAAGTTGTGCTGGTGATATACGCCGTGGCTGGGGCGCCGGTGACCGTGGCCAACGCCAGTGCGTTCGGCATCACGCTGGCGCCGCTCGATGCCGGACCGCTCGAGAGCGCCGAAAGCAGAACCGGAAACAGGCTGTTGAAATCGAAGTCGATGAAGTTCCCGTGCTGCGCGCTGATGGAGTTCCCGCTCGTGTTAAACCAACTGGTGCTGAAGTATCCGACGGTTCCGAGAAAGCTGATATCCGTGAGAAAAGTGTACGGCGTGGTGGAAAGCTGGGCCGCTAGCGCCGGATTCCCGGGAGAGGCGATGTTGTACACGGCCAAAGTGGGTGCAGTGCCCGGCCCGACAATGTCCACGAGGATAGGCTCGGACGTGCTGGTGTTGATCGCGCACTTACCGCCGTTGCCTGCCAGTTCCGTGTCGCCGAACTCGCCCACGTAGGACGGTAGGGTAACGTCGCTGGTGTCGATGATGTTGATGCGATTCGGTCCGCAGAGGTAAGTGGTGTTGCCGAAAATCGCGACGCTGTTCGTGGCGCCGTTTGCAAAATTCAACTGGCCCACCAGCGTGAGGAACGTGGGCGGCGCGGTTCCCGAACCTGATACCGAAACCTGCGCCGAAACGCTCACGTAACCGCCCACGGTAATCACCAGCGGATAATCCGCCTTGGCGAGCGCCGGCACCACAATATTGGCCTGCGCCAGGCCGGTGAATCCCGGTGTCAGCCCGAGAAACTGGACCGTCGCGTTCGTCCCCCCGATGGTGGCCGTCGCCGTGGCAGTGGCCGAAGAGAGCGGCGAGTTCGGCGTGGCGGTTCCATCCGGCACGGCATTGTTCAGCGCTCCTTGCCCGGTCAAATAGACAACCACCACCGCGCCGGAGGCCACAGGATTGGTCGACGAGTTGGTGGAGTAATCCGGGTTTTGAGCGATCGCGTGATTGCTGGTGTCTTGAAATATTCCTGGAGCGCTGCTCACCACCGTGAACTGGAACAGCGCGCTTTGGCCGCCGCTGCGCGTCACGTACATACTAGCCGTCCCAGCGGCAAGACCGCTCGGCACTTGAAAGTTGATCTGTGTCTGGCTGACGTAAAGCAGCGGCACAGGCGACTGGTTGACGTAAACCGTCGCCCCGGCCATGTTCGTCGGGAGGGGGAATCCGGCGGCTTCTTGCGTCGAATTCGCGAGGTTCGATCCAAAAATGCTGGCCAGCTCACCGGGAGCCACGCGGGGCGCGTAGCTGGCTGCATCGGTCACCAGATTGATTACGGTCTGCGCTTGGGCGGCAACGCGAGTAAGCAAAAGTAAAGGAAGGAGTGCGAGGAGCCTCATGTACCGCGTCAAACAATGTCTGACGTTCGCGGGTCTTTATGTGTTCATGCATGTGTTCATGCCCGGCAGGTTCGCTCAACTTACCAGGTGCGTTATTAACAAATCGTAACCATCCCGTAACTCGCCATGTGGCTGGTATAATGGGGCCCATGGGCGAGGTTCTCAACGGTAGTCCCATGAAAAAAATCATCCTTCTCCGCCCGCGGGGATTTTGCGCCGGAGTTGTGCGCGCAATCGACGTGGTGAAGATCGTTCTCAACCTTTACGGCGCGCCTGTATATGTTCGTAAAGAAATCGTACACAATCGGCACGTCGTGGATGAACTGCGGCAGGCCGGAGCGATTTTTGTTGAAGAATTGAGCGAGGTGCCCGAAGGCGCGCGGGTCATCTTCAGCGCGCATGGTGTGTCGCCGGCCGTCCGGCAGGAAGCCAAGGAACGCAAGCTCGAGGTGATCGATGCCACCTGCCCACTGGTTACCAAAGTACATCTGGAAGCGGTCCGCTTCGCGCGTCAGGACCACACCATCGTGCTGATCGGCCACGCCGGCCACGACGAGGTGATCGGGACTCTGGGTGAGGCGCCGGAATCTACCGTCCTGGTTTCGTCCGTGGAGGACGTCGACAAGCTGGAAGTGAAGGACCCATCGAGAATCTCTTTCCTCACGCAGACTACTCTCAGCCTGGACGAGACCAAAGATATCGTGCAGCGGCTGAAGGAGCGCTTCCCGGCCATCAAAGGTCCTAAAACTCAGGATATTTGCTATGCAACGGAAAACCGTCAGTTAGGCGTCAAAGCTGTGGTGCCGCTCACGGACGTCTTACTGGTGGTTGGTTCGCAAAATAGTTCGAATTCGCGCCGCTTGGTGGAGGTTTGCGAGAACGAAGGCGTGCCCGCGTATCTGGTGGACGATAGCACCGAAGTGAATCCGGCGTGGCTGGATGGCACCCAGACGGTCGCCGTTACCGCTGGTGCGTCGGCGCCGGAAAATCTGGTACAGGAACTGATCCAATCGCTCGAAACGAAGTTCGGGTTTGACTATATGGAAGAGATGGAACTCAAGGAAGAGGACGTGCGGTTCCATCTGCCCGCGGATTTGGAGCGATCGGCGCTGAAGCTGACTACTATCGCTCGCGTATGAGCCCCAAGCTCCAAGTTGCCGGTACTTTGGTGGAAGGGGCTTCGCAAGCCGCGCGCCGCGCCACCGAGTTTCTCACCGGCATCCAATCCGAGCAGGGTTACTGGTGGGCGGAACTTACCGCCGACACGACGCTCGAGTCCGATTACATTCTGCTGCAACTCTGGCTGCATCCGCCGGTGAATGGCGTCTGGAATCCGCCGACAAGAGAACTGATCGACAAAGCCGCTGAATCGATTCTGACGCGCCAATTATCCGATGGCGGGTTTAATATTTATCCGCAGGGTCCCACCGATCTGAGCGCCACGGTGAAAGCGTATTTCGCGCTGAAACTCGCTGGGCTGGATTATAACGACCTGCGCCTGACGCGGGCGCGCGAGCGTATCCTCTCACTGGGCGGAATTCAAGCCGCTAACAGCTACGTCAAGATCAATCTCAGCCTGTTCGATCTTTTCCCGCGCGATCATGCGCCGTCCATTCCGCCCGAGATGGTGTTGTTCGGCAATTTCATTTACGAAATGTCGTCCTGGACGCGCGCGATTGTGATTCCGCTCTCCATCGTACATGCCATGAATCCGCGGCGTCCCGTGCCCGCGGGATTCAATTTGCAAGAGCTTTTCGTCGCCGATGGACAGCAACTGGAGTTTCGCCGCGATCGGACCAGTTTCACCTGGCGCAACGTCTTTCTGCGGATCGACAAAATTCTGAAGCTCTGGGAAAAACACGGCTCCAAGGCCATACGGCAGCGCGCCATCCGCAAGGCCGGGGAGTGGATGCTGGAGCACACCCGGCACACCGACGGCGTGGCGGCCATCTATCCGCCCATGATGTACGTGATCATGGCGCTGGATCTTTTGGGGCATGCGCCCGACAGCCCGGAGCGATTGGAAGCGCAGCGACAATTCGACAATTTGATGGTGAACGACGGGCAGCGCTTCTTCTTTCAGCCTTGCTTCTCGGTGGTCTGGGATACGGGCATCGCGGCGTTTGCGCTGGGCGAGGCCATCGAGCCGCCGCACGACGCATTGCGACGCTCGGCCGACTGGTTGCTGACCAAAGAAGTCCGGCGTAAAGGCGACTGGTCCATCAAACGCCCGAAAACCGAACCATCCGGCTGGTATTTCGAATTCGCCAATGAGTTTTATCCGGACATTGACGACACCGCGATGGTGTTGCTGGCTCTCAACCGCTCCAATGCATCGCGGTCGGAAGAGCAGCAAGGTTGCGAGCATCGCGCTATCCAATGGCTGTTCGACATGCAGTCCAAAGACGGCGGATGGGCGGCGTTCGACGTGGATAATGACTGGCGGCCGCTCAGCTTCGTTCCGTTCGCCGATCACAATGCCATGCTGGATCCCACTTGCCCCGACATCACCGGGCGGGTGCTGGAAGCGCTCTGCGCATATGGATATAACCGCTCCCACCCCGCGATCGAGAAGGCTGTACAGTACCTGATTCGGACTCAGGAAGAGGACGGAAGCTGGTATGGACGCTGGGGGGTCGACTACGTCTATGGCTCATTTCTGGCATTGCGCGGCTTAGCCGCCGCCGGCGTGAGCGATCGTGAAGCCTACGTGCAGCGGGGCCTGGAATGGGTGCGCTCGATTCAAAATTTTGACGGCGGCTGGGGCGAAAGCTGCGAAAGCTATCAGCAGAAAAGCTTCGTGGCTGCGCCCAGCACTCCCTCACAGACCGCTTGGGCCGTGCTTGCCCTGCTGGCCGGCGGCGACACCACTAGCAGCAGCTTGCGCGACGGTATTGAATACTTGATTGGGACCCAGAAGAGCGATGGAACGTGGGATGAAGAATTAGCCACCGGAACGGGATTTCCGCAGGTCTTTTACCTGTGCTATCACCTGTACCGGCACTCGTTCCCGCTGCTGGCACTGAATACTTTTCTGAAAATTAAGTCTGGATCGAACGGGCATTGATGGTGTGAGGCCGACGCTGGTTACAGGGGCGACCGGTTTCCTGGGGTGGCACGTAGCTAATCGATTGCTTGCACGCGGGGAAAGGGTGCGGGCTCTGGTGAGAGATACGAGCAGAGTGCGGGAACTGGATGGGGAAGTGGTAGTGGGAGACCTGCGCGATTCAGAATCCCTGGAACGCGCCGTGGCAGGTTGCGCCGTCGTGTATCACGTAGCGGCGGACTATCGCCTGTGGGCCAAAGATCCTTCAGAACTTTACCGCTCGAATGTGGAAGGTACGCGGAACTTGTTGAAGGCCGCGCGCGACGCCGGAGTGGAGCGCGTGGTTTACACCAGCACCGTGGGGTGCATTGGAATGCACGGGGACATCCCCGGCAATGAGGACACCCAGGTTGATTTAGAGCAGATGGCAGGAGCCTATAAGCGATCGAAATTTCAGGCCGAGCAGGTGGCGCTGGAGTTTGCGCGAGCGGGATTGCCGGTGGTTATCGTAAATCCGACGGCGCCGATCGGCGATCACGATTTTAAGCCGACGCCCACCGGCAAGATCGTCGTGGATTACCTGAAAGGGGACATGCCGGCCTTTGTCGATACCGGTTTGAACCTGGTGGACGTGGAGGATACGGCTGAGGGTCATTTGCTGGCCTGCGAGCGGGGCGCGAGCGGCGAACGATACATTCTCGGGTGCGAGAACCTGACGCTGCAGCAGATTCTGACGCGTCTGGCTGCCATCAGCGGAGGAAAAGCTCCGCGCTGGCGCATCCCTTACGCGGTAGCTTACGCGGCGGGACTGGCGAGCACCGGCTGGGCGAATTTGACCGGTAACGAGCCGCGCGCTCCCATCGACGCAGTGAGAATGGCGCGCAAGAAAATGTTCGTTTCGCTCGACAAGGCGAAACGCGAGCTGGGATTCAATCCGCGGCCGGTAGATGGCGCTCTGAAGCGCGCCGTCGATTGGTTCCGGGCTAACGGTTACGTGTAATTGCTGGTATTCGTGGCCGCCGAGCGCCGTGAATTGGAAGGATTGCTCGTCCATGTCGACGAGGTAGCCAAGCCCCGTTGGCCTCTCGATTTCGCCCGGCTGGGCCAGCTCAACGGGGTGCAAATCGCGATCTTGGCGAACGGCCCGGGACCGAAACTGGCCGGAGCCGCGGTTGACGTGGTGAAAATGAGACAGACAGTAGACGGGTTGATCAGCATCGGGTTCTGTGGCGGCTTGCATCCTTCGCTGCACGCTTGTGACATTTTTGCCGCTACCGAAGTTGTGGGCGCGATGCCGGCTCGGCTTCCTTCCAGCCCCCAATCGTTTAAAACCGGGAAACTGCTTTCCATCAACCGCGTCGTATCCACAGCCGTGGAAAAAGCCGAGCTTGGCCGGTTGGGCGCGGATGCCGTGGAGATGGAAGCTGCGGCGGTGGCGGAGCGCGCGCAACAATACGACATTCCGTTTTATGCGGTACGCGTTGTGACCGATACTTTTGAAGAAAGTTTTCCGCTGGACTTTAATTCCATGCGATCGCCCGATGGCCGCTTCAGCCGGGCCCGCATCCTGGCGGCGGCCCTGCGGCGGCCCGGAATCATGATTCCAGAACTGATTAAATTGAATAAGACAACGAAACGCGCCTCAAAGGCGCTGGGGGACTTTCTTGCCGACGCTCGATTCTGAGTTAGTTGCGGCGCCCGTTGCAATGCGGGCTGCGGTCTATACCGGCGACAGCATGGTGTCGGTGGAGCAGGTGCCGACGCCTGCCATCGGACCGGGCGAAGTGCTGATCCGCGTGGAGAGCTGCGGGATTTGTCACACCGATCTCAAGAAGATCGAATATAACCTGCTGGCGCCGCCGCGCATCTTTGGACATGAGACGGCCGGCGTGGTGGCGGCCATCGGGGCCGGCGTGCGGGGATTCTCGCCCGGCGATCGTGTCATCGTCTTCCATCACATCCCCTGTGGCGAATGTTTTTACTGCCGGCACAAGCTGTACGCGCAATGCCCGGTCTACAAAAAAGTCGGCGTTACCGCCGGATACGAACCGGCGGGCGGAGGTTTTTCGCAATATGTCCGCGTGATGGATTGGATTGTCCAGCGCGGCATCGAGAAAATTCCCGATGGCGTGTCCTATGATCGCGCCTGTTTCGTCGAGCCCGTGAATACCTGCGTGAAGGGCGTGGTTCAACTGGATCCGCGCGCCGAAGACGTAGTTGTGATTCTGGGCCAAGGACCGATCGGTTTACTATTCACAGCGCTGGTGAAGCGCTCCGGCGCCACCATGGTGGCTACCGACACCATGCCGTTTCGCCGCGAACTGGCCCTGCGCTTCGGCGCAGCGGCAGCGCTCGATCCGCGCGACCCCGGCCTGCAGGAGCGCATCCTGGATATGACCGGCGGCCGGGGAGCCGACTCGGTGATCGTGGCCGCCTCCGCGCCCGGCATCGTGGAGCAGGCCGTGAAATATTCGCGCCCCGGTAGCCGCATTCTGCTGTTCGCGCAAACCTCTCATCAGGAGCGCGTCGAGCTTTCGGGCGCCGACATCTGCGTGGGAGAACGGAATATTTTTGGATCTTATAGCGCTTCTGTGGATCTACAGAAGCAGTCCGCGGACCTGGTTTTCAGCGGCGCGTTGCCGGTGGAGGACTTGATCTCGCACCGTTTTCCGTTGAACGAGATCAGGGCCGGTATTGAGCTGGCGTTGCATCCGGAACCTAAATCGTTGAAAATTATAGTGCAACCCCAAAGGTGGTCTTAGTGCAGACGCAAATGAAAGCGGCCGTGCTGTATGGCAAAGAGGACTTGCAGATCGAGTCCGTGGCCGTCCCCAGCATAGGCGAGGGCGACGTACTAGTACGCGTGCAAGCGGCGCTGACCTGCGGCACCGATGTCAAAGTATTTCGCCGTGGTTATCACGCCCGCATGATCGTTCCGCCCGCTTTGTTCGGGCATGAGCTGGCCGGCGATATCGTGGCTGTTGGCAAGGACGTAGGCAATTTCCACGTCGGACAGCGAGTGGTGGCGGCGAATTCCGCGCCCTGCATGGAGTGCTTCTATTGCAAACGCGGCAATGAGAATCTGTGCGAGGATCTGCTGTTCAACAACGGCGCTTACGCCGAGTACATCCGTATTCCAGCGCGCATCGTCGAAAGGAATATGTACGAAATTCCCTCGCACGTAACCTATCAGGACGCGGCGCTGGTGGAACCGCTGGCTTGCGTTTTGCGAGGCATCGATGAGACCTCCATGCGCCCCGGCGATACCATCGCGGTGATCGGCTTGGGCCCCATCGGCCTGATGTTCGTTCGGCTGGCGAAGTCTTACGGCGCGCGCGTTCTGGCGCTGGGACGCCGGAAAACGCAACTGGACCGCGCCGCCGCCATGGGCGCCGATGAATTGGTGATCTCGGGCGATCCCGGCGAAACCGTGGATAAAGTGCGCGCGCTCACGGGCGGGCGCGGCGCCGACATTGCGATTGAGGCCGTCGGCAGTCCGGAAGTTTGGGAGACAGCCGCCAAGTCACTCCGCCGTGGCGGAATCGTCAATTTCTTCGGGGGCTGCCCCAACGAAAGCAAAATCCAGCTCGACACGCAGTTGCTGCATTATTCGGAAATCACCTGCAAGGCCAGCTTCCACCACACGCCGGCACACATTCGCCGGGCGCTGGACTTCGTCAGCCGCGGCGTCATCACCGCGCGCGATTTCGTCAACCGCGTGGAGCCGCTTACGAATCTATTGGAAGTGATGCGCCACTTGATGAGCCACAACGGTCACATGAAGACCGCGATCATACCCTAGTGCCGCTCCTTGCGCCCAAAGACTACGTCAATTCTCCCGAGGCGCTGGGCGGCACTTACACGCAGGCCGAAGCCGAGCAATACACACGCTGGCTCGCGACCCATCATTACGAAAATTTCCACGTCGTTAGTTTTCTTCTCCCCAAGCGGCTGCACCAGGATTTCTACAACGTCTACGCCTTCTGCCGCTGGGCGGACGATTTAGGCGACGAGATCGGCGATACGGCCGAGAGCCTGCGCCTGCTTGGCTGGTGGCGCGATGAGCTGGAAGCCATGTATTCCGGGCAGGTACAGCATCCCGTGTTTGTCGCCTTGGAAGGCACGGCGCGAAAGTACGATCTTCCGAAGCAGCTTTTCGCGGATTTGATCAGCGCGTTTGAACAGGACCAGCGCGTCACCCGCTATGCCAACTGGGACGAACTGTTCGGCTATTGCCGCTGCTCCGCGAATCCCGTGGGCCGTCTGGTATTGCGCTTGTGTGGATATGCGGACGCCGAGCGCGACCGCATGTCGGATGCCACCTGCACGGCTTTACAGCTTGCAAATTTCTGGCAAGATGTAACGGTGGATCTGGAAAAGGATCGCATCTACCTGCCGTTGGATGTTTTGGCGCGGCACGGCTATACTGTCGCCGATTTGCGGGCGGGCACTTTTAACGCCGCATTTCAAGCCGTGATGCGCGATTCGATCGATGTGGCGCGCAGGCTTTTCATCGAGGGTCTGCCGCTGGTAAAAACGGTGGATAAGCGTCTGGCGTTCGATCTGGATCTGTTCAGCCGGGGCGGGATGCGCGTGCTCGAAAAGATCGAGCAGCAAAATTTCAACGTGCTGGCGCGGCGCCCGGCCATCTCCAAGTTCGAGCGCGTCCAGTTGCTCGTCGGGAGCCTGTGGAACACGCTGTAGGCCTGAAGGAGTCCTATGCCTTCTGCCAGCGCATCGCGCGTACTCGAGCCAGAAATTTTTACTACTCTTTCCTGCTCCTTTCTCGCGAACAACGCGATGCCATGTGCGCCATCTACGCCTTCATGCGCTATTGCGATGACATCAGCGAAGGCGAGGAAGCATCGCGCGAGGGCATCGAGCGCTGGCGGCGCGATCTGGATTGCGCGCTGGCGGGCCAATACGGCGAAAATCTGCTGTGGCCGGCGTTTCACGATACCGTGCGGCGCTTCAGCATCCCGCACGAATACTTCTACGAGATGATCGCGGGCGTCAGCTCGGACTTGCAGCCCAAGCAGCTCCAGACCTTCGATGAACTCTATCATTACTGCTATCAAGTCGCGAGCGTGGTTGGACTCACCATCATTCACATCTTCGGATTCGAATCGCCCGAAGCCCTGGTGCTGGCTGAAAAATGCGGGATCGCGTTCCAGCTGACGAACATCTTGCGCGACGTGCGTGAAGATCGCGAAAACGGCCGCATCTACATTCCCGAAGAGGACATCCGCAAATTCGGCGCCGACTTAGCGAAACATGACGAGCGCTTCGTTAAACTGATGAGCTTCGAGGCGCAGCGCGCGCGAGCTTATTACGACGAATCTCGGCCCTTGATCGCGCTGGTTCACGCGCGCAGCCGCCCATCCCTGTGGGCGCTGGTCGAGATATACCGCCGTCTGCTCACCAGGATCGAGCGCTCGAATTTTAACGTGCTCGAAAAACGCATCCGCGTTCCCACCTGGGAAAAGCTCAGCATCCTGGCCAGCGCCGCCTTGCGCTAGTACGGTCTCTACTTAACAGGCCCACCAAGCGACGGCGCGAGTTCTCGACCGCTTAAGCGACGGCGATTGCCACTGACAGCTAGATCCTTTCGTACAACTCCTCCAGCTCCCGCAAGCGCTGTGCGAACTCCGGCTGCAACGCACCCGGACGATATCTCCACCGCCAGTTTCCACCCAACGTCGCCGGCTGATTCATGCGCGCCTCGGTTCCTAATCCCAGCACATCCTGCAGAGGAACTATCACTGTATTGGCTACCGAAGCCATCAGCGTGCGAATAAATGTCCAGTGAATCTCGGACCCGTCGGTGTTGAGATAACGCATCGCAAAATCGCGCTCGCGCCGGATGTCCTCGTCTGTCCGCGTGCTGTCGCCCGAGCCTTGGCTCCTCCACCACCCCACCGTCGTATCGTTGTCGTGCGTCCCGGTATATGCCACCACTTCCCGCGGATAGTTGTGCGGGCGAAACGTGGGCGCCTGCGGATCGGTTCCAAAGGCAAACTGCAGCACCGCCATGCCCGGAAATCCGAACTCTTCGCGAATCGCCTCCACTTCGGGCGTAATCACGCCCAGGTTCTCCGCAACCAAGGGAAGCTCGCCCAGCTTGGCTTTTGCCGCGCGGAACAATTCCGCTCCCGGACCCTTCACCCATCTACCGTTCACCGCCGTAGGCTCGGTAGCCGGAATCTCCCAATAAGCTTCGAACCCGCGAAAATGATCCAGCCGTATCATGTCCACCATTTCGAAAGTCGCGCGAAAGCGATCCAGCCACCAACGGTAACCGTCCGCGGCCAGCATGTCCCAGCGATAAATCGGATTGCCCCAAAGCTGGCCAGTCTTGCTGAAATAATCGGGAGGCACACCGGAGACCACGGTCGGATTGCCCTGCGCGTCCAAACGAAAATATTGCCGATTGGCCCAGACGTCGGCGCTGTCGTGCGCGACGTAAATCGGCAGGTCGCCCATGATTCGGACCCCGCGCGCTCGTGCATATTCACGCAGCTCGCGCCATTGCTCGAAAAAGACAAATTGAAGAAGCTGCTGCGAATCGATTTGGCGGGCGAGCTGGTCGCGCCACCTGGCTATCGCCTTCGGATCGCGGTCGCGCGCATCCGGTTCCCACTTGGTCCAAGCGGCGCCCTGATGGTGCGCCTTCAGCGCCACAAATAATGTGAAATCGTCCAGCCAGTGCCGGTTCGCCTCGCAAAACGCCTCGAATCCAGGGCCATGCCGGGCCGATTCAAGCCCCGCAGTTTTCCACGGGATCAGCCGCTCAAAATCCACCCGGTCTTGGGGAAATTGAGGCGCGCCATCCAGCGCGGAGGCGTCCAGGAAGCCTTGCTCGACTAGCCTCTCTAAGCTGATGAGCAAAGGATTGCCCGCCCACGCCGAGAAGCACTGGTAGGGCGAGTCGCCGTACCCGGTCGGCCCGAGCGGCAACACCTGCCACAGCTTCTGGCCCGCAGCAGCCAGGAAATCGACAAAGCGCCGGGCTTCGGCGCCCAGATCTCCGATACCATGCGGCGAGGCGAGCGAAGTGGGGTGCAGCAAAATGCCGCTCGATCGGGGAAATTTCATCTTCTTCTATAGATTAGCCGCCGGTATGCCGATGATTCTATTGGCTGTGATCATCACGCGTACACCCTTGCGCATCTCCATCGGCGGAGGTGGCACGGATCTGCCCTCTTACTATCGACGCTTTGGCGGCTTCGTCATTTCAGCCGCCATCAATAAGCATATCTACGTGGGCATCAACGAAACTTTCAGCGGTGGGTACTTCCTCAAATACTCGGCGCTAGAGCACGCCATGGCGCTCGATGACATCCGCCATCCCTTGATCCGGGAAGCGCTGCGGATGCACGATGTTTGTCCGCCCATTGAGGTCGTCAGCATGGCGGATGTGCCCGCCGGCACCGGCCTGGGATCGTCGGGCGCTTTCACCGTTGGGCTGCTACGGGCGGTCCACGCCTTTAAGCGCAAATACGTGGATCCGGCGGTGGTCGCCGAAGAAGCCTGCAAGATCGAGATTGAAATTCTACGGGAGCCGGTTGGCAAGCAGGATCAGTACATCGCGGCCTTTGGCGGCTTGGCGTGCTTCGAGTTTTCAGAGGATGGGCAAGTCAGCGTAGCGCCGCTGAACATCAGCAACAGCACCCTCTACAATCTCGAAGATCGTCTCATGATGTTTTTCACCGGCTACTCGCGTAACGCCTCAGCGGTGCTGGACGACCAGAAGGTCCGCTCCGAATTGGGCGACCATGCGATGCTCGAAAACCTGCACTTCACCAAGCAGCTGGGGCAATGCATCAAGCTGGCGCTGGAGCAAGGCAACACCCGGCGCTTCGGCGAGCTGATGCACGAGCACTGGATGCACAAGAAAGAACGGTCGCCAGGCACCACCAATGAAGGCATCAATCGCTGGTACGAAATCGGCCGCGAAAATGGCGCGGTGGGCGGCAAGCTGGTGGGCGCGGGCGGCGGCGGCTTCCTTCTGTTCTATGCGGACGATCGCGACGCTCTGCGCCGCGCCATGCTGAGCGAAGGCCTGCGCGAGTTCCGCTTCAAATTCGATCACGAAGGTTCGAAGCTGTTGTCACGCGATTAGATGAGGCGTATCCGATGCAATGCGTGATTCTCGCTGGTGGGCTCGGGACTCGGATGCGTCCCCTCACCGAGAGTTGTCCCAAGACGCTGTTGCCCGCCCACGGGCGTCCCTTCGCCTGGCACCAGTTGCATTGGCTGGCCGCGCAAGGCATCACCGAAGTCATTTATTCCATCGGACACCAGGGCGATCTGATCCGCCGCTATTGGGCCGGGGAAAAGCCGCCGGTTCCCGCCATCCGCTACGTGGACGAAGGCGCGCAATTACGCGGGACGGCCGGAGCGCTGCGCCTGGCGCGGGAGGAAGGCGTTCTCGACGAGAGCTTCTTCGTCATCTACGGCGATTCATTCCTGCCGGTGGAATTCGATCCTGTTTGGCGCGCGTTTCAAGCCAGTAACTTACCTGCCCTGATGACCGTCCTTCGCAACGAAGGCCGTTGGGATCGCAGCAACGTGATCTACCAGCCTGGGCGCGTCGTCCTGTACGACAAAGCAGCGGCGCCGGGCATGCAGTACATCGATTACGGGCTCTCCTGTTTTCGCCGCAATCTATTGGACGGCCCCACGTCCTCCGATCTCGCGGCGTTGTTTCACAAATTGAGCATGGAGGGCAAGCTCGCGGGCTTTCAGGTTCATGAACGCTTCTATGAAATCGGATCGCCCCAAGGGCTCCGCGATTTTGAGCAGTACTTGACGAGTTGCGAAACTGCCCATTTATCGCGATAGTCTTTATGGATGCCCCCCACGTTCGGAAACGGAAAAATCTGCTACATCGAAATTCCGGCCACCGACGTTGCCCGGTCGGCGGACTTTTACCAGCGCGTCTTCGGCTGGAGCGTCCGCGAGCGTCCGGATGGCTCGGTCACCTTCGACGACGGGGTGGGCCAAGTCAGCGGAGCATGGAGATTGAACCGCCCACCATCTGCGGCACCTGGTCTAATGGTCTACATCATGGTGGACAGCGCGGCCGCGACGCTGGATTTGATCGTTCAAAACGGCGGCGAGATCGTGCAGCCCATCGGCGCGGATGCGCCGGAGATCACCGCAAGATTCCGCGATCCGGGAGGCAACGTGATCGGGATTTATCAGCATCGCGGCTAGCCGCAGAGGGTAGACAATGTTCTTGATGGAGGTGCTTCCCCAATGACCGACGCCGCTCACTTGGCCGAGCCGCTGGAACGGATCCAATGCCAGTGGTGCCAGGGCATGAACGAAAAAAGCGCGCTCACCTGCCGCGCGTGCGGCGCACCGCTGGACATTCGCAACCTGGTGAGCGAGTCCGGCTGGCGCGAAGCCCCGCGCTTGCGCGACATGACCGAGTTTTCGTTCAGCTCCAGCACCTGCCAGGTGGAAGGCGAAATCGTGCCGGTGGCCGAAATCCATCTGGGCGCCAACGATTCGGTTTTCTTCGAGCACCACATCATGCTGTGGAAGGACGACAACGTTCCGTTGACGGTGCTGCAATTGCCCGGCGGCCTCAAACGCGCCTTCGCCGGCATGCCGTTCATTATTAGCGTGGCCACGGGCCCGGGCCGCATCGCTTTCTCGCGCGACGCGACGGGCGAGCTGGTGGTGCTGCCGCTGCATCCCGGAATGGAGCTGGACGCTCGGGAACACGCCTTTGTTCTGGCCTCGCACCAGATCAATTATTCCTTCGTGCGGGTGAAAGGGCTCACCAATATTCTGTTCGGCGGCCAGGGCATGTTTATGGATCGCTTCGTGACGTCCAATAGCCCCGGCCTGGTTCTGCTGCACGGCTACGGAAACGTTTTCGAACGCAAGCTCCAGCCCGGCGAAAGCATCATGGTGGAACCGGGCGCGTTTCTCTACAAGGATTCCTCGGTCACCATGGACGTGGAGTTCCAGCGTCTGGGCACCGGACTTTTCGGCGGAACGAACATGAGCTTTGCCCGCATGACCGGGCCCGGGCGCATCGGCATCCAGTCCATGTACGTGCATCACCATACCGAGTAAACGCGACCATGTTCTGCACCAATTGTGGCAACCCGCTTCCTGATACAGCCAACTTCTGCACGGCGTGCGGCGGCGCCATCCAACGATCGCCCGCGCCTGCGCCCGCCCCCGTTCCTAACCCTCAACCCTCCGCCTCGGTTGAATATTCGCGCCCCGCGCAGCCGCCGCCTCGCCCTCCGGAGGCGCCCGTAACATCCACCGTTGTTCCAACCACCTGCCCGTGGTGCGGCGCCGAAATCTCCGCCGCTCAGTTAAGCTGCCCGCGCTGTGGCGCCACCGTCAGAGCGCCGCAAGTCCGCAGTGAATCCGGCTGGGGCGAGTTGCCGGGCCGCAAGGACATGGCCAAGCTTCAGTTCGGCAACTCGGTCTGCCAGATCGAAGGGCTCTACGTGCCGGTGGCCGACGTCAATCTTTCCGCTTCGGACAGCATCTATTTCACGCATCACGTGGTGCTGTGGAAAGATCCGCAGTTGAACATCACCACCATGCCGCTCGCTTCCGGATGGAAGCGCATGTTCGCGGGGCTGCCGCTCATCATGATGCAGGCGCAGGGGCCCGGCCACATTGCATTTTCGCGCGACGCGCCCGGCGAAATGATCGCGCTTCCCTTGCAGCCGGGGGAAGAGGTGGATGTGCGCGAGCACCTGTTTATGCTGGCCACCAGCAACGTCGCCTACGATTGGTTCGCGACCAACATCTGGTACACCACCCAGAACGGAGACGACAAGGAAACGCATTATCCGGTCGGCATGTTCATGGATCGCTTCACTTCACCACAGACGCCGGGGCTGTTGCTGTTGCACGCTTCGGGCAACGTTTTCGTGCGTGAGCTTGGGCCCGGCGAAACTATTCTGGTGAAACCAACGTCGCTGATTTTCAAAGATCCCTCGGTCCAGATGCAATTGCATTTCGAGCATCCCCGGGCCGGCTTCAGCTTGGGCCTCGGGTTCGGTTTGTCCAACTGGAGCAACCGATATTATTGGCTGCGTTTGTGGGGTCCGGGGCGCGTCGCCCTTCAATCGGTCTTCGATCGCATGGAAGGCGAGAGCCGAATGCTGTCGAATTGCTCTCCGGCCACTGAACAACGCTGGTAAGGAGGCGTCACGCCGGACTCACTAGCGAAAGCGGACACCGCCCAGTGTATACTGGCGTGAGTCCCGCGAAACTCAATGGAGACGGCCACCAATTCGAATCCGCCGCCTCCGTGGCAGATCGGCCTGGGCTTCCTGACCTTCGGTTTGGTAGCCGGATTCATCATCACTACGCTGCCGTTCCTGCTGAGCAAGGCCGGCGTCACCGTCGATCACATCGCAACCGTCAGCGCTGTCGCGATGTCGCCCACGTTTTGGGCGTTCCTGGTGACACCCATCGTCGATGTGGGCCTGACGCGCCGCGCCTACTCGTTCGGATTCGCGTTCGCTTCCGCAGGCTGCCTGGGAGCGGCCCTGTGGCTTTTTTCCCCTGCCCGCCTATCGCTGTTCACCGCTCTTCTATTGCTGGCTGAATTGGCTATTGTGCTGCAGAGCGCCGGCGTCTACGGTTGGATCTCGGAATTCGTCCCGGATACGGAGCGCGGAAAGGTTGGTGGGTGGATCAACGCGGCCAACCTGGGCGGCGGCGCATTCGGAGCCATGCTCACAATGTGGCTGGCCACCCGCTTGCCGTTCCGGACCTTGGGGATGATCATCACCTTCGCGGTGCTGGCGTCCACATTATTTCTGTTGCGTTTTCCACAGCCGGCCGAACCTGTGCTCGGCCTGCGCCAAATTTTTGGTGGAACGTTTCGGAGCGTGGTGCAGACATCCCGGCAGCCCCAGGTTCTCACCGGCTTTCTGCTCTTCCTGACCCCCGTCGGTTGCGTCGCGGCCATCAATTTGTTCGCCGGCCTGGGCAACGAGTTCCACGCCAGCCCGCAATGGGTGGTCTGGATCACCGGCGCTGGAGCCGCTATCACCAGCGCCTTTGGATCCGTCGTGGGCGGATATATCGCGGACCGGGTGGATCGTGGCGTACTCTACATCAGCGGCGGAGTGCTCGCCGGCCTGTGCGCTCTCGCGATGGCTGCCGCTCCCCATACGCCAGCCGTATTCATGGCCGGAGTGCTCGCCTACAACGGCGTGGCGGGTTTAAATTATGCGGCGTTTTCAGCGTTGGGTTTGCAATTAGTGGGAATCCGAAATCCGACCGCGGCCACCCAGCTCGGGCTATTCGCGGCCGCATCCAACGGCGCCATCGTGTATATGACTTGGACGGACGGCCAGGGATTCCGAATGGCCGGCATCCGAGGACTTTTGCTGGTGGACGGCTTGGCTGCCATCGGAGCGGCCATTCCGCTGCTTCTGTTCTTGCGATGGCGCGCGGCAAGAAAGAGCCTTGCCGTGGACGCTCTCCAGCCTCTCCCCGAAAACGCTCTGCCTGAAGAAGCCTGACGCCCTCCTTATCGAAATCGTAAGCTGTTCTGGTGATCGAAATTCGGCGATTGACCGCGGAGCACGCCCGCCAATATGCGGGCGACCTCGCTGAGGTTCTGCTGGACTGCGTGGAAGGAGGCGCGTCGGTGAGCTTCCTGGCCTCGCTTTCCAGGGCGGAGGCGGAATCGTTTTTCGAGGAGGTTGCCGAGGGCGTTCGACAAGGCGACCGTATCCTGCTAGCCGCTTTTGTCGATTCGAAATTGGTGGGCACGGTCCAGATTCTTACCGCGATGCCTCCCAATCAACCCCATCGGGCGAATGTCGCCAAGCTGCTCGTTCTGCGATCGGCGCGTGGCCATGGCATCGGCCAACGGCTCATGGAATCCGCGGAAGAAGCCAGCCGCATGGAGGGCAAGACCCTGCTGGTTCTGGATACGGTGACGGGAGATCGGGCTGAACGATTGTACCTGCGCCTGGGATGGACCAAAGCGGGAGTCATCCCGAAATGTGCACTGTATCCCGATGGCTCCTGGTGCGACACCACGATCTTGTGGAAACAGTTGTGAACCGCGACTGGGACGCGCTAAGCCGAGCCGGGCGCTGCGAATACCACGATGTGCCCGTTTGGCTCGCGTACCCCGATTTCGCGCATGCCGTAGAACGTCGTTCGTTCCTCCAGCGCCGTGGGATAGCCTTCCAGGCGCTTCAAAATATCGGCAAAATCGTCGACTTCGACAAAAAGGCCGGCATCGTGGGACAAGCTCTGCGGCACAAACTGCGGAGCGTCTTTGCGGACGCTTTCGACGGTTTGCAGCATGATCTCCGCTCCATCGCGCACCAGAATCGCGAAGCCGAGCCGATCGCCTTCCGGCACATCCACGGTTTTTGTGAAACCCATCCGGTCCATCCAGAAGGGCAGTGATTTTTCAATCTCTTCCACCATCAAAACGGCTGTGATCTTCATGGCTCGATCCTAGCCTGAGCGGCGCTGCCGGGTATTGGAAAAAACGGACATGGGCGTTTGGCCGGTGAACTGGTGGAAGTCGCGAATCAGGTGCGCCTGATCGAAATACTCGGCTTCGGCCGCGATGGCGGACCAATTCGGCCGGCCGTGCTCCCCCGCCATGCGGCAGGCGTGACGGAAGCGCAGCACGCGACAGAGCTGCTTCGGCGTCAGCCCACTTTCTTCCAGGCAGCGGCGGCGAAACTGTCGCGGGCTCAAATTGGCGTGGCGAGCCATGTCGTCCAGATTGGCGTTTCCATTGGCAGCGGCCAGTGCTTCTAGGGCCCGTTGCGTCGGCGTAAGAGCAGTATTGGGCGCGGGCAAGTTGCCGAACAGGATCCGCATCGCGCCTTCCACCGATTCAGAATCATCCAACTGGCGCTGCAACTCGCGGGCGCGGCGCGGCCACAAATCTTCGAGCAGTGTTGAGCTATCGGTCAGCTCCACTGGGCGTACACCAAGGAAACTCCCGGCCAGTCCGGGCCGAAAACGGACACCAGCCAAGTAAGCGCCTTTCGAAAAATGAAACTGCTGCTCCTTGGTCATGGTCCCGATGGCGCGCAGGCCGTTCGCCCGATCATAGACGATATCCAGGCAACCATCCGGCGGAACACGATGCGCTGGGACAGCCTCAGTACTATTTAGAAACCACGCGCACTCCACCCACCGGGAGAGCGGAGCCGTGGGCGGCTGCTCGTGCAGGATCGGCGGATCACGATGGTCCGGCATCTTTCGAAAAGCTTACCACGACGTATTTCCACGGGGAAACAAGTCAGCTCTTTCACCTAGGCTTGCCCTAAGGCTACCCGGCGTGAGATGGAGGCCCTAGGGCTTCTTAGCCCTGCTGGCCTAGCCTCATTCCGCCGAAGGTTAAGGTGGCGGAGAGCTCAACAGATGGTTTGCCAATATTGCAACAAGAAACTAGGGATGATCCAACGGTTGAAAGGGCTGCAATTCTGCTGTCTGGAGCATCAGGAACTGCACTTCGGCCTTTCCTTTGAGCGCCTTCGCGAATCCGTAACCGAGGTTACTCCAAACAAACCGAAGCAGCCGCGGTTCGACGCCAAGCAGGATCTGGCAGAAGCTCAGGCGGAGAAAACGCAGGCGAATGCCGAACAGACGCCAGCCGATCCGGTGCCAGAACTTCAAGCCACGGAGGGCACCGAGGAAACCTCGCCCACTCTCGAAATCGCTAGTCTGGTGGAAGCCGTTGGGACAGACTCTGTCAGTGATCTGCCTGAAACCGCGTCCTTTCTTCCCGAATTGCCCTCTCGTCAGGATCAGCCCGCGATACCGCTGAAAACCTACGATGTTGAGGAATTGGTCACTGCCAGCGTTCAGTTGCCGGCCAGTCCCGCGCCGGAGCCACTGCTGCGGGCCTCACGCTCCCTTGTCCTGGAGGTTTCTCCGGCGCAGCCTTCCGCTGAAGTAACGCCGATCACGAGCCAGTCCACCTGGCGTCCAGTCCCGCAAGGCTACCCGCCGGTTGTGGTCTCGGCAACGGCTACGCTGCTGCTCGACTCGAATGGCGCGAAGATGATCCCGCTGCGAATGGGCGAGCCATATCGTGGCAAAGGACCAGTTCCGCCTCCTCAGAATGTCTCCATCGAAACCCCCTTGCCGCAGCCGCGGCTGCCTTCCCAGCAACCTGGCGGCCCTGCTGGCTCGATATTCGCTCCCCCGCCCCCGACCAATGCGTACCAGCCGTTTTGGAAAGGGCGCCTGGGGTCCCATCCTCCACTTCCGCAGGTAACCGGCATATTGCGCCCGCAGAGGGACCTGGTGCGATTGGTTCCCCCGGTCATGCACGAGAATCTCGGCGCGCTGTCCACTTTCACGTCTTTCGCTGCGGAGCCGTATGTCGCAGTCCAGCCTGCCGAACCACGCGTCGCGCCACTCTCGCTTCTCGAAGGAACCATCAGTCCGCGCCGTGCGATATCCGCCGGGACACCGCCACTGGCATCCCGAGTATTCGCATTGCCCAAAGCATCCAACGTACTGCCGGTGGCTTCGTTGAGCCCCGTACCGTATGAGACTTCGTTCAGTGAGCTAGATTCCGCGTGGCTGCGGAGCGACGTCGCCAGCCAGCTCCCACGATTTGTCAATGTTTCCTGGCCGGTGCGGACCGGGTTAAATCCGGCTGCGGACTCTGCTCCTCTTGGATGGGCTAGCGCTACCAGCCTTCCCCCGCCAGTAGCGACAGCGCCCGCGATTCCCAGCCCACTTCCTACCCTGCTCCTGTCAAAGACCGCTTCGGTAGCCACACCCGTCATGGCGTTCTGGTCCAGCACGCGAGCGTTGTGGCGTGAGGCATGCTATCTTCCGTCTTCGGCTTCCGAACAGGAGTGGATCCAAAGCGCGGCGCACTTGCAGCCTTCTTTGCCCAGCCCCATGTCGCTGGTTACGTGGTCGCACTCACTTACGGTCTCAATTCCGGCTCGCAACCCATCCAATCTGGGCGGCCCTGCGCCGGTGGGAGTTAGTGCCGTTCGAGGCTGCCCCTGCGCGCTTCGGCCGTTGCCTCCCAGCAGGCGCGGGAACCGCATCACGCCATTGCTGCCGCGGCCGAACGGAGTTTTCTGGACACCGGTGGCGCCCATACCAACCCCCGAACGCGAAGTGGCCATCCAGGCGATTGCTCCGGGCAGCGAGGGAACCGCTCCGCCTAGCCTGGCTCCAGTCCGGGTACAACCGGCTGCCATGACCGTCCGGCCGCCGGCCTCAGCCACTTTCGAGATCGAGCCGGTGAATGGCTTGGTGGTTTTCGGCACAGCGTCAGAAGACACCCTCCAGGTAGCTTCTGTCGACGTGGCCAACAGCAGTTCCGGCCTGGCCTGGAGTGTTCGCGAGGAGTCCGGCACCGTGCTCCCGATATTCTCCGATCAGCGGCAAGCGCCAGCCATCGCTGTGGCACCTTCCAGCGACAAGGTCTGGGGGCGCGCAATTCCTCCCGCGCAGGCCGCCCGAAGGATCGAGTCCTTTTCGGCTCTCAACCGCCTGGCTTGGTCCCTTACCGCTTCCCTACCCGGCGCTCGCGCAACCCCACTCACTTGAGCGGTAGTACTCGCTCGCTAAGGTCCGCGCTCAATTTGGTGTCTAAGAAGGCGGGCACCTATAAAGAAAAAGCCTTAGAACGTCGATCAAACAACTTCAGTACATATACTGGGCTAATCCCAGGGTAGAACGAGGCACGATTCGTTCTGGTGATTTGCTCCAGGTTCGAGGAAACGAGGTGGATTGATGGAACAATTACTTAAGACAGACCAAAACTTGGCCGCAGGCATTCACATCGCCGCGGGCCCTGAAGTCGCCAGCGCCGTCCCCAGCGCCCTTCAGCCAGACCCTTCCTCGCGCAATCTGGCGCGCGCCGTCTCCCATTACATTCAGGGCGACAGCGAACGGGCTCTGCAAGCTTTGGAGGGCTCGGAAGCAGGGGCCAATGAAAGCAGCTTGACGGAGATCACCGCGGCCCGCGCGCACCTCCAGTTTGAGCTGCAGCGTTACGAGGATGCCGCGGCCAGCTACGCGCGCCTGGCCGCGCTGCGCCCGCAGGATTCCGACGTCCGCTCCAGCCTTGGTCTCAGCCTGCAGAACCTGGGCCGCTATGCCGAGGCGGTGGAAACTTTCCGGCAGGCGCTCGCATTGGGCGCCAAGGCGCTGGAGATGCAGTTGGCGATCGGCGCCTGTTTGCTGCATCTCAATGAGCCGCAGGAAGCGCGTGAGGCCTTCGATGCCGCGCTGGCCCGTGTTCCGGACAACGAAGCGGCGATGTTCGGCAAGGCCGTGGCTCTGCAAATGGGGTGGGAATTCGAAGAAGCCGCGGTGCTTTACCAGCGGATTCTTGAGCGCAATCCCAAGGCGGAAGATTCGCTGGTCAATATGATCAGCCTGTCCTTGCAGCGCAAGGATTACGAAATGGTCCGCAACTATGCGGAGCGCTTGCTGGTGATTCATCCCGACGCCCGCGCCGCGCTGGAGGGGCTCACCGTCGCAGCGTTTGCGCGCGATGACTTCGAATCCGCCGCGCAACATGCCTTGCGCCTCACCGAACTCGCGCCCGCCGTCTATAACGACTGGTTCAACCTCGGCGTCGCCTGTCAACGGCTGGGCCGTCTGCCGGAGGCCATCGAAGCCTACCAAAAAGCCCGCGCGATCCGTGAGGAAGCCATCTACGCGCACGTGAACCTCGGCGTGGTCTACCTGGAACTGGAAGAACTCGCCCAGGCGCGCGCCTGCTTTGAACGCGCCATTCAGATCGCGCCCGACCGGGACGACCTGCGCTTCCAAGTGGCCTGGATGGCCGAACGCCAGGGCCAATTGAACGAAGCGGAAAACATGTACGCCAAGCTGGTGGAGAAAACTCCTTCTCTCGAAAACGCCTGGTTCCGGCTCGGCTATCTGCGGCTGCAGCACAACGACAACGCCGGAAGCATCGCCGCCTTTGAAGCTTGCCTGACGAAACAGCCGGATTGGCCCGAAGCCGAAATCAACCTGGGCATGGCCCATTCCAACGCGGGCCATTATGAGCAGGCCGATGCCGTTCTTCGCAAGCTGTTGTCGCGCCATCCGGACTCGGTGGAGGCACTGAAAGGCCTGGCCGCTACCGCGCTCAAGCGCGACGATCGCGAGAAGGGCCTGAAGTACCATCGCCGCTTGATCGAAGTCGGCGTGGCAACCTCGGAGATCCTCTATAATACCGGGCTACTGTCGCAGCAGCTCAACAATCCGGAGGACGCGGTGAAGTTCTACCGCCTGGCGCTGGAGGCACGGCCGGACTTCGCCGAAGCCAGACTGAACCTGGGACACGCGCTCGAGTCCTTGGGCCAAAAAGACGAAGCGCGCACCTGTTGGGTGCAGGCTCTGGAAGTAAAACCGGAGTTGGCGCGCGGTTACTTCCGCCGCACCGCCTAAGTGGCGCTTCCCACTGCGGCCGGTTCTCCGGCCCGGGCGTCTTCAATCCTCTGAACCAGCTCGGCGAGCGTTTCCTCGGGGAGACGCTCAACCACAATTACGGTCACGCGAGCGTGGACGGTGGCAATGGCGCCGTCTACCACCGCCGAATAGCCGCCGGTCAGCCATTCAGCTATGCTGCCGGCTCTCGGCATGGCCTCCTTGCCAGGACACTCGAATATAACCGCCAACTGATTTGATCCCCAGCGGCCCACGACATCGCGAGGACGCACCAGCTCCGCCAGGCGATCCGCAATCTGCTTGGCGATCGCCAGGGCCGCGCCCGACGCCTTAGCCCCATCCAGCTCGGTCCACTCGAATATCAGAACTGAGACAGACTTCGCACTGGACCAGCACGCCTCCAGTTGCCTCTCGGTTTCCACGCGGTTCGGCAAACCCGTCACCGGATCGCTGCTATGCGCCGGGTCCGCGCGGGCCAGCCACTCGGCGAGCTGGTTCGCGCGACACTCCAGATCCTTCAGAGAGGACCGGCTCTCCAGTTTCCGGCGCTGCAGGTAAGAGCGCAAACCCATGGAGTAGCGCTTCAGCGCGGCTCGGACGTCGGAAGCCGAGTCCACTTCGGCGGACTCCGCCATTTGCTCGGCCAGATCTTCGATCATCGCGGCATGCAGGGTTTCGCTCTCGATAGCGTGCCGGTCCAGCCCCGCAACGATTTCCACGATCTCCCTGGCTAACTGAGACCCGGCATCCAGCCATGCAGCAGTGGCTTCCGTGTATTCGGCCAGCTCCGCTTCCAGGACGTCCCGGCTCTCTTCCAGCGCCTCAGGCGTGGTCTCAAAGCCCAGCCTGCGCGGCAATCGGGTCAGCCGGTCGCCATGAATGAGACCGACTCGCGAGCAGACCGTGCGCATGGACCTAGCCATCGCCAGCATGACACTGAGATAGCAAGTGAGCGCTACCTCCTGCCGATCGCTGACATGTGCCGTACTAGGCGCTTCGGGGAGCATTACCTACTCTGTATCGTCAGTATGGAACCCAATCCGCGTAGTGTACAAACCTTAGACCGGCCGGGCCGCGCCTAATCGTATAGAGATCTCCTGGATTGGACGATGAGTCGCTAGAACCCAAGAAGAAGGAAACGGATGCCACGAAGCGTGAGGAAACGGGAGCGGCGGCGCCATTCGCGCAGCCCCATCAGCAAAGTGGTGACGATTCTGTGGGAAGACTACGAAGGGCACGAAGGAATGTTGCAAGGCCGGTTAACGGATGTCTCCGTTTCGGGCGCAAGAATCTGGCTTCCGGTGAGCCTTCCCGCGCGAACCCTGGTTACCTTCAATTGCCCGACGCTGGCGGTGGGAGGCCGGGGAACCGTGCGCTACTGCAATACGGCCAAGGGCGGATATGAGGTCGGGCTGGAATTGAGCAATGGCACCGGATGGCGCGATCACAACAACGACCTGCAAAACCTGGCCATTGGCATCGACATGTCAAGCCAACTCGCGGGGCAGCCGGACACGGTTGAAGTGGTCTCCAAAGTGACGCCGAAAAACAAATGACCTGCGAAAACTGTGGCGCACCCATGCGCTTGGCTCGCGATCAGGGCCTGATGATCTGCGACTATTGCGGCAGCCAGATCGCGCCTCCCACCGATGAGGAGGGCGTGCTGGTGCTGGAACCCACCGCGCACCATTGCCCCGTGTGCGAAGTCTCTCTGGCCGATGCCTCCATCGAGTCCCACGACCTACTGTACTGCACGCAGTGTCACGGGATGCTGTTCGAGATGGAAAAGTTTTTGCCGCTGCTGGATGTTTTGCGCGAGTACCGCTATTGGTCCAGAAGCTCGCAAGCAGCGCGCGAGTTCGACGCGGCCAGAATGCTGCACTGCCCGCTGTGCAAGCAGGAAATGGATCAGCATCTGTATGGCGGAGGCGGCAACGTGGACGTGGATTCGTGCGAGCCGTGCAGTGTACTCTGGCTGGATCGCGGCGAGCTGAGCAGGATCGTAGCGGCGCCGGATCGCGATCCGCAGGCGCTTTACCAAAGCTATAGCCTGCCCGGTGAACCTTCTAGCGCGGCGGCAAATCCACCGTCGCCGTCTCACCTTCCTGAATGGTGATCTCGGTCCCGCCATCCTTGGGAATAGCAGCGGGCGATTCTGCCGCGGCCACGCGGTACCTTCCCGGCGCGAGGCCCACAATTTGAAACCGTCCGCTCTGATCCACTAGTCGAGGCTGCCCCGAAAGGAACGGGGCATCCTCATTGCGGTACGCAACAGTTGTTCCCGGCGGCGCGGTTCCACGAATGGTTGCGGTGTTTGCGCTGAGTACGATTTTCAGTGCGCCCGGCAAACCGTTCGACAGATCGAGCGTACGTCCCTTCAACTCCTTGGTCCCGAACCAAACAGTTTTTGCGAAAACAGAGGGCCCATCCACGTAGATACGCCAGAGAACAGGAACCAGGGAGTTCAGGGTGAAGCTGCCATCCTGCTTCACGGCGGCCCCATTGCCCGAAATGAATTGCGGATAATCTGATACGAGGAGTATGCGGATCTGCGAGAGTTGAACTTGGGCGCTGTTCGGACCGCTCTCCAGTTCCACGGTTCCATGGATATCGATGCCACGCTGCAACTCGATCACAGTATTGACCGGCTGGTCTTTCACCTCGACGCGTTGAATGCCTCCGATGGCATTGTCCGGGCCGAGGGTGGCTGCCACCAGCACGTAAGACCCGGGAAACACCTGCGGGAACAAGAAGGCACCCGACGAGTCCGGGGATATCCTTCCGAACTCGTTGCCGGACGAGTGCCCCGGTAGAGTCAGTCCACCGAACACGTTCCTTCCCCGCCAGTCGGCGCTCGATGGCGCGATCGCTACCCGGACCTGGGTGACATGGACGGGCTGCATTCGAAAGTCAATCCCGGTCGTTTCGGTTCCCGCGGCGAGTTCAACCGGCTGGGCGGAAACGGCGTCCGAAGCAGCCGGATAAAACTGGATGGGATAAGCGAGCGACGGCGGCGGATCGGGCCCGGCGGAAAAAGGTCTGGGCTGGAAGGCGGGAGCCACGCACTGCGCCGCCAGTATGTATTTTCCGGGCAGGAGCCCGAAGAGACGGTATTCGCTTGGCTCGGAGACGCTGCGCGTACCTTGCCCGGAAGCGATTTGATCCGGATGTTCTACGGGCCGCGCCTGCGCCCAGCATCCGCGCAGCGGGTCGCCGTCTTCATCCAGGATTCGCCCCGCAACTGCCGCCCCGGGGACCAACTCGATGGTTACCGGATCGGGATCCTCAGTGGGACTGACGACCATTGTTCTTGGCTCCGGGTAGTCACGCCGTTCCGCCCCGAGACGATATTGGCCGGGTTTCAGATCGTGGAAAGCGAATGTGCCATCGTCGCCAGTGATGACCTGCGGTTCGAGCGAGTGAGTCCCCAAGACAAGCGTGACCGTGACCTCCCGCAGAGGCTGGTGCGACACGGAATCGGAGACCACGCCGACAATGCTGCCATTTCGTTCCTGCGCGGCTGCCCCAATTGCAAGAAGAGCCAAGAGGAATGGAAGCGCGGTTTTCACGGCAGCGCCTCACGCGCCTGCTCGACGGAGATGAGCTTCGGATGCACTTCCAGCCTCGCGCCCTCGGCCAGTTCAATTTCCTCGCCAAGCGGATCCAACTGGGCCGCTGCTTCCGGTGTTTTGAATTCCGCGGCCGCCAGTTTCTCCAGTGCAAAGACTTTGTACTTACCCGGCGCGATGCCTTTCACTTCGAATTTGCCACTGTCATCGGCCACGGCGTCGTAGAAGAAGCGCGTAAGCGTGCTGTATTTGCCGGCAGGGGCGAGCAAAATCCCGGCACGTTTGGAATCGCCTCCGCCGGCATCCACCTCTCCGTGGATTTGCGCGCTGTTCATGCTGATGACGATATTTATGCTGTCCTCCGAACCTGGCTTGACGTCCAGGCGCGCGAAACGAATATCCTGATCGCCGAACTGCGCCACTTTGAGGAACGCGCCGTCTGGCAACGGATTCACATTCATCGCCCAATCGCCCGCGGGAACCTGCTTGAGCGTGAACGTCCCGTCGGACGCCACCCGCGCATAGACGCAGCAGTTAAAGCCTCGATGCGTGAGACGAATAGCAAGGTCTCCTGCCGGAGGTCCGCCGGAGCCTTCGATCCGGAGCCTGCCCTTCAAGTCCAATGGAGGCGACAGAGGGAGAACGACGTCGTCGGAAGCCTGGCCGGGATCGACGAATTGAGACGCAGTCCATGTTTTCCCTTCGACCTGGATGCTGGCGTCGAGTTTGTACCGGCGCGGCGGCATATCGTAACTGAACGCGTAGCCGGGAGCTTTCGCCGTCTGGGGAAGGCCCCAAAGATTTTCTACATATTCGTCGGCCGGCGAAATCACGATCTCGATACCGCCGGCGCCCTCCGGCGCTCCCGTGACCCTTCCGTGGATGTGGACGTTCGGCTCCGAGATCATGTGAAAATCGAACCCCTCGATATTTTCACCGCCCTGGATGGTGAGGAGCCGGGCCTCCCTGGAATCCTGCGCGCCGCCCAGGAACTGTGGTACAAAATGATCCGCGCTCGCGAAACCGAGGTTCGTATCCGCATGCAGGTAATATTGGCCGGGCGCAACGTCGTCCAGCCGGTACTCACCGCGATCGTTGCTGTTCGCGACGCGATAACGCACCAGGGCGCGCTCTCCGAGGTCGCGGCCCAGCTTGAGCAGCGTCACCGCAATGTATGTCGCCGGATCACCGCGCGAATCGACAACGCGGCCCGAAATCGTGGCCGAATGCAGGAAGCGGAGTTTTACGCCCGCGCGGATTTCGCCATCTTCGAGCGTGAGAAGCTCGCCGAGCTCTCTGACACTGGAGGCGCCATAGATGGCCGTCCCGACTTCTGCCTTGGAAGCGCGCAGATCGTATTTGCCCGCCGGCAGCCCTTCGAATTTGAATTGACCCGCGCTGTCGGTGCGGCTGGTGGCCCAGGAGCGGGGCGTGCCCTGCCAAGTCAGCGTGACAATGGCTTTTCGAACCGGCTCGCCGTTCGACGCCTCTACCACGGTTCCGGAAATGGTCCCAGTTCCCGATACTTGGGCGTAAGCGCCGCTTGGCCATAGAGGCGGGGATAAGATCGCCGCCCACAGGGACAAAGAGAGCCAGCCGGGAATCACGGGCAAGTCCTGCTTCTCTAGAGTATATTCCCCGTGCGGGCGGCCGGAAATAAAAACGCGGCGGAACATCCCGCCGCGCTGTCTTGCCTGGGGTTAAATTCGATCGAGAGTTACTGGCCCGCTGTGGCCGGAGTGGTGGTGGTGAGGGCAGCCTGCGCCTGGCCGCTGACATCCAGTTGGTAGATCTTCACATCTACGCGGCGGTTTTCCTTGCGATCCTCCCGAGTCTTGTTGTTCGCATCCGGAAAATCACTGCCGGCGCCCAGTTCACGGATGGCGCGCAACGGGATATTGTGTTCCACTGCCAGGTAGTGCACGACGCTGTCCGCGCGCTTGCGGCTCAGATCGCGGTTATAGGCTACGTTGCCGGTTCGATCAGCAAATCCTTCCACTTCAACCACATAATCCTTCATGGACTGAAGCTTTTGAACCGCATCATCCAGCTTGGACTGCTCATCCTTGGTTAGATTGCTTCTTCCCACGCGGAAATAGATGGGCGCGGTGCTGATGAGTTTGTAGTTATTCAGGTTCTGGATAGTGGTGTCCAGCTTGGTCCCCGTTTGCTCAGCCAGAGTGTTCGCGGCTTGAGCTTGCTGTGCGGCTGCGGCGGCAGCGCTATTGGCCTGAGCGGCGCTGGCGGCAGCTTCGGCGGCCTTCTTGCCGGCGTCGGTGGCTTTCTCATCGGCGGTGGCTACTTGCCGGTCCAGATCGCCAATGGCCTGCTTCTGCTCGTCAGTTTGTTTTTGCAGATTGCCAACCTGGGCCTGGGTCTGGTTGACCTGGTTTTGCACAGGCGCAATCGCTTCCCGGACGTGCTTTTTTGTAGCGCACCCTACGCTAAATACCGATAAGACAGTCAAGGCTCCCACAACGGCGTGTGTATTGCGAAGTGACATGAGGCGTTCTCCTTCTTCGGCTACGATAGCACGT
Source organism: Bryobacterales bacterium (assembly GCA_963776805.1). Classification (GTDB taxonomy): domain Bacteria; phylum Acidobacteriota; class Terriglobia; order Bryobacterales; family Bryobacteraceae; genus Palsa-89. Next base: position 211,039 of record CAVZOD010000003.1, read on the forward strand.
CTGGCACCAAAAGCAAACTAATAGTACTTGTGGACTATTAGACCCATGATAGGACTCCTGGACGAACCGATGCGTGTAAAACTTTCCTGGGTATATCCCGTTTTGACACGATTGACATTAGATCGTGATTACGCCGTGGTGCGGCTGAGAGGCCTCGTGCGTTAAATTGGTTTCACGGTGCAGACCTACGATCTAATTGTTATCGGCTCCGGGCCGGCGGGCCAGCGCGCGGCCATCCAGGGCTCGAAGATGGGTAAGCGGGTGGCGCTGGTGGAGCGCCGTGAAGTGGTGGGCGGAGTCTGTGTCAATACGGGCACAATTCCCAGCAAGACTTTCCGCGAAGCCGTGCTGCACCTTTCCGGCTATTACTACCAGAACATCTACGGCGTGAACTATCGCGTCAAAGATAAGATCACCATGGCCGACCTGGCGTTTCGCGTCCAGCATGTGATCAAAACCGAAGTGGACGTCATCCAGGCCCAGTTGTCGCGCAACAATGTCGAGCTGATCAGCGGGATTGCCGGCTTCATCGATCCGCACACCGTGCGCGTTACCAACTCCAAGCAGGAACAGACGTTCAGCGCCGAACATATCGTCATCGCCACCGGCACGAAGCCGGCGTTCTCCCCGAAAGTGCCCATCAACGGCCGCAACATCATCGATAGCGACCAGGTGCTGGACATGCCGGAGATCCCCAAGTCGATGATCGTGGTGGGCGGCGGCGTGATCGGCGTCGAGTACACCTGCATGTTCGCGGCGCTGGGTGTGCGCGTGATCCTGGTGGAAAAGCGGCCGCGTCTGCTAGAGTTCGCCGACTCGGAAATGGTGGAGGCGCTCTCCTATAACCTGCGCGATCATCGCGTCACGCTGCGATTGAATGAGGAAGTGGACAGCGTGGAGGAGACCGCGGAGGGCGCCGTGGTGGCGAGGCTGGAGAGCCAGAAGAAACTCTCGGGCGATGCTTTGCTGTTCGCGGTGGGCCGGCAAGGGAACATCGATGAGCTGAACCTGGAAGCGGCGGGCGTGGTATCGGATCCGCGCGGCCGCATCAAGGTGGATTGCGAATATCGCACCGCACAGCCGCACATCTTCGCGGTGGGCGACGTCATCGGATTTCCGAGCCTGGCATCGGTTTCGATGGAGCAAGGGCGCATCGCCGCGGCCGGGGCTTTCGGCAAGAAGCTGATCTCCAACCCCGCCAGTTATCCTTACGGCATTTATACCATCCCGGAAATTTCATTCATCGGAAAGACGGAAGAGCAGCTCACCGATGAGGACGTTCCGTATGAAGTGGGTGTCGCTTATTATCGCGAGATCGCGCGCGGCCAGATCCGGGGCGACACCACCGGCCGTCTTAAGATATGCTTTCATCGCGAGACCAAGCAGGTGCTGGGCGTACACATCATCGGCGAGGGAGCCTCGGAGTTGCTTCACATCGGCCAGGCGGTTATGATTCTGGGCGGCACGGTGGAATATTTTGTCGATACTGTGTTCAATTACCCGACATTGGCCGAGTGCTACAAGGCCGCGGCATTCAACGGACTGAACAAATTGGCGAAGTGGTGAACTGGAGGTAGCGCTAGGCAGCGCTTCGAAAAAACATGGCTCGGACAATTGGAATCACCACCGCCGAAGATATCGCTACCGGACTGGTGGAAGGGCACCTGCTGGTGGGAAAGCTGCGGATCTACGAGCAGGGCCCGGAAGACGACCCATTGCTCAGCCTGCCGCCAGAAGGAATTGCACAGCGTTTCGCCGGAGAGATCCAGGCCGTGGCGGCCGGCCAGCCCGTGGACGCCATCGGTGTGGGCCTGCCCGGCATCATCAACTGCGGCTTCATCGAAGAGTCGCCCAATCTGCGCCAGCTCAAGGGCGCCCACATGCAGGACTTGCTTCGGGAGGCGCTGCGGGATTGCGGCATCACCGCGCCGGTTTATATCTACAACGACGCCGACGTCCTGGCTGCCGGGCTGGCGGCCGTCCACGGAAATCTGGACCGCTTCATTCGCGTCTGGACGCTCGGCAACGGCATCGGTTTCGGAGTTTACCCGCGGAAGGAAGGCGTTTGGGAGGGTGGCCATGTGGTGGTGTCGCTCGATCCGCGCGAGCGCTATTGCGGCTGCGGCGGCGTCGGCCATTTGGAAGGCATCATGGGCCAGCGCGCCATGCGTCTGCGCTTTCTGGACCTGGAGCCGGAAGAGGTGTTCGAGAATGCGCGCAAGCGCGACCAGCGTTGCGTGGAGTTCGTCAAGCTATGGCATCGCGCGCTGGCCGCCGCCACGGCCAATTCCATTCACCTGGCCGGCCCCGGCAAATTCTTCATCTCCGGGTTCAACTCCAAGCACCTGGATCTCAATCTGCTCCATCAATACCTGCACGAAATGGTGAAGATGAGCCCGCTGCAGAGCTACGTGTTTGAGGTGGTTCCTTCAAGCGACGTGAACGGCGTGATCGGCGCGGCCGTCAGCGCGGGACAAAACGCAGCGCAATAAAACCGTTCAAGCAACCGGGCCTTCCTGGGAGGATTATGCGGGCATTCGAAATATATTTGAACGGCAAGAAACTCTGTGTTGCTGGTCTGGACAGCGGAACTTTGTTGTTCGGCGTGGGCTGTACAGAGAACAGTCACGGAAGAGGCGAAGTGGGTCTAAACATGACGGGGATGCTGCTTACGCTGGAAACCGTTCGCTGGCAGCATCGCTCCTTGCGAATGAATGACGATGTTCGGATCAGGATCATCGAGAGCCCGAAATCGGACAAATACAAGGTGCTTCAGAAAGCGCCATCCGATCCCCTGAAATATGAAAAGGCGTACGTCCGAAGAATGGCAAAGGAATTCGGATGGACAATTCAGCCCGCTACAAGAAAGAAGAAAACCGCTGACGCACGCCGTCCAACGAAGCGATGAAAGGGATACGTCAGCGGTCACTCAGCCGGTACGCTTCGTCCAGGATCTCCACCACATGCGCCACACGCTGGCCCTGGCCGAACTTTTGCACTCCGGCTCTCAGTTGCAACATGCACCCTGGATTCGACGCCGCGATCACTGGAGCGCCGGTGGCATTCACGCTGGCCATTTTTTTCTCGAGCAGCGCCATCGCCATTCCGGTGTGAACCACGTTGTAGATTCCCGCGCTGCCGCAGCACAGATCCGAGAGCTGCATCTCCCGAATCTCCAGCCCAGGAATGGACGCCAGCAGTTTCCGCGGCGCGGAGCGAATCTTCTGGCCATGCGCCAGGTGGCAGGAATCCTGATAGGTGACAGTCAGCGGAAGCACCTGCATGGGCGGATTCAGCTCTATAGAAGCTAAAAACTCGTTGATGTCCTTCACCAAAGTGGAAAAGCGGCGAGCTTTCTCGGCGTACTCCGGGTCGTGCTCCAGCAGTTCCCAATATTCCTTCAGCGTGGATCCGCAGCCGCCCGCGTTGGTGATGATAGCGTCGAAGCCGCCGTCGAGCATCGCGTCAATCTTGAGCAGCGCATCGATGTTGCGGCGCGCCAGCCTGCGTGCTTCGTCCCGAATCCCGGCGTGAACGTGCAAAGCCCCGCAACAGCCCTGTTCGGCCGGAATGGTTACGTCGCAGCCGTTCTTCTGCAACACACGCACGGTGGCTTCATTCAGACGGGCGAAACTGATGTTCGCGATGCAGCCGCCGAGAAATGCCACGCGATATCGCCGCGCGCCTTCGGCGGGCAGCGTCTTGCCGTAGTATGCGAAGAAGAACGGCGTCTCGATCTCGGGCGCCAAAGCCTCCACCTCATGCAGCCGCGCGGGAAGAAAACCGGGCAGGCTGACCAGCCGCTTCAGACCGCTGGCCTGATACAGGTACATCAGTGCGCCAACGATTTCGAGATTCCGCCGCGATGGAAGCAGCCGGCGGAAAACCAGCCAGCGAACCAGCCGCTCGCGCCACGGCCGCCGAACTTTGGTTTCTATTTCGGCGCGCGCCGCTTCCACCAACCGGCCGTACTGAACGCCGGAAGGACACGCCGTCTCACATCCGCGGCACGCCAGGCACAACTCGATGTGCTCCATATAGGACGGGCTGATGGCGGCGCCATTCGCCACTTGCACCATCTGATAGATGCGCCCGCGCGGGGAATCCATTTCGACATGCAGCTCGCGATAGGTGGGGCACGCGTTCAGACACAAGCCGCAGTGTACGCATCGGTCGAGATCGGATTGTTGCGGCTTATCGAATTCGCTTTCGGTTTGCAATGACATCAGATGCGGCCAAACAATCTGCCGCGATTCAATAGGCCTTGCGGATCGAACATTTCCTTGATCTTCTTCATCATCGCAAAATCGTTTCCGGGCTGAGGCCAGAGGTCTTGTTGCTCGCGAAACTCGGGCGGCGCAAACTCCACCACGCTGGTTCCCACCGGCGGAAATCGCAAGTCCGCCGCCTGCTCGAAGAAGCCGTAACAAACGCCCGATCCGGCGCGAGCCAGCGCCTGACCGGGCATTGCCTCCAGCACGGGGCCCACGTCGGAAAGCACACACGAGACACGCAGCACCGCGCCCTGATTGTGGGTGCGCAGGAATTGCGGAATGGTCTCGCGAATGCCCTGCCACAGCGCCACCTCTTCGGCGCCTTCCAGCACTCGCATGCGGGACAACTCGCGCGAGTAACGATCCAGAACGGCCGGACTTCCTCCCGCCTGGATCGCCAATTGATAGCTTCCACCCGATTTCACAATGTCGATCGCCGCCGGTTGCAGCCTGCTCTTCAGTACTGCATCCCGCGCCGCCAGCACGTCCGCGGCCTTGTCAAACTCCTGAACGAACGTGCGCGTTCCGGGAGGCATCGGGTAGACCCGAAAATTCACCGTCGCCATCGCGGCCAGGGTTCCGAACGATCCGATCATCAGCTTGCCCATGTCGAGGCCCGCGACGTTCTTCACCACCATTCCGCCGGCCTTGATCAGCTTGCCTTCGAGCGTCGCAAAAGTCATGCCGATCACCATATCGCGCGCGCTGCCATACAATCTGCGGCGGGGTCCGCTGGTGTTGGCCGCCACAATTCCACCCATAGTGGCGCGCTCGGCAAACGGCGCGTCGAGGGGAATCATCTGCCGATGCTCCGCCAAAATCTGGCTCAATTCGCAATAGGAGATGCCGGCGCCCACGCTGACAGTAAGGTCGCGCGGTTCGTATTCCAGAACTTTTTTCAGCGCGGCAGTGGAGATGGTGACGTCGGACGGTGCGATGGGCCCGCCCATGCGCCCCTTGGTGCAATGCCCCAGCAGCGTGATTGGCTGGTTTCGCGAGGCCGCCTGGGCCAGACACTGCGCGAGTTCCTCCGGGCTGTCCGGAACAATGGTCATGAACTAGCTATCGTATCAGCCACTCCAGCCTCTGCGAGAATGGACCTTCGTGCCGCCCCAGAATCTGATTGGCTTTGGCGCCAGCGATTTTATCGAACTCGCGCTGGCCGCGCTGCTGTTTGTACTGGCACTGGTTTCGCGTCCCTGGATTGAGCCCTTCGCGCGCAAACTGGCGCCCAGGACCGGCCGGTGCATGCTGCTGCTGGCGCTGCTTCCGGTCGTGCTTCGGCTCGCGATGCTTTCCCATCATCCAGTGCCTTCGCCCGATGTTTACGACGAATTCGGGCATCTATTGGTCGCCGACACGCTGCTGCATTTTCGTCTCGCGAATCCGCCGCATCCGCTGCACCAATTCTTCGAAACTTTTTTTGTATTGCAAATACCCGCGTACGCGTCGATTTATCCGATTGGCGAAGGCATCACTTTAGCCATCGGCCGAGCGCTGTTCGGCCTGCCTTGGGCCGGCGTGCTGCTATCTACCGCGGCAATGTGCTCGCTCTGTTATTGGATGTTGCGCGGCTGGACTACGTCTGGCTGGGCGCTCGCGGGTGGCGTGCTGGCAGTGATCGAATTCGGGCCGCTCAATCCGTGGATGAACAGTTACTGGGGCGGCACGTGCGCAGCGGCAGCGGGATGCCTGGTCTTTGGTGCGGTCCCGCGACTGCGCGCTGGAAGCGGTCCGCGCATGGGCGCGCTGCTGGGGTTAGGGATTGGCCTGCATTGGCTGACCAGGCCGTACGAGACCGTTTTCCTGATCCTGAGCGTGGCGGTGTTTTTGTTGCCGGGCTGGCGATCACTGGCGAAGCCGGCGGTCGCGGCTGCGCTGGTGTTGCTTCCAGTCGCCGGACTGTCGCTGCTGCAGAACAAACAGGTCACCGGGAATTGGACCACTCTTCCTTACACGCTGAGCCGCTATCAATACGGTGTTCCCGCGGCGTTCACCTGGCACGCCAATCCGCAACCGCATCTGGAACTCACGCGCGAGCAGCAGCTTCAATACAAGATGCAAACGTCGTTTCGTGCGAGCGGCCCAGAAACCATCCGGACTTACCTACAGCGCCTGGAATCCCGGGTGCGATTCTACCGGTTCTTTTTTCTCGCTCCGCTTTATGTTGCGCTTCCGTTCTTCTTGGCGAAGCTGCAAGACTTTCGATTTTTGTGGGTGGCGCTCACGCTTTTACTTTTCGCGCTCGGCGTCAACTTCTATCCATTCTTTGAAGTCCACTACCTCGGCGCGCTGACGTGTTTGTTCGTGCTGGTGAGCGTTATCGGATTGCGGCAGATGCCATACGAAGCCGCCCAATTAATCGTCTTCCTCTGCTTTGCTCATTTTTGTTTCTGGTATGGGCGCAGCTTCTTCGACCGTCCCGCGCCAGACCGCCGCGCCACCGTGAATCAAGAACTCACGCAATTGCCGGGAAAGCAACTCGTGTTCGTGCGCTATTGGCCGCAGCACATTTTCCAGAACGAATGGGTGTACAACGCCGCCGACATTGATCGTGCGCGCATTGTATGGGCGCGCGACCTTGGCTCGGCCGAGGATCAAAAGCTTCTGCGCTATTATCCCGATCGGACCGCGTGGCTGCTGGAGCCGGATGCGATGCCGCCCAAGCTGAGCCATTACCAGCCCGAACCGGAGCAGCCCGGAATAGCGCCAACCCCAACCGTTGCGCCGCCGGCAAAATCGCCGCCGTTGCAGTTCGAGCAGGTTCATTAGGCGATGGATCTCTCTCATCTACTCGGCTTCGCCGCGAGCGATTTCATCGAATTGTTTCTGACGCTGGTCTTCGTTGGACTCGCGCTGGCGTGGCGCCCCTGGATTGAGCCATACGGCCGGCAGCTAGCCGAAAAGACCGGCTGGTGCATGCTGCTGCTCGCGCTGCTCCCCATCGTGCTGCGCCTCGCGCTTCTGCCGCAATATCCAATTCCCACGCCAAATGTTTCGGACGACTTCAGCTATCTCGTGAGCGCCGATACGTTACGGCATTTTCGGCTCGCGAATCCCGTGCATCCCCTGCACCAGTTCTTCGAAACGTTCTTCGTGCTGCAACAACCCGCGTACCAGTCGATTTTCCCGCCGGGCCAAGGCCTGATCCTCGCGATCGGCTGGACTATCTTCGGCCATCCCTGGGCCGGCGTCGCGCTCAGCATCGGCGCACTCTGCGCGCTGTGCTATTGGATGCTGCGCGCGTGGGTCTCACCCGGATGGGCTCTCGTTGGCGGGCTGCTCGCCGTCATCGAGTTCGGCCCGCTCAATCAATGGATGAACAGCTATTGGGGCGGCGCTGTTACGGCGTGCGCGGGCTGCCTGGTGTTTGGATCGCTACCCCGGCTTCGAGAGAGCGGCAGGGCGCGCTATGCAATTTTATTGGCCCTGGGAATCGTTTTGCAATTCCTCACTCGCCCGTACGAAGCCATTTTTCTCGTCTTCAGCGTGCTTCTGTTTTTCCTGGCGAGCGCTAAAGCTATGCTGCGGCCGGCTACCGCTGTAGCGCTGGTGGGCGCCCCGGCACTCGGTCTGCTTCTGCTGCACTGGACGATAGCGCCATACCAGTTGAGCCAATATGAGTACGGCGTTCCGGCCACGTTCACCATACAGCCGATCCCCACGCCGCATCGTCCGCTGACGCGTGAGCAACAACTCGATTACGACGCGCAGTCCGAGGTTCACGGCCCTGGCACCGATACTTTCGGCAGCTATTGGCAGCGCTGGGCCAGCCGCATCCGCTTCTATCGATTTTTCTTTCTCGCGCCGTTGTTTCTGGCGTTGCCTGCGTTTCTGCTGCGTCTGCGCGAATATCGATTCGCGTGGGTACTTCTGACCATCTTTGTATTCAGTCTGGGAACAACGTTCTATCCCTATTTCTACACTCACTACATTGCGGCGTTGACTTGTTTGTTCGTCCTTGTCAGTGTGGCCGGACTGGAGCGCCTCAGTGATTGGAGCGAGCAGGGCGCTCGCATTCTGCTATTTCTCTGCGCCGCGCACTTTCTCTTCTGGTATGGAGTGCACGCTTCCCGCGATGAAGAACTCTACACTGCGATGACGCCCTATGAAACCTGGGATGCTATCAATCATGGCGACCCGGAGGGCCGCATCGCCATCAACCGGCAGCTCAACACGCAGCCCGGCCGGCAGTTGGTTTTTGTACGCTATGGCCCACAGCACCTGTTTCAGGAATGGGTTCACAACGCCGCCGACATCGACCATTCCCGCATTGTGTGGGCTCGCGATCTCGGCCCGGAAGAAAATCAAAAGCTGCTCAACTACTATGCGGATCGCACGGCGTGGCTGCTCGAGCCGGATGCTCATCCACCGCTGCTCGCCCGCTATCCGCGCTGAACTACCATCCGGTCTGCTCCATCCGCTCCAGGATGATGGCGCTATATTCATTCATCTGCGCGGGCTTCCGCTTCAGGGGCGCGGGAATGATGGCAGCCAATCGCGCCGCCTGTTCGCGCGTCAGATCCGACGGCGGGACGTGGTAATAATGCTCGGAAGCAGCCTCCGCCCCATAGATTCCCGGCCCCCACTCGATCACGTTGAGATACAGCTCCAGAATCCGGTCTTTGGTAAGAAATGCCTCCGTCAAAGGAACCAACGAAGACTCCACGCCCTTTCGAACAAGAGAACGCTCGGTTGTTAAAAACAGATTCTTGACCAATTGTTGCGTGATGGTGGAACCGCCGCGCCCCAAACGATGATGCTTCATATCGTCTTGCAGCACCTTTTGCATCTCCACCCAGTCGAACCCGTGATGCTGGCGGAATCGGCCGTCTTCCGCCGCGACTACGGCATGCTGCAGGTTAAGCGAAATGCGCGCGAGCGAAACGAATTCGTAGCGTTTCTTATAAGGACGATGCTGGTGAAGCGCCTCTATTCGGCGCTCCGTTTGAACGGCGGTCGTCCAGGGGTTGATCCAGCGCAGCAAAACGATCCCGGCGCCGCACAAAACATACAGCCCGGCTACCAGCGCCACCACACCAACCACCACCGCCCGCAACGGGCTTCGCCTCTTTTTCATTTTCTCTACTGCTATCATCGAACTTCCGTCATGCCACTGGTGTCTTATTTGGAATGCAGCGTCTGCGGCCAGCAGCGCGAGGCTGACAAAATCCACACGCTCTGCGAATGCGGAGGGCCGCTGCTAGTCCGCTACGATCTTGAAAAAGCTCGTGCCACATGGAAGCGCGAATCGCTGGCCGGCGGACCTTCATCGATGTGGCGCTACGCGCCGTTGCTGCCCGTCCGCGATGCCACGCACATTGTCTCGCTCGGAGAAGGCATGACGCCGATGCTGCAGGCCTCCCGGCTGGGCGCCCGCATCGGAGCAAACGATCTTTGGGTGAAAGACGAAGGCATCAATCCCACCGGCTCCTTCAAGGCGCGCGGCCTCTCCTGCGCTATATCGATGTGCGTCGAACTTGGCTTATCGAAAGTGGCCATCGCATCGGCGGGCAATGCCGGCAGCGCGCTTTCAGCTTACGCCGCCGCGGCCGGCATAGAAGCGCACGTCTTCATGCCGCGCGATGTTCCGCAGTCCAATTACACCGAATGCCGCGCCTACGGAGCGCACGTCACGTTAGTCGACGGCCTGATCAGCGACTGCGCGCGTATCATCGCCGAGCGCAAAGATACCGAGGGCTGGTTCGATATCAGCACGCTGAAGGAGCCGTATCGCATCGAAGGCAAGAAGACCATGGGGTACGAAGTTGCCGAGCAGTTCGGCTGGAAGCTGCCTGCTGCCATCTTCTACCCCACTGGCGGCGGGGTGGGACTCATCGGCATGTGGAAAGCTTTCGACGAATTGGAAGCGCTGGGCTGGATCTCGGGCCAGCGTCCGAAAATGATTGCTGTGCAGGCGGCCGGCTGCCAGCCAGTGGTGCGCGCCTTCGAGAGCGGTGAAGCGAAGAGCACATTCTGGGAGAATGCGCACACAGTCGCCGCCGGTTTGCGCGTGCCGAAACCGCTGGGTGATGCGCTCTCTCTAGCTGCCGTCCGCGCCAGCGGCGGAACCGCCATTGCCGTGAACGACGAAGAACTGCTCGATGCCGGCATCGAACTCGCCACCACTACCGGCATTTTCCCCGCGCCCGAGGGTGGGGCATGCGTGGCGGCCCTGAAGAAGCTGCTCTCCGACGGTTTTCTGAAGCCGGAGGATCGCATCGTTCTTTACAACACTGGAACGGGATTGAAATACCTGGAGGCATTTTCCACGCGATTTCCCCGAACCTCGCGTTCCGAGCAGGACAAACTCGGCGGCCTGATCACACCCCGGTAGGGGACCATTTCGGGCCGTTTGCTTTTGACACTGCCGCTTGACTTTTGGGACACTAAAAGGGTGTTTTGGGAGTCAGCCCTTCCTCCCGGCTTCGGCCCTGCTGGTGTATCGAGTCCGCGGTCGCGAACCTGCCTCTTCAGATGCCTCTCAACAGATGATGCTAAGGAGTCTTGTCAATGAAGCTATTTGTGGGGAATCTACCCTATGCGGCTACTGAAGCCGACTTAACGGATTTCTTCTCGCAAGCGGGCGTCGCCGTCGATAGCGTGAACGTAATGCGTGATCGCTTTACCGGTGAAGCTCGCGGGTTCGGCTTTGTGGAAATTAACGACGATGCCGCTGCCAATCGGGCGGTGGAAGCCTGCAACGGCCGCGACCTGATGGGGCGCGCGCTGGTGGTCAACGAAGCCCGTCCCATGGTTCCCCGCGAAGGCGGTGGCGGCGGACGCGGACCCGGTGGCGGTGGGCGCGAGCGCCGCGGTGGCCGGCCAGGCCGCTAGCACTGGGATTTATCCTTCCAGCATTTTCGCGATAGCGTCCGCATCGTTCGGCACTACCACCGGACGATTGCCTAGTTTTGCGTCGATCTTCCTGCCGTCCGGATCTTCCAGTTCGCCCGTGTGATATCGATAGATGTAGTCCGGATCCTTCAGAACATTTCCCGTCAGAACCGCAATCACATCTTCGTCCGCCCGAATGGTTCCCGCTTCGGTTAATTTTCGAATTCCCGCCAGAGTGGCGGCCGAGGCCGGTTCGCATCCGATGCCGCACTGTCCAATCACGGCCTTGGCGTCGGCGATTTCCTGCTCGCTCACCTTCTCTACCGTGCCGTTGGTGACCGTCACCTCGTGCAGCGCTTTGGGCCAGGAAACCGGATCGCCGATGCGGATGGCGGTAGCCAGCGTGCGCGGTTCGGGAACGCTTCGGAATTCGCCTTTCGTCTTCATGAACTGATAAAACGGAGCCGCGCCTTCGGCCTGGATGACGGCCAGCCGCGGGAGCTTGCGAATAAAACCGTACTGGCACAATTCGCGCAGCGCTTTGCCGAATGCCGAGGTGTTCCCGAGATTGCCCCCAGGCAGGACAATCCAATCCGGAGGATTCCAATCGCGCTGGTCCAGCATTTCGAAGATAATCGACTTCTGGCCTTCGATGCGAAACGGATTGATGGAATTGAGCAGGTAAATGCCAAGACGGTCGGCGAGCACGCGTACCAGCGCCAGGATCTGATCGAAGTTGGCCTCCACTTGAAATGTGCGCGCGCCATATTCCAAGGCCTGCGCCAGCTTGCCGTACGAAATATTGCCGTGCGGGATGAAGACAATCGAATCCAGTCCGGCGGCGCTCGCATAAGCAGCCATGGATGCGGACGTGTTGCCAGTGGAGACGCACGCGACGCGCGGCCGGTCCAGACGAATGGCCTGCGTGACGCCGCACGTCATGCCGTTGTCCTTGAACGATCCGGTGGGGTTGAATCCCTGATGTTTGAAAGTAAGGTGATCCAATCCGCCGTAGCGCGCGGCGCGCGGCGCATCCAGCAACGGCGTGTTTCCCTCGCGCAAGGAAACTACCTGATGATGATGGCCATCGAACGGCAGCAGTTCGCGGTAGCGCCACACACCGCTCTGCTCCAGCGGCTCGTTCGAAGTGCGCCGAGTGCGCCAGAGCTTCTTCCATAGCGCTGTCTCCACCGACCCCGCGGCGAAAACCACTTCGAGCAAGCCTCCGCAATCGGGACAATTGTAGATGGCTTCGTCAATCGGAAAACGCGCGCGGCAGTGCTGCTCGAAACACGCCAACTCAGCTAGCATGATTAAAGTATCCCCAATATGGTCTCGGTTTGTCTTGAGAATGGCAAGGTTCTGGTGCGCAAGCAGGCGCGGCCGCGGCGCCCGGAAGGATTCGCTTTAATCCGCCTGCTGTATGGTGGAATTTGCAACACCGATATCGAGCTGCAGCGCGGTTATTACGGCTTTCGCGGGACGCCGGGGCATGAGTTTGTGGGCGAAGTGGTGGAGGCAGACGATCGGAGCTGGGTGGGCCAGCGCGTGGTGGGCGAAATCAATCTGGCCTGCGGAAAATGCGAGTGGTGCGCGCGCGGGCTGGGGCGGCATTGCCCCACCCGGACGGTGCTCGGAATCGTGAAGCAGCCGGGCGCGTTTCGCGAATTCCTGACGCTACCCGAGCGAAATCTGCGGCGAGTGCCGCGCGAGATTCCGACTGAGGAAGCCGTGTTCGTTGAACCGCTGGCCGCCGCCTGCGAAATACTGGACCAGGTGCGCATTCCACGCGGCACGCCGGTAGCGGTGCTCGGCGATGGAAAGCTCGGACTGCTGGCCAGCCAGGTCTTGCAAGTGCATGGTACCCAAGTCCATCAGTATGGCCGTCACAAAGATAAGCTGAGAATCGCCGAACAGGCGGGCGTCAGCACCGAAATCGCCAAGAAGCTGCCAGTGGCCAAGTATGAATTCGTGGTCGAAGCAACGGGGTCGGCCGAGGGTTTGCGGCAAGCCGTCCAGATGACCCGGCCGCGCGGAACTGTGATCATGAAATCGACTGTTCACGGATTGGTGTCCATTGATTCGGCGCCGGTGATCGTCAACGAAATCACGCTGGTTGGCTCGCGCTGCGGCCGCTTCGAGCCCGCGCTGCGGCTGCTCGCCAAACGCAAGGTCTGCGTGGATGCGATGATATCGGAGGTGCTTCCGTTGAAGAATGCCGCGCAGGCCTTTGAGGAAGCCGCCAAGCCAGGAGTGTTGAAGGTTCTGCTTCATGATTAAATTTCGAATCGCATGCGGCTTCCTCGCAGCAGCTCTCAGCGTTGCCGCGCAGACGCCGGAATATGGCTATCAGGTAATCCGCACCTACCCGCACGATCCCAATGCTTTCACCGAAGGTTTGGAGTATCGCGCGGGATTTCTGTACGAAAGCACGGGGCTCAAGGGCCGCTCCTGGCTGCGCAAGGAGAAGCTCGAAACCGGACAGGTATTGCAGCAGATCGATCTGGATCCCGAATATTTCGGCGAAGGAATCACGATCATCAATCAGCAGATTATCCGGCTCACCTGGCAGTCCAACATCGGCTTCGTTTACAACCAGCAGAGTTTTCACCAGCTCCGGAGCTTCAACTATTCGGGAGAAGGCTGGGCGCTCACCAACGACGGCCAGAATATCTACATGGACGATGGCACCGCGCAGATTCGCGTTTGGGATCCCATCACGCTGCAGGAGAAACGACGCATTACCGTTCGCGATCATGGGCAGCCGATCCTGAACCTGAACGAACTGGAATGGGTGCGCGGGGAAATCTATGCCAATATCTGGCAAACGGACCGTATCGCGCGTATTTCGCCGATGGACGGCCGGGTGCTAGGATGGATCGATCTCACGGGCCTCTTGCCTCCCTCCGATCACACCGAAGAGGGCGCTGTTTTAAACGGAATCGCCTACGATGTTTTGGGCAACCGGCTGTTCGTGACCGGCAAGCTCTGGCCCAAGCTGTTCGAGATCAAATTAGTGCCGCTTCATCGCAAGATCCGGTGAACGCGGTCTTTCAGCTTCGCATACCAGGAGCGCTTCTCATCGGCCTGGTGCTCGGAGGGCGCGTTCGAGGCTAACTTCAACGTCTCCGTTTTCGCGCTGGGGTCGTAAAGGTCTCTGGAAACCATGTGAATTCGATAGCTGTCGAACGAATAAGTTTCGCGATACAGGTGTCCGTCGTCGCCTTCGAGCACCACGGAAAAACTCGGCATATCGCCCGTGTTCATCACCTGAACCGGATAATGGCCCACCACGTTCCGTTGGATGTAGGCCGTCTCGTAGCGATGATGCCGCAAGCTCCAAACAAAAACGCGGAAGCTGTCGAACTCATACGGCTGGCCGCCTTTGTTGATGGTGGTCCAGAGCCAGTTATTTTTTACAACGTCGTCATCGTGCACTTGCCCCAGCGGGAAATACGATGTGATGCGATGGCCTTCGGCATATTGCGCCACCTCATCGGGAATCGCCATGCTTAATGGACGCGTGAGCACCCATCCTACTTTTCCGTCCGGGGTGCGCACCAGATTCCAATCGTCCATCGGAACTTCCACTGGCGGGGCGGCGGGTGCGGGCGGTGGCGCGGGAACTGGCGGGGCGGCCGGCGCCAATGGCGCTTCGGGGTCGGGTTTGGTCGCCGAAAGAGCCAACCAATTACTCGGGAGTTTCGGCGCGGGCGGCAGAGGCGGCAGAGGCGGCGGCCCGATCCTGGTCTGCGTTTTCGGCTTGGGCTTCTTGCGAATCGCCGGCTTGGGCGGCGGTGGCACGAAGACCTCGTCGTGCTGCACTCGCGGCGTCAGCTTGTGCGCGATCACGTCGACTTTGCCGTTTTCGGGAATTTGTCCGAAGCTCGGCGAAGTTCGGCTGGGCTCGGTATGCATGTTCAGCGCCTCGAAGACGATAGCCTGTCCTTGCGATTGAGAGCGCGAAGCATTCTTCGCCATATCGCGCAGTTCGGCCATTTGTTCCGGAGTGAGAAGCTGCCGCAGATCGGTCCAGCCCTCGGCGCCCTGCTCGGTACGAACCTTTACCAGCCGGTGCCGGTACCCGACGATTGCGAGCTTATCGCCGTGTTTCACGGTAGCCGCAATGGCCGATTTCAGCGCTAATTCCTGCCGCAAATTGAGGGTGCTCGGGCCGACGTAGGCATCGCCGAGCGAGGCAACCGGAGCGGGCTTGTCGGAACAGGAGACGAGGAGGGCAGCCAGGCAAAAGCAAAGTAAAGCGCGAGTCAATGTCACGAGCGCTAGCTTCTTCAAAATTAAATCGCGCACAACGCAGCGGGCCGCGATTATTTCTTCACCCTCTGAGCGCGTCCCGTTCTGTGCGCTCCACACTCTAATCCCACACAACGCAGCGGGCCGCGATTGTTTCTTCACACGCAAAACAGAGTGCGGTTTCTAATTGGTTTCGTGGTGCGCCCCGCACCTTCTGCGCTGTTGCTAGTGTATCAGTAATGCCCGATGAAGTGACTCCGATCCACCGCGCGGAAATCGAATTTTATTGCCCACGCTGTCACACAGCCGTAACCGATCCGCTGATGTGCGGCGATTGTTCCGCGATCATCTGCCGGGTTTGTGGCGCGCCGCTGGAGCGCGTGGATGAGCTGGGAATCGGGTGACTTACGGCACCCAGGTGCGCAGAAATTTCGTGGGCTCGGCCGGTTCGATGTGAAACGGCTGGCCGCCGGGAGGTACCAGCCAAGCTTCACCCTCGCGAAACTGCTGACCCCCGATGGTCCCCATGCCGCTGATGAAAATCACCACGTGAAAACGCTGGGGCTCGGGCTTGTACAACAGCGGCGAGGTGGTGCGCGCCAGCTCGGTATGGAAATACTGGCAGTCAATCGGAAGCATCACCGATTTGGGCGTGCTGGCTTCCGTGGATGCAACTTGAATTGCCTTGTCCAGATGAAGTTCGCGCGGGCGGCCGTAGTCGTAGAGCCGATAAGTGATGTCGGAATGCTGCTGGACCTCGCACAAGGCGAGCCCGCCGCCGATGGCGTGCACGGTGCCGGCTGGAAGCAAAAATGCGTCGCCGGCTTGAACCTCGAACCAGTTGAGCAATCGTTCGATCTCGCCGCTGATGGCGGATTCGCGCAATCGCTCGCGGCTGATGGATTCGCGGAAGCCGATGGCGATGCGCGCACCGGGATCCGCGCGCATTACGTACCACATCTCGGTCTTTCCGCGAGAATGTTCCTGCGCCGCAGCGAAGTCGTCGTTAGGATGCACCTGCACCGACAGATGCTCGGAGGTGAAGACAAACTTCACCAGCAACGGCAAATCCGCTTCAAACCAGACTTCTCCGATTTTTTTGCCGGCAACCGGGAACCAAGGCAACAGATCCGCGCTTCCCCACACTTTTTCTAAAAAACGCGTGGGGAGCCGGACCGGTACGTTATCGCTCAC
Source organism: Bryobacterales bacterium (assembly GCA_963776805.1). Taxonomy (GTDB): domain Bacteria; phylum Acidobacteriota; class Terriglobia; order Bryobacterales; family Bryobacteraceae; genus Palsa-89. Next base: position 227,598 of record CAVZOD010000003.1, read on the forward strand.
GAATAAAGCGGTCGATGCGATCGAGCCCGCGTTCCAGTTCTTTCATCGACGTCGCGTACGAAATGCGGACGTGCTCGGTGGTTCCGAAAGCTTCGCCCGGCACCACCGCCACATGCGCCTCCGACAGCAGCTGCTCTGAGAACTGCAGCGCCGAGGTAATCCCGTTGCGGAAACCCACGGAAACGTTCGGATAGGCGTAAAAAGCTCCGCGCGGCTCGGCGATCTTGATTCCGGGGATAGTGCGCAAGCGCGCGACCACAAAATCACGGCGCCGGCGATATTCGGCGAGCATGAGCGGGACCGAATCTTGCGGGCCGCGCAACGCTTCGATAGCTGCCTTCTGCGAAATAGAGGTCGGGTTGGACGTGGTATGGCTTTGCAGCTTCAACATGGCGTCGATGAGCGGCTTGGGCGCGAGCGCAAACCCCACGCGCCAGCCGGTCATGGCGTAGGTCTTCGAAAGCGATCCGGCGACCACGACGTTCTCCTTTGCGCCGGGGAGAGCGGCGATGGAGAACGGCTCGGCGTCGTACAAAAAACGGCAATAGCACTCGTCGGTCATCAACTGGATGCCGCGCTTGGCCGCCAGATGATAAATCTTCTCGAAATCTTCGCGGCTCAACACGCCGCCGCTCGGATTGCAAGGCGAGTTGATGATTAGCAGCTTGGTCTTAGCAGTGATCTTGCGCGAGATGTCGTCGGCGGTGAAAGTGAAGCCGTTAGCTTCGTCGCTGTCGACAAAAACGCACTTGCCGCCCGCATAGTTCACCACATCTTTGTAGGTCACCCAATAGGGAACCGGGATGATCACTTCATCGCCGTCCTCGATGAGCGCCTGCATCAGATTGAAGATGGCGTGCTTGCCGCCCACCGTCACCAGACACTCGCCGGGCACATAGGACGTTCCGTAATCCTCGTGATGGCGCGCGCAAATGGCCTGCTTCAGTTCGACGGTTCCGCCGACGGGCGTGTACTTAGTGAAATTGGCGTCGATAGCGGCGATGGCCGCCTTCTTGATATTATCGGGCGTCGGGAAATCCGGCTCTCCGGCGCTGAAGTCGACAATGTCGACGCCTTCGCGGCGAAGCTTGTCGGCCTCGGCGGCAACTTTCATGGTGGAGGATTCGCTGATTCGCGAGATTCGTTCGGCTAGGTTCAAAGTAGCTTGCATGGAAGGGTTCAATCTTCTCCAGTTTCTTCGAGGAGTCTTCTCTTTAGTCTACCCTCGATTGAGGGCGGCACGAGGCCCCCGATGTTTCCTCCTAACCGGATCACTTCCTTCACCAGCCGCGAGCTGATAAACGAGTGAGCCTCGCCCGCCATCAGGAAGACGGTTTCGATTTCGGGGCGCAGGCGGCGATTCATCAACGCCATCTGGAGTTCGTATTCGTAGTCCGACACCGCGCGAATGCCGCGCAGGATCACACTGGCGCCGCACTCGGCCGCGTAATCCACCAGCAAGCCGCCGAAGGAGCCGACTTCGACATTCGGAAGGTCGCGCGCCACTTCGCGCAGCATTTCCACGCGCTCTTCCACGCCAAACAGCGGCCGCTTTTCATCGTTGCGGAGAATGGCGACGATGAGGCGGTCAAACAAAGCCGATCCCCGCTGGATCAGGTCCAGGTGGCCGTTGGTGATGGGATCGAAAGAGCCTGGATAGAGGGCCACAACCGTGGCGGGTTTTGGTCTCAAGGGGGCAGTGTATCAGATCGCCCGTTGGAGGCGGGATTCGCTCGCCGGGGACCGGGGAGCCGCGGCTTCCATTGCGTATTCATGGAGCACCAGTTGCTATATACTCGATTCGGAGATTGCAGTGATGAAGAAAATGGCTGGGCTCTTCCTCTTATTCGCTTTCGGCTTGGCGGCGGCCAATTTCTGGCAAAAGCCTTACACGGAATGGAGCGATAAGGACACGACGAAAATGATGACGGACTCGCCATGGGCCAAGTCCGCCAGCGTTTCGATGGGTGGTCCGGGCGGCGGCGCGCCTCCAGCGGCGCCCCCCGGCGGTGGAGGATTCGGCCGCGGCGCTCCCGGGGGACCACAGGGCGGGGGCGGGGCGGAATTCGGACCTGGCGCCCAGGGTTCAGGGGCCCCCACACTCGATGTTGTGGCTCGCTGGCAATCCGCACTCCCGATCCGGCAGGCATTCGTGCGTCTCAAGTTCGGCGCCGAAGCGGACAAATCGGCCGAAGCTGGTAAACTTCTGGCCCAGGAGGAGAGGCCTTATGAAATCGTACTTTCCGGACCGATGGGAGCGTTCCTGGGTGGCAAGCCGGGGGACGCGGCGAAAGCTCTGAGCGAGGTGAGCTTTCTATCATCGAAGAGGACTGGCGAGATAAAGGCCGTCGAGATCCAGGTGGGCAAACCGGGTAAAACGATGGATGTGGTGTTCGCGTTCCCGCGCTCGATGCCCTTCACCGCCGACGACAAAGAGGTCGAATTCACCACGAAGCTGGGCACTTCGACGGTCAAGTACAAGTTCAAACTGAAGGACATGGTGGTAAACGGCAAGCTCGAGATGTAGCCCGATCCGGACGGTCGCTGAAGCGGCTCGACGCCACCTGGGAGCGGGGTGAACGATGCTACAAAGGGTGCATGACTCAACCCAGCGCGGCGCCCCCTGAGTCGGCTCATCTTTTTGCACCGCTTCAAATTCGTGAAGTGCATTTCCGAAATCGCATTGGCGTGTCGCCGATGTGCGAGTATTCGAGAGTCGACGGTTTTGCGAACGACTGGCACTTCGTTCATCTGGGCAGCCGGGCGGTAGGCGGAGCGGCGCTGGTGATGACGGAAGCCAGCGCCGTGCTGGCTGAAGGACGCATCAGCCCGCAGGATCTGGGCGGGTGGACCGACGATCACATCCCGATGCTGGCGCGTATTTTTCGGTTTATCGAAGAGCATGGCGCGGTACCGGGCATGCAATTGGCGCATGCGGGGCGCAAGGCGAGCACCGCCGCTCCGTGGAACGGCGGCAGGGCGCTGGATGAATCCGAGCAAGGCTGGCGGCCGATCTTTGGCCCCAGCGCGATTCCATTTTCGCCGAAGTCGCCGGCTCCGGAGCCATTAGATCTCGCGGGAATTGCGCGCGTGGTGCAGGCCTTCGGAAAAGCGGCGAAGCGGGCGCGCGAGGCCGGCGCGAAGATCGTCGAAATTCACGCCGCACACGGGTACCTGCTGCACGAGTTTCTTTCTCCATTGAGCAATACTCGGGATGATTGCTACGGCGGCCCGTTTGAAAATCGCACGCGGATTTTGCGTGAGGTGGTGCAGGCGATCCGGTTGACGTGGCCGGCGAGTCTTCCGTTGTTCGTCCGTATTTCGGCGACGGACTGGGTGGACGGTGGATGGACCATCGAGAATTCGGTGGGCCTGGCGAAACAACTCCAGCCGTTGGGCGTGGACCTGATCGATTGTTCGTCGGGCGGAGCGGTGCCGAATGTTTCGATCCCGGCGGGGCCTGGTTACCAGGTGCAGTTCGCCGAACAAGTCCGCAAGGAAGCGGAGATTCGGACCGCAGCCGTTGGGATGATCACGGCGCCGGAGCAGGCCGATCAAATTGTTCAAAGCGGGCAGGCCGACATGGTGTTTCTCGCGCGAGAGCTTTTGCGCGATCCGTATTGGCCGCTGCGCGCGGCGGATGAGTTGCGCCAGAACGGGCCGTGGCCGAAGCAGTATTTGCGGGCCAAGCGGGCCTGATTACGATTCGATGCCCATCTGCGACAGACGATAGCGCAGAGCATTGCGCGTTAGTCCGAGCAGGCGCGCGGCCTGGCTCTTGTTGTTGTTGGCGCGATGCAGCGCTTCGCGAATGATGGACTGCTCGTAGGCATCGAGCGTCATGCCATCGGGCAGGAAGCCGTCCGCGGAGCCGAGACGAGGCTTGGGCGCCAAATCGAGCCGGATGTCGGCGGCTTCTAAAACATCGCCGTTCGCAAGCACCAGACTGCGCTCGATGAGCGTTTTCGAGCTCGCGCACATTGCCGGGCCAGTGATAATCCATCAGCCGCTCGATGGCGCCATCGGAAATGGACTCCACGCGGCTTCCCGAATCCTTGGCCAGCTTGCGAACGAAATGGCGCGCCAGATACGGAATGTCCTCTTTGCGCTCGCGCAGCGGCGGAATATTGAGCGGCAGTACGTTGAGGCGGTAATAAAGATCCTCACGAAACTCGCCCTGTTCGAGCGCGGCGCGCAGATCGACATTGGTGGCGGCGATGACCCGCACATCCACGTGCCGGACTTTGTTGCTGCCCAGCCGCTCGAACTCGCGATCCTGCAGAATGCGCAGCAGCTTCACCTGGATGCCGGGCGGCACGTCGCCGATCTCGTCCATGAAAACGGTCCCGGTGTCAGCTTGTTCGAACTTACCGGGCTTGCTGAGATTGGCGCCGGTGAACGCACCCTTCTCGTAGCCGAACAGCTCGCTCTCCATCAGATTTTCGGGAAGCGCGGAGCAGTTGATTTTGACGAACGGTTTGTTTTCGCGCGGGGAATGGTGATGGATGGCGCGCGCGATCATGTCTTTGCCGACGCCGCTTTCGCCGCATAACAAAACGGTGGCCCGAGTGGGAGCCACGCGCTCGATGGTGGCGAAGATTTCCCGCATGGCCGCGCTTCGCCCGATGATGTTGTCGAATTCGTAGCGCTGGCTTAGTTCGGCCCGCAGCTCGCGATTCTCGTCGCGCAGCGTGCGAACTTCGAGCGCTTTGTTCACCACGGTCATCAGGTGATCGAGCGAAAACGGCTTGGGCAGAAAATCCACCGCTCCCGCCTTCATGGCTTCGACGGCGGTTTCGATGCTGCCGAACGCGGTCATCACGATGACAGGCGTGCGCGAATCTTCGCCGCGCAGCTTCTGCAGCATCTCCAGGCCGCTCAGGCCGGGCAGGCGCAAATCCGTAATGATGACGTCCGCGCGATCGGCCAGCTTCAACGCGTCTTCCGCCGTGCCGGCCTGTTCCACTTCATAGCCCGCCGTCTTCAACTGCAGTTCCACTACCCGGCGCAGCTTCTCCTCGTCTTCCACAACCAGGACGGTGGCCTTCATTTCCCGTTCTCCCGAACAGGCAGGAACACGCGAAACACGCTGCCCGCGCCCGGTTCACTCTCCACAGTGATTTGCCCTCCATGTTCATCAATGATTTTCGACACAATAGCCAACCCCAGTCCGACGCCGCTCGACTTGGTGGTGAAGAACGGATTGAAAATGCTTTCCCGGTCTTTCGGAGCGATGCCAGTACCCCGATCGATCACGTCAATCTCCACTGTACTGCCCTCCTCTGTATCGCCGGCCTGGCGCGTCTTCACCGTGATGCTGCCTTGCGGCGGACTGGCCTGCGCGGCATTCAGAAGCAGATTGTACAAGACGCGCTCGATGAGCTGGCGATCCATCAGGAAGGCCGGAATATCGGGCGAATAGTTTTTATAGATGCTCACGTCCAGAGGCGGCGTGTGTTTTTCCACCTGCGCGACGGCTTCGTCGATCACCTCGCCGATCTCGGTCTTTTCAAGGCGCAGCGCGAGCGGGCGCGCAAAATCCAGGAAGCGCGTCACCAGCGCGTTGGTGCGATCCACTTCGGTTGAGATGAAGCCCGCCAATTCGTGCGCCACCGCGCCGTTTGCGTCCACGTTTTTGAGCAGCATTTCGGCGGAGCCTTTAATGGTGCTCAAGGGATTGCGAATTTCGTGCGCGAGTCCCGCGGAAAGCTGGCCCAAGGCGGCCAGGCGCTCGGTGCGGCGCACTTGGGCTTCGGCTTCGCGAAGTTGCTTGTTGGCCTCGGCCAACTGTTCCGCCGCACGCTGCGCCCGCCGCGTGGCCGCGCGATTGGCTTCCAGCAGCTCGTAGGTCAGGAATCCGGCGATGGGAAAGGTGAGCTCGCGCAGGATAATCGCGGGCCATTGATCGGGCGGCAGATAGTCCTGCGGCGGAATGAAATAAAGCAGCGAGAGGTACGCGCCGCCGGCCAGGATGACGGCCAGCACCAATCCTGCGAGGCCCAACGAAGTGGCCGCCGACATGACCGGCAGCAGCATCAGCCAGTAGTACGGGCTGGCGATACCATCAGTCCACCCCATGAGGATGTACCAGAGCGCCAGTTTGATCAAAAATGAAAACACGCTGCCCGCGCGCGAGCCGAAAAATGGAACCTTCGGCTCGATGACCTGCATCAGGCCGAGGCCGATCAGAACGGTCCTGGGCTCGGGTGAAAGGTCCGGCCCGTAAGCCGCCAGGCCCGCAAATAAGGCGATCCAGACCACATCCTGCGGGCGAACAATTTGGCGGAATCGGACCCGTTCTTCCACGCTGTCATCTTATCGCTGTCCGTCCGCAGGGCGTTGCATATCGTGGCGCACGCACTCGTGCCGCGCAGCGTTCACATTCATGTGAACGCTTGGGCCAAACCCGCGCCTCCCCAGGGGGTGGGGACGCGGCACGCATGAGTACGTACGCCACAAGCTCTCACCGGGCTTCCATCATCGGACCTTACCGGCCTGGGACTGTGACACAATAGTTGGAACATCAAGCTTCATGCAAAATCCAACTTCCCCCGCAATTCCCGAGTCGCTAGCTGCGTCTCCGGACGCGCCCGAAAACACCACTGACGCGCCTTTGGCCGATAATTCGTTCGCCGATATTCTTTCGGAATTCGAGCAGACCCATCACGGCCAGCGCAATCGAGAAGCGTTCGAAGGCACGGTTGTGTCGATCTCACCCGAGTCCGTATTTGTCGACATCGGACGCAAGGTGGACGGCGTACTGCCGGTGGAAAAGTTTCGCGATGCGGCGGGCGCGCTCACCATCCAGGTGGGCGACAAGATGCTGGTGAGCATTACCGGACGGGACGAAGAAGGCTCCTACACGCTGTCCACCATCAAGGTGGAGCGGCCCAAGGATTGGAGCGCGTTGGAAAGAGCGTTCGCCGAAAAGCGCGCCATCGGCGGCGTGGTCACCGAAGTGGTGAAGGGCGGATTGCGCGTGGATGTGGGTTCGGAAGCTTTCCTGCCCGCCTCGCGCAGCGGTGCGCGGGATCAGGCGGAGTTGGAGAAGCTGGTGGGCCAGGAAATCCAGTGCCGCATCATCAAGCTGGATACGGCCAGCGAAGACGTGGTAGTGGATCGCCGCGCCATCCTGGAAGAGGAAGAAGCGCAAGCACGCGAGCGCAAATTCGGCGAGCTCAAAGAGGGCGAAGTGGTGCGCGGAACAGTCCGGAGCATCACCGATTTCGGCGCGTTTGTCGATTTGGGCGGAGTGGACGGGCTGCTGCATGTTGGCGATATGGCGTGGCATCGCGTTACCAAACCGTCCGATGTGGTGACGGCGGGCGAATCCATTGAGGTGAAAGTTCTCAAGATCAATCCGGAAGGCAAGCGCATTTCCCTCGGGCTGAAGCAGCTCGCGGCCGATCCGTGGACCACCGCGGCCGAGCGGTTTCACACCGGCGATCGGGTACAGGGCAAGGTTTCGCGGCTGGCCGACTTCGGCGCGTTCGTGGAGTTGCTGCCGGGCGTGGACGGGCTGATTCACATCTCCGAAATGTCGTGGGCGAAAAAGGTCAAGAAGCCCAGCGATTTGTTGAAGACGGGCGAGATGGTGGAAGCGGTGGTGCTGGGCGTGAACGCAGCTGACCGGCGAATTTCCCTCGGGCTGAAGCAAGCCCTGGGCGATCCATGGGAAGACGCGCTGAAAAAGTACACCGTGGGCGCCGTAGCCGAAGGGCCGGTCACCAGCCTGACCAACTTCGGCTGCTTTATCGATCTGGGCGGCGGCATCGACGGGATGATTCACATCTCGGACATCACGCGCGAGAAGCGTTTGAATCATCCGCGCGAGGCGCTAGCCGCGGGGCAAACGGTACGGGCGGTGGTGCTGGAAGTGGATCGCGAGCGGCGGCGCATCAAGCTCGGCATCAAGCAACTGGAGCCGACCACCGCCGATGAATACATCGCCGAACACCAGGTGGGCGAGTCTGTCACCGGGCGAATCGTGGAGGCTTCCGAGGCGCGCGCCAAGGTGGAGCTGGGCGAGGGGGTTTTCGCCGAGTGCAGGATCCGCGTGGAGGCCGACAACGGGTTGCCCGCACCGGCCGCGGCCAAGGCCGATTTGGGTTCGCTAACCGCAATGTTATCAGCCAAGTGGAAGCAAGGACCGACCGCGGCAGCGGCGCAGCGGGAAGCTCCACGCGCCGGGCAGGTCCGGACTTTCCGTATTGTGAAGATCGACCAATCCAACAAGAAGATTGAAGTGGAATTGGCCGGATAACGCTCGCTCGCCATTCCGTGACCTTTTCCCATTCTCCCCGTCTACCAGAGTGTTGCAACAGGCTACCGTCGTGCAGGCAGCCGTTAGAATGGACGAACCCGAGCTGATTCGGGCGGCTCAACAGGGCGACCAGCGCGCCTTTGAGCAGTTGGTGCGTCTGTACGATCAGAACGTGCTGCGGCTGGCCACGAATCTGTTGCGGTCGCCTGAAGACGCCAATGATATCTATCAGGAAGCGTTGTTGCGGGTGTACAAGAACCTGCACACGTTCCGTTTCGACTGCAGCTTTCACACCTGGCTGTACCGGATCGTAAGTAACCTGTGTCTGGACGCCCTGCGCAAACGGAAAGTGCGGCGCGAGGAAAGCGCGGTGGTGGCGACCAACGAGGGATTTCTGGACCGCATGGATAGCGTGGAAGAGCCGCGAGCCGACAGCGATCCGGAGCGGCGCCTGGAGAGCAAAGAGGTACGGGAGAAGATTCAGAAGGTATTGAGCGGCTTGACGCCGCGGGAGCGGGCCGTTTTCGAGATGCGGCATTACCAGGGCATGCGGCTTCGAACGATTGGGGAAGTGATGGGTACATCGGAAGAAGCTGCCAAAAACTGCCTGTTCCGGGCGACGCAGAAGATGCGGGCGGCTTTGGGCGATTTTGTGTGAGGACACTCGTATGACATGTGAAGAAGCGAGAAAGAGTCTGCCGCTTTTCCTCTACGGCGAATTGTCGTTCGATGAAGAAGAGTCGGTAGAGGTTCACATCGATGAATGCGCCGCGTGCCGGCATGCGCTGGCACGGGAGAAGGCGCTGTTTGCCGCTCTGGATGACGCCGAAATGGTTCCGCGTCCCGAGGCGCTGGCCGAAGCGCGCGCCGAATTGCGCGGACGTTTGGCATTGGCCGGCGTGAGCCAGCAGCCGCGCGGCGCATCCGATCACGATGGTTCGAGCTTTTGGGACAAGATCCGCGAGGGATTTACGATTCGCTTTCACTTCGCGCCCGGTATCGCGCAGGTGGCTGGCGCGGCGGCGATGCTGGCGCTCGGATTCCTGACGGCGCGCGTGACGCCCAACTCATTCCTCGGTAATTTTCATTCGGCCGGCATGGTGGAGCCGGAGACCTCCCGCGTGCGATACGTGGAGCCGGTGTCGCCGGGGCGAGTGCAGATTGTTCTGGATGAGACGCGGCAGCGCGTGCTCTCGGGCAGCGTGGATGACGCGGCCATTCAAAGGCTGCTGTTGACGGCGGCGAAGGACCCCTCCGATGCGGGCCTGCGTGTGGAATCGGTGGATTTGCTGAAGAACAACTCGCAATCGGCCGAGGTTCGCAAGGCGCTCATCTATTCGCTCCAGCACGATCCGAACGCCGGCGTGCGTTTGAAAGCGCTGGACGGTCTGAAGCAATTCGCTGAGGATCCCGACACGCGCCAGGCTTTGACGCAAGTTTTGTTGAAAGACAACAACCCGGGAGTGCGCACCCAGGTGATCGATCTTCTGGTCCAGCGGCACACCGATGCCATGGTGGGCGTTCTGCAGGAGCTGATGGAGAAAGAAGACAACGGCTATATCCGGATGCGCTGCCAGAAAGTTTTGCAGGAGATGAACGCGTCGGCTGAGATGTATTAGGGCTGGCGCTTGGCAGGGCGCTTGACAGGAATGAAGCAGCTTTTATCCATATCGCTTCTAGGATTGGCGGGCTGGGGACTGGCGTCCGCGCAGACCGAATCGGCTATTACGCGCGACGGCGCCTATTGGGTGCGCACCATTCACGGCGTCTTCGATACGTCCAGCGGCCGGCTGCGCGTGGAAACTACCGGCAATGTAACGCTCCATGGCGACGCCACCGGACAGAACACCTATGCGCTCGCGGTGCGAGTGAGAGCAGGAGACGCACGCGAAGCCGAAGCCCTGCTGGAACGAGTTAGCGTGAAGACCGGAACCGAGGGCGGCTGGGCCTTTATCAGGGTTACTCCGCCCCGGCTGGCTTATTCGGGAGTGGAATTAAGTGTCACCGGTCCGCGGGCATTGCGGCAAGTGTTGGCGGAAACCAGCGGCGGAAATATACAGGCGTCCGGCTGGGATGGAGATTTTGAAGCGCGCTCGGCCGGCGGACGGATTGCGGTGGATCGCATTGGCGGCCGCAGCGAACTGCGGACCGCCGGCGGCGATATTCAAGTGGGCAGCGTGAGCGGTCCGGTGCGATGTTTCTCCGGCGGCGGCGTAATTCGCGTGGAGAATGCGGGGGCCGCTGTCTGGCTGGAGACCGCCGGCGGCGAGATTTTTGTGCATCAGGCCGGGGGCCCGGTGCAGGCCTCCACGGGCGGCGGGAACATTCGCATCGAACGCGCGGCGGGCACGGTGGTGGCGCGTACCGCGGGCGGTTTGATCCAGGTGGAGCAGGCGGATGGTCCAGTGACCGCGCAAAGCTCCGGCGGAGCCATTCAGGTGAACTCGTCGAACGGCGTGCGGTGCGAATCGGCGGGCGGGGCCATCCGGCTGCGGAACGTGGCGGGAGCGGTGCATGCCTTCGCGAATTCGGGAAGCATTCTGGCGGAGCTGGTTTCCGGACACGGCATGGCGGATTCGATATTAAGCACCAATGCTGGTGACATAACGGTTCTCATTCCGTCCAATCTTGCGTTAACCGTGCAAGCGATGAACGAGTCGGGCGGTTCGGGACGCATTATCTCGGATTTTCCGCAGGTACGTCCGCGGGCGGGCGGACTGCCGGGAGGTCCGCTGATGGCCGAGGGCGCGCTGAACGGGGGCGGTCCCATGCTGCGCGTGAACGTGGTGGGCGGGACCATCTACTTGCACCGTTCGAAATAGTTTTTGCTGGGGTGATGTGATGAACAAGCTGCTTTGTTTAGCCGCGGTTTTTTCGGCCGGCGCATGGGCGCAGGGCCCGGATTTTTTCCAGGCGCCCGGAGCCACTCCCGTGCGGGAGTTCAATAGCATTCCCTTCGTAGGCGGCACGTATCTGGGAGTGAATCTGGCCGAGATCGACACCAACCGCGCCAAGGAATTGAAGCTCAAGGAAGACTACGGCGTAGAGATCAGCCGCGTAGAAGAAAATAGTCCGGCCGAGAAAGCGGGGCTGAAGCCGGGCGACGTGGTGCAGGAATACAACGGGCAGCGCGTGGAAGGCATGGAGGAGTTCGGCAGGCTGGTGCGCGAGACTCCGCCGGGCCGCGAGGTGAAGCTCAAGATCAGCCGCAACGGCGCCACCGAGACATTGACGGCGGTGCTCGGGAGCCGCAAGTATCGCTTCGGGGCGAACTTTCCTCCCGGCTTTCAAATACCTGAGTTTCACATGCCGGATATTCCGCAGATCTTCACCACGCTGCGCAGTCCGATGCTGGGCGTGGAGGCCGAATCGCTCGGATCGCAGTTGGCGGTCTATTTCGGCGTGAAGGAAGGCGTGCTGGTTCGTTCCGTGCTGGATAACACGCCGGCGGAAAAGGCGGGCATCAAGGCGGGCGACGTCATTACCAAGGTGGACGGAATGATGGTGACCGCGCCCAGTGAATTGTCGGGCGCGGTGCGCAACGCCAGCGGCAAGAAGACCTATAGCATCGAATTGGTGCGCGACCACAAACCGGTAACGGTGAGCGTGAACGTGGAGGACCGTTCCGGACAATACATCCCGCGCGCGCGTTCGGTTCAAAACAGCTTCACGAATTGATCTCGTTCGAACTATACACCACGCGTCCGTAGACTTTGAGCAGCAGTTCCACTTCTCGCTGCGGCAGGTTCAAAGAGGCCGCGATCTTGTCGGCCTGCTCGCCCCGCCGCGACATGCGGATCACCTGGCTGCGTTTGTTGAGGTTCAAACCGGACCTGGGCGGGACGGGAGCCACCAGGACTCCGGTGCGCTCCTCGGTGTCGAGCACCCGCGCGCTGAGCTCCGCCACTTGCGCCTTCAAGTCCACAGTGGCGGATTCCTGCGCCATCTGGCGCCGTTTCCAGCGCAGTTTCATGATGCGCATTTCGTGCTCCAGGCAGAGGAAGAAGAACAGGCACAGCACGCTATTGATGGCGATCAACAAGAAGGGCGCGAGCGGAATGAGGTAGCGGCCGAGCATTGGCTGGTTCGGTTTAATACAGGGTCCGCAGCCGCTCCTGCCGGCTGATCACCTGCTTGATGCGGATGCCATAGTTGCCCTCCACCACTACCACTTCGCCGCGCGCGATCACGCAATTGTTCACGATCACTTCCACCGGTTCGCTGAGCGCACGATTGAGCTCGACGATGGAGCCTGTGGTCAGCTTGATCACGTCCTTCAGCATGAGCTGGGCGCGTCCAAAAGAAACGATCACGGGAAGCTCGACGTCCAGCAGCAGATCGATGGACCCGGCCACGGCTTTAGCAGCCGGGCCGGCGGCCGGCGCGCGATCCTCAGGAGCGGTTTTGGGTTGTGGCTGCTCCGGGGCGTCGGAGAGATTGGTGATGGAAGGGGCAAAGACCGCCAGCAACGGAAAGCCCTGCTCGCCGAGCGAGATCTCGAAGGCAAACGCGCTGGCGCCGGGGAACACCGCGGGAGGAGCAGCGGACCGGCCTTCCAGGCAGGAAATCTCTTTGCGAGCTCGGGTAGAGACTGCGCTCGCCACTCCAGAGAGGCTCTGGTTGACAATCTCCAGATAGGTGCTGCGGATGTCTTCGGGTGTGGCGTCGTCGACTCCCGCGCTGCGCAGCACTCGATTGCCGATTTCCTGCCAGCTCCCGCCGCTGGCGGCCACCCATATCCTGGCATCCGGACCCAGGCTGAGCGGCTGCTCCCACCACAGCAACTCCTGCTGCGACGGGTCCACCTCCGCGGGAGCGAGCCGGCGCGCGGCAAAAGTGATCCGGGTAGGCTCACCCGTCATCGACTCCACGGCGCGGGTGACTTGCCGGCCCCATTCTTCGGCCAGCCAGACGGCGGCTTGGCTCTCTGGTGGAACAGAGTCTGGTGGCACGGCGCCTGGGGGTACCGGCTCCGGCGGCTCCTGCGGCATGGGCTATGTGCCTCGTTCCAGCGGCCAGCGTTTTTCCAGGTAAGAGCGCAACCGCAGGATGGCCTGCGACTTCAGTTGCGAGATGCGCGACTCGTGTAGATTCACTACTTTGGCGATCTCGCGCAACGTCAGCTCCTCATGGTAATAGAGGCTGATCACGATCCGCTCGGTTCGCGGCATTTTCTCGATTGCTTCCGCCAGCAGGCGTTGCAGCTCGGAGCGCTCGAGCAAACGCGACGGCCAGTTCTCCTCGTCGTCGGAAATATATTTCAGAAGATTGCGGCTGTCGTCCTCGGGAGCCGAGGTCTCGAGACTTCCCAGATTCACGCCCCGAATATCCACTAACCACTCGTGGTATTCCTCCAGTGAGAGCTCCAGCTGCTGGGCGATTTCATCTTCGGTGGGCGCGCGGTGCAGACGCTGTTCCGCGGCCGCGATAGCGGCTTCAATCTGTTTCGAGCGCCGGCGCTGCTGGCGCGGCGCCCAATCCAATCCGCGCAAGCTGTCCAGGATGGCGCCGCGAATCTTGTATTCGGCGTACGTTTTCAGCTTGACGTTGTGACGCGGGTCGAACCGGTCGATGGCGGCAATCAGGCCTATGGTGCCGGTGGAAATCAGGTCTTCCAGGTTCACACTCTCGGGCAAACGCTCGTGAATGCGCCGGGCGATGAGGCGGACTTGGGGCAAATGCTCGATAATCAGACGTTCCCGCTCTTCGGAGGCACGCTCCCCATCGGCGTCGTGCGCTTGATACTTCTTGATCGCGGGGATGGCGGTCTTGGCCGTGCCCTGCGTCCTCATGCCGCCACCACGTCAAATTTCGGTTCGGCCACGGCGGGCGATCCCAGAATCAGATTGAGCACCAGATCCACACTGGCCGGCTCCAGATCCTCCGGAATGCGCTGGCCTCGCGAAAAGAAGGAGACCGGTATGCCCATCCGGATACTTTGGCTCAGAATGGGCCCGAACGTTTCTGTTTCGTCTAAACGAGTGAACATGAGTTTGCGAGGGTGAAAAACGCTGTATTGTTCGGAAACGCGGCCCAGGTCGGCGGCCCGCATGGAAGCCGGCAGGACCAAATGCGTATCGACGCCCGGATGCGCCGCCAGAACTTTCGCCAGATCCTCGGCCGCTTCCATCTCGTAGCGGCATAAGCCCGGGGTGTCCACCAGGATGAGGTCCTTCTGGCAGAATTCATCCAGCGCTTGGGTCAGTGCGTCGGGGGTTTCCAGCACCTGGCAGCCAATGCCGAGAATGGCGGCGTAAGAACGCAGCTCCTCGGCGGCGGCGATACGGTACGTATCCGCCGTGAGAACTTGGACCCGCTTATGCGCGGAGAGGCCGTACTGTACGGCAAGTTTGACCAACGCGGAGGTTTTTCCCGAGCCAGGAGGCCCCACCAAAGCCACCACGCGCGCCGGGGCTCCCGGCGAACCGAGCTCGCTATCGACGCTTACCAGCCTGGCAATTTCGGCGCGCAGAGCCCCTTTGGGAATGGGAGGAGCGAGCTTACCCACCACGTCGTAGGCGAGTTCGGTATCCAGCTCGGCGTCGGTTAGGGTGGTGAAGGCACGGGAAAGCTCGGGATCGAAGGCAACGCTCGCCAAGCCCCGCCCGGAGCGCGCCAAAGTCAGCGCGAGCTTTTCCATGCGCTGCTTTAATTCGGAAACGTCTTGCGACAATTTATCGACTGGCGGCGCCGCGGCGGATCGTGACCCGGCGCGCCGGGAATCCGGGCTAGGTTGTGCCTGGCTGGCGGTGGGGCCCTGCGGATCTTTCGGGCCAGCTTCCCGCTCTTCCCCGCAGACCACGACCTCGTAGAAACCCAAATGCCGGGCCTCCACTCCGGTTCGCTTGGAATTTACAAGCATGGCATCCGGCCCCAGCTCGTGGCGCGCCAGACGGATGGCTTCCTCTATGGTATTTGCGAAAAATGATTTCAGTCTCATGGTGCGTGGCTCTTGTTTGAAGTTCTCCCTAACTCACCGTTCATTCCTTAAGCCATCGTCTCCTTGAGTCATAGTGTCTGAGACCCCATGCCTGAAACCTGATCCCCGTGCCTGAAGCCATCGTGTCCTGAACCGATCGTGCTCTTATTAAGAAACCGGTGTTCCTTGCTAAAGCGCCGTGCCCTGAAGACTCCGTCTCGAGTTAAGACACCGTCCCCAGAGAAACAACCCTATTCCCTGGTGGTATTTCATTGTGGGATAACACCGACAAATTTGGAGTTACACTCTCCATAATCTGACGCACGAAGAAACGTGCCGCAGACCCGGTGACAAGCACACTCGGGGCGTCTTGCGGGTTACAGCACTTCTTCAGCCGCTCCTGGATATCGCGCACACGTTGCGGCGGAAGATTCACGTGACTGGAATTCTCTGTGTGCTCGACTGCGGATTCAACGGATTGCTCGATCAGCGGATCAAGGAAATAGGCCGAGAGATCGCCCGAGGGCTCAAGCAAAGGCTTTACTACCTGGCGGCGAATGGCTTGCCGCACGTACTCGGTGAGCAGTACAGTATTCTTCGTGATGGGCGCAGCTTCACCCAGCGCCTCAAGAATACTCACCGCATCGCGGATTGAGACGCGTTCTCGCAACAGGTTCTGGAGAACTTTTTGCACCACCGCCAGCGAAAGCAATTTTGGCACCAAATCCTCAACAACTTTGGAATTCTCTTCGTTCACACGGTCAAGCAATTTCTTGGCCTCCTGGCGCGAGAACAATTCGTGGGCATGGCGGCGGACCACCTCACCCAAGTGGGTTCCGATAATGCTGATCGTATCTACCACTGTGTAGCCAGCACGCCGTGCCTCCTCTACCCGGTCCGGCGAAATCCACACCGCCGGGATTCCGAACGCCGGTTCGCGCGTGGGGATGCCGTCGATTCTTTCGCTCTTCTCATTTGGATTCGGGTTGGAAGCCGGGGCGGAATCGACGGAAGACTGTAAAGCTAACTCGCAGCCATGGGCCAATTCGTAGCGTGAGATCTCTACGCCTTTCAGAGAAAACACATACTCGCGCGCCTTTAACGTCAGGTTGTCGGTGACGCGTACGGGGGGCAGAATATATCCAAGTTCGGTGGCAAGCTGCCGCCGGATGCTGGCAATTCGCTTGAGGAGGGGTGAATTTTGTCCGCCCTCGACCAGATGAACCAGGCCCAATCCTACTTCCACGGCCAGCGGCTCAATGCGCAGCAAAGACTCCAGATTCTCGCGTGCCGGGGCAGCCAGGGGAGGCTTTACTTTTTCGGCGCTGGCAGCTTTTTGCCGCAGCCGCCACGCCATTGCTCCTACCCCACCCCCCAGTACTAGAAAAGGAATCTTGGGGAGTCCCGGAAATGCAGCCATGGCGATCAGAACTCCGGCCGCCAAAAACAAAGGTTGCGGATTTCCGAACACCTGCTTCTGGAGATCCAATCCCAAATTGGAATCCGAGCTGGCACGGGTGACAATCAAGCCTCCCGAAATGGAAATCATCAGCGCCGGAATCACGGTCACCAGACCATCTCCAATGGTCAAGACGGTGTAAGTTTCGAGCGCTCGCTGGAAATCCAGCCCGTGCTGGAACACGCCGATCAGAAAGCCCGCGAGAATGTTGATGACGGTGATGATGATGGACGCCACCGCGTCGCGCTGGGTGAAGCGCGACGCACCGTCCATGGCGCCATAGAACTCGGCTTCGCTCGACAGCATTTTCCGGCGGGTGCGCGCTTCGTGCTCGTCGATGAGCCCGGAATTCAAGTCCGAATCGATCGACATCTGCTTGCCTGGCATGGCATCCAGAGTGAACCGCGCCGTGACCTCGGAAATGCGCACCGCACCGTGGTTAATGACCACGTACTGAATCGCGATCAGCACCAGAAAGATCACGACACCAATCACGTAGTTCCCGCCCACCACGAACGCCCCGAACGCTTGAATCACTTCCCCGGCCGCCGCCGTGCCAGTGTTGCCGTTAAGCAGAATCAGACGCGCCGAAGAAATATTCAACGCAAGCCGGAACAGAGTCATCAACAACAGCGTGGTTGGAAACACGCTAAACTCGACTGGCTTGGTGATGTAGAGAGAAACCAGTAGGACTATGACCGAAAGGGTAATATTGGCGCTGATTAAGATGTCGAGTAAAAAAGGTGGCAGCGGCGCGATCATCGCCAGCACAATGCCGAGCACTGCGATCGGTACCGCGAACTGGCGCCAGTTGGCTGACAGGCGTGGCGGCGCGGCTGCCTTTCCGGCGGCGACCTTCGCGGCCGGGCGGGGCGCCGTTTTGGCGGGGACACGTACCCGGGGTGTCATGGAGCACCTTGTTGCATCATTTTCTTCCTCTTACTCGCGTCATCCACTTTCTCTTCCTCGCGTCATCCACTTTTTCGCGGGTGCATTAACTTGTAGATGTAAGCCAGCACCTCGGCGACGGCGCGGTACAAGTGCGGCGGAATCTCCTGGCCGACATCGGCAGATTTGTAGAGAGCCTGAGCCAGAGGCTGATTCTCGACGATCGGCACTTGGTGATCGAGTGCGATCTGGCGGATGCGCAGAGCCAGGTAGTTCTTGCCCTTCGCGAGCACCCGCGGCGCGGTCATCCCCTCCATCTCATAGCGAATTGCCACGGCGAAATGGGTGGGATTGACGATCACAGCAGTCGCCTTTGGAATTTCCTTCAGCATGTTGCGCCGCGCCAGGTCCCGCTGAATTCGCCGCACCCTTTGCTTGATCTGAGGATTGCCTTCGGTTTCCTTGAGTTCGTCGCGAATCTCCAGCTTGGTCATACGCAGCGATTTGTAGTGGTGCCGATAAACACGCACGAAATCCAGAATGCCGATGGCGCAGAACAGCAGCGCCGCTTTCCACAGAAAATCGTTGAACGAATCACTGATCACACGCAGCGCGGAGGGGAGACCCTGGCGCGCCAGGCCCGCATACCCGGCCAGATTGGCAGCGGAGATTTTGTAAACGGCCAGAGCCAGAAACGGCAGAAATAGCACAGCTTGCAGAAACGCGGCTGCGTTCTGGCGTGGAACGTTGCGAAGCTTTTGCACAACGTTCAGCCGGTTTGGATCGGGCGCCAGATTCTGCAGGGAGACTCCCAGCCGCGTGCTCCCGAGCTGCGCGGCGAGCGCCGCCGCGGTGAGGCATCCCCCCATCCAGAGTAAGGGTGTAAATACATGCCCGAGCAGCTCACCATAGATCCGCACAACCGCGCGAGGCGTCACCGAGAGATGGAAGGCGGCAGCGAGAAAGTAGCGAACCATATCGCGTGCGCGCTCAAAAAAAGAGCCTCCGCCCGCGCTGAGCAAGACCACAAACGTGAGAAACTGCAGAGCGGCCAGCAGCTCGCGGCTGGCCGGAAATTGACCCTCCCGCCGGCTCTTTTCGATTTTTCTCTTAGTCGGCTTTTCGGTGCGCTGGTCCTGGTCCGCCATCTGTTCCGCCCTTTAAGGATTCAGGACTCGATCCAATACCGCGAATGTAATCGCGCCAGTGCGCTCGAAGACGGCCGGATAAACCGACAGCACGACCGAAAGAAAAGCCAAGGCGGTCAGCATCTTGATCGCAAAGGAGAGCGAGAGCAGCTGCAGTTGCGCGTGCAGCCTGCCGAGCACGGCAAACGCTATGTCCAGCAGGACCAGCAGCGCCAGCACTGGGATTGCGAGTTGCACCCCAGTAACAAACACAGCCGATCCCAAGCGAACAACCAACTCAACGGCATGCCCATCGAGCGAGAAGACACGCGGGGGTGCCGATTCCAGACTCTTCGCAAGAGCCGCGAGCACCTGGCGGTCGAAGCCAAAGGCAAAGAACAGGGTGCCCGCCAGAAGCTGCGCCATCAGTTGGAGCGTGGTCGTATCGGCTTGCGTGGTGGGATCGACCGTGGATGCGTAGGAGTATCCAGCCTGCAAACCCAGCACTTGGGCCGCCAGTTGCACCCCTTCCAGCAGAAACGTTATAGCGAGCCCCACCGTCAGTCCGAAGAAGGTTTCCGCGCCTATGTCCCCCAGCATCCGCCCGCCGGTCAATGTATGCCCGTCTTCCACCGCCAATGTGGGCCACGCTGGGAATAAAGCCACGGTCAACGCGAGAGACAGAACCGCCCGGCTCGCGTCCGGGCCGGCCGAGAAACCAGGGATCGGCACGAAAACGACGATCCCCGACACTCGCGCCAGCGCCAGCAGGAATCCGTAGAGAGTTCCCAGTTGGAATGTGAGCTCAGCGTGCATAACGGCCAAAATCGCCCAACAGCGCGGTGGTATATGCAATAAGATGGGAGGTCATCCAGGGCAGCATCAGCAGCACGCCCAGCAGAAAAGCCGCCAGGCGAGGCACGGCACCGAAACTGGTGTCCTGAATGGAGGTCAGCACTTGCAGCAAACTGACACCGATTCCTACTGCAAAACCGATCGCGAGCAGCGGGAGACTCAGCCAGAATGTCTCCATGAGAGTTTGCCGGAATATCTGAATCGCCAATTCCGCGGTCATCCCGGATAGAAGCTCCGCATCAAAGAACCGACCACCAGATTCCATCCGTCTACTAGTACAAACAACAGGATCTTGAAGGGAGCGGAGAGCATGATCGGAGGCAATTGCACCATGCCTATGGAAAGCGTCACTGATGCGACCACTAAATCGATGACCAGGAACGGCAAGAAAAGAATGGCGCCAATCTGGAAGCCTGTTTTGAGCTCCGAGAGCACGTACGCCGGCATCAGTATTCCCAGGCCGAGCCCGGAGCGATCCCGGGGGACCGGAGTATGAGAAATGTCCAGAAAGAGGCGTACGTCTTTTTCTCGCACGTAGCGGAGCAAAAACGTTTTCAATGGCTGCGAACCATCGCTCCAAGCCTGTTCCCAGGTGGCCTGTCCGGCCTCCAACGGCTCCCATCCTTTGTGGTACATGTCGGTCACCACCGGCTGCATGATTACTAAAGTCAGGAAAAGAGCCAGACCGATCAGAACCTGATTGGATGGCGTCCCCTGGGTGTTCAAGGCTTGCCGGAGGAAGTGCAGCACCACCGTGATCCGCAGAAATGGAGTCACCGACATAATTACCGCGGGCAGAATGGCCAGCAAAGTGAGCATCACGATGATTTGCATCGGGACACTCAGAGACGCGGATCCCTTGGAAGGTGTCACCGAGATGCCCAAAAGCGAACCTGGATCCTGGGCCGCCAAAGCGTCCACCAGCACCCATGCGCTCAGCGCGTAACGGATCAAGCGTTTCATGTCGCTGCCATTTCCTTCCGCACATCGGCGGGCGCGGCATCGCCCAGGAAAGTGACGCCATCCGGGTGCAAGGCTAAGATCAAGTTCCGATCGCCGACCCGGACCAGATGGACGGAATGGCGCGCGGTCAGCACCAATCTGCCGCGTAACTCGATCGCGCCTGCCGCGGGTTTGGTTCGCCTGGTCCCGGTCCAGCCTTTCTTCCTGAGAACCCAGAGTGCGGCCGCGAGCAGCGTGAAGACCAGCACAATGGCGAGCGACTCTCGAACAATGTCCATGGTTGCAGACCAGCTATTCCTCCTGGCGGAAGTCGGTGATTCGAACGCCCACGGTATCCTCGATGATCACGATTTCGCCGTAGCCGATCAGCGTGGCACCCACCAGAATGTCGATATTGTCCCCCGCCGAGCGCGCAATGCGGATCACGCTCTCTGAGCCCAGCTCCAGAATCTGTGCGATGGTCATGATCCGGCGGCCTAGCTCCACCTCGACATCTACCGGCACATCGGCGAGATCCGCGATTTGTTCGAGCGGGGTCATGACTTGAAGCTCACTTGATCAAGTTGATGGTGTCCTGGCTCAGTTCGTCGATCGCATCGATTACTTTGGAGTTGGCTTCGTACCCGCGCTGGTAGACGATCAGGTTGGTGAATTCGGTCGCGACATCCACGGTGGACGATTCCACCGCGCCGCCTTCGACGGTTCCACGTCCCCCGGTCCCAGGTAGGCCTACGGCGGGCAGCGCCGACAGCGCGCTGAGCTGATAGTTGTTGTTTCCCACCGCCAGGAGAGAGTCCGGATTTCGAATGGTGGCCATGGCCAGTTGGCCAACCACGGTCTGATTTCCGTTTGAAAATTGTGCCAGAACCTCGCCGTTGGTACCTATGCCGACCGTGGTCAATTGAGCCGCCGCTGAGCCGTCCTGCGAAACCGCTGACACAGACGAAGGTTGGGCAAACTGGGTGATATCGGGTGTCGTACCGGTATAGAGATTCCAATTCACCGTCATATCAGCCGCCCCATCCGCCAAACCGGTAATCGCTAATTGCGGCGAGGGATCGGTCGCGGCGGGTGTCGTTAAGACGCCGCTGGAATTGAAGTTGATGCTGCCTGTCAATGGCGTGGACGTGCCACCGGCATAATCTGTAGCCGGAATGGCTATTGAGTAGTTCCATTGGCCGGCGATGGTAGGATCCTCGGTGAACGTCGCGGTCACGACGTGGGAGTTTCCCAGCGAATCGTAAACGGTGACGGAGGTTGCAAAAGTTGCGTTGGCGCTCCCGGGCGTTGCGGCAGCGTCCAAGTTCATACTGAGAGACATGTTCTGTGTGACTACCGGCGGCTGTACGGTTCCCGTCGGGATCGTGATATTGCCAGGAGGCGCATTGGTGTTCAGGACCCCATTTACCTGGGTCCAGCCCTGCACTATTTGGCCTGTCGCCGTTTCGAGATTTCCGTTCTCGTCCGTCTGGAAGTTGCCTGCGCGCGTGTATTCGATGGAGTTGTCTGGCCCCTGAATCACAAAGAAGCCCGCGCCTTGGATGGCCGCGTCCAGAGTTCCGCCAGTGGTCTGAATGGCGCCTTGCGTGAACAGCGCTTCGGTAGTGGGCGTGCCGACTCCGAATCCGACTTGTGTATTTCCCAGTCCCGCGCTGATGGACTGCGTCACAAGATCATGGAAGGAGACCTCACTGGCCTTGAACCCAATGGTATTGAGATTCGCCAGATTGTTGCCCGTCACCGAGATGGCGGTTGAAAAGGCCGATAGCGCCGAGAGTGCAGTCGAGAATGACAGAGGCATGGGTGCTCCTTACGAAGTCGTCGTTCCTGTTGTGGGCTGCGGGGTAGTCTGGGAGTCTGCGGTCAAGGTGCTGTTGATGCTGTCCAGGTCCGTGCGCATCTGGATCTCCTGTTCGAGCGAGCTGAACTGCGCTAGCTGGGAAACGAACTGTGTTCCGTCTTGCGGCGCCGTCGGATCTTGATTCTGCAGTTGCGCGACCAGCAACTGCAGAAAGGTCTGTTCGTTGGTTAGCGAGTCAAGAGCCGCGTTGCTCGACTGCGATGAGGATGGCGAGCCGGACGACTGCGTTGCCGGAGTTGTCCCAGTGCTTAACGCGGGTACCATAGTTTGTCTTCCTCCTGAGCGCTTGCGATGGGCGCCGAAAGCATATCTTCGAGTTGGGTCTGCCAGCGTCCTTGCTGCCGCTGGTTCGACTCCTGCTGCCCCTGCCGCCGATCCTGTTGCCCGCCCCAAGAACCGGAATCGTTGGGCTGGCCATGGCTGTCGGCTGAGGTCGAAGATTCTCTGACCGCCGCGGTCTCGTGTTGCGCCGCGACCGGCGTCCACGCTTCGGTCCTGAATCCCTTATCCTCCAACCGCCCCACCAGTTCCCCCAAATTGGTCTGGAGGGATTTCGCCAAATCTTGGTCCGTGGTGCGCACCGCCACCTGAACCTTGCCAGCCCGCTGTGCTACCTGGACTTCCACATTCGCTGAGTCCCCGGCGAGCCGCAACGAAATCTCACGTATCGGTTGCGCCGGAACCGCGCTCGCGGTCTGCGATTCTGGTGAAGCTGACGGGGAGTGTTGCGGCTGGGGAGCGGACGTCTTAGCCTGGGCCTGGCCCGCGCCGCTTGGCTGCCCTGACTTATCCAGCCAGATTCCAGCGGCCCCCTGACTGGAAGATTGACTGTTGGCTTGGATCTCGGGAGCCTTCTCGGTGACCGGAATTTTGGACGCTTTCCGATCGGATTCCGGGTCTGCCATGTCCCGATCCGGCATGTTCCCGGATTCGTTCGGGGCCGTTCCCTGGGTAGCGGCGATGCTCGCCAACGGCTTTAGCGGTGAACGAGGTGCCTTCGCCGGTTCGGGGGCTTGGCTCTCCTGCTGGCTAGGGCTCTGCTGGCCAGGACAAGGCAAAGTAAAAGCTTCTAACTGCGTTAGTGGCTTAGGCGTGGACATTTCTCGGCTTTCCCTGCTGGCAGGAGAACCCGCGGGCCGCCCAACCACAGATGCTGCGTCTTCGATCCAGCTCTGGGATTGGGCATCGATTTCGTCCGCATTGCTGGCTCCTTGCGAGGACAGACCCCGATTGAGCGGTACCGCGACCCTCCAGTCACCAATCCGACCCAATGTTTCGGGCGTGCGAAGTTCGGATTCATGCGCAGACATGGCGTCGGCGGCTGGAAAGGGAGCCGGAATCGATGGGAACAACGCAGAACTGGATGAGGGAAGGGGAAAGTTTCCTTGCGATGAATGTGGCTCGCCCGGCGCACGATCTGGCGCCGGGAGCACCGTCTGCTTCTCCCCACCTGCGGCCCCCCACGGGAAAGTACCCTCGTTCAGTCCGGCAGGGTGTGCGGTTTGGCCGGCAACATCACCCGGATTCTTCGGGCCGGGCTGGGTCGCACCAGACCGGGTCGCGTCTGGGATGTTCGAGTCAGGTTTCGTTGCGGAGGCTTGCCAGCTCAACTGCAGAGCGAAGGCTATATTACCTGCAGTGGGCGGACTGCTTTCCGCAGTCGACGTCCCAGATGGGGTGTTCCGGAATGCAAGCGCTTGCGTCTGCGTAGGGGCGCTCGCTCCCTGAGCCGCGCCAAGGGGTGAAGTTGAAGGATCCTGGCCGCCAGAACCGCCACTCGGGATCTCGCCCGTGTGAATAACAGGCGTTTCGGCGCCCGCGCCGGGCGCCACCGAACCCGCTGCCGTTATTGGATCAATGAGAGGGGGCGGAAGACCGGAATCTGTTGGACTCGCGGTCTTCTCCCCGGCTTTCTTGGGCGGAGGCGTTGCACCAGACTGCTTAGCCGGCACCTCTGCCTCCCCTTGGGGTGCGGCTGTTCCGTTGTGGTCAAGCAGCCCTTGAAACAAAGACCAGAAACCAGCCAGGCTTTGCGCCGTCGCCACGGGGAGAGAAACCGCGCCAATCCCCTTTAACCCAAGTGCATGAATGACTGGCTGAGCAAGTCCGATGCCGGCGGCGTTCACGCCTTAGCGCAATGCATCCGTCGGGCCAACATGAGCCAGTCGCGGCTTCAAAGGTTTACAGGGGAATGCACTGATGCAAATTTGGCGCAAATCCCCTTTTGACACATTCTTGCCTCTCAAAATGGCTCCCTATTGCGCTTATCGTAATGATTTTCGTAATTTTGAAGCGAATTTCCGAGCGGCCAGTCAATTGCTTTTGCCTTGGGCGATTAAGAACTGAACATGGACGCACTAACAGCAGCAGCTGCCAGCGGAATTCGGGCCAGAATCGAGAGCCTCGACATGCTTGCCAACAATCTTGCCAACGCCTCCGCGGCCGGCTTCAAATCCGATCAAGAGTCCTATGCTCTTTATGTTTCGCCGGAAGCGGCCGATTCGCCGGAAGGCACCATTCCAGCCATCCTGCCCGTCGTACAAAATCGCTGGACTGACTTCTCGCAGGGTACTCTTCTTCCAACCAATAACTCAACCGACTTGGCTCTAAACGGCAAGGGGTTTTTTGTGGCGACCACCCCCACCGGACCTCTCTACACCAGAGGTGGCAGCTTCCAATTCTCGCGGACAGGCCAGCTTCAGACTGCGGAAGGCTACGATCTTCAGGGAGTCGATGGGAAACCAGTCCTAGTCGACAATTCCAAGACGTTCGAAGTGATGCCGGATGGAACTGTGTTGCAGGACGGTCAGGAAGTTGCACAGATCGCGGTGGTGGATTTCGACGATCCCAAGATGCTCGCAAAGCGCGGTGGCAACTACTTCAAGAGCACCGCGTCGACGCCCCCGACTCCGGCCTTACAGGCCGAGATCCGGCAGGGCCAACTGGAGAAGGGCAATTCGGATTCGACCCACGCAGCGTCGAGTATTGTCACTATCATGCGTCAATTCGAGGCTCTGCAGAAGGCCATGACCATTGGTGCCGATATGAACCGGCGCGCGGTGGAGGATGTCGCCAAGGTCGGTTCATGACGAAACCCAATCTGACCAAGCTCAGCGCGCCAGCCATGTAACGAAGGAATTAAGAACGGAGGCACTAAAGAATGATTCGAGCTCTGTACAGCGCGGCCAGTGGAATGAACGCGCAGCAAACCAACATCGACAATATCGCCAACAATCTTGCGAATTCCAGTACCAATGGATTCAAGATGCGGAGAGCGCAGTTCCAAGATTTGATTTACCAAAGCTTGGTGCAACCCGGTGCTGCCGCTGGAGCGCAAACCATTGTTCCGAGCGGCCTGCAAATCGGACTGGGAACCAAGACGGCCTCCAACGAAATCATATTCTCCCAAGGCAACTTTCAGGAAACAGACAATCCTTTGGATCTGACCATCCAAGGTAACGGATTTTTTCAGGTTTTGCTGCCGTCCGGTCAGACCGCCTACACGCGCGATGGCGGCTTTGAACTCGATAACAACGGCAATCTGGTGACCTCGAGCGGCAATCTGGTTCAGCCTCAGATCACCATACCGTCGCAAGCACAAACCATCACCATCGCAGGCGACGGTACCGTCACATACACGCAACCCGGGCAAACTGCCTCGTCGGTGGCAGGACAGATTCAGCTGGCGTTGTTCCCGAACCCGGCCGGTCTCAATAGCGTCGGCCAGAACCTGTTCGAACCCACCGACGCCTCCGGGAATCCCACGGTCGGCAATCCCGGAGGTCAGGAGGGTCTGGGCAGTCTCATGCAGGGCTACGTAGAGGGATCGAACGTGAGCGTGGTGGAAGAATTTATCAATATGATTGTCAGCCAGCGCGCTTATGAAGCGAACTCCAAAGTGGTCAAGGCAGCCGACGAAATGTATCAGCAGATCAACAACGTAACCCAATGAGAATCCTTGCCATCCTCTCCGTTTCTGCTGGCTTGGCGCGCGGCGCCTGTGTGGCAGTTCCATCCAGCTACATACTGGCGCGCGATATCTCCGCGGCCATCCCGTTATTTCAAACGCTCGATCCGGACACCATCATCGGCTTCGCGCCATTTCCTGGAACCGTCCGGGTGCTGTCCTCGCGCGACGTGGTCCTCACCGGCCGCCGATATGGCGTTGCCTTTCCTTCCGGAGAAGCAGCGCCCAGTGTATGTGTCGAGCGGGTGCTTCGCCATCTTTCCATCGAGGAGGTCAAGGCTGCCCTGCTCTCGGCGCTCGACATCGCTGATGCGCGACTCGAAGTGCTGGACTTCAGTAATCGGCCTCTCCCTCCGGGTCAGTTGGCGTTTCAACGCGCGCTCTTGAACAGGCCACCGGGAAACGACCCGCAAACGCCCGTGATTTGGCGAGGGAAGCTGATCTACGATGATCAGCGCAGTCTGGTGGTGTGGGCCAGGGTAAGAATCTCGGTCGAACGCGAGACGATCCTTGCCACCCAAACCATCCCCAGGGGCGCCGTCATTCGCCCCGACCAGGTGGCCATCGCTCACATCCGACAATTTCCGCCGCTCGATCGATCGTCAGATCTGCCTCTGACGGTTGCCGGACCTCTAGCGATTGCCGGAAAAGTTGCGCGCCGCACACTACCGGCCGGTCAGCCGATCGTCGCCGAAGAGTTGGATATCTTGCAAGACGTGGTCCGGGGCGCCACAGTCCATGTGCGCGCCATAGACGGCGGGGCGAGCATTCGTTTCGACGCGATCGCTCAAACCTCCGGACAGAAGGGCGAGTTCATTGTGGTCCACAATCCATCGAGCGGAAGAAACTTTCGCGCCCTGATCCAAGACCGGGGAGAAGTGGTAGTCCGGGGATCGATATGAGGCAAGGTGTGTTCGCCGGGATGAGGTTCGTCGCAATAGGGATCGCATTGCCTGCGATGCCCATGGCCGCGGCGAAGAAGGCCCCGGCGACCCAACCACCCACTTTGGATCAGCACGTTCAGGAGGTGAAAGATCGATCCCGCCAATCGTCTAGCGCCACACCCGGATCGCTGTACTTTTCGGCCGGACGACTGGCCGATAGTGTTCGTGATGTGCGTGCCAGCCAGATCTATGACCTGGTCACGATTGTCGTTTTGGACAATTCTTCGGCTGTTTCCACCGGTGTCACCAATACGGCTCGCAAGTCGAGCGTGGCCGCGACCGTCACCTCCCTGGCGGGGCCCAAGAGCCCAACCGGCGCAGTTGCAAATCTCGCCAACGCGTCCAACAACACGCAACTGCAAGGGCAAGGTACCACCAGCCGCGGGACCACTATCTCCACCAATGTGACAGCCGAGGTGACCGCCGTACTCCCGAACGGCAACCTGGTCGTGAAAGGGCAGAAGGATATCTCCGTGAACGGGGAAAAACAAGTCATAACGATTCAGGGCATTGTACGCCCAGACGATCTCAGCCCGGTGAATGAAGTGCCGTCGGATCGCGTAGCGAGAATGGAAATCTTAGTGAACGGGAAAGGTGTGGTCAACGACGCCGTCAAACGGCCGTTCGTGCTATATCGTCTGCTGTTGGGGCTGCTTCCGTTCTAAAATCATGAACGCCAGTAAACTAATTTGCTTTCTGGTCCTGCTACCGCTCGGGGCTGCCAACGAGCGAACACGGCTCAAGGATCTGGTGTCGATTGAAGGAGTGCGGGACAACCAACTGGTGGGATACGGTGTGGTGGTCGGGTTGAACGGCACCGGCGACTCGCGGCAAACCGTATTCTCCGCCCAAAGTCTTACCAACCTTCTGCAACGCATGGGTGTAGTGGTCTCGCCGACGCTCATTCTCGTGCGGAATACGGCAGCCACCATTGTGACAGCCGATTTGCCTCCCTTTGCACAACCGGGAACCCGGATCGATATCTCGGTGGGTGCCGTAGGCGACAGCACGAATCTGCAAGGAGGCATCCTGGTTCTAACGCCGCTGAAAGCCTCCAATGGGGACGTGTTCGCTGTTGGGCAGGGTTCGGTGATTACTGGGGGGTTCGTCGCGGGGAAGGGCGGCAATACCAAGGGGCTCAATCACCCCACGGCGGGGCGGATCCCCAATGGGGCCATCGTCGAGAAACTCGCGCCATCGATCGTGCCTCAGGGCCACATCAAATTGCAACTGCGCCGCGCCGATTTCATCACTGCGGCTCGCATCATGGCCGCAATCAACGAGAAATTCGGAAGTCCGACAACCCACCCGGCTCACGCCGACAATTCCGCGCTCGTCTCGGTGGACGTCCCGGCGGTTTATCGCTCCAACACAGTCGAGTTCGTTAGCACCCTCGAAGAGCTCAGGGTAGAGACAGATAGACCCGCGCGAATTGTGATCGACGAGCGCACCGGCACGATTGTCATGGGCAAGGAGGTGCGAATTGCACCAGTGGCAATTCTGCATGGCGCGCTGACGGTGGAGATTCAGACCACCCTCAACGTGTCCCAGCCACCCCCGCTTTCCGCCGGGCAAACCACGGTGACCCCGGACGTCACTGTTACCGCCAAGGAAGACAAAGCAAAAAATATCGTGCTCGAGCAAGGCGCCAGTGTCGAAGAACTGGTTCGGGCGTTGACTGCGATCGGGTCGACCGCGCGGGACATTATCGCGATACTGCAAAATCTCAAGGCCGCCGGGGCACTCGAGGCCGAAGTGGAGGTAATCTAACCCATGGGCATGTCGTCCACGCCGGCTTTGTCGGCGATGCTCCCAGTTTCAGCATCCACGATGGCCGCTGCTTCGGCGAGCTCCCACTCGGCGAGTTCCCCCTCGGCGGGCTCCAAAGACACGATCGAAAAGATCCAGAAGGCCGCCACGGATTTTGAAGCCCTGCTGATCGCTCAGATGCTTAAGTCTGTGCGCGAATCAGGCGGCGGGGTGACCGGCGATGCCGACGAACAGGATGAGACAAATTCGACCATGCTGGAACTAGGAGAGCAGCAGCTGGCGCAGGCATTGTCCAGCAGCGGAGGCCTGGGAATCGCTAAGATGGTGATCGCGGGACTTACGAATCATGCGAATCGATGATCTGAATCCCACTCCTGTCACACAGGGAACGGAGAAATCCGGGCAAGCAGCTCAACAGCGCCCCGCGGAGAAAGATGGAGCAGTCGGCTCGAACCAAGCCGATCAAGCGGAAGTATCTCACTTGGCGCAATCACTCGCCGCGCCCGACCCGGGGCGAATTGATCAGCTTCGGCTGCAAGTGCAATCCGGGAGCTACGACGTTTCGGCCCAAGCGGTGGCCAGAGCGCTTATCGATGCCCACCTTAAGGAATAGGGATTACAGCACGGGACTAACGCCGCTAAGGAGCGGTCCAGGAGGAGTCGCCGCCAAATGCATCTTGCGGGATTATTAGCTCCCGATTAGGAAACCCTTGCTCGGGTATCGCGGACGTGCACGCGACCCAGGCCCCGGCCAGAGTGGACAGCAGACTTTCGGCTTCGGCCAGCGGCGCTTCGCTCTGCTTGGTATTGGCTTCAATCAACAATCGCAAGACATATCCATAAAGGCCGGCGAGATTGCGGCTCAGAATGCCCCCGGCGTCGTGGTTCAAGCAAGCGGATAACTCGGTGATAATCGCGATCGTCTTATTAATTGCAGCAGTGCGCGCACGAATGTCTCCTTGCCGAATGTGGCGGCGCGCCGCGGCAATCGAATGGAGCGCGGCATCATAGAGCATGGCAACCAGCTTCAACGGGCTGGCTGCCAGAATTTCATTGTCGAAGTAGCTTTGGTATCCGTGGTTCCGCATCTACCCCTCCATATCGTCTTCTGACTCGATTACTTTTGCCGAACTACCCAAGTCTTGAGCCAGCTGTAAGACGTATTCGGGAGGGATCTGCGAGACCACTTGCTGCGTGGTGCGGTCCACCACACGGATCACGGCCCGGTGCGTCTGGCGATCCAGGAGAAACTCCAGTTGGTTTTGTCCAAGAACCCCGCTCTCGTTTACCGACTTAGCCGCTTGCAGCAACTGCCTCCTCTGAGCAGCCTCCTGCACCGAAACCTGCGAGACCTGCGAAGAGGCCGTAGGTGAAAACGCGGCTGGTTGGAGAGAAGTGATATCCATCCCAAACCTTCCCAAATGCCATGAACCTATCTGTCAATGCTCATCGGCAAACAGAAACCAAATTTGAGCAGGATTGTTGAAGGCGCGATCGCACCCGGCGGCTACGCTAGGTTCAGAACCTTGAGAAGGGTTCCTTTGTCCGCCTCGATCTTCTTTTGCAGCAACATGATGGCGTAGATCAACTGCTCCGGCCGCGGGGGGCATCCGGGAACGTATACATCCACCGGGATTACCTGGTTTACCGGGATCAAAGCATAATTGCTGAAAACCCCGGTCGAAGTGGCACAGGCGCCCATCGAAATCACCCACTTCGGTTCGGGCATTTGTTCATACAGCCGCCGGATCACCGGCGCCATCTTGTTCGAAACGCGCCCGGCGATGATCATCAGATCGGACTGCCGAGGCGACCCCCGCATCACTTCGGCGCCGAAGCGCGAAATGTCGAATCGGGACCCGATCATGGACATCATCTCGATCGCGCAGCAGGCCAGACCAAACGACATCGGCCAGATGGAATTCTTCCGTCCCCAGTTAATTGCCTTGCCGACCGTGGTGGTGATGATGCCCTCCGGAACGCTGGCAGCATCTTCGTTATCGATGCGGGCGAAAAGTTCGCTCGGAAGGCTCGGTTGAAACTTGGGCTCACGATCCACGATCCTATTATCACATGCTGGAGCACAAAGACGGCGCCCCTCAGAACCACACATCGGACGCTACGTCTCAACCAGATCCGCCCGATTCGATCGAGATCGAGCGGGCCGCGCGCGCTTGTGGCGTCGAGACCGATTATTGGGACATCTTTGGCAAGCAGCATCATGCCACGCCCGATCTGGAAACAGCCATCCTGGGGTCGCTGGGCGTCGACCTGCGCTCCAAAGCTACGCTGCAGCAGGCCATTGAGCGCCGCACCCAGCGCCAATGGCGTTCGCCGCTCGCGCCGGCCATCTTTCTCACTGCCGGAGGGCCGAACGAAATCCTCGTTTCGTTGCCCGCCAGCCGGGCAGGCGTTGGCGCGGCGCTCCGAATTCAGATGGAAGACGGACGCACAGTGGAACTGAAGATTGTTTTGGGCGATGCGCCCACCGCCGACACCCTGGAACTGGATGGCCGGCCGCTGGTGAGCAAGCGGGTGCGTCTGCCAGATGATCTTCCCTTGGGCTATCACGAGATCACGATCGAGACGGCCGGGGAAACCTCGCGGCCCTCACGGCTGATTGTCTGCCCCAGCCGGGCCTTTGAGCCGGCCTGGCTGCAGAACGGCCGCGCGGCCGGGCTCGCCATCAGTCTCTATGGACTGCGGTCCCAGCGGAACTGGGGCTGCGGCGATACCACCGATCTGAAAGCGCTGACCGATTGGGTGGCCGAGCGCACTGGAACCAGCTTCATCGCGCTCAATCCGCTCCACGCTATTGGAAATCGCCAACCGTACAACACCAGCCCGTATCTTCCCAACTCCATCTTCTATCGCAATCCGATCTACCTGGATATCGAAGCCATTCCGGACTTCGGCGCTTCCGCGCGCGCCGCGGCATTGTTCCAGTCGCCGGGCGTGCAGAAGGAAATCGCCACGCTGCGCAACGCCGAGCTGGTGGAGTATGAGCGCATTTACACGCTGAAACTCCGTTTCCTGAAGTTGCTGTTTCAAGCCTTCCTCGACGAATGGCGCGATGGGACGCCACGCGCTGCCGAGTTGAAGCGCTATATCGAACTCGAGGGCGACCTGCTGCAGCGTTTCGCGGTCCACTCCGCCCTTGATCAGGCGATTCACAAGCAATGCCCCGACGTCTGGAACTGGCGAGGCTGGCCGGAGCAATACCAGGATCCCGAGTCGGCGGCCACGCGCGAATTCGCGCGAAAACACTGGCGCAGTGTTCTGTTCTACAAGTACGTTCAATGGCAGCTCGATCTGCAGCTGGCCTCCGCGCAGCAACACGCAATCGAACGCGGCCTGAGCATCGGTCTGTATCACGATCTCGCGCTCGCGACAGATCGTTTTGGTTCTGACCTATGGGCGCACCGCGACTTCTTCGTCTCCGGATGCCGGGTCGGCGCTCCGCCCGACGGCTTCTCGCCCAAGGGTCAGGACTGGGGCTTTCCGCCGCCCAACTCGGACCGTCATACGGAAGACGGCTACCGCCTGTTTGCCGAATCCATCCGCAAGAACTGCCGGCATGGCGGAGCGCTGCGCATCGATCATGTCATGCGCTTCTTTCGCCTGTACTGGATTCCGGACGGCATGGAAGCTACCGAGGGTACCTACGTGCGCGATCGCTTTGAGGCGCTGCTCTCGATTCTTGCGCTAGAGAGCGTTCGCAATCAGGTGATCGTCATCGGCGAGGACCTGGGCACGGTGCCCGATGAAGCGCGCGACGTGCTGCATCGATTCGGAATCTTGAGTTACCGCCTGCTCTATTTCGAACAAGACAACAGCGGCCGATTCCGGCCGCCGCAAGAATATCCGCGCGACGCCCTGGTTTCCGCCACGACGCACGATCTGCCGACATTGGCCGGTTTCTGGACCGGTAAGGATATCGAGGCGCGGCGCGAAGCGGGGTTGCTGCCGGATGAAGGCGCCTACCAGAGCATGCGCGCCGGCCGGGCGCGCGAAAAGCAGAAGCTGCTGGATCTGCTCCTCGGTCTGAAGCTGCTGCCGGATTGGTTTCCGCGCGATCAGTCGCAAGTTCCGGAACTGGCGGGCGAGCTGCACAACGCCATCGTCGGGTTTCTCGCGTCCACGCCGTCCAAGCTGATGGTGCTGAACCAGGAAGACCTGTTGAAGCAGGTGGAGCAGCAAAATCTGCCGGGGAGTACGTCAGAGTATCCCAACTGGCGCAGGAAAATGAAATGCACGGTGGAAGAGCTTTGGACGTCCGGAGAAATTCGGGACTTCGCGCTGATGTTTCGCTCCTGGCTGGAGCGTACCGAACGCCTGAATCAGGCGAAGTAGTCTTTTACTTTATCGAGCAGGCCCTTTTCGTGCGGTTCGTTTTCTTCGGGAAGCGTTTCGCGAAGCTGCTCGAAGAGCTTGCGCTGCTCGCGGCTCAGTTTGCCGGGAACCTTCACATCCACCTGCACGAACAGATCGCCGCGGCCGCTGCCCTGTAAGCGCGGCACTCCCAGATTCTTCAGGCGGATGCGCGAGCCGGTTTGAACGCCTTCCGGCACTTTCACCTGCTCCAGACCGTCAAAGGTGAGCAAATTGATCTGGGTTCCCAGCGCGGCTTGCGCCACGTTAAGGGGCACGGTGCACAACAGATCGTCCCCCTGCCGCTCAAAGATGGGATGTTCCTTCACCTTGATCACAACATAGAGGTCACCGGGGGGACCGCCATTGAATCCCGACTGCCCTTCGTGCGCGAGCTTCAGATGAGTGCCCGAGTCCACGCCGGCAGGAATAGTGACTTTCAGCTTCCTTTCGGTGCGAACCTGGCGCTCTCCCCGGCATTGCGTGCAGGGCCTGCGCACAATCTGGCCGCGCCCACCGCACTGCGAGCAGGTGCGGCGAATCTGCAGGAAGCTTTGCTGGTAAATTACCTCGCCGCGCCCATGACACATTGGGCAGGACACCAAGCCGTCCACCTTCTCCGCGCCGCTCCCCTGGCAGCGCGAGCAGAGATCCATGCGCGGCACCTGAATCTCCACGCCGAGCCCGCGGATGGCGTCTTCGAGCGACATTTCCAGGTCATAGCGCAGATCCTCGCCGCGCTGCGCGCGAGCGCGTGCGCCGCCGCCCCGCCGTCCCGCGCCGCCAAATAAGTCGCCAAAGCCGAACAGATCGCCCAGGATGTCGCCGAAATCGGTGAACGTTGACGGATCGAAGCCTTGCGCCCCCATACCTTGCAGACCCTGATGCCCATAGCGATCATAAGCGGCGCGTTTCTGGGGATCGCTCAGGACGCTGTACGCCTCGGCGGCTTCCTTGAATCGCTCTTCGGCATCCTGATCGTTCGGATTGCGATCCGGGTGGTATTTCAGCGCCAGTTTCCGGTAGGCGCCCTTCAGGCTCGCGTCGTCACAGTCGCGGCTTACACTCAGGATTTCGTAGTAGTCGCGCTTGGTGGCATTCATTTCTTGTGTACCGCTACCTTCACCATGGCAGGCCGCAAAAGGCGTCCTCGAAAATTGTACCCCGGCTGATACTCGTCGAGAATCGTTTGCTCTTCGACATCAGCAGTCTCCACCATATCGACAGCGTGGTGAAGGTGAGGATCAAACTTCTGTCCCTTCGATGTAATCGTCTCTAATCCCAGCTTCTTTAGTGCGTCTGTAAGACGTTGGTAGATCAATTCCATGCCGCGCGCATACACTTTATCGGCGGTCTGGGTTTTCAGCGCCCGCTCGAAGTCGTCCAAAATCGGCAGAATAGCACGCACACTATCGGAATGAGCGAATTCCAGTACTTCCGACTTTTCCCGCTCGGCCCGGCGGCGGAAATTGTCGAACTCCGCCTGGCGGCGCAGCAGGCGGTCCATCAACTCGTGATTCTCCTCGATCAAGCGGTCGCGCTCGGCGGTCACCGCTTCCACGCTTGAAACGGAGGCACTGCCGTCGGCGGGCGGGTCCGCCGCTCCGTCACCGCCCGTGGCAGTCATGCTCTCACCGGCGTCGACAGTGGGTTCCTTCATATCCATACTTCCTAGTTTATCGGTATTTTCTAGTTTATCGGTTCGCCCGTTGACTGGTTTGCCGCGCGCACGGCGGAAGAACATCAAACTGGCAAGCTTCCAAACGCCTGTCCCACATGATACACGGCGGACATGGCTTTTCCGTAGTTCATCCGCATGGGGCCGAGTACGGCGATCCGAGCCGAAAGCCCGCCCGCGAGTGAAATAGAAACTCCAATGAGCGACAGCTCGCGCATGCTGGGATGCACGTCGGCCAGCCCGACGTGAATAGCCACTTCGCCGGCGGGCTGCTCCAGGAAGCGGTCCAGCAACTGCAGGATTCGCTTCTTCTCCTCGAGAGTATGGAAAAGCTCGCGCAGCTTTTCGCGCGTCAAGTGCAGATCCAGGCCCACCAGGTTACTGGCGCCTTCCAAATGAATTTCGGGCGACGCTTCGATATCCAACAAGCCCTTGGCGTACAGTTCGTTGAGCCGCTTCAAAATCGCATCATAAGCAGCGCTCTGCTGCTCCAGGCGCCGTTCGAGCTCCGCGTGGATCTCCGACAGCATCCAGCCGCCGAAATTGCGGTTGATGTAATTGCGGATGGACGCCAGCTCGTCCTGTGAAACGTTCTCATCCACCGCGACCACGCGATTACGGACCATGCGATCCCGCGTCACCACGATCATCAGGACGCGCTGATCCGCCAGCGCGATCAACTCGATCTGGTGGAGCGTCTGGCTGGAAGCTGGGATGGCGGCCGTGATGCCCACGCTGTGCGTCATTTCGGTCAGCATGTGCGATGAGCGTTCCACACGCCCTTCCATGGTGGCCACCTGGCTCAGCTCGGCACGCACCCGTTGCAGCTCGGTGACTAGCACGCGCCCGCGTGCCAGTGACTGCACGTAGCTGCGAAAAGCCTTTTCCGTGGGAATGCGGCCAGCCGAAGTGTGTGGTTGCGAAAGGTAGCCGTTCTCGTAAAGATCGGCCATCACGTTGCGAATGGTCGCCGGGCTCAGGTTGCCGCCTCGCTGTTTAGCAATGGTACGCGAAGCTACAGGTTCGCCGGTCTGGATGTACGACTCGACGATAGAATGCAAAACGTCCTGTTCGCGGCGGGTCATTCTGTGAAATGTTGAAGCCTGAGCGTCCATGGCCCAACAGCAACCCTACTGATCTGATTGTAAAAGGCTTTACAGTTGTGGTCAAGCACTTGCTGCGGATTTCCGCAGCGCGGCGATGCGCGGCACACGGCTTTTGGGGCTGTCGAGACTGAACGATCGCGCGTCTCCCAGTTGGCTGCGAACGAAATTCTCTGTGCGCGTGACTGCTTCCTGGAGGGCCTGGTCTTTCTTGACAAAGGACAACCAGGCGATTGAATCCGTCGCCGGGTCATACTCCCAGAGGCCAACCAGGCGGCCGCGATCGACGATGGCGTGGCTGGGAAGATCAGTCAACGAGCCGAGATTCTTCAAGCCGCTGTTGACCAAGACTTTTCGTTCCAGATCCCTGGGTTCCATGGCGCCTTTGAAATCGTTTCTAAGGAGAAACAACGAATCAATACTCCCGAGCAGCGCATAGCTGGGTTCCTTCGGCGCCTGGAAAGCTTCAAAAACCGGGCGCGATCGCCGGGGAGGAAAAACCGCTGGTCCTCTGGGGCGATCTCAATGGACTCCAATTGCAGCGGCTCCAGCGCAGCCTTGGTTGCTTTTACGCCCAATCCGGAGAAGGCCTGAAAATCGGAGGCCGACGCGGGTTGGATCCAGGCGAAGTATCTTCGGGCCAGTTCGATGTGAACATGCTCCTGCGTTAGCTTGAAACCGCGCAGAGGATTCCGACGCCACAGTGCGTACTGATAGCGTTGCTGATCGAACCGTCCGTTGCTGGGAACGCGGCGGATATCGCCGGATTCCTGCAACTTGCCAAGCGCGACCGGCAGCGTGGTAGTGAGTCCTTTCTTCTTGCCTTCCGAACCGAGATTGCGGACCGCTTTACCGGTGGCTTCGCGCAGCCCATCGGGATCGAGTGGAGCTTTTTCGAGACCCGCTAAGACGGCATCGCACAGCTTGTCGATCTCCTTTTCGGTTACTCCGAGTTTGACGGCGGTCTTCATTTCGCCGTCGAAGCCCCGGCCAGCCGCAAGTCCGAGTGCGAAATCCTCCGCCGGCAGGACATATGTACAGCCGCGAGCGCTCGGCAGCTCATAGATTCGAAGCTGGGCTGCGTCGCTATCGGCCTGTTCGCGAGTGATTCCAGCGCGAGAGAACAGAGTTAAGTACGGCGACACTCCGCCCACCGAGCGCGCCCAACCAGCACGCTTTAAGACCTCCGCGGACGACTTTCCCTGGAGTGAACCGTCCAAGCCTTGACGGTGCGCGTACCAGGCGCGAAGCTTTAATGCCTCGATCATGAAAGACTTACTGAAGTCTAGTGATAGTGCGCGAACTTCCGCAACTGGGTGCTTACTGGAGTGGCGCGTTAACAGCAGCCGGCCGCGTGATGATTCTTTACAACGCCGTTCGGATAAGCTTGCTCGAAGAGCAACGTTCCGCCCACGGCGGTGTAGATGCGAACCAAGATCCGGCCCACCATACCTGGAATGAACGCCGCCGCCGGCGGGCCGTTGTAGTATCCGGGTTGGTAGTCCACTTCGGTTTGAATATAAACCGACCCACCGACATTGGCTCTCAGTGTGTCGCTCACAAAGCCTTCGATATCCGCCATAAGAGGGGCGTTCGTTCCATCGGATAATCCGACTAAATTTCTGGCGTCACCGCCGCCCCCCCCAAGTTGCTTGGCGATCAGATGTCCTCTCTCGTGATGGTAGGGGTGCCCATTTCCCACGTGGCCCTGGACATTGTTTTCGGCAACCGTGGCCGCGGTGCCTCCCGCCATAGCTCCGACAACCGCAATGGTAGCCCCAGCAAGCCAGGGACGGCCTTGTGCGTCAGCAGTGTAGTCCGTATGCACAGGCAATTTTAAGGAAACCTCCTAGCATTATAATTTTAGATCAGGCGCAAGTTCCTGCCAAGAAAAAATATTTGAGACTGGCTCAGGATTGAAATCAGCGCTATTATCCCAGTTTTTGTGTTTAAAACCCCGGAGAACCCTGACTGGATGCGGCCAAAAAAACGGAAGACCAAGGGCCACGGATAAACACAGATTAACGCGGATAGGGCGCAAAGAACTTGGATCTGTCCTGTCGGTATTAGTCGGCGTCCATCGGCGCTTGCGTTGGTCTTTCCTAGCTCCGCTTAAGTTAACCAGCACGAGTGAACTAATCAACCCGCCCGGCGGGCCTCGCCTTGACTGTCCGCAAGAATTAACTGATAATAGTGAATGTCTGAGCGATTCCGCCCACTCGCAAATCGTCTGAACTAAGTCAGGCGGTCTGATCCCTCTTTTCTTAGGTCTGTCCCCGTGGCTGGCGGGGTTGCTGGCGCTGCCGAAGTATGAAAACAAAGCCTCGGGGTAACTATGAAAATCACATCAAGGAGAGCCTCGCTCGCAAAGGCAAAACTCATCGCATGGCACTGATCACAGTAAAACTCACAGAACAAGAGCTGGGACTGCTCACTAGCCTGGCATCCGATCAACTATTCCGCAGGGAATTTATCGACCCGAAGATGCCCGGCAACAAGTTCAATCCCGCGGAATTGAGCCTAGGCAAGAAACTCGTGGAGCGTCTGCGATTGCTGGCGGATCGGGCCAAGAAAGTGCCGGCCTCCAGAGTGCCGTATGCCGTCTGAGTGGATCGAAGGAGTTGCATGATGCAGTTCATTCTCACCGGATTCACTCAGGAGAGGGAATTCCGGGTATTCGCATTTGAAGGGATCGCCGCAGACCGCGTTCGAACGGTCTTCACAGTAAGGGCGGATTTGGCTCTGAGCAGGACATATGGGATTCGCCTGCAGGAGCTGCCGCTCATGTGCCGCGGAATTCTGGAGCAGCGCGAGGAAGGCGAGGAGCAGAGCGCGCTGACCTTTACTGAAGACGCGATGCGAGTGCATGCGAACAATTGCATCGCTGCGCGGGCGCTCGCGGCGCAGAAGAAAAAAGCCCCGCGCCGTCCGGCCAGCGAGACCAATGGAGCTGCCTGGCGGTCGCCACAGCCTTAGCGCCGGTTCCGATCAAGGGATCACGAGAAACGGCTTTCGAGAAAGTTCACGCTGGAATAACACTAGAATCTCGAGTGCCAATGAGTCCGGTCATACACCAATGGGGCCCCGTCGCTGTCATCGTCGGCGGTTACCTGCTCGGGATCTATTTCCAGAACCGCCGCATCGATGACCTTCGCGATTCGATGAACAAGCGCTTTGACGATCTTCGCGAAACGATGAACAAGCGGTTTCACGATCTGTTAAAGTCGGAAGTAAAACGCGTTGAAGAACGTCTCGATCGCCTGGAACACCCCATCGTCCGCCAGTCCTAAAAGACTGCCTCATTCGCAGACCAGCGTCACTGAAGAGTCGAGAAAGATCGCGCTAGAATAACGCTGGAATCTTGCGCGCCCATGAGTCCGATCATCAATCAATGGGGACCCGTCGCTGTCATCGCCGGCGGTTACCTGCTCGGGATCTTTTTCCAAAACCACCGCATCGATGACCTTCGCGATTCGATGAATAAGCGCTTTGACGATCTTCGGGATCTGTTGAAGTCGGAAGTCAAGCGCATAGAAGAACGTCTCGATCGCCTGGAACACCCCATCGTCCGCCAGTCCTAAGCGTTATCCCGGACACACTGCCGGGCCACATACAATTTCGAGCACCTGGGCTATAATCAACCGATGGACCGCTAGTTGCAAACCGGTCCCTTCAACATGCGCAGTATTTTGTCTGCACTTATGCTCGCGTCCCTGGCCTTCGCTGAAGGCCCTGTGGCGCCCGTCACTTCCGATTCATTGCTCGTGAAATCGGTTCGCATTGTCGGCACCAAGTCGGCCGTGGAATTAAAGACACAGGTGGGCCAGATGTTCGACGCTTCCACCATCCAAAGCGATGTCCACCGGCTATGGGTCACTGGCCGATTCGATGATATTCGCGTAGAGACCACGCCGGAAGGCCAAGGTACGGCCGTGGTGTTTCGTGTCGTGGAAGTTCCGCAGCTCCTGCTGCACCAGCTGCACGTAGAGCCGTCCACCTTTGGCTTGCAGATGGACCTGCCCGAAGGCACTCCTATGAGCCGTCTGCGCGCCCATCAGATCGCCAATCAAGCCGAGCAGGATCTTCGCTCGGACGGCTTCCGCAGCGCCACGGTAGATTACGACTTGGTGCCGTACACCGGCAACAAAGTGGACCTGCACCTTAATATCGAGGCAGGCGAGCGTATCCGCGTCAAAGAGGTAGACTTCGTCGGCGACACCGCATTCGATTCCAAAGATCTGCACGGCGCCCTCCGAGCGCTCAAAATTCATCGCGTGACGCCGCCCATCCCCGGGATTTGGAACGGCTGGGTTCGCTATCCCGGCTACAGTCCGGAAGGCATCCAGGGCGACTTGTCTCTGCTGCGGTCCTACTACGTGTCGAGGGGTTACTTTGACGCCGCGGTGAAACTGGAAGACGTGCAAGTGGCCCAAAAGGCGGCGCACGTCAGCATTGAAGTGCATTCCGGCCAGCTCTACCATGTGCCTACCTGGCAGGTCTCCGGCAATGGAGTGATGCCGAAGGTGGTTCATCCGCTCAATGGCTTGATGCGCTACCAGAATTTCTGCTCCACCTTGTTTGTCGCTCGCCGCGAGGCCGAGCACGATGGCATTCTGGACTTCGCCGTGAACCTGCAAGTGCAGCCCACCCAAGCGAGCACTCAGGAGGCGCCCGAAGCCAATTTAGCGGCGAGCGTGGAGCGCGGAAAGCCGTTTCATATCGGCCGCATCGAGTTTATCGGCAATCGCCATTTCAGCGAAACTGCCGTTCGCAGCAATTTCCTCTTGGATGAAGGCGACTTACTGGATGAGCATCTGCTCCGTAAAAGCATGGCGCGCCTGAACGAAGCCAGCTTTTTCGCACCCATTAGCGAACGCAATACCATTCTTCACACAGATCCAAGTACGGGCATCGCCGATATCGATTTTCGCGTTATGGAACGCAAACGCGGGTCCTGGAATCTTTCGGGTCCGGTGGGTCCGGCCAGCCTTGCCGGGCCGGTGGAAGCTTCCATTCGCACGCGGCTGCCGGCCTGGGGGTCGGGTCTGCTGGAGGCGTCCACTTATACCGTCTCGCTCAGTATGTTCGCGTTTGTGCATTCCTTTCTTCCGATACTCGGCGTTCCGAACATCCCCTTGATTCCCATCGTCGCGTTGAACCGGCCGTATTCGCCTGGCGCCGGCTGGAAGTCCGGATTCATGATTATTCCTGAACTCGGCTGGCAGTACATGGCGCTGGGCTACGGCGTGTCGCAACTGCAGCATCGTTTGATTCCGGTGTTGGAAGGCGATCGGGGCCTGGAGCCGGAATTGCCGGTCACCGTGGATACTCCCAGCAGCCGAACCACAATGTTCTGCGAGCCGCCCGCGCCACGCTGGTCGCCGGTGCGGACTGCTTTGGCGATGGGCCTCCGCTTTATCGGGTCGATGGCCGGACTCTAGCGCCGGTTGATCAGCCACAACACCAGCGAAAGAACCACGCTAATAAGCAGGCACGTTACCAGCGGGAAATAGAACACCGAGTGCTTGCCCCGGATGATGATGTCTCCAGGCAGACGTCCTAGCCGGATAGGAAGCCGTTCGCCGAGCGAAATGAGCACGCCTAGCGCCGCCACCGCCAGACCGAGCGCGATCAGCAAGCGTCCCAGGCTCATCTTCTTTTATCTTAAACCTCCCGGTTTTATCTTAAAGCGCAGCCTCTCTCTACGCGCGCGCCCAGGCTGCGATCTTACCCCGCTCGGCTGCGGTAAAGTAAATGTGCAGCCGGAGGTGTGCGCATGAATGAGAAGAGGCGCGTGAAAAAACTGGCGCTGACCCTGTGGGCGGCTTCTCTCCCGCTGGCCTGTCTGCCTGGTCCCGCGGACGGCGAAGCGCTCCCGAGTGTGGACGCGGTCTACAACCACTTCATCGCTGCCACCGGCGGAAAGGCTGCCTATGAAGCGCGCCACAGCCTGATTGAGCACGCCACCATCAATTTCGCCAAGCAAGGCCTGAAAGGCTCGCTCACTATTTATCAGGCCGCGCCCGACAAATACCTCGGCCTTACCGAACTGCCCGGTATCGGCAAACTCGCCAGCGGCAGTAACGGCGAAGTGGCTTGGGAAAATACCGCGCTGCAGGGCCCCCGCATCAAACAAGGCGCCGAGCGGGACGACGCGCTCCGGGATGGCGCGTTCAATGCTCCCCTGCATTGGCAAAAGCTTTACGCGAAAGCCGAAACGGCGGGCTCAGAAACCGTGGAGGGTCATGACTGCTACAAGGTGGTGCTCACGCCCAAAGAAGGCAAGCCCATGACCGAGTTCTACGACAAGCAGTCCGGCCTGATGATCAAAACCATGGCCACTGTGACGTCGCAGATGGGCGATGTGAACGCTGAAATTCTCTATGACGATTACCGGAAGGACAGCGACAACGTGCTCTCAGCTCATCGTCTGGTGGAGCGCGCGGCTCTGGAGGAAATCGTCATCGACGTCGAGAGCGTGGAAGTGAATCCCGATCTTCCGAAGGACCGCTTCAATCTGCCGCCCGAAGTACAAGCGCTGGTCAACAAGGCCGCTCCCGCGGAAAACAAACCGGCGCCCGCGCCAGCCAATCACGGTGCTCTTGAACCGCCCGATGGCGGCAAACTCGCCATCTACATGGCGGGCAGCCCGGTGGCGACGGAAACTTACACCGTGAAGAAGTCCGATGACGGCTTCGACATTGACGGCTCCGGCTCAGCCACCCTGGGCCCCATGAAGATCGATATCGAACGATTCCGAGTGCTTACCAACGCGCAGTATCAGCCGCGCGAAGCGGTCGCGAAAGCCAAGCTCGGCCAGATTCAGATGAACGTCGACACGACGTTCGCCGATGGCCAGGCCAAAAACGAAATCGACAACGGCCAGGGTCCGCAAACCAAGATGATCGCCGTCGATCCCAACGCCATCGTAGTGAATGCCAATCTTCCGCTGTATCCTTGGA
Organism: Bryobacterales bacterium; assembly: GCA_963776805.1. Taxonomy (GTDB): domain Bacteria; phylum Acidobacteriota; class Terriglobia; order Bryobacterales; family Bryobacteraceae; genus Palsa-89. The sequence continues at coordinate 270,728 of CAVZOD010000003.1, forward strand.
GTATACTCGCGATGCGCGCCAGTTTTGACACCCAGCAGCCCCAGCAGTTCCCGGTTTACGTTCTGGGCCAAGCAGAGGTAAAGGCCACGGTCATTTTCAAGGGGCGCGAGCGCGTGGATTTCGCTGGAAAATCGGTGGAGTTGAATCACCTGGCCGTCTCCGGCAACACGCCTGAAGGCCAGGCGATCAGTCTGGATTTCTGGGTGAACGACAACCGCAAGCTGATCAAAATCGCCGTTCCATCGCATGGCGTGGAGGCGTACCAGGAAGGTTTTGCGCCTAGCGGGGAAACCCAGGCGCCACCGGCGGCAGCAGCACAGTTGGGAATTCCGAAGGGAGACTAAGTCGATCGAGAACGGTTTTATGAGCTCGCCGGAAATTCCTCTGAATTCCGTCGCCGGGCAGCACGCCAAACTGCCTTCCGCGCTGGAGTGCTACCTGTCTTCGATCCTGGAAATTGCGGAGGCCATCGAAGCGATTTCGCCTGAGATCGGCTCGCTCCATCGGGAACCCTTGCTGTCGCTGCGGGCTCGCGTTTCCGGCGATCCTACGCCGGCGGCGCTCAAAGAAAGCCGCGCCGAGCTGCACGAAATCCTGCAGGGCTTCTGCGAGAAGGCTCGCCTCCAGAATGAGGCTCTGGCCCGCGACGTCAAACAAACGCTCAGCATGGTGACGCGTACCGAGGACTCGAGCGCCGGCCGCAATATCCAGCACGTCGAGAAGCTGGTGGATTTCGTGGACCGCCTGGAATCCGCCGTCCGGTCGGGCGATTTGCCCAGGCTGACCGCCCAAACCGCCGAATTGCGGGACTTCGCCCAATCCATCGAACTCGACAGCCGGGACGACTTCGCGCGTCTGCGGCAGAAGATGACTGAGATTCAACACCGGCTGCACGAGGCCGAGCTGCTGGCCACCCTGGATCCGCTCACCGGCGTCGCCAACCGCAGGGATCTGGACCGCGAACTTGCCGCGCGCATCGAAGCCCGGCAGGAGTTCTGCGTGCTGCTCTTCGATCTGAATGGCTTCAAGGAAATCAACGATCGTTTCGGGCATCTCTACGGAGACGAAGTTTTGAAGCAGTTGGGCGCCCGCCTCAGCACCCAGGTGCGCGCCCGCGATTATGTTTGCCGCTGGGGTGGCGATGAGTTCGTCGCAATTCTGGCGTGCGATCTCAATGTCGCCGAATCCCGTTCCCGCCAGATCGCCGAACGCCTGAACGGCCCCTATCATGTCATGGGACCGGGACGCGAGATCCGCGTCGATGTGGCCGTCACCGTGGGCCTGGCTCAGTATTGCGCCGGCGAATCGCCCGAGCAGCTCTTCCGCCGTGTCGACGAATCCATGTACCGCAAAAAGCACTCCTCGTTCTTGGATGGCTAGCGCGCAACTGTGCCAGCGTTGTACTAACGTAGATAAGGAATCCGCTCAGTGGAAACTTTGACCAACGCCGGTGTGCTTGTCACGGGAGCCGGACGAGGCATCGGCAAACGGTTGGCCATCGGATTTGCAACCGCCGGGAATCGCGTGGCGCTGCTCGCGCGCAGCAAGGCCGAACTGGACCTGGCGCATCTGGAAATCGAGCATGCTGGGGGCAATGCGCTGCGCATCCGCGCCGACGTCACCGACTATGAGCAGGTCAACGCGGCCGTGGACCGCATGCGGGTCCACTATGGCGAAGTGAATGTTTTGATTTGCGCCGCCGCGATTCCCGGCCCCATCGGACCTTTTGTCGACCAATCGCCCAAGGCGTGGGTTGATACCATCCATACCAACCTGCTCGGCGTGATGCATGCCTGCAAGGCCGTTCTTCCTCACATGATCGCGCGCCGCGAAGGCAAGATTATCGTGTTAAGCGGGCCGGGCGCCACCATGGCGCGCCCCAATCTTTCGGCTTATGCCGCCTCCAAAGCGGCGGTGGTGCGCCTGGTGGAAACCGTCGCCGAAGAGGTTCGCGAGCACAACGTGCAAATCAACTGCATGGGCCCCGGCGGCACCTACACTCACATGACCGACGAGATCCTGCGCGCCGGCGAACGCGCAGGCTGGAGGGAAACCGAGGACGCGCTGCAGATTCGCGAAACCGGCGGAGTGGCGCCCGAGAAACAGATTCAACTGGCGTTGTTCCTGGCTTCCGAGCAATCCAATCACATCAGCGGCAAGCTGATTCACGTCACCGACGACTGGAAAAAGCTCCGCACGGGAAACATTCATCCGGAAATTTTCACGCTGCGGCGCTTGCAGAAAGTGAACACTTAATTGGCCACGGATGAACACAGATTGCTGCAAGACAATCCGCTTCCATTCGACCTTGGGCCTTTGAAAATTTATCAGAAGGCACATAGTCAGGCCCGAAGCGCGCAGATAATTTAGACATTGCGCCAGGTGTTCATTTGCTAGGCGGTCTAAACATTTCAGCTCGATTACCAACACATCTTCAACGATGATATCCGCGAAATACTCGCCAACGGCATGGCCTTTGTAGGTTACCGCGAACGATCTCTGAGACGCGGCCCGGATTCCTCGAATACTCAATTCCTTGAGCAGGGCGCGCTCGTATACCTTTTCAAGGAATCCCGCGCCTAAGGTGTTGGAAACCTCAAACACGGCACCAAGCACAAGCTCAGTTAATGAATTTAGGTATCCGTGTTCATCCGTGTTCATCCGTGGCCAATTGAATCGTGCCCTGATCCTCCACGGTCTCTCTCTTCAATTGACCGCAGGCCGCGAAGATATCCCGCCCCCTCGGCTTGCGAACGAAACACGGCATGGCCCTCCGGACGATGGCTTGAAACACACGCACCCGCTCGGGGTCCGGCGTCTCGAACGCAATGCCCGGCCCGGGATTGAGCGCAATCAAATTCACCTTCGCATTCAGATGAGCCAGCAGCTTCACAACTCGCCGCGCATCTTCGTCGGTATCGTTCACGCCTTTCAGCAGCACATATTCGAACGTCAGCTTCTCCCACGGACGCAGCGGATACGCCTTGCACGCCGCCAGCAAATCCTTCAGCGAATATTTGCGCGTGATCGGCATCAACTCGCGCCGCTGGTCCTCGTATGACGCATTCAGCGAGATCGCCAGTCTTGGCCGCACCGGCTCGCGCCCTAACTCGGCGATCTTTGGAACAATACCAGCCGTCGACAGCGTGATGCGTTTGGGCGAAAGCCCGATGCCCGCCGGATCGGTCAAAATGCGCGTCGCTTTGATCACGTTCGGCAGATTCAGCAGAGGCTCGCCCATCCCCATGATCACGATATTCAGCCGATCGGTTTCGGTGGAGATCTTATGCGCGCGCATCACGAACAGCACCTGGCCGACGATTTCGCCCGCCGTCAGATTCCGTTCCAGCCCCATCAGAGCGGTGAGGCAGAACTGGCAGTTGACCGGGCAGCCCACCTGGCTGGATATGCAGACCGTGTCCCGGCCCTCCTCCGGCATCAGAACCGTCTCAATGGTCCGATCATCCTGTAATTTCAACAGATAGCGGCGCGTACCATCCGTACTCTTGAATTCGGCCGCCAGCTCGGGCAACCCGACGTTCAGCCGTAAAGCCAATTCTTTTCTTAAACTTACAGGAAGGTTTGTGATCTGGACCAGGTCCGGTACCCTTTGCCTGTAAACAGCGTCGTATACTTGGCGGGCCCGAAAGGCGGGCTGTTCTGGTCCCAGAGCGGCTTGTAGATCCGGAAGTTCAAGGCCTACAATAGCTTGCCCCATGTCTCTAGTATAGTGGACCGCGGCAGTATAGCACTAGATTCGAATCCGGATTGGTCGAAATCCGAGATAAAATAAAGGAAGACAAATGGCAGACGCAGTTCAGACTCTTCGCGACATCGAAATCGCAACGCTCAACAATGGGGTGCGAGTCATCAGTGAGGAGATGAGCCACGTCCGGTCAGTCTCTCTCGGCGTATGGATACGTACCGGCTCTCGCCGCGAAACTTCGGCTGAGAACGGGATCTCGCACTTCATCGAGCACATGCTCTTCAAGGGCACCAAGAATCGCTCGGCGGAAGAGATCGCGCGCTCGGTGGATTCCATCGGCGGCGGCCTGGACGCCTTTACCGCCAAGGAGATGGTGAGTTACAACACCAAGGTTTTGGACGAGCACCTGCCCATCGCCTTCGATGTTCTGGCGGACATGGTGCGCAATCCTCTGTTTCGCGAAGAAGACATCGAGAAGGAAAAGGGCGTCATCTTAGAAGAGCTGAAGATGGACGTGGACAATCCCGAATATCTTCTGCACGATATTTTCTCCAGCAATTTCTGGAAGGACCATCCGCTCGGCAAGCCAATTATCGGCAGCAAGGATACCATTCGCGCGTTCGATCGCGAGATGATCGACTCGTATTTTCAGCGCTACTATTCACCGTCGAATATCTTGATCACCGCGGCCGGCAATCTGAATCACGCGAAACTGGTGGAGCTGGCGCGCCAGCATTTTGAAGATCTGCGGGTGAACGGCCAGCTAGCCCCCGAAGTAGCGCCGGTTCCACACGCGCGCCTGGTATTTCGCGAATAAAACATCGCTCGAACAAACCCATCTCTACATGGGCGTGCCGGCTTATCCTTTTCCGCACGAGCTGCGCTTCGCCTGCTATACGCTGAACACCATTCTGGGCGGCGGGATGAGTTCGCGCCTGTTCCAAAACATCCGCGAAAAGCAGGGCTTGGCTTACGCCGTCTATTCCGAGCTGGCGATGTATCGCGACACCGGCTACATGGCCATCTATGCCGGCACCGCGGTGGAAACCGCCGGCAAGGTGATCGATTCCATCGTGAAGGAGTTCCGCGAGCTGAAGGAAAATCTGGTTCCGGCCGAAGAGTTGCGGCGCGCCAAGGACAACTTGAAAGGCTCCTTCATGCTGGGCCTGGAATCCACCTCCAGCCGCATGGGCAACCTGGCGCGGCAGGATCTGTATTTCCAGCGTTTCTTTACTCTGGACGAAATGCTGGAGAGCATCGAAGCCGTCACCGCCGAGCAAGTGCAGCAGATCGCGCGCGAATTCTTCAATCCGAAGAACATCACGCTGGCGGTGCTCGGCAACTTAGGTGAATTCCGGATCAAGCGCGAGGAACTCGACTGCTAAAGCCCAAAGGGTGCGGCGCGCACGACCGTTCGAACCAGATACTTGCCCGTGCCGCGCTGGTTCTCTGCATCCTTGCCGCGCCTCTATTCTCCCTCGATCTCAAATCGCTTAAGCCGCAGGGCTATGTCAGCGACTTCGCGAATGTGCTGGATCCGCAATCGCGCGCGCAACTGGAAGCTTATGCCGGCCAGGTGGAGCGCGCCACCGGTGTCCAAATGGCGCTGGTGACGCTCAAGTCGCTCGATGGCGAGCAGATTGAAGAAGTCAGTAACGATCTTTTTCGCCAGTGGGGCGTCGGCAAAAAGGGCAAGGACGAAGGGATCATGCTGCTCCTGGCTGTCCAGGATCATCGCGACCGCGTCGAAGTGGGCTACGGCCTGGAACCCATCCTTCCCGATGGATTCGACGGCAGCATTTTGCGCGGCATTCAACCGCTGCTGCGCCAGGGTGCGTATGGCCAGGCGATGATTTCAGGCGCGGTGCAGATCGGCTCGGCGATCGCGCGCGCCAAAGGCATCTCGCTTGAGCCCGGCTCGCGCCCGCGGGCCCGCGAAGCTCCTGAGCGGGAGGGCCTTCCGTGGCCTGCGATCGTGATTGGGATTATCGTTCTGCTGTTCCTCTTCCGCGGCGGTGGCAGCGGCGGCGGTCTGCTCACCGGCCTGATTCTCGGTAACCTATTAGGACGCGGTGGAAGAGGCGGAGGCTGGGGCGGCGGCGGATTTGGCGGTTATGACTCCGGCGGCGGTGGAGGCGGAGGCTTTGGCGGTTTCGGCGGAGGCGATTCGGGCGGAGGCGGCGCATCCGGCAGCTGGTAAATACCCTATGGAAGACAAACTCCAGGAACTGGTGGACCGCCTCAAGCATGCCGAGCGCGAACGGCTGCAATCGGTTGTTTTGTATGGCTCCGCGGCGGCCGGCGAACATAACGAACACTTTTCAGACCTGAATGTTTTGTGCGTGCTCACGCGCGTCACTCCGGCCGAGCTGGCCGACGCCGAGCCGATTTTCAAATGGTGGCGCGCGCAGGGAAATCCATCGCCGCTTTTGCTCAGCGAAGAAGAGCTGCGCACGTCCACCGATTGTTTCCCCATCGAGTTTCACGATATCCAGGAGCGGCGGCGGGTGCTGTTTGGGACCGACCCGATTCGAGACCTGGTGATCGAGAAGAGTTTCTACCGCGCGCAAGTGGAAATGGAACTGAGGGCCAAGCTTTTGCGCCTGCGGCAGAAAGCCGGTGAGGTCCTGCTCGAAAAACCCTCGCTGCTGCGCCTGATGATCGATTCGGTGCCGAATTTCTTGGTGCTGGCGCGGCACGCCTTGCTGCTTTCCGGGATTGCTTCCGGATGGCGCAAGCGCGAGATCGTCCGCCATCTGCCGGATATCGGCGCGGACGGAACACCTTTCGATATCCTGCTCGACCTGCGCGACCAAAGCAAACTAGCCCGGGATGTAGATCCGGAAGCGCTGTTTGCCAGCTATCTGAAACAGATTGAGGCGCTGGTCACTCACGTCGACCAGCTCGAGAAATGAGAGGGACGCGATGAAAGTTGCATTAGTCGTGATTGGGGTTTTGGTTTTGATCGCTCTGGGCGTCGTCGGCTGGGCTGTGGGAGCGAACAACACTCTGGTTACCGAACGCGAAGCGGTGAATGCGGCGTGGGCCCAGGTGGATGTTGCCTTGCAGCGCCGCGCCGATTTGATTCCGAATCTTGTCGAAACCGTCAAGGGTTTCGCCAAGCAGGAACAGGCCGTCATCAAGGAAGTGACGGACGCTCGCGCGGCTTTGGGTGGCGCGCGCACACCGTCCGAAAAAATCCAGGCCAATTCGCAATTGGATGGCGCTCTCAGCCGCCTGCTGGTGGTAGTGGAAAATTATCCGCAACTGAAATCGAACGAAAATTTCCTGCGTCTGCAAGACGAGCTGGCCGGAACCGAGAACCGTATCGCCGTGGAGCGCCGCAAATACAACGAAACCGTGCAGCGCTACAACACCGACATCGAGCTGTTCCCCAACAACATCGCGGCAGCCTTGCTCCATTTCCAGCGCAACGATGCTTATTTCAAAACCGAGCCCGGGGCACGCAACGCTCCCAAGGTGTCTTTCTAGGTCAAATCTTTCTCCCCGAGGTTGATCGCCGCGCGACTGGCACTCGACGTGCCCTGCCGAACAGTGTCCGGGGAGGTTCACGTGAGCACGTCCGCAAGACTTCGATCTTTTTCGCTCGTTACCGCTCTGTTACTCGCGGGTTTGACGGCTTGCAACAAATCGCAAACGCAGTCCGCGCAAAATCAGATTCCAGCCACTCAGACCGCGGATGTTCCTAACGGGAACCCAGCCGATGGAAATCTCGCGCCTGCGGGCCAGTATACTTCGGAGTACGCTTCCCAGCCGGCGGAGACGCCGCCCGTGGCTTCATCCGCTCAGAGTTACGCGCCGCCCACCGGCGATTACCCCTCCGATTACGATCAGACCTCTTATGAACAGCCGGTGCAGGCCTCCGAACCTCCGCCGCCTCTCCCCGATTACACTCAGCCACCAGCGCCCGGCGACGACTATGTTTGGACACCGGGTTATTGGAATTACTCCGACGCTGGCTATTACTGGGTACCCGGCGTGTGGGTGCTGGCGCCGTGGGTGGGTGCGCTCTGGACGCCGCCATGGTGGGGCTACGATAACGGCGCCTATCTATGGCATTCCGGCTATTGGGGTCCGAACATCGGCTACTATGGCGGCATCGATTACGGCTATGGATACACGGGCCGCGGCTATTATGGAGCGTATTGGAATCACGGCCAGCTCGACTATAATCGCGCTGTGACGAATGTGGACCCCGCCAGGATCCACAATGTTTACAACCAGGCGGTGCCCAGTGAGCGGCACGACCGGGTGAGTTACAACGGCGGGCGTGCCGGAATTAATGCGCGGCCCACGGCCCAAGAGCTGGCCGTAACGCGTGAGCCGCGAACACCTCCGGTGCGTACGCAGGTGGAGCACGCCCGTCAGGCCGCCTCGGATCGCGCGCAATTCGCGAAAACGAGCGGCGGGCGGCCGGGCGCCCTAGTAGCAACTCGCCCTCTGGCCACTACGTACAAAGCTCCGGCTTCGCGCCCTCCCGAGGCGGCGATTCGAAACGCGGCGCCCGCGCACGCACAGCCGAGCGAGCGGCCGGGAACGGTGGCAACTCGAATTCCCGAGAACCGCACTGCACCGCAACAGCTTCAGCGCACAGCGCCAGATCCGTCGCGCCCCGAGACTCGCCCGACGGCACCGGAGCGCGGGGTTACGGCACAACGTCCGATACCGGATCGGCACCCGGAGGCCCGTCCAGCTCCTGTGGAGCGCCCCTCGGTTCCGGAGGCCGGACGTGGCCCGGCTCAAGCCGCGATTCGGCCCCAACCCGCTCCGCGACCCGCGCCGGTAGCTCGTCCGGAAGCGCGACCCGCTCCGCGACCTGCGCCGGCAGCTCGTCCGGAAGCCAGGCCCGCTCTGCGTCCAGTACCGCAGGCTCGGCCGGAAGCTCGGCCCGCCGCCCGCCCCGCACCGCAGGCCCGTCCCGAATCAAGGCCCGCTGCTCCGCCCCACCCAGCGGAGCACCCTAAGGACGAACGCAAATAGCCGCACCCCTGCTCGCCATAGAAGCTACACGAATCGGTTCTCGACAGGGTAGAAATTACAACGTCTGGTTGCGGACAAGTCGTTCTAAGATGGGACTTCCGATGCGAAGTCTCATTCTTATCTGCCTCGGCGCGTCCCTTTGCCTCGCGCAAGCCACATCGTCGGGCCCCGTGTTGATGGGCGCCGGCTTCTCCAATCCTTTTCCGATCCAGGCCGCTCCGGGCCAGTTGCTGACTCTATTCGTGCAGCCCGGCTCCGGATACAATCCGTCTGCTCCCCTGCCAACAATCTCCGCGACCTTCTGGAATGGGAAATCTAAAGAAGCTATGCCGGTCCTGCAAACGGTTCAGGCAAGCACCGCCTGCAGCGTCAGCCCGAGCCCGGTGGTTTGCACCAGTGTGCTGGCGGTAACGGTTCAAATCCCTTTCGACGTTCCTTTCAGCAGCGGGATCGTCGTGAGTCTCCCAAGCGCCATCGCTATCTCTGTGAACGATGTGGAGACTCCGTATATTGCGGTACAAACGTGGCCTGACCGCGTTCATATTCTTACCGAGTGCGACGTCATCATCTCTCCGGGATCTGGACCCAGCTTGCTTCAGATACCCTGCGCGCCGATGATCACGCACGCGGATGGAACGCAGGTCTCGGTCGCGAGTCCTGCTGTAGCTGGCGAGGAATTGGTGGCATACGCGACGGGCCTGGGACAAACCAATCCACCGGTCACTACCGGCCAGCCCGCGGCGTCGGGCAGCCCAACCGTCTCCACCTTCAACTTGGATTTCAATTATCGGCCCAACGCGCTGGCGACTAGTCCCCTTCCCACTGCTCCCGTTGCCACCTTCACCGGCGCGACCAAAGGCTATGCCGGCCTCTATCAAATCAATTTCATCGTGCCGCCGCCTCCGGCCGGTTTGCAACCGTGCGCCTCTTTCGGAATAGCCTCAGGCATCATTGAGGGTGTCTTCTCGAATCTGACCGTCAGCGCCGGTTCGTTTTTTTCGTTCGATGGCGCGGGCATCTGCGTTCAACCTGAGCCTGTTCTTGATCCGCCGGCAGCCCGATGACCAAACGCCTGCTCCTGGTCGGCGCCACTACCGGTTATCAGACGCGAGCATTCGCGGGCGCGGCCGAGCGCCTGGGCTACGAACTGGTGCTGGCAACCGATCGCTGCCATGTGCTGGAGGATCCCTGGGGCGATCAAGCGATCGCGTTGCGTTTCGAAGACCCGGCGGGCGCCGCGGCAACATTGGCCGCGCAAGCTAAAGTGGACGGCATCGTCGCGCTGGGCGATCGCCCCGCGTACATCGCCGCGCTTGCGGCCGAGCGCCTGGGCATCTCCTACAACTCGCCTGATTCCGTAGCAGCCAGCCGCAGCAAGTTTCTCGCGCGCGAACGATTTCGCGCCGCCGGTCTGCTGGTTCCTGAATTTCGCAGAATACCGTTGTCGGAAGGCCCGGAGCGTCCGGCGCGGGAGATTCTTTATCCTTGCGTGCTCAAGCCGCTTGGACTTTCCGCCAGCCGGGGAGTAATTCGCGCGAACGATCCCACCGAATTCACCAGAGCATTCCGGCGTATCGAAAACCTGCTGGCGGATCCCGATATCGCCCGCCTGCAGGAAGACCAGGACCGCTTTCTTCAAGTGGAAGCCTTCATTGAAGGCCGCGAGTTTGCTCTCGAAGGCATCCTCACCGATGGCGGGCTCGGCGTGCTCGCGCTTTTTGACAAGCCGGATCCGCTAAACGGCCCGTTCTTCGAAGAAACCATCTACGTCACACCGTCGCGCGAAGATCCATCCACACAAGACGCGATCGTCGAAACCACCCGCGCCACCGTGAAGGCTCTCGGACTCACTCGCGGCCCCATCCATGCCGAAATGCGCGTGAACCAGCGTGGCGTCTGGATGCTTGAAGTGGCCGCGCGGCCCATCGGCGGACTGTGCGCGCGTGTCTTGCCAGGATTGGAAGAGCTGATCCTGCGCCACGCAGCCGGTGAAACTGCCGGCCTAGTCGCGAACACCAAGCCCGCGGCCGGAGTAATGATGATTCCCATCCCGCGCGAGGGAATCTATGTCGATGTGCAAGGGCTGGATGCGGCACGCGCCCAACCCGGCATCGAAGACGTGATCGTCACTGCCAAACCGGGACAAAAGCTGGTTCCGTTGCCGGAAGGCGCAAGCTACCTGGGGTTCATCTTCGCGCGTGGTAAGACTCCCGACGCCGTGGAGCGCGTGCTCCGAGCGTCGCACCGGCAATTGAGCTTCGAAATCTCAACCTCGTTGCCCGTGATTTAAAGCTCAGCTCTTGGTCTGCGGAGGAACGTAACCCGGCGGCAGAGCAGCGCCGGCGCCGAAGAAATAATCTTCCATTTGCTTGAGCAGGAATTCCTGGGCTTCCTGCGTCCCCAGGTTCAGCCGGTATTCGTTCATGATCATCTTCATCTGCTCCAGCCACATCTTCCAGGCTTCCTTGGAGACGTTCTCGTAAATGCGCTGTCCGAGCGGGTGATTATCGAACGGGGGCTCATCCAGTCCCGGCATATCGCGCTGGAACTTGACACAAAAGACGGTCCTGCCGGGCGTGGAACTCATCCACCCTAGGATACCAGAGGGCTTAGGATACCAGAGGATAAAAAGGAATCCAGCTAAGTGAAGATTACCCCGTCTGTTCAGCGGATTTCGAGGCTACGGCTTGGGCTACCGCGCTTTTCTTTCCGTTCAGATACTCGGAGAGGCGCAAGGGAGTGGGGGCGCCTTTTTCCATCGCGCGCTGGACCGCCTTTTGGTAGCGGCGCAGAGTTTCGCGCTTGACGGGCTCGCGAATCTGACAGGCTTCAATATCGAGCAGAATCTCTATCTCCCATGGCTGGAACGTATTGCGGTTCATGTTGCCACGGATCAGCTCCTGCATAAGGCGGTTAAACCGGTTCAGCCGAGCTTCGCTATCAATGCTCTCTACCAGGGTCTCCACAGACATATCTTTTCTTTCAGTACCTTATCGGCACGCACCGCACCAAACTTGAAGAAATAATTACCGAGACTGACAATGGAACCGGAGGCGCCCGTGCCCGATCTCAAGTTCGAACAACCTCGTCTCGCGCTCAACCGCATTTACACCAAGGCCGGTGACCAGGGCCAAACCCACCTGGCCGGCGGACAGCGCGTATCCAAAGCTTCTGCCCGCATCGAGTGCTACGGCACGGCGGACGAATTGAACGCTTTCGTTGGCATGGCCGCGGTCTCCGCCGCCAGCTCCGGCCGGGAGGCGGTGCCGGCGCTGGTCCCCATTCTGCGGCGAGTACAGCATGAGCTGTTTAACCTGGGCTCCATTCTGGCCACCAAACCTGAAGACGTGCATCCCAAACAAGCTCGCATCACCGCAGCAGAGATAAGACAGCTGGAAGTGGAGATTGACGGTATGAATGCCGAACTGGCGCCGCTGCGCTCGTTCGTGCTGCCCGGCGGCACCCGCTTGAACACGGAGCTGCACGCCTGCCGCACCATTTGCCGGCGCGCAGAGCGGCTGGCCGTGGCTCTCCAAAGCGAAGAACCCATTCCTCCGGAAATCATTCAATACTTGAACCGCCTGAGCGACGCGTTTTTCGTATGGAGCCGCTGGGTGAATCACGTGCTTGGCGTTCCCGAGGTTCTGTGGGAGCCGAACCAGTCCGCATCCGGCGCCTCCTAGGCCGCCGCGCGACAACAAGCATTTCCCCAGGTGGCAAAATTGGGCTATCCTGTAGAAACCAGTTCGGGTTCATCATTCTGAAATTCGCAAGTGGTATCAAGGGACATCGCTCAATTCACGCGCTGAGGATGTCTTAGACCCAACGCTTCGTCGCGTTTGGGCGCCAAAAAAATGTTTGAAGTTCCGGGGGCAGGGCTCCCGGAAGTCCGTTTTCGCAACGCATTACCAAACTGCCGCGTAACATCTCAGCGCGGCCCGAGGTTAGGATGAGGAATTTTTCTATGACACAACGCCCAGGCCCGAAGCTTACCTGCCCGCGATCGGCCTTTATCGCCGCCGCTGTTCTGGCACTCGCACTCGCCGGCCACCTGCCATCCCGCGCACAGCAGATTTTTGGCGGCATCACCGGAACCGTGACGGACGCCTCCGGATCGGCGGTGCCCGATGTCACGGTCGCGGCCCGCAATACGGCAACTAACCTGACCGTCACCGCGACTTCGCAATCCACCGGATCGTATTCGATTTCGAATCTTCCGGCCGGCACCTACGAGCTGACATTCACGAAGACGGGATTCGAAACCGAGTCGCACAGCCAGATCCTCGTGAACGGCGATCGCACCACCACCGTCGACGGCAGTCTGAAAGTGGGAGAAGTGGCTACCAAAGTTGATGTGGTTGGAACACCGTTGATGAATCAAACCGACGCCACTACCGGCTATGTCGTGGATACCAGCACCATCGAATCCACCCCGCTCGGCACCGGCAGCTTCACCCAGCTAGCCATCATGAGCCCGGGCGTACATGCCGATTTTCTGGGCGGCGCGGGCAGCAACGCCGGCCTGGGCAATCAAGCCATTTTCGCCAACGGCCAGCGCGACACCAGCAACAGTTTTTCACTCAACGGCATCGGCACTAACAACTTATTTAATGGAAACTCCAGCAGTCAGGTTGGCGAGGACCGTTTCGTCTTCAACATCGGCGAGAGTTTCGGCGCCGGCGGTGAAATCCAGACCAGCACTTCGGTGTATGGGGCGATCGGGCAGGCGCTGCCCACTCCGCCTCCCGAGGCGATTCAGGAAATCGCCGTCAACTCCGCGATGTACGACGCCAGCCAGGGCGCCAATAGCGGAGCGCACATCAGCGTGCTGACCAAGTCCGGTACCAACGAAATGCACGGCGAGGTCTACGAGAAGTTCCAGAACAGCGACATGAATGCCGCGCCGTTCTTCTATAATGCTTCGCCCATTCTGGCGCCCAATTTCCTGAACCGGAATCAATTCGGCGCAACGCTCGGCGGACCCATCAAGAAGAACAAACTTTTCTATTTCCTCTCCTACCAGGGAGTCCGCATCGCCGACTCTACCGATTCCACCAAGGAAGTCACCGTCCCTCTCACTCTCACTGACGATCGCAGCGCGCAAGGAATTCTCAACACCATCCAGGGCGCGTACGGAAAACCGATCGCAGCGAGCCAGATCAGCCCGCAGGCCGCGGCGCTACTCGAAGCCAAGGGCCCTAACGGCCAGTATTTGTTTCCCAGCGCTCAAATCACCAATCCCACCACCGCATCGATCCTGGGCTACGACGCGGTGGTGCAAGGGCCGAACGCCACGTCGAACGTCGACCAGGGAATCGCGAATGTCGACTACGAAATCAGCGACAAGGACCGGCTGGGCGTGAAATATTATGTCCAGACTGATCCCACCACGAACCCCTTCGGAGCGGCAGGCGTGCTGCTCGGATTTCCACAACAGCTTTCCTCCGGCAGTCAGGTGATTTCCCTCGACAACACCGTAGTTCTCACTCCATCCTTGACTTGGCAACAGCGCGCCGGCTTCACCCGCATGCGAGCTTACTCAACTACTGGCCAGGCTTATACGCCGAGCCAGTTTGGAATCGCTCTCCCGGGCGGCGCGAATGCGTTTCCGCAAATCGAAGTCAGCGTCGACGATCCGACCCTCGGCTACGGGTTGCAATTCGGACCAAGCACCAGTTTCGGCAATGCGGGCATGTTTCAAAACCAGTGGGAATATGGCAGCTCGCTGAGCTGGATAAAAGGCCGCCATACCTTGTCGGTTGGCGTCTCCTGGGATCATACGCAGCTCAATATCATCAATAACAACGTCGATACTAACGTCATCGAATTCAAGACCTTCGAAACCTTTGTCGAAGGCGCGCTACGCTCCGGCAACTATTCGTCTACCTTCGCCGGTTCGGCTAGCCGCTACTATCGCTCCGATACCGTCGGTACGTACGTCAATGACAACTACAAGGTGCTGAACAATCTCACCGTGACGCTCGGCCTGCGCTGGGACTTTGACGGACCGCTCTCGGAGAAATATGGAAAGCTCACCGCGTTCAACCCGAGTCTGTATTCCTACAACTCCGCCACGGACACCATCGTCAATTCGGGACTTGAAATTGCCGGTAACAATCCGAACGACGGCACGCCCGGCGCGAGCGACTCGCTGATGAAGGCGCGCCAGTGGGGCCTGGCTCCTCGGGTGGGTATCGCCTGGTCGCCTACCTCGAAGCTCACCGTGCGCGCCGGATTCGGCATGTACTACGACCGCGGCGAATTCTTCAGCTATCTCTCACCGCCGGCCGGCGCCGGCTTCAACGGACCGTTTGGCGTCACTCTGGCGCCGCCTTTTGTTTCGCCCGAGTTCGCTCCCAGCGGTTCTACCTTGGCGGATCCATTCGGAAGCTCTCTTCCGCCGGCGCCGGCGGGTAGCGCGGCCGCGTTCACAGCGCTATTGCCGAATATTATGCAGACCGAAAACGGCAAATACCCCGCGGGTAATGCCTTCGGTCCGTTTGTGTTCGGCGGCTACGACATCAACAACAAGCTTCCGTACACGGAAAACTGGACTTTCGATCTCCAATACCAGCTGGGAGACTGGCTGTTCAGCGCCGGCTACGTTGGCAATCACGGCCAGCATGAGATCCTGCCCATTCCGTTCAACGAGCCGCTGCTGGCTACTCCGCAGCACCCGGTGAACGGGCAGATTTATTCGTACGGCGGCACCAACTACGACGCCAACGGAAACTATGTAAATCTCAGCACCGAGCCGATCTCCACCGGCGAATATTCCGGCAACGCGCCCATCCGCGTGCCCTATATCGGCTATGACATGAATTCGGTGCTGTACGAGGCGGAGGGCGTTTCCAACTACGACGCGCTTCAGCTTCAGGTTCGCAAGCGCTTTTCGAGCGGTCTGCAGTTGACAGCTTCCTACACCCGATCGCATTCGCTCGACGAGCAAAGCGGTCTGGGCCTCTTCTTGACGGGCAACAACCCGGACACTCCCAGGACCAGCTATGGTTCGTCGGATTTCGACCGCCCCAATGTGTTCCTGATCAACTACACCTACACCATTCCCAAGCTGACCTCGAACAAAGCGCTCGGCGCCGCGATCAACGGTTGGATCATCGGCGGGCAGACCGTGGCTCAGAGCGGCGAGCCCTACAGCTTCTATGATTATTCGGGATCGGTAGGGAGCCTGTACTTCGGAACCGACGTCGAAATCTCCAATCCGATCCTGCCCCTGAAGCCGGGCGTGACGGCGGGACAGGCGACGCTGCAAGGCACTACCGGCGTGAATCCAGCCAAGCCGGTGGTAAACATCGCCGATTTCTACCCGCAATTTGTGCAACCGGGGACCGACGGAGTGCCGCCTTGCGAAGGCACGCTCTGCGATGTCTATGAGTCGGATTTCTCCGGCACCGGCCGCAATCTGTTCCGCGGACCTTTTGGGGTGCGCTTTGACATGTCGCTGGGTAAGGAATTCGTTTTGAACGAGCGCTTCCGGCTGCGCTTCAATTTCGATGCCTTCAATGTTTTCAACCATCCGGATTTTGACGCGCCGGATAACTTCGCCCAATTCTTCGAAGACTATTCGGCGCCGCCCTTGAAGACTCCTCTAGGCAGCGCGGGATACATCCAGCACACCATCGGAAGCTCGCGATTCTTGCAGCTTTCGCTGCATCTGACGTTTTAGGAAACGCGCAAAACGGAGCGCGGCGTGAAACGGTTCCTTGTTCCTGTGTGGTGCGCGCCGCGCCCTTTGCGCTTCCAAGTGAATTCGCGCAAAACGGAGCGCGGCGCGAATCGGTTCCTTGTTCCTGTGTGGTGCGCGCCGCGCCCTTTGCGCTTTCAAGTGAATTCGCGCAAAACGGAGCGCGGCGCGAATCGGTTCCTTGTTCCTGTGTGGTGTGCGCCGCGCCCTTTGCGCTTTGAAGCAGCCCGCTATGTTCTGTTCGCCGGGGGCGCTCCCGCGATCACTTGCGCATGATTGAGTGCGGAGACCAGCGCGACGCCGCCCAGCACGTTGCCGATCAGCGTCGGGAGCATGTAGCCGCCGACGGCTGAGATCCAGGATTTTGCGCCGGTCATCACCAGGAACAGCACTTCCACCGATCCGGCCACGATGTGCGTCAATCCGGCCAGCCCGACGATGTAGGTGAGGATCAGGATGATGGGAATGCGGTTGGAATCGGTGGCCGCAAGCATCCAGACCACCATCGCGATCAGCCATCCGGCGAAGATCCCGCGTAAGATGGCGTTGCCGAAGGAAACATCCGCTGCCTCGGTGGCAAGCTGAGCCAAGGCCAGATGAAACTTCGGGTGAAGCACGGGCGTATTGCCGATCACCCACGCGAAGATGTGGGCGCCGGCGATGTTGGCGGCCAGAACCACGCTCCACAGGCGCAGCACCTGCCGGAAGGTCGCAAGATTACGGCGCGCCAGCAGCGGGATGATCGCGGTGAGGGTGTTTTCAGTGAAGAGCTGCTGGCGTCCGACAATGACGATGAGAAATCCCAGAGGATACCCGAGATTGGTGATGAGCGGCCGCCAGGGCGCGCCGGGCGTGTAGGTGCGCAGCAAAGCTTCCGCCACAAACGAAAATCCCATCGAAAGGCCGGCCGCCAGTCCGGACCAGGCCAGCGCGGAGATAGGCCGGCGCAGCTCTTCATCGCCGTCCTTGCGAATGGCTTCGTGCACCACCAGTGCGCTGACCGACGTACGGTCTTCGGCCTCCTGTGCCTGGCGCTCGGTGAGCGGCGGCATGGCGGGCGCGTCGGTGATGGTATTGCCTTTATCGTCGACGATCACACTCGGTCTCGACTACTAGACCCGCCGAAGGGAAAATCGTTTCCCGGCGCCGGGCTCAGATAGCGGACAAACGAACCGATAAGTGCGTTGTGGAGTCTCCCTCGCAGCCGGTTTCCGCGTGGCCCGCGAACCTGGCATTGCCAGGCATACTCGCGCTCCTATGCGCGGGCATCCTTGCGGCCGGATTCTTTTATGAGCGCGGCCAGCGGCGAAGCATCGAAGCTGGCATCGACAGCCAGCTCTCGGCCATCGCGGATCTGAAAGTTCAGCAAATCCTCGCATGGCGACGCGAACGCACCGCGGACGCAGTCTTGCTGGCCTCCGATCCGTTGGTCGGGGCGCCTCCCAGCGCGCAAAGCCAGTTCCGTCTGCAAAACTGGCTGGAAGCTTTTCGGAAGCTTTATGGCTATATCGAGGTGGCCATTCTGGACTCGAACGGCAAAACTCGAAACAGTGCGTCTGAAGAGGCCAGCCCCGACGATCCCAGACTGGTTCCGCTGATAGCAGAGGCCCTTCAGACCGGCGAACCGGCCGCTTCCGAGTTACACGCCGGTCCCTACGGATCCGTCTATCTGGACTTTATCGCGCCCATTCTTTCCACCGGCGGCTCGGCTGCACAAATGGTCCGCTACGCCCGGTCGAGAGCACCGGGCCCCTGCCCGCCGGCCGCCCCGCCGTGCGCGACTCCCCCGGGAGGAGGGCGGGTTGTCTTTCTCCGAGTGGAAGCCTCGGCCTTTCTCTACGCTCTGATTCAGTCCTGGCCGACGCCCAGCCCTACGGCGGAGTGCCTGCTGGTCCGCCAGGATGGGAACCAGGTGCGCTACTTGAACGAACCGCGCCACAACAAAAAAGCTCCCCTGGAGATGACCGTTCCACTTCGCAGCGATCTTCCCGGCGCCATGGCCGTGCGCGGCCTGGAGGGCGTCCATCCGGGCATGGATTACCGGAATGTTCCGGTGGTGGCTGCGTTGCGGCGGGTTCCCGATACACCATGGGCGCTGGTGGCGAAAGTGGACGCCGCGGAGATCTACTCGCCTTTGCGCCAACGCTCCCTGGTCATCGGACTGGTGGTTGGTCTGCTGCTCGCAGGTGGTCTGGCTGCCTTTGGTTTCTTTTGGTACCTGCAGAGAAGCCGGTTTTACCAGCGCGAGCACCAGGCGGATCTGGAACGGCAGGCGCTGGCCGGCCGCTATGCTCACTTAAGCCGCTACGTAAACGATATCGTGCTGCTGCTGGACGAGGACGGAAGAATCCTGGAAGCCAACGATCGCGCGGCATCCACTTATGGCTACAGCGTCGAAGAACTACTGCGCCTCTCGATTCAGGATTTGTTGGACCCGTCGCAACTGCCGGACTATCCCGATCGCAATCAAGCTCTGCTCGCGCACGGCTCGGCTGTATTCGAAAGCATACACCGGCGAAAAGATGGTTCGCCGATCGCAGTGGAGGTGAGTTCCCGGCTGATCGAATCGCAGGGACGAAAGCTGCACCAAAGTGTTTATCGCGATATCACCGAGCGCAAGCAGGCCGAAGAAGAGCTGCGCTGCGCGATTCGGGCCATGCGCGTCCTGTCGGCCAGCAATCAGGCTTTGGTGCGTTCCACCGATGAGGCTGGGCTGTTCCGCACCATTTGCGGCGCTGTGACCGCGACGGGCGGCTATCCGCTGGCTTGGATTGGGTTCGCCGAAGATGACGCCGAAAAATCCGTTCGGCTGGCCGCTGCGTCGGGCCGGGCGGTGGACTATCTGAAGTCCCAACGCGTCACCTGGGCGGATGAGCCGCATGGCCGCGGACCGGCCGGCACTTCGATCCGGACTGGCCGGATTACCACCTTCAACCAGCTCTCGTCCCACGCGGATTTCGAGCCCTGGAAGGAGAGAGGCGCGGCCTTCGGATTCCAGTCCGTCATTGCGCTGCCGCTCATCGCCAACGAGGTCGTCGTTGGCGCGCTCACTATCTATTCCACCGAGCCGCAGGCGTTCCGCCACGACGAAGTCGATTTGCTGAAGGAACTCGCCGGCGACCTTTCGTATGGCATCGCCGACCACCGGCGCCGCCTCAGCCAAGCCCGGACCGAGGAGGCACTGCTCCAGTCGGCCCTGGAGTTCCGAACGCTGTTCGATACCGCCAACGATGCCATGTTCATCTTGGATCCCGACGGGCGCCTGCTGGAGGTGAATCAAGTGGTATGCGACCGGTTAGAATACCCGCGCGATCAACTCCTGTGCATGAACGTGGAAGACATCGATTCGCCGGCCTTTGCCTCCGAGCGGGCCCGCCGCCTGGAAAGGCTGCTCCGAGGCGGGCAATCGCTGCATGAGTCCGTCTATATCACCCGAAGCGGAGCGGAACTGCCGGTTGAGCTCAATTGCCGGTTGTTTGAATACCGGGGAAGTTCGGCTATCCTGTGCGTGGCTCGCGACATCCGCGAGCGAAAACGTCTGGAGGCCGCGGCCTACAAGCATGCCGCCGACTTGGAACGGGCAAAAACCACCGCCGAGAACGCCAGCCGCGCCAAGAGCCTGTTCCTGGCCAACATGAGTCATGAGATCCGGACACCGATGAACGGTATCCTGGGAATGAGCGGGCTGCTGCTCGACACATCCCTTTCTTCGGAACAGCGCGACTGCGCCCAGACCATCCGGCAATCGGCGGACGCACTGCTCGCTGTCGTCAACGAGATACTCGATTTCTCCAAGATTGAGGCCGGCCGTATGAAGATCGAGAACGTAAGTTTCGATATCGTCACGCGGCTGGCGGAAATTGGCGATCTTCTTACCACCCAGATTTGCGCCAAGGGCCTCAACTACGCTTTCGAGGCAGACGCACAACACCGCTGGGTGAGCGGTGACGCGGGACGCATCCGGCAAATCGTGCTCAATTTGCTTGGGAACGCTATCAAATTCACGGAGCACGGCCAGGTGACGGTGCGCGTCACGGAGAGCCCTTCCAGCGCCGGCCAGTCCACGTACCTCATTTCTGTCTCAGACACCGGTGTCGGAATCGCCGCCCTGGATATTCCTCTGTTATTCCACTCGTTCACGCAGGTGGATTCATCCACGAGCAAGAGACACGGCGGCACCGGACTGGGCTTGGCGATCTCCCAGCGCCTGGCCGAACTCATGAACGCTACTCTGACTGTCACCAGTGAATTGGGAAAAGGTACAACCTTCCTCTTGACGATTCCCCTGGCATTCGATAGCTCTGGCGCCCCCCAGACTCACGATGAATCGGCGCTCCTATCGCTCCACGCGAGCGTGTCGGAAAGACACCGCCGGGTCCTGCTGGCCGAAGACAACGTCGTCAACCAGAAAATCGGAGTGCGGTTGCTCGAGAAATGCAGTTGCCGCGTGGACCTGGCGGCCAACGGCAGGGAGGCCGTGGAGATGGCTGGCCGCTTCCCGTACGATCTCATTTTCATGGACTGCGGCATGCCCGATATGGACGGGTACGAGGCCACGCGCGCCATTCGCGCCTCCGAGCACAACGGCACCCGAATTCCCATCGTGGCCTTGACCGCACACGCCATTGCCGGAACGCGCGAGGAGTGCCTGGCTTCGGGAATGGACGACTATGTTCCCAAGCCCGTCGCCGCTGGCCGCGCTCGAACAGGCGCTGCTGCGTTGGAGCCCCTGAGCTCCTGCTAACCTCGTTGAGGTGAAGCTCCTCATCTTTTCCGACATCCACGGCGACAAAGCCGCACTCGAAAAATTGATGGCGACAGAAGCGGATTACTACTTTGCCGCGGGCGACCTGGCTAACTTCGGGAAGGGATTGGACGCCATGGGTCCCATCCTCGAAAAGCGCGCCGAACAGATGTACGTGCTGCCCGGCAATCATGAATCGGAGGCCGACATCGCTCGCCTTTGCCGCGAGTTCGGCTTCCACGATTTTCACGGCCGGACTCTGGAGATCGCGGGCTATCATGTCGCGGGACTTGGCTATTCAAATCCAACCCCGTTCGACACCCCGGGCGAGTACAGCGAACAGGAATTGAAGGAGCGATTGCAGCGATTTTCCGGCCTGGATCCGCTGGTTTTGATTTGCCATACCCCGCCCAAAAACACGGCGCTCGACCGGGCGGGCGAAGGGAAACATTTCGGCAGCGATGCCATCCGCGAATTTATCGAACGCGAGCAGCCGCGCTATTTCTACTGCGGCCATATCCATGAAGCGGCCGGGCAACATGCATTGCTGGGCCGGACCGAAGGCTGGAACGTCGGAAAACACGGCCAGTTGCTCGACTTGACGCCCCTGGTAAAATGAAAATTCCGGCAGGAACTAAAAATGACCCTCGAAGAACACGAAAGAGAATACGCTTCGCTCCGCCAGCAAGCTGACGCTGTGCGGAGCTATCTTTGACTCCTCCAACAAGAAGCTGCAGCTAGCCAAGATCGAACACCAGATCTCCGATTCCGATTTCTGGAATCAACAGCCCGAAAAGGCCCAGAAAATCATGCAGGAGCGCAAGCGCCTGGAGCAGGCCATTGCCGATGAGGCCGAGGTTTCGCGCCTGACTTCGGATCTGGATACTTTGTTCGAGCTGGGACGCGAAGGCGAAAACGTCACGGCCGACCTGGACCGCGAGATCCAGCGCTTTTCCGAGCGCCTGGAAGTGCTGGAAACCGGGATGCTGCTCAACGGACCCAATGACGCCAAGAGCGCCATCATGGCCATCCATCCGGGCGCGGGCGGCACGGAAAGCCAGGACTGGGCGGAGATGCTGCTACGCATGTATCTGCGCTGGGTGGAACGGCACGACATGCAAGCCGTGGTTACAGACCGGCTGGAGGGCGAAGGCGCGGGTATCAAATCGGCCACGCTCGAAATCAACGGCGAAAACGCCTATGGCCTGCTGCAATCGGAGATCGGCGTGCATCGGCTGGTGCGGATTTCGCCGTTCGATGCCAACGCGCGCCGTCATACTTCCTTCGCATCGGTGTTCGTATTTCCGCAGATCGAAGACGACATCAACATCGATATCAAGCCGGAGGATCTGCGCGTGGATGTGTTTCGCGCCTCGGGTGCCGGCGGCCAGCACGTGAACCGGACCGAATCGGCCGTACGCATGACGCATATTCCGACCGGCTTGGTGGTGCAGTGCCAGAACGAAAGGTCGCAGCATAAGAATCGCGCTAGCGCGCTGAAGCAGATGCGCGCACGCTTGTACGAATACGAGATGGAGAAGAAACGGGCGGCCGACAAGAAGGTGGAAGACTCCAAGCTCGAAATCAATTTCGGCAGCCAGATCCGCAGCTATGTGCTGGCGCCGTATCGGATGGTGAAGGATCATCGCACCAAGCTGTCCATCGGCGATGTGGATCGCGTTTTGGATGGCGACCTGGATCGTCTGATGCACGCGTTCCTGGTGTACAAGCACACCGGCAAAATCGCGGGCGACGGAAAAGAGGACCTGCCTGAGTGAGGCTGCTGAAATAGCCCAAGCCGCGGCACTCATCCGCGCGGGCGAGCTGGTGGCGTTCCCCACTGAGACGGTGTACGGGCTCGGCGCCAATGCCCTGGACGTGGGGGCGATCGATAAAATCTACGCCGCGAAGGGCCGGCCGCCGACTAGTCCTTTGATTGTTCACGTGAGTTCAATCGAAATGGCCCGCGGCCTGGTGCGCGAGTGGCCGGAGCGCGCGGAAAAACTGGCATGTAAATTTTGGCCCGGGCCTCTGACGCTGGTATTACCGAAGCAGCCGCAGGTTCCGGATCGTCTCACGGCCGGATTGGATACGGTCGGTATTCGCATGCCCGCCAATCTGATCGCGCAGGCGTTGATTCGGGAATCCGGAGTTCCCATTGCCGCGCCGAGCGCCAATCGCTTTACGGAACTTTCGCCCACCACCGCACAACACGTGCTCGACGCGCTGGGCGATCGAGTGGCAATGGTCCTGGATGGCGGCCGGACGACGGTGGGAATAGAATCCACGGTTCTTTCACTCGCAGGTTCCGACGCGGTATTGTTGAGACCTGGTATGGTGACGCGCCAAGAAATTGAGGCGGTGATTGGGCCGGTGCAGGTGCTAGGGCCGGTCCCTGAAGGCGCTCATGCTTCACCCGGGCTGCACGCCCGGCACTATAGTCCGAAGACGCCGCTGATTTTGATCGAGCCCGGAAAGCTTCCCTCCGCGGGCCGCGGAATCTGCCTCCAGATGCCCGCCGATCCGCGCGCGTACGCCGCGGTGCTCTACGAACGGCTGCACGAAGCCGACGCCCAAGCCTGGGATTGGATCGCCATCGAACGGCCGCCGAGTGGCGAGGAGTGGTCGGCGATTCGCGATCGGCTGGCGAGAGCGGCCGCGCGATAAAAAGATGAGTGATCTGATCCGGGAAATCGAAAACGCGCAAGCCGAATCGCCTGTGCTGTGGTGGCTGGGGCATTGCGGTTTCGCAGTGAAATACGAAGGCATCGTGTTCTACGTTGACCCGTGCCTATCCACGCCCGATGGCCGCACGCGCACCGCTGCCGCGCCGATGGCGGCATCCGACGCCACTAATGCAGACATGCTGCTGTGCACTCACAAGCATCCCGCCCACATGGACCCCCAGACGTTGCCCCAGATGCTGCAGGCATCGCCGCGCGCGAAAGTTGTGTTGCCGAAAAGCACCGCCGAGCATGCTGTTTCGATCGGCATTCCGCTGCATCGCATGACGACCACCGATTCGGACTTGCGCGTGGAATATTTCAAGAACGGACCCTACGGGAGAATCTACTCGGTTCCATCCGCGCATCCGGAATTGAACTGGACGCCGCTGGGCGGCTACCCGAATCTCGGCTATCTGATCCGCTTCGGCGCCTGGACCATTTATCACGCGGGCGATTGCCAATGGTATGAAGGAATTGTCGGACGGCTGCGGCCGTACAACGTCACCGCCGCGCTGCTGCCAATTGAAGGCCCTGGAAACTTCAATATCGCGCAAGCCGCACAATTGGCCGAAGACATTCGCGCGCGCTGGCTGATCCCCATGCACTACGGAACCTTCGCCGATCAAAGCGCCGACGCGAGCCGCTTTGTGGATCACATGCTGGGATTCCACCCGGCGGTGGGGTTCAAGGTTTTTGAACCCGGCGAGCGATGGATCATTCCATAACGATTAGCGGTCGTAGCAAGCCGACGGCTTCCAACCCGTGGCATCGGGCTGCTTGCGAAAATGCGTGCTCGTGATCATGGTGCGGAAAAGATACGTCGGATCGGACACGATGGTCTTCACCACGATCCAGTTGGCCTCCGGTTCCCTGATGACGTCGTAGAATTCCTGGACCGTGGTCTTGTCGCTATACGGTACGCCGTTGCGGCGAAGATAGCCTGCGGCGAGATGGCTGGTGTTCACTTCGAGCGAGCCGCCTTTGGTAGGATCGAACGCCGCTCCGAAATATCCAACACCGCCTGCGGGGCCCAGCCAGCGCGCCGCCGAATAACCCTGCAGTGTGGGAGGACCGCTGGGAGTTTGCGGCGGCCCGAAGTGCAACAAGCGCGTTTGCGTGCCGGCATCGGTTTCGATCTTGAGCGTGTTGTCGTCCTGCCAGGTGATATGCAGGCGCGTGGGGATGCGCATCAAACCGGCTGCGCCATAAGCCTTGCATTGATTACCGGCGGCTTCATCCTTGGCCGGATCCCATTGGTTGGTCACCTTCTCGCCCGCCGGGTTCAAGGGCACGCCGGCGAAATCGCCCTTGGGCGCCGCGATCATGCGGAAGCGCCAGTCTTCGGTGACGATGGAGACCCAGTAGCCGGTGAGATCGATGGGGGCGACGGCTTTGGCCGGACGCGGCGGACCGGGCGGCGGACCGAACTGCGCGAGGAGCGCGGGCGAAAAGGCCAGCAGCGCTAGGAAAAATGTCGTTTTCATTTTCATTTGTCGCCTTTTAGACTTTTGTATACAGCCTCGACGAACTTGTCGGTGGTCCAGAATCCGGTGGTGGAACCATACAGAGGATCGTAGTCCTGCGTCGGACGGGCAGCCTTCACCTGTTCGAGCGTCATGCCCTTCTTGATCATGTCCTGCACGCGATCGCGAATGATGATGGTCATTTCGCGGAAATTCAATACATCGCCAAAATCGCACAAGCGGCCGTGGCCAGGGACCACCATGGTGCCGCCTTCCTGGCCGTAGACGGGGATGATCATGTCTACGATCTTCTGCAGCGCGTCGATAGTGCCCTGAATGCTGCCGCCGGCAGCCAAATCGATGATGGGGTAATTGGTGGTGGTGAAGATGTCGCCGGTGCTGATGACATCCGAGCGGCGGAAGAACACGATGCTATCGCCGTCGGTGTGAGCCGCGGGCTGATGCAGGATGTCGATGCCTTCGCCATTGAAATACAGCTTCTTTTGATCGCTCAGGAAGGTGTCGGTGGGCCAGCCGTCCACCGGCGAGGGAGGCTGCGCTCCAGTGGGTGCGCTCATGCGGTTCAGAACATTAATGTGGGAAATAATTTGCGCGCCCACAGCCGCGTCGGCGATGTCGCCTGAGACGTTGGCGCCGGCGATGGTGCTGCCGGCCAGGCGGATCTTTGCATTGCCGCCGGTGTGATCGGGATGGTAATGCGTGTTGATGACATAGCGGATGGGCCCTTTCGAGATCGACTTGATGGCAGCCAGCGTTTTGTCAGCCATGGGGGCGAGGCCCGTATCGACCACCAGTACGCCATCCTTGCCGGTCTGCACGGTGACGTTGCCGCCAGCGCCGACAATCATGTAGATGTTGCCCTGCACGGGCCAGACGTGGACCTCAGAGTCCTGACCTTGCGCGAATGCTAAGCCCGTGGCTGCGAACAGAAATGGGAGGAGGATTCGGATCTTCATTTCGCATCCGCCTTCGTTGCGGCTGTACCGCGGATTTTGTCCTGATACTCGGGATACATAGTGTCCGCTCCGCCACGCGCGGCCGCTGGAGGCACCGCATGCTTGGCCGGAAATTCGTCCAGGAATTTGTTGGTGCCCGGCAGGTGATGCGGGATCACGCCCTTAGGCCGGATGATTTCTTCCACGCTTTCGCAGGGATAGGGCGCGATCTGGCCGCCGATTTCGTATATATAGTCGCGGGTACGGATGAACGGTTCGGTGAGATACGCGGGATCGCGAATGACGGTCATGATGGTCAGATTCTCGCCGTGGCGGATGAAGTGTTCGGTGACAACGGCGCGGTCGCTCCGCGGCAGACCGTTACGGCGAATCCAACCTTCCTTTAAGTGCGTGGTGGTGATGGCGAGCACGTCGCCTTCCCACTTGCCGGTGGAGAAACCTTGCGATGTATGCAGCGCGTAATCGGGCGGATGCGGGCGGCCATCCATCCAGATGGTGCGCTCGGTGCCCCAGGCGAAGTGGTGAGTGTGGATGGCGATGAGCTGCTGGGTGTCCTTGTCAAATTCTTCCCAGATGCGCATGCCTGCGAAGCTGGGGACGTAATCGGACGGGTGGACGCGGCACTGATATTCAGGGAGCGTGATGAGGGATGCGTCCCAGGCGTCGGCACGGTAGCGCGCGGCAGCATTGATGGGGACGCCCAGGTAATCGCCCAACTCGGGGCCGGGGAGGCGTTCGGGCTCATCTTCGTGCAGGATTTGCAGGTTGTTCCAGACGCCGGCAAGGTTCACCTGGGCGTTGGCCGGCGCGTGGCCGAGCGCCAGCAGCACGGGGAACAGCCAGACACAGTTGGCCATTCGGGAGGTTCTTGGCATAAGCCTTCCTATCTTGAGACTCGCGCCGTGTGGGCCGAGCGGGTATTAGAGCAGTGACTCAGTTGATTGTATACAGGTCCGGGCGGTTTGTCGATTGGACGGGGAGGGGGTGTCGGCGCAAAGTGATAATGTCCTATTTGCGCAAAGTAGAAATGTCCTATTGACGACCTCCAGGCTGGAGAGGTGGCAGAAGGACAACTACTGATGACGCAAGCCGAGCGGGACCGGCTGGTGGCCCTGAAAAAGGCCAAGAAGAAACTGATTACGCAGAAGCAGGCCGCCGAGGAACTGGGCATCACCGAACGGCATGTACGGCGTCTGCTGCGAGCGCTGAAGCGGCGCGGTGATCAGGCTGTGGTACATGCGTTGCGAGGGCTACCGTCCAATCGCAAGATTCCTGTGGAGACCGAACAGGAGGCAGTGGCCATCTTGAAGAGGCCGGTATATCGGGGGTTTGGACCGACGCTGGGATCGGAATACCTGGCCAAGAAACACGGCATCGAGGTCAGCCGGGAGACGGTGCGGCAGTGGATGATCCAGGCCAGGCTGTGGCGAGCCCGCCAGCAGCGTGTTGAGAAAATCCACGAATGGCGTCCACGTCGCGGCCGGTTTGGCGAACTGGTGCAGTGGGACACCAGTGATCACAAGTGGCTGGAAGGACGCGGAGAAGAGATTTTACTGATCAACATGATCGACGATGCTACCGGCCGCTGGTTCGCGCGCTTTGTGGCCAGCGACTCGACGGTGGAAAACATGAACCTGCTGGAGAGCTACGTGAAAAAGTACGGACGGCCGCTGGCATTTTATACCGACAAGGCGAGCTTGTTTCAGACCGCGGAGAAACGCAAACGCGATGAGCCCGGAGTGGAGAAGGACGCGGTAGAGATGCCGCCGACGCAGATTGGGCGGGCATTGCGAGAGCTATCCATCGCCTGGATCGCAGCGCACAGTCCGCAGGCCAAAGGGCGAGTGGAACGTGGATTTTTGACCGCTCAGGACCGGTTAGTGAAAGGAATGCGAGTCGCTGGAGTCACCACCTTGGAGCAAGCCAATCACTATCTGGAAAGTGAGTTTCTGCCCTGGGTCAACACCACGTTAGCAGTGGTGCCGGCCAGTGCGGACGATGCCCACCGGCCGCTGGAAAAGCAGCACGATCTGGCTGCGATTCTCAGCCATGTGGAAAGCCGGCGCGTGAACAACGACTACACCATCCAGTTGGACACCAAGCTCTACCAGATCGCACGCCAGAACATTCGCACCGGATTACGAGGCGCCACCATCCGGGTTGAGAAGCGGCGGGACGGCGAGGTGGCAATTCGATTCCGCGATCGCTATCTAAGTGTTTCTATCTGCGAGCAACGTCCCAAGCTTGCACCACCCAAGCCGCTCGGCAAGGCACGGCGTGCGCTGAAACCCAGCCAGGCCAGTGAGTGGTGTAAGAACTTTGATCTGAAAAAGTCTCCCAAAATCTGGCAGGCCTCAGAAGGTTCCGGCGCCAAGCCGGAGTCGCTATGAAAACCTGCACCAACGCAATTGGAAGGCCGGGCAAAATCGGCCCGGCAGCTTCGCGCTTTCCCTATTCAAGGCCTCCGCTCCGAGACTCCACCCAAGTAATGGGCCTGTCAAAATCCAAAGCAAAACCCTCGGAGGGTACCCCGCAGGGCCCCGTTGACCGAGGGTTTGCCGCCGATTACTTCGGAGCCAGCCCCGTCGCATCGGCCTTGAATCTTCCCCAGGAGCGCGACTCCCCAGAGAATCGAAATCAGACTACCATGCAATCTCCACCAGCTCGGTCAAAACCGGACATTTCTACTTTGCAGGGAATAGGACATTTCTACTTTGCGTTGACATTGGACGGGGAGGGGGTGGATATGTCGCTTTATATCTGAACGAGAGCCAGGCTGATTTTCAAGGCTTCATTGACTTTGGCCATGGCGCCCGGCGACTTGGCTCTTCCCCGCATGACACTCGTCATGTGCCTAAGCTGACGAACTTCACTACCGCGCGGACGTTCCCCGGCTCAATATGGACGCATGGAAACAACAATTGCAGTCCCTAACACCCTGGATTTCGGTGCGGCCAAATCGAAAGGCCGCGCGATAGGCGCATTGATCTGCGGCCTATTCGGCGCGGTGTGGATGTTTGAGGCCTTGTTTTTTGGAGCGCTTGCTACTCCTGCTTGGCTCACGGCGATCGCGGCCCTTGCAATAGCCCTCATAGTTTGGCCGGCAACCCAGCTCATTTCGCTGCGGCACGCGACGTATTCGACGGCTTACGGGCAGCGGTGGACGGCCGTTTCCCCGGCGTACTGGACGATCGCTGCCATCGAATGGGTGGCCTGCGGCGTTGCGGCCAACTGGCTGAGCCGCATCGGACGTGGCGGCCTGACACCTCAATTCATAGGCGTTATTGTTGGACTACACTTCCTGCCGCTGGCGAAGATCTTCAAGGCGCCAATCTATTACTGGACCGGAGCGGCGATGGTGCTGGGTTCCTTGGCTTCGCTCGCGATTCCGGCGGGGCACGTTCGCAATATGGCGGCATTCGGAGTCAATGGCATCTCCTTGTGGGCCACCGCCGCCGTAATTCTGTGTCAGGATAAGCTTTCATCGAGGTGAAGGAACGTGCGCCTTCTGCCGCCGGACAAAGAGCTGGGTTGGACCCCTTACGTTTGGCTGATTTGGCTCGGCTTCTTTTTCATTCAGCCGGCTGTGAGCGGCGCGGGATGGAAAGAGTGGCTGGCGACAGCTGTCGTTTCGAGCGTCTTCCTGGCTCTCTATTTCACCGCGCACTGGCTCCAGGGCACACGGCGTCTATGGATGGTCGCGGCAATTGCTTTGCTCGGGGTGGGCTTCGCCCCTTTCAATGAAGGCTCCGCCGTATTCATCGTCTACGCCGCCGCACTCGCCGCGTTTGCCGGCGACTCTCGGCTGGCGGCCAAGGTGCTTGCGGCGCTGGTAACCGCCGTCGCGCTGGAGTCACTCCTGTTGCATCTCAGCCCGTGGTTCTGGATCTATGGCACGGTTCTCCCACTGGCCTTGGGATCCGTCAACATTCACTTCGCGCAAAGAAATCAGGCCAATCGCCGGCTGCGAAGGGCGCAGGAGGAGATTGAACACCTGGCCAGAGTGGCGGAACGAGAGCGGATTGCGCGTGATTTGCATGATGTGCTCGGCCACACTTTGTCGGTGATAATTCTAAAGTCGGAGCTGGCATCGAAGCTGATGGGGCATGATCTGGAGCGCGCGTGGAATGAAATTCGCGACGTGGAGCAGATCGCGCGGGAGGCGCTGGCGGAAGTCCGCAACGCCATCGGCGGCTATCGCGCGGGAGGATTGGAGGAGGAATTGACCCGCGCGGCGTCTACGCTAAAGACGGCGGGCGTAGCTCCGGAGTGCCACTTGGTACCCGTGCCTCTTTCACCAGCTCAGGAAACGGTGCTCGCACTGGCAGTGCGAGAGGCGGTGACCAACGTGGTGCGCCATGCCGGCGCCAAACGATGCCGCCTGAAACTCGAAGAGGCAGATGGCAATTGCTTGCTCGAGATCGAGGATGATGGCCGCGGCGGATCGCAGGGCGAGGGCAACGGTGTACGCGGCATGCGGGAGCGTGTGGAGGCTTTGGGCGGATCGTTGCGGCGCGAAACGAGCGCGGGAACAAGATTGACCATCGTGCTGCCCCTGGCAGCGGAGAAGCGGAACGGCCTGGCATGAATGCCGCAAGAAAAACAGGGAAACCGATTCGGGTGGTGCTGGCGGAAGACCAGGGAATGGTGCTGGGAGCGCTGGCGGCGCTGCTCGATATCGAAGGGGATATTGTCGTTGCCGCTCAGTCGCGCAATGGCAAGGAAGCCCTGGACGCGGTGGCCGAACATAAACCGGACGTTCTGATCACCGATATCGAAATGCCGGAGATGAGCGGCCTGGAAGTAGCGGCGGAACTGAAGCGGCGGGGCCTGAGCACAAGGACGATCATCCTGACAACGTTTGCGCGCGCCGGCTACCTGCGGCGTGCGTTGGAGGCAGGTGCGGCGGGGTATTTGTTGAAGGACAAACCTGCCAAGGAGCTGGCGGACGCGGTGCGCCGCGTGAACATGGGTTTGCGCGTCATTGATCCCGAATTGGTGGCGGAGGCGTGGGGCGAACCGGATCCCTTGACGGATCGCGAGCGGCAGGTTGTTCGCTTGGCTGGCGAGGGGGTAACGGGCGTCGAGATCGCCGAGAAGCTGGGGCTGTCGGAGGGGACGGTGCGAAACTATCTTTCCGAAGCCATGAGCAAACTGGGCGCGAACAATCGCGTGGAAGCGGCGCGGATCGCTCGGGCGAAGGGATGGCTGTGAGTGGCGCCGCTGCCAGTTCAGGGGCTGGCGGCCCCAGGCTCGCACGGCCTGAGCGATCCAATTGCGCTCAACGTGAGACGCATACAGAAAGGCGCAGTGGCCGCCGTGCCGAGTCTCGAATGATGGGGCGCGACAGAGCGATGTGGGGCGCCTCGAACTGAAAAGTGCAGTCTTGCTTTTTCGCGCCGGGCACGCCAGCATGGGGCGGAGGCCGCGAATGATCATCGAAATGCGTACCTATAAGACCAAGCCCGGGCTGCGCTCCCGGTTCTTGGAGATATTTCGCTCGAAGTCGATTCCGGCACACGCGGAAATCGAAATGAAAATACTGGGCCCTTTTATTTCCGCCGAAGATCCCGACGTTTTCTTTTTCATGCGCGGATTTCCCGATCTCGCTTCGCGCGAGCCAATGAAGGCGCAGTTCTATGAAGGGGACCTGTGGAAGGCCGAGTTGGAGAACGTGCTGATGCCCATGCTGGAGAAGTATGACGTGGTATTGGTGGACGATCCGGAGGGCTTGCTTCGTTGGTAGTGATTCATTGGTAGTGGGATATACTAGCGCTCGCCGTGTTTATCGTTCACGATCTCGGGATCGCTGTATTGTTTTGCGTGGTCACCATGCTGGGGTGGGGCTCGTGGGCGAACACGCAGAAGCTGGCCGGCAAGGATCAATGGCCGTTTGAATTGTTTTATTGGGACTACGCGATTGGGGTTTTTGTCTTTTCGCTGCTGTTTGCGTTTACGCTCGGCAGCGCCGGACGGTCGGGGGTTCCGTTTCTGGAGAACTTCCACAGCGCGGCGGGCGGCGCGATTCGCACGGCGATCTGGAGCGGAGTCCTCTTCAACATTTCGAATATTTTGCTGGTAGTGGGCATCGACGAAGCGGGCATGGCCGTGGCATTTCCCGTGGGCGTGGGCCTGGCGCTGGTGATTGGAACGGTGAAGAGCTACGTTTTCTCGCCGCAAGGCAATGCCGCGCTTCTCACGGCTGGGGTGACGCTGATCGTCTTTGCGATGATCATGTCCGCCCTGGCGCATCATCGTTTGAAGCAGGCGGCGAAAACCAAACCGTTCCGGGGACTGGCGTTCTCCGCGGTGGCGGGTTGCTTAATGGGTTTCTTTTACCCAGAACTGGTGGCGGCCGTGTCGCCGGACTTCACCGCGCACGCAATTCAGCCCGGCCTGCTCACGCCTTACACCGCACTCGTCCTGTTCGCCGTGGGTCTGCTCGCCAGCAATATTGTTGTGAATACGATCTTCATGCGCGCGGGCCACGTCACCTATGGCGATTATTTTCGCGGACGCGCCCGGCTGCATTCGCTGGGATTCCTCGGCGGATGCATCTGGATGCTGGCGCTGAGTATGAACGTGATTGCTTCGGGCGTGGCCGGGCCCGCGATCTCGTATGCGCTGGGCCAGGGTGCGACGCTAGTGGCCGCCATTTGGGGTGTGTTCATCTGGCGTGAGTTCCTGCACGCGCCGAAGGGGACCTGGACGTTCGTCAGCTTGATGTTCGCGGGATACGTGATTGGGCTGGTGTTGATCGGAATGGCCAGCGTATAAAGACATGACTTCTGCGATTGTGGTGATCGGGAGCTTGAACATGGACTTCGTCGTCGCTGTCGACCGGTTGCCTCTTCCCGGAGAGACGATTCTCGGGCGGGATTTTCGCATGATACCGGGTGGCAAAGGCGCGAACCAGGCTTATGCCGCGGCGAAGCTGGCGTGCAGCGGGACGCTGGTGCGAATGATGGGACGCATCGGAGCGGACACATTTGGGAATGCCCTGAAGGAGAATCTGGCAGGCGTGGGCGTGGATGTGGGAGCGGTGTTGGAAACGGCATCGGTAGCGACGGGCGTCGCTTTGATTCACGTGGATGGGGCAGGACAGAACTCGATCACCGTTGCTCCTGGAGCAAACGGTGTCTTGTCGCGCAGGGATATTGAATTCGCAGGTTGGGCCTTCGAGAACCCGCGCTGTGTACTGACGCAGCTCGAAATCCCGCTGGAGGCCGTGGCGGAGGGATTGCGCCAGGGTCGGCGCGCGGGTGCCACGTGCATATTGGATCCGGCGCCCGCGCAGGCTCTGCCGAAGGAGATTCTGCAATTGGTGGACATTGCGACCCCGAACGAGAACGAGGCCTGTGTCCTTGCCGGCGTGCCACAGGGCCGGGTAAATACCGCAGAGGCCGTCGCGCTGGGGCAGCGGATCAGGGAACTTGGCGCGGGCTCCGTGATCCTGAAACTGGGCGACCAGGGCTGCGTTTACTGCGGACTGGATGGAACAATCGCCTTGCCAGCGTTCCCGGTGCGGGCCGTGGATTCTACCGCGGCGGGCGACACCTTCAACGCGGCCCTGGCGGTTGCACTCGCGGAAGGCGCGGGGATGGAAAACGCACTGCGGTTTGCGAACGCGGCGGCGGCGATTTCGGTAACCAGAGCGGGCGCGCAAACATCGGCGCCGGAGCGAGCCGAAGTGGAAGCCCTGCTGAGGCGCAATTAGCGCGATATTTCCAAACGCGCGGTTCCACCCTTGGAATCGGTAAATTCGTAGACTTCCGGGACCGAAGAGACCTGCTTGATGGTGGCCTGCCTCCAGAAGGGTTTCGAGTCGGTGTCTTCCTGATACCAGCCGCTTAGAACATATTGCGCGGGTTCAGTGGATCCCCAGGCATAGCAGGAACTCAACGGCAGCAGGGCGTGGGAGGAGGGCTGCACATTCTCGGCGGTCCATACGTCGCGGAATCCAGCCTTTTCGTGGTGCAGGCATTTGACCTTCACGTCCACCTCGCACTTTTCGTCCTGAAAACGGCTGAGGGTGAATTCACGCGCGTCGGCGCCTGGCGAGAATGTCGTTTGGACGCGGACCAGGTCCTCGGGCGCGCCATAACCGTCGCATGGGAGGCGGCTGTGCAATTTGGCGGCCTTGGCGGGGTCCAGCGGCTCGCGCGAGGGATGCCCGAAGCCGAAGATCAGAAGGAATGCGAGAACATAGCTGCTCATTTTGAGATCAAAACCAATTCAGGCGATAGGCGATCCACCAGCTCAGGATGGCAATGGGGATGGTAGCGCCCAGCGCCCACCAGAGGGGAAGAAAGAAGTCAGCCGCGAAACCCAGGATGGTGAAGGTGAGCCAAAAAATCTTTCGCTCCATGTGCCAAGTCTAGCAGTTGGGGACTGGGGATTTGCGGTTGGGTTTTGGGGTACCTTGAGTTGGATGACGTTTGAGGCGATTCGCAAGATGGCGCTGGCGCTCGATGGCGTGGAGCAGGTCACATCTTACGGGACGCCCGCGTTCAAGGTGGGCGGCGCGATGATCGCGCGGCTGCGGGACGATATCGGCGCGCTGGTGGTGCGGATGAGTATCGAGGCGCGGGACGCGCTGATCGCCGAAGATCCCGAGACCTACTTCATCACGGATCATTACCTCAACTATCCGTATATCCTGGTGCGCTTGGCGCGGGTTCATCCGGACGCCATGCAGGATTTGCTGGGTGGGGCGTGGAAGCTGGCGGCCGCGGAGAAAAAATCCAAAGCGCGACCCCGGCGTGGCACGCGGCCACGTCCGGCGCGTTAGTTAGGGCACCGCGGTGCTCACTCGCCTGACGCGAACGGGCGGTTCGAAACGAAGTCCGTGCCCCGCGTAGCCCTCTTCCGAGTTTGCGGCGCCTGCAATCGCCGCTCCTTCTGCGCGCACAAATATCCCAGCCAATTGCCATAAAAGCGCACCGCCGGCGGACGCCAGGTGTGCGCGAGATTCTTGAGGCTGAGTGCGGACGGGAAATCCACTAGCAGTTCCTCGCGCCGGTCGCCCAGCGCTCGCTCTTGTACCGCTGTCAAGGCATCCACGGTGCCGCGGTCGAAGTAAGCTCGCGGTATCGGCGGGTAATGATCGCTCTCTCGCCTGAGATAACGTCCCACATCCCGGATATATTCGAGCAGCAAAGTATTGGCCTCATACTCCGGGTGACCCTGAAAAAACACGAAGAGGCTCGTGCCCTGCTTCAGAAACGAATCGGCACCCGCGTCCTCGGCCCGTGCGAGAAGGGAATAGCCGCACGCCGTCAGTTCACTTTCAGAGATATCGTTCCAGCGGGAATGGGGCGTCACGAAACGTGGCGAAATGCCGGCCGTCAACGGATGCTCCGCAACGCGCTTGCACTCGAAAAGGCCGAAGCATTTCTCGGGGCGGCGGCGGCGTTCGATGCCGTCGCAGTGCAAAACAGCAGCATGGGCGGCCAGGCAGGACCAAACGGCGGAGAAGGTATTCTGCTCCGCCCACGCGATGACCTTGGTCAGGCTCGACCAGTATGGTTCGTCCCTCAAGTTTGGCGATTGCGGCTCCGCGCCGGTCACGATGAGGCCGTCCAGGCGCCGATCGAACAGATGCTCGAGGCCGGAATAGAAGTTGCCGATGTGTCGTTGCCCCCATTCGTTCCGGGGAATATCCGGCAACGCGTAGAGCCAGAGGCGCACTACGACGTCGTGAGCCGCTGAATCGAGCAGCGTCAGGAACTGGCGTTCGGTGGATAACAGCGCCTTATCGGGCATGTTGTTCACCAGGCCGATATCGAGACAATTAGCTGAGTATCCGCGAAACTCCACGGGCTCCCCGTGAGCGAGTTTCGCGTATTCCAGCAGCGGGTGGCCGCTTGAATCTCCACTGAAACAAATCGGCATCAACGCTCCACCGGAGAAGTCAGGGTGACCGGATTCAAATGTTTCATCGAATTTGTTGCCTGGAGGGCCTGATCAAGGTCGGCGATAATGTCGTCAATGTGTTCGATGCCGATGCTGAGCCGAATCGCCTCCGGTGTTACTCCAGCCTTGTGCTGCTCTTCCTCCGACATCTGCCGATGAGTGGTGGACGCCGGGTGGCAGGCCAGGGATTTGGCGTCGCCGAGATTGACCAGCCGCTTGATGAGCTGAAGCGCGTCGTAGAAATTCTTCGCAGCCTCAAAGCCGCCCCGCATTCCGAAGGTGAGCAGTGAGCAAGCCCGGGCCGACAGGTATTTTTGCGCCAGCGGATAATGGGGGCTGTCCGGGAATCCAGCATAGTTCACCCACTCCACACTGGGATGGGCGCGCAAGAAATCCGCTACGCGAGCGCCGTTTTCCACGTGCCTCTCCATCCGCAGTGGAAGTGTTTCGATTCCCTGCAGCAGCAGGAACGCGCTCAGGGGCGACAATACAGCCCCGGTGGTCCGTTGGTAGACGCTGCGGCAGCGCCCAATATACGCGGCCTCTTTATACTGTTCGGTATACACCAGACCGTGATACGAGGGATCGGGCGTGCTGAACATGGGAAAGCGCGTGGCATGCTCCTTCCATGGAAACTTGCCGCTGTCGACGATGGCTCCGCCCAGCGTGGTCCCGTGTCCACCCATGAACTTGGTGAGCGAATGCACTACGATATCGGCGCCGTACTCGATGGGACGCAGCAGGATCGGTGTGGCCACCGTGTTATCGACGATGAGCGGCACCCCGTGTCTGTGGGCCACCAGTGCCAGCGTTTCGATGTCGCATATGTTTCCGGCGGGGTTGCCCACTGTCTCGCAAAAAATCCCCCGCGTTTGCTCATCGATCAGCCTTTCCACATCGCCGGCCTGATCGGACTCGGCGAAGCGGACCGTTACTCCCTGGCTGGGCAGAAGGTAAGCGAACAGCGTGTGGGTGGTGCCGTAGAGCTGAGGAACCGAGATGATGTTGCAGCCCAGTTCCGTAACATTGAGCACGGCGTAATTGGTGGCCGCTTGCCCGGAGCTGACGCACAGAGCTTCAACGCCTCCCTCGAGCGCCGCCACGCGACGCTCCAGCACCGCGACGGTGGGATTGTTGATCCGGCTGTAGCGATATCCGTCGGACTCCAAGTTAAATAAAGCCGCCGCGTGGTCCGCGCTGTCGAACTCATAGGCGGCCGTCTGATAAATGGGAACAGCCGCGGATTTGGTAGCCGGATCCCCCTCGTAACCGCCGTGAATAGCGATTGTTTCCCTGTGCATTTGTTTCCTCAGACTAGGCGGCTCATCTCCCGCACCACACATTCGATATCGGATTCGGTGGTCCGATAACTGGTGATGCAGGCCCGCAGAGCTGGAGCCCCGCCGCCCAGCCGGACTTCCGACATCCAGGCAATCTGGCGTTCCTGAAGGGCTGCCAGGAACCGGGCCGTATCCAGCCCGTCCCGGGTAAAGCACACCACCGGCAGCGGAGTTCGATTGATGATCCGCCATCCGGCAGCTTCTAGAGATTTTCGCAGCAGATCCCCCATGCAAGCCTGGTGCTCAATCATTTGGGCGTAGCCGCATTCACCCCGTTCAGCCAGCGCCAGAAACAGCTTCAGTCCGATGAAGCGCCGCGACCACTGTGCCGACGTGGTGTACGGATCCACTACCGGCCCAGAGGTTTCAGGCGGCATGTAGGTGGTTTCGGCGTGGAATGCCGCGCGCATAGTTTCCGGGTGCCGGCAAAAGAACATCCCGGCTCCCATGGGCACCGAGAACCATTTGTGCGCATCGCAGGTAATCGAATCCGCCGCCTCAATTCCAGCCAGATGCGCCCGGAGCACGGGCGATATGACGGCAGCGCCACCCCACGCGGCATCGACGTGAAACCAGAGGTTCTCCGCGCGACAGAATTGGGCCAGTTCCGGCAGCGGATCAATCACGCCCGCCGCCGTGGTGCCGCAAGTGCAGATGACCATCAATGGTGCCAAACCGTCTTTTCGATCCTGGGCAACTTGAGTCGCCAGATCCGCTACATCCATTCTGAAGCCGCGATCGGTGGCGACGGTCCGCAGCGCCCGCCGCCCCAATCCCGTCATATGCGCGATTTTGTTGATCGAGTGATTGGCCTCGTCGGTGACATAGATGACCGGCGTTGCGGCCAGATGCCGAAGTCCAGCCTCGCCGTATTCCGGGTAAGTCTTGGTGAGTGCGGCGATCACCGCCGTGAGGTTCGCTTCCGAGCCGCCGCTGGTGAAGCTGGCACTGGCATCGGCGGGCAAACCGAATTTACCAGCCAGCCAGGCCAGCGTGTGCCGTTCGATTTCGTTGGCCGCCGGTGAAGTGCGCCAGGTGGCGAGCTGCGGGTTGTGCATGGCTACCAGCGTGTCCGCAACCACCGACGCAAAGGTCACGCTTGGATTGAAGAGGCCGAAATAACGCGGATGAGTCACCTGCACTTGCCACGCGCTCAACATTCCCTCCACGTCCGCGCAGAGTTCATCCAGCGCCACTGGCTCTGCA
Source organism: Bryobacterales bacterium (assembly GCA_963776805.1). Classification (GTDB taxonomy): domain Bacteria; phylum Acidobacteriota; class Terriglobia; order Bryobacterales; family Bryobacteraceae; genus Palsa-89. The sequence continues at coordinate 309,508 of CAVZOD010000003.1, forward strand.
AAGTCGTAACGAGCCAGATGGTTTCGGATCTCCCGCGGAGTCACCGCCGGGAAAATCGGGCCGCCGGCAATCTCGGCGTTGAGATTCTCGAAAACACTCCGCAGGTTTTCAAGCATGTTCTGCATTGCTTTTTATCGTCCAAACAGATCCGTGACGCTCTGAGCTTCGATCGGTTCGTTTTTACCAAAACTGTACCGCGGCTCGTCGTCCGGCTCGTCTTCCGATGATGGGCGCCGGCGTTGATCGAGCAGGCCGCTTTGGATGCGGAGATAGAGCGCCTGATCGATTTGGATGAACGCCTCCTGCTCCGGGTCGTTGAAATAGATGGGATCGGAGGTCGCCAGTGGATAGTACCCTTGGCGCACAAGATCCGTCTTGGTGTATTTAAAAGTGGCTGTCACTTCCATTTCATTGCGGATGCGAAGAAACAAAGGACAGGCATAGTGAGGCAGGCGATGGGTCAGGTAGTACCGTAACGCTCTTAGGTCCAGATCGGGATCGGCAACCAGCGTAGCCATGCCGGCCCGGCCGTCCGTTCCGGGTATTTCCACACCGTATACATTGGCCTCCTGGATTCCGGGAAACGAACAGAGCGCCTCGGAAACCTCCGACGTTGCAACATTCTCACCCTTCCAGCGGAAAGTGTCTCCGATTCGATCGACGAAATAGAAAAAGCCTCTTTCGTCCTTACGCATCAGATCGCCGGTCCTGAACCAGGCGTCTTCCGGTTTGAATACGCCTCGGAGGATCTTCTTCGCCGACGCCTCCGGGCTGGTATAACCCTCAAACCGGCTGCCGATATTGGACCCATCATCTGGTAAGAGCTGGCCGATCGCTTCTCCCGCTTCGTTGGCCTGGCAGCGAATGCAGAATCCCCGCTCATCCCGCAGCGGCTCGCCTTTGTCCACGTCGAACTTGATCAAAGCGGCCGGAAACCGGTGCGCGAGATAGGACGGGATGCGGCCGATGGCACCGGGCTCGCCTTCCACGTTAAACAACGAAACATTGCCTTCAGTGGCCGCGTAGAATTCGAGAATCTGGGGAATTCGAAACCGGTTCTGGAAGGCGCTCCAAATCTCGGGCCGAAGCCCGTTGCCGCAGGCCATCCGAATATGATGATCGGCCTCTTCCGGGGAGGGTTCGGTGCCGAGCAGATAACGGCAAAGTTCGCCGATGTATTGGACCAGCGTACAGTCCCAGCGGACAATGTCGCTCCAGAATCCGCGCGCCGAGAACTTTTCCCGGAGGACCACTGAGCCGCCGGTAGCCAGGACGGCGCCCGGAGCCTGCACCCCTCCGACGCTGTGATACATGGGCAGACAGTCATACATCCGGTCCGTGGGTTGCGTGTCCAGCATGCCGGCAAACCAGTGGCTCCACTGCATAACCCGGCCATGGCTCACGGAGGCGGCTTTGGGCAACCCGGTGGTGCCGGACGTATAGATGTAGAGTGCCCGATCCTCAATGCTGACTGGCCGGCGCTCGTTTTCACCCAGGCTCTCTCCGCTGCATTGCTCCAGTTGTTGTTCGATATCGCGGGCCGCGCCGTGGATCCAGATGACCGGGGGCGCCGCGAGTTCCCCCAGCGCTGCGGCCAACGAATCGATCAGCTCCGCGGCCACGATCAGATGTTTCGGTCCGGCCACCCGAATGGAATGCGCGAGCGAAGCGCCCGTAAGATTTGTGTTCAGCAGCGCCACTACGCCGCCCACCTGCGTAATGCCCAGCCAGACGGCCATAAACTCCGGCCGGTTCGGCATCAACAGGCCGACGCAGTCGCCCTTGCCAAGCTCCTGGCCAAGCGCCCAGCGGGAATATTGGTTGGCACGTGCGGCAAGCCCTCGATAGGTCAGGCATTCGCGCTCGGAGAGCAGGGCCGGCGCCTCGCCGAATCGCGCGGCTTGTTCCTCGATCACTTTCGGGAAAATGCGATGGGGATGGCGGGCAATCGGCGCCGTCAGCTCCAATGCCCGCGCCCAGGATTTCGCCGGGGAGACTTTGCCGCCCCGTCCGTTGGTGCTCGATTCCGTCATGCCGTGCTGCCTGCGTCCACCGTAAGCACGGTGCCCGTGATGCTTTTGGATTTGCAGCTCAGAAGAAATTCCACTGCGTTTGCGACATCCTCGATTTCGGTCAGGCGCTGCAGCGCGCTACGTCGGATAATCTGCTGCCGTTGCTCTTCCTTCAGCCCCTGCGTCATTTCCGTGTCGACGAATCCGGGCGCCACCGCGTTCACATTCACCCCCATGCGCCCCACTTCCCGCGCCAGGGATCGCGTGAAGCCGATGAGCGACGCCTTGGTCGCACCGTAGACCGAAAGACCGCTATAGCCGGTGAAACCGAGAATGGAAGCCACGTTCACAATACGCCCGCCGCCATCGGAAATCATGGAGCGCACGACGTATTTGGTGAGAACCATGGGGGCCACCGTGTTCACGCGTACCAGCTGGTCGATCCTTGAATTGGGCGTGAGAGCGAGAACGCCATCGTAACTCAATCCAGCGTTGTTCACCAGCCCGTGGATGGGGCCGAATTCCTTCCGCAGGGTTTTCACCAGTTGGGCTATGTCTTCGATTTTCGCCAGGTCGAAAGGAAAAAAATGGAGTGATCCGGGAGTTTTGTTTTCGGCCTCGCGTATCGCCAGGGTGAGCTGATCGGTCTGCTTCCGCGCAATTGCAAGGACGCGGTAGTTGCACCCGGAAAGTTTCCGGGCGATTCCCAGCCCCAGCCCCCGGCTTCCCCCCGTGACGATGACATTATGCATGGCGCCGCACGATCTTGCCATTGGCAGTGACCGCGAGCTCACTGACAAACTGGATCGCCGCGGGAACCTTATGCCGGGGCAGCGCTTCCCGGCACATCTGCAGGATCTCGCTCTCCAGCCGGCCATTCCCGTCGCCGGCAGAGTCCGGGCGTGGTTGCGGAACTACTTCAGCCACCACCAGCGCACCCACCAACGGATTCTTTCTCGGCCGAACCAGCGACATCCGAACGCCTGGGTGACGATTGATCACGCCTTCCACTTCTTCGGGATGGACCTTTTGGCCGCCCACGTTGATGGTTCCATCGCGCCGGCCCACGAAATAATAGCGGCCCCCGCGCAACTCGAGCACATCGCCGGTATCCACGAAACCGCCGGCGTCCTTTAGGATTGCCGTTTGTTGGGGTAGGTAGCGGGACGCGGTTCGCGAGGACCGGATCCGAAGCGTTCCGTCCTCAACCTTCATCTCCACCGCCTCGCCCCCCTGTCCGATCAAGCCTGCGGGAAAGCCTTCCAAACCATCGCGGACATCAAACGCGAGGCCGGCTTCGGTGGAGGCAAAGGCATGGGCGACGGCGGCGCGCGGGTAGAAAACTTGGAGATTGTCTAGGATGGATTGATCTGCGATCTCGCCCGACAAGCGTACATATCGGGGCGCAATGCTGCGCGCGCTCGGGCTCATCAGGGCACGGCGCCAGTGAGATGGGGTCCCGGAAATATGGGAGACTCCTTGGGCGCCGGCCCGGATCAGAAATTCGCCTGCCGGCTCCCGGGCATCCGATAGAACCAGAGATCCCCCGGTCAGCATCGCTCGCAGGAAGATCTGGAGTCCGCCATAACGCCGGATGTCGTAGAAAGTGCTCCAAACGAAGCCGCCTCCCAGCGTGCCAGTTTCGATGGCTCCGCACAGGCTCGCGAACGTGTGCACCACCATCTTCGGACGTCCCGTAGTGCCGGAAGTGAGGAGAATCCATTCGGTCGCGTGATCAATCTTCCGGTCGCAACTGGTGGGGCGGATTTTCGGACTGCATGTGACGTAAAGTTCAACTGCGGGACCGTCTGGTCCAAGCAGGGTCCCGTCGGAGACAATGGCATCCACCGGCACCGAAGCGACAACGAAGGGCAGATGTTCGATCGGCAGATCGGCGGGCCACAGAACCACCTGGCGTGCTACGCCGTCCAGTTCCAGGAGCGCGAGTGCCGCGGTGAGCTGATCGGTGGTTGCGAGCAATACGGACCGCCCGCGCAGTTTTTCGCCGCCCTCACCGAGGCACGATCCCCGGCCCAGGTCGCTCAAAGCGACGGTCCCATCCATCCCGGAAAGAAAGCGCTGGGACAGATTTCCAGAAGCGCTCACGGATGTCCAGAGCGACAAGGGGTCAGCTTGCGGCATTTTCGTAAAACTGGATGAACTCGCCGACGGTAACGGGAAAACCAATATCTTCGGCGGTACTGAACGGATCGATTCCGAGCGAATCCTCAAGCCTGGCCACGATGATGGCGAAGCACATCGAATCTAGCCCTGAGTCAAGAAGCGCCAGATCATCGCGCAGCGGCACCAGCCGTTTGCCCTGTTCTTTGGCCACCTGGTTCACTTGGGTTATAACGCTGGAACGTATAGACATAATGGATATTACCGCTGATGGTTCGCCGTGAGCTGCCCGGAGAATGCGTGCTCGTCTTGGATGACGAGTGGGAAGCAGGACTTCAACCACCGTTCAGCCAGCCGCTGAACCGCCGGCCTGCCCACGTCGTCGGCAAAAGAGTGATTGGCGCCTTCAATGAACTGAACAACGATGCGGCTGCCGCTGCCTGACGATTCCTGAAGATATTGAAAGTAATCGAAATCTTGATCCTGACTCGCGCTGCGAGCATTCAGAACCAGCATCGGTAGTCCGGCCGAAGCCAGGCGCTTCCAGCAACGGATCAGACGCAAATTCGTATTTCCAGGAAGCTTGTTTTTTTGCAGCAACATCTTGGCCTGCTTCAAGCGGCCGAAAATCCTGCCAAATTGGGCGGCCAGTTTGTGGCGCGCCACCCAGTGGCTCATCTCCTGGCGAATCGCGGTACGTTCCTCATCGTTCTGGAAAAAGTAGGGGTCCAACGCGACGATGCCTTTGATATGTTTGCTCGACGTGGCGGCATAGATGGCTGATATCGCTCCGGCGCAATGTCCGACAATCACTACTCCCGACAGGTGAAAGCTCTCCGTGAGACTCTTGGCTGCGTCAGAAACAAAGGAAGAATAATGTCCGCCATTAATCAGGTCCGAGAGTTCCAGCCATTTCTCGGGAAGATCGCCATCTGAGTCTCCGAGGCCTGGCAAATCGAGGCGGAAAGAAGGGTAACCGGACTTTGCAAAAGAATCGGCCCAATAGACCGCTGCATCGCCCGATCCGGATCTCGGCGCGTATCCGGAATTGACGAACAGAACGCCGGTGCGCTTGCCCTCGTTTTGCCCGATGGCTGAGCCGGAGCGGTGGTCTGGAGTAAGGTGGCAGGTGCCCCGCAGGCAACTTCCGCCCACGTTTACCGTGATCAACTCCCTGGTTTCAATAGCTTCGACCACTACCGCCTCCCGGGGTGATCGCCAGCGTCGAGGCGATCCATTCGAAATTGTCTGCAAATAATCCACTCAGATCCGGATTCACCACTACCGATAGCGAGCCTTTAACCAGAGGCTCCGCGCTCCTGTCGAGACTAACCGCGCGGAACTGCCTTTTCCCATCAAATACACCGCTCCCATCAAGGATGGCAGGCGGCATTTCGAAACGAAACGAGTCGTTCCAAAGTTTGCTGGACCATCGGTAGCCGTCCACTTCCAGCGGCTCTGTCTCTAACTGTCGAATATAATCCGTCATTGCCCTGCGCTGGGTCCCGTATCGGAACATATTGTCGGCGGTGACGCGGCGCTGGAGTGCGGGGCGCAGCACTTCATTAGCACTAGCCGGCGCTGCCCAAGTGAGCAACGCGTCTCCCAGTCTCGCGGCAAACGCTTTTCCGGCCAGAAGAGCTCCGAGCTCCAGGCCATGCAGTACCAGGGGCACTGCAGGCGACCGGTTGTTGAGCCACTCGGCCATCAGTTCGACGTCTTCACTCCAATCCTCAAAGCTCAAGCCGGCAAAGTCGCCGGTGCTTTCGCCCATGCCGCGATAATCAAACCTCAGGCATTCGATTCCTCGTAACGCCAGATAGCGGGACCAGCGGACCCAGGGGGTGTAGGCGGTGTTCCGTTCCGATCCAAAAGCTCCTACCAGGAGAACGCGAGCCAATGGATCCGGAACTTCGTGCAACACGGTATAAAGGTGTGTTCCACGGACTTCGAAGTACCCGCAACGATCGAGTGGATTCATGCTGAGACTAGCCTCCAGCCCTGTTCATCCGCTTGGACGAGTCACCCGCCGCCTTAAGCCGTGTGCGAATTGGCCGCCGAGCGGACCAAGGTTGGCCCTTCCTGAACCCCTGAGACTACGCTTTCAATCAGAGCGCTCAGCAGGTCAACTCCCTCCAGGAGGTTCGTCGCCGAGTCAGGCGGGTTGAGCGCCATCTCCGCGGACAACGCACGGTAGAGTTCCTGGGTATGAGTGATGTCGCATACCCCATGGACGTTGGTGTACTCCAGCTCGAGCGAGCCTTGGTCGGTGGCGAGTTTCGCCAGGTAGCACATGAATTTCTGGATGAATCCTTCGAAGAAGGCCATCATGACCACCACTGGCACGGCCGAGAGCCGGCCCACGAATAGGCGGACGTTCATCAAGTCCCGGGAGACGGCAAATGCGTCGGAGTCTGTTGGAACCGCGTTGGCGGCCACAGCGAACCTTCGGAGCATGCCAGGATGACAGTCCCGGACCTCTTCGTGGAGATTGTCCAGGATGATCAGGCGAGATTCTTCCGAGCTGGCCGCGAGATAAGCGGCGGTCATCCAGTAGATGAAGTTGCCTTCCAGCACCGCGGTGTAGCGTGCAATAATCCCGCGCCGCTGTTCGGCCGTAAGCCCGTCGGGATCGGGCAACGAAGTTAATAGACAATCGACGGCACGGTCAATGTGGTCACGAATGTACGCTCCCCGGCATGCGCCGGAGATTTTGAGTTTGTAAGTTGCTGAAGTCATCGTTTGTCCCTTAGCTGCGTCTGCCTTATGGCTAAATTGGCTCGCCGCATGCCGCATCTCAGCCCCTCGCGGTAACTGAGCAATCCACTTTGCGCTCGCCGTCTGTTTGTAAGTTTGCTCGATTATAACGTCCGTGATAATAGAAATACAGGTCTACGCGTCCTGGTATCCCTGGTACCAATCAGCTAATAAGGCGGCAATTAGCGGTCGCGAAGGAAAGGGACTTCTCCCATCCTGCAGCTACGATTGAGAGGTAGTTTTCAGGTTCTCCCAAGCAGCCGAATGGTCGGCTAATTTCAGCCATTCCACTCAACCCCAAGCTATACCGTGGACTAAAGCTGAGCTGGCAACCATGGGAGCGGTTGAGTTGAGAAAGGCTTGGCCACCCGGCGTCAACCGAGCGGACCGGGAACCTTGTAGCATGCACGGTAAGTATCAATAAAATAGCGAGTTTATCGTTATGCTCAGCACCAATTCAGCGTCCGGCGCCCAAGGCCGGAAGAAATGCTCCAGAAACCCGCCACACCCGCTCGAAACCCCGGTGCGGGACGGCGCGTCCAGAGTAGTACAATCGTTCACATGCCAAGTACCATTTTGCATCGGTGCTTGGTTCCCGGCCTTCTTGCCTTATCGCTGAGCATCGCCGGGGTCCAAGCTGCATCCCTCCCCGACGTTTCGGGTGTTCCCAACTTCCATCAAGTGAATGAACACGTTTATCGGGGGGCGCAGCCGCGTGGCGAAGGCTTCGAAGGTCTTGCAAAATTTGGCATTAAGACCGTGATCGATCTGCGCGGGGAACGGTCGGAAGAGACCGAGGTGGAGCACGCCGGAATGCATTACGTCCGCCTGCGCTGGAGCGGCTACAAGGCTCCGGATGCGGCACAAGTGGAAGCAGTACTTTCGCTGCTGAACGATAACTCGGCTTGGCCTGTTTTTGTCCACTGCAGGCGCGGGGCGGACCGGACCGGCACCGCGATCGCGTGCTATCGGATCGCTCACGATCACTGGACCAACCAGCAGGCGCTGGCCGAGGCCAAAACCTTCGGCATGAGTTCGCTGGAAGTGGCCATGCAGCACTTCATCCTCCACTTCGGCGCTCCGGCACCCGCTCCTACCGCCGTGCTGGCCCTGCCTGCGCCAGCGACCCCTTGAACCGCTGCGTAGTAACATGATTCTCATGTTGCTTCGCAAAACGGCTATTTCCGCCGCGCTCTTGCTCTGCATCGCTGCACTGGGCCGAGCGCAACAATCCATGCTCCTGCCCGAAAACTCGGTGACGCGTGTCTCCGACCACGTTTACGCGATCGTGGGCTTTCCCAACATCGCCATCGTGGTGGGCAACCGCGGAACGCTGGTGGTGGACACCGGCCTGGGCGCGCGCAACGGCGCCATCGTGGTGAAACAAGCTGAAAAGCTGGCTAAAGCGTCCAACCTGTACCTGACCACTACGCATTTTCATCCCGAGCACGCGATGGGCGAACAAGCCTTTCCTCCGCGCACGGTCATCATCCGCCCGGCTGTCCAGGAGGAGGAGTTGAAGAAACATGGCACCGAACTGATGAACCTGTTCCGCGGCTTGTCGGCGCAAAGCAGGGAACTGCTGGCGGACGTGAAGATGCGGCCGCCGGACATCGTCTTCGACAAAGAAATCACGCTCGATCTGGGCGGTGTTTCAGCGCGCCTGTTTTGGTGGGGACCAGCGCATACGCAAGGCGACGAACTTATCTTCGTGGAGCCGGACAGCGTTTTGATCCCGGGCGATATTGTGCAGGACAAGATCGTTCCCAACATCCCCAGCTCCGATGCCAGCGTGAAGAACTGGCTGGTCATCCTGGACCGGCTGGAGCCGCTCCACCCGCGCTTCATCGTGCCCGATCACGGCGCGCTGGGCGATGGATCGTTGATCGCCAAGGAACGGGCGTTCATTCTGGACCTGCAGAGCCGCTCGCTGGAACTGAAGCGCCAAGGCAAATCCGCCGACGAAGCCGCCGCCATGGTGACCGCCGAGTTCAAGAAGAAGTATCCGGGCTGGCAGACCATGGGCCCGGTGGCGAACGTCGTCAAGCGTGTGTACGCGGAAAATCCGTAGCCTAGAAATGAAACCCGATGGTCCCGGTGACGGTGCGCGGGCTCACGTAGTGCGTTCCGCTGAACGTCGACAGGAAATTATAGAGCGCGTAGTCATTGGTTAGATTCACAACCGAAACTCGCGCGCTCCACTTGTACTTGTCGCCGTGAAAGAGGTTGTCGTGGCCCACCGCAATATCAAACAGATTACGCGGTGCGATGCGCGGCGGATTGTGGTCGTCATTCTCGGCGCCAGCAGAGGGAATGTTTACCAGCTTGGACCCATACTGCGATGCCGGGCAGAGACCCGTGGGACTGATCGGCGTGGTGGGCGTGGCATAGACACCGGCGCAGTATAGGCCGGCTTGGAACTGCTGATCCGGCGTCAGATTGGAAACATCGACGATGCTGTCGGTCCCATTCGGCCCATTGGCGCAATTACCACCAGCGCAAGGAACCGGGCCGGCCACCAGTCCGCTGTCGAATCGCCAATTGAAGCCCAGCCACGGCCCCCTTTGCCAAGGCTGGTACTGGATATGGGTGGTGGAGTTGAAATTCTCATCGTGATCGATTCGAAACACTCCGTTACTGCCTTGGCCGGCCGGCGTGGCGCCGATTCCACTGACCTGCGGTTCAAAAAAGCGGGCTGCGACGCTCGAAAACACTACGAACGCCGACAGCCCATGAAAATTCGGCATGCTGGCGCGCACGGCGTAGCCGGGGATTTTGGAACTGGCCCATTCGATCGGGAACGTGATCGGTGTGTTGCCCAGCACGCTGAAATCGTAGGCCAGGTGCGTGTACTTCCAAATGTACTCGGCATCGATGACCAAGAACTTTCCGAAGGCCTGTTGAATACCGGCGTGGAACTCGTTACGCCAGCCTGGCCGCAGCGGTACCGTGAGGCAGGGATAACCCTGAATGGTGGCCATGAGATCGTTCACAATTGGATCATTGCAACCGTTGCTCGCCAGAACCAAGTTTTCGTTAAACGGTGTCTCAAGCGTGCGGGCGTAGGAAACGCGTAACACGGTATTGGTGGGCTTAATGTTGTACGCAACACCCAACCGAGGCTCTGCTTGATTGGCGCTGGTGATGCCGTCGTAGTGATCGAATCGAACGCCCAGATTGAATGCCCAATTTTTGATCGTAATATCGTCCTGGAAAAATGCCGCGAATTCGCGGATGTCCGCGTGGCCGCGAAATGTATATGGCGCGCTGGTTCCTCCCGGACAATTTGGCAGCGCCGATGTGAACGTCAAGTCAATGCATGCCAGCAGCGGATCGTCGGCTGGACTCGAGAGAAACGTGGGATCGACGATCCCGAACGAATCCTGCTCGGTAAGGATCGTATCCTCGTAGGTGATTCCGGCCTTGATGTTGTGAATGCCCTTCACGTAGGACACGTTGGCCCGCCCCCCCACATTGGTCAGGCGGCGGTTTTGGCCGACCGATTCTGATTGAAGATCAGGCGCGAAATCGGCGAACGGATTATCGCTCGGATAGTAGTTGTATTGATCCTGGCGCACAAAAGCGCCGAGCGTGAAAACGGTGTTGGGGTTCACCAAGTGCGTCCAGGTGGGCGCGATGTTGAAGGTTCTGATTTTGGAACGCTGATCAGCGGGGCCAACCGGCAATCCATTGGGACCCAGACCACCGTTGTTGACCACCAGTCCGGACCAGGCGTCGGCGGTTTGCGCGTCAAACGAGTTGGGCGTCTGGAACCAGGAACGTGTAAAGCCAAGGTTCACGCTGATGCTGTCTGGCGTGGAAGGTTTCAAGTCGATGCGATCGAAAACGTTCTCCTCGTTACCGTGATCGTGATAGACCTGGAACTCGGGGCCGTCCAGGAATCTGCCCGTGTCCAGCCCGTTCGCGGCGATGAAATTGCCCCATTTGTCTTTTCCATAGGAAAGATCGAAGCCGTCGTTCGTGGTGCCGAAAGTGCCATAGGAAGCGGTAATATCGCCGTGCGGCTGCTTGACGCCCAGGCCAGAGCGGGTGGTCACGTCGATCACAACACTGGTCTTGTCGCCGTATTCGGCTGGAGGCGCGCCTTCGATCACCTCCATGGATTGCACCGCATCCACCGGAATTTGATTCGAGAAAACCTTGCTCTGCTGATCGGTAATGGGCTGGCCGTCCAAGGAGAACGAATTCGACGCGTGATCTCCCAGGCCGTGAAACAGCCCGTTCGAATCAGCCGATATACCGGGCGATGCCAGCGTCACCAGCGAGCTGAGTTCGGAAGACTGGCTCTCCAGCGGCAGCTTATCGAATAATGCCCGATCCACATCCGTGTGGGTGGTGGAGGTATTTTCGAGTAAATCCGAAGCTTCCGCCGTTACTTCCACGGTCTGCGTAGCGGCTCCGATCATCAGCGGTATTTTTATGTCTAGTGGCAACGACGAGCGCACGTCCACGTCCTGGGCGCCGGGCTGAAATCCGGAAGCATTCACGGCCACGTGGTAGTTGTTAAACGGAACGTTGAAGAATTCGAAATTTCCCTGGTTATCGGTCTTCGTGGTCTTGTTGTAGTGCGAGACCGGGTTCTGTATCTCCACTGCCGCGCCCATGATGGCCGCGCCGGACGGGTCCAGAACAGTGCCGCGGACGGTTCCTGCGTTGCCGCCGCTCGACTGCGCGTACACTGCGGCAGAAAAGGTGCAACCCAACAGAAAAACAACGAGCGAAACAGCGGGACCTCTCATATTTCTCGATTGTGGAGGCCCCTAGGCCATACGCCTATGAGAATCCGATGGGCGGCGGGAGGATGGCCGTAACAGAACTAAGTTCGCCGGTGAGCGGACTTGGTTTACCAGGTGAGAAGTTCGCGAACGGTGCGAGCCTGCCGCTTGCTGGCGATGAACTCCTGATCGTTATTCATCGTGATCAGCCATCTCTGGCTGCTGAGCGCGCTCATCTTGCGCACGTGCTCCACGTTGACCAGCGCATTCCGGTGGATGCGCCGGAAGCTGCTGTTCTTGAGGCGCAGCTCCAGCTCCTTCAACGTCTGCGTGGCCAGGTATTTTCGCTTGGCGGTGACAATCCAGACCAAATCGCCTTCGGCCTGAAAAGCGTAAATCTCTTCGGCGCTCAGAAGGAAATATTCCTCGCCTACTTTGCCGACGATTCGGCGGGCGCGCGATCCCGGCGGTTCCGCCATCTCCTGCAGCTGCGCGATCCGCTCGATAGCCTGGCGTCCGGTCGCACGTTTGGCCCGCTCCACGGCCTGCGACAAACGCTCCTGCCCTACCGGCTTCAGCAGGTAATCGATCGCGCCGGCTTCGAACGCCTGTAGCGCGTGCTGATCGTACGCCGTGACGATAACGATCACCGGCACGTGCTTGCTGTGCTTCAATTGGCGGACCACGTCCAAGCCGCCCATAGCCGGCATTTGCAGATCCAACAGAACCAGATCTGGCTGCTCAGCGCCGATTTTCTCCAGCGCGGCCGCGCCGTCGGCAGCTTCTCCGATTACCTCAATATCCTCGATCAGCTCCAGCTCCTCGCGCAGCACCTTTCGGGCGATTGGCTCGTCATCGACAATCAAGGTCTTCAGAGGCATGCGGGTAGCCCTGGTTTCAGCCCCTTTTAACATGCGTTGCTCGGAGGACGGCACGGATTTCAAGCCAACGGCCAAAGCCGGTCGATGGGCGGTTTGGATTGAATCGTGGACGACATAGCTCCGTTTACGCCATCGCTACGATGGTCCCTGCCTTAAGCGGCAGCAGGAACCCAACTGTCGTGACGCCATCTTCCACTTCCGCCACGAAACTGGATTCTTCGCCGTAGCACAACTCCAACCGGCGGCGGACATTGGCCAGCCCGATTCCTCTTTCGGCGCTGAGAGCAGTCAGGGTGCTCGAATCGCATTCCCCCGAATTGGAAACGGTTACCGTCAGGACGTCTAGCCGCGAAGTAATGTCCAGCCGCACAAACCCCGCGCCCGTCCTCGGCGCTACCCCATGCTTCACCGCGTTCTCTACCAGCGGCTGCACCGAGAGCAAAGGAATGGTGGCGCGCAACGCCGATTCCTCCACATTGATCTCGATTCGCAGTTTATCGCCGAGCCGCAGTTGCTCGATCTCCAGGTACGCGCGCACAATGCGCAGCTCCTCTTCGATTTCGATCAGCGCCCGATCGGACCGCAGCAGGTAGCGGAATACATCCGCGAGATTCAGCACCAGCCGGCGCGCCTCCGCATTGCTGCGCTCGATGGTCCCATACAGCGTGTTGAGCGAATTAAAAAGAAAATGTGGATTGATCTGCGCCTGTAACGCCTTCAGCTCTGCCTGCGATACCAGGCCCTGCATTTGAATGCCGCGCAACTGTTCCACGTGCTCCACCACCGCGGCGCCCAGGCGCGTCAGTACGGCAAAATCCTCGCTCAAGTAACGGCGTGCTCCGTCGCGCGGGCCCAGCAGGATGTACATGGCGTCACCGCGCGAAAATCGCAATGGAACCACGGCTTGCACCCAGGGCGGCTGGTCTCCAAGCTCAAGCGGTGTATCCGCGGTGAGCTGGTGACGGCCCGCTCGTAAGAACGCTGCAATCACCTCCGCGGCCTGTGGAAGATACAAGCGTTCCTCCGGTATCGCCCTCGCCAATTTGGAAAGCTCTTCGATCGCATGGTCGACATTCGAACGCAGGAAAATCACCTGGGTCAGCCAGCGTTGCGCAAGGTTACGAACATAGACGAACAGTGTCAGCAGCAGGCAGGCGCCTACAAACAGCAGGCCGGCGTCGAACGGGCGAGCCAATTGCGGACTGAAGTGCGCAGACTCCGCGATTCGTATGGAAGCCAGCACCGCGGCCGCCGCCAGCGTGGCATTCACCACGAATCGGAGATAGGCGTCCAGCAGGAGGAATCGGTAGTTTTGCAAGAGTACAAACAGTGCCAGCGGTATTCCCGCGTGATGCAGAGCAACTTCCTTGGACCACGCTTGAGGTGCGTGCTCGGAGCCGAAGTGTGCGAACGAAATAGCGAACAGAAACAGGACCATCGCTCCGGCCAATCGAGAAACCTCCGCGCCGTTTTTCTGCCCGATCTCGAGCCCGACCGAAATCGCCGTCAGGATGGCGAATCCCACGGTCACCACCAGCAATGCCGCGAAGTGGAGGCTTGGGGATCGAGTAATCAGATCACCCACGTGCAGTGCGATTGCGGCGCTGCTCAATACATATCCGCTGATCCACAGCGGACGGTGCCACGATCCCAACCCGTGATTTGATTCCAAGGAGATATGCAGCAGTACGGCAGGGAGCAAACTCAACACCGAGAAACTGGCTGCCACAATCACGTCGGCCGCGGTTCCGCCTTGCCGCCCCACGCCCAGCGCGACCAAGGATCCGATGTTCCACAAAAACGCCAGAGCCGCCGCCAGGGCCGGAAGTTTAGCCCGCTCCTCCCGGCCGTGCCGCCAGTTCAACAGGAAGAAATATAGCAGCATCCCGAATAAAACCGCGCCGGCGCAATGCCCGATGGTGTTCACCAGCACGGGTTCGTGGATGCTCAGCCAATCCGGCATACTGTCTACACGATATCGGATTTCTGGCGCTGGATGCCGACCGCCCATGGTCGAAAAGTCGCGAAATCTGGATTTCCTACCGGGCGCAAGAGATGATCAAGCACCTCAAGTCCACCACATCTAAATGAAGACAAGCACCTTATCGAAAGAAGTCGCGATGGCACATCATCTGCTATATCTTCCGCGTTGGGGACGGGGAAATGATCTATAAATTAAGCTGCGCAATCGTCATATTGGCTTCTGCCGCCATGGCACAAAAACTCATGCCCGGGACACTGGCGTCCACCGTGGGTCCTGCGTCGGACACCGAAGCTTCGCCATCGTTCAACGCTGCTTCCAGCAGCAGTAGCGATGCGCTCCAGCCGATCGATACCCAGGAACGTATTGACTGGGCGGTTCGGGGTACGATTGGTCCGGAGAGCCTGGCCGCCGGTTTGTTCAGCGCCGGATGGGGAACGTTGACCAATCAACCGAACACATACGGTCCACATTGGGAAGGCTTTGGCGATCGCTACGGCATGCGCCTGAGCGGCATTGCGGCTAGTAACACCGCGGAAGCTGGCCTCGGGGCTATCTGGGGTGAGGACCCACGTTACACTCGTGACGAGGGCGCGCCGTTTGGCCATCGCGTTGGGCACGCATTCAAGATGACGTTCCTGGCACAGAATCGCGATGGAAACCTGATGCCTGCTTACGCCCGTTTGATCGCCGTCCCTGGCACCAACTTCCTCTCGAACAGCTGGCGCGCTCCCGGCGATGATAGCGTCAACCGCGCTGCCATCCGTACCGGACTTGGATTCCTCGGCCGTTTTGGCAGCAATACCTTCGAAGAGTTTTGGCCTGACGTTCAGCATAAGATGTTCCATCACGGGGCCCGTTAGGCGCGAGGCTCGCTAAGCTTGTGTAGATGACCAATCTGGAATTCACGCCGCTGGTCTTCGGCATCTCAGCGGTGGCCGGTTGTCTTGGCGCATTGACGGGATTGGGCGGCGGAGTAGTGGTGACGCCGGCGCTCACTTTGTTGCTCGGCGTAGACATCCGGTACGCCATTGGCGCCAGCCTGGTGTCCGTAATTGCAACCTCCTCTGGCGCCGCCGCCGCGTTCGTCCGTGAAGGTTATTCGAACATACGCATCGGGATGTTTCTGGAGATTGCCACCACGCTCGGCGCGCTCTTCGGGGCTTTTCTCGCCACTCGAACTCCAACCTCCATCCTCTCGATGATCTTCGGATTGGTCCTGATACACGCGGCCTGGCAATCCAGCCGCGGACACGCCAGTAACGAAAAGAGCAAGCAAACGGATTCCCTGGCGCGGCGGTTCAAATTGGATGGCTCGTATCCCTCGGCGGAAGGACCCTGCGAATATCAGGTGGATCACGTCAAGACTGGATTCAGCTTGATGTTCGGCGCGGGCACTCTGTCGGGGCTTCTTGGTATCGGGTCCGGCGCACTAAAGGTGATCGCCATGGATCAGGCCATGCATGTTCCCTTCAAGGTTTCCACCACCACCAGCAATTTCATGATCGGGGTCACGGCCGCGGCCAGCGCGGGAATTTATCTGAGCCGCGGCTATATTGAGCCTGGGCTCGCCATGCCGGTGATGCTGGGCGTTCTGGCCGGTTCCATATTAGGTGCGCGGCAGCTCATCGGCGCCAAGGTTCACGTTCTGCGCTGGATCTTCGCCGGGGTGGTAGGGGTGATGGCGATCGAGATGATCGTTACCGGCGCGAAAGGGGCACTCTAATGGCGGCATCGGGTTCCCAATGGACAGATCAGCGGCTGGAAGTGATCATCAGCGTGCTGCTCAGAACAGGCGTGTTACTGGCCGCCGCCGTGGTGTTGCTCGGAGGCATTTGCTTTCTCGCCAAGCATGGCCACGAGCAGCCCGAGTATCACGTATTCCACGGAACATCCGCCATCTACCGCAGCATTTCCGGCGTGATGCATGCCGCTGGGCCATCCGACTGCCAGGCGATCATCCAGCTTGGGCTGCTGCTGTTGATCCTGACGCCGATGGCACGCGTGGCGTTTTCGCTCGCAGGCTTTGCCCTGGAACACGATCGAACCTATATGGTGCTCACGTCGATCGTGCTTGCGATTCTAATCTACAGCCTGGCAGCTCCCCACTGAGCCCGCATTAAAACAGCTTGCCGATGGATCGCTGCAATTCGCGGAAAATCTGATCGGGCGTCTTCGTGGCGTCGATGATGACGAAGTTGTAGCGCTTGGCCATGCGGTCCAACGCGTGAATTACGCGCGTTTGGTATTTGACGAAACTGTCATGCATGTCGGAGCCGAAGCGCATATCCATTCCGCTCTCCCAATGATCGAATGCGCCGCGGCCCAGCACCACGCGCGGCACCAGGTCGCGAACCTCGGCGCGCAGGTAGTAAATGGCATGCGGCACCAGCGCAAAGCTGGCCACACGTTCGATCCACGGCCGGTCTTCGCCTCGCGCAATGGCTCTCGCCATCAGCGAAAAAATATAGCGGTCCGTCAGCACCACGAAGCCGGCGCGCAGTGCGGGGATGATTTCGTTCTCCAGGCGATCGGCAAAATCGGTGGCATAGAACAAGGTCATCGTAACGGGGCCCAGCGTGTTGCCTTCCTTGGCCCGCTGAATTCCCTTCCCAGCCAGCGCCCCGCGCGCCATACCGGTGTCCAGCACGGCGTGTCCCTGATGTTCCAGCCAGGCTCTCAGGCGCGCCACCTGCGTAGAGCGGCCCACCGAATCCGGCCCTTCGATCACGATCAGCTTGCCTTGCAGCTCCCCGCGATCCACGCCGGCCAGCGCTTCGCTATAGAATGCGAGCGGCTGTTTGAGCAGCATCCATGTCTCCCGGCGAGGCGCGCATGATGCCATTGCGCAGGCTGTCGCCCAGTTCGCGCATCACGATGTCGCGCATCTGTTGCTGCTGTTCTTCGATGGATCCGGTGGCGTCGATCACGTGAAAACCAACCTCCTGGATCATCGCCTCGTATTCATCCAGGATGCGGCCCTGAAAAATACGGAAGCTTTCTTCGACGTTGCGGCTGAGGCCAAGATCCATACCCGCTTCATAGAACTTGATGGCGTTGCGCCCGCCTAAAATGCGGCCGATAGCCACTTCCAGCGGCACGCGAAAATAGAACGCCAGGTTCGGACGCAGCGCGAAGCGATACAGGTTGCGCACCCAGCGCCGGCTGACGCCGCGAACCACGTCGCGCGCGAAAGCAGTATAAGCATAACGATCCGCGCAAACGACGGCGCCCGACTTCACTAGCGGCACGATGTAGCGCTCCATGCGATCCGCAAAATCGGTGGCATGGATCAAGCTGAACGTCACCGGCGTGAACATGTTTTTCTTCTTGCCGCGCTTGGTGGTTTCCCTCACCAGCGGCGAGGAGTTCCACTCGCTGAACGCGACCGCGATGCATTGCGACCTCAGCCATTGGCTCAGGAGCGAAAGCTGCGTCGATTTGCCGGATCCATCAATGCCCTCCACCACAATCAGCTTGCCGCGATATCGATTAGGGACGAGCAGGGGCATGGGGGGAAGTGAAGATCACATTATAACGTTTTGATGAATTTTTAGCGAAGAACGAAAAAGGCCACGATACTATGGAGGGTATGCCACGTTACGCCGCCGTCGATATTGGCAGCAACTCCATACGGATGCAGGCCGCCGAAACAGGCGGGGGCATGGTCACGAAGATCCTGGCGGCCGAGCGGCAAGTGACGCGCCTGGGCGCGGGCGTCTTCCACGACGGGCGCATCACGGCCGATGCCATGGCGTTTGTGTGCGCCAATCTGGAGCGCATGGCGCAGATCTATCAGAAGCTGGACGTGATCGGCGTGCGCGCTGTGGCTACCAGCGCGGTGCGCGACGCGAGCAATCAGCAGGAATTTCTGGAGCGCGCCGCGAAGGCGCTAGGATCACCGGTGGAAATCATCTCCGGACAGGAGGAAGCGCGGCTGATCCATCTGGGCGTGCTGGCGCGCTGGCCGCAAGCCGGCAAACGCATTCTGATGGTGGATGTTGGAGGCGGCAGCGCCGAGGTGATCCTGTCCCAGCATGGCGTGCTGGCCGAAGCGTACTCCAAGCCGCTGGGGGCCGTCCGTCTGACGGAAGTTTTCCTGCGGACCGATCCTCCGGGGCCCATCGATCTGCGGCGCATGAACGAATACATCGACGAAAAGCTCGGGGCGCCTCTGCGCAAAATTGGACCGGGGCCATTCGACCGCGCGATCTCCACTTCAGCTACCGCGGCGGCCATCGTTTGCGCCGTCAACCGCGTGACCCGCGCGCATCGCGAAGAAGCGGATCGCCTGAAGGCTTCCGTCGCGCAAATCCGAAGGTTTTACCGCGAGATTGAAACGCTCGATGTGAGCGGACGCCGCAAGATTCAAGGCATTGGGCCGAACCGCGCCGAACTGATCGTGGCCGGGACCGCCGTCTTTTTGCGATTGCTGGAGCTGTTCCAACAGCCCGCCATGCACTACTCGTCGGCCGGCGTGCGGGATGGCATCATCGCGGATTTGGCCGCTCGCGGCGTGGGCCGGGAGTTGAGCATGCTGAATCGCGATCAGCGCCGGGCCGTGGAACAGATGGCGCGCCGCTATGGCGTCCAGCTCTCGCATGCGCGCAAAGTCGCGGAGCTGGCGCATCGTCTGTTTCAATCCCTGCAGCCGCTGCACCAGTTGCCGCCGGGCTTGGGCAAGCTGCTCGAAGCAGCCGCGTATCTGCACGATATTGGGCACTTCGTCAGCGACACCAGCCATCACAAACACTCCTACTATCTGGTGGTGAACTCGGATCTGCCCGGCTTTACCGATGCCGAGCGGCAAATGATAGCCTTGCTATGCCGGTATCATAGAAAAGCTATGCCCACCCCCAGGCATTCCCCCTTCCAAACTATCGATCCCGAGTCGCGGCGTGCCATCACGCTGCTGGTGCCGCTGTTGCGCATCGCCGACAGTCTGGACCGCAGCCATGAACAGCGGGTGGAAGATCTGCAGGTGCAGTTTCGCAACGGATCCGTTACGCTGGCGCTCGATTCCAAACCCGACCCGGATCTGGAAATTTGGGCGGCCGAGCGGGTGGCCGATTCTTTCCGCGAAACCTACCAGACCGAGATCCAGTTAACGCGGGCTAAGCCGTGACCAGCAAGGGCAGCATGCACGATTACGCGGTCGAGCAGATGAACCGTCTGCTCACTACGCTGGCCTTTCAGGTGCATCGGGCGGCCAGGAAAGCCGGACCGGATGAGATCCATGATCTGCGCGTGAGCATCCGGCGCTTTTCACAGGGTCTGGAATTGTTCTCCAGCTTCTTCCCCAAGTGGGAGGTGAAGAAGATTCGCAGAATGCTGAAGCGCCTGATGCAGCTCACTTCATCGATTCGCGACCGCGACATTACGCTCGAATTCCTGGCAGAATCACAGCACACCTCGCCACAGCACATCTCGTCACGGCCCACCTCGTCGCGACACCACACGCACCGGCCGCGGCTGGAGCGGGAGCGCGCCACTTACCAGCGGCAGTTCGCCGAGATGCTGCGCCGCTGGAGTGCGCGCGATTTTTCCGCGAAATGGAGGAATGGGCTGTCCCTGCGCGGCGTATGAAATTGAAGCCTGGACAAACCGCGGCCGAGAACGCCCGAGTGGTGTTGCCGAAGATGGCGCGCAAATATTTCGAGGCTGGGCGCAAGGCCATCGAGGGCAAGCAGCCACCCGACGAGCTGCATGGCTTTCGGCTCGAAACCAAGCGGTTTCGTTATACTCTGGAACTGTTCCGCCCGCTCTACGGTCCGAATCTGGATCGTTATTTGAAATCCTTGCGGGAGTTGCAGGGCGCGCTCGGCAAGGTGAGCGATTATCAAGCCATCCAGCGCGTGCTGGCGAGCGATCGTGAGCTGAAATCACAGATTGACCAGGCTCTCAAAGGCAAGGTCCGGGACCTTCGCAAGAGCTGGCGCGCTTTCGATTCCGATGGCCGTCTCAAGCGCTGGCGCGCTTATCTTGCCAGCGAAAGTTCCAAGCCGCGTTCCAGGCCCCGGACCAAACGTTCTACCGCATCGGCCGCCAAAAAGCACGCTGTTCGAGCCGCAAGTTAGGCATTCCGGAGCCGATGCTAGAATAGTGAGGACACCCTTTGCTGGGAGGTCGTCTAATGGTAAGACTGCAGACTCTGGATCTGCGTATCGGGGTTCGAGTCCCTGCCTCCCAGCCAATCTAGTTGATATCCTAGGGAAGAGTTTCGCACCAAACTTGACTATGAAGACGCTCGCTGTTTCCTCGCTTCTGCTGCTTTCCAGTCTCGCAGCTTTTGGCCAAAATGCGTCGAATGTGTTCGACAAGGCGCCTCCCGCGATTGACGAAGCATTGCGCGCGCGCGTGGGCCAGTTCTATCAAGCGTTCGTCGACGGCAAGTTCAAACAGGCTTATTTGTTGGTGGCCGACGATTCTCAGGACAAGTTCTTCGAGTTGTCCAAAGACGAGTACAAGAGTTTCGAAATCATCAGGATCAACTATTCGGAGAACTTCACCAAGGCCGCAGTAGTGACTGCCGTGAAGAGCGAATGGCGGTTCCAGGGCGCAAGTACTATTTCGAAGTTCCCTTTGACAACGAACTGGGAGGTCATTGATGGGCAATGGTATTGGCACTACGTGCGGCCTACCCGGGTGGCCACCCCGTTTTCTCCCAGTGGCTTTGTCCCCTTAGCCCCCGAGACCGCTGGCGAACAGGCCGCTAAGCCCGCCTCCGCAGTGCCGAAGGACATCGCGGGCGCGGCGCAGAGAATTTTATCTGAGGTTTCCCTGGATAAGTCATCGGTGCGATTGCGATCCGACGAAACATCGCGGGATGTAGTGCATGTGCGCAATGGCATGCCGGGAGCGGTGTCACTCAAGCTGGACAAGCCCGACATACCAGGATTGAAAGTCACCCTGGAGCAAACCAATTTGCCGGCCCACCAGGAGACCACCATCCGTTTTGAATGGAGCGTGGACAACGCGGCCAAAAGCAAGGCACAAACAATGAGCGGTCATCCGGTGGTTCAGTTGCATATATTGCCCACGGGCCAAGTGTTTCCTATCAGCGTCGCCTTCGAAAACGCGCCCGCAGCCCCTCAAAAGTAGCGGCCCTCTCCGTGCATAAACTTGCGCGGGAGGAAATGCGAATGATCGATCCGGCGGGAAGATTGCACAATCCGGTTTCGCAGGCAGCCGTGGTTTCTGTTAGCAACAGGAATAAGGTGCCCCAATCTCAATCGTTTGCTGCGGAGCTATCAGACAAACTTGCCAGCCCGGCCAGCAGCGCGCTGCCGGCTACTGGGTTACCCGCAACCTTACCAGCGGGTCAACAAACTGTTACGTGGCGAGATTCTGCCGTCACCACTACGCCGGCACCCCAACCGTCGGGACTCAGCGGGCTTGTGATTACGTATCCCACCACCATTTCCGGCACGGCCGGTTCAGCGGGCTCGCCGGCGACCGCAGGTACCGAAACTTCGTCAGACGCGACGATGTCTTTTGATCAATCTTATTGGGCCAATCAACCAGCGGCAGTTCAGCAGTTGCAGGATATTCAAGACCCAGCTCAAAGGACGCAGGTAGCCACGCAACTTGCTCAAGAGGGCTATAGCATTGATGTGCCGATTATGGTTTGGGGCTGGGATCCGCAACTTACTACGCAGCTTCGGCAGGCCGACGGCTACACTTGGGTTCCCTCGGCGGAGCAACAACCTGTAGAAGTTGCGCCGGGACTTACCTTCGCCGGCACGTCCTATAATCCCGCACAGCCTCCAGCGGGCTCCATTACCGTATAGGCAAAGTAAGTGAAGGGCAGGCCTGCGCCTGCCCGGATGCTTTCGCCTGCAGCGGCCGATCGCTACTGAATCGGAATGTAAGTAGGCTGCGCGAAGTACAGATTGTTCGCCGGATCGACGGCAACAATGCCGACGGGCTGATACGGACCGGTCTGGGTGTTGGCCGGAACCTGAATCGTAACCACATAGATGCCGATAAGCCCCGGACCATAGACCGCGGAGATTAACGGAACACCGCCGTTATTTAGACCAACGATCATCGAGGAGACAATGGGTTGGTCCGCTACACCTGCGCCGCCGGTTGTAATCGGCGGAGTGGCCTGGCCAAGACCGGTGATATAGAGCTGAATATTCTCACCTCTTTGCGCCGGATTGGTGGGGCTCACCGGACTCTGGTCGGGGCGCACGGCTACGGCGTAAGTCTTGCCGCCGTAGACGGACGTGAATACGCCCGGCGCGAGCGGCTTGACTGCCACATTAATGGACGTGGAAGTGCTGTTGGCACTCACCATGAGAGCCACGGCCGGCCCCGGCTGCACTTCAAACGGCACCTGTACCGAGATCTGATCGACGCCGTTGGTGCTCGCGACGTAGTAAATGGGCGCGGGCGTGCCGTTGAAGGTAATGGTCACGCCGGAGAACGTCGTGGGTAGCTGCCCGTTACTATTTGCGGCCGGCACCACTCCCGTGACGCCCGTTAAAATGCCCATGCCGCGGATGGTTGCGATGCCGCCCGGCGAAATGCCGGTATTCGGATCGAAGCTCGCCCCGTTTACGATAGTGATGTTCGATGGCCCGGGGGGTTCCGCCGTCAGAGTGAAGCTCACGCTGAACGTGGACGAGGTAGCACTGATCGTAATCGCGCCCGCCGTAGAGCCGGCCGTAACGGTGGTAGAGGCCTGGCCGGTGGAATCGGTGATCGCCGATGAAGAGCCAAGCGTTGCCGTACCGGAGGTGACCTGGAAATTCACTTGGGCGCCGGAGACTCCATTGCCGCCCGAGTCGACCACCTTCACCACAAGCGGCGAAGCGAAGGCTGCATTGATCAAGGCGCTTTGCTGATCGCCAGAGACCTTTTGAATGCCCACCGATGGAATATTGACAGTGAGATTGAAGGTGGCAGAGGCCGTTCCCGCGGTAGCCTTAACTTGTGCCACGCCACCGATGGACCCAAGGGTCGCGAGCGCGGAGGCGTCCCCGTTGCTATCAGTGATGCTCACCACGTTGCTCAGCGTCACCGCCCCGGCCGTGAGAACCTGCCAGTTGACCGAGGCTCCGGTCACGGTGTTGCCACCTGAGTCAGTGACGTGGACCAGCAATGCCAGCGGCAATTGCTGTCCCGGTTTCCCCGTCTGATTATTGCCTTGGATGATTTTGACCGCACCCGCTGCGCCAGGTGTCACTTGAAAGTTGATGACACCAGAACTATGCGTATAGCCTATGGTTGCCGTTAAGGTCCCAGATCCAATGCGTGGACCAAACACAATATCGCAGCTAGCCAACCCATCCGTGGTAGTGAGGACGACTGTTCCGGTGGGGGCGTTGCAGGTCGCAGAGGGGTAGAGGGTGGGGTCCAAACCTCCGTCGTTCAAAACGAGGGACACGTTTGGTATGGCGTAGCCGCCAGAGAAGACTTCCACGCTAACGGCCGAAGGCAGTGTGCCTCCTTCCGGTCCAGTTAACGTGGCGCCGGGGGTCGGCGACAGTATTCGGACCGTGGCGCCGGGGGCGTCCTGGTTTTGGCTGATAGTCGTGATATAGAACGTAACCGGGCTGGCGCCGGGATAAGTGACCGTGACGTTGGTTTGAGCAAATCCGGTAGTGTTGTTGGTGGGCACGCTGGTAGTGAGGAAGTTCACCTGCGCTATCCCGTTGGAGCCGGTGCTCACTGTCTCGGTGGTGCCCAATCCATTGGTTGTCACGATGCTTCCACCAGAAGCCGGGGTGGAGAAGGTTACATCAGCATTGGGAAGCGGATTTCCAGTGGCGTCGGTTACCAGTACTTCCAAGGGCGACCCATATTCAGGTCCAACCTGCGTGTCCGTATTGGCAATCATGAGCTGGCCTTGACCCGCGACGATAGTCAAAACAGGGCTATTGGCGCCACCGGCGGAAGTGCTTACATTTACGTTGAAATTGGCGGTGAGCGCTCCTACCGTGGCCGTCACTGTGATTGGACCCGTTGCGGCGGGAGCGGTGAGATAAGTCAAAGCATAGCCGTTGGCCTGAGTTGTGGCGGTCGTCGAAGATAACTGAGCGGCGCTCGAGCTGCTCTGGAATGCCACCGAGACTCCCATAAGGGGATGGCTGTTCGCGTCCAGTACCTGGACAACCAGGGGCTCCGATGTCGCGTTGGGAAGAATAGCTTGGTTTGTTCCGTAGGTGAACAGCGAGCTGGGACGCGACTGCGAGGTAGTAAGTGCAGGCGCCGCGAAAGAGAGGGCCCCCGCGCTAATGTTGCTTCCGAATGGATATTGACCAATTATGTTGTCGTTGGCCGGATTGATCTGGTAGATGCCGGTGCCGGCCGCAACGTACATATTTTTAACCGTCGCCCCGGCGCCAACCGGTACCTCGTTGGATACGGCGAGCGCGTAAATGTTGGACGGGAGTCCAGACAGTGAAAGTTCCTGCACCCCGGTGGGATTGGCGACCGGGATTTGAAAGATACCTTCGCCTCCGACGGCAAGAACAGTGTCCGCACCGACGATTTGCAGGCCACTGATGGGCGGCAACCCCAAAGCGTAGGTTGTAACAGCGTGGGTGGCCAGGTTGACGACATACAGTCCGGAGGTTTGGAGCGGGGCTTGGTTTAGGGCCACGGCATATAGTCCGTCCGGAGTGAAGACCAACTGTCCTGGTGTGCCGGAGACGCCCATGGTTCCGCCCACCGTGGGTTGGAGCGTTCTGGGGTCGATCTCCAGGATTTCACTGGCCAGGCTGACGTAGACCAGCCCGTTCGGGCCTACGGCCACAGCCGTGGCTACTTGCGGAAGCGCCAGCGTTGCCGACGCGGCCCGGGTGGCAGTGCTAAAAGCCGTCAATTGGCTGCTTCCGCTGCTGGTTTTGCCCAGCGCGAATAACGTGCTCGAGTCCAAACTAGATGCCACGGCAAAGGTGTTGATGCCATTACCTTGACTGAGGCCGCCCGCCACAACTTCGGTATTCGTGCTGGTGTCGAAAAGATGCAGCGTGGACGCCGCTACGGCCAGCAGCCTTCCGTCCGGAGTTATGACTGCGGCGGTAGCGGGGCTCGATAGGCTGGCCACAATGGCCGGATGCAAGAACGTCGGGTCGGTGGAGGTGACGGTTTGAGTGGATGAATCCGCGACAACGTAGAAGGTCGTCGCGTCCACGCTCGGCAGCACAAGAAATGAGCCATTTCCCGCACTAAAGGTGGAGATTTCCGACAGCGGGCTGGTAGCAAAGGCGGCCACCACGCCGGTGGCAGCTCCCGCGCCAGGGAGCACGAATACGTCTTGCGCTTGGAGCGTCATGGCCCCCAAAGCGAGACAAAGGGCACAAAGCCCAGATACTCTTTCGAGCATGACTATGGAACCTCTCTATAGTTTTTGGACGCAGGGGGGAATCAGTAAACAGCCTATCACAGGGTGCCTGGGTATTTCGTGATATTCGGCAAGTAAGGAACAAAAATAAAAGGGGAGCCGAAGCTCCCCTTTTGCCTTGCTTTTAGCTAATCGACGATGGGTCTAGTGCCCCATGTTCTCGCCGAAGCTGGTGGTATTGGCGGGTGTTCCGCGGAGGCCATAGGTCGGGTAGTCGAGACTGATGGCCAGATAACCTTCCGCGAGTTTCTGCGCTCCGACGTCGCTGATGAAGGCGAAGCCGTGGCAGAACTGGAAGTCCGATTGAGCGATGATGTAGCCTTCGAAGCCGGGGGTAGCCGGTACGCCGAAGTTACCGCCATTGCTGAGAGTGAAGATCAGCTCTTGACCGCCAGCGACGGGCTGCGAGGTGAACATCGGTGGCGCAGCGCCGCCGCCTGAGGTGCTCCCGTAGTAGTACAGGTTGACAGCACCCGTTTGGCTAGCCGTCCCGTACGGATCGGAACTGGTATTCGCGATTGCGACTCCGGTATCAAACCCTGCAATGTTGGAAACGAACGGGAACAGCAGGTTGCAGGTACACGGAGAAATGGTGAAGATCGTGCTTGGGCCGTAGGGCTGGACGAAGCGCGGGATCGGGCCACTAGCCTCACCCATCTGCGTAGAGCCGGCAAGCGGAGCGAAATTGACCGAAGCGGACACCGTCCCAGGCAGCGGAACCGTGCTGCTGGAAGTGATGTAGCTAGCCTCCACCGGAACGATGAGTGACTCAACGATGTTGGGGTTAGCGCTGTTGATCACATAGGTGAAGGTTGTGCTGGTGCCGCTGACCGGAACCTGAGTAAAGACAGAGGTACTGGCCGGTGTCTCAGGCGGATTGAGATCGGAGATAACGGTTGTACCCGTGAGCAAGGTCGCGCTTGACGGCGCACCCTCCTGGCCTGTCTGCACATTGGTCCAAACTGGAGTGTTAGTCAGCGCCGTGAAGCTCTGGGTGCCACCCGGGCCGACCAAGAACACAGTGTTCGGCACGAACAACTGCACACCGGACGGAATGCCACTTACAGTGAACTGGATTTCCGTGGCCGTATCGGCGAGACCGATAATGCGGCCCGTCTCATCCAAGCCAGTAGCGTTTACGCCACTGGGAATGAACCCGGACTCCGTATTATACGAGGCTCCGAGAACGTTTTGCCCGTAGAGGAGGGTGCCGCCGACCGACTGGTAGAAGGCCACTGATTTAAACGCCGAGTCAAATCCTTCCGTCGCAGTGAGCTGGAAGGAATAGGGGGCGGTTGCAGAGCCGTTACCTCCCAGGCCATGAAGCAGGAACGCGTTCAGGTTGTTGCACTGCTGGTAGACAATACCCGGAGTGGCGCTGGAGTTCAGACCTTTTTCGATCAAGGCCACCGTCTGCAGGGGACCATTGATGATGATGGTTTCTCCACCGCTGATACCGATCAGCTCGGTGATGGTGGTGGGAACCAGCGATGAGCCGGGAGACAACTGGCTGGCGTTCGCACGAACGTTGGTGATGCGAAGGATGCGCGAGCCGGCGGTGCCGGGCGCGTCAATCGGCACTCCCTGCCAGTTGATCTGATTCGGACCGCCATTGGCGATGCCCTGGAACATGTTGTAATGTCCCGCGCTGCCATTGTATGGACCAGCGAGTCCGAAATTGAGGGCTACACCAGCACCAGGGATCTCGCAATTGGCTGTGCCGTTCGCGACGCAGCCCAATTGTGGGGCGGCTCCCAGAACCGGGGTGGCGGTGGACGGAAACGGCGTGCCAGTGGGAAACGGCTCGTCGATGGTGAGGAGTGCTTCGGTGACGTTCCCGTCCGAAAAGCCTCCGCCGGTCAGCCGGCTGGTGACGTTGGTATTCAAAGAAATCTGAACCGTGGACAGCGGAATCGGCACACCAACGGCCGTAGGCGCGCCGCCCGTGCAGTTCAAAACTAAGTCGCCAACCAACTCGGTGACGCCTTCCGCTCGTACGATATTAGGATTGCCGGCCGTGGCCTGGCAAACAAAGGCGGTTGCTCCTTGTGCGTAGGCCGAAGTACCCAAACCCAACATCAGGGCCGCTGCGGCAAACGCTAAAAGCCATTTGCGAAAATCTACCATTTCCTTCTCCTTGTGAAAATCTGAATTGAATTGATGGAAGTTATCTTTTTCAACCTGAGCCTCGAGTGAAATGCTCGTCATGAAGATTTTGAAATCTCAGCCGATCAAACATCGCGCGAATGAGCGCCAGGCGGCTGCCGCCGCCTTGCTTGCCCGATCTTGCTTCATTGTCTCCATCCAGCTCAACTTGCTTTGGAACTTCTCGTATCTTCTTTTGTGCTCGCGGGATTCATGCGCCAAAGAATGAATGCCGCCAAACCTGTTCGGACGCAGTCAATCATTCATAACACTACCTGCCGGAACAAGTCAAGCGTAAATTGTTGATCTCACAACCCGCTGGCCTTCTAAGCTCAATAGCTAATAGCGGTTTATTACATCACAGACTCTCTTGTCGAGTCAAAGCTTTACAGCCAACGGTCGATCTAGGGGATTGAATGGTCGCTGCATGGACCTTATTGGCGAGGAATACATCTCAGTCTATCGGAATGTCTCCTATTGCTTTGTGTGACTTACTCCGGTAAATCACTTATTCCTTGACATCTTTGCGCAGGAGCTTGATCTGGTCCTTCAGCTCGTCGCTGGCATCCAGCAGCTGATTGCTATCGAGAATGACATGCGGAGTAAGGAACATGATCAGTTCCGTCCGTTCTTTTTGGTAAGAACGGGCGCCAAATAGCGCGCCGAAGACCGGTATTCGATCCAGCACCGGTATTCCATTCAACGTCGAGGTGGTACTCTCCTGGATCTGTCCGCCGATGGCGATGGTGTCCCCGTCCTGAACCGTCACCTGGGTGGTGATGGACTTCGTCGCAAAGGATGGAGATGAGATGTTGGTGAGCGTCGGATCGGTGGCTTGAGGATCGCTGACATTCTGGTTGATGATCATGGTGACGATCCCGCTGGGCGTCACGCGGGCCGTGATATTCAGTCCGATTCCGGTGCTCACGTTGGAAACGCCGGTGGTCACCGTTCCCAGTGCGCTCGAAGTGGAGCCCGCTTCGGTAGGAACCGTGGTGCCGACGTTAATAGAGGCCGGAATGCTGTCTGTGGCAATGATGGAAGGCGAGGAAATAATCTTTGCATCGCTCTCCGATTCCATCAGACTCACGATGCCCGACAGCGCACGGCTCTTGCCCACTAGCGTTGCTCCGGTGAGTGTGACGCCGCCCCCGGCGAGAGACGCCAACAGCGAAGCCGCTGTACTTGTAATGGCCGTGGTTCCGGTGGTGGCCCCGGCTCCGGAAAGCGTTTGCAACGCGGCTGTTACGTCGCTCGAGAAGTTGTGGCTTAAGTCAACGGAATAGATTTTGGCTTCAATAAGAACCTGGCGCGGTGGAACATCCAGTTCCCGGATCAACTGCTCAATGCCCTCGTATTCTTGGGGGGTGGCCTGGATCAGCAATGTATTGTTCATCGGGTTGGCGATAACGCGCGGGCCTCTGCCGTTGAAGCCGCCGGGCGAGGTGCCTAGATAGTTCCCGGTGAGATCACCGGCGCCTGGTACACCAGCGGCGCCCGCGGCATTGGGAGCGGCCCCGACGGTGGGATTTGAGAACGGCGTTGCTCCCCCGACGCTGGGGTTGTAGCCGTAACCGCCTCCATTCCCTCCGCCATAACCAGGTGCGTCGTACCCACCATTTCCGTATGATCCTGGGTTATAGCCGCCAAAACCACCACCGCCAAAACCACCACCGCCAAAACCGCCGCCACCAAAGGCATTGCTGCCAAATCCGCTGCCACCATAGGTGCTGCCGAAGCCGCCGCCGCCGCCCGAGCTTGACGTCCGCATGCAAGCCATGATCGAAGATTGTCCGCCGCCGCTCCCGTATCCAGAAAGTTGGCCATACAACGCTTGGATGGAACAAGCCATGGAGGTGGCGTCGCCGTAGCGCACCCGATAGACGTAATCCTTGACGCCGCCCGCGGCCACTTTAATGGGAATATCCAACTTCTCGAGCCACTGTTCCACTTCCTTGAAGGCTCCGGGATTGGAAGCCACGGCGATGATGGTGTTGATGCGATCGATGGGCAGAAACTTGATGGGCGAATTCTTATCCGACAAGGCGATGGCCTTGGAGATATTTTCCAGCTCCTTGGCCAGGTCCGAGGGCCGGCCGTTTTTCACGCTGAAAACGCGGACCCGCTGGTTGGCCAGCGTGTCGTTGTCAAACAGGGCCACCATCTGCATCAATCGGCGCATGCTCCGCCGACTATCGAGCATCAGCAAGAGATTCGCCGGGGCATAGACGAAGATTTTGGCATTCTCGCCTTCGAACGGCTCCAGAACCTTGGCCAATTCGTCGGCGGTAACGTACTTGAGGAAAACCAGATTCAACATGGTCTGGTCGTCTTCGGGGATGCTGTTGGGATCGGTCTTTGTCTCTGGGGGTATGGGAAGGTGCGAGATGTCGGTCAGCGGAACGATGCGATACAGATCGCCCTGTTTCACCATGCCGAAACCGTTGATGCGCAGAATAGTTTCCAGCAGCGAGCGCGTGTCGATATCCTTCGTTTCGCCGTAGGTATTAAGGATGACGCCACCTTTGACACGCGGATCGAGGATGTAATTAATCTTGAGTTTTTGCGCCAGCAGATCGATTACTTCGGTGAGCGACGCGTTATTCAGCGCCAGGCCGCCATAAATAGTGGGAGGGCCGGCGGGGGCGGCTTGAGCCGGCGTTGTACCACCAGGTTGTTGAGGGCTTGCGGGCGCAGCTTGGGCGGCGGGAGTTACAGGGGAGACCGGATTGAATCCCGGGAAAACCGGCCCGGGCCCGGCCCCTGGAGGCGGCGCCTGCTGCTGGGCCTGGGCGCCTCCCGCTAGGACCACTGCCAACCCAGCCACGCAAAACCAGAGCCCAAAGCGCACTTATCGATTCCCCGCCGGCTTGCTATTTACACTGTTTTGGTTCGGATCGGACGGCGTATGCTGGTCCCCGGCCAGGGCTTTCTCCTCGTCAGTTAATTCGGATTTTTTGCGAACCCAGGTAGAGTTGCCGAAAGGCGTCTTCTGCTCGAAGCGATAGCTGTCGCCTAGATCTGTCACCACTACGGGTTCACGTTTGGCAGGCGCGGCCTCCGCGGCGGGAGTGGACTTTTCCTCCCACCTGGAAATGCCGAACGGCGTCTGGCGATAGTTCCAGGTCTTGCCGCTGGAATCGGTGTAGCGGTAGAGGTTCGGTTCCACCTGCTTTGCCCCCGCCGGGATGGATTGCACCTGCGACTGCGCTTCCGCCTTTTGCTGCGCAGGGGATGGCTTCGGCTTCTGGTTTGGGGCCGCCGCTCCAGCTTGGGGCGCGATCCGAGGTGGAGTCCTGGATGGGGCCGTTACAACCCCGTGCACCGTCTTGGGAGCTGGAGGGGTGGTCGAATCGCTAGATTGGCTTTGCGCGCATCCCAGCGCGGCCGCGAACAGGGTGAGTGCGATGGTCTTCATAATTCCTCTTTTCTTTGCATTTGGCTTTCTATTTGGCAGGTTCCCAGCGGCAACTGCTCCCAAATGGCGTGGCGGTAACTACCTTCTTCATGCCATCCACCACCGTGCCGTCGGGAGAGCTGTCGTCTGCAGTACAAGCCTTCAGTCCGGCCCCCACGTCGATCCCTGGTCCGGAGCGCGAGCTGTTCGACAAATTTTGAGTCGCCGGCTTGGCCGCGGCTGATTTTGCGCCAGACGGCGGCGCGGAAGCTTCCACGATCGGCGTTCGATCGATCAGCTCGTCGATGCGCTTCTTAAAATCCTTGCCATCCCATTCGAAATCCACATAGCTGCTGTCCACCGAGACGAGTTTCCAGGGGCCAATGGAATCCCCCGGGTGATACCCCTTCTGAGGCCCGCCGGCTTGCTCGCTCAGCACAATAGTGGGAGGCACGCCATCCCACAACATCACCCCGTGAGCCACCGGAAAAGGAGGCTGCGGCTTGGGCGGCGGCGGCTTGGGAGGATCGACGATCACATTCGGGTTTCGATCTTCCGAGAAAAGGTTCTTGGTGGCGACATCGGCAAAATCGGCCGCGGTCACTGGGTCCACCTTTTCCAGCGGCGCCAGACCTGGGACGCGGGCGGCGGGAAGGGTGCTTTTGAGTAACGCCAGATCGCGGGCATGTGAATCGATCCATTCGCCACGCAGGTGCCAGTACAGCAGCCCGGCAGCCACCAGCAACGCCAGATCCAGAAGTCTTAATTTCCCGCTCAAAATTCGTACTGGCCTTTCCGCGCGGGCACCAGGCGCCGGGCTACCAGG
Organism: Bryobacterales bacterium; assembly: GCA_963776805.1. GTDB lineage: Bacteria > Acidobacteriota > Terriglobia > Bryobacterales > Bryobacteraceae > Palsa-89. The sequence goes on from CAVZOD010000003.1 coordinate 341,720, forward strand.
CCTGCGACGGTCAGTCGCACGGGCATCGTCTTCTGTTTCGGCTGTGACATACCGAAGCGGATCTCTTCGGTTGCGATCAGCTCCGGCTGAGCGCTCAGCGCGGCCAGATAATTAAGCAACTGCTCAATGCGGCAAGTGATGGTTATGGAAACGCTCACCTGCCCGTAAGCGGTGCCAAAGGACTGGGGACGCCCGAGCTCCACCTGCCCCAAATCGAGCGGGGGGCTCTGCTGTTCGGCGACTGCGTTTAATGATTTCGAGCAGTTGCGCCTGCGCCTGCTCCGCCGTATCGCCGGGGATCAGACCTTTTTCGCGCTGCGCCAACTCGAGCGAAATCTGCTTCAGGACGGCTTCCCGGCCCGGAAGCAATGCGGCCTGCCTGCGCAACATCGCGAGACGCTTTTGGCTGCGGTCGACACTGTCCAGCGGAGAGCTGATCTTCGCCCCGCCGCCGCTGGACGACGGTGTGTAGTTGGAATACCAATAGAGCAGCCCGCCCACCACCAGGGCGGCGCCCAGGATCAGCAGCGCGCGGCGGTCGCGACCGGCGAGTGTCATTTTATCTCCCCGCTCGTCGTTATCCCGCAAATCATGGCGTCACTCCCTTGCGGGACGAACGGATCGTGAACAGCTCGCCTCCTCCGCTCTTCTGCAGGGGCAGCGAGAAAGAAGAACCCTGGAACTGGCGCGAGCCGTCCAGCAGCTTGATCAACCCGGCGGCCTGATCGGTCTGGCCGGTGATACTCACCGAGCTTCGAGTGAGCTGCAGCGAGGTGACCCAGCCGGGCGGAGCCACCAAGTGCGTCAGTTCATTCAATGCGTCCAGATCCTGGCGGGTCTGCTGCCGGAAGTTATCCAGTGTCTGGGAGCGGTTGCGCTCGTTGATGGTTTCGCGGTCCACATACGCAGCCCTTTTTGCGATTGGATCCAACACCTGGATCCGCGCCTGCAACAGCTTAAGATAGTGACGATCCGCATAGCTGGGATACGCCAGAACAGCAGTCAGCAGCAGCAAGGCGATGCACCCGAGAACAACCGTAGGAATGTAGCGCAGCCGGGATGCGGACTGCCGCTGCTCGAGCGGCAGAAGATTCAAGCTGAGCGGATGCAGCAGACCGGCACCGGCCAGGGCCGCTGCGTACGAAAGACAGGCGCGGGATGGCTCGTACGTCTCCGGCTGTGCCAGAGGCTGAGGAAGTCGATCGCGCAAGGAAGCCGCTTCGGTCTCGGGCGGCAGCCTGAGCTCGGATACGGCCAGGGTCCGAACCCGATCGGACGGTTGATCTAGGCGCGCGGAAAAGATCGGACGCGTGGCACTTTCGCCATACACCTCCAGGCCTCCTTCGGCCGGCTCCAGCGCCAGGAAGCCATCTTTCGGGGGCGTGGAGAGCAGGCGCAGAGCCGAATAAATGGCCGGGGCGGAGAACGTGAAGCAGGCCGCCTTCACACCGGCCTGGGAGAAGAGCGCGGTATAGCGCTCCACCACCGAGCGCAGCGCAATGGCGATCAGAACCGAAGAAGTGCTGCCGATGCGCGCCCAGTCATACGCCACTTCTTCTTCCGAATGCGGATTCAGGGAATCGATCTCAAACCGCACCGCCGAGGCGAGATCCTTGTCCGTAACACCCGGTAGCGCAATCTGCCGCACCGTCACTTCGTCCCGCGGCAGGAGTACCGTGGCGGCCAGATGTCCCACCCCGAGCTTCTGCAAAAATCCCGCATACGCGGCGCCCCACTCGGCGGCGGGTTGCTCTCGAAAGTGCGGGATAGTGAGCTCTCCCAGCACTCGCACCCCGGTGGGACGCAGCCGGACGACGGTGACCGTCAGGTCCTGAGATCCGATTTCGATCCCGATGCCGGTCCCCAGGGCGAGCCATTTTGCAAAATCAATACCTGTCATGAAATATGTACTTCATTGCAGAATGCTGGCGTTGTCGTACCAGCGGAGGATGTGGAACGGTGGATTCCAATCCGTTCCCAGCAGCTTGACCATGGCGGAAACGGTGCGGTGCAAATCTGAAAACTGGCCGTTGGGGAGCTTGAGCTGAGCCGTAGCGCGCAGCGTTACGATGGTTCCGCTGGTCATCCCGAGCCGGGCGATGCCTTTCCCTCCACCATTAAAGGGAGCCAGTTGTCCCGCGTCCTGAATGGGCGCCACCCTGCGCAGGGCTACGATGGCCGCGGCGGTTTGCGGAGCGACGCCCACCGCTTCCATTACTTCCGGCGTCACGGTGTTCACATCCAACACACCGGCGGAGCCGAATACCGAGAGGCAGTCGCGCAGGCCGTCGTGCGGGATGAGCCTTCCTTCCGCATCCGGGGTGTAGCCGCCGTAGAACAAATCCGGAGTGATTCCTCGCACCAGCAATAATTCCTCAATCTCCTGAAGAGACGCATGCCGCGCGCGAAAAGACGGTGTCAGCGACAAGTAATATTGATCGAACTCGGTAAACGATCCGCCGGGCGTGCCGCCGCGCCAATCCAGGATGCCCGCCACAATCGCTTGGGCCCGATTGGGATCCACGCCCAGCGCCAGCATTAGACTCATGAGTTCGGCGGGAGCCGCCGCGTTCACGTTCAGCTTGGAGTTTTCGGGGATGTATTCGACGCGCGCCACGCCGGTTGGAAAGTCCAGGTTCAGGACGTGCGTTTTCCCGAATTGGAAGCGAGGCTTTCCGTCCGGACCGACAAAGGCGGCGCCGGATTCGATGTAGACCAACGTCCGGTCGATAGCGCCCTCGGCCAGGTAGTAGGCCTTCAGGCCGTCGGCATCGGTGGAGCTCCGCTCTATTTCGCCGCGAACCGTATTGGCCAGAGTAAATGCAATCGCCGATAATGCCGCGGCCAGCCACAAGACCATCAGCAGCGCGGCGCCTTCCGAACGGCGCTGCGGCGCGCGAGCGGAATCAGTTGATGTCGGTGTTTTCATACGGCCCTGGGGGCAAAGGCAAGCGAGTGACATGCACTGGAATGGTGAGCGTGACCGGTTGCAGACGCCCCTGGTCCGGCGCGAGCGGCGCCATCTCGATCCGGATGGCGCTCGGAAGCACGGGCTTTACCCAACGTTCCACCCAGACCGGCGGATGGGGAGGCGTCTCCGGATCGCGAAAGGTGAAGCGGCAATAGGCCAGCTTGTCGGCGAGAACAAAGGAGCCTGGTCCGACACTGATGGGCGCAAAGCGCGGCCCGGGAGGGCTTCCGTCAGGACCGGCTCCCATTCCGATGCAATACACGCCGGCGCCGCGCGGGCCAGTGTACCAATGCTCATTCACAATCAGGCGCACGCCTTGATCGTCTTCCCCGGGAATAACCTGGTATTCCAGAATCATCGGCAGGCCGCGCTCCCCCTGTTGGAGCGAGTAAGACGAGGCCAGGCGCATGGATTGCGATTCGCCCTGGAAGAACATCATCTTGGGTCCCACTACGCCGGGCTGCGGTTGGCAGTCCGCCGTCACCGGCATGATTCCTTCCACTTCCTGATCCAGAATGCGCTCCACACTGGTGACGCGCCGGTTGGCCATAAGCTTGGAGTCCGACTTGTTCATGGCGCTCAAAGCGACGCGCAGCGTGAGCACGATACCCACGGAAAGCAGGCTCATCAGAAGGACCGCGATGAGCAGTTCGATCAGGGTGACCCCGGATTCGTGGCGCACGCACTCCTGCGTGCCGCGTTCACACTCATGTGAACGCAAGGAAAGTTTTGGATACAGCCGATCATTTCGCGGACGCGACAAAGCGTTCACACGAGTGTGAACGCGGCACGCGCCCAGAGGGCACCCGGTGCGTGCGCCACACAGATTTCCGCTCATTGCGAACCACCCGCAGCCAGATCGGCCGTGGTGAGCAAGGCGCGGTGAAAACCCTCCAGCCGAAACGAATGGCGCTGGGTGCCGCCCATCCACCAGATTTCCAATTCCACGCGCTCGATAAAGGGCCGTCCCACCACGCCGCCCTTGGGAATCTCAAAGGGTGTGAGGCGCGCGCGCCAGCCGATATCATTGCCACCGATCACCTCCGGACCCCACGTTCCCTCGACGGGCACGCCCTTGGGGAGACCGGTGGCGATCAGCAGCTCGTCCATTTTTTGGTGGCCCAACAGAACCGCGCGATCGTGATCTGTGAGCCGCGCGGCGTTGCGCAGGGAAGTAGAGATAGCCCCCATCAGCCCGGCCACGGCAATCGCCATGATCAGCGTTGCCACCAGCACCTCGATCAAAGTGAAACCGCGCTGTCTCACTGGGCTTCCGGCGCCTCCACGCGCGGCACGCCCGTGATCGGGTCGACGCGCACCACGCGCTGAACATTCCGGCGATTGATTAGCTGCACTCCGAGCGGCGGCACGGTTCCACCCGGGTACAGCAGGAAGTTACGCTTGAGATCCGGATCGTCGGGCAATTGTGGAAGCACCTGCACGATGGAGACGCCTTCCGGCATCTGGAGCTTGCGATAGAAGCCCGGCTCGCTGGATCGCATTTCGATCGAATTGTCGGCCTTGGAAATCGTGATCTCCACCGTCTGCTGGCGCCGCTCCGCGCGGCTGAGCCCGTAGTCCAGGAAGCTGACTACGCCGTTGGTGGCGGCGTTCAGGCGCAACGAATCGATACCCGACGTAATCGCGGGATAACTGATGCCGACCATCAGCGAGATCAGCGCCACCACCACCAGCATCTCGATGAGGGTGACGCCGGCCTTGGCCGAATTAGTTTTTCCAGCTGACAATGTCGGCACTGAATCCATCTCCGCCGGGCGCGCCGTCCAGACCGTAGCTGATGATGTCGGGTTCGTCTCCGTGATCGCCTGGGTATTTATAAACGTACGGATGGCCCCACGGATCGTTCCCGATCTCCTTCTGCAGATAGGGCCCTTGCCAGTTCTCGACGCCCTGAGGCTGCACACGAAGCGCCTGCAAGCCCTGCTCCGTGGTTGGAAAGACGCCGGTATCCAGCTTGTACGCGCCCAGCGCCGTCGTAAATCCATTGATATCGGCGTGCGCCGCTACAACTTTCGCACGGTCCGCCTGATGCATCATTTTCGGGAGCACCAGCGCCGCGAACAGCGCGATGATGGTGACCACCACCATCATTTCGATCAGGGTCACACCGGCTTGTCTTGTTGTCCTGTGGTTCATGGTTTTCACCTCGCTACATTGCAACATCATTCATACCAACGATCGCCAGCAGCATGCTTAGAATCAGGGACCCGACGATGATTCCCATGATTAGAATTACCAGTGGCTCAAAAAGAGACGTAAACCGCCGTATGGACGCTCGCGTGTCGGCGTCATAAATATCGGCCATGCGCACGAACATGGAGTCCAGCCGGCCGGTCTCTTCGCCGACGCTCAATAGATGGGCTGCGAGCGGTGGGAACTGGCCGGCGCGGCGCAACGGTCCGGCAATGCCCTCACCGCGCTTTACTCCGAGCGAAACCGCTTCGAGCGATCCTGAAATGCGGCGATTACTCAACGTCGCTCCGGCAATGGCCAGCGATTGCACCAAGGGCACGCTATTGGAAACCAAGGTGGCCATGGCGCGCGCAAAACGCGCAGTTTCGGCCTTGCGAAACGCATCGCCGAGCACCGGGATCTTGAGCCGCAGCGTGTCCCACCACAATCGCCCGGGCGCAGTGCGTACGTAGGTAAACATTCCGATCGTAAACGCCACGAGCAGGGTGATCCCGAGCCAGCCGTAGGTTTGCAGGAAATTGCTGCCTACGATCAGGATCTTGGTCGGCAGCGGCATCTGCATTCGCGATTCTTGAAACACCGATGCGAAGCGCGGCACCACGAAATTCATCAAGACCAGAATGGAGCCGATGCCCACTAGCGAAAGCAGTATCGGGTAGGCCATCGAAGAGATGATGTAGCCGCGCAGATCGTCCCGCGTGCGCTCGAATTCGGAGAGCCGCTCGAAAACCACGGCCAGCGATCCGCCGGCTTCGCCCGCGCGGACCATATTGATGTACAGATCCGAGAAATGATCCGGGTGAGTGGCCAGGCTGTCGGCCAGCGTGCGGCCGCCTTTTAACACGCGAAGAATGTCCAGAACCAGCGCACGGAACGACGCGCGTTCGTTTAATTCGGCGGTAATGGAAAGCGCGCGATCCACCGGCACGCCCGCGCTCAAGAGCGTGGAGAGCTCCTGGGTGAAGAACAGGACGTCGCGCTTCCTGCCACCGGAGAAGGATGGCAGCTTGATTTCAACCGACGCCTTGGCTTCCTTGCCGACGTAGACCGGAGTGAGCCCCTGGCGGCGCAGCTCGAACGCAACCATGCGCTCAGTTTCGGCATGAATGGCGCCAGTGCGAATCTGTCCATCGGATGCGACGGCCCGGAAGAAGAAATTCGTCACGCCGCACCGCGCATACTCAGCCACAGATGAACACAGATGAACACAGGTAAAACGTCTTTCCGTTTAGAATTCTTGCGTGACACGCATCACCTCGTCGGCGGTGGTTACGCCGTTCATCACTTTCAGCCAGCCGTCTTCCCGCAGATTGCGCATGCCGTTGCGCCGCGCCACATTCGTGATGGCCGCCGCGTCGGCGTTCTTCATGATGAGCTGCCGGATCTCATCGCCCAATTCCATCAATTCGAAGATACCCATGCGGCCCGAATAGCCCGATCCAAAACAGTGTTCGCAGCCACGTCCGGCGTAACAGACTACTGTGTTGCCATCCGGCGCGATGCGAGTGCCGCTCTGCGCTTTGCAATGCACGCAAATGACGCGCACCAGGCGCTGCGCCAGTACCGCCACTACCGACGACGTGATCAGGTAATTCTCCATGCCCATGTCCGTAAGGCGCGTAATGGCGCTGGGCGCGTCGTTGGTGTGGAGCGTCGAGAACACGAAGTGGCCGGTGAGCGACGAGCGAATGGCGATGTCGGCCGTCTCGCGATCGCGAATCTCCCCCACCATGATGACGTCCGGATCCTGGCGCACGATGTGCCGCAATCCGGAGGCAAACGTCAGCCCGATCTGCGTATTCACGTGCAGCTGATTGATCCCGTCCATCTGGTATTCGACGGGGTCCTCAATGGTGATGATCTTCTTGTCGCTCTGATTGATCTTCTTGAGCGCCGAGTAAAGCGTGGTGGACTTGCCGCTGCCCGTGGGTCCGGTGACGAGAAAGATTCCGTGCGGCAGCGACGTGTAATGTTCCATGCGATTGAGCATGTGCTGGTCGAAGCCCAGCCGGCCGAGATCGTAAAAATCGCCCGCCGAGCGATCCAGCAGGCGCATGACCACGCTTTCGCCATATAACGTCGGCAGCGTCGAAACGCGCAGATCCACTTCGCGGCCCAGCGTCTTGATCTTGATGCGGCCGTCCTGCGGCAGGCGGCGCTCGGCGATGTTGAGCTTGGCCATCAGCTTGACCCGCGAAATCATGGCGGCCTTCAGCTCGCGCGGCGGCGGATCCTGATTGTAGAGCACGCCATCGATGCGATAGCGGATGCGAAATTCTTTTTCGAACGGCTCCAGGTGGATGTCGCTGGCGCGCTTCTCCACCGCCGACGCGATGATCGCATTCACCAGGCGGATGACCGGCGCTTCGCTCGCCATGTCGCGAAGATGTTCGAGATCTTCCGACATTTCGCCGGCCTGAAACTCGAAATCCGCTTCCGCGCGCGCGGCCGATTCGCCGTAATACTTGTCGATCGCATCCACGATCTCCTGCTCGGGCGCGAGCACGGTGCTGATTTTGAGCCCGGTGCATTGGCGCACGGCGGCGATGGTCTCGACATCCAAGGGATCCGCCATCGCGAGCGTGATGGTATGGTCGTCCCGGCTCATCGGCAGGCAGCGGAATTGCCGCAGAAAGCGCGGCGAGAGCGCTTCGGTTTCCGAAGACACCAGGGGAGGACTGTCGATGGAAACCAGCGGCACTTCCAACTGCTCGGAGAGTGCCGCCAACACGTCGCGCATGGCGATGAAGCCCATGTCGACCAGCGTTTTGCCGATTTTGTCACCGCGCTCTTTCTGCAATTCGAGCGCCCGCTCCAGATCTTCCTCGGTGATCAGCTTGCGCTGGATCAGAATCTCGCCCAGCCTCATGGCGTAAACACGTCTCGCATAGCTTAAAACTCTTCGGTCGCGATAGAGGCGGGTTCGCCGCCGGACGATTGCAGCAGCACTTTGCGCGGCGCATGCATCACGATCTGCGCCGGAAGGCCGTCGCGATTTTCCCACTTCCAATAGAACAACGACAGCCCCAAGGCCACCTGTTCATCGGAGGGAACCGAATCGAGCGAGCGCGCCGAATCCACCAGCATGGCGCGCATCGCGGTGCGAATGGCGGCCATGCGCTGCATCTTTTTCTCGTGTGTGCGCCGAATCTCGTCCGCGGTTACGGACGGATGGAACGGCGTAATTCCCGCGGCGGGCGCCAGATTCACCTCGCCCAGGAAAACCGCTCCGTAGCCGCGAATATAGGTTCCCTGCGACAGTCCGACCATTTCCACCGGATCCTGTGGCCACAGTCCCGAAAGCTTGTGGTCCAGGCTGCGCTCCATGGCTTCGATCATGCCGCGATTTACCTTGGGACTGTCAGCCAAAGATCCGCCGGGAAGCGCACCAAGCGACAAAAGCGCAATAGCAGCGATTCTCATTTGCCGGACCCCTCGTTAGCGGCCATTTCAAACCGCCCAAACTGCCTTCGAATATAGTCGGCGGCTTGCTGGACCGCGGCCGTGTCGGCTTCGCGCTGGAGCTTGGCGTCGTCCATCACTTTGGCGAACTCCGCGGACTGCCTGGTTTCCGCGTCGCTTACGGCTTTGGTGACGGCGGCATTTACACGCGCATTCACCTGAGCTTCCACGCGGCGTTCGATCTGGGCCGAATCCACCTGAGATGCGGTGTGGGGCTGCACCGGCCGCGCGAAACCAACCACCAGAATGGCAGCTGACAACAAGGCCGCTGATGCAAAGCCCATCACCGGGCCCGAGCGCCACACGGTCTGCCACCAGTGCGGCTCAAACACGCGATCGGACACGAACGAGATGCGGCGCGGGATCTCTTCGTCTTCGAGCGACGCCAGCGCCGACCGCGTCAGATTCAGCCGTTCCAGGTCCTCGCGGCAGCTCTGGCAAACGCGCACGTGATCCTCCACGGCGCTCCGCTCCTCCCGCGTTGCTTCCCCAAGAACATACGCTTTTAAGTCAATTTCACAATTCATTTCTTCCTCCCGCTACTCGCCGGCCGCGCCTCCGGTGTTTATTGGAGCCAGCGTCTGTTTCAGCAGATCAAATGCGGTGTACAGGCGCGATTTGACGGTGGAGACCGGACAGGAAAGGATCTCCGCCATCTCCTCGAATTTGAATCCCTGATAGACCTTGAGCAGCACCACCTCGCGCTGATCGTCCGACAGCCGCCCCAACGCGCTACGTACCGCCAGTGCCGACTCGATGGGGAACAGCCCCCCGCTCGATTCGGCCATGCGGGGCTCGACCGTCATCTCGGCTTCTGGATGCTTCCTGCGTAACAATGAGTAGGCCTCGTTGTGGGCAATCCGAAACAGCCAGCCCGGGAACTTGGCCGGGTCGTCCAGCTTCTTCAGATTCTGATAGGCCTTCAAGAACACATCCTGGCTGAGATCGAGAGCGTCCTCGCGCTGCCCCACCAACCGCAACAGATAATTGAAGACACGTTTCTCCCAGCGAGACACGAGCACGTTGTAGGCTTCCACGTGCCCCCGACGCGCCTTGGCGATCAGGTCGCGGTCCTCAACCTCCCGAAAGATCAAACTTCGGCTCCAATCGAATGACGCAGTCCGGGTTTAAAAAGACGGGCGCGCATGCCCCAATTTTCGCACTAACCCACGCGTAATCCGCTCCGTCGCGGTTCCGAACGGCTGATCGCTGGTCAAATAAGTCCAAGTGGCTCCGCGTTGGGTGGGGTCCAGGCCGGATTCTTGGGCCTCCTCCAAGCGCTTGGCGATCTCCTCGTCGAGCTGCTCTTCCAGCTGGATGAAGATCGAATCAACCGACGTCAAATACTCATGCAGCGGGTCGCGGCCACCCCAGGAAAGCCACTGGACGCCTTCGCGCAGATCGGTGATGGCCGCCAGGTAATCCGCCCACACGTCGTCGATGGTGCGCAGTGCGACCAGCCGTTCCAATTCGGACGAGGTCTCTGTCTCGCCAGTCAGGATGGCCTGCCGGCGCTGCTGGATCTTCTGGCGCTGGCCTTCGATGACGCTCTCATATTTCTGCAAAAAGCGGCGGATTTCGAGGTTCTGCCCCTCGGCGACGCGCTGGATGCTCTCGATATCCTCACTTTCGGCGCCATACTTCACCAGCAGATCATCATCGAAGGAAATGAAAAATTCCGACCTGCCGGGGTCGCCCTGCCGCCCGGCGCGTCCGCGCAGCTGATTGTCGATGCGCCGGCTTTCGTGGCGATTGGTACCGATCACGTGCAACCCGCCCAACTCAGCCACACCCGGGCCGAGCTGGATGTCGGTGCCGCGGCCGGCCATGTTGGTGGAAATCGTGACCGCCCCGGGCAAGCCCGCGCGCGCGATCATGCCCGCCTCTTGTTCTTCGTGCCGCGCATTCAGCACCTGATGCGGAATGTCGGATAAACGGGCGCTCAGGCGCTCCGATTCCTCAACGCTGCGCGTTCCCACCAATACCGGCTGGCCGCTGGCGTGGAGCCGCCGGATCTCCTGCAGCACCGCTCTTTCCTTGTCGAATTTCCTGGCATACACGCGATCCGGTAAATCGGCGCGGATCATGGGCCGATTGGTGGGAATCACCTCCACTTCCAGGCCATAGACCAGGCGCAACTCCTCGGCTTGCGTGGCGGCAGTGCCGGTCATCCCGCAGACCATCGGATACAGCGAAATCAGGTTCTGGAGCGTGACGGATCCGAGAATCCGGCCCTGGATCTTGAGCGCCAGGCCTTCCTTGGCTTCAATCGCGGTGTGCAATCCGGCCGGCCAGCGGCGGTTCTCCGCGATGCGGCCTTTGAACTCGTCCACCGATTCGATAGCGCCATCTTTCACCAGGTAATCCACGTCTCTGTGCAGCAGCGCGTGGGCGTGGATGGAATCCTGCACAGCCGTCAGCAGCGCGAGGTTCTGTTCCTCGAACAGATTGCCACAGCCGAACGAAGTTTCAATGGCGCGAATGCCGGCATCGGTGAGCGCGATATTGCGGGCGTATTCATCCAGCGTGAAATGCCGTCCACGGTGGAAAAATCGCGTGATGCGATCCACTTGGTAAGCCAGCGACCGCTCGCCGGCTTCACCGCCCGCGATCACCAGTGGAATGCGGGCTTCATCGATCAGGATGGAATCCGCTTCGTCGATCACCGCAGTCCCGAACGGCCGCTGCACCTGCTCGCGTGGATAGAGCGCCAAGCCATCGCGCAACAGATCGAACCCGATCTCATTGGCTGTGGCATAGGTGATATCGCAGGCGTACGCGCGGCGGCGATCGTCACTTGCGGCACCCCAGGCCAGCCCCTGTTGCAAATGGCCCACGGAAAGTCCTAGGAATTCGTAGATACCGCCCATCCATTGAGCGTCGCGGCGCGCCAGATAATCGTTCACCGTCATCACGTGAACGCCCGCGCCTTCCCTGGCAAACCAGACCACAGCAGGCGCGGCAGCCAGCGTTTTTCCTTCCCCCGTCTGCATCTCAACAATCTTGCCGGCGGTAAGGGCCAGCGCGCCCTTCAATTGGACATCGAACATCTTCAGGCCGAGCACGCGTTCGGCCACCACGGCCGTGAGAGCAATGACGTCCGGAAGGCCTAGCGCTCGCCAATCGATGGCTTTCAGCTCGGCATCGCTCGAGGCGCGCAGATCCGCGCGCAGGCCGTTGATCACTGGAATTAATGACTCGGGCCCAGCCGAATCACGAAATAGATTTCGCCAGAATTGGCGCATGGTAACGCCCTCCTTTCTTCTTCGAGATGTGACTATCGAAGAGAAGGTGGAGGACGCTGGTAGAGCGACGCTGCAAAATGCCGGCCTTTCGCCGGCGATTCATAGTTGAGCAGAACAGCAGGGCGAGCGGCACGCGTGGCGCGGCGAATAGCGATCTCGACGCTCTGCTCGGCTCCGTCGTGTGCGATCCAGACCACCGCCGAACTGGCGCCGCCCGTTCGCGCACGAGCAACCGGCACAGCGGCGCTGGCCGAAATAGCCAGCAGCAGGGACAGCAGGCAGGTGATGGCGCGCTTGTTCACTCGACCCTAGTATATGACCTACCGAATCGCCTTCTTCAGCCAGCGCGCCGTCAGCGACCGGTGCTTGGGTGAAAACTGACCGGCGGCCGCGCGCAGATAGGGCTGGAACTCCTGCGCCCAATACGCCGCGTAGCCGCGCTCGTGGATGTCGCCCAAAACCTGGCTGTAGTGGAGCAGGACGCTTCCGCCCAGCGTCTGTCCGGATCGCCAGACGGCGCGATTGGAGGCGCGTGCCAGTTTCAACAGCGTCACCGGAACGCGTGCAATCGCCGAGATCGCCATCATCGACGACAATTCGAACACCGGACGGTTTTGCACGGCGGCTTCGGCTTTCAACTGCTCCCAATGCTGAGCGAGAAATCCCACCGATGGCAGGTTGCGCGGCGGGAGTTTTGCCACAGCTTCACGGAAGGCGCTCCATTCCCGGCGAAGACCGGCTACATCCAGTGGCGGCGCATTGCACAGATCGGCCACCTGGCTGGCAGTTTGCTCCAGCCCTTCCAAAAGCTGATCGACGTTTTCGAATTTCGCGTCCGCTGCAAGGAGCCCTTCTTGCTTCAGCGCATCGGCGATCTCCTGAACGATGTGCCGCCCGGCGCCGGACACGTCGGCGAGCGCGGCCATGATCCACACGGGAGAAGCGCGAAACGTAAGCAATCCGGCCAGCTCGATTCCATGCCCCGCGGTCCGGCGCAGTAGAAAGTCACTGGCCAGAACGCCGCCCGATGGATAGACACCTTTCACCTCGCCCACCTGCTCGATCATGAAGCGCAGCGCGAGATCCACCATCATCTGGTAAGTCTTGGTGCGGCGCACCGCGGAGGGAATGGACACGTCACCGATCTCGCGAATTAATCCGCCGGCCAGCGCCGCGGCCGAGCGCACCACGCGTTCGGGTAACGAGATGACGTAGCGGGCCATTCGCGCACCGGATCGAATCGGCTTCCGCCGTGCTCGCTTCACAGGAACCTTCATCGCGTAACTATAATTGTGCCTGATGGCCGACATCGTGATTCGCCCCAGCATGAAATTCATCAAGGCCGGTTACGTGTACGCCTTGTTAGTGGTATGCGCGGCAGTGGCCGTTCAATACACCTTTGTCGTGGATCGATATCCCGATCAGCGCGTTCCGTACTTACCCATCGTGAGCCTGTTCATATTGCTTTGGCCCATCAAGCGCCACTTACAACGGCAAGCCGTGAAACTCACTATCGCCGGAGACAAACTGCGCTACGAAACCGGACTGGCTTCCAAATCCATGCGGATCATCCAGCTCCCCAAAGTGCAGGACGTTCGAGTGCTTCAGTCCATGGGGCAGCGGATTTTCGGCGTCGGAGATATCTCAATTGAAACCGCCGGCGAGAACAGCCGGTTAGTGGTGCAGAATTTGGATCGCCCTCGGGAATTGGCTGAGGAAATAACGGATGCTTCGACGCATTCCACGCCCGAAGGGTTGCATTAAATCCTTGTAACAATCGACGTTTCAATAACTTCGCCAATCATCTGCGATTCCCAAGACAATCGGTTTTTGATATTGTATTAAGAAGTGCCACTAACAAAGCTGGGTAGGCAACCAGCCCTGGGTCTCGCAATATTCCTGGTTGCCACGCTTCCTGTAATTGGCGGGTGGAAGTTGGCTGGTCCGTTCGGCGGGAGCGCGCGAGCGATCGCGATTGATCCCGAGAACGGCCGCACGCTGGTTGCCGGTTCGCGTGATTCTTTGCTGTTTCGTTCTGATGATGCGGGCGCATCCTGGCGTTTGCTGCCTTTTCCGAGGGGAACTCCCGGTGTCTTTAACTCGGTTTTGATCGATCCGAAAGAATCTCCGCATTACTATGCGGGCCTGGACGCGGGAGATTCGCAGGATTCGGGTGTTTACGAGAGTAAAGACGGCGGCCAAACCTGGCGGGCTCTGGCCGGCATCCGCGGCTTTCGCATCGAATCGCTGGCGATGTCGCCGCAGAATTCCGGCACGCTGGCCGCCGGAACATCCAAAGGTGTTTTTGTTTCCATGGATCGCGGCGCCACCTGGCGCAGGATTTCGCGCGAGAACGATCCGGAAATGCAGGACATCACCGCTCTGACCTTCGATCCCTCCAACACCAGCATCCTCTATGCCGGAACCCCGCACTTACCCTGGAAAACCACCGACGGCGGCGCCACCTGGCATTCCATTTCCACCGGTCTGATTGACGACTCCGATATCTTTTCCATCCGCGTGGACCCGAACCACCCGCAATTGGTGTTCGCCAGCGCCTGCAGCGGCATTTATCGGAGCGACAGCGGCGGCGGGGCATGGATCAAGATCCACGGCATTCCGGGCACTCATCGCCGCACCCATGTCATCGCGGAAGAACCGCACAATTCGGACACTATTTTCGCCGGCACCACGCTGGGGCTTTTCAAATCGCCGGATGGCGGCAAAACCTGGCAGCATTTGACCACGGAACAGGTCAACTGGATGGTGTTCGATCCAGCCGACCCGCACACCCTGTATCTGGCCACTGAATTCGCGGGCATCCTGAAGAGCACGGATTCGGGCGAGACGTTCCACGCGGTGAACGAAGGATTCGCGAATCATCGCCTCTCGGAGATCACTTCAGACGGCAAGCGTCTGTACGCCAGCAGCACCTACGAGGGCCTGTATGGCGGCGTCTTTGTAAGCAGCGACGGCGGTCTCCAGTGGTCCCTGCGGGCCAATGAAGAGGCGCTCCAGGGCAGGAACTTGCATAGCCTGACAACTTCTTTGGGCAGCACCAGTGAGGTTTTCGCCGCGAGCGACGATGCGATTTTAAAATCAGCGGACGCGGGGAGAACCTGGGTGTCTGTGCCGGAGCCTCGTGCCGTGATCGTGCGGACGATCAGGAAGGGCCGGCCCGCCCAAGTGATCCGTAGTGCGGGGCGGGTGCATATCCACGCCCTTCGGGCCGTGAAACTGGAGAAAGACAAATTGGTCCTGTTCGCGGGAACCGACTCAGGGCTGTTCCGAAGTTCCAATTCCGGGGCAACTTGGGAGCAAGTGAAGGCCCCCGGGATCACCGGCGTATCGGTTCTGGCGATTTACGCTCCTCCGGCCGGCGCGTCCCGCCTGGCAGTCCAAACCGGTTCCGGTCTGTTCATTTCCGAGGATTCCGGCCGCACCTGGCAAGCGGCCCTGGTACCGAACGGGTACTACATCTACGATGTGGCCCTCCCGGTGGAGCACGATATCGCCATTCTTGCTGCAACTTCCCGCGGCATTTTGCAGTCTACTGACGAAGGCGCACAGTGGAAGCTTGTGACCGAAGGCGTTCCCGCAGCTACGGTGGACTCGGTTCGCTTCAATCCATCCCAGGGACGCGAAGCCTTTTTGGTGCAGTACGGCAATGTTTACCGCACTGTGGACGGCGGCAATTCCTGGCGGGAGTTCTCCAATGAGGGATTGCAAGGCGCCGCCATTCGAATGCTGTGGTTCGCACCCGACCTTCCCCAGCGGATTTTCGCGCTCAGTGCCGCGCGGGGGGCGTTGGTTTTCGATCTGCCTCAGGCCACTGTGGCCCAACAGGGTGATCACGCTGTTCTTACAAGCAGTAAATGAATCAGAGGAAAGGTGAAAAACAATGCGAGGAGTATGGAGGTATCCGGTCCTGGCGCTGGCTGCACTGGGCGTCGTAGGAATTCCAAATCCGGCGCGCGCGCAAAACGCGGCGGCACACTCATCAGATGAGAACAACAATTTCTTTGAATTAAACATCTACGGGGGATATTCGGACTACAAGAGGATCCCCGCGGGTTTGGGCGGCAAGATTCAGGACGGCGCTATACTGGGCGGCCGCGTCACGGAGAATTTCTGGAACTACGTAGGGATCGAGGAAAGCTTCAACGCGTATTCGTGGAACAAGTATAATTTCCTGTCGAATCCACCGGACGGAGTCATCCTCCAACCGCCGTTCCCGATCCACACTCTGCAGCCGGCAGTGGATGTGGTGTTGCACTTTACGCCGCGCGACCACAAGTTCCGGCCGTTCGTGGCTGCTGGCCCGGGCGGAACGTGGGACGTGCTCGGCAAGAATGCGAAAAAGTGGGGCGAAGCCATGCCTCCGAACTCCGGATTTGACGCCTTTAATACCGACGAGCGGTTCCAAGGCAATTATGGCGGCGGAATCAAGTACCAGGCGAACAAGTGGTTTGGTTTCCGCATCGACGTCCGGGGCTTAGTGGGAATTGGTCCGCGCTTTGGATTGCCGAGTGGACCGCCCAGCTTGGGTACGGTCTACATCCCCAACGGCAAGATCTTGAACGGCCTTCAGGCCACCGCCGGTCTCACGCTGTATCTGGGCCATCGCGGCGAGGCTGCTGCGCCCGTGGTTACTCCTCCGGCGCCAACACCGCCACCGCCGCCGGCCGCGGCAATTAATCCGGGCGCGATCAATGCCAGCCCGACCACGGTTTGTCCGGGCGACGCGGTGAATCTCAGCTCGAACGCCACCGACCCGGAAGGGCACCAGTTGAACTATCAATGGTCCGCCAATGGAAGCTCGGTGGGCACCGGCGCTCAGTACACCTACATGCCGAATTCCTCGGGCGACATCATGATCGGCCTGCATATCGCCGACGCCACCAACCCCGGCCGCGGCGCGGACGCAAGTCCCATTACCATCCACGTCAACAACTACAGCCGGCCGACGGTGAACGGCGTAACCGCCAATCCCGCGGAACTCAATCACGGACAGATGGCTGCGGTACACGCAACGGCCAGCGGTTCCGATTGCAGCGGGACACTCACTTATAGCTGGGCGGCGACGGAGGGCACGGTTACCGGCACCGGTCCGGACGCTCAATTCGACTCCACGCCCGTCTCTTTCAGCGCGGATCATAGCCGTCCGCAGTCCAAGCAGGTGACCGTCACTGCCACGGTAACCGATGGCAAGGGCGGATCCGGAAGCGCTTCCACCACCGTCACGGTCAACGAAGCCGCGGAGGCGACGCATTTCGGCGATATCCTGTTCCCGGAGAACAGCGCGCGAGTCAACAATTGCGGCAAGCGCGTGCTCATCGAGCAGTTGTATCCGCAGCTCGCCGCCAACCCGAATTACGATGTTGTCCTGGTGGGACACATCGATTCGAGCGAGGCTCCCAGCGGCAGGTCGCGCCGGGGCCGCAATCTGGATCGGGAGCGGGTGCTCAACACCGCCGGAGTGTTAAGCGGTGGCAGCGGTACCTGCAGTTCGCTCGACGTGTCGCGGATCAAGGGAAGTTTGGGTCGGCGCCACGCAAGAAACGCCATCCCTGCCGACTTCTTGCGCCGTATCCACTACGCCTCCTAAGGAGCGTAGGGGCCAGGCGATTGAAAACACGGACAGCGCCAAGAACCGGCGAGTGGAAATCTGGCTGGTTCCGAAAGGCTTGGCTCTGCCGGCCGCGGCCCGCGACGCCAAGGACCTGCCGGAAGCCGATATGAAGAGAATCGGTTGCCCGAAATAGGCAGCTTAAATTAAGCAGTTGTTTTACGCGCCGGGTGCTTCACCGCACTCGGCGCTTTTTATTTGGGCCAGATGGCGGCGATGTCAACGGCGGCGTCGGGAAAATGCGTCGGCTTCAGCTCGCCTTCGCGCAGCAGCCTTGTGGTGGTAAGGCGCCCGTCTTGAAGCAGCAGAACCTCAACGGTTTGCGCTTCGGGAGACACCACCCAGACTTCAGGCACGCCGAGGCTTTCGTAATCCTTCAGCTTTTCGGCGCGTTCGGCGCGGGTGTTGGCGGGCGAAAGCATCTCCACCACCAGTTCTGGCGCCGAATGGATGTAGCCATCTTGTTCGACAATCTGGTTGGCATGAAATATCGCCAAATCCGGCACGCGCAGAGCCAGTGGCTCCGGGCGGACCACTAATCCAAAGACGGAAGTAACGACGTGTGTTGCTTCCGGATCCAATCGCGCCCTAAGCTGGTGCGCAAGGGCTTCGACAACTCGAGTATGATTCCATTTGTTCGGCGGCATCTTAACGATCTCACCGTTGACGACCTCTTCGACACCCTCCACCTCGGGGAGCTTGAGCCAGTCCTGATAAGTCAGCACTTTGGAAGTTGTCGCCATGGGTTGTCTCTTTCCCTTAGTGTACGCTGACTATTTGACAGCCCCTAGCCAACCGGCGCTGCGGCGCGAACTGCGGCTCCCGCACGTGGTATTGTTCAACATCTCCGCGGTGCTGGGCGTCCGCTGGCTGGCTGCGGCCGCGCACGCCGGGCCTGGATCGCTAGCGCTCTGGCTGGTGGCCGCGCTCGCGTTCTTCCTGCCCTGCGCGCTGGTGGTTTCGTCTCTCACCCGGAAGTTTCCCGAGGAAGGCGGGCTGTACGTCTGGACCAGGCGCGCGTTCGGCGACTGGCACGGCTTCCTCTGCGCCTGGCTCTATTTCCTGAGCAACATTTGCTACTTCCCGACGTTGCTGCTTTCCGGAGTCGCGATGGCGAGTTTTATGCTCGGCGACACCGGCATCCGGTATTCAGAAGATGCGCGGTACGCCATACCAGCGACACTGGCTGCGCTTTGGCTGACATTTCTCCTGAACCTGGTTGGGCTGCGCATCGGCAAATGGGCCGGCATCCTCGGCGCGATTTCCAGTTATTTGCTCGCAGCGCTGCTGGTCGCGTTCGGAATTGCAATCGTGCTGCGCAATGGCCCTGCCACCCGTTTTCACCTGATGCCCGATCTGGACTTCAACAGCCTGAATTTCTGGTCCCAGATCGCCTTCGCCTTTGTCGGACTGGAAGTGGCACCGATTCTGGGCGGTGAAATCTTCGATACAGCCCGGGTGATCCCGCGCGCGGCATGGATCAGTGGGCTGGCGTGCGCCGGTTTTTACATGGCCGGAACCGCGGCGATGCTGGCGCTATTGGCGCCCGAAAAAATCAGCACGCTGACCGGATTGGCGCAGGCGGGCCAAGTGGCCGGCGCACGCTTGGGCGCAAGCTGGCTGTCACCTTGCTTCGCGCTGCTCATCACGATCAGCGTGGTGGGACAGCTTACGGCGTTCGTCGCGGGAAATACGCGCCTGCCCTTCGCACTGGGACTGGATCATTACCTTCCCGCGGCTTTCGCGAAACTTCACCCGCGCTGGAACACGCCCTACGTTTCCATCCTGGCGCAAGGAATTCTGTCCAGTATTCTTCTGCTTTTGATGCAACTCGGCGAGACGCTGCGCAGCGCCTATCAGATTCTAGTGGACCTCACGGTGGTCGCGACGTTTCTGCCGTTCGTATATATTTTCGCCAGCGGTTTCAAATTCGGGCAGCGCTGGGCGGGCGCCGCAGGCGGTCTGATTACGATACTCGCCATCGTTCTCTCGGCAGCGCCGCCTCCGGGCGTGGCTTCCGTCTGGATCTTCGAACTCAAAGTTGTGGGCGGAACGGCGCTGCTGGCTCTGGCCGCGCGTCCGATTTTCGCCAGGAGCGGGGCACTGGGCTGATGGAGTACGCCGAGGCAGTCCGATATCTTTACTCGCTGGGCAACGAGGTGCTGACCGCGAAGCTGGGTCTGGAACGAATCACGCTCCTGCTCCAGGCTCTCGGCAATCCACACCGCGCGTGCCGCTGGGTTCACGTGGCTGGAACGAACGGCAAGGGCTCCACCTGCGCGATGATCGAAGCCGGCTTGCGCGCGGCCGGGATTCGCACCGGGCTCTACATCTCTCCGCACCTAGTGGAGCCAACGGAGCGAATTCAAATCCTCGGACAGCCAGTAACCCAAGAGCAATTCGCCCGCGCTTTTGTCCGCGTTCACGAGACCGCTGAGCGCATGCTGGCTTCGGGCGAGCTCGACATGCACCCCACCTATTTTGAAACCGTCACCGCCATGGCATTCGTTGCGTTCGCCGATGCGAAGCTGGACACGGTGGTGCTGGAAGTGGGGCTGGGCGGGCGCTTGGATGCCACCAACGTAGTGACTCCCGAGCTTTGCGTGATCACGCCGATCGACTACGATCACCAAATCTATCTGGGCGATACCATCGAACAAATCGCGGCCGAAAAGGCCGGCATTCTGAAGCCGGGTGTGCCCGCCGTGTTCGCCGAGCAACGGCCGGAGGCAGAGGCAGTTCTTCGCGCGAAGGCGGAAGCAGCGTACACGCTCTCGCGCGACTGGCCGATCACCGATCTTGCGATGGATGCGCGCGGCAGCCGTTTTCGTTTGCGCGGCGTCGAGGTTGTCTGCGCGCTCGCGGGCGAGCATCAAGTGGAGAACGCGCGCGTCGCCGCCATCGCACTCGCCGAGCTCGGCGTTTCGCTTGCCGGTATTTCCACGGCGCGCTGGCCGGCGCGCTTGGAGCATGTTTCCGAGCGGCCCGAGATCATCATCGACGGCGCTCACAATCCGGCTGGAACGCGCGCGCTGGCCGCTTACATTCGCCAATTCTATTCCGGATGCCGCATCTGGATTGTATATGGCGCATTGCGCGACAAGGCCGTCGCTGAAATGACTTCGGTGCTATTTCCGCTGGCCGATCGAATCATCCTGACCGCGCCCGCGAATACACGGGCCATGGCTCCCGAGGAGATCCCCGCGCAGGGCGCTCGGGTGACGCATTCCATCAGCGAAGCCATCGCGCTGCTCGCGGATGCCGCGCCTGACGACGTCATCTTCATCGCTGGTTCGCTTTACCTGGCCGGCGAGGCACGCGCGCTGCTGGTAAAACAGAACCCGTAAAATAGAACGAGTGTCTTTTCTTCGGGCCTATTTCATCACTGCTCCGCTCATCGTTCTGGCCACCATCGGCTTCGGATTGGTGAGTCTTGGGATCTCTCTCTTTGAGACTAGCGGGCGCAGGCAGATCGCAGTGGCGCGTGCATGGGCACGCTTTCTTCTGGCGGGGAGCGGAGTGAAGGTGAAAGTGGAAGGCCTGGAAAAGATCGCACCGGGCGGAAGCTACGTGTTGGTCTCCAATCACCTGAGTTACATGGACACGCCGGTAGTGCTGGCAAACATTCCAGTACAATTCCGTTTTCTTGCCAAGCGCGGACTGTTTCAGATTCCGCTGCTCGGAACGCATCTGGCGCGCGCCGGACACATCCCCGTTCCGCGGGACGACGCGCGGGCCGCCGTGAAAACCATGACCACCGCGGCGCAAACCATTCGCGAGCGCGGCATCTCGCTGCTTATCTTTCCCGAGGGCGGGCGATCCCATACCGGCGAGCTCGCGGCCTTCAAGGAAGGCGCGGCCTACATCGCGATCCGCGCGGGAGTCCCGCTGGTTCCGATCGCCTTGCAAGGCACGCGCGAAGTGCTGCCTTTTGGATCCGGACACGTGCGGAGCGGACGGGTGACCATGCGCATCGGCGAACCCATTCCCACCGATCAAGTGCCAATGCGCGATCGAGGCCGCGTCACCGCCGATGTTCGCGATCGCATCGTCACACTGCTGGAAGAGCAACCCATTCACGCCTGATTCATTTCCGGTTTTCGATCCAGGCCATGGCCGCATCCAGCGCCGGATCTTGGCCGGCCAGCAGCGCCTGCCGGGTGAGCGGCGTTTCCACGTCGGGCGTCACGCCCAGGCCTTCCAGCGGCTTGCCGCCTTCGGAAATGTAATTGGCAATCGCATACTGAAATCCGTCGCCGTTCGGGAGCTTTTCGAACACCGACGGTAAAGCGGCGGCGGCCGTGCGCGTCCCGAATATGCGCGCGCGTCCCAAGTCCTTCAAGCCTTCCGCCATGATCTCGGACGTGGACGCCGACGTGCCATCCACCAGAATCGCGAGCGGGCCGCCAAAAGTAGTCAGGCGAGGATTCACCACGAACCTCAGAGTGGTGTCGCGCATATACAAAGTCCCCAACATCTGATTGGGCTGCGAGATAAACCAGCCGGCCATCCCCATCGCCATGATGCCAATGCCGCCGGGATTTCCTCGCAGATCGACGATGAAGCCCTGGCATTTCTCGCAGGACTGCACGGCTTCCCCGAAAGACGTCATCAAACGTTGGGCATCCAGAAACGCGTTGAACGCAACATATCCAATGTTTCCGTCGCCCACTCTCGACGATTTGAACCAGACCTGTATCGGGTTGAGATAGCCGAACTGCACCAGCTCGCCCTTGGGCTGCCCTTGCTCGATGGTTTTGCTGACGTGCTTATTGTCACCGTCCAGAAACTCGATTTGAGCCGCTCCGGCCGCGCCTTCCAGCCGTCCCAGGATGGCCCGGCGCAGCATGAGATCGCGCAACGAAGAGCCTGCGTAGGTCTCATTCAGTTTCGCGACCACTGGACCAAGTTCTGCGCGGGCGATCTTCAATATTTCCCAGCCGGGCCGCACGCCCTGCGCGAAGGCCGACGAATCCGGGTCCACGGAAGTGACCAGCACCTGTGCGCCCAGTACGCGGACATCGATGCCTGTCGTTGTGTCGCCGCGCAGGCTGTCCACGTTGGAATAGAGCTCGCCTGGGACAATCGCAAAATGCGTCTGGTGCAAGCGCCCGAGCATCTGGTTCAGCACCGCGCGCGCAGCGTCCATGCTATCGGCGGCCTCGATCTTTGGCCGGAACTCGTCGTGGACCGCTTGCCAGTCTAAACCGCCCGGCTTGGTTTGCCAGTGCTTGTCGCGAATGGTAGTCCAGACGTATTCGAAAGACTGGATGTTGAGTTGCCGCTGTTCCGGACTGAGCGCTGCTGCTAACGGACCGGCTATCAGGAAGACCGCAGCAATCGCCAGGCCGCGCGCCGTATTGCGGCGGATCATTCCTTCTCGAGAACCTTGGCGCCCAGTGCTCCGCCGATGATCGGCAGCGCCGTCAGCACGACGAACAACATCCCCAAGGAAAGCAGCACCAGCACCGCCAGCATGGCGGGATCGTTGAAGGCTTGTGCGACGCTTTCCGAACGAGCGTCGTTGGGGGGCAGCTGGCTGAGCAGATATTTCGGCAGCCCGCCGTCGTTCGATATCTTCACCATCACCACAGCGAACAGAACGCTGAGCATGGTGAACGAGAAGATGCCGGTAATCCAGCCCATGCGCGCGCCGCTTCGGATGCTGAGCATTTGCCCCGTGCGGCGGGAGTATAAGACCACAGCGAAGAATCCACCGGCCAGAAACGCCACCAGCAGGCGCAGAAAAGGAAATGGCAGCGGCACCAGGAATACGAACACCGCCGCTACCGCGGCAACGAACCCGATCCGCACCGCCAGCCGATTGTGAAAACCAATCTCCGGCGAAGATTGCGCCAAGGCGGGCTGTGCAAGAGCCGGCACTTCGATGGGCGGCGGGGCCTCTGGTTCTTCCAGCCCAGGGTAGTCGTATTGCGGCTTGCCGCACTTGTGGCAAAAGCGAGCGTCAGGCGGCAATTGCGCGCCACAGGTGCAATATTCCGGCACGACTTCAGTTTGACACAGGGCGTTCACACGCGTCGGCGCGGCTGCGCGAGGGCTATCGGCACTCGCGGTGAACGGCCTGGATGGCTCGCTCCAGCCCGTAGCGCCGCACCACGATGCTGATGGTGAGCTCGCTGGACCCTTGCGCGATCGCGATGATGCCGGCGTTCACAGGTGTCTGCGCAAGGGCTATCGGCACTCGCGGTGAACGGCCTGGATGGCCCGCTCCAGCCCGTCGCGCCGCACGACAATGCTGATGGTGAGTTCGCTGGACCCTTGCGCGATCGCGATGATGTTCACGTTTTGGTCCGAAATAGCTTGGAACAGGCGCCCCGCCAGGCCCGGCGTACCACGCATGCCTTCGCCCACCAGCGCCAGCAGCCCGACGTTATCATCCACCGCGATCGGTTTCAGATAGCCATGCGTCAGTTCGAGCGCCAGATCCGCTTCGAGCGACTTCATCACGCCCCCCAGCTCTTCCTTGCGCACCAGAAAACAAAAGCTCTGGCGATAGCTGGAGCTGCTCAAAGCCAGCACTTCGGCGTTGGCGTCCGCCAGAGCTTCGAGAGCGCGCGCCATCAGCCGCGTACCGCTCACCGCTGCGCTGGCCGGCTCAATGGACACCAGCGCCACGTTGGCAATGGATGTCACCGCGCGAGGGCCGGCGGCCGCTTCCACTGTTGGAACAATGCGCGTGCCTGGATGGTCCAGATGAAAGCTGTTCTTGCTCCACACCGGAATCTGGCGCTCGATCAGCGGCGCCAGCGTGCGCGGATGCAGAACCTTCGCGCCGTTGTAGGCCAGCTCGGCTGCTTCGTTATAGGTAAGTGCGTCCAGCACGCGGGCTTCCGGAACCGAGCGTGGATCTGCGCTCATAATGCCATCTACGTCAGTCCAGATCCAGAGCTCGGAGGCATCGAGCGCCGCCGCAAGAATCGAGGCGGAGAAGTCCGATCCTCCCCGCCCAAGCGTGGTAGGCCGGCCGTCCACAGTTGCTCCATTGAAGCCCGTGACAACCGGCAGAATGCCGCTCGCGAGCAACGGATCAATCACTGCCGCGGCCTTTCGCCGCGTGGCTTCCATGATCGGCGTGGCGTTACCGAAGACCGCATCGGTGACGATCACCTCGGCGGCGTTAATCGCCCGCGCGGGAATCCCGGAAGCTTCCAGATATTCGGCGATCATCAAGGCCGACAGGCGTTCGCCGATGGCGATGGCTTCATCCACGGATTTGATCGGACGATCGCCCAGCATCAACATGCCGTGAGCGATGCGGTGAAAATCAGCGATCAGCTCTCGCACTCCCGCCATCGCGCGTTCGCAGCGCTGGGGCTCGCGCAGCAGCTCGTGACAGGCCTTTTCGTGCCGATCCGAAAGGCTGCGAATGCTGGATTCGATGCCCGCTTCGTCGTCCGCTTCAGCGTGACGCAGCGCGCCCAGCAGCAGATCGGTGACGCCGGACATGGCGGAGACAACCGCCAGCACGGGCCGCTGCTTTTTCTGTTCGGTGCAGATGGCCGCAGCCACCCGGATCCTTTCGGCGGAACCCATACTGGTGCCGCCGAACTTCATTACAAGCAAATTGTTCATTGAGTTCGTTCACGCCCGTTGGAGGTGCGATCACGGATGATTTTCAAAATGGCCGCTTCCACTTCGTCGATGCTGAGCCCCGTAGTGTCCACATAGACGGCGTCGGGCGCCTGCACCAGAGGCGATTCCGCGCGTCCGCGGTCCCGCTGGTCGCGCTCGCGGATTTGTTGCTCCACCAGATCCGCTGGCAGCGCGCTCTCGTTCGCCCGCCGCGTGGCGCGCTCTTCGGGCAGCGCGTCGAGAAAGATCTTGACCGTGGCCTCGGGATAAACCACGGTGCCGATGTCCCGGCCCTCCATCACCACCGAAACCTGCCCGCCAATCTCGCGCTGCTTTTCCACCAGCGCGCGGCGCACCGCCGGCACCAGCGACACTTCGGACGCGGCCTGGCTCACTTCCGGAGTTCGAATGGCCTCCGTCACGTCTTCGTTATTCAGCAACACGATGCCATCGCCAGGGGCGAATTCGATGTGCGCCGCGTTGGCGAGCTGCTCCAGTCGATGCATGTCGGAGACCGCCACGTTGGTGCGCAGCGCCCACAGCGCCACGGCGCGGTACATGGCGCCAGTGTCGACATATACAAATCCCAGTTTGGCCGCGATGCGCCGCGCGAGGGTACTTTTCCCGGCGCCGGCGGGGCCATCGATCGCAATCGTGATTCGTTTGCTCAAATTATCATGAAAGCACATGCATGAGGAGATTTTCCGCGCGCTTCAGGATGGCGCCACCGTTCTCACCGCCGGCCGCCGTCTGGCACGAGTGCTGGCACGCGAGTTTCACGCAATGGAAGCGGCGCTCGGACACACCGTGTGGAATCGCCCGGACGTTCTGCCGCTGGATGCTTTTCTCGATAGGACCTGGGGCCAGTGGCTGGGGCGCTGGGCCGACGAGAACACTCCGGTTCTCCTCGATGCGCTCCAAGAACAAATGCTGTGGGAGCAGGTCATCCGCGAATCACCGGAGGGCGCGTCGCTGCTGCAGATCCCTGAGACGGCGCGGCAGGTCATGGAGACTTCGCGGCTCATTGCGGAGTATCGGGTGCCCGTGGATGGGAGCTTTGAAGCGTCTCAGGATTGGGCGGCGTTTGCGAATTGGTGGCGCGAGTTTCGGCAGCGCTGCCGGGCCAATAGCTGGTTGGAGCGCGCGCGGCTCAGCGATTTTCTGCGGGAAAGACTTGGGGCGGGCGAGGTGCCGCGGCCGGTTGCAGTTTACATCGCGGGCTTCGATGAAATGACACCGCAGCAAGCCGAGCTTTTGGATGCGCTCGGGTCATGGCGCGCGCTGGAGACTCGGGATTATCATGCGGCTCCAGAGCGCAGGAAATTGCTCGATTCTTCCGCAGAGATCCGCAGCGCCGCGGCTTGGGCGCGTGGGTTGCTCGAGGCCGATCCCAGGACACAGATCGGGATAATTGTCGCGCCGGATCTGACGCGCCTGCGTCCGAAGGTAGAACGAACTTTTGGTGAAGTGCTGGATCCTGGCCGCGAATGGAGGGAGCGCGAGCGGGCATTTCATTTATCGATTGGACCGTCGCTCGCTGAATATGCGGCAGTGCGCGCCGCTCTTCTCATGTTGGAATTCGCACAGGGCAAGCTGCCTTTACCGCGCGCGGGTATGTTGCTGCGATCGCCTTTTCTGGGCGGCGCGGAAAAGGAATGGCAAGCGCGCGCACAGCTGGATGCCAAGCTTCGGAAGAACGGTTTGTGGGATGTATCTGTGTCCCGCTTGCTGGAGGCGCCGGGAAGTTGTCCCCAACTGCAACGCGTGCTGCGGCGCGTCGAGAAGCAGCTTCGGAAGCTGCCGGGAGAGCAGCAGCCGAGCGAGTGGAGTCGAGGGATCGTGGATTTGCTCGACGCTTTTGGCTGGCCGGGCGACCGGGCACTCTCGAGCGCATGAGTTCCAGGCCGTCGAAGCGTGGAACGGCGTGCTCTCCAGCTTTGCCGCGCTGGATCTCACCGCGCCGCCGATGAATCTGGCACAGGTGGTGGATTGGCTGCGTCGGCAGGCGGCGAACACTCGTTTTCAAATGGAAGACGAAGGCGCGCCAGTGCAGGTGATGGGAATGCTTGAGGCGGCCGGCTTGCGCTTCGATCATCTGTGGATCATGGGACTGCATGATGAAGCACTGCCGGCCGCGGCGAGCCCGAATCCATTCCTTCCGACGTCTCTGCAGCGCCAGTGCGGGCTTCCGCACGCCTCGCCGGATCGCGAACTGGAGTTCGCAAATAAGTTGATGGAGCGGTTGCTCGCGAGCGCACCCGATGTTGTCTTGAGTTATCCGGAGACTGAGGGCGATCGTGCCTTGGCGCCAAGCCCCTTAGTGGCTGAAGGTTCGTGGTTGCGCGATGATGAGCCGTACACGAACGAGTGGATCGCGCATATGCGCTCCTCAGCGACGTTCGAGGAAATCGCGGACGAAACCGGTCCCCAGCTGGCGCAGAGCGACTCCACCGGCGGCGCGTCGCTGTTCAAAGACATGGCGGCGTGCCCGTTCCGCTCGTTCGCCAAACACCGGCTCGGAGCCCGGCCACTGGAAGAGGCCGATCTGGGATTGAGTTATCGCGATCGCGGAACCACAGTGCACAAAGCGTTGGAATTCATCTGGCGCGAACTTGGGTCGCAGGCAGGTTTGATAGAGCTGGGCGCGACGGAATTGGGAGCGTTAATCGATCGAGGCGCGGATGCGGCAGTGGCAAAACTCGGGCCCGGAATTGGGCGGGATCTTGAGAAGCGGCGTTTGCAGAAACTCTTGTCTGAGTGGCTGGAGATTGAGAAATCGCGTTCGGATTTCAGCATCGGGGGCATCGAAGCCGAACGCGTGGTGTCGGTGGCTGGGTTGCAGATTCAGGTACGCGCCGATCGCGTGGACGTGCTGCCCGATGGCCGCGAGATCATTCTGGATTACAAGACCGGCCAGCTCAAACCGCGCGGTTGGGAAGGCGGGCGGCCCGATGAACCGCAGCTTCCGCTGTATTGTGCCACCAGTGACCATCCGGTGGCCGGCGCTTCGTTCGCCATGATCCGCACGGGCGAACTGCGGTTTCGCGGCCTCACGGCGAGCGATGTCAGGCTGCCAGCTCTGGCCAAAATGCCGATCGATTCGGCGCTTCCGTTTGAGCGGCAAGTGCTGGAATGGAGACTCGTGTTAGAGCATTTGGCGGAAGACTTTCGCCACGGTAAAGCCGAAGTAGATCCAAAGCCGGGCGCTTGCGATAACTGCGGCCTGCGCGCGCTGTGCCGCATACGGGAGCTGCAAAAATGATCGCGGATAGCGCCGCCCGGCTGCGGGCCCTGGACGTCTCACAATCGTTCATCGTGCAGGCGCCGGCGGGTTCGGGCAAAACCGAATTGCTGATCCAGCGCTATCTGAAGCTGCTCGAAACTGTCGAGACTCCCGATGCCGTGGTCGCGATTACGTTCACGCGCAAAGCAGCGGGCGAAATGCGATCGCGCGTGATGGAGGCTTTGCGGGCGGCACGCCGGGGAATGGAGCCCGAGGCGGAACACGAACGGTTGACGTACCAGATCGCGCGCAATGTTCTCGATCATGAGCGGCAGATGGGCTGGGACCTGTTGCGAAATCCCGCGCGTTTGCGCATCGAGACCATCGACGCTTTGTGCGCGGCCATCACACGCCGGATGCCGTGGCTGGCGCGTTTTGGAGCGATGCCCGAGATTTCGGAAAAAGCCGAGGATCTGTATCGGGAAGCGGCGCGAAACACGCTCACCCATCTGGAGAACGGGCATGCGGGCCTGGCGCATCTCCTTCTGCATCTGGACAACGATTTCCAGCGGGCTCGCCAGCTCATCAGCCAGATGCTGGAACGTCGCGATCAATGGTTGCGCCATACGGGCGCGAATCTCCGCGCCGAATTGGAAAACTCACTGCAGCGCCTCATTCTGGAAGAACTCAGGCGACTGAGCGAAGCGTTTGACGGCGATGTCGCGGCCGAGATCGCTTTTCTTTGCGATCTGGAACGTTTTCCCGAGGCTCGGTTGGAAGATTTGGAGAACTGGAATAAAGTAGCCGATCTGTTGCTGACGAAAGGCGGCGATCTGCGCAAACGAGCGGCCGGACATCCGCTCAAGGCTCGTTGCGAGCAGTTGTTCGCGCGCCTGCGGGCTGAAGATGCTCTGCTGGAATTGCTGGCTCGGTTTCGTGACTGGCCCACACCGCAATTCACCGAGCCGCAATGGCAGGCCGTCCAGGCGGCTGTGTCCGTTCTCACGCTCGCCGCGGCCGAGTTGCAGCTGGTGTTTCGCGAACGCGGCCGCGTGGATTTCGCCGAGCTGGCGATCCGCGCATCCGCCGCGCTGGGAAAAGTGGATGAGCCGGAGGATTTGGCATTGGCGCTCGGCCAGCACATCCGGCATTTCCTGGTGGATGAATTTCAAGACACCTCTTACACGCAGTTTGGGTTGATCGAAAAGCTGACGGCCGGATGGGAGCCGGGTGATGGGCGGACACTCTTCTTGGTGGGCGATCCTATGCAGTCCATTTATCGTTTTCGCCAGGCGGATGTGAGTCTGTTTCTCAAGGCGCGCCTGGAAGGCATTGGCGCGATCCGGCTGGAGCCATTGACGCTCGCCGTGAACTTTCGTTCGCGGCCAGGGATTGTGGAGTGGGTGAACCGGACGTTCGAATCGATTTTGCCGGCGAGCGATGATCCCGAATCCGGTGCAGTGGCGTATTCCGCAAGCGTTCCCGGCACCGAAGGCACGGACGCGGTGGTCGCCGTGCACGCGGTCACCGATGGCACAGAAGAAGCGACTCGTGTGATCGATTTGCTCGAGGCCGAAGGCAACGGCAGCACCGCGGTGTTGGTGCGCTCACGCGCGCATCTGATCGAGATCGTCAGCGCGTTGAAGCGCAATCAAATCGCGTTTCAGGCCATCGAGATCGATCAACTGGGTGAACGGCAGGTTGTGGAAGACTTGATGGCCCTGACGTTCGCGCTGCTGCACGCGGCGGACCGCGTGTCCTGGCTGGCCGTGCTGCGCGCGCCGTGGTGCGGCCTCACTCTCGACGATCTGCACGCGCTAGCGGCATCCGACCATCGCGCCACCATCTGGGATCTGCTCCACCGGCCGCACGAAGAGCTCAGTGAAGACGGACGCGCGCGTATCCAGCGGATTCTGCCGGCCATGGAACAAGCCATCGCCCAACGCGGCCGCCAGCCGTTGCGCGATTGGGTGGAAGGCACGTGGCTGCATCTAGGCGGACCTGCTTGCGTGGAGGATGAAACCGCGCTCGAAGATGCCGCTGCCTATTTCGATCTGCTGGAAGGGCTGGCGGAGGGCGCCGACTTGGCCGATTTCGAATGGTTCCGCGAGCAAGTGAATGCTCTGTTTG
Source organism: Bryobacterales bacterium (assembly GCA_963776805.1). Taxonomy (GTDB): domain Bacteria; phylum Acidobacteriota; class Terriglobia; order Bryobacterales; family Bryobacteraceae; genus Palsa-89. The sequence continues at coordinate 372,187 of CAVZOD010000003.1, forward strand.
CGCAGCCGAACGCCAAGGCCGCTGATCAATTGCAGCTGATGACCATCCACAAGGCGAAGGGGTTGGAGTTCGACACGGTGATTTTGCCTGGCCTGGGTGCGATCCCTCGCCCCGATGACCAGCGCCTGCTACTTTGGCTGGAGCATCACGGCGAACTGCTGCTCGCGCCGATCGCGGAATCGGGCGGCGGCGAAGACCCGATTTATCGGTATCTGGCGAGCATCGAACTTCGAAAGTCGGATCAGGAAACAGCGCGTTTGTTGTATGTCGCCGCAACGCGGGCGCGGCGCAGCCTGCACTTGCTGGGCTCGGCAAAAGTGAAGGATGACGGGACGGTTGGAGAGCCCAAATCGCGATCGTTCTTAAAGCTGCTGTGGCCGGTGGTCGCCGAACAGTTCGCCAGTCCGGCGCACCACCAGGAGGTTGAGCGGGCGCAGAGCAGCAGAACGATCCGCCGCTTGCCCGCCATGTGGCGTATCCCTCCTGCGCCTCCGCCAGTGGAGTGGGAGCGTCCGCGCATAGAGCGAGCGGGACCACCTGTAGTCGCGTTTGAGCACGCGAGCAATTCGTCCCGTTACGCCGGCGCAGCGCTGCATGGATTCCTGCAGCGAATCGCGCGCGAGGGTTTGAAAGCGTGGGACGATGCGGCAGTTCACTCCCACCGGGGCGCCTATCGAGCGATATTGATGAACCTGGGCACTCCGCCGGACGACCTGCAGTGGGCCATAGACCGCGTAGAATCGGGCCTCCTCCAGACCTTGTGCGACCCGCGCGGGCGATGGCTGCTCGACGATTATCCAGACGCGGCGAGCGAATTGCCAATCGCCGGATTGATCGACGGCAATTTGTGCGAAGCCGTGATCGACCGCACCTTTATCGACGAAAACGGCGTCCGATGGATTATCGATTACAAGACCAGCGCGCATGAAGGCACGGGCCGGGAGAATTTTCTCGAACAGGAGAAGGAGAGATACCGGGAACAGCTGGAACGCTACGCGCGATTGATGCTTCAGCGGGACGACCGCCCCATCCGGCTAGGCCTGTATTTCCCGCTGCTGAGCGAATGGCTGGAATGGAGCGCGCCGGCGCCTTTGCGCAAGCAGGCATTGTTATTCGAGCTTTAGGAACTGCCTCATTCAGGCGATATGTTAAGATGCAATTGCCGACGTTTTTCACACTCGGGGACGTAGTTCAGCTGGTTAGAACGCCGGCCTGTCACGTCGGAGGTCGCGGGTTCGAGCCCCGTCGTCCCCGCCATATTTCTCAACCACCTTCCGCATCCTGATTTAGCCCCTGAGAAGGGGTGTGTCTGTAGCTGTGTTCACTGGCATCGGTAGCCGTGGCAGCTTCGCTCTCTTCGTAGTGAGATGCGATCCTCGACGATTTGCGTGCCCGACGTTTGGGCTGGGCACGGCGACGACGAAACTGATCACGGTTCTCCGTCGCATCCCACATCCAAGCGGTCAAGATTCCAGGGAGAGATTGCTGGTGTTCGCACGGGCACGCTTGGTGCAAAGGATTGTCGCTGCCATTTCCGCGGCCGCCTTTACCAACGAGCCCATTTTGGGGTGATTGGGAACGATATCCGCAGGGAGTCCATAACTTTCGAGCGTGGCCGTCATCACCGGCCCGACGGATGCAATCGCTACGTCATATCGCAGTGCGTCGAGCACCTCGGCCTCGATGCCGAGATCGCGAGCGATTTCCAGCAAATGGTCGAGCTGAATGGAGGATGTAAAGATGACAACGTCGAATTGCCGCGCCGCAAGCCGGCGGCCCGCTTCGCGCAAAGGCTCAAGGTTATCGGGCAATTCCCAGCGATAAATGGCAACGGGAGTGACCTGAGCGCCCAGACCTTCGAGCGCTGCGTTCATTTCAAAATTGGGACGGCCGTACTCCTGTACGGCGATGCGGCGTTCGCTCCTGGCGGCCACAGCTTCGACAATTTCTTTCCAGGTATTCGGCTCGGGAACAACTACTTGAACCGGAACATGCATGTCTCGAAGCAGCGGAACCGGCTTAGGGCCGCGCGATACGATGGTGACGCGCCGCAGTCCCGCCGCCAGCCGTTCGACGGGCATGTGCGCCGCCACAACATCGCGCAAGAATGCGAGGCCAGCGCCCGTCATGCAGACCACCAGATCGAATTGATCTGCTTCCAGTTGTTCGACAAAGCGGATCGCGTCGCGGTGATCTTCGAGTGCGCGCTCCTGTACCGACGGAGCGACGAATGCGTCGCCATCCAGGCGGCGAATCATCGCTTCGATTTCATTAGCTCGGCGGCTTTCCAGGCTCAGAACGCGCAATCCGTCGAATGGCATCTACAAAAGCGAGTTGTCCTCCCTAGTTCGAGTATTGCGCATCGCTAAAAACGGTAGAGCAATTCCACATATCCAAACCGGCCGTCCTTGTCTTGCGGATAAATCGCTTCCATGGCGGCCAAACCTTGGGTGTAGCCAAGGTACGCGGTGACGGTGACATTCCGGTTGGCGCGATATTCCGCGCTGGTGTCGTAGAGATTTCCGAGCGATCGCCTTCCGGATGTAGACCGCCCGATGTATCCGAACGTCCAAGGCTGAAAGACGCCGCCACCGGCGTACCAAAGATCATTCGCGTTCGTGAGCTTCAGGGAATGAAACTCGCTCGACAGCGTCACCTTGGGGTGCGGACGGAGGATCAAGTCGCCCATCAGATCCTCGGTGTTCATCATATTGAAGAAAGGGAATCGAGCGTAGGGCCGAGGCGTCGGAAGGATTTGGAAGAAGGTCCCGTGCGTATTGTCACTGGGATTGCCGTCGCCCGAGCCTTCAGTAAAGGCAGTGCGCACCCAAGGCTTCAAGCGCGGCAAAATGTTCGGCTGGTATCCGCCCTCGAAGTCGAACGCATACGCCCGCTGGCGCTGGGTTCCCCAGCGGCCCGTTTGGACCACGCCCCAGGCCACCAGGTCTACGGTTCCCGCGGCGGTGCTAATCGCGTGAATGCTGTGACCTCCGTAGGTGTTGATCCTAATGTTTTCGGTATCGCCGCGCCGCAAGGCGAGCGGGCGGTTGTCCACCTTGAGATCGGGACGCCAATCGTCATATTCGATGACGAACAAACGGGTGTCGGCGACATGTTTGCCATGGCCCCATTCATGGGTTAGGCGCCGTATCCAAAGCCAACCTGGTTCCATCCCCAGCCATCTACCTGGAACACGCCGCGCGTCGGCACGGCGCCGACGAATGTGAAGTTGTCGGAATCCGAAGAGAACGAATAGTGCACGCCATCGAAGCTGCGGCCGACATCGGACCAGCCAAAGTCGCCGAGTAACCGCTGGCTGATCCGATCGCGCTTGATCGTCGCCAGCGTCGCGTTCTTCGGCGTGGTTTCGCTGCCGTCGAGAAAAATGAAGCGGCCCATTTGCAGGCTCTGGCCATCGTGTCCGCCCAGCGCATCGAGTCGAACATAAAGCTGCTTGGGAAAGATCATCGCAGCATTGCTCCGATTGTCGTTGGCGGTGTAGTAGTTCGATCCGAGACCGAGCGCGCCTTGCGGCGCAGCATCTGTAGCCTTGGCAGGCAGACCCAGCAGAATTGGCACCGCAAACTCGGCATCCCAATCCCAGCCGGTCAGCTTCTCGGCGAAATTCAGACGCACAAGATTACCGGAATATTGGTATTGATTTTCTCCCGTCGCGCCTTGAAACCAATCCCAGACATAGAGCCGGGATCGCACTGAGCCGCTAAAGGTGATGTTCCCGATCTGGATGGTGCCCGGCGCGGTGGCGGTACTCTGCGCGGATGCCACGGAACCAAGCAGAAGTAACGCGAACGAGAAGTATGTGACGCGCATCGTCAATCTCCCACCCCGACTGCCGCAGCCGCCATTTCGCCCGCCGGCAGGGCACCCGCCTCTTCACGGGCAGAATGCTCATCAGCTTCGGAGAATTGGACCACTACGACCAGCGACGAACTCACCGTTACGAGTCCCCCCAGAATCAGCAATGCTTCAGGCCACGTTAGGCTGGAAGCCTTGAAGAGGAATCCCGCGAGGACTGCGCCGACGTTACCGCCGGCCCCGACGATGCCCGCGACTGCTCCTAGCGCGCGCTTATTGACGAATGGCACCACGGAGTAAGTCGCGCCATTGGACATCTTCACGAACAGGCCGGTCAGCATCATCGAACCGATGGCGAGAGGAAGCCAATGCATTCGCGAGAAAAGCATCAGGGCCAGACCTTCGGCGAAGAGAGTGCAGCCGAGCAGCGAGACTCGTCCACGCAGGCCCCAACGCCGGTTGCAGCGGTCGCTGACGATGCCGCCGAGCGGGCGGGCAAAAAGGTTCATCATGCCGAAGGAGGCCGCTACGAAGCCTGCCGCCGTGAGCGCCAGGTGGAAGTAGTCGGCGAAATACAGGGCTGCGATATTATCGATGGTCAGCTCCATTCCGAAGCAGCAGGAGTAAATCGCGAAGAGGGCCCAGACACGCCGGTCAGCGCAGGCCTCGGCGAAGCTGCGATTCGCTTGGGACTTTCGCGTTAACTGGCCGCGGGCCCGCAACTCATCGAAATTTCCATCGGGCGTGTCCTGCGTCAGGGAATAATAGGCGATACCCCACACGAACATCGCGGCGCCAGGAACGAACATTGCCATGCGCCAGCCCCACCATGCCCCCACGCCCAGGCTCAAGAATGCCGAGAACAGCAGCGGCATCGCGAATTGCGTTACGCCACCGCCGAGATTACCCCAACCTGCCGACGCGGCGTTCGCTGTTCCGACCACATTCGGCGCGAACATCACCGATGTGTGGTACTGCGTGATCACGAACGAAGCACCGACCATGCCGATCACCAATCGGAAAATCAAGAATGACGTGTAATCATGCGAGAAGCCGATGCACATTACGGGTAACGAGCCGAGGATCAGCAGTCCGGTATAGGTTTTGCGGGGCCCGATCCGATCGCAGAGCCAGCCCATCAGAATTCGCCCGAACACAGCGAGCGCCACCGAGGCGATGATGGAATTGCCCGTTTGCACCTTGGTCAGGTGCAGTTCCTGGCGGATGATGGGCATCAGAGGAGCAACGCCGAACCAGCTAAAGAAACAAAGAAAGAACGCGATCCACGACATGTGGAAGGCGCGCATCGGCACACTGGAGAAGTTCGCCAGGCGAATGCTGGAGGCTTTATTGCGGATGTTCACGTGAGTCAGTTCTCCTTTGTTGAAAAGTGAAGCTGGCTCCTACGGGGAGACACGTACAGCATCGGGACACCCGTTCGCATCCGCCTAGCCGGTTGTTGCCTCAGACGTTGAGGCGATGATCTGTTCCTATGCGACTGCTTCTTCCGGCTCGATGCGGCGGCCGTGGCCCACATCCACCAGAACGATGCCGTCTTCTACGCGCGTCGGGTACGTCGTGACACAGCCGGGCAGGGACGAGCGAACCGCCAAGCCGGTATTGAGATCAAACCGCCAGCCGTGCAGCGGACAAACCACGACAGCGCCGGAGACGATGCCATCGCACAATGGACCGCCCTGATGCGGGCACTGATTATCGATGGTTGCGAACCGGTCACCAAGGTTGAAGATGGCTAATTCTTTGCCCGCAATTGTGACCGACCGGCCTTCGTGAAGCGGAATGTTATCGGCGCTTGTGATGCGGGCCCAGTGGCGTTCCGGATTCATACGAGGGTATTCTCCAAAGGTTGGATTTGCACGAATTGCGTGGGATTGACGGGCTCCTCGCGCTCCAGCCAGGCATCTTTCGCGATGGCCTTGGATCTTCGGAGCCGATCGAGGAGCTTGCGTTTTTCCGCCTCCGGCGCGTAGACGGTCTCTTTGCGAATCGCTTCGATGCCTAAGCGCTCGACAAAGTCGTAAGTGCGCTCCAGGTAATTCGCGTTCTCGCGGTAATACTGAAAGAACAGCTCGCAAGCTTCGAGCGCCTGTTCGGTGGTTTCGACGGTGATCAGCAAATCGGCTTTACGCACGGATTTTCCGGCAGCGCCGCCCACCACCACTTGCCAGCTTCCGTCCTGTCCCACCATTCCGATGTCTTTGACTGTGGCTTCAGCACAATTGCGAGGACAACCGACAGCCCCCATTTTTACTTTGTGCGGAGTGAAGAGATTCTCCAGGCGCCGTTCGAGCTCGATGCCGGCTCGCGTCGAGTCCTGCACGCCGAAGCGGCAGAATTCCGTTCCGACGCAGGTTTTCACCATGCGCACGCCCTTGGTATACGCTTGTCCGGACGCCATGCCGAGGTCCGCCCACACGCGCGGCAGATCGGATTTCTTGACACCCAACAGATCGATGCGCTGGCTGCCGGTCACCTTCACCATGCGCACGTTGTATTTCTCAGCAACGTCGGCGATGCGGCGCAGTTCGTCCGGCGTCGTGACGCCGCCGCGCATGCGCGGGACGACTGAGAATGTTCCGTCTTTCTGGATGTTGGCGTGAACGCGGTCGTTGATGAAACGCGCCGAGCGATCTTCATCGTGCCGCCCGCACCAGAGCATGTCGAGCATGTAGCTGAGCGCGGGCTTGCATACTTCGCATCCCTTGCGGTTGCCGTAGACGTTCAACACTTCCTGGACGGATTTCAATTGCTGTCCACGCACGATTTCGCGGAGTTGTTCGTAGAAGAACGGAACGCAGGAACACAGCGTCGTTCGAGTCTCTTCCTGAAACTCGGGCGCGACGGCGCGTAGCAGCTGCTCGCACAGCCCCGTACAACTTCCGCAGCTCGATGACGCGCGTGTACGCTCCTTCAGTTGCGCGAGCGTGTTGATGCCGTGCTCATGAATCGCGTGGATAATCTCACCCTTGTTGATGCCATTGCAGCCGCAGATCACTTCGCTGTCGGGCATTTCGGCAACTTCCAGGCCAGGATCGGCAGGCGCGGGCGGGAACAGCAAATGGCGGCGATGCGGTGTGAGATCGGTCCCATCGCGCAGCCATTGCGTGTAAAGCCGTTCATCCGCGGAGTCGCCCACCAGGATCACGCCGCGCAGTTGATTCTCTTTCAACAGCAGCTTCTTGTAGATTCCGAGCGACGGATCTTCGTAGCGGACGATCTCGACGCCGGGCTCAGATTCGTCGACGCTGCCGGCGGAAAAAATGTCGACCCCCATGATCTTCAGCTTCGTGGCGGGCGCAGCGCCAGTGAAGCCGCCAGCGGGCTGGCCGGTGATCTTGGCTGCCAGGACCTTGCCCTGTTCCATCAACGGCGCGACCAGGCCGAAAGTTTGGCCGCGATGCTCCGTGCATTCGCCGACTGCGAAGATGTCGGGATCGGACGTTTGCAGGTAGTCATTGACGACGATGCCCCGGCGAACGTCGAGTCCTGCTTTGCGGCCGAGTTGTACGTTCGGCTTGATTCCCGCGGCGATTACGACTAAGTCTGCCTCGATTTCTTCCCCCGATGCGAATCGGATCCCGTCGACGTGGCCATTGCCAGTCAGGGCTTGGGTTTGCCTGGGAAGCAATACGCGTATGCCGAGGCTTTCGATTTTGCGGCGTAGAAGCTCGCCGCCGGCGGAATCCAATTGCCGCTCCATCAACGTCTCCACCAGATGGACGACGCTGACCTGGCAACCACGAAGCTGCAAACCACGGGCCGCTTCGAGTCCGAGCAAACCTCCGCCGATTACGATTGCTTTACAACCCGTACGCGCTTTGGCAATCAGCTCACGCGTGTCGTCGAGAGTGCGGAACACGTGGACGTTCTTCTTGTCGACGCCCGGAATGGATGGAATAAAGGCGCTGCTTCCCGTCGCGAGGATGAGCTTGTCGTACGGCGTGACGCCGCCGTCGGAATCGATGGCAACGCGGCGCGAGCGATCGACGTGATCGATCCGAACCCCGAGCCGTGCGCGAATGCCGTGGTCCTGATACCAGGCGACATCGTTGAGAAGGATCTCGTCCGCCGATTTCTCGCCGGCCAGCACGGATGAGAGGAGAATGCGGTTGTAGTTGACGTGCGTTTCATCGCCGAAAATCGTGATATCGAAATCCGGCCGATATTTGAGGATCTGCTCCACGCAGGGGCGCCCGCCATTCCGTTTCCGACGACCACCAGTTTCGTCATGCGCTGGCAGCTCCTATCGTATTCACGACGTCTTTTGCGAGCGGCGCGACTGTTTCCACGACCTGAGCAACCATGTCTTCACCGACCCCCAGTTCCCGCAATGTTTCAACCAGGTGATCAGCCACGGCGTCAAAGTGGCGCTGCTCAATCTGCAACCGTGCGTGGGCCTTGGACATTGCGGCGCCCGTGTAGTGCCGCGGGCCGCCGAGGGCCTGGGAGAGGAACGCAAGTTGGTGGGCCTTCAGGCGCGTCATGTTTGCATCCTTGAAGAACGGAGCGAGTATTGGGTCGCCAAGTACGCGAAAATAGAATCGTTCCACGGCTGCGCTGACGGCGGGCTGGCCGCCGATGCGGTCATACAGGCTCATACGCTGGGTCTTCCTCCTGCGGTATGGGTTTGGCTGCGTTCTACGCGAACGGCGCATTGCTTGTAGTTCGGCTCGCGTGAAATCGGATCAAAGGCGCTTTGCGTGACTTCGTTGACGTTGGTCTCGGAAAAATGGAACGGCATGAATACCTGGCCGGGCGCGATGATTTCCGTAAGGCGCAGTTCCACGCGAGGAACGCGCCCGCGCTGGGAGACCACATCCACGCGGTCGTGACTGCGCAGGCCGAGGACCTTCGCGTCGCGCGGATTCATTTCGAGCCATGCGCGCGGCGAAAGATGTTCCAGGATTGGGACCTCGCGCGTTTTCGTGCGGGTGTGCCAATGCTCGACGGTGCGGCCCGTATTCAAGATCAGCGGGAATTCTCTCGCGGGCTGCTCGGGGAACGGCTCCCAGTGCGCCGCAATGAGCCGGGCGCGGCCGTCGGGGGTTTGGAAACGGTTGTCGGCGTAGAGCCGCGGCGAAGGTTCGCCGTCCTCGGGGCACGGCCACTGCGTTGCGCCTCGCTCCCTGAGGAGGTCATAACTGATTCCCGAATAGTCGCAGAGCCTGCCGCGCGATACGCGCCGCCATTCGTTGAAGGCATCTTCGGCGGAGAACCAGCCCGGATATAGCTCTTCACGGCATCCGAGCTTTTCAGCGATGGCCAGGAAGATGTCGAAGTCAGGGCGCGCTTCGCCGGGAGGCGCCACCGCCTGGTTCACTTTGCTGACGCGGCGCTCCGAGTTTGTGTAGGTCCCCTCTTTCTCACCCCAAATCGCGGCTGGCAATACGAGGTCAGCCAGTTCCGTGGTCGGCGTGGGATGATAGCCGTCCTGGACGACCAGAAACTCCACGTCCGCGAGAGCCTGTTGAAGCACTCCCTGATTCGGAAAGGAGACCAGTGGGTTCGTGGCGATGATCCACAGGCCGCGTATGGTCTTCTTGAGCGCGGCTTCGATGATGTCGGGATAGGCCAGGCCGCGTTTAACCGGCAATCGCGATTCATCGATTTTCCAGAGACCGGCAAGTTCCTGGCGATCGGCCGCGTTGTCGAACTTGCGATAGCCGGGCATGCTGGTCGTGAAGCTGGCTTCGCGCGAGCCCATCGCATTGCATTGGCCGGTGATCGAAAATGGCGCCGCGCCGGGACGGCCGATGTGTCCCGTTAACAATGCGAGATTGCAGATTGCGTTCACTGTCGCAGTGCCGAGAGTGCTGTGATTCACGCCCATCGTCCAGCCGATGAATCCGGCGCGCGCGCGTCCGTACAGAAACGCAGTCTTGTAAAGCAGTTCCTCGCTCAGACCTGTGATCTGCGACACGCGATCCGGTGAGTATGCTTCAAGGAAACGAGCCAAGTCTTCGAAACCGGAGGTGTGCTGCTCAATATAGGCGTGGTCGATTAGCCCGTGGCGGATCAGGATGTGCGCGATGCCATGTGCGAGCGCCAGGTCCGAGCGCGGTTTCAAAGGAAGATGCAGATCCGCCATCATGGCGGTTTTGGAGACTCGGGGGTCGGCGACAATCAGCGTCTTGTGCGGATTCGCGTCCAGGTACTGGCATAGGATCGGGTGATTGTCCGCGATATTGGCACCGATGAGCAGAACCACGTCCGCCGTCTCGAGGTCTTCATAGCAGCCCGGCGGTCCATCGCTTCCAAAGGACAGCTTGTATCCGGAGACGGCCGTGGCCATGCACAGGGTTGTGTTGCCGTCATAGTTGCTCGTGCCGAAGCCAAGCTGCACCAGTTTGCCGAGCGTATAAAACTCTTCGGTCACCAACTGGCCTGTGCTCAGCACGCCCATCGACTGACGGCCATACTTTTCCTGGATCGCACGGAAGCGGTCGACCATCGTTCCAAGCGCTTCGTCCCACCCGACGCGCACCAGCTTGCCGTTCTTGCGCAGCAGCGGATATTTGGCGCGATTTTCGGCATCCAGGATGTAGTGCTCTGCAAGGCCTTTGGGACAAAGCTTGCCGCGGTTCACCGGATGCGACGCAAGCGGACGAGAGGCGATCGCGCGGCCGTCCTTTATGCCAACTTCGATACCGCATCCGACCGAGCAATAACCGCATGTCGTGGGCACCCACTGGTCGGGGATTTTCTTAGCCGAAGTGTAGCCAGTGGTTGCGCCGCGGGAATACGCGTACTCTTCCTGCAAGGTGTCCAGTCCTGCGGCGCGCTTCCAGTTGAGGAGTTTCGACGTCACGCGGCAGCCCTCCCCGACGCTGTGAACGCCGCGGCGATGTTCTTCGGAACCACCGAGACAAAGAACAGCCAGCGTCCAAGCCACTCTCCAGCCAGCACGAGAGCAAGCGCGGCGGCGAGGGCCCAAGCTGACCGGGCCTCCAGAGGAAGGACAATGCCGGCTGCGACCAGGATTGCAAGACGCAGCAGAAACGCAGTCTTCAAGCGTCCTGACAGCAGCAAAGCGGAAGCGCGGAGCTCAAATTGATCCGAGCGCGCGAGCCAGAGGAACTTGAGAACCTGGGTGACAAGCTGGATCGCCGCTCCGGTGACCACCGACAAAACCAGCCAGAGTTTGGCCGCCGCACTGAGGGACTGTGCGTCGAGCATCAGAACAAACAGAGGTCCGAGCAACAACGCCGTCGAGAAGAACTCTGCCAGGGTGTAGCGGCCCTGCCAGGCAGGACGCGCCGGACTTTTTACAATACCGCCAGCGATCACGCGACCTGCTGAACCGACCATCTCGCTTAAGCAGTTGCCGCCCCGTTGAGTTCGGCTGGATAACATTCAGCAGCGTGAAAAAATGCTTGGCCGGAGCGGAAGGCAACCACGCTGCTTCGCACAGCCTGCAGCGTGAACTACCAAGGGATTCGCTCGGCGCTAACTTGCCTGTGGAAGCCGATCCAGTAGTTCGATACTGCGCGGGAGTTTAATACCATCAACCACGTGTCAACTAAGAAGATACCCAACATCAAACTGGGTTCGGCAGCCAGTGGTGTGCTTGGAGTTTCGGGACGGCATATGCTCAAAGCCTTGCTGGCTGGCGAAAAAAGCTTGTTCGCTGGGTCTTCGCCAGAAGTTCCTGACCGTCAGCGATTCAAGTCGGAGGTGAGAGCAATTCGATTTCCCTCCCTCCATTTGTCGTGGCGTTCCATGTCGGAGCTTGTCGCGACAAATGGTTTATGAATCACGTAGGTACATTTAGATCAAGATTTGTTTTTACCTGTCACGCCGGAGCTCACGGGTTCGAGCCCCGCCGTCCCCACCAGTCTTCTCCATCACGTCCGCTTGGCCGCGATCCCGTTGGCGACGACGCCCAGAATATTGTCGTGCCCCAGCGATCCAATTGCGCTGCCCATCGAATCCATCGTCGTAGAGCCGATCCTGGTGACGAGCAGCGTTCCATCGGCCAGCGCCGCCAGCAAATTGGCGTCGGAGGCCACTAGCAACGGAGGGCTGTCCAACAGAATCCGCCGAAACGCGTTCTGCAAGCGATCCATCAGCCGCCGGACTTCCTTGGAATGCAGCAGCCCCAGTGGATTCGCCACAGCCTCCCCCGCCGGCATGACGAACAGGTTGCTGTTGCCGATTCTTCGCAAGGCGTCGTGAAGATCGGCCTTCCCGAGCAAATAGTCGGTGATTCCCGGACTGCGGCCAATCCGAAACAGGTTATGCAGAATCGGCTTGCGCAGGTCGAAATCGCACAGCAGGGTTGGATTGTCGGCCAATTGCGCTTCGGCCAGTGCAAGATTCGCGGCGGTGAAGGATTTTCCGTCTCCTGGCGATGCACTGGTTACCAGCACCGTACGGATGGCGTGCGCCGATTGTAATTGCTCCAATCGCGTGCGCAGAGTGCGAAATTCTTCGCTGCCGGTTTCCGACGGCCGGAGCGGATCCAGAAGTATGACGTCGGAAGACGCGCCAAAGGGAACCTCGGGCACTAATTCCAAGTCCAGCTCAACCGGCGCCTCCGCCAGCGCCGTCCCTACCCCTGCGTTTCTGCTCATGGCCCGTCCTCCTTCTGGGTTCGTTCCTTTAAACTCTCGCGAGGTAATAATGCGCAACCGAAACCGACATTACCATTACTCCCGCCAGCCCCAACGCCGACCACGCCAGCCAAGCCAGACGCTTGCGCCGGCGGATGGCGCCCCGGTCTTCAAACAGCGGAATGCCGCCGAGCACCGGGAGCTGCGAGTATGCGCTGATATCCTTCAAATTTCTCAGGGCCCGGTTGCGCATCTCGCGCCAGCCAGCGAGGCACAGGCTGAGCAGCAATCCCACGCCGGTACCCACGGAAACCAGCAACAGGCGTTTCGGCTTGGCCGGAGTTTGCGGCAGCGAAGGCGGGTCGAGCTGTTCCAGCCGCTCGCCCTGCTGGCGATTCTCAAGCGCGGTGGACATGGCCGAGCTATTGACACGCCGGTCCAGATCCTCATAATCTTTCTTCGCCAGATCCCGATCGCGAATCAGCTCATCGTATTCCCGGATCCCCACCGGCGTGCTCTCAATCCGCGCCTCATAATTCCGAATGGTGCCATCCAATTGAGTACCTTGTTTCCGGTAGTCTTCCATTTCCACGCCTTTGGCGAGTATCAGCCCTTTGGTCTTCTCCGTCTCCGCTTCGAGCTCCCGTTGTTCGCGCAGGAACTGCGCGCTGGCGGGCCGCGGCGCAGGGCTGTCGGCCGGCTTCAGAGTGGTCTCTTGTTTTAGAATTGCCTGGCGCTGCTTCCTGGCCACGGCCAGTAAATTCACCAGCCTCCGCACATCGGGATGATTCTCCTTGTAGCGTTCCCGCGCGCTAGCGAGCGAATCTTCGTACTGCCCGATTTCGTGGTCTTTGTCCGCCAATTCAGTGTCGCTTTGCTCGGCCCTAGCTTCGGGCGCGTTCATATCTTTCAACGACGCTAGCTGATCGCGATAGATGCGCGCCTGATTCTCATACAGCAGCTTCTCCTGATTCACGCGGTTCATGGACATGTTCAGGTTCAGCTTTGCCGCTTGCAGAGCCGCGAGCTGCTGATAATTGTTCTGCTGCTCCTCCGGCAGGCGGCCGATGTTTTGCGCCCGGAACACGCTGAGCCGCTGCTCCAGCTCATCCAGCTTTTTCTTGGAATCCTCCCAGCGATCCTGTAGAAACTCCGTGGTGGAAACGGTCTGCTGCGATACTTCGCGGACGTTCTCCTCCAGGAACCGTGCCACCAGATCGGTTGCCACCTTTTGCGCCATGAAGCGCTCGCTATAGGCGAACCGGATCTCGAACGCCGGATATTGCTGGGTTTCGCGCTGCCCCGCGTTCAAACTCTGCCGCACCGGGATCACCTGAATATCGTTGCGCTTCATCTCTTCGATCACGTCGTCTAGCGGCATCCGCGCCAGCTTCCGCTTATACAAGCCGTGCGTGTTGATGATGTTGGTGAGCGTGGCGCGATCCAGAATCAGTTGCACCAGCGCGTTCACGCGGCCCTCGATATCCTGATTCGTGTTCGACGGCACAAAGCTTTCCGGCACCTGCGGCGGCGCAACCCGAATGGTGGCCACCGAGATGTAGGTATCCGGCCAGAGAAACGCGACCACCACCGAGACCACCAGCGCCGCGAACAATGGGCCGAGAATCCAGGCCTTGTTTCGCCGCAGAATATCCGCGTAGTCGTCCATATCGAGCTGGCGCCGGGCGGCCGACGTTGGTTCTTCGATGAGCATGGTTAGGGCACGATGATGTGATCGCCGTTCTTCACCGCGATATTTTGCTCCAGGTGCTTGCCTTTGGTGACGTCTTTGTAGTTGAAGTGCAGAATCTCGTCACCGCGCAACACGCGGATTTTCTTGGTGTTAGCGAATTCGCGAAAGCCTCCGCCCCGGCTCAGCGCCTCCAGTACCGAAGTAGGCGTCACCAGTGCAAATGAGCCCGGCCGGTTCATTTCACCATCAATGTAGAACTTCTTGCTGCGGACTTCGGTCACGAACACGTTGACATCCGGATTATTCAAATACTGCGTCAGCAGTTGCTTCAGGGCCGCGGTCAACTGAAGCGGGCTTAGTCCCGCTGCCCGCACTTCGCCGATAAGCGGCATAGTGATCTTGCCGTCGGGCCGCACCGCTACCGGCAGCGTGAAATCGGGTTCGCGCCAGACGCGGATAAACAGCAGATCCTCCGGACCGATCTGGTACTTGCCCGGATCAACCGGCGCCGCCGCCGAACCATCGATTTGTTTGGCCACGTCTGGCTTCGCAATTACGAGTTTCGCGTCTTCAGCCACGGCGCCTGCAGCAAAAGTCAAAACGGCCGCCAATAACAACATTCCGTGCCTCACCTGTCGCTTGCTCCTTTCCTTGAAGGTCTCTTACAGTAAGTAAGGTTGATTCAGATGACATACTTTCTCGCAAAAACTGACCCCGAGACTTATTCGATCGATCAATTGGAGAAAGAAAAGAGAACGGTCTGGGATGGCGTAAACAATCCGCAGGCCGTTCGAGCCCTCCGCGAGATGCGGGCCGGCGACAAGGTGTTCATTTATCACAGCGGCGGGCATTCGGCTGTGGTGGGCCTGGCCAAAATCGTTTCGGAAGGCCGGGAAGACCCGAAGAATCCAAAATCGGCGGTGGCGGACTTCGAATTCCTGGGCCGCATCGACCCGCCAGTGACGCTGGCCGAGATCAAGCAGTCCAAACTATTCGACGATTGGGCGCTGGTCCGCCAAGGCCGCTTGTCGACCATGTCCGCTCCCGAGAATTTTGTCGAATGGATGCGGAAGAAGAACCCAAAGGCGAAAATTTAAGCCACGGATGGACACAGATGAACACCGATAAAACAAATGCCCCACGCGACGAAGTAGAGTAGTGCGGAGGAGGTTGTCATGAATTCATCGAGTCTGGCTGGGATTGCTTTCTTCGCCCTGGCGCTTGCCGCGACGGCTCAGAGCGTACCGAAATTTGAGCCTGATCCGTATTGGCCGAAGCAACTGCCGAACAATTGGATGCTCGGCCAGGTGGGCGGCATCTACGTCGATTCGCACGATCATATTTGGGTGACCAGCCGGCCCAGGACACTGGATAACAACGATAAGTATGCGATTCTCAAACCGCCCCAGGCCGATTGCTGCATCCCGTCGCCGCCCGTGCTGGAGTTCGATACGGCAGGCAGTCTCATCCAGGCGTGGGGCGGCCCGTCGGCCGGATACGAATGGCCCGACAATGAACACGGCATGTTTGTCGATTACAAAGACAACGTCTGGATTGGCGGTAATGGGCCGAAGGACACCGATATTCTGAAGTTTTCCAACTCCGGGAAGTTTCTGCTGCAGATCGGACATCACGGACAGAGCGGCGGCAGCAACGACACGGAGAACCTCAACCGGCCGGCGGGAATTTATGTTTACCAGAAGACGAACGAAGTCTTCGTAGCGGATGGGTACGGCAACCGGCGCGTGATTGTCTTCGACGCTGACACCGGAGCTTACAAGCGCCACTGGGGAGCTTACGGGAACAAGCCTGACGACAGCGTTCCGCGGACGCGAACGTTCGAGGGGCCAGGTCCGCGGCAGTTCAATACGGTTCACGGAATTCGGATATCGAATGACGGACTGGTGTACGTGGGGGATCGCGTCAATAACCGGATTCAGGTGTTCACGCCCGAGGGCAAGTTCGTCAAGGAGGGATTTATCGAACGCAAAACATCCACGCCTGAAGGCACCGCGTTCGATGTCGCTTTTTCAGCGGACAAGGGGCAGGAGTTTTTGTACGTGTCGGACGGGAGCAACAAAAAAGTACAGATCCTCAATCGGAAGACGCTGGAGGTGGTCGGCTTCCTGGGCGGGCATGGCGGACACGGATTGGGACAGTTCTATCACCTGCACAGCATCGCTACTGATTCGAAGGGCAACATCTATGTGGGCGAGTCCTTCGGGGAGCGCGTGCTGCGGTGGAATCTGAAGAGCCGCTAACGTGCTACCGGATCCAGTCCGGCGGCTTTGATCGTTTTCGCGGCTGACCCGCTGCTCAGCTTCTTGATGATTTCGCCGGCGGCTTCGCGGTTTTTGGCGGCGCTGGCGATGGCCGCGGACATGACAACTTTCTTCTGATATTCGGGCGGCAGCGGTCCGGCAAACTGAACGCCGGGAGCGGGCAGGATTTCACTGACGAGCCCGAATGAAACGTCGACATGTCCGTCGGCAAGATTCCGCATGGATGTCTCCGCGCCTTCCTGATAAGCCGTCTTGGGCTGAACCTGCTGGCTGATGCCGAGACCATTCAGCAGGGCAAGGATGGCGGGAGTGCCCGCGCCGACCTTGACGTATCCGATGGATTTGGCGCCAAGCAGCAATTGCTTGATGGCTTGCGGGTTCGAAACGTCAGGA
Source organism: Bryobacterales bacterium (assembly GCA_963776805.1). Classification (GTDB taxonomy): domain Bacteria; phylum Acidobacteriota; class Terriglobia; order Bryobacterales; family Bryobacteraceae; genus Palsa-89. The sequence continues at coordinate 388,944 of CAVZOD010000003.1, forward strand.
ATAGGGCGGCCGGCGCGCACGGCGATCCCGACGCCGCTGCTGGCGAGATCCACCTCCGTCCCGGCAGCGATTTTGCCATCTTTGGTGAGGTCTCCAATTACTTGCGGCGTCACAATGATGAGATCGAACTGCTCTCCGCCCTCAATGGCGCGCTTGAAATTCGCAGAGGCGCCAAACTCTATTTTCACGGGATGCCCGCCGATGCGCGCGCCCGAAGGCATCAGCCTCACCATGGCCGCGCGGAAGCCGTTCGAACACAAGACATGGATTTCGTTGTCCTGCGCCGGCGCGATACCTGCACAGAGAAGGATCAGCAGCGCTGTTCGGAGATGTGTGTTCGTCATACGGAGGCGCTCTGCCGCGAGCCTGAACGTGTGAAGGCGGCTGCTTCCTGAATCGCTTGCCGTCCACCCGCGAGCACGCCGCGCATGGAAACGAAGCCATGAATCATGCCGGGATAGCGGTGAACGGTAACGGGGACGCCGGCCTGCTGAAGGCGCTGTGCGTAGGCTTCGCCTTCGTCCCGCAGGGGATCGAACTCGGCGGTGATCACCAGCGCCGGCGGCAGGTTGCTCAGGTTCGGCGCCAGCAAAGGAGAGACTTCCGGATGACGCTTTTGATCGGGAGACGCGAGGTAGTGGCCGGTGAACCATTGCATCGCGCCGCGGGTCAGGAAATAGGCGTCCCCAAAGTCGCGGTGTGAGGCAGTATCGAAGGAACTGCTGTCCGTGACTGGATAGATCAGCACCTGCGCCGCGAGGGAAGGGCCGCCAGCATCGCGGCAGCGCATGGCCACTACCGTTGCCAGATTGCCACCGGCGCTGTCGCCGCCCACGGCGATGCAACGTGCGTCGATGCCCAGGCGCTCCGCATTCGAGGCCGCCCAGACTGTGGCCGCGTACGAATCGTCCACCGCGGCCGGGAACTTGTGTTCGGGAGCGAGCCGGTAATCCACGGAGATCACCACGGCGTCCGATTCCTTGGCGATGGCGCGGCATACGGCGTCGTGCGTATCGAGATTGCCAAAGACGAAACCGCCGCCGTGGAAGTAGACCAGCGCGGGACGGAGGCCGCCCGGTCCGGTTGCGTAAATGCGCACCGGAATGTCGCCGCCCGGTCCCGGAATGGACAGATCCTCAACGCGGCCCAGCGCGTCGGGTTCGCCACCCAGCATCTTCATCGGTTCCAAACGGGCGGCGCGGGCTTCCACCGGGTCCTGAGTTTCGAGCGGCGGAGCGCCTTGGGCGTCCATCATTTCCAATAGCGCGCGCACTTCCGGATGCAGCCGTTCACTGCGAGTTATGGGTTCGGGCATAGGAAATCCTCCGAATCATGATACATCCGGCCGTTCACGCGAGTAACATGATATAGTTCGCCCAGAACGGAAGGCACACCCAGCATGGCAAAATCCAAGACCAATCCACTCGCCCGCCGAGGCTTCCTGAAAGGAGCGGCTGCCGGAGCGGCCGCGAGCGCCGCAGCCCTGGTTGCTCCACCGATGGTTGCGCCGCCGGCCGCGCACGCGCAGGAGGCCACCGGGCGCGGCGCTGCTCTGCCGCCGAGCGCCGCGCAGCGAGCCGCTGAAAACGTCACACCCGCGGCCGCCGTGGAAGACATCCAGATTGTGCAGCGGCCCGGCGCGGATTACATGGTGGATGTTTTCAAGTCGCTCGGGTTTGAATATCTCTTCGCGACGCCAGGCTCCAGTTTCCGCGGCATTCACGAGTCAGTGATCAATCATGGGGGCAATCATGATCCGGAGTTCATCACCTTCACCCACGAAGAGTGCTCGGCCGCGGCAGCCAACGGCTACGCCAAGATTGAAGGCAAGCCCGCGCTGGTGTGCGCGCACGGAACGGTGGGCATCCAGCATGCGGCCATGGCGATCTATAACGCTTATTGCGACCAGGCGCCGGTGTTCATTGTGGCCGGCAACATTTCCGATGCGGCGGAAAGGCGTGGCCGCGTGGAATGGCTGCACGCCGCTCAGGACGTGGCGGCCACGGTACGCGATTACACCAAGTGGGACGACAACCCCGCTTCGTTGACTCATTTCGGCGAATCGGCCGTGCGCGCATATCAGATCGCGATGACCGCGCCGATGATGCCCGTGGTGCTGGCCGCCGACGGCGTTCTACAAGAAGGCGAAGCGCCCGCCGATTTCGACTGGCGCATTCCGAAGCTCCCGAAGATTTCTGCTCCCTCCGGCGATACGGCGGCGGTGGCTGAACTGGCGCAGATGCTGGTGGCGGCTGAGAATCCCGTCATCGTCGCCAGCCGCTCGGCGCGCACGCCCGCGGGCTTGGCCCTGCTGGTGGAGCTGGCCGAAACGCTCGGCTGCGCGGTGATCGATCAGCAGCGCCGCATGAATTTCCCGTCGCGGCATCCGCTGAATCAAACTTTGCGCTCGCGCGGTGCGATCGCGAATGCGGATGTGATCCTGGGCCTGGAAGTTTACGATTTCTTCGGCGTGGTGCACACGCTGGGCGGGCAGACGCGCGTGATTCCGCGATCCATCATCAAGCCTGGAACAAAACTGGTCAGCATCAGCTCATCCGATCTTTTCTATAAGAGCAATTATCAGAACTTCCAGCGGTTTGAGGATGTCGACATTTCCATTCCCGCGGATGCGGAAGCGACGCTGCCAGCGCTGATTGAAGCGGTGAAACGCCAGCTCACGGACGATCGTAAGCAAGCCATTCAGGCGCGAGCCGCCAAGCTGGCTGAGGCCAGCAAGCAGGCGCACGATCAAACTCGAACGGCGGCGTCCTATGCCTGGGATGCCAGCCCGGTGTCTACTGCGCGGCTCAGCGCGGAGTTGTGGGCGCAGATCAAGGATGAAGATTGGTCGCTGGTGTCCGATCCGTTCTGGGTGAGCAACTGGCCGCTGCGTCTTTGGGATTTCAACAAGCATTATCAGTTCATCGGCGGCGCGGGCGGCGAAGGCGTGGGCTATCTTGCTCCGGCGGCGGTGGGAGCGGCCATCGCCAATAAAAAGTATGGCCGGGTGAGCGTTTCCATTCAGTCTGACGGCGATTTGATGATGGGTAACGGAGTGTTGTGGACCGCCGCGCATCATCGCGTCCCGTTGCTCACCGTGATGCACAACAACCGCGCGTATCATCAGGAGATTATGCAATTGCAGCGCGTGGCCAACCAGCACAATCGCGGCGTGGATATCGACAAATGCAAGATTGGGACGGCCATTGAGAAGCCCAATATCGATTACGCGATGCTGGCGAAGAGCATGGGGGTGCAGGCCGAGGGGCCGATTTCCGATCCGAAAGAGCTGAGCGCGGCGATTCGGCGTGGAATCGCGGTGGTTAAGGGCGGCGATCCTTACCTGATCGATGTCATCACGCAGCCGCGCTAAACAGAGGATTCATGATTCGGAACCTGATCGTAGTTATACTTTTCGGCGCTGCATCGCTGGCTGCGCAATCGTCCGGCAATGCGGAAAACGGAAAGCGTGAATTCGTGAAGCTGGGATGCTACACATGCCACGGTTATGAAGGCCAGGGCGGCGGCGCGGGAGCCAAGCTGGCGCCGCATCCGATTGCAACGGCCGCTCTGATCGCGTACGTGCGCCATCCGGCGGGCAGCATGCCTCCGTTCACCAAGAAGGTGGTTTCCGACGAAGTGCTTACTGATATTCACGCGTACCTGGCGAGCGTCCCCGCGCCGCCGCCGGCGAAGGACATTCCGCTATTGAACCAGTAGGACGACGGCTACAAGCGTGTGAGGAACAGCTCACGTTCACACGAGCGGGAGTCTATCCTGCGGACGGTCTCTAGCGCCAGTAACCGACGCCAACGGGGGCAAACTGCGCAAATTGACGGCAAGCAATTTAGAATCCTCAGCTTGCAGTGTCATTTCGCGGGCGTGGTTACTGGAAAGTGTGAACGCGGCACGCGTGGGCGCGTGGACCACGCCGGCGGCCGCGTAATTGGGATGGTTATTTCCTGCCAAGCCCTAACTCAGCCTGCGGGAGTCCCAACGCCAGCCGTAGTAGAAGAGCGACGCCATCCAGCCGAGAACACATAGACCCACGACGGGCAGTGGAGCTGTCGCGGCTTCATTTCCCGCGCCGAAAAGGACGATGGTTTGGATCAAGCCATCCGGGACAATCGCGCCCGAGGTGAATCGCCACGGCATTTGACGAATGGGATTCAAAACGGAACGATGATGGCCGATGGCTAGGGCGGCAATTCCACCCATGAGGCCACTTAGTAAGTCGAGCGGCATCACGAGTAATGCCAGCACGGAAAGAAAGGCTAAATCTTTACCGAGGAGAATTTGCCAGCCGCGGATGGGCACTTGGCGATATCGATCGGCGCCGCTGCCGTCGACGCCCAACAGGACTTGCGTGTGTGTACTCAGGGCCAGGGCGGTGACGAGTGCGATGATGCGAGGCGCGTCCGAATCCAGGCGGCCTCCGGTGAGCCGATAGAGTTCGGTGGACGCGACCAGAAGCAACGCAACGTAAGGGTCCAACGTCCGCAGCATTTCTCTCCATTGCAGACGCATGATTGCTCCAATAACTCCGGGCGGAGCCGGTAGCCAATGGAGCCAGGTGGGGGGGAGCTTTCGTGAGGTAAGTTTCCAAAGCTGGAGGAGGAGCTGCGCCGCGATGCCGCAGCCTAGCGCCAGCAGTCCGATGCGCCACCCAGCACGCACCAGGAGGAAGATGCCAACCCATGCGACCGGGCTTAACGCGAGCGAGCATACGCGGAGCGTGATCCACTCTCCACGCGTGATGGGCCAGGTTTCCCGGCGTTCGCGCGGAATCTTCTGCACGGGATCGGAAGAGAGCGGGAATAAAATGACGAGGGCTAAGATCAGCAGAAAGAATTCGGCGCTCTCTGGCTGGAGCGCAACGAACGCCACAAAGAGGAGAAAGTTCTGGCCGGCGATGGACCGGAAGGATTCAACGTCGCGCCAGGAGGCTAATCCCAGGGCTTTTAGGAGGCCGATGCTTCCGAACCGAGCCATTCCAGATCCTCGGCGGAGGCGCCCGCCGCCAATTCGAGGTACAGCTCCTCCAGCGTTTTCGGCAATTCGGCAATATCGGAATCGAGCACGATACTGCCGCGATTGATCATGACTACCTTGTCCGCAATCCGATCGACAAGCGGCAGAATGTGCGAGGTCAAGAGCACCGTTACACCGCGGCGGCTGATTCCGCGCAGTTGATTGCGGAAGGTCTGCGCGGTGATGGGGTCCAGGCCTTCAAACGGTTCGTCCAGGAAGAGCGCTCGCGGGTTGGGCAGCAGCGCCATGGCCAAGGAGGTTTTCTTTTTCATTCCATAGGAGCACTGGTGGATGAAGGTGCGCCTTCCATCTTCGAGTTGCAGGATGCGCAAGAGCTGATCGGTGCGCGAATGTAGCTCGGGCTTCGGAAGTTTGTAGATGGCTCCGGTCAGTTCCATGTGTTCCTGGATGGTGAGCGCGTCGAAAAGGGCCAGGCTTTCCGGCAGCACTCCGACGATGCTCTTCAATGCTGCGTTTCCCACTGGAATGCCGCATACTTCGGCTGCTCCGCTGGTGGGGCGAAGCAGACCGGTCAGCATTTTGACCAGGGTTGATTTGCCGGCGCCGTTGGGTCCAAGCAGCGCGCAGATGGTGCCGGGCGCCACTTGGAATGACGCGCCGGAGACAGCGCGGAAATCCCCAAAATCCTTGGTCAAGCCCTGGCAGGAGATCATCGCCCTAATTGTCTCAGAGTCCCGTTCCTTGGCCGCACAATCGTTCCAGCGCGGCGTGGAGCTCGGCCGATTCCGGAAGACGCAGGCCAAAATCGGTCTCGAGACAAGCGCGCAACGCCGCACCGCCTTCGAGCGCGCGCTTCTCAGTTCCATCCTTGCGATGGATCGCCAGTGCGTTGTTGCGCAGCGCATACCGGCCTTGCGGCGTGGCTCGCGCGGCTAGCAGCAGCTCGCGAAAGAACGAACTGGGATGATGGCATAAGTACCAGTTGGACACTTCGTAGTCGGACGGAAATTGCGGTTCCAGCGTGAAGCGGTAGAAAGGCTTCCACTCGCCGCTCACAGACGCTTCCAGGACGAAGCCGTTGTCGTGCGGCAACAGGCGATGCTGCTCATGCGGTGTGGATTGTGCGACGTGCGGTTCCAGACGCAGGGGAGCGGTGAGGACGTTGCCGCCGAATCCGACATCGGCGATGTAGGGCAGGCCGGCCAGATCCACGAGCAGAAGCATGTGGCTGCGCGGGCCGACTGGGCTGTCGGGCGGCGTGTTCCAGATCACGCGCGCGCCGAGGCTGGTGACGGAAAATCCCAAGGACTGCAGCGCGTGGCGGAACAGAGTATTCTGCTCGAAGCACCAGCCGCCCCGGCCGCCGGCCACCATTTTCGCTTGCAGCGATTCCGCATCCAGAGCCACGGGCCAGCGTAACAGCGGATTCAAATTCTCGAAAGGAATTGCCGCCGGATGGAGCGCGTGCAGGGCTTCCAGGGTGTCGAGTGACGGCGTGTGGGGCCCGGCGTAGCCGAGGCGATCGAGGTAGGCGTCTAAGTCAAACATGGAGGGCATTTTCTGCTTGCACGATGCGGATAAAATCGGGCAGTTCGTGGAGGGAGACGATTCCACCCGCTGGATGAAGCATCGCCAGACGCTTGGATTCATCCGGATCGTTCATCATTAGAATCGCGTTGACTCCCACGCTTTGGGCAACTTTCAGACCCTCGGCCGTGTCGGTGAGAAACATGGCTTGTTGCGCTTCAAGGGCGGCTTCGTCGAGCGCGCTTCGCAGGGGCGCAGTTTTTATGCCCTGGGCATTGTCTCGGCTGCAGAAGGAGGAAAAGTATTCGTGCAGGCCGTTCTTATCGAGAAAGCGCGCGATCGCGGTCGAGGAGAGCGACGACGCGATGCATAGCTGGATGTTCATGGCTTTCAATTCGGCCAGCGCTGGGGTTACATCTTCGTATAGAGCGGCACTCTCCACGGCTTCGATTTCTAGGGCCTGCGGGGTGGTTTGCCCCGCCATCTCCATCAGGTTGAGTAAGTGCCAGTAGGATCGGCTGGCCGACTTACTCGTTTGCTTTTTTCGCCCGGACAATTGCGCGGCGATTTCCAGGAATGGCTCGGCCGGAAATTCGGCCAGGCAGCCGACGGGCTCAAACAGAATGCCCTTAATTGGCTGCATTCAGCTTGGCCAGGCCCGAAGCGAGAAGTCCCTTGGCCATATCGATTTTAGTGGAGTTGTATTTCAGCGGCGCGGCGTTTGAGAGTGCGATGGCAACCGCCTGGTTGCCTAAATCCGGGCTGAGCGCCTTGCCTCGCAGAAAAGTTTCTACCGTGCGTTCACGCAGCGGTTTCCCGGCGATACCTCCAAAGACGACTCGGGAGTCTTCGATGGTGTTGCCACGGACTTGAAGGCTCAGGGCCAGCGACGCCATGGCAAAATCCCACACGCCGCGCGGCCGCAGCTTCTCGAACGACGCGCGCAGATTTGGTTGGGGCAGGGGCAGGATTACTTCGGTGAGAATCTCGTTGAAGCGAACCACATGGGACTGAATGCGGCCATCGACAAGTAAGTCGCCCGGCACGAGTTGCTCGATGGTCAGCTCTTTGTCTCCCGTGGGCGTGGCCAGTTTTACCGAGGCATCGAAGGGGATCAGCGCGACTGCGGCATCGCCCGGATAGACAGCGTAACAAAGCCGGCCACCCATCGCGGAATGGTAGTAACTGTTGTCGCCAATGGCGCCGTAGCACATGTAACCGCCGTTTCTCCAGCAGGAATAACCGCCGCGCAGATACTGGCACCAGACTTCCTGCAACAGGTCGCCACCGATGGTGGAGGCATTGCGGAGCTCGGGCGACGAGATCATGTTGATGGCCTGGATCAGCATGGGGTATCGCTTCTGCAACAGTTCGGAATCCGCTATTTCCGAAAGCTTGGTTGCCGCGCCGATCCGCACGCGTCCCTGCGCGTCTTCTTTGATGTAGCGAAGATTCTGGATGGTTTTGATATCGACCAAGTAAGTGGGCGCCTGCTTCAGCCGATTTTTCAGGCGTATCAACAGATCCGTTCCGCCGGCATAAACACCCGCTTCAGTTCCGTGCGAGGAGAGGATTTGTACGGCTTCGTCCACTGTCTTGGGGCGATATATGGAGATTTGCTTCATACCGGCCTCGCTTTCGCGCGCAAACCCGCCATGATTTTTTCGCGCGTGAGGGGATGCTCGCGGATCCTCACGCCGCAGGCGTTATAAATTGCGTTTGCAATCGCGCCCGGCACCGCGCCGATGCTGGTTTCGCTGAAGCTCTTCACGCCATAAAACCAGCGGGGCTCCAGGCTGTCGATATAGAGCTGCGTTTGGTGGGGAACGTCCATGATGGTGGGCAAGCGGTAGGACAAGTAGCCCACGCTGTAATGACGCGTGCCGGGAAATTCGCGATCCCAAGGAATGGCATCGGTGGTGACTTGCGTGCTTTCCACGAGCGACCCCACCATGTCGGCCTCGGCGACCAACGGATTGATCACCAGGCCCGTGTCGTGCGCATACAGCGCGCGGATGAAGCGCCAATTGCCGGTCCAGGTGTCCACTTCCACTTCGGTAAAGCAGGTCCCGACGCCCTTGTTCGATCCGCCTCTTGGACCGCCGGAAACGCCGCGGCCGGTTTGGCGAATGACGCCTCGATTTGCCTTAACTAGCGCAGCGAAAGTGGTCTTGTTCGCGGGGACCTCGGTGGATGAAATCACTCCATCGCGGATCTGAAGTTTTGCCGCATCAACTCCGAGGACCTTTGCGGCGCGGTCCAGCAGATCCCTGCGCAGCTTGTCGGCAGCGCTGCAGATGGCAGCTCCCTGCATCGTGATGGTTCTGCCCCCGAACCATTCGTCGCTGGACGGCGCGATGTCGGTGTCGCCCCAAACGACGCGGATGCGATCGCGCGTGGTAAATCCCAGCATCTCCGCGGTCAGGTGGGCGAGCGCGGTGCCGGCGTTCGATCCGCTGTCGGGCAGCGCGATCTTCATGGTGACGAAGCCATCGGCCGCCAACTCCAGCTCCGTGCCGAAAATGGACGCGCCCGGGGCACCGACTAACTTGGTGAACTCTTCCTCGCCTTCGTGATAGCCCATCAGGCCGCCGTGATGCTGCGACATGCCAATGCCGAATCCGCGCTTGAAGCGTCCAGCGCTCGCGCCCGCCACCGGATTTCGTTTCTCCCATCCGAAAGCCTTCGCGCCTTCGGTCAACACCTCGACGGAAGGAAACGAATCGTAGGGATAACGCGTGTCGCCGATTTGGGGCCGCGTGATGTGCATGAGGCGGAACTGCACAGGATCTACGTTGAGCGCTTCCGCCATTTCGTCCATCATGCTTTCCCAGGACCACTTGGTTTCCTGCTGGTAGTAACTGCGCGACGGTCCGGGGCGTGGCGCGTTAGTGCGGTACGCGCACCATAACGATCGCCAATGGGGAACCAGCGACGTGTACAGCTCCATCTGATTGGCGGCATTCCCAGGCGTGGCGGCGTGGCCGCTGCCTTCCAGATCGCCGACGCCCACGTAAACGGTGTGTTCGATGGCTGTGATGCGGCCGTCTTTTTTCGCGCCCACCTTGAATTTCGTGATGGTCTCCGGCTTGATCACCAGTTGCGCGAGTTCCTGATCCTTGGGCAGCATCACTTTCACCGGACGCCCTGTGACTTTTGCGAGCTGGGCGATGAACGGATAAAATCTTTCGGCCGCCAGGCGAGCGGCCCCGAACGTGGAGCCGTTCCATTTGTTGATGAATCGGATTTTCGACGGGTCTATGCCGAGCGCGGCTGCCAGCACCGCGCGCACGGGATAGATGCCTTGTCCCATGCCCCAAAACGTGAGCCGGTCGCCATCCCATTTCGCGACGCTGCCGCTGGGCTGCATGGGCACCGAGACCGCTCCGGCAAATTGATAGGTGAACTCTTTGATCACGTCGGCTTGGGCGAAGCCTTGATCCAGGTCGCCGCGATGGTCGGCCCAGGTGGCTTGCGGAAACTCTTGCGGGGAATGCGGAAGGCGCAGGAGATTGCCTTTGCCCTCGCGCAAATCGGGCGCATCGGGCGACATGGAATCCTTCAAAGTGGAAGCGAAAGGAAGCACTTCGTAATCCACTTGAATCGCGGCGGCTGCGTCTTCGGCTTGATCTTCGGTTTCCGCCGCCACGATGGCCACCGCTTCGCCTTGCAGGTTGAGCTCGAGCGGGAAGGCTTCGGGCACCGCGCGAAATCCTGCGGGATTGGGACCGGCTGGTTTCAAGGCATTTTTATAGGTGAGGATGTGCGCGACGCCCGGCATCTTCTCCGCTTTGGATGTATCCACATTCTTGATCCGGGCGTGCGGATGAGGGCACGTGAGAAATTTCGCGTGCAGGAGATCGGGGAACCAGATCCGGCTGGCGTATTTCGCTTTGCCGGTGAATCTTGGAACGGAAACCTCGGGCAGCGCGGGCATCGATTTGCCAAGCACGTGCAGATTTTCGGGAGGGTAGCCCTGCCACTTTTTGGTGACCGTTTTCTCGGGACCTTCCAGCAGCACATTGCCCGGCAGGTGGCCGCCGTTGGTGGAATAATCCCGCACCATGGGTTGGTGAATTTCGAGGATGGATTCCGGTTTGGATTCGATTGTGATCTTGTCGCCGCGCAGCACGGCGGCCGAATCCAGCACAGTGCGGATGATGGCCGGATAGGCCGCGCATCGGCAAATGTGTCCAGCCAGCGCGCCTTTGACGTCGTCGACGGACGGATTCGGATTCTTGTCGAGCAGCCCTTTGGCGGTGACGATCCAGCCGGCGGTGCAGAAGCCGCAATCAGCGGCGACGTGCGTGTGGCCGATGCGCTGCAGCGGATGCAGGTTTCGCTCGTCGCCCACGCCTTCGATGGTAAGAATCTTCTTGCCGGACGCTTCGGCTGCCAGGGTATGGCAGGAATACAGCGGGACGCCGTCCACCAACACGGTGCAGGCACCGCAAGTGGCCCGATTGCAGCTCCGGTTGGTGCCGGTCAGTCCGGCTTGAACGGCGATCACTTCCCACAACGTGGTGCGGGCTTCATATTCGGCGACGTGCGGCTTTCCATTGATCAGGAATGATCCCTTCTCTTTGCTCATCGGCGCGAGAAGAGCGGGGGCAGCGGCGGCGATGAAGATCGACTCGCCTCCCATCGCGGTCAGGACGACGCCCGATCCGGCGGCTTTGAGGAAATTTCTGCGCGAGTAACTCATTTCGAGCCTCCCGTTGATCGTGCGCTTCGCGGAAACACATTGGGCCGATACTGTCTGTGACAGGTGGTGCAGGATGCGTCGAGCGAATCGGCCAGTGCGGCCAGCGCCGAAAAGTCTTTTGCCTGTGCGGCCTTATATGCGGCTGTTCCGATGCCGGACAGGGTTTTTGCGTCTTTCGCCCAATCACCTTGAGATGCCGGTGCATGGCCGGGTATGGTGAGCAGGTTTCCGGATTCGGCCAGCGTGATGGCGCTGCGGCGGACATTGGACCACTCCGCTTCTGTTTTTGGTTCGCCACGATAGACGAACAGCAGGATGTCGTTGGACGCGGGGTAGATCAGATCCTGCATGAGTTGTTTCATGCTCGGTGCGGTCTGGGCGAGAGCGGAGGTTCCGATTAGCACCAACATCACACCCCAGGCCGGCTTCATAAGAAATTACTGGGTATAGTCTATCGCGGCTCCGCGACATGTGGGGCGATCAGGCTTTGTACTTCGGGAACAGCCGGAGCGCGTTGCCCATATGGACGCTCTGGAGCTCGTCGGGATTGAAACCGCACTCGGTGAGCCCCTGCACCTGTTTCGCGGCAGTGGCGCCGAACGGATAATCAGTTCCGAACAGGATTTGCGATACGCCGGCGATCATTTTCAGCGCCTGCATCTGGATCGCGTTGGTCGACGTCGCGGTGTCGTAATAGAAGCGCCGCAGGTGGTAGAGGCGCGAGTTCGGTTCCGGAGTGCCGCGCAGATTAGCGGCGATGGTGTCGGGATTGCCTACGCCGATGCGGTCGATCACCGACGGCATGGTTCCGCCGCCATGGGAGAAAATAAACCGGATGTCGCCATAACGGGTGGCCGCGTTGGTCCCAAGCAGGCTCAGGATGGCTCGGGTGGTGTCGGTGGGATATTCGAGCGTGGTGGGGTTGACGCCCTGCATCAGGTCTTGACAGCACGGGGCGTCGATGGGGTGCGTGTAAACAACGGCCTTGCGGCGGTTTAATTCGTCGAAGATCGGCTGAAAAGCCGGATCGCCGAGCCAGTGATTACCATAGCTGGTCAGGACGCCGACGCCATCGGCGTGGAGCGTATCGAAGGCATATTGGATTTCCTTCAGGCTTTCATCCACACGCGGGATGGGCAGGACGGCCAGCAGCCCGTAGCGGCCCTTATAATCGGATGCCATTTTCGCGCCGAACTCGTTCAGTTCGCGCGCCAGGCCGCGGGCTTCGTCCGGATCTCCAAACCAAACGCCGGGCGCGGTGCAGGAAATGAGGGAGGTGGCCACGCCGTCGCGGTCCATGGTCTCGATGTCTTTGGCGGGCGAGTAGTTCTTCCACAATCCAAGCGGAAAGAAGCTGGTGAATCCATCCACTTTGTGGCCTTCTTTGGTGGCCAGGGCTTTTAGAAAAGCGGGGGAGACAAAATGATGGTGGCAATCGATCACGCGCGGAGCGGCGGGGGTCTGGGCAGCGGACCTGTGGGCCGAAAGCAGAGCGCTCGCTCCCAGGGCGGCGGCGCCCTTGAGAAAATCGCGGCGGCGAGGCGAGAAATTTTGAGGCGTCATGGAAACAGCCGATGCTATCCGGGGATGGCTGCGGATGTCAAGGAATAGCTGCACCCCCTTGACTCCGAAGGACTTTGTTGATACGACAAGATACGTGCGTTGCGGCAGAATCATGCTCGTCGTGGCCGCGATGGTGCAGGCCGCCGCGCTGGCTCAGGGGCAAAGCGGCGCTCCGCTCCCGCCCCAACAGGCGGTGATTGAGCAGTATTGCGTGGTCTGTCACAACCAGAAACTGAAGACTGCGGGCCTGCTGTTGGACAAGCTGGTAGTGGCGCCGGTGGGCGACCACACCGAGCAGTGGGAAAAGGTGGTGCGGAAGCTGCGGGCGGGCATGATGCCTCCGTCGAGTATGCCGCGGCCGAACGCGGCGACGTACGAGGGCCTGACGGAAGCGCTCGAAAATGATCTGGACCGGGCCGCCGCCGCGCATCCACACCTTCCCGCGCCGAGTGTTCATCGCGTCAACCGGACCGAATACGCGAACGCGATCCACAGCCTGCTGGCACTGGATATCGATCCGGCCGTGTATCTTCCGGCCGACGATTCCAGTTACGGATTCGACAACGTGGTGAGCGGCCTGGAAGTGTCGCCGGCGCTGGTGGAGGGCTACGTGGACGCTGCGGCCAAAATCGGCCGCTTGGCGCTGGGACACGAAACCGATCCGGCGCGCAAGATCTATCACGTCCGGGAGGACTATTCGCAGGAAGAGCACATCGAAGGGCTGCCGTTTGGCACGCGCGGCGGAATGCTGATTCACCACTATTTTCCGGCGGACGGCGAATACTCGATTTCCTGGGACCCGGTGAGAACCACGGTGGGCGGATTGTATGGCGGCGACAGCGAAGACGAGCAGGCCGAGGTGCTGATTGATGGGGAACGGGTGAAGGTGTTCCGCATCGGCAAGGACGTGCCGCTGGCCAGCCTGCGGGACAAGAACCTGGTCCGGGTGCCGGTGAAAGCGGGCGAGCGAACGGTGGGCGTTACGTTTTCCGCCACTACTTACGTGCCCAACGTAGATTTAAATCACCATTATCACCGGAGCATTCTGGACGACAATATCATTGCCGGTTTTACGTTCACGCCGCAGGTGAGTTCGGTTACTATCGCGGGGCCTTATGATGGCAAACGGCCGACAGATACGCCCAGCCGCGACAAGATCCTCATTTGCAAACCAGCGAGCGCGGCGGATGAAATGCCGTGCGCGCGAAAGATCCTGACGACGCTAGCGCGGGAGGCTTATCGCAGACCGATCTCCGATTCCGACACTGAATCTTTGATGAATATGTATCAGGCTGGGAGGAATGCGGGCGATTTCGAAGATGGGATTGAGCGGGGACTGGAGTTTATCCTGGCGCATCCGGAATTTGTTTTTCGCACTGAGACTGGCCCGGCGAACGTCCAGCCAGACCAAGCATATCGCGTTAGCGACCTGGAACTGGCCTCGCGGCTGGCTTTCTTTTTGTGGAGCGCGGGTCCGGACGACGAGCTGATACGGCTGGCGTCGCAAGGGAAGCTGCGCAATCCGGGCGTACTGGAACAGCAGACGCGGCGCATGCTGGCCGATCCGCGCACTCACCAGCTGGTGAAGAATTTCGCGGGGCAATGGCTGCAATTGCGCGTGATGCAGAGCTCCACGCCCGAGGGCATCGATTATCCGGACTTTGACGACAATCTGCGGCAGGCCTTCCGCACTGAGGCGGAGATGTTTTTCGAGAGCATCGTGCGGGAGGACCGCAGCATTATCGACCTGCTGGATGGCGATTACACATTCGTGAATGAGCGCCTGGCAGCGCACTACGGAATTCCGAATGTTTATGGCAGCCAGTTCCGCCGCGTGAAGCTTACCGGCGCTCTGGATGTGCGGAGGGGCTTGCTGGGAAAAGGCGGCATCGAGTTAGTAACTTCCATATCGGACCGCACTTCTCCGGTGCAACGGGGTAAGTGGGTGATGACCAATATTCTGGGAATTGTTCCGCCCGATCCGCCGCCGAATGTTCCCGCGTTGAAAGAAGCGTCGGCCGGCAGCAACGGCCCGCAAACCATGCGGCAGCTGATGGAGGCGCATCGAGCGAATCCGGCGTGCGCGGGCTGTCACAAAATGATGGACCCCATCGGCTTCGCGCTGGAGAATTTCGACGGGATCGGTAAGTGGCGGACCCAGGATGCCGGACAGAAAGTGGACGCGTCCAGCCAGTTGACGGATGGAACCAAGATCGATGGCGTGGTGGACTTGCGCAACGCGCTGCTGCGCTATTCGCCGCAATTTGCGCGTGTGATGACGGAGAAGCTGCTTACGTATGCGCTGGGACGCGGGGTTGTGTACCAGGACATGCCGGTGGTGCGGGCCATTGTGCGGGATGCTGCGCGCAACAACTACCGGTTCTCGACGTTAGTGGAAGGCATCGTGAAGAGCGAGCCGTTTCAAATGAACCGGAAGCCGGAAGCGACCCTGACCGCGGCTCGGCAATAGGAGGAACCGAATGTTTATTACCGGGAAACATATTCCGAGGCGCGCGGTGCTGCGGGGGCTGGGTGTCTCCTTGGCGCTGCCGTTGCTGGATTCCATGATACCGGCGCTGCAGCCTCTGGCCAATGCGGCGGCGCTTCCCAAGGTTCCGCGATTCACGGGCATCTTCAGCCCGCACGGATGGGCGCCGTCGTATTGGCAGTTTCCGCAGCCGGGGCCGCTCTCCGAGTACCCGTTCGTTCTGAAGCCGATTGAGGCGTGGCGCGAGCACATCACCGTGATTAGCGGTCTGGACGCTACTTCGTCGATGCCTCCTCCGGGAATGGCGGGCGGAGATCACTCGCGCAGCGCGGCGGTGTTTAGCGGAATGCCGCCTAAGAAGACCGTCAGCGACGACATTTACCTGGGCACGACGATCGATCAGATGATCGCGCAGAAGAATGGCCAGGATAACGCGCTGCCGTCGATTCAGCTTGGCATTGAAGATCAGAGCGCGCTGGCCACGTGCCCTTGGGGCTACAGTTGCGCTTACGTGAATTCGGTGTCGTGGTCCAGCCCCACCAAGCCGCTGCCGCACGAAGCGAATCCGCAGGTGGTTTTCGAACGGTTATTTGGCGATGGAGGCACCGCTCAGGAGCGGGCGGCGCGCCGGCAGGCTAAGGCCAGCCTCTTGGATGCGGTGACCAAGGAAGTGAATCGGCTGAACAGCAAGCTGCCGGGTACGGACCGGGCGCGGCTGGACGAATATCTGGACGACATCCGCGAAATTGAGCGGCGTCTGCATAACGTTCAGAAGGCCAGCGATCCGGCGCCCGACGCGCCGGTGCCGTTTGGGATGCCGGAATCGTTCACCGAGCACATCAAACTGATGTGGGATCTGCAGGTGCTGGCGTTTCGTGCCGATATCACGCGCGTTTCTACGCTGATGTACGCGCACGACGTCAGCATGCGGAGTTATCCGGAATCCGGAGTTACTACGGCGAACCATGCGGCCTCGCACCATGGGGCCGTTCCGAAGAAATACGAAGACTGGGCTAAGATCAATCGCTATCACGTACAGTGCCTGACTTACTTCCTCGAAAAGTTGAAAGCGACGCCGGATGGCGACGGCAACTTACTCGACCATACTCTGATTCTGTGGGCGACGAACATGGGCGATTCGAATTTGCATAGCCACAAGGACGTCGGTCACATGCTGATCGGCGGCGCGATGGGGCAGCACAAAGGCGGCCGGCACATCCAGACCCAGGGATCGACTACGAATCTGCTGCTGGCCACGCTGCACATGTTTGGCGTTGAGAAAGAGCGCCTCGGCGATAGCACCGGGCCGCTGTCGTTGTCGTAATTCATGCGTTTATTCACAGCCATCTTGATTGGTGCGGCGCTTTTGCCCGGGGCGGTTTTCGCCGCGAGCGATATCGCCGATGCGGTGATGAATCAGGATGCGGGCGCGGTCCGTGCGCTGCTCGCCAAGAAAGCAGACGTGAACGCGCCGCAGGCCGACGGCACTACTGCGCTCCATTGGGCCGCGCGATGGAACGATCTGGAGACGGCGCGCTTGTTGATTCGCTCCGGCGCCGATGCCAAAACAGCGAACCATGACGGCGCCACGCCGATGTTTCTTGCGTCCCAGAACGGAAACGCGGCGATGATCGAGGAGCTGCTTAAAGCCGGAGTCGACGTCAATGCGCCCGTTCTCTCGCATGGTGAGACAGCGCTGATGATGGCGTCGCGCAGCGGCAGCGTGAACGCAGTGAAGGTACTGCTCGACCATGGAGCGCAAATGGAAGCGCGAGATACTTTGCGCGGCACAACGGCGTTGATGTGGGCCGCCGAACAAGGCCACGTGGCGGTGGTGGAGTTACTGGTCCGCCGGGGCGCCGACGCAGGCGCTCAGTCCGAGGTCTTGAGAACGCTGGTAAGGCGAGGGCTGGGATTTGCCCCGGCGAAATACCAGGGCGGTCCGGACGCTCCCATCAAAGGCGGCTTAACCGCTTTGTTGTTTGCGGCCCGCGAAGGTTCCATGGAGTGCGTTCGCGCTCTTGCCGCGGCAGGCGCCGGCGTGAATGAGACATCCGCCGATGGGAGCAGTCCACTATTAGTCGCAGTGCAGAACGGTTACTACGACATCGCGCTCTATCTCATGGACCACGGCGCGAATATCAACCTGCCTAACTCGAAAGGCTGGACGCCGCTCTACCTGGCGGTGAAGAATCGCAATGAGGAAACCACCGCGATTCCGGGGCCGAACACGGATGGCGTGCTGGACTTCATCAAGACGCTGCTGGATCGGGGAGCGAACCCCAATCTTCGCATCAAAGAAGACACCGAGATCCATCAAGGGATGACGGCCGCGTGGCTCAAGGAGGCCGGAGCCACGCCGTTGCTGCGCGCGGCGCTTTGCGGAGATCTGACGGTGGTGCGCCTGCTGCTGGCGCATCACGCCGATCCGCTGATTCCCACCTTCGACCATACGACGCCGCTGATGGCGGCTGCGGGCGTGGGGTGGGCCGATGGAATGCTGCGTGAATACTCCGAAGGCCAGACACTCGAAGTGTTGAAGTTACTGCTCGATTTGGGCTCCGATGTCAATGCGGCCAACGATCACGGGATCACTGCCTTGCATGGCGCGGGCTTCAAGGGCGCCAATAAAGTGGTCCAGCTTCTGGTGGACCACGGTGGCAGACTCGACGCACTGGATAAGGGTGAGGATTACGGATTCGGAGTTAGCTCCGTCAGAATGACACCGCTGAACTGGGCCGAGGGCGTGCCGATCGGGATGTCGTCAGCGATCTTTCACACCGAAACCGTGGCGCTCATGGCGCGGTTGATGAAAGAACGAGGGATCCCGGTAGTCTATAACTCATTCCACGGTCAGAAGGGCTCCGGTTATAATTTCGGCGGCCCTGACTCACCGAAATAGTACCTAAACTGCCATGGCAGTGCAGCCCTCACCCCTAAGTTTTAAATGCTAACTATAGGGTGTGATAGGACGGCTGTTGCGCTGAATCAAAATCTGTGATATCGTTGCCCTCCAAAGGAACCAGGAGGTTCTATGAGGACAATCGCCGCCACCCTGTTGGTGTGTGCCCTGAGTCTTGGGGTTACGTGGGCACAATCGCAAGCTACTTCGCAGATTCAGGGAACCGTTCAGGACGCCTCGGGAGCACCAGTCCCCGACGCCCAAATAAAAGTAACTCAAACTGACACCGGCATAAGCCGGACGGTCAGCACCGGAACCGACGGCACATATGTGCTGCCCAATCTTCGCATCGGGCCTTATCGTCTGGAAGTGAGTAAGTCTGGTTTCAGCACTTATATTCAGACCGGCATCGTATTGCAGGTGGCAACGAATCCCACTATCGATGTTGCTCTGAAAGTCGGCGCCGTAAATGAGCAGGTGCAGGTGGAAGCCAACGCGGCGCTGGTAGAAACGCAGGCCACCGGCGTCGGAAATGTGATGGAAACCCAGCGCATTGTGGAGCTGCCGCTGAACGGGCGCGTGGCTACCGATTTGGTGCAGTACACTGGCGCGGCGATTTCGTTGGGCGTAGCGGGGAACGGAGGCTATCCGAATACCCCGCAGTTCTCCATCATGGGCGGACAGGCCTTTGGCGTTGGGTTCTGGCTGGACGGGAGCGTATACAACAATCCGTGGGATTTGGCGAACATGCCCCTTCCTTTCCCCGACGCACTGGCGGAGTTTAAGGTTGAGGCGAACTCGTTAACGGCGCAGAACGGCGTCCATGCGGGCGGCACGCTCACGGGCGTCACGCGGTCCGGCAGCAACAATTTCCACGGCGACGCATTCGAGTTTTTGCGCAACGGCGATATGAACGCTCGCAACTTCTTCGCGCCTACGCGCGATACGCTGAAGCGCAACCAATTCGGCGGCACTATCGGCGGCCCGGTCGTGAAGAACAAGCTGTTCTTCTTCTTTGGCTATCAGGACACCCTCACCAGGCAGGATCCGACTGCGAATACGGCCGCTACCTTTGTTCCGACGGCTGCCATGGTGGAAGGCAATTTCAGCGCCTGCCCCGGGGATCTCAGCGCGGCGGTTCTGGCGGGTCTCCCCGCAGCCGTCTCCGGCCAGATTCACAACAATATCATTCCGGCCTCTCTGTTGGACCCGGCCTCACTCAAACTGGCTTCGCTGCTGCCCGTTTCCAGTTCCCCTTGCGGCAATACCAGTTATGGTCTCCTGACCCAGATCAATGAGAATCAGTATATCGGCCGCGGCGATTACCAGATCAGCCAGAAGGATACGCTGTTCGGGCGCTATATTCGCACGCATTATTTCCGGCCCGCGTCTTACGACTTCACGCCGGATAATCTTCTTACCACCTCGCAGGGCGAGTTAGACGACGCGGATCAGAGCTGGGTGGTGGGTGAAACGCATTTGTTTAGCCCGACACTGGTCAATCAATTCCGCGCTTCGGTAGACCGGCTGTCCGTTTTTCGCGACGAGCCCCCTTATGTATCGGCCTGCGATTTGGGTGTGCCCGTCTATTGCGGATACGTACCTCACGAGAGCGGCTTCTCCGTGACCGGCGCTTTTTCAGTGGGCCCCGGCACCGGCGGTCCAGCCCACAATCACAGCACGCCGCTGCAACTCAATAACGACGTGAGTTGGGTACACGGCAATCACCAGATCAACTTCGGAGGCGGCGGTGAGGTGTCCAAGATGCTTTTCTACGGGAATGTCTACTCGCAGACCAACTGGACCTTCAACAACATTCCCGCGTTTCTGCTCGGGGAATTCAGCGCGAATTCCATGTCGTTGCCCAACGATTTGTTGCAGGAAAAATGGTTCATGAACTTCTACGTGCAGGACACCTGGAAGGTCAGCTCCCACTTTACAGTCAATGCTGGATTGCGCTGGGAACCGTTCTTCCCGCCGTCGGAAATCAATGGATCGGTTTACAACTTCAGCCTGGCGAATCTGATTGCGGGCGTGAAGAGCACGGAATTTGCGAACGCGCCTCCCGGCCTCAGTTACCCAGGCGATCCAGGCTTCATCGGGAAGACCGGCGAACAGAAACAGTGGAAGCTGTACGCGCCCCGCGTGGGGCTGGCTTGGGATCCCAAGGGCGATGGAAAAATGGTGGTGCGCGCCGGCTTCGGAATCTCTTACGACTATGTCGCCGGCGAGTTGATGGTGAACTCGGCCGATGCCCCTCCCTATGGCGGCACCGAAATCTGGGCTGGCCAGTTTAGCAATCCTTTTGCCAGCAATCCGGGCGGAAACATCTATCCTTACGTCGTGAATAAGAATGCGCCATTTGCTCCCGGCGGAACCTACATTTATATTCCGCCGAATCTAAAGACCCCGGAAACGATGCAATGGAACCTGGTGGTCCAGCGGCAGCTCGGCAGCGATTGGCTGGTGTCGGCTACCTATGTCGGCAGCGAGAGCGAGCATTTGTGGGACTCCTATCAAATGAATCCGGCGGTGTATATTCCGGGAAACTGTGCGGCGGGCCAGTATAACCTGAAAGTTGCCGGTCCTTGCTCCTCGGTAGCCAATTATAACTATCGCCGCGTGTTCGCTCTGAACAACTATCCTGGCGCGGTCACGGCTGCCGGCGTGCCGATGTTCGGGTATGTGGATTCGTTCGACAGCGGCGCCACGTCCAGCTATAACGGTTTGCTCCTGCAAGTTCAAAAGCGCTTCAGCAAAGGCCTCAGCACTTTCGCCAACTACACTTGGTCGCACTGCATTGGCGATCTCTCCATCGGCGACAGCACGGGCAACGCCGGCCAGGGCTTGGCCAATCCCAACGACCGGGCTTATGACCGAAGCAACTGCCAGTCCAACGAAATAGGCGGAACATTCTCCGCCGACCGCCGGCAGATTTTCAATCTGAACATTGTGTATCAAACGCCGAAGTTCTCTAACGTGTGGGCCACCCGGCTGCTATCGGACTGGAAATTCGCGGAGATTTACCACTACACGTCGGCCTATTGGATTTCGGCCTACCTCTCCACCGATATCGCTTTGAACGGCGATACCGCGAACGAGCGGCCCGTTCAGGTACTTGCCGACCCGTTGTGCGCCAACCCCAGTCCAAGCTGTTGGATCAATCCGAAGGCCTTCACCACGCCCGCGGCAGGCACACTCAGTGCCACGGGCCGCAACAACATTCCGGGTCCGAGCTTCTTTGGGTGGGACTCGGCTCTCTCGAGAGAGTTTCCTGTTCGCGAAGGTTACTTTCTTGAATTTCGAGTGGAGGCTTTCAACCTGAGCAACAGCTTCCGTGCAGGCGTTTCCATTCCCAGCCTGGCGGCCGGCGGCTCAGGCGTCAATACTACATTCGGTACGCCGACCTTCGGGCAGATCACCAGCGCGCAGGACCCCAGGATCCTTCAAGTGGCGGCTAAGTTCACGTTCTGAGTCGGGCGCAGGTTGCTATTTCGTCCAGCAGGGAGTGATCTCCCAACCGGATGCGTCGGCCTGATGTTTGAAGGTGTAGCTCCGGACGAAGGGCTCGGTGAGATAAGTGGGATCGTCCACTTCGGCCGTCACCACCAGGTATGAATCGTTCTGGTCGCCCTCCAGGCGATTCATGTACTCGGTCAAAACCGCTTTACTGCTGTAGGGCACGCCATTCTTGCGAATATATCCGGGCAGCATGTTGTCGGTGATCACTTCCAACGTGCCCGCCCGGCTGGCGGACGGCTGACCCAGCAGGCGATCGTTGATCACAACACCACCGCGCCCCTGGCGCAGCACGTTCCACTTCGCCGCCGAATATCCCTGCCAGCTCGGCGCACCAGGCTTTCCTTCATCGGCCTTGAAGTGCAGCAGGCGGCTCTGGTTACCGGAATCGAAATCCAGGCGCAGCGTGTTGTTGTCCGCCCAGGTGATGTGCAGACGGCCGGGGCGCTGCATCACGCCCACCGCGCCGTAGGCACGGCACTGGTTGCCGTCAGATTCATCCTTGTCGGGGTCCCACGCCATGGCGGTGCTTTCGGCGTTGGGTTTCAGCGGCAGATATAGGATGTCGCCCTTCTGCGGAGTGACGCGGAAGCGCCATTCGTCGACAATCATGGAGACCCAATAACCGGTGAGATCGATGGGCGCAGCGGCTTCAGCAGTGGGCGGAGGACCGGCGGGTGGTCGCCTCTGCTGTGCTTGCATGCGCGCCGGCACCAGCCAGAACGCAGCCCCCGCGGCGACGAGAACGGCTACACGCCGTATATTACTTTTTCTGTGCATTGTCCATCAGGCTCCGGTAGATCGACTCCACAAACATGTCCGGCGTCCAGGAGGCATCACTGCCGTAAATTGGATCCCAATCCGCGGTGGGTTTCGATTCCTGAATCTGCGCGAGCGTCATATCTTTCTTGATCATGTCCTGCACCCGGTCCCGGACAATGGTCACCATGTCGCGATAGTAAGCCACGTCGGCATCGTCGATGATCCTGCCATGTCCCGGCACCACCAGGGTGCCGCCCTCGGTGCGGAATTCGGGCACGATCATATCGAGCAGGCGGTTCAAACCCGCCAGCAGGCCTTGCACGCTGCCGCCATGCTTGCGATCGATCACTGGGTAGCTGTTTAGCGTGATCAGGTCACCCACGGCAATAACGTCGGAGCCGCGGAAATGCACGATGCTGTCGCCGTTGCTGACTCCGTTCGGGATATGCAGAAGCTGCACGCCCTCGCCGTTGAAAAAATGGCTGAGCTTCATCTGCGTGCCGAAGTAAGTCACAGTGGGCAGCGCCGCGAAGGGCACTTTCTCATCACTCAACTGATCGAGAACTTTGTCGAACGAAAGGATGGCCGCGCCCTCACCAGCTTCGGCGCCAAGATCGCCGGCGACGTTTCCACCGGTGAAGGTTTCCCCGGCTTTGCCCAAGCTCTCATTGCCGCCGGTGTGTTCCGGACGCGCGCTGGTGTTGATGATGAAGCGGATCGGTTTGGGCGGCGCGGTAGTGGTGAGGACCGATTCTTCCTTGCCCTCGCCGTCGCCGGGCAGGGTCGCCTGCTGCCACGGGCCATTCATTTCGCGGCTGATGTATCGAATGGCCGCCAGCACCTGATCGCTCGCGTCCTTGTTGCCGGAATCTACTAGCAGGACGCCATCCGGGCCCACCGACACGGTGATGTTTCCTCCGGCGCCCGACAGCAGGAAGATGTTCTTGCGGATCCGCACGATGTCGAGGCCGGGTTTGGCGCCATCCGCGGCAGGCTGCTGCGCCTGAGCCAGCGCGCCGGCGGAGATGACCGCGAACAGGGCCGCGAAAATCTGGAGCTTGCCACGCATCGGCGTCACTTTTTGGTTCCTGGTTTGGCGTTTTTCGCCGCGATGATTTTGCGCGCTGCTTCCGGGTACATGGACTCGGCGCCGCCCAGGGTCACGGTCATCGGCAGATCATAATGTTTCGCAAAGTCATCGAGAAACGGATTCTTCCCGGGCAGATAGCTCGGCACGATGCCGGCCGGCCGATCGATCTCTTCCACCACGTCGCAAGGATACGGCGGGATTTCCTGCGTCAGGTTGTTGTGATATTCAGTGGTGCGGATCATGGGTTCGGTCAGGTAGACCGGATCGTATGCGATGCTCACCCAGGTCAAATAGTCGCCGCGCCGCAGCCAGTACTGCACCAGATGCGTGCGGTCGCTAGAGGGAACGCCGTTGCGGCGGAAGTAATCTTCCTTGAGGTTGGTGGTCCGGATCTTCAGCATGTCGCCCACGAATTGCGCGGTGGAAAATCCTCCCCACGTGTAGGGAGCATTCTTGTCGGGGCGCGGGCGGCCATCCATGTAATAGGCATTGTCGATGGAACGGAGCCACTCAGCGTGAAACGCTACGATCTCGCGCGATGCCGGGTCCACTTCTTTCCAGATCCGCACCGGTGAAGGGCCGCGCTCGATGTAGACTGCACCGTGCGGCCGGCATTGCCATTCCGGCAGAGTGTAGAGGGAGGCGTTCCAGGCTTCCGCCCGCAGCAAGCCCGCGTGGCTCATCGGGATTCCGATGAATTCGCCGATGCGCGGGTTTCCGGTGTTATCTTCGTCGCGGACGCCGCTCCATTCGCCGGAGAATTCCATCTGGGCCAGCGCAGGAATCGCCAGCGTAAATAAGGCCAGCCACCAGCCAAGCTTCTTCATCTTGCGTCCTCCTACGCTTTCGATTCCACTGCTTCGCGCGCGAGCCGTTCCTCGCGATAAGGATCGTTGACGGCGCGGCATTCCTTGTTGAAGATCATAGTGGCACGCTGCGCGGGAGTGAAAGGCGCCCAGTGCGGCAGTCCTTTGTGGTTGGGATTGCCAGTGCGGGCAAAGGCTGCCCAAGCGCCGCTCATTTTTTCCGCCAGCTGGTAACGTTCGGGAGCCGCGCCCACCATGGATTCGGCGATATCCACGTTTTCAAAAACGAAGGGGATGTCCAGCGTGTGATACGAACGCAACTGGCCGCCACGCACCGGCGAATACCATTGGAAATAATATTTGTAGACGGGCGCCATCGCGAGTTCGGCCTTGCGCTCTGCTTCGGTGTCGGTGCCGTGGCGGAAATTCGACAAGTCGGTAGAGAGAATCAGGAACAGGTCCAGGTTGCCGGCTTTGGGACGGCCTTTGCGATAGACCGCGATCAGCCGGTCGGCTGCGGCATCGTCCACGTGCGCAGTCTCCTTCACGCGATCGTGCAGTTGCGCATCGTCCAGGAGATCGAATTTCATACTCGCGTTCCATGTGACTTCGGTTTCGGTGGACCCGATCATGAAAGGCACGCCGGCGCTGATGGAAGGAGCCACCGGATCGAATGGATTGCCGGGTAATGTGCGTCCATCCACCACGGGCGAAAGCTGCAACCGTTTGGTTGCACGCATGGCTTCGAGCAACTGCTGCTGCGGCATTTTCTGGAGCTCGTCTACCTGGTGGGGCTTGAGTCCGAGTTGCGCCATAAAAGCTTCCGCCCCTTCGGTGGCACGGTCGCGCGGCAGGCCTTTCACTTCCGATCCGCTTTCGGCGATGGCGCGATGGAACAATCCTTTGGCCGCCGGCATGGCCAGCAGCGTACTGACTTTACCGCCGCCGCCGGACTGCCCGAAAATGGTGACATTGCCCGGATCGCCGCCGAAAGCCGCGATATTGTCGCGAACCCATTCGAGCGATGCGACCAGATCCAGCATGCCGACATTGCTCGCTTGCGCGAACTTGTCGCCGCCTAGCTCGGCCAGGTACAAATAGCCGAACACGTTGAGCCGATGATTAACGGTGACCACCACGACGTCCTGCTTGGAAGCCAGATTGGTTCCGTCGTACATCTTCCAATTGGCGGAGCCGGCCGAGTATCCGCCGCCGTGATACCAGACCATAACCGGGCGCTTGCCGCTCAGGCCTGGGGTCCAGACGTTCAGGTGCAGGCAATCTTCGGTGCCATGCGCATCGCCGGCGGGTTGTTGCGCCATGGATTCTGGAATCAGCCGAGAAGGAATCTGCGGCGAAGCAGGGCCCAGCTCCAGCGCATCGCGTACGCCGGTCCAGGATTGTGGTTTCTCAGGCGGAAGGAATCGGCCCTCGCCGGCCGTAGATGCCCCATAGGACACGCCTTTGAATGCGTGTACTTTTTCCTGGATCGTGCCGCGGATTTTGCCGTTGGCCGTCGCGACGATGGATCCAGCTGGTTCGGACTTAGCCGCGTGCAGCTTTTCGAACGAGCTGCCGAAGACTAGGGCTGCCGCTGCGGAGCTGCGGCCCAAAAACGCGCGCCGGTTCAGGGTTTGCATACATCCTCCTGATATCTCATAATCTCGCTGATCGGTCCATGATTATATACCAGTGGTTCACGAACAAGCGGCGTGATCGCCTAATTGTCCGTAGGCATCTTCTGGACTTCGTCGATGATCAATACATCGAACGGCAGCTTTTTGTGAACGAGCTGTAGTCCCAGTTGATCCTGCAATGCCTTGAACACAAATGGCGCGCCGGAAGATGCGGAAGCGTTGTCAATCGATGCGTTGGGAAGGCCGGTGGTGTATTCGAGATTGAACTCGTACTTTCCAGGTAGTCCGGTTTTGTCGACCACGGGAAGGTCATCCGGCGTGATCAACAACAGGGCCAACTGTGAAAGCGGTTCCTGCCGTCCTTTGATTCGAACCAGCACAGTACCGTCACTCAAGATGGAATTAGTTGCCGCCCAACTAGTCTCCTGTCCCAGTGGTTCGTGACATAAGTCAAACGGGGTGGGCGGTCCTGGTGCGTTGCGCATAGCGGGCGATGCTGGCCAGAATCTGGTCTGCCGTCTTGGTCCACACGAAGGGGGTTGGGCTTTCGTTATGTACGTCGATGTACTCGCGGATGGCAGATTCCAGGTCTTTCACGCTGCGAAACACACCCCGGCGTATCCGTTTATTAGTGAGTTCGGCGAACCATCGCTCGACCAGGTTGATCCAGGAGCCGTAGGTGGGTGTGAAGTGAACATGGAACCGTGGACGCTTGGCGAACCATTTCCGGATAAGGGCGGTTTTGTGCGTGCCGTAGTTGTCCACAATAATATGCACATCGAGTCCGGCAGGCACGTGATCCTCGATCAAGTCGAGGAAGCTGCGAAACTCGACGGAGCGATGACGGTGGCGCAGTTGGCCGATCACCCGGCTGGTCTTCAAGTCCAGCGCCGCAAACAAGGAAGTGGTCCCGTTGCGTTTGTAGTCGTGCGTGCCACGCTCCACCTGCCCAGGCTGTAAGGGCAGCAGTGGTTGCGTACGATCGAGCGCTTGAATCTGACTCTTCTCGTCGACGCAGAGTACCAGGGCATGCTCGGGTGGGTTCATATACAAGCCCACAATGTCGCGCACTTTTTCGATCAGCAAGGGGTCCGGGGAGAGCTTGAAAGTGTCCGTCCGATGCGGTTGCAAGCCAAAGGCGCGCCAGATCCGGCTGATGGTCATCCGGCTGAGCCCGGTGGCCTGCGCTAAACCGCGCGTGGACCAGTGCGTTTCTCCGCGCGGCGTGCTTTCCAACGTCTGGATGACCACTTGCTCCACCTGTGCGTCACTCACTGTGCGCGGCGCTCCAGGCCGGGGCTCGTCATAGAGTCCTTCTAGTCGGGCTTTCAAAAATCGCGCCCGCCACTTGCCCACCATCCCCAACGAACTGCGCAGTTTCCGGGCTACCCTTTGATTGCTCAGGCCCTCCGCACAAGCCAGCACTACGCGGGCGCGTCTGGCCAACAAGGGCTGGCTCCGCGCTCGGTGCGCCAACGTTTCCAGCCGCTCGCGCTCTTCCTCCGTCAACTTCAACGGTCGTTTGGGGCGTCCAGTCCGCATCCAAGGCTCCTACATCTTAGACGCATCTCGGCCTGACTTAGTTCACTTATTTCAGGGACAGGAGACTAGGGCCACTTGGCCTAAGGGGCGGCCAACCTAGCCCACTGACCGGCTGTGCCGCAGCACCGTCTTTGAGCTTGAACCCGGTCTTCGCGATAAGCAATTCATATGCCGGGAACTGTTTTGATTGAATGTGCAGCTTGAGGTGAAATCGGTCTGCCAATAGATTCTGCAACATTGCGCGGAACTGCTCCTTAGTGGCGCGCGCGGGTACTTCGGCAGCCAGATCGAACGCCTGCGGTTCCAGCGCTATGGGACTCTGAACCTGCCATTTCCGGACGTCGTACCCGATGCAGATCAGATCCAGCAATGTCGCGAGGCCGAATCGGTACAGGCCTGGGTCCGAGGTTCCGGGTCCGCCCGAGGATCTCCGGATACTGTGCGGGCCGGAAGGCCGGATGGACGCCACTTCGAACGCCGGGGCTGATGCACCTCCGTCCTGGGGCTGAGCCCAACGTGCGATCACAAGCAGTGCAATCGCAGTCCACCGCTGGCTCACGGCAGCTCTCCTTCCTGGGATCATTATAGGAAAAGCGTTTGTGGATGGCATGAGAAGGAACCATGACTGCTGATGAGAGCACGGCGCGTCTATCGAGATTGTCGTCATCCACTGGAGCACATGGGAGTGGATGGCGGACAATAGCGTCCCCGCCAACCTCATGCGGATTGCCACGGCCGGTACCCTCAGAATCCTGTACGGAGAAGAAGATGAGGGTCATTCGCAACGTAAGGCCGTCATCGGATCGATGGATGAAGCTCGCCGCGCCGGTATCAGGCACGCGGCCGCTGCCGATGCGGCGAGGATGAGAATCACGCCCGCTATGATCCGTGGATCGCTGGAGGTTTGTTGCGTCCAGTTCGCGATTATGCGCGAAAGAGCGTAACTCATTACCACCCCAACAGCGAGTCCGCAGCCGACGGTAACGGCTGTGGAACCGAGCACCAGGCGCAGTACGTCACCCGGTTGCGCGCCCATCGCCATGCGGATTCCGAATTCATTGGTCCGCTGCGCCACCACGTGCGAGACCACGCTATAAAGACCGAACGCGGAAAGCGCCAGCGCCAGAATCGAAAACGATCCGAGCAAGATCATGGTGAGGCGCGCGCCCACCCATTCGGGCCGGTTTGTAATCCACTGCTCCAGATCGCGTGTCTCTCCTTCCACCTGTTGATCGGGATCCACTTCATGGATCTTCGCCCGGATCGCCCTGAGAATGGCCAAGGGCTCTCCCCGTGTACGCACTAATATCTGAGTCCACATGATGGTCTGCACCGAATAAAGCACATAGATGGCCGGCTTCACCGGTTTACCCAACCCATCGTCGCGGACATCGGACACCACGCCCACGATTTGCATCCAGCCGTCGCTGCCAGGAACATCGGCTTGATAGGGGGGCTGCGATTTTAGCTGGGGTATGCGGACTTGTTGCCCCAGGGCATTGCCACTCGGCCAATAGCGCTGAGCCAGCGTTTGATTCACCAGCGCCAGGTGCGCGCCGCGCATCACTTCGTCGTGAGTCCAGAGTCTGCCGGAGGCCAAAGGAATCTGCAAAACGGCGAAATACTCCGGGCTGACAAAATTGGTGCGGGCCTGTTGCTCCTGCAACTGGGACTGGCCGAAAATTTCGAAGCGCGTGTCCCATCCGTTGGAGGGCGGCGTGGCATTGGTCGAAATGCCGGCCGAGATCACGTCGCCGAGCGAACCAATCCTGGTGCGAAGCTGTTCGAAATACTGCACCCGGTTGGCCCATTCCAGGTGTGTGTTGTCATGCACTGGAATGCCGACGGACATGGTGTGATGCGGATCGTACCCCAGATGGTTGTGCATCAGATGCAGGAACCCGGCCATCGCCTGGCCGGCGCCAGTCAACAAAATCAGAGTCAGAGCCACTTGAGACGCAACCAGGAGAGCATGCGTGCGTTTGCTGCGGATGCCGCTGGTGGTGCGCCGCGATCCCGACATGGCGGGCGCCAGATCGGGATTGGAGAGCTGAAGCGCGGGTGAAAGGCCGAAGAGCACACCGGTGGCGAGGGACAGCGCCGTGCTGAAAAACACCACTATGACGTTGATCCCGATAGCAGCCTCGCTCGGGAAGGTGTTGGGGGGAAGCCATCGAACGATCAGCTTCACGAGAAGCGCCGCCAGGAACACGCCTGCGGCGGCGCCGCACACAGACAACGCCAGCGATTCCGCAAGCAGCAGGCGCGCGATCCTGCCGCGGCTGGCTCCCACTGATGCGCGTACGGCCAGTTCCTGCCGGCGTGCCGTCCCACGCGCGAGCAACAGAATGGAGACGTTGGCGCAGCCGATCAGCAACATCAGCGCCACACCCCCGAACAGCAATTCCAGGGTGGCGCCCATCCGCTTTTGAACCGAGTCGTTCAGCCCTTGGATGTCTGCGCGAAAATCTTGCGGAAACCGAACTGGATCGTCTTTCGCGAACTGCTCGAGAACCGGCTGGAGCTGCGCGTTGGCGGCCGCCTTGCTGATGCCGGGCTTCAGTTTAATCGACAATCCGTAGTCCGCACCGTGCGATTCCTGCAGTTTCAATGGCAGATAAACCTCGCCGCCCTGCCAAGTGAAGCGCGGCGGCATCACGCCCACGATGGTGTACGGTTTGTGGACCAGCCGCAGTGTACGGCCCAGGATGTCGTTGCGGCCGTTGTAGTATCGCTGCCAGAATTTATAGCCCAGCACCACCACCGGCTGGGGATCCTGTCCATCCGGCACGTCGGAAGGAATTAGAGGGCGTCCGAGCAGCGCCGGCACTCCCAATTGAGTGGTGGCGTCCGGCGTCATATAAATGGCTTGCACATTTTCCGGCAGCTCCTCGTCGGTAGTAGTCAGGCTCCATTCGTCGATGGCCACGACGCTATCGAGGCAACTTACTTCGCGAAGCTGCTGGATCTGGCGAGCCGAAAATCCAACCCAGCGATCGTTTCCAGCCTTGTCTTGGACGTTGATGTAACCCAGGCGGTTGGCGTCGCGATAGGGATATGGATTCATCAAAATCGCATAAACGACGCTGAACACCGCCGTGGTTGCGCCGATTCCGAGCATGAGCGACACGATGGCGGTGAAAGCAAACACCGGGCTCTTCCGGAATTGGCGAAACGCGAACGTCAGATCATGCCGGAGCATTCCGTTCTCTTACTATCGTGGTAAGACGAACGAATCTGAATTTTGTTGTAAGTATTTTTCCTAAAGCCGGCAATTCCCGCGGCGGTGTGAAACGCTCACACCGGTGTTGCCCGACGCTCACAGAAAAAGCTCACTTCTCCTTGGTAAGCTGCTTGCGGATCTGGAGCAATTCCCGGCGGCGCTCGGGGCTGGTTTTGGGGTAAGCCATTTTTAGCCCTTCCAACGCATCCAGCATGATGCGCGAAATGATCAGGCCGGTATTCTCTTTATCGTCGGCGGGAACAATGTACCAGGGCGCGTTGTGAGTGCTGGTGGCGCTGAGGCATTCCTCAAAGGCGGTCATGTACTGCTTCCAGTATTTTCGTTCCTTGATGTCGTCAGGGCTGAATTTCCAGTTCTTCTCCGGATCGTCGATCCGCTTCAGGAAGCGCTTTTTCTGTTCTTCTTTGGAAAGATGCAGGAAGAACTTAATGATGCGCGTGCCGTTGCGGTGCAGATGCTCTTCCAGGTTTTCGATGGAACGATACCGGTCGCGCCAGAAATGTTTTTTGTCGACCAGCTCGGCCGGCAGTTCCTCATTGGCGAGAATCTCCCGATGCACGCGAACGATCAGCACTTCCTCGTAGTAAGAGCGATTGAAGATGCCGATATGGCCGCGCTCGGGCAGAAGCCGCGTGGCCTTCCACAAGAAATCATGTTCCAGCTCCTCGCTGCTGGGATGTTTGAAACTGAACACCTGGCAGCCTTGCGGATTGACGCCCGACATCACGTGCTTGATCGCGCTGTCCTTGCCGGCCGCGTCCATGGCTTGAAAAATCAGCAGCAGCGCGTAGCGATTGTCGGCGTACAACAGGTTTTGCTGCTCGCTCAGTTTTTCGATGTGTTCGCTAAGGAGCTTCGCATACTCATCCTTCGAGCTGTAAACCGGTTTCCCCTTAGTGGGCCATTTGTCGAGATCGACCTTCTTACCGGGGCGAACGCGAAAATCGTCGGGATTGATCTTTTTCATCGCTATATTAATTAGGGCATATCTGAAGGCTCAGCGAAGCCTCCATCCGCGAGCCCGATCCGCCGGAGTACCAGCCCGCCACCGGAGACGCAAGATCGTGATCGAAGCCCGCCGCTACGGCGATGTGCTGGTTCGAAACGGCGAGGCCGCGCGCGGGATCGTAACCGCGCCATCCAATGCCGGGCAAATAGACTTCGGCCCAGGCGTGCATGTACGAATCCTGGTTCTCGAAGCCGCTGCTGGCCGACGCGCATTCATATCCGCTGACAAACCGGGCGGCAATCCCCATCACGCGGCAGGCATCGCAAAACAGCACCGCCAGATCGCGGCACGATCCTTCTTTCGCGCTCAGCGTCTGGTGCGATGGCCACGGCGGACCGTAAGGACGGGTCACCTGGCGGCAGGTCTCAAAGATTTCGCGGCTCAACGCCGACAGGAACGCGAGCGTGTTCCATTGGGTGTTTGCGGCGGTCCACTTGGCGTATTGCTTCACGGGTTCGGCCACGTTCGAGTGGTTGCGGTACGCGTTCAAGGCCGTGGATAACGGCTCCAGATACCACAGCGGAAGATTCAGGGCCTGGGTGGCTAGAACATAGTCGAACGGGTTTGTTCGAAGCATCTCCACGGTGAATCCGCTTACCACACGCAACTCACTGGTGGGCGCGTTGAACCACGCGTTCAGGGCGAGCGTGCCGTCCTGATCCAGGCACTCGGTGGTTCCGGCGGGCGTTGGCGTGATCTGAAGGTCGAACGCCAGCAGCCGTTGCGCGCTATTTTCCCGTGGCCGAAGCCGAAAAATGTGCGGCTCCAGGTACACCGGAAAATCGTAGCGATAGACCGTGGAATGGGTGACGTTAATTTTCATGCGAGAAATGCAATGGATCTCTCAGATTTTGCAGCTCGCGGTAATAATACAAGGGAGCAGGGCGCCGGCTCTGGAACCGGAGCGTCTTCAGGAATTCGATCTCCTGCTCGGTGGCGTCGCCGCTCAGGGACTTGTCGTTGAGGAACTGTTCAAACCCCGGCTCTAACGCGAAGGATTGCCGGGTTTCCTGTTCTACAAACTCAAAACGCTTACGGCTGCCGGGCGCCAGACGGTGGTTGAGGACAATGTCCATGCCAAAGGTCTTCAGGTCCATGTCCCAGGAGGCGATGATCGGTTCCAGGAACGAAACGCAATTCTTCACGGAGATATTGAAGACCTCCGTGTCCAGAAATTCCAGAATTGTCACGCGCATTTGCTCATAACTGCGCCGGCTCGCCTGAGCCATCCGCCGCAGCCACTCCTCGCTTCTCAACTCCCCCTTAGCGACGCCTTGAGCGACGTCCAGAAGTTTTTGCGTGACCAAACGTTCGAGCTCGCCAAACGGCTCCTTCTCAAAAATTCTGCGTACTTCCTTTTCTTTGCCGGGCTCGCATTTGCGAAGGATTAACTCACGGCACTCCTGGAACAGGGCTCGGGGCGGCTGGGCTACCCGCTTCTTCAACTCCTCCTGACGCTGCAGATCCGCGAGCCGGGAAAGTTCGCCGGTGGGCAGCTTCAGGAACTCGCCGATTTTGTCGTAGAGGTCGGTGCGTCCCGGCGCCGGCGGAGCCTTTCTTCGTGTCAGAAGTTGCGAGACGTAGGATTCGGTGACTTGAGTGGCGGCAGCTAAATCTCGCTGATCGAAACCCAGTTCGCTCAAGCGCTGTTTTATGACTAGCGAGACGTCCAAATAGCACCCATTAACTATTAGCAGTGAACCAATGTCCAAGTCTGGCACGCGGCGCATTGACTTGCAACCAATACTTAACCGATCATGGTGAATAGCGAGAGTGTAATGGACAAGAGACTAGCAAAACGACACAAGCGCCAGGTGGCCCGCGCAAAAGAGCACGTAAAACTCTCCGAGCCCGATTTGAGGACGCCCGAACAGATCAAGGCTGCCCGCGAAGCAAGTCGCGCTAATCAAGGCGGTAACAGCACGGGCGGCAATGTGAAGAACTCGACCCCGGCATTCCGGAACGTCCAGGGCACTGGAAGCGCGGCGAAGACTGACGGTTAGAAAAGAGACCAGGAAGCTATGTTTTCCTCCCACTGTCCGCACTGCAAATCAGTGGATTTTCGGGGTGTAGGCGTTCGAAACGCCTTGGAGCAGGCCATCCACTGGATTCTGTGGCCCTACCGCTGCACTCTTTGCGGCCACCACTTTTTCCTGTTCCGGTGGCTTGCGCCAATCGGCGGAACTGCCTAAGTCGCGGCGGCGACACCGCATCTTTGACAGCTACTTTTCTTCGCCTATGTGCACTCTGGTGTGCAGAACCATACGGACTCCGCACCGAGGCCGATACTGCGATTCCTGCATTCCGAGGATGTAATGAATGTTGTTAAGCTGGAAGCGTTTCGCCGATTGCCAACGGATGCGCTAAAGGCTGCGCTTCTTCCGGGGCAACAAGCTCGTTGAAGGTTCGCCCGGACGGAACGGTCCTCGACGGTCATCATCGGCTATCTGTTCTGCTTGAACGCGGTGAGAACATTGATCGGCTTCCGCGGGAGATAATCAAGAGGGAGTCATGACGCCTCAACTTTTCTGGATTGTTGGTCCGTGGCCCGGCCGGTTGGCCATTGCGACTCGGCCAAGAGGAGGGGACTGGCTTGAGGATGAGGCAAGCGGCTGGCGCGGGGCGGCTGTCGATGTGGTGGTCTCCCTGCTGGAAAGCGATGAGGAAGGTCAACTGGACTTGGTTGATGAACCCAAAGCCGCGCAGGCAAACGGCATCCATTTTGTTTCATTCCCGATCCCTGATCGGGGCGTTCCAGCCTCCACGCCCGCGGCAATCTCGCTGATGGCCCGCCTTGCGCGCGAGCTGGAAGAGGGAAAGAACGTCTTGGTGCACTGCCGCCAAGGGATCGGCCGCTCGGGTTTAATCGCAGCGGGTATTCTCGCCACTTCTGGAATGCGTCCCGACGAAGCAATTCAAACGGTCAGCGCTGCCCGCGGCCTCTCGATTCCAGAAACACACGACCAGAAGCTGTGGGTGCAAGGACTGCGCCTGAATCCGCCGGTTGTCGCTCGCTGAGGTCTGCCTTGCTTCTAGCGCCTGCGGCGGGCCGGCACTTTGCGCTTGGTTTCCACTAACTTGGTCTCCGCCGAGAAGGCTTGCTCCAGCAACTCCGCAAGCTCCTCCTGGTGGCGCTTCAGCGAACCGGACGCCGGACTGGCGCTGGCCGCGCGGCCCGCGTAGCGCAGCACGCGCTGGGTGGACTCGAGCACCGGCTGCATCTGCTCCTGCACGAAACGCCAGGGGCCCATGTTGCGCGGCTCTTCCTGCACCCATACCACGTCGGCGGTCTCCGGATAACGCGCCAGAATGTCGCGCACCTGTCCGGCGTGGAACGGATAGATCTGCTCCAGACGAACGATGGCGACGTCGGAAATCTTGCGCTCTTCCCGCGCGGCCAGCACATCGTAGTACACCTGCCCTGAACACATCAGGACGCGGCTGACTCGCGATAGCTCGACGCCCGTGGTGTCGTCGATCACTTCGCGGAACGATCCGCTCATCAGATCATTCACGCTCGAGACGGCCCGCGGGTGGCGCAGCATGCGCTTGGGCGTAAATACGATCAGCGGTTTGCGGACCCCGCGGCGATCCGTGCCGCCGTGCATCTGGCGGCGCAGCAGATGGAAATATTGCGCGGGAGTGCTGGCGTTCACAACCTGCATGTTGTCTTCGGCGCACAGAGTGAGGAACCGCTCGATGCGCGCGCTGGAATGTTCCGGCCCCTGGCCCTCGTATCCATGCGGCAGCAGCAGCACCAGTCCGCTCGGCTGGCCCCACTTGGATTCCGCGCTGGCGATGAATTGGTCGATCATGATCTGCGCGCCGTTGGCGAAATCGCCAAACTGCGCTTCCCACAGCACCAGCGTCAGCGGATCGGCCACGCTGTATCCGAACTCGAAGCCCATCACCGCGTACTCGCTGAGCGAGCTGTCGAAAACATCGAAGCGCGCCTGATTGGGCGCCAGGTGCTGCAGCGGAATGTAGCGTTCGCCGGTTTCGCTATCGTATAGCTCCAGGTGGCGCTGGCTGAACGTGCCCCGGCCGCTGATCCTGTCCGCTGAGCCGTACCGGCGTGCGTTCCAGCGACCAGCGTGCCAAACGCCAGCGTTTCCGCGGTAGCCCAATCGATGGGCGCGCCGCGCAGGATTTCCTGCCGCTTTTTGAGGAAGCCTTCCAGCTTCGGATGCACATGGAAATCGTCGGGGAAAGTGGTGATGCCGTGCACCACGCGTTCTAACGCCGATCGGTCGACGGCAGTATTCGGCCGCGGAGCGATCATCTCTTCCGGGTCCACCGCGCTCAATTCCTGAAGCTGATACTGCTCCCGGTTTTGCTTGGAAGCGTCGTAAATATCGTTCAAACGCGTATGGATGGTCTTGCGGATCTGCGCCACGTGAGCGGCGTCGATCAAAGCTGTCGCGAACCAAGGTCTCGGAAAACGAAGTAGCCACCGAGGGATGATTGCGAATCTTGCGATAGAGAATCGGCTGCGTGTAGCTGGGATCGTCGCCCTCGTTATGGCCGTGCCGGCGATAGCAGAACATGTCGATCACGACGTCTTTCTTGAACGTCTGGCGATAATCGTAGGCCATCTGCGCCACGCGAATGCAGGCTTCCGGATCGTCGCCATTGACGTGGAAGATGGGCGCCTGCACCATGCGCGCCACATCGGTGGAATAGGGCGTAGAGCGCGCCTCGTTGGGATTGCGTGGTGAATCCGATCTGGTTGTTGATCACCAGGTGGATGGTGCCGCCGGTGGTGTAGCCTTCCAGTTGCGAAAGGTTCAGCGTCTCGGCCACCACACCTTGTCCGGCGAAAGCCGCGTCGCCGTGAATCACAATGGGAATCACACGCTCGCGCGCCGTGTCGCCCAGGCGATCCTGCTTGGGCCGGACCAGACCCTCCACTACCGGGTCCACCGCTTCCAGATGGCTCGGATTGAAGGCCACCGACACCACGATTTCGCGGCCCGACGCCGATTTTCGCACGCCGCTCGCGCCCAGGTGGTATTTCACGTCGCCCGATCCTTGCGTGCTGTCGGGATCGATGCCTTCGAACTCGGAGAACAGCTGCACCATCGATTTGCCGACGATATTCGCCAGCATGTTCAGGCGTCCGCGGTGCGCCATTCCGATTACCGCCTCATGTACGTTGGTTTCGGCGGCGCGGTCCAGGATTTCGTCCAGAATCGCGATGGCCGCTTCCCCGCCCTCCAGCGAAAAACGCTTGTGACCAATAAAGCGCGTGTGCAGAAAGCGCTCGAACTCTTCGGCTTCAATGATGCGCTCGAGCGCGCGCAGCTTGGTTTGCGGATCCAGCGGCCAGCGATTTCCGGTGGGCTCCATCCGGAGCTGCAGCCAGCGCTTCTGCTCCGGAATCTGGATGTTCATGTACTCGCATCCGATTTTTCCGCAGTAGGTCTGGCGCAGGGTCTCCAGGATTTCGCGCAGCGTGGCCATCTTCTGCGGCTGATCGTCCTCCGACATCAGCGTGCCGGTCAGGAATTCGCGATCCAGATCCCAGATGGTCAGGCCGTAGGTGGCTGGGTCCAGCTCGGAATGATAAACCGGCTCCGAACCTAGCGGGTCAAAATCCGCGATCAAATGGCCGCGCACGCGGTAAGCATTGATGAGCTGCAATACCGCCGCTTCCTTGACCACTTCGTCTTGCTGTGCGCCACGCAGGCCGGGGATGGAAACCGTGCGGTCCGGTTCCCAGTGAACCGGCTTGTGAGGAATCTTGAGATCGCTAAAAATCTTCTCGTAGAATCCGTCTTCGCCCTCGAGCAACGCTTGCAGGCGGCCCAGGAAGCTGCCGGATTCGGCGCCCTGGACCACGCGATGATCGTAGGTGCAGGTGACCGTCATCACTTTGCTCAAGCCCAGCAGCGCGCGCAGCTGTTCCGTCACGCCGTGATACTCGGCCGGATAATCGATGGCGCCGGTGGCGATGATGGCGCCTTGCCCGGGCATCAGACGCGGCACCGAGCCGAGCGTGCCGACCGTTCCCGGATTGGTCAGCGAAATGGTGGTGCCTTCGAAATCCGGCACGGTCAGCTTGTTGTTGCGCGCGCGAAAAATGATGTCGTCGAAGGCGGTGATGAACTGCGCGAAGTCCAGCGAGCCGGCGTCTTTGATGTTCGGCACTTTCAACGACCGCGTGCCGTCTTTGCCCGCCACGTCCACGGCGATGCCGATGTTCACCTGATCGCGTACCACGCGGAACGGCTGGCCCTTGGTCTCCGCGTAAGCGTGATTCAAGGAAGGGTTGCTGCGCAGCGACTTTACGATGGCCCAGGCGATGATATGGGTGTACGAGATTTTGCTCTTGCCGAGCAGAGCGCGATGCTCGTTCATTACGCGGCGATTTTCATCGATCACCTTCACCGGCATCACGCGCTGCGAGGTGGCCAGCGGGATGGTGAGGCTTAGGTTCATGTTCTCGGCGATGCGCGCCGCGGCGCCACGCAAAGGCATCAAGGTCTCGCCGGCAACCGGCTGATGTTCGGGGATAGTGAGCGTGGAATGAGGCGTCGGGCCGCCGTTATGCAACGCCACCGCCTGCTGTTGCGGCGCATGCGAGCCATTAGCCGGCGCTAAAGCGGGCCCTAAGGCGGACCCTGCGGCAGGCGCTTCCGAAACACTGCTACCGTTGGTCTCGAAAACTTCCTTCCAACTCTGATCGACGTTCTTACGATCGTTCAAGTACTGCTGGTACAGCTCGTCTTCGAGCCAACTGTTTATACCTAGTTCTGGTGCACGTGATTCGGACATGGAAATGGTGTTGAGGACTCTTCTTCATCATACCGTGCCCGGCCTTGTGACGTGTTGCAGCGTGCGCCTGAAGCTAAGTCTCCCCGAGTCAGAGGCTTGTCGCGCCGTTTTGGAAAGAACATTGGCCGTAAATATATGTAATTCACGCAACCGCGATTTCAAAGACTACATCCGACTAAGTGGATGAGAGAGAGGCTTATGAAAACAATAATCCCGAGTATTGCGGTGGCAATAGCGATGGTCGCGGTGCCCATGTTTGGCCGCACCAACCCGGCGCCCACCGGCGATCTTGCCGATCAGGTGCGTCACCAGTTGGTGATGCTCCCCTGAATTATTCGGTCGATAACGCCAGCGGCGTTGTTACGCTTTCTGGAGCCGTCACGTGGCCCGTGGTGAAAGAAGACGCCGCGCGTTCGGTGAAGCACCTTCCAGGCGTAACGCAGGTGATTAACGACATCCGCGTTCTTCCGCTTTCGCCCATGGATAATCATATTCGGGCGGCGGAATACCGGGCAATTTTCGGATACTCGGATCTGTATCGCTATGCGATGGGTGCGTTGCCGTCCATCCACATCATCGTGGACAACGGACACGTCACTCTTACTGGCGTGGTGAACAATCCAGCCGACCGGGACGTGGCCTACGTGCGCGCCAACTCGGTTCCGGGTGTTTTCTCCGTGACCAATAACCTGCGCGTAGCCGACAAGAGCTAAGCGCGAGTTCTCGAGTAGCGCTGAACAATGGCCGCCGATTTGACCGACCGGCGGCCTTTTCGTTTTTGTGCTGCTTCCCGCCACTTCGCTACACTAATAGAACATGTGCGCGGAAGCCGCCAGAGCACCGCTCAAACTCGCAGACTTCCCCGAACTGAACGATCCCGCGCTTTATCTGAATCGAGAGCTCAGCCACCTGGAATTCCAGCGGCGCGTTCTGGAGGAAGCGCGGGACCGGCGCAATCCGCTGCTGGAGCGCGTGAAATTTTTGTCGATCTTGGGCTCAAACATCGACGAATTTTTCATGGTGCGGGTGGCGGGCGTCATGCAGCAGATCGAGAACGGCGTGCAGGAAAGCGGCATGGATGGCCGCGGTCCGGCGGAAACCCTGGACGCGATCCGGGCTTCGGTGGGCCGGCTGGTGAATGGGGCCTACGAATTCTTCCGTGAAGAGCTGCTTCCCGCGCTCCATGAGAATCACGTTCGCCTGCTGAACCTGGGCGAACTGAGCCTGGAACAACGCGCGCAGTTGGATACGTTTTTTGCCGAAAAGGTTTTTCCGGTGCTGACCCCGCTGGCCTTCGATCCAGGCCGGCCATTTCCTCACATTTCGAATCTCAGCTTGAATATCGCTGTCGCGGTCCGCGAGCCCGGCGGCGGTCCCGAGCACTTTGCGCGCGTCAAGGTTCCCGACAGCTTGCCGCAATTGCTTCCGGTGGCCGTGCCGGCCGCTGGCGGTCCGCGCGCGCATGGGTTCGTTTGGCTGGAACAGCTGATCGTCGCCAACCTGCACCACTTGTTTCCCGGTCTGGAGATTCTCCGCGCGCACGTTTTCCATCTCACGCGCGATGCCGAGGTGGCCATCAAGGAGCTGGAGACGGACGACCTGCTCGAAACCATCGAGGAAGCGGTATGGCAGCGGCGCTTCCGCGATGCCGTGCGTTTGCAAGTGGACGCGCGCATGCCGGCCGCGATGGTCGATTTTCTGGCCACGAAGCTGGAGCTGGAACCAGCCAATATCTTTCGTGTGCAGGGCCCCCTGGACCTGGGCCGGTTGCGGCACCTGCTCGCGCTGGACCGGCCCGACTTAAAGGACAAGCCCTTTCTTCCGCATACCCCGCCCGGTTTTGCGTCGAAAGAGGAGGATGTTTTTGAGGTAATCCGCCAACAGGATCAATTGCTCCATCACCCCTACGAATCCTTTCAACCGGTGGTGGAATTCCTGCGCAAGGCCGCCAAGGATCCGGATGTACTGGCGATCAAGATGATGCTTTACCGGCTTGGGCGCAACTCGCCCATTGTGGAGGCGTTGCTCGAAGCGGTGGAAAACGGCAAGCAGGTGGCGGTTGTCGTGGAGCTGAAGGCTCGCTTTGATGAAGAAAGCAACATCGAATGGGCTAGGGCGCTGGAACGGGAAGGCGTCCACGTGGTCTACGGCTTGCTTGGCCTGAAAGTGCATTCCAAGGTGATCCTGGTGGTTCGCCGCGAAGGCGACGTCATTCGCCGGTATTGTCACTTGGCAACCGGCAACTACAATTCCGCCACCGCTCGTCTTTATACCGACCTTGGCATGTTTACGGGCGACGACGGGATCGGCGCGGATGCCACGGATCTGTTCAACTACCTGACCGGCTATTCGCGCAAGAAGACGTTTCGAAAATTGCTGGTGGCGCCGCTCAATCTCCGGCAGCGCGTGGAGGAGATGATTCTGCGGGAGATCGAGATCCAGCGCCGCGGCGGACGGGGCCGGATGATCCTGAAGATGAACGCGCTGGAGGATGGCCCGATCATCAAGCTGCTCTATCAGGCTTCCCAAGCCGGCGTGGCCACGGACTTGATTATCCGCGGCGCGTGTTGCCTGCGCCCTCAGGTGCCGGGCATCAGCGAGAACATTCACGTGCGAAGTGTTTTGGGCCGATTCCTGGAGCACAGCCGTATTTTTTACTTCCGCAACAACGGCGCCGAGGAGTGCTACCTGGGCAGTGCCGATCTGATGCCGCGCAACCTCAATCGCCGCGTGGAGGTGCTGTTTCCGGTGAATCGGCCGGAGATGATCAAGCGGATCAGGGATGAAATCCTGCATTCCTATTTGCACGATGAGATCGGCGCCCGGCACATGGCCAAGGATGGCTCCTACTCGGCGAAATCGCGCCGGGCGGGCGCGGACTGCCAGGCGTGGTTCTTGAATCAACGGACCGTCTCAGCACTTCGTTAGCGGCCCGGGCGGCGTTCTTACTTGACCCCGTCTGCGTGCAATCCCCCGGCGGTGCGCTAAACTAAACAAATCCCGGTGGAAATGGATTTGCCGGAAAAACCAAGTCATGAGACTGGCCCTTTTCGGCGGCACCTTTGATCCCATCCATAGCGCTCATCTGACGGTTGCACGCGAAGCCGCCGACCAGTTTCACCTGGACCAGGTATGGTTCATCCCGGCCGCTCACCCGCCGCACAAGTCCGATCTAACGGCCGCGACTTACGAAGACCGTTACCGGATGACGGAACTGGCGTGCAAGGCTGACCCGCGCTTCTTCGCTTCGCGTTTGGAAGAGGGGGAACATAAGAGCTACTCCGTGGACACCATCGAACGCGTGCGCGCTCTGGGCGAACAGCCCTACTTCATCATCGGCGCCGATGCTTTCGCCGAAATCACGAGCTGGCACCGCTGGCAGGACCTGGTCCGGCTCACCGAGTTTATCGTGGTGACACGGCCCGGCCATCAGTATGCGACGCCGCCCGGAGCGCGGGTGCACCGGCTGGAAACCGTTGCGCTGCCTGTATCCTCCTCGGAAATAAGGCGAAAACTGGCCGCCGGCGAGATTCCACCGGAGCTGCCGCCGGCGGTGGGCCGCTATATATTCGAACGGGGCCTGTATTGTTCAACCACCGTTCACTAATCTGTAATGCACTTGTAACGCAAATCGGGTTACCTTCTTAGGAAAGGGGCCATGAAGAAAATCGTCCTGATTGAAGATGATTCCGACCTTTTCGCGTTGCTGAAGTACAACCTGGAAAAGGAGGGGTTCGCAGTGGCTGGCGCGCAAACCGGGCGCGGCGCCATTGAGCTGTGCCGGCGCGAGCGCCCGGACCTGCTGATCCTCGATATCATGCTGCCGGATTCCGACGGCCTGGAGATTTGCAAAGGCCTTCGCAATCACTCCGAGCTGGCGCACGTGCCGATTATCTTCCTGACCGCGCGCGCTTCAGAGACCGACCGCATCCTGGGTTTGGAGCTGGGCGCGAACGATTACATCGTTAAGCCGTTCTTCATCCGGGAATTGATCGCGCGCGTGAAGAACCAGTTCCGCACGCAAACATCGCCCGCGCGCACAGTTCGGGCCGGGGATCTGGAATTGGACCGCGCCAGCTGCCGCGTAACTTTGCGAGGAGCCGAAGTGGCGCTCACGGCCACCGAGTTCCGGCTGCTGGAGTTTCTGATGAGCCGACCCGGTGTGGTGTATAGCCGCGAGCAGCTTTTGGATGCGGTGTGGGGACATGACCGCGCGGTGACCGACCGGACCGTCGACGTGTACATCCTGCGCCTGCGCCAGAAGATTGAGCCCGATCCGACGAACCCCTCGTTCATCCGGGCGGTTCGGGGCTTCGGCTACAGCTTCAACGAACATACGGTGGAAGCACCGGTCAAAACCTCGGCAGTGGTTTAGGTAGCTGGCGGATCTACAGTGCCGATAGAAAACAGCGAAAACTCGTCTTCGGGCCATTGTGTGGGCCGGCCCTTTTCCTCGCGCATGCCATGATACCGGCCGCCGAAGAATAACAGCGGCCGGCCTTCGTTCGCTTCAAAATGCTCCACTCGCGCGATGTAGAGCGTATGGTCGCCCGCAGGATGTATGTCGGCCACTTCCACAACGAAATATGCCACGGCGCCGCCGATCAGCGGAAGGCCGTTGCGATGCACATATCGAACGTGCAGCCCTTCCACCTTGCGTCCCGCGAAATAGTTGCTGAGCGAATCCTGATCTTCGGCCAGCACACTGATTCCGAAACGCCGCACGGAGGGCAAGATGCGGTGCATGTTGGAGCGATTGTCGAGCGAAACGAGAACCAGCGGCGGATCGAGCGACACGGAAACGAACGCGTTGGCCGTCATACCGTGGGTCTGCTCTTCGTACTCTGCCGTGAGAACGGTGACGCCGCTGGCGAAGCGTCCTAATGCATTGCGGAACTGCCGGGTGTCAATCTGCTGATTTGTCACTGATGACGGCTGCGCTAATTACAACACTGCCACGATAATTACAACACTGCCACGATCACTTGCGGCCGTTCTTCATTACAACACTAATGTCGTTGGGATTGATCAGATCCGGCACCGTCCAGCCGTCCAGATCGTACTCGGCCATGCACTGCTCGGCGAAGCCTTTGTACTTGGCCGATTGGCCCAACTGATCGGCCACCATCAATGTTTCAAAGCGAATGCTCTCGTGATTGCCGAAGTAGTTGCGCTCGTACAACTCGTGCCGGCCGCCGAACTCGGTGCCCATGGCGTCCCACATCAGCTTCATCAGCTTCACGCGATCAAGCGCGGAGTATCCGTTGGAGCCGCGCACAAAGGTCTCCAGGTAATTGCGGATTTCGGGCACCTTGAAATCGTTGGCGTGCGACGGGAGATAGATCAGCGCGCTCGCGAGCACATTCTCGATGATCTCTTTGAGCCGCGGATAAATCAGATTGGACGCGACGCGGTAGGCCAGGCCGTAATCGAGATTGGGGAGCACATAGCCGGGAGTCCACGGCGTGGTGGTGCGAGCCATGGCGTCGGTAAGGCCCCAGAATAGATTGCGCCACGCCAGCACCTCGCCCACTTGCGCCTGGACGCCGCGGAAATCCTTGGAGCCGGTGGCTTCCACGCCCTTCAGCAGCAGCCCGGCGATAAAATCGAGCTTGACGGA
This sequence comes from Bryobacterales bacterium, assembly GCA_963776805.1. Taxonomy (GTDB): domain Bacteria; phylum Acidobacteriota; class Terriglobia; order Bryobacterales; family Bryobacteraceae; genus Palsa-89. The sequence goes on from CAVZOD010000003.1 coordinate 433,127, forward strand.
CAGCCGCACGCATCCATGGAACATGAAGCGCGGCAGGAATCCGGAGCGCGGGAAGAAGTTGTTGACCTTGTCGATATCGCCGTACGCGAACACGTTTTCCCACGGCACCAGGACTTTGTCGAAGACGATGATCGAATCGTTTTCATCCAGGCGGCTGGAGAGCGGGTAATCGAACGGGCTGCCCATGGCCGCGGCGGTCATTTCGTACGATGGCCGGCAGAACAACTTTACGCCGGGCGAATCGGTGGCCACGATGCAGACGAACGCGAAATCCTTGGTCTTGATGGGAAGCGCGCCGTTGTTGGCGATGAAGTTGTAATGCGTGAGCGTGGACGTGGTGGCGACAACTTTCGCGCCGCTGATCACCAGGCCCGCGTCGGTTTCCTTTTCCACGTGCATGTACACGTCGCGCACTTCGGACAGTTCCTTGTTGCGATCCACCGGCGGATTCACGATGGCATGATTGACGAACGTGACTTCTTCCTGCACCTTCTTGTACCAGCGGCGCGCGTTTTCCTGAAAAGGTGTATAGAAATCGGAGTTCGCGCCCAGCGTGGCCAGGAACGCGGCTTTGTAGTCCGGACTGCGGCCCATCCATCCATAGGTGACGCGCGCCCACTCGGCGATGGCATCGCGCGAGCCGACCATTTCCTCGACGTTGCGCGGCGCCCGGAAGAACTTGTGCGTGTAGCCGCCGCTGCCGGTGTCGGTCTCGGTGCAGAGGATCGACTTGCGCTCATCATGCAGCGCGTCATACAACCGCGCCAGCATGCGCGTGGTATTACGGAAAGCCGGATGCGTGGTGACGTCCTTCACCCGCTCGCCGTAAATCCAGATTTCGCGCCCATCGCGCAGGCTCTCCAGAAACTCCTGAGAGGTGAACGGCTGAGTGCGCACGGCGCCGAAAATGGCGGGTTGGGGTTGGGGCTGAGCTTCGGTGGACATGGTCTTTTCTCCTTACGCGAATTTCGTCCAATCGCGCTCGAATCGGAATACTTCTTTGGCTGGCGGGAGCGGCGCTTGGGTTTCAATCCAGCGGACCGGCTCGGCGCCTTGGTTGGCGAAGCTGTGGATGCACCCGACGCCGGTCCAGATTACGTCGCCGGGGCCTAAATCGTAACTCTTGCCGTCGGCGATGGCGTGCACGCGCCCGCCCACAATGAAATAGGACTCCTCGAACGTGTGATCGTGCGGGTCAATTTTCGCGCCGGGCGAATATTGGATCAGGAACAACGACTGGTGCGTGGCGCCGAACGAGCGATCCACAAACATCTTAATGGCGACTCCGGTGGTGGCGTTGAATCCTTCCATTTGGGACGGGCCGCCCGGCCGGGGCAGTTGCGATTCGTCAAAGTGGCCGATCGGCCCCGGCGTGTCGGGTACCGCGGATTGGTGGGTGAAAAACGTGTCGCGGCCATATTCCAGCGGCCTGGGTTGTGGCGCTTGCATCTCAAGCCATCGAGCCGTGGCCCCGCCGGCTTTGTTCCAGGAGTGCGGCACGCCCGTTGGGATCAATCCGAAATTGCCGGGGCCGAGCGTATGAGTCTGATTCCCGATTTGCACTGCGACGCTGCCTTCCAGAATGTAGAAGCTCTCCTCGAACGAATGCAGGTGCGAATTCACGCCACCGCCCGCATCGAGAAAACAAATCCCCGTGCCCATATGAACCGAACCCATCGCGCGATCTACGTAGGTGGCGCGGCGGAATCCGGTGCTGTGCGGCTGGTAGAGCTGGGGAGTCTGCGCGGCGGCTGGGTCGATCTTGGAGACAGCGTGCATGGCGTGGTGGATCTATTATGGCTCTTAATTAACGTACGGGAGGCGGGCGGGATGGGGCTAGCAGGAAGCTCACTTGGGTGAACAGAATCGTGACTTGGGCACAGTCTCATTACGAGGGGAAGTCCGCGCTGTCCAGTTCCAGTGCGACAGCCAGAGCGCGATCCAGTTCTCTCAGTTTCACGGGCCTCAACGAACGAACGTAGTGCGTTAGGAGCGACTTTGGAAGGCTGACCAACTCGTCGCAGTGGATACTGGAGTCCTTTTTCAGGCCCTGGTTGGGGCCGACGCTCACCTGGGTGCTCAATCCGTCGTGTTGCGATTATACCGGCGAACAGAGTACGGATGAGAATCTGGATTCTAGGAGGCTTGCCTGCTAACGACGATGAACACCAGCTGCCTTCGCGGGTCCTTGGATCCCGGCTTTCGGACGAGATACAGCTCGCCGCGTGTCACGCTAACTGTTGGTATTCCAGTATGTCAGCCGCTTCGCGGTTCAAACGATCTGCGTTGCGATGGATGATCTCAATGTCGCGGCGATCGCGCTCGTCCCTTCGGAGGCGAGCCAAGTTGGCGCGGGCGGCGCGTTCCAGCAGTGCCGAGCGATTCTTGTCTACACGATCCAATTCACTCAGAAGGTCCGAAGGAAGTGTGATGGATATCTTCACTCTCACAAGATAAATATACCCAGATGGCGAGAGATGTCACCGCGGGGTCTAGCCGCGCCGCCTTCGTGACGACAGGTAGGACGCTGCGATGCTCACGGCCAGGAACAAGGCTCAAACGCCTGGACCAGTTACGCTCACGTGGCAGGTGTCGCAGCCCTCGCCTGCTTTCGCCGCGCTGTGCCAAACTGAAGGTGGATGCCGCTGGTTCCACCGTATATCGAAGCCTTGCGTCCTTATGAGGCTGGGCGCAGCATTGCAGAAGTTCAGCGAGCCTATGGCCTAAGCCGCGTCAGCAAGCTGGCTTCGAACGAGAATCCGCTGGGCACTTCGCCGCTCGCGATCGAAGCCATGACCCGCTGCATGAACGGCTTGAACCTGTATCCCAACAGCGGCCTGGATCTGCGCCGCGTTCTGGCCGAAGAGTATGAAACCAAAATCGACAACGTGATGGCAGGCAGCGGTTCCGAGAGCCTGATCTCCAACATCATTCGTACTTTTCTGGGCGATGAAGATGAAGTACTCACGACAGAAGCCGCGTTTATCGGATTCCGGCTTCTGGCGAAGTCGCGCGGCGTGGCGTATCGAACTGTGCCGTATCGCGACTGGCATTATGACCTGACCGCGCTCGCCGAGGCGATCAACGAACGGACCAAGATCATTTACCTCGCCAACCCGAATAATCCCACCGGCACCATTTTTTCGAAACACGAGTTTGACGCCTTTTACCGCCACGTTCCCGAGCGCATCCTGATCATTCTGGATGAGGCTTATTTTGAGTACGCCAAAGATACCCCGCGTTATCCCGATTCGATGAATTATCGCTATGACAACGTCATTACCTTGCGAACGTTTTCGAAGGTTTATGGTTTGGCGGGCGTTCGCATCGGCTATGGATTTGCGCACGAACGGCTGATCGCCAACTTACTCAAGGTGAAGCTTCCGTTTGAGCCCAGTACGCTGGCGCAGGCTGCCGGTATCGCGGCGCTTGCCGATAAGGAGTTTCTGCATAAGTCGCTGGAGCTGAATGCGCGCGGGTTGAAGTTTCTTACCACGGCATTAGGCGAACTCGGCCTCACCGTTGTGCCGTCAGAAGCGAATTTTGTGATGCTGGTGTTGCCGGACGCGGAGCGCGCCACGCGACTTACTAGCGACTTACTCCAGCAAGGCATCATCATCCGGCCGCTCGCCAGTTTCGGCCTGCCGAATTGCGTCCGCATTTCGACCGGAACGCCCGAGGATAATGAGCGCTGCGTCGAAGCTATACAGAAGTTAGAGGCACCCTTGTCATGCAACAGTTAGTGGATAAACCCGTCTCGGAAAAAGTCCCCGCCGATTTTCTCCCGCTCAATGGCACCGATTATGTGGAGTTCTATGTCGGCAATGCGAAGCAAGCGGCTTACTACTATCGCGCCGCATTTGGATTTAAGCTGATCGCCTACCGCGGACCGGAAACCGGCACGCGCGACCGCGTTTCCTATGTCATTGAGCAAGGCAAGATCCGCTTTGTTCTCACCACTCCGCTCTCCGCCGACGGGCCCATTGCCGACCATATCAAGCGGCATGGGGACGGTGTTCACGAGATCGCGCTATGGGTGGATGACGCGGAATCGGCATATCGGGAGACCACTCGCCGGGGCGCTCGCGCGGTGCAGGAACCCGCTGTGCGCGAAGATAAAGACGGCCGGGTTCGCTTCTCATCGATCGCAGCTTATGGCGACACGATTCACGCCTTCGTCGAACGGAAGGATTATCGCGGCGCATTTTTTCCGGGCTTTCGCGCGGTGGAGGGCGACGACCCGATCTCGCGTCCCACAGGCCTCCTGCATATCGACCACATGGTCGGCAACGTCGGCTGGGGACAAATGGATGCCTGGGTCGCTTTCTATCGCGACGTCATGGGCTTCCAGCTTTACCAGCATTTCGACGACAAGGACATCAGCACGGAGTATTCGGCCCTGATGTCCAAAGTGATGTCCAACGGCAACGGCCGGGTGAAGTTTCCCATCAATGAGCCAGCCGTTGGAAAAAAGAAATCGCAGATAGAAGAGTATCTGGAATTCTATGGCGGGCCGGGCGTGCAGCATATCGCCATGGCCACCGCCAACATTATCGAGACGGTTTCCAAGCTGAGGACGCAAGGCATTGAATTCCTGCGCATCCCCACCACTTACTATGACGATCTGGAAAAACGCTGCGGCAAGATTGACGAACCGGTAAGCGAATTGGCGGACTTAGGCATCCTGGTGGATCGCGACGACGAAGGCTACATGCTGCAGATCTTCACCAAGCCGGTGGAGGACCGCCCGACGTTGTTCTACGAAGTAATTCAACGCAAGGGCAGCCGCAGTTTCGGCAAAGGGAACTTCAAGGCGCTGTTTGAAGCGATTGAGCGTGAGCAAGCTTCGCGCGGAAATTTGTAGCCATTCCTTACTGCGCGGCGACGGTCTTCTCTTTTTCGCCCTTCAACTCCGCCGCCAGAATGGGCTTCAGCGCGGCCAGGGTCAATTGGCCGTTATACTGCTTGCCGTTGATGTAGAAAGCCGGCGTTCCATAAACGCCCGCCGCGTCGCCATCGGCCATGTCTTTGTCGACAATCGCTTTGTACTTGCCGGATACCAGGTCAGCCTTGAACTTGTCCATATCCAGGCCGATCTCTTTCGCCATAGCCAGAATGCTTTCACTCGACAGGCGCCGGTAATTCTTAAAAAGGATCTCGTACATCTCCCAGAACTTGCCCTGGTCGCGCGCAGCTAACGAAGCTTCGGCCGCCATCTCCGCATGCGGATGCATGGAAAGCGGGAACTGCTTGTAGATCAGCTTGATGTCCTTGGGATACGCGGCCATCACCAGATCCACCTGCTTCTCGGCTGCGGAACAGTACGGGCATTCGAAATCGGAAAACTCCACCAGCGTGATGCGCGCGTCTTCCGGGCCTCGCACCGGTGCGCCTGCCACGGGAATCTTCACCGGATCTTCTAACAGCTTCGGCCGATGCGCCTTGGGCGACGCATCCATTTCCTTGCTGATCTCCATCAAGCTCTTGCCTTCCTTCACGCCCTCAATCGCGATCTTCGCCAGCCCGCGGCTGTAGGAGCAGTTCGGATCCTTGATGATGCATTCGGCGGCTTTCATCCCGCACTGGCAAGTGCAACTCTCCTCGCGCAGGATCTTCAGCACGGCCTTTTTCTGCACGGGCGTCAATGCGGAAAGATCGATATTGCCGAGGGTCTCGGACGTCTTCCAGGCGTCCGGCGAGGGCTCCTGCGCCATCAGCGCAACAGCCGCCAAAAGAGAGAGGACCGCGATACGGAGTCGCATTCCTACATTATGACTCGGATTCACGATCGCGGAATTAAGCTACCCGAGCTCGGCGTGGAGGAAGCTGCTCAAGTCTTCCTCGTTCACCTCCGGCTCGCCCGGCGCCACGTTGCTGAGCTTCCCGGCCTTCATCCAGTTTTCGATCTGGTCTACCAAACTGAACAGGTGGTCAAACGAATCGACCACGAACAGCAGCGGCTGGTAATGATTGATCTCAAATCCCTGATTGATGGCCCATTCCAATTGCATTGGATAGCGCTGCACTTCCGGCGCTTCGATGGCGTGCGCGATTTCGCCGTAGGAGCTGAGCAGCCCGCTGCCATAAACCTTAAAGCCGTCGGCACCGCGCATCAGGCCGAACTCGATGGTGAACCAGAAGAATCGCGCCATGGCCCGGATGACGCTGGTGAGGTAGTGCGTGCGCGTGTCCGGCCCGCGAATCCGCGACGCCATCTCAGCGGCGGTATGCGCGCATTCCCCAAAGCGCACCAGCGCTTCGGCGAAATGTTTGTCGGTGTGCATGGGAACGTGGCCGGCCACGTCGTGGAAAATGTCCGGCTCCGGCAGATAATCCAATTTGTCGGAACGGCGAATGGTAACGGTGGTGGGGAAGGCGCGGTTGCGGAGGCAATCGAAAAAGACGAAGGCGGGAACGTAGCCGCTCACTGCTTTGGTTTGGAACCCGGTCAAGGGCTTCAAGAAGCGATTCACGTCTTCCAGGTGCGGGATGCGGTTCGGGTCCAGGCAAAGTGAATGGATGCCTTTCAAGAAATGCGGGTTGCCGTAGCGGTCCCAACGTGGCAGCATCCGCGCGTACAGCTTGCGCCACGCCTCTTGATTTTCTTCGGAATACAGTTCGTAAGGCTGCTCGATGTACAGCTGCCCGGTGCGCCTGGCCTGTTCGATAAACGGAGAGTCGCTGGTCGTCAGGCCTGCGCGGGCACCTGCGCTAACAACAGATGAGCTTGGCATAATCGCTCTCCGTCCATATCATCCCGCTAAAAAGCACCACGCGCAAGTGGTGCCTTCCGGGCCGAGCCTTCTCTCAGAGTCTTATACTGAAATTGGAGACGAAACATGTATCCGCTAAAAAAAGGAAAGACCACCAACCAGGCCCATGTCGGTCTGCCTGAGGGCACCTTCGAAGAAGAGCATGGCCGTAAAGGCTTCTACGGAAAATCGGCGCATCTTTATCACGCGCATCCCCCCACCGGATGGATTCGTTTTGAAGGCAAGCTGCGGCCGCATTGTTTCGATTTGAACCTGCTCAAGCCCGGCGATTTGAATGATGCCGAAGGTCTTCCCGAAGCGTTTCTTGGGAATGCCGACATCCGGTTGTCTGTATCGCGACGCTCGGACCCGATGCCATTTTACTTTCGCAACGCGGATGGCGATGAGTTGTACTTTGTCCACCGCGGACGCGGCAAGATCGAAACCGACTTCGGTCCGCTCGATTTCGAGCCGGGCGATTACATCAACATCCCGCGCGCGGTTACGTATCGGATTGTCCCTGAAACTCGCGACAATTTCTTCCTGATTATTCAATCCAAACACGAGTTCGAGCAGCCGGAGAAAGGGCTGCTGGGCCAGCACGCGCTGTACGATCCGGCCGCCATCATCACACCGGAGCCCGCGCCCATGCTCGACGACAATGCCGAATGGGAAGTCCGCATCTTAGTGGACGGAGAGATTTCAAAGGTGGTTTATCCGTTCAATCCCATGGACGTGGTCGGCTGGAAGGGTGACCTGGCGGTGTGGAAGATCAACATGCGCGACATCCGGCCGGTGATGAGCCACCGCGCCCATCTGCCTCCCAGCGCGCACACCACTTTTGTCACCGAAGGCGCGGTGGTGTGCAGTTTCCTGCCGCGGCCGCTGGAAGAAGACGAAGACGCGCTGCGTGTTCCGTTCTTCCATCGCAATACCGACTACGACGAGTTCATCTTTTATCACGACGGCGATTTTTTCAGCAAAGACAACATCAAGGCCGGCATGGCGACGCTGCATCCGCGCGGAATTCATCACGGGCCGCATCCGAAGGCGCTGGCCAATCAGAAAAAGAAGACGCATACGGACGAGTACGCGGTGATGCTGGATGGTCTGAATCCGATTCACGTTCTGCCCGCGGGCGAGGATGTAGAATGGAAAGACTATTGGGCCAGTTGGATGGAAAAGAAACCGGTGGAGACGCGCTGATTGACAGTTGATCCTTGTTCCACGGAATATCCTAGCGTCTACAAGCTTCTGATCGGCTCGGTAGTTCCCCGGCCGATCGCGTTTGTGTCCACCATTAGCCAGGATGGCGCATTCAACGCGGCGCCGTTCAGCTTTTTCACTGTGGCAAGCTCACACCCGCCGGTTCTGGTTTTCAACGTCGCTCTGCGCGCGAACCCGGATCCTCGCAAAGATACTTTGCGCAATATTATGACGGCCCGCGAATTTGTGGTGAACGTCGTGTCCGAAGAGCTCGGGCAGAAGATGAATCTATGCTCGGGCGATTATCCGCCCGACGTGGACGAATTTCAGGTTTCGGGCCTCACGCCCATTCCGAGCGACCTGGTGAAAGCGCCGCGTGTGGCCGAGTCCCATATCAATATGGAATGCCGGCTGCTTTACACCATCTCCATGAGCGGCCTGGTGGGCGGAGGAAACCTGGTGCTGGGTGAGGTGATCCGGTTCCACATCGACGACGCGTATTTCAACAACTATCGGATCGACCAGGATAAGCTGCGCGCCATCGGCCGCATGGCGGGCAACAGCTATATACGCACCGAAGACCGCTTCGATATGATTCGTCCGGCTTGACGGCATTTCGAATGGGCCAAGCGTTGGCATGAGTGCCGGCGCGGCACGCTGAAGCGTGCGCCACATCGCGCGGTCAGGGTCGCCTGGTGCTGAGAGCTTGTCAGGAAATAACCATTCCAATTGCGCGACGACGATGTGGCGCACGCACTCCTGCGGCGCACTCCTGCGTGCCGCGTTGGTGCTCGTGTGAACGCCAGTTATTCCATATAGTCAAAGGCGTCGAGAGGAGTGTCAGCACGGCGCGCAAGAAAGCGTGCGCCACATATTTCACTGTTATTTCCTGACACGCGCTAAGGGACTCGCTCGGACGGCCAAGCTGGCACTCGCGCACAACGGAGGGCGGCGCAGTTGCATTCGTGAAACGAGGGCTCCGCAGCACCCTTTGCCGGATGGCTAGACTAGCCGCTAGAGACCGCTCCTACGCCGTTACGGGCGACGCGCTGGCTGCGCGAAAATGCTCGATCTCGCCGATCTCGTCCGCGCTCAGCCGGAACTCCGCCGCGCCGATCACGCCATCCACTTGCTTGGCGGACCGCAGGCCCACAATGGCGCCGGTCACCGCCGGATGCCGCAGCGTCCACGCGATGGCCACCTCGCCCGCCGTTCTCCCATGGCGCTTGCCGATGGCGCCGAGCAGCCCGGCCAGTTCCAGGTTGCGCGAAAGCAGCGGCTCCTGAAAATTGGGCGTGCGCTGCCGGAAGTCGTCGGCTGGCATGGCCGCGATGCGCTCGCGCGTCATGGTGCCGCTCAACAGCCCGGATTTCATCGGCGAGTAAACAATCACCCCGATGTTGTTGGCCTGCGCATAGGGCAGAATCTCTTTCTCGATCTCGGGCGAAATGATTGAATATGGCGGCTGGAGCGAAGCGATGGGTGCAATCGCTTGCGCCCGCCGCATCTGTTGCACGTTGAAATTCGACACCCCGATGTGCCGCACCTTGCCTTGCTGCTGGAGCTTGGCCATCATCGTCCAAGCCGCTTCAATCAAATGGTCCGGTTCCGGCCGGTGGATCTGATACAGATCGATCACATCCAGTTTCAGCCGCTTCAGGCTCTGCTCCACTTCCTTGCGGATGGACTCGGGCTCGATGGTCCGGATCGGCTCGCGCTTTTCATCCCACACGATCCCGCACTTGGTGAAGACCAGCGGCTTATGCGCCCGCCCGGTGAGCGCGCGCGCCACCACTTCCTCGGAATGTCCCAGGCCGTAGATGGCCGCCGTGTCGATCCAGTTGATGCCTTTGTCCAGCGCGGCGCGAATGGCGTCCACTGATTCGTTGTCGTCCTGCGCGCCCCAGGCGAATTGCCAGCCTCCACCGCCCATGGCCCACGCGCCCACGCCAATGGGCGTGATTTCCAGATCGCTTGCACCCAGCTTTTTCTTCTGCATTTCTCTATTTTGTCAGTTTCAGAAAGTCCATCAGGCGCCGCAGGCGTTTTCGTTGTCGTGGACGGCCCAGCGCTGGATGATGCCGCAGACCGCGGCGGTGAACTCCTCGATATCGGTGGGCTTTTGGATGAATTCTCGCGCTCCCAACTCCATCACTCGGGCGCGCTCGGCATCGTTCAAGGAGGAGCTAAAGACCACCACCGGCGTGTCGAGCGATTTCCATTGCTCCAGCAGCGCCGGGCCGGTGATGCGGGGAATATTCAGGTCCAGAATGATCAATGCAGGCTGAAAATCAGTATCGCTCAGCATGGTGAGCGCCTGCTCGCCGTCGCGCGCTATATGGAGGTTCACCGGCACGGAAGCTTCCGCCAGAATCTGGCGCATCAGCACCGCGTCGCCGGCGTTATCCTCCACCAAAAGAATCTCCACTCTCTGCATATTATTGCACTCAACTTTGTTGGGACTCCTCTTGGCACATTCCGTTACGTGAGAAACGGCCGCGGGAAGGCGCACTAATGGAGCAGCCAGCATGTAACTTAGGTGAGAAATCCGTTATTGAAACCGCTCGTAACCCTTGCCTTCGGCATTGTATTGGCTCGATTTATCTCCTTTCATATGTTCGACTTTCTCTGGACGCTGCCCTTACTCGGCGCGCTCACTTATGTTGCCTGGAAAGGCTCCAAACGAGCCCTGCCGGTCTGTTCAGCCCTAGTACTTGTTTTTTGCGGCGCGTTTCTGGGTGTCTTGCACCGGCCGCGGAGCGCGCCTGAAATCGACGCAGGCGCCCGCGAAATGGTGATATTGGATGGCTGCGTGGTCGCTCCGTCGGCGTTCTCCGAAGGGCGCGATCAATTCGTCCTGGAGCTGGCGCCCAAAGCGAGAGCCCGAGTCAGCTTGACTATTCGCGACCACGAGACGCCTCCCGATCTGGCATACGGACAACTCGTCGAGGTGGAAGCGCGGGTGCGCCGCATCCGCAATTTCCAAAACCCTGGCGAATTCGACTACGAAGGCTTCTCCGCCCGCAGCGATATTTATTGGACGGCGGCTGCCACCGGTGCGGGTTCGGTGCTGGTAAAACCCGGCCGCTGCGGATCGCACTTCTTCGCCGCTGTGTTCGCTCTGCGCACGGGCGCGTTGCGGCGCATCGAGCACCTCTACGCCGGCAACCCTTACGCCATTGGCATGATGGAGGCCACGCTGATCGGCGAATCCAGCCGAATGGAGCGCCTATGGACCGATCATTTCCGCCGCACCGGCACTTATCACATGCTGGTAATCGACGGTCTGCACATCACCATCCTGGCGGCTTTCCTGCTGTTGCTGCTGCGGCTTTGTTTTCTGCCTGAAATCACCGCGCTAGCCGTCACCGCGTCCGCCGCCTGGATTTATGCGCTGGTTTCCGGATGGAGTGCTCCCGCCATCCGCGCCGCGGGCGGATTCACGCTGTACGTCGTCGCGCGCTACTTCTATCGGCGGGGCCGCCTGCTCAATCTGCTGGCTGCGGTCGCGATCGTCTACTTGATTTACGACCCCAGCCAGCTCTTTGAAGCCGGCTTTCAAATGTCGTTCTTATCGGTAGCCGCTATCGGGTTGCTTGCCATCCCGGTATTAGAAGGCACCTCGACACTTTACAGGCGCGGCCTGGAGGGAATCACTCAACGTAGCCGCGTCCCCCGCCTTCCGCCGCGCGCCGCACAGTTCCGATTAGAGCTGCGCCTATTAGCGGAAACAGCCGGCTACTACGTCCCGCTCCCGCGCGGTTGGTGGGAGCATGCATTGGCATTGGCGGCGCGCGTCTTCTTTTACGCGTACGATCTGGCAGGCATCTCCGCCGCCATCCAAATCGGTCTCGCACTCCCGATGGCAATCTACTTTCACCGCATCTCGCTCTCCGGCATCTCCGCGAACATCCTGGTTGTTCCGCTGCTGGCGCTGGTGGTGCCCTTGGGCTTCCTGGCGGTTTTCACCATGTGGCATGCACCCGCCGCGATCGCTGGAGCTTTGCTCGGAGCGGGCGAGCACATTGCGGAGTGGCACACGCGTATTGAGCCGGACTGGCGCGTCCTGGTCCCTCCACTGTGGCTGGCGATTCTCTTTATCGCCGCGCTCCTTCTGCTGGCCTTTGCGATGCGCCGGTCACTTCGCTGGTCCCTGGCCGCGCTCACGGGCGTGCTGCTGCTCTTCGCGCTGATCTTCTGGCATCCTTTCCCGCCGGCGATCCATCCGGGCGAACTCGAACTCAACGTGATCGACGTCGGACAGGGCGATAGCCTGCTAGTCTGCTTCCCGGATTCGAAGCTGATGCTGGTCGATGGCGGCGGCGTGCTGTCCTTCGGCCCGCGTCCGGCTTCCAGGCTCGACATTGGCGAAGATGTTGTGTCGCCCTACCTCTGGAGCCGCTCCATCCGCAAAATCGACATTGTGGCGCTGACGCATGCCCATGACGACCATGCCGGCGGGATGCCCGCCATCATTGAGAATTTTCACCCACGCGAGCTTTGGACCGGAGCCACTCCATCTAGCCCGGCCTGGTCCGCTGTGCGCGACAAAGCCCGCGCCGAGAAAGTGAAGATTCTCGCGCTCACAAGCGGAAAAACGTTCGACTTCGGAGGCGCGCGCATCGAGGTGATTTCTCCACCCGGCGATTACGTCCCCGGCGCCACGCCTGTAAACAACGACTCGCTGGGTCTCCGCATCACCTACGGCCGGCGCTCCCTGCTGCTCACCGGCGACATGGAAAAGCCCATGGAACGGCGCGCTCTTATCGATGGCGAGCCGCTTCGCGCCGACATTCTCAAGGTGGGCCATCACGGCAGCAACACCTCCAGCATCGATCCGTTTCTGGACGCCGTATCGCCGATGTTCGCCATCATCTCGGACGGTTTTGAAAACTCATTCCACCATCCGCATCCCAAAGTGCTGGAGCGCCTCCGTGAGCATCGCGTTGGAATCTTTCGTACCGACCTGGATGGCCTGGTCACCATTCGCACCGACGGACGGCGCCTCTCCGTGGAAACTTTTCGGCCTCGTTAGCGCCCTGATTTCCAGCCCCAAGCCCCGGCACGAAAGTATTGGTACTATAAAATCACCTGAGGTCGAACAACATGGCATTCCCCCGTTGGCTCCTGGGCACCCTTCTAGTGGTTAGCCCTCTTTCTGTCAGCCTTTCCGCGCAATCCGAGGCGGACGTTAATGCGAGCCTGAAGAAGTTTACCCAGGTCTATGAAGCGGTGGAGAGCAACTTCGCCGACAAGGTGGATGCCGATAACACGGTGTTTAAGGGCGCGATCCCCAACATGCTTCGCACCCTCGATCCCCATTCGAATTTCTTCGATCCGAAGGCCTATGAGCTGATGCGCGAGGGCCAGTCCGGCCATTACTTCGGTGTCGGCATGTACGTCGGTTCGCCCGAAGGCAAAGTGATCGTGATGTATCCGTTCGTCAACTCTCCGGCATATCGCGCCGGTTTGAAACCGGCCGACCAGATTATCGCCGTGGACGATAACGATACCGAGCATGCCACTGTGACGCAGGTTTCCGGAATGTTGAAGGGCCCCAAAGGGACGCCCGTCACCATCACCGTGCGGCGCGCCGGCCATGCCGAGCCGATGCATTTTTCGCTGGTTCGCGACAACGTCCCGCGTGGCACCGTGAATTATGCGTTCTGGCTGCGTCCGGGCATCGCCTACATGCGCGTGGAAGCGTTCAACGAAACCACCAGCCATGAAGTGGATCAGGCACTGGCGCACTTCCCGGAAAGCGCCATCGACGGTCTGGTTCTCGACCTGCGCGATAATCCAGGCGGCCTGGTCCAGGAAGCCGTGAACGTGGCCGACCGGTTCCTCCAGAAGGGCCAGCTCATCGTTTCGCACCATGGGCGCGCTTCGGCGGAAACCAAATTCATCGCCAAGCGCGGCGAGCGCGGGCGCCAGTATCCGATCGTAGTATTAGTCAATCGCGGCACCGCTTCCGCGGCCGAGATTCTAACCGGCGCGTTGCAAGATCACGATCGCGCGTGGGTTTTTGGCGAGCCTACCTTCGGCAAAGGTTTGGTGCAGGCGCCCTTCCCGCTCTCCGGCAACAGCGCGCTGTTGCTGACCATCGCGAAATACTACACCCCCAGCGGCCGTTTGATCCAGCGCGACTATGAACACACCGGCCTGTTTGAATACCTGAGCCGGGAGGACGGCAAGATCAATCTCAAGGACATGAAGAAGACCGATGGCGGCCGCGTGGTGTATGGCGGCGATGGCATCACTCCAGACGAGAAATACGATACGCCCAAGCTGACCCCGCTCGAAGCCCAGCTTACCGACGAATTGGTTTACTTTTTCTACGCTCCGCAATACTTCGCCGCTCATCCCACGCCCATGACCAAGGACTGGGTGGCGGACGACGCGACGCTGGCTGACTTCCGCGCCTTTGCAGCGAAACGCGGTATCGTCTTTACCCCCGCCGAGTTCGATCAGGACCAGGCGTGGATTCGCGATCGCCTGCGCGAGGAGCTGTTTATTACCGCCTTCAGCAAGCACGACTCGGAGCACCTGGCGTTCCAGAACGACCCGGAAGTTCTCAAAGGCATGGGCTCGCTGCCGGCTTCCAAGGCGATGCTGGACCACGTGCACGAGGTTCTGTCGGCCAAGAAAGTGGCGTCCGCGGCAACTCCGGCGCACGGGCAGTAAGAGTCCATCACGCTACACGATCTCTGACCGACTCGGGCTATCTGCTGGTTCGAGTGCGGGTGGTTGAGCCTCAAGGCATACAATTGGATCATTATGCGTCGCTTGGCCGCCGTCGCAGCGTTTGCCGCCATGGGCCTGGCGAATGCGCAAACACCTGCCGCGAATACAACGCCTCGCAAATTCGAAGTCGCCTCCATCAAGCCCAGCCAGTCCGACAGCGGCCCTTTCGGGATACGCCCGGCGCCCGGAGGCGAGCGCTACGTAGCTTCCCACGTCACGTTGAAGCTATTAATTACGGTGGCGTATCGTGTTAAGGCCGATCAGGTGGCTGGAGGGCCGGCGTGGATGGACAGCGAACTCTACGATATGAACGCGAAAGCCGAGCGGCCATCGAGCATCGAAGAGCTGCACGCCATGCTTCAGGATCTTCTGGCCGATCGATTTAAGCTTCGGTTTCATCGCGAGACCAAGCAACTTCCCATCTATGCGCTGACCGTGAGCCAAGGCGGACCCAAGTTGAAGCCCGATGAGGCGCACAGCGGCGGCGATCCCTGGATCGAGCCGAAGGTCGATTTTGACAGCGCCAATGGACGGCTGAAGAACACGTGGCACGCCACATTTGCATCCATGGATTTCTTTGCGTGGCGGCTTTCGGCAATGATGGATCGGCCCGTGGTGAACCAGACCAATCTCCCGGGAAGCTATGATTTCGATCTGGCGTTTACGCAAGAACTGGCTCCGCGGCCGCCCGACGCGCCCGCAGGCGCCCTCTTCCTGGGAGGAGGGCCCGCCGATGCTTCCAATTCCACGATTGTCGAGGCGATCCGCCAGCAGTTAGGGCTGAAGCTGGAACGTCAAAAAGGTCCGGTGGAAATCCTGGTGATCGATCAGGCGGAAAAGCCTGTCGAGAACTGATCATAACGATTCCGGAAGTAACAATTGACACGTCCTTTCTCCAGCCTGTACACTCAAGTTGCAATCTCGGCATAGCTTTCACGCCGCGTGTTGCCACGTTCCCGTCTTTTCCTCCGATTGGAAACTAAGTCCCCGTTGGACGTCGATCGAATTCTCTTACTAGAGAATCCTAGAGCGTTCCTCTTTACGGACGCGGAGGGGAAGAATGACGAACGTGAGCGGCTGGATCGCCATCGCCGGCGCCCTTGGGCAGCTGGCTCTAGCGGCGCCCCAACCATCGCTTGCACAGCACGAAGTCCTGGAGAAATATTGCGCCACTTGCCACAGCGAGCGGGCCAAGACGGCCGGCCTGGTTCTGAGCAATGCCGATCTCGCACGCATCCCCGATAACGCCGAGACGTGGGAAAAGGTAGTCCGCAAACTGCGGGCGGGCGCGATGCCTCCGCACGGAGCGCCGCGTCCGGATGGCGCCACTTTGGACGGCTTGGCGTCCTGGCTCGAAAGCATTCTGGACGAAGCCGCGCGCAATCCCAACCCCGGCCCGGCGATCCTGCGCCGCCTGAATCGCGCGGAGTACGCCGCGGCCGTCCGCGACATCCTTGCTCTGGACGTGGACGTTTCTGCGCTGCTGCCGGCGGACGACGCCAATCACGGTTTCGATAACATGGCCGATTCGCTGCGCATTTCTCCCGCGTTGCTGGATGGATATTTGTCGGCATCCGCGAAAGTGAGCCGCGCGGCGGTGGGCGATCCCACGATTACACCGGGGTTCACCACTTATACGGTCCGCCCCGACTTGGGCCAGGACGCGCAGATTGAGGGCCTTCCGCTTGGCACCCGAGGCGGCATGCTGGTGACGCACAACTTTCCCCTGGATGGCGATTACGTGTTCAAACCCAGACTCGCGCTGAACACATCGGCCAAGGTGCGAGGCCTGGATTTTGAAAACACCTTCCTGATCACGGTGGACGGTGTCAAGGTACACGAAGCCAAGTTAGGCGGCCCAGCCGATGAGGATGCCGCGGCCGTAAGTCCGCCCGCATCGGAAGCGGCGATTCTGGCTCGCCTGAAGACCAGCGTCCACGTGAGCGCCGGGCCACATGTGGTGGGCATCACGTTTCTCAAGAAGACTTCCGCGCTCACCGACGGCATCATGCAGCCGTTCTTGCGCAGTAATTTCGATACGCAGGAGCAGCGCGGCTTGCCGTTTGTGGAATCCATCAGTATCGGCGGCCCTTTTGATGCCACCGGTGCAGGCGATACGCCCAGCCGCCGCCGGATTTTCGTTTGCCGGCCTCAGAAGCAAGCCGATGAAATCCCTTGCGCGAAGAAGATTCTGGCGGTGATTGTGCGCCGCGCTTACCGGCGGCCGCTGACGGCTGCGGATCTCGAGGTTCCATTGAGTTTCTTCCAATCGGGCAGGAATGCCGCGGGTTCGGGCGATGCTTCTGACGTTGGAATCGAGAGCGCGCTGCGCTTCATCTTCACCAGCCCCGAGTTCTTGTTTCGCGTGGAAACCGATCCCGTCAACGTCGCGCCCGGCTCGGTGTACCGCGTCAGCGACCTGGAGCTCGCATCGCGCCTGTCGTTCTTTTTGTGGAGCAGCGTTCCCGACGACCAACTGATCGACGTGGCCGCGCACGGCAAGCTGCACGAAAGGGCCATGCTGGAGCAGCAAGTGCGGCGCATGCTTGCCGATCCGCGATCTCAAGCGCTCTCCACCAACTTCGCCGCGCAGTGGCTGTACCTGCGTAATCTATCCGGCGCGAGCCGCGATTTGAAGGCCTTCCCGAATTTCGACAACAATCTGCGAGAAGGCTTTCGCAATGAAACGGAGCTGTTTTTCGACAGCATCGTGAGGGAAGATCGCAGCGCGCTCGATCTGCTGAGCGCGGACTACACATTCGTAAACGAGCGTTTGGCGAAACACTACGGCATTCCTGGCGTGGAGGGCGATTACTTCCGGCGCGTTACGCTGCCCGGCGACGAACGCAGAGGATTGTTGGGACAG
This sequence comes from Bryobacterales bacterium, assembly GCA_963776805.1. Lineage (GTDB taxonomy): Bacteria > Acidobacteriota > Terriglobia > Bryobacterales > Bryobacteraceae > Palsa-89. The sequence goes on from CAVZOD010000003.1 coordinate 450,695, forward strand.
GGAAGTATTCTTACGGTGACCTCCTATGCCACCAGAACGTCGCCGGTATTGCGCGGAAAATGGTTGCTCGAAAACGTTCTGGGGACGCCGGTGCCGCCGCCTCCGCCCAACGTGCCGGCCCTTGCGGAGAATCACGCAGGCGCCGCTCCGCGCTCGGTTCGCGAGCGCATGGAACAGCATCGCAAAAACCCCGCCTGCGCGGTCTGCCACAACATCATGGACCCGCTCGGTTTCGCTTTGGAGAATTTCGATGCCACCGGAGCATGGCGGACCGAGACCGAGGCTCGCACTCCGGTGGACGCATCCGGGGTGCTGGTGGACGGTTCTAAAGTGGATGGCCCGGTCAGCTTGCGGAACGCACTGCTGAGCCATCCCAAGATGTTCGTTGGCACCATGACCGAAAAGCTGATGACCTACGCATTGGGGCGCGGCCTGGAATATTACGACATGCCGGCGATTCGCAAAATCGTCCGCGAGTCGTCGGCCAGCGATTATCGGTTTTCATCCATTATTTTGGGGATCGTGGAAAGCGCTCCGTTCGAAATGAGACGAAAAGAAACCAAGCTCGAACCGGCCGCGAATACCGCCCGGCGAGCCGACTGAAGGAGATTGCACTATGAACACCGTTTTGAAGAAGCACCTGCCGCGGCGCACGTTTCTGCGCGGCCTGGGCGTATCGTTGGCCTTACCGCTGCTCGATTCCATGGTTCCCGCGCTGACGGGACAAAGCCTGACAGCGGCGAAACCGGTCCGGCGCTTGGGATTCGTCTATGTTCCGCATGGCATGATCATGGATCAATTCACTCCCACGGCCGAAGGCACAGGCTTTGCATTTACGCCGATTCTGCGCCCGCTCGAAAAATTTCGCGACCGCGTGACGGTGGTGAGCGGCTTGGAACACAAGTCGGCCGATTACGGCGGGGTTCATTCGTTGAGCCCGCCCACCTGGTTGAGCGGCGTGCGGCCGGCCGGCAAAGAGGGCGACATTCGCGCCGGTACCACGGTGGACCAGATCGCCGCCGACAAGATCGGCCAGGGAACGCAGTTTCCATCGCTCGAACTGGCCACTGAGGATCATGCCGGCTTGATCGGCGCCTGCGATGGCGGCTATAGCTGCACCTATATCAATACAATTTCCTGGCGCACTCCCACTACGCCTCTGCCAATGGAGATCAATCCGCGCGTGGTGTTTGAACGGTTGTTTGGCGACGGCGGATCCATCGAGCAGCGCCAGGCCCGCATGCGGCAGGACCAAAGCATTCTGGACGCAGTCGCGCAGCAGGCCAACCGGTTGGGCGCCACGCTGCCGACGGCCGATCGGGTCACGATGAGCGATTATCTCGACAACGTTCGCGAGATCGAACGGCGCATCCAACTGGCGGAAAAACAGTCCGGGCTGCAGACCGATCTTCCGGCGGCTCCCGTTGGGATTCCCGAATCCTTCGAAGAACACATCAAGCTGATGTTCGACCTGCAGGTGGTTGCGTTTCAGACCGATCTTACGCGCGTTTCCACCTACATGCTGGCGCGCGAATTGAGCCAGCGGACGTATCCCCAGGTGAATTGCAACGATCCCCATCATTCGGTTTCGCATCACCAGAACGATCCGGTGAAGCTTGCGGCGCTCACGCGGCTGCAGAACTTCCACATGCAGTCGTTCGCGTATTACCTGGATAAGCTGCGATCCACGCCGGACGGCGATGGAACATTACTCGATCACTCCATGATTCTCTATGGCAGCAACATGAGCAACAGCAATCTGCATAATCACTTTCCGCTGCCGGTTTTGCTGGTGGGCGGAGCCGGCGGCTGGCTGGCCGGCAACCGGCACTTGAAATATGCGGACCACACGCCGATGACGAATCTGTTGATCAGCATGCTTGGCAAGCTGGATATTCCGATGGAACATCTCGGCGACAGCAGCGGAACACTCGCGGAGTTGTGAGAACGCTTGTGACCAGACTGCTGTTGGCATCGGTAGCTATCTGCGCCTTGCTGCGCGCGGGCGGGTCCGCGGAAAAATCTACGGATCAATCCTTGGTGCAAGCCGTCAAGTCCGGTGATTCCGCAGCTGTTGCTCGGCTATTGAAAGCGAAGGCCAATGCGAATGCGGCCGATCCGGATGGGACCACCGCTTTGGCATGGGCCGCGCACCGCAACGATGTGAACGTGGTGACACTGCTGATTCACGCGGGCGCTCAAGCGAACGCCGTGAATTCCTATCGAGTCTCGCCATTGGCGGAGGCCGCGGAGAACGGCAACGCCCTCATAATCGGTGAACTGCTAAAGGCTGGCGCGGACCCCAACGCGGTCTCGTCCGAGGGCGAGCCTCCGCTGCTGGCGGCAGCTCGTTCTGGCCACGCTGACGCGGTGCTGGCTTTGCTTCAACACGGCGCGGCTGTGAATGCGAAGGATGGCTGGAAGGGCCAGACGGCGTTGATGTGGGCCGCGGCGCTGAATAACGTGGCTGTGGTGAAGGTGCTAATCCAGCACGGAGCGGATGTGAATGCTCGCTCCACGCTGTGGCCGCTCGAAGTGCCAAGGCCGGCGAACGGCAATATTGTTTCGAAGCGCCCGAGGGGCGGCCTGACGGCGCTGCTCTACGCGTCCCGCGAAGGCGCGCTCGATTCAGTGCGCGAGTTGGCCTCGGCTCACGCCGATCTGAACCTGACGGAGCCGGATGGAACCAACGCGCTGGTGATGGCGATCATCAACGCCCATTACGATCTGGCGGCGTTCCTGCTGGACGCCGGCGCCGATCCCAACATTGCAGATAAGTTCGGGCGGACCGCGCTTTACGCGGCGGTGGATATGAACACGCTGGATATTTCCGGGACGCGCCCTCCGCCGTCAGCCACCGATCGTCTGGACCCGGCTCAAATGATTGGCACGCTGCTCGCGCACGGAGCCAATCCAAACGCGCGGTTGAAGGAGGCGACTCCCGGCCGCGCCATCTCCGACGATCCCGACCCGATTTTGCGCGGTGGAACCACGCCTTTCCTGCGCGCGGCGAAAACGGGCGACGTCACAACAATGCGCTTGCTGCTCAAGTTTGGCGCCAATCCGCTGCTCGGGTCGCGATATGGGACCACTCCGTTGATGGCTGCTGCGGGAGTGGGTTCGGAGTACGGCGGAAGTTTTCCTCCGGAGGGCCAGTCGCTTGAGGCAGTGAAACTTTGCCTGTCGCTCGGCGCGGATGTGAATGCCGTGAACATGAACGGACTGACGGCACTGCATGGAGCCGCGGCTCGCGGTGCCGATCGAATCGCGCAATTCCTGGTGGAAAAGGGCGCGCGATTGGACCTCAAGGACAAAAAGGGCCGCACGCCGCTGGATATCGCAATGGGCCAAGATGCGGTGAAAAATCCCGGCTACCCGAGCACCGCAGCGTTATTGCGCAAACTGATGGCAACCGCGCAAGTAAGCAGGGCGCAGCAATGAATACGATGATGCTGAACCGAACCACCGCAATTCGTGCGGGTGCGGCGGTACTCGCTTTGCTGGGCGTGTGGGCCGCCCGCACACAAACCCAACAGACGGCGCCAATCCCCCGAACGCAGCTGCCGCCCATCCACAAACTCAAAGACGACCTGTATGAGATCGAAGGAACATCGCACGGTTCCAATGATGTCGGGAACGTAGCCGTGTACGTCACGGGCGACGGCGTGATTCTGGTGGATGACCGGTTCGACCGCGATCACGAGCCGATCCTGGCGCTGGTCAAAAGCGTCACCGATCAGCCCATCAAGTACATCATCAACACCCACCACCACGGCGATCACACTGGCGGCAACGCCCAGTTCCTCCCAACCGCTGAGATTGTGGCGCAGATCAACGCTCGCAAGCACATGATTGATGGACACATGCCCGGTCCGCCTCCCATCGTGTTCCGCGATGAGGCGGATATCTACCTGGGCGGCAAGGAGGTTCGCGCCATCTACAACGGACGCGGGCATACCGACGGCGACATCGTGGTCTATTTTCCCGCTGAGCGAACCGTGCACTTGGGCGATCTGATGGCCGGAACCAACGGCGTCAGCAATCCTACGATGGATTACGCCAATGGCGCGAGTATCGGCGATTGGCCCGGCACGCTCGATAAAGTACTAAAACTCGATTTCGACACCGTGATCCCCGGCCATGGCGCGGTAACGAACAAGGCCGGCCTGCTGGCGCATCGCAACAAAGTTGCGGCCATTGTGGAGCGTGTCAGTCTCATGATCCGAAAGGGAAAATCTAAAGATGAGGTTGGCCAGGTTCTGCTCCAAGAGTTTGAATGGAAGCCGATCAACATGGCGGGTCTGGATGGAGTGATGGCCGAGTTGAAGGCTCGGGAAAACTAATTCGTACAAGTTCACATTCAGTTAGAAAACAAAGTATTGACAAGCGGGTTTCCTTGATCGATACTTAAACAACCCTCGAATTGATCTCTCGCGCTTCGTAAGAGTTTTGTAGCGCTCCGTCTTGTTTCAATTCCTCCGTAGGGCCTGTGGATGTCCTCTGTTGAACGTCAGCAGATGCGCATCCAGATCTACTCCAAGAAGAGCAAAAGTGCAGGCGCGTCATCTTGCCAGCGCCGAACTCCCTGGTGACCAGGGTGTGCGGGTTCATTGTTGACGGGCTTGCTTGTTTCAAAAGAACTTCCAGGGGTGGATTGAATGAAATCTAGTTATCCAACACAATCTTGCGTGAACGCGCGCTCTGCCAATGGCATCCGAGCGCTGGCCGTTCTCGCTTCTCTTCTTTGTATGCTCAGTGTTTCGGCCTGGGCTCAATCGCTGGCCGGTTTATCGGCGCTGAACGGCACCATCCGGGATTCATCCGGCGCATCGGTGAGCGATGCGGTGGTCACGGTAGCCAACGCCAGCCTCGGCATCGAGCGAAAACTGGTATCGAACGCGGAAGGCTATTTCTCGGCTGTCTCGCTGCCGCCTTCTTCGGGCTGGGAAGTGACCGTGGAGAAGCCCGGTTTTGCGAAATCCGTGGTGAGCAACATTCAACTGAGTGTGGGACAAAACCTCAGCCTTCCATTGCAGTTGAATGTGGCGGAACAAACCCAGACAATCAACGTCTCGGCCACGGCGCCTCTGGTGGATCAAACCAAATCCGGAGTGTCGCAAGTGGTGAACAACCAGGAGATCGACAACTTGCCGACCAACGGCAGGCGGGCGGATCAATTCGCGCTGCTGACGGCTGGCGTCACAACCGACGGCACGGCCGGCGAGGTTTCATTTCGGGGCATCCCCGGCGGTAATGAGTATCTGCAAGACGGCAACGACGTAACACAGCAATGGGGAATCGACGCGCCCGGCGGTGCGGCCGTCGCCTCCAGCATCAGTCAGGACGCAGTCCAGGAATTCCAGGTGCAGACCGACGGATACAGCGCCGAATTCGGCCGTGCCGTGGGAGGCATTATTAACACGGTGATCAAGAGCGGAACCAATCAATTTCACGGTTCCGCCTATTGGTACTTCCGCAATCGCACGCTGGAGGCTCAAGACCGGTACGCCACCGTGAATCCTCCCGAATGGAGGCATCAAGCGGGCGGGACTATCGGCGGGCCCATCATCAAAGACAAGCTTTTCTTTTTCGGAAATGTGGAGATTACCAGGCGCAACTTCCCGCTGGCCGATTCGATCGTAAACCCGCAGTTTTATGCAGGCAGCACCTATGTGGGGCAGTGCGGCGCGCCCGCCACCGCCGCGCAGTGCGCCGCGGCCCAGGCGTACTTTGGAAGATTCTTTCAGACCGTGGATCGCTCTTTGTCGCAGAACCTGGGACTGCTCAAAATGGATTGGCGCCCTACCGAAAAGAACAGCCTCACGGCGAGCGCCAGCTTAATGAACTTCACCTCGCCAAACGGAGCGGTGACCGATGTAACAGCCACCGACGGCAGCGGTGTGGGCGCGAACGGAAATCAAACGGCGCATTCGCGGACCGCCAGCCTTTCCGATACCTACCTGCTTTCCAGCACCATGGTGAACGAAGCGCGCTTCGGCTGGTTCAAAGACCGGCGGGGCCAGGACATCAACAACCAATTGGCGCCTCCCGATGGACTCTTGTCCGGTTTAAGTGTTGAGGGCCAAGCGAACTTGGGCGTCAGCGTCAACATGCCGAACATCCAGCCCACCGAGGATCGCTTCCAATACGCGGACAATGTCTCGTGGACGAAAGGCGCGCATCAGCTCAAGTTCGGCTTCGACATCGCGGATTTGCGCGACACCGAGGATGCACTCTTTAATGGACCGGGAGAATATATTTACAGCTCGATCACCGACTTTGCCGAGGACTTTAGCGGTCCTTTTACGGGCAAGCATTGGCAGACATATACGCAGTCGTTCGGACCTTTTCTCACGCATGCCTCGGTGGTCAACTACGCGCTGTTCGCCCAAGATGCGTGGCGCGTTACGCGCAACCTCACGGTGAATTATGGCCTGCGGTATGAGTACAGCACCTACACGCAGCCACCTACCAATCCGGACTATCCCCAGACCGGCCATTTGAACGAGCCGGGCGATAACTTCGCGCCCCGCATCGGCGCTGCTTATTCTTTCAATCATGACCGGACGGTGGTACGCGCTGGATACGGAATCTTCTATGCGCGGCTCCCTTCGGCCAGCGTGATACGCCTGCAGCAGCGCAATGGCGTGATTCAGCAGACGGGCACTTTGAATGGAAGCGATCCGGCGCAACTCGAGGCGGGCCCAACCTTTCCCGAGCGGCTCCCGTCCTTGGCGGGCGCCCTGGGTCTGACGAACGTAACTTTCGCGGCGCCCAATCTCAAGACGCCGTATACCGAGCAAGTGGACCTCTCCGTAGAGCAGGCACTCAGCAGCAAGACCGTTCTCACGGTGTCTTACATGCATAGCCGCGGATACCAGTTTATTTCGCGCGAGGATCTCAACCTGGGGCCGCCCACTGGCACCGCTACTTACGCCATTGACAACGCAGCCGGAGAGCAGGTGAGCTCGTTCACAACACCCACCTATTTGGCCGCCAATAAAATCGATCCCCGCTACGCCAGCATCATCTATCTCAGCAACCGGGGACGATTATGGTACGACGGAATGACCGTTTCGCTCCGGCAGCGCGCCTCGAAATGGGCGGAAGGGACCCTGGCTTATACATGGTCCCACGCGCTGGACGAAAACCAGGGCGCCAGCGCGGACAACATCTATTTCACCGATCCTCCGGATACCACCTACAACGGAAATTATCAGGCCGACAAGGGTAACTCGGTGCTCGATCAGCGCCAGCGATTGGTGGCCAGCGCTGTCCTTTACACGCCCCGGATGGATTTCGGATCGAAGATCGTGAACAGCGCACTCAACGGATGGCAGCTCTCGCTGATTGAAACTGCGGCTACGCCGCAATATGTCGATCCGCTGTTGTTGGTCAACAGCGGGCTGCCGGGCTTAGCCTCCAACACCACGATTAACGGGATGGTGACACCGTTTGGAGCTCCGGGACGGGTACCCTTCCTGCCTCGGGAAAGCATTGCATTAGGCGATACCATCAACACCGATGCCCGGCTGACCAAACGATTCCTGATTCGGGAGTCGATGAGTGTCGCGCTGGCGTTTGAGGCTTTCAACGTCTTTAACCACATCACCGACACCGCCGTGAATCAGTATGCGTATGTCGCGAATGGCAATATCATTTCGCCCCTTCCCGGCGTCGGAGTGGGGACCGCTTCCAGCGGGTACCCGGACGGCACCAACGCCAGGCGCGCGCAAGTCTCGGCGCGGTTCACGTTCTAAGCGCGGTAGGTGGCTGTTTGCGACGTTGGCGCAAGAAGCTGTTGGCGGGTCTGGCCGGACTCGTGTGTGCGGTGTGCAGTTCCGGCATCGCACACGCGCAGGCCCGTCGGTACGTAATCGCCGATCAGGATGCGATGGGGCCGGGAGGGTCCGATATGCGGTCCCTCATGGTCTTTTTGCAGTCGCCCGATGTAGATCTGCTCGGTATCACGGTGGTGACCGGCGACGGGTGGCGCGATGAAGAAGTGGCCCACGCGCTCCGCCTGCTTGAACTGCTGGGCCGGACCGATGTTCGCGTTTATCCAGGCGCCAGCAATCCATTGTGGCGAACGCGTGAGTGGACCATGCAAGCGCAGCAGGTTTACGGCAAAGTGGCGTGGCTGGGAGCGTGGCGGGACGGGCATACCGAGTATTCATTCGATGCCTTACCGGCGTTGCAGGAAAGGCGTCCTGCGTCCAAGCCTGCCGCCGAGGACGCCGCGCATTTTATGGTGCGGATGGTCCGTGAACATCCCCATCAAGTCACGATTTATGGGGCGGGACCGCTGACAAACATTGCCGTGGCGATCACGCTGGATCGCCACTTCGCAGAGCTGGCCCAGGAACTGGTGATCATGGGCGGGAGCATTCGCCCTCAGACCGAGGAGAAAGAATGGGTGAACGCGCCGCGGCACGAGTTTAACTTCTGGTTTGATCCGGAAGCCGCCAGTATTACCTTGCGCGCGCCGTGGGCGAAAATCACCGAAACCACTATCGATGCGTCCATTCGAACCAGAATCGATCCGGAGGTAACGGATGCGGTTTTTAAATCGGATTCCGCCGCCGCAAAATATTTGCAGGCGTATACTCGCCGGCCCGTCGAGGGTGTGAGCCAGTTTGCCTGGGATGAGCTGGCAGCAGCCACTTGGCTGGATCCGGCCATCACCAAAACAGAGAAGGTAGTTTACGAAGACGTGAGCACGGACCACGGCGCCAATTACGGCGACACGCTCACCTGGTCCGAAGCGGATAAACCGTCGCTTCCTCTTCGCAGAGTGCATGTCCAGATGGAGGCGGATCTGCCGCGGCTCCAGCAACTGCTGATCCGGCTGTTCTGTTCTCCAACTCCTGAGGCGCACTCCGCCGCAATTGTGCAGGAGGGCGATTGAGTTATACGGTGCCGCTCGCGGTGAAGCCGCCAAAACCCGTCGATTTGCTCATTCACGACGCCGACATTGTCACCTTCGACGATGCCGGGACGGTGATCGTGGATGGCGCCATCGCTGTGGAAGGAAACTCCATTGTCTGGATGGGCAAGGCACCCGACGCGCTGAAGCTCTTCAAGGCGAAAAACGTCATCAAGGCCACCGGCCTGACCGCCATGCCTGGCCTCACGGACACGCACTACCACACCGGCCAGCAACTACTTCGCGGCAAACTCGCGGCCATCAACCGCAAGGGTTCGTCGCGCAACCCTCACTGGAAGTATTATTACGTTCCGTTTGAAAGCAGTCTGACGCCGGAGGATGTGTACTACAGCGCGATCTCCGGATACACCTCGATGATCAGCGCCGGGACTACGTGTTTTCTCGAGGCCGGCGGACCGCATCCCGATGAGATGGGCCGCGCGGCGGACGAGGTGGGGATTCGCGGAAGAATCGCGCTCAGCACCATGGATACCGATGACGAAGAGCTGCCGCAAAGTTATCGGATGACTACCGATCAAGCGCTGAAAGCGAATCAGGAGCTGGTGGAGCGCTGGCGCAAGCATCCGCGGGTAAACGCCTGGCTGTCGCTCCGCCAGATGATGGTGAACACCGAAGCGCTGCGCGTGGAGATTGCGAAGCTCGCGCAAGAGCTCGATACGGGGATCCACACTCATTTGTCGGAAGGGACCTACGAGATCGACTATTCGGTTGCGAAGTATAAACTGCGTCCGCCGGCCTACCTGGAGAAAATCGGACTGTTGAGCGATCGTCTGCATTGCGCCTATTCGCCTTTGCTCACGCCGGAAGAAGTGGACCTGTACGCGAAATATGACGTATCGGTGGCGCATTGCGCGTTCAATTTCTACGGAGTGGCGCCACACGGGTTTTCCGATATGGTGCGAAAAGATATCCGCGTCGCGCTGGGTACGGACGGAACGGGATCCAGATGCACGCTCGATCTTTTCCAGGTGGCGCACTATGCCGTGCTAGCGCAGCACATCGTAGTGGGTCTGCCTCAGTATGCGCCCGCGCCTCTGGGTTATGACCGCATGCTGAAGCTGGCAGTGCGGCACGGCGCCCGTGCCGCGCGCATGAGGGACAAGCTCGGCAGCCTCGAAGTGGGCAAGCTCGCCGACATTGTGCTGGTATCCACCAACGACTACGATCAATACCCCAGCGTCGACCCGGTGATCACGCTGGCGCAGAGCTGCGTAGGCCGCGACGTGCGCACGGTGATCATCGATGGGCGAATCGTGATGAAAGACCGCCAATTCCAGACCATCGATCTGGAATCGGTGCACCGCCGCGTCAACCAGCAATACGTCAGTTTGATGAACCGCTACGATCAGGCGCTCGACCGCGAAAACACACCTCGCTAGGAGAATGAAATGGACGAAACCAAGGGACTGACACGCCGCGACTTGTTCGGAAACAGCTTGATCCTGGGGGCTTCGGCCTCTCTGTTGGCATTCCAGGCCGAGGGGCCAAGCGGCGGCCCGCGCGCGGTGGACCTGCTCGTTCACGGTCCCGACGTTGTGTCGTTCGATGACGCCGGAACCGTGATTTCCGATGGCGCCATCGCGGTGCAAGGGAATTCCATCGTCTGGATGGGCAAGGCCGCCGACGCCGCGAAGCTTTTCACCGCCAAAGACAGCATCCACGCGGCCGGATTGATCGCCATGCCGGGTCTCACCGATACGCACTATCACACCGCGCAGCAGTTTCTCCGCGGCGTGCAAAGAACCACGCATCGCAGAGGACCGCATTGGAAGCGATTTCTTATTCCGTTTGAAAGCGGGCTGGACCCGGAGGATGTCTACCATAGCGGGATCGTCGGCTACACGTCGATGATCAGCGCCGGCACCACCTGCTTTCTCGAAGCGGGCGGTCCGCATCCCGACGAGATGGGGCGCGCCGCGGATGAAGTCGGCATCCGTGGCAGGATCGCGCAGAACACCTGCGACATGGACAACGATCTCCCCAAGACCCACCTGTGGACCACGGATAAGATCCTGAAGGAGAGTGAAGCGCTGGTTAAACGCTGGGAAAAACATCCGCGGGTGAACGCCTGGATGTCCCTGCGGCAGATTATCGTAAACACGGAACCGCTTCGCATCGAAATTTCCAAACTCGCGCAGCACTTGGATACTGGGATTCACACGCATCTATGCGAAGGCACCTATGAGGTGGATTTCACGGTGGAGAACTATAACCTCCGCCCGCCCGAATATTTTGAACAGATCGGAATCTTCAACGATCGCATGCATTGCGCGCATTCCATTTTGCTCACTCCCGAGGATGTGGATTTGTATGCGAAGTACGATGTTTCGGCGGCGCACTGCGCCTTCAACAACTACAATCTGGCGCCGCACCGTTTCTACGATATGGTCCGCAAAAATATTCGAGTGGGCTTGGGCACTGACGGGCCGGGCTCGCGCGGGACGCTGGATCTGTTCCAGGTAGCGCATTACGCGGTTCTGGGGCAGACCATCGGCTATGGAATGCCTTTCCACGCGAGCGCTCCGGTGAGTTACGAAGAGATGCTGAGATACGCGGTGCGAAACGGGGCGCGCGCTGCTCGTCTAGGTTCCCGCACTGGCAGTTTAGAGGTAGGCAAGCTCGCTGATATCGTATTGGTATCGCGCGACGATTACGATCAGTATCCGAGCGCGGATCCTGCCATCACGCTGGGGCAGAATACCATCGGACATCACGTGCGGACCGTGGTGGTGGACGGCCGGGTAGTGATGAAAGATCGCCAGTTCCTGACGGTGGACATGGAGCGCATGCGCAGCCGGATGAATGAACGATATTCCGTGATTTTGGAGCGGTTCGACAAGGCGATCGCGTGAAATTGAGGGCGCGTGCTACAAACGCAGCTTGCCGCTGACATCCATGCGGTAGACGAAAGGCCCGCCACCGGCCGGCTGTTGGTTCTGGGTCTGCAGCACGTACTGGTGATGTACGCCGGGAATGTAGCTGTGCCTTTACTGGTGGCGCAGTCGCTCAAGCTGTCCGTGGATCAGACTGCGTTTCTGATCAATGCGGACCTTTTCGCGGCCGGCATTGCCACGCTGATTCAAACACTCGGCGTCTGGCGCTTCGGAGCTCGTCTGCCGGTTATGATGGGCGCCACATTTCTTTCGGTCTCTCCGATGATCGCGATGGGCCTGGATCCGGCCATCGGCCTGCGGGCTTTCTACGGCGCGCTGTTGGTCTCGGGCTGCGTCGCGATAATCATCGCGCCGATGATCGGAACGGTCCTGGCGCTTTTTCCGCCTGTCGTCACCGGATCGCTGATCACGCTGTTGGGCATCTCACTTCTGGCGGTAGCCGTAAGTTGGGCGGCTGCGGGACAAACGTCGCCGCGGCCGGCAGGCTTGGGCATTTCGTTCCTGGTCTTTGTCGTCATTGTCCTGATGACCAAGTATGCGCCCGGCGCTTGGCACAGCCTGGCGATTTTGGTCGGAATATTCGTGGGAACCCTCGCCTCTATTCCATTCGGCCTGGTTCATATTGGATCGCTCGATCAAGCGGCGTGGCTCTCCGTGATTCGGCCACTGCAATTCGGATTGCCGACATTTCAGGCGGGCGCCATCATCTCGATGATTATCGTGATGCTGGTCACGCTGGTGGAGTCCACCACGGTATTTTTGGCCCTGGCTGAAATCACGGGGAAAGATTTCCAGCGGAACAATCTGGTGCAGGCGCTTCGAGCAGATGGACTGGGAATGATTGCGGGCGGACTATGCAACGCGTTTCCATACACGTCGTTCTCGCAGAACGTGGGACTGGTGAACGTGACGGGCGTGCGATCCCGCTTCGTCTGCGCGGCTGGTGGCGGAATCCTGATCGTTCTCGGACTGCTTCCCAAGCTGGCGCGCCTGGTGGCCGCCGTACCGGAGGCTGTGCTGGGTGGCGCGGGTCTGGTAATGTTCGGAATGGTGGCGGCTACGGGCGTGCGCATTCTAAGCACTGTGGATTTTCATCGGGAATATAATCTCTTTATCGTCGCCAGTTCTCTGGGTTTTGGCATGATACCGACTTTGGCGCCGCACTTCTTCGACCGGCTTCCTGCCTGGACGGCTCCCATCACTAACAGTGGTGTCGTGTTGGGAACCATCGTTGCCGTGGGGTTAAACGCGCTGTTTGCGGATCGGAGGCATGCGCGATGAACATTGCGAACCCAAAGGCCCCGGCATTCTTGCTCAATAATCGCCGGGTTTCGATCGAGGATGCGGGTGTTCAAACCACGCTTCTGGATTATATTCGCGCGCAAGGCTTGACGGGCGCTAAGGAAGGCTGCGCGGAGGGCGAGTGCGGCGCGTGCATGGTGATTCTGGTCGCCGATCGAGAAGGCCGAAGCGAGTATCGAGCGGTGAATAGCTGTTTGATGCTGGCCCCGATGGCCGCGGGCCACGAAATACTAACGGTAGAGGCCCTGGCCGCCGATGGAAAACTCTCCGAGGTGCAACAGGCGATGGCTTCAGGCGGCGGTTCGCAATGCGGTTATTGCACGCCGGGTTTTGTGATGAGCATGTTCGCGGAACAATACCGGCCGGGACGCAGTGGCCCTTGCGATCCGCAGGAACTGGGCGGAAATTTGTGCCGCTGCACGGGATATCGGCCCATCTGCGACGCCGCGTTGTCGCTCGGGCCCGCGCCGGCGGGGGAGTTTCTCGATCGGCTGTCGCGCCCGGCGCCGCGGCTGGAAGCAATCGAATACCAAGCGTCCAGCGCCCGATTTTCGCGCCCGGGCAGCATCGAACAATGCCTGTCGATTCTGGCCGCCAATTCCGAGGCGCGCTTGATTTCCGGCGGGACGGATCTGGTGGTGGAATCGAACCTGCGCGCGCGGCGCTGGTCCCACCTGGTGAGCGTTGAAGCGATTGCGGAACTGCGCGAGTTTTCCGAAACCGCGAGCTCGATCCGGATCGGCGCGGCGCTGCCGCTGAATGAAATCGCCATGCATTGGAGCAACGCTCCCGAAGTTTTTCTCCAATGGCTGCGGCTGTTCGCATCGCCGCCGCTTCGCAATCGCGCGACTTTGGGCGGGAATCTTGCCACTGCTTCGCCCATCGGCGATGGAGCGCCGCTGTTGCTGGCGCTCGATGCGCAAGTGCACCTGGCCAGCCAGCGCGGCCGGAGAATCGTTCCGCTCCACGGCTTCTTCACCAGCTATCGCCGCACGTTGCTGGAGCCCGGCGAATTGATCGCGGCGGTCGAAATCCCCAAACCGCTGCCCGAGTTCATACGTTTCTACAAAGTCGCCAAACGCCGCATGGACGACATCAGCACGGTGGCGGCGGCGATGGCGATGGATTGGGATGCATCCGGGAAAGTCGCGCGCGCCCGGTTCGCATTTGGCGGTGTCGCGGCCATTCCGATGCGAGCGGTGTTGGCCGAAGATGCAATCGTCGGTCAGCGCTGGAACGATGCGGCGGTCGAGCGCGTGCAAGCCGTGCTCCATCGAACGCTCGCGCCGATCAGCGATCATCGCGGTTCGGCCGAGTATCGGCTGGCCGTCGCGAAGAGCCTCATCGCGAAATTCCTGTGGGAACGGCGGGAGGCGGCGGCTTGAAGATTGCCGGCCAAGCGATTCCGCACGAGAGCGCGCGCGAGCACCTGACGGGCGATGCTCTGTACACCGACGATCTTGTTCTGCGCTTTCCGCGCGCATTGCATGCCTGGCCGGTGCTGTCGCCGCATGCGCATGCGTTGGTCAAGGCGCTGGATGTGTCCGCGGCTTTATCTGAACCGGGCGTCGCGACGGTTCTTACGGCGCGCGACGTTCCAGGCGAGGGCGACTCGGGTTCGAATCGTCACGATGAACCGCTTTTCCCGAACGAAGTGATGCATCACAGCCAGCCGGTGGCGTGGGTTCTGGGCGAAACTCTGGATGCGGCGCAGCGGGGCGCGTCGCGCGTCGCAGCCGAATACGAACCGCTCCCCGCAATCCTGACGATCGAAGATGCAATCGAAGCCGGAAGCTTTCACTCCGCTCCGCTGCGGCTGGCTCGCGGCGACGCGTCGGTGATCGAATCAAGCGCGCTGCGTTTCGAAGGCGAGCTGGAGATCGGCGGCCAGGAGCATTTTTATCTGGAAACGCAATGCGCGATTGCGTGGCTGGATGAAACCGGCGGCGTGGCGGCGCATTCTTCCACGCAGCATCCCACCGAGACTCAGGAAGTGATCGCGCGGGTGCTGGGAATCCCTCGCAACAAAGTGACGGTGGAATGTTTGCGCATGGGCGGCGCCTTCGGTGGCAAGGAAGTGCAAGCCAATCCGTGGGCGGCCATCGCGGCATTGGGCGCCTGGAAAACCCGCCGGCCCGTGCGTGTCCGGCTGACGCGCGCGCTGGACTTCGCGCTCACAGGCAAACGCCATCCATTCCTGGCGCGGTATCAAGCTGGATTCGCTCAGGACGGGCGGCTGGAAGGCGTGCGCATCGCGCTCTATTCCGATGGCGGATGGAGCCTGGATTTATCCGAGCCGGTGCTGTCGCGCGCGTTGTTTCATTGCGACAATGCGTATCTGCTGCCGGCGGCCGAGCTCACCGGCCTGATCTGCCGCACGCACAAAACCTCGCAGACCGCGTTTCGCGGCTTCGGCGGCCCGCAAGGCATGCTGGTGATCGAAGAGATTCTCGATCAGGCTGCGCGCCGCCTGGGCTTGCCGCCTGAGGTGGTGCGCGAACGCAATCTTTATCGCGAAGGCGACACCACGCATTACGGCCAGCCGGTGAAGGACGCCGGCCGTATCGAACTCATCTGGCGGCGGCTCAAAGAATCGAGCGGATTCGCCCCGCGGCGCGACGAGATCGAACGATTCAACGCGCATCATCCGCACTCAAAACGCGGGATCGCCATCACGCCGGTGAAGTTCGGCATTTCTTTCACGGCGACGTTTTTCAATCAGGGTGCCGCGCTGGTGCTGATCTATCGGGACGGCAGCGTGCAAGTGAATCATGGCGGAGCCGAAATGGGGCAGGGGCTGCACACCAAGATCCAGCAGATTGCGGCGGAGGGCCTGGGCGTGGACCTGGAGCACGTGCGTGTGATGTCCACGCGCACCGACAAGATCCCCAATTCCTCGGCGACGGCAGCCTCGGCTGGTACCGACTTGAATGGCGCCGCGGTGGCCAATGCCTGTTCGGAACTGCGCGGCCGTTTGGCACAAGTGGCCGCCACGTTGCTCCACTGCGATGTGGATGCCGTAGAATTTTCGCACGGCCTGGTCTTTCGGCGCGGCGAAGAGCAGCGCGCCATTCCGTTCGCGAAAGTTTGCGACACGGCGTATCGCCAGCGCGTGCCGTTGTTCGCGCAAGGCTACTACAGCACGCCCGGGATTCATTACGATCCGCAAGCCGGACAGGGCGCGCCGTTCCACTATTTCGCGTATGCGGCGGCAGTCTCGGAAGTGGAAGTGGACGGCTTCACCGGCGACTATCGTCTGTTGCGAACCGACATTCTGGAAGACGTCGGCGATTCGGTTTCGCCGCTGGTGGATCGCGGTCAGATTGAAGGCGGATTCATCCAGGGCGTGGGATGGTT
Source organism: Bryobacterales bacterium (assembly GCA_963776805.1). Lineage (GTDB taxonomy): Bacteria > Acidobacteriota > Terriglobia > Bryobacterales > Bryobacteraceae > Palsa-89. The sequence goes on from CAVZOD010000003.1 coordinate 467,195, forward strand.
GACCGTGGAGGAGCTGGTTTGGGACGCGCAGGGCCGCCTGGCCACCGCGGGTGCGTCCACTTACAAGCTGCCGTCGTGGAGCGAAGTGCCGGATGTTTTCGAAGTCAACTTTTTAGAGCGCGCCCCCGAGCCTGGCACCATTTACGGAAGCAAAGCGGTGGGCGAACCTCCGCTGATGCTGGCCATGTCGGTGCGCGAAGCCATTCGCGACGCGATTGCCGCGTTCGGCGCGGGCGGGCCGGTGATGCTCGCAAGCCCCGCTACGCCCGAGCGCGTATTCTTCGCCGTGGAGCGGGCACGCGCGGAGAGGGAGTCGCCCGTCAGCTCGGTTGGTGTCACGCAGTGAAGGCCGCGCCAGGGGGCGAACTGCTGCGCGCGCCCCTGTTTCATACGCCGCGCGATCCCTTTCGGGAAGCGAATGCGCTGGAAAGCTACGCCGACGGTGGTTTGCTGATCCGCGATGGCCGCGTGGCCGCGTGCGGCGACTATGCGAGTCTTCGCGACGCGCATCCAAGTGTCCCAACCGTGGATTTACGCGGCGGCTATCTTTTGCCCGGCTTCGTGGACGCGCATACGCATTTTCCGCAACTGCGCATACTCGGTGGACTAGGCCGGTCATTGCTGGATTGGCTGGAGCATTGTGCGCTGCCCGAAGAGGCGCGCATGGCCGATCATTCCCACGCCTGCCGCGTGGCTCGCGGGTTCGTGCACGCGCTGGCTTCGCATGGAACTACCACTGCGCTGGTGTTTGGCGCGCACTTCGCTCCCGCAACTGCGGCGTTGTTTGAAGCCGCCGAAAGCGCAGGGCTGCGCGTCGCGGCGGGCCAGGTGCTGTCGGACCGGCTGCTCGATCCCGAGTTACATCAGACGCCGGAGCGCGCCTATCGCGAGAGCAGCCTGTTGATTGAGCGCTTCCACCGGCATGGCCGGACGACCTACGCGGTCACTCCGCGCTTTGCGCTGTCCGCTTCGGAAGCGATGCTGGAAGTGTGCCAGACGCTGCTGGGCGAGCATCCAGGGCTTTTGTTTCAAACGCACATCAATGAAAATGTTCGCGAGATTGCGGAGGTGGCGCGCCTGTTCCCTTGGGCGTCCGATTATCTGGCGGTGTATGAACGGTTCGGACTCAACCGTCCCAACTCGGTTATGGCGCACAATGTTCATCCCAGCGATTCAGAACTGGATCGCCTGGGAGCAAGCGGCGCCGCAGTGGCGCATTGCCCCACGAGCAACGCCGCGCTCGGCAGCGGACTGTTTCCTTTGCAGCGGCACATCCACGCGGGAGTGCGCTGCTCTTTGGGAACCGACGTGGGCGGCGGCACCGGCTTCGGGATGCTCAAGGAGGGTCTGCAAGCATATTTGCTGCAGCGCATCGCACCCGAGGGAATGCTTTTGGACGCGGCGCATTTGCTTTACCTAGCGACGCTGGCCGGAGCCGAGGCGCTCGGGCTCGGTGAGGAGACCGGAGATTTTCGCACAGGAAAATCTGCCGACTTCGTGTATCTTCGCCCGCCCGCCGATTGCCCTCTCGCCGCGGTTCTGGAACGTGAGCAAAGCCCGGAGCAAGCGCTAGCTGCGATCTTCACTCTGGCCGGCGCCGAAAGCGTGCGAGAAGTGCGCGTCGAAGGTTCCGTCGTTTATCGCTCCGCCGGCGTGGAAGAACCATGACGATCGGCGAGCTGAATCAGATGGATCGCACGGCCTTCGTCGCCGCCGTCGGTTGGATCTTCGAACATTCTCCGTGGGTGGCGGAACGCGCCTTCGACGCGCGGCCGTTCGCCGGTTTGGACGCTTTGCATACTTCGATGATGGACCAGGTGGAACGCGCGACCTTTGCCGAAAGGCTGGCTCTCTTGCAGGCGCATCCAGACCTGGGCGCACGCGCGCGTCTGAGCGAAGCTTCTAGCGCCGAGCAGGCCGGCGCGGGGTTGGATAGCTTGACGCCGGGCGAATTTGAGCAGCTCCATCGCCTGAACACCGCTTACCGCGCCCGATTCGGATTTCCCTTTCTATTGGCAGTGAAGGGCAGCACCAAGCACGATATTTTGCGCGCGCTTCAGGCGAGAATGGAAGCCATGCCGGAGGACGAATATCGTGAAGCCTTGCGGCAGGTGTATCGTATCGCGAGATTTCGTCTGGAGGATTCGATCACATCGTGATGAGACAGTTTGCGAGCGGTTGGAAGCAAAGTTATTACGGCAAGGGCGATGTGATCGTCTATCGTCTCAACCGGGACGGCAAGACGGCTGCAGGCGCCGGCCCGGTGTTCGGCGCGAACATCACGATCCTGGCGTATGGCGACGCCTTTTGGCCCACCTACACCACGGGCGACAACACCGGCCTGATCGCGACCGATTCGATGAAGAATTTCGTGCAGCGCGAAATGCTCAATTACGAGGGCTCCGACCTGGAAGGTTGTTGCCGCTTCCTGGGCGCGAAGTTTCTCGATCTTTATCCGCAGGTGGAAGGCGTGCAAATGTCCGCCGTCGAAATCCCTTACTCAGCCCTGCCGCAAAGTGACGTCGCGTTCGCGCCGGCGGGTCCGGACTGCGCCACGGCGCGTCTGGAACTCGATCGCAAGGGCGTTGTGGAGATTGCTTCCGGCATCCAAGGCTTCAAACTTCTGCGCTTGGGCGGCAGCGCGTTCTACGGCTTCGTGCGGGATCAATACACCACGCTGCCCGACATTGCCAACCGGCCGTTGCACATGTGGCTGGATCTGGAATGGTTGTACACCGAGCCGCCGGCGGGCTTCAATTCCGGCGCCGTAACCGGCACTGTGCGGCGCATCGTTCGCGAAGTCTTTCAGGCCTTCGAATCCGGCAGTATCCAGCAGGTGATTTATCAGATCGGCACCAGGATGCTGGCGGACATTCCGAGCGTGGCCGAGGTTCATCTGGAAGGCAACAACCGCACGTGGGACACCATTGTCGAACGCGGCCAGGAATTGGGCGTCTACACTGAAGCGCGGCCGCCCTTCGGCTATCTTGGCTTACGCTTGAAGAGATAAGATGGCCCGGCTCTCCACGCACGTGCTGGATACTTCACGCGGAAAGCCCGCGCGAGATTTGATCGTCGATCTGCATGTTTTCGCGAACGGCGAGCGCCGGCACATCAAGACGGTTGCCACCAACGTCGACGGACGAACCGACGAACCGCTGCTCTCGGGCGATCACTTGGAGACCGGCATTTATGAATTAACGTTTCATGCCGGCGAGTATTTTCGCGGCGTCGGAATCGAGCTTCCCGATCCGCCGTTTTTCGGTGACGTCGTGATCCGCTTCGGCCTCGCCGATTCGGCCGCCAATTATCATGTACCGCTTCTGCTGAGCCCGTATGGCTACAGCACGTATCGGGGATCGTGATGGACGACGTCGTCAGCCGGTGCCGCCTGCTAGCGGAGTGCACCCAAGAGCCTGGGTTTATCACGCGCACTTTCTTGTCCGAGCCGATGCATGCGGTGCATGATCATCTGTGCGGCTGGATGGAGCGGGCGGGCATGACCGTCGCGATCGATCAGGCAGGAAATCTACGAGGCTTGTACCCGTCTGTTCAGCCTTCGTCGGCGCGATTGTTCATCGGCTCGCATCTCGATACGGTTCCCCGCGCGGGCGCGTTCGACGGGATCCTGGGAGTCGTACTCGCAGTCGCACTGATCGAGCGCCTCCGTGCGCAGCGTCTGCCCTTCGCCATCGAAGTGATTGGGTTTTCGGAAGAGGATGGCGTACGATTTGGCGTACCGTTTATCGGCAGCCGCGCTCTGATCGGAGATGTCGGCGATGAACTACTCGCTCGACGCGACGCAGCCGGCATCAGCATACGGGAAGCGATCGCCGCATTTGGATTAGATCCGAGCCGAATCGGCGAGGCGCGGGTTGGTGACGACGCTATCGGATATCTCGAGTTTCACATTGAGCAGGGGCCGATCCTCGAAAGTCTCAACTTGCCGCTCGCCGTTGTGGAGGCGATCGTTGGACAAAGCCGCCTGGACGTCTCCTTTGAGGGCCAGGCGAATCACGCTGGGACCACGCCGATGCATCTTCGGCGCGACGCATTGGCCGGCGCGGCGGAATGGATCGCATCCGTTGAACGCGAGGCGCGCGCGATTACGGGCGCGGTTGCAACCGTCGGCCGTGTGAACGTGTCTCCGGGAGCGAGCAACGTTATTCCAAGCATAGTGACGCTTAGTTTGGACGTTCGGCATGCTGAAGACGCCGTTCGTCATGAGCTGGTAAAACGGCTGCTGCGTCGCGCCGAGCAGATCGCGGCCGGCCGCTGCCTCAAGGTTTCGCAGGAGCAGCGCCTGGATCAAGCGGCTGTAGCGATGGACTCGGACCTTACCGCGCTGTTGGAGCGCGCCGTGGTGAGCGCAGGCCATCCCGTTCATCGCATGGCGAGTGGCGCGGGACACGATGCAATGATTCTCGCTCGCTTGATGCCAGCGGCGATGCTATTCCTGCGCAGTCCGGGCGGGATCAGTCATCATCCCGACGAATCGGTTCTCGCGGCGGATGTGGAAGCCGCACTAACCGTCGGGATGCGTTTTATCGAAGAACTGGAGCGGCGCTATGCCTGATCTGGTTGTCCGCGGCGGGACGCTCGTCATCGCGGGTTTGCCGCAGGCCGATATCGCAATCGAGGACGGCAAAATCGTGGCGATCGGACCGGAGCTTGCAGGCGCTGCCGAGGAAATCGACGCGCGCGGGTTGCACGTGTTTCCCGGCCTAATCGACGCGCACCTCCACTTCAACGAGCCAGGCCGTACGGAATGGGAAGGCGCCGCGACGGGAAGCCGCGCACTGGCGGCCGGCGGAGGAACGCTGTTCTTCGACATGCCGCTGAACTCGACGCCCTGCACGGTCAACGCCGATGCGTTTGATCGCAAGCGCGCGGCCCTGGCGAAATCTTCCATCACGGACTTTGCTCTATGGGGCGGACTCATTCCCGGCAATGTCCATGAGATGGAGGCCCTCGCCGATCGAGGCGTCGTAGGGTTCAAAGCATTCCTGTGCGATTCCGGTTTGCCCGAGTTTCCGCGCGCCGATGACATGACGCTGTTGGACGGCCTGCGCGAAGCGGCACGGCTCGGACTGCCAGTCGCGGTGCACGCCGAGAGCCAGGAGATCACGCAGGGACTTGCGCGAAAAATCGCGGAGCAGCATCGCGCCAGCGTTAGAGCGTTCCTCGCCTCGCGGCCCGTGATTGCCGAATTGGAAGCCATCCAACGTGCGACTTTGCTCGCGCGCGAGGCCGGAGCGAAACTGCACATTGTTCACGTCAGCTCCGGCCGCGGAGTGGCCCTGGCCGCTCAGGCCCGTGCGCAAGGCGCCGATGTCTCCATCGAGACTTGCCCGCACTATCTCTTCTTCACCGAGGATGACGTCGAGCGGCTGGGTGCAGTCGCGAAGTGCGCGCCGCCGTTGCGCAGCCCGGCCGATCAGGATGCTCTTTGGACGCAATTGCTGGCTGGGGTGGTCGACATCGTTGCGTCGGATCATTCGCCAGCGCCGCCGGACATGAAGTCGGGCGATTTCGGACGAGCCTGGGGCGGCATCGCCGGCGTACAGTCCACTCTGCCCGTGCTGCTCGATCGGGGGCATCATTGCAGAGAACTTTCGCTGGAGCGGATTGCTACACTCGTCGCGTCCGAGCCGGCGCGCAGATTTCGAATTGGAGGAAAAGGGCACATCGCGATCGGCATGGACGCAGACCTGACGCTCGTGGACGTCCTGCGATCAACGCAGTTGCAGCCCAAGGACCTAGTGCAGCGCTACGCGTTGAGTCCTTACCTTGGTTCCACTTTTCGCGGTTCCGTGGAACGCACTCTGCGGCGCGGCGAAACCATCTTTGCGGCAGGCCAAATCACGACGCGTACCGGCGGCAAGTTCGTGAAACCTTCCTCGAGCTAAAACATTTATGCATCATTTGGGACAGACGCGCAGCGCTCATCGAGCCGATCACCTTCTCCAGACTCCCGATACATTCGTCCGCGCGCCGCTGCCGGGAATGCAAAAGGCGACGGCCATCGTTCATACGGCGCCGGCCGCGGGAGCGGGCTTTACGCAATATACAGTCGAGTTTGAGGCGGGAGGCCTGATAGCGCCCGCCTCGGCGCAACGATTCTTGTATGTACTCGAAGGCGATGTGTCGTTCGACGGGGCCGTCTTGTCGCCTGGCGATTACGCATACACCCCGGCGGAACGCGCCGCCACCGTTTCCGCGAAGACCGCCGCGCGAGCCGCAATCATCGAAAAAGTTTATCAGCCATTGCCCGGCATCTCGGCACCGGGATGTTTCACCGGACGCGAAATCGACGTCCCCGCCACGCCGCTTATGGGCGATGATGCGCTTCAAGTTCGCGCTCTTGTCCCCGACAATCCGGCGTTCGACTTCGCGGTCAACACCATGACGTATCTTCCCGGCGCGGCGCTTCCCATGGTGGAGATCCACATCATGGAGCACGGCCTGTTGATGCTCGCGGGCGGCGGCATCTACCGCCTGGGCGACCATTGGTACCCGGTGGCCGAAGGCGATTTCATCTGGATGGCGCCGTACTGCCCGCAATGGTTTGGAGCGCTGGGAAAGACGCCCGCCAAATACCTGATCTACAAAGATTGGAATCGATGAAACTGGATATCGATGGGCGGCGCCTCGCCGACGAACTTGACGCATTGGGCGCGATTTCGCAGGAACCGGCGCCTGTAGTCACGCGCGTGGTCTTTACCGAAGCCGACGTCCAGGCGCGGCGATACGTGAAGAATCTCTGCACCGAGGCTGGGCTTGTGATCCGCGAGGACCCAGTAGGCAACACGTTCGCGCGTTGGGTTGGCGAGGACCGCACGCTTGCGCCCGTGGCCACAGGCTCGCACATCGATGCTATTCCCAACGCCGGCCGCTTTGACGGCACAGTCGGCGTGTTGGGAGGCCTGGAAGCGATTCGCGCCCTGATGCGCGCTGGATACCGGCCCCGAAGATCCATCGAGCTGATCATCTTCACATCGGAAGAGCCAACGCGATTTGGAATCGGGTGTTTGGGGAGCCGATTGCTCGGCGGCCTTTTGGATCCCAAGTGGGCGAGCGCGCGGGCGGATCGCGATGGAGTCTCGCTCGACGACGCGCGCCGGGCGGCGGGTTTCGAAGGATCGCTGGCGTGGGTACACTTGCCGGAGGGCTATTACTCGGCATTCGTTGAGCTGCACATCGAACAAGGGCCGATCTTGGAACGGCGGAAAATTCCGCTGGGCATCGTTACCGCCATCGCCGCGCCGGCCGCTTTCAAGGTCTCGCTTCAAGGCGAGGGCGGTCACGCCGGAGCGGTGCTGATGCCGGATCGCCACGACGCATTTCTCGCCGCGGCGGAGATCGCATTGGCGGTGGAGGCGAGTGCATTATCGAGCGGCTCGCGCGACACTGTGGGAACCGTCGGCGTGTGCGAAGTTTTTCCGGGCGCCGTGAACAGTATCCCCAGCCGCGTGCGAATGGAGATCGATCTGCGCGATACCGATGAAGCGCGGCGCGATGCGGTGGTGTTGAATATCCAGCGGGCATTCGAAGAAATCGCCGGGCGGCGCCACGTCGAGGCAGCAATGGAGCAGGTGAACGCCGACCCTCCGGCTCAATGTGATCCTCATGTTGTGGATACCCTGATTCAAGCCTGCGAAAGTCACGGCCTGCCGTTTGAACGCATGATCAGCCGGGCCTATCACGATTCGCTCTTCATGTCGCGGATCGCGCCCACGGCCATGCTATTTATTCCGTGTCGCGGTGGTTTCAGCCATCGTCCCGATGAATATGCGTCGCCTGAAGCGATCACGCAAGGGACGCTGGTGTTAGCAGAGGCTCTGGCTCGCTTGGCCTCTCAATAGCGCATTACGTCTTGCTGCCGATGTAAACGAAGCGGAAAATCAACAACACGGCCAGTACGTACGCGGCCCAGGGCACCTGCCGCCCTCGCCCGCGCGCCAGGTGAATCACTACGTAGGATATGATGCCGCAAGCCAGACCATTGGCGATGCTGAAGGTGAGCGGAATCATCACCAAGGTCAAAAACGCGGGGACGGCTGTGCAAACGTCGTCCCACGGAATCTCTCCAACCGCCGAGATCATCAAGCCGCCCACCACCACCAGCGCGGGCGACGTGGCGGCCGAAGGCACTGCTCCGACAATCGGCGCCGCGAACAGCGCAGCGATAAAAAGCAGGCCAGTCACGATGGACGTGACGCCGGTTTTGCCGCCCGCAGCCACGCCAGATGCGCTTTCCACGTAGCTGGTGACGGTGGTGGTCCCGAGCAGCGACCCAAAAATGGTGGCGACGGCATCGGTGAGCAAGATTCGATTCACGCGCGGAATTCGATTATCGGCTTCGAGCAGCCCGGCCTTCTTGCTCACCGCCATCAACGTTCCGATGTTATCGAACAGGTCCACAAACAGGAACACAAAGACGATTTCGAGAAGCCCCAATCCCACGGCCGCCTTCACGTCCAGATGCAGCATGGTTCCCGAGAGGTCGCTCCAGTGAAATGTTTGCGCTTGCCAGTGGACCAGCCCGGCTGAAGCGCCGAGAGCCGTAGTTGCAAGGATTCCGACTAGAATCGCGGCCCGTACTTTCCATGCTTGCAGCGTTGCAATGACCAAAATGCCGAAAATGGCGAGCGCAACATTCGGATCGCGCAGGTTGCCCATGGAGACGATAGTGGCCGGGTCGGCTTTCACGATGCCCGCGTTGCGCAGCCCGATAAATGCGATGAACAAACCAATCCCCGCACTGACGGCGGAGTACAATTCCGGAGGGATGGACGCGATAATCCACTGCCGCACGCCCGTAACCGTAAGAATCAGGAACGCCACGCCCGAAAGAAACACCGCCCCCAGCGCCGTTTGCCACGCCACGCCCATTCCCTTCACCACGGTGTAAGTGAAATACGCGTTCAGCCCCATGCCGGGAGCCAGCGCAATAGGGTAGCGGGCAAACGCGCCCATCAAAATAGTGGCGAACGCCGCCGCCAGGCAGGTGGCCGCGAACACCGCCGAGACAGGCATGCCCGCATCTTTGAGAATGGACGGATTGACGATCACGATGTACGCCATCGTGATGAACGTCGTGAAACCGGCGAGGATCTCAGTCCTCCAGGTTGTCTTCAGCTTCTTGAATTCGAAATAGCGCTCCAGCGGCGCCAGGGCTGGTACGGGCACCCGTCCTCCTCACGCAAAACATTCGCATCCCACTCGGATTCTCATTGGACGCGTGGCCAGGAACCGGTGATTCTCAGGACCAGAAGCAAACGACTGGGGCGGGAGCAACGCTGTCCTTAGGCACCGGCGACGGAGCGGAGCCTCGAAGGTCGAAGACGAGTTTAGCACACCTCCCTTTCGCGGCCTTTTACTGCCTTTTTCACTTGAAGGGCGCGCTCGCGTGTGCTAAAGTTTCTCATAGCTTCCGTAATTTCCCAGCCATGTTTACCCTGGGCCTTCATCGTCAGTAATTACGGCAGCCCCGCGCATCCTACAAAACCAAGTGGTTCACTGCTCGCTCGTGAGCCGGTTATCTGATCCTCAGATGCCCGGTCAGCCTGGCGGCGGAGTTTCTAATCGTGAACGTCACACTTGGGAGATTCACACTGAGATGTTTGGTCATGGCGGCTTGAAGCCGTATTTTGTCTTTAGCGCGCTCGCAGTTGCGACGATCCTAACCAAGGCTAACGCGCAAGCCCCTGCGGCACCGGCATCCTATACGGGCACCATTCAGCCCATCATTTTCAAAAATTGCAACGGTTGTCACACGTTCGGCGGCCATGCCGGCGGTCTGCGCATGGATTCTTATGAATCCCTGCTGGCAGGCGGCGATAGCGGCCCGGCGCTCGTCAAAGGCGATCCGGCGAAAAGCCTGATGGTGAAGGCCATCCACTACGACAACCCGGACATCAAGATGCCGCCCAAGGGCAAGCTTGCGGCAGCGGACGTTGCGGCCATCGAGTTGTGGATCCAGCAGGGAGCCATCGCGGGCGCGCCCGCCGAACCCACGCCGACGGCGTCCGATACTGCGCCACCGCCTGCTTCGGCAGCACCTGTAGCGCAGCCCGATTCCAAGCCCAAAACTGAGCCAGAGCCCATAGCGACATCGGAGCCGGCGCCCAAGCCCACTCCCCAGCAAGAAGAATTTTTCGAAAGCAAAGTTCGTCCTGTGCTGGCGAAGAATTGCTACGGATGCCATACCAGCTTGCAGAGCGGAGGCCTGCGCCTGGACTCGCGCGAAGCCATGCTCAAGGGCGGCAAGGACGGCGTCGTCGTGGTGCCCGGCCATCCCGAATCCAGCCTCTTGATTACTGCGGTTCATTACAACGGAAAAATCCAGATGCCGCCGGTGGGCCGGCTGAAGCTCGATGAAATCGCTTCTCTCGAAGATTGGATCCGCGATGGCGCGCCATGGCCGGCCGGTGTGGTTGTCAGTTCCTCAAAAGTGACGGACGCGCAGCGCAAGTTTTGGGCGTTCCATGCGCCTTCACGGCCCACGGTGCCCGAAGTAAAATCCGCCTGGGCGTATAACGATATCGACCAGTTCATTCTCGCCAAGCTCCAGGAGAAACATCTCAAGCCCGTTGGTGACGCCGACAAGCGCACCTTGATCCGGCGCGTCACCTACGATCTTACGGGCCTTCCGCCAACGCCCGCCGAGATTCAAGCGTTCCTTGGCGACAACTCGCCCGGCGCCTACGAAAAACTTGTCGAGCGGCTGCTCGCTTCCAAGGGCTATGGCGAGCGCTGGGGACGAATGTGGCTGGATGTAGCTCGATATGCGGACACCACGGGCGGCGGCGGGGATTATCCCATTCCACAGGCTTACAAATATCGCGATTACGTGATTCAAGCTTTCATGAACGACAAGCCGTATGATCGCTTTATTCGCGAGCAGATTGCTGGGGATCTTCTACCGTACAAGTCCGACCCCGAGCACTGGGAGAACGTAATCGCCACCGGATATCTGGCCGGTACCGTTCGCGGCGATAGCGAATCCGCCTATCTCTCGGACGCCGTCGATAATTTGGGGTCCGCTTTCATGGGCCTAACGATGGGCTGCGCGCGCTGCCACGATCATAAATTCGATCCGATTCCCACCAGCGATTATTATGCTCTCTTCGGCATTCTCGCCAGCACTCATTTTCCGCACCCCGGCGACGACGAAGCCCGCTATCAGTATGACTTCGTCTACCGCGACCCGCAGGTGGAAAATCGCGAAGATTACAAGATCTTTCAAACCCAGCTGAAGCCGATTCAAAACGCCATCGAGGCAGTGCTCCAACTGCCCGGTACCTACGACGATCTGATTCCACAATTGGAAGCGCGCCGCATGCACCTGTTCGCTCACATGCCGAATTTCGGCGAATCGGCCTATGCGGTCACCGAGGGCGATCCAAAAGATGTCAGAGTTGAGCATTACGGCGACGAAAAAGATTTGGGCGATCTGGCTCCCCGCGGATTCCCGCAAGTGCTGGGCGGCTCCGCGCTGCCCAAAACCGAAAAGGGTAGCGGACGCCTGGAATTGGCCGATTGGATCGCGAGCAAAGATAATCCGCTCACGGCGCGCGTCATTGTGAATCGTCTTTGGCAGGGGCATTTTGGACGCGGCATTGTTTCCACTTCCAATGACTTCGGCACCCGAGGAACGCCGCCCAGCAATCAGGAATTGCTGGACTATCTGGCGCTGAAGCTGGTGGACAGCGGCTGGTCGCTCAAGGCGATTCAACGCGAAATTCTGCTCTCGCACACATACCGGCTCGCTTCAGCCGGCTCAGCTGCGAACGAAGAGATCGATCCCGACAATGAATACGTTTGGCGCCACTCCCGCGTGCGTCTGGACGCCGAGGAGATTCGCGATTCCCTGCTGGCCGATTCTCAACTGTTGGATCGCAGCCCAGCCGGGCCGCATCCCTTCCCGCCGCAATCGGAATGGAATTGGGAGGATCAGAATCACTTTGCTCCCGTGATGTCGCGCTATGCAACCAACCAGCGCACCGTTTACACCATGGTCCAGCGCAGCGTGCGTTCCACCTACTTTACGCTGTTCGACGGCCCCAATACCAACGTCAGCACCGAGAAGCGATCCGCCAGCTTGACACCGCTGCAGTCGCTCTATTTTCTGAACGCCGACTTCCCGGAGAAATGCGCGCAGCATCTGGCAGCGCAGCTTTTGACCGCCTCTTCGGTGCCCAAGGACGACATCGAGCAGGCCTATCTCACCATCTACGGCCGCCCGCCCAGCCAGGCGGAGCTGGATCGCATTCTCACTTTTTTGCCGGCCGCCGCGGCGAAATATTCAAGCCATGGCGATAGCGCCGCCGACGCTCAGCAGGCAGCGCTGACGGCATTCCTGAAAGCCATGTTCGCCAGTAACGAATTTATGTTTGTCGAGTAAGTGGAGATCACGAAATGTCGAATTTGAACTATCAGACTTCCCGGCGCTGGATGATTCAATCGCTCGCCAGCGCCTCCATGCTGCTTCCCGGCATGTTGCATGAGATGCTGGCGGCTGAAACTTCTGGAAGCGCGGACCCGAACGATCCGCTGGCGCCCAAGGCTCCCATGTTTCCCGCCAAGGCCAAGCGCGTCATCTTTTTGTACATGAGCGGCGGTGTGTCGCACGTCGATACCTTCGATCCGAAGCCTAAATTGGCCGCCAGCGACCGCAAGAAATACAAAGCGGATTTCCTGCACGCCAGCCCCTGGGCATTTAAACCGTATGGCCAGGCGGGTACCGAAGTCAGCGATCTGTTTCCGCATATCGGCTCCTGCATGGACAACATTTGCCTCATCCGCTCCATGTACACCGACATTCCGAATCATCCGCAGGCGATTCTCGAAATTCACGGCGGCTCTCCCGCGCAGCCGCGTCCCAGCATGGGCTCGTGGGTGAGCTACGGACTTGGGACACTGAATCGCGACCTTCCGTCTTACCTGGTGCTTGCGCCCGAGATCCCGTACGGTGGCAGCGCAGTTTGGGATTCCAGTTTCCTTCCCGCCTTTCACCAGGGCATCCGTGTGATCCCGGGCCAGGAAGCCATCCCCAACATGACCCGCCGCGACCCGGCCGATATTCAAGATCTCGACTTGGGCTTAATCAATTTCTTCAATCAGCGCAACCTGGCCGAGCACGATGCCGACCGCACGCTGGCCACGCGGATCAAGACTTTCGAGACGGCGTACGGCATGCAGAAGCAGGCGCCCGAGGTTTTCGATATTTCCAAAGAGTCCGATGCGACGCTGAACTTGTACGGCATCGAGCGCGGGACCAATAAAGGCGTGGGATGGATGTGCCTGATGGCGCGCCGCCTGGCCGAGCGAGGGGTGCGCTTCGTGGAAGTGATCGATGGCGGATACGACAAATACACCAACTGGGACGCGCATCTGAACATCCGGATGCACGAGCCGCTGGCGAAGAAGGCGGACCAGCCTATCGCCGGTCTCATCAAGGATCTCAAGTCGCGCGGCATGCTGGACGACACGCTGGTGGTTTGGACCACCGAGTTCGGCCGCAAGCCCGGCGATGCTTCGCCGGACGAGGAAGGCCGCACGCATTGGGCAAAGGCCTACTCATCCTGGATGGCTGGTGGCGGCGTCAAGGGAGGAATGGTCTACGGTTCCACCGACGACTACGGATACACCATCGCGTCCAATCCAGTGCACGTGCACGATTTCCAGGCGACCATCCTGAATCAGCTCGGGCTGGATCACACCAAGCTGACCTTCCGCCACGCCGGCCGCGATTACCGGCTGACCGATGTTTCCGGCCGCGTGATCAAAGATCTTGTTAGTTAGGGCATTGATGACAAATTTCCAGGCTGCCGCGCTGGCCATCACACTCAGCGCGTTTGCGCCATGCGTGGGAGCCGAGCAATATCCCGCCCATTGGTGGACGCCAGTTTCCGAAGCGAACAAGCCCGATTGGGAAATCCTCCCGCAGGCCGCCAAGCCCGGTGAAGTGATTCTTTCCAAGCGCAACGAGCTCGGCATCCTTTCCAACTTCGCGCCCACTCCTTTCACGCTCTACGGCAAACGCTACGCCAGCGTGGAGGGATTCTGGCAGATGATGCTCTACCCCGAAAACTCCAACGATCCGCGCGCCAGGTTCGCCGGCTTCACCTGGCCGCACACTCGGGAAGAAGTGGGACAGATGACGGCCTGGGACGCCAAGAACGCCGGCGCCATCGGCGAAGAGAACATGAAGAAGATGGGGATCGATTGGGTGACCTTCGATGGCAAGCGGATGAAATACTGGTCCATGGAAAAAGGCGAGCACTACCGGATCATCGTCGCGGCCATGCGCGCAAAACTCGAGCAGAATCCCCAGGTGAAGCAGATTCTGCTTTCCACCGGCGATCTGGTGTTGCGTCCCGATCATTATCAGGAAAAGGACCCGCCCGCGGAATGGCACTATTTCCAAATCTGGATGGAATTGAGAAGCGAACTTCAGGCCAAGGCTCAGGCCCTGCGTTAGCAGCACTTTCCAGCGGCTCCCGAGCCTGTGCGGGAGACGCCCGCTGTAGCACCGGCGGCACACTAGTTCGCTCCTCCAACATCAGCTAAAATAGGACGTTCGTTATTGGCGCCGTTCCCGACAGGCATACAGTCGGCTGGAAATCGCGCCCTCTCGGAAAGGGAAGCGCAGAGTGGAAAGGAACCCGTCTAGATGATGTTTCACAGGCTTGGCCGCCTGCGAGTCTCTGTGCTTTGCTCTGCTGTTTTCCTGCTCAGCATTGGCGTTCGGCAAGCCGCGGCTCAGAATCAGCAACAACCGCAACCGGCGCCGAAACCGCCCAATCCGTTTGAAACGGTGCCAACGGCTCCAGTGGAGCCTGCCAAGCCGGTGCAGCAACCGGCGCAGCCAGCTCCTCAAGCACCGGCCCCGGCGCCATCCATAGCAACCCGGCCGGGCCAGCCGCCGCAAAATATTATCGAAGCCATCGAATTCCGGGGAGCGCGCCGCGTTCGCCAGGACACCTTACAAGCGCTGATCTTCAGCAAGAAAGGCGACGTGTTCGATCCGGACAGCCTGCACCGGGACTTCATAGCACTCTGGAATAGCGGGCGATTCGACGATATCCGCATCGAGCGCGAGCCGGGCAAAATAGGCTGGATCATTCGTTTTGTGGTGGTGGAACGGCCGGTGGTGCGCACCATCAAATACGAAGGCAACAAGTCCGTTAGCGTTTCCGACATCCTGGACCGGTTCAAGGATCGCAAGGTGGGTCTGGTGGTCGAATCGCAGTACGATCCCAATAAAGTGCAGCGCGCCAGGAACGTGATCATCGAGCTGCTGGCCGAACACGGTCACCTCTCGGCCAGCGTGGACCCGCAAATCCGCCGCGTTCCGCCGTCATCGCTCGAGATTACGTTCAAGATCAACGAAGGTCCCAAGGTTAAAGTGGGCAACATCGATATCACGGGTAACACCGTGTTTAGCGATCGCGACATCATCCGGGCGATGAAAAACATGCATCCCATCGGGATCCCGTATTCCATCTTGTTCGAGAATCTGTTTGCCAAAACCTACGATCCCAGCAAGCTGGAAGAGGACAAAAGCCGCGTGCAGGTCTTCTACCAGGAACACGGCTATTTCACCGCCCGCGTGACAGACTCCACGGTCACCATGCGCAAGACCGGTGGCCAGGGCACTCACATCCCCATTTTCCATCCCAACAAGCCGGGTACGGCGGCCGACGTGAACATCACCTTGGAAGAAGGCAAGCTGTACCACCTGAACGCCATCACGTTCTCTGGTGTCAAATTCTTCCGGACTCCCGAAGCTTTAATGACGCCGCTGTTCGGGATGTCCAAAGGCGACGTGTTCTCCACCGCCAAGCTCCGCAAGGGGCTGGAGAACATGCGCAAGCTCTACGGCGACTTCGGGTTTATCGATTTCGTAGCGGAGCCGTCGTTTGATCCGATGCCGGACAGCGGGCTCATGGATATGTCGCTTTCTGTCGACGAGGGCCATCAATTCTTCGTCCGGCGCATCGACTTTTCCGGCAACACCACCACGCGCGACAAAGTGATTCGCCGCCAGTTGCTGATCGATGAAGGCCAGATCTTCAACAATCGTCTGTGGGAGCTGAGCATCCTGCGGTTGAATCAACTGGGCTATTTCGAGCCGCTCAAAGCCGAAGACGCCGCGGATATCAAGCGCGACACCAAGACCAATACCGTGGACATCACGCTCAAGGTGAAGGAGCGCGGCAAGAACTCCATCCAGTTGAATGGCGGCGTTTCGGCCATCGCCGGCAGTTTCATCGGGGCGTCGTATTCCACCAACAACTTTCTAGGCTTGGGCGAAACTTTGAGCCTCAGTTCGCAGCTCGGCACAACCATGCAGTCCATCCAATTTGGATTCACCGAGCCATACTTGTTGGATCACGCTATCCAGACTGGGTTCACCGTATATCTTCAGCGTTACAACTACGATCAGGCGCGGCAAGCCTCCATCCTGGAAGGCGTCAACCTGAATTCTTATTACAATTCCCTCGGCACGCAGAACCTGCTGAACTACGTCCAGAACGGCTACGGCGGAACGGTCTTCGTTTCCTATCCGCTGAAGCGCAGCTTCGCGCGCATCGGGCTGACCTATGGTTACAACATTTCCAACGTTAAGACCCTGACTACCGCGGCCCAGAACTACTTCGATTACATCGATTTCGAGGGAGTGGGCGGCCCCAATCAGTTGAGCGGAATCCGCACCAGCACCGTCACGCCGTCCTATACCTACAACAGCATCAACAATCCCATTAATCCGAGCGGCGGCCGCGAGTTATTCTTCTCGCTGGCGTTCTCCAGCAGCGAGCTCGGCGGCAACGTCAATACCATCCAGCCCACCTTCGACGCCAAGTATTTCCGCCGTGGATTGAAAAAGGGCCACGTTATAGGCATGCACTTGTCCGCGCGGATTTTGGCGGGGTACGGTGGCAAATCCGCCCCTCCCTTCACGCGCTATTTCAGCGGCGGCGAAAACGATGTGCGCGGCTTTTACGACTGGACCATTAGCCCCATTGTCTATCTGCCAAGCGACGTGGCAAGCGTGGCTGTCTACAATTCCGACGGCACGCAGCGCACCCAGAAGGGCGTTCCAGTAACAATGTCGGTTCCTTCCTACCAGGTCACGTTCCCTGGAGGCGATACCAATATTGTTGGAAACTTTGAGTACCGGATTCCGATCGTCGGGCCGGTAACGCTGGCGCTTTTCGCCGACGCCGGCTGGGACACGCTGCTGTTCCCGGGACAACTGCAAATGAATCCCGGACGAGTGGCGCAATTGAACGCAGAATTTCCGCAGGCTGGCTTCACTGGCCTGGCGGTTGTCCAGCCTGGGTCCGAAATGGTACGCACCTCCACCGGGCTGGAACTCCAGGTCTTGATGCCCGTGGTCAACGCCCCATTCCGCGTCTATTGGGCCTATAATCCCACCCGTTTTGAGGGCACTCTGACGGCGCCCATCGTCGCCGACAAATCGTATTTCCCGAATACGGCCACCTACAACAACGCCATCAGCTCCATCGGAGCGGTTCTCCCCTATAGCGCCGAGCGCTCGTCAATGTTCCGCTTCACGGTAGGGCGGACGTTTTAAAGTTGCCAGGATTGGATAAAGTATAATGATTTCCGAGTTTAGGAGTATCACTGTGAAGAGTAAGGTATTTCTGTTGCCAGTCCTCGCATTGGCTATGACATGGACGGCCCAGGCCCAGCAGGGCAAATTCGCGGTCATCAACATTCAGGGGGCCATCATCAGCACCAAGGACGGGCAGAAGGCCGCCGCCGAACTGAACGCCAAAACCGCGCCCAAGAAGCGGGAGCTGGAGCAGAAGCAAAACGACATCAATTCGCTGCAGGACCAGCTCAATAAAGGTTCGAATACGCTGAGCGATTCGGCCAAGAACGATCTCTATAAGAGCATCGAGTCCAAGAAAAAGAGCTTGCAGCGCGAAGTGGAAGACGCGCAGGCCGATCTGGAAGCTGACCAGCAAAAGCTTTTGCAACAGCTCGGCCAGAAGATCCTGGCGGTGATCGAGAAGTACTCGCGCGATAACAATATCACTATGGTGGTGGACGTCAGTTCCCCGCAGACGCCGGTGCTTTACGCTTCGCCCAGCGTCGACATCACCAAGGAAATCATCGAGCTGTACGATAAGAGCACGGCGTCAGCCAGCGCTCCGGTTCCCACCCCGGCGCCGGGCCCCAAGGCAACGCCGGCGGCACCCAGAAAACCGGCGGGACAATAGCCCGGCCTCCAGGCCCTTGCGAGTAGAGCCTTGCGAGTAGAGCTTGCCAGCGGCCGCAAGCTGCGCGACCGCAATAAACCGGCGTACCGGCTGGCCCACTGGCCCATTTGGATTTTTGTCTTTTTCATCGCACCCGGGCCGTCCACGTTCGACCTGTTCGAGCACGGCTTCAACCTGCGGCGGCTCCTCTGGCTCGGCCTGGTGATCCTGGGGACCGGTATTGCGGCGCTCTGGGGCCGGTTGCCCGGCGTCGAACCCCGGCCGTACATCATCCGGTTCGTCGAGGATAAGCCCAATCCGCTGTATCGGCGCATCTGCTATACGTTCGCCTGGAGCATCGTGATCACGTTCGCGGTGCTGAACTTCGCCGGGCTTTTGGAAGCGGTGATCACCGGCGTGTGGCAGCTGAAGCAAATCTATCGGGACGCATATTTTCCGGTCGCCGGGACCATCTGGGCGCTGGGTGTGGCGGGTGTGCTGCCGCGCGTGAAGGCATCCACCAAAGGCGAAGGCCACGAGCGGCGCTATTTCTACGGGGCAGTTTGGGCATCCTGCGTCGCCCAGCCGGTGTTGGGCATCCTGTGGAAGCTGCTGCCGCATAGCCGCGCGGCCGACGCCGTGAGACTGGTGGTTTTCACTGGATTACTGGCGTTCTGTGGCATTCTGGCATGGCGTGGACTACTTCCGAGAACCCGGCCAATCGTTCCCGGTGAATTGGCCATCTCGGACTAAGTGGTTTTCGGTGCACGCCCCAGCCCTGAAATGCGTCAAAATGGTTTGGTGGCTCTTCGCCCAATGAAGCTGTTGTTGTGTTTTGTTGCGGTTGCGCTCGCGGCCCAGGCTGGCGAATTCGTCGTTCTTTCGAACGGCTTCCGCATCCATGCCGACAGCCATACCACCGACGGGCCGCTGATCCGGCTCCAGACCAACCAGGGCGTGATCGAAATTCAGGCCAGCACGGTGGCCGGGTTCGAAAAGGAGGAGTACACGCCATCCGCCGCTGCTTCTCCCGCAATTGCTCCGGCAGCGCCAAAGACCGCGCCTCAGCAGACCCTCACGCCACAACAATTGGTCACGCAAGCTGCTGTTCACGCCGGCCTGCCTCCGGCCATTGTGCAGAGCATAGCGCGCGCCGAATCGGGCTACCGCGAAGATGCCGTGTCGCCTAAGGGCGCCATTGGGCTGATGCAGCTCATGCCGAAGACTGCCGCCGGGCTGGACGCCGATCCGCATGATCCCGCCCAGAACGCGGAAGCCGGCGCGCGCTACCTGCGCGATCTGTTGGAGAAGTACGAGAACGATCCCCATCAGGTGTCCAAAGCCGTAGCCGCATATAATGCCGGACCTGCCGCGGTGGACAAATACCACGGTATCCCTCCGTATCCGGAGACCATTCAGTACGTCAATCGTGTATTGAAGCAGTACGAAAAAGCGACGCAATACGAGAAGGAACAAGCTAAGCAGAAAACCGCGTCGGGCGACTGATAATCTGAAGGTGATGCCCTTCGATGGTCTGCGTGTTGTTTCGTTTGAGAGCCGGCGCGCCACCGAAATGGGTGAATTGATTCGCAGGCAGGGGGGCGATCCATTTGTCGCTCCATCTATGCGCGAAGCGCCCATCGAGAACAACCTGGAAGCTTTCGAATTTGCCGAGCGCCTGTTTCGCGGCGAGTTCGACTTGATGATTTTTCTCACGGGCGTCGGTGCGCGGGCGCTCAACAAGGTTTTGGCTTCGCGCTATCCGGAGCAACAATTTGCCGAAGCGCTGCGCGGGATCGCGGTAGCCGCGCGAGGTCCCAAGCCGCTGGCGGCCCTTCGCGAGCTAAAGATTCCAGTGGCCGTCACCGCTCCTGAGCCGAACACTTGGCGTGAATTGCTGGCGGCCCTCGAAGGCCGCACCGAACGTCGAATCGCAATGCAGGAATACGGAAAATCGAACCCGGAGCTTCTCGACGCGCTGCGCGCGCGCGGCGCTGAGGTGACGCCGGTGCGCGTCTACCAGTGGGATTTGCCCGAAGACCTAGGTCTCTTACAGGAAGCGGTCCATCGGATTTCCGAGAGCAGGGCCGACGTCGCCCTCTTCACCACATCCATTCAAATGGCGCATCTGTTCCGGGTAGCCACCGCCGAGCAACTCGCCGAACCAATGCTGGGGGCCTTGCGCCGCATGGTGATCGCGTCCATCGGCCCCACCACTACCGAGACCTTGGAAGAGTTCGGTCTCGAGCCCGACCTCACCCCCAGCCATCCGAAGATGGGCTACCTGGTGAAGGAGACCGCCGAGCAAGCCTCGGCGATTCTGGAACATAAGCGGCGGGTCCATGCCTAAGAGCCAGGGCAATTTATATCAGCTATTCGGCAAATACTACGGTTTGGCCCTGCTGCTGCCAATATCGATGGCGGTAGGCTTTGGGATTGGGTATCTCCTCGACCGGGCGTTTGGGACAACCTTCCTGAAGTTGGTGTTCCTGTTGCTGGGAATCGCCTCCGGCATAATTGAGCTTGTTCGGGAGCTGGCTAAAGACGATGGCGGAAAGTGACACGTTTTACCAGAAAGCCGTGAGGCGAATCTCGTGGATCACTGGCGTCCTGGGAGTGGCGGGCACAATTGTGGCGACGTCTTTGCGCGGCTATCGGGCTGGGCTCGCATTCCTGCTGGGAGCCGCCGTGTCCTACGTCAGCTTCGTCGGCTGGCAACGCTTTGCGGATGCCCTCGGCCCGGATGCCAAGAGGCGATTCGGCTGGTTGTTCGTCATTCGCATCCTGGTCCTCTTGTCTGTCGCGTGGGTTATAATCAAATTTCTTGGACCGAACGTAGCGGCTGGGGCGACAGGTCTATTTGTCGGCACAGGCGCAATCATCCTGGAAATCATTTACGAACTCATCTATGCAAGCTGACCTGGAACTCTGGCCCACCCTGCTGTTCAACCGGTTCCTCGCCGGGCCGCTCGATTCACTGCTGAACGCCGTCGGGCACCCAGCCGCGGATCCCGCGCATCCCTGGGAGAACTGGATCACCATGGAAATCCTGGTGGTCGCAATCATTGTGGTTCTGTTCGCCGTTGTTCGCCCGCGCCTTTCGGTCGAACATCCGGGCAAGCTCCAGTTGACCTTCGAAGCCCTCTACAACTTTTTTGGAGGCCAGGCGCACGATGCCCTCGAACATGGATCCACCCGGTACGTCCCGTTCATCGGCACTTTGTTCATTTTTATCCTCTTCATGAATCTCATTGGGATTATTCCGGGCTTCGAATCGCCGACCATGACCCCAGCGGTCCCTTGCGGTCTCGCGGTTTGCGTGTTCTTGTACTACAACTACATGGGCTTCCGCGAACAGGGGATTGGCAAATATCTGGCACATTTTGCAGGTCCGGTCTGGTATCTGGCGCCGCTGATGATCCCGATCGAAATCATCAGTCACCTCTCAAGACCTCTTTCGCTAACTGTACGTTTATTCGGGAACATGTTTGCCGGCGAAAAGGTGACCCTAACGTTTCTTACACTCACGTATTTCGCCGTGCCAGTCATCTTCATGGGACTGCACGTGTTCGTTGCATTCTTACAAGCATTCATATTCATGCTCCTCAGCATCATTTACATCGCGGGAGCAGTAGCACACGAAGAACACTAGGCATTATCCGTTCCGAGCGTGAGCCCGCCGTCCCCCAGGACAGGTTTGGAACCACCTCCTCGAGAACAATTTCTTGTTACAAAGGAGAACACTTGAATGAAACGTAAACTGATCTATGCGGGAGCCGCGCTGATGACGCTGGCCAGCCCGATGTTCGCGCAGACACCCGGAGGCGGCGGCCTCACCGGCACTCTCAACTTACCCGCTGCTTACCTGGCTCTGGGAATTTCCGCAGGCCTCTGTGGCCTGGGGCAAGGAAAAGCCACCGCGGCGGCCTGCGAGGCCATGGCGCGAAACCCGGGCGCCGCAGCTGGTATCCGATTCTCGTTGCTTCTGGGATTGGCCCTCATTGAATCTCTCACGCTGTATGCGTTGATCGTGACCTTTATCGCGAAGTAACGCAGAGAACCGCGCGGGAGTGGTTGCCACGCCACTCCCCTTCCCTTCCTATGAAACTCCAAGGCATCTTCAGCCCCATCACCACCCCCTTCAACCATGAAGGCGAGATGTGGAAAGTCAAAGTCCAGCACAACGTCGAGAAGTGGAACGCCACCGGCCTCAGCGGCTATGTCGTGGTTGCATCCACCGGCGAAAGCGTGATGTTGAGCGGCGATGAAAAAATCCAGCTCTGGGAATGGGTGGCGCAATGGGCCGCGCCCGAAAAGCTGCTGATCGCCGGAACCGGCATGGACAGCGTGCATGAAACCGTGGCGCTTACCAATCGGGCGGCCGATCTGGGCTACAAAGCCGCCCTGGTGAAAACGCCATCTTTCTTCAAAGGCCAGTTCGGTAAGGCGGAAACGCAGATGTTGTTCTTCCGCGCGGTGGCGGATCAAGCCAAGATCCCCGTGCTGCTCTATAACTTCCCGCAGAACACGGGCGTGGATCTCGCGGCCGAAGCGGTGGCTGAACTGTCGCATCATCCCAATATCGTTGGGATCAAGGAAAGCTCGGGCAACGTCGAGAAGCTGCTGCAGATGGTGCGCGAAACGAAAAAAGGCTTTCAGGTGCTGACCGGGTCGGCCACTACACTGGCGCCGTCGCTCGCGATTGGCTGCAGCGGCGGCATCCTGGCGTTCGCCAATCCTGCGCCCTACGCCACCATTTCCATCTGGGAAGCCCATCGAACGCGTGAGCCCGAAGCCGCATTGGACTGGCAGAATCGCATCGGCCGCGCCGCTAAGTTGGTCACCACCAAATACGGCATCGGCGGCCTGAAGTATGCGATGGACCTGACCGGCTATTACGGCGGGCCACCGCGCCTCCCGCTCACGGTGCCCACCCCGGCGGCGAAGCAGGAGATTGAAGAAGCCTTCGCGGATCTGCGCGGCTGACCTGCTGCGTTTGACATTTCAGTTGGCCGCTGGATAGAATCAATTCGCCATCAGTAAGCGCGTCCAAAGAACAGCGCTTGAGGAGTCACCATGAAGAAGCTCGTTCTCTCGATTGTTGCGCTCCTGGGCGCCGCGGTTGTTCCTGCGCTGGCGCATCATGCCTTCTCGGCCGAATTCGACTTAAAGAAGCCGATTGACGTAAAAGGTGTGGTTACGAAAATCGAGTGGATGAACCCGCATGCCTGGATCTATGTCGACGTGACCACCGATGCCGGCGTCGAACATTGGCAGTTTGAGACAGGCGCGCCCATCGAACTGGTTCGCCGGGGCTGGAGAAAGAACGACCTGAAGGTGGGCGACGAAGTAAGCATCCACGGCCTGCGCGCCAAGGATGGCACCAACACGGCCAGCGCGCGCACGGTCATCTTGCCATCCGGCAAAAAGGTATTTAGCGGCGCGGCCGGTGATGGCTCTCCCGACGCCCAGACGCAGCCTCCTGCCGCGACTCACGAGTAGGTTCGCGCTCAACCTGCGCGCCCGAATCCGGATAGATCACGCTATCGAGGAACAGCCCCGACGCTGGGGCGGTCCACGCCGCAACATCCAGCTTCGGATCTTTCTTGCCTTCCAGGAGACGGGAAAAATCGTCCACTGTAATTTCCCGTAAGCCCAATTTCACCAGCGCGCCCACAACTCTACGCACCATGCGCCAGACGAAATGGGACGCCGTGATATGGAAAACGATCAGGTCGCCCTCGGCTTCGATGCCGGCATCCTCCACCACCACGATGGGCGATTCATCCGGGCGCGACTTGTCTTCGGCGCGAAATGCACTAAAGTTGTGCCGTCCAATCAGCATCCGCGCGGCGCGGGACATCGCGGCGACATCCAGCGGCTCCCTGACCCACCAGACAAATTTCTTGAAAAACGCCGTGCGCCGCGTGGAGATCTGATACCGATAGGTCCGCGCGATCGCGTCGTGCCGGGCATGGAACTCCGGCGCCGCTTCCGCGACATCTAGGAGATAGACATCGGAGGGCAGCCGGCTATTGATGGCGCGCAGGATCTCGTCGGGCTTTGGCCAGCGCCGCTGGTCTTCGCCCTTCCGCCATACTTTCAGATGCGCTACCTGGGCTCGCGCGTGGACGCCCGCGTCGGTTCGCCCCGCGCCCTGGATCTCCACCGTGCCATCGAAGAATTCCTCCGCCGCGCTCCGCAACTGGCCTTGCACCGTTCGGGCGTTGTTTTGCTCCTGCCAGCCGCTATATTTCGTGCCGTCGAATTCGATGGTCAGCTTCCAGCTTTTCAACTCAGGGGTCTTCAACTCACCAGTGTAGCCTCCGCCATGCAACCGATGTCCGTAATGTTATGATGGAGCGCTTCAGGAGGACGCATGTTCAAAGAGTTTCGCGAATTCATCATGCGCGGCAACGTGCTGGACTTGGCCGTGGCCGTCATTATCGGCGCGGCATTTGGAAAAATCGTGACGTCGCTCGTCAACGACATTCTGATGCCGCCGCTAGGGCTGGTCCTCAAGAACGTCGATTTCACCAACCTGTTTATCGATCTCTCAGGCGGCCATCACGCCACCCTGGCTGAAGCGAAAGCGGCCGGAGACGCAACTATCGGCTACGGCACGTTTCTCAACAACGTCATCGATTTTTTGATCGTCGCGCTCGTGATTTTTCTCATGATCCGGGCCGCCAACAAAATGAAGCGCGCTCCCGCGCCGGCCGATCCCACTACCAAGGAATGTCCGTTCTGCCACACCACCATTCCGATCGCCGCCACTCGCTGCCCGAACTGCACGTCGACACTTTGAGGAACGATTAATCGGTACCTTCACTGATCGCAATGGTTACGCCGGATTGGCTGGCCACGCCATTCACGGTCAGCAGCACCGGTTGGACGCCGGGCGGGAGAAAACCACTGGGGATTTGCGCGTTGATCTGCATCAAGCCGGGAAAGCCAGGCGCGGATCCGGCGTAAAGGATTGGTGCGTTATAGCCGGCGATGCTGAGAGTGACATTGCTGGTGCTGGGGCCTTGCCCCGTGGCGTAGAGCGATACCACCGAACCGCGCGCGGCTGGGTTCGCTGCTGAATTCAGGCTGCCGTCCTGATTGTTGGCGGCCGCTTGGCCAACGCCACCGGAAACGGTGAAGATGCCTGGGGCAGATGCGACCACGGGCACCGAAGAGCCGGCAATAACAGCGCCATCCACCACCACGCTCATCGCTGTGGTTGAGTTCGCAGTCAGGCTGGCCGGTGCGAGTGCGTTGATCTGCGTGGCGCTGGTGAAGAACAGTGTTGCGGGCTGGCCGTCGAAGAGCAGTTGTGTGTTGGTCTTATCGAATCCGGTGCCGAATACCGTGATGATTTCACCGGGCGCGATGGCTCCAGTCGCAAGGCTCGCCGCGTTGACCACCGCTACGGTCGAAGTCTCAGAGGCAACGGACGATGGCGTCAGAGTCCGAATGCGATTGTTACCTGAATCGGCGATCAAAATGGCTCCGTTGGCGCCCATCGCGATGCCGGCAGGCGCATTCAACTGCGCGGCCAGGGCCGGGCTGCCGTCACCCGAGAATCCAGCCGTGCCAATGCCTGCAATCACGGTCAGCACTCCGGACGTACCGAGCTGCCGAATCACATTGGCGCCCGTGTCCGCGATGATCAGCGTGCCGTCCGATGCGAAAACCATCGCACCAGGAGAAGTGAGCCCGGTGATCAGTGAAGCGGGTGTGCCGCCGGACGCAATCTTCCAGACTTGGGTGGTATCGGCGGCAAATACATCGCCGGATGCGTCCACCGCCACAGCCAGCGGCCCGTTGATTTTTGCGAAAGTGCCAACCGTTCCGCCGGCCGTCACCTGGACGATGCGGTTATTCCCGGAATCGGCGATGTAAACCGATCCCTGGGCATCCAGCGCGACAGATACAGGATCGTTGAGCTGGCTGGCGATGGTCGTCATCGTTCCAGACGGCGTGATCTTCCGCACATCGTTGTTGCCGGCGTCGGCGATGTAAAGATTATTCGATCCATCCATGGCAATGCCGCGCGGCGAGTTCAACTGGGAGGGGTCCCCGGTGCCCGCGAACGTGCTGATTCCTCCGGCGGACGTTACCATGCGAATGCGATTGTTGGCAGTGTCCGCGATATACCAATTGCCGGCCGAATCTACGGCAATACCGGACGGTGAGTGCAGTTGAGCGGAGGTAGCCGCGCCGCCATCGCCGCCGAAGTAGGGAGAATTCCCGCTGCCGGCGATGGTGGTCACATTGCCTCCGCTCGGGATTTCCATTACGAACCCACCCGAAGTGAAGTACACATCGCCGGCGGCATCGAGCGTCACATCTCTCGCCGATGCGATGCCGTTAATCTGTTGGACCACCGTGCCGAGGTAGCCGGCGGCAGCGATGTATGGCAGGCCGGTGGAATCGACCGCCACACCGGTAGGCGCGGGAGTGTTGAACACCGTGATGATGACGCCGTTATACACCTTTCGAACGCGGTTATTGCCGCTGTCGGCGACGTAGAGCGCGCCGGTCTGGTCCACCGCGAGGCCAGCGGGGGCGTTCAGTTCGGCCAGCAAAGCGGACGTGCCGACGCCCGAGAATCCCGCCGTTCCCGTGCCCGCGAGTAGCGTCAGGATGCCGTTGCTGGTGACTTGGTACACCTGATTAGCGCCGAAATCGGAAATGTAGAGCGAGCCTGCGGCATCCAGGGCGACATTGCGCGGCTGCGACAGTTGCGCACTGGTAGCGGGGCCGCCTTGTCCGGTGCTTGCGGCCGGCAGCGCGCCTCCGCCGGCCACGGTCTGGATGCTGCCATCGGTCCCGACTTTTCGCACCCGCCCGTTCCCCAGGTCGGCAATGTAGAGATTTCCGGCTGCATCCAGCGCCAGGCCGTACGGCTGATCGAGCAGCGCGGCACTGGCGGCGCCACCGTCGCCCGCAAATCCGGCGACACCGGTGCCCGCTACGGTCTGGATGGAGCCGTCCGCCCCAATCTTGCGCACCCGATTGTCGGCGGCATCGGCGACATAGACATTCCCGGCGCGATCCACTGCGATTCCTTCGGGCTGAATCAAACCCGCCGCGAGAGCTTGGCCGCCATTGCCTGAGTCATCGCTTCCGGCAACGGTTTGAATGACGTAGGAAGTCGGAGGTGTGTCGGCCGCAGTAATGTAAGCCGCGCCGAACAGACAGACTAGAACGAGTCGATAAGAGCTAACCACAGATGCTCCTGCCAGGAGTAGTGTGTCCTCCCGATGGAAAACTCTCAGGGCACTTCCGATGGAAGAATCGTGCATAGGCTCGCAAAAACTTTTTCCTGTCTTATCGCGATAGCCCTGCTCGGCGGCGTCGCTGGCGCTCAACCGGCCCTTCGCCTGAGAGGATTCAATCCAGCATCGAGCCGGCCAACGGTTCCGGTTGCCGCGAAGACTCGCACGCCGGGCCGTTCACACTATTTGGTGCAGTTCGCTACCGAACCCGGCGCGGCCCAGATGAAAGCCTTGGCCAGCCGCGGCGCAACGGTACTTTCCTACGTCCCCGATGACGCGCTGTCCATCGTAATGCGCGACGGCACCATTCTGAGCGGATTGGGCATTCAATGGATGGGCCAATTGCAGCCGAGCGAGAAACTCAGCCCGGAGTTGGATGGGAAGCTGGTGGCCGGCCAGGCGCCTCCGGTCCTGGTGGAATTTTACTCCGATGTCCCCGAAAGTGAAGCGCGCGCGATCGCGATCGAGACCGGCGCGGCGATTCACGACAATCCGGACCTGCTGCCGCACCATCTGTTGATCGAAGGCACGGTCGATCAGGTGCGGCGGTTGGCGGATTGGGACGAAGTATCTTACATTTTTCCCGCATCCACCGATTTGATTCGCGGGCTACCCGTACATGGGTGCGCCGGCGCGCTGACCACGGCCGGTCCAGTGGCGCAAGCTGTTCCGCTGGTGGGCAATGGGTGGGATGGGCCGGGGCTGGGAAGCGCCAACCTGAGCTATGCCTTCGTCTACGTTACCCAGCAACAGCCGGCGGACTCAGTGGAATCGGAAATCGAGCGCGCCTACGCGGAATGGGCGAAGTATGTGCAGGTTACGTTTACTCAGACCAGCAATCCCACCGGACCGCAGACACTGGCTGTGCTGTTTGCCAGCGGCGCGCACGGGGACGGGTATCCGTTTACCGGCCCAACAGGAGTGCTGGCGCACACTTTTTATCCCTATCCTCTCAACCCGGAGCCGATAGCCGGCGATCAACATTTCAATAACGACATGAGCTGGAAAATCGGCGCGGATGTGGATGTATTCAGCGTCGCGCTGCATGAGACCGGGCACGCGTTGGGCTTGGGACACTCCGATAGTCCGGGGGACGTGATGTATCCGTACTATCACATCGTCTCGGGCTTGGGGCCGGGCGATATCGCGGCCATCCAGCAGCAGTATGCGGCGGCCGGATCGAGCAGCCCCGCGACGCCGACTGCGGCGCCTTTAGCGGTGGCCATTCAAGCGCCGCTTGCAACCACCAGCGCCTCATCCATCGCGCTGAACGGAAGCACATCCGGTGGGTCGGGGGCGGTGCAAGTGAATTGGTCGACCAATCAAGGCGCCTCGGGAGTGGCGCAGGGTACGGCCAATTGGACCGTCGCCGCCATTCCTCTGAGTGTGGGCGCCAATGTGATCACGGTAACGGCTTCCGATGCGAACCAGGACCATGCGTCCCAGAGCGTGACCGTAACCAGCCAACCGCCCAATGCGCCCGCGGACAATCCGAGTCCGGGAAGTCCGCCGGCTAGTCCACCGGTGAGCCCGCCTGTGAGCCCCGGCACGGGCGGATCAGCAGTTCCTCCTTCGGTAACTGTCCTTTCGCCCGCCATGACCACGGTTGCCACCTCGGCCAGTTCGATCGTCGTCAGCGGCACGGCGCAAGATAACGTGGGAGTGGCGCAGGTAACGTGGGTGAGTTCCACGGGAGGGTCGGGAACGGCGACCGGCACGAACAATTGGACCACAGGGCCGATTGCGCTGTACGTCGGCACTACGACGATCCTGATTTACGTAACTGATACCGCCGGAAACCAAGCCTGGAGGTCGATCGTAGTAACCAGATCCTAGCCGCTACAGCAACTCCGACAGGCGCGAATTCTCGATCAGGATGGTCTCGTCGCGCTCGGGTCCGGTGGAGATGCAGCCCACTTCCACGCCGGTGCGTTCGCTCAAGAAGCGAAGGTAGTCGCGCGCCCGTCCCGGAAGATCGCGCTCGCGAGAGAGGCCCCGCGTCTCGGACTTCCATCCGGGCAGCTTCTCATAAACCGGATCCACGGCTTCCAGGCCCCGAAACGTCGCGGGCATGGCCTTCACGTTCTTGTATTCGGTGCAAACCGGGATCTCATCGAATTGATCCAGCACATCCAGTTTGGTGATCACCAGGCTGGTGAAGCCGTTAATCATGGCGGTGTAGCGCAGCAACGGCACGTCGAACCAGCCGCAGCGGCGCGGCCGTCCGGTGACGGCGCCAAACTCGTTGCCCGCTTTGCGAATTTTTTCGCCATCTTCGCCGAGCAGTTCGGTGGGAAATGGGCCGCTTCCCACGCGCGTAGTGTACGCTTTGGACACGCCGACCACGCCGTGAATCGCCGTTGGCGGCACTCCGGCTCCCGTACACGCACCGCCGGCCGTAGCGCTGGACGAAGTCACAAACGGGTAGGTCCCATGGTCAACATCCAGCATGGTTCCCTGCGCGCCCTCGAACAGCACACGCTTGCCCGCTCGCATGGCGTCGTTCAGAAGCTGGGCCGTGTCGCACACCAGCGGACGGATGCGTTCGGCGTAGCCCAGATATTGATCGCGAATCAGCTCGAAATCGATGGTTTCTTGAATATTGAACGTCTGGGCCAGCAGTTGCTTGTCCTCGGCCAGCGCCGTATACATCGCGCAAAAGCTATCGTGCTCATAAAGATCCGCGATACGGATGCCGCGCCGCCCGATCTTGTCTTCGTAGCACGGGCCGATTCCGCGCGAAGTGGTCCCGATGGGCACGCGATCCTGCCGTCCCTCCGACATTTTCTCGACAATGCGATGGAACGGGAAGATCACGTGCGCGCGATCGCTAATGGCGAGCTGTTTGCGGACGTCCACGCCCGCCTGCTCCAGCTTTTCCATCTCCTCGATCAGCGCCGCCGGATCGATCACCACGCCATTGCCGATGACGGCCTGCACCCCAGGCCGCAAAATGCCGCTCGGAATCAGCTTAAGAACAAACTTTTTCGGGCCAATAAATACGGTGTGCCCGGCGTTGTGGCCGCCCTGATAGCGAGCCACCACTGAAAACTTCTCCGAAAAAAGGTCGACGACTTTCCCCTTGCCCTCGTCACCCCATTGCGCACCCAGTACGACGATGTTTCCCATGTGAGGAGCCAAAACGTTCTTATTGTACCGTGTGCTCTAATAGCTTCGCGGGACAATCGCACGTCATGACCCTTCCAGCCCTGCCCTACAGCAAGCGTGAGCAGCGCGGCTGGTACATGTACGATTTTGCGAACTCCACGTTCCAAAGTACGGTTCTGACGCTCTTCCTGGGTCCGTATCTGACCGTCCTCGCGAAGGCAGCCGCGGGCGCCGACGGGCGCGTCCATCCGCTGGGCATTCCCGTGGATCCCCGGTCGTGGTGGGGCTACCTGATCTCTATCTCCGTGATTACGCAGATCTTTGTTCTGCCGATTGCGGGAACCATCGCCGATTTCAGCCCCAATAAGAAGCGCCTGATGGCTTTGTTTGCCTACACCGGCGCGCTGGCTACGGCTGGCATGTTCTTTCTCCAGGGCAACCGCTATCTCCTCGGCGGAGCTCTGTTCATCGTCGCGAACCTGGCCTTTGGGGCATCCGTGGTGGTCTACAACTCGTTTCTGACCGACATTGCACCTCCCGAGCAGCGGGACGCGGTGTCGTCCACTGGCTGGGGCATCGGATATTTAGGCGGCGGATTGCTGTTGGCTCTCAACTTGGTGTTGTTTTCCAAGGCCAAAGCGCTTGGGCTCTCGACATCCATGGCGGTTCGGATCAATCTGTCGTCGGCGGGCATATGGTGGGCGCTGTTCAGCCTGATCCCACTGGCCGCCATTCGCAATCGTGCGCCGGGCCGGAAGCGCGGTCCGGGTGAAGGAATATCGAAGACGTTCCGCGAATTCGCCGTGACCCTGGGAGGCATGCGCCACTATCCGCAGACGCTCCGCTTCCTGGTGGCGTACCTGCTTTACAACGACGCGGTACAGGCGGTGATCGCGCTGTCCGCGCAGTTCGGGAGCGACGAGCTGAAAATATCGATGGAGGACCTGACCGGCGTAATCCTCATGGTCCAGTTCGTCGCCTTCTTCGGAGCGTTTCTGTTCGATTGGATTGCCCGATGGATCGGCGCGAAGCACGCGGTAATCGTCAGCCTGCTGATCTGGACCGGCGTCTTAGTGTCAATGTATGTCTCCGTGCGAAATGAGAGGCAGTTTTTCATCGTGGCGGCCATCGTGGGGATTGTGCTGGGCGGAACGCAGGCGCTCAGCCGCTCGCTATTCTCGTTGATGATTCCGAAGGGGCGCGAGGCCGAATATTTCGGCGTCTATGAGATCAGCGACAAAGGAACCAGTTGGCTGTGCCCGCTGCTCTTCGGGCTGGCGCTGCAATTCACCGGCAGCTATCGGGTGGCCATTTTATCGCTGATCACGTTTTTCCTGGCCGGGCTGCTGGTTCTGGTGACCGTGAACGTGCGGCACGCGGCGGCCGAAGCCGCTTCGTAAACCGTTAGACTCCCGCGGCTTTCTTTTGTTCGGCGAGTTTCTCGAGGAACGCGTGCTCCTGGATGTCCAGCTCGTGCTTGTAGCCTTCCGGATCGATAAACGGGTTCGGGCCTTTGCCGAGCCTGGCGTACTTCGCTTGCATGTTGTACATCGAGGGATGCGATCCGAGAGGGATGTCGCATGGCAGGGACCGGAGCAGCTTAAAGCTGCGCATATACTCGCCGGCGATATCCGGGACTTCCTTATTGTTGACCAATTGATAGCCCGGGTTCACGCCGACGCTGCCGATGATAACGACGTCGTACATCTTCCCGCCATCCTCCACCTTAGTGGTCCAGGTGGTGCAGCCGCGCGTATGACCCGCGGTGAGATGAGCCACCAGTGTTGTGCCGCCGAGAGTCACTTCATCGCCATCGTGCAGGGTCCGGTCGAGCGGATGCGGCTTGCCTTCCGGCATGATCTTCATCAGCGCGGGTACGTCTTGCTCCATGGCCATCACTTGCGCGCCCGTGAGCTGCTTCACCAGAGCATCGCCTTGCATATGGTCCGCGTGGGCATGGCTGCCGAGCAGAATCTTGATATCGGTGAATTTAAACCCCAGCTTTTCCACCGACGAGCGAATCACCGGGACGGTCGCCTCAAAGCAACTGTTGAGCAGAATGTTCCCCTGCGGTGTGACGAAGAGAAAAGAGGAAAGCGATTCGGATCCCACATAGTAGATGTTGCCCATCACTTTGTGCGGCGGAAACTGTTTGTTGAATTGATCCCGTGTGCCGATGTTGCGCCGGAAGAGCTCCTCGGCAGTTTGACTAAAAAGCGGTGCGGCAAGAGGCGAGGCCGCCAGGGCCGCCAGTTTCATCAAATACGCGCGCCGGGTTTCCATGCCTAACAAGTATAGAGCCAGGCGCGCAGCGCGGCGCTGACTTCGGCGGGGCGCTCCATGGTCGACATGTGGCCGCTATCGGGGACGATCACCAGCTGGCTGCCGGCAATCTTGGCGGCCATCGCTTGGTGCGGTGCGGGTCCGCTCCATCCGTCCTCGCGCCCTGTGATCAGCAACGCCGGACATTGGATTTGTTCCAGCACCGGGCTCGCATCCGGACGAGCCAGCAGCGCGCGCACCTGCGCCGCGAAAATCTCGGGCGTTTTGCGCGACATCATCTCCATGATCGCGTCCACCAGAACGGTGTCGTGGATGCGGCGCGCATCGATCATCGGCGGGAGCCACTCCCGCAGCATCGCGCGCATGCCTTGCGATTGCGCCAGCGCCACCAGTTCCCCTCGCTTGCGGGTTTCTTCTTGCCCGGCCGCGCCTGCGGCCAGCGGCAAATAGCCGGTATTCAGAAGCGCGATGCGTGCCACGCGCTCGGGAGCACGCCGGTAAATCTCCAGGGCCACGCGGCCACCCATCGAGTGTCCGGCGACGGAAAAGCGCTCGGGCGCGGCACGGAGCGCGGCTTCGGCCATCAATGGAACTGAATCGAACGACCCGTAGTCGGCGACCGAACACTCGGCCACGTCCGACAACGCATCGATTTGCTGCTGCCAGACCGTCTGATCGCAGATTAAGCCCGGCAGCAGGAGCAGATGTTCTATGCCAAGTCCTCAGGAAGAATCGGCAGTTTGCGCAACCGCTTGCCCGTTGCGGCGAAGATCGCGTTCGCCACCGCCGGAATAATCGCCGGAGTGCTGGCTTCGCCGATTCCGCCGGGCGCGGCTTGGCTAGGCACGATGTGCACTTCCACCACCGGCATTTCATCGATGCGCAGCACGTCGTAGTGGTTGAAATTGCCCTGCACCACGCGGCCGCGCTCGATGGTGATGGCGCCCTTCAGCGCCGCGCTCAGCCCAAAAACGATCCCGCTCTGGATCTGTTGCTCGACACCCGCCGGGTTGATCACGTGCCCGCAATCCACCGCGCAAACCACGCGATGCACGCGCAACTTGCCTTTTTTTACCGAGACCTCGGCCACTTGCGCGTTGAAGCTGCCGATGTTGTTCACCACGGCAATGCCGTGGGCGTGGCCGGCCGGCAGAGGCTTACCCCACCCCGCTTTGTCAGCCGCCAATTCCAGCACGCCCAGCAGTCGCGGAGATTTCGCGAGCAGCCGCCGGCGAAATTCGAACGGATCTTTCCCGCCCGCCACCGCCAGTTCATCCAGGAAACTCTCGGAGAAGAACGTGTTCTGCGAGAATCCCACCGAACGCCAGTAAGTGACCGGAATGTCGACATCGGGCGGATGATAGTCGACGTGAAAATTCGGAATGGTGTATTCCAGCTCGACGATGCCTTCCACGCCGGTGCGATCCACGCCGTTGCGCAATCCGCCGAACGACGGGCAGACCACGCGCGTGTCCCAGGCAACGGGCCAGCCGTCGCTGTCTAAAGCACCAGCGAACTTCGTATAGGACGCGGGGCGATACAGGTCGTGCTGCATATCGTCCTCGCGCGACCAGGTGAGCTTCACCGGCTTGCCGATGGCCTTGGAAATCTCCACCGCTTCGCTGACGAAATCGTCTCCGCCGCGCCGCCCAAATCCTCCGCCCAGATACTGCGTGTGAATTTGGATCTTGTCGGGATGCAGGCCGGTGATCTTCGCAGCCGCTCCCATGGCGGCCGTCTGGATTTGGGTGCCAACCCAAACTTCGCAACTATCGGGGCGCACGTCGGCGGTGCAATTCATCGGCTCCATCGGAGCGTGCGATAGATAAGGCGCTTCATAGACGGCTTCCAGCTTTTTCGCGCCATTGGACAGCGCCGTGGCCGCATCGCCGTCGTTGCGCGCCACCGCGCCGGGCTTAGCAGCCAGATTCACGAACAATTCCCGAATGCTCGCGCTGCTCAGGTTAGCGTTCTTGCCCTCGTCAAACTGAACCTGGAGCGCGCGACGCCCTTCCATGGCCGACCAAGTGTTGTCTGCGATTACGGCCACGCCGCGCGAGATTTGGACCACATCTTTCACGCCGGGAACGGCTTTGGCCTTGGAGGCGTCGAAGCTGGCCACCTTGCCGCCGAACACCGGGCAGCGCGCGAGAACCGCGTACACCATGCCGGGGCGCCGGGCATCGATACCGAACGCGGCCGTGCCATTCACCTTGAGCGGAGTATCCAGCCGCTTGGGCGATGTCCCGATCAGGCGGAAGTCCTTGGGATCCTTCACCGCCACCTTAGCCGGCGCCGGCAATTTGCCAGCGGCATCGGCCAGACTGCCATAGCTGGCGCGCTCATTGTTGGCGGTATTGATGACGTATCCGTTTTCAGTGCGAAGCTGCGTTTTTGCCACGCCCCACTTCTGCGCGGCGGCATCCAGCAGCATGTCGCGAGCCGATGCCCCGGCCTTCCGGACCGGAACCCAGCAGGTGCGGATGGTCATGCTTCCAAAGGTGCCTTGCAGCGGGCCGTAGGCCGGGTCGACGGGCGCGAACTCAGTGCGGATCTGTTTCCAATCGCAATCCAGCTCTTCGGCCAGCAACTGCGAAAGCGAGGTCTGGGGCCCTTGTCCCATCTCGGATTTGTGAATTTCAAACGTCACCACGTCGTCGCTGCCAATATGGATGAAAGCGTTCAGCTTGGCCGATGTGGTGGCGGCTTCCAGCTTGTTGCTCTCGGGAAGATGAAATCCCACAAGCAGGCCGCCGGCAGTGGCGGCGCCCGCCTTCAAGAAACTGCGGCGATTCAGTTGGGAAATTGTGGCGCTCATTCCGCGGCTCCTTCCACTACGTGGGCGTTCTCGGCAACCGTGCCGTGATGATTGGCCGCGGCCTGATATTGCGCTGCCAGGTGAACCGCGCGCCGGATGGCCTGATAGGTCCCGCAGCGGCAGATATTGCCGTGCATGGCTTCATCGATATCGGCGTCGGTGGGATGCGAGGTTTTCTTCAGCAGGCCCGCGGCGGTCATGATCTGTCCAGACTGGCAATAGCCACACTGCGGCACATCCACTTCCAGCCAGGCCCGCTGCACCGGATGGCTGCTGTCGGGCGAAAGGCCTTCAATGGTGGTGACGCTCTTGCCGGCTACGCTTGAAACCGGCGTAACGCAGGAGCGGATGGGCTGATTGTTCAAGTGAACCGTGCAGCAGCCGCACAGCGCCATGCCGCAGCCGAACTTGGTGCCGGTCATACCGAGCGAATCTCGCAACACCCATAGCAGCGGCATGTGCGGCGATACGTCGACAGTTTGGGACTTTCCATTCAGAGTGAAAGTGACTGCCATCGTGGGCCTCCTGGGAGCCAAATCTTTGCTAATCCAGTATATAACCTCTTGCGTGCACCTCCGTCAGTGCGAATTGCGCGCACGGAACGTAACGTCTGTATACTTCCGAGGCGAATTCACCTGTGGTTCAATGAAGGTTTGTTTCAGCAATATTGATAAGGAGGCAGAATCCATGAAGGTTGGTGTCGCCGGGCAAGGCGCTTTCGGCGTGAAGCATATCGATGCGATCCAGAATATCCCCGGCATCGAAATCATTACTCTCTCGGGCGGAAATCAGGCAGCCACCGAAGAGGTGGCCAAGAAGTACAAGATTCCGCATTGGACCGGGGATCTGGGCGAGAGCCTGAAGCAGCCGGGCCTGGAAGCGGTGATCCTGGCCACGCCTACGCAAATGCACGCCGATCAGGCGGTGCAATGCCTGAAGGCGGGCAAGCACGTGCAGGTGGAAATTCCTATGGCCGATTCCCTGGCCGATTCCGAGCGCATTTTGAAAGCGCAGAAGGAAACCGGGCTGATCGCCATGGCTGGCCATACGCGCCGCTTCAATCCCAGCCATCAGTGGGTCCACAAGCGCGTCACATCCGGCGACTTCAAAGTGCAGCAAATGAACGTGCAGACTTATTTCTTCCGGCGCACGAACATGAACGCGGCCGGCAAGGCGCGCAGTTGGACGGACCATCTGCTCTGGCATCATGCCTGCCACACGGTGGATCTGTTTGCGTATCAGACCGGCGAAAACATTTCCGAATGCTACGCGCTGGAAGGGCCGCACCATCCGGAATTGAAGATTGCCATGGACATGGGCATCATCCTGAAAGTGCCGTCCGGCGCCATCTGCACCTTGTCGTTGTCGTTTAACAATAAAGGGCCGCAAGGCACGTTCTTCCGCTATATCGGCGACACCGGCACCTATGTCGCGTACTACGACGATCTGGAGGACGGCGAGAAGAAGCCCATCGATCTCAGCAAAGTGGATGTTTCGATGAACGGCATCGAGCTACAGGATCGCGAATTCTTCGCCGCCATAAGAGAAAAGCGCGAGCCCAACGCCAGCGTCCAGCAAACCATTTCCGCCATGCGGGTGTTGGACCGTCTGGAGCAGATGCTCAAGTCCAAAGTCGGAATGTCGGCGTAACTTACGCGTGCATGGATTTCGCGGCCGGCTGCATGTGGCCCAGAACCCGGTGCGGCTTGTAAGGCTTCTCTAACGCCGCCACTTCATCGGGGCTCAGCTTCAAATCCACCGAGGCGATCAGATCCTTCAGGTGCTCGGTCTTGGTGGCTCCGATGATGGGCGCCGTCACGCCCGGCGCCTGGAGCACCCACGCGCAGGCCACTTGCGCCGGCGAAACTCCGCGCTGCTGGGCTACGGCCGCCACCGCATCCGCCACCTGGAAATCGTCTTCGCTGTAGTACATGTCCTTGGCCATGGTGTCCACTTGAGAGCGCGTGGTGGAGCCGCCGTCGCGATGCCGCGTGCCGGTAAGGAAGCCGCGCGCCAGCGGGCTCCACGGAATCAGACCCACGCCTTGATCGACGCACAGCGGAATCATCTCCCGTTCCTCTTCGCGATAGACCAGGTTGTAGTGATTCTGCATGGCGATGAAGCGATGCCAGCCGTGCTCCTTCGCCAGATAGAGCGCCTTGGAGAATTGCCACGCCGCCATGCTGCTGGCGCCCAGGTAGCGAACTTTGCCGGCCCGAACAAGCGAATCCAGCGCGTCCAGCGTCTCTTCAATCGGCGTCTTAAAATCCCAGCGATGGATCTGATACAGATCGATAAAATCCATGCCCAGGCGCCGCAGCGAATTGTCGCAGCCTTCAATGATGTGCTTGCGGCTGAGCCCTCTTTTGTTCTGGCTCTTGCCCATCACTCCGCAGACTTTGGTGGCGACGATGATTTCATCGCGCGACGCCATCTCCTTCAGATACTGGCCGGTGATCTCCTCGCTCAGGCCCGCGGAATAAACGTCGGCCGTGTCGAAGAAGTTGATCCCGGCATCGATCGCGATCTTGAAATGCTCGCGCGCGTCTTCTTTGTTGACGTGCCAGCCGCGCGTGCCGATGGCCCAGTCCGGCACTTCGCCGCCGCCATAGCTCATGCATCCCAGACAAATGCGAGATACTGTAATTCCGGTCTTGCCCAATAACGTATATTGCATTGTTGTTGTGGTCTCCAGTAGAAACCCTCAGTTTAGCTTGACCCGGCCTAAACGTACCGGCATACGGTCAAGAAACCGGGAGCGCCTTCTTGAGGGAAAGGTCGCATCCTGGCTGAGGGGCCTGCCTCACCGCAGGTCGAGGCATAATTCAAGTGGCATCGATTCAGTGTGCGCTCACGGCCATCAACATGCCATAAATCAATGTGTTAGTAGGCCACCACTCGCATGTGGTTCTCAGGCAGCGGTCGGGCTTCTGTTGGAGGTCACGTGACCAAGTATTACAGCATTGAGCGCTCGCAAATCCAGACGATTTCAGACAAAGCTGACGCGTTGGCACGATGGTTGGCCGAAAACGCACCCTATTGTCAGAACACCCAAAAACACCTGGACGAAGGCACCGTCGAGCAAGCCTATTGGCACTATGGCTACGTTTGCGCTATCCGGGACATTCTCGCAATTGTTGATTCCGAATCAACTGAATAGGCCGCATCGCGGGCATTTCCAGTTCGTCCCGGAGGGACGCCGGGGGTGAATCGGATTATCCCGCGGTTCAAAGTCGTGGTAAAGAGCGCACTCCTTCTCAAAGGCGGCCTGAGCGGAGGGGCAATATTCATAGCGGAAACGCTTGTAGGATCCGACGTGCACGTGGAGTTGATTGTTGACGTTGGTATCCGATCTTCCTACGTAGACCACGCGAAAGTTGACGAGATCACTGGATTCTTCCAGAACGTAGGCGCCCGGACGGCCTTCGCCGACTTCCTGATCGATCGCTCGATCGTTGAGGGCGAAGGGGCCCAATAACCCGTTCTGCGCCATTGCGCGCGACCTCCTGCTGTCACGTGATAGTGCGGGACCAACGCTGCCGACGCCAAGTAAAACAGACCTCTTCCTCTCGAACGATGAAGCAGTCAGGCAGTCAACGCAGCCGGATGACGAAGACAAACGAAACAGTTGTTATCGCCACAGTACCGAAACTCGGCTTATTATACAACTGATGAAACACAGCACCGATCGCATTCTGACCACGCATGCCGGGCGCCTGGATGGCCCGCGCGATCTACGTGAGATGACATTCGGTTTTATGTCCGGCCGGGGTCCCGATTTGGCTACGGTCATGGCCCGGGTGCAATCCGGCATCACGGAGACCATCCGCAAACAGGCGGACGCGGGCATCGATATCATCAGCGACGGCGAGCTGGGCAAGATCGGCTTCGGGTACGCGTATTACGGCCGGCGGCTTTCCGGGCTCGGGACGCGGAAAGTCAAGCCCGGCGAGACGGGTTGGATGGGCGGCCAAACGGGGGAGCGCGTCGAGTTCGCCGAGTTTTACAAAGACTTGAACTTCGAGCAATTCCTGCCGCCTGAGCGGACCATCTGCAACGGGCCCATCGCCTACATTGGCCAGCAGGAAGTAGCCAACGATATCGCTCTGTTCAAACGAGCGCTGGCGGAAGCGGGCGCGCGAGCCGAGGAGACGTTCCTCTGCGTGCTGGCGCCCGGCTGGCTGGAGCACTTCTTTCATAACGAATATTATCCGAACGACGAGGAGTATCTGTTCGCGCTGGCCGACGCGATGAAGCACGAGTACAAGGCGATTGTCGACGCCGGCTTCATCCTGCAGCTGGACGATCCGGCGCTGCCCGATACCTACGACATGATCGTGCCCACGCCAACCATCGCCGATTACCGCAAGTTCGCCGAAGTCCGGATCGACGCGCTGAATCACGCGCTGGCGGGGCTTCCCGAAGATCGGGTGCGCTATCACATCTGCTGGGGAAGCTGGCACGGTCCGCATACGCACGATCTGCCGCTCAAGCATCTGGTGGATCTGATGCTCAAGGTGAAAGCCGGCGCGTACTCGGTGGAAGCGGCCAATCCGCGCCATGCGCACGAATGGAAGGTTTGGAAGGATGTGAAGCTGCCGGACGGCAAGATCCTGATCCCGGGCGTGGTCAGCCACGCGAGCAACGTGGTGGAGCATCCCGAACTGGTGGCGGACCGCATCGCGCTTTATGCCGGGCTGGTGGGACGCGAGAACGTGATCGCGGGCACCGATTGCGGCCTGGGCTTGCGCGTGCATCCGCAGATCGCGTGGGCCAAGCTGAAGGCGCTGTCGGAGGGCGCGGCGATGGCGACCAAGCAGCTATGGGGGCGCTAATGGCCGAAAACGCCGCGCCCGGCAAGTCTCGCTTCAGCCTCCGCAGAAAATCATTCTCGCCGTGGGTTCGCTATCCCAGCCTGGTGCTGTTGTACGGGGTTCTGGTGCCCGTGGCGAAGGTGATCGAAAAGTCCGGCTTTTGGTCCCGCATGTCTTCCCGCCGCCGTCGCCGCGATCCTTTTCGGGGCTTCGGCGAGTACCAGCCCAACGCCCACGATGTGTTCGCCTGCGTCTACTTCAAGAGCGGCACTAACTGGCTGATGCAGATCGCCGTGCAAGTGATCCATCGCGGCGCGGTCGAGTTCGACCACATCCATGACATTGTGCCCTGGCCGGACTCGCCCGACCCCAACTATGCGGTGCCACTGTCGGATGAAACTGCGTGGCAGCGGTGCCGGGCTGGTTTGCGCGTCATCAAGACCCATCGTGAGAGCGGCAAAGTCCCGTATTCGCCGGAGGCCCGCTACATCTGTGTGGTGCGCGATCCCAAGGACGTGTGTGTATCGGCCTATCATTTCCTGCGAGCGGAAGGCATGGGGCCCCTGACTCCTTCGGTTGAAAACTTCGTCAGCTATTTCCTGTCGCCGGCCTTCCAGTTCAGTCCGTGGGCGGAGTTCGTGAATGGCTATTGGCGCCTGCGCGACCGTGAAAACGTGCT
This sequence comes from Bryobacterales bacterium, assembly GCA_963776805.1. GTDB lineage: Bacteria > Acidobacteriota > Terriglobia > Bryobacterales > Bryobacteraceae > Palsa-89. Next base: position 508,405 of record CAVZOD010000003.1, read on the forward strand.
GTTCCTGACGTACGAAGAGATGAAGAAGGATTTGAAGGGAGCGGTGGGTCGAATCGCGGCCCTGCTCCACATCGATCTTACAGAGGAAGAGACGGACGCCGTCGTCCGGCAGTCCTCTTTCGATCACATGAAGCAGATCGAACAGAAATTCGAAACCGGCATGATGGTTCCTTGGGCCAAGCCGCGCGGGGCGATGATCCGGCGCGGGGAGCGCCGCGGGTCGAGTGAATTGCTTACTCCGGCGCTGCAAAAGAGGATCGACGATCACTTTCGCGCGGAGCTGAAGCGCTTAGGCTGCGATTTTCCTTACGATGAAGCTTTCAGGTAAATTACCAGGGGATGCGGCCATCCTCGTTGAAATATCCGCCGGTGGGTCCATCTTCGCCGATGGTGGCGTATTGGATGGCCGCTACCGCGCCTTGCGCCGCTGAACGCGGTCCACTGTTGCCGTTGATATCGGTGGCGCAATACCCGGGGCAGATGGCGTTGACCTTGATGGGCGTGTTCTTAAGCTCTTTGGCGAATTGAATGGTCATGCTATTCAGCGCCGATTTCGAAGTGTTGTAGCCCAGCGCGAGGAAATCCGCAAACGGCGAATTCAAGTCGCTTGAAAGCGTGAGCGAGCCCAGGCTGCTGGATACGTTCACAATGCGGCCGTGCTCCGACTTCCGCAGTAGAGGCAGCATCGCCTGGATCAGCGCCACCGGTCCGAAGAAATTGGTCTCATAAACTTCGCGCACCTTGGCCAGATCCACGCTGCTTGGCTGGAAGCCCCATTCGGCGGTGCCCGCGTTGTTGATCAGTATGTCCAGCCGCCCGAATTCCTTTTCTATCCGCTCGGCGGCGCGCCGAATGGTTCCTGGATCGGTGACATCCAGCTGGATAAAGCGAGCGTCCGCGCCTTCCGCCTTCAACTTGTCGACGGCCGCCTGGCCGCGGGCTTCATCCCGCGCGCCCACCAGCACTTTGATCTTTTTCGCGCCCAGCCCGCGCGCGATCTCATACCCGATTCCCTTGTTCGCGCCGCTGATGAGGGCGACGTCATCTTGAAAGAGTTCCACGTTAGCCATAAAAAGTCAGTCTATATGATTAGGAGTATGTAATCCCAAGGAATGTAATCCCAAAGACACAAAACTTCGTCTAACACGCATGCAAAAACAAATTCTTACCGCCGCGGCACTCCTGGCGCTCACAGCCCTGCTTGCTATCGCGCAACCCACGCCGCCCACTCCGGCCGAGATGGTCGCTGACCAGGTGGCCAGGCTCACCAAGCTTTTGGACCTGAGCTCTGCCCAGCAGGCGTCGGCGACTACGATCTTTACAACCGAACAGACCGCCCTCGCGACGCTGAGGACCAGCCTCCACACCGCGCGGACGGCGCTCCAAACCGCCATCAAGAGCAACGACACCGGCACCATCGGTACGGAAGCGGCGCAGATCGGCACGCTAACCGGGCAGCAAGTACTGGCCCAAGCCACCGCGTCAGGCGCATTCTATGCCATCCTGACGGCCGATCAGCAGTCCAAGTACGATACATTCGGGCCACTGAGCGGGGGACCCGGCGGGCGGGGCGGGCCGGGGCCTCGCGGCGTAGGCGGATCGCACTAAGCTTACCGCCAGAACGATGGCGGACGGACCCGGCTCAGGTGCAAAGCTTAGATTGACCGGCCGATCAACAGAAGCGCATCGACGCGCTGTTCAGCAGAGCCGGTTGAAGCCGATCGATCTGAGCGCGGGAGTCCGAAAAGAAGAAGCGATCCTGGAGCCGCTGCTCGGAGCGGACCGGCCAGATGACTCGCAAGTGCTGGCGCAAATCGACCGCGTGGCGCAGGCGCGCGCCGAGTTGGAGAAGGCGAGCGCGCGGATGCTACTACACCTTTAACACGTTACAGTTCGAGCCCCTGAAAAATATTCCTGCTTGGACCTTCCGGAATCTTTCTGAATCAGGCATTTACGTTTGGAACGCCGTGTGCCTTTTCTAGCAGCGAGGAAGGATTATGAAATTCAAAAGAATACTTGCCATCGCCGCGCTGGCGGTTGGAACCTCTATGGTTCCTTCGGTTGCGTTCGCGCGCGTCGATTTCGGGATCAGCGTTGGCAGTGCTCCGCCACCGCTTCGCGTGGCTCCGGGCCCGGTGGGTGTTGCGCCCGAACCAGGCTATGTTTGGACCAACGGCTATTGGGACTGGAACGGCGGATCCTGGGTTTGGGTGGGCGGAAATTGGGTGCTTCCGCCGCACGGCCACCACGTATGGGTTGAGCCTTATTATCACCACGACCATGACCACTGGCATTACCGCCGCGGCCACTGGCGCTAGAGCTGTTCCACGTTCGGCGTCGCAGCTTCGTCAGAAGTGCAAAGGGCGCGGCGTGCACCACGAAACGGGCCAGGAACTGCTTCGCGCCGCGCTCCGTTTTGCGCGAGTTCCTTAAAAGTCTCGATGAGGCGAGGGGTGCTTTTAAGTGGCATTGCCGCAGCGGCTGCCTTCTGTGGGCGCCAGGAGCGTGAGCGGCCGCCGGCGCGGCGCACCTACAAAATGAAGTCAGTGCTGCCGCGAAACCTCACCCATGCAATACCAGCAGGTGGAGCAGCGCGAGTTGCAAGGTCTCGCGGACCAGGGCTGGGAGGTGGTGGCGGTCGTGCCATATCTATAAGAACGAAGAGCGCGGCACGCCGGATCTGGCGCCACACGGCCCATGATCACGCAAACCTATCCGGCCTACTTCGAGCCGCCTCGATGACAGCACCGCTCGTGCTATCTTCGTGAGTTGTCTTGGAGCGAATATGGCCGGTATTTCGAAGACCTGGAAACAGGGCAGACATTCCGGCATTGGCCTGGCCGCACAATTGAGGAGTACGATGACACGCTCTTCAGCTTGTTGAGCATGAACCAGCATCCGCTGCATATCGACGAACACTTTGCAGCGGGAACCCAGCACGGCCGCAGGCTGGTGGAAGGCCCGATTGTGATTAGTCTGGTGATCGGGATGAGCCAGGCGGATGTCGGGGGCCGCGCACTTGATACGCTGGAATATTCGCTCATCCGCCACGCCGGTCCGGTGTTTCATGGCGATACGATCTACGCAGAGTCGAGCATTGTTGAGAAAAGCGAGCTGGCGGATGGGCGAGGCACCGTGCGGGTGGAACATCGTGGTATAAACCAGCGCGGGGAAATTGTCCTGACCATGCAACGTAGGATTGTGTTGCCGCGCCGTGCGGCAGCCCAAAAGGCATAGGGCCTCAAACTTCTCTCTATCCCGCCGATAAGCCCAGCGTGGGCAAGATACTTCTGGCATGTTGCGCGCTGGCTGGTGCGTTGCAAGCACAAACGGTAGTAACGGTAACCGCGACACCCGTCGCCTTGACATTCAGCTATCAATCCGGCGCCACCACGCTGCCGAAAGCGCAAACGATCTCGATGAAGGCGAGCGTAGGCAAACCGGGGTTCACTACGGCCACGCCGCCCACGGACTTCTGGTTATCGGTCAACCTGGATAGCGGCACTTTACCGGCCACCCTGAGTGTCACTGTCAATCCCGATAGCCTTGCGGTGGGAACGTATGTGTCGTCAGTGACGCTCACGGTTGTAGGCGCGGCAGCGCCGCTGGCGATTCCGGTGACGCTGAACGTAACGGCCGCGCCTTCCACCTTGAGTTTGACTCCGGCCACGCTGAGCTTCATAGCGCCGCCCGATCCGTCAGCGCCGCAAACCGTGACGTTGACGACCAACAATTCCCCAATCTCGTTCTCGGCAACTTCGGGGGCCACCTGGATGACTGTGTCACCCACGGTGGGCATTGTGCTGCCCGGCGAACAGGCTACCATCACGGTGACCGTGGACGCGACCGCGCTTGCGCCCACAGCCGTGCCCTACACCGCCAACATTACCGTGGTGGCTTCGGGCACCAATGTTACCAGCAAATCCCAGAACATCACGGTCAGTGTGACGGTGAATAGCCAGACGCCCACCATCACCAGCATCTGGCCGCCATCGCTGGCAGTGAATGGAGGCGCGCAGGTACTCACGATTCGCGGGACCAACTTTTACTCCGCCACCTTGGGCGCGAGCCAGGTGGGGGTAACAGCGACCGCGCTCGCCACTACTGTGATCAGCGACTCAGCGCTGCTGGCCGTAGTTCCCGCTTCGATGGTGACCGTGGCCGGAAACTTGAACATCATCATCGAAAATCCCGCGCCCGGCGGGAATTCAACGGCCACCGTGGAGCCGGTGGTGAGCGCTCCCGCGATCCTCGGCATCTTCAGTGCGGCCAGCTACGCCAGCGCCACCATCAGCCCAGGAGAACTGGTCACGATCTTTGGCACCAACATCGGTCCCGCAACATCCGCCACGATGTCCATCACCGGGGGCTTCGTGGATACTTCCCTCAGCAACGTGGTGGTGAGCATCAGCGGGGTGAACGCGCCTCTGCTTTATGTCAGCTCGAACCAGGTGACCGTGCAGGTTCCCTATGAAGTCACCATCGGACCGGCGCAGCCCGTGGTGTTAACCAACGGCGCTTTCCCGCCGGCCAACTCCACCGTGACGGTCGCGGCGTCGGCTCCCGGAGTTTTTACCGCGAACGGCTCCGGTACCGGACAAGCCGCGGCCATCAATACCAGCGCTGCCACCGGCGCGGTGACGCTGAACAGCACCACCACGCCGGCCAAGATCGGCGATACGGTCAGCCTCTATCTCACCGGCGAGGGCAACTACAATCCAGTGCCGTTCTCAGGATCCACCAATACCGGCTATATCATTCCCACCAACCTCGTGCCGCTTCCCCAGCTCTCCCCGCTTCCCACCGTGCAGATCGGCGGCGTGGACGCCAGCGCGGGAGTCGCTTATGCCGGCGTGGTCCCTGGTTCCATCATTGGCGTTTTGCAGATCAACGTGGTGGTTCCCACCGGCAGCTCCACAGGCGCGACAGTTCCCGTGGCCATCAGTATCGGCGGCAACAGCACGCAAGCGGGCATCACTCTGAACGTTCACCCGTAACAGGGCAATCCCGCCTTTAGGTGGTTGCAGGGCTTGACGCGACCCCGAACACTTGCGCAAGGTGGTTAACAAAATTAATCAAAAGATTCTTGGCGGATTGCGCTTGGCGTGTTAACTTAACCAAGTTCCCAATTCTTCATAGGAGGCGCTCCATTGCATTCTGACGTTCCATTCGACATCTGCGCGGGCCGCCTCTCCACTCTCCGTTAGATATCCCGCGTACAGCAATTCTCAACCGGGCCCGCGCAGCTTGCGGGCGGAAGGAGGAATTTATGACCCAGATCAAAGTCTTTCAAGGCACCCGATCCGTCGACGCTCCCCGTTTGTGCGATTCCTGCTCCAACGGCGTGGTAATGCGCGGCCCCGCCGATAGCCAGGAATACGTGCACTGTTCGCTGATGGAAAAGCCGATCGGGATGCGCGTCACAGAGTGCAACCGCTACATCGACCGTGCCCAGCCTTCGCTGTGGGCGATGAAGGAGATCGCCTGGGTGCTGCAGTCGGACTCCAAGCGCCAGAAGATCGGCTTCGTTACCGCCAAAGAGTGGCGCAAACTGAACGAAGACGAGAACCTGGTTCCTTCGCTGTTTGAGTAACTACTCGCTGGCAATCCAATGCGTGACCTGGGGCGGGCCATCGCCCAAATGGAAAGCGAAGGCCCGCTCCTCGATTTCGCGATCGGAGACGGTTACGCGCTCGTGCTGGCGCAGGTGCTCGGCCCAGCTCTCTACCACGAACGTCTCGATGTAACGGCCGGGCACCGCGGCGTCTTCAAAAAGTCCCCATCGAATGGCTCCGTCGCGGCGGCGGATTCTGCGCATGTGCTGCATGGCCTGCGCGAACTCGCGGGCGGTGGGGGGATTGATGAGATATTCCACTGTCACGAGCACCGGGCCGTGATCCTCATGGCGTTCGACTACCAGGATTGGTTCCGGCCAGTGTCCCGATGGCGAAGTGTCCAGCTCGCGCAGTCCGGCCAACCGCAGCCGGAAAGTGGCGGCGGCGGCAACGAGCAGCGCAACGCCGGCGCACAGCAGCGTGGTGCGCAGTCCGATTTGCGTTGCCACTGCGCCCCAAATCACGCTGCCCACGGCCATCGCACCTTGGAACACCAGAAGATAGACGGCCAGCGCGCGGGCGCGCACCCAGGCCGGCACCGACGTTTGTGTCGCGGTGGTGAGCGTGGAGTTTACCGTCATCCATGCCGCGCCGGTAACCACCAGCGCGAGAGCCACCGTGGTGTAGCTGGTGAGATACGCCATTAAGATGTTCACTGCACCGAAAACCGCCACCGCGGTGGTGACCATGGTGTCCTGCGAGAACATCTGGCGCAGCCGATGAAGCATCATGGCGGCCAGGATGGAGCCCACGCCTAGACAGCCCAAGAGTACGCCATATCCGGTGCTGTCGCGATGCAGCTCCACCTTCGCCACCAGTGGCAGCAGCGACCACAAGGCGCTGGCCGAAATGATGAAGCTGCCCGACCGCAGCAGCACGGAGTGCATGGACGGCGCGAATCGAACGTAGCGCATTCCAGCCCACATGGCCGCGCCGACGCTTTCTGTGGAAAGCGGCTGCGGGTGCTGTTCGGGTTTGCGACGCCATAGATACAGCACGATCATCACGCCGACGAACGAAATCGCGTTCAAGTTGAACGCCGCGCCCGCGCCCACGGCCGCAACCACCGCGCCTCCGAGCGCCGGACCCACGGCCCGCGCCAGATTGAAGCCCACGGAGTTCAGCGCGATGGCGGCGGGAAGCTCGGGCTTAGGGACCAGATCGGGCATGATGGCCTGCCACGTGGGGCCGTTCATGGTTGCGCCGAGCCCCAGCGCGAAAGTGAGCCACAGCAAGGTCCATGGTCCGGTGGATCCGGTGAGCGTCAATGCGCCGAGCACCGCGGCCGCGGCCAGCATCAGCCCTTGCGTCACCAGCAACAGCCTGCGCCGGTCAAACAGATCGCCCGCGGCGCCGGCGGGAACTCCCAGCAGGAAAACGGGAAGATTCGTGGCGGTCTGGACCAGAGCCACCAGCAGCGGCGACGGCGCCAGCTCGGTCATCAACCAGGCCGCGCCCACGTTCTGCATCCAGGTGCCGATGTTGGACACCACCGATGCAATCCAGAGCCAGCGAAACCAGGTGTAGAGCAGCGGGGTCCAGGTGCTGGTGCGCGGCGAGGATGTGGCCGGGGTCAAGCTATATTGTGCTTCGGCAGCAGGTGTTTTTGCACTTTACCGAGCGCGTTGCGCGGAAGCTTATCCACCACGACGAAGGAGCGCGGCACTTTGAACGATGCCAGCTTCTGGCGGCAGATGGCTTCCAAATCGGCCGGATCGATAGCGCGCGTTACCACCACGTAGGCTACCGGAACTTCGCCACGCACGCGATCGGGCGCGGCTGCAACCGCGGCTTCGGCGACGCCATCTTGTTCTTGCAGGAACTCCTCGATCTCCCGGGGATAGATGTTGAAGCCGCCGGAGATAATCAGGTCGCTCTTGCGGCCGCATAGCGTGTAATAGCCATCGGGCGCGCGCGTGGCGAGATCGCCCGTGCGGAAATAGCCGTCGACGAAAGCGGCGCGCGTGGCATCCTCACGGCGCCAGTAGCCGGCGAAAATATTGGGACCTTTCAGATGCACTTCGCCCACCTCGCCGTAGGCGGCCGAACGGCCTTCCGGATCGAGCAGTCGCACCGAGACGCCGGGCAAGGGCAGGCCGACGCTGCCGGGGCGGCGCTCGCCGGTGTAGGGATTGCTGATGTTCATCAGCGTCTCGCTCATGCCGTAGCGCTCCAGCGGCGCGTGACCGAAGCGCTCTCGAAATTCTTCGAAGATCTGCGCGGGCAGCGGGGCGGAGCCCGAGACGAACAGCCGAACGAAGCCGCCGATCTCGCGGGCTTGTTCGGCGGGAAGGTCGAGCAGCCGGACATACATCGCCGGGACGCCGAAAAATAGCGTCGGCCGGAAATCCAGAAACTCGCCGCCCGCTTTTTGATGCTCGAAGCGTTCCAGCAAACGCATGCGGCACCCGCTGATGAGCCAGGAATGCAGTCCGTTGCCGAGGCCGTGCACGTGGAACAGCGGAAGGGTCAGCAAAAAACGATCGGCGCTCGAGATTTGCCAGCACGCCAGAAGATTGAGCGCGTTGGCGGCGAAGTTGTTGTGCGTGAGAATGGCGCCTTTGGATACGCCGGTGGTGCCGGAAGTATAGATAATGCCGGCGGGGGCGTCGCCGTCGAGATGAAGCTGCGGGCGTGTGCTCGGCAAAGCGGCGGCATCGCGCGTGAGATCCGACGGATCCCAGATGGGCGCGGGGCTGGGAAATTCGGTTGCGGAGACCACGGCCACTGGCTCGGCATCGGTGAGGATATGCGCCAACTCGCGCTCGCGATACAGGATGTTGATGGGAACGAAAATCACGCCCAGCTTGACGCAGGCGAGATACAGATCGATCATCTCCAGGCAGTTCGCGAGGTAGACGCAAAGCCGGTCGCCGGTGTTGAGACCGCGATGAGCCAGAAGATGGGCCAGCCGGTTACTGCGATCGTCGATTTCGCCGAAGGTGTAGCTAGCGCCTTGAAATTCGAGCGCGATCTGGCCGCGCCGGCCCTGGAATGAGAGATCGAAAAGATGAGTGAGATTCAAAAGCTGAAGATAACATGAGCAGCGGCGCGATCAGCCGGCACCCGCTTAGTTCTTGGCGTCCGTCTTCTTCGGTGCGGCATCGGTTGCGGACTGGTTGCTGGTGTCCGCGCAGGCCAATTCCATGATTTGATCGAACGGCGCCAGCGTCAGGGTCTGTTTGGGAACGATCCAAGGCTTGGTCAGCACTTTGGGATCCTCTACCGTCGCTTCGATTTCCAATGTATTCGCGTTCACGCGGTGATAGCGTTCAATGATATGGAGGGCGTCGGAATGGAACGATACCCGGCCTTCGGCCCAGATCCAATTGGAATCGGTAAAGTTCGTCTTATCCACAACGAAAGTATCGCCGTCCCAGCGGCCGATCGCGTCTCCGCGGTAAGAAGGAGGGACCGTGTCGCGATGTGGCCTTCCGTCGAAGGGAATGATCTGAAAGCCGTGATAGGTTTCTGTCAGCATGATCATGAACTTCGGAGTCTGGACGATCTGTCCGACGGCTCCCACATCGAACATGCTTACGTTCAAAGTGCCGAAGGCCGTTGGAATGCAGTGGACGGTGGGGTCGTCCTTATCGGCTAGTGTTTTGGCGTGCGCCTTAGCCCAAGGTTGATATAAGTCGGAAAAAGCTACTGGCGGTGCGGCGCCCGGAGCGCCTCGCGGTGGACCCAGCGCAAAACCACGCCCGCCGATGTCACCACCGCGCCACCACACGCCCGAAAGGTCCGGATGACCGTCGGCCATTCGTGGCGCGGGGCCCGGAGCAGCAGCTTCGGCACTGGCGGCTTGCGCCGCGAGGGGGGATGGCGCCGCCGACCAGACCAGCGTTGCAAAGATCGCCGCAGTCAAAATGGAGTGTTTCATATATCAAACCCTCTTTTCCAAAGCTGTTTCAATGATCCGCTTCGAATCGATTAGTGGTTTTCCCGCGGCCCGAACAGGCCATACACGTGTCCGTCTGCAGTATCCAGCTCTCGCAACATGCCTCTGGTATCGCTGTCTTTGGAGCGAAAGCCCTTGATAGTGACCTCGTCACCCGGCTTGATGATCCCCGGCCGGTAGCCATTGCGAATCATTCCGCTGGGTGTCCCGGCCTCAAAGGACCATCGATCCACTTTGCCCGTGGCCGCGTCCTTCACATCCACCACGAACGACGAATGGGGGTTTTCCAGCCGCACCTGCACGATCGCGCCGTGAACCGTGATCGGCTGCTTCATGTCGTATTCGGCCGCAAACGAATGATGAGCCCACGCCTGGGCTCCGGTGCCGAGCACGATTAAACCTGCCGCGAAAACCGCTGAAATTCGTAGTTTCATACCCACCTCCCATCGCTTCCGGAATTACACTTAAAATTCCGAGCAAAATCAGTATACACCCAGGCCAGGGAGACCGGACGTAACGTAGAATTGTCCAACGCAAGATGAGCATGAAACTAGTGAATTGGCTGGGGCGGTTTCCAATGGAAGATGAGCATGAAAACGGGAACAATGGGGTAGGCGTGGCGCGGCCGGGTGCAGATACGGATGCAGAATGCCGAGAGCCTGAGCCGGGATCAGATCCGAGAGTTTTTGCGGTCGAGCGAGCCGATCGAGTTCAGCAGTGGCGGGCGGGAGGAACGATACCTGTGGGTGGAGCGGGTATTGGCGGCGCAGAAGTACCGAAGTTTGGGAAAAGGCGAGCGGGGCTTGGTACGGGCCTACCTGCGGAAAGTGACCGGGTTGAGCGAGGCGCAGACCACGCGGTTGATCCGGGCGTATCTCGATTGCGGCGTAATACGGCCCCAGTCGTACCAACGGCACGCGTTCGCAGTGAGGTACACGGCGGAAGACATTGCGTTGTTAGCGGACGTGGATCGGGCACACAGGCGGTTGAGCGGACCCGCCACGCGCCGGATCTTGCAGCGCGCCTACGAACAGTTCGGAGAGAAGCAGTGCGAGCGACTGTCGAAGATCAGCGTGGCGCACTTGTACAACCTGCGGGCGAGCGCGCGCTATCGCAACCAGGCGGCGGTGTTCGAACCGACGCAGTCCACTGCGGCCGCCATCGGACAGCGGCGCAAGCCCGATCCGGAAGGGCGGCCGGGGTATGTGCGCGTGGATACGGTGCATCAAGGGGACAGCGCGGGAACCAAGGGCGTGTATCACATCAACGCCGTGGATGCGGTGACGCAATGGCAAGTGGTGGGCTGCGCCGAGAAGATCAGCGAGGCCTATCTGATGCCGGTGCTGGCAGCGGTGTTGGCGCAATTTCCATTTCCGATCCGCGGTTTTCATGCCGACAACGGCTCGGAGTATATCAACCATCGAGTGGCGGAAATGCTGCGGAAGTTGCACGCCGAATTCACCAAGAGCCGAGCGTGCCGAAGCCAGGACAATGCACTGGTGGAAGGCAAGAACGGTGCGGTGATCCGCAAGTTGATCGGCTACGGACACATCGCCGGCGCACACGCCGGGGAGCTGCAGAACTTCTACGCCGAGCATTTAAATCCGTACCTGAACTTTCACCGGCCCTGCGGATTCGCGACAGTGAGCTTGGACGAGCGCGGCAAACGCCAACGCAAATACAAGATCGAGGACTACCGGACGCCGTTCGAGAAACTGCAATCGCTGCCCGAAGGGGAGAGCTTTTTGAAACCGGGATTGAGTTTGCGGGAACTGGAAAAGCGGTCGCTGGCGATCAGCGACACCGAATGCGCTCGCCGGATGAGCGCGGCCAAGGCCAAGCTGCTTCGGCAATGCCAGACGCCGTCCTTGCCGAAGTTCCGCTAACGGAGGGCCGTGGAAATGCCGGGCCCGTGGAAAGCGTGGAAAACCAAGAGCGGGTTTCCCACGCTTTCCACCGTCCCTTGGAAATCTCGCAGAAAGCGCGAGATTCCCACATTCCCACCGCCCGGCTTCGCGTCCATGGAAAAGTGGAAAACCAAAAGCAGGTTTCCCACTTTCCCACGACCGCTCGCGACCATAACCACCGTTCTCTCTCTGAAAACCAAAAACCAAAGAAAGGAAGTCGGCCGCTGCGCGGCCTCCTCATTCCCTGTCCGATTTTCATGCTCATCCTTCGATTGGAAAATGCTACGTAACGCGACAGCCCCCATGTCGGTCTCACGCCTAGGTAGGATCGAAGGAGGAAACCATGGAATCATTACGAACTCCGTGCTGCATTGTAGGCGGTGGACCAGCGGGCGTAATGCTGGGGTATCTGCTGGCGCGCGCGGGCGTGGAAGTAATTGTTCTCGAGAAACATGCGGACTTCTTTCGGGATTTTCGCGGCGACACCGTGCATCCCTCCACGCTGGAATTGATGTACGAGCTTGGGCTGCTGGAGGACTTTCTCAAGCTGCCGCATCAGCGGCTGACCTCGGCCGGGGCCCGAGTGGGGGATTTCGACTTTAAGGCGGCAGACTTTAGTCATCTTCCTACGCGCTGCAAGTTCGTGGCGCTGATGCCGCAGTGGGATTTTCTGAACTTTCTTTCAGACCGCGCGAAGCGATTCCCTGGCTTTCAGCTTCGGACGCAATGCGAGGGCGTCGGTCTGCTTCGGGATGGCCCCACTGTGGTCGGAGTGGAAGCGCGATCGCCCCAGGGTCCGGTCTACATCCAGGCGGATTTGGTGGTGGGGTGCGACGGCCGCCATTCCACGGTACGGCAAGCCGCTGGTCTGGAGCTCGAACATTTCGGCGTGCCCATCGATGTGCTGTGGTTTCGGATATCGCGGCGCGCGGGCGATCCCGAGCAACTGGCCGGGAATATCAACTATGGAAAAGCCCTGATCGTGATCAACCGAGGCGATTACTCTCAGGCTGGGTTGATTATTCCCAAAGGTTCGTTCGAGCAAATCCAGCGCGACGGAATGGAGGCGTTCCGCGATTCCATTGCCCGCATCGCGCCATACTTGAGCGACCGCGTGCACGAACTGCAAAGTTGGGATCAGATCAAGCTGCTGACGGTGCAAATCAACCGGCTCCGGAAGTGGCATCTTCCGGGGCTGCTATGCGTTGGCGATGCCGCGCATGCCATGTCACCGGCTGGCGGCGTGGGAATCAACCTGGCAATCCAGGATGCGGTAGCGTCGGCTAATATGCTGGCCGAGCCGCTGAAGGAAGGGCGCGTGACGGAAGCCCTGCTGGATCGAGTGCAACGGCGGCGTGAGTTTCCAGCACGCGTCATACAGGCGTTGCAGGTGAGCGCTCATCAGGCGTTTGCGCGCGTGTTTGAAACCGATGGTCAGTTTCAGGCTCCGTGGCAACTGAAGCTGGTGGCCCAAGTGCCGGGCCGTCCATGGGTGATGGGGTACCTGGTCGGGATCGGGGTTCGTCCGGAGCATGTGGCAGCCGGGAAACGCGAGCCACGCCGGGAATGGTCCCTCAAAAAGGCTGCGGTGAGCGCGGGAGCGCTGCTGGGAGCGGTAGTGGCCACGGCACGCGCTGTACGATTCTCTTCGTTTTGAAATCCGTGTTTATCTGTGTTCATCCGTGGCCCAATCACAGCATCCACGCGTTTGATATACTCGCTCCCGACTGGTCGGTATTCATTTTGGAAAGGAGTGCTGACACTTGCGACTAGCAACCTCCCATTTTTCCTTCGCAATCGCCGGCGCGCTCTTGCTTGCGGCACCGCTCTTCGCTCACCATTCGTTTACAGCGGAGTTCGACGTAGAAAAGCCCGTCACCTTCACCGGCACCGTTACCGGCATCGAGTATTACAATCCGCATGTCCAGGTATATCTGGACGTGACGTCCGAAGACGGCAAAGTCGAGAAATGGCATCTCGAAAGCGGACCGCCCAATCAATGGCAGCGCGGGGGATTGCGCAAGGCCATGCTCGCCAACGGCACCGTGGTCAAGATTCGCGCCTACCGCGCCAAGGATGGCACTCAGAATTTCGCTTTTCTCCGCGACCTCACTTTCATGAGCGGACCGCAAAATGGCACGCACTTCGAACTTTGGATCGGCGGCTTGGATGAGCAGGGCAGGCCGATTTATCCGGGGCGGCAATGACCATGCGTTTGTTGAGCGTGATCCTGGGCATCGCCTTCGTCTCACTCTGCACCGCGCAAAAACCATCCCCTCCGGCCGATAAGCCAACCCCGCACGACGAGGATGGACACCCGGATTTGTCCGGGCGCTGGGGCGGCGCAGGCGGCTTCTTTGCGTTCAAGGATCAGGAAGGCACCCACATTTATCTGCGTGCCCGCCAGGCACCCAAGTCCGAAGATCCGGACGGAAAATTGAGCCGCTACTATCTTCAAGTGGACGGCGATAAACAGCGTGCCGCGAACCCAGACAAACCGCCGTATAAACCCGAGCTGCTCGCCAAGGTCCATCAGTTGGATCGCGACGAGAACAAGCTGGATCCGGTGGTCCAATGCCATCCTCCGGGCGTGCCGCGCATGGGTCCGCCCGCCCGAATCGTGCAGAGCAGAGGATGGATCGTGTTTATTTACGTGACTGAGCCCGGCAATTTTGAGCGGCTCATCCCAACTGACGGACGTGCTCATCGCACGGACCTCGACACTTCCTACAACGGCGACTCGGTGGCCCACTGGGAAGGCAACACCCTGGTGGTGGACGACACCGGCTTCAACGACGACACCTGGCTCGGCAGCGACGGTTGGTTTCATTCCGAATCGATGCACGTCATCGAGCGCTTCACTCGCGAAGGCGATGCGATGCGCTACGAAGTTACCGTGGAGGACCACGAGGTATTTACAGAACCGTGGGTCCGGACTCCGCGCATGTTGCGCCTGAACACCAATCCAAAGGATGAGATCTACGACGCGCCGTACTGCCACGCCGTCGACGCGGGTCACATCGTCAACCACGACCATTTCTGACATGAAGCGAATCGTCCTGATGTTGCTTGTTGGCTTGTGTGCACAACACATCCATGCGCAGGATTGGGCTAAGGCGCGCCTGGAAAAATCGCCCCGGCATCACGAGCGGGTGAACATCCAACAGGGCGACCGCGCAATCGCGACGATGGTAGTCTATCCGGACGCCAAAGCCAAGAAGCCGATGGTGGTGCTCATTCCTGATCGCGCCGGCCTCACCGACTGGTTCCAGAGCTTCGCCGACCAAGTAGCAGGCATGGGTTACCTTGTCCTTGCTCCGGATCTTTCGTCGGGTGGTGGGCTGCCCGCCGGCCAGCAGATCACCACCGATCTCAATGCAGTAGCCGATTATGGCCTCAAGCTGCCCGCGTCCAGTGGAACATTGTTCGTCGCCGGCATCGGGTGGGGAGGCGCAGAAAGTTTCCGCTTCGCGGCGGACCGTCCCGACGTTTCCGCAGCCCTGGTCTTCTGCGGCGACTCGCCTGATAAGGATTCCATCTCTCGCATCAAAGGAAGTATCTTTGGTTTTTATGCCGGCAATGATGCATCCGTGGATGCCACCGTTCCTCCCGCGCAGTCCGCGGCCAAAGCCGCCGGCGTGGTTTTCGAAGCGGTAACCTATCCCGGCGTCGCCCCCGATTTTATGGAATCCGGCGACGCGCCCGATGCGAAGCAAGCCGATAAACTGGCGCGCGGTTACGCGCTGGAACGTATGAAGAGCGTGCTCGACATGGTTTCTCTGCGCGGTTACTAATATCGGCTACTGTACCGTCCTAACGGTCAGAGCTTGCAGATATTGGTAGTAAAATTCCACTCCGTCGTAAAACGAATCCACGCGCACGCGCTCATCCTTGCCATGTGCCCGTACATCGTCTTCATCCAGCGCGATGCCCGAAACTCCGTAGGTCGGAATGCCCGCCGCGATCGTGTAAACGCTATCCGACGCGCCGGTCTCCATTTCAGGAATCACCGGCGCGTTCGGCCACATCGCGTCTGTCACCTGCTTGAGCGGCTGCATAACTTCAGCCGGCGGCAGGATCGGCGCAAACGCCTTTGTCTCGGGAGCGCGATCGAAGACCCGGCCCGCATTGTCCACATACCTCACCGTAACTTTCGGATCGGCGAAAAGCCGGATCAGCTCCTGGCGTATTTCCTCCATCCCATGGCCTGGCAGGATGCGGCAATTCACAATCGCCTGCGCGTCTTGCGGCAGCGCATTGTTCGCGTGCCCGGCTTTCAAGCGCGTGGCCACGCATGTGGTCCGCATCAGCGAATTGAATCGAGCATCCTTGGAAAGCTGCGTAATCGCTTTGGAATCCGGCGGGGTTGCGAGGGATCGCTTTCATATCGGATGCAGTTTGTCCCGCTTCGAGCGCTGCCCGCCGTTCGAAATAGGTACGCGTCACCGGGTTCAATTCGAACGGGAACGGTGCGCGCTCCAAACGCGAGAGAGCGTCCGCGATATGGTAGATCGCATTATCCGGGACTGGGAGCGAACTATGGCCGCCCGGGCTGCTGGCGTCCAGCTCGAAATCGGCGTATAGCTTTTCATTCGCCTCTACGTCGACGTTCAGCGGCTTGCCCTTCACCGTTGTGACACCGCCCGCGTCCGCGTTCAATCCAAACGCGGCGTCCACGAGGTCGCGATGATTCTTCAGCAGCCAGTCGACTCCGTTCGAGCTCCCGCCTTCTTCATCGGCGGTCAAGGCCAGGATGATGTCTCGATCCGGCCGGTATCCCTCGCGTTTGAAGCGAATGAACGTGGTCACCAGGATGGCGTCGTTGACCTTCATGTCCTGCGTTCCGCGGCCATAGAAATAGCCGTCCTTTTCGACAAACTGGAATGGATCCGTGCTCCAATCCTCGCGCCGCGCTTCCACCACGTCCAAATGGCCGATGATCAGGATCGGCTTCAGGCCCGCGGCGTCCGTGCCGCGATATCGCACCACCAGGTTGCCCTTGCGGTTATTCGGGCCCAGAACTTTGATGTCTGCGGGCGCAAATCCGGCAGCCAGTAGCCGCTTTGCCATCGCGTCGGCCGCTACTGTCGTGCTGCCAACCGAATCGGTGGTATTGATTTCGATGAGTTGCTGAAAAATGTCATGCGCCAGTTTGCGGGTCGCTTCATCGAGCGGCGCGGCGGCCAACTGGCCAAGGAGCAGAAAGACCGCATTTGCGCTCGCGAAACGGAGGTTCATGCCCGATCTTACCAGGGCGGCCTTACCAGCGCTTCAGGCCCTTCTGTCCGATATCTTTCCGGTAGTGCATGCCATCGAAATGGATTTTGTGAACTTCGCTATATGCGTTGCTCATCGCTAGATCGAGAGTCGCGCCGCTCGCGGTGACACCGAGAACCCGCCCGCCGGATGTGACCAAACCGTTTTTATCTAGTTTTGTTCCAGCTTGAAAAACCGTCGCCTCGTGAACTTGATCCAGCCCCGTGATCGCGTCGCCCGTGCGCACTGCTCCCGGATATCCTGCCGCGGCCAATACGACACACACCGACGGATCTGCCTTCCACTCCAGTGGCGTCTCATCCAGCGCGCCATGCGACGCGGCAAACAGCGGTTCCACCAAGTCCGACGCCATGCGGTACATGAGCGCCTGCGTCTCGGGGTCACCCAAGCGCGCGTTGAACTCCACCACCCGGGGACCCAGCGCGGTGATCATCAAACCGGCGTATAAGAACCCAGTGAACGGCGTACCTTCGGCGCGCATCTGGGCGATCGCCGGCCGGATCACTTGCGCCATCACCAGCTCCTGCCGGAATGCATCCAGGATGCGCCCGTCACAATAGGCCCCCATGCCGCCGGTGTTTGGACCCTGGTCGCCGTCGTACACCGTTTTGTGATCCTGCGTAGGATCGAGGGGCAGCACGTTGGTACCATCGCTCAGCACGATAAAGCTCACCTCTTCGCCGGCCAGAAATTCTTCGATCACTAAGCGCGATCCAATAGTTATAAGTTGATCGATCGCACGGTTCGCTTCTGCATGCGTATTCGCGATGATCACGCCTTTGCCTGCCGCCAGCCCATCCGCTTTAATCACGACTGGAAGATCGAATTCGAGTAGTGCGTCGCGTGCTTCCTCTACATTGGCCGCGGTAGCAAAACGCGCGGTTGGAATCCCCGCGCGCATCATCAATTCCTTAGCGAAAGCTTTGCTTGATTCCAGCCGCGCCGCGGCAGCCGTTGGACCCACGATCCTGCGCCCCTTCGCGCGAAATTGATCGACGATTCCAGCGGCTAATGGAGTCTCGGGACCAACCACCGTAAGGTCTGCATCTATGGATTCGGCGGCCGCAAGATAGTCTGTGGTCGCAAGGCAGGTCGCCACTTGCGCCATGCCTGGATTGCCAGGCGCGGCGTACAGCGCGGACGTCTTCGGGCTCTGCGCCAGTTTCCAACACAGGGCGTGTTCACGGCCGCCCGAGCCCACCACCAGGATCTTCATTGCAGTAAATCGAAGTATGCCACACTGAAAATGTCGCTCTATGAAGTCTTCGCGCTATGACGTTATTGTTGTGGGCGCCGGTCACGCCGGATGTGAGGCCGCGCGTGCGTGCGCTCGCATGGGTCTTCGTACCGCGATGATCACGATGAATCTGGACTTGATCGCGCAGATGTCGTGCAATCCGGCCATCGGCGGCATCGCGAAGGGCCACCTGGTCCGTGAGATCGACGCGCTCGGCGGCATCATGGGCGAAGTAACGGACGCGGTCGGCATTCAATTCCGTCTTTTGAACACCAGCCGTGGGCCCGCCGTTTGGTCGCCACGCGCGCAATGCGACAAGAAGCAATATCGCATCAAGATGCGCGAGGTGCTGGAGCGCGAGCCGAATCTGCGCATCCTGCAAGCCGAAGTCGCGCAATTGGTGATGCAGCAGGGCCGCGTAACGGGCGTCGCCCTGCGCGATGGAAGAACAATTTCGAGCGATTGTGTTGTCGTCACCACAGGAACATTCTTGAACGGTCTCGCGCACGTCGGCGAAATGAAGTACAGTTGCGGCCGCAACGGCGAGGCTCCATCCAATTTGCTGGGCGATCAATTGCGGACGCTGGGCCTTGCCTGGACCCGCCTAAAAACGGGCACTCCGCCGCGCCTCGACGGCCGCACTATCGACTGGTCGCGCTTTGAGGCGCAAAGTGGAGATGCCGAACCGACGCCATTTTCGTTTCTCACCGAGAAGATCGAGCGCGAGCAGATAAAATGTTATATATCTTACACTACAGATAAGACACTACAGGTTTTGCGAGATAGCATAGCTCGTTCTCCGCTTTATAGCGGTCAGATCGAAGGGGTCGGCCCACGCTATTGCCCATCCATCGAAGACAAGGTGGTCAAATTCCCGGATAAAGACCGGCACCAAATCTTCCTGGAGCCCGAAGGCGTGGACACGAACGAGGTATACGTCAACGGCATGTCCACCAGCATGCCGATCGACGTGCAATCGGCAATGGTGGCGTCGATTCCGGGCCTACGAGGACGCTGAGATGATCCGTCCCGGCTACGCCATCGAATACGACGCGATCGACCCACGCGAACTGAAGCACAGCTTGGAAGTGAAGTCGATTGCTGGTCTGTTCCTGGCTGGCCAGATCAATGGAACGTCCGGCTATGAAGAGGCCGGCTGCCAGGGCCTGATCGCAGGCATCAACGCCGCCCGGCGAATTGGCCAACTGGAGCCGGTCATCATTGGACGAACGCAGGGATACACCGGGATTTTGATCGACGATTTGATCAGCAAGGGAGCCGACGAGCCCTATCGCATGTTCACTTCGCGCGCCGAATTCCGTCTTCACCTGCGCATCGACAATGCCGACGAGCGTCTTACGCCGATCGGGCGCGAGGCAGGCCTGGTAAGCGAGGACCGTTGGAACCTATACTTGCGCAAGCAGGAACAGAAAAACCTTCTCACGCGGTTCCTGGAGACGATTCGCTACACGGATGGTGCGTTCGATGATCGCCCGGCGCTGATCCAGTGGCTTCGCCGCCCGGAAGCAAAGATTACTACATTGCTCGGTTCGATCAGAGAGGCACTTGGTCAAGAACCAGTTCACGGGTTGCTGACTACGGTCGAAACCGAGGCGAAGTATGCCGGCTATATCTGCCAGCAACAGCGGCAGATCGATCGGCTGCGCGATTCGGAACTTCGCCGAATTCCGTCGAACTTCGAGTTCTCCGACATTCCGGGATTGTCCACTGAAGCGAAGCAGAAGCTGGAACGCGTTCGACCGCAAACACTCGGCCAGGCGGGCCGAATTCCTGGAATCACACCTGCGGCAATCGCCGTGCTCGATGTCTACCTCAGCCTCGGTGCCCACGCCTGACTGGTTCTCCCAACTACTGAATCATGAGCTCAGCAAGTGGATGAGCCTCTCCGATGTGCAAGTGGCCCAATTGTATGGACACTATGAAATGCTCCTGCGCTGGAATCAACGGATGAATCTAACCACGGTCCAGCCGGGCCCCGAGACTGTGATTCGGCATTACTGCGAGTCGCTATTCTTCGCGGCTCATATTCCACAGCCGAATGAGCGGATTTCAGTTCTGGACTTGGGTTCGGGTGCTGGATTTCCAGGGATCGCGGTCGCCGTCTTGAAGCCCGAGTGGAGAATTCACTTGGTGGAGTCAAGCACGAGGAAGTCAGTTTTCCTTCGCGAGTCCAGTCGCCATCTGCAAAATGTCTCGGTTCTCACCGAGCGAATGAAAGGCATTTCGGCTCATGGCGATTGGGTAGTCGCTCGGGCCGTTGATCCGCTAGGAGGTCCTTCAGAATATTCCCACGGCTGGCGCCGAATGTCGGCTCTAATGTTGGGTGAGGACGACTTTTCAGCGCATTCGGCATGATTCTCGCATTGCATGGGCATGAGCCAGTTCGGTTACCTTGGGGAGACCGAAGGCTCTGTGTTTATGGAAAATGTTCCACGTGAAACCTGGGCTTTTCGTTCCACGTGGAACCTGTGGCAAAAGTTATAGCGATCGCAAATCAGAAGGGCGGCGTAGGGAAAACCACCACCGCCATCAATCTGGCGGCGTCTCTCGCTGCCAATGAACTGCGCGTCCTCTTGATTGACTCCGATCCCCAGGGCAACGCCACCACCGGACTCGGAATCACCAAAGGCGACGACCGCCCGACTCTCTATCAAGTGCTACTGGGAGAAGCGGAAATATCGAGCGCCATCACCCCAACCGCCTTTGAAGGGCTCGATATCTTGCCTTCGGACAAAAACCTCGTAGCCGCAAATCTTGAACTGGTTGACCTTCAGAATCGCGAATCCAGACTCCGGGAGAAACTGGAGCCCATCCGAGCACGATATCACTTCATTCTGATTGATTGCCCCCCGGCACTGGACTTGCTCACTCTGAACGCCATGATTGCCGCTGATTCCATCCTTATCCCCATTCAATGCGAGTTCTTTGCCCTGGAAGGGATTTCTCAATTGATGGACACCATTGAGCGGGTCCGAGCATCATTTGGCAGCACGGTTGGAAATTGAAGGCGTCCTGTTGACCATGTACGATGACCGCACCAATCTTACCCGTCAGGTAGAACAGGACCTCCGCGGTTTTTTCCAAAAGTCTGTCTTCGAAACCGTAATCCCGCGGAGCATACGACTCGCCGAAGCACCCAGCTACGGCAAGCCGATCATTGCGTATGACGTCCGGTCTCGCGGCGCCGAGAGCTACATACAACTGGCAAAGGAGGTCCTGGCCCGTGAACATAACGCCGGACAAGCAACGCAAAGCCCTGGGTAGAGGCCTTTCGGCTCTCCTCCCGCAGAAACAAGTCGCTATTGCAACTCAGCCATCGCCCGAGCCACCTTCGGACGGACCACAAGTCGCCTCCATCCCAATTGCGAACATCCAGCCGAACCCTTTGCAACCACGCTCGATCTTCGATGCGACACGCTTGGAAGAGCTTTCTAACTCTATAGAAACACATGGGATAATACAACCGCTCCTGGTTCGACGCCACGGCTCCGGTTATGAGCTGATCGCCGGTGAGCGGCGTCTGCGTGCTGCCAAACTAGCGGGATTACTGGAAGTGCCCGCCATCATCCAGGATTATGCCGATGACAGAATCCTCGAAATCGCGCTCATCGAAAACATCCAACGCGAAGACTTGAACCCCATGGAGACTGCGCAGGCCCTGGAACGGCTGCACCGCGAAATGAATCTCAGCCACGAAGAAATCGCGGCACGCACCGGCAAAGATCGAACGACGATCACCAACATGATTCGCCTGCTGCGGCTGCCTCGCGAGGTGCAGCTCTTAGTCGCGGAGCGGCGCCTATCGATGGGCCATGCTCGTGCGATCCTTGGCTTGGTCAGTCCTGAACTGCAAACTCAGGTCGCCGAGAAAGCTGCGGCACAAGGTTTCTCCGTCCGGCAAGTCGAGCGGCTGGTGAAGAAGGTCAATGAGCCGAGGGAACCCTCACAAGACGCGCTTCAGGACCCGAACATCAAAGCCGCCGTTGGAGAGCTGGAAGCAGCCTTAGGTACGCGGGTCCGGATTGTCGAAAAGTCGGACCAGCGCGGCCGCATCGAGATCGAATATTACTCGCAGCTGGAACTTCAAAGGATTTACGAGTGGATTATCTCGACAGGATCCGATACCAAGCCTTGATGGTGCCGGCGGCAGGAGTCGAACCTGCGACCTACGGATTATGAGACCGTCGCTCTAACCACCTGAGCTACACCGGCAGTGCTTTTCCAAGGGTAGGCGGCGGCGCAATAGCCTGTCAACCAGCACGGGCTAAATGATTAAAACGCTTGACAAAAGACCCACATTAGAGTTACTTAATAACTGAGCCTGGTGGATGTAAGAAGCCAGCCAGTTGAAGGTGAGTATGCAGGAGGTTTCTATCGACTGCGATTACCCAACAGGGCGGCTACCGGCTTCCTCGACCTGCTTTGCCTAGATGAAAACGCAGGGTGAGATAATCTGCCTCACTAATTTGCGGCGAGTTCACCGCACTATCAGCGTCTAGGTGGGTGGGCGGGGGTTGGCGGCCGCCCTGAAACAACTCATCGAGCAGGCTTTCCATTTGACACCCGCTTTTTCCCTCCAGTAGATTCGATTTAGTGCCGCAACCGATCGTCGAGTTCCGGAGTGTCTCCAAGAACTACCCGATCTACTCTTCTCCAAGCTCCCGCCTCAAGGAATTATTGTGTCTGAACCGCATCTCGTTCCACCATGACTTCGCGGCGCTCAATGACGTAGCGTTCCAGATCCAGCGCGGCGAAACGTTCTGTATCGTGGGCGAGAACGGCTCGGGGAAAAGCACACTGCTACAAATCGTCGCGGGCATACTGCATCCCTCCAAAGGCGAAGTTGCCGTCAACGGCCGCGTCGCAGCACTGCTTGAATTGGGCACGGGCTTCAATCAGGAATTCACCGGACGCCAGAACGTCTACATGAACGCCGCGATCCTCGGCCTCTCGCGCCGTGAAATCGACGCGAAGTTTCCACAGATCGAAGAGTTCGCCGAGATTGGCGAGTTCATCGATCAGCCGGTAAAGACTTACTCGAGCGGCATGGGCGTGCGCCTGGCCTTTGCCGTCGCCATCCACGTGGAACCCGAGATCCTGCTCGTCGATGAGGCCCTCTCCGTAGGCGATATCTATTTTCGCCAGCGCTGCATGCGCAAGGTCCACGAGATGCGCGACGCCGGCGTGACCATTCTCTTCGTGTCGCACGCTATAGCCGAAGTGAAGGCGCTAGGAGACCGCGCGATGTGGCTGGACGCCGGCCGCGTCAGAGATATAGGAAACACGGATACGGTGATCACACGTTATATGGCGGCGATGGTCGAGAAAGACAACGTCTATTTAGCCGGCACGCATCGCAAAGAGCAAGAGGTTCCTCATGAACCTGTGAAGGCGCCGGAGATCGTGGACACCATCCCGAATATAGATCATCGTTTTGGCGACGGCCGCGCGGAGGTGATGGGCATTGCTGTCCTGGATGCCGCAGGGCAGCCCACTTTTTATTCTGGAGCCATCATCCACCATCGTGATTCGCATCAGCGTCCGTGCCATCGAAGACATTACGCTGCCGATCGTCGGCTTCATGATGCGCAACCACATCGGGCTGGATTTCGCCGGCACAAACACGGCGCGCGAAGCCTTCGACCTCCCTCCCATGATGACAGGCGATATCTTCACAGTGGATTTTCACCTCCAGCTTCCCGAACTTTACCCCTCGGCTTTTTCCTTTTCGCCGGCCATCGCCGATGGAACGCTGCATTCCTACCGCACTTGCGATTGGGTGGACAACGCCATTGTCTTGCAGATGGGGCCGGCCGACGGCGAGGTCTACGGGCACATTCATCTGCCCTGCCGCGTCGAACTGAATCGTTGTATCTCCACCGTCCACGCGGAGCCCGCCGTTGGTTGAATTCACCGGAGAGCGGGTCATTCCGGGCCAAGTGAACGACGACCTTTGGAGCGAGCATGTGGCTCGCTATGCCTTCGCTCGCCGGTATGTACAGGGCAAGCGGGTGCTGGATGCCGGTTGCGGCACCGGCTATGGATCGGCCGAACTCGCGCAGTCTGCCGCCGAAGTGACCGGCGTGGACATCGCGGCGGATGCGATCGAATACGCGAGCGCAAACTACCCGCTTCCTGGCCTCCGGTTTCTCGAATCGTCCTGCACGGCAGTTCCCTTCCCGCCGCAATCATTCGATGTCCTGGTCGCGTTCGAAGTGATCGAGCACCTCACGAACTATCGCGCGTTTCTGGATGAAACCGCGCGCGTCCTGACTCGCGAAGGCCTGTTCATCGTCTCGTCGCCGAACAAATGCTATTACGCCAAGACTCGCGCGGAGACCGGCCCGAACCCTTACCATGAGCACGAATTTGAAGCCCAGGAGTTCGTCCGGGAGCTCGAACGCGTTTTCCCGAATGTTCGCTTGCTGCTCCAGAATCGGGTAGAATCTTTCGCGTTTCATCCGGCGATAAGCTTCTGGCCGGCGGAGGCACGCATCGACGGCGGCGGAGGCACTGCCGCGGATGCCCACTTCTTCCTTGCTCTTTGCTCGCGGGGACCCCTGCCCGAACCAAAGTCGTTTGTGTATGTCCCCAAAGCGGCCAATATGCTGCGAGAGCGCGAACTCCACGTGGAGGCGCTGGAGCGCCAGCTCGCTGATATCAAAGCGGACCGCCAGGCTCTCCTGGAATTGTTTCGGCAGCAGACCCGAGAACTCGAGGAGCGCAACCAATGGGCGCAACGGCTGGATACCGATTTGAAGACTGCCGGAGAGCGCATCGTCGCATTACAAACTGAGGCGGCCGAGCTGGCCACCGGCTATCAGGCGCAAGTTGCCCGCATGGAACAAGAGGATCAAGTGAAGACCGCATGGGCCCGCAAGGCTTCGGGGGAGCTGGAAGCGAAGTGCCAGGAGCTGGCGCATTGCGTCGGACTGCTGGATGCTGCCGAAGCAACGGTGCGCGAACGGACCATATGGGCGCAAACCGCGGAAGCACAACGCGCGGAGCTGGCGGCGCAGCTTGAAATGATTCGCGCGTCGCGCTGGGTGAAAATGGGACGAACGGTTGGGCTGGGGCCCGACCTTTCGAAATAGTGAAAACGTTCCTGATCATTCTCTGGCGATTCGTTAAGGCTCTTCCGCTCATCCTTCTTTTCCCGATCCTTCTCGCGATCGCGATGGCGGCGCTGGCGCTGGTGGATCTCGCCTCCAAATTTCGCAAGAAATCAGTGCCTGCGAACCAGCGCGCCAACAACGCGTCGGCGAGCGTCGTGATTCCGAACTGGAACGGGCGCGATCTTCTTGAAAAATACATCCCGTCGATCATTGAAGCTCTCGAAGGAAATTCTGATAACGAAATCATCGTGGTGGATAACGGATCGGAAGACGGCAGCGCGGAATTCCTGCGTCAGTATTTCCCTTCCGTGCGTGTGCTGGCGCTCGATCGCAATCTTGGATTTGGCGGCGGATCGAACGCCGGTTTTCGCGCGGCCAAGAACGACATCGTGGTGCTGCTCAACAGCGACATGCGCGTGGAGCGCGACTTTCTCGCTCCGCTGCTGGAAGCTTTCACCGACGAGACCGTGTTCTCGGTGGCGTGCCAGATCTTTTTCAGCGATCCGAGCAAGCTGCGCGAAGAGACCGGCCTGACGCAATTGTGGTGGGAGAACGGATCGCTGCGCGTGCGGCATCGCGACGATCCGGCGATCCAAATTCCCTACCCGTGCGCCTACGGCGGCGGTGGTTCCTGCGCGTTCGACCGGCGAAAGTTCCTTGAGCTGGCCGGATTCGATGAGCTGCTAGCGCCGTTCTACATGGAAGACACTGATGTCGGCTACCTGGCGTGGAAGCGCGGCTGGAAGGTGCTGTATCAACCGCACAGTGTGGTCTATCACGAGCATCGCGGGACCATCGGGAAGAAATTCACGGCGGCGCAGATCGATCTGGTGTTGAAAAAGAACTTCGCGCTGTTCTGCTGGAAGAACATTCACGAGTGGCCGCGCCTGATTTCACATTTCTTTTTCTCGTATGCGGGTGCGGTGGTGACGGTGCTCTTCGGCGAGTCGCCGGAACGCGCGAACTTTGCGGGATTGTGGCGAGCGTGGAGGCAATTGCCTGGCGCCCTACGGTCGCGGTCGCGGGCCCGCGACTTGGCCGTTATTGACGATACCGAGGCGTTTCGCCGGCCGATGGGCGGCTACTTCCGCGATCGCTTCGCAACGCTGCGAAATGCACATGGCTCCGAACGGCTGAGCGTGCTTTTTGTTTCTCCTTATCCGATTTGTCCGCCGATCCACGGCGGCGGGGTCTTCATGTATCAGACCGCGCTCGAATTGAGCCGCCTGTCGGAATTGCATTTGCTCATCCTGTTGGATCATCCCTGGCAACGCGAACCGCACCAGGAGCTGGAGACTCAGGTGGCGTCGGCGGAGTATCTGCTCCGAACCGAGAGCAGAGAGAAACAGTTCGGTTCCATTCTTCCGCATGCTGTGAGCGAATTCGCGAGCCAGGAGTTCGAGTGGCGGATGCATCGCGAAATGTACGTGCGCGAGATCGACGTGGTGCAGCTTGAATATACGGCGCTGAGCCAATATGGCGGCGATTATCGGCGCTTGGGATGCGTGCTGTTTGAACACGATATCTACTTTCAGTCCATCGCGCGAGGCTCCGCGAATCCGCGGGGCACGATTGAAAAGGCGAAGGTGGCTTACGAATATCTACGGGCGCTGCGTTATGAGCTGCGCGTGTTGCCGCGTTTCGATCGCGTGCAGGTGTGCAGCCCGGAGAACGGCAATTATCTTTTGTCCTTTGTGCCGGGCTTACGCGGCCGGATCGACGACAACCGCGCGGGCATCGCGACGTCGCGCTATGAATTTCAGGCGTCTGGCCGCGAGCCGGAAACGATGCTGTTTCTCGGAAGCTTTCGGCATCTTCCCAATCAGGAGGGGCTCAATTGGTTCACGCAAAAAGTCCTGCCGGCGGTGCTGAAACATAAGCCGGGAGCTCGGCTGGTGATTGTCGGTTCCGAGCCGCCGCCGCGTCATTCGCTCCCGGCTCTGCCGGACAATATCGAGCTGCGGGGATTTGTGGAGGATGTGCGCGAGCCGCTGAGCCGTTACGCCGTATTCGTCTGTCCGATTTTGAGTGGATCGGGGATGCGGGTGAAATTGCTGGAAGCGTTCGCAGCGGGAATTCCGGTGGTCTCGACACCGCTGGGCGCCGAAGGGCTGGCGGCGAAAGATGGCGAGATCTGCGCACTGGCGGAAGATCCGGGCGAATTCGCGCGGAAAATTGTCGAGCTGTTCGACCATCCGGAACAAGCGCGAAAGCTAGCCTGCCGCGCGCGAGAGGAAGTGGTGGCGACGCGCGACATGCGGGTGCTCACGGCGCGGTTGGTGGAAAGCTATCGCGAAGTGCTGCGGGAGAAGCGGCGGTAGGAGCGTCTACTCGGACGCCTTTTTCTCGGTGAGATCGTCTTTGAGGTGCTTCACCACCCGGCTGGCGGTTTTGGTGAGTTCGCCGGGCGTAGAGTTCTTAGAGCGCTCGTAAACCGACCACAGCACCACCCTGCTACTTCGATCTACGACGAAGAAATTGCCCTTTCCGCGGCCGAACGAGCTGGTAGTAAACCCGCGGCCGCCGCTAAAATCGATATCGGCAAATCGGTCCTTGGGGGCCGGCTTTGTGTCGGCGTTCGAGTCATCCGCGGCCTTGGCGGCATCGGCTTCCTTTTTCGGCGGAGCAGGCGGTTTATACAAATCGTCTAGTTTCGTTTGAAAGGCTTCACCCACATTATCAGTGACGATAGCGTCGGCCTTCTTGGGATCGGTGACCACCTCGAAGATGCCGGATATGGTGAGTTGGTTGGCCAGATACTGATCCATGCCGCTCCCCATCGACAGGATGTAAACCCGCTTCACCTGGTGCAGTTCAGGATTCACGCTGGCGAAAGCGGCGGCCGCGAGGGCTGCGAGAGAACACAACAGGACACAAAACAACTTCATGAGAATATGGTACCAGCGCCGGCGCGGCACTTTGAGGCAATTCAGGTCCGGCTCTTAGCCCCAACGTGTACAAGTCGCAAAGGATTACAGTAATCACTCCCTGTCTGAATGAGGAACAAGGGATCGAACAGGTGTTGCGCCGGATGCCGGATTTTGTCGATCAGGTGATCGTGGTGGACAACGGGTCAACCGACCGGACATCGGATGTGGCGCGGTCGTTCGGCGCCGAAGTGATCCGCGAACCGGTGCGCGGCTATGGAAGAAGCTACAAGCGCGGGTTCGCGTCGGCCACGGGTGACATCATCATCACTTTGGACGGCGATCACAGCTATCCGCCCGATGCGATTTCCTATCTGCTGGAGGCGCTGCTGCACCTGGACGTGGATTTTCTCAACGCCTCGCGATTTCCGGTGCGCGATCCGAAAGCCATGAGCATGAAACACCGGATCGGCAACTGGGTGCTTTCGCTCGCGATGTCGCTGCTGTATTTTCGATGGGTGCGCGATTCGCAATCCGGGATGTGGGTTTTCCGGCGCAACATTCTGGAGCACATGCATCTGGAATCCAACAGCATGGCGTTTTCCGAAGAGATCAAGATTGAAGCGCTGAAGAACAGCCGAATCCGGTTCGCGGAAATCTCGATCCTGTATACGTCGCGGCTGGGGGAGATCAAGCTGAACCCCTGGCGGGACGGCTTTTACAACCTGTATTTTCTCGTGAAGAAGCGGTTTTCGAAGTAATGGCTTCCCGGGTCGCTATCGTCATTCCCACTTGGAATCGGGCGGCTTTGCTCGGGCAGGCACTGGAGAACCTGGGCCGCCAGACCTATCCGATTGACCGGGTGATTGTGGTGGATAATGGCAGCACCGACGATTCGGCCGCGGTGGCGGCGCGCGCGGGTGCGCAGGTGATCACGCTGGCATCGAACGCGGGGTTTGCCGCGGCGGTCAATCGCGGCCTTCGGGAAACGGACACGGAATGGATCGGGATTCTGAACAACGACGTCACGCCGGCGGCGGACTGGCTGGAACGCTTGATGGCTGAGCTGGAATCGGCCGGCGCCTGGTTTGCGACCGGTAAGTTGCTGAACTCGCGCACGCCGGAACTAATTGACGGCTCGTTCGATGCGGTGTGCCGGGGTGCCTGCGCGCTGCGGTGCGGGCACGGATGCCTGGATTCGCCTATGTGGAACCAGCGCAGAACCATACAGTTAGCGCCGTTCACGGCAGCCGTCTTTCGGGCGGCATTGTTTGAACGGGTGGGGTTCCTTGATGAACGGTTCGAATCGTACCTGGAAGACGTGGACTTTGGGCTGCGCTGCGCCGAGGCTGGTTTCGGAGGATTGTATGTCCCGGAGGCAGTCGCCTATCACCAGGGCAGCGCCACGCTGGGCCGGTGGCACCCGGATACGGTGCGAAGGATTTCGCGCAATCAGTTACTGCTCGTGGCGAAACACTATCCGCCGAACTGGATCTTACGCTATGGTTGGCCAGTTCTCATCGCACAGGCTTTATGGGGATTCGTCGCGCTCCGGCATGGGGCGCTGTTAAGCTACGTTGCGGGCAAGGCGGACGGCCTGCGCCAGTTTCGCGAGGCCAGGGGAAAGCACTGCCCCCGTTTTCCCGCCGTTGTGGAACAAAGCGAGAACGACATCCGCGAAATCCAGCAATCGACCGGGTTCGATCTGTACTGGAGGCTGTACTTCGCCCTAACATGAGCCGCACGGGTGTGGTGATTGTGACGTATAACTCGGCGGGCATGATCGAACGTTGTCTGAAATCTTGCGCCGAGTTACCCGTGGTGGTGGTCGACAATGCGTCCCACGATGCCACGTGCGAGCTGGTTCGCCGGCATACTTTGGCGAGATTGATCGCTAACGCGGGGAACCGTGGATTTGCGGGAGCAGTGAATCAGGGCGTAGCGGCACTCGACACGGAACTGATTCTGTTGTTGAATCCGGATACCGAATTAAAAACATCGATCGAGAAATTGGAGACAGCGTGCCTGGAAGCCGGGACCGGCTTAGCGGCGGGCCAGCTCACCGATGAACACGGACATGCGCAGGTTGGCTTCACGCTGCGCCGTTTCCCGAAGGCCTCGACATTGGTTTTTGAGGTGCTGGGCATCAACCGGCTGGTCCCGGTGAATTCGGTGAACCGCTCCTATCGATGTTTCGATCGGGACCTTTCGCTAGCGGCCGAAGCCGAGCAACCGCCCGGGGCGTTCCTGATGTTCCGGCGCGAAGTGTGGCAGCGGCTGGGCGGTTTTGACACACAATTTTATCCGCTTTGGTTTGAAGACGTGGATTTCTGCAAGCGGGCTTGCGACTTAGGCCTTAAAATACAGTATGTCCCGCAAGTTACAGCTTTTCATGAAGGTGGCCACAGTATTGCAGGGTTAGACTGGGAATGCCGTGAGGCGTACTGGTATGTTAGCCTTCTAAGGTATGCCTCGAAGCACTTTCGCCCGCGTGATTTCCGGTGGGTGAGCGCGGCAGTAGTGCTCGGTTCCTTGTTTCGAACGGCCATCGGGGTGGTGACGCGGCGAAGTCTCAGGCCAATTAGGGTATATGCAAGAATAGGCCGGCTCGCGGGACGCAGTCTTATCTCTGGCCGTGTCGGTGAACTGAAATGTTTGGGTTTCAGCAAAGCAGTAGAGGAACAACAGCAGTAAAAAAATCAAAAGAATAGAGTCGCGACCCACATACATGTCATGTAACGATCGGGTTTCCGTCACAATCGTCACATTTAATAGCGGTCGATTCATTAAGCGATGCCTGGAGTCGGTTCTCGCGCAGCGTTACGCCAATAAGGAAATCATCATCATCGATAATGCCTCTACCGATGGCACGGTGGATATCCTGGAGCAGTTCGTGGACCGCTGCCAGGGTGGTTTACAACGACGAGAACATCGGTTTTGCCGCGGCACAGAACCAAGCGATCCGGATGAGCGGCGGCGACTGGGTGCTTACTTTGAATCCGGATGTCCTGCTGCTTCCAAACTTCATCCAAGCTCTGGCCGATTCCGGGCAAATGGATCCCAAGATCGGCACGGTGTGCGGAAAACTGCTGACCATTCGCGCCACCTTCGATCTGCCCGACAAACCTCTAGTGGATTCCACGGGGATTTATTTCACTCCCATGCTGCGGCACCTGGATCGCGGTAGCCAGGAAGTGGACAACGGCCACTATCTGAACCATGAATTTGTTTTTGGCGCCACGGCGGCGGCGGCTTTGTATCGGCGGCAAATGATCGACGATATCGCGGTGGACGGCGAGTTTTTCGATCCTGATTTTTTCGTATATCGCGAGGACGCCGACGTGGCGTGGCGGGCGCAATTGCTGGGCTGGCGCTGCATTTACACGCCCCACGCGCGCGGCTATCATGTCCGTAACGTGCTGCCGGGCAACCGGCGGGCGCTGCCTCCGGTGATCAACATGCATTCGGTGAAGAATCGCTTCCTGATGCGCATGAAGAATATTACCGGCGATCTGTACCGGCGGAACTGGTTTTCGATTACGGTGCGGGACCTGGTGGTGATCTCCTGCTGCCTGGTGCGGGAACAGAGTTCACTGAAAGCGTTCTGGTACATTGCGAAGAACTGGAGGCGGGTGATGGCCAAGCGGCGCGACATCATGAGCCGCAAGCGCGTGGACGATGAGTACATTGCGCACTGGTTCCGCTTTGATCCGGTGAGCGCGCCGGCCAGCAAGCCGAAGTCGTCGGGGCGGCCTTTGGCGCGATCGAAGGCGGCGCGGGGCTAGCGCGGGCGCGGGCAGGAGGCGGAAAGCGGCGCGCATCGCGATTCTCGGCACTCGTGGTATCCCCGCGCGATATGGCGGGTTTGAGACGTTCGCCGAAGAGCTCTCCACGCGGCTGGTGGCGCGCGGGCATCGCGTCACGGTTTATTGCCGCGAACGGTATCGGGAGACAGCCTATCGTGGTGTTTCACTTGTGTATTTGCCTACCTGGCGCCACAAGTATTTCGACACCATTGTTCACACGTTCTTTTCCACGGTGCATTTGATTTTCCATCGAGTTGACGTTGCGTTGTATTGCAACGGCGCGAATGCGATCTTCACGCTTCCGCCCCGCCTGGCGGGAATTCCGACGCTGTTGAACGTGGATGGGCTGGAGCGCAAGCGCAAGAAATGGAACCGGCTGGCGAAGGCCTGGTATGCGGCGTCGGAGTGGCTGGCGACGTTTTGCCCGACCGTGGTGATTACCGACGCGCGACAGATTGAAGCGTATTATCTGGAGCGCTATGGGAAGCGGACCCGGTTTATTCCTTATGGCGCGGAAACGGGAAAAGTGGAAACCGCCGAGGTGCTGGGGCAACTTGGCCTGGAACCAGGCGGCTACTTTCTATACGTCAGCCGGATGGAGCCGGAAAATAACGCGCTGCTGGTGCGGGAGGCGTTCGAGCAAGTTGACACGCCGATGAAGCTGGCGCTGATCGGCGACGCGCCCTACGCGCAGGAGTACATCGGGCGGGTGCGCGATACCCGGGATACGCGAGTGGTGATGCCTGGGGCGATCTACGGCGCGGGGTATCATGAGCTGCTCTCGAACTGCCTGGCATACATCCACGCCACAGAGGTGGGCGGCACACATCCGGCGCTGATTGAAGCCATGGGCCGCGGCGCGCTGGTTTTATATCTGAATACTCCGGAAAATGCGGAGGTGGCGGGCGGAGTGGGAATCGCGTTTGAGGCTGGGAATCTAAAACAGAAGATCGAGGAACTCTTGAACATGTCTGTCCAGGAGCGGGCTGAGTTCAGCCGCCGGTCTATGGAGCGCGTGGCTGAGCGTTACGGCTGGGACGCGGTGACCGGCCAGTATGAGGCTCTACTGGTGCGCCGGCCTTAGGATAAACTCATGGGCCCGTTCGCGTATCGTTCCTGGGTAGAAATCTCCCTCAAACAAATCGTCGAAAACTTTCGCGCCGTCTGCGACGTAGTGGGTCCTGATGTGGAAGTGATGCCAGTGGTGAAGGCGGATGCCTACCGGCACGGGGCGGTGGAGGTTTCCCGGGCGCTGGCCGCGGCCGGAGCGCGCTGGCTGGCGGTGAGCAACGTGGAAGAGGGCGCGATCCTGCGCGACCGGGGAATCACCACGCGCATTTTAGTGATGGCGGATTTCCTGCCCGCCGAACGAGCCGGTCTTCTGGATTACAACCTGACGCCGGTGATTCATTCGCTTGCCGATATTGCGGAATGGGATCGACTGGCGGCGGCTCGCGGGGTTACGGCCGACTATCATCTGAAAATCGACAGCGGGATGGGTCGGCTGGGAACGCGTGCTCCGGCAACGGACATTCTGGAGGCCATCGGCGCTGCCCAGAACGCGCGGCTGGAAGGTCTGATGACGCACTTCGCGTCGGCCGCCAATTACGCGAGCAGCCAGACCGAAGAACAGTTGCACGTTTTTCAAACGCTCTGCTCGGAGCTGGCGCGTGGCGGCGTACACCCGCCGATTTTGCATTTAGCAAGCAGCACTCCGGTCGCATATGGACGCCGCGACGCATGGCAGCGACTGGTGCGGCCCGGGCATGCGGTTTATGGCTACGTTTCGCCAGTGGCGAAGGGGATGGCGCCGCCACGGCTGCTGGAGGTTCGGCCGGCGCTGGCTTGGAAGACGGCGGTGCTGGCCGTGAAGGATCTGCCGGCCGGCGCGCTGGTGGGCTATGGCGGGATGTATCGGACTACGCAGCCGACGCGAATCGCGGTTCTGGCCGCTGGATATGCCGACGGCATCCCGCATCGGCTCTCGAACAAAGGCCGGGTGATTGCGAATGGGCACCTGGCGCCTATGATCGGGGCGGTATCGATGGATTTAACCACCATCGACATCACGCATTGCCCGCCGCTGGTTGCCGGGGACCCGGTTACGCTGCTTGGATCGGAAGGCGGCGTGTCGATTGATGCACAGCAGATTGCACGCCTGGCCGGCACCATCTCCTACAGCGTGCTGTGCGGGATTCACGCGCGAGTGAAGCGGATCTATATCGATTAAGCCACTATATCGACTAGGCCACTCGCCGGATTACTCGCGCGGGCAGCGTTATGATGGCCCACACCAGTTCCAGCACGCCGCCCACGGCGATACCGATGATCCGGAAGGGCAGAAGAAGCAGCCATACGATGGGATACAGGAAGAGCGCCGCCAATGCCAGCGGCCAGCACAGAATGAACAGCACGCACCACAGCAGGAATCCAAGCATCGCGGGCCTCCACTCTATAAGTACGAAGGAGTGCCAGGGAAATGTTCCCGGGCAAGTTTTGGGGAATGGAGCGGGAGACGGGATTCGAACCCGCGACATCAACCTTGGCAAGGTTGCACTCTACCAGCTGAGTTACTCCCGCGAGGCGAACTGCGTAAATCGCCACGAGGCGAACGTCATTATTGTCGCGCGCGGGCCGCAGGACTGTCAAACTTGGGTCGGGAATGCCTGGCTGCACGCAGGACTATCCGTGCGAGCTAAAACTCCCACACACCTAGGGGTTTACCCAATATTCACACGCATGGCCGACAGCTATTCCAACCATTTTGAAGCGATCGTGTTTCAGATAACCCATTCAAAGCAAAGGAGTAAAAAATGATTACAGGCCTCAACTGGTTGTGCTATGCTGACGTTGCCTCAATAGAGGACAGAGACGGTTTCCAGAGGGACCGCTTGGCATAGGTGGCAATCAGGCCGGCTCCTCCAATAGTACAAACACTTGAATTTTATCTTTTCCACAAGCTGTGGAAAACATGTGCAAAAACTGCGCGGATTGTGAATGAGGAATGAATATCTGGGAGCGTATTAAGCAACAGATCTCGGGCAAGATCAGCACCGAGGCTTTCGAGAACTGGCTATCCAAGGCGGCCTTTGTGAAATCGGAGGGGGACCGATTGTGGGTGTCGGTTCCGGACACGCAGACGCGGGATTGGATTCAACAGGAGTATTCGGCGGACATCTGGTCCGCGGTCCGCGAAATGAATCTAACGCTGCGCGAGATCGTGTATGAGATTCACGGGACAGTGCAGGCCAGCAGCAGCAAGATTGTGCTGGACGAAAAACAGGAGTCCTTGTTTGCGACATCCATCACGCTGAATCCGAGGTTCACTTTCGATAGCTTCGTGGTGGGTTCCTGCAATCAGTTCGCCCATGCGGCGGCCCAGGCGGTGGTGACGAATCCTTCGCGCACTTACAACCCGCTTTTTATTTACGGCGGAGTGGGGATGGGAAAGACGCACCTGATGCACGCTATCGGGCGTTCCATGGTGGATCATCACGCCAGCATGCGGATTATCTATACCTCGAGCGAACGATTCATGAACGAGATGATCACTTGCATCAAGAACGACCGCATGCAGCTCTTTCACCGGCACTACCGTTCGGCCGACGCTCTGCTCATCGACGACATTCAAATCCTGGCCGGCAAAGAGCGCACCATGGAGGAGTTTTTTCACACTTTCAACGATCTGTTCGAGCACCAGAAGCAGATTGTGATTTCGAGCGACACGCCCCCCAAGAATACGCCGGGACTAGTGGAGCGGCTGCGGTCGCGCTTTGAATGGGGGCTGATGGTAGACGTGCAACCGCCGGATCTGGAAACCAAGATGGCGATTCTGGATAAGAAAGCCGAAGCCGAGGGCGTCGCGCTGCCGGAAGAGGTGCGCATCTTCATCGCAACAAAAACCAAGCAGAATGTTCGTGAGCTGGAAGGCGCCCTGACCAAGCTGATCGCCTATTCTTCGGTCACGGGCACGGACATTACACTTCCGATGGCGCAGCAGGTGTTGAAGCACCTC
Organism: Bryobacterales bacterium; assembly: GCA_963776805.1. GTDB lineage: Bacteria > Acidobacteriota > Terriglobia > Bryobacterales > Bryobacteraceae > Palsa-89. Next base: position 544,166 of record CAVZOD010000003.1, read on the forward strand.
ACCGCAGGCGGGGAGCGGAGAATTACCATCGAATCCATCGTCAAAGCGGTGGCTGAAAAGTTCTCGCTGCAGCCGTCGCAGCTCAAGCAAAAGACAAACGAGCAAAAGATCGCCTATCCCCGCCAGATCGCCATGTACCTGGCCAAGGAACTGACACCCGCATCGCTGCCGGAGATTGGAAGAGCATTCAACGGCAAGCACCACACCACCGTTCTGCACTCGGTTCAGAAGATTGACCGCCTCCGGCAGCTCAGTCCAGATTTGAACAGTCTCATCCACAGTCTAATCGATTCAATCCATTAGGGTTATTCGGATTATCCACACCTAGGGCCCGGCGCAGGCTGTGATCGGCTGTGGAAGAGTTCACGGGAGACTAATTTTCCTTGGTCCAACACCCCGGAATCCACAACTTCTAGTGGCAAGAAGTTTCTGATTTTTGTATAATTTAGAGAGAAATCAACATTTCAACAGGCCCTACCATTACGGTTCTATTTAGAGACTCATTTGAGAAGGCTCTAAAGCTAATTAAGCGGCGCGTACCACGCAATCTGAGTGAGGGGAAATGATGGAGTTTACAGTCAGCAAAACGGACCTGGTTCGAGAGCTGAATCTTTCGCAGGGCGTAGTTGAGAAGAAGACCACTATTCCGATCCTGTCGAATGTGCTGGTGGAAGCGACTGGGGATCGGATCAATTTGACGGCTACGGATCTGGAGTTGGGGATCCGGTCATCGTGCCCAGCGCGGGTGAAGAAGCAAGGCGCGGGGACCATTCCAGCCAAGCGATTGCTGGATTATGTGCGGCTGCTTCCGGATGCGGACCTGGAAGTGAAGCTGCACGACAACCAGTGGGCGAGTTTGGTGTGCGGGCGTTCGCGAACGCGGATTGCCGGGATGTCGCGCGAGAGCTTCCCCGAGCTACCGCAGATGCCCGACGTGCTGGCGCAGATTCCAGTGGGCGTGCTGGCGTCCATGATCTCGCGGACCATCTTCGCGATCTCGATGGAAGAGTCGCGCTTCACGCTGAACGGGTCGCTGCTGTTATTGAAGAGCAATGGATTGGCGATGGTGGCGACGGACGGGCATCGATTAGCAATGGTGGAGCATCCAATAGATCTGCCCAGTGTGACCAGTGTGTTTCGCGCTTTGCTGCCACGCAAGGCGATGGGCGAGATTTTGAAGCTGGGGCAGGAGTCGAACGCGGATGCCAAGCTGGCGTTCTCGGGTGACGACAATCACCTGTTCTTTCAGTTTGGCGAGCGCTTGCTGCTGAGCCGCAAATTGACGGGGAACTTTCCGGACTTCGAGCGTGTGCTGCCGAAGGATCATCCGTATTCGGTGGTGCTGGAACGTGAGGAACTGCGCAAGTCGATTGAGCGCGTCTCGCAATTTTCCGATGAGCGGTCCAGGGCGATCCGGCTGAAAGTTCATGAGGGCGAGCTGCATATTCATTCGTCGCTGTCCGAGACCGGGGAAAGTGAAGAAAGCTTGCCGGCGGACTACAACGGGGACGCGGTAGAGATTGGGTTTAATGCAAACTACCTGCTGGATTTTCTGCGGGCGTCAAATGAGAACAAGGTCACGTTTCATTTCAAGGACGCCAATAGCGCCGGAGAACTTCGGCCCGCCGTGGATGGCGACGCCGGATACAAATACCGCTACGTCGTAATGCCTATGCGCATTTGAAGCATCAAGCGCGGGGTCAGACGGTCAGCAGACAAGCGAAAAGGATCGAGTTTTAAAACATGGCAACAAAAGAAGTGACTCCAGTCGAAGTCTACGATTCGAGTAGCATCAAAGTGCTGGAAGGCCTGGAAGCAGTGCGTCTGCGACCGGCGATGTACATAGGTTCCACCACTGAGAACGGCCTGCATCACCTGGTTTACGAAGTGGTGGACAATTCGGTGGACGAAGCGCTGGCCGGATTCTGCGACAAGGTGGATGTCACCATTCACGATGACAATTCACTCACCGTGGTGGACAACGGCCGCGGCATCCCGACGGACATCAAGGAAGAGTTCGGAATTTCGGCGGCGGAAGTGGTGATGACCAAGCTGCACGCCGGCGGTAAGTTCGATTCAAAGAGCTATAAAGTATCCGGCGGGCTGCATGGCGTCGGCGTGAGTTGCGTGAATGCGTTATCGGAATCTCTGCATCTGGAGATCTGGAATAAAACTTTCACCTGGGAGCAGGACTACGAGAAGGGCATTCCGCAAGGGCCGCTGAAGCAAACCGGCAAGGCCGGAAAAAAGACCGGCACCAAGATCACGTTCAAGCCGGACGGCACCATCATGGACGCGACGGAGTTCAACTTCGACACTCTGGCGCAGCGGCTGCGCGAGCTGGCGTTTCTGAACAAGGGCCTCACCATCACGCTGATGGACGAACGAGCGGACCCGGTCAAGCAGCACGAGTTTCACTATAGCGGCGGAATTGCGGAGTTCATCCGGCACCTGAATAAGGGCAAGGCGGTGCTGCACGAGAAGCCGATTTTCATCGAAGGCGAGCGCGAGCTGCCGAACGGCGGCCTGCTGAGCATGGAAGTGGCACTGCAATATAACGACGGGTATTCGGAGAGCATCTTCAGCTTCGCGAACAACATCAACACTGTCGACGGCGGGTCCCATTTGAGCGGCTTCCGCAGCGCACTGACGCGCACCATCAACGCTTACGGGCAACAGGCCGGGCTGTTCAAGGACGTTAAAGAGAACCTGACGGGCGACGATGTGCGCGAAGGTCTGACGGCGGTTGTGAGCGTGAAACTGCCGCAGCCACAATTCGAAGGGCAGACCAAAGGCAAACTGAACAGCGACATTCAGGGTTTTATCGTGCAGCTTGTCAATGAAAAGCTGGGCGAGCACTTCGACAAGAATCCGGCGGTGATGAAGAAGATCGTGTCGAAGGCCATCGACGCGGCGCGGGCCAGGGAAGCGGCTCGAAAGGCGCGCGATCTTACGCGGCGCAAGGGCGCGATGGACTCGGGCGGATTGCCGGGCAAGCTGTCGGATTGCCAGGAGAAGGATCCGGAACGTTGCGAGCTGTTCCTGGTGGAGGGCGAATCGGCAGGCGGGACTGCGAAATCGGGCCGGGACCGGCGGTATCAGGCCATTCTGCCGCTTAAGGGCAAGATCCTGAACGTCGAGAAAGCGCGCTACGACAAGATGCTGGGGCACGAGGAAATCCGCTCCATGATCACGGCGATCGGGACCGGGATCGGGCTGACGGATTTCGATGCCGCGAAGCTGCGCTACCACAAGATCATCATCATGACGGACGCCGACGTGGATGGGTCGCACATCCGCACGCTGCTGCTGACGTTTTTCTTCCGGCATATGCAGGAGCTGATCAAGCGCGGGCATGTGTTTGTGGCGCAGCCGCCGCTGTACCTGATCAAGAAGGGCAAGTCGCAGAAATACATCAAGGACGACAAGGAGTTCACGCGCGAGATCCTGCGGCGGGCGACGGAAAATCTTTCTGTAGAGATGCAGGACGACGCCAAACTGGAGGGCGCGGAGCTGCGCTCGTTCCTGATTTCGCTCGACGAGTTTCAGCAGATTTTCCGCCGCATGGAGCGCCGTATGCGCGATCCGCGCGTGGTGGAGGCCCTATCGAATATCGACTTCAAGCTGGATACCAAGGCGGATTTTCAAGACAAGGCCAATCTCGAGGCTGTGCTTGAGGCGTTGACGGCCGCGAAGGTGACGGCGCGGATTGAGCGCGAGGAGGAGCACGAAGCTTGGAAGGTGGTGTATCACGATCCGATGAATGCGGAGCGCGGCATCACTGTGGATTTGGTGTTGCAGCCCGAATTCCGACGCATGCGAACCATCGCGCGTCAGGTGTCGAAGTCCAATCGGCCGCCGTTCAAGATTTTGAAGGAGGGCAAGGCTGAGGCGGAGATCAAGACCGGATGGCGCGATCTGCTGGAACACGTGAAAAGCGAAGGGATGCGCGAGGTTTCTATCCAGCGTTATAAAGGCCTGGGCGAGATGAATGCCGAGCAGCTTTGGGCCACCACGATGAACGCGGAAACGCGTACGCTGCTGAAGGTGGATCTGCACGATCTGGCGGAGACCGAAACTATTTTTTCCACGCTGATGGGCGAAGACGTGGAAAGCCGGCGGAAGTTTATTGAAGAGAACGCGCTGGATGTGCGGAATTTGGACGTTTAGCGAGTTTGGAGTAAGGTTCGAACGCCCGCGCGCTTGGCGGCCTTATTGAGGGCCGCGTCGCGGGTGGCTAGCGGAAGCCCGCGACGCAGGGCCAGCTCCAAGTACACTGCATCGTATACCGTTAGCCCGTGCTTCTGCGCAAGTTTCGAGATTGCGTCAAAAGCTCTGGCCGGCCCTTCATCGTCAACTATCGGACGGGAGTCCGCTAAGTCAAGAAGTCCCTGGATATATTCATCACCTTGGATTCGTTGGCGGCGCCGCAAGGCGAGCAGAGCGTTGGCTACTTCAAACATCCACAATACCGGGACGACAAAGGATGTACCAGCTCTGATCTCACCCAACAATTGATCGGTCTCGGGACTGGACTGAGAGAGAACAACCCACGCTGTCGCGACCGAGGAATCCGCGATGAATCCGGCACTCACCGGCGACCTTCGTTAATGGCGTCCTTGATCTCTTTATCCGTGAGCGGTTTGAACCCCTTGCGTTTCGACATCCGTTCGCGCATCTTGCGCATGCTGTCAACCGCCCGGCGCACGCTCTCTAGCGACCTTTGTCCTTCTGGCACAATTCGCGCCACGGGCTTGTCGTGCCTGGTGATTACAATCTCCTCGCCACGCGCCACGCGAGCCAGAAGTTCTCCGAAGCGGGTCTTGGCTTCCAAGGCGGTTACAGTGCTCATTCGGCTGCTCCTGCTAAAATGACTAGCTAGTGACTAGTTAATCATGAACCAGCAACGTCGTCAATTCGAGCACCTGAAAGCGAAGCTTGCCGAATTCGCCAGGGCATATATCGACGTTGCGTGGGACCGGGGTTCTATGCGAGAGCAAGATGCCTTTAGTTGGCTATGCGCGGCGCTCGAGTAGGTGCTTGGTGACGAACTTGAATACTGCGGCGGATGGACTAAGCGTGCGCGGTTACCGGATTTGTGGACGGGCCGCGCGAGGCCCTTTCTGGATCGAGCCGTTTTTCAGCGTCGTTCAAATCACTGAGGCCGGTGATGCGATCGTGGGCTACGATCTCCATTTCGGTGATGCAGCGCGGGGCTTGGGCGCAGTTCCCTACGGCAAGCATCTGCGGTACCCTCATTGGATCTTCCCCACCGAGTGGCTGTTTCGTTTTTCGAGGGGATCTATCGGAAGTTCGCGCTTACAATAAGGCCATGGCTCGCTTCTCCGGCGTCGACTATCTGCTGATCGATTCGCTGTTTTCGGAACAAGAACTGCTGGTGCGGCAGACTGCGCGGCAATTTGTCGAAGACCGCGTAATCCCAATCATTCGCGATTGCTATCGCGACGCGCGTTTTCCGAAAGAGCTGATTCCGGAGATCGGGCAGCTTGGATTCCTGGGCGCGAATCTGGAGGGCTACGGCTGCGCGGGGCTGAGCAACGTGGAATACGGGCTGATCATGCAGGAAATCGAGCGCGGCGATTCGGGGCTGCGGAGCTTCGTTTCCGTGCAGGGCGCGCTGGTGATGTATCCGATCTACACCTACGGATCGGCCGAGCAGAAAGATCGCTGGCTGCCGAAAATGCAATCGGGCGAAGCGATCGGCTGTTTTGGACTCACCGAGCCGGGCTTCGGATCGAATCCCGCGGGAATGCAGACGCGCGCGAAGCAGGCCGGCGATGACTGGGTTTTGAACGGCGAGAAGACCTGGATCACGAACGGCTCCATGGCCGACGTCGCCATTATTTGGGCGCGTGCCGACGACGGGATTCGCGGGTTCCTGGTGGAGAAGGGAACGCCCGGGTTCACAACGTCCGAGATCCACGGGAAGCTGTCGATGCGCGCGTCGGTGACGTCCAGCCTGGCACTGTCGGATTGCCGCGTACCTGCATCCGCGATGCTGCCCGGCGCGAAAGGGCTGAAAGCGCCGCTGAGTTGTCTATCGCAAGCGCGCTACGGGATCGGCTGGGGTGTGCTGGGCGCGGCGATGGATTGTTACGAGACCGCGCGGCAGTATTCGATTGTGCGCAAGCAGTTCGACAACCGGCCCATTGCGAGCCATCAACTGGTGCAGGAAAAGCTGGCATGGATGATCACCGAGATCACCAAGGCGCAACTGCTGGCAATTCAGGCCGGGCGCGTGAAGGACCAGGGCAAGATCGATCCGGCGCACATCTCGATGCTGAAGCGCAATAACGTCGCGATGGCGCTGGAGTGCGCGCGGTTGAGCCGCGATCTGCTGGGCGCCAACGGAATCATGGACGAGTACCCGATCATGCGGCACATGTGCAATCTGGAGACGGTGAAGACGTATGAGGGGACGGATCACATTCACGCGCTCGTTATCGGGGAGCGGGTGACGGGAGTAGCGGCGTATAAGTGAGCAGGCGCGCGATCTGCAGCTCAGTCCGGCGAATCATGCGCTCCCACACCGAATCCGGATCGGCGTGAAACACGGTGCTCGCGTCGGCCGGCAGGATGTGCCAGGCGCCCAGCTCCACTTCATGCTCCAGTTGTCCGGTTTGCCAGCCCGCGTAGCCGATGTAGGTGTGAAACGCGGTGGCTTCCGCGCTGGAGGCCAGGGTCTTCGTCAGCAAATCCCGGTCGCTGATCAGATACACGTCGCCAAATACGCGATCGGCGCCGTCGGGCTTTTTTGGGGATTTCAGCAACGCCAGCACGCTGTTCAACTCCACGGGGCCGCCGATATAAACGGGGTCCTGGCGTCCGCTGGCTTCCTTCAGATCGTGAAACACGCGCGAAATGGGCACGTCGGTTCGCTTGTTGATCACCAGGCCGACGGCGCCTTTTTCTTCGTCGTAGTGCACCAGCAGGATGACGGTTTTGGCAAAGTTTGGATCGCCCAGATCGCGGCTGGCCACCAACAGCTTGCCGATCGCGAGGTCGTCTGTCTGGCAGAATGCCGGCGCGCAGGCCAACAGCAGAAGCGCCCCGAGGAATCGCGCGGCCATATCTCATTCTAGTCCCGCGCACGGCTTGGTCTGCTGACGTGGAGAAGAAGAGGGGTATCCGGCGGTTTCCCGAGGAACGTTGCTATAAATATAAAAACAGTCGTATAGTGACAAAGGTTATCCACAGAATAGAGAAGCTACCGTGGCCTTTTCAAGACGATTTGGCGGATTTGTACCAATAGCGTCACTCGTGACAACGCTGACTACGGGTTTCATTTTAAAGGACTGGCTTGTTGGCCGACCGGTTCTCATCCTACCTGTTGCCCTGGGACTCTTCGTTGCATCGTACGTCGTTCTCTGGTGCGCTGCTATCTTTGCGTTGCGGTTCTTCCACCGAGAAGAGTTTAGGCACAGATTGGCAGCGGCCTGGAGGGAACGATTCGAAGCGGCTGCATCCCAGCACCAGATAACGCGCTCAATAACCGATTACATGGACCGCGTCATACAGATTCAGATGTCGATCGCGCTACCCAACGTCCTTGATGCGGCGCACTTGAGCGTTATGAGTAGTGACCTCCAAAGACTAAAGCAGCTCGAACAAGAAAGGGATGCACTACGAAAAGATTCCGAATTAGCAGGAAATGTGTTGCTTCTCGCCGACCGATGGCGCTCATATGAGGTAGTCACGTCCCGTACTCGTCGCGTAATCGATGATCCGATCCACGGCTGCATCGATCTGGACGACAAACTCGCGACGGTGCTCGCCCACCCGCTGCTGCAGCGGCTGAACAGAGTTCGCCAGCTTTCGTTCAGTTACACCCAATTCCCTTCCTCCACGCATTCTCGGCTATCGCACTCACTGGGCGTGGCAAGGAACGCAGAGCTGGCATTATCCGGAATACTCGATAAGGGTGTGTACTACGTGCCCGGGGAAAGCACGCCTAGGGACCTTCCCGAGGAGATTCTCAGCCGGCGAAGAGAAATTGTCCAGAGAGGAAAGCTTACCGCGCTCTTGCACGACATTGGTCACGGGCCTTTCGGCCACGCACTCGACACCTACGTCAGTTTTCGGGAGAGTGGCGCCTATCGGGCAAAACCGGACAAATTTTATACCGCACGATACCTCACCAATTTCCTGTCGCCTACCCTTTCCCATTTGGGATTTGACCCAGCCGAGATAGTCAGAATTCTGGATCCTCAGGAGCGGTGGATCCTCGCTGGCGTCGACTCACTCATAGGAGACATTGTAGACTCCCAACTTGACGCGGATAGGATGGATTACCTGATGCGCGACGCGCACATGACGGGGCTCGCGATGGGAGATACTAACACCTCAGCACTTCTTCACTACATTCGCCCAACGTGCGACAGACCGCTGGCGGACAGCGAGGCGATTATGCTGACATTTGACGAGGCGGCCTTCGTTTACATGGAACACTTCATGTACGCACGGGAAGCAATGTATCACGCCTGCTACGAACATCCCAGGAAGCGAGCAGCCGAGCAGATCTTTCAGAGGCTCATCGAGGATCTAATCAGCACACACTCAATCAATCTGGACGATCTTTACGCCCTAACCGACGATGAGGTGTTGTGCCTTGTCAGGTCAAATGGCAACGCGTCGGTGACGTGCAGGGACCTAGCTGACCAACTTATGACGGACATGGACTTCGATGTGGTGCACGAGGTTGAAATCGCAAGTCATGAGGTGTCACATCAACTCGAACAATGGATCAACGAGGCGATAAACACCGGGAAGGGAAACCCAAAGCTGCTCTATTTGGTTCAGCCAGAGCTTTGGGAAGAAGAGATCGCTGCTAAATCGATCGGAAGTGCAAGGCGCTCGGAGGTGCAGGTATTGGTCCCCTCACCGAGGAACTACAAGCAGCAGCAAAGTTCAGCGAGGATACTGGTCTCCGAGAACGGACGCTACCAATGCAAGGATTTTCTGGATTGGCGCCCAGAGATCAAGGCCATGCACGAAACGATGGCCAAGCACAGAAACAGGGTAAGGGTCATATGTCCCTCCAATCTAAGCCCGGGCGATCGAGATAAAGTGAGAGTAGCTGCTATACAGGAGTTGGGACAGTAGCAAGGATGCCGTCCAGATCCAGGACGCTCGCCACCGTCCTTAAGGATTCGGGATTACGCCTAAGTTCCTCTCCTACGATTTCTTCGCAGATCCGAACGCCCTTTTCCTCGAGCGTGATTGGGCTCCTGGCCTTCGCGTAGCCGGCCGCGAACAGTCGCCCAGCAAAGGCTTCAACGTCCTCGGAGTATAAACCACCAGGAACGCGCCGGAGGGCGACCTTTTCTAATTCGAGTCCCCTCTTTCGGGCCTCACCGAACAAAGCCGAGACGTCCTCAATGCGGATTGACGTACCAGTTGCCCGGGCTTTTAGCAAAGCAAGAGCTATGATCGTTTCGGGGGTGACCATTTCTTTCATCACGGCCTCCAGTAGAAATGCCATTGAGGGATTCTATCCTCTCAACGGGCTTGCCAAAAAATGTTTTCATTCCAAACAGCCTGAAACCGTCCTGAATGGGCGTTAAAGGGAACTTTCTAGATGGGAATGTCACACGGGATACCAGTTATAGTATCGGCAGCAAATGTCATCCATCATCATGGGGATTGACCGAATCCTATTTTCTTAGGATATTTTAAATCAGTTCCTCCTGTTTTCCTAGGAAAAAATGCCGCCGCTCAACGAAACTTCTGGAGTCGGGTAAAAGAGCTGTTAGCGGCTCAGGGCAGAGACGAAGCATTTTTACGCCAAACGGTGCTCCGAGACAAGAATACCTATACCAACTGGTTCCTTCGGCATCAACTCAAAAAGATCAAAGACCTGGAGGACATCGCGAACGCCTTGGGAGTACCCGCGAGTGTCCTCATAACTACTGACGGCGCATCAGCCCACCCTGTGGATGACTTCCGTCTGCCGTTCGATACAACTGCGAGCCGGACCGTTTCAATCGAGATCGAATGCAGTAACACCGGGCTAGTTGTCCGCCCGAAGCATTCGTCCTGAATTTTTAGGAGGAGTTCCGAAATAGTTAGGATGGCGAAACTCAACTAAATCGGGATAGGGAATCCTCTGAACCACGGGAGCGGGATTGCCTCCGAGGAATCGCGCGGCCATATCTCATTCTAGTCCCGCGCACGGCCGAAAATACGCAGCTACAATGTAGCTGGAGGTTTTCCGAATGATCCTGGAAGCGATTCCGTCGTCGGAAAAGGAAACCAATCCGTGGGTTTCTGCCGAGGCGCGCTTCGACGAAGCGGCCGAGCTGCTGGGCCTGGATGAAGGCCTGCGCAAGATTCTGCGAACGCCGGCGCTGGAATTGAAGGTGAGCGTACCGGTGATGCTGGATGACGGACGCTACGAAGTCTTCACCGGCTACCGGGTGCAGCATTCCATCGTTCGTGGGCCCGCCAAAGGGGGCATCCGCTTCGCGCCGGACGTGACGCTGGACGAAGTGCGGGCGCTCTCGGCGTGGATGACGTGGAAATGCGCGGTGGTGAATATTCCGTTTGGCGGGGCCAAGGGCGGTGTCATTTGCGATCCGGATGTGCTTTCGCCCGGTGAGCTGGAGCGCATCACGCGCCGTTACACGTCGGAGATCATGGACATCATCGGCCCCGAGCGCGACGTGCCGGCGCCCGACATCAACACCAATCCGCAGACCATGGCGTGGGTGATGGATACCTACTCCATGCACAAGCGCCACACGGTAACGGGCGTGGTGACGGGGAAGCCACTGGCGCTGGGCGGATCGGCCGGGCGGAGTGAGGCTACCGGACGCGGATGCATGATCGTCACCATGCAGGCTCTGCGGCGATTCGGTATGGACGTCGCCAATACGCGCGTGGTGATTCAGGGTTTCGGCAACGTGGGCGGCATGTCGGCGCGGCTGATGGCGCGCTCCGGATTCAAGATTATCTGCATCATCGAGTACGACGGCGCGGTCTACAATCCGAAAGGTCTGGATATCACGGCGCTGATGCAGCATCGCCAGGAGACGGGCTCCATCACCGGGTTTGCCGGAGGCGAAGATATCGATCGCGACTCGGCATTTTTCCTCGATTGCGATGTGCTGCTGCCGGCCGCGAAAGAGAACGTGATCACCACCGCCACCGCCGATCGCATCAAAGCGAAGATCATTTGCGAAGGCGCGAATGGACCCACCACTTCCGAAGCGGACGCGATTCTGGCGGACAAGAAGATTTTCGTGATACCGGATATTCTTGCGAACGCGGGCGGCGTGACGGTGTCCTATTTCGAATGGGTGCAGGATCGCCAGGGCTTCTTCTGGAACGAGCAGCTTGTCAACGGCCGGCTGGAAGAGATCATGGTGAACAGTTTTCGCGACGTGGTGAGCTTCGCGGAAAAGCACCAGGTGCACAACCGGCTGGCGGCCTACATGCTGGCGATCGATCGCGTCGCTTCTGCTTTGCAGACCCGCGGCCTGTATGCCTGAAGCGGGTGACGCGGCGAATTCCTCGCCGCAAAGCACGCCGCTGATGCGGCAGTATCACGCCATCAAGCAGCAGGTTCCCAACGCTCTGCTGATGTTCCGGCTGGGCGATTTCTACGAGCTTTTCTATGAAGACGCCGTCACCGCGGCGCGGGAGCTCGAAATCACGCTCACCTCGCGCAATAAAGAAAAAGGGCAAGCCATTCCGATGTGCGGCGTGCCGTATCACGCGGCCGACGGCTATCTCGCGCGGCTGATCCAGAAAGGCTACCGGGTGGCCGTTTGCGATCAGATGGAGGAAGCGGGGCCGGGCAAGAAGCTGGTGAAGCGCGAAGTGACGCGCGTGGTGACGCCGGGGACGGCGACCGAATCGTCACTGCTGCGGTCACACGAGAACAACTATCTGGCGGCAGTTTGCCATAACGGCACGCGGGCTGGCATCGCGCATGTCGACATTTCTACGGGCGAGTTTCATGCGACCGAGCTGGATGCCTCTGACGTGAATGCCGCGCTCGAGAACTTGAATGTGCGGGAAGTTCTGGCAGTGGAGTCAGTGAATGGTGTGCCTGGCGTGCGAACCGCGCTCGAGGATTGGATCTTCAGCCTGGATTACGCCGACCGCGCGCTACGCGAACATTTTCGTTTGTTGACGCTGGATGGCTGCGGGCTGGGCGGCAAGCCGCTGGCGGTATCCGCGGCGGGCGCGATCTTGCATTATTTGCGCGACACGCAAAAATCGGCGCTGGATCATTTGGATCGGCCATCGTTTTATGACCGCTCGGAAGCCATGATTCTGGATGCCGTCACGGTGCGCAATCTGGAGCTGCTGGAGCCGCTGTTTGCGGGCGAAAGCCGCGAGTCGACGATGATTCATGTGTTGGACCAGACGTGCACCGGCATGGGCGGCCGGATGCTGCGTGCGCGACTGCTGCGTCCGTGTTTGCAGCGCGAGGAGATCGAAGCGCGGCTGGATGCGGTGCAGGCGGCTCTGCAGGCGACTATCGCGCGATCGGAAACCCGCAAGCTGTTGGCGAATATTTTGGATCTGGAACGGCTGCTTGCGAAACTGACGCTGGGGACCGCCGGGCCGCGCGAATTGCTGGCACTGGGCCGGTCGCTCGCCTTGGTGCCGAAGTTGAAAGAACAGGCGGCGGCTTTCGATGCAGGGCGCATGCGGGCAATTCTAAGCGCGCTGGATGAGCTTCCGGAAGTTCGCGATCGGATCTTGAACGCGATTGCGGAAGAGCCGCCGGTGAACTTGCCCGACGGCGGCACCATTCGCCCGGGCTTCCACGCGGGCCTGGATGAGCTGCGCGATATCAGCCGCAACAGCCGCCAATATATCGCTCAGATCGAATTGCGCGAGCGCGCGCGCACCGGCATCCAATCGTTGAAGGTGCGGTTCAATAATGTGTTCGGCTATTACATCGAGATCTCGAAAGCGAATCTGCATCACGCGCCATCCGATTATGAGCGCAAGCAGACGCTGGTGAACGCCGAGCGCTTCACCACGCCGGAGTTGAAGGAGCTGGAAAGCAAAGTTCTGGATGCGGAAGACAAGATGCTCACGTTGGAGCGCGAGATCTTCCAGGAACTGCGTCTGTTTGCGGCTGAACACGCGGCGCACATCCGGCAGACGGCGGCGGCAATCGCGGAACTGGACGTTACCTGCGCGCTGGCTCAGGTGGCGGCTGAAAATCGCTACGTGCGGCCGAGCTTCACTGATTCAGGTGAGATGCGGATCGTCGCCGGGCGGCATCCGGTGATCGAAAAGCTGACGGAAAAAGAGGCGCTGCGCTTCATTCCGAATGATCTCTATTTCGACTCGGAGTCGCAATTTATCGCGGTGATTACGGGGCCGAACATGGGCGGCAAATCGACATATTTGCGGCAGGCCGCGGCGATCGTGATTCTGGCGCAGATGGGTTCGTTCGTGCCGGCGGATTCGGCGGCGCTGAGTATTGTGGATCGCGTGTTCACGCGGATCGGTGCGGCGGACAATCTGGCGCGCGGGCGATCGACATTTATGGTGGAGATGACGGAGACCGCCGTGATCTTGAACACCGCGACGGCGCGCAGTCTGGTGGTGCTGGATGAGATCGGGCGCGGAACCGCGACGTATGACGGGCTCGCGCTGGCTTGGGCTGTGGTCGAGCACATTCACCAGCGCATTCGCGCGCGCACGCTGTTCGCCACGCACTATCACGAGCTAACGGAGCTGGCCGATCTGTTGCCGGGCGTCGCGAACCTGCATGTGTCGGTGAAGGAGGCGGGCGATCAGGTGATTTTCCTGCGCAAAGTGGAACCGGGGCGCGCGGATCGCAGCTATGGCATCGAAGTGGCGCGGCTGGCGGGGTTGCCTATGTCGGTGGTGGAGCGCGCGCGAGCGATTCTGACGCTGCATGAGCGATCCGAACATGCGGTGACCGAAGAACTAACGCCACGCTCGGCTGGACCCACGCAGATCCAATTGTTCGAGCCTGTCAATTATCAAATCGCCGAGCGCATCCGCAATTTGAAGGTGGACGAGTTGCGGCCCATTGACGCGCTGCAATTATTAAGCGAGTTGCAGCGGGAGCTGAAGCGCTAGTGCGGCTCTTCTTATGAGAGTGGCCGGGCTGATCAGCGGCACGTCGGTGGATGGCATCGATGTCGCAGTGGTGGATGTTGGGGATGGGATTCATGTTGTGGCGACAGCTACCGTAGCGTATCCGCCGGAAGTTCGCGCGGCCATTCTTTCGGTTTCCAACGCGGCGACGCACACGGGCACCATTGCGCGGTTGAACTTTTTGCTGGGCGAGTTGTTTGCCGAAGCGTTGCAGAAGACCGGCGTTCCGCTCGAGGCCATCGAGCTGATCGGCTCGCACGGGCAGACAATTTTCCACGAAGGCGAATCAGTGGAGTTTCTGGGCCGCAAGGTCGCGAGCACCATGCAGATTGGCGAGGCGGCGGTGATCGCCGAGCGGACGGGCATCCAGACCATCGCGGATTTTCGGCCCGCCGATATCGCCGCGGGGGGCAAAGGCGCGCCGCTGGTTCCGTTTCTCGATTATCAATTGTTCCGGCATCCCGAGCATGCGCGCATCGCGCTGAACATCGGCGGCATCGCGAATATCACGGTGATTCCGGCGAGCGCAAGGCCGGACGACGTGATCGCGTTCGATACGGGGCCGGGCAACATGGTGATGGACGCGGTGGCGCCGCCGTTCGATCGCGATGGCGCGCGAGCCCGCGGAGCCCGAGTGAATACGGCGCTGCTCGATCGGTTGCTGGCCGATCCCTATTACCAGCGCGACCCTCCGAAATCCTGCGGGCGCGAGCAATACGGTGCGGAGCTCGTGCGCCAAACCAGCATCGACATTGCGACCGCGACGGAGCTGACGGCACGGACCATCGCGCTGGCGATCGAGCGTTATCCCGATACCCGCCAGGTGATCGTATCGGGCGGCGGCGCGCACAATGGATACCTGATGGAGCGGCTGGCCGCCTTGGTGCAGCCGCGCGTGACTACCTCGGCGGCATTCGGAATTGGCGTCGATTCCAAAGAGGCGATCTTGTTTGCATTGCTCGCGTACCAGACGTACCATGGGCGTGCGGGAAATCTGCCATCAGCCACTGGGGCGCGCCAGGCGCTGGTTTTGGGTAAAATTTCCTACGGAACAAGGACCAACAAAGGTTCGTAATTCAAGACGGGGACGAACGCGATGTTTTGTACCAAATGCGGATCTGAGCTGAGAGATCAGGATCGATTTTGCTCCTCTTGTGGAGCTACAACCGGCAAATTCGCACCGTCGCCGCGTGTGGAAGCGCGGCTCAGCCGTCCGATGAGCGAAGCCAAGGTTGCGGGGGTTTGCGCCGGCTTCGCTCGCTACTTCAGTTTGGATGTCACGCTGGTGCGAGTGCTTTGGGTGGTGCTGACGGTGTTTCCGCTGCCATGCTTCGGGTTGATCTCCTACATCGTCGCGTGGATCGTGATGCCGAAGGATCCCGTCACGGCGCTCGCCACCCAGGGACACCCGGCGAACTGACCGGCCTATTTCGCCCAAGTCACGTACGCGATTTGCAGTCGGCGGTTCTTTGGATCTATGCCATCTAGCTCGATTTCTGCGACGCGGCCCGCTTTGTTGTGCAGGCAGACGTGGGTTCCAGCGGGCAATTGGTCGGCGCGAAGCCGCCGTTTCGAAAATCGGCGGCCGCGCATCCTGAGAATCCCGCGGCGTTGAGCCCTCCGACGACGAGCCGGGTGCCGTTTTGCGGATGCAGATACGAAGCCTTTCCGTCAGTTTGATAGCAGAAGTCCCAACCCTTGCCGCTTAGATGCTGGCGCGGCTTGAGGACTTCGATCTTGCCCTGCTTGTGTATCCCGCTAGAACCATCCACCGGTAAAGCGCCTGGACAGACAATTAAGACGGCGATTGCGAAGCGGCTTAACATCACGCGGTCGAACGCAGCCCAGTTTATCGCAACTGCTTCTCCACTTCCTCCAACCAATCCGGGCGCTTCAGCACTTCGCGCGGCTTGCTGCCGTCGGGAGGGCCGATGATGCCCTCGTGCTGCATCATGTCGAGAATGCGGGCGGCGCGGCCATAGCCTAAGCGCAAGCGGCGCTGCAGCGTGGAGGTGGACGCTTTGCCCATTTCCAGCACCACTCGCACGGCGTCCTGATAAGCCGGATCGTCGCCGCCTTCAAATTCGGCGCTCTCCGGATCTTCATCGTCGGCCGGCGGAGCTTGCAGGAAGGTTTGATCGTAATCCGGACGGGCCTGGGCTTTCCAGCACTCCACCACGCGATTGATCTCGGCCTCGGTGACAAAAGCGCCGTGAACGCGCGTCAGGCGCGACGATCCGGGCGGCAGGAACAGCATGTCGCCTTTGCCCAGCAGATGCTCGGCGCCCATCACGTCCAGCACGGTACGGGAGTCCACGCGGGTGGCCACGCGGAAGCTGATGCGCGACGGGAAGTTCGCCTTGATCAGACCGGTGATCACGTCCACGCTGGGGCGCTGCGTGGCGAGAACCAGATGCATACCCACCGCGCGCGCCATCTGCGCCAGGCGAGCCACGGCCTCTTCCACGTTGGCGCGCTCCAGCATCATCAGATCGGCCAGCTCGTCGATGACGATCAAGATGAACGGAAGCGGCTTGAGGTCTTCCGAGAGCGGTTCGTCTTCTTCGAACAGGCTGCGCGGCTCGTTGGCCAGCGCCCTCACCTTCTTATTGAATTGATCGATATTGCGGACGCCCTGTCCGGCCAGCAGCTTCAACCGCCGTTCCATTTCGAGCACGGCGTTGCGCAGCGCGTAGGTGGCCTTTTTGGGATCGGTGATCACGGGCGTCAGCAGGTGGGGAATACCCTCGTACAGGCCCATTTCCAGGCGTTTGGGATCGACCAGGATCATGCGTACTTCGTCGGGCGTCGACTTGTAGAGGATGGACATGATCATGGAATTGAGCATCACGCTTTTTCCCGCGCCGGTGGAGCCCGCGATCAACAGATGAGGCATGGATTCCAAGGCAGCCACTTTGATGCGCCCGTTGATGTCTTTGCCGAGACACATGGTCAAGCGAGAGTTGGAGTCGATGAACTCTTCGGACTCCAGGATCTGGCGCAGGCTGATCACTTCGCGGCGCGTGTTGGGAACTTCGATGCCCACGGTGGGTTTGCCGGGGATGCGCTCGATCAGGATGGATTCGGCTTGCAGGCCGAGGCACAAATCTTCGGTCAGCGTTGTGATGCGGCTGTATTTGACGCCGGCTTCCGGTTTGAATTCGAATGTCGTAACCACGGGTCCAGGATTGATCTGCACCACGTTGCCGTGCACGTTGAACTCTTCAAACTTGGACTTGATGCGCGTGGCGATTTGTTTGAGCTCGATGGAATCGAAAGGATTGCGCGCCGGAACTTCGTTGAGAAGCTCAGTGGAAGGCGACCGGTAAGCCGGATGCTCGGTGATTTCGGGCGCGGGTTTCCTCGATTTTCGAACGGGCGCGGGTTCGGGTTCCGGCGCGGGCTCCGGCACGGACTCTTCCCAGGGCGGCCGAGACGAAGACGGCGGAGGTTGATATTCGAGCTCGTGGATCGGAATGTCGTGGTGAACGGGCGGTTCTTCCATCGGCTGGCGATCCGTCTGTTCCATTACCGGGATTTCCGGCGGAACGGGTGATTCGATCGGCGGGGGCGCGGCGGCGGCTTGAGCGGCTCGCCTTTCGGCACGTTCCGCCGCGCGCTGTTCGGCGCGTTCTTGCGCCGACGCCATTCTCGCTTCGCGCCAGGCCGCAACACGAGCGTAAATTCTGCCCAGGAAGCTGAGCGGTCCGGCCAGCCAGCGCGCCACAACCGCCATGGAGAACCTGGAAATCAGGTACAGCGAGAGAATCAGGCAAATGCCGGTGAACAGCACCGTTCCCATGGTGTTGAGCGATGACAGGAGCGAGTCGGCAATCAGAATCCCAACCACGCCGCCCGCGGAGAACGCTCCATTCCACGGGTGCCAGAAGGGCCGGATGGAGAGCGCGGTGGAGATGCTGAGAAAAAGCACAACAGCGCCGAAAACCTTCACTCCAGCCGCCTGGATGTCGGATGAGCGAATCCATTTCCACGCCAGCAGCCAGAATAGAGCGGGCAAGCTAAAGGCACTGAGGCCGAGTAATTGGAAGCAAAGATCCGCGATGTACGATCCAGCCAGCCCCGTCAGGTTCAAGGCGTGCGTGGCGCCGGTCACCGAATTCCAGGAGGGATCTTGCGGGTGATAGGAGATCAGGCACAGGATCAAAAAGAATCCGGTGAATAGAAACACCAATCCGCCGGCTTCGTTGAGTCTGTGGAAGCGTGTCGGTCCTAAGATATTCATCCCGCAGAGAAGCGGAACAATGCAGCCAGAGCGATTACTATTATGCCAAAAACAATTCGATAGTACACGAACGGCATCAGGCTGCTGCGCCGCAGGTAGCGGAGGAAGAACGCGATCACGATGGCGCCCAGGACGCCGGAGACCACGATCCCGACCACGATGGGCATCTTCATGCCGGCCGGGATGCCGCCCGCTTTGTGAATGTCCCAGTATTTTTTCCCGACCGCGGCCGCGATGGCGGGTGTGGAAAGCAGAAACGAAAAACGCGCCGCCGTCTCGCGATTCATGTTGCGGAAAAGGCCCATGCAAATGGTGGAGCCGCTGCGCGACGTGCCGGGAATCACCGACAGAGCCTGCGCCAGGCCCACCGCGACGGCATCGCCCATTTGAATGGTGCTCATCGATTTGCTGCCGATGCGGCGCCGCTCGGCGATCCACATGACGACGCCGACCACAATCAACATGGTGCCGATCACGTAAGGCTGCCGCCAGGTGGTGTCGGCCTGCTTGTCGAACAGATATCCGACGATGCCGATGGGGATGGATGCGACGGCCAGCAGCCAGAGGAGTTTGCGATTCTGCTTGATATCGGGATCGCCTCCGATGTTCAAGCCGAAGCCTTCGCCGATGATTTGGATCCAGTCGCGGAAGAAGTAGAGGATCACCGCCACCAGCGTGCCAGCGTGCAGCGCGACATCGAACGTCAGGCCCGCGTCCTTCCAACCGAAGAGCCAGGGGATGAGCACCAAGTGCGCGGTGCTGCTGATGGGCAAGAATTCGGTGAGCGCCTGGACTATGGCAAGAACAACCGCTTGGTAGATGGGCATGAAGTAGCCATCGTAGCAAGTACGCCGATGGCGAGAATTAATGAATGACTACTTTGGCCAGTCCCGCGTTGTTCGCCGTATCGTAGGCGCGGACCACTAACAGATGTTCGCCGGGAGGAAGCCCGTCGATTGCGATGTGATACTGCTCGCGCGGGGAATCGGTGACGCCATCGGCGGCTTCCACCGGCGTCCATGGGCCGGCATCGAGCGAATACTCGAAGCGGCGCAAGGGTGAGGTTTGATCCACCACGTCGGCGTCCACCGTCACTTGGTTGTTGGAGCGGCGGGCCGGGCTGAGAGTGACCATGGGCGGCGTATTGTCGATCAACACGGGCGATGAGATCATCTCATCGGTACGCGCGACATTAGGCGCGTTGGAAGGCTGATCGGAAGCGATCACGCGGAAATAATAGCGGCCGTCGGCCAGCACGTCGCCATCCAGCAGCAGCGAATTTTCGGCGATATTCGCGCGCAGCAGCTTCCATTCCTTTTCATCTTCGCCGCGAAAATAGAGCGAGTAGAGCAGATGGTCGCCATCGGGATCGTCGGCTTGCCAGGTCACTTGAATCTGCGATCCGGACCCGTGCGAAAGCGTTTGGGTCGGGGTGCCGGCGGGCGTGGAGGTTTCGCCGGTATCGGTGACGGTGATGCTGTAAGCCGCGGCTGTGGAACTGGATGCGGCGGCCGCGGCTTTCTGCGCCGAGTTCTGCATCGTCACGCTGATGCTGCGGATGACGGGCGGATTGTTCTGCGGCAAATAAGCCAGGCTCACGTTCTCGATGGCGGCGCCGGGACCCGCCAGACTCGCGCGCCATTGAATGAAGCGGGCGTTGGGACTTTTGATAAGGGAATCCTGCGCGTTGGTCAGGGGATCGGACCAGTCGCTCCAGGTTTTATCGGGACGCGCCGAATTGCCCGAACGGGTCTGCAGCTCAGCCTTTCCGCCGGCGCTGCGCCAGGAGATGCGGCCCCAGCGGGCCACCGAACCGGAATCATGCACGGGCGATTCGTAGCTGCCGCTCGGGCCAGCGGCTTCCGACAGACGAAAGACCTTGCCGATATCACCGGTGGCCGCGACTAATCCATCCGGCGATTCCAGCAGGCGCGTGGCTTCGCCTTCGTTCGTCGCCACCATCAATGTGGCCTTGCGATCCGCACCCAAGCGGTACAGCCGTCCCTGGCCATCGGTGGCGAAATACAAAGCTCCGCCCGGCCGGGCAACCAGGCTGTAAACGTTCTCGTCCTTCGAACTCCACAATGTCTCCACGGTGTCGTCGGGATTGATCTTATACACCGCTGATTTGTCCACGCCGGGAATTTCCGTCAAAGGACTGGCGCTCGCCACTTGCTGCACAGGCTGAATTACCGCTGTACCGGGGCTGGCCTTGGGTTTGATGTCGGTGTCTTCCTGTGAATCGGTGGAATCGGTCACGGTGATGGACGTGGTTGGCGCACTCACTGTGACGTTCAAAGGAGACGAGAGCGAAGTGGTCAGCGGTCCGCTGCGATTTGCGATGGAGCCGCCCAGTGCCGCCGCGTAAATGGTGCCATCCGGCATGGGAACAATGGAGCGAATCTCGGGCAGGCTGGCGTTGTAGAGCACGAACGCCTTGTTTTTAGCGCTGATGCGATACAGGATTCCGTTGGGTTCGGTGCCCGCCAGCACGTTGCCTTTCGAATCGAAGGCGAGCGCGGTTACGTGGGATTGGCCGGTTTCGTAGTAAGTTTCCGCTTTTCCGGTTTTATCTACGCGGTAGATGTTGGCGGGATTTCCAGCGCCGACGAACAGCGTGCCATCTTTCGCGAACGCGAGCGACCAGATGTACTTGGCTTGCGGCGCAAAAAACTCAGTGGCCTTGCCATTTTCGATCCGATAGACCTTGCCGTCGGGCGAGGTTGCCGCGTAGAGAACGCCGTCCGGATCCACAGCCACGGCGAAGATTTCCGGCTGATCGGACGTCCAAAGCAATTTGCTCGCGCCAGACGGAGTGATTTGGTACACGCGTCCGCGATGGCCCGTGCCCGCGTAAATGGAACCGTCGGGACCGCGCGCGATGCTCCAGATGGTGGGCTGGCCGGAAGAAAACACGGTCTCCAGCTTGGGCGCCAGACTCAGGCGGCCATCGCGATCGAGCGAAATTCCCTGGAAGCGGCCCCGCAGAAAATCTTGGTAGGCGTTCATCTCCCAGGTGGCTGTGGTTGCGGCGCCGAGGGAGGCGGCCAGTATTGAACAACCCAGCGCGCCGGCGAGCGCGATCGTGCGGTGCAGCTTCATTCTGTTACGTCCACCTGCGCTGTTTTGGATCCACTGACTACGACGTCGCCGGTCGGGATTTGCAATTCATCGATTTTGGAGCCCCGCGGAACCCACACGCCCTGCGCCGCTTGTGTCTTCGCCAGAATCAGGCCAATCGAAGGCGGCGGATCCGGCAAGTCCTGGCCGCGAACCTGGAAGGCCGGATCGTTTCGCCACACGCGCACATACGCGTTCGTATTGGGGCGCAGATTATTGAGGAACGAAACCAGTTGCGTAGGGCTTCGCGGCGGTTCGGTGGACAACTGCTGATAGTCGAGCGCGTTCGAGAGTGAACCGTCGGAGACGGTGAAGTTCAAGGTGCCCAGCGGCGCGCCTACGGGCACGCGATAGCGGACGCTTTTCTGCACTTCCAGTCCATTTTCGCCGGTCAGGGTGACGGCCAACTCCACCAAGTCACCTGGATGCACCTGCCTGGGCGAGGCTGTGATTTGGTCCACTTGCAGGAAGCGCTTGCGTTCGGACGCGTCGATTTCCAGATTGATGCTCTTGATCTTCAGCGCGTCGAAGCCCGCGCCCAGAATCGAGGCGAGCGGCGAGGCCACGCCCGTGGACGCCTGCAGCGGTACGTTATAGTCGCCCGCGTAGGTGTTGTCGAGCTTCAGCGGCGGAGCGCCGTCGACGAATTCCACGCCCCCGCGCAGCGAGTAGCTGGCCAGGCCCAGCGTGCGCTCGGTAGCGTCCATGGCCGAATACACGGCGGTCTGCACAATGTAGGGCGACAGCACGCGATCCTGGATCATCTGCATGTGATACTGGAGCGGCGCGCGGCGTCCATCCTTCACCGTGATGGCAAACGGCAGGGTATCGGCTTTGCGGCCCAGCTCGCCGTAGATACTGGTGCTGCGGTCCTGCGTGATGGTGCCCATCCATTCCAGGGGCGATGAAATCTTGAAGGATGACGAGAGATTGGGCAGCAGAGCGAGCACTTCAGCGCGCGCGAACGGCAGTTGGGTGTTGCCTACCGACATGAACTGATGTCCGAAGGCGTACAGGCGCTTGCCGTCGAGGGCGGTGACCGTGCCTTCGGCTCCAATGCTCATGTCGCCCGAAAGCAGCTCGACGGCGATCATGTCGCCGGGCAGCAAGGACGCAGGCACGCCCATCTTGGGAGGCAGCTTGCCGCCGCTTGAAACGCCTTGGCGCGGCTCCAGGCCCAATTTCTTGAGCTCAGGCCCAAATTGATCCAGCGTGCCGGCGGTGAATCCGCTGAAGGAGACAGGCGTCGCGATATCGATGAGCTGGGAGGCGAGCGAATCGGAGTTGGAGGCGACTTTTCGAACTGGGGGACGATCGGGATCCTTGCTGGCTGGCAGTTTGCCGGCCGGATCGCCCACCGCCAGCATCTCTTCGATGGGCCGAATTCCGGCGATGGGTTCCTTGGAGAAATTGAACCCGAGCGCCACGGCGCCCACCAGGCGTCCGTCGATATAGACTGGGCTGCCGCTCATCCCCTGCATGACGCCGGTTTCAGCCAGCGGTCCGCCCGAAAGGCGCGCCAGGATGACGGACTGCCTGGGACCCACGTTGTCGAGCACGCCCAGGATCTCCACCTGGAATTCTGAGATTTTGTTGCCCTGGAAGACAGTCTTGCCCACTGCGTGCTGGCCGGCGCGGATATCGCGCAGCGGGTAGATGGCAATTTGCCCCGCCGCGAACCGCGGGCATACACTAACCGCGAAAATCAGTGAGACGAAAAAACTAGAAACTCTCACTATTACATTCTAGCCCGTGGGAAGAGCAACCCCAATTGCCGCTATTTTGCTGATCGCCTGCTACGCGCCGTTGCTGGCCGGGTTGGCGCGCCAGTGGGCCAGCAATCCGGATATGTCGCATGGATTTTTCGTGCTGCCGGTAGTGGCATTCGTGGTGTGGCGGAGGCGCGGGGAATTGGCGGCGATCACGCCGGTGACGAACTGGTGGGGGCTTGGGATTGCGGTGTGGGGCGCGGTGCAGATGCTGCTCGGAACGCTGGCGGCGCAGGTGTTTGTCGCGCGAACGGCTTTTCTAGTTTCTTTGACCGGCGCGGTGCTGTTTGTAGGAGGCACGCGGGCGCTGAGAGCGCTGGCATTCCCGCTTTTGCTGTTCCTGTTTTTGTTTCCGATTCCCGCGATTGTTTACGCGCGGGTGACGCTGCCGTTGCAGATTTTCGCGTCGACCGGGGCTGAGACGGTGTTGAATTGGATCGGCATTCCGGTGCTGCGCGACGGCAATATCCTGGAGCTTCCGCACGAGCGGCTGTCGGTGGTGGAGGCGTGCAGCGGAATTCGCTCGCTGCTGTCGTTGTCGTTTCTGTCGTTGGTTTATGCCTACTTTTTCGACAAGCGGGTAGAGATGCGATGGGTGTTGCTGGCGGCCACTGTTCCCATCGCGATTGCGGCCAACGCGGCGCGCGTCACGCTGATGGGCGTTTTGAGCGAATATCGCGCTGGTCTGGCGCATGGGGCGTTTCATCTGTTCGAGGGCTGGGTGCTGTTTGTGGTGGCGCTGGGTCTGCTGGTCACGGTTCATCAATTGCTGAGGCGCGTTCGCGATGCCAGCGCGTAATTCGCCGGCAATTGTGTTGAGTGTGCTGTTTGTGGTTCAGGGCACGGCTTTTTATATTTTGTCCCGGCGCGCCGAAGTGATCCCGCCATCGAAGCCTCTAGCTGAATTTCCGGCTGCGATCGGCGCATGGCGTATGGTGCGGGAAGGCGTGATTGAACAGGACGAGAAGGATGTTCTGCGCGCCAACGATTATCTGACGCGCCAGTACGCGGCAGCGCCCGACAAATCGGCCAGCCTCTTCGTCGCCTATTTCCAATCGCAACGCGCAGGGCAGACGCCGCACTCGCCTAAGAATTGCCTGCCGGGCGCGGGCTGGAGCTGGTCGGTGGCCGATACAATCCACGTGGACATTGCGGGGCTTGCGCAGCCCATCGAGATCAATCGATATATTGTTTCGAAGGGCGACGAGCACGCCGTGGTTTTGTACTGGTATCAATCGCGCGATCGTGTGATTGCCAGCGAATATCGCGCTGCGGCCTTTACCGCCTGGGACGCACTGCGATATAACCGCACCGATACCGAGCTGGTGCGGGTGGTGACGCCCGTGACGCAGGACGGCGTGGAGTTCATCCAGAGCATTTTCATGGAACTGCGCCGCTACAATCAAGAGGATTGAATACCTTCGATGTCATCGTCGCCGGAGCGGGACCGGCCGGCGCCACGGCGGCCAAGATCCTCGGCGAGGCCGGCGTCTCGACGTTGCTCCTTGACAAGAGCGCTTTTCCACGAGACAAACCGTGCGGAGGCGGAATCAGCGCGCGGGCTTTGGCGCGATTTCCGTACCTCAAGGACGCGCTCCAAAACATCCCCACCAGTTGGGTAAACAAGGTACATTTCGAATCGCCGTCGGGATTTGTTGTCGATTACCGATCGGCCGATCCTTTGTATTTGATGATCCGGCGCTCAGAGTTCGACAATATGTTGTTCTCGCTGGCGCGGGCGTGCGTAGAAACTGCAACCGGGCTGTTGCGCAAACTGACGGTTGACGCTAACTCTGTGAGCGTGACTACTGATGTTCACGAATATCGCGCCCGCATGATTATCGGCTGCGATGGGGCGAATAGCATGGTCGCGCGCGCGTCCGGCCTTCGCAGCGGCAGCGTTCAGAGCGATTACGCCATCGACATGATGGAAGAGACGCCGCAACAGGAGCTGAGCACGGCCGAGCGCGACCGGATGTACATCTACTATCGGATTCGCAGCCATTACGGCTATGGCTATGTTTTTCCAAAGGCCGCTCACCTGAATGTTGGCGTGGGTTTCAAGCTGGATTACTACCTTTCACACTTACGCGGCGAACATTATGCGCATCACCGGGCGTTCGTGGATGATTTGAAGTCCAAGCAATTGCTCACAGGCCAATCGAATCGCGGCAACTTCCGGGCGTTCCCGCTGCCCATCTCCGGTCCTCTCGCGCGCACGTATGCGGATCGAGTATTGCTGGCGGGCGATGCCGGCGGATTTGTGAATGCGCTCACGGCCGAGGGCATTTATTATGCGATGGTTAGCGGAGAACTGGCGGCACTTGCGGCCGTCGATGCGATCCGCGCAGGCAATTTTGAGAGCGGCCAACTGCGCGGCTACGAGCGCGCATGGAAGCAGGGAATCGGCGATGAGCTGGCGAACAGCGTCCGGCTGCAAAAGCTGCTGCTGGCCGACTCCGGGCGAATCGACCGCATTGTCCGCGCGGCCAGCCGTCACACCGTGCTGGCCGACCTTCTGGCGCGTTTCGCGACCGGCGCATTGACGCACGCGCAATTCAAACGATCCATGCTGCGCCGTGCACTGCCGGTCTACGTCAGAGAGAAAGCGCGCCAGTTCGTGCTGGGCTGAGCCTGGGTGCGCGACGTAGAAGTGGGAATCATGCCGCCCGTCGCGCCTCCCAGTAGTCCTCAAACCGGCCGTTGAGATGGCAGCATCGGAGGGAGACGATGGCGTTGGCACCCCGAACCGTCCAGAACATGCCGGACTGTTTGAGCCGGGAGCCGATCACGGTTTTACAGCCGGCCTCGATTACACCCGAGCCGACAAAGAGGTGCTCGCGTCGAAACTTGGGATAGCGCATGCGCGCCACGTTCCTGTCAAAGTAGTCAGCCTCGATGCGAATCTTTTCGATCACTTCGGGATTGGTGGAAACGATGGAACGAAGGGCACACACCAGCTTCTCGATTTTTCCTTTGTCGAGTAATCTCCGCTGGTGGAGCTTGATCCAAGCTTTCTGGTTGGCCTCTTGATTGGGGTGCAGCCGGCGCGCCAACTCCCAGAGATGTTGGCGCGCGTGATACAGATCGACAATCTGCACCGCGCCGGGAAAATGTTGCTCGGCAAGATTCCAGATCCATTCGGCCCCATCGCCCATGACCACCTTCTTTTGAGCGCGGCTCCAGCCGCGTTTCCAGGCTTCCAGGTAAATACGCTTTCCAAACTCTTCGGCGGTCTCGATGGCGCCGGCGTAGGTAGTGGAGTCAGAATCGCGGATCGGGTAGCCTTCCTGGTCCCAGTCGGTCTGGGTGAAGACGCATCCCAACTTTACTTCCCGCGTATGGGATGACTGGCCTTCGGTCTTGCCTTGCCGACCCACCGTCTCCTTCTTCACCACTGGTATTCCCGTTCCATCCATTTGCACATACAGGATCGGAACCGATTCGCCCACGACCATCGGCAGATTCAACTGCACGGCCCGCTGGATCTCCTCCTGCTCGTCTGCTGCGATGTGTTCTCCGATAGCTTCAGCCGTCCGCTCCACAGCTTTGGTTGTCACCTCCAGATCGGCGAGGAGCTTCATCTGCTGACGGCCGTGGTCGAAGGGCGACCCTTGGCCCACTACCGCCTGCATGCGACGCACCCCAGGAGAGAGTTCCGTGTTCTCGATATCCAGTTCGACATCAGCGGGGAATTGGCCCGTATGGCAATGGGGGCACAGGTAGTAGGGGCGCGACACTTCCGACTTACCTACCGCAGTGAGGACCGGCTTGGAGCGCAACTCCCGATAACGGGCCTGGTGTCCGCAGGCGCAAGCAATGTTGTGTTGGTCCGCAGTCGGGGTTGGGAACTGCAACAGTTTGGTTAGCACTGCCGCCCCCGCCTGATGCATGGCCGAACGCACGGCCAACTCCAGGGCTTCCAGATCCAAACGCCCCGTCTTGCGGCGGGCACCAAAGGCTACGCGCAACAGTTGCTCTACTTCGCGCGTGACTTCCTTTTGGATCGCTTCGACCGTTTTTTTTCCTGGGCTGACGGCGAGTTCTCCTCCACTGGCCGCAACTCGCAGATCTGTTCATTGACATCCAACAGTTGCTCGCCCAGTTCCCGGAAGCGCTGGCACTCGGCGACCTCGCGCTGCGCTTTGGCCAAACTCGCCGGAGAGGAAAACGTCTCGGTGACGGTTTTGCCCTTCACCTTGCGTGTCAGCCGAAAGTAAGGGCCGTGGCCAAGATCACCGGTCCGATGGCAGTGACAGTTAAGATTTCCACAACGACCACTTGTTCCGGTAATGCAGCCGGACCGCATGTCACCCAACTGGACGATCTGCAATTGAACAGTGGCGCGGCGGCTTTCCAGGTCAGCCAGAGAATCGTGCATAAAGTCTCCTGATAAACCTAGCGTATCACTACGCTCGGTTTCATGCCACCAAAAAAGAAAACTCGCGAATCGTTACGCCCAAGTCGCGCACCCGCTGAGCCTCGGCAGGTCGGTGCTATCCTTCGGCCGGTGTTATTCTTCGGAAAGAAAGCGCGCCCATGAGTTTTCCGCACACACGATGGCCGCGAACGGTTTCCCTGCTGGGCGGGATGGCGCTGCTGCTCGGGTCGCTGTTCGCGTTCCAGCGCGAGTTCCGCGAATATCCGGGCGTGGAATACGACGATTTTCCGCTGCCGGCGGACGCGCACGAAAAAACCGAATTCGCCTTCGCGCGCTTGATGTATCCGCCGGCGCCCGGAGCCATGTTCGACCGCTCCGGTCCCCGTTGGGCCGAAGGCATGTCGAGCTGGACGCAGGATTATCCGCGGGCCGATCGCCATTTTCTGCTGGCTCTGCGCCGGCTGACGCGCATTCACGTGCGATCCGTGGAGCAGCCCGTCAATCTGGACGATGGCGACGACGTCTACAACTGGCCGTGGCTCTATGCGGTTCGTCCCGGCGAGTGGCTGCTCACCGATGCCCAGGCCCACAAGCTCCGCGACTATCTGCTGCGCGGCGGGTTTTTCATGGCCGACAACTTTTGGGGCACGCCCGATTGGGCCGTGTTTTGGGACAGCATGGGGCGTGTTTTTCCGGACCGGCAGGCGGTGGAACTGGAAAATAACAACGCGATCTTCCACACTATTTATGATTTGGATGATCGCTACCAGGTACCCGGCGAATGGGGACTCTACGGGCGCGGCTATCAGAATGACGGTCGCGTGGCGCACTGGAAGGGTATCTTCGACGATAAAGGGCGCTTGATGGTGGCGATTACGCAAAACTCCGATCTGGGCGATTCGTGGGAGTGGGCCGACGCGCCGGAATACCCGGAACGATATTCGGCGCTCGGGATTCGCATTGGCGTGAATTACGTGACCTACGCCATGACGCATTAGGCGCAAGATGAAAACTTTTCTGTTCCTCGGCATGGCGCTCGGCGCAGCTTTGGCGTTCGCGCAAAACGAGCCGCCGGCCGCTCCGTCTTTCGAAGCGAAGCGGGTGCTGTTTGTCGATCATCCGGTCCCGCTCGCGCCCGGTTTGGTTCTCTCCATCTTTGGAAACGATCTTGGACCCGGCACTGGATGCCACACGGATCATGATGAGAAGGGAACCTATCCGAAAGAGCTTTGCGATACGCGGGTATTGGTGGGTGGGATTCCATCGGAGCTGCTGTGGGTCCAGGCCGGCCAGATCAACTTCAAAGTTCCTCAGGAGACGCCCATACAGGGCACGGCCGATCTGGCGGTGGTCTACCAGGGACGATCCAGCAAACCGGTCACGATGCCGTTGGGGATCGAGAACCCGACGCTGTCGCTTGAGAGTCCGGCGCGAGTAGGAATGCCCATCTGGCTGAAGCTCAACATGCCGTACTATCGCGATCCTGGGATTCGTATCCATTCAGGATCTGGCCGTCGTCGTTTGGCTGCTATTACGTGGAAGTGCGGCGCAATGGCGCTTTGCTGCCGCGGATCGCCGATTTGGATAAGCAGGTCTTTGGTGGAATGACCTTATCGGGGCCGCCTTGCGGGTCGGTCGGATTTTCGACTGTGCCGCATTTCAAAGGCAGGCTCCCGTTGCATCTTCAGTACCGGTTCGATGAGCCGGGGATTTATGAAGTCGAACTTATCATGCGGCATCCGTTTGCGAGCGTTCCTGCAACCGAGGTCGTGCCTTGGACCAAGGTTGAAATACTGCCGGCCGATGCCGCCGCGCGCAAGCGCTGGTTAGCCGATAAAGTGGCGCATGCCCCCTCCGACGCAGCGGATCTCCTTACGGATTTCCTGCCCAGCATTCTTGGCAATCCGGACGATGAAACGCTGCGGATTTTGCGGCCGTACCTTTATCATTCGGATCGCGCGGTGCGTGAATACGCCATGTACGGTCTCACGTACTGGCCGGCCGATCAGGTTGCTCCAAAGATTTGGGAATGGATCCGCGCGCAGGGTCCAAGCGAAGCAACCGTCCGCTACTTTTTGCACCTGAAGGAATTCTCCGCGCCGCGTGCCACGCAGTTGGCCGAACTATCCATTCCGTATCTGCAATCGAATTCGCCGGTTTTGGTTTACGGCGCACTTTTCGCTCTGTCAGCCGTCGTGCTGGCGCCGAATTCCACTGTGAGCGCTGATCTTCGGGCGCGTGCCGGAGAAGCCATGACTCGCGCAACCGGCCATATCATTCCCCTGGATCCCGAGAATACGAACCAGTTCGTCGCCGATCTCGGCCAGCTACACGACGAACGCTCGCATGAGCTGTTGTGGGATCTGGTGAATCGGCATGGCCTGGGTTCCGGACAAGCCCTCTCTGCGCTTACTTGGCGCAAGTCGCTTCCGGACCTTCCGAAGCTGGCGCAGCTTACAATTCAGGAGGCGAACGGGCAGGCATCCGATTACGAATTCTCCAGTATCCCGTACGCTCTGCACAACGCATTTGGCGATGCCGCGGTCCCGTATCTTGTCACGATGCTCCAGCGATCCGACGATGCGGGGGTCCGAACCGCGAGCGCGCGCGAGCTGATCCTGGCCGGCCGTCCCGAGGGATTTGCGTTCGTTGCCGATGCCATCGCGAATGGCGGATCTCATGGTCGAGAGATGATTGAATTTGTCCGTTATCAGTTCCCCGAACTTCGCCAGGCGGACGATGCCGCCATTGTGAAGTTCGTCCAGGCGCACGCCGCCGCCCAATGAGAACCGGACCTCTTGATGCAGCGCAGGCTTTCTCGCGCGCCGTGTTGAGACCCGTCTCGACACCTTTGACTATATGGAATAACTCGCGTTCACATGAGTGTGAACGCGGCACGCATGAGCGCGTGCGCCACGTCGTCGTCGCGCAATTGGAAGGGTTATTTCCTGACACGCTCTCGGTAGCGCAAAGGGTGCGGCGCGCACCGCAAAAGAGGCCAGGAAGTGCCTCGCGGCGCGCTCCGTTTTGCGCGACTTCCACAGTAGAGTAGACTGCTTGATGACATGCCGCTTTCCGCGGGCGACAGACTGGGCGCCTACGAAATCATTTCTCAGCTCGGTTCCGGTGGCACGGGAGAAGTCTGGAAAGCGCGCGATACCCGGCTGGATCGCATTGTCGCGCTGAAGGTCTCAAAGCAAGAATTCAGCGAGCGCTTTGAGCGCGAGGCGCGCGCGGTTGCGGCGCTCAATCATCCGCACATCTGCCAGATTTACGATATCGGCCCCAACTATCTGGTGATGGAGTACATCGACGGCGCCCCGCTGCATGGGCCGCTGCCGCTTGAAAAGGCCGCCGAATATTCCAACCAAATTCTGGATGCGCTGGATGCCGCGCACAAAAAAGGCATTACGCATCGCGATCTGAAGCCGGCCAATATCCTGGTATCGCGCACGGGTATTAAGCTGCTGGATTTTGGACTGGCCAAGCAGGGCGGACCGCTTAAGGAAACCGACGCCACTCTCACGCAGGCCATCACGGGCGAAGGCGAAATGGTGGGCACGCTGCAATACATGTCGCCCGAGCAGTTGCAGGGTAAGGAAGCCGATGCGCGCAGCGACCTGTTCTCGTTCGGATGCGTGCTGTACGAAATGCTCACCGGCCGCCGGCCCTTCGATGGTCCGAATGCGGCCACCATCATCGCCGCTATTCTCGACAAGGAGCCTGCGCCGCTGGCGGTGCCGCCGGCTTTGGAGCGCGTGGTCCGGACGTGTCTGAACAAAGATCCGGGCCAGCGTTTTCAGACGGCGCTGGAGTTGAAGCGGGCACTGGCATGGGCATTTGAACAGCCGGCGGTGATATCGTCGCGGCCGCGCGGCGGATGGTGGACGGCGGTGGCCGGCGCGCTTGTCATCGGCGCACTCGGCGGTTGGGCTATTTCGCAGTACCGGCGTCCGGCTCCGGAAGCGCACGCGCTGCGATTCGACATCGTGCCGCCCGGCAATGGACGATTCACCATCGGCGCCGGCTCGGGCGGCATCGCACTGTCTCCGGACGGGCAGACTGCGGCCTTTGTCGCCACCCTGGGCGGGCGAAGCGCCCTGTGGGTGCGTACGCTGGACGGCACGGTGGTGCGGCCACTATTTGGAACCGAGGGCGCATATTCTCCGTTCTGGTCGCCCGACAGCAAGTCCATCGCGTTTTTCGCGGAAGGCAAGCTGCGCCGCATCGATCTCACCTCCATCACGGCTACGGCCATCTGCGACATTCCCGGTCCCGGCCGCGGCGGCACTTGGACCAGCGATGGGCGCATTTTATTCGCGGCACTGGCCACTTCCATATGGCAAGTACCTGCTTTGGGCGGCACGCCTTCCCAGCTCAGCAAGCTGGACGCCGCCAGTGGCGACGCCGCGCATTATTGGCCGCAGGTGCTGCCTGGCGGAAATTTCTTGTACCTGGCGCAAAGCGGCAAGCCGGAAGGGAGCGGCGTCTATGCGGCATCGCTCGCCAATCCTACCCACCGTGTTCTGTTGCTGACTACCGACACGAACGCCATTTATGCTTCTGGCTACTTGCTCTGGATGCGCGGCACAACCCTGATGGCCCAACCCTTCGATCCGAAGAATCTGAAGCTGACGGGCGAGGCGGCGCCAGTGGCCGACCCGGTTGGTAAATCCGCAATTACGGGCCGCATGAACGTGGCCGCATCCAGCAATGGGTTGCTGCTTTACTCCGCGAGTGGTTCGAACCAGCTTACCTGGCTGGATGAAACAGGCAAGCCGCAAGGCACCCTGGGCGAACCGAACGACTACGTCATCTTCCGCATGTCGCCGGATGGACGCCGCGTGGCCGCGGCCATTGGAAATCCCACGCGCGCCGACCTGTGGCTGTTCGATGTGGAGCGCAACGTCTCCAGCCGGTTTACGTTTTCCGGGCGCGGGCATTCGGATCCGGTGTGGTCACCGGATGGCCGCACCCTTGTGTACCGCTGGCGCGGATCGATTTTTCGCAAGGACTCCAGCGGCGCCGGCGGAGAACAGCGCGTGACGCAATCGGCCACTTTTCAATCCCCCACGGACTGGTCGCGAGACGGGCGGATGATCCTGTTCAGCCAGTTCTCTCCCGGGACCGAAACCGATCTTTGGGTGCTTCCCGTGACGCCCGGCGGCAACGCCACTGGTAAGCCGGAGGCGTACTTGCACACGCCATTCAGTGAACAGGACGGCCAATTTTCGCCCGAGACGACTCCGCGGTGGGTGGCCTACGCGTCGAACGAATCGGGACAGTATGAAGTGTACGTGCAGGCATTTCCCCAGGCGCGCGGCAAGTTTCAGATCTCCTCGGGCGGCGGGCGCTTTCCCAAGTGGGGTCCCGCCGGCCGGGCGAACCTTCGCGAGCTGTATTACGTGTCGCCCAACGACAAGCTGATGGCTGTGGATCTGAAGCTGGGCGCCGATTCGGTGGAGCCCTCGGCACCGCGTGAATTGTTTCCGCTGCCGACGCCAACTATCAACTTCATTCCCTATGACGTTACCGCTGATGGCATGCGCTTCCTGGTGCAGGCCCCGCCGCAGCAGGCGTCTGCATTGTCGGTGATTGTGGATTGGCCCGCGTTGCTCAAGTAGGGTCGTAGCCGATAACCAGCATACGTTTCTTATACTTCCAGCGCCGTGGCCTGGTACTGAACCATACCAGTACCAAGCGGCGATTTGGGCAGGTGGGCCTATTCGTACATCATTTACCCAGAGGACACCACCATGGGCCCGCAGGTTGGCTACGACCCCGGCAGCTTTTATGTTTGGAGAGCGTCGGACGGGTTTGCCATTCATCTGAGTTTGAAAATGGTCAGTCAACTCGCGGCGCAGATTTCGCGCGGAGGTAACGAAGGCCAGACCGAGGACATGCGTGGAATCCTGCTCGGCCGCACCATCGACACACCGTTCCGCACCACTGTGATTGACGATTTTAAGCTGATACCAGCCAGCGCCGCGGAGGCGCACCCGGATTGTGACGACGCGCTGTTTGAAATCGCCTGCCGGATGGCTGAAGCGGGAACGGAACAACGCGCCCTGGGCTTCTTTCGAGCGCAGCGGCAAGGGAACTTGAACCTGGGGCCGCGCGATCTGCAGACCTTCAGCCGGTTGTTTTGCGAGACCGGGAAAATCGCATTGCTGATTCAGACGCCCCGGCGCGGCGGCGAGAGCGAGGCGGCATTATTTTACTGGCAACAGGGCGGGGCTTTTCCTCGCGATTTCGGCTTTGGCTTCCCGTTGGACGCTGGGCAATTGGCGAGCGGGCATCCGGGCTGGAGATTTCCAAATCCACTCGACCCCACCCAGGCGGTTGCGACTCAGCCTGCCCCTGCTCCACGAGCGCCACAACCGGCGCCGATGCCGGCCGCGCCCGTTTCCGTTTCTAGAGAGCAGATCCGATGGTCGCGTTTGCTGCCTACCGCTGGGCTGGTGGTGATCTGCATTTGGGCCCTGCAATATGCGATGAATTCCAACCGCACTACCGCGGCGTCGTCCGTACCAACTGAGAGCAGCGCGTCCGAAATCGCGGCGCCCGCTCCGTCGGCGCCCAATAACGAAAACGATCTCGGTCTTAACGTAACGCCGCGGCAACACCAGTTAGAGATTCGCTGGAACCGGGAATCGGCGGCGATCGTGGGATCGGACAGAGGCGTGATGAAAATCACCGAAGATGGAATCACTGAGGCTGTTCCGTTCGATCAGACCCAGCTTCGCGACGGCTATGTCGCCTATTCGCCAAAAACAACCGACGTGAACATCCGGCTGGAAGTGACCGGCAAAGACGGCGGCACGACGTCGGAATCGATCCGATCGGTGGCGATTCCGTAGTATTCAAATCGTCAGCAACAAATCAGCCCGAATCAAGGCATCCACAGACCCGTGGCTCCACGCCGGGCGCGGTTGCTTGCGTTCCAAATCCTGGCTACTTCCGCTGGAAGTGAGGAATGGGCCGCTCGGCCGGAATCCGCCGCCCTCGGAGTCCTTTGACAGAACGTGGCCCCGAGGAATCCGTGAGCGCCGTCCCGGCTAGACTAGGAGAGCTCTAATCTGAAAACCAGATGCTATCAACCGCGAACAGCAAACCTCCTAGAAATAGAATGACCCCGAATACGCGGTACCACCGTAAGAACGAAAGTTTCTGCCCTGGCGTCAACCCATCCAGGCGCCCTGATGCCCAAATCTTAGCCGCTCGGAACGGCGACACCGCCACAAAAGTGCCGAACACCATAGCAACGGTGCTCAAAATTAGATTCATTGCTATTGCGAATTGGGAATTTGCCGGGGTGAAAAGAGGCTGACTTGCTGCCCGGCGGCAAGAGGAGTCTGCTGCTTCTTCGAACACATGTGAGTTGTCTAAACGTAACGTTAGCCAGGAAGTGACGTCCAGTATCTTTTGGTGGAAGCATCGATTATCTTCCGACCAAAGATTTCCTATCTCTTGAAGCCGTGGTGGCACGCGCTTTAGCCGAAAGATTGCTCAGGAATGGCGCTTGAAGATCGTGCCGTTTGAACCGGCGGCAGCCCTCTTCCGGCTGTCCCTCCAACGGCACAGCTCATAAAACATTGATGAGCCGCGTCCGCGGCCACGTTTTAGGCCCGAAGAAGAAGCGCGCGGGTAAGCAAGGCGTTTTCTATAGGATAGATGGCGGAGGAAGAGGGATTCGAACCCCCGAGCGAGTTACCCCGCTAACGGTTTTCAAGACCGCCGGTTTCAACCACTCACCCATTCCTCCGATTCCTATCGTATCTAATTTCATCCGTTGCATCAGTGCAGCGCGTGCCACCTCATTGCCCGCCTCTTTGCACGCCAGCTTGAATCCGGCTTTACGGTCCGGAAAGCGATCCCCTATCATCTGGCTGAAGAAGCCGTAGAGACCCCTTGCGCATTGCTAGATTGCGCGACTGTACGCGGAAAACAACGAGGATATTCTGCGCTACAAGAGGCTGCTAAAGGACCAACCGCTGTACGACAGCAAATCCGCTGTGCTTACTACAACGCCACGGCAGTGAACGAGTGGAGACCGGCGCGGGCGAATTCCAAGACATTCGCGCTGGCTTGGTGCGCCACAAACACGGCCGTCAAGCCGCTGGACTGAAAGTACGCCAAATTTTCCCGGCCCACTTCGCTCTCGCGAACGGAATCTCCCAAGGATTCCGAGCCGCGAGGCCGCAGATACACCGAGAATTCTTGGCCGCCTTTGCCGTAAACCAAATGCAGGTAGATTTGTTTGTCGAGGAAACACAGCCGTCCGCGTTCCAGACGATAGCCGGTGGTAGCGAGGGCTGTAATGGCGGTTGGCGGTACGCCTTGCTTCCGCGCCAGAGAATCGATGGCGGAGATGTCAGTGAGCCATCGCCTGGGCTCGCTCTTGACGATCTCGCGCTGATGATCCTGGGCGGCTGCGAGGCAAAGCTGTGGAATTTGCCGTTCCTTGAGGAATGTCCGGTAGGAGAGACCGGCAGCGAGCAGCGTCGCGATCAGCGCAGCCGCGGCAACGGCCCAGCCGGGGACATGGCGCGGCTGTGGTTGGATTTGCGTCCGCACGGCGGCAGCCACGCGCGAGGTGTCAATCTCTTCGGAGAGAATACTATCGCGCAGCCGCTGATCCAGTTCGCCGTCGGTCATCGATAAGCTCCCTTGGCGTTGACTTGCCTCATGGGCCCAGCCAAACTATTTCGCAACTCCTGCCGGGCCCGGCTCAGCCGCGACATCACTGTGCCCATAGGTAAGTCCAGGATTTCCGCGGCCTCGCGGCAGGTGAACCCTTCCACAACGCACAACAGCAGCACGGTCCGCTGCTCGAGAGACAATGCATCCAGCGCCTCGGCGATTTCCGCGGCCTCTTGCAACATCGGACGAATAACGTTGGTCGGAAGCTCGGGAGTACGCCCCAGCCGCCGCCGCTCTGCGTGAAAGACGTTGAAAAGGATGCGGAACAGCCACGCCCGCGCATTGGTGCCGGCCTGGAAACCATGGAACCCGCGCCAGGCGAGCAGCATGGTTTCCTGCACCAAATCTTCGGCTGAGGCGGGCTCAAACGTCAGGCGTCGAGCCACGCGCAGCAGCGCCGCCAGGTGCGGCATTGCGATACTTTCGAAGGCTTCCTGCCTGGTAGGCTGCTGGATCGGCACTCCGCCTCATCTTACCGCCCCGGGAACCAGGCGTTAGTCGCTCTTCTTTTGCAGTTCGTCGAGCTCCGCCAGGACGTCCTTGCTGTGGGGATTCGGATCCACCTTCAAGTAAACCTTCTTGATCACGCCCTTCGGATCGATCAGAAACGTGTTGCGCGCCGCCACCGTCATGGTGCCGAAGTGGCTCAGCGAGCCGTATTTGTCTACCACCATGTGCTCGGGATCCGAAAGCAGTTTAAACGTCAGGTTTTCCTTGGTGCAGAACTGCACGTGCGAATCTACGGTATCCAGGCTGACGCCGAGGATCACCGCTTTCTTCTTGTCAAACTCGGGCTGATCGCGCTGGAAATTGTGCGCTTCGATGGTGCAGCCCGGCGTCATGTCCTTCGGATAGAAATACAGCACTACCCATTTGCCCCGGTAATCCTTCAGGCTGACCTCTTTGCCTTCCTGCGACTTCAGAGTAAAACCGGGCGCTTTGGTGCCCTCGGCCGGGATCGCGTCGGCCGCGTAGATCGCGGCGCCACCCAGCAGCATCAATGCGCTCATGCCATATAGCAAACTCTTCATTTCGATTGCCTCCCAATGACTATAATGCTCAGGGCGCCCGGCTTCATCCATCGGGCAGGAAAAAAACAAATACAATCATGTAGGTAAAGAAGAAGATGGCACAAACATCGATACAACTCGGTCCCATCGGAGTCTGGACGCGGCAGCTGGAGGATCAGCCCGCGGCGAAGGCGCAAGAGACGGCGCGTGAGTTGGAAGAGCTGGGGTATGGGGCTCTCTGGTTTGGCGAAGCTCTGGGGCGTGAAGTTCTGACCAACGCTGGACTGCTGCTGGCGGCAACCAAGCGCATGGTGATTGCCACCGGGATCGCAAATATTTACGCGCGCGATGCGGTGGCGATGGCTTCCGGACAGAAAACGCTGGCGGAGGCGTATCCCAATCGATTCCTGCTGGGGCTGGGCGTCAGCCACATCCCGCTGGTGGAACAGTTGCGCGGCCATCGTTATGAAAAGCCGGTGGCCACTATGCGCGCGTATTTGGATGCCATGGACAAAGCGCCGTACAGTTCCGTGCCTCCCGCGACAAAGCCCGCGCGCGTTCTTGCGGCGCTGGGCCCGAAGATGCTGGAGCTTTCGGGCGAGCGGGCCGATGGCGCGCACCCCTACAATGTGAATCCGGAGCACTCGGCGGAAGCGCGAAGGATCTTGGGGCCGCAACCGTATCTATGTCCCGAGCAGGCGGTGGTGCTGGAAACCGATGCGGACAAGGCGCGGGCGATCGGACGGGCGTTCCTGGGCTTTTATCTCACGCTACCGAACTACGCCAACAATTTTCTTCGCCTGGGATTTGATGAAGGCGATTTTAAAGACGGCGGAAGCAACAAGCTGATCGACGCAATCATTGCCTGGGGCGATTTGAACGCGATTCGCAATCGAATTCGCGAGCATCATTCGGCCGGCGCGGACCACGTTTGCATCCAGGTGCTGACCGCGGATCCCAAGGGGCTGCCGTTGCGCGAGTGGCGCGAGTTGGCGGCCGCGCTTTTAGCGAAATAGATCCTGCTCTGGCTTGCGAAGAAGCAGCCGGGCCGAACCTTCCGCCGGCTGCCACTCCAAGCCGCGAATCAGTGCGACCGGGCATCCGTCGGCTTTGCGCATCACCAGGCCCGCGGCGGCGGCCAGCTGATCCGCCACCGCGATGATGCTGCCCGAAAGCTTTCGGTCATGGCGATCTGTGTGTCCGCGAAGATCGTCCAAAGGATCCAGACCCGCCACGCCGATCGCGACATCCACCAGGCCTTCGCGCCAGGGACGGCCGAAGGTATCGGTGATGATCAGCGCGCCGCAGCCCAAGCTGGCGCGAAGCTGGCGCGCCGACGCGTCGGGATCGGCTGGCAGCACGGTCGCGAAATCGCCGCCAGGGACGTTCGATTGATCTACGCCTGCGTTGGCGCAAACGAAGCCATGCCGGGTCTCAGAGATGATGACGCCGCGATCCATTTTCACGATGCGGCGCGATTGGGCCAGGATCAGCTCGATCAAGCGCGCATCCTTATTCCATTCCTCAGCCCAGGATCGGGCGAGCGCAGAAGGCTGAATCTCGCGCAAATCGACGATGGCGCCTTCCGCCTTCGAAACAATTTTTTGAGCGACCGCCAAAACCGTGGTTTGATCCAGTGGCTGTTCTTCGCGGACCGCAGCCGCGCGAATCAGCGATGCAAGATCGTCGGCCGGCCGAACTTCCGGGATGGAAGACAGCGCTGCTATTTCGAGGTGCATGCGGATCGCAGAAAGGACGAAACCTCGCACTCCTGCGAGCGCGCCAAAAGTTCGGCGACATCTTCGGGGGTGTCGATGTCGAACATCAGTCCAGGCAGGCGCAGTACTTCGGCAGACACGCCTTTCGCGATCGCCTGATCCAGATGCGCGCGGAAGCTGCCGGGACCAAAGCGGCTCTCGATGCAATTGGGCGGCGTGCGCACCAGCGCGTTGGTGCCGGTGCCATCGGAGGATGGAACGACGATCAAGCCGGGACGGCGTCCGGCGTTTGACGCGGCGGCCAGCTGAGTGAAATCGGCGGGCGTCGCGGTGGGAACGTCGATTGGGATCAGCAATACCGTGGATGCCCCCAATTCGATTGCCCGCACACAGGCGGCATCGGCGGAAACGCTATGGCTAACCTGCTCGGTTTCTTCGAAGACCAACACACCGCAGCCACGAGCGTGATCGGCGACTTCGTCATCGCTGGTAGCGACTACCACACGGTCGATACCCTCGGCTTCGCACAGCGCGGCCAGCGTCTGCCGATAGAGCATCCGAGCCAGCGCCTCGCGCTGTTCCATGGCAAGGAAACCCGTCAAGCGCTGCTTGGCATTTTGCGGACTCTTGACCGGCAGAATGGCGAAGATCAAGCGATCCCCAGTTCGCGGGCGACTACTCGCGCCAGCGACTTCCTTTCGCGCAGCCCGCGCATGATGGTGTTGGTGATGACCGGCCGCATATTGAGCGCCGCCACTTGCGACGCTTGCTTGCGATCTACCTGGTCGAAGACGAAGACGCCGCAGAAATCCACGTAGAGTTTCGCGACCTCGTCCGCCGATGATCGAAGCCCCATGCTCTTCATCATTTTCGCGGCCGGACCTTTGAGCGCTTGGCCGCCCACGATCGGCGAAATCGCGGCGACTTTATCGCGCTGGTGCCGCAGGGCCGCGCGGATACCGGGGATCGCGAGAATCGGGCCGATGCTGATAAATGGATTCGACGGGCAAAGGATGATCGCTTCCGCGCTTGCGATCGCGTCCAATAATCCCGGCGTCGGCGCGGCCTCCGGTGCGCCTTCAAAGCGCATCGCGATTACCCGGTCCCGCGCACGGCGCTTCACAAAATAGGTTTGAAACTCCAGTTCGCCCGACGAAGTGCAGATGCGCGTGCGCACCCGTTCGTTCGACATGGGAACAAGCGTGGAGCGAATTTGGAGCGCGGCCGTAATCTCGGAGGTGACTTCGGAAAGCGTCGCGCCTTCACGCAAGCGCTCCGTGCGATGGAGGTGAGTGGCGAGATCCACATCGCCGAGTTGAAACCAGGTGTCCGCGCCCAGCCGCCCCAGCGCTTCCAGACATCGGAAGCTATCGCCGCGAATGCCCCAGCCATGTTGCGGATTTGCCAAACCGGCCAGGGTGTAGGTGACGGTATCGAGATCAGGCGAGATGTGAAGTCCATGAATCTCGGCATCGTCGGCGGTGTTGCCGATGACGAAAATGCTTTCGGGCGCGACCACGCCCGTCAGGCCATCGAGAAAACGCGCGGCGCCTACTCCGCCTGCCAGCGCCACCACGGCGTTTCGTTTCACAGCCCGGTAATCCTCATCCCGGAGTCTTTCGCCTTGTGACGCAGGTTGAGCGAAATGAGCAGCGCCGCCGCGGATTCCAGCAGCCGTGCGTTATCCAGCGGCCCTGCATCGATGGCGCGTACCCCTGGAATCATTGCCGCGAGTTGCGTGACAGCCGCCTTCGCTTCCGCGCTATCGCCGCAGATCAGCGTATCGCAGTCCACCGGATGATCCAGCTTCGCCAGCGCTTCGGCACTCAGCGCATGAAACGCCGCCACCACCGGCACGCCGGGAACAAGGCGGGCAGCTTGCTGCGCGGCCGAGCCGTCCCATAACGTCAACGTGCGCGAGACGCGTCCGCCAATCGCAACCTCGAGCGGTACAGTGGCGTCCACCAGGATTGCTCCCGGCGCGAAACTGCCACGAATCGACTTCAGAGTTTCCACCTGCGCGGAAAGAGGTACCGTGAGAATCACGATGCCGGCGCCTGCGACTGCAGCGGCGTTTGCATGACCAGTGGCCGGATCGCCAATCCGCCGCGCTGTTTCCTGCGCCTTCTCCAAATTGCGCGAGCCGATCCGCACGGCCGCGCCAGCCCTGGCAAAGCGGGCGGCCAGTCCCCTGCCCTCAGCTCCGGTCCCACCTACGATCGCGACGATTGTTTGCACGAGTACTCTTAAAATAACCTGTGCCAAGCGGTTCACGCTTGGTGCTACCCTCGAAATGAAGAGGAGACCCACCGTGGCAGCGATTCCTGAAAATTATCTAGACCTCACCCAGAAGAAGGCGTTTGCACAATTAGCCACACTGATGCCGGACGGCAGCCCGCATGTAGCGCCGGTCTGGTTTGAGTACGATGGCACAAATATCCTGATAAACTCCGCCAAGGGGCGCGTGAAAGACAAGAACATGCGTCGTGATCCGCGTGTTGGTATCGACGTTCTCGATCCCGAAAATCCTTATCGCCATCTTTCGATCCGGGGCCGTGTGGTGGAGATCACCGAAAACGGTGCGGACGAGCACATCGACAAACTCACCAAGATATATACAGGGCAAGATAAGTATCCATATCGCGGGCCGGGCGAAGTCCGCGTCATCTACAAAATCGAACCCGAGCGCACCTATTCGATGGGATGATCCGTGCTCTCGCAACAGATCGAAACGGGGATTTCCCGCGCTGATGCAGTCCGGTTGATCCGCGCCACGGGCGGCGAGCTGATCGATCTCTTTCGAGAAGCCAGCGCCATTCGTGATGCGCGCACCGGTCCGGTGATCACGTATTCGCGCAAGGTCTTTATCCCGCTAACGAATCTATGCCGGGATCGCTGCGGATACTGCACGTTCGCGCGCGAGCCGGGTGACGCGAAGGCGCACACCATGACGCCGGACGAAGTGCTGGCCGTCGCGCATGCGGGCAAAAAGGCCGGATGCAAGGAAGCGCTGTTCAGCCTTGGCGATAAGCCGGAATTGCGATACCCGGAGTACCGCGAGTGGCTGGAGCGGCGCGGGTTCCGCTCCACCATCGAATACTTGCGAGCGATGTGCCAGTTGGTGTTTGAAGAAACCGGGCTGCTGCCGCACGCAAACCCGGGCGTACTTTCGCGCGAGGAAATGGAACTTCTGAGGCCGGTCAACGCGAGCATGGGGATGATGCTCGAAACCGCCAGCGCGCGATTGCTGGGGCCGGGCGAGGCGCATTACCGCTGTCCCGATAAAGTGCCGAAAATCAGGCTGGCGTCGCTCGAAGCTGCCGGGGAATTGCGGATACCATTCACCACGGGCATTCTAATCGGCATTGGCGAAACGCCCGACGAACGCGTGGACGCGCTTTTCGCGATTCGTCAATTGAATGAGAAGCACGGGCATATCCAAGAAGTGATCGTCCAGAATTTCCGCGCGAAGGCGGACACGCTTTTTGCCGCTCGCGCTGAACCGACGGCACTGGACGTAGCGCGGACCGCCGCGGTGGCGCGGCTCATTTTGGGCAGCACGGTGAACCTGCAAGTGCCTCCCAATCTCTCCCAAGACGCATACGGATTTTATCTCCTCGCCGGCATCAACGATTGGGGAGGCATCTCTCCGGTGACGCGCGACTTCATCAATCCAGAGATGGCATGGCCGCAGATCGATTCGCTTCGATCGGTCACGCGCGAAGCCGGCTTCGAGTTGCGCGAAAGGCTGGCGACGTATCCAGAATACCTGCCAGATTCACGCTGGATGTCGGAATCGTTGCGCCAAAAGGCTCTGGAAATCACCGATTCCGCGGGGTTGGTGGCATGATCGAAGCGATTCTGGAACGAGCGCTCGAAGGCCGCGAGCTTTCGGCCGAGGACGCAGCCACTCTGTTCACCGCTGAGGGCGCTGATCTCGACAGGCTGATTTCGTCCGCCGATAATGTGCGGCGCCGCAGCGTTGGCGAGCGCGTCGGGTACGTGATCAATCGGAACGTCAACTTCACCAACGTATGCGTGAAGCGCTGCGGCTTCTGCGCCTTCAGCCGCGGGCATCGCGCGGAACAGGGTTATTTCCTGCCTGCCGAGGAAATTCTGCGGCGCGTTCGCGAAGCTCGGGACCTGGGCGCGACGGAGGTTTGCATTCAAGCCGGGCTACCGCCGCGCATCGATGGATCGTTTTACATCGACCTTTGCAGCGGCCATTAAGAAAGAAATTCCCGAGATTCACGTCCACGCATTTTCGCCCGAGGAGATTCTCTACGGCGCGACGTTGTCGAATCGAAGCATCGAAGATTATTTGAAAGCTCTGAAAGACGTGGGGCTGGGGTCCCTGCCGGGGACGTCGGCCGAGATTCTGGACGATCGCATCCGCGAAATTATTTCTCCAGGACGCATTTCCACGCGCGACTGGAGCACGGTGATCCGCACTGCTCACCAGGTTGGTATCCCGACAACGTCCACGATCATGTACGGGCATATCGAGAGCGCTTTGGATCGGGCTCGGCACCTGGAGCTGTTGCGCGGCATTCAAAAGGAAACGGGCGGCATCACCGAATTCGTCCCGCTCAGCTTCATCGCTTCCGAGGCGCCGATGGTGAAGAAGTCGCTGGTGCCGGGAATCCACGCAAACGTGGCGCGCGAAGATGTTTTGCGAATGTACGCCGTGGCGCGGCTGATGCTGGACCCCTGGATCCCGAATATCCAGGCGACGTGGGTAAAGCAAGGGGCGCAGCTGGCACAGGAATGCCTGGGAGCGGGCGCGAACGATTTTGGCGGCACGCTGATGAACGAGAGCATCTCGACGTCGGCGGGCGCGCAGCATGGCCAATTCCTGCATCCGGCCGAGCTTCGGCAATGGATTCGCGCGGCCGGGCGAATCCCCGTGCAGCGCTCGACAACTTACAAGACGCTGCGAGTGTTTGAACAAGAGCCAACCGAGCCGGAGCCAAGCTGGAACGGCGATCGCTTCGGCTCCTACGCGACGCTGATCGCTTCCCCTGAGTTCCGTTTTCGAGACCGGCGGGAGGGCCATTCAAGGTGACCACCGTAGATTCCCTCATTCTCGATCTCCTGGACTGGCTGGCCACCGGCGACCGGGGCTACGCCGAAGTGATGGACGCCTGGCGCACGTCTTGCCCACGGCTTCCGGTCTGGGAAGACGCGAACGATCACGGACTCATCACCACCGAAGATGTCGACGGACGTCTGGTCGTGCGGCTGACCGTGGCTGGCCGCAGATTGCTGGCACAGCACCGGAATCTCTAAAACGGCACAATGTGAGATATTGAGAGGCGCACGGGAGGACACCATGAAAACTCTTGTCATTGCGGCGGCGCTGACGTTCACGGTCAGCCTGTCAGCCGAGGTCCACAAGAAGGACGTCGACATTAAAGCGCCGGACGGCGTGAACCTGAAGGGAACGTATTTTTCGGCGGCGAGGCCCGGACCTGCCATCTTGCTGC
Source organism: Bryobacterales bacterium (assembly GCA_963776805.1). Classification (GTDB taxonomy): domain Bacteria; phylum Acidobacteriota; class Terriglobia; order Bryobacterales; family Bryobacteraceae; genus Palsa-89. Next base: position 588,711 of record CAVZOD010000003.1, read on the forward strand.
TGCACCAATGCAACATGGACCGGCACGCCTGGGACGGCCTGGCCGACGATTTGGCAGGCAATGGATTCCATGTTCTGACGGTCGATTTCCGCGGGTTTGGCGAAAGTGGAGGAAGCAAGTCCACTGATCCGGATACGCGCGCGGCCGAAAGGAAGAAGTGGCCATCGGACGTGGACGCGGCGTTCGAATACCTGACCAAGCAGAAAGGCGTGGATCAATTGCGCGTCGCGGTAGGCGGAGCAAGCTGCGGCGTAACGCAGGCCTCGGATCTTGCGGCGCGAAATCACGAAGATCCGGGCGCTCCTGCTGTTGTCGGGCATGGCGAGCGATACCGCGAAGGCTTATATCGCGGGCAACCCGTCGCTGCCGGTCTTTGGCGCGGCCAGCGAGGACGACACGCGGGCGGCGAACGGCATCCGGGAAGCGCTGGCAGCGTCGAAGGATCCGAAGTCGGTGCTTAAGATTTATCCAGGCACTCTGCATGGCGTGCCGATGTTCGCGAAGAATCCGGAGTTGGAACCGATGATTGTGGCGTGGCTCAAGGCGCAGCTTCCCCTGGTCAGTGATGCGCCGGTAAGCCTGAAGTGAGCTGGACGGATCAGTGGTGCCCGGGGTGGGACTTGATCTTGGTAGCAGGGCGCGCCGTGTGTAAGTTATAGATTCCACGTTGCTCACGATGCCAAATTTGCCAAAGCTGCCGCCGACCATTGCACGCTATTGCACGCTGGACAGCGCTAGCTAAAGGGTGGTGCGGTCCACATTGAGCAGCGCGGCCCGTCTTCGCGGCGCTTGCCTTTGTCGATCTGTTCGCGTGCGTGCTCGACCTACGAGACGGGGGCGTAGACCCTGGCACGATTGCTCGGCTGCGGTGCCGTCGTCCCCACCTTCCGAGCTGAGCCCGCATCCACAGACCTCCTGAGGTTCCATGGCGAAGCTACCGACTACCCACATAGCCTACGTTCTCAAACGAGAAACCTGAGCCAGCGGGTGCTGGCTTGAAATCGGATCGACGAGTATCGAGAGCGAGGGCAAGGACGGTGTTCACCAGGTGTTTCCGATCGGTTACCGGAGCGCCAAGCGCGCCTGACGAAGGTGTTGCAGGAAGCTTTTGATGAGAAGCCCAGGCCTCGCATTGTCGCGATCGACGGCGGCAGGTGACTGCCCTAAGTCAATTCGAATTCAATAGCCGGGTGTGAATACGTTGGGCAGCAGACTCGGGAACGCTGTAAACCGTATGTGACTTCTTTCGACCCATCCGAATCTTGATTACCCCGGGATCGTCTTTGACCAGCTTACGCACCGTCTCCCGCCCAAGACTCCATAGTTTAGCCAGTTCGCCGACTCGGTAGTGTCTTTCGAAAGTGGTGCTATCAGCCGACATTGGAAAACAGTGCCTCTATATATAAGGAAATGGCGGAGGCACTTCGGGACGCGTCGGGGCAACTTTTTTTGAGGCGCGAGTGACTCTTCCTCCTTGCGCCTGTCGGACGTTTGTCGGACACGCCGGCCTGTAGTCTTCGTGGACGCCGCGTTTCGGTGTAACCAAATATTTTCATTAAAGTTTGTCCTGAGATGCCTCTGCCATTTCCTTAATTAGTAGAGGGTGTTTTTTCCTTGGTGCGATTCGAGGAGGTTGAACATGGGCACAGGGCGAACGATTTGGGATCGCGCGCAGCGGTCGGTCGTCCGAACTGGTGGTTTCGTGAGCATTGTTGAACTTTCTTGACGGTGCCCCAACTTCGGGTCTTCGACTGGAAGTCGTCCGTTATAAAGGAAACGGCAAGGGATATGCGGGACGGTAAAAGTTTTTTATGTGATCCACAAAGAAAAACTGGGTGAGGTTTGGCTTTCTCGAAGCCTCTTTATAGATAGGGGGCTGCGTTGTCCCCGAACTTCGGAAGCACGGAGCCTAGGTCAGGAGGTGCAAAGATGAACGGTGCGAAAAGTATCCCGGAATCACCAGCGATGGGACTTCCTGCGCCCGAGAAACGGGTGATTCTTTCGATGGGCGGCAAAGGCGGGGTCGGCAAGACGTGCGTGATGACTGGCTTGGCCGAGTGGTTCCAGGAGAATAGCATCCCGGTCAAGCTCTTGGACTTGGACACAGAGAACAAGTCCCGCGGGTCGCTGACGCACTTCTTCGGCGGTCAGGTGCCCAAGGTGAACATCCACACGCCCGCCGGGCTGGACGCGTTCGTCGATGAACTGACCGACGGGCCGCCGGTGATCCTGGCGGACATGGGTGCGGGAGCGGGACAGGTTACCTACGACTGGTTCGACAAGATGTATCCAAGCGTCGCCGAGGCTGGCATCACTTTCACCTCGGTCGGCGTGATCACGGCTGACCCTGCGAGCGTGGAGAGCGTCCTCGCATGGGCGTCGCGCTTGCGCGATCGAACCGCTTACCTCATCGTAGAGAATTCCATCACCGAGCATACCGACTTCCGTTATTGGCGCGAGACGCACCAGGCGCTTCTTTTTCAACAAACTTATTCACCGGCCATCGTGCGCATGGATTTCCGCCTACCGGTGCTCGAAAACGCCACAAGGAATCACGGCGTTACGCTGGGTGCCGTCGCTGCCAGACTTACCTCGGCACCTGAGTTGCGCCAATCCTCGCTCGTGATGCGGGCGCAGAGTTATCGTAGACGGCTTTTCGCCGAGTTTGACAAGGTGCAGGAGCTACTCTTGCCATGAACGACCAAGACAAACCGATTGACCAAGACGATCCATTTGACGACGATACGATCGATCGGATCGCAAACTTCCTCCCGGCTGAGGCCCGCGCCGGTTTTTACCGAGAGCTCCGCCATTGCCGCTCGCTACCCCAGAACGACGAGATGTTACGGATCATCCGGGCGATGCAGTACTTGGTCCTCATCATGGTGAAACTGCCAGAACAAATGGCGCTGGAGCGGGAACGGTTTGAACAGATCGTATCCAGGTGCGAAAAACTGTTAGGCGAAGTCCACGAGTTCGTAGAAGAAGCGACCAGGCAAATCGATCAGCGGCTTGCGCAAATATCGGCGGATATCGCCAAGGCCTTGAACCCACCCGCAGTAGCGGCAGAGATCAACGAGAGCCTGAGACAGCAATTTATCAAGACCACGATCCCTGAAACCGCAGACGCGCTGGCGGTGAACGCCGCGCAGATAAAGAAGGCGACGACCGAGTTCGTTTCCGCTACCCATACACTGAACAACGCTTACGACGGCGCGGCAGTCGACGCTCGTCGCGTCATTCAGGAGCTCGAATCAACCTCGTCGCAAGCCATCACCGGCAACAAGCGCCAGGCGGACGAACTCATGGCGGTGGTTCGGCAGGATTATCGATGGTTGTTGTTTGTGCTCCCAGCCCTCTGCTTACTCGTTGGCATCGGGCTAAGTGTGTGGTACGAGCGCTGGATCGGAGCGGTGGCGCGATAGGCATCCATGTTGACGATCCGCGCTATGTCGGATGGCAAGGGATACTCGTCCCGGCACCTGGAGCACAGCGACTATTACGCCGAAGGCGCGCGCGTGACAGGCGTGTGGCAGGGGCGCGCAGCGGAACTTTTGGGGCTCAATGGGCCGGTGAAGACCGAAGAGTTCGAAGCGCTGCGCCAAGGTCTAGATCCAGGGACGAACGAGTTTTTGAGGGTGCGCCGAAGTGCGGACCGTAAGGCGGTGGATGGCACCAGCCTGGCTCAAGGCCGAAGTCTCTACGACTTCACCATATCCGCTCCGAAGTCCGTTTCGATTCTGGCGATTATTGGCGGGGATGACCGGTTGATCGAAGCACATCGCAAGGCGGTCAGCGAGGCACTCCAGGAAGCCGAGACGTATGCAGCCAGCCGCGTACGGCAAGCAGGCGCCAATGAGGATCGGCCGACAGGCAACCTCGCACTGGCCATTTATCACCACGACACAAGCCGAGAGCTCGATCCGCAATTGCACACGCACGCGGTCGCGGCGAACCTAACGTACGACGGAACGGAAGGCCGATGGAAGGCGCTGCAAGCATCGGAGATCTACGAACGCCGCGCCTATCTTTCCGAGATCTACCGCAACGCGCTTGCACGCGAAGTTCGGGTCCTGGGCTATGAGGTCGAGAGCCAGCGGGACTCGAAGGGCCACGATGCCGGGTTCGAGATCCGGGGCATCCCCAAGGAGCTACTCGCGAAGTTCAGCCAACGTAGCGTCCAGCGGGATCAGGCCATCGGGGAGTTCATTGCGAAGCAGGGGCGGAGCCCTACAGACAACGAGGTTGCGGTGCTGGTTCGGGAATCGCGGGCGGACAAGCTGATCGAGATCTCGACGCACGAACTGCGGGCGAAGCAACGGGCTAAGCTAACTCCTGACGACGAGAAGGTCCTGACGCAGATTCGGGCCGAACTGCGCGCGCTTGCTCCGTCCATGGATTCGAGCGCCCCGTCCTTGGAGCACGCCAAGGATCACATCTTCGAGCGTGTCTCCATTGCGTTAGACCATACGCTACTCACCGAAGCCCTGCGGCATGGTCGTGGACGAATTCGGCTGAGCCACCTGAAGGGTGAACTTGGTGTCCAGGAATCCGCCGGCAGAATACTGCGGTCAGGCCGCGAGGTGGCGACGGAAACCAGCCTGGAATGGGAGCGCAGCATGATCGCCGCCATCAACCGCGGCGTCGGAGGATTCGACCCGCTTGGTGGTGGACGTTTCTTCGTCGCCGCGGACAGCTTGCGCCCTGAGCAAAAGAACGCTGTGGAGTTTCTGCTCCGATCGCGCGACCGGGCGGTGAGCATCAGCGGCGCGGCCGGAACAGGCAAGACCGCAGCGCTGCGGGAGCTGTTACGTGGGTTGAAGGAGGCCTGTAGAAATGTGCTCGCCGTCGCTCCGACCATGAGCGCTGTGGAGGAGTTGCAGAAAGTTGGCTTCGCCGATGCCATTACGATAGAGCGTCTCTTACAGGACAAGCGCATTGGCGACGACATCCGAGGCAAGGTGGTCATCGTCGACGAAGCCGGCATGTTTTCGGCGCGGCAGATGACGGAACTGCTCAAATTAGCAGAAGAGCGCGCCGTACGAATCGTATTCAGCGGCGATACCAAACAGATCCAAAGCGTGGAAGCAGGCGACGCCCTGCGAATCCTGGAAAGGGAATCGCGGCTCAAGACCGTAGCTCTGACCCAGGTGCAGCGGCAGACCCGCAAGGAGTACCGCGGCGCGATGGAGGAACTTCGCCGGAATCCCGAACGAGGATTCGCCAAGTTGGATGCGATGGGCGCGGTTCGGGAGGTTGGTTTTTCTGATCGCGCTGGTGCGATCGCGGACGCGTTTGCAAATTCCAAAGGCCTGACTCTGGTGGTCTGTGCAACTCACGACGAGATCGATCGGGTGACGGAGGCTATCCGTGATCGTAAGAGGGCGAGTGGACAACTTGGCGAAGGCGTAGCGCTCACCCGCCACGTTCCGCTCAACTGGACAAAGGCGCAGAAAGCAGATCTTCAGAACTACCGCCCAGGACAAATGCTGGGGTTTCACAAGGCTGTCAGAGGCATTTCGAAGAACGAGGCCGTGGAGGTTGTGACTGTAGCGGAGAATGGCATCGCGATTCGCTCATCAGATGGAACACGATCGACAGTCTCTAAGAGACACGCCGGAAGCTTCGATGTATTGCAGGCGAAACCGATTCAAGTCTCGTCCGGTGATCGGCTACTGCTCACTGCCAATCGTCGAGACGCCGGGCTGCGAGTCACAAATGGCGAATTGGTGACTGTTTCCGGCATCGACGCCCTCGGCCGCATTCAACTAGAAGATGGCCGCCGATTGCCCGTCGATTACCGGAGCTTCACCCACGGTTACGCCGTTACAGCGCATCGCAGCCAGGGCAAGACAGTGGACTCAGTCATACTCTCCGGCGACGGCATGCAAAAGGAGCTGTTCTACGTTGCAGCGTCCCGTGGCCGCCACAGCGTCACGGTGATCACAAGCGATAAGGAGCGTCTGCAACAAACCGTAGGCCAATCCATGGCACGAACTTCGGCGACGGAGTTTCTGCGCGGCAAGGCGGGATGCTCGCGCCGCGGAGCTCAGCGAGGGATCGAAATGGCACGTGAAATGGTTCGTAAGGCCGCGGCGCTGCTGAGTTCGGCTACGAAGCAGATCGTTCAGCAAGAGCTCTCACCGCTCCGCGAGAGAAAGGAGCGCCGACGTGAACGTGGTCTCGGCCGGTAACGCCCCGTGGGTCATCAACGCCGGCGATCCTGTCGCAACCCTGGAGATCGTGCTTCAGAAGCAGACCGTGGTGCTTTCCTGGCATCAATTTGTTTACGCGGAGGGTGACAGCGAACAGGTGCGGATGGCCTTCGCCAGTCATGACGTGGTCATCACCGGCGCCGGGCTCGATCCGCTCCTGGCCGCAATCGCCGCCCATCGGGTTGTTTCGCTGCGCGCGAGCGTTCGTTCCGAGCGTTTCTCCGCCCAAGCGGAGCGGTTCGTCAATGAAATCGTCGTACGAAGAGTCGAGGGTGAGTTATGAAGCTAATGTGCGCGATGTGGGCTTTTGAGTGGCGTTTTGAACTGGCGAATGTTTTCGCTCTCTTTCGAGAGCGTGGTTTTCAGAAAGACACCATCCCTAAGCCTTACGGCTTAGGTTTTGCGAACGCGCTCCGCGCCCTGGCTGTCCAGCTTTCGTCCAACATTTGTCCAACTTCTGTCCCGGTTTTGTCCAGCTTTTGTCCAGCCCGGTTTTGGGGGTTGAAGTACTGATGGAAGGTGGATTTGAGCACATTCTGAACAGCGTGAGCGCGAAACCAGGTCGCTCGCGCCTGGAGCCCTACGGCGATCTGGTGGACGAGTTGCGAAGCCAGGGATTCACATGCCGGGACATCGCGACTCTGCTCGCCGAGAAGTGCCAGTTTCAGACGTCGAAGACGGCCGTTAACAACTTTGTTCGCGCACAAGCACGAAAGCGCAGGAACGCCGTCCGCAAGTTGTCCCGCCAGACACCGAACCCGACGCCGGTTGGTCCGAAGTTAGAGTCCGAGCGCCCAACGCAGGCCCCGAGTGAAGACGAGGTCCGGCGGCGAATCGCCGCGCTCAAGGCTCGCAAACCGCCCGCGGAAGCTCCGGCGGACGGGTTCCACTACGACCCAGACGAGCCACTACGCCTCATCAATCCCGGAAAATGAACCGCGATAAGTAATCATCACCGAACCACTCTGCCAACGTCATGGTCGGGGATTGCACCAACGCCGTTGGCTCGGTTTCGGACGACATTCACCTACGCATCGAAATGGTGCCCTTCATAGACGAGGCCATCTATGAGAGCTGCGCGATACGACCATGCTTCGCGCTCCAGCGGGTCTTCAGGCTCCGGACTGTTCCACCACTTACCATTCATGATCCACTTCACGAACCTTTCGTACCCGGCTGATGTCCTGATCTGGGCGACCGGTAGACCGGACCACTGCGCGAGCCGGTTCATCGACTCGCTGTTGACGCTGACAAGCACCTCGGGGCGCGCGAGGGCCAATAACCGTGTGGCGACTCCAACATCGAAGCCTTCGCGGTTGGTGATGACTTCATGGGCCTTTCTCGCCATTAGCGGAAACGAACTATTCAGGGGCACTCTTAGTAAGTTCTGGATTTCATCTTGGATTGCCCGCCTGGTTTTGAGGTTTTTCGGCGTCGCGTCTAAGAACACATTCTTAGCGGTCCCCGCCGCTTGCATCGACCCCAACAGGCCATAGTCCGTCTCGCCATCGACAAGGCCAAGGAGCACGCGCCCTTCGGTCGTCGAAAGGGTGGCCCAGTCTTTGGCAATAAGCGGTCGCGCAGCACGAAGTGTCAGGAGATACGAGTTATGCCCGGAGAAGATCCCCATCGTCCCGCCATACTTGGCCGCCCATTTCTTGTCTGCGCCCCAGAGCGCAGCGTAGTAAGCTGGCCAGCTCTCCAGCGGATCTGCGGGCGGGGTGGGTGCTGGCATTTGAACGACCGCAGTTGTTTTGGGTACGGACCTTGCGCGCTCCTCGTACTCGTCAAGCCATTCGAGGGTCGGATACTCGTAGCAACCCCACGCACGCGCGAACCAAGCCGCTGTTGTGCCATCGTCGAGATACTCGTGCACCAGTTCAGTGTTTCTACCAAATCCGGACATCGTGAGATTTGCGCTGCCAACCCAGCACACGAGACCATCCGGCAAAGTGAACAGGTAGAGCTTCGGGTGAAAGGTACAGCCCTGCTCACCAATGCCTATCTTCACAAGCCCAGTCCCATGGAGTCGCCGCAGACAGCTGGGGCTCGTTAGGTAGTCGCCCACACCAACGATTACCCGCACTTGACGACCATGAGCCGCAGCAAAACTTACGAGATCGTCGGTGCGGTCGTCATTCGTGATCCACGCAACAGCAATGTCCACACGCGATGCGATTGAAAGGAGTTCGGTCCATCTCGCAGTTAGTGAAGACAACTCTAGGAGCATAATGTAGATCAGCTATGCTCCCGCCGGCTGCGTCGCGGGTTCCAGCACGCTTGCCAGTTCAACGAACCGGCACAGAGCGTTTGCGAGCTGCATCTGCCGTGGACTACGACATTCCGGTTCTATCAGGCACGGACTACCCACTACAATCACGATCGCGCGAGCGCGTGAGGTCGCAACGTTGAGCCGATTCAGACTGTACAGAAATTCCATCCCGCGTGGCGCATCCTCAGGCGACGAAGTTGTAAGGGAATAGATTACTACCGGCGCTTCCTGGCCTTGGAACTTATCCACCGTTCCTACTCGGGCTCCCTTCAAGCGATCGGACAGATCGGATACCTGGGCGTTGTAAGGCGCGACAATTAGGACGTCATCCAGTCGGAATGGACGACGGCCACCTTTGTCATCAACCCAATTCACTCCTGGTTGGATCAGACCTTCAACGATTCCAGCCACCCGTTCGACCTCCTCTGGCGAGGCATTCTGGTTACCGTCGTGGTTGACTCCAATAAACCACAAGCCTGCTTCCCCAAGCCATGGATGCCCCTCGATCCGTTGGCGATCGAGTCCCTCACGCGACGCTAGTCTGCCTTCATAGAAGACCTCGGAAGTAAATTCACAAATCGTCGGGTGCATCCGCCAAGTTTTTTCTAAGAACAACCCCTTTTCCGGTGGGATAGTCTTTGCTCCCGCCAAAAGATGTTCCAGCGCCGAGACGTCCGCTCCCTCCGGATGACTCCCGCGCAGCGGCTGATCCAATTGTTGAGGATCGCCCAGGAGAACGACGCTCTTGGCGGCTTGCGCTACCGCAAGCACGTTGGCCAGTGACATTTGCCCCGCTTCATCCACGAATAGGACGTCCAAAGCTTCGACAAAATCTTCTCTTGACCAGAGCCATGCGGTTCCGGCGACAACATCGGCAACGCGGCCCTCAAGGGCAGCCAGCGCCAAATCATTGCTCGTGGTGATCGTGATGCCAGAAGGCGGCTTTTCTTCAGGCTTTTCACTCACCTTCTGTAGACATTTCACCGCGTCTAGTCCGCATTCTTTCGCCGCGATCAGCACCTCATCGAGCAAATTGCGAATCACCTTGTGGCTCACCGCCGTGATACCCACTTTTTTCTTTTGCCGGATGAGTTCGCAGATCATTCTGGCGCCGGTATACGTCTTGCCCGAGCCCGGCGGTCCCTGAATCGCCAATACAGAATGATCGAGCGAGCTTGAAATCCGCCGGGCAGCGTCCACGGTCGATTCACCCTCGCCGACTAGCGCTCCAGATCCGGATGTCAGACGTGGCGGATGGCGCAGGAACTGATCACGCGCAGCCCTATAGGGCCCTGCAGCGTCCACACCATTGGCTGTGACCCACGAGCCAAGTCGGAAGAGAGCATCCTCAAGCGTGCGGGTGCTGGGGCCTCTGCTGTCGACGAAGACCGACACGGGATGCGCTTCCGCGGTCTTCTTCGTTTTCTTAATATCCACGGTGCGGGCTGCAAGATCGATTGCGACCACCTCACCGAAGTTGTTGCCTCGCGCGCAAAGCTTATCCTCGCGACGGACGTCAGTATCCTGCTTTTCGAAGGAATAACGATCGACCGGAATCTTATTCTCAAAGCCGAGCCGTTCGACAAATTGCAGCCCTGCTAATCCTGACTTTTCGTCCAGGAGATCCTCATCTGGCAGATCCCGGAGCCGGTAGAATTCCCACCAATCCGCCTTGCTCTCTCGTCGATGCCAGTCAAGAAGATCGGCCAAGAGCCAACGCCCCTTCTGGTCGTCTGTACGTTCTCCGTATTCGGCTGGAATTCCATTCTGGAGGTCCGCGACTAGCGCGGCTACACGCTGTTGACGTTCGTCTACCGCTTCAGGGGGCGCGCCTTCCGATATCGGGGGACGCGGGATTCCCTGTCCGGCCTCCTCCAGTGCTCTTCGTTCTCTTTCAAACCAGTTGCGAAGGGATCGCGTGGAGAAGCAATCGTCTGAATTGTAGCCCTGAATCGCGTTCCAAACGGTCCCGTCTATTTCGTTCGGCCTCGAAAGTTCGAGACTGTGCTCGACTAGGCGCATAGCCCGCCGGGCTTCGTCCAGCGGGACCGTGCGCCCGAATCCGTGAAAGACTTCCAACGCCTTCAGGGAGTATTCTTCTACGCTGGCGCGAATGGCCTGCTTCAAAACCGTGTGCAGATCGACGAGCAGGCCCGCCCGCAACATCCGGTCGATTTCATCCTCACGGGTCGAATACTGTCCCATTAGACGCTTCAGCGCCGACGGCTCATACGGCGCGAAGTGATAAACGTGCATTCCCGGATATCGCGACCATCGGGACATCACCAAATCGACGAACCATTCGAATGCCTGCTTCTCCTCCTGCGGCGAAGTTCCCCATCGGCTGTCATAAACGGGGTTTCCAGCTTCGTTTTCGGTTACGAGTCCGAACAGGTATTCTCGCCCGTGAGCACCTACGAACGGATCGCCTTCCAAATCGAAGAAAATGTCGCCGGGCGACGGCTCCGGCAATCGCGAAAGGCCACGCTCATCAAGAATATCGAGGAGCTCATGGACCGGTCTTCCTTGGTGACGCCCACTTACCTGCACACGAGCCTGTTCGCGGACCCGAACGTATCCGTCTCTTGAGCCGTGCTCTGGGCGTTGCTGAATCGGTAGAGGAAAGGCGGCCAACTGCTCAACGGTGACTGTCTCCCAAACCCGTAGCTGTTTGCGCTGCAGTTTGCTGATCCCGGCCACGAGCGATAAATGGTCGTCCTGTCGCCACCGAGCATCACAGTCCTGCCACCAGCGGCAGAAGGAACAGTGGGGATTCGGTTCAGGATATGTTGTTGGCCCACTTTCGCTCGAATCCACAGCGCTTTCCAGGCGTGTTTTGACATAGCGATAGTACGCGGCGAAGTCCAATACTCGGTATGGCTCCGGACCGAAATCGTCCACCGGCGGCACGACGTACATCCACTCAGGCAGCAGCCCCTGAACGGTTGCGAGGAGCTCCGAATAGAGTGACAGCTGAAGAATCGTCGCGGCCTTCGTTTCGCGGGCCAGCTTGCAATCATAAACTTCATAGGACCAGCCGCCCAATCTGCTTTGGCGCTCCACTCTGCGCAACACATCCGATCTTCCGAACCAACGCCCGTTCGCGAGCGTCGCTTGGGCGATCACTGGAACGCCTTTCTCCATAGCGCGCATGTTTCGGCGACTGCGTGTCCGTCGTTGTCAATTTCGCGCAAATTCGCGACCGGGAGTCCTGTGGCTTCCAGATGTTTGAGGTAGGCAGCCTCGTGCTCCATGCCTCGTTGTTGGAGCACCCAGGTGTCAGGTGAATTCCAGCGCGGGGCGACCAATTCGCCGAGAGCAACGGCCAAATTCAGTTGGGTGAGATGATGGCACGCGAGATGATTACTGAGATCGCTGGCCGACAACCGAACGTTGCGTGAGTCAGCCCTCATTACGATTCTCCGATTCGGCAAAAGGCCAATGGGAAGCGTCTTTTCTTCCTATGCTGGACATTTTACTGTATAGAGATCCCAAAAAGTAACCCGATAGTACGGTTATTAATAAAACAGGGACGCCCCTTGGAAACATTAATTATCTCTTTGGAGAATGCGATCGGCACAAGGGCGGCTCCCGCTCCCCTGCCAATCGATCGCGACGCCCAGAAGCCACCTCTTCCCGCAATGTACAATCAACTGAACAGAATCGAGCGCAGGTGGAAGCAGGAGCGGCACCTTGACCAATTTTGGCGAATACGTCAGCTTTATCTGGAACGTGGCGGACACTCTCCGCGGCCCCTATAAGCCCAACCAGTACGGCCGCGTGATTCTGCCGATGACGGTGCTCCGGCGCCTGGATTGTGTCCTTGAACCGACCAAAGAAAAAGTCCTGCGCAAGGCCGTGGAATTGAAGGGCCAGGCCGGACCATCTCGTCGAAAAACTGCTGCAGCGGGAAAGCAAGCAGAAATTCTTCAATACCTCCAAATACTCCTTCGAGCGCTTGGCCGCCGACCCCAACAACATCGCCGCCAATCTAACCA
>CAVZOD010000004.1:0-318331 GCA_963776805.1 Bryobacterales bacterium
CACAATGCACGGCAACGACCCGACCCCTGGCTTCCTCGTGTTTTTCGGTGTGCCCGATCTGGATAAGGCGATGTCCGACGTTGTGAACCTAGGCGGAAGTATCGAAACACCGACAGAAGAACCGGGACTCGGCCGCTTCTGTATTTGCGTTGACCCATCCGGCCTGAAATTCGGACTGCACCAGGGATCAACGGGCGGATAAAACCCGCAAAGTCGGCAAGGATAGAACTATGCTTCGGCGTCAGGAAGGACCAATCCTGCGGCGACCACTTCTCACCGTCGCGCGTGACGGGTTGCCCGATGCTGGACGCGTGCCGGGAGCACGCTTTCGGACTGTTGCCTTTCTGCTGAGGTATTAAGCCTATTGCTTTCCGGTCAAATCGTCGATAGAAGACCGTCCCGGTAAGCGAGCTTGGTTTGTCCGCTAGTAAACCGTGGACCTGAAGTGTGCTTATGTGGGCCCACGTCTTCTGCGCGATGCTCGCGACGCCTTTTGCCGCCGCTACACGCGCATCCCGGCGCAAGTCTCGATCCAGAAGATTGGCCGACTTCGAAACTGCCCTCGTTCAGGCGGGGCACGAGCGGCAGGTTTTAGAACTCATCGCTCAAGGTAAGCCTTATAAGGAGGTATTCGATGCGCTCGCACATGGCGTCGAGCGGCTCACAGGTGATTGCTACTGTGTGATCTTTTGCCTGGATAAAGAAGAGCACTGTCTTGTGGAGGCTTCACGTGGACAGCTTCCAGCCGGGCCCAAGTTCAACGAATCTCGCCTCGCGCTGCAGCCGCACCACTGCCTGTCAGCATCTTGTGCCACATCGAAGAAGACCATCATCGTACCGGACATGCTTGCATCGGATCTAGCCGAGGAAGTCCGCGAATTTGCGAAAACATATGGCGTCCGATCTTGCTGGTGCCTTCCGATCCCGGACGCCGAAGGTCATGTAGTGGGGGTTCTCGCGGTCTACAGTGGGCTGGCTGGCCAACCCTCCAACCAACAGATTGATATCGCCAGTTCCGGCGTGCGGCTCGCGGGAATTGGCATCCAGCGGATGATTTCGGATCAGAAGCTGCAACGCTATCTCCACACGGTCAAGCTGGCCGAGAAGGCGGCGAATTTCGGAATTTGGGAGATGGACCTTGTCACTGGGATCGTGAAAGGCTCGGAAGCATGGGCCGCCCTGGAACGCGTTCGAGACGCCAACGCCGGCATGCACGTCGATCTGGTGCGGGAAGTAGTTCATCCGGACGATCGCCACTTGCTCGGCGAGGGTTCTGATCGTGCTTTTGCTACTGGTGAACCTTACCTAGTGGATTTCCGCATTGTCCCCGAACCGGGCGTGATCCGATGGCGACGCAGTACAGCCCAGGTGGAATTCATCGATGGCAAACCCCGCCGGTTGATTGGCGCCTCACTCGACATCACGAATGAAAAGGAAATGGTCGCCGCTGCTGAGGCTGCGAATCGCGCGAAATCCGAATTCCTGGCCAACATGAGCCATGAGATTCGGACGCCTATGAACGGCATCCTTGGGATGACGGAACTGGCCTTGGACACCGAGCTCGACCCGTCGCAGCGCGAGTATCTCAGCGCTGTCAAATACTCCGCTGACTCCCTGCTGACCATCATTAACGACATTCTTGATTTCTCCAAGATTGAGGTGGGCAAGCTGACGCTCGATCCGATTGAGTTCAATTTCCGCGATCACCTGGGGAAGTCCATGAAGTCTCTATCTGCCAAGGCTCATGAAAAACAGATTGAGTTGGCCTGTTTCGTTCCGCCGGAGGTGCCCGAGTTCTTGGTGGGCGATCCGGTCCGTCTCCGACAGATTATTTTGAATTTAGTTGGCAACGCCATTAAGTTTACCGAGAAGGGTGAGGTGGTACTCCGGGCAGAAATTGCTGGCAATGACGATACGAGTTTAATGCTGCACTATAGCGTTAGGGATACGGGAATTGGCATTCCACTCGAAAAACAGAAGCTCATATTTGAACCGTTCAGCCAGGCGGATTCTTCTACCACCAGGAGATTCGGCGGTACGGGTTTAGGACTTACCATTTCCCTCCGGTTGATTGAAATGATGGGCGGCCGGCTTTGGCTGGAGAGCGAACTCGGCCGGGGCAGCATGTTTCATTTTACGGCGCAGCTTGGGCGGGCAACTGGAGTCTTGTCCAATACGCCCACTATCGATGCTGCGCTTCTGGACAACTTGCCGGTATTAGTCGTGGATGATAACGAAACGAATCGCCAAATCCTCGATGCCACGCTGAAGCACTGGTCTATGAAGCCGGCGTGCGTGTCCTCGGCTCGCGAAGCCCTTGTCGCTCTCACCAGCGCAGGCGAGACCGGCCGTCCCTTCGAGCTCATGATCGTGGACTGTCAGATGCCCGAGTTGGACGGTTTCATGCTCGTGGAACAGATTCGGAACAAACCAAAGCTCAAACGGCCCGTAATTCTCATGCTGACGTCAGGCGGCCAACGCGGGGACGGCGCGCGCTGCAGGGAACTGGGCATCGCCGCTTACTTGATAAAGCCGGTACTGCAATCCGATCTATTGGAGGCGCTGGTGCGGGTCATCGCGCCTCCCAATTCTTCGGGCTCCATGCCAACACAGCCGATCACGCGCCACACGCTGCGCGAAGGCCGAAGACGCTTGCGGATTCTGCTTGCCGAAGACAATTCGGTCAACCAGCTTCTGGCTTCGCGTCTTTTGGAGAAACTGGGCCACTCCGTCGTCGTTGCCGGAGACGGAGCAAAGGCGCTCGACGTACTCGATAAAGAGTCCTTCGATGTCGTCCTAATGGACGTCCAAATGCCCGTTATGGACGGAGTGGAGGCTACGGCTGCGATTCGCGCGCGAGAATCGGTCACCGGAACCCACATGCCGATCATCGCAATGACCGCTCACGCAATGGCGGGAGACCGCCAGAGATTCCTGGCCCAAGGTATGGACGGCTACGTATCGAAGCCAATTCACTCGCGCGAGTTGTTTGACGCCATCGACCTAGTGCTGGCCTCCCCGGGCCAGCGGGAAAGTTGATGACGTGTGCCGAGGTGTGAATGCCTCTTTTTCGCCAAGCGACGGGGACGTTTCTAACACTTCTCAACTACGCTTTCGATCTGTTTGATCAAGCCAAAAGGCAGGGCGTCAGGGCGACCGACCACGCTGTAGTCCTTTCAACGACGAACTGGCGTGCGATACGAGGCGGAAGGGAATGCCGGGGGCCACCGTGAGTGGCTCCCGGAGCAGACCCAAGAGGGGAGATTAAGAAGAATGCAGAAAAAACAGCAAACGCAGTCCATAGAGGAATTCGTCCGGCTCGCTGCAGTTGCTCGCGTGGATCGTTCGCAATACCGAAGCCGCGTGTCCAGATGATTTTGCGGCGTTCCGCGATGGCCGCCGACATTCGGGGTTTGCCAAACCGGTCTCTCAGGGCGTCGAGATCGCGCTCGAATCGCCGAAACGAGGTCTGGCCTGCAGCCGGACTGCTCAACAGAAATGGGCAGACCAAAGAATAGGGGCGCGCACACGTGCCGGGACCGTTGCATATTTTGTTGATGTGGATGCATTCCGGAAGTTCGCTAAACGAACAGGAAGATATGGCAGTTGGCTCTCTGTAGCCAGATACCTCCTGGTCGGCAAGGATAAATCTATGCTTCGCTGTCAAGAAGGAGCAATCGTGCAAAACCAACGTTGTAAGGCAGTAGCACCAATATTCGACTTCCGCTTCCGCATGAGCTTTGAGATGAGGCGCGCAGCTAATTACGGCTGCCGGCTTCCGAGGCTTATCCCACGCTCTCCACGCGCCGCCGTTCACCGGAATCCGCGCGATGGCCAAGATGAATCGCTTTCGGCATCCCCAAGTACCAGAGGGCGGCCTTGCCAAGATAAAACAGAATAGATATTCTGTTTAGTATGCTCAGCCATCAACCAAGCCGAACTGCCGAATACATGGCCCTCTTTCGCGCGGTGGAGACCGCCCAACCGCCGGGCCGCCGTCTCTTTGAGGACCCGTACGCCATTCCCTTACTTTCAGGAACGCTCAAGGTGCTCGCTGCAATGGCCCGAATATCTGTTTTAGGCAAACTTGTGCCGGCGTTTCTGGACTTCGGATGGCCATACACACGAAGCTCAGGCGTGGTGCGAACGCGACTGATCGACGATCTGGTTCGCGAAGCGATTCGTGCCGGTTCTCAGCAGTTGGTCCTGCTCGGCGCCGGTTTCGATAGCCGGGCTTACCGTCTGGAGGAAGCCAGGGCCTTGCGAATCTTCGAGGTCGACCATCTGGCCACCCAAAGAGCAAAGCGCGAGAGGCTGAAGCCCAAGGTCGGACACCCGCCAGAGAATCTGCATTTCGTGGAGGTCGATTTCGAGAAAGACGATTTGGAATTGAAGTTGAACGAAGCGGGTTTTGACGCAAAGACGCTGCAATGGTGCTTTGGGAAGGTGTTGTGAGTTATCTTTCGGAACCGGCGGTGAATGCCAATCTTGAGGTTCTGGCTCGCCTGCTTGCTCCTCACAGCCAATTGATTCTCACCTATGTGCACAGAGGGGCGCTTGATGGCTCCGTGAAGTTCCGGGGCGCCCGCCGCTGGAAGTCCTGGGTCGGACGCAGCGGTGAACCTTTTATCTTCGGTTTCGATCCGGCTACGTTGGCGGAGGCCCTTGGGCAGCATGGTTTCCTGCTCCAAAGCGATGTCTCTACCGCTGAAGCCGCCGGGCATTACTGCGCCGCGAACGGCCGGGTTGAGAGCGGTTCCGAGTTGTACTGGGTTGCGAGCATGATTCGCGCCGGGGCTTAGACGATGCCGAAAATCAGCGAGGAGAAAAGACAAGCTCGCCGCCTTCAGATTCTCGATGTAGCCACTCGATGCTTTGCGCGGCAAGGTTTTCACCGCACCTCGATGGAGGACATCATCCGGGAATTGCAGTCCAGCCCCGGAGCGGTCTACTGCTATTTTCGCGGGAAAACCGATATCGTCGCTGCCATTGCTGAACAAAGACACAACCGTGAATCAGCGTTGTTGGCTGACTTGCTCGCGTCCGGTGATGTCGCCGACGGTCTACAACATCTGGCTGTCGCGTTTTTCGACTTGCTGCAGGACCCAAAGGAAAGGGAACGGCGAAAAGTAACCATCCAGATCTGGGCCGAATCTCTACGAGACAAACGCATAAGAAAAATCGTCGAGCGCGGAATTCGGCAGCGGGACATGCTTACGACTTCGCTGCGGGTCGCTCAGCGGGCAGGCCAAATACCGGAAAGCCTGGACATCGATTCGTTCTCACGCGTGTTGCTCGCACTCTTGCAGGGATTCATCCTGCAGCAGGCGTGGGAACCTGATCTCGATACCAAAGGATACCTGACAACCGCGATGCATCTCATATCCTCTGTCTTCCGTGATACGGCGACGAAACCGATTGGGAAGAAGCAAACGCGAGTTAGTCGGCTCCTGCATTGGTGATGAGATCGCCGCAGCAAGGAAGCACGGTGGCATATCGGCTGGCGCAGCGACCATGGTCCGGTTGCTGGCAACGGATCATCTGAACGGCCAGTGGTCAGCGCTGCCGTGGTTACGAAAGCCGCCCTTCATTCAAGCGCATCGTATCGCGGTGGCTGGAAACTCTTTTGGAGGAATTGAGACCGCGCTCGGCGCGGAAAGGGGGAGCTACTGTGCGGCGGTTGCCTTCACGGACAGGCGCGGCCCCCCCGTTCGGGGCCGGGGGCAGGCTTCGCGGGGGAAGGTTTGCAAGGTGCGGGGAGAAAAAGATGAGGAGGGGCAGGGTTAACGGTTTGTGCTCAAGTAAACCCGGGTCCTCCGCCGGTTGGTGCCCGGCACCGCTTGCAGGCGGTTCCGCGAGTCGGCGACTTCTGGCTCATGTGGTTCTGAGGGACGGCGTTTCTTATCGTCCCGCTTTGTTTGAACACGGGCGCCACGTCTCTCCAAGTGGCGCGTTATACACTCCCTATCCGCCTGCTGATCATGTAAACTTGGCTGAATCGCGCATATGCCCCTCTCTGTCGGCCACAAACTCGGCCCTTACGAAATCCTCGCGCCAATTGGCGAGGGCGGCATGGGCGAGGTGTACAAGGCACGCGACACTCGCCTCGACCGGATCGTCGCCGTAAAGGTTTCCAAGGCTGAGTTCAGCGCGCGTTTCGAGCGTGAAGCCCGTGCCATTGCGACGCTGAACCATCCGCACATTTGCCAACTATACGATGTTGGGCCAAATTATCTTGTGATGGAGTACGTAGAAGGCACCGCGCTGAAGGGGCCGCTGCCACTCGATCAAACACTGAAGTATGCGGCCCAGATCTGCGATGCACTAGATGCAGCGCACAAGAAAAACATCGCCCACCGCGACCTCAAGCCCGCGAATATTCTGATCACCAAGCGAGGGATCAAGCTTTTGGATTTTGGGATTGCTAAGGTAGGGCCAATCATCAAGGCATCGGATGCGACTGCCACCATCGCGCTGACCGGCATGGGGGAGATTCTCGGCACACCGATTTATATGTCGCCCGAGCAGATGAAAGGCGAGGAGGCCGGGCCGCGTAGCGACATCTTTTCCTTTGGCTTGGTGCTGTACGAGATGCTCACCGGCAAAAGCGCGTCGCAGGAACGTGTTCCCTTACAGCCGCCAGCACTCGAGAGTCTTTTAGGCACGTGCCTCGAAAAAGATCCGGACGAGCGCTGGCAATCCGCCCGCGACATTAAATCGGGATTGGCTCTGGTCCAGGTCCAAGCGACGCGAGCTGTCTCGCCGCCCGCAATGCCCTGGAGAGAACGCGTCGCGTGGATCGTTGCGGCTGCCATTGCGATAACATTCGCACTCGCTCTCTGGTCTGCGCGGCGCACCGCAAACACCGTTCAGCAGCCCATGGTCCAACTGGATCTCGACGTCGGCGGCGCCGTTTCCCTCTCCAATATCGGCGCTGACACCATCCTCTCTCCGGACGGCATGCGCCTGGTTTACGTCTCGGAGGGTGGGGACGGAAAATCGCACCTCTCCACTCGCCGGCTGGATGAGACCAAGCCGACCGAACTCCCCGGCACCGATAACGCTTACGGCCCTTTCTTCTCACCCGATGGTTCGTCCGTCGGCTTCTTCGCCTCTGGAAAGCTCAAGACGACTCGGCTCGATGGCGGCGATCCCCTGGTCCTCTGCGACGCCCCCGCGGGCCGCGGCGCAACCTGGAGCGAAGATGGCAGCATCATCGCCGCGCTTGATGTTGTCCGCGGCCTGGCTCGGATTCTTTCCGCCGGAGGACAGCCCATCTCGCTTACGGAAATCGAGCCTGGTGAATCTGGCCATCGTACGCCGTTTGCCCTGCCCGGCGGCAAGGCCGTCCTATTCACCTTCAGTAATGTGAATGGCAACTACGAAGAAGCCGGCATCGCCGTCGTGTCGTTCAAAGATCACCGGCGGAAGACTATCCTTGATCACGCGGGAATGAATCCGGTGTACCTGACCAGTGGCCATCTGGCGTACTTCTCGAAGGGAGCGCTGCTTGCGGCGCCCTTCGACCCCGAGCGGCTAGAGTTGCGTGGCGAGGCAAAGCCCGTGATCGAAGGTGTGGCGGACGACATAACCTACGGGACCGTACAGTTCTCTTTTTCCCAGACCGGACGAGCCCTCTACCGCGCAGGCCGGGCAGAGCGTCTGCGCGACGTAATGTGGCTCCGCGGAGACGGCCAGACCCAGCCCTTGTGGCCGGAGCCGACCCTCGCGCTGGAGCCCCGTTTGTCCCCGGAAGGACGGCGTCTCGCCATATTTATCATCAGTGGACCCGGTTCGGATCTCTGGGTTTACGACATAGACAAGGCCACCAAGACGCGCCTGACCAGCGGAATGGCCGGACGGGACGCTGTTTGGAGTCCAGACGGGCAGTTCATCGTATTCCAGGCTCCCGGTGGCATGTTCTGGACTCGGGCGGACGGCGCCGGCAAACCCCGGTCACTGCTCACGTCGAAGAATTATACGCGGCCAGGTTCCTTTTCTCCCGACGGGCGTCTCCTTGCCTATGCCGAGCCCTCACCCGGAGGAGGGGGCGTCATCAAGACCCTACCGGTCGAAATCGCATCTGGCCGGTTGCGAGCGGGACAGCCGGAGGTTTTCTTACAATCTGCTGCCACATCGAACTTGTACCCCAGATTTTCACAGGATGGACGTTGGCTCGCGTACGACAACGCTGAGTCGGGAACCTTCGAAGTCCACGTCCGTGCGTTCCCGAATCGAGAGGCCGAGTGGCAGATCTCAAATAGCGGCGGGAGTTTTCCTGTGTGGTCGCCCGATGGGCATGAACTGTTCTACCGGAGCCCAGACGATCGAATCATGGTGGTGAACTATAGCATCCAAGGCGCTGAGTTCTCCGCCGATAAACCTCGACTCTGGAGCGATCGGCGTCTTTTCAATCTCGGGATCGCTCCGACCTTCGACATCGCCCCGGATGGCAAACGGTTCGCGGTCCTGATGCAGCCCGGCGACAACCGACCCCGCCCGGCTCAAAACCATGTCACGCTTATGCTGAACTTCCTCGACGAAGTACGCCGCCGCGCTCCGGCAGGCAAGTGATCCCCTCAGCTGGGGCGCCGGATTCGACTCGTCAAATCCTGATTTGTCCCCGACACTGACATTGGCCGGAATCAGCCCTCGCGACCGTGGGCCGGGCGAACGCTTAGAGATGAGACTTTCTACGGCTGACCACCTACCGTCGAGGGGAGGTTGAAGTCGCGGTCCGGGCCGTGCGGAATCACTGTCTGCCCTGGCGCCAGATGGAGCTGGACATTATCGAGGTGTACCTGCACGATATCCGGTTCGAACGAGACCAGGTCGTTGATGCGACTCACTTCGGCAAAGGCTGCGCGATACGACCATGCCGCCAGGCGCGCCTCACCGATGTCGTAATAGCTGCATATCCCTTTGTACGGGCAAAAGGTCTGGTTGTCTACCGGCGTTAGCGCGGACTCATCGGTGTCTGTACGCGGAACGTACCAGCGCGGAGCGAAGCCGGATTCGTAAAGCACCAGCGGCCGCTTTGTATCGGCGACGATGCGGTCACGATACCGAACCACGAGATTTCGAGAGGCCTGGCGAATGTCGATGCGGTGGTAGCTGTCGGCGGCGTGAGCGAAGATGCGTTCGTCTTCTTCGAAAAAAGCGTCCATCGCAGGCCAGGCCAATGCGACCCGTCCTTTCAGCTCGGGCGCGTAGGCGGGCACGTCCGTATGCTGCCACGCGCCCCGCGCCGCAATCTTGCCGGTGGCGTGCACGCTGTACCATGACGTCGGGCCGAGTTCGGGGTGCCGTGTGGTATGGCCGCTCAGTTCTAGAGTGCCTGGAGAGACATCGGCTTCTTTGAAGTACGCCATGGGGTAGTGGCCGGGTTCAAAGAGCAGGATGACGTCTTCCGTGTCGGCGATCCAGTTCCCTCCGAAGAGCACGCGCATGCGCCGTCGCAAAGGCTCCGCGTACAACAGTCTCTTCGGTAGCTGTAACGGGTCACACTGTTTTCCCTCGACCTGCTCACGGTAGTTCCCAGCGAGATTTGTCGAATTGGCCCGCTTCCGAGTGCATAGTGACGTGAAGGACCGGGATAGGATACTCACCCGTGTAGGCACCGGTGGTATCCCGGAGCGTGGGAAAGCAAGTTAGAACGCCCGGCAAAAGCGGCCGGGCGCGCGTTTTATAGCCCAGGGCCTCCGCTCGGGAGTTTCACCAAAGAAATGCAGGCTGTTGTTGTGTCGGTCGGAAAGCAGAGAGCCCTCCCGCGCCCCGATTCGGGAACTGCGGGAGGGCTTTGGTGAGCCGATTTCTTCGGAGCCAACTCCGTCGCATCGGCCCTGGGCATCCACCCGGGCGCGACCCCGAGCGGACCTCGATGCGGCCAAGCGCAGCTACAGTGGTAGCCGGTATTGGCCGTCAACTTGAACAATCGATCCTTCGCGGCAGGCTTCGCCGATCGCCAGTTGGGCGGTGCGTTTGGAGCACTCGGTTTGCTCCATGACTTGCTGGCGGAGTTGGTTATAGCGAGCCTGCCGTCCCAGACCGGCCAGCGCCTGAGTTACATGCTCCTGCTCCACTTTCTTGCGCGCCACCGCTGCGCGGGCCGGCGCCGCCCCAGCGGCGGAAAAGCACAGCGTCTGCGGATCGAGTTGCAGCAAGCGAGGCTCAGAGGCCGCGGCGTAGCGAAACTGGAAGCGCAACTCCACGGCGGCGGCAAGATGGGCTGAGGGGCGCGTGAGCAGCAGGTAGGAATCGCCGACGGCATGCAGCGCCGAGGAACCGCGGAAAGCGCTGCCGATCTCTTCGCGGCCGATCGATTTGCGCACGTGATGCACCACAATGAGCGCGGCTTTGGAAGCATCGCGCAGCCGCAACAGGCTCTGGCACAGCGCCGCCATGGAGCGGGTATCGTTTTCGTCCTGATCGTGAGTCGAGTACAAAGGATCGAGCACGATCACTTCGGCGGCAGCCTGACGGGCGGCGTTGAGAAAGTGATTGAGTCCTTGCGGGGCGCTCAGCAGATTGCCGCCGGCCCGCGTGTCCACCAGCAGGTTTTGGTCGGCGGCGGCTCCCACGGATCGGCGCATCGATGCCAAGCGCCCCACAAACTGCGGCGTGGGCAGTTCGAACTGACAGACCAGAACCCGGCGCGCGGCGGGGATGGTGAAGCCGGCGCGATCTTTGCCGGCGGCCAGTGCCAGCGCCAGATTGGCCACCAGCAAGCTCTTGCCCACCTTGGGTTCGCCGCCCACAAACAGGATGCCTTGCGGCGGCAACAGTCCCGGCTCGATCCAGCCCGGCGGAGGGGAGGCCGGTTGCTCGGTGAGTAACTGCGCCAGCGATACCACCGCGGGTTTCGAGGGAGTCTTGGCGGCGTCCTCTTTCACAGCATCGCCTCCGTGGTGGCATCGAGTAAGATGGCTTCACTCACCGTCTGCGACTTACTCGTCGCCGCCAGCCGCAAAGCTGTCATGGCGAGCTTGTTGACTTTGCGCGGAATCCCCTTGGTGGCCTGATACATGCCCTGGCGGGCGGTCTCGTCAAACAGTATCTGCGACACACCGGCGGCTTTGAGTTGTTGCGCCAGATAGGCGTCGAGTTCGTCGCGCGTGAGTCCCTCCAGGTGATACTGCACGCCGATGCGTTGTCGCAAGGCTTCGTGCATCTGAAGGGAAAGCGTGCGCCGCAGCAGCGGCTGGCCGACCAGCAACAGGGTGAGATAGCGGGAGGAGTCCATGTCGAAGTTCAACAGCAGCGGGAGCTGTTCCAGGGCGGGATGCGGCAGCAAGTGGGCTTCATCGCAGATCAGAATGGGATGCTGCTTTTTACTCTGGTTCAGGCGCACGATGGCGCCGGCAATCTGGCGCATGAGGTCGCCGCGGAAGTGCGCCGGTTCCAGGTCCAGTTCCAAGGCGATCTGACGGAGCAGGTCCAGTGCCGAGCCCGAGGAGAAGTGCACGTAGAGGATCTTATATAGGTTGGGGTTGAGGGTCGTGGTGAACACGCGTGCGGCGGTGGATTTACCCGCGCCCACTTCGCCGGTGATCAGTCCGACGCCGTGATGTTGGGCGAGGAACTCCAGCCGCGTCTTGACCTGGTTCCAGGCCTGGGAAGCGAACAGTTGTTTGGCGTCCGGACTGTCGGAGAAAGGCGTTTTCTTGAAGCCGAAGAAGGATTCCCACATGGCTACTTCTCCTCCGTCTCCCAGGGCGGCAGCAGCCCGTTGACGACCGCATCGACCAGCCGCGCTACCCCTGCGGGCTTGCCTTCCGAGTAAATCTCCAGTTGGGTGAGATCGAGCGGATCGAAGCGCACTTCGATGCGTTTGCCGGCCAGATGCGCGGGTGCTTCAAAGAAACGATTCTTCAACAGGAAGGTGGAATCGCGGCGCACCAACCGGTCCACGCGATGAAAGAACAGACGCCGTAAATCGGTGTCCGGCGGAAGCTGACGGACCTGTTCGATATCGCGCTGCCAGCGCAGCAGCGGTGTGGTCTGGAGGGAGCTATGTTCGCGACGATGGTAGACGGTGTCGAGCCAATGCCACAAGCGCTCGTTGAGTTGCTCAATCGACAACAGGACCTTGGGATCGAGTGAGGCCAGAAACTGTTCGCGCACGGAACGGAAGAAGCGTTCGATCTTGCCGCGGCCTTCGGGCTGATAGGGAGGGGTGTGCACGATGAGAATGCCGATGGAGGCGGCGATGCGGGCCAACTGCGGCGAGCGGTAGATCTTGGCGTTGTCCATGTAGAGACGGGTGGGGATGCCGCGGGCGGCGATGGCCTGGCGCAGGCAGTCCAGGAAAGCATCCAGTCCCTGGTTGGGATAGAACTGGGCGTGCGGGATGAGGCGGCTGGCATCGTCGAGAGCGGCCTGAAGGAAGACTTGCTGCTTGCCGCCGCCCGGCCGCCCGACCCAGGGTCCGAACAACATGTCGCTCTGCCAGATCTGATTGGCAAACTGCGCTTCGTATTTTTTATGCGCGGTAGCTTTTTCAAGCAACAGTTGGCGTTCCGTGAGACCGCGAGCGCGCAGGAAACGATAGAGAGTGGAGGCCGACAGGCCGGCCTGATTGGCGGTGGCCAGTTCGCGCAGCAGAGCCGCGCCGGTGCGATGCGGGTTCTCGCGTTTGAGCCGTTCGATGAGAGCGGCGGTGTCGGGCGCGACGGCACGGGCTTGTCCGCGATCCTGTCGCGGTTGGGGAGACAACGCGGCCAGACCGTTGCGGCGATAGCGCAGCGACCAATCCAGCAGCGTGTCCACCGAGACCTGGCGGCGGGTGGAATGAGGAATGTCGTAGAGGCGGGCGGCGATCTGCTGCGCGCGCCGAGTGAGTTCGCCGCGGGGCAGCGTCTCCAGCACCAGAGGCGCAATCAGCCCGTAACGAAATAGCGCGACTTTTTCGGCCTTGTCGTCCATCGAGTGTTTCTCCTGGACGGCATCTTACGGTGGAAGGCTTCGCGGTTCCATGCAAATGGTGTGTGGGGAGGCTCAGACGGGCGCTGCGACGGAGGAGAATGCGGCGCGGCGGCCGTCGGGAGCCAGACCGCGCGGCCAGCCCAGCAGATGGCAGCGCACGCCGGCAAACAGGAAGCGATGAGCGGCGATCCAGCCGATGGATTCGAGCATGGTCAGGGCGCGGTGGACGAAGTCGGGCGCGGGAGCGGGTTGAGTCAGCGCGGCCAGCGCGGCGCACAGCGCTTGGGCCTGCGCGCGGAAGCGGCGAACCCAGAACTGGCCGCGCTGGTAGGGCATGGGAGGCGGCGCGGTTTTCGCTGCGGCTGGCAGCGTTTGTCCGCCGAGCAGACGGGCGAGGAGGAACAGCGCCATCACCATCAGGCTCGACCGCAGGTAGGGCAAGATGAACTCCGGCAGTAGAGAGACAGTGCGCCGGCAGGCGTGGCACAAGTAGCGGCGCACGCGAATCACGCCGTCGAAGGCTGTGTCGATGAGCGTGCGCGTGTAGAAGCCATGCGCGCTGAGTGGACGCTTGGTCTGGCACTGCGGACAGTGGCTGGGACGATGAGCATCGGGGTTGGATAGCTGCTCGTTGTATTGTTGGACCGAGCCGGCAAATGGGTGTAGGATCTGCATAGGATCTGGCCTCTGGGAGGTACGAACTCCCAAAGTTCATTCCGCGGCGGGGGAACTCTTTTGGTGGTGTAGCCAAGGCGGAGTTCCTCCCGCTCACTTCGATCTATTATGCAGAGACCGCTTCGGCGGCATGGGATTGCTGCGGGATCGTGCCATCCCGCTGGCGTTCGCACGCTCCGCTCCGCGGGCACCTCTCGCTCCCTTCCGGGACGGCGGGAACTAATCTCGGAAAATCGGCTCGCTACGCAGGGGAAAATCGCGACCCGTTACAGGTAGCGGTTCTGGAACGAGAAATCGGCCTATCGCGCCTGGTGAGAGCGGACCTTGTTGCCAGGATAATCCCATTATTTTCCTCCTCCTCACACATTACGGTAGCCCCGTTCCTGCAGCACCCACGTATTGCCATCCGGATCGGAGAATTTGGCGAAGCTCGCATAGTCTCCGCGTACCGGGTCGAGGCCGGGCGCTAAACCTCCGTCCCAGGCTCCCATGGGTGTCTTGTGGCGGATCTCACCAACCTCGACGCCACTTTCGATCAGTTGGCTCCGCGCGGACTCAATGTCCTTGACGACAAGATAGACGTTGCTAACCGAGCCGGCCGGCGCGTCGGTGACTCCTTTACCGATCTGGATCGAACAGTTCGAACCGGGCGGAGTGAGTTGCACCACGCGGAACGTATCGCTCGGCGAATAGTCAACGTCGAGCGTGAAGCCTGCCTGGTCGACATAAAACCGCAGCGCGCGTTCGACATCGCTGACTGGCAGCGTGATTACTTCGATTGACAACATCCAGTGCCTTACGATTTATGATTCACTCCCGTCACAAAGTCGCCATCCAACTGGCAATGGCTTGTCCGATCTCGTGTGGGGAATCTTCCTGAATGAAGTGGATACCCCTGACAGTAGCCTCGCTCTGTGCCGGCCATGCGCGGGCGGTGTCGAGATTCGCGCCGCTACCAAGGAGCGCACCAGGTTCGGCCTTGATGAACAGCTTCGGCACGCTGCTCTTCCGCAGCCATTCCGCGTAGGCGCCCACGATCGCAGCCACGTCGGCGGGCTGACCCTCAATGGGAATCTCGCGGGGCCAGGTCAAAGTCGGTCGCCGGCCCTCGCCGGGCGCAGCGAACGGCCGCCGGTACTCCGCCATCTCCTCGGTGGAAAGCGTACGCAGGATGGCCCCGGGCACGATCTTCTCGATGAAGAAGTTGTCTTCGAGGACCATCTTCTCGCCAGCCTCGGAACGTAGCGCCTCTAGGAATGGACGCATTTTCATGACGTCCCAGTGGTCCCAGCCCTGCGGCCGGACGATCGCCTCCATGTATGCGATGCCCTTCACGGCCTCTCGGTGGCGGTTGGCCCAGTCGAAGCCGAGGGCGGAGCCCCAATCATGGATGACCAAGGTGACGCGCTCGCGCACGTCCAACGCATCAAGCAACGCATCGAGATAGTTGCGCTGCTCAACAAACCGATATGAGCCGGGGCCACTGTCGGGCAGCTTTTCGGAGTCGCCCATGCCGATCAGGTCGGGTGCGATGCATCGGCCTAGCGGCTGCAGGTGTGGCAAGACATTTCGCCAGAGGTATGAGGAAGTGGGATTGCCGTGCAGAAACACGATGGGATCGCCTTTCCCCACTTCCATGTACGCCATCTGTCTGCCGAGAACTTGCCGCCGCTGTTTTTGGTCTGAAAATATCGTAGAGATCACTGCGCCCTCCTATGGTGGCCAACACTTCGCATTGCAACTTCCAAACTTCTATGAAGACCAAGCGACGCGACTGGCGAACGTCTTTCTGTTCAAGTGATTGTGTCGCTTAATGCTGAATCGAGTTTGGTGGCTGGTGCACTCGCACGCGAAGCCTTAAAAACTTGTGACGGTTCTCCGACACTGACGGCCCGCGGGCGCGAATTTCGTCGCACACTTGCTCTGGGCAATCGGCGACCAGTGGACCGACTCACATACCGACTGTATAAGGAGCTTCAGCGAATCGGGACCATTCCATGCACAAAGAAAAACGCGGAAGAACGCGGATAACGCCTGCACGCGGAGGTGCATCGATGGCGCTCGGGTCGTATCGTCAGACACTCGGAGAAAGGTCGATCTGGACTCATCCCGTGGAGCCCAGAAAGGGGGCGGCGCGAACAACAACGGAAGGATGGCTAGAATCCTTCCTTTAGAGAGTCGCAATCACGTTAGGTTGCTGTGTAAAGGCCTTGCCGCTGAAGTGCTCTGGACTGATCGGAGAATTGCCTGGCGGTGTCGCTCGCGCTCGATCGGGTCGCGGACCCCGCCCACGTTCGGGGCCGGGGGCAGGCTTCGCGGGTGCAGGTTTGCGATGAGAAAGATGAGGAAGGACAGGGGGGTGACAGGTGGCGCTCAGAGGGCCCTCAATTCAGGATTTCCCTCCGCGCTGCTCCGCCAGGCAGAAAGTCTAACCATTGCACTGCATGGCTCGCCCCAGGCTGGTGACGCTCACTCCAAACCGAGTCTTCGACAACCGCCGGTCGTCAGGCGCTCGCACTGCGTTACAACGTCGTGGTCGGGAGCGCTAACGTTCTGGTGCAATCATTTTCCTGGAAATCTGCACCATAACAATAACTTCGCGAGTCCATAAAGCGAAGTATAGAAGTGTGAATCTGCCCCTGCGGGTATTAGGAAGAGAGGAACCATGAAGAATATTCTGAGAGCTCTGTGCTGTGCTGGCTTGCTCGCCGGCTTCGCTGTGTTCGCTTCCGCCGCCACCATGACGATGAAGGGCATGATCAGCGACAGCATGTGCGGTGCCAGCCATGCGAAAATGATCGCCGCCCATCCCGGTTTGACCGACGCCAAGTGTACGCTGGGTTGCATAAAGGCCGGCGCCAAGTACGTGTTCGTCTCCAACGGAAAAATCTACCAGATCGCCAACCAGGACATGGCGTCCTTGATGAAGGATGCCGGAGACTCCGTCAGCTTGACCGGCGATGTCAACGGCGACACCATTACCGTTTCCAAAGTGATGATGATGAAGCACAAGTAGCCGCCCCGACAAGCGGACTTTCCTGAACTGTTGACGCGTCAGTAGTGTCTTTGCAGGACTATAGAGGAGTTCCGCGGGGCGAGCTCATGCCCTTCGACGGCCTCGATGGCGGGACAATGCAGGTAGCGGTCTGGTTATGACGCGGGCAGAGCAGCTGGCGGCATTCGTTGCGCGCGCCTCCTACGACAGGCTTTCGGGCAATGCCCGGGAGGAGCTGAAGATCCGGCTGATCGACAGCCTGGGCTGCGCGATCGGGGCGCTGGCTGGCGAACCGCTCAGGATAATCCGTGATCACATCCACGAATTCAATGGCAGCGGGCTCTGCACCTGCATAGGCTCCGGGCGGTCCGCCCCGGACCGCGCGGCTTTCTACAACAGCGCCCTGGTGCGCTACCTGGACTTTAACGACAGCTATCTGGCGCCGCGCGAAACCTGCCATCCCAGCGATAATCTGGGCGCGGTGCTGGCGGCCGCCGAATATAGCGATGCCGACGGACGCCAATTCCTGGCGGCGCTGGCGGTTTCGTACCAGGTGCAATGCCGTCTCAGCGATGCGGCGCCCGTGCGGGACAAAGGATTCGACCACACAACCCAGGGGTCGTACGCGGTTGCAGCCGGCGTTGCGAAAGCTCTGCGGTTCGATTCCGCGCGGACAGCTCACGCCCTTGCGATCAGCGGCACCGCTTTCAACGCGCTGCGGGTGACGCGTACCGGCGCGCTTTCCCACTGGAAGGGACTTGCGTACCCCAACACGGCTTTCGGCGCGACGCACGCGACTTTCCTTGCCGCGCGCGGAGTCACGGGACCGCTGGAGGTCTTCGAAGGGAACAAGGGCTTCATGGACGCCATCGCCGGGCAATTCGAAATCGACTGGGAGCGGGAAGACCTGGAGCGGGTTACCCGGACCATCCTCAAAAGGTTCAATGCCGAAATCCATTCCCAGTCGGCCATCGAAGGCGCGCTCGAACTGAAAAAGCGGCACGGATTTGCCGCCGACGATGTGGAGCGGCTTGATGTCGAGATCTTTGACGTGGCCCACAGGATCATCGGCGGCGGCGAGGAGGGCGGAAAGAAAGCCGTGGAGACGAAAGAGCAGGCGGACCACAGCCTGCCGTTCCTGCTCGCGGTGGCGCTGCTTGACGGCCAGGTCATGCCGGAGCAATACGTGCCGGAACGCATTCGGCGCGACAACGTGCAGCAACTATTGAAGCGAATTGAGGTGCGGCCGAATCAATCCTATAGCGCCCGTTTTCCGGCGGAAATGGCGTGCAGCCTTGAGGCCGTTTTGAAAGATGGCCGCACCTTCAAGATCGTAAAGACCGACTATCAGGGATTCGTGACCCGACCCTTCCGCTGGCACGAAGCGACCGACAAGTTCAGACAACTCGCCGGCGCTTACTGTGATGCGCCCCTGATGGATGAGATCATCGGCACGGTTGCCGACATGGAAAACGCGTGCGTTCGCGATCTGACGCGCATTCTGAAGAAGGTGCAGATAGTTTAACGAAGGAGAAGACGGATGGCAGATTCCAACAACGATGGGGCCAACGACGAACGCGCATTCGCTTTCCTGAGGACCAATCATCGCCCGCCCAAGCCCCGCAGCACCGGCGTCACCGAGATCCGCGGACCGTACTATACGCCCGTCGGCAAGCGCTATCTCGAAGATGTATTCGAGACGATGGCCTGGTACGTGGATTCCCTGAAATTCGCGGGCGGCTCCTTCAGCCTGATGCCCCGCCGCGCCGTCAAGGAACTGATCGAGACGGCCCATCGCCATGACGTCATGGTTTCGACCGGGGGCTTTATCGAATACGTGCTGACCCAGGGCGCCGGGGCGGTGGAGAAGTACCTTCTTGAATGCAAGGATCTGGGCTTTGACATCATCGAGATTTCGAGTGGGTTCATCACGATCTCGACCGACGACTGGCTGCGTCTTGTCGAGAAGGTGAAGCAGACAGGATTGAAAGCGAAGCCGGAGGTCGGCATACAATTCGGCGCGGGCGGCGCCACCACGGCGGAGGAACTGGAGGCTGAGGGCACCCGCGACCCGGAATGGGCCATCCGGCAGGCCCAGCGCTTTATCGATGCCGGCGCCTACATGATCATGGTCGAATCCGAAGGCATCACCGAAAGCGTCAAGACATGGCGGACCGATGTCGCGGCGAAATTCGTGAGATCGCTCGGGCTCGAACATCTTATGTTCGAAGCCGCCGACCCCGAGGTTTTCAGCTGGTATGTCAAGAATTACGGACCTGACGTGAACCTGTTCGTCGACCATAGCCAGATCGTGCAGCTCGAATGCCTGCGGTCGGGAATATGGGGAACGAAAAGCACCTGGGGCCGCATCGTTACTTATCAACCGTAACCGCGCAACCGTAGCCGCTCTGGAGGGGAGCAGGGGAGATTCCGAAGCCCGCATTCGGGCTTTGGCGCAGAAGGCGTGCCGCGATGGTTATCCGTAGCCCCATCTCATCATCCGCTTCTAGATATCATTTTTTGCGTCGGTCTCACTTTGCGTCGCGGGACACTGCTCACGGTTCGAAGAGGACTAAGCTGAAAACGTATGGGCGAGGTCCGATTCTTTTCCGCCACGCTCCTGAAGGGGATAGTTGCCTGGCTTGGCGTTTTGCTGTTGCCGCACATCATTTACGGCCAGCAACGTCCCCCGGTTTCCGAGTTGCTCCGGCAATTCGAAGCAGAAAGAGTGTTTTGGCGCCAGTTCGAAGTCGCTAAGGCAATCGTCGCGGCGAACGACAAGAATGTTCTCCCCCGATTGGAGCCGTGGTTGATGCACGATGACCGGCACTTACGGGGAAACGCCGCGTTTATTTTTGCCGAGCTTGGCGATCCCCGTGGATTTGACGTGATCGTCGCCATTCTTGACAACCGTTCCGAAAGACGCGAAGTTCACAAAATTTCGTCAGTAGGTCTCCCGTCGATCCAAGGGCAGATCCGCGAAGACCGGTACTATGCCGCGCACTTGCTGGGTGACTTAAAAGACCCACGCGCGATTCCCGTCCTTGCGTCTCTCCTCACGGACCCGACGTAAACTACATTGTTCCGTGGTCCCTCGGGCAGATCGGCAATCCATCCGCGATTACGTCGCTGATCGGATCACTGAACGATCCAGATCCGAGCATGCGGGTTCTCGCAATCCACGCTCTGGTTGAACTCAAGGCTACCGGTGCCCTACCGCGCCTCCGCCAGTTGCTGGATGACAATGCGAGATCGAGTTTTGACAAATTCGAATCGATTGCAGAGGCCGCTGAAGCTGCAATCGCCAAACTGCAATCGGAGACCGGCCGCTAGCTTCTAACATCGGTTGCCGGAAGCAACCGGTAATCGATGTGGCCGGTTTGTCGCTATCTCAGATCTTGACACCGCGCCCGGCTGCAGCCCCCGGTCTGGGCGATAAATCGTCTCTAGTCCACAAGGACAAAACTATAGCGCTGCGGCGGCCGAGCAGTACCTCTAGCCCGGCCTAAGTCCAAAGTCCTATCGACCGGTTCAACCTTCTCGCCTAAAAAGACTCTTCAGGGTCAAATGAAGTACCGCATCAAGTCGCCGTTCACCGGCATCCACCGCAGTGCCGATGGCAAGTCTCAATTCGTGACCATGGAACCAGGAAATGTCTTTACTCTTCGCGGGGAGGAAGGGTCCGGCATGGTGAATGTGATGTATCAGAGACGCATCGTCGCCGTTTTTCGTAAAGACATCGAGGACCGTACTGAAAAGATCAGAGGAACGGGGGCGTAACGATTCGCTCGCCCCTTCCAGGATCGAAGTCTTCTATCAGATCGCGGCCTTCTTCGCCCTGGTGCCCCACCAGACGGGTATGGCCAATTCCATGTCGCGATCGTTAAGCAATGCAAAACCGTACCTGGTCGCCCAGGCTTGTAGCGCTTCTCGTTCAGAGTCGGTGAGTGTCCCGGCTTGCGGCGGTTTGCGGGATTCGAGGATCGGCTCGCATCCCGCCGCGTCTGTTCCAACGCGAAGAATCGCTGTTTCCGACGAACAATGAATAGACTGCTCCATTGCTTCCTCTCGATGCGGTTCGCACTTACAAGATTAAGAGAGCTTTCAGTGTATCAGGACCAACACTGGGGTGATTATGGGGAAAATCCCCAGCTGGTAAAATCCCCAACCCTGGCATCAACCCTGGGCCGTTCGCTGGCGGCTACTCAAACTTCCGTTAACTTCCTCGGACCGACCGGCATTGACCAGAGAATCCTCTGAACCTCCTCTCATCTCCTGCCAGTCTTCGGCCAGGAACGACATGCATCGACTCGCTGCGCGGGTAGCCCGATCAATCCAAGCAGCCCGCTTTCAGTGAAGCGGCGTCGGCCGATTTGGCTAACGGGAGAAAAACGAGGCGTCATGGTTTTGAAATATTGTGACCGTAAAATCGATTGATGGATTCCACAACATTCGAAATCTCGCCGGGCTCACCGAACACGCTAACTGTTCCACGTGAGATGCGTGGCTACATTAACGAACAAGGAGAGGGGCGCAGTTTCAATCTGGAATCCTTCGGCATGTCTTACGAGACGGAGCCGCACCGGGTCGTGATCGAGCTGTTGGTGGGAAAGAAGGGCGCCGAGCAGCTTGAGCCCTTCACGGTCAGCCTCTCTTTGGGAGATTTGGCGGCACGGCAAATCGCGCAGGCACTGAATGGGGCGCTTGCCGGCGCGCCAAAAGAACAGGAATAGCAGGCGCCGCATCTCAACGATCAAGAACGTTCGCGGGAGGAGTAGCCTCGGCAAGGCTGGCCGTTGCGACCAAACCGCCGCGCGAACCGGAAATCGCCTTCCCGTCCAGAGTGATCACGGCCTCGTTATCGTTAGCCGGACGAACTTCACACAAGCCAGGTCACCGTCTGCGACCGCCCGACTCGCACTGGCAAGTTCCCGGTAATGACATGCGATCTGCCCGGAGATGGCTTCAACTCCGCTGCCGTGAGGTAGCGCAGTGGCGCAGATCAGATGGTCCGTAGGGTTGTGGACGCCCATCCACCGGGGCGATAATCAAAGCTTCGCGGACAGCCGGTGTGACCGCGAAGCTCAAAGAAGCAGGAGCAATCATGTCGGCCGCCACTTCGTTCGCAACAGAAACATCGGCATCCCAGGCGGTTCTGGCCAAATCCGTCAAGGTCACGGGCGAAATTTACTGCAACGAACCTCTCACCATCGAGGGTGAGGTAAATGGCAGCATCGACGTGACCGGCCATCTTCTTACGATCGCGCCGCGGGGAAATGTGCGTGCCAGCGTCAGAGCCAGTGAGATCGACGTGTGGGGATCGCTTCAAGGCCATGTCGAGGGGGCCGAGAAGATCTACGTCCGCAATGGCGCTCGATTCGTCGGTGACATTCACGCGCGCGGCATCGTGATCGAGGACGGCGGATTCGTCTGCGGGAAAGTGGAGCTGTCGCGCCAGGGTAAATTTCCATTTGGCTCATGAATGGGACTATAGTGCAGCAGAAGACGCAGGTGGTCCGGATCATCCTCAAGGTGAATCGCCCGGCCACGTCACCGCGCACCGCATAGACGGCTGGCAGCTCAGGAAGCCCTTTTGCGATGCCAGCCGGGCCCGTCGGTAGCAAAGACTGATTCAACGGGAAATGCGGGATCTTCCGACGTAACCTCCAGTCGCGATCTGGCCCAGATCCATCCAATGCGCGCCGGATTCCGGTCTGGCAGTCGTTCGGACCGAACTGACAATTCTCTTTCGCACGCCTCCATTCTCGCTGAAGCAGAAAGAGGACGCCCGTGGTGAATGAGGTCGCGAACTCGCAAGAAAAAGGCGAGGACGCTGCGGTCGCGAATTTGCAAGAGGGCGTTGGTCCCGGATATGCAAGGCGAGCGAGGGAAATAGAGAGGTGGGGCAGGGTCTTAAGCAAGTTGTGCTCAGGCCAGCGCGCAAGAGGGGCAGGGCCCCCTTGCGTATCCCCCGAGTCCGGAAGACGGCGGGACTGATAAACGCGCGCCGGGTAATTTTATTTCGATTTTGCGCGCGGTGATCCGGATCACGGATTTTTGTTGACGTAAGTCAGGCTTTCAGGTAGACATAATCGCAAGCCAAGTGCATGCAGGATTTCACGCCACGTTATGTGGCGGCTCTTGATCAAGATGTCCCCATCCGCAGCGTTGCTGCGTGACGGCTCTTTGTTAAGCTTTCCCGCGCTCGCGAGTGCTCGCTATCGCGGCTCTTGCGGCACGGTCGCTAAAACAGACGTGACTATTTTCTTCAGGGTTGTTGCATGTTGGGCCTCGGCACTCGTCCGCCACAACATCTCCAGTCCTGATGAACGCCCTGAAGCGGCGCTGGCAGTCGTTTGTCAGTTATCTCCCGGGGAAAGACTTCGGGATAACGCCTAACAAGTAAGGAGATAAATATGAGTGAAGGCAGCGAGGCAAGAGAGATTGATCTCGGAAACCATTTCGGCGATGTCGTCGTGAAAGCCAACGGCACGCAGGTCAGAATCGGCGCGGACGGGAGCCTTCAGGGCGTTCCGGCCCCGGTGAACGATACGGCTTCAAGAGCCACGCCTGAAATCGGCGCTATAGAGAGTACGGGCGACCACAAAGGCGAGATATACGGCGGCATCTACCCTGCCGACGATAAACCCATCTGGTTTCTGGCGGCACCCAGGCTCATGGATCATTACAACGCTGCCGCATGGGCCAAGCAGCAAGGCGGTTCCTTGCCGACAATGAAGCAGGGCAGTTATCTGATGACCCTTAAAGGCAAGGGCGGCTCCTTCACGGAAATGTTCAACTGTGGTGATTCGTTTCCCGCTGGGTTCATCTGGCTGGCGGAACCTTACACCGGCAGCAGAGGCAGCTTTTGGTGCCAACGGCTCAGTAACGGCAGCAAGGACTTCTACTACGGTCGGAACGACTTCAAGCTGCCCGTCCTGTCCGTCCGGAGATGAATTACTTAGCTATTTAGCTTGCAGCAAATGATCTCGTGAGCCGTAAACAACGGGCAGAAGGAGGGTACCAGTGAGAAAGCTTTTTGAACAAGCAGTGCAAGGGATATCTGACCGGATGGCCCTGCATTCCCTGCACAGGCCCGCGGCCGGTGATGTCTATCTATGACGGGGGGGTCAATGGGGAAGCAATCGTTCGTGGGTTTACCGATAAGGGGGATATTGTCGCGGGATGCGGCCTCGCCAATCAATCCCCTTTAGAGCATCAGGCACACTTACCCAATGCGTGGCGAGAATAACGACGTCGCACTCGGCTGCCTGCTGCTTCGTCCCAGCGATGGCGCCTGGACCTAGATCGGCGACAAACTTAGCCAGTGTCTCCGGACCTCGGGAATTGGATACAACCACCGTGTGACCAGCGGCTATCAAATGGCGGCCAAACGTACCTGTTACGGTACCGGCGCCTATAAACCCTACTCGCATGACCAGTCTCCTTTCTTCAGTTGAACCCGCGAAAGAGCATGCCCTTCAAGTTACTGCTGCAATCAGCCTCGCTTATCCAGAGTCTGAAGCAGAAGCCCGGCCGCCCAGAACTTGAAGGGGTGCGCCGGCCTTATCGAGCGCCAGAGCCGATAATGGCGTACTTCGTAAAGAATCTCCTTATGCCTGCGTCACACGCTTCGCGCTGAAGATGCCGTTGAAGCTTTCGCGGTACTGAAGGAAGACCAGCACCCATAGCACAGAGGCCGCCAGAGCCGGAGCAAAGGTCGTCGGCGAAAGCGTCAGGTGAAACGCCAGGATGTTGTAAAGCTCCGCCGCCAACAGCGTCAGCGCAAGCGGAACGAAGTAGCCCAAAAGCAACAGCAGCCCACCGAGCAATTGAATTGCGAAGAAGAACGCGGCAAAGTGTGAGGCGCTGACTGCTCCCAGGAACTGCAGTGCCAGCGGTTCCAGGGGTGGCGGTTGGTGGAGAAAGTTGAGAAAGCCATTTAGGCCAACCACCGAGAACAGAAGACCGAGCGAGTAGCGTGCAATAATCGAAACGATTTTCATAGGACAACTCCTTCGGGGTTTTGTGCATGTGTATGTGCGGCTGAAGACACGGAGCGAGGAACGCTTGCCGGTCAGTGGCCTTGGCACAGCAGCTTCCTTCCACCCGCGGTGATGAAGGTCACATCCTTACGCGGGTAAATCCAAAGACGAAGCGCAGATAGGGCTCGACAGATTAATGAGCCCAGAAGTGTGGTATCGGTGTCGATGTGTCAGGACTTGGGGCTCGCGGGCATCTCGGAGGCCCGCGCCAGTGCTTGCGTGTCGACATACTCCCGGACGTTCGTCAATTTGCCATTTCGAACAGTAATGGCGAAGACCCAATGGTCCTCAAACGTCTTATTCGTGGCTTTGATTCTCCCTGTAGCGAAGCCGACGACCAGAACGCGGTCTCCCTGCGCTATGAACTCGGGGGGCTTTGGGTATGAAGTTTCCACCGTTTCGTTAGCCTTCTGGAGTAAAGTCTCCAATCCCGCGTGCCTGCGGTGCGTGCCGGCCAGCGGCCAGTCCTCGCCCGGAATGATCCACTCAATATCTTCGGCAGCCAACGCTAGCAAACCTTGCTTATCGCGGCAGCCGAGTGCCGCAAGAAAATCCTTCACAATCTGGACATTCTCTTGTGTGCTCATCGAAATCTCTCCTTTTCCCTTACTTCAAAGTGTGTCCGATCTAATCGGACGTTCCAGCTTTCTCGGGCCCAATCACACCGTCGTAGATCGATTACTGCTCTTTCTTGAACAAATCCTGGAAGATGAGCCGTCCCCAAGTGCGGCCGCGTGCGTGCACCAGCGCGCCACCCTCGTTGAGCTTTCCCAGCGTAACGGGCGCGAACCCAAGTTCTTTGGCCAAATCCGCCACGCGGGAGCGATCGCGTCCTCGTCGTCGCTCGACAGAAAGACGACCCGGTGCCCACCCTCGACGACCGGATCGCCTGCTAGTTTGGCCGCACCCAGGTGATTAAAACCTTTTCACGACCTTAGCGCCGGTGAAGGACTTCGCAATGAAGGCGGAGGACAGGAGACCGTCCAGCTCCTCAAGTGGCACTAACGCGTTCATCGCGTCGATGACCGTCTTGCCTTTCCAACTCGGCAGGGCCTTCGCAACCTCGCGATGCTCCCCGAACGGGACCGCCAAGATGATTAT
The DNA here is from genome assembly GCA_963776805.1 of Bryobacterales bacterium. Taxonomy (GTDB): domain Bacteria; phylum Acidobacteriota; class Terriglobia; order Bryobacterales; family Bryobacteraceae; genus Palsa-89. Next base: position 25,741 of record CAVZOD010000004.1, read on the forward strand.
GTCGGCATCAACTGCATCCCGCAGCGACTTGGCGACGACCGTGGGTCCAATCGCCCGAGCCTGCGGTGCCAGCTCCTCGGGTGGCCTGCGACTCGCGACAGTGACTTCGATGTTCTTACGGGCAAAGGCGTGAGCGAGGGCTTGGCCTATCTTGCCGAAACCTACGATTGCATATTTCATAACGTTTCTCCGATCGCGTGTTAGAACTAAAGTTCGAGAGCGGCCGCGCCGGGGTCAGACCTGCGCCATGCCTCCATCGACGGCGAGATCCACACCGGTGATGTAAGAACCTTCATCGGAAGCAAGGAACACGACTGCTGCCGCGATTTCCTCGGGCCTGCCTCTGCGACCCATTGGGATCTGCGAGGTGAACTGGGCGACCGCTTGCTCGGCCTGTTCAGCGGTAAGGCCTGTTGTCGTCGCTAAGGCCGGGGTATCGATTGCTCCTGGGCTCATGCAATTCACGCGGATCTTGCGGTCTTTCAATTCCAGAGTCCAGCCGCGCGCGAAGTTGCGCACCGCCGCCTTACTCGCGGCGTAGGCGCTAAACCCTGGGAGCCCCAACACGTTCGAGACTGAAGAGGTCAGGATGATTGAGCCGCCATCCTTGAAGAGGGGAAGAGCCTTCTGCACCGTAAAGAACAGCCCCTTCACGTTGACGTCGAAGGTCTGGTCAAAATGGGCCTCGGTAGCTACCGCGAGCGGTGCGATTGTCCCCGCGCCCGCGTTCGCGAAGAGAACGTCGATGTGACCGTGTTTCTCTTTCACCGCAACATAGAGCCGGTCCAGATCTTCCAAGCGCGATACGTCGCCCGCGACCGTCGTGACATTTCTCCCGATAAAGGCTGCGGCCTCCTTGAGCTCTTTCTCACGTCGACCAGTGATTACGACGTGCGCGCCTTCTTCAACGAAGCGCTTGGCGGTGGCCAAGCCAATCCCGCTGCTTCCGCCTGTGATAACCGCAATTTTTCCCGCCAATTTTTGTCCATGGTTATTGCTCATATGTTCTCCTTTGGTTTACCGAACCCTACGCGCTCCGAATCATCGGATGGAGAGCCGTAGGCCGAGTGCGTCAGATTTGCGCTAGACCGCCGTCGACGGCAACCTCGCTGCCGGTCATGAAGCTGCTGTCCGATGACGCGAGAAAGGCAGCCGCCGCTCCGATCTCCGCCGGATCGCCCATGCGCTGGAACCCAGTCATCGAGCCGTAGGCCTTCAGTCCCGCCTCGCCCAGCGCTGCCGTCGCGAGTTTGGTCGCTATCGCCCCGGGCGACAACACGTTTACCCGAATGCCGGTGCCCTTCAGATCCTCTACCCAGGTCCGCGCGAGGTTGCGCACTGCTGCCTTGCTCGCGCTGTAGGCGGTGAACGCCGGGGCGCCCGTGGTGCCGGCGCTCGATCCGGTCAGGATGATCGAACCGCCCTTGCCCATCAGCGGCAGCGCCTTCTGGACCGTGAAGATCGTACCCTTCACATTGGTGTCGAAGGTTTCGTCAATGTGCTTGGCGGTGATCTCGCCAAGCTTAAGCTGGCTTCCCACCCCGGCATTGGCGAAGACTATGTCGAGGGTTCCGCGCTCGGACTTCACCGCCGCGTAGAGTCGGTCGAGGTCGGCCTCATCCGAGACCGAGCCCTTCACCGCGCGGGCATTGGGCCCGAGTTCGGCCACAGCGGCGTCGAGCTCTTTCTGCCGGCGGCCGAAGATGAAGACGAGGGCGCCCTCCTCGATGAAGCGTTTCGCGGCGGCGCTGCCGATGCCGGTAGCGCCACCCGTGACGACTGCAACTTTTCCTTCAAGCCTGCCCATAATTAGTCCCTCCGGATGATCTATAGCATTCAGTACACTAGAGTAGAGTTCTTTGGAGGTGGACGAGAACTGCTCCGGAGTCCAAAACTTTTGTCTATTCGTCTAAGAAGGGTAGTCTAACTTGGACCCGATAACAGACATCTTCACAACGATGCACGTCACCGCGTTCGGTCAGCACAGGCTCGAAGCTACAGCGCCGTGGGGCTTGATACAGGAGAATCAGACCGAAGAAAAAGTCACGCCTTCCGGCGAAAACAATTCACCCACACATTTGGCACACTTCGCCATGCTGTCGCGCGGCAACTGCTGGCTAAGTGTGGAAGGGTTTCCGGAGCCGATTCCCCTCACCGGTGGTGATTGCTTTTTGCTGGCCCGGGGGACTTCGATTGTTTTGCGCGACAGCCCGCGAACACGTCCGAGGTGGACTTTCCGCGAGATCGGGGCCAAAGCCAACGGCAACGTCGTTCATTGTGGAGGTGGTGGCGCAGCGACGACCATAGTCTGTGAGTCCTTCAGTTTCGATCGCGCCAGTCTGAGACCCATCACTCAGTTATTGCCAAGCTTCATTCTGATTAAGGCCGATCAGGCGCGCACGCTTGCTCTTCACGGCACCATGCAGGCACTGGCGTCAGAAATGGCAGAACAGGTGCCGGGATCTGAGATAGTCGCGAATCGGCTAGCCGAGGTTCTCTTTATCCAGATGCTCCGCGCGCATATCGCGTCGGGACCAGAACGGAACAAAGGATGGCTTCGTGCGGTTTTCGATCCTCAAATGGGCACTGCCCTGAGCGCCATTCACGACAGTGTGAATACACCCTGGACGGTCGAATCCCTGGCCGAAGCGGCGGGCATGTCTCGCTCCGCATTCGCAGCACGTTTTAAAGAGCTACTCGGACAAACACCGCTGCAATATGTAACCGAGCGGCGGATGCAGAAGGCCATGCAGTTACTACAACAGCGTGACAGAAAACTCATAGACGTCGCTCGGTCGGTCGGTTACGAGTCCGACGCTGCGTTCAGTAAGGCGTTCAAGCGAGTTGTCGGGGCCAACCCTGGTGAATACCTCAAACGTGGTTTTGAAGGCAACGGTAATGCTGGAATAGTGGAAGATTTTTGAAGTCTGAGTGCCATGGAAGTGTGTTATTCCACTCAGATCGGTGCCCGCGGTACCGCATTTGGGAACGGGACCCAAAACCGACCGAAGCAGACCACGATCAGTCCCGATAAACGCGCTAGGGCGCTGGGAACGACTGATGGAGGAATTCCAGTCGCGATTGCCGACTTCCCATTCCTAATCCGTGGCCTTGTACGAGTGTCGGACAACACAGGACCTGGGATCGTTCTAGGATCGTTCGGTCCACACTAAGGTGTTGCATGGATCATAAGTCGACTCGTCTGCCGACATTTATGCACACAATTTCTCGAAATCGCACGAATGCGTTCGAGCATTGGGCATTGGGTTAGGTACGCGCGAAGTCTCTGGGCGCAGACTGCCACCTTACTCCAGCTTCATCTTGCGCAACAGTGCGTGATAGCCCAGCTCGTTGTGCAGGGGGTCCAGGCGGGGGTCCAGCTTGATGTAGGTCATGTTGGGCGAGCGCTGCTGGTAGTCTTTCTCCAAAGCAGCCAGTGCGCGATCCCGGTCGTTGAGCGCCAGATACGCGAAGCTGAGGTAGTAAGCGGGAACATGGCCGCCACTTTTCGAGCGCTTATCGAGATCCTTCAGGATTTTTTCGGCTTCCGCTCGCCTTCCAACGGCGGCATAAGCTGCTGCCAGCACCTCCGAGGTCCAGTCCAGCGGTCCCACCTGCCGCCCTTTTTCCAGCGCCGCGACCGCATCCTCAGTGTGCCCTTGCGCCAGATAGACCTGCCCTAAGACCCAGTAGGTGAGCGGGTAGTCCGGCTCTTGATCCTTAGTTTTCTGCAAGAGGTCCGTGGCTTCCCCATAACGCCGCAATAGATAGTAGCTCTGGGCCAGAACCACGGCTGCTTCAACTGACAGCGGATCGACTTCCAACGATTTACGGCCCTCGGTTATTCCCTTTGCCGGATCGTCCGTAGAGACGAGAAGCCAGCCGTAATACTCGTGTGCAAAAGCGTTCTTCGGATTGAGTTGGATGGCTCGCTCGAACTCTCGCTTGGCCGCGGCCCAGTCGTAGTCATACTGGAGATAGGCGCTTCCCAGGTCAGTGTGCGCCTCCGAAAGGGAGGCGTCAAGGTCGATGGCCTTCAAGGCCGCTTCTTTCGCTTTCGGCATGACCTCCGCCGGCGGCATGAGCGCATCGTCGGCGACCTGGTACGCGTACGACATGCCTTCGTAGGCGCGCGCGTAGTTGGGGTCTGCCATGACTGCTTGCCTCAGATAATCCATGCCCTTTTCAAATCCGGCCGTCGTGAATTGGCCCGCGAAGTACTTGCCCTTCAAGTACAACTGATACGCTTCGGGATTCTCTGTGCCCTGTCTCGATGCGAGCTTCTGCATCTGTTCCCCACTGAGTTTCAGACGGAGCATCCCAGAGATACGCGATGTGATGTCTTGTTGGACGGCGAGAATGTCGGACATCGGCCGATCGTATTTTTCGCCCCAAAGTTCGCTGCCATCCCGGGCGTCCACTAGTTCCGCGCTGACGGAAAGTTGTCCCGCATGTTCGACGATGCGACCGGTGACAACGGCGCGCACCCCCAATTGCCGCGCCGCTTCTCTGGCGTCGGCCTCCTTTCCCTTATAGCGAAACACCGCGTTGCGCGACATTACTTTGAGGCTCGGAACTTGGATCAGATTGTCGATCAAGCTCTCGGTAATGCCGTCGCTCAGCCAATCCGCGTCCTGTCCCCCGCCGGCGTTGACGAACGGCAGCACTGCGAGCGAATCAATCTTGGCGTTGGCGCGGCTGCGGTAAAAGTAGAATCCGAAACCCACCAAAATCAGCAGCAGCGCCGCAATCGCCGCCACAACTCGCCCCCGGCGGATGCGCGAAGGCGCACTCCCTTGCGCTTGCATTCCCGCCGAACTCGATAAACTCCGCAAGGCAAACGCGAGGTCACGCGCCGAATGAAACCGTTGCGCCGGATTCTTCGTTAGACAGCGCTCGATCACCCGATCGAGATCCGGGGAGCTGGAATGGCCGGATTCCGCGACTGCGGGAGGCTCGTCCTTTAGGATCGCCGCCATCGTATCAGTCACTGATTTTCCGCTGAAGGCGCGCCGTCCAGTCCTCATTTCATACAACACGCAGCCGAGAGAGAAAATGTCGCTGCCAGCTTCGACCTTTTCTCCGCGCACTTGCTCGGGAGACATATAGCCAATGGTCCCCATCACGGCAGGGCCAACTTCCGTCAATGTCGCGGTGTCTTCACTCTCCGATCGCGCGCTTCCCACCTGTGCCAGGCCAAAGTCGAGGATCTTCACCCGGCCATCGGAGGTCAGAAAAATATTTGCCGGTTTGATGTCCTGGTGGACAATCCCCTTGGAGTGGGCGGCGGCCAAGCCCTCCGCGATGGCCGATCCCAACTCGGCCACTTTGCGCCACGCCAGCGGCCCACGGCTGAGGCGCTCCCGCAGGGTTTCGCCCTCCAGCAGCTCCATGACCGCGTACTGAACCTCTTGCTCCGAGCCCACGTCGTACAGAACCAAAATATTGGGGTGCGCCAGCGCCGCGACGGCCATGGCCTCGCGCCGGAATCGCGCTAGCGCCTCGGGGTCCCTCGCCAGATGTTCCGGGAGAACCTTGATTGCCACCTCGCGGTTCAGGCGGGTATCGCGCGCGCGATACACCTCGCCCATGCCGCCTGCACCAATCGCGGCGAGAATTTCATAGGGTCCCAAACGAGTCCCAGCGGTAAGAGCCATGGGTGTTGAACAATTTTACCCTGCAAGCACCCTCAGGTCCTGGATAACGCGCCACTCGGGTGCGCGACTTGGGCGTAACGATTCGCGAGTTTTCTTTTTTGGTGGCATGAAACCGAGCGTAGTGATACGCTAGGTTTATCAGGAGACTTTATGCACGATTCTCTGGCTGACCTGGAAAGCCGCCGCGCCACTGTTCAATTGCAGATCGTCCAGTTGGGTGACATGCGGTCCGGCTGCATTACCGGAACAAGTGGTCGTTGTGGAAATCTTAACTGTCACTGCCATCGGACCGGTGATCTTGGCCACGGCCCTTACTTTCGGCTGACACGCAAGGTGAAGGGCAAAACCGTCACCGAGACGTTTTCCTCTCCGGCGAGTTTGGCCAAAGCGCAGCGCGAGGTCGCCGAGTGCCAGCGCTTCCGGGAACTGGGCGAGCAACTGTTGGATGTCAATGAACAGATCTGCGAGTTGCGGCCAGTGGAGGAGAACTCGCCGTCAGCCCAGGAAAAAAAACGGTCGAAGCGATCCAAAAGGAAGTCACGCGCGAAGTAGAGCAACTGTTGCGCGTAGCCTTTGGTGCCCGCCGCAAGACGGGGCGTTTGGATCTGGAAGCCCTGGAGTTGGCCGTGCGTTCGGCCATGCATCAGGCGGGGGCGGCAGTGCTAACCAAACTGTTGCAGTTCCCAACCCCGACTGCGGACCAACACAACATTGCTTGCGCCTGCGGACACCAGGCCCGTTATCGGGAGTTGCGCTCCAAGCCGGTCCTCACTGCGGTAGGTAAGTCGGAAGTGTCGCGCCCCTACTACCTGTGCCCCCATTGCCATACGGGCCAATTCCCCGCTGATGTCGAACTGGATATCGAGAACACGGAACTCTCTCCTGGGGTGCGTCGCATGCAGGCGGTAGTGGGCCAAGGGTCGCCCTTCGACCACGGCCGTCAGCAGATGAAGCTCCTCGCCGATCTGGAGGTGACAACCAAAGCTGTGGAGCGGACGGCTGAAGCTATCGGAGAACACATCGCAGCAGACGAGCAGGAGGAGATCCAGCGGGCCGTGCAGTTGAATCTGCCGATGGTCGTGGGCGAATCGGTTCCGATCCTGTATGTGCAAATGGATGGAACGGGAATACCAGTGGTGAAGAAGGAGACGGTGGGTCGGCAAGGCAAGACCGAAGGCCAGTCATCCCATACGCGGGAAGTAAAGTTGGGATGCGTCTTCACCCAGACCGACTGGGACCAGGAAGGCTACCCGATCCGCGATTCTGACTCCACTACCTACGCCGGCGCCATCGAGACCGCCGAAGAGTTTGGAAAGCGTATTTACCTGGAAGCCTGGAAACGCGGCTGGAGCCGCGCTCAAAAGAAGGTGGTCATGGGCGATGGGGCCGAATGGATCTGGAATCTTGCCGAGCAACATTTTCCCGGCGCGGTGCAGATTGTCGATCTGTATCACGCGCGCCAACATCTCTGGGAGTTGGCGCGCCGGCTGCACCCCAATCAAGAGGCCAACCAGAAAGCTTGGATCAAGCTCCACCAGCGGAGATTACTCGACAAAGGAAAAATCGAGAAGCTGGTGTGTGCCCTTCGTTCCATCGTTTCCACCAATCCCGAAGTGATCGAAAAGATTCGCATCGAGGCTGACTACTTTGACAGGAACGTGGCGCGCATGCGCTATCCCAAGTTTCGACGCGAGCACCTCTTTGTCGGCTCGGGTGTAATCGAGGCCGGCTGTAAAACCGTGATCGGCTCCCGGCTCAAACAGTCCGGCATGTTCTGGACGGTTCGGGGTGCCAACGCCATCGTCTCCCTCCGATGCTGCCATCTCAACGGCCGGTTTGAGGACTACTGGGAGGCGCGACGGGCGGCATGATTCCCACTTCTACGTCGCGCACCCGCGCCACTCGGAGAAAGCCGATGCTGAGCGGCCAAACGGGATAGGGAACGAGAAACGCGCTTGGGTCTTGAATTTCTACTTTCCCATGAGCGTATAGTCGGCAACCCGCGATCAGAAACCACCGGCATTTTCAGCCGGGTTCCTGCATGACCCCGGCGGTGCGCACGGCTGCGTCCACCAATTGAGTCCAGGTCTTTTTGCCGAGTGCCCGTTGCAGTCCTTTCTGGGCCGTCTGCCAGAAGGGCAGTACGCGCACGTATTCCCGCTTTCCCGCCGCCGTCAGGGAAAGCCGTAGCTCACGCCGGTCGGCTCCGGCCTCTGCGTCCAGCCAGCCTTTCCGGCGCAGCGGCGCCAGCGTTCGGGTGAGGGTCGTGCTGTCGATCTCCAGCAATGAGGCCAGCTGTTTCTGGGAGATCCCCGGCGCATGAGTCAAGGCCTGCAGCAGCGTGAACTGGGTGATGCCCAGGCCGCTCGGGCGCAGGGCGGCGTCGTAAAACCTTGTGACCACCCGGTCGGCCCGGCGGAGATTGGCGCAGGCGCACGGCAGACGGACGGCCGTCTTTGCGGGCAATGTGGGATTTCGCGGCGGAGACCTCATGGATAGCTGTATCTACATCCATTCCGGCACGGTGCCGGGCTCATCGCAAGTTTTCCTGCGACCTTATGGATGTACATACTATTTGGGTAGCGATAAGGTGACCAAAACATGATTTTCCCCGCACCGTCGTATTTGCTACCTAATATTGTGACCGGAGCCGTGGCGGTCATAGCCGCTATGGTGTTCGGATGGCATCGCGCGCTCCGGCGCGCCGGACTGAAACCCTTAGGCCGCAGGCGGACGTTCTGGACCGGCCTGGCGCTGCTGCTGGCGTGGTTCGTCACGGCGCTGGTGCTTTCATCGGCAGGCTTTTACCAGGGGACGCCTACGCGCACGCCCACCATCCCGTTCGGTCTGCTGATCCCGATCGCCGCCGGCATCGTGCTGTTCCGTGAGTTTCCGGTGAGTGTGCGTGACTGAAGGCATCGAAACTTGCTAGCGTCAGCAGGAGGCGGGAGGCCCCCAGCAATGATGCGAGTAACCCACGAAAGCAGCTTCGATGATGTAGAAGAGCTGAGAAGGCGCTTTGAAGAGTTTCGGAGCCAGCACCAGAGGCGGACGCGGCTCCCAGAAGAGCTATGGTGGGCTGCCGCCGAGATCGCGGGACGGCGCGGCCTGAATCTGGTTTGCCGGTGCTTGCGGTTGGACTCGAATAGCCTGAAGAAGTGGATGGGCAAGCGAGTCAATGGACCTAGACCGACGCAGGTGAGGAGAAAACGCTCGGCAATGACGCCGCCGGCAACTTTTATGGAACTGCTGAGGCCCGCAACGAGTGTTGCCGCGAGTTGCATCGTTGAAGTCGAATCGCAGCGTGGCGGCAAGCTCCGTTTGGAGCTGAAAGGCATCGCAAGCAGCGAGATTACGCAGTTGATTCACAGCTTCGCAGACCGGTAGGCCATGCTGCAGCTCACGCCGCAGATGCGGATTTTGGTGGCGGTAGAAGCCGTCGACTTCCGCAAATATGCGCCGTTCATTGTTATGTGTTAGCGCCGGAATAAAATGCCCGCATTTCCGCTGGTTTTGTAGTCAGAAAGTGCGCTGGTTTTGTTGTTGGGGCGCACGTCCGCAGCGACGCCTGCGGTGGAGCAAAGGCGTAGCGTTGCTTGGTGCAGGTTTTCCCAACAGCAGCGTCTTAGGGCAGAGGCAACCCGCCCGCGCCGTCAGCAGGAACAGGAGTGGTGGAAAGCCGCTGGTGCTTGGTGTCCGGCTTGACCGATTCGATCACCAGGTAGAGTGTACCGGCACTGTTGACCTTGCCTGCCACACAATAAGGCCGATTGGGCGCAAGGCGGAGGCGTTTTGTGAAGTCGAACAGGCGATACACGCGCTGAGTGTCGCGATCGAGCAGGGCGAACACCGCACAGGAGCGATATTCCGTCCGCGAGAGCAGGAACAGATGATTGGCGCTGAAGTTGAACATGGAGGTGGGACCAGACAGAAGGAGCGGGAGCAGTAAAGCTCCCGCCCGCCTCGGCAGCGCCGTTGAGGGGTTACCCGACGGACTCCTCCGGCTCGGGATATCACCACATTGCGGCGCGTGGTGGTGGCCGGAATGATTACTCTTCCGGCGAACTGGAGTTCTTGTTGGCCTTGCGAAGACTGTCGCCCCCGAGCAGGAAGATCTCGGAGTTCTCCACCAGCCGGTCGGCAATGGCAGTGGCAATGGTTGTGTTGTACAGAATGTTCCCCCAGTCAGAGAACGGTGTGTTGGTCGTAATCACCGTAGATTTCTTCTGGCTGTGTCTGGTGGAGATCACCTGATAAAAGAGATTGGAGGTCTGTTGATCGAGGGCCAGGTAACCTAGCTCGTCACAGATCAAAAGTGATGGTTCGGTATACCCTTTGAGCTTGCGTACCAGCGAGTGATCCACCTGCGAAGCCGACAGCTGGTTGAGCATATCCATGGCAGTTGTGAACAAGACACGCTGATTGGCCTAGCAAGCTTTCCATCCGATCACTTTGGCGAGAAACGTCTTGCCAACACCGGGATTGCCGATCAGAACCAGATTGGTGCCCTCGCGCAGGAAGTTGAGATCGAGAAGGCGCAGGATGCGGTTCTTGGCTTGCACCCGACTCTTGTGATGGTGGAACTGAAAGCCATCAATAGTGGGGCGCGATTGCAAGCGGGAGGACTTAAAGCGGCGGTCAATGGCGCGCCCGGTCCGGGCCTCTAACTCCATATCGGCGAGCCACTCCAGGGTGGCGCCCACACTCATGTTTTTAGCGGCAGCTTCAGCAATCGTCTGTTCGATCTGATGGCTCATCGCGGCCAGGTTCAGCTGCTGCAGCTTCTGTTCCAGGGAGGTCATGGTTTTCCTTTCCAGAGTCAAGAATGAAAGCGTCATAGGCCAGCAGCGAAAGGGGATCGGTAACCAGATCCCGTAACTGCGGATCTCGGAGCGGTACAGGTGGTTGCGGCCGCCGCGGCGACTGCTGCTGGCGAACGATATTGGCGACGTAGTCGGCACCCAGTGCGCGTGCCGCCGATGCCTTTTCAATCGCAATCGCCACGACTTCGGGCCCGTATTGGCGAATGAGTTCGGGTGGTCTTCCAAGGACTGCGGTTGGCGGTTGTCGGAGTGGTGATTGGACTCGCCGCGGCATTCGCGCTGACAAGGCTGATCACAAGCCTGTTATTCGGAGTGAAGGCCTGGGATCCGATCGTGTTTTGCGTGGTCCCAGCGGTGTTGATCGGCGTGGCGCTGGTGTCGGTATGGTTACCGGCGATGCGCGCGAGCCGGGTTGATCCGATCGATGCGCTGCGGTACGAATAGGCTCCTGTTGGTCCACCACTTGGGACACTTTCCACTTGCACAATAGCGGTAGTTGCTGACCTACTCCGTTTTTCCGCAGTGAGGCTCAGCGGATTTCAATCCTGCTGAGTGGCATGTGGCGGATAATCCGGACCCAGAGGACCCGCGCGAATAGACAAACACTACGCCGTAACAGCGGATCTATCGCGAAGCTCATGCCACAGGCTGGCGCGTGTTCACGGCCCGGCCCACCGCCCGGCCGAAATCGGCGCCTAATTTTGAGGTGGAGATTTGCGATTTTCCGCGAGATCCCGACCGTGGCGCCCGCTCGGCCCCGCTGAGCAAAACTCCGTGGCCCAACTCGACGACGTGCACTCAGTTTTGAGACTGAATTATGAGACTGCGAAAGGTCTGATTTCATTGGCCTCGCCGAGCGTCGCAAAACCTACCCTTTAAAGACAAGAGGGCGGACTCTGTAAGTCCGCGGGGGGTAGGAAGGGGGACGGTGGTGCTTCCGAATTCGTGGGTTCGCTCGGGAACCAGCTATTCTTAAATCTGTGGCAAAAGTTCAAATCGGCGCACTCGCCATTTTGATATTCGCAGTCCCTGGACTTGCCGCTGAAACCGTCGACTGGGGCCAGCCGGTGAATGGGCTGCGACTGTCACTTTCCATGGCGGCGGCAGACGCTTCTGCGAACCGGGAGATGCAGGTGACGTTCGAGGCCGTGAGCGATCAAAATCTTTTGGTGCCAATCGGAGCGGTGGTTGGAAACACCCATCCGATGTTGCTCAAGCTATACGTCACGACTGCTAACGGAAAGACTCATCGAATTTTCCAAAGGGGTCTTCCGGGGGTCGCCGGTTACATGGAGCCGTGGAACATTTCCCTTCGCCCACAGGAGAGTTACATAGTTCGAATGCCGATCAGCAGCTACTTCGTGCTGGATGGATTGGAAATGCTTGAAACGTTGATTCTACGTCCCTGTCAACTGTGGGTGGAGCTTGATAATCAAAGCGCCGAATGCATGGTGCCAAAGAAGCTGGCTCCCGTTCCGTGCTGGCATGGCAGGGTGTCTTCGAACACGTTGCGATTGCCGAACTGATCCCTGGGATGTGCGGCTTCTCTTAGAGCCGGACGATCTTCATACCGGATACGAGATTTCAGGTTGCACCTCGTTGCGCAAAGGACCCTTTGTGAGACGTAAATACGAGCGGTAATTGGAACCAGTCTGCCTGTGGCGCGCGCGTGGCCAGTGCGTCGGCTGCCTGAAAACTACCCGGTTTGAACGCGGCGCGCCGATAGCCCGCGATATGTTGGCAAGTGTTTACTAGGAATGCATTGGTGTGTTTCAGAAGTTTTGACGGGATTGGGCTTACGTTGAGGATTCGGCCCCGCTCGCAATTGTCAAACTCAGCATAGCCGACTATACGCTCCGGTGGATTATTTCCTCGTTGCCGAGTTCTGGGAGTAATCTCGGAGGACCTCGTCTCCGAACAACCCACCAAACGCGCCCCCGACCCCGGACGACCACGTATAGTTGCTATGCTCTTCTGGCAGGCCGGAAGACGGAAGGGGGAGCCTTGTACAAATTCACGCTGAGAAAGCTGGGGTTCAATGACGGAAGCTCATTCACCCCAGGTGCGATCACTGTTTTTGTCGGCCCAAATAACGTAGGCAAGAGCAGAGCACTGAAGGACGTTGTTAATTTCGTCACTCGAACAGGGCCTCCGAGCGTGTTGGTTCAGCACGTGGATTTCACGCTGCCAGCGAGCGCGGCGGAACTTCGCACCGCCTATGGCTTCGAGCCGTATCTCGAAGAAACCGGGACATCTACGTTCGTATCGCTTCGCCCTGATCTGTGCGGCGCAAACCAGTGGAACATAGGTGTTCAATCCTGGGATGACTTTCTGCGTACTTTACTGAGCGGCAGTAATAGCAGAGAACAGTTTGGTCGCCAGTTTGGCCCAGCCCTAATAGCCCACCTCGCTACTGAGCAACGCCTCCAACTGGTCAAAGAAGGCGCAAGTCCATCGCGCGAAGCTCAGCGAGACAGCATCCTCCAGCAGATGTATTACGCCGGTTTGGGAGTGGAATCAGAAATTCGAAATGAAGTAAGGCGGGCCTTCGACGAGCAGGAGATCATCCTCGATTATGCCGTCCCCCAGCGGCTGTTGCTGCGCGTTAGCAGAGACCCAACCCAGGTGCCCCCAGATCCGCGCGCTGCGCGCCCAATTCTTTCGAGCTTTCCCAAGCTCGACAACCAGGGCGACGGGATACGCGCATTTGTTGGGATCGTTACGGCTTTGCTCACTGTCAAACGAGATGTCATTCTGATCGACGAGCCCGAAGCCTTTCTGCACCCCCCTCAGTCGTTACGCATGGGAGAGTTTCTCGCGAATCATTCCGGTTCGAGAACTCCAAATTTTCCAAAGACCCGCAGTTCGCATCCGAGCAAATTGGCGCGTGCCGACAAAATGGGTCTGGCCAGGATACCCTGACCCTTCTCGGGCTCCATCAATTTCAACGAGTAGCGGAACATCAATGTCATTTATGTCCGTCATCAATGGAGGGCGATTGACCACCCCCGCGAGAAGGAGAATAATGTGTTGGCCAACTAATCGAAAGGGAGGGTATCCCGTGCGATTTTCAGCAGTATTCGTGAGTCTACTTGGGTTTTCAGGAGCCGTTCTGGCTCAAAGCGGAGGCACGATCACCGGCACGATCACAGATCCAGCCGGGGCTGTCATCGCCAGCGCCTCGATCGAGGCCCAAAACACCGCAACTAATGCCAAGTATCCGGTGGCGAGTTCAAATACTGGGAATTACACGCTGTCCGAATTGCCCCCGGGAATCTATAACATGAGGATTTCCGCGCCCGGCTTCAAGCAATTTGTCCGGGCGGGCCTTGAGGTGCAGGTGGCGCAAACCATTCGCGTGAACGCCAGCCTCGAGGTCGGCGCCACCAGCGAATCGGTCATAGTCACTGCAGCGGCTTCGCTGCTCAAAACGGAAAGCGGTGAGTTAAGTCAGACCATTGCCACGCAGACGATGGACCAATTGCCGCTGCTCCAAGTCGGCGGCGACAATTCCGGTGTTCGCAACCCGTACGCGGCAACGGAAATGCTGCCCGGGGCGCTGGCGCAAGGGCCGAATAGCAATTCCGTCGGACTCACGGTGCACATCAACGGCAACCCGGCCGGAACGGAGATGGCGTTGATCGATGGCATGAATAACACCAATATCCTGGGCCAGGGAGCCCAGGAGCAAACCCAGCCTAGCCAGGACTCCGTCGAGGAGTTCACGGTGCAAACCAGCAACTACTCGGCCGAGTACGGGCAAGCCGGCGGGTCGGTGGTGAACATGATGATGAAGTCGGGCACGAACCAATTCCACGGCAGCCTGTACGATTATCTGGAGAACGAGGATTTGAACGCGGGAGTGCCCTTCACTAATGCCGGCAACGGCCATTTGACGCGCCCCGCGTTACGGCGTAACGACTATGGCTTTACTGTGGGCGGTCCGGTCTGGATTCCCAAAGTCTATGACGGCCGCAACAAGAGCTTTTTCTTCTTTGGTTGGGAGCAGTTCATTCAGAATAATAACTACCTGCCAACCACGGAAACGCTTCCCACGGCGGCGTACCGGACCGGCGATTTCAGCGGCGCGATCGCGGCCGCGGGGAATGTGACGATCGGAACCGATCCCCTGGGCCGGCCCATTATGGCGAACGAAATCTACAACCCCACCACCGCGCGCGCGGCGCCCAATGGCCAGATAGTAACCGATCCTTTTCCGAACAACACGATTCCCGCTTCCATGCTGAGTCCGGTTTCTCTGAAGATGCAGGCTCTCATCCCCCAGCCGTTCTGCGTCTCGGGCGGCCTATGCAATGTCAACAGCGCCCTTGGTAATTACCAGAACACCGAGTATATACACCGGACGACCTTTATTCCATCGCTCAAACTCGACCAGCTCATCGGAACCAGAGACAAGCTTTCCTTCTACTGGAGCCGCACGGGTAGCTCTTGCCCCACGTGCTACGGCGAGGATGGACTGCCTCAGCCGATTTCCTACACCTTCGGCGCCGGAATCTATGCGCATGACGAGCGCCTGAACTACGATCACACCGTCTCGCCGACGGTGCTGTTGCATTTGGGCGTCGGTTTCAACCGCGACGATCTGGGACGCCCGTCCGTGACTCCCGTTTACGATTCCTGCGGGAATCTCGGTCTATGCAGCCAAGCCTTCACGAGCCCGACATCATTCCCCACAGTATCCGGCCTCTTAAATAGTCTTGGCGGCGGCTTCGGCGCAGGCGCCAACACATTTGGCCCGCCAGCCCGCGGCGACAACCTTTTTTCGACTTTTAACAACGTCGCCAGCCTGACCTGGGTCAAGGGGAGCCACACCTTCAAGTTCGGAGGAAGCCTGGACCTGATTGGATTTTACGAGACAGGCGTCGCCGCAAAGGGCTTCGCCTTCTCCGACGCGGAGACCGCTGAGCCCTACCAGGTGAGTATTATAAATGGAACGAGCACCTCTAACGGCAGCGGAGCCTATACCCCGGGCTTCCCGTATGCCAGTTTCCTGTTGGGCAACGTGGACAACGCCAACATCGATCCTACCTACGACGCGCGCTTCGGGCATTACCAACTCGGACTGTACGCGCAGGATAGCTGGAAGGTCACGCCGAAATTCACCCTGAATTACGGCCTGCGCTGGGACTACTCGACGTATTATACGGAGCAGTACGGCCGTTCCCCGAACTTTGCGCCGACCCTAGCCAACCCCACCGCCGGAGATCATCCCGGAGCGACGATTTACCAGGCCACCTGTAATTGCCAATTCGCGCATAACTACCCGTTGGGCTTCGGCCCGCGCCTCGGTTTTGCCTATCAGGTCTTGCCGAAGACCGTGTTGCGCGGCGGCTTCGGCATCGTCTATTCCGGTGTGGGCGAGGGCCAGCTCTTCGGCAACGCCTCCGGTAACGCCAGCGCCAGCAACCCCTTCGGCCCGACCGTTCCCGGCCAGGGGGTCATGAATTGGAGCCAGGGCGTGACCATCAATGGCGCGCCCCTCACGGCCGCCCAGATCGCGTGGCCGAATTTGAGCGCCGGCTACTATCCGATCGGCGGAGTCGTTCCGGGCACCGCCCCGCAATACATGGACCAGAACGCCGGAAGACCGGCCCGGCAGTACCAATACAGTTTCAGCGTCCAGCGCGAGCTCACTAACAATCTGCTGGTCGACGTGTCTTATGTCGGCAACCGCGGAGTCTGGTGGCCGACCTACAACGCCACGGGCGGGCAGATGAATCTTTACAATTGGCTCAGCCCGCAACTCTTAAGCAGTTACGGACTGAGCCTCACCAATCCCGCCGACTTGGCGATGCTGCTGGCGCCCATCGGTTCGGCCGCCGCCGGACCGTTCCAGAATAAGCTTCCTTTCCCCGGGTTCCCGCTGACCGCTACCGTAGCGCAGTCTTTGAGACCGTTCCCGCAGTTCAACTCGAATCCTACCGTGATCGAAGCGCCCCTGGGCGAGACCTGGTACAACGCGCTCCAGGCGACCGCCACCCAGCGGCTTTCTCACGGCCTTCAGGCCACGTTCGCCTTTGCCTGGTCCAAGTCGCTCGACAGCTTCTGCGGAACTCCCGATCCCGAAAACTACAGCTTGGCGAAGTGCATTGGAGAGTACGACCAACCTCTCGTGAGTCGCCTAAGCATCGACTACAGGTTGCCGGCATGGGGACCCAGTATCGTGTCGCAAATCGTTCGCGACTGGACCATGGACGCATTCGGGGCGTGGGCCAGCGGACTGCCTCTCGCGGCTCCGTCGGCGACCACCGCCGGTTATCCAGGCTCCCTCGCCGGGGCTTCGTTGTCGAACCTCACCTTCGTTAACGGCGCGAGCGCGCTCTCGGCAGGGAGCCAGTTTCAGATCCCCACGGGGCAGCCGTTCTACCTCACAAACATCAACTGCCACTGCTACAACCCACAGACGACGCTTGTTTTGAATCCGGCGGCGTGGACCAATCCCGCTCTCGGCACCTTCGGCGGCGCGGAGTACTTGTCCGCCTTCCGGCAGCAGCGGCGGCCCGTGGAGAACTTCGGCATCGGACGCTTGTTCCGCATCAAGGAACGCTACAGCCTCTCTGTCCGGGTGGAGTTCACCAATATCTTCAATCGCACGGAATTGGTCAACCCGAGCATTGTCAGCCCGCAGACGGCGCCCACTTGCTATAGCGCCACAGGACGCATCGGCGCCTGCACCGCGGGCGAGACGATCGCCTCCGGCTTCGGATGGATCAACACGGCGTCGTCGACGGGAGCGAACCTTCCGCGGCAAGGCCAACTTGTCGCGCGGTTCCAGTTTTAGCCGGGCGATACAATTTCAAATTGGCAGCTGCCCTGCCCACTCAGGGTTGACGCGCGTCTCGTTCGCACGCTCTAAGCGAAGCTCTGAGGCGGTGCGAGTTCGGGTTTCTTCACCCTGGCCATCCTGGCCGCATTGCCGGACACGTGGGGCGGCGGGGTTGGCGCGCAGGTGATGTTGACCGCGACACCACTCAGACACGATCAACGTAGGGGGGATATCAGAAAATATGAGTTTTCGAGTGGCTAGTGTCCTGTCTCATATAATTGTTTACATATAGGCACGTTCACTCTATACTGGGGCATGCCCAATCCGGCACCCGCGCTTGCCCTGAGCGCCAGTCAGAAAGCGGAGGTTGAAGGATTGGTTCGGAGCGGCAGCACTTCACAGAAGGTAGCCCTGCGCTGCCGGCTGCTGCTGCTGGCCCACCAGGGAGTTGCGAATCAATCCATCGCGGAGCAGTTGGAATTGTCGCGTCCCACGGTTATCGCCTTGCGCGAGGCCTTCGCGAAGGACGGAGTGGCGGCGGTTACTGGCATTCGCAAGAGGCGCCGTCAAGGCACCGTCTTGACGCCGGAACTGGAACAGAAGATCATCGAAACCACTGTGAAGACTCGCCCCGGCGACGGCAGCACGCACTGGAGTGTTCGCATGCTGGCCAGGCAGTTGAGAGTCTCCCGAACGATCGTTCACCGAGTCTGGCAGCGGCACGATGTGCAGCCACATCGAGTGGAGAAGTTCAAGCTGTCCAACGACCCGCATTTTGAGGAGAAGGTCAGGGATGTCGTTGGCCTGTATCTGAATCCGCCTGAACGCGCCCTGGTATTGTGTGTGGATGAAAAGAGCCAGATTCAGGCCCTCGATCGTACGGCTCCCATTCTGCCTTTGCGCCCCGGCTTGCCGGAGCGTCAAACGCACGATTATAAGCGCCATGGCACCACTACTTTGTTCGCGGCGTTCAACATCCTCAACGGCAAAGTAATCGGCACTTGTCAGGATCGCCACCGCAGTCGCGAATTCATAAAATTCCTCAACCATCTGGAAGTGCAACTGCCAGCCGGGCAGGAGGTGCACCTCGTCATGGATAATTACTGCACCCACAAAAGCGCAGAGGTGCAGCGATGGCTGAAGCCGAAGAAGCGGAAGAGGTTCCACTTCCACTTCACGCCAACCAGCAGTTCATGGCTGAATCAGGTGGAACGGTTCTTCGCCCTGATCACAGGGCGAATGATTCGCCGCGGAACCTTTCACAGTACTGACGAACTGGAAACCGCCATCTACAAATGGCTTGCCACCTGGAATGGCGAACCCAAGCCGTTCGTCTGGAAAGCCTCGGCCGACGTCATCCTCGACAGAGTCCGCCGTTGTAAAGAATTATCTGAGACAGGAGACTAGTACGTCATCCAGATAGTCCTTTGTAATGTGGGCAATTTCTGGTAGGTTGGGGCATGGCACGATTCGCTCCTGCCATCAGCTGTGGAGCCGAATTGTGTTGGCGGCAGCGGGCCGGGCCGAGCAGCAGATCGCCTCGGATCTGGAGATCCCACGGGTCACAGCGGGGAAATGGCGGCGCTCGTTTGCGGCGTTCGGATTGGACGGGCTGATGCGCCGCGCTCGGGTCGGCCGCCGAAACCGATGCAGGGGTTTGGCAGAAAGTACAAACCTTGGCCTGCCAAAAACCGGGCACACCAGTTAGGTCTGCTGCACACGCGATTCTACAAGCATCGGTGTTGCAACCCCATCGCAGTCGGAACTTCACCTTCAGTCCCGATCCGGAGTTCGAGCCGAAATTAAAGGACATCGTGGGCTTGTATTTGAACCCGCCCAAGAATGCGTTGGTGATGATCCGTGCGGACTCGAAGTTGTCTTCCCGCGCAGCGAACATCAGTGGCGTCATCCCCGTTGGCAGCGAATATGGATGCCTCAGCCGACAGCGTGGATAACGATTCCCAAGCTTGATGAGCTTTAGGGCAGGGAAGGTGTGATAGCAATGGGCCCGTAACGAATGCAAGGACAGAACCGCCTATTTTATCGGTCTGTTCGGTACCGGGTGCTGGTATATCAATGAACAGACTGGTTGAGAACGTCGGGGAGGTCCGATTGCATCCAGGTGCAACACCAATGATCGACAGCGGCCACCTTACTACCAAGTACCCTACTCGCGCCCAGGTAGCGCCGGCGGGATACGGCCAGTCTGTTCCCGAATGTGCCTATGTAACACGAACCGGATGGTGCCATCGGTGCCAGATGATAGGCCACCGCGCAAAATGCGAGCTGGATGGAGGTGTGAGCAACAATCGCAATGACTAACATCGATCTTCGGCTTCTCGCTGTAGTTAAAGAACTTAATGATTCGCGAAGTGTCACCAGGACGGCCAAGAAGCTCGGGCTGACCCAATCTGCCATCAGTATGAGCCTGGCCAAGCTTCGCAATCATTTTAACGATGAGTTGTTTGTGAAGACGTCCACTGGGATGGTATCTACCCCACACGGAAAAGAAATCGTGAATCAGCTGAGAATAGCCGAGGAAATTCTTCGAAACGTACTTAATCACGAAGTGACCTTTAAGCCTGCAACGACCGACAAGACCTTTCGCATTGACGGGAGCGATATCACCCAGGTCACCATGATGCCTGAGTTGATGAAGCTACTGGCCAATAACGCACCTTCGGTACGTATCGATCTGCGTAGAATCTCGGAACATACTCCAAGCCTACTTGAATCTGGCGGAGTGGATCTGGCTGTCGGCTTTCTGCCTAAGATGGGAGCGGGATTCTTTCAACAAAAGCTGTTCAGCCAACGATTCGTGTGCGCCGTTGGGCGTGACCACCCCAGGGTGCGCAATGGTCTGACAGTGGAACAGTTCCAGAGCGAGCTTCATCTCGCGATTGCCACGACCGGGACAGGGCATGGGATCATCCCAGCCACACTGGAGAAATTGAAGATCAAACGCAAAATCGCTCATACGGTGCCGAGTTTCCTGGGGATTTCTCCCATTCTTATGGCCAGCGAACTTCTCGTCATCGTGTCAGAGCGCTACGGGGATTACCTGGCAGGCACCGCAAATATAAGAACATTTCCGTTACCCTTCGAAATACCTACCTACCTCATCACCCAACACTGGCATGAGAGGAATGGTCGCGACCCAGCCAACAGGTGGTTGAGACGCATTGTAGCGGACCTTTTCCTTACCTCTGAAAGGCCCGTCGCGCGGACAAAATGAAAGAAGCCCGCATCCCCGTTGTTGTCAGATCGAATGGTTCTCCTTTACCTTGGCACGCAACATCCATGTATACTCTGCGAAGCTGCCCCCACACCGTTTCAGCGCACGCTGTTGATGGCTCTTTACACCAACGGTCTCCAACGCGCCGAGCCCGTTCTGAAGATCACGGAAATAAATAGTGCATGCAGCTTGATCCATGTGCCCGGCGGCAACGGCCGCATCAAGTTACACTACAGTTCGACTACTCGCAGGCCTCGGTCACGCAAATGGACTCAAGTGTGCGGCCCATGGGCGGTACCGGAAGACCATGCGCCGCCATTAATTTTCGCAAGAGGAGGCCGGCCTCGGGATGCGGTATGGCCGACTGCACGCCGACGCGTACCAGCCCGTCGGCGTAATCCACCGGTTCCCATGTGTGGACGGCAAGTTTGCCACCGCGATTATCAGTGTTGCCGTAGTCCCGAACATCGAGCCTCGCGCCGTGGTCCACCAGAAGTTGGATGACGTCGGTGCGACCTTTGTGCGCGGCTCCATGCAGTGCCGTACGCCCGGTGTCGGCCTGCGCGTTCGGATCGAGCCCGAGGTCGAGCAGCATCTTCACGGCTTCGTAGGTGGCCTTCGGAGACCACTCGTAAGTGATCCCCTCCACCCAACCGATTCCGGCGGCGACTTGAAGAGCTGACACGTGCAAGACGGTATCGATCTTGGGGTCGGCGCCGTGTGCCAGGAGAAGCTTCATCAGGACGAGATCGCCGGACTGGGACGCACGAAGGAAGGCCGTGGCGCCATTCTCGTCCAGCCACTGGTTCGTGAAGACGGTACGGGTCTCAGTGCTGTCCTTCATCCGGGCATTCACATCCGCCCCTTTGTCGAGGAGAAGTTTGATGTAGTCCAGATGATCCATATCAGGCTTGCGAACAGGATAATCGCCGGATTCGATATTGCGGTTATCAGTGGCCAGATAGAGCGGTGTCCAACCTCCCTTATTCGCAAGATTCACATTGGCGCCGTGGTTCAGCAGATACGCGCCGACCTTATAAAACCGGTTTTGCGTCGCGACCAGCAAGGGACTCCAGCCATACCCGGCGACCTGGTTGACGTCGGCTCCCGCGTCAAGCAGGGCTTTGACAGAATCGAGATCGTTGGAGCGGACGGCATAGACCAGGGGCGTCAGAGCTCCCCCATCCTTGACGGCTTCACGGCGCCGGCGCGCAAGGCCTCTTCCGGCTGGACCTCGGCTTCCCGCCGCCCGACCTGCTGCGACTCCGCCGGGGGCGGGACCACGGCCAAGCTGTCCCCCAATGCCGTTCGCGTCACCGCGAAGCGCACTGAGCTGTCCCAAATCGAGCGCTTTCCCCTCAGCGAGAGCCGCGGCTTGGGCTGCGACCTGTTTTCTTGGATCATTGGCTTTCCCGAGCGCGGGCCCTCGTCCGCGTTCGGCCGGATCGGAGCGGGCCGCGAAATCGGCGCCGCGACTGACCAGCAGTTTGATTACGTCCGCATGGCCTTCGTCGGCAGCCCACATCAGCGCCGTGGTGCCCCGCAGCGTTTCCCTCGCATTGACCTCAGCGCCGTGGTCAAGCAGCACCTTCACCGCGTCGACATTGCCGGTGCGCGACGCGGCCATAAGAGGCGTCCTTCCCAGGGGGAGATGCTCGTTCGCGTCAGCTCCGGCCTTGAGCAGCATCTCAATGATGGCGGCGTTTCCGTTATTGCACGCCAGCCACAACGGTGTGGAGCCATCGCGGTTCGCTGCTTTCGGATTTGCACCCGCGCCAAGTAGCAGTTTCACCATCTCCTGGTCCGGTCGGAACGCTGCCCAGTGAAGGGCAGTCGCCCCGTCGGCTTGAGGAGCGTTTACGTCGGCGTGTTGCTGCAACAGCCTCTGCACGGCGCCCGTGTCCCCGAGCATGGCCGCATCTGCAACCTCGGAGGATCCGGCGCCGAAGCCGGCGATCGGCAGCAACAGCAAGACGGCACTGGTGCATAGCCAACGGCTTGCGATCCCACGGCGAGCGGCGTTACGTTTCATTACGATCCCCTTACAGATCGACCATCCGGCCCGTGCTGTCGCCGATGCTGTCCTGGTGAATGTCATACATGTCCAGCAAGCTCAATAGCAGATTACCGGTGGTTACAGTTCTGGTCGGATGCGCCAGATGGCGCCCGCCCTTGAGCTTTCCGTTCAATCCGCCAACCAGCACGTGCGGCACATCGTAATGGACGTGTTGATTGGAGTTCCCCATGTTGCTGCCATAAAGTACGAGAGAATGATCCAGCAGGGTGCCGTCGCCGTCCTGGGTCTTGGCGAGCTTGGCGATGAAATGGGCCAGCATCTTAACGTGATACTGGTTGATTTTCGATAACTCTGCGATTTTCTTCGGATCTTCGCCATGATGCGAGATGCCATGGAAAGGTGCCGTGGGCGCTTCGCTTTCCGGGAAAATCCGGCCGGTGAGGTCGCGCGCAAACAGCAGCGTGCCCACGCGGGTGATGTCCGCCTGGAAGGCCAGCGCCAACAGATCGAACTGGAGTTTTATATGGTCATCGTAGCTTTGCGGCACTCCCACCGGAACCGCCATATCCGCCGGCGCGACGGCCGAAGCCTTCATCGCAATTTGCAGCCGCCGCTCGATCTCGCGGACATCGTCCGTATAGTTGTCGAGCCGCGCCCGATCGGAGGCCCCGGCCTCGCTGCGAAGGAGAGAGAGACTGCCCGTGAGGGAATCCAGAATACTACCGTCCCGCTTTCGCCGGCGGGCGCGCTGCTCCGGCGTGCTACCGTCCCCGAACATGCGCTCGAAGACCACCTGCGGATTCAGCTCCATGGGCAGGGGCTGGGTCGGCGAGGACCAAGAGATCGTGTTGGTGTAAGTGCAACTGTAGCCCTCGCCGCAGTTGCTCGAATTGGCACCAGGGTCCTCGACGGCAAACTGCATGGAAGGCAGCAGATTTTCCCTGCCGATCTTTTTCGCGATGATCTGATCGATCGTAGTTCCGTCATAAACATCGGCTCCGGTGGTCTTCTTCGGTTTGTCCGCGCACAGGAACGCGGCGGCAACCCAATGGTCAGCGCCGGTCGCACCGGGAGGCGGCTCGGACGATTTCGACCACATTCCGCTCAGAATCACAGTTTCATTCCGGAACGGCTCGAGCGGCTTCCAATTGAAGGGAAGCTGAGGCTCCAAGGCGCCAACCTTATCCGGAACCCAATAGCCAGGCGCCGCACCGTGCGGAACAAAGCATCCGACAAATCGAGGTTTCGGTGTGGCAGCTGTTTGCGCGAAGGCCGTCGCGGCTGGCACCATCGCATCCAGAAGGGGCAGGGCAAGCGTTGCGCCGGCTCCGCGCAGAACGGTCCGCCGAGACATGTGCTTTTTGGTGATAAACATAACGCCTTTCTCCTAATTAGTATTGGTTTCGTTCATGGCCTTGCACTCACACCGCTGATGCCGCTACTCATTTTCGACGCGTTCAATCTCATCGCGCCGCCCGCTCCTCGCCGCCGTCGGACACCTTCATGTTCATCTGAAACGGAGCGCTCTTTACGATCCCCATTACGATCGAAGAGAATCGGCAATCATTGGGTGCCGACTCGCGCACGATCAAACGGACCACTGGCATGTCCTGATATTCGACTCCCCGGCCGAGGGCATACGTCAGCAATTTCTCGGTAATCACGCGCTCGAACTGATCGGAATGACGCACCAAGTATTTGCGCAGATCGGCGACGCCGTTTATTTTCGTCCCGTCGACCAGAACGCCGCTCGCATCGATCGGACTGTCTCCATCCCGCGTTCGCCATGCACCGACAGCGTCGAAATTTTCGAGCGCGAGGCCAATGGGCTCAAAGATCCTGTGACACGTAGCGCAGACCGGATTGGTGTGATGCGCTTCCATGGTCTCTCGCATCGTAGGCACTTTCGTATTGCCCGTGGAATCCAGCGGGCTCTCTTTTATCGTGGGGACGTTTGGCGGAGGGTCGGGCGGGCTGACGCCGAGGAACGTTTGCAGGAACCACTTGCCACGCGCAACCGGTGAAGTGCGCGACGCCACTGAAGTCACCGTTAAGAGCGCACCCTTTCCCAGCAGGCCGCGGCGCATGTCGAGTTCGGCAGGCAAGGTCACCCGGTGGAACTGCGATCCGTAGATGTCCGGGATTCCATAATGTCTCGCGAGGCGCTCGTTGACGAAAGTGTAATCCGCATTCAGCAGATCTAGAACACTGCGGTCCTCATGGACAATACTGCCGAAGAACAGTTCCACCTCACTCTTGAACGCAGCCCGCAGGTTGTCGTCAAAATCCGGAAACAGGTTTACTACCGGTTCGCTGGTTTGCAGAGCCCGCACATTCAGCCACTGACCGGTGAAGTTGGTGATGAACGCGTCTGATTTTGGATCCTCCAACATGCGGCGCACTTGATGTTCGAGTATAGCGGGGTCCCTGAGCTTGCCCCGTGTAGCAAGGTCAATCAACTCGTCGTCGGGAACGCTGCTCCACAGGAAAAAGGACAGGCGGGAGGCTAGCGACAGATCACTAATAAGATAAGACTTGTCTAGCGGCAAACCAGGCGGCTCCGGTTCGAGGCGATATACAAATTGGGGATCGGCGAGCACCCGCTGTAAAACCGCTTCGATACCATCGTCGAAGTTTCCGCCATCGCTCCGACCCTCTTGATAAAACTCCATCAAAGCTGCTACATCCTTGGAAGTGGCTGGGCGTCGGAAGGCGTGCTTTACGAGTGTGGAAGCAATGGTGCGTGCGCAGGATGTTTCTTCGGCCGGAACCGAAGGGCGGCATACAAAGATCTTTCGATGCGCGGCCGTATCACCGGCGCCCTCGGGATTGTAGGGACCCTCAATCGTGACCTGGCCGACATGCGGATAGAACAGAAATCCCGGGATCGAGCCGGGCGTGTTCATGGTCCGCAGAAACGGCCGATTCAGCTCGCTGCCCGGGATATCGTTGGTGGCCAGGAACGTGACACCCACGGTGTGCAGGCCTGCCTTGACGGGGATGCGCTGAGTGGCCCGGCCGACGCCCGTCGTGTTCGAAATCTCTTTATCCCAATCGAACAATTTCACGCGCTCTCCGTCGACCGTGACCTCCAGTTGTTCACCTTTAATACCGCCCAGTACAGCCTGGAAATAGCCTGTCACGCCCTTGACCCTGAATGTATATTCACCGTCGGCCGGAAATTGGTATTTCATCAGAAGACCGCCGCGGGTTCCGAACGGCAACCCTTCGATGTGATAGTTCTGGGCCGTGTCCGGAGCCGCTTCGAAGACTGCCTGCGTCGGGGCCGAAACATCGCCGACCGCAAGGCGGCTGATCTTTCCCGAAGCCGACAAATATGCCTCCAGCAACGCTGGAGACAGTTTCAATGCTCCCGCGATATTGTCGAAGCCACGCGTCGAGTCGTCGGGCGGCAGAAATTTTGTCGCGTCAACTTTGAGGCCTAGGACATCGCGAATCGCATTGGTGTATTCTGCACGATTGAGCCGGTGCAGGCCCGGCGGTGGCACATAAGCGACCGCGCTACGATCGAGCTCACTCTCCATCCAGGAAATCAGCGCATCCTGCACGGCGGGACTGGGTCGCGGCATTCCAGTGGGGGGCATCATACCGGCCCGAAGCTTCCGCACTATCTTTTCGCCGATTTCTGCGTGATCGCCGATGTGTGCTAAATCCAGCTTGTCCAACTCGAGATTGGCGGTTTTTAGCTTTGCGTTGTGGCAAACGACGCAGTACCGGTCGAGCACCGCCCGCTCACTAGCGACGTCGGGCTTGATGGATACCCGGGCGTGCGTTGCCGCCAGGGAGCTTATGGCGCGTTTTGGCGCTGGCTTCGCATCGAACGACTGGCCTAGGACAAGAACCGCCGAGATGGGGATCACACAGACGATAGCTAACAGTCTCGTTCTCACGCACCCTCCGCCGGTAACAAATAGACGAACCCTAAAATTGATTAGCCGATTTTGTCATGCCAATCGCAAGCGATAGATCAAAATCCACGCCCCTTCATTTGATGTGTCCTTCGGTAAAGTCCCGGTTATTCTCCTCGCAAGAATACTCGATCAGTTCCTGGCCAGGTTTCATGCGCCAGAAAGTCCGTGTATTCGTCCACGGTCTGGTATAGGTTTTGGGATCGTCAATTTTGACCTCGTAAGCGATGTGATCGGGGTCTGTCATCCGGAAGCGCTCCACTACGTGCAGTTGATCGGAAAGGGGATGGCCAATCGTATCCAGCCGCGTCTTTCCATTGAACCCGATGGTATCGATCACCAGAGTGTCGCCATCCCAGTTCCCCACCGAGTTGCCGAACCAGGTTGAGTCCAGATCCTGAGGATGCTTGCGGTTCATGTAGACAACGTGAAACCAGGTGTTCTGCTCGAACAGCAGAGCGATGTATTGATCGTTCTGCATGACCTGGATGGGATATCCGCCCACGTTCATGGATCGCAGCAGGCCGAAGGGCAGGCAGTGTCCCGTATAGTCGAACTTGGATACGTCGTAGTTCTTGAAATTGTCGGCGCCCCAAGCTGTGAACGGGAGTGCGCCCGCACCTTTCTGGTTTTCCCGATCCTTTGTCATATCCGGGACGTAAGGATGTTGCCACACACCTTGCAGGTTCGGGTGGCCGTCCGGCATGCGCGGGATGCTTGCGTTAGAGACTTGCCCGCTCATAGCAAAGGGTGCCAACGACCCAAGAGCCAGGGCCATGACAA
Organism: Bryobacterales bacterium; assembly: GCA_963776805.1. Lineage (GTDB taxonomy): Bacteria > Acidobacteriota > Terriglobia > Bryobacterales > Bryobacteraceae > Palsa-89. The sequence goes on from CAVZOD010000004.1 coordinate 52,972, forward strand.
CCACCCCAGGAATCGCAAAGGAGCGCGTCTTCATCATGCGGAGCTTTTTCCGAAACTCATCGCCCTTACTTCAACAGTCCATCCAGAACTGCCTGGCACACGTACTCTTGCAGGTGCCAGTTTGGCGCCAGCGTAAATGTGCGCGTGAACGAGTACGGCTTGGTGAACGCCTTGGGATCTTCAATCGTGAGATCCACCTTCAGGTGGCCCAGGTCTGGCCGCTGGTAGCGCTCGATCAAGTGCATCTCGTTGCTGTGCGGCTTGCCCGTGGAATCCAGCCAGGTTTTATCATTGAACCCTATCGTATCCACCACCAGCGTATCGCCGTCCCATTTGCCAATGGATTGGCCAGTCCAACTCTCGGGTTCCAGATCGAGGTTATGCTGACGGCCATCCAGAAAGAAACGCCGGTAGCTGTGCGTGCTGCCTTGCCATAACAAGACAATCTCATCCTTCCGCTGTACAATTTTGTACGGCAGCGGGTTGATCCTTACTGCGCCGTCGGGTAAACAGTAGCGCTCCGGATCATCCTTCCCCTTCTGGGCCTTTCGTTCATCGTAAATTTTCTGTGCCCAAGGCTGATACGACGGCTCGCCGGGGAGTAGAGTGCTGGTAGGAACCCAGACTCCGGATAGATCCACCCGCCCCTCTTCAGTGCGAGGCGTCTGGCCAGCCGGGGGCGAGGGAGCTTTGGGAGGTTTCGGAGGCGGAACGCCGTCCCGGCGTACAGTGCCCTCACCGTCGTTAATTTTGTACGCGGCATCCATGTGCCCGGGATCTTGATTATTTTCATTACAAACGTACTCGGTCATCTCCATCCCGGTCTCGAGTGTGGTAGTTCGATGAAAAGTCCACGGCTTAGTAAACACACCGGGATCTTCAATCGTTACGTCCATCTCCATGTTGCCGTAATCGATCCGGTGGAATTTTTCGATCACGTGCATTGCTGGGGTATGGGGCGTGCCTGCAAAGTCGAACCATGACTTCTCAAAAAAACCAACCGAATCCACCACCAGCGTGTCGCCGTCCCAATGGGCGCGCGAGTCTCCATAGAATGTGGGCTTGAGATCCTTGGGATGACTGCTGCCATCCACGAAGAACTGACGGTACATATGCGTGTTGCCTTCAAAGAGCATCAGAACCAGTTTTGGCGTCGCAAAGAGAGCCGTGTGATACGGCGCGGCCCGGGGCGGCCCTCCGGGAAGGCAGCGTGCTTCATAATCTTCGGCGCCATTTTTCGCTTTGCGTTCATCCACCACGTTCTGCGCCCAGGGCAGGATGTTCGGCCCCACCCCGCCGCTGCCTCCGAAGCCGTTCCAAATTCCGGTGAGATCCGGATGGCCGTCTGATAGACGCGGCACCGGGCCGGGCGGCCCTTTGGGCCTCTGAAATCTGCCGCGCCTTGCGCCTGCCACCGGAGGCGCGCCCGAATCCGGCGGCGAAGCGGGAGTCTGGGCCAGAGCAGTTCCCAAACCAATTACCGCGACAGTCAAATACGCTGCCAGATTACCCACAATCGTTCTCCTGACTGCTCCCATTTATTGATTTGGCGGCGTATCCGGTGGTGCCGGGGCATATGCGGAGCCAGCTCCTACCTTGCGGCCATCCGCCAATGTGACGCTCCGGGCACTCCCGTTCATCGAGCTGTCCTTCGCCGCAAAACCTTCTACGGTCACCTGATCGCCAACCTTGAGCGAACTCTTTCTCCAGCCTTGTTTCAGCAAAACAGGTATGGCGCCCAGCTCAAAGTTCCAGTTCTCGACCTTCCCATCGGCGTCCTTCACATCCACATAGAATCGCGCATGCGGATTCATCCACTCCACTTTGGTGACCGTGCCGGTCAATTTGATCGGCTTTTTGGAATCGTATTCGGCCGCAAACGAGTGGTGTGCCAGTACCGGTATCGCCGGGATCAGCAATCCGCAAACGATCGCAAAGACGCTCAAGTGAGCTTTCATGTATTATCTCCTTCGAAAATAGCCCGAAAGTTGTTGAAACCCGGTTGAGCCGCCCAGCCAGGCTATTTCCATTCTTCGTTGTGACTGAAAAGGTCATGGGCGACTCGTTTGGTTCAGAACACCCAAGATTTCTGAAGGGAACATCATCAATGACTATTCCTACTGAATCTAAGCGTATGGCGTGACCACGGACATGTCTATGGAATGGGCCTGATGTGTCTTATCAATCCTTTTGATTTTTCGCCAGTGCTTGGATGGGTTTTGGTGCAGCCCTCCGCACTCAATCACTGAAGATTTGCCTTGATGTTTTTCCGGACCGGAGTGATGAAGGCTCACGACCGCAACCCGCTCAGGAGAAACATGATGAGCACCGATCCATCACCATTTTGTCGGGCCGAAGACGAAGCGCGCCGCGGCCAAGAAGGCAAAACCGGCAAAGAAAGCAGACCGGGTCCAAGAAGCCCGTCAGCAAACCAAAAACTGATCAAAGCCGCACCAGTTCGGCGGTGCCTGACCTAGCGCGACCAATGGCCGCAACCAAAAGGTCAAGCCCTCGAAGAACGTATCATTTGTGAGTTATCCAAAAAACACACGGACGCATGAGCAAGTTTGATTCTGCGTGCTGAGGCTACCATGGCGGAACGTTACGGAGATGAGCCAGGGGTTTTGTTTGATCTCTATATAAGCCTCACCCTCCGCGCTCTCGGCCGGTGTCCGTGGTCGCCGCAGTAGCATTGCTGGTGCAAGGGCTGTTCCCGCCAGGACTTCTGGAAGCGACCCACGCCGTAAATCTCCGGACAGCGCGCGATTCGCCTGATTGCGCGAGAGGCAAACTGCTCATTTTCCTGTAGCGTCGTGTTGCGGGAGTTGGATGATCCTGCGCCGACAAACTGAAAGTAGTCCGTGACAGCCGCTGCGGCGTTCCAGTATAATTCCCGAGGCAGGTACGTCCGCCGAAGACGGAGAGTTTATGCTCTTGCCGTTCGAAATCGATACCCGTTCTTGCGGTGTTACATCCGCACTCGAACGTCTTGGTTGTGCTCGATCAGCGAGCGTGCAAAAGGGGTTCTAAAATGCTGGATCGCCTGATGGGTGCGATGATTGCCATCACAGTAGTGCTGGCCCCGCCGTCAGTCGCTTTCGCTCAGAACGGTAAGCAGGCAGCACACAAAGCCAGGGTTCCGACGGGCTCGAATAAGGCTTTTAACCCGCACGATCTATCCGGATTCTGGGACATCACCGACATCGGCCGACCGCCTGGCGCTCTCAACGAAACGAGCAACAATCGACCGCCGATGACGCCGTGGGGTCTGGAAAAATTTCACATGGCAAAGACGGGATATGACGGCAGGGCATTAGGAAACGGAATTTACCCGAACGAAAAAGATTGGAACGATCCTGTCCTGCTGTGTGATCCAACGGGTTTCCCGCGTATTATGTGGCATCCCAGGGCGCCTGGAATGAGGTTTGCCCAGACTGCCGACGAAGTGATTCAGTTCTTCGAGGATGGCCGGACCTGGCGCGACATATGGACGGATGGGCGAAAACTTCCGGACGACGACGCGGAGTCACGTTGGTACGGATACGCAGTTGGCCATTGGGAGGGAGACACGTTTATCGTCAACTCGAATAACTTTGATGACGCTACGTGGCTCGACCAATATGGATCCCCGCACAGCGACGAGATGACTGTGGAAGAGCGCTACCATCGCGTGGATCACGACCATCTGGAGATGCTCCTGAATATCACGGACCCAAAGACATATGTCGGGACCTGGAAAGGCGATAAAAAGATCTTTCAATTGGTAGAAAAGCCAGCCCGCTCCGAGTACAATGATCTTCCCGAGGACATCTGTGCCTATTCTGAGGTGAAACTCCACGGCAAAGCCTGGCAACAGATGCACCCGTAGTATTTAGTCTAAGGAGACGTCACATGACGCGTAAGCTTGTTGTTCCCTTTTTTGTAATGACGCTGGGCCTTCTGACGATTGGTACCCCGATGTTCGCACATCATGGAACGGCGGGCGTGTATGACTTTACTCATCGCATCACAACGAAGGCGACGGTGACGGAATACATATGGGCCAATCCCCATGTCCAGATTTATTTCAAACTCAAAAATGATAAAGGCGAAGAGGAGATCTGGGGCGTCGAAACAGTGAGTCCGGGAAACGCGCTTGCGAATGGCTGGACGAAGAAGTCATTCAAGCCTGGGGACGAACTCCTGGTGAGCTTCGTTCCGGCCAAGGGCAACAGGACTTTCGGGACTTGTCCGCAATTCGTGTTTGTTGCCGATGGCAAAAGGCTCGGCGGTAACGGAAGGTGCGGCATGGGAAGAGAGGCCTTCGACGCCAACACGCTCCCGGTAAAGCCAGGCTACACGGCAGTTGAAGTTCAGATGCCGAAAGACGACCGCCAGAGGCCTGAGTCTGAGCAGGAGAAGTAAGGAACCCAGGCCAGAGGCCGTCAGATTTGATGAAGGGAGTTTCCACGTGAGGTATCGTTTCATGGCCACGTTCGTTGTGCTAGCGGCCGTATTGGCTTTGACGGCGATCCTGTTTGCCCAGAGCGGTCAGCAAACGCAGACGCAGAAAACTCCAGCGACAAACAGTGAATCTTTTGATCCGCATGACATCTCCGGCATCTGGAAGAACCCGGGAGGATTCGATGTTGCGTTAGGCAACAATCGCCCTCCCATGACAGACTGGGGAAAGGAGAAGTGGAGCAAGACGAGGGCGTCCGCCAGAAATACGCCGCTGGCCTTTGGGTTCTATAAGGACCAAAAAGACTGGAATGATCCGCTGTTTCAGTGCGACCCTTCCGGTTATCCCCGCAACCTGGACTATAGTAACTACCGATTCGTTAAGCTTCCCAACGAATTCGTCGAGTTCTTCGAACGCGACCACGTATGGCGCGACCTCTGGACGGACGGGCGCAAGCTCCCGGGGCCTGACGCAAAGCCGCGGTGGTACGGATATGCGACCGCGCATTGGGATGGACGACACCCTTGTGGTTGAATCTTCCGGTTACGATGACCGGACCTGGGTCGATCCCTACGGCTCGATCCACAGCGACCAGATGCATCTGGAGGAGCGTTACACGCGCCTGGACCATGACAATCTGGAATTCAGCCTGACGCTTACGGATCCGAAGGCGTACGTGGGGTCCTGGGGTGGCAAAAAGCTGAAGTTGAAGCTGATGAACAGCTCACAGCAAATCCAAAAGGGTCTCTGGGGTAAAAGAGCGGACGGGACGGCCTACGGGGACATGCGGGAAGAATACTGTGTCTATTCCATTGAGCGCCGTTTCTGGGAAGGACGGCCCCTGGGGGGGATAGGCGGGGACGAGAAGAAGTAAACGGAAGCCGGTTTCGACAGACCAGGCGATTGAACAGCTTGAGAATTCAGGTACGGGAGACAACGATGAAGCGCGGGGCCATGGCGGCGATTGTTGTCTGGGGGCTGCATATTGCATCGGCGGCTGGACAGACTGCGCCCGCAAAGCAGCTGATGTCGGAACAGGCTTTCAAAAACGTTACCGTGCTCAAGGGAATCCCGGTGGATGAATTCATGGACACGATGGGGTTCATTGCCGCGTCCACGAACTATAACTGCACCGATTGCCACGTCGAACCGAGAACAGAGGGCGATTGGAGCGTCTACGCCGAGGAGACTCCGCGCAAGGCGACAGCGCGCCGAATGATTCTGATGGTGCAGTCCATCAACAAGACCAATTTCGGGGGAGCGCGCGTAGTGACCTGCTACACCTGCCATCGCAATCTCCAGGGTGCACCGAGGATCACGCCGAGCCTGAGCGGAGCAGTACGGCGAGCCGCCCACGCCTGATCCCAATGAAGTCGAGATTAGCCGCCAAGCGCCCGGGGCGCCTTCCGCCGATCAGATCTTTGACAAGTATCTCGAGGCGACCGGAGGAGCGCAGAAGGCAGCCGCCATCACCAGCATCGTCTTCAAGGGCACCTACCAGGGGTATGCAGAGCCGAAATCGCCTGTGGAGATTTATGTCAAGGCTCCCAATCAGCGCACCATGATCGTGCATACGGACGGCGGAGACCGTACCACGACCTTTGATGGCAGCAACGGATGGATGGCGGCGCCGCCCGCGGATAAGCCATTTCCCGTGATCAGGTATACCAACGGGGACCTGGATGCCGTCCGGCTGGACGCAGTTCTCTCCCTTCCGGCGGGAATCAAGCAGGCCATAACGAAACCGCGGGTAGGTTCGAGCAGCATTGACGATAAGGATGTGGTCGTCGTGCAGGGGACCGCCAACGGCGGACGCTCTTCCACAAAGCTGTACTTTGATAAGCAGTCCGGCCTGCTGGTGCGTCAGGTGCGCTACGCCGATACGATGATCGGGCGGGTACCGATACAGGTGGACTACAGCGATTACCGGGATGTCGCCCGCGCTGGAGTCAAGCTGCCATTTCACGTCATTACGACATGGACCGACGGCCGGTCAGATGTACTGCTGACTTCGGCGGAAACGAATGTGGTGATTGACGCCGCGAAGTTCAATCAGCCGCCGCCCTCTGTGCCACCCAAACGATAGGCAGCGACAACCGCGATTTGCTATGAGCGTTCCAAGCGGGCCGCGTTCTACCAAGGTCGTACCGATACCGGGATGCGCTACTCGTGTGGGTCATCAAAACGTTGCTTGCGAATGAAAATCAGGCATTTGGCTCCGGATCGCTTTCGACCGGATTCACGGTTGACTAACATCGATCGATGGGTATGTTCGTTTTCGTGATGTTCGCGTACGTCCGCGCCCTTTTCGTGTCCCGGCACAAACTCGCGCTGGAGGCAGTTGCACTCCGGCTACAGCTTGGTGTGTTCAAGCGGAAACAAAGCCGTCCCAAACTGCGCCGCCTCGATCGACTGTTCTGGATTGCGCTGCGCTCTCTGTGGCCTGGCCGGACCGAGTCACTGATACTAGTGAAGCCGGAGAAGGTCGTATCCTGGCATCGCGCCGGCTTCCGGCTGTTCTGGCGAGGCGGTCGAGGTTCCGCCACCCTGGACAACCGAAGATCAGCGCCGAGATACACCAGTTGATTCGTCGCATGAAGACGGACAACCTAAGCTGGGGAGCACCTCGCATTCATGGCGAACTACTCCAGCTGGGGTTCGAGATTTTCGAGCCGACCGTATCCGATATCTGCGTCGCCTGAAGCGTCACCACGATGAGGGCAAAGCGAAGCGCTGGGCGGCCTTCCTCAACAACCATCGCGAGGTGATCGCGGCGTTTGATTTCTTTACTGTTCCCACATTGGCTTTTCGCGTGCTCTATGGCTTATTTGTAATTGAGCACGGTCGCCGCCTTCAACACCACGGCGCATCGGACGAGCGAGTGGATCGTACAGCAACTGCGAGAGGCGTTCCCCTTGCCCTGTCCCCAACGGCACGTTGTACTGGACCGGGATGCTAAATTCGGCATTGATGTCATCGAGTTCTTGAAGGCGAGCGCTATTAAACCCATTCGCACAAGCATCCGGAGTCCATGGCAGAACGGAATCGCGGAGCGCTGGATTGGAAAGTTGTAGATGACGGATCACGTGATCCCGCTGAATGAGCGACATTTGAAAAGGCTCGCAAACGAATACCTGACCTACTATCACCAGGACCGTACTCACAAATCGTTGGGCAAGCAAACGCCGGGTCGGCGGCCAATACAGTCGCGTCCCGCAGCGGGATCTGAGATCCTGGCGCTGCAGCGGATCGGCGGCCTTCATCATCAATATTGCTGGACAGAAGCAGCCTGACGAACACTGCCGAGCCAATCTGCAGGACTTTTGGCCAGGCGTCGCACGAGACATTCCCTAACAATGACCGCCGACACCATCTAGCGCGGATCACGCACCGGTGCCTGTGGACTAACCCAACTCTCTGTGTCCAGGCTTCGCCCCCGATGGCGGAACTCGTTTTTAGCTACACCCAGAAACCGTCGGGATGAAATTTGATGACCGACAGGCAGGTTCAAAACGTGAAACGCAGCGCCATTTGCAGGACGCGGGGGGCGCTTCCCAAGGCTGTCTGCGTGATTTCGCCGAACTGGGGGTTTCCAAATGCGGCGTAGGTGCCGGCGGTCGTGACGCCAGGGAGCTGCGCGATTGTCAGGGTCGGATTCGCGAAATTCTCATGATTCAGAACATTGTAAGCTTCGACGCGGAACTCAAGACGATAGCCCTCCTTCGGAAGTCTGAAGTACTTGCTTACCGCCATGTCGGCATTCCAGAACGACAGGCCGCGCACCAAGCCGCGGGTCCCGACCTCACCCGCATAACCGGGTACCAGATCGTTGCCGACATCGGTATTGCTCCAAAGGTTCGGTATGCCGGACTGATCAAAGGTAAGGCCGTGCACGGGGAGTGCGCTAATGCCGGGACCAAGCATACAAAGAGAGGTAAGTCCATAGTTAGTATTGAACTGGCCGCTCGATGTACAGCTCAGGGGATTTCCTGTGTGAAAGACGTAGAGCAAGCTGATCTGCCATCCACCGATCACCTCATCGGCCCAAGCGGGTATGGCGCTCACGAAGCGCTTGCCTTTGCCTACCGGAAGTTCCAGCACGGCATCGGCGGTGATCTGGTGGCGCGCATCGTAATCGGCCGGTCCGAGACCTTCATTGGGAGCAAACGCATTCTGGAGATTGGTGATGCTGCTCGTCCCGGCGGTGAGGCCGCCTTCAGATCCAGAGCCATTGTCGATGGCGTGTGACAGGGTGTAGTTGAAATCAAACCCCCAGCCATTGGTGACCGCGCGGCGCAGAGAGACCGTCATTCCGTTGAACGCGGACTTGCCGGCATTGGTGTACGCTTTAATGCCGGAGGCTTGCAGTGGAAAGAACGTGTTACAACCCAATGTGGAGAGGCAGCCGCCGTTGGCCTGGCGTATGCGATCCGTATCGTTGATCGTGTCCGTCCAGCTACCCGCGTACTCAGCGTAGGCATCGTAGAACAGGTTGGCGGATGCGCTCCCCGGGATGTAGTGGTTTCCGAGACCGCTCATAATGTTCTGAACAAAGGGTTGGAGGGGAACGATACCCGGGTTGGCTTTCACCTCGGCGGGCGTCACACCGGCGTAGTAAAGGTTCGCGAGCGCTTCCGCCGCTTGAGTTAGCGACTGTCCGGATGCGGGGTCGACGAAGTTCTCGAGCGGTTGGCCGTAATCCTGTTCTATAAGGGCGCGGTGCGCCAAGCGGCCGACGTAGCCGACTTCTATACTCATGTGTTGGGGCAGCGGGCGGGCATAGCTGGCATTGAGAACATACTCGTAGGGCGCCTTCAAATCGGGAGAAACGGCCGTAAAAGTGGTGAATCCGCCGGTGATGAGAGGGGGCGTGAAGGGGAATTCGCCACCGTTAGGCGGAGTAAGCGGTGTGTAAGTGTCGCCGCCGTTGTAGCGCAAAGTGGTGCTGAAGTTGGTATTCACCGGCTGCGCGGCGGAAGTTGCTAAACCGGGAGAACCGCCACTGGAGAATTGCGCCGCCATCCCGTTGCCATAGTTGTCGTACACGATGCCCGCGCCGCTGCGGAAAACGCTGCCGGCGCCCATGATCTTCTCTAGGAACGTACCGCCTTTGGGCTGGTAAGCAATGCCGAGGCGCGGCGCCCAGTCGTTCCAGTCCGTCTTGTAGTAGCCCGGACCGTGATTGACTGGTCCGCCGAGTTCATAGGTGAGATACGCGTTCGGAATCGCGGAATTAGGGATGCCAGCCGCCGCGGCGGCCATCCGCTGCGCAAAAAACTGATCGACTGAAGTCTCGGGAACCACCTCAACGCCGTTGGCTTCATATGGGACACCGTAAATCGAGTAGCGCAAACCTGTCGTGATAGTCAGGTTCGGCATCGCCTTCCAGGTGTCCTGTATGTACCACTCCGGCGAATTGGAAATATAGTCGCGCGTGATAGGGGTACCAAATGGGATCGCTTGGCCGTTAATGCCGTAGTTGTAGGTCGCGCTGGAGTAATTGAGCATACCAAATATCGCTCCAAATCCATCGGTTACGAGTGTGGGCGCGGACAGCGCCGCGCCTGGAATGCTCTGCTGGATATAGTTTGTGGCACTGTTCGTGATGTCATTACCCAGCCCTAGCAGCTGCGTTTGACGGAAGCTGTAGCTGGGCTCGTTCGTGCCAGACGAAGTGATATCCTTGGCCTGGTGGAAATTGAAGCCCGCCTGAATGGTGTGTCGGCCCTTGATCCATGTGAAGTCGTCTGTGATGTTGGGGGTTGGCGCGATGCGCGAACTTGGACGGTTTGTGGTTTGGAGCGTAGTGAATCCGAAGTTGGGAATCACACTCTGCACGCCGGTGCTTGACGTCCCTAGGCGCGTGTACCCGTAGTTGAAAGTGTTGACCATGCTTGGCGTAATCACGTACGTATAGCGCGCAGCAAGTCCGCGCGAGTTATCAAGTAGCACCTGCGTGGGCGCTTGGCCCGGGAACTGCGCGAGTCCATCATTGGTTGTCGAGCCTGGCGTATAGGGAACCATGGACGCGCCGTTCAGCGTGCCGCGCAAGGAGAGGGTGTGTTTGCCTGCGTTATCGATGTTGTAATCGAGTTTGGCGACCTCAGCGTGGTTGTTCAAAGGCGCGGGAGCGTTGAACAGGAGGTCATTAAAGTTAAGGCCGTGGTCCAGACTGGCCAGCGGATCGTTGCCCGAAGGGTACTGCTTCATCAGGTTCAGGATGTAGGGATTCTCGCCGATGTGTAGCGGATCGATCGCCTGCACGGCCGCGGGACCGAGTTGTACGACCTGGCCGCTTTTCAGAAGAACTTCAACGACACCCTCTTTCAGCGTGTCGCTCGGAACGGTGGCCGTTGTGGCATCCTGGCTGCGGTCTTTGCGGGCTTCCCAATTGAAGAAGAAAAACAGCTTATCCCTCTTGATGGGACCGCCGAGCGATGCGCCGTACTGGTTTCGGATCAGAGCAGGGCGTTTGACACCGGCGCGATTGCTAAACCAGTCGTTCGCTTCAAAATCCGTGTTGCGGTTGTATTCGTAGAGCGACCCGTGAAACTGGTTGGACCCGCTCTTGGTGATGATGGCAACCTGGCCGCCGGCGGTATGACCCATATCCGAACCTTGTCCGGCGATCGTGGTGCGGAACTCCTGCACCGAATCAAGCGGAATGGGAAGGACCGCGTTGAAACCGTTATTGGCCGTGCTGCCTTGGTTATCGTTGACATCGACGCCGTCGAGGGTGACATTGTTTTGGTCGGGCCGCGCGCCAAGCACCTGCCCGGTGGAACTGACGCCTGGTTGAATGCCTAGCAGCGCGTGAGCTTTCGGCTGGCGTGCGTAAGTCAGAAGCAGTAGCCTCGTGCCACCCAATAATGCCAGTCGGCGATAGCTTCGGCGGTCGAGTCGTCCGGATCAACAGCCGCCAGTTGTGACAAAGGAACGGCCATGGTGCGGTCTTGCCAGTGGATCACCACGAGCATGTCAGCGGAGCAGGCGTCTTCCGGGGCCATACGGAGGACTTCGACGCTTTCTCCTTTCCTGAGAGGCGAGACTATCTTGACAGCGATGCACGTGGCCTGAAAAGGGAATCGGATGTTGTCGTCGAGGTAGCAATGCCATCCCATGACCTGCTCTTCCGGCCCATTGGCATCGGCGATGACTTCGTTATGGATGCGGTCCTCTCGATCAAGGTCTCTGTTAGGTCGCTTCATGACTTTACTCCCAGGATTCGCCGCACCGAAGTGCGGCCGACCTGAAGACGGCGCGCGATCTCGGATTTGCTAACGCCCGCGCGGTGTAGTTCCCGGATTTCAGCAGTGTGTAGGGCTGCGGTGGCAGGCCGACCCAACCTTTGGCCGTTCTGCCGGGCGTGGGCCAGGCCAGCCCGCGTTCGTTCCCGCAGAATCTCCCTTTCGAACTCAGCGAATATAGCCAGCAGGCCAGCCATCGCTCGCCCGGCTGGCGTGGTCAGGTCCAGCGCCTCGGTCAGCGACACGAAGCCCACGCCGAGATGTTCCAGTTCCTGGAGTGTCGCCAGCAGATCCGTTACCGACCGGCCCCAGCGGTCCAACCGCCACACCAGCACGACATCGATGTCACGGCGCCGGGCGGCCTCCAGCAGTTTCTCGCGAGCTTCTCGCTTGGCCGCTCCGGAACCGACCTCGCGGATTTGCTGGGCGATCGTCCAGCCGCGACGAGCGGCATACTCCCGCATGGCGCGACTCTGCATGGACAGCGTCTGCTGATCGTTGGTAGAAACGCGGGCGTACAGACCGGCGCGCAACATTTTCGCCGGTCTTCGTGACTGGCCAAAAACGTTATCGGATTTCGCCCTTGGGAAGGCCCGTTTGGCGGCCATTTCAAAATGTCACCCAACCATGGCCGCAGTCGATCCTTTTCGGCCAGAGCAGATCCATCATATTACGCGGCTGTGGGCGTCGCCAGCCGCACCAACGTCTCGCGGTAATTCCAAGGCATCCATTCCGAAGGCTTCTGTTTCAACTCCTCGGCATGCCTCTGCAACTCCGTGAGGTAGTCGAACGGATTGGCTCCGTTCAGCTCGCAGGTGTGGATCAGACTCATGAACAGATCGCCGACTCCGGCGCCGTTCAGCGTCTTGTAGAAGAGTGCATTCTTGCGGTTCAAGATGGCTTTCTTCAAGGCACGTTCCACGATGTTGTTATCGATCGGCGCGCCAGCTTGCCTGAGGAACAGCGTCAGCTTCAGCCAGTGATTCAGTAAATAGGAGATCGCTTTGCCCAGCCCGGAGTTCGGTTCTGTCTTGTGCTCCGCCAACTGCGCCTCCATCCACTCATGCAGCCCTTTCATCAACGGCCCGCTGCGCTCCTGATGGAAGCGCAGCCGTTGTTCCGCCGACATTGCCCGCTCTCGCGCTTGTGCGTCGTGATGATAAACGTCGCGCAGCGTCTCCAACACATAACGGCATTCTTCCGGAAAGTTGTCCGCCACCTCCACAACCTGCCGCCTTCCATGCGCGAGGCAGTTCGCCTGCAGGGGCTCGACGCCTGCCACCTTCGGAGAGTTGCGTGATAACGCATCGCTCATCTGAATCAGCGCCGGCAGTTCGCGTGCTCGCTGCTTCAGCACCTCGGCGAGGTTCTCACCCGCATGTTTCCATCCTGTGAAGAACAGAGCGACGGTCCAGGCGCCCACCATCGATACAATGCCGCTGGTGAACGTCCCCGTCCGCTTGTCGCCCGGCTCGCGTGCCAGGCGCAGAATCCGCATGCCGGTATCGTCGTTGTGCATCACGCTGCCCTGCGCCGCCTGGCGGATCAACTCTACCAGCACCGGCCAAAGCAGTTTCGCGGCGGCAGCCATCAGATCCCACTGCGTCGTCGCCGGCAGTGGCATCCCCAGATGTTCCTGCAGTCCTTCCAACCGATTGAATGGCACTCCGGTACCGTACTTCAACAGGGCGATCATCGCCACGGCGGTCTCATCGTACTTGTCTGCTCCCGCGCTTTCCGGCTCCTCAGCGGTGAAGACCTCCCCGCAGGCATTGCATCGCAGTCGCTCCATCTGGAATACCGTTGCTTCCAATGGCGCGTGTCCCACAAACCTCACCAGCGTGGCTGGCTCTTTCAGGCAATACACTTTTCCCCGGCGACACTCTGGGCAAAGATCGCCGGAATGGAGCGTGGCGTGTGCGACGGCAACTTTATTAGCACCGGTAAACGCCGCGGCCCCCTTGCGCCCATGACCGGCAGGCGCCGATTCGCCGGCCTCCGGTTTGCCTGTTGCATCCGGCAGAACGGCGCTGGTTTTCTCCGTATTCCGTTTTCGCACCAGTCTCTCTGCCATGGCATGGAGCGCCGTTTTGAGCTTCTGGCCTTCGGATTCGCTTAGCGGGGCGCGCGTGCTGCGATCGATAATCTGGTCCAGTTCGTCCAGGTTCACGTCGATCCGTCGCTTCATCGTCATATCCGGGTGAGGTGTTCACGGAAACGAGGTGTCAAGGGCAGGCCGAGAATTTCCTTGATCGGGCGGTTGGGCTTATTGGTCTGATCGTTCTTGCCGCGCCCGGTGGTGTGGCCGAGCAGGCGCCAGTTCGCCGCGCGGTAACAGGTCCCGCGAAAACGGCCGGGATCGATGAAAGTTTCCGCGAAGTAAATCGGGTGGCTGTACATCCGGTCCCAATCGTCTGAGAGGACCGCGGCCATACGGCCGAGAAGGTGCGATGCCAGATGCGGAACGCGTACCCAGGGCAGAATCAGAAACCGCGTGTTATAGGCGATGAAGCGGATGTTGCGCCGCCGCGCTTCCGCGCTCCAGCCGATGTAGCGGTCCCGGCTGCCCAGATGACGCGGCGCGGAACTCCACGCCAGGCACGCGATAGGACGGCCTTGCGCCCAGGCCAGATATTTCAAGTGCTCCCCGACTGGTTGTTCGTACTTTAAGTAATGATGCTGCTCCATCAGACTGTTGAACAGTGGCTCGTCGCCCGTTCGCCGCACCTGTTGCAGTTCGATTGGTTGGAGTTCCTTGAGTGCACTGGCGATCGGCGTCGTGTCGATCAGCATCGGCGCGGGGTGGGCACGCCGGACGAAGGGGTTGAGCGTTTGGAACCGGATGGGCGGTAATTCGATCTCGCCGGCCCGGTGTAGCATGAGCAACAAGCCGCGGCAGACCATATCGCGTAACGCGCCATTGGCCTGTTTCCACTGCCATGCTTCGCAGAGCTTCTCTGAAAGTCTGCGCCGGCTTGCTCCTGGATTTTCGGCAATCAACTGGCGAATCGAAGCGACATCGTCGGCTGTAACTACCCGCCCTCGATATCTCCACTCCGATGCCATCTGCCGTCAGTGTGGCAGAGTCGAAAACGGAACGCAAGTGTTTTTTGCAATTTCTAGGAGTTCACCGGCCGCCACGCCGGCGGGGCTTCCGCATCGGGATTGCCGGCAGCGAGCAGGAGCTGAGCCTGATGCGCTCGCAGCGTCCGTGCCGCTTCCGTCCCGGTTGGCCACCATTTGAAACGTCCCTTGGACAAGCGCTTGGTGGCCAGCCAGAACCCCTGGCCATCGTACTGCAAGACTCGGATGGCCGTGCCACGCCGCGTCCGGAAGATAAATAGGTAACCGGAAAATGGATCCGCGTTCAGCTTTTCCCGGCACAGCTGGGCGATGGCGTCGATACCCTTTCTTCCATCGATCGCCTCGACCGCAACCAGAATTCGTATCTGGGCAGCGATCTGAATCATCCTTCCATTTCCCGCCAAGCGCGCAGCAAACTTACCCAATCGGGCGGCGCCGACGCCTTCCACTGGATGTGCATTTTGTGGCCACTGGGACATTCGAAATCGATCGCATACTCCGCCAACGGTACGGCATGTGGCGCGGTCAGTTCGACAAATGTCGGCTTGCTTGCCTTGCGTCGGAGCGCGGGAACTCCGCCGAGCCGCCTCTTCAGTCCCATGTAGTCCAGCCGCAATGGGTGCGCGACGGGATGTATGCCATGCTGTCGGGCTAACTCGACCGCAGCCTGCCACAGTGGCTCTGGCAGCTTCGTCCGATGCGGCTGGGTGCTGCGAAATTGATCCAACTGGCGCTGCAATTGTACGATCGCCTCAGGGATCGGTGGTGTGCTCTTCCGGTTCACGATCAGGCGCCTCCGGCGCCTGACTGAACTTAACAGGACGGCCTACACGGCGTCACGCACGCTTACCGGAAACTCACATACGAAGCCAGGTTGGCTTGGCTTTCGAGCTTCTGTTCGAGCAAGGTAAGCGGACAAGGCCACGGTCCGGCCTCGACGCAAATGCCCCAAAGCACGGAAGCAATGTGCAGCCACGTCAGCAACCGGCGATTGCGAGTGAAAAGCCAGCCGAAGAGAACCCAAGCAATCCATGCGAGATGGAACAGCAGGACCAACTCTGTGAAAATTGTGAAGACTTTCATCTACGATTGCTGCCTACCTTCCGATTATTGCGAATCGGTCTGGTTTCAGCGTCTTCACACCGAGTGCAAAGAACCAGGGTCTTTGCTGGTTTCTGCGTCGCGAATCCACTCGGCTGGTTTGTCGCCTATGGTGACTTGTGCCACCGCGGTCCGGAAACGGGGCTTGAGATTACTCTTGGTACAAGTCGCCGTCCCGTCAACTTGACGAGAAACCGCCGTTGTGTGCTTGTAGCGCAGCCCAAGTGGGTTCTTCAACCTCAATCGGCGGGTCGCCGACGATACGTCCAGATGGATTGCTGCCGAGCGGCGACTATGCCGCCAGGCGGGGGGGTGAGCAGACCTTCAACCGGCTTTAGCGACATCGATGGTCCCTTTGAAGTACGCTCCATCCTCGATTATGAATCGTGCCGCCCTGATGTCTCCCACCAGCTGACTACCTTTCCGGAGTTCGATATGTCCTGCCTCGACGTTGCCGTGAACAGTTCCAATGATCTCTGCAATTAACGCTCGCACGTCGCCGCGAACCGTGACTGCCTCTTCGACAGTGATGCGATCCTCAGGGAAGTTGACGAACTGAGTGCAGTCCGCGATGACGTATAGGCCATCAGGCCGCTCAACGATCTGGGGAGGCAGGATTCTGGTCGACAACGTGTAGCGTCGTTCGACAATTTCCTTAAGTACGAGACTGTCCGGCTTGGGCAAAACAGTAAGTTGGCCGTTGGAGTCCCGATGCAGAATGACTCCGGCGCCTTGCAATCGCTCGAGCAGTTCGAGTTCAGCGCGAACCGCGTTGAGTTCGGCAAGACGAGCTTCTGCGAAAGCTCTCTTCGCATCCGCCTCTCGCCTACTTGTATCGCTCTCCAATGAACGACGCTGAAGTTCAGCCTCGGTCTTGATCTTTTCAGTTTCAGCGAAATTCTTTACCGCTTGTGCCAGCTCGTGGTTCGAGACGCCGTGCAATTTGCGCCGACCAAGCTCGACGCCTTCTCCGAGCAACTCCCTTGGGTTTAGATTATGCTCGTCAGCAAAGTGCGAGATATCCGCAACCGTTTCCCTGAAACGCTCTCCGGCTCGGCCGGTCCAGTCGGAGGGCAAGAGGGCTTTAACACGAGCTAGAAGGCGGGTAACTACTCCCTCATGCGAGGACATCGCTCGGTGCCTCCACGAGAACGTCAGCCAGCTCAATATCCGCTTGGAGTCCGGCCCCACCGCATGCACGATAGTAATTAGCGAGGGCTTCAAGAGACGCAGCGACCTGCTCCCTAGTTAACTGGGGAGCGAATACGATTTCAAAGGCTTCTGGTGCCGCATGCACTTGGAGCGTTAGGTTCTGCCAATTGCGTAAGGTCGCTTCGACCTGCGCAGCAAGGTGCGCTGGAGACGCGAATGTTTCCAATGGCGTCGGAATCCGATGTTCCGCAAATCGTGGGGCAGACGGCGGCTCCTCAGTCCAAGTGAAACGAAATACGGGCTTCTTGGCAGCCTTCGCGTATTCGTACTCCATCTCAAGGCCTGAATCGCTGGCCCCAGTTTGCTTGCCCTGAGAATTTCCAGTGAAGATGAGGACAACTACATCGGCCTTCCCAATCACGTCTGGAGTCGCGACTGTTGGTGCTGGGCCCGCCGTTCCCTCGTAGGCATCATCATCCCAAGGGAAGACAGCGAAATCCTTCAAAGCCTTAATTCTGTTAGCAACTGTTGGAAACACGGATTCGTCGGTTGCTGATGAACTGAGGAATACCTTAAGCACAGCGACTTTATGGTATCAAGTCCGCGATCGGCGGTGATCGCTGTGCAACGCTTTCGTTAATTAAGGCCAACGGCGAAAGAGCATGATCCGCAGGTGCGCCCAAAGGTTCCGCAACGGCGTGCCCGGAAGCAGGGTAATTAGCTGCAAGTTGACGTATACCGATGCTGATTTGTGAATGTCTATGGTCCAAGTGCGTGGAGATCACGCAGTGCACGAACCACCTGCGTCGCTTCCGAATCCGTTCACAATGATGGCATCTCCAGCCGTCTGGATCGCTGTCGCATGATTTAGTCCTACTAGAAGCTTTTGAGAGCAGGATTTTCGTGTAAAACGTCAGTCCGACAATTGACCGACAATCGCATGCCATCGCCCGACACATCAAGTGGCGGCGCGTTAGCAACATACAACACAAAATCGACAGCTGCGTCGGACAATTCCTTTATGTTCCACTACCGGGTTTTTGCTGCCTCTGATTGCTCTTTGGCAGCCCCGAAAGTTGCGAGCAGTTGCACTGAGTTTCAAACGGTTACAGGGGGACAAAACTGTTGCAACCGGTTACCGGCGGTTTCAATCTGTTGCAAACCACAAAAAATGACCGATTCGGTGTCCGCTTTTCCCCACGCCATTCCCTTATCAATTGAGAACGAATCTTGACAGTCCAGACCTCACAGCCACGAAGGAGAAAGCGAAAGGATGACCTTGTCCACTTGCGGTCACTTCCAACGGCTCAGCCCGCAACACATATGGGGCAAGTGACCTGGGCGTGGGAAGAAATCGAGGCGGCGCTCGCGAGCGGGATGAGCCCCAGAGAGGTTTGGGAAGCAGCGAAGCTCGATGGACTCGAAATCCCATACCCGCAGTTCCGCGTCTATATTTCCAGACTTAGACGGCGACGGCACACGTCCTCCTTGGCACCACAACCGCTAGCTACGAGGACCAACGAGGTGAAGGATGGGCAGGTTCCGGCCCCGGCTGATCCGTTCAAGAATCTTCGTGAGCAACGTGAGAAAAAGCAGCAGTCCGGATTCGAATACGATCCGTTCTCGATCAACAAAAGTCTGATCGATTGAGAGGTGCGTGATGACACAGCAGGAAACAGCCAGTAATGCAACGCAGGCGTCGGTGCATATCATTCTGCAGGGAAAGGGCGGCGTCGGAAAGAGCTTCGTCTCAGCAATCTTGGCCCAATACTTCCGAACGAAACCAGCGCCAGTGCACTGCCTTGACACGGACCCGATCAATGCGACGTTTGCGCAATATCGCGTTCTGGAAGCCGAACACCTGAAAATACTACGGCGTGGAGCTATCAACGACAAACAGTTCGACCTATTCGTCGACATGGTCTGCGAAGGCCAAGGCGTATTCATTGTGGACACGGGAGCCACCACGTTTGTACCTCTCTGGAACTACATATTGGACAACCAGATTCTGCCTTTCTTCAAGAGCTATAACCGCAACGTGTTCGTGCATTCTGTGGTAGCGGGCGGGCAAGCGATGAGCGATACGCTCAACGGTTTACAGCGGCTGGCTCAAACCACTTCCGAAAAGAATGTCATTGTCTGGCTCAACGAATACTTCGGCGAGATCTCCAAAGACGGGAAACCCTTCGAGGAATTCAAGGTGGCAGAGGAATACGCGTCCAAGCTCGTCGGTACGGTTGTGATCCGGGAGAGGAACCCGCTCACCTTCGGGGACAACGTTCGTATGATGCTCGAACGCCGGTTGACATTTGACGAGGCGATCCGAAATGCGGACTTCTCGCTGGTTTCCAAACAGCGGCTCGCGATCATACGGCGCGAGATCTATGAGCAACTTGATCAATTAGCGATCGCGTGATGCCCATGCCAGACAAGATTAAACCCATCAACGTTGAGCAACTGATCACGGAAGTCGCGACCCGACACGATCTCTTTCTTAAGCCAAGCGATCCGTGGATCGCGCTCGTCACCATGAACAGCCTGATACTGGAGCACTCATTGGAGACTGTCGACGCCAAGATTCGCGCAACGATCGGCGAGTTCGATGCCTCTGTCCAGAAAGCAGAGAAGCGGGCCGGAACGATGCTGGCCCAAGAAGTGAAGGAATCGGCGCAACAACTGCGGCAGGGATTGCAGAATGACACTCGCATTGCGGGGTTGAAATCCCTGGAGTTCGTGCATGCCGTGAACGAGGCGAACCGCCGCCCAGCACGGATCAGGTGGTGCGCCGCGGGCTTGATGGCCGGAGCGGCATTGTTCGGCAGCGGCGTTTGGGTTGGGACCTTACTTCATTAGCTCTGGAGTACGGTACGTGGATTCTGGTTTCCTCTTGCACGCGGTGGGGCCGAAGAACTTCCTTCGGTTCGCGCTTGCGTCGATGTTGAGCATTCGTTTTGTGTTGTTTCGTCCGCGAAGCGTTCGACACGCGCCGTGCGCCGCACAATTCACTGCGGTCCGGCATCAAACCTTTGGGCCTGGCCGCTAACGTCCACGTTCAAGTGTGGCGAACGCTTTCTTAATCGTACGTTCGACATACTCGTTCTGTCGTCGCTCGTTTCCTTTGTGCGACAGATCACGCGATCGGATCGCTGCCTGGACCTCGGAGGCCGGCACCCCCTGCGAGAGCGCGTAGACGGCATAGGCCAGATCGACTCGAGTTCCATCGCCGTTATAACGCAAGTTGGCGCGGAATGTCTCGATGCTTTTCAGGCCATGGACCCTAAAGATGTTGGATTTGTCGAATTGCTGTCGCAACGACTCTTGTTCGAACCGCTGGCGCTCCAAAGTTTGTCTCACAAGCGCGAGAAACTGCTCACCTTGGGGGTACACCTGGCCGCCGGCTTCGATCAGTCGAACGAATGGATACCACCCAGTCGCAGGATCGAGATGTCCCGGCTTTCGATTTGTAAACCCGCTGAGTCTTCCGAAGTGCCGCCAGTCCGCCGCGCCGCGGTCGCCGCCGAATTTCTCTGCCAGAGCGCGTGCGGCGGCTGTACTCAAATCCTTGCCGAGTTGCTCGGGATGCTTCAGCCAGGCTTGATAGTTGCCCGGCGAGGTTTCTACAACGACAGCCGGACCGAAGCCTGCTTTTTTCATGGCAGTAACATTGGCCAGCGTCAAATCGTCGACAAGGCTCAAGTTATGCTCGCCTTGGGGCCGAACATAGATGTTCCGGCCGAGCGATTTTGGTGCCGCAACCATCCTGCTGAGGCGATCATCGTCTTTGTATCCCAAGTTCGTGGAATCATTGGCGATTCCGTCGCAGCCGCATCGATCTTGTACAGTCCGATCTCGAATAGCAAAGATCCCATTGCACGGACCTGTTCGTCGATGGCACCGAGAGTGTTTCTCCCGCCGTTAGATAGTGACCATACGCCCGCCGAATGATTCATGCTTGTGCCCCCCGTTGGAAAAGGGAACGACACAGCCGATTCCGGACACGTCGACGATGAAATTCGTGGGGTGCAGCGAACCGTAATCGACCAAACCGTCAAATCGATTTGTAGACCGCTCGACGTTACAGATGATCGATCCGGATCAACCCTTCGCCGGCTGAATTGTATACGCCAGTCTGAGAAAGCGAGCCACGACTCGCGAGATCCGTGCTGTTCAAGCTGCCACGACGTCGAGTAGCAGCGCAAACCGTTGAATCTGGCCCCGGGTTGCTGAACGAGCCGGACCGGATTGCAGCACATTTCGGTAAGCGGGCTTCCGAGGAAGTAGCTGCGAAAGGTATTCAAACGGATTAGTAAACCCTACGCCGCAGTAAACCCTTTGCGACAAGGCGCTGGTAGTTGGGCCAACACATAGCTCTGTTAGAATGAACTCGGATTGGAGCATTATGCGGATCGTGCTCACTTTGGTTTTGGCTACTTTTCCCGCGGTCGCCCAGATTCCGCTCGTAAGTCTGCTCAATGCGAGCCGTCCCGGCAGCGATTTTCAAATCGGCGACCGCTTCGAGATTGTAATCACAGCCGCACCCAACCAGCCCGTCAGCGTCAGAACGTCCAGGCAGGGGCGCACGGACTGGGGTCCGATCGTTGGCTCGACTGATAGCACAGGTCGATGGTCGACGGGCGGGGAGTTCGAGAAGAAAGACTTTGGAGGTTGGAGAGAGAGCTGGACTGTGGGAGGCAAACTCGCTAGTCCCGTTATTCAATTCTGGGTGAAGGCGCCATGCCTACCGAGCGGGCAAATATTTACGAGCGGCCCTAACATGTACTTCAACTGCGAGACAACCGAGGGGGCCCAGACGTTTCAAACGCCGGGCCTCTCGGAGTCTTTTCGGACACCCGATGGCAGGTTGATTAATGGGCGCGAAAGCGAGCAGACGCGAGAGCAATTCCAAGGCGAGTTGCTGGGATACTTCATGGCGAACGGGATGGGCGCCACGCCAGTCCGTCTCCAATCGCCACAAGGCGAGCTGGGAGACGAAACCGCGGACTCAATTAGCAAGCTCGTTGGCGTCAATGCTCTAAATGAAGACGAAACCCGGAACTTGCTGGCCATCGTCCGTGCCGCTTTTCAAAAGCCGGAAAGCATCCAGCCAGAGGCCAAGGAACCGTCGAGAACGCTGCTATTGCTTCGCCACCTAGCTAACATCACCGAGCCGGGCAACCTAAAGCGGGAAATCGACGAAACGATCGCGTACTTCCAACCCCGATGAACTGGGCACGCCAACCCAACAACACGCAGCGCTCATCTCGATTGCCGTCTCAATAAAGTCACGAACGGCGCAGTGTTTAGAAATCCGACTGTTGTTGCGAAATCCCTTCGCATACGCAGTCTCGGCAGCATCTCAACAGATAGATCGCCGGTAGTCGTTAGCCTTGATCGGGAGTGCTTCGGGGAGAATTGCCGGGAACGGGAGAAGGCTCGGGCCGAAGCACTTTCGATAAGGAGACTTGAAGGAAGCCGCTGGCAGGGCGGACGAGTATGGAGCTACAAGCTTGTTTGGAGGCAGTGGAAGTTAACCGACGAGTGCGCGGTACGACGGAACGGCTGCTGATCGCTGCGTTCGAGATTACCGGTGGTGATATTGGAGAGCCTGAAAGTGCCGAGAGCGGGCAGCCGCACGGCATTGATCAGTCGATAGACACACGACCACGCCGGCACGCGAACGCATGTCATCGGGCCGATTGGAGCGACGTCTACGACAGAAATTGGATTGAGTAAACGACGTTCAGTTAGCATGTCAACTCCATCACTCTTTTATGAGATCACAATCCGCTGCCTCATCGAGCGGTATGTCGGTCGCTGGCGGCGAGACAACCTTAATCAACCACCCGCTCGATCTCATCGAGCGCCACGGCGTCGTTCCGGCGGTCGTAGAATCCCGTCGTGCGCGCGGACTGGTGTCCGGGCAACTTCAAGCTTCCCGCTGTTCTGCAAATAGAGGTGATACCGGTCGCCCGGAAACTATGGCAGGAAATTTTCGTCGATTCCGTGCCGCCATCGCGGCGCTGGACCATTGCGTAGATATTCTACTGAGGAAGGGCCGTGCGGCCCACGAGCTTGCCGTGCTGGAGTGTCGGGAAGAGGGGGCCGTCGACTCAGCCCCTGGCGGACGCGGTAAGCCATAGTAAGTCATGCATCCAAAAACTCTTCCAGGTTGTGATGGCAGGGGGTTATTCACTTTGCCGCCTTTCTCGTGCAATCGCACCCATCCGTGCCGGGTCTGGATATAGCAGTCCTCCACTTTCATCTGCACTGCGGCGCTCGCGCGGGCGAACGTGTATCCCATGAGAGCGATAAGGGTCCGGTCGTGCGGGCCCATTAGGGCGTCGATCTCTATTGCATGGAGGAGCGTGCGCATCACTTCGGCAGAGAGCACGGACGTTTGCCCTCCTTCATGCTATGCTACGGTCCCGGACCGCGTGCGCAGGATTGAGCGGAATTACCTGGCCGCTGCCGAGCCAATCGAAGAGCATGCGGATCGCTGCCGGGTATTGTTTCACCGTGGGTTTCGAGTACGTTTCCATAAGTCCTTCGATGATGCCGCAACGTGCACGGGTTGCACCTGTTCCATCGAGAGCTCCTACGCACGCACCACGTGAAAAAGTGCGCGCCAGCAACGAAGTAGGCCGTAGGCCTGCTCCGGTTGCGGATATTGGCCGTGAAGAATTCCCAATACCGATTGATCGCCTCTGGCGATTGCAAAAACAGGGTCGTCAGCTTGCCGCCGCCGAATTCGCGAAGCGCACGCGTGGAGTTCGGGACGAGATCGGGATCACAAAAGTCGACGGGGCGGTCTCAGTGACCCCGTCTGCAGGCTCCAGCGCACCCTTCGACAGCGTTTTTTCGTAGCCTTTTTCGGTTAATTCCTTGCCCATAAAGAATACGTGATAATGTCCTTCATGATACGGTAGAGAAGGCGTCATCGAGGCTACACCTTCTGGCTTCGGTAGTCAATACCGAGTTATCCACAGCCTTTACGTCTTTAGCCCTACCTGTGCGTGGTGCGCTCGAAATGCTGACGCCGTTAATTCGTTGTTTCGCCAACTGTCTCGCCACTATAGATTCGTTGGTGTGTCACTTGATAAAAACGGTTTGTCAGAATTCTTAGCAGCACATCACCACGATTTCAGCACAGTGTGCGAAGTGCCTGACATGTTACGCGATGCTTACCGACTTGGCGTTACTCCGGAGACGATTGTAATTTCCTCGCGTGGGAAGGTCGAGACATCGTGGAAGGGGGCCTACACTGGCACCACTAAACGATTGGTTCAGAATTACTTTTCACTCGAGTTGCCTTCGCTGTAAACACCTATTGAGGCGGTTGACTAAAAGTTCAAAGCGGTGAAGTGAACACCGACTCCGAAGTCACATCGGCCAAGTTTCGCTTCCTGACGGAGGGGCCTGCAAATCTGACTTTCAATAGATACCCGACTCAAAAAGGATCCCGGTTCAGCGGGAAATGGAGAAGAGCCGTTTTCCGTTAGTGTAAATTCCGCCCTTCGGGCGGGACAACTCCTACTGAACGTGCTAACATCCCCGACATGGTAATCGAAGGTCCCGAGTGCAGGACACTTGCGAACCAAGGTACCAACTACGCGAAACTCCTCGACTTGGCGGAGGGTCGCAAGCTAACGTGTCAATGCTCCCGTTGTGACTATTACTGGAAACCCAGCGATGCGGAGCAAGCGGTCATCGCGGCAAATCTCCGAAGGATGATGCAACCTCAATAGACTCCGGCTTGCGGGTAATTTCGCCAAGAAATCTTTTTTCTAATTTTTTCCTTTCTCAATACTCCCCGCTACCGTCCCCGCCTGCGTACCAGGAATCCTGAATTGCTTCGACCCATCCCCGTTCGAGAATTAAAGGCTGAGTGAGGTGTCCCGTGGGCGCCTTCGCCCTTGTCTCGCAGGTGAATACACCTTTGTCATGTTATATTGAGCTTCCTATTCGACGTGTGGATGGGTCCTAGAAACATAATCGGATAGCTTTGGAGTCCGTGCTAGTTTGAGTCTTGCTCTCTAAGACGTGGCCTTGAAACGATTGACTTGGAGAAAACATGGGTTGGGAAGTGCATGATGGAAACCGCCCCTTGCCGCAGAGCTTATGTCTGGTTGCGAGGTTGGGATTGCGCAATGGTTTAGCGCAGGGGTACGCTGTCGACAAACTTCTGGACAGCAGCGAAGCGTGGGAGCGGAAGGTCTCCGAAGGGCTACCAGTCCCCATGTCAGATGGGAACGGATTGGCGCTGACCAGCTTTCCCCTCGGTACAGAAGAGACACAAACGGGAGCGTTGTCGTTTGTAGGGGGCGCAACGACCTTGAGCGACGCGCGACCCGCCTTGGAACAGATTGCCGGGGTATGTCAGGCGATTTGGCGCACCTGGTACATTCACGCCTCTTATGCTCGCGATATTCTTCGGATCGCTGATCTGGAGGCGGAGTTGGCCGATTCGAAAATCGCGGATCGAGCGCAGGCATTGCTTGAAATGGGGAACCTGCACACCAGTCCCGTTGCCACCATCTCCCGCTCCGTAGCCACTGTTCTGGGACCTTGTCGGCTCAGAAACGCGCTAAAGAAACTAGTGGCCGACCTGGAACGCGATGTGGCCGATTACGCTCTGGTTCGCCAGGCCAAACGTTTCCTGCAGGAACGCCAAAACATGACGGAGGCGGAAGCCTACCTGCATCTTCGTCAAGTTAGCCGCCAGACTCGCCGGTCGCTGCCGGATGTTGCCAGCGAGCTGATGGAGCTTGGCTTTGTTGCGCCTCGCGATAGAAACGCAGCGCGCAGTGCGCGGAGGGCCTGAGGCGCGAGATGTCGTCGCTAGTCCTGTTCTTTTCAGATGGTGCAACGGCCTACTGATCGCGCGGGACCTTAGCAACTCGCTCGTCATCTTTCCGACGATTGAGAACTTTGATCTCTTGGCCCTCACGTTACTCCTAGGTTCGGTTGTCGTCCTTTCTCTCCGACAGTTCAATTTGGCCCCGACGGATCAGTCCATTGCCGAGGTAGCCTCCATCTAAAACCTCGGAAGCGGTGGGTCAGGGTTACCCAGCCAGTTTCGATCGGGCGCTCTGGCGCGGCCTCAAAGGGGACAAGCATTATCCTGTTACGTGCAGATGGCTGTTAGAGGAGATCAAATCGACCGCCAGCGGAAACCGATAGCTGTACGATCCGCACCATGAAAAATAAAGCGGTTAGCGTCAAATCGCCACTGATCAAATCGGCGGCCATTTCTGTTTTGCTGCTCAAAGAACATTTCGCCTAGAGAATATGTCTCGACCAGTCGAAGGTGTCTAATGGTGGGGGAGAATGCGGCTCGCGTGTCGCTTTTGCTGCTTAGGGCCGGTTTACGTAACAGACCATAGACCTGTGCCATATCTGCCGACGCACTCTCGCGTCCGGCTGTGGGGAAGACTTTCGTCTTGGGCATGCGGCCACCGGGGCAACTGCGGTTTATGGGCCAGCCTGCGAGAGGGCGTATCGACGCTCGGCTGAAGCCCTAACGACCGGGTTCGTGGCAGGGCACGACTAAGCCCCGAAGCTTACCGGGGGTCGGGCAATGCAAACACATATAACGCATTGCCACCTGTGCTGGGGTGAATGTCCGGGGCCACCACGCCAGGCACTTGCCGCGGACTGCTGCCGCCTTGGCCAGTGGTAACTGCGATGTACTGTTTGCCACCGACGCTAAAGCTGAGTGGGAATCCCTGGACCACGGTGATCAGACGCGTCCGCCAGAGAACTTGGCCGTTGTTGACATCGACCGCCTTGAACTCGCGGTTCATGTCGCCCACGAAGGCCAATCCACCTGCCGTGGTCACAACCGCAGTCAAGAACGGCGCACGCTGTTCCAGTTTCCATAATTCCCGCAGCGTCCGCACGTCGTATGCGGCAAGCTTCCCGAGGTTGCCATTCGATCCCGGCATCTCCGAGAAGCGCCGTTGGGCTCCGCCGGCAGTGCCACCGCCCTCGACCTTTTCCACGGCCTGCCCCTTCATCTCCAGACAGGTTTGACTCAGCGGCGCTACAATCCGATTGCCGGGGGGATAGTAGCTCATGGCAGGCCAGTTGTGGCCGCCCTCGGTGGAGGGGCAGGCCTGTATCCACTCTCCAAGCCTCTGCTCGACAATATCATTTCGGTAATGCGGCTCGCCGGTCTTCGGATCGATCGAATCATAAACGTTCTGGAAGACCATTTCTTTGTGGCCGAGGTACTTGCCAGTCTGCCGGTCGAGCTTCCAAAGAATGCCGGCCTTTCCCGCGGTGAAAACGTACTTTTCGCCGCCGTCGTCGACCAAAACACGCTCGAACACTTCGTCAAGGTCAAAGGTCTCGCCGGGTGCGTGCGTGAAATACCACTGCAGCTTACCCGTATCCGCGTTGATAGCTAGCGTGGAGTTCGCAAACAGAGTCGCTCCACTCCCCGAGCCACGGCTGGCGCGCATCCAAGGCTTCGATTGCGCCGTTCCCCAAAAGGTAAGGTTCAAATCAGGGTCGTAACTACCGGTGATCCAGCTATCGGTGCCTGCGCGGAACAAATTCGGAAGACTGCCCCAGGTATCGCCCCCTGGTTCGCCTTGAAGCGCGACCGTTTTGAATCTCCAAACTTCCTTTCCAGTCGCTGCGTCGTAGGCACCGATAAAGCATTTCTCTTCGCGGTAAACCTGGCACGAGCCGAGACCTTGGATCAATTTGCCATTGACCGCGAGAGGTCCGCTGCTGGTGGTGTAATTGCCCTTCGACCGGTCGCCCATGGTGGTATCCCACACGGTCTTGCCGGTGCGAGCATCGAAGGCCATGATATGTGCGCTACTGGTGGCTACGAATATTTTGTCGCCGTAGATCGCCATGCCGCGTATCGCGGCGGCGGTTGCGTCTGTACCGTAGTGGTTCTCCCAGATCAGTTCGCCCGTGCGGGCATCAAGCGCCTGAAGAATGTTGCCCGTATTGTTGAGATATACAACGCCATCGTGAACGATGGGAGCGGGCTCGTTGGTCCCGACGTCGTTCATGGCCCAGGACCAGACCAACCGGAGATCTTGCACGTTCTTTGTGGTGATCTGGTTGAGGGGGCTGAAGTTCGAGGCGTGATAGTCACGGCGAATCATCAGCCAGTCGGAAGGATCGGGATTGCGCAGCATCGCGTCCGTTACCGGGACGTAATTCTTAACTTCACCGGCCACGACAACGCCTCGCGGCGTAGCGGGCGCTTGTTTTCCTTGGCTCGCGTGCTGCACGCCCACGGCAGCAGCAGCGGCTCCAGTGGCGATGGAGCGGATGGTCTCGCCCGATGCCGTGGTTAGGGCTTCGTTACCAGCTTGCGCGCCGTTCGATTGTAGGATGTAGGCGGCGATGTTGACATACGCCTGTTCGCCAAGACTGCCATTGGCGCTAGGAGGCATGGTCGATTGGATAAAGGCGATCAGGTCGCTGGTTTTGCGACTGCCCCAGGAGGAGATGAAACCGACACCCGCCAGCGGAGGTGCATCGCCGCTGCCCTGGAGGTTCTGCAGGTGGCAGCTCGAGCAGCGTTCCTGATACGTGGTACGCCCGGAGCCGGCCTGCGTTGCGGTAAACGGCCCGGCGCCGCCAGCCTGCTGTCCCCTCAGAATCACCACGCCACAGGCGGCGATCAGCCCCATCGCAATTGTGATTTGACTTCTCATTCCTAGCATGAAACGTAACTCCTTCGAGCAACCAATCCAAAACCTAAGCACGCACCTACCGCCTCAGCGGGCGCCAGAAATTCCCCTCGCGCTTTTTTACAATCGCTAAAATTTTCGTTTTTGGCTTTTCAGCCGCCGACAGTATATATCAATCGCCTCAATGGTCACGCCATTTTTGTTACCAGGTGAGCGACTTGACCACCACAGGAGTTGGGTAGGCGCATCGCCGAAAATCCTGCCCGGTGTCCAGATTCAGCACCGAAGGCTACTGGGCGCCGCTTCCTTTGCAAACATCAGTTACGCAAATGGAAATGTTCGTGGTAGGCGGGACGGGAATATTTCTCTCTTCCATAAGCCTTTTCAGCAGGGCCGCAGTCTCCGGGTGGGCGACAGCAGACTGCACGCCGACTCGAACCAATCCCCGGGCATATTCGACGGGCATCCAGTGATGGCCCATCAGTGCACCTGCAAAGGTGTCGCGGCTGCCATGGTCCATTGCGTCTAACTTGGCTCCATGGTCGACGAGCAGCTGAACCACGTCATTTCTTCCCTTGTGCGCTGCACCGTGAAGCGCGGTGCGGCCATCGCCGTCCACCGCAGTCGGATCGAGACCGAGGTCGAGACACATCTTGACCGCTTCCAAATTTTCGGCTTCGGACCATTCGTACGTCACTCCCTCAACCCACCCAATTCCCGAGGCGACCATCAGAGCCGTGTCGCCGTTCGACGTCGCAATTTTGGGATCGGCACCGTGTTCCAGAAGAAGTTTCATGAGCGTGACATCACCAGATTGAGCTGCTCTCAGAAACGGCGTGGCCCCGTCTTCATAGAGCCATTGCATGGTGAAGACGGTCCGTGTTTCGGTGCTATCGCCTTTGCAGCTTACCGGGGTGGATTCGATGCCGCAGACTCGAGCGTTGACATTTGCGCCGTGCTCTAGCAGCAGCTTGATGAAATCAAGATGATCCATATCGGGATCGCGCACCGGGTAATCGCCGCCTTCGATGTTTCGGTTGTCTGCCGCGAGATAGAGCGGTGTCCAGCCGCCATTATTGGCGATATTGGGATTGGCGCCATGATCTAGCAGATAGGCAGCCAATTTGTAATGCCGGTTCTGAACGGCCGTAAGCAGTGCCGTCCATCCGTAATGCGTGGTTTGATTGACGTCGGCATGTGCATCTAGCAGCAGCTTGACGCAGTCGAGATGGTCCTCGCGCGCCGCCAGTACCAGAGCCGTTAATCCACCGCCCTTCGTATTCTTGGGCACGCGGAGCGCGGTGTCCTCGTCAGTCGGCGTAGCCTTGCTTTTTTCCTTAACGCGGTTTGCTCGATGCTGGACGGTGTCCGCGAGAAACGCCGTCCCACCTTTGAAATCGAAACTCGATGCCGCACTGACATCGGCTCCATGTTGGATCAGCAGTTTAGCTGCCTCGCTGTGTCCCTGCTCGACGGCCCACATCAGGGCCGTCGTGCCGCGCAAGGATTCCTTCGCATTTACCTGGGAGCCGTTCTTGAGGAGCACATTCAACGCATCCAGATTGCCGTTCCTTGCAGCGAACATGAGCGGGGTTTCATCATTCAGGTCCCGTTCATTGGCATCGGCGCCGGCCTTCAGCAGCTTTTCGATCATTGTGGCGCTCCCGCGCAGAGAAGCCAGTCGCAGGGCGGTAGCCCCTTCACGATTGGCCAGCTTGGGGTTAGCGCCGGCGGCGATCAGAAGATCGGCGAGTTCCAGATCGTCACGGTAAGCGGCCCATTCCAAAGCCGTGGCTCCGTCAGTGCGCGGTGCGTTGACGTCCGCCTTCTTCCGGAGTAGCGCCTGAACCGCAGCACGGTCACCCTTCATCGCCGCGTCGGCCACTCCGCTGTCACTCGCGGCAGCGAACTGCGCGAATGCTTCGCAGGCCAACAAAATCAACAGTAACTGCCGGGCATTGCGCATTTTAAGTCTACAGAACTCCTTCTAGGCGAGCCAGACTCATTCCCGGAAGCCATAATACCCGCTCCAGATTCCCTGTCAAGCGCGAAAGACGGCCAGACGACGGGCCGAGATAGAAAGTAGGCGAGTTCCTGTATTTTCTCTCCCCATAACGGTTGGCGCATGCTGTGTCGCAACTCGGGGCTTCTGATTAGGCGTGGTACTCTTCTCAAAAGCTTCTTGGAAACCCGAGCATCCGCAGGCTCACGCGCGCCGCTCAGAATCGGGCGAGCCGGATGCCTTCAGCGGCCTTTTTCAGTATCCTGCTCGCGGTTTTTTGGGATCGGCGATGCAGTGACACTGACACTGGCATTCCCCCAGTAAGCGTGTCAACGCAAAGTAGAAATGTCCTATTCCCTGCAAAGTAGAAATGTCCGGTTTTGACCGCGCTGGCGGAGAGTGCGTGATAGTCTGAGCTCGATTCTCTGGGGAGTCGCGCTCCTGGGGAAGATTCAAGGCCGATGCGACGGGGCTGGCTCCGAAGTAATCGGCGGCAAACCCTCGGTCAACGGGGCCCTGCGGGGTACCCTCCGAGGGTTTTGCTTTTGACTTTGACAGGCCCATTACTTGGGTGGAGTCTCGGAGCGGAGGCCTTGAATAGGGAAAGCGCGAAGCTGCCGGGCCGATTTTGCCCGGCCTTCCAATTGCGTTGGTGCAGGTTTTCATAGCGACTCCGGCTTGGCGCCGGAACCTTCTGAGGCCTGCCAGATTTTGGGCGACTTTTTCAGATCAAAGTTTTTACACCACTCACTGGCCTGGCTGGGTTTCAGCGCACGCCGTGCCTTGCCGAGCGGCTTGGGTGGTGCAAGCTTGGGACGTTGCTCGCAGATAGAAACACTCAGATAGCGATCGCGGAATCGAATTGCCACCTCGCCGTCCCGCCGCTTCTCAACCCGGATGGTGGCGCCTCGTAATCCGGTGCGAATGTTGTGGCGTGCGATCTGGTAGAGCTTGGTGTCCAACTGGATGGTGTAGTCGTTGTTCACGCGCCGGCTTTCCACATGGCTGAGAATCGCAGCCAGATCGTGCTGCTTTTCCAGCGGCCGGTGGGCATCGTCCGCACTGGCCGGCACCACTGCTAACGTGGTGTTGACCCAGGGCAGAAACTCACTTTCCAGATAGTGATTGGCTTGCTCCAAGGTGGTGACTCCAGCGACTCGCATTCCTTTCACTAACCGGTCCTGAGCGGTCAAAAATCCACGTTCCACTCGCCCTTTGGCCTGCGGACTGTGCGCTGCGATCCAGGCGATGGATAGCTCTCGCAATGCCCGCCCAATCTGCGTCTGCGGCATCTCTACCGCGTCCTTCTCCACTCCGGGCTCATCGCGTTTGCGTTTCTCCGCGGTCTGAAACAAGCTCGCCTTGTCGGTATAAAATGCCAGCGGCCGTCCGTACTTTTTCACGTAGCTCTCCAGCAGGTTCATGTTTTCCACCGTCGAGTCGCTGGCCACAAAGCGCGCGAACCAGCGGCCGGTAGCATCGTCGATCATGTTGATCAGTAAAATCTCTTCTCCGCGTCCTTCCAGCCACTTGTGATCACTGGTGTCCCACTGCACCAGTTCGCCAAACCGGCCGCGACGTGGACGCCATTCGTGGATTTTCTCAACACGCTGCTGGCGGGCTCGCCACAGCCTGGCCTGGATCATCCACTGCCGCACCGTCTCCCGGCTGACCTCGATGCCGTGTTTCTTGGCCAGGTATTCCGACCCCAGCGTCGGTCCAAACCCCCGATATACCGGCCTCTTCAAGATGGCCACTGCCTCCTGTTCGGTCTCCACAGCAATCTTGCGATTGGACGGTAGCCCTCGCAGCGCATGTACCACAGCCTGATCACCACGGCGTTTCAGCGCTCGCAGCAGACGCCGTACATGCCGTTCGGTGATGCCCAGCTCCTCGGCGGCCTGCTTCTGCGTAATCAGTTTCTTCTTGGCCTTTTTCAGGGCCACCAGCCGGTCCCGCTCGGCTTGCGTCATCAGTAGTTGTCCTTCTGCCACCTCTCCAGCCTGGAGGTCGTCAATAGGACATTTCTACTTTGCGCAAATAGGACATTATCACTTTGCGCCGACATTCCCCCAGTAAGCGTTGACAACCCGCTGACCGGATCGGTATACTCGCTGCGAAACTTTCACGGACAAGGTGACAGATGGAAGGCAATTTTAGGGTTGCGTTACACGTCGAAATGAATCATCGTCCGGAACTCGGTATTTCTCGTTTTCCGAGTAAGTCAAGTCAGTTTCTTAAGTAAGTCAAATCCGAAGTGAGATTAGTTTCTATAGCTCCGACGACCGGACGAAGGTTCGGGAGGACTACCGGGCCTGACAGATCACAGGTTGGCGACCACCCCGTTAAACCTGTGAATGGAACGTCATCATTTTGAACAAAGTCACTTGGGGCACGATTTCCTCGTCTTGCGAAAGAGGACGAGCGGTTGTAGTTGACAAAGAACAGACAAAGAACATAGGAGCAGAAATGGTTACCTTGGCAGACGCACGGAGAATCATTGCGGCAGCAGAGAAGAAGGCCGAGCAGATCGGCCAACCGATGAATATTGCAGTAGCCGACGGAGGCGGCAACCTAGTGGCACACGTCCGCATGGACCAGGCGTGGATAGGGAGTATGTCAACGCAAAGTAGAAATGTCCTATTCCCTGCAAAGTAGAAATGTCCGGTTTTGACCGAGCTGGTGGAGATTGCATGGTAGTCTGATTTCGATTCTCTGGGGAGTCGCGCTCCTGGGGAAGATTCAAGGCCGATGCGACGGGGCTGGCTCCGAAGTAATCGGCGGCAAACCCTCGGTCAACGGGGCCCTGCGGGGTACCCTCCGAGGGTTTTGCTTTTGACTTTGACAGGCCCATTACTTGGGTGGAGTCTCGGAGCGGAGGCCTTGAATAGGGAAAGCGCGAAGCTGCCGGGCCGATTTTGCCCGGCCTTCCTGTTGCGTTGGTGCGGGTTTTCATAGCGACTCCGGCTTGGCACCGGAACCTTCTGACGCCTGCCAGATTTTGGGCGACTTTTTCAGATCAAAGTTTTTACACCACTCACTGGCCTGGCTGGGTTTCAGCGCACGCCGTGCCTTGCCGAGCGGCTTGGGTGGTGCAAGCTTGGGACGTTGCTCGCAGATAGAAACACTTAGATAGCGATCGCGGAATCGAATTGCCACCTCGCCGTCCCGCCGCTTCTCAACCCGGATGGTGGCGCCTCGTAATCCGGTGCGAATGTTCTGGCGTGCGATCTGGTAGAGCTTGGTGTCCAACTGGATGGTGTAGTCGTTGTTCACGCGCCGGCTTTCCACATGGCTGAGAATCGCAGCCAGATCGTGCTGCTTTTCCAGCGGCCGGTGGGCATCGTCCGCACTGGCCGGCACCACTGCTAACGTGGTGTTGACCCAGGGCAGAAACTCACTTTCCAGATAGTGATTGGCTTGCTCCAAGGTGGTGACTCCAGCGACTCGCATTCCTTTCACTAACCGGTCCTGAGCGGTCAAAAATCCACGTTCCACTCGCCCTTTGGCCTGCGGACTGTGCGCTGCGATCCAGGCGATGGATAGCTCTCGCAATGCCCGCCCAATCTGCGTCGGCGGCATCTCTACCGCGTCCTTCTCCACTCCGGGCTCATCGCGTTTGCGTTTCTCCGCGGTCTGAAACAAGCTCGCCTTGTCGGTATAAAATGCCAGCGGCCGTCCGTACTTTTTCACGTAGCTCTCCAGCAGGTTCATGTTTTCCACCGTCGAGTCGCTGGCCACAAAGCGCGCGAACCAGCGGCCGGTAGCATCGTCGATCATGTTGATCAGTAAAATCTCTTCTCCGCGTCCTTCCAGCCACTTGTGATCACTGGTGTCCCACTGCACCAGTTCGCCAAACCGGCCGCGACGTGGACGCCATTCGTGGATTTTCTCAACACGCTGCTGGCGGGCTCGCCACAGCCTGGCCTGGATCATCCACTGCCGCACCGTCTCCCGGCTGACCTCGATGCCGTGTTTCTTGGCCAGGTATTCCGATCCCAGCGTCGGTCCAAACCCCCGATATACCGGCCTCTTCAAGATGGCCACTGCCTCCTGTTCGGTCTCCACAGGAATCTTGCGATTGGACGGTAGCCCTCGCAACGCATGTACCACAGCCTGATCACCGCGCCGCTTCAGCGCTCGCAGCAGACGCCGTACATGCCGTTCGGTGATGCCCAGTTCCTCGGCGGCCTGCTTCTGCGTGATCAATTTCTTTTTGGCCTTTTTCAGGGCCACCAGCCGGTCTCGCTCGGCTTGCGTCATCAGTAGTTGTCCTTCTCGCACCTCCCCAGCCTGGAGGTTGTCAATAGGACATTTCTACTTTGCGCAAATAGGACATTATCACTTTGCACCGACACGTGGATAGGGAGTATTGACATTTCGCAAAAGAAGGCATATACTTCCCGAGCCTTTGACATCGCCACGAAGGACCTGGCGACGCATTCGCAATCGGGTGGCCAATTCTTCGGCATTCACGCATCGAATAATGGGAAGATCATGATCTTTGCCGGCGGAATCCCTTTGAAGAAAGACGGCAAGGTTGTCGGCGCCATCGGCGTCAGTGGCGGCTCGGGCGAACAGGATCACGCGGTAGCCGAGGCGGGCGCCGCGGCGTTCTAGGGCCGGATGTCATCGAAGAAGTCTAAAAGGAGATTTGTATGTCAAGTAATCGAGGCGTAGTTTATCTTGCGCCCGGCAAGGTGGAAGTGCAATCGATCGACTACCCGAAATTGCAGAATCCCGCCCGTAAGAAGATCGACCATGGCGCCATTTTAAGAATCTTAACTACCAACATCTGCGGTAGCGACCAGCACATGGTGCGAGGCCGCACGACAGCGCCGGCGGGGTTGGTGCTGGGTCATGAGATCACCGGCGAAGTGATCGAGAAGGGTAGCGACGTCGAGTTCCTGGAAGTGGGCGATATCATCACGGTACCATTCAACATCGCGTGCGGGCGCTGCCGCAATTGCCGGGAAGGGAAGACCGGAATCTGTTTGACCGTGAATCCGGCGCGTGCCGGAGCGGCTTATGGCTATGTGGACATGGGCGGTTGGGTGGGAGGTCAAGCGGAATATATGCTGGTTCCATACGCCGATTTCAACTTAGTCAAGTTCCCCGATAAGGCGAAGGCCCTGACGAAAATTACCGATCTCACCATGCTGTCGGATATCTTCCCGACGGGCTATCACGGCGCCGTTACTGCCGGAGCAGGAACAGGGTCGGTGGTGTACGTTGCTGGCGCGGGACCAGTGTGATTGGCTTGTGCCGCTTCCTGCCACTTACTCGGAGCTGCGGTGGTGATCGTGGGCGACATGATTCCCGAACGTCTGGCGCAAGCCAAGAGCTTCGGTTGCGAGACCATCGATCTGAAGAAAGATGCGTCGCTGGCCGATCAGATCGTCGGATCGCCTGAAGTGGATTCAGCGGTCGATTGCGTTGGGTTTGAGGCACGCGGGCACGGACATGACGCAGCCAAAGAACAGTCTGCGACGGTTCTCAATTCCGTGATGGAAGTCACCCGCGCCGGCGGCCAAATCGGTATCCCTGGTCTGTATGTTACCGGCGATCCGGGCGGCGTGGATGCCAACGCGAAGGTCGGCAACCTCCAGATCCGTATTGGGCTCGGTTGGGCTAAATCGCATTCATTCCACACCGGCCAGTGCCCGGTGCTGAAATACAACCGGCAACTCATGATGGCGATTCTGCACGACAAGGTGCGCATTGCGAAGGCCGTCAATGCAACCGTGATTTCGCTTAACAATGCGCCACAGGGTTATCAGTACTTCGACAAAGGCGTGGCCAAGAAGTTCGTGATCGACCCCCATAATACGACCAAGCAAGCGGCCTAGTAGAACAGGTCGCTTAGCTCTAGACCCAGCGCAGTTGGAACTGAAAAAAAGACAAATCCCGCTTGCTCACGCGCGCGAATCAGGGTAGGAGGTATGAATCTTGTCGCTTCGCTATCACAGTGGTCGTGAATTTTTGCAAATTCCGGGCCCCACAAACGTACCTGATCGTGTTTTGCACGCCATAGCGCGTGCCACCATCGATCATCGCGGACCAGCCTTCAGTAGTCTCGGACTCGAAGTCTTGGATGGACTGAAGAAGATCTTCAAGACCTCAGGCAGGGTGGTGATCTTTCCTTCGTCGGGAACTGGCGCTTGGGAGGCGGCCTTGGTGAACACGCTGTCGCCCGGTGACCGCGTGTTGATGTTCGAGAGCGGCCAGTTCGCGACGTTGTGGCGTGAGATGGCAGTAAAGATCGGGTTGGACGTTGACTTTGTGCGCGGCGATTGGCGTCATGGCGCGGAGCCGGAGACTCTCGAAGCGAAACTGCTCGACGATTCGGACCACGGGATCAAAGCAGTCGCGGTGGTGCACAACGAAACGTCGACCGGAGTGACGACACGTATCGCGGAGGTTCGCAAGGCGATTGATCGCGCCAACCATCCCGCGCTCTTTTTGGTCGATACCATCTCATCGCTCGCATCCATGGACTATCGTCACGATGAGTGGGGTGTTGATGTGACCGTGGGCGGCTCGCAGAAGGGGTTGATGTTGCCGCCGGGCTTGGGATTTAATGCTATCAGCGAAAAGGCGCTTGCCGCGTCTGAGTTGGCACGTCTGCCGAAGAGTTATTGGGAATGGGCGCCGATGCTTTCGGCCAACACGAAAGGGTTCTTCCCTTATACGCCGGCTACGAATTTGCTCTATGGGCTGCGCGAGGCGCTCCATATGTTGCACGAAGAAGGTCTTGGCAATGTGTTCGCGCGACACAACCGGCACGCGGAAGCGACGCGTCGCGCCGCGCTCGCCTGGGGTTTCGAGATAGTGGCTGTGGATCCCGCCGAATACAGTAGTTCTTTAACTGCTATTTTTACACCGGCTGGTCACTCGGCCGATAAACTACGCGCCACCATTCTCGAACATTTCAACATGCCGCTGGGAACCGGCCTGGGCAAGCTACAGGATCGCGTGTTTCGCATCGGGCATCTGGGTGATTTTAACGACCTGATGTTGGCGGGAACGCTCAGCGGCGTGGAAATGGGTTTGGAGATCGACGAGGTTCCGCATAAAAAAGGTGGAGTGGCGGCGGCCCTGGAATACCTCGGGAAGTGCGCCAAGCAGGCTAACGAGGTTAGCGCGTGAAGGCACTTGCCGGGTCGATCAATAGTGGATGTAACATAGATTACAGTGGTCCCCGGGGTTTCGAGCGATGCCTGGAGCAGGTCGCAGATTGATATCGCAATGGTGCCATCCGGCCGAGTCGGGAATGTCTTCGTACAGAAAGCTTTTGATGGCGCTTTCCACGCCAGTGCGATGTTCGAGCCAGTCGATAACGGTACGCATGGCTTAGGCGTGGGGCTCCACCGGTCCGATATCCAGCTTGCCGTCCTCGATTTTTGTCATGTAGCGATCCAGCG
Organism: Bryobacterales bacterium; assembly: GCA_963776805.1. Lineage (GTDB taxonomy): Bacteria > Acidobacteriota > Terriglobia > Bryobacterales > Bryobacteraceae > Palsa-89. Next base: position 91,083 of record CAVZOD010000004.1, read on the forward strand.
GACGCGGCGTCGGGCCGCTCAACACCTTTCCATCGATGGAAAAGACGGACGTATGGCAAGGACAGACAAAGGTATGGCTGGGATCGTCCCAATGATAGGCGCAGCCCAGGTGGGTGCACTGAGGCGTGAATGCCACGACGTCGTTGTTGGGCTTCTTCACCACCCAGGCGGTTGCTTTCTCGGTTGTGACCTTCCATCCATCCACGCGCTTGCGCTCGAAAGCGATCTCGGTGGGAGCCCCGGTGGGGATATTGGAAAGGTCGGTGGTCTCGACCCATTGCGCCTCTTTCCGCAGCTTAGGAGGGAACAATAAGTAAATGGTCGCCGGGGCCGCCAGAGCCACGCCGATCAAGCCCATTACGCCATTGATGAATCCGATGTAAAAAGCGCGCCGGGTGGGGGAAACATCGACGGCCGCGTGTGTTTGGTGAGCATGATTCATTTTTCGTTTCTTAATTTATCGCGCGTGCGCTCAGACGGCAATACCGGCAATACTAACTGGCAAGAAATTACTTGGCTGAAGTTATAAATTCCAGTTGTGGGCGTCCCGCAATCTACATCGCGCATCGCGTTCAGAGATATTTACTTCTTTGTCGCCTATTATTCGAGCATGGAAGGCGCAGTTCGATGCTCGAACTAAGGCACGGGACAAACTACCGGTGATGGGTGCAGTGTTCAAATCTTCCATGATTGCAATCGTCTCGCTGCGCAGTTGCCGTAATCATTCCACCACGGTAGAAATACAGCCGCTGCAAATGACGATGAGGAACAGAAAGGACATGCCTAAGTAACTCACCGGAGACTATGCCCGGAGATTTTCGCTTTAGCGCCTGGATTGTCGGTGGACAGCCGCAGTGCGGGAAACGATCCCCAATGCTGCGCGATTTCACATCGTTGGACGCAGCCTTACTTGGCGGATCCGGCACGCTCACCAGCTAATATTGCTTCAACCCGCCGAACTGCACTAGAAAGCCATCCGGGTCCAGGACGTGGAGACTTTGCCTATTTGCGTTAGCCACGATCGGAATGTTGCGACGCTTCAACTCGGCTTTCATAGTTTCGTAATCCCAGTCGGCGACAATGAAGCCGACGTGATCAATTAGCGGCGTGGTTCCCACCTTTTTGCCGCTGCGAACAACAATCATGTCATTTCCAAAGGTTAGGCGGCACATGCCAGCGTCGGGTTGAACCTTATCAGGGACATCTTCTGCAACCGTCATTCCGAACATATTCGTGTACCAGTCCCGGGTCTTCCGGTAATCGTGCACGTGATAAGAAGTGTGGTTAAATTCGGTAACCTTGAATATGCCGTTGCCGCCCTCCGCCGGGGCTGCCGGCGCCTCGCTCACGACAGACGCAGCCGTCGCTGTTACTGCGATGCTTTGAATAAGCTGTCGCCGGGACATCTTTCCTTGCTCGAAGTCCTGAAGCAGCTTTGCAATGATATTTTCCATGGTTTCCTCTCTTGGGAGTCTGGCAGGATTTCCTAAGATTCCCGCTGGGGTTCCGTATTAAAGTAAGGGCTAAGCCTTCCTTGCATCCTTCCGTGTTCAATTGCTCCTCTAGTTTTTGGTTAGCGGGCGGACTGCGCTTCTAACGCCCTGTCGTGCAGCGTATTGTAGGTTTGCCCGCGTCCGATAACCTTCGTGCAATTTCGCGCTCTTTGCGCCCAGCACTTATCGAAATCCAACACGCGCAGCACCCGGAATTGACCTGCAAACGTGGCTCGGCGACGTGATTCACGGTAAGCGTTCGATGCTACCACTGAAGGCGGTCGGACGCAATACCGTACTTCCGAACAATTGCAATATCGGGAGTATGGAGTTATGCTCCGTACCAGCCACCCAGCCGCTTTTACAGGCTTGGTGGCGCGGATTGACCCATCATGAAGATACAACGTACTTTCGGATACATTGTCGGACTGACCATCTGGGCTGCTCAGACAGCTAGTCCCCAAGTTACATCCCTCCCGAACAAAGTTACTGACCCGGCAAGCGAGCGCGCTCTGCTGAACCAATACTGCGTTATCTGCCATAACCAAAGGCTGAAAACGGCTGGCTTGGAACTGGACAAACTGGATACAGCACACGTCGGCGAGCAGCCCGAAAAGTGGGAATTGGTTGTGCGAAAGTTGCGCGCAGGCATGATGCCGCCGGCCGGAATGCCCCGTCCGGTGTGGAATACATATGAGTCGATGGTGGGATGGCTCGAAGGACAGCTCGATAAGAGCGCGACAACCCATCTGCCCCCTCCTGGACTGCACCGCATGAACCGTACCGAGTACGCGAACGTAATTCATGACATGCTAGCGCTCGACATCGATCCGGCGAAATATCTGCCATCCGACGACTCAACCCGCGGTTTCGACAACATCGCCGGCGCTCTGTCGCTGTCGCCCGCTTTGCTCGAAGGCTATACAACGGCTGCAGCCAAGATCAGCCGAATTGCGATGGGCGATATCGAGGCACCAGAACTGGCAACCTATCGTGTACCGTCCGATACATCGCAGGATTATCACATCGAATCCTTGCCATTCGGCACTCGCGGCGGCTTGGTAGTCCAGCATGAATTTCCGGCCGACGGAGATTATGTTTTCAAAATCTTCCCGATCAACAGGGGATTAATGGACGGCAACTCGGCCTTTGGCGACATGAGCGGCGAAAAGCTGGAGTTGTTGATCGATGACCAGCGCATCCATCTCTACGATTGGGACAAAGAGTTAGCTAAGGGAAGGCCGGTTCATAGCGGTACGGCTGATGTTCATGTGCCTGTGACTGCGGGAATGCACACCGTTGGCGTGACGTTCCTTGCAACTCAGTTTGCGCCGAGCCTGGATTTGAACGAGCACTTCCTGCGCAGCACCATCGAGACGGGCGATCTGCCCGGCTTCAAGTTCTTTCCCCACGTTGGCAAAATGGAGATCCTTGGGCCCTTCAAGGCGAAGGGTGCGGCCGAGTCCGAGAGCGCCAAGAAAATCTTTGTTTGCCGTCCGTCCGGTCCGTCGGATGAAGAGGCTTGCGCCAAGAAAATTGTCAATGTGCTCGCGCGCCACGCCTTCCGCCGTCCGATAACTCCGGATGACACCGAGGCGCTGATGACGTTTTACCAGCAGGGCCGTAACGAAGGGAACTTCAACACGGGAGTTGAACGCGCACTGCAGCGCGTTCTCGCAGATCCCGAATTTGTGTTACGGAAGGAGGCCGAGTCGCCGAATCTTGCAACCGGTCAGACGTATCACATCAGCGACCTCGAGCTTGCATCGCGCCTGTCGTTCTTTTTGTGGAGCAGCATCCCGGACGATCAGCTGATCGACCTGGCCGCAAGAAATAAACTGCATGACCCAGCGGTTCTGCAGGAGCAGGTCCGCCGAATGCTAGCCGATCCGCGTTCGGACCGATTGGTTGCTAATTTCGCGGGCCAATGGTTGAGTCTTCGAGCGCTTGCGACCTGGTCGCCCACTGTTTCGCTGTTCCCGGACTTCGATGACAACTTGCGAGTGGCGATGCGCGAGGAGACCGAACTTTTTGTCGGCAGCATCGTGCATGAAGATCGCAGCCTGCTGGATCTTCTGGATGGAAACTACACGTTCGTGAACGAACGCCTGGCAAAGCACTACGGAATTCCGAACGTCTATGGGAGTGATTTCCGGCGTGTCGAGCTTGCTCCGGAGTTCGACATGCGGCGCGGCTTGCTTGGCAAAGCGAGCCTGCAAACAGTTTCGTCGCAACCGCAGCGCACCTCTCCGACGGTTCGCGGCAAAGACATCATGCAGATCTTTCTGGGCGTAAGCCCCCCGGATCCTCCACCAAACGTTCCGGCGCTCAAGGATCAGGGGACAGCCGTTCACGGCGGCGCGAAGCCAACCATGCGCCAGCAGATGGAGATGCATCGTAAGAATGCGCCGTGCTCCACCTGCCACAAAATAATGGATCCAATCGGATTGGCGATGGAGAATTTCGACGCAATCGGACACTGGCGGACTACAGATAACGGAAGCCCGATTAATCCGATCGGCTACCTTGTGGATGGTTCTCGCCTGGATGGCGTGAAGGGTGTGCGCGAATCGCTAAGGCGATATTCGCCGCAATTCATTCGAATGTTGACCGAGAAGCTATTCATTTATGCGATGGGCCGAGGTACTCAGTACTATGACATGCCTTTGATACGGTCAATCGTCCGGAGTGCTGAATCGAACGACTACCGATTTTCATCGCTGATCTCAGGAATCGTGAAGAGCGAGCCGTTCCAAGCGAACCAAAAGGAGCAGATCACCTCCATTGCGCAACCGGACCGGGCATCGCGATAGCTCGCTAGCGGCTGAGGGACTGTACCGCGACCATTAACGCTCAGATCTCAGCGGCAAAGTCAGATTTAGGCTAGAAGTGAACCGCGACCGTATGGAAGCGGCAGAAATTTAAAGGATCCAATCATGTTCATTACTAAAAGGCACATTTCCCGCCGCACTATTCTTCGCGGGGCCGGTGTTGCGCTCGCTTTACCATTGCTGGATTCAATGATCCCAGCCCAAACGTTGGTGAGCAAGACGGCGGCGAATCCGAAGACTCGCTTCACCGGTATTTTCGTTCCCCATGGTGCAGCTCCAGGATGGTGGGTTCCCGAAGGCGGAGGACCGGGCGAGCCGAAATCGGAATCCGCTGCCCAACAGTTCAAATACCCGTTTGTCTTCCAACCACTCGAACCGTACCGTGACCGCACGGTGATAGTCAGCGGCCTATGGTCGAAATCCGCCGAGCCGCCTCCTGGACAAACCGGCGCGGACCATTGGGTGGCGGCTGCGTTCCTTTGCGCGGACAAACCGAAGAAGACTACCGGCGCCGATATTCGCGACGGTACGACCATCGACCAAATCATTGCGCAGCACGTCGGACAAGGAAGCTTGCTTCCTTCCTTGCAACTCGCGCTGGAGGACCCCGGCGCCAACTCCAGCAACTGTGGCGAAGGCTATAGCTGCACATATTCGAATACGATTTCCTGGTCGACGCCAACTTCGCCGTTGCCGATGGAACTGGACCCCCAGGTGGCCTTTGAGCGTTTGTTCGGCGCGGGTGGTTCAGCGGCGGAGCGCGCCGCGCGCCGCGAGCAAGATCGCAGTATCCTGGACGCGGTTACCGCAAAGCTCGCCAGCTTCAAACGCGATCTGTGCCCCGCAGATAAGGTCAAACTGGATGAATACGAGACCGACGTCCGCGAACTTGAGCGCCGCCTTGCGATCGCAAAGAGGGCGACCGGCACTGTTTCCACCGAAGGGGTGGTCATTCCGGCCGGCATCCCTGAGTCGTTTGACGAGCACGTGAAGCTTCACTTCGATCTGCAGCGTCTGGCGTTCCAGGCCGACATCACGCGTGTTTCAACGGTTCTTTACGCCCGCGATCTCACAAGCCGCTCCTATCCGGAGAGTGGAGTGCACGACGGCTTCCACGGCATTTCGCACCACGCCGAGAATCCCGAGACCATCGCACGTTATGCCAAGCTGAACCAGTATCACATCAAGTGCTTGGCCTACTTCGTGGACAAACTTAAGAACACGCCGGACGGCGACGGTACGCTGCTCGACCATTCGCTTATCCTTTATGGCAGCAACATGGGCGACTCCAACCAGCATCTGCATTATGATGTACCGTACGTGCTGGTCGGCGGTGCTTCGGGACAAATGAAGGGCGATCGCCATCTGCACTTTGCATCTCGCACAGTCCCAACGGGAAATCTGTTGGCCAGCGTTCTCGATATGTATGGGGTGCACGAAGATCAGATCGGCGACAGCACTGGCCGGCTTTCCGGCATGGCTTGATACCGGACGGGGAGCCGATTCGTCAGATTACCCCACCACGTGATCGGCACGTTGCCTCGTCAAGGCTTCGAATGGTCGCCCCAATACCACGCACATCGAAGAGGGGAAATGCGTCCTGCGTGTCGCGTTTGCCCCTTGAGGCGAATTACTTACGGGTAGCTCGCGCGCTCGGTGCATGCAACACCGCCTTATCGACATCCTGATGGACAGCAAGAACATCCCAGCGCCGGCGACGGTTGCCAAGGCTTGCCAGATCGGCTTCATGAGTCGTGGCCAGGTTCCGTGAGGATTGCTTGATCGGGGCTTGAACGGCACAACCAGCGACAAACGTGGCAAACAGTACGCCCCCTCGTGACAGATCATGTTCGTATTTTTTGACTGCCCCGGAGAAGAGGGAAGTGCGGATGCAAGAAGGTAATTTCGGATATCGTGTGGCGCTGCGGGGCGTGCTGTCCGGATCGACCGGTGCTTTCACAGAAATCGAGACCGGTTAATGACGCCACGTTGCGGGGCTACTCCCGACGAGTGGGGTTACCTATGGCCGCGATTACGCCGAGACTCGCTTAGCCCGCTTAAACAGATTAGGGCCGAGAACGTGAGCCAGCTTGGACTCGGCTGGAGTTGGGAAACGCGCACCGACGGCGGAATCGAATCTACTCCATGGGTCTCGAAAGGCGTTTTGTACGTCACCGGTCGGAGCGTTGTGTTCGCTATCGATGCCCGCATCGCTAAGAGCAAGAGTGACGATAAAATCGACCAAACAATTTCGGTTCATCCGTTCCTTTTCAGGACTCGGGCGTCGGCTGACTGCGGTCAACGAACGTGGGAAGATTGATGTCCGTTGAGGAAGGCGAATCGGACACGATCGTGCCGAGAATGGAGTGGTAGTCCGTGCGAATACTCCCGCAGGTGGTACGCAAGCCGGTCAACGGGCAGAACCCACCAGATCCGGACCGGAACAACCCATGTGCCAATTGCATCGAACAATTCCCGTGCAAATTGCATTGGGACAATTCACGTGCTGGTTGCAGCGGACAATTCACTTGCTAACGACACCCGCTCAATTTTTCTGCGTCAATTTTTCTTGACAGCCCGGAGACAGCAAACTATAATCGCCAACACTCCACGAAAGGGGTCTTGTATGTTTAGCTTTCTACGTAGAGGGCGGTCTGTTCTCGTGCCCGCGTTTGGACTTGTCTTGATGGCTGTAGTGGGAGATATCCGCTCTTTTGGCCAAGCGGTTGCGGGGGCCCAGGTCTCTGGCTTCGTCCGGGATTCGAGTGGCGCGCCCATTGCGGGGGCGCAAGTTAAGTTAACGCAAACCGCCACGCAGCAAGAGCGCTTGATCACGTCTGATAGCCAGGGCCGATATGTGGCGCCTGAGCTGCCGGTAGGGCCGTACCAAATCGAGGTTGCCGTCTCCGGATTCAAGACCTACGTTCAGTCCGGCATCCTCCTGCAAGTCGGCGACAACATCGAGGTGAATGCATCCATGCAAGTTGGCGAGACGTCCGAACATATCGATGTGACGGCCCAAGTGAGCATGGTGGAAACCACGGACAACACGATCTCTCAGGTTATTGACGAGAAACGCATCGTGGAATTGCCACTGAATGGGAGGCAGCCGACGCAACTCATTATCCTCTCCGGAGGCGCCCTGAATACGCCGACTGCGCAAAGTGGCAACATGGACACCAACCATAGCTTTTACAGCTCTGTCATCATTTCCGTGCAGGGCGGTCAGGGCAATGGGGTGAACTACCTGCTGGATGGGGCAGACAACAACGATGCGATGACGAACGTGAACCTGCCCCTCCCGTTTCCCGATGCTTTGCAGGAGTTCAGCGTTCAGACCAGCTCTCTACCCGCGCAATACGGGATGCACCCGTACGGGGTTGTCAATGCGGTCACCAAGTCCGGCACGAACGACTGGCATGGAGACTTGTTCGAATTCCTGCGTAACGGCGACGTCAACGCACGGAACTTTTTCGCGCCGGTCCACGACAACCTGAAACGGAACCAGTTCGGCGGCACATTGGGTGGCCGGATCATCAAGGACAAATTGTTCTTCTTTGCCGGATTCCAGGGAACCACCAATGTACAGAGCTCGAATTCGGTCAGCTATGTGCCCACTCCGGCAGTGCTGGCCGGCAATTTCAGCGTCATCGATGGGTCTCAGTGCGTGTCGGGTGGAAAGACCATACAACTTGATAACCCGTACGCGGGGGGCGCGCCATTTCCGAACAACCAGATACCCATCAGCCTGTTCAACCCCGCATCCCTCGCTCTCATGAAGTACCTTCCCGCGGCGCAGAATCAGTGCGGAAAGGTCACTTATCAAATCCCCACGACCGGGGACGACGACCAGGGGATCATCCGAGTGGACTGGTTGCAGAGTGCCAAAAACACCGTTTACGGCCGGTACTATACCGTCAATTACCGCAACCCGGAAATTTATAGCGGCGACATCCTCACCACTTCTGTGGCTGGGAATCCTCTGGAAACGTCGCAAGCGGTAGCGCTCGGTGACACATACACCGTAAGCCCCAGTGTGTTGAACACTTTTCACGCTGAGTTCACGCGGCGGACCACTCTCCGGGGACCGGCGGCGAATGTCCCTAACGCAAATGATCTTGGAGTTGCCGATTACAACCCCTATCCGAACCTTCTCTATCTGTCGGTCAGCAATTATTTCGCTTCCGCCTGCGGCTCCTGTACTAACGCTAACTACGACGTCAACTCCTTCCACTTTAGCGACAACGTGGACGTCATCCGGGGTAAGCATCAAATTCGCTTTGGGGTAATGCTTGGCCGCAACCAGTTAAATGAAACGGTCGCGTTAGGAGCAAACGGCGAATCTGTCTTCAATGGGGAATACGCCACGGGTAAGAGCGTGAACGACGCGCTGGCGTCCTTCATGCTCGGCGCGATGGATACCTTTTCGCAAAGCCAAACCGCAGTGGACTCTATCCGCCAAGTAACTTTGGGATTGTACTTCCAAGACACCATCAAGCTGACTCCACGTGTGACGGTCAATTTCGGCCTGCGCTGGGACCCGGACTTTCAACTTGTTAATGACCGGTCGGGTAACATCGAGGGCGTAAGCTTCTCCCAAGCCGCCTTTAACGCGGACCAACATAGTGTCGTGTATCCGGGTGCGCCTGCGGGCTTGCTCTTTTATGGAGATCCGGGAATTCCGCAAGGCTTTATGCAAATGCCTAAAGCTTTGTTTTCTCCGCGCCTTGGAATCGCTTGGGATCCCACGGGAAGCGGCAAACAGAGCATACGCGTCGGCGGCGCCATTCTCCGTAATACCGAGGAATTGTTTAACGACGAGTCAGCCAATCAACCCCCTTATGGCAGCTTCACTACTCAAACTTTCCCTTTCCTGTCGGGAGGGACCTTCTCCAATCCGTGGGGCGGTTATCCGGGAGGCGATCCGTTCCCGCTGCCCTCGCCCATTCCCAAAAACTTCCCATTCCCTCTTGGGTCTACAGTCACTTCATTTCCCCTAAACTATCAATCGCCTTACACTGCATCGTGGAACTTAAGCTATCAGCGCCAGGTTACAGCCAGCTGGCTGGCCACCGCCAGCTATATCGGGAACAAATCGACGCATTTGGAGGTCTCCCAAGATCTCAATCCGGGGATGTACATACCAGGCAGCTCCGCCCCCCTAGCGGATAGGAGGAAGTTGTACCTGGAGAACCCGGCGGAGGGACAGTATTACGGCTACGACGTTCAGGCCCTCTACGGCGCCAATGCTAACTACAACGCCCTGCAGCTGTCGCTCCAGCATCGGTTCAGCAAAGGTTTCACGTGGCTGAGCAACTACACGTGGTCACATTGCCTGAGCGACCAGGATGCCCAAACCAGTATAAATAATCCTCAAACGTTCGAGCAGGTGAACAACCTCCGTGCGGATTATGGGAACTGCTACTTCGACATTCGTCAAAATTTCACCACCTCCTTTGTCGTGGTCAGTCCGTTGACGGGTAAGACGCTTGTGGAGCGCGTGTTCGGGCAATGGCAGCTTTCGCCCCTAGTAACATTGCAAACCGGCCAACCCATCAACGTCCTTGCGGGTTCGGACGTTTCCGAGACCGGAGAAGAGGCGGACCGGCCCAATTACGTATATGGATGCAATCCCTATCTCCACAATGGGAACCCTGTGGATTATCTCAATCGCGCGTGTTTTCAGGTCCAGCCCCTTGGGACGTATGGCGACCTCGGGAGGAACGCTCTGTTTGGTCCCGGAGCGATCCGGTTCGATTTGGCATTGACTCGCACGTTCACTTTCAGAGAGCGGTGGCAGCTGACACCGCGCTTCGAGGCATTCAACGTCATCAATCACCCGAACTTCGGCGCCCCTGTTTTAACTCTGAACAGTTCCACTTTCGGAGTGATTACGAACGTATTGTCGTCGGTTAACGCCGGTGGCACGATCGGGACCGCGGGCGATCCTCGCATCCTGCAGTTCGCCATGAAACTGCAGTTCTGATACCGTCGGCAAAAGCAGCTGAATAGGAGGGTAGAGCCATGCAGAATTTGAGATGCCGGGGCATCGCCCATCTGACGTTAATCGTGATTGCCGTTTGCGCCGCCTTGTGGATAACAGTGCCTCGGCCTGCACAGGCTTCTAAAGCCGGCGCGGGGAAGAAGGCGCCCATTTTCGAGGTGGACCCGTCATGGCCGAAGATACCCAACAATTGGGTATTGGGCGAGGTATCCAGCGTGGCCGTCGATGGGCAAGATCATATCTGGGTGTTGCATCGCTACCGCACCTTGAGGGCTGCTCAGAAAGCCCAGGCCGCTCCGCCGGTGCTTGAGTTCGACGCTGCCGGGAATTTTATCAAGGGCTGGGGCGGTCCGGGCAATGATTACCAATGGCCCGCGACCGAGCATGGAATTTTCGTCGACTATAAAGGGAACGTCTGGATTGGGGGCAGCGGCAAGGTTGATGCGCAGGTCCTTAAGTTTACGCAAGACGGAAAGTTCATCATGCAGATCGGTCACAGCGGACAAAGCAAGGGCAACAAGGATACAACCAATCTGAACCAACCGGCGGACCTGTTCGTCTATCCCAAGACCAACGAGCTTTTTGTCGCGGATGGCTACGGCAACCGCCGAGTGATTGTGTTCGATGCCGACAAGGGCTCGTTTAAGCGCATGTGGGGCGCATTCGGCAAGCGGGCCACGGACCCGGCTCCCGAGGAGGCGAAGACCGCGCATCAGCCGCCGGCCGATGACCCACCAAAGGGACCTGGTCCTCTGCAGTTTGTTCTCGTCCATTCTGCCAGGGTGTCGGATGACGGCCTCGTTTATGTCGCCGACAAAGGCGGGAGACGCGTTCAGGTCTTCACGCTCGAAGGTAAGTACTTAAAGCAGGTGTTCATCGGCCGGAGCTGCAGGGCGCCGGAATGCGGCAATGGCGCCACCGCAGCCAGCACGGCCTTTTCCCCCGACCCGCAGCAGCGATATCTGTACGTCGCCGATCGCAGCGAAGGACACGTCGTCGTGTTGGATCGCAAATCGCTTGAGATTCTCTACTCATTCGGGAAGCGAGGCATGGAGCCGGGAGATTTCAATGTCATCCATGAAATCGCAACGGATTTGAAAGGCAATCTCTACACCACGGAAGTCAATGATAATTTTGCGGCCGGGGAATGCTGCAGACGAGTCCAGAAGTTTGTGTACAAAGGAATGTCATCGGTGCCCAACGAATGACGGTATCCGTCCGACCAACCCAGGTTACTTTCGGGACGCGGCCCAGCGGGCCGGGGTGAGATGAATCAACTCGGAAAGGTTGCGCCGCGCCATACCGGGCAGCACGGCCTGTAGATATTCTTTGACCGGGACACCCAGGCGCCGGCAGGATTCGACTATCGAAAGAATCGCGGCGACCTTGGGTCCGGAGTGCGCGCTGCCCACGTGCAGCCAGTTCTTGCGGTTATGTACAACTGCGCATAATGCAGAGCGTTTTTAGGTCAGCGGTGCGGCGACGGATTCGTCGCGCGAGAGAAATCCTGAACGCCGCGGCGGTGAGCTAAAGACGGGTTGGACTGAACCGCTCCACGACAGGTCGGCCTATGGGTTTTGAATGGTCCGTTCCCTCAGCAAGTGAGAGCGCCCTGGGTGCATGATGGGCGTAGAACGTGCGCGCAGGGACGGTTTGAGATGTGGCTGTCTCCGCTGCTGCGGGGATTATCCACCGGGTCAGCGAACCGGAGTGGGTGAATCCGCGAAACGTGCGCAATTCTCCTGTGGCGCCTAATGACCAACACCCGTTCGTCGCGAGTTCGGAATCGGTGCTGAGGATCATGAGGAATCCACGACTGCCGGAGATGGGGCGGACGACTTCGGGAGGATCTGGACAATGACCATGTTGCCTTGCCGACATTGGGGACATTGGCGGAGCGAACGGCCGGTCAGGTCTTCGTAACGGTCGAGGTAGTCTGTTTCGGTCACCGATTCGGCGTTGTCCTTTTCGATCTGAGGCATGCCGAGCAGGTGGCGGCACACAGCGAGCTTTTCCTCGCGGTGGCGGTTGCCCATAAACCCGTAATAGCGAATGCGCCGGAACCCGTTGGGCAGCACGTGCAGCAAGAACCGCCGGATGAATTCCTCGGCGGTCAGGGTCATCGTTTTGACCTGGTTGCCTCCGCGATAGTCTTTCCACTTGAACCGGACCTGATCGTTTTCGATGTCGAGCAGGCGGTTATTGGAGATGGCGACGCGGTGGGTATAGCGGCCCACGTAATCGAGCACTTGTTCGGGTCCTGCGAACGGAGCTTTGGCATAGACCACCCACTCACGCTCTTTCACGGGAGCCAGATGTCGTGTGAACGCAATCCGGTCCTGCAGCGGTTCCAGCGTGCCGAAGAACTTCAGTTTGCCAGAATCGAAGGCCTTCTTGAGCGATCCCAGAAACAGCCGCCGGAACAGAGAAGATAGCACCCGGACGGGCAAAAAGAAGTCAGGCCGGCAAGCCACCCAACGGCTGCCGTCCAGCGAGATTCCACCACCCGGGACGACGCAATGCAGATGCGGATGAAACAGGAGGTTCTGTCCCCAGCTGTGCAGCACGGCGAAGAAACCGATCTCCGCGCCGAGGTGTTTCCGATCCGCGGAGATTGTGGTTAGAGTCTCGGCCGTGGCGCGGAAGAGAATCGCGTAGACCACCTCCTTGTTCTGGAGAGCGATCGCGGCGATTTCTTCCGGCACGGTGAAGACGACATGAAAGTAGGGCACCTCGAGAAGTTCGGCCTTACGGTCCTCAATCCAGCGGGCCCGGGCCAGGGACTGACATTTTGGGCAGTGGCGATCGCGGCAGGAGTTGAACGCGTTCCGCTCGTGACCGCAATCATCGCAGCGTTCAAGATGGCCGCCCAGAGCGGCGGTCCGGCACACTTCGATGGCCGTCATGACGCGCCGCTGCCCGGTGGACATCGACGCGCCATGTCGTGCGCGGTATGCTGCGCCGTAGCGGCGGAACACATCCGCGACTTCCAGCTTCGGACGATCCATGAGCCGCGCAGTTCAAAAATGCCGGGACGGTGCGGGCTTGGGCTCAAAGGGAACAGGGCGAGGCAGCAGGTCGAGGGGACTCGATACCGAACATACTTTGCTGGTGGCGATCCGCAGATAGCGGGCCGTAGTCGCGAGGCTGCGGTGGCCGAGCAGCAGTTGAATCGTGCGGACATCGGTGCCGGCTTCGAGCATGTGAACGGCGAAGGCGTGCCTCAGGCTGTGAGGGGTAACTGGCTTGCGAACCGGGAAGCGGAGGCGGGCTTTCTGACAGGCCAGTTCCACGGCATCTCTGGTGATGTGGCGACCCTCGATATTGCCTGGAAAAAGCCAGTGCCGGGGTTTCTCCACGCGCCACCAGTCGCGGAGGATCTCCCGCAGCTTCTGTGAGAGCATCACGTAGCGGTCCTTCTGACCTTTACCCTGATCCACGCGGATGACCATGCGCGCGCTGTCGATATCGGGAACGGTGAGATGAACCGCTTCGGAAATACGCAGGCCGGCGGCATAGCAGGTCGTCAGAATGGCGTGATGCTTCCTGTCACAAACGCAGCCAAGAAACTGCAGAACCTCCTCCGGGCTCAGAATGACTGGCAGTGTTTGTGGTTTTTTCGGCGCCGGTATGACATCACCGAAAATCCAGTTCCTGCGGAGAGAAACTTTATAGAGGAAACGCAGTGCCGCAACCGCGATGAGGACCGAACCGGGTGCTAGCTTCTTCTCGTTGGTCAAGTAAACCTGGTAGTCACGGATTTGCTCGGGACCCAGCTGTTCCGGGGATTTTTCGAAATGGCGTGCGAACAGGGAAACCTGCTGCAGATAAGAGGTTTGCGTATTCAGGGCGAGATTCCGCACCTGCATGTCTTCCGTCATGCGCTGTCGAAGGGTCATGGAGAGCTCCTTTGCGAAGTGGGATTTGCTGCTCAGCAGCCCCTCCATGCTTCCGCAAAAAGAGTCCTCTAAAACCTGCCAGCGTTACTCGTAACTGATGATGGTTCGGAAGGTCGTTCTATCGGATACCGCGTAGCGGTTTAGTCCAACCGCAACTGTTGAGACCGCGATTATGTGGAGTTGCGGTTTAGCATGATGTACTAACCCGCTACGCGGGAATTGGGTTGCCACGACCCTCTTTCCACAAGCCGGCCTGACAGCGTGAACTGAGATATCGGGAACTGCTCTTCGGAATGGGGTTTCTACTATCGTTGCTCGCATGAGCAACACAACATCGTTTGGTTACCTAATTCCAACCGCCCGCAAGGTCTCACCGTTGCGCCAGCGGATGATCGAAGACATGACGGTGCGCAACTTTGCACCCAACACACAACAGAGCTACCTAGGTCAGGTCGGCCTCTTTGCACGCCATTTTGGAAAGTCACCGGAGCAGTTGGGTCCTGAAGAGATTCGAAACTACCAGATCTACTTGGCCCAAGAGAGGAAGGTGTCGGTTGGCACCCGAATCGTCGCGGTCAGCGCACTGCGGTTCCTCTACGCGGTCACTTTGAAACGTGACTGGACTGTCCCACTGATTCCCGGCCCTAAGAAAGATCATCGATTGCCGGTCATCCTCAGCCCGCAAGAGGTCCTCGAAGTGCTGCAAGCCGCTCCTTCCTTTCCTCACCATGTCATCTTCAGCACCATGTACGGTACCGGGATGCGCGTCAGTGAGGCGGTGCATTTGCGCGCCGACAACATCGACAGCCAGCGCATGATGATCCGAATTGAACTGAGTAAGGGCCATAAAGACCGCGACGTTCAACTGTCCTCCAAGCTATTGGAACTGTTGCGCTGCTATTGGCGGAAAGTACGGCCAGGGGAATGGATGTTTCCAGGACAAATTCCTAACCAACCTCTGAGCCGAGAAGCCGTCGGCGATGCCGTGGTTCAGGCCAGCCGGCGCGCTGGTCTGACAAAGCACACAACGCCGCACTCGCTCCGGCACGCCTATGCGGTTCACTTACTGGAAGCCGGGACCGACATACGCAAAATTCAACTCCTGCTGGGTCATCGCAGTCTCTCTACCACGGCCCGCTATCTCCGTCTGGCCACTACCACGGTCTGCGCTACCACCAGCCCGTTGGATCTGCTCCCGCTGCCCATCGTTGATCCAAAATCCTAGGCCGCCCTTCCATGCGGCCGGCCCTGGAAGTCGCCGATATCGTGCGTGCCCATGGCGACGAGTTTCGCCAGGCACATGCTGCTTCTCTGTCCCAGAGGCAGAGGCGAGTGCTGCGCTCCATCGAACTGTGTCGCACCGCGGCACTCGGCGGTCATATGGAACGATGTGACCAGTGCGGCCACGAACGGAACGCATATAACTCGTGCGCGGATCGGCATTGTCCCAAGTGCCAGTCCCTGGCTCGCGCAAAGTGGCTGGAGAAACGCCAGGCCGAACTCCTGCCGTGCGAGTATTTTCATGTTGTGTTTACGCTGCCAGCACCACTGGCCACCCTGGCCCTACAAAACAAACGCCAGATGTACGATCTGTTGTTCCGGGCTACGGCCGAAACTCTTCAATCGATCGCGGCCGATCCAAAGCACCTGGGTGTCCAGCTCGGCTTCTTCTGCATCCTCCACACCTGGGGACAGACACTCACCACTCATCCGCATCTGCATTGCGTCGTCCCGGGTGGTGGAATCTCGCTGGACGGCAGCCGTTGGGTGGCCTGCCGTCCACGCTTCTTGTTGCCCGTGCGCGTGCTCTCGTGCCGGTTTCGCCGGCTCTACCTTCGTTACCTTGAGCAGGCCTACCGGGCTGGAAAGCTGCGCTTTCACGGCCAGCTACAGCACTTGTCCGACCCGGCCAGCTTCGCTCGCTACCTGGCTCCGCTGCGAAAAGCCAAATGGGTAGTCTACGCCAAGCCACCGTTCGGTGGGCCGCAAAGGGTATTAGATTACCTGGGCCGGTACACCCACCGCGTCGCCATCTCCAACCACCGACTGCAACAGCTGCAAGATGGACGCGTCACGTTCGTTTATAAGGACTACAAAGACGAACAACAGCAGAAGCTCATGACGTTATCGGCCGACGAGTTCCTGCGCCGCTTCTTGCTGCACGTCCTACCGGAGGGCTTCCAGCGGATTCGCCACTATGGTCTTTTCAGCAACCGGCACCGTGCGGAAAACCTGGCCCGTTGCCGAGAACTCCTCGGTGTTTCGGCTCCTGTTGCACCGCCCCCGCAGGACTATTGCGAGCGCTACCAGCAACTCACTGGACAGGATCTTTTGCAATGCCCGCATTGCCAGAAAGGTCAGATGCGGCGGATCGGTGTTCTCCCCGTCGGCGCCGCAACCGCCGGATGGGACAGTTCATGAGCGACACTATCAGTTGTGTCACTACTGGCGAAGGCTTCCTGTCGCCCCGGTCGGCGCAGAAGTCTGTCTCGACCAGGTTTCGGCAGCGCCAAGCAGTGTCTCTATCGCTTCGAAGATGCCGTTTTCCTCGACGCACGCCATTGCGGACATATCCTGAGTGCTTCTCTCGCCTCCATTCCTTACCATCGCCGATTCTTTCTCCACCTCCTCTCCAATACCGTGACCAATCCAAAACACATAGATCGAGGCATTCTGCAGCGGCTTAGCACAATGGAATTTTAAGCAGAGTGCCCACGCACCCTCCTCGACTCACTGAAGCTTTGGCTCACTTGGCACCCTGCTTAAAATCCTCTGCATGATGAAAAAGATATCCGAGTAGAGCTGTGACCATCGAAGACAAGACAACGTCTTTATGTTTTAGACCTATGCGAGGAAAAGATACTCAACAAAGGGCGATGTTCAGTTACGTGTCGGCGGAACAGCGCGTTCCAGCCGATCACCCCTTGCGGCCGATTCGCACGATGGTGGACACGGCGTTGAAAGGACTGTCGCGCTCGTTCGGTCAAATCTACGTCGATTGGGGGCGCCCGTCGATCGCACCGGAGAAACTGCTGCGTGCGCTGCTGCTGCAAGTGTTGTACACGATTCGCAGCGAGCGGATGCTGATCGAGCAGTCTGCAATACAACCTGCTGTTCCGTTGGTTCGTGGGATTGAGCATGGACGAGCCAGTGTGGGTCCCCACGGTGTTCAGCAAGAATCGCGAGCGGTTGCTGAATGGCGATATCGCCGAGAAGTTCTTCGCCCAGGTATTGAAGCAGGCCCGCGCCAGCGATCTGTTATCGGATGAGCATTTCAGCGTGGACGGCACGCTGATTGAAGCCTGGGCGAGTCAGAAGAGTTTTCAACGCAAAGATCAGGGGCCGGCGCCGCCACCGGAGGACCCGGGTAATCCCAGCATCGATTTTCACGGTGAAGAGCGCCGCAACGATACGCACGCTTCGATCACAGACCCGGAGGCACGGCTGGCGCGAAAAAGTGGAGGTCATGAGTCGAAGCTGGCCTACTGCGGCAACGTGCTGATCGAGAACCGCAACGGACTGGTGGTGGACACCGAATTGGTGATGTGCAACGGGTCGGCCGAGCGCGACGCGGCGCTGCAAATGGCAGGGCGGATCGCGGGCGAGGAACGCGTGACGGTGGGCGCCGACAAAGGCTATGACACGCGAGGATTCGTACAGGAAATGCGCTTCCGGAATGTGACGCCGCACGTGTCGCAGAATATCAATCGACCGGGCGGCAGCGCGATCGATGGGCGCACGATCCGGCATGCCGGTTATCAGGTGAGCCAGCGCAAACGGAAACGGATCGAGGAGGTGTTTGGGTGGTTAAAGACGGTGGGGATGCTGCGCAAGACGCGGCATCGGGGCGTCTTTTAAAGTTGGTTGGGTGTTCACCTTCGCGGCCGCCGCCTACAATCTGGTGCGGATGAGGAACCTTGCGGTAGTTCCCTCCGCATAAGTTCGGGGAGAAGTGTGTCCGGACAACGAAAAGTCGCCGATTCGGACCTGCCTTCTCCGGGTAAATGCTCATGACAACTTCGTTGGCGACAGCCATTAAGCTTTGTCGAGTAACTATTTCAGCAGCCTGTTAGGAATGTAACGCCGCCTCGCGGCCTTCGTCAACAGAGAGAGTCCCAAGTCTGGTGGGCTGCACATAGTAATTGGCCATCCTCTTTGAGGGACATCAAGTCCTCAAGGAGAAAAAATATCTGATTGCGTAGCGGCGACCTCCCTGGTTTGCTTGTATTCGGCCACTCTAAAGGATCGTGGATATCGGCCGTTGGTCATCCAGGCCTACACCCGGAGTGTGGAGCATTTCATGGATTGGCTTGGCATCCGCGCCGATCATCTTCCGATAGATGAACCATTGATTGGAAGCTTCCTAGCAGCCCGTGGTAAAAACTTTCCAAAACATGTGACCCCGATTGTGTTTTGAACGTCTTGTATCCATGGGCATGGGGCGCAAGAAGGATCGGGAGAAGCAGGAAGATCTGTGGGTGGCATTCAGCGAGATCGTGAGCACGCCGGGACATGTGTTTTACGAGCGGCTGAACGCGGTGTTGAATGCCGAGAAGTTCGATCAGCGAATCGAATTCATCTGTCGGAAGTATTACAAGAGCAGTTCGGGCCGCCCGTCGATCACGCCGGGAACGTATTTCCGGATGCTGCTGTTGGGTTACTTCGAAGGAATCGATTCGGAGCGCGGCATCGCGTGGCGGGCGGCGGACAGCTTGAGCTACCGCAAGTTCCTGGGCTACGATCTGAGCGAGCCAACGCCGGATCATTCGACGGTGTCGCGGACCCGACGTTTGTATTCGGTGCAGACGCACCGGGCGGTGATGAAGTGGGTGCTAAAGATTCTGCGCAAGCATGGGTTGGCCGATGCGCAAAGCGTATGTATTGACGCCACCAGCTTGGAGGCCAATGCGGCGATGAAGAGTTTGGTGCGGCGGGACACGGGCCAAACCTACGACGATTATCTGCGGCAGTTGGCGCAAGCCGAAGGCCTCGAAAATCCGACCCAAGAGCAGTTGGCGCGGCTAGATCGGAAGCGAAAGAAGAAGGCGTCCAATGACGATTGGACCAACCCGCACGACCCTTCGGCGCGAATAACGAAGATGAAGGACGGGCGCACCAGGCTGGCCTACAAGGCCGAGCACGCCGTGGATCTGGCGTCCGGTGCGTTGCTGGCGGTGACGGTGCAGCCGGCCGATCGCGGCGACACGTCGAGCTACGTGGAGACGCTGGATGCGGCGCAGTGCGAGGCCGTGCAGTCGCATCCAGTGGGGATCGAAGAAGTGGTGATGGACAAGGGTTATCACAGCGGTGCAGTGTTGATGGAACTGGCCGCGCGCCAGATTCGCAGTTATGTCCCGGAGCCGGAGCGTGGGCAGCGGCACTGGCCTGGCAAAGCGGAAGAACAACGTTGTGTGTATGGGAACCGGCGGCGGGTACGTGCGGAGCGGTCGAAGCGGCTACAGAAACTGCGAGGCGAGTTGTGCGAACGCAGCTTCGCGCACTGCTATGAGACTGGCGCCATGCGGCGAGTGTACGTACGCGGCGCCGACAACGTGCTCAAGCGGGTGCTGGTGCAGGTCGCGGCGTTCAACATCGGGCTATTGATGCGCAAGTTAGGCGGTTGGGGCAAGCCACGGCAAGCCCAGGGGCGTTTGAACCGGCAACGGTCCCTTCTTTTCGACCTATTCGCGCTCTCTGACGCGTGCCGAGTGGTCTCGGACTGGTTCGGACGGTTCGGCTCGCAACTATTTCCGGAAGCCAGCGCTATACCCGGTTGGCGAGGCGTTCCACGGTAGAGGGGTTTCTGCCACGGGCTGCTAGTATTACTACGTTAAGTGTTATGGACTGCGAGATATTCTTGCTTCGGCGCCGCAGTAAGCGCAGACTCCAGTCCAGGTGAACAAGATGTATTGAATCTCACGTCGCGTTCTCGGCAGGGTCCACCCAGAAGTTTTTTTTGCCTCGTAATGTTTCCAGAGCGAGGAAGGCGTGCGCCACCATGACCATCGTGATGTGATGGTGCCACCCTTGCCAGTTGCGGCCTTCGTAGTGGTCCAAGCCGAGCTCTTCTTTGAGTTGATGATAATCCTGCTCGATTTTCCAGCGGCACTTGACGAGCCGTACGATCCGTCGCAAGGAATAGTCGGCGGGAAGGTCGCAGAGACAATATTTGATCGGCGCCTTTTCCGACTCCGGCCACTCTGCCAGCAACCAGACCTCCTGGCCCGGCGGTCTGCCATCCTGATAACGATGGGATGGCTGCACGCGAGTTGCCCAGAAGCGCGACTCCAGCCAGCCTTTACTCCCTTCGCGCCAGCGAATCGTCCTCCAACCCTTGGCCTGCCTAGCGGCCTCTTGCGCGGTGGTGGGCCGTTGATCCCCATAGCGCGCCGCAGTCGGCGGACGCCCTTTGCCGGTAGTCTTCAGCGGTGCGATCTTGGGCGGCTTCAGCCACACTCCGACTTGTGGCAGCACACCCACGGCGTATTGCAGTTTCCGCTTTTCCAATTCTTCGCGGAATTCGGTGCCATCTCCGTAGCCGGCATCTCCCAACACCACTCGATCCGGCAGACCCCACCCTCGGATCTGATCGATGATTTCCAGCGCCAGTTCCCACTTCTTGCGAAAGACGATCCCTTCCGGAATACCCGCCTCCCGCCGCCGCTGGGCGTCGTTGGCCCAGCTCTCCGGCAAATACAGCCGCCACCCCAGCGGCACATTGCCTTGTTCGCCCACATGATGAACGCTGACTGCGATCTGGCAGTTGCCCGTCTTCCCTAATGTTCCTGAGTACTGCCGCTCCACCGCTACCGAGTGCGTGCCCTGTTTGGGGAATCCGGTGTCATCTACCACCCAGGCCGGCTCCGGCTCCAACTCGGCCGTCATTCGCTTTCCTAACCGCTCCCAGATGGGGTTCCACTCCCACGGACTCTGCCCGATGAACTGCTGCATGGCCTGCACGTTTCCCTCGGGAAGTCGCGTTGCCAATGGCTCAATGGATTTCCGTTCACCATCCAGCAACAGGCTGCGCACGTAGACCTCTCCCCAATGCCGCCGCTCGCTTCGGCCCACCGGCTCCAGCAGATCCACAAGAAACCGCTCCAGCCGCTTCCGGCAACGCATCGCCTGAGCATCCGTCATGCCCAAACATATCAGCGCTTCTCTGTTCTGTCAATACTTAACGTAGTAATACTAGAGGAGCACTTGCCCGTATGCGAGTGTTCTGGGCGCAAGCAGAAAGGAAAGATGACGGTTCGCCCAGCCCTGGGCGACAGCCAAGGCCGACTCATCAGTGGCGCTTTCAAAGCCCGGATGCAAGCGTGGTCCCAGGCTCTCGTGCTCACATCAGTGGTGACGCTGGCCCCTCGTAGCCGCGAGGTGGCCAATGATCCCGTTTAGGAGACTGCCCATTTTGCACCGCCTGGGCCGCCGCTTCGGTAATTCCAAGGCGAGGTGACTCTAGCATGTCCGAAGTAAAGAAGCGGAGGCAGAAGCAGAAGAAGAATGCGGCCGAGCTCCCAGTCCTGAATCCGGCTGCGGCAGGCATCGATATAGGTGCCACAGAGATTTACGTTGCCGTACGTCCAGACCGCGATCTCGATCCCGTGCGATCATTCTCCACCTTCACCGAGGATCTCCATCGGCTGGCAGATTGGTTGAAGGCCTGCGACATCGAAACTGTGGCCATGGAGTCCACGGGTGTCTATTGGATTCCGTTGTTTCAGATCCTGGAAGCACGCGGGTTTGAAGTGTGTCTGGTCAATGCACGGTATTACCAGAATGTTCCTGGCCGGCGGACCGATGTCTCCGATTGCCAGTGGTTATGTTACTTGCATTCGGTTGGATTGCTGCGGCCTTCGTTTCGGCCAGCGGATCAGGTTTGCGTGCTCCGATCGCTGGTGCGTCATCGGGAGAGCCTCATTCAAACAGCCTCCAGCCACGTATTGCGGATGCAGAAGGCGTTGAATCAGATGAACCTGCAGATCCATCACGTCATCAGCGACATCACCGGACTCACCGGTCTTCGCATTATGGATTCGCTTTTAGCGGGTGAGCGGGAACCGGCAACGCTGGCCAAACTGCGGGACCACAGGATCAGGGCATCGGAAGAAACCGTCATGAAATCGCTCGTCGGGGACTACCGCCGGGAGCATCTATTTGCGCTCCGTCAGTCCCTGAAAGCTTGGCGAAATTACCAACAACTTATTGCTGAATGCGATCGTGAGATTGAGCAGGAATTGAACCTGTTCGACGATAGTATCGATACGTCAGCGCGTCCCTTGCCGGCCGCAAAAGTGCGCCGCCGCAACAGGTTTCATAATGAGCCGGATTTCGATTTGCGCGGACACCTGTACCGGATCTTTGGCGTCGATCTAACCGCAGTGCCGGGGATCCATGTTTTGACCGCCCACATGTTGTTGGCGGAGGTGGGGCCGGATCTCTCGCGATTTCGCAGTGCGGCAGCTTTTGCTTCTTGGTTGGGACTGTGCCCGGACAATGATGTGAGTGGAGGCAAGAGGCTATCGGTAAAGACTCGCCGGGTCAGCAATCGCGCTGCGTGGGCCTTAAGGATGGCCGTCACGGGTCTTCGCAAGAGCCAGTCTTGGCTGGGTGATTTCTATCGGCGCATGCGGGCAAAGCTAGGCGCGCCAAAGGCTATCACGGCCACCGCCCACAAGCTCGCGCGCATCATTTTCCATTTGCTAACGACCCATCAGGCTTATGACGAAAGCGTCTTCGCGAAGCTGGAAAAGCAGACGCGCCTGCGGATGGAAACCAAGCTCAGAAAGCAAGCCCAAGCCCTCGGACTTCAAACTCGTTCCCGCCAATGCCAACATCGCGTGAAACGGTGTGTTCCTTAGGAGATGAGCATGAAACTAGTGAATTGGCTGGGGTCTACCCCCCCCTGTTACAGTCTTTCGCTTTGCTGTAACATCAAGCATGGCGTGAGATGCGATCCCAAATGGCGAATGCAACACTTAGATCATTTGAATTCGGACCTTATAGGTTAGACCCATCCAAGCGGCTCCTAAGTCGTAACGGCAGGAGTCTTGCGCTACCCCCGAAGACGTTCGACCTTCTCCTCTTACTGGTCGAAGGCCGAGGGCGAGTACTCACCAAGAAAGAGCTGATGAGCGTACTTTGGTCGGACACCTTCGTGGAAGAGGCCAACTTGTCCTTCCAGATCTCAGCTTTGCGAAAAGTGTTGGACGAGGACGGTACGGAATGGATTGAAACGCTCCCGAGATACGGATACCGCTTCAAGGGGGAGGTTTCCGAGGTTGATCTCAGTCTGCGTTCCGACACGGACATTCAGTTGGCGCCGAAAATGGCTGTCAGCATCACCGGGCCTCCGGCTGCGATCTCGGGGAGTGAGCCGAAAGCCGCTGCACGAGCGTTTTTTTTAACCCGTACTCCAACAAGTGTCGTTCACCGCGTCTACTACTTCGTTCCTGCAGCTTTCGCCTCGCTTGTCGCAATATTTTTCGCCGTAATGTATCTCCGCGAAACGCGGATTCCGGAACGTATCGTTCGCTTTCAGATTCCACCGCCGGAGGGAGTCATCATCTCCGATCTAGACTCCATTTCGATGTCTCCGGATGGCGAGCGGCTGATGTATATAGGCACCGGTTCGGATAGCAAAAGACAGCTTTGGGTTCGCTTGCTGAGTTCACTAGCCGCTGAACAAGTGCAAGGGACCGAGTTTGTGGATGCGGCTTTTTGGTCGCCCGATAGCCGGT
The DNA here is from genome assembly GCA_963776805.1 of Bryobacterales bacterium. Taxonomy (GTDB): domain Bacteria; phylum Acidobacteriota; class Terriglobia; order Bryobacterales; family Bryobacteraceae; genus Palsa-89. The sequence goes on from CAVZOD010000004.1 coordinate 115,050, forward strand.
CTATAGCCTTTTTCGCTTTTGGGAAGCTCAAACGACTCGACCTCCAGACGGGGGACCTACAGACCATTTGCGATACGCCTATTGGGCGTTCTGCGGGAACTTGGAACCGGGATGGCGTTATCCTATTTGAAACGTCTAGACACCCTCTGATTTATCGCGTCTCCGCCACCGGGGGACCGCCGAAACCTGCCCTCGAACTCAATGTAGCGCGTCGCGAAGTTCACCAATCCGACGCGCAGTTTCTTCCCGACGGCCGCCATTTTATCTATTTCTCACAGAGTGAGCACACGGAAAATACCGGGATTTATGTTGCATCGTTGGGATCGAAGAGCAGTAAGCGGCTCGTGAATTCCTTTACTAACGCAGTCTACGCGAAAATTTCGAGTCGCGGCAGTTATCTATTGTTTACCCGAGGTTCAGACCTGATCGCCCAATCGTTTGACCTGAGTAAGGAAGAATTAGTGGGTCCGCCAATTCGAGTCGCCCAGCGTGTTTTGATTGAGACTACGGGGGGATTCGCCAGAGCAATAATAACGGCCTCCGAGAATGGTACGCTTGCTTATCGCACTCGGGTTGACGCCGGATCGAGCCAGTTGGTGTGGTTCGACCGGCAGGGTCGGCGTTTAGGGACACTCGGAGCGCCGGCCGATTACTCAAATCCAGCGTTATCTCCAGACGAGAAGAAGGTTATCGTTTCGCGCGATGACCCGAAGATCAAGACAAAGGATCTATGGCTGTTCGACCTTGTGAGCGGTGGCTCTTCCAGGTTTACATTTAGTCCAGACGACGAGGATTTAGCGGTCTGGTCTCGGGATGGATCGCGGGTTGCCTTCAATGTTGTGCACAATGGCGTCAGGGACATATACCAAAAAACGATCATCGGTACGTCGGAACCTGAACTCTTGTTCCATTCCGACGAAGACAAGGTCATTCGTAGCTGGTCTCCAGATGGACGCTTTCTCTTAGTAGGCGCCGGTCCCAAAAGCTGGATATTGCCAATGGACGGCACTGGAAAGTTGACGGGGCCTTATGAAATGGAGAACCCCAATATTTCTCCGAACGGCCGCTGGGCTGCGTACACATTGGGCGATACGGGGCGATCTGAAGTCTACGTCCGAAGTTTCCCAAAGGCCGAGGGGGAGTGGCAGATTTCCACGACAGGCGGGACGGAACCTTCTTGGCGGGCAGATGGCAAAGAGTTGTTCTACATGAGCGATAACAAGCTCATGGCTATGGACGTGAACCCCAACTCCCCTGTCTTCCAGCCCAATGTTGCCAAGCCTTTGTTCGAGTTGCACCTACAGACCTGGCAACATCGCCGTTATCAGGTCGCAGCTAGCGGACAACGCTTTCTAGCGAACGTACCGGTAGAGTCGTCTTCTCCAATTACCGTGGTAATCAACTGGGCACGGACCGAGAACGGTAATAACGTCGCGCAGTGATCGATGGATCTCAAAGCGCTTCTTTTTCAGCATGATCCAAGAAGCAAAGAAATCACTCTAAGTTCTCTCTGAAATTACTGTTGTCTTGTTTCGCATTTTATTCGCCCTGCCCCTGAGGCGCCGGTGCCTCTGGACCTTAACCTTAATATATAGGCGTTGAATGGTTGTTCCGCCCTGGAGGCGAGGCCATCCCATCGCTATATCCTAATAAACGGGTTCAGTTTCGCGCGTTTAACGAAACCCGTTCACGCCTTAAGCCATATGCTGCCCTAGTCCCCTGTACTCCGCTTAGCAAGCGCGGCGTGGCTAGAGTGCGGGCGACCTTGCCTTGCTTAGAGAATCCTTGCTAGTTACACATGGATTACTATTTCCTAGTAAAGGACTCATTTGCCATACGAGATCTAAACTGTAACAGTTCTCACAATGTGAGAAGGTCATGCAGGCTCGCGTTGGCAGTCGCTAGATGACAGGAATATCTAGACAATGGTAATATCTCTAACACAATCGGTTCCGGCCGGGACCGAAGATATTTTAGCCCCGCCGGCAACAGCATTCCTTGCAGAGTTACACCGGAGATTTGACGCTCGGCGCCGCGAGTTGCTCGCGCTTCGGGTAGCCCGCCAGCAGCGTGCCGACGCCGGCGAACCGCCGGATTTCCTTCCTGAGACGGAATCGATTCGCAAAAGTGACTGGACCGTTGCTCCCATTCCCGCTGATCTTGCTGACCGACGGGTGGAAATCACGGGACCCGTCGAACGCAAGATGGTTATCAACGCGCTGAACTCTGGCGCCAACATGTTCATGGCGGACTTCGAAGATTCGAATTCGCCGACGTGGACGAACAACTTGGCCGGCCAAGTGAACCTGCGTGATGCTATTCGCCGAGAAATAAAACACATCAGTCCAGAGGGCAAGAAGTACGCCTTAGGCGCGAAGTCGGCGACTCTTCTGGTCAGGCCCCGTGGATGGCACCTGCTGGAGAGACACTGTCTGGTGGACGGTGAGCCCGTATCGGGCTCGCTGTTCGACTTCGGGCTGTTCGTTTTCCACAACGCAAAAGAGCTCATTGCCAGGGGAACTGGCCCGTACTTCTATTTGCCTAAAATCCAAAGTCATCTGGAGGCTAGGCTTTGGAACGATGTATTTCTCTTCGCACAAGAATACCTCAACATCCCTCGGGGCACCATTCGTGCGACGGTGCTGATCGAAACCATCCGAGCCTCCTTTGAGATGGATGAGATTCTGTACGAACTGCGGGAGCATTCGGCCGGCCTGAATTGTGGGCGCTGGGATTACATATTTAGCTTTATCAAACTATTCCGCAACCACAAGTCGATTTTGCTGCCGGACAGGTCGCGCCTCACCATGGACCGCGACTTCCTGAATGCATATGTGGATTTGTTAATCAAGACTTGTCATCGCCGTGGAATTCATGCCATGGGTGGCATGGCGGCACAGATTCCGATCAAGAACGACCCGGCTGCCAATGAGGCCGCACTCGAGAAAGTGCGCAACGACAAGCTTCGCGAAGTGAAGGCGGGTCACGACGGTACTTGGGTGGCGCACCCAGGCCTAGTCCCGACCGCCAAAGAGATCTTCGACGCCCACATGAAAACTCCCAATCAGATTCATGTGAAGCGGGAGGATGTGAATATTACTGCTGTCGACCTCCTAAAGATTCCGAAGGGCGAGATCACGGAGGGAGGCTTACGGCTCAACGTCGACGTCGGTATCCAGTATCTGGAATCCTGGCTACGGGGCTCGGGCTGTGTCCCGATTTACAACCTCATGGAAGATGCGGCGACAGCGGAAATCTCTCGCTGTCAAGTTTGGCAATGGCTCCATGGTGAAGCCGAATTGAGCGACGGCAGGAAGATCACGAGGAATATGATCCGTGAAACTATCCCCTCGCAACTGCAGCACATCCGTTCCGTGGTCGGCCAGGCTAGTTTTGATAAGGGCAAGTTCCCACTGGCGGCACAACTGTTCGAGCAGATGTTGGTCAGCGACAATCTTGCGGAGTTCTTGACACTGGAGGCATTGCAGTATCTATAACCGTGAGCAAAAAGATCAACGGTGGCGCATATCGTGTTCAGGTTCTCGACAGGGTGTTCCAGATTATGGACATCGTCGGTGGAGATGGTCCCGAGCTTGGCGTCACCGAGCTTGCAGCGCGACTAGGGCTGCACACGAGCACTGCTCATCGTCTTGTTATGGCGTTGGAAGCCACGAGTTTCTTAGAGAGGGATGCAGTCAGCGGGAAATGCCGTTTGGGCCCGCGCATCATGCAACTGGGTTTAGTGGCCTTGGCGCGATTGGATTTGGCTGAGGTCGCACGCCCAAACCTGCGTCGCTTGGTTGACGAGACAGGAGAAACTGCGCACGTCGGGTTGCTGTGCGATGGCGACGTTGTCTCGATCGTTAACGTCCAAAGCAATCACACGCTTCGTTCCCCGAGTACGGTAGGAAAACGAACTCCAGTTCACTGCGCATCGCAGGGGAAAGCGATCTTAGCCTACTCCCGAGTGGAACAAGTGGACGCCCTCCTGCGAAATCGCGTCCTGCAATCGTTCACCACAAATACAATCACTTCCGGAGCTCGGTTTCTAGAAGAGTTACAAGCGATTCGTGGGCGCGGCTTTGCGATTGATGATGAGGAGTGCGAAGTTGGGCTGCGATGCCTTGCTGCCCCAATATGGGACGGTCTGGGCGAAGTGGTCGGGGCCGTGAGTATCGCTGGTCCGTCCTTCCGGGTTAGCGATAGCCGGATACCTGCCCTGTCTTCGGCAGTCGTAGCTGGAGCAGGTCGTATATCGGCGGCCCTCGGGTATAACCGAAGCAAAGAAAATTCGGCGGGTTCGGTGCTCCGTGCGCCACCGCAACCGAATTTCAAATCGAACGGCGACCTCGAAGCTATGGAGTGTTGGAATGACTAGTAAGACGATAACCCGCATGCCGAGTACAGTCGTGACAAAAAATGGAGCCGAGTTAACGAGGCTTGCCGGCGAGATCGGCTGGTACGAAGATCAGGCCCGAAAGACCGTGATGCTAGCTCTACAATATAAGTTTGAGATCGGGCGACGATTGGCGCGCGCCAAGTCTCTGCTGCCACATGGTCAGTTCCTATCTTGGGCGCGTCAGGAATTCGGATGGTCTCCCCGGCATGTGCAAAGGCACCTCACGCTGGCGGAGAATGCGGCCCGCGTGTCGTGTTTGCCGCCTGGGGCGAGTTTACGCATGGCGCTTGCGGCCATCAGGAAGCTGCGGACTGAGCCGGAAAAAACTCCTGCAGAGGCCGGCAGTGTAGATCATTCTCAACGTATTCACATCGTCGGAGAACTCGAGGACGGGACTATCGATCGGGACCGCCTCTTAAACGGGGTGGCAAGGCTTGCCAAGGAACTCGGGGCACAGAACATGCGATGGCGGATTCGTTGATCGTCCCAGCGTTGGCGCCATCTTTATCTCTCGCGGCTGGCTTCACCTTTCGCTGCTAGATAGCGACGCGATGCAGCCGAAACTACAGCTAAACGCTAAGAAACCATCCGATTCTCGTCCCACCCACGTGCGGCATGTGGTGCTCGCACTGACTGTGGTCGCGTACATGATCACCTATATGGACCGTGGAATCCTGGCGACCGCGAGACCTGTCATCCGCCAGGAACTGGGGATTTCGTTGGTGATGATGGGCTGGATCACCTTCGGGTTTCGAATTGCGTACGCGCTCTTCCAGATCCCAGGCGGGTGGCTAGGAGACCGTTTCGGTGCGCGCCGCGCTCTTTCCCTGATCGTCACGTGTTGGAGCTTCTTTACCTGCTTGACCGGCCTGGCTTGGAATGCGGTATCGATGCTGAACATTCAAGTTCTATTCGGCCTGAGCGAAGCAGGCGCGTTTCCCGTCGCTACCCGATCCCTGGCCCGTTGGATGCGGCCCACCGAGCGGGGCTTTGCGCAAGGCATCACACACGCCGGATCGCGTTTGGGGGGAGCTCTCACGCCGCTGCTGGTGGTCACCATCATGGCCGCCTACGGCTGGCGCGCGGCATTCTTTGTTTTCGGAGTTCTGGGTGTCGTGTGGGCAGCGGTTTGGTTCTTCTACTATCGCGACCTACCCGAAGGACACAGGGGCGTCAATGCGGCCGAGCGAGAACTGATCGGTGCCGGCAAAAAGCGCTCCAACGTGGTTCCTTGGCGCCAGATCCTCACGCAGGGCAATCTGTGGATCCTGGCGCTGATGTACTTTTGCTACAACTACAATCTCAATGTGTACAACGATTGGTTTCCGAGCTACCTGCGCGAATCCCGCAGCCTGTCGCTGACGCAGATGGGCTTCTACGCTAGCCTGCCCTTATTGGCAGGAACCCTGGGGGACTTAGCAGGCGGATGGTTTTCAGACGTCGTTCTGCGGAAGACCGGCAACGTTAACCTGGCGCGGCGCTGGGTGGCGATCGCCGGATTCCTGTTGTCGGCCGCGTCGACCGTGCCTGCAACCCTGGCGCGTGATCCGAAAGTTTCCGTGGCATTCTACTGCGTGGCCTTCTTCGGCCTGGAATGGACGGTCGGAATCTCCTGGGCGCTCCCGCTGGATATTGGCGGCGATTTCGCCGGGTCTGTTTCCGCGGTCATGAATACCTTCGGCAATATCGGAGGAGCCGTTTCCTCCACTGTGGTCACCTATGCGGCCACTTCGTACGGATGGAATACGCCATTCATGATGACCACAGCTCTGTCTCTGATCGCGGCCGCTTTGTATCTCAAAATTGACGCTACCAAGCGTATCGCAGTGTAAATATCAGGCCGGAACAAATACACGGTAAATCGGTCTGCACGAACCTCGACTCCGCTGCCGTGCAGTTAGCTTAGCGTGTCGCAGGAACCGGGCGCGGCACATGAAGCGAGATCAGGATGAGCGTTTTATCGATGGCACTGAACCAGTGCGCCGTGTTTTCCGGAACGATGATGAAATCGCCCTTGGCTATGGATCTCGGTGTGCCGCCTTCGATGGCGGTGCCCTGGAGGTTATATTCCCTTGGCCGGGTCTCGTTCATCAGCTTGCCGCCGGTCACCATCGTCGCAGCCCCATCCATCACGTAGAAGATCTCCGCCTCCCGTTCGTGAATGGTCGCGGGGCCTACGGATGCCCGGTATTCGAGGCTCACACGGTACGGTGCCAATTGAAGGATGCGTTGCGAGAATACCGGTTGACCCTCTTTTCGTTCGCGAGTGGCTTTTGCGATGAGCGCCTGCACATCAGCTGCAGAGGCAAAGGTGTTCATCGGCGGCGTAGCTGGCTGTTCAGATTGTTGCTGCGCCATTGCGACCGACGCCAACAGTATGGGAGCCAAGCTGATTCCGAATGCGCGCATCTAGATCTCCATTCTTCTCTTAATTCAGGCTGAGAAAGAGGATAGCATACGGCAGCCGATTTGCAGCACCAAAACGGAACAGTTTGCCTCTTGATGTTCTGTGCCTTGGCCTTGCGTGGAAGGGGAATGGATTGTAGTATACAACGTTTGATTTTCTCAATCGCTCACTCATAAAGAAGGGACAAGACAATACCTATGAGCCTAGGAAGACTTCGGCTAAGGCGACCAAATCAATTCAGGTCCGGAGGAGGGCTGCTCGCCGCCGGAATCACTGCCGCCTGGCTGATCGGAGCTGGATCAGGATTCGCCCAGCCCGCGTCACAACAGAAGCCGCTTCTGTCCGACCAATATTTCAAGAATGTAAAAGCACTCAAGGGGATTCCCGTGGACGATTTCATGGAGACCATGGGGATTATTTCGGCCGCTCTTCAGTTTGACTGCTCCGACTGTCATGTCGGGGCTGGAACCGACAAGGCAGATTGGGCCGCCGACACCCCAAGGAAGGTTACGGCCCGCATGATGATCAATATGGTTGCCACAATTAACAAGAACAACTTTCAGGGCCGCCAACTGGTGACATGCTGGACCTGCCATCGTAGTCGCGACAAACCACTGGTTACGCCGACCATGGAAGCCATATACAGCATGCCGGACTTGGTGCCTGACGACATTATTGAACAATTTCCCGGACTGCCTTCCGCTGAGTCGATTCTCGACAAATATATTCAGGCGTCCGGCGGGGTACAACGGCTGGCCGCGCTCACTAGCTTTGTCGGCAAGGGGACCAGCGTCGGGTTCGGAGGATTTGGGGGCGGCGGCGCTGTGGAAATTGTGGCGAGGGCTCCGGATAAGCGTTCCACGATCATCCTGTTTAAGAAAAAGACCGGTCGAGGAGACCAGATCAGGGCCTACGATGGCAGCATAGGTTGGGTGCGAACCCCCCTTAGCATATTGGGAGAATTTCAACTAGCCGGGAGCGATCTGGACGGCGCCAGGTTCGACGCTCAGTTGTCTTTTCCTGGGCAGATCAAGCAGATTCTCACGAATCTGAGGAGCGCGCCGACAACCTCGATTAGCGATCTTCCAGCCCCAGAAAGCCAATCGTCGCTGCAGAAGGATATCAAGCTGGGGCAAAATCACAGCGTCGAAGTGGTACAGGGAAACGGGCCACGGGGACTTCTCGTAACCTTATATTTCGACAGCCAGACCGGCCTCCTGTTGCGCGAGTTGCGCTACGGCAGTTCGCCGATCGGTCGCATTCCCACGCAAATCGACTTTACCGATTATCGCGACGTCAACGGAGTCAAATTACCATTCCGCATAACTTACGCGTGGCTGGACGGACGCGACTCTATTGAGCTGAATGAAATTAAAACCAACGTCCCTATTGACGAGGCGAAGTTCGGCAAACCGGCCCCGCTGATTCGATAGCTGGTATTGCGCTCACGGAAAGCGTGCGCGGTGGGCCTTGCTGGGGACAACGGATCAAAGAAGTTCAGGCACGAACTTGGTCACAATCGAGGCGATTGGTATATACTGGCGCAGTCAGGAAAGCCAACTTGAGGGCCCGCCTCAGGAGCGCCGACTCAGTTGGTAGTCACCGTGACCATCCAGGTCACAACTGCACAGGAGAAATGCTATGCGTACAGGTTGGTTGGTGGTCTCCCTTGGTTTCGTTCTGCTGTCGCCGGCAGCTTTTGCCCAGAGCGATGGCAACACCGCAACCCTCGACTACAAAGTTGTCCCCGACTGGCTGAAACTGCCGGAAGGCCGCACCGAGATTGGGAGCATGCATGGCGACGTGGCAGTGAGTTCCGCGGGTGAAGTTTACATTAGCGTCCAAGGAAAGGCGAGGCAGAACGCAGCTCCCGACGGTCCAGCTCCGGGGGTGCAGGTGTACGCTCCGGACGGCACGTTCCTGCGCAACGTTCCCAATGCACCGAGTGACTTGTGTGGATTCATCATTCGTAAAGAACCTCAGGGCGAGTTCATTTACGGAGCACGCCTCGCTGGAGGTCACCCCGCGTCGGATCCACCAGAGGTAACAACGGCCGATCAGAGCCGGGCCGGCTTGGACAAAGAGGTCATCATCAAGATGACTCTTGACGGAAAGATTGTGCTGTCTATTCCTCCGTCGGCTATCCCGCCTGAATTCAAGAACAAGACTCCCGACGGTCGACCGTACCTGCGGCTGACCGCTGTAGCTGTAGCACCGAACGGCGATATTTACGCGACCGATGGATATTCGACCAGTTATGTTCACCGATTCGATCGCACGGGGAAGTACATAAAGTCGTTCGGCGGCGGGGCCGCGCCCTATGGCCTCAATGGCCTGCATAAGATTGCCATTGATACACGTTTCACGCCACCCCGCATCATCGGCTGCGATCGCAGCAACGGCCGGGTCGTCCATATGTCGTTGGACGGCGACTTTTTGGGCGTGGTCGTGCAAGACGTGAGTACACCTTCAGCCGTTGCAATCCGCGGTGAGTATGCCGTCATTGCCGAGACTGGCCTCCCCAAATATGAGAAGCATCCTAGGGTGGCTCAGATCAGCATTCTCGATAAAGAGGGTAAGGTAGTTGCCGTGTTTGGCACCAATAAGAACGCGGACGAGATCGGCGCCGCCACCACGGCCCCTGCCAAGTGGCGCAACGGGATCTTGCTGGCGCCGCACGGTGTGGCATTCAACGAACGTGGTGACGTTTTCATTTCTGAATTCAACCAGTGGGGCCGTGTCCAGCGGTTCAATTTGCAGCCACAAACTGCAGCGGTCCAGCGCTAAGCCGTACCACAAACACCGACGGCTTCCTTCTGGCCTGTTTAGTGGCGTCAACTTTGTACAGTGCGCCGGTAGCGTTGGACTCTGCCGCAAAGTAGGGTCCCGTCTAAGGATCGTCAAGAATTCAGATGGTCACGATGACCGGCCCCCGGAATCCGATCACTTTCGCCCCCGCTTTGAGCGGGGATGGGGGTGTGGGCAAGGGGTTGGCGATAACCCCCTTAACGTGGTGTCTCAGTCCAGGGGTTCACTTCAGTTTGAAACCCCTTGCCCCGCACCAGCCATGGATTGACCCGCAGCGCTGCGAACATCCGTTCAGTGTTGTGATGGCCGCGCCAGCTTACGACCTGGGCTGCGCGTCGAACAGGCTGCGGAACCACCTCACTGACAAGCACTCCTCTCGCATCCTCCCATGGAAACTCTCCACAAACCAAGACATGCCTGTCGCGAAGAGATCAACAGCGAGCCGTGAGTTAGCGCCCGGGCTGAGGGCACGGGTGGGTTTGGCTGGAGGTCGATCGTTCGATGAATGGAGCCAAGCTGCCGACCTTGCCTTGTGTCGCGGCTTGCCTCAACCTGGCATCCCAAACCGGCACCCTCAACTAAGTCTCTAGAGTGATTTTCAAGTCCATCCCGAATATCAATTTGAGACTGGTTTCAGTTTCGTGATGCGGCGTCCCCAGTCGGTCTTCGCACGAGGCATGTGGTCGGAATCCCGGTCCGTGTAGATGTTGCCTTGAGAGTCGATCGCCAAGGTGTGGCCGCCGGAAAGATCCCCCGGCAGCGCGTAGGTCGAAAGGATTCGCCCGCTCTTGTGATCCACGATGAAAAGCGACTTATTGCCCCCCGCTGCGAACATATACTTTTGCTCTTGATCAAGCGAAAAGGCCACCCATTGCACGCCGCCGCGATCAGGCACGTTGGCGCCTGGGGCTTTTACCCAGATGTTGCGCACAAACTTCCCCGATTTCTCGAACACTTGAACGCGGTCGCCATTCCTGTCGCAGACATAGACCAGATTATCCTTGCCGATAACAACGCAGTGCACGATCCCGGCGAATACGCCTCCGACGCCTGAGCGAGCCTCATCGGGGGTGCCTTGTCTGCCCCATTGACGCAGGAATTTTCCGGCCTTGTCGAACACAACCACGCGCCGATTGTCGTACCCGTCAGCGACGTAAACATCTCCATTGCCCGGGTCGATGGCGATTCCTGCAGCATGGTAAAACCCCTTCTTACTAGAGTTGAGTGCCGTGCCTTTTTCGGTGCCGTCCGACGAGTCGTAAACGCCGAGCGTCCCGATCTGCATCAGTAGTTTTCCATCGTGACTGTACTTTTGAATAACACCGTCATGGCGGCCGGCGATCCAGAGATTGTTTTCCTTATCGAAGAAACAACCGTGAATGTATTTCGGCACTGTTTGGGGGTCGCCAAATGACGAAACCACATTGCCGGCGAGATCGAACATGATGATGGGCGGAGCTTGCTTCAGCGTCTTGTAGTCTTCGTCAACAGGCATATGCCGGTTCAGAATGACGATGTGATCGTGAGAGTCGGTACACACGCCTCCGATCAGACCGGTGTGCCAATCCTTCGGCAGCGATTTGGGCCAGGAGGGATCCACCTCGAAATGAGGTACGGCCTGCGCCATCAATACCCAGGGGAAAAGCCAAGCGACGAGAGAGAGTGTTCTGTGCATTTTGTCGAAAGTGATTATATGCCCGCGTTGGCCGGCTAGCAAGCAGCTTTAAAGTCTTCTGTCTGGGGTTTTCAGTCGTTAACGAAGTGGCTTCGTGAACCAGCTGCCGGCTTTCGATTACAGTCGAATCGCACTCCACGGTGTTGCAGCCACGATCCGCCACCCAGCGCCCATGGTGTGAAAGCTACATCCAGACGCTCCTCACGATCACGGCTCGGTATCGACAGTCACGGATGTGTTCACACACACTTGTGAGCGACGGTGCCTGCTGTGCTTTCGTTCGCGGCTATCGCAGGAACATCACTTTGACGATGGCTTAAATCTTTGGACGCGTCGGCCCCAATCGGTCTCCGCGACGTAGATGTTCCCATGGGAGTCGACCGCCATCGAATGCCCGTGAGTAAATTCCCCTAGCTGATGCCCGGGTCGGCCGAACTTTGTGAGGATTTGCCCGCTCTCATGATCGAGAATGTAAACCTCCTCGTTGCGGCCGTTCAAAACGAACATATACTTCTGCTGAGGATCGGGCGAAAAGCCTACCCACCAAGCCGTACCGCGCGGGTCGGGCAGAGTGGGCGTACCCGTTTTGATCCAAATATTGCGCTGAAACTTTCCCGACTTGTCGAAGATCTGGACCCGGTCGCCCGACCGGTCGCAAACGTAGAGCAGCCCGTCGTTCCCGAACACGATGCTATGCACCTCTTTGGAGAACACTCCTCCGATGCCTGCCCGCGTCTCATCGTCGGTAGCTTGCCGGCCCCATTGACGCAGGTATTTTCCGGTCTTGTCGAACACAGCAATGCGCCTATTGCCGTACCCGTCTGAGACGTAGAGATCTCCTGTCGCCTTGTCGATGGCTACCGATGAGGGATTGAAAAACTTGTCGTGACTGGAATTGAGAGACTTGCCGAGGCGCGTGCCGTCCGACGAATCGAAAGCGCCGTGCATCCCGATCTGCATTAGCAGCTTACCCTCGTGACTGTACTTCTGGATGATCGCGTCGCGTTCCCCTCCCACCCAGATATTGTCATCCGAATCGAAGGAACAACCATGAAGGGAATTTGGTACTACCTTTTGATCGCCCCAGGAAGCGATCACGTTTCCGGCTTGATCGAACATGATAATCGGAGGCGCTTGTTTCGATGTCTCCGCTTCCGCGGGGGTAATATCGCGGCGGTTAACGACCACGATGTGATCGTGCGAATCGGTACATACTCCCCCGAGTCGACCGGTGATCCAACCCTCCGGCAACGGTTTGGGCCAAGATGGATCCACCTCGTAATGTGGCACAGGCTGTGCGATTAGCACCCACGGGAAGAGCAAAATGGCCAGGAAGAGTTTTTTGTTCATTTAGTCGAGTCGATTATATGTCTGCGTTACTCGGTGGGCAACCTGCTTTAAGGATTGCTGGGATGTCCCTGGCAGGATGTTGAAAAAGGCGAAAATGCGCTTGCTGACGCGCGCGGTTCAGAAATGCGACGGTAGCCGAACCGCGGCCGTTTTCCGACGCCCCTCAGGCGCCCAAAATGTTTCCCGGGAACAGCTGCCCGCGCCGGCATAGAACGTTGGAATCATTGGTACATGATGAGCGTATGGTTGGGTACTCTCATGGCCAGCTGGGCGAGAATGCGTCCTGCGTGTCGTGTTTGCCGTCTTGGGCGAGTCTGGATCGCGACGGCCAATCAGAGGGCGTGACCCGAAGTTCGAGACGAAGATCCAGTCTAAGCGAACCCTTTTGAGCCCCATAGTCCTTTCTTCCGTGGCGTTTAAGGACTATAAATCTGTGAATTGTCTTCGCGCTTGGGTTCGGGCTGGACGGCCACAAGCAACTCGGTCTGTTGGCCAACGCAAAAGCAACTCGGTCTGTTGGCCAACGCAAAAATAAGCAAGGACGGACTGAACAGCCGCTATTCTGCTTTGAAATTATGAGTTGGCGGTTCCTGATCGAAAGATAGAGGCAAGGAAATTCGGGTAGATTTAGTGCTATTTTACAGCGGCATGCTTTGACAGGTAGTCTTCTCGGTGCTAACATGTGGCCGTATCTTTTTCGGTGCCCAGCGTCTGGAACCGATTGATACAGATCGGGATGAGTGGATTGTTGGACTTCGGAATTTTACGAAATTGGTTTAGAGAACAGATGGCCGGGATCGCGGTGGTAGGCTTCCTTGTACTCCTGGCGCTGCCTGTCTGGAGTCAAACCCCTGCCTATCGGGCCCCTCGAACGGCGGATGGTAAACCCAATTTGAACGGAATCTGGCAGGCCCTGAACTCGGCGGATTGGGACATCCTAGGCCATGCCGCGGCAATCGGTCCCGTGCCGGTGCTGGGCGCAATCTTCTCGATGCCGCCAGGGCGCGGAGTGGTGGAGGGCGATGAGATCCCGTATTTGCCGGCCGCCGCCGCCAAGAAGAAGGAGAATCAAGCTCACTGGGTAACGCTTGATCCGGAGGTCAAGTGCTACCTTCCGGGTGTACCGCGCGCCACTTATCTTCCTTATCCTTTTCAAATCATCCAATCGGACAAAACCGTTGTGATCTCTTATGAGTTCAAAGGATATGCTCGCTACATTAATATGGAGGCTCCCACTCAGGCGCCGCTCGACAGTTGGATGGGCTGGTCCAACGGGCACTGGGAGGGTGAAACCCTGGTAGTGGATGTCACCAGTCAAGTCGACAAGACTTGGTTCGACCATGCTGGCGACTTCCACAGCAGCGCTTTGCATGTGGTGGAGCGATACACGCCGCGCAGTCCGGACACCCTGAACTACGAGGCCATGATCGAGGATCCTAAGGTGTTTTCGCGGCCGTGGAAGATCAGCATGCCGCTCTATCGGCATGTCGAGAAGGACGCGCAGATCATCGAGTACCATTGCCAGGAATATGCCGAGGAGATGCTCTATGGACATCTTCGCAAAACGCCCGCCCCGATCATTCCTCAACTGAAGTACGGCGAGGATGGACGGAGGATTCCATGAGCCATCGCGTGGAATGGTGAGCGGACGGTGGATCTGGGAGCGGGCCTGACTTAGGGCCGGTCAAGTAAATTGGAAAAACGGGAGCAGAGAAATGCGTTATCAACGTTTCGCTTTAACGGTTGCGGTGGCGGCCATGAGTGTTCAGGTGCTGGTGTCGTCTCCCGCCGCTGGCCAGGCCTTATCGTCCGCCGCAAAGGTCAAGGTCAAGGAAGTGGAAAAGAACGTGGATGCTGAGAAGCCCTACACTCCACCCCGCACAGCTGATGGCCAACCCGATCTGCAGGGCGTTTGGAACAACAACACCCTGATCCCCTTTGAGAGGCCCAAGGGCCTTCCGGAGTTTTATACGGAAGCGGAACTGAAGGCGAAGATGGAGAAGGACCGTGCGATCTTCAGCGACCCAAACTACCATAGCGAGAAGTTCAAGATTGACGGACACAAAGCGGCAAAAGGCGTTGTAAACCTAGGACCTCCTACTCTGGAAAGTTCCGTCCGATCCATCGAGCACGGCGGCAACGGCGAGAACCCAGACCAGGAGAGCGTGCTGCATTACGATATGAGCAACTATGGGACTGATCGGCACCAGGCCCCGCTTATCTGGAGCCTCCGGACGTCTATCATCAGCGGGCCGGACGGGACCATTCCTCCACTCACGCCGGAGGCTCACCGAAGGCTGGTTGAGCGCGAGGAGAAGGCTAGGGGACATGAATTCGACGGCCCGGAGAACCGGCTGATGAGCATACGTTGCCTAGTCAAGTCGGCCACGGGACCTCCCATGCGGCCGGTGGAATACAACAGTAATTTTAGGATTGTGCAAGGTGCTGGATATGTGTCCATCCAGTACGAAATGGCCCGCGATCGCATCATTCCCCTCGACGGGCGTGCGCATCTGCCTAGCAACATGCGTCAATTGCAGGGCGATTCGGTTGGCCATTGGAAGGGGGATACGCTGGTGGTGGATACCACGAATTTCACCGACGAGAACCCCTTCCCGGGTGCCCAGAACGTGCATTTGATCGAACGCTTCCGGCTGGTCGATAAGGATACGATGATTTATCAATTCACGCTGGAGGATCCGGGGATGTGGGTCAGGCCATGGTCAGGGGAAATGACCGTCACCAGGTCTGATTCACAGATGTATGAATACGCGTGTAGCGAGGGGGATTATGATCTGGCGACGGCCCTTCGGGGGGCTCGTGTAGCCGAGCAGAAAGAGGCCGCCGAGAAGGCGGCTAAAAATGGGGGCAACAAATGAGAGCGAGACTATTTCTCATAGCTATGAGTGTTGGCATGCTTCTGGGAGTCGTGCCGGTGTGGGCGCATCACGGGCTTGCAGCGGAATTCGACATCGATAAGCCGGTCGACCTGCGAGGAACGGTCACCGAATGGGAGTTGGTTAATCCGCATTCCTGGATTCACATTGACGTGAAAGACGATAAGGGCCAAGTGGTCAACTGGGCGGTCGAAGGTGGCAGCCCGAACAATTTGCTCAGACTCGGCTTTACTAAGCAATCGCTACCGGCTGGCACTGAGATCATTGTCCATGGCTTCCAAGCTAAGGATGGAAGCGCTCGTGTGGTCGGCAAATACGTCACGTTTCCTGATGGTAGAAAGCTATTCCTGGGCTTGCAATCTTCAGAGACCAAGGAGAAATAGGCCGGATTTCTCTCGCTGGTGTGATTTGTTGGTGCAGTCAGCTTTCAGTTGTAACAGAGAGGGCGTGGGCAATGTCAAGAGCAGTCGCGAACTGGTTGGGCATCGCGTTGGCGGGGGCGACTTTTGTCTGCATCGCGGCAGCTCAACCTCCGGCCCCGAGCCCGCAAGCGGTCGCTTCTACAGCAGTTTCTCCTCAGCGCGCGCTCCTCGATAAGTATTGCGTGATCTGCCACAACCAACGACTAAGGACGGCTGGGCTCGCTCTGGATAAAACAAACGTCGACAACATTTCCGCAGCCCCGGAGATTTGGGAAAAGGTTGCTCACAAGCTTCGGACGGCCCAAATGCCCCCGGCGGGCCTGCCGCGGCCGGATCAAGCTACCGTGGCGGCGTTCGCTTCGTGGCTCGAAACGAACCTCGACCAGGAGGCCGAGATTCATCCCAATCCTGGCCGCGTGCCCATCCACCGGTTAAATCGAACCGAATATGTCAACAGCGTTCGCGACTTGCTGGCGCTGGACATTGACGGTCGATCGTTACTCCCGCCGGATGGCGTGGATCAGCAAGGCTTCGACAATATTGCCGGTGTCCTTTCGGTATCGCCGGCGTTGCTCGAAGCGTACATCTCTTCGGCTCGCAAGGTCAGCCGTTTGGCCGTGGGTGATCCCCACGTCGTTCCTGTATTTGAAACCTACAACGTGCCCGCGTTGCTGACGCAGAACGTGCGCATGAGCGAGGATCTGCCCTTTGGATCTCGCGGCGGGACAGCGATTCGCCACCGTTTTCCGGTCGATGGCCAATATGTGATCAAGATCAACCTGCGCCGTAATCTGGTCGGATATATTCTTGGCTTGGGCCAAGCGCACCAGTTGGAGGTGCGTCTAAATGGCAAGTGCATCGCTCGATTCAAGGTAGGAGGCGATGCCCCGCCGAATGGCTCCCCCGCTACTTTCGCAGGGAACATTATGGGAGATCCCAAATGGGATCTTTACATGCACGAGGCCGACAAGGGTCTGGAGGTGCGCTTTCCGGCGAAAGCGGGCACCGCCACAGTGGGCGTGGATTTCGTCAAGGACGTGGTTGAATCCGAAGAGATTCCCCAGGCGAAAGCAATTTTCGATGCTGATAAGGACGAGAGGTATAACGGCATCCCTGAGGTGGATAATGTCTTGATCGGCGGCCCGTATGATCCCACGGGACCTGGGGAGACGGCGAGCAGGAAGAAGATTTTCATATGCCACCCGGCACGTCCGACGGATGAGCCGTCCTGCGCGAAACAGATTTTATCTGCTTTATCCCGGCATGCCTACCGTCGGCCGGTCACCGAGCAAGAGATCCAGACCCTGCTTGGCTTTTACCAGACTGGCCGGAAACAGGGAGGATTCGAGGCGGGCATTCAGCTTGCCCTCGAGAGAATCCTGGCCGATCCGAATTTTTTGTTCCGCGTGGAGCGCGATCCGGCAAACGCGGCGCCTGGCACGGTGTATCAGTTGACGGACCTCGAACTGGCCTCCCGTCTGTCGTTCTTCTTGTGGAGCAGTATCCCCGACGAGGAACTGCTCGACGTGGCTGCTGAGGGGAAACTGAAAGATCCCGCGGTTCTCGAACACCAGGTACAGCGCATGTTCGCGGATTCCCGATCCAATGCCCTGGTGGAGAATTTTGCCGCGCAATGGCTGGAGCTAGGCAAGATGCAGGGCGTGGTGCCGGACCCGAGTCTGTTTCCGGAGTTCGACGAAAACCTCCGCCAGGCTTTTCAGCAGGAAACCGAACTTTTTCTGGAAAGCCAGATGCGCGCCGATCATGGGATCGTAGACATGCTCACTGCAGACTATACCTTTGTCAACGAACGTCTGGCGAAGCATTACGGCATTCCGAACATTTATGGGGACCGTTTCCGGCGTGTTCAGCTCAATGGCGAACAGCGCGGAGGGTTACTGGGGCAGGGAAGCGTGCTGCTAGCGACCTCGTATCCGAACCGAACCTCGGTGGTGATTCGGGGCAAGTGGATTCTCGACAATATTCTGGGAATGCCGCCACCCCCACCGCCGGCCAATGTTCCAAGCCTTAAAGAGACTGGCGCGAATGGCAAGCCAACCTCTATCCGGGAGCGCATGGAAGAACATCGCAGGAACCCCAACTGCGCGGTATGTCACGTTCGCATGGATCCATTGGGGTTCGCTTTGGAAAATTACGATGCGACCGGGGGCTGGCGCGTCATGAGCGACGGCGCTGCGGTGGACGCGTCCGCGTCTCTCCCCGATGGCACGCGCTTTCAGGGCATGGCAGGGCTGCGGCAACTCCTGGCGAACCGCCGCGAACAATTTGTCGAGACCTTCATCGCTAAGCTAATGACCTACGCCTTAGGACGGGAAGTGGAGTCCTCTGATTTGCCGGCGATTCGCAAGATCCGTTTGGAGACTGCGGCCAGCGACTACCGTTGGTCGGCTATCGTTGCCGGCATCGCGAAGAGTATGCCATTTCAAAAGAGCGCCGTCGAAAGCGCGCCATCCGGCAACCCAGTGGCTTCTGAGAATACCCGGAACGAAAGAGCCGCAGTCCAAGCCAAGCAAGGAGATCAACGTACAAGATGATCATTAGTAAGAAGTCCCTTTCTCGTCGTACGCTTCTGCGCGGTATTGGTGCGGGCCTCGCCCTTCCGCTGCTGGACAGCATGGTTCCCGCTCTCAGCGCTTTCAGCAAAACCGCAGCCGCGCCCGCGATGCGCTTCGGGGTAGTCTACCAGCCCAACGGCATGAACATGCAGGCTTGGTTGCCGGCGACAGAGGGAGCCGGTTTCGAGCTTTCGCCGACACTGCAGCCGCTGGAGCCATTCCGGGACCGCTTGCTGGTGTTGAGTGGGCTGAACAGCGGGCTACCGGAGGGAACGCACGCGCGCGCCGCCACACACTTCTTGACCGACAGCCAGCCGCATATGAAAGGTGTGGTCGCGGGCGTCTCCACGGACCAGGTTGCTGCTGCCCATATGGCCCAGTACACCCAGCTCGGCTCACTGGAGATCTGCCTGGAGCCCTCCGATGTCGGAGGGGCCGGCGACGCCGACTACAGCAGAGTATACATCGACACCATCTCCTGGCGTGGTCCCACGACGCCGCTGCCGATGGAGAACAATCCGCGGGCTGTTTTCGAGCGGATGTTCGGAGACAACGCGAGTACGGATCCTACGCAGCGGCTGGCGAGCCTCAGGCAAGAGCGCAGCATACTGGATTCGGTGGCCGGGGCTGCGGCCGACCTCCAGCGTGGACTCGGGGCGAGCGATCGCTCCAAGCTGACCGAGTTCTTTGACTCAATTCGCGACGTCGAGCGGCGCATCCAGAAGGCGGAAGATCAGAACTCCAGGCAAGTGCCGTCTTTCGATCACCCGGCGGGAATCCCTGGCGCCTTCACTGAGCACGTCAGGATGATGTATGACCTGCAGGTGCTGGCCTACCAGTGCGATTTGACCCGGGTGGTCACCTTCATGCTGGCGCACGAACTCAGCGGCCGGCCCTATCCGGAGATTGGAGTTCCGGATGCGCACCATGCGATATCGCATCACCAGGGCGATCCGGTGCGCCTGGCCAAACTGGCCAAGATCGACTTGTTCAACGTTACGCTGTTCACCTATTTTGTCGAAAAGCTGCGTTCCACTCGCGACGGTGACGGCTCCCTGCTGGATCACTCGATTATTATTTATGGCGCCGGCATGAGCGATGGCAATGCACACGCTCCCAATAACGTTCCGATCGCTTTACTGGGAGGCGGATGCGGCACGCTCAAGGGAGGACGCCACATCCGTTTCAAGGATACCCCGCTGGCGAATCTGCACGTGAACCTGCTGGACAAGCTCGGCGTGCGCGTGGACAAAATCGGCGACAGCTCTGGAGAGTTGCCTGGGCTTTCCGGCTAACGGTTTGCCGCTAGAGGCCGGGAGATTATGAAGAAGGCTGTTATTGCCGGGTTGGCTGTACTTCTGCTTGCTTTTGCCGGTCCGCTCAGCGCGGCCGATTCACGGATCGCGGAAGCGGCGAAGAACCAGGGCCGGGAAACCGTCAGCGCTCTGTTGAAGCAGCACGCGGATGTCAACGCGGCTCAGGAGGACGGAGCGACGGCGTTGCATTGGGCCGCTTACTGGGACAACCTCGCAATGGCGGAGTTGCTGATCCGGGCCGGCGCCAACCCAAGCGCCGCTAATGACCTGGGCGTCACGCCTCTCCCGTTGGCGTGTATTAACGAAAGCACCGCCATGGTGGAGAAGCTATTGACTGCGGGTGCGAATGCCAACGCAGCCACTTCAACCGGGGAAACTCCGTTGATGACCTGTGCGCGAGTGGGTAGCGCCGATGGCGTGAAGGCGTTGCTGGCGCACGGGGCGAAGGTCAATGCGAAAGAGAGTTTGCGGGATCAGACCGCGTTAATGTGGGCCGTGTCGCAGCGGCACCCCGAGGTGGTGCGCGTCCTGCTCGAACATGGCGCCGACGTCAACGCCCGCTCGCGCGTCACAGGAGAGCTGGTGGTGCGAAACGTGAATGGCGCACGATTTGTCTGCCCCCCCGCGGGGAGCGGAGAGGACGGCCACAAGAGTTCCTACAAAATCGACAATGGAACTCAGATTGCCGCGACGGCGAATTGTGCTCAGGCCGATATGGCTCCTAAGGGTGGGAGCACTCCGCTGTTGTTTGCGGCCCGGTCCGGAGATCTCGACTCGGCCAAGCTCTTGGTCGCCGCGGGGGCGAATGTGAATGACACGGCGCCAGACGGCAACAGCGTCCTGGTGATAGCTGCACACAGTCGTCGAACCAAAGTGGCAGAGTTTTTGCTGGACAAGGACGCAAATCCGAATGCGGCGGGTGCCGGATATACCGCTCTGCACATCGCCGCGTTGACCGGCGATGGGGAACTGGTGAAGGCCTTGCTGGCGCACGGGGCGAATCCGAACGTTCGAGTCACCCGGGCCACGCCCGTGTTGCGCGACAACGTCGAATTCCATCTGAGCGAAGCTGTACTCGGAGCAACGCCATTTTTGCTGGCAGCCAAATTCGTTGAAGTCGACATCATGCGATCCCTTGCCGCAGCCGGCGCCGACGCCCAGGTAAGGCTGAATGATGGCACCACGCCCTTGATGGCTGCGGCAGGAGTGGGCTGGATGGACGCGTCGCCCTCGAAAAATAAGTATGGGCGTCATACCAGAAGGGAAACCATCGCTCCGGCCGCGGGTCTGCCTCCGGATAATGACGAAGCCTTGGCTGCGGTGAAACTGGCTCTCGAACTGGGCAACGATGTGAACGCTGTCAACAATGCGGGCAATACGGCCCTGCATGGCGCTGCCACCGCGGAGTACACGGCCATCATTGAACTGCTGGCGGAAAAGGGCGCCAACTTGAGCGCTCAAAACAAGAAGGGTATAACGCCTCTTGATCTTGCAGACGGGTATCCGAAAGCGGCCAAAGGCCCCCACCAGATGAATAGCGCCGAGCTCATCCTTCGAAAATTAGGGGCGCAAGGCCACGGGTTCCCTTCAGCCCCGGTTCTTTCGGCCCCCGTACAATAGCGCGCCCGTCGATGCCTAGCGCCATGTCCCCGGCGCGGCAAACACGACACGCGGGCCGCATTCTGGGCTCCCGTTCCCTCAGCGGTAGCGCCACTCCCGTGACCCCTCGACCGCGACCTCTCGACACCGCGAGCTCTCGACCGCGAGCTCTCGACCGCGAGCTCTCGACATTGACAGTAATTGGACTATCCAATACAATCCCTGCGAAGGTTTGAATATGCGCATACCACTTAAACTAGCTTTTGCCTTGGCGTTTGTGGTTCCGACGCAAATTCGCGCTCAACAACCCGCGACGAAAGTCGTTGACTTCGGTACTGAAATTCAGCCCATTCTCACCAAGAACTGCAAGGCCTGCCATCAAGGGGGAGCAGCGCCGGCTGGGCTGCGGATGGACTCGCCCGCGGCGCTGTTACAGGGCAGTATCTCCGGGAAGGTTGTGATTGCAGGCCACGCGCAAGAGAGCTTGTTGGTTAAAAAAATCACGAACCAGAGCGGCCTAGGTATGCCCCCGTCAGGTCCGCTCTCCGACGACCAGATAGCTGTCATTGTCTCGTGGATCGACCAGGGAGCGAAGATACCGGACTCGCTGCTCGGACAGCAAGCACCGGCTGCGGCGCACTGGGCGTATGTCAAGCCGGTACGGCCGCCGCTTCCGACGGTGAAGAACACTGGGTGGAGCCGCAATCCGATAGACCGGTTTGTCCTGGCGCGCCTCGAAAAGGAAGGCCTAAGTCCGTCCCCGGAAGCCTCGAAGGAGACGTTGATTCGCCGAGTGAGCCTGGACTTGAACGGAGTGCCTCCGACTCCCGGTGAAGTGGATGCTTTTGTGAACGATTCGCGCCCAGACGCCTACGAGCGGCTCGTTCATCGCTTGCTTGCCTCCCCGCGCTACGGCGAACGGTGGGCAACGCCGTGGCTCGACTACGCGCGTTACGGCGATTCCGATGGATGGACCAATGACCGGCAACGTGTTGCGTGGCCCTATCGCGACTGGGTTATTAGAGCGCTGAACCAGAACATGGGGTTCGACCAATTTACTATCGAGCAGCTTGCTGGCGACATGTTACCGAATGCGACAGTTGATCAGAAAGTTGCAACAGGTTTTGTCCGTAGCTCGATGTTTCAAGATGAGGGCGGCACCGACCCCGCAGAAAACAATTGGGTCGCGCAGGTAGAGCGTGCCAGCACTGTTGGAACGGTGTGGCTGGGATCCACCCTCGGGTGCGCTCAATGCCACAACCATAAGCTACGACCCGTTCACTCAGCAACAGTTCTATAAGATGGTCGCCTTTTTCAATAACGTCGCGTTCGCCGATGGTGCTAAAGGTGCCGGTAGCAAACCTCGGTTTACCGAGCCGATCCTGGAACTACCGACGCTCGAACAGTCCCAGAAGCGGGATCAGATCCGGGCCGAGCTCAAGAAGTACGAAAATCAACTCAACGCGTCCTCTCCCGAGCTTCTTGCGCACCAGACCGAGTGGGAAAAGGACCTTCTGGCCTTTGAGAAGCGCTGGGAGCCACTCCACCCCACCCGGTTGGTGTCCATCGGCGGAACAATTCTCAGTGCCGACGAAGATGGTTCGGTCTTGGCTTCCGGGAAAAATCCCGACTCGGACACCTATGTCCTAGAAGCCAAGATGCCTCTCCGGGACATCACTGGCGTCCGCATCGAGGCACTCCCGGATCTAAGCTTGCCCGGTGGCGGCCCGGGTCGCGAACACTACGGTAATTTCATGATCCAGGGTGTGACCCTGGAGGCTGGGCCTTCGAGCGGGCAGCTCTCGGAGGTTCGTTTTAAAGAAATGGCCACCGATACGCCGCCTCCTTATGTATATGTTCAATACCTGGACAGCTCGAAGATTAAACAGGTTTGGGTCGTGGAGGCGAGCTCGCCGGACCTTGGACAAAGACCGAAGAACTCTACTAGAACGGACGGTGTGCGGGGACCGAAAGAGCGTCTCCGGGCACAGTTGTTGCTGATTCCGGACAAGCCATTGACGATTGGTGAGGATGGTTTGCTTCGAGTCACCATAGTGCAGGCCTCGGAGATGAAGGGGATGAACCTGGGCCGTTTTCGCCTTTCGGTCACTTCAGCCACAAATCCAAAGTTTGCCCTGGACATACCGGCTAAGCTCCGCCCAATCTTGAGCCTTGCGCGAGAGAAACGCACTGCGGAACAAACCGAGGAGCTTTCTGAACACTACCGCACTGTGGAGGTTCAACTCGAGCCAGTGCGCAAGATGATCGCCGAACTGCGGGGCCGCCTCGAAGATCTGCATATTCCGACAGCATTGGTCCTTGCGGAAGATACCAAAGTCCAGCGCCCATCGACCTATGTACGCATGAGGGGCGCCTTCGTGAGTAAAGGGGACCTAGTAGAAGCGGATGTTCCATCCTTTTTGGGCGGGTTGCCGGCCGATGCGCCACCCAACCGGCTTGGCCTCGCCAGGTGGCTGGTGAGCCGCGATAATCCGCTTACAGCGCGCGTAACAGTAAATCACTTCTGGGATTCGATCTTCGGTCGTGGCATTGTCGAAACCACAGAGGATTTTGGAACGCAGGGTTTCCCGCCTTCGCATCCGGAGCTTCTCGACTGGCTGGCGACGGAATTCATGGACAGCGGCTGGAACATGAAGGCAATTCAACGCCTGATTGTTACTTCGAGCACGTATCGCCAGGCTTCGGCGGTGACTCCAACCTTGCTTGAACGTGACCCAACTAATAAACTGCTCGCCCGCGGCCCCCGCTTCCGTGTAGAAGCTGAGATGGTGAGGGACATTGCGTTGTCGGCGAGTGGCTTGCTGAGCTCTAAGATGTATGGTCCTCCGGTCATGCCATACCAGCCGGAAGGACTCTGGGGTTTGTTCCCGGGATCGAGGGATCATAACGACGCATGGGTGGTAAGCGAGGGCGAGGACCGGTATCGCCGGGGTCTCTACACCTTTATTCGACGCAGTGTGCGGTACCCGAGCCTCACCGTGTTCGACGCGCCGTCGCGCGAGTTCTGCACTGTAAGACGCAACCGCAGTGATACGCCACTGCAGGCGCTGACCACTCTCAACGATCCCGCGTTCTTTGAAGCCGCGCAGGCTATGGCGCGACGCATTGAGCAGGAAGGGGGAGCGACGGTAGCTTCCCGTGCCACCTACGGTTTCGTTCTGGTCACGGCGCGAAAGCCAGCCGGGCAGGAATTAGATTCGCTTTTAACCGGATTCGAACAGGACCGACAGTATTTCCAACGCCACCCCGAAGAAGCTAAAGGAGTGACCGGCAAGCCGGACGCTGAGTTGGCGGCGTGGACGATGTTTTCGAATGTGGTCCTAAATCTCGACGAAGCGAACACGAAGGAGTAGCCAGCGTCATGACAACTCACAGGAAACATCGGTTAGAAGCTACGCGGCGGCACTTTTTTCAGGAAGCCTTCGGTAAAGCCACGGGGTTCAGCGTTGGTTCTGCGGCGCTACTCGGGTTGCTGAACGAGAAACTTTCCGCTGCGCCCAACCACATATTAGATTTTGCGCCGAAAGCGAAGAGCATTATCTATCTCCAACAGTGCGGTGGTCCGCCGCACATTGACATGTTTGATTTCAAGCCGGAGTTGGTAAAGCGTGATGGTGAACCGACTCCCGAGAGCTTGATTAAGGGTGAGCGGTTCGCGTTTATTACCAGCCCTCCCAAGCTACAAAAGTCACCTTTTTCGTTCCAGCGGTATGGAAAATCGGGTGCGATGCTGTGCGAGCTTCTGCCTCACCTGGCAGAAGTGGTGGACGATGTCACATTTATCAAGTCCATGTACACGACGCAGTTCAATCACGGGCCAGCGCAGATTTTCCAGGTGACGGGTCATCAAATCCCTGGCCGCCCAAGTTTTGGCGCTTGGCTTTCCTATGGCATTGGCAACGAAGGCAAAGATCTGCCCGCCTTTATCGTGCTGCTTTCAGGCGAAGCCAATCCTGATGGCGGGAGCGCGTGCTGGGAATGCGGATTCCTTCCCACGGTTTATCAGGGGGTTCAGTTCCAAAAAACCGGAGATCCGGTTAATTATGTCTCAAACCCGCGCGGGGTCACGAGCGAAACGCGTCTTAGGTCGCTGAATAGAATCGAAGATTTAAACCGCAAGCATCTCGATGTGGTACAGGACCCGGAGATCTCCACGCGCATTGCCGCGTTTGAGATGGCGTTCAAGATGCAGACCAGCGTCCCGGGGCTGATGGATGTGGCCAGCGAGCCGGCGGCGATACACGAAATGTACGGCACCACTCCGGGAAGGCCGTCTTTTGCGAATAATTGTTTACTCGCACGACGGTTAGTCGAACGTGGAGTGAACTTCGTCCAACTCTGCCATCGCGGCTGGGACATGCATGGCGCCAGTTACGACCAAGATGTAATTAACAAGGCGCCCGCTATCTGTGAGCAGACGGACCGCGGATCTGCCGCCCTGATTAAAGACCTTAAGCAGCGAGGGCTTCTCGACAGTACTCTCGTTATTTGGGCCGGCGAATTTGGGCGCACACCGATGAGACAGCCGGGTCCCTTTATGGGTCGCGATCATCACCCGAAGGGATACACCGTCTGGTTGGCCGGCGGTGGTGTGAACCCCGGCATGAGTTACGGAGAGACTGATGAATTTGGGTACAATGCCGTCGTTGATCGTGTTTCGGTGCACGACCTCAATGCTACCGCTCTCCACTTGATAGGGATCGATCACAAGAAATTCACCTACCGATTCCAAGGGCGCGACTTCCGCCTGACTGATACCGAAGGCAACGTAGTCAGTAAGATTATTTCGTAATTTCGTCGCGTCGCCGCGACCCCCTAGACTAGCAGCCTGTGGCAGAAACCCCTCTACCGAGGAACGCCTCGCCAACCGGGTATAGCGCTGGCTTCCGGAAATAGTTGCGAGCCGAATCGTCCGAACCAGTCCGAGACCACTCGGCACGCGTCAGAGAGCGCGAATAGGTCGAAAAGAAGGGACCGTTGCCGGTTCAAACGCCCCTGGGCTCGCCGTGGCTTGCTCCAACCGCTTAACTTGCGCATCAATAGCCCGATGTTGAACGCCGCCACCTGCACCAACACCCGCTTGTGTCGGTGGCGGCACCGCGTACGTATACTCGCCGCAGGGCGCCAGTCTCATAGCAGTGCGCGAAGCTGCGTTCGCACAACTCGCCTCGCAGTTTCTGTAGCCGCTTCGACCGCTCCGCACGTACCCGCCGCCGGTTCCCATACACACAACGTTGTTCTTCCGCTTTGCCAGGCCAGTGCCGCTGCCCGCGCTCCGGCTCCGGGACATAACTGCGAATCTGGCGCTCGGCCAGTTCCATCAACACTGCACCGCTGTGATAACCCTTGTCCATCACCACTTCTTCGATCCCCACTGGATGCGACTGCACGGCCTCGCACTGCGCCGCATCCAGCGTCTCCACGTAGCTCGACGTGTCGCCGCGATCGGCCGGCTGCACCGTCACCGCCAGCAACGCACCAGACGCCAGATCCACGGCGTGCTCGGCCTTGTAGGCCAGCCTGGTGCGCCCGTCCTTCATCTTCGTTATTCGCGCCGAAGGGTCGTGGGGGTTGGTCCAATCGTCATTGGACGCCTTCTTCTTTCGCTTCCGATCTATCCGCGCCAACTGCTCTTGGGTCGGATTTTCGAGGCCTTCGGCTTGCGCCAACTGCCGCAGATAATCGTCGTAGGTTTGGCCCGTGTCCCGCCGCACCAAACTCTTCATCGCCGCATTGGCCTCCAAGCTGGTGGCGTCAAATACACACGCTTTGCGCATCGGCCAACCCATGCTTGCGCAGAATCTTTAGCACCCACTTCATCACCGCCCGGTGCGTCTGCACCGAGTACAAACGCCGGGTCCGCGACACCGTCGAATGATCCGGCGTTGGCTCGCTCAGATCGTAGCCCAGGAACTTGCGGTAGCTCAAGCTGTCCGCCGCCCGCCACGCGATGCCGCGCTCCGAATCGATTCCTTCGAAGTAACCCAACAGCAGCATCCGGAAATACGTTCCCGGCGTGATCGACGGGCGGCCCGAACTGCTCTTGTAATACTTCCGACAGATGAATTCGATTCGCTGATCGAACTTCTCGGCATTCAACACCGCGTTCAGCCGCTCGTAAAACACATGTCCCGGCGTGTTCACGATCTCGCTGAATGCCACCCACAGATCTTCCTGCTTCTCCCGATCCTTCTTGCGCCCCATGCCCATGGATACAAGACGTTCGAAACACAATCGGGGTCACATGTTTTGGAAGGTTTTTACCACGGGCTGCTAGCCTTAGCGGGCGAGTCTGGTGCGCCCCCAAGCACTTCTAGGCCTTCAACCACGGTCTCAATTACTCTATCTGCAAGTTGATTCAGATCCATCACCTACGCGCGGTGCTGAAAAATGCTGTGCGGCCCGCTCGTCGCCCACCTGCGACCGCGCCGGCTAGGGAGAAACGGAACCATCGCAAACATGCATCCTTGAAGAACCGAGACTGACGTTCTCAGAAGCAGAACCCCGGCAGGATTGACGTTGTCGCTGGATGCGGTATAACCTCACGGTTTAGTCCAAGGTTCACTCCTAAGGAGAAAAGCATGAAGCGGATGTTTTCCTGTGTGGTCCTGGCGATGTGTGGGTTGCCCTGGACGCTGCCTGTCAGCGGGCAATCCGGAGCGCAGGATGGAGAGTGGCGGACCTACGGCGGAGACCTCGGGAACACACACTACTCGCCACTCGACCAGATCGACGCGGCCAATTTCAGCAAGCTCGAGGTCGCGTGGCGATTCAAAACCGTCAACCTTGGCCCGCATCCGGAATTCAATTTCGAGGGAACGCCGCTGATGGCGAAGGGCGTCATTTATTCGACGGCTGGAACGCGCCGGGTCGCGGTGGCGCTGGATGCGGCGACGGGAGAACTGCTGTGGGTTCACGGCGAACATGAGGGAGTGCGCGGCACCCATGCGCCGCGGCAGCTATCGGGCCGCGGATTAGCCTACTGGACCGACGGCCGCGACGAGCGGATTTTGTATGTGACGCCCGGCTACCGGCTGGTCGCGCTGGATGCCAAGACTGGTAATTACGTGCCCACGTTCGGCAACGGCGGCATTGTGGATCTGAAGATGGAAGACGATCAAGAAATCGATTTGGTGACCGGAGACGTAGGGTTGCACTCGACTCCAGTGGTCGCGAACGATGTCGTGATAGTGGGAGCGGCACATCGGTCCGGCGCCAACCCAAAGAGTAAGACCAACGTAAAGGGCTTCGTCCGCGGTTTCGACGTGCGAACCGGCAAGCGGCTCTGGATCTTCCACACCATCCCGCGATCGAACGAATTCGGATACGATACATGGGAAAAAGATTCCGCCTCTTATACCGGCAACACCGGGGTTTGGGGCCAGATCAGCGTGGATGAGCAATTGGGGATGGCGTTCATCCCAGTGGAACTGCCCACCGGCGATCTTTACGGCGGACACCGGCCTGGGAACGGTCTTTTTGGCGAAACGCTGCTCGCCGTAGATCTGAAGACCGGGGTGCGCAAATGGCACTACCAGTTAGTGCACCACGGAATTTGGGACATGGATATTCCGTGCGCGCCTATGCTGGTGGACATCACCCAGAACGGCCAGACGGTGAAGGCGGTCGCGCAGCCAACGAAGCAAGCTTTCCTCTACGTTTTCGATCGCATTACTGGGAAGCCAATCTGGCCGATGGAAGAACGGCCTGTGGAGCAGTCGACGGTACCAGGTGAGAAGACTAGTCCCACGCAACCGTTCCCGACTAAGCCGCCAGCTTACGACCTGCAGGGCTCGTCCATCGACGATCTGATCGATTTCACGCCCGAGTTAAGAGCGGAGGCGGTTAAGCTGGTTTCGAAGTACAAACTGGGCCCGCTCTTTACTCCTGGTATAGTAAGCAGGCTGGGGGGGCCTTACGGCACGCTAGGCTTGACGTATCAGGGCGGCGGCACGAATTGGCCCGGTGGTTCCTACGATCCCGAAACCCACATCGTCTACGTCCCCTCGCAGCGGATCATGGGAAACATCGGGCTTGTTCGGGGCGATCCGAAACAGACAGATATGGCGTTTGTCTGGGGAATGGCGATGCCCCGAACCGCGAGTGGTGAAGGCGCGGAAGGCGCGCGCCCCAGCCTCAGGGTGCAGGGTTTGCCTCTGCCGAAACCTCCCTACGGAAGCATCAGCGCGATCGATTTGAACAAGGGCGAGATTTTGTGGCAGATTGCGCACGGGGAGACTCCCGATAGTATCCGCAACAACCCTGCACTTAAGGGCCTCAACATTCCTCGCACGGGAAGGGCTGGAATCTTCGGTGTGCTTGTGACCAAGACCCTGCTGATTTGCGGCGAACGAAGCGCCGAAAAGTCGGACGTCATGCTGCGAGCGTATGACAAAGCGACTGGCAAGGAAGTCGGTGCAGTCCGAATGCCAGCTGGACAAACGGGCACGCCGATGACTTACATGCTCAATGGAAGGCAATACGTCGTCCTCGCGATCGCGGGGCCAGGATTCCCGGGCGAATTGATTGCGTTCAAGCTGCCGGACGAGGATCGTAAGAACTAACACTTTCCGCGGGTGCTCGACTATTTCGATGAGATCGGATCGAATATTGTCGCTGAATTTGTCGGCGCTCAACCTGATTCTTCCTCCTTGAAGTTCCTATCAACCGGCATTCTAGATCGGTTTGATCGCAGGGCATGATCCAATCTGGACCTCACTTCTTTATGTCCGATTGATCTCGGCTAGTGAAGGCCGATTCCGGTACTTCAGCAGGTTAGGAAAAAGGTTCGTAAGGAATCTCGGGGACGTTCTGGGCCTTTTCCTTGAAGCATTCAACCTTAACCCCTCTTACGCCGCTTGCGATCTTGAAGACGATTGCCCACGCAAAAGCCCGGAGACGATTTGTTCGTAAACATCTCAAGCGGATACCTTTCGTTTTCTCCGGCGCATACTGGTGATCTCCAGGGTGTAAAGCTACCTAAGGGCCCGTTAAGAAATAACATTTCCAATCGAGAATGTTTGGGCGTATTCTGAAGAGGTGACGGACCTCACCGGAATCAAGAAGCGGTTCTCTGTTCTAAGCAGGTTACTGGACGAACGTTCGCGCCTTTGGTGGCTGGCGCCGAAAGCTTGGCGTTGCCGCGAGGCGGCATCTCGGCTGTCTGGCGGGCAACGGGAATCTCCCGCCCCGTCATTCGCCAAGGCGTCGCGGAGTTAAAGAACCCCAAAACGGCGCTGATGGGACGCGTGCGTCGGCCAGGAGGCGGGCGCAAGAGAATAGCTGAACGGGATGCCGCGGTTCTTGTCGATTTGGAAAAGTTGGTCGAGCCCGTTACGCGCGGCGATCCGGAGTCTCCGCTGCGGTGGACGTGCAAGAGCGTGTGACGCTTGGCGGAGGAATTAGACAAGCAGGGGCATGTCATCAGCTACCCAGTGGTGGCGGAGCTATTACGGAAGTTGGGGTACAGTTTGCAAGCCAACCGCAAGACCACCGAGGGCGATAGCCACCCGGATCGAAACGCGCAATTTGAATACATCAATCGCAAGGTGCAGCGCTTCTTAGCCAGCAAGCAGCCCGTGATTTCGGTGGGATACAAAGAAGAAGGAACTGGTTGGCAACTTCAAGAATAGCGGGCGGGAATTGCGTCCCCAGGGAAAGCCGGAGAAGGTCCGGGTGCATGATTTTCTAATTCCGGAATTAGGTCGGGCGACGCCGTACGGCATCTATGATCTGGCCCAGAATACCGGATGGGTGAGTGTGGGAGTCGACCACGACACCGACAGCATTCGCGGTGGAAAGCATTCGGCGGTGGTGGCAGTCGATGGGGCAGCCGGTATATCCGAAGGCCAATCGGCTGTTGATCACCGCAGATGCCGGAGGCAGTAACGGGCCGCGCCTCCGGCTGTGGAAGGTGGAACTATAGAAGTTGGCGGACGAAACTGGTCTGCGGATCGCAGTCTGCCACTTTCCGCCTGGCACCAGCAAGTGGAACAAAAATCGAACACAGACTGTTCAGTTTCATCAGTCAAAACTGGCGCGGTAAGCCGCTCTTGAGCTTCGAAGTGATTGTCAATCTCATTGCGGCAACGACCACTGCGAAGGGGCTAACCCGCCTTTCTCACAGGTAGTTCAGCGCAGACCGAAAAGGGCGGACAGAAGAGGTCCTGCGATGCACGAACTGATGAGGGACGAGTGACAGTGGTCGTTTGAGCGAGTGTAGCGAACAATTCGGCTGTCCAGTGGGTAGCGGAGAGTGCCTCTGATTGCCGTGTGAACGCACTGCTCCCAACCGGCCGCGCCAGTTAGATGAAACTCTCAAGAAGGAGGTCTCGGTGTGGGCAGGTCAGGAGCGCAAGTTCGCCCAGACCTGTTGATACAGGCCTTGCCAGGGATAACTGGAGGCCATCGAAACCCAGACCTTGCGCACCGTCACCCGGATCTGCGCGCCGATCTTGAGCAGCTTGGTACGGATGGTGGACACCTGCGCTTGCGCCAACTCGGTGGCTTGCAGTCCCAGCCGCCGCAATCCGCTGACCAGCACATAGGCCATCGTCGACAGATACAGGCGCATTTGATTGGCTCGCATGGTCTCGGTACTGACCCGATCGGCAAATAAGCTGAACTGTTCCTTGATGCGGTTCTCCATGTCGCCGCGAGCGCAGTAGAGTTTTCATACAGCACTTGCGCCGTCCACTCCGCACCGCTGAGCGAGGTCACCACGAAACGCGGGTTCTCTTTCCCGTCGATGTGCTCGGCCTTGGCGACCACACGCCGCTTCCGGTCCCAGCCACTCTGCTTGGTCTTTCTGGTCTGATAGTCAAACTCGGCAAAGACCCGCGCTGGTTTCCCGGTCCGGTTCCACTGCTGGGTCGCTTCATACATCTCGGCCCCGATGATCTTCCGCAGCCGCTGATTCCGCGCCAGTCCGAAGACAAAGTCCACGCCATGGTTCTCGCACCAGCTCATCAGCTCGTTGCGGCAGAATCCGGAATCCCCGCGCAGAATGATTTTCACCTTCGGCCAGGCCGCGTGAATCTGCGCCACGATTCTTTGTATCTCCGCCAGACAGCCGAAGGCGGCGTCATGATTGGATTCCCGCAGGCGCGCGCACAGCACGTGTTCTCCGCAAAAGACGTAGAGCGGCAGATAGCAATATTCGTCGTAGTAACCGTGGAAGAACCGTCCCTCCTGGTGGCCGTGCAACGGCAGGTCGGTGGTATCCACGTCCACAACGATCTCCTCGGGAGCCGTCTGGTGCGACTCCAAGAACACCTGCACCAGCAACTCATCCAGCGCCTCTTTCCAGAACGTGATCTTCTTGTACCGGTCCCTGGCGCCCGCGCCCAGTTCCATGCGGTTCAACGTGCTCTTTCCAGCCAGCGGCGCCGCCAGATCCTCGCGTCCCGCCAGAATTCCGAACACCGGATCGTTCCGTAGTCGCTCGTGATCGTTCAGGTCTTCATAGCCCAACGCCAGGCCGTATACTCGCTGCGAGAGCATTTCCAGAATGGAGTGTTTCACCAGATCCGGATCCCGGCCATCCAGCAAACACTGCGCCAGACGCGGCAGCAGATTCAGTCGCCGGTCGGTCTGACGCAATAGGAAGGCGCCACCGTCGGAACTGATCGTGCCCCCATCGAACCGCGCCACCACCTCCCGTCTTCCGCACGCTTCAAATCCGAAGCCTGATTGGTTACACTCTGTCATAGCGAAGGCCGTCCTTTCTTTGGCTCTAACTTTGTCTGGAAACTCAGTTATGCCATGAAGGACGGCTTTTTGCTATAGGGTCTGTGAGAAATGCGGGCTAAAGATTCACGCTGAACTGGATGGCGGCACCTATCCAGCCGGAACCAAGATCGAAGACCAAGAACTTGCGGGCGTACGATTGCGGCGCGACAAATTCCACGGCGACTGGAACTACGAAATTCATCCACACCTAGCCAAGACTGGATAGGTTATTTCTTAACGATCCCTAAGGCCACCGCAGCCGGTTGCCCAAAAACCGTGAAATTGAGGAGAGTGCGCTACTTCAGTTCGGTCATGATACCGCTCCCGGTGCCTTTCACCAGCACTTCGCTGTGGATCCGATTCCGAAGCATGAATCGAGTTTCGAACTTCGCATACGAATTCATATTGTTGTTTCCGTCCGGTGTGGTCGACCGCAGATTCGTGTCTTCCATAAATACCACTACGGTATTCTTGTCGTGAAAGTGCATGGGCGTTGGCTCGCCTGGCTGCCAGTGATAGCTCCATACAGTGACACGGTCATTATCGATTAGCTTGATCGCGTGTGCTCGCGGAAACGCGAGCGGATAACCCGTTGTATTTGGGCTAGGCGTGAGCTTGTAGTCCTTTAGATTGATGAATACTATGCGCTCGTGCTGCTTCACTTCGAATACGCCGCTATGCGCGAAGACAACATCCCCCAGCTCATGCTTACCATCCGCACTAGGAGTCAGGTAAACGGCGACAAAGTCGTGAGCGTGAGTAACCGGTCGGCTATCGTCGCCTGTCAGGTCCCAGACCGTGACCTGTTCATTATCGATAACAGGCTGGGCGCCGTGACATAGTTTTATCGCGCATAGAAGGGCTGTTAATAAAATACGTTGTGACATCGGTGGAAACGATAGCATGCGGCTTTCTCCTCGGGGGACGTCTGAAACCAGCCAACGGAGCGGACCCACAGCAAGAGTATTTATACCTTGCAAAAGGTCGTTCGGGCAAACATTTTTCGCGGATCAGCCCGGCGGGGTTTATGGCAGCTTCACCTCTCCAAAACTTCCTTGTGTTCCAAGGCTAGGATGAGCGGGTTGAGTTGCCTCCAAGCGCGAGCGCGAGCCCTGGGTAGACGTTCTCGTAGCATGAGCTGTGTTTATGGCGCCGGTGTAATACGCGACCAGTGTTGTCTTTCGTTAAAGCTCGATTTCCGGAGGATGTGATCCGTCGAGATCAAACCGAGTATGTGACCGCGCGATTCCTACACCGCGCTAGTTGCTCTTCTCGGGAGCTTGGTCCTTGCCGAAGTTCTTAGTCAAGTAATTTGCGATGGTCTCGAACTCTTCATCGGAAGCCTGCGCACCCCGGCCGGCCATTCTGCCGACGGTGTCGCTCCATTCCGCTTTGGTCTTTCTTCCGGTGGTAATTCGGCCTAGCTCGTGACATACGGTGCACACTTTCAACACAAGAGCCTTCCCATCGCCATCCGGCAGATCGCGTGGCTGGACACTTACGCTTTTGATAATGTGTCCGGCTCGAACTATGTCAGGTTCCACAACCGTGGACAGTCCCGCCGCAGCCAGAGCCTTGCTGAGGACGGCCTCCATGGCGGGTGAACCTTCTCGGGTGTTGTCCCCCGGTATTACGACTCCGTAGGCGATCCGCAAGGGCGTCCATCCGGTCTTATTCTTTTTATTCCAGACTTCGATTTTGGCGCCCTTATCAATTAGGTATTGCGCAACGGACGGGACGTCCTTGTAAGCCGCAGCGTGCATCACCGTCTCGCCCTTATTGTCTACCGCATTTATGTCGTTGCCCAGTTCCAAGGCCACTTTCACAGCCTCCAGCACTTCGGTTTCTGTCCCGGGGTCCTCTCCTGGAGCATTGGTACCGACTCCCGCGGCCACTAGTAGCGGCGTTGTGTTGTCTGCGTTGGGCAACAGCGGGTCGGCGCCGAGTTGGGCCAAGAGACGCATCAAGGGAGCGTCGCCCGTTCTGGCTGCCATCAAGAAGGGCGTTGCGCCAATCATATTCAAGTCGGTTTTCAGATTGGCTTGCCCCATCATCCCCCGCTTGGTCATCCGAGCGTTCAGATTCGCGCCCTTGGCTGCCAGCTTTCTCACTAGGTCGAGACTAGACATATTTCCAGAGCCCTCCGGAGCGAGGTCGTTGTCGCTGGCACGGCCCGGTTGGCGAACCCAGGTAATCTCATGCAAAGCGGTCCAGCCCTGGGCCGCAGCATTGGGATCGGCGCCTGCGTCCAGCATCATAGCCGCGAGCTCGAAATGGCCGTTTGCGACGGCCAAGACCATCGCGCTCATGCCGGACACACCTCTAGCGCCTTTCCAAGTCTCATTCACGTCCGTCCCGGCTTTCAGCAACGCCCGGACGGTGTCGATCCGGCCCTCGCGCACCGCAAACAGCAATGCTGTAAGCCCACCTTTCGTGACGGCGTGGATGTCGGCGCCGTGCTCCACCAACTCTCGCACAGCCGCAGTGTTGCCTTCAGCGGCTGCCCACATCAGGGCGGTCTGCCCGCGCAGGGGATCTTTGAAGTTGACGTTGGCGCCTTGGGAGATGAGGACCTTGACAGCGTCTGCTTTGCCTGTACGCGACGCGGTCATCAATGCGGTTTCTCCTCCGGGGAGTGCGGAGTTGGGATCGGCTCCGGCCTTCAGTAGCACCTCGATCATAGCTGCGTTCCCACTGACGCAGGCCAGCGAGAGCGGTGTGACCCCATAGCGATTCGCCGCCTTCACGTTTGCGCCGCTTCTGATCAGTGAGGCGGCCGTCTCCAGATCGTCCCGACGTACCGCCCAATGCAGGGCCGTTGAACCATCCGTGTCTACGGCATTCAAATCGACATGTTGCGGAAGCAGGGCGTGAACGGCCGATTTATCCGAATTCTTCACGGCCTCCACCAGCCGGACATCGGAACTTGCGGCAACGAGACCTGTTGCCGTTGCCACGAGGGTGATCCAGAGAGCGTTGCAGCATCTCAAATGCATCACGGTTACCTCCTTCCGATCCGCCTCATTGGATCACACAGAAAGTAATTCCTCCACTTCTCCTCGGCTGTCCGCGAAGCTGTCCTGGTGAATTCCTACTTTCTCCAAGAGGGTTAGGTGAAGGTTGGCTAGCGGAGTCGGCTCAGCATACTTAATGTGGTGCCCGCCCTTCATCTTGCCAGCTCCGCCTCCCGCGACGAGCATCGGCAGGTTCAAGTGGTCATGTACATCGGGATTACCCATGCCGCTGCCCAGTACGAACATGGAATGGTCCAGCAGCGAGCCATCGCCGTCCCGAGTGGACTTCAACTTCTCCAGGTAGTACGCGAACAACGACACATGATACGCGTTGATTTTAGCCAGCTTCGCCAGCTTCTCGGGATTGTTTCCGTGGTGCGAGGTGGGATGGTGCCCTTCCGAAACTCCGACTTCCGGATAGGCGCGGGTGCTTGCTTCCCGAGCCATCTGAAACGTAATGACTCGGGTTATATCCGCCTGCATAGCCAGCACTTGCAAATCGAACATCAACTTGGCATGGTCTCCATATTCGGACGGCGCCCCAAGCGGACGGGTGAGGTCGGGCATGGTGTTCTTGGCCATTTGCTCCTCCGCTTTCTGAATGCGGCGCTCCAACTCCCGAACTGTATCGAGGTACTGGCTGAGCTTGGTGCGATCGCCCGGGCCGAGCTCCCTCTGAACGTGTGCAATATCCTCGCTCACGAAATCGATCATGCTGCGGTCTTCTCGCATTTCAGCAAGCTGGTCCGCGGCGCTGCCGCCGTCTCCAAACAGGCGCTCAAAGACCACCCGCGGGTTTGCCTCTGAGGGTAGCGGTGTGGTGGGTGACGACCAAGAGAGGCAGTTTGCGTATACACACGACAAACCTCCGTCGCAGGCGCCAATCGGGTTTGTCTCATCCATGGCCAATTCGAGCGACGGCAGCCGCGTATCCTTGCCCAAATGCTTGGCCGCGATCTGATCGACCGTGGTGGCTAATTCGTAATCGGCGCCTTCGGTCGCCTTGGCCTTCGCGGCACTGAGGAACGCGGAATTTGAAGTCGCGTGATTGCCTGTCGAATACGCGTTCTTCAGCTCTAAATTCGAAAGCACAGTGATTTGGCTCAGAAATGGAGTGAGCGTGCTCAATGTGGGGGATAATTCAGTAATACTCCCCACTCCTTTCGGGAACCACTCGGCCAAATTAGCACCCATCGGGATGAATACAAATCCCAGGCGGCGCACCGGAAAAATAATGGAAGCGGCCTTGGCAGAAAAGGCTGGAATCATCGCATCCAGTAATGGCAGCGCCAAAGCGACGCCGGCGCCTCGCAGAAAAGTCCGGCGAGGCAAAGCCTTCTTCGTGACGATCATTGTGATCTCCGCATTTGAAATGGAGTGCTGTTAACAATCCCTAAAATAAGCGACGAGAAACGGTAGTCGTTGGCGAGGGCATCCCGCACGATTTTGCGGACTGCTGGCGCGTCGTAATATTCCAGCCCTCGCCCTAACGCGTAGGTGAGAAGTTTTTCTGTGAGAGTGCTCACGAACAGCTCCGGACGGCTGAGCAACGCCCTGCGGAGTCCGGAAGCGCCCGAAAACGCGCCGCCATCAGGAAGATTTCCCGAAGCATCGATGGCCACATCTTCTTCCCTAGTCCGCCAGCGGCCTTCGGCGTCATAGTTTTCAAGCGAAAAGCCCACTGGGTCCATGAGCTTATGACAACCGGCGCAGGGCGGATTGGCGCGGTGTGCCGCCATGCGCTCACGCATCGTCATAAACTTACCAGCGGAACCGTTGTCCTTAAGCGGCGGCACGTTTGGCGGGGGCGGGGGCGGCGGTAAGCCGACGATGTTGGTGAGAATCCACTTGCCACGAATCACGGGCGAGGTCCGGTCGGCGTAGGAAGTCACCGTCAGAATGCTGGCTTGACCCAGCAATCCCCCGCGTACGCTGTTCGCGCCAAAAGTGACACGCCGGAAATAGCTGTCGTATACGTTCGGGACACCATAGTGCTTAGCAAGCCGCTCATTAAGGAAGGTATAATTGGCGCTCAATAGATCCACCACGTTCCGGTCCTCGCGCATAATGCTCTCGAAAAAGAGCTCCGTTTCACGCCGCATGGCTTGACGCAGATTGTCATCAAAGTCCGGAAACAAGCGCGCGTCGGGAATGATAGTGTCCAGGTTGCGCAGGTAGAGCCACTGATCGGCAAAGTTGTTCACTAACGCTTCGGAGCGGGTGTCGGCTAGCATCCGTCGCACCTGCGTCTCGAGCACAGTGGGCTCTTTGAGTTTGCCCGCAATTGCCAGGTCTAGTAACTCGTCGTCGGGAACGCTGCTCCAAAGGAAAAACGACAGCCGCGTTGCAAGCTCCAGGTCGGTGATCCGATAGGCGGTATTGGACGGCACGTTCGCAGGATCCCGCTCCACCCGGAACAAGAACTCCGGGCTGATCAGCAAGGCTTGCAGTCCTTTCTCAATCCCGGCCTCGAATCCCTCGCTGGTCCGCGTTTCCCGATAAAACTTGAGCGGGATCTGAAGGTCCGCATCGGTCACTGGCCGCCGGTAGGCGCGGCGTGCAAAATTGGAAAGGATACGCTTAGCACAGCTTTCTTCATCGGATTGATTCGCTGGGTGGCACACAAAAATCAGGCGGCGGCTGGGCGTGTCCCCAGCGCCGGTCGCGTCATAGGGACCGATTACATTGATCGAATACAGCGCCGGATGGATTCGAGGATGCCGGTACATATTAAAGTGGGCCTGGTATGGCTGGCGCTCCGTTTCCAGGAGCAGCGAGGGACTATTCTTGGGGAAGGTAACTCCCAGCGTGTGCGGGCCTGCGGTAACCGGAATGCGGATGTGGAGATGCTTGTCGACCAAGTCGTCGCTGGGAAGGTCGGTGGCGTTTCGAATTCCCGATACATTATTCACGGGCTTCACCGTGAACAGCTGCACCCGCTCGCCATCCAACAGCAGTTCCACGTCGGTCGGTGCGGCCAAACCCTCGATGTGCTCGTTGCGGTCCCTGCTGAGTTGAAGCGTAATTTCGTACTTACCGCCCTGCGGGAAAGTGTAGTGGACGGTGGCCCCGCCGCGCGTGCCGAAAGGTAGTTCGTCGAAGTGCTCCTCTTGGGTCAGGTCCGGAGGAATCAGGATGGTTTCGCCTCCTGGGGAACGCACCGGAGTTCCTATCGCCAAACGGCTGATTTTCCGCGCCGCCGCCAGGTATCGCTCCAACAGTGTCGGCGAGAGCTCTCCGACCGTAATGTTGTCGAAACCATAGCTTGAATCATCACTCGGCAGAAGCTGCGTGACATCGACCTGAAGCCCGAGCAGGTCGCGGATCGCATCTTGGTATTCGGTTCGAGTTAACCGGCGTAGCGCGGGAGTGCGACCCGGATTCGGGCTTACGGCGCTCAACTGGTCAAGCGACGTCTCTAAGTACGAGACTAGGGACTGGTAGGCCTTTTCATCCGGCCGTGGCATGCCCGCCGGCGGCATATAACGGGCACGCACTTTGCGGAGGACCTTTTCCCAAACTTCTGGATTCTTATTCGCGCTGTCCACATTGGCCGTGTCGAGTGCGAGGCCTGCCGTTTTGAGCTTGCTATTGTGACAGCCGACACAATAGCGGTTGATCAGGGCGCGCTGCGGGGAAGCGACTGGCACATGCTCATCCGTGGGTTGTTTCTGCTGGGCGCTGAGGGCGAAGAAGCCACCCGCCATCAACAGGATCGTAAGCCGGCGTGAAAACGATCTAGCGCCGAAATCCTCCGACATATAGGTAGCAGCCCCGACCACTGGAATGACGTACCAAAAACGTGAATATGCTAGCCCAAAGGGTAAAAAAAGTCAATTTTAAGGGGCGCCAGTTCGACTAAGAAATCATCGCATGTGCGTTCCATTTGCGATACAAGTTGAATCAGTGAGTAGAAGAAAACGGTGGCGGGAGGTGGGGCGACGATTCTGCGCTGGGTGCAACCCTCAGGGCAATTAAGAGGCGCCATCTGTGCGAGACAGGCGGCAAAAACGACACGCGGGGCGCATTCGCACCTTCGGCGTAACTCTTTACAGTGCCTCATCTTATTGAGATTGAGAATGATTTGCGACCCCTCGGTGCGTGTTCCATTTGTCCGCGCGGGCCTTGCGACCTTAGCCGGCAACGGAGCAATCGGCAAGCAATCGCCGAACTTGTCGGAAACATCGGTTTGCTAAAACAAGAGAGCGGCAAGTTTGGAGAGCGGTTCGGGCTGGCTCCCCGGCTTGGATTCGAACCAAGGTTCATAGCTAGATTCTGAGGCTCAGTCTCCGCCACGTTGATCGAGCGGCGTGCCTCACCCACACAACCGGCACATAAACCCTAATCGAACGCGACTTAAACGAGAGAAACATACAGCCCGCGGCTCGTATCACACTGATCCGAGGGAATCGTCAATCTACTGGAAATGGGTTTACGGCGTTGAAGTCCAGGCCAATCCGCCATCGCCATCAAGGTCCATCGCTTTAACATTGGACTTCTCGGCGGACTCCCCATATTCTGCTCTTGTAGCCGATTTTGGAGAACTGATGTCTTGGCGAAGGAATGTAGGGAGAGAAGAGAATAGACTGGGAAGGGATGGCGATGTCCGCGACATCGCATTCGAAAAGCACTATTCAATTTCAGAGATCGTCGAGCTTTGGGGCCTGAGCGAGAAAACGATCCGGAGGATTTTCGCGGGTGAGCCGGACGTTCTGGAGTGCCATGAAGAGCAGCGATTCAAACGGGCGTACAGAACTTTGCGAATTCCCGAGAGCGTGTTGCAGCGCGTCCATAGGCGAATCCGCAAGGCGGGCTAGGCTGCAGCCGACGCATTTCGCCTGCTCCGCTTTGCCTTCTTGGTGGCGTCAGAAGCCTTGGGTTTTTCCCACGCCAGTTTAACCGATGCCGCCAACTGTTGCTGCCGGGCCTTGCAGAACGGTGAGTAATGACGCTCGGTAATTTTCACGCTGGAATGTCCTAGCAGAAGGGACACCTGATCGATCGGTACGCCTGCCAGGAGTAATTCGACCGCGAATGTATCGCGGAGCATATGCGGGTGGCAGCGTTTTCGGGCGCCATCGGGCAGCTTGATCTCGGCCAATCGAAACAGCTTCCAGTAGGAGCGTTGCAACGCCTTGACGGCGCTGCGGGGATCTCCGTTCCCGGACCAAAAGAAATATCGCGGATTCGAATTCG
Organism: Bryobacterales bacterium; assembly: GCA_963776805.1. Lineage (GTDB taxonomy): Bacteria > Acidobacteriota > Terriglobia > Bryobacterales > Bryobacteraceae > Palsa-89. The sequence continues at coordinate 156,460 of CAVZOD010000004.1, forward strand.
GCAGCGCCCGAAGAGCCTCGGCGACATTGGCGGGGATCACCACGAACACGGGCACGCCGGTCTTGGCGCGATAGAGGAAGATCTGATCGTCACCGTTCTCGTTCTTTGAGAGCCGGTCCCGCTCCAGCTTCGTGGCATCGAGGATCGAGAGACCGGACCAGCGCATGAGAAGGGTCAGCGCCTTCAATCGCACTCTGCGATCACGGCAGTCGTTGCCCCCACCGAAGTCGTATTTCTGGGTTGCGGCGAGGACTGCGTCAAACTCGCCCGGACGAAAGTAGTCCGTCGGGACCATGTCGGGTGTTTTCGGCTTCTTCAGAGCCTCCATGGGATTCTTCCGAAGAAATTCATTCCGGACACAAAACGAAAAGAACGAGACCATCCGTTCGTGCTTACGGTGGGTAGTCACATCCCCGTTTTTCCAGGTCGCACGAAAGTCGGTGAGATCGAGCGGCGTGAGCTGATTGACATGGTTCAGCTTGCGCGCGTCACACCAGGGTCGGAACTGCCGCTCGAACAGGGTTTTCGATTTCTTGCGCGAGGTTGCCTCCAGGCCGCGAGCCTCTTCGTCCTTTAAAAACATCTCCACAGCTTCCCGAACGGTGACCCGTCGTGGTTTCGATTGTTCGGCGGCGGTGGGGTCGGCCTCGGCTTCCATTTGTTTCGCATTGCGTTCGGCTTGTTCCCAACTGCGCGTCTTCGCCGATTCGCGGACCGCGAGGCCATTCGGCAAAACGCCGCGAATCCATTTCGGGCACCGGCACCGGCGCCAGCGCATGTCTTCGGCATGTTCGCAGTCGGTTTTGTGACGCGTATAAATGTTGAGCATGAAGCCTGCCTCTGGGAGGAATTATACGGCGGGGTGGCGGTACAAAACCGGTACGATTGATTTAGTACCTTGCTAAGTTATTGGTAGATAAGTAAAGAAAGTGGTGGCCAGGGACGGAATCGAACCGCCGACGCCAGCCTTTTCAGGGCTGTGCTCCTCCATCCACGCTCTTGACCACCACGTTATGCGTGGCCGGCGACCCGGCCCGGTTTCGCGATGGTTCGTTTTGGAGCGGCACGCTAGAAGGTACCACCGACGCCTGCTTTTGACCGTATCAAAACCGTATCAAAACGCTATCCTTTCGACCGATGGGACTTGCCTTTGAGCGAAGAGCAGACTCCCTAAATTGTTGAAAAGCCAAAGAACAGGAGGTATGCCTTGGAGCGCATAGAAGTACGCTGGGTGCCTTCTAAGCAGGTGGTCGCTGGTTCGAGTCCAGCCGCGCCTACCAACCGACCTAAGCCAGTTCCCGGGCCATCGTCTCGACGAGTCTTCGGACGGTTATTCCTCGGCGGCTTGGTCGCCACCCGAGCCCACTTCCGCTTCACCAGCCGAGGGCCATTTGAAGGAGAAGCGGCCGTTTGAGTAGCAAAAATCATTCAATGGCGGGATTGTCTCAATGGCGGCTTCACCCCAATTCATTTGAGCGAAAGCAGATTCCCCAGCCAGCGCGCGGACAGCGCCGCCAATTTCGCCAGGCGGACCCTTCTTCGCGCCGTGCACTACCGATTAGACACGTTCGCTATGGCTGCCGGACAGGAACCGTTCGTCGAATCGCAAAGCGGTGCCGGCGCCGCGGATGCGCGGTGAATCGTGTTCAATCCGTCCGCCCACGCGCGACGCGAGATGCCGTATCCCTGGGCAGCCCCATGAGAGAAAGCCTTACTCTTGTAGGCTGTCCATCGAACGATCTAGGCGGACCGAGATTGGCGGCATGCCGACGATGTCGTAAGTGCTGGAAGCGATTCCCAATCCGGCCTTATTGAATTCCGCCAAAATCTCGCGGCTCATTTTGTTTTTTACTTCGCGCACGCCGTATTCCCGTGTGATGAAACGTACCGTCAGCTCGATCCAGCTGTCGGTCAGCCGCATGAACATCTTCGGTTCAAACTCGCCGCGCTGCACAAAGTACCGCCGCTCCAACTCAGCCAGCGCCTGCTCGCCGATCTCCTGGAACTGCGCTGTGAATTTGCGCGCCGCCGCGACTATGATTTCCTCCGCGCGCCGGACATCGGCTTGGTATGAGATCGGAATCTGCATTTCCTCCCAGATGAAGGGAATGTCGCGGGTATAGTTGAAAACCGGCGTCTCGAAGATCTTGTCGTTGGTAATGGTCACAATTCGGCCGGTATATTGACGGGCCTTCACCCACATTGCAGGATCGTCGCTCTGCACTGGAGGTGGCTGTCCCATCTCCATGATGGTGGTTTGTATGAATCCCAGCTCTATCACGTCTCCGCGAACGCCGCCCATCACGATGCGTAAACGATACGCGGCCAGCGCAGTGATGACACGTTGCAGAGCAAAGGCCAGTCCGGCGGTCACCAGGCCAAACGCCGTCGCCAGCCGCACCGGATCGTCAAACCAAATGGAGCAAAATCCGATGATCAGCAGCGCGACAGAAAAGAGATGTATACCTTGCTTGGTCCAGAAAGCGAACCGCCGGGAGCGCTGGCGGAGAACGACGCCGGCCAACGCGCCGATCCCCCAGGCAAGAAAGCAGACCAGCGCTAGGAACGCGATGGTGAAGAGCAGCTTCTTTCCGCTCTCGCCGTTGACGCCGACTAATTTGACGCCGAAAAGTTGTACGGCTCCGTTCGGCCCCACGAACTGTACAACTCGATTCATGCTTGGCTAGCAGCCCGTGGTAAAAACTTTCCAAAACATGTGACCCCGATTGTGTTTTGAACGTCTTGTATCCATGGGCATGGGGCGCAAGAAGGATCGGGAGAAGCAGGAAGATCTGTGGGTGGCATTCAGCGAGATCGTGAGCACGCCGGGACATGTGTTTTACGAGCGGCTGAACGCGGTGTTGAATGCCGAGAAGTTCGATCAGCGAATCGAATTCATCTGTCGGAAGTATTACAAGAGCAGTTCGGGCCGCCCGTCGATCACGCCGGGAACGTATTTCCGGATGCTGCTGTTGGGTTACTTCGAAGGAATCGATTCGGAGCGCGGCATCGCGTGGCGGGCGGCGGACAGCTTGAGCTACCGCAAGTTCCTGGGCTACGATCTGAGCGAGCCAACGCCGGATCATTCGACGGTGTCGCGGACCCGACGTTTGTATTCGGTGCAGACGCACCGGGCGGTGATGAAGTGGGTGCTAAAGATTCTGCGCAAGCATGGGTTGGCCGATGCGCAAAGCGTATGTATTGACGCCACCAGCTTGGAGGCCAATGCGGCGATGAAGAGTTTGGTGCGGCGGGACACGGGCCAAACCTACGACGATTATCTGCGGCAGTTGGCGCAAGCCGAAGGTCTCGAAAATCCGACCCAAGAGCAGTTGGCGCGGCTAGATCGGAAGCGAAAGAAGAAGGCGTCCAATGACGATTGGACCAACCCGCACGACCCTTCGGCGCGAATAACGAAGATGAAGGACGGGCGCACCAGGCTGGCCTACAAGGCCGAGCACGCCGTGGATCTGGCGTCCGGTGCGTTGCTGGCGGTGACGGTGCAGCCGGCCGATCGCGGCGACACGTCGAGCTACGTGGAGACGCTGGATGCGGCGCAGTGCGAGGCCGTGCAGTCGCATCCAGTGGGGATCGAAGAAGTGGTGATGGACAAGGGTTATCACAGCGGTGCAGTGTTGATGGAACTGGCCGCGCGCCAGATTCGCAGTTATGTCCCGGAGCCGGAGCGTGGGCAGCGGCACTGGCCTGGCAAAGCGGAAGAACAACGTTGTGTGTATGGGAACCGGCGGCGGGTACGTGCGGAGCGGTCGAAGCGGCTACAGAAACTGCGAGGCGAGTTGTGCGAACGCAGCTTCGCGCACTGCTATGAGACTGGCGCCATGCGGCGAGTGTACGTACGCGGCGCTGACAACGTGCTCAAGCGGGTGCTGGTGCAGGTCGCGGCGTTCAACATCGGGCTATTGATGCGCAAGTTAGGCGGTTGGGGCAAGCCACGGCAAGCCCAGGGGCGTTGGAACCGGCAACGGTCCCTTCTTTTCGACCTATTCGCGCTCTCTGACGCGTGCCGAGTGGTCTCGGACTGGTTCGGACGGTTCGGCTCGCAACTATTTCCGGAAGCCAGCGCTATACCCGGTTGGCGAGGCGTTCCACGGTAGAGGGGTTTCTGCCACGGGCTGCTAGCGTAGGTTTGATAACGCCGCATGTCCGCCTGCTTCCAGATCAAACCGAATCCCGGTTGATCGAGATTCGGCCGGAGCATCCCGTCTACAGCCTGGATGGCGCCATCAAACGCCATTTGTTCCAGCCGTACATGGTCGAAGAAATATTCAGTGTGAATTACTCGTTGCGCCGCGCAACATACGTGGGCATGGACGGACGGGGCGGTATGGGCCGACAAGGGCAGCGAGTGGCCCTCGCAAAGCGCATCCGCCTGCAGAAAGCCCGAGATACCGCCGCAGCGGGTGGCGTCGGCCTGCAGAACATCCACGGCGCCGGCCGCCAGCATGCGGCGAAAATACCAGGCGTTATATCCGTACTCGCCCGCCGCGATATTCATGCCCGGCGGCCCGGAATCGCGAATCAACCGCAGCCCGTCCAGGTCGTCGGACGAAACCGGTTCTTCAAACCATGTGACGCCCATCTCAGCGAAGCGATGGGCCTGGGAAAGAGCCTGCTTCCGGGTGTAGGCTCCATTGGCATCTACGAAAAGCTCTGTCTGCGATCCGATCGTCTTCTTAACCGACGCGACGCGTTTTAGATCGCTGGCCGGATTGCGGCCGATCTTCATCTTTACCGCACGCATCCCGCTCGCCACCCAGCCGGTCATCTGGTCCAGGAGTTCCTGTTCCGAATAAGACGTGAATCCGCCGCTGCCGTAAGCCATCACGTCTCGCCTTACTGGGCCGAGCAACGACGCCACCGAAACATCCAACAGTTTCGCCTTTAAATCCCATAGCGCGTTGTCGACAGCCGCGATCGCCATGGCGGTGATTCCGGATCGGCCCAGATTTCGCACGGCAATCCCCATCTTCTGCCACAGCTCTCCAATAGCGAATGCATCGCCACCTTTGATTCTTGGAACGAGGGTGTGCTCGATGAGTTGCGCGGTCGCGACATCGGCGTAACTATATCCGAGTCCCGTTTTGCCGCCGGCGGAGATTTCCACCAGGACGATGGTCGTTTCGCTCCAGTCCAGCGTCCCATCTGATTCGGGCGTTTTGGTTGGGACGGTGTAGGCGGATACGTGAACATCATCAATGAGCGATGCGGAGCCCATGGTTATACCGTCGGCATGCCGTGCCCCCAGGTGTCGGGAGGTGCAAGATCGCGGCGCATGGGCGGCGATTCCATATCGCGCCGATCGGAACTGAAGATGCGGTCTCCTTGCGCGACCATGTAATCCGCAATTCGCGCAGCCAGCGCCATAATCGTGAGTCCTGGATTGGCCGAACCCTGAGTGGGCATCAGGCTACCGTCACAGACAAAAAGATTAGCGATTTCATGGGTGCGGCCAAATTGATCCGTCACCGACTCGCCGGGGTCGCGGCCCATGCGCGCGGCGCCCACCAGATGAGCGTATCGAGCCTCCTGTACAACCTCCTTTGCACCGGCGGCCCACATGATATCCATCACCTTTTGTTTGCCATATTCGATCAGCGTTTTGTCGTTGTCATAGAGATTGAAGGTGACTTTTGCGACCGGCAAACCAAATTGATCTTTCTCGTCCGCCAGCGTGACGCGATTGTCCGCGTGCGGCAGGATTTCACCCAGCAGCCCCAGTGCGGCCCAATGGTTGTAGTCCATCATCAGGCGGCGCAGCCCCCAGCCCCAGGCGCCTTTCGCCGTCATCATCTGTTTCGCAAATGCAATCGGTAAAGGCCCAACTGTTTGTACCGCGAAACCTCGCGCAAAGCCGCGCTGGGGGTCGGTCTCATAATAATGTTCAGTGAGGGCGTGAGCGGGCGGAGCTTTATACATGCGGATGAGTTCGTCGAAACGCCCCAGAATCACGTTACCCGCCTGGGCCATCAGATAACGCCCTACTTGTCCGTTGGAGTTCGCGAGTCCGGAGTTCAACAGCAGACGCGGGGTTTCAATGGCGTATCCAGCCACCACCACGGCCTTGGCCTTCTGGAAATGCTCGCGCCCCTCGGAATCGAAATAACTGACGCCGGTGACGCGTCGGTCCTTTCCGAGATGCACCCGCGATACCATGCTTTGCGCACGGATTTCGGCACCGTTCGCCAGAGCATCCGGCACGTGCGTGATCAACGTGCTGGCTTTCGCTCCCACTTTGCAGCCCTGGATGCAGAATCCGCGGTAGATGCAATGAGGCCGGTCCGCCCGCGAGCCACTGAGAATTCCAACCGGTCCTCCGGCGCTCACGCCGATTCCAAGTTTCGTGCACCCGCGGATGAGCACATCGCCGACGCCGCCCATCGGGTGCGGTCCATAAGGATAGCTGTGCGGATCGCCCCAAGGGAAATACGGCCCCGACACAGGCAGCTCTTTCTCCATGAGTTCGTAATACGGCTTGAGATCCCAATAGGTGAGAGGCCAATCCGCCCCGACGCCATCCAGTGTGTGCGTCTGGAAATCTGAAGGATGAAATCGCGGCGTGAAAGAAGCCCAATGAACCGTGCCTCCGCCCACGCCCTTGCCGCTATTGTTGGCGCCTAGAGCCAGCGGATCTTGGCCGCCCGTGACGCGCTTGTCGTTCCAATACAGCTTGTGCGATCCGGTTTCATCGCTCACCCAGTCGCGCTCGGTATCCCAGAATGGACCGGCATCGAATCCGATAACGCGAAAGCCGGCGCGTGCCAGGCGTTGCAAGAGAACGCCGCCGCCCGCGCCCACTCCGACGATCGCATAGTCCACCTCGTCGCCATCGGCGAAGCGGCGCATCGGGGTTTGAATCCGTTGCATCGCGCCGAGCATGTGCGGGGACGCTCCGTTCGGTATCAATGACTGCGAGGTCAATGCGTTCCCCCTTGCGGGCCGCCGCGGTGCTCGGCGAGGCCGGCCACATCCGTGAACTTTTCGGACAACGCAGATCCGAGTGCGGTCCACTCGTGCCGCTTCTCGTCTTTCTCCCAAGGCTCCGGCTCGCCGCGTTCCAGCCGCATATACGCGCGCGGATAGGCTGGTCCTCCGAATCCGATTTCATCCCACGCCCAAGGATGCGAATAGTAGACGGTGATGCAGTCTTGCACCAACAGCATCCAGAATCGATGGACAGGCATGTGTATCCAGATTTCATGAGCGGCTGGCGGACGAGCATCATGGAGCGTTTCTAAGATTTGGTCCTGCTCGCTAAGTCCGATCTTGCAAAAGCTTCGCCCGTATAAGTGCTGGGCAATGTCTTCGATACCGCGAAGTCCCAGATGGTATGCTTCGCGATCCGGCGGCATGTCCTCGAACCGATAGCCGTCGTGCCGGTCGGTGAACAAGCGCTCGTCGATCCATGGAACGATGGGGATTTTATGCGCTTCGTCACGATCGTCTTGGGGAAGAATGCGGGCGCAGACGGCTTCCAGCATCCGCGCCTGCTCTGGCTTGAAGAACCGGATCTCGGGAACATCATTGACGCGATTTAGAACCACTTTTCGCGTAGCGGCATCCCAGTGGTTTTTCTGATCGAGTGTGTGAAATCCGGGATAATAGCCCGGTTGAGATTTACTCATGGCATTTTGCGAGGCTCTCTCCGCAACAGGCTGGCTAGAATTCCCAGGAATCCGCACGCCGCAAAGAGCAATGGCGCGAAAACCGGCGGACCGTAGATGACATTGTAGAGCGGCTTTTTCAGTCCTCCCGGCCGCCGAACCACCCCGCGCGTGTGATAGTAAAAACCCACTCCGCCATCCAACATCGCGATTGCGGAAACGGCGGGCAGCCAAGTCTGCGCCGTACGTGGATTCCTCAGAGAGTGCGCTCCGGCCGCGATCAACAGGGGCGCGATGACGATGGGAGTCCATTGGGCCTTGTAGCGGAAATTGTTCTTGTAGTGCGAATACCAGGCTTCAAAGCCGCTGAAGAAAGCCGAGACCATGGTAGCTGCGATCATCTGCTGTTGAAAACGCCCCTCGCGGATGTCCTGGACGCGCCCGATCCGTTCGTGCCGGCCTGTCAGGACGCGGGCCCAATGGTGCGAGTGCGCCGGCAACGGGATCCAGCCTTTGCCTGATTTTTCGCCGCGTCTCAGCAGGGAGGCAATCAGGCCAAGATAAGCGCTTACCCCGAATAGAAGCGGAGCGAAGATGGGCGGCCCCATCACCATATTTGTAATCGGCAAGCGCCATCCGCCGGGTTTTCGCTCAATGCCACGCGCGTGGAAATAGAAACCGAGCATTCCGTCCGCCAGCGTAATGCCGGAGATAGCCGGCAGAAAAGTGCGCGCCGCCTTGCGGCTGAAGAAGCCCGCGATGCCTGCTGCCATCAGTGAACCGCTGAGAATCACGGGCGTATACATCACGCGCTGGCTGTATCCGCCGCGATAATGTTCGTAGGCGACCTCTAGCCCGCTGAGGACGCTCGACAGCCCCGCGATCAGCGCAAGCCAGCGTTGAAATCGGCCCTCCCGGACTTCGACGTCTGCCCTCCTGAGCGACGAGATTGTGGCCAGGGCTTTCATCGTTTCCACAGCATCGCCGCCATGCAGCCTAGTAACAAGCCGCCGCCGTACAGAACCTTGTCACGATGCAGATTCAGCCAGCTTTCGATGCTGAACGGATGCGCCCGGTCGTCGAAAATACCGTGAGCTGCATAATCCGCTTCGACTGGTTCAAACAAATTGTCGGGACGATTCGCGGGGACGGGCTCGGAGGTCTCTTGACCGTCGTACGCGTATTTCGCAAGATAGCGATCGGCGTAAGCGGGCGCCACGTCCTGACCGTAGATAGCTTTCACGGTGGGCCACGCTACGAACACCTCGCGCCGCCGATGGGTGGACGCCCACACGATGGCGCGTGCCGCCACCTCAGGCTGGAAAATCGGAGGCACTGGCTGCGGCTGCCGCGGCAATCGCGTCCGGCACCAGCTGAATTGAGGCGTGTTCATGGCGGGCAAGTGAACAACGGTTAAATGAATATTGCTGTGATCATGAATCAACTCCGATCGCAGAGAATCGGTGAAGCCGACCATGGCGTGCTTGGCGCCACAATAGGCGGATTGCAGCGGAATGGAGCGATAAGCCAGTGCCGAGCCCACTTGCACGATGGTCCCGCGATCTCGCGGTTTCATCCGCTTCAAGGCCGCCATCGTCCCGTAGACAAATCCCAGGTAAGTCACTTCGGTAGTCCGCTTGAATTCTTCGGGCGTGATTTTCTCGACCGGCGCGAAGATGGTGGTCATGGCGTCGTTGACCCACACATCGATGGGACCCAATTCGTGTTCTACCTGTTCGGCGGCTTGGTCTATGGCGTTCGCGTCGGCGACATCGGCGGGAATCACGAGCGCTTTGCCGCCGCGCGCTTCCACCTCCTGCTTTGCCGATTCCAACCGGCTCCGGCCGCGGGCAATGAGCCCGATAGAAGCTCCCTCACTCGCAAATTCTCGCACTACCGCGCGCCCCACGCCGGCCGAAGCGCCCGTGACAACGACAACCTTAGGTGATTTCGACATCGATTTTATTCCCGCTCCACTCTGTAATTTCGGCCTTCCCATTGCTCGCGGTGTTTCCAGAAGAAAGTGAACTCGACGCCCGCTTCCACCGACGATGAAGCCAGATCGCAATAATCAGCTCCAATAGCAGTGCCAATGGAATTGCTGTCCCGGCAGGTTGCCCAGTGATCGTCCGACCAGCGCAAGCGGAATGGTTCCGGCGCGCAGATTCTTAGCGTGCATTGGCGCCGCGCACGTTGAATTGGGTGCTTTGGGAGCCAATACTCGACGCGCGATTCCGGTTTCTGCTTCAGGTATCGCGCAGCCACTTCCGGAATCAGATCGAACACCTGCCCATCCACGGCCGAACGCAGCAGGCGGATGTATTCGGCGTGCGCCCAATGCAACGGGACCGCGGAGCCGGTGGGACGGCCGCTATAGAGGCCCGCCTCCGGTCGATCCGCTTCATCCCAGATTTGCTCGGGCAGAAGGTCGTTAGGCGCTGCGAATTGTTCAAGAGCCCGGATCAGCTCGCAGTAGTTCCCCCCGGCCGCCAGCTCATAATGCGCCCGTTCGCCGGCCAACAATGGCCACGATCCACCTTGTCCCCACTCCTCGAAAGGTCCGCCGTCGGGACGCTGGCCGTAGCCGTCGCGATTGTATCGGCGCCAGCATTTTCCCGCAGGCGTACATCTCATCAGAGCTTGGTCAACTACTGTGAGGCTGTCCATAATGAGCGGATCGTCTGGCGCCAGGATGCCGTATCGCACAAGCTGGAGAAAGCCGGCGTCCACTACATCGCGAGCCGGGTAGCTGTCGGGCTCGCCAGGCGGTTGATCCGGCATTTTCAATTCGGCTTGGTCCACCGCCCCAGGTTTCGCAACTTCGCCTGGTTTCGCCGGATTCAGGCGCACAAAATAGCGATGTATTTTCGGGCTCAAGGAGCCATTGCCGGTGACGGTCCATTCCTCAAGATGTGCCACCAGGTAATCCGCATACTGTTCCAGAAGCGCGGCGGACGCCTCTTCTCCGCTGGCTCTCAACAGGTGCGCGGCGCAAATTTCCGCAGCAATCACCGTAGCCAGGGTGGATGGCGAGTAGCCTCCCAGCTCTTCCCAGCGCTCCTCGCCCGTCACGGGCCCGCTGTGCAAAAGGAAATTGGCAGCGCGGCAGACCATGGGTGCAACTTCAAAGTGGCCCAAGAGTCCGTCCCGAGAAAGCCGCTCAGCCAGCAGCACTGGAAACGCCACCTCATCCAACTGAACATTGTTTCGGAAACTCTTGCCGTCGACCCAAGAATTTTGCGTGAAGCCGCCGTCCGCCTTCTGCCGGGCGGCGAAGTTAATTAAGGTGCGCAGCGGCGTGCGCGTATAGCCGGCGGCCAGTAGACCCATCGCGACCTCCACCATGTCGCGCGTCCAAACCAGGTGATAGCCACCTTTACCTTCCTGATCGTCGCGCGCCTCGCCCCAAGGAATGGATGGAGACGCCACGAATGCGCCCTGATATGTTTTATCTTCGGCGGCAAGCAGCAGCGCGCAGCTCGCTTCATACAGGCGTCCATTATCCTGGCTGGCTTTCTCCAGGGGTTTGCGAATAGCGGTGGTGTGCTCCCATTGACGCACAAAGATCCTGCGCTGGTCTTCATACTCTGTGCCGAGACTCTGAAACAGGTTCGCTACCGAATGTTCCAGCGTTTCGCCGAAGGCCACTCCCAATACGAACGCGCGCGATGTGGAAAGATTCAGCTGCGCCGTCAAGGCGACGTTGCCGTCCGTTGCCCGGTCGAACTCCAAAGCCATGCGGCCATTCTTAGCCAGATCCGAATAACCGTCGCTCGATCCCACATAACCGCAGGAGAGGCGCGAAAACCGGCAGGAAGCGCCCACTACCAGCCATGTCCCGTTCTTTTCCGCGGCGAGGATTTGCCGTCCGCAGTCTTCGATGATGTACGCATTGTTGTTGCTTCCTGCATCGCAAAGGTGCGGTTCGCAGTAAACGTACATGCCTAGCGGGTCGAGGAACTCGTCATCACCCTGCAGTTCAACCCGCATCACAATGCACGGCCGCGTGGGTTCCGCGATGATTTCCTTGGTTAGGGAGAAACGCCGGTTGCGATCTGAACTGCGAATGAGGTATCCCTGGGCCGGAACGATTCGTTCCACTTCGTGCTCGAAATCGCGCTTTTCTTCCAGAAACAGCTCGTTCCCGTCGCTGAATAGAAATTCCAAGCCGCGCAATTGCGGTGTGTCGATGCGCGGATAAAAAGTCTCAGTGAGGATTCCGTGTGCAATCGTGAACCAGATCCGGCTTCCGCAGGAATAGGCGGTCCCAACACCTTGTTTGTTGGCGCAAGTCCATGTAGCCGGGATTCCAGGAAAACCGAATGCTGTTGCTTGCCCTCTAAATCGAGGCATGAACGTCCACGTCCTCAGACGACTTCACGGATCTTGTCTTCCAGTACCGTCCGGATGATTTTCCATCGATCTTTCTCGCCTTTGTTGAGGGCTTCGGCGAAATGCAGCGCTTGTTCCGCGCTCACATTTCCGGGCAAAGGCGGTTCGTTCGGGTCAACCACGGCTTCAATCACCGCTGGACCCGGGTGAGCCAGGGCGCGCCGCAGAATCCCTTCGGCGTCGGCGGGATTGTCGATAGTGAAACCGGCGGCGCCGCACGAACGCGCGAAAGCGGCGAAATCAATCGGTTGAAGCTCCACACCGTATTCGGGATTGGCTTCCATCACTAGTTGCTCCCACTTGATTTCACCCAGAACATTGTTCTTGATGACCACCACCTTCACCGGGAGATTGTATTTAACCAGCGTTGCGATCTCGCCCATCAGCATCGTGAGGCCCCCGTCACCGACTATGCAAACCACCTGGCGGCCCGGATAAGCTACCGCCGCACCGATGCTATAGGGCAGCCCGTTCGCCATGGTCGCGAGGAGTCCGGAGAGCGAGAACTGCATCTCGTCGCGCATTTCGATATAGCGGGCGGTCCAGGTGGCGATGGTCCCGCTGTCGGACGACACGATGGCGTTCGAGTCGAGCAGTTTATTCAAGTGCCAGGTCACCACCTGCGGCTTCATCGGCATGTCGGTGCGAGTGCCGCGTTCCTCCATAAGCCGATTCCACGCGTCCATACGCTTCTGGGAAGTTTCGAGAAAGCCGCGCTTCGACTTGTGCTTAATCAAAGGAATCAGTGCGCGCAGGACGGTGCGGCAGTCTCCCACCAGCCCCAGGTCGGCCGGATGCCGCAGTCCGATACGCGCGGGATCGATGTCGATCTGAATGGTTTTTGCTTGCCCCGGTTCGGGCAAAAACTCCATGTAGGGAAAACTGGTCCCTGCCATGATAAACGTGTCGCATTCCTTCAATGCGTCTTGCGAGGGCGCCGTCCCGAGCAACCCCAGGCCCCCCGTGGTGTAGGGACTGCGATCGGGAATTACCGCTTTTCCGAGCAAAGCTTTTACCACCGGCGCTGCAGCCACTTCCGCTAATTCGAGAACTTCCTGGCGCGCGGCCAGACATCCGCGGCCAACCAGCATTGCCACCCTTTTGCCTTGATTAATCAGGTCGGCGGCCTGGCGCAGCGACCGCTCCGGAGGCACCGGATAGGAGGCTGAGAAAAGATCGCTGCTGTGATTGGGGATGTTGGCCGAAGAGCGTTCATTCTTCGACTGCGGCATATCCTGAATGTCTTTGGCGATGTTGATGTGTGAAACCGTTCTGCGGGCCAGCGAAGTCTTAATCGCTTCGTCGACCACGTTGACAACGTGGGCGGGCCCCATGACACGCTGGTTGTAAGCCGCGACGTCCATGTACAGCTTGTCCAGATCCACGTCCTGCTGGTAATGCGTGCCGATCAGATCGTGAAATGTATGGCCGGTGATCGCCAGAACGGGCTGCCCGTCGCACTTGGCGTCGTACAGGCCATTCAAGAGATGGATGCCTCCGGGCCCCGAAGTGGCGATGCATACGCCGAGCCGGCCAGTGAACTTGGCATAACCGCACGCGGCGAAGGCGGCGGCTTCTTCGTGACGAACCTGAATAAAACGGATTTTATCTTTGTGAGTGCGAAGAGCCTCGAAAAGTCCGTTAACGCCGTCGCCGGGAAAGCCAAAAATGACTTCCACGTTCCAGCCGATCAATCTCTCCACCAGCAAGTCTGCGACTGTGGGTTTGGACATGCCTCTCCTTGGTGTGCCGCCGCCCGCTATCCGGCTGCGAATTGCTTACACATCTCGTAGATGCTCGCAGGCACCGGGCGTTTCGAGCCTTTCCGCTAATCGATGCCGGGAAAGGCAATGGTGCTGAGTAGCGCATTCTCCGCTTGACGCGAATCGAGCCGCGTGTGTTGAACGACGATCGGCACGTCACTCGATATGACGCTCGAAAACGGCGTGTCCAGCTGAATTTTCTCGGGTTCTTCGAAGTTGTTAAACCCCAGGTGGCGCGTGCGCCGGGGTGCGATTGTGAAACGATAGGGGCCCACTGGGTCGCGCCCTTCGTAATAAATCAGAATGCCGACGTGCGCCTCCGCATCGCCCGAGTTGAGAATACAGATCGCCTCATGACTCACCATCTGCGGCGCGGGTCCATGGCTATAAGGAGGGTTGTAACCTTCTGCGATGGCCCATTGCCTTCTTCCGATAACGTTCATGACTGGTGGACTCGCTCTGCGCCGGAACAGTTTCCGGCACCACCAGCAAAGTCAAGAGCGCAAGAACAACAAGCCAAGCAGACCAAACGTCGCCACGCCAAACGTCAACCATGTCACGTAGTCTCCAACGTGGCCGCTGTGTAGATTGCGCACGACGCGTAGGGGCGACGCGATTGCATCCAGCGCCCACCGGCCAGGCTCCCAGAGCAGGTAGCCAAGCGCCAGCCCTATGCCGGCAAGAGCGGATGGAATTGACGGATTCGCAGACGCTGCAAGAGCCAGCGGGGCGACCTCGTGCCAAATGCTTCACTCGCCGCTCGACGCTAGCCTATCAATTCGGTGAGGTTGCGGACGATGCCGTCCATGGACGCCGATTCGCTGCGCAATTGTTCGGACGCCGCCGCGTTTTGCTCGGCGCTGGCGGCCGCGGCTTGCGTCACGGTTTCCATCTGCTGGACGCCCGCGGAAATCTGCTGGATGCCGCGCGCCTGATCCTGGCCGCTTTCGCGCACTCCGTCAATGAGGAGCTTTACTTGACCCGACAGATCGGTGACGCGCGCCACAGCCAGCGCGACCTTTTGCAAATTGCCGCTGCCTTCGCGCGACTTGGCGATGGATTCTTCGATCAAGCCCGTCGTATCGTGCGCCGCCTGGGAGCACTTCTGGGCCAGGTTCCGAACTTCATCGGCCACTACGGCGAAGCCCAGGCCGGCCTCTCCCGCGCGAGCCGCCTCCACCGCCGCATTCAGCGCCAGAATATTGGTCTGGAACGCGATGTCATCGATCACCTTAATGATTTTGGAGATCCGGTCGCTGGCCGCGGTCATCTCCTGCATGGAGGTCACCATGTCCTGGAGCTTCGCATTCACTTCGGCGATGCTCTGGTTGGATTCCACTACGGTGCCGCTGGCGGAGGAAGTGTGATCGACGGCTTGCTCCGTCATGGAGCGAATCTCGGTTGCGGCGGCAGAGATCTCCTCAATGGAAGCCGCCTGCTCCACGGCGCCCGAGGCGATCGATTGGCTGCCGGATGCCAGCTCGTTGGATGCGCCCTGAATCCGGGCCGATGATTCGGTGAGATCGCCGGCCATGGCCGCGAGCGGGCGCACCACCCAGCGCTGGTTCAGCGTCCAGAACCCGGCGACAACCAGGACCAGGACAAGCAGGCCCGCTCCGCTGATCTTTTCCATGCTCGCAAGCACCACGGGATCTCGGGTCATGGGTGCCTTCAGTACGAAGGCGCCCTTGATATCGCCCGCGTGCATGTTCTCCATCGGAAAGCCCAGCGCGTCCCGGCCATCGTGTGTGGGACTGGTAGCCGGATCGCCATGGCACTCCAGACAGCCGGCCATCATTCGGACCGGACGCGCCAGGATTAGAGTACTGGTTGCCGAGTCATCCGCGAAGTACTCGGGTTGCCCCGCTGTGAAAGCCTGAAACGCGGCTTCGAATTCATTCGTGTTGTCCTTGGGATTGCGTGCTCCGGTGCCGGGGCGCGTGGGCGTCAGGAATACGAAGCCCCGGGCGGATGCGACGTTGCGCACCGAATTCCAGCCGGCCACTACCGGAATGCCCAAATAAAATGTGGTGTGTCGAAGATCCTGGGTTTGCTTCATGCTCTTTGTGAGCGCGGCAACGTCGAAGGCTCCGCCTTGGTGGAGCGCGTCCATGTCCCCGGTCACCCCGTCTCGGCCTGTCGAATAATGGTGCTCATCAACTCCCGAAGCTCGTTCACCCGATTGGAGTGCGAAATCGCGTAGACCGTACCGATGGCGGCCAGCGTTGCAAGTACTACGCCGCCCGCCGCGCAGAGAGTGATTTTAGATCCGAGTTTCATTGTTCGGGACTTTGGCCGATCTCTGAAGTTCTCATCGTCTGAGAATGCGCGTTCAAGAGTACGAGCAAGTTCCGCGCAATGCTACAATCGAAAAGTCGGAGCGAACTGCGAGTTGGCGAGCACCGGCATCCTGCGAGTTTTCCGAATCGGGCGCGTAGCTCAACTGGCAGAGCAACTGACTCTTAATCAGTAGGTTGTAGGTTCGATTCCTACCGCGCTCACCACCCGAATCAATTAGTTAGAGGCTACTGGATTGTAGCGGCCTGCTCTACTACAGGGACTTTCACAGGGACTAGCTCCGAATTATCGCTATCTTTGGCCTTCGGCCTCAGGACCACGCCCGCCACAGCGTCACGCTTCGCGGTCATCCGAATGTGGCTGTACCGCTCCAGCATCGCCCGGCTCATGTGGCCCATCAGCGCGAGCATGGTGGACTCGGAAACGCCGTTCTCGGCCAAGTGCGTGGCGAACGTGTGTCTCAGGTCATGGAGGCGGCAAGAGACGCCGGTATCCTTCCGCAATTCGTCCCAGCCCCATGTAATATCGGTCGCGTGGCGCGTGGGATCCGAGGGAACCGGCTTGCCCCAAGGAAACAGGTGGTGTGTCGGTAGCGGCTCTCCGAACTCCCCAACGAACCAAGCACGATGCGTCGCGAGTACCGCTGTCAGATCATCGTTGATCGGGATTATCCGCCCGGTTCCATTCGACGTTTTTGCACGGCCTACTCGCAGCGTCTTATCCATCAGGTCGATTTGCCTCCACGTCAGAGAAAGCGCCTCACCAGCGCGCATTCCGGTCAGCAACAGCAACGGAACTATCGTCCCCAAGTGAGGGGTTCGGCGGTTCTTCAAGCCATCCAGTAGCGCCTTCTGTTCCTCCGCAGAGAGTGCCCGGCCAACGTCCTTTCTTTCTTCCAGGCGCTTCACACGCGGCCAAAGCTCCCGCCAGGTGCGACCTATCGCCCGCGACAGTTCACCAATCTCCATGTTAATCGTGCGGCCGGAAATCCCATCGGTTTGCCGGGCGCGAACGTACTCGCGAACACGATCATCAGTCAGATCAGAAAGCACAACATTGCCGAGAGCTTTCTTTACCTGCTCCAACCTGCCTTCGGCGAAGAGAATACTCTTCGGTCGATGGCTGACCTTGTACGCAGCAAGGTAAGGCCCGACAACATCGTTAACAGTGCGAATGCGCGCGGCCTTCTGTTGCGTGGGAAGGCCCGCCGCCGCGCGCTCCATTTCCGCCTTGCGCCGCTTCTCATATTCCTTCGCCACGGTCTTGCTCGTCGCGCCCGTCGATTCCTGGAATCGCTTGCCCTGATACACGAACTCGCAGATGTAATATTTCGATATCTCGCCTTTGCGATTTGGCTTGTAGACCGCCATCACTTGCCGCCTTTCTTCGTATCTTTCGTCTTTTTCGTGCTGCCCTTTGGCCGCCCGCCTAGCTTGCCCCATTCCTGCATCCGCTTAACGAACTCCCGCTTGCCCCATTTCTTGACGCGGGCTTCGGCGCTGCGTTTGCCCATCAAACTGGCCGCCCTGTTCACTGGTTCCATGCAAACAGTATAAACCTAACGTTAGCTTATCGGCAAGCATTCTATTTGCTGGAGTCAGCTTGCCCGATCAACGGTCCAGACGGCAATCGCTTGTGGCTGGCACTCCCACCAGTCGGCAGCGAGGCAAGCCAAGCGTCTAGATCGTCCGGCTGATAACGCACCAAAGATCCAACCTTCAAGAACGCCGGTCCGCGCTTCAGTAGCCGCCACCTACGTAGCGACGCAAGGCTGACGTTGAGCCGTTTCGATACTTCGTGTTCTGTCATGAGACTGACCATGATTTCACCTCTGAGCGTGGAGCGCCCCTCAATTTGTAAGGGAACGGCAGAGGCACTTCGGGACACAAATTTTGCTGGAGCAAGGGGTTATAAACCGCCCTCGCCTGACAGCGCGGAAAAAGTCCAACGGGCCGAGCACTGCGGAGTCTGCATTTGCTCCCTCACTTGATAAGGAAATGGCGAGAAGGGGTCGGGACGGTCAAATTCCCTTTTTCTTCGATGTGCAACAGTCTGCAAACAGTTTGTGAACAATCTGCAACCGTTTTGGCTTCGAGAAGCCAGGTGCAACAGTTTGTGAACAAAGTGCAACAGATTGCAACAATGGCCACCCCAAAAAACGGCTCCGAGGCAACCAAAAACGCTTAGTGGAACATAAAGGATTGTCTGACGCGTCGCTTGATGTTCTCTCGTACTTGGTTCATGGCGGGTCAGTTGCCTGCGTCCGACGATCGTCAAAATGTCTGCCAATCGTCCGACGCGCTACTTTCCCGGAATGCCTCCGCCATTCCCTTTCAAGGTAGGAGGCAAAATGGCAAGACGAACGATCCGATTGAGCGCCGATGCAAAAGTCCGGGGGATGCTAACCCGAGCGACTGGCCCGGTCGAAAGGCGAACTGATGTGGTATCGCGGCCAGCCAAGGCGAATCGGCGGAGATCGCAGGCCGGGTGCGATTTTCGCCTTCAGCATGCTGGCTTGTGCGTACCGGTGGTGCCACTGCTTGACCCTCGGCGGACACCCAAAACCGGCCATCGGTGGACACCTGAAAAGCGGCCAACGGAATAGCTGATCCAGGACATTGACTGAGACGGAGGATTATCCTCCGGCGGTGAATGTCTTGAGCGAAGAAAACAAACAGCAAATCCTTGCTCTCGGCCGGCTTGGGTGGTCGCTAAGACGGATTGAACGAGCTGTACACATTCGGCGCGAAACTGCCGGGACCTATTTAAAGGCGGCTGGCATTCCCGTGCGACCTCCCGGAGGTTGGGGACGCGCCCATCCAAAACCGGCCATAGAGGTGTCCACCGACCCTGGACACGAAAATGGCACTGCGGACGAGACACGGAAACCGGCCTCAACTTCGTCGGAGAGCGCCTGCGAACCGTTTCGGGAGTTCATCGAAACGGAGTTGGCCAAGGGCCGGAACGCCATGGCCATTTGGCAGGACCTGGTGGACGGCCACGGTTTCGGCGAAAAATACGCTAGCGTCAAGCGCTTCGTGCGGAAGCTGCGCGGATCTTCGACGCCCGAAGCGCGCGTGGTGATTGAGACGGCGCCTGGCGAAGAAGCGCAGGTCGATTATGGCACTGGGCCGATGGTGCGCGACGCGCAAACGGGCAAGTATCGGCGCACGCGGTTGTTCGTCCTGACGCTGGGATACAGCCGGAAAGCCGTTCGTCTCCTGGTGTTCCGTTCCAGCTCGCGCGTCTGGGCCGAGCTGCATGAGAAGGCGTTTCGCAGACTCGGTGGGGTCACTCGCGTAGTGATCCTCGATAACCTTCGCGAGGGCGTGCTCACGCCTGATATCTACGAGCCCGCGCTCAATCCCCTGTACCGCGATGTGCTGCAGCACTACGGCGTCACGGCGCTTCCATGCCGAGTGCAGGACCCGGATCGCAAAGGCAAAGTCGAATCAGGTGTCGGTCATGCGCAGAAGACGCCGCTCAAAGGGCAGCGCTTCGAGAGCCTGGAAGATGCGCAAGCCTATCTGGATCGCTGGGAAGCGCGCTGGGCCGACACGCGCATTCACGGAACCACCAAGCGGCAGGTTGCAGTCATGTTCGCTGAAGAGCGTCCCACACTACTTCCGCTTCCGGTCGAACCTTTTCGTTATTACCAATACGGCGAGCGAGCCGTGCACTTGGATGGCTGTGTCGAAGTAGAGGCCGCTTACTATGGTGCGCCGCCTGGCTGGATCGGCCGGCGCGTTCAGGTCCAGTGGAATGACGCCGTTGTTCGTTTGCTAAATCCCACCACCGGTCAACTGCTACGCGAGCATCTGCGGCAAGAGCGCGGCCGTCATCGAATCCACGATAAAGACCGTCCGCGGCGGACACCGCTATCGACGCAACAGTTGCTGCACCGAGCGGGAAAAGCCGGAAAGCACATTGGCCAGCTGTGCCAGGCGATGCACGCCAAACACGGCGAACTCGCCGTGCGCCGCATCCTGGGAGTGCTGGCACTGGCCAAAAAGTACGGCATCGCTTCCACCGACAACGCGTGCGCGGGGAGCTGCATGTCGTCGCGCAAATCCTATGGGACGCGCTTGCGGCCATAGAGAGGTGGCTATACACGGGGGAATCTCCGGCCGACCGTTGCGATATCCTCGATTCGTCCCTCTGCCGCGCGCTGGACTTCCTGGTGAAGTGGCGGGGGCTGCCGCCGGCCGGGCAACGGCAGGTTGCGCAAGACATCGCCAGATACGAAGGCGAGATAAGCTCCGGCGACTCCGCAGCGCGCCCGCACGCTAATAAAAGGACAGCCAGGTGACTGCAGGAATCTTCTCCGGACAACGCACGCACACTTCCGTCACGGCTGGAGCGTTGTCATTGTCGGCGGGCACATTCACCCAACGCTCAAACTGCGCCGTTCTGATCAGCCACTTGGTAAGAAAGTCCTGAGAATAACGCACTTGCCAACGCCCGACCATGAAATGGAACCACATACTTAAGTCTTAACTCCCATCAGGTGTCAATATGAAGAAGAATATTTCGGGTGATGACGTGGTGATTGTCGCGGCCAAGCGTACTCCCATTGGGGCGGTCAACGGCATCTTCAGGGGAGTGCCCGCGTGTGAGCTGGGCGAGGCGGTGATCAGGGCGGTGCTGAAGCATACCGGCGTGCGAGGGCACGAAGTTTCCGAGATTGTTCTGGGCCAGATCATGAATGCTGGCGCCGGCCCGAATCCGTCGCGCCAGGCGGCGATACGCGCGGGAGTATCCAGGGAAGTGGTCGCCTGGAGTCTCAATCAGCTCTGCGGCTCGGGCATGCGCAGCATTTGCCTCGGGTACCAGGCCATCCGCTCGGGCGATGCGGAGGTCGTGATCGCCGGAGGGCAGGAGAACATGACGCGGACGCCCCACCTCTTCCCGATGCGCGGCGACTGGGACAGGGAAAAGGCAAAGCTTGAAGATGGTATGTTCAGGGACGCCCTTATTGACCCGTTTTGTGACCTGCATACCACCGGTACTGCGGAGAACATTGCCAGGCGATTTCACATTACGCGCGAGGAGCAGGACGCGCTGGCCGCAGCGTCCCAGAATAAGTGTGAGGCGGCGAGGAAAGCAGGCCGATTCGAAGAAGAGACCGTTGTCATTGAAAACCCAAATGGCAAAGACCGCCTGCAAGAGGATCAAATTCCGCGTGACGGAGTCACTACAACGATGTTGTCCCGCCTGAAGCCCACTTCCGTGAACGGCACCGTGACGGCGGGGAATTCTTCAGGCATCGCGGATGGCGCTTCCGCCGTCATGCTGATGCGGCGAAAGGATGCGGAAAGGCGGGGACTTGAACCGATGGCGGCCATCGTCTCCTGGGCGCAGGCCGGAGTTGATCCGGCAATCATGGGGGTGGCGCCTGTCCCGGCCTGCCGGAAGGCGCTGGATAAGGCCGGCTGGACGATTGACGATCTCGACCTCATCGAAGCGAACGAGTCTTTTGCTGCGCAGGCAATTTACGTCAACCGGGAAATGCAATGGGATCTCGCGAAGGTAAACGTAAACGGAGGCGCTATCGCCCTGGGACACCCGTTCGGCGCGTCCGGGGCGCGTGTTTTAACCACACTGCTTCACGAGATGCCGCGCCGGAAGGCGAAGAAGGCCCTGGCCACGCTATGCATCGGAGGAGGTATGGGCATCGCGATGTGTCTGCAATATTGACGAGGTCCGGCATTGGCGAAGCCGCCCGCGAGGCGAATGCGAAGATTCGTGACCTGTCGGAGGACAAAGTGCAGAGTCGTAGCGCCGCAATCAATGGCGCATCGTTAACGCGCCATGGGGCGGTATCTTCCCATATGGACACCGCCCCCACCATGCTTCTCCATAATCGAGAACACGCTCCGCATATTATGAAATAGATTCGAAATAGATAGAAAGACGGTGAGGGGAGGGTAAGCACTTCTAATGCTGCAAAATACCGCCGTCGCGGTTGGCGCAGGCCGCAGAGCGCACTTGAAAAGTCGTGACAAGTGGCTGTATATGCCTTATTCTAAAAGGCAGAGAGGGCGTTCGCATGACGGTGACTATTCAATTGTCTGACGAGCAGGCAGCCGTGCTCCAGGCGCAAGCTGAGCAGGAGGGGCTGACCGTGGACGCCTGGCTGCAGCGCATGGCAGAGCAGTATGCGCAGGTGCGCCCAGCTTCAGCCACGGGGTCGCCGGATCAGCCTCCGATCTGGGAGGTCATCGCCGATCGAATGAAGGCCGTGCCCGCAGAGGTATTCGAACGATTGCCGCAGGACGGGGCCAGTGAACACGACCACTATCTTTATAATCCTAGAGACGGCGCTCATCACAGAGTTATGGATTTCGGCCGTACGTTCGGCTCCGGCCTCATCGTGACCACGGACGAAATATTGACAGAATTTCTGGCCTTCTGTGCCTCCGATCCGCAACTGAGAGTGGAAGCCGCGGCGGCAGTGCAGGACATCCTGGCCGCAGCACACGTTCGTGTTGTCCCACAAACACGTGGCTCGTTTCTCGCTGGTCTCGCGCTTTACCGCGCCCGGCCAGATAAGGGATACAGTCTCACCGATTGTATTTCCATGGAGACGATGCGCCGTGGAGGCTTGTCGGACGTATTGACAAATGATCGGCATTTCCAGCAGGAAGGCTTCCGCGCACTGTTCCGGGATTTGTAAAGGATGTGCACACATCTTCAAGGACTATCTAATACCACCTAGCCAGCAACTTTGCCCAGCTCATTGCTGTTGCCTGACACAAAGAGCTTCGGCTTGTCCAATACCTGTTTCAGAAAAGGATCGTTCGCTGCTCGTTTCTTGTCGAATTCCGCCGTCGTATAAACGGTCGGATTAATCTCCCGGCCAAGCAATTTCCCGTGCGCGTCGCAGAGGCGAATGCAAGTTCCGGCGGCGATGGAGGCATAAACAAACGCCGTCCGCAGCCTTCGCCGCGAGTAGTTTAAGCGCATGTGCAAAAACATCAACAAGGCCGGCCTTCTTCAACAGGAACCCGTGAAGATCCGGAAAGATCGGCGAATCCGTGTGGCCTCGTAGCACACCATGCGGTCCTGTCGGTTAATCTTTAGGATGCCCACTTCACTGAGGTCACGCAGCTCCCGTTGCAGGCTCGATGCTGTCGACCCGCAGCGGATATCTTGGGGGCCAACGCAGCCAAAAGGCCTAATCCAGATTCACAATTTCCAATACTGCCCCTGTTTCTTCGAGAATCGAGGCTAAGGCACCAAAAGCGCCGTATATTGAACGCCGAAATCGCCACAGGCCCTTAGAGATTCTTCAATGTCGCTGTCGGCCTTAGCGTATGATTTACAACAGATTCTGCGACGACCCTGTTGGCCTCTGACGCGCGTTGGGCACATAGTATTGATAGACTTGAAAGGTCCGCGTCCACTGGAGAATTCCTATGTTACATCGTTGGTTCCCGATCTTTCTCTATTCGGGACTGGTTTTCGCGGCTACCGCGCCCACGTTCCCTGTACTGACCTATTCCACCTATTTGCGCGACAGTTTCACGCCTAATGCTATTACCACGGACGCCTCGGGGAACATCTACATGGCCGGAAACGCCATCGTAGATCCGTCGACTTCGCAGACCGCTGTGCTAGTGGTGAAGCTGAACCCGCAAGCCAGCCAGTACCTCTATGCGCGGTACCTGGGCGGCTCGGTTAACGACTACGCGAATGCCATAGTGGTGGATGGGGCGGGCAACGCCTATGTCGCGGGATCGACTGCGTCACCGGATTTTCCTGTCACAAGCGGCGGCAATCTGGGGACGGCACCTACGGGTCAGTCCAGCCAGCGATCCTTTGTGGCAAAGCTCGATCCTAATGGCGAACTGGTGTTCTCTGATCTTCTGGGTGGCTCGGCTGCGAGTACCGCGCAGGCTGTTGCGGTCACCTCGGCGGGGCAGATTCTGGTCAGCGGGAGCTGTGGCTTGGGAGCAGGTAGCTGCTCGTCAGGGTTTCCCTCGACTGCAGGCGCTTACAGCATCGCCAACAGCGCGAATCATCCTTATTTGCTGGAGCTAGACCCTACCGGCATGAAAACCATCTTCTCCGCGACCGGAATCGGCGGCAGCGCCATTGCCCTCGATTCCTCGGGCAACATTTATGTGGCGGGCACTACTTATCTGCTCGACTATCCAACCACGCCAGGCGCTTATCAGACCACGTTCGCGGCCGTCAACGGTTGCCCTCAGGGCTCCCCGTGCTTCACGGTAATTCAGGGAGCCAACCAGTATGTAACGAAGGTCGACCCCACCGGCTCAAAGTTGATCTTCTCGACCGCAGTTTCAGGAAGTGGAAACACGACAAATACAGGGTTGGCCGTGAATACAGCGGGCGACGTTTATCTTACCGGGTTGGCGGGGGCGACTTACCCCTACACCGTTACTCCTCCGGTTATCCCTACGGGACCTGCTGCCTCAATTGGGGCATTGCCGTTCCTTTCCAAACTCGATCCGGCTGGTCAGACGCTTCTGTTTTCAGTGCCTCTTGGCGGCGCAGGCGTGCAGGTGGACTCGAACGGATCTGCGTATGTCAGCGGGACACTCGGTGTGCTGGGGAGCCCAGGCTATGCTGTTACGGCCAGCATCCCGGCGCTGGCGAGCGTTCCCGTGCAGTGTCTGCCAAACACATTGATCCTGAAATCCTCGTATGTTTCTCAGGTGGATGCTGACTCGGGCAACGTGCTGGGATCGCAATTCATTGGAGGCTCCACTCTCACCATCTCGGCCGTCGCGCTGTTTGGTTCTACCCTGTGGATCGCCGGAGCGACGAATTTGCCCGACTTTCCAATCAGCCCGAACGCCCTCACGCTTCCGAACTTTGGACCAAACCCGCTGCCGGGCGCCTACGTCGGCGCGGTCGATTTCTCTCAACCCAAGCCGCCCGCTGGAACGCCACAGATCGGCTGCATTGTGAACGCGGGGAATCTGGCGACGGCTGGTCCCGTGGCTCGCTATCAGCTTCTTACGATCTTTGGAACCGGACTGGGCCCAGCCACGGGCGTAAGCGCCACCAATAATTCCACGACCTCGCTTGCAGGAGTCGACATTAGTTTTAACTTCGGTGTCACTCCCACCGTTCTCGCACCATTGCTGTACGTTTCCTCGACCCAGATCAACTTGGCCGTGCCGCTCGTCCCGATCATTCAGTCTTTGACGGTGATGCAATTGACGGTCAACGGCGTAACCGCGCCCCCTCGCCAGCTTCCATTTACCTATGCCAATCCCAGCCTGTTCTTAAATACCACGCAGACCTTCCAGACGAATTCTCCCGGATTCGTCGCGGTGGCTCTCAACGCGGATGGCTCCATGAATTCTTCCAGCAACCCGGCGCAGCTCGGGTCGGCCATCTCGGTATTCGTGAACGGTCTTACGCCGGACCCGCAGATTGTAAGCGCTCCGCTTCAGCTCTATACGAACAATGGATGGTCGGTGACGAACATCGCGCAGGCGAACCCATTCGTTCTACAGGTAGATCTTCAGATTCCTTCGATGTTGGTGACCAACTTCTCTTGCGCGCCCCCTTCATCTCTGTGCACCGTGGGCTTTACTCTCTACGACGTGAGCGGCGGGTCGGTCGGCCAGGCGGTTAGCTCGGGCGCCGAATCATTCGGAGCACTGGTCTATGTAACCCAATAGCGCCGGACAGGTCCTACGGCCAATGTCGATATCCGGCCTCAGGCCCAAGATCGTTCGGTCGGTCGAATCATCGAGCAAACTGAGTCTCTTGCTCATAATACTTAGCACGTCTTCGGTTGAATAGCGGAGCCGACTAAGGTAAGACCCCAAGCGGATTCTTAAGCGCCGTCGCGTCGAATAGAAATAGCACACGGCACGTCAGTCGCAACGCGCCAAGTTATGAAGATTTCCCAGCGTAAACCGCGCATGTTGACCACGGCACAAGTGTCGCAATGGCTAAGCATATCCACAAGGACCGTCTGCTATTGGGCGGCGCTTGGGATACTGCCCGCCGTGAAGGTCGGTCGCCAATGGCGAATTGACCAGGCAGATGTGCACAAATGGCTTGAATTGCGCCGAAAAACACTGATTCAAAAGCGGATGCAATAGTTCGCCTCCTTCCGAGTTTGCGGCAATCGCGGAATCTCTATCTGGCGTATCTGGAATATAATAAGCTCGTCTATGGGCGATCGTGGCACTAACCCGACCCGTCCGAACGTGAAGGCTAGTCCTACCGGAAACCTCCCGCCACCCTTGAGACCGCCACTGGCTACGGCTCCGAGTGGACCACTGAGGTCCGTGATCACCTCAGACCGCGGCCCCCTTTTGACGAGCGGCCAGGTTGCCGAGTGGTTGGGAGTATCACAACGAACAATCTGTCTGTGGGCGGAGCTTGACGAGATCCCGGCGTTCAAGCTCGGCCATCAATGGCGGTTTCGGGAGGATGAAGTGCGAAGGTGGCTACAGATTCGGACTGGGTAAGGTGTCCTCAACGCTGGCGACTCGTTACTTGCCGACATCAATACCTACTTTCTCTCCGCCGGAGAGCCTGGCGTCTTAGAGACGTTGCTCTGCACGTTCGAAATGCCCCGCCGAATTTCTGCACATCCGCCAGATCGCTTTGTCCGGGGGATGTAACTGCTAATCCAATTACCCAATTCATAACTCTACGTGTTCTAGTCCACAGAAGTCATTGTCCACCGTGGTTCGCCCGCTTCTTTTGCCATGTTTTTCGTTGGCCACACGCTTTCGTGGTACATCCATTCCATTCTAGTTCTGGCTAACGGGACGGAATAGAATCACATTTATCTCGTCCTTATCCTCATGGCGATACACTACTATGCCGTCTTTGCGGCGATAGCGGCAGTCAGTTTAAACCATTAATACATACACTTGATGCACCGTCTGCTGTGAAACAAACAACAACACGGGGCTTTGTGCACATAAGGAGAACATATATGAAGCAACTTCGAAATCTATTATTGGCGGTGGCAACGGCAACTTCGACCCAGGCGCAGCCGGTATGGACGCAGATTATGGACCAAACGGGCCAGTCCACTGAGGCGAGCGGCCAATACTATCAGATGAATAACGGAAGTATAACCCATGCGAACAATACTGACGTAGCTAGCTATCCATACATGCAGATTCCGAGCGGACCGCCGTTCGGGGGAACAAACGACAGTTATTGCACGTCTCCGCCTTCCTGGTGGACGGCATCTGTTCCCGCTGGTGGCATTGTTCGGGGGCCACAGTCTCGACTAGAAAGCAATTACGGGCCTGCTAGCGGATCGTACAAGGGCATCGGAATCTACGGAACATTCGGAGGGGGCTCAGTGACAGGTAGCGGTGGTTCCATACTTGAAGCAGTCTACTTTAACGAGCAGAAATGCTACTTTGGAGGTCGCGAGTACGGCTTCTTCTACAACCCCGCCACTGACAATCTTACCGCCTACTGGTCTACCAACTCTAATTGCGGAACCTCGAATTGTAGTGCGCCGTCAGGATACAACTCAGGCACGGAGATATCCGGACCAACAGCTGGCACGTTCACTCAACCGGGAACCGGTTGGTCCACCAGTGGGTCCTACTGCGGCTCGACCTATCCCTGCTATTTCGCAATGTATCCGGTCGCTTCGGGAAGCAGTTGCTATTTTGAAGTTGAGATCATCGGCGGATCTCCACCGGTCTATGTCACGTATTACTCGTCGCCAACCCCCGATGTGAACGCCGCATCCCAGTCTCCAAGCGTCACTAGCGCAGATCCTAATTTCTGCTCGGCTATCGAAGCTGAGGACGGCTACTTTACGGCTGGGATTGTTTACACCCCGACTCTCACCTCCTTTTCATCGAGTATCGAGCTTTGGCTTGACCAACAGTCATTCACGTCGGGAATGTACGTCGGGAAGTAGCCATTCGGAGATCGCAGTCAAAACTTTCCAAATCCAGCCAAGGGGGAAGGTCCACTTTTGAGTGTTAGAGTGGAGACCTCTAGACGTGTCTTAGAAACCAGTGTTCGTGACCCAGATTCGGTCACCGAGCATAAGACAGTTTCTTCAGCTTGCATTCAGGTTTCAACTGTGCGCGGGGCAAGGATCTGCGTCTGAGATCCCTTGCCCCACACCAGTACTAAACAGCGCGACTGAGCGCTGCGAATGCATCGACGAAGCGAATATTTTGTGGTGCCTTGAAATGTGGGCGCTCACTCAACTATCGACGGGCGTCGGTGTAATCTTCAGAATTAATTGTCGTAGGATCTTCAGAATTATTTGTCGCCCAGAACCAATAGTGTACCGAACAGCTCCAGGCACGTTTCGCAATTTGCGTAACCAAGAACGCATATTGCGTAAGATCAACTCCGGACATTTATCGGGTCATCAAAATGATGTATGTGCACTGTTTATCAATTTATGTCAGTGGCTTGCCTGTTGATTGACAGCGGACATTTAATCGGACGTTTTAACGCGCTGATATAACTTCTGGCGTGGCAAGGTGTCGGCACAGCCCCCGGATTCGATTGTGGAGTCTTTTTCATGATGTTCTTGGCGCCTTCGTGTTATGCTTTATGTTCTATAAATTGCCTAGCAGGCGATCTATCGTACATAAAACATAACATCGGCTGAGGCATAAGCGATAGAATTGCGTTCCATCCGGAGGCGTTCGGAACGAGGAACATTGGCCTGTGATGCCTAAGATATTAGGCATATTGCTATTAAAACGATGAACTGCCTAATATACTAGGCACACATTGCCATCGCAAACAATCTCAAGCCTAGGAGCCTGTCCGAGTATTCTCCAACTTCGCGGGTCCAAAGGGAACAGAAGCGGTACATAATGTTTTATGCCAAAGGGCTACCGGACCTACCTTCCTGAGCAGGACCTGCTGTTGCCTCAGAACCTCCGCGCTTGGTTGGAGGAAGACCACTTGGTGTACTTGGTGAGCGACGTGGTCGATCAACTGGATCTGTCGGCCATTCACGCGGTGTACGAGAAGGAGAAGCGAGGGCAGCCGCCGTACGATCCACGGCTGATGACGAAGCTGTTGGTATACGGCTACTGCACGGGGGTGTTCAGTTCGCGTCGGATACAGAAGCGACTGCGGGAAGACATCCCGTTCAAAGTGTTGGCGGCGGGCAATGAGCCGGACTTCCGGACGATCTCGGAGTTTCGCAAGATCCACATCGCAGCGCTGGAGAAACTGTTTGAGCAGGTCTTGGCGCTGGCGCTGGAGTGCGGGTCGATCCAACTGGGCCGGGTTTCGCTGGACGGAACCAAGTTGAAAGCCAACGCCAGTAAGCACAAGGCGATGAGCTACGGCCGGATGAAGGAGAAGCAACAGCAACTGAAGGAAGAAGTGAAGCAGTTGCTGGAGCAGGCCGAGGCCGCCGACCAGGAGGAAGATCGTCAGTACGGCAGCCAGCGGGGCGACGAGTTGCCGGAGGAACTACGCCGACGCGAGACTCGGCTGGCCAAGATCCAGGAAGCCAAGAAAGTCCTTCAGCAACGGGCGCGGGACAAAGCAGCGGCGGAAGGCCAGAGCGCCCAAAAGGTCCAGCCGGAGGATAAGGATCAATATAACTTCACCGACCCGGAGTCGCGCATCATGAAAGGCGCCGACGGAATTGTGCAGGGCTACAATGCGCAAGCGGCCGTGGAGCCGACTTTGCTACTGATCGTCGGGCAATCTGTGACCGAAGCAGCCAACGATAAAAAGCAACTGATGCCGATGGTGGAACTCATCGAACAACAGTCCGGGCAGCGTCCGGAAGCGATATTGGCCGACAACGGATATTGTTCGGAACAGAACCTGGATTCGTTGGAATCGAGCGGTCAGCCGGAGCATAAGATCGAGGGGTTCATCGCAACGGGGAAGCAAAAACATGGCGAGCATCGACTACCCGCGAAGCGCGGACCATTGCCGCAAGGCGCAACCAAGCTGGACCGGATGAAGCGGAAACTGCAGACTAAAGTGGGCAAAGCCATTTATGCGGCGCGCAAATGTGTTGTGGAACCGGTGTTCGGGCAGATCAAACAGGCGCGCGGGTTTCGACAATTTTTGCTCCGTGGAAAGAAGAAAGTGCAAGGGGAGTGGGCGCTGCTGTGCTTGACACACAACATTCTGCGGCTCCACTCGGCTATGCGGTCCTGATGCGAGGCCTTGAAGAACGATTTTCGCTCAAAATTAAGACTCCAGTGGTCCTCGATCGACCGGGGACACCTGTCCGGCCGATGATGGCCGAGCATCGAAGATTTCGTGTTATGCGAACGAACCCGCTTTCAAGTGCTTTTCGCCGCCTTACTCGGACAGGCTCCTAGCAGCCCGTGGTAGTAGTCGCCCGCTTGGCCAAAACATGTGACCTTTGGAATGTTTCGTTCGTCTTATCGGCATGGCGATGGGAACGCGCAAGGGACGTGAGCAACAGCAGGATTTCTGGATTGCAACGAGCGCGATTGTTGAGCCGCCCGGGAATGCGTTCTACGATCGGCTGAATCAGATCCTGAAAGAGCATAAGTTCGACGAGAAAGTCGAGGTCTTGTGCCGCAAGTTCTACAAGAAGAGCCCGTATGGGAGACCGAGCCTGGCGCCGGGCGTATATTTTCGGGCGCTGCTGATCGGTTATTTCGAAGGCCTCGAGTCGGAGCGCGGCATCGCCTGGCGGGTGGCCGATTCGTTGTCGTTGCGCGGCTTTCTGGGCTACGCGCTGGACGAACAGACGCCGGACCATTCGACCATTTCACGCACCCGGCGGTTGTACTGGGTAGAGACTCACAAAGCGATCTTTCGGTGGGTGGTGCGGATTCTGACCCGAGAGGGACTGATCAGCGGTCAGACCATTTCTATCGATGCCACCACGCTGGAGGCCAATGCCGCGCTGAAGAACATTGTGCGGCGCGAGGATAACCAGACTTACCACGACTATTTGAAAGGGCTGACCTGTTAGCGGCGGCATCGAGAACCCCACGCGGGAACAGTTGGCGCGGCTGGACCGGAAGCGCAAAAAGAAGGGCTCTAACGAGCAATGGATGAGCCCCGCCGACCCGGATGCCCGCATCACGAAAATGAAGGATGGGCGCACGCATCTGGCGCACAAAGCCGAGCATGCGGTGGATCTGTCGAGCGGCGCGCTGCTGGCCATCACGCTACAGCCGGCCAGTGATGGCGACACCGACACGATCCACAGGACGCTGGCCGAAGCGCAGTCGGCCGCGCGCGAGATTAATGAACGCGCCGTCGAGGAAGTGGTGGCCGACAAGGGCTATCACAGTGGCGCGGTGCTGAAGGATCTGCACCAGCAAGCCGTGAGAACCTATATTCCGGAACCGGATCGCGGCCGGCGGAAGTGGGGCGGCAAAGCAGTCGAGCAGAAGCGGACTTATGACAATCGCCGGCGCGTGCGAGGAGACCGCGGCCAACAGCTGCAGAAGATGCGCAGTGAACTGACCGAGCGAAGCTTTGCCCACCTGTACGAAACTGGCGGCATGCGGCGACTTCACCTGCGAGGTCGCGACAACATCCTGAAACGGCTGCTGGTGCACGCGGCGGCCTTCAATATTTCGCTCCTGCTGCGAAAGCAAATAGGGATGGGCACGCCCCGAGGGTTCCAGGGGAATGCCCAGCAGCTTTTCGCCTTCTATTTTCTGGTTTTGGCTGAGTTCCGGAGGCTCACGAAAGAGCCTGAGACCGTCGACGTGGGTCTCCCCGCCCCGGCGATCGAGGTTTAATAAATCGGCTCCAAGCGGTCGCCTTACTCTTCGCTCTCGCCGTTCAAAAAGCAGTTACTACTGCCACGGGCTGCTAGCTCTTGGCGTAGTTCTGCAAGCTCGTAATTGTACGAGCGGCGTTTTTTGTCACGGGGACTTGCCATCTTTGGCCTAGTATAACGACGCCCCGAAAATGACGCCGGAGCATCACAGTTGCAAGGTAATCCCATGATTTCATTGGAATCAGCCTGGAACAATACATCCTGAGGGTCAAGGCAGGCGTCGCAAATTCAACAAATAACATCTGACGATGAAATAAAATCCCGAGATTCAGTAGCTTAGCTCATACTACTTTGGGGCGATTTGCACTCACAATCGATATTCTCCACAGTTTCACGAGTTTGGCTGCATGCGCGAACTCCAATCGTATGTACGCCTCGGATGCGTATTCCGTTGGTCGGTAACGAATATTCTGCAACTACGGTCAGGGCTGGGAACCGGCTTCTCGTGGGAGGACGCTACCGGATTTGGCGGAATTGCTGAGTTAGAATCGAGTGTAGAACAGAAATGAAAAGCGCTCCGGTTCGTGGCCTAAGCGCTTTCAGAAATCGGTTTTGAGAACGCGCTCCCGCTCCGAAATTATTCTAAGGGGAGCGTGTACCAAATGCAATCGACTCTTGCTCCGGGCGCAGATAGCGAGTTCGCCACACGGCTGTGTGAGTGGGAGCAGAAGTTAAGGCGCATGACGCTGATCGTTGGCATCCTTTGCACGGAAGGAATCATTCTCGCGGCTGACAAGAACGCTCTCTCCCCACCATCGGAATACGACCGGCTCGACACGGTGGACGACATTTTTGGCATCCGCAAGATTAGACACGTGGAGAAGCATAAACTTGCGTATGCCTTCGCTGGAGACGAACTTGCAATCGATGTGGGCAACGAGCTGTTTGAGCAGAGAATTGACTGGTCTCAAGACTCTAACATCGGTGCGCGTTTACAGGAACTTGCTCGAAGGGCATACAATAACGGCTCGGCTAACGTTCCCCACAGAGGGCGAAATCCGCAGCCAGCGGCATTCCTTGTCGCGTTCTATGGACGGCACCAGTTGTGGCACCTATCTGTTGGTGTTTCTGAAAATCGCGCAGTTGGTATAGACGGAATGAAGATTTCGGGAGCGAAAGGTAATGCTGCACGGTTTTTCGTACAGTACTACAACCGTGCACTCCCCATCCGCACGTCAAAGCTTCTGGCCGCACATACGGTGCTCGCCGGGCACAGAATCGATGGAATGATAAATGGGCTAGACATGGCCGTGATGAATGGAAACGGATTTCATTGGCTAGAAGAACGCGAAAAAAACAAACTGCGCAAGAGATCAGAACGTCTCGACCAGTCGATCCGCAAGCAGCTATTTGACTGACTGATGAAAGCTTTGATTTATTTGGTCCGCGTTGCTCCACCCTTGTTCGCGGACCAGGACTCCCTACGCGAAGCCGAACGCTTTGCCGATCGCAGCCAGCATGTCCACGTTCCGATGGTGTTCACGATCATCCCGGAATGCCGGTCGGCTTCTCGGAATCAGCGCATGGCTTCGTCGGAATATCCTCACTGTAGAACTTCTTCCTCCACGGTGAAAAGATGAAAACGTTCACAGATGCGGTTGTTCTGCGACAGGGTTTTCAGTGGGTGCTGGATTCGAGCCAGTGGGCCAATGAAATCGCAAACTATTGCTTCAGTGAAAACAGAACGTTCTGTGAGCGCACATCAACAACGCGTAGGCCGGTCCACGAAAACTCTGCATAGTCAAGGCTAATTGAGTCCTCGTAGGGGCTGTCAATTGTCGCTGTTGTGTTGATCTCCTCGCGATGTACCTCGGAATTCGCAAGTGTTCCAATGATTTCCATTGCGAGGTATGGCTTTGCTGCTTTGGCGTCCTGAACAGTCATCGGGATAGAGATTTCGTATCGATCGTTTGTGATTTCGAATCGATGATCGTTTCTATCGTACGGCCTTAGCCATTGGGGAAATGGCTCCTTGATAAGTACCCCGTACCAATTCTCAACTGAAGCCGTGTATGGCATTGTGACCCCGAAGACATTTCTGCCAATGTGTCTTGTTCTAGCAGGCCACTGAAAAAGTTGCTTGGCGAAGCTTTTTGCCTCTTGCCAATGACCTTTCGTGAACATTTATACGGAGATAGTGTGCCCGAATTGGCGACTTTCCGTCGTCCAGACACACTTCTCCCCGAACTTACGCGGAGGGAACCGCGGTCAGCAGGTTCCGCATCCGCACCAGATTGTAGGCGGCGGCCGCGAAGGTGAACACCCAACCAACTTTGAAGACGCCGCGATGTCGCGTTTTGCGCAGCATTCCCACCGTCTTTAACCACCCAAATACTTCCTCGATCCGTTTCCGTTTGCGCTGGCTCACTTGGTATCCGGCATGCCGGATCGTGCGCCCATCGATCGCGCTGGCGCCGGATCGATTGATATTCTGCGACACGTGTGGCGTCACGTTCCGGTCGCGCATCTCTTGCACGAATCCTCGCGTGTCGTAGCCTTTGTCGGCGCCCACCGTGACGCGCTGGTCGCCAGCGATCCGTCCCGCCATTTCCAGGGCTGCTTCACGCTCGGCCTTGCCGCTGCACAGCACCAGCTCGGTGTCCACCACCAGTCCGTTACGGTTCTCGATCAGCACGTTGCCGCAATAGGCCAGCTTCGACTCGTGGCCTCCACCTTTTCGTGCCAGCCTTGCTTCCGGATCGGTCGTCGATTGATGCGTGTCGTTGCGGCGCTCCTCGCCATGAAAATCAATGGTCGGATTGCCCGGGTCCTCCGGTGGCGGCGTGCGGCCTTGATCTTTGCGTTGAAAACTCTTCTGACTCGCCCAAGCCTCGATCAGCGTGCCGTCCACGCTGAAATGTTCGTCCGACAACAGATCGTTGGCACGGGCCTGTTTCAATACCTGCGCGAAGAACTTCTCGGCGATGTCGCCATTCAGCAGCCGGTCGCGATTCTTACTGAATACCGTGGGGACCCACACCGGCTCGTCCATGTTCAGACCCACGAACCAGCGGAACAGCAGATTGTATTCCAGTTGTTCCATGAGCATCCGCTCGCTGCGAATCGTATACAACACTTGCAGTAGCAGCGCCCGCAATAGCTTTTCCGGCGCGATCGAGGGACGGCCCCAATCGATGTATAGTTGCCCGAACGATCGGGACAGTCCTTTCAAGACCACATCCACCATGCTTCGGATCGGCCGCAAGGGATGATTCGCGGGAACGCGCTGCTCTGGCGACATGTAGTTGAACATCGCGCTTTGCTGGGTATCTTTTCCTCGCATAAGGCTAAAACATAATGACGCTGTTCTGTCTTCCTTTGGTCACACCCATCCCAATTACTTTTTCAGCATCCTGCTAGATCGCACAACATGTTTTACGTCGAGAACGATGGGCCTCTCGACGGCCTGGAGGAGGCTCGGCTCCATCCCAGATTCTAGCGACAGGTGCATTGTCTTATCATCAGCATCATACTCAAAACGAGCACCCAAATGAAAGTCCGATTTGATGATCCTGAAGCAGAAGTCCTTTTGGGGATCAATCGCGTGACGAAGCCGCGCCTGATATTGCTCCGTGCTTTCGAACTCGCTTTTGCCCTGTTGAACGATTAGTTTGGTCACAATCGGCTCGATATCGTCAACATACACCCTTGGCCTCGTGGTTGTGTTGCGCGTGGAGCCCGGCGTCTGCGCGATTGCCGTCGCCGCAATAACTGAAAGCGCCCAAACGAGTTTCTCGCTCATAGCTACTGACCAAAAAGCGTAGCAGAAACTCTGGCGCACGAGCATTGGGGCGGATTCGGGCCTCTCGTTTCGTGTCTTCCGAGTCGATTCTAGCCTGCCGTGCAATCGTACGCACGATTCACATTTTTCAGAGTTGTGGTCAAGGGCGTTACAGCGAGTTTCCAGCGAAACTTTCTGTTTTTTTCGAGGTTGGGTCAGTCCGTCTCGTGGGCTCGCGGCGTAGCACCTTTCGTTTCTTCGCGGCTGCCAGTGAAGCCTTCTGAAGCCAGAGCCTCTACGAAAGGAGAGGCCGACCACCACAGGGACTGCTACAGGGACTTTCACAGGGACTCTAGTTCAAAATGGCGATGTTCCGTGAGTAAGGTTGAGCAAGCGCGGAAGCCTTGAAGGCCAATAAATACCGACAGTTCGCGCAATCGTGAGCAACTACGCGAAACCCTGAGTAGGCCGGTTGTGGCGACTCTTAATCAGTAGGTTGTAGGTTCGATTCCTACCGCGCTCACCACCCGAAATAAAGAACTTATCCCGAGTGGCCGAAACTGACGGGTGATACTGGGTGGTACTTGTTTAGAAGCGGTGGACTTCAGCGGATCTAATTAAGATGGCACCCGATGAGGAACTGTTCCAACGGTTGCAGAATCGTTCGGAAATCACCGCTCTGATAGGCCAAACAGAGAACCTTCACCTAGACTGCAAGACGTGGCCCCCGAAGGACGAAGACGGCCAGAAAATTCTCGCCAAAGCGTTTACCGGCTTCGCCAATGCAGACGGTGGCGTCGTCGTTATCGGCATGGAGACCAAGTTAGCCCAGAAATATGATCCGGATGTTATTACCGGCGAGAAACCCGTCTCTGACGCTACCGCGCTGAAAGCCCGCATTGAGGCTCTTGTCGGCGAACTCGTCGAGCCGCCGTTGCGGGGTGTCCGGCTTGCGGGAGTGCCTGAACAGTTAGCGTCGAGTGCAGGATTCGTTTTGGTACATGTGCCTCCTACGGACGGCTCCCCAGTGCGGTCTCGCAAAGATGGGCACTTCTACGTGCGCAGCGCGTCGGGCACCTACCGGATGGAGTACTTTCAAATCGCGGATATGTTTGGGCGCCGGCGCAGACCATCTCGCGCGCTTTACTTGGATGAAATAGCGCTCCAACCCACGGCTATCGCCCCCACTCAAGGAGCACAACGAGTGATGACGGTCGGATTAAGAAATGAAGGCCGGGGAGTCGCGAAGTTTCCCAGCGTTCGCGTTTTGGCGGACCAGCCGCTTCGCGTCAACGAGCATAGCACCGACGCTTTCTTAGGGCTGCCTCGCCTGCGAGGCGATACCGCCGCTATCGCGTTTGGTGGAGGTGTCGGTTACGTTGTACATCCCGGAACGCTCCTGAAAATTACCAGGCTATTACAGCCTGGGAGGCTTACTCAGTGGCAGCCCGCAGGTCCTCAACGCAAGGTCTTCGTGTTTGAGGCTATCAAAATAACAGTTGAAATGTTCGCTGATGACTTGCAGGCAAAGACGGAGACCATTTCGTTACCGGAGCAAGAGTATTGGGTATAGCGAAGCCAGATGTGGAGCCTGTCATCGCTCCACAACACTCTCGGCTCGGACTCTCCATGTCCGCTCATCTCCAACCAAGGCAACCTTGAAGACGGCTCGGGAATCAGGCTTAGGACCACGCCAGTATGGATCGGCAAAAGAACCGCAGGGCATTGCGGACGGCTTCAAACAGCGTGCGGCCGTCGGTTACGCAATACCAGTCGTGACCCTGGCGGTGAAAGCCAACTATAGCGATGCGTCCAGCCATGCCAGAGAAATTAGCAAAGCGGCGGATGGTTTGTGTCGAGAAATACTCGCTCACAGCCCCAGCATCATCGCACTTTGCACGACCAGCGCACTGGCGAGCTGCGCGGGGTTGGCTGATGTAGAGAAGCTACAATCTCGGTATGTCCGAGAAGAGAAAACTATATGCCTATGAAGCCGTCGAGATCACGCGAACTCATGCCGCTGGAACTCCACCGACAGCGAATTTGATGCAAAGTCTGAATCGATTGGGCGCTCAAGGGTTTCGCTTCATAACTACTTTCAAGCTTCCGGCTGGCGACGATACCTATGTGCTCATGGAACAGGAAACGGAGAAAGTTTTGGAGGCGAAGTATTCCGACGCCGCGCTCAAGGGTTAATGCGGTTTATCGGCGGACAGGGCGGTGCGCGGTGTTCGCATCGCAGCGATTCCTGCCGCGCTCACCACCCGAAATGAAGCAGTTATGATTCATCCGCCCCGGAAGCGTGTGGAAACTATCTGCTGAGTATCAGGCTGCTACCAGCAGGCCGGGCACCGGTAACGACGTTCCGCCAAGGTTCGACCCCTGAAATTCGTATCTCCGAAAGTAAATCTCGCGTGCGTGCGCCCTCACCACGGTCGGATAAAGTGGCTCAAACCATTAGCAGCCCGTGGTAAAAACTTTCCAAAACATGTGACCCCGATTGTGTTTTGAACGTCTTGTATCCATGGGCATGGGGCGCAAGAAGGATCGGGAGAAGCAGGAAGATCTGTGGGTGGCATTCAGCGAGATCGTGAGCACGCCGGGACATGTGTTTTACGAGCGGCTGAACGCGGTGTTGAATGCCGAGAAGTTCGATCAGCGAATCGAATTCATCTGTCGGAAGTATTACAAGAGCAGTTCGGGCCGCCCGTCGATCACGCCGGGAACGTATTTCCGGATGCTGCTGTTGGGTTACTTCGAAGGAATCGATTCGGAGCGCGGCATCGCGTGGCGGGCGGCGGACAGCTTGAGCTACCGCAAGTTCCTGGGCTACGATCTGAGCGAGCCAACGCCGGATCATTCGACGGTGTCGCGGACCCGACGTTTGTATTCGGTGCAGACGCACCGGGCGGTGATGAAGTGGGTGCTAAAGATTCTGCGCAAGCATGGGTTGGCCGATGCGCAAAGCGTATGTATTGACGCCACCAGCTTGGAGGCCAATGCGGCGATGAAGAGTTTGGTGCGGCGGGACACGGGCCAAACCTACGACGATTATCTGCGGCAGTTGGCGCAAGCCGAAGGTCTCGAAAATCCGACCCAAGAGCAGTTGGCGCGGCTAGATCGGAAGCGAAAGAAGAAGGCGTCCAATGACGATTGGACCAACCCGCACGACCCTTCGGCGCGAATAACGAAGATGAAGGACGGGCGCACCAGGCTGGCCTACAAGGCCGAGCACGCCGTGGATCTGGCGTCTGGTGCGTTGCTGGCGGTGACGGTGCAGCCGGCCGATCGCGGCGACACGTCGAGCTACGTGGAGACGCTGGATGCGGCGCAGTGCGAGGCCGTGCAGTCGCATCCAGTGGGGATCGAAGAAGTGGTGATGGACAAGGGTTATCACAGCGGTGCAGTGTTGATGGAACTGGCCGCGCGCCAGATTCGCAGTTATGTCCCGGAGCCGGAGCGTGGGCAGCGGCACTGGCCTGGCAAAGCGGAAGAACAACGTTGTGTGTATGGGAACCGGCGGCGGGTACGTGCGGAGCGGTCGAAGCGGCTACAGAAACTGCGAGGCGAGTTGTGCGAACGCAGCTTCGCGCACTGCTATGAGACTGGCGCCATGCGGCGAGTGTACGTACGCGGCGCTGACAACGTGCTCAAGCGGGTGCTGGTGCAGGTCGCGGCGTTCAACATCGGGCTATTGATGCGCAAGTTAGGCGGTTGGGGCAAGCCACGGCAAGCCCAGGGGCGTTGGAACCGGCAACGGTCCCTTCTTTTCGACCTATTCGCGCTCTCTGACGCGTGCCGAGTGGTCTCGGACTGGTTCGGACGGTTCGGCTCGCAACTATTTCCGGAAGCCAGCGCTATACCCGGTTGGCGAGGCGTTCCACGGTAGAGGGGTTTCTGCCACGGGCTGTTAGCGCCGCGCGCCGGCACGGACGCGCAAAAGCCGCTATATTCCTTCGATGATTGCGTTCAGCGTAACGCTGGGCCGCATGGCTGCGGCGGACTTAGCGTCGTCCGGCAAATAATACCCACCGATGTCCACCGGCTTGCCCTGCGCCGCCAACAACTCCTGAGTAATTTTGCCCGCGTTCGCCGCCAGCGCGGCCGCCACCGGAGTGAAGCGTTGCTTCAATTCCCCGTCCTGGTCCTGGGCGGCGAGCGCCTGCGCCCACGCCAGCGCGAGATAGAATGTCGAGCCGCGGTTGTCGATCTCGTTTACCTTGCGGGAAGGTTCGCGGGCGTCTTCGAGGTACCGTCCGATGGCGTCGTCGAGCGTTTTCGAAAGCAGCGCCGCCCGCGGGTTGGCGGTCTTCGCCGCCATCAGCTCCAGCGAGGGCACCAGCGCACAGTATTCACCGAGCGAGTCCCAGCGCAGATGCCCTTCTTTCACGAACTGCTGCACGTGCTTGGGCGCCGAACCGCCGGCCCCGGTTTCTAACATTGCGCCGCCTTGGAGCAGCGGCACGATGGAGAGCATGCGGGCGCTGGTCCCCAACTCGAAGATCGGGAACAGGTCGGTGAGATAGTCACGAAGCACGTTCCCTGTAACGGAAATGGTGTCCTCGCCGCGGCGAATTCGCTCTAGCGAGAATTTCATCGCGTCCACCGGCTTCATGATCTTGATTTCCAGCCCCGAGATGTCGTGTTCGGGTAAATAGGCTTTCACCTTTTGAATAATTTGCGCATCGTGGCCACGATCCGCGTCGAGCCAGAACACCGCCGGTGCGCCGGTGGCCCGCGCGCGCGCCACGCCCAGTTTTACCCAATCGCGGATGGCCTCGTCTTTCGTCTGGCAGGCGCGGAAGATATCGCCCCGCTCGACGCTCTGTTCCAGCAGCGTCCTGCCGCCCGCATCAACGATGCGAATCGTGCCGTTGCCGGACGCGGTAAACGTCTTGTCGTGCGAACCGTACTCTTCGGCCTTCTGCGCCATGAGCCCGACGTTGGACACGCTGCCCATGGTCGCCGGATCGAACTGTCCGTGCTCCTGGCAGTCCTCGATCACGGCCTGATATATGGTGGCGTAGCAGCGATCCGGGATCATGGCTACAGTGTCTTCGAGCGCGTCTTCTTTGTTCCACATCTTGCCGCCGTCCCGGATCACAACCGGCATCGATGCGTCGATGATCACGTCGCTGGGCACATGCAAATTGGTCTTGCCCAGCCGCGAATCGACCATCGCCAAAGCGGGGCCCTTGCTGTAACAGGCTGCCATATCGGCCTCGATCTCGGCCTTCTTGTTAGCCGGAAGCTGATTGAGTTTGGCAAGGACGTCCCCCAGGCCGTTGTCGACGTTGGCGCCGATCTCCCGAATCGCGCCGGCATGTTTCTCCAGGGCATCGCCGAAATACACCGCCACACAGTGCCCGAACATGATCGGATCGGAGATCTTCATCATGGTGCACTTCAGATGCAGCGACAACAACGCATTGTCAGCTTTAGCGGCGGCCATCTGTTCCGCATAGAATTTCCGCAGCGCCGCCACGTTCATCACCGCGGAGTCGATGACTTCGCCCGCGAGCAGCGGGATGCTTGGCTTCAGCACCTTCACCGCGCCCGCAGGGTCCACGAATTCGATGCGCACGTTGGTTGCGGCCGCCACCGTGGTGGATTTCTCGCTGCCGTAGAAGTCCTTGTCGTTCATGTGCGCGACACGCGTCACGGATCCGGACGTCGAACCGGGCTGGGGCCAGTTTTTCATCATCCGGTGTGGATGCTTCCGCGCGAACG
Source organism: Bryobacterales bacterium (assembly GCA_963776805.1). GTDB lineage: Bacteria > Acidobacteriota > Terriglobia > Bryobacterales > Bryobacteraceae > Palsa-89. The sequence goes on from CAVZOD010000004.1 coordinate 197,728, forward strand.
CTTTCACCGACTTGGAAGCGCGACGGTCCGAATTGCCTTCGCGCAGTACGGGGTTCACCGCCGAGCCCAGGACCACAGCAAAACGGGCCTGCAGCGCGCGCTCCTCTTCCGTAGACGGCTGCTCGGGATAGTCGGGGATGTTGTAGCCCTTGCCGCGGAGTTCTGCAATCGCTTCCCGAAGTTGAGGAATCGAGGCGCTGATGTTGGGGAGCTTAATGATGTTGGCCTCCGGTGTCTGCGCCAGCTTTCCCAGGCGCGTCAACTCGTCGGGAATCTTCTGGTCGTTCCGAAGACACTCAGGGAAGTTGGCGATAATACGTCCGGCCAGCGAGATGTCCGCCGTTTCGATCTCCACCCCGGTCCCCTTCGAGTACGCTCGCAGGATGGGCAGCAGCGCGTAGGACGCGAGTGCGGGTGCCTCGTCGGTCTTGGTCCACGTGAGTTTCATGTATTGGTCTTTTCAGTGTCTATGAGTGTAGAAAGAACGCGCTCGCAAAGCGGGAGCGGTCTCAAACTGAAAGCGTAGGATATCATGACTACTAACGCGCTGAATCACACCTCACGCTGACGGTCGCAAACAGAGTGGCGGCCGCCAACTACGCCATGAACGCGATCAGGGCGGGCGGACTTGCCGGCCAATCCACATGAATCTCTCACCGTAATGAGGATGCTGGAAAGCGATTGCGAGCCGCACCGTCGCGGCCCTATTAGATTCTTACCTGAGAGATCTTAAACAAGAGTAGTGCAACATTTCCTCAGGCGGCGAGCAGATCGACGATGTCTTGAATCGCCTTATCGGCTTTGTGATAGGCGGCCTCCAGTTTGCTGTCGGGACGATGAGCGGCGTCGGGCTGATGATGAAAGCGGCTGTTGGCCAAAGGGCCACACAGACGCTTGTGAAAGAACAGGAACAGAAGCGCGACCTGGAGGCCTTTGCCGGTGAGGTGGTAAGCGTAGCGTGAGCCGTCCCGTTGCAACAGAGCATGGCCCTTGAGCTTGCGGAGGTCGTAACGGAGTTGATTTAAGCTATAAGATTTCTGGTCGAGGCTGAAGGTGGTGAGGACGGCTTGGTGAATCTGCTTTGCGGCCCAGCCGCTGACATTGCTTCCGCCGTGCAGGAGCACTTCCAGCAGGCGGATGATCCGCGTCTCGTGGATTTTGATGCCGGGGTAGCGCACCGAGCCGATGGAGATGGGCAGGGCGATTCGCTGCAGCAAAGGAAAGTCTACGTGGACGTTGAGCCATTGGGCCTGGCAACTGGCGAAGCGGTCCGTGATGAGCTGAAACTTCTGGCGCACGGCGTCCAGGTGGTCCAAGCCCTTCTTTAAGCCGAAGTTGCTCAGGTTGTTGGAGCACAGTTCGTTGCGCAGGAACGTGGAGAACTTCTCGTACTGTTTAAGGAACGCGTTTTTCCAGTAAGCGCGATAGACGTGGTGGCCGTGCTCGATCTGTTCGATGACGGTGCTCAGCTTGCCGCGGAACTTCTTGGTCAGGCGGACGCCAAAAATCTCGCTGATCTTGTGCGCGGTCAGGCGCCACAGCCCCAACTCGCAGGAACGCTCAAACACTTTGTGAATGGGGAAATGCCGTTTGAAGATGAAGTTGCGGCAGTACTCGATTTGGTGGACAGCGTAGAAGCGCGACAGGTTCATCGCCGCGCGTTCTTTCTTGGAGAACTTGGGGCCCACAAGCAAGGTCCAGTAATCCAGTTGCTTGCGGATCACTCCTGGGCTGAGCCGGTTGGCCGCTGCTTGTAACTGTTTGATGTTATCGGTGGCCAGGAACGCATTGTCGTTCTTACGGAAGCCGATCTTGCGCCGGTTCAACTCTTGTTCCATGAACGAGTGGCCGTTGAGATAGTAGGTGGTCTGGAAGGGGAAGAAGGATGCCACGCGAATCACGATGGGTCCCAGGACTTCATCACGTACGTAGAAATAGTAGTGCGTGAAGCGGCTGCGCTGTCGCGCCAGAATCCGATGGTTGGGATCTTGCGTGGGAAACTTAGGGATGCTGATCCGGAACGTCGAGCCTTGTTCCATGCTCTTGAAGATGAAGTAAACGCCGTAGGCGTTCTGCTTCACCATCCGTCGCAGATGCGGCTGTACGTAATCCTCTTTGCGCACGCCCTTCTCGGCCCATTCGCTGGGCAGTTTGTGATTGGCGGCGTAGGCCTCCACCCAGCCCCGGTAAACTTCTGTGCGCTTCGACAAAACCGCCTTCTCGATGACTGGCACACCGAGGACATCCCGGAAAAAGTACACCACCTGCTCGGGGCGCGACAAACCACTCAGGTACCCGTTGATGACGATGCGGTCGAAGCAGTGGTATACAAAGACAAGCAGGCTGCCAAACAGCTTTGTGAACGTCTCCATCGGCCGTCCTCCTCAGATCAGGTCTTGACAACATGATCATCGGTCTGGCGGCCGGTGGAGTCAAAATTTCAAATCTGTTTGGCTAGCTTTTATGAACTGCCTCGATCTCGTGGCCATCAGGATCGAGCACCCATGCCGCATAATAGCCAGGATAGTATTCGGGTCGAGCCTGAGGTGCCTTCTTGCTCTTGCCTCCAGCCTCCACAGCCGCTTTGTAGAATGCATCTACCTCAGCATGGCTTTCGCTACAAATCCAACATGCACCGCTTGGGGATCGGGCTTGCCCTCTTTAAGCCAGAAAAAGCTCTTTTGCCGTCACAATCACAAGGCCTAACATTCTTGGCCAAATCGGTTGCCGTTCTCACGCCGCGAGCGGCCCCCCAGAAGTGCAAGAAACCGCACGCAGCAGAAGCTTCCCTGCGTTTCTTATTTTCGCCGGTCATGGATGCGACAACAAAGACAACGCGGGGGATCTTGCGGCGAACTTGCCCGTTTTTTCGGACGAAGTGCGAAGTGCCGGCGTGAAGAAATAGGTGCACCCTCACTCGCAGGGCAGGCGATCACGTGAAGTTGATTCAAACGGCCGAAATGCAGGTTTGTGCCCGCCTGTGCCCCGGCCATTTGCCAATTCGAGCAGGTTGCCAGGGTACTAGCCGGCTTACCATGACCCTCGCAGGTCTCTTACCTATTCAACCCATGGTTGGACCCCGCAAGGCCGATTCGACGCACAGCGCACCAGCAGCCACCGCGTGCGCCCCCTCGGCCCGAATTAGGCTTGCGTGTAGTCCATGCCGTCCAGGTCGGCGATCAGTCCCGGCCCGGCCGGCTTCCAGTTCAGCTTCCGTTGCGTGAGCGCGCTGGAGGAAGGCATATCGAGCAGAGCGAAGCGGGCAAGCCAGCCGAAATGGGCTTCCGCATCCTCGGGCTTGATGCTGACCACCAGCACTTTCAGCCCGCGGCTGTGCGCCTCGACGATTGCCTTCATCGTCACGCCCTGCTCGTCGACTGCGTGGTAGATCGCCCCCGGGTCCGTCTTCTCAAACGCCAGGCGATAAAGCCGAGCCACGTCGGAGACGTGGGCCGCCGGCCAGCGATTGCTGCCGTCGCCGATGTACGCCGCGACGCCCTTCTGCCGCGACACGGCGAGAAGGTATGGCACCAGCCCCTGCTTGCGCGTGTCGTGAACCTGCGGCAGCCGCACCACGGAGGTGTTTAGGCCGCGCGCCGTCAACTCCTTCACTAGCGCTTCCGAAGCCCCGCGTGGGTTCCAGGTAGCGATTGGGCTGTCCTCGGCCGATGGCTTGCCTTCGACATTGGCCGCCATCGCCGTCCCCGAGGTGACAACGAATGGCCGGCCGGAGTCCAGCAGTACCTCGCCCATCGCCTCAATCGCCTTGCGGTCGTCTTCAGCGTTCTTCTGGAATTGTGAAAAGTCGTGGTTGAAGGCCAGGTGGATGACGCCGTCCGAGGCGGCCGCTCCCCGGCGCAGGCTGTCGAGGTCCTCGATATTGCCATGAAGCACCTCGGCCCCCGCCGCTCGCAGCTTCTCGGCACCCGCCTCCGAGCGCGTCAGCCCCAAAACCTGGTGCCCAGCCTGAATCAACTCCGGAAGAAGCGCCGAACCGATGAATCCCGGTGCCCCGGTCACAAAGATACGCATGCTGATATCTCCCTTTAGCTTCCACAGTACACGGCTTCCGCGCCGTCGATCACTCATTGGGTGCCGACGCTTCACATCTCACGGGCGTATTCGATCGCAGTGCGGCGCTTCCAGCAGCGCCCGCTAAATCCACGCGCACAGAGTCAAATTCCCGCGGCGGCAAGCGATCTGGACGCGAAGCTATCAATGGGCGTGCCGGCGTTTCGCATCTGGTTTTAGCGCGCACGAACTTGCAAAAACTGCGGCAATTTCTCCGCCGTCCGGCCCAGGGCGCGCGCCAGGCTCAGCTTCGCGAGATTGTGTGCAAAGACACTGTCGATATAATCCAGCTCTGCGCTCGCGACGGACTCCTGCGACTGCACCACCTCGACATTGTCCGCTACCCCCGCGTCGAAGCGCTGGCGAGTTAACTTCAGATTGTCGCTAGAAACCTGAATATTCTCTTGAGCAATTTCCACCTGACTCCGGGCCGCCTCAAGGTCTAGATAGGCCTTTCGGACGTCCGCTTCGATTTGGCCGCGAAGATCCTTGGCCTCGGCCTGCCGCTGCGCCAGCGCCGCATCCGCTTGTTCTATGTCCCCTTCAATCCGGCCGCTCTGCCAGATGGGAAACTTCAGGCTTCCGGTTACACCGAATGTCCCGTGTGCCTGCGCGGGATTGGTCCCGATGGCTCCATAATCGGCGTTGAGCGAGAGGGATGGCAGACGTTCGGCAACCGCGGCGGATCGTGCGCGCTCGGCCGCGTGCACTTGCGCTTCGGCGGCTTGCAAATCGGAACGGTCGGCGAAAGCCTGCTTCAACGCTTCGTCCAGGCCGATGGCCGGCGCGGCGGCGAAAGGAACATCGTCGGCCAGGTCGTATTGGTTATTGGGCGGCAGCCCCACCATGCGCGCGAGATTGATCTTCTGCTTCGCCAGATCATTTTGGAGAGACGCCACACGCTGGCGTTGCGTCAGCATCTGGACATGGCTGCGGTTGACGTCGATCTGCGCCACCAGTCCCACGTTGCGCTCTTGCGAAGTCTGCTGATAAAGCGCATTGGCGGTTTCGAGCTGGGCATTGGCGGATTCGACGCGCGCCGCTGCCGCGATTACCTGAAGATAGGCGCCGCCCACTGCCAGGACCACCAGGTCGCGAGCGTCATTCATCGACAACTGGTTCGCGTGAAGACTGTCTGTTGCTGAGCGGTAATTGTTCCAGGCCGTCATGTCCACCACGATTTGCGAGAGCGTGGCGCGCAGGTCGAAATAATTGAACGGTCCCACAACCGAGGGAATCGAAACGCCAGGTATTGGAATATGAAATCGTATGCCGGATGCCTGCAGATTGAGTTGTTCGACGGTTTCATTCAGGTAGCCGCTGACATTCGGGAGCAAAGCGCTGCGCGCCACTCGGGTTTCGCCGTGCGCCTGGCGAATGGACTGCGAGAGGCCGATCGACCCGAGATTGTATTGAAGCCCGCGCTGGATGGCATCGCGCAACGAAAGCTTGCCGGTGAATGGCGCTTCACCTTCCGCGCTTCCCGCATAGGGACCCTGTACCTGGATCGCTGGGTTGATTGTGTTCACGCTCGTGGTAGTCCCTGGCACCGGCGACTCGGTGGCCGTCACGGATCCATTCTGCCCCGTGCGGCCGGACAGCGGAACCTGCCTGGCCGGCGCCGGTTGTCCTTGGTTGGTGGGCGCCCCGAACTGGCCGAACGCACAGGTTGCGACAAAGAACACCAATCTTCGCATTCTGACTCCTTATTTTCTTCAGCAGTAAACTTCACGCACGAGGCAGGGAACGCATCGGCCCGCTAGCTGAGCTGTTTCCGAAATCGCCAAATGCTTAAAGAACCTAAGACTAGCGTAATTAATAGCAATCCCAGGAAATTAGGCCATAGATCCACGAAACCGCTTCCTTTCAGCATGCTAGACCGGCAAATTACCGCGAAATGGTGAATCGGATTGATCACTGTAACCGGTTGCAGCCAGGCTGGCATCGCCTCCACGGGGTTCAACGCTCCGGCGGTCGAATTGATGGGAGGATTGATGAAGAAGGCCAGCAACTGCGCCTGCTGGGCCGATTTCGCGAAGGTAGCATTTACGGTGCCGATGCTGATCCCGGATAAGATACACAGCGCGGCGCCGCACAGCACCAGCGGAAGTTTGCCGTGAAAGGGAACGCCAAACGCGAGTTTCATGACGATCGTAGCCAGGATGGACATCAGGAAAAGCAGGATGAATAACGGTGTGATTTTCGCGATCACGATCTCCGAGGTGCTGGCCGGAGACATCAGCAGCTGTTCGATGGTGCCGGCCTCGCGCTCCTTGACCATGGCTCCGGCCGCCACCAGCGAGCTATTCAGGATCAGCAGCAATCCGAACACGCCGGTCACGATGAACCAGGAATCCTTTAATCCGGGATTGTAAAGATAATCCGGATGTAAAAGAGGCTGGCCGCGGCGGCTTATATCGGGCGCTGTCCCGATGGTCTGGAAATTGGCATGGAGCCCATCTGCGCGCAAGCCGGCGTTGTAGGACTGGATCACGCCCTCTGCATAACCCTGACTGATATCCGCCGTGTTGGCATTCATCGCGTTCAACAAAAACTGCACGGTGGTTGGCCGGCCGCGCTGCAAATCGCGCGCGTAATCGTAGGGGATCACCACGCCGGCATCGATTTTGTTGCGGCTCAATGCGTCGCCTAACTGGCCGGCCGAAGCGTAGTAGCTCACCAGCCGGAAGCTCTGGCTCTCACTCAAGCGGGCGATCAGTTCCCGGCTTTCGGGAGTTCGGCTGTCGTCGACGGCGCCGAGTTTGATATTCCTTACGTCGGCGCTCAAGGCGAAGCCCAGCAGTAGCAATTGCAAGGTAGGCGGGAGAATCAGCGAGAAGGCCAGACGGCGGTCCCGCCGGATATGGCCGAATTCTTTGCGAATCAGCGCGCGCGTTCGATAATTAAAAATGGACGCCATGGTTTACGCTTCAAGCTGCATGCGGCGCATTTTGCGCCATGCGATCAAATAGAAGACCATGCCGATCAAGCCGATGATCCAGACCTTGTACCAGGTGGCGGCCCATCCGCTGCCTTCGAGCAAAGCGTCGCGCACGATTTCGATGTAATACCGGCCCCAGATGATATTCGAAAGCCAGCGAATGCCCACGGGGATGTTGTCGATGGGAAACATCAGGCCGGAAAGCAGGAAAACCAGAAGAAAACCGCCAAAGGCGACGACTTGAATCGCGGCCACCTGGCTTGGAATCGCCGTGCCCACCATCGTTCCGAAAGAAGCGACGCAAAAAGCATACAGAACGGTGGCAACGATGAACGGCGTGGGGTCGCCCGCGAAGCTCAAGCCGAAGTAAGTGAACAACGCCACCAGCATGATCAGGCACTCCGCCAGCGCTACCACCATAAACGCCAGGATTTTCCCCAGCAGGAATTCATGTGCCGAGATGCTGGAAACGTAGACTTGGAGAATTGTTTTCTGCTCGGCTTCCTTCGCCATGGCCAAGGATGCCAATAGCGGCGGAAACATAGAGAGTCCCAGAACGAAAATTCCCGGCCCGAAGAATTTCTTCGATGACCGGCCCGGGTTGTACCACAGGCGGATGGCGGTCTGTACCGGCTGAACTTGCGTGGCTCCCGTCTGTTCGAGGGCGCGCGTAATCTGTTGCGCATAACCCGCCATCAGCCGGGCCGTATTGGCGTCGGAAGCATCCACCAGGAATTGCACGGGCGCATCGCTGCCGCGCGCGATGTCGCGGCCAAAGTGTTCCGGAATGATGAGTGCGGCGTGCGCCGTATTCGCGGTCAGCGCGTCGGTGGGCTGCCGATCGGTGGGCCATGCCACTACATGGAAGCTGATGGAGGCGCGGAAGGCGTCGATGAAATTGCGCGAGGCGGGCGAATCGTCCAGATCCTGCACGATGATCGGCAGGTGGCTCGCGTCCAGCGAAATCGCAGTGGACATGAGCAGCAGCAATACCAACGGCAGCACCAGCGCCAGCGCCAGGGTTCGCCAGTCCCGACAGATCTGAGTCAATTCTTTTCCCGCCTGAGCCAGGATTCGTCTCATAGGGTTCTTTACTCCGCGGCCGCGACTTTGCCTTGTTGCCGGGCCTGTTCCACTACGCTGATAAACACGTCTTCCATCGAGAAGCGTTCTTCTCTCGCCTGCATCACGCGAATGCCGTTCGATTCGAGTTTTTCGCGCGTTGCCCGCTCGCCGGCCGCCGCGTCTTCATCGGTGATGACATGCAAGCGGTCACCGAATAAAGAGACGCGCCAGCGTTCCGTATCCTTCTTCAATAGATCCGCGGCCCGTTGCGGCTGGTCGACGGTAAATTCGAGCAGATGCCCCTTCTGCTGGGCTTTGATCTCGCTTGGGCTGCCTTCGGCCGCCAGTTCGCCCGCAACCATCAAGCCCAGGCGATTGCATTGCTCGGATTCTTCCAGATAATGCGTGGTCACGAGAATCGCCGTTCCCGCGTCCGCCAGCCGGTTGATCATGGACCAAAAGGCGCGGCGCGCCAGCGGATCCACGCCGGAAGTCGGCTCGTCCAGAAACAGCACGCTCGGCTCGTGCATGATGGCCGCGCCAAAGGCCACGCGCTGTTTCCATCCTCCCGGCAGGCTTCCGGTGATCTGGTCCTGCTTGCCTGCGAGGCCCGAAAACGACAATACCCACTGCGCCTTTTCGCGGCGTTCTTTGTCGGGCACCCCGTAAACGCCCGCGAAGAAGTCGAGATTGGATTGGATGGAGAGATCTTCGTATAAAGAGAATTTCTGGGACATGTAGCCCACCCGCTGGCGCACGCTTTGCGATCGCCCCTCGCGCGCTCCCGCCAGTTGCACTTCGCCGGCGCTAGGGTCCAGGAGGCCGCAAAGCATCTTGATAGCGGTGGTTTTGCCCGCGCCGTTCGCTCCTAGCAGGCCATAGATCTCGCCATAGTGAACTTCCAAGTTGATGCCCTTGACGGCCGTGAAGTCTCCGAATTTCCGCGTCAGATTGCGCGCACCGATGGCAACCTGGCCGCTCAAGTCCTGATGGGAATGCCGGGCGGGGAAGGGCGTCTGGTGAATGGTTTGACCCAGCGCGCGCAGTTTGGCGACGAATACATTCTCGAGCGTCGGCTGGTCTTCACGCACTTCGCTGATGGGTATCCCGGCCGCTTGGAGTTTTTCTTCCAGAAAGCGCTTCGCTCGATCGGGATCATCCGCCAGAAGGTCTAGCCGGTCGCCGAAGCGCTGGACGTCCAGGATCTCTTTTTCAGCACCACTCCATTTGGAAAGCACCTGCTCTGCCTCCGCCAGCTTGGGAGTGTGCAATTCCAGCCGCGTGGCTTTCAAGCTGCCGCGCACCTCCAACGGAGTGCCCATTTGTTGAATCACTCCCTCGTGCATCAAAGCCACGCGGCGACAGCGCTCGGCTTCATCCAGATAGGGCGTTGCGATCAGGATAGTCAATCCGTCCGCCGCCAGGTGCGCGAGCGTGTCCCAGAACTCGCGCCGCGATATGGGATCGACGCCGGTGGTCGGCTCATCGAGTAATAAGACACGGGGTTCGGGAACCAGGGCGCAGGCGAGTGCCAGCTTCTGCTTCATACCTCCGCTCAGTTGGCCCGCCAAGCGATTCGAGAAGCGATCCATGTCGAACATCTGCAAATAGCGATGACCGCGCTCCCCGATCTCAGAGGACGCCACGCGGCGCAGGTTGCCGATGTAGCGGACGTTCTCCATCACGGTAAGATCCGGATAGAGACTGAACGCCTGCGTCAAATATCCGGTTTGCGAGCGCGCTTCACGCGCCGGCTTGCCGAAGATCTGAGCATTCCCGGCGGTAGGTTCCATGACGCCCGCGAGAATCTGAAACGTGGATGTCTTGCCCGCGCCGTCCGGCCCAATTAGCCCGAAAATCTCGCCCGTCTCGATTTCCAAATCGATGCCGCGAACGGCTTCCACTGCGCCGTAGCGCTTTTGAAGACCGCTGACTTGAATCGCGGTTTCTATCCGCGGAAGCGTCTGCGTGCTCCCGGCCCGCGGCTCGGGATTCGCCGTCGTCATTTTCGCCGGCTCGCCGGCGGCCAGGTATCGCCTTTAGTGAGAATCTCGCCGTCGGCGGGCATGCCGGGCTTGGCATATCCGAATCCGCTTTTCAGTTGCAACTTGACGCCGATTACTTCTTTCACGCGCTCATCGCGGAAGTAGGTGTTCTCCGGCGTGAACGTCGCTTGCGGGTCGATCCGCGATATGTAAGCGTCGAGGGGTTCATCGGGATTTGAATCGAGATAAACGTGCGCGGGTTGTCCCAGCTTCACCTCGCCGATCTGTCCTTCCGGCACGAAGCCGCGCAAATATACCTTTCGCAAATTGATCATGGTGACCAAGGGAGTGCCCGAGGTAACCACCTCGCCTGGTTCGGCGGCCCGTGTCACGATGACGCCGTCGAAGGGAGCGGGAACAGTCAGATCCTGCTGGTCGTCCTTAGCCTGGAGCAGTTGCGCGCGGGCTTGTTGGACGCTCGCTTCCGCGCTTGCCACTTCGGCCTGTTGCTGCGCGATCTGTCTGCGCACCATCACCACCTGAGCTTCACGAATATTGGGATTATCCAGGTTCGCCTGGGCGGTTGTCAGCGCACCACGCGCCGCCTGCACGCGGCGATTTGCGGCCGACACCGCGGCCTCCAGTTGACCGGCTGTGGAAACCGCCTGCTTGGCCTGCCGATCGGAAGCCGCGCCCGTCAGCGCCAACCGGGTATACGCGTCTTTATCGAACGCGGCGATTTGATAAGCCGCCTGTTGTTGCGCGAGATCGGACTCGGCTGCCGCCAGGTCTGCTTCCGCCTGACGGACACGACCTTCGGCATCCTGTTTGGACTGGGCGGTCTGAATCTGATTCTGCTCCAGTTGCTGTTCCAAGACCGCAATCTGATCGCTAGCTGACTTGCTTCTGGCCTCCGCGACGGCCAGCGCGGCCTCTGACTGTTGCTCGCGCGCCTGGATCTGTTCGTAACTCAGGATCGCAATCGTTTCCCCGGCCTTCACGCTGTCGCCCTCGCGGAACCGGATTTCGAGGATGCGCCCGCCGGTCAAGGGAGCGACCGCGGAGTCGTCGCCTTCAATCCGTCCGCTCAAAGCGACGATGCTCGCGGGCAGCGCCGGTGTCGCAAAGAAGAATCGCCACACCAGGTAGGCGCCCGCACCGGCCACAATCAGCAGCACGGCAGCCGCAACGACCCGCCGTCGGGTGCGATGAGTTTGCTCGCCGGCGCCCCCTGTCTTCTGCTCCGTCAATGCCGCCTCCTGGTGTGTTGCAGGCCAAATCGATCGAGGAGCAAGCCAGCGAGTTCACATGGCATAGGTCTGGCATTCACCCTCTCGCAGAATGACACAGTTGGCCGCGGGAACGGGAACGATGCGGACTTGCGTGGCCTCCATAGCCCGTCCGAGTCCCATAGACTGAAAGCTGGATGGCGGGTGAGTTCTTCATCGCGTGTGTCGGTCGCGCGGCGCTGCTGGCGATTTGCGGTGCTGCTCTCGCCACCGCTCAAGACCAGCCGGAGATCAAGCCGGACATTCAGATCGACGTGGATCTGGTCACCATCGCCTGCGCTGTCGACAATCCCGACGGTACGCCCGCCGGAGGTCTCAAGGTGGCGGATTTCAAGGTTTTGGATAATGGTCAGCCGCGCGAAATCACGAATTTCTGGCAGGAATCGGACCTGCCGCTTACTGTAGCGCTGGTTGCCGATGTCAGTGGCAGCCAGGCTGGGTACATCCGCAGCCATCGCGAAGCGATCGGACAATTTCTCAAACAGGTGATCGGCCCGCGCGACCGTGCGATGGTGGTTGAAGTGGCTCAGAAGTCGTGGCTGATCGCGGGGCTGACCGGTTCAAACGACGATTTGAGCGCGGCTGTCGAGCGAATCGGCACATCCGAAGGAAGACAATCGCCCTTGCTCGGTCCGGTGTGCAGGAACAAGACCTTCCCGCACGGCTGCGGTGGCACTGCCCTCTGGCACGGGCTTTATTACACGGCCAAAGAATTGAAGACCGTCCCAGGACGAAAAGCGATCGTCGTTCTTTCCGACGGTCTCGACACGGGCAGCGATATCCACTTGAGCGACGTTATTGAGATGGCTCAATCGGCCGGCACCGTCGTTTATTCCATCAAATACGCCAGCCCCATGCGTTTTTTGTCGATCAGCGGGGCCATCGCTCAAGCTGTCAGCCATGGTATGGAGCGCGTCTCGCGCGAGACTGGCGGCCTGACCTTTCCGAATCCTGGCCGCAAAACATCGGAAGTCTTTTCCAAGATCGAATCTGATCTGCGCAATATGTATGTGCTCGGTTTCAGTCCTCCCGCCGATGCGCGCGACGGCAAGCTCCATAAGCTGGATGTCACGACCGTTCGCCCCGATCTGGCGGTCCGGACACGAGCCGGCTATTGGGCGCTCGCCACAAAATAGTGCGGACCAACCAGCGCTGCACTTGATAAACTGAAGCTCATAGGAGAAGTGAATATGAGGATTTTCTTGCGTGCAGGGTTGGTTCTTGCGCTTTGCGCCAGCGGTGCGTTCGCAGCACAGGATGTAGTCGGCGCAGTGGATGGGACCGTGAAAGCAGTCGATAAAGCGTCGAAGACAGTAGCCGTAAAGACTGCCGACGGCACGGAGCACACGTTTCATTTCATCGGCAAAACCGTAGCGCACGGCGCCAAAGCGACCGCCGGTGGAAGCAAAGACGCGTTTCTGTCCATGAAGGATGGCGACGAAGTGGTGGTGCACTACACTGCGAAGGGCGCGGTGATGACGGCGCAGGAAGTGGATCACATCGGCGAGGGCGGCTTGAAAATGAGCGTGGTCGCCGTGAAGAGCGTCGATCGCGGGGCAAAAACGGTCACCGTCAAAACGGCCGAAGGCGCGGAGGAGACTTATCATCTCACCGACAATGCGCTGCGTGAAACCGGCAAGGGATTAGACAAAACAGGCAAAGTTACCGTTTACTATTCGGAAGAAGGCGGCAAGAAGATCGCGCACTTTTTCAAGAGTTAAATCGACAAGAGTCAAATCAAGCTCGTTGAGTTCGCGCCTCCGCATCGCTGGCGGACGTTGCGCTTGCTCCCCCTTTTGCCAACCCGATGGGTGGAAGTTTTTGCCTTTGAGTATGATGTATTGTTTGGCGATGCGCGATCGCACGAAAAGGAGAAGAAGTGAAGTTTCAACTGAACAGCAAACCGAGCGGAAAACACAGTCGTTTTCTAAGCGCGTTCCTGGCGATCTCGCTCGGGATGGTAGCGGCGGAAGCCCAGGTCCCAGCCAATATCGAAACGCAACTGGTAAAGATGGGCCACATTGTCGATCCGCCCTGCACGGCGAAACTCTATCGGCCTCTCATGCCGGCCAACGACATCACGAGCAGCGCATCGCCGGTATATCCGGGCATTACAGTGGTGCGCGATGCTTCCTTCGGCTCCAATCCCAAGGACGTGGTGGATATCTTCACCGCCGGCAAGGGCCCCGCGTCCCGGCCGGTTCTGATTTATGTTCCGGGCGGCGGAGGGAACAAGATCGAGCTTCAGGATAAGGAAGCCAACGCCTTCTATGACAACATCGGGCGATGGGCCACCAAGAACGGTATGGTTTTCGTCAACATGCAGCGGCACGGCGGGCCCGGTTGGGATGCGGGCGCAAAAGATATTTCGAGCATGATCCAGTGGGTGGAAGCGAATATTTCCAAATACCACGGCAATGCGGATCGCATGTTTATCTGGGCTCACTCGGCCGGCAATAATCCGCTCGGCACTTACATCGGGCGTCCCGAACTGTGGGGGCCGAAAGGAGTGGGCGTGAAGGGAGTCATCTTCATGTCTCCCGCGCCGTTTGACATCGAACCGCTCACGGTTCCGCCGGCTCCGGCTGGATCGAATCCGTTCGCGGCTCTGGCCGCTTCCGGAAAAACCTGCGGCGTGGAAGGAGGCGCCATGTCTTCGAGTGGCGCGCTTCCCGGCCGTAAGGAGGGAGAGCCGGATGGTCCCGATGCGGCATTCGGTCCGCCTCCCGGAGGTGCCGGTGGCCGGCCCGGTGGTGGTCCGCCGCGCGGTTTTGGCGGCCCGCCGGTGGATGCTGCCACGCGCTTAGAGCGGTCCAGCCTGCCGGAGCTCAAGAAGACCCCGGTGAAAATTATATTGGCCAATGCCGAGCTCGATCCGGGAGTCGATCCAGCCGTTGACGGAGGGATCATGCCGTTTAATAAAATCCTGCATGACGAGCTTTGCAAGGAGGGGTCCGCTCATTGCCCCACGCTGCTTTACTTCAAGGGCGAGAGCCACATGTCGGAAGTATTTTCGATTGGCACCTCGGACAAAACGGTTTCCGGGCCCATTTTGGCGTGGATGAAGAAGATTAAGTGATGCTCGATTACCGGACGTGAAATGGAAGCGGCGAATCGCCGGCGTCGCTCATGGAACAGGGCCAAGGCAACGCTGGCGATCCGCGCTCGAAAGACTGGAACTGCGGAGAGGAGAATGCTGCTTCACGTCTCCTTGGGTTTGTTCTTACTCCCCTTCGGTCGTCCCCGCCGCTTTACTTCCGTCAGCCACTTGGGTGGCCTGCCTCTTCGTTTGCCCTGTCCAACCGTCAAGCGCTCCAACACCAGGATCGCCTCGGAGATCTGATCTCGCTCCGTCCGAAGGTCGGCCAGCATTTTATTGATATCCATTTTTCCAGCGTACCCTGAGAGCCGCGTGGCTGTCACGAATTTTATCCGTGAATTCATTCGCCGCTGAATGCCGCCCTCTCTGGGCGCCTGCCAAGAAATCCGGCGCTCGCGTTTGCGCAACCGCGGTCTTCTCGGGGGAATTGCGAATAGCCCGGCGTCCTTCGCCAATTACAGAAGCTTACAATTTTGAGCTCACAGCATCCCTTTGATATGCCGGCACATGGCTCTTTCGGGCTATCGCCGCGGGGTGTTCCTCGAATCCTGTAACGAACCGGAGTATGCTGTCGTTAGTAACTCTAGGACCCTATTCCAGCATTATGACGCACGATACGCCCATGGCGCTTGAGACCGCACCGCCCCAGGAGCCACATCCGCTAGAGCGGAAGCCACATGGGCCAGCCGGTGCCCGGAGCAATCCGCCGCAACCGCCCTCCGGTGGAGGATGGGTTTGGTGGCTTGTGCTGTTGATATTGGCGGGAATTGGTTACTGGCAATGGCCGAAGCTGAAGACTTTTTTGCCCGGCGGTGAAACGGCCGGACAGGGGACCGCGAAGGGCAGGGGACGGCGCGGCGGAGGCGGCGGCGTGTCGCAAGTGGTGGCGACGCGTGCAACACGAGGCAGCATCAAGGTGTTCGTAACCGGCCTGGGTGCGGTGACTCCCATCTACACCGTCACCGTGAAGAGCCGCGTGGACGGGCAGCTCATGAAAGTCGAGTTCAAAGAGGGGCAGATGGTTCATCAAGGCGATCTGCTGATGGAGATCGATCCGCGGCCCTATGAAGTGCAACTGGAGCAGGCGCAAGGACAGCTTATCCACGATCAGGCGCTGCTCAAGAATGCGAACCTCGATCTGGATCGATACAAGACCCTGATGAAGCAGGACGCCATTCCGCAGCAGCAACTCGACACGCAGGCGGCGCTGGTGACGCAGTATGAAGGCACCATCAAAACCGATCAGTCCCAGATCGACAGCGCCAAGCTGAATCTGGTCTACGCCCACATTACGTCGCCCATCACGGGCCTGGTGGGCTTGCGTCTGGTGGATCCGGGAAACATCGTGCACGCTACCGATACCAACGGGTTGCTGGTAATCACGCAGCTCGACCCCATCAGTGTGATCTTCACCACTGCTGAGGATCAGCTCCAGCCCATCCTGGAGAGGATGCGCGCCGGGCAGCAATTGCCGGTGGAGGCGTGGGATCGCGAGCTGAAGAATAAACTCGCCGACGGAAAACTCGAGACCATCGACAATCAAATTGATCCCACTACCGGAACATTAAAGCTGCGCGCTGTTTTCGCCAACTCGAACGGCAAGCTGTTTCCCAGCCAGTTCGTGAACGCGCGCTTGCTGGTGCAGCAGAAACCGAACGTTACGTTGCTGGCCAATTCCGCCATTCAGCGCAACTCGACGGGCGCCTACGTTTGGCTGGTGAATCCGGATCAAACCGTGAGCGTGCGCACCATCATGGTGGGCACCACCGAAGGCGATCAGTCGGAGATTACCTCCGGCCTGCAGCCCGGCGACACGGTGGTCACCGTGGGCGTGGATCGCTTGGAAGAAGGCGGCAAGGTGAACGCCCAAGTTCCCGGAGAGAAGCCACGTGGCGGCAAGCCGGGTGGCGGCAAGCCGGGTGGCGGCAAGCCGGGTGGCGGCCAGCCGGGCAGTGGGAAGCCGGGCGGCCGGTCGCACAAAGCAAGCTCATGAACCCATCTCGGACATTCATTGTCCGGCCCGTTGCAACTTCGCTGTTGATGGCCGGAATTCTGTTGGTAGGCGCCGTGGCCTACAAGCAGTTGCCCGTCTCGGCCCTCCCCGAGGTGGATTATCCGACCATCCAGATCATCACGTTCTACCCGGGCGCCAGTCCGGACGTGATGGCATCGTCGGTCACCGCGCCGCTCGAACGCCAGTTCGGCGAGGTGCCGGGCCTGCAGCAGATGACATCCACCAGCTCCGATGGCAGCTCGGTGATTACGCTCGAATTCAATTTGAGTTTGAACATCGATGTCGCCGAGCAGGAGGTGCAGCAGTCCATTAACGCATCGGGCACCTATTTACCCGCGGATTTGCCGACTCCGCCGATTTACGCCAAGGTCAATCCCGCCGACACCCCCATTCTTACCCTGGCGCTGTCCTCGGACGCGCTGCCGTTGTCCAAAGTGGAGGATTTGGCCGACACACGGCTGGTGCCGAAGATTTCGCAATTGCAAGGCGTGGGCCTGGTCAGCATCAGCGGCGGACAAAAACCCGCCGTGCGCATTCAGGCCAATCCCACGGCGCTGGGCTCTTACGGTCTGAATCTGGAAGACCTGCGCAATGCCATTACCGCGGCCAACGTCAACCAGGCCAAGGGCAATTTCGATGGTGCGCATCAGGCCTATCAGATCGGCGCCAACGATCAGTTACTTTCCAGCGCCGAGTATGGGCCGCTCATTATCGCTTATCGCAACAACGGACCAGTGCGCGTGAGCGACGTAGCCACCGTGGTGGACGACACCGAGAATATCCGCCAGGCGGCCTGGATGAACGAGTCCCCGGCGGTGATTGTCAACATTCAGCGCCAGCCGGGCGCGAACATTATCGCGGTGGTGGATCGCGTCAAGGCGCTGCTGCCGCAGTTGCAAACCTCTCTGCCTTCATCCATCCAGGTGAAGATTCTGACGGACCGAACCAACACCATCCGGGCGTCCGTCAGCGACGTTCAGTTCGAATTGATGTTGACCATCGGCCTGGTGGTTTTGGTGATCTTCCTGTTCCTGCGCAATCTTTCGGCGACTATTATTCCCAGCATCGCGGTGCCGTTGTCGCTGGTGGGTACGTTCGGTGTAATGTACCTTCTCGGGTACAGCCTGAATAATCTGTCGCTGATGGCGCTGACCATTTCGACCGGTTTCGTTGTGGACGACGCCATCGTGATGATCGAGAATATTTCGCGCTATTTGGAGGAGGGCAAGAGCCCGCTCCAGGCGGCGCTGCTCGGTTCCGAGCAGATCGGGTTCACCATCGTTTCGCTCACCGTCTCGCTGATCGCCGTGCTGATTCCGCTGCTGTTCATGGGCGACATCGTGGGCCGGCTGTTCCGCGAGTTCGCCGTGACATTGAGCGTCACCATCCTGGTTTCAGCTGTCGTTTCTCTGACGCTGACGCCCATGATGTGCGCCAAGATTTTGAAGCATACCGCGGAGAGTCAGCAGGGCTGGTTTTACCGCGCTTCCGAACGCGGATTCGAGGCGGTGATCGCGCTCTATGCCAAGACGCTGCGCTGGGTGCTGCGGAATCAGCCGCTGACGCTGTCGGTGGCCCTGGCTACGCTGGCTCTCACGTTTATCTTGTTCATCAAGATCCCGAAAGGCTTTTTCCCGGTGCAGGACACCGGCGTGATTCAGGGCGTTTCCGAAGCCGAACAGACCATCTCGTTCCGAGCCATGTCCGAGCGCCAGCAAGCGCTCGGGAAAGTGATTCTCCAGGACCCGGCCGTGGAGAGCATCTCGTCATTCATCGGGATTGACGGAACCAACACCACACTCAATACCGGGCGCATTCAGATCAACCTGAAGCCGCTCGAAGAGCGGAAGTTGAGCGCCAGCGACGTGATCCGGCGTTTGCAGCCGGAGTTAACTAAGGTTGCGGGCATCACATTGTACATGCAGCCCGTGCAGGATTTGACTGTCGAGGATCGCGTCAGCCGCACGCAATATCAATACACGCTGGAAGATCCCAACGCCGCCGAGTTGAATTCGTTCGTTCCCAAAATGGTGGCGCACCTCCAAGACCTGCCTGAACTGCGCGACGTGGCCACCGATCAGCAGGTGAACGGCCTGCGCGTCCGCCTGGTTTTCGATCGCGACACAGCTTCGCGCCTGGGCATCACGCCCTCGGCGATCGACAATACGCTTTACGACGCTTACGGACAGCGCGAAGTGTCTACGATGTTCACGCAGCTGAACCAATATCACGTGGTGCTGGAAGTGAAGCCTGGCTTCCAAAACAATCCGGTCGATTTGCGTGATTTGTATATCCGCTCGGCCGCGGGAAGCGGGGGCACCGGGCTGGTATCGGGAGGGTCGACCACTACGGCCGGCTTCGGGCCATCCAGCGCCTCGGTGGCGCAGGCTACAGCGGGCCAAGCAGTGGGTGCTCCGGCAACTGGATCGTCCGGCAGCGCCTTCAGCGGAGGTCCGGCTGCATCATCGCTGGTCTTCACTAACGGGAGCCAAGTGCCCTTGAGCGCGTTCACGCACCTGGAGCAGACCTCGGTGCCGATTACCGTGAATCACCAGGGCCAATTCCCGGTGGTGACGTTGTCCTTCAATCTTGCGCCCAATGCCTCGCTCGGCGATGCGGTGAACGACATCAACCGCGTCAAAGACGAGCTGCAGATGCCGGCCAGCATTCAAGGCGCGTTTCAAGGCACGGCGGAAGCGTTTCAGGCGTCGCTCGCCAACGAACCCATTCTGATCCTGGCGGCGTTAATCACGGTGTACATCGTGCTGGGCGTGCTGTATGAAAGCTATATCCATCCCATCACGATTCTCTCCACGCTGCCGTCGGCGGGCGTGGGCGCGCTGCTCGCGCTGTTTATCTGCCGGCAGGACTTCAGCGTGATCGCGCTCATCGGCATTATCCTGCTGATCGGAATTGTGAAGAAGAACGGCATCATGATGATCGATTTCGCTCTGGATGCCGAGCGCACCCAGGGCATGCCTCCGCACGAGGCAATTTATCAGGCCTGTCTATTGCGGTTCCGGCCCATCATGATGACCACCATGGCGGCGCTGCTGGGCGGCCTGCCGCTAGCGCTCGGCACCGGAGTGGGATCCGAGCTGCGCCGGCCGCTCGGAATCACCATGGTAGGCGGGCTCATCTTCAGCCAGCTCCTGACGCTCTACACCACGCCCGTGATTTATCTGTGGTTCGACCGCCTGGCCCACCGCAAGCAACGACAGCCCGTTCTGGATTCCAGTTTTGCGCCCGAGATGGGCGACTAGCCGATGAATATCTCCGAGCCCTTTATTCATCGGCCCGTAGCCACCACTCTGCTTACCGTCGCCATTGCGATTGCGGGCGGAGTGGCTTACAACCTGCTTCCCGTATCCCCGCTGCCGCAAGTTGATTTTCCGACCATCAACGTGCAAGCCACGCTGCCTGGCGCCAGCCCGGAAACCATGGCGTCGTCGGTGGCCACACCGCTGGAGCGCCAGTTTGGACGGATTGCCGCGATAACCGAGATGACTTCCACCAGCACGCTGGGCGGCACAGGCATCACGCTCCAGTTCGATCTGAATCGCGACATCAACGCCGCCGCGCGGGAGGTAGAAGCCGCTATTAACGCCGCGCGCGGCTATCTCCCCACCAATCTGCCCAATAATCCCAGTTACCGCAAGGTCAATCCGGCCGAGCAGCAAATTTTTCAGATCGCTCTGACCTCCGACGTGCTCGATCGCGGCCAGCTGTACGATGCCGCTTCCACCATCATCGTGCAGAAGCTTTCGCAGATTAAAGGCGTGGGACAGGTGAACGCGCAAGGCGGAGCGCTGCCGGGCGTGCGCGTGGAACTGAATCCGATGGCCTTGAATAAATACGGCATCGGATTGGAACAGGTGCGCGGTGTTTTGAACGCCTCCAACTCGAACGTTCCCAAGGGGCATTTTTCGGACGGATTCCACATCTGGGAGGTGGGCGCGAACGATCAAATGTTCAAAGCCAGGGATTATCAGACGCTGATCGTGGCTTACAACAACAGTGCGCCCGTGCGGCTGTCCGATATCGCGGAGGTCAACGATGCCGTCGAGGATTTGCGCAACATGGGGATGGCGAATAGCGAGCCCTCGGTAAACGTCGCCATCAACCGCCAGCCCGGCGCGAACATCATCGACACAGTGGACCGCATTCGCGCGGCGTTGCCGCAGCTTAAAGCCGCCATCCCGCACTCCATCAAGCTGAACGTTACGCAAGATCAAACGGTGACCATCCGCGCGTCGGTGCGCGATATCGAAAAGACCATGATCATTTCGGTACTGCTGGTGGTGATGGTCGTGTTTATATTCCTGAAAAGCCCCCGCACCACCATGATTCCGAGCGTCGCCGTCCCGGTTTCCCTGATCGGCACCTTCGGGGTGATGTATCTCTTCGGCTACAGCCTGGACAACCTTTCGCTCATGGCGCTGACCATTTCCACCGGGTTTGTGGTGGACGACGCCATCGTGGTGATCGAAAACATCACGCGGTATCTGGAACAGGGCATGCAGCCCTTCGCGGCCGCCCTGCGCGGCGCGCGTGAAATTGGATCCACTGTGTTTACCATCAGCGTGTCGCTGGTTGCGGTCTTTATCCCGCTGCTGCTGATGGGTGGCATCGTGGGCCGTCTGTTTCGCGAATTCGCGGTCACCATGTCGGTGGCCATTGCGATTTCGATGGCCATCTCGCTCACCACCACGCCCATGATGTGCGCGCATCTGCTCAAGGAGCACACCTCCCATGGCTGGCTCTACCGGACCAGCGAGCGCGGATTCAATTGGATCGTCGGGTTGTACGCCCGGACGCTGGATCGCGTGCTGCACCATCCCGCGATTACCCTGGGCGTCCTCGCCGCCACCATCGGGCTGAACGTCTTCCTGTTCATTCGCGTTCCGAAAGGCTTTTTCCCGCAGCAGGACAATGGCCGCTTGAACGGGACCATTATCGCCGATCAAGATACCTCGTTCCAGGCCATGGAAAAGAACCTGCAACAGATGGTGAAGATCGTGCAGCAGGATCCGGCCGTGGATACGGTCGCCGGATACACCGGAGGCAGCGGCGGTTATGGAAACACCCTGAATACGGCGCGCATGCAGATCCAGTTGAAGCCGCTGGCGGAACGCAAGGTCTCGGTGTACGACGTGATCGAACGCCTGCGTCCCAAGTTGAGCGTCATCCGCGGGTCCACCAACTACATGCAAGCGAACCAGGACGTGCGCATAGGCGGCCGCAACAGCGCTTCGCTTTATCAGTTCACCATGCGCGGCGACAACGTCCAGGATCTGACCAAATACGGCCCTCCCATGCTCTCGGCATTACGGCACATGCGTTTAATCAACGATGTCAATTCCGATCAGCAAAATGGCGGATTGCAGGCCGTGGTCCAGTACGATCGCGATACCGCGGCCCGCTTCGGGATTTCCTCGCAGCTCATCGATAACGTGCTCTACGATGCCTTCGGCCAGCGCCAGGTCTCCACCATGTACACCTCGCTCAATCAGTACCACGTGGTGATGGAAGCGGCTCCGCGCTTCTGGCAGGATCCGGACTTTTTGCACCAGATTTACGTGTACGGCCCTAAGGGCGGGACGGTTCCGCTCAACGCCATCGGCCATTACGCATCTTCGGTGGCGCCGCTCGCGGTAAATCACCAGGGCCTGTTTCCAGCCGTGACCATTTCGTTCAATCTCGCGCCGAACGTAGCGCTGGGCGACGCGGTGGACGCCATCCAGGTCGCCGCGCGCCAGGTGGGCCTTCCCGATACCATACAAACCTTCTTTGCCGGCACCGCTCAGGCGTATCAGGACTCGCTCCGTAACGAGCCGATCCTGATCGCCGCGGCGCTCATCACGGTCTACATCGTGCTCGGCATGCTGTATGAGAGCTGCTGGCACCCCATTACGATTCTCTCCACCTTGCCGTCGGCGGGCGTGGGTGCGATGCTTGCACTCTTGATTTCGCACACCGACCTCAGCATTATCGCGATGATCGGGATCATCCTGCTCATCGGGATCGTCAAGAAGAACGCCATCATGATGATCGATTTTGCGATCGAGGCCGAGCGCTCCGAAGGCCTCCGTCCGCGCGAAGCGATCTACAAAGCGTGCCAGCTCCGTTTTCGCCCCATTCTGATGACCACCATGTCGGCCATGCTGGGCGCCATGCCGCTGGCGTTGGGCCATGGCGTGGGCGGAGAACTGCGCCGGCCGCTCGGCATCACCATCATCGGTGGCCTTCTCGTCAGCCAGCTTTTGACGCTTTACACCACCCCGGTGGTTTACTTATCGCTCGATCGGCTGCGTCTGTGGTGGAAGGGCGAACGTGCCCCGGAATTGATGCACGGCTAGCGCGCTGATCTTAGCGTGACGGTCAAGACGCGTGACGATCAAGACGCTGCTTTTTTGACCACGAACTCGAACGGCATTCCTCCGGCGTCGCCTGAGATCTTAATCTGATCGGCGGACACCACGCCTTTGTAGGTCAGCTTCAAAGCCTGTCCGCCAAGATCGAGGCTGAGCCAGAACGAGATGTTGGCGCCATCGATCATGCCGTCCTTGATGGCGATATCATTGCCGTCCATGCCGGCCATGGAGCCAGTCAATGTAGCGCCGTCCGCCTTGAAAGTGAAAGCCACCGGGAAGTCGCCGTTGTCCGTGTGAACGTTTCCGGTCCATTTGCCGTCTACATCGGCGGCGAAAGCAGAAACCGCGAGCAGCAACAGTGCTGCCACGGGTGCAAAGAGTTTCATGGTGAAACCTCCAGGAAAAGTGTTTCCGATATCGTACCAGTTTCCCTCGGGTTAATGCGTCATCGCATAGATTACGTAGTTGACGCCGGTACGAATGCCGAGCGCCGAATAGCGCTCCGGATAAGTGGGATCGTCGGCCCACTCCCAGGAATCGCCCGTGTCGTGATTGAACAGCACGGCTACCTCAATGCGTCCCTTGTCGTCGTAGATAGCGCGCCAGTGCGGATCGCGGCCGCCATTCAGGTACGGGACACCGCCCAGGCTCCACTGGCCCGATACCTGATAGCGCTGGTCGAGATCGAAGACGGTGTGAAAGATGGGATCATTGTTTCCGATTTCGACGATCGGCCGGCCGGGCAGCAGCTTGGCCATGTTGCGCTCAAAATAATACCAGTCCTGTTCGCCCCAGAAATCGTCGCCCAGCAGGAATCCGCCGCGTGCCAGGTAATCGCGAACCTTGGCCAGCTCGGCTTCGTTCATGTTCCATTGATCCGGCCCGGCGCAATAGAGGAACGGCCAGTTGTAGATGTCATCGCCATCGTCGGGGCTCACCGGCTGTTCCACGCTGCGCACCTGGAGGCGGGTGAGGCGGCGAAGCGCGAGAGCGAAATGGCGGTCGGCGCGCGGATAATCGTTGGTCCAGGCGCTGCGGCCCTGGCGCCAGTCGAAGCGGTAGAGCCATCCGAAGATGCCCCAGTCGCCTTGCGGGTACATCATTCGGGCGAAAATGAACTCGGCTTTATCTTTGTAATCGGGAGGCAGCGGAAAATCGTTGTACTCCTGGCCGTCATACTCGCGGAAGCGCATCTGGAACGCGCACAGGACACCGGCGGCGGCAAGGCCGAAGGCCAAAAGAAGTACCCGCCTGGAGCACACACGACCATGCTAGCATCGAGCGCGCGCTTGGCCGGCGAAGGGTACGGCGGTACCCTCGTTCCAGGAAAGCCACTATGCCGCCGCGCTCCGTTTTGCCGGCTATTATTTAAAGAAGCGCTACTGTCCGGCGGCCCAATTCATCACGAGATTGTACGCATCCACCGTGCCGATGCCGCTGGCAAAGTCCCAGCCGGTGGCTGCGCCGAAGGCCGGCGCCAGCGTCGCACTCGAAACCGAAAGCACGCCATCCGGAATTCCCAGGTATCGCCCCGGCTGGCTCTGAGCGCCATTGCAATTCGCCGGGCCCGCGCAGTTGACGGCGATGTCGCCCAGCGTGACGTCATGAAAGGCGCAGCCGTCTGACGAACAGGCAGCGCTTGGGCCGTACTGCTGTGCGGCTAGTTTGTAATAGACGTAGTTCGGATTGCCCTGCGCGCCACCCTGCTTCTGGTTCACCAGCGCCTGGATCCCGGCCAGGATCGGCGAAGAGAACGATGTTCCACCGGCGCCGGCCCATCCGCTGGGAGCGCCCAGGCAAGGAGCGCCTCCATTCGCGGTGTCAGTCCAGCAATAGACGTAATAGTGTCCCCAGACGCCATTGGCGGCGAACAGGGAGACATCGGGGATGTCGCGCACTCCGTCGCTTGGAAGGCCCGCCACGCCCGTTTGCCATGACGGCTTGGCATAGCCCTTGCACGTGCCGTTGATCACTCCGTAGTTGTAGGGCGATCCAGTGGCGCAGCCGCTGGGGCCGCCGCCTCCAGCCACGACAGCCAGGAAGTCATCGCGTTCCGCCGTCCAACTGCCGCAGAACCCATCGGCGCCGGCGGCCGCGGAATAGCCAAAAACACTCACCAGCAGGCTGTTGGCGCAGGAATCGTCCCAGGGCGTTTCGGGGATGTAGGAGAGTGCCGAGCCGTAGATAGCGCTATTGGTCTTGCTCCAATAGCTATCGTTCGTGCCTGAGTATGTATCTGAAAAATCGGTGCCCCCCACCGCGACGTTGTAGGGCGTGGACGCAAACGCGCTAATTCCGATTCCGTGCGTGGCCACTCGAAATCCAGCATCGCAACTGGCTGCTCCTTCATCGCCGGCCGAGACGAAAATCGAAATTCCCTCCGCCACCGCCTGCTGATAAAGGGAGTTGAAGGCGGCGTTCGATGACGCGCCGTTTTCCGCTTCGCACTCGCCGTAGCTGATGCTCACGATGGCGGGCGGTTTGGCGCTGTTGACGAGATTCTGCATCGCGATCAGGCCCCCGAAAGTGGTGTAAGTATCGGCACACGCGGCCACCATAATGTTGGCGCCAGGGGCGGAAGCAGAGGCCCATTCGGCATCCAAAATCGCTTCGCTATCGTCGCCACCTCCAAGGCCCGGGCTCCCGCAATTGCTGGGGCCGGACGCAGGTGCCGGATGAACGGTGGTAAGCGAGCCAGTGCTATACGCGGAGAGTCCGAAAATGGAGCGGAACGTGTACCAATCCAGCGTGGAATACAAATCCGCGTCTTCAATCACGGCGATAGTCTGGCCCTTGCCCGTATAGCCTTTGCTGAACAGCGGATTCAGGTCGTAGATGGTGGCCAAATCCGCCGGCACCACCGCCTGATATGGATTGCCGCCGGAGACATAAGTATAGTCGCGATGCACCGCTTTCATGGAATGCGGCTGGAAATCGTGCATCGAGACCACGCCCGCTACCACCGGCGCGAAAGCCGCCGGAATCTGCGGGTCCGACGCATTCGCGATGTGCAGCTTACCGTTCACTTCGAAGTGGTGGATGGAAGTGTGAAACGCTTCTCGCACCTGCGACGCCGTGCCTGAGAAGTCGATCACCATTCCGCTGGAATACACCATGTTTACCGTGAAGCCGTGCGATTCCAGCCACGCCGTGATCTTGTCCACGTCCTCCTGCGCGGGAGCATAGTTCCGGCCGAACTCCTCCGCCGTCAGCCACTGATGGAACTTGGGTGAACTGGCGCTGTGCAGATCGTCAATGAGCTTGCGGACCGCATCTTCCTGCTCGGGAGAGCGCTGCAACTGCAGCAGCATATGCTCCATCGGAAAACTATCCTCTACCGCGCCGCGATCGTTTTGCCGGTTTGCCTCCGGGCGCGTGTTGCCAGCCAGCGTGTAGCGCACGCCCTCATCGATTCGCGCGGTAATCAGGGGCTGCCGCCGGATCTGAGCCGCCAGCGCGGCGGGAAAAAGTGCGGCGATAGCGCAAGCGGCGGTGCAGACCGCCCATTTGGCACGAGACATGAATCTCCTCCGAAGCCGCTGCCACGGCACACGGCTACGTGCGTTTATCGGCAATTCCACAGAAGTTCTTTAACGTGCGGGTCCGGTTGCAGCGTTTTCTCACAAAAAGTCGACTACCCTGTGGGAAGCGCATGGACACGAAAAGCGATGCCGAGCTCGTTGGTCTGGCGAGAGCTGGGGACCGCGACGTATGGCGAGCTCATCAGGCGTTGTCAGCGATCATTGTGCCTTTGGCCTGGCACCCCGCTTGTTGCATGCCACACTGGCGCAAAGAGAGCATTGGCGAATTTCCGGCGCGGAGCGTTTACTGCGCGGCGCTCCGGCGCCGGACATCAGTCCCACCGCTTCCGGCCAGTCCTGATCGGCATCACTTCGTTGGAATTGCCGATCCGGCATAACGTTCGCAAGCGTGCTAGATTTCAATGAGGAGTGCAGCCGCTGTGCGAGGTTTTGTCGCTCTCTTCTGCGTCTTTGCGGCCGTCTTGTTCGGCCAATCCAGTCCCAAGGACGCCGCTTCCAACACTCCCGCCGCGAACGACACCACCGCCTTTCGTGCGGATACGACGCTGGTGCTGGTGCCCGTCTCCGTCACCGATCCTTCCAACCGCTACGTGCTTGGCCTCGACAAAGAAGACTTTCGCCTGTTCGAAGACGACGTCGAGCAGAAGGTCACGCATTTCTCCAATGAAGACGCGCCGTTGTCCATCGGTCTGTTGGTGGACACCAGCGGCAGCATGGGCGCCAAGCTCGACACCTCCCGGCGCGCCGTGTCGGAGTTTCTGAAGACCCTGAACGCGGCTGACGAAGCGTTCCTGGTGGAGTTCAGCGATCAGGCCCAACTGTCCGTGCCGCTAACCAACGACTCGGGTGCAATCGAGAGCAGCATGAGTTCGGCTACTTCCGGAGGGCTCACCGCTCTGCTGGACGCGGTGCACGTGGGCTTGCAGGAGATGAAGCGCGCCAAAAATCCACGCAAGGCGCTGCTGGTTATTTCCGACGGCGGCGACAACAACAGCCGCTATACGTCCAGCCAGATCGCCGATCTGGTGCGCGAAGCGGACGTGCAGATCTACGCGATGGGCGTTTTCGAGCCGACGCTGTCGTTCGGTTTGAGCGGCACGGGGAG
The DNA here is from genome assembly GCA_963776805.1 of Bryobacterales bacterium. Lineage (GTDB taxonomy): Bacteria > Acidobacteriota > Terriglobia > Bryobacterales > Bryobacteraceae > Palsa-89. The sequence continues at coordinate 225,214 of CAVZOD010000004.1, forward strand.
CGGCGGCAGATTAGGGGCCGCGGAATTGGATGGGCCGAGACTGCTGGCGGAAATTTCCGAGCAGACCGGCGGCCGCGCGCTGGCCGCGACTAATTTGCGCGAGCTTCCCGGTATCGCCCAGCGCATCGGCATCGAACTGCGCAATCAATATGTGCTGGCGTATTCGCCGGCGAACCACGGCCGCGACGGCAAGTATCGCAAGATTGAAGTAAAGGTGCAGCAGCCCAAGGCGCTTCCCGAATTGAAGGCCCGCTGGAGGCTGGGATATTACGCGCCCAGTGAATGAAGCGTTGAAATTCTAGCGGTGCCCGCCGACGCGGATTCCGCCGCCCATCGGCCGCACTCCGATTCCCACGCTCGGACGCATCACTCCGATGGAACGCGACGGTCCATATCCATATCCGCCGAAGCGGCTGCCTGAAAACGGCGTGGGACTGCGATAAACGTACGATGGTGTATACGGCCTGTAAGGCCGATACAACGGCATCGCGCCGATAAACAACGGGTTGTACAGACCAAGGCCGACGCCATAAAACCCGGGACCATACAGGCCGCCACCATATAAAGCCGAACCGTAGAGAGCCGACCCATACAGGCCCGGGCTGTAGAGTCCAAGACCGTAAGGATCATAAGCGCCGGACCCGTACGACTCGTAGCCTGGCGGTGGAACCATGCTGGACATTCCCGGAATGTACGGCGGAATGCCCAGCGATTGCAGAACCGAATCCGGATTATTCTGCCAGCCGTCGATCACGCCCGAAAGATCGGATGTGGCGGCCGCGTCAGTATTATTTTGCGCGACCGAGTTGCTGCGCGCCTGGTCCCAGTTGTCCAGGTCGTCGCCGGCTTGGTTCGCGTCAGGGGCGTTCAATTGCGAATCGTTCAGCAGCTTGCGCGCCGTGAGCTTGCCCTCGAAAGGAACCACGTAGCCAGCGCCGGCCTCCAACGATTTTCCATCCGCCAGCACTTCCACATCGCCCGTCTCCACCTTCACCTGCGGCGGTTCGGAATCAAAGCGGTAGCGCCCTGCCTTCTTGATGTGAACCTGATCGAGGTTATAAAGGAGAGTCACCGAAGTGTCCGCCAGCGCGTCCGGTGCCTGGTCCACGATGGCCGAACCGCTCAACAGTTCCACCCGCGTATCGTCCAGCCGGTTGGAGATCATGCGGATGGCGCTATTCGCTCCCATGCGCAGAAACGTTCCGGGCGTGAGCAGTACTTCGACGCGCCCGTCCTGGGTGCGAAGCTCCGAACCGTTGTTCATCTGATCGAACTTGCCGGTCTTTTGTTCGACGCGCTGGTCGTCCAAGAAGACCGAGCCGTCGGAAAATTGAATCAAGCCCGCATGAGCCGAAATCACGGATTGGGCTGAAGCAGGAAGGCCGACTAACGGAGTCAAAGCCAAGCAAAGGATCCACCGGTGCGACATCATCGCGAGACTCCTTTGACTAAGGATACCCGTTTCCGGACTGCTGTCAAGCCTGTCGGAGTTACGAGAATTGTCCAACGCAAGATGAGCATGAAACTAGTGAATTGGCTGGGGCGGTTTCCAATGGAAGATGAGCATGAAAACGGGAACAATGGGGTAGGCGTGGCGCGGCCGGGTGCAGATACGGATGCAGAATGCCGAGAGCCTGAGCCGGGATCAGATCCGAGAGTTTTTGCGGTCGAGCGAGCCGATCGAGTTCAGCAGTGGCGGGCGGGAGGAACGATACCTGTGGGTGGAGCGGGTATTGGCGGCGCAGAAGTACCGAAGTTTGGGAAAAGGCGAGCGGGGCTTGGTACGGGCCTACCTGCGGAAAGTGACCGGGTTGAGCGAGGCGCAGACCACGCGGTTGATCCGGGCGTATCTCGATTGCGGCGTAATACGGCCCCAGTCGTACCAACGGCACGCGTTCGCAGTGAGGTACACGGCGGAAGACATTGCGTTGTTAGCGGACGTGGATCGGGCACACAGGCGGTTGAGCGGACCCGCCACGCGCCGGATCTTGCAGCGCGCCTACGAACAGTTCGGAGAGAAGCAGTGCGAGCGACTGTCGAAGATCAGCGTGGCGCACTTGTACAACCTGCGGGCGAGCGCGCGCTATCGCAACCAGGCGGCGGTGTTCGAACCGACGCAGTCCACTGCGGCCGCCATCGGACAGCGGCGCAAGCCCGATCCGGAAGGGCGGCCGGGGTATGTGCGCGTGGATACGGTGCATCAAGGGGACAGCGCGGGAACCAAGGGCGTGTATCACATCAACGCCGTGGATGCGGTGACGCAATGGCAAGTGGTGGGCTGCGCCGAGAAGATCAGCGAGGCCTATCTGATGCCGGTGCTGGCAGCGGTGTTGGCGCAATTTCCATTTCCGATCCGCGGTTTTCATGCCGACAACGGCTCGGAGTATATCAACCATCGAGTGGCGGAAATGCTGCGGAAGTTGCACGCCGAATTCACCAAGAGCCGAGCGTGCCGAAGCCAGGACAATGCACTGGTGGAAGGCAAGAACGGTGCGGTGATCCGCAAGTTGATCGGCTACGGACACATCGCCGGCGCACACGCCGGGGAGCTGCAGAACTTCTACGCCGAGCATTTAAATCCGTACCTGAACTTTCACCGGCCCTGCGGATTCGCGACAGTGAGCTTGGACGAGCGCGGCAAACGCCAACGCAAATACAAGATCGAGGACTACCGGACGCCGTTCGAGAAACTGCAATCGCTGCCCGAAGGGGAGAGCTTTTTGAAACCGGGATTGAGTTTGCGGGAACTGGAAAAGCGGTCGCTGGCGATCAGCGACACCGAATGCGCTCGCCGGATGAGCGCGGCCAAGGCCAAGCTGCTTCGGCAATGCCAGACGCCGTCCTTGCCGAAGTTCCGCTAACGGAGGGCCGTGGAAATGCCGGGCCCGTGGAAAGCGTGGAAAACCAAGAGCGGGTTTCCCACGCTTTCCACCGTCCCTTGGAAATCTCGCAGAAAGCGCGAGATTCCCACATTCCCACCGCCCGGCTTCGCGTCCATGGAAAAGTGGAAAACCAAAAGCAGGTTTCCCACTTTCCCACGACCGCTCGCGACCATAACCACCGTTCTCTCTCTGAAAACCAAAAACCAAAGAAAGGAAGTCGGCCGCTGCGCGGCCTCCTCATTCCCTGTCCGATTTTCATGCTCATCCTTCGATTGGAAAATGCTTACGCTCGACATGTGCGCCGCCTCCGGGTTTCAGTTGATGCACCCGACCTGGGAGTTGATCGGCGCCGCCGCGCCGTCCTGGGGCGTTCGCGAGCATTCGGCGGCCGTAACGGATGTCCTGCGGGAGCATAATCATGATTCGCTGATCAAGGCGCGACGCCTGCCACATGTGGCGAAAACGGGAATCGAAAGCCGACTCCGTAATGGTCTGTTCAGCGGCGGGATGACGTGATCGCAGACGGACAACCTCCCAGGTTTCGGCTAAACGCACCAGCATCCTCAGGCCGCGGCAGCTAGGGCGCCTTCAGCGTTTCCTGCTCGATCGCCAGCTTGTGTTCCTTGCCACGGGAATCCAGAATTATGATGCGGGACTTCGGAAGGGGCGCGTAACAGCGTGGCACCAACTTCCGCATCCAGTGGATGCATGCTGAACTCGTGGCCGCAAACGATGAGCCGGTCGCCCGCATCCAACGTGTAGAACTGCACCGAAGTGACCTTTCCAGTTTTGGCTTCGCCTTCCTGGCGGTGTGTTTCCACAAGCCTCGCAGTCTTCCAGTGTCGGGACGGTCCGGCGCCGAGGAGAACTACGGCGGTCAGTGTGATGATTATCTCTCTCACGGTCTCATTCTTCAAATAGCGTGTAGCTTCTGTCTCCTGACGCAGCCTCGGCGCGCCGTCGTTACCTGGGCGGAGTGGAGGCCGGGTTCCACGCTGGCACCCGCCGGTTCCGAGAGTGACGACGATCCAGCACGCGTTGACAGGCCTAAAAAAGCTGAGAGACCTGGGTAGCATATCACAACAATTCAAGAGCGCAATGTAGGAGCCATCGCCAGGGGGAAGGCAAATTGGCTATGCAGGCGTACGAACCCCAGAACTGCTCCTGAAGGGCACCGACGGAGTGTTGCTGGTTTTCCGCATCGATGTCGGGCCTCAGGATCGAAGACGCCGTGGCCGGAGTTCGCACAGAACAGACCAAAGTCAGGGAGGAACTTGTAGCCAACCAGAACGAGATGCGGACCGATTTCAGCGAAAAGCACGCTGAAAACAAGCGGGGATCGCGGTCCATACGGCGTTCCTGGAGCAACTCTGGGGACGGAGCAGGGAGGCCAGAAGCGCTACAGCCCAGCCGGGTGCAGCGGCTGCGAGAGCAAGGCCGTGGTCGGTCGAGCACATTAGCACCAGCTAAGCTATATCGAACGTCAGAACCTCACCATGCGGATGTCCATGCGCCGATTTACTCCGCTTACCAATGCATTCTCCAAGAAGATCGAAAACCACGTCGCAACCGTCGCGCTTCACGTGATGTACTACAACTTCTGCCGAATTCATCAAACGCCTCGCATCACCCCCGCGATGGCTGCCGGGTCTTAGTCAGAAGGTTTGGGAAATTTCTGATTTGGTTCGTTTCCTATAATGCTTCGATCAGGCAGCGTCAACTTATCTGGAACCTTTCGGGGACCGAATCGCTTAAAAAGGGCGGCCAATGCCCTTAGTCCGCTCTTCGTGACAGCACGTGTTCCATGCTCCATGCTAAGGACAAATATCTCGGTTTCGGGCCCGACGCTCGGCTCAACTTCGCTTAGCCGCTTTGCTTCGTACACCAGATAAAGCGCGTTGGACAGAGGCAGCCAACGATTGTAGCGCCGCTGACACAGAGCCGGGAACGCCGTCACGTATCCGCTCCCAATGCTAGAGAAATCCTGCTCGGACAGGACTCTCCCGTCCTCATGGACTGCTACAAGAAACGGTTCGTCCTCGATAAATGTCGCGAGTAATAAGCTTGCCTCAAGCCCCACGGATTCAACATCGCGCGCAATTCTAGAGCGCTCTGTATCTGGCAGTTGCCCCAGAATGCCGGACAAATACTCTTCGCGAGTAACGCTCCATCGGGAGCGAAAATATTCGTCAACCAGGAGGGTCTTTTGCCTTTGTGCGGGATACCGAAAGCGGTCAATCGCAGTCAGTTTGTTGAGCGGCTCCGATCCCAGAAATTGACGGTACCGCATCACCAACTCTTGAGCGCGCGGTAGAACACCAGCCATCAACGCTAAAATGCCAAGTGGATTTATTACCTCACATTTGGTGCCTGCATCGGACGATCCGAAGTCCTGGACGCCAACCCTGGTATCGGAACACATGATGATGCACGGATCAGTTCCGTCCCGACAAATCGCGCCCATACAGACAGTCATCCTCTCCTCTACCGAGATCGTCCAAGGATACCGCCTAGGCTTGAGCGGTTGTTTCCGTTGTCGGGATATCCCTGGCTGCCGCGAATGCGGTAGGCTCGTCGGCATGAAACCCACCAATAAGGAAATGATTCAAAAGGGTCTCGGCCTAGTAAGGCTGACCGGGAATTTGCAACGGCCCGTTGAGACAGCGAGACCGAGTGGCAATATACAGACTGAAAGGACCTAAACATGGAACGATACCTCAACGTAAAACGCCCGAACAGAGAAAAGATCCTGGCGGCTTTGGCCCTAGCGACTCAGGCCGAAAGAGTCTGGAGAGATGCTTGGCCCGATGGAGTACCAGCGCTCCAATCGGGGGTCAGAGAAATCAGCAATACACTGTCAACTGCACGGCAACTACTTGAGAACATGTCGCGCTGAGATCCAAACTGACCCACCGCCGCCAATCCTGCCGCTATAATCGATATGTGATTCGTCCGACCCTCCTCGCGGCCGCCGCCCTGAGCATTGTCTTGCTTGCCGGCTGCAAGAAAGACATACAAAACAATGACGCCGTGCGCCAAGGCGTCATGAACTACCTGTCAAAGCGCTCGGACTTGCTCGCCATGGACGTAAGCGTGAGCTCGGTCGATTTTCGCGACGGCGAAGCCACCGCGCAAGTGCATTTTCAGGCCAAGGGCAATACCTCGCCGGCGGCTGGCATGACGATGCAGTATGTGCTGGAGCGCAAGGACGGCCAGTGGGTGGTGAAGGGCCGAACGGGAGCCAACGCCGCGCACGGTGAAAGTGCCGCGCCAGGAACCGGAACGTCTTCCGGTGCGCCCGGTGCACTGGATGGAATGCCGCGCATCCCCGGCGGCGGCGGATCGGGATCTTCCACCGCGTTACCGCCCGGACACCCGGCCGTGGGAGGCGCGCAGGGTCTTCCGCCTGGACATCCCGCAGTCGGTTCCGATTCCACCGGTCAGCAAAAGTGAGAACATCCGAATGAAACGTGTTGCCGTCCTCGGTGGCGGTCCGGCTGGAGCTTTCGCGGCGGAGCGGTTGGCGCGAGCGGGTCTCGAAACTGTCGTTTTGGACGAAAAGCTCGCCTGGGAGAAACCGTGCGGCGGCGGGCTCACTTACAAAGCCTACACGCGCTATCCATTTTTAATCGAGAACAACGTCCCGAAAAAGATCATCCATGAGACCTGCCTGGCGGCGCACCCGGCCGGCGCCGTTCACATGGACTTGAGCAGCCCATTGTTGATCTATTCGCGCATGGATCTGAATCGCATGCTGCTGGAGCGCGCCGAGCAGGCTGGAGCGCAACTGGAGAAGACGCGCGTGCTCGGCTTGGAGCGCGGAGGCCGCGGATGGCGCTTGAAGACGCGGCAGGGGACGCTCGATGCCGATTTCTGCGTGGTCGCAACGGGCGCGCGTAATTCTTTGCGCAACGTGGGAACCGAATGGACCGCGGCCGACACCATGTACGCGCTTGGCTACTATGTGCCGTCTGCGCAGGATCACATCGACATCCAGTTTCTGCCGAACCTGGAAGGCTACATCTGGGTGTTCCCGCGTTGCGGGCATCTTTCAGTGGGAATCTGCGGCAAAGGCGAGCCGGCACAGGCGTTGCGCGCGCGTCTGGAGCAATACATGACTCGCAAGGGCATCTCCTATAAAGATGCGTCCTTCTACGGCCACATGCTGCCGTCGCTCGAGCATTCCGGTTGGAAGAACAATCGCCTGGCGGGGGAAGGCTGGCTGGCGGTGGGCGACGCCGGCGGACTGGTGGACCCCATCACCGGCGAAGGCCTGTACTATGCGATGCGGTCGGGAGATCTGGCGAGCGAAGTAATTTTGAACGACTCGCAATCGCTGGCCGAGCGGGCGCAAGCCTACCGCACGCTGCTGCGCCGCGATTTCACGGCCGATCTGGAATTCGGCGCCACGCTGGCCAAGCGCGTTTTTCTGGGGCGATTCCTGTTCAGCGCAGTTCCTTCCCGCATGGTGGATTTCATCCGCCGCAGCCCCCGCTTCCGCCTTTTAATCCAGGATCTGTTTGCCGGCACGCAGCCCTATCTGGGCCTGAAGAGCCGCCTGTTTCGCAATTTGAATGGCACGCTGCAGGAAGTGCTCATGAATGTGTTTTTGCAGCGCGTAATCCCCGAAGAGACGTAAGGTGAACCACGCCCGATCCGAAGAACTCTTTGCCTGCGCTCAGAAGCTGATTCCGGGCGGCGTGAATTCCCCGGTGCGAGCCTTTCGCGGCGTCGGCGGGACACCTCCATTCATCGCGCGTGGCCAGGGATCGCACATCTTCGATGTCGACGGCAACGAGTACATCGATTATGTTGGCTCCTGGGGACCGCTGATTCTCGGCCATTGCTTTCCCCCTGTAATTGATGCGTTGCGCGAAGTCCTCGCGGTTGGCACCAGCTTCGGCGCGCCCACCGAACGGGAAGTGGAACTGGCCGAGCTGATTCGCGAATGCGTGCCTTCTATTGAAATGGTGCGCCTGGTCAATTCCGGGACGGAAGCCACCATGAGCGCGCTGCGGGTGGCGCGAGGATTCACCGGGCGCGATCTCACTATCAAATTTGAAGGCTGCTATCACGGCCACGTGGATTCGCTGCTGGTGAAGGCCGGATCCGGCATGGCGACGCTTGGAATCGCCGATACGGCCGGCGTACCGGAAGCGTTCGCGGCAACCACGATCGCATTGCCATTCAACTCGATCGAGGCCGTGGAGAAGGCTTTCGTTGAACACGGCGCGAAGATCGCGGCCGTAATTGTCGAGCCGGTAGTCGGCAATATGGGCTGCGTTCCGCCGCGCGAGGGATTTCTTCAAGCTCTGCGTGAGATTACGGCGCGGCATGGCGCCCTGCTGATCTTCGACGAGGTGATGACCGGTTTTCGCCTGGCGTTGGGTGGGGCGCAGCAGCGGTTCGGCATTCGGCCCGATTTAACGACGTTGGGAAAGATCGTGGGAGGCGGAATGCCGCTGGCGGCCTACGGAGGGCGGGCGGATATCATGGGCAAAGTGGCGCCCATGGGTCCGATCTATCAGGCCGGCACGTTGTCGGGCAATCCAATGGCGGTGAGCGCCGGAATCGCGATGCTGCGGTATCTGAAGTCCCATCCCGAGGTTTATGAAATCATCGAAGCTCGCGCCGCTCAGCTTACGGCGAACGTGCCGGCGGGGATTACAGTGAACCGCGTCGGGTCCATGTTCACGTTTTTCTTCACCACAGAGCCGGTCACCGATTGGGAATCGGCCAAGCGCGCCGATACCGGCCGTTTTCGGCAGTTCTTTCATTGGATGCTGGATCGGGGGATCTATCTGGCGCCCTCGCAATTCGAGGCCGGATTCGTCTCGGCGGCCCACAGCGAGCAGGATATCGCCCGGACCGTGGAAGCCGCCCAGGGGTTCTTCGCGCCTGGGGCTGCGGTCTAAGGGCCCGCCAAATCCGGTAAAATGGAGTATATATGTCTGACACAACAGCGAACCCAGCCCATTTAGGGATGGACCTCGTTAGTCTTGATTTGCCTGCTTGGAAAAAAGCCATCGGCGGCGTTTGCGCCGTGCTGCTGGCGATCTTGTTCTTTGTCTCCGGAGCGTGGAAATTAACCGATCCGTTCACGTGGTCCCAGGCGCTGGTGGAGTTTCGCATGCCCGGCGCGCTGGCGCTGCCTGGGGCCTTGGCGGCCGGGATCTGTGAAACGTTGGGCGCGATTCTCATCCTGGTGCCACGGTTTCGCCGCTGGGGAGCCTGGCTGATCGGTTTCCTGCTGGTGGTCTTCATGGTTTACATCGGAGCCAACTACGGAGCCCTCGTTGGCAAAGACTGCAGTTGTTTCCCGCTGGTGAAACGCACTGTCGGGCCGGCATTCTTCGTGGGAGACGGAGCGATGTTTGTGATGGCCGTGGTGGCCGGGATGTGGGCCCGTGCGTCGGAAAGCCTGCGGGGCGCATTGGTCATTCTGGGCGCAGTGGTGGTCTTTGCCGGTGCTTCTTTCGGCGTGAATTTGGCGCGCGAGACCGGCCTGAAGGCTCCCCCCGCCATCACCGTCGATGGCAAGCCGTTCTCGCTGCAGGAAGGCAAGACGTTCCTGTTCTTCTACGATCCCACTTGTTCGCACTGCGAGGCCGCAGCGCGGAAGATGGCCAAGCTGAACTGGAAGGACACCAATGTCGTCTCGATTCCGATTGACACGCCGCAATTCGCCGCTTCGTTTCTGCATGACACCGGGCTGAAAGCTGGAACGTCCAACGATCTGGCGCTATTGCAAAAGACCTTCAAGTTCGCCACCGCGCCCTACGGAGTGGCGCTGGTGCGGGGGCACCAGAAAGCTACCGTCGATGTCGGCACTTTTGAGACAGATGGCCAGCCGGCGACTTTGCTGCGCGGCCTCGGTTTCATTGAGTAGCGTCACGCCTCTTGCGGCGGCTCGGCCGGCACATCGGGTTGAGCCAGCGCCTGTGTAGCTACTTCCAGAAGCTCGGGTGCAAGCCAGGTAAAGTCTGTGCCGGGATACATGCGGCGCAGTTGGTATCTCCACTTCTTTTCAAACGAAGCCATCCGGCGGGCCTGCTGTTTTACAGGAAGGTTCCCAAGGCCGGCCAGATCGATCAGCGTCGTTACCAGCACACTCTCCGCGCGGATCAGTACGTAAAGACACTTCCGGCTCTTGCTCAACCTCTGCACGGATTCCAGAATGGCGTTCGAGCGGCTGGGCTCGTAACGCGCGGCAAGTTCGCTGAATCCCTCGGCCTGGAGACGGGCCTTTACCGATTCCAATACTTCGCCCAGAGCGGGCCGCACGGTCCGGAAAAACGTGGCCACGGTTTTTGGATGCAGGATGTCGTACGTTAACTCCGTGCGCATCTTGCCTCGGAACGGCCGGCTGGCCCGGTACACCAGCATCGGATAGGCGGTTTTGATGTTGCGGAAGGCCCGCGGATCGGCGAAATAGTGCGACGGCACGCGTTCCCGGAGCAGGGTTTGGATGGCAATCGATACGCGCGCGAAGGCGGGAAAAAACTGGGCGTGCGCTCGTCGGGCGCGGCCAGCCAGCCGGGTCCGGGCTTGGGGAAACTGATTTCGGGATAGGTTTCCGGCATTCCTCGCTCGAGGCGAAAATTCTGGTTAAGTCTACAACGCGGTGCGGCCTGTGGCCCTGTAAACTCAGCTGCGGTAATGGCGTTGTTTATTGCTAAATCACGGGAAAACCGGGAGATAATGCTCGCTATTACTTTTGGGTATGAATTGTGACTGCTAATTCAGGGCGGTTGCCGCCTGCCGTTCAACCTGGGGAAGCTGGAATCGCACATTGAAATGGAAGGTGCTGCCCTTGCCGGGTTCGCTCCCGAGCCACATCCTGCCGCCCATCAATTCCACCAGGCGCATGGAGATGCTTAAGCCGAGGCCGGTCCCTCCGTATTTTCGGGTCATCGACCCGTCGGCTTGCGCGAAGGGCTGAAAAATTATCCCCTGCTTTTCCTTCGGAATGCCGATGCCGGTGTCGGCCACCGCGAAGCCTATTCGGATCTCGTGCCCGGCGCTCGATTCCAATGCCGCGCGGACCACCACGCTACCGGCCGGAGTAAACTTGAGAGCGTTTCCGAGCAGGTTCGCCAAGATCTGGCGCAAACGCGCGGGATCTCCGATCACTTCCGGCGGAATCGCGGGCGAAATCTCGCAGACGAGCGACAAACCCTTCTGTTTGGCCAGAATTTCAAACATCCCAGCGGTTTCTGAAACCAACTTCGCGACGTCGAACGTAATATTATCGAGTCGAACGCTCTTGGCTTCGATTTTCGAAAAATCGAGCACGTCGTTCAGCAGGTCCAGCAACGAGATCGCGGAGTTGCGGGAGGTTTCGAGCAGATCGCGTTGTGCGGCGCTCAATTCGGTGTCGAGCGCCAGTTCGGTCATGCCGATGATGCCGTTCATCGGAGTGCGCAGCTCATGGCTGATATTGGCCAGGAAATGCCCCTTGGCTTCGTTGGCCGCCTCCGCCATTTTCTTGGCCGATTCCAGCAACCGGCGGTCTCGAAAAGCCTTGCGGTACTGCGCGCTCAACTGGCTTCCTTGCACCAGCAAAAGCGCCAGGCAAACCAGATTGATCAATGCCATTCCAAAGCCGTTGCCGCCCAGCCACAGGTCAACCACAATGGGTGGGACCAGCAGGGGCAAAACATGGCAATAGAGATAGAGCGGCCGGGGAGTGAGAGAAACGAGCGCGCCAAAACTGATGCCCAGGATGCAAAACGTCAGCAGGAGTGAATTCCAGTGCGAAAAGCCGTTTACGATGTAGCTATAAGAGCCCAATAGTCCCCAAGCGCTCGAAAAACAAAGCAGCGTCGCGCAGAAAGCCGCTCGCCATGCTCTCGGGTTGGAGGGATAGATCTGATTCTTGCGGAGGATGAGGAACAGCCGCACCAAATATGCGGCCATGGTTGCGACGGCGAACAGCGTCACGGCCAGCGGATGAACTTGCGAATAGGTGCCCGCCAGTAGGGCAAACTGCACCAGACCAAGACCGGCCCAAATGCCGGCCGGCGAACGGCGCGCAACATCGGCGTCCTGCTGCAGGCTCAGGTCGGCGCGCTGAGCCACTTCCCCGTTTGTGTCTGGCACTCAACGGTTCTATCGTACAAGTGAAATCAAAAGTTTAAGGTTACTTACCCTCGAATTCTTTCAGTTGGCGGTGAGCTGGACGCTTTCCTGTGCCCCTTCGTCGATCGTCAGGCTGGAGCCTTGAGCCTGGCACGCGGCCAAACCGTCCGGATTGTAGACATCGCAGGGCGGGGAATCCAGCCACGCCACCAGGACGTATTTTCCGGGCGGCAGGCCTTTCAGGACGAAATTACCGTATTCGTCGGCGTGGGTTGTCTGGTAGGCTTGGACGCGCCCGGCGGACGGGTCGGGAATCAGGGCAATGGTGGCGCCGCTGGCGACGACCTTCGGATCGGCCGTCACCGCTCTTCCGATCACTTGGCCGCCCTGTGAGCTGAGCCGCACGTCCAGCGCGGGCGGGGCGTCGCCAGCCGATGCCTCCACGCCCTGGCCAAGCCGCTCGGCGTTGGCAAGGCGGACCGACTTGAGATAAGCGTCTTCTGGCGCGTTCAGGACATACAAATCGTAAGTTTCGTCGGGAACAAATGGAATGGAGAATTCGCCGTTGCTCGAAACTTCGGCCCGTGAAGGCGAGGCCGTGGAGCGCCGCGGCTGAAGCGAAATCATCAAGCCTTTGGGCAGTGGGCTGTCGTCGTCATCCAAGTGGATTTTGCCCTTCCAAAGGCTTTCGGGGCCGACCACCACATCCGCATTCGCAACGTCGGTATCGCCAATGTTGATTGGAACGCGGCCACTAAGGGCGACGCCGTCTTCGGTTCCCGACGCCATTAACAAATACGGGCCGGCGGTGACGCCCTGGATGTCGAAATTCTGGTCCTTGTCCACCACCACATTGAGGGGAGCGCTGACGGAGGCGGTATTGTCGGAATCGTTCATTCGCACTGTGACGCTCGGGCTGGCAACCACGCCGCCTTTGAGCGCGCTCAGCACGCGGCCGCGAACATGCACGGTGTGCACCAGCGTCAGAAAGATATCGATGCCACCCACCTCGTCGCCCGGCGCGATGGTGACGGGAACGGCATCGGACATTTTCTGAACTTGCGGGAAAAACGTGATCGCATAGCTCATCTCGGGCAGGGGATTGCCGAGCGCGTCCTTGCGCGTCTGTTCCTGGGCGTCGGATGGCCGCGGCGGCGCCTGGTACAAAGCCGCGACGTAGTACGATCCGGGTTCCAGGCCATGCACGCGGTACTGGCCACGATCGTCGGTGCGCGCGCTGGCCACCGCGGCGTAGCTGTGATGCCCGCGCTCGTAAAAGGAGCGGTAGAGCTGCACGGCGACGTTGACGGCGGGTTCGGCATCGTCGAATTTCACCGCGCCGCTGACCACTCCGGACGGAGTCATGCGATACACGAACGAGCTGATGGTCTCGCCCGAGTTGACGGTAAAGATCGGCGGCATTTTGTAGTCGCCGATGCGTCCAGCGGAAAGCGGCAGGTAGCCATCGCGTTGGACAGTGATGATGTAGCGCCCGGTTGCGACGTTGGGAAACAAGAAGCCTCCGCTTTCGTCGGTGGTTTGATAGAGCGACGTGCCCTTGGAATCGGCGGGCTTGAGCAGCACTTGCGCGCGGCGTAGCGCTTGTCCCGTTGCGCCGCTGACCACTGTTCCCTGGATGGCGCCGGGAGCCTCCGCCTCAGGGGGCGCTGCAGTGGGCGGAGGAGAGATCGCCGGCGGCTGCACTGCGTCTTGCCCGAGGGCCGCAGCCAGGCAAAACAGGATGAGAAGGCAAAGCTTCAGAGCGCGTGGCAAGAGATCCACTCAAGTTTGACGGAATTTGGGGCGGATGCGTGGGAAACGCTGCGGTGCCCCGCTCCCAGATTGAGGACTTGCCGCCAGTCCCGCGCATTGGCGCTCCGCGCTATTTACGGCGCTTTGAACGAGCGCCCTACGCGACGGCCGAAGCAGCGCCAGTGATCTTGAGCGTGGGGACCTGCTTCACCGATAGCAATCCATCCTCGCCAATCTCTACCTCCTCGCTAAGGGACGAGATCAGAACACTTACCCGTTCCATCAGTTCGTCGACCGACTTTCCGGTCGGACCCTCCTTAGAAGCGCATGCGCGAGATGGATTCTGTCCCGATAGAAATTCACGTCCTTCAGGGTCTTTATCGCGAAGAACAGCATGAAGGCCTCACAGCGGTCTCGAAAACTGTCCGTGAGGCGAGCAACTCGGCTACCCCAACAGTCAACTCCACTGGGGACCGGAATTCCTTCGGCCGTCAAAAGCACTCGGGAGGCAACCAGGGCGTTGGCTACGCCCTCGGTGGCAGACTGCCAATAGCCGAAGGATTTGCAAGAACTTTCCGCGCGCTGGCGAGCCATGGAGGTGAGCCTAGCGACAGTGACGCCCGCCTCCCCCTCGTTAACGATCTCCTCGATTGCTTGGAAGAGCAAATCTCTTATTGGCTTCGGACAGTAGATGTATCGCCTTTTCCAACAGTCGATGATCTCTTGCGTGCGCCGATACTTCAGTTGCTCATCTAACTGAGGCCCGCCCGTGTCCGCTGCCTCAGACAGAGCAGCGAATGCCTTGGAGGTGGCGGCGTCTGACCCCTGCTGGGTCTCCGGGACGATCCAAATCTGCTCGGTACCCGGCTGGCCAAGTCGCTTGGTTTGTCGCAGCCAGCCTTTTTCCATGCCGTCATTTACTATGGACTGAATTAGCCGATCCGATGCTGGATTCGAAGGATCTCGTGCCGCACGTCCGTCACTGTCCTTCATTAGGATGCGCAGTCTGTTGAGCCACAGAGCGTTGTCCTGGCTGGTGTGCTGCCCCTTGAGCAGGACCGACTTCGCCAACTGGATCGCTTCCGATAACGGGAGCGGAATCAGTGCGGTGCCTGCGGCTCCGGCTGGCCGTGCCGCAATATATCTTCCCACCGCCGAAAGGTTCAGCGTCGTGATAGTGAACTCCGGGGACGTGCAGCCCGCAGCCGACATCAAAACGGTTCCGTCATAGGAGAGTACGTGGAAGATAGGAGTCCCATCAGACAAGGTCCTCGCAATCTGGCGGACACGATCCTCCAGCGCTCGCCACAGGACTGGACCGTACTTCGACGTCCTGTTCACCGCATCGCTGCGCGTGTTGATCTGCTGGTACGGATTCACAAACCACTCCACATGATTAGGGTTGAAGTTATCAATGTAACGACGTACAGAGTCTACGAGACTCTGTACGTCGCTACCAGAATTGTGCTTTGTCACATCTAACAAAAACACATGTTGAGTCATCTTAGGGCGCCCCTTAAATCTTTCGCACCTATCGTCTAAGCTTTACCACCCGGAACAGCAGTTCACTCGCCATCAGGCTATCAATGAGTTCCCTGAGGTGCGGAATATAGGAACCCAATAGCACATAGATTACGAGGCCCACAAAAAGGGCGGGCAGCATTTCCTTGTTTACGGTCATCAGCATTCTCCTGGATTGAAGTCGCAGCAGAACGGGATCGCTAAACAGGCTGAAAACACACGCTGCTTAATTAGCTTGAACTGGCTCAAAAGCTGCAACATGCTGAAGCGCTAAATGGAGCTAAAGGGCTGAAAGACAGAATCGCGAAGATCGCTAAACAGCAGATAAGGCAAAATAGCGGGAGGGCTGAAGGGCTTTAATATGCTGAAATGGCGTCATTAGTCTAGAGCCAATGTACGTCTACCCGCATCTTACACCTAACATCGAGAACAGCGCAACAGAAAAGTTGGCTCGCACTGGCAGGCTATTGATAGCACTAGACATTGAGGATTTGCTCTCTCAGGTTCCGGTGCGTCAATGATCTCGTCGCATGGGGAGTTCGCATGTTAAAAAGCTAGTGTTTTGCTAACACTTCAGAAATGGCCGCGATGGCGGTGGCGCACTGCTCGCGCGAGACATCGAAGTGCGTGACGGCGCGCATTTGGCGTGGGTTAATCCCATTCATCAGGACGCCGCGGGTCTTCAGGCCCGCTGTTAGTTCGGTGGTGGCGAGGCTGGTGCCGGTGATGTCGAAGATCACAATGTTGGTTTGAACGCGCGCCGGATCGATCTGGATTCCCGGGAGCTTCGCCAATTCGCCCGCCAGGAAACGCGCGTTGGCGTGATCTTCGCCCAGCCGGTGCGGCATTTCTTCCAGCGCGATCAGCCCGGCTGCAGCCAGAACGCCCGCCTGGCGCATGCCGCCGCCCAACCGTTTCCGATAGCCGCGCGCGCGATCGATGGCTTCGGCCGTTCCAACCAGCATGGAACCCACCGGTGCGCCGAGTCCCTTCGACAGGCAGAACATCACCGAATCGGCGGGGGCCGCGAGATCGCGCACCGGGCGATTCAGATGACAAGCCGCATTGAAGATGCGCGCGCCATCCAAATGTACCTGGATGCCGCGGTTGTGAGCGTTGGCGCAGATGTTTTCGAAGACATCCATGGGATAGACCGCGCCGCCCGCCATGTTGTGCGTATTCTCGATTTCGATCAGCGTGGTGGGAGCGCAATGCGCGCTGTTGGGACGGATGGCGGGTTCAATGTCCTTCCAGTGCAGAATGCCATCGTTCGACGCAACCGGGCGTACCAGGCAGCCGGAGAACCAGGCCAGCATCGAGAGTTCCCAATCGAGTAAATGCGCGCGCGACTCCGCGATCACTTCCTGGCCATGATCGGTGTGCATCTTCACCGCGATGGTGTTGCCCATGGTGCCAGTGGGCACAAACAAGCCGGCTTCCTTGCCCATGATTTCTGCGGCACGTTTTTCTAGACGATTCACGGTGGGGTCTTCGCGATAAACGTCGTCGCCGACTTCGGCTTCGGCCATGGCGCGCCGCATTTGGGGAGTGGGTCGCGTAACAGTGTCGCTTCGCAGGTCGATCATGTTATGAATTCGGCAAACACTTCGTTTGAAAATAACACGCCGCGATCGGTGAGACGCAGTTGTGAGCCGTGGCGCACCAGCAGGCCTTCGGCGATGAAACGGTCAATGGGTTCCGCAAACTGAATCCACTCTTGGTCCAGCGGCTGGATGCCTTGCGAGAGGCGCAGTCCCACGAAAAAGCGTTCCTCAGTGCTGTTAGCCGGCGTAGCGTCGATGCGCGCCGATTGCCCGTTCTCGATTCGCTCCACGTAATCGCCCGGCGATTCGATGTTTTGTCCGCGCACGACGCCGTCGAACGAGTGGGCGTCCGCGCCGAACCCGGCGTACGGCGCCAGCCGCCAGTACTTTAGATTGTGCAGCGATTCAAATCCGGGCCGCGCGAAGTTGGAAATTTCGTAGCGATGAATCCCGATGCGCTGAAGGAATTCGACGGCAGTTTGGTAGAGCTCGGCCGTGAGTTCATCGCTTGGGACATCGGGTGCGCCGTAGCGTTTCCCGTTGAGCAGTACCTCGCTGCCCAGACGGCTGTCCTGGTCAATTTCAAGCATGTAGACCGAGACATGCGAGGGTTGCAGACGTTCAATCCAGGCGAGCGACTCAGACCACGAATCGCGGGTCTGTCCAGGCAGGCCGGCGATGAGATCAACATTAATGTTGTTGAGACCCGCCGCGCGCAGCGCGCCAATTTCGCGCTCGACGATTTCGGCCGTGTGTTTGCGCCCGGTACGCGCCAATTCGCGCTGCACAAACGATTGAACGCCCAGGCTGACACGATTGATTCCGGCGCGAAGCCAGGCAGAGGCTCGTTCCGAAGTGATGGCGCCCGGCGCGGCTTCCATGGTCGCTTCCTGCCAGTGATCGCGCCCAGGGATCGCGGCTAGTATTCGATCCAGATCGGCGGTCGCCATGCCGCTCGGCGTTCCACCGCCCAGGTAAACCGTTTCGGGAATCCAGGCCCAGTTGTGCGAGCCGATCTCAGAAACCAGCGCGCTCACATACTTCGGTTCCAACTCACGCGGAAAAACTCCGGAGGCGAAGTTGCAGTAAGTGCATTTCTGCGCGCAAAACGGATACGAGATGTAAACGCCCGGCATTTAAAGCGAAACTTCTTGGCCCAGTTGTTTCGCGATGGCATCCTGGATCAGTTCGGTTAGAGTTGGGCCGCTAGGCGGCAGCACGAAATCATTGGCCACGCTGTCCCAATCCAGCTTGTAGCTCTTGGAGTGGGCCGAAACCCAGATCTGATGGACCGGCGCGTTCGGGCTGATGACAAACTTGCCGGGCGGCGATTCGAACTCGATGGCTAGCGCCCCGCCGTTGAAATCGACCTCGAAGTCGGCCTCGTCGGTAGCGGCGGCCAGCCGGCGGTACAGCGCTTCCAGCGATTGATCAGCCCGGTTTTTGAATTCCTGATCGTCCATGAAGATGCCCGAACCAGTCAAGGAGATGGCCCGAACCTTGATTCTAGCGAAAACTGGCATGGAGCTTTGAAAAAACGGCGACTTTGGGCTAGCTTGCCGCATCTGCTACGCTTGGAAAGTTGCTCATGATGGAGTCGGCCTGTCTTCGACACACTGAGATCCCGCACACGTCGGCGTTGTTCTCCGATTTTCAATACCATTTCGATAGAGTCGCTCGGTTTTACTCCCATGATCCGCACGATGGACGAAGCTACGCCGCGGCCGCGAACCAGATCGCCTATCCTGACGATCGCCGCGCGGCGCTGGTAGCGGCGCTGCGCGCGAGCAACGGGGAAACGGCATCTCTCGATCTATTGGCTCGCCCGGGGACGGTGGCGGTGGTGACCGGCCAGCAGGTTGGGTTGTTTTCGGGTCCGGCCTACACCATTTACAAAGCGCTGACGGCCGTTCGACTGGCGGCTCGATTGAGCGAGCAGGGCATTCCGGCCGTGCCGATGTTTTGGCTGGCGACAGAAGACCACGACGTAGCGGAAGTGAATCACGCTTTTGTTTTCGGACCCGATCACCGGCCCGTTCAGCTGAGCGTGGCAGCCAATGGCGGATCGGAGCGGCCAGTGGGCGGGATTCCAATCGCCGCGCCGCCGGTGGATCGCCTGCGCGAGGTCCTGGCGGGTTTCCCTTTTGGCGAAGAAGTAAGCGAGATGGTGCGCGCCGCTTATCCGGCCGGCGCCACCTTCGGCCGGGCTTTCCGTGCGTTGCTGGAGCGATTGCTGGCGGGCCGTGGCTTGCTGTTTGTCAATCCCTTAGATGAAGCGGTGAGGTGGCTGGCGGCGCCATTACTGCAAGAAGCGGTGCGGCAAGACGAAGACCTGCACGGCATGCTGATCGAGCGCGGCAAGCAGCTGGAAGCGGCGGGGTATCACGCGCAGGTGCACGTGGAGGCGAAAACATCGCTGGTGTTTTTGCTGGATGGCCAGCGGCGCGCCACTTTGCGCCGGCAGAATGGCGAATACGCTCCCAAAGACAAGCGTGGCGGGGAGCGAAAATATTCGGCGGCGGAGTTAATGGAGCGCGCGGAACAATTGTCGCCGAACGCGTTGTTGCGGCCAGTGGTGCAGGATTTCGTGCTGCCGACGGTCGCCTACGTCGGCGGGCCGGCGGAATTGGCTTATATGGCGCAATCGCAGGTGCTCTATCGCGAGTTGCTGGGCCGCATGCCGGTGATGGTGTCGCGCGGCGGATTCACGCTTTTGGACGCACGCACCGCTAAGCTGATGGAGCGCTACGGGCTCGCGCTGCCGGCATTTTTTCACGGCGAGGAAGCCGTGCGCGACGCGATCGCCGGGAAGCTGGTGCCGCCCGCGTTGACCGAGGAGTTCGGCGAGGCACGGCGTACCGTTTCGCACACGGTGGAACAGTTGCGCACCGATCTGGCGGCGTTCGATGCAACCTTGGCCGCCTCCGCCCATAAGAGCCTTGCCAAGATCACCTACCAGCTTTCGAAGCTGGAGCACAAGGCTGCGCGCGAGGCGCTGAAGCGCAACGAGCGCGCCGGCGCCGACGCCAGCTACATGTCCGGCCTGATTTTCCCAGACAAGCACTTGCAGGAGCGGTATTATTCGATCCTGCCATTTCTTGCCAGGCATGGAGTGGGTGATTTATTGGACACTTTGTACGACCACGTGCGGCTGGAGTGTCCCGATCATCAGGTGCTGGTGGTCTGAAGCTCTCCCCTTAGCACCAGAGTCAACAGCGATCACCTTTTATTCCATTGGACGCCTTGTACTGATTCAAGGCGCGCTTAGTGGCTGGTTACAACCTGGCCCGTGGCTGCATTCTGGCCACTGTCATCTGTTGGAACATGAGGAAAACGAAATGATGCGGCCCTGCGATGTTGTTACCAATTCGCGTGGGGGACATTGAGTAGGAAACGGAGGCGGGAGAGGCTTGCCGGCGTTTTTATCGACGCCGGCAAACAATTGAGCGTTAGATTCTTACCTGAGAGATCTTAAACAAGAGTAGTGCAACATTTCCTCAGGCGGCGAGCAGATCGACGATGTCTTGAATCGCCTTATCGGCTTTGTGATAGGCGGCCTCCAGTTTGCTGTCGGGACGATGAGCGGCGTCGGGCTGATGATGAAAGCGGCTGTTGGCCAAAGGGCCACACAGACGCTTGTGAAAGAACAGGAACAGAAGCGCGACCTGGAGGCCTTTGCCGGTGAGGTGGTAAGCGTAGCGTGAGCCGTCCCGTTGCAACAGAGCATGGCCCTTGAGCTTGCGGAGGTCGTAACGGAGTTGATTTAAGCTATAAGATTTCTGGTCGAGGCTGAAGGTGGTGAGGACGGCTTGGTGAATCTGCTTTGCGGCCCAGCCGCTGACATTGCTTCCGCCGTGCAGGAGCACTTCCAGCAGGCGGATGATCCGCGTCTCGTGGATTTTGATGCCGGGGTAGCGCACCGAGCCGATGGAGATGGGCAGGGCGATTCGCTGCAGCAAAGGAAAGTCTACGTGGACGTTGAGCCATTGGGCCTGGCAACTGGCGAAGCGGTCCGTGATGAGCTGAAACTTCTGGCGCACGGCGTCCAGGTGGTCCAAGCCCTTCTTTAAGCCGAAGTTGCTCAGGTTGTTGGAGCACAGTTCGTTGCGCAGGAACGTGGAGAACTTCTCGTACTGTTTAAGGAACGCGTTTTTCCAGTAAGCGCGATAGACGTGGTGGCCGTGCTCGATCTGTTCGATGACGGTGCTCAGCTTGCCGCGGAACTTCTTGGTCAGGCGGACGCCAAAAATCTCGCTGATCTTGTGCGCGGTCAGGCGCCACAGCCCCAACTCGCAGGAACGCTCAAACACTTTGTGAATGGGGAAATGCCGTTTGAAGATGAAGTTGCGGCAGTACTCGATTTGGTGGACAGCGTAGAAGCGCGACAGGTTCATCGCCGCGCGTTCTTTCTTGGAGAACTTGGGGCCCACAAGCAAGGTCCAGTAATCCAGTTGCTTGCGGATCACTCCTGGGCTGAGCCGGTTGGCCGCTGCTTGTAACTGTTTGATGTTATCGGTGGCCAGGAACGCATTGTCGTTCTTACGGAAGCCGATCTTGCGCCGGTTCAACTCTTGTTCCATGAACGAGTGGCCGTTGAGATAGTAGGTGGTCTGGAAGGGGAAGAAGGATGCCACGCGAATCACGATGGGTCCCAGGACTTCATCACGTACGTAGAAATAGTAGTGCGTGAAGCGGCTGCGCTGTCGCGCCAGAATCCGATGGTTGGGATCTTGCGTGGAGGGTATAAATTAAACTGTGTAAACGGCCATCGAAAGGATCACACTAAGGAGACCCGATGGCGATCGACCTCAAACTCATCGACAAGTTGCTGGCGGACTATAAGAAGCCAGAAGACATAATAGGAGAAAACGGTCTGCTGAAGCAGCTGACCAAGGCGCTGCTGGAACGCGCCATGCAAGCCGAGATGACCGACCATCTGGGCTACGAAAAGCACGACCCGGCTGGGAATAACAGCGGCAACTCGCGCAACGGCGGGACAACCAAAACGCTGAAAGGTGATTTCGGGGAGATGCCGCTGGAGACGCCGCGCGATCGCAACGGCAGCTACGAGCCGAAGATCATCGGCAAGGGTCAGACGCGTTTCACCGGCTTCGACGACAAAATCATCTCGATGTACGCGCGGGGCATGAGCACGCGCGAGATCCAGGGACACCTGGAAGAGATCTACAAAGTGGAAGTAAGTCCGACGCTGATCTCCAACGTCACCGAAGAGGTGATGGAAGAGGTCAAGAGCTGGCAGAGCCGGCCGCTGGATGCGGTGTATCCGATCGTGTACTTGGACGCCTTGGTGGTGAAGATTCGCGAGACCGGGCACGTGCGCAACCGGGCGATCTACGTGGTGATTGGCGTCAACATGCAAGGCAACAAAGAAGTGCTGGGGCTATGGACGGGTCAGACCGAGGGAGCAAAGTTCTGGCTGCAGGTGTTAACGGAGCTGAAGAACCGGGGCGTGGCCGATATGTTCATCGCCTGTGTGGATGGGCTGAAGGGGTTCCCTGAGTCGATCGCGACGGTGTTTCCGGACGCGCAGGTGCAGTTGTGCATTGTGCACCAGGTGCGAGCCTCGCTGAACTATGTTTCGTGGAAACAGCGCAAGGCGGTGGCTGCGGATCTACAGCAGATTTACCGCGCCAGCACGGCGGAAGAGGCCGAACGACGGCTGGACGAATTTGCCGCGAAATGGGATGGAGCGTATCCCACGATAAGCCAGATGTGGCGCCGGAACTGGGAGCACTTGACCCCGTTTTTCGCGTATCCGGTCGACATTCGCAAGGTGATCTACACCACCAACGCGGTGGAGTCGCTGAACATGTCGCTGCGGAAAGTAATCAAAACCCGCGGCTCTTTTCCTAACCAGGAAGCCGCTCTACCAGAGACGAAGCGTCAGAAAAAGACCGGCCGTTTACACAAAAAACTTGACGCGCCCCTTGCGTGGGAAACTTAGGGATGCTGATCCGGAACGTCGAGCCTTGTTCCATGCTCTTGAAGATGAAGTAAACGCCGTAGGCGTTCTGCTTCACCATCCGTCGCAGATGCGGCTGTACGTAATCCTCTTTGCGCACGCCCTTCTCGGCCCATTCGCTGGGCAGTTTGTGATTGGCGGCGTAGGCCTCCACCCAGCCCCGGTAAACTTCTGTGCGCTTCGACAAAACCGCCTTCTCGATGACTGGCACACCGAGGACATCCCGGAAAAAGTACACCACCTGCTCGGGGCGCGACAAACCACTCAGGTACCCGTTGATGACGATGCGGTCGAAGCAGTGGTATACAAAGACAAGCAGGCTGCCAAACAGCTTTGTGAACGTCTCCATCGGCCGTCCTCCTCAGATCAGGTCTTGACAACATGATCATCGGTCTGGCGGCCGGTGGAGTCAAAATTTCAAATCTGTTTGGCTAGAGTTTCAACCGATTAGTCACCGTCGCGATCAACCTTAGCCTGTGAGTCTCTCTTTTTCAGCGCCTCTTTATACCGCTTGTGTGTTTCGGCTAGATTGGCGTCTCCGGGATAAACTGTGTCTCCCTTCAAGCCCTTCCACAGAATCCGGTTGTAGGCTACCGGGTCCACGCGATCTTCCTTGGAAAAATCAAAGCCCTTGGTCACGCGAGCCCAGTATTTTGCATCGTGGGTCGACTTCGGAATCACCAGCCCTGCTTGAGCGGGCAACAAAGGAGCCAGCCCCGTGCCGTAGAGGTACGCCGACGCGGTGGCCGTGTAGCTCCATGTGGCCTGCGTCGTGTCAAACACATCCGCCATCGGTTGCGCGATGGCATCCGTCAGATGCAACGGAGATAATCCGAGTACCCGTTCCATGGTGCGGATGAAGTTGATGGTGTTGTATTGCGTGGAGACCACCGCGCCGCCCTGTTTGACGTAGGGTCCGACAATGAATGCCGTGCTGCGGTGCGCATCCACATGGTCGCCGCCGTTTTGCGCGTCGTCCTCAATTACGAAGACCAGCGTGTTGCTCGCATAGGGGCTATCAGCGATGAACTGGACGAGTTTTCCGACTCCGTAGTCGTTATCGGCCACTTCGAGCTCGGGCGTATTCACGCCGGAGAGCGCGGTAGTGTAATTACCGGTATGGTTGTGCGGCATTCGAACCAGGCTGAAGTTCATTAATCCGCCCGCGGTAACATCGCGTTCGAATTCCTGCTCCAGGTAGGTGTCTGCGTTGTTCAGGTCGTAGCTTCGGTAATAGAGGTCTGTGTTGCCGGCAGCCAGTTGCGGGTTCGAAGGATGCACCTGGACGACGGAAGTGTTCTGCGGATATGGCACAGCGCTGCCGATGCTGTCGGCGAAAGCGCCGTAGTCGCGAACGGTGAGACCGGCATTGAGTGCCGCGTTCCAGAGGTAACCCATGTTGATCTGATGGTCAGGACCATCGGGCGCATCGGTATCCACCAGTCCGGGAAGTACGTCCGGATTACTTGCGTTGGTGCCGGTGCGCGAAACCAGATTGATTCCGCGGTTATCGCCTTCCGATTCGTAGGCGACTCCGGCACGGAAAGAGTAGTTGACCGGCGTCTGGCGAATCACGATATCGGGAGCGAGCCCGCTGGTGGACCAAGCCCAGCCGTCATAACTCACTTCGGAAATATCGTAGAAGTTGTCCAGCGTCACGAAATTCTGCGCGAAGTTGTGCAGATTCGGCGTGACGGCGGCACCGAACTCGGTCAGCCCCGGATCGCCGTTGCCGAATCCCAGATCGCCCAGAATCTGATCGTAAGTCCGATTCTCTTTGATGATGTAGACGACGTGCTTGATTTTGCTGGCGACGAAGTCCATGGTGGTGGTTGTCGATGGGCTCTCTACGCTGGCGTAGTTGTTGTTGACCGCAACCTGGCTGGTGAGCGCAGCTAGCTGGCTGGTTGGGGGAACCGGAATGAACTGCAGGCCCGCCTTGGTCAACTGCAGACTGTACTGGTTGGACGCGTTGCACTGCGCGGTGGTCAGGTTGGGCGGGCCCACAGGACCATTGCTATTTCCCTTGCAGTGCTGCGGATTCGGACCAGCCGGCGATTTTCCATTCACCACATACAGGAATTGGCCGTTGCCGCTGATTGCGACCGAATTTGGATACATGCCGGTCGGGATGAGTCCCAGCACCGGGTTTGCCCCGCCCAGCAAGGCTACGCTCACCACCGCAACGTTATTGGTATTGCCGTTAGTGACGTAGAGTGTCGTTTGGTCCGGGCTGAGCGTAACGCTGTTGGTGTTGTTGCCGGACAATGAAGAGTAGGCTGCCGGAATCACTCCCGCGGGCGCCGCCACGACGCTTTCCGAGGTAAGCGTGTTGGTGGTTGTATTGATCGCGGCCACCGAATCGGACTGGTCTTCGGCGACATATAGAGTGGTTTGGGCAGCGTTCAGAGTAGACTTCAGGGGCTGGCCCGTCAGCTTGATGCGCGTAGTGAGTGATGGCGCCGCAGCGCTAGTGATGTCCACCACGTCCATCTCGCGATCGCGCATGCACGAAACATACGCCGTGTTGTTGTTTGCAATCGTCACCCAGAAAGGATAAGCGCCTCCTGGCGTGCCGGACAACGCGGGATTTTCGATTCCCGGGCGAAGATCGTAGTCGGATGTTTTCGACCAGACGCCCGACGATTGTGTCAGCACCGAAATCGAGTCGTTCTCATAGTTGGTCACGACGATCTTAGTGCCATCCTGACTGATTGCTATGCCAGCAGATTCCGGAGATGTGCCGCCAGCCTGGCTGACATGCCCCAATTTGACTGGGCTGTTCGCAGACTCGGCCCACACGCCGGCTGTGGGAGCGTAAACGTGAACGCTGTCGTCCCTCCCGCCGGCCACGTAGAACGCTGTGCCGCTGGGATCCCAGACAATTCCGTTATAGGTGTTCTTCACTTGAATGGCTTGCGTTTGCACCGGAACCGGGCTCGTGACATTGAAGACAAAAACCCAATCCGTAGATGCAGCCGTGTCTTCGGCTCCGGCCGCGGTGTAAATGCCGTAGTCCCCGGTGGTGAGAACGAGGAGAGTTTTGTGATCCGGGCTGATCACACCGGTAACACCTTGGCCGACAACGTGACCCGGATAGTTGACCAATCCAGGATCCAAATAAGTGAAGCGGGCGCCGCGTGGAGCCAGCGGCGTGATCTGTTGGCCGGTGTTTGGAATGTTCATTACCGGCGTAATGGGAACCTGGGCCTGAACGAAAGCGCTCAAGGCGAACATAGCGGCGGGAAGACGCAAAGATTTCCAGTTCATATGATTCTCCTTCTGAATGAATTCGGTGCTGCTAACGCGCCCAGCCGAACTTACGAAATCGCACTGCGATCAGAGCGAGGAATCCGCCTAGGATAGGGAATGCCGAGGACGGCTCCGGAACGGGGGCGATCTGCGCGTTCAGGGAAGTTGGAGTTTCAATATCGTAGTTACCGTTGCCGTCGGAGTACGTCCATTCCGAAACCGAGAATGAGCCCGCGGAGAACGTCGGTGCCGCGGTGGTTCCGGAAAATGCCTGATCGCCTTCGAAACTGAAATCTTCGGCGCTGAGTCCGGACCCAAAAGTGACGTTGAAAAGCCCACCGTTAGCGAGAGTCTCGAATGTGATTTCGCTGGGCGTCACGCTTATCGGCGTGCCATCCAGCGTATAAGAGAAGCCGGTTATCGGCACATCAAAGCTATTGACGGTCACGCTGCCCGCCTCGGGAGTGGGATTGCTGTCCACTTGGAAGCTGAGGTTGAAGGTTCCATCCGGCGACACTAGCGGGCCGGCGGTATCGGAGCTTGAAAATTGGCCGGATACGGAAACATCGAGCGTGTCGGCGCTCGCGATCCCGCATCCGGCGATTGATATCACAAGGAACAGCACGGAAGTTTTCGACATGCTTGGATCATAGGCGCGGGGAATTACACTCCCATCAATTCGCGATGAAAGTTGCAAGAACACGTCGCGGCGTGGCACTCACGCAATCGAAGCAAGATCGTCACGTTACTGCGTTGCATGTGCTTGCGATGTTTTCGACCGCCCGTTCGCCAATGGAGCAGAACTCAATTCCCTCACCGCTCCCGTGATGAAGATGCCCAGCGTCGGTTCGCGGGCCTGTCCCGGCTTATTCTGAAGAGAGGTTTACCGATTCATTGCCACGTAGCAATCGTGGGTTACTCTCTTGCGAGGGATTCTATGAACGTTTCACGCTTTCTGTGGCTTCCAATCATTTCGGTACTACTGATATTGCTAGCCGGGATGATGTCGGCACAAGTTGAGAGCTCATCGCTGACCGGGACGGTGACCGATCAGGAGGGCAAGCGTGTTCCGCACGCCACAGTGCGCGTTACCGAGACGGGTACCGGACTTCAACGGCAAACCGAAACTTCATCGCAAGGTGATTATCGATTGCTCGACTTACCGGCCGGAACGTTCTCGGTTCAGATCTCGAAGGACGGGTTTTCCACGTTTCATACCGAGCGGGTCAAGCAGTTCGTGGGACAAACCCGTACTTTGAACGCGAGGTTGTTCGTAGCGGGCGCAACCGAGCAAGCCAGCATCACGGAACCTCTGGTGCAACTGGACAAAGTGGACGCAACCATCGGCGCGCCGATTGAACGGGAGCAGATCAGCGAGCTTCCGATCAATGGGCGCGGCTGGGCAACCTTGACCGCGCTGGTTCCGGGGGCCATCGACAATGGCGCCGGGGATCAGCGGACCATCCGGTTTGCGGGCCATGGGTTGGACGACAACAATCTGACGCTGGACGGGGTGGATGCCACCGCTGTTTATAACCAGGAGCAGCGCGAATACATGCGGCTGAATGTGCCGCTTGACTCCATTGACCAGTTTCAAGTGCAATCGCAAAACTTCGGAGCGGATGTGCAGGGGGGCACAGCGGGTGGGCAAGTGGCGGTAGTTTCGCCATCGGGAAGCAACAGTTTTCACGGAGATGTATTCGATTACTTCAGAAACGATGCCCTGGAAGCGCGCACGCCCTTCAGCGGACCATCCGCGAACCCGTTTTTGCTGAACCAATTTGGCGCGGGGGCGGGCGGTCCGATCGTGCACGATAAGACTTTTTTTTACGCCAACTACGAAGGCCTGCGCCAGCGGCTGGACGGAACACAGATCGGACTGGTGCCAAGCCCGGCCTTTCTCGCGCAGGCGGCCCAAACATCGCCTGCCCTGCTGCCGATATTGAGCGCATATCCGCAGGGGACATCGCCGGCTTCCAATCCCAACGTGTGGAATTACGTGGCGCCCGGCAGGCAGGTGGATAACGAAGACTCCGGCATGATTCGCGTTGATGAACACTTTTCCGATCGGACCACGGGGTTCCTCCGCTGCAATTCCGACGAAGCCGTAGAGCATACACCAACAGGACAGCTTACGGCGCAGACCGGGATCGACACCAAGTTCAATAACGGCGTGGTTGAGCTTATGCACGTTTTCACTCCGACATTGGTCAACGATGTAAAGTTTGGCGTGAATCAGACCCTTTATCACACGGCCAATCTCTCGTTCGTTCCTTTTGGCGTGAGTGTTTCGGGATTCAGTTCTCTGACGGGCGCGTCCACCACCGATTACCCGTCCAAGAGCTTCGACCTGATCGACGACCTGGCATGGTCGAAAGGCAAACACACACTGAAGTTCGGATTTGAAATCCGATGGGTGCTGCTAAACCAAGGTACGTCCCAGAGCGGGACATTAACTTATACCTCAGCCGCAAACTTCCTGAACAACGACATGGGCACGGCTGCTTACACCGCGCTGCTTCCTTTGGTGCGGCAACGGAAAACGCAATATTGGGGTTATGTTCAGGACGAGTGGAAGGTGACGAGTAATCTGACCGTTACGGCCGGCATCCGGTACAACTTCTTCAACGCATTGCACGCCATCAACAACGATGCTGTTCCGTTTGATTTTGGAACCTGCGGCGGCTATTGTCCCCGCACCGACTCGTTTTTCCATCCACGCTATAACGACTTCGACCCGAGGCTTGGAATTGCATGGTCGCATGGCGATACGGTTCTGCGTGCTGGCGCTGGGATCTATCATACGGACGGGCAGGAAGACAACCAAAATCTGCCGATTTCGAACACCGTGGACCGTTACTCATTCAGCAATACGGCATTCCCGGCGCTTTCGTTTCCCTTGACGCCGTTTCTTACTTACGCTGAAGCCGGCGGTTTGGGAGTTGTCTCACCGCGCGATCTGGATCGCAATCGAAAGGACGATTACGTCGCCTCCTGGACTGCGTCCGTGCAGCGGAAGCTGTGGTGGAACATTCTGGGAACCGCGGCTTATCTGGGCAACAAGGGCACGGACGTTCTTACCACCACCTACACGAACCTGGTGAATCCTGCCACCGGGCTCGCGCCTTATCCGGCATTTGGTCCCGTCTCCTGGCGCGGAGACGTGGGCAATTCCACTTTCCATGCCTTGCAGTTGAATGCTCGCCGGGCTTTTCAAAGCGGGTTGTTGCTCTCGGCGAACTTTATGTGGTCGCATTCGATCAATGACGGCAGTATCGGCGGAGGAGAATCCGATACGCCTCAGGATTCTTTCTGCAGATCTTGCGACAAGGCCAGTAGCGATGACGACGTGCGGCTCATGTTCAATCTTTCCGCTGTTTACCAGTTGCCCTTCGGCGCGGGGAAACAATACTTCAGCGATCCTGGGATCGTGCGGGGCATATTCGGAGATTGGGAAATGAGCGCCATCGGGACGGCGCAAAGCGGCCTGCCGGTGAATATCACGATCGATCGTTCGAATGCCTCCGTTCCAGGTCTCTATTCCATCAGCGGCGAGGAGCGTCCGAACTACATCTCTGGTGTTTCGCTGACTCCCGCCGCCGGATCTACGCCGGGGGATTGGATCAATTCGGCCGCGTTCTCAACGCCCGCCGCGCAGACGTTCGGGAATCTGGGGCGAAACGCATTTCGGGCGCCGGGAATTTCACAACTGGATCTGGGGCTATCGAAATATGTGTCGCTGACAGAACGGATGAGCGTTCGCTTGCGAGCCGATGCGTTCAACGTGTTCAACCGCGCTCAGTTTGGAGCGCCAAACGCGGATCTATCCGCGAGTAACTTCGGAATCATCACCACCACCATCAGCAATTATGCGACCGGGCGGGGCACGCCGCGTGAGTTCCAGCTGTCGGCCAAGATCGTGTTTTAGCCGTTGAGGAGCTGGCTGTCGGCCAGCCGACAAGAGTGCCAGAAGTGACCATATGGCCGTGCCTCGCGTTTGAGGATTATCCCTGCCTTTCACTATCTTGGAGAATGGTCCCTGTTTTGCTCTGTAGGTGAAGCCGGCAAGGAGCAGCTACCAGGATGGAAGTTCGACCCAAGACCATGATCGTGACGGGCGCTTCACAAGGAATCGGCGCGGGCGTTACGAAGGCGTTTCTCGAGCGCGGTTACAATGTTGTCGCCAATTCGCTCAAAATCACGGAGTCCGCTTTTGCACCCTCGGACAGGCTCGCTTTAGTGGAAGGGAATATCGGCGAGGCTTCGACGGCCGCGCAGATTGCAGCCAAAGCGATCGGTACTTTCGGTTCGATCGACGGCGTGGTCAATAACGCCGGCATCTTCTTCGGGAAACCATTTATCGACTATACGCTCGATGATTTCCAGCGGCTTTCTGAAACCAATCTGCTGGGTTACATCTACCTCACGCAACTTGCGGTGAAGCAGATGCTGGCGCAAAAGACCGGCGGGAGCGTCATATGTATCACGTCAGTGATGGTGGATCATCCCATTGCTGGAAAGAACGCTTCCGTGCCGATGATGACGAAAGGCGGCCTGCAGGCGATCACGCGCAGCCTTGCGATGGAATATGCGAAAGAAGGCATCCGCTTCAACGCGGTTGCTCCGGGGGTGGTCGACACCCCGATGCATGCCAAAGACTCCGAGGACGATATGAGAAGCCTCTCGCCCATGGGAACAATCCCGGATGTGGAAGCCATCGTCGAGGCGATCGTTTATCTGACCGAAGCTCGTTTTGTGACAGGGGAGGTGCTGCACGTGGACGCAGGTGCACACAACGGAAAATGGTAGACGGGGCAGAAAGCAGACTGAAGGACGCGGGCATTGAGTTGCCTCCGGCGGTGACCCCGTTTGGCGCTTACGTGCCCGCGGTTCAGACCGGCAATCTCTTATTCCTGAGCGGCATGCTGCCTACAGTAGGCCATGAACCCAAACTCGTTGGCCGCGTCGGAAAAGAGTTGAACGCCGAACAGGGCCGTAGCGCCGCGTACGCCGCTGCCCTGAATGTGCTGGCGGTGGCGAAGCAGCATCTTGGATCGCTGGACCGGATCTCCCGAGTGGTCAGGCTCGGAGTCTATATCGCGGTAGCCGGGGACTCCACCGAACTGATCGAGATTGCCGATGCTGCTTCGGAACTGCTGCGCGATGTCTTCGGACAAGACAAAGTATCTTCGCGCCTGGTGTTCGGGGTGGAAAGTCTTCCACTCGGCGTGCCGGTGGAGTTGGAAGCGATCTTTGAGGTACCGGCCTGATGCTGTCTGGTGTGGGTAGTTTGGAGGATCAGGAAAGGATCGAATTATCGATGTCACAGCCGGTCTTTTATCGCACAGTGAAGGTGGACGGACTCTCGATTTTTTATCGTGAAGCGGGACCCAAGGATGGCCCGCCCATTCTCTTGCTCCACGGACTGCCCTCTTCGTCGCGCATGTTCTCGCCGCTCCTCACCCGTCTCTCGGATCGTTTCCACCTCGTCGCGCCCGATTATCCGGGCTTCGGACACAGCGACTGGCCCGATCCGAAAAACTTCGCGTATACCTTCGATCATTACGCGGACATCATGAATCACTTCACCGAATTGCTCGGGCTCTCGCGCTACACACTCTACATGCAGGATTACGGAGGCCCGGTGGGTTTTCGCATGGCCTTAGCCCATCCGGAGCGGATCGAGGCTCTCATCGTCCAGGATGCGGTGGCGCACAACGAAGGCCTGGGCGCCAATTGGAAAGCGCGGCGGGCCTTTTGGGCCAATCGTGCCGCTAATGAAAGCCTGCTTCGCACCAATCTCCTGTCGCTTGCGACCACCCGCACGCGTCACGTGGGAAACGATCCGAACGTGGATCGCTACGATCCGGATTTGTGGACGGACGAGTTCGCATTCCTGAGTCAGCCGGGGCAGGCTGAAATTCAAAGCGACCTGTTCTACGATTATCGAACCAACGTGGACGCCTACCCGAAATGGCAAGCCTGGATGCGAGAGCAGCAGCCGCGCCTGCTGGTGATCTGGGGTAGATATGACCTCTCGTTCGATCTCTCGGAGCCGGAGGCCTATCGCCGGGATGTGCCGAACGCTCAAGTTCACGTTCTGGACGCCGGCCATTTCGCGTTGGACACGGCAGCGGATGAGATCGCTACTTTGGTGGCAGATTTTGCGGCTCCTCACGCGCGCTAACATTGTCCTGAGCATCGTGGCCTGACCGCGTGCTGCACAAAGCATTGAGGATTTCCCATGCGATCTGACATTATTCCTGGAGCCGCCTTTCCCGACTATGAGCTTTCCGACCACACCGCGAAACGTCGGAAGCTCTCCGAACTGCAAGGACAACATCCAATGGTTCTTGTTCTCAGCCGCGGAGGTTTCTGCCCCAAGGACCGCCGGCAGGCAGAAGGACTTGTTCAGCTCCATCCTGAGATTGAGGTTGGCTATTGCCGGCTGGTCACCATTAGCACCGACAACATTACGGAGACCAACGAATATCGAAGCGGAGTGGACGCGCACTGGCCATTCCTATCCGACGCGGGGCGCACTGTCCAAAAGGACCTCGACATCGCCGAGTACACCGATCCGCTCCACAATCCGATGATCCCCCACGTGATTGTCCTCGAACCCGGCCTTGTCATTTATAAGATCTACAACGGCTACTGGTTCTTCGGCCGGCCCACTTTGGAGGAACTCCGCCAGGATCTTCGTGCCGTTACCAGAAAATGCCGGCCGGACTGGGACATCACAACCCCCGAACTCAAAGCGGCGTGGCAGCAAGGCCGCAAGGAACTCTTCTACCCGTACGGCAAAACCTACGCCCAAACTTTGGGTGAACAGGATTAGGCTGCGATCCACGGGTCGCAAGCTCCGCGCAGTCTGGTGCAGGAGCATTTTCCAAATGGCGATCCGGACGACCTCGAACTTGCGCGTCGGATAGCTGCGCTGCGGCGGCGACGGGCTTTCCTGAAACTCGCCCAGTGTCCATCAGATGGGCGGCCAATTGATCCTTCTCTGTCGCCAGCATCCTGTCTGAATTCATCGCCACTCGATTTCGAACAACACGACTTCTGCGGCATATCACGGCACGATATCAGCGAGTCGGCCGTGATACAGCCAAATGGTTGGTGAGTCACTTTCCGGGACCCTATTTTCGGGCAGAATGGTGATTGGGCTCGAAAAGGCGCTACGTTGTAAGGGTGATAGCCAGGTTAATGATCGCGGGGGTGGCCGCCGTCTGCGCAACATACGGCCAAGTCCAAGTAGTCAGACCCTGACCAATCCCGGCAATGCCAGTGGCACAGCCGGAAGCAACGGTGCGCGTGTCGGAAGACCCCTTGACGGCATTCCAGAAGCTTATCGGGTCCTCATCCGAACAACGTCGTCAGGCCATTTTTGAACTGGGCTGGACCGGCGACGAAAAGTTCGCAGAAGATCGTTCTTTTGTACGGAACGCGCGCTTTTATCGCGTGAATCTGGATGATGACCCGGAGTATGAGGCCATCATGACAGTTGACATCGGGTTCCCACTATCGACGCGCGCCCTAATTTTCAAAAGATCACGCAATCAATGGCTGCGAGTAGGAAATTTCGTGCTCGACTACATGTGGGGGCCGGACCAGGCGGAACGCATGCTGGAACTACGGAATATTGTTGATTTCGAATACAAAGACATTATCATTCGCCTGACGGGCGGCGGAACGGACATTCAAAAGGCAGTCCAGTTATCCATCTACCGGCTTTATCAGGGACGGTTGTATCGGACGTTTCAGACGACGGAAGAGTTCGCGGTCCGCAGATTTCCTGGACCGGGTGTGATGATGATCGAGGATGAAGTGCATCGACTTGATTACCCCGATTTAGATCAGGCGAAGGGTGCCTTTATTGTTCTGCACGGCTCGAAAACTTTGGTGAGGGCCTCAGAGTGGGGGATTTTGGAACCACAACCCAATCGGATCGACTGTCTTCCTTATCGCTGGGAACCATCGAGGTACACGTTCGTCGAAGATCAAAATGCGGCGGCTAGATTGTGTCAGGCGGTCCCAGGACCGAGAATACGCAAGGGGCACTAAGGGTTGACCCGAAACAACCCCCATGCCACAGGGCCGTATAGTCGCTAGCCTTGATCGGAAACGCCTCGGCGCACGAACGTTGATTAATGAGGAAAATCTCCGACCGAGGCGTTTTCGATAAGGAGACTAGAAGGAAGCCGCTGGCGTTTGCGGCGGACGCTGGCTATGGGAAATGAATGCCGCTTTTGGACTGCCGCAAGCCGGGGTGGTTGACCGGACGAACCCGAATGTTGGGGTAGGATGACCGCAGGTTTTTGCGATTGCTGAGAAGTTGTCCGAAGTGGGGTCGCTGAAAGCCGCTGGAAGGTGGTTCGGTAAAGGACAGGCACAGGAACCCGGTGGCGTGCGGTGAGCATGTCGATGGTCCGCCGTTGTTGGCAGGATCAGGAGGTATCGAAGTAAAAGCACCGCGAGAGTTCTACGGCGGTGAGTCTGTGGATGACAAGCATCGGGGCGCCGCAGTTGGGGCAGTGCCAGTTGGAGGTAGTCTCCGAGGAAGTGGCGGGCGGCGGGCGATCGCTCGCCAGCAGTTGCTGGCAGAGCGGGAGGCAGCGGGCGCGGAAGCGGTTCGCGAGGAAACCAAAATATCGGATTCTGACAAACCCCTTCGGTAACACGTGCAGAAAGAAGCGGCGCAAGAACTCCGTTCCCAGCAGCGTCATCGTGCGCTGCTTGCCGCCGTGAGCGTAGTCCTTCCATCGGAAGGTGACGCGTTCGCCATCGAATGTGAGGAGCCGATGATTGGAGATGGCGATCCGGTGCGTGTATCGACCGAGATACCGCAGGACCTTGGTCGGACCACCGAAAGCCGGCTTGGCGTAGACCACCCAGTCTTGACGGTGCAATTGTCGCAGCAATCGACGAAACTGTTTCGGCTCAGCCAACGCGCCGGCAGGTCCGGCGCAGCATAAGTCTTTGCGGCGATGGAGGCGCTTCAAACCGGCGAGGAACTTGCCGCGGAAAACGCGACTAAGAACCTTCACCGGCAGGAAGAAGGGATAGAGGGGCCGTATCCAGCGGCTGTGGTCTGGAGACAGGCCGCCCGCTGGAATGGCACAGTGAACGTGCGGATGGAGCAGCAAGTTCTGTCCCCAAGTGTGAAGAATGCTGATCACACCGATTTCCGCACCAAGGTGTTTGGGATCGCCTGCTACTTTCAACAACGTTTGTGCGCTGGCAGAGAATAACAGGTCGTAGAACACTCGCGGGTTGTCCAGTGCCAGCACATTGAGTTCGTGCGGCACGGTGAACACGACGTGGAAGTAGCTGGTAGCGAGCAGTTCGCGCTCGCGAGCTGCGAGCCAGTGTTCGCGCGCTTGTGTCTGGCACTTTGGACAGTGCCGGTTCCTGCAGGAGTTATAAGAGATGGCCTGGTGACCGCACTTAGGACAGGCATCGATATGGCCGCCCAGCGCAGCCGTGCGGCAGCGTTGAATGGCACGAAAGGCTTTGAGCTGTTGAAAGTCAAAGCTTCGTCGATACCGATCCAGGAAGCGGTCGCCCTGCGCGCGGAGGATGTCGGCCACCTCCACGGCGGGCCGGGTCATTTTGGTTTCGTCCGGTGGTAAAACCGATTGGTTTCCTCAGCACTGGAGATGGACAGGCGTTCGAGTGGATTTAACGTGGTCTCCAGATGGCGACGCGACAAATGCAGGTAGATGCTGGTCGATTCCAGATCCGCATGCCCGAGCAAAATCTGGATGGTCGGCAGGTCGGCACCATTTTCCAGCAGGTGAGTCGCGAAACTATGCCGCCTATGCCGCACGCGGTATAGGCGGCACTATACCGCCTCCCCGACTATGCCGCTTAAAGCAAAGCGCAATGGCGAAAGCGCCACGGGGATGCGTTGCTTTGTTGTGGACAAAGCGAGAAAGAGGCGGCATAGTCTGAGGTTTTGGGATTAGAGTTGTTTGAGAAAGGCGAGCAACTCGTCGTCCGGTTGGAAGCGCTTGGGGGCACCTTTGATTGGATTAGTTTTGGCCATGGCTTCTTCTTTCAGAGCGAGATCGGCGTCGAGATAGATCTGGGTAGTTTCCACCGATTCATGGCCAAGCCAAAGCGCAATAACTGCTCGATCGACCCCGCCCTGCAGCAACTCCATAGCAGCTGCATGTCTCAGGACATGAGGTGAGACTCGTTTTTTTCGCAGCGAAGCACACGTTTCGCGCGCCTTGGCCACATGACGCGCCAGCAGATGCTGGACGCCATCGGCACTTAGCGGTCCGCCTCGTGTGCTGGGGAACAACGTTTTGGAATCTTCACTGCCTTGCTCCCGAATCCAGGCTTTGAGAACGGCAACGGTCGGTTTAGCCAATGGTGTGCACCGTTCCTTGCGTCCTTTACCCTGGCAGCGCACATGTGCGCCGGCTCGGAGCGAAAGATCTCCCTGCCGCAACGCAGTCATCTCGGATAATCGTAGGCCGGTCTGAACGGCTGTGATCAAGAAGCCATAGTCGCGCCGTCCCAGCCACTTGGTTCGATTGGGCGCCGCCAGCAGCGCTTCGATTTCCGGACGGGTCAGAAAGCCGACTAGGGCGCGTGTTTGACGTTGGTTGGGAATGGCCAACACTCGCTGGATGACTTCGCTCTCCGCCGGTGCCTCCAGTGCGGCGTAACGAAAGAACGAACGGATCGCTGTGAGCCGCAGGTTTCGGCTCCGAGCACTGTTGTGCCGACTCTTTTGGAGATCTTCTAGAAACGCATTGATCAGTGAGGCGTTCAGGTCGCTTAACCCGAGTTGAGAGGGTGCTTTGCGTAGCTGCTTCTGCGTGAAGTGCAATAGCAAGCGAAACGTGTCGCGGTAGGAAGTGATGGTGTGAGCGCTGGCTTTTCGTTGCGTCATCAACCGAAGTGTGAAGAATGACTGCAACAACGCGGGAAGAGTAGCGGGACTACGCATTCAAGCTCTCCCATCTCTTTTCCAACCTGGCGCCAGCTGCACCGAGTAGTTCGGGAGTTCCGGTCAGATACCAGTAGGTATCGGTCACGTGGGCATGGCCCAGATAGGTGGACAAGATAGGCAGACGCCGCTTATTGAGCTTCGCATAATATAGAGTCAGTCAAGGGACAGTTCGGCCTGCTTCCAGAAGGCAGTAATGAGGCGTGGGCGGCGGCGCATCCGTTTTAGCGTCTTGCGCGCCGTATCATTGAGCGACCAGAAGTCCTTCGGGCAAACATTGGGCAGGGTGTGCTGCTTCCAGTAGGCCCAGATGTACTCGACCGGGTTGAGCTCAGGGGCATAACCCGGCAGGTATTCGACGCACAGCCGTTGGCGATTTTGATCAATGAAGTCTCGCGTGACCTTGCTTTTGTGCGCGGACAGCCGATCCCATACGATGGTCAGCGGTCCTGGGATGTGGCGCAGCAACGCCCCCAGAAACTCCACGACCTCGGCACTTTTGATCGATCCTTTGTAAAGACGGAAGTAGAAGTTGTAGAAGGTCAGGCCGGCGACGGCCGACATCTTGTCCCAGTTGAAGTTGTACTGCAAGATGGGGGTCTGGCCGCGCGGCGACCAAGTCCGCACCCGGCGAGGCCGCTGGCTCACTCCGCTTTCGTCGATGAAGACGATCGTACGGCCTTCCGTCTGGGCTTTTTTTTAATATCGGGCCAACGCACACGCTTCCATTGGCGGATTGCTTCCTCGTTCCGTTCGCGCGCCCGACCTTCCGGGCGCTGGCAACTCCAACCCAGGCCGTCCAGCACCTTCCAGACATGGCCGGGATGGTATTGAACGCCGAACTCGCTTTCGATCAGGTGGGCAATTCGCCAGCAGGTCCACAAGGGCGTTTCGTATCCGAGTACCTCCGGGCCTTTTTGCAACAAGTCGCCGAGGCGCTCCAGATCCGCTTCGCTCAACTCCGGCTTGCGGCCCGCGCGTCCGGCTGTCTTCAACGCTTGCTTGCCGCCCTTGTTGTACTCCTCCGCCCACCGGCTCACCGTTTGGCGGCAGACTTTCAGCCGACCCGCGATTTCGGATTGGTTGAGATCTCCCTTCTCCAGCAGTCGAACGGCTTTCATCCGGCGCTTCTCCAGCGCTTCAAAATCACGTGCCTCTCCAGCGGGATTGCCCATACTGAGTCAAACCCATTCTCCCGCGAAAAGTGTCGCTATATTATGCGGATGTCAATAGGATCGTCACCACTGCGATACCAGCGCAGCAGCGTCTCCACCGCAAATCGGTGACGAAAGTCATGCAAGCGGGGGCCCCTGCTCGCATTCGCGCCGCGCAATCCAATCTGCCGAGAGAGGATGTAGAACGCCCGGTGCACCTCCCCTTTATCCAAATGGTTGCCGTTCTTATTTACCAGGAAGGGCCCGTCCGATCGTGCGCCAAAGCGGCGGTCTCGCCGTTTGACGTAATCGGCCAGAGCCTCGCAGGTTGAGCGATGCAACGGTACCAATCGGGACTTTCCAAACTTCGCGCCCTTAATCGTGAGAATGCCCTCGGACCAATCCATGTTCTCGGTTTGCAGATGCAGTGCTTCACCCAGGCGCAAGCCTGTGACAGCCAGCAAACCAAACAAACAGTAATAGGTCCAAGGACGCAGAGGATCGATGGAAGGCTTCGTCTTAGCGGCCTTTAACAGTTTCTGGATCTCCAGTTTCGAGTAGAAGTACGGCCGCGCCCGCGGGGGTCGATAGGGCAGTAAACCCAGCGCGGGAATCTCTGTCAGAGGGTCGGTAGCGCTCCAGTGACGAGTGAAGCCACGCACAATACTGAGTCGCGCCGCCCATTCATAGGGTTTCTGATTCTCATGTCGTGTGGCCCATTCTAATGCCAGCTTGACTGTGATGGCCGCACTGCGTTTTTGCTCCAGGAATAACAAGAACTCCCGCAGGGCCGTCTCATGCCTAACCAACTTAAATCCGAGGCTGCGGCGCATCGTCAGGTAGTCTCGAACAGCTTTCGTAAGTGGCTTCATCGACCGCACCCCGGCCATGGCAACGCCAAGGTGTGCAAAGCGGTCACGTCCACTTTCGCGTAGATCGCGGTGGTGTTTGGGCTTTTGTGGCGTAGAAGTTCTCCGATCTCATCCAGGGAACCTCCCTGTCGAAGCAAAGTAGTGGCCAGCGAATGACGAAGAACATGTGCGCCCTTATGCGCTGACTCGACGCCGGCATGCTTTATCGCGCGCATCACGAGGGTGGAGATTGCAGACGCGTTGGCAAAGCCGATCAACGGCGCGCGATGTCGAATGAAAGCTCTCCGACTGACACAACGGGGACGATCTTTACGCAGATAGGCTGCCAGAGCCGCACCTACATCTACTGCCAAGGGCAACGGCACCGACCTCCCGCCTTTCCCGCGAATCGTAATCTGGCCAGCGCTCCAATCGATGTCGTCTAAGTTCAACCCCACAACTTCGCCGGCTCGTAAACCGAGTCTGGCCAGCAGCAGCAAAATCGCATAATTCCGCCTACCGACGGGGCTCTTTCGATCACAACCCTTCAGAATCCGTTCGACATCCTTGGTGGAGATAAACCTAGGCAATGTGGAAAGCGACCAGTTGGGGACAGCAGGAACACAACCCGAAAGATCACTGGAAACCTTTCCACGATGGCGCAAATAGCGAAGAAAGGACCGAAGTGCCGTCACCACCAGTCCGGCCCGCACTGGACTCAATCGATGGGCTTGCCGCACAACGAACGTGGTAATGTCAGACGCACACAGAAGCCGGACGTTTGGAGTCTCGTCACCAAAGCTTTCGGACAGAAACTGCTTGATTACTGGCACATAGTTATGCAGCG
Organism: Bryobacterales bacterium; assembly: GCA_963776805.1. GTDB lineage: Bacteria > Acidobacteriota > Terriglobia > Bryobacterales > Bryobacteraceae > Palsa-89. The sequence continues at coordinate 265,047 of CAVZOD010000004.1, forward strand.
TGGCCGGCGACAATCCGCGCTCTTGTAGCAGGTACCGCTCGAACTCCGCGGCGACTCTCTCAGGAGCGTTGCGCACGGCTGGTTCCCGCTTCACAACTCCCTTCTCTCGAAGCATGGCCAGCATTCGCTTAAGCGCTGTCGGATCGCCCCGGCGGACTGCTTGTTGCCGTTGGCGAAGCCGAAGAAATCGATTCACATGGTGAGCGTCTAGGCTCCTGACAGCAATCTCCTGCCGTTCAATCCAGCCGCTGAAATCAGCAATGACAAGAATCTGCAGTCGTATCGATTGCTCTTCATAGCCGTGCTCAAACTGGGCCGCCGAGTAAGCATCGAGATATTTACTCAAAGGCCCCTGACGAAGCCGTTCTATCGTTCTTGGGAAAATGAAACCCTTCTTGATCATTCATCCAGAGTGTCAGGCTGCCCAGCCGGACTATGCCGCGAATAAAGAGCCAAAAGCCCGCAAACAGATCGCCGGGAAGCTTAAAGCGGCATAGTCGGGGAGGCGGTATAGTGCCGCAACATGTGAGGGGCAACGCGTTTCTTCAAGCCGGCATGGCGAGCGGCTTCAGCACAGGCGTACCAGATCGCGTGGCCCGACATGGGCTGCTCAACTCCGCGATGCCCGGAGCTACTGGGAAACAAGTAAGCCTTCGGCTTCTTCCAGCGCCAATACTCGCGTAGCGTCTCCAGCAACTTGGTGCACAGCGGCAGGTCGCGATCCTTGCCGCCCTTGCCCTTACGGATGTGTATGACCATCCGTTCGCTATCGATATCTTGCACACGAAGTCGGACCAACTCACTGCGGCGCACGCCGGTCGAGTAGAGCGTCATGAGTATGGCACGCGCCTGGAGATTGCTGGCCGCATCGATGAGCCGCGCCACTTCTTCCGGGCTCAACACCTGCGGGACGCGGTGATGCGTGTAGCGGGGGTACGGAATCGAATCCGGAGGGAATCGCCGCTTCAGGGTGCGAACGAAAAAGAACCGCAGACCCGGCTGTCTGCGCCACCACCGTTCCGACTGCCAGCTTGCGTTCGTGTAACAGGTGGGCTTGATACTGTCGGATGTGATCGGGACCGAGCTGATCGGGCGGTTTGCCGAAGTAGCGCGCGAACCGCTCGACGGCGCCAATGTACTCGCGTATAGTTTCTGAAGAGAAGTTACGTCGCTGGAGTTCCTCCAGCATGACTTTGCGAAGATGGGTCACAGGGACCTCCTTGTGACCCACACAATACTGCTCCCGTCAGCCGACTGCTCGTACCTTTACCCACGCGAAGCGTCCGCCGCGCCAGCGGCTTCGTTCTAGTCGGCTATCGTGACTGTGGCACTCACCTGGAAGCGGCTTCTCGGGGATTACTCGTGCCAAGACGGCTGGCGACCCGAAATCAGGCCCCACGAAAAGGGGCGTCGTCACTGACAGGATTACGCCGCCAACAGCGGCAAGCCGTGCCATTAATTCTGGCAACCTACACGATTGTTTGCTCGGGAAAAGTGCGCCTCGATATCATGCTGAGGAGTGCCATCCTTGACAGGCCGCGACGCCACCGGGAAGCATGGCCGCTGCCGAGTGCCCGCAAGGTTTATGATAAAAAGGTTCGGGCTGCAAATCGTTGATCTGGCGATAAATCAATGTCGATGAAGCGTTCTATTGATGTCACTGCGCTGGTGGTCCTGACCGCTGCCTTGGCGCTTTTCCAACCGGCAGCCAGCGCGCAGACCGCGTCCGGCAGTGCGCCCGCCGCGAGCGCAACGGATCAATATCACGCGATGCTCGCCACCTACTGCTTCACCTGCCACAACTCGCGCGCGAAGGTCGGCGGCCTCGCACTGGACAGCCTAGATCTGCAGTCCGCGCCAGATGACGCGCGCACTTGGGAAAAGGCTTTGCGCAAGCTGCGTGGACATTTGATGCCGCCGCCAGGCAATCCCCAACCGCCCCCGAAGGACGTGGAGTCGTTCGTGGCCTGGATGCAGGACACGCTGGATTCCCACCCCGAGGGTCCGAAGGCGGGCCATGTCCCGATCCAGCGGCTGAACCGCAGTGAATACGCCGCATCGGTGAAAGCGCTCGTGGGTGTTGAGGTGAATCCGAGGGACGTCCTGCCGCAGGACATCCAGGTAGACGGCTTCGACAACATTGCCGACGCTTTGAGCGTCTCACCGGCCTTTCTCGCCCAGTACGTCGCTGCTGCGCGGCATGTTGCGAAACTCGCTATTGGCGATCCCGCCGGACATGTCACGAATGTGACGTACTCCATCGCGGCGAACCAGAATAACGATGAGCCGTTGCCTCTGGGCACGCGCGGGGGCGTGCGCTTCAAACATGATTTCCCGGCCGACGGGGAGTATCGCATCAGCATCCTCGACCTTGCGCTCGGCTTATACACCAGCACCGTGGAGAACGAGAGCACGCTGGTGATCATGATTGACGGCAAGATGGTGTTCCGCAAACCCATCGGCGGGCCTGCCGATCTGGCGTTGGCGGATCGCAAGGCGGCTGACGGACGCGCCGCCATCATGGATCGGTTCTCGAAGATCCCCGTGCAAATAACGGCCGGCGTGCACGATGTCGTGGTGGCATTCATCGACCGTGCCGAAGTGGAATCGGACGACAATGTTGCCTCCGGCTTTCGCGGCATCGGCGTCCTGGGTTTCGGCGACGGCAATAACCGCATGGCGCGCCTTGCCAACGGCATCCAGATCGTCGGACCGTTCAATTCAACTGGTGTGTCTAATACGGCCAGCCGCGCTCTGATTTTTGTCTGCGATCCCAAGAAAATCGGAGAGCCCACCTGCGCCAAGCAGATTACGGAAAACCTGGCGAGGCGCGCATTCCGCCGGCCGGTGACCGCGGATGATGTGGCCAGCCTCATGCCGTTTTACGAAGCCGGGCGCGAGAGTGGCGGCAGCTTCGATGACGGAATCGAGCAGGTGGTGGCGGCTGTTCTGGCCAGTCCGGATTTTCTCTACCGCGCCATTCGCGGGCCTAAGGGAACGCCTCCCAACTCCGAGTTTGCTCTCACCGATCTGGAACTGGCTTCCCGCCTGTCGTTCTTCCTGTGGAATACGGGTCCGGATGAGGAACTGCTGAAGCTTGCCGCGGGGGGCGGTTTAACCAAGCCCGGAGTGTTGGACCGGCAGGTGAGGCGCATGCTGGCGGACCCCAAGGCTTCCAGCCTGGTGACCAGTTTTGCCATGAAGTGGCTGAACCTCACCAGTCTCGATTCGGTGCAGCCCGATCCGAAGCTGTTTCCGGTGTTCAACGAAGAGCTGCGCCACGATCTCGGAAAGGAAGCCGAGGATTTCATCAGCAGCATTCTTTTAGAAGACCGCAGCGTGGTAGATCTCCTCACCTCCAACCAAACGTTCCTCAATGACAAGCTGGCTCGCCTCTATGGCGTTCCCGGGGTGTTCGGCTCCCAGTTCCGCGAGGTCACCCTCGCCGAAAAAGAGCGCGCGGGCCTGCTGGGCAAGGGCGCGGTGCTGCTGCGGACGTCGTATGGCGACCGCACGTCTCCTGTTCTGCGGGGAGCGTGGGTGCTGGATAAGCTGCTGGGCACGCCCCCGACGCCTCCTCCCGCGAACACCGCAACCGACCTTTCTCAAAAGGCGGGCGAGCTGCCGAAGACGGTCCGGGCGCGGCTGGAGCAACACCGCAACAAGGCGAGCTGCAAACAATGCCACGGTGTAATCGATCCCATCGGCCTGGCGCTGGAGAATTTCGATGCGATTGGCGAGTGGCGCACGATGGACCGCCAGGCGAACGCTCCCATCGATGCCAAAACGGTGCTGCCGAACGGCGTGCCTATCGACGGTACCGTGGAACTAAAGGACCAGCTGGTCGCACAGCCAGCAACGTTCGCCGAGGCGTTTACCGAAAAACTCATGATGTACGCGATCAACCGCCAGCTCGAATACTTCGACATGCCCCAGATTCGCGCGGTGGTTCGCGGGGCCGCGAAGGATAACTACAAGTTCTCTTCAATTGTTTTGGGAATCGTCCATACGGACGCATTCCGCAGGCAGGGTCCGGCCGAGGCCGGGAAAGAAACCCAGGTAAAGTTGGCAGCCAATAGCCACAGATGATTATCAGCGTTCATCCGTGTTCATCCGTGGCAAATAGAGTTTTGTAGGAGAATCGCATGTTCATCACTAAAAAACACATTGCCCGCAGAACGGTACTGAAAGCCGCCGGAGTGAAATTGGCGCTGCCATTTCTCAATGCCATGGTGCCCGCCGCGACAGCGCTCGCGCAGACGGCCGCGGCTCCCAAGATGCGGGCGGCCTTCTTCTACATTCCCCACGGCGCTATCATGTACAACACCTCGTACGGCCAGGCCATGGACAAGTGGACGCCCAGCGGCGCCGGCGCCGATTTCAAGCTCAGCCCGATCCTCGCTTCGCTTGAGCCGTATAAGAAGTACATCTCGTCGTTCGGCAACCTGGAAAACAAGGCCAGCGCGGGATCGGTTCATACCTTCAATCCCGCCACCTGGCTCAGCGCCACGCGTCCCGATACCGGCGCTCCCCGGGCGCACATGGCCACCACGCTCGATCAGGTGATGGCCAAGTACATCGGCCAGGAAACTCCGCTGCCCTCTTTGGAATTGGCGTCTGAGACCACCGTTCAGACTGCGGCGGGCGGCGGCGGCTCTTATACCACGCTGTCGTTCCGCGACGCGGATTCGCCGTTGCCGATGGAGTACAATCCGCGAAAGGTCTTTCTGGAGCTGTTCGGAGAAGGCGACACGCCGCAGGAGCGCTCGTCGATCAACCATCAGACCAGCAGCCTGCTCGATCTGATCCTGGACCGCACCAAGAAGCTTCAGGGCGAGCTGGGGAGTGGCGATCGTGCGTCGCTGGATGCCTACCTGGAGAGCGTTCGCGAAATCGAGCGCCGAACCGAAAAGGCCAACTCTAAGAGTCTTTCAGGCCTGAAAATTCCGGATGCTCCGGTTGGGGAACAGGATAAGTTCCCAGACCAGGTGAAGTTGATGTTCGACCTGCTCGCGCTCGCCTTGCAGGCCGACCTCACGCGCGTCGCCACTTACATCATGGTCGCCGAAGGCACCAACCGCACCTATAACCACATCGGCGTTCCCGATTCGTTCCATCCCGTTTCCCACCATGCCAACGATATTGAAAGACTCAAGAAACTGGTCAAGATCCAGACCTGGCACGTGGAGCAGTTCTCGGAATTCGTGAAGAAGATGGCGGAAACTCCGGACGGGCAGGGAAGTCTGCTGGACCATTCCATCTTCATGTACGGGTCGAACATGAGCAACAGCGACCTGCACAACAACTACCCGGAGCCGAACATCGTGATTGGCGGCGGCGCCGGAAAGATGAAGCTGCTGGGCCAGCACCTGGTGCTGCCGGAACGTACGCCCATAGCAAATCTCCACCTGACGCTGTTGCAGAAGGTGGGGTTGCAACGCGATCATTTTGGCGACAGTACCGGTACGATTGCGGGCGTGTAATTGTGAATCGTCGAGACCTTCTGAAAAGCGCCGCAGCAGGTGCCTTGGGCCTATGGGCCGCGCCTAGGATGTTTGGCCAACCGTCCGCCGGCAGCGTTCGCCACCTGACTGACAAGATCGCCGTTTTGGATGGCGGCGGCGCGAATGTGGTGGCTTTCTCCGGCGGTGAGGGTTTGGTCCTGGTGGACAGCGGCACGCCGAAATCTCTCACCGGTGCGTTGAAGGTGCAGACGCTCTTCAACACCCACTATCATCTGGATCAAACCGGCAACAACGAAATCTTCGCAGCGGCGGGGGCGAAGATCATCGCTCACGAACGCACGTGTAAGTGGATGTCCACCGATTACTGGGTTCCCGCCGAAGACCGTTACGAGAAGGCCCGTCCAAAAGCCGCCCGTCCCACCGAGGTTTTCGAGACCATCGGCTCGTTGCAGGCGGGAGGGGAGCAAATCGATTACGGCTATCTGGAATTGGCCCACACCAGCGGCGATATTTATGTCTACTTCAAGACGTCCAATGTGCTTGCGGTGGGCGACGTGGCATCGCCCGAGCGCGATCCCGCGCTCGATTGGTTTACCGGCGCGTGGATCGGAGGCCGCGTGGACGCGATGGATACCGTACTGAAGCTCGCCAACGATCAGACCAAGATCGTGCCCGCGTACGGTCCCGTCATGACGCGCGCCGAATTGAAAGCCGAGCGCGACATGATGGACGCAGGTTCGGGCGCGCCTGTTCGATCAGGTTCGCGAAGGCGAGGGTCCCAAGGATATGCTGCAGGCGGGCCTTCTGAACGGCTTGGCGCGAACGTGGAAAGATCCATACAAATTCCTGTACGACGCAGACAAGGGTCTATGGGCTCATCATGACAAGATCGACCATAATGTCGTTTAAACAGCGTTCCTGGATCGCCCTGTTCTGCGCGGCGGCTGCCGCCATGACGGTTTGGGCCGAGGCTCCGAAAGGTTCTCTCGCCAACCTGATTCAAGAGGGAAACCGCAAAGCCGCGCTCGCTCAGATTCGCGCGGGCGCCGATGTGAATGAGGCCCAACCCGACGGGACGCGGCCCATCCACTGGGCCGTCTACCGGGTGGATTATGAACTGCTCGACGCATTGATCGCGAAAAAAGCGAAAGTGGACGTCGCCAATGAATTCGGATCCACGCCGCTCGGGGAGGCCGCGAAACTGGCCGATGCCCGGATGGTAAAGACGCTACTGGATGCCGGTGCGCGGCCCGATGGGCCGAATCAGGACGGCGAGACCCCGTTGATGCTGGCGATCAAAACCGGGGAGCTGACCGTGGTCAAAATGCTGCTCCAGGCCGGTGCGAACGTCAACGCCAGAGAAACGTTTCACAACCAGACGGCGTTGATGTGGGCTGCCGCTGCGCCGAAAAATGCCGGCGAGATGGTGAAGCTTCTTCTTGCGAAAGGCGCCGACTTCAAACCTCGGGCCCTCTACAGCGATTGGCCCAGCCAGATTACGTCGGAGCCTCGCGCGCAGTATCGTCCCGTCGGCGGTCTCACCGCATTGCTCTACGCGGCGCGCGACGGCTGCTATGATTGCGTGGATGCGCTGATCGGCGCCGGCGACGATGTGAATCGGCCGACTCCGGAAGGCGTCACTCCGCTGATGCTCGCGCTCGATAACGACCACAACGAGGTCGCGAAGCAGCTGCTCGAACGGGGCGCTAATCCGAATCTCTGGGACTGGTGGGGCCGCACCGCGCTCTATATCGCCGTCGATCGCAGAGACGTCGTGCTCTCGCCCCTGAGGACCGGGCTCCTGGCCGTCGACGCCGAGCACCGGGCTCCCGTAGCGACTCATGCCGCGGGCCATCCGCCGATTTCCAGCATGGAAATCATCAACACCCTGCTGGCCGCCGGTGTCGATCTCAATCCGCAGCTCAACATGCATCGCCCCAGCCGCGGAGGGAACAGCGGACGTTTCGTCGAGGAGTTTTTGAATACCGGATGCACGCCGTTGCTGCGCGCCACCATCGCCCGCGATGTGGAAGTGGTGCGAGCGCTTCTTGCCAAGGGCGCTTCCCCCAACATCGCGGGGATGGGTCTTACGCCGTTCCTGATTGCGGCGGGCGTGGGATTGGGCGGCGGCGGAACCGGCCTGGCCGCATCCACGAGCGCGGGTGGGCCGCCCAACACGACGATCATGGATCTGCTCGTCGAGCATGGCGCCGACGTGAATGCCCAGGTCACCGGCACCGAGACGTATTCCCTGCGGGTTTCCCGCGCGCCTTCTTCCACCGAAGGCATGACGGCGCTCCATGTGGCGGCCCAGAAGGGCCGGATAGATGAAGTGCGCTACCTGCTGGCGAAGGGAGCCAAACCCGATTTGTTGGATAGCAAGGGCCGCAAGGCGATCGATTTGGCAGACACCGCACCAGCGCGTCCCGGAGCGGCTGCGGCGCCGGCGCCCACGGGTAACCGCAGCGAAACAAACGCGGCGGAAATTCGCGCCCTTCTCCAGGACCCGGCGTCGCGAAGGTAACCGGAATTCGGACCAACCCTAAGGACATCCTACTCAAGGCGCGCCGCAGTTCGGCCGATAGCCGCGTATGCGGGTTGTAGTGATTCTTCTGCTTACCGTCTCCGCCGGCTGCGCGCAGTCCGATCAAAGCAGCGTGGAGACGGTGCTCAAACAAATGGAGCGCGCCGAGCAAACAGGCGACTTCAACACCTGGACAGGCCTTTGGACGAAGGAAAAGTCAGGCCAGTTCGAAAAACTACGACCTTACGCGACGGCGCGTCCCGAGGTCCGCTATGTCGCAACAAAGAGTTTCGTTCACGGGGATGAGGCTGTACTGCTCGTACAGGGCGTCTCCAACACCTTTGTCACCATCCTGTTCCGAAAAGAGGGCGGGCAATGGAAGATTCAGGACGAACTGTGGAAAGATCGCGCACCCAATCCCAACTCGGTCTACGCGCTGGTGCCTCCCGACCCAGGAGCGTTTGCGCGCGCCGGATCGCCGTGGGACCAGGTGCCGCCAGGGTTGGATCCCACAAACGCGGCACGCCAGGGATGGCAGATGAAGGCCGTCTTCGACGAGACGTACCTATATATCCGGTTTGAGTCGAGCGCCGAGTTGCCCGCGCCGGGAAGCACCATCGAAAAGCCGCCCGGTGGTTGGCCGGTGCTCAAGATCGATACGTCGGACGCGGGGGAGTTTGTACTGTTGGACGCTGTCAATGTCGGCGACCAGGCGACGTTTGATGCGCGCGGCCAGGCCAACAGCCATCGCGCCTTCGCGGCCTATATGATCCGCCTTGAGCGCAAGGACCGCGAAGTCTTCACTACTTCGGCCGATTTGAATCCTAGCCTGCTGCTCGACGTCGCGGGGCGGGATTACGACATTCGGATTCCCTTGGCAACGATGGGCATCACGGATTCGCGCGCAACCAAAATGACGATTGGCGACGCGCAGTGGCCCAAGAGCGCGGTGGTGAGCATCGCGGTCCAAAGGTATCCGCGCTAGAGCGGATGGCCGGCGCACAGGTTCATCCCAATCGCGCAGCCAGATGTTTCCCCGTCAGCGACTGGCTCGCTTTCAGCAGCTCGCGTGGCGGTCCCTCAAACACGACCTTGCCCCCTTCGGCGCCCGCGCCCGGCCCCATGTCGATGATCCAATCGGCGCGCGCGACCACATCCAGGTTGTGCTCAATCACGATCAAAGTGGTTCCATGGTCGGCCATCGCGTCCAGGAGCGCGAGCAGGTTCGCCACGTCGGCCATGTGCAGACCGGTAGTCGGCTCGTCAAGAATCACGATTTGCGAAGGCTTTTCGAGCTCGGCCGCCAGCTTCAAGCGCTGACGCTCGCCGCCCGACAGCGTGTTGAGTCTTTGCCCGAGCGCGATGTAACCGAGCCCAACGTTTTCGAGCGCCTTCAGCGTCGCGAGAATCGGTTTCTCCGTAAAGTACGACAACGCATCCGTGACGGAGAGGTTCAACACTTCGTTGATGTTTTTCCCTCGCAGAGTCAGCGCAAGAACCGCATCGGTGAAACAGCGTCCCTCACACGCTTCACAGCGTACCGCGACAGTATCCAGGTGTTGCAAATCCGTGTAGATGACACCCAGACCCTCGCATGCCGGGCATGCTCCCTTGGAGTTCGCGCTGAAGAGTGCCGGCTCAACTTTGTTGGCCGCCGCGAACGCCTTCCGAATCGCGTCCGCCATTCCTGAGTAGGTGGCCAGGTTGGAACGCCGCGATCCCGCCGCCAGCGATTGATCCACCACGACGGCATCCGGGTAATGTTTGGCAAGACAGCCGTGAATCAACGAGCTTTTCCCGCTGCCAGCCACGCCGGTGACGACGGTAAGAACGCCTTTGGGGATCTTCACCGTGACATTCCGAAGATTGTTGAGCGTCGCGTCTTCGACGAGAAGATGTCCTTTTCCCGACCGCGGTTTCTCTTTCAATCCCTGATGCTTGGAAAGGTGTTTCCCGGTCAGCGTGCCGCTCTTTTTGAGCGCTGGAAACGGGCCTTCGAATACAACTGTTCCGCCGGCCCTTCCTGCGCCTGGCCCCATGTCGACAATGTGATCGGCAATCGCCATCACTTCAGGCTCGTGTTCCACCACGAGAACCGTGTTTCCGATATCGCGAAGCTTGGTCAGCAAATGATTGAGTCTTTGCACGTCGTGCGGGTGCAAGCCGATGGTCGGCTCATCGAAGATGTAGAGCGCCTCGGTCAGGCTCGACGATAGATGGCGCACCATTTTCACCCGTTGGGATTCTCCACCGGACAGCGTCGAGGTCTGACGGCTCAAACTCAGATAACCCAGTCCGATCTCGACCAGATGATCCAGCCGTTCCGACAGACGGGCCAGCAGCGGAGCGGCATTGGGCGCGCGAAGCGAATGGACGAACCGGGCGAGTTCGCTCACCTGCATCGCTGCGCATTCCGCGATGTTCTTTCCCTCAACCCGGCAGGCGCGCGCGGCCTGGGACAAACGCGTTCCGCCGCATGCGTCGCACGGCCCCTCGGTCACAATCTTCTCAAACGCCTCACGCAGACGCGCCGGCATCTGCTCCGCGCCTTTGGCCAGGTAGAGGCGTTTGAATTTCGGAATCAGGGCGTCAAAACCCGAGCTGAAGTTTTGCCCGGTCTTGTTGACCTTGACCTTCGTGTCGTCGCGATAAAGAAACTCGTGCCACTCCTCTTTTGTATATTTTTTGAGCGCCTTTTTGACGTCGAAGAATCCCGACTTGACGAAGGTGTGCAGATGATAACCACCCACATTGAACGTTGGAAAACGGACCGGGCCTTGTTCCAGGGACTTGCTCTTATCCACCAGTGCATCAATATCGATCTGGGCACCGCGCCCGAGTCCCTCGCACTCCGGACACATGCCCGCGGGATCGTTGAAGGACAGCGCCAGCGGGTGCGGAACCGAAGGTTTCCCCAGGCGCGAAAACAAGATGCGAAGCAGCGTGTAGATGTCCGTGGCCGTTCCCAATGTCGAACGCGGATTCCCGCCGATGCGCTGCTGATCCACGATGATTGCAGTCGAAAGATTCGCGAGAAGGTCGACGTCGGGTTGGCCGTAGCGCGGCAGAAAGTTCTGCACGAACGTCGAGAACGTTTCATTGAGCAGACGCTGGGATTCCGCGGCGATGGTGTCGAACACCAGCGACGATTTCCCCGATCCCGAGACGCCCGTGAAAACGGTGATTCTCCGCCGGGGAATGTCGAGAGAGATGTTCTTGAGATTGTTCTCGCGGGCGCCGCGCACTTCGATGTTGCCAAACGGAGAGCCCATGCAGCTAACGCGCCCGCTTACTGCTCGCCGGCCGGGGCTTCGGCTTGCTCTTGCCCTGGAGATTGAGCGCCACCGCGGCGCGGATGAGATCCTTCAAGGCCGCCTCATTGATGTGCTCGCCTTCGTGGATGTCTATGGCGCGCCTGACATTCCCGTCGAGGCTGGAGTTGAATAAACGCGAAGGATCCTTCAGCGCAGCTCCCTTCGCGAAGGTCATCTTGACGGCGTTCTTGTAGGTCTCTGCCGTGCAGACAATGCCGCCGTGGGAGAAGATGGGAGTCCCCGGCCATGTCGGCTTCACCCACTTCCACTCCTCCACCATCTCAGGGTCTGCCTGGTGTATGATTTCGCGTACTTTCGCGAGCATCTTCCCGCGCCAGTCGCCAAGTTCCTTGATCCTCTCGTCGATCAATGCGGACGCAGATTCCACCGCGGCATTTTTCATCTATGGCTCCAGTTCTTGCACTTATTGTCGCTACGCTCAGCGTAGCCTGCAACCTTCGCAAGTGATCGCCTTTTCCGCTCCCGAAGGCCGTGCGCAGTACACGGTCAGGCCCTCGCCCGCAAATACAGACGACCCAGCAGGCAGCGCCAGAGGAAGTACGAGAGCCCCTAGAGCACACCGGTTGCTGCCGCCCAGCTCCACGCTTCCGGGCCATCGCCAACCGAGAGGTGTGCGATCAGCGCCGAAGCGAGATCGATAGCGAAGCCGGCGTAGGCCCACTCCTTGAGCCGCGCCGGCACCGGTGCAAACCATAGCACCACGCCGGCGAGCTTCGCCAACGAAAGCTCCACGCGGAAGTAGCCGGGGAAGCCGAGATGGGTGAACGCCGCGGCAACCTGCGGCAGGCGCAGTTGCGCGAAGGCGGTGAAGCTCATCTGCAGGCAGAAGATGGCCGTGACCATCCAATAGGCGACTGTCTTGGCTTTGAGGGTCGTATTGGCGGCGACGAAAGCCGGCCTCTGCAGGGTCGATTCCATCGGCTTCTTCCTCCTATTTTTCGGCGCTCGTGGCCTTGGCCGGCCAGCTGGGGGGCTCAATGCCGAACAGCTTGGCATACTCGGCGTTCAATCGCTGCCAGCCATCGAACTTCATTGCGTCCGCACCGGCGATGCGGCTGATGGGAGTTCCGCCGAGCAGGCGATCCAGAACATCCAAAGAAATGTGCCACCCGGCAGCGCCCATGGAAATGTAGCGGCGATCGATGTTGGTGAACAGCGTCAAGCGCGTGCCGTTGCCGAGCGGTTCGAGTTCCCACCGGATGTCTCCGTACTCAAGCAACTTGGGAGCATCGGCGCGCGTGACTTTCGTTTCGAACGAGGTGGGCGTTCCCACCCAAGTGAGCTTCACCGTGGTTCCAACCGTACCCAGGGTCCCATCGACTTCAAAGGGGGCCCACTCCCGCAACTGCGCAGGCTCGGTTAGCGCCTGCCAGACCTTCTCCGGCGGCTGGCGCAGTTCTCTGACGAGAATGAGCGTCCACTTTTCTCCGTTCTTGCGCACTTCCGCGCTGGCCGGACCCGGCGTGTAATCGGTCATTTTCTTCTCCTTGTCTTCTTTTTCGTTGGTGTTGGTTGATTGCCTTCGGCTTGAACTATTTTGGGGTGATCCATGCGGTCGAGATGGCGTTCGAGAGCATCGACGTGAGCGGACCAGAACCGGCGGAACGGAGCCAGCCAGGCATCCAGCTCCTGAAGCGGTTCCGGTTTCAGGCGATAGAGCCGGCGCTGCGCGTCCACCCTGGATTCCACGAAACCAGCCTCGCGCAGCAGTCGCAGGTGCTTGGACACGGTCGGCTGCGGCATGCGAAGTTGACGCTCGATGTCTCCGACCGACTGTTGGGATGAGACCAGGAGGCTCAATATCGCACGGCGGTTCGGCTCTGCGATGATTTCGAATACAGATTCCACGCCCCTAATATACTCCACACGGAATATGCGCGTCAAGGCATATAATGGCGGGCCACGCAAAGCGGGAATGCACCGTTTTATGCGTTTTGTGGTGGGTGTGTTTCCAGGCGGGTCTGGCTAGCGCGGGACCGTCCGTTTCTCAGGCATCGTGGCGGCGGGACAACCTCGAAGCTTCTGGGCATTAGCCGCTGAACGGATCCTGGCTGCAAAATGTCTCCATGATCGGCTTCGTCAGTTCGAAGCTCAGCGACAGCTCCGGCAATGCCGCCGCCGCAGCGGTAAAGTCGCCGGCCATGCCCGTTTGCTCCAGCATCCAGGCAATTTGTTGCATCTGGACTGCACCCACGTTCCCCGCCGCGCCTTTGATCGAGTGGGCGGCCAATCGAAGGGCATTTCCGTCCAGGTGCTGCAGTGCCTCGGCCAACAGCGCGATCTGCCGCGGCATGTCCTTCACAAATCCACGAATGATTTTTTGCGCCAGATTTTCATTGCCCATCATCCGCTCGACAAAATCCTGCTGGTCGAATACCAGGGCGGCCACGCTGGGAGTGGAAGGATCGGGCGAAACCGGCGGAGGATCGGGCCGCGAAGGCGCCACCCCGCAAGTCCATTCTTCGATCGCCTGTTCCAAAGCGTCAGACCGGAGCGGCTTGGAGACGTAGCCGTTCATGCCCGCGGCGATACACTTTTCGCGGTCGCCGGCCATGGCGTGAGCGGTAGTGGCGATCACGGGAATATGGCGGTTGCGCACCAGCGTATCGGGCTGGCGAATTCGCTCCGTCGTTTCATAACCATCCATTTCGGGCATCTGGCAGTCCATCAATACCAGGTCGTAGTCCTTTTCCGCCAGCACGCGCAGAGCGCTGCGGCCATCGGCAACCACGTCGGCTACAAACCCCAGGTTTTGGAGGATTCCCAACGCAACCTCTTGATTCACCGTGTTGTCTTCAACGATGAGCAGGCGAAGCTGAGCCCGCTGTTCCCGGCTGGTACGAGACCGAGCTGGCGCCGCAAGCGCTCGCGCGCGGGGCGGACCGTAGCCCAGAATGGAAGCCAGGCAGGTGCCCAACTCGCCCTGCTTTACCGGTTTGCTCACGTGCCCGGCGAACCCCAGTTGGCGCCAGTGCTCCCCATCCGCCGACAGCCGGAGAGACGTCATCAGCACACAGGCTACGCTGGACAAGCCCGGCTGCTCGTGAAGCAGCGTTGCAAACCGCTCGCCATCCATGCCCGGCATTTCCAAATCCATCAGTACGGCGTCGAAGCGGCCGGCATCCGGGTCCTTCAGCCGGGCCAGCGCGGCTTCCGCATCTTCGGCTTGCTCCGCGCTGGCCTGCCAGAGCAGGAGCAACTCCATCATCAAGCTGCGGCTGGCCGCGTTGTCGTCCACCACCAGAATGCGCCAGCCGGCGAGGGAAAGCGTCCGCGGACGCTCGACTGAGAGTTGCCGTTCCAGCGCGATGGTAAACCAGAAGCAGGACCCTTGGCCCTCTTCGCTGTGGACGCCAACCTCGCCGCCCATCATGTTTACCAGCATGCGCACAATCGAAAGGCCCAGACCCGTTCCACCGTACTTGCGGCTGGTCGAAGTATCCATCTGAGAAAAGGGATGAAACAGCAGGTTGCGTTTATCCGCCGGGATCCCGATGCCGGTGTCGCTGATCTCGAAGCGGATGATTCCAGCATCACCAGGCCCTGCAAGTTTCACTCGAATCGACACCTCTCCCGCAGCGGTGAACTTCACCGCATTTCCAGCCAGATTAACCAGCACCTGGCGCAACCGGACGGCGTCGCCGAGCAATAGCGTGGGCACATCGGGCTCGATGAAACAAAGCAATTCCACACCCTTTTCCTGGGTCTTCACGGCCATCAGATCGGCTACCCCTTCCACCAGCCCGCGCAGATCGAAGGGTGCCTTCTCCAGCGTCAGCTTATGGGCCTCCATCCTGGAGAAATCCAGGACGTCGTTGAGTATCACCAGCAGCGCTTCGGCGCTATCCCGCAGCGTCTCCACACGCTTGCGCTGGCGCGGATCCAGGTCTCCGTTCAGCAGCAGCCCGGCCATTCCCAGAACGCCGTTCATGGGGGTCCGGATCTCATGGCTCATGTTGGCCAGGAAGGAACTCTTGGCCTGGTTGGCGGCGTCCGCCTCTACCCGGGCGTGAATCAGCTCCGCCTCATAGCGCTTGCGCTCGGTGATCTCCTCGGCAATCCCAACGATCCGGATCAGCTGCCCGGCTTGATCCCGAATGGGGAAAGCGCGGCCGCGAATCCATTTCTCCTGCCCGCCGGGTGTTCGAATTCTGTACTCCGTCTCAACGGATTGGCCCCGCATCTGCCTCTCAAACAAGCAGCGGTGCCGCTCGCGATCCTCGGGGTGGATGGCCTCCAGCCGGGAGGCCGGGTTCTGGTAAATGCTTTCACAGCTCCGGCCCCAAACCTGCTCATAGGCAGGGCTGAGATAGAGAAACTGTTCGGTTCCCGGGTTCATCATCCAGAAGACCTCACGAATGTTTTCCGCCAGCTGGCGAAACTTTTCCTCGCTGTCCCGCAAGGCTTGCTCGGCTTGCTTGCGCTCGGTGATATCTCGAAAGAACCAAACACGCCCCGGATGGCCGGCCTCTTCTCTCCGCAGCCGGGCGGAATACCGTTCCAATGTCCGGCCGTCTTTCAAATGAAGTTCACAATGATCGCTGGCATTTGGATCGTCGTGCAGCTCTTGAATTCGCTGCAGGAAAGCATCCGGATCTTGCACTCGATCGAGGACCGCTGAGAAGATGAGCGGAGCCTGGTCATTAATGGTGTAATCGGGCAGATCGTCCGGTATGCGGTCGAGGGGAATCTGCCAAACCTCCAGGAACTTTCTGTTATGCAGCACGATGAGATTCTCATCGTTCACCACCAGAATTCCGTCCAACGACACCTCGAGTATGGCGCTGATCAGAGAGTGATGAAATTGGAGCGCGGCTTCGTTATGCTTGCGGTCGGTGATGTCCTTGCTGGTGCCGACCAGTCCCTGGAACTCACCATCGGGCGAAAAGCGCGGCGCGGCCACCGACTCTACCCAGCGCCACTCGCCATTGGCACGCCGGCTGCGCTGTTCGGCCTTAAAAGGCGCATGCTCGTTCAGAGAGCGCTGAAAGGCCTCGAAAAACGCCGGCGCATCGTCCGGGTGAATCATTCGCCGCCACGCCTCTTGCTCCACCTCGCCGGAGGTTGCGCCACAGAATTCCCGGTAGGCCCGGTTGATGAACCGCGTGCCTCCCCGCGCGTCCGTTACCCAGATCCCGGTCGGGCAACTGTCCGCCATGATCCGGAAGCGCTCTTCACTCTCCCGCAATGCCTCCGCCGCCCGCTTGTGCTGCGTCACATCTTCCACATGAGCGATGAAATAGAGCGGACCGCCGCCGGAATCCCGTACCGCGCCCATCCGGGTGCGTCCCCAGACCACTTTGCCGCTGCGGGCAATGTAGCGATTTTCCACTTCCACGTAGAGTCCCGGGTTCGCGATTAGCTGCTCCCCCATCAGCGCGCTATGCGCTAGATCGTCGGGATGGACCAGATTGGACCACGGCGCTCCAAGCAGCTCCTGCTCGGAATATCCGACCATTTCGCAAAACACCGCATTCACCCGAAGGAAGCTCCCGTCCGGTCCGGCTACGGTCATGCCGAACGGCGAATGTTCGAAGACCTCGCGAAATCGCTCTTCGCTTTGCTTGAGATTCCGCAGGGCAGACAGGCGCTGGCTGATGTCGCGAACGATGGCGGAAATTCCCACCACTGCTCCGAGCGGATTCAGGATCGGGGAGAGGGAGAGCGAAACCTCGATCGGACAGCCATATTTGCCCTGCAGAACGGTCTCGAAAGGCTGGAGGGTTTGTCCCCCGCCGAGTGCCCGGATCAGATTCTGCATGTCGTTGTGGCGGCTGGGCGGAACGAGAATGGCGACGTTTTTCCCGATGATTTCCTGGCTGCTGTAGCCCAACAACGCCTCCGAGCCGCGGTTCCAGCTGACGATGGTCCCATCCAGCAACACGGCGTGAATCGCCTCGCCGGAAGATTCCACGATGGAGGCCAGCAACGCGTGGGCACGCTCCGCTTCCTGGCGCTGACTGATGTCGCTCAGAACGGTGGATACGGCCCACACCTCGCCGGCGGAGTTTCTGATGGGACAGGCCGTAAGAGATACGGGAAATCTTCGCCCGTCCTGGCGCACACACAGACCCTCGTGCTGGCAGACCGATGTGCCCGCCAATACCTGTTCGGTGACCTGCTGCTGGGCGGTCAACCTTTCGGGTGGCACGATCATCGAAACGTGCTGCCCGATCGTGTCTCGAGAGAGGTGTCCAAACAATGCTTCGGCGCCGCGATTCCAACTGAGGATGGTGCCCGAAGGCTCGTAGGCGATCATGGCATCCTCGGAATTCTCCACAATGGCCGCCAGGAACCGTCGCGCGTTCTCGGCCGCCCGGCGCTCCGTTACGTCCTGTTTGATGGCAATGTAGCTGATAATTTCGCCATCCACGCCCCGCACCGGAGTAATGCGCATCTCCTCGGTGTAAACCGTTCCATCCTTGCGCCGGTTGATCACCTCGCCACGCCAGATTCCCCCGGACCGGATGGTGTTCCAGAGATCTTCGTAAAAAGGTCTGGCGTGGCGTCTCGATTTGAGGATTCTGGGGTTCCTCCCCAGAACTTCCGCGCTGCTGTATCCCGTCATCGCCGTGAACGCGGGATTCACGTACTGGATTTTTCCGTCGGTATCGGTGACGACGATGCCATCCCCGGCCTGCTCTACCGCGGCGAGCAACCCGGCCGGGTCGACGATGCCATTTTCCAGGAGCACGCTTTCTCCCCGATGAGGTCACAACCTCTCTCTGCGCTTATCGGCCTGCTGGGAAAACCCTTCTAGCTCATTAATGGAACCAGATCGTCGATATGCCCAGTAGGCCGACCCGCTAGGGCGGCCATGAAAAGCCGCAGAAAATGGACACGCCCACCATACTCGTCGTGGATGATACGCCCACCAATCTGGACGTGGTGGGGAGCATCCTGGAAGCCGAGGGATTCCGCACGCTGACGGCGGCCGACGGGCCAACCGCCCGCGTTCTCAGCCGGGCCAAACAGCCGGATCTCATTCTGCTGGACGTGATGATGCCTGGCGAAACGGGCTTCGAAACCTGCGCGCGGTTGAAGTCCGATCCGGTTACGGCCGAAATTCCCATCATCTTTCTCTCGGCCTTGGATGATGTGAAGAGCAAGGTGGCGGGCCTGAAGATCGGCGGCGTGGACTACATCGCGAAGCCCGTGCATGGCGAGGAAGTGCTGGCGCGCGTGCGCGTTCATCTGCGCATTCGGGAAACCAACCGCGCCTTGGTTTTGCTGCACCGGTCCCGCCTGGAACAGTTGCGCGATGCCCAGCAGGCCATTCTGGTTCATCCCGATGATTGCCCTGGGGCCTGCTTCGCGGTCTATTACCGGCCCCTGGAAGAAACGGGCGGCGATTTCTACGATGTGATTCCGCTGGGGGCCGGCATCTTCGGTTACTTCGTGGCCGATATCAGCGGCCACGGGGTCAGCGCCGCATTTCTCACTTCGGCGGTAAAAGCGCTGCTGCGCCAGTACGCCGGACCAGTGTTCTCGCCCGAGGACGCCCTGCGCGGGGTGGATTCGGTGATGGGGCAGATTTTGGGCCCGGAACAGTATCTGACGGCGTGCTATGCGCGCCTGAACCGCCAGACCCGCCAGTTGGCTGTGATCAGCGCCGGTCATCCGCCCCTGATTTTAGTCAGCCGCGATGGGACGCCCAAAACCGTGGAGCTGGAAAGCGATCCGTTGGGAATGTTCGGGGCGGCGACGCTCCACCGCCAGGACCTGCGTGTGAAGCGGGGCGACCGCTTCTTTCTTTATAGCGACGGCCTGATCGAATCCTCGGCGGGAGGCGGACGGCGGGAGGGTTTGGAGCAATTGGTGGCGGCCTGCGTCCGGCACCGGGGCGCGGCGTTGCGCGAGGCGGTCTCGCTGATTATGGGCGAGCTGCGCCCCGAGGAGCATCCCATTGAAGACGATCTGCTCTTACTGGCCACGGAAGTGGGCGAATGACCCGATCCGCCCATGCCGACTGCGAAATGCGCGTGACGCTTCCGGCCACACTCCAAGCCGTCGAGGAATTTTTCGCCGAATTCCGGCGCAAGAGCCAGAGCCTGCCGGATCCATCGATCTGCTTTGGGGCCGAGTTGCTGGTGCGCGAGGCGCTAACCAACGCCGTGCTGCATGGATCGGGGGCCGATCCCGCCAAGCAGGTCCGCTGTTCGGTGAGACTCAAGGGACGCCGTCTGCTGATCGCGGTCTCAGACGATGGCGAGGGCTTCGACTGGCGCGCGGCCCGGCATAAGCCGGCGGGATCCCTGGATATTTCCGGACGCGGTATCGGCATCCTCCATCAGTATGCCAACTGGGTCCGGTACAACGAGCGGGGCAACGTAGTGACCATGATCAAACGTTTCGATGAGGAAAAACCAATGGTAGACATCCTGCGAGAAGACAACAAAGCCGTCCTCCGGCCGGGGGGAGATAACATCGTGGCGGCCACACTACCCGACTTGCGAGCGAAGATGCGCGCCATCGTGGAGGAAGGCGTCCAGGAACTGGTCATCGATTTGACCGATGTTCGCATGGTCGATTCGAGCGGCATCGGTCTCCTGATTTCGGCCCACAACTCCCTGCGCAAATCCGGCGGCACGCTGGCCGTGATCCACGCTTCCGCGGAGATTCTGGAGTTATTCCGGACCATGCGCATGCACCAGCATTTCAGCGTGTCCGGAAACTGAGAGGACCATCATGAACGAGCCTGGCATCGACGACGAGGTACTGCAGGACTATTTGGCCGAATGCCGCGAGCACCTGGCCACCATCGAGACGGATCTGCTGGCGATCGAGCAGGGCGGCTCGGAAATCGATGAGCAACTGGTGAACCGGGTCTTCCGCGCGGCGCATTCCATCAAGGGCGGGGCTGGGCTTCTTCGACTTGACCAAGATCCGGGAATTGGCGCACAAAACGGAAAATGCACTCGACCTGGTCCGCTGCCGTCAGATGGTCCCCACGCCCGAGGTGGTCAGCATTCTGCTGCTGGCCTTCGACAAACTGCGCGTGCTGATTGGCAATCACAATGACAGCAACTATGCCGATATCAGCGAGTTCGTGGTGGCGCTGACCTCGCTCGCGGCGGGAAGTTTGCCGGCCAGTGAGAAGAGCTCTCTTTCCGAGCAGGTCACAGTGCAGTTGCCCGACGCCAACAAACACATCCAGGTGTCGGCGTTCGATCTAAGCCAGGCGCGCAAGGGCGGCAAATTCGTGTACCTGATCGAATACGATCTGATTCACGACATCGAGCGGCGCAATCTGACGCCCTGGGAGGTGTTCAAGTCCCTCATCAAGTGCGGCACGATTCTGGAGACGGTATTCGATCTGGACTCGGCGGGGACGCTGGAGGACGAGCCCTCGAATAAGTTAATGCTGGAGGTGTTATACGCCACCGTGCTGGAGCCGGAGCTGCTCCAGGAGCTGACTCAGGTACCCCCGGAACGAGTGCGCTTGATCGAGAAGAACGGCGCCTCCACTCCGCTGGCTGGTCTGGCTTCGGCCGTGGCTGCCGAGCCGGTGGCAGCGGCATTGCCGGTTAC
This sequence comes from Bryobacterales bacterium, assembly GCA_963776805.1. Classification (GTDB taxonomy): domain Bacteria; phylum Acidobacteriota; class Terriglobia; order Bryobacterales; family Bryobacteraceae; genus Palsa-89. The sequence continues at coordinate 285,902 of CAVZOD010000004.1, forward strand.
CCCTCAACCTGCGCAGACCGCGCAAACCGTGGAGGAGGACAGCACACCCAAACCAGCGGGCGGTCACCCGGTTCCGGCCGGCGAGACCACCATCCGCCTGAACGTGAGCCTGCTCGATTCGCTGATGACGCTGGCCGGCGAACTGGTGCTCAGCCGCAACCAGTTGAATGAATCGCTCGACCGGCGGGACGAACGCGGCATCCAGTCCGGCGCCCAGCGCGTGAGTATGGTGACCTCCGAACTGCAGGAAGTGGTTACGCAGACCCGTATGCAACCGGTGGGCGCACTGTTCGGCAAGTTTCCGCGCCTGGTGCGCGATCTGGCGAAAACCATGGGCAAAGAGGTACAGCTCAAGCTCGAAGGCGGCGAGGTTGAGATTGACAAGAGCATTCTCGAAGGGCTGAGCGACCCGCTGACGCATATGGTGCGGAACGCGGTGGATCACGGCATCGAGCTGCCCGCCGAGCGGACCGCCTCCGGCAAGCCGGCCACCGGCACCGTGATACTCAAAGCCTCCCATCAGGCCGGGCAAGTGGTAATCGAGATCTCGGACGACGGCAAGGGACTGGCGGCCGACAAGATCGCGGCGTCTTCCATCGCCAAGGGCCTGGTGACTCGCGAACAAGTGCAGAACATGCCGGAGCGCGACAAGATGGCGCTCATCTTCCTTCCGGGCGTCTCGACCGCGGAGAAGGTGAGCGATGTGTCGGGACGCGGCGTCGGGATGGATGTGGTCAAGACCAACCTGGACCGGCTGGGGGGCAAGATCGAAATCGATTCCGGGGCCGGGCGCGGCTCCCATTTCCGCATCAAGCTGCCGCTGACGCTGGCCATCATTCCCTCGCTGCTGGTTTCTTATGGCGGCGAGCGCTTCGCCATCCCACAGGTGAGCGTGGGCGAACTGATTCGCATTCCGCTGGCGCGCCTGGCCGAGCGGACCGACCGCGTCGGTGACGCCGACATTCTCAATGTCCGCGACCGGCTGGTGCCCATGCTGCATCTGGCGGATGCCCTGGGGGTGGAGCGTCCGGAGAACTCTTCGAAAGCCTTGAACGTGGTCCTGGTGGATACCGGCGCTTTTGAATACGGGCTGGTGGTGGAGGAACTGCACGACACGGTGGAGATTGTGGTGAAACCGCTGGGCCGCCATTTAAAAGGACTGCACGATTATGCCGGCGCCACTATCCTGGGCGACGGGCACGTGGCTTTGATCCTGGATGTCGCGGGCCTGGCCGCGCGCGCGAAACTCACCGCCGGCACCACGGAAGCCACGGTACGGCAGACGGTGGAGGCGAGCGCCGGCGCCGGCGAGCTGCACTCGCTGCTGGTGTTTCATAATGCGCCCGGAGAGACCTGCGCGGTGCCGATCGAGCAGGTCTCGCGCATCGAGCGGGTGCGCCCGGCGCAGATTGAAAACCTGGGCGGACGCCGCACCATGCAGTATTGCGGCGCCAGCCTGCCCTTGGCCACGCTGCACGATGCGGCGGCGGTGGGCGATTTCAGCAGCGAGCAGCAGTTGGTGGTGATTGTTTTCGAGAGGCTGGGCCGCCCGCTGGGACTGCTGGCCGCCGAGCCGCTGGACATGCTCGAGGCGGCCCTCAAGATCGACACCGTCACCTTGCGGCAGCGGGGCGTCGGCGGATCGGCGGTGCTCAAGGATCGCACCATTCTGCTGCTGGACATATTTGAATTGGCCGACACGGTGCTGCCGGAAGCCGGCCAATCCACGGCGGCGGTGTCATTCCACGATCCACAAGGGGATGTCCCGACCGTGCTGGTGGCCGACGATTCGGACTTCTTCCGGGGCCAGATCCAGCGCCTGGTGGAAGCGGTGGGCTGCAAGGTGCTGGCGGCCGAAGACGGCCAGGCCGCCTGGGAAATCCTGGATCAACACGCCGGCGCAGTGGACTTGTTAGCCACTGACGTGGAGATGCCGCGCCTGGACGGGCTGTCGCTGACGAGGCGCATTCGGGCCGACCAGCGCTTTGCCGGGCTGCCGGTGATCGCCCTGTCTTCGCTGGCGGGAGAAGAAGAAATCGCCCGCGGCTTGGCCGCTGGCGTGAACGAATATCAGGTCAAGCTCAACAAGGATGAGCTCATGGAGAGTATCCGCAAAGCGGTAAACAGGAAACCCCCAGTGAACGCTGAAGACTAATACGTCGGTTTAAAAAGAATAGGAAAACAAAAATGACATCGATATCGAACATGAAAATCGGAAAGAAGATCGCTCTTGTGCTGGGGGGCGTCATTCTTGTTCTTACGGGCTTGTCTAGCCTGTCACTGTGGGGAAACCACACGAACGGGAAGCTGAGCGAGGCCCTGGCGCAACGCCTCACGAAGGCACGCCTGGCGGAAACCGCCGCTGATGACAACTCGGCGATTGGGCAAAGCGTTGGGGAAATGGTCATCGAAAAGAAGACCACGGAAGATCGTTTGACCCATATCGCCGATCTTCGTAAGGATCGCTCCGCAACAATGGAGCAGTTCACGAAGCTGGCGGACAGCCCGACCAGCATCAAACATGCCGCCGACATGGCCGACCTCAACCAGAACGCCAAGGCGGCGGGCGACGCAGTCCTCGCTTCGCTAAAGGCTGACCGGTTTACGGCGGCAGCCCAGGAGTCTCCGGCCTATTTGGCTGCCATCGACGCATTCTCCGCCAAGGCCAAGGAGGCGTCGCAATTTCAGATTGGCAGGGCGGCCGAAGCCCAGAAGACCAACCAGGAAACAGCCAGCACGATCTTGATTTTGCTGATCACCGGGAGCCTGCTCGCAATTGCGGCGGCCATTTTCGGCGGGATCGTTCTGGCGCGCGGCATCGCAACTCCAATTGGAGTAGTAGTCGGGCAATTGGATCAGATCGCTCAAGGGGACCTGTCGAAAGATACGCCTCCCGAATTCCAGGCCCGTGAGGATGAAATCGGAGCGCTGGCGCGGGGTATGCAAACTACTGTCGCCGCGTTGCGGAAGATGATTCAAGAAATCTCCAGCGGCATTCAGGTGCTCTCTTCATCCTCAACGCAACTGATGGCGAGCTCCGCAGGCATGACGTCGGGATCCCACCAGGCATCGGGCCAGGCCCATGCGGTAGCCGCGGCAGCCGAGCAGATGACCTCCAACGTAGTGTCGGTGGCGGCGGGAATGGAGCAGACCACTACCAATTTAACCAGCGTCGCCTCTGCCACCGAGCAGATGACGGCGACCATCGGCGAAATCGCCGGCAATTCCGAGAAAGCGCGCCGCATTACAGAACAAGCCACGCGGCAGGCGGCGACCATCAGTGAGCAAATGATCCAGCTGGGCACGGCGGCGCAACTGATCGGCAAAGTCACCGAAACCATTACCGAGATTTCATCGCAGACCAATTTACTGGCGCTGAACGCGACGATCGAGGCGGCGCGCGCCGGGTCGGCGGGCAAGGGATTCGCGGTGGTGGCTAACGAGATCAAGGAACTGGCCAAGCAGACGGCGGCCGCTACCGAGGACATCAAGGGCAAAATCGCGGGCGTGCAATCGTCCACCACCAGCGGGATTGCAGAGATCGACAAAGTGACCGTGATCATTCACGAAGTCAGCGACATCGTATCTTCGATCGCGGCCGCCATCGAAGAACAGTCCACGGTAACCAAGGACATCGCGCGGAACATCGCGGAAGCCTCCACCGGCGTGGGGGACGCCAATAAGCGGGTGGCGGAAACTTCGCAGGCCACGGCGGAAATCGCGCGCGAGATCGCCGGGGTCGATAAAGCGGCCGGGGACATGACGGAGGGCAGCGAGCAGGTGCGGACCAGCGCCACGGAACTATCCAGGGTGGCCGAACAACTGCAGACCACGGTACACAGGTTCAAGGTCTGAGTCCGGGAGGGGATGATGGCAAAGACACTGACGGCTGAGAGCGGGCAGACGGTTCTGCTGGCGACCTTTTTCGTGCGCGACGCGCTGTGCGCCCTGGACGCCACCGAGGTTCAGGAGGTAATCCGCCTGGGTCCGGTTACGCCGGTACGGTATGCCCCCGAGGCGGTCCTCGGTATCGTCAACCTGCGCGGCAAGATCGTCACCATCGTCGACCTGGGGCTGCGCCTGGGACTCCCCAAGGCAGTGCCGGGCGCGGACAGCCGGATCTTCATCATGGAAGACCGCGGCGAATTCATTGGACTGCTGGTGGATCACGTGGATGAGGTGGTGGAGATCGAGCGCGAGCGCTGGCAGTCGCCGCCGGCCAACGTGAACTGGGGGCAGGCTCAGTTCTTCAAGGGCGTGTGCCGCGATCGCGGCCGGGTAATCACGCTGGTGGACGCCAGCCAGATTCTGGCGGAAGCCTGAGAGCACGCTGAAAAGCGCTCTTCGAAAAGAAAGAGGAATTGGAATGATTCAACTCGCGAACGTCAAAATAGCGAGGAAGCTCGCGCTCTTGATTGGAGCCAGCGTGCTTCAGGTGGCTTGCCTTACGGGCGTGGCGTGGTGGGGCGTGCATTCTCTCGATACGCAGATGGACCATGCCAAGGATGAGGCTCGCAGGACTGCTCTGGCTTTGAGAGCGTCGTCCCAGGTAAACGCCCTCGGCGTGAATGTGGCGAACGCGTTGCTGGCCAGGAAGTTCGATGCCGCCACGATGGACCGTATCGCGGCGTTTCGCAAGGGTTACGTGGCCGACTTGGATGAGCTGGCCACGCTTTCCAATTCCGCGGAAGGCAAGCGGCGGCGGGAAACCATGGCTCAGACTCTTACGGAATGGCGGGAGGCCGACCTCAAGGTGATTGCGGCGAGTGAGGCGGACAATCCGGAGGAGGCGCTGAAGCTATACCGCGAACAAGTGATACCCCGGTTCCAGGAACTCGGTGCTGCCTTGATCGACTACCAGGCCTACCGGCAGCGGCAGGTAGACCAAATCAACCAGACGCAGCACGCCTCAGTTTTTCGGACCAGGGTGCTCCTGCTGGCGTTCGGTGGTGTTTGGCTGGCTATTTCCTGCGCCCTCGGCGTGGTGATCGCAGGCAGCATCTCCAAGCCGTTGGAGGCCGCGGTGAAACACCTGGAGGAAGTGGCTGCTGGAGACATGTTGAACGATATGTCAGCGGAGTATCTGGAGCGCGAAGACGAGATCGGCCTGCTGTCCCAGAGCATGCGGACGATGTCGGGCAGCTTGCGGAACATGATCGGGAAAGTCAACGAGGGAATCGGCGTTCTGTCTTCCTCGTCGGGGCAGCTCTCCGCTAACTCCAGCAAAATGTCGGACGGATCGCGCGAGGCCTCGGGCAAAGCCCATGCGGTGGCCGCGGCTGCCGAGCAGATGACCGCCAACGTGGTGTCGGTGGCGGCGGGAATGGAGCAGACCACCACCAATTTAACCAGCGTCGCCTCGGCCACCGAGCAGATGACCGCCACCATCGGCGAAATCGCCGGCAATTCCGAGAAGGCGCGGCGCATTACCGAACAAGCCACCCAGCAGGCCGCGACCATCAGCGAACAAATGATCCAACTGGGCGCGGCGGCCCAGTTGATCGGCAAAGTTACCGAAACCATCACCGAGATTTCATCGCAGACTAATTTGCTGGCGCTGAACGCGACCATCGAGGCGGCCCGCGCCGGGTCGGCGGGCAAGGGATTCGCGGTAGTGGCCAACGAGATCAAGGAACTGGCCAAGCAGACCGCCGCCGCCACCGAAGATATCAAGGGTAAGATCGCGGGAGTGCAATCGTCCACCGCAAGCGGGATTTCCGAAATCGACAAAGTGACCGTGATCATTCACGAAGTCAGCGACATTGTATCTTCCATCGCCGCCGCCATCGAAGAACAGTCCACGGTAACCAAGGACATTGCGCGGAATATCGCGGAAGCCTCCACGGGCGTGGGGGACGCCAACAAGCGGGTGGCGGAAACCTCGCAGGCTACCGCGGAAATCGCCCGCGAGATTGCAGGCGTCGACCAAGCGGCGGCGCATATGGCGGAGGGCAGCGAGCAAGTGCGAAGCAGCGCCACCGAATTGTCCAGAGTCGCCGAACAACTGCAGACAGCAGTGTCGAAGTTCCGCGTGGCCCGTGTCGACCACAACATTTTGAGAAGCGCGATCAACGCTCACGCGGCCTGGACCTCGCGCCTCAGAGCCGCCATCGGCAGCAGGCACCTGGACATCCCGGTGGCTACGGTCAAGGTGGATAACCAGTGTCAATTCGGCAAGTGGCTGTACGGCGAGCAACTCTCGGGAGAAGAGAAGCAGACCGGCCACTACCGCACCGTGAAACAGCTGCACGCTGAATTTCACGAGGCGGCCTCCGCGGTAGCGCAGTTTGCAATCTCGGGCCAGAAAGAGGCCGCGGAGAACGCGATGAACCCAGGCAGCGAATACGCCCGAGTCTCGTCGGCCTTGACGGGTGCTCTGAACAATTGGAGCGCGGCCGTTTAAGCCCGCTGGAGGACTAGGGTCTTCGCACGAGCGATGAGTATGCGCGTTCTGGTGGTTGACGATACGGTTGTGTTTCGGCGGATCGTTTCTGAAGCGTTAGCGGGCGTGCCGGGTGTGGAGGTGGTAGGCACCGCCTCCAACGGCAAGCTGGCCATGTCGCGGATAACGTCGCTCCAGCCCGATCTGATAACGCTCGATGTTGAGATGCCGGAGATGAACGGAATTGAAGTGCTGGAGGCTATGGCTGCCGCTGGGATCAGCATCGGGGTCATCATGCTGAGCTCTCTGACGGTGCGCGGCGGCGAGATGACGGTCCGAGCGCTGGAGTTGGGAGCCTTCGATTTTCTGACCAAGCCGGACGGCGGCAGCGCGCAAACTAATCTGGGACTTCTTCGCGCCCGGCTGTTGCCGATGATCCGGGCCTTCGAAAGCCGCCGCGAAATCCGCGCGATCCTGGGTGGAGCGAAATCACGGCCCGCTCCGCCGCCAACGCTGCCGGCGCTGCCGGCGGGCACCGTAGTTCGTCAGCCCTTCCTGCGGTCCCGCACTTCGGGTCCACCCCTGGTGCTGATTGGCGTATCCACTGGCGGTCCCGGCGCCTTGAATAAATTGATTCCCTCGCTGCCGGGCGATCTGGGAGCGCCGGTGTTCATCGTTCAGCATATGCCTGCGATGTTCACCCAGCCGCTGGCTGCCAGCCTGGATAAGAAGAGCGCCATCCGGATCAAGGAAGCGCAGGATGGCGAGGCCGCCCAACCGAACCATGCTTATGTGGCGCCCGGCGGAAGGCAAATGAAATTGGCCCCTGGTCCCAAGGGAGAAGTCGTTTTGCGCATTACCGACGATCCGCCCGAGAACGGCTGCCGGCCGGCCGTGGACTATTTGTTTCGTTCCGCCGCTTTGCATTTTCCAGGCCGATCCGTGGCCGCCATTCTTACCGGTATGGGCAACGACGGGACCGAGGGCCTGCGCCTGTTGAAGCGGGGCGGTTGCTTTTCCATCGCGCAGGACGAAGCTAGCTGCGTGGTATTCGGCATGCCGAAGGAGGCGATCCAGGCTGGAGTGGTGGATACCGTGGCGCCGCTCGACGCCATTGGCGCGGCCATCGTCCGCTCGGTGCGAGAGGGCCGGGCATGATCAAGCTCCTGCCGGAAGAACATAAGATCCTGGCTCAGTACGTGTATTCGCTCTGCGCTGTCACGCTGGATGAATCCAAGGGATATCTGATCGAAAGCCGCCTGGCCGGCTTAGTGGAAGAGACCGGTTCCAAAAGTTACAGCGGACTGGTGCTGCGGGCAAAGTCCGATCCAAGCCATGCGCTCGATCGGCGCATTATCGACGCCATCACTACTAACGAAACCTTGTTCTTTCGCGACACCGCACCCTTCGACCTGCTGCGCCACAAGATCATTCCAGAGCTTATCGACCGCAGAGCGCGCACTGGCGCGGCGCCCATCCGCATCTGGAGCGCGGCCTGTTCCACCGGCCAGGAACTCTACAGCATTGCGATGTTGCTGAAAGAGCTGCTGGGAGACCCGGACCGCTACGGCATTCGGCTGGTGGGCACGGACATTTCAGACGACGCCGTGGCGCGGGCCAGCCGGGGAGTGTTCAGCCCGGTCGAGATTTCGCGTGGCGTCAGCGAAGCCCAGCGTACCCGCTATTTCGGTCCCGTTGCAGGCGGGTGGCAGATTCGCGACGAGATTCGCGCCATGGTCTCCTTCAAGAAACTGAACCTGATGGCGGACTTCTCGGCCATGGGCCGCTTCGACGTAATCTTCTGCCGCAACGTGGCGATCTATTTCAATGAACAAGACCGCATCTCATTGTTCGAGCGCCTAGGGCGGGCTCTGGATCAGGATGGCTATTTGGTGATCGGCGCCATGGAATCCTTGAATGGAATCTGCCCCCAATTTGAATCCAAGCGGCATTTGCGATCGGCGTTCTACCAGGCGAAGGGCCGCACTTGATTCGGGGGACAAATTAACGCAAGAGCTGGCAGCGCCGATGAGCAAGGTATGGCTGGGCTTGTCCCCTGAGCTGAGACAAACAGTTAAGAGACTGGTTACCGTCGAGCCTTGAGTTTGAGGATCGCGATAAAGTCAGCCGCGTTAATCAGAGCCTCATATTCGGAGCGTTCAGATGGATTGAGACTGCCCTCGTTCGCCCGCTGACCCAGCGTTTCGATCCGTGCCTGCACTGGTCGATCGATGCGGATAGCAATCAGATGGCGTGCCGACTCCGCATCGAGGCAGAGACTTAAGGGTTCCAAAAGATCATCAAAGCCCGGCACTGGTATCCATATCCCTCACCGTAACATCGTTGCCACACCTTAACACCACATGTCGCCGAAAACAGACAGCCACGGTTGGGCACCTGGATGCAACCACCAAACGTCAGAACGCAAGCCGAAAAGCGGTGCACAATGGCGGGCATCCCAACGGGAGCGACAGCAAAAATAGCAAAATAGTAGCCGCAACGAAGGATTCGCAACTCGAAAGTTCCCAATCTTACTAGAGGCTCCTGGCCTAACAACACCAGATATTTAATCTGGTGCTTATTGCAGCAGCCACGTTGGCGCCGCGATAACTACTTGAAAGTATAAATGAGCCAGGTCCTCTCTCCGCGCTGACTGGAGTTGGCTGGGCATCCGATAAGTCACATTTCAGGCGCAGAGACCGCTGGCTGGCGAGCGTGGAGGTTGCTCGTATGGTGTTGATTCTATGGTGGCCGAGGTGGGGGTCGATCGTTAAATGCTCTTAATGATTCCGTAAGTTATAGATTCTACGTTGCCGTGGATGCCAAATTTGCCATAATTTCCGCGCCGCATTGCCCGATATAGCCCGACGGAAAACATTTGCGCTGTGAAATGTATCGGGTATTGGCTGTTCTCTTGGCTGAGAAACCGCGGCCCGCAGGCGGGAAAGCGGGAGCACGACGGACTGGAGGTAAAGTAGCGTGCTGCTGCTGAAAGAGGAGAGCCGCTTACGGATCGCCTGTGAGGAAGGGGCTGCGCACGTTAGCGATGATTTGCACCGAGTGCCGGCCCTGTTTCTGATAGCGTCGAATCCAGAACTGCCTTCGCTGATAGAGTATGCTGCCTTGTCCGGTCGCCATTGCGGTAGCATCGAGCGTAAGACCTTGAGTAGGCGCGACCAGGAACAAGGCGACTACGGGATGCACAGCCACGGCAGAGCGAATTCCGGCAACACGAGACGATGCGTTTACAAACGCCGCACAGGTAGCCTCGGCTAAAAAACGGCAACACCGCGGGTTGCGCGCGTCTACGGTTCCGGCAAGGACTTCTTGTTTTTGGTGTCGGTTTGAAACATCCGCATACGTTCCCTAGAGGCACGCTCGGTGGCTTGCGACGCCCGCCAAAGCGTGTCTAAGCAGTTCCGGCATTCTGTCCCCCGCAGCTCGGTCATTTCCTCGCGCGGTGCATCGCCTAAAAACATAAGGCGAAGTCCGCAGAGCGTCCATATCACACCACCAGGTTTCGGTTGATACATCGTAATGTGAGACTTCTTTCCGGTAACGGTTGATACCCGCCAGTACCTTGTCCGTCCTCCGAACGTGATCTCCATAGGTCCTTAATCATCGCAGAACATGAAGGCTCGCTCCTCGAGATTAGCGCTCGGCACCCATGCTGAGCAACGTGTATTTCGTACTTTCTTTTTAGCACGCTCTGTCCGCCTTACTCAACAAGCGCATGAAATGTGGGTGTTCGGTTCCAGCATGATCGCTAAGCCATCTCTCAGCTTGGGATCATTCGTTCGCATCACGAATGTACATTGGCAAACAACCGGACTGTCTGCGCACGGCTCACCCCTCTACAAGCATCGCCTACGCTACGGACAAACGTGAACTGGCAAGCCAACTCCGGAGCGAGCGGCCGACCGAGTCCTTCGCACCCCGACGGAGGAATCGTAACGCGTTGGTAGAGCCCCCGTAGGACTTCGACTTCGCCAATCAGAATCAGGTAATTGACGATAAAGTTGCCGCGGGTCCGCGACAGCGGAAACTTGAGGACTGGGCGAGGGGTCTGCCTTTGTTGAGTTAGCGTCAAGAAAGTTGCAGTATTGTGTTGTGGCCCAATCTCGCCGCGAAGCGTCGCGACGGCTTTTCGAGGTTGCTGAGCAGCAGCAGGGCTTCTTCACCACGAAGCAGGCCAAGGCTGCGGGGTTCGCCGAAAACACCGATCCGTATCACGTCCAGGTCGGGAACTGGATTCGCGAGCACCATGGTATCTACCGGCTCGCTCTGTTTCCGACGACAGACCGGCCCGAACTTGTGCTTTGGGCGCTGTGGTCCCGGAACCGCAATGAGGAAGTCGAGGGCGTGTACAGCCACCATACGGCGCTCAGCCTCTACGATCTGTCGGATCTGAATCCATTGAAGCTCCACATGACAGTGCCGATGGATTTCCGTCGTAACAGCGAGATACCAGGCGTCCTCATACACCACGCCGATCTACCCGTGAGTAACGTACAAACCGCTCACGGCTTCAAGTTCACTCGCGCTCTGCGCGCTATTCTTGACCTGCTCGAGGCCGGCACCGTCGAACGGAAATTCATCCGCCAGGCACTTAGGCAGACTGTTGATCGTGGTCTGATTACTCGTCAACAGATTCGAAATGCGCGAATGAGCGGACCGGCACGCAAGTTCGTTGAGCAAGTCCTACGGCGAGCTGCATAATGCTGTCACCAAGAACATATGCGACGGCTGGAGCGTTCCGAAGGGCTTAGAAGAGCGCCTGAAGCGGGCATCTCTGACCGATCAGATCGACCCCAACCGCCTCCGGCGACAGGTCTCATTCGACGCCTGCTGTAACGGGTCACACTGTTTTCCCTCGACCTGCTCACGGTAGTTCCCAGCGAGATTTGTCGAATTGGCCCGCTTCCGAGTGCATAGTGACGTGAAGGACCGGGATAGGATACTCACCCGTGTAGGCACCGGTGGTATCCCGGAGCGTGGGAAAGCAAGTTAGAACGCCCGGCAAAAGCGGCCGGGCGCGCGTTTTATAGCCCAGGGCCTCCGCTCGGGAGTTTCACCAAAGAAATGCAGGCTGTTGTTGTGTCGGTCGGAAAGCAGAGAGCCCTCCCGCGCCCCGATTCGGGAACTGCGGGAGGGCTTTGGTGAGCCGATTTCTTCGGAGCCAACTCCGTCGCATCGGCCCTGGGCATCCACCCGGGCGCGACCCCGAGCGGACCTCGATGCGGCCAAGCGCAGCTACAGTGGTAGCCGGTATTGGCCGTCAACTTGAACAATCGATCCTTCGCGGCAGGCTTCGCCGATCGCCAGTTGGGCGGTGCGTTTGGAGCACTCGGTTTGCTCCATGACTTGCTGGCGGAGTTGGTTATAGCGAGCCTGCCGTCCCAGACCGGCCAGCGCCTGAGTTACATGCTCCTGCTCCACTTTCTTGCGCGCCACCGCTGCGCGGGCCGGCGCCGCCCCAGCGGCGGAAAAGCACAGCGTCTGCGGATCGAGTTGCAGCAAGCGAGGCTCAGAGGCCGCGGCGTAGCGAAACTGGAAGCGCAACTCCACGGCGGCGGCAAGATGGGCTGAGGGGCGCGTGAGCAGCAGGTAGGAATCGCCGACGGCATGCAGCGCCGAGGAACCGCGGAAAGCGCTGCCGATCTCTTCGCGGCCGATCGATTTGCGCACGTGATGCACCACAATGAGCGCGGCTTTGGAAGCATCGCGCAGCCGCAACAGGCTCTGGCACAGCGCCGCCATGGAGCGGGTATCGTTTTCGTCCTGATCGTGAGTCGAGTACAAAGGATCGAGCACGATCACTTCGGCGGCAGCCTGACGGGCGGCGTTGAGAAAGTGATTGAGTCCTTGCGGGGCGCTCAGCAGATTGCCGCCGGCCCGCGTGTCCACCAGCAGGTTTTGGTCGGCGGCGGCTCCCACGGATCGGCGCATCGATGCCAAGCGCCCCACAAACTGCGGCGTGGGCAGTTCGAACTGACAGACCAGAACCCGGCGCGCGGCGGGGATGGTGAAGCCGGCGCGATCTTTGCCGGCGGCCAGTGCCAGCGCCAGATTGGCCACCAGCAAGCTCTTGCCCACCTTGGGTTCGCCGCCCACAAACAGGATGCCTTGCGGCGGCAACAGTCCCGGCTCGATCCAGCCCGGCGGAGGGGAGGCCGGTTGCTCGGTGAGTAACTGCGCCAGCGATACCACCGCGGGTTTCGAGGGAGTCTTGGCGGCGTCCTCTTTCACAGCATCGCCTCCGTGGTGGCATCGAGTAAGATGGCTTCACTCACCGTCTGCGACTTACTCGTCGCCGCCAGCCGCAAAGCTGTCATGGCGAGCTTGTTGACTTTGCGCGGAATCCCCTTGGTGGCCTGATACATGCCCTGGCGGGCGGTCTCGTCAAACAGTATCTGCGACACACCGGCGGCTTTGAGTTGTTGCGCCAGATAGGCGTCGAGTTCGTCGCGCGTGAGTCCCTCCAGGTGATACTGCACGCCGATGCGTTGTCGCAAGGCTTCGTGCATCTGAAGGGAAAGCGTGCGCCGCAGCAGCGGCTGGCCGACCAGCAACAGGGTGAGATAGCGGGAGGAGTCCATGTCGAAGTTCAACAGCAGCGGGAGCTGTTCCAGGGCGGGATGCGGCAGCAAGTGGGCTTCATCGCAGATCAGAATGGGATGCTGCTTTTTACTCTGGTTCAGGCGCACGATGGCGCCGGCAATCTGGCGCATGAGGTCGCCGCGGAAGTGCGCCGGTTCCAGGTCCAGTTCCAAGGCGATCTGACGGAGCAGGTCCAGTGCCGAGCCCGAGGAGAAGTGCACGTAGAGGATCTTATATAGGTTGGGGTTGAGGGTCGTGGTGAACACGCGTGCGGCGGTGGATTTACCCGCGCCCACTTCGCCGGTGATCAGTCCGACGCCGTGATGTTGGGCGAGGAACTCCAGCCGCGTCTTGACCTGGTTCCAGGCCTGGGAAGCGAACAGTTGTTTGGCGTCCGGACTGTCGGAGAAAGGCGTTTTCTTGAAGCCGAAGAAGGATTCCCACATGGCTACTTCTCCTCCGTCTCCCAGGGCGGCAGCAGCCCGTTGACGACCGCATCGACCAGCCGCGCTACCCCTGCGGGCTTGCCTTCCGAGTAAATCTCCAGTTGGGTGAGATCGAGCGGATCGAAGCGCACTTCGATGCGTTTGCCGGCCAGATGCGCGGGTGCTTCAAAGAAACGATTCTTCAACAGGAAGGTGGAATCGCGGCGCACCAACCGGTCCACGCGATGAAAGAACAGACGCCGTAAATCGGTGTCCGGCGGAAGCTGACGGACCTGTTCGATATCGCGCTGCCAGCGCAGCAGCGGTGTGGTCTGGAGGGAGCTATGTTCGCGACGATGGTAGACGGTGTCGAGCCAATGCCACAAGCGCTCGTTGAGTTGCTCAATCGACAACAGGACCTTGGGATCGAGTGAGGCCAGAAACTGTTCGCGCACGGAACGGAAGAAGCGTTCGATCTTGCCGCGGCCTTCGGGCTGATAGGGAGGGGTGTGCACGATGAGAATGCCGATGGAGGCGGCGATGCGGGCCAACTGCGGCGAGCGGTAGATCTTGGCGTTGTCCATGTAGAGACGGGTGGGGATGCCGCGGGCGGCGATGGCCTGGCGCAGGCAGTCCAGGAAAGCATCCAGTCCCTGGTTGGGATAGAACTGGGCGTGCGGGATGAGGCGGCTGGCATCGTCGAGAGCGGCCTGAAGGAAGACTTGCTGCTTGCCGCCGCCCGGCCGCCCGACCCAGGGTCCGAACAACATGTCGCTCTGCCAGATCTGATTGGCAAACTGCGCTTCGTATTTTTTATGCGCGGTAGCTTTTTCAAGCAACAGTTGGCGTTCCGTGAGACCGCGAGCGCGCAGGAAACGATAGAGAGTGGAGGCCGACAGGCCGGCCTGATTGGCGGTGGCCAGTTCGCGCAGCAGAGCCGCGCCGGTGCGATGCGGGTTCTCGCGTTTGAGCCGTTCGATGAGAGCGGCGGTGTCGGGCGCGACGGCACGGGCTTGTCCGCGATCCTGTCGCGGTTGGGGAGACAACGCGGCCAGACCGTTGCGGCGATAGCGCAGCGACCAATCCAGCAGCGTGTCCACCGAGACCTGGCGGCGGGTGGAATGAGGAATGTCGTAGAGGCGGGCGGCGATCTGCTGCGCGCGCCGAGTGAGTTCGCCGCGGGGCAGCGTCTCCAGCACCAGAGGCGCAATCAGCCCGTAACGAAATAGCGCGACTTTTTCGGCCTTGTCGTCCATCGAGTGTTTCTCCTGGACGGCATCTTACGGTGGAAGGCTTCGCGGTTCCATGCAAATGGTGTGTGGGGAGGCTCAGACGGGCGCTGCGACGGAGGAGAATGCGGCGCGGCGGCCGTCGGGAGCCAGACCGCGCGGCCAGCCCAGCAGATGGCAGCGCACGCCGGCAAACAGGAAGCGATGAGCGGCGATCCAGCCGATGGATTCGAGCATGGTCAGGGCGCGGTGGACGAAGTCGGGCGCGGGAGCGGGTTGAGTCAGCGCGGCCAGCGCGGCGCACAGCGCTTGGGCCTGCGCGCGGAAGCGGCGAACCCAGAACTGGCCGCGCTGGTAGGGCATGGGAGGCGGCGCGGTTTTCGCTGCGGCTGGCAGCGTTTGTCCGCCGAGCAGACGGGCGAGGAGGAACAGCGCCATCACCATCAGGCTCGACCGCAGGTAGGGCAAGATGAACTCCGGCAGTAGAGAGACAGTGCGCCGGCAGGCGTGGCACAAGTAGCGGCGCACGCGAATCACGCCGTCGAAGGCTGTGTCGATGAGCGTGCGCGTGTAGAAGCCATGCGCGCTGAGTGGACGCTTGGTCTGGCACTGCGGACAGTGGCTGGGACGATGAGCATCGGGGTTGGATAGCTGCTCGTTGTATTGTTGGACCGAGCCGGCAAATGGGTGTAGGATCTGCATAGGATCTGGCCTCTGGGAGGTACGAACTCCCAAAGTTCATTCCGCGGCGGGGGAACTCTTTTGGTGGTGTAGCCAAGGCGGAGTTCCTCCCGCTCACTTCGATCTATTATGCAGAGACCGCTTCGGCGGCATGGGATTGCTGCGGGATCGTGCCATCCCGCTGGCGTTCGCACACTCCGCTCCGCGGGCACCTCTCGCTCCCTTCCGGGACGGCGGGAACTAATCTCGGAAAATCGGCTCGCTACGCAGGGGAAAATCGCGACCCGTTACAGCCTGCTGACAAGGCTGTTCCGAGAAGATCCGGCGCCCTGGGTTCTGAAGGGCGGCTATGCGCTGGAGTTACGCTTTAAGGCAGCTCGATCAACGGTGGACATCGACCTCATGTAACGAGTCGCAGGTGTTCTTGCGCGGCCAGTGAAACCGACGACTCCATGTCCGCGAGTCGCAAAAATAACAACGGCAACACGCGATGCTCACGGGCAAGCTTGAGTACCGATTCCCAATCGTGAATGCTTCCCGCAATCAGGTTGATCGACTGGTCAGCGGAATCGGCCGGCCGTCGGACAACAGCGCGCAACAATTCGCATGGCTCGCGATCCACTCGCATCAGTCCCGCAGTTTCCATGAACCTTATTTTGGAAGTATACACTCAGTGGACGTATTGCAGCCGACGAATGAAAGCGGTGCTAGCAGTTCTTTGAGTGTAGTTGCCCTTAAGTACGATTGACAGTACTGGGCGGGTGAGCGATAGTACCGATGGACGTTGTGACGCTCGTTCTTAAGGGCACGTTTCGGACAGATAGGCAAATTGGAAATCCCGGTTACATAAGGAGAAGTCCACATGCAGGTGGAGCGCACGAATTCTAATGAGCTGTCGGTAGATAAGCTCCCCGACGGGTCAATGGTCATTGTCGACCGCAAGAGCGAGACGGTTTTCGCCCTGAACACAACGGCTGGCGCAGCCTGGGACGCTTGTAGCCATCCCACAACTCTCGCCAAAGTGACGCAAGATATGCGGCGCTCGTTTGATGCCAGGATCACTGAGGAACTCGCGTTGGAGGCGATTCTTCAGCTGCAACACCAGAAACTGATCGCGACGTCAGGATCATCCCCGACGGCTACTAGGCGTGCGATCTTGGCGACGATGAGTAGTATAGCCTTGCCGCTCGTCGTTTCCTTAACGATTGCGGAGCAGCGGGCTTACGCTGGAGGCGCGAACTCGGGAACGATCATACCTGAATGAGGCTGGAGATTGCGTTTGTGCATGAAATGTCACATGGGAGGCTGCCACTTAAATACTCCGTGTGGTGACGCACACTCAGCATGTCTCGCATTCAAGGTTTCAGCGTTCGTGCTTTTGGCTGTCACATCCGAGTAGTTGCGTGCTGTCCGGAAGCTCGTACGATGCTGGAGTGTTACGTGCTCCCTTCATCGCCAAGAATCGACAGTGCTGCCGACGAGCCTGATATTTCTCTTTGCGTAGTGCGAGTCGCGGAACAGTTCCAGTTGTCGGTTGATGATGTAGTGGTGGCGTCGAGCTATCGGGTGGTTAGCTTGGTGCCCGCCCTCATAAGGGTGCTGGATGATGCAGTTGTCCAACGCCTAACGGGGTTGCGCGCCGTGCATGCGGGTATTGTCCAATGGGGCGAGCGCGCGTTGCTTATACCGGGCGTCACCCATACGGGAAAATCGACGCTGGTGGCTGAACTGTTGCGGCGAGGGGCAACCTATTTTTCCGATGAGTATGCGCTAATTGATTCGGAGGGGCTTGCTCACCCATATCCACGACCGCTGCTCCTCCGTAATGGCTCCCCCGTACAGTTTCCAGTTCTACCAAGCGAGTACAACGCTTCGGTGGGAGACGGACCGGTGCCAGTCGGCTGGATTCTCTCCCTTGAGTACAATCCGGCCGGCACTTGGAGCGTCGCAAGTGTTCCGCAAAGCGAAGGACTGTTGACCCTGCTGCGGAATACTCCGCATGTTTTGGCTGACTCGCCGCATATGTTGGGGACCTTCCAACGTGCAGTCGCGCGGGCAACCTGCTACACCGGGTGCCGTACTGATGCTGTTCACGCTGCCGACCAGATATTGCGATTGGTTGGTGGCCTTGCCGGACAGAACTCGGCTCGCCCAAACATTCAAAGTGGGTTCGCGTAGCTCCACAGGATCATTGGGAATGCCCGGTAGATCGTAGAAATTAGCGACTCCCGCTCGCAGCCTTGATAGGCTGAGAGCAAATTTTCTTTCGCGAGAAAAAGGAGAGTCGCTATGAAGAAACCATATCAAATTGAAACGCAGCGAGCTGTGAAGGAGCTCGAGGCAATGGCCGCGGACGGAAATCCGGCGGTGCAGATGGTACTGCCGATGGCGGAGATGGTGGGCTGGTTGCGGCAAGGCGTGGGCGAATTAATTCGTCAAGCCGGGTTGCGGTTGATGGATCTGCTGATGCAAGAAGAAGTCCGGGAACTGGTCGGCGAGCGCAGCCACCGGATAGCGGAAAGGACGGCCAATCGGTGGGGCAGCGAGCGGGGCTATTGCGTAGTGATGGGGCAGAAGGTTCCAGTGAAGCGGCCGCGCGTTCGCAGCACCGATGACCAGGAAGTGCGCCTGGGTAGCTACGAGCTGTTCCATCGAGGCGAGCCGCTGACGGAAACGGTTTGGGAGAAGTTGATGCTCGGCCTGAGCACGAGGAAATACGGCCAAGCGGTGCGCGAGTTCACGGAAGCCTACGGCTTGGAGAAGAGCGCCGTCAGCGAGCACTTTATCGAAGCGAGCCGGGAAAAGTTGAAGGATATGATGGAGCGGCGGCTGGACAAGACGCGGCTGTGTGCATTGCTGATTGATGCAACGCCATTCCAAGGGCAGCAGATGGTGGTCGCATTGGGAATCGCCCAGGACGGGCGGAAAATGATCTTAGGCATTCGGCAAGGCGCCACCGAAAACGCCACCGTAGTCGGAGAGTTGCTCGGCGACTTGGTCAGTCGCGGGCTCGATTTTACCGAGCCGAGACTCTATATTCTGGATGGCGGCAAGGCACTCACTGCCGCAGTAAAAAAGCACGCCGGCGACTCGGCGGCGATCCAGCGCTGCCAGGTCCATATCGCGGGCCGAGACCCGCGCTTTCCAGAGGGGTGGAACGTCCCCTCCCGGGCAAGTCCCTGCGAACCCGGTAGCCAGAGGTCAGGCATGGCGGGGTAACTTGTCATGTCGCAGCAGACCCGACACGTAGCCTCAGTACCCAGTCCGGAGGCACGGGCAAAAGTTCAGGCCGTACCGAAAGGGAATGTATGGCACCGTCATGGCATCTCGAACGAGTATTACTGGGAGAGTTCGGGAATGGGATGGTCGAGCCTCCTGTGTATGGGCGAAGACAGCAACGGCTGTGGATGCGTAGGGAAGAGAAGCAGCCGTCATCCCCGGTGTTTCGAGCAACGGCATGAACGGAAGGAAGCGTGAGGGAACGGTCGAGATCCCACGAGGTCGGCGGATACTCCGTCGCCGTAAGCGGACCTATAAGACGAAAGTCGAAGTGGTTTGCGATGCCGCGTGGGAAGTCGGAAGAGGCCATAGCGTAGCGAAGAGGGCGTGGACAGCAAAACCCGCCGGAGCGAAGGGCCTCGACTCGAGCCATGCCAACAATGAAGGAGGGATTTCGTGACTGCCGATGAGGCTCAACGCACGACGTTAGAAAAGGTCCGTGTACTTCAGAGGAAGCTATACCGAGCGGCCAAGGCTCAGCCGCAACGAACGTTCGGAGTTCTGTTTGATAAGGTTTGCAGTCTGGAGGTGTTGTGGGTTGCATGGGAGCAAGTTCGACGTAACCGCGGAGCCGCAGGCGTCGATGGCGAAACTATCGAATCGATCGAGGCGAAGGGAACGCTGTGGTTTCTTCTGGAACTGCGGGAGGAACTATTGCAGCAGCAATACCGGCCCCAACCGGTGCGCCGGGTATTCATCCCCAAGCCTGATGGACGGCAGAGGCCGCTGGGAATCCCAGGAGTGAAGGATCGGATCGCACAGGCAGCGGTAAAGCTAGCCAAACAGATTTGAAATTTTGACTCCACCGGCCGCCAGACCGATGATCATGTTGTCAAGACCTGATCTGAGGAGGACGGCCGATGGAGACGTTCACAAAGCTGTTTGGCAGCCTGCTTGTCTTTGTATACCACTGCTTCGACCGCATCGTCATCAACGGGTACCTGAGTGGTTTGTCGCGCCCCGAGCAGGTGGTGTACTTTTTCCGGGATGTCCTCGGTGTGCCAGTCATCGAGAAGGCGGTTTTGTCGAAGCGCACAGAAGTTTACCGGGGCTGGGTGGAGGCCTACGCCGCCAATCACAAACTGCCCAGCGAATGGGCCGAGAAGGGCGTGCGCAAAGAGGATTACGTACAGCCGCATCTGCGACGGATGGTGAAGCAGAACGCCTACGGCGTTTACTTCATCTTCAAGAGCATGGAACAAGGCTCGACGTTCCGGATCAGCATCCCTAAGTTTCCCACGCAAGATCCCAACCATCGGATTCTGGCGCGACAGCGCAGCCGCTTCACGCACTACTATTTCTACGTACGTGATGAAGTCCTGGGACCCATCGTGATTCGCGTGGCATCCTTCTTCCCCTTCCAGACCACCTACTATCTCAACGGCCACTCGTTCATGGAACAAGAGTTGAACCGGCGCAAGATCGGCTTCCGTAAGAACGACAATGCGTTCCTGGCCACCGATAACATCAAACAGTTACAAGCAGCGGCCAACCGGCTCAGCCCAGGAGTGATCCGCAAGCAACTGGATTACTGGACCTTGCTTGTGGGCCCCAAGTTCTCCAAGAAAGAACGCGCGGCGATGAACCTGTCGCGCTTCTACGCTGTCCACCAAATCGAGTACTGCCGCAACTTCATCTTCAAACGGCATTTCCCCATTCACAAAGTGTTTGAGCGTTCCTGCGAGTTGGGGCTGTGGCGCCTGACCGCGCACAAGATCAGCGAGATTTTTGGCGTCCGCCTGACCAAGAAGTTCCGCGGCAAGCTGAGCACCGTCATCGAACAGATCGAGCACGGCCACCACGTCTATCGCGCTTACTGGAAAAACGCGTTCCTTAAACAGTACGAGAAGTTCTCCACGTTCCTGCGCAACGAACTGTGCTCCAACAACCTGAGCAACTTCGGCTTAAAGAAGGGCTTGGACCACCTGGACGCCGTGCGCCAGAAGTTTCAGCTCATCACGGACCGCTTCGCCAGTTGCCAGGCCCAATGGCTCAACGTCCACGTAGACTTTCCTTTGCTGCAGCGAATCGCCCTGCCCATCTCCATCGGCTCGGTGCGCTACCCCGGCATCAAAATCCACGAGACGCGGATCATCCGCCTGCTGGAAGTGCTCCTGCACGGCGGAAGCAATGTCAGCGGCTGGGCCGCAAAGCAGATTCACCAAGCCGTCCTCACCACCTTCAGCCTCGACCAGAAATCTTATAGCTTAAATCAACTCCGTTACGACCTCCGCAAGCTCAAGGGCCATGCTCTGTTGCAACGGGACGGCTCACGCTACGCTTACCACCTCACCGGCAAAGGCCTCCAGGTCGCGCTTCTGTTCCTGTTCTTTCACAAGCGTCTGTGTGGCCCTTTGGCCAACAGCCGCTTTCATCATCAGCCCGACGCCGCTCATCGTCCCGACAGCAAACTGGAGGCCGCCTATCACAAAGCCGATAAGGCGATTCAAGACATCGTCGATCTGCTCGCCGCCTGAGGAAATGTTGCACTACTCTTGTTTAAGATCTCTCAGGTAAGAATCTAGTCATCGAGCCGCTGTTTGAAGCCAGCTTCCGGCCGGGATCGTACGGATTCCGGCCCAAACGGAGTGCCAAGCAAGCGATCTACGATATTCGCAAGTGGGTGACCTACGGCTACGACCAAGTCATTGACTTGGATCTCAAGAGCTACTTGGATCGTGTTCCATACTGCCCCCTGGTTATTGAAAAAGTTGTGGCTGCTCATCGACCACTTTGATTCGTAAGCCCTTATGCCGGCCCTGGCGCACCAGAACAGCCTTCAACTCGCCGCGCTTTACACGTTGCAACACCGTTTGCCGCGAAACGCCCAGTTTCGCCGTGGCTACAATCATGGGCACGTACTCTGGTGGCGCCTGTTGCACGATGCGCGAACGTAGTTCCTCGTTGATGCGAATCTGCCATGGCGCGCCAGGCGTGACCTGCTCGCCGGCAATGAAGCCGTCGGCCAGCCAACGATGAATGCTGCTCGTGTTCATGCCGAGAATCTGCGCTGCCTTCCGGATCGTGACCAGATCTCCATTGGGCGGCGTTGCCGGAGGTTGGTAGCGGGCGATACCGCGATACCGTCGCAGACTGCCGACCTGATTGGCGGTGAAGCGTTCCCCGGTTGCAGTCTTTCGTCCTTGCCGATTGAAGATGCCGGCGATCACCTCATCGGGGTAAAGCGTGGCCAGACGCCGCAGAAGAGAAAGCGTGTCTTCATCCGTGCGCGGCCCCATGGGCTTGAACTTTGGAACGGAAACATCCAGAGTGGTGAAGGCGCCGCCGCGCCAGCGAAGAGTCAGGTGCGCGTGGCCCTCGGCCCGCTTGAGATTCAGAATTACTTCTTCCAGCAGCGTGCGCAGGAGTTCCTTGCGGTCGCGGTCGGTGGTCGTTGGGGCAAGCCACACCTGACGAATATCGGAGCCGAGCCCCTGAATCGCCTGGAGCTGCGCGGGGCTGATGGTGCTGGGACGTTGCTGCTCTCGTCGCCGTAGTTCCATCTCGGCGGCAGCCAGCTCGCGCAACTGGTTCTCCCATGCCGTTTCGAGTCCGCGAGCTACCAGGCGATTTTCGGGCTCCACCGCCCGATAGCGGCGCTCGGCCCGCTCCGCCTCGTAGCTGGCGCGCTCTACTTCCAAACGCCATTGCGATAAGGCCGCATCGTGGTTGGCTTGCAGTTGTTCTACCGACAGTCGCGTCGCATCGATCGCCGCCGGTGTGATGGCCTGGAGAAAAGCATCGGCGACGGCCTGCTCGATCACGATACCGCCAACATTGAGACAGTACACGCCGCGGCCATTGACCAGATCCTTACCGCAGCAGTGATAGCCCGGCGTCGAGTTCCGGCCACGATAGTGAACATGCAAGCGGCGGCCGCAGTGTCCGCAACTGACGATGCCCTGCAACAGCGCCGAGCCTTCTCTCACCGCTCCTCCCGCCTGGTGTGGCATCGGTTTGGTATTGGAATTGAGACGCGCCTGATTGGCTTCAAAGGTGGCCCAATCGATGAAGCCGGGATGATGGTCGCGGAGGAGAACAGCCCACTGTTCCATGGGCAGATGCCGCATCCGTTTCCTGACTGCGCCGTTGGCATCGACATATCGTTCGCAGCGAGTTTTCCCGTAGGTGTAAGCGCCAGCATACACCGGATTGGTGAGGACTTGGTGGAGAGCATGGTAGGTGGGAGCCACCCAGCGGATTGGCCCGGGCATACCGGCGGGATTGGTCTGCAGCGGGAAGGATAGACCTTCGGAACGGAACCAGAGCCAGACGCGGCGTGCCGAGCCGAGTTCGGCGAAACGTTCGAAGACCGTGCGGATCGCTCCGGTGACAGCCTCATCGGGATGGAAGAGGACTTCACCATCCTGTTCTCCCCAAACCAAACCGACAGGCAAGCCGCGACGCAACTCTCCCCGAGCGGCTTTGTTACGGATGCCGCCATCGAGCCGGGCACGAATGATATGCAACTCGGCTTCGCTCATCGTGCCCTTGAGGCCCAGCAGAAGACGGTCGTTGAACAGGGCCGGATGATAGACGCCGTCGTTGTCGCCGATGAGCGTGTCGGTGATGCCGCAGAGTTCCAGCAGACGATACCAATCTGCATTGTTCCTCGCCAGTCGAGAGACCTCCAGGCCGAGGACGATGCCCACGTGAGCCATTGCGACTTCGCTGGTGAGGCGGGCGAAGCCCGAGCGCTTGTCAGTGCCTGAACCGGACAGTCCTAGGTCCTCGTCGATGATTACCACTTGTTGTTTGGCCCATCCCAGTTGGCCAGCCCGATCGGCCAAAGCGTACTGACGGGCGGTGGATTCACGGTTATGTTCCACCTGACCAGGTGTGGACTGGCGAACGTAAACGTAAGCGGCGCGCTGGGTGTGGGAGGGAGTGATTTTGGAAGGGTCAGTCATTGATCTGCTCCTGTCGCCGGTCCGCCGTGGCTTTGACAAGGAGTCGCACCAGCGTCTCGATGAGGACGCGCTTTTGGTCTTCGTCGAACTGCTCCCACAAGTGCGTCTCCGGAATCGGGATGTCGTTGAAGTTCAGATTGAGTTGTGGCATGGTCCTCCTGGCTTGCCTGAGATCTTACTGGCAAGTCAGGGGAGCGACGCAGGAGTGTATCGACACGACCGCGAAGACGCAGGAGGTCATCGAAGGAGGCGACAAGCTGCGAAGTCTGCGATGCGCAGGGCGGATGTTTGAAGTCGGTCCAATCCGCGGGGACCAGCGATTTGCTCCCGTCCGGCAAAATGAGAACAAACTGCAATCCGGCTGGCATGCGTGCTTGCCGGAGGACTTCCAGAGATTGTCCCTGGAACGGATGATGCGGACGCGTGATGGTCACGCGTTCGGGGAAGTGCTGGTGATGGGTAGTGTGTCGTGTGTTCCTTCGACACGATTGACCATGATTTGCTGATGAAGCTGGTTGAACGGCGGGTCCGTGATCCGCGCGTTCTGCGGTTGATTCGGCGGTGGTTGAAAGCCGGAGTGCTGCACGAAGGGATTCTGGAAGAGACCACGGTCGGCTCCCCGCAAGAGGCAGTGATCTCGCCGTTGTTGTCCAACATCTATTTACATCCGCTCGATCTGTACTGGGAGCGGGAGGTGAAGGCGACGAAGATGGTCCGCTATGCGGATGACCTCGTGGTGTTGTGCCGATGGAAGCCACCGGAAACTTACATGCCGAAGCTGAGGCAGTTCCTGGCGCGGCTGCGGGTGACTGTCAATGAGGACAAGACTCGCATGGTCGCGGCACAGGATGGCTTCGACTTTCTGGGGGTGCACTTTCGGAAACAGCCATCGCGGCGCGATACCAGCAAGTGGTTCTGCTACTGCTGGCCATCGCAACGTTCGATGCAGCGGATTCGGGATAAGGTGAAGGCGGCTATCGGCCGTGATAACCGCCCGGCGGTGCAAGAGAAGTTGGACCGGCTGAACCCGATACTGCGGGGATGGTCGGCCTACTTCGGCTGGCTCAACTCAGCCCAGCATTTTCGGAAGGTGGATCAATATGTCACGCGGAAACTTCGGATTTGGTTGCGGACCAAACATCAGCGCAAACGGCGAGCGTTCTGGAGAACGCCACTGGCTTACTGGAGAAACGCCGGCCTGTACTCGATTCAGGGCCGAATTGTGCATACGAGCTGAATGCCGCCGGGGGAAGGCTCCCGGAGAGCCGTATGAGGGAAAACTTCACGTACGGTTCGATGAGGGGGTGCTGGAGACGGAGCTATGGAGCGGACTGCGACACCGGCGTAACGGCGAAAGCCGCCGGTCAACCGAAACCTCCGTTCCTGTGGCCACCGCGCCAGCGCCCTACTCTGCAGCGCCGGAATGTGCTCGATCATCTGACCGACGAACACAAACCGGCGGTGGCTAAAAGGCTCCATGCGGCTTATGCCCTGGAGGACCACGCTGCTGCCAAGCAGGCGTTGAACGCACTCCATCGCGAACTGATGGACCTCAATCCCCAGTGCGGCGCGGAGCTTGGGCGAAGGAATGGAGGAGACCCTGACCGTGCACCGGCTTCACGTCCCCATGCAACTGCGAAAAACGTTGGCCAGCACCAACGTGATCGAATCGGCGTTCTCGATCGTGGAGCAGGTTTGCAAAAATGTGAAACGCTGGCATGGCGGCGACCAGCGAGAGCGCTGGGTCGGGTCGGGACTCCTGGTTGCACAAAAACAGTTCCGAAAGGTCACCGGACACAAACAGATTCCGGCGCTCATCAGAGAATTAGAAGCGCTGGCACCGTCGAAATCGGAGGTTGTCAAAAAAAGAAAGGCGTCGTAGAGTGGGTTGCACGGGAGCCGCTAGTTTCAACGGAGATCCGGGCATTTCCGGATCATTTGCCTCTTTCGTGCAATTATTGGACACAGATGCGACTGGCTTACCTAGTTCTCAGTTGCTTACCTGTCCTAGGTCAGACATCCACTCTATCGTCCGTCACCAAAGCTCCCGGCGAGAACGTGACGTTGGAAATCTCGGCGAATTCAGAGCCGGCCAGAGCACCAGTCGCCTTGAAGTGGGAGGTGGTTTTCCCGGCGCAGCTAATGGACATGGAAGGCAAAGCTCCGGAGATAGGCAGCGCCGCAAAGGACGCGGGCAAATCGCTCCAGTGCACGGCGCGGACCCCATACGCCTACGTTTGTATTCTTTCTGGCGGCCAGAAGCCGATTGCAGACGGCGTGATTGCAATCTACCATTTCAAGATCCGCGCCACTGCTGCGAAGGGAGTCACTGCCCTCAAGATCGAAAAAGCCGAGTCCACCACTCTGGATTCAATGAAGTGGCTTCTGAATAACACTGAGGCCATTGTCATCATCCGGTGACGCTCGGGGCCGGTCATGCAATTGCGTTTAGCGCTTCTTTGATGATCCTTTCCCAGCAGCGATGTCAATGTGCTATTCCTTTTAGATCGCCCATGCCAGCTGCTACTCGATTCCTTCGCGCCCTTGGGCTGATTTCCTGGAGTGCTTGCTTCGGACAAAGTATCCTGAGCGTGTCGTCTGCTTCTGGGGCGCCGGGCGAGCCGGTCACGTTGAACATTTCCCTTGACACTGGATACCCGGGAAAATCCGCCGGGCTTCAATGGACATTGGACTCACCTACCAGCGAAGTGGCGTCATTTACCATGGCCGCGGGTCCGGCAGCCGCATCAGCACAGAAGTCACTGTATTGTGCCGGCCAAACATGCTTATTGGCAGGAATTAACTCCAATCCTCTCGGCAATGGCGTGGTAGCCGTCGTTACGCTGATGCTATCGCCAACCGCTGCGGGCAATCTTGTCATCCAATTGTCGAATCCGGTGGAAGCGTTGTTGGATGGCTCGGGTGGATCGATCACCGCCTCGAATGGAATTATATCTGTCGGCATGATTTCCCTAGCTATTACGCCGACCGCCGCCGACCTAGACGCTGCCCAGAGTCTGCAGTTATCGGCAACGGTTGCTGATACACCGAACCCTAACGTAATCTGGACGATGAATCCCCAGGTGGGTACCTTATCGAGCAGCGGCCTCTACACTGCTCCCTCGATCATCATGAGCGCCCAGACTGTGACGGTTACCGCAACCAGTGTCGCGGATCCGAGCGCGTCCGGAAGTATTGATATTTACCTTCTTCCGGTGGCTGTCACTTTGAGCCCGTCGACGATCTCCCTTCAGCCTTGGCAAACCACGCAGTTCGTCGCGAACGTTGTGAACACCTCAAACGCCGAGGTCATCTGGAGCCTTACCCCTGCGCTTGGCAGCATATCAAAAGGCAAATACAGCGCCCCACGAAGGATACGCAAGCCTGAGCAAGTTACAGTTACCGCTACCAGTACAGCCGACAGCACCAAGTCGGCGTCCGTTGTCATTACGTTGGTTCCGTTCTCATTGAGAGGACCGCGTAAGTTCCCCCCAAGGGAGTGACCGAACCCATTAGTGCCAGAGTTGACAGCATCGTCACCTCGCCGACGTATCCCAAAGATGCGCATCGGGTGCGGCAATAATAGAGGGGATAAAGCGACGGTGGCAAGGACTGATGGCTCTGCGAGGCGATCATGCCACCCAGCAACTGGATGTTGTAAGGAACGCGGCCCATAGTCGGGAACCGGACGCATCAGACAAAGTTCCCTGGAAATGTCTTGCCAGTCTGGATGCGGGTGCTATCCGGTTCGAAACGTCGCAGAGCACCAGAGGAATTGAGGCGCCCACCACTCGATAGGCCAGCGGCATGCTCAGGGGCAAGGGCTTTACCACACCTCTGACCAGTCGGCTTCGAGGATGAGCTCTTTCGAATCTGTGCCAGGAGGCGCCGGGCTCGAAACCCCAACCTCTTGTCGGCAGCACCGAGGGCTGCGGGCTGACGGGCCAACGATGACCCTAAGGCGCCATCCAAGTCCCCTCCTGGACCCAAGCGCTTCCCACGCTGGCATTCTGAACATACATGTAGATGTTCTTCGATCCTGCAAACGCGGGCGTAAAGCTCAACACTAAATTTAGGGTGAACGTTGTTCCCGATGACGTCACAGACGAAGCGCCCAGATTCACAGAACATTGGCTGTTCTGCAGTGTGCCCGTTGCGCCGACCGCCAAGCTGGATTGAAAAGCACCGGCATCATTCGCCAAATAGAGGACGTTGGAGCCGCTGGCATACAGGTAAAAATAGCAGCTATTTGTTGTGCCCAGCGAGCTGTTGATGACAATCTGGGCCGAGTTGATGTCGGCCACGCCGCCCGGGTCGGAAAACGTAAAGGAAAAGTTCTGCGGGGACCCGCTTCCGCTGCTGGGTGTGACCGAAACCGGGACGGGTCCGCTCCCGCCCGGCACCGTCCAGGTTCCCTCCTGGGTAAGGCTGCTTCCGAGAGTGGCGTTCTGAACATACATGTAGATGTTCTTCGATCCTGCAAACGCGGGCGTAAAGCTCAACGCCAAATTTAGGGTGAGCGTCGTTCCCGATAACGTCACCGACGAAGCACCCACATTCACTGAGCATTGACTATTCTGCAGCGTTCCGGTGGCGCCGACCGCCAGACTGGATTGAAAAGCACCGGCATTGTTCGCCAAATAGAGGACATTGGAGCCGCTCGCGTAGAGGTCAAGATAGCAACTATTTGTTGTCGCTGTCGAACTGCCGATAATAATCTGGGCCGAGCTAATATCGGTTGCACCCGCTGGGTCGGAGAACGCAAAAGTGAAGGTTTGAGAGGAGCCGCTCCCGCTACTGGGCGTGACTGAAACCGGAGTGGGCGTCGGTACGCCCGGCACCGTCCACGTGCCCTCCTGGGTAAGGCTGCTTCCAACAGTGGCATTCTGAACATACATGTAGATGTTTTTCGGCCCGGTAAACGCGGGAGTAAAGCTCAACGCCAAATTTAGAGTAAGCGTTGTTCCCGATGAGGTCACCGACGAACCGCCCACGTTCACTGAACATTGGCTGTTCTGCATGGTGCCCGCGGCGCCGACCGCCAAGCCGGATTGAAGAGCCCCCGCATTGTTTGCGAGATAGAGGACATTGGATCCATTAGCATAGAGGTAAAAATAGCAACCATTCGTTCTTGCCGTCGAACTGTTGATGACGATCTGGGCCGAGTTAATGTCGGCTGCTCCGGCCGGGTCGGAGAACGCAAAGGTGAAGTTTTGAGAAGAGCCGCTCCCACTACTAGGTGTAACCGAGACTGGAGCGGGCGCTGACACGCTCGGCACAGTCCACGTGCCGTTCTGAACCCAACTGCTTCCGACGGTAGCATTCTGGACATACATGTAAATGTTCTTCGATCCGGCAAACGCGGGCGCAAAGCTCAACGCCAAATGTAGCGTAAGCGTTGTTCCCGATGACGTCACTGACGAGGCTCCCACGTTCACTGAGCATTGGCTGTTCTGTAGCGTGCCCGCAGCGCCGATCGG
Organism: Bryobacterales bacterium; assembly: GCA_963776805.1. GTDB lineage: Bacteria > Acidobacteriota > Terriglobia > Bryobacterales > Bryobacteraceae > Palsa-89. The sequence goes on from CAVZOD010000004.1 coordinate 314,888, forward strand.
CAAGCTGGATTGAAAAGCACCCGCATCGTTTGCCAAATAGAGGACATTAGCTCCGTTCGCATAGATGTAGAACTTGCAACTGTTTACTCCTGTCAGTGAACTGTTGATGACGATCTGGGCCGAGTTGATGTCGGCCACACCGGCGGGGTCGGAAAACGTAAAGGCAAAGCTCTGGTTCGTGCTTGTTCCCGAACTCGGCGCCACCGAGACCGGCGCTGGCCCGACCGAGCTCGCCGCCGCTTGATTCGCCGTAAAAGTCTGCCCACCAATTGTCAGGGTTCCTGATCTGGCGGCTCCTGTGTTCGCCGGGATTGAGTAACTTACAGTGCCGTTGCCGCTGCCCGAGCCGCCGCCAGTCACTGTAATAAAGCTCGAATTATTCGTGACACTCCAGGTGCAGCCTGCGGAAGTTATGACGTTAAAACTGCCGGCTCCCGCGCTCGAACTAAGATTTGAACTGTTCGTGCTCAAGGAGTACGCGCACGTCGGGGCGGTCAGAGTGAGCGAGAAATGCTCCGAACTGCTCCCCAACGTCGCCGTGATCAGCGCTGTGGTGTTTGTGGTCACGCTCGAAGAGCTCACGGTGAAGTTCTTACTTAGTGAGCCACTGCTGATGTTCATTGATGCCGGGACCGTGGCCGCTGACGCACTGCTCGACAAGCCAACCGTGGTAGTACTGGCAGCGGAACTGCTCAAGGTCGCAGTGCACGTCGACAACGTTGGAGGTGTGACACTTGCCGGGCTACAGCTTAAGGCGGAAAGCACTGGTGCTGCCGGTTGGTTGATAGTGACCGCTGCGCTTCCATCCGTGATGCTGAGAGGATTGGCATTGGCATCGGATGCCTCCGAACTGATCATTGAAACTGGCGTCGATGTGTCGGTTGTCCCCGCCGCGATCTGAAACGTGAGGGTTGCGAGTACTCCGTTTCCGATTGCCAACGTGTTGATTCCGGAAACGATACACCGGACGTCGCCAGCCGAAATAATACTGCAGCTCACCGACTTTTCTGCGCCGCTGGCGGCTGCGCCCGTGGCATAAAAGGTGCCTGTCACGGGATTAAGATCCGAAGTTGAGTAGGTTAAATCCCACTGAATCGAGACCGGGAGCGTACTGGTCCCGGAGGTCAAACCCACGTCAAGGGTAACGGCGGAACCCGGCGCCCCCGAGGCCGTTGACAGGGAGAGAGAAGGCGTCTGGAGAGTCGCGTTAGCTGCCATCGCAAAGAGATAGCCAATGAACACGACCTTGGTCCATGTACACTTGCACATAGCTCTTTCATCCTCCGAACCTGCTGATCGAACGCGCAATCCCTCAATCTTCAACATAGCACTAACGTTCTGTACGTACCATAACTCCCTTCTCAGCAGTCATTATAGGATGGTTTGAAGAATGTTATAACTAGTCGAGACCTGCGGATGGCGAGGAAAACCGCCTTACTTAGCAAACTGTAAGCCTCAAGAGACGGTCAATTCGGCACCGTGGTACTCTCGGGATCGAGAGACTATTCCACTTATTTTATATAGTCTTGCAGTCCGCAGCGCCTACATAGTCCTATGTACAGCCAGCTACCCAACTGGTTGTAGATCATCGACCCACTGAATTTGCGATGGCCGCTCAATGCACTATTGGCGATCCGACTCTGTCGTGATTCCGATCCCCCAAGTGGAGTTCGAGATTCCGTCAGCGAAAGCCAAGTTCCCGCCGGGACGAATTGCTCTCTGGCAACCGAAACGTTGCCTGTGCTTCAACTCACAGGTCTTTCTATGCTTCTTGCCAGGCGTAATGGGCGAGCGTGCGGCCTAATGGGTCGGCGGCATCGAAATAGGTCGGCGGCATCGAACCCGTGCCCGCTGGCGTTTGGCCAAGCACTTCGCTGGCGGTGATCGGCCACTGCGTCAAGTGGTCACGAGCCCCAACCCTACTGATGCGCCAAGACGTAAGACTCGTGCTTATATTGAGATGCAGAAGTATGTCGAGGGTAGACCTCGTTGCCAATCTCGAAGGCATGAAGCTCCCCATCGCCGGATTTGCTTAATATATTAGGCAAATTCCTTGTCAGGAATTGAAATGCATAATATATTATGCATATGCTTGACCTTGCCTCCATCGGCCAACAGGTCGCGATGCAGCGTAAGAAGCTCAAGCTCAGCCAAGCCGCACTGGCGCGTAAGGCGGCTATTAGCCGCGCAACGCTGGACTCGCTTGAGAACGGTCGCACCGGTGAGCTTGGCTTCTCCAGACTCACCAAACTGCTCGCGGCAGTCGGCCTTGAACTGAAGTTGCAGGCGGCAACGTCCCGCAGGCCTACTCTCGACGAACTACTGCAAGAGGATCGCGATGATCAACGTCTGGACCGACCTCGCTGAGGCGGGACTGCTCGATAGACGCGGAGAGCGCGGCAGCACGTTCGCCTATCTGCCCGGCAGGCCCGCCGCGCATGCGGTTTCCGTCACGATGCCGGTGAGGCTTGAGTCCTGGAGCGTGCCATTCGGCCTGCCACCGATTTTCGAAATGAACCTGTCCGAGGGCGTCTTGCGTGAGAGGCTCCGCCTGGCATTTGCGAAAGCCGTCGGCACATTTGATGAATTCGACTTGCTGACAGTCGTCGGTCGCTCGCAGCTCGGCCGCGTCCGCTATACAGGCGAGAAAGAGAACCTTCGAGAGGATGTGCCCTTCCAGTCGATCGACGAGATCCTCAACCGCAAGCGCGGCGGCGATCTCTTCCGCTACCTGCTTGAAAAATTCGCGGCATTCTCCGGCATCAGCGGCGTGCAGCCCAAAATCCTCGTGCGCGACGAAAAAGCTTTCACTGAGATGGAGCACACCGGACATCGTCTCTCGCAGAGTTACAAGGGTGCAACGCACATCGTGAAGTTTTGGGAACCTGACGAATATCCACAGCTCGCTGCCAATGAATACTTCTGCCTTCTGGTCGCCCAAGAATGCGGGCTCGAGGTACCACCGCATCGCCTAGCCGAAGACGGGATGGCCCTGGTCGTCGACCGCTTCGATCTGCGCATGGACGGAACCCACCGGGGATTTGAGGACTTTTGTGTGCTCAACGCTCGCAGGACGGACGAAAAGTACCGCGGCACCTACGAGACCTCGGTCATGAAGCGCTTCGCTCAGTTCGCAAACTCCACGCGTGTTAGCGCGGACATGGAGAAGCTCTTTACGCTGATTGCGCTGAACTGCGCGCTTCGCAATGGCGATGCGCATTTGAAGAATTTCGGGATTGTCTATGATGACGTTCAGGGCGAAGCGCGGCTCGCTCCCGCTTACGATCTGGTCACCACCTCTGTGTACCTGCCCAATGACAGCTTAGCCCTCACCCTCAACGGCACGACAAAATGGCCAAGCGCGAAGGATCTGCGCAGGTTCGGCGAAACGCGTATGGGCGGCGCACCCGCGAAGGTCAGGGAGATTCTGGAGCGCATCGACGG
>CAVZOD010000005.1:0-443696 GCA_963776805.1 Bryobacterales bacterium
GAAGGTTGCCGATACGCAATTACTTATCAAACCACCAACGGCCAGGGGCAGAACGCATCCATCGAGGCGGGTGGTGCAGCAGTACTCCATGGGGTTGGTGACCACCAACGACAATCCGAAGGATATTTTTGTGAAGTACTACTCGCCCTCGAATTTGAACACGCCCATCGCAGCGGGCGGTAATGTACCAAACAATATCGTCGAAGTATCGGTGCAGGGAGTTTCCTGGGGACGGAATTGTGCCCCTCGACGGCGGCTGGGGAAAACGCAATGAGGCGCCCATCACTGGTATTACTCGTCTGACATCCTGGGCGGTTTCCCGGCTGGAGTAAATTCGGTGCAGGAATAAATATGGCGACAGCGAGAAGAAAAAAGACACAGAGCGGACTGGAAATCATGGAGTTCGTTTTCGTTTGGCTGCTGTTCGTGCCCATGTTTATCGGAGCCTTCATTATAGGAATGAATCTGATCCGCAGCATTCAATGCAATCAGGTGTGCCGTGATCTGGACTCTATGTACATCCACGGCGGTGACTTTTCCACTTACCCCATCCAGCAGGAGGCACAGCGTCTGGCGCAGGGATTGAACCTTCAGAATAGCCTCTTTTGCCGGTAATGAGCAATCCAACGTGGGCAACAGCGGCAATGGACTGGTAACCGTGACACAAATCATGTGGATCGGGAATGCGACGTCCACCAGTTGCGTGGCGGTGGGAGCCGCGTATTGACACCGGCAACGAAAGCAGCTTCGTCTTCACGCAGCAGATCCAATTGGGGACGCGGATGCTGGCCAACAGCAGCACGGTTACCGTGGGGCAATGCCCTTCGGCCATCATGAATAGCTCTGGAATCGTGCAGAATTACATCACGGACTCGCGCGCGGCGCTTGCGGGCTCCGCGCAGACTGCCATGCAAACCCTGTGGCAAAGCGACCCCAACTCCACGCCGCTGACGGACCAGCAAACCGCCTACATTGTGGAAACCTATTTCCAATCTCCAGACTTGAGCGTCGGTGGTCTGGCCGGCAACGGGGTTTACGCGCGTTACTTCTTCTAACCGCGCGGCATTTTTTCTTTTTAGGAGGACAAGTTCATGCAAATTCGTCATCGGAATCATCGCGAGAAGGGCGCTTCGCTATTTTTGGCCATGTTCGGGTTGCTGTGGGTGGTGATCCCCATGTTGGGGCTATTTATCGATCTGGGAATTCTCTATTCTGCGAAAACGCGCCTGCAAGTGGCCGTGGATGGCGCGGCGCTGGCGGCGGCGCGCGCCCTAAACCTCGGCGAAGATACCACGGCCCAAGCCGCGTCAGCCCAGCAGAATGCCGTGAACTGGTTCTATGCGAGTTTCCGCCTGGAAATTGGTCCACGACGGGAACCGTGATGAACACCAACAGCGTAGTAGTCGCTGACTCCCCCAATCAAACTAATCTTCGCCAGGTGACTGTGACTGCCAGCACCAACGTTCCCGCGTGGTTTATGCGGGTCATGGGCTTCAACTCTACCGCGCTTACGCTCACGGGACAAGCATCCCGCCGCGACATGGTCGCCATGCTGGTGCTGGACCGCTCCGGATCAATGTGCTCCATAAACGGCGGGAACCCTGCAAGCAGCTGTGGAGAACGACGGGACTCCGTGCGCCTCCATGATTACGGCGGCCAAGAATTTACCGGGGACTTCGCGGAGGGACGCGACAAATCGGCATGCTTACCTTTAGCGACGGCTGGTATTTAGACTCGAAGCCAACCACCAACTTTCAGACCTTGCTCGGTTATTCCAATGCTTCCAGTTCTGGCAATGGAAAGATCGACAACATTACCTGCTCCGGAGGCACCGGAACGGCTGCGGCAATGTCGGTTGCTTACAACGAGCTCTACAAAATCGCAGAACCGGGCGCCATGAACCTGATCATGCTGGAAACGGACGGCTTGCCCAACACCCTGGTCTACAACTTTTATGCAAACCCAGGAACCACCAGCACCTTAACGTTGAGTAACGGCAGCGGCTGCAAAGATGTCGCGGGCAAAACCGTCGTTAATGGCGGATGGAAGACAGCGGCATCGGTCAATGGATTGCAATGGATCCCAACCATCTCCATGAATACCAATGGCGCCGGGTATATGGCTGACATCCCTGCCAAGACGGCCGGGGCATTCTATACCGCTGATCCATCCCAGGGTCCACCGTACTACAACATCCTGATGTTCAATCCGCAGCAGATCAGCGATAGCTCCGGCACCAACGATGCCATTTATATTAACGGTTCCGCGAATGGCTGTGCCTTCAACGGTGGAGGAACAAACACTTACTCCGATTTCTCCTGGCTACCGAGCCAGGATGTCTTCGGAAATCAAGTTGCTCCCGCTAACGAGTACCAAACCCTCGCTCTTACGAGTATGAACGGCGTCCTGCAAAACCAGCTATCGGGCAACATCGCCACAGATTGGCCCAACCATACACACCCGGCGGCGCTGAACGCAACCGACAATTCGGCCTACAACATTCGCTCCAATGCCACCCTACCGGCTTTCGTTTTTACAATCGGGCTGGGCGGCAATCACGGAAATCCCCCGTATCCTATCTTGCTGCAGCGCATGGCAAATGATCCAAACGGGGATCAATTCAATAACCCTGCTGTGTATCCGGCTTGCTCCGCCGAACCTACCTGCGTTAATTATCCCAATCAGCCGGAAGGCCAGTTTATCTATTCCCCTAACTCGGCGCAGCTTGGCCAGGCGTTCCTGGCGATCTCATCTCAGATTCTGCGATTGAGCCATTAGCGGCGAACTGGTTTGCTGAACCGGGCGGATTATTTCCGCTCGGTCTCCCTAGCCACCACGCGGCCAGCCGAACCGTCGCCATTGGAGTGCCCTTCGCCCATGGCCAAGCCTTGCTGGCGATCTCATCTCAGATTCTGCGATTGAGCCATTAGCGGCGAACTGGTTTGCTGAACCGGGCGGATTACTTCCGCTCGGTCTCCATAGCCACCACGTGGCCATTGTCCAGCCGAACCGTCGCCATTGGAGTGCCCTTCACCCTTGGCCAAGCGTTGCTCCCGATTGAGCCATTAGCGGATGGCTGAACCGGCCGGCTTACTTCCGCCCGGTTTCGATATCAACCACGGCCGTTGTCCAGCAGAACCGTTCACAAACGGGTCGCACTTTACCCTTCGCCAAGCGTCCCTGGCGATTTCATCTCAGATTCTGCGATTGAGCCATTAGCGGCAAGGGGGATTGCTGAACGGGACGGATTACTTCCGCTCGGTTTCGATATCCACCACGCGGCCGTTGTCCAGCCGAACCGTCGCCATTGGGTTGCCCTTCACCCAGTATTCCAAGGTCTCCCGCAAATGACCATCGTTGTCGGGAATTACGATACGAGATGACGGCGGACCTAACATCTGCAGGACATCTCTCGCCGTAGAACCCACGTGAACAAGCCCAAACTCTTGGCCGGTGAGATTCCTCAGCGGAGGTCCGGGGGGCACGGCTTGGACCGTCGGGAGCACGGGCGCCGGGGATGGACCCGCCCGCTCTGCTGAAACCGGGGATTCGGACTTCTCCGATTTTTCCGAGCGTGCCTTATATTCCGCTGCCTCACGCGTAGCTTCCTCCAACGCATTTGGCCGCTCCGGACCGTTCTCGATCAGCGAATCAATCGCCGTAGGGACATGCTTTTTATGCGCAGACGCCCTACTCGAGGACGGCTCCTCCGAACTTTGGGCCATCACAACACCCACCGACAAAGCGGTTCCGAGCAAAGCCAAAAGAACAGGTCGCATCGCATTCCCCCTCATCTCATGCTAAGCGGAGACCATCATGCGTACCAGCGGCGAAAGACCTGAGTTGGAACTAAGCTGTTGCGCTGATCTCTCTCAGGCCCGCACGCTTCGCGAAACCGCGACCCCCACCAGCACTCCCGCGCCGATTGCCACCGCCACTGACTTCCAGGGATGCCGCCGGATATGACGATTCACCTGGTAGAGAAGATCTTCACCGGTTTCCAGCGCCTGCTTCCATAAACGGCCGGCGGACTCCTGTCCGTCCTCCCAGGAAACCCCGCGAACCCGCGAAACTTTTCGAAGAGCGGCCACCTTCATAGCTTCCCCCTTTCACATCAATGAGTTAGGTGATGCCTTCCCAGTGACCAGCCCACCTGCTTGTTCGACGCCCGGCGCCCGCGCTCCATTACAAACAACAACTGGATTGGATTACAACAGACTTTGTTCAGCCTGATACAATTGAGTCAACCCCCCTCGGGACCGGAGCGAGCATACCGGTCGAGTGCGCAATGGATTTAGATCAGCTCCACACGTTTCTTGAAATTGTCCGCTTGAAGAGCTTCTCGAAAGCGGCGCAGACGTGTTATCGCACGCAGCCGGCCATCAGCGCGCAGGTTCGCCAGCTTGAGCAGGAGCTGAATACCACGCTGTTCGACCGGCTGGGCACCAAGATCTCCCTCACCACCGCCGGCAAGATCTTCGCCGAATACGCCGAGCAGATCCTGGAGCTGCGCCGCCGCGCTCAGGACACCATCAACGAGCTGGATCGTGTGCCGCGTGGCGAACTGGTGATCGCGGCCAACGAAGCCACCTGCATCTACGTGCTGCCGTCGGTGTTCTCCGAGTACAAAAAGAAATTTCCCAATGTCCAGCTTTCCGTGGATCGCGCCTACGGCTCCCGCGTGGTGGAAGCGGTTCTGGAGAATCTGGCCGATTTCGGCATCACGCAACTGCCGGTCCAGGAAAAAAAGCTTCAAGTGGCGCGTATTCACTCCGATGAGATCATCTTGCTATTGCCGGGCAGGCATCCTTTGGCGAGTAAGCGCTACGTGACGCCGCGCGACCTGATGGATCATCCGCTATTGCTGCCAAAGTCCGGCACCACGCGGATCCGCTTGAATTCATGGCTCGAACCGGTGGAAGATCAGATCCATATTTCCATGGAACTGGACTCTACCGAGATGATCAAACGCTTCGTGATGGCCGGGTTGGGCTTTTCGTTCCTGGCGGCGTCTAATTGCCAGGAGGAGATCGCCGCTGGTAAACTATCTGCCGTGTCGCTCGGGTCGGAACCGCTGATTCGCAAGGTGGGTTTAATTTACCGAAAAGATAAAGCGCTTTCCAAAGCCGCGCTCGGCTTCATTCAGGTTATATTGGAGCATGCGGGGAACGAGATTCCAGGTGCGGATCGGTCCAAGCTGCCCGAGGTTGTCTCTTCCTAAGCCGGAGAAACGTAGATGTCCCGCGTCACGTTAAAGAGTTCGACGATTTTCATTTCCGTCGGAAACAAGACGGAAGTTTACCGGTCGGTGGCCGACGTTCCCCCTTCGCTGCGCAAGAAGCTGGAGCAGTCCACCAACGGCATCAATTCAGCCACTATCCTGATCGCGGATCGCAAAGGCAAGGAAGAGATCGTGCGCGCCATTCGCGGCTTGCCATCGAACCTGCGCTCTAAGCTATCGACGTCGCTGCGCGAGGACGCGCGCCGCGCCGAGCCGAAGTCTGCCGCATGGGTGAGCGTCGTACAGGACTGGGCGGAATTCCTCCTGCCCGCCGCCATTGGCGTCGCGGTCTGGCTGCTGTTCAGCTTGAAGTGACGTAGCCGAGCAGCTTGGCACGCAGCTTTTCGGCCGCGTTCGCATCCGGCGCTACCACCAGGATGGTGTCGTCGCCCGCGATGGTTCCCACGATCTCCGGCCAATTCTCTTTATCCAGCGCTACCGCGAGTGCGTTGGCATTGCCCGGCGAAGTGCGCAGCACCAGAAGATTCTGCGCTACCCGCGCATCCTGTAACAGTTCCGCAGTCGCCGCGGCCACATCGGGACCGGCCGGAGCCGCGGCCACTTGCCGATAGCCTTCCGACGTCTTCAGCAATCCCAGCTCGCGGACATCGCGCGACAGCGTTACCTGCGTGGTATCGATGCCCTGGCTCTGCTTCAGCTCGCGCGCCAGGTCTTCCTGCGTGAGAATCCGTTTGCTGCGGATCAGTTTCAGGATCTGACCTTGCCGGAAGGCCTTGTTCATTGCTTCCAATCACGAAGGCGCGCTTCGGCAGCATCCAGTGCGTGCGCCACGGCCGACGGTCCCGCGCCGCCCGGAAGCTCTCGGGTCTTCATTCCTTCCACCGGCTCCAGCAGCCGCACCATATCGGCTGTGAATTCAGGCGCGAAAGCGGTGAGCTGATCGGCGGTCCAGTCGGCGGGCTGTTTGCCTTGCTGGATGCTTTCGAGCACCAGCTTGCCGACAATTTGATGCGCGCGATGAAACGGCGTTCCCGCGCGCGCCAGCGCTTCGGCCAGGTCGGTGGCCACTACCCAGCTCTCGCGAGCCGCTTCGGCCGGCTTGCCCGGATGCAGTCTTGTGGATTCGATAACCACAGCCATCATTTCAAGCGCCGCGCTGAGTTGCGCTGAAGCGTCGAACAGCGGCTCCTTGTCTTCCTGCATGTCGCGATTGTAGGTCATAGGAAGACCCTTCATCGTGGTGTAGAGCGAAGTAAAGTCGCCGAACACGCGTCCGCTTTTGCCGCGGATCAGCTCAAGCGAATCGGGATTCTTTTTCTGCGGCATCAGGCTGGATCCGCTAGTCACGCCGTCGCCCAACTCCAGCCAGCCGAATTCGTCGCTCGAATAGAGAATCCAGTCTTCGGCCAGGCGGCTTAAGTGCAGCATGCTGACGGACGCGGCGTAGAGATAATCGAGCGCGAAATCGCGGTCGCCCGAAACATCCATGCTATTGCGCGTGATGGCGGCGAAGCCCAGGTCGCGCGCAATCTGCTCGCGATCGAATGGAAAACCGCTGCCGGCCAGCGCGCCCGACCCGAGCGGCATCACGTCCACGCGTTCGCGCGCCTGCCTCAGGCGTTCGTGATCGCGCGCGAACATTTCGAAATACGCCAGCAAGTAATGCGCCCACGGCACCGCTTGGGCGCGGCGGAGATGCGTGTACCCAGGTACGATCGCGTGCGGATATTTTCTGGCCATGCCCGTGAGAGCAGCCATCAGGCTGACCAGCAATTCGAGATCGATATCGATCTGCTCGCGCAGCCACAGCCGCACATCCAGCGACACCTGCTCATTGCGGCTGCGGCCGGTGTGGATCTTGTCGGCCAAGCCCCCCACTTTGTCTTTCAACTGGCGAATGACGAACGTGTGGACGTCTTCGTCGGTGGCGCCTTCGAGGTACTTCGGATCGTGCGCTTCGGTCCGGATTTGTTCGAACGCGGAGACCAGTGTCTCGCGATCTTCGGCAGTCAGGATACCCGCGCGCTCCAGCGCCCGCGCGAAGGCCTGCGATCCGCGGCAATCCGCGTCCAACAATTTCTTATCAAAATGGAGCGAGCCGGAAAACCGTTCGAAAACTTCGGAGGGGCCGCCGGAAAAGCGGCCGCCCCATAGTTTCATTGCTTCGCCGCCGCCGCGGCCTGCGCGCGCACCTTGATCGGCAGACCGATCAGGTTGATGAAGCCCAGCGCGTCTTTCTGGTTGTATTCGGCGCCCATGGTGAAGCTGGCGATGTTGAGCGAATACAGCGAATACGGCGACTTGCGGCTGACCGGCTCAATATTTCCTTTGTACAGCCGCAGCGTGATTTCGCCGGTGGTGGTTTCGCTGGTCTTTTCGAAAAACGCGTCCAGCGCCTCGCGCAGCGGCACGAACCACAGGCCGTTATAGACCATCTCGGCGTAATCGAGCGCCAGTTTTTGCTTGTAGTGCAGCGTGTTCTTGTCGAGCGTCAGCGACTCCAGCTCCCGATGCGCGTACATGATCAGCGTTCCGCCGGGCGTCTCATAGCAGCCGCGCGACTTCATGCCGACAAAACGGTTCTCCACCAGATCTACGCGGCCGATTCCGTGTTCGCCGCCGATTTTGTTCAGCGTTTCAAGCAAGCTGACCGCCGATCCACTCTGGCCGTTCACCGCCACCGGGCGTCCCTTCTCAAAGCCGATGGTCACTTCCACCGGCTTGTCCGGCGCGTCTTTCGGACTGCGCGTCAGCATCCAAATCTCATCGGGCGCCGAATTAGCGGGATCTTCCAGCGCGCCGCCTTCGTGCGATATATGCCAGATATTGCGATCGCGGCTGTAGATTTTCGTGGTGGTCTGCGAGATGGGCACATTGTGCCTGGCCGCGTACTCGATGGCGTCTTCGCGCGATACGATGTCCCACTCGCGCCAGGGCGCGATCACGGCCAGCTGCGGCGCCAGCGCCTTGTAGGTCAGCTCAAAACGGACCTGGTCATTTCCCTTCCCCGTACAGCCGTGCGCCAGGCCGTCGCACCCGGTGGCGAGCGCAACCTCCACTTGCCGCTTGGCGAGCAACGGACGCGCGATCGAAGTGCCAAGCAAATACTTGTGCTCGTACAAACCGCCCGCGCGCACCAGGCGCCACAGATATTCGGTGACGAACTCTTCGCGCATATCGGCCACGTGAACTTCCGACGCGCCCGTCTTCAACGCCTTCTCTTCCAGGCCCTTCAACTCATCGTCACCCTGGCCGATATCGCCGCATACTGCGACCACTTCGCACTGGTAATTCTCCTTGAGCCAGGGAATGATGATGGACGTGTCGAGACCGCCCGAGTAGGCGAGAGCTACCTTTTTGGGTTTCATAGCGTTTGGGGATTGAGGATCAGGGCTTGGGGATCAGCGATCCCGCTACCCGAGCAACATCAATAATAGCGCCTTCTGCACGTGCAGACGATTTTCCGCTTGATCGAAGACCGCCGATTGCGAGGATTCGATGACGTTATCATCCACCTCTTCGCCGCGCTTGGCGGGCAGGCAATGCAGAAAGATCGCTTCGGGAGCGGCCTGCTCGAACAACGCCGCGTTCACTTGATAGGGAGCGAAGTCGCGCAGCCGCTGTTCCTTTTCGTGTTCCTGCCCCATGCTGGCCCACACGTCCGTATAGACGCACTGCGCGCCCGCGACGGCTTCGGACGCATCGTTGGTCAGGACGAGCTGCCCACCCGCGACAGCGGCCAGCGCCTCGGCTTGAGCGACGATCTCGGCATCAGGTTCATAGCCTGCCGGCGTCGCGAGCCAAAAGCTCATGCCGAGGCGCAGCGCGGAAAGCATCAACGAGTGCGCGACGTTATTTCCATCGCCGGCGAACGCCAGCTTCAGGCCGCGCACGTCGCCGAACCGTTCCTGCAGCGTGAAGACATCGGCCAAGGCTTGGCAGGGATGGAAGCGATCGCTCAGCGCGTTGATCACCGGCACGCTCGACCAACGCGCCAGATCGTCGATGGTGTTTTGCGAAAAGGTGCGCGCCACAATGGCGTTGGTCCAGCGGTCCAGGTTCCGCGCGACGTCTTTCAGCGGTTCGCGGTCGCCAATGGGGCCAGTGCTCAGAACGGCGTCGCCACCCAGTTGCTTGATGGCCAGCTCAAAGGTGAAGCGCGTCCGCAGGGAGGGCTTTTCGAACAGCAAAGTGATGTATCGTCCGGCCAGAACCTTGGCAAAACGGCTGGGCGAGGACTTCAACTGTTGAGTGAGATCCAGGAGTGCAAGCAGCTCATCTTGCGAGATATCTAGATCACGAGTGAAGTCACGCGCAGCGATTTTGGGAAGCGTTCTGGGCGCTGGCATTCTCTTTACCGATTTGAGCGTTCCAACAGACGACATGGCTTGTTCAGGCTCCCTTCCTCGTGTCGGCGAGTGAATGATTATTCATTCTACTGAATAATTACACATTGGCTGGTTGATGTCAAATCAAAACCAGGGTTGCTGAGAGCCACAGCCCCACACCGAGACGGAGTAGATGACTTGCCTCGAGGGGTACGGATTATTGGACAAAGCAAGTATGGATCGACTGGATCAAGTCGCCCAGATTTATGTTGTCGACCAGATATCTTCCGCGACCAAACTGGATGACCTTCTTGAATCCGACCAGGTACTTGGCGCAGTTCTTGCCCGTTTTTGTTGTGAACTGCGTGTCGAGCGCGATTTCCGGGGATGTCAATGGATCATCGCCGTCGCCTCTATTCTCTTCGAGGGTTTCCTCCGGCTCCGACCAACGGCCCCGTATATCGAAGATATAACCCACGGCGCTCAATCCGCTAGGTGCCGCGGGCCAGAGTTCCTGATACGTAGCCTCCCATGACTTGCCTTCCAGCAGGCGGTCTAGCGTCATCCGCGCCTCTGGTCCAAGACTGGATTCGAGCTCGGAGCGATCACCCCGTTCCAAGGCCAAAAGCAATTCGTCCAAGGCGTCCTTCGGTTCTTGGCGGCGACAAATGATCAGCGGTCCGCCTTCGCGACCGCTGGACACGAACGACGTCAGGCCAAGTGATAACGCAATCGCTCGATCCAGGCTGATGTGTAACGAATCCAGCTTCGGGTTCCTAATCATTCGCAGCAGCCTCGAAACTGAGGCCGGGCCTTGTGCGCTGGCATAAGCAAACAGGAACCAACCGCCTCTGTCGAAGAATGGCGAGTCCTCACCGTCCCTTTCTATTGACCCGAGGACCCGATCGAGCTCGGGAACAGCTGCCTTGCCTCGACTGGCTAATTCCCGCGCGACCGAACGTTCTCGCAGGACTTCCTGAGTTATTCCGCAACCGAAGACAGCAATCGGCGCTCGGTTCGTGTTCTGTCGCTGTTCAGTTGTCAACGACGCAATTAGCTCAGGGACGGATTTCGTACGTAACTGTCCCTTGGCGCCAGACGCTAACAAAATCAACGTGCCAACAAGGCGGGAGAGCTTCGGGGTCTTTTGCATCTTTCCTCTGGTGCGGTCGGGTTTGAGGAAGCCAATATCCCGGTGGACGCAAGGCGCTAATGTATCCAACAGATGCAGCACAGCTAAAGGTAGAGGTAGAGGACTCCTCAAGGAATGCATCTGTTCTTAGAGTCTAATGCAATGTTGCGAGGCGTTGGCCACGACAACAACCAAAGCAAAGCTCTGGGCACCGCTTGCGACCCCTCCAGGCGACTGGGTGATTCTGCCGGGTAATGTATCCTCTAGTACCAGTTTTTACAAGTCCATGACGCCTAAATACTACTTTTGTCGTATATTCAACTGACGTTCCTTCTTGGTCCGGGAACGTCACCTCCTGGGTCCGATAGAGCGCTACCAGCGTCTCTATCGGGCCCCGCAACAAAAATAGGAAACAAAGCTCGCCCAGCTTCGTCTCACATCGGTAACCGGGAGGCCTTCGATCTCTACGTGGAAAGCCGCGTCGCCGAGCGCCCCGTATCGCACGCGCTCCTGGTTTCTGACATCGAGCAACCTACCGAACAGGCGGCCCGGCCTGGAACAGCCACACATCGAAAGAATTGTTGGAGTACACCAAACTGGCGCCTGACGGCGGCGTCCACTTTTGATCGCGTTGGGGAATGTAGTAGACGGGATTGCGCGCCGGCAGCGGTTTGCCATCGGAGAATGCCGCGCGCAGCTCGGACGTTCGCAGAGCGACCTCCGGAGTACTGTAGTCGTGGCCGCGCCAGGCGCGAAGATCGGTATAGGTGGGCGTGAGATAGTTGATTCGCTGGTCCGAACTCGCCACGTAGACCGGGGTGCTTTCGTGCCGAGCCAGCCAATCCAGGATGTTCTTCTCATCGGGAGTGATCGCGAGGGCGTGCCACTGCGCGGCCGGATCGGCAAACGTCGTAAACCACAAAAGATTATCCGATAGAAACAATGCCAGGAACGCGCACACGGCCAAAACCATCGCGGGACGCGGCCGGATCGCCAACAACTTGTCCAGCGTAGCGATAATCGCTGGCGCCCCCAGCAGAAAGAGCGCTATCCAATCGTAGCCATGAGCGAAGTGGATCTGCTGGCGCGGTTGGATCACGAGATCGTGATGAGTAAGCCCGAAAATCACCGCGAACCAAACCAGACACAGGCGGGCGCGCGGATTGCCCAAGGCGGGAAGCAGATTCTTCCAGCGCGTGAGCGGTCCCAAGGCGAAAATCGCCACCAGGTAGAGCGCCGGCACGTAGGTCCAGAAATCGTAGGGCCAATCGAGTTTCCACTGCGCTTCCAGCGCCCGATGGTCAGCGAATCGGTTCAGAAACACCATGTAATAGGCCAGATGAAGCGCGGCAATCGCACAGGTCCCCCACAGAAATATCCTGGAGGCGGCGCCGCTCTTCAGCATCAGCTCCAACGCCGCGTAGAGAACCAGGATCAGAGCCAGACTCAGACCGGTAAACGGATGACTGGCGGAAAGCACAGCCGCGGCGGCCATGGCCGCAACGAATTTCTTTCGCACCAGAAACAAGATGCTCAGTAGGAAAAGGCCATGGTAATAAGCCTCGTGCGCATAAACCAGGTTTCTGCCGAAGTTGAGCATCCACCATCCTTCTCCAGCGTCGAAGAGCAGGAAGGCGCGCGGCATTGGAACGCGTTGAAAAAATCCGAGAGCGGCGCCGGCCAGCGACAACACACCGCCGCCCCAGAAGAAGCAAACAAAGCCGAGCTTTTGGGCCGGCGTGTTCCATCCCACCCACTTCTCATACAATTTCGCGGCGACAATCGCGGCGAAGGCAACGGCCGCGAGGTGGAACACGATCAGCGCCCAGTCCGCACTCAGGCCGACCTTCTGCAAAAGGCCCAGCAAGAATATGTGCGGCTGAAAGTAGATGGCGGGCGTGCCATAGCTCGCATAGGGATTGCCGTAATTCAAGTGAACTCCCTGCGCGAACGATTGGCGCCCATTGGCGAGATAAGAGGGAAGGTCGTATTGAACGAAAGCTGTGGGAACCAGCCCCTGCCGCCGTGCGCGCAGCGCCGTCCAGGCCAGTGGAATAAAAGCGGGGATGCCCAGCAGCAAAGCAAACCAAAGTGGGACCTTGGGCGAGCAAGCTGCTTCCGGGGACAAAACGCCTGACGCGGGTTGAGCCGTGGCTTGCATCCTGATTATTCATCGATCGCCAACGAATCCTGGATTAGGGCGCCAGTCAAGTATTTTGCCCCGTTTGCCACCGGTTATGCTGGACTCATGCGTTTGCCCGGCGACCTGATCCATGCCGCCCGAGGCCTGCGCCAATCCCCCGCCCTGGCCTTCACCGCCATTGCGTCGCTCGCGCTCGGGATCGGCGCGAACGTCACCATCTACAGCGTCGTCCGCGAATTGATCTTCGATGACATGAGCGCCCGCCAGCCGGATCGCTTGGCGCGCGTCGACGGCGCTGTCAGCTACGCCGAGTACCGCGATCTTCGGCGTGCCGGCGCCTTCGAAGATCTGGCTTTCGAAACCGGCCTCGGCGATATGAACTGGAATACCGGCACCCACAGCGAAGTCGCCTGGGAGATGCCCACCAGCGCTAATTTCTTCGACGTCCTGGGCATCGGCGCGGGCCTTGGCCGGTTGTATTCGCAGCGCGACGAAGGCCGCCCCGCTGCGGTGGTGAGTTACGGCTTCTGGCACGAGCGCCTGCACGCCGATCCCGGCATCATTGGCCGTTCGCTCCAGTTCAACGGCCGGCTTTATACCATTCTGGGCGTGCTCCCGCGCGATTATCGCAGCGTGATGGGTCATGGCGTTTCGCCCGAGGTTTACCGATTGGCCCGAACCGATTCGCGGGAGTGCCATCTCTTCGGGCGGATGCGCGGCGGATTAACGCGCGAACAAACACGCCAGGCATTCGCTGCCGCGGCACTGATTATCGGCGGCCAGGACTTGGCGAAACAGATGATCCTGCGGCCCATGGCCGGTCTGGCCGCGCATGAGAACAGCGCGGGCGACGATCGCAGCTATTTCGTGTTTTTCGTCGCGCTCTTGGGCACCGCGCTGATGCTCGGGGCCATCGCGTGCTTTAACGTCGCCGGATTGTTGCTGGCGCGGGGCGTCACTCGCCAGCGCGAATTGGCCATTCGAAAAGCGCTCGGCGCTAGCCGTTTTCAAATAACCCGCCACTTGCTGGCCGAGGGATTCGTGCTGGTGGCGCTGGGCGCCGGTGCGGGCCTGATCGTCGATGCTTTCCTGCGCCACTGGCTAAGCTACGTCCGCTGGCCATCGGCCTACAATCTTCCGTTCGAATTCCACTTCCAGAATGATCGCGGCCTGTTTCTGTATGCGCTGGCGGCAGCCTTGGCGGCGCTATTGGTATCTTCGCTGCTCCCTTCGCTGCGCGGCTCCTGTGCCGATCTTGGCCTGGCGATGAAGCAGGGCGAGCCGGCCTTCTCCGTCCGCCGCTGGAGCTTGCGAAACAGCTTCGTCGCGATGCAACTCGCGCTATCGATGGTCCTGCTCACGCTCGGCGCTCTGTTCCTCAGAAGCTTCCTGCAGGTTGCCGAAGTCAATCCCGGATTCGACGTTGCACATACGATGATTGCGATCGTCTATTCGCATAATCGCGGCCCGAGCGACTGGGCCGGGCGCGATGGCGTGGTTCGGCGATTGAAGGAAATACCCGGCGTAATTGGCGTGACGTCCATGGGAACGCTGCCGTTCATGGGAGAGCTGCCACATAGCCCGATACGCCGCAAGGACGATCCGCTTTCATCGGTCCGCGAGGCTTACAACGTGGGCGCGGGAGAAGAGTTTTGCAAGGTTCTGGGAATTCCAATCCTGCGCGGCCGCGACTTTGAAATTGCCGACCGCTCCCGACAGCCGGAGCCCATTCTGGTGAATCAGACGCTCTCGCGCGAGTTGTTTGGCGATGCCGATCCCATCGGCGCTCAATTGCTGGCCGGACGCGACAAGGAACAAGTTTTCGAAATTATCGGTGTAACCGGCGACGCAAAGATGCGCACGCTGGGCGAGGATCACGCTCCAGTCTTCTTCACTCCCTTTGTGGATTCCCAACTGATCGTTCGCGTGGCAGGCAATCCGGCGCAATGGATGAAGCCGCTCGAAAATGCGCTCTCCCCAATGGCAACCGAATCGCCAATTGTCGTTCATCCAGTATCGGACGCAGCCGCCGGCGCCATCTTTCCCATGCGAGTGGCCGCCGGATTTGTGGGATCGCTCAGCGCTCTCGGCCTGATTCTGGTGCTCACTGGCCTTTACAGCTCGGTCTCCTATGCCACCCGCAGAAGAACGCGCGAGATGGCCATTCGTGCCGCGATTGGCGCCACTCGGTCCCATATTCTTTGGACCGCGATCCGGGATGGTGTAGCGATTCTCGTGTGCGGAATCGCGATGGGTCTTCCTCTCGCGATAGCCGCCATTCGCCCCCTCACCGGCCTTCTCCCCGCGGGCGTTCACCCGTGGGACCCCATCCTTTTTCTAGTTGTCGGAATTGTTTTACTCGCGACCGGGGCGGGCGCGGCCATCCTGCCCGCCCGGTTCGCTGCTGACGTGGACCCATCCTTGGCCCTGCGCCAGGAATGATCGCGCGAGTTTAGTTAGGCTAATTTTGCGCGTTGGGCGCACCAGCCCGGCGGGCCTGACGAGCGGCCTGTCGTGCCTGCCGCAACGAAGCCAGCTTCTGCTGCTGGTCCGGCGTCAGGATTTGATAAACCTTCGCCATGGCGTTGCCTCGGATGGCCGCAAGCTGGCCCATCTGGCCGCCTTCGGTACTCGCGAGTTGCTGGATCTGCGCCTCATCATTGGCCTGTACGGCGGCCTGTAACGACTGCCGCGTCTGGCGCAACTGCTGGCGGACCGGCTGGGAGGACTGCCGTGCCGATTGGAAAATCGACTTAGCCTGCGTCTGCTGGGCCGGGGTCAGGCTAAGGTAGTTGGATAGGAACGCGCCCATCCGCCCGTGCCGGTGGCCGGCGGCTGGTGTAGTGGTAGCCGCAAAAAGACTGGCGGCGCCGAGTGCTGCGACGGCCGTCCAGGCGGCAAATTTGTTTCTGAAGGAAGTCATGTTTTTCGTACTCCTACCTGTTTGGACGGAATCCGCCAGGTGAGGTTAACCTCCTAGGTGTAAAGCCCGGTAAGGACTTGTAATGTCTTGCCAATCCGTGCCACTTCAGATACAGTGATTCAATCGGAGTGAACGAATGGCCTTTTGCGCAAATTGCGGTTCCGAAGCAAGTGGACGTTTTTGTCAGAAATGCGGCGCGCCCCTGCCTGCTCCAGGAGCCGGCCCCGGACCTGTCCCAGGCCCCGTCCCAGGACCGGGTCCCGTGCCGCCGCCGGGAGTAACTCCGCAGTACAATCCCGCGCCTCCTCCCCAGATTGGACAGAGCGTGGGGATGACGGACAACATGGCCGGCGCCCTCTGCTACCTGATCGGGTTCATCACCGGAATTCTATTCCTGGTGCTGACTCCCTACAATCAGAACCGCGAGATCCGGTTCCATGCCTTCCAATCTATATTCCTGAACATCGCCTGGATCGCGTTGTGGATCGTGATCACCATCATTTTGATCCCGCTGCGCTACATCCCCTTTCTGGGTATCTTTATCAGCCTGATTCTCGAATCCGTCCTCGGCCTGGGTGGATTCATCCTGTGGCTCTACATGATGTTCAAGACCTACAACGGCGAGAAGATCGTTCTGCCGGTGGTCGGCCCCTTGGCTGAGAAACAGGCCGGCGTTTAGGATCGGGCTTTTCTCATCGAGCATCCTGTCAGTCCTGGATGTTGTGTAGTACGATTACTTCAGATGCTGGTAGAATTTGAGTTTCGAGGCGATATTTGCGTGCTTCGCCTGGAGGGGCGATTCGCGACCGGCCAGGATTCGCTCTACCTGCACACCAAAGCCGAAGAGTTGAAGAATTCCGGCTGCGTCAAGATTCTGGTGGACTTTAGCCGCGTCGATTATGTCGACTCCACCGGCATTGGATTCCTGATCGGTATCTACACCAGCGTTAAGAAGAGCCCGCTAGGCCAGTTCGCTTTGTCCAACGCGAACCGCCGCGTGCGCGAGGTGCTGGAGCTGACGCGGCTGGCGCAAGTGATCCAGATTTATCCCAACGAAGCCGCCGCTCTGGACGCGTTGAACGCCGGGGGCAAATCGTCCGCCTCGCAAGCCAGCTGATCATTCGGCGGCCGCCAGCACTTCTTCCGGAAGCGGCTTTCCGCGTTTGGCGTAGCGAATCTTTCCGGACCGGCCGATCAGGTACACGGTGCGCTTCACGATCAGCCCTTTGGCGCGATAGTCCGCACCCACTCGCTGCCCGGGATCGGCCAGCAGCGCGAAGGGGAAAGCGTGGTTGGCGCGGAACCGGGCATGCTTGGCTTCGTTGGCCGGATTGATCCCCAACACGACGGCATCTTTCGATTGCGCAAGCGCCCAGTTGTCCCGAAATTCACAAAGCTGCCGGGTGCACAGCGTGGTCTCATCAGCCGGGTAGAACACCAGCACTACGTTCTGGCCATGGAGCGCATGCAACGAAACCGGACTTCCATCCTGATCGCGCAGGGTAAAAGCGGGCGCGTCTTGGCCCACCGGCAGCGGATCGGAAAACAGCCACGAAAACATTTGTTCAGTTTATCGTGGACCTTCGATTAGCCGCCGATGGCGATGGCCACGGAGAAAAGCCCGCGGGATTATGATTGGATCAGATGCACCGCCGTCAATTTTTTTGGTCGTTGGGCGGCGCTGCGATTCAAACCCAGTTAGCCGCGGCGCAACGCCAGTCCGTCCTCGCCGCTTCATCATCGCAGGAGCCCAAAGCCGACTTCACGCTGCGGATCGCGCCAGCCGACATCGAAATTGCGCCCAAGCGAGTGATCCGGACGTTAGCCTATAACGGCATGGCTCCCGGGCCGCTGCTGCGCATGAAGGAAGGCCGGCCCGTCACCATTGAAGTGATCAACACCACGGGCGAGCCGGACATCGCGCACTGGCACGGGTTATGGATTCCTCCGGCGGTGGATGGAGCATCGGAGGAAGGAACTCCCCTGATCCCCGCACACCGTTCCGCGCGCTACACCTTTACGCCACGTCCGAGCGGCACGCGCTGGTATCACTCGCACGTCATGGCGGGGCGGAATCTAAAGCGCGCCACCTATACCGGCCAGTTCGGATTCATTTACATCGAACCGCACAGCGAACCGGGCAATTACGATCAGGAAGTGTTCCTGGCGCTCAAGGAATGGAATCCGTATTTCTCGAGCGCGGGCCCGGATGACGATTCCATCGACGTGGCCTATGAACACTTCTCCGTCAACGGGCATGCGCTGGGTTATGGCGAGCCGATTCGCGTAAAACAGGGACAGCATGTTTTGTTGCGCATCCTGAACGCCAGCGCCACCATACATCGCCGCATCGCCATCGCCGGGCATCAGTTTCGGGTGGTCGCGATGGACGGAAATCCGGTTGCGGTTCCCAAGAACGTGGGCGCACTCGAACTCGGGCCGGCCGAGCGCATTGACGCGATCGTGGAAATGAATCAGCCGGGCGTCTGGATACTGGGCGCTACGGACGATCACGACCGCGAACATGGGATGGGCATCGTGATCGAGTACGCCGGGCAATCCGGGGAGCCGCGCTGGCTGCCTCCGAGCGCTGAACTTTGGGATTATACAGCCTTCGGAAACGGAGGCAAGCCCAACGCGTCATCCGCGCCCTTCGAACGCGTTCCGCTGGTGTTCGAGAAGAAGTTCGCCGGCCACCATTGGGTGGATAAATGGACCATCAACGGCAAATCGTTTCCCAAGACCGATCCGATTCGCGTGAAAGCGAATGGCCGCTACCGGCTGGTGTTCGACAATCGCAGCGACGAAGCGCATCCCGTCCACCTGCATCGCCACACGTTCGAGCTTTCGAAGATCGCCGGTGTGCCGACGTCAGGCGTCTTCAAGGACGTGGTCGTGGTCGCACCGAAGAGCCAGACTGAAGTGGATCTGATGGCGAACAATCCGGGCCTGACACTGTTCCACTGCCATCAGCAAATGCATATGGACTACGGATTCATGACGCTGATGGAGTACGTTTGACGAAAACGTTCCTGGAAACCAGCTAAAATTCATTCTTGGACTCGTGACAACGGAGCCTTGAACTGACACCAACCGCATTCGTTCTTCACTGCAACCGTCAAAGAAAGTTTGCTCTGTGGCTGGTTCTCTTTTCTTTTCGGAACCATGTTCGCCCGGGCGCAGGGGAATTACGAAATCCAGGTGTATCCGTCCGAAACGCAGGAACCGGGCACCACCATGGTCGAGCTGCACAGCAACTACACTATCGAAGGCAGCAAAGGGATCATCGACGGCGTCTACGGAACCGAACATCAGCTGCATGAGACCGTCGAAATCACCGAGGGCATCACCAACTGGTTCGAAACCGGGTTTTATATTTTTACCAGCGCCAATCCCAATCAGGGCGGCTGGCAGTGGGTGGGCGACCACATCCGGCCGCGGGCGCGAGTGCCCGAGTCCTGGCACTGGCCGGTGGGCGTGAGCGTGTCGCTCGAATTCGGCTACCAGCGCTACGCCTTTTCTCCCGATACCTGGACGTTAGAGATCCGGCCCATTATCGACAAGCAACTGGGACGCTGGTATCTGGCCTTCAACCCGGTTGTCGACCGCAGCTTTCACGGGCCGAGCGTGAGTCAGGGCGCGGTGTTCGCTCCGGACTTCAAAGCCGGTTACGATTTCACGCCGAAGATCAACGCGGGTTTGGAATACTATAGCAGCCTCGGGCCCGTGGGCAATTTCGATCCGCTGTACCAGGAGGAGCAGCAGATTGTGCCCGCCATCGATCTAAATCTGTCGCCCAAGTGGGAGTTCAACTTCGGCGTCGGCGTGGGAGTCACGCGCGGAACTGATCACCTGCTCGTGAAAATGATTCTCGGGCGGCGCTTTGGCGGGAAAAAATAGCGTGATGATACCCGGATCGCATGATGATGAGTCAAATCACGCATAGAGTGACCTGCCTCAGCCTCTCCTTCCTCGCCTCTTAGTATTTTCAATTCATTACAGCCGGCGGCCATCGGCACTAAACCTGCGCTAGCTGCCGCGACAGCGTTGGTAGTAGTGCCCGCTTAGCGGCGATCCGAATGCAAAAAGGAGAGGATCAAGGAAATGAAATTATCAGAAGCTGAATTCAAAAAAGTTGCCCAGTCCCATCTGACTGGCGACGACCATCTCAAACTGGCCGACCATTTCACCGAACATGCCATGGAACATGAGGGCGACGCCAAGCTCCACGAGGAACTCGCCGGCGCTTATGAAAGCAAGGAACCCAAACTCGCGGGCGAAGCGCGCCATTACGCGGCGCATTCTCGCGAAGCTGCCGAGGCCATGCGAAGCCTGGCCAAGATTCATCGGGAGCTTGCGGTGGAGCACAAGCATCACGCCCACGCGTAGTCGAAATTAGCCCGGGAGGTGCGACATGTCAGATGCGCGTGTGGAAGCCCTGCAACACCAGGCTGCGGAGAAGCACCTCACCAGCCTCCCAGATAGCCATCTAGAAGACGGCGCCGCTCATCACGAGGAAGCTGAAGAACACGAAGCGCATGGCCGGGACTGGCTGCGGGTCGCGTTCGTCGCGTTGGTGATTGCGCTGGTTTGGCTGCGCATCGTTCCCCGCTATCACGGTGTGGACTTCCTGGCGCTGACGGGGATTCTGATCGGTGGCTTCCCCATTTTCAAGGAAGCCTTCGCCGATCTTTTCAAGGGCCGCATGACCATGGAGCTCTCCATGACCATCGCGCTCGTAGCTGCCTCCGCCATCGGCGAGTTTTTCACGGCGCTGTTGATCACCGTTTTCGTGCTGATTGCCGAAATCATCGAACGTATGACGGTTGGCCGCGGCAGGGGCGCGATCAAGGAATTGCTCGATCTATTGCCGCGGAACGTGGAAGTGCGGGCCGATGGCCAGGTGGCTCCTCGCGATATTTCCCATGTGCGCATCGGCGACATTGTGCTGGTGCGGCCGGGCGGGCATATTCCGGTGGATGGCGTGGTGGTCAGCGGCCATTCGTTCGTCGACCAGGCGAATATCACGGGCGAATCGATGCCGGCGGAGAAGACCCCCGGCGCCCGCGTGTTCGCGGGAACCATGAATCAGTCCGGCGTTCTCGAGGTCCATACCGACAAGATTGGGCAGGACACCGCCTTCGGACGCATCATTGAACTGGTGGAACGGGCCGAACGCTCGCGCGCGCCCATTGAAAAGCTGGCGGATCGCCTGGCAGGTTATCTGGTGTACTTCGCTTTGGCCTGCGCGGCGGTGACGTTCTGGATTACGCGCGACGCGCGCTCTACCATTTCGGTCATCGTGGTGGCGGGCGCCTGCGGCATCGCGGCCGGCACGCCGCTGGCGATTCTCGGCGCCATCGGTCGGGCGGCGCAGAAGGGCGTGATCATCAAAGGAGGCCGGTATCTGGAGGGCCTCAGCAACGTTGATGTCGTGGTCCTCGATAAAACCGGCACCCTGACGCTCGGTACCCCGGAAGTCAGGGAAATACGGCCCACGCCGGGCGTCAGCCCGCACGAACTGGTGCGCGTGGCAGCTTCTGCCGAACGCTTTTCCGAGCATCCTTTGGGCAAGGCGATCCTGAAAAAGGCCAACGAATGGTCTCTGGCTGTTGGCGAACCGCAAGAGTTCCAATATTTCCCCGGCAAGGGCATCGTGTGCCGGGTGGATGGCGCGCGGACAACAGTCGGCACCCGCGCCTTGATGGACGCCGAGCAGGTTGCCGTGCCGCCTCCTGACGCCCAAGCGCTGGAATCGTCGGAAGTGCTGGTCGCCAGGGACGGCACGCTCCTCGGCTCCATCTATATCGTCGACGTCGTCCGAAAGGAAGCCGCCGCGGCTATGCGGGAACTGGCTGCGATGCGATGCCGCACCGTCCTGCTGACTGGCGACCGCAAGGAGATCGGAGATGCCATCGGCCGCGAACTGGGCGTAGACGAAGTTCGGTCGCAACTGCTTCCGGAGGAAAAGGTGGAGTGGGTGCGGGATATTCAGCTCAAGGGCAATTATGTGGTCATGCTGGGCGATGGCGTCAACGATGCTCCGGCGTTACTCGAAGCCGACGTGGGCGTCGCCATGGGATCGGGAACCGACGTCGCGCGCGAAAGCGCCTCGGCCGTGCTGCTCGGTAACGATCTGCTGCGATTTGTTGAGGTGCTGAAAATTGCCCGGCGGTGCCGCAACATCATCTATGCCAATTTCGCCGGAACGCTGCTGGTGGATGGCGCCGGAGTTCTGCTCGCCGCGCTTGGAATGCTCAACCCGGTCTTCGCGGCCTTGATTCACGTCTCCTCGGAATTGCTCTTCATCGGCAACTCCGCCCGTTTGTTGCCCAGCCTGGCGCAGCGCGAAAAATAGCCATGCATATTTCCGAGGGGTTCCTTCCGCTTTCGCACTGCATCGGCTGGGCCGTGGCATCACTTCCCCCGACGGTACTGAGCGTACGCATGGTGGCCAAGCAAATGGAGGCCAAACGCGAGAACCGTGTGCTGCTCGCCGCTTCAGCCGCGTTTTTGTTTACCCTGAGTTCGCTGCGAATGCCATCGCTCACCGGCAGTTCTTCGCACCCCACGGGCGTCGCTGTTGGCACCTATCTTTTTGGACCGGAGGTGATGCCGGCCCTCGCGCTGATCACGCTCATCTTCCAAGCCTTGTTGCTTGCGCATGGCGGATTAACCACGCTCGGAGCAAATCTGTTTTCTCTGGGCGTGGTTGGTCCGTGGGTCACGTGGCTATTCCTGCAGCTCACGCTGCGGCGCGGCAGGAAACCCGCGTTCGGCATTTTCGTCGCCACCGTGGTGGGCGATCTTGCAACTTATATAACCACGGCCGTCCAATTGGCGGTGGCATACCCATCGGCGCATGGTGGGTTCCTTGCGTCGTTCCTTAAATTCACCGGAATCTTCTTCATCACCCAAATCCCCATATCGATCGCGGAAGGCATGCTGACAGTCGCGCTTTTGGGCGCTCTGTCGGCAACGCAAATGGCCGCGCTGCAAGGTCCGGCGGCGGCAAAGACCAAAGAGCGCGCCGCGGGAGCGCGAGCCATGGCCGCGATCGCACTGCTTGCAGGCTTGGTGCTTGCCATTGCCTTTGCAAATCGCAACTCGAGTCCGGTAGGCAGCGACGATCAGGCGGAGCGAGCCGTCACGATCCTTCGTCCCGGCTATCGCCCCATTGCGACCTCATTCTGGATCCCAGGGCCCGTGGCCGAAACCATCCTCTTCGGTTTTCAGGGAGCGGCCGGCGTCGCGATTCTCGCCTGGGCGGTCTACAGCTTGCGAAAAGCGCGCAAACAGACCGGCGAGCGCGTGCAGCGTCACATGCATCTGCATCCGCACCTGAACGACATCGCATTCACCAATCACTGGAGGCACCGCAATCCGTGGGAAAAGGTGTTGTTCGGCGGCGGCTTCCTGGTGGTGGCGCTGCTGGTCCCGCCGACTCCCGGCGCGATTCTGATCACGCTCATAGTTTCGGCGGCAGCCATCGCCGGCGCCAGAATTCCAATTTCGAGCTGGCTGACTGTGCTCTCGGTTCCCGTTTCGTTCGCGATCCTCACGGCTGTGGGCATACTGATCCAGATCGGCGGCTCGTCGGGATTCCCGGTCACCGTCGATTGGAGCAGCCTGCCGCTCGCGATCGGTCTCCTGCTGAGATCCACGGCAGCCATCTGCTGTCTGGCTTTTATCGGTTGGACTACGCCGTTAATGGAATTGATTCCGGTCTTTGGGCGCCTGGGCATACCCAATGTGCTGATCGACCTCGCGCTTATGATCTATCACTTCCTGTTCGTGACCGCGACCACGCTTCGCGAGATGCGCCGCGCGCAATCCTGGCGTCTCGGCCGCGCCGATTATCGCAGCCGGATGCGGGCGCTTTCCATGCTCGCGAGCGGCCTGTTCATCCGTTGCATCGACCGCTTCCGCCGCTTGGAGAATGGCATCGAATCGCGCGGGTACGAAGGGCGGCTCTGGGTGCTGGCGCCCGAGCGCGGCGCTTCGTTCGCATTTATTGGCGGGACAATCGCGCTGCAAGCCGGGCTCCTGGTGTCCGGGCTGGCGCTGTGGAAGGGGACGTTATGAGTTCGATACTGGAAGCGCGGAATGTCTCCTTCGCCTACGGGCCAACTAAATGGGCGCTCCGCGAGCTCAACCTGTCGTTGGACAGGCCGGAGCGCGTGTGCCTGCTCGGATCGAACGGCGTCGGCAAATCCACCTTGATGCTGCTGCTGAACGGCACGCTGCGTCCACAGGAAGGGGAACTGTGGGTGCTCGGCCAGCCGATTGATTACTCGCGCGCAGGCCTTCACAAGCTGCGGCGCGAAGTCGGCATGGTGCTGCAAGACCCCGACGATCAGTTGTTCGGCGCAACAGTGGAACAGGACGTCGCTTTCGGGCCATTAAACAATGGCATGGCATCGAATGAAGCTCGCGCGTTGGTGGATGAGACCCTTGCCGCCCTCGGCATCTCGCACCTCGCTGAGCGGCCCATTCACGAACTCAGCCTGGGGGAGAAGAAGCGGGTTGCAATCGCTGGAGCGCTGGTGTTGCGTCCGCGAATTATTCTCCTGGATGAGCCGACCGCCGGTCTCGACTTCGCGGGCATCTGCGCCATGCTCGCGCTGCTCAAGAAACTTCACCAGCAGGGCACGACGCTCGTGATCAGCACCCACGACACCGACCTGGCTTACGAATGGGCCAACGAAGCATGGGTGCTGGGCGATGGACGTGTCGCGGCACAGGGTCCGATCGGCGAAGTAATGAAGGATTGCGCCACGCTCCAGCAGGCTCATCTCAAAGTGCCCTGGGTGGTTGAGCTGGCACTCGCGATCCGCGAAAGCTATCCCGAACTCGGCGCCGAACCTCTGCCCGCAACCCAAAAAGATCTGGTCCGCCTGATTCAGCAGATTCGCCTGGTTCCCGCTGGCGTTTCGCTTGGATAACAAGCAGCAGAAGTATGACATCATGGGAATGATTTGCGCCGGCCACAATCAGGACCGAACCCGCGACGTTACGCGGTAGTTAAACAAGTAGTTAAACTAATCCGGCAAGCGCGTCGGCCGCGCTGCAGCACGAAAGCTGGCTTTTCGTTCCCCCGATTTCATTCCTGAAGGATTCCGCCACCACTCATGATCGTCGATTCACACCAGCACTTTGTTCGCCTTGCCAAACATCCCGAAGTGGAAGGATTCCGCGAGGCGCAGCTCGCCGGGAAAAATCCGGACGCCCTGCCGCAACTGAGCGACGCCGATGTCGGCAAAAACCTGCAGGCTGTTCTCGGCTTGAT
Source organism: Bryobacterales bacterium (assembly GCA_963776805.1). Classification (GTDB taxonomy): domain Bacteria; phylum Acidobacteriota; class Terriglobia; order Bryobacterales; family Bryobacteraceae; genus Palsa-89. The sequence continues at coordinate 25,058 of CAVZOD010000005.1, forward strand.
GACGCAGCGCAACATCGATATGGCGTTTGCGTCGCCGCGAGCCAAAGCCATGGCCACGCACGATGGAACGGTGGAGCAGAACGGGCTCTGGGCGGACCTCAATAACAGCCTGGTGCTCCGCGCCTGCCAGTTGAACCCCGGCAAATTCGCCCCGGTCGGCATGCTGGGCCAGCACCAGACTTGCCCCTCCGAGCGCATCGCGAAGCAGATGGAAAAGTGGGCCGGCGAGGGATTTGTCGCGTTCAATTTCGACCCCGATGGCACGGGCGGACGCTGGAGCAACCCTCCGTTCACAGGCAAGCACAACTATCCAGTTTTTGCCGCCGCCGAGGCCCTGGACGTGCCGCTGGTGTTGCACGGTTCAGAGTCCATCAACCCGAATTTCCCGCACACCGCCGTGCAGTATCTGGTGGCCGATATCGAGGGCTTTGTGCAGCTCATGATGGCCAAGGACCTGTTCAAGGATTTCCCCCGTCTGCGTTTCCTGATTCCGCATGCGGGCGGCGCGTTGCCCTGCCAGATCGGACGCTGGCGCGCCATCGCGAAGTTCTACAACTGGTCCAGCCCCGATGAGATTCTTGGCTCGGGGAATGTCTTCGTGGATACCTGCGTGTACAACCACCTCAACATGCGGATGCTGTTCGAGGCAGTGCCGCTGGACAATATTTTGTTCGGTTCCGAATGCGACGGGGCATTTCCGGGCATCGTGAATCCGGAGACGAACGACCATGTCGACAACACACGCCGCTACGTAGATGATTCCAGCTTAAGCAGCGCCGACAAGGACCGGGTCTTCTCCGGCAACGCCGCGCGAGTGTATCCGCGCGCCAGCCGCTGGATGAAGGCCTAGACTAAGGGCAAAAGACTCAGGCCTCATCCACCCATTCGACGCCCATCGCCACCAGCTTGGCGCGCAATCCCGATCGGTCCAGGCTAAGTGCGCCGGCTTTCAATTCCTGGCGGCTCACCTCTTCTTTGGCAACGCGGGCGTCGCCCAGCGCCGCCACTTCCGCGGCCAGTTCTCGCGGCACCACCACTACGCCGTCGACATCGGCCACGATCACGTCGCCCGGATGGACCGTCGCGCCCGCGCAAACCACATCCGTATTCACCCAGCCCGGCGTAGCTTTCACCGTGCCCTGCGCCGAGATGGCCTTCGACCATACCGGGAATTGCATCGTGGTGAGATCGGCCACGTCGCGCACGCCGGCGTCGATAATCAGGCCCGTCACGCCGTGCGCGCGCAGCGAAGTGGCCAGCAGTTCGCCGAAAAAGCCGTCGGTCGATTCGGCAAACGTAGTCACCACCAGCACGTCGCCAGGCTTGCAAACCTCCACCGCCGCGTGAATCATGATGTTGTCGCCGGGCGCGCAGGAAACGGTGACCGCGGGAGCAGCCAGCCGCGCGGTGGGATAGATGGGCCGCATGTAAGGGCGCATCAACCCGGTGCGATTCTGCGCTTCGTGGACAGTGGCCACGCCCTGTGCTCCCAGGCGGCGAACCACATCCGGATCCGGACGCGGGATATTGCGAATGATTCTCGGTTTCATAAACTGTCAGTGTATATCGCCGCGTGTGGCGCACGCACTCCTCGGGTGCAGCGTTCACAATCGTGTGAACGCTCTTGGGCTCACCACGGAATGCCAAACCCAATCGTCCCCACGAGTGGGGACGCGGCGGGAGTGCGTGCGCCACAACTCCGGTGAACCGCGGCACGATCCCGCCCGTACGCTTTGCAGATATACTGATTCGGACGCCCCGCGCGGCGTCCGTGTTGGGAGGTGCAGTGGATCAGAGAATAGTCAGTTTCCGGGCCGCGCTCGATACCCGCCCCGTCACCGGCTTTCACATCCGGATGGTCACCATCGCGGTGCTGCTCCTGCTCACCGAGGGCTTCGATTCCCAGGCCATCGGATACGTGGCGCCGGCGCTGCGCGAACTGCTCCATCTCACACCTTTGCAAATGGGCAGCGCCCTCAGCGTGGGGCTGTTCGGGCTCACCATCGGCGCGTTGGTGTTCGCTCCACTGGCGGATCGCTTCAAGACCCGCGGCCTGCTGGTCATTTGCATTTTGATCTGCGGCCTCTCCACCATCGCCACCATCTGGGTGTCGTCTTTGCAGATGCTGATCGCCTGCCGCTTCCTCACCGGCTTCGGCGTAGGCGGCGTGATGCCCCAGGCCATCGGCGTGGTTTCCGAATATGCACCCACACGCTGGCGCACCACAATCGTGACCATCGCCAGCGCCGGCTTCTCGTTAGGCGGCGTAGTGGGCGGCACGGTCAGCGCCACGCTGATCCCCAGGTACGGATGGCAAGCGGTACTGATCTTCGGCGGCGTGGCCGCGCTGCTAATGCTGCCGCTGGCCCTGTGGAGCTTTCCCAATTCCCTGCCCCAGCTTCTGAATTCCGCCGAGCCGCGCACCGAACTGGCGAAAGTTGTGGCCTTGCTGGCGCCGGGCTGGAAGGAGCCGAGGATTCCGGCGGGCTCTGTGAAAGAACATTTCCCCGTGAGCCTGCTTTTTGAAGGCGGCTACACCACCCGCACGCTGCTGATCTGGACCGCCTACTTCATGAATATCTTGGCGCTCTACTTCATCCTGAACTGGCTGCCTTCGGTCCTGAAGACGGGCGGGCTCTCCATCGCGCGCTCCAGCCTGATCACCAGCCTTTACAGCGCCGGCGGCATCGTGGGCGCGCTGCTGTTCGCCTACATGAGCGACAAAACCAAGCCGCAATGGATCCTGGGAATCGCCTTCGTCGGAAGCGCGCTCTGCCTCCTCAGCCTCGGATCGGCTGGCACGAACGCTCTGCTGCTGACCACCAGCGCCATCGGCGCGGGCTTCTGTACCATCGGCGGACAGAATTCGATGAACGCCTTCACCAGCGCCTATTATCCGGCCGCGGCGCGCGCCACGGGCCTGGGATGGGCGCTTGGCGTCGGCCGCTGCGGCTCCATCCTCGGGCCTTATCTGGGAGGCGTGCTGCTCGAAATCGGTGTCTCCGGCCCGAATCTGCTGAAGCTGGTGGCGGTGCCGGCGCTGATCACCGCGATTGCCATTGTGCTGGTATCGAAGTCGCCCGAAGCCGCCGCGCTGGAAGCAGCCGCCGGCGGGCGGTTCGAGACGGTGGCGGGCCATTAGGCCGTTCGCAGAATAATCTTCCCGGCGGTGGCGCGGCTTTCGAGATCGCGATGGGCCTGCGCGGCGTCGGCCAGCGGATATTCGTGCTCCACTCTGAGCTTGAGTTTGCCTTCTCCGATCCAGCGGAAAATATCCCCGGCGCGCCACGCGATTTCCGCGGGGCTGGAAACATGCGTGAGCAGCGTGGGCCGCGTGAGATAAAGCGAGCCGCGCTCGGTAAGCGCGCGCGTATTGAGCGGCTCAATCTGCCCGCTCGAAACGCCGAAGTGGATCATCATGCCGCGCGGCTTCAGACAATCCAGGCCTTTAAGGAACGTAGTCTTGCCCACCGAATCGTAAACCACGTCGACGCCTTCGCCGCCGGTGATCCGTTTCACTTCCGCCACCCAATCCTGCTGCTCGTAGAGGATGGTCTCCGCAGCGCCGGCTTCCCGCGCAATAGCGGCCTTCGCCTCGCTCCCGACAGTAGCAATCACACGCGCGCCCGCTTGTGACGCCAGTTGCACCAGCAGCCGGCCGGTACCGCCCGCGCCCGCGTGAATCAGAGCCGTCATTCCCGGCTTCAGCGGATAAGTGGTTTGCGTGAGATAGTGCGCGGTGAAACCCTGCAGCATGGCGGCAGCCGCGGTTTCCAAGCTGGTGCCGTCCGGGATGCGCGCCAGCATCTTCGCAGGAACGGCGGCGTATTCGGCGTAAGAGCCGCGCACCATCACATAACCCACGCGATCCCCCGGCGCAAAGCCCGTGACGCCCTCGCCGATCTTTTCGATGGTGCCCGCAGCTTCCATGCCGGGAATCGCAGGCAGCGGGACTTTGTTGACGCCGCTGCGCACGTTGATATCGGCGAAGTTCACGCCCACGGCCGCGATCTTCACCAGCACTTCACCCGCGGCAGGCGCTGGCATGGGGCGCTCGCCGAACACAAGCACTTCCGGCGAGCCGGTTTGTTCGATATATGCGGCCTTCATTACTGCCACACCGCAAAACCCAACCCGCTGCCGGTCCCCGCTTCGGAGCGATAGGCCGCGACGTAATCCACGAGATTCATTTTCAATCCCGCTTCCTTCATCGCACCTGCCAGGACAATCCAGTTCTTGATCTCCGACGTCCCGGACTGGAACACAGTCTCTGGCACCTTCCCCAACGCGGCCGCATCGCCCCATTCCATCGCATCCAGCACCTCCCTGTCGAACTGCTCATCCACGACAAAATGCGACATGCCGCCCGAACCCACCATCGCAACCGTCTTGTCTTCCGGCCACGACGCCACGGCCCGCGCCAGCGCACGCCCAAATTCGAAGCAACGCGCGGCCGGCGGCTGATTGGGCGGATAGAACGTATTTATGAATACCGGCACATGCGGCGTCACTTGATCGCGCATGATCCGCCGGTAAACGAAGCCGAACGCGTGCGGCGCGGCGTTGGAGCCGATTTCGCCGGTCTGCAGTCGCGTCATCTGCGTGATGTCGAAGCCGTCCGCGGTAAGCGCCGCGGTGACGTGCCACCCTGCGTCCGGCAGGCATGGATATTGCGTATAGACCTGCGGCGTCCGGTCCAGCTCGGCGCGCGCGATCGCCGGGTTGAGCTTCGCCAGGAATTCCGGCGTGCGCGGGATGCCTTCCACATAGGGCCCCCGGAAGACGCTGAATGCCGGAATCCCTTCGCGCGTGAAGACTTCCAACTGGTCGTTACCCACGATCACCGCCATATCCGCTCGCGCGCCAGCGTACGTATCGGCCAGCGCGGCGATGGCCCGCTGGCAGCGCGCGTGACGTTCGCACAGCTCATCGGGCCGGATCTGATCGGGAAGATTCTCGCTCGCGCGCAGGCCGGCCAGCTCATCGAACGTGTACGTGCCGCCGCGGAACGGGTGCCGCTTTTCAGCGCGGTCAGCCGGCACACGGTCTTTCCAATACTCGGAGGGAATGGAGACCATAACTCCGTGCGAGGTGCCGATTCCGAGAACGATGCGAGCCATATGGATTCGTCTATTCCTTGGTCCGGCGTGATGAGGCAGCGGCACCGGGCGCTGTCGAAGTTTCCTATTATACGTCCCGGTCAACAGATCCGGTCTACGAGGGGTGTAACTTAAGGGTTGGTCGCGGCGAATTGCAACGCTCCGAACGCGCTCACGTTTCCGATTTCGGCTTGACCTGGCATATGTCTACCGAGGATCCGGATCCGTCATGAGCATCTCGAAGGCCCTTGCGATTGGCACAGCGAGGAGCGGATGGATAAATCCCTCTACTTACTCAAGACGCTTCCGGGGCCTCCTTGTGGCGACCATCAAGAAGGGCCTGAATGCTGTCAACAATATCGTTCCTCAGTTTTTCGAAATCCCTCGGAGAATCCGATTCGTATTCGATGATTCGACGTTGTCGAATATCAAATGGAAAGTGCTGTGTCTGTTGAGTAGAAGAGATGAGGACCACCTTTTTATCACAGGCAATAGCGAACCCTAGTTCGTACATGACATTCGGGTTTTGGTCGGTAATATCGGCAAGGCAGATGGTGGCCGATCTGATCTGCTCGTGCAAGGTCTCAACTGGGATCACCGCTCCAGCATCATGATCCACTCGGTACGCCTGAAGCCCCGACGCCTTGACGGCTGGAGCGATTGTGTCCTCGTACCTCTTATCAAATGGCCCCTCATCAAAGGGCTGAAAAACAATGCAGCGCCCATGCATCGCAGCTTCGCCATCAAGAGGTTCGGCAAACCCCGAGAAGTGACGAAGCATCTTAGTGGTAATGCCGCCAGGATTATCCACCAAGGACTGTCCTGTCTCGGTGATCTGGTAGACCGAACGCTTGGTGCGCTTCAGCGCAGACGCCCACGTGAGATACTGAACGGCCCAACGTACCCGGTTAGAAAAAAGCCCCTCACGACCACTCGGTAGAAGCTCGGCCCTTGCGGCGGGTGAGAGTTGTAAATGATCGCCGACCTGCTGAACAATATCATGAATCCGATGCTCCTTGCCGTCGTTAGAAACTCTGAGCACCGGGAGCATGAGTGCCTCAAAATCGGGAACCTCTGACTGTCCAACCGCGATTGATTCTGGCATCTGCGCTCTCCGTTACTTCACCACTAGGCCGTGACAAGGCCGTCTAGTTGCATCCAATTGAATAGGCGTCGCCGACAGAAAAAAGACCGCTACGGATCAATCGAACTTGTCGAAATCCTGCTTGACACAGGTCGTGCCTCCATTTCGGCAAGACACTGTCCAGGAAGTTGACTCGCGCGGCAGTATCTTTGAACACATCTGAATTGAGCGCCAACTCGTCAGACTGTTCATCTCGTGCCCAGACCGTGATATCAAACCCGGCAGCCCTTAGTTGCTGCTCCAGCCCCTCCGCAATGGTCATCCGATTTACCTGTCGCACCTTTTCCCTCGCCTCTTGGCCGTTTTGCTCTGAATCTCGCTCGGCCTTCAATTCAGCGGGAAGTTGCCAGTGATCCTTGTAACTGAAGACCTCCGTCTTCGCTCCGTCCGACGAAATGATTCCGGCAGAGTCCGCATCCGGATCGAAGACCCCGTTAACCAAGAGACCCCATTGGTAAACGGCAGCAGAGTGGTCCCCATAGCCGCATGGGCCCAGTCCGGCATCGGAAAAGTTCTCTCCAGCACATTTCTGGTTCCGATAGACCGAGATTATGCCCGCCGAATAACCTTCTGCGCCGAATCGCTTCGACGTGGGGCGCGTGATACCAATATCGGCGAAGCGATGAGATCGCACTTTCTCACGGAAGAGCCACAACAAGCTTTCAAGCTGCTCATCGCTGGTCGAGGGAGAGACAATCACTGACGTACCTTCTTCCAGCTTCGAGCGATGGACACGGAATCTCGGCGGTGAGACGGCCGGCCTACTGTTAGAATCTGGCGTCTTTGGCTCATTCTGCTTTGATGGCAGCGGGTTCAGCGCTGTAGATTCGGATTTAATGCTTCTCTTGGAAGAGGAGAAGACGGCCAATAAGAGCAACAGGAGAACTGTGGCGAGGATCCAAGCTTTAGGGCCAAGACGGGACATTTGAACGCTAGCCTGGTTCGAAACCCGGTCTCCTTTCTGGCCAATTGGTCCGGCGTGATGAGGTGGCGGCGCCGGGCGCTGTCGAAGTCTCCTGTTATACGCCCCGGTCAGCAGGCGGCGAATCAGGGCTTAGATCAGGGATGACGAGCTTTGTTGTTGCGCGCCAGGTAAGCGGCCAAGGCATCCAAATCCGCATCGCTGATTTCGGTTTTGCGAAAAAACGGCATAATCGAGACGCCTTTTCGTACAAATGTTTTGGTGACCGGTGGAATCAAGTCCGTACGTTCACTCAGCAGGGCCGGCTTTGCGCCCTGGTACTTAGTCTGCAATGCGACAGTGCCGGGTAATCCGGGACCGTGACAAGTGGCGCACCAATAGTTGAATACCTTTTCGCCCTTCTGAATACTTGCCTGGTCGGCGCCGAAGGCCGAACCACGGAATGCGAGCGAAGCTAGCAAAAATAGCGCTGTTCCGAAGTGCTTCATGCCTTCGTCCCCCGCAGATGTTTGGGCCAGATCCCATAACGCCCCGCTGAGATGATCCCGTTGGGATCGACGGCATCTTTCACTGTTTCGTGAAAGCGCCGCAGCGCATGATTATTGAAGGAATACGTCGCCATCACTTCATCCTGGTACGCCGGAGCAGTTCGGTATTCGCCCCAGCCATGCTCGGCTGCGACGCGAATCACCTGTTTGAAGGTCTCGCGATTCTTCTTGTTGGTGGCGATGTCGTGCGTGATCGGAAAGCCAAAGAGGAAGATGAAGGATCGCGTCCAATACGTCGACGGAAGACTGAAGGAGAGCAGCGGCAAGCCGTAATCTTTTGCGGCCTGAGAAAAAACCTTGTTCGCTTCCAGGATCGCTTCGCCGGTTCTGGGAATAATTGGGGAAAACCAGATGTGGCCGTTAGTGGGAGTCGGATTGGATGGCGAACGGGCGCCGATGGAAAACATCTCGAGGCTCGGGATTCCAAACTCCGGCTTGTGGACCTTGTTGAACTGCTCAGGTGTCAGCGGAAGTTTGTAGAATTCGCCATCTTGAAACTTAGCGCCCGGAATCGCTGAAAACTTCTCCTGCGCGTACTCCCACTGCGCGCGGATCGCTTTCGCCGGCCCATAGAACTTGACGGTGCAGTTCCAAAACGGGATGCCCTTGTCCTCGGCATATTTGTGCAGCTCGGCCCCCTCCACGCCGCCCCGCTCCAGCATCGCGGTCACCTCTGGCGCTCGTGGAGGCATCATGAAGCCGCCCAGAATCGGACTGCCAAGGCCCGGCATGCCGTTCGATATGCCCGAGTTTTCGAGGAACGTCAGAACATCCACCATCGGGACCAGGTCTTCGTACTTCGGCACCGTCACGGTCCCGGTGAGATAAGCATCCGGCTCCGGCATGAGCCACAGGCCCATCTTGGTAACCACGCCGAAGTTCGATTGCGAAAACATGCCGTCGATCCAGGGGCCGAATCCAAACTTGTATTGCTGCCAGGTTTGCGCGGCGGGCATCGCGCCCATGCCCGTGCGCAGCAGGTCGCCGTTGGCCAGCACCACTTCCATTCCGCAATGCGAATCGAAATGCACGCGAAATTCCGAGCGCAAATACCCGCCTCCATGATCGAGCGCGTTGCCGATCGGGCTGCCCCAGCCGGGATCGGGAACGTCCACCCAAACCTTCAGCTTGCGTTCCTGGATATAGCGGTAAAGATCGAAATAACTGACGCCCGGCTCCACAAGCGCGGAGTGGTTGCGCTCGCTCACGTCCAGGATGCGGTTCATCCTCTTGAGATCAAGCACTACGCTGCCCGAAAGATTCGGCGCCGAGCCGCCATAGCCGAGATTCTTTCCGGTAGAGATCGGATACACCGGGATCTTGTATTCGTTCGCGGTCTTCATCACCGCCTGCACCTGCTCTACCGTGTAGGGCGCCACGGCGGCCGATGCGACGCGTTCTTCGGGCTCGCCCCAGAACGGCGAATAGGCGTCGCGATAGAGCGCCACGTCTTCGTCGCTGATGAAAACCCATTCCTTGCCGACGGCTTCTTCGAATTGCTGCAGCGCGTCCGAAAAATCCTTTTGATTTACGCCAGGCGGTAGCATGCTATACGCGCTCCTTCGGACTAGACTTCTTAGGAGCAATCACCCAAGAGGTCAGCGGTTCGCCATCCGGGTCGCAGCTCGGCCGCTCAATGCGGGACACAACGCGCATGCCGCGATCCCACGCCAGTCGTTCCAGGCAGAATAAAGGGCCATGGGCGGTCAACCCGGCAATCGCCACCGGCCGCTTCTTCCACTGACGATCGAGATCGTGGAACCACAAATCGGTGATATCGCCGCGGATCGCGTGAACGGCTGCGCCTCGCGCCTTCCACTCCTCGCCAAAAGCGACGCTGGCCGGGAATCGCTCGTCGAAAATCACCTTATAGAAGTTGACCGGATCGGCGCGCTCGCTGGGGGCCAGGTTCCTGCCTGCGACTGCCATCGGCAGCACGGACGCCGCGATGCCTGCCTGAATGAATTCTCTTCGACTCGCCATGGATTCAGCTCCCTCTGGTCGGCGTTTTCCCGACCGAAGCCTAGAATATACCATCGTTGCATGCAAGTCGAGCCGTGCGAGCAGAAGGCCGGCTAGGGTGTTGCCGCCGCGCGGTTTTCTATTGTGGATTGAGGTAGATGGCGGAGAGGGGGAGATTCGAACTCCCGGAACCCGTAAAGGTTCAACGGTTTTCGAGACCGCCGCATTCGACCACTCTGCCACCTCTCCGTGACGAGCACTATTGTAACGTACCCGGCGGAAAACGAGAACATCAAACAGCCGAGTTTGCTCAGAATTCGGGCTCCAGAGTTTGACGCGCGTGCCGGCGCGGCGTGGCCAGGAGAGTCGGCGCTGAAGCTCCGTTCTTGGCCAAGGCCGATCCGTTCGTCGCGGCACGCCGGTCTATGAGGAGGCAAACCGGGTTAGACTGATATAAATCGATCGCGTCCAGACGGTCCTCCCGGTAGAAGGCCGATTTCTCATCCTTTTGGAGGAGATGTGAAACTACACCTGTCAGGCTCTCAGGGCCTTCTTCAACGTCAGGGCGTGGCCGGAGGAAGCTTCTTCCGGGCAGCTGCCGGCACGCTCTTAATAGCCGCGTTCCTGCTCGCCGCTGACAGCTCCTACCGGCAGCCGCCGCAGATTGTCCGCGATGCACTGCGGGCGCTTCCCACTCCGGTGGTTTCGGTCAGTCCGCAACGCGATTACGCCATTTTTCTGCAGCCGGTCCGCTACCCGCCCATCGCCGAGGTTGCCCAACCCATGTTGCGGCTGGCCGGAATCCGCATTGACGTTCGCACGAACGGCATGCACCTGGCGCCCTACTACACCTCGCTCGTGATCCGCCGTTTGTCTGACGGGCAAGAAATGAAAGTGGCTCTGCCGCGCGATCCGAAGCTGGGCGCGCCCGTTTGGAGCCCGGACGGAACACGGTTCGCCTTCACCAACATGCTCGCGGACGGCATCGAGTTATGGCTGGGAACCACCGCCACGGGAGCGACGCGTCGCGTTCTTGATAGAAGCGCCGGTGTCAGAATCAATGGCGTTCTTCCGGCGCAACAGCGCGAGGGAATGGGGCCGGTGGCATGGATGGGTGACAATCGCCAGCTGCTGGTCCGGTTGATCCCGGCCGGACGGGGGGCACCGCCCGAAGAAAGTGCAATCCCGCAAGGTCCGCACGTACAGGAAAGCCTCGGACATGCCGGCCCGGCGCCCACCTACGAAGATCTGCTGAGCAGCCCTCATGACGAAGATCTTTTCGACTATTACGCGACCTCGCAACTGGCGTATCTCGACTCCGCGACCGGCCAAGTGAGCCCGCTTGGAAAACCTGGGCTGTATACCATCGTGCGCCCCTCGCCCGATCAGCGGCATTGGCTGGTGGGCTACCTGCACAAGCCGTATTCGTATCAACTTCCGTGCGGCCTTTTCCCGGAGGAAATCGAAGTCTGGGATCGCGGCGGGAAATTCGAATACAAGGTGGCGAGCCTTCCGCTGGCGGAGCGAGTGCCGCTCGCCGGGGTCCGCAGCGGACCTCGTTCCATCGCGTGGCTGCCACAAAAGCCGGCCACTCTCACTTGGGCGGAAGCACTCGATCATGGCAATCCAAAAGAAACCGTTCCCTTCCGCGACAAGATCCTGGTCCTCCCTGCGCCTTTCCAGACCCAGCCGCTGGAAGTTTTCAAACCCCCGGAACGCTTTCGTGGGATGTGGCCGTTAGCAAACGGCCAAGCGCTGGTTGAGGACTATGAACGCAAGGAGCGCATTGTCCGGACTTTCGAAATCGATCTCGAAAAGCCGGGTTTGGAAGGCCGCGTCATATTCAAACGCAATGAGCGCGACGAGTATCACGACCCTGGCGATCCGGTGTTGAAGACCACACCGGATGGGCGCCGGATCGTGATCCAGACCGGCGATGAGATTTACCTTGCGGGCGTGGGGGCGTCGCCTTCGGGCGATCACCCATTTCTCGATCGATTCAACCTGACAACCTTAAAATCCGACCGATTGTTCCAAAGCAGCGATGCGTATGAAGCCGTGGTCGCCATGCTGGACGACACCGGAACGCGCCTGCTCACGCGCCGCGAAAATCCCACCGAGCCGCCGAACTATTTTATTCGGACAGAGAATAGCCTGAAGGCCCTCACCCGTTATCCCAATCCGATGCCGCAAGCAGCGGGCATCACCAAACAGCTGGTCACCTACAAGCGCGCCGATGGAGTGCCTCTGTCCTTCACCCTTTACCTGCCCGCGAATTACACCCCGGGCAAGCGCCTGCCCACGGTGGTCTGGGCGTATCCTTACGAATTCAGCGATGCCGCGACGGCCGGTCAGGTGACCGGGCATGAGGCCCAAGCCTTTCCCGAGCTCAACTACCATCAACTGGTTGCGCTTGCCGGATACGCGCTGCTGGACAACGCCGCCATGCCGATCGTCGGCGATGCCGATACGGTGAATAACACCTACGTCGAGCAGCTGCAAATGGACGCGCAGGCGGCCATCGATAAGGCCGTCGAGATGGGCGTGGCGGACCGCGAACGCATCGGGGTTTTCGGGCATAGCTACGGCGCGTTCATGACCGCCAACCTGATCGCCCATACCAAGCTGTTTCGGGCTGCGGTGGCCGAAAGCGGCGCGTATAATCGCTCGCTCACGCCCTTCGGTTTTCAATCGGAGCGGCGCACCTTCTGGGAAGCGCCTGAGATCTACACCAGGATGTCGCCCTTCTGGTTTGCGGACAAAATCAAGACGCCCGTTTTGCTGATCCATGGAGAGGCGGACGACAACACCGGAACCTATCCGATCCAGTCCGAACGCTTCTACGCGGCCATCCGTGGAAATGGCGGCACCGTGCGCCTGGTCATGTTGCCCGCCGAGGCGCACGGCTATCGGGGAGAAGAAACCATGGAGCACGTGCTTTATGAAGAACTCACGTGGTTTGACAAGTACCTGAGATAAAGTAAGTCTGGACGTTCTCGATGACGAGGGCGCTCGGCGTCCGCGGAGACTACCGCTATTTTCTTGCCGGCCGCAATCGGACGCACTCGCCTCCGACGCTTTCGCCCGGCACTATCGAACGCGCTTAGATGCCTGCTTCGGCCACCGTCTTCTGACTCTTGGATACGGCGTTCGCCAGAGATGAAACAGCCCAAGCGGATGAGAGTCGTTGTTGCCAGCCGTCCTCTTCTTCCGCTTGGGCAGGATCAGTTGTTTAGAAAATCAGCTTCAGACTGAACTGCGTTTGACGCGCGTTGCCGACGATCGAGGTGATCTGGTTCGCATTGGTAACCGCTGTGGGAACCACTCCGGCAGTAAAGACTCCACCACCCGGCGTGGCAAAGTTCGCGTGGTTAAAGATATTGAACAACTCCGCGCGGAACTGCAGGTTAAACTTCTCGTTGATCCGCGTACTCTTCAACACGCCAAAATCGGTATCTACATAGCCTGGACCGATAATATTGTTCCTGCCCAGGTTTCCGACTGTACCGTATGGTGAGGCGACAAAGCATGCACTGTTAAACCAGTTCGTTACACTTTGGTTGGCGTAGACGTTGCAGCCGCTAACGTAACTCGGACGCGCAGAACCGAAGTTGTTCTGGAGGTCCGCCTGGTCGCCTTCGGACAGTGAGAATGGCACACCCGTGTGCCAGGCTTGAATTCCAGTGATCTGCCAGCCGTCTTTCCAGCGGTTGCCGTGCAAGGGCAGAAGGTAAACCACGTTGCCCGAGATTACGTGGCGAAGATCGAAGCTGCAGTTCCCCTTGTCGGCGTCCCAATCATAGGGATTGGTGATGGCGGAACTACCGTTATTGAATCCCAACCCGCCGTAGGTATAGGCGCTATCGATGCAGTGCGAATACGTATACGAGAACTGCGCCACGAAATTCGCCGAAAGCTTATGCTCTAGGCTCACCAGCATCGCGTTGTAGCTGGAATAGCTGCTGGTGTCGGTCATGTCCAGAGCGCCGAAGGCCGAATAGGGGCGCGGATTCTGGATCCCGACGCCATTAGCTACGGTTGCGAAATGATCCACGCCGTCAATGACCGTCGGGACAGGCGCGTTGAAGTCATGGAAAGCCAACAGGTGGACACCGCGCGTTCCGGTATAACCCACCGAGAGCAGCGTGTTCGCAAATAGCTCCCGCTGGATATTGACGTTGTACTCGATCGTATACGGGGTGGTATGAATCCCATAATAAGTTCCATTCGTCTGGCTCAGAACCGGGTTCCCGCCACCAACGAAGGGCGTCGGCCAATTGGGGTCGGGGCTAAACCCGAAGAACTGATTCACCGTCTGGAATGGCGGGTTGGAGGTGTAGGCGGAGGAGAATGTGTAGGTTTGGAACACATCATGGAAAATCCCGAAGCCAGCGCGAACGGAAGTTTTGTGATCTCCAAACACGTCCCACGCCAGCCCCACTCGTGGGTCGAAGTTCTTATTCGAAGGGTTACTCACATACGCGTTGGGCACATTTTGAAAGCTGGTTCCAAAAGGAGGCCCCACAACGTTGTAATAGTTATTCCGTGTCTCGATTGGGTTGGATTCCCACTCGTAACGTAACCCGAGATTGATGGTCAGCCGGCTGTTGACTTTCCAGTCGTCCTGAATGTAAGGATCCAGCGAAATCGTACGTTCGTACCGGTTGGCGTTGGTGCCGCCGTTCGGCGCCCCGGTGAACTCGAACGGATTGCCCTCCATAAAGCTCGGCAGCGTCAGGAACAGGTAGAAGCCGTTCCAATAGGTGTACGCGTAGGGGTTAAGCTGTTCACGCTTGAACCCCAAGCCAAACTTGATATCGTGGCTGCCATGGATCCAATCCATGTTCTCGGTCTCCGTAAATTTGTTTTGAAGATACTGGAATGGGGCGATGAACGAAGATCCGAGAGCGCCCAGGCCTTCCGGCAACGCCACGAATACGTCTGAGCGTGCTGGGGTAAACAACTGCAGCGCGGAGTGCGGCGTCGGCTGTGTCTCTCCCGTCACCGGACGCGAGAAGGAGGACGTGAACTGGCTGATCAGGTTGGGCGAAAGGATATGACGCTCCCCCACGGTGAAGAACTGATTGTGAGTGACGTCGTAGGTTGGCCAAAGACCGAAGCCGGCATAAGTGGTTCGGGTTCCGAAATCACCTTCAAAACGCACGAACATCGAATCTTTGTCGGAAATGTTCCAATCCAGGCGGCCGAGGCCAAAGTTCTCGGGCGAGGTCTGAGCACCCACATAATTGTAGATGCCGACATCCGGATTGCTGGTGGGAACTTGCGGAAGCGGGTAGAGTGCCAGCATGGCAGCCGACGCCGGGTTAATAGCGTAGGTGGTCGGAGTGCTGGCTCCTCCATACACGATGCCTTGATGCACCGCCTCGCTCGGAACGAAGTTTACGTACGTCGTGTCGAGAACCTGCCGGATAGCCTCGTAGTTGACGAAGAAGAAAATTTTGTTCTTCTTAATAGGTCCGCCGAGGCTGGCGCCAAACTGGTTTTTGCGGAACGGGGGCACCGAGGCGCCATCGAAGAAGCCGCGAGCATCCAGGTCGCTGTTGCGAAAGAACTCGTATGCCGACCCGTGGAATTCGTTGGTGCCCGATTTCGACACGGCGTTTACCGCACCGCCGTTGCCTCCGTATTGAGCACCGTAAGTGCTGGTCAACGTCTGAAACTCGGCGATGCCCTCGATACCGAGCGATGTGCCCGTAACGTTGGCGCCGGCATTACGCTGCCACCAGTTCAAAACATCTTCACCGTCCAGCGTGTTGGCATATCCCTCCGGCCGCGTGCCCGAAATCGAGTAGGCGTTCGCTACCGAAGTGAGCGCGCTGCTTCCGCCTTCCGGGTAAGTCGCCACACCGGGTGCGAGCAGAATCAGCTGTTCGAAATCGCGCCCGTTGAGCGGCAACTCTCGCATTTGGGTTTGATTCACCAGGGAAGATACCGCCGAAGTGGTGGTTTGCACTTGGGCGGCTTCGGCGGAGACATTCACTGTCTCGGTTGCCTGTCCGACCTTCAACTGGAAGTCGATTACTGGAGCGCTTCCAACGGTTAGCGTAATGCCGCTGTGGAGCGCATTCTGGAAGCCACTTTTGGAAGTGGTGATTTGGTAAGGACCGATGGGAAGATCCGGTACCAGGTATCGACCTTGCTCATCGGTGTTGACAGTTTGGCTCACGGATGTGTCCGTGTCCTTAATTGTGACGGTCGCCGCTGGGACCGCAGCGCCCGAGGCATCTGTTACGCGTCCCGATATGGACGCCGTACCGGCCACCTGACCAAATGCATGCGTAGGCATGAAGGCAAGGCAAAAGCAAATCAAAACGCCAGCGACCAGAACTGCACGGTTCTTCAGAATTCGCACGGTTGAGACTCCCTTGAATTGACCCAGAAACTGAAAGCTTTACGAGCTTTTGCAAAGGATATCACCAGTCAATATCGGATGGCTAGATTGACACGGTGATATCGCAGATCATTCAACGTGATGTACTCGCATGCATGCAAACTGGACCCGGCGCACACTTCGGGCCTTGGCACGGAAAGTCGAGAACTGAAGTGTGCTACTAGCAGGCGTTCCGGGAAAGGATACCTACAAAAGCAGAACTATCTCGGGCCTGAACCGCTCGCCGCGGCCTTCTGGGCGTCTTCCCGCTCCAAGGCGCGGGCGGCGCTCAGGCGATTGTGCATGGCGTGGTTGCCTTCATGGCACGCGTACTCAAAGATCCGATACCCGGGCTCATGACGGATTGGGAATTCCACCGTCCAGGGCGCGGTAAAGGTTTTTGGATCGTCAATGGTCACCTTATAGTCGATGATGTTGGGAGCAACTCGCGTGAAGCGCTCGGTCAGTTTCAAATCCTCGCTATAAGGCACGCCGCCGACGTCCACCTTGCCGCCGATAAAGTTGGTGGTTTCGACAACTAGCGTGTTGCCCTCCCAGTGTCCGCGCGGATCGCCCATATAGGAACGCAGCCCGGAACTGTCATGCGGGCGGCCGTCCAGCGGGATGAGGCGAGTCTCGTGAATCATCTCGTAGCGGATGGCAACCACTCCTGGCGCCTGCAAGATCTGCGATCCGTTTCCATAAATGGACGGGAAGAACGACCCGGTGACGCCGCGCGTGATGCAGCGATCATAACTGCTTAAATCCAGGTAGGACGCCGGGCGCATGTTGTAATACTGCGGCTGAGAGGCGCGGCGTTTTTGGCCTTCGGGAGTAAGCGCGGGAATGCGGCCATCGGGCGGATCGACGATGAGCGACGTCAATCGCGACGCATCCTTGGCATACTCGATCCACTGGGCCGGAGCCGCAGCCGCATCCACGCCCCCGTTCTTAACGAGAGCCCAGAATCCAGTGGTGGGCCGGATACCCGTATTGATCGTACTTCTCTCCGACTTCACTTCTTGGGAGCGCGCGGCGTATTCTTGCTCGGTCAGAAAGCGGCGAGTGCCGTATTCTTTCGGCCGCTCCATGGGGACCCCGTTCAGGTCGTCGGTGGTGTAGACGCCCTGCAAATCCGGATCGCCCCAGGCAGTCTTGGGCGGCGTGTAGTTGCTGGAGTTGGTCTGGGCGAAAGCCAAGCCGCCCATCGCGAAACTGAATGCCAGGAACAGGGATCGGGATTTCACAGGGAGCCTCCTACTTCGTTTTCTTGACCACGTCGCCGTACAGCAGTTGTTCGGCGAATTCCACGCACTTGAACTCGGTCAATTGCGCATTCTTCCGGATATTCCGGTACAACACCAGATTGATTTTCCAGGGACGCGTGAATACTTGCGGATCCTCGATGGTGGCCTCGTAGTTGATGTGATCGGCATCGATCAGATTGAAGCGCTCCACCACATGCAACTGATCGCTGTGGAAATCGCCCGCCCGATCGAACCAGCTCTGATCGTTGAAGCCGGTGTTATCCACCACCAGGGTGTCGCCTTGCCAATGGCCGTTGGCCGTGCCCATCCAGGTATCCACCGATGCTTCCAGTGGCGTCTTGGTCATGTTGATCACCCGGTTCGCACTGGCGTATTCGTAGGCCATCAGGATGGTGCTGGGCGTCTGCACGATCTGAAACGGATACGGCATATAATTGGCGCGCGGGATGCCGGCCATGTAACATTTGATTTCCGGATCGTCTTTCCAGCGGTTCTTGAAATTCGCCTCTTTTTGCTTGAGCGCCTCGGGCTTGTACGGAATCTCGCCTCCCTCTACCACGCCCTGGCCGGATGGAACTGCGCCCACCGCGCCCAACTGGAAGAACGGACCTGGCGCAGCCGGATGGTCTTGCAGGTCCCAATTGGCCGTGCTCAAGGTTTGCCAAATTCCGCTGAGATTGGGATGGCCATCGTAGGTTCGTGGATTAGCGGATGCACCGGCAAGATTTCCCGCCAGGACCATTACGGCCAAAGCGGCGGAGTACAACGTGGTTCTCATGATCGGATATTGGATCGCATACTTAAGCCGCGGAGCTGACTCTGCCCCACAATTTCTTGGAAGCCAGTTGAGCGCCGTCGGCCAGTGCGCGCAGCTTCAACCAGCAGAAATCGGGATACACCGGGCCGAAACCGGCGAAGGTCCCAAATCCGCAATCGGTCCCGGCGATGACGCGCTCGCGTCCCACCAGGCCGGCGTAGCGGATGATCCGCTGCGACACCAACTCGGGATGCTCGATGTAATTGGAACTCGATGCGACAATGCCCGGAACCAGGATCTTGTTGTCCGGAAGCTTCTGATGAGACCAAATTTCCCATTCGTGTTCGTGGCGAGGATTCGCCCCTTCCAGCAGCAGCGCCTGAGGCTTGGCTTTTAAGACGATTGGCAGAATCTCTGCCAGGGGCAGATCATGCGTGTGAGGACCTTGGTAGTTGCCCCAGCAGACGTGCATGCGCACACGGTCCGCCGGGACATTTGCCAGCGCGTGATTCAGCGCTTCCACCTGAATCGCCGCCGCCCGCAGGAACTCATCATCGGTCATGTCGCGGAATCGGCTGTGCCGGCCCATAGCCAGATCCGGACAATCCACCTGCAACAGCAAGCCCGAATTCACAATGGTTTCGTACTCCGATCGCATCGCATCGGCCAGCGCCTGCATGTAGGCGGCGTGCGTGGGATAGTATTCGTTCGGTTGGAAGACGGCGATGGTCCCTGGCGACACGGCGTTCATAAAGCCCTCGCCGGCGTTCACCTGCGCTAAGCCGTCTTTCATGCGGGCAATATCGTTCTTCAGCGGTTCCAGATCTTTCACCGCGATCGGGCCCTTGCAAACCGGCCGCTGATATTTGGCCGATGCTCCGGCGGAAACCAGGCGGTCGCGGTAACCCGGAAAGTCTTCTAAATCCTGGGGCGTCGGGCGGGCCGAATCGCCCTCGAAGCCGGTGAGCCGGTGACGGATGTAGGTGGCATAGCTGATTTTCCCCATCTCTCCGTCGCTCACGATGTCGACTCCGGCTTCTACCTGCTTCCGCAACGCGTCGAGCACGCCTTGCCGGACCACGTGGTCGAATTTCACGGGATCGTAATTCTCGCCGCGATCTTGCGCGAAAAGACAATCGACAACCTCCTGCGGGCGTGGCAGGCTACCGACGTGGGTGGTCAAAATGCGATCGTTACTGAGCTTCATGTATGCGTTCTCTCCTACAGCATACCGAGTTTGCCGCATTTCCCCGCGCGCAGGCTTTGAAATCGGATGGGCAGGATCACTTGCCGTGATAATGCCCCGGATGTGCGTGAACCGCGTGACAATATTAACCAGAAGGGTAAAACCCTTCGGAGAAATCGCAGTGAAGATTACATCTTTCGCCGGCTTGTCCGTTGCGTTAGGGCTTTTGGTCCCCGCCGTTCCTGTTTTTGCCCATCATTCGTTCGCCGCGGAGTTTGACGGAAAGAAGCAGGTGACGTTCACCGGCGTCGTCACCAAAGTGGATTGGGTGAATCCTCACGCTTACATTTATGTGGATGTGAAGGGCGACGATGGCACGGTGGTCAACTGGGCGATCGAGACCGGCGCTCCCAACGCGCTCTACCGGCAGGGCTGGCGCAAGGCGGATCTCAAAGCCGGGGACGTGGTCACGCTCGACGCCTTCCTCGCCAAAGACGGTTCGCATACCGCTGCGGCGCGCAACGTAAAGTTGCCGGACGGGCGAAGGGTCTTCGCCGGTACTCCCAACAGCACGCCGGATCAAAAGTAAAACCCGTGGGATTGGCGCGTATTCTGGGGCTAACCGCAAGGTTCGGAACTGCTGTTGTCTCCAGCAGTCCCCGCTCCATTCGCAAGCTGGTTTCCCTGTGCCGCGTCCTGCTTTCGGAACGCGGCGTTGCCGATGCTGATTTGTCGGCCCAGGCTCTGCTTGTCTATCAATCGCTCGACGCGGGAGATCGGCAAGTGTTTTTCGAGATTCTGAACCGCGAGTTCTCTCCTGACCCGGAAGAGGTTGGCAGCGCCGCCGACACCTACCGGAGGGAGCCATCGTCTGATAATCTGCTCTGCTTGCAGCGCGTCGTCGAACCTCCCCGCCAGGAATTATTCCGCCGCTTGAATCTGGCCCCGGGGGGCACCAGCGCGTTGGTCCAGATGCGGAGCCAAGTGCTGCGTGAGATCGATGGCGGAGCCCGCCTGGAAACCCTCGCCGCCGACCTCGGCCATTTGCTGGCTTCCTGGTTCAACCGCGGATTTTTGACACTGCAGCGGATCGACTGGCGGTCGCCCGCGGCGGTTTTGCAAAAATTGATCGAATACGAGGCGGTACATCAGATCCAAGGCTGGCCGGATCTTCGCCGGCGGCTGGAAGCGGACCGCCGCTGTTATGCGTTCTTTCATTCCGCGCTGCCCGAAGAGCCGCTCATCTTTATTGAAGTGGCCCTGACGCGCGGCATGAGCGGCCGGGTGCAGCCGTTGCTCGATCCCGATTCCGCCGTGGACGACCCGCAATCGGCCGACAGCGCCATCTTTTATTCCATCACCAACTGCCAGGAAGGGCTGCGCGGAGTGCCCTTCGGCAGCTTGTTGATCAAGCAGGTGGTGGAGGATCTCCAGAAAAGCCTGCCGCGAATTCGCACCTTCGCCACCCTGTCGCCCATTCCGGGCTTTCGCAGGTGGCTGGCCGCCGCGCATGGCAGCCTGGAACCGGGAAAGTTGGACCTGGCAATGAAGCGGCGTTTGATCCCGCTGTGTGCCCAGTATCTGGTGAATGAAAAACGAGGCGCCGAACCGCTGGATTCAGTGGCGCGCTTCCATTTGAAGAATGGCGCGCGGCTCGATAGAATCAATTGGCTTGCCGACACGTCGGCAACCGGAATCAAACAATCCGCCGGGTTGATGGCAAATTATGTTTACGACCTGGCGGACCTGGAGCGAAATCACGAATTGTATGCGCGCGGCGGACGGGTGGTCTGCTCGCGCCGCGTGCTGGCCTTAGCGAAAGAGGCGGCTGCACTGAATCAGCAAAAGTGATTAAAACTATCAATCTGCCACTATCGACTTTCCGGGAAGCACCAGTCATGCTTCTGGATGTAATTTGGACTATTGGAGAACAAGAATGAAGTACAACGTATCAGGTATTCACCACATCACGGCGTGCGCCGGTAGAGCGCAAGAAGATATCGACTTTTTCACGCAGATCGTCGGTCTGCGCATGGTCAAGCAGACCGTGCTGATGGACGGCACCATTCCGGTCTACCATCTGTACTACGCGAACGCGAAGGCCGAACCAGGTTCGGTGATGACCACGTTCCCCTATGGACAGAAAACTGGACGCCAGGGGTCCGGACAGATCCGCGCGACCGCCTATTCCGCGCCCAAAGGCTCTCTGCCGTTCTGGAAAGAGCATTTCGATAAACACAAGATCGAGAATGGCGGCATTCAGGAACGGTTCGGCCAAAAGTACATCCGCTTCCAACACCCGGCTGGACTGGCGTTCGAAATCCTGGAAGACGCGAGCGACAACCGCGAGGGCTGGACAACCGAAGACATCGGCGCCGGCGAATCCGTCCGCGGCTTCTATGGAACAGTGCTCTCCATGCGCGAAGTGGCCGAAAGCGAGCGCTTCTTCACGGAAGCTCTGGGCTTCCGCAAGAGCGGCCAGGAGGGCAAGTTTCACCGCTTCGAAGTGGGCACCGGAGGTCCGGGCAAGACTTTGATCCTGGAACACGATCCCGATCGCCTGGCTGGAAGCTGGGGCTTCGGAGCCGGCACGGTGCATCACGTCGCACTGGCCGTGAATAGTCACGAAGAGCTCGAAGAGCAAAAGGCGATTTACGAGGAACTCGGATACACCGACGCCTCCGATATTAAGGATCGCTATTACTTCTATTCGATGTACACGCGGTCGCCCGGTGGAATCCTGGTAGAGTGCGCTTGCAGCCAGGCCGGTGGTTTCTTCCGCGATGAGGATGAGGCGCATCTGGGCTCCAAGCTCCATTTGCCGCCGTGGTGGGAACACCGGACCCAGGAAATGCTGGCCCAATTGGAACCGATCCACGCCCCTGAGATCACTCGATCGGTTCAGGCGTAGAGGTTCTGTTGCGAACGTTCACCATCGGAAGAGTATTGTGCCTGGCCGCGGGGCTATGTTCGATAGCCCCCTGGGCAGCGGCGCAATTCGGGCGGCCGCACGATCCCAAAGACGATCTGCCGGCTGCTTTCAAACGCGACTCGGACGGCAAGCCTGACCTCAATGGTCTGTGGCTAGCGGACACGCTCGCGCCGTTCGACGTCGAGGATCATGAGGCGGTCTATGGCATCCCCGCCGGAAAAGGCGTTGTTGTAGATCCGCCCAACCACAAAATACCCTATCAGCCCTGGGCGCTGGCGAAGAAAGCCGAGCTGTTCAAGGACGCTTCCAACGACCCTCAGGCACATTGTCATTTGCCCGGCGTACCGCGCGCGGTCTACACTCCGTTTCCCTGGGAAGTGGTCCAGAAGCCGGGTCTGGTCGTCTTCTTGTACGAGTACCCGCATGGCATTCGCATCATTCACACGGACGGATCCCACAAACATCCCGAAGGGCGCGATATTCTTAACACCTGGATGGGCGATTCGGTCGGCCATTGGGAAGGCGACACCTTAGTGGTTGACGTTAACGGCTTCAACGATGAGACCTGGCTCGACATGGCCGCCAATTTCCATAGCGACCAGCTGCATGTCGTCGAGCGCTACACCCTGATCAACCCCAAGACCATCCAGTACGAAGCCACTCTCGATGATCCCAAAGTTTACACTCGGCCCTGGAGCATGAAATTCTTCATTCGCCGGCAGAAACAGGGCGATGACATTATGGAATTCGAGTGTAATGAAGGTGAGCGGGATCTCCAGCACTACGTCAAGTGAGACCCTTAACAATCGCACTGCTTCGTTAAACGAATCTGGGGCGTCCAATATGCAGGGAGGTAGGGTATGAGACGCTCCTTCATTCCAAGTGCGCTTCTTATAACGTTACTGCTCATGTGGATTCCTGCCGGAGCTCAGACGCAATTCAATCGGCGCAGTTACCCGAACGTGACTGACGCCTATCAGACGGGCCTGCGGACGTTTTACAAAACCTGGTCGGATCTGAACCAAACACAAAACCGGGTAGCGATGAATCCGGGCGACGGGTATCGCATCGCCACGGCTCAAGGCCAGATGGACCTGCTCGAACGCACCTGGCAAGACGGATCGTTCGATCGCGCGCAGATGAACAATGCGATCAGCGACGTGCAATTCGTACTCAAGTTCAACGATATGTCGAGCCAGAATCGCGAAGCTCTCACGCAAGATCTGGAGCAATTACGCGATCTGCGAGTGAAGTACGGCGGCTAAGAAAATGCTCGCCAGGCACGCCGCAGAGCATGTGCACATCCTCCGCGATACCGGAGCCAACCCTCGTTTTTGGAATAAACGCAGTAGCGGGGTATGCACCAAGATCCTCCCCGACTGGAAGGGCCCTTGGCGCGGGACGAACCCACGCTAACGACTCGGAAGAAGCAGGGTGAAGCGAAACTCGAAATTCAAGTGAAGGCGCCAGCGGTGACCTACCTGATCACTCTGCATCGCGTTTGGGCTTGGGTAAATGGAGTCGGGACCTTCTGCACGTGCTCGGGGATTGAGCAATCCCGAAAAGCAGGCGCATCGGATTCGGATGTGGACGCGAAGAGATCGCTCCTACGAATTGCTGTCAGCTTTGCCTTGCAACAATGCAATGGCCGCGTTCAGCTTGTCACGTTCAGCTATCAAAAGAGCAACGATTAGGTCAGTTGGCATTCTTCGCTAAACAACGAGTAGGTAACCGTTTCGCTTGCAACTTTTCACCTCGAAGAGTACTCCACTGTAGCGTACGCACAGACACCCTACCGTATCGTAGAAAGCCCGCTGGGCCGGATCGCGTAGCAACAGATACGGTACCGTATCGCTGTAAAAACAACAAGGAGAAAACGAGTATGTATTTAGTCATGGGCATTACTGGAAAAGTTGGAGGCGCCACCGCGCGGCATCTCCTGAAGCAAGGCAAACAGGTGCGAGCACTTGTGCGCAATCGCCAGAAAGCGGCGAAGTGGGCAAACCAAGGCGTGGAGTTGGTGGATGGAGACTGGAACGATGCGACAGCCATAGCGGCGGCGCTCAAAGGTGTTGAGGGCGCGTTTGTTATGTTGCCGGCTGTATGGGCACCCTCGCCTGATTACAAAGAAGCAAAGGGCGTGATTGCGAACTATGTCGAGGCGCTGACCAAGGTGGTGCCCCCGCGGGTGGTGGCGCTCTCGTCGATGGGCGCGAATAGAACCAGCGGGCTGGGGATGATCACGGCCTTATCACTTTTGGAGCAAGGTTTTCGTAGCCTGCCATCTCCGGTCGCATTCGTGCGCGCAGGCGGCTTTTTCGAAAACTTTCTTTTCGGCTTACAGGCCGCCCAAGGCGGAACACTACCGGTCTTCTACAATCCTACAAACCGGAAATCGGCAATGGTCGCGTCAGACGACATCGGCGCAGAGGTGGCAACGCTTCTGACCGGGCCGGCGTGGTCAGGGCATCGCGTCATCGAGCTGGGTTCGATGGTAAGCGCGGATGAAGTAGCCGGACAATTGGGTGAAGTCCTGAAACTCAACGTAAAAGCCTTTGCAGTCCCGCGTGCAGGGTGGGCGGAAGCGTTTGAGCAGTTCGGCGTGCCTAAGGGCCACACTGGACCTGCCGAAGAAATGTATGAGAGCGTTAACGCGGGATGGATGGACCTCGGAATCACGGGTACGGAGCACGTAGCGGGTACGACGTCCGCACGCGATGTGTTTGCGGCTGCACAGAACGCCGTCGAGGCGAACCTCGTCCACGCCTAAGTCCGGGGGCAAGCTGAATCGGCCCGGTTGGGAACTGCGGCGCTGACGTCAAGAAACTCAAATAGCCGCGATGGTAATAACCGGCCTTGTCGCGTTGATCTGGGTGTACTTCGGAAGGCTATATCTAATTCACGATCCCGACGAATGGAGGATCGCCAATCAGCAGCTCGGATACCCGCTCTATATCATCCCTGTGCTTGGCGTCACCCACATTCTTGGTGGCGTGGGCCTTCTGATTCCCAATGTGCCTCGATTGACTGAGTGGGTTTATGCTGGCCTCGCGATCGATCTTTTACTCGCGTTCTATTCACACCTGAATGGCGGCGGCGGTACTTGGGATCCGATTCTCGTCATGGCGTTCGTCTTTGCTTCGTATGTATTAAGACGCTCGATGCGCGCAAACAGGTGGTCGATATGAAGAACACGCTCGGCGGGCAGTTTTACTTTTTCCAGGCACGTCGCGGAGGCCCAACGAGGGTCCGGCCCGCGCCCCCTTGCTTCTGAGACTTCTCGTAAAATGAGGTGTCGCGCTGCACTGAAATCGCGGACCAACCGTGCGACCTTGAAAGGGCACGTACGGCCACCAACGTTGTCTTTGAATCCGAAGCGCGGAGTGGAAGCGCCGCTGCATGGGCACCGTTCGCGCCCCAACTGCGCTTCAAGGCCGCCCACAACCCATAACGCAACTTTCTTGCTCCGATTCGTGGGAAAGCGCACCGGCCCCTAGAGCAGGCTTTCCGCCAGCTCCTCAAAATTCTGCGGCGTCACCAAATGAAAACGCAGCGACAGCCGCGTGAATCCGCGCAGAACGCGAGTAAGATCGTCAGTGGGAATTTCGGGGCTGGCCAGGAACATGTTGCCAGACGAGATCCGGAACGGCAGTACGCGCCAGTCGCGCACCACGCGGCGAGGTAGCGCGCGCGCCACGTGGCTGCTGATCACCCAAGGTTCCAGGCGCCCGGACGGCAGGCTCTGCTGCAAACTGAGCGCTTCGTACAATTCGTCCTCGCTGATCACGCCGAGCTTCACCAGGTGTTCGCCCAAGCGCACTCCCGCCGGCAGCGTCTCGAGTGCGCGGCGTATATCGGATTCCTCGGCAAAGCCCGAGCCCACTAGAATCTCGCCCAGCTTGCGTTTATGCTGGACCAGCGCGCTGCGCGAAGGATAGGCATGCTCGGTTTTCACCCACACCAGGGGCTCATGGCGGATCCGGGACCGCACGTAGGAGCGGACCGCTTTCCATGTCGCGATGGTGTTGATCCAGTTGCCGCATACCGCTCGCAATGGGACCGCCAGAGCAAACACCAGCCCGTAGAATCGCGCGCAGCAGCTCATACGGACCACGCTCTGGATCACCTGAATCGCGAGCGGCGCGATCAACAGCGCCGGATGCAGTGAATACTTCGCTAGCCCCCAAGGAATGCCGGCGATGTGCGCGCCCATCCAAGTGAGCACGCCATACAGAAAAACAAAATTGCTCAACAGACTCAGCGGATTTCCCGCCAGGCCCTTCCGGTCCCGCCAGAACCAATACCGTTCCGACAAGCTGCCGTGCCAACCGTTGCGCTCCCAGCATTGTAGTCCGATGCCCAAAATCCAGCGGGAACGCTGCCGGATGGCCGATCGCGCGCTGCGGGGAAAGAACTCACGCGTCGCCACGATGCTCCCGCCCGTCTGCTTGGTTCCCAGCCGGGTGAGGGGCACGAACATCTGTTTGCAGCCCAGCTTGTGCAGGCGCAGGCCGTTTTCATAATCTTCGGTGAGGCAGGCCGGTTCAAAAATGAGATTATGCTCCGCGCTAGCCAGTTTTTCGAGCGCGCGGCGCGTGAAGCCGGTTCCCACGCCGTTGGAGGGAACAAAGCTGCCCATGGCCTGACGCACCCGCATATCCTTGATCTGCCACTCGGCGAATTCGTCGCAGTAAATGCCGTGGACAAAGTCGCCGAGGGGCGTGGGAAGCGGCAGCACCGGAATCTGAACCATGTCATATTCATCCGCGTAAGCGTTGATGAAAGCGAACGCCTCCGGGTGGATCAAATCCTCCGCGTCGTGGGTTACCACGATGTCAAACTGAGTGCCGTGGTGCTCTTCAAAAAGCAGCATGCGCTGGTAGATCCAGTTGAGGCAGTCGGCCTTGGAGGTGGGCCCGTTATGGGGGCAAACCGCCAGGTGGACGTGCGGGAAGCGCGATTCCAGGTCCTGGACAGCGTCGAGCGTAGGGTCGTCGTTCGGGTAGGCTCCAATAAAGAAATGATAGTTACCGTAGTTAATGGCCGCAGCGTTGTGCTCCACCATTCCGGCGATAACGGCGTGCTCGTGCCACAGTGGGACGAAAATGGCGATGTTTTTTTCAATGCTTCTCTCCTCTGATACGGAAATACGTGGGATCGCCGGCAGCCGCCGCCAGAGCCAGGCCCATAGATAGACGGCGTCCAACGCCAGGTCGTCCAGGCCGCTGACGAGAATAATCACCGCCAGCGGGAACAGGCAGCGGGCCACAAGGGCGTCGCATTGGCCCAGCCAGATACCCAGGAACGGCCACCAGGACGCCGAAGCCAGGGAAGTCAAAGCCCAGGACGCCAAAGCAAGGATCACCTAGAAAGAAGTGGCCCCAACGGCAAAACGTCGCACAGATTGTTGCAAAGACTGGAGGCCGTCTTATCCAACTTGAACCGGGATAGTTTCATTTGGGCCTTAGGGCTAGGCCGTCGACTATATAGCCTCCGCTATCCTGTCGATGGAACGGGCAACATGAAGCCACCTGTGATGATTGTCAACCTGGTTCTAGTACTGTTCCTGGCTGAGTTTGACGCCATGTCTCAAGCCGTTCCGGCCCAGGAGAAAACGCTCTTGGCCGCGGTCACCCAGGCCGCGCAGTGGCAGCCGCTGGACCCTCGCGTGGCCAAGGCGCATGAAGACCTGGCGGATTTCTATTCGGCCGAGGGACGCTACGCCGACGCTGAAAAGGTCTATCAAAAGACCCTGGAGCTAAAAGAGGACATGCTAGGCCGCGCAAATCCGGCCATTATTCCGGCGGTGGACGACGTGGCGCGCGTGAGCTTCGCGCAGATGAAATACGATCAGGCGGCGGAACTGATCGCGCGCGAGCTGCGAATCATGGAGCGTGAGTATGGGGACGACGATCCGAAGCTGGTGCCGTCTCTGGAGCGAGTAGCACGGGTGCTGGAGACGGCTTCGGAATACGCGGACGCCGAAAAGTATCTGACCCGGGCGGTCGCCATCCGGGAGAAATCCTCGGGCCCCGACAGCGCAGAGCTGGCTCCGGATTTGAGCCAACTGGCGCGCGTGACGGTTGCCAAGCATAATCTGCCGGCGGCGGAAGGCCTGTACCAGCGCGTGCTGAAGATCCAGGAAGCCAAGTTTTCTCCCAACAGTCCAGAGCTGCTGCCCTCGCTCGACGCGCTGGCTAGCATAGCGCTGGATCAGAACAAGAACGCGGAGCCGCTGCTCAAGAGGACGCTGTCCATTCGGGAGGGCAGCCTGGGGCCGGCCGACGTGGAAGTGGCCAGGAATCTCGACAAACTTGCCGCCATCTATACCGAACAGAAGCGATATGCGGAGGCCCAAAAAGCCAGTGAACAGGCGCTGTTCATCTGGATGAAAGCGCTGAAGCCGGGCAGCGCGGAGCTGGCGGAGAAGTACGAGAAGCTGGCCGAGCTCTATGAAGCGCTGGATCGGCCAGTGGACGCCGAGCCGCTGGTGCAGCAGGTGCTGACGGCACGCGAGAGCGAGACCGTGGCCAGCTTGAACACCCTGGCCGCGATTTATGTCAGCAAGCAGAATCTAACGGAGGCCGAGCCGCTCTACCGGCTGTCACTCACCATACTGGACAAAAAAGGCGTCTTGAGCAGCAGGCGGCCTGTGTTCCTGACGAGTGAGGACGAAAACATGGAATTGCTGGCGCAGACCGCGCTCGATTACGCCGATTTGTTGAAGAAGATGCGGCGCAAATCGGATGCGCGTAAGATTGAGGCACGCATTCGCGCGGTAACAGGGAAAAGCGCGGCGCCGGCGTCTAAGAAGAAGGTGAGTTAACTCAGGGCCGCAGTTCGGCCGCGGTCGGATTAGGATTTGGGCCGTGAAACAGCTTGTGCTTGATGTCGGGCCAAAATTCCTTCAGCACTTGCGAAACGGCATCAATGCCGATCTGCTCTCCCAGCTTCTCCACGTTGTCGGCGGCATCGCGGCTGTCCGGATAGTAAGCATTGGAGATGGCGGTGCCGGCCGCGTTGCCCAGAACCTCGGAAAAGTTGAACCGCGTGCCTCCGGAGTCCGTCTTTGTGACGAAGACGCGCGTTGCGGCGTAAAACGTCCGCGACCAGACGCTGCCGTATCCGCGGCGGAAATAACGCGGGTCTTCATGCAGGATGCTGGGGAAAATGCCCTCCGTCATCATGTTGCCGATAGCTTGGTCGGCGTATGAGGTGCCTACGCGCCGGCCGTATCCTGCCCATCCCTGTCCGAACTCCGGGTGGGCATTGGTCAGTTGTCCTTCGGCAGCGATGAAGGCCGCCAGGCCCAGCAGCGGGTAATCGAATGAATCCTTGGCAGCGATGGTGAACTTCTGCTTGACGGTGATCGGCATGTAGACCGCCGTTTCATTGGCGGTCCGGTAGTTGGGAAGAACACCGAAGATGCGCTTGTCGGGAGGGGGAGGCGCCTGCTCCGTCTGCCCAGGTTGCAAGGGCGGATCGGGTGCGGCCCCTGGAGTCGCTTGTTGGGCCATCGCCGCGTAGCAGCACGCGAGCAAGAAAATAGGCAAGGATCGATAGTATAAAGTCATGCAATGGAGACGAAAGCGGAACCCCCGCAAACTAGCTTATTCTTAGTCTACCAAGCCGACGCGCAGGGGAGGCGCTCGTTACAAACTTTACCGAACCTTAAGGTCCGGGTCGCGGTGTCTCGCCGGGCAGCGCGGCCCAGTGACAGGACAAGAAAAGCACTGCGCATCGCCGGCGGAGTCCAAAGCGAGCGTGCTTCGCAAACCGAAATCTATTTTGACGACGTAGTCGCGCCGGCTTCTCTCATTACCGGCTTGCCGTAAACTTCCATCCACGCCACATCCGACCATCCGCCCGGGCCATGCCCGCTGCCCGGCAGCAGGTCCGCGAATCCCACCTCTTCCACTTTGCTCAAGTCCGGATGTTCCACCCAGTTGCCCTTGGTGACCACCTTGTTGACGTCCAGCTTCAGCCAGTGTACTTCCGAGAGCGGGAATTCGCTTTCCAGCCAATCGATGGTAGATCCGTCGCCATGATCGCCCACCAGCCACGTGCCGTCGGCCAGCTTCACGATCGGATGCACCTGATGCAATCCGGAAACCTTGGTCACCCAGCGAATCTTGGCCGAGCCGGTCAGATCCACGTCCTCCGTTTTGTTGCGCAGTGCCACCGCGCAAGGCGTGGTGCAGAGGCCGGTCCAGATATGCGGCGGATTGTTGGGATCACCCAGGCTTCCGAGCGCCTGAATGTCTTTGGACGATTCGCCATAGAGTTTCAACTCCAGCCGCGTGTTCCAAACCGCGTCTGGCCCAGCTGCGTGTTCTCCCGCGCCAGGAGCGATCTTCCACTCTTCACGGAAAAACAGCGGCGCGCGCGGCAGCGGGGCACGTTCTCCCAAACGCACCTGGGCCGGCGTCAATTGTTGAGCGGGAGCGGGTAGCTGCACGAAAGCAGCGCCAACGATTACAAACGGAATTAAACGGTAGAGCATTTCCTGGTCTCCAGTTCTTGTTGAACTGGCTGCCAGTATATCGTAGGATCGAGCGCGCTGGTTTGTTCAGGGTGCGGATAACCCGGCTGATGCCTGGCTTTGGCGCTATCCAGCAGCATCTTGCGCACGGCATCTTCCACGCGTTCCACTGCCGCGCGCCGGTAATCCCAGCGGCGGTCCCGCTCGGGCGGAAGCACGGTCATGGTGGCGTTAGCCTCGAACAGCAAAACGTCGCCTTCGGCATTCAAGCCAAAATCGATGCCCGCATAATCGAGCCCCAGCATGTTCTGGATTTCCGCCAGCGCCGCCATGGCGCGCGGGCCCAGCACGCCCGGCATGTCCTCCAGGAACCTGGCTTCCTCTTCACGATGGCCGGCGTTCTCTTTCATGTCCGCGGTGACATAGTGAATCTTCCAATTGGCCGAAATCGCCAGGTGCAGCGGATACAGCCAGCCGCCGATCATCATCACCCGATATTTCCGATGGTGCCCATCCGCCCCGCGCGCATCCAGATACTGGATGGCCGTGAATTCGTTGCCCGGAAGCTCGCCCAGCGCGCTGGCAAGCTGTGCGGCGTCTTCGACCAACAGGAAATGCCGGCCGTTGTGAAACCCTGGCGCGCGCAGCAACAGTGGAAAGCGCAATCCCCGATGATCGAGAGCCCGCGACGCTTCAGGCGACGCCAAAGCTTCGCGCGAGAACGTCGCGATGGTGGGCGCCACCACGCCCGGTATTTGCGCCAGCCTGCGGGCATTCGCGGCGCGGCCCGTACCGAGCACCGCCGCCGGCGAGTTGATCACCGGGGCGAACGTTCGCTCCATCAGAGTCACGGCCCGGTCCAACGACTGCTGGCAAAGGTCGGCGTCGCCAATGGCGTTGAATATCACTTGATGCTCAGGCAGCGGAACGTCGGGATCAAAGACGTTCGGCATCACCACGAATGTCCGAAAAATCCTGTCGTCCAGTAAATGCCGGATCGGAACGTCACCCCGCCGGCCAGATGTCAGCAGCAGCAGCGACACTGGTTCAACCTCTCCGCGATAGGGCAGCTCGGTGGGCTTGCGGTCCCAGTGACCCAGGCGTTGATGTTTCGCCGCCGCTTCCTCCTGCCCCAGCTCCGCCAGCAAATTCCCCAGCCCCTGATGTGCCTGGATGAATTGGGCATCGATGGACAGCGCCGCTTCATAGTGCTCGCGCGCCGCCGCCAGTTCGCCCGCTTCCAGAAACAGATTGCCCAGGTTCACGTGCGCCATGGGCTGGTCGGGATGCTGGCGAATGGCTTCGGTGTACGCGCTGCGCGCCGCCGTCCGATAGCCGGTGAAGTACAGCAATGTGCCTAGATTGTTCAGCGCGCCCACGTGCGCGGGCGACCGCGTCAGCACGTCCAGATAGGCCTGCTTGGCTTCCTCGATCTGTCCCATTTCATGGAACAAACAGGCGCGCTCAAAACGCAGCGCAATGGATGCCGGATCCAGCTTGAGCCGCGCCTCCAGCTCGCACAAGGCTTCCTTGCGCTGCAATGCGGGCCGCCAATCACTCACGATATGCTGCCTCCAGTTCCGGATCTTCCACGCCCGCCGTCAGCGCGCGCCCGATCGCGAGCGTTGCGTCCACTAGCGCGTCGATGTCGGCGCGGCCGGTTCGATGATTCGTGATCGCGGCGCGAATCGCCAGCTCGCCATTGATCCTGGTGGAGGATGGCGCCGCAATTCCCGATTC
The DNA here is from genome assembly GCA_963776805.1 of Bryobacterales bacterium. Lineage (GTDB taxonomy): Bacteria > Acidobacteriota > Terriglobia > Bryobacterales > Bryobacteraceae > Palsa-89. Next base: position 57,489 of record CAVZOD010000005.1, read on the forward strand.
CTGCAGGTCTACGATGATGCGCGCGTTCACGCGGTCCGCGTCCCGGCACTTGTAGCGGAAGCAAACAATGTTCAGCGGCACTGGCGCCAGAAGCTCCAGCTCTTTCGACTCGGTGACCCTCTGTTCCAGATAATGCGCCAGCTCGCAGGTGCGCGCCATCATCTGGCCCAAGGCCTCCAGGCCATAGACCTTCAGGGTGAACCAGGTCTTCAGCGCCCGGAATCCGCGTGAAAGGTCAGGGCCGAAATCACACGGCCAGGGCGACCCGGCTGCCAGACCGCGCGCCTCACGCTCCAGATATGCCGCCGGCGACGCGAATGCTTGGCGGTGCAGCTCGCCATCGCGCACCAGCACGAACCCGGCGTCATAAGGAACTTGCCCCCACTTATGAAAATCGAAAGCCAGCGAATCGGCGGCTTCGATACCTGCCAGCCGCGGCGCAATCTCCGGCGTCAGGATTCCGAGCGCCCCCCATGCTCCGTCCACATGCAGCCACATCCGCTGCTCGCTCGCGATCACCGTCAGGCCATCCAGATCGTCGATGGCGCCCGTATCCACCGTGCCCGCAGTACCGGCGATCAGAAATGGCGTGAAGCCGGCTTTCCGGTCGGCCTCAATCATATATTCGAGCGACGCCAGATTGATCCGCTGCTGCGAATCCACCGGAACCAGCCGCAGCGCGTCGCTTCCCAGGCCGCAAAAATCGAAGGCGCGGCGCAACGATCCATGGGCAGCCATTGAGGTGTAGGCTGTCAGCCGCTTCGAACTTGCGCCCACGCCCGCGCGCCGGACATCCAGCCCCAGTGCCGCATCGCGCGCCACCAGCACCGCGATCAGGTTCGCCATCGAAGTGCCGGTGACAAACAGGCCGGAAGCCGTCGCTGGAAATCCGAACAACTCGCGCATCCATTGCACGATCTGGCGCTCCACTTCGATGGGCGCGTGATCCCGCCCGCCCAGGTTCGCATTGAGCCCCGCCGCCAGCATCTCCGCCAGCATGCCCGCCGCGTTTCCGCCGCCGTGCACCCAGCCCATGAAGCCCGGATGCACATTGCCGTTCGAATACGGCAGAACGTTCTCGAGGAACTCCTGATGGACCGCTCCCAGCTCCGCTGGAGCCATCGGAAGCCGGCCGCGAAACTGCGCGCGCACCGCATCGGGCATCGGCTGCCATACCGGCCGCTCCCGGATGGTCTCCAGATAGTCGAATATATCGTCCAACATCTGGTGTCCCTGAGCGCGAAAGGACGGCCAATCCGAAGGATCGAGTGTCTCTTGCAGATTCGGCAAAGGATAGGGCATGGGCAGATCGCTCACACCCTACAATCGGCAGAACCAAATGATTCCCTTAGCTTTGTAAACCTTATCCTGGCCGCCCGCGAGCTAATTCTCGGCCGGCACTCTTTCGGCGTGATCCACCACCAGCATCTCCACCGGAGCCTTGCGCGTTTCAAGCTTGAGACCCAGTTGCTCCTGGATCGCCACCGGCAGCGTCAACCCGGACGGGCTGTCGCCCAATTGCGCACGCTCTGGAACCCAATCCAAAGTCAGGTCATAAAACCCCGCAAGACCCGTCATATCAAGCACTGGAAGGTCCACCGGCAAATTCCTGTGGCGCCCCGCCAGAAACGCCGAAAAGACGTCCATCGAAACGCACGTACCGGCGTAATGGGTGTCGCTGCTGTTGGCGCCACGGGAATCGCAATTCGCCGCCTCCTTGAACTTTATGCCGCTTTTGCTTACGGTCAGCGCATAAACCGGACGAATCCTGTGTTCGCGATGGACCACCAGTTTGAACCGCTCCGCCAGCATGTTCTGCATCATTTGTTGAAATGCCGCGTCCCGCTTTTGGCTGTCTTTGGGCATCGAGTCGGGAAATGTCGCCGAGACGTCGAATCGCTCGGAACTCAGCCAATCCGGCCCGTCAACCTGGAAATCCTTCACGCCGTACGCCCTCACGATGAGGCCACTCAGGCTGACATTCGTCGCCGTAAGCCGGCCCGGATCGGTCCGGAATCCCGAACTGCGCCCGATCGATGGATTCGGCTTCACCGACACCGCTTCGAATTCCTGACCAAGCGCCGCGCACGCAATCAGAACGCACACGCAGATGCATCGCAGATGGAAGCGCATATGTAAGCGAATGACGGATCTGAATTCCATGGTGTGTATACTGGCGGCCAGATGGTGTAAACCTTCGCGGACGCTTACGAGAATCGGTTGAAAAAGAAGGCGCTTTCCGATCTTAGCCGGTACATTGTTCGTAATGATCGACCACGCGAGGTTTAATTCGCGCTGGTGCCGGCCAATGATTGTCGGCCAAGGAAGGACCCGATCAGCCCGGGTCCTTATGATAAAATCCCCCCGAACGGAGACCGCGATGAGTCTTTGGCGTCCTGATCCCACCTTTTATCCCTCCCCGAAATTGGCCATGCAAGCGCCTCCCGAAAAGCTCGCTTACGTTGCCATGTTGAATGCCAATGGCAACCATCGCCCCGATGCGCTAGGTGTAGTTGACGTCGACCCACAGTCGAACGCCTACGGGCGGCTGGTGGGCCAGTTGGACATGCCTAACGTCGGCGATGAACTGCACCATTTCGGATGGAACGCCTGCAGCGCCAGCCTCTGCCCGTACGCGCCGCACCCCCATATCGAACGCCGTTACCTGATCGTCCCGGGCATCAATTCGTCGCGCATCCATATCGTCGACACCAAGCCCGATCCGAAGAAGCCGCAGATCGTCAAAGTAATCGAACCGGAAACGCTGGCAGCGCGTACCGGCTACGCGTCGCCGCACACCATTCATTGCGGTCCGGAAGGAATTTACACCAGCGCGCTGGGCGCCACCAACGGCGATGGCCCCGGCGGCATCTTCATGATGGATCACGACAGCTTCGACATCCTCGGGAAGTGGGAGCTCGATCGCGGCCCGCAATATCTGGCCTACGATTTTTGGTGGCATTTGGGCCTGGACACCGCCGTCACCAGCGAATGGGGCACACCCAACATGGTGCAGCATGGAATCAATCCCGAGATTCTTCTCAAAGGCGGCTACGGGCACAAACTGCACGTTTGGGATCTGCGCAGGCGCCGGCATTTGCAAGAGCTGGATCTCGGCGCCGAATATCAAATGGCGCTGGAGCTTCGTCCCGCGCACGATCCCACGCGCGCTTATGGATTCCTGGGCGTTGTGGTCTCGCTGAAGGATCTTTCGGCATCCATTTGGGTTTGGCATCGCGAGGATGGCAAATGGGGAGTGAAGAAAATCATCGAGATTCCCGCCGAGCCGGCCGATCCCGAAAAACTCCCGCCATTGCTGCAAGGCTTCAAGGCGGTGCCGCCGCTGATCACCGATATCAACCTGTCGCTCGATGACCGCTTCCTTTATGTCTCGTGCTGGGGCACCGGCGAGTTTCTGCAATACGACGTTTCCGATCCATTTCATCCCAAGAAAACCGGCTCCATTCACTTGGGCGGGATCGTGCGGCACGCCGCGCATCCGAGTGCGCCCAAATCCGAGCTGAACGGCGGTCCGCAAATGGTGGAGTTAAGCCGCGACGGCAAACGGATCTACTTCACCAACTCGCTGTATTCGCCCTGGGACGCGCAATTCTATCCGGAAGGCGTCCGAAGCTGGATGGTGAAATTGGACGCGAAGCCGGAAGGCGGCATGGAGCTCGATCCCAAGTTCTTTCTCGATTTCGGCGAGCTGCGTGGCCACCAGATGCGCCTGGAAGGCGGCGACGCCTCGTCTGATTCGTACTGCTATTCATGACCTCCATCACCTCCTGGGGCTGGCCAGCGCTGTTCCTTTTGGGCGCCTATCACGGCATCAATCCGGGGATGGGCTGGCTGTTCGCCGTCGCGCGCGGCATGCAGGAGCACGCGACAAAAGCAGTGGCTCGCGCCTTGGTGCCGATCACTCTGGGACACGCGTTGTCCATCGGATTGGTGGTTGCGCTGGCGGGCTTGATCCAGATCGTGCTGCCGCTCGGCTGGGTGCAAATTGTCGTGGCATTCGCGCTGATCTCGCTGGGAGTTTTTCGAATCCTGCGGCGCAAGCATTTCGCGTGGGGCGGGATGCAAGTAGGCTTTCGCGACCTCACCTTTTGGTCGTTCCTGATGGCCAGCGCGCACGGCGCGGGTTTGATGGTGCTGCCCATCGTGCTGCATGTGGCTTCGGCGAATGCGGCGAACACCATGCCCGCGGGACACGAACACCACATGCCGATGGCTGCCGGCAACGGTCCCTGGACCGGCTTGGCCGCCACGCTAGTCCACACCCTGGGATATCTGACCGTCACTGCGCTGGTTGCCTTGTTGGTCTATCGGAAGTTTGGACTATCGCTGCTGCGCAAAGGCTGGTTCAATCTCGACCTGCTCTGGGCTGCGGCGCTGATCGTTACCGGTTGTGTTGCGCTCATCGCCTGAGAGCGTTTTGATACCCTGAGAGACGAATGAGAACCATCTCCAAACGCACGCAGTACGGGCTCAAGGCCGTGATTTCGCTCGGCCGCCGCTACGGAGAGGGTCCCGTGCTGATTGCGACGCTGTCCACCGAGGAAACCATCCCCCTGAAGTTTCTGGAAGGCATTCTGCTCGATCTCAAAGGCCGCGGGGTGCTCGATAGCAAGAAGGGCAAAGGCGGCGGATACCAACTCAGCCGTCCACCGTCTACTATTACGATCGGGTCTATCATTCGATTGCTCGAAGGTCCGCTCGCCCCGCTGCCGTGCGCCAGCGAAACCGCGTTCAAGGCTTGCGAAGAGTGCCAGGATGTGGAACATTGCGGGACGCGAATCATCATGCGCCAGGTACGGGACGCCATCGCCGAGGTGCTCGACAAAACCACGCTGGCAGACCTGATCCGGCAAGTGGACGCGGCCAGGCAGGAGCACAGCCGCCAGCCGCTCATGTATCACATATGATCGGGAAGCTCATGGCGGCGGCATCCATTGCACTCGCGCTGGCCGGCGCCGGCAACTACCGCCAGCAGGTGGAACAATGGCGCGCCGAGCATCAGAGCAAATTGACCGCGGACGACGGCTGGCTCACGGTGGTTGGTCTGGATTGGTTGAAGGAAGGCGAAAACCGCGTCGGTGCGGACCCATCGAGCGAGGTCCCGCTTCCGCCCGGCTCAGCTCCACAGCGAGTTGCTGTCATCACGTTTCACGCCGGCAAGGCCGTGCTTCATCCGGCGCCCGGCGTCCCACTCACTCTCAACGGCAAGCGCGCTAGCGTAGCCACGCTGCGCGAAGATGACGATATTCTGGCCATCCGGCATCTCAAGTTCTATGTAATCCGGCGGGGCGATCGGGCCGGAATCCGCCTCAAAGACAACGACAGCGCCGCGCGCAAACATTTTCAGGGGCTCGCGTGGTATCCCATCGATCCCGCCTGGCGCCTTCAAGCGAAGTTTACCGCGTGGCCAACCCCGCATAATCTGGTCTTCCATAACACCATCGGCCAGCAAGAGACCGAGCCCAGCCCCGGCTATGTCACGTTTCAAAAGGACGGCCGCGAATTCCGCCTGGAAGCCATGGTCGACGAGGGCCAACTCTTCTTCGTTCTTCGCGATCAGACCAGCGGCAAGACCACCTACGGTGCGTCTCGCTTTCTATACGCGGAGCAGCCCCGGAACGGAATCGTTTGGCTCGATTTCAACCAGACAGAAAATCCACCGTGCGCGTTCACAGCGTACGCGACGTGTCCGCTGCCTCCGCCGCAGAACCGGCTAGCTCTCGCAATCACGGCGGGAGAAAAGAAATACATGGGTAGCGAGCATTACTAGCCTAAATCCGCGTTAATCCGTGTTTATCTGTGGCTAATCACCGGTCCTTCACGGCCGCCCGTCGCTCGACGGCGGCACCAACCCTTTAATCCGCAGAAATGCCCCGATAATCCCATACATTTCGTTGTCGTGCGCGATGTTCCAGTTGAGCAGGCCCATCTTGCTCATGTCCCATCGGAACCACTTCACCGGGGCCGCGCCGGCCTGGTCGGTCATGGATGCATACACGGGATCGCAAAATCGAACGACGCCTGGAGCGACGCCACCAGATCGGCCTTAGAGGTTTTTGGAGGCGGGAACTTGACGTTGGCGGTAGTCTTCTCGCCTTTCACCACCTGGCACATCAGCAGCTGCGCGTCGGCCACGTGCGCGATCATCTGGGCAAAGGTGCGCACCTGCGGGACGATCCGGAACGAGTAATCTTCAGCCGGCATTTTTTCCGCGGCCTTGAGCAGGCTATCCTTCACCAGCGCATAACTCTGCCGCGCGTCGGCGCTGAAGGGATTGCCTTGCGCTCCCAGCGTCGCCGCGCAAATTAATCCGCAAAATACGATCCGATGAATTGTAAAGTTCATTTGCCCACCAGGTGCTGGAGATCCTTGTTGTTCTCGTTGCAGACATACTCGAGCAGGTCCGTATCGGGCATGAGCTTGAGAGGCAGCGTCACGTTCCAGGGCTTGGTGTACGCCTTGGGATCGTCGATGGTAATCAGAATATCCATGTGCCCGAAATCTTTGCGCCGAAAACGCTCGGTCACGTGCAGGGCGTCAGTGGCCGGACGGCCATCGTTATCCAGCCAGCCCTGGTCGTTGAACCCGGCGGTCTCGGCCACAAAATCGGTCCCCTCCCAATGCCCTATCGAATAACCCTGCCAAGTGGGATTGGGATCATTGGGAAGCTGGCGCCCATCGGTGAAAATCTGGCGATAGCTGTGCACTGCTTCATAAAGAATGATCACCATCTTTTCGCTGTTGACGATCTTGAAAGGATAGGGGACCGCGTCGGATCGCGGCACGCCGCCGGGGATGCAGTTCCCGGTGGGATCGTCCTTGCTGTTGGTTTCGCGCCGGTGCTGGAACAACGCCTTGGCCCAGGGCTGGAAGGGAGCATCGCCGGGCATCAAGTCCGAAGCCAGATTGCCGATGTAGGGTGGGGAAGGTTTCCAGATGCCGGAAAGGTCCGGTTTCCCGTCGGGAGTCTTGGGGGTGGGCGCCTCCAGATTAGCTGTCCCATCCGGCAGGCGTGGAATCCCTGGAGTCCGGACGTCCAGCCACTGGGCGGCGGCGGGTACGGGCGAAGCGCAACGTATAGCAACCGCGCTGGCCGCCAGCAATACCAAACGCAACTGAGCGTTTCCGCGTGTCATGAGGCTCCCCGTCAACCGTCTGAGATCGGTAATCAGTATACATGCAGGCCGCTCGGGATGGAGGCAGGCAGGAGCCCTAATAAATAAGCGGCTTCCGTCCGATAAGGGGATGGGAACAATTCGCCGCCACATGATCTCTCTGCGCAAAACCGCAACCGAGCTCGAACGCCTGGAAGAGCTGCATCGCGCCGCCGTCAACTGCTACTCGCAGGCGCTGCGCTCCACCGAACAGAACGCTATTGAGCTGGATAGCGGTCAGGCCGCGCACTTCCGCACTCAGTTGCAGGCGCTCCGGGACCAATTGCGCGCCGACGCCTCCTCCCGCGAACTGGATGCCGTCCAAACCTCCTTCGACACGGAACTCAAGCAATATCACAATCAGGCAGGCGAGCAGGTCAAAAGGCTTCGCCGGGAGGTGCAGGCCGCCGCCGCCGCGGTCGAATCCTTCACGGTCTCCATCAACGAAAGCGAAGTCAATCTGGAATCCGGTCTCAAACGGGAGCTGAACAGTCTGAATCAGACCGCTGCCAGCGATAACATCCAGATGATTCGCGGCGCCATCCGCACCGCCACCACTAAGATCGCCGAGGGGGTGGAGCAGATGCGATCGTCCAACCACCTGGCCATCGCACAGCTCAAGGACGAGATTCGCCTTCTGCACCAAGAGGTCCAGGCTGCCCGCCGTTCCCAGGCGCCTGACCCATCCTTGGAAAGCCGTAAGCGAATTACCGGCAACATGGAAGAGTTCATCAAAAAGAACAAGGCTTTTTCCGTACTGCTGGTCGTGGTCCGCAACTTCGAAGGGCTGCAGAACTGCTATTCGGCCGAAGTGATCACCAGCGCCTTGCGTGGCTTCCAGGCTCGCTTCGAGAACATTCTTCCGTCTTCGGCTGTCCTGGGCCGTTGGGCCAAGGATCAATTCGCGGCCATCTTGAGCACCGCGCCCAGCAACGCCATCGAGATGTCCAGTGACGTGGTCCGCAAGCTGTCGGAGCCGTTCGTGGAACAGGACAAGGGCGGCTCGCATTCCGTCGTCTTCAATCCGCGCGCCGGAGTGATCGAATTTAGCCCCGGGTCGGATTTAGCCAAGTTTCAAGCCAGGCTTAAACAGTTGGCCGACGCGCTCGCCGCTTAAGGCGTACTGATCCCATAGCGCAGCGTGACAGCTTGCGCTTTGCCCTTGCTGTCCAAAAAAACGACGGTCATTCGGTCATACTCGGCATCGCGAAAGGCGGGTACCGGCCCTGCTCCCAGCCGTTCGATGATCAGCGGCACCGTGTCGGCATGCCCCACCACCAGTACTGTTTCGTTCTCAGCTGCCATTCGAAGCTGGTTCACCAAGCCATCGATATCTTTCTTGGCGATGACAATTGGCTTCAAATGAAGGCGATCGGCAGTGGGCTGGGCCGTCTGCTGTGTACGCCGGACCTCCGTCACGTAGATGCGCTGGATTTTCGCGTCCTTGAGGACTTCCGCGAGTTGCCGCGCCCGCGCCTCGCCGGCCGGGCTGAGCTGCGCATCGGCGGACATGCTGCTGATCCGTTCCGCATGGCGGACCAGGATAATAGTCGCTGCCGATACGGCTGGTGAGAACCATCCGCACAACAAAACCAGCAGCAAGATTAGACGAACGCAGATCATGAGGCAAGTCCTATTCCAGCGATCACCACGGGTCGAATCAGGTATGCGCCGAGGCCGCCAGGATCTATTTTCTCCGCTACACGGGTTTCCATGAACATCAATCCCAGAGCGAGAAAAAGCGCGCTCTTGCACAAACCGTAATCGCAGGCCCAGCTCGACGTCGCCCATGTTTGAAAGCCCGCGGAGCGTCGGGGCGAAAGCTCGGCGCGGCCGGCGAGGAAAAGCGCCCTCCCGCACGAACCGTAATTGCAGGCCCAGCCCGATGTCGCCCATGTTTGAAAGCCCGCGGAGGGTCGGTAAAAAAAACGCCGCAGCCTGGCACGCTGCTGAGCAGGTCCACCGCCGGCCCTCGGTGCCGGTTTCGAACGGCTCTGTCCGAAGTTGCGAACGTATAGACGCCTTTTCCGAGATCGACATGGCAAAGCACATTCTTTCAAAGAAGGTCAGCAATGGGAGGGAATGTCAGCAAGAAGCTCAAGCCCAGCAAGATCAGAGCAGCAGCATTGACACGCCCCGCGCGGACCGTCTTGTTGTGCCAGCGCCATTCCAAAATTCCGCAGGTGAACAGCCAGATCAAGATGGCCGCCGTGGTCACGCCTGAGAGCGGCCCCGTCGGCCTATAGAAAATAAGACTGCGTGCGATATGAGGCGACTTATCCCCGGCAACGGCCAGCACTGCTAGAGCGAACACTCCTACACCAGCGGAAAGAATGGCGGCTGCGCCGGAACCGTTCGTCCGGGCCGGCGTGTTGGCAGCTTGATGGGATGCATTCATTTTTCGTCCCCGCGGCTCAGTTGAATCGTGTGACCGCCGTGAACCGGCGCGTTCCTGGTGATCATCGCGCCGAAAAAGCCAGCAATGCCCGCGGCAGCAAACGAAGCCGCGGCAAAACAGAGCACCGCGGAGCGAAGCTGCCGATGATTTCTGAGGTCGCGGCCATACCTGATGAAAACGAACGCGACCATGCTAATCGAGATCGGAGCGAACCTTCCACTCCATCCCCAGCGAGTGCCAGCCGATGGTGGTGGGGCTCGACATCAGCAGCCGTTGCGGAAACATCGAGAGATCGGCTGTCCCCGGCGGAGGCACCGCGCGGTACCACGGGTAGATGACATAAGCTCCCATCAGCACAGCGGCCCATGCCAGCACAACCATCGCGATCAGGTAAATCTTCAGGAAGCGCTCTTGGCCAGTTGTGAATTCGGATGGAGCAAATGAGCTGGTGAAGCGATACAGTTCTACCAGCGCACCAGAGCATGCCAGCAGGTAGAGTGCGCCAAATCCCATGCCGTGTATCAGCGTCCAAAGTCCGCGCACGGTAATGTCCATTTGCTAAGCCCTCCCTAGCGGATCAGCAGTGAATCCGGCCACCAGACGCAGGTCACTAAAATCCTATTGCGTTCATCGGCCCTCGTAACCAGGCGGAGCTCGGGTCGGGCTTTTTCTCGTCTTTCCCCCATGTCCAGTACATGCCGACGTAGGCATACTGTTCGGTTTGACCGGCTATGGAATGGCCGTAGCAAAATAAAAACTGCTCCCCGGGGTGATGCTTGAAGTGGTAGTAACCGCCAATGTCGATCAGCGTGGAAGCTTGGGTCTGCGGCGTCGCGAAGCCCTCCTTTCCATGGGAAAAAACCTCGCCTCCGATTTCCAGCCGCTCGCCGAAGGCGTATTTCAGCAGGAATCCGCCGTATGGGAAGTTGCGGTACTGGGTTTGCGGGACGATCGTCTCGCCGGCGCCCCCGTCCAGGAGCCAGTGTCCGATGTTCTTTTGCAGCCACAGCGGAACTTTGTACCAAACCTTCCCCACGCCGAGTCCCTCGGTGTAGCTACCGGTCGGCAATTCAAACATGGTGAACGTGCCGATCTGGGGAATGTACTTCGACTCTTTGATGATGGCGATCTTGATGCCGGTTTCCATATCGGTGAAGCCGAACGCGGAAGGTCCAATGCCGCCGGGGGCGTAGATCGGGCTGTTGGAGGGATTGATGGTGCCCCATGGGGCGATCACGTGTAGCTGCACCCTGGGAATGGCGCCCCAATTGAACTCGAGCGCCGGACCGGTGGAATCGATTTCAGCCGGCGTTCCATCCATCGCCCCGAAAATGTAGAACTCGTAATGGTGCAGGTCCACTGGGACCGGATCGTCAATTTGAAACGGAGGCCCCTGCGCCCACAGCGTTGACGCGGCGAATATGAAAAGGAGGAACAGCATTGGCCGGGCCAGCGCACCCCAAACCCTACTTCGTTTCATTCAACTCTCCAAATAATTCGCCCACTTTTACTCGCATCGCTTGAAGCGCCTTTCGCCCCAAGGGCGTGGCCCGATACATTTTGCGAATGGACTGCCCGTTGTGCTTCTCGGACGACCGTAGGTATCCCTTTTTTTCGAGACTGTGCAGCAGCGGGTACAGCGTCCCCAGGCTGATCCGATAACCGTGCCGCGCCAACTCCTCGGCCATTTCCAGGCCGAAAATGGGGCCCTCCACGGCATGATGGAGGATATGGAGACGGATCAGGCCCGTGTAGAGATCGCGGTACTCAAAGCGATTGTTAACATCGGGTTTCGATATCGTCATTCGATAACGAAGTCAGTCTACAGGCGCGCTCGATCGGCGTCAACAGTTTTCTGTCGCGGAGAATCGGCGCGTCCATTCCCGATCGCGATGGCCAGCTTTTGCGTGCCGCTAACGCCACCCAAGCTGAAAGTCACAGGCACTGAATCGCTGGCGGCGACGTTCGGCACCGTCACGTCGAACTGATAAAGCCCGACAAAAGTGGGCGCCAGTCCGGCATAGGTCATTGTTCCCTGCGTTCCGCCAAAGGAAATCGTCAGCGGGGCGGCCAGCGTGGTAATCCCCTGAGCAATCTGGCCCGGCGGAATGCCTTCATTCACTTGGCCGAAGCCGACGCCATAGAGCGTAATGGTGTCGCCGGGAACGGCGCGCTTCGAAGTGATGCCGGAAATCGCGCCGGGGGGCAGCACGTACGTTGTTCCATCGGAAAACAATCCCACCACGTACTGCGTTCCACCGATGTCGAAGCTGGACGGATCGAGCAGTCCTGGTTGTACACGCACCACGGTTGTAGAAAAAGGCGCGCTGGCGCCGGCCTCGGTGGTAACCACCAAGGGCTGTGAGCCGGGAATCACTCCTCCGGGAACCTGCACGTTGACCTGTAGTGGGCTGACGTAATCGACAAAGGCCGCCTGCCCGCCAATGGTCACGCTGGTGCCGTTCAGAGTGGTAGGCGCATTCAGGCCGTTGAAGTTGCTGGTGCCCCATTCCTCGTTACTCTCGGCGAGATTGGTTCCATAGATTTCAATCCAGGAACCCGGCCCGAAAGTGGGGAAGCCCCCAAATTGACTGGCGCTGATCACTCCCGTAACGGCCGGATTGGCCCCCTGAAGCGTGAAGTGCAAGGCAAAAATGAATTCGTTCGGCGTATTCGGGTTGATGCCGCCGGACTGCACGTAGCTATAGGGGTCCACGTAGATTTGCTGCCAGTTAGTCTGGACCCCGGCGGGCAAGGCAGTGCTGAAGCCCGAGTTGTAGTAGGAGGCGCCCGGAAGGATCGGGTTCGACGTTGCCGCGCAACAAATGCTCCCGATGCCGTTGGTAATGCCGCTCACTGCCGTGCCGTTCACCGCCCACTGTTGCACCACCTGGTCGAAATAAGCCGCCGCGCTGAGCGTGTAGTTCATCGTGATGTTCCAGTTGCCGTTGATGTTGCCGGCCAGCGGACCGCCGTTCACAGTCTTCATGTAGAAGATGTCCCACTCTCCGTTGGACCCCGTGGGCACCTGCTCCTGCCAGATGCTGACCGCCCCGTTGTCCACGGTCACCGGAGTGGAACTGAAGGTGGTGGTAGCGGAATAAGTATCCGGCGCGTTGGTGCCGCCGAACGTGAGGGGCGACCCAATGGGAATGATGTTGGGTCCAGCAGTGGCCGCGCACAACATTCGGGATCCGGACAGCGTAAGGACCGTAGCCAGGCTCAAGAAAACCATCCGATTCATTCGAACTCAAGCCTCCAAGCACTCACCATTTTAGCTGCTATGCTGTGAATCCTATGGGGCGCTTTCTCACGGGACTCATGGTACTGTCCGCTCTCGCCTTCGCACAATCCAAAGCAGATTCATTGGACCGGTTTGCATCCGAATTCTGGGCGTGGCGCGCGCAATATAGGCCGTTCTCGTTCGATGATGTTCCGCGAATGGAGCACCCTTCCGGCGTGCGGGACTGGTCGCCGGCGGCCGTGGCCAGCGAGCGCGCCAAACTCGCCGAATTCGAGCGCCGGTGGAAAGCGCTGCCAACGGACGGTTGGCCGGTTGGACAAATGGTCGACTACCGGTTGCTCGGCTCCGCCCTGGCACGCGTCCGCTGGGAATTGGACGTAAATCCGCGCTGGCAGCGCGACCCGGCTTTCTACATCGAGCAGACCATCGACCCGCTCCAGGAAGAGCTCATGCCTCCGCCGCCCTTCAGCGCAGCGCGTTCGCGCGAGATCGTCGCACGGGTTGAAAATATTCCATCCATCCTGGAGCAAGCCAAGCTCAATCTCAAGGCTGTGGCTCCGTTTGCGCAATTAACCATCGCGATGCTCTCCGATATCGACGTGCGCCTAGCCCGCGTGGAGCGTGGCGTGTCGCCATTGCTTGCAAGTGATGACCAGCGCGCAAGGTTTCAAACTGCGATCGCCGCGGCGAGCAAAGCGCTGATCGACTATCGCATCTGGCTGACCCAAAGGCTGTCCAGCATGCGGCAGGACTTCGTTTTAGGCGGCAACGCTTATGGATTCTTCCTCCATCGAGTTGCGCTCCTGCCTTATACGCCTGACCAATTGCTGACGATGGCGCGCCAGGATTTCGAACGCGTGCTCGCGATGGAAAGCTACGAACACCAGCGCGACCTTCACGCGCCCGAATTGAAGATGGCCGCCACTGCCGGGGAAGAAACCGCTCGCATGGCGCGGGACGATGCGCAGATTCGCCGCTACCTGACCGATCATCAGATCCTCACCGTGCCCGCTGATTTGCCGCATTGGACTCTTCGCCCGGCGCCCGACTACGTCGCGGCTTTCGACGGCTTCGGCGAGCTCGATGACTTCACCGGGCCGTCGCGCCTTCACGAGAATGGGACGCGCTGGATCCATCCGCCCTCCAACGATCTTGGGTATTTTTGGAAAGCCTACGCGCAAGATCCGCGCACCACGGGTGTGCATGAGGGCGTGCCGGGACACTTCTTCCAGTTGTCGCTGGCCTGGCGCAATCGAGATCCGATCCGGCGTCAGTATTACGATTCGGGCGCCAACGAAGGCATCGGCTTCTATGCCGAAGAGATGATGCTGGACACCGGACTGTATGACGACAGCCCGCGATCTCGCGAGATCATCTATAACTTTGCGCGTTTGCGAGCGCTACGCGTGGAGGTGGACGTAAAACTAGCGCTCGGGCAGTTCACCATCGCACAAGCGGCCGACTATTTGGCCCGCACCGTGCCGATGGACCGGGGAACTGCCGATGGCGACCCGCGTCGTTTGCCACCGCTCCCGGCCTCGGCATCGCGTATGAAATCGGCAAGCTGCAGATCGAGCGGATGCTGGCCGATCGGCGTCTGCAGCAGGGCGGCAAATTCAGCCTGCGCGCGTTTCACGATTATGTCTCGACCAACGGCAACGTGCCGCTATCGCTGCAGCGCTGGGAATTGCTAGGCCCCAATGAAGACATAAAGGACGACGACATAAAGAAGGTGGACGAATTGGCGAAGTGAGTCTAAAGATTCGCCTCCGCCCTATCTTCCGTCGCCAGTGCGGCTAAAGCCGAAGCAAGATTGGATGCTTGCGGAATCACCGTGGTGAGTTGCGTGAGATCCAGCACATGCTTCACGTGCGGACTGGCCCCCACCAGCACGAAACGCCCACCTGGTTTGCGTACAACCGAAGCGTAGACGCCGACAAGGAAGGTCACTCCCAAAGATCCCAGCGAAGTGACATCCTGAAAATCGGCCAGCACTTTCGCGCAACCCAGCTGCTTGATGTCGCCCATCCTGGTTTGCATGTAGTCCATCTCGGGCCCGGCGACGAAACGCCCTTTGCAGCGCAGGATGCACACGCGATTGTGTTGTTCGATGTCAATCACCATGGGGTCCTTCATCGAGAACGTCTTTTGATTTGTTGCGGTCATTTCAGCCTCACCACAAATAGCGAGAGCGGATGGAAAAGTCCGCCTAGGCTCCGCGCTTTCCAGACAGGTTCAGCAAACTGGCCGCTAGCGGGCGAATCTCCGCCAGGAAGGTTGTCATCTCCAATGGGTGGTTCGCGTCACCCAGAATCACGGCCGGTTTGACGGGGGTGGGCGTGGAGACAATCAAGTCGGTAAATCCCGCGGTCTGCGGCGCCAGCCAGAAGGCTTCCAGGTTCAGTCCAGGAACCGTCAGCAAGCGTAATTCGTAGTCTCCGGCCTGAAAGCTCGCCGGCAGCAGGGTGGGAAGCTGGCGCGATGTAATCCACGTTTGCCAAATGAGGCCGCCATACTGCACCGCGACCAGTTTCCATCCGGAGCCCCGTTGGACCACTCTTCCGAGCACGGATGTAGTACTCGTGCCGCCCGCGAAAAAGCCCCATCCAGCGGGAGACGGAGAGATGACGCCAGTATTGTTGGCTGCGTCCGCAAGACTCAGCGCGAATATCTGGATCATGGTTGTGACATTGGGAGGGCCGCCGGCACCCGTGCTGACGTCGGCCGCAGTAGGAATGGGCGGCGCGGTGCCCACGTAAGTCTCGCTGACCACTGTACCCGCGGGGGCGCCTGGAAGAAACGCCGGAAGTCCATTGGAAAACGCCGCCAAGCAGGCACTTGGGGCGGCTGGAATTGAGAGTGGCATAGAACCTTCTTTCGAATTTACGTTGGGTTTAAGATTTATTCGCAGTCAGCAGGTACGTATCGATCCAGAAACCTGCTTCCTCGTAATTCTCCACGAACGCGTCGTAATCCCAGAAACCCGGGGAAGTAACGGTGGTGGAAGCAGGATCCTGCACGTGCACCATCTGCTGGCCTGTATTGATAACCTTGCAGCCATCCAGAACAACGAAATGCGCGCCATCGCCTCGCCACTTGATTCTTGCGGCCAGCGGGACCTGCACATTCACCCAATTCTGGATGCACTCGAAAGTCAGGTGCTGGCTAGCCAGGGCTCCATTCGGCATTAAATTTTCGGTGATCTGAAGCACGGCATCCAGCGCCTCCGGTTGATTGCAGGCATCGCTCCCGGGATCGCTGCAATTTGCGGATGTCACTCCCTGTTGTTTGAATAGCGCGGTGGCCAGCGTGGGTTGCGTCCAGGCAGGGCCCGCGGTCGCCGGCGGGGATCCAGGAAATCGTTTACCGAGACGGCCACCGCTGCCCAGCACCAAAAGCTCTCCTGCTGAGTTTGCATGATAAACGATCGCGCCATGTTGGGGTCTGACTGAACCTGCATGGGTGGGTTGACTGTGACAGCGGTCGATTCTGTGTCGCCATCGGACCCGTCGGAAGATGCCGCATCTTGACCCGAGCAGCAACCGCTGATGACGATGGGGCCGATGATGATTGGACCGCCGCACCCGGTTCCGGGGCCACTACCGCCCGGCCCGGTGCCGAAATTCTTGCCGCTGCCGCCAGGCCCGGTGCCGAAATTCTTGCCGCTGCCGCCAGGCCCGGTGGGGAAATTCTTGCCGCTGCCGCCAGGCCCAGTGCCGAAATTCTTCCCGCTGCCCCCGTCTGAACCGTCGCCGTTCGCAAAGACATCCCCGCTGATTACGATCGGTCCGATCACTACCGGACAGCAGCAGGCCGATCCAGTTTCATCGCCTCCCGGCCCGGTGGGGAAATTCTTCCCGCTGCCACCCGGCCCGGTGGGGAAATTCTTCCCACTGCCG
Organism: Bryobacterales bacterium; assembly: GCA_963776805.1. GTDB lineage: Bacteria > Acidobacteriota > Terriglobia > Bryobacterales > Bryobacteraceae > Palsa-89. Next base: position 74,205 of record CAVZOD010000005.1, read on the forward strand.
CCCGGTCCGGTGCCGAAATTCTTGCCGCTGCCACCGGATCCCTCCGCTGTGTTGGGTTTCCCCGCGGACGGTCCACCGACTGTGATCCGCACCGTGCCATTGCGGACCTGGATATCGAACTCGATTGCCATCGATTTCTCCTTGTTTATTTGCCTATTTCTTTACGTGCCGCGACGCTACTAATTGCTGAAAGCGAGGATCCTGGTGCAAGTCCGCCAAATCGGGCCATCGGGCAACCTCCAACAGGACGGAGTCGGGAGAAGCGCGTAGAGTCGCCAGAGTGTCATCGCGCTTGCCCAGCGTCTCATATACGTCCACCGCAACGTCGCGCGGATTAGCGTCCTCCGGCGACAGCCGCAAAGCCTGAGCGATTTCCGATTCGGCTCGTGCCCGGTTCCCAAGACGCGCACACAGAAATGCGACATGGGCTCTGACCAAGCCATCGCGCGGATCGCGAGCCAGTTCTATTTCGGCCAGTTCCAGGCTGCGTTTATAAGCCCGTCTGGATGCCTGCGGCTGGTTTGCGCGCCGGTAAGCGGTTCCCAAATTCATCAGTACCAAGTACTGCTCGTGGATTCCGCTGGAAGCTTGGATTAGAAACGGGATCGCTTCCCGATCCTTGCCCTGGCTCATCAGCGTGAGGCCGAGGTTGTTCAGGGCGGGCACTGTCGCATGGAGATCATTGGCGATGCGAAGCTCTCGCTCAGCTTCGGCAAATCGCTCTAGTTCCTGGTAAGCGGTGCCCAAAACATAATGGGTATCCGACTCACCGGGGGCCAGCGCGACGCATTTTTCAAATTGCCGCGCGGCTTCCGTTGTGTCGCCTTGCTGGCGATAGAAGGTGCCTAAATCCTGATAGACCTTGAAGTAATTCGGCTCCAGCTCCGCCGCTCTCTCAAATTCTGCCTTCGCCAGATCCAGGCGATTGTTGCGCTCGTAAACCTCCCCTAGCCGCCGGTAGGCGTCTCCGTTGGATGGCTCCAGCTCGATGGCTCTCTGATACTCCGCCTCGGCCTGCTCATAAAAGCCTGCGTTGGCCCGGAGTAATCCGGCCACGCGATGAACGGGGGCCAGATCGAGATCGCGGTCCTGCGCCTGCCGAAGCGATTCCGTCGTCCGGTCCAGCCACGCCTGGTCCTCGGTCATGAAATATTTGAACCATTGCGCTTCGGCCAGCCCGGCCCAGGTGAGCGCGGAATCGGGATCTGCGGCCACCGCGTTTTCGAGCAGCGGCAGTGCCTTGTCGATGGTCGAATTTTGTCGCGTATAGGCCCGTCCCGCCTGGTAATCCTTCTTAGCATCGACATTCACCGCAGTGGCCGCCCGCGCTGGCAGATGGAGAGCGGCCGTCACCATGCCGGCCAGCGCTGCCGGGGCATAACGGACCTCACCCGGCGCGTATTCGGCGCTCCAATCGCCGGAGTTGGCCTGGGTCCGCGTGTCGGTTAGAAAAGCGTGCAGCATCACTAGTCCACCTTCGCGGGCGATGGTTCCTCGCACTACGTGGGTGGCGCCCAGCGCGGTTCTCGCTGCTCCGGCGGAGTCTACATGCCGCGCTATGACATCGTCTAGCGGGACGATCTTCAGCCGGGCGCGCTTGCCGCCCTGGAGCTTCGCCAGCTCCGCGGCCGCATCGCGCGATACAGCTTCGGCCAGTCCGGCTGCGTCCGGTCCGCCTTCCAGAGGAAGCAGGGCGATGCTCATGGATTCTTGCGGCGCCGTAGCACGTTGGTAGGTAACCAGCCCAGAGACCGCAGCCAGTAAGACTGCGGCGGCGGCAGCCAGCCACCACCGCAGCGCACGCGACGGCGCCAGGGCGGCAGCCACTTCACTCGCGTCATTGAAGCGCTTAGCCGGATCCGCGTCCAGGCACTTCTGCACGATGGAGTCCCACCCGCGCCCCACCGCCGCAGGCTTCTGCTTCTGGCGCTCCTGCCAGGGCATTTCCGGAGGATAAGGACGCCTGCCGGCAGCCAGCTCGTATAGAATCACTCCCAGCGCATAAATGTCTGAGGCGGCGGTGGGTTTTTCGCCCTTCCACAGCTCCGGCGCCATGTAATCCGGCGTTCCGCCCGCCTGGCTTGCGGCCGACGCGCCGCCCGGGAGTGTGGCAGTCTCATCTCCGGCCAGCCCGCGCGGCTTGCGCGCCAGCCCGAAGTCGGTGATCACGGCGCGTTCGTCGCCGCCGGCATCCCGAGTGAGAATTACATTGTTGCTTTTGAGATCGCCGTGCACCACCCGGTTGCGATGCGCCTCGGCCAGTCCCGCGCAGATCTGCCGCGCGATGGCCCGGCCCTCCGCTTCCGGCAGCTTTCCACGGCCCAGACGCGCGGCCAGCGTCTCACCGTCCAGAAACTCCATGGTGAGAAAATCGATTTCGCCGCCGGGTGTGGAGGCGGTGTGGATCTCGAAAATCTTGCATACGTTTGGATGGCTGATTTCGCTCGCGTGCCGCACTTCGGGTGGCAGACGCTGGCGGAATCCGGTCTTGGCGCACTTCAAAGCGATGCGCCGGCCCAGTTTTTCGTCGCGCGCCTCATACACGATGCCCATGCCACCCTGTGCCACCTCGCGAACAATCCGGAATCGGTCCGCCAGCAAATCTCCCGGCGCGAACTGATGCTGGGGCAGCGCTGGAAACAAAGGTTCCAGCAGGAAATCCTGCATGCGATGGTTCCACCGCACGTAGTCCCACACCTGGCTGAACAGTTCCGGATCGCCGCCACAGGCCGTGCGCAGATAGGCTTCCTGCGTATCGGGAGGTTGGCTCAACGCCATTTCCACCAGGCTCATTACTAAGTCGTCATCCTGCGCTTGGGGCATCGCCCGGCTCCATTCGCGTATATAGCCAGCGGCGGGCATCGCTCCACGTTCGTTGCATGGTGCGGAGCTTTACGCCCATCGCCTCGGCCGCTTCATCGTCCGTCAAGCCCAGGAAAAACTTCATTTCCACGAGCATGCTCCATTCCGGCTTGGTTTCCGACAGTTCATCCAGCAGCCGGTCCACCGATATGGCCAAGTCGACTTTTTCGCTGTCGGCCGGAAGGAGGTTTTCGAATCCTTCCAGCGCCACGAACTCGGCTGAAGGGCGTCCTCTGGCATGATCGATCAGATACCGTCGCATGGCTCTAGCTGCTATAGCGTAAAAATGCTTCCGATTCTGCCAATCCCGTTCCTTGGCCGCCACCATGCGGAAATAAACCTGATCCACCAGCTCAGTGGCCTGCAGGGTATGGCCTTTGCGCTCGCGCTGCATCAGATAGTGAGCCAGCTTTCGTAGGTTCGGGAGAACGAGAGTAAAGAGCTGGTTTTCAGCCTCGCGGCTTCCCGCCCGCCATTCGTGAAGAAGGAGCGTGATGTCACCCATGGGCGTGTCCATAGGGCTCATCGCATGTGGGCGAATTTTACCATATAGATCCGCAGAAAGCGATGGCTGCGTGTTTTGGGTGTCGGAGCGTTTCGGGCTTCGAACGCGCTGCCGGGGCCCTCTCATTTCCGGTTGGCGGACTTTTCCACGCTTCACGCTATCCACATCGAGACGTAGGAACCCGGTTCGAATCATCCGGGAAAAAAGGAGATGCATATGAAGAGTCTGAAGCAGTTTGTCGTGGTAGTGGCTTTCGCCGCCCTGTCAGGTATCGGTCTGCGCGCGCAGACAATCGATCTGCGGGCGTCAATCCCGTTCGATTTTCACGCCGGTGACAGGCTGTTGCCCGCTGGCGAGTACCAGGTTCACCAAGATGGCGGCCTGATCTTCTTGCATGGCTCGGGCGCCGGCAGCCCAAACCAGGTATTGATCACCATTGGCGCCACCAGTCGATATGCGCCTCGTAAGGCTCGGCTGGATTTCAACGTTTACGGTAATGAGTATTTCCTGACGGAAGTTTGGAGCTCGACCACGCGGGACGGACGCTTGACGCTCCCGACCGCTCGCCAAAAGGAACTGGCGAAACGGGGCGATAATCCGGTCCAAGTTGCGGTAGCTCTTAAAGGCGGCAAGTAGTCAGGGAATCTACACCCTGTCGTGCAAACTCGCAGCTTCGTGCGGCGCGAATATCCTCGAAACGGAGGAGTCGCGCCGCACATTTGCGTTATACCGGTCCGGTTTCACGAATCCACGGGATTCGTAGCGAACACCGACAGTTCCGGAGTGAAGCCGCGGTCGTCCATTTCCAGCACGGCGCGAATCATGTGTGCGATGTCTTCGCTCTGCAGCTTGCTCGGGTTGTCCGTTTGCGGAAACCCGGCGCGGCGCGCGAAATCCGTGATCACTTCACTCGGGTTAATCAGGAACACGCGCACATTGTACTTGCGCAGCTCGGCGCGCCAGCATTCAGTCATCCCGCGCAGCGCAAATTTGCTCGCGTAGTACGCCGTCCCTTGGGGCGCGCCACGAAGCGAAGCGGTGGAAGAAATGTTGATCAGGTTGCCGCGCTTGCGTTCCTTGAAGATCTTCGCCGCTTCGCGCGCCATCAGCATCACGCCCGTCACATTGGTGGCGAAGACGGCGTCGAAACTGGCGCGGTCCATGTCGGCCAATTCTTTGAAAACGCCGATCCCGGCATTATTGATCAGAATATCCAAATCGCCCAGCTTCTCCTTCACTTCGCGATAGGTCCGCAGGACATCGGCTTCGCTCGCGACATCCGCCTGAATGCCCACCACCCCAAGCGACCGCGCCGCTTCGGCCAGCCGCTCCGGGTCGCGCCCGGTGATGGCGACGCGCGCGCCCGCCTGCTTCAATACCTCGGCCGCGGCCCGGCCAATTCCGCTTGATCCGCCGGTAATCAGAACCACTGTGTTCTTAAGATCCATGTGTGTAGCGTACCTTGATAAGATGGCCGTCGAAAAATTCCTCAGAGGCGTCTCCCGATTCCAACGGAACGTTTATCCGCAAAGCCGGGACCTGTTCGAAAGACTAGCGGTCGGCCAGCGGCCGGATGCGCTGTTTATCACCTGCGCCGATTCGCGTATCGATCCTTGCCTCCTCACCCAAACTACGCCCGGTGAGCTTTTCATCTGCCGGGTGATCGGCAACATCGTGCCGCTCTATCCCGATTCACTCGGCGGAGTGTCGGCCACCATCGAATATGCGGTGGGCGTGCTGCGCGTGCCCGACGTGATCATCTGCGGCCACACCGATTGCGGCGTCATCAAGGGAGCGCTCCATCCCGACGCCCTGTCTGAATATGCCGCCGTGTGGAACTGGCTGCGGCATGCGAATATCCAGTATCGCCAGGCTGACCCGAGCGGGGAACTGGTTCTCGCGCTGACCGAAGAGAATGTGGTCACGCAACTGAAGAACCTCCGCTCGCATCCCTCCGTTGCGAATCGCCTGCTGGCGGGCGACCTGTCGTTGCATGGCTGGGTGTATCACATCGGCGCCGGCGGCGTGACCGTCTGCAACCAGGAGAGCGGGAAGTTCGAAACGCCGGTCATGGGTGACACTGCTTAGCTCGCAGATGTTCCGAAATGTTGCAGCAATGCATCCACTTGCTCGTTTCCCGTTGGATATTCGACCTCGTTTACACGCGCGCCCGCGTTCAGTAACTCTTCGATGATCGGAAGCTGACCCGGCCGCGGCTCGTGGATGGCCGACCACACTGCCGTTCCGAGCACCGTGGCTCCGTACATGCTGCGCGTTTCGAGCGGCTCCTTTTGCCGAAGCAGTAATCGCACGATTTCCAATCGCCCGCGGTTCGCGGCCCAGTGCAGCGCGTCCATACCTGTGCTCGCCCCGGCCGACGGATCCACCCCTTGCGCCAGCAGGTACTCCGCGACGTCGGTCCGGCCCAGAAAGCAAGCGCATGTGAGCGCTTCGGCAACCGCTTGCGGTTCGCCGCGAAACCGTCCTTCCTGATGCCATCGAATGATCTGTGATGGGCCGGGGATGGGATTGAGCCCGGTGGTGAAGCACGGCTCAAGCCGCGAGAAGTCGCCTGTCTGCAGTCCTTGGAGGGCATCACGAAAGCTGGCATCCTCGTTCTCGGTTCGCACCATCGCCTCCGCAATCCTCGGCTTCGCAGTGGGTTCCAGACAAAATACTACAGCGCGAGGCCGTGGGTCAAAAGTAGCTTCGGTCTTCTCGCGCTTCGGCCGCGAAAGGTGCAAACATGATTTATGACACGACGTTCGCTCCCGCGCATCGCCCTGCTTTTCTCCATTAGCTCACTGCTCCCGGCCGCCGACTATACCTTGAAAGTGACGCCGCAGACCATCGCCTGGGGCTACTATTGGTCGGCCGCGAAGCCCGTGCTCACCGTGCGATCGGGCGATACGGTGGAAATCCAAACCGTTTCCGGAAATCCCGAGCGACTGGTGCAGGCGGGCCTGCCGCCGGATCAAATCCCACCCGCCTTGCGCACCATATACAAAGACATCCCACAGGACCAGCGCGGACCCGGCGGCCATCTCTTAACTGGCCCCGTCGCCATCGAAGGCGCCGAGCCTGGCGACGTACTGGAAGTGCGGATTCGCGAAATCCGTCTGGATGTTCCGTTCGCCTATAACAGCTTCCGCAAAGGCTCGGGTTTCTTGCCGGACGAGTTCGAAGGCTCTCACACCAAAATCATTCCGCTGGATCGTGCGCGCAATGTTGCAACATTCGCACCGGGCATCGAGATTCCGCTCCGGCCGTTCTTCGGCAGCATGGGCGTGGCGCCGCCTGAGAGCGCAGGCAAGGTGAACAGCGCTCCGCCGGGAATTCACGCGGGCAATTTGGACAACAAGGAACTGGTGGCGGGAACCACACTGTACATTCCGGTCCACGCGCGCGGCGCGCTGTTCGAAGTGGGCGACGGCCATGCCGGTATGGGGAACGGCGAAGTGGATATCACGGCGATGGAAACCTCGCTCACCGGCGTCTTCCAGTTCATCCTGCGCAAAGACATGCATCTGAAATGGCCGCGCGCCGAAACACCCACGCATTGGATCACCATGGGGCTCGATCCCGACTTGACGCAGGCCACCAAAATCGCGGTGCGTGAGACGCTGGATTTCCTGATGAACGAGAAACATTTGAGCCGCGAGGACGCGTACATGCTGGCGAGCGTCGCGGTGGATTTCGACATCACGCAGGTAGTGGACGGGACCAAAGGCGTGCATGGCATGATTCCGAAGAGCATTTTCAAAAAGACCAATTAACAAGGCAGCCCAATAGGAGCACAAAAATGGCAAACAGTTTTGGTACCGATATTCTGATTCAAGCGCCCGATCCCAAGAGCGCCGCATCTTTCTATGTCGAAAAGCTCGGATTCACGATCACCGGCGAAACGCCGAACATGATCAGCCTGCATGGCGAGCACATCAATTTGTTCATTGAAAGCGGCCAAGCGCTAGGCCCGGTATTGGAAGTGACGGTCGCCAGCGTGGACGAGGCCAAGCTCCGGCTGACAAACAGCGGGTGCGACATCGTCAAAGTGAGCCGGATTTCCCAAGAACCTACATCAAAGATCCATTCGGCTTGATCTATAACCTGAAGACCTAAGCACTCTGGCCGCTGCCGGCGCGTCTATTCATAAAACGCCGGCGCCTTTTTCAGTTTTTGATTGCCCAGAAAATCATGCTGGATCCACAACTGCGCGCCCGTCTTCTTCAAGAACGCCTCAATCTCTTCTCTCGATGCGGCGGTTTGCTCCTTGTTGAACTCAGCCACCGGCAAGCGGTGAAGTGTGCGCTCCTCCGGATAATGATACAGGTCGCCACTCAGCACCACGGGCCCCGTCCTCGCCAGCTTCAAAAACAAAACCTGATGCCCCGGCGTATGGCCTGGTGCCGATTTGATGATCACGGTCCCATCCCCAAAAACATCGTATTCGTCTTGATCGATAATCACGGTCTTGCTGTTCTTCAGCAGGTTGTAATTGGCGGGGTCCGAGCGCGGAATCGGCTCGCCTGAGAACATACGGTCACGCTCCACCTTGCGCACCAGCCACGTGGACCCGGCAAAAGCATTCGCGTTCGCCACGTGGTCGCCATGGTAGTGCGACATGGCGAGGTAAGTGATGTCTGCGGGCCTATACCCGACCGCCGCGAGTTGCGGCAGCAGCGGCTTGTCCTGCGTAACAACGCCCGCCGCCGCGGGGCCCCCGCCGGGTGGGAACGCGCGATCGGGAATGTCGCCGTTATCCCACATCAACGTGCCTTTGGGGTGGGCGATCAGGAAGCAGGGAATTGCCATTTCGGTCGATCCCACTTCTTCCTTCTTCAGCGAATACGCATCTACCGTAGTGGTGTGGATGGTCCCGCAATCGAAGACGTACAGGCGCAGCGATTTTGGAGCCTTGGCGTGCTTCGGCGCCGCAGGCAATGACGCGACGGCCCAGCATGCGCCCAGCAGGATCGCAATGGACTTATTCATAAACACGCTATAGTCTACACCTGTGCGACTAACAATTCCGGAGGCGCGTCAACTCACCGAGCGCGTCATGGCTGCGCTGGGTCATGACGTTCATGACGCTCATTTAATCGCCGATCACCTGATCGATTGCGAACTGCGCGGGCTCCATTATGGCGGCATGGCGCGAGCCATCAGCATTGCCGAGCGCATCGAACGCCAAGGCGACCATCGCCGTCCCATCACGACGCTACATGAGACGCCCGTGTCCGCGCGGATCGACGGTGGCGATCATATCGGATACATCGTCGCCCATCGTGCCACCTCGATTGCGATGGACAAGGCGGAGGCGGTCGGCATCGCGATGGTTGGCGCCAACGACACCTGGTACACCGGCATGCTCTCTTACTACGCGGAGATCGCGGCTGCGCGCGGCCTGGTCAGCATGATCGCGTCGAACGCGTCGCCGTGGGTGGCGCCGCACGGAGCGACGGAAGGCCGGCTGGGAACCAATCCGATCTGCTTCGGTTTCCCGAGCGCGGACGAGCCGATCATTCTCGACATCGGAACATCGGCGATCATCCACGCCGAAGTAACTCTGGCGCGCCGCCTCGGCAACGAACTGCCGGAAAACGTGGCTTTCGACCGTGACGGCCAGCCAACACGCGATCCTGCGGCTGCGCTCGCGGGTGCATTTTCCGTTTGGGGCGGACACAAAGGTTCCGGCCTTGCGATCGTTGTGCAGCTTCTCGGCATCCTGGCGGGTTCTCCGCCCATTCCAGCGGAACTCGCCGGCTTCGGCTACCTCATCGTAGCGATGCGGCCGGACCTGATGGGCCCGCCCGAAACATTTCTCGAGAACGTGTCGGCTTTCGCCGATGCGGTGCGATCCGCTCGCCCGGTCGCCGGCGGCGAGGCCGTACGCATGCCATTCGATCGCTCGCGCCGCGAGCGCACCCGCCGCCTGGCCGACAATGCAATCGAGATTCCCGACGTCCTGGTGAACCAATTGACGCTTATCGCTTCGGCTCGTCCCCGATAGTTCGCCCGTCAGCCAGCGTCACCTTCCTCCCATCGGCCGAATGCGACGCGTCTTTGGCTGGGAAACCGTGCACGATCACTTTATCTCCAGGCTTGAGCGTATCGCGCGTCCAGCCTCGCCGCGCCAGCCGGTTCGGGCCTCCCGTTTCACAGGCCCAGTTCACTACCGTGCCGTCGTTTTGAGCGACATCCACGTAATAATGCACGTGCGGGTTTTGCCAGTCGATGCGAGTCACCACGCCTTCGAGCGTAATCGGCTTGGACTCATCGTACTCATTGGCGAACGCATGATGGGCGAGAGCCGGCACTCCGCTCGCAAGAAAAAGTACGCCTGCGATTGAGATCAGAAACCGATGAGACATACCGTTACCTCAAAGTAAGATCGGACGTACCCGCTCGCGCAAACGAGCAACCTCGCCGGCATTGTGCCGTAGGAGTTCGTGTTCCCAGATTGTGTTAGAGCCGTCCCGGCAATCCCGCGCCAGTGCCCTACCAATCGTCTCGTATGTGCCAAGTGCACTCTTCAAATCTTCCGGTTCGTTCCAGGCACCGAGAATGAAGACTCGATCTCGAAGGCGCTCAGGAATCCGGTTTCTTGCATCTTCCAGCCTATCGCTCTTACCGTCGAAATCAATCAACAGGACCATAAATCGTGCTGTATTAGCGTCCATGCTAGCAACCTCGTCTGAAAGGAATTGGTCGAGGACTGCGGACCATCCGCCGGCAACCGGAAGCACGAACATCTGCCGCTGGCGAGCGAAGTCGATCTCCAATTGAAAACCGTTGGCCAATTGGCGGTTGGCGTCGTCCTCGGGTAGCACGAAAACATGAGGCAAGTGCTTGTTTACGCTCACGGTTCGATATCGTCGCGAATCAGCGCTCCAACAAGATCCCCGTTGACTCTCATTTCCTTGAGTGGCCGTACCCTTGTGGGCTCGAGGTGGTTGTTCCTAAAGAAATAGAGCGTGTTCTCATCGGAAAAGCGCCGTATCGCTTCGGAGTTATGTGAAGTAGCGATGAACTGGCCACCCGACTCAAAGGCCTTGCGAAGAGCTAAGACGAAGTGTCCTACCTCGGACGGCGCCAGATAGTTGTCCGGTTCGTCCCAGAAACAAAACACGGGGCCGTAAGCACGGTTCGCGGCAAGGACGAGGGCACAAATCATGTAGCACTTCTCGCCGTCAGAAAGGTCCTCGAAGGGGAAGGTTGCACTTCCCTGATCGTTGGAAAACTGAACCTCCAGGCTTCGAGAGTCTTTCCCGACCAACGGATTCTTTATATCCTTCAGGTCGGGCATGACCTGCTTGAGATATTGGTCGACCTCGCCATAAGCGGATGGGGCGTAAGCCAAAAGACCTGAGAACCATGCGCCGAAGTCGGTAACCTGAGCATTTGGCTCGAGTGTTTCTTCGCAAGAGTCCCCAGAAATCAGGCTGGGGACTGGCCGAAAGATCAGCATCCGAGCGAGCCAGTGTTTGACAACGGATACTGGATCACCGGCTAACTGCTGCTGAATAATTGGGAAAGCCACAAGTTGACGGTCGATCGGGAAACCGGGGTAACCAGCAAGGCTCTTCAGTATTTCGAGTTGCACCTGTCCTACATCTCGCGTATAAACAGGCTTCCCCCCAGCTTCTATCTTCTCGTCGAGCACAAGAAGCTCTTTGGATCCTCTCGGCAGCTCAAAGGCGATAGAGTAACCGTACACCTTGCGGTCCAACTCAACCTCGATCTCGAACCGCATCGGCACATCCGTGCGTCCGCGAGCGAAGTCCCTTGGCTTTACTAACTCACTTACCCGATTCGTGCCTCGTGCGATCTTCTGGAGAATTTCCAGCGCCAGACCGACCGTCGTCTTTCCCGACCCGTTCTTTCCAATCAGCAAGGCGGACGACTGCCCGGCGATGGGTAACTCGAAGTTTTCCAGACAACGGAAATTATGAACGTGAAAGCGGCGGATCACATCAAAATGATACACGCTCAGGCATACTCAGCAAGTATGTTGCCTCCGGGGGCAAGCGCCGAGCTATTGCGTCGCCACCACTTTCGAATCCACCTGAAACTTACGGTAATTATTCCAGGTAGTCTCTTCTTCCCCCACCAGCTTCTTCACCAAACCCAGCCGCGCCGCGCCTTGAACCACTTCGCGCTTCGGCAGCCACACCTCATCGTTGACACGCGTCTGCTCGAACTCCAGTTTCGCGCCCGGTGCCAGCCGCGCAATGAATAACCCAAACGAAATCGTCGCCGTGGTCTCGGCTTCCAACCGCACCCATTGATACTCGGTCTTGTCGATCCAAACCTTCGCCTTAATCTTGAGCAGCGGTTTGGCGTCGCCATGCTTCGGCTTCGCACCCGGCTTGGGCGTGGCCGAGATCACCCACACATCGTGGCCATCGATCTTCTGGTCGCCCAACAGCTTGAAATCGAATAAATCCGGCACTTCGCGCAGAAACTCGCGATCCTTTTCCCGCTCATGCTCGAAATCCGCTTCCCGCCGCCCGCGCTCCTTGGGCGTCTCGTGCTCCCGCTTAGCCACCTCCCGATCCAGCTTCTCCTGCTCCTTACGCTGATCCTCTGCCGACAGGGCCTTCCCGTTGCGCTCCAGCAAGCGGTGATGCGGCTCGCCATAGATCACAACGGTCTCCCATTCCTCCGTCTTCTGCGATTTCACCTGGCCGTGCGAATCCACCAGTCGATCGGTTGTCCGCGCGATCCAGGTATAGTCCTTCATCCGCTCCCAATTAGATTGGTCTAACTCGACGGATCTAGCGACGATTGCGCGCGCGTCCTGCGCAACCAGTGCGCCGGCCGTCAGCAGCCCCAGCAACCAGGTTTTTCCCGCTAACCGAGCGACCATTCGTGCCCCACGCGCGTCGCCACCACGCGATCGGGATCATTGCCCGCAGCCTGCAAGAAACGTTCCACCGGCTCCAGATAAGGTTCGCGGCTCAGCCGGAACGTCTGGTGATGCACCGGCAGCAAATGCTCGGCTCCGCAATCAGCCCCCATGCGCCAGGCTTCCTCCGGATTGCAATGCACGTAAATCCACGGATCGTACGCGCCAATCGGCAGGATCGCCAGATCCACCGGCTTCGGCGCGCGCACGGCTTTGAACGAATCCGTAAACGCAGTATCGCCGCCGAACACCAGGCGATGCCGCCCGTTCTCGATCAGATAACCGTTAAACCCGCGATGCACATCCGTGCGCATGCGAGCTCCCCAATGTTTCACGCGCAGCCCCAAAATCGAAAGCGGACCCACGCGCACGCGCTCGCCCCAGCCCACTTCCTGCACGCTCTGATAGCGCCGCACACGCAGCAGGTCGCTGGTATATCTCGCCGTTACCACCGCCGTTCCCGCGCGCTCCAAACTGCGCAGCGTGGCCAGATCGAAATGATCGAAATGCGCGTGCGACAGCAAAATCAAATCGATGTGCGGCAACTGCGCGCGGCTTACCGCAGGCGCCACTAATCGCCGCAACCCAACCGTTACCGGACCCATCCGCACGCCGCAGCGCGAGCCGAGGATCGGATCCGTCAAAATAGTAAATCCGTCCATCTTGAGCAGCACCGTGCTATGGCCCAGCCAGGCCGCGTGCAATCCCGTATCGGCCCAGCGCTTGGGATGCGGCGTAAACGGCGCAGCCGGGACGGCGCATTTGCGCTCCTCGCGATAGCGCTTGAAATACTCCGGCGCGGCCTTCCGGGCGTAGCGCGCCGCCCCGGCCCATTGTCCCAGTCTCGCCCTGCCAATTTCTCTGCCAGTTAAAACATCACCAGCCAAAACGTTCTTCCTTCCACGGATCGCCATGCATGTGGTACCCGTTCCGTTCCCAAAATCCGGCCTTGTCGCGACTCAGCAGCTCCACTCCGGCGATCCACTTCGCGCTCTTCCAGGCGTACAATTGCGGCACGATCAGCCGCGCCGGCCAGCCATGTTCTTCGGTCAGTGGTTGGCCATCGTGCAGAAACGCCACCAGCGCGTCCTCAGCCAGAAAATCGGCCAGCGGAAGATTGGTGCTGAACCCGGCATCGTATCCGCGCGCCAGCACGTATTCGGCGCCGGCCAGCGCGCCGCCCGCCAGTTCCAGCAGCTTCCGCGTCGAAACGCCTTCCCAAATATTTCCCAATCGCGACCAGCGCGTCACACAATGAAAATCGGCAAACACCTTGACGTGCGGTAGCTGCTCGAACTGCTGCCAGTTCCATTCTTTCGGATTTGCGGCCAGGCCGCCGATCGAAAACTTCGAGCCCCCCAGCGATATCGGCGGCGCGCCGCTGGTATCCAGAATGGGCCATTTCCTGGTCCGGCTCTGCCCCGGCGGGACGCGATTCGCCCGCCGCGTGTCGGGACTCACAATCACTCCGACGCCACCTTCCTCAGGAACGAGTACACGTTCCTCTTGGGTTTTGTTTTGGTCCATGGCAAACATCGGCGCCGATATCGGGTGAGAACTTTTGCGGGATCGTACTACTTACTTCTTCAGTATGACACCCCAAGTACTCCGGGCGAAATTCGCCGCGCTTGGCGTCCTCGCAACCCTTTTGTGCTCCATTCTTCCGGCTCGCGACCTGGGTGGCCGCGCCGAATACGTCGGAGGCACCATTACCCAGATCCCCGTTGGATGTGATGGAACCGTAGAGGCGGTGGATGCGCAATTTTTCGTCTTCTACTCCAAGAAAGCGAGCTGGCGCGTCCCGTATGAAAAGATCAATCTCGTCGAATACGGCGAAAAGGTGGATCGCCGCTATATCGCCGCCGTCATTCTTTCGCCGCTTTTCCTGTTAGCCAAGAAGCGCCAGCACTTCCTGACCGTCGGCTATACCGACGAAGAAGATCACCAGCAGGCCATGATTTTCAAAATCAACAAGGACGACATTCGCGCCACGCTGGTGGTTCTGGAGGCGCGCACCGGCCGTAAAGTGGAATTCCAGGACGACGATGCTCGCAAGAGCGGCAAGGGCTAGGAGCCTGTCCGAGTAACGCTCGAAGGGCTTGAAAGTCGACTGGTTGCGTAGCACGAAATCTTCATGGGACAGCCATAGTCGAGGCCGGGGCGGCTGATTTTGTTGCAGGACCGCTTGGACCTGCAATTTTGAGCGAAAATCATTCCTCAATGCCTTTCGTCAGAACTGCATCGCGGAGTGGAGCCGTAGAATGTTGTGTGTCAGGCATAGGAGCGCCCACTCCCCTTTCACTTTCTTTTTTCCGCGGAGCAGGAATTGACGGAACCCACGCGCCTGCTTGATCTGCCCGAACACCGGTTCCACAACACATTTGCGCGCCGCGTAGACAGCTTTACCCACTTTGGTCTGCAGCTTCCGCTTCATCCGGTCCACCTTGGTTGCGCCTGGCGGCAAGGGTCCGCGCTTCGCGGGTAGTCGATGCTCACCATGCTTTTGCTTCCCCGTCGCGATGAACCCCTCGATCTTACGCTCCGGCTGACCGCTCGATTCCAAGGAATCCAGGTTCTCCTCGGAACAATATCCGTTGTCGGCCAAAATTGCTTCCGGACGCTGCCCCGACTGCTGTTCGATTAGTTCCACCATCGGCAGCAGCTGCTTTTTATCATTGGCTGCTTCGGTCACCGATTGCCCCACGATCAGCAGCAAGGTCGGCTCCACCGCCGCTTGCGCATTGTAACCCTGCACAATCCCGTCGGCGCCTTTCATGATGCGCGACTCCGGGTCGGTGAAGTTATATTGATCCTTGTCCTCCGGCTTGGCCTTTTCGGCGCCCTTACCTTCCGCCGCTACTTTGTCCCGTGCTCGTTGTTCCAGGACTTTCTTGGCTTCCTTGATCTTGGCCAACCGGGTCTCGCGCCGCCGCAGTTCTTCCGGCAACTCGTCGCCCCGCTGGCTGCCATACTGTCGATCTTCGGCCTCATCGGCGGCCTCGGCCTGCTCCAGCAAGTGCTTCACTTCTGCCTTCAGTTGCTGTTGCTTCTCCTTCATCCGCCCGTAGCTCATCGCCTTGTGCTTGCTGGCGTTGGCCTTCAACTTGGTCCCGTCCAGCGATACCCGGCCCAGCTGGATCGATCCGCACTCCAGCGCCATTGCCAAAACCTGCTCGAACAGCTTCTCCAGTGCTTCGATGTGGATCTTGCGAAAGTCCGAGATGGTCCGAAAGTCCGGCTCGTTGCCCGCCGCCAGCACTTTGAACGGGATGTCTTCCTGCAACCGCTTTTGTATCCGACGCGAACTGAACACCCCCGTGCAGTAGCCATATACCAACAATTTCGTCATCAGCCGCGGATCGTAGGGAGGTTGCCCTCGCTTCTCCTTCTCGTACACCGCGTGGATGGCCGACAGATCCAGTTGGTCGACGACGTCGCTGACGAAGTACACCAGGTGGTCTTCCTTCAACCATGCCCGGAGGGTCGGCGGCAACAGCAGGTCCTGCTCAGGAAGGTACGTCCGGTAGCCCTTTGGCATAAAACATTATGTACCGGTTCTGTTCCGTTTGGACCCGCGAGATTGGACAATACTCGGACAGGCTCCTAGGTAATTCGGGAGAAACATATGCCGTGGTTGTTATTTACGGTCTTATTATTCGCGCCCTTCCTGGAACAGACGCCCGAGGAGGAAGCGGCCCAGCACCTGAGCAAGGTCCGGCGAATTTACATCGCAATCCTCACCGGCGGCGATGCCGCGCTCCAGCTCCGTGATCTGCTCATGACCAGCCTGCACAATTCCAAGCAGTTCATCATCACCGAAGACGAAGACAAGGCCGACGCCGTGCTCAAAGGAGCGGGCGACGACGATGTTTTCACCGACACCTTCCAATCGTCGGAAGGCATCACTGCGCACACCCAGATCGGCAGCAGTTCGAGCGAAGGCCTGCGTAATTATGCGAACAGCAGCAGCAGTCACTCCGGCGGCCTCACCATCGGTGAAAACGACAGCCGCCGCGACGAACAGCGCAAGCATGAGGCCATCGCCACAGTTCGCCTGGTGAGCAAGGACGGCGACGTAATCTGGTCTGCCACCGCCGAAAGCATGGGCGCCAAATTCATGGGCGCCAGCGCCGACGTTGCCGACAAAATCGCCAAACGCCTGGTCAGCGATTTTAAAGCCGCGAAAGAGGAGGTGGCGAATCAGCCCGTCACAATTCAAACTCCGGCCGTGCCAGCCAGCAAACCCACCTCCGGGTCGGCGGCCAAAGTCGCGGCCGCCCAAGCGGAAAAGGCGAATCAGCCCCCCACAATTCAAACCCCGGCCGTGCCGGCCAGCGCGCCCACCTCCGGGTCCGCGGCCAAAGTCGCGGCTGTCGCCTCGCCTGCCAAGCCGAAGCTAAAGTGACCGCCCTGGGCGTCCGATTTCTCATTGGATGGCCACAACCTCGCTCACCCCGCTCGATTCTCCGGCGGGGCTGCCTAGAATTCCGCTCCAGACCTGGGTGGCCGTCCTGGCGTTCTGCCTCATCTGGGTGGGTTTAGGCTCCGTCATCGTCCCCGGCGCGCGCAAGCATGATTTCCTGAACATCTACACCGGCGCATCGCTCGCTCTCCAAGGCAACTTCGCGCACCTGCATTCGCCCCAAGTCCAGCTCAATCGCGAACGTCAATACGTCCCCGCGCTTCCAACGCTGGTTCCGTTCGTGCGCCCTCCGTTTTACGCGCTGATCCTGGCGCCCTTGGCGCTTCTTCCGATCGGCCTTGCGTTCTGGATCTGGCTCGCCCTGCAGTCGGCGCTGTTGTTCGGATGCTGGGCCTGGGCGCTGGCCCGCTGGGGCCCGGACGCGCTCATCTTCGGCGCCCTCTATCTTCCGACGGCGCTGGGCATCGCCTCCGGACAGGATTGCGTTGTGATGTTAGCCATCCTGATCGCCGTCTATGCTCTGTCGGAGCAAGGCAAGCCATTTACAAGTGGTGTCATCCTGGGCCTCGGTTTGATCAAGTTTCACCTGTTCCTTCTGTGGCCCCTCGCGCTTCTCATCCAAAAGCGCTGGCGGATGACGCTGGGCGCCTGCGCGGCGGTGGCCGCCGAATCGCTGGTTTCCCTTTGTCTATCTGGACCCACCGGAATCGCCGAATACGTTCGCCTTCTTCGCAACAAAAACATCGAGCGGCTCAGCCCGTCGCCAGAACTCATGATCGACGTCCATGGCCTGGCGCTCAATTTTGGCATGAGCAACCTGGTGGTTCGTGGACTTCTCGTCGGCGTCGTGATTCTGCTGGTGGCCGCCGCCTGTTGGAAAGCTCCGCTCTGGAAGTGGATCGCCGCCGCGTCCACCGGATCGCTGCTGGTAGCCCCGCACGTCTACGGCTACGACGCAGGACTCCTGCTGGTCTCCATCTGGCTCGCCATCTTTATGAGCACCGACAAGTGGACCCGCATCGCAGCCACGCTCATCTGCACGCCTATTCCGTTTCTGCTGAACCTGGCCGGAACGCCCTGGGCAGCCGCCACGCCCATCGCGCTCCTGCTCTTTCTCGCCAGCCTAAGCCGTAAGTCAGAACCCGGTGTCCCAGACGTACGCCGCGAAGTTACGAGTTTTGCGGAAGCCCATCCGCTCGTATAGCCCAATCGCCTCAGCATTGGATCCAGTCACCGTGAGCGTGACTTTGCGGCATCCATGCCTGGTGAGCGACTCAAGCGACTTCCGAATCAGCTCGTATCCCGCACCCGTTCCGCGTGCCGCCTTCGATACGCACACCTGCGTCACGTGTCCCACGTCCGCCTGCACCAGGCTCGCCAGGCAGATCCCAGCCAGCCGCCCCGACGCCGGTTCAATGGCCACAAACGAAGCCGGCTGAAAAAAACTCCCGCACCCGGGAAACTGCACGATATTCATCAGAAACCGGCGCGCGCCCGCGGGCGACCGGTATTGATCGTTGATGTCGCTGTCGATGTGGCCTTGATATGCGCTCGCTATCAGCGACGCCGCTTCATCCTGCTTGCGCTCGTTCCAGTTATCGAACAAAACGGGCTGCGAGGGATGCCTTTCCGTCAAACGCCGTGCCGTGTCGCCCTCAATTTCCATGAAATTCCGCACGAACGTGCGAACAAATCTGGGTTGCGGCAGTGCGATCTTGGGGCCCGTCCGCAGCATCATTAACTGCGATTCAATCCTCCGGATCAGCGGCGTCTTCATCAGCCCGTCCACCACCGCGCTGAGCAATCGTTCTTCGTTCTCCACGCTGAGGTAGTCCTTCATCACGTAGAGATCGCCGATCAGCCCCTTGCGCTCCTCGGCCACGTAGTAGCAATATCCCACCGGATAGCCATTGATGAGCAGCGCATAGCCATTGAGCGCCTGTATTTCGAGGAACCGGCGCACCAGCCCGGCCGATCCGCGAAAGTCCCAGTCCAGGGTCTCGCGCCAAGCCTGTGTCTCTTCTTCGAGCAGCAGATCCAGGTCGCCGCCCCGCAATTGGCGCAGTTCCACCACGCGTGTGAGTGGGGAGTCAGAAACAGCGGCCATGCAGCCAGCCTACACTACAAAGGGAAGCCGTGGGCGGCGATTACCTTTGGGGATCTTTGGGCCGTTGGCCCGCCACATAGCCGATCAGGCCCTTGAGCTTGTCGGTGATCTCCGACAAATTCTCTTCCGTTCGTCTTCGAAACTTCTCCGACTCGATCTGAAGTCTCTCCGACTGGATTCGAAAGTTAACCAGTTCGCCGAGATGCTCGCTCTGCGTCTTCTGAATGTGGGCCATCACCACCATGGTGTCTTGCAGGTCTTTGATTGCTGCCTGCATCTGCTCGCTGCTCATGGGCTTGTCCATTATCGTAACGCGTCTGGCCGATAAGTGCCGGCAACAGGGCCAAAGTCTCGAGGAATAGGCCAAAGTCCCGCCACAGATGAACGGGCATCTGTGTTGATCAATGTTGATCTGAGGCTAGAAGGTAAGCGAAATATCGGCTTCCACCTGGTTGCGGTCGGTGGTCGTCGACAGATTCTCAAAAGTCGAATCCAGCCAGCGTGTATAGCGGACTTCGGGCACCACGTGGATGCCGAACTCGTCCACAAACTGCATTCCCGCGCCCACCACCATGCCGATGCCGCTGCGATGCTTCGGTATGGCGGGCGTGGTGGTGCAGCAGGTGACGTTGCCAGAAGCGTCGGTGGAATCGATGGAGGTGCGGATCTGGTTCGCCAGACGCCACGTCCCCCCAGCCTCCAAAAACCATCGCGGGCTGGTAGGACGCTTTCCCGTTCCGTAATATCGCACCAGGAACGGAATGTCGATCAGTCGCGCGCGCGTGTCCTCATGCGTGCTGGTGGTGGTGGTCGAAGGGTAAGTGGAGCCGTTCAAAACGGCGGTTGTCGTGGTCGAAACCGTGGTGGTCTCCTGATACCCGATGCGCCTGATGAGTCCGCTGAGATCGAGATAAAAATGATTGATGATCCGCGCCTGAACCGTGAGTCCGTATCCGATTCGCTCCGATGCGCCCGTGGTCTGGTACTCGGTGCTGATCTCGGTAGAGTTATTGTCCGTGGTGGTGCGTCCGGGGATGAGCGAGAGCCCCAGCACCGTCAAGGTAATGCCGCCCGTAAATCTGCGTTCGCTAGGGGGCGCCGGCGCCGAGGATGATGTGGACGATGATGTTCCCCCGCTGGGTGCGGGCGGGCTTTGTTGCGCGGGAGCGGGCGGGCTTTGCTGCGCGTCTGGTTGAGCTTGCTGGCCTTCGGCACAATATCCACATAAAATGGCGCACACACTTACCGTTACAAGTGTCTTCAGACAATCCTCCTGGGAGATGCTTGATTCAATCAGTTTAACCCCAATAATCTTATACGGTCTACACCCGCAAGCGGGTACGTTATTGTTTGCGTGCGCTTGAAGCGTCACCTGTATCTAAAGCGTCACGCACGCGTCACTCGTATCTCAATGCGTTACTCGTATCGTAAGGCCTCGGTCGGATTGAGCTGCGAAGCGCGGCTGGCTGGGAGCATCCCGAACACCACGCCCACCGCCACCGAAACGCCGAAGGCCACCAACACTGAGGGCACCGAGATAGGAACGTGAGATAGCGGCACAACCGAAGGAAACGCGCGGCTGATGGCAGCCGTGAAAAATCGCACGCTGAGCGGGATGGAAACTCCCACCAGAATGCCGAGCAGACCGCCCGCCGTGCTGATGACAATCGATTCGGTGAGAAATTGTTCCAGCACCGCATGCCGCGAAGCTCCCACCGCCATGCGCAGGCCGATCTCGCGCGTGCGCTCCGTCACTGTCACCAGCATGATGTTCATAATGCCGATGCCCGAAATGATCAGCGCGATGGTGGACACCAGAATCAGCACAATCGTCATCACCAGCGCAATCCGCTCCGCCGCATCCAGAATGGCGGCCAGGTTTTCCACATCGTAGCGCGCGCCCAGGCGATGCCGGCTTTCCAGCACCTGCCGGATGGCCTCCGTCAGGGGCCGCACGTCGGAAGCCCGCCGGGCTTGCACATACATCGGATCGATGCGCTCCACCGGAACAAACAGCTTCATCACCGTGATGGGCATCAGTACGGTTTCGTTGGTGATTTCCGAGATCCCGAAGGTACTGGTCCGCTCCCTAAAAGTTCCTACCACAGTGAACTGCAGTCCATACAGTTTGAGCACCTGCCCCACGGCGTTTTGCACTCCGCCATAGAGGCGCACCGCCAGCTTCTCGGTGAGCATCGCCACGTGCTCGCGATCCCGCACATCGCCGGCATCGATGAAATGTCCCGAAAGCAGCACCATGTTCCGAACCTCGGGGTAATGCTCATCGGCGCCGATGACCGATACATCCTGCTCCTTGCCGTTAATCAGCAACCGCCCGGAATTCGACATTACGCCGGTGGCCGCCACGATTCGCGAGCCGAATTGCTGGCGAACCGCTTCCACGTCGGCCATTTTGATGAAGTCGGCATCCACTTTTGTGGAGCTGTTGGTGCCGGCCGAGTATTCCGCGTAGATCAGATTGGAACCAACGCCGCGGATCAGGTCCAGAATGTAATCGCGGCTGGTGATGGAAATGGTGACCACCAGAATCACCGAAGCGTTACCGATCACCAGCCCCAGCGCCGTCAGGAAACTGCGGAATTTGTTGGCGCGCAGGGCCTGCAGGCTGAAGCGAAGCGCTTCTCCGACATACATCAGGCGCCGGACGCTTCCTTGAGGAGTTTCTCAGCTTGCTGGCGCGACGGATCGCCGGGCGTCAGATTGCTTTGCAGATATTGATGCAGTAGAGCCTTCGCTTGCACGAGATTGCGCTTCTGCTGGACGTAGGTCTGCGCGCGCGCAAAGGCAACCTTCGGCGACTTTGGAGCCAATCGTTCGGCTTCCTCGAAGGCAGCTTCACTTTCCCCGATCCGCCCTTGCCTGGCGAGATACCGCGCCAGATTCAGCACGCGCCCAACATCGTGCGGCGCCAATTCGATCGCCCGGCGAAGCTGTTCTTCGGCGGTATCGAACTGCTTTCGCCGGTCAGCTAACTCTGCTTGCGCTAACAGGCCCTCGGCCGGGTCGCGCGCTTCGATCCGCTTCGCAATCACTTCCGCTTTGTCGAAACCGCCCCCTAGGAAACCCGGTGCTTCCAAATAGTAGTCGAACAGGTCGCTCAACGCTTCGTTATTGTTGGGATCGAGTGCCACGGCCTTCTCAAACCAGGTGCGCGCCTGGGCGGCGTACTTGGGAGCCGCGAACGGAAAGGCCGTTTCGGCGCGGCGTCCGAAACTGCGGCCCAGCCACAATGCGTACTCGGAATTGGCCGGCTCAATCGCAAAGGCCCGTACGAATGCCTCGCTCGCCTTCTTAAAATCGCCCAGCATGAAGTGGTCTCTTCCGGCCAAGTAGTACGCCTGGCCGCTCTTCAGGCCGCTTTCGCGGATCAGTCTCAGAGAGGCCTGATAATCGGTGTGGCTGTAGAGGGTTTCGGCTTTTGCAAAAAGATCCCTGGACCCGGACGAGTCCTGGCCTAACAACCCGGCTGCCGCAAGAGAAAGCAGAATCAATACACGCATGCTTGTGAATCCCCGAATTTTTCCCATTATAACCTGCGCGTATCGCCAGGATAGCGCGGCCTCCGACACTATTTTGACGCTGGTTACCTCCAGTTGGATGCACGCGGCGGAAACTTGGATACACTGTTGAGAGTCCGTGTCCACGCGGATATGCGTGTAGTATGCTGAAGATGAAAGTTCAATTCCTGGGGAGGAAAAACATATGCTCGCTCAGTTCCGCGGGTACATCATTGGCGGTTTCTGTTTCATGCTCTTCGCCGGCGCCGCATGGGCGCAGATTGCGGCGATCGAGGGTGACGTCAAGGGCCCGGATGGGCAGCCATTGAAAGGCGCCCAGATCTTAATCGAGCGCCAGGATATGAAGGGCACCTACAAAGGCGCCAAGACCGACAAGAAGGGCCATTACATCTACAATGGACTTCCCTTCCCCGGCACCTACACGGTGAGCATCTTCGTTGACGGGCAAAAGCGCGATGAAATGAAGGGCGTGCGGACGCAGTTAGGCGATCCCGTCGAAGTTCCCTTTGATCTGAAGGCTGCCCAGCAGCAACAAGCGGCGGCCGCGCCCGCCGGGGGCGGCACCGCCACTCCGGAAGAGCAACGCGGGCTGAGCAAGGAGCAGAAAGAGGCGCTCGCCAATCAGGAAAAAGAAAACGCCGCCATCATCGCCAAGAACAAAGCTCTGAACGACACCTTCAATGCCGGAAAGGATGCGCTGGCCGCCAAGAATTACGACGTGGCCGCGGCATCTTTCCAAAAGGGTGTCGAGATGGACCCCAAGCAGAACGTGATCTGGGCTAACCTGGCGGACGCCTACGTCGGCGAAGCCGGAACCAAGACCGGTCCCGATCAGCAGGCGGTTCTCGACAAAGCGCTGGATGCCTATTCCAAGGCCATCGAGCTGAAGCCCGATAGTCCCGCGTATCACAACAACTACGCCCTCACGCTGGCAAAAGCCAAGAAGTTCGACCAGGCGCAAGCGGAGTTGAACAAGGCGGCGGAACTGGATCCGACCAACGCCGGGCGCTATTACTACAATCTGGGCGCCGTGTACGTGAATAGCGGACAGTCTGCCCCGGCCGAAGCGGCTTTCAAGAAGTCGATTGAGGTAAATCCCAACTACGCCGACGCGCAGTTCCAGTATGCCACCGCCCTCTCGGCGAAGCTGGTTACCGGAGCGGACGGCAAAGTGGTGGCGCCGGATGGAATGAAGGACGCCCTGGACAAATATCTGGAGCTGGAACCAACCGGCCAATTCGCGGATGCCGCTAAGGGGATGCTGCAGATGATCGGCGCAACCATCCAGACAGATTATTCCAAGAAAGGTGCCAAAAAGAAGTAGCTCGAAAAAGCAGCAGAACTGAATACAGCCGAGCGACAAGAACGAGCGCCCTGACAAAGGCCTCGTATCGGCAGCGCTGACAACCGCAACCATGCTCGACACGACGAACCTGCTGTGGTACAGCTCGATTGCGGTGGAGTTGTTGTTTTGCCTGCACTTGCTCTGGACCAAACTAGCTAGAAGTTACCCAGTCTTCACCGTCTGCCTGGGGAGCGCCGTGACCCGTGCATTAGCGGCGATTTACTTTATGCGAGGCGCCGTAGGTCCCCGCCTTCCTCTTCGCTATACCTATTTCTGGCTTTGGTCCGAGCCCATCTGGCTGATCCTGCAAATCGCGGTTGCTCTGGAGGTGCACACCAAGATGTGGAAGGGGCACCGAGACGTATTGCGTAAAACACGCCCCCTCCTGGTGTTCGCCTTGCTGACGGCTCTCACGGCGGCAGCTATTCCGCTAAGGTCGGAGAATATTCATCACGGAACTTCGCGGCTAATCGCCGTGATGCATTTCGGAATCGCCGCGACACGCTATATTTCGAGTGTCCTTGCCATCTTCTTAGTCCTCTCCGCGGTACTCTTTTTCGTCGTAGTCGGCAACGTGGGAGTTAGTAACATGTTCAGGCACGAAGGGGTCCTGGCAGCTTATTTCGCCATTTATGCGATAGCCGCTTTCCTTATCGACACGGGCTGGTTGCTCGCAGATTTGGTAAACGGCTACTTTGTGGCGGCGATTACCCTCTGCTGGCTGGCATGGTTTAGCGTGTTCAAACCACAACCGTTGCAAACCGATTGATAATTTCGTGCGGCAGAGCCAAGCGGCGCTGCCGCAAGCATAACGGTTCTACTTCAGCGGACAAGACGGTGGGCAAGTGGGAAATGGAACCACATTGGCGTGCGAAGACGGCAGCGCTTGGACGGCGAAGATTCCGGCGGCGGCGAGTGCGAGCCAGAGTGACAGAGTGAGTTTCTTCATTTGATTCTCCTTGAGATTTGTGATCCTGCAGCCTCGCAATCAGGCGGCAGGTCCGTGAATTGCAACGAATTCGCGTTCAACGATAACAGACGTGTAATCTCAGGAGTGATAGAACTAAAGTGAGGGTACTTCCTATCAGTAACGGTAGGTCTATTTGTTAGCTGCTTTCAAATATTTATATCTTTTTAATAAATCTATCCAGCACCGTCCAGTTATTTCTAACATTAGTTATCCTGCTGGAACCTCGCGGAACTTTCCGAAATTCTTGGAACCTGCTGCCTTCGGCGTTCGTCCACCACTACAACTAAGCAGCTACGTCTCCGTGCGGCAACCCTTTCCCCAACAAACCAACCCGCACGGAGACACCCTCTCAATCGGACCTGTTAACGTCGTGTGCGTTTCACCCCCGCGCGTATCACCAATGATCCGCCAGTAAGTCCCTCGCTGGTTTGCGAGCCACTAGCGGGCGATTAAGGTATCCAAGCAGTGGCGCCATAGCTCGAAAACGTTCAATGATCGCGCCATGCAGCTGCGGCGTTGTAGCGAGGTTAGCGTCTAATGTCACGTCCAGGATCCAATCCTTCATCTTGATGAATTCGGCGGCCGGGTGCGCCGGGTCAAAGCCCTTGGGTGCCCGGCTCAGCGCATCTCCTTTCAACTCCCCGGACAATTTCCGCGCCTTCTTGTCGGCCAGAATTCGGCTCAATTCCTGGTGTGTTTCCGCAATGTGATTGCGGACCAATAGCATCACTTCCCGCTCGGGGTGCCAAATGCCGGCGGCAACTTCGATCGATTCGGCCGACACGCTGAAGTAGAAACCACCAGTCCCCAGTCGCTCGCTGCCGCGCCGCGAGAAGGACGCCGCCGCGTGGGTCTTGTACGGCGTCTTATCGGCGCTGAAGCGCGTATCGCGATAGATGCGGAAGATCGCGCTCTTGGGCTCGGTGACATATTCCGGCGCAAACTTCGCAAGCTCCGCATTGATGGCGGCCACCAAATCCAGCATCGGCGCCTTGATGTGCTGCTCGAAAAGATGCTTGCGAGGCTGAAACCACTCGCGCCGGTTGTTGCGCTTCAAACTGCGAAAAAACCGGATCATCTCCGGCGGAAAACCAGGAAAGGAAGATCGCACGAAACACTCCTGAATTCAGGCAACCCTTATAATTTGACAAGATGACCGTCCGCAGAGAGACCATCGATGGGCTTGCCGGTATTCCCAATGTAACTATCTCGGAGTGCGCCTTGCTGAGCCAATATACGCGCTTCGGAATCGGAGGGCCGGCCGCGGTGTTGGTGCAGGCGGCTTCCGAAGACGCTTTCGCCGAGGCCTCGCGCCTGTCGCAATCGAGCGGCGCCGCCTGCTGCGTGATCGGCGCTGGGACGAATCTCATCGTTTCCGATCAAGGCTTCGATGGAATCGTGTTGCGCCTGGCCGCGAACGCGATCGGCCGCGAAGGTGCCGAGGTCCGCGCCCAAGCCGGAGCCGAGTTGCAAGCGCTAGTGGATTATTGTATCGCCCAGGGGCTGCGCGGCCTGGAAACCATGACCGGCATTCCGGGATCGGTGGGCGCAGCCATTTACGGAAACGCCGGCGCGTATGGGCATTCCATCGACGAGCGGGTGCGCGAGGTTCGGTTTCTGGACGGCCCGAAGGTGCGCTCGTTCGGTCCGGCAGAATGCCAGTTTCATTACCGCGAAAGCATCTTCAAGCAACACAAGGACTGGGTGGTTCTGAGCGTTGAACTAAGCATGACGCCCGCGCCCTCGGCGGAGCTGCGCCAAACCGCCGATGAGATTTTCAAAATTCGCCTCGCCAAGTATCCGGTGACCATGAAATGCGCCGGCAGCATCTTCAAGAATCTGATCCTGGCGGAACTGCCGGAATCGGTGCGGCGCCAAATCCCCGAGCGCGTGGTCCGCGAGGGCAAAGCGCCGTCGGCCTATTTCCTGGAACAGGTAGGCGCCAAAGGCATGCGAATTGGCGATATTCAAGTGGCGGATTATCATGCCAATCTCATCTACAACACCGGGTGCGGCACGGCGCGTGAACTGCGCGAATTAATTGGCGAGCTGAAATCGCGGGTTCGCGAGCAATTCGGCCTGGAACTCGAGGAAGAGGTCCAATACGTTGGGTTCTCGCCGGCGGTGGTGGTGCGCTAATCCGCTTGGCTAACCACCCTTTCTAAGACTGTCGGGCGCGCAGTCTTTTGCGATCGTCCGACTGGCTACTTATTGCACAAAGCCGCATCTGCGTTATTGCTGAGCCCGGACATAATCGCCGTGCCCTTTCCGGTTGCGGGCTCGTACCGGATGAGCTGTTGCACCCATACTTGGCGCCCACGGCGCGCACCGGGCAAGGGCGCGAGATATTCCGGTGTCGCGTAGAGAAGTTCCTCGCGTCCGGGCAGCCAAAGAACGCTGTTCGGGAAGGCAGTTGCAACCGTGGTGAGCTTCATCGTGGCCGGATTGACAACGAAGTAATCGCCCTCGTGAAGATCAACCAGCCCACCCACTAGCAGCCACTTTGCATCCGGGGACCACTCCAGCGACACGATCGGCGTCTGCTCGTTGGGGTCTGTTGAAATGTTGATGTGACCGATCGCCTTGTTGTCCCGCGATACGGACAAGTCTTCTTCTTTACCGCAGGCTTTAAGACTCCCGGCTTTGGCGAATACATCGCACCCGTTCTGCGGTTTTCGTTCGCGCTTGGGCGGCACGGGCAGCGGACCGATTACGCGCTCCTCACCGCTCGCGCGCTCCAAGCTCCAGAGCCTCTCAGACGAAACGAACGTGATACTGCCGACCTTGCACGCGGGAAGGTAATGGTCGCGAGCCGAGTGAGTTAACTCCCGGAGGGCGCCGTTCGCCGGATTCCAGCTCCAGATCTGCTGATAACTTGGCCCCTGTTCTTTGTATACCCGGCGGCTGAAAACAACCTCCTGACCGCACAGGGACGCCGTCAAAGCGAGCGAAAGTATACCGACGCCAAGCCGAAATCTCACCGACAATCCTTGCCGATCATTCTATTTGAAATCCCAGCTGCCAGAGGACTACTTTTCAGTGCGTCGCGGGGAGTAAGACGCCGAGGGGAAGCGGCCCAACGCGCGCCCGTCATCCCGAAACTTACCGTTTATGTTATGAAATCCGAACAGCGAGAGTTCCCCTTTGCAGATTCTCTTCTACGAGGCCGTTCGCATCGCAGCAGGACCCCTGGCGAGCACACTCGTGTTTTTTGGGACTAAACTGTTAGCAGTGAATGATGCGGTTGAGTTGGCTTGCTTTGCTGGCACTAGGTTTGGGGGTCTTACAGGCCCAGCCTGTCGTCACCGTGGCTCCCACGGATGAAACGATGCCAGCGGGCGTCACCATAGTGTCTCCCTCCGACGCCGCCTTTGAGCCCTTAATTGGTTCCGTTCTCCACTCGCAGGTTTCGTTCTTCCGTCCGATTCTTCCTTATTCGATCATCGTCCGGAATCAGACGCCGGAACCCATCCGCGCCGTCGTGATCCTGGTTGCCGTCGTGAACGCCGACGGCAGGATCGCGAACACTCAACAGCGCTTCGACGTGCAATTTCCGCTAACGTCCGGAAACTTTCCGGCAGTGCCGAGCGGAGGCGCCGCGTTTTTTGCGGCGGACCGACGTTATTCGGATATCGCCGCACGGATGCACGGCGACCGGTTGCCCAGATACTTCAATGCACCGGCGCCCGATGAGATTGCCACTTACGATTCCGCGAGGAGCATCACTTTCACTCTGGGTTCGGTGCTGTTTGCAGACGGCAGGCTCGCGGGCGCTGACACGGATCATCGATTCGAGGATTACACCAGTCAGCTTGCCGCCGAGGCCTCCATGGGTAAAGCGGTCCTGGCTTATCAAGGCGACAGTCTGGACGATCTGAAGCGATTTCTCGCGACGGTGTCCGGATCGGGTGACCGGTGGCCCAAAAGATTGGCGAGAGAATATTCAGCCATTCTCGATCGCGAAGGTGCGGATTCCCTGTTTAACCTCGTAAAGCGCAGCCTGCCGCCAGACAATTTATCGGTTCACCGTTAGGACCACCGGTCGCGTTCCTCAATCGTCTGTCGAAACGTGAGCGCGGCGGAAGAGCTTGGCAATTGTAGATTCATGGCATTCCTGCTAAGGCCAACGGTCATGATTGACGGCCAACCGGTGAGCGATTCGCGGTACCGCGAACACCCACACCTCCAATGTCCGCTTAGGGCGTGAGGCAGTGTTGCACAAAGGACCGTTTGTGAGACGAATCGTGTGTCAGGGCAATAAGTAAAGAGCGGCGAAGCACGCTATGGCAAACGTGCCAAGGGTGATCGCCGCGCGAAACCGGAAGGCGGGCGATTTATCTCTCAGGAAAAGCACAATCGAATAGAACGCATGAACGCCACCGTGTCCACGGACCTCCCGGACGTGAGCCAGTGTGCCATGCAAGCAGCTTATCACGTCAAAGGTCGGACCGAATCAGGGGCCTTCCTGGCGTAATATGCTATTAGTATGCGGCATTTGGGCCTTCTCGGGTTCGTAATTTGCGTGCCTCTCGCGCTGGCTGCCGAGCGGCCTGTCCCCGTCATCGTTGAACTGTTCACCAGCGAAGGCTGCTCCAGCTGTCCCGCCGCGGACCGCCTCCTCTCCTACCTGGACCGTATGCAACCGGTCCCAGGTGCGCAGGTTGTCGCGCTCGAGGAGCACGTCGATTATTGGAATCAGCTCGGATGGACGGACCCCTTCTCGTCTCCTCAGTATCACGCGCGTCAGAACGACTACGCCATGGCATTTAAAGCCAGCGACATCTATACGCCGCAGATGGTGGTGAACGGCCAGACCGAATTCGTCGGCAGCGACATGAGCCGCGCCTATCATGAGATCGAGCTGGCGGCTCAATCCGCCACAACCATGGTGGGTCTGGCGGCGGCCAGCAACCAGCACGATCCGGAACTGGTGGATCTTTCCGTACAAGTGACCACTCCCAAAACCGTCAAATGGCGCGATTCCAACGTTTATCTGGCGGTCACCGAAAACGGCTTGAGCACCTTTGTGCAACGCGGCGAGAATGGCGGTCATCGCCTCCGCCACTCCTCGGTGGTTCGCAGTTTCGGCGTCATCGGACGAGTGAAACCGGAGGGCGCCAACGGGGGCCAACTGGTCTCCACACTGCGCCTGCCGCAGGAATGGAAACGCGAGAACTTGCGCGCGGTGGTGTTCGTGCAGGAACGCGGCACCTACCGCATTACAGGCGCCAGCATGATCGATCTGCACCAGTAGCCTGCTCGGAGCGAAAATCCCGCCCGCTCATATAGAATCAAATCTATGTCCATTGTCGTAGTTGGTTCTGTGGCTTATGACGGAGTTGAGACTCCGCATGGCAAAGTCGAACGCATGCTGGGCGGCGCATGCACCTACATCTGTTTATCCGCCAGCTATTTTGCCAAGACCAAGATAGTCGCCGTGGTGGGCGACGACTTCGCTGCTGAAGATGAAAAGCTGCTGTCGGATCGCGGGATCGATCTGGAAGGTTTGGAGCGCGTAAAAGGAGGCAAGACCTTCTTCTGGGCGGGTGTTTATTCGCACGACATGAACGATCGCACTACACTGCGCACCGACCTGAACGTGTTCGCCGATTTCAATCCCAAGCTCCCGGAAAGCTACAAGAAATCGCCCTACCTGCTGCTCGGCAACATCCAGCCTGCCCTGCAGCGCAGTGTACGCGAGCAGATGAACGGTCTGCGCCTGGCGGGCGGCGACACCATGAATTATTGGATCCAGGATTTTCGCGACGATCTGCTGAAGACGATCCAGGACTGGGATTTTCTGCTGATCAATGACGGCGAAGCCCGCATGCTCTCAGGACAAAATAACCTGAAGCGCGCCGCCGCCAAGATCATGGAGATGGGGCCCAAGACGCTGGTGATCAAACGCGGCGAATACGGCGCCATTCTGTTCCATGGCGATTCGCATTTCATGGTCCCTGGTTACCTGCTGGAAGAAGTTTTCGATCCCACCGGCGCCGGCGATTGTTTCGCGGGCGGTTTCATCGGCTACCTAGCCGAGCAGGGCGTCGATCTCAAGACCGGCCACGTCAACGCCAAGGAAATCAGCCGCGCCGTGATCTACGGTTCCGTGATGGGCAGTTTCTGCTGCGAGAAATTCGGCGTGGATCGATTCCGCACGCTCACCCGCAAAGACGTCGACGCGCGCTTCCAGGAGTTCCGGGACTTCACCGAGTTTTGAAGCGCAAATTTTGAAGCAGATCCGGCTCGAACTCGCGCTGGTCTTGGTTTCGTTGGCCGCGATAGGCGGCCTGGCGACGGCGTACGTAAATCATTCCGGATGGACTTTGTATTACGGCGACGCCGAGGCGCATCTCGATATCGCGCGCCGCATTGTTGATTCGCGCCAGCCCGGCTACGAGCAGATCGGGACGGTCTGGCTGCCGCTGCCGCATCTGCTGATGCTGCCGCTGGTGCGAATCGACGAGTTTTGGCGCAGCGGCCTGGCAGGCGCGATCCCCTCTTCAGCCTGCTTCGTGATTGCCGGCATCTTCCTGTACGCGGCCATGCGGCGCGCTACAAATTCGTCCGCCGTCGCGCTGGCGTCGCTTGGCTTGCTCGCTCTGAATCCGAATCTTTTGTATTTGCAAGCCACTCCTATGACCGAGCCGGTGTTTCTTGCCGCGTTCATGGCTCTGCTGTACTTCACCGTTCTGTTTCACCAAACCCAATCGTTCGCGGCGGTTCTGGGCGCGGCGTTCGCCAGCTGCGCGGCATCGCTTGCCCGTTACGAAGGCTGGTTCGTCATCCCGTTCGTGGCAGTCTATTTCTTGGTTGCGGCGCGCAAGAAGCGGTTCGCCGCGGCGCTGCTGTTTTCATCGATCGCCGTGCTCGCGCCGCTTTACTGGTTCGCGCACAATTGGTGGCTCTATTCCAATCCGCTGGAATTTTACAACGGACCATACTCGGCCATGAGCATCTACCGGCGGGCGCTGGCGCAGAACATGGCCCCGTATCGCGGCGATCATAACTGGCCCATGGCGGCGCTCTATTATCTAACCGCGCTGAGGCTATGCGCCAGCCTAACCGCGATTCTGATCGCAATTGCAGGCTTAGCCGGTGTCATCCTGAAACGCGTGTTCTGGCCAGTGTTGTTCGCCGCGCTTCCGCCGCTGTTTTACGTTTGGAGCATGCACTCGGGAAGCACCCCTATCTTCGTTCCAACGCTCTGGCCGTTTTCTTACTACAACACGCGTTATGCACTGGCCGCGCTGCCGTTGCTTGCGATCGCGGGTGGATGCCTGGTGCTGCTCTTGCCGCAACGCTGGCGGCCGTGGATCGCGACCGCCATCCTGATTGCAGCAGCCGTGCCGTGGGTCATCCACCGGCAGCCGGGCGATTGGGTTACCTGGAAGGAATCCCAGAGGAACTCCATCGCACGCCGCGCCTGGACCCAAAAGGCCGCAGCCTCACTCGCCGCTTCCTACCGGCCGGGCACCGGCATCATAACCAGCTTCAGCGAGCTTACTGGAATCCTGCGTGAAGCGGGCATCCCGTTGCGCGAAGCCCTCTACAACGGCGACGAACCGGCGTGGACGGCTGCTACCTTGCGGCCAGACTTCTTCTTGCACGAAGAATGGGCCGTGACGATGGCGGGCGACCCAGTGGCGACGGCCATCCAAACAGCATCATTGAAGAAGTCCGGTCCCCGCTATCATCTGGTACAAACGGTTAAAGTCAAAGGCGCTGCAGTGATCGAAATCTACAAACGCGATTGAACCTATGCCCATCCCTTTCACCAAAGCGCACGGCGCTGGAAACGATTTTCTGCTCACCTGGGTGGACCAGGTTCCCGCCATCGATCTCCCTTCCACCGCGCGCGCCATCTGCGATCGTCACACCGGAATCGGGGCGGACGGCTGGATCTTGATCCGCGATACCGCGATTCGCCTGTTTAACGCCGACGGTAGCGAGCCTGAGATGTCGGGGAACGGTACGCGCTGCGCGGCCGCGTTGCTGATCGACGCCGGACGGGCGGTGGATCAAGTGACCATCCAGACCGGCGCCGGCCCAAAGCATCTGCGCCTGCTCCGCCGCGACGGCCGGCGATTCTGGTTTGAAATGAATATGGGATCGCCCAAGTTCGATGCCCGCCAGATTCTCTGCCACGTCCCGCTCGCGAGTGGCGCGCAAGAGGTCACGATCCTGGATGTCGGCAATCCGCAATGCGTGGTTTTCGTCGAGAGCTTTCCCCAGAATTGGGAGGCGTTAGGCGCCGAGATCGAGGGCCATCCCCACTTTCCCAAGCGCACCAACGTGTCGTTCGTCCGGGTGATCGATACGCATACCATCGAGACCCGGTTCTACGAGCGCGGCGCGGGCGTGACGTTGAGTTCCGGCACTGGATCCACAGGCGCGGGGGTGGCTTCGATTTTGCGAAAAGTGGCGACGAGCCCGGTAACGGTGCAGACGCCAGCCGGCGAATCGTTGCAACTGCGCTGGGACGACTCGGTTTATCTGACAGGCCCGGCGGAAATCATCGGGGTCGGCGAATTCTTTGTTTGAGCTTAAAGTTACGCTTTAGAAATACGCCTTGATCGCTGTGAATTCATTATCGAACTCGCCCAGGATCACCTCTAGCCGATCGCCCAGCCCGAGTTGATCGAGCACGGCCCGCGGGTCTTCACTGGGGCTTTCAAAGAGGCTCACAAACACTCCGGTTCCTTTCACATAGCGGTCGGCAGCGTTCAGGATGCGGCTGAGCGTAAACTGGCCGGGTTCCACCTTAGTGGGATCCAGTTGGGGCGACCCGTGGTAGCGCACTGCGACCTGAATCTCTTCGGGCAGATTCCATTGCGCCAGGGCTTCGGCGGAAAGTTCGGCGTGAGTCAGCCCCAGCACCTGCATCTCATATTCGGGCTCCCACTTATGGCTCTGCTGGCAAAGCAGGGTGAGCTGCCGGTATTCGTCGTGCATCCCGATCGCTACCAGCAACAGCCCCAGATCGTGGAATAATCCCGCCGCAAAAGCGCCTTCGGCGTACGCCACGGGAAGGCGTTGGGCCAGAAGGTCCGACAGAATTCCCACACCCACCGAATGCTGATTGAAGTTAGGCGTCGACCATCCGGGCGGCGTCTTCACCTGGTTCCACATGCGAGCCACGGACATGCTGAGAGCAGCGTTGCGAAGCTTGGTGATTCCGAGCAACGAAACTGCGTGGCGAATCGAGTTGACGGTTCCGGCCAGGCCATACAGCGCCGAATTCACCAATTTCAAAATATTGCCCGCAAGTACCGTATCCTTCTCGATGAGATCTGCAATCTTGGCGAACGAGACATCATCACTCGCCAGGCTGGCAATCAGACGGTTCAATATCGGAGAGAAGGGGGGCAATTGCCCCAACGCAACCAACGATCGCTCGCGAACTGTGGGAGTGGCGGGCGCGCCGGCTGCTGGAGTACTGGCGGAAGCTGTCACCTTTGGATTATCGTCAGTTCAGATGAAAAGCTTGAGCCTTAGGGTTTGATGGCTGGGCTTTTGTAACATGGAACACATGGGCTCCGGCGCCGCGATTGCGGTCCACAATCTCCGCAAGGTATATGGAAACAAGGCGGCTGTGGACGGACTCGACCTGGAAGTGCCGCGCGGCTGTTTCTTCGGTTTTCTAGGGCCGAATGGCGCCGGCAAAACTACTACCATCCGGATGTTGATGGGCTTGGCGCCGCCGACGTCCGGCAGCATCGAGCTTTTGGGACTTCCGATGCCTGACCATGCGCTCGAGGTGAAAGGCAAGATCGGACTGGTTCCCGACGAAAGCCTGCTGTTCGATCATCTAACGGGCTTGGAATTCACCGAATTCGTGGGAAGAATGTACGGGCTAGAGCGCCCTATGGCGCGCGAGCGCTCGCGGGAACTGATGGCTCTGTTCGAACTGGACGGCGAGCCGGGCAAGCTGATCGGCGACTATTCCAAAGGCATGCGCAAGCGCGTCGCGATGGCGGCCGCCCTGATCCATCGGCCGGAGCTGTTCCTGCTGGACGAGCCGTTTGAAGGCGTCGACGCAGTAGGCGCCAGGTTGATGAAAGAGATCCTGCAAGATCAAGTGCGGCGCGGCGCTACCATGTTCCTGACTTCGCACGTACTGGAAGTAGTGGAACGCCTGTGCGACCGGGTGGCCATTATCCACGACGGGAAATTGGTGAAGTCGGGCACCATGGCCGAGCTGCGCACAGGCACTGAGACCCTCGAAGACGTGTTCGTGCGCGTGGTTGGCGCCGACCATCCGGCCGAGACATTGGATTGGTTATAGCGCCATGTGGAAACTAGCCAGCGCAATCGTCTGGGCGCAGTGGCGCAGCACGCGCAATCACCTGCCGCGCGCCAATCTGGGCGGATTGGTCTTCACCGGCATTTTGACCGCCGCCTGGTATGGAGTCTTCATCTACCTGGCGCTGCTGGCAGCCTTCCTGCTTTCCCAGCGCGGCGAGTTGGCGTCGTTCCACAAAATCCTCCCGGCCGCTCTGTTGCTCTGTTTCCTCTATTGGCAGGTGATTCCGGTCCTTTTGACGTCCATGGGAGCCTCGCTCGACCTGCGCAAAATGCTGGTCTATCCCATTCCGAAGCGCGCCCTGTTCGTAATCGAAGTGATCCTGCGGGTCTCCACCGGCGTGGAGATGTTGCTGATCCTGGCGGGCGCCGCGGTCGGATTGTTCTGGAATTCCGCGGTGCCACTTTGGGCGCCATTCACTCTCGCGCTGTTCGTCCTCTTCAACCTGTTTTGCTCCACCGGAATTCGGGATCTTCTGGTGCGTTTGTTGGCGCACAAACGGATGCGGGAGATCATCGTGTTCCTGGTGGTAATTTGCGCGGCCCTTCCGCAATTAATGCTGTTCCGAGGCTCCCAACACCGCATGCAGCAGTTTTTCGGCGGTGAACCGTCCGCCATCCTTCCATGGACCGCCACGGCCCGCCTGGCGCTCGGCGAGTTCTCCTGGCTGAGCTTGGGCGTTATGCTGGCTTGGACGCTGGCCGCCTACGTTTTCGGACGCACTCAGTTTGAACGCGGGCTGCGGTTTGATGCCGCCGAAGCTTCCGCCCGCCAGTGGTCCTCAACACGCCGCGTGAGCCGGCTGGAGTGGTGGTATCAGTTGCCGAATGCCGTATTGCGAGATCCGCTGGCCGCGCTCATCGAAAAGGAGCTCCGTTTCTTGAGCCGCGCGCCGCGCTTCCGCCTGGTGTTCCTGATGGGGTTCTCGTTCGGGATGCTGATCTGGGCGCCCATCGCATTCGGTGGAGCCAGCACCGAGCGCAGCTTTCTCAGCGAAAATTATCTGACCCTGGTCAGCATTTACGCGCTCCTCTTGCTGAGTGATGCGCTGTTTTGGAACTGCTTCGGATTCGATCGAAGCGCCGCGCAGGTCTATTTCCTGGTACCGGTGAAGATGTCCACTGTGCTGGCCGGCAAAAATCTGGCCGCGGCGTTTCTGGTTTTGATGGAAATCACCGCCATCGCCGTAGTCTGCGCTCTGCTGCGGCTGCCGCTCAGCGGACTCCAGATTCTGGAAGCGTTCGCCGTCACCTGCGTAATTACGCTGTTTATCCTCGCGGTCGGGAACATGAGCTCGCTCTACAATCCACGCGCGGTGAATCCGGTAAAAGCCATGAAAACCGCCGCGCAGAGCCGGGCGCAGGCGCTATTGATGCTCGGCTTCCCCCTGACGTTACTTCCCGTAGCGCTGGCATATCTGGCGCGCTACGCGTTCGATACGGAATGGGCATTTTTCGGCGTGCTGTTATTTGGCGGAGTGGTCGGCGTCCTGGCGTATTATTTCTCCATGCAGTCGGCGCTGAAAGCCGCGTCCGATCGCCGCGAGCAAATTATCAGTGCTTTGAGCAGCGGCGAAGGACCCATCGAAAACTGATGGCCGCGAGCGCCGATTGCCGTTTTTGCCAGATCGCAGCGCACGCCAACTACGTGGTGTTTGAAGACGACTCCTCGATTGCGTTCCTGGACTATCGCCCGCTCTTTATCGGCCACACGCTGCTCATTCCGAAGGCTCACTTTGAAACACTGGCCGATTTGCCGGCGGAATTGGTCGGACCGTTTTTCACGACCGCGCAATTGCTGACTCGCGCCGTCGAGAAGGCGATGGAGGCGGAAGGGTCGTTTGTCGCCATCAACAATCGCGTCAGCCAGAGCGTTCCGCATTTGCACGTCCACATCGTGCCGCGCGGGAAGAAAGACGGGCTGCGTGGGTTCTTTTGGCCGCGCCAGGCGCATCCCGACGAAGCCCGGATGCGGGACGCACAAGCCGCCATCCGCGAGGCTCTGGCGCGCATCTCTGGACTTTCTTAACAAAACAGCCGAAAAGGATACCAATGGCGCGCATTCTGGCATTTCTTGGCGCGCTGCTCCTGGCAGCAACCAGCGGCTACGCAACGGACCAGGAGCGCGTGGTCACCAGCGTCCTTCCTTCGCTCGATTATGGTGCGTCCTGCTGGTCCAGCGTCACGCTGACCAATCTGGGCGACCGGATTGTAACGGTTGAAATAGAGGCGCATCGCGCGGGCGGCGGGTTGGTTGGGCTGGCCGGGTTGGATGAAATGGTCCTGCACTTGACCCCCGGCGAACGTGTTTCACACCGGCTGGAAATCAGCGATGAATCGGGCGTGGGCTGGCTCAAAGTTCGCGAAAGGATTCCAGCGCCCAAGCTTTCCCCGGTGATCGCCATCTCCGGTTTGAGCGAATGCACCGTCGAGAATCAATTACGCAGCACACCGCGCCAGCTTTCTTATCCCACGCGCAATCCCTGGTTCTCCGGGGACGTGGAAGAAATGCAGGGCAACATGATTTCGGTGGTGAACACGTCCGAACGCGCCGCGCAGGCCTCGCTCTGCTACTCCCAGGGCAATCTTTATTCAGTCCCCACGGCGGCCCATCCCAACCCGGAACTGACACTGGTTTGTTCCAAGGCGTTCGATGTCCTGATTCCGCCCTATGCTTCCCGGCAGTTCCCGGTGGAGCGCGACGACAGCACGCACTTCGGCATCAAGACACAAGGCGACGCCATTGTCCTGCAAATGATGCGCCCGGTCCAGGCCGGCGTAAAGATCTACACCGTGGATTCGACCGTCAAGTTCGGCGGCGAGGCTGCGGACAAGTAACAGCGGCTCGCATCCATCGACAGCTACGATAAGAACAGATGGTCGTTCGCACCCTTCCCAGGCGCTCGCTTCCCCGCCGTTGGTTCCTCCGCTCGTTTCTCATTGTGTTGCTAACCCTGGCGGTGCTCCTGCTCATTGCCTGGAAACCTACCCTGTCCTACCTGGGCAACCTTCTGGTTTCACCTCAATCTCCGCGGCCCGCCGACCTCATTCTTGTCCTGGGAGGTAACTTCTACGGGCCGCGCGTGGTGAAGGCCGCGGATCTGGCCATGCAGCATTATGCGCCGCTGGTCCTGATCAGCGGCGTGCCTTATGAGGGACGCCCGGAAGGCGATGCGGCCATTGATTTCCTCACCGCGCGAGGCTATCCAAGGGGGCTGTTTCAGAGCTTTGAGCACCATGCACCTTCAACTATCGGTGAAGCGATCGCTCTTCGCCCCGAACTAGCCCGGCGCGGTGTGAAGCGGGTGCTGCTCGTGACCAGCGCGTATCATTCGCGAAGAGCCTCCATCGTTTTTTGGCTTTTCTGCCCGGGTATTCACTTCATAACGATAGGTGCGCCCGACAACTTTTACCATCCCAGCGATTGGTGGGAGGATGCCAGTTCGAAGAAGCTGTTTTTCTCGGAATGGACCAAGATCTTCGGCACCGTGTTCTTTGAATATCCGAAGAATGTTGTGGAGAGCATCTTCCACATACAGACGGGTGAATCTCGTGGCTGATGAGGATTCTCTGCTGGAACAGGGCTTAGATCACCATCGTTCCGGAAATTTCACAGAGGCGGCGAGGTGCTATCGAAGTTTTTTGCAGGAGAATCCCGGGCATCCGCACGGCCTGTATCTGTTCGGCTGTTTGGAATATCAAAACGAGAACGATATCTCAGCCGCCAGCCTTTTGCATGAAGCGGTCCTGGCCGCGCCGCGAATCGGTGACTACCACAACGCGCTGGGCTGCGCATTAACTCGCCTGGAAAGGTTTGAAGAAGCGGAACGAAGTCTGCAGCACGCCATCGCGCTCGAAAACCGCGCGGAGTTTCACAACAGCCTCGGCA
Organism: Bryobacterales bacterium; assembly: GCA_963776805.1. GTDB lineage: Bacteria > Acidobacteriota > Terriglobia > Bryobacterales > Bryobacteraceae > Palsa-89. Next base: position 113,058 of record CAVZOD010000005.1, read on the forward strand.
CTTTGCGGAAAAGGCAAAACCGCCTGCCGGAGGCCATAGCTGCCTATCAAGAAGCGGTGCGGCTGGATTCCTGCCAGGCTGACACACACTACAATCTCGGCAATGCTTTTCGGGCCCAAGACGACGACGCTGAAGCGCTCGAAAGCTTTCGCCGGGCGCTGGCGTTGAACCCCAGCCACTTTCATTCGCTCGCGGCTCTGGGACAGACGATGCGTGCGGCCGGCCGCAACCCGGAGGCCGTGGAGTATTTCAAAAACGCCTTGACCATTCAACCTCAAGACACCGGCTTGCTCTGCGAATTGGGCGACACCTCACAGGAGCTGGGGGATTGGGACAAAGCCACCGAAGCCTACCAGCGCGCCCTCAAGATGAATCCGCGGCTGGCGCGCGCCTGGTATTCGGGCGGCTGCGTGGAGATTGCGCGGCGGGAATTCGCGGCGGCGATCTTGTGTTTCGAGAAGGCGGCAGAGCTCCAGCCCGATTGGTTGGAAGCCCGCCATAACCTGGCACGCGCGCTATACGAAATGGGCCAAGTGAGCGCGGCCCTGGCTCATTTTCAATCCTGCGCTGCGCAACCGCTGGGAACCGGCGCTCAGTCGCGGGCCATGATCGCCGTGATTATTCCCGGCGTTCCCGAAGCGGACAATCAGGCTGTGCTGGAGGCGCGCAGGAGTTGGGTGGAACGGGATCTTGCCGGGGAGATTGCGGGAGCCGAACCGTCACCCACAGCCGCCAGCGGACAGCGGCTGCGAATCGGCTACGTCTCTTCTTTCTTTCATCGCGACAACTGGATGAAACCAGTTTGGGCGCTGATCAATCAGCATGACCGGGATATCGTCCAGGTCCATCTGTTTTCCGATGCTCCCGCCAGCTCCATTCAGCATGGCTACCGCCCGAATCCCGACGATCGCTTTTTCGATACCACCCAGTTTTCGAACCAGGCGCTGGCGAGCTTGGCCCGGCAGGCCGGCATCGACGTGCTGATCGATCTGAACGGCTACAGCAACATGCGGCGCCTTCCGTTATTTGCTCTGCGGCCGGCCCCCGTCGTGATCGGCTGGTTCAATATGTACGCGACCACAGGGATGCGCGGCTTCGACTACCTGATCGGCGACGAACACGTCATTCCGGTTGAGGAGGAACCATTTTATTCAGAGAAAATTCTCCGGGTTCCAGGCAGTTACCTGACTTTTGAAGTGAACTATCCGGTGCCGCCGGTGGCCGACCCGCCTTGCCTCACCAGGAACGCAGTCACGTTTGGATCTCTCGCCTCGCAGTACAAAATCACGAACGAAGTGATCGCCGCCTGGAGTCGTATTCTGGAGCAGAGTCCGAACAGCTCCCTCATCGTGAAGAACGCGCACCTGGCGTCTCCGCTCTCGCGCCGTTTCGTTCACAGTCTCTTTGCGAAACAGGGCATCGGGGCGGAGCGAGTTCTGCTGGAAGGGCCGGAAGAGCATTATGAATTCCTGAAAGCTTACTCGCGCATCGACATCGTGCTGGACACGTTCCCCTACAACGGCGGCACCAGCACCACGGAGGCTATCTGGCAGGGCGTTCCGGTGATCGCCTTCCAGGGAGATCGCTGGGCCTCGCGAACCAGCGCTTCCATTCTGCGCGCGGGCGGCTTGGACGAATTCGTGGCTCGCGATCTGGATGGCTACGTTGCCTTAGCGGCCCGCTGGGCGTCGTCGTCCGACACTTGGGAACGGCTCGGCGAACTCCGGCGCACCATGCGATCGAAACTGGCGGCTTCACCGGTTTGCGACGCGCGCCGCTTCGCCCGCGATATGGAGCAGATCTACCAGACCTGTTGGCGCCAGGCCGCCGTGAGTTCCGACGCGGCGCGCTGAGAATCACTTCAGCCAGACCGCTTTTATCCCATTTTGCCCGCTTCCACTTTCCGTGCGGTTTCCGAACCGTAGACGGGCAGCGAATCATCGGTAAGCAATCCAATCTGTTTCAGGACGGAAGCCTGATCCCAATAGATGTGCTCGTGGGCCAGCTTGCCGCCGCGGAAATGTACGATCGCGACCAGCGGGATTTCAACGCGCCTGTGCGTGGGAGCGACACCAGGGAGCATCCAAGGCATCTCCTGGGTGTGCGTAAACGAGAAGATCATTTCGTCCACCAATTGATCCGTCCCAACGGTGCGCGAAATCGGTTTCAACTCGGTATCGGGCGGCATCTTCGAAATGAAGTCCTGGGAGTAGAAACGCTGCAGGGCGGGCTTTCCATAGCCGCCGGTCATCACCGGGATGTGATTCACGTACGCGTCGTCCACCATAGTGGCGAGGGTCGCCTCGGTATCGCGAGTGCCGAATTCGTGTTTGGTGTGCTCTTCCCACAGTTCGATGAGGCTAGGTTGGCTCATGCGATTCAGGGTACATGACGAAACGGCCGGTACGGGTGAACGGGAGTTTCGAATCGGAGGTGGGCTGGCGGCGAACGCCGTGCCGAGTCATAATCTACCAGATACTCCAATGCGCCTGTCTTCCACGGTTCTGACCACGTTTGTACTGATCCTGTTCGCGGGAACGCTCGGTGCGCAACAGCCAGCGCCCGACCTGATCCTGTCGAATGGAAAAATTATCACCGTCGACGAGCGCTTCAGGATCGCGCAGGCGGTGGCCATCCAAGGCGACCGCATTGTGGCCGTTGGCACCAATCAGGACATGGCGCGGCTGGCGGGGACCAACACGCGGCGGATCGACTTGAAGGGCAGGGCCGTGATTCCCGGGCTGATCGATAACCATATGCATCTTCTGCGCGCCGGGGAAACCTGGCTGCGCGAGGTGCGTTTTGATGGTGTGGACTCGCGAAAACAGGCCGTCGAGATGCTGCGTGCGCGAGTGAAAACGGCGGGACCCGGAGAATGGGTTTACAATATCGGCGGTTGGGCTCATCAGCAATTCACCGACGACCCAAAACCATTTACGCGGGAAGAGCTGGATCAAATTGCACCGGACAATCCGGTGGCGCTCCAGGAATCGTACTTTCAAGTTTTTCTGAACAGCCGCGCTTTGCAGGCGTTGGGGATTCCAGAGCACCCGCCGGATCCGCCGGGCTTCCTCAAAGGTTCCATTCTGCGCGACGCTGAAGGAAAGCCCACGGGCGTAATCCGCGGCGACATCCCAGGCACTCGCGCCGTGGCTTCGAGACTTCCCAAGGTCCCGCCCGCAGAGCTTGAGGCCAGCAGCCGCGCCTTGGTGGAAGATATGAATCGAGCGGGCCTGACGTCGGTCGGAGTGCCCGGATGCAACGCCGATGTCCTGGACATTTTTCAAAAGTGGAAGGCCGAGGGCCGGCTGAATATCCGGATCTTTTGCATCGACGGACTGCCAGGCGGAAATCCCGAGCAGGTGAACCGGGCCATCGAGCAGATCCCTCGCATCAAGCTGTTTCAGGGGGACAGCTATATCGACAATATCTTTTTTGGTGAAAGCGTTTATCAGCCGCTGCATGACCCGATGTTCGCGGTGAAGTCCGATCCAACGCCCGAACAGCTCACGGAATGGCGCCGCATGGCCATGGCAATTGCCCAAGCCGGCCTGCCCTTGCACGTGCACGTTGAACTGCACGACACCATCGATGCGTTCCTCGACCAAATCGAGGCGATCAACAAGCAATATCCCGTCAAGAGCTTGCGCTGGACTTTTGCGCATATCAACCAGATCAACGCGGAACAGCTCGATCGCATGAAGAAGCTGGGCATGTACGCGGCCGTGCATCCCTGGGCCGTCATCAACGGCGCGATTATGCACGACGAATTCGGCGACGGCGCGTACGATATGCCTCCGCTCGCCACCATCCAGAACAGCGGCATCCAGTGGGGACTCGGGACCGACGGAACTGCGGCCAATCAAACGCTGCCGTTCACGACGCTGTACTTCGCGGTTACCGGCAGAATGGCGGGCGGCGCCAAGGTGAATCGGCAAAGCATCGGCCGGGAGGACGCTTTGATCGCGCACACTCGCAAGAATGCTTATTTCGTTTTCCAGGAAGACAACCTGGGCTCCATTCAGCCGGGCAAACTGGCGGATCTGGTGGTGCTCGATCGCGATTACCTGACGGTGCCGGCCGAACAGATCCGGAACATCAAACCGGTGATGACCATGGTGGGCGGCAGGATCGTATATGATGCCACTGTGCCGGCGCAGGCAGCACGCTAGCGTGGCCGAAGGGAGTCGGTAATGCGCATCACGATGATGATCTGCCTGATATGCGCGCCTCTTTCGGCGCAGTGGTTGACTTACCCCACTCCCGGAATTCCTCGCTTGCCGGACGGCAAACCGAATCTGGCCGCGGCCGCGCCCAAAAGTCACGACGGCAAGCCGGACCTTTCCGGAGTCTGGATGACGGGCCCAGGCTACACCCGAAACCTGGCGAAAGATTTGAAGCCCGGCGAGGTTTCGTTTCAACCTTGGGCCGCGGCGTTGTACCAGCATCGCGTGGACACTAACGGCAAGGATGATCCGCAGGCCCGGTGCGTCCTTTCCGGCGTGCCCCGCGAAGACGTGGTGCCGTATCCGTTTAAGATTCTGAACACCAACGGACCGATCGTAATTCTTTATGAGGCGCTACACAGCTACCGCCAGATTTTTATGGATGGCCGCCCGCTGCCCAAAGATCCCAATCCGGCCTGGATGGGATATTCAATTGGCCATTGGGACGGTGACACGCTGGTAGTGGACTCGGCGGGCTTCGAGGAAAATAACTGGCTCGACAATAACGGTCATCCGGGAACGGAATCCCTGCGCCTGACCGAGCGATTTCATCGCCGCGATTTCGGGCATATCGATCTTCAGGTCACCGTCGACGATCCCAAAGCTTACACGAAGCCGTGGACGGTGAATCTTCAATTGACCCTGACCGACACGGAGCTGATTGAGTACGTCTGCGATGAGGACGAAAAAGACGTCACGCATTTAGTGGGAAAGTAATCCGCTAGGCACGCGCCGCGACGCGCTTGCCGGCTCAAATTTGATATACATAATCTCATGGTCACCCAAGAAACACGCATTTACCTGGACAAGCCTAGCTCACCAATCGTTACCGTGGCGCAGCTAAATCGCTCCATCGAGCTACCTTCGTCGGGCGACCAGCCAGGAGTAATCGATGGCGCCTTGCCTAACCTTTCGGACGGCGACAAGGCATTTATCGAGATGTCAAAAGACGCGCAGATGATGTTCAACGGAACTATGACAATGTACCGTGCGGAGATCGACAAGGCCACCCACACGTTCAAGGCGACGAAGATCTGAAAGTTGCTCACCCGCCTGCTGCTGTCCGCCATACTTTCTCGTGACGTCCGATTCTGGTTCGAACTTCAAGGCAGGATATGCACGCTTGAGCGAAAGTGGACCCATCATGCGCGCGCCGCAACGCGTTTGCCCGCGAGCACGGTGGCGCTGGGGAAAAGCTTCTGGCGCCCCATCCGTTTGTTGCCGAAGTTATCGACGAATTCAAACATCCCCTCCCGCAGTTCCAGCACGGCGATGTCGGCCGGCGCACCCGGTTTCAAAGTCCCCCGATCGCGGAACACCGGAAACGCCTTGGACGCATTGACGGTGGCGCAGGCGATCACCTGGTCGATGGACAGGCCCAGCATCAGGAACTTCGACATCACGTTTGGAAAATTGATCACCTGGGCGGTGCGGGCTTCCTTAGTCCAGTCGGTAGAGAAAGTGTCGGGCAGGAAGCCGTCTTTGAGGACCTGGTCGGCGATATCCCAGCGCAGATGGCCGGTGCGCCCATTGCCCAAGTCAAACCGGACGCCCCGGCGCCGGGCAGCCATCACTTCAGGCAAAATGTGACCTGCGTCGTCGATAATACTGTTCGGCGGCGGCGCGAACATGTGGGTGACGATATCGCCCGGCTTCAGCAGCGAAAGGAGCCGGGGCAGCGGCGACACGGTTTGCCCCATGTGGATCATGACCGGTATTTGGAAGGCCGACGCCACTTCCTGCGCGCGCCGGAGCACCTCAAAATCGTTCGGGCCGGCCACGTCCCGCGATAACCGCGCCTTCACCCCGGCGATCATCTCGCGGTTGCGCATGATCGCTTCACGCGCGGCGTCCACATCGGCGCGTTTGAGATCCATGGTGTCGCCTTCCGGGATGATGCCCGCGCGTCCGATGTTGATCAGAACGCGGCACTGCTGCGGCGCCGCCTTGGCCACCGCGATGGCGTCGTCGATATGATCGGCGCCCTGCGATCCGGCATCGATCAGCCCCGTGACGCCGTCGGCCAAACACAGCTCCGGCCCGTCGCTCGCGCGCGTGGCATGGGTGTGGATGTCGATCAAGCCCGGCACCACCAGCTTGCCGCTGGCGTCGATGGTTTCGATGTCGCCCGCGGGAAAATTGCCGCCGATCGCCGCGATCCGGCCGTTTGCGATCGCCACGTCGCGAATCGCGTTCAGCTTGCGCGAGGGATCCACCACGCGGCCGCCTTTGACGATCAAGTTGTATTTCGCTGCGCCGAAAACGCGCGGAATCCCGATAGACGCTGCCGTCGCTCGATAAACGAACTGTCGCCGATTCATCATGTCTAATTTCCTCCCGGCTGCGGGTGCGGCACGTAATCTTTTTGAACTTTGGCCTTCATCGCGTCCCGATCCACCAGCGCCTGCTGGAACTTTGCCTGGAGCGCCTGGCGATCGAGCCGGACTCCGTCCAGGTACACACTATCAATCTCAGGCGTGTTGCGGATGTTCTCCAACGGATTAGCGTTCAGCACAATAAAATCGGCTCGCTTCCTCTTGGCCAGCATGCCGGTATCGTTAATGCGCAGCACTTCGGTGGGCCTGGACGTGGAAGCGATGATCGCCTCCGCCGGCGTCAATCCCAGCCGCACGTACATCCCGATCTCATGATGCTCCGCAAAGCCGTAAGAATATTTCGCGGAAACGCCGGCGTCGGTGCCGAGCACGATCCTGGCGCCCGCCGCGATGTACTTCGGGAAATTGTAACGAAGGTTTTCTTCGCGCTGGAGAAACTGCGCGCTGGCGGGCGCTGCGCAGGGCGGTGAAGGCAGCCAGGTTTTTCCCGCCTTAATATCGGCAATCACGCTCGGCGGCAACACCTGCTCGATGAACCCGTTGTCGCCGTCGCAAAGCTCGGAGCGATCGCCCAGGCCCATCACAGGCGTCCAATATGGCTTGTGCGCCTTGAGAATCGCGATAAACTCATCGTCCACTTTTTCGGCCATGAGCGTGTGCACCAGCACATCCACGCCGGCCTTCACAACGCCTTTTTGATCTTCCAGGTTCGTCGCGTGCGCATGCACGATCATGCCGTGCTTGTGCGCTTCAGCAATCAGGGCGGTATAAACTTCCGGGGGCATTTTCTTCCTGCTGCCTCGCAGGTTGTCTCGATTGTCCACCCAGAATTTGAGCTCGTGGATGTTTCTGGCAGCGATTTTCCGCACGGTGGCCACAGCTTCCTGGGGTGTGGAGACTTCATACACCGCGTGCAGCGGCCCAGTTCCCTGGATCAAAAGCGAATCCGGACCACCTCCCGGTGGCGCCATGCCCGCCGCGAAGAAGAACCGTGCCGCCGGAGGGAATTTTCCGGCCAACTGATTTTGCTGAAACTCGATGGCGAAGTCGGTCGGCTGCTCGCCCATCGACAAGGCCGTGCCGACGCCATAAAACGCTTCGCGCTCCAGGTGGTCCAGAACGTTTTCAGCGGTGTGGTTCTGGACGCTCCAGCTCACATAGCCTTCATATCCGATGTGGACATGAATGTTGTTCATGGTGGGCATGACGGTCTTGCCAGTGAGATCGACATGAGTGGCTCCCGAGGGCGCCTGGATGGAACCTTTTGGCCCAATCGCGATAATGCGGCCGTTGCGGACCACGAACGCACCATTCTCAATCGGCGCGCTGGCATCGCCGATGATCAGACGCGCGCCTTCGTAGATTACGGTGTTCGGCTGAGCCTCCGCGGCCGCAGACGCCAGCACAACCATCGCCAAGCAGCTAGCCACCCGCCGCCAGTTCGCGCATTTCATTTGTGTAGCAGTATACATTGGTGAGATGACGCCGCGGTTGGCGCGCTGGACATTTGCGGGCGCCCTGACCATTTCCATGCTGCACGCTCAGTCTCCAGTTCGCGAGGCCTACGCCACCGTGCCGGGAGCGCGTATCTTCTATCGCGACACCGGCGGCAGCGGAGTGCCGGTAATCTTATTGCACGCCAATACCGGCAGCAGCCGGGTCTGGGATTACCAGATCCCCGCGTTTGTGGCGGCCGGTTATCGCGTGATCGCCTTCGATCGGCGCGGTTGGGGCCGCACCGAGATCAACTCCACGGAGCCGCAGCCGGGCACCGCCGCAGCCGACGACCTGCTAGGCTTGCTCGACCAGTTGCATCTCGATCGCGTGCACGTAATTGGCACAGCCGCCGGAGGTTTCGTGGCGCTTGATTTCGTTTTGTCTTACCGGAAGCGCGTGCGCAGCCTGGTGATCGCCAACTCCATCGGCGCGGTGCAGGACCCAGAGTATCTGGCAATGGGGCAACGCATTCGTCCGCCGGAGTTCGCCAAACTCCCGCCGGATTTTCGCGAGCTCGGCCCGTCCTATCGCGCCAGTAATGCCGCCGGCACCGCGCGGTGGATCGAGCTGGAAAAAATCAGCCGGCCGCCGGGCCCTCCCGCGCCAGCGCAGCCGCTACGCAACCACATCAGTTTTGCCATGCTCGAAAGCATCCACACGCCAACTCTGCTGCTGACCGGCGACGCCGATCTCTACGCGCCCCCGCCCATCCTGCCGCTTTTCGCGGCGCGGATCAAAGGCTCCGAGACATTGATCATCCCCGAAGCCGGGCACTCCGCCTATTGGGAGCAGCCCGAGGTTTTCAATCGCGCGGTTTTGAAATTCCTGGGCAAACACTAAGCTAAGTGGGGATGTGCAGAAACTCCACGCGATTCTTCGATCTCCCCGCCGAAACGTGCAGCCTAATCCTTGCCATAGACAATCTTCGCCGGATTCGCTTAGCCATCCAAATCGACACCGATCCGCATTCATCGATGCGATCTTTGACAGGCCTGATCTTATTTCGGCAATACCACGAGCGTATCTTCGGCCGTTACTTTCTCGAATTGCATCGGAAAGCTTCGCCCCACATAGTAGGCATCCCACTGGTCTTTATAATGCCGCGATAGTATCTGCTCGGATTGCCCGATGTCGATGTTGTTGAACGATCCGTCCCAGTTCGCTAAGTCCGCAATGAATCGCATGGATGGCCCCAGCAGCCGCGAAGTCTGCTTGATGGTGGTCCCCGAACCGCTCATCTCCACCGGCCCGATATTGAAGTACGCGCCGAAGACAGGCAACTGGCTGTCCACCGGATGCTTGATGGTGAGCAGGTTGTAGCGGCCATAATCCCATTTCGCGAGATTGCTGCCTTGCGTCCGCCTGCCTTCCTCGATCCCCGAGGCCAGCGCCCCTAACAACGCGTCGTCCGGATCCCGAAAAAATCCGCCGCCGCCCGATTCGACAATTTGCTGGATCGCCGCGGGCGCCATGTAGGGCTGATAGATGTCAGTGTCCGCCGCGCCGGGCCAAGCCGCATGGACAGCCGCGCTGCGCAGCTGGTTGTAGGCCAGCGTGATCACGAGCGGCGCCGCGGTCCCCTTCTCCATCTGCCCGTTCCAGGATCGCAGCAACCGGACCGCGTCCTGCACTTCCGGTTTCGCCATCTCCGGCTTGGCCGCCTTGTTGCGATCGTAGGCCGCCACCATCCGGTGCGCCAGGAAACTCGAAAACGAGGAGTAAACGTCCTTCTGCACCGCCAGCATGTCCTGGGGCTTCCACCCGGTGCGCGCGATCAGCCGGTCCCGGATCTCGTTCGAGCGATAGGGCGCGCCAAAATCGCCGCTCACGCGATAAGGATAATTTCCCGGGAATGGATCCTGATTGGCAGTGACGATCCAGCCTCGCGCCGGATTGTAGGCCGACGGCAATTGGTCAGACGGGATAAAGCCGTCCCATTCGAAATCGCCGCTCGCGCCGTCCACAGGCACGTCAGCATCGAAATTCTTACGGATCGGAAGCAGGCCCGCAGCCTGGTATCCGATGTTGCCGTCTACATCGGCGTAAACGAAGTTTTGACCAGGGCCAGGGTAGCGGGCCAGCGCCGCGGCGAACTCCTTCCAGTTTTGTGCGCGATTCAAGTCCAGAAAAGGGAACGCAAACCCGCCCGGTTCCGCCGCCGCCCAGCGCAGCGCGAAGTAACGGCCGTTCTCCGCGAAGGCCACCGGCCCGTGCCGCGTCACCCACTGGCGGAATTCCACCGGCCGCGCGCCCTTCACGCGAATCCATTCCACTTCCGATCGCGCCTGCTCCACCTGGCCATGAAAGACGTATCGGCCGGTCTGCGGGTCGATCTTCTCGATATAGAGGTCCTGAACATCGAACCCGAGATTGGTGACCCCCCAGGCGATGCGTTGATTGTGGCCAATGATGACGCAAGGGAGGCCGGGCAGCGATACGCCGCTCACGTCCAGGCCAGGCGCTTGGATGTGCACCTGATACCACGTCGCCGGGATGGACCACTCCAGGTGCGGATCGTTGGCGAGAATCGGCTTGCCGCTGGCCGTAAGTTTTCCGGAGACCACCCAGGCATTCGATCCCGGCTGGAATTCGGCGCCCGCGCGAACCGGATACAGCCGAGCCACCTTGGCCGGATCGCCGCCCGCCAGCATCGTCATCTTGCGCAGCTCCTCGCGCCACGTGCTGGTCAAAGTGCGATACATTTGCAGGCCGCACAGCAGGCTGTCCACAATCGTCCAGGGGCGCGGATCGTAGCGCAGCAGCGTGAACTCAAGCGGCAGCGCGTTGCGATGCGTCTCGATGAAATAATTCACACCGCGCGCGTAGGCGGCCAGCACCGCGCGATCCTCCGGCGCCAGTGTCCGGGCGTGATCTTCGGCGATGCGCCGCATGCGGATACGGAGCGATTCGCGATCCAATTCGAGCGTGGATGGTCCCAGAACTTCGGACAACTCTCCAGCCGCCAGGCGGCGCAACACGTCCATTTGCCATAAACGATCCTGCGCCGTAGCATAGCCTTGCAGGAACATCGCGTCCTCAATTTGGCCGGCGGCGATGTGCGGCACTCCTAGCGCATCGCGAGCAATGGCCGCCCGCATGGAAATCGGTGCGGAAATCTGGCCCGAGGTTTTCGGCAACGGCCGGTAAGCAATCCAATAGACAGCAGCCAAAAACAGCACCAGCAAAACCGCTATGCTCAAGTTGATGAACTTTAGGGCTTTTCCAAAGTCCATTTTGATGTGGCGCACTGGCACGATTCTACCGTACCGCTGTTTCAGTGCCGTTTCTTAGATTGCGTATGGCCTATCGCTTCGTGATTCTGGCCGCCGTGCTGCTGCTGAACGGCTTCTTTGCTACGTCGGAAGTGGCACTGATTTCAGTTCGCAAAAGCCGCTTGCGTACACTCGCGGAGGAAGGCCAGGCCGGTGCGCAAGCCGCGCTGAATCTGCTGGCCAATCCATCCCGGCTGCTATCGCTCACCCAGGCCGGCGTCACCCTCGCCAGTCTGGGCCTGGGATGGGCGGGAGAAAACACCGTCTATCAACTGCTCCAGCAACTGCTGCACCCCATCATGGTGCCGCGCTGGGACCCGGTGTGGCACGTTGTCAGCTTTGCCATCGCCTTCTTGCTCATCAGCTACGCGCACATCGTTTTCGGCGAGGTGGTTCCGAAGAATCTAGCGCTCGACAAGGCCGATCAAGTCGCGCTTTTGGTCGCCCCCGTGCTGGTGGTTCTTTCCCGGCTGCTCGCGCCCTTCACGTTTTTCGCGGAGGGATCGGCCGCCGCCGTTTCGCGCTGGATTGGTCTGCGCACCGGGCACGGAGGCGGAGGACACTCGGCCGAAGAATTGAAATTCATTGTCAGCTCCAGCCGCCGGGAAGGACATCTGCATCGCTTCGAAGAAGACGCGATTCAGGCGCTGCTGGAGCTTTCCGACTATTACGCCCGCGAAATCATGGTGCCGCGCAACGCCATCGTTTCGGTTTCCGTGGACGCCAGCCTGGATCAAGTGCTGCGGCGCATGCGCGAACACGAATACTCGCGGCTTCCGGTGTATGACGGCAGTCCCGAGCACATTATCGGCTACGTTCATTACAAAGACATGATGCGGATTTGGGAAGAACGCCGCCTGGCGAATTCCAAGCGCCGCCCGCTGCCTCCCTTTCATCTGTCGCGCGTGCTGCGCAAGCCGCTGGTGGTTCCCGAAACTAAGCCGCTGAACGATCTGATCGACGAATTTCGCGAAACTCACATCCAGATGGCGATCGTGGTGGATGAGTTCGGCACCATCGTCGGCCTGGTCACGCTGGAAGACGCGCTCGAGCAGATCTTTGGCGAGATTGGGGACGAGCACGACGTAAAGCGCCCCCGTCCCACCACCGAAGCTTCCAGCATCGAAGTGGATGGAACCATCTCGATCCGCGACCTGGATACGCAATATGGACTGGAGTTGCCCGGCGATGCCGGCTTTGAAACGCTGGCCGGCTTCCTGCTCTTCCAGTTGGGCTACATTCCCAAGCCCAGCGACGCGGTGGAGTACGGACATCGCAGGTTCATCATTCTGGCCATGGATCACAATCGTATCGCGCGCGTAAAGATTGAGCGGCTGCCGGATGCGGAACCCGAAACCACGGATTCCAAGGCTGGAAAAGCCCAGATCAAGTAGAATGAAGTCTTTGGAGATTATTTCTGAAATTCCATGTGCTCTCATGCGCACTCCTGCTGTGTGCACTCTCGAGAAACGCTTCTTCACAGGACGTGGCGCCCGCCGCGGTTGCCCCTGCTTCTCCTTCATCAGTAGATAACGCGGCCGACGATCACCGCATGTTCAAGGTTCTTCCGAACTATAAAACAATCAACGATCCGGAACAGCCAGTGGTGCCCCTGAGCCCTGGTGAGAAGTTCGCTCTGGTGCAGCATTATTTCGATCCGTTCACTTTTGTATTTACGAGTATCACGGCTGGTATCGAACAGGCGGATAACGAAAAGGAAAGCTACGGGCAAGGCGCCATGGGTTTCGCCAAGCGCTATGGGGCCGACTTTACCGATGGCTTCACCAACGAACTGTTTGTCACCGGAGTGTTCCCTACCCTGTTGCATGAAGACCCGCGTTATTACCGGCTCGGCCGCGGCAGCGGGTTCAAACGCACGGCGTACGCGCTTTCCCGCATTCTGATCGCGCGCAGCGATTCCGGTACAGCGCGGATCAACGCCTCGGAGTTTTTGGGCAACATCGCCTCCGGCGCACTCTCCATGACGTACTATCCGCAGAACGAGCGCGGCGTCGGCGGAGTCTTCACGCGCATGGGCGTCGAAATCGGGTACGACTCTCTTTTCAATGTGCTCAAGGAATTCTACCCGGACCTGAAGCGCAAGTTCAGCCACCAGCACTAATTCCGTAACATGGGCCCACCACGAGCGCCGGATTTCGCCAAGATCGCCAACGATAACACCAAGCGGGCGTTCTTACACGGCCACCCCGATGTTGTCGAGTGGCTGGGGGCTGGAACCAGGTTGTTCAAATGGACTCAATCGGTGACAACACCCAATGGCGTGAGCCCCTGGTGGCAGTTTCTGGAATCGCGGCGTCTGGCGAACGGCGCTACGGCCCCGGGCGTGCGGGAGTTGCAGGAGTACGCCGCTCGCTTGGACGTTCATGATCGCGACTATGCACGAGTTCGCGCCGCGGTCACCGAGCAGTGGAACAAGATGACGAATGCCGTGGCGATTGAATTGACCACTGGCGCCTGGGGCTACATCGGCAAAGCATCGGGGCAACGCAAAGACAAAAACGTGTCCAATGTGTTTTGGATCGGAGGCGAATATCAGGTGCGGGTTCCGGGTCTGGTCGCAAATGATATCCGCCGCGTATCGATTCTTCCTTACCTGAAACCGAACGCGCCATTTGGCACGCGCTAGCTCTCAATTCACCAGGCCGTGGCACTTCTTGTACTTCTTGCCGCTGCCGCACGAACACAGATCGTTGCGTCCGGGCTTGGGCGCCGCGATCGCGGTCTCCGATTCTTCTTCTTCCTCCGATTCGTCGGGAAAGAAAACCGGGCTCTTGCCGTGCAGCATCAGGCGCTGGTCAAAAGCGATACGGATGAGATCCTCTTCGTCCTCGCGAAATCCGCCGGCGGCTTCCTGCACTTTGGCCATCAGCGCGCGAATACGGCTGGCCGAAGTTTCACCAGGAATCGCCAAGGCATAAGCGAAAAGCGCGTCGGTGCGAAATTCCTCGTCATCGAAAAGTTCCACCAGGCGCGGCGCTTCCGAAGCCAGGGCGAGATAGCCGATGCCCCAAATGGCCTGGGTTTTGATGTCGGGGTCGGGATCGTCCAGGTGCTTGGGCGGATAGCCGGCGAACCGCTTGTCAAAGGATCGCGCCATGGCTTTGAGCGCCTTAGCGCGGCTGAGCGGGTCCTGATACAAATCCAGAATCGCCTGATAAACCGCGGCATTGTCGGACTGCTCCGCTAAGCCGATGGCGGCGCCGGATTTTTCTTCGCGGGCAGCCTTCGGATCGGCCAGCACCTTGAGCATGGCTTGGCGAAGTTCGGGGTCATCGCCGACCTCACCGAGCGATTCCCAGCACGCACCGCGCACCGCGGCGTCGGGATCGGTCTTGGCAAGCTGGATCAAACGCGCGCGCGCTTCATCGGACAACTCGGTGCCTTGGTAGCTGAGCGCGACCTCGGCTCGCAGGCTGGGCGGTCCCTTTTGGAGCATCGCCAGCCGGTCTTCATCTTCGAGCAGGCTAAAATCCGTGGCGGCTTCTTCGGGATACAGCGCCCAAATGTCGAACGGCTCATCGGATTCCGCGGAACCTGCCAAGGGCGACGAAAGACCCTCGATGACCGCCTGAATAGGCGCACGCGAGCGCGAATCGTCAGCCGGTATCTTAGTCAGCGCGCCTTCGAGAGCAGGGACGGCCGCCGGATCGCCATACATTTCCAGGCACAGCGCAGCGTCTTGCGGATCGTTTTCGATCCGGCGCGTCAAAGCTTCCAGGATGCGCCGGTCACGGACGCGCAGGGCCGCCAGCACAAAGGGCACATCGCCCGCGTCTTTTCCATCCAGTTCGCCGAGCAACTGGAGCACGGGCGCCACCGCCGGCTCACCCAACTCAACGATGCTCTCCACCAGTTCGTCGGGAATGTCGCTGGGTTTATCCCGCATCACGCGCATAAAAAACGGCAGCGCGGCCGGGGTATCGAGCGAACGAAACAGATCGATCAGCAATGGATCGAGATCCATCAGATCGCTTTCGTGATTTTGCGCGGCGAAGCGTACAATGTCCGGCAGCGAGTTTTCGGGAAAATCTAAAATCGCGTGCAGCAGCCGCTGGTCCACCGGAATGTATCCATGCCCGGCGGATTCCAGCAGTTGATAAGCCGGAACGCCTTCGTAGCGTCCCGGCTCGAGGATCAGATCAGTGCGCGGCAGGAAGCTACTCTTCCTCTTTGACGACGTTCACGGTGATTTCCACCGTAACTTCGCGATGCAACCGGACAGGCACCTTGAACTCGCCCAGGGTTTTGATCGGTTCATCCAGAACGATCTTGCGGCGTTCGATCGAGTAGCCCTGTTGTTCCAGCGCTTCGGCGATGTCCTTGGATGTCACCGAACCAAAGAGCTGGTCATTTTCACCGGCCTTTTGCGCAATGGTGATGGCGACAGAACCCAGCATCTTGCCCAGATCCTTGGCTTCGCTTTCCACCTTGGCTTCCCGCCGCAAATGCGCCTGGCGCTCCTGTTCGACGATCTTCTTGTTCGATTCAGTAGCCGCGACCGCCATCTTGTTGGGCAGCAGAAAATTGCGCGCGTAGCCGGGCGCCACCTTCACCAACTGGCCGCGCGTACCCAGCTTTTCGACATCTTCTCTTAAGATCACATCCATGATGACGGGCTCCTTAGATGGCCGTAGCGAACGGAATCAGCGCGATGTTACGCGCCTGTTTGATCGCTTCCGCCAGGCGCTTCTGATGCGGCGTGCAGACGCCGGAGATGCGGCGCGGAACGATTTTCCCGCGCTCGGAAATAAATGACGAGAGCATTCTCACGTCTTTGTAATTAATGTCGTCGATTTTTTCCACGCAGAACCGGCATACTTTCTTACGCCGGAAATATTGCTTCTTGGTGGCCAGCGCTTTGTCGCCGCCGGTGGGCCGCATGGACCCGCTAATAGGACGTCCGCCTCGTTGTTCGGCCATGTTACTCTCCTACCTTCTCTGCAACCGGGGTCGCCGCCACAGGCGCGGCGGCCGGTGCGCCCGGCATGGGAGCTCCGGGCCTGGGGCCCGCGGGTTCGGCGGCGCCCGCCATGGCATGTTCCAGCGGTACGGCGGGAGCGGCCGGAGGCGCCGGTTTGCGCGCGGCGCGCTTCTCGCGGTCCTTCTTGCGCTTTTCGATCTTCTTCAGCTTTTCGTCGATGCGGACGCTCTGGAATTTCATCACCAGGTCCGAAACGCGCAAGCGCCGTTCCACTTCCAAAACCGTTTCGGGCTTGGTGGTGAACTGCAGCAATACGTAGAAGCCTTCGCTGCGCTTTTGAACGCGATAGGCCAGCTTCCGTATGCCCCACTTGTCGGATTTGTCGACGTTGCCTCCCTGGGAGGCGATCAAGGTGGTCAATTGTTCGATCAGGTGATCGATCTCTTCTTCCGGCGTATCCGGCCGGAGAATAAACAGCTCTTCGTAGATCCTCATTCTTCCTCGTTTAAGCCTGGGGCGCGACGATTATATTTCGCCATGGACTTTTCGACGCCTTCAGCGATGATGGACTCCACTGCTTGCGACGCATAGTCCAGCAGTTCATCCAACTCTTCTTGGTGCGCCCGCTTCAGCTTCGCGAGCACAATTTGAGCGCCGTCCTTCTCGCGACGGCCCCCATGAACTCCCAGGCGAACCCGGGGGAAATCTTTGGTCCCAGCGCAGCGGATTACCGAATCCACGCCGCGATGGCCGGCAGCCGAACCATTCGGCCTGATTCTTACCGACTGCCAGGGCAAATCCAATTCGTCATAAACCAGAATCAAATCGCCTGGCGCGATCTCATTCTTCACCAACAAACCCTGCACCGACTCGCCGCTCAGATTCATGAACGTCTGCGGCTTGGCGAGCATCACTTTCTGACCCGCCACCGTTCCCTGCCCGACGAACGCCTGACAATCGCGGCGCCCGACGTTCATCCCGTTGCGCTCGGCAAGCCGGTCCACGACCATGAAACCGAGGTTATGGGCGGTCGCCTCGTACTCTTTCCCGGGGTTTCCGAGACCCACCACCAGCTTGCTGAACTCGGACATGGGATTGGGAGGCTAGGGGTTAGGGGCCAAGTACTCTTCGCAGAGCATGTGCCAGTTCCCAAAATCCCAACCCCGAATCCCTACTTCTTCTTGCCCTTCTCGGGCTCGGCCTCAGCCTCTTCTTCCTTCTTGCCCTTCTTGATCACTTCCGGCTCGGCGGCCGTGGGAGCAACAGCGCCTTCGGCCGGCGTCTCCACTACCTCCGCCTTCAGCGCCACTACGTGCGCCACCACCTGCTCGCCCGCACTCACCAGCTCTACCGATCCGCCCAGCGGAATCTCGCTCGCGCGCAGGTTCTGGCCGATCATCAGCTCCGTCACGTCCACCGTGTAGGACTCCGGAATATCATCGGGAAGACACTCGATCTCTACCTCGCGCGTGATCACTTCCAGCAAGCCGCCTTGCAGCTTCACGCCCTTCGGCTCGCCAATGGTGAGCACGCGAACTTTCACCGCGATGCGCTTGGTCAGGTCGATGCGCTTCAGATCCACATGCAGCAAATTCTCGCGGACCGGATCGCTTTGCCAATCGACAATCATCACCGGCGTATCTTCCCCGCCCTGCACCGACAGGTTGAAGATGGTGTTGTGGCCGGTATTGCTGTGCAGAATCCGGTTGATCTCTTTGGGGCTCACCGAGACTGCCACAGCCGGGCTGCCGGAACCATACAACACGGCGGGCGCCAGGCCTTTCACGCGCAGACGCCGCGCTTCATTCTTGCCACGCGATTCCCGCGTTTCGGCGCTTACTGTAATTTCTTTTCTCATCTTCCTTACTCCGGCAGACGGCTGCCTTGTTCTTGCCAGGCTCCGGCCTGCTGTCTCATCCTTCTAAATGAATAGGGTGCTTACCGAACCATCCTCGTGAATAGATTGGATGGCCCGGGCCAACAAAGGCGCCACCGAAAGCCGCTTGATGCGGCTGCAGCGCATGGCGTCCTCGCGCAAGGGAATCGAATCGGTGACCACTACTTCCTGCAAACACGAGGTCTCGATCCGTTCCACGGCCGGCCCCGACAATACGGCGTGCGTGGCGCAGGCGGTCACCGTCAGCGCGCCATGCTTCAGCAGCGCTTCGGCGGCCTTCACCAGCGTCCCGGCCGTATCGATCAGGTCGTCCACAATCAAACAATGTTTCTCTTCCACGTCGCCGATGATGTGCATCACTTCAGCGACGTTCACCTCAGTCCGGCGTTTATCGATAATCGCCAGCGGCGCATTCAAATGCTTGGCGAAAGCGCGCGCGCGCTCCACGCCCCCGGCGTCGGGCGAAACCACGGTCATGTCCCTGCGCCCGATGGACTCGAAATATTCGAGCATCACCGGCGCGGCAAAAAGGTGATCCACGGGAACATCGAAGAACCCCTGAATCTGAGCCGCGTGCAGGTCCAAAGTAAGCACACGATCCGCGCCGGCCCTCTGAATCAGGTTTGCAATCAACCGGGCGGAAATGGGCATTCGCGGCTTGTCTTTCCGATCCTGCCGCGCATACCCATAATAGGGTAGCACTGCCGTGATGCGCTCTGCTGAAGCGCGCTTCAGCGCGTCGATCATGAGCAGCAACTCCATGATGTGCCGGTCGACCGGCGTGCAGGTAGGCTGCACCGCGAATACATCGGCGCCGCGTACGTTTTCGAGAATCTGCAGACGGATCTCCCCGTCTGAGAAAGGCTCCACTTCCGCCGCGCCCAAAGTGCAACCCAGCGAGGCGCAAATCTTGGCCGCCAACGGCGCATTGGCGTTGCCTGTGAAGATTTTCAGTTGCTCGAATCTCATCCTGCGTACCGGTCTTGGGGCGGCCATGTCTTGCTTTCCGAGGACACTGCTAATTGCCGCCACCAAAGGGCACGGTAGCGGCCACGGCTCACCATTGTAAATGGATAAACCCGATTGCTGGCGAACTCTCGATGGAACAACCCGGCGGCACGATCCCGTACCTCGCGGCTAGGGAACAATCCGAAAAGCGCCGAACCGCTCCCGGTCATCATGGCCCGCCAAGCTCCCAATTTCAGCAGCTTTCCCTTCATCGATTTTAGTTGAGGATGTTGGTGAAACACAACCGTTTCAAAATCATTGACCGGCGGGGATGGGGGTTTGGGGGCTGACCAGGCACTGAGAACAAAAGACTGGAAGCTTAGCAGGTTAGCCTGGAACATCTCATCCATAGCTTCACGATTGAGCGCCGCATAGGCCGCTGCTGTGGAGGAGTGAATATCGGAGATAATCAGCAAACCAGGACTGGATGGTATATCAGGCAAAGGATAAAGTTCGGTCCCGCGGCCAATGCCGACCGCCGTACCGCCGATCAGGAAAAACGGCACGTCGCTACCTAACTCGGCAGCTAATTCCATCAGTTTTTCGAGCGGAAGCTTCTTTTTCAGAAGAGCGGGCAGCGCCAAAAGCACGGCGGCTGCGTTGCTGGATCCGCCGCCCAGTCCGCTGCCCAGGGGAATTCGTTTGGTGAGCTTGAACCGCAGGCGGCCTGTCGCCCGCGCCGCCTTCATGACGGCATCTGCCGCACGCAGAACCAGATTGCCGGGGATATTCATGTTTGACTTCAGCTCGATTTGCGTCCGTCCGCGCTCGAATTCCACCTCAATCGTATCGGCCAGCGAGATGGTTTGGAAGACGCTGCGAAGCTCGTGGAACCCGTCCGCGCGCTTGTGCAGAACCCGCAGATCCAGATTGATCTTGGCCAGCGAACGAAGGCGTACATGCTCGGGCATTAGTACTGAATCAGCGAGTACACTTCGTGGCCCTGGAGTTTTTCACGCCCGTTGAGAAAATCCAATTCCAAGATGAACCCCAGTCCCGCCACCTTCCCGTGTAACGTCTCAACCAGCCGCGCAACGGCCGCGGCGGTACCACCGGTGGCCAGCACATCGTCGATAATCAGCACGTTTTGTCCGGGCGAAATGGCATCCTTGTGAATCTCGAGAACGTCGGTGCCGTATTCCAGCGCATATTCGATACGCTCGCGATCGGCCGGCAGTTTCTTCTCCTTGCGAACCGGGATGAAGCCGTATCCGAGCGCGTAGGCGACGGCGGGCGCGATGATGAATCCGCGCGCTTCGATGCCGAGAACCAGGTCGATAGGTTTGGAGCGATAGAACTGCGCCAGAGCATCGATCACACCCTTGAATCCGCCCGGATCTTTGAGTAGCGTGGTGATGTCGTAAAAGTTGATGCCGGGCTTGGGAAAATCGGGGACTTCGCGGATGAGCGCTTTCAGTTGATCCATTTAGAGAATTCGTATTGTAACATCGGAGTCGTAAGCTACTCGCATGTCACTGCTGGATTCTTCTCCCATCATGGCGTTCAGCGCCACTACGGACGCCGAGCGCGCTAAAGCTTTCTATCGCGATCAGCTCGGCCTGCGCCTCGTCAGCGACGAACCTTACGCGCTGGTGTTTGACGCGGCCGGAACTATGCTCCGAGTGCAAAAGGTGAAGGACATTCGCGACGCCCAATACACTACGCTCGGATGGAAAGTGGCCGATATCGCCTCGAAGGTGGAGGAACTTGCGAAGGCGGGCGTGAAGTTTGAGCGCTACGGCTTTCCGGGTCAAGACGACAAAGGCATCTGGACGCCGCCAGGCAGCCAAACGAAAATCGCGTGGTTCAAAGACCCGGACGGCAATATTCTGAGCTTGACTCAATTTTAGCCACAGTTGGATATTCCTCTCCCCTATCCCATCCGGCGGACTGTCCACTTCCATCCCCCGACCAGGCCGAACCGGGTTCGCACCGGGTCTGCGTTTAGGCGCTGAGCGTCCATTTCGCGTATAATTCACTTCGTTCGGCTTTCGGAAGGAGAGATAGCCATGGCGCGTGCAATGTATTTCGGACTTCTCCTCGCTCTGCCGCTTGCGGCGAGCACGGTTCGCATCATTCAGACCAACAGCGCCGGAGACGATGTTTCCATCATCGATCCGGCGATCAACAAGGTGGTTGGAACCATTCATGACATCGAGGTCAACCATGGCGCCGCGGCTGCTCCGGACGGCAGTTGCTATTTCATCAGCGACGAAGGGCGCAGCACGCTGGACGTGGTGGATCGCAAAACTCTCAAGATCACCCGCCGCATCCGCCTGAGCGGCCATCCCAACAACATCGCGATCAGCAAGGACGGCCGCCGTGTGTATGTTTCCATCGCGGTTGCTCCGGGCGCCGTGGATGTCATCGACACCAAGTCGCTCGAAGACGTGAAGAGCATTCCGGTGAAAGGCGCCGTCCACAACACCTACGTGACGCCGGACGGCAAGTACGTGGTCAGCGGTTCCATTGCATCGAAAACCATCACGGTGATCGATCAAAAGACAGAAGAGCCCGTCTGGTCGCTGACCATGGACCAGGGCATTCGTCCCATGGCGTTCTTCACGAATCCCGATGGGTCCACCAAATGGATCTTTGCCCAGCTCTCCGGCTTCAATGGATTCGCGGTGGTGGATTTCGACACTCACAAGGAGATTCATCGCATCAAGCTGCCCGATCTTCCTCCCGGCAAAGCTCCCTACATGTGGGGTGGAAGCGAGTCACACGGCATGGCGATCACGCACGATGAAAAGACCCTGGTGGTGAACAGCCGCCTGAATTCTTCCATCTACTATTACTCGCTGCCGGATTTGAAGGTGCTGGGCAGCACCGAGGTGGGACGTTCGCCGGACTGGGTGACGCTCACGCCCGACGGCAGGACCGCATACGTGGCCAACGCGGCATCCAACTCGGTGTCGGTGGTGGACATCAAATCCATGAAAGAGATCACGCGGATTCCCGTGGGCGAGGTTCCCAAACGGAACATCACCGCGGTGCTGCCGTAATGATGAAAAAACCCAGCAGACTGAAGGCCGGCGCACGCCCAGCCTGCGGTTCGCGAATGTGAAAGCTTTTGTAGCAGCCTGCTCTTTTTCAGAACCTACTGAAGAGCAAAGGAGAATTGGATATGAGGTTTGCAGGGCTAGCACTCTTCGTGGCGATCGCGTTAATCACTCGGGCCGCGGCAGCGCAATCGCTCGACTACGAAACCTACAAGCAAACGGTTGAGCCGATTTTTATCAAGAAGCGCGCCGGCCACGCGCGTTGCGTCGCTTGCCACAGTGCGTCGAACAACGCCTTTCGGCTGCAACCTCTGCCCGAAGACGGCGCCTGGACCGATGAGCAGTCCCGGCTGAACTACGAATCCGTCAAGAGGCTGGTGAACCACGCGAACCCCGCTGCGAGCCGGCTCCTGATGCATCCGCTGGCACATGAAGGGGGCGGCGATGAGTTCCATAGCGGCGGGCGCCAATTCCTCTCCAAGGACGATCCGGATTGGAAGGCGCTGGCGTCCTGGGCCGGCGTGACGGAGTAGCCTGCCAGCGCCCGCGCGCTTCTACTTCCGGGTATCCTTGCCGAGGATGTGGCTGACGTCCTGATTGTTCTCGTTGCAGATGTACTCCATGATCTCGGAGTTCTCCACCAAAGGCGAGTGGCCATACATCGTAAACGGCCGCGTGTAAGCGCCCGGATCGTCGATCACAACTTCGAACTCCAGGTGGGAATAATCGGGCCGCCGGTAGCGCTCGGTGATGTGCAGTTTCTCGGTATGCGGATGTCCGGCAAAATCGAACCAGAACTTGTCGTTGAAACCAATGGTATCCACCACCAGCGTATCGCCCTCCCATTTGCCGATGGAGTGCCCGTACCAGGTGGGATCCAGATCGGCGGGATGGCCACGCCCGTCCAGGAAAATCTGCCGGTAGCTGTGGATGTTGCCCTCGAACAGAAAAACCACCAGCTTGGGCTGCTGGATGATCTTCCAGGGATACGGAGCCATGCGCGGCACGCCGCCCGGAAGGCAGTTCGCTTCCGGGTCGTCCTTTGACATGCGCGTCTTGGTCAGTTTCGCCGCCCACGGCTGCATCGGCACCGTCTCGCCCTTCTTGAGCGCACTGTTGATGTCGTAAATGAAGTTGTGATCGGGACCCCACAGCCCATTGAGATCGGGCTTGCCATCGGCGGTGCGAGGCGCAGGCTTATTGGTGGAAGGCGCGGATTGTCCCAGGGCGAGCGGCGAGAGGGCAACGGGAACCGCCGCGCAGATCAACAGCAACCGGGCTAGATGCTTGTGCATTCCGAACTAGGAAGATTGTATATCACCCCGCGAAACAGGCATAGGGGCACATCAGCTTTGTTTGGGAAGCGAATGTGCAAGCTACACCCGCGATGCCTCTGAAACACGTGCTCTTGTTCCGAATCGGAACCATGGCGCTGGCCTTCTGTGCCATTCTGGGCGCCCAACCCGGCACGATTCCCAAATGGGGACAGAAATGGGTACCGCCTCATAACTACCACGTCCCGTCCTGCAAAAACTGCGTGCGCGATTTGAATGGAACCATCTCGCGCAACCCGGCGCCTGTCCGCGCTTTTCGCGCGAAACATCCCTGCCCCGCCACTGGATCGGTGAAGGGCGTCTGCAATGGTTACGTTGTCGACCACATCAAACCCCTCAGCCGGGGAGGCACGGACACGGCCGGGAACATGCGCTGGCGAACCATCGCGCAAGCCGCCAAGGAGCGCCCCAAGTGAGATAAGCGGACACCTTCGAAATTCGTTACCCGGTGGTTAGCCCAGGCCAACCATCGCGTTTATCGGTATTTTTTTCGGCTGCTTCCGATTAAAACTCGATTCAAAGTTCGAGTCGCGTTGAAAGCGAAGGACCGCCGCAAGTGGCATGGTTCTTGCCCGCGTTGGTGGGGAGGTTCCATGAGCACTACAACCGCGATCTTAATCGTTGTCGTTATTCTTGCCCTTGCTATCGCGGCATGGGCTTACATCGAGCGCCAGAAAACGCTCCGGCTGCGAGGCAAATATGGGCTGGAGTATGACCGGCTGGCGGAACAACAGCGCAGCGCGCGCAGCGCCGAAAACATCCTCGAACAGCGCGAAAAAAGGGTTTCAAAATTTAACATCCGGCCTCTCCGCGAAGAGGAACGCGCCCGGTTTGCCGCCCAATGGCGTTCGGTGCAGGAGCAGTTTGTGGATGATCCACGCCGGGCCGTTTCCGAGGCGGATCGGCTGATCAACGAAGCACTAAAGGCGCGCGGCTATCCAATGGGCGAATTCGAACAGCAGGCCGCGGATCTTTCGGTCCAATACCCGCATGTGGTGGAGAATTACCGCAGGGCGCACCAGATTGCCATCGCGGACGAGCGCGGCTCGGCCAGCACCGAAGACCTGCGGCAAGCGATGCAGTATTACCGAAGTCTTTTTGAGGATGTTCTAGAGATGAAAATTGCGAACGTTGAACACGTGGAGGTCCGTCATGGCTAGCGAATTAATCTATTCCGAAATACAACAAACCGAGTCTCTGCCGGTGCCGGTGGCGCCAGAACGCGCCGAGATCACCGCGCCAAACGGCTCCATGGAGCACGCGGCCCTTTTTCCAGTGGAGGATATGGATCAGTTCCGCGCCCGCTGGCGGGAGATCCAGGGTGATTTCGTCGACGAGCCGCGCAAGGCGGTGGAACAAGCCAATGCATTGGTGGAGCAAGTAATCCAGCGGCTCACCGACGTTTTCGCGAGCGAGCGCGGCCGGCTTGAAAAAGAGTGGGGGCAAGGCAAGGATGTCTCCACTGAAGATCTTCGGCAAGCTCTGCGGCGCTACCGTTCGTTCTTCGACCGGCTTCTCTCGGTTTAGTCCGCCCGGGTGGAACGGCCGTGGGACGACGGGATTTGCCGCCAGACGCCGATCCGCATAGACTAGATAGGTAGCCAATCGTCAACTTCGCGGGATACCATGCGTGTCCTGAAGAACGCGCGGTTGGCTGCTCATGTCAGAACCCTGTTGTTAGACATAGGCTTTTTCGACGATAAGGATGAAGCGTCTTACCACCGGGAGTTCTAACATATGTCAACGGCCAGCGCCCGCGCAGCCAGTTACGTTCTTACTTTAGAAGAAATCGCCCACCTGGCGGCCGAAGGCGGCAAGCCCGCCGAAACGCTGATGAACGTGGTGGCTTGATCGCACGGCGGTTCCAGGCCGACGTGTGCTCCGTCTATCTGTTGGAGCCGGACCGGGCGAACCTGGTGATGGCCGCCACCATCGGGCTTCGCCCGCAGTGCATCGGCACTTTGCGCATGGCGCTGACAGAGGGTCTGGCGGGTTTGGTAGCCGAGCAGGTGCGGCCCGTAGCGGTGGAAAATGCGATCAGCCATCAGCGCTTCAAGTATTTCAGCGAAGCGGGCGAAGAATCCTATCATTCGTTTTGCGGCGTCCCGCTGATCGATCAAGGCGTCCTGCAGGGCGTCCTGGTGGTACAGACCATCGATCCGCGCGCCTTCACCGACGATGAAGTGCAGATGCTGGTGGAAGCGGCCGCGCAGGTGGCGCCGGTGGTCAGCGAGGCGCGCACGCTGGACCGCTTTATCGCACCGGTGCAGGAGCGCCTGTGGGCCATCGCGCGAAACTTATGGTGGAGCTGGGACAACGATTCCACTAGCCTGTTCCGCGATCTGGATCCGGTGCGTTTCCGCGAATTGAACCACAACCCCATCGCGCTGTTGTCGGAGATCCCGCTGGCCAAGCTGGAGCGGCGCGCCGGAGAACTGGTGCTGCACAGCCGCATTAATTACGCCTATCGCCGCCAGCAGGAATACCTGCGAGCCGATCGTACCTGGGGTGCAACTCACGCCGGAGCGCTGCGGCCTCGTCCAGTGGCATATTTCTCCGCCGAATTCGGGCTGCACGAGTCACTCCCCATTTATTCGGGCGGCTTGGGCGTGCTGGCGGGCGATCATATCAAGAGCGCGTCCGATCTGGACATCCCACTGATTGGCATCGGCCTGTTTTATAGCCAGGGCTATTTTCGCCAGCGCCTGGATCGCGATGGCTGGCAGCAGGAGCAATACCTGCAGACCGACGTCACGCAGCTTCCCATGGAGCCGGCCATCGGCAAAAACGGCGAACCGGTAGCGGTGCAACTGGAAACCCGCAGCGGCATTATTCGCGCCAAAGTGTGGCGAGTGAAAGTGGGCCGCTGCGATCTGCTGCTGCTGGATTCTAACGTCGAGGGCAACGCGCCCGAGGACCGGGAGCTCACTTCGCGCCTGTACGGCGGCGATGGCCGCATTCGCATTCGCCAGGAGCTGCTGCTCGGCGTGGGCGGATTCCGCGCTTTGAAGGCCATGGGAATCACGCCTGGCGTGCTGCACCTGAACGAGGGCCATAGCGGTTTTGTTGTGCTGGAAGCCATCGCGAACCGGATGCAGGAAGAAGGGCTCTCTTTCCAGCAAGCCGTCCCGCGGGTCTCGCGCGAAGTGGTTTTCACCACCCATACCCCGGTACCCGCCGGGCACGATCGCTTCAACTCCGGCTTGATTGAAGAGCACCTGGGCCCGCTGCGCGAGCGCCTGGGCCTTTCCGAGCGCCAACTCATGGACCAGGCCCGCGAGATCCCGGGCAACGAATTCGAAGAGTTTTGCATGACCGTGCTGGGCCTGAGACTTTCGCGCCGCGCCAATGCCGTTTCCGCCCTGCATGGCGAGGTGTCGCGCGCCATGTGGACCGGCCTGTATCCCGGCAAGCTGGAGGACGAGGTGCCGATCGGCCACATCACCAACGGCGTGCACGTTCCCACCTGGCTGGCGCCGCAGATGTTCCGGCTCTACGATCGGCACCTCGGGAATGGCTGGCATGAGCATAGCGGCGAATCGCGCATCTGGGAGGGTATCGAGAATATCGACGACGGCGAGCTGTGGGAAACGCATGGCGCCCTGAAGCTGCGGCTGCTCGAGTTCGTGCGGCGGCGGGCGGTAGAACAGTCCCAGCGGCGCGCTGAATCACCCGAGAGTTTGCAAAGGCTCAGCCGCGTGCTCAGCCCCGACGCGCTCACCATCGGATTTGCGCGCCGCTTTGCCACCTATAAGCGTGCCAACCTGATCCTGGCCGATATCGAGAAGCTGGCATCCATGGTGAACGATCCCAAACGTCCCGTGCAGTTTGTCTTCGCCGGCAAAGCGCACCCGCGCGACGAACCCGGCAAGCGGGTTTTGCAGCAAATTGCGGAATTGATGCGCGATCCGCAGTTCTCCGATAAATTCGTCTTCGTCGAAGACTACGACATCAACGTCGGGCGGCTCTTCGTTCAAGGAGTGGACGTCTGGCTGAACAATCCGCGCCGGCCGCTGGAAGCCTCCGGCACCAGCGGACAAAAAGTGGTGTTGAACGGCGGCTTAAATCTTTCGGTGCTGGACGGCTGGTGGGCTGAAGCGTACGACGGCCTGAACGGTTTCGCCATCGGGACCGGCAGAACACATTCCAACATGAATGTTCACGACACCCGCGACGGCGACGATCTTTACCGAACGTTGCGCGAAGAGGTAATTCCGCTCTACTACCAACGCGACCGCGATGGCCTGCCGCGCGGCTGGATCAAACGCATGAAGCGCACCATCCGGACTCTCGGCTGGCGCTTCAACGCCAATCGCATGGTGATGGACTACACGCTGAAGTGTTACGTGCCCGCCGCCGGCGGCACTTCCAGCCACATGAGCTCGCAGGGATAATTTGCGGTTTGTCACTTCTTCGGCCGGGCTCGCGTCTATTCCATGAAGAAGGCCCATGAAGAAGGAGCCCACGTATGGCAGCAACAATTACCGATCGCGACGGGAAATCCAAAACCGCTTCGGCCGTCGATGCCAAGCATTATCCCGAGCAAAACGAGGTCCCGAAGGAACACCCGCTGGTTTCCGACGGCCCGGACCTGGAAGAGATCAAGGCTCGCGCGTACGAGCTTTGGGTGGAGCGAGGATGTCCTCACGGTTCCGCTGACCAGGACTGGCATATGGCCGAACGGGAGTTGCAGGCGAAAAACGGGTCCCAGCGGATCTCCGACAAATTCCATGAAAGCTCCGGATCGGTGCAACGTTAAGGCTTAGTTTTTCTGGAGCGCGTCTTTCGCCAACCAGACTTGAGCCACCAGCCGGCCGCGAGCACTCCGACGGCGCCGGCCGCTTCCACCGCATAGCGCACTGCATCGCCCGGCGCGAATGTTTGAACCATGAATTCATCCGTCATGATCATCTGCCCGGCCACTCTGCCTAGCAGCGCCGCGCCGATATAGACGATCACCGGATAGCGATCCATTAAAGCCACCAGCAGTCCGCTGGCAAAAATCACCAGAGGAATACTTACACTTAGCCCGAACAGCAACAGCTCGAAGCTCCCATGGGCCAGCGCCGCAATCGCCAGCATATTGTCGGTGGACATGGTCACGTCCGCCACGAGAATGAACCACATCGCCTTCCAGAAGCCGGTAAGATGCGCGGCGGAGGACTCTAATGGCGGCTCCTCGCGAAAAAGTCCGACGGCGATCCAAAGAACCGCGGCGCCGCCGATAATCTGGAGAAACTTGACGTGCAGTAAGCGTGCTGCGAAGTATGTCGCCGTTACCAGCGCAGCGACGGCGCAAGCGGCCCCCGCGATCATCGCGCGCTTGCGGAGCCGCCCCGGCAGCGATTTGGCCGCCGCCGCGATTACCACCGCGTTGTCTCCGCTCAAGGTGAGGTCCACCAGTACGATGGAGACCAGACTGGCGATGAACTGCCAATGCCGTTGGATGAGATTCATCGCCCGAACGCCATTCTAGCGTGCCGCGACACAACCCCGCCCTGGCGGTTAATGTCCGTGCCGCAGGCGCCGCCTTACCCAGTCGTGAAAATCGGGCCAAAACTCCGGTAGAAGATTAGCTAGTCCAGCTCCGGCAATGTCGGTGCCCCAATTGACGGCGGCAGCGCTCGCGGTCCGGCTCGCGGGAGGATAATAGACGTTGGAGAGCGCGGCGCTCAGGGCGGTTCCTCCAACGTTGGACCAGTTGAAAGTGGCCGTGCCTGCGTCCGTGCGAGTCACCACCGAACGGCTGATCGCGTAAAAGACGCGCGGCCACAATCTATGTTTCGGGCCGCGGCGAATGTATCGCGTATCTTCTTGAAGCGCGGAGGCAAGCAGAAAATCCCCGAAGAAGTTCTGCGTAATAATGTCGCCTACAGCGGATCCGAAGCGCTCGGGATAGGCCGGCCAGAGAGCGCGGCCGTAGAGCGGCGTGGTATTAGCTGCCTGGGAGACTGCGGCATTGAAGGCACCTGCGGCCAGCGTGTACGGCGCGAAGGTCTCGGTTTCGAACAGGCTCCATTTTTCGGCGACGGAAGGCGCTGAGAGCCCGGAAGTTGTGAAGGAATCCCCGCTACTTTGAGCGAGGATACACGGCCAGCCGGCGAGCACGAAGATGGCGAACCGCAGCCAGCGCATTCTCTAATGTGACGCGTGTGAGTGAGAATCGTGTCGAATCACGCGTATACTAATTATCGATGGCGGTCAGCACCACCTCCCCAGCACAGCAGCAAACCGGCCCAATCGCGCCACCCGAACCCGATCTGACTGTCAACGAATTGCTCCAGCGCGCAGACGCTCTTCGTCCCATGCTCCGGGAGCGCCAGGCCCAGTGCGAAGAATCCGGCGAAGTGCCCGAAGATTCGAACCAAAGATTCCTGGCGTCCGGCTTCTATCGGATCCTGCAACCGCGCCTGTTCGGCGGCTACGAATTCCCGCTGCCCGATTTTATTCGCGTGATGATGGCCGTCGCGCGCGGCTGTTCGGAAAGCGCCTGGGTGCTGGCGCTTACCTCGGGCCACACGGTTCTTGCCGCGCAATTGTCCGAAAGCGCTCAGCGCGAGGCTTTCGGCCCAATGGGCGATTTCCGCGCACCCGGCGTCGGCATGCCCACTGGCGTTGGCGTTCCCTGCGATGGCGGCTATCGCGTCAAAGGCGCCTGGGACTACGCTTCCGGCTGCGACCTTGCCACGCATTTTTTCGGCTCCACCATGGTGCATCATCCGGAAACTAAAGCTTCGCTCGGCAACGCCTGGATTCTTTTTGATCGCGACCAGTTCAAAATCGTCGACAATTGGAACGTTATCGGGATGCAAGGCACCGGCTCGCGCCGCGTAGTAATCGAAGATGCGTTCGTTTCCCCCGATCGGGCGCTCTGGTTTCTGGACGGCCAGGGCCGGCCGATTCGCGATCAGCCCGGCCACGCGCTGCATCGCAACCCCATGTATCACGGCTGGCTCGCTCCGCTGCTCATCTCGGAAGTGGCGGCGGTTTCGGTGGGCGCGGCGCGTGGCGCGCTGGATATTTACGGGGAAATCCTGACCAATAAAAAAACGAATTTCCCGCCTTTTCACTCGCGTTCGCGCGAGGCCGAATTCCAGCAGCATTTCGGCGAAGCGCAGGCTCTCATCGATACCGCCGAGGCCGCGCTGTTAAAATTGACCGCCGATTATATGGATCTCGCCCGGCATCACGTCCAAAGCGGCACGCCGCTCGACGAAGAGATGGAGCGCCGCCTCATCCTGATGGAGCAGCACGTCATTCGCCTGGCGTGGGACGCCGTGGAACTGATGTTCCGCACCAGTGGTACGTCGGCCGCCTCCAAGAGCTCACCGCTCGGCCGCGCGCTGCGCAATCTGGCCGTCATCCGCACCCACGTCACGCTCCAGCTCGATCACACCGCGGCCAACGCCGGCCGGCTGCACTTCGGGCTGCCACCGCTGAGCCGCTTCTAAGCTGGCCACGGATAAACACAGATAAACACGGATTGGGAACAAAACACTAGGGATTTGTCCTATCGGTGTTGATCTGCGTTCATCCGTGGCTAAATTATCTTTTTCAGCATCTTGTTATACCAGCGAATCCCCAGTCCTGACGGGTCAGCCGCTTTTAGTGGCCTGCGCGGCGTCCATCCGTGGCTCTGTTCGGATACCTTAGGATTATGCAAACCCTGGCGCAGGACGTGAAGTACGCTTTCCGCACTTTAGCCGCCAGTCCCGGATTTGTTGCCGCGGCCGTACTTTCACTGGCCCTCGGGATCGGCGCGAACACCGCGATTTTCACGCTCACCGACGCGGTGTTTCTGAATCCGCTGCCGGTACAACAGGCGTCGCGCATCCTCGAAGTCTACACCGTCGATCATCTGACCAAGACCACCAATAATCTGGGGCGCACGGGAAGCTCGTGGCCCAATTTCATGGACGTTCGCGATCAGAACCAGATATTCAGCGGGATCGCCGCGTACACCGGCGCGGCTGTATCTATCTCGGGACGCGGCGAGCCAAAGCCAGAGGCTGCGCAATTGGTCACGGCCAATTATTTCGATGTACTCGGCGTAAAGCCGTTCCTGGGGCGCTCATTCGTCCCCGAAGAAGATCGAAGGCCCGCGCCCGTGGCGATTCTGAGCTACAGCCTGTGGCAAAATCAATTCGGCGGCGATCCCAATATCATCCATCAGACCGTAGAGCTGAACTCCACCGTCTACTCGATTGTCGGCGTCGAGCCGCCCGGATTTAAAGGCACGCTTTCGGTGGGGAATCCGGACGTTTTCTGGCTTCCGATGAGCATGCACACTCAAGCGCTGAACGGGTTAGTCGAATCGCTTTTGCAAAATCGCCGGTTTCGGATCATGCAGATCTTTGGCCGCTTGAAACCTGGAGTGGATGAGCGTCAGGCGCTCGCGAATCTGCAAACTATCGCTTCCCAGCTGGAGCGTCAGTATCCTAAAGACAACCTCGGCCGGACGTTTGACGTTTCACTGCTCTCGGAGTCCGCGCTGGGCGGTATTCGCGGCCAGGCCATTCGCGTCACCGAGGCGCTGTCGGTGGTGGTGGGCCTGGTGCTGCTGATCGCCTGCGTGAACCTCGCGAACTTGCTGCTGGCGCGATCGGCGAAGGGCGCGCGGGAAATGGGAATCCGCAGCGCCCTGGGCGCGGGGCGCGGGCGTTTGATCCGGCAGCTTCTCACGGAGAGCCTGGTTTTGGCCTTCGCGGGCGGCGCCGGCGGATTGCTGGTTGGCTGGTTGGGATCGCGATTGCTATGGTCCTTCCGCCCGGTCGGCTTGGGCGCGAATTCAATTTCGCTGCATATGGACGCTCGCGTTTTCGCGTTCACAGCCGCCGCCGCGCTGCTCACTGGTTTGCTGTTCGGATTGCTTCCCGCCATTCAGTCCTCGGTCCCCGATCTGAACTCGATTCTCAAGTCCGGAGGCCGCGGTGGAACCGAAAGTTGGGGCGGCTATCGGCTGCGCGGGCTGCTGGTGGTTTCCGAGATCGGGCTGGCGATGGTAGCGCTGATGGGCGCAGGCTTGTTCATTCGCAGCATGCGCCAGGCCGAGAACATCGACCCCGGGTTCGAAACAAAACATCTGTTCTTGTTTCGATTCGATCTGGCCTCGCGGCATTATACGCAGGAGCGCGGGCAGGAAATCCTGCGGCGCGTGCTGGACCAGGTTCGTAGCACGCCGGGTGTCATTACCGCGGCCGTTGCATCGTCGTCGCCCGTATTCCAGGGTTTTCTCGGCACAACCTTTCCGGAAGGCCAGGATGATGCAAGCAAGGCCGGCGGAATCCTGATTGCCTACAACCCGATTTCTCCCGAGTATTTCGATACCGTTCGCATTCCGCTGCATCAAGGGCGGGTATTCAATTCCTTTGATCGCGCGGGGACTCGGCCGGTCGCGGTGGTGAGCGAGGCGATGGCGCGCCTGTTCTGGCCTGGACAAAACGCGATTGGCCGCCGGTTCCGCAGCAGCGCCGAGAATACTTATAGGGAAGTGGTGGGAGTGGTGGCCGATGTGGCCAACATCGGGTCGGGAGATCCGCCGTTGCCCATCGCATACCTGCCCCTGGATCAGAGTTATCAATCCAACATCACGCTGGTGGCGCGAACGGCAACCGACCCTTCATTGCTCACGAAGCCGGTGCTCGGGAAAGTGCAGCGGTTGGACCCCAATCTCCCACTCGTTGGCGCGCTGACTATGCCGGAAATGATTTCCCGAGGACTCTGGGCGCCCCGCGCGGGCGCGGCGTTGTTCGGCGTTTTCGGCCTGCTCGGATTAGCGCTCGCGGCCCTGGGAATTTACGGCGTGATGGCCTACATGGTGTCGCAGCGAACCAATGAAAT
This sequence comes from Bryobacterales bacterium, assembly GCA_963776805.1. Lineage (GTDB taxonomy): Bacteria > Acidobacteriota > Terriglobia > Bryobacterales > Bryobacteraceae > Palsa-89. The sequence continues at coordinate 146,412 of CAVZOD010000005.1, forward strand.
CGGCATCCGCATGGCGCTGGGCGCGCGTCCTGGCCACGTGGTCCGGCTGGTGGTCGGACAAGGCGCACGGCTGGCGCTCGCGGGAATCGGGTTTGGCATCGCGGCCGGCCTGGTGCTTTCGCGGCTCATCTCCGGACTCCTATTCGGCATCGGCGCGCAGGATCCGGCTACGTTTTGCACTGTGGCCGCGATACTCGCCGCCGTGGCATTATTCGCCGCGTGGCTGCCCGCAGTGGTGGCGTCACGGATCGACCCGGCGCTCGCGCTGCGGCGGGAATAACGGATCGCTGAGGGCTACGTTATGCATCGTGGCCGCGATACTCGCCACCGTGGCGTTAGTCGCCGCGTGGCTACCCGCGCTGGTGGCGTCGCGAATCGACCCGGCGCTCGCGCTGCGGCGGGAATAACGGATCGATGAGGGCTACGTTTTGCATCGTGGCCACGATACTCGCCACCGTGGCGTTAGTCGCCGCGTGGCTGCCGGCGCTGGTGGCGTCGCGAATCGACCCGGCGCTCGCGCGGCGCCGGGAATAGCGGATCGGCCCCAATCTGATCGGCGCCGTTCCTTAGGCCTGGAGAAGCTTCTGAACATACGCCGGCTTAAGCGGAAGGCGCCGGGCAATTTTCCCGGTGGCGTCAAACAGTGCCGCCGCGATCGCAGGCGCGGCCAAAGCATTCGCTGCTTCCGATCCGCCGCCGTAAGCACCGACCTCCGGCCGGTTGAGTAACACCACTTTGATCTCAGGAATGTCGACCATTTTCAAAATCGGGTAGGTGCGCCAATCCTTGGCTGTAATCCCGCTTTGGTCGAAGGTCGCCTCTTCCAGCAGCGCGTGGCTGATGCCCATTACCGCCCCGCCCTCCACTTGCCGCTTCAACTGCATGGGATTTACGACGATGCCCGGATCTACCGCGATGGTGTACTTTTCCACCTGGATCACGCCCGTGCTGGGAGTGACGGCGATCTCGCACACGCAGGCCCAATAGCTGCCAGAACGGAACATCACGGAAACGCCCCGGCCGCGGACCGCCGTATCGCCAGTGGATATCGCATTGGCGATGGGCGACGAGCGCGTCTGCCAGCCCGACGCGTCCCGAACCGATTTGAGCACACCGATCACGCGCTCCTCGGTGGCATGATCGATACGGAACTGGATGGCGTCCCTACCGGCCAGCGCGGCCGCTTCGCTGACGGCCAACTCGCGCGGGTAATTCTGCTGGAATTGTCCCGGCGTGCGCATGCTGTGATCGCGCAGGCCGATGGCGAGCGGCGAGGCCTTCTGGCCTACCTGATATGTGCCGTGCCCTTCTTCCTTCAAAACCGATACGCCATCGTAGATCCAGGGATCGGAAATATCGTTCACCGTGGAGCCGATGAACACGCCTTTCTCGCTGGGAGCCGCCATGGTCGGCAGACCTGCGAGTATGGCGCCCACTGGCCGGTCGTCCTGCATGGCGGGCATGTAGTGGTCCACTTGATAGGCCACCATTTTGCCGTTGGCATCCAGACCGATTTCGACGTCCGCCAGCGCGGCGGGCGATTGCGTGGACCATTGGAAATCCTCCGGCCGCATCCATTGGACGCGCACGGGTTTGCCAAGAGCCTTTGACAAGATGACCGCTTCGTCTTCGGCACCGGCATTGCCGCCGTTCGATCTTCCGTAATGGCCGGGGCCGGAGAAGGAGCGCACCACGATCTGATCGACACTCGCGCCGAGCATCTGCGCGATCTCGCCGCGCAGCGCCTGCGGATTTTGATTATGCGTGTAGATGTGCACGCTCCCATCCGGATGAACATCGGCCAAGGCCATGGTGGGTCCGAGCGGTGCGTGCTTCATGAAGGAAAACTCGTAGGTGGCCGAGAGCTTTTTCGCGGCTCCCGCCATCGCGCGTGGGACGTCGCCTCTGGTTTTGTCGCTCTTGGTCACGCGCGTGGCTTTGTAATCGGACTTGCGGAGGTGCGTGAACAGATTTGCGTCGCCCGGCAGGCCTTTCCAGTCCGTCCATTTCGTGGCAGCGGCTACCTGCTGCGCGGCGCGGATCGCTTCCCATTCGGTGGGCGCAACCACTCCTACGAGATTGCCTTTCACGATGACCTGCGCGTTGGGGAATTTGGATTTGTCCAATTCACCAGCGGACATCAGCGTGGAGCCGAGCGTCTTGGGATGCACCATGCGCGCGTGCAGCATGCCGGGCAGGCGCACATCGGTGGCCCACTTCTCTCGCGCGGTTACTTTGGATGTGATGACGCTGTTCGTAAAAGATTTGCCGATAACGGTGTATTCGCTCACCGGCTTCATGGGCGGGCTGCCGGTGACCGTTAATCCCATCGGGCTCGTCAGGCTGCCAGTCACCGGGATGGTGAGCTTCAACTCATGGCCCTTCACCAGGTCGCCGTAGGACATGCTCTTACCGCTGCCCGAGACGATGCCGTTCTTCACCGAAAGCTGGGTCTTCGGAACGCCCAGCCGTTTGGATGCGAGATCGAGCAGCGCTTGATAGGTGTAAGCGGCTGCTTTTCGGACGTTCGGATTGCCGCGACCCAGAAAATCGAAAGCGCCGCTGCCGTCCGGCGTGCGGTCCGTGTCGCCCATCACTACGGTGGTGATGGCCTCGAACGGCGCGCTCAGCTCTTCGGCGACAATCTGCCGGTACGCGGTGAACGTGGTGCCCTGTCCGAAGTCGCTCTTGCCGGTGCGAATCAATATCGTATTGTCGGGATGAATCTCGATCCAGGAGCTAGGCAGCGTGGGGTCGAGCGTGTTCTTCGAAGTGGCTGCGTCCAGCCGGTTACTTTTTGAAACACCGCCGACAATCCCGAAGCCGACGAACAGAGCGCCGCCGGTTTTCACCAACTCGCGGCGCGTCAGAGTGGCGCCGAAAACATTGACTGGTTTTTCGTTTGCCATTGCTCAGCTCCTTTTCGCCATGATGGTGCCGGCCCGCCGCACTGCGTCGATGATGGCCGTGTAGCTGCCGCAGCGGCATAGATGCGGTGAAGGGCCAGAGGTTGTGAACGCCTCTTTGATTTCCGCGACGGTCGGCGTCGCGGTGTGTTCCAGCAACTCCGTGGCTTTGATCATCATGCCGTTCTGGCAAAAACCGCACAGGGGTGTTTGCTCTTCGATCCAGGCCTGTTGAACCGGGTGAAGAGTCTTCTCGGCGTCGGATTTCGATAGGCGCCTCTGCTGAGCCCATCGTGCGGGGAGGCCTTCCAGCGTGGTGACCTCTTTGCCGGAGGCGCTGGATACGGGCGTGATGCACGAACGAATTTCCTTGCCGTCGAGCAGGACCGAACAGGCCCCGCACTGCGCGAGGCCACAGCCGAACTGCGGCCCGGACAGTTCCAGATCGTTGCGCAGAACGTAGAGCAGCGGGGTGTCGTTGGGCGCCTGAATCTCGCGCCGGACCCCATTAACGTTGATCGTGACCATGAAGCCTCCTGACGGAACCTACTGCCGATCTCTGGTTCATATTATCAGGAACCATCGCTCGATTCGCAGCGTCCAGCGGATCAACTTGGAGCGGGCCGCGACCGGTCAGCCGCATCCGCCAGTTTGTTCAGCTCGGCCGCAAGTTTACGGGCAGCATCCGGTTGAAGATCCATTCGAACAATGAACTGACCATTCAGCTTTCCCGTTTCTTTGACCAGGAGTTTTAATTGAACCTGGGGGCCGAGCAGAAGCGTATTGGACGATTCACCATGAATGGAATCAAGCTCCAAAGCGCGCCCGGCGTGAAGATCGGGAATTGCCTCACGAAGCTCACGCGGAAACGCCATGTAATTCCGTCGCGGTAGACGCCGTGCAGGTTTACTTTTTTCTGCAGGTTCGTTGCCCATACAGCTAGTGTAAGTGGCGCAATGGTGGCGTGACGATTCTGGCGTTTTAGCGCTATTTTATTAGTGTTGGAGGAGCCAACGATGATCCACCCATCGAAAATCGCTCTGACATTGTTTGCGTGCTTGTGGACAGCGGCGGCCCAAACGCCCACCTTCGAGGTCGCTTCAATCCGGTCCAACACCTCGGGACGTGATGGAGGTTCCGTCGGCCGGCGGGGAGGCACGTTCGTTGCGGCGAATGTACCGCTAACAGCCCTGCTCGACTATGCGTATGCCCCCCCCGGCGGGTCGCTCTTGAAGTCTCAGATCGTGGGCGCGCCGGAATGGGCCAATCGAGAACATTTTGACTTACAAGCGAAACTGCCCAATGACGGACGCGCTGTTACCGTGGAGCAGACGAAGCAAATGCTCCAGTCTCTTCTCCAAGAACGCTTTGAATTGAAGGTGCATCGAGAAACCCGCGACCTGCCGGTCTATAACCTTGTCCTCATAAAAAGCGGCCCGAAGTTATCGGCGGACCAGACCCCACCGGACCCTCGCCAGTTGTTCCTACAATTCGCTTCAGTTGGGGATCAGCTGACGACGCTTCCGCGGGGCGCTATGCGCATGGTCACAGAAGCTTCGGGGGTCACTTTGTCTGGAACGGCGGTACCGGTCTCAAGAGTCGTTAGCTTATTACAGGGGCAGTCCGATCGTTTGATTCTGGATAAGACCGGTTTCACTGGCCTATTCGACATCCATCTTGCGTTCAGCCCAGTGGCCGCCACTTCGGTGAAAGCCGAATCGACTGTCTCACTTTTCACGGCGATTCGGGAGATTGGGCTGAAGCTGGAGCCTGCCAAAGCTCCCGTGGAGGTGCTAGTGATCGGGTCCGTTCGGAAGCCTTCCGAGAACTGACAGATGCCGCAAGGGTCCTGTTGGCCGAGCGGTAAATACGCGCACCGCGCGGGTTCGGGAGCGCACCTATTCACCATTACTCGGGCGGGCTCCACGAATCGCGGGAGCACGAAGTCGCTTGGCCGCAAAAGCGACTATCTCGCGCATCGCGCTAACGCCAACCTCCCTTATAGCCGCGGCGCGTTTCGGTGCAGCAAGGAGCCGCTTTCAGTTGCGCTGCCAAGAGGCGGCGGCTCCGCTCCGGCAGGGTCGAGATGACTGACCACTCTCGCGGCTGAGAACCGAAATACTAATCAAACCCGCGAGGCTTTTACACAGAATCGGCGACACCATCGTTGAGACGCATTTTGAGCAACCCTCTTGAAATCAGTACGGGTATGGTGGTTGGGACAGACTTGAATCTAATGACGTCCCGCGTCTGAGGCCCATAACTCGCGTCCATTGGCTCCATAGCATCCACCTAGTTTTTGCTTTTTAACAATATGGGGAGTTTGCCGGTGGCATATACGCGCCGTTGAATCGAAACCATGAAAGAACTGAGAATGAATTACGAGTATGTCGAACTACCCGGAGAAGATCATGGCACCATCATCTCGAAAAGCATGCCGTCCGTTTTCGCGTTCTTCGCGGAACACACGAAGCCATAGTGACTGGCGATACTCCGGCTCATCCAGGCGGCTCTATCTGCAATCGAAATTCGCTGCATCGTTCTCGGAGCCCGTTCCACGATAATGCGGAAACGAAGGATATGCGCACACCGGCCGGCTCACACCCGGAAACGACTTGCCCTTCGCCACCATGTGCTCGGGCGCCTGATCTTTCTCCGTCCACTCCACCAGCGCAGTGAGCGGATCGAAGTCCTCAAGCGCCGGGCCCCCTCCGCAGTGGTTCATTCCAGGGATTTCGAAGAAACGCACCCACGGCATGGTCTTATCCGACCCGCCGTTGTCATGCACCACGCGCTCATAATAGCGCGCCGTATCGTAGGCCGAAAAGAATGGATCGCTCATGCCGTGGATCAGCATCAGCTTGCTGCCGCGCGCTGAAAACGTCGAGAGAAACGTCAGCAACGAGTCCTGCAATATGCTGGTGTCGTTCAACCGAGCCGGATCCGTATCGAAATTGAATTTCATCGGATCGAATTGCGGATCGGGGGGCGTGAAGAAAAAGCCCCTGAGTCCACTGAACATCAACGTTACGTCCGCGGAATTGGGCGTTGCGGTTTCCGACGTCCCCAGCTTCAGCGCGCGCCAGCCTGGGGCCGCAATCCCGGTGTCATAGGGCCAGTCCGAATACAGCGCTTCGCCGCTGGAATTCCGCGGGCCCGAAAACACTTTTTTCAGTGCGGCCACTTGCTTCGCTGATAGACAGGAATCAGTCTTGCTCCCCTTGCAGGCCAGATCCACCGGATCGAAGTGGCATTCCTTCGTGTTAAAGATCAGGCCATCCTTGACGCCATCCTTCGAATCGCAAGCACGAGCCACTGCGTTGGCCACCAGAGTTAGGTCACGGTTGGAAAACGCCTTGGAAAGAATCGGCCGCCCGGCGGCGTCCTTGGGCGCAATTTCAGAGAACGCGATCGTATCCCACACGGAGCTGATGGTGGCCGTGCCCACCCGAGCGGCCGGGGCCACCGAGATCACGCCGTCAAATGCGAGCGGAAAACGCTGCGCCGCCAAAAGGGCTTGCCGCCCGCCGTTGGAACAACCCATGAAGTACGACTTCTTCCACGCTCGGTCGTAGTAGTTGATGATTACCTGCCGCGCCAGTTCCGTTACAGCCATAAAACCGCCATAGGCTTGATCCACCCGCGCTTGCTGGTCGATTCCAAACGAGGCATCGGCCGCTGCGCCCATCAATCCGCCTTGTCCCTGATGCCCCGAGTCCGTTGTCGCTACAGCAAATCCGCGCGCCAACGCCGGCACGGCGGTGGATCCCGAAATCGGAATAGCGCCGGTTGCGGGCCGCACCACGCCATCCATACCACCGCCACCTTGAAATAAGAAGCGCTCCGTCCAGACATCCGGCAGCCGCAACTCGAATCCGATACCAAACTGCTTCCCGCCGGCCCCGATTCGTTTGTTGATCGTGCCCTGTAGCAAACAATATGCTGGCAACCCGTGACTCGCTGGGATGGACTCGGCTTTGGAAAGCTCGACGCCCGGAGCGCTGAAGTGAAGCAACTGTGTGCAGGGCTGTTTGGACGAAACGGACTGCGCCAGGCAAAACAGCGCCGAGGAGAGCATGATCCCCGTCACCCAAGCATTTTCCAATCGAAGGATGAGCATGAAAATCGGACAGGGAATGAGGAGGCCGCGCAGCGGCCGACTTCCTTTCTTTGGTTTTTGGTTTTCAGAGAGAGAACGGTGGTTATGGTCGCGAGCGGTCGTGGGAAAGTGGGAAACCTGCTTTTGGTTTTCCACTTTTCCATGGACGCGAAGCCGGGCGGTGGGAATGTGGGAATCTCGCGCTTTCTGCGAGATTTCCAAGGGACGGTGGAAAGCGTGGGAAACCCGCTCTTGGTTTTCCACGCTTTCCACGGGCCCGGCATTTCCACGGCCCTCCGTTAGCGGAACTTCGGCAAGGACGGCGTCTGGCATTGCCGAAGCAGCTTGGCCTTGGCCGCGCTCATCCGGCGAGCGCATTCGGTGTCGCTGATCGCCAGCGACCGCTTTTCCAGTTCCCGCAAACTCAATCCCGGTTTCAAAAAGCTCTCCCCTTCGGGCAGCGATTGCAGTTTCTCGAACGGCGTCCGGTAGTCCTCGATCTTGTATTTGCGTTGGCGTTTGCCGCGCTCGTCCAAGCTCACTGTCGCGAATCCGCAGGGCCGGTGAAAGTTCAGGTACGGATTTAAATGCTCGGCGTAGAAGTTCTGCAGCTCCCCGGCGTGTGCGCCGGCGATGTGTCCGTAGCCGATCAACTTGCGGATCACCGCACCGTTCTTGCCTTCCACCAGTGCATTGTCCTGGCTTCGGCACGCTCGGCTCTTGGTGAATTCGGCGTGCAACTTCCGCAGCATTTCCGCCACTCGATGGTTGATATACTCCGAGCCGTTGTCGGCATGAAAACCGCGGATCGGAAATGGAAATTGCGCCAACACCGCTGCCAGCACCGGCATCAGATAGGCCTCGCTGATCTTCTCGGCGCAGCCCACCACTTGCCATTGCGTCACCGCATCCACGGCGTTGATGTGATACACGCCCTTGGTTCCCGCGCTGTCCCCTTGATGCACCGTATCCACGCGCACATACCCCGGCCGCCCTTCCGGATCGGGCTTGCGCCGCTGTCCGATGGCGGCCGCAGTGGACTGCGTCGGTTCGAACACCGCCGCCTGGTTGCGATAGCGCGCGCTCGCCCGCAGGTTGTACAAGTGCGCCACGCTGATCTTCGACAGTCGCTCGCACTGCTTCTCTCCGAACTGTTCGTAGGCGCGCTGCAAGATCCGGCGCGTGGCGGGTCCGCTCAACCGCCTGTGTGCCCGATCCACGTCCGCTAACAACGCAATGTCTTCCGCCGTGTACCTCACTGCGAACGCGTGCCGTTGGTACGACTGGGGCCGTATTACGCCGCAATCGAGATACGCCCGGATCAACCGCGTGGTCTGCGCCTCGCTCAACCCGGTCACTTTCCGCAGGTAGGCCCGTACCAAGCCCCGCTCGCCTTTTCCCAAACTTCGGTACTTCTGCGCCGCCAATACCCGCTCCACCCACAGGTATCGTTCCTCCCGCCCGCCACTGCTGAACTCGATCGGCTCGCTCGACCGCAAAAACTCTCGGATCTGATCCCGGCTCAGGCTCTCGGCATTCTGCATCCGTATCTGCACCCGGCCGCGCCACGCCTACCCCATTGTTCCCGTTTTCATGCTCATCTTCCATTGGAAACCGCCCCAGCCAATTCACTAGTTTCATGCTCATCTTGCGTTGGACAATTCTCCCACTCAATGCGCGATTTTGAACTCATCGCCGTTTAGTATACTAACGGGTTGTCGTCGAGTCCGAGAGGAGATTTGATGCACAACGTTTTCGCTACCGTCATTCCGGCGATTTTAGCAGTGAGCTCCCTCGCCGCGGCCATCAGCCAGCCAGTCAAAATCGACGGCGGACTCGTTTCCGGCGTCGCGGACAGAGACCCGTCGATTGTGGTGTTCAAAGGAATTCCTTTTGCCGCATCACCCGTTGGCGATTTGCGCTGGCGCGCGCCAAAGCCAGTTGTGCCTTGGCGCGGAGTTCGCCGGGCGGACAAGTTCTCGGCCAGTTGCATCCAAAACATCGTCGAGGAGCGCAAACCATGGACCCATGAGTTCATGACGCACGGCGACATCAGCGAGGATTGCCTGTACCTCAACGTTTGGACGGGCGCAAAATCGCCTGCCGAAAGACGGCCGGTATACGTTTATCTCTACGGCGGCGGTTTTTCCGAAGGCTCCGCTGCCGTACCGGTTTACGACGGCGTCGGGCTGGCAAAAAAAGGACTGGTCGTGGTGACGATCAACTATCGTGTGGGCGTGCTGGGATTCCTGGCTTTCCCCGAATTAACCCGCGAATCCGACCATCGCGCCTCGGGAAACTACGGACTGCTCGATCAGATCGCGGCGCTTGAGTGGGTGCACGATAACATTGCCCGGTTGGGAGGCGACCCGAATCGCGTAACGATAGCTGGGCAGTCCGCTGGTGGAATGTCCGTGCACGACCTGACTGCTTCCCCGCTCGCGAAGGGTTTGTTTCAGCGCGCGATTGTCGAGAGCGGCGGTTCCAATATCGATAAAGCGGGCTTAAGTCTCAACGCACGCGGCCTCGCTGAGGCTGAAGCCGACGGGATGAAGTTTGCGGAGAGCAAGGGTGCGAAGTCGCTCAAAGATCTGCGCGCCATGAGCTGGCAAGAACTGACGCAAGCCGGGCCAGGCGGACCTTCCGCGCCGGGTCTGCGTTTCGCTCCAATTGTAGACGGGTATTCGTTACCGGCTCCAGTTCGTGAGATTTTCGCTCAGGGAAAACAGAATGATGTTGTGACATTGACTGGCGCAAATAAAGACGAATTGGGCGGATTTGGACCACAATGGCCCGCGACAGCCGAATCATTTCGAAAACTGGCGCAGCAGCGTTTTGGGGCCGAGGCCCAAGAATTCCTGAAGCTGTATCCCGCGGCAACCGACGAAGAAGCGAGACTGGCGCGGAGCCAGAGCGTCCGGGATCAGGCGCTGGTCTCGATGTATCTTTGGGCGAGCGAGCGCTCTAAGACGGCGAAGACGAAGGTCTACGAATATTTGTGGGATCACGCCATCCCTGGGCCCGATGCACAGCGCTTTGGAGCGTTCCACACTTCGGAAGTTCCTTACGTGATGAATACCCTTTCTATGTCGGATCGTCCGTTCACCGCTGCCGACCGGCGCATCGCGTACATGATGTCTTCCTACTGGGCAAATTTCGCCGCGACGGGAGATCCGAATGGAAACGGACTGCCTCACTGGCCTGGAGTCGGCGAAAAGCCCGAAATCATGGAAGTGGGCGACAAAACCGCGCCGATTTCGGCGGCAGGGAGTCCGGCCAAGTTTCAGTTCTTCGAAAAGTATCTCCCGGCTGAATAGGCCAAAGCCACTGGCGGGCTTGCGACTAACGCCTCTCCATACCCGGCGCAGAATGAAAACGGCCCGCGGTGTTTCGCGCTTGCCGGGCGATGCTTCGGCCAAGTGGCGGACGTTGAGAGGCTTACATCGAAGAGGACTTGGTCGCCTGATCTGATGAATGATCCGCAGCGTGCCCGAGCGGCCCGCAAACGGGGCGCGGAATCGATCTCAGCGAAAGGCATTCGGTTTTTCGGCAGCCTACGCTCGCCGCTGTTCACCGACCAATTCGATAGTGAAACCGTTCGGGTCGCGCAAGCGCAGCGCGTGATTGCCCGGGGCGGGCGTGGTTTCCACTTCCAGCTTGTGCAGTTTCGAGGCAACCACCTTCTTGTCGAATCCTGCGATTCGGAAGCAGAGACGCTCGATGGCGGGCTTTCCACCCGATGCAACGGGCTCCAAGGCGAGACGCGTATTTGCAACCTGGAACCAGACTTGGCCGGATTTCTTGCTGATCGGAGATCCGAAAAAGTGCGCGTAGTGGGAAGAAGCGCGATCGAGATCCGACACGGCGAGAACGACGTGATCGAGACCAACCGCCTCAACAGCCGCATCGTCAGTCGTTATTCTCACGGACGGAATGATCGTTTTTGCCAGCCCGCCCGGCACGCCGAGCAACTGAAGACGGATTCCATCGTCATCGGTGGGCATGCCAAAGCGGCCGGCGCCCATCTTGATCCCGGCCTTCTCGAGGGCGGCGCGCATTTCGTCGGGCTTGTAGTCCTTCACGAGCGCGCAGAAGTGATCGATTTTTGGAGTTGTGTCCTCGCCTCGCGTACCGCCGAAGGCAATGTATGCGCTGCCCATGCGCACGTAATAGCGCGGCGGAGCATCGCGTTCCTGGAACAATTGAGGATCGAAGATCCGCCCGTACCAGTCCGCCGCAGCCTTCTGGTCCGGCACGGTCATGCCGATATGTTCCAATCCGGTGGTGTGGAGCGGCAACAGCTCCGATCCAGGTTCTCCCGCCCGGGCAGCGACAGCCCACATGCCCGCCAATGCCGCGGCCGCAGTCAGCGCTTCCCGCCGGCTCCATTTGCTGGTTTGCATCGTCATCAGATTTCTAGTTTGCCGGTGCTGTCGCCGAACGAATCTTGCTCAACTCCCAGTTTGTCGAGAATCGCCAGCAGGAGATTGGACATGGGGGTGTGCGGCGGCGACACGATGTGACGGTCGCCCTTCAGCTTGCCGGAAGCGCCGCCCGCGACCACGACGGGCAAAGGATCGTGATCGTGCTGATTGCCGTTGCTCATGCTGCTGCCGTAGAGAATGAGCGAATGATCCAGCAACGTGCCGTCGCCGTCCGGTGTGGACCGGAGCTTTTCCAGGAAATATGCCAGAAGCTTGGCGTGGTAGCGGTTGATCAGCGCGAAGCGATCCATGTTGGCGCGAACGTTGGAGTGATGGGACGTCACATGAAAACCATCTCTGACCCCGCTCTGCGGATAAACGGCGCCGCTGGTGTCGCGGGCATACATCATGGTGGCGACGCGCGTGATGTTCGCCCGGAATGCAAGAGTCTGAAGATCGAACATGATCTTGAAGTGATCGTCGAAGGCTTCGGGAATTCCAACCGGCGCGGCGGGCAGTTCCAAATCTTTGGGTGTCTGTTCCTCGGCTTTCTGGATGCGGCGTTCGATCTCGCGAACGTCGTCGAGGTAGTCCGCCAATCGGGCGCGATCGGACGAAGGCAATTCCACATTCAGAGACGCGATCTCGTTCTTCACGGAATCAAGCAGGCTGCGCGATTGCTGTTTGCGCGCCAGCCGTTCCTCCGGCGTGCTGCCTTCTCCGAACAGCCTTTCAAACAGGACCTGGGGATTATGTTCCATGGGCAGCGGCAGGGTGGGCGTTTTCCAAGCGATGGTGTTCGTGTACGCGCATCCATAACCGGCCCCGCAGTTCAGGCCATTCTCTTCGATGGCAGTTTCCAGCGACGGCAGCGGCGTATCCTGCCCGAGCTTTTGCGCCACGATCTGATCGATGGTGGTTCCAACGTGGATGGCCGTCTTTTCAGGATGAGCGCCGCTCAGGAAGACCGCGGCAGAACGCGCGTGGTCGGCGCCCGCATCGCTTCCGATGCCGGCAGCCTGCCTATGCGCCAGGTTGCTCACCACCACCAGGCGGTCCCGGTATTTCTCCAGCGGTTGCAGAATTTCCGTGAACTCGAAGCCGCTGCCTTCTTTGGCCGGAGTCCACTTGTCCATGGTGGCGCCGTGCGGCACGTAGATGCATGCCAGGCGGCTGCGAGGACTGGCGGCCGTTCCCGCCAAAAGCGTCTGCGCCGGGACCATCGAGTCCAGCAGCGGAAGGGCGATCGCAACACCGGCCCCACGCAGGAACGTACGGCGTGGAAGATGTTTTTTCGTGATGAAGTTCATGGCTGTTCTCCTGTCGCTCGCCGCGGTCAGTGCAACACGGCGGTCTCCACTTCGGTTCGGCTCTTGCCGATCGGCTTCATTTTCATCTGAAACGGCGCGCTCTTTACGATCCCGAGCACGATTGACGAAAAACGATTGTCATTTCGGGCGGCATCGCGGGTGATGGCGCGAACGGCTGGCATATCGTAATATTTCAAACCCCGGCCCAGGGCATAGGTCATCAGCTTTTCGGTGATTGTCGATACAAAAACGTCCGAGCGGCTTAACAGCGCCTCCCTCAGGCTGACGGGGCCGGATAATTTCGTCCCATCGACCATTTGGCCCGATGCATCAATCGGCACGCCGCCATCCGTAGTACGCCATTTGCCGGTGAGATCGAAATTCTCGAGTGAGAATCCGATGGGATCCATAATCTTGTGACACGCCGCGCAAACGGGATTGTTGCGGTGCGCTTCCATCTTTTCTCGCACTGAAACAAGCTTCGCCGCGGACGCATTTTCCGGCAACGCCGGCACATTCGGAGGAGGAAGAGGCGGTGAGGAGCCGAGGATATTTTCGAGAACCCACTTGCCTCGCGCCACCGGAGAAGTTCTGGTCGCAACCGACGTGACCAGCAGAATACTGCCCTGCCCCAGCAAGCCGCGGCGCGTGTCATCCGGCAACTTCACGCGGCGAAAGCGGCTGCCGTAGACGCCTGATATCCCGTAATGCTGTGCGAGTCGTTCGTCGACGAAGGTGTAATCCGCATCCAGCAGATCGACCACGCTGCGGTCCTCCCGTATGGTGCTGTCGAAGAACAACTCGGTTTCGCGCCGGAACGACTCCCGAAGATTGTCATTGAAACCGGCCGTTTCCGGCCGGGAGTTCTTGAGCTCTCGCAGGTAAAGCCACTGGCCGGCGAAGTTCTCGGCCAGCGCTGCCGACTTGGGATCGGCCAGCATCCGGCGAGCCTCATGCGCGAGAATCCGCGGATCATGCAGCTTGTTCTGCTGTGCCAGCCGAAGCAGTTCCTCATCGGGAATGCTGCTCCAAAGGAAGAAGGAAAGCCGGGAGGCCAATTCGAGATCGCTGATGGCATAGATGCCGCCCGGCGACGTGCCCGCCGGTTCTTTCTCGAAGCGGAAGATGAACCAGGGATCGACGAGAATGCGCGCCAGCGCTGCTTCGATTCCATGCTCGAAGCCGCCGGTGTTCTTCCCCTGCTGGTAAAAGCTGAGCAATGTCTCGAGATCGGTATCGCGGACCGGACGCCGGAACGCTTGCGTGGCGAGCGACGTCAGAATTTGTTTGGCGCAGGTAGTTTCATTATCTGAAGCAGGATGGCAAACGAAGATCTTCCGGCGGCTGGGCGTATCACCGGGTCCGGTCGGATTCGTCGGTCCCGTGATCGCTACGCTTGTAACCGCGGCATTATCGGGATAAACGGCATAAACGTCGTTGGCACCCGCTGAGTCGTCTGCGGGCATGGCAACGCCGATGGTATGCGGTCCCGCGGTGACTTTGAGATGAAAATTTGTAAGGCTCTTGCCGGGATCGATGCGCGCTCCATCGAGAGTGATCTCGATCGGTATCGGCAGGGCGCCGGAACCTACGCCGAAACCTGCGCTGCGCGTTCGAATCTTGAACGTGTATTCCGCATCGAGCGGAAACGTGAAGGCGAAGAGCATGCCTCCGCGTGTACCGATTGGGAGGCCCTCGATGTGACTGGTCTGCGAAAGGTCGCCCGGAGCGCGCCATGTGTTCGTTGCGGGCGTGATCGAGGGATCGCCGGCCGCGAGCCGACTGATCTTCGTGGCTGCTCCTACATAGCTTTCGAGCAGCGCCGGCGAGACTTCGAGGGCGTCCGCGATGTTGTCGAATCCTTCGCTGGAATCATCCGAAGGCAGGAGCGTGGACACGTCGACATTAAGAGCGAGCAGATCGCGAATCGCATTGGCGTATTCGGCGCGGTTCAGGCGGTGCAATCCTACGGTGCCCGGGTTCGGATGCTGGGCTGCGTACCTATCCAGCGAACTCTCGACATGGCTCACGAATGTGTCAATGCTGGCCCGCTCCGGCCGAGGCATTCCAGCAGGTGGCATCATGCCGGCACGAAGCTTCCGGACAACCTTCTCCCAAGTTTCAGGACTTCGCGAGACCTGCGATGGATCCATTTGTTGCAGAGAGAGGCCGCCGGTCTTGAGCCGGTCGCTGTGACAGACCTGGCAATACTTCGTAACGAACTGCTGATCGGATGATGCCGGCGTTTGGGCGGCAGCCGGAAGGCGCGCGCTGAATACCAACACCGCAGCAGCGATCAGACGAGACATCTTCACTGGACGCTCGCCACCGGCGCTGCTAAGGCAGCATCTTTCTTGTTGAGCTTTTCAATGAGCGCGATGGTTGAGGGCTTCCGTTCCGGTGCATTTGTCGCCAGGAAGACGCCTTCGGCCCAGGTCATCGGGGTTCTTCCTTGTTTGTCTTTCACGTCGAGCCGCGCACCATGATCCACCAGGAACGCCAGGATGTCGTCCGCGCCTCTGTTCGCTGCGCCGAACACCGCCGTCAGGCCCATGGAGTTCGCAGCGTTGACGTCGCCACCCTTCTCAAGACACAACTTCACAGCTTCGAGCTGCGTCGGCAGATCCTCTGTGAACGTTTGGCCCAGGGCCCAGTTGATGCCCGCGGCGGCCATCAGCGCGGTACTGCCGGCGGTAGTGGCAATGTTAGGATCGGCGCCTTTTTCGATCAGCAGCTTCATGACAGTGAGATCGCCCGAGAGCGCGGCACGGATGAACGGCGTTTGTCCGGTGAAGTCCACCCAGGAGATATCTCCGAGTCCCATGAGGAATCTCCTGGTCGGCGGGACTTCGGCCGTGCGAGCGTTTGGATTCGCTCCGCGATCGAGCAGCGTCCGAATGAGTTGCAGCAACCGCTCCCGATCGACATTATGTTCGCCGCCGCGGCTGTATTCGATGTCTCGCATCTCCACCGCGGCCCAGAGAGGCGTTCTGCCCCAGAAGTCGGAGCTATTGATTTCGGCGCCGTTCTGGATGAAGACGTCGGCCGCATCGGGCTGGTTGTTCGTGATCGCCATTAGCAGCGGAGTGATTTTGTTGGCGTCGGGTGCATTTACCTTTGCACCCGCGGCGATCAGTATTTTGGCAATTTCGGCATGGCCATCTCTCGCCGCGTACAGAAGCGGTGTCATGCCTCCCGGCGTTGCATCCTGATATCCGCGCTCGGGCCAGCCGCTGCGTACGATGCCAAGACCATGCGATCCGCCGCCGGCACCAGGAGGACGACGGGCAGGCGTCTGGCCCACTCGGGTGGCAGCATTCACGTCCGCGCCATGATCTAAAAGAAGCCGGACGGCAGCGGCGTTGTTCTCTCGCACAGCGATCATGAGAGCGGTTTGCTGCGGTCTGCTATCGCGCGCGTTCACCTGAGCGCCGGCGCCGAGCAGAATGCGGACAATCTCCGGTTGCGGGCGGTGCACAGCGACCATCAGGGGCGTCACACCCGCAGCATAGGCCAGATTCGGATTCGCTCCAGCGCGGATGAGCGTGCGAACAATCTCTACGTTGGCATTCGCGCACGCCAACGCGAGAGGAGTGATGCCGTGGGGATCGGCGGCGTTCACGTCCACTTTGGCCTGGAGCAGCAGAGAGACTATTTCGAGATCTTCGGATGTCACGGCCCAGTGCAGCGCCGAGGTTCCATCCGGCAACTTTTCGTTCGCGTTCTCCGGATTCGAGCGAATTAATGCAATGGCCGCAGCTCGCTCACCGTCCCGCGCGGCAGCGGCAATGCTCGCCTCTGATGCGACGGCAGGCGTCAGGATGGGTGAAACGAAACAGGCAAGCAGCAATCCAATGAAGGTCAATCTCATCGATCGTTTTCCTAACAGGCCGGCAGCCTCCGATGCCTAGGAATCATACCAGCCGACAGGTATGAACACAAGCCCCGCCCACTTTGACAGGACGCGCTGGAAGAGGGTAGAATCGGCGGTCCGGGTACAGAAGGAGTTTCGATGAGAATTCATTCCATTTTTCTGATTTCGGCGGCCGGCGCCATACTGTTCGCGACCGGCGCCAGGGCGCAGTCGCACTTAGAGATTCAGGTTCACACCGGCCACGGAGTCACCGGCTATGACGTGAACTCAACCATGATTTCCGGCGACAAGGACATGATCGTGATCGATTCGCAGTTCAGCCTGAGCGAGGCGCATCGCCTGGCGGCCGAGATACTGGAATCAAAAAAGAACCTGACCACCATCTACATCACACACCCGCACCCGGACCACTTCTTCGGACTGGCCGTTCTCAAACAGGCATTTCCCAATGCGAGGGTGGTGGCATTGCCCGCGACTGCGGATGCGGAGAAGAGGGCCTGGCCGGCGCGCCAGAAGTTTTGGTTTTCCACCTACGGGAACAATATTCCCGGACCCGATCCGGTTGAGATCGAAGCATTGACAACGCCGGTCCTCACGTTGGAGGAGGAGCAGTTTCCAATCACAGGCCCGGTACAAGGAGGCGATGGACCCGGTAACAGCTTCGTTTACATTCCTTCGGTCAAGGCCGTTGTCACGGGCGACATCGTGTTCGATCACGTTTACTTTGGAGTGCCGCGCGGCAAGGCCCGTGAGGACTGGAGCAAGACGATCGATCAGATCACAGCGCTCGATCCCGCCATCATCGTGCCGGGACACGAAGGGCCGGGAGCAACGCGGGACATGCGCTCGATTCAGTTCATGAAGAAATACATCGCGGACTGGGACGCGGACGTAGCTGCCTCGAAGGACGCGGCGGAAATGAAGGCCAAGGTTCTGGCTCAGTATCCTGGACTGGGAATGGAGTTCACGCTGAACGATCGCATCAAGACTTATTTCCCCGCTCCGAAACAATAGAAGGGCGCGGACGCAAGCTCGCTCTCGAATCGACAACACATGAGTTCACGCCGTGCACTGATTCTGGTTGCGGTTCGAGAGATGATCCTGCGCGGCGAACTGGCCCCGCGAAAAACAATCGAGGAGGTTGAGCTTTCCAAGAAGCTCGACGCATCCCGGCCAGTCGTTCGTGCGACGCTGGCAAAACTGCACGACGAAGGGTTGCTGGAAGAGCCTGCCGCCGGCGGATACGCGCCTCGTGTTTTCACTGAGCAGGACATCGGGGATGCGATTGAGGCGCGCGGCGCGCTGGAGGGTCTGGCTGCGGGTCTGGCGGCGCGGCGAGTCACCCATCCCGCGCAGCTCGCCCGCGCACGCCGCATCAATGCGGAGCTCGCCGAGACGATCGCCTCGTTCGGGTCCACGGAATCGCCGACTGCCGGGCACATGGCACGCTTCGGCGAATTGAATCTGGCTTTTCACCAGGCTCTTATCGCAGTTGCGAAAAGCCCGATGCTGCAGCTTTCGCTCGATCGTGTCCAGTCCATCGCTTTCGCCTCTCCAGCGGCGGTGGTAATTCCGGCCGAACCGGGCGGGTTCTCGCGGGCGATCCGCGAGCACGATGCGATTCTCGATGCCATACAGGCCGGCGACGCTGTGCGCGCGGAAAGGCTCGTTCGAGAGCACGCGCGATTCGCGCTGCATGGAGTGAAAAGCGCGCTCGACCGGCCCACCCCTGTGGCGGCGAAAGCCAAGATCGGCTCGGACCATCGAAGCCTCACCCCGGCCAAGGATGCTACGCCCCCGGCCGAATTGCGCGGCCCCACGGCTCAATTCGTACTGGATGCGGCCGCGGCACTATTCTGCGAAAAGGGATTCACTGAAAGCACCACGCGGGAGATCGCCGCGCGGCTGAATATTCACCAGGCCTCGCTCTACTACCACATCTCAACCAAAGAGGACCTGCTATATCGCATCAACAGGCATACTCTAGAGACCGTTGAACAGTATGTCCGCCGGGCGATGGAGAACTGCACCAACGCGCGCGATCGCCTGAGAGCGTTGATCCATGCCCATCTTCAGGGCTTGTTTGAAAATCCCAATCGCGCGCTTGCATCCATCAGTGAATACCGGTCCTTGTCGCGCGCACATCACAAGGAACTCGCCGGACTGCGCGGCAACTATTCTGACCTGCTCGACAAAGAACTCGCATCGGCCGTGAAAGCCGGCATCGTGCGCCAGGACATTCCCGTCGCAGTGCTTCGGCTCGCCCTCCTGAACTATCTCAACTGGACGCCACGCTGGTATCAGCTCTCTGGTCCGTTGCCCCTGGACGAACTCGCTGGAATTTACGGCCGCGTGTTTTTCGATGGGATTGCCACGCCCGGCCGTGCCAGACCCTCCATGCCTCAACTGCAGAATCCGCGGCGAACACGGTCCGGCCCGGCACACAGCGGAACTCTGGGTAAGTTCGTTCGGACCGCGGCGGAACTATTTTCGAAACAGGGCTACGCGTCCACCAGCACACGAGCAATCTCGAAATTCATCGGTATGGAGAAAGCCACGCTCTATTACCACGTCAAGAGCAAAGAAGACCTTCTGTACCTGATCACGAAATCGTCCATCGAAACTCTGCAAAGGGACGTGGACACGGCTCTGAACGGAACCACTTGTCCCTTTGAGCAATTGATCATGCTCATTCAAGCGCATTGCATGAGCCTGCTGCGGGACCAGACCCAGCACGCAACCGCGCTGGCAGAGGTGCGAGCGCTGTCGCCGGAGCGCCTGGCTGAGATTGTCAGCATGCGGAAGTCTTACCAGGCTGGAATTCGTCAAATCATCGAGGCTGCACAGAAGAGCGGATGTGTTCGCGCAGATGTGGACCCGCGCTATCTCGCCTCGATGCTCCAGGGGCTGCTGGATCGGGTGGTTGAGTGGTATCAGAAAGGTGGCCCGGTTGGACCGGCAGAGTTTGCCGGCTATTTCTGCGATATCTATCTGTTCGGAGCGAACGCTGTCCCCATCAACTAAAAGTGACGTGCCGCTGCAAGGCGTGAGGAGGCTTTACCGAGGGAGCAAACCGAAAATGTGGCTTTACCTCAATGCTTGGTACCTGCGTGTAGTCTGGCGTCGTAAATGTGAGCGACATTTTCTGTTCCGATGCTCTTCCTCAAATCTGCTGGCAGCTGATTGAAAAGAAGGACAACCGTTTCCCAACGCTGAGGACCATTCGGCTCCGGGTAGTGCTGGTCGCTGCCGATGATGAATCGGTCTGGAAAATCTTCAAAAAGCTTCAACCAGTCCGGTTTGATCTTCTCGCCGGCCAATAAGTAATTCTTGCCCGGCGCCTTCGGATCCAGCTTGATCTCCATGTAGAGATTGGAATGCTTCTGAAGCAGCCGGCGGCAGAGCTCGGGCGTGCGATAGCCGGTCTCGTCCGATCCTAAGTGCGCCCAGATGATCTTCGCGCGCGGATTGTGCGCCAACAGCAGTTCAAAAGCCGAAATATTCTCCCGGAGCCGCGGGGGATTGGGAGGAGACTTCAGATCCCTCGGGAGCGGCATCGCTCGTGGAACCGCCTCCATATGCAGGTCAATCGGTACATCGTGCTGCGCGGCAATGTCGGCAAGCAGCAGAAAAAGAGGATGGTCTGGTGGTGCGAATTGATAAGGCGTGCCGCCGGCAAAATGTTCCGCAGCCATTTCCCCAAATCCGGCTGCCCCCATGCGCAGCAATTCCTCGGCGCGTTCGCGGAATTTGCGCTGAATCGCCGCGCCGGTATCGCCGGAGCGCACCGATTGCTGGATCATGGAATTTAGTATCTCGCCTCCCGCCAGCACCGCCAGTTTGCCGGGAAAGCTTTTCGCGGCCGCAAGAATACCTGCCGCGTCTGCTGTTCCCGAGGGGCTCGTCGTGTCGGGTGAGATGAGAAGACAGGCCCGGACCATATTCTGTCGTGGGAATGCCCGCATGATCGCGCGGATGGATCCCTCGGGATCGCGCTCGTCAAAATGCGTATGGGCGTCGATATAGGGAGAAACTGCCGGCACGACACGCTGCTCCGTGGGCGGCGGCGCGCTCGGTGCGAGAGAGACCGCCACAATAAGAAAGCACACCGTAGGCAGCACTCTCCGGCCGATCATCGGAAACCGCTGCATGTGAAGGCGTACGCGTGGGTTCATTCGTTTGAAAATCATCGTCGACAATCTCCCATCCGTTTAGGAAGTGATTTCGCAACCATGGTATTACGCGTTGTCGAGAATTGCCGGGGAACTTCAACAGAACCCGTCCGCCAGCCCTCCACTTGGATCCCTCCGGATTCCCATTTTGGTCTTCACTCTCCTGCGAATCGTAAAACGTTATACAGCGGAGCCCGCCATCTGCTCCCCGATCGCGAAGCAAATGCAAGCCAGCCGGGATTTCCGACAACGAGCGGCCGGCCGCGCCAAGGAAACCGGCGATTTCGGTCGTGCCGCTGGTTCCTGTTTCTCTTTCGTCAGAAACAATTGGTACCGCCGAATGGAGTTCGGTGCGATGACTACCCGTGTAACAGGTTTGAGGCACGCTCACCCTGCCATCGGAGGCGGAGACGATCCAGCGACAAGTAGACAACCGGTGTCGTGTACAGCGTCAGCAGCTGGCTAACCAGCAGACCGCCGATGATGGTGATGCCTAGCGGCCTTCGCAGTTCTCCGCCCACGCCGTGCCCCAGCGCCAGCGGCAGTGCGCCCAACAGGGCCGACATGGTGGTCATCAGAATGGGCCGGAAACGCAGCAGGCAAGCCTTGTAAATGGCCTCGCGCGGCGGCAGTCCTTCGGCACGCTCGGCGTCGAGCGCGAAATCGATCATCATAATGGCGTTTTTCTTCACAAGTCCGATCAGCAGAATGATTCCGATGATGGCGATGATGCTGAGTTCGGTGTGGCACAGCAGCAGGGCCAGCAGGGCCCCTACGCCCGCCGACGGCAGCGTGGAAAGAATAGTGATCGGGTGGATGCAGTTCTCATACAACATGCCGAGCACAATGTAGACCGTCAACAGTGCCGCGCCGATGAGAATGGGCTCATTGCGCAGCGAATCCTGATAAGCCTGCGCGGTGCCCGCGAAGAAGGTTTTGATGGTGTCCGGCAAGCCTACTTTGCGGGCGGTGGCCTGGATAGCATTTACCGCGTCGCCGAGCGCCACGCCTGGTGCCAGATTGAAGGAGATGGTCACCGCGGGGAACAGGCCCTGGTGATTCACCGCGAGCGGAGCCACCGAACGTGAGAAATGTGTGAAAACATTGAGCGGCACCGACTGGCCCTGCGGATCTTCCACGTAAATCTCGCGCAAAAACTGCGGATTCTGCCAGAAACGCGGAGCTGCTTCCATCACCACGTGGTACTGATTGAGCCCGGTATAGATGGTAGACACCTGCCGCTGGCCAAACGCGTCGTACAGCACGTTATCGATGAGCTGCGACGAGATTCCGAAGCGCGCCGCCGTATCGCGGTCGTATTCCACAATCGATTGCAAGCCGCTGTTCTGCTGATCGCTGTTGACATCGCTGATCGTGGGCAGCCGCCGCAAGGCGTCCAGCATTGGCCGGCCATACGCGGTCAGGTCCTCGACGTTGTCGCCGCGCATGGTGAATTGATAGAGCGCGGCGCTGCTGCGGCCGCCGATGCGCACATCCTGGTTCGCTTGCAGGTACAGCCTGGACCCGCGGATGATGTTGAGTTTGGGCCGCAGCCGCTCGATCACGTCATAAACCGAAATCTTGCGCACGGCCAGCGGTTTCAGTTCAATATTCAAGCGCGCCTGGTTGATGGTGTTGCCGTTGCCGCCGCTGCCTCCGGTGTAACCGGTTACCGTGTCTACTGCTGGATCTTGCTGTACGATCTTCACCATCTTCAACAGATCGCCTTCCATGGATTGGAACGAGGTGTCCTGATCGGCAATCACGGTCCCGCTCAGCGCTCCGTTGTCCTGCTGCGGGAAAAATCCCTTCGGCACGTGAATGTACAGGTAAACGTTCAGCCCGATGGTGGCAAAAAGAACCGCGAGCGTGATGGCGGGATGCCGCAGCACACGATCCAGGGTGCTTCCGTACAGGCTGACGATCCAATTGAAACCCCGTTCGCTGGTCCGGTACATCCAGCCGTGCGATGCGTGTTCCTTGAGCAAATGCGCGCACATCATCGGCGTGGTGGTCAGTGAGACAACCATGGAAATAGCGATCGCCACCGACATCGTCACCGCGAATTCGCGAAACAGCCGTCCGACGATACCGCCCATCATCAGCAGCGGAATGAAGACGGCGATAAGCGAAAGGCTCATGGTGAAAACCGTCGAGCCGATCTCGCGCGCGCCGCGCAGTGCCGCAGCCAAAGGCTTCATACCCTGCTCCAGATAGCGCGTGATGTTCTCGATCACTACGATGGCGTCGTCGACCACGAAGCCGCTCGAAACCGTCAGGGCCATGAGCGACAGGTTGTCCAGGCCGTACCCGAAAAGATACATCACGCCGAAAGTGGCGATCAGCGAGACCGGAACCGCGACGCTCGGAATAAGGGTGGTACGGCCGCTTCTCAAAAACAGAAAGACCACCAAGACTACCAGCAATACCGATATTCCCAGCGATCTTTCGATGTCCCGCACCGATGCGCGGATAGTTACGGTCTGATCCCGAGTAATGTTGAGGTGAATCGAATGGGGTATCGCGGCCTTGATCTGGGGTAGAGCCGCCCGAATCTGATCCACGGTATCGATGATGTTCGCGCCCGGTTGCCGGTTCACGGTGACGTTCACCGAGGTCTTGCCGTTGGCATATCCCATATTCCGCAGATCCTCGACCGAATCGGTGACCTGTGCAACATCATCCAACCGCACCGGCGCGCCGTGGTTGTAGGCAACGATCAGCGGAGCGTATTGCCTGGCCTTGAACATCTGATCGTTCGCGCCCACTTCCCAGACGTGGAATCCATCCGAAAAATGCCCCTTCGGAATATTGGCGTTGGCGTTGTTCAAAACGCCGCGAACCTGCTCCAGGCCGATGCCGTACTTATTCAACGCCCTCGGATTCAGTTCCACGCGAACGCCTGGCAAGGCGGAACCCTGCGCGAACACCTGTCCGACGCCCCGGATCTGCGAAAGCTTCTGCACGATGATGGTAGAAGCGGCGTCGTAGAGCTGGCCGCGATCGAGAACATCGGAAGTCAGCGCAATTTGAAATATCGAGGCTTCCGACGGATTCACTTTGCGATATCCTGGATTACTGGGCAGGTTGGTGGGAAGATATCCGCGCGCGGCATTGATGGCCGCTTCCACGTCGCGCGCCGCGGCGTTGATGTCGCGGTTCAGTTCGAACTGCAAGGTGATTCCGGTACCCCCCAGCGTGCTGGTGGAGGTCATCTCGCTGACCGCGGCAATGCGCCCAAACTGTCGCTCGAGCGGCGCCGCTACCGACGATGCCATCGTTTCCGGACTCGCGCCGGGCAGGCTGGCCTGCACGAAGATGGTCGGAAAGTCCACCCGTGGAAGAGGCGATACCGGCAATAAGTTGTAAGCCACGGCGCCCGCCAGCGCGATTGCCGCCGTCAGCAGCGCCGTCCCGACGGGGCGATGAATAAATGGTTCGGAGATGTTCATGCCCTAGTCGCTCATCCCCGGTGCCAGACTGGTTTGCTTGCCTAGCCAGACGCAACTCGCGGGCGTGGTGTGCAGCGTGCAGACCTGGCTGAAGTTGGGTCCGCGCAACAGCGTGATTCCTGGAAGCGCTTCAGCTCCGATCCCGTTCGGGTGGACAGCGCGAGCGGCACGTCGCCCAGCAGGGCCTCCATGGTGGTCACAATGACATCGTGGTATCGGTGGCCTTCGCGGCACACTTTAACGGTATCAGAAACACATCTTTCCGAAGAATCGCTCAACTTTCGGTCGTTGGGAGTCAGCCCCGCGGCGAAGCGGGTGGCTGGATCAGTCGGAGCACCTCCAAAGGGTTGGCCCGTGGGATGAGAACTGGTAAACATGACCGTGTCGTTTATCGACGCAAGGAGAGCAACATTTGGCGGATGCGGTACCGACTGGGGCGAAGAGCAGAAATGCCGCAGAGAGCGTTTGCAGGCCCGAGACAACAGCATCCTGCATGCACTGCATCGAATGCAGTGCGTAAGTTCCTGTTTGCGAATCTATGTGCAGCTGTCGAGCTTCCCGCCGAGGCTCGGTGAACTGTTCCGGCCTCATTACGTATGTTGGCCCGAGCAACAGAAGATCGAGCGGCATTGAAACCGGGCTCGGATCTACATGCAGCTGACTCCCGTGAAAACGACCGGCATGATGTGGATAACCGGACGGTGTGGATTCCGGATTCGAAAACACCCAATGGCGTGCTGAGGTTGTTCCCGAGCGATAAGAAGCCAGACACTCATCGGAAATCTTTCAAGACACTCTGGCGTTCACTACTTTCGCATCTACGGTCTTCGATCGGCCTGCACAACGCAGTTCAGTGCTGGCGGCGTGGCGGACGAGCGAGTCCGTTGTTTCGCCACGGCGAAGGCCTTCAAGAAGTATTCGCAAATGAAGCTGCCCGATGGAGCGCGATGCGCTGGCGAAACTGAACCGGCAAGCGAACGAAAGCGTTCCGGCGTTTGGCAAGCACAAGTCACAGGATGGGCGAAGGCCGTGAGACCTTCTTGAACCAACTCTTTTCAAATCGATAGGGGGCGTGGTGGGCGCGACAGGACTCGAACCTGTGACCTCCTGCGTGTGAAGCCCACAACTTGCTTCCATTGGCTCCGTAGCATCCATCTTGTTCTTTGGCTTTTCAACAACATGGGGAGTCTGCTTTTCGCTCAAAGGCAAGTCCCATCGTTTCGAAAAGATCGCGTTTTGATACGGTTTTGATACGGTCAAAAGCAGGCGGCCACTGTGATTCCAGCGCGCCTGCCGCGAAAGCAATCGATCTTTCGTTTAAGTATTGGCTGGCAGTTTTCGTCTACTTGGTTTTCTTAGATTGGTCGTGGACGGCCAGGCCGCCGGTAATGCCGTCCACCTGATAACCCCTTTGGATCTTGCGCATCTTCGCGATCTCGGCCGGTGTTGCGGTCTTGGGATCCACGTTGGCGATACTGCACGTGAATCCGCGCAGCGTGCACTCCGACGTTGTGTGCTTGATGCCCCGCTTCATCATTTCGTTGCTCATGAGTTTCACCACATCGGCATGCATGATCACAGCATTGTTGGGCACGAATGTTCCTACGCCCATTGCATAGTCAACGGGCATGAGAGGCTCGATACTGGAACCGAAGTTACCGTCATTCTTCTTTCCGAGATCATGCGCGCCGAGGTCCGCGCCTTTATCGATCAGATAGCGAACGATGTTGATATCGCCGAGGTTCGCGGCCGCCATGAGCGGAGTGATGCCATAGCTGTCTGCATGGTTTACGTCCTCCCCCAGATCGACCATTAGTTTCACGACTTCCAGCCGTTCGGCGGGCGACTTTTGCCTATGATAGCCGTTGATAAAGGCGAGACCACAAGCGGCCGCGAGCGTCGTTTCGCGATCGCTCGATTGAATGTGCGGATCGGCGCCGTCGGTTAGCAGTACCTTGACGAGTTCGAGGTCGCCCGCGAACGCAGCACGCATCAACGCTGTCGCGAAAACGATCCGAGGAGAGCCCTCGCGCATGCGCGCCCTCGGTGTCGAATTCACTAGAGCATTCGGATTAGCTCCGGCATCGAGGAGTTCCTTGATGACCGGAAGCGGGTCGGTGGTGACCATCCACGGAAAGTTCGGCGCAGTCTCCATGTTGCGGCGATCGACGGCCCAGAACAACGGCGTAAACCGTTGCACGTCGGCATGGTTCACGTTCGCGTGACTATCGATGAGCAGCGACGCAACATCGTAGCTTCCGTTGAAAAGCGCCAGTCCCAGCGCGTCTTTGCCATCTGCGCCGACCGCATTCACATCCGCGCCCGCTTGGATGAGGATCCGGGCGGATTCGAGATTGTCTTCCCGTGCGGCGAACATCAGCGGAGTTATCCAGCCGCTGGCGAACTCTTCTATTTTTTGATTCGGTTTCGGCGGGATGGGAGCTGCTCCTTCGAATCCTCGGCCGGATGCCGCGGGCACGAAGTAGGATTTTGCGTTCACGTCGGCGCCACGGTCCACCAGCAGCTTTGCTGCCTCGGGATGACGTTCCGAAACGGCCCACATGAGGGCCGTGGTGCCGCCCCACGTTTCTATTGCGTTTACGTTCGCCTTGTGATCCAGCAGCACTCGCAAGGTGTCCAATTTGCCCGTACGAGCCGCCATCATGAGCGCCGTGTCGCCGCTTTGGGATAACGGCGCGTTAGGATCAGCGCCGGCCTGGAGGAGACGTTCGAGGATGGCCGCGTTGCCATTCAATGCAGCTAACTGCATCGGTGTTGCGCCGGACTGATTCGCGGCAGAAACTCGTGCACCCGCCTTTAGCAGCAAATCGGTCATTTCCAGATCGTTGGCCCGAACCGCCCAGTGGAGCGCAGTTGTACCGTCTACTTGCGGGGCGTTCACATCGGCTTTCTTTTCGAGCAGGGACCGCATTGCAGACTTGTCGCCGTGCATGGCGGCATCCGCTACGTCGCTGGGAGCGGCGGCGAAGATGACTGACGCAAAGAACAAAGCCAGGAAGCCGGTTTGGAGTACGTTTTTCATTTGTCCTGATTGGTTCCCCACACTCGTCCGAGCCATTCCACGAGCTGCTCCAGGTCTAAATCCGAGAGCTGAGCCCCTCGCTCTCTCATATCCACGAGCGTTACCCGCCATTCGTCGGCGGCCTTCCTGACCCCTTGCACTCGGTCCAGCCCGTGACACGTCGTACAAGCGCGGTTGAGAAGTCGAATGGCCTCAGGATCGGAGAAGAACGTGGTGATCTCGGGTGGAATGTAGGTTCGTGGGAAAGGCTTCGTCCCAGGGCCGAATTTGGATACCAGCCAGTCGAGCAAAAGATTGCGGTCGGCATCCGAAAGATCGGCGTCGCCGGCCTTGTGTTTGTCAGCGAGGAGCTTTTGCCAGGCCGAGCGGTCGAGGGCGAAGAAGGCGTAGTCGTCAATCCCATGGCACGCCGTGCAGTGTTGGCGGATCACTTCCCAGACTGGTCCATCGGGCCGTTCGACTTTCGGCCTCGTCACGCGTCTGAGTTGAGCCGAGGCCGGACCAACAGAACAGAGCAACGCAGCCGTTGCAAGAACAAGCTGCGCGATTCCGCAATGCCTCATAGGGATATCGGCTTGGTGCTGGAACCAAAGGATTCGGAAGTGCCCGTCAGCTTGCCGCTGACATCGTACTTGGGAAATTCCTGTATTCCGTATTTATGCAGCAGGGCGAGCAGCATATTCGATGTGCGCTCCGTATTGTCCGGAAACACGATATGACGATTGCCCTTAAATTTGCCATCCAGGCCGCCCAGCAGGATGACCGGCACCTTCACATGCGCATGGCGATGCGAGTTGCCCATGTTGCTTCCTTTGTAGATCAGGATGTGATCGAGGAGGGTACCATCGCCATCGGGTGTTTTGCTCAACTTCTCCGCAAGATAGGCGAGATTCTCAACGTGGTAGTGATTGATTTTCGCGTATTTGGCGATGTTGTCCGGCTTATCGCCGTGATGCGAGGAGCCATGCCAGCCGCCGTTGAAGCCCGAGTCGGGGAAGCTGGCGCCCGAAAGATCCTTGCCAAGCATAAATGTCGCCGAGCGGACCAGATCGCCTTGGAAGGCTAACGCCAGAAGATCGTACATCAGACGGTAATGCACTTCTTTGTTTTCTGGTATTCCGAAGGGGATTTCCTCAGAAGGCTCCTGGATAGACCTCTCGGCAGCGATCTTGATCCGCCGCTCTATCTCGCGAATGTTGTCGAAATAAGTATCCAGGCGCGCCTGGTCGACGGCGCCCAAGGGTTTCTTGAAATATGAGATCTGCTGGGCAACGGAATCCAGGATGCTGGCGTCTTGTTGGCGGCCGAGTTTTCTTTCCTCCGTGCTGGTTCCGTCGCCAAACAGTCGCTCGAAGGCGACGCGCGGGTTCACTTCCGTCGGCAGCGGCTCCACTGGAGAAGTCCAGGAGATTGAGTTGGTGTAGGCGCAGCTATAGCCCCAATTACAGTTGCCGTAGTTGCCATCCTGTTCGACACCGAGCTGAATGGACTCGAGGATAGTGTCGCGCCCATATTTCTTCGCGATGAGCTGATCCATGGTCACGCCCAGGTACGGACTCACAGCGTTCCTACGCGGGCGGGCACCGGACAGCAGGACCGCACCGCGCGCGTGATCGCCGCCGGGCTCTTCAGTGGTGGCCATGGCCTCCGGCATGTCCATTCCGCTGATCAGCGTGACATACTTCCGGTACGGCTCCAGAGGTTTCGTGATGAACGAGAAGTCGAAGTTGGCGCCTTCCTGCAGCGGGCTCCAATAGCCCGGCGCAGCGCCATGTGGATGCCAAATGCCCAGAAATCGACGGACTCGGGCCGCGGCAGTCTGGTTCGAAGGAGTCTGCGCCGGGAGCATAGATTCAAGGAGCGGCAGACCCAAAACGACACCCGCACCCCGGATGAAGGTGCGGCGCGGAATAAATTTCTTTTCGATAAAGTTCATTTGGTCTCCTTCGTGATCGGCGTGGCTGTTGCCACCTGCTCTTCGACTTCTTTTGTTCGCATCTGGAAAGGTGCGCTTTCGACAATGCCCATCAGGATAGACACGAACCTGTCGTCGTCGCGATCGGCTTTCCGCACGATGGAGCGGATCACAGGCATATCCTGGTATTCCACTCCACGGCCCAGAGCGAACGTCATCAACTTCTCGGTGATCATTCGAACAAATTGCGCCGAGTAGTGGAGGAGATGCTCCCGCAGCTCGATGGGTCCGTTGACTTTGGTTCCATCCCACAAAACCGCCGAGGTGTCCAGGGGAACTCCGCCGTCGCCGCCCTGCTTGGTCCGATAACTCCCGTCGGCGTCGAAATTTTCGAGTGCGAATCCGATGGGGTCCATGAGCTTGTGACAGCTTGCGCACGGTTCATTCTTGCGATGCACCGTCATCTGCTCGCGCAGCGTCATGATTTTGTTGTCGCCCTTGGAATCCTCGAGTGGCGGAACGTTGGGAGGCGGCTCCGGCGGTGGTGTCCCCAGAATGTTCTCCAGCACCCAAACGCCGCGCTTCACAGGCGAGGTTCGGAAGTTCTGAACGTAGGTCAGCGAGAGAACGCTCCCCTGCCCTAGCAAACCCCTTCGATAAGCGAGATCCGGTCCGAGCGTCACACGGCGGAACTCGGAACCGTAGATGTTCGGGATACCGTAATGCTTGGCGAGCCTTTCGTTGAGGAACGTGTAGTTGGCCGTCAACAGATCCACGACGTTGCGATCTTCCTGAATGATGCTCTGCAGCAGCAATTCAGTTTCCCGCCGGAAACTTTTCCGCAGCTCGTCATCCCAATCCGGATAGAAGACCCCATCCGGGGAAGTGGCCGGGAGATTTCGGAGATACAGCAACTGATCGCCGAAATTGTCGACGAGGGCTTCAGCTTTGGGATCGGCGAGCATCCGGCGCACCTGCTGTTCCAGGACTAGGGTCAGATGCAATTTATCCTCGCTGGCGACCTTGAGGAGTTCATCGTCGGGAATACTGCTCCAGATCAGGAATGACAAGCGCGAGGCCAGCTCGAGGTCTGTAATACGGTAAGGTTTGCCGGCAGGTATGTTCGGCGGCTCCCGCTCCACGCGAACAAGAAAAGACGGGCTAGCCAGGATGCGGCGCAAGCCCAGTTCGATTCCATCGCGGAAGGTACCTGCCCGGCGGCCCTCCAGGTAAAACGTTTGGACCCATTCCCAATCCGCTCCTGTCAACGGTCGCCGGTACGCGCGGCGCATGAGCGTAGTGAGAATATCCTTGGCGCACGCGTTTTCCTGTGTTTCGCCGGCAGGATGACAGACGAACACTTTGCGCAGGGAAGCCGAATCCTCGGGCTCTTTGGGGTTAAACGGGCCCTGAATCCTTAAGATCCCGATGGCCGGATAATATTCGAGCTGCGGGATTGAATTATCCTCCAGCGATTTGCGTTCGTATTGCCGGATGTAATCGAGCGATGGGCGATAGTTCGTTGCAACGAATGTGACCCCTACCAGGTGACTTCCGGCCTTCACCGGCACGGAAACATCAATTGAGCCGTCGTGGTCCGCCGCATTGTTGGCGGTCAATCCTACACGCTTGTAGTCGCGCGTCGCGACCAGTTGGTTGTCGATGAGGAATTCGAGCTTCTGGTCCGGAATAAACTTGCCAATCCCAAGGTTCTGGACGGAGAAATGATATTCTCCATCGGACGGGAAGGTGTGGCGCACCGCCATACCGCCACGTGTGCCAAACGGTAGCCCTTCGATGTGTTCATCCTGAGATGAGTCCGGAGGTGCGATGAAGGCGGCAGCGGTCGGCGATTTCCAATATCCCACCGCCATACGTGAGATGCGCGTAGCGGCTGTCATGTACGCTTCAAGCAGCGTGGGCGAAATTGTCAACGAGCCGGCGACATTGTCAAAGCCTCGCGCTGAATCGTCGGGCGGGAGGAGCGAGTTTACGTCCACCTGGAGACTGAGGAGATCGCGGATGGCGTTGCCGTATTCGGTCCGATTCAAACGGTGCAGCACAACGGAACCAGGGTCCGGATGCTCGGCTGCTTTGCGGTCCACTTCGGCCTCCAGCCAGTCGCGCAACTGCTCGTACTTTGCCAGCGGCGGCCGGGGCATGCCAGGAGGGGGCATCATTCCGGCGCGCAGTTTTCGGATCACTTGTTCCCAGATTTCCGGGTGATCGCCCGCAGTGGACAAATCCAGGTTCTGCAGGGAAAAATTGGCTGTCTTGAGCTTGTCGTTGTGGCAGACCACGCAGTACTGATTGAGCAACGCCCGCTCGCTGGCAGCGGTCTGAGCCGAAGCTGGACGAAGCCCCGGCAGGAAGACGAAAATTACGACAGAGGCTAGAAGACGCATTGACCCTGAGATATTCTATGCTGCCTGCGGATCATTCGCCATGATCTATTCGGATTATGATCCATTCGGATTAAGTGTCTTCTTTTCTTTGGGCTGAGTCCTCAAAATGTTCATGATGATTCCGGTGTTCCTCACGCTGCCGGTCGCCGCGAATCGCAGCCACCTTGCGATGTGCGGCGCTGAGATTGGCTTGGGAGGCGCCTTCCGAGTGAACCGCGCTTGTCGAGATCAGCTGTTCCAGATCCGGGGATTGGCAGCCGGGACACTGCGCGGCGGGCGATGAGGATCGAAGCAAGCACTCGAATTCGTGGCCGCACACCTTGCACCGATACTCGTAAATTGGCATTGCGCTGTTATCGGCTTCCTTGTCCCGCCGGGGAGTCGAGATTTTCCGAGAAGAACGGAAGGACCTTGGTTTCAAATCGCTCCTTAACACGATTGCCGTGGGTGTCCTCGTAGACCTCGAAGCTGTGAACCACGCCGAGAGGGGTCAGCGATTCGTCCATCAGCTTGTTTGTCGCCGCCAGGTTGTCCTTATCCCCCACATCCATCCGGATAGCCCGGTATTTCTTCAGATTGGACGCATACTGATCGACAAAGGCCAGCGGCGAATTGGCGATCCACTTGGCCACGATATCCGGATGCACGGTGCCGTCCTCCACGGGCAGGTCGAAAAATTTCGGAGGGTTCTTGGGATCGGGAGACCACGCAGCCGCCTCTGCCGAACGCAGATTTCGAAAAACGCCGAGCGCTCGCGCGGCTTGCGGGCTCTCGGTGGGAACTCGGTTGCCGGATGCCTGTGGTCCGGAAGCCGGCGGCGGAGTCACGCCTCGATTGTTCATCAGGCAGCAGGAGCTCATGGCATAAATGCTCGAATAAATGCCCGGCTATTTCATCGCAAGCTGCCAAGTTCCATAACCGCCCATGGAATGTCCCGCCAAGCCTCTACTTTCCGGGCTCGCAATGGTGCGGTAATGGCCATCAATGTAAGCCACTAGATCGTGGGTAATGTACGCCTCCCAGTCTCCGGTGGTCGGCGAGTCCGAATACATGCTGCCGTCATACCGAGTGTGCGCGTCCGGGTGCACCAGGATCATCTCGTGCACCGTGCCCGCGTTCATCAATTTGTCAGCGGTAGCGGGTACGGTCATCAGCTTCCAATACGCTTCCGCCGTGGCGCCGTAGCCGTGTATGAAGTACACCACCGGATAGCGGCGATTGGGTTGGCTCGCGTAGCTGGGAGGAAGATAGACGTAGACGTCGCGTTCGGCAGGGTCGCCTTCCAGGTTGCCTTGGAGCGAGCTCCCTTGCATTTTGATTTTTTCGACCGTTCCCGCTTTCCCGGCTCCGCTGGTCTGCGCGTACACGTTCGGTTGCAGCCAAATCCAGCAGGCCACTGTCGCCGTTGCGGCGAGCGACAAAAGCGCCTTCCAGAGGAAACGGATAGAATTCGATGTCATAGTGGTCTCGATGCAGTCTACAGCCGGGTTGTTGAAAGTTCAACGATCATTTCGGATCATACGGCGATTGGCCCTCGCCTTCTTGGTATTCTCCTGCTCATCCAGCATTTTTGCCTTAAATCCATCCAAGGCGCTGACCCAATATTCGATGACCGTCTGGAGCCAGCAACAAGGGCTGCCGCAGGACACGATTCGTGCGATTACGCAGACTACCGACGGGTTTCTGTGGGTTGGCACCGATGAAGGACTGGCGCGTTTCGACGGATACGAATTCGTCGCATTTGGCAAGGCCCAGGGAGGCTTGCCATCGAATTCCGTGAATGTGCTGGCCGGCGGCCCCGACGGCGCGCTGTGGATCGGCACTCCCAATGGCCTCACCCGCTACTCCCACGGCCGCTTCCAAACCTTCACGCAAAGGGACGGCTTGCCGGGAAATCCCGTCACCGCTCTCTTCGTCGATCACTCGGGCACTCTCTGGGTCGTTGCAGCGGGAAACCTGAGCCGGTTTGATGGATCGCGCTTCACCAACTTTTTCCCCGAACGCGACATCCCCTTGCGGGTGGTGAGAAGTGTGTGGGAGGATCCGAGGGGCGTTCTGTATGTGGCCGGAACGAGTTCCGTGGTCCGCCTGCAGAATGGAAAATTCCGCAGCATATTTGAACCTTCCGTATTGGAGAACGATTTTCCTGGAGCAGTGCTGAAGGATCACCAGGGAAGCTTATGGATATTGGGCTACCGTGGACTGGTCCGGCAATCTCCGGACGGGGGAATCTCCCGATATGGGGCCCGCGAAGGATTGACGGACCCGTTCGAGTTGCGGGACATGAAGGAGGACCGGGACGGCAATCTCTGGGTTGCAACCAACAGTGGCCTGGCTCGCCTGGAAGGTTCCCGGTTCCGCATTCTCGCGGAAGGCACATCGCAAGATGGGGTGCGCTGTCTGTTCGAGGACCGCGACGGGAACTTGTGGGTGGGCGCCAACCGGGGCCTGCTGCGATTGCGTGACGATGTGTTCACGGTATTCGGCAAAGACGAGGGTCTACCGAGCGACGAGCCTAATGCAATCTACGATGACCGAGACGGCAGTGTGTGGATCGGATTTCTGGACGCGGGATTGAGGACATTCCCCGCCGGTGATCCATTTCATGCGCGTGCGGTTGGGCCTGTCAAAGGGCGCATCTACTCGATTCGTGATACTCCGACGGGTGCGCTTTTGGTCTCCTCTCGCGAAGGGTTGACAATCCGGGAACACGGCAAGGTGCGTACCTTTGTGCCTCCCGATCCGCAGGGCCGGAAGCGGGTATTCGATGCAATCCAGGATTCTTCCGCGGGGATCTGGCTCGCTCTTCCCAATGGATTGGGACAACTACGAGGAAACGACTTCCGTACCGTGATTCCGGCTGCCAATCCAAGCATGCTGGAAGGCGCATTCGTGACACTGGCCGAGGGAAGTGACAGCTCGCTTTGGGCTGGCACCATCCAGGGCGGTCTTTGGCACATCACGCCGGCAGGAAACCGGCTATATACAATTGCCGACGGACTAGGTAGCAACCAGATCCGGTCCTTGTACTCGGATCACGACGGAACTCTATGGGTCGGAACGTTTGGCGGCGGTTTGAGCGTCTTCCAGGCGGGCGGTTTTCAGAGGTTCAGCGAGCGCGACGGCCTGCTGAGCGACAATATTTCGCAGATCGCCGATGACGGCGGAGCGTTGTGGCTCAGCACTACGCGAGGTATCTGCAGGATTGCCAAGAAACAATTGCGCGACTTCGCAACTGGTAAAAGAGCTCATCTTGATCCCCTGAACTATGGCCTGGCCGATGGCTTGCGCAGCGCACAAGCGCCAGCGGATATCGGATCGGGCGGCGGCCGCCAGTCCGACGGCAGCCTGTGGTTCGCGACCGCCCGCGGCATCGCGGTGTATAGGCCTGGAAACTCCCGGCCACACGGGCGTTCACTGCCCATCTACATCGCAGACTTCACCGCCGATGGCCAGAGGTTTGACGCCTCCTCGCGTCCGCGGGTGCCACCCGGGCGCGGCCGCGTCGAGATCCGCTATGCCGCGATCGACCTGAGCGCCCCGGATCGCGTGCACTACTTCTACAAGCTGGACGGATTGGATTCGGACTGGATCAGCGCCGGAAGCCGCAGAGTTGCTACCTATAACAGCCTTGGCCACGGACACTATCGGTTCCACATACGAGCGGAGGTACCGGGCGCTCCGCCACGTGAAGCGGCCTACGACCTGGAACTTCTGCCGCACTACTACGAAACGGGTTGGTTTCGAACGCTATGCGCAGCGTTCGCGGCATTTCTTTGCTGGATGGCCTACCAACTTCGTGTGCGCCAGATCCGTTTGCGCTTTGCCGCCGTCTTCAAAGAGCGCTTGCGTCTGGCTCGGGAGATTCACGATACGCTCGCCCAGGCCTTCGTAGGCATTTCTTCGCAATTGGACGCGCTCGAAACCTGTCTCCCGGAGAGTCTGCGTCCCGCCCATATTTATCTGGAGCTGGCCCGTCGCATGGCAACCCACAGCCTGACAGAGGCCCGCCGTTCCGTCATGGATCTCCGTTCCGCGGCACTTTCCGACC
The DNA here is from genome assembly GCA_963776805.1 of Bryobacterales bacterium. Classification (GTDB taxonomy): domain Bacteria; phylum Acidobacteriota; class Terriglobia; order Bryobacterales; family Bryobacteraceae; genus Palsa-89. Next base: position 182,063 of record CAVZOD010000005.1, read on the forward strand.
GCGATCTCGCGGCCGCCCTTCAATCCAACGCCCGCCACTGGGTGAATGGCGCCGCCGTGAGTGTGGAAGTCCATATTAAAGGTGGATTCGAGAATCTGCCGGAAGACATGGAACACAATCTTTTGCGGATTGCGCAGGAAGCGGTTACCAATGCGTCGAAGCATGCTCAGGCCACTAGGATCGAAATCAAGCTGGAACGAACAGGGAAGACTCTAAATCTGACAGTCATCGACGATGGCTGCGGTTTTCAGATCGATGATGCGTTCGCTTCCATGGGCGGCCATTTCGGCCTGATCGGAATCCGCGAGCGCGCCGAACGGATTGGAGGCGAACTTCGTCTGGAGAGCCGGCCGGAAGCCGGAACCGAAGTGGAAATTTCAGTGCCGCTTCCCTGAGTTCAGCTATTGACATCCGCATAATATAGCGACACTTTTCGCGGGAGAATGGGTTTGACTCAGTATGGGCAATCCCGCTGGAGAGGCACGTGATTTTGAAGCGCTGGAGAAGCGCCGGATGAAAGCCGTTCGACTGCTGGAGAAGGGAGATCTCAACCAATCCGAAATCGCGGGTCGGCTGAAAGTCTGCCGCCAAACGGTGAGCCGGTGGGCGGAGGAGTACAACAAGGGCGGCAAGCAAGCGTTGAAGACAGCCGGACGCGCGGGCCGCAAGCCGGAGTTGAGCGAAGCGGATCTGGAGCGCCTCGGCGACTTGTTGCAAAAAGGCCCGGAGGTACTCGGATACGAAACGCCCTTGTGGACCTGCTGGCGAATTGCCCACCTGATCGAAAGCGAGTTCGGCGTTCAATACCATCCCGGCCATGTCTGGAAGGTGCTGGACGGCCTGGGTTGGAGTTGCCAGCGCCCGGAAGGTCGGGCGCGCGAACGGAACGAGGAAGCAATCCGCCAATGGAAGCGTGTGCGTTGGCCCGATATTAAAAAAAAGCCCAGACGGAAGGCCGTACGATCGTCTTCATCGACGAAAGCGGAGTGAGCCAGCGGCCTCACCGGGTGCGGACTTGGTCGCCGCGCGGCCAGACCCCCATCTTGCAGTACAACTTCAACTGGGACAAGATGTCGGCCGTCGCCGGCCTGACCTTCTACAACTTCTACTTCCGTCTTTACAAAGGATCGATCAAAAGTGCCGAGGTCGTGGAGTTTCTGGGGGCGTTGCTGCGCCACATCCCAGGACCGCTGACCATCGTATGGGATCGGCTGTCCGCGCACAAAAGCAAGGTCACGCGAGACTTCATTGATCAAAATCGCCAACGGCTGTGCGTCGAATACCTGCCGGGTTATGCCCCTGAGCTCAACCCGGTCGAGTACATCTGGGCCTACTGGAAGCAGCACACCCTGCCCAATGTTTGCCCGAAGGACTTCTGGTCGCTCAATGATACGGCGCGCAAGACGCTAAAACGGATGCGCCGCCGCCCACGCCTCATTACTGCCTTCTGGAAGCAGGCCGAACTGTCCCTTGACTGACTCTATATTATGCGAAGCTCAATAATGAGTTCAAAAATCCGAATTCTCGTAGCTGAGGATCACCTGGTGGCTCGGGTGGGTGTGAGCGCGATCATCAACCGGCAGCCGGACATGCTGGTGGTGGCTGATGCCAGCAACGGCCGCCAGGCAGTGGAGCGCTATCGCCAGCACTTGCCCGACGTGGCGCTGCTGGATCTCCGCATGCCGGTGATGTCGGGGATCGAGGTTGCGATAGCAATCCGCAAGGAATTTCTGGATGCACGCCTGATCGCGCTTACGTCGTACGGCGGCGACGAAGACATCCGGCGGACGCTCGCGGCTGGCGTGCGCGCCTACCTTACAAAGGATGTGCTCGGCAAAGAACTGCTGCAAACGATTCGAACGGTGTATGCCAGCGGAACCTATCTTCCACCTTCGTTGGCGGCGGCATTGGAAGCGCAGAGCGATTCGCCTACGTTGAGCCAGCGCGAAATCCAGGTTCTGGAGCTCGTGGCTCGCGGGTTAAGTAACAAGCAGATCGCTTACACGCTGGATATTACCGAGACGACCGCAAAGAACCACGTGCAGCATATTTTGCAAAAGCTGGGCGCGCAGGACCGGACGCGAGCTGCGACCGCGGCCATTCAGCGCGGTATTATCCACTTGTGAGCAGACAGGTCCATTGACCGCATGGAAATTCGGCACCTGCGGTCCTTCTGCGTGCTCGCCGAGCAGCTGCATTTCACTCGGGCCGCGGTTTTGCTGAACGTCGCGCAGCCGCGCTCAGCCATCAAATTAAGCAACTGGAAGAAGAGTTGGGCACACAGCTCGTGGAGCGCAGCAACCGGCGCGTACGGCTGACCGCTGCAGGCGAGGTCTTCCGGGAGCGCGCGGCGAGCATCCTCGAGCAGGTCGATCAGGCGGCGCGCGAAGCGGTGCGTGCGGGTCAGGGCGAAGCCGGGTCAGGGATGATTGCGCCGCAAGCGGCACCGTAGGTGGGAATGTCAGCGCCGGTGCAAAACCCCATATGGCCGGTTGAAAATTCCCCACCCCCTGACGGGGATATTCCGTGTGAGCGGGCTGGCCTCTTGCGATCCAGTTCTTTCACTTTTCACCACATGGGGCGTCGGCGCTTCGCTCAAACAGTACGCCCACGAACAGGCCGAATAGACGAGTTTTGATTCAGTTGTGACACGATTGGGTTGCTGTGGACGTACCCGAGCTTGGCCGGAAAGGGTTAAGCACAGCCCACTGGCCCCAGCCATCGAATGTTATCATCCGGGGTGATTTCGACATGAAGAATACTCCGCTGGAAGACGTGACGGTGCTCGATTTGACCACCGCGCTGGCAGGACCGTTCGCCACTCTGCTGCTGGCCGGACTGGGGGCCAAGGTCATCAAGATCGAAAACCCAATCGGCGGCGGTGATAGCTGCCGCTCCAATGCACCCTATCTCGGCTCGGAAGGAGGAACGCTTGCACGGCAACATGCCGACGATGTCTCCGTATCGGCTCTCAACCGGCTGCGCAATAAGGTGGGTGTCACGCTGAACCTGAAGCATCCCGAGGCGCGCTGCATCTACGGCGACCTGGTGAAGAGGGCGGACGTCATCGTGGAAAACTTCAGCCGAGGCACCTTGGAGCGCCTGGGCGCGGGCTATACATTTGCCCAGGAACTGAATCCGCGCATCGTTTACTGCTCCATCACCGGGTTCGGAAGCGAGGGCGATGCAGGAACCGGCAAAGCGATGGACGCCATCATTCAGGCGCTCAGTGGAGTGATGATGACTTCCGGCGGCCCTGGCGATCCTCCGGTACGCATTGGCGTGCCGTTCGCAGATCTCACCGCGCCATTGTTTGGCGTGATCGGCGTGCTTGCGGCAGTCCATCAGGCGCAACGCACCGGCCTCGGCCAGCATGTGGACGTCTCCATGCTCGGTGTCATGACCATGCTGGTCTCTGGCGAACCTTTTGATCTTCTCGATCGGTGCGGAGTCCCGCAACGAACTGGCCTGACCGTTCCCCGGCTGGCTCCGTTCGGAATGTACCGGACTACAGACGGATACGTTTCTATCTGCGCACCGACGGAAACCTTTGCGCATTCGCTTTTTCAAGCGATCGGCCGCCCAGACCTCATCACCGATGCCCGCTTCGGCAAGCGGGATGACCGCGTGGTGAACGTCGCGGAATTGGATGCGGTCGTAGAAGGATTCACCTGTTCCAGAAATAGCGCGGAAGTGATCGCGGCGCTGGACAAATGGGGCGTGCCTGCGGCTGAAGTACGCGATCCTCAGGATGCTGTCCGTGACCCGCGTGTCGTTTCGCGAGGTGAGACAGTGCCGCTGGCCCATCCCAAATACGGCGCCGTGGAGGATGTCTACGGCATGGGCTTACCGATCAAGTTTTCCCGCGCGCAAGCCGGCTTTGACGCGCCTCCGCCGGAGCTGGGAGAACACAATCGAGAAATATATTGCGATTGGCTCGGGTATTCGGCGGAACGCCTGGAAGAGCTGAAGATGAGGCAGGTTATCTGATTTCGACGCTCGCCAAGATCTATAGCGAACGAGCGGTCCCGTCGCTAGGTCTAATGCCGGTCATAGGCGTGACCTCCAATACTGTGCCTTGGGAACTTGTGCGAGCCGCCGGGTTCCAGCCCATTCTTTTGAGCCCTCACCGGCCAGATACCCCCCTGGCCGATCGCTATATGGAAGACGTTTTCAGCGCGCGCATGAAAGGGGTCTTCGACTTTCTAATCTCTGACGCCGGCGCTGAGTTGAGAGCGGTGGTCATCCCCCGAACCTCCGAACAGGAGCACAAGCTCTTCCTTTATCTCCGCGAAGTGGTGCGCCAGAAGGCCGAACGCGCGCCCAAGCCGATTCTCTACAACCTGCTGCACGCCAGGTCGCCTGAGGCCGAAGCGTATGGACTGGAGCGAACGAACGATCTCAAGTTGGAATTGGAGCAGCTTGCCAGCCGGTGCATTACGCAAGAGGCGCTCTCGACCGCCGTCGCCGAAGGGAACGCGGCACGGCATGCCATCCGCAGGTTGTTGCAGGAGAGAGAAGGCCACACTCCAAGGCTCCGGGGTTCCGAAGCGCTGGCCCTGATTGGCGCGTGGTACTTCATGGATCGCAGGGAATATGCGCGGCTGGCACAAGAGTCGCTCCGTGAGATCCAGACTCGGCCGCCGCTTGCGGGCCCGCGGATTCTAATCAAGGGTCCTGCGCTCGATCGTCCTGATTTTTGCGAGGCCATCGAATCCCATGGCGCGATCGTTGTGGCAGAAGACGATTGGTGGGGCTCGCGCGCCGCCGGCCGTGACATCGATACTTCGATTGATCCCGTCCGCGCCATTTTCGAGAAGTACTATTTCGACGCGCCGAGCCCGCGCGTTTTTCCCTCCGATATGGCCGATGCCTGGTTTCACCGCAAGGCCGCCGAAGTGGACGGCGTCATTTTTTATCTGCCGCACGAGGACGACGTCTGCGGTTGGGATTATCCCCGCCTGCGCGAGTTTCTAGATGAGCGCGCCATCCCGCATTTGATGCTGCGTGGAGACTCTTCGGATGAAGTCGGGGCATTCGTTGAGAGGCTGCGCCATGGCTGAGAAACAATTGCAGTGCACCGTTCGCGCCGCTGCGTATCAGAAGGAATGGTTCGCTCAACTGCGCGCGGACGTATTTCAGAACAAGACGCCCTACGCCATCGTGCAGGCGGACATGCCGCTCGAACTGTTTCACGCGATGGACGTTCCCGTGGTGAGTAATCAATGGTGGGCCGCAATGATCTCGGCAAAGCGCCTGGCACCTTACTATCTCGACCAGATCAACGCCATGGGTTACCACGATGGCCTGTGCCGCTATTGCAGTCTTTCACTGGCATCCACCATCGCGGGCGAGCCCTCGCAAGCCCCGTGGGGTGGCCTTCCCAAGCCTGCGTTGCTCTCGGCCAGACTGACGTGCGATTGCATCCAGCGCGTCTTCGAAACATGGGCCGCCCAACTCGACGCTCCGTTTGTTCCACTCGACGCTCCAGGCGCATCCGAGCTTCCTCCACGATGGTGGGAACTGAGCCGTTACCGCTGGAGCGAGCTTTTCGAAGATCACCGGTTAGATTTCATGGTTGCCCAATTCCATTCGCTCATCGCGACTCTGGAAGGCATCACGGGAAAAGCCTTCGATGCCACGCGCCTGCGCACGTTGATGGAAGGCGTCAACCGGCAAGAGGAATATTTTGAGGAAGTGCGCGAGATGATTTGCAACGCGCCGAAAGCACCCGTCCGGATGCACGAGCAAGTAGGCAACGTGATGGCGGCGCAGTGGTTGCGCGGAAGTGAATGGGCCATCGCGCATGCTCGCGCCTTTCGCGATGAAGTGAAGCAGCGGGTGGAAGCAGGCATCGCGGCATGTCCGTCCGAACGCTTGCGCCTGATGTGGGTCGGCGCCGGCTTATGGCACGATACTGATTTCTACACGGCATTCGAAGAACAATACGGCGCCGTCTTTGTTTGGTCCATGTATTTGGCATTTGGACCGGACGGCTATATTCGCTATGGCCTGGACGATCCGTTGCGTGCGCTTGCCAGCCACACCGTCAGCTTCAATGAGCAACTCCACAATCCGCCCTGGGCCAACGAATGGATTGTCGATCAGGCCAAGAAACACCGCATCGATGCGGCGCTGGTGTTGGAGCCCCTGGGCACCAAGCCGTCAGCCACGGGCAATCGCTTCATCGAGCGGGCGCTCGAAAGCAACGGTATTCCAACTCTCCCGATTGCCGCCGACATGGTGGATGCACGTGGATGGAACGGCCATGCCATGCGTCAAACCGTGACCCATTTTCTGGAACGGCTATAGTGCCTCAGAAACATAATTTCGATTAGAGCCACGATCACCCCGGCCGCAACAAAATACCAGCCTGCGGTGAACCCGCCCGTGCGATCGCGCAACACGCCCAAGACCTGCGGCCCCACGTATCCGAAGACGCCGCCGCCCAGGCCGACCACGCCCATCACCGGCCCCAACTCGCTTCGTCCCACGACATCGCCGGCTAGCGCGAAGATCTGATTCGTCGCGCAGAGGCCCAGCGAGATCACGAGCGCCGTGGCTATGCGGAACGCCAGCAGATTCGGGATCATCATCGCGAAGCACGCGGGGATCAAGACCACCGCGAGCCCGATCATCATGTCCCAACGGTCAAACTTGTCGCAGAGGTAACCGAACAGGAGGTTCATAAAAATCGCTACAACATAGCTGGCGCTGATCACATAGGCGCTCTGCAACGCGCCCAGGTGGAAGGTCGACCGTACCGCCGACGGCACAAAGAACGTCGCGCTGAAGCCGCCCATGTTGATCAGCCCGAGCAGGACCATGCTCCAGACCACCGGCGTGCGGAACGCACTCCTGGTTGGCATCGATGGGCCATGCCCGTGAAATGAGCCCTCGCCGCTGCCCGCGCCGCTTTTGTAGCCGAACCAGAAAACAGCGGCGCCGAGCAGCGCCGTCACGGCGAAACCGACAATCCCGCCACGCCATCCGTAGGGCTCCGCGATGATGGTGCCGAATGGTGCACCGATAACCGAAGCGAGCGACGCCAGCGAGCCGAGAATCCCCATAGCCGTGCTGCGAAATGCGGCCGGCGCCACCAAAGCGATGGACGTCATCACGCATACGAACGCCACCCGATATCCGACCAGCCAAACCACGCGAGCCCCGAGCGCGCCTCGGTAGGAGGGTGCCTGGCTCAGCAGCAAGAGCCCGAACGCCACGCCCAAAAGTCCGGCGGAAAGGGCGAGCTTCTCCCCGATGCGCTTGGCCAGAATGCCGGCGGGCACGCTTACCGCCATCGCCACCAGACCGTAGAGGCCGGTGAACAAACCGATCTGCGAATAAGTGAGCCCGAAGTCTTTCTGGATCGCCGGCAGCAGCGGGGAGAAGCCCAGGCTCGACATTTGAATCGCCATCATGGCGATGACGATGGCGGCAAAAGAAGGGATCCAACTCCGGTCGGTATCAGGCACAGGCTCTATACTACGCGGGAAAGCACTCGCGCAGCAGCTTCATAAACGCCAGAATCTCGCCCTTCGGCTTTCCTTTTCGGTGAGCCACAACCAAGCTGACCACCGGCGCTGGATTCCATGCCAGCGGTTTCACGACCACGCCCTTGGGAAGGATCGAGGTCGCGTAGTCCGGAAAAAGCCCAAATCCGATGCCAGCGCGGATCATATTCAGGTTCCCTAAAACGTTATCGGCCTCTTGCACCACGCGCGGATGCAAGCCGGAGCGCTCGCAAAACGCCCGCACGGCGGCGTGTAACTCGGGCGAGCCCTTCCGCGAGACCATGATAAAGGGAAGATCGTTTAACTGGCGGACCGTAACCGCTTTCTTGCGTGCCAAAGCATGCTTTGCGGGAAGGCCCACAACCAGAACCTCCCAGAGTACTTCCTCGACTTCCAGGCGAGGATCGTGTAGGGGTCCCCTGAGGAGCCCCATGTCCAGCGAGCCAGTTGCGAGCAAACGTTTCTGCTCCGCCGATGGCAAGTTGTGGAACACCATACGAACCTTCGGAAGATTGCGCTCCAGTAACGGGATCAGCTTCGGCAGGATCTTAATCTCAGCCGCAGGCACAACTCCGACGCTGAGTTCCATGCATTTGCCTTGCTGCGCGAGAGCCGCGCGTTGCACCGCGCCGTCCAGGTCCGCCAATAGCTCTTTGGCATCGGCCAGAAAAACCTTGCCTGCTTCGGTGAGCGCCACATGACGCTTGCTGCGCTTCAAGAGCCGGACGCCCAGGTCTTGTTCCAGATGCTTGATCTGCTGGCTGAGCGAAGGCTGCGCCGTGTTGAGTCGCTCTGCCGCGCGGGTAAAGTTGAGCTCTTCGCCGACCGCGACGAAGTAACGCAAGTGGCGCAGTTCCATGCCAGCCCAGTTTAGACGTATCACGTCTTAAAACACAACCGCCGAGATCCTTCAGAACAGACCCTTGGTTAGAGTAGACTCCCTTCGTGGCTCCCCGCCTTACCGACGACTTCGATCCCCTGGCTGCCGAAGATCTCACCAGTGCGCACGATCTGTATCGCGACTTGCGTGGCCGTTGCCCGGTGGCGCACAGCAACGAGTGGAACGGATTCTGGGCGTTGCTGCGGTATGGGGACGTGGTCAGCGCTTTGCGCCAGTCGGATGCCTTCATCACTTCGGTGCAAAACGTAGTCCCGAAGGTTGCGTTCACGGGCCGGCGGCCTCCGTTGCATTTCGATCCGCCCGACCACACACCGTACCGACGCGCGCTGAATCCGTTTTTTACAGCGAAGAAGATGCAATGTCTGGAGCCGGCGGTGCGGGCGATCACGATCCAGTTGTTGAACCCGCTGATCGAGGCCGGCGGGGGCGAGGTCTGTTCCGAATTCACGCGTAAACTTCCGGGCCACGTATTTGCAGAGTTTTTCCACCTGTCGCCCGAGCTCGCCATGTCCATCAAAGAAACCACGGTGGTTTACAACCGGGCCTTGCAGGAGGCGGACGACAATTTGGTGAAGGAGACCAGCCTGCGGCTATATGAGCTCGCGCGGCTGATCATCGAAATGCGTAAGTCCGAGCCTTGGGATTCAGCGGAGGATCCTACCAGCGCGCTGCTGGAAGCCCGTGGCAACGACGGCGAGCTTCTGCCAGAGAACCTGGTTCTCGGCACCATCCGCCAGATGATCGTGGTGGGTATGATTGCGCCCAGCGTGATGATCGGATGTATTCTGGTGCACTTGGCCCAGCATCCGGAGATCGAACGCCATTTGCGCGAGGAACCGGGCTTGATTCCGGCAGCCGTTGAAGAATATTTGCGCCTGTTTACGCCCTATCGCGGGTTCGCCCGCACCGCTAAGCAAGATGTGGAAATCGGGGGACGATCCATTCATAAGGATGAGCCGATCGCCTTGGTGTATGCGTCGGCCAATCGGGATGAAGAGGTGTTTGAGAATCCAGATGAGTTCATTTTGAACCGGTCGAACATCGACAAACACATCGCCTTTGGCCTTGGTCCGCATCGTTGCGCGGGCGCACCGTTGGCGCGAATGATGCTGCGAGTGACCCTGGAGGAGCTCCTGCTCCGAGCCAAAGTGACCGGGCTCGCAGGGGAAGTCATCATGACACGTTGGCCGGAATGGGGCGTGCTCTCGGCCTCCGTATATCTCGAGCGGTTATGAATAGAGGCCGTGGCTGGGTGGCTCCGTATGTGGCAACTCTGCTCGCCATGCTGGCGCTGCAGATGTCGAATCTCGGGTTTTCGCCCTTGCTTCCTTCTATTCGCGATGCCTTCCACATGAACTTTGCGCAGATGGGCCTGTTTGCGGGAATGTATGGGCTGCTGTCGATTCTGTGGAGCGTCCCTGCCGGAATGCTGGCGAAACGATTTGGCGAGAGAACCGTGCTGGCCGGAGGACTGATCACGGTGGCTGCCGGCCTGGCGGCTTTGAGCATGGCCCCTGGCTTCGCCGCGGCGTTTGATTCCGTTGAAGCCCTTGCACGTTTCGGTGTTGCCTGAACTGAACCGCGCATGCAACACTATTCTTCTCGCCGAGCCGGGAATTGATGCCCCACCTTCCAAGCGCCCCGCCGGACCATCTACGCGTCGGGCTCCAGTATCCACCGCTGCTATCCCACTCAAGCAGCCCGAGCCTCCGTTCTTCGAGCGCGAGTTTGTGATCCAATACGACTTCGACAGTGATTTCCTGTTTGCCCGCGACACGAGGCAGCTGACTGATATTGCCGAGTATGCGCGCGTTTCCAAGGCGCAACAAGTTATAGTGACGGGTTACCGAGGATCGACGCTGTTGTCGAACGGCACTGTATTGGCCGAAAAATCAGATGTGGCACGTCTGCGCGCCCAGCGCGTGGCGGAAGTGCTGAAAGGACTTGGCACACCAGCCTCCAACGTTCGCTGGATTTCCGAACCTCCGGCGGCCAATGGCGAAACCGACGATCAGAGCCGCCGCGTTGCGGTACGAGTTGTTCCATCCGCTGGGAGATAGCAAATGTCGTTGCAAAAGTTTTTCTGGTTTTCCTGTCTGACGGTCTCTATGACCCTACTGCCGGCTCAGCCGCCTGCGGGCACACTCAAGCCGCCCAAGGCTGGTGTTTGTCCCCTGCCGATTCTAGCCGCGCTCCCCACTTACACGGATACGGCTTTTGCGAAAACCGACGTTCCGCACGGTACGGTGGAGCAGGCGAGTTACAAAAACTACAAAGGCGCTGACAATCGCATCCACATTTACCTGCCCCCGGACTATGCCAGTAATGCGGCGGCCAGGTATCCGGTTCTGTACCTGAACCACGGCGGGGGCGGCGATGACAGCAACTGGACTTCGGAAGACCTGAAACGGGGCGGCAGCGCTCAGTTCATTCTGGACAAGCTGATCGCCGCCGGCAAGGCCAAACCGATGATCATCGTGATGCCCAACACTCACGGCTGCGCCAGTGCGACGCCATCGGCTCCCGGCAAGGATGACGCGTGTACGCAAGAGTACTTGAAGGACATCATCCCTTACGTGGACAGCCACTATCGGACGAAAGCGAGCCGTGAGAATCGCGCGCTAGCCGGACTATCGATGGGCGGATTCGTTGTACTTCACACCGGACTGCCGCATTTGGATACGTTCAGTGAGTTGTATCTATACAGTTCGGGGCACATCAACGCGCAGGATCTGAAGCAGTTCGATGAGAATTACGCGCCGCTGCTCAAGGACCCGAAAACCAACGATTTGTTCCGTGTGCCGTTCTACATGGCCGCAGGCGAAACCGATATCGCCCTACATAACGGTCAGAAGGACCTGGCTTTGTTTAACCAGAATGGCATTCGCAACTTTTGGGTCTTGAGCACCGGCGGACATGAATGGGCCAACTGGAGGCGATATTTGTTTCAGACGGCGCAGATCATGTTCCCGGATTGCGGAAGTTGACCAGCTCCCGCACGACGCTCGGCTCACCTGGGCTCTTGACAACCTCGCCCCATATTTCGCTGCCGATGGAGAAGTTCGAGATAAAGTTGGTCGAAAATCCATTGGCGACAAGGAAGATGGGGATGAAGTTGCCGTAGTAATCGTAGAAATTGTTGATTCCCACCTGCTGGGGCCCAAACGTCTGAGCACCGGGCGTGGTCGCCCCAACGCGGTTTCCGAACGCCCGGAAAGAGTTCACCACATTCGCGCTGAACAAGTACGTGTCCCCCAAGGCCAACGAGTTCGATTCGTCATTGGCGCCCTGGCCGTCGGTCGACAGCGCGTTTTTGCTGATGCTGTAAGGCTGCGCAATGTCGATCTTCGTCACAATGTAGCGCGCGAAGAGCATGTGCTTCGGGCTGAGGTTGTAGTCCAGCCGCACCGGAGCTTGCGACTCATTCTCGTGCAAGGGAATTCCGCTGAAAACTTGACCGCACACATTGTTAGACTGCGGAAGATAAGACGAAATCTTCAGCGCGGCCGGGCTCAACGGTACGACGATATGACCTCCGTGCACAATCGGCGACGCTGCAATGCCCGCCGCTCCCGGACATCCGGCTGCGATGTACGGGCCGAAGTTGCCCGTAAGTTCCGCCGGCGTGGGAACGTATTGGATCGTAGACTGGTTGTACTGCCGGACCGTGGTGCCTTCGTAACCAAGAAAGAAGAAGAGCTTATCTTTCTTGATCGGCCCGCCGATCACTCCGCCGAACTGGTTGCGCTTCAGGCCGTCGGCAACGGGAGAGAAGAAGTCCCGTCCATTGAGATTGTAGTTGCGGAAAAACTCGAAAAGATCCCCATGGAAACTGTTCGATCCGGACTTGGTCACGGCATCCACCGTGGCTCCGGAGTGGCCGCCGCCTTGCGTCGCATCCTGCGCGCTGGTGGCCAGCTTGAATTCCTGCAGCGCCTCCGGGAAAGGAAGTGGCATGTTCGTGCCCACATAAGTATCCAAGTGCGATGCACCGTCCAGGTTGTATTGAACGCTATAGCTTAGCTAGTGGCGCCGGCCACGCTGATGTTGACGCCGGTGGCCATGGTGTAAGTGGGGGACGAACCGGTCTGGACGGCCAGGCCGCTGAGCGTGATGAGATCGGTCGGCTGTCGTCCGTTGAGAGGCAGGTCCAAGATGCGTTGGGTTTCAACGACACTTCCGACGCCAAGATTCCGTGTTTCCACTTCAGACGTCGTCGCCTCTACCTGGATTCGTTCGTTGACGTCACCGACCTTCAGAGTTAGCGCTATCGTAGGGCTGCTGCCTACTCGCAAAACGATTCCGGTTCGTACGTAAACCTCGAATCCCATTTTCATGGCCTGTAGCCGGTAAGGACCGAGCGGCAGGTTGGAAAGAATGAACGATCCCGCGGCGTCGGTGGATGCGGTACGGCTGACACCAGTGTCGGTCTGCGTCACCGTCACGTTGACACCCTGTACCAGCGCACCGGACGGATCGGAGACGGTGCCCGATATGGTCGCGGTGTCCTGCGCCAACAGCGCAAGGACACAGAACAGAGCAATCGAACTCCACTTGGTGAAGCTAAAGAGACGCCGCAACATAGCACCCCCCCTGTAGTTGAATCGCGTTCGACTATACACCCGATTTCGTGGATTTAGAAATTGGTTGTTAGGATTGCACGTATCGTCTGAGCCGATACTGCAACGTCTGCTTTCAGCGAGGGTGCGGGGCAATATCTATCGGTGGCACAGATGCAACACATTGCCGCCGTCCATTGGATGACGCGGCGGGAACTCTGTATAATCCACACAGTTCATGTTCATCCAGAACCCCTTTAGCACTTCGCCAAATGCATATGCAGTGCTCGAATGTTTTCACATCGCCGGTTTCGCGCTTGCAATCGGCATGACCGCGCTGGTGGATTTCCGCCTGCTTGGCTTCGACGTGCTGAAGCAATCTCCCGCGCAGATCGCAACGGCCTTCGAATGGTGGACTCTCGGCGGCCTAATCATCGCTGTTTTTTCGGGATTGCTGATCTTCTCGACAGATCCTGATATGTATTACCGGAATTGGTCGTTTCTTCTGAAAATGGTGGTGTTGGTGGTTGCGATTATTTTCAACTACACGATTCATAGGAAAGCGCTATCCAAGCAGTTCTCGGCCATCTCCGCTCGCCTGATCGCTGGCTTTTCGCTGCTGCTTTGGACCGGAGTCATCTTTGGCGGTATTTTCATCGCCGTTGTTCCAGCCGGCCTCGGTTAAAGCGTGTGCTCGTTCCATTCCTGATCTGGCTTGAAAACCTAGCGTGGTTTTCCAGCTTTCGAAGTTCCGCCTATGTCTACCCCGTGGTGCTGGCTCTTCATCTGACGGCGATCTCTTTGTTCGGCGCCATGATCGTGGCGACCGATCTTCGCCTGCTGGGCTGGACTTTGTCGGACAGCCCGATTGCGGATGTAATCCAACGCCTGCGGTTGGCTAAACGAATCGGCTTCATTCTTGCTGCAGCATGCGGTTTCATTCTTTTCGCGGCCAAGGCCGAGGAATATTACTACAACGTATTCTTTCGAACCAAGATGCTGCTCTTCGTTCTGGTGGCGATTCATGCCCTGGTCTTTAGGAAGAGCGTGTACGCTGATTCGGCGGGATTCGACTACTTAGGCGGGACCCCTTGGCGCGCCAAACTGGCGGCGTCGCTTTCGCTGCTGTTCTGGCTCGGAATCCTATGCGCCGGCCGCGCGATCGGCTATGTCGCCGGCAGGGCGGGAATGCACTACAAATAGCGGCCGATCGTGGGCTCGATCGAGGATCAATGTCCGTTGCGGAGATTCCGCACGCTGGCGGGCTGCGCTCGGGGTTTGGCTTTTGCAGGCTCTTCGGTGTGCGCCGGCGGTAGCACGTTCTTCAGCAACGAACGGAGCCACACTGTCCCCGGATCGCGGTCTCGCGACTTATGCCACTGCATGGATTCCTGCAGCGTGGCGATCTCGAAAGGCGGCTGGATGATCTTCAACGGCAGATAGCGTTGATAGAAAAGCGCCAGGCGACGATGCAGCGTGGCGATTCTCGATGTCCCAACCAACAGTTGAGGAACTGCGTTGAAGGCGGTAGTGATCACTTCCACTCTGCGTTCATAGCCGAAGCGTTCCAGGAACCACTCATCGAAGGTAGTGAGCTCCCGATGCTTCCCGAACCGCACGACTACATGGCCCATCGAAAGATACTCACTGAGCGTGATCGCCGATTTTACGCGCGTGTTGCCGGACCATACGACACAAATGAACTGGTCATCGAATAGCGGCTCGGATGGATGCGCCGAGGAAAGACGCATGGCGGGGCCAATGGAGAGGTCGATCTCTCCCCGATCTAAAGCGTCAAATCCACCCTGGACGTTGGAAACGAATTCGAATCGAATGCCCGGCGCGACTTGCTCGATGCGCGGCAGGGCTTCAGCCATGAGCACGGTCTCGACGTAGTCCGACATCAGAAGCCGGAACTTGCGCATCGACAACCCAGGGTTGAAGACCGGATTGATATTGAGGATCGACTCGGCGTGCAGGAGAAAGTCTCTGACCGGCTCCACCAGCGCTTCGGCCGCCGGGGTTAGCACCATTTTTCGGCCCACCTGCACCAGAAGCGGATCACGGAAAACTTCGCGCAAACGTGCAAGTGCGCCGCTGGTAGCCGACTGGCTGAGGTGCAGACGTTCCCCCGCGCGCGACACACTCCTTTCGGCAAACAACGCATCCAGGGCGACCAGCAGATTCAGGTCCAGGCCAGCGAGGTCCATGATTCCCCTATCGGCATAGCTACTTGCCGCCGGCCCGATTGGGCGGGTTCTTCAAACTCGTATAAACCGCTTCGACGAACACAGGGGTTGTCCAAGGGCCCGAACTGGCGCCGAACCGGCCATCGTAATCGGCCGTGAGGCGGGCGGCCAGCACGCGATCGAGCGTGGCGCCGCTTCGAATCAGATCTTGGACGCGATCACGGATGATCACCAGCATATCGCGGTACTCAGCGACTTCCCACTCGTCGCAGAGCCGGCCATGGCCGGGTACGATTAAGGTCCCGTCCTCCTCGTCGTGTTTGTAAACGGTCCGATCCAGGATGAAGTTCAGCGCTGCGATCTCGCCTTCGATGCTACCGCCATTCTTCACATCGATGTGTGGATAAGAAACGGTACTGAAAATGTCGCCGGTAGCGATCACATCCGAGCGCCGGAAATGAACGATGCTGTCGGCGTCGGTAACCGCATTTGGCAGGTGGAAAATCTCAATTGCCTCGCCGTTGTGGAACTTGCGGCGGCGGCCCTCGAGAAACGTATCGCTGGGCCAGCCATCTGCGGGACTTTTGAGCAACTCCAGATGGTTCTGCACATTCTGATGGCCGATGATGGTAGCGCCTTTACCCGCGTCGGCGAATTGCCCGGAAAAGAACGAACCCACCACGCTCGGATCGTAGCCGGCCGCCCGCAGTTTGGCGTTGCCGCCTGTAAAATCGGCTTGGAATCCAGTGTTGACGATAAACTGAATTGGCTTAGCGCTGAGCTTTCTTACGGCGGCAACCACCTGATCGGAGATCTTTCCGGCGCCCGAATTCACCAGCATGGGCCCTTGCTCGCCCACCTGCACGGCGATGTTCCCGCCGTCGCCGACCAGCATTGAGATATTCCCCTGGACGGGCAAGACGTGAATTTCACCGTCGTAGGGCACCTGGTCGAAGGTGCGGTGGGTTCGCTCCGGCGCCGAAGAAGGAACCAACTCCGCCTCCGCTTCGGCCTCCGCGGCCTTTGGATCGCTCAACTTGTCTAGCAACTCCGGGTACATGGTTTCCGGGCCTCCGAGCGTACCCAGGAACGGAATTTTATTGTGATCGGCGAATTCGCGGGCGAACGGATGACGTCCCCAGAAGTAACTATCCACCTGGTCCTCGCGCCGCCCGATGATCTGCTCTCCATCGTCGCACGCATAGAGCCAGTCATCGGGTTCTTTGATGTTTCTGCCAAGAGTGTACGTCCGGCTGAACGGCTCAGCCAAATACACGGGGTCATTAACTACCGAAAGATAAGTGATTTGGTCGCCGTGCCGGATGAAATGCTCTACCACAGTGGCTTCATCGCTCTGTGGAACGCCATTGGCGCGAATCCATCCCCGCTTCAGGTGTGTCGTGTAGACGGTTAGGGCGTTGCCTTCGTATTTGCCGGTTGAGAATCCCGCCCAGGTGTGCTGCGCGTAAGGGGCAGGATGCGGCCGATCGTCCATCCAGATGGTACGGATGCCTTCGCTGATTTGCCAATAGTGTTTGATCGCCACAAGACGTTGCGTGTCCGGATCGCGTACCTCCCAAAAGCGCAGGTTTCCGGGCTGATTATAGGTGTAGGGCGGCACGTATCCCATGCACTGATGTTGCCGGCCCTGGATTCGCGAGGAATTCCAGGCGAGTGCATACAGCCGGCCGGCTTCATTGAGCGGAATCCCGCCGTATTCCACCAGTGCGCCTGCGGCGGTGATCAATCCGGAATCTTGCCCCGGCTGCGGATACCAGGTCCCGGAAATATCAATGCCCGCCGGCTGTCCAGTGCGTCCGGCGAAGTCCAGTCCCTGGGCGAAGACCAGCGCAGTCCATAGCAAGGCAAGCGACGCGATCAACGCCACCAATATCCCCGTTTTTTTCATTTGTCCACCTACTTCACCGTGCAAGGCCGTGGCTTCCACCCGGCGCCGTCCTGTTGTTTTCTGTAATGGGAAGAAGTCACGAATGGTTGAAAGAGATAGACAGGGTCTTCGACCGTGGTTGTAACCACCAGATAGGCGTTGCCATCGGGTTCGTTCACGCGATCAAGGTATTCGGTGAGCGTAGCATTCGCGCTGTACGGCACTCCGTTCTTGCGCAGATAGCCGGGGCGCAGATGGGTAGTGACTACCTTTAACGATCCGACCGGCGCGACACCCCTTCCCACAGGAACCAATTCCCATGATGCGTTCGAATAGCCCTGCCAATCTCCGCCACCTGTATCGACAGAATTGAAGCGCAGCAATCGCGTCTGCTCGCCATTGTCCGCATCGATCCTCAGCGTATTGTCATCCTGCCAGGTGATGCGCAGGCGCCCAGGGACGGCCATGATAGCCGGCGCGCCGAAGCTTTTGCATTGCTCGCCGGCGGCTTCATCCTTGGCGGGATCCCAGGCGTCCGCGATTTTCCGTCCGGCCGGATTCAGCAGAATGCCGTTATAGTCGCCCTTGAGCGGCGTGACCATCCGATACCGCCAATCTTCCGTGACCACCGATACCCAGAAACCCGTCAGGTCGTATAGCGCGGCTGCTTTACCCGTTCGCGACGGCGCCGGAGCAGGGCCGAATTGCGCGTTGACGCTTACTGTGAGCAGCAGAGCAGCCCCAGCCAGACGCATCGCCATCAGATTCCCTTCCGCCTGGCGATGTTGACCTCCGTACAAGCACCCATCACTTGAAGGAAGTTCTGATAGTCGCCTCGGCCGACCACAAACGGATTCGGATCGCCAGGTTTTCGCGTCTTCAACTTGTCCAGCTTTGGTTGAATGGGATCCATCAGCGGATGATTCTGCAGCTCCACTTCAACCTTCGCTCTCTTTGTTTCCTCTTCGAAATGCGCCACCGACTTGGCATAAGTCCGCAAACCTTCGTCGGAAACGAAGCCAGGCGTCAGAACGGTACCGGCGTACATCGCGGCTGTGTACGTCTTTCCGTTATCTTTCACCGGAAAGATAAAGCCCATTGAGCCTGGCGTATGCCCGGGAACGGCGAAGGGCGTCAATTTGAAATCGCCCAACACGACCGGTTGCCCCTCCACGAGCACTTGATCATGTTTCGGTAACGGCGCTGGAGGGCCCTTAGCGCCCCGTGCTGGAGCGTGTTCCATGAGTTGCCAGTCGGCTTCCGAGATATAGATCTTTGAACCGAAATGCTCTTGAAAATAGGCGCTTCCGCCGAAATGATCCGCATGCCCGTGGCCGACTACGATGATTTTCACCATCGCGGGATCCAGACCGAGCTTTTGGAATCCAGGGAGGAGTTGCGTTTCCGTTTGGTCGGGTGATAGCGAGTCGATCATCAGAAGCCCCGCGGAGGTTTTAATCACATACACCACCGTGCCCTGGTTGCCGATCACGTACACATCGTCAAAGATTTTGGTCGGTTCAATCGGCGGATCCGATGGGCTGTTCGGACGAGGAGCCTCGCAGAAGAAGTGCTCTTCCCCGGCCCACCTTGGGCCTCCCACCTTCTTCGCTTTAGCAATGAGCGCCTGCACCGCATCTGAGTCCGGCTTCGCAGGTGTCGACAGAGGCGGTGCCTGGCAATAGAGCAGGTCACTCGAGAGCAGTGCGGAGAATATTGCAACGGCGATTGCGTTCTTCATGGGTTTCCTTTATGAATCACTCCGCCCGCGGGATCGCGAATTCGTTTATTGAAAAGATCTACTTCATCGGCGGGAGCGCAGACGTCTTGGAGCAGCCCCGTCCACCCGTCTACGGTTTTGATGGTGTCCTTCTCCAGCCTGCGAAATTTCTTCAAGTCGCTGGTCCATGGTGCGGTGTAGATCTTGGGATCGTTAATCGTCATCGTGAGCTCAAGCACGTCGTAAGCGGTGCGCCGGTAACGTTCTTCGAGCACCATGTCGGCGCTGTGAGGGTAACCGTATTGATCCACCCAGGTTCTCTCGTCCACTCCGGTGGTAGTGACGACGAATGTGTCTCCATCCCAGTGCGCGGTGGAATAACCCCACCAAACAGGCAGATCCGGGTCCATCAACGGCTTCCGCCCGTCCGTCCAAAGTACGCGCGTACCCCAGCCCCATTCGAATTGTTGAAGGACGCGATCCGGCAGCACGCTCATTTCCACGGGGTCGACATAGATCAGGGCGCGCGTGGGACCCATTGGGTTGCAATGCTGGTAAGGATCGCTGTCGTTCGCCGGAGGCACCGCGCGCCGGCGTCCAATGGGCTCCTCAGGGTGCGCCGCGGCGTCCGCGCTTCCCAGCAACCGGCCGTAGGATGGCTCGTTCTTGTCGAACAGCTTTTGTCCCAGCGCTGTGAGCGGCGGGACGTGAACGCCATAGCCACGGTCCCCACAATCGCGGCAGGTGCCGCCTCCGCCGTATCCGCCGGGAGACCCGTTGCGCGTCCAGATGCCGGAGATATCGTGCTTATCATATGGCTTGCCGTCATTAGCGGGATTATGCGCCAGGATCCCGCGGGGGCCTTGCGCGAAAGCGGTTGCTGCTAACACACAGATGAGCGTGGCGTGTATGAATTTTGTCACCTTCGAAACCCTCATTCCTGCTTCTTTTCAGAGCCAGGCTTTTGTTCCGAACCCGGGGCGGGCGATGGTCCTCCCCGCGGTACTTCCCCGGGGCCGCCACCGGCGACGCCTAGCAGCACTTCGCCTTTGTCGTTCAGCAGCTTCAGAATCGCGCCGACCTTGGTGCCCGCCCGCGCCGGAGCCAGCGTTATGGTGATTTTCGTTCCGGGCTCTAACGCCGCTTCCGACCGCCTGCGTCCCCAACCACCTTGGATCAATTGTGCTGGGTTCGGATAGAACTCAGCGCCCCAGTGTATCACTTCACCCTTGTCATCGGTGGCGTCGAAGAACAATTGAGGGTGAGGATTCGCATAATGGAACTCAGTGACCGTTCCTTGTAGCGTAATCGGATGAGACAGGTCGTACGATGCGCCAGTGCCGTGATGCGCAGCCATCGGAAGCGCCGATGCGAGCGCTGCGACCATGGTGAGACTCAATTTCGTTGTCATGACATCCTTCCTATTGCGCCGGATGGGCTGGAGCCAGAACGGCGGGAGCCGGTTTGCCAAATCTTGAATCTGGAATAGCGCGGTCGGCTTGAATTTCCTGCACTCGCCAAATCGATTGGCCGTCGGTCCACGTTATGGTCCATTGATACGGCAGCTTTTGGCCGTCAACGTCGCGATAGTCGGCGTACTCAATCTGATATGGATTCGTACCGACGATCGTGCCCGAGTAGCGCAATTGCCGAACGAGCAAGCCGCTCTTCATATCGAAGAAAAGCTTGACTCTGGTTCCGTCGGGAGCGCTACCCGAAAGCACCTGCACGTCTTTGTCGCCCACGCTGGTCTGCGGAAATCCTGAGCGCCACCCGCGCAAAGCCTGCGTGATCTGTGCCGGAAGGAACAATTGAGCATCCAGGCGCGCCCCGTCGGTCTCCGCTCCCGGCGCCAGCGCAAGCAGCAGCACTGGATTATTCGGTGAAGCGATCCATCCCTCATGACCGTCGTACACCGTTGCGCTGTCTCCATTCTGCGTATGAACTATAGTGGCCATCTGCGCCGGAGCCTTTACCCACAACTCGAATGGCACCTGCTGATGATAGGTCTCATAGCCCTCGTAGGTTCCCTGAAGGTGAAAGCTGGTGTGATTGGAATTCGCCCCACCCGCTGCCGAGATGAACTTGTCTAAGATCTGCTCCGCCGATGGACCGGGAACGGCTTGCGGGGGAACTTCGATTTCGTTGGGATCTTCTTCGGGAGTTCCGTACTGCAGCGCAAGGCTGGGGATCGACTTGGGACGCTCGTTGCCATGATGGCAAGAGTAACAGGTAAGCACCGGGCGGCCGCCGAAATTGTCTTGGTTGATGCGATTGACCATCCTGATCATGTTTCGCGCGATTTGTTTGCGCGGAACGTCCACAGCGAACTTCCTCCAGTCCTGGAGGCTTTCCGGCACATGGCAGAACACGCAATTCAGGCCGAGCGACGCCGCGAAGAAACCCATGGTGCTCATAAATTCGCTCACCGGGATTCCCTTCAAAACCTGAACGTTGGTGAACACTTGCTCAGCCATGGGCTGCTTTTCGACGGGGGCTGGCTGCCCTGATAGCACACCGGCGCAAACGGTCACGCTAAGTATCAACTGGACGTATCGAACGGTCACGAAAAAGCGAGTATAGGCCTTAACGTTGATTCGGTACAATCGATTGTTTCGATGATTTGTATCGGCGTGGCCGATACTTTGACTGGTTTACGAAGCTGCCGCGCCGTAGGCATCCACTGGAGTTTTGCTGTTGCGGAGCGCGTCGAAGCTGAGCGCTCCGGCGCCATAAACAGCCACGAACAAAAAGACCAGCAGATACATCAGCGTCTCGTTGCCTCCGTTGTGGATGGGCCAAACTCCGCGCGGCGCCGAGGCGACGAAATAAGCCGCGGCCAGCTCAATGCAAACGATCGCGGCCGAAATGCGGGTGAACAAACCGACCAGAAGCAGGAGCCCGCCCACGATTTCCAACCAGCCGACAAACGCGGGGAGCCTGTCGATCGCCAATGGGATGACGGCGGCTCGTCCCGCGGATTTGCTGAGCACGCCGAAAGCATGCCGGCATCCGTGAAGACAGATCATGAACGCGAGGATCACTCGCGCGATCGCTCGCCCCCATGGCTCCCATGGATTCAGCATACGCGCCAAATGTTTTTCCCATGCGATCCATCGGTCGATGGCCCACGGGCCAGGGCCGGCGGTAACCAGCCACAGGTAAGTAAAGCAGAATATGACGGCCTCCTCGCCCCCGTTGCTGATGGGGAAAAATCCACGCCCCGCCCACTGATCGAAATACGCCACCGCCATCTGACCAGCCAAAATAAAGGCCGCGAGACGCGTGAACAGACCGAAGGTGATCACCGTTCCGCCGATCACTTCGAGCGGCCCGGCAAACCCATGCAGCGTCAGAAAATGATGATCGATCTGTCCGCCCGCGAATCCCCAGAGTTTCTCAGCCCCGTGTTGGAAGAACAGAAGCCCGGTCGCGACGCGAATTATGCTTAAAAGTCGCGAGTTCACGAGTGTACTTCCGCGGGCCTGCTCAGGATCTGCGACGGATCCGCGCCAACGCGCCCGGAAAGCGCATCCTGCGCCGCGGCCAACGAAAAATCAAACGGGATGCTGGGCAGAGCACCGAAGGGCGAATCGGGATTATCGAGCTTTGGATCTGTGATCAGCGCCTCGGTCGCGCCAAATACCGTGTCCGAATCAATATGTTCGTCGCTCGCCATGTAAAGTGCGGTAATCACTTCGCGGTGTCCCGGCGCACCGACAAGAAAGTGGATGTGAGCGGGCCGCCAGCCGTGCCTCCCCTGCGCTCGGACCAGATCTCCGACGGGCCCGTCCATCGGTATCTTATAGCCGCAAGGTTGAATCGTACGAAAGTGATATCGGCCTGATTCGTCGCTGAAGAAGCGGCCACGAAGTTCCATTTCGTTTGGATCTTGCTTCTGCAGATCGTAGAAGCCATTTTCGTCCGGTTGCCAGACTTCGATGGATGCCTGGGCAATGGGCGACCCGTTCGAATCCATCACGCGACCGTACACGCCGATCTCCTCTCCCGGGCAACTGTCGGCGATCGACCGGCCGAGTTCGAACGTCGGCGAATCTTGCCTATAGAAGGGGCCGAGCAGACTCGACTTGGTGCTCTCCTCAATAGCGCGGCGGTCGTGCAACGAATTTACCAGGCTGCTGAGTCCTAGGGTGTCGGAAAGCAGAATAAACTCCTGCCGGTACTCGGTACAGGCGTGTCCGGTTGCGGTGAGAAACTTGAGGCCCTCAATCCACTCGTCGGGTGTCAGATTCACCTCCCGCGCGAAGGCGTGGAGGTGCCGCACGGCAGCGTTCATAAGTTCCTTCAGCCGTTCGCTCTTGGTGCTGGCCATCTGCTCGATCACCGCGTCCGTTATGGTGAGTTCGTCGATTGTTCGAAGCATGTCTCTTCCTCTCTGAAAACGTGGAAGACATGATATACCACTCTTCCGACGGCACAGCGATAGGAAGTATCGGCAAGACCGATAGCAACGCGTTGATTCTGTGGGGGAGCTCCCAGCTTGACACCTGTTCAATCGGATGATTGCGCGGTGCTCTACCTTAGGCCGGTACGGCTATTTACACTCGAAATTGGCCGCGTCGTCTTGCGAACCTGTTCCTCGATAATGCGGAAAGGTAGGATATGCGCACACCGGCCGGCTCACGCCCGGAAATGATTTGCCCTTCGCCACCGTGTGCTCGGGCGCCTGATCTTTCTCCGTCCACTCCACCAGCGCGGTTAGCGGATCAAAATCCTCAAGCGCCGGGCCGCCACCGCAGTGGTTCATCCCCGGCACCTCAAAGAAACGTACCCACGGCATGGTCTTGTCCAACCCGCCGTTGTCGCGCACCACGCGCTCGTAATAACGCGCCGTATCGTAGGCCGAAAAGAACGGATCGCTCATCCCGTGAATGAGCATCAGTTTGCTGCCGCGAGCGGAAAACGTCGAAAGAAACGTCAGCAGCGAATCCTGCAGAACGCTGGTGTCGTTCAGGCGCGCCGGGTCGGTATCGAAGTTGAATTTCATCGGATCGAACTGCGGGTCAGGCGGTGTGAAGAAAAAGCCTTTGAGCCCGCTGAACATCAATGTGACGTCCGCGGAATTGGGCGTTGCGGTTTCCGAGGTCCCCAGCTTTAGCGCGCGCCAGCCGGGAGCCGCAATACCGGTATCATAGGGCCAGTCCGAATACAGCGCCTCGCCGCGCGAGTTCTTGGGACCCGCGAATACCTTCTTCAGCGCGGCCACCTGGTTCGCAGAAAGACAGGTGTCCGTCTTATGCCCCTTACAGACCAGCGTGGCCGGATCAAAGTGGCAATCCTTCGTGTCGAAGATGAGGCCATCCTTGACGCCGTCCTTCGAATCGCAAACGCGAGCCACCGCGTTGGCCACCAATGTCAAATCTGCATTCGAGAATGCCTTGGAGAGAATGGGCCGTCCCGCGGTGTCCTTCGGCGCGATTTCAGAGAACGCGATCGTTTCCCACACGGAGCTGATCGTGGCGGTACCCACCCGGGCGGCCGGGGCTACCGACATAACGCCATCAAATGCGAGCGGAAAACGTTCTGCCGCAAGAAGGGCTTGCCGCCCTCCGTTGGAACAGCCCATGAAGTAGGATTTTTTCCATGGTTGACCGTAGTAGTGGACGATCATCTGGCGCGCGAGTTCCGTTACCGCCATAAAGCCGCCGTAGGCTTGATCGATTCGGGCTGGCTGGTCAATGCCAAATGAGGCATCGGCCGCGGCGCCAATCGGTCCGCCTTGCCCTTGATGCCCTGAGTCCGTTGTCGCTACTGCGAAACCGCGCGCCAGAGCCGGCACGGCCGTGGATCCCGAGATGGGAATCGCGCCGGTCGCGGGCCGGACGACACCATCCATCCCACCGCCTCCCTGAAACAGGAAGCGCTCCGTCCACATATCCGGCAGGCGCAGTTCGAAGCCGATACCAAACTGTTTCCCTGCGGCTCCAGTTCGTTTGTTGATCATGCCCTGCACCAAACAGTACGCCGGCAACCCGTCGCTGGCCGGGATGGACTCGGCTTTCGAAAACTCGATTCCCGGAGCGCTGAACCCGAGCAGCTGCGCGCAGGGATGTTTAGGCGAAACAGTTTGCGCCTGGCATAGAACGGCCGAGAGCAGCAGAACGAGTGCGCTCAGCATGCTCGTCGAGCGGTGGCGGCATCTACTGTGCACAGAGGTATGATCCGGCATCGCTAGCTTGACCTCCTACGTATTTCGGATACAGCGGATAGTTACACAGCGGCAGGCTCCGCCCTCCCCCGGTTACCGTCAATTGCTTCGGTGGCGGCTCCTTCTTCTCCACCCAGTCCATGAGTATTGGTAGACGATCATATGTATTCGGAATAGGTGCAGCTTCAATCGTTTTTCCATCGCCGTCCGTTGTATAGTTCATCCCGCTTAATCCATGGCTCGTCTGCGGAATCACGAAGAAGCGGGCGAACTGGTCAACCTTTTCCCGCCCCATACCGCTGGGATCGGTATTCGGCACCCACATTCCAAACTGTTTGACGCCGTTGGCCAGCGGTGTAGCGAACAGATAAGGACTGTAAACCATCTCCAGGGTTGAGATCTGGCCGTCGGTCAAGCATGCCTTCGCGCTCGTATCTGCGGGATCAGGATCGCGGTTGCCAGCGCAGCGCTTTGCAGCCCAAGGGTCGCGTCCTTTCTTTCCTTGTTTGATGTCGAAAATCGCGCGGCAGGCTGGATAGTTATTGATGATGCCATCTGCGAGTCCATCTAGTTTGTCGCACTGCCGCATGAATTCCCCGCGGATGGCGTTCACCTTGGCGGGTGCAACCCAGTTGGCCAGCGGTTTTTCCTGAATACGAATCAGCTCCGGCGCCAGCATGAGCGAAGAGAAACTCACGATCGGCACGTTGGCGATGATGCCGTTGTAATCGGCGGGATAGCGCTGAGCTACGGTGAGGGCCTCGCGGCCTCCTTGCGAGGTGCCGAAGAAATAATTGAACTGGGGCTTCTGTCCGTAAGCGCGCTGAATCAGTTCCATTGCGGCATCGTGGGTCTTCTTCAGTTGCATGTACCCGAGGTTTTTGATGGATTCTTCGCTGAGCGCCCAGTCAGTGCCCGTCATTGTGTGGCCAGAGTCGCTTCCGTAAGTGGCAAACCCACGCTCCAGGAGCCCTGGCCCGGTGGTGACACCGAAGGTCATTGTGAGGTTCGGAATCATGCCGTTCATCCCGCCTCCGCCGAGCTGAGCGGCTCGCTCGCTCCACTCAGCCGGCAACAATACGCGGAAGAGAATTGGTTTCGCTTTGCCGCTAGTTTCAACTGGAGCCATCGAGCCATCGATGCTGCAATAGGCAGGCCGCGCCGCCGCTGCGGGATTCCAGACGGGCCCGGTCAGAGTTACCGCCGCAACCGGCTCCCCGATCAGTTCAGCAGGAATTGAAGTGCCCAGCCTTTGCGCTGTGCAATCGGACTCGGCCAGCTTCTTGGCGCTCGTCTGCGCGCATAGTAGTCCGGAAGCAGCACAAAATGCCCATATCAGCCGCAGGATCATGGGTCCTCCTAACTCCGGTGTCCGAGGTGGCGATCGAAGAACTTTACGATCACGTCGTAGCAGTCGCGCGATTCCGGCACATCGGGATTATAGAAGAATCCATGGAACAGTGCTTCCCACACGTGCAGCTCGGCGTCGACTCCCAGCTTCACCAACTGCGTGTGGGTATAAAGCGCGCCGCTCATTTCGAAGCCGCGAGTGGCTGTGATAATCAATGTTGGCGGAAACTTTGCCAGAATTTGCGGCGAGTTGATCGGGGCCACGAGCGGGTCCTTCGGATCGGTTCCGGCG
Organism: Bryobacterales bacterium; assembly: GCA_963776805.1. Classification (GTDB taxonomy): domain Bacteria; phylum Acidobacteriota; class Terriglobia; order Bryobacterales; family Bryobacteraceae; genus Palsa-89. Next base: position 208,645 of record CAVZOD010000005.1, read on the forward strand.
AGGTAGCCCAGTCCTTGTGGGGCTTCCGTTTTCCGAGCGTCCTGCTTTGGCGGCGGCGCCATGATCCGCGCCTCGCCCAATGGCCCGGCCGTGTAGGCCGCATCGCCGAAGCCCGCGCCGGTGGGAGAACCCGCTCCAGCGCAAAAGATCCCCACCGCTCCGGGCCTGGGCAGATTGTGCTTTTCAAGCCAGGCAACCGACATCGCCGTTAGCATCCCGCCCGCAGAGCAGCCGTAAATGCCAATGTTTTGCGGCGCGTGATCTTTCAGGAGTTGCCGATACACGGCAGCAACATCTTCGCTCGCGGCGGGAAACTTGTACTTGGGTCCTTCACGATAGTCGAGGGTAATCACGCGTATCTTGCCCAGGGCAGCGATCGGGATGGACTCCAGTTCCGCACATCCAGGCCAGCATCCGGAGAAGCCGCCGCCATGCAGATCGATCAGGACGCGATCACGGTTCACGGCTGAGATCCCCGCCTTGGGCGTGTAAACGTACGCGTGTACGCCGGCAATTTTGGTTTCCTCCCGCTCGACTGGATAGAGAACCTTCTGCCGCTCCAGATACCCCTTCATGAAGCGCGGCACACCGTTGTCCTGCGCCAGCACTTGAGGGTTCTGCATGTCCTTCAGGTGCTGCGTGACGTAGGCCTTGGCCTCCGGGCTGAGGAAGCCGGACATCGGCACAACTTGAGCCGGGACGTGGACCGTGCCATCGTCATCGATCACCACCGTATTCTTGGCATCCGGTTCCTGGGCCGCGAGCGGCAACAGGCTCAAACCAAGGAACATCGAACCCAACCAGAGTTTCCATCTCAGTAACATTTCCATGCTCCTATTTGAGGAAAGTCGACAGATCGATCACGTCCGCCATGGCCTGATTTCCCGCATCATTTGGATGCACGTGGTCGCCGGCATCGAAATCCGAGCGCAGCCTCTTGGGGTCTGCGGGATCGCGCGTCAAGGCGTCGAAATCGATGACCGCATCAAATGCCCCGCTGGTCCGGATCCATTGGTTCACTGCTTGGCGAACCGCCTCCCCGTTCTCGGTGTAGGTAGCCACGCCTTCGACAGGCATGATCGTAGCGCCTGCCACCTTGATACCGTGCATGTGCGCTCGCTCGATCATTTGCCGGTATCCCCAAATCAAGTCTTCGGCTGTGACAGCTTGGCCCGGCGGAATTCCCGGTATTGCCGAAAACGTGATGTCGTTGATTCCTTCCAGCAGAATCATCCAATGAATCCCGGGGCGCGCGAGTACGTCACGGTCGAAGCGGGCCAGTGCATTCGTTCCGGCGACGTCGTGCAGCACCCGATTGCCGGAGATTCCCAAGTTCAGCACGCTCAGCATGGCGGTGGACTTGTTGGACGCCAGTCTGCCGGCCAGGAGGGTGGGCCAAGCCTGATCTTTGTTGGCCGTGGTCCCAAAGCCGTCCGTAATGGAGTCCCCGAAAGCCACGATCGCCGAAGCGCGGGAAGGCGCCAAGACGTCGACGCCCGCGAGCCAGAAATAGGCGGTTGTGGTTGTAGTCGGATTCAACGTCGCATCGGCGGTGGCGTCCCCGCTCGCAATATAAGTCGTGTGGAGGCCCAAGGAGTGCACCGTGGGAGGGCCGGTATCTTCCGGAAGATAGAGCGAGATGGCCAAGTCCGTGAGCTTGGGAACATCCAGATCCACCGGATCGCTTACAACCAAAGCTCCCGGCGGAACCCTGAACGACGCTCTTCCAGCAAACGTGAGAGCGCGATCCGACGCGGGAACGATAGCGGCGTCTTTCTGGCGGAGAGCGATGTGGGCCGCTCCAATAGTAAGAGCTGGATTGCCGTACGCATTCGAAAGCTGCACTCGAACGCGCCGCCCGCCTATGCTGGTCCGAACAATCATTCGCACCGTTTGCTTTTTGAATGTTTCCGGAATTGGCCCGATCGGCGAGGGCCGAGCCGGCGCTGCCTGGGGACGCGCTGCCTCGGGACGCGCTGCCTCGGGACGCGGAAGAGGAGCGCCAAGCGGTGGAACGGGAGCAACAGCCTGAGCGGTCGCCCAGGTGGCGACCCAGTGTTCGTTCGCGTTGAGAGTCGCCTTTTGCTGCGCGGCAGAGAGGCATAATGAAAAACTCAATAACCAGACGGTATTATTCATGTCTTATTTGCCGAAGTGCCGATCGAAGAAACGCGCAATTACAGCGTAGACCTCGCGGGATTCGGGCAGGTCTGAGTTGTACCAAAACGCGTGCGGCAGTCCGTCCCACACGTGCAGTTCGGCGTCGACGCCCGCCCGCACCAATGCGTTGTGTGAATTGATCGCGGAACTATATTCCATTCCGCGAGTGCTCGTCACCAGCAGCGTAGGTGGGAATTTCGCGACTAGCGCGGGCGAATTGATGGGATAGGCCAGTGGGTCCTTAGGATCGACGTTGCTCAAATATGCCGGGCGGAACTGCATCCCGGCACCAGATCCTTGGCGTCCAGCCGGCACGGCGAACCCGTTCAGAGGACCTGTGATGAAGCTTGCATCGCCCCCGGTTAGTTCGCCGATCGACGCGCAGAGAACGCCGATCGCCGACGGATTGGGGAGGTGGTTTTTTTGGAACCACGCGATTGACATCGCGGTCAGCATTCCGCCCGCCGAACAGCCGTATAAGCCTACGTGCTGTGGTTGGTACTCCTTGAGGATTTCTTCATAAACCGCTGCGACGTCCTGGCTGGCCGCGGGAAATTTGTATTCGGGCCCCATCCGATAGTCGATGGTGATCACCTTGATCTTCTCAACAGACGCGATCGGAATGGACTCGACAAGCGCCGCGGTTCGAGCGCCCGATAGGAACCCACCGCCATGGACATTCAACAGCACTCGATTCCGGTTCTTTGGCGCAATACCATCTTTGGGAGTAATGACGTCGGTGTAGATTCCAGCGATGGTCTTCTGCTCTACATTTACGGGATAGCGCTCACGAATCGGCTTCAGGAACCAATTCATGATTTCGTCCTGTCGAGCGCGGTACCCCTTGATATCTTGGGTCGCGCTCGGCCCTCCCGCGAAGGGCCGGTCTCGCAACACATGCAGCATGTACGCCCGTGCTTCCGGACTCAGGAAGCTCGAAAGCGGAACCGAGAAGTCGTTGTCATGCAATGTTCCGTCGGGGTCGACCGCCTCGCCCCGAAGCTCGCCGGCTCGCTGGGCGTTTGAGTTGGCGATGCTAAGGAACACAGCGATGACGAGCAGGAATAAGTATCGTTTCATCGCGACAGCAAATGAAATATATCCTCGCCGATGAATACCTGTCAAGGCCATTTACATTTTTGTTCCCAAACCTGTATTATCAGGTCGTGAGTAACCAGATCTTGCCACCTAAGCACGAAAGGGTTCGGCAATCGCTCGCCGAGGGAATCGCATCCGGCCGATACGAACCAGGGCAGCGCCTGCCCAGTGAATCAGAACTGGTAAGAACGTTTGGCGCCTCGAGGCCCACGGTGAATCGGGCGCTGCGCGAGCTTCAGTTAGCCGGCATAATCGAGCGGCGCGCAGGATCGGGCAGCTATGTTCGCGTGGACCCCGCGGCGCGTGGTTACACGTTCGGACTTCTAATCCCGGAATTAGGCCGTACTGAGATTTTCGAGCCGATCTGCCGCGGAATGGCCCAGGCGCAGCACAACGGCCCTCATGTCCTGTTGTGGGGAAGTTCGCTGGGGGACTCGGCGGACGTGGAGCATCAGGCGTCGCAAGCCTGCCGGCAACTTTTAGCCAAGAAGGTATCCGGTGTTTTCTTTGCGCCGCTGGAACTTACGCCGCAGAAGGACGCGATCAATCATAAGATCGCGACGGTATTCGACAAGGCGGAAATCCCGCTCGTGCTGCTGGATCGCGACCTGGTGCCCTACCCCGCACGGAGCCGGTACGACCTGGTGGGGATCGACAATCGCCGCGCGGGGTATGCGATTACTGCCCATCTGCTTCGATGCGGGTGCCGGCGCGTCATGTTTGTCGGGCGTCCGTGCTCCGCGCCCACCGTAGACGCGCGCATCGCCGGCTATTGCGAGGCGCTGGGAGACGCACCTGGGAATCTGCGGCCAAGCGTCTGCCGCATTGATCCCCAAGATAAGGGACAGGTGAAATCGGCCCTCGCTAAATCCCGGCCGGACGGCATCGTGTGCGCCAACGATTTCACGGCTGCCCATCTGATGAAGACGCTCACGGAGCTAGGAGTGAATGCGCCGGGAAAGGTGCGCCTGGCAGGAATCGACGACGTTAAGTACGCGAGTCTTTTGTCCGTTCCGCTTACGACGCTCCACCAGCCCTGTGCCGATATCGGTGCGATTGCCATTAGTACCATGCTGGAACGTCTGCGCTATCCGAAATTGCCAGCACGGGATATTCTGCTCGATTTCCGCCTGGTGATTCGCGATTCTTGCGGCGCTCGAAAAAAGAGTTGACAGCTATTTCGCGGCTAACCATACTGGCTGTTGCGCAATGGATGGCCTGACATATTGTCATAACTTGTCTTTACAGGATGCCGGCCGATCACACGCGATTCTTGTGGTCGGCGAGGTGTTATGGGACATCTTCGAGCACTCCACGGCGTTGGGAGGCGCGCCGCTCAACTTTGCGGCTCATGCCAAACGCTTAGGATACGATCCGCTGCTGATGAGCGCCGTCGGCGCCGACTGTCTCGGGAAAGCGGCACTGCAGGAGATTGCCGGTCTCGGTGTGGACACTTCCTTTTTGCAGACCTCACGCCGATACCCAACCGGCACCGCACGCGTAGCACTAGGACCGGGGGATCAAACGCGTTTCGTCATCGGACGTCCAGCGGCATATGATGCGCTCGGCCTTCGCCAAGAGCAAATCACGAAGATCATCCAGCGCGCCCCTGCGTCCTTCTACTATGGAACTCTGTTTGCAGCGATGCCTCAAGGCAGGGCGTTGCTTGATAGGCTCTTGGATGCTCTGCCCGCCGCGATTCGCTTCTACGACCTCAACCTCCGCGCCGGCAATTATTCGGTGCAACTTGTGATCGAGATGTTGGACCTGGCCGACGTAGTCAAGCTCAATGAAGAAGAACTCTGCATTGTATGCAAGTTTACGCGGTTGCCATCGGAAATCGAAGCGTTCTGCCGCGAAGGATCAAAATGGTTTGGCTGGAAGGCGGTGTGCGTGACCCTGGGTGCACGCGGGTGCGCGATGTTGTGCGGCGAGGAATATGTAGAAGCCGCTGGTCGCGCGGTGGAGATCGCAGATCCGGTAGGTGCGGGGGATGCGTTCGCGGCTGCATTCCTGCACGGCCTGATCTCCGATTGGCCCGTGGACAAAATCGCCGCATTCGCCAATCGCGTTGGTGCGCTGGTCGCCAGCCGCCATGGCGCCATACCGGCGTGGACTCTGAGAGAGGTCGTTGAGCCGTGAGAACGAGCAGCAGTGCGGCCGGAAGAGCAACGGCGCTTTCACTCAACGGGTACTTGCTGCGCAGTTCTGTGGTTGCGGCCTTAGGGGGACTGCTTTTCGGATTCGACACGGCCGTCATCTCCGGCGCCACGAAAGCGCTGAGTGACACGTTTGCACTATCGCCGCTGACGCTAGGCATCACGGTCTCGAGCGCACTGTTCGGGACGGTCCTGGGTTCATTAGGCGCGGCGGCGCCCAGCGATCGATACGGACGGCGCCGCTGCCTTCGGATGTTAGGGGCCTTGTACCTGGTTTCTTCCATCGGTTGTGCCTTCACCTGGAGCTGGGTCGCCCTGATTGCATTTCGCGCAATCGGGGGCTTGGCCATCGGCGCATCATCCGTCATCGGGCCAATGTACATCGCAGAAATCTCACCGGCTCCCAGGCGTGGACGTCTGGTCGGACTCTTTCAGATGAACGTGGTTGTCGGGATTCTGCTGGCTTATCTATCGAACTCTATCGTCGCATCCGTCGGATTCGGCGAATCAGAGTGGCGCTGGAAGTTCGGGATGGTCGCGATTCCGGCGGCTGTATTTCTGTTTGCCCTTTTCGGAATCCCGGAAAGCCCTCGATGGTTGATCGCGGCCGGCCGGATGGAGGAAGCCCGCGAAGTACTCAAGCGGGTCGGCGAACAGGACCCGGAGCACGACCTACGGGACATCCGCGAGACCTTGAAGATGCAGAGCGGCATCCGACGGGAACCGCTATTCCAGTCTCGTTACCGTAAGCCGATTTTCCTTGCAATCTCGATCGGCATCTTCAACCAGCTTTCGGGAATCAACGCGATTCTGTACTATCTGAACGACATTTTCGAGCGTGCCGGATTCAGTAAGGTTTCGAGCGATATGCAAGCTGTTGTCATCGGCTTCACCAACCTTGTGTTCACGCTCATCGCGATGAGCATGATCGATCGACTGGGGCGCAAGAAGCTTTTGCTGGCTGGGGCGGTCGGAACGGCGGTCTGCCTGGGTGGGGTCGCCATGATTTTCGCAACCGGCAAGCGCCCGGAATTGCTGCTCTGGTTGCTGGTCGGATTCATCGCCTCTTTCGCATTCTCCCAGGGCGCGGTAATTTGGGTTTACCTCAGCGAAGTGTTCCCGAATCTGGTTCGCGCCAAAGGCCAGAGTCTCGGGAGCTTCACCCATTGGTTCATGAATGCTCTCATTTCCACTGTGTTTCCCGTGATGGCTGCTCGTTCCGGGGCTGTTCCGTTTGTCCTGTTTGCGGTGATGATGGTTGTGCAATTCTTTGTTGTGCTGGCCCTCTACCCGGAAACCAACGGAGTAAGCCTGGAGAAAATGGAGCAGCATTTGTGAAGTCGTCTCCTCCCCGGCGGCCATGAAGAACCAAGTACAGCTCATCGCTTACGTCGATCGTTTTTCGGGCGGCGGCTTTCGCGAGCTTCAGTCACTGCTCAGTGACGGGCCATTGGCTGGACTGTTCGGCGGCGTTCATCTGCTGCCCTTCTTTTGGCCGATCGATGGCGCCGATGCGGGCTTCGATCCAATCGATCACACTCAGATCGATCCCCGGTTGGGCTCGTGGGACGAAGTACGCGCGCTGGCCGAGCGCACGGATCTGATGGCAGATGTGATCGTGAATCATATTTCGAGCCGGTCTCCGCAGTTCACCGACTTTCGAAAGCGTGGCCACGCATCGTCCTACGCATTCATGTTCCTCACCTACGGGCGTGTTTTTGGGGATGGCGCGGCCGAAGCGGAGCTATTGCAAATTTATCGCCCGCGGCCAGGCCTCCCTTTCACGAAAATGCACTTGGACGATGGAACCGAGCGGCTCTTGTGGACTACCTTCACTGCTGAACAAATTGATATCGACGTTCGTTCCGCGCAGGGCAAAAGGTACCTGGATGAAATCCTGAATCGTTTTCAGCAAGCAGGCATTCGGTCGATCCGCCTCGACGCTGCCGGTTATGCCATCAAGAAGCGGGGCACCAGTTGTTTCATGATTCCCGAAACCTTTGAATTCATCGGCGAACTCACGCGGCGGACGCACGACCGTGGAATTGAAGTGCTGGTCGAAATCCATAGCCACTATCTGGAGCAGATCCAAATCGCCAAGCAGGTGGATTGGGTATATGATTTTGCGCTCCCGCCGCTTGTTCTACAGGCGCTCTATACCTCCGACACCCGTCATCTGAAAGAATGGCTGGAAATCAGCCCACGCAACGTGATCACCGTGCTGGACACACACGACGGAATCGGAGTAATCGATGTCGGGCCGGATCGAAAGAGCCCGGACGGCCCGCCCGGTTTGCTCCCGCCCGAGGAAATCGATGGCCTGGTCGAAACGATTCACCAGCGGAGCAACGGCGAGAGCCGGCAGGCCACCGGAACAGCCGCGAGCAACCTGGATCTGTATCAGGTCAATTGCACCTTCTACGATGCCCTCGGCCGCCGGGACGATGATTACCTGATCGCTCGCGCCATCCAATTCTTTGCTCCAGGAGTGCCCCAGGTCTATTACGTTGGGCTTTTGGCCGGGGCGAATGACTTGGATCTGCTTGGCCGCACCGGCGTGGGCCGTGACATCAACCGTCATTACTATACGCATGCCGAATTGTGCGAGCGGCTGGAAGCCCCAGTAGTGCATTCTCTAATAGATCTGATCCGTTTCCGTAACTCGCACCCAGCATTCGCGGGCGATGTTCAGATCCCCGACTCTGACCACAGTTCACTTGTCATGGAGTGGCGCAAGAATTCCGATTGGGCGCGGCTCGAGGTCGATCTTGCCGACCGACGCGCGGTAATTACCCATTCGGATCCGGCGGGCGATCAGACGAAAGCGCTGGTCCGATGACCGGCATCAAGGCACTCACCTTCCTCATGTTCATGGTATTTGCCATGACAACGGACTCGGTCGGAATCATTATTCCGGAGATCATTAAGACGTTTCACCTGAGTCTGACAGCCGCAGGTACGTTTCAGTACGCGAGCATGGCGGGAATCGCCGTCGCCGGATTCTTCCTGGGCCATCTGGCCGACACGTTCGGCAGGAAGCCCACCATCGTGGTGGGGCTCACGTTATTTGCGGCCGCGTCGTACCTGTTTGCAGCGGGAAACTCGTTCGTCTATTTCTCGATTCTGCTGGCCGTTTCCGGAATTGGGATCGGCGTTTTCAAAACCGGAGCGCTTGCGCTGATCGGAGATCTTTCCAAATCGACAACCGAGCATACGTCACTCATGAACACCGTGGAGGGATTCTTCGGAGTGGGGTCCATCATTGGTCCGGCGATTCTCGCCCGCCTGTTGGCTACAGGCGCCTCGTGGAAAAATCTGTACACCCTGGCGGGCACAATTTGTGTAGTTCTGATCTTAATCGCGCTGCGAGCCCAATATCCCGGCACTAGGAAGGCGAGCCAGGAAAGCATGGACCTAAGGCATACCGTGGCGGCCATGAAGAATCGATACGCACTGGCATTTTCGCTGGGCGCGTTCCTTTATGTCGCAACGGAAGCAGCGGTGTACGTTTGGATGCCGACCTTGCTGGCTGGCTCTCACGGTTCCGCTGCCGCGCTCGCCGCTTACAGCGTCTCGATTTTCTTTATCCTGCGCGCGACGGGACGGTTTGTGGGCGCCTGGCTGCTAGAACGCTTCTACTGGACGAAGATTTTGGCGCTCTTCAGCGGCGTCATTCTGATCTGTTTTATTGGCGGAGCTGTAGGCGGTGCGAGCACTGCACTCTATCTGTTGCCAGCTTCCGGCCTGTTCATGTCCGTGATTTACCCCAGTATCAATTCCAAGGGAATTAGCTGTTTTCCGAAATCGGAGCATGGCGCCGTCGCAGGAGTGATTCTCTTCTTCACCTGTCTTTCCGCCGTTCTTGGGCCATTGGCGATGGGTGCGGTCAGCGACGCAATGGGCCATCCGAAGTACGGATTTGTTCTAGCCACCGGGTTCGCAGGGTTGCTCTTCGCGGGATTGCTGATCAACTCGATCTTCGACCCAACCCGCGAGTTGCTGACCCAACTAGATAAGACAGAATACCGCTAGCCAAAAGGAGAAATATTGCAACAGTCATCTGTCGTCGCCGTGATCTCCGGAGGCCATACAGCGCCTTGCGGGACTATTAGATTCCGGCTTGGACTTCGATATAGTTGATGGCGCTGATTCTTAGAAGAAAGGATCCTACGATGACACCAATCCGTCGGCGGTACACAGAAATCAGCTCTGTTGTTCTGATCGCCCTGATCTTTTGCTCGCAAAGTGCGGCCCAAAATCCCGCAGGCTCTCGGCCACCCGCGCCCACCCAAGGATCCGGGCCTTACAAGGCCGTGATGGAGATGGACGCGGGCTTGCCGGATCGCACAGTCTACCGCCCGGAGGACTTGCCGGCCTTGAACGGCGCGAAATTACCAATTGTCGTTTGGGGCAATGGCGCCTGCGTAAACGCCGGAAACGCGTTTCAGAGCTTCCTGACGGATATATCGTCGTACGGGTATCTTGTGATCGCCTTGGGACCGATTGTTCAGCGCAACCCAAATGCGATTCCTCCAGCTCCCGTAGCGCCGCCAACAACGCCGGCTGACACGACGGAACTTCCGCGCAATCTGCCGCCGGCCGCAACTCATCCATCCCAGATGATCGATGCGATCCATTGGGCCATGGCGGAGAACGATCGTGCCGGCAGCAAATATTACAAGCAGCTCGATAGCCGCAAAATCGCGGTAATGGGGCAATCCTGTGGCGGGGTTCAGGCCATCGAAGTTGCCGCCGATCGGCGCGTGACGACCGCCGTGATTTGGAACAGCGGCCTGTTCGCCAAACCCACCAATATGGGCGGTGGAAAAACTCTCAGCAAGAGCGACCTCGAATCAATTCACGTGCCCATGGCTTACATCAGCGGCGATGCGCAGGATATCGCGTTCAACAACGCGAATGCGGACTTCGACTACCTGGCAAAGATCCCGGCGTTTCGCGCCTACGAACGAGGAGTGGGACACGGTGGCACGTATCGCGAGCCGAATGGCGGAGAATTCGGCGGCATCGCAGTGGCCTGGCTGAACTGGCAGCTCAAGGGCGATCAGCGTGCGGCGCTGATGTTTCGTGGTCCGGATTGTGGCCTGTGTGTCGATCCGAAATGGGTTGTCCGGACCAAAAATCTAAAATAGGCGAGCTGATGATCGGGTTTTGACATGAAATTCTTCCTGCTTCTAATTTCGATTGCCGCGTTTGGACAGTCCACGAGGTTCGAGCCGCCGCGGCTAGCCGACGGGCATCCCGACTTGCAAGGAGTTTGGCGCAACTCCGCAATCGTCGCCGCATTCAACGTCGAAGGACAGAAGGCGTACTACAACGAGCCGGGAGGAGCATCCGTGATCGTGGACCCGCCAGATGGCAAGCTGCCCTATTTGCCGGCTGCCCTCCAGCAAGCTAATGACAACCACAGCCATCACGAACGCGATCCCACCGGACATTGCCATATGCATGGCGTGCCGCGTTCTCTGGTGCCTCCGTTTCCGATTGAAATCGTGGAAGACAGCAACTACGTGGTCCTATTGTCGGAGACGGAGCACGACGTCCGCATCATTCCACTTGACGGGAGTCCGCACCTGAAGAACTATCGCGCCTGGGCAGGCGACTCGCGGGGCCGCTGGGAGGGTGACACGCTGGTGGTGGATGTAACTGATTTCAACGGCAGAACCTGGCTGGATCAGTCGGGAAATTTCGTAGACCAAAACGAACATGTAGTGGAGCGGTTCACGATGAGCGGACCCGACACCATCCTCTATGAGGCGCGAGTGGACGATCCTACTGTGTTTTCCCGGCCCTGGACCCTGCGCGTTTTCCTGCGGCGTCAACCCAAGGGCACCGAGCTGATCGAATACGACTGCATCGAAGGAGAGCGGGATGAGATTCATTTTCCGGGCTCGCAGAAGAAGCCTTAGATACGGATTGGCCGTGGCTGTGATCTTCATCGCGGCAAGTGGATGCGCCTGGCCGCAGAGCCTGGAAACGGACCTGCGGGGCATCTGGATGGCTGAGAACAATGCGGACGCCAACCTCGAACGCGCCCATGTGATTGTCGATCCTCCGGACGGCAAGATCCCGTATCGGCCCGAACCGGCCGCCCAGCAGAAGCAGAATTTCGCAAATCGGGCAACGGCCGATCCGGAAACAAAATGCTTTCAACCCGGGGTCCCGCGCGCCGCGTATCTGCGATCTCCGTTTCAGATATTCCAGAATGACCGCGCCGTGTACATCGTTTATCAGGACGTACATGCCTACCGCATCATTTATCTCAACGGCAGCCCGCATAATGAGGGACTTCCCTATGCCATGGGCGACTCGCGCGGCCACTGGGAGGGCAAAACGCTGGTGGCCGACGTCACCAGTTTCAGCGACACAACCTGGCTGGACGCCGCGGGGAATTATCACAGCGACGAATTGCATGTCGTGGAGCGCTACACGCGCATGAACCCTGAAACGCTCATGTACGAAGCGACGATCGAAGACCCGAAGGTATTCACGCGGCCTTGGAAGATCCGGATGTCTCTGCGCCGGCAGAAGGGCATTCAGATTTTAGAGGATGAATGCGAAGAGGGACAGAACGGCCAGCGGCATCACCTGGCCCGGTTCGCCCACGAGAGATAAGCTTACAGCGAAGGAGGAAGGAATGAAATCGCTTATATCGGCGGTACTGTCCGTATCCATTGTTTTGGCGGCTCGCGGGATCGCGCGGGCTCAGACGCCTCCCCCAACGGTGGAGGGTTACATCACGGCCGCGAAGGTCGCCGCCGGAACGGATTGGGCTGGAACATGTCTGCGCATGTGCATTCCGCCGCCACCCGGCACAGGCGGACCTCCGCCTCCGAGCCGAACCATCCCCGCGCGCGAAACATGGTATGCGGAACCGTCGAAGGTCGCTGATAACTTCTATTTTGTGGGCACTAAGATCCATAGCGCGTGGGCACTGGTTGGAAGCCAGGGCATCATCATCATTGAAGCTTTGTTCGACTACGCCGCACCCGACGAGGTCCTGGGTGGACTCAAGAAGCTCGGGTTGGACCAGAATCGAGTGAAGTACGTGATCCTGTCGCATGCGCACGGCGATCATGACGGCGGCGCTCGAATGTTGCAGGAGACCATCCCCGGGGTGCATCTCATCTACGGCGCGGAAGATTGGGATGCGATCGAGAAGGCCCCCACGCACATGGGAGGGAAACCGAAGCGCGACATCACCGGAGACGATGGCATGGTAGTCTCGGTGGGCGATGCTTCCCTGCGCATTGTCACTACGCCGGGGCACACGCCGGGAACGCTCTCATACTTGTTTGAAATTCGTGACCACGGCAAGCCGCTGCGAGTCGCTTATGTGGGCGGCACGGCGGTCCCTTTTAATGCCGATGCACAATACTATGACCGCTATATCGCGTCTGCGGAGAAGATGTCGAAGGCCGCTGCCGATTACGGGGCCACGGTGCTCCTCAGCAATCATACGGAGTTCGATAATGCCTTCTTCAAGGCGCACGCTGCCGATGACCGCAAGAACGGCGAAGCGAACCCTTTCGATGTCGGCGCCGACGCGGTGGCCCGCTATTTCACCGTGGTCGAAGACTGCGCGGCTGCGCCAAGCCGGGCGCAAAACGGAAGTGAGGCCAATAAAGGCTCCTGGGAGAAGATCAAAGTTCACGGCAAGTCCCTCGAAGGAAATCTCGAAGGCGACTCTCCAGATCGCGACGTGTTCGTTTATCTGCCTCCGAGTTACAAGACGAATCCGAACCGGCGCTACCCCGTCGTCTATTTCCTTCACGGCTACGCCGCGCATGCCGAGACCTACTGGAACTCGCTATCGGTTCCCGCCGCCGCGGATGCGGACATCGCGAACGGATCGTCGCGGGAAATGATCATCGTGCTTCCGGACGCGTTTACCATCTATAGCGGCAGTATGTTCTCGAACTCGCCCACCACAGGCGATTGGGAGGCATTCGTCGCGGACGACCTCGTCGCCTATATTGACGGCCACTATCGCACCATCGCGAATCGCAGTGCCAGAGGGCTCGCCGGACATTCCATGGGCGGATATGGAACGGTGCGGATCGGCATGAAACATCCGGAGGCTTTCTCAGTGCTCTATGCGATGAGTTCCTGCTGTCTGATGAACGATCCTCAACGGCTGCTTCCGGGGGCCGCGCCAACCAGGCAGCCTCCGAGCGGCGCTCTGGCGAAAGCACTTTCTGCACAAGCGGCCGCCTGGGCGCCGGATCCAATGAACCCGCCGCAATTCTTCGATCTTCCGACTAAGGACGGGGAGATCCAGCCTCTGATAGCGGACAAATGGGTCACAAACTCGCCGTTAGTGATGGTCGACCAGTATGTGCCCAACCTCAAGAGCTATCGCGCAATCGCCATTGATGTTGGAACCCAGGATCCGTTCCTGACCACCAACACTCAACTGGACCAGGCGCTCACACGCTTGGGGGTTACTCACAAATTCGAGACCTACGAAGGCACGCACGGAAACCGCATCACAGCCCGTTTCGCGGCGAAGGTGTTGCCCTTCTTTTCCGAGAGTCTCGCGGCGGCGAGGTGAAGTAGTTAGCATGAAACCCGCCGTTCTGCTCGTTATTGTCACTGGCACGCTGGCAGCCCAGCAGACTGGACCCATCCCGTTCGGTTCGGCTCTGGATGCCGATCGGCAGATCGCCGAATCGCAGCAGCTTGCAAAAAAGACCACGCCACCCCAGCTACGGGCCAAGGGAGATCAGCACCGAACATATTACTTCCCGGCGGCGAAAAGCGACATGCCGTATCGGTTGTACGTTCCGACGACTTGGGATGGCCTGTCCAAGTTGCCTTTAATCGTGATGCTCCACGGCGCTGGAGCCGATGAGAATCGCTACATGGACATGAACGATCGGCAGATGCTTCACTTGGCCGAGCAGCATGGCTACATTGTTGTCTCGCCGCTCGGCTACAGTCGTCTGGGCGCTTATGGCACGCCACTCAGGCTGCCCGCAGTCTTTGGACAACCGGAGATCGCGGCCAAGCAAAGAGCAGCGGTAACGCCCGAAGCGGAACACACTCTCGAACTCAGCGAAAAAGATGTCATCAACGTCCTGGAGATCGTGCTGAAAGAATATCCAATCAACCGGTCTTCGGTATTTCTTATGGGCCATTCCATGGGCGCTGGTGGAACATGGTATCTGGGTGCGAAGTACTCCCAGCTTTGGCGCGCCATCGCTCCTATGTCAGGACCGTTCGTTGACCAGGCGAATTATCCCTGGGAGCGAATTCGTTCCATGCCCGTGATGATGAGCGAGGGTACTTTGGCCCTTCCATCGGTCCAAGGCAGCCGATTGATGCGAGACTGGATGTTCCAGCAGGATTTTCAGTTCGAATACTACGAAGTGAAAGCCGATCACCCCGGCATGGTGCCCTTGGTTCTGCCTGCCGTTTTCGACTTCTTTTACCGATATCGGGACAAGTAACGGTTTATGGCGCGATCCGGACAACGGTACGTGATTCGGGCGGAGACCCATTAGACCGCAGACCGCGCGGCCTGCTCTGCAATGCTTCGGCGCGGCTGTGTGTTTTGTAGTTAAAACACTATGGCCTCTTTCACCCCTACGGCGCGCCGCTGGAAATGGCGCCGCGTGCGTTTTGTGCCATGGCCGAGTCCGAACGAGCACCTGACCCGCCTGCCGCTCATACGGACGTGAGGCATCATGACCCTAGAACGCCGAGGTCAAAACTGGGCGCTCGCTTCGCGCCCGGCGGTTCCGGTGGCCGGGCTCGGAACTCGCGCTCTTTCGTGTTATTCCTCGCCACGGTTCACCAAGTCCTGCATATCCAATTGCGAGACGCCCATCGACTGACCTGCATTCTTCAACAATCTGGCGTGCCGGGCTTGTGCCTTGGCGACGGCGGCTTCCATCGCCTCTCCGGCCGGCTCCGGCATACAGGTCAGCATGACCTTCGCCAAGCTATTCACTAGCGCGAATAGAGCTTGCTGCGCTCGCGCCAGGCGAATAACTTCGCGCCGGACTTGCTCGATGCTGGCGACTAGGCGTTCCTCAGTATTCATTAGCTCTTCCCTCGTCCCCAACAATTCCTGTTCCACGGAATGACGAATGAAGGCCGCTAACGATGAGAAACCGCGTTTTCGCGTCGCTTCTTGGATCTGCTTGTCGGTTGCATCAGAAAATCTAATCGCTCGTTGTGCCATTTGACGCGCCCTCACTTACTAAGGGAACGGCGTAGGCCCTCCGGGACGCCAAAAATCACAAGATTTGAGGCGCATCCCAATCGGGATGCAATTTTCGCGAGGTGCATCCCGTACTAAGTTCAAACGCAGCAATAGACAATCAACCAGAAACCGGTGCGGCGCATCCCACCCTTTATGTTCCACTACCCAGCTTTTGGCTGTCTGGGAGGGTCTTCAGAGCCGCACATGTTGCAATCCGATGCACTTTGATCACAAACTGATGCACCCTCAGAGGAGAACCCACGACTGATGCACTTTGTTCACAAACTGTTTGCAAAGTGTTGCACATCGCAAAAACTTGCGAGTCCGTGTCCCGACCCGCCTCCGCTGTTTCCTTAGTAATTGAGCGAGCGAAATTAAGCGAGATCCGTGGACACTCCACAACAGCGTCTGAGAAGATCTCGATCGGACCTGGTCCACTTGCGGTCACTGGCCTCTACGAGACCTGCCAGTAAGACTGGACAAGTCATCTGGGCGTGGGCCGAGATCGAGGCCTGTTTGGCTTCGGGCATGAACCTCAAAGAGGTCTGGGAAGCGGCGTGCAAAGATGGCCTCGATTCGTCTTACGCGCAATTTCGCGTATATATCTCGCGGATTCGGCGGCGTCGTCAACGATCTGCTGAAATCGCACCACAGCCGCCGGCCGCGAGGATTAACGATGGCAGTAGTCTAACCGCTCCCTTACCTTCCGACCCGTTCCTCAATCTGCGATTGGAGCGGGAGAAAAAGGAGAGGTCCGGTTTCGAGTATGATCCATTCTCAATTAACAAGAACCTCATCTGATCAGCCGCCTGCTATGTACACACGGTTAAAACAGCAAATTTTATGTCCCGAAGTGGCTCCGCCGTTTCCTTATTAATTGAGGGGTGCTTTTTCGCCAACGTTTTTATGGACGCCAAACTTCATTTGCCATTCCGCTCCACCATCAATGAACTGCCCATCCGAGTTCGGGAAGCCGCCATCTTTCTTGGCGTCAGCCCGCAAACGGTGTATCTTTGGGTTGAGTGAAAGCAGATTCCCCATCTCCGCGTGATGGGCCGCAATATCCGGTTCTTGAAATCGGAGTTGGAGCCCTTCCGCGCTCAGTTCAAACAGGAGATTGGGAATGGCAAGACCGAGTAAACATGATGGTGTCGTTTACCGACGCAATGACAGCAATATTTGGTGGATGCGCTACCGGGACAAAACCGGTTGCCGCCGCCTGGAATCAACCCATACAGAAGACTGGAAGGAAGCTCAACGGCAGCTCCGTGAGAGGCTTCAAGCCAGAGACAGTAACACGCTGCACATCGTTCGGAAGGGCGAGCAGCTTACGTTTGGCGAATGGGCGGCCTTTTTCTTGGAAAACTACTCCAAGCCGCCGATTCGAGCTCTTGGCACTCACGAATCCAATGAGAATGCGCTTAAGAGCCTGCTTCCGGTATTCGGTCCAATGAAAATGACGGAGATCGAGGCAACTCAAATCGAGATCCACCTCCGTAACCGGCTTCGGCAACGCAAGCATGTCCGCCGAAGAGACGGAATCGCGGAACTTGGCCTACTGAAGCCAGCTACTGTGCATCAGGAGTTTCGAATCCTTCGGCGTATCTTCAGCGTGGCAGTAAAGAAGAAGCTTTGCCCGGCCAATCCTTGCGCAGGCGTGGAGTTTCCTGTAATTCTCAAGGGGCTGTTCCGGCCGCACTACATGACTTGGTCGGAGCAACAGGCGATTGAAGCTCACGCGCCCGTCTATCTGCGAAATGCGATTCGGATTCTCACTGAAACCGGGTTGCGCATTTACAAAGAACTGGCGCCGATGCGGAAGGAGCATGTTGACCTTTCAAACAAGCTGGTGTTTATCGCCGATTCGAAGACCCCAACCGGGGTTGCGGAAGTACCCTTGACCGATATCGCTGCCGAAGCATTTCAAAGTCAGATCGAGGTTGCCGGTCCAGGACCGTGGCTCTTTCCAAGCTCGAAAAGCCCGACCGGGTATCAGACGAACTTCAAGAAGACCTGGGAGCGAACTCTTCGGAAGGCTGGCATCACCTATTTCCGGCTGTACGATCTCCGCTCCACGCACGCTACTCGTCTCAGTGCGGGGGGCGTTGCGGACGAGTGGGTCACACAACTCCTTCGCCAGACGGACGCGAAGGTATTCAAGAAGTACTCGCAAATGAAGTTGCAAATGAAGAGGGAGGCGCTGGCCAAAATAAATCGCAAGGCCAACGAGCAGGACTGTGCTTAGGGCGTTTTGATACGGTATTACGGGACCGATCGGGTTTTGATACGGTTCTGATACGTTTTTTGAATTGAGGACAGGAAATGCCTGGGAGTCGATTGGGCAAGTTGCTGATTCAAAAAGATTCAAGTGGTGGGCGCGACAGGACTCGAACCTGTGACCTCCTGCGTGTGAAGCAGGCGCTCTAACCAACTGAGCTACGCGCCCTCTGACTGAAGCTTTCCTCATTCTAAACCACTTCCCAACTCATCGCACTGAACGATGAGGTAACGTGTTAAGCAATCCAGGCGGCCATGGCGAAACCGTGACAAAACCCATTAGTCCGGTCCCTCCGTGCCGGATCGAGCTGATCTTCGTTGCGCCATCTTGTAACGGGTCACACTGTTTTCCCTCGACCTGCTCACGGTAGTTCCCAGCGAGATTTGTCGAATTGGCCCGCTTCCGAGTGCATAGTGACGTGAAGGACCGGGATAGGATACTCACCCGTGTAGGCACCGGTGGTATCCCGGAGCGTGGGAAAGCAAGTTAGAACGCCCGGCAAAAGCGGCCGGGCGCGCGTTTTATAGCCCAGGGCCTCCGCTCGGGAGTTTCACCAAAGAAATGCAGGCTGTTGTTGTGTCGGTCGGAAAGCAGAGAGCCCTCCCGCGCCCCGATTCGGGAACTGCGGGAGGGCTTTGGTGAGCCGATTTCTTCGGAGCCAACTCCGTCGCATCGGCCCTGGGCATCCACCCGGGCGCGACCCCGAGCGGACCTCGATGCGGCCAAGCGCAGCTACAGTGGTAGCCGGTATTGGCCGTCAACTTGAACAATCGATCCTTCGCGGCAGGCTTCGCCGATCGCCAGTTGGGCGGTGCGTTTGGAGCACTCGGTTTGCTCCATGACTTGCTGGCGGAGTTGGTTATAGCGAGCCTGCCGTCCCAGACCGGCCAGCGCCTGAGTTACATGCTCCTGCTCCACTTTCTTGCGCGCCACCGCTGCGCGGGCCGGCGCCGCCCCAGCGGCGGAAAAGCACAGCGTCTGCGGATCGAGTTGCAGCAAGCGAGGCTCAGAGGCCGCGGCGTAGCGAAACTGGAAGCGCAACTCCACGGCGGCGGCAAGATGGGCTGAGGGGCGCGTGAGCAGCAGGTAGGAATCGCCGACGGCATGCAGCGCCGAGGAACCGCGGAAAGCGCTGCCGATCTCTTCGCGGCCGATCGATTTGCGCACGTGATGCACCACAATGAGCGCGGCTTTGGAAGCATCGCGCAGCCGCAACAGGCTCTGGCACAGCGCCGCCATGGAGCGGGTATCGTTTTCGTCCTGATCGTGAGTCGAGTACAAAGGATCGAGCACGATCACTTCGGCGGCAGCCTGACGGGCGGCGTTGAGAAAGTGATTGAGTCCTTGCGGGGCGCTCAGCAGATTGCCGCCGGCCCGCGTGTCCACCAGCAGGTTTTGGTCGGCGGCGGCTCCCACGGATCGGCGCATCGATGCCAAGCGCCCCACAAACTGCGGCGTGGGCAGTTCGAACTGACAGACCAGAACCCGGCGCGCGGCGGGGATGGTGAAGCCGGCGCGATCTTTGCCGGCGGCCAGTGCCAGCGCCAGATTGGCCACCAGCAAGCTCTTGCCCACCTTGGGTTCGCCGCCCACAAACAGGATGCCTTGCGGCGGCAACAGTCCCGGCTCGATCCAGCCCGGCGGAGGGGAGGCCGGTTGCTCGGCGAGTAACTGCGCCAGCGATACCACCGCGGGTTTCGAGGGAGTCTTGGCGGCGTCCTCTTTCACAGCATCGCCTCCGTGGTGGCATCGAGTAAGATGGCTTCACTCACCGTCTGCGACTTACTCGTCGCCGCCAGCCGCAAAGCTGTCATGGCGAGCTTGTTGACTTTGCGCGGAATCCCCTTGGTGGCCTGATACATGCCCTGGCGGGCGGTCTCGTCAAACAGTATCTGCGACACACCGGCGGCTTTGAGTTGTTGCGCCAGATAGGCGTCGAGTTCGTCGCGCGTGAGTCCCTCCAGGTGATACTGCACGCCGATGCGTTGTCGCAAGGCTTCGTGCATCTGAAGGGAAAGCGTGCGCCGCAGCAGCGGCTGGCCGACCAGCAACAGGGTGAGATAGCGGGAGGAGTCCATGTCGAAGTTCAACAGCAGCGGGAGCTGTTCCAGGGCGGGATGCGGCAGCAAGTGGGCTTCATCGCAGATCAGAATGGGATGCTGCTTTTTACTCTGGTTCAGGCGCACGATGGCGCCGGCAATCTGGCGCATGAGGTCGCCGCGGAAGTGCGCCGGTTCCAGGTCCAGTTCCAAGGCGATCTGACGGAGCAGGTCCAGTGCCGAGCCCGAGGAGAAGTGCACGTAGAGGATCTTATATAGGTTGGGGTTGAGGGTCGTGGTGAACACGCGTGCGGCGGTGGATTTACCCGCGCCCACTTCGCCGGTGATCAGTCCGACGCCGTGATGTTGGGCGAGGAACTCCAGCCGCGTCTTGACCTGGTTCCAGGCCTGGGAAGCGAACAGTTGTTTGGCGTCCGGACTGTCGGAGAAAGGCGTTTTCTTGAAGCCGAAGAAGGATTCCCACATGGCTACTTCTCCTCCGTCTCCCAGGGCGGCAGCAGCCCGTTGACGACCGCATCGACCAGCCGCGCTACCCCTGCGGGCTTGCCTTCCGAGTAAATCTCCAGTTGGGTGAGATCGAGCGGATCGAAGCGCACTTCGATGCGTTTGCCGGCCAGATGCGCGGGTGCTTCAAAGAAACGATTCTTCAACAGGAAGGTGGAATCGCGGCGCACCAACCGGTCCACGCGATGAAAGAACAGACGCCGTAAATCGGTGTCCGGCGGAAGCTGACGGACCTGTTCGATATCGCGCTGCCAGCGCAGCAGCGGTGTGGTCTGGAGGGAGCTATGTTCGCGACGATGGTAGACGGTGTCGAGCCAATGCCACAAGCGCTCGTTGAGTTGCTCAATCGACAACAGGACCTTGGGATCGAGTGAGGCCAGAAACTGTTCGCGCACGGAACGGAAGAAGCGTTCGATCTTGCCGCGGCCTTCGGGCTGATAGGGAGGGGTGTGCACGATGAGAATGCCGATGGAGGCGGCGATGCGGGCCAACTGCGGCGAGCGGTAGATCTTGGCGTTGTCCATGTAGAGACGGGTGGGGATGCCGCGGGCGGCGATGGCCTGGCGCAGGCAGTCCAGGAAAGCATCCAGTCCCTGGTTGGGATAGAACTGGGCGTGCGGGATGAGGCGGCTGGCATCGTCGAGAGCGGCCTGAAGGAAGACTTGCTGCTTGCCGCCGCCCGGCCGCCCGACCCAGGGTCCGAACAACATGTCGCTCTGCCAGATCTGATTGGCAAACTGCGCTTCGTATTTTTTATGCGCGGTAGCTTTTTCAAGCAACAGTTGGCGTTCCGTGAGACCGCGAGCGCGCAGGAAACGATAGAGAGTGGAGGCCGACAGGCCGGCCTGATTGGCGGTGGCCAGTTCGCGCAGCAGAGCCGCGCCGGTGCGATGCGGGTTCTCGCGTTTGAGCCGTTCGATGAGAGCGGCGGTGTCGGGCGCGACGGCACGGGCTTGTCCGCGATCCTGTCGCGGTTGGGGAGACAACGCGGCCAGACCGTTGCGGCGATAGCGCAGCGACCAATCCAGCAGCGTGTCCACCGAGACCTGGCGGCGGGTGGAATGAGGAATGTCGTAGAGGCGGGCGGCGATCTGCTGCGCGCGCCGAGTGAGTTCGCCGCGGGGCAGCGTCTCCAGCACCAGAGGCGCAATCAGCCCGTAACGAAATAGCGCGACTTTTTCGGCCTTGTTGTCCATCGAGTGTTTCTCCTGGACGGCATCTTACGGTGGAAGGCTTCGCGGTTCCATGCAAATGGTGTGTGGGGAGGCTCAGACGGGCGCTGCGACGGAGGAGAATGCGGCGCGGCGGCCGTCGGGAGCCAGACCGCGCGGCCAGCCCAGCAGATGGCAGCGCACGCCGGCAAACAGGAAGCGATGAGCGGCGATCCAGCCGATGGATTCGAGCATGGTCAGGGCGCGGTGGACGAAGTCGGGCGCGGGAGCGGGTTGAGTCAGCGCGGCCAGCGCGGCGCACAGCGCTTGGGCCTGCGCGCGGAAGCGGCGAACCCAGAACTGGCCGCGCTGGTAGGGCATGGGAGGCGGCGCGGTTTTCGCTGCGGCTGGCAGCGTTTGTCCGCCGAGCAGACGGGCGAGGAGGAACAGCGCCATCACCATCAGGCTCGACCGCAGGTAGGGCAAGATGAACTCCGGCAGTAGAGAGACAGTGCGCCGGCAGGCGTGGCACAAGTAGCGGCGCACGCGAATCACGCCGTCGAAGGCTGTGTCGATGAGCGTGCGCGTGTAGAAGCCATGCGCGCTGAGTGGACGCTTGGTCTGGCACTGCGGACAGTGGCTGGGACGATGAGCATCGGGGTTGGATAGCTGCTCGTTGTATTGTTGGACCGAGCCGGCAAATGGGTGTAGGATCTGCATAGGATCTGGCCTCTGGGAGGTACGAACTCCCAAAGTTCATTCCGCGGCGGGGGAACTCTTTTGGTGGTGTAGCCAAGGCGGAGTTCCTCCCGCTCACTTCGATCTATTATGCAGAGACCGCTTCGGCGGCATGGGATTGCTGCGGGATCGTGCCATCCCGCTGGCGTTCGCACGCTCCGCTCCGCGGGCACCTCTCGCTCCCTTCCGGGACGGCGGGAACTAATCTCGGAAAATCGGCTCGCTACGCAGGGGAAAATCGCGACCCGTTACACCATCTGGTTCATCTTCTGTAACGCCTCCGTCTCATCTGCTCCAACTCCGATTCGAATACTGATCCGCAACTGAGTTTCCCGGCTAAATTCCCAGGCGCTCCTTGAGAGCCCGGACGCGGTCGCGCGATACAGCCAGTTCGGTGTGCTTTGAATTTTTCAATCGCACCATCATCTTCCCGCCGAACCAGGAGTGCAGCTCCTGCACATGCGCCACGTTGACCAGCGTGGCGCGATGCACCCGCACGAATTTGCCCGGATCGAGCTTCTCTTCCAGCTCCTGGATGGTATAGTCCACCGCGTAAGTTTTGGCCGCCGTGGCTGCAAAGGTGAGCTTGTCGGCGGCGAAGAAATGCGTCACTTGTTCCAGGCCGACAAACTCGATGCGCTCGCCCACTTTGGACGCCACGCGTTCCGGATAAGCGGGCGAACGAACGGTGCCGGCAGCGGCGGCCAGGCGCTCGATCAACTCGGCCATGCCCGGAGGAGTGGCGGCGGTTCCACGCAGCCGCTCGATCTTATCGAGAGCGCGATCCAGGTGCACCGCTTCGATGGGCTTGAGCAAGTAGTCCACCGAGTTGACGCCGAAGGCTTCCAGCGCATACCGATCGTAGGCTGTGGTGAACACCACCCAGGGCTGCGCCTGAAGATGAGCCAGCATCTCAAAGCCGTTCATTCCGGGCATTTCAATATCGAGAAACAGGACGTCGGGCTTCGCTTCAAGAATCGCGGGCACAGCCTCCACTGGATCCGTGCTCGCGCCGATCACTTGCACACGCTTGGTC
Organism: Bryobacterales bacterium; assembly: GCA_963776805.1. Taxonomy (GTDB): domain Bacteria; phylum Acidobacteriota; class Terriglobia; order Bryobacterales; family Bryobacteraceae; genus Palsa-89. The sequence goes on from CAVZOD010000005.1 coordinate 232,057, forward strand.
GCGGCCAGCATCCGCTGCAGGCGCTTCAGCGCGAGCGATTCGTCATCAACCAGGAATGCGCGCATAGCCGTTGACAGGTTGAGGCACTGACAAGATCAAGTTGTTGCGCCCGCCTGCACGCTGCAATAAGAGCGCCGCTCGGTCTCCAAACAGCGTCGACAGCCGGCCTTTGAGATTGTCCAGGCCATGGCCGGCGGGCGCCGATTCCAGCTGAAACGCCGGGCCCGGGTCCGAAACCTCGACATGGAAAGCGCCATTGGATCGCGCGCCGGTGATGCGAATCTCGCCGCCGGCACGATCCGGTGCGATGGCGTACTTCACGCTGTTCTCCACCAGCGTCTGAAGCGAAAGCGGCGGAATCTGGGATTCATTCAAATCGGCGGGAACGTCAATTTGATAGCGCAGGCGGTCGCCAAAGCGAGCACGTTCGATTTCGAGATAATCGCCGACGATCTTCAGCTCGCTCGCAAGCGGCACCAGGCCGGACTGGTTGGCATCGAGCGAGAAACGCAGCAGCGCGGCCATCTGCTCCACCAGGCGTTCGGCGCGCGCGGGATCTTCGGGAATCAATGAAGAAATAGAATTGAGCGTGTTGAACAGGAAATGCGGATGGATTCGCGATTCAAGCGAAGCAAGTTGCGCTTCGGTGGCCAGCTTGAGCGCACGCTCGCGCTCCAGTTCCTTAGTACGTAATTGCAGTGTAGTTTCGTCCAAGCGTTCGCGCAGTGTGCTGTAGATGCCGATGGAAAGCCCCGCGCCGACCGTCAGAAGAGCGGCAAGCTTCAGTGACCCCAGAAATTCCGGCCAATAGTCGCTCATGGGCTGCCAGCGCAAGGCAACGAAAATCAGGCAGGCAATCAGGCTGCCCGCGACACATGCGGCAAACATTCTCGCCACGCGCGCGCTCCACCGAATCCATTGCGGCTGCCGACACGTTCTCATCCACACTTTAGGGAGCAGCAGGAACGCAAATGCGCCGATGCAATTCGAATAGATCAAAGAGAAACGGAAGTCAACGACCAGGCGATCCCACGTGGTGTCCGAATTCATGGCAAACAGCAGGATGGGTGGAATGAACGCGATGGCCGAATCCAAAATCACGGCCTTCAGAACGCTCTTCCCCGTTCTTTCCCACGTTGACCCGATCATGACTTCCTATCCCTTCATCTTACTTGCTCTGGTCATTTGCGCCCGTGTGGCAACTCAGGCAGCCGGCTTGGCGAGGCGCGAGGGTTTTGGTTTCCAACCACGCAGCCGCTGAACTGGCGTAAGGCGTGCCGGGCAGATCCTTCTGGATGCGTTCGAACCAGTGCTGCGCCTGGTCTGGCTGGCCGAGCCGGGCGTAAGCATCCGCCATGCCGATCATCAGCTCGCCGCTCTTATGTGTGCCGAGGCGGCTCAGATCCGGGCCTTGGACCGAGTACGCTTTCTCATAATCACTCAGGCCCTTTTCGATTAAAGGGTGGGCTGCCTCAGCGTCAAGATATTGCGAGGCAATCAAAAGCACGGCGCCGCGAACGATGCGGACGCCGAGGTCATTCGGAGCGATGGCCTCGGCCTGATCCATTTCGTCCAGGCCGCGCTGCCACAGCACCGCGCTGTTTTGCTGGTCGCCTTTTTGGATCGCTTCGCGGGACTGCTGGACGAGACCCATACCGTGCCAGACCAGCGCCTCGGGCTGCTTGGGATCGCGCGCTAGAATATCTTCGCAGATCTTCATTCCCTTTTGAAGCGAACCGGCGTCGCCAGCGAGGCCGGCGAAGAAGTAGTTGCGGACCTTCATGTCGAAGCGGTCCTGGCTGAAGAGAGCGCCGGCGGTGAGGATGATCACGGCGGCGATGGTTGTTTTTTGCATTTTCATGGGCTCCTTTCGAATACAGAATAGGCGGGGAGCTACGGATTTCGAGCTGAGTTCGGATGAGGGGTCGAAAAACCGGATGAAGCGCAGGGATGGGAAGACGGACGGATCAGGGCTGTCGATTGAGGCGGAATACCAGCAGGTCTAGGCTGAACGTCACTCGCATCGCTTCGGACGGTCGCGATCGCATGGGCCGATAGATGGAAAGCAAAACGTCCTGAACGGCGGCGGCGTCAAGCTCGGCTGTCGTCATGACGCGGCGGCGATCGGCGAGCGTGAAATCGTGCGCGAATGTTTGTATGGTTCGCTCCGTGCGATCCTGACCCGATCCGCGCAGCTCGATCAGATCGTCCGGCGCTGGCAGCGCGATGAGCAGGCGACCGTCGCCGCGCAGAACACGCCGGAATTCAGCCGCGTTCATCCGCGCGGTGATCGACATGACGATCGAGAAAGAGCCGTCTGCATAAGGCACGAAACGATCAGCATTGGCCACGATCCACTCACACTCGGGATAACGGCGCGCCGCGATTTCAATGGCTGGAACCGAAATGTCGACGCCATGCCCGCTGAATCCGGCCTGGCTGGCCAGGCTGCCCAGGTAAAAACCGTCGCCGCAGCCGGCGTCCAGAACTACGTCGCCCTCGGATGGGCACAGGATCTCGGCGATGGCAGCCAGCAACGGGCCAGTCACACCGGCATCATGCAACCGGCGCCGCGCCGCCACTGCCGCGACCGTGTCGCCCGGCTGATGCGAGCGCCGGTCCTGCGGCTGAAGCAGATTAATGTACCCGCTGCGCGCCACGTCGAAAGAATGCCGGCGCTCACACCACAGGCGCTGCCGGCTGCGAGCGAGAGGCATTCGACAATTGCGTACGGGACAGACCAGCATGCGATCGGTAGTTTCACCGTACTATACGGAGCGCGGGCGAGCGAAGCGCCCCGGACGATTTCCCAGCTCGGCTCGGCTACCCTAGGAGAGTGCTGAAACATATTCTGCTCCTTTGTGCTAGCGCCGCCGCCTTATTCGCGGAGGTGCACCCGCTCACGCTGCGGCAAGCCGTGGAATTGGCCCTGAAAGAAAACCCCGACCTGATGCTATCGCGGCTGGATCAGCAGAAAGCTGAAGCGGCCATTCGCATCGCCAAAGATCCGTTCGCCCCCAAGCTCTACGCCGGCAGCGGACTGGCTAAGGTTTGGGGTTACCCCACCAGCATCGAAGGCTCGGCGCCCTCCATCATCCAAACCCGCACGGATATGTCGCTATTCAACCGGCCCAAAACCTATGAGCTGGCTCGCGTCCGCGAGGTGGCGCGCGGCGCGGAGATCGACACCCAGTCCAAGAGCGATCAGGTGGCCTATCAAACCGCGACGCTGTTTCTCGATGCGCAGCAGTTGGACCGCAGCAAGCAATCTCTCCAACTTGAGGTCGAAAGCCTGCAGCGAGTGAGCCGCGCGGTGGGCGTGCAAGTGGAAGAGGGCCGCCAGCTCCCCATCGAAAACAAGCGCGTCGCCGTTGATCTGGCGCGCGCCAACCAGCGCTCCTCGGCACTCAACGACGATCTCGATTATTCGGAAGCGTCGCTCGCGGTGGTCCTCGGCTATCCCGCGGTGGATCGCATTCAACCGGTGGACGAAGAGCGCGCGGCGTTTGAAGTCCCGGCCACCGAACAGGCCGCCATGGAACTTGCGCTCCAAAACAACAAGGACGTTCGCAAGCTGGAGTCGCAACTGCAAGCCAAGGGTTTTGAGGTGAAAGAAGCCGAGTCGGCGCGCCTTCCGGTGGTCGACCTGGTAGCGCAATACGCGCTGTTCGCCAAAAGCAATTACCAGAACTTCTTCACCCGCTTCCAGCGCAATAATGGCGAATTAGGCGTCTCCATCCAGATCCCGCTGCTCACCGGATCTGCCTCCAAAGGCCTGGCTACACAAGCGCAAACCGACATTCTGGAGCTGCGCACGCAAATGAACCAGGTGCGCAACCGGATTCAGCTCGACACGCAAAAAAGCTATCAGGAATTCCAGAAGGCCACGTCGGCGCGGGAGGTGGCACGGCTGGATCTGGATTATACGCGCGATCAGGTTTCGCTGCTGCTGGCGCAGCTCGGCGAAGGGCGCGCCACGCAGCAACAAGTGGATAACGCGCGGCTCACCGAACAGGAGAAGTGGATCGCATTCTATGACGCGCAACACGCGGTGGAGAGCGCTCGACTGGATTTACTGCGGCAAACCGGCACGCTGCTCGCGTCGCTGCGGTGAAATGCTGCGGGGCAGATCGCGCGCAGCCCTTCCAGAATCCCGCCTAGTTTTTGATGAGGCCGGTAAGATATGGAATCATTGCGGTGCGCGCAGACCTGCGTGCAGCGTCGGCACTCGTGCCGACGTCCAACTTCAATATTTGTAAAACCGGAGCTGCTCCGGGTTAAACATAAGTCCTTTGAAATGTCTTGCCGCCGCAAAACCGAGTGGCATTGCGCATAGGTGCGTGCGCCACAAAGCCTCTTGCCTTGACTTGGCTTGCGGAAATACTTCGTGGCCAGAAGTGTGCGAAAGCAGCTTTACTGGGCCTGGCCCATCTTCTCTGACTCGGCTTCCGCCTGCGAGCGCATCATCCGCTTGCGCTGGCGCTCGATCCGCAACAACTGCTGTCGCCGGCGGTGCTTGATGGAAACGTCCACCATGCGCCAAAACTTGCGGAAGTATTGAATGGCGGAAGCGATTCCGAAAAACACGACACCCCACATCCAGAGCATCGCGAAGCCGCTCAGGGCCTGCCAGCGGATGCTCAGCAGGACCATGGAAATGGCCGCCACCTGCGTGATCATCTTGGTCTTGCCCAGGTCGCTGGCCTGGATCGTGTAGCCTTCGGCGGCGGCGATGCTGCGCAGCCCGGAGACGGCGAACTCGCGCCCGATGATCAGCACCACCATCCACGCGGGCACTCGCCGGATCTGCACCAGAGAAACCAGCGCGGCCGAGATCAGCAGTTTGTCGGCGATGGGATCGAGCAGCGTTCCCACCGTGGTGATTTGCTTCCAGCGCCGGGCCAGGTATCCATCCAGAAGATCGGTGGCCGCGGCAATCAAGAAGATGGAAAGCGCCAGGAACGCATTGGACACCAGCACCGCGCCGCGCCAATCGATCCGCAGATCCTGTTCCACCAGCACCGCGACCAGAAATGGCACGAAAAAGATGCGGAGAATAGTCAGCGCATTGGGCAGATTCATGTCAGGGCCGCGTCTTTTTCTACTTGGATTCCTGATGATAAGAATATCATTCGGCAAGGTAGCCGGAAAGCCGCCGTTTTACCGATTCCGGGACCTCCGCCTCCACTTCCAGGATCTCGCCGCGGTACTCGCTGGACAGCACTTTGCCGCGCTCATGAAGCAAGTGAATCACCGAGCCTTCACCCGCCGGGATGCTGAACCGGTGGCGCGACACCGGGTCCAGGGGAAGCGCGTTGTCGATGGCCTGCAGCAATTCGCTGAAACCGGCGCCGGTGCGGGCCGACACCGGGATCGCCTCGGTGCGCGCGCCCGCCTTCACTTCACCCAGAATGCGCTGCGCCAGGCTTTCGGTATCATTGCCGGCGCCCTCAATTTGATCCATTTTATTGAGCACCAGAATCTGCCGTGTCTGGTTGGCGCCGATGTCGGCCAGCACCTCGAAGACATGCGCGGTATGCTCCGGCGCACTGGGTGACGACGCATCCACCACGTGCAGCAGCAGTGCGGCTTCAGTCACCTCTTCCAGCGTGGCGCGGAACGCCTTCACCAGTGTAGTAGGAAGATGACGGATAAATCCCACGGTGTCACTCGCCAGAACTTTGCGGTGCGATGGCAAAGTCAGTTGACGCACGGTAGGATCCAGCGTCGCGAACAGGCGCGCGTCGGCCATGACATCGGCGCCCGTCAGCCGGTTAAATAGCGTCGATTTTCCCGCATTTGTGTATCCCACCAGCGCGATGGTGGCCAGCGGAACCGATTGCCGCTGGCGGCGCTGCGTGCCCCGTCCGCCGCGCACGCTTTCCAGTTGATCGTTCAGCTTTTTGATGCGGCGATAAATGCCGCGCCGGTCGGTTTCCAGCTGCGTTTCACCGGGACCGCGCGTACCGATGCCGCCGCCCAAACGGGACATCTCCGTTCCCCGCCCCGCCAGGCGCGGCAGCAAATAATTTAACTGGGCCAGCTCCACTTGTAATTGTCCTTCGCGCGTTCGAGCGCGGCGCGCGAAAATATCCAGGATCAACTGCGTCCGGTCCAAAATCTTGCAATCCAGCGCGCGCTCCAGATTCCGAAGCTGGGTGGGCGTCAGCTCGGCATCGAACAACACCAGGTCGGCCTCGTGGAAGTTCACCAGGCGGCGCAGTTCATCCAGCTTGCCGGAACCGATGAGCGTGGCCGAATCGGGCGCTTGCCGGGATTGTACGATGGTCTCTTCCACGCGCGCGCCGGCGGTGTCGGCCAGCGCTTTCATCTCTTCGAGCGACTCTTCAGCGGCGCGGACGCCGGGATCGGCAGTGCGGTGCGAGCGGGATTTCAAATCCAGCCCCACCAGAATTGCGCGCTCTTCGCTGGTTACTGCCAAGCCGCCGTTAATCCCTCTTCTTAACCTAATCTTCGATGGGTTCCGCGGGTGCGGGATGCGCGGCCGTGGCGGTTCCGGCGGTCCCTGAGGCTCCGGAAGAATGTCCGCCCACCGACGCGTGGAACGGTTTCGAGACCACCACCGTGGAGATAGCGTGCTTAAAGATGAGCTGCTCCTGATTGTTGGTCTCGAGTACGACAGAATACTTGTCGAAACTCTTGATGCGGCCGGAAAGCTTCACGCCGCTCATCAAATAGATGGTCAGGAAGGTCTTATCCTTGCGCGCATTATTTAGAAAAGCTTCCTGGATGTTTTGCGCCAGCTTTTCCATGGGCGTCCTTTGGCCGGGTTTAGGCTCGTTATCGTAAATGGTGAAATCCCTCCCACCGCGAATTGGGTGGCAACTAAATTCATGATAGCGCAATGACTCTGGAGCGGCAGTACCAACCGTGATTCGCGCCGGTGACCCTGCGCCTCGGCGGCCAGCCTCAAAACACCGACCGCTTTGGTTCGCGCGACTTAGTTTCCAGCGAAAATCGACGCTCGACGCTTGCTTTGCCGTCAATCAGCGCGCAAACGTGCTCGCCCACCGCCGGACCGTGCTTGAATCCGTGGCCTGAACCGCCGCCCACTAGCCAGACATTTTCGAAGCCCGGATGCCGGTCAATCAGGAAATCGCCATTCGAAGTGTTTTCGTATTGGCACACCCGCGATTCCACTAGCGGCGCTTCGGCCAGCGGGGGAAATCGCTCAGCCAGGAACGCCTGCGCGGCGTCTGTGTCGCGCACCGCGCGATCGCCGGAATCGGGATCAAACTGGGGGCCATGCCGGTCGAAAGCCAGCTTGAATCCCCGGTTCTCGATATCCGGAATCGTATACGCGCCGTGCTCATCGGTGATGTCCACCCACACCGGCATCCGCGGCGGAGCAAAGCTCGGATCGCCGGAGAGTGCGCCGAAAAAAAATACTTCCTGGCGTGTCACTCGAATGCGGCCGCCCAAGAGTTCAGGGAATATTTGGGGCAGCCAAGGCCCGCACGCATAGACGATCACCTCGGCGTGAGGCTTGGCCGGCGCCATCTCCTGTCGATACTCCACACCTTCGCGAACCGCCTGGTCTGCCACAGCCTGGACCGCGCGCCGCGCCAGCAACACACCGGATTCCGGCTCAAACAAACCCTCACGCTCCTCGCGAAAACGCAGTTGAGGAAACGATTGGGCAAGTTCCCGCGGGGTTAGAACCTTAAAGGGAACGCCGCAGTTCTCGTATGCAGTTTTGGAAGCGGCTGCTCTCGTATCGCCCGGGCGCGGCGTCGCCAGTACGCCCGTCTGCTGAAACAGTTCCGGCCGGCCAGTCTGGTGGAACAGTTGGAGCCACATTTCGCGCGATCGCACGGCCCAGCGCGTATAGATCTCATCCGCCCCGTATCCGCAGCGCAGAATACGCGATTCGCCTCCGGAGCTGGAACGGTTGTTTCCCGCGCCATATGTATCCAGCAGCGCCACCGTTCGCCCGGAGCGGCGTAAATGCAGCGCGGCCCAAGAGCCAAAGACGCCCGCGCCCACCACCACCACGTCAAAAGTCTTCATTAGACCGCAGCGCGCAGGCCATCCAGTACGGATTTGGGGATGTTCAGATTCCCGTTGTGGCCGGTGCCGAGCGAGATCTGCGGCTTCACGTCACCATGAAAATCCGAGCCGCCGGAAACGGCCAGATTATACTTACGCGCGATGCCGGCGTAGCGTTCCATATCGGCAGGACGATGATCGGAATGAAATACCTCGATACCGCCCAAGCCCGCCGCGCGCAAGCCGCCAATGAATTCCTCTTCGGCCTCCACATCGCGGAAACCCAAACGAATGGGATGCGCCAGAACCGGCAACCCTCCGCCATCGATCACGCGCTGGATGGCCGCCTCGACGTAGGGCGCGAATCGCTCCACATAGCTCGGCGCCGATTCGCCCAGGTAACGCCGGAACGCTTCGTCGAAGCTGGACACGTAGCCTTTGTCAATCAGCACGCGCGCGAAATGCGGACGCCCGGTCAAGGTTCGCCCCAGCCGCTCTACTTCGCCCAAATGAATATCGATCCCTTGTTCGTGCAAGCTTTCGATCAAACGCTGATTGCGATCCCTGCGTCCGGCGATCAGCTCGTCCAGCCATTCGCGAAAGTCCGCGGACGGCGGCTGGTGCAGGAAATATCCCAACAGATGAACCGTCCGCACTTTGCTGCCGGGCACGCGCGTACTCAGTTCGATGCCGCAAACCAGATCCAAGCCGCGCGATCGAGCGAGCGGCAACGCCTGGTCGAACCCGGCAAACGTATCGTGATCGGAAATGGCCAGCGCTTCCAGACCGCGTTCCATCGCCAGGTCCACCAACTCGCTGGGAGTGAAAGTGCCGTCGGATTCGTTGGTATGGCTGTGCAGATCGATCACAGCGCGAGCTTTCTCAGCCGCAGCGCATTGGCGATCACCGAGACCGAGCTGAACGTCATCGCGGCGCTGGCGATGATGGGACTGAGCAGCAGTCCGAAAAACGGATAGAGAACGCCGGCCGCCACGGGAACGCCGATCACGTTATAGACGAAGGCAAAAAACAGATTCTGCCGGATATTGTGCATGGTCGCTTTACTGAGCGCGCGGGCCCGAACGATGCCCCGTAGATCGCCTTTCACTAGTGTAATGGCGGCGCTCTCCATCGCGACGTCGGTCCCCGACCCCATCGCGATTCCCACGTCGGCGCGCGCCAGAGCGGGCGCGTCGTTCACGCCATCGCCAGCCATCGCCACGATGCGGCCCTGCGCCTGCAGCTTCGCCACCGCGTCCGCCTTCCCATCGGGCAGCACATCGGCCTGCACTTCGTCGATGCCCAGCGAGCGAGCCACCACTTCCGCGGCCGAGCGATTGTCGCCGGTCAGCATCACGATGCGCAGGCCGTCGCGATGCAATTGTTCGATCGCTTCCCGCGCCGATGGCTTGATGGGATCGGCCAAGCCGAGCGTACCCGCGGGCTGGCCGTCGATCGATACATGCACAATGGTCTGGCCGGAATCGTTGGCCGCTTCCTGGGGAGTGGATGGTTTCCCGACCGACACCCGGCGTCCGTCCACCATGGCCGTGACGCCTTTCCCGGGCGCCGATTCAAATTGCTCGGCCTTCGATAATGCAAGCTTGCGCTCCAGCGCACCCGCGACAATGGCCGCGGCCAGCGGATGCTCGCTCAATTTTTCCACGCTGGCTGCCAGGCGCAACGCTTCATCATCCGCGGCCGAGACCAGCTTCGGCTTGCCTTCCGTCAGCGTGCCGGTTTTATCCACCACCAGGGTGTCCACTTTCTCCAGGCCTTCCAGCGCCTCGGCATTGCGGATGAGCACACCGGCTGTCGCGCCGCGGCCCGTCCCCACCATGATCGACATCGGCGTAGCCAGCCCCAGCGCGCACGGACACGCGATGATCAATACTGCAACCGCGTTCACTAGCGCGTACGCCAGCCTGGGCTGCGGACCGATGAGGGCCCAAACGATGAACGTCACGATGGCGGCGGCAATTACGGCCGGCACAAACACCGCCGACACGCGATCCGCCAGCCGCTGGATGGGCGCCCGCGAGCGCTGCGCTTCGCTCACCATTTGCACGATCCGCGCCAGCAGCGTTTCCGCGCCCACGTGCTCGGCTTTCATAACGAATGCGCCGGTGCCGTTTACAGTCCCGCCGGTCGCGCGGCTTCCCGGCGCCTTTTCCACGGGGATCGGCTCGCCGGTGATCATCGACTCATCAACGGAACTCGACCCGTCCACCACCACGCCGTCCACTGGAACGCGTTCGCCAGGACGCACGCGCAGCAGATCGCCAGGATGCACGCGATCGAGCGCCAGGTCTTCTTCGGTGCCGTCGGGGCGAATCCGCCGCGCGGTATCGGGCGCCAGCTTGAGCAGAGCCTTAATCGCGCTGCTGGTCTGGCTGCGCGCACGCAGTTCCAGCACTTGTCCCAGCAAAACCAGGCAAACGATCACAGCCGCCGGTTCAAAGTACAGCGCGAGTTGGCCGTGATGCCGAAGCGAGTCGGGGAAGATCCGCGGCGCCAACGTCGCGATCACGCTATAGACATACGCCACGCCCGCGCCCGCGCCGATCAGCGTAAACATGTTCAAGCTGCGATTCACGATCGATGCCCAGGCGCGATCGAAGATCGGCCACCCCGCCCACAACACCACCGGGCTCGCCAGCACCAGTTCCAACCACGGCCAGTCGACGCCTGCGAACATCAGCGCGAGCAAAATCGCCGACGCTGGCACGCTCAGCCAGAACCGGCGCAGCATGTCCGTGTACTCGGGATTGACATCCTCCGCCGATTCCCGCGTGAAGCTGACCGGTTCCAGCGCCATGCCGCATTTGGGACACGAGCCTGGCCCGATTTGCCGGACCTCCGGATGCATCGGACATGTGTACTCCACGCCCACCGGCGCGGGTTGCATGGGCTCAGACGCCGCCGCCGGTTGCAGGTACTTTTCGGGGTCGGCTTGAAATTTTGCCGCGCAGCCCTTCGAACAGAAATAGTAAGCCGCGCCCTGATGCGTGACGGACCCCGCGGCTTTCTGCGGATCTACAGTCATACCGCACACCGGATCGCGCACGGCCTCCGGCGCGGCCGCCGGTTGCAGGTACTTTACCGGGTCCGCCTGAAACTTAGCCGCGCAGCCCTTGGAACAGAAATAGTAAGTCGCCCCCTGATGCGCGACGGACCCGGCGGCTTTCTGCGGATCCACAAGCATGCCGCACACCGGATCGCGCACGCCGGCAGATTTGTTTTGAAGGATAGGAAGCATCGCTGCTATTACCAGAGTAACTGGCTTCGCGCTTCACAGATTTGGCGGCGGGGAAGGCCTAATTGTCGCTGGGCACCTTCTCCGCGTGATCGATCACCAGCACTTCCACCGGTGCATTGCGGCGTTCCAGTTTGAGCCCGAGCTTTTCCAGGGCGTTGGTCAGCGAATCCCCCGACGCAGCCTCGGCCATCTGAATCGCTTGCGGCGGAAGAGCGACGCCGGCCGCGATGGCCGTCCGTCATGGCGCGAAAGTCTTCCGGTGAAAGTTCGAGTACGAAATCATATTTACCCTGGAGGTTCGTCAGGTCAACCACCGGCCGATCCATGAACGCCGAGAGCACATTCACGATGCTGGAGACCCTCATTTTTCGGCCCTCGAGTTTGTCGCCGGCAAACGTGTAATAGCCGCCACTGCCCAAGTCGACCGTAACGCCCCCAGCAGTTGGGACCGCCGCGGAGTTGAAGCCGTGCCGCGCCTCGTTCTGCGCCGCCGCAGGGGCGTCTGGAGGCGACTCTTGCATCTTCAGCCCCTCCTTTTCGATCACCATCCCATATACGGGCAGTTCCTTGCTCTCGCGGTGCAGTTTCAACTGGAACCGGTCCTCCAGCAACGTCTGCAACATCGCGGAAAGATCCCTCGCAGAACCGCCGGCAGGCAGCTTGGCCGTGATATCGAACCGCGCCGATGCCATCCAGTCTGGGCCGGAAATCTCGTAGTTTTTTACTCGGTAGGCGTAAGAAATGTAAGTACTTAAGGAAAGGAATTTAAAACCGACCTGTGAGCCATCAATATGCGTTCGAGCACCGCCTCGATCGAACTCATCGGGCGCCGATGGCTTGATGGACGCCACATCGAACTCCGGCCGCGCCACCGGAGCCTGTCCAAATAGTGCCGTCTGGCCGAGCAGCGCGACTGGGATCAGCACGCCCACCAGACCTTGCCGCATGGGAATTCCCCCCGCTACAACCGATTTTCCCGAACCGTGACGCGCTCGTAGCGCCGGTGCAGACTCTGGAACTGGCGCTGGCGCAATCCCGCCCGATGCAGCAAATACCGCGTCAGCAGCCGCAGGATGGACAGCCCGTAAACCGAGCTTTGCAGAAACGAGGCCGACGACGCCTCCGGAAAATAGCGCGCCGGTACCGGCACTTCGCGAATGCGCATTCCGGAATCCACAAACTGCGCGACGATTTCCTGATCGAACAGAAAATTGTCGGAATTTGTTTCGAGATTTACCGCCTCAAGCGCGGCTCGCCGATACGCCCGATAACCAGTGTGATACTCGCTCAATTCGAGCCCGAACACTCGATTTTCCAGAAACGTCAGGAATCGATTGGATACGTACTTCCACCACGGCATACCCTGGCGCATCGGGTTCCCCGCCATCAGCCGCGACCCTAGCACCACGTCGGCCTCGTCGCGCTCAATCGGTTCAATCACCTGCGGCAGCAACTTGGGATCGTATTGATAATCCGGATGAACCATCACGATGATTTCCGCGCCCGCTTTCAGCGCTTCGCGATAGCAGGTTTTCTGGTTCGCACCATAACCGTAATTGCGGTTGTGTACGAAAAGTTCCAAGCCCAATTCACGGGCGATCTTGACCGTATCGTCGGAGCTCCCATCGTCCACCAGGATCACTTGATCCACCAGGGCCGGTGGAAGGTCGGCATACGTGATGCGCAACGTCTTGGCTGCGTTGTAGGCGGGCATCACGACCACGATTTTTTGGTCATGCGGCATCAGAAACTCTTAGGAATGCTTTCACCAGTGTAGGCCAATTTCCCTCCGGCAGGTAAACTGGAGAGTGGCCAGCCCGCTGAAAAAATATCGAGCTTTCTTGTTTGATGCCTACGGGACGTTATTCGACGTCCACTCAGTGGTACTGCGTGCAGGCGCCTCCGTCGCTGGCGATCCCCAGGCTCTCTCCCAACTCTGGCGGCAAAAGCAGCTCGAATTCACCTGGCTGCGCGCGCTCATGGACCGTTATGAGGATTTCTGGCACATCACCGAAGCCGCCCTCCGCACCGCTTTAGCGCAACTTCAGATCGAAGCGAGCGAGCCTCAGATTCAGCAGCTTCTCAATGCGTACCTAACCCCCGCCGTGTTCTCGGATGCAAAAGCGGCTCTCGAAGCTCTCCAGGATTTTCCGCGCGCCATTCTTTCCAACGGCTCGCCGGCGATGCTGGAAGCCGCCGTGCACCATAACGGGCTGGCGTCCCATTTCACCGCGATTATTTCGGTCGATCCATTGAAAACCTACAAACCGTCTCCCAAGGTTTACCAGCTCGGCCCAGACGCGCTTCATCTGCCAGCCGAGGAGATCCTCTTCGTTTCATCCAATGCATGGGATGCCTCCGGCGCCAAGGCCTTCGGCTACAGCGTTTGCTGGTGCAATCGATCCGGGTGGCCCATGGATCAACTGGGATTCGCGCCCGACCTCGTAGTCTCAAGCCTGGACCAAGTCCCGCTACAATAGAATCGCCTTACTTCTCTCTCCATGATCCAGACTTTATTCGGCGCCGTAGAACAAGAACCCAACCTGCTCGAACGCCTGAAGGCCGGAATCCAGAAGACGCGTTCGGGCCTGATGGATCGCCTGGAAGACGCCGTCGCCGGCCGCAAGGAAATCGACGCCGATCTTCTTGACGAGCTGGAATATGCGCTCATTACCGCCGACATCGGCGTCAACACAGTCAGCGAAGTTCTCGAAAGCATCCGCCAGCGCGCCGATCGCAAGCAACTGGCCGACGCAGGCGAAATCAAGCAGCTCATCGCGCAGCATCTTCTGGAAGTGCTCGAATCCGCCGAGCGCCCGGTTCCGCACGTAGCGGAGCCGCCGGCCGTCGTGTTCGTCGTGGGCGTGAATGGCGCGGGCAAAACCACAACCATCGGAAAACTGGCCAGCCGCTACAAATCCGAAGGCCGCACGGTGTTGCTCTGCGCCGCCGACACCTTCCGCGCCGCCGCCATCGAGCAATTGCAGGTGTGGGGCATGCGCACCTCCACCGACGTGATCAGGCAATCGCCTGGCGCCGACCCCAGCGCCGTGGTTTTCGATGCGCTGCAAGCGGCCAAGGCGCGCAAAATGGACTACGTGATCGTAGACACCGCCGGCCGCCTGCACACCAAAACCAACCTGATGTCGGAGCTCGAAAAGATGCGCCGCACCGCCGCCAAGGTGATTCCCGCCGCACCGCATGAAGTGCTGCTGGTGCTGGATGCCACCACCGGCCAGAACGGCTTGGAACAGGCGCGCAAGTTCACCGAATCGAGCGGCGTCACCGGCCTGGTCTTAACGAAGTTGGACGGAACGGCGAAAGGCGGCGTGGTGGTGGCCATCGCCCGCGAGCTGAACCTGCCCATCCGCTACGTCGGCGTCGGCGAGCAAGCGGCGGACCTGTTGCCGTTTGAACCCGCCAAATTCATCGCGTCCCTCTTCGCTTAATCACAAGCCAATGATGAAATGATGAGAAGCCCCCTCATGGACGAAGCGCTGGAACTGGCCCGCCAGGGCCTGGGACGCACCAGCCCGAACCCCGCCGTCGGCGCCGTATTGGTGAAGGACGGCCAGATTGTCGGCCGCGGATTCCACACCTACGCGCAGGCCAAGCACGCCGAAGTGATCGCGCTTGAAGAAGCGGGCGCGGAATCGCGCGGAGCCACGCTCTACATCACGCTCGAACCGTGCTCTCATCATGGACGCACGCCGCCGTGCGCGGATGCGTTGGTCGGCGCGGGTGTCGCGCGCGTGATCGCCGCCATGCAAGATCCCAATCCTCAGGTGGCCGGTCAGGGATTCCGGCGCCTGCACGCAGCCGGCATCGAGGTGGAAATTGCGTCCGCATATAGCGACGAAGCCGCGCGTTTGAATGAAGCTTTCATCCATTCGATGCGCACCGGCCTTCCGCTCGTCACATTGAAAGCGGCGCTGACGCTGGACGGTAAGATCGCCGCGCCCGAGGACAATACCGGCTGGATCACGAGTGATCGCGCCCGTGCCCACGTCCAGGAGATCCGCCACAACGCCGACGCGATTCTCACCGGCCTCGGCACCGTGCTTTCGGACGATTGCCGCCTCACCGACCGCACCGGCCGCGAACGCAGCCGCCCGTTGCTCCGCATCGTGGCCGATTCCACGCTCCGCGTTCCACTCGATTCGCGCATCATCGCGGGCGCCAATGGCGACGTCGCGGTAATCACTACTTCAGCCGCCTCTGACGAGCGTCGCCGCGCGCTCGAATACCGGGGCGTGCGCGTGCTGGTGTTCGATGGACCGGACGGCCGTACGGACCTCACCCAGCTCCCCGCCTGGCTCGCCGGCCAGCAATACCGGTCTCTCATGATCGAATCGGGAAGCAAGCTGAATTGGGCCGCGCTTGAATCCGGCATGGTCGACAAAATCTTCTTCTATTACGCGCCGAAAATCCTGGGTGGCCTGCAGTCGCTTCCCGTGGCCGGCGGAACTGGCCGGTTGCGGCGCACCGACGCCATTCAATTCGATCGCGTTCGGCTGCATTCCATCCCACCCGACGAATTCGCCGTGGAAGCTTACGTCGTGAAATAAGCGGGGTGACGTAAATGTTCACCGGCATCATCGAGGAAGTGGGAACCGTTGCCGTCGCGGGCCATCGCACGCGCATCCAATGTCGGCTGGTCCTCGCGGATATAAGAGAAGGCGCCAGCATCGCCGTCAATGGCGTCTGCCTCACCGCCGTCGACATCCAGCCCGACGGCTTCTGGTGCGATCTTTCGCCCGAAACCCTGGCCGTCTCAAATCTGGGCGCTTTGCGCGAGGGGTCGCTCGTGAATCTGGAGCGGCCGGCCGCGGTGGGCGACCGTCTGAGCGGCCACATCGTGCAAGGCCACGTCGATGGCACCGCCGAGTTCCTGGCGCTCAACCCGTTGCCCGATGGCAATTGGTGGCTCATGGTCCGGATCCCGCACGATCTGGACCGCTATCTGATCCACAAAGGATCAGTCACCTTAGATGGCGTAAGTTTGACCATAGCGTCGCTCGAGAACGATGTCATCGGCGTCGCCATCATCCCCCATACCTACCAAAACACCGTGATGCACGGCTACGGCCCGGGAACGGCAATCAACGTCGAAGTCGACCTGATCGGGAAATATGTGGAAAAGCTAATCATTCCGCGATAGAATTCGGTATCCGAACGTAAGCGTCCCGCGTCTTACAATTGGAGAAGGTTGGGCTCAGGAGTTCCGTATGCGCTCATTGCAAATCGCACTCATCTCGCTCATGTTTGCTACCACGATGTGTTTCGCCCAGCGGGGCGGCGGCGGTCATGGAGGCGGCGGGGGCGGCTTCCATGGAGGTGGCGGCGGGGGCCGTGCTGTCGGCGGAGGTGGCTTTCGGGGCGGTGCCGTCGTCGGCGGCGGTTATCGCGGCGGAGGTGCGGTGGGTAGTTATCGCGGTGGCGCGGTAGGTGGTTATGGTGGCGGCTACGGCGGCTACGGAGGATATCGCGGCGGCTACGGTTACGGGCGGGGCTATGGCGGCTATGGCTACGGCGGCTGGGGCCTCGGGTTCGGCTTTGGATTCGGCTATCCCTACTATGGCGGCTATTACGGATACCCATACGCTTACGGATATCCATACTCCGGCGGCTACTATGCGGACCCTTATTACGATCCCTACGCCAACAGCTATCCTTACGGCGATCCGCCTCCACAGCAGTATCCTCCGCAACAGCAATATCCGCAGCAGCAATATCCTCCTCAGCAATATCAATATGGGCCGCCTCCGCAGCAACAGCAGCAGCCCTATGGTCCGCCGCCTGCCAATCAGCGGCAAGGCTATCCGCCGCAGCAGCAGAACGCCTATCCACCACCTCCTCCGCCGCAGAACGGACAGCAGCAGAACTCGGCTCCTGCACCGGCGCCAAACAATGCGCCTCCGCCGCAGGCCAGCAACTATCAGCCCAGTGGCCAGTGGCATCACTTCAGCCAGACCACTTCTCAGCTAGGCCAGGCCAGCACGGAGTAGTTTAGGAACCGCGCGCAAAACGGAGCGTGGCGCAGGCGCCCACGCGGTCTCACGCTCTCAGCCGTTTCCCCCTAGCGCGTTTCCGTGAGAGAATCCGATTTCTTGCCGCACCAATAGTGCGTGCAATCCCATGCAATCACCGTCGCGCGCTGCGTTCTGTGCTGCGCCCTGGCGTTCGCTGTTTCCGCGGAAGCCTCCGTCATCGTGCAGTTGCGCGTAGTAGAAGGCGAAGGCGTCACCTATCGCACCGGCGCGCGCGCCACGCGCGGCATCACCGTCCTGGTTACCGACGAAGCCGGCCTCCCCGTGGATATGGCTTCGGTCAGCTTTCACCTCCCCGACCAAGGCGCCACCGGCACGTTCAACTCCGGCCTGCGAACCGAAGTGGTGGTCACCGGCCCCGACGGCCGCGCTTCGGTCTGGGGCATGCAATGGAACAAGACGCCCGGAACGGTCCAGATCCACATCACCGCGCTCAAGGGTCAGGCACGCACGGGCATCATCAGCACGCAATACCTGAGCGATACCGCCGCTCCCAAAGCGGGCGGAGAAGGCGTCTTCACGGCGTCCCACAAAGGACACAAGTGGCTGTGGATCGCCGCCATCGCGGGCGGAGCGGCCGCGGGCGGCGCCTTTGCGATGTTGCGCTCGCAAGGGTCCGGTAATTCGTCCACTCCGGCTCTCACCGGCTTCAGCGTCGGTACGCCCAGCATTACGATAGGACACCCGTGATGGCGCGGATGCGGCTCTTGTCCATCTTCCTTCTGTCTGCGGGCGCCTGGGCGCAACCGGCCATCGCGCCGCCACAGCTCGGTTTTATCGAAGACAGCGCCCGCGCTCTACGGCCGGCGTACGGGTTGGCGGGCAACTTCATCCTCGGTCCGGCTGTGGCCGGCAACATCGTCAGCGCGGCATTCTCCGGATCCATCGGCCTGCTGAAGACCGATTCGTCCCTGGCCGCGTTTGACTCAACGGGAAAAGTCCTTGCATCCATGGATGCGGCAGCGGGGCCGGCGCTCTTTGCATTTTCTCCCGGGGGCACCACGGCGCTTGCGTATATCGCATCCAGCAACGCGCTGGTCGAGTGGCTCGGAAACTCATTTGCGCCGGTTTCGTTGAATGGTCAAGAAATAGTCGCGGAGGCCGTCCTGGCCGTCGCATTTCCCACCCCCTCCGAAGCAGCGCTTCTCGTTCAGCAAAACGACAACATCTGGGAACTGCACCTTCCGCTCGGCGGGTGGGGGGACGTTTCACAAACCGCGCTCGCCGGCGTAAATCCTCCCGTGCTCGCGCTCCCCTCCGGCGATCTGCTCTATCGCGATACTGGCGGAATCGTAGTTCGAAGAACCGGCGGCTCCGAAGTCCATTTTGCTGCGTCCCTGCCCGCCCGATTCTCGCTGCAACAGATGAATCAAGACTGGGTGCAGCTCACGGGGCTCGCGGGCGGCGCGCGTTTCGCCATCCGGACCACGCCCGGCCGTGAAGGATTGTATCAGCTTCCCGAGCGCGCCAAATGATCCTGCGCGCGCTCCTCTTCGCATGCCTGCTGCCGCTCGCGGCTATGGCGCAGCTTCAAGTTTTCCAGTTCGACGGGACGAACGACACTCCGGTGGGCGCGCTCGTGAACGTCGGCACAGCCTCCCCCGGCGACACACTCGAAACGCGCTTTCACGTGCGCAACATCGGCGCCGGCTCCGCCACGCTCTCCAGCTTGGCGCTGTCAGGCGACGGGTTCACCATCGTATCGGCCCCCTCGTTGCCCTACATCCTCGCTCCCTACGTCGGCTTGACGTCGGAAGCCGAATTCGACGTCAGTTTTACTCCAACAACCACCGGTTCCTTTAGCGCGTTCCTCGCCGTCAATACGATCAGCATCGTGCTTCAGGGAAACTCCGTCGCCGATGCCGCCCTCACGCTGTCAGGCAGCCAGACTGCCCTCATCGCGGGCGCCACCATCGGCTTCGGATCGGTGGATGTGGGGGCTAGCGGGACCCAGGGCTTCGTGCTATCGAATTCGGCCGCCACCAGCGTCACGGTCGCGAGCGTGGTGGTTTCCGGCAGCGGTTTCAGCGGGCCCATCGGCCTGAACACGCCCGTTTCCATCGGCTCCGGACAATCCGTGCCCTTCCAGATCAAGTTCACCCCGCAATCGGGCACGTTATATCAAGGCACGCTTACGGTGGACGGCCGCACTTTCGCTCTCACCGGCCAGGGCCTGAACCCACCGCTGCCGGGCGCCTCCATTGTTTTCGCTTCTACCGTCGGCGCCAGCGCGCAACAGAATAGCATCACCATCCCGCTCGCGTCAGCCTCCCAAGTCAGCGGCACTGGACTACTCACTTTGTCGTTTCAGCCGAGCATTACAGGCGTCACCGATGATGCGGCCGTGCAGTTTCTATCGGGACCTCTGCGCACGGCCGCGGTAACCATCGCCATTGGCGCCACGGCAGCCACCATCGGCGGCCAATCCAGCATGGCATTCCAAACCGGCACGACGGCCGGAACCCTCACGTTCACGCTCACGTTTCCGAACGCCACCCAGCAGGCCACGCTAGTCATTCCTCCCGCCCCCATCAACCTCGATAGCGTTACCGCCGTCAGTCTCTTCGGCTCCATCAACGTCGCATTCTCCGGCTTCGACAATACCTACACCGCCTCACAACTCGCGTTCACCTTCTACGACATCACCGGCAAGGAGTTGCCGCAGGGCGCCATCGACGTCGACGCCACCTCCGCCTTTCAGCAATATTTCAGCACCACCCAAGCCGGCGGCGCCTTCCAAGTGCTGGCGGAGTTTCCCGTAAGCGGAAATCAGGCTGAGATTGGATGGGTGACCGTCCAGATCAATAATTTACTGGACACTACTACCGCGCAACAGGTCCCCATCGGAGACTAGCCCCCTTTCGCGGCCATGCATCAGCTATTCTGCGAGCATGCTGCTCTCGATAGTGGTGGATACCTCGCGCCGCGTGGCCGGCACCACCAAGCGGCTCGAAAAGATCGATCTTCTCGCCCGGCTCCTCCGCCAGCTCACCCCGCCCGAGATTGAGATCGTCGTCCCGTTTCTCTCCGGCCAAACTCGCCAGGGACGCATCGGCATCGGCTACGCCGCGCTGCGCGACGCTCGCAGTTCGCCCGCGGCGAATCCTTCGCTCGAAATCCTGGACGTTGATCGCATGCTCCAGGAAGTCACCGGAATCAGCGGCAGCGGTTCCCAGCGCCGCCGCCTGGAACTGCTGCAATCGATGTTCTCCCGCGCCACCGAGGCCGAACAGCAGTTCCTCAGCGGTCTGCTCGCGGGCGAGCTTCGCCAGGGCGCGCTCGAAGGAATCATGCTGGAAGCCATCGCCAAAGCCTCCGGTCTCGCCCCCGAACGCGTTCGCCGGGCCGCGATGCTCGCCGGCGATATCGCGCGCGTGGCCCGAGCAGCGCTCGAACAGGGCGAATCCGGGCTGGCACAATACGAGGTCCAATTGTTTCGGCCCATCCAGCCCATGCTCGCGCAATCGGCCGACGATGTTCCCGAAGCACTGGCCTGCATGGGCGAAGCCGCACTCGAATACAAAATGGACGGCGCGCGCGTGCAGGTCCACAAATCGGGCGACCTCGTCGTCGCTTATTCCCGCAGCCTGAAAGACGTGACGCCCGCTGTCCCCGAACTAGTCGAACTCACGCGCGCGCTCCCTGCCCGGGATCTCATCCTGGATGGCGAAGTGATCAGTCTCCAACCCGATGGCCACCCGCAGCCCTTTCAGATCACCATGCGGCGCTTCGGGCGCAAACTGGATGTCGAGCGCCTGCGGCAGGAGCTGCCCATGACGCCGTTCTGGTTCGACCTGCTGTATCTCAACGGCGCTCCGCTTTTGGACGAACCACAAGCCCGCCGCTTCGCCGCCCTCTCCGAGCTTTCGCGCGAGCATCTGATCCCGCACATCGTCACCGGCGACTCCCACGCCGCGGACGAATTTCTCGAACAGGCCCTGGCGCGCGGACATGAAGGCATCATGGCCAAGGCGATCGATGCCAAATACGCCGCCGGAGCACGCGGGCAAAGCTGGGTGAAAGTAAAGCGCGCCCGCACTCTGGATCTCGTTATCCTGGCTGCCGAGTGGGGCAACGGACGGCGCCAAGGCTGGCTGAGCAATCTGCACCTGGGCGCGTGCGACACCCAAAAAGGCGGATTCGCCATGCTCGGGAAAACCTTCAAAGGTCTCACCGATGAAATGCTCGCGTGGCAGACCCAGGAATTATTGCGCCTGGAAATCGGCCGCGACAACTACACCGTGTACGTCAAGCCCGAGCTGGTAGTGGAAATCGCTTTCAATGAAATCCAGGTCAGCCCGCGCTACGTGAGTGGTCTTGCCTTGCGTTTCGCCCGAGTGAAGCGCTATCGCACCGACAAGACCGCAAACGAAGCCGATACCTTTGAAACCGTACAGCGTCTCGCCGGTATCCTGGTCTAAAGACCAACGGGCTGACCCCCCCGGGGCTAACTCACTTGCCTCGCATCCACTTGGAATGCACCTCTATCTGGAATGCACCGCCAGCGTCGCCGAAGCTGTCGTGCTTCCAGGCATCGAGACTAAAATCGGTACCGCATCGCCCTCCGGAACTCCGGTGGGCACTTGAAAATCAACCTGATATTCTCCGGCGGTGCCCGGCGCCACGCCTGAGAACAGCACCGTGGCCGCCACCCCGCCGATCTGGACCGTGGGCGTAGCCGTAGTTTCGTAAAGCGTGCTGCCATCCGCGGGAGCCACCACTCCGGTCCCCAAAGGCGTGCCATTGGGATTGCCCTTCGGCGTCACTTCACCCAAGCCAGTCAGATACAGGACCAGATAGTCGCCCGGCGCCGCCGGCTGCCCGCAATAGGAAAGCGGATTGGCATTGGACACCGTGCAGTTTTGTGGAAGCTGAAGCGCCACGGCCGTGGACGTGGGCAAAACCAGCCAAATCGTATTTGCGAACTGCGCCGTTGCGATCTGAGCCGCCGGATTCGAAGGATCGGTGATCAGAAACATCCCCGGCACCGCCTGGTTCATAATGAGCGGAAAATCCAGACTCTTGCCCGCGGGTGTCGTGAGCTGAACCTGCACCGTCCCGGTAGCCGGCGTCTCCGACGGCACGATCAGGTTGAGCTGGCTGCCCGTTGCCGCCAAAGCGATGATCGTCGCCGCAACGCCATTGATGGTAACGGAAACGCCCTGGGCGCTCGTTGCAGGAAAAATGCCGGTAAGCTCGTTGGCGGAGCCCAGACCATTCGCAAAGATGCTGACCATTTCCTCCGGCGCCGCGGTGCCGGTATTAAGGAAGGACGCCGCGTTCACCACCGATGAAATTCCGAACAGTGGCAGTGTCACGCTGTTGCTGCTCTGTCCACCAATGCTCAGCACCACCGGCACGCTGCCCTGTACGGTTGCCGGAACCGTGAAATTGATCTGATACACTCCCGCCTCGCCCGCTCCAATTCCTGCAAACAAGACCTTCGCAGCCGCTCCGCCCACCGTCAGCGTGGGCAGCGGTGCAAGGGATACCGTGCTGCTGGCCGGGCCGGCGGCCGGCGACACCGCGGGAGTGGTTGGGCCCAGCCCGGTTGCATAAAGAACCAGCGTGTCGCCCGCATTCGCCAGATTGGTGTTGCTAATGGCGACCCCGGTCGCGGTCGTAATGTAGCCGTCGGATGTGGCGGATGTGGACCCAGGGGCGAAGAGTATGCTCGGCGCCACCGAACTGAGGGTCACATTGAAGGGCGCGGAGGTCCCCGCCCCCGTAGTTACCGTTAGGGTGGTGGAACCAACCGGTAAGTCGAAAGGCAACTGCACGTTCACCTGAGTGGGGGTGGGCGGGTACACGTAAGCTTTCTGGCCCCCCACCGTCACAACTACCGTGGAGGCGGCGCCCGATCCGAAGCCGGTTCCGTAGACGGCCGCCAGTCCGCCCGGGCACATGGTCGTGTCCTTAATCCCCACGGCCGCTTGTGCGGCATCGTAAACCGCGGCGACAGTGGGCGCCTGCGCCAGCAAACCTACAGTACTGGCACAAAGCAAAAGCACCAACTTCTTCATCGAACGCGCCTCCAAAGCCTCGGAACTGTCGAGACAGTAGGCTATAATGAAGCTCTTTAAGAGAAACAGCCAGGGCTTTACGGTAGTATACGCGCAACATTCCTTGTGTTATCAGCGGGTTAGGGATGCCGAACTCCAACGAAATAAACGCTGCCCTTAGCCGTATTCTTGCGACTCCCGCCTTCCTGCGGTCTCCCCGTCTGGCTCAGTTTCTTCGATTCGCGGTTGACCAGCGTCTCTCCGGACGCACCGACGCTCCCAAGGAAATTGAGGTTGGCGTCCAGGTGTTCGGACGTGGAGCGGATTTTGATCCGCGTGTCGATCCGGTAGTCCGCGTCCAGGCTCGCTTGCTGCGCTTCAAGCTGCACGAATATTACGAGACGGCCGGCAAAACCGATCCCATTCGTATCGACCTGCCCAAAGGCTCCTACTTGCCGGTTTTCTCAGGTGAGGTTCAAGCTGCGCCTTCCCCTTCGTCCCCCCGGATCATAAAAATCCGCTGGGTGGTTGCTGCCGCGCTGCTGGCCGGCGCGCTGTCTCTAGTTGCTCTTTCATGGAGTGCCTGGCGCGACGCCATCGGCAAAGTATGGGCTAAAACTCTGCCCGTTCGGCCCAAGTCCGCTCAATCCCCCGCCGCGAAACTGTACCTGGAAGGCCGCTACTACTGGAACAAACGCACCCCGGAAGATCTCGAAAAAGCGGTGGATTACTTCACCCAGTCCATCGTTGCCGATCCCGGTTACGCCAAAGCATACGTTGGTCTGGCGGATTGTTACGGCCTGCTGCGCGAGTTCGCCGCCATGCCCGACAGTGAGGCCTGGCCGCGGGCGCTGGCAGCCGCCCGCAAAGCCGTGGAACTGGACGACTCGCTGGCCGAGGCCCACAGCTCGCTCGGTTTTGATCTATTCTACGGGTCGCTCGATTTGAAGGGTGGGGAGCGCGAATTCAAACGCGCCGTGGAGCTAAACCCGAATTATGCCGAAGCTCACCACTGGTATGCGACCGCGCTGATGTCGGTGGGCCGCCTGACCGAAGCCTCCGATGAAATGGAGCGCGCCCGTGAGCTGCAGCCCGCTTCGCGATCCATCCTGGCCGACCAAGGCTTGCTGCTTTTCTATCAGGGCAAGCGCGCGCAGGCCGTGGAACAACTGCGGCAAATGGAAGCTGCGGAACCCTCTTTTCGCTCGGTTCATCTGTACCTTTCTTATATATATTTCGCCTCGAAGGACTGCCGAAATTATTTAATGGAATCGCGCCAGGCGGCCCAATCGTCGCATGATGCCGTGGAGCTTGCCCTGGCCGCCGAAGCGGAGAAGGGCTTCACCGCGGGCGGCTGGCAGGGCATGCTCGATAGTTTGCTGCGGGCACAGAAGAAGTTCAGCATTCAAGGACGCTATCCCGCGTTTCGCGTAGCCGAAACCTCGGCGATGCTCGGCAGAAAGCGCGATGCTCTGGATTATCTGAACGCCTCCTACCAGAAGCGCGAAGAGTATATCGTGACTCTTCCCGTAGATTCGACGCTGTCTGCTCTGCACTCGGAACCCGTCTACCGGAGCCTGCTCGGGCAGTTGGGGTTGGATGTCCCCAACTAAGAAGCCGGCCGCGCTGACCATCGCCGGTTCCGATGCCAGCGGCGGCGCGGGGGTGCAAGCCGACCTCAAAACATTTCATCAGTTCGGCGTTTATGGCGAAGCCGTCATCACGCTGATCACCGTGCAGAACACGCGCGGAGTCTCGCGCGTCGAATGCCTGGATCCGGAACTGGTTTCCGATCAGATTCGCGCCGTGATCGCCGATATTCCACCGGCCGCCGCGAAAACCGGAGCGCTGGGCAATCGCGCGATCATCGAAGCGGTGGCGGCGCTGGCCCGGGACTTTCCGTTCCCCTTGGTTGTCGATCCCGTAATCGCAAGCAAGAACGGTGCCCCTTTACTGGCGGCCGATGCCATCGAGGCACTCAAAACATTTTTGTTGCCAAATGCTTTTTTGCTGACGCCCAACCTGGACGAAGCGTCCATTTTGACCGGCGCAGAAGTTTGTGATACCGCAGGCATGCGCCAGGCCGCCCAAAAGCTGGCCGCACTGGGACCACAGGCTGTCCTGGTGAAAGGCGGCCATCTGGAAGGCGATCCCACCGACATCCTGTTCCACCGGGGCGAATGGACCGAGTTTTCATCCCAGCGCATCGAAACTCGCCACACCCACGGAACCGGCTGCACGTTTTCCGCGGCCATCACCGCGTCGCTGGCCTCCGGCATCGAGCTTGTCGAAGCAATTCGGCGAGCCAAACGCTACATCACCGCAGCGATTCGAAACAATCCTCAATTGGGATCCGGTACCGGACCGCTCGATCACCACGCCCTAATTTGAATCTGGGCCCGACGTACGGCTCGGCGAGGCAATTCGGCGCCAACCGTTACAACACGGCAGCGATTCGAAACAATCCGCAATTGGGATCAGGCCCCGGACCACTCGATCACCACGCCCTAATTTGAATCTGCGCCCGAGTATGGGGATGAATCCGATTTTGGATCCGGCGATATTGGCTTGGGCTGCTCCGGCAATATGAACGACGTTTCGCCTGGCCGCAAAAGCTTCAGCTTCTTGCGAATCTCCAGCTCCTGCTCGGATGTACTGCTTTCCAGCTTCTTGATGCGCTCACGCCGGTAATCGTTCTCGCGCTGGAGATTGGCGTTCTCTTCTTCCATCTGGCGGATCTCGTTCCACTTTTCCTTGAGAGCCGGAAGGCCTTGCGGACCGCGCAGCTCCGCCAGCCCATAAGCGCCGATCAATGCGAACGCAACAATGACAACTGCACGAAGTACGGAACTAGTCATGAACAATACAACTCTTAAGATCCGGTATGAGTCCTTACATTTGTTTATAATCCTCTTTTGCCAAAAGATCCAGAGGAACATCGAAAAAAATTATATGACTGACAAGATTGTTGTGCTCAGCACCTGCGCTTCAGCCGAAGAAGCGCAGCAAGTGGCGCGCGCGCTGGTGGAGAAAAGGCTCGCGGCCTGCGTCAGCGTGATGCCCGGAGTTCGCAGCGTGTATCACTGGAGAGACGCGGACGGGAAGGAAGTCATCGAAGAGGAAGAGGAAGTGCTGCTCGCGATCAAGAGCAGCCGCGCGCTGCTCCATGAACTGCGGGATGAGATCGAGCGGCTGCACTCCTATGAAGTGCCGGAAGTGATCGCGCTCCCCATCGTGGACGGCTCGGAACGCTATCTCGCCTGGATGAATCGGGAGCTGGCGCACAAACCCAGCCTGTAACATTTTGAAACAGTAATGTTTTATACCGCGCGGCGCACACGGCGGCCGCTCTTACCGCGCGGCGCGAACGACCGGACTTGCCGCTTCCCATGAGGCGCAGACGAAGGAATCACGATCACCGGCGCGGAGTGTTTGTCACCGTGCCGGTCACCCTGCTTGTCGCCATGCTTCTCCACGGGAAGATCCGCCGGAACCTGGCGGCGCACCAGTTTGGCATCCAGCGTCCGCTCGATCTGCGATATTTGCGAGCGCTCCGATCGCGTGGCGAAAGTAGACGCCGTTCCGGTAGCTCCGGCGCGTCCCGTTCGGCCCACGCGATGAATGAAGTCCTCGGGAACCTGCGGAAGATCGTAGTTCACCACATGCGCGATGCCTTCCACGTGAATCCCGCGGGAAGCGACATCGGTAGCCACCAGCACCCGATAGTCTCCGTCTTGGAAGCCGCGCAACGCCTGGGTGCGCTGGCTTTGGCTGCGATTGCCGTGGATGGCCGTGGTCTTCAGGCCTTCCCGCGCCAGCTTCTTCGCCAGCTTGTCGGCGCCATGCTTGGTGCGCGCGAAAACCAGGAACGAGCCTTGCTCGCTGTCCAGCATCGATTGCAGCAGGCCCAGCTTGCGGTCCTGCTCCACTTCATAAAGATGCAATTCGATCTTTTCGATCGGCTTGGAGGTGTCACCCACGTCGATGCGCACGGCGTCGCGAACGTGAGTTTGGACCAAGTGCTTTACAGAGCTTTGGATGGTTGCGGAGAACAACAACGTCTGGCGATCGGACGGGGTGGCCGCGATAATCTTCTTGACAGTGGGCAGGAAGCCCATGTCGAGCATGCGGTCGGCCTCATCCAGAACCAGGATGCGGACATGGCGGAGGTCCACCAGGTTTCGGCCCATAAAGTCCGACAGCCGTCCAGGTGTCGCGATTAGCACTTGCGCGCCGTTGCGAATCGATCTCAATTGCGCATTCTCGCTCAGGCCGCCGACCGCGATGGAAGCGCGAATGCCGGTACCAGCCGCCATTTTGGCGAAGGTGTCGTTGATCTGCATCGCGAGCTCGCGAGTGGGGCTCAAGACAATGGCGCGGGGGCCGGTGGAAGGCTGCTTGGGAAGGTCGCCAAGGATTTGCAGGATCGGCAGGACAAACGCGAGGGTTTTACCGGTGCCGGTTTGCGCGGTAGCCACCAGGTCGCGTCCGGCGAGCGCGGGCTCAATGGCCAACGCCTGGACGGGCGTGGGGTCGACAAAGCCGTGCTTTGCCAGATTGCTCCGAAGCGGAGCGGAAAGGGGGAGTTCAGAGAAACTTTTCATTTTTTGGTTTTGCGGATGAGAATCGACGCGCCGACTACCGGTAAGGGGAGAGGGGGTTGCGGATCAACTTCCTGTAGGTCTTATTGTAGCGTATGTAGCCGGCTGACGTGCGGTTACTCTTGTCTCATGCAAGATGAGCCTGAAGCGGGGCTGGATTCTCATACAAGATGAGCCTGAAGGAGGGAGAGATCGGGATGCTGGGGATTGATCATCAGCATGGACGATTCGGAAGCAGTGAGCCTGGAGCAGATCCGGGGGTTCCTGGTGGGGAGTGGAGAGGTTCGGTTTACGGGTTTGAAGCGGGCCGAGGTCTACAACTGGGTGGAGCGGACGCTGGTGCGGCACCAGTACGCAAGCTTGGGCCGTGCCGACAAGGGGGTGGTGCGGCAATACGTGGGGCGAATGACGGGACTACGTCGGGCACAGGTGACGCGGTTGATCGCAGGGCAGCGCAAGACAGGACGAGTGAAGGCGGTCGAGTATCAGCGCACCAAGTTTGCAACGCGCTACACAGCGGCCGACGTGGGCTTGCTGGCCTACGTGGACAAAGCGCACGGGAATCTCAGCGGTCCGGCGACCCGGCGGATTCTGGAGCGCGAATACGCCGACTATGGCCAACTCGCCTACCAGCGGCTAGCCCGGATCTCGGTGGCGCAGATCTACCGATTCCGAAACTCGGCCGGCTATCGCAAGCGCAACACCAGCTATCAGCCGACGCGGCCCATGGTGATTCCCATTGGCGAACGGCGCAGACCGCAGCCGCAGGGCTTGCCCGGATACCTGCGGATCGACACCGTGCACCAAGGCGACCAGGATGGCCACAAGGGCATCTATCCCATCAACGCGGTAGACCAAGTAACGCAATGGGAGATCGTTGCCGCCACACCGCAGATCTCGGAGTTATGGCTGATTCCATTGCTCGAAACGATGCTACAGCAGTTCCGTTTGTGATTCGCGGCTTTCATTCCGACAACGGCAGCGAGTTCATCAACTACACCGTGGCCCGGCTGTTGAGCAAGCTGTTGATCGAGCAGACCAAGTCGCGGGCCCACCATTCCGGCGACAACGGATTAGTGGAGGCCAAGAACGGCGCGGTCATTCGCAAACATCTCGGCTTCGGCCACATCGGGGTGCAACACGCTGCGGCGGTCGATACCTTTCACCGCGAGCAACTCAACCCTTACGTCAACTTCCATCGGCCTTGCGCGGTGCCGTCGATCCTCACCGAACCCAACGGCAAACGCCGCCGTATCTATCTGCGCTGGGCCACTCCCTTCGAGTTACTCCAAACAGTCCCGCACTGCGAGAGCTTGCTACGTCCTGGTGTCACCCTGGCCCAGCTCGAAGGCTTCGCCCAGCATCAATCCGATACCGAAGCCGCGCTCGACATGCAACGCGCCAAGCGCCAGCTGCTGGCTCGCATCGCCAAGCTCAGCGCCTGAGCCGGCCACCGGAGCGCACCGAGCGCCGTGGAAATGCCGGGCCATGGACAGCCGTGGAAAACCGCCATCGCTCACGCTCTGGGCGCTGCACTCGGTTTCCCACCGCTGCCCACCGCCCTTGGAAAACGCGGCGCGTTTCCCACATTCCCACCGCGCCGACCATTGTTCTTTTTCCCTCTCAAAACATCACAGAAAGGACCCCAAACCGATCAACTCTCGCCATCGACCTTCAGGCTCATCCTTCGATGAGAAAATGCTGGTTCTGCCTTGCTTGGATGTAGTCTTATATGTACCGCGCGGAACAACGAGGAGAACCGATGACGATAAAAACAGGTATTTACACATGCGCCGTGATCCTGACGGCCGCAACCACCATTTATGCCGGCGAAACACCGAAACCGCTGGTTTTGGCCTCCCAAGGCAGTTTCTTCGTCGGAGGTGAGACCAAGACTTCCAAAGATCTAAGCGGCAGCAAAAACGGCCCCGGCGCCGGAGTGGAAGGCGACGTAACCATTAACCAGATGTATGTGCAGTATCAGATCCCGCTCAAGGGCGATCAGCATGTACCAGTGGTGATGGTCCACGGCTGCTGTCTCAGCAGCAAGACGTGGGAAACCACTCCGGATGGACGGATGGGATGGAACGAATACTTCGTGCGCAAGAATCGCTCGGTCTATCTGGCGGACCAATCCTCGCGCGCCCGCTCCGGCTTCGACGCCACCAAGATCAACGCCGTCAAGCTGGGCAGAGTTCCGCCCAGCGAGCTTCCCAACATATTCATGGCCAGCCATCAGACGTCCTGGGTCCTGTTTCGCTTCGGCCCCACCTTCAACAACGCGTTTCCAGACGAGCAATTCCCAGTGCAGGCGGCCGCCGAGCTCTACAAACAAATGATCCCGGATCTGAACGGGTTTCTGCCGACCCCAAATCCAACCTTTAGCAACATGGCCGCCTTAGCGGTTCAACTGCATGGCGCGGTCCTGATCGGCCACTCCGAGTCCGGCTTCTTTCCCGAAGAAGCAGCCATGACCAACCCGGCGGGCGTCAAAGGCATCGTGTCCATTGAAATGGGCTGCACCACCACGCTCAAGCCTGAGCAGATTGCGACGCTTTCGAAAATCCCCATCCTGGTGATGTTCGGCGATCACCTGTCCGATATCCCCGGCCCCTTTGGTTCCATCTGGCCCGCGAATCTCGACAGTTGCAATAAATTCATCGACCAGGTGAAAGCCGCGGGCGGCGACGCGCGCATGATGTATCTTCCGAAAATGGGTATTCATGGAAACAGCCACATGATGATGCAGGACAAGAACAATTTACAGCTCGCCGACTTGATTTTGGGATGGATCGATGAACGCGTCGAAGGGAAGAAAGGCGGTCGCCACAAGTAAGCCTGAACGCATCCCGTTCTGGCTTGAGTGGATGTAGTCTTATATGTACCGCGAGTGAAACGAGGAGAACGACAGACCATGACGAAATCCAACAAAAGCTCCGTAGGCCGGCGCGGGTTTCTCAAAGGCGCGGCCGCGGGCGCTGCAACTCTGGTCGCCAAACCGCCAAAGGCAAGCGCACAGCAGCGTCCACAACGAGCGGGTGGGAACGGCACCGCGCCGGTTCCCACGCAAGCGGCTTTGAACGCCGATGTCGGGAACGGTCGTCCCATCCCCGGCATCAACGGGATCGAGCTCAGCCCGGGCTCGGACTACATGGTCGACGTGCTGAAGGGGCTCGATTTTGAATATGTCGTGGCAAATCCCGGCACCAGTTTCGCGGGGCTGCATGAATCCCTGATCAACTACGGCAACAACACCAAGCCCGAATTCCTGACCGCCTGTCACGAAGAGTCGGCCGTCTCCATGGCGCACGGCTACGCCAAGATCGAAGGCAAGCCGATGCTGGTGCTGCTCCATGCAGACGTAGGAATCCAGCATGCATCCATGGCGATTTTCAACGCCTATGCCGATCGCGTGCCGATTTATATGATCGCCGGGAACTGGGGCCATGCGGTGCCGGCCCACAACGCGCAGGATATGGCGGCCCTGGTTCGCGACATGATCAAGTGGGACGACGAGCCGAAGTCGCTGGACAATTTTGCCAACGCCGCGCAAAAGGCATACACCATCGCGACCATGCCGCCCATGGGTCCCACGCTGCTGATCGTGGATGAAGATCTGCAGGAAATGACCAACCGGGAGCCGCATCTGCGCGTCCCGAAATTCAAGCCGATCCACCCGCCCTCAGGCGATCTGGAATCGGTGCGGGAAGCGGCCAAGCTGCTGGTGAACGCCGAGAATCCGGTGATTGTTACCGGCCGCTCCGCGCGAACTGCGCGGGGCATGACGCTGCTGGTGGAACTGGCCGAACTTCTGCAAGCTCCAGTAAGCGGCGGGGACCGCATGAACTTCCCGCTCACCCATCCGCTGTACGGCCCCGGGATTCTCGGCACGCAAGCCGGCGTCACGCTGGCGCTGGAAGTAAACAATCCGCCGGTTTCACGGCCGGGCGAAAAGACCATCAACATTTCGTCGACCATTCTGAACCTGAAGAATAATTACCAGGACACCGGCGATCGTTACATTGCCTCCGACATCGATATGGCGGCCGACGCGGAGGCCACGCTGCCGGCCCTGATTGAAGAATGCCGCAAGCTGGTTACCGCGGATCGCGAGCGTGTGTTCGAAGAGCGCGGTAGGAAGCTGGCGGAAGTGCATCGCCAGATCAGGATCAAGGACATCGAGCTGGCCGCCATCGGCTGGGACGCGAGCCCAGTGAGCTTGAACCGCCTCTATGCCGAGCTGTGGCCGTTCATCAAGAATGAAGACTGGTCGATGGTCTCCTGGGACGGCTTCATGGGTGGCTGGCCGCGGCGGCTGTGGGCGTTCGAGAAACACTACCACTACATCGGCGCGCAGGGCGGCGCTGGGATGGGCTATGGCGCGGGCGCGGCAGTAGGCGCGGCGTTGGCGAACAAAAAGCACGGGCGCATTTCTATCAACGTTCAAACCGATGGCGATCTGAACTATGCCCCCGCAGTCCTGTGGACCGCGGCGCATCACAAGGCGCCACTGCTCACCATCATGCATAACAATCGCGGTTATCACCAGGAAGTGATGCGCCTGCAGCGCCAGGCCACCGTCATGAATCGGGGCGCCGACCGGGTTTACATCGGCACCAAACTGTGGAATCCGGAAATCGATTACGCCAGCATCGCCAAAGGATACGGGATGTATGCCGAAGGACCCATCAGCGATCCCAAGGATCTTGCCGCCGCCTACAAACGCGGCATCGAACGCGTGAAGAACGGCGAGCCGGCGCTGATTGACGTTATCACGCAACCGCGCGGATAAGAGTGGATACAAGAGATGTCACGGATTCTAACGATCGCCGCTGCCGTAATTCTTGGAGTTGTTATCGCCGCCGCTCAGCCATTGGCCGGAGACGCTTCCCAAGGCAAGCAGCTATACAACAAAAAGTTTATGTGCAGCGCCTGTCACGGCTTTTCCGGACAGAATGGCGTGGGCGCGCGGCTGGTTCCGATGAAGCTGAGTCAAGAGGCGTTCATGAAATATGTGCGGCATCCCCACGATAAGCCCGGCGGCATGCCGCCCTACACAGCCAAGGTGATGCCCGATGCGCAACTGGCAGATATTTATGCCTACATCAAGTCGCTTCCCGATTCTGACAAAAGGCCGCAAGACATACCGATCCTGAACGATCTTTTGAATAGCCAGAAGTAATCGTTCCCTACCACACGAAGAAAGTGGCGCCGCCCTCCGGCTCCCGGATCCTGCCGGCCAGAACCGGACTGGTGCCGGACGGACTCAGGCCCTCGCGAACCACCGCCGGCAATCGCGGCTCCGGACCGCTGGTTTCCTCGATCCCCACCGCACCGTGCCGGTTAATCACGTCCGCGGCGGCATCCACCTGTTGGTCCGACCCCGTTGCCATTACCAATGCTCCGCCCCGGCGCATTCCATCGACATAAGCCTGCGACTCCGCTCGAGTGGCGCCGATCCGGGTAAGTTCCCGCATCAATTCCACTTCGAAATCCAGACGGGCGAAACTCATCACACCGGTGACTTCAAATGTCGCCGGCTCCGCCAGCGCGTGAACGTCTTTCCGGGGAAAACCGAGTGCGGCAATCTCACGGACCACCTCGTCCACCTCGCCCGGCTTTTTGAATAGCCCAACTACTGTCTTCGGCATAATACGACCTCCATCGTGAACTATTTGCCACTTCCGGCTCACTCTGCCGTTTGATGCGTCCTGCTGGACTCCACCCGCACCGTTGAGTCCGGTTCCCCAGCCCGAGCGCCAACATCACACCCACGATCGCCCACGCCGAATCGCCTGATTCTGGAGAGTAACGGCCATTTCGTAGTGCAGACAACGGCGGTCTGGGCGTCGTCCAGCCGAATGAAGACTTGTTTTTCGAACAGAGTTCGGAGTGTCATTGTGGTCACCTCCCTGTGACATTTGATCCTCGTATCGTGTAGCAATTTCGTCTCCAATTTCACATCGCTGATACTTGTGGCTGTTCGTCGGCATTTGGTGCAGTATCGTGTCCGGCGGCTGACGCGCCGAGTCCGCGAAACTATGAAACACATTCGTGAGCGTGCCGTATGGGCTCTCTGCGGAAACAATAAAGCGCCGAAACACCCGAGGCGAGCCCCAGCCCAATTGCGAGGTGCTCGCGTGATTCTCTCTACCTACGGTGTTCCAGCGGGATGGCCCGGCGCAGCCAGCTCGATCTCGAAGCTATGCTCAGTCACCGTTCCGAACCGTCGTTTCCGGCGCACGCTCACCTGCACATGATCTCCCGGTTTTTTATCCCAAAGCGCCAAGTGCATATCGGCGACGGTGCTAATTTTCTTACTGTCGATCTCAGCCAGAACGTCTCCCCGCTTCAATCCAGCTTTCTCCCCAGCGCTGCCTGGAGAGAAGGAACGGATTCTGCATTCCCCGCTTTTCTCTTCCAGGCTGACACCCATAACCCCGGCCGGCGGAAGCTCCTGTTTCTTGCCCAGCAAAATATAATCCGCGATCTGAGGCTCGGCCTCTACCCCGCTGTTGAGCACGATGTCGTAGGTGGCGTGCGTCCGGCGTTCCAGCCGTTTCGGAATCCCGCTCCCGAAGAGCAGATGTCCGGCGCCGGCCAGAATCACCATCCGGCGGCCCGGGTTGGCGGTCAGATACGCCGCGGCGCTTTCGGCCATGCCTTCATCCCAAACCAACTGCGCCTCGACGAAATGGTCAAAGGCGTTCGGCTTCTTCGACGGATGCCCTTCATATGCTTCGCGCAGCCGGTTCCGGTAGTCGGGGTCGGCCGGGCGAATTTCCTTCGGCAGGTAAGCTCGCTGTTGTTCGGAAAGCCCGGCCACGCCAACCTTCGCGACTTCGGAAGGCAAGGCCGACGGCACGTTGAGCGCACGTACCGGAATCCGCTGCTCGCGAGCGAAGCGAAAAATCGGCGCGTACAGGCGATAATCGTAGCCCCAGTTTTGGAAATAGCCGGTGGCGCGCAGGAACTCCTGCTCCGTGATTCGCCCGGCGATGTAGTCATCCACCTGCGATTGAAAAGGCTGCTGAAAATACTCCACTCCGATCGCCAGGTTGGGATCCATCTGGTAAAGCCGCCGGATGATCTCCAGTTGATTCAGATGGTCCTCATATTGGTCATGCGTCTCGCCGACGAACACCACGCGCTTGGTGGCAAGCTGCGCGGCCAGCCGGTCCAGCGAGAGCGGCGTGTCCAAATCGATGGCGCCCAACGGCGCTGGATACTGAGCCATGGCCCGAACAGCCCAAGGACCGCACACAAGAGCAAGAATCAGCAGGTATCGACCGTGGAATCGTATCATTTTTATATGACAATCCAGCATATCGGACTATGTCTTGTGGCCGTGGTAGCGTTGGGCCAGACTCCGCCCGCGCGGCCGGAATTTGAGGTGGCGTCCATTAAACCGTCGGCCTCGGCCGGAGTGGATCGGGTTCGCGTGGGCGTGCACATCGATGGCTCGCAGGTCAGCGTCGCGGCGCTCTCTTTGAAAGAGTACATCGCGATCGCGTACCGCGTGAAGAACTATCAGGTCTTCGGCCCGGACTGGATATCGTCGGAGCGCTTCGACATTACTGCCAAACTTCCCACAGGAGGCGCCGCCAAAGATGTCCCCGCCATGTTGCAGGCGCTGCTGGAGGACCGCTTCCAGATGAAAATGCACCGCGAGACCAAGGATTTCCCCGTTTACGCCATGATCATCGGGAGAGACGGCGTGAAGATGCAGGAGTCCGCGCCCGATTCCAGCAACGATTCCCAAAGCGCTGGCCCGGGAAGTGGCGGCGTTAACGTGGCTGCCGCGGGCGAACGCAGAGGCGTAAGCATTAACTATGGCCACGGCTCCTACTTCACGTTTGCCGACGATAAGCTGGAAGGCAAGAAGTTGACAGCCCCCGCGATAGCGGACGTGCTCGCCCGCTTCATGGACCGCCCGGTAGTCAACAGGACCAACCTCAAGGGCGAATACGATTTCCTGCTAGAACTTTCGCATGAGGATTACCGCGCCATGCTGATCCGGTCGGCCATCGGAGCCGGTGTCGCCCTTCCGCCGCGAGATCTTCAGTTAGCCGCGGCCGCGTCTAACGATTCTCTCTTCAGCGCCATGGAAAAACTGGGGCTCAAGCTGGAATCGAGCAAAGCGCCGCTCGACGTGCTGGTGATCGATCACATCGAGAAGATGCCCACCGAAAACTAGTCTGGCCGGACCACTTCCGTTAGTTCACCCGTCCGAGATACTTATCGAGCCAGGCCAGCACTTCCTTCGACAAACCGGCCTTGTTCTGGCTGATGTCGTGAGGAGTGTCGAAAACTACGTGGCGCTTGTCGGCTTCCGGCGTACCGAGCATGCGGAACAGCGGCAGTTGGGCCCGTTCCAGCGAAAAAGTGAAATCGTAGCGGCCATTCACCATCAGCACAGGTTTCTTGATGCGCGGGGCGAAATTGATCTGGTCCCTGGGTGGTAATGTGTCGTTCAGAAAGAAGCCTCCGTCCAGGAAGATGAAGGTCTGAAACCGCGGTTCCAAAGCAGCGAAAATCACACCGTATGCCGACCCTTGGCTGACCCCCAGGTAAGCGATTTTAGACTTGTCGATGTCCGCCCGGGTCTCCAGGTAATCCACCGAGCGCCTCACTTCCTTGGATTCCTGGATGGTCAGATCAAGATCCCCGTGGGCCCCCGGCGCTACGCGATGTCCCACACGCTCGTAGGTGCCTTCGTAGATCGGGTACAGCAGCGCCCGGCCGCTCTGAATAATGTAGTCGACAAATTGCAGATCGCCGAGATTCTGGCTGGAGGGCATCAAGTTCACGCGGGCGCTCGGGAAGAACAATACAGTTTGAAACGGCGGGTGAACATTCTTCGGCAAGAACAGGAATAGAGGAAGGCGTTCGCCTCCGTAGCCCGCATCGATGCTGAGTTTCTCCCTGGTCCAATCTGCGGTATTCTCCACGATCCCTTCGCTCTGGGCGTTCAGTGGATTCCGATCGTAAGCGTACATGCTCTGGTAGGCCCGAAAAACGTCGTCGGCCACGGGCTTTGTCTTGGAAAAATCCCGTGCGTACCCCACCAATGGCGCTGTGGCGTTTGACGGAAGCGGCTCGCTGTTCCGCACGCAGCGAAAGCCGTTCTGCTCGGAACGGTCAAACGGAGGCAGCGCCTCAGGATCGGAAGCCTGGTAAGTTTGAGTGCGCCAGGCTCCGCCCAGAATAAAGCGCCTGTCGCTCTCAACGGTATTGAAGCTCCATTCCCGAACGTTGCCGCTCATGTCGTAGGTTCCGAAAGGGCCGATATTGCCAGAGCTCCCCACGCGCCAAGGCCCGCGCGCGGAGAAATTACTCTGATCGATCGTGTAGGCCGCGAAGTCGGTGGGAGCCGCCTGATACCACTGTGTGACGGTGGGCAAGCTTTTACCCGCGAATTCGGCATAAGCAGCCGCCTCATACCAGCTCACGCCCGAAACGGGATAGTCGGCCTGGCCCTGCGGGAAATGCCCGCCTTCCCAGGTAGATGGTCCGGGCAGGCCGGTGGGATCGCGAAACAGATCCATCGCTTGATCCCAGGAGATCTTCTTACCGTCCCTGATGAACTCCTGTTTCCAATACTGGCGCTTCTGGTAGCCGCCCTGATCCACGAATTCCTGATATTGACGATTGCTCACTTCAAACTGGTCGATATCGTGGGCTGGCAGGTTGAAGTACACGAATCCGACAAAGTCGATAAATTCGGCGCCGGTTCCTTTGGGCACGTGAACCATTCCGGCCGGGGTTCCCGCGGGCGCAAATGCAAACTGCATTTTGTCCTCAGTCGACGGCGCCAAAAGAACTGGTGCGTTTCCCGGTTTGGACACGCGCCATCGAAAATAGCCGTCGGGAATTACAACGCCCGAGAGCGGAGTAGCGCCCAAGGCCATCCAAGCGCCGTTGGGCGTCCGATAATCTTGGATTTCCACCATCGCGCCGGCTGGTGACGATCGGATGGCAACACGGCGCGTAAGCGACTTTTCGATCGACGCCAGTTGCGGATCGCCAGGCAGAATCTTCTCCGCTTTTTGCAACACGAGGAACGCAGCTAAAGGCGTGTTCGGACCCAGCCGGTTGATTTCAGGAATGGCCTGTTCGCGCACCCAGTGGCGTTGATCGGAACGATGATACAACCACGCCCCTCCCGCCGCGAGCAGCGCAAGCAGGACTGCGGCGGGGATCGCGATGGCCGGACGCAGCCCGGATCGCGACGGCGGCCGAGACAACCGGTCCGCAATCGCCGTCAGCTCGCGCGCTACTTCCGATGCCGACTGGGGGCGCTTCTGCGGATCTTTTTCCAGCAGCTTGGCCACCAGAGCATCCAGCACCGGCGGCAGGTCCGCGCGTTGCTGCGACGGTGTGGGCACGCTCGCATTCGAGCCGCTCGAAAGCATCTGCCCCAGCGATGCGCCGGGAAATGGCAGCTTCCCGACGGCCATCCCATAGAGCACCAGTCCAAGCGCGAACAGGTCGGTACTCGCGGATGGCTCACGGCCTTCCACTTGTTCCGGCGCCATGTAAGCCGGCGTGCCCATCACGGCGCCGGTCTTGGTGACGTCCGTTTCCGAAAGCATTTTCGCCAATCCGAAATCCAGCACTTTGATGCCGTGGCGGGTCAGCATGACGTTGGACGGCTTCAAGTCGCGATGCACGATCCCAAGCGCGTGTGCCTCCGCCAAAGCCTCCGCGATCTGCGCGCCATAGCGCGCCACCAGTTCCAGCGCGAGCGGACCTTTCTTGATTTCTGCCGCTAGCGTGGAGCCTTCGATGAACTCCATCACCAGGTAGTTCGGGCCGACGTCGTAGAGCGTGCAAACGTGCGGATGATTCAGCGTCGAGATCGCCTGGGCTTCCAGCTGAAAGCGCTCGCTATAGCGCTCCGATGCGATCTTGATGGCCACGCCGCGTCCTAATCGCGTGTCCATGGCCCGATACACCGTGCCCATGCCTCCCGCGCCGATCCGAGCCTCAATCCTATAAGGACCGAGTTGGGTTCCCGGCATCACGACGGTTTTCGTAGCGGACTCCAGAAGCCCGGCCGCGGATTGATCGAGAATCTGTCGGCCGGACTCCAACTCGAGCATGCGCTCGACGCGAGATCGGATCTCCGGATCGGTGCATTCCAACAGGGCCGCACGCTCGTTCGGTTGACACTTCTGCACGGCGTGATACAGATCTTCAATCTGGTGCCAGCGGTCCGGTGTCATATCCGCGTCCTAAGGTTTCCTACATCTTACGCCACTTATTTCCACATCTGTTCGTAGCACCTCAAGTTGTCCGCTTTAATTAGCAAGTGATCCGTCCGCTCTGCTTCACAAAGTAATCCGGCGGGTCGAGCCCGCAAAACAGAAAGCCAACTTCCTTACCGGCCCAGAACGCTGGTTAGCTTTCGCCTTGGGCCGGCGCTTTCCGCGAGTTCATGCGCAGCGCGCCCCGGGAGTTGAGCGCGTTCTTCACGTTCCTGATTATCGATCACGATACCTTCGTATATGGATGTCGTAAATCATCACGATATTGGCGTGGTTCAGCGCCGACGCAGCGCGGGCTTCCTGAATCACATCGGCGACGTCGGCGCACTGCACGATCACCGCCGGCTTGCGGCCAATATCGCTCTGTAGCGATCGGGCGGCGCACTTTTTCTTGACGCCGAAGGCGGGTGAGAGATTGACGCCGAAGGCGGGTGAGAGAGTGGATAAGACACGAATGACGCAAGTAGGGCGGGCGTTGCAGGAGCTGGGGATCAAGATGATTCCGGCCCCCACTCCGCTTCTCCAGCGGAGATCAGCCAGTTCGCCCCAGGTGCAGCCGCCTTCCACCTGCGCGGTCCGAGCCTCCGGATTGATTCGGATTCCCTTCATCCGGCACAAACTCGCCACTTTGCGGGCCAGACCCGTATCCCACGCACGATAGACCTCGCCCATGCCTCCCGCGCCCACCGCTGTCTCAATCCGATAATGGCCGAAGTTCCGCCCGGGAGTTTTCGTCCGGACATTGGTTCGGGGTCTCCGTCTCGCCTTCCCAAGCCGGCCGGTCCAGGATATGGCCGCCAGTCTCCTGCGCCAGCATCCGGTTCACGATATCGCGCACGTCCGGACTCGCCTTCGCCAGCAGCGCAATCCGTTCCTCCGGACCCTGCCCCAAGGCGGAACTGTATAACTCCTCGATCTGTTTCCAGCGTTCTGGAGTGATGCTCATCCGGACAACGGGCTCTCTTCCGCATTACTATGGCGCCAGCGTTGTGGCAGCCGGCCTTTCGCCGGCGCGTATCCCTGCGTTCTCTTAGGCGCAATTGGAAGCGACAAACTGGAATCAGCTCAAGAAAAATATCGTCTCCGGGCGATATAATTCCACAAAGACATCGGATGGCTGACCTACTCTCTTCGGAAACGACGCAGCTGCTCCGCGCGTGGGCGGAAGGCGACGAGCGCGCGCTGCCGGAACTGGTCCCGAGAGTTCATCGCGAGCTGCGCCGGCTGGCGGGACACTTTCTGCAGAACGAACGCCGTGGAAACACGCTGCAAGCCACGGACCTGGTTCAGGAAGTGTATTTGCGCCTGGTCGACATCCATCAACTGGACTGGCAGCATCGGGCCCATTTCTTCGCCGTATCCGCCACGCTGATGCGCCGCATCCTGCTCGATCGCGCCCGCAGGCGTGCGGCCGCTAAGCGCGGTGGCAGAGCGCCAGTTGTAAACCTCGACGAAGCCGTGGATCTTTCCTCCAAGCGGTCCCGCGAGTTGATTGCTCTCGACAACGCGCTGAACACCTTGGCCGCCGTAGACGCACGCAAAGCCCGCATCGTGGAGCTGCGATTTTTCGGCGGCCTCAGCGTCAAAGAGACGGCTGAAGTAGTGAAAGTCTCCCCCGAGACTGTGATGCGCGATTGGAAGCTGGCCCGGGCTTGGTTGTTGACCGAGCTGAGCCAGGCTTAACCGCGTACCACCTGCCCGGTATAAACCGCGCGCCGCGCAGCTCATTCGCTGAACTTAGAACTTGTCGCGAAATAACCGTGACATTTGGATGTGGCGCACGCACTCCGGCGTGCCGTGTCGAGACTCGTCTCGACACCTTTGACCATATCGAACTACTCGCGTGTACAACAGTGTGAACGCGGCACGCGTGGGCGCGTGCGCCACGCCGGCGGCTGCGCCATTGGAAGGGTCATTTCCTGACAAGCTTACCGCAACGGTATGCGAAACAGATTGGCATGCACGAACGGTTTGATGTAGGCGTACGTGGACGGAATCGGGCTGGGCGCGATATCCGTCTGCTCGATGATCCTGACTCCGGGAACTTTCGCCCACTGGGTGGGATCATGGACCGCTTCCAGAGGCAAGCGGGGCAAAGTCTCGCCCGCCGGGATCGGAATCGCCGCCGTTCTCGCGTTTAAGTTCTGACCGGACTTATCCGGGATTTGCAGATACAAGTAGCGCCCGTCCGGCGACCAGGTGGGCGAACATAGATTACTGCAGATCGGGATCACCGGCCGGCCATCAAGCGGAAAAATGACACCTAGGGGTAGGGGCATGTGGGGCATCACGGCGGTGACTGCAACAAAGCGCCCATCGGGCGAGACATTTTCGAAATTGATAATTCGGCCGGGAAGTGCTTTCCGCTGGCCCGTTCCGTCGGCAGCCATCGCACCGATATAGTATGCCTGTCCGTCAGTCCAACGGAAGACAATCTCATTATGCGGGCCGAAATGCGGTAGACTTTCGCCGTTCGACGCAATCCTCCGAGGGGGAGCACCGCGGTCCAATGGGGCGATCCAGACCTCGGAAGCTCGCCCTGGCGGCCGGGTGGAAAACACGACTTCTTTTTCGTCGCTGGAGATATCGTAGTCAACGATCGAAACCCCGGGCAGCACGATTTCACTCTTGCCGGAGCCCAGGTCGGCCCGCCATAACTCGGCCGGCGACTCGAGCGAGTCGCGGCGCAACAAATAATAAAGACGTTCTCCGTCCCGTGAAAATACTGGCACCGTTCCTTCCGCGTACCCTTCGCTCGAAAGTGCGCGGTCACCGTGAGAATCGTGAATCCAAACGGCGTTCTGCCGCGTGAATATCGAAGTGATCAAAGAGCGGCCGTCGGGCGCTATGGCAATGCCGCTCTCTTCGCTGGAACCGAACGTGATCTGCTCCGGCTGTCCATCGGGAAAACGCTGGCGCCACAAATGATTTCGGCCCGCCACCAGCACGATCATATACATCCATTTCCCATCGGGGGACCACGCCGCCGAGGTACAGGTCCCGTCCGGTCCCACCAGCCTACCGGCGGAGCCGCCGGAAAAAGGCACCACTCGGCAGGGAAAACGGAATGTGTCAATCATCTCCACTAACAACACCGACTTCTTGTCGGGAGAAAGATACGAGTAATGCACCATGCCGCGCTCGTGCGCGGGGAAATAGATCTCGCGAAGGTCGGACCGGTCGGTTTTTGAGGTCACGAGTCCCATGTGGATGCCCGACTTGATTTGGGAGAATAACAAATGTCCATCGTCCAGCCAGCTCAGTCCCGCTGAATTCGGCAGGAACAGTTCGGAATTCCCGCCGAGTGTGGAGACCGTGTAGGTCTGAAAAAGCCGGGAGACGTTGCGGGAGATATTAGGGAACGCGGTGTAGACGATACGAGTGCCGTCCGGAGAGAACGCAATGTCGTACTTAGGCTGCGGATCGTGAGTGATTTGCACCGGCTCGCCGTCAGGAAGCAGCTTGAGCCATATGTCACTCGTGGTTCCGAAGCCAGAGCTGCTTCGGTAGAAGGCCAGCATGCGGCCATCGGGCGAGAGGGCAGGGTGGGTAGCCGAGTCAGTAAAGCTGGTGAGCTGAGTGTAGGTGGCAGGATTGGGGATCGCGGGTTGGCTTTCCGGCGCTTTGATGCGGAGGTAGAACCATACCGCGAGCCCCAAGAGGACTGCGATCGCTGGGACGGCGTAGAGTGGACGCAAGCGGGATTTCGCAGGCCGAGCCGACAGCCCATCGGCCAGTGCGGACAACTCGCGCGCTACTTCGGCCGCCGATTGGGGGCGTTTGGCCGGATCCTTTTCCAGCAGCCGTGCTACCAGAGGATCCAAGCCCGATGGCAGTCCCACGCGCTCGCGCGACGGCTGAGGCACCGCGCTCTGCGCGCCGCTCGAAAGCATCTGTCCCAGCGACGCACCTGGAAAAGGCAGTTTCCCAACGGCCATCTCATACAGAACCAGGCCCAGCGAGAATAAGTCTGCCGCGCTGCCCGGTTCCCGCCCCTCGATCTGCTCAGGCGCCATGTAGGCGGGCGTGCCCATCACCGCATCGGTTTCCGTGATGCCGGTGGCCGAGAGCATTTTGGCCAGCCCGAAATCCAGCACCTTAACCCCGTGGCGCGTGAGCATGACATTGGACGGCTTCAAGTCACGATGTAAGATCCCGAGCGCATGCGCCTCGGCCAGCGCACTGGCAATCTGCGCTGCGTAGCGGGTCGCGGTTTCCGGTGCCAGCGCACCTTTCTTGATCGCCGCGGCCAGCGTGGAGCCTTCGATGAACTCCATCACCAGGTAGTTCGGACCGACGTCGTAGAGCGTGCAGACGTGCGGGTGGTTCAGCGTCGAAATAGCCCGGGCCTCCCGTTGAAATCGTTCGTTATAGCGCTCGGCCGCGAACTTGATGGCTACCACGCGCCCCAGCCTGGTATCGATGGCCCGGTAGACCGTCCCCATGCCACCCGCGCCGATCTGAGCTTCGATTCTATAAGGGCCGAAACGGGTGCCGGCCGCAATCACGGTCTTGGTGGGGTCTGGCGGCAGCTCCTCGGCCGGCGGGTCAAGAATCTGGCTGCCCGATTCTACCGCGAGCATGCGCTCTACGCGCGCCCGGATTTCGGGATCCGTAGCCTCCAGCAACGCCGCGCGCTCAGCGGGAACACAGTCGCGCGCTGCGTGGTATAGAGATTCGATCTGGCGCCAGCGCTCCGGTGTCATGGCCGCTCAATTTTCAAGTAATTCTATACATTCTATACTTTCGAAGCCAGACCGCATCGCAGTCCCAGGCGGCTCTCACGGGTAGGGGAAGGTTGAGCCGCTTACTGCGCCGGTGCCTCCGCTGCGAACCGTGCGGGCGCGCGCCGAAAATTATTTCTGCGGGGTTCCAGTTTTTTCTCTGCGATTGCGCCTGTGGGGGTGTACGCGGGATTCACCCGCGCCAGAAAGAGGAAAACTGATGAAAACATTCTCACGAGCAATTACTATCACTGTCGGAACCGGGATCTTTGCAGCGCTGTTTGCCTCGCAAGCCATGGCGGGCTGCGGTGATCTGTCAGCCTTCCAAGGCCCGTTTGAGTTTCCGCAGCAAAGTGCGGAGCTCCGCCCGCTGGCACCCGCCGCGGAATCCGAAAGCGCGGCGTCGCGCGGCGGCTCGCCGGCCTCCATGGTTGGGATGTGGAAGCTTCAATTTATATCCAAAGGGAACACGGCTCACAATCCCTCCATCCCCGACGGCGCGCTCCTCGACTTTGGATTTAGCCAATGGCACAGCGATGGAACAGAAATACAGAACTCCGCCGGCGTCCCGGGCGGCGGCTTCTGTCTGGGCGTATGGGCGCAGACTGGGTTTCTCACCTTCGAGCTCAACCATTTTCCGATCGCGTTCGACGCAACTACCGGAGCAGTTGCCAACTATATCAACATCCGTGAACAGGTCACGCTGTCTCCCAGCAGCGACAGTTTCACCGGCACCTTTACCGAGGACATCTACGATCCCAAAGGAAACCAGGTCGACCATCTCGCGGGAACCGTCAGCGCCACGCGCATCACCGTGGATTCGGCATTTCCAGACGCACTCCCCACTGCCAGCAATTGAAACAGTCCAGTCGCGGGCGGGCGCGGGCCAACGGGCTCCACGCGCCCGTCCCAGATTCCTCCCCGGATACCTCAATTCCTGCCCGATCTAGCCGAAAAGACCAACGGGGGTATTCCAGTGAAAGCCCAACTCGATGTCACCAGCGGCCTCACCCGGCAGGAGAAGCTGGAAGTCTGCGTCAAGCGAGTCTCCCAGGGCG
Organism: Bryobacterales bacterium; assembly: GCA_963776805.1. Taxonomy (GTDB): domain Bacteria; phylum Acidobacteriota; class Terriglobia; order Bryobacterales; family Bryobacteraceae; genus Palsa-89. The sequence goes on from CAVZOD010000005.1 coordinate 277,031, forward strand.
AGGGAGTGCCGCCCTTCTGCGATCACGCCAACGAGGTCCTGGTTCGAACGCTCGACCTGGACGGCGGCAGTTGCAAGAAACTGGTGCACGTGATTCTGCAGGACGTCGGCCTGGCGTCTCAAGTGCTTCGTCTGGCGAACTCGGCCATGTACAACCATTCCAGCCGCCCCATCATGAACATCGCCCACGCCCTGGCCGTTCTAGGATGGCTGGAAGTCCGCAGCATGGCCAGCGCCGTCCGCTATATCGAGCATTTTGCCAGCCGTTCCCCGGGTTTGCGCGAACTGGTGCTCACCTCCGTACTCACCGCCGTCCATAGTCGCGAAGTTGCCGCCGTCCTCGCCTATCCACATCCGGAAGAAGCCTACATCTGCGGCCTGTTCCGAAATCTTGGTGAAGTGCTGATCGCCTGCCATTACCCCGAGGAGCATTCCCGGATCGTCCTGATCCTGGACCAGGAGAACATCCCGGAGCGCGCCGCCTGCTTGCGGGTGCTCGATTTCTCCTGGGACGATGTCGGAGTCCGCGTGGCCGCCCGCTGGCAGATGCCCCCCGCCGTGCGCCTCGCCATGGATCCATCCGCGGCTGTCGCCGCATCGCCGCTCGACCGCAGCCTTGCCTCCATTGCTAATTACGGCCACAAGCTGACGCGCGCGCTCTACCGCAACGGCGCCACCATCGACAAAATCCATCTGGAAACCGCGCTCAACCCCGCCGGCCAGCCGGTCCTGGTTTCGGTTCGGGATTTGTGCGCTCTGGTTGACCTTGCTCTGAACGAGACCAGCGAGATGTTCTCTACGCTTCAAATTCCCATCGATACCCTGCGCATATCCAAGCAGGCCGAGCGCGCCCGCAAGTCTTTCGAGTCCAATCCCCCCGCCTAGCCGCGCACCCCGCATCTTCTCCCTTCGATCCGAGTTCTAAACTGGAGGTGAGGTGCATTCCCATGCGTACTTGGTGTGTGCGTTGGATCTGTATATCTGGCCTTTTGGCGGTTTCCGCATTTGCACAGGCGCCCATCACACTCGATGTGGTGGTAACCAATAAATCCGGAAAGCCTGTCCCCGGCTTACAGCAGCAGGATTTCACCCTGCTCGACAACAAGCAGCCCCAGAAAATCCTCTCTTTCCAGGCAGTGCAGGGCCCCGCCAGCGCTGACCCACCCGTGGAAGTTATCTTCATCGTCGATGAAGTGAATACAACCTTCACCAACGTATCCTTCGAGCGCGCGCAAATCGAAAAGTATCTGCGAGCCGCCGGCGGTGAACTTCCCCACCCGGCGGCGCTCGCAATCCTTACCGATTCAGGGCTGACGATGGGTAACGTCACTACTCAAGATGGAAACGCTCTGGCGTCGCAGTTAGATCAGACCCAAGCTGGTCTGCGCTCCATCACCAGGTCACAAGGAATTTATGGCGCTGACGACCGGATTGGGGTGTCCCTTAACGCGCTGGAGCAACTAACCACTTTGGAAACGCCCAAACCGGGACGAAAGCTGGTGATCTGGCTGAGCCCCGGTTGGCCAATGCTGACAGATCCGCGCAACGAGTTGAGCTCCAAAGCTCAGCAGAACGTTTTCCATCAAATCGTCGCTCTTTCCGACAGCCTGCAGAAGGCCCGCATTACGCTTTACAGTGTCGATCCGTTAGGCACCGCGGACGCCGGGGGATTTCGGACTTCTTATTACGAGGATTTTGTGAAAGGAGTAAAAAAAGCCAGACAGGCGCAGATTGGAAACCTCGCGCTACAAGTATTAGCTACGCAATCGGGAGGCCGCGTTCTCATTTCCAATAACGACGTAGCCGGCGAAATCGCGTCGGTCGTCGCGGACGCGAATGCCTTTTATGTCATCACCTTTGACTCACTGGTTGGCGATGGCCCCGACGAGTATCATGCGCTCGACATCAAAATGGACAAGCCCGGGCTCAAAGCGCTCACCCGCACCGGATACTACGCTCAGCCTCAGCGTTAAAATCTCCTGCCGGGCCGCGGGACGATAGAATACTCTATCGGAGGCTCGTGCATTTGAAGCTCTCATCCACCGCTGTCCGATTTCTTTTTGCGGGGCTGCTGGCCGCGCCACTGCTGGCGCAGACCCAGATCGGAGGCGGAACCTGCAATTCATCCAGTCTGAACGGGATTTATGCGCTTTCCCTCAGCGGACGACAAGTCAACAGTTCAGGAGCGTTCCTGAGCGTGTTACAGGCCAATGGATCGGCCACCTTCGATGGACTCAGTACGGTCACCATTGCGATCAGCGAGGATACAAACACAGTCTCGGCGGTACCGCTCACTTGGTCAGGAACCTACAGCGTCCAAGCCAATTGCGCGGCAGTAGTGAACATCACTTCCGGCGGCAGCGCCACGTTCAATGTGATGCTGTACAACCAGGGTAAGGACTTCCTGCTGACCGGATCGGACCCCACTTACTCCTACACCGGCAGCGGAATCGTACAGCCCACGCAGCCCACCACATGCTCGGCCGCCACGCTCAACGGTGCGTACACTTTCAATGCCACAGGATTCGCCGATTCGACGAATCCAGTGAGCGGCGTAGCGAATGGCACCGGGTTATTACAGTTCGACGAGCAAGGCAGTCTGATGGCAAGCGTCTCTACTACAAGCAGCGGCGCTGCGCCCAGCACGGCTGCCCTCACGGGCTCCTACACAATCGCATCAAACTGCACCGGATCTGCCACCGTAACGGACTCCAGTTCCCACTCTTACGTGCTGAGCTTCAGCATCTACAGCGTGGCTGCAACAAATACCAATTTCTTTGTCTCGCTAGCGAGAACCGGGGATTTCCTGATGACCGGCGGGGCGCAGACCTCATACGCACAGCCGGCAGGCGGAACCTGCAGCGCATCCACGTTGAACGGAAGCTATGCATTGGTTCTAAGCGGGCGCGGAATTTCGGGCGCCGGAGACTTCACTGGTTCCTATCAGGGAATTGGCACCGCCACCTTCGACGGCCAGGGCAACGTGATCTTGGCGGGAACGAACAACACGAATCTCTCCCGCGCCAACGCGTTCTCCTATAAAGGAACCTACAGCCTGTCGAGCAACTGTACGGGAACACTAATGACAACCACCACCGGCGCCGCCACGTTCACGATAGTGGCCTGGAACAGCGGAAGCGCGTTTGCCTTGGCCGGCTCCGACGGAACATATGTTTATTCGGCCAGTGGCAGCAACACCAAGCCGCCCGCCTGCGGCACGGCCAGCCTCTCGGGCGAATACACGTTCACAGCCAGCGGCTTCACTCTGTCCGGAACCACGCAAAATGGCTCCCAAGACGAGGCCGGGGTGTTGCAGTTCGACGGTCAGGGCAACGTGACGGCCAAATACACCGACGCGCAAGGCGGCTCGACGCCGGCCGCGGAAACCGCATCAGGCACCTACACGATTACGTCCGCCTGCACAGCTTCGGCCACGCTGCTCGATTCCAGCGGGAAATCGAACGCCGCGAATTTCGTGATCACGGGCGCGCACGGCGAAAGCCTGGATCTTCTCGCAGCTAATTCTCAATTCGTGAGATCGGGCAGCGCGCATTCCGCATTTACAAATCCCAGCCAGGCCATCGGGAATGTAGCCAGCTACGCCTACAGCGCGACACCGCCCGGCAGCGTGTTTGCGCTGTTCGGACAAAGCCTGGCTACCAAAGCCGCGGGCGCGGTGACCAAGATTCTGCCCACCCAACTGCTGAACACCACCGTGACAATCAATGGCGAACTGGCGCCGCTCTTCTACGTGGATGCGCTGCAAATCGACGCGCAGATGCCGTGGGACATTCCGGGAAACTCCGTGGCATCGGTGATTGTGACTAACGGAACGTCGGTCAGCAACGCCGCCGCAGTCTACGTTCCAGCAACGGGTACCCCGGGAATCAGCGTATATTCCAACAATCGCGCGGTGGTGGTGAACGCGGACGGCCAGGCGAATTCGGGCGCCGCCGCGGCCAGCGTGGGCGATGAAGTGGTAGCGTATTTCACCGGCGGTGGTCCTGTAATGTCCCAGATCAAACTCATCACCGGCAATCCTCGGGACTCGGATTGTCGCCCTTGACTGAAAATTATTCGATCACCGTCGGCGGCATAGCAGCCAATGTCGACTACATCGGCTTGACGCCCGGATCCATCGGGCTGTATCAGGCGAATTTCAACGTGCCGCAGATCGCCAAGGGAACCTACGCAGTGGTGATCACCATTGCCGGGCAAGCATCCAACAGCCCGGTCATGACGGTGTCAAACTAAAGTGTCAAACTAACAGGTAGCGATGGCTACGCGAATCGGCATCATTGGCGATTACAACCCGCGCAACCCCACGCACATCGCCACCACCAACGGGATTCAGCACGCGGCCGAGGCGCTGGGCGAAGCAATCGAACCGGTATGGCTGCCTACCGATCAGCCGCACGAGTTTGGAAACTTTCAGGGATTGTTCGCCAGCCCAGGCAGTCCCTATCGAAGTTTCACGCAAGCGCTGGCCGGCATTCGACACGCACGCGAAAACAATATTCCATTCCTCGGCACCTGTGGCGGATTCCAGCATCTGGTAATCGAGTACGCGAGGAACGTCATGGGATTCGCGGACGCCGAGCACGCCGAATCCAGCCCCGACGCCAGTTGCCTTTTCATCACGCCGCTGAGTTGCTCGTTCGTTGGAAAAACGATGGAAGTCGTCATCCAGCCGGGTAGCAAGGCAGCTCAGGCCTGTCAGTCCACGCGATCCATGGAGCGCTTCTATTGCAACTTTGGACTGAATCCGGAATATCAGGCTTCATTGGAACAATCCGGCCTCGATATCACCGGCCGCGATCAGAACGGCGAAGTGCGAATCGTGGAACTCGGCTCCCATCCATTTTTCGTCGGCACCCTGTTCGTACCGCAGGCGCGCTCATTGCCTGGCGATCCTCATCCGTTAGTCGTCGAGTTTTGCCGCGCCGCCGTTCACCTTGCCACTAAGGCTTCCAGTTCCGCCCAGCGCGCATAAAGCTCATCGACGCGCCGCTGCGCCGCTTGCATTTTTTCGTAAACTTCGGCGACGCGATTGGGATCCGACGCAAAGACCTCCAGTTCCCGCTGGGACGCGGCCAGCTCCTGTTCGGCCTCCAGGATTTTCCCTTCCATCGAATCCCATTCGCGCTGATGCAAGTACGAAAGCTTTCTCTTCGGTTCATCCGGCACTGCCGCCGCGCGCGATTCCTTCGCAGCCACCTTCTCGCCATCCGGCTCGCTGCGAAACGCCTCCCACTGCGAATAGTCGGCAAAGACACCGCCCGCCCCGCCATCCAAACCAATCACCATCGTTGACACGCGATCCAACATATACCGATCGTGACTCACCAGCGCCAACGCTCCGGGAAAATCGAGCAGGCTGTCTTCCAGCACTTCGAGCGTCGGAATATCCAAATCGTTGGTCGGCTCGTCCAGCAACAGCACATCGGCGGTGGTCAGCATCAGCCGCGCGATCATCACGCGCGCCCGCTCGCCGCCCGAAAGCCGCGACACCGGCATATCCAGCTGATCGTCGCGAAACAGAAAGCGCTTCGCCCATCCCGCAACATGAATGGCGCGGTCGCGATAGATCACCATATCGCCTTCGGGGCACAAGGTGCGCCGCAAGCTGGCGTCGGGATCCAGATGCGCGCCGCGATCCTGCGCGAAGCTGATCACGCGCAGATAATCCGCGCGCCGGATGGTGCCTTCGTCCGGCTGCATTACGCCTTCCAGAAGTTTGAGCAGCGTAGTCTTGCCGCTCCCGTTCGCGCCCACCAATCCGATCCGGACCCCAGGCGACAGAACCAGATTCAAATTTTCGAAAAGCTTGCGTCCGCCAAGCGTTTTACCAATCCCCTCAGCTTCAATCAAACGTTTCGTCTTGCGGTCCGACGCTACGAAATCGATTTTGGCCGTGCCGGTACGGCTGCGCGCGGTTGCGGCGGTAAACTCCTCGATGAGGCGCCCCGCGGAATCAATGCGCGCGCGCGACTTCCCGGTACGCGCCTTCGGTCCACGGCGCAGCCATTCAATCTCGCGGCGCACTTTCGTAGCGAGCGCATCTTTCTGCTTGGCCTGTGCCTCCAGGAAATCCTCGCGCTTCTCCAGGAACTCGCTGTAGTTGCCGCTCACCTGAAATGCGCCCTGCGGATACACGCGGTTCACTTCCACCATTTGCGTGGCGACGCGCTCCAGAAAATAGCGATCGTGCGTGCCAATCAGGGACGCCCGCGCGCCTTCAATGGCCGTCTCCAGCCACAGAATGCCTTCCAGATCCAGGTGATTGGTGGGCTCGTCGAGCAACAGCACGTCCGGCGATGTAATCAGCGCGGCCGCGATAGCCAGCCGTTTCTTCCATCCGCCGGAAAGCGACGCCGCCAGCGTCGCGGTGTCCTTAAATTCAGCACGGCCCAGCATCAGCTGGATGCAAGCCAGCTTTTCCTCTTCTTCCAAAGGCACATCCGCCAGCGCGCCTTCCAGCACCGACCCAATCGTATCGCCCGCCGCGAAAAGCGAATCCTGCGGGACGTAAGCCAGCCGCGTCTGCTTGCGCAAGGCACGCGTGCCGCTCTCGGGATCCTCGTTTCCGGCCAGGATTTCCAGCAGCGTAGTCTTCCCGCTGCCATTGGGGCCGATCAGTCCCGTGCGGTCGCCCTCGGAAATGCTGAGCGAAAGATTTTCAAACAGAACGCGCGCGCCGAATCGCTTGCCGAGCGCCGAAACACTGAGAAGAACACCCATCAGCTTTCAGGATGGCATGAGAGCGCCGCTCGCTGAAGTCGAAGCTTACAGTTTATCCACCACAACCACGCCGCCTTTAACCACCAGCCTGGTCTTCAGCCAATTCCAATAGCCTTCCAGCGGATTGCCATCCAGAAGAATGATGTCGGCCAGCTTGCCCGTCTCCAAAGTTCCCAACTGATCGCCCATCTGAATATAGGACGCCGTATTCGGCCCCATCATCTTGATCAGATCCTGCATCGAAAACATCACGTTCAGCATTTTCAGCTCGTGATCCAGCCCGGCTGTCGGATCGTAGTTTGTGTCGGTGCAGTAGCCGAGCGTGACGCCCGCATCCCAGATGGTGCGCGCATTCACCGGCATATATCCCGCTTCCTCGCCCAGACGCACGCCGTCCACGATTCCCTGCGGCCACGGCTTCCCATCCCGGAACCGCGGCTTGTTGTCGTTCGCGAAAACTCCGAACACAGGCGAGCCGAAGCTCACCGTGCCCAGCATCTTCACACCCGCGGCCGCAACTTTTCTCGCATCCTCCTGGCTCACCCAATCTTTATTGGGAAGGTGAACCAGCAGCGGCACACCGGCATTCACCGCCGCCATCATCGCCGAAGAACTCACGGCGTGGACCTGCACCATGATCCCAACTTTCTTCGCCTCATCCACCACCGCCCGCAGAACTTCCAGTTCTTTTTCGCTCGGCCCTGGAATGGGAGTCAGCGCGATCTCGCCCGTAAACTTGATCCCCATCGCGGCCATCTTCCGTATTTCCGCGCGAGCCGATTCCGGCGTGTGATTGTTCAGCCGCAAGCTGCCGGATGGAATGATGCGCGGTCCATTGATGAGCCCTTTGTCGATGTGATCGCGCAGCGCAATATTCCCCTCCGCCGGACCGCCTCCCGACAACACCGTGGTGTAGCCGGCTTCGAGCAGCGCCTGCATCTGCGCCTTCTCGTTGGGCCCGGTGTTGATGTGCCGGTGCCCGTCAATGAAACCGGGCATCGCGGTCATGCCTTTGGCATCGATGCTGCGGCCGCTCGCCTCAGACGGCGCGCCAGGCGTCACGGAGACGATTTTCCCACCGCGCACCACAATCGATCCGCGCTCGATCACCGTGGCGTTGGGCCCGATAATGCGGGCATTGGTGATCGTGAGGTCCTGCGCGCTAACCGCGGTGACGGCCGCGAAGACCCCCAGCGTCAAGGCGAGCTTCATAGAAATGTGTCGTTTCATGCAGAGTCTATGATATATCCTCAACGCTCGCCGATCATTCGCCCGGCGTGATTTTCTGCCATGCACCACGGGACTCCCAACGCGATAAGCAGTTTCCAGCGCCACCAGGTAACCAACATAGGGCTCCTTAATAGATTCAACCGCGCTATGGCCAGGACGCTGCATGGAGTAATTGGTGAGTTTTCGGTAACCATGCGTGACTGAAGGCATCGAAAGTTAATAGCGTCAGCGGAAGGCGTGGCGGCCGGAAACAATGGCGCGAGAAACGTACAGCAGCGGATAGGACGATTTGAAGAGTTTCGCGGCGAGCATCGATCGCGGACGCGACTGCCATAACATTGCCGAACGAGGATTGAAAAAAGCGATTCTTCATCGAAAGAACTCTATGTTTTATAGGATATGGAGCGCGGATGGGTGATTTGTACATGAGTTCGATCCACACCTGCAAGTTGATGGGTGCGAATGCGTTTGACTACCTGGCGGAATTGCAGAGGCATGCATCGGAGTTGAAGAAGAGTCGGCGGATTGGACGCCCTGGAATTTGGCGTAAGACACTTTTGCAGACTGATGTGCAGACTGATGCCAGCGTGAACTCCAGTTAGAGTTATGATGATGTTCCTGCATGGCAGGAAAGGATCGACTTCGGCCAGCCCGGAACGTCGCTGGAAAATGGCCGAAAGTCGGACCTGCCGCAGCCAAAATCCGACTACGGTTTTTGGCCAGGCGCAACCGATACATTTTCCGTGGCGCTCCTAAAGCAAATATGATCTGATGCCAGCTAATTTCCGGGCGCTCCAACTGCCAAAAAGGCACCAGGGGGCGACGCGACGCCCCCGACCTGAATCTGGATCGGCAGATTTCCAGCCTGAACGTCAGACGGAATACGAATATTCAATTGCGAAATGATCTCACCCGGCGCCGCTCCGGCATATAGGACATCACTCGCATCGAGAGTTACAGAGCCGAGTGTGACTGCGACTGTACTCGTCACCTGGGCCGCGCCGTTCGCAATCGTTCCAGGAGCTAAGTCCGGCTTGACGGGACCGAAACCGGACGCATAGATCGTCACTACATCTCCCGGGTGCGCCGGCGCGAAATCTGGGCCTAATGCGGTCGGTCCCACATAAGCGCCAGTGACGGCATTTACCGCCGCCACCGGATTCTGCCCGTTCGCGTTGTTTTGGAAGTAAAAAAATTCCGGCGCGGCAGGCGCGACGATCACCGACTGTGGAAACGACTGCACCGCGCTCGCCGTCCCGCACCCGGTTGTCACGATTACCTCGACTGCGGAAGGCTGCTCACCCGGCGGCGGCGCCACATTCGGCGCTACCGCGTTAATCTGGCCGGGAAACACGTCCAGCAGCGGCGCGCTGACTCCTTCCACTGACACGCACACGCCCAGAAACGTCGTGGGCAGCATGCCGTTGATGATCTCGCTGGAATTGACGCCACGGCCAGTGCCGGCGGGCACGAAATTTTGTCCGTAAATGCTAAACAGAGCTCCCGGCGAAATCGTCGTTACCGCGGGGACGCTGCCCGCAATGCCGGCAATACCACCCGACGAGATCGCCGGCCCGGGAATCGTCATCGAAAAACTGGCAGCCACGTTCAGCGCCTTGGCTGTTACCGTCACCGGCCCGCTCATCGCGCCCATGGCTACGCTCGCGCTCGCCATGCCAGTGGAATCGGTGAGAACCTGGGCTGGCGCCGTCACATTGGCCGAGCCCTGCGCCACCGCGAAACTCACCAGCGCACCCGCCAGCGGCTTTCCGGTATTATCCGTAACCAGAACCTTCAGCGGCGAAGAGGCGGGCTGATTCGGCGCGACAGTTTGAGCGTTCCCGCTCACCACGGCCACGTTGGCGCCGTTGACGGGCTGGAACTCGTACGACTTGCGGAAAGCGCAGGTGGTATTGAGACCACTACGGTCCACCATCAGGGGAAACGGAGGCGCGTTCACATTCGTGCCCAGGATTGCGCGCAAACGCGCTGCGGTTGTGGAAAGCGGAAAGCGCGCGATATAAGGTTCCATCCAGGCCAAAGCGGGGCCAGGGGAACTGAAGACGGTGAAATCCGGTGGGTCGCCGGGATTCCCTTCGAAACAGCTCACCCCGCCCGGTATAAAGGGTGGCGCGCCTGCCGAATACTGAGACAGGAGGGCAGGGTTCTCGTAGGCGTTCAGCAGAAACTCAATCGCCGTTTCGAGCGACTTTCCATCGACGCTCATACTCCAGAGATCGTAGCCTTGCGTTGCAGCCATTTCCGCGATCGAAGTGAGGTGGATGAGATCGGCATTCGAGTATGTGGCCGAGCAAGCGCTGAGCGCCGCCGCGAGCGGGAAACTGCCGTCCGCGCGCATCTGATTGAGCGCGCCATAGAACCGCTGGACGCCGAATACGAAAGTTGCGTTGTCCGACCGGCGGATTGCATCCGCCATCTCGGCGGCATCGCTCCAGTAACCGAGGTCATTGGGCCAAAAATCCGGGACCGGAACAGGCGGAACGAGCCAATTGACGATCCAATTCTCAATAGTCTCGCGGTCGGAGGCTGCCAGCGCCGGGTCCGCTCGCAGGGTCGGCCACAGCATGAGGATGGGGAGCGCCCACTGCCCCTTGGACTGCGCGAACCCAGTGGCATTGCTCGCCTCCCAGGCGGGGTCGACGCTGGGAGCGTTGGCCGACGCCCACGCGCGCAGGTTGGTCGATAGCACGTTGAAAGATTGCTGGGTCCGCAGCCCCAGGTATTCTCCTCCCCAGGCGAGGATCATATTCGTGAATGCGGTCATCTCGCTCTGGCCGGTGCATACCCCGTATCCGTTCGCGGCCGCCGCCGTGCAGGTATAAGGAGGGCCAATAGGAACGGTCGTGCTCGTCGACGCCGCCGCGATCCATGGTTCCGCTTGCCCGGCCAGGGAAACGATCTCGGCTCCCGGCCACAGGGTGTAGCCGGAGGGCGCTGGATTAGCGACGGTGAACTGGGCGGCGCTCAAAATCGATTGCGCATTCAGGAGCACGCCCAATATGGCTTCGCGCAGCAGGTCCGACGATGGGACAGTACCCACGACGGAAGCCGTCTGGCCGACCGGATCGATCATGAAGCCCACCCCGGCGCCGCCGGCCAGGCCGGCAATGTTTTGCAAACCTGCATTTCCCTCTTGCATCTGGATCTGATACCACCCCGCCTCGGTTCCGTCCGGGAGTATCTGACGGAAGATCCGGAAGCCAAAATGAGGGCTGGTATACCCATTGGATGCCGTGAAATTAGAGAACTGCACGTCCATAAATTCAAACGGAGAGTTGTCGACAGGGCCTACCGGGACCCAATAAATTTGGCCCACCACGGTTGTTTTATCGAAGGTGATCGTGGGAGCTGGAGTTGTGAAGGATGGCGGGTCCTCGCATAGGGTATCCGCCGTGGATGTACCCAGCGCCGCGAGTTCCTGCACCCGCTGCGTTGGGTCGAACTGCACGGCCGCGGGATTCGTGACTTTGTAGTCTTCATATCTCAGCCCTCCCATGACTGAGCTGTCGACCAGGTGGCAATCGGAACCATTGAAAGTGTCGCAGACCCATACTGTGTGCTGGCTCTGACCACATACCAGGAAACAAGCCATCAAGCCGCTAACAGCCGCTCCAAGTGCAATTTTCATGAGCCCCCTAGATAGCTGGGATTTCCGCCGTCTGAAGTTCTCCCCAAATTATACAACTGCCCGCGTTCTTAGGGAGCGCGACGCGTCGAGCTCGGGTTGCCTGGCTCGAGCCAAGCAGCTTCACCGAAAGGACACCGTTTCATGCAGAGTCTGTGATATATCGTCGACACCCGCGCATCATTCGCCCGGCGTGATTTTCCCCCACTTCGGCCAGTTCGCCACCAGCTCATGCACCACCGGACTCCCCACGCGATAGGCAGTTTCCAGCGCCACCAGGTAACCAACATAAGGTTCCGTAATAGATTCAGCCGCGCTATGGCCAGGGCGCTGCATGGAGTAATTGGAAGCGGTGCGAAGAATCATCAGGCGCCGGAAATCGGCGCGGTGCATCGCATCCAGCCGCTTCAAACCTTCCGCGATTCCGGCGTCCTCCATGTTGGTCATCACAAAGTTCCCGGCACTTTTGGTGAACAGCTTCACCCAATCGTTCGCATACTGCGTGAGTATCTTGCCATGCCAATAATAGTCGGATGCAAAGCTATCGCCTTCCAATACGAATGGCGGACGCTGCGCGTTGGGATAGCCTTTCCATTCGGCGCGCACCGCCGCCATCTGCGGCGTGTCGGTGAGCTTCACGTCCTTGGTGAGTTGGTAAGCCCAGCCGGCCAGCTTGGCGTTGAGCGGGTACGCCACTCGTTCGCCCACCACCGCGCGCGAGGGATCCGCCAGCTGATTCGGCCGCGTGGCGCCCAGAGCGAAGATACCGTAAGGCCAGTCCGCCGGAGCCTCGCGCGGATCGATCTCGCGCGAGATATCGGACACCACGAACCTGGCCCAGGCGGCTGAGCCAAGCGATGCATCCGCCGGATCAACCCCGGCAATCCCGCTCACCAGCCAGTAGGCGTTCGTCAAATCGAAGCGCGGGTCCAGCCCCAGCGCCATGATCGAGCTCGCCGACGGTCCGATGGTCGCGCCGGTCACGATGCCGACGATGGAGTGGTCGGCATTGGTACGAAGATCGCGAACGCCGCCGGGAAAGGGCAGCTTCTCATCCAGGTGCTCGCGCTCCACCCAGAATTGAAATTCCCCAGGCGTATCGCCGGTGTCGTTGCCCACTTCGAACGTAGTAACGATAACCACCTTCACCGGCCAAGGTTTCGGCTGAGCAAAAGCGGGCAGGGCGACTAGCACGAACGCAGACAGCAGACAGACGCGCGGGCACTGGGACATGCGCATAATCTCTCCAGAATAACGTGGGCGCGCGAATGCTAAGGCCGTGTAATGCGTCGATAGAAAGGGGATAAGGTTTTGGCCTTGAGATTTGCCTTTCCCTCAGCCACAAAATCAATTTCATCGCGAGACGGAAGGCGGAAAGAATCTCGTTTTGCGCAGATGATGCGCGACCGCGAAATCACCGAGGCCAAGAATGTCCATGCCAACCAGGACGTCGATACCCTGGTGTGCCACTCAATACCCCCGGCACTCCCTCCAGCGGGTTCGTTCCAGCAACTCGTCCGTCAGCGGGATTCCCGCTTCCCGCGTAGCTCGCAGACAGGCCGACCGTTTGGCTTCCTCCACAGACTTGAAGACTTCGTTCAGAGGCGTCAGAAACCTCCCGGTGCCGCGCAACGAAACCGACCATGCGTCGTTGAGCGTTTGAGCCAGGACTAACTCGTAACCCGCAACTTCGGCGCAAAGGGTCATGAACGGATTTGCCCGGGCAGCATCCCAGTCACTGCCTCCTCTGCCCTGTCCGAGGCTCGGACGCCGGAGGGACGAGGTTCTTCATCCGCAAGTACACCACCATGCTTCCGTAAATCTCATTGTTGTGGGCGTAGTTCAGGGTGAGGAGGCCCATCCGCAGGTTCTTGGTCTGTCTGCCGCTCTCCTGCGTGATTTCGATCACCTGGGCACCGGATGCGTCGGTCAGGCCCGAGTACACCGGGTCACAGTACGCGAACGCGTCATTCAGAGCCTTCACAAACTCCGCCTTGGTCCCGAGCTTTTCGAGATTTGTCGTGTTCGGATTCTTCTCGCCCTTCGCCTGGGAGCACCACAGGAAGTTGAAATTGGCGACGTGCCCCACCTGCTGGCCAAAGGACCGAACCTCCGGCTGTGCGCCTGGACGCATGTCGTAAAACTCCTCGGGCATCTTCTCCGCCGTCCGGGTGATGTTGGCTCGGTTCCGCATGTACGCATCGCGCAGCCAGGTGGACATCGGGTTGTCCGCCGGGGCGGGGCCCTGGGCAAAGGCGGCGGTGGCCAACGCCGAAAGTACTAAGACCTGATAGAACGATTTCATTGTTCGTCTCCCCGGATCGCATCGGAACTGCGGGCAACCTGATCATCTTAACTCTGACGCGGGCGGGCGTGTTTGCGAACCCCTCCTTGGTGGGGTTGAGGGATCTGAATTGAGGACCTCAACTGACACCATCCGGCAACAATTTTCACGAATGAACCCAGCCACTTACATCCCCTTGCCAGTCCTGACCTTGCCCGGGCAGACAGATAATGTCCTCGGACCCACCCGCCGCCTCATTTTCGGCGCCAAGCAAAAAATGCGTCACCAAACACAAAAATACCCCTGATGCGTCCAAACCGAACCCAACCAGCCCCCAGTTCGTTTTTTCAAAAAAAAATCGCCACCCCGCACAAACCATCCCCACCCCCTTCCCCGCCAAAAATCTCTGCAACCCTCCCCAAGTCTTGCTATACTAATGGCTTAACGCTCCGTAACGGCGAGGTGTTGGTGTGTTTATAAGCGTCAAGGAGCTGGAACTCAAGAAGGTCCACTTTGAGGTGGCCTTCCCGCCGGGTGAAATCGAGTTTCAAGATGACGGCGACCGGTTAAGGCAGGCTACCCCGCTCCAGGCGGAAGGTTCCGCGGAGCTTCTTCCGCATACGCTCGGAGAAATTCGGGTTCGCGGACATCTGGCGGTCACAATGCGGTGCGATTGTAATCGCTGCCTGGAGCCAGCCGACTTTCCGATCGATTCCAGCTTCGATCTGTTTTATCGCCCGGCCGAAGTTTCGGGCGAAAGCGAAGAAGTAGAAATCGACGAGGGAGAGGCCGAAATCGCCTTCTATGAAGGCGGCGGCCTGGATTTGAAAGATGTTTTGCGCGAACAGGTTCTGCTCAGTATGCCGATGCAGCGCGTCTGCCGCGAGGATTGCCAGGGGATCTGCCCCGTCTGCGGACAAAATCGTAACTTGATAAACTGCGGATGCGAAGCCAAACTCGTGGACGATCGCTGGTCCGCTCTCAAGAAACTTCAAGTGAAGGGAAGCTTAAGTTAGTTTAAAAGGAAGACAAGATGCCGAATCCGAAACGCCGACATTCCAAGGAGCGCAGCTCCACGCGCCGTGCCCATGACCACCTGCGCGTCCCCGGCCGCGCCGAATGCCCCAATTGCCACGAACCGAAGCTTCCCCATCGCGCCTGTCCGCATTGCGGCCGCTATAAAGGCCGCGAAGTCATCGAGGTTGCGGAAGAATAACGAGCTGGAAATCGTCATTCCATGGTGACCATCGCGGTTGACGCAATGGGCGGCGATGACGCCCCGAAGGCTGAGGTCGAGGGAGCCATTCGAGCTGTCCGGTCGCTGGACGTCAGAGTCATTCTGGTCGGCAAGCAGGATATCGTGCACGCCGAACTCCGCAAGCACGAAAAGGTCGCGCATTTGCCTATCGAGGTCAAGCACGCCAGCGAGCGGGTCACCATGGACGATGGCGTCGCCGCGGTCCGCCAGAAGCGCGACAGCTCCATCCGTGTCGCGGCCCGGCTGGTGCGACGACGGCGTAGCCGACGGGTTCGTTTCGGCCGGCAACACCGGGGCCGTCATGGCGACCGCCAAGTTCGTGCAAGGCATGCTCCCCGGCGTGGATCGCCCGGCCATGGCGGCAGCCTTCCCGACGCTCAAAGGCACGCCCGTCATCGTCGTCGATGTCGGCGCGAACGTGGATTGTTCGCCGCGCATGCTCGCTCAGTTCGCCGTCATGGGCGATATTTACTCCCGCGTGATCTTTCATACCGAGCGGCCGCGCGTGGGGCTGCTCTCCATCGGCGAAGAAGAGCACAAGGGCAATGAACTGACCCGCGCCGCCACTCCGCTGCTCAAAGCGCTCCCCATCCATTTCATCGGCAACGTCGAAGGCCGCGATATTTATGCTGGCGAGACCGACGTGATCGTCTGCGATGGCTTCATCGGTAACGTCGCGTTGAAGGTCAGCGAAGGCCTGGTCGAAATGGTGTACAAGATGTTGCGCGAGTCGCTCGAAGCCACCATCACGCGCAAGATCGGTTACGTGCTCTCGCGCACCGCGTTCAAGGAATTCAAGAAACGCGTGGATTATTCCGAATACGGCGGCGCGCCGCTGCTGGGCGTCAAGGGCGTTTGCATTATCACGCACGGCCGCTCCAACGCCAACGCCATCAAGAACGCCATCCGCGTAGCCGCCGAGTTCGCCGAAGGAAAGATCAACGAACGGATCGAAGCGGAGCTGGCCAGCAGCCAGATGGCCGGCGTTACCGTCGCCGCCAAGGCGGATTAAATATGCTGCGCTCACTCCTGGCCGGCTTCTTTCTCCTGGCGTCCATCGCGGGCGCCGCGGAAGATCCGGTGCAATGGACGCTCACATTCGATTCCAAGACCGCCGCGCCCGGCTCGCACGTGCTGGCCAAGTTCACCGGGACCATTCAGGAGCACTGGCACGTCTATTCCATGACCACGCCGCCCGGCGGCCCGAATCCCACCACGGCCAGCATCGCCGACAATCCCGCCGTCGCCGGAGTCAAGATCTATCAGGCCAAGCCGGTCCGCAAACTCGACCCCAGCTTCGGCATCGACACCGAAACATTTTCCACTCAGTACGTGCTGCTGTTCGACATCGAGTTGAAGAAGGACGCGCCGCCCGGCCCGGCCGATATCACGGCCAAGGTGCGCTACCAGTCCTGTAACGACACCATTTGCCTGCCGCCCAAACGCAAAACAGCCGTGGCGACCATCGCCATCGATTCGTCGGCGAATGCCGCGGCCATCGCGATTCCCGCTGACTATACCTTGGTGCCGACCGGCGCCGCACTCGCTGCAACTGCCTCGGCAACTCCGGCAGCCCCAGCCCCGCAGCCGGCCTCCGGCTTCTCTCTATTTCTGCTGACCGCCTTTGGCGCGGGACTCGCCGCCATCTTCACTCCCTGCGTGTTCCCCATGATCCCGTTCACGGTTTCCTACTTCGTGAATCGCCAAACGGGCGGAAAAAAAGACGGCCTACTCCAGGCCGTAGTTTTTTGCCTCGGAATTATCGTTCTGTTCACCGGCTTGGGCGCGCTGGTCAAAGGTATTGCCGGACCCTTCGGGGTGGTACAACTCGGCAACAGCCCCTGGGTGAACGGATTCATCGCCGCCGTATTCGTAGTCTTCGGATTAAGCCTGCTAGGCGCGTATGAGCTGACGCTTCCCTCCGGCATGCTCACGAAACTGAATCAGGCATCGGAAGGCGGAGGTTATCTGGGCACGCTTCTGATGGGCCTCACGTTCACGCTCACCTCATTCGCCTGCATTGGACCCATCGTTGGTCCGCTCTTGGTAGCCTCAGTACAAACCAGCGGATTGCAGCCCGTCTTCGGCATGGCGGCGTTCGCCACCGGTCTGGCAGCGCCGTTCTTCGTGCTCGCGCTGTTCCCATCGTTCCTGCAAAAGCTCCCCAAAAGCGGCGGCTGGCTGATGCGAGTGAAAGTAGTGCTGGGATTCGTAGTGCTCGCGATCGCGATGAAGTACTTAAGCTCGGCCGATCAGATTCTGCAAACCGGCTGGATCTCGCGCGAGATGTTTCTGGCCTCCTGGGTGGTCCTCTTCGCGCTGCCCGGCCTGTATCTGTTGGGCTTCCTGCGCCTGGAAGGAATCAAACCGGAAGATCATCTGGGCGTAGGCCGAGTGCTGGTGGCCGCTCTGTTCCTGACCTTCTCCATCAGCCTGTTGCCCGGACTGTTCGGCGCATCGCTCGGCAACGTGGAGGCCTTCATTCCGGTGCAAGCCAAAGGCGTCGCGCTGCTGGGTGGCGGTGGCGGCGAATCCGCGGCGCCGGTCTGGATGAAGAACCAATACAAAGAAGCGTTGGCCAAAGCGCGCGCCGAAAACAAGCTGGTCTTCATCAACTTTACTGGCTACGCCTGCACCAACTGCCATTGGATGAAGGCCAACATGTTCCCGCGTCCTGAAATCACGCCTCTGTTGAAAGATTTCGTGCTGGTGGATCTCTATACAGACGGCACCGATGCCGAATCCGAACAAAATCAACAGCTCGAAGAAAAGCGTTTCGGCACGGTGGCCATTCCCTTCTACGCCATTCTCGATCCCGATGAGCACACCATCGCCACCTTCCCCGGCCTCACGCGCAACGCATCGGAATTCGAGATATTCCTGAAACACCGCGCTACCGGCGTCGCGTCCACCGTGCCAGGTACAGCTCCGCCGCAAAATTTTCCTGCTCGCGGTCGCTCTCAGCCTGCCATGCATCCAGAGCTTTTTGCTTCAAGCGCTCCAGCAGCTCCACATTTCTCTGCGCCTGAATAACGCGCTGGCGTTGCTCCTCAATTTGCGCCGCCGCTTGCAGCTCCTGATTTTCGAAATCCCGAATTTTGTTGCGCGCGTGCAGCCGGTATGCATCCAGGCTTTCCAGTTCGCAGGCCTCCATCGACGCTTGCCCCAGCACCTCCCGCTCGCTCTCGGAACGCTCTCTCGCCATGTTCCGCTTTTCTTCCCGCAGCGCCTCCAAATTGCCCCGCAGTTGTTCCAGCTTGAGGTCCTCCAGCGCGGCTTGCCCGGCACGCCACCGCCGCACACGCTCCAAAGGGAATTGAAACCGTTTCATTCCGTTCGTCTAGCCAGTTCGCTCAATCCGGCAGCGGGCCGCGAACCCGCTTCATTCCGTCCGTCTAACCAGTTCGCACAATCCACCGACGGCTGCACCCGCGCGTCAGCGCAAGTGGCTCCGAGGAAACCGAACTCGCTTCATTCCGCCCGCCTCGCCAGTTCGCTCAATCCAGCCGCGGCTGCTGCGCGCCAGCACTCGCGGTCCCGATGAAATCGAACCCGCTTCATTCCGTCCGCCGCGCCGTTCGCACAATCCGCAAGCGGCTATACCCGCGCGCCCGCGCCGCGCCGTTCCCTGCGCATTGAACTCATTTCATTCCGTCCGTCAGTTCGCTCAATCCAAGCGCCCGCCCTCGCGCGTCAGCGCAAGTGGCTCCGAGGAAACCGAACTCGCTTCATTCCGTCCGTCTCGCCAGTTCGCTCAATCCAGCCGCGGCTGCTGCGCGCCGGCACTCGCGGTCCCGATGAAATCGAACCCGCTTCATTCCGTCCGCCGCGCCGTTCGCACAATCCGCAAGCGGCTATACCCGCGCGCCCGCGCCGCGCCGTTCCCTGCGCATTGAACTCATTTCATTCCGTCCGTCCAGTTACTTCGCTCAATCCGCCAGCGGCGGCACCGGCGCGCCAGCGCACGCGTCCCGAGGAAATCAAACCCGTTTCATTCCGTCCGCCGCGCCAGCTCGCTCAATCCGGCCATGGTCTTTTCAAACGGGCTCTGTTCCTGGCTGTCCTGCTTCAGAAAATCCAGCAGCAGCGGCCTCATCCGAATGGCCGCGTCCAGCTTCGGATTCGCGCCGCTGGCATAAGCGCCCAGGTTGATCAGGTCTTCCGAGCGCTGGTGCGTGGCCATCGCTTCGCGCACTTTGGCGGCCGCCTCTTTTTGAACGGGCGTGCACAAACGTGGCGCCAGCCGGCTCACCGATTGCAAGATGTCAATGGCCGGATAGTGTCCCGCCGAGCCGAGCTCGCGCGACAGCACAATGTGGCCGTCCAGAATGGCCCGCACCGCGTCTGCGATCGGTTCGTTGAAATCGTCGCCTTCCACCAGCACGGTAAAAAACCCGGTGATGGATCCCTTGCGAAATCGCCCCGCGCGCTCGAAGATCTTGGGCAGCAGATGGAAGACCGATGGCGTGTAGCCTTTCTGGCTGGGCGGCTCGCCGGCGGCCAGTCCGATTTCGCGCTGCGCCATGGCCAGCCGTGTTACCGAATCCATCACCAGCAGCACGTCTTTGCCTTGATCGCGAAAGTACTCCGCTACCGCCAGCGCTACGAACGCGGCGCGAATCCGCAACGGAGCCGGCCGGTCTGAAGTGGCGATCACCAGCACCGATTTCTTCAATCCCTCAGGGCCCAGCTCGTGCTCGATGAAATCCCGGACCTCGCGGTTGCGTTCTCCAATGAGCGCGATCACGCTGACGTCGGCCGAGCTCGAGCGCGCCATCGCGCCCAGCAGCGTGCTTTTGCCCACGCCGCTGCCTCCAAAGATTCCAATGCGCTGCCCCTTGCCGCAGGTCAGCAGGCTGTCGATGGCGCGAATGCCGGTGGCCAGCGCCTCACCGATCGGTTCGCGCTCCAGCGGCCCCGGCGGCGCCGCGTATAGCTCATACGGCTGGCCCCCGGTAATCGGCCCCAGATTATCCAGAGGTCTTCCGAACCCGTCGATCACCCGGCCGAGCAGTTGCGGCCCGGCTTCCATCCGCGCGTCTTCCTTGCGGGCGACGATCGGATCGCCCAGCTGCAGCCCGTCGGTTTCTTCGAGCGGCATCGAGAGCACGTGGCCAGCGCGGAAGCCGATCACCTGCGTGCGAATCGTGCGCCCGGCACGCGTGCCGATTTCGCAAAAATCGCCCACCGCCGCTTCCGGCCCTTTCGATTCCACCAATAGCCCCACGAGTTCGGTCACGCTGCCACTCCAGCGGCAGGTCTCGATGCGCGCGAGTTGCTCGTAATAAGGTTTGAGGTTCATGCCGGACTACGGACCAGATCCGCGAAGCCGCGCTCGATCTCGGCCAGTTGCGTATCCACCGACGCGTCGAGTGAACCGCGGGCGGACTCGATCGTCACACCGCCCGGCGCCAGGCCCGCATCGGCGATCACCTCCACGCGCTGCGGCAAGCCCATTTGCTCGAAGAACTGCCGCACCATGGCGGCATCCTGGCGCGAAACGCGCACCTGGTGCACTTCGCGCGCCTCCATTTTGTCGAGCGCCGCCTTCACCAGGCCGAGCAGCGCTTCGGGCGAAACGGTCAACTCGCGATGCAGGATGCGGCGGGCCACCGCCAAAGCCAGCGCCACCACATCTTGCTCCGCTTCGCGGCGGCAACGCAGGCGCGATCCGGTCAGTTCCTCGATGCTGCGCGCCAGCTTTAACTGCATCGCTTCCACGGGTCCCGCCAGGCTTTGCCGTCCGGCCGCTTGCCCTTCCTCGAAGCCTTGCTGATGGGCTGCGGCAATTCGTTTTTCGATATCGCCCGCTCTCGATCCGGGCGTGCTGGGTTCGGAGATATATCCCGCGGCCGGCGGCCCGTCGTTAGTGACCGCGCCGGTAATGGCCTCTGCCGGCGAGACCCGGCGCCACGCCACCGGATCGGTGGCAATAGCTTCGCCGCGGATGAGTTTAGACGACATACTGCTCGTCACACCACATACTGCTCGTCACACCACATACTGCTCTCCTACCGTACCCTTGAGGCTGATGGTTCCTTCCGCTTCGAGCTGCCGGATCACGGCGATGATCTGCTGCTGCGCCGCCTCCACTTCCTTAATCTTGATGGGCCCGAGCGACTCCAGGTCCTCCTTCAGCATCTCGGCGCCGCGCTGGGACATGAGCTGCAGGATGTGGTTCTTCAGTTGGTCGCTCGTGCCCTTCAGCGCCACTGTAAGAATCTTGCGGTCCACCTTGCCCAGCATTTCCTTGATCGCCTCCTGGCTCAGCAGCAGCAGGTCTTCGAAGACGAACATCAAATGCCGGATAGTCTCCACCAGCTTCGGGTCGTTCTGCTCGATGGCTTCCAGAATCTCCTTGCTGCTGGTCGAATCCAGGCGGTTGAACATCTCCGACACCGCGCGGACGCCGCCATAGGACTCGCGGCTCAGTTCGCCCAGCGATTTCAGGCGCTGCCCGATGATGGCGGCGATTTTGGAGACAATCAGCGGCGAGATCTGGTCCAGGTGCGCCATCCGCAGCGCCACGTCCGCCCGCAGCTCCTGCGGCAGCGAGATCAGCAATCCGGCCGCTTGCGAAGCGTTCAGATGCGAGAGGATCAGCGCGATGGTCTGGGGATGCTCGTTGTGAATGAACTTGGCCAGCTGCTGTGGATCGGCCTTTTGCAGGGTATCGAAATTGGCCAGCTCGGAGCCCAGCGTCTTCACCAGCCGGTCCACCAGTTTGCGCGCGTGCTCGGGACCGAACGCGCTCATCAGCATTTTTTTCGCGTAGTCGATGCCGCCCTTGAGCACGTAGTCGTGCGCCATCGACATCTGGTAAAACTCTTCGAGAATTCCCTCCGCCTGGTCGTTGCTGATGGAGGTGATGCGGGCCACCTCGTGACCGATGGCCTGCACCTCTTCCTCGTCCATCTGGCGCAGGATGTCCGCGCTGGCCTGGTCTCCCAGAACGATCATCAGAATGGCGGCTTTGCGGATGCCCGGGACACTGGGTGCAGCGGTGGTCTCGAGATTTTGAATCATTTTTGAACAGGACGCCGAACCGGGCGCCGCGCGGGGCCGCTGCTTGTGATTGGGGTGTTCGGCGTCATGGTTTAAGCTGCCGCTTCGCGGCATGGTTTAAGCTGCCGCTTCGCGGCATGGTTTAAGCTGCCGCTTCGCGGCATGGTTTAAGTTGCCGCGCGTCATCGCTTCACTTCGTCGCCGGACTCGGCCATCCAGGCCCGCAGGACATGCGCCATGCCGGCGGAATCCTTCTTGGCCTGCTCGGTGATGTGCTTGGTGAGCACCGCGGTTTTCTTCGTAACCGGCGGCAGCTTCAAAGAATTCAAAGCCTCCGTCTCTTGCCTTTGCCGTTGCGCCGCCTGTTCGGCCAAGCGGCCTTCCAGCTGCGCCTGGAGCTGATCGGGCGTCGCGGATCCGGCGGGAAGCTCATCCGGCAGTTCCACTGGGCGTCGATGGCCCTTTTGCCCCGTCACTCGCATGATGATCAGGAGCAGAGCCAGCAGCACCGCCGCTCCCACTCCCACGCCAATCACGAAGACCTTGTTTTTGAGAAATTGCTCCTGCCAGGTGGGTGGCGGCGGAGCCGGCTTGGGTGGCGGGAGCTGTTCGGGGTTGAGGGTCGATTCAAACGGCAGCGTCTCCACCACCAACTGGTCGCCCCGCTCGGTGGACAAACCGATGACGCCGGCCACCAGGTCGTGAATCGCTTTCAGTTTATCGGCCGAGGGCGCTTCCACGATCCGTTTGGCTTTCGCTCCGCTGCCTTCGTACCGAACGATGGAATCCACCAGCAGAGCCACCGACATGCGCTTGATGCTGCCTTCCGGCTCGCGCAAGTGGCGCACCGTATGGCTGGACTGGTAGTTGATGTTTTCGGTCCTCCGTGTCACGGTATTGCCGCCGCCTGCCGGGCGGGCCGCCGGCCGGGGCAGCGTGGACGGCGTGCCTGGAATACCCGCGGCCACCGAGCCGACGCTCATGTCTTCGGTTTTTTGCGAACTCACCATCACCGACTTGGCGGGGTCGTAAGTTTCTTCGCTCTGCTCGGCGCTGGTAAAGTCGCAATCGATAGACGCGGTGGCGCGAAAGTTGTCGGCGCCCAGCAGCGGTTCGAGCGTGCTATCGATTTTGGCGATCACGTCGTGCTCCAGCTTCTGCCGGTATTCGAGCGCCTCCTCGGAGGGCTCCGGATCGTTGGGCGAAGAAGCTTTCAAAGCGCGGTTCAGCAAATTGCCGCTGGTGTCCAGCACCGACACCGCCTCTGGAAGCAGTCCTTCCACCGCGCTCGCCACCAGCTGGCAAACCGCCGCCACGTTCTGGCGCGACAGTTGGGTGCCGGGGCGCAGTTTTACCAGGACGCTGGCCTTGGCGGGCTTTTGCGAGTCCAGGAAGAGCGAGTCTTTAGGAAAAGTAATATGGACGCGCGCCTGTTCCACCTCGGCGAGCGACATCACCGAGCGCTCCAGCTCGCCTTCGAGCGCCCGGTGATAGTTCACCTGTTCGGTGAAGTCGCTCATCCCGAAGGTGGTTTTATCGAACAGCTCGAAGCCGATGCGCCCGCTTTTGGGAAGCCCGGCCGCAGCCATCTGGAGGCGCAGTTCCGCTACCCGCGCGGAAGGCACCAGCA
Source organism: Bryobacterales bacterium (assembly GCA_963776805.1). Lineage (GTDB taxonomy): Bacteria > Acidobacteriota > Terriglobia > Bryobacterales > Bryobacteraceae > Palsa-89. Next base: position 300,824 of record CAVZOD010000005.1, read on the forward strand.
CCACCGAACCGCTGTCCGACAGGCGAAACTCCGATCCGTTTTCACGCACCTTGGCGAGCACCGCCGCGGCGTCGTCGGGCGCGAGCGAGCTGTACAGCGGGCGAAAGTCGCGCTCGCGGTTCCAGCGCGAGAAAGCTGCCAGGCCTCCGATCACGGCCGCGGCCGCCAGAACGAGCGAGACGATCTGCTTCCAGGTCAGGCTCTCCAGGAGTCGTTTGATCTGGTCCATTGTTTATTCGTGATGGTTGATTCGGGATCGCTACATCTGCATGCGCATGACTTCCTGGTAGGCCGAGACCACTTTGTTTCTCACCTGAAGAAAGAGGTCGAAGGACATGGCAGCCTGTTCGGTCGCCAGTGCGACGTTATGTACCTCTTCGTCCCCGCCGGAAAGAAATTTACCGATGCTGGCTTGCGAATTCTGCTGGAACTGGTCCACGCGCCCGATCGCATCGGCGAGCACGGAGCCGAATCCGGCGCCGGAGGGCTGGGATGGGCTGACCGGAGTGAGCGGGATGACGGCTGAGGACGCAATGGAGGTAAGGGGTAGAGACAAAGGGATTGCCTTAGAAGATCATTGCCTTAGAAGATCATCACCTAAGAAGATCGATGGAATGCTGGATCATGTCTTTGATCGCCGTGATGGCCGCGACGTTTCCCTCATAGCCGCGCTGCGCGCTCAGCAAATCCACCATGTCCTCGGCCGGGTTCACATTGGGATAGGCCACGTAACCCTCTTTATCCGCGTCGGGATGTCCAGGCTGGTAGCGCTTCTCTCCTTCGGTGGGGTCTTCGATCACATCGGCCACTTCCACTCCCGTGACCCCGTTCGTCATTTCGCCCTGAAACACCGCGGAAAACGGCGATGTCTCCGGCGTGCTTTGAAACACCACGTCGCGGCGCCGGTAGGGGCCACCCTCCTCGGTACGCGTGGTTTCCGAATTGGCTAGATTCTGGACCAGAAGCTCGGCGCGGGTGCGCTGCGCGGCCATCCCGGAAGCGCTGACCGAGAGCACCGAAAACAGACTCATCAGGCTTGACCCTCTTTGATGGCGGATTCCACAATCTTGAGCTGGGCTTTCAGTAGGTTGGAGGCTACGTTGAACCGTAACGCGGTTTCCGACAGCAGGCGTGTTTCGCGGTCCAGGCTGACATCGTTGCCATCGCTTTTGATGACCAACCCCGGGGGGTTAACCACATTCGGCTGCTGCCCCTGAGCCAGACTGATGTACTCGAACTGAAAATCGATGTCTTTGGTCTGATAGCCTGGCGTATCGATATTGGCGAGATTGGAAACCACCAGTTTCTGGCGGTCGCTCAACAAATCCATGTAGCGCTCAAGTTGGCTGGTGACACTAGGGACCACGCGGGGGGAGAGTGCAAGAGGGGGCCCAAAGGGATCGCTTCGCTTTATCAATTAGTTGGGGTGGCGCCTGGGCGCCAGCATCTTGACGATGATGAGAAATTGGCGCCTTTTCCGGTTTCGTTTGGAAGAAATAGTACTACACTAAGTACTAGTTGGCATGTGCAGAAATTGGTTCTAGAGCTTCTCGAACCGAGCATCTAGGTGGTTTCATCGGGTTAGTTTAAGCGTTACCTGAGATTGATTACGTACCAGTACCTCTGTAGAATCTAAATGCGGATGGTCGATACACTATATATGAACGACACCTTCACGACAGTCGAAGAAAACGGGGTGCAACACACTCCCGCGGAGCCGAGGAAGGGCATGATTCGCATACTCATCGCCGACGATCACCCGATTGTCCGCGACGGCCTGAAGAAACTGCTGGCGCTCGAAGAAGATTTCCAGATCGTAGGCGAAGCTTCGGACGGGTGCGAGGTGCTGGACCGGGTGCAGGAACTGGACCCCGACGTACTGTTGCTGGATCTGCGGATGCCCAACCTGGACGGCCTGTCGGCTCTGCAAGCCCTGCAGCAGACCAACAAGCGCACGCGCGTAATTGTCCTGACGGCTTCGGAAGACAAAAACGAATTCGTCCAGGCCATGAAACTGGGCTGCTCCGGCATTGTGCTGAAGCAAACCGCGCCGGAGTTGATCGTCAAGAGCATCCGCAAGGTGCACGGCGGCGAGATCTGGCTGGACTCGCACACCACCGCGGCGGTGATGCGCCAGTTCGCCGCGCCAGGCGAAATCGGCAGTGGCAGCGGTTCCGGCAAGACCCGCGAACGCTCCCCCTTGAGCCAGCGCGAACGGGAAATCGTCCAACTGGTAGCGCAAGGCTACAAAAATAAGGAAATGGCCGAGAAGATGTTCATCAGCGAGCAGACCGTGAAGAACCACCTGCACAACATCTTCGATAAGCTGGGCGTCTCCGATCGCCTGGAACTGGCCCTTTACGCGATCCACAAAGGTCTCCACCTGGCAGCCGAACGATAGTTGTTTTTTCTCCTCTCCTGCGGCGGGTTGGCGTCTGTCAGCCCGCCGTCTCCCATCATCTCTTTAAGAAGCCGGCCGCCAATTAAGAAGCCAGTCGCCAACGCATCGCTCCTAGCCTTCCCTACCGTCTTTGCCTCAGCCTTTTCCCCAGGCCCTTTTGGTACTTTCCACCCATTGCGGGCTATACCGCGTGGGAATAAAGTCCTTGGTACGGAGCTACCAGACAATGCGATTTACGCTTGCATTTTCCTTGCTTTGCCTCGCTGGAGCGGCTTCGCTCCCGGCTCAGGTCCCAGTGATGCACACCGTGCAGCCCGATAGCGGCAAAATCGGATCGGTACTGAAGGTCCAGGGTGTCTTTCTCGGGAAGACCAGCGTGGACGAGGTGTATCTGACCGATCATACCTTCGATATGAAGGTCAAGGTGCTGGCTCAGACCAATGACTGGATCGAGTTCCGCGTCCCGCCGTTTGTCAAACCGGGGCGACTGGAGCTGCTGCTGAAGACGGCGGGCAAAGATCCGGTGTTGATGGAACAGCCGGTGTATATCACGATCGAAGAGCCGAAGACGAAGGAGATCCTGGAGGCCACCACCAAGGCTCCGGCGACCCCGGCGGCCCCCGCGGCTTCTGCGGCTTCTGCAACAACCCCAGCGCCTTCCGCGGCTCCGGCCAGCGGAACGAAATAAAGGCGCCTCTAGATTCTTACCTGAGAGATCTTAAACAAGAGTAGTGCAACATTTCCTCAGGCGGCGAGCAGATCGACGATGTCTTGAATCGCCTTATCGGCTTTGTGATAGGCGGCCTCCAGTTTGCTGTCGGGACGATGAGCGGCGTCGGGCTGATGATGAAAGCGGCTGTTGGCCAAAGGGCCACACAGACGCTTGTGAAAGAACAGGAACAGAAGCGCGACCTGGAGGCCTTTGCCGGTGAGGTGGTAAGCGTAGCGTGAGCCGTCCCGTTGCAACAGAGCATGGCCCTTGAGCTTGCGGAGGTCGTAACGGAGTTGATTTAAGCTATAAGATTTCTGGTCGAGGCTGAAGGTGGTGAGGACGGCTTGGTGAATCTGCTTTGCGGCCCAGCCGCTGACATTGCTTCCGCCGTGCAGGAGCACTTCCAGCAGGCGGATGATCCGCGTCTCGTGGATTTTGATGCCGGGGTAGCGCACCGAGCCGATGGAGATGGGCAGGGCGATTCGCTGCAGCAAAGGAAAGTCTACGTGGACGTTGAGCCATTGGGCCTGGCAACTGGCGAAGCGGTCCGTGATGAGCTGAAACTTCTGGCGCACGGCGTCCAGGTGGTCCAAGCCCTTCTTTAAGCCGAAGTTGCTCAGGTTGTTGGAGCACAGTTCGTTGCGCAGGAACGTGGAGAACTTCTCGTACTGTTTAAGGAACGCGTTTTTCCAGTAAGCGCGATAGACGTGGTGGCCGTGCTCGATCTGTTCGATGACGGTGCTCAGCTTGCCGCGGAACTTCTTGGTCAGGCGGACGCCAAAAATCTCGCTGATCTTGTGCGCGGTCAGGCGCCACAGCCCCAACTCGCAGGAACGCTCAAACACTTTGTGAATGGGGAAATGCCGTTTGAAGATGAAGTTGCGGCAGTACTCGATTTGGTGGACAGCGTAGAAGCGCGACAGGTTCATCGCCGCGCGTTCTTTCTTGGAGAACTTGGGGCCCACAAGCAAGGTCCAGTAATCCAGTTGCTTGCGGATCACTCCTGGGCTGAGCCGGTTGGCCGCTGCTTGTAACTGTTTGATGTTATCGGTGGCCAGGAACGCATTGTCGTTCTTACGGAAGCCGATCTTGCGCCGGTTCAACTCTTGTTCCATGAACGAGTGGCCGTTGAGATAGTAGGTGGTCTGGAAGGGGAAGAAGGATGCCACGCGAATCACGATGGGTCCCAGGACTTCATCACGTACGTAGAAATAGTAGTGCGTGAAGCGGCTGCGCTGTCGCGCCAGAATCCGATGGTTGGGATCTTGCGTGGGAAACTTAGGGATGCTGATCCGGAACGTCGAGCCTTGTTCCATGCTCTTGAAGATGAAGTAAACGCCGTAGGCGTTCTGCTTCACCATCCGTCGCAGATGCGGCTGTACGTAATCCTCTTTGCGCACGCCCTTCTCGGCCCATTCGCTGGGCAGTTTGTGATTGGCGGCGTAGGCCTCCACCCAGCTCCGGTAAACTTCTGTGCGCTTCGACAAAACCGCCTTCTCGATGACTGGCACACCGAGGACATCCCGGAAAAAGTACACCACCTGCTCGGGGCGCGACAAACCACTCAGGTACCCGTTGATGACGATGCGGTCGAAGCAGTGGTATACAAAGACAAGCAGGCTGCCAAACAGCTTTGTGAACGTCTCCATCGGCCGTCCTCCTCAGATCAGGTCTTGACAACATGATCATCGGTCTGGCGGCCGGTGGAGTCAAAATTTCAAATCTGTTTGGCTAGAAATTATTGCTGTTGCTGCTGCTGTTGTTGATGGTGAGCGGCGAGATCGGGGTCCAGGCCATCTTCGCGCAGCGCCTGGGACCAGTCCTCGATGCCCAGTTCGGGTTCGAGCGGCGGCGCATCGGAGGGCGCCACATGGACGGCCACCAGCAACTGGCTCTCGGCCGATCCCTTGAACACGCCTTTGGTGGGAGGAACGTCGGCATAGTCACGCCCCACCGAGGTTCGGACGTGGCGCTCGCCGGCCAGCACATTATTGGTTGGATCGAACCCCACCCAGCCTAAGCCCGGAAGCAGCGTCTCCACCCAGGCATGGGTGGCGCCTTCGGCCGAGCGCGTCTTATCGCCCGCCTTGTGGAACAGGTAGCCACTGACGTAACGGCACGGAATCCCGATGCGGCGGGTGAGGCCGATCATGACGTGGGCGAAGTCCTGGCAAACGCCCTGCCGGCTTTCGAGCGCGTGATCGATGGGCGAATCAACGCGGGTGCTCTTGGGAACGTAGGCGATTTTCGCATAGAGCAGCGCATTCAGATTCAGCACGAACTGGAGCGGATCGCACTGGCGCGCTTTCTCCCGGGATTCGACATCCAGCTCGTGCGCGAATTCCTCCAGCAGGTCGGTAGACTGGCCGAACTGGCTGGGCATCAGCATCTCGATGTAGTCGCCGGCGGCGATCATGTCATCGAGTTCCTCCCAGGCGTTCTCCCCGAGCGATTTGGGCAATGCGAGCACCGGCTGCACATCCACCAGGGCATCGGCGACGATGGAGAGCTGCTTATGCCTGCCTGGAACATCGAAATGATGGACGGTGTTGCCCAGATAATCCCGGTAGGACTGCACGCGCGTCTTGGGCTGCACATTCAGCTGGAACGAAAGGCAGCGCTGGGCGGCGTCCGAGCGCGGCTGCATGCGCGCCTCCATGAGGCTTTCGCTGACGTGCGCGCTATAGCGGAATTTGGTGACGTGCCGGATGGAATAATACATGGCGAGTCTTAAGCCTCGATGTTAATGTCAGGCCTCGATGGCCGCCTCCACGGGGTAGGTGATATAGACCTCGTAGATGGCGGTGTGAATGCGGGCGCATTGCCGCTGGATGTCGGCGAAAAATTCAGCCAGGCTGGCGACCACTTCTTCGAGCGGCGTGAACATCAGCCCGGCGCTCAGGCGGCCGGCGATTTTGGCCACGCGCGGCGACCGTTTGCTGGCCGCGGCCTGATTGATGGCTTCGAGCGAGCGCTGCAAATGATCGGCCGCGAAACGGACCGAGTGCGGGAATTCGTTGTTGAGCAGGAGAAACTCGGCCACGCGTTCGGGGCGCAGGTCGGCGGTGTAAACCTTGCAATAGGCTTCAAAGGCCGTGCAGCTGCGGAGCAGGCCGACCCATTCCATGTGCTCGCCCGAGTCCATGGGTTGCCCGGCCGGAAATTCGTGGAAATAGATGTCGAGCAGGCGCGCGATGGCGGCGGCGCGTTCGATGAAGCGGCCCACCTGGATGAATTGCCAGCCTTCGCCGTGATTCATGGTGGAATCGGTGACGCCCTGCACCAGATGCGAGCTTTCGAGAATGACGGCCAGAAAATCGAGCGGCTGGGAGGCCCACAATCCGGTGGATTCCATGCGCCTGAGTTCGTGAAACAGGCGGTTGAGCTGTTCCCACATTTCCGAGCTGATCTGCTCGCGGACCTGGCGGGCGTTTTCGCGAGCCGACGCGATGCCGCCGGTGATCACGCGCAGGGCGTAGGTCTGGGCGCGGGTGAACGGATCGCTGTTCTCGGTGACGGAGCCGGGATGGCCCAGGCTGGCCAGCACGCGCAGCCAGCGGCGATCGGACGATTTGGGGTCCTGCTCGAGCATCAGGTTTAGCTGGACGCCGAGCACGCGCGCGGTATGCTCGGCGCGTTCCATGTAGCGGCTCATCCAATAGAGACTGTCGGCGACTCTCGATAACATGTGCTTACTGCAGGACCCAGGGGTCGTTTATTGCAGGACCCAGGTATCCTTGCTGCCTCCGCCTTGCGATGAATTTACTACCAGCGATCCCGAGCGCAGCGCCACGCGCGTCAATCCGCCGGGCACGATGGTCACTTTGTCGCCGCATAGGATATACGGGCGCAGGTCGACGTGCCGGGGCTCCACGCGACCGTCGAAGAAGCAGGGGGCGCGAGAGAGCATGATGGTCGGTTGGGCGATGTAGTTGCGCGGATCGGCTTCAATGCGGTCGCGGAACTCTTCACGCTGCTCGGCCGTGGAGTGCGGACCGATCAGCATTCCGTAGCCGCCCGATTCGCCGACCGCTTTGACCACATACTTGTCCAGATGCGCGAGCACGTGCTGGCGCTCGGCGGGTTCGGTCATCAAATAAGTTTCGACGTTGTCGAGAATGGGATCTTCGCCCAGAAAATACTTGATCAGCTTGGGAACGTATGCGTACAACGCCTTATCGTCGGCCACGCCGGTGCCGAGGGCATTGGCGAGCGTCACGTTGCCGGCGCGATAGGCGTTGAATAAACCGGCGACGCCCAGGATGGAATCGGACCGAAAAGCCAGGGGATCGATAAAATCGTCGTCAACGCGGCGGTAGATGACGTCCACGCGGCGCAGGCCGCCGGTGGTGCGCATGTAGACCACGTTGTCGTGGACCACCAGGTCGCGGCCTTCCACCAGCTCGATGCCCATCTGGCGCGCGAGATAGGTGTGTTCGAAGTACGCCGAGTTGAAGACGCCGGGGGTGAGCAGGACGATGTTGGGCTCGCCGCGGCCTTCGGGCGCGAGCGCGCGCAGGGTGGTGAGCAGAGCTTCCGGGTAATGATCGATGGGGCGAATGTCGGTGTATTGGAACAATTCCGGGAAGATGCGTTTCATGACCTGGCGCGAGGTCAGCATGTACGATACGCCGCTCGGCACGCGGAGATTATCTTCCAACACGACGAACCGGCCGTCGGGCAGCCGGATGAGATCGGTGCCCATCACCGCGACGTAGATGTTCTTGGGCGCGGTGACGCCGCGCATCTGCCGCCGGAAATGTTTGCAGCTATAGACCATTTCCCGCGGGACGACGCCGTCGGCCAGGCAGCGGCCTTCGTTATAGATGTCGCGCAGAAACATATTGAGCGCGGTAATGCGCTGGGTGAGCCCCTTTTCGATGGTCTGCCATTCGGCGCTGGTGATGATGCGCGGCAGCAGATCGTGCGGGAAGATGCGCTCGGTGCCTTCGTCGCGCCCATAAACGGTGAAAGTGATGCCCTGGTGGAGAAACGACACATCGGCGGCCTGTTTCTTGCGGCGCATTTCTTCGGCCGGCAGACCCAACAGCAGCTCATACAGCGCGCGATAGTGTTTGCGCGGGTGGCGCTCGGCGTCGAACATCTCATCGAATGCGCTGTCGAGATGGTAGCTTGCGAACGGACCGGAGGCGATGCGCGGTTCGTCGAATCCAGGTGTAGCCATGGGAAATTAAACTTGGGTTGTCTAGCTTCGACAGGGAAGGGTGTAATTCAGATTATCACAATTGCGTAAACTGAAGGATTGTTTTCCCTTCTTCTGCACCCTACTATCGACCGCGAAGACATTCTGATCGCGGAACTCCAGGAGCGCGGAACGGCGGGCGTTACAGAGGAGGATGGCGGGCTGCGCGCGTTCTTCGCCGGCGATCAGGATGCCGGGCCTTTGCTCGAGCGCTTCGCCGAGTTTTCTCCCGAGCTTCGCGAGGAAGAGCCTACCGATTGGGAGCGGGTTACGCGCGAGGCGTGGCCTCCGATTTGCATCGGCGATCGATTCTACGTGGTGGCGCCCTGGGACGAAGCCGCCATCACTCCGGCGGGACGGCTGCGGCTGGAAATTTATCCCGGCATGGCTTGCGGGACCGGGCGGCATCCGGCGACGCAGCTTTGCTTGCGGGCCATCGAGCGGTTTGTCCGGCCGGGGGCGCGGGTGCTGGATGTGGGATCGGGATCGGGCATTCTGTCGGACGCGGCGAGGTTGGTGGGCGCGGCTCAAGTGATCGGCTGCGATATCGATGCGGATGCGGTTTGCATTGCTCGCGAGCGGGTGGACGTGCCGATGTTTGTTGGTTCGGCGGATGCGGTTCGATCTCAATGGGCGGATGTGGTTGTCGCCAATATCGACGCGGCGACATTGGAGCGGATTGCTCCCGAACTCGAGCGCGTGCGCCTGCCGGGATCGACGATGATTCTTTCGGGCTTTCCAGAATGGGATGTTCCGGAGGGATTTTCTGCGACGGAGATTCTCCTTCAGGAGGAATGGTGCTGCATGATTTGTCACAGATGATTTGCCACAACAGATGATCTGCCACGGATGAACAGAGATCAACGCCGATGCACGCGAAATGTTTGTCGAAACCTATCGGATGTAGACTATTAGCAGTGCTCCATTTATCGAACCGTCGGGCTTTCCTGCGGGGCTTGGCCGGCGGGGCAGCCGGGATTGTGCTCGCTCGCCGCGCTTTCGCCCAGACCGGATCAACGCCCCCCAGCGCACCCCTTCAAGTCACCAAATTAACCGACACCTTTCTTCTGATTACCGGAGCGGGCGGCAACGTTTTAGCTGTACTTGGCCCGGACAGCGTTCTGCTGGTGAATGGCGGTTCGGCCGAGCGATCCCCAGAATTGCTGAAGCTGGTTTCCGAGCAATCGGGCGGCAAGCCTGTAAAGGTTCTGTTCAACACCTGCTGGCATCCCATCCATACCGGTTCGAACGAAACGCTGGGAAAAGCCGGCGCGAAAATTATCGCGCATGTCAACACGAAGCTCTGGCTGGGCACGGAAATCGATTGTGGCTGGGAGCACCGCACTTATGAGCCGAATCCCAAGGAATCGCTGCCGAACGAGACGTTCTATAGCGGCGTCCAAAAGATGACGTTCGGCAAAGAGCCGGTCGAGTACGGCTATATGATGCAGGCCCACACCGACGGCGACATCTATGTATATTTCCCCGGTCCGAACATCCTGGCGGCTGGCGACGTGGTTTCCGTGGGATCGTACCCGATTCTCGATTACACCACCGGGGGCTGGCTGGGCGGCATGATCACGGGGCAAAAGACCTTGCTCGAAGTAACCAACGCAGACAAGCGGATCGTCCCTGGAAGTGGGCCTTTAATCACACATGCCGATCTGGAAGCCGAGAACCAGATGCTGGCGACAATAAAGGACCGGTTGGTGAAGCTGATGAAGCACGGCCTGGGTCCAAAAGAGATGATCGCGGAGGCGCCCACCAAGGATTTCGACGAAAAGTGGGGCAATCCTGTCCTGTTCATCGAGCTGGTCTATCGGGGCCTGTGGGGACACGTTCGAGAGCTGGGCGGGATCGTTTAGAGGAGAGGAAAAAACAGGATAATGCGTCACTGGGTTGTGGCGGTTTCTTTCGCGCTGGTACTACCGGTATCAACGCATCTGCGTGCCGCCTCGCCCTCCCGGCAAGCCGTGGCGCCATCGGCCGCTCTGGCGGCCAATCGAGCGCTGCTCGATCATTATTGCGTCACCTGCCACAACCAAAAAGCCAAGACCGCGAACATCATGTTCGACACACTGGATCTGGCGCACGTAGGCAAAGACGCCGATGTGTGGGAGAAGGCCGTTCGCAAGCTGCGCGGGGGAATGATGCCACCGCTCGGAATGCCCCGCCCCGATCCGGCCAGCATCCATTCGTTCGTGAATTTTCTCGAAACGTCGCTCGATCAGGCCGCGCTGGCCAATCCCAACCCTGGGATCGTATCGCTGCATCGGCTGAACCGCGCCGAATACGCGAATGCGATTCAAGATGTTTTGGGCATTGCCGTGGATGCCGCCGCGCTGCTTCCGCGCGACGACGTCAGCAACGGCTTCGACAACATCGCGAATGTTCTGAAGGTTTCCCCCTCGTTCCTGGATCAGTACATCGGCGCGGCGCGTGAAGTGAGCCGCCTGGCGATTTCGCACCCGGCGCCCACTGAGCCGGTGGTTGCGAACCTGCATGGAGAGCCGGCCGATCCGGAAAGCCTTCCGATCGGCACGCAGGGCGGGATCGTGGCGGAATATTTGTTCCCCTACGACGGCGATTACCAATTCACCACCACGGGCCGCGATCCGCTGCTTACTATCGACGGTCTTCCGTTGACCCTCAACGGCGGATTCGCCAAGGTAAAAGCCGGGGTGCACCAGATTGGCCTGACCGCGGCGGCCCATAGTTTTGCGGAGCCGGAGGGCGATCTGCAATCGTTTATTCCCGGGCGCGCTTTTCCCGGATATGGCTTCCCTCCCGGAGGCGCTGGACCGGGTGGCCGCAGGGCTCCTTCCGGGCCTGGTATTGAAGTGATTGGTCCATTCCATCCCACAGGCAAACCGGTGCAAACGGAAAGCCGTGCGCGTATCTTTGTTTGTCATCCGCCCGACGAGAGCGAAGAAGCCTCCTGCGCGGCGAGAATTTTCTCGAACATCGAGCAGCGCGCTTTCCGGCGCCAGGCCACGGCGAAAGATCTGGTGGCGCCGATGGACTTTTTCAAAGTAGGGCGAGAGAATTCCGGCACGTTTGAAGGCGGCATCGAGAACGGCATTATCGCGATCATCGCCAGCCCCAAGTTTCTCTATCGGGCTGAGCCGCCGCCGGCAGGTTTGGCGCCTGGGACCAACTATCGCATCAGCGATCTGGAACTGGCGTCGCGCCTTTCTTTCTTTTTGTGGAGCACCGTTCCCGACGATGAACTGCTCTCGATCGCCGAACAGGGCAAGCTGAAGGACCCGAAGATTTTCGAGCAGCAGGTACGGCGGATGCTGGCGAGCCCGCGCTCCCGGTCGCTGGTAACGAATTTCGCCTCCGAATGGCTGCGGCTGCGGGATCTCGATACTATCGATCCCGATCCGTTTATCTATCCGAACTTCGACCCCAGCCTGCGCGCGGCATTCCGGACGGAATTGGAATTATTCGTCGATAGCATCCAGCGCGAGGATCGCAGCGTTTTGGATCTGCTGAGTGCGAATTACACCTTTGTCAATGAACGGCTGGCGCTGCACTACGGCATCCCGAACGTGCGCGGGGAAGCATTCCGGCGAGTGATCCTGCCCGATTCGCGCCGCTATGGTTTGCTCGGCAAAGGCGCGGTTTTGATGGTGACGTCTTACGCCAACCGCACCTCCGTGGTACTGCGCGGCAATTATATTCTGGAGAACCTAATCGGCACGCCGCCTTCCCCGCCGCCGCCCAATGTCCCGGCGTTCAAGGAAAACAAGGAAGGCGAAAAACCGCATACGGTGCGCGAGACGATGGAGCTGCATCGCGCCAATCCAACCTGTAACGCCTGTCATGGAATTATCGATCCGCTGGGATTCGCGCTCGAAAATTTCGACACCGTGGGGGCGTGGCGCGACAAGGATCGCTATACGCGAACCGCCATCGACGCCTCGGGCAAGCTGGTGGACGGCACCGCGGTGAACGGGCCGGACGACCTGCGCAAGGCGCTGCTGTCGCGCCCCGAGCAGTTCGTCGGGACCATGACGGAGAAATTCTTGAGCTATGCTCTGGGCCGCAGTCTGACTGCCTACGATATGCCGACGGTTCGCAAGATCGTGCGCGACGCCGCGCGCAATAATTACAGATTTTCGACGCTGGTGATGGGAATCGCCCAGAGTTTGCCGTTCCAGATGGAAAGAGTGCCGCAGGCGGCGCCCAGCCAGGTGCAGGTTGCCTCAGCGAAGCAGTAGGGAATTCTAGAAGGAGATCGAATGTTCATTACTAAAAAACATCTCGAGCGCCGCACGTTTTTGCGTGGCATGGGCGTCACGATGGCTCTGCCGTTGCTGGATGCCATGATTCCCGCGCGCACTGCTCTCGCCGCGACGGCCGCCACTCCCACGCCGCACATGGGATTTATCTACTTCCCGCACGGCGCCATCATGGAACACTGGACGCCGGCGACGGAAGGCACCACCTTCGATCTCCCCACCATTCTGAAACCGCTGACGCCTTTCCAGAAGCAGCTTACCGTGGTCAGCGGCCTGGAGAACAAGCCCGCGATCAGCCCGGCGGTGCATGCCATCACGCCCGGAACATGGCTGAACTGCGTACATCCGCGCGCCAGCCAGGATCCTTATTGCGGGCCGACTATCGACCAGATTGCCGCGGCGCATATCGGCCAGGACACGCCGCTGCCATCCCTCGAAATAGCGATCGAAGCGCGCGGAGGCGGCGGTTCCTGCGATCGTGACTTCGGCTGCAGCTACTCGGGCACCATTTCGTTCCGCACTCCCACCACGCCGCTCCCGATGGAGACTGAGCCGCGCAAGGTTTTCCAGAGCCTGTTCGGCCAGGGCGATACCACGCAGGAGCGCAAGGTACTCGGGAAGCAATATGCGAGCATTCTGGATCTGGTCTCCACCGAAGCCACCGATCTGGAGCGCACCTTGGGCCCGCAGGATCGCGCGATGCTCAGCGACTATCTGGACACCGTGCGCGAAATCGAGCGGCGCATCCAGAAGATGGAAGCGCACGACCTTTCGCACGTCGACGTTCCGAACGCGCCTGCCGGGACGCCGCCGCAGTTTGAAAAGCACGTCGGGCTGATGTTCGACCTGCTGGCCCTGGCTTATCAGGCCAACATGACGCGCGTGTTCAGCATGATGATCGCGGCGGAGGTGAGCAATCTCACTTACAACCAGATCGGCGTTCCTGACGCCTTCCATCCGCTGTCGCACCATAACAATGAGCAGGCCAAGAAGGACCGGCTGGTGAAGATCCAGACCTATCACACTTTGCTTTTCTCGAAGTTCCTGGCGAAGCTACAATCGATGCCCGACGGCGACGGAACCATGCTGGATCATTCCATGATTCTGTACGGCAGCAACATGAGCAACAGCAATATGCACAATCACTACCCGCTGCCGACGGCGCTGGTGGGTGGATGGAAGACCGTCAAGGGCGGCCAGCACCTGAAGTATCCCGACCAGACGCCGCTGGCGAACATGCTGCTCACGGTGCTGGATCGTGCTGGCGTGCCGCTGGATCACCTGGGCGATAGCTCGGGCAAGTTCCCGGAGGTTTAACATGCGCGGAAAAACTTCGCTTGGCGCCGCGCTGGGATTGGCGGCATTCGGCGCTATCCAATTATTCGCCGGCGTGTCCGGCGATACGTCGCTGGTGGAACTGGTGAAGGCGGACAACCAGCAAGCCGCGATCGCGCTGATCGATAAGCATGCCGACGTGAATACTCCACTATCCGACGGCTCAACAGCGCTCCTGTGGGCGGCGCACAACGGCGACGTGGAGTTAGTCGATCGGCTGCTCCAGGCGGGCGCGGATGCCAAGGCGAAGAACCAGTTCGGCGCGACACCGATGTCGGAGGCGGCTTTCCTCGGCAACGCCGCCATCATCGAAAAGCTGCTGAAGGCTGGCGCGGATCCCGATTCACCGAGCGCCGATGGCCAGACTGCGCTGATGGTGGTGGCGCGCACCGATAACGTGGCCGCCGCGAAACTGCTGCTCGATCATGGCGCGCGCGTGGACGCGCGTGAGCATCAGAAACAACAGACGGCGCTGATGTGGGCGACGGCCGAAAGCCAGCCGGCCATGGTGCGGGAACTGATCGCGCATGGAGCGGATGTAAACGCGCGCTCGGAAGTATATGAGTGGCTGGCGCAGGTGAGCGGGGAACCGCGCGCGCAGCATCAGTCGTATGGCGGATTCACGCCGCTGCTTTACGGCACGCGCGAAGGCTGTTTGTCGTGCGTCCAGAGCTTGGTGGATGGCGGGGCGAAATTGAACCTGACGGATCCCGAGGGCGTCACCCCGCTGATCATGGCGATCAGCAACGCGCATTTCGATACCGCGAAATATTTGATCGAGAAGGGCGCGATGGTGGACAAGTGGGACTGGTGGGGCCGCAGCCCGTTATATTGCGCCGTCGACATGAACACGATTCCGCACGGCGGGCGCGCCGACGGTCCGTCGCTCGATGAGACCACGCCGCTCGACATCATCGCCCTGCTTTTGGATAAGGGCGCGAACCCGAATTTGCAGTTGAAGCTGCTGCCGCCGTTTCGTTCGGTGGGCGCCGATCGCGGCGTGGATCAGATGCTGACTATCGGCGTCACACCGCTGCTGCGTGCCGCGAAAGCTTTGGACGCCCCGGCGATCAAGCTGTTGCTCGAGCACGGCGCTCTGGTGAATTTGCCGAACATTCGCGGCACCACGCCCACCATGGCCGCGGCGGGCCTGGGCTCGGTGGATGCCGATACACGCGGCGTTTTCACCACGCCCGATGTTCAGGAGCGTTCCCTCGCATCGCTCAAGCTGCTTCTGGCGGCTGGCGGCGAGATCAACGCTAAGGATTTCCGCGGCCAGACGCCGCTGCACGGCGCGGCCTTCTGGGGCTGGAACAACGTGGTGCAGTTCCTGGTGGAGCATCACGCGAATTTGAGCGCCGTAGATCTGAAGGGCAAAACGCCCATCGATTCCGCCATGGGACGCGCGGGCGGCAACAGCCGCGGCGGCCAGCGCATCGACGTGCATCAGGACACCGCGGACCTGCTGAAAAAACTGGGCGAGACGGCCAGTTTAGAAACTCACCCCCAAAAGTAGCGTCACTTCGTTTTTGCCGAGTCCCTGATTGGAGTAGCCCCAGTACGTGTAGCGAGGTTGTGGCAACAGCGTGACTGGCCCCAATCGAAAGCGAATGCCCGCCGCAACCTCGGCGCCGGGTTGCACGTTTAATCGGGAATCTCCATGAAATTGCGTGAACGGGGTGGCGGAAAAGTCGGTCGTGTCGGAGTGGAGCGAACCGGTCCGGAACGCGAATCCGGTTCCCAGGAACGGCCGCCAGGCTGCGCCGCTTGCGCGGAAATAATATTTTCCTAACAGCGGAAATTCCCACAGATTCGCGCGCTCCCGGAAGGTCTCTCCGGCGGAGAATGCACCGTTGAAGTCAATTAAACCGTAGGAGTATCCGACTCGCTGATACAGGGCGTCGGCTTCCACTGCAAAGCCGGCGGGCAATCGAAATTCAATTGATCCGCCTACATCATAAATGCGCGATTGGTCGTTATAATCGAAAACATCGGTCAACCGAACACCACCCAGCGCTCCCACCGATACCAGTTGTGCGGACGCGGAACTTCCGGCCGCCAAAATCAAAGCGAAGAACAGGCATAATTTCCTCATGCAGCCCGAAAGGCATGTGAACTGCCAATCGCGATGCATTCTGTTCTCTTGCGTTTGCGCGAAATGCGCATGTGAGTAGTGTGCGCCAGTGTTACGGCCATGACGCGCCGGGCTAGTGGGCTACTTTGAACTTTTTGCTTTTCGGAACTCTCGCCACATGAACCAAACGACACCGGGGTCCGGCGAGAAGTCCAGGTGCCATCAACGCCCACTTGAGGGAGCTTGGTCCGACCCCGCCACCGAAAAATAGATCGTCGATCGACATTGCAAACATGCCGAGTCCGGCGACAATGCCTATGATGATTTGCTTCCGGCTCATACCTCTCTTGCCAACCCCCGCTCAGACGCCTCAAGCAATGCTGCCAGATCCGATACTTCCGAAAGCCCGCGTCGCGCCCAATGCCATAATGGGCTATGGTTTCGACTGAATCCGGCCATCCCAAGTCACAGGGGAAGGCCCGGAATTCCGCGCGTCGCCGCACGCTCGACGTTTTCTTTCATCCCAAAAATGTTGCGGTGATCGGCGCCACCGAAGCGCCGCACAGCGTGGGGCGATCCATCGTATCGAACTTGAAGGACGCTCCTTTTCCGGGCGCCATTTATCCGGTGAACCCGCGGCATGACACCTTGCTCGGGCTGCCGTGTTATCGCAACATTGCGAGCGTCCCCGCGCCGGTGGATCTGGCCGTGATCGCGACACCCGCCGCCACGGTCCCCGGCGTCATTCGCGAATGTGCCGGCGCCGACGTGCCGGCCGCGATCATTATTTCAGCCGGGTTTCGCGAAATTGGCGAGCGTGGAGCGACGCTTGAGAACGAGATTTTGGCCGAGGCACGCCGCAGCGGTATGCGCATCGTCGGGCCGAATTGTCTCGGGTTGATGAGCCCGCATAGCAAGCTCAATGCGACGTTCGCGAGCACCATGGCCCGTCCCGGACACCTGGGTTTCATCAGCCAGAGCGGCGCTTTGTGCACCGCGATTCTCGACTGGAGCCGGCGCGAGATGGTGGGCTTCAGCGCTTTCGTATCGGTGGGCTCCATGCTCGACGTCGGCTGGGGCGATTTGATCCAGTATCTGGGTGACGATCCGAAAACGCGCAGCATCGTGCTGTACATGGAATCGGTGGGGGATGCGCGAGCGTTCTTGTCGGCGGCGCGCGAGGTGGCGCTGTCCAAACCTATTATCGTGATCAAGCCCGGACGCACTCAGGCTGCCGCCAAGGCCGCCGCGTCGCACACCGGCGCGCTGACCGGCCAGGATGACGTTCTGGATGCTGCTTTTCGACGGTGCGGCGTTCTGCGCGTGGACACCATCGCAGAGCTTTTTTATCTTGCCGAGGCGCTCGATAAGCAGCCGCGCCCGCGGGGGCCGCGACTGACGATTGTCACCAACGCCGGTGGCCCGGCTGTGCTCGCCACCGATGCGCTGCTGACCTCGGGAGGCGAACTGGCGGAATTACCGGCGACAGCCATGGAACAATTGGATGCTTTCTTGCCGCCGCACTGGAGCCATCAGAATCCGATCGACATTTTGGGAGACGCCAGCGCCGAGAGCTACGCCAAGGCCGTCGACATCGCGATCAAAAATCCCGTCAGCGACGGCACGCTGGTGGTTCTGGCGCCGCAAGCCATGACCGATCCGTCGGCCGTGGCCCAGCAACTGGCGGCGCTGCCGAACAGCAGCACCAAGCCGCTGATTGCCAGTTGGATGGGCGGCGTGGACGTTGCGGCGGGGGAAGCGATCCTCAATGCCGCTGCGATTCCTGCGTATCCCTATCCCGATTCGGCTGCTAAGGTCTTTCAGTTGATGTGGCGCTTCAGTGCGAATCTGCAAGCACTCTATGAAACGCCCGCGGCGTGGGAAATGGATGTATCGGGCGTCGCTCGGGGGCGGGCCGCATCCCTGATCGCCCAAGCGCGCGCCCGCGGCCGGACGCTGCTCACCGAGGCCGAATCAAAAAGCTTGCTCGCGGCCTACGGAATCCCGACCGTTCCAACCGAAATCGCAACCAGCGCGGATCAGGCGGTGGACGCTGCGGGGCGAATCGGCTACCCAGTGGTGCTGAAGCTGCATTCGGAAACCATCACGCATAAAACTGACGTGGGCGGGGTGCGGTTGAATCTGCTGGACGAGGCGGCGGTGCGCGCGGCCTATGAAGCGATCGCGGAGTCCGTTGCGAAGATCGCAAACGAGTCTGATTTTCTGGGCGTGACGGTGCAGCCCATGGTGCGAGCCGAGGGTTACGAGCTGATCCTGGGATCGAGTATCGATTCGCAATTCGGCCCGGTCATTCTCTTTGGCGGCGGCGGGCAGTTGGTGGAAGTGTACAAGGATCGCGCCATCGGGCTGCCGCCACTCAACACCACGCTGGCGCGGCGGATGATGGAGCGCACTAAAATCGTGACGGCGCTCAAAGGCGTGCGCGGAAGAAAGCCGGTGGATCTGGACGCGCTGGAACGGCTGGTGGTGCGCTTCAGTTATTTGGTCACCGAGCAGAGCTGGATCAAGGAGGTCGACATGAATCCCCTCCTGGCTTCGCCGGATGGGCTGCTGGCTCTGGACGCTCGCGTGGTGCTGCATCCGGCGGAGTTGAGTTCGCCTCCGCGTTTGGCCATCCGGCCTTACCCGACGCAATATGTCCAGCCCTGGACTCTGCCCGACGGCGCCGAGCTTCTGATCCGTCCCATTCGGCCCGAAGACGAGCCGATGATCGCGCGCTTCCACGAGCGGCTCTCGGAGCGCAGCGTCTACCTGCGCTATTTTCACTTGATCGATCTGGACCGGCGCGTTTCGCACGACCGCCTGATCCGCATTTGCTTTAACGATTACGACCGCGACATCGCGTTGGTGGCCGAGTATGGCGATGCGATTCTCGCGGTGGCCCGGCTGAGAAAAATTGACGCAACCGGCGCGGAGCTGGCCGTGCTGATCACCGACGAATACCAGGGCCGTGGCCTGGGGACGGAACTGTCGCGCCGGCTGGTTGAAATTGCGCGAGCTGAAAAGATCGAGCGCGTGATCGCGGAGATCCTTCCGGAGAATATTCACATGCAGCGGGTTTGCCGCGAGCTGGGCTTTCGCATGGATGAGCTGCCTGATAACGGCGGAATTCACGCGGTCTACGAGTTCGTCCGCTGACGCCGGCCTCCAGCGCCTCGCCCATCCAGCTGAATGAATCAAGCGCGATGCCGGAATGGCCAATTGGACAGTGTCTTTTCCCGAGCGGCGCACGCACCACGGACCCAACGGAGCGACGCCGCATCAATTCATTCTTCGCAGGCGCGTTTAAGGGAAGCGGCGCTACGCCTTGCGGCGGAACGGGAAAATATTCTGAACATTGCGCTCGATTGCGGCTTTGGCGATGTTTCGAACTTCAACCACGCTGTTCGGGCAGAGTTTGGCGTGAGGCGGCACGGCTTTCGTCAGAGCATGCGCGGAGCGTATTAGGCGTCAAAGCACGCGGGGCGCACTAGCGCAGATTGTATTTCGCCATTTTGTAGCGCAGGCGATCGCGACTAATCCGCAGCATTCTGGCGGCTTCGGATTGATTGCCGCTGGCGCGCTCCAGGGCATCGGCCAGCAAGCCCTTCTCGTGCTCGTCAAAAGACACGGCCGAATCGCCGGTTGCTTCGGTTTCGTGCGAATTCCCCACGGCCGCGCCCACCATACGTTCGTGATGGCGCAGCGAAGCAGGCAGATCTTCGACGTCAATGGTGTCGCCGATGGCCATCATGCAGGCGTGGCCCAGAACGTTTTCAAGTTCGCGAATATTGCCAGGCCAGGAATGCCGCGCCAGCACGATCTGGGCGCGCCGCGTGAGCGCGTGGATGTCCTTGTTGAATTGGGTGGCGAAGCGGTCCAACAGAAACTTTTCGAGCAAGGGAAGATCCTCGCGGCGATCCGAGAGAGCCGGAGTACGCAATTCCACCATTGCCAGGCGATAATACAAATCTTCGCGGAACTGCTTTTGATTGATTAAATCCTGCACATCCCGGTTGGTGGCCGCGATCACGCGCACATCCACTTTGCGCGGCGTCACCGATCCAACGCGGGTCACTTCCTGATTCTGCAAAGCTCGCAGCAGCTTGGCTTGTGTGCTGAGCGGCATGTCGCCGATCTCGTCCAAAAACAGCGTGCCGCCATGCGCGAACTCCATCAGGCCCATCTTGTCGCCGGCCGCTCCGGTGAACGCGCCCTTGACATACCCGAACAGTTCGCTTTCAAACAGCGTTTCCACCACCGCCGAACAGTTGCATGTCACGAAGCGGCCGGAATTGGCCGGGCTCAGATTGTGCAGCGCCTTGGCCACCAGATCCTTCCCGGTTCCCGTGGGGCCGGTGATCAGAGCGGAGCGATAGTGCGGCGCCACGCGGCGGATGCGGGCGAACAGATCCCACATCAGCGGACTGCGCCCAATCATTCCTTCGAAGCGCGACGTTTCCAGCAGCTCACTGTCGAGCTGGAGCGCGCGCTGCCGCTGGCGAACATCGCCCAGCAGCTTCTCCACGCGGCTGCGCAGCGCGGGGATCGAAATAGGCTTATTCAGGTAATCGCTGGCGCCCTTTTGGATGGCTTCCACGGCGGTTTCGGTGGTGTAGTGCGCCGTCATCAGGATTACATCGATGGCCGGATCAAATTCGACGATCCGTTCCAGCACCTGCAGGCCGCTTAACTTCGGCATCACCAAATCCAGCAGCACGATCTGCGGATGTTCCTGAAAAATCAGGTCTAAACCCTCTTCTGGGTCAGTGGCCGTGAAGATGGAAAGGCCCTCTTGCTGCAATGACTCGCTCACCAGCTCCAGGCTAGTCGGCGTGTCATCGATCGCGACCAACTTTATCGACGGAAGCATAACGAGGCTTATATTACCCTATGTTAGCCGAACCTGAGTCGCTGAGTATACACATCGGTCGTGGAAAAGAAATTGCTTAGGTTTTATGGCATCCAGTTAGGATAAAGTAGGTTCGGTTTGTGCTAGAAGCAATCATCAAGGCCTCGCCACTGGCCATCATCGCGGTCGATGCGGAAGAGCGCGTCATTCTCTGGAACCATAGTGCCGAACAAATGTTCGGTTGGAAGGAAGAAGAGATCCTGGGGAAACAGATTCCGATTCTTCCTCCGGAACTGGACCGGGCCGCGGCGGGTATCGATCTCAGCGGCGGGCCGGTTCGCGGAATCGAGTCGGTTCGCATTCGCCGGGATGGCACCCGCGTTCCCGTCAGCGTCTGGAGCGCACCGATTTCGAGCGCGGGCGGACGGCTCTCCATGCTCGGGGATCTCACCGAGGCGCGCGAGGCCGAGCAAACTCGCGTGGATCTGATCGAGAGTGAACGGGCGGCGCGGGAATTGGCCGTAATAGGCCAGCGATTCTCGTTGCTGCTCGAAGCCGCACCCGATGCGATTCTGGAAGTGGATCCTCAAGGCCGCATCGTCCTGGCGAATACCGAAGCCGAGCGGCTGTTTCAGCGCTCGCGCGGGGAATTAGAGGGCTTACCGGTGGAATTGTTGCTGCCGGAGCGCTTTCGCGGCGGGCACACCGCGCATCGCGATCACTACGCTGCCCACCCGGTGCGCAGGCCGATGGGCGCCGGCCTGGATCTGTTTGCGGTCCGCAAGGATGGCACCGAGTTCGCGGTCGACATCAATCTGAGTCCGCTCAAAGATGGTACCGAGAAGGGGCACGTGATGTGCGTGCTCCGCGACGTCAGCCAGCGGCGCAACAACGAAGAGAAGATCCGGGTGCTGAATCAGCGCCTGGAGCGCCGATCTTCCGAGCTCGCCGGGGCCAACCAGGAGCTTTCCGAAAGGAACCAGGAGGTGGAGCGGACCAACCGTCTGAAAAGCGAATTCCTGGCCAGCATGAGTCATGAGCTGCGTACTCCGCTGAACACCATTCTCGGATTCTCGGAGCTACTTTCCGAAGAAAACGCGGGCACGCTGAACGAAAAGCAAAAGCGCTTCCTGTCGCACATCCAGCGCGACGCCGGCCACCTGTTGGAGTTGATCAACGATGTCCTGGATCTGTCCAAGATTGAAGCCGGCCGCCTGGAGCTGCGTTTGGAGAAGTTCGCCATGGCGGTTGCGGCGGCCGAGGTACTCACCAGCGTACGGCCCCTGGCCGCTACGAAAGGGATCAGCCTGGATAGCGACCTGGACACGACGTTAGTGTTGCAGGCCGACCGGTTGCGCTTCAAGGAAATCCTCTACAACTTGCTCAGCAACGCGATCAAATTTACGCCCTCCGGCGGCCGGGTTTGGATCGAATCGTCCGTGGTGGACGGATCGGTGTGCATTCTGGTCGGCGATACGGGCATTGGAATCGCGCCGGAAGACCAGCAACCGATTTTTGAAAGCTTCCGGCAGGCCAGCGCGACAACCAAAGGCGTGCGCGAAGGCACCGGCTTGGGCCTCGCCATCACCAAACGGCTGGTGGAGCATCATGGCGGAAGAATTTGGGTAGAGAGCGAGCCCGGCAAGGGTAGCCGTTTCTTCTTCACTTTGCGGCTCAGCGAGCCGGAGGAAGAGCTGGAAGTTACGGCCGCCGACCATCTGTCGCCGCTGCTGCTGGTGGCCAGTCACTTGACCTCATGGCGCGACGAGATCCTGCAACAGCTACATCGGGAAGGGTTCCGCGTGGAGACCGCCGGCTCGGGCTCCGATGCCGTTCACAAAGCCAAGGATTTGCGTCCGGAGCTGGTATTGCTCGACATGGAGCTGCTGGGCCGAAGCGGCTGGGAGACGTTGCACGAACTGAAAACTTCGCCCGACACGCGCGCCATTCCGGTGATTATCGCCTCCGCGTCGGACGAAAGCAAGATGGGCGCGGCTCTCGGCGCGGCCGAGTCGCTGACCAAGCCGCTTACCGCTGGCGCACTGCTCCAAGCCGTACGCCGCATATTGCAACCGGAAGGCGTGCTCAGAGTCCTGATTGTCGACAACGATCTGGAGACGCGTGAACTACTGGCCGATACCCTGATGAACGAGGGGCATACGCCGCTCACCGCCCGTTACGCCGCGGAGGCGCTGCGTATCTTGGCCACGTCCCAGGTGGACGCGGTGGTTCTGGACCTGCTGCTTCCCGGCCGCAGCGGTTTCGAAGTGTTGAGCGATATGCGCGCGGACCCGAAACTGAGCCGCCTGCCCGTGCTGGTGGTCACCATCAAGGATCTGTCGGAGCGCGAGCACGAGACGCTGGCCGCACATGGAGCGCGGGTATTTGCCAAAGGTCCGGGTTGGCGGCAGGACCTTCTGCAGCACCTTCGCCGGCTGCGCCAGCCGGATCGGGGAAAGCGGGTGCTGGTGGCCGACGACAATCCGGCGGGCCGCGAACTGGTCCGTGAAAGCCTGGCCGAGCACGTCAGCTCGATTATTGAGGCGTCCGATGGCCGGGAGGCGCTGGAAAAGATCCGCGAGACCCGGCCCGATCTGGTGCTGCTCGACATCCAGATGCCGGAGATGGACGGCTACGCGGTTCTGCGGGAGATCCGCAGCGATCCGGCGTTGCGGGACCTGCGCGTGGTTGCTTTGACTGCTTTCGCCATGCAGGGCGACCGGGACCGCGCGCTCCAAGCTGGTTTCGACGAATATCTCACCAAACCAGTCACGGTGGCGAAGCTCAAGGCGCAATTGGAGCCGTCATCTTCGGAATCAGCGTCAGAATCGGCACCACCGAAGTAGTTCCCCAGCAGAAAACATTGGGTCAAATTGCGCAGCCACCTGAGCTAGACAGCGCTATCCCCGGAGAACTAAGGGATTTAGCTAGGCTGCGCGCGGCATCCCGATTGCTGTTGGTTGGTCGAGGATAGAACGTGCGAACTACGAACGAGATTCCCACTTCGGAAACCTTTCCCGAACCTGAGCGCGGCGGAGTGAGAGAGAAGTGGCTCTCCCTGATTGCACTCGTGCTGGTGACCGCCTGCGCGGTGGTGCTGTTCTACCCGAAGTGAGGCGCTTCGCTGTGCCCCAGGCCGGATGATTCAGGCCATTGTTTGGGAGGTTGCTATGCGCGGAAAAATCATTGGGAGTTTAGTTATTGGCGGCGCGTTGCTCGCCTGGGCGGCGGTGTCCACTCAGCAAGGAAAGGGAGCGCGGACGGGAACGGCTGAGGAGCCCCTGATCAATTCGATTCGAGGAGACAATCTCTATCGAGCCTATTGCGCTTCTTGCCACGGCAAGGATGCCAAAGGCAATGGCCCGATGGCGGTGTGGCTCAAAGTGCCTCCTCCGAACCTGACGCGCATCGCTGCGCGGAACGGCGGCACATTTCCGTTGGAGCGTATCGACCGGATTATTTCGGGCGAGGAAGCGCTGCCGAGCGGCCACGGAACGCGCGCCATGCCTATCTGGGGCCCGGTGTTTTCACAAGTGACACGCGATCAGGATCTGGGGAGAGTGCGAATCGACAACCTGGCGCGTTACCTGCGCGATATACAAAGCCAATAGCCCTGAGAGTGCAATATCGCTGCGGACTCTTAGACCCGATTGCTTAAATAGATATAGAATCGGTGAAAAGCCGATGACAATCTAATTAAGTGCTGGGAGCGAGTCCGCAGCGGGGGCACTCGATAACACGGTGTCCCACGTCGGCGGCGGAACGCCTCCCAGCACTCACTCCTGCCGCACTCCGCTGGCCCAAGCGAAGTGTAAGATAATGCTCCTCTTACTTGGAGGCGCTGCGTCAAGGCTCCCCAACTTAGCTGCGCCATGCCACGCAACCCTCCGTACCGGAGCCAAGCGAAGGGTGCCTCAATTGCAGTTTCACGAACAGTTGTTGAGACGAGTAAACGCACGCCTGTGGTCGATTTGCACTTAGCGCTTCGATGCTCTGCGCGGGGCTGGCCCATCAGAAACAGCGCGAAGGAATAAAACGACATTCAATCTTTCGAGCGCAGAAGCGGCGCGCCTGGTTTCGATGCCGAAGACTGGATTCAGGCGGAGCATGACCTGTTCTGGCGGAACTAACCGCGACGGCGCAGCCGGATGAAATCCTGATTCAGGGCAACGCCGAGAAACGCGAGGAGACGGCCAGAGAAGGCGTCGGCTACAGCGAATTTGGCGCGAAGTCGCTTTATCGCCGATTCCAGTTCGCGACGCCGATCGAGATTGGCGAGGCGACCGCGAATGTTGAAAACGGCATGTTGACTGTGATCGCTCCGAAGAAGAAGGAAGGAGAGAAGAACGAAGGCGGGAAAAAGGTCGCCGTGGCAGCCTGAGAATCGAAAAGCTATCACTACGACAAAAGGGGGCGCGTTTGAAACGCCCCCTTTTCTTGTAGTCCACTGTTTCTGAAGATTTAGACCTTGAACGATACCGTGACGCCCTCTTGGTTGGAGGGAACCGACGCCGGGCAAGTGATGTCGGGGAGAACCGGCCGGCCGCGAATGGCCTTGTAACTATTCTCCACATCTTCGTACGAAATATCCTTGCGGAGCAGATGCTCCCGCGCATGCAGCACGATGTCGTCGATCGAAAGAACGCCCGCCAGCATGCCATCGCGATCGATGACGGGCAGGCGGCGGACTCTCGCGCCACGCAGGGTTTTCAGAGCGCAATGAACATCGTCGCCTTCCATGCAGGTAAACAGCTTGCGCGGCATGACGTCCCAGACGCGCACATCGGACGGTTTGCGATTGCGGGTACCTAGCGCAATGCACATATCGCGGTCAGTAACAACGCCAATCACGTTGCCACCATCGCCGATCACGGGAAGAAAACCGCAGTTGTTCTTCCGCATCAGGAAGGACGCCTCTTCCAGACTGGATTCCGTTCCGCAGAACGCCGCATGCTTGGTCATCACTTCACGAACTTTCATGAGACGCCTCCTTTCCTGGCTGGACCTTGGAGTCCGAGCGCGGTTATGCATGGCGCAGCGCAATGCGGAAGCCACTGTCGCGAACGCAGCGGAGCCGCTTACCCCGCACTCGCTGCGCGATGCATCTCCACGTCGAACTACAATGAAGCTTGCAATTGAGTCGCCGGACAATGCGCTAGATTCTTAGTGAAATTACGGCAATCTGACGACTTTTGCGCAGCCCTCAATGAGTGAAACCCCTCAGTTCCAACGCGAGGCCGTAGAGCGTTACCTACGCACCGTACTTGGCAAAGACGTTCGAGTAATCGCTCTGCGCCACTTGGGTGAGCCTGAGGAGGGTAAGGGCTTTGGATACGGGGTACCCATCCGCGTGGACTACGAATCGGCCGACGGGCATCCAGAGAGCGCCGTACTTCATACCATGGGGCCAGGGTCTTTCGGCCACGAACACATGGCGGACCGCGCTCGCATCCTGCTGTGGTCCCACCAGGCGTTCCGTCGCCTGCCGCGTCATGTGCGGTCATTAGACGTGGGTGGCTTTCAGTCCGGCGGCGGCGTGATGCCGCTCGGTGGCGTCGAAGAGTTTTGCTTACTCACCGAATATGCCGAAGGCCAGCCCTACGCCATGGACCTGGAAAAGCTGCGCGAAACTGGCCGCCTAACCGATCTGGATGTTGCACGCGCGGACGCGCTGTGCGATTACCTGGTGGAGATTCACGCTACAAGCAGCAGCGATACGCGCTTGTATGTTCGCCGCAATCGCGAACTGGTGGGCGATGGCGAGTGCATCATGGGATTGGCGGATTCTTATCCGGACCACCCGCTCTTCACAGCACATGTTCTCGAACAGATCGAACATCGCGCCGTCGCGTGGCGCTGGCGCCTCAAGAATCGAACGCACCGTCTGCGGCAAATCCATGGCGACTTTCATCCCTGGAATATTCTGTTTGCGTCCACAATGGATTCGGCGGCCGATTTCCGGGTGCTGGATCGCTCGCGCGGCGAGTTTGGCGATCCGGCCGACGACGTGACGTGCATCACTTTGAACTACGTTTTCTTTTCGTTACAGCGGACCGGCAGGCTGGAGGGCGCTTTCGAGAGCCTGTTTCTGCGGTTTTGGGAGCGCTATCTGGACAAGACCGATGACGCGGAAATTCTGGAGGTGGCCGCGCCGTTCCTGGTATTCCGGGCTTTAGTGCTGGCAAGTCCCGTGTGGTATCCGGGGCTGGACGATTCGGTTCGCCGAAAGCTGCTGACGTTTATCCAGACGGTGCTGGAACAAGACACCTTTAACCCGCGCCAGCTCAACGCGTATTGTGGAATCTAGAAAGCCAGCGTTTGCGATTTGGATCACGGGACTTCCGGCCTCCGGAAAATCGACGATTACCGCAGCCCTAAAGGCGCAGCTCGCCGATCGAGGCGTGGATGTGGCGGTGCTGGAGTCCGATGTGCTGCGCAAGACATTCGACCAGCCCTACTCCGCGGAGGGGCGAGAGGCATTCTACCGGCAAATGGTCTTCGTCGGCACGCTGCTTGTTGAGCATGGCGTTCCGGTGATCTTCGATGCCACTGCCAACCGCCGTGCTTATCGTGACCGTGCGCGCCGCGAAATCGAGCGGTTCCTGGAAGTTTACTTAGACGTGCCGCTCGCGGCCTGCATGGCGCGCGATCCCAAGGGTATCTATCGCCGCGCGGCTACGGGCGAGGCCAAGAACGTACCAGGACTGCAGGACCCCTACGAGCCGCCGGAATCGCCGGATGTCATTGTTCACGGCGAAAATCCCGAGGCCGACGCGCGGCGCATTGTCGAAAAACTGCTGGAAAAAGGCTACGTGAAATAGCGTAGTGTTTGGTCACGCGCTTGCACAAGAATGTGTGGAGGCCTGTATGTTCCAAGACAAATCGGTTCAGGAAGATGTAATCCACGAATTGGATTGGGAGCCGGTGGTCCGTTCCACGGAGATCGGCGTAGGCGTCAAGGACGGTATCGTCACATTGAGCGGGATCGTAGACAGCCACGCGGCCAAGCGTGCTGTGGAGCGGGCCGCCGGGCGAGTGCGCGGCGTCCGGGCGGTGAGCAGTCAACTGGAGGTAAAGCCGCTCGGGCCGGCCGAGCGCACCGACGGCGACATCGCTTGGGCTGCGGCCAACGCGCTGGCTTGGAATGCTCTGGTTCCGCAAGAACGCGTTACAGTGAGCGTTACGCATGGCTGGATCGTTCTGGAGGGCGCTGTGGAGCGAAGGTTCCAGAAGGTGGCCGCCGAGGATGCGGTGGCCGACTTAGCGGGAGTGGTAGGCGTCACGAATCTGATCGCCGTGCAGCACGCGGTTCCCTCGCCGGAGTTGAAAGAAGAGATCGAAAACGCGCTACGGCGCTGCGCGGATGTGGATTCCCGCCACATCGTGGTGGAAGTGGACGGCGATTGCGGCCGGCTGTGGGGCTGCGTAGGATCGCTGGCACAGCGTGAAGCGGCTGAACGGGCGGCGTGGTCGGCTCCGGGGCTGCGCGAGCTCTCCAATCACCTCACCATCGAGTCGGCGGTTGCGAGCCATGTGTGAACCTGCCACTCATCTTCGCCCTGCTGTTCACCTCGGCGTGGGCGGCCCCGGCGAATCGCCAGCTTCACTACCTGGTGGATTCGGGAGCGCTGCCGGGCTTACACTGGCCCAACTTCACGCGCCTTCAGCCGGATGTGGCGCGGTTTTATGAGCTGAATGATTATCGGCTCGCCTGGGTTCGGTCCGGAACAATCACACCGCAAGCGCATGCGCTGATGGGCGTGCTTCAAAATGCGGCGCTCAAAGGCCTGGATCCGGATGACTATGACGGCGTCCGATGGAATGGATCCGAGGCCGGTTATGAGCGCTTCGATCTGGCCCTGACTGTTTCCGCGATGCGCTACATGTCGGACGTCTCTTCAGGCAAGGTGGACCCAGCGGTGTTCTCCTTTGGTCTCCACTTCGATCAGAAGAAATGCGATCTTGCCGGCACTCTTCGCACGTTGATGAGCGCTCGCGATGTTGCCGTGGAACTGGACCCGATCGAGCCCCCGTTTGAAGGATACTGGCGCACCCAGAAGGCGCTGGCTAAATATCTGGAGCTCGCGCGGCAAGATGCCGCCTCACCGGATCAGCCCACAGGTCCAGCGGGAGTGGAGCGCCGGCTGCGCATGGTGGGCGATCTCGGACCAAATGATACTTTCGTGAATGGCGTCAAACGCTTCCAAACGCGGCATGGCCTGGACCCGGACGGCCGCCTCGGCAAAACTACGCTCCAGGAGTTGAACACGCCGCTCGCCGCGCGAGTGCGTCAATTGCAGTTAGTGCTGGAACGCTGGCGCTGGGTGCCGCATTCGTTCTCTCGTCCGCCCATTGTAGTGAACATCCCCGAATTCCGGCTGCGTGCTTATGACGATCAATACGGGCCGGAACTGGAGATGAAGGTGGTGGTTGGAAAGGCTTATCATCACAAAACCCCGGTGTTTTCCAGTCAAATGACGCATGTGATCTTACGGCCCTACTGGGATGTGCCGCTCAGCATCCAGCGAGCCGAGCTGGTTCCGAAGATCGCCCAAGATCCCGCTTATTTGGCGAAGAACGATTATGAAATCGTCGACGCGCGGCGGCGGGTTGTTTCGGCCAGCGCGGTGACTTCCGATATGTTGGCCCAGCTCCGCGCGGGAAAACTCTTTATTCGCCAGATCCCCGGCGACAAGAATGCGCTCGGGCACGTGAAGTTTCTCTTTCCCAATGAGTACAGCGTGTACCTGCATGGGACGCCGGCGAAATCGTTATTCCTGCGATCGCGCCGCGATTTCAGTCACGGATGCATCCGCGTGGAGAAGCCCGAGGAGCTGGCGGAATGGGTGCTGCGCGGTTTGCCGGGCTGGGATATGGAACATATCCAAGAGGCGGAGAACGGCAGCGATTCAGTGCGCGTGAACCTGGACAAACCGATTCCGGTTCTGATTGTGTATGGAACGGCGGTGGTGCGAGAGAACCGTGAAGTATTCGTCTTCGATGACCTTTACGGATACGACGCCCAGCTGGGACAACTACTGGATCACGGCTATCCGTATTCCGGCTGGCAGCCTACCAGCGCCGCACGCGACCCACGTCCACGTGAATGAAGTTAGACTTCGCGTAGTAGCCGACTCCGCCGCGGTGCAATGCCAGCGCCGCGTCGCGCAGCGCCGATGTCTTCAAGCCAGGCAGTCGGATATCAATGGCTTCCGCTTCCATGTGCAGGCTATGCAGGGCCACGCCAGCAGTGTGAGTACGAAGAAACTCATTACTCCAAGGCGTGCGATAGCCGCAAATCACCTGGATCTCGGCGCCCGCGCAGCCCACAGTCGCCGTCAAATCGGTGAGGACATCGAACAATCGCGAGTCGTAGTGATGGACGTCGCCGGTGCGGTGATCGCGCAGGAAATGGTCCAACTGATTGAGGGCCTCAGGGACGTACCGATCACCTACTCGATAAACCACATCCAGATGCTCCCCGATATGGGTGTGGAAGAATCGCAAGTGATAGGGCTGCGCGGCGGACTGGGCGCCTAGGGTCGCGCCCGGCGCGAGCAGGGCCGAGCCCAGAAAAAGGGCCGGCGCAACCGCCGAGAAACCAAACAAACCACGCATTTACTTATCGTAGCGTGCTTCGGATAGCGTGCTTAGGTCTCCCGCTGGCCGGTGCGGCGGATGATTTCCACCGAGCAGTTGGCGTGTAACGCAACGGCTTCGGAAACGCTTCCCAGCAGAAACCGGTTGATGCCGCGCCGGCCATGCGAACCGACTACGATCAAGTCGGCGCCCCATTCCGCGGCTTCGCTCAGGATCAACTCTTTGGGAGTGGCGGCGGGAACCGCCACGGTGCTGCTAGCTTCGATGCCGGCCGCATCCAGGATGCTCTCCGCGGATGACATAGCCTCCTGCGCACGCTGCATGTCTTTGCCGCGTAACTCCTCCATTAGCTCGTGACTGAAATAAGGCGGCCGAAACAAGGGCGCCGAAGGCTCCACGACGCTCAGAATGCGAAAAGCGGTTCCCGCGGCCCAGGGACGCTCGGCGACAGATCGCGCAGCCGCTTTGGAGCATTCCGAGCCATCGCTGGCCAGCAGAATCTTCAGCGGCTCAGGACCGGGACTGCGCCGCACGATCTCCACCGAGCAAGGGGCCAAGCGCGCCACCGCCCGCGCCACGCCGCCCAACAGGAATTGCATGACACCGTGCGTGCTGTGCGCGCCCAGCACAATGAAGTCGGCGCGTGAGTCCGCCGCTTCATTCACGATCACAGCCTTCGGATCGCCCGTGAGGACCGCGGTAGTGGTCTCGAGGCCAGCCTGCCTGAAATACTCGGCCGTGCATTGAATCGTTTCGTTGGCCGATTGCTGCAGCGCCTCCTCCAGACCGGGGCCGGTCCAGCCATAGAGCGGCTCCACGACGCTGATCACGTGCACGGTGGTGCCGGCCGGCCAGAGCCGGGCCGCAGCCTCGCGAGCGGCAATCACGCTCGCCCGCGAAGAATCCACAGCAGCCAGAATTTTCATGAATGATCCTCTCAATAGCGAAACGTTTAATTTAATAGCGAAACGCGGCAGCGGCCACGGCGCCGGCGGGCATGCAATGCGTGGGCAGCGAGTAAACCGCGCCGCCTCGCAGCAGGGTCTCCAGGGCAGCGACGTTCAAGAGCTCCTCGTCATGCCAATTGGCGTGGCCACCGAAGACTTTCGCCGCGAACGTCCCCATCCGCCGGCCGCTCTCGTCGAGATAAAGATGGCTCACGCGGCCTTCCACCGCGGCCCGCACAATGCCGTCAAGATCGGCGGAAAAGCGTCCTGGCGCCAGGCGTTCCTTCGCTTCGGCCATTTCGTTCGCTACTCGCTTCTGGAAAGTGAACAAAGCTATGTCGTACGCGTGCTGCAATATTTGAGCGGGGCTGACGGGTGCGCCCGGGCTGCCGTGAATGCCCTGCTCCAGCAGGTTCGGATAGGCGCTGATGGAGCGGTAGATAGCCACATCCTCATCCACTCCGGCCAGGACCAGCGGAGCTTGGGTGGAACGCAGAAGTTCGCACACCCCGCGGTCGACCGCGTGATAGAAGTCGCGCAGATGGGCGTGCTGTGTCTCGCGCCCCGAGCCTGTTCCGAATTGCACCCCTGGCATCGCACCCGTGGAAGGGCCGGCGGACGAGCGGTTGATAAGGTCGTGATCCGGTGCGTCAAAGCCCAAAGCTTCATCCAAAGTCTGGGGCGTGCCTTTCGGCAGCTGGGCGGGTGTAACTGCGGTGAAACCGCAAGCTAACAGCCTTACCGCTTTCTTCGTCACTTCCAAGACGTAAACGGCAGGCGCGAGAGCGGCCGAGGAAAGAATCGGACGGATCGAAAAGCAGTCGCCCACGATGCATGCCCGCGCCGGCGATGGGGCGATGGGCATTTTGAATTTGCGGAACACCTCGTGCGACCGAAAGATCACGCGCGCCGATGCCGCCCCAGCCAGCGATTCCTCGGCTTGTGACAATCGCTCCAGCGGTTCGAGTAACTCGCGAATCAGCGGCTCCGCGATTTTACGGGCGGCCAGCTTTTTGGCAGCCTCCTGAAGATCCGCCTTCAGGATGGCGGCGGGCGATTCGCCGGATTCGCCCGGCCGATAGGGCGGCAGTAACAAAGTGATGCACGGTCCACCCGCATGAATCAGCTCCGAAACCACTTCTTTGGTCAGCGGCTCCGCCGCCAGTTTCGGTTCTATCTTGGTTGCGATCATGATGTCCTCCCTGGAAAGTAAGGCACGAACCTGACCAATTCCGTGCTCAGAGACTTGGCCCGTAGTTTGCAGGGACTAAGCGTGAACACTCGTGCTACGCAGAGGGAAAGACCGCAGGTAAGGTCTAAGTGGCCGCGTCAGTTCACGCAGAAACGAGGAACACCTATGACAGATTTAGATCTCAAGATCGATGTCCAGGAAGCACTGGCGTGGGAGCCGGCACTGGACGCTCGATCAATCAATATTTCGATTCGAGACGGAATCGTGACTTTAACCGGTTCGGTACCCAGTTATCCGGAAAAACACGTGGCCGAGAAGGCCGCCGGACTGGTCCGTGGCGTAAAGGCCGTAGCCTGTGAGCTGGCCGTTGCCTTGCCCGGCTTCAACTCCCGAAGCGATCAGGAAATCGCGCGGGCGGCATCGGATGCCATCGCGTGGAATACCTTGCTCGCGAATACCAAGATTCAGGTGTTCGTCGACAAAGGGCGTATCACGCTGGAGGGCGACGTCGGCTGGAACTATCAACGCCAATCGGCCGATCGCTCGGTGCGATACCTGGCGGGCGTGAGGGACGTGAATAACCATATCGTGGTGAGGCCGGTCGCCGAGCAGGTGGCCGTCCAGGGCGAGATTGAGGCCGCATTGATCCGCAACGCGCGATTGGACGCCGAGAGCGTTCGCGTGGAAGTCCGGGGAAGCCGCGTGATTCTCAGCGGCAACGTACAATCCTGGATCGAGCGGGAGGAAGCGGAACGCGCGGCCTGGGCGGCGCCGGGAGTCTGCGACGTCGAGAACGAGCTGACGGTGAGCCTGGTGCCGGCTCTCCACGTGCATTAGATTGGGCGCAGATGAGATAGGGAGGCTTGCCATGATCGCATTCCATCGGATTTTATTTCCAGTCGACTTTTCGGCGCGCTGCGTTTCGGCGGTACCGTCGGTGCAAGCCATGGCGCAGAGATTCGGCTCCGAGCTATCGATCCTGCATGTTGTGGATCTTCCGCCCGCGGCAGGCGTTGCGCCACCGGAGGCGGCGGCCTGGGCCACCTTGATCGGGGCTGACGAGCTGCGCCGGAACGGCGAGGTGGCGCTCGCAAGCTTCATCCGCCGCGAATTTCCGGGCATGCACGTGACAGCGGAAACGTCGGAAGGGGATCCCGCGGCCGCCATCGTCGATTACGCCCGCGATCATCCGGTGGATCTGATCATGCTACCTACCAGCGGGCTGGGCTCGTTTCGGCGGCTGCTGCTCGGTTCGGTTACCGCGAAGGTGCTGCACGACTCGGCGGTGTCGGTCTGGACCGGTGTGCACTCTGAGGAGCTGGCAGCTCATCCGCCCGGCAACTGGCGGCGCGTGCTGTGCGCGCTCGATGACGGCCAGCGCGATTTGCCGGTGCTCCAATGGGCCGCCGAATTTGCATCCGAGCAAAACCTGCAGTTGCAGCTGGTGCACGCGGTGCGCGGTCCCGAAGATTGCGAAGACAATCCGAGCTTTCGGGATTTTATATTCCGTGTCGCCGAGGAGCGCATGGCGAAACTGCAGGCCCAGGCGGGAACCGACTTTCAAGTATGCTTCCAACTGGGCGACGCCGGACCGGTGGTTCATCGAGCAGCCTACGGCCACTCCGCCGATCTGATTGTGATTGGACGCGGTGTAATTCAAAAGCCATTCGGCCGGTTGCGCAGTGTCGCTTACGAGATTATTCGCGAAGCTCCCTGTCCGGTGATCAGCGTTTGATTTGCCTATGCGGCGATCAGGAACGCAGCAACCGGACCATCTCCACGTCCGAAATTACCAGCAGTCCGTCGTCGAGCATTCCCTCGATTACCTCGGCCGCGGCCTGGATCTTCTCGGGAGTGTCCACCACCGTCAGCATGATCGGCAGGTCCCGCGAGACGTGCAGAAAGCTCTTCTTGTGCTCGTGGCCCTTGGCTCCGTAGCCCAAAATCCCGCGATATACGGTGACGCCGGCAACGTCCATCATGCGGAGCTTCTTCACGATGGCATCATACAGCGGCTCGTCGTGGAATTTGTCGGCTTCGCCCAGGAAGATGCGCAGCATTTTCGCGGGGCCGGCTTTCCGCTGGTGCGGCAGCTTGGGTTCGGGTTCCGTGGATGGGCGCGCCAGTTTGATCACCGTGGTGTCTTGCACCTCAATGAGCCCGTCGTTGACCATCTCATAAA
The DNA here is from genome assembly GCA_963776805.1 of Bryobacterales bacterium. Lineage (GTDB taxonomy): Bacteria > Acidobacteriota > Terriglobia > Bryobacterales > Bryobacteraceae > Palsa-89. The sequence goes on from CAVZOD010000005.1 coordinate 335,569, forward strand.
GGGTCGGCAGCAATTCGTCCACGCGCTCGGCGGTTTCAACGAACTCGATGCGAATGGGGATATGCTCCGCGCTGGCTTCCATGCGGGGAGTGTGCAATACATGATGAGAACCGAAGCCGGAGAAGGCGCGGGTCGCGGTGGCACCCGTGACGCCTTTATGAAGCAAGAACGTCATGAGGGCATCGTGCAACGAAGTCATGCGGTGCGGCGTGTCTTCGTTGACGAAGATCGTAACTTTCTTGGCGGGACCCTTAGTCAGCATTTGAAATTCCCTTTCCTATTGCCGCGCAGCCAATACCGCGCCCAGCCATACACCGCAATAACCGAGCACCACGCTGGCCGTTACGTACAACAACCCGATCCATCGGGCGCCCTCACGCACGGCTTGAAAGGTTTCGTATTCGAAGCTGGAGAACGTGGTGTATCCGCCCAGCATTCCCACCACCAGGAACAGACGCCAGTTGGGGTGAGGCTGCCAGCGCTCAGTGAGCAGGGTCATCAGAACGCCGATCAGAAACGCGCCGGTGACATTGATGACGAAGGTGCCGAGCGGAAAGCGCCCGGCGTATTTTGACATGATCCACGTGCCCGCCAGATAGCGAGCCAATCCGCCGAGTCCGGCACCTGTTAAGACGACCAGATACTTGTCCAAGACTGAGCTCTCCTTCGATGAGCGGCTTGTCGAAGGGGGATTTGCCAACAGCCCCACAGCGACGCCACTGTAGGAGTCATTGGCCGCCGGGGGACGGCATTGAGCGGACTCCACCGCTTACCGCGCTATCACCTAGTTTCCACTGTACATTTTCACTATACGACGCCGGTCCGCGGGGATGTTGGTATGATCGTGTTGAGGTGCCGTGATGCTCCGTGAATGCGCCAAACGCGTGGCACGTTGGTTAGGCGGGCGAAAACAGCCTCCGGGTGAGCCCGATTCGTTTGTCCGGCAACCGGTGCGGCGGGGTCCGCCGTCCTTGGCCGCAGGTGTTGCATTGGAGGAGCCCATGCCTCCCAGCAACATTAATTTGTTTGGCTTGATGCTCAGGAAATCGTCAGGGCAGGATTAGATCGCTTCAGTTGCTGAAGCGCCCAGCGCGCGTGCTCCGCAACCAGCGGATTCTGGAACGCCGCCAGCTGTTCCAACGGTTCGCGAAATTTCTCCAGTCCGCTATTACCCATCGCGACCGCGACATTGCGCAGAAAGCCTGCGTATTTGGCGCGCTGGACGGGGCTGCCGCGAAACTTCGACCGGAAACCGTCCTCGGTCAAGATGGCCAGCTCCTCGAGCGGCGGCGCGAAGTGGCGAGGCTGAAACGCAGGCTCCGCCGCTACCGGCGCGCGCGAATTCCACGGGCAGACGTCCTGGCAGATATCGCAGCCAAAGATGTGCTGGCCGATCTGCGCGCGTAGTTCCTGGGGCGCCGCGCCGTGCAGTTCGATAGTGAAGTAAGGAATGCAGCGCCTGGCGTCGATTTCATAGCCACCGGGAGCGATGGCTTGGGTGGGACACGCATCGATGCAGCGCGAGCAGGTTCCGCAGCGATCGGGCGGCGGCGCATCGTGAGCAACCTCGGGGGCGATCTCGAGAGACGTTAGGATCTCGCCCAGGAAAATCCACGAACCGATTTCCTGATTGATCAGGCATGTGTTTTTGCCAATCCAGCCGAGGCCGGCGTGGCGCGCGTAGGAGCGTTCCAGCAGCGGCGCCGTGTCCACGCAGATCTTGTACTCGTGATCGGGGCCGAGCTTTGCCGCCAACTGCTCCAAGCCCCCGCGCAGGACGTCGTGATAATCGTCACCCCAGGCGTAGCGTGAGATCCAGCCACGTTCGGCTTCGCCGGTTTCGGTTGAGCAGGGCTGGGGGCTGTTGTAGAGCTTGCCAACGCAAATGATGGAGCGGGCGGCTGGGAGCAGAAGCTTGGGATCGGTTCGAACCTGTGCCCGGCGATCCGTCAGATAGCCCATCGCGCCTGCCATCCCGCGCTCCACCCAATCCAGATAGCGGCGGCTATCGTCGGACAAGGGCTCGGCGCGAACGATCCCGGCGAGTTCGAAGCCGCACTCCCGGGCCAGGCGCTTGATTTGGGCCGCGGTCACGATTCCATCATATTAAACGCGCCCTGTGGCGACTTCCGGGTACACTGGTTCTTTACCCATGAAGCTGAATAGTTACACCATCACACAGGGCAAGGACCGCGCCCCGGCACGCGCGTTCCTGAAAGCCATTGGCCTCACCGACGAGGACATGAAGAAGCCGCTCATTGGAATCGCGAATACCTGGATCGGCACCATGCCGTGCAACTTCAAGTTGCGCGAGCTGGCGCAAGATGTCGCCGAAGGAATTCGGCAAGCGGGCGGCACGCCCATGGAATACAACACCATCGCGATCAGCGACGGCATCACGATGGGCACCGAAGGAATGAAAGCGTCGCTCGTGAGCCGCGATCTGATTGCGGACTCGATAGAGTTGGTGGCGCGCGGGCATATGTTCGATGGCATCGTGGCGCTGGTGGCGTGCGATAAGACCATTCCGGGAGCGGCCATGGCGTTGCTGCGATTGAATACGCCGGCACTGATTTTGTACGGCGGGTCGATTCTGCCGGGGCGTCATAACGGGCGCGATCTCACCATCCAGGATGTTTATGAAGCCGTGGGTGCGAATTCTGCCGGCCGGATGTCTGACGAAGAGTTCCTCGCCATCGAAAATTCCGCGTGTCCGGGCGCGGGCGCGTGCGGCGGACAATTCACCGCGAACACCATGGCCACGGTTATGGAACTGATCGGGCTTTCGCCCCTAGGCACGGCCGCGGTTCCGCAAGTGGACGCGCGTAAACACGGCGTGGCGGCGCGCTGCGGTCGGCTGGTGCTGGATCTGGTGAAGAACAATCTGCGGCCGCGCGACATCGTAACGCGCAAGGCGATTGACAATGCGATTGCGTCGGTGGCGACAACAGGCGGATCGACCAACGCGGTGCTGCATTTGCTGGCGATCGCGCGCGAGGCCGGAATCCCGCTGGGCATCGATGACTTCCAGACCATCAGCGAGCGCACGCCGCTGTTGGTGGATCTGAAGCCGGCGGGAAAATTCGTCGCGGTGGATGTGGATAAAGCCGGAGGCATTCCAGTGATCGCGCAGCGGCTGGTGGACGGCGGATACGCGGATGGATCGGCGATGACGGTGACCGGACGGACGCTGGCCCAAGAAGCGGCCGAAGCCAAGGAAACGCCGGGGCAAGAGGTGATTCACGCGCTCTCGAATCCGATCAAGAAGTCGGGCGGGCTGGTTATCCTGCGTGGGTCGCTTGCGCCCGATGGCTGTGTGATCAAGGTGACCGGCATTGAACGCAGCGAGCAGCGCGGACCGGCGCGCGTGTTTGAAAACGAAGAAGCGGCCATGGCCGCGGCCACTGGTGGAAAGATCCGCCCGGGCGATATCGTCGTGATCCGCTACGAGGGGCCGCGCGGCGGGCCGGGAATGCGGGAGATGCTGGGCGTCACCAGCGCCATCGTCGGCGCGGGGCTCTCCGATAGCGTCGCGCTGCTCACCGACGGCCGCTTCAGCGGCGCCACGCGTGGATTTTGCGTGGGCCACGTTGCACCGGAAGCCGCCGTGGGCGGGCCGATCGCCGCCGTTCAGGAAGGCGACACCATCCACATCGACATCGCCAACCGGACCATCAATCTGGAAGTGCCGGAGCAAGTGGTGCGCGAGCGGCTGGCTAAATGGAAAACGCCCGAGCCGCGTTACCGCTCGGGCGTTTTCGCCAAATATGTTGCTTTAGTGGGATCGGCGTCGGAAGGCGCGCTCACCACGCCAGCTTAGAACCGCTGGCGGGCGCTTAAGCGCTCTGCGCGGCGGCGACGTGGGCGTCAAGCATCTTTTGGACATCGGTTTTGCCGACGGCCCCAACCTTTTGCTCCACCACCTTGCCGCCCTTGAAAAGCAGCAGCGTGGGAATGCCGCGCACGTTGTAGCGCATGCCGGTGGCGCCGTTCTCGTCCACGTTCAGCTTGCCGACTTTCACGCGGCCGGCATAGGCCTCCGCAATGGCGTCGATGGTCGGCGACATCATGCGGCACGGCCCGCACCACTCCGCCCAAAAGTCCACAAGAACCGGGGCGTCGGAGTTCAGCACATCCTTGTCCCAGCCCGCGTCCGTAAATGTCAGTGTATTCGCACCAGCCATATTTTTGTGTTCTAGCTCCCCTCAGTAGATGTATATGTTCTTAAAAACGATTCAACTCGCCGCCAGCCGCCGGTACAGTTCCACGTACTCGCCGGCCGAGGCGCTCCACGAAAAATCTTTGTCCATGCCTCGCCGCATCCGCTGAACCCATTGATTCAGATCCTGATATGCCCTCAGAGCCAAGCGTACGGTCTCTAATAAAGCATCGCCAGAATAGTCGCGAAACTTGAATCCGGTACTATCTTCAATGGTATCATCCAGGCCGCCCGTGGCGCGGACCACCGGGACCGTACCGTATTTGAGGCTGTAGATCTGGTTGAGGCCGCACGGCTCGTAACGGCTGGGCATGAGGAACATATCGGCGCCGGCCTCGATTCTGTGCGATAAACCGGTGTAGTAGCCTACCCGCAGGCCCACTTTGTGAGGATAAGCCTGGGCCAGCGCGCGGAACATGGATTCGTAGGGCAGATCGCCCGATCCCAGCACTACCAGGTTCAGGTCTTCCTGCATCAGGCGGGAGGCGGCGTCGGCCAGGATATCGAAGCCCTTTTGGGCGGCGAAACGCGAAATGATGGCAATCACCGGGCGGTCCAGATTGTCCTGAGGCAATCCGTATTCAGCCAGCAGCGCCTGTTTGCATGCCCGCTTGCCGGAAAGGTCGCTGGCCGAATAGGTGTGAGCTAATGCGGAGTCATGTTCCGGATTCCACTCGTTGTAATCGACGCCGTTGAGGATTCCAGTAACGGGGCCGTGCCGCCGCAGGAATCCGTCCAAACCAAATCCGTACTCCGGTGTTTGGATCTCGCGCGCGTAGCCCTTGCTGACGGTGCTGACGGCGTCGCTCCAGGCGATGCCCGCTTTGAGGAAATTGACGCGCCCGAAAAATTCCATTTGATCGGGATTCAGCAACCTTGGATCGAGCGCGATTTGCGAAAGCGCTTCCGGGGGGAAGAGTCCCTGATAGCCAAGATTGTGAATGGTCAGCAGAGTCTTCACGCCGATGAACGTCGGGTCGCTGCGAAAATGTTCGCTCAGGTAAACGGGCGTGAGCGCCGCCTGCCAGTCATGCAAATGCAGCACGTCGGGCCGGAACAGATGCCGCGCTACGCCGAGCGCGGCCATCGAAAGGACGGCGAAGCGCACGTGGTTGTCGGGGAAATCGCCGGCCGCGGTGCCGTAAATGCCATCGCGATCATAAAGCGCGGGGCACTGCACGAAATAGTATGAAACTCCGCGGTTGGTAGTCCTTTGGATGTCCACCATGTAGCCCGGGCCGATGGGAATCCACAGATTGCGATAAGCCTCGCGCCGGGGATACGGATAGCGATTCTCGCGATACGAGGGAAGCACCACGGCCACTTGTTCGCCGCGTTCGGCCAGGGCCGCAGGAAGCGCACCCAAGACATCGGCCAGTCCACCTGTTTTTGCGAAGGGCGTGGCTTCCGATGCCACCATCAGGATGTTCATGCTTGCTGGATGTTTCCCGCCGGATTTCTATTTCAGGTTCTGATTTCCTTGTGAATCGCGTCCAGTACACCGTTGATGAACGCCACCGATTCTTCGCCCGAAAACTGCCGCGCCAGCTCCAGCGCTTCGTCAATCACCACGGCGGCCGGCGTATCCTGGCGGCTCATTTCGTAGATGCCGAGGCGGAGGATGTTGCGATCCACAACCGGCATGCGCTCGATCTTCCAGTGCGCGGATTTTTCGGAGATGCGATGGTCGATGGAAGGCGCCATTTCCGAAGCGCCGCGGGCCAGCTCTTCCATGAATTCATCACGCCCTGGGGCTGGGGGCTCGTCGTCGTCCTTTTCTTCCATGGGCTCTTCGGCGATTTTGTCCGCGTCCAGCGTGTCATAAAACGCGCGAATCGCTTCATCTACCGGACGCTTGGTCATGTCCCATTGGTAGAGCACTTGCAATGCGCGCTGCCGTGATCGGTGACGGGCCGCCATCTGCTACTATTTTCGCAGCCGGCGAATCAGGTCCGCCATTTCGATGGCCGTGATCGCGGCGTCGTATCCCTTGTTGCCGCTCTTCCCGCCCGCGCGATCGATGGCCTGCTCGATGGTATGCGTGGTCAGCACTCCGAAAGCCACCGGGATGCCGGTCTCCAGTTGCACCGCGGCCAGGCCGCTCGAAGCTTGTCCGGCCACATGATCGAAATGCGGCGTATCGCCGCGAATCACGGCGCCCAGGGCGATGATGGCATCGGGCACCTTGCTAAGAGCTCCGGGCTTCCGTTCGGCGATCGTCTTGGCCGCGAGCGGGAGCTCCCATGCGCCCGGAACTTTCACGATCTCGATGTCTTCATCCGCCGCGCCCGAGCGTTTCAAAGCATCCAGCGCACCGGCTAGCAAGCGATCCGTGATAAAGCTGTTGAAGCGCGCGCATACGACGGCAAACTTCAAGCCGCTGGCATCGAGATTTCCTTCGATGACTGAAGACATTATGGGATACTTGAGTTTCAGCCTCATTCTACCGCATGGATCCCGCATTTATCCGGAATTTCTCGATCATCGCGCATATCGACCACGGCAAGTCGACGCTGGCTGACCGGCTGCTCGAAGCCACTGGCGCGCTCCAACAGCGCGAAATGATGGAGCAGGTGCTTGACACCATGGATCTGGAGCGCGAGCGCGGCATCACCATCAAAGCGCACGCGGTGCGCTTGAATTACAAAGCCAATGACGGGCAAACTTATCAGCTCAATCTGATCGATACGCCGGGCCACGTCGACTTCACTTACGAAGTCTCGCGCAGTTTGCAGGCGTGCGAGGGCGCGCTGCTGGTGGTGGATGCGTCGCAGGGTGTGGAAGCGCAGACGCTCGCCAACACGTACTTGGCGCTGAACCACAATCTAGAAATTATCCCGGTGATCAACAAAATCGATCTGCCATCGGCCGAGCCCGAGAAAATTCGCGAGCAGATTGAGCAATTGATCGGGTTGCCGGCGCAGGATGCGATCCTGGTCAGCGCGAAGCAAGGCATCGGGATTAAAGACGTGCTGGAAGCGGTGGTGCGGCTGGTCCCGGCTCCCAAAGGCTCGCCCGACGCGCCGCTGCGAGCGTTGATTTTCGATTCCTGGTTCGATCCGTATCGCGGCGTGATCATCCTGGTGCGCGTGGTGGACGGCACGCTGAAGGTAGGGCAGAAGATTAAACTATGGGCCACCGAAGCCATCTGCGAAGTGGACGGCCTGGGCTATCAATCGCCCAAGCCGATCCCCTGCGAGGAACTTTCGGCTGGTGAAGCCGGCTTCCTGTTCGCGAACATCAAGACGGTCTCCGACGCGCGCATCGGCGACACCGTGATGAGCGTTGAGAATCCCGCAGCCGAGCCGCTGCCGGGCTTCCAGGAAATCAAGCCGATGGTGTTCGCCGGGCTATATCCGGTGGAATCGCACGAGCACGGCCGGCTGCGGGAGGCACTCGAAAAGCTGCGGCTGAACGACAGCGCGTTCAACTTCGAGCCTGAAAATTCCGTCGCGCTGGGATTCGGTTTTCGCTGCGGCTTTCTCGGCCTGCTGCATCTGGAAATCATCCAGGAGCGTTTGGAACGCGAATTTCAGATCGACCTGATTACCACCGCGCCCGGCGTGCGCTACAGGATTACCGCTCTCACCGGCGACATCATCGAAGTTGAAAACCCGTCCAAGTTTCCCGATCCCTCCATCATTAAGCAGATCGAAGAGCCGATCATCGATGCCACCGTGATCACGCGCGAGGAATACGTCGGCGAGATTCTGAAGCTGCTGGAAGAAAAGCGCGGATCGCAGAAGAAGTTTGAATACATCGGCACCGGGCGCGTGCTGCTGCTCTACGAATTGCCGTTGAATGAGATCGTGCTGGATTTTTACGACCGGCTAAAATCCGCGTCGCGCGGCTATGCTTCGCTCGATTATCATTTTTCGGGCTACCGGATGTCGCCGATGGTGAAGCTGGATGTGCTGGTGGCGGGCGAGCCGGTGGATGCGCTCTCCATGATCGTCCACAAGGAATTTGCCTACGAGCGCGGCAAGATTTTGATCGAGCGGCTGCGCAAGCTGATTCCGCGGCAGATGTTCGAGGTGGCGTTGCAGGCCGCGATCGGAAACAAGGTGATTTCGCGCGAGACCATCCCGGCCATGCGCAAGAATGTCCTGGCAAAATGCTATGGCGGCGATATCTCGCGCAAGCGCAAGCTGCTCGAAAAGCAAAAAGAGGGCAAGAAGCGGATGAAGCGCGTGGGTCGGGTGGAGATTCCGCAAGAAGCCTTCCTGGCTGTGCTGAAGGTGGGAGGCGGGGAATCCGAGTAGACCAGGCGGCTGGCCAGCGAGCCAGAAGTATGGTAGTATGGCTGTATGCCAAGCCGCAAGATGACGTTTACCCTTCCGGACGAGCTGGCGAATAGCTTTACCAGGCGCGTCCCTGCCCGCGACCGTTCCCGCTATGTCGCCGATGCCATCGCCGACAAGCTGGCCGAACGGGAGAGACGGCTCATCCAGGCCTGCGAAATCGCAAATCAAGATGCTGATGTGAGAGAAATCGAGCGCGATTTCGACCGTCTTAGCGATGCAATGCCGGAACCCTGGGAAGATGCACAGGCGCGGTGAGATCTGGTGGGTAAATCTGGATCCCACGGTTGGTTCGGAAATCAACAAAACGCGCCCCTGCGTGGTGATTAGCAACAGCGTGGTGAACCAGCATCGCAGGATTGTAGTCATCATCCCGCTCAGCAGTTCACCGCGAGCCGCTCCTCCCGTGATGGTGAGCGTGACATGCTCCGGGCAGCCAGCGGTTGCCGTGATCGACCAGGTCCGCGCGGTGGCGAAGGAGCGCCTGGTGCGGCACGTCGAAAACCTGTCGGCGCAGCATCTCCAATCGGTGCAGGACGCCCTGCGCGAGATCCTGGAATTGGACTAGAGTGCTGCTGGCGAAACAAGAGGCGCTCGCCGCAGACGACCTTCCCTTCCAACACTATTCGGTCCGGCATCGCGCGATTGCGTGGATCAGCCGGCGATTGTTCGACCACTTCACGTACACGGTGCGCCATGGGCTGATTCGGAGAATGAAGCGCCGCGGGGGACTGGGCTGGATGCCGGAATGGCTATCAAGAGAGACGAGGGAGGAAATGTTTTGGCACAATCTCGCGCTGGATGGGCTTGTCGTTTACGACGTCGGCGCGTTCCACGGCATCCTTACGCTGTTCTTTGCCTCGCGCTGCGCGCAGGTGATCGCGTACGAACCGAACCAAGCGAACCACGCGCGGCTGATCGAAAATATAGCGCTCAACAGCCTGGAGAACGTGCGGGTCCGCAACCTCGGAGTTGGCGCTCAGCCTGGCTCCGGCACGCTGCACTATGATCCAACAATGGCCGGTGGCGGCTCTCTCCACCCGAGTGCATCGGCGCCGGTTTCTCAGCGCATCCAGATCACGACGCTCGATCGCGACATTGCGACCGCTTCCCTGCCCCCGCCCGATCTGATCAAGATCGATGTCGAAGGCTGGGAGCTCGAAGCGCTCGAAGGAGCGCGCGCCACGCTGGATGCGTACCATCCCGCGCTGTTTCTGGAAATGCACGGCGAGACCTTGCGCGAAAAACAGCGCAAGGCGGCGGAGATCATCGCGTTTCTCTACAACGCCGGATACGCAGACATCCTGCACGTCGAAACAGGTGCGGCAATCACGCTGGCTAATGCAGCGCTGGCCGCCGAAGGCCATCTCTATTGCCGGTGCAGTGCAAGTGACGCCCACCTGGAGGGGCGACGGTGAGCGCTCGGTTGCTCGGTTTTCTATAGCTTGCAACGTTGCTATTCTTACACCGTATGCTCGGAACACGGTCGATTTTCCTGCTAATGATCATCGCCGCTTTAGCCCAAGCACAGCCCGAGAGTCCAGACTCCTTGATAGCCGACGTCGCAGCTTTTGCCCGAACGGGATTGAGTTGGAAGGCGGCGGGCTACGCAGTCGATACGGCAGAGGACGGGAAGCAATCGGCAGATGAGATCCAAATCGCTTATCAGTTGGCGCCTTCCATTCGGGCTCGATTGGAAATCACTGGCGGCGGAAATCCTCTTCTTCGCGTTTGTGATGGCACGTCACAATGGACCTACTACCCGCACAGCCATAGCTATGTGAGGGTGATTCTTCCCCAAATCTCACCATGCGCTTATCCTATTAGCGCGTGGCCTGTCCTCAACGAAACGCTACGATCCCCCACGATGACTGGAACCGATCACGTAAATTGTTTTGGCCGCCCGCGAGCGTGCCAGATCGTTCGCGGCAAGTTTCTCGCTTCAGTAAATGATTCTCACCGCCAGGATCTCGAAGTGTGCATCGATCCAGCTACCAGGCTAATTGTTCGGTATCAAATCGAGGAGGCGAACCACCGGGTTCACAGCATCAATTTCTCTTGGATTCAGCGCGACGTGAAGTTGGACGCAGACCAATTTCAGTTTCACCCTCCCACAGGAAGCAAGGAAGTCGCCGTGATCAATTGGCTAGATCCGATCGCCCAGCCCGGCAACTCGGTTTCCCGGGTCTCAAACGAAGTCACTGCCCCACTTCTGGTTAACCTCGTTGCGCCGGAAATAACATCGGAGGGTACTCGATCGAGCCGTACGATCGTGCTCTATTGCGAGGTTAACGGAGACGGAATTCCTCAAAACGTTAAGGTGATTGGTCCGCTGGGAACGGGCCTTGACGACAGGGTCGTCCAAGCTGTCAGAAAATGGCGCTTCGAGCCCGGAGCGAGAGACGGAAACCCTGTGACCGTTGCGACGGCGATTGCCGTGAACTTCTAAACCCCGCTCGCAGCCGAGGGCCATCTGTATTGCCGGTAGACTCAAAGTAGGAGCAGTGTATGCCCTACCAAAACCTCATCCGTTCCACTGAAGGCCAGCTCGGAATCATAACTCTCAACCGGCCCGAACGCCGCAACGCTCTCTCGCTCGAACTGATGTTTGAACTGATCTGCTGCCTGGACGAACTGGCGGCGGAGCCGAACGTCCGCGCCATCATCCTGGGTGCATCCGGCAAAGTTTTCAGCTCGGGTCACGACTTGAGCGAAATGGTCGGACGAACCGTCAATGACTACCGGCGCATTTTCGATGTCTGCGCGGAACTCATGGCCAAGATCCAGTCCATTCCGCAGCCCGTGATCGCGCAGGTGCAAGGCATCGCCACCGCCGCGGGTTGCCAGTTGGTCGCCACTTGCGACCTCGCCATTGCAAGCGATCAGGCCGCCTTCGCCACTCCGGGCGTGAAAATTGGCCTTTTCTGCACCACGCCCATGGTCGCGCTCTCCCGCGTGGTTGGACGCAAGCGAGCCATGGAGATGCTGCTCACCGGCAAACTGGTGGATGCCGCCACAGCCGCCGAGTGGGGGCTGATCAATCGGGTGGTGCCGGCTGACACAGCTTGAATCGGCGACGCGAGAACTGGCGTGCACCATCGCGGAGGCGAGCAGTTTCACGGTCGCGCTGGGCAAGCAGGCATACTACACGCAGATCGATCTTGACCAGCCCAAAGCGTACGCCTACGCCAAGGAAGTAATGACGCTGAACGCTCTCGCGCACGACGCGCAGGAGGGCATTTCCGCGTTTCTCGAAAAGCGGGAAGCGTGCTGGACCGGCAAGTGAATCATTTGAGCCGGTAGATGATCGAAAACCGGGTGCGGCCCACTTCGCGATAATTGCCCAGCCAATCGCGCAGATCCGGAAAGTTGGTAATCGCAAGCGCCGGATTGAGCGGGCCCAAGCCGTCGACGATCCAGGTGGGATCGTTTGCGATCAGCTCGCGCCGGTTGCGCGCAGCCCATTCGGGCGCGACGGGCACTGAACTGGTCAGATGCCGGTCGGCTAGCACGCCCGTGAGCGGCTGCGAATCCAGAAAGCGGCTGCCGGCGGGCATGCGTGTGTAAGCGAAAACGTCGGGCCGATAGCCCCAGACGAGCAGTGTTCCGATGTGAGGGATGCGATCGGAAACGGCTTGGCTGTCTTGGTTCAGCGCGAGATCGCTCCAGTTGCTTGGCCGGTTGTGCGCCAGGTCGTTGGCAAGCAGGATATAGCGCGGGCCAAAGCGTACCAGCGGGATCAACAGCAGCAATAGCAGGCAGACGCGGCAGCGGCCCAGGAGCGTGTAGCCGCGAGCGGCGAGCAACGCCATCACGGGCAGCAGTTGGAAATAATATCGTGGAAAGAATCGCCAGCCTGCCGCGACCGCCGCCAGTGACAGCAGCAGCCACGCGATCATCTTCCAGCGCCAGCGTCCTTCGCGCCACAAGGCGAACGCCGCGCCCACCACCAGTGCGGCTTGAAAGCCTGCCCAGTTGGCCGTTCGGACGAATCCGGTAGCGAGCGCGAAGGTCTGCTCGGAATACAGCGCACCCCATCGCCAGACTTGGTCGACGTAAGGGCGGCCAAACCAGATCAAGGCCACAATGTTCGGAATGAAAAAGCCGCCGAGCATCCATCCCGCGCCGCGCCAGGCGAAAAACAGGCATGCGGCCAGGACGAAGAAGGCCTTGGCGTTCACCAGCAGCGCGATGCCGGCCACCAGACCGCTCAGGAACGGCCGGCCGCGCCAGGCCAGGTAAACCGCGGCAATATGCGGCAGCACCATCAACAGATCCGGCGCCAGCGCCATCACTGCGGAGGGGATTCCGAACGTCAGGAAAAATCCCAGCAACAGAGCCGCCGCCAAGCCTTCGCGCGGGCCCCACAGATCGCGCGCGAAGCGCCACAACATCCAGCAACAGGCGAAGACGAAGGCCGCTCCCGCGATCCGCAGAATCACGCCGATGCGCGCGTCCCACAACAAATAAATCAGCGCCGATAAGGGCGGCTTGTCGAACCAGACTTCGCGATAGAGCGACTTTCCATCCAGAATCTGGATGGCTGCCGCCGCAGGATAGGCCTCTTCCACCCACGCGATCGCGCTGTGGCACAAGCGCGCGGCAAGCAATCCGAAGAACAGCAGCCCAAGGATGAACCTGTCGCGTTGGATTGCGCTCGGAAGCACCTATTGAATATAACTGGTGACTGGTGAGCGATGATCAATCGATGAGCGCGGCTGCCGCCGATGCGGGCAAACGCCTGGATCAGTTTTTGCGAGAGCGCCTTCCGCAATTTAGCCGGTCGAGACTGCAGGATTGGATCGAGCAGGGGCGCGTGCTGGTGGATGGCTTGCCCGCCAAGCGTTCGTACCTGGTGAAAGGCGCCGAGCGCATCCATGTTCATCCCGCCGAATTGCCGCCGCTGCGGGCGACGCCAGAAGACCTGCCGGTGGAGGTGCTGTACGAGGACGCCGACGTGATCGCCATCAACAAGCCCGCCGGCATGGTGGTTCACACCGGCGCCGGACAGCATTCCGGGACCCTGGTCAACGCTCTGCTGCATCGTTTCGGCAAGCTTTCGAGCGTCGGCGGCGAACTGCGGCCGGGCATCGTGCATCGGCTGGACCGCTTCACCAGCGGCGTGATTCTGATCGCGCGCAACGACGCGGCTCATCGCAACCTGGCCGAGCAATTTGCATCGCGCCAAGTGGAAAAGATTTATGTCGCGCTGGTGCACGGGCGCTTGAAGAACGATCAGGGCCGCATTACCACGCCCATTGCCCGCGATCCCGTACGGCGCGTCCGAATGACCGCGCGGCTCGACCACGGGCGCCAGGCCATCACTTCCTACCAGGTGCTGAAACGCTTTGACCGGCTTACGTTTCTGGAAGTGAAGATCGGCACCGGGCGCACGCACCAGATCCGCGTGCATCTGGCGAGCATTGGGCATCCCGTGGTGGGAGACAAACTGTATGGGGCCCCGGCCAGCGAACTGGGGCGCTTTTTCTTGCACGCGCGTCAGATCAGCTTCACCAGCCCGAGCAGCGGCGAGCGAATTACAGTGAATGCGCCATTACCGGCGGATCTCGAGAGTTACCTGGGCACGCTTAGGATGGCCGATTAGCAGACTTATTTCTCGATGCAGGCGGGGCCAATCCATTTGGCGGCGAAGGTGTAATTCATATTCATCGTATGTTCGGCGTTCGTCATGGTCATGAGCATGGAGCCTTTGACGTTTTCCGAATTCACCGCTTCCAACTTGATGGTACCCGTGCTCTTCGTCCCCTGGCGGTTGCAATCGAGGCGGATTTCCTGCCTGCTTCCCGAGGACGTAACCAAAGTACGCGTACAAGCCTTGGTGTTTTGATCTCCCAGATCAAATGGCTTGTCGAGCTGATCCTTGGTCAGACAGCCTTTGCTGACCGTCGCTTTGGCGCCCCTGGCTTGCATGGCCGCTTGCATCCGGGCGCGCTGTTCCGGCGTCAACCGGTTGAGGACCTCGTCGGGAATGGGCGGCATGCCGCTGGTCTGGCCGTTCAGCGTGGTTTCCCACTGGCCGGCCTTGACATCCAGATGCTGGTAATCCGCGGCCCAAATGGCCGAGCAAGCGGTGGAGCAAAACAATACGGCAAATCCGATTGCAAGTCTGTTAGTCATGTAATCCTCCGATCCTTATCGTCTAATCTTGCCCAAAACTGAAGTGCCGGGTCAATTCCAGCTACACTGAAATTTGCAGGATTTTACCGATTTTTCGGCTTCCCCCGTCGGAATCGCCGGCGCCGGCCGAGTGGCCCAGGCGATGGGCAAATTGCTCTACACGCGTGGCGAGCCGGTCGCCTTTGTCGCTAGCCGCAACATGGAGCACGCGCGTATGGCGGCTGCTTTTATCGGCCCGGATGTGGAAGCGGTCAGCTATTCCGATCTCGCGCGGCGCTCGCAGCGAATTTTGATCGCCGTCCCCGATTCCGCGCTCGAATCCGTGGCCGCGACCCTTGCTGTCGAGACCGGAATTGCTCTCCATACCTGCGGAAGCCGAGGTCCCGAAGCACTGCAAGTGCTCGCCGAACGCGGCGTTTTCTGCGGCGCGATCCATCCGCTGCAAACGATTTCCGATCCCGAATCCGGCGCATCCGCACTCGATGGCGCCGCCTTCGCGATTGCCGGTGATGCGCCTGCGGTGGCGTGGGCTGAGAGGATCGCTTGCCTCGCGAACGGACGCATTCTGCGAATTTCGGCCGAACATCGCCCGCTATATCATGCCGCCGCCGTGATGGCGAGCAACTATATTACGGCGCTGCTCTCGGCCGCGCAGACGTTGTTCATCGCTGCCGAAGTAGATCCTCAAGAAGCGCTGCTGGCGCTTGGACCGCTGGCTAAAAGCAGCCTGGACAATACACTGCGGCAAGGCCCGGTGGCCGCGCTGACCGGCCCCATCGAACGCGGCGACGTGTCTACGATTGCGGCTCACCTAGCGGCTCTTGAAAGCATTCCCGGCCCGATTCCGCTGCTGTATCGCGCGGCCGGGCTGGAAACCTTGGAACTCGCCCGAACAAAAGGCTTATGCGCCGAGCGCGCCGCTGCGACCGAGCGCCTGCTCCAAGCATCACTTATATGCGAAGCCCCGGTTTAGACATGCCGCAATCCACCCGTATCCGCATCCCCGATCTTCATCGCAAGAAGAAGCTTGGGCAAAAGATCACGATGCTGACCGCTTACGACGCCACCATGGCGCGCTTACTGGATCGCGCGGGCGTGGACGCGCTGCTGGTCGGCGATTCGCTCGGCATGGTGATTCTCGGCCAGGAGACTACAATTCCGGTCACTCTAGATGCCATGGTTCATCACGCCCGCGCCGTCTCGCGGGGTGCCGAACGCGCTTTTGTGGTGGCCGATATGCCGTTCCTGAGCTGGCAGACGAGCCTTGCCGATGCCACCCGCAATGCCGGCCGGCTGATGCAGGAGGGCGGCGTTTCCGCGGTGAAGATTGAAGGCGGCCTGCACGCTGCCGATACCGTGCGGCGACTGGTGGAGATCGGCATTCCGGTGATGGCTCACATCGGGCTGGTTCCGCAGGCGATCCATCAATTGGGTGGCTATCGCGTCGCCGGGCGCACTCAGGATGAAGCCGACCGGCTAGTGGAAGATGCGCTGGCGCTCGAACAGGCGGGTGCGTTTGCAATCGTGCTGGAATGCATCCCGGCGGAAGTGGCCGCGGCGGTTACGACGAAGCTTGCAATTTCCACCATCGGCATCGGCGCGGGGCCGCACTGCGACGGACAAGTGCTGGTGAGTTACGATGCTTTCGGATTGTATGACGAGATCGCACCAAAATTCGTCAAGCAGTACGCACATTTAGGCGACGAGATGATAGCGGCAGCAAAACAATACATCGCCGAAGTGGAGCAGGGCGAGTTTCCCGATCCCGAGCACAGCTTTCGTTTCCCCGCGTCTGCCGCCAGCCGTGAATGAACACGCAGCTTGTCCGCACCATTCTTGAGATCCGCGACCGCCTGACGGTGCCGCGCATGCGGGACCGAATCGTCGGGTTGGTACCGACCATGGGCGCGCTTCACGCCGGTCATGCGGCGCTCATCGAGCGTGCGCGCCACGAGTGCCAGACGGTGGTAGTCAGCATTTTCGTGAATCCCATTCAGTTCGACCGGCCCGACGACTATCAAGCCTACGCGATCGACCTGGCGGAGGACATGGGGGTCTGCGACACACTCGGCGTGGATTTCGTCTTTGCGCCTTCCGCGCAGGAGATGTATCCGGAACCGCCCAGCACGTTCGTGGAAGTGGCCGGAGTCTCGGAACATCTTTGCGGCAAGTTTCGGCCTGGACATTTTCGCGGCGTCGCCACCGTGGTGGCCAAGCTCTTCCATATTGTTCGACCGGATAGCGCGTATTTCGGCGAAAAGGACGCCCAGCAACTTGCCATCATTCAGCGCATGGTGGCGGATCTAAACATTCCGGTCGAAATTGTTCCCGTGCCAACCGCGCGCGAAGCGGATGGACTGGCCCTGAGTTCCAGGAACAGGCGGTTGAGTAAACAAGAACGCCAGGTGGCTCCTTTGCTGTATCAAGCGCTCGAATTCGGCGCCGATTGCATCCGTAAAGGCTGGACTTCCGCGGAACAAGTTCGCACTGCGGCGCTTTCGCATTTGCAGGAACATCCCGAGTTCGGGGTCGAATACCTGGAAGTTGTCGACCCTTCCAACATGACGCCCGTGGAAACCATCCACGGGCCGGTGCGCATTGCAACCGCGGCGTGGCTGGGATCGGTTCGGCTGATTGATAACGTCCTGGCCGATCGGGGCTAGTGGATCAGGGCTCTTCGGTTTCGGTCTTTTCCACCAGCCGATCCACGGCGATGGAATAAATCGCCATCTTGCCATCCCGGTCGCTCTGAAAAACTACTCGCTGGCTGTTGGGCGAAAAGAACAGCGTCACCTGGCGCGGATCGCTGGCCCGATGCTGGCACAGCGCCAACTCCCGTTTCACCGATCGCACCAGGAGCAGCACGTACGGCGAAGCTTTGCTACCGCTCGCGCCAACGAATACGCTGGTATCGCTGTTGTGATTGAAGGTGACGTACTCGGTGGTGGGGGAAACCAGCAGATCCCCGTTTGTATCGGGAGTAAACTCGCGGATGTCGTTCAGCTTTTTCCGGTCGGCAGGGATGTTCAGATAGTCGATGGTTCTGCCGTCCTCGGACCAAAGCGCCGTGGGTAGAGCACCCGGCGCAATGTGAAGCTTGCGATTCTCGGTGGCATCATAATCCACCACCCATAATTCCCCGCCCTTCTTGTACAGCACGCCCGCACGCTTGGGACGCGGCTGGGGATCGGAAACGGGATCGCTCGATTCCACCAGCGTCGCGGCGCTGCCGGTCCGCATGGTGATCAGGCGCAAGCGGCTTGTTCCCGGCTTTTCCTCCACCAAAACCGAGACCAAGCCGTCGTCGGAAAGGCTGAACCCGGTTCCAAAATTGAAGCCTTCCTCCAAACGATACACTTCGCGCGTGTGCCCGCCGTTCAGGCGGCTGGTGTACAACGATCGCCCAGCCAGATAGGCAAACTCCCGTTCATCGGGGGCGAGCGTCAATGATCCGGTGACCAACTCGGGCGCGGCAGTCAGCGCGCGCGACTGTCCGTTCTTCAAATCCATCCGGTATGCCTCGACGACGCCCGACCGATCGTTCGAGTAAATCAAGAAATCGCTCTTGCGCGAAATGGCGCGGCAGTAGCAGGCCGGCAGCCAGCTTTGATGCGCGGGGTCCGTCAACCGGACAACGTAATTTTCGGTGGCTTCATCGGCGTAGCGCTTAGCCTCCGACGGATAGGCCTGACCTTTATCGGCTGCCAGGCAAGCGCTCGCGCTGGCGAGAGAGGCAACGAAAAGTCGGCGGGTAAGAGTCAAGCTAGAGATGGCTGCTCTGATAATGTTCCTTCAGCAGGTCCTCGCCGAAGTCGCCGTTAAAGTCACGCCAAACGGAGTGAATATGATTGGCGTGGTCCTGCGTATTGTCGAATTCCACCAGGAAACTGGGCGACTGGATGCGATAGTAGTGGCCTTGGCCGGTCTCCTCGCCGCCGGCCCACGCAAAGTAGATATTATCGCCGGCCTTCTTGATTTGATCTTCGCGCGTCTGGTCGATCTGATCCGTCATGTTGCGGCAGTATTCGTCGAGCAGGCTTTGGAAAATCGCGCGCTCGGAGGCGGTCATCTTAGAAGCCATCAAACCGCTCGGCTGGCCTTTTAACGCGGCTTGGCGCGACGCTTCGGTGAGGATTTCTTTCGGCGCGTCCTTGCTGATGATGGCGATCTTTTTTTGATCGGCCGTGAGCGACTTCACCAGCTGCCGGCCCAGGTCCTCTTCGCGCGCCAGAACGCGCAGGCCTTTGCGCGGGCCTTCGCGGATTTCGGCCGGATTGGTCCCGAAGAAGCTGGGCGCGCCCTGCACTTGGCCGTTGACGATGGTGAAATTCTGGCTCAGGTGATGCCCTTCCACGCGATATCCCCAGGTGCCGGTGGCGGAAGGCTGGCCGAACACGGTGAAGAAGTAACCCTCGGGATCGCGCCCGGGACCTTTGCCGCCTTCCAGAACTTTGAGCACTTCATCCAGGCTCATGATGCTGACAGCTTTGATATAGCCTTGCTGGCTGAGGCCAGCGGCCAGGAGCGCGTGCGCGAGCTGCTTCTGCTCGGGCGTCATTTCGTGCATCGAGAGGCCTTTCCGCGGCTTGGGAATGTAGTGCCAGTCGAAGCGCTCCTGATCTTGAAATTGATAAGTGGCCTGCGCGCGCTGAGCGGGCGCGAGCGAGTTGAGAAATGCCTGGGCGGCGTCCGTCATCACGGACGCGGAGTGCATGCGGGTGTAGGCGGAGGTGAGCAGCACCACTCCCACACCAATCGCGAAAATACGCAACGCTGCAGTCTTCACGATGTGCCTCCTTCTTGATGCGCAAGAAGCGCCGCTTGGGCGGCGTGCTTCTAGCTTATCCGAGGCAGGCCGGGACTGGGGAACGCCGGGGTTGGGTACTGTCTTCACAGTGAGATCATGACTCCTGTTAGGTCCCAAACGTGGTCTGTGATCCGAGCCGCCATCGCGGGCGTGATTCTCAGAGATTGGTGAATCCGGCAGAAATTGTAATAGGCGAACCACAACATGATCGCCGCGCAGTGATTTTCAAACTTACGGACGAAGCCATTTGTCGAAGGCTCGCCGCGAGGTGGGCTAAGCGTTTGGAATCACGCGCCGATTAGAGCGCGGAGATGCTCCGGCAGAAGAACGGCACTGATTTCTGGAATCGAGATGCTGCCATGTTTCTTCAGACGTTCATGGAAGTCCAGAAGTGTGCAACCGGCAATACGCCCGGTGCGTGTGCCGACCCGCAAGATCGCTCCAGGTGTAGGCTCGATGTAATCGCAGATCTCGTCTACCTCCTCAAAACGGAGGTACAACACGTCCGTTTGTGAGTCATACGAAATGATCATTTCTTCTTCTTGCCTTTAGACGGCCGTCGGTAGAACTCGGGTCCAATGTTTCCAGTGAACTCATTCTCTGGACGCAGTACAAGCGCGGTCGTTACGATACCGGAGAACGTCCCACCTACCACTTCGTCCACATTCAAGATTCCAGGATACTTAATCACCGCTCTAAGGATCTTTGGGTCCGGGGTTAGGAGGTTGTGGCCATGGAATATAAGGCTAATATCGGAGATGGAACTTCTATAAGCAAAGCCTGGGTTTCTGACGGTATTCTCAACGGCCCTAAGCAACTTTTCCATTTCCTTGTGCCCCTCAAGGATATGTACATCCCACGTGTTGGCGTACAGCGCAACAGTGTTCCCGAATGGATCAGGAACACTAAACTTCAGTCCTGTCGTCACTAACTTTTTTCGGGAGGCGTCCATGCCGGTAACTGTGTGATAGTCTTCTCGTGCTGCTCGACTAGGAACGTCAGTGTTTGCGCTACAACCTTCGCGAAAGCCGGGGTTAGAATCACGCCGATTTTCTGAATGACGAGCTGGCTGCTTGAAGGCGCTCCTGGCGGCGGGGTTTGTATCTCTCCGAAGTCCAGGCGTATGTCCCATTGCGAAGCGCTGAATTGAACATTGTTGACGTATAGCGAAGGGTAATTCTCCGGCCTTACGATCTGTAGCGGGACAGCGGTAGGCTGCCCGTTTGTTTTCACCCTTTTTGTGGCCATTCTGCGCGGCTCCTTTTTTAATAAGCCTGAGCATAGTATCACAGCCACTGGGCGCTACGGAGAACGACCGATATGTTTTAACCCGCACAATCAAGTATTTGGACTCCTGCGGACCGGTGTGACGACAGAGGGGCCGTCTCCTACGTATCGCTACACCACCCGGGTTGGGGATTTTGGGCTGGGATTGGAAATGCCGGCTACAACAGCAGTGCCTCAATGCGATGCGCATGCACCATATGCTCGCAGGTCGACCATTCGAATACGGTGAAGCGCCCATCCTGCGACGCCACCAGCGCGGCGCAGCCCTTTTGCTCGTCGCGCTGATCGTGGACGAATTGCGCGGCCGAAAGATGCCGCGTGCCGCCCAGCTTGTCGGGGTGCACCAGAATGGCCTGGCCGCCTTCGATCGGTTCGGTCACCATGGCTTGCTCCACCTGGGCGTGGCCTTTGCGGCGCGTGATCTTTGCGCCGAATCCCAGCACGTCGTATCGATTGGTAAGCACCACAGCGCCATCCACGGCAGTGAGTCCGGCAACTGCCTCCACCACTCGATTCAGCCGGTTGCTTTCGCCGGAAGAGGCGCGGGCCAGCTCCGCTAGAGCGGAGAACGGGGGAGACACCGCGTACGGGATCGGCGAGACGATGGATTCGCGCCAGGCGTCGCCTGAAGCCGGAACCACCAGGAGCGATCCGCCGCGTCCGTGCGCGCGCATGGAGATCGCGAGTTGCACCAGCACGTTCACCGATTGCGCCGCTGAGGACACCCAGGCTGCGGGCGACTCGGAACCGAGCAGCGCGGTGAGCAACGCCGGGCAATCGGGAACAGAGGCGGCGCGCTCATCGATTATTTTCACCTGGTCGCCTTCCAGCACCGCGACATTGACGAACTTGGCCGCCGTCTCGCTGTGATGCTTGATCACGATCAAACCCGGCGCGGCCACTTCCACGACGAAGCACAGGCTCGGAATGCTGCGTGTGGCGCCCCAGACCGCCAGCCCATTCGGCCCAAGCGAGACGCCCAGATGAATACCCGGCCGCTCTACCGCGGGCGCGATCTCGGTGAGAAGGCCCGGGTCCAGTGGCAAGGGACGCTCAAACAGCAGCGCGTTCCTGGTTTCTTCGGGCGCGACAAATGCCAGCGAGATCCTGGGGATGAACCCCTCTTCCCGGCGAAGGCTGGCCCAAAAGGCGGCGTCAACGATGGCCTGGATGGTCGCGGTATCGGGCAGGGATGCAATGCACGCACTGCCGCGATTTTCCGTTCGTTGCCGAGTGAAATAAGCGTGAACTTTGGGCGAGACAATGCGCGCGGCCGGATAGGCGGCCTCTGGTTCCATGCTTGAGATTATCGCGTACCGCTGCGGTACTACGAGCGCCCGGAGGCGCCGACGAGGTAGCTTTTGACCAGTTCGGTGATATTCGAAGAATCGAGCAGCGCGGGTTCGACGAAGATGCCGGTGCGGAACACGTCATCCTCCGGGTTGGAATAGACGATGTCCCCGTACAGCGTGAGACCAAGGATCTCCAGCTTGACCAGGACGCCGGGCGCCAAGGGCTGGTTGAAAAGTCCACAAATGCCGGAATCGGAGATGTCCTGCACCTGCCCGGACAATTCCACGCCGTCGTCCAACTGCGTGAGCCGAACGGGCAAGTCCGAGGAAATGCGCTGATTGAATCGGCGGTCCATGCGTTCGATTAGGTATCGCCGGAATACAGGAACTACTTTAGCGGGTTGCTGAAAAAGCCCTTTCCCATGCGCGAACCGCAGTCGTGGGCGCCGCTACGCGTCCCCGCGTAGGGCGGACTTCAGTCTGCTGGGCTTTTTCAGCAACCTGTTAGCGCTTGGAGGCACTTCAGCCGTGAAGAGATAGCCTCCAGCACGGCTCGTTTGCGATCGGATTCGGGCCAGGATGCAACCACTTCGAGCCGGTATTTCAAGAACTGGATCTCAGTTGGCATTGCCGTCAATGTCACCGTCATGGCGTGTTTCCTGATGCTTGCCTTTTGGATTACGCGCGCGCTACCCACTGATTTGAATGATCGAGCATTTTGGTATCCTTGGTCCCACCTATTCCGTACTATGCAGTACCGGACTGGGAGGTAGGGCAAGACCAGCTAGGGTCGATAATTCCCAACGCGGCCAAGAATTCAACGTCCGAGTCACTCAATACCAGTTCTTCCGTACGTGCCGAGCCCTTAGGCGGTTCGGCCGCGGGTTCGGGCACTTCTTCCAGCGCGACGTCGATGCCGAACACTGGGCACCTCCCCGTGCGCTGCAGAGCCGCCATAGCTGCGGCTACGTCATTCGATTCCAGGATGGCTTCGTTGATCGATTGCCGAAGGACATTCAGCAATTCTTTTACATTCTTGGTCACTTTGATTACCTCCGAGTGAGCTTTCTTGCGATCTTCACGGAGTACCTTTAGGCATTTCATACGCCATTCCGGAAGTCTAAGCGCCTCATGATCTTCGGCGATCAGACCACAGATGCGGTGAAGCCTTTTGAGTAGTATGCCGCACGACAGTCCACCCGATTCCAGCTTCTTTGGGTGTTAGGCCCAAGTTAGTGCCACGTAATTTGCTGGAAGAGAGCTCGCAGGCGCAGGCCCTTGGCCGGATTGATGGACTCTACCCATCCGATCCGCCCGTCCAGGTGTGCTCGAAAGCTGGGGTGGTCCGACCGGTTCTGACTTTCGGGACCCAGGCGAGCGCAGTTGTTGAGCGTGGCTTTGAGCCGATCGAAATCGGCACGCATGATGTTCATGCGATGGTTTGCGACCAATCCAACCAAGCGTTGGCGGACGCCTTGGCGCATGATGCGCGTCTTGCGGTGGTTGACGTGGAATCCTTCTTCCATCAGGATGGCCGCGGCGTGGGTGGAAAATCGTTCTACGCCGCGTTCAAATTCTTCATCGCCTGAGAACGCCAGGTCGTCGGCGTAGCGGGAATATTCGGCGCCGGCTGACCGCGCCAGTCCGGTCAACCGGCAATCGACTCGATAGGCACAGACGTTCGCCAGCGCGGGCGATGTTGGCGCGCCCTGTGGCAGATGCGGGCGGGTATGGACTAATCGCGCTTCCTGCAACTGGTCGTAATCGTTGCCCGCTGCAGCCGCATTCCAGACCTGGCGCGGCACGGCGTTGGTGCAAATGCCGCCTAGCAGATCGGCTACTGATTCGGGATAGCCCAGCATTCGAAATATGGTCTGAACGCGCGAGCCGGTGATGGACGGGAAGAAATCCTGCAAGTCCATCTTCAGGACGACGCGGCGGCCGAGATGGGCACTGATAAAGGTTTGGACGGATCGGCCCTGGACGAACCCATGCGCCGCGGGATGCGGGGGAATTCTGTCGAGAATCTGCGTCAGTATTTGCCGCTGCAGCGCCTTGAGGCGAGGCTTGGGCGCTTCAATCAATCGGATGGCGCCGGATTTTTTCGCCAGAACACGATAGTGATAATGAGTGAGCTGAGGGTTATTGGATTTGTACGCGAGTCCCTTGAGATCGGCGAACCAGAGCAGTTCGTCAGGAGTAATACTCAACCAATCGGCCAGCGCACCGATCGACTCGATGGCTGGAACGTTCCACGCCGCTGCCGCTTCGACGGGCTGCATCGGCTGCGGGTCAACTAACCATTTCGCTACCGATAATTCATCGAAATGCTTCGACCAGGCGCGCCGAAAGCCAGGGTCATGAAGAAAGAAGTGAATTACATCACGCTGGCGGGGACGCATCTCGCCGGCCATCGATTGCAAATAGCGCCCGGCGAGCGGACGAAGCCAGCGCCAATTCCGGCCCAGCGTTTTGACGGCGCGATCGACAATGCCATCGACGGTCGCTTCACCGGCCAGGAACGATTGCGCTCATGCAGTGACGAGCGACGGAGCGGGCATGGCATGTTGGATATGACTCAGGGACGGCGGAGGCTCCAACGAGTCTGACCCTGCGCGAGCGGTTCTGCGTGAAGCGCAGTGTAGCTCACGCGACGAATCTTCAGTTCTTCACGATCCCCTGGGGTAACCCCAGAGAGGCCCAACCGAACCCGAAGGCCCGGCACTTGCCGGCTTAGAGCGATCCGCCGCCCGAAATGCATGATAGCAAGGCAAGCTAGGCGGAGCAGGCGATACAATACCGCCATGTACCGTTTTGTTCTCTTGGGAATTTTCGCGCTGGGAAGCGCCTATGGCGCAGGTTGCGACCGTACTTGTCTGAAGGGCGTCCTGGACCAATATCTGAATGCCGTGCTGCAGCATAATCCGGCGTCCGCGCCGCTTTCGGTGGGGTATCGGCAGACCGAAAACGCGATGGTCCAGCGGCCGGGCAGCGGGTTGTGGCAGAGCGCGAAAGCGTTGGGCAAAGTGCAGCGCAAATATTTCGATCCCGAGAGCGGGCAGGCCGGATATTTTGGAACGCTCGAAGAAGAGAGCGGAACCGATATCGTGACCCTTCGGCTACGGGTGGTGGATCACAAAATCAGCGAGGCTGAATGGTACGTTTCGCGCAAGGGCGATGCCGGCATCGGGGTGTCGGCTGGCGCCCAGGCCAACGCCGCGTTCCACGATCCCGACAACCTGGCCGCGCATCCGCCCGTGGAGCGCGTGGTTCCCAAAGCTGAGCGGTTGTCGCGCGCCGACATGGTGGCGATCACCAACAGCTACTTCGACGGGCTGACCGCGCACGATGGCACGCTAATCATTGCGCATCCAGGCTGCATCCGGCTGGAGAATGGCTTTTTGACGACGCAGCGCAAGCTTCCAAATGGAGGCATGAGCGACTGCACGTCCAACGGCGCGATGGCCAATATTTTCGCGGTAACAGCGCGGCGCTATCCGATTGTGGACGAAGAGGCGGGCGTGGTGCTGGGGCTCGGGCTCTTTGAGCGCAAGCCGGGCGTGGCTATGCGGCGGAATCTGTTCAGCGAATGGTTTGTTATTGAGCAGGGCAAGATTCGAGCGATCTACAGCGCGATGATGTATCCCGAGCAGGAGGCGATGGCGCCCAACTGGCCTCCGTTTAATGGGAACTGGCCGGTGGCTCCGCCGCCGAAGTAAGTGAAACTGGCCACGGATAAACACAGATGAACACGGATAAGAAAAACTTTGTCTTATCGGTGTTCATCTGTGGCCAAAGTGCGTTCCGCTACCCTGCGCCGGCGCCGCCCTTGCGCTTGATTTCGATGCTCAAGCGCTTGATCTTTTGATTCAGCGTCGACAGCGGAATGTGCAGTTTTTCAGCCGCTTCGGTCTGGCTCCAGTTCACCGCTTCCAGCGCGTCGATGATTTTGCGGCGCTCGAAATCGGCTAGAATCTCGGGCAGCGACGCGTCGGCGGAGAGCGCGCCGCTTTCGTCGCGCCGGATTTTTACGCCGCCTTCCTGCAGGATCGAATCCGGCAGCACGTCGACCGGGACAGTCGATTGCGAGGCCAGCACCACGGCGCGCTCGACGGCGTTCTCCAGTTCCCTCACGTTACCGGGCCAATTGTAGTCCATCAAAAGCTGCATGGCATCGGGCTCAAATCGCAGCAGGCTTTTGCCCTCAGTATCCAGGAACTTTTCATTCTCGCGGCTGAATTTCGTTAAGAAATGGTCTACTAGCGGCGGAATATCTTCCTTGCGATCGCGCAGCGGCGGCAGCGCCAGATTGATCACGTTCAGCCGGTAATACAGGTCTTCGCGAAACTTGCCTTCGTCCACCAGCTTCTTCAATTCTGCGTTGGTGGCGGCGATGATGCGCACGTCCACCTTGATGGTTTCGGCCGATCCCACCGGCATGAACTCGCGCTCCTGGATCACGCGCAGCAGCTTGGCCTGCGTCTCCCAACTGATGGTCCCGATCTCATCGAAAAATATGGTGCCTTTGTTGGCGGTTTCGAAGTAGCCTTTGCGCGACGTGATGGCGCCAGTGAATGCGCCTTTGACGTGCCCGAACAGCGCCGATTCGAGCAGATCCGCCGGCACCGATCCGCTGTTCACCGCCACGAACGGCTGATCGGCCCGCGCCGAATTGGCGTGAATGCCTTTCGCGATCAGCTCCTTGCCCGTGCCCGTTTCGCCGGTGATCAGGATGGTGGCGCGGCTGGTGGCCACTTGCGTCACCAGATCGAGAATGCGCAGCATGCGGTCGTTCTTCCCGATGATGTTGGGGAAGCTGTACTGCTGCTTCAGCGCCTTCTTGAGCTGCGCGTTCTCGCGCGCCAGGCGGCTGTGCGCGATCATGCGATCGATCTCGATCAGCAGCTTTTCGTTGTCCCAGGGCTTGGAGAAATAATCGTTGGCGCCGTTTTTGAGCGCGGTGACCGCCACTTCCACCGACCCATAGGCCGTGATCATGAACACCGGCGTTTCAGCGTCGCGCTCGCGGATCTCGCGCAGCACTTCCATCCCCGAGCGGTCCGGCATCATCAGATCCAGCAGGATCATGTCGTAGTTTGCGGCTTCGGCGCGGCGCACACCCTCGCCGCCATTCTGCGCCAGCTCCACCGTGTAGCCTTCCAGGCACAGCAGCGTCTCCAGGCTTTCGCGGATGTCCGCTTCGTCGTCGATTACTAAGATGCGGGCTTTGGGAAGGGAGACTGGTTCATCGAGCGGTAATCGATCAGGCATGCACCGGCTTTCGTGCCAAAGGAAGCTCCACGCGGAATCGCGACCCGGCTCCCACACGGCTCTCAGCTTCAATGGTACCGCCGTGTTCGCGTACGATTCCGTAGGTGACCGAAAGGCCCAGGCCGGTTCCCTTGCGGGCCGCCTTGGTGGTGAAGAACGGATCGTAGATGCGCTCCAGATACTCGGGCTCGATTCCCTGTCCAGTGTCCGCCACGTCGACGCGCGCAAATCCGTTTTCGCTCCAGGCGTGGATGGTCAGCGTGCCGCCGGCTTCCATGGCGTCGCGCGCGTTCAAAAACAGATTCAGGAACACTTGCTGCAGCTTGCCCGCGTTGCCCTTGACGGCCGGCAGCATGGGCGGCGAATCCAGCTTCACTTCCACGCCGGACTTTTTCAATTGGTGCTCCACCAGGTTCAGGGTTTCCTGGATCACCTTGCTCACGTCCACTTCCACGAACTCGGTGGGTGAGGTGCGCGAGAAACTGAGCAGCGAATTGACGATCTCGCTGGCGCGGAAGGTTTGCTTGGCGATCTTGTCCAGCAATTTCGATTTCTGCTCGTCTTCGGAGATCTGCTTGGCGAGCATCTGCGCATAGGTGGAAATCACGGCCAGCGGCGTATTCACCTCATGCGCCACGCCCGCGGCCAGCAGCCCGATGGAGCTGAGCTTGTCGGCCTGCACCAGCCGGCGCTCCAACTCATCGCGATCGGTAATGTCGTCGAAGATGATCAGCCGTCCGATCTGCCGCATGTCTTTGGACACCAGCGGCGCGATAGCCA
This sequence comes from Bryobacterales bacterium, assembly GCA_963776805.1. Classification (GTDB taxonomy): domain Bacteria; phylum Acidobacteriota; class Terriglobia; order Bryobacterales; family Bryobacteraceae; genus Palsa-89. The sequence continues at coordinate 363,664 of CAVZOD010000005.1, forward strand.
GATTCAGGATATGAACGGCCGGACCGGCGGGCTTCCCATTTCCGTTGCCGTTGCTCTTGCCGTGACCGTTGCCATTCGCCGCGGCAGCGGGCGCCGGAAGGACGAACTTGTAGATATTGTGAACGCCCGTCTCGCCTGCGCACCTGGTCGAACACCTCGCACAACTCGGCGGGGAAAAGCTCGGAAAGCGGACGGCCCAGCGCGGCGTCGCGTGGAATACCCGTCAGCCGTTCGATCTGCGTGTTCCAGCTCTCCACGCAATCGTTCAGATCGGCCGCCAGGATGCCGACGTTGATGGACTCGACAATATTCTCGCTGAACTCTTTCAGCCGCTCGTATTCCTCCACTTTGCGCTGCAGCGAACTGTACAGCCGGGCGTTTTCCACGGCGATACTGACGTAGCCGGCCAGCGTGGTCAGCAATTCCACGTCGTCACTCGAAAGGAAATCGCCCTTGTCGGTCCGGCTGAGCGCCAGATAAGCGATGGTCCGGCCGCGCACCGCGCACGGGAAATAGTAAGTTAAATCCAGTTCGGCGATGGTCCGGCGCACCGAGTTCGGCCATTGATGCGACACGGCGTCCAATAAATGCCGGGTGCGCTCAAAGAACAGATAGGGCTTGCCCGGATCGTCACTCAAAAAACTGAGATCGAGCTCCTGCGGCTGCTTCTGACTCCGGTCCTTGCGATTGCCGAGCGTCATGTGCAGTCGAAAGTCGTCGCTCTCATTCTTTGATCCATCGCTCTTCGATCCGTCGCTCGCCAAAAAGAATGCCACGTGCTGGATGGAAAGGGTATGCAGCAGACGGTCCCCCACCGAACGCAGCATTTCGTCCAGATTCGTCTCCGATCCCAATTCGCGCGCGAATTCGATCAGCGTCCGCCGATAATCGTAGCGATCTTTATAGAAGAAGTAACGGTCCAGTTGTTCCTGCAGCCAGTCGCGAATCGGCTGGAAGATAAAGGTGGCGAACAGGATCAACCCCACGATGGCGGCCGGGCTCAGGTTTTCAGGGCGCGCGAACGAGAAGATGAGGCCGTAAAAAACCCCCAGCACCACCAGAGTGGCCAGCGTGTAAACGTAACCCTGCTGGAAGATGATGTCGACATCCATCAGCCGGTAGCGCAGAATCGCGTAAGCCCACGTCAGGGGGACCAGGATCAGCGACAGCACCGCCATCTTTTGGTACTGCCCCGGAAGCGCCCCGAACAGATATGGCACGGCGTAAATCAAGGTGAACGGAATGATGCCGAGCAGTGCGCCGTTGCGCATGTATTTCAACTGCCTCCGCACCAGTGGATCTTCGGCATGTGGGGTCTTCAGTGCCAGAACGATGGTGCCAGCCACGTAAAGCACGCTCAGCAACAGCATCTCTGCCCGGTCCAGGAGCCAATTGAGGTCCACAGGCGACATCGCCACCCGCAGCATCCCCTTCGCTACCAGGACATAAACCGCCAACAGAGCCGCGGCGGGAACGTACAAGAGCGAGCTGACGCCGTGCCGTTTCAGCCAGGCCGGACGCTCCGGGAAAACCAGGCAGAAGTGCAGGAAGATGGTTGGCGCCAGGGCTTCAGCGGCGACGTTGCCCCAGTACATGGCCTGATCGAATGCATTCAGTTTTCCCGTGTAGTGGAAGCAGGACAAAACGAAAGAGGCCAGGCACAACACGTAAAAATGTACCGACCGTGGCGCGCCGACCCGGCGATAGTAGACAAACAATCCAATCAGCAGGTATGCGATGCCGACAGCGTATTGATAGTACAAAGACCGGTCCAGGACGCGTTCCCCGACAATAACTTGCGCCGGCACTGGAACATTGTCACGCCGCACGATGTATTCGGTCTTTCGCCACACGCCAACCCGTTGCAACACTTGCGGTACTTCGGCGCTCTTTGCGATCAGCGTACCTCCCACCTGGAGCAGCACGTCGCCCGCGCGGATACCTGCGTTGTAGCCCTGGCCGCCCGGCGTAACATTCAGTGCAGTGACTTCGTTCTGGCCGTCGGGACCCGGGCGATCCACCCAGGTAACTCCAACATCGGGAAGATGATACAGGCTTTGCTGGCGGAAATTTATGACGGCGCAGCACACCGCCGCTACTGTCAGCACAAACAGCAGCGCGCTGGCGAATTGAGTCTTAAGATCCCTCAAGCGGCCGTCTCCGCTGAAACTCCCCTGAGAACGATGCATCCCCCTGGGGCGCACCACCCTTAGGCACACGTCACGCTGTAACTTTAGCGCACTATGTTAGCACTTCGTTTGCCACCAAATCAGAATAAGGCTTATTCATGAGAATACAGGATTTGCCCCTGGCCTGCCAGTGAGATTCCCATTTTGGGCTCTCGTTTTCGGAATTGACACTACCGGAAAGTGTATCAGCCAGAGTACCGAAACTCCATTTGCAACAGGGGATTGTAAAGACTATTGACAAGTAACCCCGTTAGGTCTTACCATCAACTTTCCGGTTGGTCAGTAGTTTGGCTAACACCAGCTACTGGCAAATCAGGCCAAGGCGCAAGGTGGTCAATGTATGACCTTATTTCAGATCGGCGAGAAGATCGTTTATCCCAATCATGGAATTGGAACGGTCGAGAACATTAGCACTCGTTCTTTCGGCGCGCAGTTCGAGCGCTACTACCTCCTGCGCCTCACCTATAACAGTATGACGGTGATGGTCCCCTTTTCGCATGTCCAAGAGATTGGACTGCGCAAGGTGACCCGCAATGGGGAAATCGCGCGGGTGCTCAGCTTCCTGGCTGAGGGCAATGCCCAGCGCAAGGCCGATTGGAAGGATCGCTACAAGGAGAACTCGGACAAGATGCGCCATGGCAGCTTGCTTGAGATCGCCGAGGTCCTAAAGACGCTGCTGATATTGCAGGCCGAAAAGCCGCTGTCTTTCCGTGAGAAGAAAATGCTGGAGCGTGCCCGGCATATGCTGGTTACCGAGCTTTCCATTTCGCGCGGCCTGAACGAATTCGATGCCATCGGCGTGCTGCAAGGCGCCCTGGCGAAATCGTCGTTGAGTTTGCCCGCGCCCGCGTAGTCACACCCAGCTTTAGACCACTCAGGCACCCTCCTCCCAAGGATTGAGCAGAAGAACGCCAGAAGAAGAAAAGTCCGCTGTGTTTCTGGTCATAACACGAAGGCCATGGCGGAGCGCCGTAGCGGCAATGAGGCCGTCGCTAGCGGGGATGACGCGGGCCACCTTTTGCGCAGCCGCCGTAATTTCACCCCAAATATGGCTTGTTTCAAGATCGACGGGAAGAAGGCGGTCCTGGTAGGCGTTCTGCAGCGTTTGCAGCCAAGCTTGCAGGGAACGTTTTCGTTCGCCTTCCTTGAGCAGACCGATGCCTTTGGCGATCTCCCCAACCGAAAGAACGCTCACAAAAAGATCCCGGTCATCGGCGGCTTCCACCGCGCGCCGGACTGCGGCGTGACCCTTGGGCCGCCTCAATTCCGAGAGAACGCACGATCCAGCAAGATCCTCACAGTTTTACGTCCCGCATCGATGAACGATCGCGGTCTATAGGAACCCCGTTCAGAGACGGCCCCTCGCCCAGCAAGAATGCCTTAAAACCGGCGCGACTTCCCGCTAACCGCTGGTAGTCCTGTTCAGACACAACCATCACGGCGTCGCCGCGCCGCAGGACGCGCTGTGGCCCGTCCGTCAACGCCCGGTTTACCAATTCACTGAAGCGGTTCTTTGCATCGGCCAGTCTCCATTCCATTCCATGTCTCCTTTTGGCTAGACAATCTAGCTCGATTGTCGCACGCCAGAGAATGGCCGGCGCGAGTTGCAGATCCTGCCAAATCCCCTGGAAGGTAGCATTTTCTCATCGAAGGATGAGCCTGAAGGTCGATGGCGAGAGTTGATCGGTTTGGGGTCCTTTCTGTGATGTTTTGAGAGGGAAAAAGAACAATGGTCGGCGCGGTGGGAATGTGGGAAACGCGCCGCGTTTTCCAAGGGCGGTGGGCAGCGGTGGGAAACCGAGCGCAGCGCCCAGAGCGTGAGCGATGGCGGTTTTCCACGGCTGTCCATGGCCCGGCATTTCCACGGCGCTCGGTGCGCTCCGGTGGCCGGCTGAGGCGCTGAGCTTGGCGATGCGAGCCAGCAGCTGGCGCTTGGCGCGTTGCATGTCGAGCGCGGCTTCGGTATCGGATTGATGCTGGGCGAAGCCTTCGAGCTGGGCCAGGGTGACACCAGGACGTAGCAAGCTCTCGCAGTGCGGGACTGTTTGGAGTAACTCGAAGGGAGTGGCCCAGCGCAGATAGATACGGCGGCGTTTGCCGTTGGGTTCGGTGAGGATCGACGGCACCGCGCAAGGCCGATGGAAGTTGACGTAAGGGTTGAGTTGCTCGCGGTGAAAGGTATCGACCGCCGCAGCGTGTTGCACCCCGATGTGGCCGAAGCCGAGATGTTTGCGAATGACCGCGCCGTTCTTGGCCTCCACTAATCCGTTGTCGCCGGAATGGTGGGCCCGCGACTTGGTCTGCTCGATCAACAGCTTGCTCAACAGCCGGGCCACGGTGTAGTTGATGAACTCGCTGCCGTTGTCGGAATGAAAGCCGCGAATCACAAACGGAAACTGCTGTAGCATCGTTTCGAGCAATGGAATCAGCCATAACTCCGAGATCTGCGGTGTGGCGGCAACGATCTCCCATTGCGTTACTTGGTCTACCGCGTTGATGGGATAGATGCCCTTGTGGCCATCCTGGTCGCCTTGGTGCACGGTGTCGATCCGCAGGTATCCGGGCAAGCCCTGCGGCTGCGGTCTGCGCCGTTCGCCAATGGGAATCACCATGGGCCGCGTCGGCTGATAGCTGGTGTTGCGCTTGCGATAGCCGGCCGAGTTTCGGAATCGGTAGATCTGCGCCACCGAGATCCGGGCTAGCCGCTGGTAGGCGAGTTGGCCATAGTCGGCGTATTCGCGCTCCAGAATCCGCCGGGTCGCCGGACCGCTGAGATTCCCGTGCGCTTTGTCCACGTAGGCCAGCAAGCCCACGTCGGCCGCTGTGTAGCGCGTTGCAAACTTGGTGCGCTGATACTCGACCGCCTTCACTCGTCCTGTCTTGCGCTGCCCTGCGATCAACCGCGTCACCTGTGCCCGACGTAGTCCCGTCATTCGCCCCACGTATTGCCGCACCACCCCCTTGTCGGCACGGCCCAAGCTTGCGTACTGGTGCCGCACCAGCGTCCGCTCCACCCAGTTGTAGACCTCGGCCCGCTTCAAACCCGTAAACCGAACCTCTCCACTCCCCACCAGGAACCCCCGGATCTGCTCCAGGCTCACTGCTTCCGAATCGTCCATGCTGATGATCAATCCCCAGCATCCCGATCTCTCCCTCCTTCAGGCTCATCTTGTATGAGAATCCAGCCCCGCTTCAGGCTCATCTTGCATGAGACAAGAGTAAGGTTCATCAACAACCAGCCTGCATCCTATAATGGATTCACCGCTCATGAAGAAGCTGTACCTGGTCGTAATCCTCGCCGCGTTTGCGCTGCTCCTCTCCGGCCAATCGAAGAAGCAGGCCAAGAACAATGGCAAGCCCCCGGCGCCCGAGTCCGAAGACAAAACCCGCATCACTCTCGATGTCTCGCGCGTCAACATGCTCTACACGGTGTCCGACAAAAAAGGCCGTTTTGTCACCGATCTCACCAAAGACGATTTCGAGGTTTTCGAAAACAAGAAGCCGCAAACCATCATCGAGTTCGCGGCGGAGACCGATCTGCCGCTGCGCCTGGCGATCCTGATCGACACCAGCAACAGTATTCGCGACCGGTTCCACTTCCAGCAGGAGGCCGCCACGGCGTTCATCGACGGTACCGTGCGGCCGGAGCACGACAAGGCCATGATCGTGAGCTTTGATACTTCGGCCGAACTGGTGGCGGATTTAACCGACAACATCGGCGATCTGGAGAAGGCCGTCGCGAACCTGCGCCCGGGCGGCGGAACATCGCTCTATGACGCCATTTTTTTCGCCTGCCGCGACAAGCTGATGGAAGACCAGCCGCTCTACAAGTTCCGCCGCGCCATGGTCATCCTGAGCGACGGCGAAGACAACCAGAGCCGCTACACTCGCGATCAGGCGCTCGAGATGGCGCAAAAGGCCGACGTCACCGTTTACACCATCTCCACCAACATCACGCGCATCGAAACCGATGGCGACAAGGTGCTGCGCTACTTCGCCGAAGAAACAGGTGGCCAGGCCTTCTTCCCGTTCAAGGTTTCCGATCTGGATCAGTCGTTCGAAAATATTGCCAATGAGCTGCGGCATCAGTACAATGTCTTCTATCGGCCCGACCCGCTCAAAGTGGACGGCCTCTATCACGCCGTGCAGATCCGCGTGAAGGGGCGCAAAGACCTGATCGTGCGCGCTCGCAAAGGATATTACGCCCCGAAATTGTGACCGCCCTGCTGTTACAATGAAGTTTCTCCCCCGGCGAAAGACATTCCTCTAAGGATCATCACGCATGGACGAAAAAGAACGCGCACGCACCCTCGGACTCACGCTCGGCCAGATCGAGAAACAATTTGGCAAAGGCTCCATCGTGCGGCTGGGATCGAAAGAAGCGATCGTGCAGGTGGCTGCGATTTCATCGGGCTCCATCTCGCTCGACAACGCGCTGGGCGTGGGAGGATTTCCGCGCGGCCGCATCGTCGAAATCTTCGGCCCGGAATCTTCGGGCAAAACCACGGTTGCGCTGCAAGTGATCGCCGAGGCGCAAAAAGTCGGCGGAATGGCCGCCTTCATTGACGTCGAGCACGCGCTTGATCCGCTTTATGCGCGCAAGCTGGGCGTGGATGTCGACAATCTGCTGGTTTCGCAACCGGACTATGCGGAGCAAGCGCTCGAAATCACCAGCGCGCTGATCATCTCCGGATCCATCGACGTCCTGGTGGTGGATTCCGTCGCCGCGCTAGTTCCCAAAGCCGAGCTCGACGGCGAGATGGGCGACAGCCACATGGGCGTGCAGGCGCGCCTGATGTCGCAGGCCATGCGCAAGCTCACCGGCAACGTTTCCAAATCGAATACCTGCCTGATCTTCATCAACCAGATTCGCGAAAAGATCGGGGTGATGTTCGGCAATCCGGAAACCACCTCGGGCGGCCGCGCGCTCAAGTTTTATTCCTCGGTACGCGCCGATATCCGCCGGATCGCGGCCATCAAGGAAGGCGACATCGTAACGGGCAACCGGACCAAGGTGAAGATCGTCAAGAACAAGGTGGCGGCGCCGTTCCGCGAAGCCGAGTTCGACATTATTTATGGCGAGGGCATCTCGCGCGAAGGCGATTTGATCGACCTGGGCGTGGCGCAGAACATCGTGGAAAAAAGCGGGTCGTGGTACAGCTATAAAGGCGAACGCATCGGACAGGGTCGCGAGAACGCGCGCCAGTTTCTGAAGGACAATCCCGATATTCGCCAGAGTATCGACACGGAGCTGCGCAAAGCACTGGGCCTGGTGCGTAAGGAACCGGATGCGGTTGCACCTCAGGTACCGGCTCCCATCGAAGCGTCCAAGCCCGCGGCGGCGGCCGGCGCCCGGTCACGCTAACACTCGCGTTCGGCGCCGGAGCAGTACCACAATCCAAAACAGAACCAGAGCGGCGACAAACGAAGCCAGCCGATGGTGCCCCCATGGAATTCGGTCCATGCGGTAACTGAGATGGCCAGTCCAAAGCCGCAGGCTCTCGACCAAGATCGCCCAAGCCTGACCCAGGAGCACCGCGATCGCGCTCGACACTACCGAGAGATATATCGTCATCGCGATCGAATCGAAACGGCGCGAGATCAGATAAACTGCGCATGCATAAAACGCTCCAAACGAGAGCATCACAAGAAAATCTACGCCGGCTGGCCGGTCGGCCAGCGACTGCCGCACCTGCTCTTCGCTCACTCCGTGTCGAGCGGCAACTGTTTTAAACATTTCGTCAAGTTGTTGATCTCTAACCCGCCCGTACTCGGCCATATTTTCAAAATGCCCGGAATGCGGTCCACTGTGCGCATCGGCGTAACGAATGGCACGATCCTCCGCGCCTTCCGCATCCTGCCGCAGCGAACGATGTTGCGAACAGCCTGCCAGCGCGAGGAGCGCTACGCAAGCGCTGCTTTGCAGTAGTCGAAACACTTTTTCACTTCTGCTACGGTATCCATGCCGGGCTTGCCGTACTCGTATTCGATCATGGCCGGGATTGGATACTTTTTGGTCTTCAAGACTTCCAGCACGCCTTTGATATTGGTGTCGCCTTCGCCCAGCGGCATGTTCGGGCCGTGATTCTTTTTGCGATCTTTGATGTGGAGCGTGATGATTTTCGCGTGGTGTCCTTCTAAGAAGCTGACCGGATCGAAGCCGGCGGCGGTGAAGTGGCCGATGTCGAGGTTGATGCCGGTGTACTTCGAACGGCCGGCCAGCGCGCGTTTCCAGTCATCCGGAGTGGAAAACTCGTTGGGCTTCATGCTGTCGTGGTCGTGATAGCCGACATAAATCTTGTATTGCTGAGCGTACTTGTCGACGCGCGGCGAAATGTCCACGTTCGCAGAAGCCGTGATGCGCGAAACGCCCATGGCCTTTGCCATGAGAAAACCCTGCTCGATCTGCTGATCGGTGAACTCGTCGCGAAAGCTGTAGTTGAAGGCGTACAGATCGATGCCCGCGTCGTCGAACTGTTTGCGAATCCCGCGAATCTCGTCCATCGGCGGATTGGAGCGCCAGGCGGAAATCTGCGAACGATCCTTGGGCAGGATCTGGTTGTCCCAGAGTTCAGCGTAACCGAGTCCGATTTCCTTCATTGCGGCTATGCAAGCGTCGAGCGAAGGAAGAGTGCGGAAGCTGTAGGTTTGAGCGCCGATCATCACTCCGTCAAACTTGGAATCGATGTTGGCGAAAGCGGGAACGACGATGGCGCCCGCGGCAAGCTTCACGAAATCCCGGCGATTGATCATGACGCCGATCATATCAATCATGCCGCCGCAAGGGAATCGGCAATGGCAGCGGCGATTTGCTTGCCGTGAAATCGGCCATTTTCGATGAAAATCTCGTTGGTGTGCATGCCGGCCACGATCACGCCCGCGAGGAAAATTCCCGGGCGATCGCTTTCGAAGGTTTGCGGATTGATGCGGGGCTTCTGGGACGCCGGATCCAGGCGAATGCCCAGAGACGCGAGAAATTCCAGGTCAGGCCGGTAGCCGGTCATGGCGAAAACGAAGTCGTTGGCGAATTTCTTGGGGCCTTCGGGAGTCTCGATTTCAACGTACTTGGGATGAATCGCAACCAGGTGCGAGTGGAAATATGCTTTCACTTCCCCGCTCTTGATGCGATTCTCGATGTTCGGCTTAATCCAATATTTGACGCGATCGGAAATGCCGGCGCCGCGATGAATGAGCGTGACGCGCGCGCCGGTCCAGAACAGCTCCAACGCCGCGATGGCCGCCGAGTTCTTCGCGCCCACCACCAGCACGTCGTGATTGTAGTAGGGATGCGGCTCCTTGTAATAATGGATCACCTTGTCCAATTCTTCGCCAGGGACGTTCAGCATGTTCGGAACATCGTAGTAGCCGGTGGCGAGGACAATCTTGCGGGCGCGATATTCAGCCTTGCCGGTTACGATGTGAAAGTCCCCGTCATCGCCGTCGATAGAGAGCACGCGCTCATACTGACGGATGTTTAGGCAGTAATATTCAGCGACGCGGCGATAATACTTGAGCGCTTCAGTGCGGCCGGGCTTTTCGTTGAGCGACGTCATGGGCAAGCCGCCGATTTCAAGCAGCTCCGGCGTGGTGAAAAACACCATGTGCGTGGGATAGTTGTAGAGCGAATTGACCACGCAGCCTTTTTCGATCAGGACCGTGTTCAGGCCGCGCTGCTTCAGCTCAATACCACAAGCCAGGCCGGTGGGGCCGGCGCCAACCACGACGACGTCGAACTCCTCCACCGCTAGAGCATCCCTTCGACAGTTTTGTAGGCGGAGTCGAGCGCGCCGGCCAGCGCCGCCGGATCTTTGCCGCCGGCTTCGGCCATGTCGGGACGGCCGCCGCCTTTTCCGCCGACAGCCTGCGCGATGGAGCCCGCAAGCTTACCGGCGTGCACCTTCGATGTGAGGTCTTTCGTCACGCCCACTACGATGGCGACGTTGGAATCGCGAGCCGAGCCAAGAATGACAACCGCGCTTTTCCACTTGCCCCGCAGGGAATCTACCATGGTCCGCAATTGTTCGCGCTCCATGCCGGCCACCTGCGTAGACAGAACCTTCGCGCCCTTGATTTCGCGAACGCCGCTTTCGATGGTGGCGACTTCTGAACGTGCCAGTTTCTCCTTCATCTGTTCAATCTGGCGCTCCAGAGTCCGCTTTTCTTCAGCCAGTTTTTCCTGCGCCTGGCGCGAGGTTTGGACTTCTTCTTGAAACTTGCTCAAAACAGATTCGCCGGTGATCGCTTCAATGCGCCGAACACCGGCTGAGATACTCGCTTCGTAGGTCACGACGCACAGCCCGATGTCGCCGGTGCGATGGACATGCGTGCCGCCGCAGAGCTCTTTGCTGAAGCCAGGAATGGAGACGACTCGCACGCGGTCGCCGTATTTCTCACCGAACAGCGCCATGGCGCCGGTGTTGAGCGCCTGGTCGAGATCCATGACGTCGGTATGAACTTCGATATTCTTCAAGACCTCTTCGTTCACCAGCTTTTGAATTTCGGCCAGCTCTTCCGGATCGGTATGGGCGTAATGCGTAAAGTCGAAGCGCAGGCGATTGGGGTCCACGATGCTGCCGGCCTGCTTCACATGCGGCCCCAGCACTTTGCGGAGCGCGGCATGGAGCAGGTGCGTGGCCGTGTGATTGCGCATCGTTGCGGCGCGGCGGCTGCCATCCACCAGGCCGATGAGCTGGTCGCCTTCGTGAATGGGCGCCAGCAGTTCCACCACATGAACGGTTGCACCGGCCACTTTCCGCGTGTCCTGAACCATGGCCACCGTATCGCCGCTCGAAGGCGACACCAGGATACCCGTGTCGCCGACTTGACCTCCTGCTTCGGCGTAGAACGGCGTGCTGTTGAACAGCAGTTCGGTGCGGCCATCGTGATTGATCAGGCGCACGACTTTGACAGCCGATTCGAGGGTCTCGCGGCCAATAAAATTGGTGGGTGGAAGGTCCTTGTAGACTGCCGGAATCTGCGTTTTATCGGCGCCTCGCCAACTGGCACGAGCGCGCGTGCGCTGCTTCTCCATTTCGGCCTGGAAGCCCGCGTGATCGATAGTGAGCCCGCGTTCTCGAGCCATCTCTTCCTGCTCGTCGAGAGCCAAGCCGAAGGTGTCGTACAGTTTGAACGCGGCCGGGCCGGGCAGCACGCCGCCGGCAGCGGACTTTGCCTCATCCAGAAAAACTTTCTCGGCCAACTGAAACGTGGTGGCGTAGCGATGCTCCTCGTCCTTCACGACGCGAGCCACGCGCTGAATGCTTTCGAGCATCTCGGGATAACCAGGCTTCATCAGATCGGCGACGAAACCGGTGAGCTCGTATAAATAGGGATCTTCCCGGCCGATCATGCGAGCATTGCGAATTGCACGGCGCATGATTTTGCGCAGTACGTAGCCGCGGCCTTCGTTTGAGGGCGTTATGCCGTCGTGAACCAGGAACGCCGCGGCGCGAACGTGATCGGCATTGATTCGCAGCGCGACATCGGTGCGAGGATCGTCACCATAAGTAACCCCGAACATTTCCGCCGCCCGATGGATGATGGGCCGCAGCAGGTCAGTTTCGTAATTCGAAATCTTACCCTGCAGGACGCACGAGACGCGTTCGAGGCCCATGCCGGTATCGATGGACGGCCGCGGCAGCGGCGTCAGGACGCCGTCGGCCGCGCGATCGAACTGCATGAACACGAGATTCCACACCTCGACGAAGCGTTCGCCCGGATCGCTGGGAAACTCGCCGGGACCCGCGTCGGGGCCAAAGTCGTAAAAAATCTCAGAACACGGACCGCACGGACCGGTCTCGCCCATTTGCCAGAAATTGTCCTTTTCACCCAGGCGGAAAATTCGGGACTTCGGCACGCCCACCACTTCCTGCCAGAGGCGCTCAGCGTCGTCATCTTCACGAAAGACGGTGACGCAGAGGTTGTCTTTGGGAATCGAAAACTCGCGCGTGAGCAGCTCCCAGGCGTAGGCGATCGCGTCCTTTTTGAAGTAATCGCCGAAGGAAAAATTACCCAGCATCTCAAAAAAGGTGTGATGGCGGCGCGTATAGCCGACATTGTCGAGATCGTTGTGCTTGCCGCCCGCGCGGACGCATTTCTGCGAGGAGGTTGCGCGCACGTAATCGCGCTTTTCCAGGCCGGTAAAAACGTCCTTGAATTGGTTCATGCCCGCGTTGGTAAAGAGCAACGTAGGGTCGTTGGCCGGCACCAGCGACGAGCTGCGAACAATCCGATGGCTGTTGGCCGCGAAGAAGTTCAAAAACGTCTCGCGGATCTCATTCCCTGTCATGTATCTCTATTGTGACAGGTGCGGCGCGGTTTTCGCCGGAGTGTTGCGTGCCTCTTAGGTCTGCGACGGGAGCGGGTGAATCAGGGACTCGAATTGATCCGTGAAGGCTTTCAGTGCGTCGATGACCTCCTTGGATCGTTGCTGCATGGCGAGAGATCGAGCCGCGCTTCGGATTTGGGGAGCGGGTTTGTAGATAGCGGAATGCTCTACTTCCCAGAAAAGGCCGGTCAACATAGAAACAATTTGATATTCATCCCGGATATGTTTACTCGCGTCGCAATGACCGTAGTATTTCAATGCGAGCACCTGTCCCTCGATCTCGACGGGATCGGCTTTCCACGAGCCGAAGATCTCTCGCAAGGCCTGATCGACTTCCAGGATTCGTCTTCGAGGGAATACAAGAAACCGAAGTCCAGCCAAATCGTTCAGGTTCGCAAGGGAATATCGCAAGGGCTGGTCGTCATCAAAGCTCTTTCCCTCTCCGCTTCGGCGTCGCAGGGCATTCACCGCGCTCTCACATTCTTTGACCCTGGATTTAACGATCAGTTGCTCGTGAGGTTCTAGAGCGTTCGCAATGGGTAGCAGGCAGTAGTTGATTTGGGCTTGAAGTTGTCCAGCGACGCGCCGGATTTCAGGTAGCAGCTGGAAATACTCTTCTCGCAGCCGATCCTCAATGGTGCGCCCGGCCTCAGCCAAGCGCTCCCACAACTTGGCGTCTCACGGATTCGGGTGGAGGTGAATTGAAATAGAACCGCCATTCACGAGAGTCGTTTTTCTCGTTGATGCATTTGTCGATTTCGGTCCCCTCGTGGTCCTCTAGAAACTCAACGCTAAAGATTTTTTTAGCTGAGCGATTGAAATATACTTCGCGGTCGATATTGTAGAGATACCCGGCAGTGTCCAGGATCTGTTGCTTCGTTGCCAGGGTCGTCATACAAGGATCTCCTCTGCGGACCATTGTAGCGCGCAGGCAGATCGTGACCCGTGCGCTAATCTCCGGTCGGAATAATCCCCGCGTTCTCCACCAAGAGAATCACCGTGCGTTCAGTGGCCCGCGTGCGGTGTGTCACGCCCTTCGGCACCACAAAGCCCTGCTTGGGGCGCAGCGCAACCGTCTTGTCTTCCAGATCAATCAGCAGCTCGCCTTCGACAACGTAGAAAAATTCATCGTCATTATCGTGTTTATGCCAGTGATATTCGCCTTCCACCACGCCGAGCCGAACCACCGAGTCGTTCACCTGGCACAGCGTCTGGTTGTACCACTTGTACGCGCAATCGTCGGCGAGGGCCTGGGTGTCCACCACTTCCAGAGGCTGGTAAATGATATTCAGCCGCGTTTCGTACGGATAGCTCTGGGTGCTCATGAAAATGCTACGCCTTGGACAGCACCATGCCGTAGCCCTTGGCCTGGCCGCTCAAGCCCAGCAATCGGACACTGGCCCACAGCGCGTGCGGCGTGCTGGATACCACTGGCCGTTTGCAGCGCGTCTCCAGCGGCACGATCAGATCCAGCGTCTTCAGTCCCCCGCACGAGATCACCAGCGCTTCGGCCTTGGGCGCGCCTTCATACACGTTCGCACTGAAGTGAAATAGTTCATCGGGGGTTACCGGGCCGCGGTCCTTGAAGCTCACGATGCCGAGCCCCTTTACCGACACCACTTCGAATCCCGATTCTTCGAGAAACACCTTCAGCCGATGGCTCACGTCTTCGTCATATGCCGTCGCCACCGCCACCTTGCGCGCGTTCAACGCCTTCAGGCCCTCGACAATGCCCGTGCTCATGGTGGTGGACGGCAGCCCTGTGGCCTTCGTCACGTTCACCTTCAACTGATGCTCATACTCGGCGCCCTTGTAGAAGGTGAGCGACGTCCCCATCACCGAGATCGCATTGGACCCCTCTTTAGCGAGCTTTTCGGCGGCGGGCAAAATGCGGCGGAATACGCGATCGTATTCTTCAGCCGTCATCTTCTGCAGGCCGACGCCCTCGGCCAGGAATCGAACGCCCGTCGGATAAAGCAGCTTGGCTTCCGGAGGAACGGGGTAGTTAGCCGGCGGAAAGATCATGCCGAGCGTGGGAACAGCCTTGGCATAGAGCGCTGTGCCAAGCGCCGCGCTGGCCGCGCCAGCGGAAGCAATCTGCAGAAACTGCCGTCGGGAACTGGTCATCACTTCACCTCTCCCAGCAAGTATAGTCCCGTGACTCGCCGCGTGGAAAGGTGACTCTTGTCTCATGCAAGATGAGCCTGAAGCGGGGCTGGATTCTCATACAAGATGAGCCTGAAGGAGGGAGAGATCGGGATGCTGGGGATTGATCATCAGCATGGACGATTCGGAAGCAGTGAGCCTGGAGCAGATCCGGGGGTTCCTGGTGGGGAGTGGAGAGGTTCGGTTTACGGGTTTGAAGCGGGCCGAGGTCTACAACTGGGTGGAGCGGACGCTGGTGCGGCACCAGTACGCAAGCTTGGGCCGTGCCGACAAGGGGGTGGTGCGGCAATACGTGGGGCGAATGACGGGACTACGTCGGGCACAGGTGACGCGGTTGATCGCAGGGCAGCGCAAGACAGGACGAGTGAAGGCGGTCGAGTATCAGCGCACCAAGTTTGCAACGCGCTACACAGCGGCCGACGTGGGCTTGCTGGCCTACGTGGACAAAGCGCACGGGAATCTCAGCGGTCCGGCGACCCGGCGGATTCTGGAGCGCGAATACGCCGACTATGGCCAACTCGCCTACCAGCGGCTAGCCCGGATCTCGGTGGCGCAGATCTACCGATTCCGAAACTCGGCCGGCTATCGCAAGCGCAACACCAGCTATCAGCCGACGCGGCCCATGGTGATTCCCATTGGCGAACGGCGCAGACCGCAGCCGCAGGGCTTGCCCGGATACCTGCGGATCGACACCGTGCACCAAGGCGACCAGGATGGCCACAAGGGCATCTATCCCATCAACGCGGTAGACCAAGTAACGCAATGGGAGATCGTTGCCGCCACACCGCAGATCTCGGAGTTATGGCTGATTCCATTGCTCGAAACGATGCTACAGCAGTTTCCGTTTGTGATTCGCGGCTTTCATTCCGACAACGGCAGCGAGTTCATCAACTACACCGTGGCCCGGCTGTTGAGCAAGCTGTTGATCGAGCAGACCAAGTCGCGGGCCCACCATTCCGGCGACAACGGATTAGTGGAGGCCAAGAACGGCGCGGTCATTCGCAAACATCTCGGCTTCGGCCACATCGGGGTGCAACACGCTGCGGCGGTCGATACCTTTCACCGCGAGCAACTCAACCCTTACGTCAACTTCCATCGGCCTTGCGCGGTGCCGTCGATCCTCACCGAACCCAACGGCAAACGCCGCCGTATCTATCTGCGCTGGGCCACTCCCTTCGAGTTACTCCAAACAGTCCCGCACTGCGAGAGCTTGCTACGTCCTGGTGTCACCCTGGCCCAGCTCGAAGGCTTCGCCCAGCATCAATCCGATACCGAAGCCGCGCTCGACATGCAACGCGCCAAGCGCCAGCTGCTGGCTCGCATCGCCAAGCTCAGCGCCTGAGCCGGCCACCGGAGCGCACCGAGCGCCGTGGAAATGCCGGGCCATGGACAGCCGTGGAAAACCGCCATCGCTCACGCTCTGGGCGCTGCGCTCGGTTTCCCACCGCTGCCCACCGCCCTTGGAAAACGCGGCGCGTTTCCCACATTCCCACCGCGCCGACCATTGTTCTTTTTCCCTCTCAAAACATCACAGAAAGGACCCCAAACCGATCAACTCTCGCCATCGACCTTCAGGCTCATCCTTCGATGAGAAAATGCTAGGTGTGACCCTGGAAAGGTGTGACTATGAGCAGCTTAGCCGCGTACGTCGATGCGGCTGCTGCGGAAGGAAATGCGAATGGTGCCAGCCACCCCGCGGCCGAACGTCGTGGCGGGCCAGAATTCGGTGAACAGCAGATTGTTCTCGATGCTGCGGCGCAGCGCATCGCTTTGCTGGCCGGGCGCGTTGACGATGGTGAAGTTGATGATCTGGCCCTGGTCGTCGAGCTGCAAATCCACCACCGCGTCTCCGTTATTAGCGAACGCGACCGGCGCCATGTACTTCAGCATCGGCTGCGTGCTCAGCATGGTAGGTACGTCGCCAGACGGGCTCATCGCAAAGGTGGACTTGAACATCGGCACCACCAGAGCGCTAAATAGAAACACGGCTGAACACAATCCACCCACCGCAGGCAGCGCCAGCGGCCGCATCAGATTCCGCAACGATAATTCCACGCGATCCCGCCAGCGGCTCCATGGACTGCTGAAGGACTCCATCCGAACCTTGGAAGCAACCACCCGCAGACGCGTGGTCAAATCCGCCGGTGGGGTGGGCGTGGGGAGTGCCCGCAGCTTGGCGCGCAAAGCGGAATATTGCTCCGATTCGAGCGCACACTCGCGGCAGCCGTTCAAGTGGCGCTTCAGCAAGCGCCGCTCCTCGGCCGGCACAGCGTCGTCCAAATAAGCCGATACTCTTTGCTTTACGCTTCCGCACTCCATACTATTCCGTTAACGCCTGGGAAGACCAACGCATGCTCGTCTCCAGTTCCAGCCGCCCCTCCAGAATCTTTCGTAATGCCTCGCGACCGCGCATGATGCGCGATTTTACGGTCCCGAGCGAAACTTCCAGAACCGTCGCGATGTCTTCGTAACTCAAGTCTTCGATATCGCGCAGCACCACGGCGGCGCGAAATTTCGGATTCAGCTTCTCCAGCGCCTGCTCCACCAGCGCGCGCGTCTCATGATCCGCCGCCTGCTCAAAAGGCGAGCGGCCCGGGTCCCTCATCCCGCCGGCGTAGCTCGGCGTCCCTTCCTCGGAGCCGAGCGCCACCTCCTGCCGCTGATGCCGGCAGAACCAGCGCCGATGATTGTAAGCTTCGTTCACCGCGATCCGGTAAATCCAGGTCTTCAGGCTGCTGTTGCCGCGAAACGCGCCCACGTTGCGGAAAACCTTAAGAAAAACTTCCTGCACGATGTCGGGCGCGTCGCCGGGATCGCTCATCAGCCGGCAGACCAGGCTGTAGACCGGCTGCTGGTAGCGCTGAATCAAAATTTCGTAGGCATCTTCGGAGCCCTGGTTCAGCGCAGTGACCAGTGCGTCTTCCTCCGCGTGGGAGAACAGGCACCCCTCAATATGTAGACCAACAGCAGTATCCGCCACAGTCGTCTACTCAAAGTCTAGCCTAAACGTCAGGCCTTGTTGTAGGAGTAGACTCCGGGGGCGGGAGGAAAGTTCCCAGAGGTGGGGCCCGGAGGCTATCTTATTGAAACAGCTGATCCATTGGGTCGACCCGCCCGCACTAAAGCCTCCGCGCCTTCCTGCAAGCTCAGTGAGCGCCGCTGCCGAAGAGTGCCTTCTCCGCCGTCGCGAGGGGAAGAAACAACGTTCGAGGCAGTCCGAGCAACGGCCGAAAAAGGTAATGCTGATAGAAAGCTACAGCGTGACCGTTCTTGGCGTCCACTAAAAGTGCGTAGACCGCCGGCGGCGACTGTATACTTCGGCGCGTGGCATCCACGAGAAGCGCCCCGCCTAGGCCGCGTCCCTGAAAGCGTTGATCGACGGCCAGCCGGCCAATGCGCACGGCCGGTACTGTGGGATAGCGCGG
Source organism: Bryobacterales bacterium (assembly GCA_963776805.1). GTDB lineage: Bacteria > Acidobacteriota > Terriglobia > Bryobacterales > Bryobacteraceae > Palsa-89. The sequence continues at coordinate 381,771 of CAVZOD010000005.1, forward strand.
CAAGCGCTTGGCTTCCTCCCGCGGTAATTCAATCAGCGGAATGCTCGCCGCGGCGATCGTGTAAGAAGCGGCGGCAACAAAACAAGTCGCAATGCGGCGGCGGATGTCGATCCAGCGCTTCTTCTCCGCAGTGAAACGATCCACGGTCGTGTTCGGCGCCGAGCGGCGCAAGGCGGAAGGGAGAATCCTTCATCCCTCGCCAAACAGGTCGCGATGCCGTTTCACAGCCTTCTTCCAGGCCTGGTTCGGCGCCGGGGAATGAAGGATCGCTTTAGCAAACTGGCGTTGGCCATCAATCGACAGGCGGATGATTTCGGTTTGCTCGATGGCTCGGCAAGCAGCTTCGTCCGCCGCAGCCGCAACGAAGTCCGTGAGAGTGCGTCCTTGAATTTCGGCGGCGGGTTCGAGCCTCGCCATAACCTCAATCGGCAAGTGAACTTCCAGGCGGGAAATCTTCATAAATAAACTGTACGGCATCCTGCCAGCCATGCGTTTTATCGTATTTCGAAATCAGCGGTCCGCTTAACCTGTTTCCCGCTGGAATCTTCGGCCGTCACTTCGAGTTGATAAGCCCCTGCGGCAAGCTTCTCGATCGGGAGACTCGAAGCGGCCGGAATCGCGTGATTGTCGCCGTCGCCCGGGCTGCTCTTGGGAAGATCGAGCTTCAAGAATCCGGAGTCCGACTTTGGCTCACCCGTCTTGCGGTCCAGAACGCGCACTCGCACCCGCGCGGATGCGGGGTCGGCGTAAACCTCACAATAAAAAAATCCGGAGTCGGATTTCGCAAATTGATTGGAGCCGGAAGGAATAAACTCCACATTTTCCGCAATCAGCGGCGTACTGTCTTCAACCAGCGAACCGGCCAGCCCTAATTCGGCCGCGGGGTGAGTTTCCCGGCTCAGCGCCAGGCTGCTTAAGGCCAACTCGCCCGGCATCCGCGCGTCGACGGTCAGGGGCATTTCCAGCTTTCCGAAACTCTCGCTCCCCGATCCGAACGCAATCGCGAAGTTGTAGCGGCCGGGAGCGATCTTGAACTGTTTCTCGTAATGCAAAGGCTTCCCGCGGAGGCTCTCTACCTGGGCTTCGGAATCGAAATCGAAATCGAACTTCAAGGCGTCGCTGAAACGCGCTCCCACATTGCCATCCGAGGCGGTCGCGATCCCCAGGAAATTGAGCTCGGCATGCAGCTTGCTCTTGCGCTTTTCGAATTTCAAAGCATCGGGCGGGATGTCCATCGCCAGGTACGCTCGCGCCACGGTTGGAGAAATATAGAAATACGAGAGTTGGATCGATGCGGCGATGCTGCCTCCCTGTGCACCAACCGCGCGGCGCTCCAAATCCTGCCCCGTCGAGGTACCGGCCAGAAGATCCTGCGGCTTGGTTGAGCAGTAATTGGTGCGAGCCCGGATCGCCGTCCCGCTCCGATCCACCTTGACGCGCAGCTTGTGGCAATTATCGGCTTTCGATCCGGAGGGCGAGTCGGGAGGGGCGTAGCTGATCGTGTAATATTCGGCTTGCTCTTCGCCAATTCTCTGCAATCCTCGCTGTAATTCGGCGAAATCAGGAATTACGAAGCCTCCCGTGCCGTTAGCCAATGCGAACAGGATTTGCTGGTTGCCGGTTGCCGATTCTTGAGGGTTCACTTCGGCATCGTGCGCGTCGCCCTGAAGCCGGTCCAGCCCGCGCACCCGGATGCCCGGCGCCGGGGTGGCGCCTTCCGAAGCGGACCGAACGTCGTTTTTGTTTCCCATCTGCGAGGATAGCGGCCGCACATCCACCGGATAGACAGCGACATCGGATTTGTTACAAGCTTCCATCGCGGCCAGCAATTCCGATTTTTGGAAGGACGATTGTTGCAGCCCGCCGCTCAACAAAACGATGATCTTGCGTCCCGGAAGGACGCGAAGATTAGTGGCCAGGGTCTCCAACGCCCGCAGGGTGTTGAGCGACGCCGAGTCTGCGGTGCCTGCCGACAAGCCGGAGGAGATCGCGCGGCTCACGCCTTCCTTCAGGCGGCCCGCATCATCGGTAAAGTTCTGATCAATTCGCAGCTCACCGCTATAACTGACCACCGCCATCTTGCGATTCTCTTGCGCGTTGGCATCGATGAAACCTGAGATAGTCTGCCTCGATTGCAGTTGATCCGTGGCGCTCATGCCCGCGAAGAACAGCACCAGATAGCGCGGCCGCGTGTTGGCCGATCCCTGCTCCAACGAAACGCTCTGGATGGTCTGCTCTTTGTTGTCTTCCCAGACGCGAAAATCCTTGGCGGACAAATCGCGGACATACTCACCCTGTTTGTTGGTTACGATCGCGTCCACCAGCACCACGCGCGTCTCGGTCCGGATCACGGGCGTAGGCTGCGCCCGCACCGAACTGCCGGTCAGGCAGAGGAGCGCCGCGATCACGATGCGACGTGCCCTGTCCGCTTTCATGGAATGTCCGCCGTCATGGGATGTTCACACCTTGATTGCGAGCCGCCATGGTGTGCCCTTCCGTATCCCGCACCACCATCCGCACCACGTAGCGGCCAGGCGCTACGTGAAAAGTTTCCTTGACCGTGATCCCGGAGCTTTCTAACGCCGCCAGCGTCTGGTCGCGAAGGTGCATCTGGATCACCCGCTGGATGCCGGATACGTAGTTCCCGTCCGGATCGAACAGGCCCGCCACGATGGTCAGAGTGTCATTGTTTCGCGGCTCGTTTCGCTCTTGCGTTTTTTGAAACCGCAAAGCTCCCACCGACAAGCGCCCCACCACGGTCAGCTCCGCCTTTTCCTCGCTGGGTTTGAAGAGCTCGGTCTGGACATCCAGCGGAATATCCTGGATCTCATCTCTCGAAAACACAGCCTCGCGGATGTCATCTCTGGCCTGCTGGGCCGCGTCCACGGCATGATTGGGCGCCCAGTAGCCGCGGCGCACCTGGAGCGTTAGGTCGCGCGAATTCTTCACCTTGACTTTTAATCCATGGTAGCTGCCGTCGAACTTCAGGTTCGATGGCGAGAAGCCCAGCACATAAACGTATTCTGGCCGCGCCGCCAGCATGTTGAGTCCTCCCTTCAGATCGTTGTCGTTATGGAAGAACGTTCCCCCGGTGCCGGCGGCGATCTCCTCCAGCACATCGTCGGCCTGGGAGGCGGCGGAGATTTCAGCCTGCGTCAGAAAACCACCGGCAGTGGAAAGGTGCCCCCGCTCGCTCGCATCGCTTCCCGCCGGAGCGTAGAGACCTCGCATGTCGATGGTGTTGACGGTGACGTTGGCGCGAATCGCGCGTTCCAGGACGTCGAATTCGGCGGAGCGATGATCGCTGGTCAGCAAGAAACCTGGCGAAACAAGCACCAGCGTCCGGCTTCCCGGCGTGGAGGTGAGTCTGCGAATCACGTCTTCTAACGCTCCCAGCGCGCTGGATGTTTCAAAATCCCCATAGGTCAGGGCCTGGCGGACCGTTGTCCGCACTAAAGTGATGAGTGGCTCTGGCGTTAAATTGGCCGAAGGAGGCGTACCTGGCGCCGGGGGAGGCGGGGGAGTCAACGACAGGTGCGAACACGCCTCCGCTTCCGCCATGACGGCCAACAGCGCCTGGTCCGCGCTACCGCCCAAAACGAGCTGCGCAAGCTGGGCGTCGCTGAAGAGCACCCCGCTGAGGTAAAGGAGCTTATTCACTAGCAGGTCGGCCATGTAATAGCTGACCGGCGGACAGTCCTGTTGCGGGTCCGGCCCGCTGGTCCACGGCTGAATGCTATTGACCGCCTTGTGGAGCTTATCGCGGTCGCCGGTGAAATCAGCTTTGATCAGGCCGCTGGTGGTGAAAATCGCAGCGCGGCTTCCGGGTTCGAGCGACTCGTCCAGATGACGATTCATCGCTTGCCGCGTCTGAAGCAGGTCGCCACGCTGCAGATGGATATCGTCAACCAAGTAAGCGATGAAGCGCTCCGGCAGGACGGAATCGGCAGCCGCCGGCCGTGACGATGTCTTTTCCTGTGATCCGGGGCCGGCATTGGCCTGAACCAGCGCGGCTTCGGACTTCTCGATGGAAAACCTGGTGATCACCTGGAGCTTGCCCTTGTCAAAGAGCTCGAAGTCATCCTGCGTGAGGTTTCCGATCGCATGGCCTTGGCGATCGCGGACCACTACGGGAACGGACACCAGGTTCACCCGGCTGCTGAAGACCACCGGCGAATCGTTGGTTGTGATTTCGGGCGGCGACTGCGGTTGGGCGAAGGAGCGCGGGGCAAAGGCGAGGGAAAACGCCAGTACCACGCTGCTGCGGCCAATCCGAGTCTTCATTTTCGGCCTACTTGAGCTCCATCATCATCGCGCTTCCCGTTCCATGCGCCAGCAGCTCGGTGTGCGTGCGGTCGCGTTTGTTGAAGCGAATATCGAAAGCCTTGTACTGATTCAGCTTCTTCGCGCCATCGGGTGTGGTGGAAGTGAGGGCCGTGTCTTCGAGATAAACCACCACCACATCCTTGTCGTGAAAATGCATGGGCGACGGCTCGCCCGGATTCCAGCGGTAGGACCCCACGATCACGCGATTGTTCTCCAGCAGCTTCTTCGCGTGCGGGCGTGGGAAGGCCGGCGGATAGCCGGTTTTGTTTTCGAGCGGCGGAACGGGATGATCTTTCAGTTCGATGACTAACCAACGGTCGCCGATGTGGCCTGTTTTATTGCGCTCGCTGCCTTTCGCGCTAAAAGCGGCGGTCCCGGCGTTGTGTCCCGTCAACCGCATAAAAACAGCGTCGAGGCCGGCAGCGGCGGGATTGGCCGCGCCTTTGGTCCACGTAACATCCCACACCGTGACGCGCTCATTGTCGATGGCCGGCTTCTGATCCTGGCAGAACGCCGCCGCGACGCAGATCGCCCCCAGCACGATGGATTTCAGCACTTGTACATTATCCTCCAGCGGCGGCTGCCTCAGCCGATGACTTCCTTATAATACGCTTCGTATTTGGGAATAATCATGGAGCTCGCGAACCGCTCCAGCGCCGTGCGCCGCGCGGCTTCGGCCATTTTCTGATGCAGATCTTCGTTCGTCAGCAGCTCGATCACGCGCCGGGATTGCGCGGCGATATCGCCCACCGGCTCCAGGAATCCATCCACACCATGCGTCACCAACTCGGGCAATCCGCCTACCCGCGTGGCCACCGGCGGAACGCCGCACGCCATGGCCTCCAATGCGCCCAGGCCGAACGACTCCATTTCGCTCGGCATCAGCAGCGCGTGCATGCGCGGAAACAGCCGCTCCACGTGATCCTGCTTGCCGAGGAACGTGACATTGCGCTCCACGCCTAAATCGCGCGCCAGCCGATGCGCCTCCGGCCGGTCCGGCCCGTCGCCCACCATATACAAATGCGCGGGCGTCTCCTTGAGCACTTCCAGCAGCACGCGGACGCAATCTGTGACGCGCTTCACCGGACGGAAGTTGGAAATATGCATCAGCCGCTTTTCGCCATTCGGCCGGTTTTCAATCGGGCGGTAAATCTCGGTGTTCACGAAATTGTAAATAACGCGAATTTCGTTCTTCACGCCGAACACTTCATAAGTGTCGCGGCGCACGTCCTGGCTGACGCTGGTGATTCCGTCCGATTTCTCGATCGAGAACTTGGTGATGGGGAAATAGGAGCGGTCCAGGCCGACGATGGTGATGTCGGTGCCATGCAGCGTGGTGATGAAGGGCAGGCGCCGCCGCGTGGCCACCATCTGCTGGGCCAGCATGGCGGCGGTGGAATGTGGAATCGCGTAGTGGACGTGCAGCAAATCGAGATCGTAGTCCTCGGCCACTTCCGCCATACGGGAGGCCAGTGCCAGGCAGTACGGCGGATATTGAAACAGCGGATAAGTGGACACTTCCACTTCGTGATAGTAGATGCGCGGTGTCCCGGGGTCCAGCCGGATGGGATTGGAATAAGTAATGAAATGCACGTCGTGGCCGCGATTGGCCAGTTCCAAGCCGAGTTCAGTCGCGACGATGCCGCTGCCGCCGTAGGTGGGATAGCAGGTGATTCCGATTCGCATGTCAGTTGGTGGCGATCAATTGCCCCAAACCAATTTGACCATGGATGTTCTGATCGGGATTCGCCACGTCGCCGCCGCCGAACCAGACTGTAACGCGATCGCCATTTGCGATCACTGTGGGATCGCAGATCACTTTCGCATCCCAGGGCTGTTCGCCCGCGATTACCACAGGAAGCTTCTCCCATCGCACGCCGTCGCGCGAGCGCGCCAGCCCCATCCGGCGCATTTCGTTGCGGTCGCGCCCCGTGTACAGCATCCAGTAATATCCGCGCGCGGTCCACACCGCCGGCTCGCCCAATCCATTGGAGTCGAACGAGCCGTATTCGCCCAGTTCCAAAATCGGATTGGCGCGCAGCTTGGTCCAACTCACGCCATCGTGTGACATCGCGACTCCCAGCCGCTGCCGCCGCGCGCGATCCTGGCCCAGATAAAACATGTAGAAGCTCTCGCCCGCGCGAATCACGTAGGGATCGGCCACGCCGCGCTCATCCCAGCTGTCGAACGGTCCAACGGAAAGCACGGGCGGTCCGTTGCGCTGCCATTGATGGCCGTTGCGGGAACGCGCGAGACCAATCTCCACCGGGTTGCCAGCCTGGTAATAATACAGAATGCCGCTGTCGTCTGAGATCGCCGAACCATTCGCTGCGATCGCATTGCCTTCCCAAGTGCCCGGATCGGGCGACAGGATCTTGCCCTCTTTGCTCCAGGTGACTCCGTCGGCCGACACGGCGAGCCCGGTGTGCCATGCCTTACCGTCGTAGCCCGAGAAGAAATTGTAGTAAGCGTCGCCCTGCCGGATGACGGCTGGATTCAGAACATCAATCGAGTCCCATTCGCCCTGGGCGCCGCGCAAGATCACCGGATCAGAGCGCGCCTGCCATCGCCAGGTAACGGATGGTCCTCCCGGCTGCTGAGGCAACGTAAAATCCCGATACTTGCCGCACCCACCTAGCAGACCAATCCCCAACAAGCCAACGAGAGGAGCGCAGCGCCTCACGTCGCCAGCCGGATCTTCAGTCCCGCTCCCTGTCCGGGCTTGGAGTCCAGCACCATGTCGCCGCCCAAGGTGCGGACGCGGCGCTTGATGCTCATCGGTCCCAGCCGCAGCAGCTCCAGCTCGTCCAGCGTGTACCGGCCACTGAACGGAAACCCATTGCCGTTGTCTTCCACCAGGATCTCGAGCACGGTGTCGGACTTGGCAATGCTCACTGCCACGCGCGACGCCGAGGAATGCTTCTGGACGTTGTAGAGCGCCTCGCGAACAATCTGCAACAGCTCGAGTGAAATCTCGGGTTCAGACGGTTCCAGAAACTCCGCGCTCACAAATGTCGCCGGAATGCCGCTGTCCTTCTGGAATTGCTCCACCACGCGGCGCAGCGTCGCGTTCAGGCTGCCCTCCACGTCCACCGGCCGCATGCTGCGCACGAAGGCCCGCAGCTCGTTGACCTGCGACTTGCACAAATCTTGAAGCTGCACCAGCTCTTCCATGGCCGCCGTGAGATCGCGGCTCATCAATTTGCGGATGATCTCCAGGCGCATCTGGAAGCTGATGAAGCTTTGCAGCGGGCCATCGTGAAAATCGGCGGCGATGCGCTGCCGCTCGGATTCGCGCGCTTTCTCGGCATCGTAGCGGTAGAGCACGGTCTGGCGCGAGCTGCTGGAAAGCCGCTCTTCCAAATATTCGCGCTGGATGGCGAGCACGCTGCCCAAAATCCCGGCCGCAATGAAGGCCGGCCGCAGCATCTCAGCGGAATGCAGCGTGGGCACCACGTACAACAGCGCGATGGCCGCCACCGCCACCACCACGGTCTTCCACCACGAATGCAGCATCACCGCGACCAGCAAAACGTAGGCGTAGAATACCGAGCTGATCCAGTACCCGTACGTCGCGCCGCTGGTGGCCGCAACGAAAAAGAAGGCGAAGTCGACAATGAGCGCAATGGTCGGATAGCCGGATTCCTCCAGACTTCGCCAGAACAGCGCGACACAGGCATAAATGATATAGACCGCGAACAGGATGGCGGTGTCGGTCCAGACGAAGCTGGAAGAGATGAGCTGGGTTGCCAGGCAGCTCATCGCCAGCAGGATGCGAATGAGACTGAGCAGCCGCCGCCAGGAAGTTGGAAGCATCGGGCTAGAGAACTCCGCTCAAACTGAATCGCGTGTTACTGCGCCACATACAACCGTACACGATTGCTCTGCTGCCCTTCCGCTTCCAGATACAACTCAGTGGAGCCCGTATTCGTAATCCTGGGGATCTGTATTTCGATCAGATAAAACCCGATGTATCCCGGCGCCAGCGAGGCTTGCGTCACTTGCACGGGCGAACCGTCCAGAAAAGCATGCACCGCCGCGGCCACCCGTGGCGGGTCCTTCAATGGCGCCGCCAGGCCGGACGGCCAATCCGGTTTTACTTGTCCGAAACCAGTGGCCAGCACCTGAATGTGCGCACCGGCGCGCGCCGGTTTGCTCGCGTCCAGCAATACGCCGCTGGCCGCATCCATGATGAGCGGCGTCCCTTCGGGGTCCACAAAAATCGCCGGCGAAACGCTTTGCAGCGGAACTTGGAACGTCAGCGCCCCAGCGGTGGCATCCAGCGACAACGACAACGTACTTCCTTTCGCCGAAAACGGCACTTGAATCTGCGACGCGGTGGGGGACGCATCCAGCACCGGAGCCACCACATCATCATCGCTTCTGGCCGATTCCACGCGCGCTCCCAGAACGCTCAGCAACGCGCCCGGCGCGGCCGGCTTGGAGCTGTAGTCTGCCGCGCTGACTACGCGGGCATCGCGCAGCCGGTGCGGAGCGATTGCCGTATAAACGCCATAGCCATCCAGCGCAGCATAGATCTGGTTGCCGCCCGCGTCCAGCTTTACGTCAGTGGCCGCGGCCGCCGGCAGATTGCCGCTCAGCAGGGTCCAATTCGTGGGCCGTCCCGCCGATCCTAGATCGGTAGCGGTGAAAAATATTCCCCCGTCCGTTGCGACATAGATGGCGCCGCTGGCCCGATCGGCCGCCACGCCGTGCGCCGCTGCCGTGTCGGGAAGGTTGGCGGTCATATCGTCCCAAAATCCGCCGCCATTGATGGTCCGAAGCACGTACGAAGGTTTGACCGAACTGGGCGCCGTAGTGTTACGCGCGCTCAACGCCGCGACGGCCACGCGAGGATCGCTCGGGTCCACCCAGATGGCCTCTACTTCGCCCAACTCGCCTGGCCTGGACGCCGGTCCCCAGCTCACGCCCGCGTCCGCCGACACGAGCAGCCGACCTTCGGAGTCACCCGCGTAGATATAATCTTCCGCGGTCGCAATGGCGGTTACTGAACGCTTCAACACGCGCGATAGCGCGGCCTTTAGGTTCTGGTCGCGCTGCACTTCCGTGGCATCCACCGGCTTCCACGCCGTCTTCTCGCCCGGCGCCCACTCGATCTCGGCGGCGCTAGTTGCCACTGACAATCGCACGCCGCGCGTACCGCTCGGCAGCCCAACCAGATGCGCCAGCCGGCAAATTCGGCAGGAAATCGTTCAGCCCGGTCCAGGAGAGCCCTCCGTCCAGCGACCGCCAGACTCCGGTGGCTGATGCCACCGTTACTTCGTCCGGATCATTGGGCGATGCCGCCACCGAAGATAGACCCAGCCCCAAAATGCACGCGCCCTTGTAACTTGTTAAATTGACCCAGGAATCTCCGGCGTCGTCGGAACGGTAGGCGTTCAGCCCAATTCCATACAGGCGCCCCGCAGTCCCGCCGCTCGCCAGCTTGAAGCTAGGCTCGGGAACAGTGGGGGCTGACGGTTCCAACCGCGCGGGCGGGCTTATTTTGGGATCGGTAACTAGCCGCCATTGTTCGAAATCGGCGGTTCCAAAGATACGCCCGGAAGCTGTCTTAGCATACAAATTGGAGCCATCCGCGGAGTACCAAACCCGATCCACGGCGCCCGTGGCCAGCGAAGGCAGAGCCAAGTCCATGGCCGAATTCCCGACGTGCCGCCAGCCCACGCCAGTCTGCGCCCCCGCGCTTTGAGCCCCCGAGCTTTGCCCCAATGCCTGCCACGGCAAAGCCAGCACCAGACCTGTGGCTAATACTGCCCGTACTGTAGTCCTCCGACACATGGATAGAGTCTATTGTATCCTTATCGGACCAATTCGCTTCCCTGGAACAGCATGAATCTATACAGGTTCGTAACAAAAAACCCGATAGGATACCGTCTTGCTAAGCACTTTTGATGGTAGACTGTGTTCTTAGCTGTGAGCCACATAGTACTTAAGTGTGGAATCGGCCAGGGCTATCGTTAACTTTATGAGGCTGAGTGGCATCCACGGGTTGGTTTGCGGGCTGCTTGTCATCGCCGCCGCGCAGATCTGCTCTGCCCAATTGTTCCCCGTCTCGCCTGAGGCCGCCGCCAAGGTGCTCACGATGTCGGGCCAAGTTTCGGTGCTTCGGGATTCCGATTCTGAGCCGTGGGCGCTGAATGTCGGCGACTCGGTCCAAGCCCAGCAAGTGATCGTCACCGGCCCGGACGGCTACGCCAAGTTTCAAACGTCGGATGGAAGCACTTTTGAGGTTTATCCCAGCTCCAACGTCACTTTCCGCAAAAACCCCGGCAGTCTGCGCGATCTTTTGGATCTCTTCGTGGGCCGCATTAAAGTTCATATTCAACGCTTGGGCGGCGAACCGAATCCGAACCGCATCATGACTCCCACCGCTATCATCTCCGTGCGCGGCACTATCTTCGATGTCAGCGTAAATGACGACGACGAGACCACCATCGTTTCAGTGGAAGAAGGCTCAGTGGAAGTGCGGCACGCGCTGAAACCTGGCGGCGCCAAAATCGTGAATGAAGGCGAGACGCTGCACGTGTACCGGGATGAGCCGCTGGCGAAGAGCGTCGTCGACAAGAACGAGTTGTTCCACCGCATCATGCGCGGCCTGGGCGATGCCGCGTATCGGCTCGCGATCAGTCCTCCGGGACACGTGGGCATTCCCATTCCAGGTGGCCCAGGGACAACCATCAGCACTCAGCCCAAGCCCCCGGCCCCGCCGACCACGCCGCCTCCTCCAGGCTAAAACGGCAAATCAGCCGCGGATGAACACGGATTCACACGGATAAACAAATCCAACTTCTTGTTCTCTATTCGCGTTAATCCGTGTTCATCCGTGGCCATTCCTGGCGGGTCATTCAGATCCACTTCCTGCGCAGGAGCCACACTTTGATCGCCTGCGTGAGGATGACATAGCCAAACAGTGTTAGCAGCAGAATTGGCCAGTACAATCTTGGCAAATGTGCCAATCCCAGCGAAGTGGCCAGAGGAGAATACGGCAACCACGCTCCAAACGCCATGATCGATAACGTCGTCAGCGTCAGTGGCCAACTCGCGCGGCTCTGGATAACTGGAATCTTATTGGTCCGAATCACGTGGATGATGAGCGTCTGCGTCATCAGCGACTCGACGAACCAGCCGGTCTGAAATAGCGATGCGCGCGAGGGATCCCAGCAGTGGAAAACCCAAAGCATGACAAAGAAGGTGCTGTAGTCGAAGATCGAACTGATGGGGCCGATGTAAAGAATGAAGCGCGTGATCTCGGCGATATTCCAAGGGCGCGGCTTGGCCACCAGTTCTTCGTCCACGGCGTCGGTGGGGATGGGTACCTGCGAGAAATCGTACAGCAGGTTGTTGGTCAACACCTGGATCGGGGCCATAGGGATGTAAGGGAGAAAAGCGCTTGCGCCCAGCACGCTGAACATGTTTCCGAAGTTAGAACTGGCCCCCATCCGGATATATTTGATGATGTTCGCGAAAACCTTGCGGCCTTCGATGACGCCCCCCTCCAGCACCATGAGGTCCCTCTCCAACAGGATCAAATCCGCCGATTCTTTGGCGATGTCCGTGGCCGTGTCCACAGAGATTCCGATATCCGCTGCCCGCAATGCCGGAGCATCGTTGATTCCGTCGCCCAGAAATCCGACAACGTGTCCTTTGCCGCGGAGAACTTGGATGACGCGTTGCTTATGTGCGGGCGAGAGACGCGCGAAGAGCGTGGCCTTCTCCGCCGCATCCGACAATTCGGCGTCGGACATTTTCTCCACGTCGCCGCCCAGAAGCATCGGGTCTGCTGAAAGCCCAACGTCTTTGCAAACCTTGCGGCTGATCAGTTGATTATCCCCGGTGAGGATTTTTACTACGACGCCGTGATTGTGAAGCGCCTGGATGGCGCGTCCCGCGGTCGCCTTGGGCGGATCGAGAAACGCCACGTATCCTTTGAGCACCAGTTCGCGCTCGTCGTCCTTCGAACAGGATTGCTTGCCCTGCAACTCCTTGGTTGCGACGGCCAGAACCCGAAAGCCATCGTTGCTCAGGCTCTCGTACTCATCCTTCAGCTCGACGATCAGATCGGGATCCATCGGCGACACCTGCCCGTCGAGCTCAAAGTGCGAGCACTGGTGGAAGACTTCTTCAGGCGCGCCTTTTGTAAGGAGAATCGATTTGCCCTCGGGATCTTCAACCAATACGGACATCATGCGCCGCGTGAAGTCGAACGGGATCTCGTCGAGCTTTTTGTACTTCTCCACTAGCGATTGCTCATGGAAATCCGGGCTTGCCAAGATCGCCCGGTCGAGCAGATTCTTGAGGCCCGTCTGGAAGTTGCTAATCAGATAGCCATCCAACAGCACCTCTTCGCTTTCTACTCCGGCGACGTTGCAATGCCGCTGGAGCACGACGCGATCTTCGGTGAGCGTGCCCGTCTTGTCGGTGCACAAGACGTCCATGCCGCCAAAATTCTGGATGGCATTCAGCCGCTTGACGATCACCTTCTTATGGCTCATGGCCAGGGCACCTTTGGACAGGCAGACCGAGACGATCATTGGCAGCATCTCGGGCGTAAGACCCACAGCCACGGCCAGCGCGAAGAAGAATGCGCTTCGCCAATCGTGTTTGGTGAACCCGTTGATGAAGAACACCAGCGGAACCATCACGGCCATCAGCCGGATCATGAGCCAGGTAAAACGGCTGAGGCCCTGATCGAAGCTGGTGGGCGGCGGCGCTTCCGTGATGGATCCGGCCATGCTGCCGAGATAAGTGTTGAGTCCCGTAGTGACCACCACCGCGCTGGCGGTGCCGCTTTCCACACTGGTCCCCATGAAGCAGATGTTTTTGAGCTCGGTGGGTGAACTTAAGTCCTTGCTATCGGAATCGTGAAGCTTTTCCACGGGGAACGACTCGCCGGTCAGGCTTCCCTGCACCACGAAAAGGTCCTTGGAGGAAAGCACCCGCGCGTCGCCAGGAATCATGTCGCCCGCCGACAGCTTGATAATGTCTCCCGGCACCAGATCCCGCAGCGGCCTCTCCTTCTCCTCGCCATCCCGCAGTACAGTGGCGGTCACGTGGATCATCGCCTTGAGCTTGGCGGCCGCCGCATCCGCGCGCGCCTCTTGAAGAAAGCGCAGCGTGACGCTGAGCAACACCATCGCAGCCATCACGGTTCCGGCGCGGGCATCACCGGTAACGAAGGAAATCGCCGAGAGGGTTCCCAGCAGAATCACCAGCGGGTTGCGCAGGATGATCAGCAGGCGGATCAGCCAACTTTGCCGATGTTCCTGCGCTACCTCATTCGGACCGGCGATGCGCGCGCGTTCTTCAGCCTCAGCCTGCGTCAGGCCCGCGGCGCTGGTCCGCAACGATTCTAGGAGCTCAGCGCTGTCCTTCCGCGCGGCATCCAGGACGGCGGGGGAGACACGAATATTCTCGTGCTTGGCCTTGGGGTGAAGGGGCGGCTCAGCCGTCAATGCGCCCCACCATCCCGTTGCGCCGACGGCCACTTCCAATTGCGGATCTCAGGTTTGTCCTGGCCCTCGGTATCGGCGTAGTTGATGCTCTCGATGATCTGCCCCTTCAGCCACTCTTTGAGATGCGCGCCGGCCGCCTGCATTCTCGGCACTCGATCGATTACGTCAATCGCCAGGTTGTAGCGGTCCACCTGATTGCGGATGGCAAGTTCTAACGGCGTATTGATGTTGCCTTTTTCCTTGTACCCGCGTACATGAATGTTGGCGTGGTTCGTTCGGCGATAAGTGAACTTGTGGATCAGCCAGGGATAGCCGTGAAAGTTGAAGATCACGGGCTTGTCCTTGGTGAAGAGAGAGTCGAAGTCGCGATCCGAGAGGCCATGCGGATGTTCGGAGTCCGGCTGCAGGCGATAGAGATCCACCACGTTGACGAAGCGGATCTTCAAATCCGGGACGTTCTGCCGAAGTATGGCGACGGCGGCCAGCGCCTCCTGCGTCATGATGTCGCCGGCGCTCACCACCACCACATCCGGGTCCGCGCCGGCATCGTTGCTGGCCCACTCCCAAATGCCGATGCCTTTCGTGCAATGGGTGATCGCGGCATCCATATCCAGATAAACCAGGTGCGGCTGCTTGTCGGCGACGATGACGTTGACGTAGTCCTCACTGCGCAGACAGTGATCCGCTACGCTGAGCAGACAGTTGGCGTCGGGCGGAAGATAGATGCGCGTTACGGCCGCGCTCTTGTTGCTGACAACATCCAGAAAGCCGGGATCCTGATGCGTGAAACCGTTATGATCCTGCCGCCAGACGAGCGAAGAAATCAGAAGATTCAGCGATGAGATTGGAATTCGCCAATTGAGTTCCAGCTTGGACTTTTCCAGCCACTTCGCGTGCTGGTTGTACATCGAATCGATGATGTGAACGAAGGACTCATAAGTATTGAAGAGCCCATGGCGGCCCGTCAGAACATAGCCTTCCAGCCAGCCCTCCAGCGTGTGTTCGCTCAGCATCTCCATCACGCGGCCGTCCGGAGCAATGTCGGTGCCGTCGGCATCTTCCGGTTTGATTTCCGCCATCCAGGTTTTCCAACTCGCTTCGTAAATATCCTGCAGGCGATTGGATGCGTTCTCGTCCGGGCTGAAGACGCGAAAGTTCGTCATGTTGCGGCGCATAACATCGCGCAGAAACTTTCCGAGCGTTTCGGTGGGCGAAATCTCTTTCGTGCCGGGCTGATCGACCGGGATCGCGTAGTCGCGAAAATCCGGAAGCAGAAGCGGCTTCCGCAGCTTGCCGCCGTTGGCGTGGGGGTTGGCGCTCATGCGCCGTTCTCCGGATGGCGGGAGCTCTTTGAGCTCGGGAATCAACGCGCCTTGTTTATCGAAAAGCTCCTGTGGCCGGTAGCTGCCCATCCACTCCTCGACGATCCGCAGATGCTCGGGATTAGTTTGCACGTCCCCCACCGGAACCTGGTGGGCTCGCCAGAAGCCTTCCACTCTGTGGCCATCCACCACTTTCGGCCCGGTCCAACCTTTGGGAGTGCGCAGGATAATCATTGGCCAGCGTGGGCGATCCGGCTTGCCCGTGCGCCGGGCCTCTTGTTGGATGGATCGAATGCGCTGGATGCAATCTTCCAGCGTCGCGGCCATTTTTTGATGCATCAGCTCGGGATCGTCACCCTCCACTACGTGCGGCGTCCAGCCATATCCTTTGAAAAGATCCTCAAGTTCTTCGTGCGTAATGCGAGCCAGCAGCGTGGGATTGGCGATCTTGTAGCCATTCAGATGCAGGATGGGCAGGACAGCGCCGTCGCGGATCGGGTTCAGGAATTTATTAGAATGCCACGAAGTAGCCAGCGGTCCGGTCTCTGCCTCGCCATCGCCCACCACCACACTCACAATCAATTCGGGATTATCAAACGCAGCGCCAAACGCATGCGACACGCTGTAGCCCAACTCCCCACCCTCATGAATGGAACCTGGAACTTCGGGTGTGCAATGGCTGCCAAGCTGTCCTGGAAACGAAAAAGCGCGAAAGAGCTTGAGCAATCCCGCCTCGTCCTGGCTCTTCTCCGGATAGACTTCCGAATACGTCCCTTCCAGATAGCAGTTGGAGAGGACGGCAGGTGCGCCGTGCCCGGGACCTGAAAGGTAGATCATGTCGAGATCGTATTTGCGGATGAGGCGGTTGAGATGAACCCAGGTGAAAGTCTGTCCCGGATCGGAGCCCCAATGTCCGAGCAGCCGATTCTTGAAATGTTCGGGGCGCAGCGGCTGCTTCAGCAGGGGATTGTCGCGAAGGTAAATCATTCCCGCGCAGAGATAATTGCAGGCCCGCCAGTAGGCGTCCATCTTGCGAAGTTCTTCCGCGGACAACGCGGGGCCCTCAATTCCCGATTGCAATTCATTCAGGCGTGTGGCTGCCATGAAATGTAACTTCCTCCTATCTCGTTGGACGGTTCAGGATGGCACATGGATGTGTCCGGACTATGACAAAAGCCGCGGCGCTCCTTTCAATCTACCCCGGGCCGACAGACGAAGTGGATGGTTCAACTTGCCATTCGGCAATTTTGGCCAGTTCCCGTTCGGGGCGTTCGCTCACCACCTCCAGCTTGCCGGCGTAAATTCCGCCGTCATTCCCATCGATCGATCGAAAATCTCCTTCGGTCGAAGTCTTCGGACCAATCCGGCAGGAACGTGAAATGAACCACTCCACTTGACCGGAAGAACGCCGCGGCGGCACGAACTGTCTCGCATCTGAGGAATCCCGCAGCAATCGCCGCAAGGTATCCAACCCCCACCGAGCCATGCATTTTCTTCCCGCACAATTCTCGTGCCATGTGCAATTCCTGCTAATTTCCCGCAGTTCTCCGGCAAACTCTCCGTGCGGAGGGAGTTCCTTGTGGCACGCCGGTTGGTAAGCGACATTTTCTCCTTTGGCTCGCCGCTTGATTCCCCCGCCTTGCCTGTGACAACATGTGCTTCAGTACAAACGCCGAACCACCTTGGGAGGAATCCATGCGGAACCACTTCAGTAGAATAGCCGCCCCCTGCGCGATCGCAATCGTCTCACTGGCGCACCTAGCCAGCGCACAGGCGCCGCCGGCCACACCGGTTAGCAACGTGGTTGAACATCCCAACTACGTTTTTATTCCGATGGAAATCACGGTGGACCGCCCCGCCGCCGAAGTCTGGAAGCGGGTGGGCAAGTATTGCGATATCGGCGAGTGGCTGCAGGTCCCCTGCACGATTGTCTCGGGCAAGGACGGTGAATACGGCGCTATCCGGTCCATTGGCAGCGAGGTCCTGGTGGGCAAGACCGAGCTTTCTTACACGTACACGCAGCCTGTGCGGGAGGGCCGGCCGTACAACCTTTATCACGGCACGCTGGAAGCCAGGCCGCTCACGTCCAGCACGTGTAAACTCGTTTACACCCTGGTCTTTGATAACTCCATGCTGCCGGACGATGCCGCGCGCGAAAAGGACATCGCGCAAAGAACCACGCGGTTCACGCAGGCGCTGAAGAACATGAAGATCCTGGCCGAAGGTGGCACGCTGCCTCCGCCCGCGCCTCGCGGCCGCTAGAAGCGTAAAGGGCGCGCCGCGCTCCTTTTGCACGAGTTCCTCAGAAGCGGGGCGCCCGCGTGGCGGGACAAATGGGGAAGGAACTTGGCTTTGGCCTGTGGACTGACAGACACTGGAAAGACTCAGTCAGCGCGGAAGTAGGCCGAAATTACAGTGGTGCTTTCAAACCCGATCAGAAGCGTGGGCCCAAGTCCCGTGCACAAAAAACTGGTTACGGTCCGGGGGCCCTATCCCGGACTGATTCCGATTAAAAGAGTACCTTCCTTTGTGCGGCTTGGCCGGTTGCCTGAGCAAAGGAGTAATCGTGTCCAGGAAGAAAACCCAGCAGCAGAAGGTGCGCGGCGGCCAAGGCCCTGTGCCAGCCAAGAGGAAGCGGAACAAACTGCCGGATTCCCGGGGGCAATCGGATCACCCGGTATTTGAGCCGAACGCAGCGGGCATCGACATCGGAGCCAGAGAGATCTTCGTGGCCGTACCTGCGGACCGGGATGAGCATCCGGTTCGCAAGTGCGAAACGTTCACCGGAGATCTGCACCAGATGGCCGAATGGCTGGTGAGCTGTGGCATCACCACGGCGGCCATGGAGTCTACCGGTGTGTATTGGATTCCGGTGTACGACGTGCTGGAGCAACATGGAATCCAGCCGTGTTTGGTAAACCCGCGGAACATGAAAAACGTGCCGGGAAAGCGCACCGATTTTCATGAATGCCAGTGGATTCAGCATCTGCATTCATTGGGCCTGCTGCATGCGGCGTTCCGTCCGGATGCGGAGGTGTGTGCCGTCCGGTCGCTGATGCGGCATCGCGGCGATCTGGTCATGATGGCGAGCGAACATATCCAACATATGCAAAAGGCGCTCACTCAGATGAACGTGCAGTTCCAGCATGTGATCTCAGACCTGACGGGCTTGACGGGACTGGCGGTTCTGGATGCCATTTTGGCTGGCGAACGCAATCCGGAAGTCTTGGCAAAGTTGCGGGATACACGTATCCAGGCGAGTGAGGAGACGATCCGGAAATCGCTGGAAGGAAACTGGCGGGCCGAACACATACTGGCGCTCAAACAAAGGTTGTCGCTCTATCGAAGCCATCGTGACTTAATCGACGAGTGCGACAGGGAAATCGAGAAGCTGGTCGCGGCCTTCGAGCCCAGAGTGGATCCCGATGAAAAGCCAATGCCGGAAGATCGCAAGCAGAAACAGCGAAAACGCAAAAAGAAAAGCGGGTCTGCGGACTTCAACCTGCGTGCCGAGGCCTACAAGCTGTTTGGCGTGGATCTCACCCAGATTCCCGGGCTGATGACGTTGGTCTTCCGGCTATTCAGCGAAGTAGGACGAGACATGTCTCGATGGCCCACCGCCGCGCATTTCGTTTCCTGGCTGGGACTGACAACGACATCAGCGGAGGGAAAGTGTTGTGGCGAGGCGCCCGCCGAACCAAGAACCGAACGGGAACCCTGTTCCGCTTGGCGGCTCACTCGTTGCATCACGATCAGACACCGATGGGCGACTATCTCCGCCGCATGAAAGCCAAGCTCGGCCCGGCCGCCGCTACTACCGCGACAGCGCACAAGATCGCCATCATCTTCTACACCATGCTGAGCAAGCAGGTCGAGTACGACGCCTCGCTTTGGGCCAACCGTGACCATATGCGAGAAAAGCGCCTGGAGGCGAGACTCCAAAAACAAGCCGCACAGCGTGGCTACAAACTCGTGCCGTTGGAGTCTGCCGCGTAACCCACTGACAACTCAGCGTCGCCAAAGTGGTTCCTTAAAAGCGCAAAGGGTGCGGCGCGCACCGCAAAACAGGCCAGGAACCGCTTCCGCGCCGCGCTCCGTTTTGCGCGAGTTTCTCAGAAGCGCAAAGGGTGCGGCGCGCACCACATAACAGGCCAGGAACCGCTTCCGCGCCGCGCTCCGTTTTGCGCGTTTTCTTCAGAGGTCGGAACCCGAACCTATCGCGACCGCCGAGCTCGGGTGCGGGCGGCTGTCTGGGCGGCTTGTTTGCGCCCGGCCGCGCCCTTGGTACGAGCAGCCTTCCTGGCAGCCGCGCTTCGAGTCGCCGCACTACGGCTCCGCGCGCTCCGGTGCGCCTGACGCGAAAGGGCGGTGTGCGATGCGGACTGATGACCTTCGCGCTTCAAAGCGGATATGACCCCCCGCGACCTTTTCCGCGAAGGCGCGTGACTCGACCGATTGGATCCCCGGGCGTTGTCCTGCGCGGCCTTCCGGCGAGTGCGGGCCGAAGCCGTGCCCTTCTTCGGCGGCGGAACTTTTACTCCAGCCCGCCGGGCTTTCGAGAGGCCAATCGCCGCAGCCTGCTTTGCAGAGCGAGCCCCGTGCTTCCCTTCCCGGACATGGTCCATCTCTTCTTTCACGACTTCTCCAGCTTGCGTGGACGGAGCTTTGCCCTCGCGCTTGTCTCGCCGGGCATGCTTCAGCGTCTTTTTTTCAGGCATAAAGGTCTCCTTGTTGGTTTCCGTTCATTTCTCCCTCTACATTTCTAGACAGGCCCCGCGCGAACTAAGTTTCAGCTTGGCTTTTGTGGCGAACAAGTTGCTGCGGAATGGGAGAGGCGAACGATGACACGAACAGAATCCAGCACCGCCGCCGAATATATTCCTGACCATCTCACACCGCGCGCGCTGCGGGAAGCCGTGCAAAAGTGCCGGGGGTGCGATCTGTACGCTCACGCCACCCAGGCGGTGTTCGGCCAAGGACCAAACTCGGCGCAAATTGTTTTTATCGGCGAGCAACCGGGCGATGAAGAGGATCGCCAGGGCCATCCGTTTGTCGGCCCATCCGGAAAACTGCTGGATCGTGCTCTGGCCGAGGCCGGCATCGATCGGTCGCTGGTATACGTAACCAATGCGGTAAAGCACTTCAAATTCGAAGAGCGCGGCAAGAGACCTTTACACAAAAAGCCCAACGGGCTCGAAGTTCGGGCCTGCCGTCCGTGGCTGGAGGCGGAAATCAATTTGATCCAGCCCCAGATCATCGTGTGTTTGGGTGCCACGGCGGCGCAGTCCATTTTTGGCGCAAGCTACCGCCTAACCAAAGAACGCGGGCAGTTCGTTCGCAACTCCTGGGCGCCGCACGTTACCTCCACCGTTCATCCCGCCGCGATCCTGCGCGCACCCGACGAAGCGCAGCGCCACCTGGAATATGAACAGTTCGTCGCCGACCTGAAGAAGGTTCACCGGTTGTGGAAGAAGCTTCCGAAGGGCGCATAGAACCGGCGCGCCACGGGACGCCTACTGCAAGACCGCGATTTCGAGGTCTTCCGAACGGCTCTCCACTGTCACAGCTACTCCGGAGCCGGAACGGAAAAGCACCAGGTCGACGGAGGCATTGGCAACCGTGAGATTTCGAATATTCACTTGTTCCAAGAACGGCGGCAAAACCGGCCGCGCAAAAACCACTCGCTTCTTGGGCGCATCGATCGAGAGTCCCATGGAAGCTTCCAGCAGCAGGAACGCCGCGCCCGCGGACCATGCCTGGGGGGAACAAGCCACCGGATAGAGCGTAGGCCCTTTTCCGGCGCGCCGCGAGAAGCCGCAGAATAGCTCGGGAAGACGATCGAAATCGAAGTGCGTACTCGCCTGAAAAAGGGCGGCCAGAATGTTCGAGGCCGGAGCGGTCAACCGATAGCGCGCCAGTCCAGCGGCGATCAACGCGTTGTCGTGGGGCCAGACCGAGCCATTGTGATACGACATCGGATTGAATCTGGATTCCCCTTCGGCCACCGTTCGAATTCCCCAACCGGAGAACAACACGTCCGATTCCAACTGTTGCACCAACTGCTCCGCGTGCGCCTGGCTGGCGATGCCGCTGAACAGGCATTGACCGGCATTGGATGTCATCACTTCGCACGGCCTCTTTTCACCGTCCAGCGCCAGCGCATAGGCGCCGAGCGTGTCACTCCAGAACGCAGCTTCGAATTTATCGCGCAGGCTCTCCGCCTCCGACCTCAGCCGTTGCGATAAGTCCTGGCGGCCCAGCGCGGCCGCGATGGAAGCGATGCCGGCCTTCGCCGCATACGCATAACCTTGCACCTCGCATAACGCAATGGGCGGTTCGGCCAGCTGGCCGTTGGCGTGAAAAATAGAATCCTGCGAATCCTTCCAGCCTTGCTGCACCAGGCCCTTGGAGGAATGCCGCCGATATTCGATGAACTGATCCCCATCGGTGTCGCCGTACACATCCATCCACTTCAACGCGAGTTCGATACCCGGCCAGATGGACTGGATGAATTCCAGGTCGCTGGTCCTTTGGTAATACGCTCCGGCCAGCATCAGATAGAGCGGCGTAGCGTCGATGCTTCCGTAATAGCGCTGAAACGGGACTTCGCCCAGCGCCGGCATCTCTCCGTCGCGGGCTTCATGCAGAATCTTGCCGGGCTCCGCATCCTGTTCGGCAGAAACGGCCGTGGCCTGCGTGGCCGTCAAGTACGCCAGAACCCCGCGCGCCATCTGCGGAGCGATCCACAAACACTCCAGCGCCGTAATGATTCCATCGCGGCCGAAGGGCGTGCTAAACCACGGCACGCCCGCATACGGATAGGTCCCCTGCGAACCAGCGGTCAATAGCATGTTCAAATCCATGCGCGAGCGTTCCAGCCATTCGTCGAACTGCGGATTGGAGGTGCTCAAGAGCGCGGGTACGCGATCCGGGCCGGCCATTTCACTGGTGGCCAGCCGCTCGCTGGCCGCATAGTCGTCACCGACCGAGGCGTCCGCGCCGCTTTGAAATGCGAAGGTGAATTCCACCGAATGCTGCTCATGCGGAATAAGATGAGCGCCAAAATGCAGCATGGAAGGCAAAACGATCTCCACGGGCGGAGAGGATTGGATGATGGTGCGCCGCGGCACGTCGTCCAGGCCGTCATAGGCAAGCACCACGCGCTGCTCGTTTTCTGACCCGGACTCCAAACGGGGCGGGTGCAAAACTCCCCGCCTGAGCCGCGTTTCACCGCGCACTTCAAAGATGTCGGCAAAATCGGCACCGAATTCGAGCAGCAGCCCGACCTCGATCGGAGCGAGCGAAAAATTCCGAATGGCAACCTTCATGTGCAGTACGCCGTGCCAGAGAAATTGAGACCGCCGGATATGCAGCGTGCCATGCGGAAGCAGCAGGTTCCCGTCACGAAATACGCCTGGATTCGTCAGATCCGCCGACAGCAGCACATTGTCCCGCCGGATGGTGGAGCTCAACAGCACCGGACGGCTTCCCACCAGTTTCAACTGGAGCCTGGACAAGAATCGCGTCCCCTTATGGAAGACTCCTTCTTCCTTAACGGATTCCGAATCCATATCGCCGTACTCGTCGAAGACGCCGAAGGTATCGTCCTGCTTCAAGACGCGCGTCCGCTTGCCGGCAGGCGCAGACGTTGCCTGGATGGTGTAGAGCGGTTGCAAACTTTCGCTGAGGGCGCTCATGCCACTGTACGCGCCGCGCCGGGAAAAGTTTCCTCTAGGCGCTGATCATATTCCGCCAGGTAATCGTTCGCCATCCTGCGCGCCGAAAAACGATGTTCACAGGCCATTCTGCATTGTGCGCGGTCCACCTTCTCGATTTCCTGAACTGCTCGCACGGCCTCCGCCACGCTGTTCACGATCAGCCCGGTGACGCCCTGGTCGATCACTTCGGGGACCGATCCATGCCGGAACGCGATCACCGGAGTGCCGCAAGCCATGGCCTCAATCATGGCCAGCCCAAACGGCTCCGGCCAATCGATGGGGAACAGCAGCGCCCGCGCGCCACCGAGGAAGCTTCCTTTCTGGTCGTCGCCGATTTCTCCGATGTATTCGATCAACGGATGGTCCAGCAACGGTTCGATTTTTGTCTGGAAATATTCGGCATCCACCCGGTCGACCTTGGCCGCAATACGCAGCGGAAGGCCGGTATGCTTGGCAATCTCAATCGCGCGGTCGACTCGTTTTTCCGGCGAGATTCGCCCCAGAAATGCAAGATACTTTCCTGGCTGCGGCTCAAATTGGAACTTTCTTACATCCAAACCGTGATAAATGGTGGCCCTCCAGTTGGCCCAAGGCAGCGGCTCGCGCTGCGAATTCGAGATGGAAACCAGCGGACGTTCCGCAAAGTGACGATAAATCACACCCAGCTCGGGCAGATCCAAGCGGCCGTGCAGCGTAGTGATGTCGGCGACAGGATATCTTTGCGACAGCGCGAAGTGAAGATAGTCCACATGGAAATGCAGAACGTCGAACTCTTCGGCCCGCCGAAACACTTCGTCCAGCATGATCGTGTGATACGCCAGCGGATCGCGGCAACGGCTGTCCAGCCGCAACGCACAATCGCACGGGGCCACCAGCGTGGCCGACGTCCGGGAGTCCCCGCTCGCAAAAAGCGTAACGTCGTGCCCCATTTCAGCCAAAGCCTCGGTGAGAATAGAAACGACGCGCTCCGTTCCTCCGTATAAAGCCGGTGGAACGCTTTCGTATAAAGGCGCAATTTGAGCTATTCGCACGGGCTCCCCCAATCTCTTGGATGACCGCAGGGGCCATGCTGTTACACTCTTGCGAGGTTACTTACCAGGGAGAACCGGCAGTTCGAAGATCGCTTGCAGGAATTCGAGCAGTTCCAATAGATCGTCTACTGTCCGCAATGCTATCTATATTGGGATGGGACACTTCGCCTGTGGAGCCCTGTTGCTGGCGGTCGCAGCTTGCGCTCTCGCCGCGCCTCAGACGTCCGTGAAAATCAACCCCTCGGTGAAAATCAACCCCGAAGACCAATTGGTCTATGTTTGGATCTCGCCCGGACAATATGTGATGGGATGTTCGCCGGGAGACCACGCCTGTTTTGACTGGGAGGAGCCGGCTCATACCGTCGTAATCCGCAACGGCTTTTGGATCGGCCAGACGGAGGTTACGCAGCAGGCTTACCTCCGCGTGATGGGCGCCAATCCGAGCCGTTACAGGGGCGCCCGGCGGCCGGTGGATCAGCTCAGTTGGTATGCTGCCCGGCGATATTGCCAGGCCGTGGGAATGCGCCTGCCAACCGAAGCCGAATGGGAATACGCGGCTCGCGGGGGCACTACTGCGGCGCGTTACGGCCCGCTGAATGAGATCGGATGGAACGACCAGAATAGTGGGGACAGCACCCACGAAGTCGGCCAAAAACGGCCCAATGCTTATGGCCTCTACGACACCTTGGGAAACGTATGGGAGTGGGTGGAGGATCGCTACTCGCAAGCTCCCGAGAAGAGAATCTTGCGCGGCGACTCGTTCTTCAATCTTCCCCAGCAGGTTCGCGTATCAGACCGGCTATGGGCGCTGCCGGATACCGCTCACCGCGATATGGGCGTCCGCTGCGCCGGCGACTGAAAGACGTTCCAGCCTTCCATCCGTCACACTGGAACTGTGAGCACATTGGCCAATCATCTGATCAGCGAGAAAAGCCCCTATCTGCAGCAGCACGCCCACAATCCGGTGGACTGGTATCCGTGGGGCGAGGCTGCGTTTGAAAAAGCGCGCTCGGAAGACAAACCCATCTTTCTGTCGGTCGGATACTCCACGTGCCACTGGTGCCACGTCATGGAGCGCGAATCGTTTGAGAGCGAAGAACTGGCCGCGATTCTCAATCGCTGGTTCGTGCCGGTGAAGGTGGATCGCGAAGAGCGGCCCGACGTGGACCGGATCTATATGACCTTCGTGCAGGCATCCACGGGCGGCGGCGGTTGGCCCATGTCCGTGTTCCTGACGCCCGACCTGAAGCCGTTCTTCGGAGGCACGTATTTTCCACCCGACAATCGCTTTGGGCGGCCGGGATTCGGCGCCGTTTTGCAGCGGATCGCCGAGGCCTGGCGCAACGATCGCGCCCGTATTTTGCAATCCAGTAACGACGTGGTAGCACAGCTCGCGCAATACACGGGCGCCGGCGGGCCTTCGATCGGCATGCCCGATCAAACCGTGCTCGATTCCGCCTTCCAGCAGTTCCGCCGCATGTTCGATTCGGCCCACGGCGGATTCGGCGCCGCGCCCAAATTTCCCCGCCCGGTGGTTTTCAATTTCCTGCTGCGCTATTACGCGCGATCGCGCCGCCAGGAAGCGCTCGACATGACGCTCGAAACTCTGCGCGCCATGGCCAATGGCGGCATGCACGATCAACTGGGCGGCGGCTTTCACCGTTACTCGGTGGACGAGCGCTGGTTTGTTCCGCACTTCGAGAAGATGCTGTACGATCAGGCGCAGCTCGCGGTGTCCTACCTGGAGGCGTACCAGATCACGCACGATCCCTTCTATGCGAAGATCGCGCGCAGCACACTCGATTATGTTTTGCGCGACATGACGCATCCCGATGGCGGCTTTTATTCGGCAGAAGATGCCGACAGCGTGATCGATCCGGCGAACCCTAAGGAAAAAGGCGAGGGCGCGTTCTATATCTGGACGGCGGCGGAGCTGGGACCGTATCCCAAACTCGCGTCCGTGTACGGCGTCCGGCGTGATGGCAACGTTCCGGACGATCCGCACGGCGAGTTCACCGGCAAAAACATCCTGTATTTAGACGAATCGCTGGACGACACTGGCGAAGCCGAATTAGCGCCCGCCAAAACTGCTCTGCTGGCGACCCGATCCAAGCGCGTCCGCCCGCACCTCGACGACAAAATCCTCACTGCTTGGAATGGCCTGATGATTTCAGCCTTCGCCAAAGGCGCGCAGATATTGGATGACGCGCGATACCTGGAAGCGGCGCAGCGGGCGACGGGATTTATTCTGACGCGCATGTTCGACGTGAGGACCGGCAACTTGCAGCGCCGGTATCGCGATGGCGACGCGGCCATCGCCGGATTCCTGGACGACTATGCGTTCTTCATCGGCGCATTGCTGGATCTTTATGAAGCGGATTTCGACCCGCGGCATATCGAAAACGCGATCCAGCTTGCAGGCAAAATGCGCGATCTATTCGAGGACACCGCCGAGGGCGCGTTCTTCAGCACGGCAGCGGGCGATCCCAGCCTGGTGCTGCGCATCAAGGACGATTACGACGGCGCCGAGCCATCGGGAAATGCAATCGCACTGCTGGACCTATTGCGGCTGGCGCACTTCACCGATCGCGCGGATTATCGCGAGGCCGCAGAGCGAACCCTGCGTGCGCTCGGGTCGAAGATCGCCCAGCAATCCGTCGCCGTGCCGCAGATGCTGGTTGGGCTCGATTACTACCTGGCCCGTCGCCGGGAAGTTGTGATCGCAGGCGCGGCCGATGCCCGCGAGACGCGTGAATTCCTGCGCCACATTCGCGCGCGATTCCTGCCGTATACGATCACGCTGCGCGCCGGGGCGCCATTTTTCCCTGCTGCCGCGAGCATGCACGAGCTGAACGGCCATGCCTGCGTGTATGTATGCAGCAACTACGCTTGCCAACTTCCAACCACCGAGGTGGACAAGTTGGATGAGTTGCTCAAGTTGGATGAGTTGCTACAATAAGGTCGAAATTCAATCAAACAATACCGAGGAGAGTTCATGGAAAGACCTGGAGCAACGACGATGAGAGGAAATCCGCTGACCCTGCTAGGCCCCGAGCTAAAGGCCGGCGACAAAGCGCCCGATTTCAGCGCTGTGAATGACGGACTCCAGCCCGTGAATCTGGCGGGTACCGGGAAGGCCGTGCGCATCTTCAGCGTCGTGCCGTCGCTCGATACGCCGGTGTGCGACGCGCAGACCAAGCGCTTCAACGAAGAGGCCGCCAAGCTGCCGGGCATCGAGTTTTACACCATCAGCATGGATCTGCCGTTCGCGCAGAAGCGCTGGTGCGGGAATTTCGGGATCGACAAGGTCAAAATGCTGTCCGATCATCGCTCGGGTTCGTTCGGCGAGAACTACGGAACGCTGATCAAAGACATGCGAATCGAAAGCCGAGCCATTTTCGTGCTGGATAAAGATGACACCATCAAGCACGTCGAGTACGTGAAGGAAGTGGCCGATCATCCGAATTACGAGACGGCGCTGGCGGCGGCGCGGTCGCTTGTGCAGTAACGCTCTAAGTAGACGGCATAATCTGCTGCGCCAGTTTGGACGATGCTGGGTGTATAAGCTATCGCCTGCCTCGTCCAAGTTTTCGTCTCGGCGTTCGCGTTCACGGGATTCCTTGCGGCGCAGCCTAGCCTCCGGATCACCTCACCAGCCGATGGTACTCTTGTCCATCCGGGTCAATCCCTGACTGTGACGGTCGCCGCTTCGCCCCCCGATGCCTTCTCGGTGATACTTGTCACCGGTCCTGATCCTATCGGCTACGGCCAGGAAGTGCCCGGAGCGTCGCCGTATCGGTTCACGATTCAAATACCAGAGCACATCCCTCCAAAGAAGTATTACCTCAGTGCGCTGGGATCGATGAAAGGACATGCCGAGCTTGTGAACTCTGAGCTGATCAACATCCTGGTCGAGCGTGCAGATTCGCCGGTCAGTATCAGCGCTTATCCAGTCGTAGCAGACTTCACGATGGATCAGAAACGATACTTTTCGATTACCGGACTCTACGCTGACCAAACGACCGCGGATCTCTCGCAATCCAGCCGGATCAAATATATTTCGAGCGACCCAGCCGTCGCCACGGTGGATCCGCAAGGCATCGTGATACCAGTAGCGCCGGGATCGAGGAAAATCACGATCATTTATGGCAACCTCAAGCTCGACGTTCCGCTGAGGGTTAGGGAGCGCGCGCGATGACTGTCGTGCAAGAGGTATGATAATCGGTAGGATCACCATGCGTACCAATCCTAAGAAAACGGACCGCAAGGCCAAGAAGAGTTATACACTCTCGCCCGAGTCGGTGGCTTTCCTTGAGACTCTTCGTAAACGCCGCCGCGCCGCGTCAATTTCCTCCGTGCTCGAGGAAATCTTGCAAGCCGTTCGCCGCCAGCAGGAGCGGGCAGGAATCGAAAAATCGGTTTTCGCGTACTACACCTCTCTTTCCGACCAAGAAGTGGCGGAGCAAGCCCAATGGGGTGAGTTCGCGCTGAGCGAATTTCCGAAGGAATTCTAGCCAAACAGATTTGAAATTTTGACTCCACCGGCCGCCAGACCGATGATCATGTTGTCAAGACCTGATCTGAGGAGGACGGCCGATGGAGACGTTCACAAAGCTGTTTGGCAGCCTGCTTGTCTTTGTATACCACTGCTTCGACCGCATCGTCATCAACGGGTACCTGAGTGGTTTGTCGCGCCCCGAGCAGGTGGTGTACTTTTTCCGGGATGTCCTCGGTGTGCCAGTCATCGAGAAGGCGGTTTTGTCGAAGCGCACAGAAGTTTACCGGAGCTGGGTGGAGGCCTACGCCGCCAATCACAAACTGCCCAGCGAATGGGCCGAGAAGGGCGTGCGCAAAGAGGATTACGTACAGCCGCATCTGCGACGGATGGTGAAGCAGAACGCCTACGGCGTTTACTTCATCTTCAAGAGCATGGAACAAGGCTCGACGTTCCGGATCAGCATCCCTAAGTTTCCCACGCAAGATCCCAACCATCGGATTCTGGCGCGACAGCGCAGCCGCTTCACGCACTACTATTTCTACGTACGTGATGAAGTCCTGGGACCCATCGTGATTCGCGTGGCATCCTTCTTCCCCTTCCAGACCACCTACTATCTCAACGGCCACTCGTTCATGGAACAAGAGTTGAACCGGCGCAAGATCGGCTTCCGTAAGAACGACAATGCGTTCCTGGCCACCGATAACATCAAACAGTTACAAGCAGCGGCCAACCGGCTCAGCCCAGGAGTGATCCGCAAGCAACTGGATTACTGGACCTTGCTTGTGGGCCCCAAGTTCTCCAAGAAAGAACGCGCGGCGATGAACCTGTCGCGCTTCTACGCTGTCCACCAAATCGAGTACTGCCGCAACTTCATCTTCAAACGGCATTTCCCCATTCACAAAGTGTTTGAGCGTTCCTGCGAGTTGGGGCTGTGGCGCCTGACCGCGCACAAGATCAGCGAGATTTTTGGCGTCCGCCTGACCAAGAAGTTCCGCGGCAAGCTGAGCACCGTCATCGAACAGATCGAGCACGGCCACCACGTCTATCGCGCTTACTGGAAAAACGCGTTCCTTAAACAGTACGAGAAGTTCTCCACGTTCCTGCGCAACGAACTGTGCTCCAACAACCTGAGCAACTTCGGCTTAAAGAAGGGCTTGGACCACCTGGACGCCGTGCGCCAGAAGTTTCAGCTCATCACGGACCGCTTCGCCAGTTGCCAGGCCCAATGGCTCAACGTCCACGTAGACTTTCCTTTGCTGCAGCGAATCGCCCTGCCCATCTCCATCGGCTCGGTGCGCTACCCCGGCATCAAAATCCACGAGACGCGGATCATCCGCCTGCTGGAAGTGCTCCTGCACGGCGGAAGCAATGTCAGCGGCTGGGCCGCAAAGCAGATTCACCAAGCCGTCCTCACCACCTTCAGCCTCGACCAGAAATCTTATAGCTTAAATCAACTCCGTTACGACCTCCGCAAGCTCAAGGGCCATGCTCTGTTGCAACGGGACGGCTCACGCTACGCTTACCACCTCACCGGCAAAGGCCTCCAGGTCGCGCTTCTGTTCCTGTTCTTTCACAAGCGTCTGTGTGGCCCTTTGGCCAACAGCCGCTTTCATCATCAGCCCGACGCCGCTCATCGTCCCGACAGCAAACTGGAGGCCGCCTATCACAAAGCCGATAAGGCGATTCAAGACATCGTCGATCTGCTCGCCGCCTGAGGAAATGTTGCACTACTCTTGTTTAAGATCTCTCAGGTAAGAATCTAAGTGTCCTCTCTCAAAACATTCCCGCTGCGCGGTGAAATCTGGTTTGTTCAACTCCCGGCAGATCCGCCGGAGAAGGGACGGCGGCCTGTGGTCATAGTGTCGATGGACGCGCGGAATCGGCACGAACGCGCCACCACCGTGTTGGTGGTTCCACTCACGACCAGCATTCATAAGGACGCTCCCACGCACGTTTACCTGGCGGCAGGCGAAACCGGGCTGCAGTCGGACTCGGCTGCGCGTGGCGAGGATATCACGGTGGTTCGCAAAGAGGCGCTAGTGGAATCACGCATCCGCCTCAGGCCGCTGAGTAACACGCGAATTTGCGAATTGGCCCACAAAGTCCTCATTGCGACAGGCTGCGCTCCTTGATGTTGTCGCGTTGGTAGCCCGAACAGGCGAGCACCGGCAGCCTCGGATACTTGGGAAAGTTCGGGTCCACCTTCGAGAGCTGGCAAAGATAAAACACCGAGCCCCGATCCGAGGTCACCCGTCGCACATGTTCGCAAGTAGCACAAAGCCCGGCATTTGCAGTCTTCGGATTCACGGACAAGCCCACGCCCAGAGTTTACCAGCCACCGGGAATCTAACGGCATTAAAGAATGGGAAGCGCTGAGCCGATATTCATGGGGTGATGGCTAGCGGCTCATTCTTTGTTCAAACTCCGGAGGCCGCGCTCCGCCACGTCAACCTGCTGGCAAACGGCCTCAAGAAGGTAGCCTACGCCGGTTTCGCCGGCGGCTCCGGTTGTGGGGTGATCGCTTTACTGGTGGGGCATTATGTGGTCACCGGCCCCCAATCCAGCACCTTGCCAGGCTTCCGGGAACTATCCGGAATCGCGTTCGTCGCCTGGTTTATGACCCTAGCGCTGCTCGCCTTTGGAGCCCTCTACTTTCTCGCCGGTTGGGGACTGTCCCAGCAAAAGCCCTGGGCCCGATACGCCGCCTCCGCGGTATTCCTTTCGAAGATCCTGCTGTGCGTGTGGCTGGGGCGCGGTTCCTTCCTAGCGATGATCATTTTTCTCGTGGTCGCAAGCTGGGATTTTTACGGCCTGTGGGTGTTGCTCGCCAAGGAAACAGGACAACTTCTCGGTTCGCAAAAGCTCAGCCAAGCGTTCGATTCACCTGCTCCCAAGGCCCGGCGCGCATAGTTCACCGAGCGTGCTGCACCGCACCTCTTGGGCTCGATTCGCTCCACATTGGCCTGCGATGCCAATTTACTCAAGCACGGCATCTCGTTCGAACTCGCATCAACCGTTTTCGCTGACCCCGGACTACTTTCGGTGCCGGATCTGGAACACAGTACAATCGAAGAGCGATGGTTTTCGATCGGCTTGGCAAGCGACGGAAACCGTTCTCGATCGTATATCTCTGGTCAGAATCTGAGCCGCCAGTCACCAAAGATGAGCAACCAACCAATCGATGATGATGCCATGCCGGGCGAAGTTGACTTCAGCAAGGGAGTTCGCGGTCTCCATCACATTCCACCCGACGCGAAGGTCTTCCTGCCCGCTTCGATCGAGCGCACGGTCTGGTTATACTTCTATGCTAAGGCGCAGAAGAACGGCATTGAGCTATCGGACCTTCTGACAGACATCCTCAGGCGTGACATTGAAATCAATGAAGCACTCAAGTAACGCGTACAGCCGACCTCGGTAAGCCTATTAACGAAGAAGGAGGCGCAAGATGGCAGTGCCGAGTAGTGGACGGGAGCCGCGGATCGAACTCAGGGCAAGCCTGCGTCAAACCTGCTAATCTAGTCACTTAAAGTGCCTTCGCCCGAATGCCCGCTCGAATGAGCGACAGCTTCATCCTGCAGACTTATCCGTTTCGTGAAGCCGACCTCATCGTCAGCTTTTTTACACGCGATCAGGGCAAACTGAGGGGCGTGGCGCGGCGGGCGCGCAGGCCGAAAAGCAGCTTCGGGTCCGGCTTGGAACGACTGTCACATGCAACCGTCTCTTACTATCAGAAGGAGAATCGCGAGCTGGTTAGCCTGAATTCCTGTGAACTGACGCAATCCCAGTTCGCGCTGGCCTCAAACTACGAATCGAGCGTCGCGCTCGATTATCTGGCGGAAGTTACAGAGCAGTTGCTGCCACCCAACGAAACCAACGAGCGCCATTTCCGCCTGCTGATCGCGGTGCTCGATTCCCTGCACGCGGGCGGCAATGTGTGGGCCGCCGTAACGTATTTCGCACTGTGGTCCGTGCGGCTGGCGGGCTTGCTGCCGGACCTGCGCGTCAGCGCCGATTCGCGCGCCATCATCGAAGAGATGCTTATCACACCCATCCAACAACTCGCCGCGCGATCGTGGGCCAAAGAAACCGCGGCCGATGTGCGCCGCGCCCTGAACCGGTTGATCGAAGACCACGTCGAGCGCAAGCTGCGTACCCCGGTGATTCTGGAGGCTCTGTGACGTTTCAAGAGACCGTCCTGGCGCTGAAGAAATACTGGTCCGATCGCGGCTGCATCATTCAGGAACCGTATGACGTTGAGGTTGGAGCGGGCACCATGGCGCCCGAAACATTTCTGCGCGTTCTTGGTCCGGACCCGTATCGCGTGGCGTATGTTCAACCGAGTCGCCGCCCCGCCGACGGCCGCTACGGCGAGAATCCCAACCGGCTCTACAAACACCAGCAGTTGCAAGTGATCCTGAAGCCCGCGCCGGCCGACGTCATCGATCTATATCTCGGTAGCCTGCAAGCGATTGGCATCGATTTGGGAAAGCACGATATCAAGTTCGAAGAGGACAATTGGGAAGCGCCGACGCTGGGCGCGTGGGGCATCGGCTGGCAAGTGATGCTGGATGGCCTGGAGATTTCGCAGTTCACGTATTTCCAGCAATGTGGTGGCTTCGATTTGGATTTAATCCCTGCTGAGCTCACCTACGGCCTGGAGCGCATCGTGGCGTTCTTGCAGAATGTCGACAGCGTCTACGACATCGAGTGGGCGCCCGGATTCCGATACAGCGATGTTCGCCTCAAAGACGAGCAGCAATTTTCGAAATACAATTTCGAGCTGGCCGACGTCGACATGCTCTGGACGCTGTTCGATCTGCACGAAAAAGAATGCCAGCGGCTGATCAAGCTAAAGGGTGTGGTTCTGCCCGCCTACGATCAGGTCCTCAAGTGTTCCCACATTTTCAATCTGCTCGATTCGCGCGGCGCGATTAGCGTGACGGAGCGCGTCGGCGTGATCGGGCGTGTGCGCAGGCTGGCGTTAAGTGTGGCCGAAGCACGGATGGTCGAGATCGGCGCGAAAAGTGAGGCGGTCGCGTGAGCCTGCCGTTTTTGCTGGAAATTGGGACCGAAGAGATCCCCGATTGGATGATTGTTCCTGCATTGAACAACTTGCAGGATATGTTTCAAGCGTTGCTCGATCAGCAGGCTCTAGGCGGAAGAGTCACCTCCGTGGATGCGACGCCGCGCCGCTTAGTCCTGCGCGCCGAAGGATTGCTAGATCGGCAGGCGGATGTCGAAGAGTTGGTGATGGGACCGTCGACATCGGCTGGAGCGGGTGCGGCTACAGGATTTGCGAAAAAGATGGGAACCACCGCCGACCAGCTGGGCAAACAGGCGACTGCCAAAGGCGAGTATTTCGCTTTCAAAAAACGAACCCAAGGACAGGCGACGGCAGCGGTTCTGGCGCGGGATCTACCCAATCTGATTCTTAAGATCCAGTGGCCTAAGACCATGGTTTGGAACGGCAAAGGAACCGAGCGGTTTATTCGCCCCATTCGCTGGTTAGTGGTTTTGCTGGGCGATGGCGTGGTTCCATTCGAGATCGCCGGGGTGCAGTCCGGTAACTCGACGACCGGACATCGAGTTCTTGGGCAATCGCCGATTCTGGTCAGCATCCAGGATTTCGATGAGCGGTTGCGGTCCAACGGCGTGATTCTTGCAGCGTCCGAAAGGCGCGACAGGATCGAGACCGGCATCGCGGGACTGTTGGCGGGCAAAAACCTGCGCGTGAAGCCAGATCCTGATCT
This sequence comes from Bryobacterales bacterium, assembly GCA_963776805.1. Lineage (GTDB taxonomy): Bacteria > Acidobacteriota > Terriglobia > Bryobacterales > Bryobacteraceae > Palsa-89. The sequence goes on from CAVZOD010000005.1 coordinate 415,889, forward strand.
GCTCCACACGCTCACCTACATCACCGAATTCCCTACCCCAATCCTCGGCAGTTTCGATCGCAGTTATTTGTCTCTTCCGCAAGAGGTGCTGGTGACCGTGATGCGGCATCATCAGAAGTATTTGTCCGTCGAAGACGCCGAGGGCAAGCTAGCGCCGCACTTCATCGCGGTGATGAATACCAACGCTGATCCCGACGGCCTGGTTCGCCAAGGCAACGAAAAGGTCCTGCGCGCGCGCTTCAACGACGCGCGATTTTTCTGGGATCAGGATCAAAAGAAGAAGCTGGAGGATCGCGTCGCGGATTTGAAGAGCGTCACGTTCCAGGCCAAGTTGGGCTCTTATTACGATAAGACGATGCGCGTTGTGGCATTGGTGAAGCAACTCGGCGGCGACGCAAACACGCAGCGCGCGGCTCTGCTTTGCAAATGCGATCTGACAACCGACATGGTGAAAGAGTTCACCGACCTCCAGGGCATCGTGGGCGGCCTCTACGCACAGGCGCAAGGAGAACCCGATGACCTAGCGCGAGCGGTCTTCAATCACTACAAGCCCACGAGCATGGAGGACACGATTCCCGCTACCGAAGCGGGTCAGATTGTTAGCCTCGCGGACAAGTGGGACACGCTCGTCCAATGTTTCACTGTCGGCATAATCCCGACCGGCTCAAGGGACCCGTTCGCACTCCGTCGCGCGGCTCAGGGGCTTGTGCGGATCGTCGTCCAGGGCAAGGTCAAATTCGATTTTCCCGGGATGAACCCCGAACTCTCCGAGTTTATGCGCGACCGCGTCGAATACTATTTCCGCGATGTCCGCGGCTTCCGCTACGACGAAGTCCGCGCCTGCATGGCAGTTCGGTGGGACAATTTAATCGATCTGGAGTCTCGCTTGGAACGGGTACACGCAATTCCGACAGTCGAACTAAGAGGGATTGCCGCGGGCTTCAAACGAATTAACAATATCTTGCGGCAGGCCGGGTACAAACAGACTCAGGGTGTATACTCTAATCTTCTCGAAACTGGACCAGAGCTCGATTTATGGGACGAATACCAGCGCACATCGAGCCAAGACATCGAGACAAAGATTCCGTCACTCCGGCCAAGAATCGATATGTACCTCGACAAGGTGCTCGTGAATGTCGAGGATCAGCGGATTCGTAAGAACCGGCTCACGTTTCTGGAAAGCATCCGAGCCGATTTCCTAAGGCTCGCTGACTTCTCGGAAATCGTCACAGAAAGGCAATCATGAAAAAATACGTTTACGCATTTGGCGGCGGCACAGCCGACGGCGACGGAAAAATGAAAGACGTTCTCGGCGGCAAAGGCGCTGGCCTGGCTGAGATGAGCCGCGCGGGCGTTCCCGTCCCCCCCGGCTTCACCATCTCCACCGAAGTCTGCAACATCTATTTTCAGAACAAGAACAGCGTCCCCAAAGACATTGGCGAAGAGATCGCGCAAGCGCTCGCCGGTCTCGAACAGAAGATGGGCAAAAAGCTCGGCGATGCCAATGACCCGCTGCTCGTGAGCGTGCGCTCCGGCGCCAAGTTCTCCATGCCCGGCATGATGAACACCATCCTCAATCTGGGGTTGAACGACAAGAGCGTCGAAGGCTTGGCCAAAAACAGCGCCAATCCGCGCTTCGCGTATGACTGTTATCGCCGCTTCATCCAGATGTTCGGCGAAGTGGCGCTCGATATCGACATGCACAAGTTCGATCACATCTTCGACGAACGCAAGAAGAAAGCCAAAGCCAAGCTGGATACCGACCTATCCGCCGAAGATCTCAAAGCTGTCATCGGCGAATATCAGAAGCTGGTGAAGAAAGAGAGTGGCAAGCCGTTTCCGCAAGACCCGCGCGAACAACTCGCCATGTCGCGCGACGCCGTGTTTCGTTCCTGGTGGGGCAAGAACGCGGTCACTTATCGCCGCATGGAAAAAATCCCCGATGAAGTGGGAACTGCGGCCAACGTGCAGGCCATGGTGTACGGCAACCTCGGCGAGACTTCGGGCACCGGCGTCGGCTTCACCCGCAATCCCGCGACGGGCGAAAGAGTTTTCTGGGGCGAATTTCTACTGAACGCGCAAGGCGAAGACGTGGTGGCGGGTATTCGCACACCGTCGCCCATCGCGGATCTGGAAAAAGTGATGCCCGACGCCTATCGCCAGCTTCGCGATATCACTTCGAACCTCGAGAAGCACTATCGCGACATGCAGGATTTCGAGTTCACCATTGAAAACGGCAAGCTGTACATGCTGCAAACACGCAACGGCAAGCGGACCGGCGCGGCAGCGCTGCGCGTCGCGGTGGAAATGGTGAAAGAAGGCTTGATCGACAAGAAGGAAGCCGTGCTGCGCGTGGCCCCGCCTCAGCTCGATCAATTGCTTCATCCGTTATTTGATGCGGCCTCTCTCAAAACGCTCACGAAGATCGCAAACGGGATTGATGCGTCACCGGGTGCCGCGGTCGGCCGCGCTGTTTTTGACGCCGATCAGGCTGTCGAAAGCGTCAAGAAAGGGCCCGTGATCCTGGTCCGCAAGGAAACCACACCAGACGATATTCACGGCATGGAAGTTGCCGCGGGCGTGCTGACTGCGGTGGGTGGAAAATCGAGCCACGCCGCCGTTGTCGCGCGCGGCATGGGATTGCCCTGCGTGGTGGGCGCCGGATCGCTGCACATCGAAGAACACAAGAAGCAGTTCACGGTGAAAGTAGGCACCAAAGACATCGTCGTCAAAGAAGGCGATTGGATTTCGTTCGACGGAAGCACCGCCGACGTTTATCTCGGCCAGGCCAAGACCAAAGACCCCGATCCTAAGTCCCCGTTGTTCGTCGAATTCATGAAGTGGGCCGACGAATTCCGCGGCGACTTCGGCGTGCGCGCTAACGCCGACATTCCGCGCGATGCCAAAGCCGCGCGCGAGTTTGGCGCCGAAGGCATCGGCCTGTGCCGCACCGAGCACATGTTTTTCGCGGCCGATCGCATCCCGCACATGCAGGCCATGATTCTGGCCGAAGACGAAAAGACGCGCTACAAAGCCCTGCAAAAGCTGCTGCCCATGCAGCGCAAGGATTTCGCAGGATTGTTCGAGGCCATGGACGGATACCCGGTGATCATTCGCACGCTGGACCCGCCGCTGCATGAGTTTCTGCCCAAGCGTGAAAACCTGATGGTGGATCTCGCGCTGCTTCCGCACGCGGGCGGCAAAGAAAAGAAGAAAATGTCGGAAAGCTACGGCATCCCGGTGGGCGAACTGAAAAAGAGGCTGCCCGCATTGCTCAAGCGCGTCGAGGACCTGCATGAGTTCAATCCCATGCTCGGCTTCCGCGGTTGCCGCTTAGGCATCGTCCATACCGATATTACGGAAATGCAGGTGCGCGCCATCTTCGAAGCCGCCGTGCAGGTGGCCAAGAAGGGCGTCAAGGTGATCCCGGAAGTAATGATCCCGCTGGTTGGATTCCAGCGCGAGCTGGCCTTGCAAAAAGAAATCGTCGAACGCGTTGCGAAAGAAGTGCTCGAAAAGGCCGGCATGAAGAACATGAAGTACATGATCGGCACCATGATCGAGATCCCGCGCGGCGCTCTGACAGCCGATAAGATCGCCGAAGTGGCCCAGTTCTTCAGCTTCGGCACCAACGATCTGACGCAGACCACGCTCGGGATGTCGCGCGACGACTATACGAAGTTCTCGAAGAAATACGAAGAGCTGAAGATCTTCAAGGCCGATCCGTTCCAGACTATCGACCAGGAAGGCGTCGGCAAGCTCATCCAGCAGGCGGTGACGCTCGGCCGCAAGACCAATCCCAAACTGGAAATCGGGATCTGCGGCGAGCACGGCGGCGATCCCAACTCGGTGGAATTCTGCTACCGCGTGGGCATGGACTACGTTTCGTGTTCTCCCTATCGCGTGCCCATTGCGAGGCTGGCAGCGGCGCAAGCGGCCATTGCGGGCTCCGATAAATCAGAAGCCATGCGAACGGCTTAAAACGTAATCCGTCTATTGTTGATCCGGGGGCTTCTCGCCGGGTTTGTACAACGTCGGCGGCTTTTGGCCGTTGGCTTTGATCACTCCCGGCTTGTCCTCCGGGCTGTTCTTGGCCTTTTTGTCTTCATCGCTCGCCAGGGATTTTCGTTCCTGCTTTTCTTTCTTCTCCTCAGCCGCCACTTCGGTAGCGCGCGTGTGCAGGTCCTCTTCTGAAAGCTCCTTGCTATCGGATGTAGTATCGATGGCGTTTTTCAACACGAATTCATAGCGCGCCATATCTTTGGGCGCTCCATCCTCGATCTTTTGCAGAGTCGCGAGCATCTCGCCTTCCGCCGTGGCCACCTCTTTCATCCCGATATTCAGCGGCAGCTTGCGGCCCAGCGCATCGTCCGCCACGGTGTCAATGGCCTCGATAATGTGCGTGTAATCCTCCAGCGTGTCGTGAATCAGCGCCGAGCGTCCGGGTTTGTCCTTGCTCAGATACTGCTGCAAAACCGCCACCCGCTGCCGCGCGAACTCAATGTACAGCTTCAGGCGCATGTTCGGTTCCTGCGCATCCCGGATTTGATCCACCTCATCGGAGGTCAAGAAGTCGCGCTCCTGCGCCCAGGCGCAAGCCGCGAACACCAGCAAGATTGCCACACATCGCATGGGATTTACCTCAACTTCCTTGTGCCTCTATTTCTTTTTACTCATGATGTCGGTGATTAATTCATCATGGATATCCGACAGTTTCTTCAATGCCACTTCGACATTCGGACGGAAATCGTAACTCACCTCATCCCGAAAGCCGTTCAGGCGGCGCATCAAAGCGCTCACCTTCAATTCGGCGCGCTTATAGTATTTACTCTTGCGCGGCGCGCTGTGGGTTTGTTCGAGCGAGGCGTAGCAAAGCGCCACCGCATCGGCTACCTCTTTCATATCGGCGGCTTCGGCGGCCGCGTTCCCCGCCTCGTACGCCTGGCGCGCCTCATCGATCACCTCATCGGCGTGCGTCAGGGCCAGCTCCGAGCGGCGATTCAGATCGGGTTCCAATTTCACCGCGGCCAGATCGGCGAACGCGAGGATGACCACCAGCACGGGAATCACTTGTTGTCGATCTCCCTTTGCAGCAACTTGATTCGCTGCCGGGCCTGCCACTCCTGGTTCGGATTTTTGCCCTGGCTCAGTTCGAGAAACCGCTGATAGCTGGCCACAGCCGGCTTCAAATCCCGGATTTTATCCAAAACAATGGCACGCAGAAACACGTGCCCGGGCTTTTCGGCATGCAGCGCGGCGATGCGGTCCAGCGCGGCCAATGCGGCCGGATAGTTTTCGGCCATCACCAGCACCCCGGCGAGTTCGCTCCAGGCCTGCGGCGCGTCAGGCTTGAGCTGGGTGGCGCGTTCAAACTCAGCCGCGGCTTCCGGAAACTTGCGCTGGTCGCGAATCAGACGTCCATGCAGCATGCGGATCTCGAAGTTGTCCGGGTCGGCGGCCAGGATCTGTTCCACCACCGGCTGCGCTTTGTCGGGCTGGTTGTTCTTGAGATACGCCTCCGCCAGAGCCGCGCGATTCGCTTCGGTGGGCGATTTCGCAACCGCGACCAGCAAGTCCGCGATGGCATCGGCCGGTTTGCCGGCCTTCAGCAGCAGATCGCCTAGCCGCTCCTGCGCTCCCGGATTTTCGGGGAACTGCTGATAGATCGCCATGGCCTGCTCGGGTTGCTTCGCCTTCTCGTACATTTCGGCCAGTTCCAGCAAGTCGTCGCGGTAAGCAGGGTTCAGCTCGGCGGCTTTCTTGAAATGAGCGGCCGCATCCTCCAGCCGGTTCTGGCCGGCCAGCGCGTGCGCCAAGCCGAGTTCCGCATCTGGCGATTTTGGATTCAGGGCCAGCGCGGTGGTGTAGGACTGCTCGGCTTTTGCGAAATCGCCCGCGCCCAGCAGCGCGGTTGCCAGATAGTAGACCGCGCGGTAATCCTTGGCGTCCTGCGCGGCGGCGGACGTCAGGTAGGAAACCGCCTCCGCCGGCTGCTTTTCCCGCAAAAGGGAAATGCCCAGGTTCAGCTCGGCCTGATGAAGATCGGGCTTCAACTCAAGCGTCTTTTTGTATTCGGGAATCGCCTCGGCGTTTTTCCCCATCAGGCTGTAAGCCAGCGCGAGGTTGAAGTGGAGGCTGTAGTCCTTCGGATCGGCCGCGATAGCCTGGCTGAAACTTGCGACCGCGTCCGCGTAGCGCTTTTCATCGAGCGCCTTCAGTCCCTGTTGGGCGAGGTTTGTCTGGAACGCCAACGCTGTTTGGGAAGCCAAGACAAGGGCCAACAGGATTCTTGGGCTCATAGAACGCTCCTTCTATTTTCCCCCAGAAACGAGCCGGGCGATTCCGAAGGCTGCCGCGGCGGCCAATCCGCCGATGAGCGCGGTACGCAGCGCGCTAGAACCCAGCGGCATCGCCGTGTAATGGCCCTTCACCGCGCCAAAACAGGCCAGCGCCACAATGGTGGCGACCACAGAAACAATCAGGGCCGAGCCGGCCGACGCCATCAGCATATAGGGCGCCAGCGGAATCAGACCGCCCGCGATGTAGGCGCCCGCAATGGTGCTGGCGCTGCGGACCGCGCGCTTGGGATCCGGCTCTTCCAGGCCCAATTCGAAGCGCATCATAAAATCGATCCACTGCTTGGGACGCTCGCGCAGCGAATCGACAATTGGAATCGCCTCGCCGTGCGTCAGCCCGTAGGTTTCGAAAACCTCCAGCACTTCTTGCGCCTCCACGTCAGGAAGCTCTTCCACCTCGCGCTGCTCGCGCTTCAACTCGCTAAGGTAGTGGTCGGCGTCATTCTTAGCCGCGAGGTATCCGCCCAGGCCCATCGCGATCGATCCGGCTGCGATCTCAGCCAGTCCCGCGATAACAATGATGCGCGAAGTGGTTTCGGCGCCCGACAAACCCGCCGCGAGCGCGAAGGGCACCGTGAGGCCGTCCGCCATGCCAATTACAATGTCGCGTACAAAATCTGAAGCTGTAAAGTGTGACTCAACGTGCGGCGTTTGCGGCATATTCTTTCAAGTATCGCCCAGTGTAGGAATCTCGGGCCGCCGCAATTTGCTCGGGCGTTCCTTCAGCCACGATTTCCCCGCCGCGCTCCCCGCCCTCCGGCCCTAGGTCGATCACCCAATCAGCGCTGCGGATCACGTCCAGGTTGTGCTCGATGATCAGGATGCTTCCGCCGTTTTCGATCAGCCGCTGAAACGCCGCCAGCAGTTTCGCGATGTCGTCGAAGTGCAGCCCCGTGGTGGGTTCATCGAAGATGAACAGCGTGCCGCTGCAAGTGGATTGCGCCAGGTGCGACGCGAGCTTGACGCGCTGGGCTTCGCCTCCGCTCAGCGTGGTGGCCGATTGTCCTAGCCGCAGGTAGCCCAACCCGACGTCGGCCAGGACTTTCAAGCGGCCGACCAGCTTCTTGGATTCCGAAAAAAACGACAGCGCTTCCTTCACGGTCAATTGCAGCACTTCGTGGATATTCAGCCCCTTGTACCGGATGTCGAGAATCGCGCTCTTGAAGCGCGTCCCTTTGCACTCTTCGCACACCAGCTCCACGTCGGCCAGAAACTGCATCTCCACAGTCACGGTTCCATCGCCTTGGCAATTTTCGCAGCGCCCCCCGGGGATATTAAACGAGAAGTGCCCGGCGTTGTAGCCGCGCTTTCTGGCTTCCGGAGTGGACGCGAAGATTTCGCGGATCAGATCGAACGCTTTGATATACGTCACGGGATTGGAACGCGGCGTTCGGCCGATCGGCGATTGATCCACCAGCACCACCTCATGGATCAATTCCGCGCGCTCCACGCGGCGGCAGGTGATCTTTTCGGCCTTCTGGTCCTGATCCTCATTGAAGCCTTCCAGCGCGGATTTTCGCAAGCGCTGCATGAGCGTTTGATAAATCACGTCGTGAACCAGGGTGGACTTGCCCGAGCCCGACACGCCCGTTATCGCCACCATCATGTTCAAGGGAATCTCAACGTCGATGCCTTTGAGATTGTGAGCGCGCGCGCCGAAGAACTTCACGGTTTTGCGGCGATCCACTTCCCGCCGCTCGCCCGTGCTCTCGGCGTGCAAATCGCCACGCAGGTATTTCGATGTAAGCGTCGCCGATCCGTTCCCCATGATCTTGCGATAGGAGCCCTCGAACACAATCTGGCCGCCGAGCTCACCCGCGCCCGGGCCCATGTCGATGATGTGGTCGGCCGCGCGCATCACGTCGGCATCGTGCTCCACAACCACGATGGTGTTGCCCAGGTCGCGCAGCTCTTCCAAGATTCGAATCAGCCGGCCAGTGTCGCGCGAGTGCAATCCGATGGACGGCTCATCCAGCACGTAGCAGGCGCCCACCAGGCGCGATCCCAGGCAAGTGGCGAGCTGGATGCGCTGCGCTTCCCCGCCCGACAGCGTGGACGACAGGCGGTCTAGCGTCAGATAGTCGAGCCCCACGTCGTTCAGAAACTTCAGGCGCTGGCGAATTTCCACCAGGATCTTGTCGGCGATGGCCGATTCTTCGGGCGATAGTTCCAGCGATTCGAAGAACTGGTACGCCTGCTCGATGTTCAGCCGCACCACGTCGGCGACGGTTTTGCCGGCAATCCGAACGTTGAGCGCTTCGGCGCGTAGGCGCGAACCGCTGCAATCCGGGCAGTTGGCATAGCCCCGGTAGCGGCTCAGAAACACGCGCACGTGGACTTTGTATTTTTTCGTTTCCACTTCGGCAAAGAAATCGTGAATCGCCTTCACCACCATGGCCTGCTCTGGGGGCCGCAGATCCCCGAAAGGCACATCCCAGCGCAGCTTGGAGTGCGAGGCCTTCCAGAAGCGCGCGCCGAACGACGCATATTGCGGTTTGGTCCAGGGATCCACCGCGCCTTCATTCAGCGACAGCCCAGGGTTGGGGATAACCAAATCCATGTCGTAATCGATGGTGTTTCCAAAGCCCTGGCAGCGCGGGCAAGCGCCCATGGGATTGTTGAAGCTGAAAAGGCCCGGCTCCGGCGTCACCAATTCGATTCCGCAACGCTTGCAGGCGAACTTCTCGCTGAAACGCAGGATCTGGGGCGGCGGATTCTGCGGCGTGGCTTCCTCGAAAATTACTTCGCCGGCTTCGCGATAGCAGATTTCGGTGGTGTCCACGATGCGCTGATGCAGATCGGGTGCGATGACAAATCTGTCCACCAAAATAAACAGCGGCTGGCCGAAATCGATATCCAGCAGCGACTCGGGCGTGGAAAATTCAAAAACGCGCCCGTTCTGATACAGGCGATTGAAGCCCTTCTTGCGCAGCTCGAAAAGATGATCGCGCAGCGCGTCCGTTCCGCCTCCCACGCGCACCGGAAATAACGCGTACCAGCGCGAGCCGGGTGGCTGATCCAGCATTCTTTTCGCCACCTGATCCACCGTGTCGCGCACCACCTGGTCGCCGCACTTGGGGCAATAACTGCGCCCGGCGCGCGCGTAGAGCAAGCGCAGATAATCGAAGATTTCCGTGGACGTGGCCACCGTGGAGCGCGGATTGCGCGTGGTGTTTTTCTGGCGGATGGCGATGGGCGGCGCAATTCCGGAAATCTCATCCACATTCGGCTTTTCCATGCGCTCCAGGAACTGGCGCGCATAGGCGGACAGCGATTCCACATAGCGCCGCTGGCCCTCCGCGTAGACGGTGTCAAACACCAGCGACGATTTGCCGGAGCCCGAGACACCGGTCACCACCGTCAGCAGATTATGCGGAATCGCGAGCGAGACGTTCTTCAGGTTGTGGACTCGCGCTCCACGGATGAGAATGGATTCTTCCAAGGGATGCTTCGGGAGGAGGGGTTACCCTGCCTTCTTCGATTATCCCAGAAACGTCAAGGACTCCTGGAACGCGTTAACTAACGCGAGAGTCTTTCCTCCGGCCGGACAAACGGGCTAGCCGCAATGCCACGAACGCAACAAAGCTCCACATTGCGATCAGAACCGCGAAACCGGAAGCCGATCCGATATTCGGTGATAACGGGTACCTGGGTGGCTTGAGGATATGCCATGCAACGAAATACGCAACCTGACGGCCAGGCTGCTGGAGGCGGTCAAGCCAGGTGTGTCCGGTGAAGGGGTCCGAAGCGGAACTGAACAACGGCTATGGCGGGTCACCTCGAGCCTTTGGGGATTGCCCTAACTTCGGTCTGATTCATCCCAGAAAAAAACTCCAGAAGCCGGCGGAGAAGACGGCGGCTTCTGGAGTAACCCGAAGAAGGAAGTGGGTCAGACAGCCTGTCGCTGCGCAAGGGCGGATTGAGCGGCATTTCCGCTCCGCTTGGTTTCGCGCATGCGTTCCGCCGCGGAAGCAATGGCTTCGGCCAGCGGTTGATCTTGAGCTTGCACCGCGCCCCAACTGAACAGAATGGAGGCGGCGCCCAAGCCGCGCAGCTGGAAATCCCAGAGGCGCTCGGAAATATGGTTCAGCCAGCGCTGCGATTCAGCGCCTTGTTCTCCCTGGCATACCAGCACGAATTCGTCATAGGCGGTGCGGCAAGCAAAGTCGTTTTCTCTGAGCAAACTGGCGATATGGCTCCCCACCGACTGCATCAAGCCGGGGTTGTGCCACATGCTGCTGTCGTTATCGTTGACGTTGATGGAAACGACCAGTCCGGTAAACGGTTCCCCGCTTTCGAGCAGTTCGTCGAGCACCGGCTGCTGGATCATTCCGCTCGGCGGCCGGGCTGAAACCGAATCATGGCCATCCTCGCGGATCATGCCATAGCTGGCCTCTACGGTATGCGTGGAACCATCGGCGGAGCAAAGCAAATTTCGCTGCGGCTGGCTGGAGATCAGGCGTTCCCACAGAGCGGCATCAATGGTGAAGGCCGGGAGATTGACCGCGGGAAGCAGAGTTTCCGGCACCAGCGCGGGAGAGGGCGAAGCTAATTCCACGGTGACTGTCTCGCGTGCCCGCGATTGCACCGGCGGGCGGAACGGTGTCACGGTGCCGACCAATGGCTCCAGCGGGCGTTCGGCTGCCAGCTTCTTGGCAAAAGCGTAGTCGATCGGCGCGGTCTCGAATACGAGCATGGGACGCTGCGGCCGCGCGACGCTGTGGATATGGGATTTGAAGCGGGGCGGCGGTTGCCGCTTGCGGTGTTTTCTCCGAAGGTCGAAGAAGACTATCGCGCCGGCGGCAATTAAGACCACGGCCACGATAAAGACCATTTGCAGATCGGTGAAATCCATGACGATTCGATTGTAGATGGGCCTCAAAAGCCCCGAAATAGCCTGCCGGTAACAAAATTGGAGGGTACGAGTGCGGGGCTAACGGATGGATCGGGAGTACTAAGACCGGAGGGAATGAAGCGTTTCCACGTACTCATCAGTTGTACGCGTTGTGCCGGTTTTCACAGTGAAATTAACACTCAGCGGTATGGTTTCCGAGGGCCGCCGTGGTACTATGAGAACCAGTCAATTTTGCTCGCGACTTCGCCTCGCGTTCCGGCGTACGCCAGCTCGCCTGTAACTGTGAACCATGCTGCCGAACGACCCCGCAGCTAAGGAGTGTCCGCATGACCAACATCTTTGTAGGAAACCTTTCCTACGAAACATCCCAGGAAGACCTGGAAGCCGCTTTCAATGAATTTGGCGCCGTGGAACGAGTGAATATCGTGCGCGATCGCGACACCGGCCAACCCCGGGGTTTTGCGTTTGTCGAGATGACTAACCGCAATGAGGCCTCCAATGCGATTGCCGGTTTGAATGGCCGCAATATGAACGGCCGGGATTTGAATGTCAACGAAGCGCGGCCCCGTGAGGAGCGCTCCGGTGGACGTCCCGGCGGCGGTGGCGGGAATCGCAGCGGTGGCGGCGGTTTCAATAAAGGACGCAGCAAAGGGCCGCGCTGGTAAGCCGCCCGCCCGCTTCGCCATCCCCCCTTGGTTCGTAAACTCACAACCCGTTTGGGACCCTACTGGTTGCTTCTCGAGGCTTCCGGCGATTCCACCTGGCGACTGCAGTTGCTGGGCGACAATCACCACGAAGCGGAGATCACCGCTACCGATGAAGAGGAAGCCAAGGACGCAGCGGTGGTGGCGACGGTAGCGCTACTGAAAGAAGAGAACCCGGCGTTTAAAGAACCGGCTAAGGTTCAGTGGAACCCGGCGTTTGTTTCGGATAATCGCTTCAATCTCTGAACCGAACCAAGCTGCCGGGTGAATTAGTGGCAGCCGTTCAATCCTTCTGTCAAACAAATCGACGAGGTAGGCGGCGGCGGTATCGGAATATGCTGTTCGGTCATCAGCTTGGCGAGCAAGGCCGCAGCTTCCGGATGCGGAATCGCGGACTGTACGCCTACGCGGACTAAGCCGCGCGCCCAATCCAGCGGAATCCAGGTCTTGCCGAGCAGCGCGCCGTTCACGCTATCGCGGCTCCCGCCGTCGTGCGCGTTCAGATTGGCGCCGTGGTCTACCAACAGTTGAATCACTGCCAGGCGGCCTTTGTGCGCCGCGCCATGCAGCGCAGTACGGCCTTCGTCGTCAGCCACATTGGGATCGATACCCAGAGCCAGGCACATCTTGACGGCTTCCAGATTCTCTTCCGGTGACCATTCAAACGTCACGCCTTCCACCCAACCGATGCCGGAGGCTACGGCCAGCGGCGTCACATCATGCGCCGTATAAATCTTCGGATTCGCCCCATGTGCGAGCAGCAGTTTCATCAGTTCCACGTCGCCCGATTGCGCAGCGCGCAGAAACGGAGTGGCGCCGTCTTCAAAGAGCCACTGCATGGTGAAGTTGGTGCGAGTTTCGGTGCTATCGCCCTTGCATTCTTCAGGCGTGGATTCCACGCCGCAGATGCGGGCGTTTACATTCGCCCCTTTGGCGATCAGCAGCTTGATGAAATCCAGGTGATCCATATCCGGATCACGCACTGGATAATCGCCGCCTTCGATATTGCGGTTGTCTGTCGCCAGGTACAGCGGCGTCCAACCACCGTTATTTGCCGTGTTCGGGTTCGCGCCATGTTCCAGCAGGTACTGGCCGAGTTTATAATGCCGGTTTTGTGTCGCCACCAGAAGCGGCGTCCAACCATAATACGTTCGCTGGTTGACGTCCGCGCCTGCTTCCACCAGCTCTTTGGCGCATTCCATGCAGTCCTCGCGCGCGGCGTAGACCAGCGGCGTTAATCCGCCACCGTCTTTCTTGGCTGGACGGCGGAAGAACGCAATGAAATCATCCTCGCCGTTGGGTTGAGTGGGCGGACCTTTCTTGGCGCCAGCCTCTGGCCCACCCGCCGACGCAACCTCCGGGCCAGCCGCGGGCGTTCGACCAGCGGCCGGAGCTGGACCCTTCGCGCCGGCTGCGCGCTCGGACAACGGAGGAGTGCCATCGTTGCCTGGCCCGCGTTTGCCGAAAACGCCAAAGCTCGAATGCAGGCGCTGCTTCACTGTATTCGCTAAGTTGTTCCGCGCGTTCCGGGTGTCTTTATCCGTCTGCGCGCTGACGACGGCGCCATGCGCAATCAGCAGCTTCACGGCGTCCGGATGCAGCTGTTCGGTGGCCCACATGAGAGCCGTGGTTCCGCGCAGCGTATCTTTGGCGTTGACGTCGGCCTTATGATCCAGCAGCAGCCGGATGGCATCCAGATTCCCCGTACGCGCAGCCAGCATCAGCGGCGTCTCGCCCTCGGGTCCAAGTTGATTGACGTCCGCGCCCGCCTTCAACACCAGTTCAATCATCGGAGCGCTGCCATGCAGCGACGCCAGATACATCGGCGTAGCGCCCTCCCGATTGGCCAGCTTGATGTCGGCGCCGGCGGCAATCAGCTCATCGGCCATCTTCAGGTCGTCGCGATAGACGGCCCACTGGATGGCCGTCTCGCCGTCTGACTGCTGGGCATTGACATCGGCCTTCTGGTGCAGCAGAGACTCAAGCGCCCCTTGATCGCCGTTCATGGCGGCGTCTGCCAGCGGGCTGTTACTCGCGCCGAAAGCGCACAGACCAAACAGCAGAACACCACCACAAACCGCTGGGAAGACGGAGAGGACGCGTCGCGTTGGCATATTTTGAGTGATTAGACCAAACCCGGCAAACGACCGGTGCTGTCGCCGATCTGGTCTTCGTGAACGCCGTACAGATCCAGGATGCTGGCAAGCATATTGCCGGTGGGAACGGTGCGCGACTTGTACGCCAAGTGGCGGTCGCCCTTGAGCTGTCCCGACGCCCCGCCGATCAGCACGTGCGGCACGTCGTAATGCAGGTGCTGGTTGGAGTCGCCCATATTGGTGCCGTAAAGGATGAGCGAATGATCCAGCAGCGTGCCATCGCCGTCCGGGGTGTTCTTCAGCTTTTCGACGAAGTACGCCAGGCACTTGATGTGATATTGATTCAGCTTGGCGTAGCGCGCGATGGTGGTGGGATTCTCGGCGTGATGCGAAATCCCATGGAAGCCGTCGTGCACTCCGCTTTCCGGATAAGAACGCGAGGTCAGATCGCGGGCGTAGAGCATGGTGGAAACGCGCGTGATGTCGGCCTGGAACGCCAGGCGCTGCAGGTCGAAATGCAGCTTCACGTGTTCATCAAAGGATTCTGGGATACCGGCCGGGATCACCACGCCCTCTGTGTTCACGGTGCCGGTGGCTTTCTTGGCCAGCGCCAGCCGGCGCTCCAGTTCGCGGATGTCGGTTTCGTATTCATCCAGCTTGGAACGGTCGCTCGGACACAAGTCCTGCTTGAAGCTGGCCAGCTTGGCTGTGACGGAATCCAGAATGCTGCGATCCTGCTCGCGCCGCGCCGCGCGCTCCGCCGGAGTGCCGCCCGCGCCGAACAAGCGCTCGAAGGCTACCTGAGGATCGAGCTCCATGGGCAGCGGCGAAGTGGGAGTGGACCAGGAAATCGTGTTCGAATAGGTGCAGCTATAGCCTTCGCCGCAGTTGCTCGAATTAGCGCCCGGATCTTCCAGCGCCAGTTGCAGCGACGGCAGCAGCGATCCCTGCCCGACATGCTGCGCGATGATCTGGTCGATGGTGGTTCCGTCGTAGATGTCCGCGCCGGTGGTCTTTTTCGGCTTGTCGGCGCACAGGAACGCCGCGGCCACCCAGTGATCCGCGCCCGTTTGTCCAGGAGGCGGCTCGGCAGATTTCGACCACATCCCGCTCAGGATCACGGTGTGCTCGCGGAACGGTTCCAGCGGCTCAAAAATCATGGGGTATTTGAACTGCTTGGCGCCCGCTTCGGCCTTCGGCTCGCCGGGGCCTCCCGCCTCGGGTACCCACCACCCGGGCGCCGCGCCGTGAGGAATAAAGATTCCGGTGAATCGAGTCTTTGGATTCGCCGCCGTCTTGCTGATCAAAGTTTGCGCTGGAAGCATCGAATCTAGCAGCGGTAACGCGAGCGCAACACCGGCCCCGCGAAGAATCGTGCGCCGGGACATGTGCTTCTTGGTAATAAACATGGATTGCGTCCCCTTTATATTCTTTATTCTCTAAACCGGCTCGAACACCGAGCCTGGTGCGTCAGTGAGCACACTAACGAGAGGCCCTCAGCGGGCCTTCGCCGTTCGAGGTGACCTTCTCTAACTTCTGATTCATCTGGAACGGTTCGCTCTTCACAATTCCTAGGATTAAAGATGAGAACCGGTAATTCTTCGGTTCCGCCTCATGCACGATGGAGCGGATCAGGGGCATATCGTAATACTCGGTCCCCCGGCCCATCGCGTAAATAAATAGCTTCTCGGTTACCACCCGGACGAACTCCGGCGAATACTTCATCAGCGCGTCGCGCATACCCTTCACGCCGTCCAGCTTAGAGCCATCCACCAGCGTGCCGCTGGCATCGATCGGGCTTCCGTTATCGGTAGTCCGCCAGTGGCCCACCGCGTCGAAATTCTCCATCGAGAATCCGATCGGGTCCATAATCTTATGGCACGTCGCGCAGGGCTCGTGGCTGCGATGCAGCTCCATCTGCTGCCGCATGGTGGGCTTCGCGCCGCCATGGACCGCCGTGCCCTGATCCTTCAACTGCGGAACGTTTGGTGGCGGATCGGGCGGATCGACGCCCAGGAAAATATGCATGATCGTTTTGCCGCGAACCGTCGGCGTGGTCCGCTGCGGATAGGATGAAATGGTTTCGATGCTGGCTTGCCCCAGCAGCCCGCGGCGCACGTCGAAATCAGGCGTCAGATCCACGCGCCGGAAATCGCTGCCGTAGACGCCCGGAATGCCGTAGTGCTTGGCCAGCCGCTCGTTCAAGTAAGTGTACTTCGCATCCAAAAGATCGATGACACTGCGATCTTCATGCACGATGCTGCCGAAAAACAGCTCGGTCTCTTTGCGCATCGCCAGACGCAGGTTGTCGTCGAAATCGGGAAAGACGGAAACCGTGGGAGCCCAGGTCGCCAAGGCCCGCAAGTTCAGCCACTGCCCGGCGACGTTGGTCACCAACCGGTCTGACCGTGGATCGGCCAGCATGCGGTGCACTTGCTCTTCCAGCACCGCCGGTTCGTGCAGCTTATTTTCCGCCGCCACTTTAATCAACTCGTCGTCCGGAATGCTGCTCCACAAGAAGAACGAGAGGCGCGACGCCAGCTCCAGATCGGAAATATGATACGACTGGCCAGTCGCAAGATTAGGCGGCTCGGCCTCTTTGCGGAATACAAACTCCGGATCAGCCAGGATGCGCTGCAGCGCCCGCTCGATGCCGGTGTCGAAATTTCCATCGTTGCGTCCCTGTTGATAAAAACTCATCAGCGTCTCGGTATCTTGTGGGGTCACCGGACGGCGGAACGCATGCCGCGCCAGAGTATTCACAATCTTCGTGGCACAGGCCGTTTCGTCCGACGCACTGGCCGGATGGCAAACGAAAATCTTCTTCGCACTGGGTGAATCGTTCGCACCCGCCGGTTTGAACGGACCCAGAATCTCCATCTTGCCTACGTGCGGATAGAACTTGAAGCCCGGCAACCCACCGGTCTCGATGGTGCTGCGCAGGAAATGCTCGTCCAGATCCTGGCTAGGCGCAAGTTGCGTGGACAAAAACGTCACGCCCACTGTGTGAGGTCCCGCGCTTACCTGGAAATGAACATCGGCCGTGCCGCCATGCACAGCCTTGCCGCGCGCGATGTCTTTATCCCAATCGTACAAGTGCACACGCTGGCCATCCACCAGCAGTTCCAGCTTTTCGCCAGTGATTTCGCCGAACGCAGTGTTGTTGTCCATCAACCCTTTGTTGATGGGGAACACCTTGAATACGTAGTCGCCGTCGGCCGGAAACTCGTGCTCGGCTACCAGGCCGCCGCGCGTGCCGAACGGAAGTCCTTCAATGTGATAATCCTGCGTGGTGTCGGACGGTACGCGATAGGTGGCAAGGATCGGAGCGTTTATATCCCCCAGCGCGATCCGGCTGATCTTGGCCGCAGCGCTCGTGTAGCCTTCCAGCAACGCGGGCGACAGAGCCAACGTGCCCGCGATGTTATCGAATCCGCGCGTCGAATCGTCGGTCGGCAAATACTTGGTGGGATCGATATCCAGGGCCAGCAGGTCATGAACCACGTTCGCGTATTCGGTGCGATTCAGCCGATGCAGCCCGGGAGGAGGCAGTCGGGTGACGGCAGACTTATCCAGCTCGCCTTCCAACCATCCGACCATGGATTCGTAGGTGCCCCACGCCGGCCTGGGCATCCCGGACGGCGGCATCATCCCGGCCCGCAGCTTCCGCACCACCATCTCCCACTTTTCGGCGTGATCGGCGACGTGCGTCGTGTCCATCTTGTCCAATTCCAGGCCGGCGGTCTTCAGCCGGTTGTTATGACAGACGACACAATATTGATTTAGAAGTGCGCGTTCCGCGGTGGCATCCTTCACCTGAATCGGCGGCGGAGACGCCTGCGGACTGGCCATCTGAACGCCCAACACGTTCAGAATTGCGATGCAACCGACAGCATGTAGTATCTTCATGGATCCTTCCGCGCCAAAACGCGGGCCCTTCATTCGAGGATACCGCCCAAGCTACTGATATTGCAATTCTATCGGACGGCGGCTCCGGTCCACCCGGATTCCTGCACCGTTATGAATGACGAACTCATTCATTCTATTGTTACTCCGCCAGCCGCCTAACTTCAGGTAACAACGAATTTATTTGGCAGAAAGCCAATATTCCGGCAGCTTGGGTTTGGTGGCGCGGACGATCTCCAGCACCGCCTGCCGGTCGGCAGCCGAAATCCCGGCATAGGTCTTGCTTTTGTCCTGACCTGTCAGGATTTCATGCAGCCGCTGGTAGACGCGATCCCGTACCAAAGCCGGCAAACCATCGAACGCCGCGCTATAGATCATGTAGGACAGCGGATACCGGAACAGGCGCTTCTGAAGATCGAAATCCCGCAGCGACCGGCCTTTGGAGTCCTTCGGGCCACGCTCGGCGAAGGTCTGGGTGAACGTCGAGACGCCTTTCACCGGCTCTTTCAGCGGCTCCTCGTCCACGAAGAGCATGTACCCGATCATCTCCTCAATCTCGGTGTTGATCCGGTCGCGCGCGGCCTCATCCACCGTGCCTTTGCCCTCCCGCAGAGCGATCCGCGCATCCCACCCGATCCGGGTCATCAGGTTGGTCATCCGGGTCTGATGTTCCAACGTCATCAGCGCGACGATATCGCTGGTGGGCGCCAGGTAGCGGGAGGTGTTGAAGAAGCCGTCCAGGCTGGTTAGGTTCTGAGTACCGGTTTTGGACGCCCGTCCAGGATTCAATGGGTCGGTCAGCTCCGGATTGTTCCCCAGATGCACCGTCGATCCGGTAGTTCCCGTGACGTACCAACCGCCCCAGCGCTCTTCCAGACTGATCCGGTCGTCGGTGATGAACGCGCTGCCATGCGACTCACGCGCATCGGCGTCGTTGACTGGATGCACCGAGCTGACCATGAGCCCGGGAATGCCCATGGTCTGGGCGCCCTGGTGGCAGCGCAGGCAATCGTCGCGGCGAGTGAACTCCGGCTTGTCGGATTTCTCAGTGTCCAGGCTGTAGAAAACCGCGCCCTGCCTGGGATCGATGGACGACATTTCCAGCACTTCGCCGTTCTGCACAAAACCCACCGCGCTGTCGTCGTTGAAATAAATAGCGCGCGGCGTTTGAGGCGATATGTGCGAAGTCTGAATGCTGGTGCGCGAAAAAACCAGCACCTGCGAATCGATGTTGATGCCGAGTTCCGTCAGGACCGCCGGCAGGTAGCCCCAGCCGTTGTCCGCGTAATCCAGTTTTACTTTCCCGCTCTCGACCTGCTTTTCCAGAAGCGCGATGGGGTCCGACATCGGCCCCGCATATAGGATGGCCGGATCGTCGAGCGGAACGTAGAAGGTATCTTCCAACCGGTCGGCCAGCAGTTTTCCTGCAAAGATCACTGCGCTTGCTGCCAACATGGACAGGGCGCAAACCACCGCAACACGCATGTATTTCCATATTAGCGCCATGCCATTCAAGTCCGAAAACGGCTAGTCTCCCACTGCGCCTGCGATTATGATCGAGGAAGGTGCAACTGAGCCGCGAAATCTGCCGGAGAGCCCGTTTGTCGCGCGATGCGCGCTTCGACGGAAAGTTCTTCATCGCCGTCCGGACCACCCGTATCTTCTGCCGGCCGGTGTGTCCCGCGCGCTCGCCGCAAGAAGGGAACGTCGATTACTATCCGTCGGCGGCCGCGGCTCTGCAAGCCGGTTTTCGCCCATGCCTGCGCTGCCGTCCCGAAAGTTGGGGCACGCCGGCGTGGGATGGAACTTCCACCACGGTGACGCGCGCGCTGCGGCTCATCGATGAAGGCGCGCTGGAAGATTCCAATGTAGAGTGTCTCGCCGAACGCCTCGGAATCGGATCGCGTCACTTGCGCCGCTTGTTCCTGCAGCATCTGGGCGCCACGCCCGTTGCCGTCGCGCAAGCGCAGCGCCTGCTCTCCGCCAAGAAACTGATCGACGAGACCACGCTGCCTCTCACCACGATCGCCATCGCCTCGCGCTATGGCAGCATTCGCCGCTTCAATGCCGCCTTTCGCGCGACTTATGGACGCAGTCCGCGGGAGTTGCGCGGCGGGTCCAAACGCGCCTCGATCGAGGGACCATGCACGCTCCAACTGCGGTTTCGTCCGCCGTATGACTATGACGCGCTGCTCAGCTTCCTCGCCAAGCGCGCGATCGCGGGCGTGGAATCCATTCACGGCGACGTTTACTGCAGAACATTTGTGCTGGACGGCCAGCCCGGCTGGCTCGAAATACACCCAGGCGCCCGGCACGCGCTGACACTTCGCGTGGATTCCGTGGGGCCAGCGCGGTTGCTGCACGTGGTTTCCCGCGTACGCCGCATGTTCGATCTGGATGCCGACCCGCTCGCGATCAATTCCAGCCTGCAACGCGACCCGCTGCTCGCCCGATTAATCAAGATGCGCCCCGGCCTGCGCGTCGCGGGCGCCTGGGATGCGTTCGAACTCGGAGTCCGCGCGATTCTTGGCCAGCAAGTGAGCGTGGCCGGCGCGTCCACTCTCACCGCGCGGCTCGCTGCTCGATTCGGTCATCCGGTTCCGTTTCAAATTGACGGACTGGCCTGCACTTTTCCCTCGGCGTCCGAGCTCGTCTCCGCCGATCTCGCCATCGGCATTCCGGCAGCGCGCGCCGAAGCGATCCGCGAGTTTGCTCGCGCCACAGCGTCGGAATCGCTGCTGTTCGACGGCGGCCACGATGCAGCCACGTGCGTCGGCCGCATGTGCGCTATCCGGGGCCTGGGGCCTTGGACCGCGCAATATATCGCGATGCGCGCGCTCTCGGATCCAGACGCATTTCCCGCCGGGGATCTGGCCCTGCTGCGCGCCACCGGCATGAAAACGCCCGCGGAATTAGAGCGTCACGCCGAACGCTGGCGTCCCTGGCGAGCCTATGCCGCCATGCACATTTGGCAAGGAGTAAAAGATGGAACCATCGGTCTTCTACACATGGATGGAAAGCCCCACCGGAAAGCTGCTGCTGGCGGCGGATGAAGCCCGGCTGCGCCATATCGTCTTCGCGGATGGTCGCGAGCCGGCTTTACCAGGTTCAAACTGGCGGGAAGATGCAGTGCCGTTGCGCGACACCATTCGCCAATTGCGGGCGTGGTTCGCGGGCGAGCTCCATGATTTCGATTTAGCTCTCGCGCCCGAAGGTCCAGCGTTTCACCAGCGCGTCTGGCGCGAGTTATGCAACATTCCTTATGGCGAGACGATCTCTTATGGCGAACTCGCACGGCGCATCGGATCGCCCAACGCTTCCCGCGCAGTGGGCCGCGCCAATGGCGCGAACCCGATTCCCATCGTGATTCCCTGCCATCGCGTCATCGGCAGCAACGGCAAGCTCACCGGTTACGGCGGCGGCCTTCCCCGCAAGGAATTTCTGCTGGCGCTGGAACGAAAACAGCTCGCGCTGCCATTAGCCGGAGCCGCCCGCGCTCTTACGCGTGGCTCTTCAGCATAGGCTTGCCTTCGTGCGCGACAAGCAGGTCATGCATGTCGTTGGCGTGCTCTTCTTCATTGATGAGAATGTGCTCCATCATCACTCGCGTAGTGGGATCCTTGTCGGCGAAGTACCGAATCAGCTCGCGATAATGCTCGCACGCGATTCGCTCGGCCACCAGGTTCTCCTTAATCATCTCGACTAAGTTCGCGCCCTCCACATACTGCGACGCCGCTCTCGATGCCAATCCCTCCGGATTGAAATTCGGCGATCCACCCAGTTGATTGATCCGGTCCGCCACCTGCCGCATATGGCCCTGCTCTTCCTTGGCGTGCTGTTCGAATTCCGCTTTCACGCCCTCGCTCGAAATACCGGTCGCCGCGATTGCGTTCATGGTATAGCGCAGCACGCAGACAATTTCGGTGGCGAGCACCGACTGCAGAATGTCAATGGTCTGCTTCACGTCGCCCTGGTAATCGGGCGTCACGGGACCTTTCTCCAGGCTGGTACGCGCCCGCGAGCGCAGCTCTTGAACGTCAGTCAGGAACGGCTGATTGTTGGTCTTGTTCATTGGTTTCTCCGATCGACACTAGAATAGCTTTTTGAGCGCCTTGCCGATGCCTCTGCCGATTTTGCCCGTGCCCTTCACGGTGCCAACGGCCACATCCTTGCCGCCCACGCCCGCGCCTTTGCCCACCGAGCCCGCCGCATTGATGGGATGCAGAGTGACTAAGTCCACCGCACCCTTGCCGGTGCCTTTCGCTACATTGCCCGCGCCCTTGGCCGCACCTTTTCCGACGTCGCCCGCGCCGCTGCCGATGTCTTTGCCCGCCCCAGGATGATGCCTCGGTTCCGGATTGCTGACAGGCTGGTTTGGCTGTGACTGCGCCCAGGCACACGCTGCCAACAGGACCAGCAACACGTACTTCATCACCCAGTGAGACGCCGGAACTCAGCAGTTTGATGCACGGAATTCATCCTTCGCATACAATCAACTTCAACGAAAGGACCACCCCATGCGCCTGCCAGCCGTTTGTGCCGGAATTCTCGGTATCCTTGGCATTGTGAATGCACAAGCTCCCACCACTCGCGACCTTCATTTGCGCGGCGGCCGTTTCCAGCCGCTCAGCTACAACACCATGACGCCCGACCAGAAGAAGATGGTCGACAATATTCTCGCCGGCCCGCGCACTTCGCTCGATGGACCTTTTAACGTGCTGCTGCGCAGCCCCGAAATGGGCGACCTGGCGCAGAAGTTCGGCGCCCATGTCCGTTATCGTTCCTCGCTTCCGCCGCGGCTGAATGAATTCGCCATCCTGATTACGGCGCGCCAGTGGACCGCGCAGTTTGAATGGCAGGCGCATAGCAAAAACGCGCTGGCCGCCGGCCTGAGCCCCGCCATCATCAAGGCCCTGGTGGCCGGCAAGCGTCCCGCCCCGATGAAGGCTAATGAAGAAGCCGTCTACAATTTCTGCACCGAGGTGCTCACCACTCACCATGCCAGCGACGCGGCATTTCAAGCGGCCAAGCAACACTTTGGCGAGCGCGGCGTGGTGGACATGCTGGGCGTCATGGGTTATTACCAGTTCGTTTCGATGATGTTGAATGTGGACGGCTATCCGCTGCCCGCGGGCGAGCAGCCCGAGCTTAAGCCGCTGCCATAACAAAATAAAGTGACATCCTTGAGCCAACGCGTTCGCTGATCATCCCGACGCTCTTTCGTTAGCGCTGCGGCCCTGGCCGCATGCCTGCTATCTTCATCCGTATCCGAAATAGATGCGTGCAGGCCGTGATGTACAGGGTCTTGCTGTCGGCATCGCCAAAAGCCAGATTCGTCACAACGATCCGCGGCCTCGGCTCGGTCGCAATCTGCGGGATTTGCAGCGTGCCCAGATGTTTGCCCTCAGGCGAGGTAATCCAAATCTCGCTGCCCCGCACGGTGGAATACACGTCGCCTCTCTGATCCACCTTGATGCCGTCGATCCCGGCATCCAAAAACTTCACCGGATTCGCCACCGTATCGTCGGGCAGCACATCATAGCGCATGGTCTTCGACAATCCCGCCGTTACATAGAGATGCTTTTCATCGGGCGAGAGCGCGATGCCATTGGGCGTGTCGCTGTCCTTCTCCTTGCCGAGCAGCGTGACCTTACCATCCTTGATCAAAAAGAATCCGCTGTACGGCAACTCGCGATCGGGACTCTTATCGGCGCCGCGCATTCCCCAAATCGTATCTGTGAAGTAAATCGCACCATCGGACTTGCACACGATATCGTTCGGCCCGTTGAAGCGTTTGCCCTGATACCGATCGGCCAGTACGGTCCGCGTGCCGTCTTTCTCCAGCCGTACGATCTTCCGATCCGTCATCGCAGTGATCAGCAGCCGCCCTTGGGGATCCAGCGTCAGTCCGTTCGATCCGATCAGCAGAATCGCAACGCCGCCGCCCGTCAGCGTTTGCGCACCCACGTTCATTACATCGTTTCCCGTGTAGCCGCTCTTTTGCAAAAACACCGACAGCGGCGCGCGTGGCAACCATTTGTAAATCTCATTGCCCGCGTTATCGCTGAACAACAGATATCCGTCGCCCGCGTGCTGCACCCACACCGGCCCTTCGCTCAAACCAAAATGATCGCCCAATGTTTCCAGCTTCGCGTCCGGCGAAATGATGCCGTCGAGCGCCGGATCCAGCTTGATAATTTTGAACGGCCTCTCGGCCGGAGGCTGGGCTCCGAGCATGCCGGCCGCCGCAATCAAGAGAATAAGCCGTCTCATGCTACTTGCGATCCGGAGTCTGCAGCAGCGGATTGCTCCACTCCTTGCTCCGCACATGTGTACGCGATTTGATCCGCCAGCCCTTTGCCGTCTTCACGTAGAGGTCTTCATAACCGCCATCGCGATCCACGCTGCCCGGTCCTTTTTCTCCCAGCGAGATCAAGTAGCATCGGCCCTTCGCACCGCCCGCCGCCGGCGTGACGACCAGGTCGCCCATCAGGTGAGTCCAGCCATTCCAAGGCATATCCTTGCAACCCTTCGATCCGCCCCAGGATGCCGCCGCCAGCTCATCGCGCCCCTTGGCCCGCTGCACGCCGCCATGCTGGAACCCGTCGTCGGAATATTTGTCGATGAACACGCCGTCCGGCGTATAGAGGTCCGCGTAATCGTACCCATTGTTGCTGCAGGTATCGATGTACTGCCCGTACTTGTTGACCAACTGCTGAATCTCGATGTAATCCATGGCCGTCAACGTGGCCGCCTTCGGTTGCGCGTACGCGGGCGCGAGTGCCAGCAGTAGCCATATCCAGTTCCGCATCCATTTCTCCTTAAAAGCGCAAAAGGTGCGGCGCGCACCACAAAACATGCCTGGAACCACGTCCGCGCCGCTCTCCGTTTTGCGCGAGTTCCTTAAAAGCGCAAAGGGTGCGGCGCGCACCGCAAAACAGACCAAGAACCAATTCCGCGCCGCGCTCCGTTTTGCGCGAGTTCTTTAAGAGCCAAGCCTACTGCTTTCGTTCGAACTTCACCAGCCCATCGCGATAATCAATCGTCAGCTTGAACAGGTCCAGCACCGGCAGTCCCAAGAATCCGGAAATCTCGGTTCCCAACCGATGGCTCAACTGCCAGGTATCGAACGCCGTCATCCCCATATTCTTCTGCTCGAATCCGGCGAACTCCAGCACCAGGTTGCCGGTCTGATACACATCGCCCACTCGCCCGTTCAATCCCCGCAGCGCCAGCTTATCATCGCGGCTCACCTTACTCACTTCAGCCGCCAGCTCATAGGAGATCAGCGTGTTCGCCGCGCCGGTATCCAGCACAAACAGCCGATTGCTCGCATTGCCCACCCGCGCCGGCACCAGCAGCAAATGCCCGAAGCGAAACACGCGCGTCGCGCTCTCCATTTGCGGACTCACCGTACGATCGCCAAACTCCTCGCCCGGATGATAGCCCGGCAGCGGATCCAGCCGCAGCTTTCCCCCCGCGAAATCCAGTGTGATCAGGAATTCGCCCAGCACGTTCGCCCCAATCAGTCCATCCTCAATCCCGACGAAACTCTGGTCCGCCACGCTGATCACCGCATCGCGATACGCCACGCCTCCAATCTGAAACCGCTCCGCGATCGCGCGATATCCGCCCGTCAGCTTCGCATTGTCGCCGATTCCGCGCACGGTCGCATCGGTCACGCGCGCCAGCCCCACGCGCTCCGCCGCCGGATGCGAAAGTACGATGCCCGAGGCGCCCGTGTCCAGCACCAGCCGAGCCGGCTTGCCGTTCACCATCACTTCGAGGCCAAAGGTGCGCAGATGCGTCGCGCCGCTCACAAAGGCCTGCAACGGCACTTCGGCGGATTGATACGGGCTCGCCAGCGCCATGGCCTCCCGTCCGTTCAGCGCCTTGGCCAGATCCTCGCGCTGCCGCAATTCGTCCAGTTGCTGCTTCGGATCGCCAGCTCCGTTCGCTCCAGCCGCCCGCATTGACGCCTCATAGCGATTCAATGCGTCAATTCGCTCCTGCCCGCGCAGCCGCGGAAGCCACGCCGCCAGAATCCGCGGATCCTTCGGATTCAGTTGGTAGGCCCGATGAAAATCTTCCACCGCGGTTTTGTTCATGGACGCGCACTCGGCCACTCGCCCCAGCCCCCACCACGCCAGCGCATACCGCGGATTCCACTCCACCGCCGCTTTGAACTCGGCGTCGGCCTCGGCGAATTCCCCGCGCCGGAACCGCACTTCTCCTGCGAATTCATGCGCTGCCGCCGACTCCGGCGCATCGCTCAAGGCCTTCTGTGCCAGCCTCCAGGCCGTCGCCACGCCGTCGTTGGCCAGGGCCTTTCGCCCCACCGCTAGCGGATCGTCGAGCGGACCCGCGCTCAGCGCCGCGGCCCACAGAATCGCTAAATATTTGGCTCTCATGACGCGCCCGTAAATAAGTCTATCGTGCCGCCGGTCGTTTGTGTCATAATACCTCCCATAGTTGTCTCAGTGAGTCCTCTAGGGAGGTAATTATGGCCCGGTCTTCGGACACGCTGCTCGGAGCGCTGGATCTGCTGGCCCTCAAAACACTGGCCCGCGGCCCTAATCACGGCTTCGGGATCGCGCTCCATATCCAGACCGTTTCCGAGGGCCTGCTGCGCGTGGAGGAGGGCTCGCTCTACCCCGCCCTCCATCGCCTGGAGCGCGATAAATTCGTCAAAGCCAACTGGACCCAAACCGAAAATGGCCGCCGCGCCCGCATCTACAAGCTCACCGCCGCCGGCCGCGAACGCCTGGAAGAAGCCGAAGCGAACTGGGACAACGTCTCGAAAGGCGTAACACGCGTCCTGAGGTATGTATGAAACGCATCTGGCTCACTTTGTTTCGCCGCTCCCGCGTCAATGCCGAGATCGCAGAGGAAATCCAGTCCCATCTCGCCATGCGCGCCGATCTGGAACGCCAGGCAGGCGTAGGCGCCGCCGAAGCCGATGCCAAAGCCCGCAGGAAATTCGGCAATGCCACCCTCGTACTGGAAGACACTCGCCGATTCCACCTCGCGCCGTTCCTCGAAAGCATCCTTCAAGATCTGAGCCACGCCCTGCGGCAACTTTTTCGTAACCCGGTTTTCTCCGTAACGGTCTTATTGATCCTGGCGCTCGGCATCGGCGCCTCCACCGCCGTTTTCACCGTCGTAGATGGCGTGCTTTTTCGTCCCCTGCCCTATTCCGATCCCAGCCGCATCGTCGCCTACGGAATGAAAGCGCCCATCGAAGAACGTGAATTTCAGTTTGGGTTCGACTATCTCGATTGGCGCGGTAAAATTCCCGCTTTCCGGGCCGTTACGTCCATGTTTCCCGGCGACCAGGATTGCGACCTCACTGAAACGAACCCAGCTCGCCTGGCCTGCGCCCACGTTGAGTCCACGTTCTTTCCTCTGTTCGGGGTCCAGCCCATCATCGGACGCAATTTCACACGCGATGAGGACCGCCCGCACGCGCCCCCGGTCGCATTGCTTTCGTACAGCCTTTGGCAAACTCGCTTCGGCGGCCAATCCGGCGTGCTCGGCCGCCACATTTCCCTCGACAACGCGTCCACCACCATCATCGGCGTTCTTCCCAAAGATTTTGTGATGCCGACTCTTCGCCGATTCGACCTCATCCTTCCCCAACAACTAAACGAAGCCGCGCAAGTGTTCCCCAATACCGGCCATATGCTGCGTACCTTCGCCCGGCTCCGCCCCGGGTGGACTCCGGCGCAAGCAATTTCCGCGCTCCAACCCATGCTCCAACGCGACATCGCGGGAGCGCCCATGGCCTATCGCAACGAAATCCATATGGGCGTTCGCACCCTCCGCGATTGGCAATATGGCGACCGCCGCGCAGCGTCCTGGGCCCTGCTGCTCGCGGTGCTTGCCGTTCTA
>CAVZOD010000006.1:0-27894 GCA_963776805.1 Bryobacterales bacterium
ATCCATTGACATCCCCGGAAATCGCGCTCCACACGCAGTTCACAACAAAAACGGGCAAGAACTGCGCCAAGTACCTGGTCGGATTCAAGAAGGTCATCCAGTTTGGTCGCGGAAGATATCTGGTCGACAACATAAATCTGGGCGACTTGATCGAGTCGATCCATACTTGCTTTGTCCAATAATCCGTATCCCTCGAGGCAAGTCATCTACTCCGTCTCGGTGTGGGGCTGTGGCTTTAGCAGCCCTGGTTTTGATTTGACATCAACCAGCCAATGTGTAATTATTCAGTAGAGTGAATAAACATTCAGTCGCCGACACGAGGAAGGGAGCCTGAACAAGCCATGTCGTCCGTTGGAACGCTCAAATCGGTAAAAAGAATGCCAGCGCCCAGAACGCTTCCCAAATCGCTGCGCGCGACTTCACGCGCGATCTGGATATCTCGCAGGATGAGCTGCTTGCGCTACTGGATCTCACTCAACAGTTGAAGTCCAATCCCAGCCGTTTCGCCAAGGTTCTGGCCGGCCGATACATCACTTTGCTGTTCGAAAAGCCCTCCCTGCGCACGCGGTTCACCTTTGAGCTGGCCATCAAGCAACTGGGTGGCGATGCCGTTCTGAGCACCGGGCCCATCGGCGACCGCGAGCCGCTGAAAGATGTCGCACGCAACCTGGACCGCTGGACCAACGCGATTGTCGCGCGCGTGTTTTCGCAAAACACCATCGACGATCTGGCGCATTGGTCGAGCGTGCCGGTGATCAACGCGCTGAGCGATCGCTTCCATCCCTGCCAGGCGCTTGGCCGATGTCTTCACGCTGCAGGAACGGTTCGGCGACGTGCGCGGCCTGAAGCTGGCGTTCGCCGGCGATGGAAATAACGTCGCGCACTCGTTGATGCTTTCCGCGCTGCGCCTCGGCATGAGCTTTTGCGCTCGCGACGCCGGCAGGCTATGAACCTGATGCCGAGATCGTCGCTCAGGCCGAGGCGCTGGCCGCTGTCGCGGGCGGGCAGCTCGTCATGACCAACGATGCGTCCGAAGCCGTCGCGGGCGCGCAGTGCGTCTATACGGACGTGTGGGCCAGCATGGGGCAGGAACACGAAAAGGAACAGCGGCTGCGCGACTTCGCTCCCTATCAAGTGAACGCGGCGTTGTTCGAGCAGGCCGCTCCCGAAGCGATCTTTCTGCATTGCCTGCCCGCCAAGCGCGGCGAAGAGGTGGATGACGACGTCATCGAATCCTCGCAATCGGCGGTCTTCGATCAAGCGGAAAATCGTCTGCACGTGCAGAAGGCGCTATTATTGATGTTGCTCGGGTAGCGGGATCGCTGATCCCCAAG
Organism: Bryobacterales bacterium; assembly: GCA_963776805.1. Lineage (GTDB taxonomy): Bacteria > Acidobacteriota > Terriglobia > Bryobacterales > Bryobacteraceae > Palsa-89. The sequence continues at coordinate 1,335 of CAVZOD010000006.1, forward strand.
CCCTGATCCTCAATCCCCAAACGCTATGAAACCCAAAAAGGTAGCTCTCGCCTACTCGGGCGGTCTCGACACGTCCATCATCATTCCCTGGCTCAAGGAGAATTACCAGTGCGAAGTGGTCGCAGTATGCGGCGATATCGGCCAGGGTGACGATGAGTTGAAGGGCCTGGAAGAGAAGGCGTTGAAGACGGGCGCGTCGGAAGTTCACGTGGCCGATATGCGCGAAGAGTTCGTCACCGAATATCTGTGGCGCCTGGTGCGCGCGGGCGGTTTGTACGAGCACAAGTATTTGCTTGGCACTTCGATCGCGCGTCCGTTGCTCGCCAAGCGGCAAGTGGAGGTTGCGCTCGCCACCGGGTGCGACGGCCTGGCGCACGGCTGTACGGGGAAGGGAAATGACCAGGTCCGTTTTGAGCTGACCTACAAGGCGCTGGCGCCGCAGCTGGCCGTGATCGCGCCCTGGCGCGAGTGGGACATCGTATCGCGCGAAGACGCCATCGAGTACGCGGCCAGGCACAATGTGCCCATCTCGCAGACCACCACGAAAATCTACAGCCGCGATCGCAATATCTGGCATATATCGCACGAAGGCGGCGCGCTGGAAGATCCCGCTAATTCGGCGCCCGATGAGATTTGGATGCTGACGCGCAGTCCGAAAGACGCGCCGGACAAGCCGGTGGAAGTGACCATCGGCTTTGAGAAGGGACGCCCGGTGGCGGTGAACGGCCAGAGTGGATCGGCGGTCAGCTTGCTTGAAACGCTGAACAAAATCGGCGGCGAACACGGAATCGGCCGCGTAGATCTGGTGGAGAACCGTTTTGTCGGCATGAAGTCGCGCGGCTGCTATGAGACGCCCGGCGGAACGCTGATCATGTACGCGCATCGGGAGCTGGAGTCGCTGACGCTCGACAAGAACACGCTGCACTACAAGCAAAAACTGGCGCTCGATTACGCCGAGATGGTCTATAACGGCCTGTGGTTCGTGCCGCTGCGCGAGGCGCTGGACGCGTTTTTCGAAAAGACCAGCGAAACCACCACCGGCGAAATCACGCTGCGGCTGTACAAAGGAAATATTGAGCCGGTCAGCCGCAAGTCGCCGTATTCGCTGTATTCGCTCAACATCGCCAGCTTCACCATGGGCGCCGAATACAACCAGAAAGACGCGCTGGGCTTCATCAACCTGATCGGTCTGCCGATCAAGGTGCGCGCGCAGGCCGCGGCGGCGGCGAAGCAATGAAACTATGGGGCGGCCGCTTTTCCGGCGGCCCCTCCGAAGTTTTCGAACGGTTTTCCGGCTCGCTCCATTTTGATAAGAAATTGTTGGACGCGGATTGCCGCGGATCGCAGGCCTTCGCGCGGGCGCTGGAGCGCGCGGGTATCCTGACTGCCGAAGATCGCGAGACACTGGTCTCCGCGTTCGAACAAATCCGGACCGAAGCGCACGATCCGAAGTACCTCGAAGGCGCCACCGACGAAGACGTCCACACGTTCGTCATTCGCCAGTTGAAAGACAAAGTGGGGGGCTTGGCCGACAAGATCCACACCGGCCGCAGCCGCAATGAGCAGGTGTCGCTGGATGTGCGGCTGTGGCTGCGCGAGCAGATCGATATCGATCTCGAATTGCTGGTCAGCCTGATGGCTGCTCTCACGGGCATGGCCAGAAAATATCCGCACGCGATCGTACCTGGGTACACGCATCTCCGCCGCGCCCAAGCGGTGCCGTGGGCGCATTACTTGCTGGCGTATTTCGAAATGTTCGCGCGCGATCACGAACGCCTGAGGCAGGCGCGCGAACGCGTGGACGTGATGCCGCTCGGGTCGGGCGCGCTGGCCGGCAGCGGTTTTCCATTCGATCGCGAGCAGATTGCGCGCGACCTGGGCTTCGCCGCCATCACGCGCAATAGCATGGATGTTTCGGGCGACCGCGATTTCGCGCTCGATTATCTCTACGCCGCGTCCGTCAGCATGCTGCACTTAAGCCGCCTGGCCGAAGACTGGATTCTCTATTCGAGCGACGAATTCGGCTGGCTGGAGTTGGGCGACGGCGTGACTAGCGGATCCAGCCTGATGCCGCAGAAAAAGAATCCCGATTCGCTTGAGCTGATCCGCGGCAAAAGCGGACGCGTGTTCGGCGACTTTACTTCGCTCTACACCACGATGAAGGGTCTTCCTATGACCTACAATCGCGACATGCAGGAAGACAAGGAGCCGCTGTTCGACGCTTCAGCGCAACTCAGCGCGGCGCTTGAAATGATGGCTGTGGTTATCGAATCCACAAGACTGCATCCGGGCAAGCCGGCCGAAGCGGCTCGCGAGAGCTGGGTAGTGGCCACCGACCTGGCCGAAGCGCTGGCGCGCGCGGGAACGCCGTTTCATCGCGCGCATCAAATTGTCGGCAAGCTGGTGCTCGAAAGCATCCAGCAAGGCAAACAGCCCGCCGACTGGACCGCCGATCAGCTCACCGCTTTCGCGCCTGAATTCACAGCCGATATGGTGCGGCTGCTGGAGCCGGTGGAAGGAATGAAGACCCGAGAGCTTCCGGGCGGCGCGGGACCGTCGGCCGTGGCGCACGCACTGGATGCTGCCGAAGCGCGCCTTCGTGATTGGAAGCAATGAACAAGGCCTTCCGGCAAGGTCAGATCCTGAAACTGATCCGCAGCAAACGGATTCTCACGCAGGAAGACCTGGCGCGCGAGCTGAAGCAGAGCCAGGGCATCGATACCACGCAGGTAACGCTGTCGCGCGATGTCCGCGAGCTGGGATTGCTGAAGACGTCGGAAGGCTATCGGCAAGTGGCCGCGGCTCCGGCCGGTCCCGATGTGGCCGCGGCGACTGCGGAACTGTTACAGGATGCGCGGGTAGCGCAGAATCTTCTGGTGCTGCGCACTTCGCCGGGCAATGCCAACGCACTCGCGGTAGCGCTGGATAAAGAGAATTGGCCGGAGATCGTGGGAACCATCGCGGGCGACGACACCATCCTGGTGGTAGCGCCGGATGCGAACGCGGCCGAAAAGCTGCGTGCCAAGCTGCTCGGCTACGTCACTTCAAGCTGAACAGCAGCCAGACCGCGACGCCAATGGCGGCGGGCAGGAGGAATTCCGCCCAGTCCTGTACGACGCTCACCCATGCGGCAGACTTCGGCTCGGCGCGGCGCGCGTCCTCGCGCAGCGACGTCGATAGCTTAGAGCGCAGGTTCGATGGCAAGCCGCGAATGGCGCGCACGATCTCTTCCTTGCCTTTGCGATCCGCGATCAGGATAGTGGCTGAATTGATGCCGTTGGTGGACTGCTCCAGCTTCTTGCGCAGCGAAGGGGGAACGTCGGCCACCGACCGGTAAACTTCCGTCTTGTTTCCGACGGAAATGAAAATCGTCGAACTCTTTAACGTGACGCGGGACATCTACGTTTCTCCGGCTTAGGAAGAGACAACCTCGGGCAGCTTGGACCGATCCGCACCTGGAATCTCGTTCCCCGCATGCTCCAATATAACCTGAATGAAGCCGAGCGCGGCTTTGGAAAGCGCTTTATCTTTTCGGTAAATTAAACCCACCTTGCGAATCAGCGGTTCCGACCCGAGCGACACGGCAGATAGTTTACCAGCGGCGATCTCCTCCTGGCAATTAGACGCCGCCAGGAACGAAAAGCCCAACCCGGCCATCACGAAGCGTTTGATCATCTCGGTAGAGTCCAGTTCCATGGAAATATGGATCTGATCTTCCACCGGTTCGAGCCATGTATTCAAGCGGATCCGCGTGGTGCCGGACTTTGGCAGCAATAGCGGATGATCCATCAGGTCGCGCGGCGTCACGTAGCGCTTACTCGCCAAAGGATGCCTGCCCGGCAATAGCAAGATGATCTCATCGGAGTGAATACGCGCCACTTGAAGCTTTTTTTCCTGGACCGGCAGTTGCGTGATGCCGAAATCGGCCAGATTCTCCAGAACCGCTTCCACCACGCGGGAGCCGTAGGCGCGATCCACGGAAAGCTGGACATTGGGAAATTTCTTTTTGTATTCGGAGAACACCGACGGCAGCACGTAGATGCAGGTGGCTTCGTTGGCCGCGATCACCAGTTCGCCACGCGGCACACGATCCAGCTCGTTTATGGTGTCCTGAGCGCGGCGGCGCAGCTCCAGGATCTGCTCGGCGTATTCGGCGAAGATTTTGCCGGCGGTGGTGAGGGAGATCTTGGTTCCCAGCCGGTCGAACAACGTGGTATTCAGCTCCTGCTCAAGCTGGCGAACCTGCGCGCTGATGGCCGGCTGCGTGCGATAACACGTCTGCGCCGCTTTCGAGAAGCTCTTCAAGCGGACAATTTCAAGAAACGTGTGGAGCTGATCTAAATCCATTGCGCACTCGACCGGTATGCTCGCTCCGGTCCCGAGGGGGGTTGACTCAATTGTATCAGGCTGAACAAAGTCTGTTGTAATCCAATCCAGTTGTTGTTTGTAATGGAGCGCGGGCGCCGGGCGTCGAACAAGCAGGTGGGCTGGTCACTGGGAAGGCATCACCTAACTCATTGATGTGAAAGGGGGAAGCTATGAAGGTGGCCGCTCTTCGAAAAGTTTCGCGGGTTCGCGGGGTTTCCTGGGAGGACGGACAGGAGTCCGCCGGCCGTTTATGGAAGCAGGCGCTGGAAACCGGTGAAGATCTTCTCTACCAGGTGAATCGTCATATCCGGCGGCATCCCTGGAAGTCAGTGGCGGTGGCAATCGGCGCGGGAGTGCTGGTGGGGGTCGCGGTTTCGCGAAGCGTGCGGGCCTGAGAGAGATCAGCGCAACAGCTTAGTTCCAACTCAGGTCTTTCGCCGCTGGTACGCATGATGGTCTCCGCTTAGCATGAGATGAGGGGGAATGCGATGCGACCTGTTCTTTTGGCTTTGCTCGGAACCGCTTTGTCGGTGGGTGTTGTGATGGCCCAAAGTTCGGAGGAGCCGTCCTCGAGTAGGGCGTCTGCGCATAAAAAGCATGTCCCTACGGCGATTGATTCGCTGATCGAGAACGGTCCGGAGCGGCCAAATGCGTTGGAGGAAGCTACGCGTGAGGCAGCGGAATATAAGGCACGCTCGGAAAAATCGGAGAAGTCCGAATCCCCGGTTTCAGCAGAGCGGGCGGGTCCATCCCCGGCGCCCGTGCTCCCGACGGTCCAAGCCGTGCCCCCCGGACCTCCGCTGAGGAATCTCACCGGCCAAGAGTTTGGGCTTGTTCACGTGGGTTCTACGGCGAGAGATGTCCTGCAGATGTTAGGTCCGCCGTCATCTCGTATCGTAATTCCCGACGACGATGGTCATTTGCGGGAGACCTTGGAATACTGGGTGAAGGGCAACCCAATGGCGACGGTTCGGCTGGACAACGGCCGCGTGGTGGATATCGAAACCGAGCGGAAGTAATCCGTCCCGTTCAGCAATCCCCCTTGCCGCTAATGGCTCAATCGCAGAATCTGAGATGAAATCGCCAGGGACGCTTGGCGAAGGGTAAAGTGCGACCCGTTTGTGAACGGTTCTGCTGGACAACGGCCGTGGTTGATATCGAAACCGGGCGGAAGTAAGCCGGCCGGTTCAGCCATCCGCTAATGGCTCAATCGGGAGCAACGCTTGGCCAAGGGTGAAGGGCACTCCAATGGCGACGGTTCGGCTGGACAATGGCCACGTGGTGGCTATGGAGACCGAGCGGAAGTAATCCGCCCGGTTCAGCAAACCAGTTCGCCGCTAATGGCTCAATCGCAGAATCTGAGATGAGATCGCCAGCAAGGCTTGGCCATGGGCGAAGGGCACTCCAATGGCGACGGTTCGGCTGGCCGCGTGGTGGCTAGGGAGACCGAGCGGAAATAATCCGCCCGGTTCAGCAAACCAGTTCGCCGCTAATGGCTCAATCGCAGAATCTGAGATGAGATCGCCAGGAACGCCTGGCCAAGCTGCGCCGAGTTAGGGGAATAGATAAACTGGCCTTCCGGCTGATTGGGATAATTAACGCAGGTAGGTTCGGCGGAGCAAGCCGGATACACAGCAGGGTTATTGAATTGATCCCCGTTTGGATCATTTGCCATGCGCTGCAGCAAGATGGGATCCGGGGGATTTCCGTGATTGCCGCCCAGCCCGATTGTAAAAACGAAAGCCGGTAGGGTGGCATTGGAGCGAATGTTGTAGGCCGAATTGTCGGTTGCGTTCAGCGCCGCCGGGTGTGTATGGTTGGGCCAATCTGTGGCGATGTTGCCCGATAGCTGGTTTTGCAGGACGCCGTTCATACTCGTAAGAGCGAGGGTTTGGTACTCGTTAGCGGGAGCAACTTGATTTCCGAAGACATCCTGGCTCGGTAGCCAGGAGAAATCGGAGTAAGTGTTTGTTCCTCCACCGTTGAAGGCACAGCCATTCGCGGAACCGTTAATATAAATGGCATCGTTGGTGCCGGAGCTATCGCTGATCTGCTGCGGATTGAACATCAGGATGTTGTAGTACGGTGGACCCTGGGATGGATCAGCGGTATAGAATGCCCCGGCCGTCTTGGCAGGGATGTCAGCCATATACCCGGCGCCATTGGTATTCATGGAGATGGTTGGGATCCATTGCAATCCATTGACCGATGCCGCTGTCTTCCATCCGCCATTAACGACGGTTTTGCCCGCGACATCTTTGCAGCCGCTGCCGTTACTCAACGTTAAGGTGCTGGTGGTTCCTGGGTTTGCATAAAAGTTGTAGACCAGGGTGTTGGGCAAGCCGTCCGTTTCCAGCATGATCAGGTTCATGGCGCCCGGTTCTGCGATTTTGTAGAGCTCGTTGTAAGCAACCGACATTGCCGCAGCCGTTCCGGTGCCTCCGGAGCAGGTAATGTTGTCGATCTTTCCATTGCCAGAACTGGAAGCATTGGAATAACCGAGCAAGGTCTGAAAGTTGGTGGTTGGCTTCGAGTCTAAATACCAGCCGTCGCTAAAGGTAAGCATGCCGATTTGGTCGCGTCCCTCCGCGAAGTCCCCGGTAAAGTTCTTGGCCGCCGTAATCATGGAGGCGCACGGAGTCCCGTCGTTAGCTCCACAGCTGCTTGCAGGGTTCCCGCCGTTTATGGAGCACATTGATCCGGAGCGGTCCAGCACCAGCATGGCGACCATGTCGCGGCGGGATGCTTGTCCCGTGAGCGTAAGCGCGGTAGAGTTGAAGCCCATGACCCGCATAAACCACGCGGGAACGTTGGTGCTGGCAGTCACAGTCACCTGGCGAAGATTAGTTTGATTGGGGGAGTCAGCGACTACTACGCTGTTGGTGTTCATCACGGTTCCCGTAGTGGACCAATTTCCAGGCGGAAAGTTCGCATAGAACCAGTTCACGGCATTCTGCTGGGCTGACGCGGCTTGGGCCGTGGTATCTTCGCCGAGGTTTAGGGCGCGCGCCGCCGCCAGCGCCGCGCCATCCACGGCCGCTTGCAGGCGCGCTTTCGCAGAATAGAGAATTCCCAGATCGATAAATAGCCCGAACATGGGGATCACCACCCACAGCAACCCGAACATGGCCAAAAATAGCGAAGCGCCCTTCTCGCGATGATTCCGATGACGAATTTGCATGAACTTGTCCTCCTAAAAGAAAAAATGCCGCGCGGTTAGAAGAAGTAACGCGCGTAAACCCCGTTGCCGGCCAGACCACCGACGCTCAAGTCTGGAGATTGGAAATAGGTTTCCACAATGTAGGCGGTTTGCTGGTCCGTCAGCGGCGTGGAGTTGGGGTCGCTTTGCCACAGGGTTTGCATGGCAGTCTGCGCGGAGCCCGCAAGCGCCGCGCGCGAGTCCGTGATGTAATTCTGCACGATTCCAGAGCTATTCATGATGGCCGAAGGGCATTGCCCCACGGTAACCGTGCTGCTGTTGGCCAGCGTCCCATTCCCGAATTGGATCTGCTGCGTGAAGACGAAGCTGCTTTGGTTGGTGCAATTCGCGGCTCCCACCGCCACGCAACTGGTGGACGTCGCATTCCCGATCCACATGATTTGTGTCACGGTTACCAGTCCATTGCCGCTGTTGCCCACGTTGGATTGCTCATTACCGGCAAAAGAGGCGCCGATCTGAAGGTTCAATCCCTGCGCCAGACGCTGTGCCTCCTGCTGGATGGGGTAAGTGGAAAAGTCACCGCCGTGGATGTACATAGAGTCCAGATCACGGCACACCTGATTGCATTGAATGCTGCGGATCAGATTCATTCCTATAATGAAGGCTCCGATAAACATGGGCACGAACAGCAGCCAAACGAAAACGAACTCCATGATTTCCAGTCCGCTCTGTGTCTTTTTTCTTCTCGCTGTCGCCATATTTATTCCTGCACCGAATTTACTCCAGCCGGGAAACCGCCCAGGATGTCAGACGAGTAAATATTAAGAGTGATGGGCGCCTCATTGCGTTTTCCCCAGCCGCCGTCGAGGGGCACAATCCATCCCCAGGAAACTCCCTGCACCGATACTTCGACGATATTGTTTGGTACATTACCGCCCGCTGCGATGGGCGTGTTCAAATTCGAGGGCGAGTAGTACTTCACAAAAATATCCTTCGGATTGTCGTTGGTGGTCACCAACCCCATGGAGTACTGCTGCACCACCGCCTCGATGGATGCGTCCTGCCCCTGGCCGTTGGTGGTTTGATAAGTAATTGCGTATCGGCAACCTTCACGCACGGCGTTCTGCAATGTGGCCCAGCGAAACAGCACGATGCCGAAATCGACAAACGCCAGGATCAGCGCAAGAGTTGGCAACATCGTGAAGGCGAACTCGACCATAGCGACGCCGGAACGCCGGCGGTTTCTCTCGCTAAGAGGTTTTCTTGGTGCTGGCTTCGGGACTTGTTTCGCGGAATCAACCATTTGTGTATCCAGTTGTGTGCCTAGTTGCATAGTCCGGGCGAGCCTTGTCTTCCTTGAATAGCAGGCTCTGTTCACCCAACATGTCGGTTGTTTATCGGCGGCAATGCCGATTTACTTTAGGGCGGGAACTTTTAGCGGGTGAAAACCACGTTGAAGGATGCGCGCTGGCGATTGATTGGCGCCGTCAGAAGTAGGTTAATTTCGGGATGGCGGAGTACAACGGATCGCTTAGCCCAAAGGTTTGGGCCTTGCTGGGGACCAGAAGCGCTCTTTACTTTTCCGCGTCCGGATTGGACGAACCGAGGAACAGCTTTCGCCCGTCGGCCAGCGTCACATCTCTGCCGTTGGCTTTGTTTTCGCCGTCTTTGGCCAGGTAGCCATCGACGTTGATCTCGGTCCCCACCGGCAGCGAGTCCTTATTTAATCCATGCCGAAACATGGTGTTCGGGCTGCCGCATTCGATGGCCCAGTTCACCACCTTGCCGTCTTCGCCCTTCACGTCGATATGAATCCAGGAATGCGGGTTAATCCACTCCATCTTGGTCACTACGCCGTGCAGTTTGATGGGTTTGTTGGCATCGAACTCGGCGGCGAAGGAATGATGCGCCCAGGCCGGCGCCGCGGCCAGCGCCATTGCGATGCAAGCTGCCGCATAAACAATTTTGGTTCTCATGTCAGTTTTAGTTCTTCTTCGCGGCCTGTCCGGCGGCCTTTTTCTCGTCTTCCCGGGCGGCTTTAATAATGTCCCGCATCCCGATATTTCCTTCGTGGCACGCGTATTCGTAGAGCAGTCCGTCAGTCTTGGTCATGGGGATCTCGCCGCTCCAGGGCTTGGTGAACGCCGTAGGATCATCCACGGTGAACTGATACAGCAATACGTCCGGGCTCACGCGTTTGAAGCGCTCGATCAAGTGAAGGTTTTTGTCGGCCGCCTGCATTCTTCCCGTGCCGGCGATGAAATTAGTGCTGTCGACAACCAGCGTGTCGCCTTCCCAATGTCCCCGCGGATCGCCGGTCCACTCCCGGACGCTCAAGGGCAGGTGCGGGCTTCCGTCGGTCGGGATGCGGCGCACATCGTGCACCATCTCGGTGTCAATGGCCACCATGCCGGGCGCTTGCACGATCTGATAGTCGTTGTTGTAGGCGCTGGGAAGCATCGGCACAACAGTTCCAAAAGAGATGCAGCGCGTCATCAGGTCCAGGTCTTCCGCTTTATCGGAGGGTGCCGGCTGACCACTGTTCGAGATAGCGCAACCGGGACGCTCGCAGCGCACCTTGACCGCCGCCATTCGCTCCTCTAATTGCGCTTGTCTTTCGGGCGTCAGCGGAGGAATGCGGCCATCGGGCGGATCGGTGATAATCGACGTCCGCATGTTCATCAGCACTTTCGTTCCCGAGTCCCACCAGAAGGCGTTGTAGGCATTCAGCACGTCGCGAACGCCTCCGCCGCGGCGGTCCTTGTCAGTTTGCTCAAGCGTAGACTTCGTAAACGCCTTGGCTTCCGCTGCGGTGAAGAACGCCTTGTTCCCGAGCGCCTTGGGACGTTCCAGCGGCGTGATGGTCTTGTTGGTCCAGATGCCTTCCAGATCCGGATGGCCGTCGCGCGCGCGCGGCACCGCCGAGGATGTCTCCTTCTCTGAGGCGCTCTGGCCGAAGGCTAGGGGCGCCACTGCGATTGTCCCGCCCAGCGCCGCTATTCCCAACAGAGTTATGGAAAGCCGTCGATACATCGGGAGCCTCCTCATTGTTTTAGCGGGCCGCCTGTTGGCCAAGGTGGCCGTACAGAACATCCTCGGAAAAGGGGATGCACTTGAATTCCATTAACTGCGCGTTCTTTTCGACATGGCGGTAGAGCGGCATGCTGATCTTCCAGGGACGCGAGAACGTTTTGGGGTCCGTGATGGTGGCTTCGTACATCAAAATGTTCCCGTCGAGGGGCGTGTAGCGCTCCACCACGTGCAGCGCATCGCTGTGGAAGTCGCCCGCGCGGTCGAACCAGGTCTGGTCGTTCTGGCTGGTGACATCCACGACCAGCGTATCTCCGTCCCAATGTCCGACCGACCAGCCCATCCAACTGTCAGCCGGTGCCGGTCCGGGGTTCTTCATGTAAATCATTCGAACCGCGTCCGCAAACTCATAAGAAATCATGATCGTATCCGAGCCCTGTACGATCTGAAACGGGTACGGCATATAATTGGCGCGCGGCACGCCCGGCATGTAACATTTGATCTCCGGGTCGGTTTGCCAGCGGTCTTTGAAATTTTGATCGCGCTTCATGGCGGCGGCCGGCAGGTAGGGGATTTGGCCGCCCTCCACAACGCCTGGTCCCGGCGCAACGGCGCCAATGGCACCCTCAGCCGGATCCAGCCCGCGAGCAGCTCCATGGGTTTCGAGATTCCAATTGGCCGTGTTGAGAGCTTGCCACACGCCGCTCAGGTCGGGTGTGTGATTTGGGATTCGGGGGATTTTCGATTCGAGGGTCTGACCCGCGGCGGTCGCCGCTATTAGCAACGCGGCGGAGGCGAGCGTTGCTCCAAACAAATACTTCATCTAAAGAGCTTCTCCAACCGTTAGCCTATTAACAATTGTCAGGTTGTGTCAAGCCGCGACGGTAGCTATCACTCGCGTTGAGCTTACTCAGATCGCAATGACTCGATTGGATTTACCCGAGTGGCGCGCCGCGCGGGAATGCGGGTAGCCGAGTTCTTTTCGCTCAAAGAGCTGGGACGGTTCACCAGCCCGAAGTCGGCGACCGTATGGGAGTCGACACGGGTGTCGCTGCGGCACGCAAGGGTGCGTGGGCCACCGGGGCTGAAATTGTCAGGACAAGGTACTAATCGCCCAACGTACTCGCCAGCGGAGCCGGCACGGGCGCTTCCACGTCTTTGAATACCGCCGTGCTATCGGATGTTTCCGCCATCACCGGGAACTGGAACCCGCACTTGGGACAACGCTCTGCCAGCGCTTGCTGCTCGTGATGAAGATCGTACGCCTTGTCCGTGATGAGGGCGCAACACGGGCACACCCGGATCAGGCGCGTGTTCTTCAGCTCAAAGTTGGTGATGATGTCCTCCATGATGGCGCCGCTGCGAACCGCCCACTCCTTGGCTTGCTTGTGGTAGGTGTTCATGTGCCATTCCTTGAGGGCTTCGAAGCTGGTCCACAGGCTGATCTCGTTGTACCAACCAGGGTCCTTGGGATGAACCCACCAGGTGAGGTGCAGGAAGCCCGGCAGGGTCTTCAATTGATTGCGCACTTCTCCGAAGAGCAACTTGAACTTCTCGTAGCCGTCGGCGCTCGAAAATCGTACTCTTTGCATGCTTTGATAGATGGGCATCTCGTCTCCTTGGCTGTCAAAAGTGGATGGTGCAACTCTCAGAAATCCATACGGAGGGCCAACTGTCCGGTGCGGTTGCCGCCCTGTCCAGCGGTTTGGGCCGACTGCAAAACACCGAAGGTCGAAGGGCTGCTGATATCGCTCGCGGGCGGCGCGAAGTTGGTGTGATTCAAAGCGTTGGTGAACGTGGCTTCAAAGCGGAATCGAAGCCGCTCCCGGACTGGAAACTCTTTCGACAACCCGGCTGATACCGCGATGGTTCCCGGGCCCTCCAATATACCCACGCCCGCATTTCCGATTCGTCCGGCGCCGGCCGGCGTTGGAGCGAATGCGTTGATGTTCCATTGCAGATCGCCCTGGGGAGAACCGGGATTACCCACCGCATCGGGCCGCGCCGTGATGCCGCCGCGTCCGACGATATCGGTGTTGGACTGATCGAGTGTCGGGCTGATCGTGGGTGTGAGAAAAGGCCCGGTCTGGATCAGGGTGACCGTGTTGATGTTCCAGCCGCCCAACGCCCCGTTGACGAACCTGTTCTTGCTTTGCCAGCTGCGGCCTTCCCCATACGGCAACTGGTAGGTGCCTGTGAGCAGGAACCGTTGCCGCGGCATCCCTGCGACATTTCCACGCGCCGCCCGAAGATCAAATTGATCGTAGGATGGCGTGAACAAGAGGTTCTCCGAGGTAAAGCCGCCCGGCGCGTCGCCCTGAGCATCGCTGATGTTGTGCGCCCAGGTGTAATTGGCCTGGAAGTACAGGCCGTGCGAAAGTCTTTGGGTCGCTTCCAGCGTCAGTCCCTGGTAATTCTGAAAACCCGCGTTCGCGCTGTAGTTGATTTCGTCCCAGTTCTGATAAGGAGCGCGCGGATCGACATAGGGACTGGGCACATAAGGCTGCGTGCTTGGAGGGATGGCATTGTAATCCTCTTTCACGTTCATCCGGTAGGAATTCATGCCGGAATAAGTGATGCGCGCGGCCAGTGCGTTGGTCAGCTGTCGTTCGATGGTGACGTTCCATTGCGCCGTTTGAGGATCCTTATAATTCGGGCTCATCCCATCGTAGAATCCAGTGCCGCCATACTGGGCGGAGGTAGCGGCGGGAGAGGTTTGCGGGAATGTAAACAGCGGCACGCCGCCGTTGTTGTTCGAGTACGTGTAGGGCGCTCCGAGCGGGATGCCGATAAAATCGTACGCCAACTGTCCCAAGGGGGTTTGTGTGAAAATGCCAAACCCGGCGCGAAAAACGGTCTTATTATCTCGAAACGGCCGGAAAGCGATGCCGATACGTGGATCGTAGTCGCCCCAATAGGTGTTCCGCAGGCTCTGCGAAAGGTGATCCTGGCTCGCCGTTACCACGTTGGAACAGGCTAGCGCGGTGTTTCTGGTCGGCAACTGGCAGGCATTGAACGAGACCAGAAAGGCGTTGTAGTTCGCTTGCAGAAGTGGACTGGAGGGCACCGTTTTGTTCAAGAGAATGTCCGGAACCACCACATCGCCGGTGCGCGGATCGAAGTTAGCAATATCGCCCTGATTTTCCGTGAATTCCGGAAGCAGCTCCCAGCGCAAGCCGACGTTCACGGTAAGGCGGTCGTTGACCTGCCATTGATCCTGAATGTACGTCCCCCATTGAACGCTGGGCTCGTTGGTATTGGGACTGCTGCCCACAATGAAGGACGTATTGGGCGCACCCAGCAGGAAATCGCCGAATGAGCTGCCCGTGAATACGCCCTGGTTGAAGGTGAACGCGCCGAAATCGTCGGATTGGCCCCACCGGACGACCGTCTCATAGAACACCCGGCGGACATCCAGGCCGATCCGGATGGTGTGCTTTCCCATGGTACGGCTGAGGTTGTCGGTGAACTGCTGGGTATGCGATTCGCCGGGCCCGTCTTTGTCGCGGCCGATCGGCGTAAACCCGGTTCCATCAGAGAAATTGAACGTCGGAAACGCTCCTGTTGTCGGGTGGTTGGCGAAGCTGATGCCGGTCAGGCCAAGCTGGTCGTCGGCCACCGCACCCTGAATCGGAAACTGCTGATAAATCAAACTATTGGTAAAACCGAAGCGGAATTCGTTTACCATTTTCGGACTGATGGTGTAGTTATAGGAGACGATGAAACTGCGATCGTGCTCGGTGTCCACGTCGTTCGGCAACAGCGGATTCACCGGACCGGATTGGCCCGCGTCCGAGAGCAGGTTTTTCCAACTGAAACGGGCGTAGATCTGCTGGTTGGATGTGATGTAGTGATCCAGCCGGGCATCAAAGCCGTTGGTATTGGAAGGTATGGGCTGCAGAACTTCATAGTTGTAACTGCCCCCGGAGGGGACGTTTGGCAGCGGGTAATAACCGTTGAGCAGATTTAAGGCAACCGGATTCAGTCTCGAAATAGGTATGGTGTTATTTGGAAAGGGCGACCCGTTTAAGGGATCGATCAACACATTGGTCGGCTGACCGGTGGTTGGACTAATGATGGGCAGATCGCTCAGATTGCCACTGCGCTCCGCCAGCGTAGGTACCAGATCCTGCTCCGGGCTGGCTGTTCTCCGCCGATTCCCTTCGTAATCGACGAAAAAGAAGGTCTTATCTTTTCCGTTGTACAGATGTGGAATTGTCACAGGACCGCCCAAACTGCCCCCGAAGGTATTGAAGCGTTTGGGCGCCTTGCTGGTGAAGTTCAGAATGGTGGCGTCGAGAACATCGTTTTGCAAATACTCGAACAGGCTGCCATGAAACTGATTGGTTCCGCTTTTGGTAATGAACGTCACGTCGGCAACTTGAGAGAATTCGGCGCTATTGTTGAACGCGGTGACCTTGAGCTCGGAAAGCCCTTCCGACGATGGGTAGGCGTTCAGCAGCGAGCCGTTGGCGGCGACGTTGGCCGTGGAAATTCCGTCGACGGAGTAGCCCGTCATCGAATAACTGGCGCCACCCACTTGTATGTTGCCCTGGCTATCGGTGATGATGCTCGGCGAAAGTGCCAAGGCAGCCAGTGGACTGGTGGTCTGCGCTCTGAAATTCAGCGGCATCTCAACCAACTGGCTGTTGCCTCTGGTGTCGCCCACGGTGGCATTCTCGGTATTGATCTGCTCGGCCGCAGCCTCCACTTTGACGCTCTGCTGCACTTGGGCCAGGGATAAGGCGAGATCCACTCGCGCGCTTTGACGGGCCACCAACGCCACGGACGTGGTGGGAGAGGCCGCGAATCCTTCTTTGGAAGCCGTGAGCGTGTAGTTCCCAGGCTTCAGGTTTTCGAACAGGAAGTTGGCGTTCTCGTCGCTGACCACGGAGCGCGTGGTATTTTCGTCCACATTGTGGAGCGTAACCAGGGCTTGCGGAAGCGCCAGGCCCGCTGGATCGCGAGTGACGCCTCGGAGGTCGCCAAAAGTCGATTGGGCGTAGCCCAGAACCGGCAGCAGCAGGTACGCGAAAAGCGCGTAGCGCGCGCAAAGAACTTGTGTTTGTCGCTTGGCCATAATCGTCTCCTCGATCGATGGACCGTGACGTCCGGAATTTCGCAGACTTTGCGAGGTCAGTTAGGGGGGCCGTGGAGCCGGTTGCAGAGCTGACATCGCTCCGCGGCTCAGAATCGCCCGTTGAAGCTATAGAGCTTTTCGATTGATGACTTAATCCTAAGGTGAGTGGGTTCCAGACTCAATGACCACTCTGCGTCCGTCCGCGATAACCACTTTCACCGCGCATGGCCTTTCGCAGGCGTCGTACCTGGTGCAGCATGTCATCCGCTTTCGTGCCCCCGAAGCCCAGAACGAAGCCTTGGCGGACGTTCGTGCCCGCGTAAGCGGCCGAGAGGGGCCACAGCCAAAGGCCTTCCTGTCCGGCGCGGGCCGATATCTTCTGATCGGACAACCCGGGCGGAAGCGTGACTACCAGGTGCATGCCGGCTTCGGCGCCCAGAATTTCCATCTCGGAGCGATCGAGCTCAGGTCCGAACTCCTTCCGCAGTGCCTGGGCGAGTGCATCGCGGCGCCCCGCGTACAACTGCCTGGTCTTCCGGACGTGCCGCGTGAAATGACCTCCGCTGATGAAATCGGTAAGCGCGGCCTGATAGAGGTGGGACGGGCAGAGATCGTTGGCCTGCCGGACCGCCAGAAAGCGGCCCACCAGAGCCGGGGGAATCACCATGTATCCGAGGCGCAACGACGGAAAAAGCACTTTACTGAAAGTTCCGATGTAAATCACGCGAGAGCCGGGGTCGAGTCCCTGCATGGATGCCACCGGCATGCTTTCATAGCGGTACTCGCTGTCGTAGTCGTCCTCGACGATCCACGCGCCGGAACTGTGCGCCCACTCGATCAGTTGCAGGCGGCGCGCGGCACTCATGGTGGCGCCGAGCGGATATTGATGCGACGGAGTGACGTACGCTACGCGCGCGTTGGGGCACAATTGAATCCCGGCCGCAACGTCCAATCCTTCGCCATCCACTGGAACGGGAACCAGACGGCAACCGGAAAGCGTCAGAGTATGGCGCAGAAACACGTAGCCCGGCTCCTCGATCCAGACCGGGCTATCGGGGTCCAGCAGAACGCGGGCCGAGAGATCCAGCGCGTGCTGCGAACCGTTCACCACCATGATTTGCGAAGCCTCGCAATGAACGGCCCGGGCGGTTCGAAGATAGCCCGCGATCACCTCGCGAAATTCCAGCGATCCCATGGGGTCGGAATAATTCATGGAGCTGGCGCGCACTCTGCGCGCGTGGTACGTCACCAGGTCGGACCAGACGCGAAACGGAAAATGATCGTAGGCGATTTGTCCGACGCTGAAAGCTCCCGAACCCAGGAACCAGGGCGTTCCTTCCAGAGGCAGGAGACGGGAGACGCGTGAAATGGCATCGGAAGCTGCTTCATCGGCGACACTCGGCACTTCGGGACGCATGCTGAGGAATTGGTCGGAAAGCGAACTCGTGACGAACGTGCCCGCGCCGGAACGGCTTTCGATATACCCTTCGGCCGTGAGTTGAGCATAAGCGCCGAGTACAGGAATGCGGGAGATGCGAAGCTCGTCCGCCAGGGCCCGCGTGGACGGAATCTGCTGGCCAGGTTGCAATCGGCGTTCGAGGATCATGGCACGGAACGCGTCGTAGATCTGGCGGTGCAGGGGCTTTTCCCCTTTCCGATCCACGGCGATCAACGGCGCCGCGGCGCCGCGAGGCTTTTTTCTCATCGCTGCTCCCAATCGACGCCCATAGCCAATCATAGTGGTCATATCAACTGGGCTTCAAGTGGCTGTTGATCGCGACCACATTCCAACTGCCGGAATGCTAAGCTTCCGTGATTGCTCCTGGCCTATGAACGTTGACGCCGTGATTCTGGATATGGATGGGCTGATGCTGAATACGGAGCCTCTTTATAAGGATGCCTGGCAGAACGCGGCTTCCCAATTAGGATTCCCGTTGGACGACAGTTTCTACTTCACTTTGATCGGCAGGACCAATGCGGCCGGCGAGAGTGCCCTCACCGAACGCTTCGGATCGCGCTTCCCTATGACGAGTTTTCGGGAACGCTGGGAAAGGTTGTGGCGCGAGCAAGTGGAGGCATCCGGAATTCCGCTCAAGCCGGGGCTTATGGAATTGCTGGAATATCTGGCGGCGCGGAGGGTTCCGCTGGCAGTGGCTACATCCAGCGACCAGGAATATGCGGCGTCCAGCTTAAAAGCGGCAGGATTGGACGCTCGGAGGTTCGCTGCTATCGTAACCGGCGAGCAGGTTCAAAATGGGAAGCCGGCGCCCGACATTTACCTGGAAGCCGCGCGCCGTTTGGGCGTTAACCCCGCGCGTTCTCTCGCCATTGAAGATTCCGATGCGGGCATCTTGTCGGCCAGCGGCGCTGGCATGATTTCGGTGATGGTGCCGGACTTGAAACCACCGTCGCCAGAGGCTCGCCGGGCGGCGTTCCGGGTCCTAACCTCACTAAACGATGTGATCGCGCTGCTATCCGCCGACTAGCACCACGCCCGCCAGCACGGCCAATGCGCCCGCCGCTCGCCGCGCGCCCAGGCGTTCGTGTAAAACAAATTTCGCCAGCAGCGTCTCCAAAACAAAGCTCGCCGACGACGCCGGCACGGCGAAACTCAAGGGTTCGGTCTGCACCAGGGCCATAAACGAGAAGAACGATACTGCGTTGCAGGCGATGCCCAGGATCAGCAGGCGGCGCTGCGCGATGACATGCAGCAATCGGGCGAAGCCGCGCGCGCTGACCGATTGCTCGCCGGCACGCTTCATTTCATGGCTCTGCAGCAGGTCGCCCAGCACGGTGGCGACAACCATCGCAGCTACAATCGCCCACTTCATTTGCGGGCCTCCACGGATGAAGTGGTATTGCGCGACGTAGTCCCAACCAACACGGCTCCGGCAAAGATCAGCAGCGTCCCCAGCCAGCGCTGGTGCGTGACGGTTTCGTGCAGAAACACCTTCCCCAGGAACACGGCGATCACGTAGCCGATGGCAGTGACAGGCAGTACAAAGCTCAAGTCCGCCAAGCTAAAAAGCGCGATGCGCGTGAGCAGCGCCAGGATCAGCGCCACTACTCCCATCGCGACGAACGGGTTCAGCATGGCCCGCAGATAGAGCGTGGGATTCATAGACATTCGCTCCGGCACCTGCTTCATGCCCCAGGCCATAGCGGAGTTGCCAACGGCTTTGAGCGCGAGGAAAAACACCAGGACGGAATAGGTTTTCAGGAGGGCGCCGGAGCGCTGGGAGAGATTGGTCATCCGCCGGCACGCCGCAGAAGTTGCTCAGCTTCCTTCCGGGGAGGGTCGTCCGGAGTGAGGCTGGCGTGCAGATATCCTTCGAGGAGCCCGCGGGCCCGCTCCAGGTTGCGATGATTTTCGATATTCATGCGGGCTTCCGCAAAGGCCACGGTAGGCTTGTTGGGGGCCAGTTTTCGCGCCTGCTCAAACAGCGCGTCGCTTTCTTCCAGACGCCCGCGTTTGGCGACGAATCGCGCCAGATCCACGATTCGGCCGGCTTCGTTCGGCGCCAGTTCCATGGCACGGCGAAGGTGCGCTTCGGCTGCGGCGTAATCTTTCCGCCGGTCGGCGATCTGAGCCAATTCAAACTCGCTCTCCGGTGGCCGCTCGGTGGCGATGCTTTTGGCGATGGCTTCGGCTTTCTCGATTCCGCCGCCGAGAAAACCAGGAGCGTTGAGATAGAAATCGAAGAGATCGTTCTTGGCTTCGTGGTTGCGCGGGTCCAGAGCCACGGCTTTCTCGAAACATTGGCGAGCCTTGGAAGCATTGAAGCCGGCCATCAGCCAGCCGCTGGTTTCGGCGCGCCGTCCCCAGGCGCGGCCCAGCCAAAGCTGGTAATCGGAATTGCCCGGAGCCAGGGCCAGCGCCTTTTCAAAGAACTCGGTGGCTTGCTTGTACTCCCCTAGCATGAAGTAGTTCTTGCCGCTCAAAATGAAAGCAGCCGCGTCGGGAGTTGGATCTTCCGCCAGAACGCGCAACGAATTCTGGTAGTCTGTCCGCTCGTAGAGAGCGCTGGCGCGGCGGACTACATCCAGAGAAGCCGCGCCAGCGACAACAAAAAGCACAAGACCGCTCAACAAGCGCATACGTTCGACGATCCAACAGGGGCGAAACCACTATTGTATCGTCGAACGCAGCTCCCTTACACTATTCCTTCTTGTAGGTGACCTCCCTCGGTTCGCCGCGGCCGCCGGACACGGTGAGTTTCAACTCGCCTCCCGCGAGCATGCCCTTATATTCCTGGGTAATCTTGTTATCGTTGAATTCGCGGACCACGGTGAAGGAAACATTGTTGCCGTCGATTGTTCCGTTGGTAATATCCACCGGCCCGCCGCGGCCTCCCTGAACGCTTCCCGTCAGCGTATTGCCGTCGGCCTTCAGCATAAGGGTTTGGGTCTGCGGACCGTTGCGCCCTTGTACCTGGCCGGTCCATTTGCCGTCAATATCCGCCGCGGAGCTCACCCACAGGGTAAGCGCCGCCAGGGCGATCGTGCATCGGATGCTGGCACGTATGGTTCTCATAAGTCTTCTCCTGGTTTCGTGATGTGGTTTTGTCAAGTCGTTTCGTCAAGGGCCGCGTCGTCAAGCGCCCTATTCAAAAGACCACAGGTGACGGACCGGTTCCTGTAAGTGTTTGTCAAAACTTTTGCGCTGGTTGGCATACAAGTGGTTGGCTTACAATACGAGCATCCTCGTTCATGCCAAGTACGCCGTCTCCCTATTCCCTTACCATCGGTACGCCCTGCTTCGGCGGCCAGGTGAGCTGGCTCTACGCCGTCTCCCTTCTGAAGCTGCAAAAGGACTTTACGCACCGCGGATGGCACCTGAATTACCTGCTCCAGGCCGGTGACGCGCTCGTGACGCGGGCGCGCCAGACCATCGTTTGCCATTTCCTGGACAATCCCAACGCCACCCATCTGCTGTTTATCGACGCCGACATCGGCTTTGAACCGGAACAAGTGCTTCGTCTGCTGGAATTCGGGGCAGACGTCACTGCGGCGGTCTATCCAGTAAAACAGATCAATTGGGACAAGATGGCCGGGGCCGTTCACGCCGGCCGCAGTCCGCTCGAATCCGCCACCCTTTCTTATGTTGTCGAGCGCGAACCCGGACACGAAATGGTGGTCCGCAGCGGCTTCGTGAAATCGCGTTACGCGGGCACCGGATTTCTACTGATCCGGCGAGCGGTGCTGGAGGCCATGATCGAGCACTATCCGGAGCTGCGCTACAAACATGAGCATCGGGCGAGCGATCCGCTGGCCGGCAGTCCCTGGCGTTCGGCGCTGTTCAATTGCATGGTCGACCAGGCCACCGGGTTCTATCTCAGCGAGGATTTCAGTTTCTGCCAGCGCTGGCTCGATATGGGCGGCGAAATCTGGGTGGACTATATGAGCCGCCTCAACCATGTCGGCCTGATGGTTTACCGGGGCAATATGGCCGCAGGCGTCGATCTGCCGACCGAGTAGTACGGCTATTTCAACGTTTCGATTAACGGGCCGAGGCCGGCTTCATACCGGCGCCAGCGCTGCAGCGAACCGCGGTACAGTGGCTGCCGGACCTGCACGGCACTGGCGGTTTTTACCGGACGGTCGGATTTATGGAAGCTCAGGCAGCGATCGTCCCATGGCAAGCCGCAATATTCTATTAGCCGGCGGGCTTGGCCTTCCAGGTCCTCGACTACGTCCTCGTAGCAGACATCCAGCATAACGCCGGGCGGCAGAACCGACCGCCAGTGAGCCATCAGTTCGGTGTAACCGCGGTAGTAGCGGCCCAACTCCGCCAGATCGTAGGTGAAATAAAGATGCTTGCTGAACAGTTTGGAGTAGCAGGACACGCAAGTGTCGATCGGGTCCCGCATGGTATGAATGATCCTGGCGTTGGGCAGCATCAGGTGGATCAGGCCAACCCGAAGGAAGTTGCCCGGCAATTTATCGACGATGCGTAGTTTGCCATCGGAAACCTTGGGAAGGCTTGCGAGATACCGTTCGGCAAGCTGCTCGAAGGTGAAGCGATCCGCCTGGAGAATGCCCTCCGGATAGCCAGCTTCCATCTTTTCCAGCGTGGTCAGTTCGCCGGCGCCGTGAATTTGGGGATGGCTTGCCAGAATCTGCTCGATCAGAGTGCTGCCGGAGCGGGGCATTCCGACTACAAAAACCGGAACAGACGACGGGTCTCCCGCTCCCTGGAAACGATCCAGCAGTTTGCGGTCGAATACCTTGGCAATACGCTCGAATAGCTCAAGCGCAGTCTTTTCCTGATAATCGATTTGCGCACGTTTCAGCGCGTTGCCTTGACGCAGATGTTCAAAGGCCCTCTCGTACTCTCCAACGTCCTCCAGAGCTTTCGCTAGAGCAAAATGAACATACAGCGCCTGATTGGCTGATAAAGTATCGCTTGCGGCGAGCGCTTCGAGCGCCGCCAGATCCGCCTCACCAGGCTGGAAGCGCTTCAGCTCGGAGCGGTTTAAATGCGCCTCCGCATAATCCGGACGGATCGCAATCGCACGTTCATAGTGCGCCATGGCGTCGTGAAACTGGCCCCAGTCCTTGAGGACGTTTCCGAGATTATTATGGGCGTTGGCGTAGTCGGGCTGGAGCGCCAGAGCGCGTTCGTAATGGGCTTGGGCTTCCTCCATCCTGTCCTGCCTCATAAGCGCGTTACCCAGATTGTTGTGAGCGGTGGCGTAATCCGGTTTCAGGTTGAGAACGCGCTCGTACTGTGCGACGGCCTCATCGATTCTGTCCTGTTCGAGCAATGCAGTCCCCAGATTGTTGCGAGCGTCCACATAGTCCGGCTGGAGGGCCAGCGCGCGTTCATAACACGCCACCGCCTCTGGCAGCTTGCCCTGGGCCTGCCGGATAATTCCCAGGTTGGAGTGGGCTTCGGCAAAGTCCGGCTTCAGAGTCAAAGCTCGCAGTTGACATCGAGCAGCCTCCTCAAGCTCTCCTTGCTTTTGGAGAACGTTGCCCAGGTTGCTGAGCACCTCCACCCAGTCCGGCTTCAGTGCAAGGGCGCGAAGAAAACAGGCCGTGGCTTCGTCCAGCTTGCCCTGCGCCTGCAGAATGGTTCCCAGGTTCGAGTGATACGCGGCTTGGCTGGGGCTCACTGCAATGGCCTGGCCGATCAGTTCGATGGCGGTTTCATGATGGCCGCGCTGATGCTCGATCATCCCGAGCAAGTGCAGGCTGTCCGCGTGATGAGGGTCCGTCGCCAGAATCTGGCGATAAATCGCTTCCGCCTCGGCCAGCCGTCCAGCACGGTGGAGCGCGAGGGCATTCTCCAGCATGTTTCGATTAACCCGGCAGTGATCGCACAGTTCCATTCGGCCGGCACCTTATAATGGAAGTTCCCAGCATGCACTCCCCGGATACATCACAGAAACCCGCAGTCTGCCTGGTGAGCGGCGGCCTGGATTCGGCCGTCGGGCTGGCCATCGCCCGGCGCGAAGGCTACCGTTGCTACGCGCTGAGTTTCGACTATGGCCAGCGCCATCGCGCCGAATTGCAAGCGGCGGCTCGCGTGGCGGCGAGCCTGGGAGCGGCCGAGCATCGCGTAGTTTCCATCGACCTGCGTGCGTTCGGCGGCTCGGCTTTGACCTCCGACATCGCGGTACCGAAAACAGGCGCGACGGAGGGCATCCCGGTGACCTATGTTCCCGCGCGCAACACGGTGTTTTTGTCGTTCGCGGTGGCTTGGGCGGAAGTGCTCTCCAGCTCCGACGTTTTCATCGGAGTGAATGCGATTGATTACTCCGGATATCCGGATTGCCGGCCGGAATTCATCGCCGCCTTCGAAAACATGGCGAATCTGGCGACCAGGGCCGGCGTGGAAGGCAGCACTCATCTTCAGATTCACGCGCCGCTGATTCAGCTTTCGAAATGCGAGATCATCCAGCTTGGCGCGAAGGTTGGCGTCGACTTTGGTTTGACGCACAGTTGTTACGATCCGGATTCCGAGGGCCGCTCGTGCGGGCTGTGCGATTCATGCCGCTTGCGCCTCAAGGGTTTTTCGGACGCGGGTCTCAAGGATCCTGTCGAATACGCTCCGCTCGAGTACACGCGTGAAAATCTCTGAGATCTTCTATTCCATCCAAGGCGAGGGCACGCTGGTGGGGGTGCCGTCCGTGTTCGTGCGCACTAGCGGCTGCAATCTGCGCTGCACGTGGTGCGATACGCCGTATACTTCGTGGCAGCCGGAGGGCGAAGAGCGCAGCGTAAGCTCGATCGTCGATGAGGTGAACGGCTATGGAGCATCGCACGTGGTGATCACGGGCGGCGAGCCGATGATCGCGCCGCAGATCGAAGAATTGACCGAAGAATTGGCCGCGCGGCTCAAGCCGCACATCACCATTGAGACCGCGGGCACCGTGGATGCGCATGTCTACTGCGATTTGATGAGCATCAGCCCGAAGCTCGCCAATTCCACGCCGTATACGCGCGACAACGGCCGCTGGGCGGATCAGCATGAGCGCCTCCGCTACCAACCTGAAATTTTGCGGCGGCTGATTCAGCTTTATCCGTATCAGCTCAAATTTGTGATCACCGAGCCCGGCGATCTGCAGCAGGTGAACGCGATTGTGAGCGACATCGGAGCTTTGCGCAGCCGCGTGGTGCTGATGGCGGAAGGCGTGGAGGCGGCGACTCTGGCCGAGCGCGGGCGCTGGCTGGCCGGCATCGCCAAACAAGAAGGGTTTCGTATGACGCCGCGCCTGCATATCGATTTGTGGGGCAACCGGCGCGGGATTTAGCGATGTTGGACCGGGCGGAATCCGGATTGCGGGGCCCGGTGCGAACACGATCGAGCGGCGTGAACTCACGTATTACTGAACACTTCGTTCAATTGGTACCCCTCGCGCGCAATCGGGATGCATAGCGTCTCTGATGCGTGGCCGTGCAGCGCGAAGATCTGGCGCACCAGATCGCACACCTGCTCGGAGCCGCGTTCGTAAAACACCAGAATGGACGGGCCGGCGCCGCTGAGCGCACATCCGAGCAGACCCGGCGCGCGCAGCTTGACCATTTCTTCCAGGCCAGGCACCAGCGCATAGCGATAAGGCTGATGCATGCGGTCGGCCAGCGCCATGGGGAACGCGGCCGTGGTTCCGGTGGCGAGCGCGGCAATCAATAATGCGCTGCGCTGCACGTTGAAGACGGCGTCGCTTTTGGAATAACTCTCGGGCAGCACGTGGCGCGATTCAGAAGTCGGCAGCACGAAGTCCGGGACCACCACGGCCACGCCGTAGCTGGGCGGCAGTTCCACGCGGACCGCGCGCACCGCCCCGCCGATATCCGTGGCGCTGGCGACGATAGAACCCAGTACGCATGCGGCGACGTTATCGGGATGGCCCTCCAGTTTGGCGGCTTCATCGAGAATCCGATGCGGTTTCCAGTGCAGCCCCAGCAAATGATCGGCGATCACGACGCCGGCGGTGAGCGCGGCGGCGCTGGATCCGAGTCCCTTGCCGAGCGGAATATCGTTGTCGATTTCGAGCGCGATGGGCGGCAGCATATCACCGACATCCGCGGCTACGGCCAGGGCGGTGCGCCAGATCAGATTATCTTCGCCGGTAGAAATCTGCGCCGCGTCGCGGCCGCTCACGCGAATGGAGAGGCGCGCGGCGCGCTGGAACCGGCACGTCAGATAAATGCCGAGCGCCAGACCGAGGCTATCGAATCCCGGGCCGAGATTGGCGCTCGAAGCTGGAACGCGAACCTGCATTCGGCAGTGGTTGTCGCGAAGCCGCGTTACAGCCTCACCACGCTCCCTTTCGGCAAGATTCGTAGATGGCGGTGACCACTTCCAACGCGCGATATCCGTCGGCGCCCGAAGAGAGCGGCTTGCGTCCCGCGCGAATGGCTTCGCCGAAATCGATGAACTGGCGTTCGAAGGGCGTGAGCGCGGTGGCCATCGGATCGGTGGCGGCGGTGGCGTAATCGTAGGACACCGGCGCCGGCTCGCCGGAATCGTTCTCCACTTGCCAGGCGGTGAGCTTGTCGCCGGTGATGATCGCGGTGCCTTTGGTGCCGTGGATTTCGATGCGCTCCGTGTGGCCCGGCCAGAAGGCCGTGGAGGCCTGAATGACGCCCGTGGCGCCGGAGGCGTATTTCAGCACCGCCGCGAGCACGTCTTCGGATTCGATGTTGTGCCGCGCCGCCAACTGCCAATAGCCGAACAGCTCCTGAACGCCGCCCATCAGCCACAGCAGCACGTCCACCTGATGAATGGCCTGAATGATCAGCGCGCCGCCGCCTTCGGTCTTCCAGCTTCCTTTGATGGGGCGCGAATAATAGGCGGGCGAGCGATACCATTTCACGTACGCGTCGGCCTGCAGGATTTTGCCCAGGCGGCCGTCGCATAGCGCGCGATTCAGGAACTGCGTGGAATCGTCGAAACGGTGCTGGCTCACCACGCCCAGTTGGATGCCGGCGTCGTAAGCGATTTCGATCATGCTCCGCGCGGTTTCCAGATTGGTCGCCATCGGCTTCTGCACCTGGATGTGCTTCTTCGCTTCGGCGCAACACTGCACCGGTTCCAGGCGGAATTCGGGGAAGGTGCACACATCCACGTAATCGACGCGCGGTGCCGGCACAGTTCCTCAAAATTGGGGACGAACTCGCAGCCGTAGCGTTCGGCGAACGCGCGGGCGCTGTCGGCATGGAAATCCGTGCAAGCCACCACTTCGTAGCCGATGTTGGCGTACGCGCGCGCGTGTTTGTGAGCGATGGCGCCGGTTCCGATGATGCCGACCCGCATGCTAGCTATTGTGACATGGCGAGCGCGCGATTCGGCTGCGAAGATGTAAAGCTATGTTATCTTGAAAAAGTCGCGTTAGTAGTTGCCTTCCTTGCAGCGCTTCCGGGCCGGTAGCTCAGTTGGTAGAGCATCGCACTTTTAATGCGGTGGTCGCGGG
>CAVZOD010000007.1:0-21371 GCA_963776805.1 Bryobacterales bacterium
CACTTTGCGACCAATATTGTGGACGTTCGCACTCCTCCATGGTCGGTTGGATCATTGTCATGACGCCCTCAGACTATAGCCAGTGGCTCAGTACCAGTGTTGTTGCGCGGAGATCTTTGGCTGACACAGGGGCCGGATTGTTTCATCGATACGCTTGCGACACCTGTCACGACGGCGGAAAGGGGCCGTCCTTACGTGAGCTGTACGGATCGCGGGTTAAGCTCAATAACGGCCAGACTATTAGAGCTGACTACTCGTACATCCGGGATTCAATCCTTACCCCCTCAGCGAAAATTGTCACAGGCTATGCACCCATCATGCCGACATTTCAGGGTCAGATCGGAGAAGAAGAAGTGTTGCAGTTGACAGCCTATATTAAATCTCTGACACAACCACTAAGTGCGGAAGGAAAGGTTGTCAAACGATGAGCACTGCGCTCGAAGCCCTGCCTCGCGTCAACTATCTCAATACTGACTACGGCTGGAAGTCTTGGCTCTTCACCACCGACCATAAGAGAATCGCATGGCTCTATCTCTTCGCGATTACCTTTTTTTTCTGTATAGGCGGCCTAGCGGCGACGCTCATGCGTTTGAACTTAATCGAACCGCAGGGATCTCTTCTGGAACCAAGCATGTACAACAAGCTTTTCACCATGCACGGTTTGATCATGATCTTCTTCTTTTTAGCTCCATCGATCCCGGCCGTCTTGGGGAATTTCCTGATTCCTTTGATGATTGGCGCTCGGGATCTTGCGTTTCCCCGTCTGAACCTCCTTAGTTGGTACCTGTTCATGTTGGGAGGTGGGGTCTTCCTCTACTCCGTGATCGCAGGAGGTGTGGACACCGGATGGACTTTCTATACGCCGCTGAGCACGACATACGCAAACAGCAACGTGATGTCCGCTGCGATGGGCGTTTTCATATCTGGCTATGCCTCGATCCTCACGGGCTTGAATTTCATAGTAACCATTCATAAGATGCGTGCCCCAGGGTTGACTTGGTTTCGCCTGCCGCTATTTTGTTGGTCCATGTATGGAGCGAGTATGATTTTCGTGTTGGCGATGCCTGTAATTGCCATCACGATGGCCTTGCTCATGCTTGAACGCTTCTTTGGAGTTGGGATCTTCGATCCTGCGTTGGGTGGTGACCCGATTCTCTTCCAGCATCTTTTCTGGTTCTTCGGGCATCCTGAAGTGTACGTTCTTGTCTTGCCGGCTATGGGAGTCGTTAGCGAACTAGTAGCCGCATTCTCCAGAAAGCGAGTCTTTGGGTACACCTTCGTCGCTTTTTCGAGTATCGGCATTGCTGTACTTTCGTTCTTTGTATGGGGCCACCACATGTTCGTCAGTGGCGAGTCCATTTATTCAGGGCTAGTGTTTTCCGCGTTCAGCTTCGCGGTGGCGATTCCTTCAGCGATCAAGGTGTTCAATTGGACCGCTACTCTCCATAAGGCATCTATTTCGTACGACGCTCCAATGCTCTATGCTTTAGGATTTATCGGACTCTTTACGATGGGAGGGCTAACTGGGCTCTTTCTGGCCTCGCTCGCGACCGATGTACACGTTCATGACACGTACTTCATAGTCGCGCATTTCCATTACATCATGGTTGGTGGCGCAGTGATGGGTTATCTGGGCGGTATCCATTTTTGGTGGCCGAAAATGACCGGTCGGCTTTATCCGGAAGGATGGGCGAGGTTTTCGGCAATGCTCGTGTTCGCCGGGTTCAATCTCACTTTTGGTCCTCAATTCATCCTCGGCTATCTTGGCATGCCGCGGCGGTACGCTATCTACCCTCCAGAGTTCCAAGTATTGAACGTGCTGTCTTCGGCGGGCGCTTCGATCCTGGCCCTCGGTTATCTGATTCCACTGGTTTACCTGACTTGGTCGGCCCGTTACGGACCGGTTGCCGGCCCTAACCCATGGGGCGCCAAGGGGTTGGAGTGGACGACGGCCTCGCCCCCGCCCACTGAAAATTTCGAAACGAGGCCGATAGTCACAGAAGAAGCCTACGCGTATGTCGCGAATGTAGGACGAGATGGGTGAAAGGAGTTTTGAGAGGCACGGTTGAAAACACTCAGTGTTCTCGCGCGCACAGAAGACCCTTCGTTTTGCCCTCGGGACCTCGTGATCATTCGCGACTTATCAATAGATTTGCCCGGCTGTCGCTTAGAGAGTGCTGTTTTCGCGGCGGACACCGTGCATCCCACAAGCGCCCAGACAAAAGCAACGAAGAAGACGAAGGAAGACACTGGAATCCGGGACCAGCACCTATCGAGTGCGTCAAATACATCGTCCTGACAGCGAGAATCTCACGACCGGCAGGCCTTCTAACCCACCGATACCACTTTTTCGCATGACGCATGGAGACGCCGAAGCCGTCCCGACTTACTGTCGCCACTCGGAGTGCATCTCAACGGATATCATAGTCGTCGGTGTCGTTATAGCGTGCAGAGCGATTCGCCTGGCGGATCGTAGTGACAGCTGCGTATCGGGGGCCGGCACGCAGTCGCGGTACAAGTAGCCGCTACCGACATTGGAGTAACGGTCGCTGATCTTGCAGTCCCAACGACCGCGAGACGCTGGAATCCAAATCGCACTCCGGTCGGTCGGCCTATGATTTGTGGGCTTGTTACTCAGCTCCGGAACGGTCTCATGGGCGCGCTTTACGATACGGGACGATGCGACCGTGAAACGCTCATGAAAGCTCTGCAAAGCTCTGGCGATAATGCCTTGCATGTGGCGCTGGTTGCGAGGGCGCCACACTTTAGTGTCAGTCGCGACACACAGCCGCTGGAGGGATCCTATCGGATCATTGCACGAAGACACGCTTCTTGGCATCTGGCGAAAGCTCCCTTCGAGGAAACGACGAGTGGTAGCATGTGGGGCTAGATCAACCCACGTTTCATGGCGTGAAGAACTGCTTCAAGCCGATTGTGCGTCCGGAGCTTCTGGTTGATGGCGTGGAGATGGTTCCTCAGAGTGGGCAACGTGATTCCCAGTTCCTTTGCAACTTGACCCGAGTTCTTCGCCGTCGCAAAAAGCGTCAGGATGCGGTTTTCCTGATTCGATAGCAATTCGGTGGGAGCAGGCCGGGACTGGCTTTCTCCGATCGAAACGACCTGTTTTGACAACTCCATCATTTTCGAGAAAGTCTGTTCGGTTTCCTTGCGCTTGCTTATATCGTGACTAAGGTGCGCAATCAGACGCCGATGAAGGCGTGAGTCTTCAAAGACAATCGTAGAAACACTTATCCACGTCCTCTGGCCGGAGCAGGTCGTAACCTCGAGATCGAAGGTTGGAATAGCTTCAGCGTGGACAGCACAGCGTTGAATGCTACAGTCTCCACTGTAAACGACCGTGCCGAGGGCATCCTTTCCCCTTAAGACCTCGTGACACGTTTTGTTCAGAACATCGGCTGATGTATAGCCGAACAACCGTTCGGCGGAGCCATTCCAGAAACAAATCTCGCCTTCGAGCGTTACGACAAATGCCGCATCCGCAGTTCCTTCCAGCAGCTTGTACACTTCGCCGGCGAACATGTCTCACCACCTCAGCATTTCGAGCGGCGCTCGCGGAGCAAACGGCATCACCACTCCCACCTTTGGAATCGATTATCGCCTGCGCCTCGTTTGCATACGATCATTCCGCATTGGTACAAACGAACTCGATCGGACTGGATCAGGAGCAGGCCGACCTGATGGTACGCAAGGGGCTCTACTACGATCCGACTTTGGTTCGCGCTCTGGCCACGTGGCGTTGGGTGGCGTTGTCCAAGCATGAATGATGTACCCCTCCGTGGCGTCGGTCGAGTACGGAGCACCTTAGCGGCGCACTGCCTCCCACAATTCAGATACTACTCGTTGAAATGTCAAGGTAACCTCAAGATATAACATTGACGCGTCAAAGAATCGTCAAATGAGGAAGCCGATGTCCGGCGGATTGCGAGGCTAGGCGCTTGCGCGCCTTATTTATGACTAGACCGGACATGCTGACGCGTTATTCCACGCTTGCACATTTCAATGCAGGTAATGGCAATGCTCTTCGGCCTTTTTGCCACAACCGGTTCATCACAGGATTGCTGGTGCCTCGCAAGCAACACCGCCTTCACTGCATTCGGCGGCTGAACTTCGGAGAGCCTTCCAGAATCATCAGTTTTGTGTGGCATTGAGTGCTTCACACTGAACGGGATATTGGTGTTTCTGAACGTGAATTCAAAAGGGAATTCAGGCGTTCTTGTCCTGGTCGACCCCTCCGAAACCGACATGCTAAGGTTCACTGAAATTGAGGTTCGGCCGCGCTAATATGCTGTGTTGTGTGGTCCAGCAATTTAGGGCAAACCGAAGAGTGCATTCTGAGCGGAAAGGTTTTTGGACGCGCGGCTTCCGGGGAGCAGCTCCTGTACCTCGAGAAAGCGCTCTCTAACTCCTGAACTCTGTGTTGCGAGGCGATGTTCACGGGCCCTCCGTTCCCGGGCGAAGCACTCGCCGGAGAAACACTGGCTGCACTATTGATAGCGAGGCGAAAGGTATATATAGTCGGAAGTGATAAATGAGTACACTCTCGCAATCACCCCCTGTGATCGCTGCTGCTAACGCCGAGAGCAACGACAAGCGGTGGCTCGCGCTACCCTTGGTGGCGTTCCCTATTTACTGGCTGCTGCTGCGAGGAATCTTCTTCAGCGCCTCGCATAGCGGCGGCGCACTCACGATTCTGCCAGCCGCGGCGGCGATCACTCTGCCACTGGCGGGATTAGCAATCGTCGTGAGGTCACCGCTGGCTGGCTATCTTATGGTGGTGATCCCACCCTTCACCGTGGCGCTCGCTGTCCTGATAGGAATCACGTCCGCCGGCGGATTTTGGCCGGTGCTAGCGATCGCTATTCCAATTGTCGTGTTTGGAGGCGGTATAGCCTTGAGCGGGAGCGATCCTCGATTCGTGCGATTATTGCACCGCGCTACCGTAGTCGCGTTGCTGGCCTTTGTTCTCGCTCACCTGTCCAATCATCTCTTCGCGCTAAATAGCCTCGCGGCCCACAAGACAATACAAAACGCTCTCAGGCTGGTATACCGAAATAACGTAATTGAGCCTCTGCTGATCGTGGCCGTATTTACACAGGCGGTCTCGGGAATCGCGCTGGTATGGCGTGCACGTCGAAGCAGGCGCCGGTTTATCGACCACGCACAGGCAGCATCTGGGTTAGTGATGGCGGCGTTTCTTTGCGCTCACGTGACGGCTGTCATTGTCACCGGCCGCACTTTGGCGCATGTCGATACGGATTTTGCATTTGCGTCCCAAGGAGCAGCGGGGTTGCTCCATTCCATGGGCGGAGTCCGGCTGATCCCGTACTACTTTCTCGCGCCTCTGGCATTCTTCGCGCATGCCGCTTTAGCGATGCGGCATTCCGTGCGCCCTCGATTCTCGCAAATGGCAGCCAACAGGCTGGCCATTTTGGTGACCGGCGCAGGCTTCATGATTTCAGCTATTACACTGGTTGCCCTGTGCGGATTCCGGCCGCTGCGCTGAAGCGTTCTCACTTCCTTCGAAAAACGGAATCGTCTTTCAAAAGCTTTTCGTAGCGATCCATATCGGCGTTGTTCTCCGAGCACTCGTATTCGCGCAGCCGGGTGCCGTTGCGAAGCATGATGGTGCTGTGGATGTTCCAAGGCTTGGTGAATACGTTGGGATCTTCCACGATGACATCGTACTTAATGGTGTTGTAGTCGGTCCGCGTGTAGCGTTCCGTGACATGCAACGCTTCGGTGTGAAACGATCCCACGGGTCCGAGCCAGGTCTTATCGTTGAACGACGTCACATCAACCACCAGCGTATCGCCCTCCCAGCGGCCAATCGAGTCCCCCATGTAGGAGGGCTCCAAGTCGTCAGGATGCTTGGCTTTTAGCGGGATCACCCGGAACACACTGAAAACCTCATATAGGATGATCACGTTCTGGGGTGTCTGAACGATCTGCAGCGGGAACAGCCCGATGGTGGTGATTCTCGGAACGCCGGGAGCCACGCAACGCGCCTCTGGATCGTCGATTCCACGCCGGTTGTAGAACTCCAAAACTTTCTTCGCGGCCCAGGGCTGGTAGGGCGGTGGCTCCCGAGCAGGTAGAGGAGTGGATCCGACGCGGCTGAACCCGAATTCCGCTCCAGCGGCGGGGCTGTTGGCCTCCTCCCAGTTTCCGATACGGTTACTGCCACCCTGCCAGACTCCACTTAGATCGGGCTTCCCATCCGCGGTGTGCGGAATTGCTGGAGTTTGAGAAAGTGCGCTGGCCGCCGTGAGGGAGACTACTCCGATGAAGAAGATATGCCACGATACGGTCATGGTTGCGGTACCGGAGGAAAGTTGCCGCCGTCTCCCGTGCCGGCCGGTGGTCCGAAGAAAAGCTTCTTGCCATCTCTAAACGTGACTTCTCTCGAGTGGGCCCAAGCCGTTCCATCCCGCGCGAGCCAGCCGGTGACGGTGACCGTATCTCCGGACTTCATGGTCACTTCCCTTTTCCATCCGGTCCGGTACAGGACGTTCGGCGGAAATCCCTCGAATTTCCAATTGACTACCTTACCGTCTTTATCGGTGACATCCATGTAAAAGTAGCTGTGAGGATTTGTCCACTCCACTTTGGTGACGACTCCGGCCAAGGTGACCGGCTTATTGACATCGTATTCCGCGCCAAACGAGTGGTGGGCCCACATCGGCACAGTCCCCAGCATCCAGCAAGCGAGCAGCGTACGTTTCATGGTTTATCTCCGTGTTGGTCAAGAATAGCCCCGCTTGTGTTTGTGGTCAACACGTTGTTCAATAGGTTGAACACGTGAAGAAAGCGACGAATTCATTGGAGCGGGCGCTTGGTCTGCTCAAGATCGTCGAGGAGACGCCGGGGGGATTGAAGCACGCGGAAATCAGCCGTGCCCTGAGCATTCCCAAGAGCACTTGCTCCTACATCACCAGTAAGCTCGCAAGTGAGGGCTTCCTGATCCGCGACGATGACGACGGGCGTTTCAAGATTGGATTGGCGACCGTGTCGCTGGCCCACGGCGCCCTGCGCGAGATCGGGATTCGCTCCGTAGCCGAGCCGGCCCTGTACAAGTTGACCATCGAGACCGGCCTCTCGGCTGGAATCGGCGTACTCGAACGTGGACGCGTCCTGCTTGTGGACCGAGTAGAGGGTCCGCGGTTTGTGAACGACGCGGTAGAAGTCGCGGATGGAGGTGTTCGCCGCAAAGGCCGGTACCGCCTCAGGGATCAGCGCGACATTGGACGGGAGCTGCCAGCCCACACGACCGCGTTGGGGAAGGTGCTGATGGCATATCTCTCGCGAAAGCAGATTCTGAAACTGATCGCGGATCACGGGCTCCTTCGCAGTACGCCGAAAACGATCGTTTCCAAGGGTAGACTGCTCTCTGAACTGTCGATGGCGCGCAAGCAAGGCTATGCGATCGCCGACGAAGAAGCATCGATCGGTGTGCGTTCGCTGAGCCTTCCGATTTTTGATGCCGCCGGTGGCGTACGGGCCGCGGTTTCGGTTAACGGTGTACCGCAGGAGCCCGTCTGGAGCGATCTGCCCTATCTGGTCAAGATGGTGGAAGCCGCAGCGCGCGATATTTCGCGAAGAGCCCAATCTTAAGTGTGGCGCACCGAATCGCTCACGCTACTTCTCGCCGCCCGATTTTCGCACCGAAAGCGATGCGTCGAGGACGCGGCCGCAGTCAAGGGGGGGCGCCCATGCCAGCGCTACGCGAGGACTCTATATTCTAATAACGCTTTTCAAGCGCGTGAATCGATCACAAAAAGAATGTTCTGCCTGAGATGCCGAGATCTGGCGTAAGCAGGAGATGGCAGCAACAATTCATACGCTACACTCAGACTCTCACTGCGCACGCGGGTGCGAGAAACGGGATGAAGTGGCCTCGGCCAGTTGGGATGTATAATTGCCGTCATGATGAATCGTCGAGACGCTCTAGCAATCGCGCCCTTGCTGCTTCTCAATGCGGCGGCTTCGCAAGCCGAGGCTCAGACGGCGCCGGGGGCCCCTCAGTGCCCGGTTTTCCAACACGATTTGCCCAATCTTATGATGGACGATTGGCAGGTCACGGTGAGCGAGATCGATGAAAAACCCGGGAATGTCGGTAAGCCCCATCAACATCCCGGCTTTGTGCTGGTATACGTGCTCGAAGGAGCGGTGGTGACGAAGATTTCCGGTCAGCCGGAAAGGACCTATTCGGCAGGGGAGATGTTTTACGAACCGCCCGGCAGCACTCACGAAGTCTCACGCAATGCCAGCGACACGAAACCAGCGAAGTTTCTGGCATTCATCTTCGCGAAAAAGGGATTGCCGCTGGTCAAGCCGGTTTAACGTACGCTAGCGTCGGCTGGCGCAGTAAAAACACTTGTGTCCGGATGAAACTCCGACCACGCAAACCAGTATTCCGGCTCCAGAATGAGCGGATCAAGTTGCGATCCGCGTAGCTTACCTGAGATGCACAAGCCATAAGGGTCCCAGCGGGAATGCGTTTCCAGGTCAATCATTTGGCTCACTTGAGCATCCACCGCTTCGAATCTCAGGTTCCGCCCTTTGAGCCGTGCCACGAAGGCCGTGGTCGTATCTGAATCCGGCTGATGCACGATCACTACAGGTTTGGTTCCGAACCGATCATTTACCAGGCGCACCGAACGAAGGGCGATCAGCGGAAACGCTTTGTTGACTCCATCAACATCGAGGCCCAAGATCATCGCCTTCGGCGGAAGCCGATCATCCTGGCGAAGTACTCCCGGTGGCGCTGCGCCTTTGCCGGAGAGTCCTTCCCTGATCTCCGCGTTCTTCGCTGCGAGCCGGTCAGCATAACCGGGCATGGGCTTTAACACGAGCGTACCCGGGTGCATTCTGTGCCATTCGCTCCAATTGGTGAGGAGAAACGGAAACAGCTCCAGGTGCTCACCCTTGAGCGGACCCGAAATGGCTTCCAAGGTGGATTGCTGCCATCGGCTGCCTGTCTGCCGGTCCTTGAAGACTTCATTACCGCCAATCACACCGGCGGTGTCAAACTCGAGCGCTTGTCCCTTTGCCTGGGCCCTGAACACGAGGGCCGTGTTGCAGTAGGATCACCAAGTGACGGCGATCGGACCCGCCACCAACCGGTCCTGCACGACGCCGTGTTGGCTGAGGATGGAGGCTGCATATGCCTTGGCCACCTTCCCATCCATGACGCCGATAAGTCGGTCCGTGCCGCCCATAAAGTGAGCTTGCGCGGCCGGGATGAATTCGGGACGGTCGACGGTAGCATAGGGCAGACGCTTCTGTGTTGATTTTTCCTGCGCGGAACAGAGGCCCACGAGAGCCAGACCGACGACAGCCAGGGTCGCGTGCAATGACCTCATGCCTAGAATTATACAAGCAACCTTGCCTCTTGAAAGTTTCTCGAAATTTTCCAGACGCGGCGCCAAAGGAATCACGGCACTCTGCTAGACACCGGGGGCCGTCGTGTCGCTCAGCCGTTTGATCCATACATTTCAAACTGAATCATGGATAGAACACAACCCTATCCGCCGGAGCGCTGCTTCGGAGGTTCATAGGCGCCGGTATTGTGCGAAACGCAATTGCCCGCCGATTCCGACGTTGACGGCGAAGATCACCATCGTCAGACCCATGAGCTGCCGGTCTTCAGAGTGCTCGCAGGCGAGGCGATATACTTCGTTCGAGCTATGCCTCGCGCTCAAATGATGTTTTTCCTGAAAGTTGCCAAGCAGTCACGACTCTAAAGATGTCCGTATGGTGCGTCCTGAACGAAGACGCGATGTTCTAACGGATGAAAGATCCGTCCGGGTAAGCGCCGGAGCGCCCGGTAGCAGACTCCAGGCGGGAGGAGAGATCCAACCGTGCGAAGCGGAGTGTCGAAAGCCCTTGAAAGAGAGGGGAGCAAGCAAGCGGGCCGCAACATTAAGTGAACGCTGCAGCCACGTCATATTTTCAGCCGAAAGGTGTTTGAAAGGGCCGAGCCGGTCATATCACGGCGAAGGCAACAGACAGCACTCCGCAAGACCGGATGGGGTGCTGGACCTTTCCGGGGTACTGGGCGGTGGCACTTTTGCAAAGAAGATCGCGGAACAGGAGAGACCCTCCCCGGCAGCCCTGTCGGGCGGAGACCGGGCATATAAGGCCGGAAGGCTGAAAGTGCACGGAGCCGGGAGGGAGTCCGAGGGGTTCGTAGTACCTGAGAAGGCGTGCAACACAACGCGCCGGAGGGAAGGGACCTTGCTTTGATCGGGCCTGTGAGGAGGTAAGTGCGAGGGCATGCTGGAAACAGCCAATAACCCCACTGAAAAAGTACGACAACTCCAACGCAGGCTATGGGTGTGTGCCAAGTCGAGTAAGACGCGGCGTTTTCACGCACTGTACGACCGGATTTACAGGAGTGACGTCCTGTGGGAAGCGTGGAAGCGGGTGCGCAGCAACAAGGGAGCGGCGGGCGTGGATGAAACCACGCTGCGATCCATCGAGGAACGGGGAGTGATGCAGTTTCTCGAAGGGATACAGGCTGAACTCAAGGCAGGCCGATATCGTCCTTCACCGGTGAAGAGGCGATGGATACCGAAAGCAGACGGGAAGCAGCGGCCATTAGGCATACCGACGGTCAGGGACCGGGTGCTCCAAATGGCGGCGAAACTGGTGATCGAGCCGATCTTCGAAGCGGATTTTCAATCCTGCAGTTATGGGTTCCGCCCAAAGAAGAGCGCGACACAGGCGCTGGAAGCAATCCGCGAGGCGGGCAACCGGGGCCACAGTTTTGTCGTGGATGCGGACATTCAGGGCTACTTGGATCGTGTTCCATACTGCCCCCTGGTTATTGAAAAAGTTGTGGCTGCTCATCGACCACTTTGATTCGTAAGCCCTTATGCCGGCCCTGGCGCACCAGAACAGCCTTCAACTCGCCGCGCTTTACACGTTGCAACACCGTTTGCCGCGAAACGCCCAGTTTCGCCGTGGCTACAATCATGGGCACGTACTCTGGTGGCGCCTGTTGCACGATGCGCGAACGTAGTTCCTCGTTGATGCGAATCTGCCATGGCGCGCCAGGCGTGACCTGCTCGCCGGCAATGAAGCCGTCGGCCAGCCAACGATGAATGCTGCTCGTGTTCATGCCGAGAATCTGCGCTGCCTTCCGGATCGTGACCAGATCTCCATTGGGCGGCGTTGCCGGAGGTTGGTAGCGGGCGATACCGCGATACCGTCGCAGACTGCCGACCTGATTGGCGGTGAAGCGTTCCCCGGTTGCAGTCTTTCGTCCTTGCCGATTGAAGATGCCGGCGATCACCTCATCGGGGTAAAGCGTGGCCAGACGCCGCAGAAGAGAAAGCGTGTCTTCATCCGTGCGCGGCCCCATGGGCTTGAACTTTGGAACGGAAACATCCAGAGTGGTGAAGGCGCCGCCGCGCCAGCGAAGAGTCAGGTGCGCGTGGCCCTCGGCCCGCTTGAGATTCAGAATTACTTCTTCCAGCAGCGTGCGCAGGAGTTCCTTGCGGTCGCGGTCGGTGGTCGTTGGGGCAAGCCACACCTGACGAATATCGGAGCCGAGCCCCTGAATCGCCTGGAGCTGCGCGGGGCTGATGGTGCTGGGACGTTGCTGCTCTCGTCGCCGTAGTTCCATCTCGGCGGCAGCCAGCTCGCGCAACTGGTTCTCCCATGCCGTTTCGAGTCCGCGAGCTACCAGGCGATTTTCGGGCTCCACCGCCCGATAGCGGCGCTCGGCCCGCTCCGCCTCGTAGCTGGCGCGCTCTACTTCCAAACGCCATTGCGATAAGGCCGCATCGTGGTTGGCTTGCAGTTGTTCTACCGACAGTCGCGTCGCATCGATCGCCGCCGGTGTGATGGCCTGGAGAAAAGCATCGGCGACGGCCTGCTCGATCACGATACCGCCAACATTGAGACAGTACACGCCGCGGCCATTGACCAGATCCTTACCGCAGCAGTGATAGCCCGGCGTCGAGTTCCGGCCACGATAGTGAACATGCAAGCGGCGGCCGCAGTGTCCGCAACTGACGATGCCCTGCAACAGCGCCGAGCCTTCTCTCACCGCTCCTCCCGCCTGGTGTGGCATCGGTTTGGTATTGGAATTGAGACGCGCCTGATTGGCTTCAAAGGTGGCCCAATCGATGAAGCCGGGATGATGGTCGCGGAGGAGAACAGCCCACTGTTCCATGGGCAGATGCCGCATCCGTTTCCTGACTGCGCCGTTGGCATCGACATATCGTTCGCAGCGAGTTTTCCCGTAGGTGTAAGCGCCAGCATACACCGGATTGGTGAGGACTTGGTGGAGAGCATGGTAGGTGGGAGCCACCCAGCGGATTGGCCCGGGCATACCGGCGGGATTGGTCTGCAGCGGGAAGGATAGACCTTCGGAACGGAACCAGAGCCAGACGCGGCGTGCCGAGCCGAGTTCGGCGAAACGTTCGAAGACCGTGCGGATCGCTCCGGTGACAGCCTCATCGGGATGGAAGAGGACTTCACCATCCTGTTCTCCCCAAACCAAACCGACAGGCAAGCCGCGACGCAACTCTCCCCGAGCGGCTTTGTTACGGATGCCGCCATCGAGCCGGGCACGAATGATATGCAACTCGGCTTCGCTCATCGTGCCCTTGAGGCCCAGCAGAAGACGGTCGTTGAACAGGGCCGGATGATAGACGCCGTCGTTGTCGCCGATGAGCGTGTCGGTGATGCCGCAGAGTTCCAGCAGACGATACCAATCTGCATTGTTCCTCGCCAGTCGAGAGACCTCCAGGCCGAGGACGATGCCCACGTGAGCCATTGCGACTTCGCTGGTGAGGCGGGCGAAGCCCGAGCGCTTGTCAGTGCCTGAACCGGACAGTCCTAGGTCCTCGTCGATGATTACCACTTGTTGTTTGGCCCATCCCAGTTGGCCAGCCCGATCGGCCAAAGCGTACTGACGGGCGGTGGATTCACGGTTATGTTCCACCTGACCAGGTGTGGACTGGCGAACGTAAACGTAAGCGGCGCGCTGGGTGTGGGAGGGAGTGATTTTGGAAGGGTCAGTCATTGATCTGCTCCTGTCGCCGGTCCGCCGTGGCTTTGACAAGGAGTCGCACCAGCGTCTCGATGAGGACGCGCTTTTGGTCTTCGTCGAACTGCTCCCACAAGTGCGTCTCCGGAATCGGGATGTCGTTGAAGTTCAGATTGAGTTGTGGCATGGTCCTCCTGGCTTGCCTGAGATCTTACTGGCAAGTCAGGGGAGCGACGCAGGAGTGTATCGACACGACCGCGAAGACGCAGGAGGTCATCGAAGGAGGCGACAAGCTGCGAAGTCTGCGATGCGCAGGGCGGATGTTTGAAGTCGGTCCAATCCGCGGGGACCAGCGATTTGCTCCCGTCCGGCAAAATGAGAACAAACTGCAATCCGGCTGGCATGCGTGCTTGCCGGAGGACTTCCAGAGATTGTCCCTGGAACGGATGATGCGGACGCGTGATGGTCACGCGTTCGGGGAAGTGCTGGTGATGGGTAGTGTGTCGTGTGTTCCTTCGACAGCATCGATCGAAGCACGTTGATGGAGCTGGTGAAGGAGCGAATCTCGGATCGAAGGGTATTGAAGCTGATACGCCAGTGGCTGGAAGCGGGAGTGATGGAAGACGGCACGGTGAGAGAGACGCTGGCGGGAACCCCGCAGGGCGGAGTGATCTCGCCGTTGTTGGCGAACATCTACCTGAACAAGCTGGATCGCATCTGGGCGGCGCGTTGTATGTCGCTGGGGGTGCTGGTCCGGTATGCCGATGATTTCGTGGCCATGTGCCGAACGGAATCGGCGGCGAAGGAAGCGCTTCGACGGATCGGACTGGTGATGAACCGGCTGGGTCTGAAACTGCATCCGGAGAAGACGCGGATGGTGGACTTGAGACGTGGGAAGGGAAGCTTTGTGTTTCTGGGCTGCACGATTCGAAAGAAACGGAGCATACAGCGGAACCCGCGCATGCATTTCATGCAGCGGTGGCCGTCGCCGAAGGCCATGAAGCGAATCCGGGAACGCGTGCATGAGTTGACCGATGCGCGGCACAGCGGGAAAGATGCGAAGCAGATTATTGCGACGCTGAATCCGGTACTCCGGGGATGGGGAAACTACTTCCGGTCGGGTAATGCCGAGCGGAAGTTCAATCAACTCGACAGCTATGTGTGGTCGCGGCTGACGCGCTGGATGGTACGGCGCGGAGGGCAGCGGACCGGTCGATTTGAGAAGTGGACCCATGAAAAGTTTGTGGGTATGGGTTTATATCAGTTGCGAGGTACCGTGAAATACCCGGCGCAAGCCACACCAGTAAGATCATCGTTAAGCCGTGTGCGGGAAAACCGCACGCACGGTTTGAAAGGGGTCGTTAGAAACGGGCTGGCGTAAGCCGGTACTGCGCTAACATCTACCAATGGACGTGATGAGTGGACTTTGTGAGCTGCAGCTGCCTCGGCGCAAAAGAACCCTTCGCGCTATTTTCTTGTGACAAGAGCATGCTTGGCGGGCGAGTTGGAATCACGCTCGTCGCAGTAATGAATTAGACCTATAGAGGTGCTCGATGTCGGACGTAACAGCTGGCTTGCCCAGTCTTGCTCCGCTTCTGCAAGATTATTCGGTCGAAGTCAGCCCGAAAAACGAGAAAATCATTGCCTCCTGCGCGGATGCCTCGATCCCGGCACGGAAGTCTATCTCACCTGGATTCCCGGTGCGGATCCGTTCCACATGGTTCCGCCCGCAGGCAAGCTCCGCCGCGCCGGATTATTCCCCGTTCCGCATATTGTCGCACGTCATCTGGAAAGTGCTGCGCAGCTCGATGACCTCCTCCGCCGCTTCGCCAGCGAGGCGGGAGTCGACCTCGGGCTGCTGGCCGGCGGCGAGCGCGCCAAGCCTCTCGGGCCCTACGACGCGACCCTGCAGGTAATGCAGTCCGGCCTCCTGCAGAGGCACAAGATCCTGCGCGTGGGAATCAGCGGATTTCCCGAAGGCCATCCGGCAATTTCCGATCAGGTGCTCGGCGAATCTATGGTTGCAAAGATGAACTACGCGCGGCAGATCGGTCTACAGGTCCAAATCGTTACACAGTTCTGCTTCGAGGGCCAGCCCATCGTCGACTGGCTCAAGCGCCATGGGTGTCGATCTCCCCGTGCGCATTGGCCTCGCGGGCCCCGCGAGCATCGCCACGCTCATGAAATACGCGCTGCACTGCGGCGTCGGCAATTCCATCCGGGCGCTCACCAAATCCTCGTCGCTCGGGCGTCTGCTTTCCGAGCGTGACCCGGAGCCCGTGATGCGCGAACTTCTCGCCGCGGCTCCGAACGGCGACACCTCCGCGCCTCCGTTCGGTATCGCCGCCCTGCACTTGTACACGTTTGGCGGCCTGAAAAAAACCGTCGAGTGGATCAGCGCCGCCCGCGCCTAGCACGAAGCAACTGAAAATCTATCGCGAAGCACAGCAAACTCGAGCCGACAAATTGATTTGACGACGTTTCGTTCTACTTGTGCCCCGGGAAAGCTGCACAGGGGGTTCGCTGTACGGACGGTGCAGCGCTGGACCGGCCAGAATATCAACGCCGTAACGTTTAGTTCGAGCGCACAAGCCGCTGTACTTATTGCATTTAAGGGCTGGCTGAGCTAATTCAGTTGTAGAATTCTTAGCTTCTGCCCACCCGCTTTCTTCTTCCATCATTTCCTGCGGTCCGTTGGCACCTGGAATCCCCGACGCGGGCGAGTTGGTCGTTGGAGCCCGACTCAGCTTCGATCGCCTGTGTGTCGACCAGGAGATCCGCTCGTACAGTTGCTCCCGCGAGGATCGAGTTCGAGCTGCAAATTCATAGATACGTTGGCCAGTGCGTCCCGGACCTCTGGCTTGCGGACTCGCGAATCGGAGGAATAGCCCGACCAATCACCCACCCATATCAGCTGTCTTGCCCGGCAAACTCCGATTACCCGCCAATGATCAGTCAGAGGATCGCCGATCAACAGTATTGGATTTTCCTTCGCCACGAACCACGCACGCGAGCCGACTCAGGGCTAAGCTTCCCTTGCCCGAACCTGACGGAGCGTCTCGCAATCGTGCTTAAAATCCTCCACGGCGAAGTCGTAGACTTCGTGCTCCTTTAAAAAGTCGTCCACTTGCATGCGGGTTTCGAAACCGAGCAATCTGCGAAGCTGAGCGGCCGTAAGAGCATGGGACCGGTATGCCTCAAGTGCGAGGCTTTCCAGCGCGGCACGAGGCAGGTCCTTCCACCTGGACCCGAGTCCTTGTGCGATGTCT
This sequence comes from Bryobacterales bacterium, assembly GCA_963776805.1. GTDB lineage: Bacteria > Acidobacteriota > Terriglobia > Bryobacterales > Bryobacteraceae > Palsa-89. The sequence goes on from CAVZOD010000007.1 coordinate 16,291, forward strand.
TCCGGCAGTTCCAACGTGATCCGCATGGCGATGCCCTTCAGCCTATTATCTCAAGGCACGACTCTCTCAGCTCTGCGCACCTCAGCAGCCAACTGTGCAGTCCGTCCTTTTCGAGATTGGCCCGTCTCGCGCGCCGGAGCCTTTCGCGGCGTCGGGGCAACCTTCCCGACGGACGGAATCGTCACTAGGTCCAACGCGTCGTGAACATCGGTCGCCGGCGCCAGGTAGCGCATCGTGGTCTCCAGGGACTTGTGGCCTATCCAGTGCTGCACGGTCCGTACATCGAATCCCCTGCGCAGCATTCCCGTTGCATAAGTCGAACGAAATGTCTTCAGATCAAATTTTGTCGGATCCAGTTTGGCGCGCTTGGCGATAGATTTGCAGTGATCGAGCATGTGCTGTTCGCGGTTTCCTGTCGGGGATGGGAACACAAATTGGCAGTTCGGGCGATGTGTATGCTTCCGAAGCTCGTCGATGAGTTCCACCGGAGCCGGAATCTCACGATCTTCCCATCGCTTTGGGTAAAACCCCAGTTCCGGTTTCGAGGTCACCCGCACAGTCCGCAACTCGAAGTTCACGTCGCTCCAGCGCAGGAACATCACTTCCTGCTCGCGGAAGCCGGTCAGCAGAAACGTGGCGAACAAGGCGCGTTCCGTATCGGAGCACACTGCAAAAAAACGGGCAAGCTCCTCGTGTCGGTATATCTTCACAAGGGGCGTGATGCGCTCGGGTAGCGGCAGCTCTTTCGTGATCCCGCTCCTGCCATGGCGTTTGAGAAATTGAGCGATGATGACGGCGTTGTGCAAGATCGTGTTGGATCCCAGGCCGTGATCTCTCTTGAGGGTCACAACGAAGCGCGTCAGATCGTCCGCGGAAATCGCGTCGATCGAAGCGCGGTCGTGGAAGAAATCAAGGAACCGTTCGAGCACGGCCTCATACTTCCGATGAGTATTGGGTTTTTTTAACGCTTCGATCTGCTCCAGATACGTCTTAACGGCCATCTGCAACGCAGGTTTCTTGACAGTTTCCCCAGCTTTTTCAAACCCGGGTATGCCTAGATTGCGCCCTTCGAGTTCATGCCGTTTGCGGCGTTGCGCCTCTAGGGCCTGGGCGGCAGTGACGCCGGCGCCCTCCCGACGACGTGTGCCGCCCACGTACCATTCGACATAGTAGCGGCCGTCGGCGATGGCGTTCCAGTCGTAGTTGCCTTTGGCATTGCGGGGGATGGAAAACATCTTCCAGCGGCCGCCAATTTTGATGCGTTTGACGATGTTGACTCGCGACAAAATATCTCTCCTGCGAGCCGCATCTTTAGCGGACAGCATGGGAGACAGCACATGGTCTAAATGACAGAAAACAAAGAGAGTGGGTAGAAGCTGGCATTCTACCAACCGAATCGCTCACCGCTTAAACGCCTGTGAACCTATGTCATGCAACTGCTTGAAGAAAGTGGAACACAATGCCGACCCTCCTTATTAAGTCTCCGGTGGTTATCAGCCCCGGCGCTTACGAAGCAGTCGTGAGGTTGGAGTAACCTCTCGTCTGCCGATCCGCCTAGGGCAACAAAAAATGAGGCGTGAATGGGGACTGTGCAAGCTCATGATTTCATTGCTTGTCAGACCTTCGATGCGCACCTGCTTTCGGGGTGCTCAAAACCCGCTTTTGTGAGTTTCAGCGGGCCACCCAGCCGTAGTAACTTATTGATATTGCAGCATCGACGTTTTGACACGGTTGTGCCCGCTGATCGCGTTTTGTCACGGTTTTGCCACGGTAAACAGGAGACCTCCTTGCGCTGCTTCCGAAAGTGGTTTAGAATCAGGTATGTAGAAAGTCGGGGCGTAGCGCAGCCTGGTAGCGCACCTGCCTTGGGCGCAGACCAGCGGCTTCCAAAGCTTCTTTTAATTCTCCACACTTCTAATGGTTTCAACAATTTGGGGAATCTGCTTTTCGCTCAAAGCTAACCCCAATGGCTCCAATGAGAAGAGTTTTGACACGGTTTTGCCACGGTCTGGGGTGGGAGCAGCATCGCCGCCGCCCATGATCCGTTATTTTGCGGTTGATGGTGTCGACGCACTCGGAAGCCTTGCAGCAAAGAGTGCTTCCGAGTAGAATGCGGAGTTGTGAGACTCGTCGAACTGCTGAAGCGCCACGAAGGGAAAACCCTCGAATACAAGCGCGATTTATCATCCCCGGACAATATTCTCAAATGCCTGGTTGCGTTCGCGAACACTGGCGGCGGTATCGTCGTCATCGGTGTTGAGGACGGGTCAAAGAACGTCCGTGGCGTTCCCGACGTGCTTGCAGCGGAAGAGAAACTTGCAAACCTGGTCTCCGACTCGATCCGCCCACGCCTCGTTCCGGATATCGAGGTGGTGCCTTGGCGAAAACTGAACGTGTTGGCTGTTCAGGTCTACCCCAGCAACACGCGTCCTCATTACCTGGAACGGCTGGGACCCCAAGACGGCGTCTTCATCCGGGTGGGCTCAACCAATCGAAAGGCGGACGCGCTGCAGATCGACGAACTGAAACGCCTAAACTGGATGAACTCTTTCGACGAGCAGGCCATCCCGGGCCTCAAGTCGGAAGCCATCGACTTCCGAGCTGCTTCCGAGTCGTTTGCGCCTTACAGGCAAATGACGGCCCAGGCATGGACCACTCTGCGCATCGTCACGGAGCACCAAGGCCGTCAGGTGCCGACTATCGGCGGACTGCTTCTTTTCGGCAAGGACAGGTTCGCCCGGTTCCCGGATGCCTGGATCCAGGCGGGGCGCTTTGCCGGAACGAATCGAACACGTCTACTGGATTCGACAGAGATCCGCTCGTTCCTGCCTCGCGCCGCGGAAGAAGCGATTACATTTTCACATAAGCACCTGACGCGCGAATCGATCATCGAGGGCGTCCGCAGGGAGGATCGTTGGTCGGTTCCTCTCGTAGCAATCCGGGAGGCGCTCATGAATGCCATCGTCCATGCGGACTACGCCCAGCAAGGGGCGCCCATCCGTATCGCTCTGTTTGATGACCGGATCGAGATCGAGAATCCCGGCCTTCTGCCGTTCGGCCTGACGATCGAGGACATTATGCAAGGTGTCTCCAAGTTGCGGAATCGCGTGATCGGGCGGGTCTTCCACGAACTACACCTGATTGAACAATGGGGCAGTGGGATTCAGCGCATGACCGCAGCTTGCCAAGAGGCTGGCCTGGAGGCTCCCAGACTGGAAGAAATCGGGATGCATTTTCGCGTGACCATTTCCAGCGCGCGGGTGAGGCAACCCCATACGGACGAGACGGACCAGCGCATCCTCGCTTTGTTTAGCGATGGAGTTGCCCGGTCGACGGCGGCTGTGGCGAAGCACGTTGGACTTTCCCAGCGAGCCACTCTGACACGGTTGAAGTCGATGACATCACGCGGCCTTCTTGTCGAAATCGGTACCGGTCCGCACGACCCGAAGCGCCAGTATATTCTGGCCTGAGAGTACCTGATGACCAGACGGATGATGGCGGGAGACCCTCTCGAGAAGGAGATCGAACTGCCCCTCAGATCGGGGGAATTCATCAGCGACTGCGCTTGCTTCTCATTGGCGAGCGGGTTTGAAGAGGCCGCGGCCAAGATCGAGGGTCTCGCCGGAACCGACCCTTCATGAGGAAACGAGACCAGGCCAGCCTCGACGCGGCAAGTTTGGACGAACTGGTCGAGGAGATAACGGTTGACGCCAACGGGGAAGACGAGCAGCTTTGGGCCTTCCGCCAAGCCTTCGAGGACAACATCTCAGTGCCTTGCGAGGCGACCGTCATTGGCGAATCGGTTAAAGTGATGAAGTTCGATTATGACGGGAACAATCGACGCGGGCTCACTGCGATGTGCCGCCGGGCGGATGGCACAAACTACATAGTGGCGGCTTCCGATCTGGTGATTCCACTGAGCGCGTCAGGCGGGCGTTACCTGGCTGCGTATCGCAAATGGATGGGGCTTTCACCATTCCCGCGCGGTACTCGCGGCAGAACTGTGCAGCGGACCGCCGCTGCGCCCCCAGATCTCGAGGGTCCCATCGAATTGGTGGTCCTGTCGGTCAAACAGAAGTCTGCGCGCTGCCGCTTGTTGGGCGGCGACCGAACCTTCACGTTCCGCGCTCGCCGGCTCTGGGACTTAGTGCCCGGAGAGATCGCGGTCGTACGGCCCGCGAAGCAGTGGGTCTATGCGGGCAATCCCTATCTCTCCGGCGTAATCGAGTCGACTCGGCTTGATGCCCGTGCATTGAGCTTGGTCCCGCTGCGACTGGAGGAGCGGGGCCTTTGGAATCCCGCGGAACACTATTGGGGCGAGGAGGGTGAACCGATCGAGGACTGGGCGAAGCCAATCATCGCCCGCGGTCCGCGACCGGAGTTTGAGATGGAGCAGGTGCTGCCGGGGGCGGACTCTGATGATCCGTTTTCCGACCCGATCGGGGAATCCAATGACCGCAAGGACTCCGGTGATCAAGAGGGCGCACACAAGTTGCTGATGGATCTTTGCCACACTGATCTTCGTTGCCTGGATGCCCACTCGCACCTTGGCAATTTCGTCTTCGACCACCGACCCCAAGACGCCGTTCGCCACTACGAGGCGGGGCTTCGAATCGGCGAATTATCTCTCGGCGCAGGGTTCCACGGCGTACTGCCGTGGGGTTGGATCGACAACCGGCCTTTCCTACGATGCATGAATGGTTTCGGGCTATGCCTTTGCCGCCTCGGCCGTTTCGACGAGGCTGGGCGCGTTTTCGATCGTATGCTATGGCTGAATCCGTCCGACAACCAGGGCGTGCGCTTCCTGATCGATCACGTGCGGGCGAAAGCCCCCTGGGAAGGTAGCCGATGACTGGCTGCCCGGATACCTGCGAAGAGAGAACCAAGCACGTTTGCCGCGTGCGCCGGCGTTGGCTGCAGGCGTCGCGAGCGACGCCGATTTACCACCTCGCCGTAGTAGAGCGCCATCGGGAACACAATTTCTCTCCAGTGGGCCGCATCTTAGCGGACAGCAGAAAAGACAGCAAACTAACTCAATCGACACAAAATGAAAGGCGCTGGGTAGAATCCCAGATTCTACC
>CAVZOD010000008.1:0-224292 GCA_963776805.1 Bryobacterales bacterium
CTCACTGAACAATCCCACGTGCCGGGCCCGACCCATGAGCACCATGTCGAGCACGGTATAGTCGAAAGTGACACGAAACAGCTGTGGCACGAATGCCATCCGGCCATAAATTTCTACCGAGCCCGATGTCGGCTTCAATGCTCCCAGCAGGATCTTCAGCAGCGTCGTCTTGCCGCAGCCATTGGGTCCAAGGAGCGTGAAAACGCTTCCGCGTTCCACCTTCTCACTGTAGTCCTGAAAGATAAAGTGCGAAGGTTGGTAAGCGTGCCCGAGATCGCGAAACCGAACTGCGACTTCACTCACCGGTCCACCCCTTGCCTTGGGTCTTCCAGAAGAGAAAGCAAACCACCGGCGTTCCGACTAGCGCCGTCAGAATGCCGATCGGGAGTTCGGCTCGCACGATGGAGCGGGTGAGATCGTCCAGGCCAAGGACGAACAATCCACCTAGCAGAGCGGAAGCGGGCAGCAGGCGCCGGTGATCCGGACCTGCGAGCATTCTGGCGCAATGCGGCACTACCAGCCCGATCCAGCCGATGATCCCGCTCACCGCCACTTGCGAGGCGACAATCAGCGATACCAGCGCGATGATCGACCAGCGCAGCAGTGCTAACGTTAACGCCGATTGTTTTTGCGTCCAGATCGCCCAGCGACAGAAGATTCAGACGCCAGTGTAATAGCATCAAAATCGCCCCGCCACTCAAAGTAGGAATCGCGATCATCCAAACTTTATGCGGATCGGCTCCGACAAACGACCCAAGTAACCAATACACCATACCGGGCAACTGCGCATCCGAGGCGAGAAACTGTATCAATCCCACCAAAGCAAGGAAGAACGCGCCGATGAAAACACCGGCGAGAATCAGCGCCATGCTATTGGTGCCGCCGCGCGCGAGTTTCGCAAGAGAGAATGTGCACATCATCGCTGCCAGGCCGCCACAGAAAGCCAGCACGATAATCCCGGCCGGCGGCCAGTCGAACATCATGGCCAGCACGCCGCCGAAGGCCGCTCCGGAGGTTACGCCCACGATATCCGGGCCGACTAGCGGATTGCGCAGCATGCCCTGCAGCGCCGTTCCTGCCATGCCGAGCCCCATACCCGCGAGAGTCGCAAGCAGCACGCGCGGCAACCGGATGATCTCGACAACGGTGAGTTCCTGCATGTCCCACGGCGGATTTGGGGGCAGGCGAAAGGGCCAGGCCAGGTGCACCATTATTTGCGCGGCCCAACCGAACGACATCGGATACGCGCCGATACAGAGCGACCCAAGTATGGCAACCAGCACGCCCACACCGAGCAAAACGGGAATGGCCCACCCGTACTTCTGTCTTGCCTGATAAAGTTGGGGCTCCGGAGTACTACTTCTGGGCGTGCCAGCCATCGTCAAATCACTCATTGCTTCGACTCCTCTTTCGCCGGCTGGTAGTCGCGCATAAACCGCTCGCCACCCGCTGAATCCTTATTTTCCTCGACGTTCAATAGCCTGTCGATGTAGTCGTCACTGACTCGACAGTCGAATTGAGTTGCGATCCAGGCCCGGACCACCTGGCGAATTCGCGGCGGCATCCGGTCCGGGTGCGCGACCTCGGCCATCCAACGTGAATAAATGGGCTGGTAAATCAAGCCTCCTAAACCGCCTCCGCCGAGCATCCGATAAACGCGTTTTTCGCGTACCGCTTTCAACCCGCGCCAACGCGGATCATGCATGAATTCGGCCGGCCCCTCGGTTGGGTTCCGGCTGTCGCGCGACCCGGTCAGAAAAATTATGTCCGGGTCCATCGCCAGGATGCGCTCAGCGTCCTGCCGTTCGCCGGTGTTGTCTTTCCGCGCGGCGTTCTCGATCCCCACGGGCCGGAAATAAATCTGGTAACTGTTCCGGTAGGACTTGACGTAAGAGTATCTCCAGTCCTTTCCTGAAGTCCCCATAATCAGGACGCGCGGGGCGTACGCGAGGGTCTCCGGGTGCAAGTCCCGCTGGATGTCCGCAAAGGCTTGCCGATAGCGCGCGATCAGAACCTCCCCGCGTTCGGGCATTCCGACCAGCGACGTATCGACACGCGCTTCCTGAAAAATCGATTCATCCCAATTCTTCGCCCTCGACATCAGCAAAACGCCCGGCAGGCCCACGGTGCGGAGTAAAGGCACAACCCCGGTGTTGCCGCAGTCACCCAGATAAGCTCCCGCGTCGTAGGCCAGCAGAAACTCCAGGTCAGGAAAGTGGTTTCGAAGGCCGCCATAGGGATTGGTGGCTTTGCCGGCCCACAGGCGGTCATCCTTCAATGCCTGCGGATAAACCAAACCCATGAGGCCGCGGGCGAAATCCGCGCGATCCCGGGCTCCGCCGTAATCCAGCAATGTTTGCGGTGCCTGGGTCTTCTCAAGATATCCCTCCGCCCCGAAACCGCACCAGGCGAGGACGCTTCCACGAAATGGTAGCGCCACCGGCACCTTCGTACCCTGGGCGTCGATCACGATACGGCTCCGCGCCGGCGCCGGAAATTCCGGCCGCGGACGGACCAGACTGAGAGCCATAAGGCCGATGCACACGAAAGGCACGAACCAGATCATTTCGCCAAGGTGCGCTGCTTCGAGGGGATTGCGTTTGGCCATGGGAGTGTCGCTGAAGGATTATCGGGGCTCCGGGAAATAGATCTCCTTGTTCAATAGGGGCAGGCCAGCTGGGGAAATCAGGCGCAGCTCTGCCACTGTTGTCACTCCGTTGATCTCACCCTTCAGAACCAGGCGCCCGGAGGCGGCACGAAAGTAATTCAAAACCGATGTTGCCCCCCCAGCCGCAACCAACGTAATGCGACCCGACGGCGCGGAAGTCAGCGCCACGCGTTTTCGATATCCGTCCGATCGATTCGACGATTCAGATCGAGAAACCACAATTTGAAACGTCATGCCGCCGCCATTCGCGGTTCGCACGGTGAACCGTTCAGCGTGCCTATCGATGGCGACAACCTTCCATCGATTTCGCAAGCCGGCGTTTGCCGGAGAAAACGAAGCGACGGACCATGCTCCTGACAATTCCGATTGGGCTTCCGAATCCTGTTTCATGCGGACCGTCCGAAAGCCACTGGCGTATATAAAGTAGATCAAGACGCAGGCTTTGAGAATTAGGCCGATTTGCCGTAGTGGTGGTGTTTCCCAGGTTGGTTTGATTGGGGCAGGCGTTGTGGGACCATCCAGAAGAAGCAGGTTCACCAGAACTCGCCAGTCGATCGCAACCAGATACAACGATAGTGCGAATAATCCAGCATCCCCAATCCAGGGGCTCGGGCGGAAGCAGAGATCCAGCATCACCGCATTGGAAAAGCAGGCGGCGGCCATGCTCGCTCCCAGCGTTGTCGTTCTGCGGCTCAACAATAATAAACCCGCGGCGATTTCGACCAGGCCCCCTAACATTTGGAACGCCGGCGTACAGCCTAACCAGATGCCCGCGAATTGCGCACCCGACATCTCCCCCAGCGGCGTCACCCATTCCACTGGTCCGGGATGAATTCCGGCCAAGTTGAGAACCATCCGCATCCCGGAATGAAACAAGGCGCCGGCCACCACATAACGCGCCCCGATACGGAGAATGTCAAGGAGCACGTTTTTGAATCCCACTGGCGCGCTCACGGTAATCCTTCCTGGGATCGTAAGAACACAAAATTGTTGTTATCGATCCTGCGCAAGTCCGCGGAAATCTCCACCCCATCCAGGCGCCCTTGCAAGGAAACGACGTCGGGGCCATTGCGATCGAAAGTCAAGGTAGATAAGTGATCGCTAGCGATTCCTGCCTCAGGGGACGCATCCGGACTTTGGTAGGTGCGCAACCGCTTCAGCGTCAGTTCCCCATGGACGCCCGAAGTCCTCGCCAGGAATTTTCGATAATCCCCAAATTTATAGCCGGTGATGAGGCGGTAGGGACGCCCAGGGAGCGCCTGCCATAGTAGATCGCTATCGTCCATGCTCCTTACGCGAATATAGTCGCCGAAGTCGTTGATGGCGACCTCTCGCCAGCGCATGGCATCTTCGTCCGGCAACACATGACCATCGCGCGCAAAACGTTCCACTCGATAAACCCCGCACAACGCCGATTGGCGTCCTCCGATGTCGATGTTCATCGCGATCTGCCAAAAGAACGAAGTCCAGAGAAGGAACGCCACTACGACGGCCCATAATCCGCGCTGAGCCACCGCCAGCCGCGGCGAAGCCCATAGCTTGTTCGGCGGAGGCGGCACGGTCGGCTTTCCAAAGATGAATACTCCCGCTAGGCGCCGCCACTCGGTCACCACCAGATAGAACGCGGTCATCGCGAAGAGCGCCGCGGTAGCTCTCGGCCCTACGTGAAAGGTGGTGTCCAAGACAGTCACGTAAACCATGACCGGCAAGATCAGTAGCGCCGCCAGGAGTGTTGTCCGCCGGAAAAGAAGCAGGATGGCGCCGAGCAATTCGTTGATACCGGCAAAAACTTGGAAGCTCGGCGAATAGCCCAGCCACGTCCACATCAACTGGCCCGAGGAGATCTCGCCCAGCGGCCGGATCCAATCAATCGGCGCAGGCTGAGGAATGCCCTGGTGTCCGATCACCTTGGCAACCCCGTAATAGAACATGCCGATCGACAGCGAGTAGCGCACCAGGAGATAGACCGCCTCCCGGACTACCGCGTTACTCCGAGTCCGTCGATCGAATAGCGTCCACAAACAAGCGAGTGGAACGACGGCCAAGGCTTCCACGGCGATGCCCCAAAAGTCCTGATACGTCCGAGGTACCTGGATCCAAGCGGCGATGTGCGTAGCAAGCCACTCCCCGGGGCCGCGCGGACCTCGCATGCGCAGCCCCACGCTTCTCAGAGGAGACCATGGAGCGTCCCACGGCACGTAATTCAGGAAAAACAGTAAAGCCCACCGGAGTCCGAAACTGACCCGCCAACCGTCGCTTTCCTTTTCCGGCGACATGCTGGTGACTGCCATTTCAGGACCCGATGAAGTTGGTGGCGGAAAAGAGGTGGCCCATATCCAGGTGCTAAAAGTGCAGTCTCAAGGCAAGCTGCAGGGAGCGAGGGCCGCCGGTTTCATACAGACCATTCTGCGACCCGATAAAAGAATTTCTCGTCCCACTAGCGGCGCCAAATAAAGGTATGCCGGCCGAAAGGTTTCCATTCACGCTTCCAAACTGCGGATGGTTCAGAACGTTGAACGCTTCCGCCCGGAATTGGAGCCCCACGCTTTCTGCCAGATGAAAATCCTTGCGAATAGCCATGTCTAACTGAGACCCGCCAAACCCGCGAGCAGAATTGCGTCCGGCATCGCCTTCGATCAAGTTGCCGGCGGAATCATAAGCGGGGGCAAATGCTTTGTAGTTAGTCGCGCGGCCGCCGGGAGGCGTCAAACCATTTACGCTGGAAACGTAGAGTGGTACCCCGGGGACGATGTTCGGATTGTACGCGATCGTCTCGCCGGTGACCGTGGTTGCCCCCGAGGTCACGTCGACAGGCAGCGCGGTGCTGGACATGATGCGCGCGTCGATGGACCAGCGGGATAATGCGGCGGAGGCCAGCTTGTTTTCCGGTTTCCAGGGCAAGTCGTAGGTGATCGCTGACTGTAGATTTTGCCGAATATCGAAATTGGAGCTCGCGTAGCCAAAGGCCAGCGCTCGCGTCTGGGCTACCGGGTTCGTGTTATTGGATTCGTTGTCCAGGGCGTGGCTCCAGGTATAGGAAACGATCGCCTGAAGGCCGCGCGAGAGCTGCCGCTGGAATTGAGCCTGCATGGCATCGTAATTTGAAAGCGCGCCGTTTACCTCCGTATATATGTTGCACGTGGACGAAGGACAGGCGGGTGTATTCGGTACGTAATAATTCTCCAGCAGAAGGCGCCTTCCGGCGTTGCCGACATAAGTGACGGCGATCTTATCCCGCCGGTCCAAGGCCTGTTCCACGGCTAAATTCCACTGCAGCGTATACGGAAGGCGCAGATTGGGATCGGTGGCAAATATCGATCCGTTATACGGTGCCGTAATAGAAGGCGGGGGAATCGAAGCGATCATCGCGGGCGTAGCGGGAAATGGGCTGCCTTTAAAAGGCATGCTAGAAATCAGCCCGAGCCCGCCGTTCCAAATTTTCGCCCGGGCGGAACCTGTGTCGTCAAAGATCCCGAAGCCGCCGCGAATCACGGTCTCATGCCCAGGCGTCTGATTCGCCAGATATGCGAAACCCAATCTGGGCTGAAAGCCTGTGTAGTCCGTGTGCCACAAAGGTGTGTTCGCGGGCGCCAGCGTTGCGGTTTGCAGGTTGGAGATTTCGTTCAGCGTATAAGGATTGTGGCCGTCCGCGTCCTTGGGCGCGGGATTGACATCCCATCGCAAGCCCAGCGACAGGCTAAGCCGCGGCGTGACCTTCCACTCATCTTGGGCAAACAGAGATAAATTCATGTACACGGGCTGCAAGGTATAGAGCCACTTGTTGACGTTGAACAACGCAGTGGTGTTGTTGCTCAGCACCGACGCTTCAGAGTCATAAAATACCGACTCGGAAAGGTATCCGTTCGGAAGACTGTCCGCCAGTCTCCTGTAATCGACACCGAACCTGAAGGAATGCCGGCCGATCGATTTGCTGAATGCATCCACGAGATTAATTTGATTCTGCCCGTTGGTGGTTGGATACGTAAGGGTGTTCTGCGCGTAAGTATCCCAGTAAAGAGTCACCAGCAAATTGATCCGTCCCGCTCCCAGGAAATTAGAGTAATCGGGATCTATGGAGCCCAAGCCGAAGTTCTGATATACAGTCTGAAAAGCGGATGTATTCCGCGTAAAGTTGAAGCGCGCTTCGTTGGTCAGGGTCGGACTGAGAAGCCAGATGGATCCCAGTGTCAAAGAATCGTCGCCGTTTGCGTAAGTAGTGGCGTTCGACCATCCCGGGTTATTGGTCGTACTGTGACTGGGGGCATGACTGAAACGTCCGAAGAGCTTTAAGTTATCGCTGACGCTGTGATCGATTCTGAGGGCGAATGTATCGATCGCATTCGGATTGGAAGTGCCCGCAACGAAATACGCCATGCCGTCCCCCCGGTCCGGCCCATTGGGTGTCGGATATGCATCCAAAATCGGCTTCAATATCGCGGGCGCCTGTGCCCGCTCCGAAAGACTGGGGATGTTATAGGTAACGGCGGGTTGAGGGAGCATCAACCTTAATCCCTCGTAATTGAAGAAGAAGAATGTCTTGTCCTTACCGTTGTAGAGATGCGGAATCCGCACAGGCCCGCCGAAGGCGCCGCCAAAATCGTTCTGGCGCTCCGGCGGTTTGGGAAGCGGGGCCACTGGATTGGGGTTGTACCATTGCGGGGTGTCGCTAAACCAGTTTTGCGCGTCGAGGGCCTCATTTCTGAAATAGTCGAACGCCGAGCCGTGCCAGTTGTTGGTTCCCGATCGTGTAGTGAATGAAAACTGTCCCCCGGGCCCTCTTCCATATTCTGCAGAATAGGACGAGGTGCTGACACGAAACTCCTGCAGAGCTTCCAGCGACACCATGGACTGGGTGGTCCCGACCGTGGTGAGATTCTCTGCGGTTCCATTCAGGTTGTATGGGATGTTGCTGTTGCCTTTGCTCACATTGTTAGTGACGCTAACGCCATCCACGGTGAAATAGTTGCTCGAAAGGCGTTGTCCGTTGACGGACATTTCTTCGCCGCTGCTTTCGGCAACTACCGTTGACACCCCCGGCGCGAGCGCCATCAGGGATTGAAGACTGCGGCCGTTCAGCGGCATATCCTGAATGAACTGCTGATCGATCACCGTGCTCACGCTACCGTCGGTGGTGTTCAACAGTTCCGATGCGCCGCGCACGGTTACTTGTTCATTGGCGCTACCCACTTTGAGTTCCACGTTAAAGGCGAAGGCTTGGCCTACGGTGACAATAAGAGGGTCGCTATCGGCTTCGCTGAATCCAGGAGCTTGCACCGTGATTTTGTAGATTCCCGGTGAAAGAAAGGGAGCGGTGTAGAGCCCTTCGTTATTGGTCTTGACTGCGCGCTCCACACCGGTTGCCTGGTTGATCACACGGACTTGGGCTCCCACGACGACAGCGTGCTGTGGGTCGGTAACCGCGCCCCTGAAACTGGGCATCCTGGGCAAGAGCGGGCAGGGACGCCAGCAACACAAGGAGCAAGAGATTCCGGACAGCGTGGATCATGCCCCGGCTGCGGCCGCGCATCCGGCGTATGACGGTTGAAGCCGCGTGGTGCAAGATAGTCTCCTTGAAATCATTCGGGACCAGGATTCCTGTCGGACAGTAGTTTTTCAGTTCAAACCTCTTTCCCTCCGGGCGCTTAGGTGTCGTTGCTATTGGTGCCGCGTCTGCCACGCTGGACAGGATCGAAGCTCACGGATTAGGCGCAGGCATTGATCTCTGTGTTGCAATCGGCACGACGATGATTCAAACGACTGAAACTGAAAACTCTAGCATGGCTGAGGTACTTTTTGCAAGTCACTGTATTGTATCAGAGACATCCTGCGGCCGTGCCTACAGGCGAATTTGCAGCCTTGGATTTACCGGTGAAGCGCGTATTCGTCACAGAGAACGAGATCAATGGCCTCGTCTTCCCCAACGTGCCTGCGAGTCTGGTAATTTTCGGTTTAGGCTATGGCCTGGAGCGTTTGGGCGAGGTTGGATGGCTCCGCCAACGCGCCCTACACTATTGGGGCGACATAGATACGTACGGATTCCATATATTGGACCGCCTACGATCGATCTTCCCCGACGCCCAGTCTTTTCTGATGGACCGGGAAACATTGCTGGAACACGTCGCGCTTTGGGTCCGCGAGAGCACTCCTTACGATGGCGAACTCCGAAGGCTCACTACGGCTGAGTCGGCGCTGTACGAAGACCTGAGGCAGAACCGACTTGGTGATCGAGTCCGATTGGAGCAGGAGCGCATTCCTTTCGGACGAATCGAGCGCGCTCTGGATGGGGTTGCCGCGTGCTAGAGGCGATCGGCGCTCCGTTCCCACGGCCCGCCAGGTTGCCAGCGGGCTTCAAAGGGCTTCTCGTCGGCGGCCGCCGCGAGAACTGGGAGTGTGAACTGGCGTATATCGACCACGAGCCGTTCCAGGTCGCCGGGCTGTTCTGTAAACCGGCTGCGGCGAATGAATGCACGCCACTGAATCGCTTATGCTGGATCGGCATAGAAGGCATCCGTCAGCCCGATGGGTTCGGCTTCGATTTTCGTTTCGCGATGCCGGAAGGTCGCGACAATCGCACTTATTAGATTCTCGCCTTCGAACGGGTACATGCGAGATAGAAGGGCGATGTCGTAGTAATCTTTCATCCGGCTGTTCAGGAGGCCAAGCTTCGTGATCCCTTCGAGCTTTTCGGCGATAACGGTCTCCCTCGGATAAGCTTGGAGCACAGGAGGGGGAAAATCGAGAAGCGTTGGATACTCAATCTCTGTTGGCCCTGGAACCACCACATCTCCGAAGCCGATATCGATCTGCATTGGAACTCGCGCTTTCGCTAGCACCGCGTGGAAGTTGACTCGAACGCCCTCGTAGTCCGCGTCCTCTTTGATTCGGGTAACCTCGATCGAATCGCGATTGAATTCGATTCCGTCCGGCTCGGCGACTACGTCGCACACCGTTCCTACGAGTTCTTGGATGTGGTCCAACTCGTTGCTTCTCCTGCCGGCAAGATCGATGTCGATGGTTGGCCGGGCCATGGGTGCCCGCCAAGCCGTGAGCAGAAGCGCACCCTTGAGGACGAATCGATCCGCGAATGGAGATTGCGCGAGTCGAAATAGGAATCGCTCCATTGCGAAGTACTGGAGGAGTTCCTGGAACGGCCGGCGCTGCGCACGAGATTGGTTGAGCAGTCGTTGCCGTACCGACGCTCCAAGGTCACGTCCACTCACAGAATGGACTCCAGGTATGGACGCATCACCCGTTGGACACGATTGATTTGAGCGAACTTCGTCAGTGCGTTATAGTCCGGCTTCCGCGTACGCTCTCGGTAGGCCCGCAGAGCTTCAATAGCGACGTCGAGCCCGATCTTATTCCGGTACTTAAAGCAGTCGGCGATGGTCTTCTCGGGCGAGTAGATCCGCACGGGTACTTTGTCAACCGTCAGAACGTCAACACCAGCACTGAAAGATGGTTCGGGATACCAGAAGACGCGCTGGGGGACGCCGTCTATTTTCGGGATTTGAGCATGGCTGGGCAGCGCAATGTCGACCGAGTGCGGAACCTGCGTCGTCAGGCCATGGTGAGCAAGGGCTGAAATCAGGCAGACGACCGCGCGCGGAATCCGAATCGCCATTGGAACGAGATCCGGACTGGAAAGTGGCGGCGCCGTGGAGAGCCTGTATAGACCGCGACCGACCCGTTCGATGTCGCCGGTATCGCGGAGTGTGTACAGCATCCGCGGGTGAATGCCGAGTCTGAGTGCCGCGCTTGTGCGCAGCATTCCGCCATGCTCGGTGAACACGTGGCGTGCTTTAGCCAGTCCTGCATCGACCATCGGCATTGGATAGAATCCACGGATAGTATAACTTATATCCGATGAATCTATCCAGGCCCGTTCCTGACCGCTCTCAACTTCGCCTCGGCTTAGCCTCTCTGGCCGTTCTTCAACGTACCTTTAGATGCAATAACTTGCGTATTGGAGAGGCAGTTTGAAACTTCGGTTCTTGGGGAGCCAGGCCTTGTGCTTACAACAACTTACAGATTTTTATGAACGAGTGGTGTACGGATGCCTGTTTAACATCGGACCATTTAGTTATACGGTTTGTGCCTTTCCGATAGAGCCTTGATTCAAGATTCCGCAGAGCCTTGAATCGTCCGAGATTTTCGATGCTCCGGCCGACGCATATATGCCGCGCCTGTTCAATGAACGTGCACGCAATTTTGCGGAGGAAGCCCATCCTCGTGTCCGCATGCGAAGCTGTGGGGATTCCCTTAGAATTCGGGTTGTCTCTTGTT
The DNA here is from genome assembly GCA_963776805.1 of Bryobacterales bacterium. GTDB lineage: Bacteria > Acidobacteriota > Terriglobia > Bryobacterales > Bryobacteraceae > Palsa-89. The sequence goes on from CAVZOD010000008.1 coordinate 10,955, forward strand.
GCAACCTTTGCGGCGATTCTGGGCAAGTAGTAGTTGTGCCCCTCGACGCACGGATGCCGCGCCGCCATGAACTGTCGGCGCCAATTGACACGCGCCGCCTTGAACTTGTGAGAGCGGCCCCGCTTCTGTTCTCATAGAAGGCTGGGCCTCTGCTTTGAACTTCGAAATTGAAATCAAACTGCGTCTTCCTGGGAACCTGGGGAAAATCCGGCGGGCACTGCGCGACGCGGACTTCCGCGTGTCCAAGAGCCGATTGCACGAATACAACGTGCTGCTGGATACTTCCAGCCGCGTGCTGCGCAGCCATGGAAAGCTGATCCGCGTGCGGCGCGTCGGCACGCACACGCTGCTGACCTACAAGGGCCCGTCCGAGCAGGGCCGCTACAAGAAGCGCCACGAAATCGAAATGATGCTCCCGGATGCTTTCAAGATGGAGCAGATCTTCAGCGAAATCGGCTATCATCCCATCTTTCGCTACGAGAAGTTCCGCACCGAATATGCCAAGCCTCCCAGCACGGGCAAAGTCTTGCTGGATGAAACGCCGATCGGCAATTACCTGGAGATCGAGGGCAGCCCGCGCTGGATCGACCGTACGGCGCGGCTGCTCGGCTTCTCGACGGCCGACTACATCACGCGCAGCTACGGGTATCTGTATCTGGCCTACTGCCGGGAGCGCAGAATGCCTCCGAGCGACATGCTGTTTTCAGCGAAAGAGATGCGGCAGCTTCGCAAGAATAAGCCCAATGCCTGACTCGCATGAGACCAGCTTCCGCGTGCGCTACGCGGAAACCGATCAGATGGGCGTGGTTTACTATGCGAATTATCTGATCTGGATGGAGCTGGGGCGCGCCGAATATTGCCGCGCGGCGGGCATCCGCTATCGCGACATGGAAGTGGACGACGGGATCTTGCTGGCCGTGGTGGATGCGCATTGCCGGTATCTGTATCCGGCGCGCTACGACGAAGAGATCGCGGTGAAAACCTGGATCGGGAAGGCCAGCCAGCGCATGGTGGAGTTTCGCTACGACATTCGCAACGCTCAAAGCGGCCGGCGGCTGGCTTCCGGAGAAACCAAGCACATGTTCCTGGGCGCCGGAATGCGGCCGGCGAAACTGCCGGAGAAATATCTGGCGCTGTTCGGAATCGACCCCGCTACTGTTGATTGAACTTGATAATGGACTCGCCCTCGAACTTGTGATAGTTGCGGAATTCGATGGTATTGCGCTGGCATTCATTGGAGTTGCGCCAGCAGCTCAAGGCTTGCGCCTGAACCGGTAGTAGGAAGCGGTCGGCTGCTCCTAAACCGATGGTGTCGTAATCCACCGCGGTTTCCACCGTAATCTCCGGGAAAGCTTCCGGTACGTCCTTGGCCTGCATCTCGATTCGCAGCACTTGCGCGGTCTGCTTATCGATCCAGACTGAGCCCTTGTAGGACGGCACGATGTACTGTCCGGGCACCCAGATCTTCCAGTTGGAACGCACACGTTTCACCTTAAAGTCGAAGATGGAAGCGGCACGATGTTCGATGGTGTCTTCTTGGATATACTTGAAATCGGCGTCGGTCTGCGGCGCGAAAAGGTTTGCCAGGATGGTGCCAAATTCACCGGTGGACCAGGCGCCGGAATCCTCTGGGGATTTCTTGGTCGGCCTGCCGTTGATCTGCAGGTTGCGGTAGCTTTCCTGGTGATCGTCGTAGACCACTTCGGCGGAAACGATATCCACTACATTCCAGGTTGGCTGGCGCGTCTCGCTGACGTAGCGGGTGGTCTGCTCCTGGCAGACGTAGTTCGGCAGGCTATCGAGGAACGTGGCGGCAGCCTCGCGCGCCTTCTCCACCAGGGCGGCATGCGGATCGGCGGGCGGAACGGGAGCTGCCCGTCTGGAAAGCGTAGCAGGAGCGGGATCATCAGGGACGGACGCCGAGGCTTGCTCCACCGGCTTACCGCGCCTCAGTTTGGGAGGCCCGGAATCATCGCCATCGGAGGCATCCGGCCGGACTAAAATCGTCGGCGGCGGTCCGGTTCTTCCTTCTTCGGCTGCCACAGGGATGGGTCCGACGCTGTCGGCGGCATTGATGGTGTCGGCGATCTTGTTGTTCGGCGTCATGCTGACCAGGTGAAACATGCCGTCCTGATCCACATTCGCCGTGATGTCTAGTCCATCGCCGGCGCGAAAATTCGCGGGCTTCGGGACGCTGTCCGAAAACTGGATGGTCAGGAAGCGAGTATCTTCGGCTTCCAGCTCGAACGAATCGGAGTCCACTTTTCGCACCACTCCGCTGACCACCTCGGTGTGGCCGGCGGGCGGCTGCTCCTGGCGAGTGGTTCGCCGGCCGCGCCCGGGAATGCCGAACTGGGCGGACAGTACAGATGCGCCGATAGCGAGCAGAAACGCGAGCTTCATGCGTCCTCCTATTCCCGGAGTGTGTTTCTCCTCAGGGAGTTCCTCTATAGACGGAATACCACGGCGGACGGGTACAGTGGGGGGACGGGGTTGGTGGTCGCTTGGGTCAGCCTTGCACCCGCTTGGTCTTGCCTTGCCAAAATTGCTCCCGCAGCACCAGTTTGCGGATCTTTCCGGTGCCGGTTTTCGGAAGCGGCTCGTCGCTGAAGGCGATGATTTTAGGCAGCTTGAATTTGCCCAGCCGGGCTGTTAAGAACTGGAGCAGTTCGTCGGACGTGAGCGCGGAGCCCGGCTTCCGCACGACGATGGCAGCCGGGATCTCGCCCCAGGTTTCATCCGGCGCCGCCACCACCGCGCATTCCAATACCGCCGGGTGGGCGAAAATCGCCTTCTCCACTTCGATGGACGAGATGTTTTCGCCGCCGCTGATGATGATCTCCTTCTTGCGGTCGACAATCTGGATAAATGCCTCTTCGTCCCACGTCGCCATGTCGCCGGTGTGAAACCAGGGGCCGCTCATAACGGAGGCAGTGGCTTCGGGCTCGCGGAAGTAGCCCTCCATGACGTGATCGCCGCAGGTGACGATCTCGCCAATGGTCTGCATGTCGCGCGGAACGTCGTGCATTTCGGGGTCGACCACCCGCACCTCCATCCCGATAACCGGCCAGCCGGCCATGGATCGGCGGCGGTGCCGGTCGGCGTCGGAGGCGTAGGTGTATCCCGGTTTGGAGCACGCGGTGGTGAGCAGCGGAGCCGTTTCCGTCAAGCCATAGCCGGCGAAAACGTCGCAGTGGAAGGCGTTTTCCATGCGCGCAATCAGTTCGGGTGAAGAAGCGGCGCCGCCCAGCACGATGCTGCGCAGGCTGGAGAGATCGTAAGCGGTAAGATCGGGACAGTTGAGCAAAGCGTTGGCCATGGTGGGGACGAGGCACATGTCGGTGGCACGATTTGCCGCGATCAGCCGGAAGACCGTGATGGGATCAAAGCGGCGGACCATAATTTGCTTGGTTCCGAGCAACGTGGATGCCTGCGGGCGGCCCCAGCCGTTGGCGTGGAACAGAGGGATGGTGTGCAGGTCCACGATGGTTTCAGGCTGGCGGAATATACTGGCCGTCGCTAAGCCATGCAAGTAAAGCGTGCGGTGGGAAAGCGTGACGCCCTTCGGAGTGCCGGTGCTGCCGCTGGTATAAAACAGCTCGGCGATGGAGTTTTCATCGAACTTGAAAATATCGGCGCGCTCGGCGTGCCCCTGATCGAGCAGTTCCTCATAGCTCAAATCGGCGGCCGGACCTTTTTCATCGAGCGCGATGAAACGCTTGATCTCGGGGCACGCGGGCTTCAGTTGTTCCACCAGAGGCACGAAGTCGTTTTCAAATAGCAACGCGCGCGCACCGGAATGGCACAGGATATTCTTGAGCTCGAGCGGCGATAGCCGGACATTGAGCGGCATCACAATGGCGTGCGCCAGCACCACTCCGTAATAGCCTTCGAGCAACTGGTGGGTGTTGAAGCTGAGATAGGCGACGCGGTCGCCCTGTTCGATCCCGTGTTTTTTGAGCGCTGACGCCAGCCGCTCGGCGCGCTCGCCAAATTCGCGATAAGTGAATTGGCGCTCGCCCGAAACAATCCCGATCTTGTTGGGGAATAAATCCACAGCGCGGTGGAGACACCGGATGGGTGTCAGGGGCACGAACATGGCAGCAATTGTACTCCGAACGGCGTCAGTTCGTTTCGAGCACGGCTGTCATGACAACATCCTGGTACGATGCGGCCTCTTCAAACAATGCCCAGAAGATCTCTCCGCTGAACTCATCGATTTCGCCGTTGGTGGAAATCACCTTGCCCGGAGGCTGCACGACGAACATCAGGGGGGTGATTCCGGCGCTGCTGCCTGAAGCCGCCGCGGCGGCTGCGGGTGCAGCTTGCGTCATCTTATCCGGGCTCACCATCTCCTGAATGAGCTGGCGGGCCACTTCGCGGCGCTCGGCGGGCTGCATCTTGTCGCCGAACTGTTGTTCCAGCGCCTTCACCAGCACTTCACCGATCCTTTGATTCAGGCGATACAGGGCCAGGTCCGGATGCAAGACACCCACCGCGAGTAAAGGCTCGCCTGGCCCAAATAGCACCGGGATGCTGAGTTCCGCGGCCTTATTCGCAAGCGCGAGGGCATTGGCATCGGTTGCTAGCGACTGAGGGAGGTGCGATTTCAATCGCGCGAGGCCTTCGGGAGGGATATCGCCCAATAGCTTGTTGGGCGGCCCGGTCCAGTGCAGTGTCTCGCGGTATTCCAGTCGATGCGGTCCGGCTGCTTTGACCGTCACCTGGTTCACCAATTGCACCTTTCCGGATTCGGAGCTCTTGATGGATACGTCGCCTTGGATTGTGGCACCGGCGGCCAAGGAGCGCTCGAGCGTTAACGTGCGGATGGTGTCCTTGGTTTCTTCCGATGATTTCCATTCGTCGCCAGTGGGGACTGCGAACGTGTCTTCGAGCGTCGGCTTGGTCTGGACCCCCTCGCGCTTCATCTGGCCGGTCAGAACGACAGTCCGTGTCCAGGAGCCGTCCGACTGAATGCGCGTAGTGACTCGGGCTCGCGCGCAAGCGCTCAGCAGGAGCGAAGCCGCCAAGACGCACGAGACCACCAGCGATCGCATAGCCTCATATCGGCAGGTGGGCTTGGTTTGGGCGCTCAGGTGTTGGCCTTAGCAGGGCGCGAGATCCGCCTGCTACCATCGGATTTCCTTGCGCCTCGGGCTCCATACCTCCATATCCAAGTCGCTTGAAAACGCCGCGGTCAAGGCTGCGGAGGTGGGCGCGAATACGTTCCAGATCTTCTCCGCCAGCCCGCGCATGTGGCGAGCATCGCCGCCCGTGCCGAGCGCCGTACAACTGCTCGCGCGCGCCCGCGAACGTTACGATCTGAAACCGCTAGTGATCCATGACAACTACCTGATCAATCTGGCGTCGTGCAGCGAGCCGCTGCGAATGCAGTCGACGGCGGCATTTCGCGGCGAGATGGAACGCGCGCTGGCCATCGGCGCCGAGTATCTGGTGGCGCATCCGGGCAATTGCAAGGGACATTCGGTGGAGCAGGGGATTTATGCCGTGATCCGGTCGCTGGCCGAAGCGGCGCAGGGCCTGGATACGAAGAATCTGATGGTGCTGCTCGAGAACACGGCGGGGTCGGGCGCGGCGTTGGGAAGCCGGTTCGAGGAGTTGGGCATCATGCGGCAATTCGCGGCTGAGCTGACGGACTTGCAGATCGGATATTGCATCGATACGTGTCATTGCCTGGCGTCCGGTTACGATGTCAGCTCGGCGGCCGGATTGAAGCAGACGGTGGCTGAGATGGAGCGTGTGTTGGGCATCGAGAACGTGCGCGTCATCCACGCCAATGATTCCAAGGGCGCGCTTGGATCCCACCTGGACCGGCACGAACATATCGGACACGGCCATATCGGTGAAGACGGGTTTCGCCGCATCCTGAATCATCCGAAGCTTCGAGGGAAGGCGTTTATTTTGGAGACGCCGGTGGACGAGCCGGGCGATGAGGTAAGGAATATGGAAATGTTGAAGAAGCTGTGCCGGAAGGCTCAACCGCAACGAGGAAAGTAACGAATGTCGAATGACGATGGCACCAGGATAATTTACAGCAGGACGCCGGAATCAGCGGCCATGTTGGTAAACGTCAAACGAGCGATGGCGATTACCGCCGCACTGAACCGTTTGACGTTCAACGATGCGGACGAAATTCGGGCCTTGTTCAGCGAACTTATCGGTACAAAGGTAGACGAGAGCTTTTTACTGATCCCTCCGTTTTATACTGCCGGCGGGAACGAAATCCGCGTCGGGCATAATGTTTTCGTAAATCAGAACTGCACTTTCTACGACCTTGGCGGCCTCGACATCGCAGACGATGTAATGATCGGGCCGAACGTGAGCATCATCACGGCGGGCCATCCCCTGGAACCCGCACAGCGACGCGCCGCCACAATCGGAAAGCCCATTGTGATTGAGAAGGGCGTGTGGATCGCAGCCGGCGCGACCATCATCGGCGGCGTAACCGTAGGCGAGAATTCGGTAGTCGCGGCAGGTTCGGTAGTCACCAAGGACGTTCCCCCGAATACTCTGGTCGGAGGAAATCCGGCGCGGGTCATTCGTTCGATTGGCGGCGACTGAGGGAGCGTCCGCAAGGGTCGAAACTAGAACGTCAAACTGGCCCACTGCGGACGGTTGGGCTATAGTTATTACAATGGTAATAACGAGGGTGGACCCATGCAGGAGTTGAAGGTTCGCAAGTTTGGTAATTCTCTTGGCGTTGTTTTGCCCAAAGAAGTCATTCGGCGCCTGGGCACGGGAGAAGGTGAGCGCCTGTTTCTGGTTGAATCTTCCGAGGGCGCTTATGAGCTCACGCCCTATGACCCGGAGTTCGCCAAGAAAATGGCCAAGGCTGAGGGAATTATGAGCCGCTATCGAAACACGTTGCGCGCCCTTGCAAAGTGAAGGAGCCGCTCTGGGTGGACGAGCGTTTGGCGCTCGCGATCCACGCCAGGCTGCTGGCGCTCCATGGTGGTGCGCCGGGTGTGCGGGACGAAGCGTTGTTGCAATCGGGATTGGCGCGCCCGCGCCAACTGTTCACGTACGCTGAATCGCCTGATTTGGTCCAGATGGCCGCCGCCTGCATCGCCGGCGTTGTCCGGAATCATCCGTTTGCCGACGGTAACAAGCGGACCGGCTTTGTTCTGGGTGTGCTGTTCCTGGAAACGAACGGCTGCCGTTTCACGGCGCCGGAAGAAGACGCCACTCGCGCGGTCATGGACCTCGCGGCGGGACTTCTGGATGAGGAGGGCTTCAGCGCGTGGTTGGCCAACAATGTGAAGGTGAGCCACAAGAAGCGGTAATGCAGCCTGGCGCATGACGGGCACGATCCTATCGGAGATCCGTACGTTGGCGTTCGATGGACCGGGCGAATGAGTTGAGGAATGAATCCTAGCTACCCGGCTTCAACTCCTTGGCCCAGTGCGCCTGCTCCTCCGCGATGAAGTGGTTCACCAGGTCGCGATAGAGCTTTTCGATGACGTCGGGATGGAGCCCCTCTTCCTCCGCCCACTGCCGCCGCGCCTGAAGCATGGCGGCGAAGCGTTCGGGAGCGGCCACTTCGGTCGGACTCGCTTTAAACGCAGCCGCGGCGATGACGTACTTCTTCCGTCCGGCAATCGCGCGGATAATCTCGCGGTCGATCCGGTCAATCTCCGCGCGTACATCGGACAGCGTGCGGCACTCCTCTGGGCGCTTTGCCTGCATTTGCACATTGTGCCACGCACGAATGCGTTAGATTGAAAGAGACGGGTTTCGCCGCATCCTCACGCCACCCGAAACTCCGCACCAAGTTGTTAATACGCTATGCCGGAAAAGCACTACGACCATAACCAGATCGAATTGAAGTGGAGCGAGCGGTGGGCCGGCGCGTCGCTCTTTGAGGCCGAAGAGAATTCGAGCAAGCCCAAGTTCTACGTGCTGGAGATGCTGCCTTATCCGAGCGGTACGCTGCACATCGGGCACATTCGCAATTACACTATCGGCGACGCACTGGCGCGCTACAAGCGCATGCGCGGCTTCAATGTGCTGCATCCCATGGGTTGGGACGCGTTCGGATTGCCGGCCGAGAACGCGGCCATCGCCAACAAGCGCGATCCGTACGAATGGACCATGCACAACATCGAGAACATGAAGCGGCAGCACCGGCGCATGGGCTTCAGTTACGACTGGTCGCGTGAGGTGGCTACCTGCGATCCCGCCTATTATCGCTGGAACCAGTGGTTCTTTTTGAAGATGCTGGAGCGCGGCCTGGCCTACCGCAAGAATGCGCTGGTGAACTGGTGCAACGAGTGCGGCACGGTGCTGGCGAATGAGCAGGTGGTGGACGGGTGCTGCTGGCGTCATGAATCGACGCCAGTGGAACAGCGCGCTATCGAGCAATGGTTCTTGCGCATTACCGATTACGCCGATGAACTGCTGGCGTCCATCGGCGAGTTGGAGGAAGGCTGGCCGGAGCGCGTGCTGCTGATGCAGCGCAACTGGATCGGGCGATCGGAAGGCGCAGAGATCGATTTTCATCTGGAGGGCACGGGGCAGCCGATCCGCGTATTCACCACGCGCATCGATACTATCTATGGTGCCGCTTGCGTGATTCTTGCGCCCGAGCATCCGCTTGTTGCGCAATTGGCTACGCCAGAACTGGCCGCTCAGGTAAAACAGATGATCGATTCACGCGCGGCAAAAGGACCGGGTGATATCGAGAAGGAAGGATTGTTCACCGGCAGTTACGCGATCAATCCGTTTAGCGGCGAAAAAGTCCCCGTTTGGATCGGCAACTTCGTGCTGATGGGCTACGGCACCGGAGCCATCATGGCAGTGCCAGCGCATGATCAGCGCGATTTCGAATTTTGCAAACAATATGGCATCGCGATTCGTCCAGTAATTCGGCCTGTGGACGGGGCACTGGCCGATCCGGCCACCATGAAGGAAGCGTGGGGCGAAGACGGCATTCTCGAGAACTCCGGACCGTATACGGGACTGACAAGCGAGGAAGCTCGCCGTGTAATGACAGCTAAAGCCGAAGCGGAAGGTTTCGGAAAGGGCGCGGTTACATTCCGAATCAAGGACTGGGGCATCTCGCGCCAGCGCTATTGGGGCACGCCGATTCCGGTGACCTATTGCCCGAAATGCGGCATGATGCCGGTGCCGGAGAGCGATTTGCCCGTGGTGCTGCCGCTGAAGGTTCCGATCACCGGCAAGGGCCGCTCTCCGCTCGAAAACGTGCCGGAATTCGTGAACGTCAAGTGTCCGAAGTGCGGCGAGCCCGCGCGGCGCGAAACCGACACCATGGACACGTTCATCGATTCTTCCTGGTATTTCTATCGCTACTGCGATCCGCGCAATTCCACGGCGCCGTTCGATTCGGGGAAGATCGCCTATTGGTTTCCCATCGATCAGTACATCGGCGGCGTGGAGCATGCCATCCTGCACCTGATTTATTCGCGCTTTTGGACGAAGATGATGCGCGACCTCGGGCTCATTTCGAACGATGAGCCCACCACGCGCCTGTTCACGCAGGGCATGGTGATCAAAGATGGCGCGAAGATGTCGAAATCGAAGGGCAACGTGGTGAGTGCCGATGATATGATTCAGCGCTTCGGCGCCGATACCGGCCGCGTGTTCGAACTTTTTGCTACGTCGCCTGAAAAGGAAATGGACTGGACCGATTCCGGCGCGAACGGCGCATACGGGTTCCTCAGCCGTGTTTATCGCTTTGTCACGCGCAATGTGGGACAGGGCGGCGCTGAAGCCACCGACGCCGATCGAAAGGCGCTGCGCAAGCTGCATCAGACGCTGAAGCTGATCACCGACGATTTTGAAGGCCGCTGGCACTTCAATACGTCCATTGCCGCGCTGATGGGCTTGATGAACGTGCTGACGGATCTGGAGAAGGATTTATCCGCGCCAGTGATCGCCGAAGTTCTGGAAAAACTCACGCTGATGCTGGAGCCTTTCGCGCCGTACTTGGCCGAAGAACTCTGGGAGGAGCAGGGCCGCACGGCTCCGGTGTTCCATCATGCCTGGCCGGCGTACGATCCTGAGCTGGCACGCGAAGAAGAAGCCGAGGTGGTGATCCAGGTGAACGGCAAGCTGCGGGGGCGGGTGAATGTCGCGTTCGGTACACCGCGCGAAACGCTCGAGAAGCTGGTGCTCGCCGACACCAAGGTTCAGCCTTTGTTGGATGGCAAGCAGGTGGTGAAGGTGATCGTTGTTCCCGATAAGCTGGTCAATATCGTGGTGAAGTAGGGACGCTCAGCTTCCCTTGCGCGCCAGGTACGCTTTCCGGCTCTCGGCAATCATATTGCGCGCTTCAATGGGGTCTCCCCAGCCGAGCGTGCTGGTCTCGCGGCCTTCCAACTCTTTATAAATATTGAAGAAGTGCTCGATTTCGCGGCGCAGGTGCGGAAAAATCTGGTCGAGCGTGTGGACCTGCTGATAGCGCGGATCGCGGTTCAGAACCGCAACGATCTTCTGGTCTTTCTGCTTCTGATCCACCATGTTGAGAATGCCAACCGGCCGAACCTCTACCACACAACCGGAGAACGTCGGTTCTTCCACTAACGCCAGCACGTCCATCGGATCGCCGTCGGAAGCCAGCGTTCCGGGAATGAAGCCATAATCGCCGGGGTAATGTACGGGAGAATACAAAACGCGATCCAGCCGGAAAGCGTGCAGCTCCCGGTCGTATTCGTACTTGTTGCTGGAGCCCTTGGGGATTTCCACAACCATGCGAACCACCTCGGGGAAGGCGCTTCCGGGATCGAGATCGTACAGGGAGGGGCTCATCAAAAGAGGCCCCCAACGCTTAGTGGTGGCATCGCCAAACCATTCGTGAGCTGAGGGTAAGGAGAAATAATGCTTGCTTTCCTTTTTAGACTCGTGGCAAAATCCATTCAAGGCCGAAAGTGGCCAGATCTGGACAAAAGTGGAAGAACAGCCTCAGAAGACGCCCGTGGACTCTCCTCGTGGGTTCTTTTCGGCCCATGTCGACGACAAGGGCAGGCTCAAACTTCCCGTGGAATTACAGCAGTATTTCAGCGCGATCGGGGATGAGAAATATTTCGTGACCAGCGTAGACGACCGCATAGCTCGAATCTACCCGATTTCGGTCTGGAAGGGAAACGAAAAAGTTTTGGAGGAGTTGGCGACGGAGGATCCTGACGCGGCCGAGGCGCTGGCGTTTGTGGCGAACGACTATGGCGCGGAGGCGAAGGTGGACCCGCAGGGGCGCATGACGCTGCCCACCGATTTGCGGCGGGCGCTGGCGCTGGAAAATCAGGAAGTCCGTCTGGACTGTTCGCAGGGCGCGGTGAATATCTATTCGAAGGCCGAGTACGAAGCGCGCAAGCAGAAAGCCAAGGACAGCCTGGCGGAGAAGTTGAAGACGGCCAAACTGAAGGGGTTCAAATAGCGGCCATGTATGCACGTTCCGGTGATGCTCGGCGAGTGTCTGGAGTATCTGGCGATAAGGCCGGACGGCATTTTTCTGGACGCTACAGCGGGATTGGGCGGACATTCGGGAGCGATCGCGCAGAGGTTAACCACCGGGTTTGTGATCGCGAACGATCGAGACGCCGAATCGTTGGAGCAGGCGAAACTGAACACTTCGCAGTGGGCGGATCGAATCCGTTTTCACCGCGGAGCGTTTTCGGAATTGCGCTCCGCGCTGGCGAACTTGGGTATCGAGAGTGTAGACGGATTGCTGGCGGACCTGGGAGTCAGCCGCTATCAGCTCACCGATCCGGAGCGCGGGTTTTCGTTGATGACCGACGGTCCCCTGGACATGCGGCAAAATCGCGGCCAGGAACTGACCGCGGACGAGATTGTGAATTTTACTCCAGAAAAGGAACTCGCCGACTTGATTTACCAGCTTGGCGAGGAAAGGAGGTCGCGGAGAATCAGCAGAGCAATCGTTCGGGCGCGGCCGATCCACTCGACACAGCGACTGTCGCGTGTGATCGAAGCGGCCGTGCCCCGGACGAGCAAAATTCATCCGGCCACGCAGACGTTCCAGGCGCTGCGCATGGCGGTAAACGACGAGCAGGGGGAGTTGGATCAACTGCTCTCGATCGTGCCGGATGTGGTGAAAAGCGGCGGGCGAATCGTAGTCCTGTCGTTCATGTCGCTGGAAGATCGAAAAGTGAAGCAGAGCTTTCAGGCATTGGGGCGCGCGGGGCGAGCGGAAATCCTCACCAAGCACGTCATCAGGCCTTCGTCAGAGGAAATCAAAGACAACCCTCCTTCGCGGAGCGCCAAGCTCCGGGCGTTGGAGATGAAATGACAGAGAGCAAATTATAATGGCAACTCTCGCAAATATGCTGGACCGCTTCACTGCGCCGCACGAGGCGGGGGACGCGCGTTCCCGCGCTCTGGGCAACGAGAACCGCTACCGGGTTCCGGCGTTTCCCAATGAAGATGTGTATCTGTACGTGAAGCACATCGATAACTCGCGCGTCCTGCGCGAAGCTGACCCGGCAGCCCGCAAGGTCTGCTGGCGGCTGATCGGTTCGTCGTTCGCTTTTGCTGTAATCGTGATTGCCCTGCTGCTTCCGTCGCTCAACCGTCTGATGGCCGGCTACAAGATGGAAGCGCTGCGCCAGGAGCGGCAGCGTCTGGAACTGGATCGCGCGTCGCTCGAACTGGCGGAGACCAAGCTGCTAAGCCCGGCCCGACTGGAACAACTGGCGCACTCGCAGCGCTTTGTCGATCCTGCGCCCGAAGCGGTGGTGTATCTGGACAGCAACAAGAGCGATCAAATCCTGGCTAAGAAGTAGCGAGTTCCGAAACGTCATGAATCCGCTGGCCACAAAACGCGTGCACGTGTTGGTCCGCGTGGCCTTTATCTGGGCCGCGCTGATCGCCGCCCGCCTGATTCAACTGCAAGTGATCCAGCATCCCAAGTTCGCGGAGATGGCGCGCGAGCAGCAACAGAGAGTGGACGAGATCAAAGCTCCGCGCGGCGCGATTCTGGATCGCTATGGCCAGCGCCTGGCGATGAGCCTGCCGGCCGAATCCGTAGTGGTGGATCCATTGCGGGTGCCGGACTTATCGGTAGCCGCCGACGTTCTTTCGAAAGTTCTCAATTTGGATTCCGTCGACTTGCTGGCGAAGATGAAAACCGCCGCCGATGATCGCCGGGGCTTTTTGTGGGTGAAGCGGAAGATCACGCGCGACGAAGCCCAGCGGCTGCGCGACCTGAACCTGGACTGGATCGAGTTTCGTACCGAGAGCCAGCGGTTTTATCCCAACCGGTCGCTGGCGGCGCACGTGATCGGCAGCGTCGATTTCCAGGAAGACGGCAACGGCGGCGTGGAACAGAGCCTGAACGATCGGCTGGCTGGGCACGCGGGCGAACTGCTGGTTACAGAGGATGTTCAGCGGCGCGGATTCGCTTCTCAGATGGAGGACGAGCCGCAGCCTGGCCAGGACGTCCAGCTCACTATCGATTCCCGAATTCAGTTCGTGGCCGAGCAGGAGCTGGCCAAGATGGTGGAGGCGCATCATGCCAAATCCGGAAGCTTGGTTGCCATGGACCCGCGCACCGGCGACATCCTTGCGATGGCGAGCGTGCCGACCTTCGATCCGAATGAGCCGCCCAAACCCGGCGATGTTTCCGCGCGAGAGAACCTGGCCGTTTCCGCGCCGTTTGAGCCGGGGTCCGTCTACAAAGTGATTACGCTTTCCTCCGCGCTCGAGACCACGCGTTTACGCCCCGAGTCGATGATCAACTGCGGAAACGGAAGCATCAACTTATTCGGGCGCATTATTCACGATCACAGCAGCTATTCGTCGCTGTCCATGGCGGACGTGCTGGCCAGATCCAGCAATATCGGCGCTATCAACATCGGCTTGCAAGTGGGCGACAAAAATCTGTACAAATATATTCGCCGCTTTGGGTTCGGCAAGCGGACGGGTGTGCCGCTTCCCGGAGAGTCGGCTGGAATGGTCAAGCCGGTGCGTTTGTGGCAGAAGAGCTCCATTGGTTCGGTCGCCATGGGGCATGAGATTGGCGTCACCACGTTGCAACTGGCGCAAGCCTGCACCGTGATTGCGAGCGGCGGACTGCTGCTCAAGCCGCGCCTGCTCATGGATGCGCCGAAGGTGACGCCGGTTCGCGTGCTGCGGCCCGAGACCGCCATCACAATGCGCAGCATGATGGAAGGCGTGGTCCTGAAGCCCTACGGAACCGGTCACAAATACGCGCGGCTGCTGGGCTATACCTCGGCCGGCAAAACGGGCACCGCGCAAATTTACGACGCGCGCATTCATCAGTACACGCATTCGTACAACGCATCGTTCATGGGATTTGCTCCGGTAACGAATCCGCGGATCGTGGTGGTGGTGACCATCAATGGCACCGAAGGCACGGTGGGCTACGGGGGCCCGACCTCAGCACCCGTGTTTCGCGAAGTGGCCGCCGCCGGGCTGCGTGTTATGGACGTGCCGAAAGATCTTCCGGAGATGCTTCCTCCCGACGGCAGCGCTCCGGCCGACGAAGACGATGTTGCGATCGCAGATTTAGGTTCTTCCATCCCTCCTCCGCTGGTCCAAGCGGGAGATGCCGTGGCCGCCGACGACCGACCGGTGGCTTCCGCAAATAGCGCTTCGGACCAGCGGACTTTTTTAGCACAAGGGGGAAGCTCCGGCCTGGATTTCGCCGGGCCGCGAGTGCCGAATTTCCAAGGCAAGACCGTACGAAACGTGATTGAGCAGGCGGCCGCGATGGGGATTCCCGTGGAGTTTACCGGCAGCGGGATCGCGCGCGCACAAGTTCCTGAGCCGGGCGCCATCCTGCCTTCCGGCCGGTCGGTTCGCGTGCAATTTAGCCGCTAGCGGAGCCGATGACAATCAAAGAGATCCTCCGGAGCGTCAGGCTCAGGAAGGAACTTCCCGCCGCTTTGGGGAAAGAGCCGGTGGCGGGATTAGAGTACGACTCGCGGCGCGTGCAGCCGGGCTTTCTGTTTTTTGCATTTCCTGGGGCGCGTGCCGATGGGCGCAAGTTTGCGCAGCAGGCCATCGAAAAGGGTGCGGTGGCAACGGTGAGCGAGCTTCCCTCGCCAGCGGGATTTGGCGGGAGCTGGATCGAAGTGGTGCATGGCAGGCAGGCGATGGCGCTGGCTGCGCGGAATTTTTATGGGAATCCGGCTTCGGGCGGTCCGGATGCGAGGCTGAAGTTGACGGGTGTAACGGGGACTAACGGCAAAACGACCACCACCTTTCTGATCGACGCGGTTCTGCGCGCCGCGGGAATGACAACGGCAATGGTGGGGACCATCGAGTATCGGCTGGCCGGGGAAGTGCGGCCGGCTGTGAATACGACGCCTGAATCCCTGGATCTTTATCGCCTGTTTCACGAACTGGAACAGGCCGGGGGAACCCATGTCACGATGGAGGTTTCATCCCACGCATTAGCGTTGGGACGGGTGTACGGCATTACGTTTCACACCGCTGTATTTACGAACCTCACGCGGGATCATCTGGATTTCCACCACACGATGGAGGACTATTTCGCGGCTAAGCGTCTGCTGTTTGCGCCGGAAGGTACCACTGCACCCGAGTGGGCTGTGATCAATTTCGACGACGAATACGGCCGTAAGATTCAGCCCGCGCAGCATACGCTGCGGTATGGATTTGAAAAGGGCGCCGATTTGCGCGCTTCGTCACTCGAAATGAACTTCGACGGCCTGCGTTTTACGGTGGAGCATGCCGGCGCGCGCGTGCAGCTAACCTCGCCATTAGTTGGCAAATTCAACGCCTATAACATCCTAGCGGCGTGCGGTGCGGCGCTCAGCTACGGGCTGGACTGGGCCACTATTACGCAAGCCATCGCGAACTCGCCGCGCGTGCCGGGTCGATTTGAAAGCGTTCAGCAAGGACAGCCGTTTTTGACTATCGTGGATTATGCGCATACCGATGACGCATTGCGCAACGTGATTTCCGTGGCGCGCGAACTGCGTCCGAAACGCGTGATCACGCTGTTCGGCTGCGGCGGCGATCGCGACCGGACCAAGCGCCCGCTGATGGCGCAGGCGGCGGCGCAGTTGAGCGATTACGTGGTGCTGACGTCCGATAATCCGCGCTCGGAAGATCCGCTTGCCATCATGAATGACGCACTGGTGGGGCTTGGCCGTTTTGACACGCCGTACATCATGGAACCCGATCGCACCAAGGCCATCCGCGCCGCGCTCAAGGAGGCACGAGCTGGAGATATCGTGATTTTGGCGGGAAAAGGCCACGAAACGTATCAGGTATTGAAGGATCGCGTCATACATTTTGACGATCGCGAGGTGGCCCGGGACGTGCTGCGGGAGTTGGGGTATCACCAAGGCGATGGAGTTTGACCGCGTGGAGTTTGGATTGACCGACGTGGCGCAAGCGCTGGGATTTCGGATGAAGAGCGATGCCCGAATTACGGGCTGGAGCATTGACTCGCGGACGGTTGCGCCTGGGGATCTGTTCTTCGCGCTGCGCGGGCCAAATCATGACGGCAACGTGTATGTCGGCGAAGTTTTGCGCAAGGGCGCGGTGGCGGCAGTTGCAAATGAAGGCGCGCAGGCGAACGTAATGGTGGTGCCGGACACGCTGGAAGCGCTGCAGAGTACGGCGATTTGGGCGCTTGGGCAATGGGGCGGGGAAGTGATCGGGGTGACCGGCAGCGCGGGCAAAACGTCCACCAAGGATGTGATCGCAGCGTTGCTCGGCGCGGTTATGCCCGCCGGAAAAACGATCGGCAACCTGAACAATCACGTCGGCGTGCCGCTCTCAATTCTGCGCTTGCCGAGCGAGGCCCGCGTGGCGGTGCTTGAAATGGGAATGAACCACGCGGGTGAGATTCGGACGTTATGCGCGATAGCAAAGCCGCGCATCGGTGTGGTTACTAACGTGGGACATGCGCACATGGAGGCGTTCGATTCCATCGAGGG
Source organism: Bryobacterales bacterium (assembly GCA_963776805.1). Lineage (GTDB taxonomy): Bacteria > Acidobacteriota > Terriglobia > Bryobacterales > Bryobacteraceae > Palsa-89. Next base: position 27,880 of record CAVZOD010000008.1, read on the forward strand.
CGTGGCGGCGGCCAAGCGTGAATTGATTGAATCTCTTCGGCCGGATGGGGTGGCCGTATTGAATGCGGACGATCCGCTGGTCAGCAAATTCGGCGCAGCGCATCGCGGCCGGACCATTACTTTTGGAATTGACTCGCCCGCCGATATTCGCGCCGAGCGAGTACAGGTGACCGATCATGGGGTGAGTTTCACGGTGGATGGCGTGGCGTTTGAGAGTGCAGTGGTCGGCCGCCACAGCGTATCGAATATCCTGGCGGGTCTTGCGGTGGCGTCGATCTTCGGCATCAGCCCCGCGCAGCTCACCGAAATAGTAAAGAATCTTGCAGCGTCCTCCATGCGCGGCCAGCGGCTGGTGCAGGACGGCGTTGTGATTTTGAACGATTGCTATAACTCCAATCCCGATGCGGCACGCGTGATGATCGACGTGCTGCGGGAAACGCCAGCCCAACGGCGCATCGCCGTGCTGGGGGAGATGCTCGAGCTCGGGCGCTGGTCCGAGTCCCTCCATCGTGATGTGGGAAGTTACGTCGCGAAGAGTGGAATTGATGTGCTTGTAGGGATACGCGGCGCGGCCTGCCACCTTGTTGACGCAGCCAGGCAGGCAGGCTTGGCAGAGAACGCCGCGTTTTTTTTCCCCGATGCGGAAGCGGCAGGCGAACACCTGCGGCGGATGGCGCGGCCGGGCGACGTAATTTTGTTGAAGGGTTCGCGAGGCACCCACGTCGAGCATGCCCTGGAGAGGTTCCTCGCGCCGCCCAACGAACCCGAAAAGGGCGCGGAGGCGCCCGCGATTCACTAAACCACTATGCCACCGCGCTCCATTTTGCGGGTTGTTACCTAGAAGATGCTTTATTGGCTGTTCTACGAAAAGCTATTTCGCCACTTCACGCCCTTTCGCGTGTTTGGGTACGTCACGTTCCGCACCGCGTTCGCCGCGCTGACGGCGTTGTTCCTGTGCCTGGCGCTGGGGCCGTGGCTCATCGCCAAGCTGCGCGAGTTTCAAATCGGCCAGTACATTCGCGAAGAAGGGCCGAAGTCGCACATGAAGAAGGCCGGCACGCCCACCATGGGCGGCATTCTGATCATCATCTCTATCCTCATTCCGACGCTGTTGTGGGCGAATCTGGTGAACCCCTACGTGTGGATCGCGATGTTCAGCCTGGTGAGTTTTGGCCTGATTGGTTTTTGGGACGATTACGCTAAGGTCAGGCGCAAACAAAACGAGGGCCTGACGGTGAAGCAGAAGTTTGGACTGCAAATTCTGGCGGCACTGGCGGTGGGGTTTATGTTGCTGACGCTGCACGCGCAAAAAGCCTATTCCACCAGCATGAACGTGCCCTTTTTCAAGTCCTTCAAGCCGGATCTGTTGATCGATTCGCTGCTGCGCAACTGGTACACGTACCCGCTAGCGTTTGTGTTTTTCTTCGGCTTCATGATCCTGGTGATCGTGGGCTCGTCGGATGCAGTGAATCTTACCGACGGTCTGGATGGCCTGGCAATCGGGCTTATGCTGATTGCCACGTTCGCCATGACCGCGCTCACGTACGTCACCGGTCATGCCACGTGGGCGCAATATCTGGATCTGGCGCGGCTGCCGGGCGCTTCCGAGTTAACCATCTTCTGCAGTTCGATGGTGGGCGCGTCGCTGGGGTTTCTTTGGTACAACGCGCATCCCGCGGAGATCTTCATGGGAGACGTGGGCTCGCTTGCACTGGGCGGGGCTTTGGGCGTGGTGGCGGTTTTGATCAAGCAGGAGGTTCTGCTGATATTTATCGGCGGCGTGTACGTGATCGAAGCGCTGTCAGTGATTTTGCAGGTGGGCAGTTATAAGCTGCGCAAGAAGCGGATCTTCAAAATGGCGCCGATCCATCATCATTTCGAACAGTTGGGTTGGGAAGAGTCGAAGATCATCACGCGCTTTTGGATTGCAGGATTGGTGATGGCGTTGTTCGCGCTGACGACGTTGAAGCTGCGGTAACAGGGCGATGAGGAAGTTGGAAGGGACGAGGGTTGTTGTGGTGGGGATGGCGCGTTCCGGTGTGGCGGCCATCCGGCTTTTGCGACAGCACGGCGCGCTGGTTCGGGCGGTGGATGAAAAACCGATGGGGGAAGTGGAAGGCGTGACAATTGAGGCTCAAACGGAAGCTCCGTTTCGCGATGCCGAACTGGTGGTGATTTCGCCGGGCGTGCCGGCGGATCTGGATTTGCTCGCGCCGGTGCGTGCGCGCGGCGTTCCGGTGATTGGGGAGTTGGAACTGGCCGCGCCATTTTTGAAGGGACCAACCATCGGGATCACGGGCACCAACGGAAAAACTACCACCACGGCGTTGACTGGCCACATTCTGCGCGAGAGCGGGGTCGCGTGCCAGGTGGGCGGCAATATCGGAACCGCGCCGGCCGAGATGGTGGACAGTTCGCGGCCCGATCAGTGGAACGTGCTGGAGCTTTCCAGCTTTCAACTTGAAACCATCGAAACTTTTCACGCGACCATCGCGGCCTGCCTGAACGTGACGCAGAACCATCTGGACCGGCATCACAGCTTCGAAAATTATGCGAATGCGAAGGCCCGCGTTTTCGAGACGCAGGGCTCGGACGATCTTGCCGTTTTGAATGCGGACGATCCTGTGACGGTGGCATTTGCTCAACGAACCAAGGCGAAGACAGTGTGGTTCAGCGGCACACATCGTGTATCCGGAGCGTGGCTTGACGGCGAAACGATTCACATGGAGAACGGCGCACTTCTCAACGTTCACGAACTACGGCTGCGCGGCCGTCACAACTATGAAAACGTCATGGCGGCGGCGCTGGTGGCGGATCGGGCGGGCGCGAATGCATCGCAAATCGCCAGTGCGGCAGCTACGTTCGCGCCGGTGGAGCATCGCCTGGAATTCGTACGAGAGCTGGACGGCGTCGCTTATTACAACGATTCGAAAGCCACCAGCGTGGACGCGACGCTCAAAGCCATTGACGCCTTTCCCGGCGGCCTTTGGATCATTCTGGGCGGTAAGGACAAAGATAGCGACTTCACCGTTCTACGCGAGCCCTTGCGTGCGAAAGCCTGCGCCGCGTTGTTGATTGGCGCAGCGGCTCCGAAAATCGCCCGACAGTTGGGTGAAGACGCCGGGCCTGTTATTCAATGCGGAACGCTCGAAGCCGCGATCGACAAAGCCGCGCGTTCTGCCACGCCGGGACACACGGTGCTGCTTGCGCCCGCGTGCGCAAGCTTCGATCAATTCGAAAATTTCGAGCACCGCGGCCGCGTGTTCAAGGATCTGGTGAACGCGCTGGCAAGAAGGAACGGGTAATGGCGCAACAGTTGAAATCCGATTGGTTGCTGTTCGGAACGGTGGTCGCGATGGTGGGCGCCGGCCTGGTGATGATTTACAGCGCCTCGTCGGTGATGGCGCAACTCAATCCCCACATCAATTCCAGCTTTTACTACGTAGGTCACCAACTGGTTTGGGCATTGGTTTCCTTCTTCGCGCTCATGTTCTTCAAGCGGCGCGATTATCGCATGCTGCAAAGCCCGGGCTGGGCATTCGGAGCGCTCGGAATGGTTCTGTTTCTGCAATTGCTGGTCTTTTTTCTGGACAGCAAAACGCACCGCTGGTTCCGTCTGGAAGGCATCGGGACGTTGCAGCCTTCGGAATTCGCCAAGCCGGCGCTAATCATTTTCTTCGCCTACTTCGTCACGCAGAAGCGCGAAGCCATTAACACCAAGCGGACCATCATCGCGGCTTGTCTCGCACTGGCGGTGTTGGCGGCCACGGTCGGACTGGGCGACTTGGGCACGGCGGTGGTTCTGATTGTTCCCGCCGCGGTGGTCTTTTACGTGGCCGGGTTAGAGCGAAAGTTCGTGGTGGCGGCGCTCGCGGTGGGCATGGTGGTAGCCGTTGGATTCGTTGCCGCCAAGCCTTATCGCATGGCGCGCATCGTGGGCTTCTTCGATCCCGAATACAAAGTGCTCGACATGGTGGATCCGGACGGCAAGATCAAAAAATACATTAGCCAGTCGGTAACGACGCGCGACGCGGGTTACCAGGTGCGGCAATCGAAAATCGCGGTTGGCAGCGGCGGTCCGCTCGGCCTCGGGCTGATGCAGGGCAAACAGAAGATTCTGTATCTGCCCGAAGCGCATACCGACTTCATTTATGCCGTGATTGGCGAAGAATTGGGGCTGTGGGGTTGCGGAGCGATCCTCGCGGGATTCCTGGTCATTCTGTGGCGCGGCTTCCAACTGTATTGGGTGGCGAACGACGACTTTGGGCGATATCTCGCGCTGGGTGTCACGTCGTCAATCGTAATTCAGGCGCTGATCAACATGAGCGTGGTGCTGGGCATGGGGCCAACCAAGGGCATCCCGCTTCCGATGATCAGCGCTGGCGGCAGTTCGTTGATGAGCACGCTCATTTGCCTCGGGATGTTGCTGAGCGTGAGCGAGCATTCCGGATACTAAGCGATGGCACAGGGATGGCAACAATCGTGATGGCCGGCGGAGGGACGGGTGGGCACGTGATGCCGCTGCTCGCCGTGGCGCGAGAGTTGCAGGCCGACGGCCATCAATCCGTCTTCATCGGCACGCGCAACGGCTTTGAGGCGAAGCTGGTGCCGCCGGCGGGTTTTCCGCTCGAGTTCATCGAAATTGGCGGCCTGAACCGGGTGGGAATGCTGCGGAAGCTTCGGTCGCTCGCCCAGCTTCCGTTCAGCGTGCTTCGCTCCATCCAGTTGCTGAAGAAGCATCAGCCGTCGGCGGTGTTCAGCCTGGGTGGCTATGCGGCGGGGCCGGTGGTGCTGGCCGCGTTGTGGAAAAAATCGCCGTTAATTGTGATGGAGCCGAATGCGATGCCAGGGCTGACCAATCGCAAGATCGGCCGGTTCGTTCATCGCGCGCTGTTGAGTTTTCCGGATGCCGCGCGCTTTTTCCCTCCCGGAAAATCAGAGATTACGGGGCTGCCCGTACGCGCGGAATTTTTCAAGATTCCTCCGAAACGCCGCGATGCCAAGCTGACCATTCTGATTACGGGCGGGAGCCAGGGATCGCGCACGCTGAACGAAGCCGCGCGCGGCAGTTGGAGCTATTTTCAGGAGGCGCGGCTTCCGGTTCGGTTTATCCATCAAACCGGGACCGCGGCGTATGACGTGCTGGCGCAAAAATTCGCGGAAAGCGGAATGGAGGGGCAGGTGGCGCCGTTTATCGAGGACATGCCGGCGGCGTTTGCGCACGCCGACCTGGTGATCTGCCGCGCGGGAGCAGGCGCGGTGGCGGAGTTAGCGGCCGCGGGCAAGCCGTCTATTCTGGTTCCGTTTCCGGCCGCGTCCGACGAACATCAATTGCGAAACGCCGAAGCGTTCCAGAGAGCCGGAGCATCGGTGCTGGTGCTTGATCGGGAAATGGATGGAGGACGCCTGTTTGAGGAAGTGGAGAAACTGCGCACGCATCCCGAATTGCTGCATCGCATGGGAGAGCGGGCGCGTACTTTTGCCCACCCGGACGCAGCGCGCCTCGCGGCGAAAGTGCTGGAAGAGGCGATCACCCGTTGACATTGCTCTTGAAAGCCGAAACAATACAAGATTAAAATGTTTTTTAAGCCGCAACACTTGCACTTCGTCGGAATCGGCGGTATTGGCATGAGCGGCATCGCCGAGGTGTTGCTAAATTTGGGATATCAGATCAGCGGGTCGGACTTGAAGCTCAGCCCCACCACGGAACGTCTCGCATCGCTCGGCGCTCGAATTTATGAAGGCCACGCGGCTACCAACGTTACTGGCGCCAAGGCGATTGTGGCCAGTTCGGCGGTGGACGCCGAGAATCCTGAAGTCCAGGAAGCGCGCCGGCTGCTGATTCCGGTGATTCCACGCGGCGAGCTGCTGGCCGAGCTGATGCGGCTGAAGTATGGCATTGCGATCGCCGGAAGCCACGGCAAAACGACCACCACGTCCATGACCGCGAACGTCCTGAATGTCGCCGGCCTGGATCCAACGGTGGTGGTGGGCGGCAAGGCCGCGTCCATGGGCGGCTCTAACGCGCGGGTAGGGCAGAGCGATTTTCTGGTGGTGGAATCGGACGAAAGTGATGGGTCGTTCCTGAAGCTTAGCCCGATCCTGGCGGTGGTGACCAACATCGACCGCGAGCACCTGGACCACTATCCGTCCATCGTCGAGATCCGCGCTGCGTTCCTGGAGTTTATTCAAAAGGTTCCGTTCTACGGCGCCGCCATATTGTGCCTGGACGACGAGAACGTGCAGCAGTTGCTTCCGTCGGTAAATCGGCGCGTCATTACGTACGGGCGCAGCCAGCAGGCCACCCTGCAAATCGCGGACGTGGATTGCGGCGCTTTCGAGAGCCACTTTTCGGTTCGGACCCGCGGGCATAATCTGGGAACCTTTCATCTGCGCGTGCCGGGCGTTCACAATGTACTGAATGCCACCGCCGCCATCGCGGTGGGCTTGGAACTGGACGTAAAGCCGGAGTCCATTCGCGAAGCCATCGCCAGCTATTCCGGCGTCGATCGCCGGTTTCAGATGCGCGGCCAGGCCCGCGGCGTCACCGTGATTGACGATTACGGCCATCATCCCACCGAGATCCGCGCCACGCTCGCCGCCGCGCAGCTTTGCAAGTTCCGGCGCGTTCACGTTATTTTCCAGCCGCACCGCTACACGCGCACCCAGCATCTGATGGACGAGTTTGCGAAGAGCTTTCATCAGGCCGACGTGGTGTATGTGCTCGATATCTACGCCGCATCGGAAGCGCCCATCGAGGGCGTCAGCGGCCAGGCGTTGGCCGATCGGATCCGCGAGTTCGGGCATCGCTGCGTGCATTACGCGGGGACCATTCCGAATGCCGTGGACGCGGTGCTGGAAAAGGTCCGCGATCAGGATGCAGTGCTCACTCTGGGAGCCGGCAATGTCTGGCAGGCCGGCGATCGTATTTTGGAAAAGCTGCGGGAGGCTGGAGCTGCTGGAGGCTGGATAAGTGCCGTCTGAATCCAGCGCGAGATCGGGCTCCAGGACGAGCGCCAAACCGCGGCGCACTTTAGCCATGCGCGTTCTGCTGCGCTATGGCGGTATCGCGATCGCAGCCGGAGTGGTGCTGAGCGGCTGCATTTACGCTTCGGAAAGCTTCGAGCGCTTCCTCATTCGCGATCCGCGCTTCTTTCTGCCGGGCCCCGCCGATTACGGATTGGAGAGCCCGAACCTGGAGCTGCACGGTGTGAAATACGCTTCGCGCCAGCAGGTTCTGCGGATCTTTGATGCTGATTACGGCCGCAGCTTGTACCTGTTTCCGCTGGCCGCGCGGCGCAAGACGCTGCTCGGCATGCGCTGGGTACATAACGCTTCCATTGCGCGGATCTGGCCCAATCGTGTGATCGTGCAGATCACCGAACGCAAGCCTGCGGCATTCGTCAGGCTGCCCGCCGAGAGCATGGTCCGATGGGCGCTCATCGATGAGGAAGGCGTGATTCTGGATCCGCCGGTCAAGGCAACCTTCCAGCTTCCCGTTCTGTCCGGAGTGACGGCTCGCGAAAGCCAGGAGCAGCGCGGGATTCACGTGCGGCGCATGCAGCGGTTGATGAAGGATCTGGGCCCGCTGGCCGACAATGTTTCCGAAGTGGACGCATCCGATCTGGACGATTTGAGAATCACCGAACAGGCCGGAGGCGGCGCCGTGTCGCTGATGCTGGGCGACCGCAACTTTTCTTCCCGGCTCAGGAATTTCCTGGACCATTACCCCGACATTCACCGGAAAATGCCGCAGGCAACCTCGTTCGATCTGCGGCTTGACGATCGCATCACAGGTTTGGAGGCCTCTCGCGATGCCCGATAAACCCCAACTCGCCGTGGGCCTGGATCTCGGAAGCTCGTCCACGCGTTGTTTGATTCTGCTGCTGGAAGGCGGCCGCTTGCGCTACGCCAGTCACAGCGAGGTTCCCTCCGACGGTTGGAGTAAAGGCAGACTGGCCGACCAGCAGGCCGTGACCACGGGTGTCCGCGCGGCAGTGCGCGAGGCCGAGGAGCAGGCGCGAGTGTCGGTGGATACGTTGGTGGTGGGCATCGGCGGATCGAGCGTGGATGGCTGCAACAGCCGGGGCATTTATGAATTCGGCCGGCCGCGCCCGGTGACCATCGACGACATGGCCTACGCGGTGGAACGCAGCGAGCAGGTTCGTCTGGAGGAAGATCGCATCATTTTGCACCTGTTCCCGCAGGATTTCACGCTAGACGGGCGCGCGGGCAAGCGTTATCCACGCGGGTCGATATGCTCGCGGTTGGAAGCTAACGTCCACATCACCACTTGTTCCGAGCAGGAGCATCACGCCATTCTGCACGCCGTGCAGCAAGCGTCGTATGGGATCGAAGAGTCCATGTTTGAGCCGGTGGCGACCGCCTATGCTTCGGTGAGCCGCGACGATCGCAATCGCGGCGTCGCTGTAGTGGACATCGGCAAGCATTCGACGGACCTGGTGGTCTACGACGGCGAAGCGGTGCTGTTGGCGCGCAGCCTGGCGATATCGGCGGATCATTTTACGCGCGACGTGGCGGTGGGTTTGACCGTGCAATATAACGATGCCGAGCGCCTCAAGGTGGAATACGGCTGCGCGATGCTCGGGCTGACATCCGATAACAGTTACATCGAGGTTCCCTCCAACGAAGGCCGCCTTCCGCGCGAAGCGCCGCGCCGGCAGTTGAACGAGATTCTGGAAGCGCGTGCCGAGGAGCTTTTCATCCACGTGGGATCGGAATTGGTAACCATCGGGATGGATCAAAAACTTCTGGAAGGCGTCCTATTGGCGGGCGGCGGAGCGATGCTGAACGGCATGTGCGACATGGCCGAGCGGGTGCTGAACTGCCCGGCGCGCAACGCGATCCCGGATGGCATCCAGGATTTGCCGGACGATCTTTGCAATCCGATGTGGGCCACCGCGTCGGGATTGGCGCGTTACTCGGCGCGGTTGAAGACCAATCGGGAGACCAAACGCAGGGCTCCCGGATTAATAGGGATGTTGTTTCACTGATCGACAAGCAAGGTCCGAAGACGATCACGACAGGAGGCTTTACATGGACGCATTAAAGTTCGCCATACAGGAAGAAGCACTCGCCGGCACCAAGATCAAAGTGGTGGGCGTCGGCGGAGGCGGCTCCAACGCCGTCGCCAGAATGATGAACGAGGGCTTGCAGGGCGTGGAGTTTCACATTCTGAACACCGACGTCCAGGCGCTGAATGCGTCGCAAGTGCCCAATAAACTGGCCATCGGCTCAAAAGTGACGAATGGCCTGGGCGCCGGCTCCGATCCGTCGCTTGGACGGCAGGCGGCGCTGGAGGACACCGAGCGCATCATTGAAGTGCTGGAAGGCGCCGACATGGTGTTCGTAACGGCGGGGCTCGGCGGCGGCACGGGGACCGGCGCCGCGCCCGTGGTGGCTTCGCTCGCCAAAGAATTGAACGCGCTCACCGTGGCGGTGATCACCAAGCCCTTCGCCTTCGAAGGGCCGCGCCGCATGAAGCAGGCCGATCGCGGGCTGTCCGAACTAGGCGGCACTGTGGACACCGTGATCACGGTTCCGAACGATCGCCTGCTCGAACTGGTTCCCCGCGGCACCAGCTTCTTTGAGGCGTTCCGCATCGCCGACGATATTCTGCGCCAGGCCGTGCAAGGCATCAGCGATATCATCACCACGCCAGGCCTGATCAACCGCGATTTCTCCGATATTCGCGCCATCATGCTCGGCATGGGCTACGCGATGATGGGAACCGCGTCGGCTTCGGGCGAAAACGCGTCCATTGAAGCCGCTCGCCAGGCCATCAGTTCGCCATTGATGGAAGAAGGCGGCGTGAAGGGCGCGCGCGGCGTTCTAATCAATATCACGGGGTCGAGTAAACTGAGCCTGCACGACGTGAACGAAGCTTGCTCGCTGATTCGCGGCGCCACCGCCAACGAAGATGCGCAGATCAATTTCGGCGTGGTGATGAACGAGTCGCTGAAGGATACGGTGAAGATCACCGTGATCGCCACCGGGTTCCAGCGGGATAACTTGCCGCAACTGGCTCGTCGCGCGACCGCCGCCGCGGCATCGTCGCCCGTGGAACCGATTGTTTTTGAGAATTTGCCGCCCGCTCCGCCTCCGACGCCTATGCCAGCACCCGTCACCGAGCCGCTGTTTGCGAGCGGTTTGAGCTCCGGATCATCGCTGTTTCGCGATATGCCACCCGCTCCCGAGCCGGTGGAGGAAGCCGAGATCGAAGAGCCTACGGCGATGGCCGTCCCGGATGATATTGAGGTGCCGGCATTTATGCGGCGGGAGCGGCGGCTGTATCAATAGGCTGGCCGAACCAGGTTGACATACCTCGCAGAACTTGTTATACATGGTTTTGGAGGTGGAACCATGGAAGCAATGGAGAGGTCGATCCGTGTAGCAGATGAGGCTTGGCTTGCTCTGGCGCTATTGCACTATGAGCATCCGAACCGCGATTCGTTCTCAGCTAAGGAAATTCTGGATCGCGTGAAGACGGAGCAAGCCAGTCCCGAGCTGCGGCCCGGTGTTCAAGTTCATATCTATTTGCACAACGTCGCGAATGCCGAACCTAACTCGGCGAAGTACCGGATGTTTTACAAGCTAGGGGACGACACCTACCGGTTGTATCGGCCGATGGACACCGCGCATCCTGCTCGGAAGGGCAAGATGATCCCGGAACGAGACGAGCTCCCGGAGAAATATCACTACCTTCTGGACTGGTACGAACGCGAGTATTGCAGTAAGCAGACCGCCACCAAGGAAGAAGACGATCCGATCCTTCAAATGCGCGGCGTTGGTAAGGAGATTTGGGCCGATACAAACGCCGACGAATATGTTCAGAGCCTGCGTTCCGATTGGTACGGAGCTAAGCATGCCACGAAATGAGTTGATTTGGAGCCGCATCAAAGCTCAGCATGGCGGAACCTTCATGACAACAACCGGGCTCCCTTTCAGAGCTTTCGTGGATGGAGACGCGTTGATCGTATCCCGTAACGGGAAACTGATCAATAGACGGCTGATGCGAAACCAAGTTTTTAAGGGTGTGGACGGGTGTCCCTTACAGACAACCAGGGACGTCCAGGATTGTTTAGGACCGTCTTACATCTTTGGCATTCTCATGGACTCCCGAATCAGGCACGGCCTTTGGTAGGGAGGTCTTCTGTGGCCAACATCTTCTGGGACACGAACCTGTTCATTTATCTGCTTGAGGACAGCCCCGGGTTCGGCGCAGTCGTCCAAGACCTCCGCCGCAGGATGCTGCATCGAAACGACCGGCTCTTCACGAGCGCGCTCACTATCGGAGAGGTTCTTGTGAAGCCGCTCTCCATGGGGAACCGGCCATTAGCTGACCGTTATCGAGCTTTTTTCGCCGCTCCACAACTAACGGTCTCGCCATTTGGCTTCGACGCTGCTGAAGCGTACGCGGAAATCCGACAGGATCGTGCGATTCATCCCGCAGATGCGATTCAGTTGGCCTGCGCCGCGGCTGCCGAAATAGATCTGTTCATCACGAACGACGGCCGGCTAAGCAGGAAGAACGTTCCTGGGATCAAATTCATTTCAGGCTTGAGCGAAGCGCCAATCTGACCCGGCGATTTCGGAGTGCTACTGAAACACAGGCTGCACCCGCGAGCCGTTCTGGATCGCCTTCTCCGACGGGAGCGCGGCGGCATCGCCTTCCTTGAGTCCGGAAAGCACCTGCGACCTGGTATAGCTGGAAATCCCCAAGTTCACTTTGCGCCACACCACTCGATCGCCTTGTAGCAGCAGCACACCGGTCTCGGAGTCCTGCCGCCGGATGGCTTCCTTCGGAATGGCGAGCGCGTTGTCCACCACGCTGGCCTGAATATCCGCATTGATGTTGGCGTTCGGAAGCAGATCGCGATCCGGATTCTCGATGATGCATCCCACCTCGCCCACCTGGCGCGTCCCGAGCGGCACAATCTGCGTCGGCAGCTTGTCCACTTTGCCCTTCCATTGATGCCCGGGCTTCGGGTCCCAGGTGATGATCACCGGCTCTCCTTCGTGAACCTTGCCGAGGTCGGGCTCGTCAACGTAAACGGTCACCCGCACCCGATCGAGCTTGCCGATCCTGGCAATCAGGTCACCCGGATTGACGTAAGAGCCCTGCTTCAAATCGAAGTCGTACACGGTTCCGTCCATGGGCGCGCGAATGCTGCTGAGATCGAGATTGGTCTCGGCCACCGCCGCGGCGGACTGCGCTTCCTGCAGCCGTGCCTTGGCGATTTCCTTATCGATGCTGGTAACGAGCGCGGCCTTGCTTTTTTCGAGAGCCTGGATTTTCAACTGGAGCTGATCGACCAACTGCCGGGCGGTATCCAACTCCTGGCGGGTGGCGGCCTGTTTGGCCACTAGCCGGTCCAGCGCCTGGTAGTTCTTCTGCGCGGCTTCCAGGTCCAGACGGGCACGCGCCAGATCCGCATCGATTTGCTGGCGTTCGGCGATCCGCCCGCCTTGCGCCAGCACCTGCTCCTGGGCTTTGGCCTCTTGGATGGCAGCTTGGGCTTTTGCGAGATCCGCGCTGGCAACGCGCGTGTTGAGTTCCACCAGCGGCTGGTCTTTTGCGACGCTTTGACCCCGGCTAATCAAAACGCGAGTGATGACGCCGGCGCGTTCCGCGCGCACTGGCATCCACTCGATGGGCTCAACTTTACCGTTCGTACTGAGCGAACTGATCAGTGTCTCGCGCGTGACTTTGACAAATTCAACGTCGGGAGGAGCCGCTCGCTTCGTGGCAATCCAAGTGACGATTACAGCCGCGCCAACCAAAAGAATGGCAAGCCAGCTTCGGCTACGGCTCACGGACGGATCCTCGAAAAGGGGGCAATTCCCATTGTCCCAGAATATTTTCCAAAACCAAATTTATTCCAAAACCACCAGCGTGTCGCCTGCGCCCACAGTCTCGCCCGCGCGAGCGCGAATTTCGACAACGCGGCCGGGGCGCGAAGCCTTCATTTCGTTTTGCATTTTCATCGCTTCCACGACCACCAGGCCCTGTTCCGCTTCCACCGAGTCTCCCACGCCGACCAGGACACGGACTACTTTTCCGGGCATGGGCGCAGCGACATTTTGACGCCCTGATCCGATAGACGCTCGCGCGCCCCGGCTGGTGTCGCGCGGATCGCGCACCTCTACCGCAAACCTCCAGCCGCCCGCCTCCGCGCTTAGCCCTTGCGAGGTTTCCATCAGGCGAATCTCATAGCTCGCGCCGTCCAGCAGCACCGAGTAGACGCCCGGTTCCACTTGGATTACGGAGGCCAATTGGTCGGAATCAATGTCGATCGTGCGGCCATCTACCGCTACTTGCCACTTCATCGCAGAAGCCGGCCTCGCCCTTCGGTAAGCCAGCGGCTGGGGTCTGTTTTTGAAGCGCGTGCCGTGCCCTCGCGCCCGGTTTTGAAATGCGCGAGTGCGGCCAGCGCCACGGCCACATCCAGCTCGGGCGGAGGCTCACCCCGGGGTTTTCGTCTGGCCAGAAAATCGGCAATGAACTCCGTGGAAAGATTGCCGGCGAGGAACTCCGGATCGTTCAAGATTTCGCGAAAGAACGCGATATTCGTCTGAATGCCGGCGATGGCATATTCGCTTAGCGCGCGCTCCAGCCGCCGAACCGCGACGTTCCGGTCCGGACCCCAGGTCACCAGCTTCGCGAGCAATGGATCATATTCCAGCGGCACCGTCCATCCGGGATAGATGCCGGAATCCAGCCGAACGGCCGGTCCGCTGGGTTCACGCAATTGATCGATCCTGCCCGCGCACGGAAAAAATTGGTTGTCGGGGTCTTCGGCGGAGACACGGCATTCCATGGCCCACCCGCGCCATTGGACGTCCTTCTGTGTGAATGGCAGCCCTTCGCCGGCCGCGATCCGAAGTTGGAGCTGGACCAAGTCATATCCGGTGACCAGTTCCGTCACGGGATGCTCCACCTGCAGGCGCGTGTTCACTTCCAGGAAATAAAAGTTGCCCTGTTGATCGGCGAGAAACTCCACCGTTCCCAGGTTGTCGTAGCCGGCGGCGCGGGCGATCTTCAACGCCGCTTCTCCCATGGCCGCCCGCATCTCCGGATGCCTGGCGACGAAGGGCGATGGGCACTCTTCGATGATCTTCTGATGGCGCCGCTGGAGCGAGCACTCGCGCTCGCCCAAGTGCACCAGGTTCCCGTAATGATCGCCCGCGATCTGAATCTCGATGTGACGCGGCCTTTCGATTACCTTCTCGATGTAGATTTCGCCGTTCTGAAAAGCGCGCTCGGCTTCGCTGGAGGCATCCCTTATGGAGGATTCCAAGTGACTCTCCTCCCCAACCAACCGCATGCCCTTGCCGCCGCCGCCGGCCGCCGCCTTGAGCAATACGGGGTAGCCAATCTGGCGCGCCACTGCACGCGTCTGTTCGATATTGGTGGCTGCTTCTTCGCTACCGGGCACCACCGGCGCGCCGGCTTGTTTGGCTAAAATGCGCGCGGCTGTTTTCGATCCCAAGCGGCGAATCGATTCGGCTGACGGCCCGATGAACGCGACGCCCGCTTCGGCGCAAGCCGCGGCGAATCCGGCATTCTCGCTCAGAAAACCGTAGCCAGGATGGATGGCTTCGGCCCCATGCTTCCTGGCCGCGTCGAGAATACGATCCACGCGCAGATAGCTGTCCGTCGAGGGCGCCAGTCCGATGTGCTCGGCTTCGTCGGCCATCCGAACATGCAGCGCGCCGCGATCGGCGTCCGAGAAGACCGCGATGCTGCGGATCTTCATTTCGCGCAGCGCGCGGATGATGCGCACCGCAATCTCGCCACGGTTGGCGACCAGAACCCTACCAAACATGCATCGTGATTTTAACAGAGCGCCTTCACGGTAATCTAAAGTCCAGGACTCTAAACTCCATGGACAACGAAGAATTCCGCCGTTACGGGCACCAAGTGGTGGACTGGATCGGGGACTATCTGGAAGATATCCGCCAGTATCCCGTGCTGCCGGACATGAAGCCGGGGGACTTGATGGACCGGCTGCCCGCGCACGCTCCCGATCACGGCGAGGCGATGGATGCCATCCTGGAGGATTTCGAGCGCTCCATCGTGCCGGCGCTGACGCACTGGAATCATCCTCGTTTTTACGCCTACTTCTCCATTTCCGGCTCCCATCCGGGCATCCTTGCCGAGATGCTGGCGGCCGCGTTAAACGTCAACGGCATGCTGTGGAAAAGCTGTCCTGCGCTGACGGAATTGGAGCAAGTGACGCTGGGATGGCTGCGCCAATGGATGGGACTGCCGGCGGAATTTTTCGGGATCATCTATGACACCGCTTCCATCAGCACGCTGCACGCGATTGCGGCGGCGCGCGAAATGGCCGATCCGGAATCGCGCACGCGAGGCAACGCCCCGGGCCTGGTGATGTACACCTCCGAGCACGCTAACTCTTCGGTGGAGAAGGCCGGCATGACGCTTGGAATCGGCCAGGACAACATCCGCAAAATTCCGGCGGACGATGCCTTCCGCATGCGCGTGGATGTGCTGCGCGAAACGGTGGCGGCGGACCAGCGCGCGGGCAAGCGGCCGTTCTGCATCATTCCCACTGTCGGAACTACGTCAACATCCAGCATCGATCCGGTGAATGCAGTCGCCGACGTCGCTGAAGAGTGCGGAGCGTGGCTGCACGTGGATGCCGCTTATGGCGGCGCGGCGGCGGTGGTTCCTGAGCTGCAATCCATCCTGGATGGCGCCGGGCGCGCGCATTCGCTGGTGGTGAATCCGCATAAATGGCTGTTCACTCCCGTGGACTTGAGCGCGTTCTACACCCGCAAACCCGAGATCCTTCGCCGGGCCTTTTCGCTGGTGCCCGAATATTTGCGGAGCGCCGAAGATCCGCGCGCGGTGAACTACATGGATTACGGCGTCCAACTCGGACGGCGATTCCGTGCGCTGAAACTGTGGTTCGTTATGCGGCACTACGGCCGCGAAGGGATCGCGGACCTGATTCAGAAGCACATGGATTACGCGCAGCGCCTGGCTGGGCTGATTCGCGAGCATCCCGATTTCGAGATCGCCGCGCCAACGCCTTTTTCGCTGATCTGTTTCCGCTATCGCGGCTCCGACGATGAGAATCGCGCGCTGCTCGAAGCGATGAATTCCTCGGGGAAGGCGTTCTTATCAAGCACCGTGCTGAACGGGCGCTTCGTGTTGCGCCTGGCGATCGGAAATATCGCTACCCAGTGGGAGGATCTGGAAGAGACCTGGAACCTGGTCCGACAGTCTGTGAAAGCTGTAGCTAGCTGATCTTTTGCAGGAGGAATTCGTCCACCGTGCTGAGCAGCAGCGATGGATGAACCGGTTTGGAGATATACCCGTTCATGCCCGCTTCCAGGCACCGTTCTTTGTCGCCATTCATCGCGTGCGCCGTCATGGCGATGATGGGCAGCCGATTCCAGCGCTGTTCTTTGCGGATGAGCCGCGTTGCCTCCAGTCCGTCGAGCACCGGCATTTGTACGTCCATGAGAATCAGATCGAAAGCGGCGCTAGCGTCCAGCTTGTTCAGAGCCTCCTGGCCGTCGTTGGCCAGCTCGATGGAGAAGCCGCGCTTGCGCAGAACCGCCGTCACCACTTTTTGGTTTACTTGATTATCTTCCACCACCAGGATCCGCGCCGGGCCGCCGGGCGCGCTGGCCACGGATGGAACATGCTCCACGACATCGGTTTTTTGCGGAGCATCGGCCATAGCATCGGCTTGGCATTTGAGGGTCACGGTGAAGGTACTTCCCTGGCCCAGTTCGCTCTGAACCTGGATATCGCCGCCGTGCAGGTCCGCGAGGCTGCGCGTGATGGCCAGGCCCAGTCCCGTTCCTCCGAATCGGCGGCTCACGCTGCCGTCAGCTTGCGTGAACTTCTCGAAAATGGAGAGCAGCTTATCGGCTGGGATTCCCGTTCCGCTGTCCTGGACGGTGATGCGAAGCGTGAACTCGCCCGGCTGGGTGAACTCTCCGCCAACTCGGACGGTGACCGATCCATGCTCCGTAAATTTCACCGCATTGCTGACCAAATTGGCGATGATCTGCCGGACGCGCAGCGGATCGCCCGTTATCTGCCGCGGCACATCGGGCGAGACCTCCGCGTGAAGCGAAACCGAATTCCCTGTGGCTTGCGGCTGATGCGCCTTGATGCAATCCGCCAGTAGTACGCGCAAATCGAATGGCAGCTTTTCCAGTGTCATTTTTCCAGCTTCAATCTTAGACAGATCCAGAATATCGTTTAACAACGAAAGCAAAGAATAGGCGCAACGCTGCGCCGTTTGGAGCTGTTCGGCCAGCTCCGGAGTCAAGTCCCGATCGAGCGCGATGTCCAGCAGCCCAATCACTCCGTTCATGGGAGTGCGCAACTCGTGCGAGATGTTGGCCAGAAATTCGCTTTTGGCGCGGCTGGCCGCCTGTGCCGTGCGCATGGCTTCTTCCAGTTGATCGGTACGTTCCTGGATTCTTTTCTCGAGCAGCCCCCGTTGTTCGAGCAGCGCCTTTTGCGATGCGGCCAGGGCGCCAATCATTCCGTTGAAGCTCTCGCCCAGAAACTCCACTTCATCGCCGGTCTTGCTCACGGTGATGGGCTCCAACCGGCCATTGCGCGCGGATACGATGCCGGCCTGCAGTCGGGAGAGCGGGCGCGCGAGCAAGCGAATGGTGAAGCGCGCGATCGCGGCGGCAACCAGCAGCACGATCACGAACAGCAGCAGCCCCTTGCCTACGTCGAAAGTGTCCTGGCGAAGATCGTACGCCAGAATGGTGGAGATCACCCAAAAGACCAAAGCAGCGGTAAATAACGAGAATTTCGAGGCTAAGGAGCGCAACGGCCCGGGACGCGCGAGGCTGGGATCGCCGGTGGAGGGCTCTGCCATGTTCGTTCATCGGCTGTCCTAAGGTCTGCTGCATAAGGGATTAGCCCTAGGCCCAGGCGTTAGTGGTTTATACGATGACCAATGCTATTCTTGGACGAAATGGGTCGCCTGCGGACGAGCCTGTGCGGCATCCAGCTCGAAAACCCCGTCATTGCCGCATCGGGCACGTACGGCTACGGTGTGGAGTTCTCAAGTGTCGCCGATTTGAACGGGATGGGCGGCCTGGTTGTTAAAGGACTTTCGCGCGAGCCCATCGCAGGCAATCCACCGCCGCGCTTGTGGGAGACCGAAGGCGGCATGATCAACTCCATCGGGCTTCAGAACATCGGCGCGCGCGCCTTCGTGGCGGAAAAGCTTCCGGCGTTGCGCCAACTGAGGACCGCGGTTTTCGCCAATGTTTTCGGATATCAGCCGGGGGACTACGCCGAAGTGATCCGCATTCTGGAAGACGCCGAAGGCATCGCGGGATATGAGCTGAACGTTTCGTGCCCCAACACCAAACACGGCGGTATTTATTTTTCGAGCGATCCTGCGCTGCTGAGCGAACTGGTTGGAATGATCCGGCCGCTGGCGCGCCGTCCCTTGATCGTGAAACTATCGCCGAACGTGGCGCGCATCGAACCGCTGGCGCTGGCCGCAGAACAGGCCGGTGCCGACGCCATCAGCCTGGTGAACACGTTTGTGTCGCTGGCCATCGACGCGCACACCCGCCGGCCGCGGATCGGCGCGGGCTTCGGCGGACTATCGGGGCCCGCCATCAAGCCGATCGCGCTGCGTTTGGTCTACGAAGCGTCGAAGGCGGTCCGCATTCCGGTGATTGGCCTGGGAGGAATCCGCAGTGGCGAGGATGCGGCCGAGTTCCTGGTGGCCGGTGCTTCGGCGGTCCAGGTGGGCACGGCCAACTTCTGGGACCCCGAGGCGCCCTGCCGCATCGCGCGCGAGCTGGACGATTACTTGAAACAAGAAAGCATCGACAACGTTCAACAACTAGTAGGGACATTGCAGATATGAAGCAGACCATTTCAACCGGTAAGGCGCCCAAGGCGATTGGCCCTTACTCGCAGGCGGTGGTGTATGGCGGATTGGCCTACCTGAGCGGACAGATCGCCATCGATCCGGCCAGTAACAAGGTGATAGAGGGCGGTATTTCCGCGCAAACCGAGCGCGTTCTGGAAAACATCAAGGCCGTTCTGGAAGCCTGCGGCGCCTCGCTCGAGTCGGTTTTGAAGACTACGGTGTTCCTGAAAGACATGGACGATTTCGCCCCGATGAACCAGGTCTATGAACGCTACCTCGGCAAGCATCCGCCCGCGCGATCCACCGTGCAGGCAGCCAAACTGCCGCGCGATGTGGGCGTGGAGATCGATGTGATCGCCGCGGTGCTGACCGAGCCGCCACCGTAAAGGCGCCTCGGTGAGGATCAGTGCGCTGAATATTGCGGCTGCGGAGGATTCAGCTTGATCTCGATAGTTTTCTGCGGCTCATCCACGTCGAAGTTCTCGCCGAACGTCTGGTAGTCCTTGGCGATGATCTGCACCAGAATTGTGCCCTGCGGAATGGGAGGAATCGTGATCGTCCCTTCCTGGTTGGTGCGCAGTTCCCATTCCTTGCGGATCTTTTTGCCGAGCTTCGTCACGGAGTGTCCTTTGACGAACTTGACGATGACGCTGGCGCCTTCCACGGGCTTGCCGTAGGGGTTCTTCACCGAGATCGTCAGCGTGGTCATGTCCGCGCCCAGCATCGAGAAGGTGAGGCCGGGCAAGAGAAGGGCGAGCGACAGGATCAATGCGCGCATAGCTTCATCATAGATCTTAAGCGATATCGGGTAGCAGAAACGTACGTGCTTCTCCGGCCGCGCGGGTGACCGCCTCGGCTGCCAGATAGCCGCTGCGGACCGCGCTTTCCATGATGGGCGGCCAGCCCGAGCGCGTCCAATCGCCCGCCAGGAAGAGATTTTTGAACTGAGTGGTGCTCACGGGCCGCAGTTGCTCCAGACCGGGGCGGGCGGAAAATGTCGCGCGAATTTCCTTCACCACGTGCGCCTTTTCGAGCTTGGCTTCCTGCGCGATGGGAAAAAACTCGGCCAGTTCGCGCAAGGCCAGCGCGATCACGTCCGCGCGCGGCATCTCCACCAGGCTGCGCGACGCGCTCACCACCAACTGCAGGTATCGTCCTCTGGATTTGTTGAACATCCACTGGATGGTGCGATCCAGCAGCGTGGCGTGCGGCAGTTCCGTGATGCTGCGATCGAACCACAGGTGGATGCCGGTGATGGGCGAGTGCTCGAAGCCCTCCAGATTCAGCTCCAGCTCCGGAATCACGGCCGGCAAGCGCTCGAAGGGCAACGCGGAGACATAATAATCAGCCGTGTGCTCTTCGCCCGCGGCGATCAGGCCGTGAATCGCGCCATCCTTCACAATCACTCGCTCCACCGGCGCGCGCGCATGCATCGTGACCTGAGGGATGCGTTTCCAGCCCTCCGGGCCGTACAGATCGCCGAGAGGCACCGCCGGGATCCCCATCTCATAGGAGTTGGCGCGAGCCAGAAACCCGAGCCAAAAAACCCGAAATCCGTGGCTGGCGGCCATGCGATCCAGATCTTCATTCACCGCGCTCACCAGCACCTGATTCCAGAAGCGTCCGATGGCGCGCTCGGTTTGGCGCTTTTCGCGCAGCCAATCGAGCATCGTGATTTGGTCCAGATCTTTGCGCCGCCGATGCTCGCTGCGGATGGCCCAGAGCGCGCGGGCGATGGCCATCTTGTCGGCGGGGCCGAGGAACGTCAAATCCCAAAAGCTTCCGGTAAAGTGCAGTGGCGCCGGGAGCCCGCCGGCCTGCAAGACCGAAGTCCGGCCACCCGGTTCCATAAAGAAGAATTGTTTGTGGAATTCGATTCGGTCCGCCACGCCCAGGCGGGCGTAGAAATCCATCAGATTGACGCAGCAGCGCAACAGCACGTGCTGGCAGTTGTCGATCACTTCCGCGCTGTCGCCGGGCACCGGGTAAGAAGTGGCACGGCCGCCCAGGAATCCCCGTGCCTCAAAAAGATCGACTTGGAATCCCGATTGGCCCAGTGCGGCAGCCGAGGCGAGGCCGGCCAGACCTCCGCCGATCACGATCACCGATGGCATGCAGGACTAACGGGGAAGAGGACGCGCTGGGAGCACGGCGTTAGCAGCGCACCGGCACTCGCGCACGATGGCCTCCGCCGCCCCCGCTGCTATTGATCAGCAGCACCGCTATGGAAAGCACCACCACGAGAAATACGATATCGGATAAATCGAATTGCACGAATGTTTTCCTGGGCCGTAGCCCTACTTATTATGAAATCAGTTTTCAGATTAGCACAGTAGGCTTATCCCCGGATTCGTACTATGAGATTCGGCTTATGCGGTATGAACTGTTCGGGCTGTCAGGGCCTGAGCCACTACGTTTTCTATCAAGCGAAGACCGCAGTCGCCTTCTAAGGTCAGGATGGACTCCGGGTGAAACTGCACCGCTTCAATCGGCAATTCCCGATGCCGGACGCCCATGATGACGCCATCTTCGGATTCGGCCGTCACTTCCAGGGACGACGGGAAGGTTTCCCTGCGCGCGAACAGCGAGTGGTAGCGGCCCACTTTGAATCGTTCGGGCAGTCCCTGGAAGATTCCCACATTGCGATGCACCACCGTAGATGGCTTGCCGTGCATCGGATAATCGAGCACGCCGAGTTCGCCGCCAAACGCTTCCACGATGCCCTGTAAACCGAGGCACACGCCAAACACCGGGATGCCCGCGTGCGCGGCGAACTTCACCAGATCGGGGACGCCGAAGTCGGAGGGACGACCTGGTCCAGGCGAGATGAGGATCAGGTGCGGTGCGAAATCCAGTATTAACTCGTGCGGAACGCCCGCGCGATAGGTCACCACCTCGGCGCCGGTCTGCCGCGCGTAATTGGACAGCGTATGGATGAAACAGTCGTCGTTGTCGACCAGCAGCAGTCTCACGCCCTGGCCGCGGTGTTGCGGGGTGCTCCCGGATGTCACAGCTTTCTTCGCGCCACGCAACGAGCGGAAAAAGCCGGTGGCCTTCAGGCGCGTTTCCTGTTCTTCAAGCTCGGGAACCGAGTCATATAGCAGCGTTGCGCCGGCGCTGTAACGCGCAATGCCATCGCGCAGATGAACGGTGCGGATCAAAATTCCGGTATTGATATCGCCGTTCAGCGACAGCATCCCTACCGCCCCGCCGTACCAGCCGCGGGCATCTTTTTCCAGGTCCTCGACGGCCTGCGCGGCGGCTTTCTTCGGCGCTCCCATAATCGTGACCGCCCACATGTGCGTGAGGAACGCGTCCAGCGAATCGAACCCCGGCTGGAGCATGCCCTCCACGTGATCCACGGTGTGGAAAACTCCCGCGTAGGATTCGATCAGCCGCCGCCCGATCACCCGCACCGAACCTGGGACTGACACGCGCGATTTGTCGTTGCGATCCACGTCCGTGCACATGGTCAGCTCGGATTCTTCCTTGGTGGAATTGAGCAGCTCGCGAATGTTATCCGCATCGCGCAGCGGATCGCCCGTGCGCCGCGCGGTGCCGGAAATGGGGCAGGTCTCTACGCGACGCCCTTCCACGCGCACGAACATCTCGGGCGACGCTCCGATCAACTGCTCGTCGCCCAGTTGCAGCAAAAATTCGTACGGGCTGGGACTGCTCTTCTGAATCCGCTGGAACAGCGCCGACGCGCTCTCGGAATAGTTGGCCTGGAAGGTCTGCCGCAGGACCACTTCGTAGTATTCGCCCTGGCGCATGCCTTCGCGCACCGTTTCCACTTTGGCCATGTACTCTTCGGGCTGGTGGTCGCTGTCGATTTCGTTGTCGGGCCGCTTGGGTGAACGTTTGGCCGGAGCGCCAGTGCGGGCCAGGCCAGCGGTTGTCAGGCCGCCCAGCTCAAATTCGTAACGAAAGCGCTCGATCTGCTCCTTCTTGCGATCCATGTAGTAAATGTCGTCGCAGAGAAAGAGCTGAAGATCCTTCACCCCGTGGCGCGGTAGTTTCAAATGGATGGGATCGAACTGGAACAGCAGATCGTAGCCAAACGCGCCCACCAGCGCGAGCCTGGTGTCCTGATCGCTCTGGAATTCGCCAATCAGGGCGCGCAGAATCGAAAACGCGGAGGGTTGCTTGCTGCGTTCCTCTTCGGGGAACAGCTTGGGCAATGGCTTCAAGCGGCCATGCAGCGCGGCGCCCTCAAAGCCGAAGTGCTCCCAATGCGGATGGCCTTCAAGGAGGCGGTGCAGCATCCGGTTCAGAACTTCCCCGCGCGAGTTGAGCGGCCGAAACTCCATATCTTGTCCAGAAGACACGATTTCGATGGGCGGGCAGATGGAAGCCACATCCCAGCGCGAGTACCGCTCCGGGTATTCATAGCCGGAAGACAGATAGATGCCGCGATATCGATCCAGCTTGTTCAGTAGGTGGCCGAGGCCCTTCTTGAACGGAATCACCGACGTCAAGCGAGTGACGTTGATTCCGCCCGGCGTGGTGTAGTTCAGATTCGCCATAGAAGGGAGATTCCGCGAAAGGGAATCTCGCAGAGTTACCAGGATAGCACCACCTGTGGGTGGCGTCGCTCAATTGGTAGTCGGCTAAATGTCGGCCGATAGCCAACTACCCGGCCGCGGTGGTCGGCTTGGGTGTAGCTGCCAATTTGATCCGCTCCAACTCGCCGTTAAGCGCCTTTTGTAAGCTATCGAGCATGTTCCTTAGACGGCATGTGCCTGCCCGTCGAGAAGACTGAGTTGAGGGGACAACGCCCGTCGCCTCGCCCTACATGGCTCCAACCGCGCGATCCGGACCGGTTAGGAACGCGAGACGATAACCTGCCTTGTGGGCTAGTAAACTGGGGCTGCCGCGTTAATGGTTATGAAGGGGGGCTTGGAATGGCGAACTTCATGGCAAACCACCAAATGGCCGTCGCTTTGGTTATGGCTTTAGCGTGCGCATGGGTGGTTGATAAACTGCGAAAGAGAAAGAGGACGCGAGTGACACTCCGCATTGATGTCGAGGAATGAGTGAAAATTAATGTATACGAGACCGTCCGTGAAACGTTATACACAATAGAAGAAGCAGAAAGCCAGTTTACGAACTGGCACGATCTTTGACAATCAGGCTTTGGTTGCGCTCTCCCAAAAAGGAGATTCCATGTCAACCGTTAACTCCCGACCCGTGACAGATGCAGCTGCTGAAGCTGCAGAACTAGTCATGTTACGTAAGAACCTCGAGAGGTACTGGCGCAAACGCGCGCCGGGCCTTGCCGAGGATCTAGCTCAAGTAGGGTCGCTGCAAGCTCTAATAAAGCGATCCTCTTGGCCGAAGCGGGGCACCGATGCGTTTCTTTTTAAAATAGGCTTAAGAGCTGGTTTAAGTCTGCTGCGAAAAGAAGCAACTCAGAAACGGGGCAAGGATCGCATCCTACAGGAGGCTGAACGCTTACTGTACGTCAAAAGGGATGGGATTCAACGCCGGAAGCGCAGGAAGTTGGACGAACCGAACGTTACGTTTTAAGCATTTAGTCACGGAACGGTGAGTGGAATTCGTCGGGCGTGGTTTCGCCGCGCCCTTTTTTTACCTCCTAAGTCGTCTGATGATCTCCGATGAAGTTCGCAGCAACGAGGAAAGAATCCGTTGGGAAGAGCCTTTCCTCATTTTTACCCATACAATCCCAGAGCGAACCCGCCAAAACGCGGGCCTGTCTGGAGCTTGCGCCGGTTGTGGCACGCAAGGGGAGGTGTTAAAAAAATGCCCAGATCAAAGAGAGGCAGAACGGCAGTTCATTTGGGTGCTCCAAAGCCTGATTTCCATTTAGGGTCGAGGTACTCTACGAAGCCTACAATTTCTTGCCTTCAGCCCGAGATACAAAGGTTGCTGCCGGATCTGTTCGCGGGTAAGCTGCTTGCGAAGCCGAATCGCCGATCAGACCTGCGGAAAGTTGAAGCGCACGTTCGTATGTGCCGATCATGCCAGAATCTCTGCATCGAACGCGCGCATCGGGAAGTCGCTGTTCCCTTTCTGAAGGACGCTGCCAAACGTTTTGGGATCACAGTCACTCAACTCCAGCGGAGACTTGAAATTGCGGCGGGCTCCCGGTCGCAAGGCAGATCGCGCAGCCAAGGCCTCAACACTAGATAACCGACGTTGGCGGCCAGCTTCCCATAATTCGGCCCTATGTCCGATTGGCTTGTTTGCCGTCCTCCAGCGTTGGAGGCGAAGATGATACCGTGGGCCGAATCCTAAGAAGGCCCACCAGTCCTTCAGTCGGACAGCCCACTCACGGAGGACTCGAAGCACTCCCAGTCAGGCTGGAAGCGATGCCACGCCATGAGATGGAGACGTTCAACAGGGCGACACACAACGCGTGCCGCTATGCGCTGCGGTTGCCGTCGTCGCGGCTGATTCTGGAATCGTGCAGCTTGGAGAGCGTTGCGGAGAAGGAGCCAGAACTGACGCGAGATCGCTTCTTTGCCCGAGGGGCCTAGGGTCCTCCGTTTCAAGGCGCGGGCACCATTGCCGACGGCAGCTTCTGCGCCTGGGCCGCCTTCCGTCAGTGTGTCCCGAGCTGTGACCAAGTCCTTTAGAACCAGCGATCCGAGGAGTAACGATCGCAACCTCGCTTCCGTCTGCGTCGTGTTACGATCCGCTCATGGAACTGAAATGGAGCTGAAGAAGTTACTGCGGGAGCTTGACCTTGGAAGTTCGGTGGCAGAATTTGACACCGCCCTTGATCGCTATTTCATCGAAACCGAGGCCTTCTATGCGCTCGCACTCGACAAGGCGGACATAATCGCCGGAGAGAAGGGTACCGGCAAGACCGCTCTGTTCCGCGTATTTAAGCAAAGGTATACGAGCATTCCCGAGTTGGAGCACGTCGAGGTCATCGCGGGCTTCAACCCTGCGGGAAATCCTGTGTTCCAACGCCTCGTCCAGATTGATTCGATGTCCGAAGCTGGTTATGTGACGGTGTGGAAGGCCTATCTCCTTTCGCTCGTTGGGAATTGGCTTTTGGAGCTCTACGAATCAGACCTAACCAAATCGATGAGAGACCTGGATTTCATGCTTCTTCGTGTGGGACTCCGAAGCAAAGACGATTCGGCAGAGACCATTTTTTCAAAGCTCGTCCACCTATTTAGTCACTGGCTCAAGCCAAAATCCGCCGAAGTCAAATTCTCGATGACCGATAGCGGCATTCCGATCATTGCCCCCACTCTGGAATTTGGTACTCCCGAACCAACTGACGCACCGCCGGACTTGATACCTCATGAGGAGGCATTGGCGATGCTCAACAAGGCTCTCACGGAGGGCAATGTGACAGCCTGGGTCGTGCTTGATCGGCTCGACGAAGCATTTCAAGGCTTTCCGAATATCGAGGTTCCGGCACTCCGTGCGCTACTCAGAACCTATTTGGACCTACTCGCGTATCCAAACATTCGGTTGAAGCTTTTTGTCCGTAACGACCTCTTTAGGAAGGTCATCCAAGGGGGGTTCGTGAATCTCACCCACGTGAATGCTCGGAAAATCGAAATCATATGGGAAGAAGAAGATCTGCTCAGCCTTTTTTGCCGTAGGGTGCGCGACTCATCCGACTTCGTAAAGGACGCGGAATTGGGCGATTTCACCGACAAGGACATGTTCGACCGAATTTTCCCGGGAAACTAGATTCTTACCTGAGAGATCTTAAACAAGAGTAGTGCAACATTTCCTCAGGCGGCGAGCAGATCGACGATGTCTTGAATCGCCTTATCGGCTTTGTGATAGGCGGCCTCCAGTTTGCTGTCGGGACGATGAGCGGCGTCGGGCTGATGATGAAAGCGGCTGTTGGCCAAAGGGCCACACAGACGCTTGTGAAAGAACAGGAACAGAAGCGCGACCTGGAGGCCTTTGCCGGTGAGGTGGTAAGCGTAGCGTGAGCCGTCCCGTTGCAACAGAGCATGGCCCTTGAGCTTGCGGAGGTCGTAACGGAGTTGATTTAAGCTATAAGATTTCTGGTCGAGGCTGAAGGTGGTGAGGACGGCTTGGTGAATCTGCTTTGCGGCCCAGCCGCTGACATTGCTTCCGCCGTGCAGGAGCACTTCCAGCAGGCGGATGATCCGCGTCTCGTGGATTTTGATGCCGGGGTAGCGCACCGAGCCGATGGAGATGGGCAGGGCGATTCGCTGCAGCAAAGGAAAGTCTACGTGGACGTTGAGCCATTGGGCCTGGCAACTGGCGAAGCGGTCCGTGATGAGCTGAAACTTCTGGCGCACGGCGTCCAGGTGGTCCAAGCCCTTCTTTAAGCCGAAGTTGCTCAGGTTGTTGGAGCACAGTTCGTTGCGCAGGAACGTGGAGAACTTCTCGTACTGTTTAAGGAACGCGTTTTTCCAGTAAGCGCGATAGACGTGGTGGCCGTGCTCGATCTGTTCGATGACGGTGCTCAGCTTGCCGCGGAACTTCTTGGTCAGGCGGACGCCAAAAATCTCGCTGATCTTGTGCGCGGTCAGGCGCCACAGCCCCAACTCGCAGGAACGCTCAAACACTTTGTGAATGGGGAAATGCCGTTTGAAGATGAAGTTGCGGCAGTACTCGATTTGGTGGACAGCGTAGAAGCGCGACAGGTTCATCGCCGCGCGTTCTTTCTTGGAGAACTTGGGGCCCACAAGCAAGGTCCAGTAATCCAGTTGCTTGCGGATCACTCCTGGGCTGAGCCGGTTGGCCGCTGCTTGTAACTGTTTGATGTTATCGGTGGCCAGGAACGCATTGTCGTTCTTACGGAAGCCGATCTTGCGCCGGTTCAACTCTTGTTCCATGAACGAGTGGCCGTTGAGATAGTAGGTGGTCTGGAAGGGGAAGAAGGATGCCACGCGAATCACGATGGGTCCCAGGACTTCATCACGTACGTAGAAATAGTAGTGCGTGAAGCGGCTGCGCTGTCGCGCCAGAATCCGATGGTTGGGATCTTGCGTGGGAAACTTAGGGATGCTGATCCGGAACGTCGAGCCTTGTTCCATGCTCTTGAAGATGAAGTAAACGCCGTAGGCGTTCTGCTTCACCATCCGTCGCAGATGCGGCTGTACGTAATCCTCTTTGCGCACGCCCTTCTCGGCCCATTCGCTGGGCAGTTTGTGATTGGCGGCGTAGGCCTCCACCCAGCCCCGGTAAACTTCTGTGCGCTTCGACAAAACCGCCTTCTCGATGACTGGCACACCGAGGACATCCCGGAAAAAGTACACCACCTGCTCGGGGCGCGACAAACCACTCAGGTACCCGTTGATGACGATGCGGTCGAAGCAGTGGTATACAAAGACAAGCAGGCTGCCAAACAGCTTTGTGAACGTCTCCATCGGCCGTCCTCCTCAGATCAGGTCTTGACAACATGATCATCGGTCTGGCGGCCGGTGGAGTCAAAATTTCAAATCTGTTTGGCTAGTATTCTATTGAATGAGTGCTGCGCAGCCTGCTCTTGGTGCTTTCCCGCCGGCCATGGCTTCGTCACTGGATGGAAACGTCACCGTCCGCCGAGCGGCTGACGTCGCGCTTTGTCGCCGGGCCCACCATCGAACGCGAAGTCGCGGTTTGCCAAAAACTGAATGCCGGTGGATACCTGGCTACGCTCGACCATCTGGGCGAGAGCGTCACTTCGCTCGAGGAAGCGGAACGATCGCGCGACGCTTATCTCGCGGCCCTAGATCAGATCGCGAAGCTGAACTTGCAAGCTACGGTGTCGGTGAAACTCACCCAGCTCGGCCTGGATTTTTCGGACGCGGCGTGCCGGACGAATGTCGAATGCCTGGTGACGCGCGCGAAATCGATGGGCTGCATGGTGGAAGTAGACATGGAGTCGAGCGTGTATGTCGACCGCACTCTGGCGCTGGTTTCTGAGCTGCACGCCCGGTACGGGAGCGTCCGCGCGGTGATGCAAGCTTATCTTTATCGAACAGAGAGCGACATTCAAAATCTCTGCCGGCAATCGATTCCAATCCGGCTGTGCAAGGGCGCCTATCGCGAATCCTCCGACGTGGCGTTTCCGCGCAAAAAGGACGTTGACGCCAACTACGTGCGCCTGATGTTGGAACTCTTCGATCGTGGAACCTATCCCGCCATCGCGACGCACGATGAGAACATACTCAACCGCGCGATAGTATATATTCAGGAACGAAAGATCGCGCTGGATCGTTTTGAGTTTCAGATGCTGTATGGCGTCCGCCGCGACCTGCAGCGCCGCCTGGTCGCGGCTGGCTACCGTCTGAGGCTCTATGTTCCGTATGGCGATGCGTGGTATCCCTATTTTATGAGGCGACTGGCGGAGCGCCCAGCCAACGTGTTATTTTTGGCCCGCAATCTGCTGAAGAGCTAGCGGCAAGCCGATGAATTTGACAGAGACGACATGAGAAGCGGGAACCCGGAGCACGCGAAAGGAATCCAATGATCATGAAGTATTGGGGGTTTTTGCTGCTGAAGCTGGCAGCCGGCGTCTTGGTGATGCGTTTCGTCTGGGCCGCCATCCTGCTGGGCTTCCGGGGCCCGGTGTTGTACCTGGGTCTCGAACAAAAGCCTTTCGGGCATGATCTTGGCTTCACCAGCGCGATGCTGCTGTTCTTCCTGGCATGTTTCGGCGTTTTCTATCTCATCATTTGGGACCAGCGCTATCGCTGCCGTACCTGCCTGCGCCGGCTGCGGATGCCGGTTACCGCTGGGTCCTGGCCGAATATGCTTCTGTTCGGGCAACCGCGCACCGAATACATCTGCCTCTATGGTCACGGCACGCTGAAGGTGCCGGAGTTCCGTGTTACCAGCACGAGTCCGGATTGGGAACGTCACGGCGACGATATCTGGAAGGAACTGGAATCGCTCGAGGAAAGCAAACGGTGATTTGAGCCCCCCTCCTACCGCCAAAACCGCGCGTTTCATCGGCGGCATCGCAGTACTTCTGATCCTGGTAATTTTAGGCGTACTTTTAGTTCCGCCCTATGCGGCCAATTGGCGGCTGCAAAGCTACGTCAACGACCTGGTGGACGATCCAGCGACGGCCAAACTGCCCGCCGAAGCCATACGGACACGCGTTCTCAACCAAGCTGCCGGCCTGGGTTTGCCGGTACACGATGATGACGTGCACGTGGGCATGAACAGCGGGTCCGTCAAGATCGACGTGCTCTACATTGTGCACGTCGATGTGGCGGGCTACACGGTGGATTTGCATTTCCGGCCGGCGGCGGGAAGCTGATTTCTAAGAAACACGCGCAAAACGTAGCGCGGCGCGAAGCAGTTCGTGGCCTGTTTTGTGGTGCGCGCCGTGCCCTTTGCGCTTTTAAGGAACACGCGCAAAACGGAGCGCGGCGCGAAGCAGTTCGTAGCCTGTTTTGTGGTGCGCGCCGCGCCCTTTGCGCTTCTGCGAAGCCGCGCCGGTCTATCGAAGAGCGGCCCAAACGATTGGCTCGGCCGGTTCCATCTCCTCGGATCCGGTTGAAAGCACATGCACGCGCTGTCCTTCTCGGAGTTGCTGCAAGAGGGCCTGGCGGCAGTTGTTGAAGCGTATCGCGTCGCGATACGTGTTCACCTCGGCCGTGGTCTGGATGAACAGCACTTCCTCTGTTTCGCCGACGCCCAGTTCGCGCTGCAAATTCTTGGGAATATCCCGGAGAACCAGGCGCGCGCCGGGCGGAACGCATACCGCCGGGACGCGCTTCTCCGCTTCCCATCTGGGGCTTCGCCCTTGGAACCAAGCCTTGGCTTGCGACCAAAAGTTGCCGCCAGCCGTCTTCCTCGCCGAAATCACCGGGGTTAGATCCGCCGGACACGCCAATCCGAGCGATCCCGCACCGAACCGGTGAACTACCAGATCTTCTCCATCGGACGCCAGCCGATTTGGATATGTATGCAGCGAATAGTCACACATCGTATTGCTCTCCCAGACCTGAGACGTTTTCTGGATTGGCTTTAGCGCGCGAAGTAACCGTGACAAGTTCCATGGGGGATTTTCAACAACGGGGGGGCCACCGATACGATCCGGAGGTGTGACTACCGACAGAACCAGCCGTGCCGGAAGCTGGCGGATCTAGTAGCGTTTTGTGGGGTTTTATAAACTTAAACCCGCCCCATCCACAAGGAATGGGGCGGGCATCGGATAGCCCTCGGAGGAGTGAGCTAGTTCCTTTAGTAGTTTCGCTCTTCTTCTCTTAAGTTGCAACCTATTTACACTCGGTCCAACCTTAAGGAATTGTAAAGAACCCAATGCCGCTGGCTAGCGCCCGAAGAGCGCCTCCACTGCCCCAATCACGATACAGAGGACCGAAAATCCCACCGTCCCGTATTGAATCCAAGATCGAGTGGCATGGATGATTTGCTGATGGATGCCAACCTCTTCAGTAAGCAGAGGTTGCTGAACGGAATCAACGGTGGCCATTGCCGCGGCTTGGTTTTCGGCGGTCTCCAAGCGCTCATCTTGGAGCACGTGCCGAAAACCGCTAATAGGAAAGCGGGCGGTTATATACTGGTACCTGGCTGTACAAGGTACTAGTCAGTGCCGATAATCCGGTTCACTTCGACGAAATAGCGGACGAATTGTTGGAAGTGGTCTTGTGGTAGTTCGGGAAGGCCGGTTGATGATATTCGGGTGCCGGATGCTTTTCTAATTCCGTCATCACCACCTGGACGGCCTTCTCTAATTGCGGGTCGTGGCCCGAGCGAACCAGCGCCGGATCGTACTCCACTTCGATGTCGGGCGTCACCCCGTGATTCTCTACATCCCATTGGCCCTTCAAATTGTAGAAAGCAAGATTAGGAGCAGTGATGGTCCCGCCATCGATCAACGGGGGAAATCCCACAATTCCCACCAGTCCGCCCCAGGTGCGCTTGCCGATCAACGGGTCGATGCCGCGCTGGCGGAAAAGCCACGGCATGGCGTCGCCGCCTGAGCCCGCATATTCATTGCTGATCATGGCCTTGGGGCCGAAGATGGCTTCCTGCGGAGTGGTGAAGCGTTCGCCAGCGCGCGTCATGAAGAAATTGGTAAGCGGCCGGTCTAGATTATCGATGATGTAATCGGCGATCTGGCCGCCGGAATTGAAGCGCTCGTCGATGACCGCACCTTCCTTGCCCACCTGCGCGAAGTAGTAGCGATTGAAATTGGTGAATCCGCCTTCGGCAGTATTGGGCAGGTAAACATAAGCCAGCCGCCCGCCGCTCAATTGATCCACTTTGCGGCGGTTGTCTTCGATCCAATCCAAATTGCGCAGCGCAACTTCGCTTTCGACCGGGATCACGGTGACTTCGCGCGATCCAGAGCCGTCCGGGTTGGGGCCAAGGCGCAGGACTACGGACTTGCCGGCCGTCTCTTCAAAGAAACTGTAGAGATTCGCCGGCGGGCGAACGTCGCGGCCATTCACCGCCAGCAGGTATTCGCCCGCGATCACATTTACGCCGGGCTGAGTGAGCGGGGCCTTCAACTGCGGATTCCAGTTTTCACCGCTGTAAACTTTGGCGAAGCGATAACGGCCGTTTTCGATTTTGTAGTCCGCGCCGAGCAGTCCGCCTTTGATGCGTTTGATCTCAGGGAACGCGCCGCCGCGCACAAAGAGATGCCCGACGGTGAGCTCGCCAAGCATCTCTTCGAACAGATAATTCAGATCGCCGCGGCCGGCGACGGTTTCCAGATAAGGCTCATACTTCTGGTCTGAAGTTTTCCAATCCAGACCATGCAGGCCAGGATCGTAGAAAAAGTCGCGCTCGATGCGCCAGACTTCGTGGTACATCTGCTTCCACTCGGCGCGCGGATCGATGCGCGCTTCCATGCCGTCCAGTTTCAGCACGCCTTCGCCGGGCTTGGGGGGCGTACCAGCCGCGGAAATGATCCAGTTGGCGCCCTGCCGGTACAGCATCTTCTCGCCATCTTGGGAGACCAGGAAGCGGTGCAGGTTTTCAAGCACCTTGTCGGTCTTGCGCGTCTTCAAATCGAACTTGTAAAGCATGGCGGTTTCCTGTTCGGCGGGCGGCGCAGCGGGATTTTGCACTCTCTCAGTGAGAAACAGGATTCCCGTCTTGCCGGTGTCCAGCGAGAGATAATCGCGAGCGGGGATGGGCAGCGCGAGAATCCGCTGATCGATTCCTTGAAGATCGATTCTGACCTCGGGAGTCTGAATCTTGGATTCCGAATTTTTGGATTCCTTGTCAGCCGTCTTCGTGTCGGTGCCCTTTTCCTCGTCACTCTCGGGCGCCAGCGGCGATGCGTCTTCTTTTCGAAGAACAGCGACGTAGACGTTGCTCGAGGTGGGGCGCGCGTCACCCGACATATCGAGCCACGCGGTGGTCAGCCCTAGATTGGTGCTGGCGGTGAAGTACAGATACCTGCCGTTCTTGTCGAACTTCGCGAATTCCGCGTCGCTCATGCCGTCGGAGATCTGATGCGGCTGGCCATCGGAGAGCGAATACAAGAAAGCGGCCCGCAGGTGGTTCTTCAGGATCTTGGTATAGACGATCCATTTACTGTCTGGCGACCAATCGGGATTCAAGCCTCGCTGCGGCGTGAAATAGGTATCCTTATCGATGCGCACGGGCTTCGAGTTCTCCAGATCGATGTACCAAAGCTGGCGCAGGCTGTCTTCATAGGCGATCTTCTTGCTGTCGGGCGACCAGGTGGGATCGTAATAAAAAGCGGGCGGGCTGCCCAAGCCGATCTTTTGCACAGTGCCCATGCCATCTTGCGCTTGTATGTACAGTTGATACTCGCCGGACTCGTCGGAGAAGTACGCGATCTGTTTCCCATCGGGTGACCATGCGGGGTTGCGCTCGGCGACACCGGAAGTATTGGTGAGATTGCGCACGTCGCCCTTCTCGGCTGGAACCGTGAAGATTTCGCCGCGTGCTTCAAAGACGGCGCGTGCGCCGGTGGGCGAGAGCGCGGCATTCGAGATTCGCGAAGCCACCTTCTCGAAAGATGGCCGGAGCGATGGAATATCGCCCGATACGCTGATCTCGACCTTTTTCACCTTGCCCGATTTCAGATCGAATAGGTGAATGGAGCCGAACTGCTCGTAAACGATGGCTCCGGGTCCCGCGCTGGCTGATTTCATGTCGAAGCCGTCGTTGTGGACCTGGGAGGTGACCTTCTTCGTCGCGGTGTCATAGGAGAAAAGCGAGACAGGGCCGGAGCGACCCGACAGAAAATAGACTTTGTCGCCGATCCAGATGGGGTTGAAGTCGTTCGAATTCTCGCGGGGAATCTTTTCCACCTTCGCGTCCGAGAGATTGGCCAGCCAGATGGATGTGGTTTCGCCCCCGCGATAGCGCTTCCAGGCTTCGAAAGCCGGCGAGATCGGCATGTATGCCAGCCGGCTGGAATCGGCGGAGAACGATCCGTCGTAGGACATCGGCAGATTTACGGGCGTGGGGAAGCCGCCGTCGACGGAGATGGTGAAGAGCTGCGTGATCCGCGAATAGTTGGTGCGGTTCGACCGGAACAGGATTTGTTTGCCATCGGGCGACCAGGCGACCGGCGTGTCGGCGCCGGGGTGATAGGTCAGGCGCTTGGGAGTGCCGCCCTCGGCCGGGATGACGTAGACGTCCTGATTGCCTTCGTACTCGCCTTGAAAGGCGATGAGGGAGCCGTCCGGTGAAAAGATTGGATCGGTCTCAATGCCAGGATCGACGGTAAGGCGCACGGCTTCGCCGCCATCGCGCGACACGCTCCATAAATCGCCCGCATACGAGAAAACGATGTGGGTCTTGCTGACGGTGGGTTTCTGGAGCAACAGTGGCTGGTCGGCGGCAAGACAGAACAGAGCGCTGAGAAACAACAAAAGAGGCAGCGAAATTCGGGTCATAGCTTCTCCTCCGGCGGTTGTTTTATGGTAACGCTGTGTCGTAAAGCTTGTGGCGTACGTTCTTTCACCAAGAGTCGGCACGAGTGCCCACGCGGCACGCAGGAACGGGAGTCCATCCTTCGGACGGTCTCTAGCGCCAGTAACCGACGCCAGCGGGGGCAAACTGCGGAAATCGAACGGCAAACAATTTAGAATCCTCAGCTTGCGCAGTCATTTCGCGGGCGTGGTTACTGGAAAGTGCGTGCGCCACGATGGGCTCTACGCTACTTGGGCCGCGCGCTTTTTGCTGTATAAGAAGTAGATCACCAGCCCGATGATCAGCCAGACGAAGAACCGCAGCCAGGTTTCGAGCGGCAGGCTGAGCATGAGCACCAGGCAGCAGACGATCGAAATCATCGGCAGCAGCGGGACCAGCGGCACGCGGAAACCGCGTTTGCGTTCAGGCTGCTTTTTGCGCAGCACGATGACGCCGGCCGAAACCAGAATGAAAGCAAATAGCGTCCCAATGTTCGACAGATCGGCGAACCAGGCCACGTCAAAGATACCGGCGGGAATTCCGACCACGAAGCCCGCCACCCACGTGCTGATGTACGGCGTGCTGTAACGGGGATGGACGCGCGAGAAGACATCGGGCAACAGGCGGTCGCGCGACATGGCGAACCAGATGCGCGCCTGGCCGTATTGAAACACCAGCAGCGACGACAACATTCCGAGCAGCGCTCCAGCGGTGACGATCACCCGCAGCCGGTTCATGCCGATCATCTTGAGTGCGTTAGCCACGGGCGCGTCATTATCCAGCGTGTCCCAATGCGCGATGCCGGTGAGCACCAGCGCGACCGACCCGTAGAGCAGCGCGCAAACCGCGAGAGTCGCAAAGATTCCCACTGGCATGTCGCGCTGGGGATGTCCGCATTCCTCCGCCGCCGTCGAGACCGAATCGAATCCTATGTAGGTGAAGAAGACAATCGCGCCGCCCGAGAGCACGCCGGAATAGCCGTTGGGCATGAACGGATGCCAGTTGCCGGTGTTCACCGCGTGCGCAGCGCCGAAGACGAACAGCAGGATGGCGACGATTTTGATCACGACCATGGTGTTGTTGGCTTGCGCGCTCTCGCGGACTCCACGGACCAGCACGTAACTTAGCACCAGCAATACAACGAATGCCGTCAGGTTGAACCACGCACCCGTACGCTGGCCTTCTTCAAAAATAGGCTGCGAGAGCTGGGTGGGCAGATGGAAGTGAAACAGGTTGTCGAGCAGGTCGTTCACGTAAGCCGAGAATCCCACCGCCACGCTCATATTGGAGAACGCGTACTCGAGGATCAGATCCCAGCCGATGATCCAGGCGAAGATTTCGCCCAGCGTGGCGTAGGAATAGGTGTAGGCGCTGCCGGCGATGGGGATCATAGAGGCCAGCTCGGCATAACAGATGGCCGCGAATCCGCATGCGATCGCCACCAACACGAAAGACAGCGAGATGGCCGGACCCGCCCCCAGCCTGCCGCTGAGCGTGGAGGCAGCGCCGCCATGGAGCACCAGATCGAGCACGGGTGCTTTGAAGATGGATTTGGTTAAGAAGTGCTCGCCCGCAGCGGCGGTGCCGGTGACAGTGAAAATGCCCGATCCGATCACCGCTCCCACGCCCAACGCAATCAAGCTCCAAACGCCCAGCGACTTCTTCAGCCGGCGTTCAGGCTCTTCAGAAGCCGCAATTAGAGCGTCGATGCTTTTGGTGCGGAGGAGCTGGCTCACGTCGGATCGTGGCTCACGCGGCTAACGCTTCCTCTGGCCCTTCGTCATATGCTGCACTTTTTTCTTCATGGAGCCGCGCGCGACTCCGGATGCCCGCTTGGCTTTGGGCGCCGCTTTCTTGCGGGCTGCGCGCTTGACCTTCTTGCGCTCTGCTCTGTCTTCAATATGCTTTGTGTTCATTCTTTGTGAGTCTTCAATCCTCTTGGATTCCTGCGTACTTTTCCACCAGCTTCTTCAAACCGTAGCCGGGGAAGCTTACCGTGAGCTTAGCATCCTCGCCGTCCCCTTCGCGGCGCAGCACCGTTCCGCGGCCGTATTTGGGATGACGGATCATGGCGCCGGCTCGGAAGCCGCGCCGGCCGGCGGGGGGCCTCGCCACCTGCGGCGCCACGGCGGGTTTGGGGATCGGGGGGCTGCCACTTTGCGGTTGGTTCGCCGGCTGGGGAAGGACAGGCGCTTTCCCGCGTTCGTTGAAGAACTGTTGGATGTTTTCTACCGAGTCGTAGGTTTTGCCGGTATAGAGATTTTGTTTGGCTCGCTCGCGCACTTCGTATTGTTCGGCGTACAGGTCTACCTGCGGGGTGGTGCGCTGGCGGGATTGGCTGAGGTCCTCGACCAGCGCTCGGGGAACTTCGCGCAAAAATCGCGACGGGATGGTCCCTTCCTGCTGGCCGCCTCCGAAGCGCCGGCGATAGCGCGCCGACGTCAGGAACAGCCGCTTCTCGGAGCGCGTCATGCCCACGTAGCACAGGCGCCGCTCTTCTTCCATGGCGGCTTTGGAATCGAGCGCTCGAATGTGCGGGAAGAGTCCCTCCTCCATACCGGCCAGGAAGACGATGGGAAACTCCAGGCCTTTGGCGTTGTGCAGCGTGAGCAGCGAGATGGGCGCGCGTTCGTCCAGTTCGTCGGTATCGGAAACCAGAGCCGCATGATCCAGGAATTCCGCGATGTTTTCGCCCCGCTCGGCCGCTTCCGACGCGGCATTCACCAGTTCGTTCAAATTGCCTAAACGCGATTCGGCTTCCGGATCGTTGTCGGCCTGCAGCATTCTGGCGTAACCAGTGCGTTCCAGGATCTGGCGCAGCAGATCGTCGGCTTTGGCTTCCGCGGCCGAAGCGCCCAACTCTTCGATCATGCTCTTGAAGATCCGCAACGCTGATTCGGCGCGCGCCGGGAACAGCTTTTCCTCTAGCATCCGTCCGATGACTGACCACAAGCTCAACTGGTTTTGGAGCGCGTATTGTTCGATCTGCTCGATGGTGCTCTTGCCGATGCCTCGCGCCGGCGTATTGATGATGCGCAACAAAGCCACCGAATCCTGCGGGCTGATGACGGCCTTAAGATACGACAGCGCGTCCTTCACTTCGGCGCGCTGATAGAAACTGAAGCCGCCCAGCACCACATAATCACGGTTGTAGCGGCGCAGCGCTTCTTCGATCTGGCGCGACTGAAAGTTGGTGCGATAGAGCACCGCCGCGCGATCGCCGGGGTTGGCCGTGAGCAGCTTGTCGATCATGTCGGCGATGAATAGCGCTTCCTGCTCGCCGTCGAAGGCCTCAAAGCGGCCGATTTTTTCGCCCGCGCCGGCTTCGGTCCACAGCCACTTGCCTTTGCGCTCGGTGTTGTTGGCCACCACCGCGCTGGCAGCTTCGAGAATGTTTTTGGTCGACCGGTAATTCTGTTCCAGCCGGATCACCGCGGCGTTCGGAAAGTCGCGCTCGAAGTCGAGAATATTTCGGATGTCGGCGCCGCGCCAGCCGTAAATCGATTGATCCTCATCGCCGACCACACAGATGTTTTTGTGCGCCTCGGTGAGCAGGCGCATCAGCTCATACTGGCTGCGATTGGTGTCCTGATACTCGTCAATCATGACGAATTCGAAGCGGCGATTCACTTGAAAGCGCAGATCGGCATCATGCGCCAGAAGGCGGACCGACTCGAGCAGCAGGTCGTCAAAATCGAGCGCGTTGGCCTGGTGCAGGCGGCCTTCGTACTGTTCGTAGATGGTGGCGAGTTGCGAGGTTTTCTGATCGGTGGAGGCGCCATAGACATCTTGCGGCGATTCCTTGTGGCTCTTCTTGTGGCTGATCCAGGAGCACATGGCGCGGTACTGCATGAACTTTTCGTCCAGGCCCAGGCCGCGGAAGATGGCCTTGATTACGGCCACCTGATCGTCGGCGTCGTAGATGGTGCACTGGCGCGTAAATCCATTGCGGATTTCGGCTAAACTCGCGCCATCGCGCCGCAGCAATCGCACGCAAAAAGAATGGAAAGTGGATACCAGGGGGCCGTCCCTGCCACCGCCCAGAAGATTATTCACCCGCGAGCGCATTTCGTCGGCGGCTTTGTTGGTGAAGGTGACGGCGAGGATGCAAGGGCCGGGGACGCGGTGCTGGCGCATAAGGTGCGCCATGCGATGGGTGATTACGCGGGTTTTACCGCTCCCGGCGCCGGCCAGCAGCAGCAGCGGGCCTTCCACGTGCGATGCGGCGGCTTGTTGTTGGGGATTCAGACCCTGAAGAAAATCCATTTTGCTATCTGCGAAGCGACGCAGTGCCGGGGGGAGACAAAGCGATTTTAGCATGTCGCGCGGATGAAACAACGATCGGCGCCTATAGGTGCTGGTGAGCGGCACCGTACCCATTCCAACTGATTGATCCGGTTGAAATTGGGTTACTCGGGTTCCTCTATCGGCTTAAGCGGAAACCATTGCTGCAAAATGCTTTGCTTTCCGTCTCAAGCCCTTGTAACCTAACAATTTGCTGGTACGCCTCTAATGTCGAGCAGGCGGCTAGCTATATTGAAGCCGCATGCTGGTTGAATTTGAGCTCATTCAGAAGGCCCAGAAGGGCGATGATGCCGCATTCAATCAGGTAGTAGTTGCATACAGGAAGCGGATTTTAGGCACGATCGCACGGCTGATCGGGCGGCCGGAAGATGTGGAGGACGTGGCCCAGGAAGTTTTTCTGAGGCTCTACTATTCACTGGATCAACTCAGGACTCCGGAAGTATTTGAGCCGTGGTTGTACCGGCTCACGGTGAATGCTTCGTATGATTATCTGCGAAAGCAGCGCCGCCGGAATGAAGCTCGGATGTCGGATCTGAGCGAGCAGCAAGTGATGATGGCGGACGCAGCCGCCGGGGGAAGGGTTTCCGGCGAGGAACAGCGTCAAAAGCAAGTCAAAGAGTTGGTGGACTCGCTGTTGCAGTCGGTTTCTGAGCAGGATCGAATTCTTCTTACGCTGAAAGAAGTTGAAGGGCTGTCGCTGAAAGAGCTTGAAAAGATTTACTCGGTGAACGAAAATGCTCTAAAGGTGCGGCTCTTTCGGGCGCGTCAAAGAGTATTGAACGCCTATCATGCGTCCCGCAAAGGTAAGGGCGGGAAGGCCGGAGAGCAGTAGGGTCGAGGAAGAGTAGAAGAGTAAAAGTTGGTATAGTCGAAACGAGCGAGGAGGCGCCGAGACGCGCATGGACCAGAATAATTTAGATCTAGAAACTAGAGAGCTGGACCATCTGTTCGCGAGATACCGGACCGCCGTGCCGGATCCCGAGGCGAGTGTCAATTTCATGCCCGAACTGTGGCGTAAGATCGAAGCGCGGCAGTTCTTCCTTAGCCGCCTCAAGAAGTTGACGCAGGTATTCGTGGCAGCCGCGGCGGCGATCTGCCTGTTTTTGGGAATTGTTTTGCAGGTGCCGACTTCCGCTGCCCGGCAGGACGTCAGCGGAAACTACGTGGATGTGCTGGCAAACGCCAATCCCGCCGATAACCTGTCCGCAGTAGGCATCCGGATCGACTACACTGAACCAAACGGAAAATGACGCGTAAGAATCTACCCATTGCGCTCTACCTGCTACTTGTATTCGTAAGCGGATCGGTAGTGGGAGCGCTCGGGTACCGGACCTATAACCCGCCCACCGCTCGTAGCGTAAGCGCGCCGCTCCCGCCCAATCAGTGGAGAGAGCGCTATATCGAAGAAACTCGCACGCGCTTGAACATGACGGACGATCAGGTGGCCAAATTGAGGGAAATGCTGGATCAAACCGAAGTGCGGTTCCGTCAGGCTCGTGAACGGGAAAACCAGGAGATCCATCAGATTGGCGAGGATCACTACATGCGGGTCCGCACCATCCTTACCGGCGACCAGATTTCGAAGTATGAGAAGCTGCACGCCGAGCGAGAGGCGCGCGAGACGCAGGCGAAACAGCAGCAAGACCAGCAAAAGCGCTAGCGCTTAGCGGACGGCTACCGGCTGTTTCGCTTTCTCTTTCAGTTCTTTCTTGTCCTTCAAATCCTTGGACTTCGCCATCTTCTTCTGGAAGCGGTCCACTCGGCCTTCGGTGTCCACCAGCTTTTGGCGGCCGGTAAAGAAGGGATGGCAACTGGAGCAGATTTCCACGCGGATGTCGCCCTTGTGGGTGGAGCGGGTCTTGAACGTGCTCCCGCAGGCGCAAATGACGTTGATTTCATCGTAGGCGGGGTGAATAGCGGCTTTCATTGCGACAGAATCCTTTCGAAACTTCAGTGTAGCGCACTCGTCAAGCGGCCACCAAATACAAACCCCGGCACCTAAATACAAACCCCCGCATGGCCGTAGAAGGCGATGCGGGGGTACGTAGCCTAGGTTAATCCCAGGTGTTGCTTAAGAATCGCGCAGGGAAGCGGCCGGTCCACAGGAGCAGCGGCTTCGTCACTGAACGAAACCTGAACGTTCACAGGTCGACTTTAAGAGTCGGCCACCTCGCGCGTGGAATTAAAGCTACAGTCACTACATATACCCATGTTAGACTGGACCACCTCCTTTCTCAGTGATGAGTCCATCATAAAACCGAGAGAGAAGTCTGTCAAACAGTTTCTACGACACCACAAAATCTGTGCTGATCCGGGGTCATTAGCGCTAGGTATAGTGCGTGCCCAAGAAAAATGCCCCGCATTCCTGCGGGGCATCGACGAAAACCAAGAGGCAACTCCCGTAGCCTTGGAAGATTCAACCCTACCTGAGATCTGAAATTGCAATTGGTGCGCCACGCAGCAGAGGTGTTAAGTAGTTCATAATTCAGGACCCGCCGTCGATCGGATTCTGTTTCTGGAAGAACCAGGTGGCGATTCCCTACGGAAATCAGTAGGACTAGCGGTACAATGACTTCAAATGTCGAGCGTAGCTCAGTTGCAGCTTGACCCGGATGGGGAGAAATCGGTGGCGCGGGACGCATGGCGGTCGATGACCGCGTTTCTGGTCTCCGGAATACTCATGTCGTTCCTCGGGGCTATTCTTCCCGCCTGGGGCTACCACCTGCGGCCGAGTTTCACCGAGGTAGGCGACTATTTTCTAATCCTGGCAGTGGGGCTGCTTTTGTCGGTGGGAGCGGCTCACTTCCTCCTTCCGCGGCGCGGGCTGAAATTCGTTTTGGTTCTGGCCAGCCTGCTGGCCTGCGGCGGCTTCCTGTTTCTGGCGCTTTCTTCGCCGCCGGCTCCAGCGGCCTGGCGAATGTGGGGGGTGCTCTGCATCGGATTCAGCACGGGGCTGCTCAACGCGGGCGTGTTCCATGCGATCTCTCCGATCTATCAGATCGATCGTGCCGCTACCGTCAATTTCGCGGGGCTCTTGTTCGGATCCGGCAGCTTGCTGACCGCGCTGCTGGTGGCGGGCACGTACTACGTTTACACTGTTCCGAGCATTCTGGTCCTGTTTGCAGCGCTCCCCGGGCTCTACGCAGTGGTTTGTTACAAAGGTAACTACTCCCGGCGCCCGACTTTTTCAACGCTGCTGCCCGTCCAGGTACTGCGCGATTTTCAGAATCCCGGGGCGGTGTTGTTCAGCTTGCTGCTGTTCTTTCAATTCGGCAATGAATGGTCGATGGCGGGATGGCTGCCGCTTTTTCTGATTCGCCGGCTCGGCATCAGCCCGCGAGATTCTCTGCTGCTGCTGGCGCTTTATTGGGCGTCGCTGCTGGTGGGGCGTATCATCTCGCAGTTCATCCTCAAGCGCGTCAACCGCCCGTCTCTGCTGATCGGTTCTATCGTATCGGCGCTGCTCGGCTTGATCGTGCTGGCGTCCACCAACAACCTGTTCGGAGCGGTGATGGGTATTCTGTTCGTCGGTGCCGGCTTCGCTTCCATTTATCCGCTGGTGGTGGACAAGATCGCGCACCGCTTTCCCTATTACCACCCGGGCTTTTACAACGGGTTGTTTTCATTCGCTATGACAGGCGGCTTCCTGGCGCCCTGGCTGCTCGGCTACTTCGCGGAAGCCTGGGGAATTCAGGCGGTGATGATTCTCCCGCTGCTTGGCACGTTCCTGGTGTTTTTGCTGGTACTGCTCATCATGCTGGAAGCGAAGCTGAGCAGCTTGTCCGAGATTACACACGCATAATTGTTCGCTCGAATGGCGATCCCATCTAGAATGACAATGGATGCGCCGATTACTCGCGGTGGTTCTGGGGGGCGCGATATTGTGCCCGCCCGCGACGGCGGCCGATCTTTCGTCCAGGCTGGACCATATCATTGACACTGCCGGCACGCTCGCGCACGCCTTCGTAGGGATGCGCGTGGTGCGGCTAAGCGATGGGCGTGTGTTGTACGCGCGCAATTCCGAGCGGCTGTTTGTGCCCGCGTCCAATATGAAGCTGTTTACCACGGCACTCGCGATTTCCAAACTCGGCGCAGATTATCGGCTATCCACCCAAATCGGCTCCGAGGTGGCGATGGATTCCGGAGGCACACTTTCCGGCGATCTGGAACTGGTGGGCGGAGGCGACCCAAGCTTATCGGGACGGGAATATCCCTATCGCAGCCACGCTGCGCCAACCGCGATCTATTCGTTCCAACCCATGGGTGAGTTGGCCGATCAGCTGGTCGCTCGCGGATTGAAGCGGGTGGAAGGCAACATCATCGGAGATGATACCCGCTATGTTTGGGAGCCACAGCCCGGCCCCTGGTCTTCCGACAGCGCCCTGCGAGAATACGGCGCGCCGGTGAGCGCGCTGATTGTCGATGACAATACTTTCGAGTT
The DNA here is from genome assembly GCA_963776805.1 of Bryobacterales bacterium. GTDB lineage: Bacteria > Acidobacteriota > Terriglobia > Bryobacterales > Bryobacteraceae > Palsa-89. The sequence goes on from CAVZOD010000008.1 coordinate 71,374, forward strand.
GACGGTGCGTCCTTCTGCGCACGCGGGCGACCTGGCGCGGATTATGCTCACGCCGCCGTTTGAAAATTTCGCGATCGACAACCGCGTCGTAACGGTGGAGCACGGCATTCGCAAGGTGGAGTTTTACCGCAGCGCCTCGGGCCGGGAGTTGCACCTGTGGGGGACCATCCCGAAAATCGACGCCGGATACATGCAGGAACTCGCTATCAGCGATCCGGCGTTGTACGCGGCTCAGGTATTGCGGGAGGCGCTGCTGCGGCGCGGCGTATCGATTCAAGGCGAAGCCGTGGCGCGGCATCGTTTCCCCGACGAATCCACATCCGTGCCGCCTAAGCTGGAGTTTGTATTTGCGGAGCGCCATTCGCCGCCGCTATTGGAGCTGCTGCAAGTTGTGGATAAAGTCAGCCAGAACCTGCACGCGGAAATGTTTTTGCGCGAGGCCGCGGTTGCAGCGGGGCACGCCGGCAGTCGCGAAGCCGGGCTGGCTGCCATGGATGAATTCCTCACAGGCATCGGCATCTCCCGCGACGAATACCAGTTCACCGACGGCTCCGGACTATCGCGCGATACGCTGGTCTCGCCCGCGGCCATCACCAAGCTTTTGGTCCACATGAACCAATCTGAACACCGCGACGAATGGCTCAACCTGCTTCCGATCGGCGGCGAGGACGGAACCTTGGGCTCGCGATTCGCGGGGCATCCGGAAGCGCGCGCCATTCACGCCAAAACAGGCACGCTGGATCATGTGAAAACGATATCGGGCTACGCCGAGACAACCGGGAACGGCCGCGTCGCGTTTTCACTCCTGGTAAACAATTTCGAAGAGCCCGGACCAGGCGTGACGAAGACAATCGACGAGATGGTGCTGGCTCTGCTGCAGTAGTCGCGTTCTTTTAACGAACGCCGACGCTCAAGACCAGCAACAGGAACGCCGCAACCAGTCCGCTGGTTCGCACCCAGTGATACAGATCCCAGCGATGCTCCTGGGCTCTCCAATCGCCCGGAAGGGAAGGCGCGGTCCATCGGGCAATCCGGTTGTTGATCGGCACGGGGCCGATGAGTGAGAACAAAACAGCCAGCACTTGAATCATAAAAGCGATTGCGGCGAGATGCCATGCGGCACTGTTCAGATGCTCGAAAGGCAGCAGGAGGAGAAGATTCAGGAGCGTGGAACCAGTCATCCAAAATGGCATCACGTGGCCGAATAACGAAGCAAACGAGGAACGCATGGGCACATGAACTTCCAGTGGCTGGCGGTTGAACGCAGGATGGGCGAACAGCGCCACGTTTAGTTCGCTGCCGGCCATCAATCCAAGCAAAAGAACGGCAAGAATTTGAAGAGTCATCGCAGAACCTCCATGCTTCTCTTGATGTTCCTGGGCGGATAAGGGAATCAGCCGATAGCGGTAGCCCAGCCTTCCGGAAGCGCCGAGGTGCGCTAGAATTAAGAAAACGCACCGTGCCGGGAGCCCAACGATAATGCCGATTTACGAATATATCTGTGACGACTGCGGAACCAAATTCGAGAAGCTGGTCCGCCGCAACCAGGACGCCATCGCCTGCCCCAGTTGCGGCGAGTCGCACCTGAAAACCGCTCTCTCAACCTTCGCCGCTCACTCGTCTAACGGAAAAGCCCAGGCGTCCAACAGAGAAGCCCAGTTCCCCACGTGCGCGGGAGGAATGTGTCAGACGCCGGATCTCTGCGGACGGAATTAGCAGCCTGCCAGGCGTGCGTCAGCGGGACGCTTGGTTACTTGCTTGGTTGACTTCCGCCAATGGCTCCGCTATAGTGCTGAAGTGCTGATGTATCAACGGTTTGTCGGCCGATAGAGCTGTTGGGGACGTCCGAGTCGCTTAACCCCGTCGTTTTGAATTCTGGCGTACTTACCCGTCTATCGTTTTGGACCGTTTGTTAGTTGCAGGAATCGGGAGTTTGGGCATGGCCAGCAAAGCAGATGAGCAAAATCTGAATCCGTCGCTATCGGACGAGACGGATTACGAGCAGCTCATCGACGACTACACGCATTTTGCTCCGCCACACGACGGCGAATTGCTGCAAGGCCGCGTGGTGAAACTCCACGATAAAGACGTCATCGTCGATTTTGGCTACAAGTCCGAAGGATTGGTGCCCATCGAGCAGTTCGCTCAGCCGGATGGCACCATCCACGTGCAAGTAGGCGACGAGATCGATGTGATGGTGGACCGGCAGGGGCTGCAACCCGAGGGTTACATCCTGCTGTCGCACCAGAAGGCCAGCCGGCTGCGGTCCTGGGAAAATCTGGAGAAGGCGCATCGCGATGGCCTGGTGGTATCGGGCCGCGTGACGGGCCGCATCAAAGGCGGCCTTTCGGTGGACGTGGGCGTTCCCGCGTTCATGCCTGGATCGCAGATCGACACGCGCCCCACGCATAATCTGGATTCGCTGCTCGGCGAAGACATTCCCGTCAAAATCGTCAAGCTGAACCGGCGACGGGGCAACGTGGTGGTATCGCGCAAGATGGCGCTGGAAGAAGAGCAGCACTCCCGCAAGAGCGCGGCTCTGCAGGTGCTCGAAGAGGGGGCGGTTGTTACCGGAATCGTCAAGAATTTGACGGACTACGGGGCCTTCATCGATTTGGGTGGTATTGATGGACTGCTGCACGTAAGCGACATGTCTTACGGGCGCGTGAACCATCCCTCCGAAGTAGTGACCGCCGGCGATGAGATCACGGTGAAGGTGCTGAAGTTCGATCGCGAGAAGGAACGAATTTCACTGGGACTCAGGCAACTGGTTCCCGATCCTTGGGAAACCATTTCGGAACGCTATCCGCAGGGCGCTCGCGTGATTGGGCGAGTGGTGAGCGTTACCGATTATGGCGCTTTTATCGAATTGGAACCGGGCGTCGAAGGGCTGATCCACATCTCCGAGATGACCTGGAGCCGCCGGATGAAGCATCCGAGCAAAGTGGTGAAGGTTGGCGATCAGGTGGAATCGGTAGTGTTGGATGTGAAGCCCAGGGACCGACGGGTTTCGCTCGGCATCAAACAATTGGAAGCCGATCCGTGGACCACGGTGGCCGATCGTTATTCGCCCGGTTCCGTAGTCGAAGGCCGGGTACGCAAGCTCACCGATTTTGGCGCATTTATCGAGATCGAAGAGGGCATCGACGGGCTGGTCCATATTTCCGACCTGTCCTGGACCAAGCGCGTCAAGCATCCTTCCGAAGTGGTGAAGAAGGGCCAGTTGGTGCAGGCCGTGATTCTGCAAATCGACGCGCCCAACCGCCGCTTGTCGCTGGGCGTAAAACAATTGCAGCCGGATGCGTGGGAATCGTTCTTCCGCGCTCATCAGGTGGGCGATGTGGTACGCGGGCGAGTGTGCCGGGCCGCGAACTTCGGGGTGTTCGTGGAGTTGGCTCCTGGAGTAGAAGGCTTATGCCACCGTTCGGAGATTCCTGGCACGTCGGAACACCGGCACGATGAATCGCCTCTGCCGATCGGCGAAGAAATGGATTTCAAGGTGGTGCGGCTGAACGAAGCCGAGAAGAAGATCGGCCTGAGCGTCCGCGCGCTGTCCGACGACGAAGAACGAACCCGGCTGGAAGATTATCAGCGCCACGCCGCCGCTGCCACCATGACCATCGAGGAAGTAATGAACATCAGAGTAAAGGGTGAAGGCCGGTAAAAACCGGACTCCAAGGGAGAGAAAGCACACATGACGAAGGCTGAGTTAATCGAGGAAGTCTCCCGGGTTGTGGAAATGACCCGTAAAGATTCCGAGGTGATCGTGGAAGCCATCTTCGACAGCATCGTAAAGTCTCTGCGCTCCGGCGATAAGATAGAAATCCGAGGGTTCGGCAGTTTTCGCACGCGGCAGCGGCAGCCGCGCGTGGGCCGCAATCCGAAAACCGGCACTCGCGTGGAAGTGCCCTCCAAGCGCATTCCCTACTTCAAGCCCAGCAAGGAACTGAAGGATCTGGTCAATACCTCGGCCAGTGCCGACGGCCAACCAGCGTCCGCGCCTGCCGTGGCCGATCCCACACCGGGCGGAGAAAACTCGCACAGTTCGTAACCGCAGTTTCCATTTATGGACCACCTATGGAGTCCGTGGCGCTACCAGTATGTTCAAAAAGAGAAAACTGGTGGCGGATGCGTATTCTGCATCGCCGCGGCTGCGGGACGGGACGCAGAGAATCTAGTGGTCTGCCGCGGCCGGAAGAATTACATCATTCTGAACCTGTATCCCTACAGCACCGGCCATTTGATGGTGGTGCCCTATGACCACGTGGACTCGCTGGCGGAAGCGTCGCAAGAGACGCTCGAAGAGATGATCCTGCTGGTGCAGCGTTCGCAGCGCCATTTGCAGGAGATCTACCGGCCGCCGGGATTCAATCTCGGAATGAATTTGGGAGAAAGCGCGGGCGCCGGAATCGCCGAGCATATTCATATGCACGTGCTGCCGCGCTGGCCAGGCGATACGAATTTCATGACCACGGTGGCGGAAACGCGCGTGTTGCCGGAGGATTTGTTGAGCACCTGGCGGAAGCTGCGGGACGCGTTTGCGGAACGGCGAGTGTAAGCGAGCGGCCTGATCTGTACCGCCTGAACGCTTGAGGGCGACCAGTCGTCAAATTGATCAGGGTACGACAAAATTGATTCTGCTGCTCATTTTGACGCTGGCTGCGTTGGCCTCGGCGCAAGATGGAAGCACGCGAGGCCAGCTCAAAGCGGCGTTCGAGGTTATTTCCATAAAGCCGATGCCATCTGGCCGGCATGATCAATTCGAGTCCTATTGCGCCGATGGCGGCAGGTTCATCTTACGCGGGACGCCTCTTTTGTGGTCCATCAAATGGGCGTACGGATTAAACGATTATCAAGTGAGCTCCGGATGGCCCGGCTGGCTGAATTCTTTTGGCACATATGAGATTGAAGCTGAAACGGAAGGCCGCGTCAGTGAAGATCAGTGCAGGACCATGGTTCAAACGCTCTTTGAAGACCGGTTCAAATTGCGAATGCCTCGGCAGGTCAAAACCTACTCATCGTACGCGATGGTCATCGGGAAGAACGGGTCCAAGTTGCTAGCTGACGGCAAAGTCCGAATCAACGGGGCAGCAAAGCAGGCGGCCTCCGAGCGCGAGCCTCCCGAAGGTTGGACCATGGCAAGACTGGCGAACTATCTCGCGAACATCAGCGCTATCGGGCGGCCGGTAATCGATAGGACGGGACTCCGCGGAGTTTACGGGGTCAACCTGAGCTACTCCACCGCGGATCAAGACGGCCGGCCTGACATTTTCACCGCCTTGCAGGAACAACTCGGTCTGAAGCTTCAACCCGTCAGGGCCCCGATCGAGACTTTTGTAATCGACCACGCCGAAAGACCGGGCAGCAACTAGCCGCGAGCCGTTCGTTAGGGAGTCCGACATAGAAAAAGGCTATATTGAATGTGCTTGCGGATACTTTGCATATTCGCTTTTCTCTGGACCGCGTCCGCGCTGGCTCAGGCCCCGGCGCCGCATGTAATCGCCGTATCGATTGATGGCGAGATTTCGCCCATTACGGTCGAAATAGTCGGCAATGCGATCGACCAGGCGCAGAAAGAAAACGCCGCGCTGCTGTTGGTGCGCATCAATACTCCAGGCGGCTTGCTCGATGCCACGCGCGAGATCATCCAAAAACTGGACGCATCCACGGTTCCGGTGGTGACGTACGTCGAGCCGAGCGGAGCGCGGGCGGCCTCGGCAGGATTCTTCGTGCTGGAAGCGGGCGACATTGCCGCCATGGCGCCGGGAACCAACGCCGGCGCATCGTCCCCAGTCCTGCTGGTGGGACAAATGGATCAGGTGATGCGCAACAAGGTCGAAAACGACGCGGCGGCGATGCTGCGCAGCATGATGTCGCGGCGCGGGCGCAACAGCGAAGTGGGCGAGCAGACCATCCGGCAAGCCAAGTCGTTCACAGAAATGGAGGCGCTGGATCAAAAGCTGATCGATTTGGTCGCAAACAACGAACAGCAGCTCATGGAGGAATTGAACGGCCGTGAAATCACGCGCTGGGACGGGCGCAAGGTCACTTTGCATTTAGCGGGCGCAACCGTAACGGAAACCGAACGAACGCTGCGGGAACGAGTGATTGTAGCGATCGCCGATCCAAACATCGGATTCATCCTGCTGGTGCTAGGCGCTCTCGGAATTTACGTTGAATTCACTTCGCCGGGATTGATCTTTCCTGGAATCGCCGGTGCAATTCTGGCGCTGCTCGGGCTTTCCTCGCTCTCCGTTCTGCCGATCAACTGGGTTGGCGTGGGCCTATTAGTGCTTGCGCTCGCGCTCTTCGTGTTGGAGGCGAAGATCGCTTCGCACGGGATGCTGGGCATCGGCGGCACCATCTCGATGGTGCTGGGCGCGCTGCTATTAGTGAACGGACCGCCGGAAATGCGCATTCATCTCCCCACCGCGCTCGCCGTAGCGCTCCCGTTCGCGGCGATTACGATGTTCCTGGTGTCGATGGTCGTCAAGGCGCGGCACAACAAAGTCCTCACGGGAGCGGAGGGAATGATCGGGGAGCTGGGCATCGCGGAGACAGCGCTGCAGCCGGAGGGGCAAGTGCTGGTCCGGGGCGAGTACTGGGACGCCATCGCTCCGGCCGACATTCCCGCCGGGACGCATGTCCGCGTCAAGGGCGTTGCTGGCTTGAAGTTGCAGGTCGAAAAGGCCGCGGCAGCGCAGTGAGCGGAAGATTCACTCGATAAGCAGCGCCGTCCGCGCCGTTGAGATCGAACGTGCCTCCGATGCTCGGCGGGCCATCCTGCCCGCCGAGAAATGTCACCGAACGAGCTGAGACCGTCCCATTCAACATGCCGGCGGGGCGCGACCAGCGCCAGGTGCCCGATTCGAGCGTCGTCGGCGAACCAACCGCGAAATGCAGGTCGAGCGTCAGGATCGAAGAGCTGTCGCTGATCAGGACTTGGGCGGCCAAATGATCGCCATCACGCAGGCCATGCACGGATTGAATGGTGAAGCGCGACAGATCTTCATGCCCGGACAAATCCTGGAGCGGCGGGTGCACCGAATGAGCACATCCGGCCAGCAGAGCGCACAAAATCAAAACGCCGCGGCGAAGCATGCGCAACCTCTTAGTTGCCTTTCAAATGGGACACGTCTTTTTCGTCTTCGTTGCAGAAGTACTCCGTGACGTCGCTGTCCGGAATCAGGTCCTCAGTGAACTGAATGGAAAACGGCTTGGTGTACATCTTGGGATCATCGATCGTGACCTCGACATCCATGTGCCCGAAATCGCGCCGGTGGAAACGCTCCACTACATGCAAAGCTTCGCTATGCGGGCTGCCGCTCGCATCCAGCCAACTCTTATCGTTCAGCCCGACCGTGTCGACCACCAGCGTATTGCCTTCCCACTTGCCAACCGAATATCCCAGCCACAAAGGATCGGGATCGGCGGGAGGCTTACGGCCATCCAGATAGATCTGGCGAAGCGTATTCTCATATTCGTTTCGGATCAAAATCAATCCCGGCGTTTGAATCACCTTGAATGGGCCGGGTAGCACGTCGTCGGCGGGCACCCCCACCGGCAGGCAGCGGGTTAACGGGTACACCTCCTTCGCCCTCTGGCGAACAATGCTGGCAAACTCCGGACGAAGTGGCATATCGGTGGGTTTGAAATCGGCGAGGATATTGATCAGATACTTCGAGAAAGCCGTTGAGCTGTCTCCCAGCACATTCTCGCCACTTAAATCGCCGAATAAGCGCTTCAGCTCATCCGCGGTTGTCGGCTCTACCTGCCAAACGCCAGACAGGTCCGGCTTGCCATTAGCCGCGCGAGGAGCCGGCCCGGAAAGGTTCGGTTTGCCATCGCGCGTGCGCGGAGTCCCAGGGGCAGGGTAATTCAGCCATTGGGCATGCGCGCTGAAACACACCGCCATCAGGCAGACAAACAGACGAGCGCTCATTTGACATCGATGTTAGCTCAGTCCCGGCAAAGCCGACAACGCGCCGGTCAATCATTTAAACTCAAAAGTGTTGGCAAAGCTTTTTCTGGTAATCGCGGCCGTGGGCGCGCTGGTTCAGCCGCTGTGCGCCTTAAATCCGCGCCGCGCGCTGACGCAATATACGCGAACCGTCTGGACCCAGCAACACGGACTGCCGCAAGACACCGTTCGCGCCATCGCGCAAACCAAGGACGGCTATCTGTGGCTCGGCACCGACGAAGGGCTGGCGCAATTTGACGGCTACGACTTTGTGGTCTTCAACAAAGAGAATGGCGCACTGCCGAGCAACAGCGTCGGGACGTTGTGGGCGGCCAAAGACGGAAGCTTGTGGATCGGCACGCTGGGCGGCCTCACGCGTTATCGCAACGGAAAATTCACCACATTTACCCAAAAAGACGGCCTGAGCGACACGTCCATCAGCTCCATCACGGAAGACCCCTCGGGCGGAATCTGGGTGGTAGCCGGCGTCTACGTCAATCGCTTCTGGAATGGAAAATTCATCAACTACAGCCCGCGCCAGGGAGTGCCCATCCAGGCGGTGCGCACGGTTTATTGTGGACGCGACGGAAGCATTTATGTAGCCGGTTTCGGCGGAGTGGTCCGCTATGAAGACAATCGATTCGTTTCCGTGCTGGGGCCGGTGGGCGATATCGTTATTTCGCTTCTGCAAGACCGCCGCGGGAATCTATGGGTGGGTGGCAGCTTCGGGCTGCTGACGCGCAGTCCGCAGGGCGCGCTGCGTCACTATACCGTTCAGGACGGGCTGCCGGATAACTACGTTCGCTCGGTGTGGGAAGACCGCGATGGAAATCTATGGGCCGGCACCGACGGCGGACTGGCGCGGATGGAGAACGGGCGTTTTGTGAGCAGTCCGCTGGCTAATTCGCACGAACGCGAATGGGTGCGCTGCATCTATGAAGACACAGAGGGCAACCTGTGGGTGGGGATGAACAGCGGCCTGAATCGGTTGCGGAACGATCTGTTCAGCATCTACGGGGAATCGGAAGGCCTGCCAAGCGACGAGCCTACTACCGTTTATCAGGATCACCGCGGCAGGATTTGGGTCGGCTTCCACGGCAGCGGTTTGATGCAGATGGAGGACGGCAAACCAGCGCGGCTCTATACCCAAAAAGACGGCCTCCCGAGCAATGAAATTTTCTCGATTCGTGAGGACCGGGATGGCGACTTGCTGATCGCTGCCCGCGGCGGACCAAGCCGCATGCACGATGGCCATTTCGTGAATCCGGTTTGGAACGATCCGTTGAACCGAAGGGTGGCATTTGACTTTCTGCAGGACCGCGCAGGCAAGCTGTGGGTGGCTACTCCCGCGGGCGTCCTGCAACTGGAAGGAGCTAAGCCGCGGGTCGCGATTCCGGGCGGATCGCAGCTCAACAACGACGCCGTAGTGTTGTGCAATACGCACGATGGCAGCCTATGGGCCGGCACCTACGGTGATGGGCTGTGGCGGATGAATCACGGCCAACTCCGGCTTTACACCGTGGCCGACGGTCTTTCCAGCAATCAGATTCGCTCGCTGGTGGAAGGCTCCGATGGTACGTTGTGGATCGGCACCTTCGGCGGCGGACTGGACGCGCTGCGCAACGGCCAATTCTTTCACGTCACGGCTCGCGACGGCTTGTTGAGCGACAATGTTTCGCACATCGAAGATGACGGCCAGGGATCGCTGTGGCTGAGCACGACGCGCGGCATCTGCCGTGTTCGTAAACACGAAATTTGGGACATGATCGCGGGCAAGGTCCGAAAATTAGAGCCGGTAAACTACGGCGTTGCTGATGGACTGCGTAGCGCGCAGTGCGCTCCCGGATATCCCACTAGCGGCGGGGGCACCCGCAGCAGCGATGGACGCCTGTGGTTTCCCACTAGCCGGGGCTTGGCCGTACTCGATCCGAACGATCGGCTGGCTGCAGTGGCGGCGCCGGTGGTTCACTTGCTCGAGGTCGCCGTCGACGGACATCCCATCCCGGTTACGCCAAGCGCTAGGCTCGCACCCGGCAACGGACGCATCCAGTTCCGATACACCGGCATCTATCTCAGCGCTCCCGAACGCGTGCGCTATTCCTATCGTCTGGAAGGCCTGGACGGCGAGTGGGTCAGCTCGGTGGAACGGCGCGTGACCAATTACAACAGCCTTCCGCACGGTAACTATCGGTTCACGGTTCGAGCCGCGGTCCCCAACGGGCCGTCGGGGGAAACGTCGTTCGCCTTCGAACTGATGCCCCACTTTTATGAGACCAACTGGTTCCGATATTTCTGCGCCGCCCTGGCTGCCGCGGCCATTTGGGGCCTCTACAACTTGCGGCTGCGTCAAATTCGCCAGCGATTTTCCTTCGTGCTGGAAGAACGCGGGCGGCTGGCGCGTGAAATTCATGACACGCTGGCGCAGGGCTTCGTGGGGATTTCCTCGCAACTGGACGCGGTGGCGCTTACGCTCAACGACCACGTGGACCTGGCGCGCAAACATCTGGATCTGGCGCGCAAAATGGTGCGGCACAGCTTGACGGAAGCTCGCCGGTCGGTAATGGATCTGCGTGCGTCGGCTCTGGAAGGTCACGATCTTTCCTCGGCGCTCTCGCAAGCGGCGCACCAATGGACGGCCGGCTCCCCGGTGGAGATTCACGTGGATGTGGAAGGCGAGAATCGCCCGCTGCCGGAAGAAACCGAACAGCATCTGCTGCGGATCGCGCAGGAGGCCGTCACTAACGCGGTGAAGCACGCGCGCGCCAGCCACGTGCGCATCCATCTCGAAATGGCCAGCCGGCAATTGAGCTTGCGCGTGGCCGACGATGGCCGCGGCTTCGAGCAGGATGAGGCATTCTCCGAAGTGGGCGGCCACTTCGGCCTGCTCGGGATGCGCGAGCGCGCCGAGCGGTTGGGCGGCGAACTTCAGTTGCATAGCGAGCCCGGCCAAGGCACCGAAGTCGCCGTAACTGTTCCCCTCTCGTAATGACCGCGCCCCCGATCGCTGATCGAGCAATCCGCATCCTGATCGCGGAGGATCATCTGATCGCGCGCGTGGGCGTGAAAACCATCATCAACGCGCAGCCGGATATGAAGGTGGTGGCTGAGGCCGCCAACGGTCTGCAGGCGGTGGAGCTGTTTCGTAAACATCGCCCCGACGTCAGCCTGATGGATGTTCGGATGCCGGAGATGAACGGCGTGGAAGCGACGCAGGCCATCCGTGCGGAATTTCCAGATGCGCACATCATCGCGCTCAGCACCTACGGCGGGGACGAGGATGTGCGGCGCGCGCTGCAGGCGGGCGCACGGGCGTACCTGACCAAGGACGTGTTGCACGACGAACTGATTCGCGCCATCCACGCCGTGCACTCGGGCGAAAATTATCTGCCGCCGGGGGTGGCGGCAGCGCTGGAATCGAGTTCCCTTCCGGCCGGTTTAAGCGCCCGCGAAGCAGAGGTGCTGGCACTGATTGTGAAAGGTTACGGAAACAAGCAGATCGCCTACGCGCTCGGCATCGCCGAGCACACCGTCAAGAACCACGTGAAGAGCATCCTGAGCAAGCTAAGCGTGGACGATCGGACGCAGGCGGCCACAGCCGCGATTCAGAGAGGGATTATTCATTTGTAGCGTGCGCACACGCTACACGTCCACGATTTCGATGGCCTGATTCAAGGTCTGAACGCCATCTCGCCCCGGACTCAGTTTGTATTCGTGCGCGATGTAGCCCGTGAAGCCCAGCTCGGCGATGGTCTGCGCCACAAAATGGTAGTTCAGCTCCTGCGTGCCGTCGATCTCGTGGCGGCCCGGCACACCGCCGGTGTGGAAATGCGCGATCCACTGGAAGTTGTCGCGGATGGTCCGGCAGATGTCGCCTTCCATAATCTGCATGTGGTAGATGTCATACAGCAGCCTGACGCACGGCGAATTCACGCGGCGGCAAACGTCCACGCCCCAGGCAGTGTGGTCGCACATCTGGTCCTTGTGATCGATCTTGCTGTTGAGCAGCTCCAAACAAATGGTCACGCCTTTGTCTTCGGCCCGCGCCTTCACGCGATTCAGAAACGCGACGGAATTGTCGGCGCCCTCGGCGTCGGACATGCCCCGGCGGCTGCCGGACACGGTGATCAGGTTGGGGCAACCGGCCGCCGCGCACTCATCGATAGCCGGTCCCATCGATTTCACCAGCTCATCCTGAACGTCCTTGCGATTGATGCCGTCGGGAATCGTGACGCCGGCGTTGGGCAGGCGCATGGTAGGGATGAGGCCGTATTTCTTCAAGATCGGCCAGTCTCGCGCCGGAACCAGATCGAAGCCTTTGCAACCCAGGCGCGCGGCTTCCCGGCACATGTCTTCAAACGGCATCTTGGGATCAAAAACGCCGCGCGTGACGCACTGCTTCAGGCGTCCCTTCCGCGGTACCGGAGCCGGAATTTGGGCGGAGGCCAGCGAGGCCGCGGCGGTGGCGGCGATGCCGCTCACGAAATCTCTGCGTCGCATGAGCGAATTATACAAGATGCGAAATCTCGCGGCCGACTTACTAACAAGTTAGTTTGTTGGAATTATTCGAGCTATTACCTGATTTAGTGCATTTTTCTAAATCCGATTGCCCGTACCGAATCGTAACACCGATGGTATGGCGAGCCAGGCAAGTCCTGAAAACCGCCCGGTTCGGCATCCCAATGAACTAGGAAACAAACTATAAGGAGACACAATGCCTAAGGGACGGATTCTTGAGGAAGCAATTGCGGCTGCTTCCGACCGGCGTCGATTCTTGAGTAAGATCGCGGTGGCCTCGGCGGGCGTGGCCGCAATGGGGGCTGGCCTGATGGAGGCACAAACCTCCGCTCCCAGTGACGCGGATATTCTCAACTTCGCGCTGAATTTGGAGTACTTGGAGGCGGAGTTCTACACCGTTGCCACAACCGGCTTGACCATCGATCAGATGGGCGTCGGCATTACAGGCATGGGCAATCAGGGCGCGGCCACCGGAGGCCAAAAGGTGGATCTGACGAATAGCTCATTTCCGACTCTCGCCATTGCGGACGAGATAGCCAATGACGAGCGATCGCATGTAACGTTGATCCGGCAGGCTCTTACTGCAGCAGGCGCTCAGCCCATCGCTCAGCCCGCGATCAACCTGGACGCATTGGGCATCGGCTTCAGTAATCTGACGGAATTTCTCACCTTGGCACGGGCCTTTGAAGACGTTGGCGTGACGGCTTACGCGGGTGCCGCGCCTTTGCTTTCGAGCAAAGCCGTCTTGGGTTACGCAGCACAGATCCTGGCCGCAGAGGCCGAACATGCTTCCAACATTCGGCTCCAGGTGGCTCAACTCGGCATATCTACCACGCTGCTGGACGGAGTCGACATTTTGCCGCCGCCCTCGGGACAGAGCTATTTCTCCCTGAACAATATGGGACTGGCACAAACCCGCACTCCGGGACAGGTGTTGTATATCGTCTATGGTTTCCAGGCAAATGCTTCGGCCGGAGGATTTTTTCCGAACGGCGTCAACGGAAATATCAACATGTCCTCGGCCGGCGTAGCGATCACGAACGTTACCAACGCTGTTGTAACTCCCACGGTTTTGACGACGAACCAGCCATCGGTGGAACTGGATGCCAGCGCGTCGACCAGCGCTTCGGGAAGTTTGAAATATCTATTCATGGTGGTTCCGGGCGGCCTGCAGCCGGCCTTGCTCCAAACGCCAACCAGTCCCAAAGCAACCGTGGACTTTGTAAATGGACCTGGCTTGTACCTGGTTCAACTCATTGTCACTGACGCCAGCGGTATGACATCCAAGAGCGGCGTGATCATGCTGACTTACCAGCCGTAAGTAACTGCTCTATTATCCAGCTCAGACTAAGTGGCTACCTTTCAGCAGTCACTTAGTTTGAAGCTTTCGGTGGCCGCCATGAGACGCCGCAGCCTCATAAGCCCATAGCGGACCCGTGATTTCGCAGTTCCCAGAGGAAGCCGAAGCCGCGCGGCCACTTCCGTCATAGAATATCCGTTAAAATAGGCCAGCTCGATTGCCTGACGTTGCTCGCTGGGCAGCGCTTCGAGTGCAGTGTGGACCTGCCTGGCTGTCTCAGAGCTCGCCTCACATCGATTCAGGCTGCTTGCGCTGCCGCATTCGGCATATAACGTCTGCGAGCACCGTTGCTGGCGCGCCCGCGATCTCAGCAAGTCGATCGAGCGGCTGCGTGCGATGTTCAACAGCCACGCCAATACGGCACCACGCCCGGAGTCATAGTCTCCGGCCATGCGCCATACCTGCGAATAAACATCCATCGTGACTTCTTCCGCGTCTGCGCGTAAGCCGAGGAGCCTGAGCGTCCTGGCAAACACAACCGGTTTGGTTTCATCCATGAGCGCCGATAGAGCTGAGGAATCGCCGCCGGCCACGCGCCGGACTAACTCGCCCCACACCACAGCTCGCCCAGCCTTCGTCTCGTCCGCCAAGCGCATTGTGCCGAGTGAAAGCCGTAACTCGGCGCTGACAAAGGCGCCCAGGCTGGTCATGATCCGTACGTCTTCAGCGTTAAAATGCCGCTGCTCGTCGTGGCTAACGATCCAGATTGTACCGATCGGCTTCCGGTCAGAGTACATCGGGATTACTAAGCCCTCCACGATCGGTGTATCGACTTTTTGGAAATACGTGAAGAAGCGAGCCGGGTGGAGATAGAGCATCGGTTTTGCGGCTTTCAGGCATTGTCCACAGGGGCTCCACTCGCGCGGCGTTGAGCCGCCCTCATAACTCTCGAGAGCCCCCGCCAAAGCCCGCCAGCGAAAGAGCAGGCTACCATCAAGCCCGGACTCCAGCATGCTGATGCCGCCCGATCCCGCATTGCACAACTCGATCGCCATCTGGGCGAGGCGCTTGAGTAGCGCGGGCGCGCCCTGTGCCAAAAGCTCAGCCAGCTCGTACATCGCGTTGATCTCCACGCGCGAATGTATCGTGTGTATGGGCCTCGATAACAGGTGGTCGCTTATGACCACGTCCTCCAGAGAAACGGGAGGCGGCATCGAAGAAACCAAATCAGAGCGAACCGGTTCAATCAAAGCGCTCACCAATTTCCTCCAGTCCTCTATGCACCAACTAGACTCGGGGTGGCTAACTTTGTTACAGAAGACTCTAGGCTTGAGTGCGTTATTTTAAGGATGCCACAGCTTTCTGTGTTGCCCGCGGACCGCGGCCTCGAAGAGAAAAGCGCAGCGCCTTGTCAGATCCCCGCGTACCAGGAATACCCGACTTCGGGCGAAGAGGAACCGAGCCCTTTCCCGAATTGCTTCAAGCTGTCGGTCACAATGATTCGGGACAGGTACTTGACGCTCTTGTAGCCCAGTTGCCGGGGCACCTTCAGCCGCAGTGGGGCGCCGTGATCGATTGGCAGATCCTGGCCGTTCATCGCGTATGCGAGCAACGTCTGCGGGTGCCAGGCGTCGTCCATGTCCAGGCTATCCCACGCAGGGTCGAAAGGAAAGAACGCTACATACTTGGCCCGCGGCAGAATGCCCACCAGGTTCATCACGTATGCCAGCGGAACGCCGGTCCACTCGGCGACGAAGGACCACCCCTCCTCGCAGGTCTGTTCGGTGATTTGCGTTCGTGAGGGGAACTGCTTCAACTGCGCGAGCGAGAACGAGGCGGGACGCGCCACCAATCCATCCACGGCGAGCCGCCAATCCGCGAAGGCTCCGTCTAAAAGTCGCTGGTATGGATCCGTTTCGGGATGCTCGCCGCTGACTTGCGCGACCTTCGAAACTTCGGCGCGGCTGAATTCGCGGGCGAGCGAGTGGCGCGGCGTCAGCAAGCGCTGGCAGGCGTAGGTGAGCGTTTCACCTGGTCCATAGACGCCGGCCCAATCCGGTGGGATGAGCCCGTATTGATCGGCCAGCCGCGCAGCAACGGTGAGACCGGCAGCTCCACCCGCTATCGTCAGGCCCCCGGTGATCAGCTTGCGGCGTGAAATCGAATTGCTCAGAGGCCCTCCTTCGCAGTGGCGACGCGCCCGGTGATCATGGCGCCCACGCGGCCGAGGAAGCCCGCGCGCCAGACCATCGCGATGTGTATCAGAACGAAAAGAACCAGCACGATCGCGCCGAAGAAGTGAATGGTGCGAGCGCATTGATGGCCGCCCAGCACATTCACCAGCGCCGGGAACACCGAGGTAATGGCGGGAGACATGGCCAATCCGGTCCAGATCATGAGCGGGAACAAAAGGAAGACTACGGCCAGGTAGGAAATGCGCTGGAGGACGTTGTAGCTGTGGGCTTCGTCCTTTTTCACAAGAGCGGCGCGCAGCGATTCCCAAGTCAGGTCCTTCTTCACCGGCGCAAGATGCTTCTGAAAATGCCGGCTCGCGAAGCCCGATGCCGCGTAAAGCAAGCCAGTCAAAACGCACAGCCAGGCCGACTCAAAATGCAGATAGCGGCCCCACCCGGATGGCCCTCCCAGCATGAACGGCAGCGGCAGACGGAGGATCGCCGGAGTGCCCAGGCCGCCGGTTTCACCCCAATAAAATCGCGGATGAGCGAGCAGAATTCCGATCCCGCTGATGACCAGGCCAGCGAAGCTGAGTGCGTTAATCCAGTGCGTGATCCGTACAATCGCCGAATGGCGCGGCTGAGAGACGGCATCCGCGGAGGGGATCGCAAGCCCCGGAATGTATACGGAATCCGCCATTCGGGTTGGGGAAATCATAGCACAGCAAGCACCTTACGGGCGCTTTTTGGGTGCGGCGCCCTTGGCGTGGGCACGCTCCGCGACCTCCTTCGCGCGCAGCTTCGCGATGCGCCCGATCAATTTCGCGGGGACAGGTTCAGCGAGCGGAAAACGGATTGTGCCTTTGTTGACCTGGTAGGCCGCGAGCTCGCTCTTAAATTCGGAGAGCATGGGCGCGGATACCGGGTAAAGCGAGTAATGCTGCTTCCAGCCGGCGAAGTAAATCACCGCGTCCCCGTGCAGTTGGTAAGTGGGGATCTGGTAGGAGATCGCTTCCTCCGCTTTGGGGATAGCTTTGCGGATGGCGCCGCGCACGCGCTCGAGGATCGGTTGCGCAGCTTCCGGTTGCGAGTCAATGTATTCGTCCACGGACCGAAAGTTGGTCTTGGCCATGCTCTATTATCATCTTCGGATCTGCCGCAGGATTGTGCCGTCGCGGATCGCTTTGTCGTTGGCCAACAGGAACGCCTTGCTTAGAATGACCGCCAGCATGGAGTCGCCCTCAAACGGTAAGGGAACTGTCGCAGCCGTGTCGCCGCCGCCGCGAACGATGCACAGGTACTGGCTGCCCGGTTCCATCAGGACATTGCCGCTTCCCAGGTGAATGCGGTATTCGTTGGATTCACCCCGCACCCACAGATACCGATCCGTGATCCGGCAGCGGTCCCGAATGGTCAATTTGGGCAGCAGGCTCTCCAAGACCGACCTGCGCATTTCGGCTGCGATGGAAAGCTCGGCGTCCGCAAAACGATGCCAATATTCCGCGTGTTCATCCGGATGGTCGGCGCCCCATTCGGGATCCGTTCCGATGCTGGTGACGCCAACCAACAGATCCGCATCGCGCATCACTTCGGAAAAAACCACGGCTGGAATGTCGGCCAGACGGAGAGGCCGGAAGGACGGCCTCAATTCGAAGCGGCCCCGCTTGGCTTCCATCGGGAAAAATTGCATTCGTTCGGTGCCGATGGTGCTGTAGACCATGTGGCCCGAGACTTCCGCGCCTTCCGAAAAATCGACATCGAATTCGGCGCGGAGATTGTACTGGGGCAGTTCCAATTGAGGCGTATTGTGCGAATCCCACTCGCCCATCAACTTGAACTGCCAACCGCGCTCCCGGCACAGCGCCGAGAATTGATGCTGCCGGACGATGTGCCCGGCGAAGCGGTTGGAATAAGTCCCGGTTTCACGCTCGGCGTCCGTTAATAAATAAACTTCGCGATGGGCCTGTTTGAACGGCTGCCGGATACCGTGATCCTCCAGCCAGCATCGCCAGCTCAGCACCTCCTGCACCTGTGCGCGTATCGGATGCCAAAGACGAACCGTGGAAGTGGGCGCTACGGTTACGGGGTCGCCGGCCCAATTCACCATGCCGCCTTGCCCCCACATGGCCGTTTGCGATGCATCTCCGGTTTGAATTTCCCAGATGAGGCGCTTCGTAAAAGCCGATGTCACCGGGTGATTCAGATACCAATCCTGCCATCGCTCGAACAGGCAGGCGCTTTGCGATAAGAGCTGCCGTTCCAACCGCAGACGTTGCGTGGAAAGAACCGCCTGCAATTCTTTCGCGGCCTTCTTGAGATCCGCCAGAGCCGCGGCATGGTTGCTCTTCACCTCGGCCGGCGCCGCCTTCAGAGGCTTGCCTTCGCGCCACCAGCTCAGGACGGCGGTGCCCTCTTCCACCGCCAATCTCGCTTCGCAGCCTCCCAACACTTCGATCCGCACTCCCGCTGAATCCAATCCGAAGGAAGGCACGGACATCGCTTCCAGATCGTCCCGTCCCACGTGGTTGCGCTCGGCCGCCTCCTCCAGCGCTTTTTCAATCAAGCGGCGCGCGACGTCGTATTTTACGCGCATGCCCAAGCGGCTGATCTGCGTCACCGCATCCAGGCCCGGCATGGCGGCGAGCGCATTCACGCACGCATTGCCGACACGATGCGATACCGCGCCGATCTGAGGGATTTTTCGAAAGCAAGCGAAGGCGAAATCGGCGATCCCGGCGGCCATCGAAGCGTCCCCCACCGCACCCAGCGTCCAGATGAAGCCCTTCTGGTAGTCCGCTTCGTCGTCGGGGACCTGGAGGTGCGCCGCCATTCCCGGCATGGGACCCAGCGCCAGCCAGCGTGCAGCCGCCTCCAGGAATTCGGCGCGGCCGATGCTTTCGACGCACTCCACTGCATCCTTTTTCCACTTCGATGACGCGCTGCTTTGGGTCAGCGATCGCGCATGCAGCAAAAGACGGCGCCAGGCGATCTGGGTCCCCGACGCCTCAATTTCCTGAAAGACGTGCCGGCTCCAGCCCGAAACCGCCGCGGCGGGCTTTTCCTTTGCACCGTGAACCAGGACATCGATCCGCTCCTGGATCTCGTCCATCCCGTGGTGTTCCCCGACCATCTGGCGCAACTGCAGAAGGGCGTCTTTCAACGCCGGGGTCATGGTTACATTTTGGAAGGAAGAAAGCAGCGCTTTGTATGGAAAGTGAAACCGATAAGAACTGTTCGAGCTGAGTTCGACCATCCGAAACGCGTGCAGACTGTTCAGCGGCAATCCGGTCCGCAATAAATGCGAGATTACGCCCTTCAGGACGATGTGCAGCGACATCGACGCGCGCGTGCCCAGCGCGGCGAGCGCTTCGAACACGAATGCGAGCTGCTCCTCGGCGGGAGCGGATTTCAGTCGATCCAAGGGCTCTTTGACATTCTTGATAGCTTCGCGCTCTTTAAAGACGTGGGGCCGCGCGTTGAGAGCCTCTATCAGCGCCTGCATGTGAGGACTCGCACCGCTGGGTGCCTGAATCTTTTGTTGCGGGATACCCCAAAACCTCGCAGCTTCGCCCAGATTCATCGGTTTCCTCCACTGTTTCGATGGTGCGCTCTATCCGCCAATTAAGGGCACGAGCTTGATGAATTGCACCTCGGAATCGGCCCGTAATTCGATTCGCTGGTCCAGATCCGTAGCCTGGCTCCCGTCCACAATCAAGAGGAAGCCGTTCCTCTCAAAGCTGGAGCAAGCCCGCGCAAACTGGGCTTCCCAATCCAGAGACCGCTTGGCTTTCATTCGAAATCCGTTGAGGATGCGCTCGGATTCCTCGGGCTGTACCAGGCCGCGAAATACATCCGGCATAGACTGGTTGTGGCCTCCACTTCCTCCCGCACGCGGCTTCGGATGAGTTCCCTGGCCGTGATCTCCGGTTGCGGCACGGTCACCGATGTCGCCCGGGAACGCGATCCGGGGACCACTTCGTCCCAAACTTGAACTGTCACGGGCATGGGCCTATTATCGGCAGTTCCCCAGCCGCGCCAATCCAGGTGAATGCCCTAGAACACGGGATTTTCGTTCGAGATCCCTTACACTGTGGACCCTACGATCATGGCTCGCCAAACTGTAGGCGACCTTGCATTGCCGATGGTAGACTTGGCAACAGTGGACCAGGATCAGGCGAACCTTATCGAGCAGGCCATGGACGAGACTGACGCCCGACTGGTGGCGCGGCTTACGCAAGTGCTGAATACTCCCGGTATCAGCGACAAAGACCGAAAATTACTCGAACGGAATCTGAAGAGGCTTCGCGAGCGGTCACTCAGCCCGTTTCCTCCCGAATGATGCGTCGCAGAGTTTCTTCCCGGACCGATCGGCGATCGCGCTGAAGGCTCCGCAACCGCCATGGCATTGGCTGGTATTGAGTTAAGTCCCGCGGTTTAAGGCGCTGGAATAGCCGCGAGTTTTTCCAGTGTAGCTAGCCGGACGCACATCGGTCTGACTTCCTCTTCATTCAGTCCTTCCGCGCAGCCGGCGACGATTCTTGTTCCAAGCGCGTGAAGCATCAGGCGATACGCAGGATCTTCCACCGTCCCTGCAATGTCGGCCAGGGCCCTTAACATCCGCAGGCTGACTGCGACGTCGGCTTTCGAATAGAGGCGTATCTGCTCAAACGCCGAAGTCAGCAAGCCGTCGAAGCCGATCCATGGAATACTCGCGCGGACAACTCCTGGCGGATCATACAGCAAAGTAGCCGGCATTTCCCGGGAAGCGAAGCGAATCAATATCCTGCTCAACTGGTCCACGCAAGTGACACCGGTGCTCGGGTCGTTCACGGCCGGCGAGATCGCCTTCAGAGCGATGTCGACGATCTGCAGAACGCCGAACTCAACGTCCTGCTGCAAGGTTCTGGACGGGCCGAGGTCAACCGTTCCCAGAAGTTCGTCCCATTGATCGCGAGCGAGACGATCTCCTCTGTACACCATGAAAATGGTGGTTCCAGCGGGAACGAAGTGCCCCACGCGGCGAACCACGTGGACCTTCACGTGATACGACTTGGCTAAGGCGACCAAGCGCCCTATGTCGATGAAGCGGATATAGCCTGACTTGGGGCTCGGGATCGGGGTATCCCACGTGCCTGGCTCCAGCAGGTGTGGATCGGCCATGGCATTCAGTCTGCGCGGCCAAGGCATCATCTCGTCGATCATGACTTCAGTTTCTGAGGCGATCCTGTCTACGATGTGGCTGACGCTGATGGCGTGCGAAATGTGATGGATGAAGAACAGCAGCCAGGCCACACAGGTCAGCGCCAGCAGCATCGCGCCCATCACGGTAGCGACCGGCGCGAAGGGCCGCGGCAACAAGCGCGCCGTGGGAAGCGCGGCCATGCAGTAGGAGAATGTGCCAAGGAATATGCCGAGCGTCCATTGCGTCACTCGGTCTCTGGTAAAACTCACGATAATGCGCGGCGAGAACTGCATGGAGGCCAGCGTCAGGGTCATCAGCAGAATCGCGAAAACAATGGAGACCACCGTCATGATGGACGCCGCGATGCCGCCCAGAATGAATTGCGCCACTTGTGGATCGGAGTGAGAGGGAAAGAGCACTCTAGGCGCAAGGTTGCTGAGCGAGGGAAAAACCTCTTCCAGCCAGGACAGCAGCGCGCCGGCCAGACCCAGCGCCAGCGCGATGGTCAGAGGGCGCACCAGGAACCCGCCCCGGAGGTTGAACGTGGCTTGACGCAGCAGCAATCGAAGACGCTTGTTCATTTCTATTTGTCCCAGTCTATGCGCACTTTGGGATTGAGTGGAACGCACAATCGGCCGGGTGCGGTCTCTCGCGGCAAAAACGACGAGTTGGCTGCGCGTATGGGACTTGGAAGGTGGCCGAGGCTTCCAGGTCTTCTTCTAAGCTGACGGAGGTATCCAACTTTGACGCAGCACGGCTGTTGCTCGCTTGTGGCCCATCCAGGTCCGTCTACGGCCTTAACCCGCGGAATGGCGACTTCTCGCTCATGTGAATTCGCCGAACCGGAACGGTCGGGAGCCTGAGGCCGAAAAACACCGTCAAACTTCTGCGACAGCTTTGTGCAACGGAGCCGACATCAAATCCATGGCTGCGACAACCCGTTGAACGGTTGCATTTTTCAACTGACTCTTGCACCATGCGGGTCCCAATGTTTACCGACCTTTCTGCGATGGTGCAAGGCTTACGCTTTTGAAGACTGGTCAGAGCCGTGAATTCCGCCACATCGAAGCTCACGGTTTAATGGGTCACGGGTTTTATGAAGTCCGTCTTTGTGTTTCTGGAGGCAGAAACAGCAAACTTCCCATTGGCGCAGCGAGGCCGGCGCCCGCCAAGACGAGTATTTTCCGTGCGGCCAACGCTTTCGGAAGCACTCGAGACATATACTGTGCACCCATCCGGCCTGCATCTGTTTCTCGTACTTTGCTCTCCACCTTTCACTGAGCGCGTCGAGATCATCCGAGGTTAACTTCGCGGAATCCATGGCGTCATCTCTCGGTACCACGCTACCATCGCTGCGGCAGGATTGAAAACATGCGTCTCAAAACTTACCCCTTGCGCAACGTCGCATCGTCCACTCTGACCTGTAACGGCCTAGTCGCGGAAGTGCCCTGAAAAGCGCCAATAATGGCGAATATCGTTCCGCCAAGCGTTCACATCCGCGCCTAGCCGAGATCGAAGCCGCTGACGCGGCAGACGCTTCGCGTGTCGGTTAAGACGGCGGCCTAGCGGTCCTCGTGGGCTGGGATCGTGACCTGTTGCACCCGTTCTTAGAGGCTGGTGTAGATCCGATGTTTGGACAAGGAAGTTGTTCGGGGCGCCCGCTAAGAGTCAGATGCACATCGGCAACGCGACCATCGTCCAGGCGAAACACGGAGTCGGTCGGCCATGAGGCTCCGGTTGGACAAATCTGTCGCTATCGAACAAAGTGTTGAATATCCTTGTTGTTGTCCTGGCACATGTACTCGATCATTTCTGTGTCGACCATGGGTTTCATGTGCAGTTCCACCATCCAAGCTTTCGTAAACACTTTGGGGTCATCAATGGTGACGCCAATATCTAGACTTCCGAAATTGGGGCGACGGATGCGTTCGGTGAGGCGCGCCTGACTAGAGAAAAAGTTGCCTGCAGTGTCCAGCCAAGAGTCGTCGCGATAGCCCGCCGATTCCACGACGAGCGTGTCGCCCTCCCAGTGGGCCACGGAGTAGCCGTTCCAGGCGGGCGTCATATCTTCCGGAAGCTTGCGCCCGTCGAAGAAAATCTGTCGATAGCTGGCGTTGAATTCGTGCAAGATGACGAGTTGAGTGGGCATTTGGAAAATCTTCTGAGTTTCTGGGTAGGCCCACGCCCGTGGGTAATTGATGGGCATGCAGAAAGTGTGGGGATCGATATACCCCACATCTTTGGCACGCTTCTTGACCAGCTCCGCCGCCCATGGTTGATAGGGGATGCCGCCTTTCAAATTAATCGCAATATTGCCGAGCTGCGGAGTAATGGGCAGTTCCGAGCATTGAAAAAGGCCGATCTTGGGATCGCACGGGCGCTCATCGCGCGGAACCCACATTCCCGAGAAATCCGGCTTGCCTCCGGAAGTTCTGGGCGCGGGAGCGCGGAGATCCGGTTTGCCATCAGGCGTGCGGGGGATTCCTGGTGTCGGCAGGTTGATCCATTGAGCGGTGGCAGGCAGAGCGAGAAAAAGAGCAACCTTTAGAGCATTCATGGCTGCCGATTGTATCGATCGGTAACAATGAAGTCAAAACGCTCTCGCGCGGGTGGACTGGATTTGGACGTTAGAACGCCCTATGACTTCCCCGTGGAACGACCGATTCTCGCTGGGTCTCTACTACGTGCAAGTATCGCTCTGTGATGCCATATATTATGCCGCCACGGTCACGGCTCGATGTGGATTACGCGCCATCCGGAAATTGGGCTGTTCGGCGTCAAGTTGACGGGAAACGGCCGAAGCGGACTCTCGATCGGTGACGCGCGACACCGCAAACGTTCATTGATCATTCGAATTGGCCTGATGTAGGAGCCTTGGCTTTGACTTCAAAGAGAGCAGCAACTCGCCGACCACCAACTAAAGTAGAATTGTTCCGATCCCGAGGAGGTCTCATGGGGCGAAGCATTTGGATCGCGCTGGCGCTGGCGGTGGCCGCGCAAGCTCAGGACACACCGAAAATCTACAACACCGCTAAAGTGAAACTCGCCGAGGGCAAGCCGATCGTCGGCGCCACCGTTTTTTCACCCGATCCCAACATGTACTGTGCTGTCGCGAACTCGGGCTACGATTTCACCTGGATCGAGATGCAGCACAGCCCGCTCACGTTCGAAGATGTCGCGCACATGATCTGGGCCTGCCGCGGAGCCACGGCCATGCCGTTCGTCCGGGTGCCGGACGCCACCGAGAGCGACATTCAGAAAGCCACCGACATCGGCGCGCTCGGGATCATCGTTCCTACGGTGGATACGGTGGAAAAGGCCGAGGCCGCCGTCAAATGGGCCAAGTACCCGCCCATGGGACGCCGCAGCATGGGTAACGGCCAATACGGCGCGCTTTATGGCCGCGATTATCGACAGACCGCCAACGACAACATGCTGGTGGTGATCATGATCGAGACGCCCATCGGCGTGGCGAACGCCGAAAAGATCGCCTCGGTTCCCGGCGTCGACGTCATCTTCGCCGCAAGCGTCGATCTGGGCAACTTCTCCGGGCACAAACAGGGCGATCCGCAATACGAAGCGCTGGTCAAACGCATCCATGACGTGACTCTGGCACATGGAATCAAGCTGGGCGGCCCGCAGGCGTGGAAAGACCGGGCCGGCTTTACATTCTTCCAGGGCCCCGGGGAAACGCAATTGATCCGCATCGGCGCCAAAGCGAACTTGAGCAATCAAGTTTTTACGAATGAATTAGATACAGGCCCTCGGCCAGCCGGAAAGTAGCTCCAAAGGGCCACTAACCTCGCGGCCTGCGAAGTCATCTTTACTACCATATAGCTTGAGCTGCGTATGTGGATAGTTCGATTAGCGCTCCGCCGCCCTTATACCTTCGTCGTGATGGCAGTCGCCATTCTCCTGCTCGGAGTGGTGTCGATCATCACCATGCCTATCGATATCTTTCCGTACATTGACATCCCCGTCGTCAGCATCGTTTGGAACTACACGGGAATGTCCCCGCAGGAGATGGAGAGCCGGATTCTTACCGTGTTTGAGCGGGCTATGACCACCACGGTTAACGATATCGAACACATCGAATCGCAGTCCTATTACGGCGTATCCGTGGTTCACGTTTATTTTCAGCCCAACGTCAAGATCGACATGGCGATGAGCCAGATCACGGCCATTTCAAACTTAACCACGCGCGCCATGCCGCCTGGAATCTTTCCGCCCAACATCCTGAAGTACGACGCGTCCAGCGTGCCGATTATCCAATTGGGGTTGGAAAGCAAGACCTTGAGCGAGCAGGAAATTTATGACCTGGCGCAGAACTTCATCCGGACTCCGCTGGCGACCGTTCAGGGCGCCTCGGTACCGGGTCCGTACGGCGGCAAGCAGCGCCAGGTGGTAGTGGATCTGGACCCGAACGCGCTTTACGCCAAACAGTTGTCGGCCATCGACGTCTCCAACGCGTTCAATCTTCAGAATCTGATTCTGCCGGCCGGGACCATCAAGGTGGGCGACACCGAATACGCGGTTCGCCTGAACAATAGTCCCGAAATTATCAGCGAGATGAACGACCTGCCGATCAAAACGGTAAACGGCGCGACGGTTTATCTCAAGGACGTTGCAACGGTGCGCGATGGATTTGCCGTTCAACAGAACATCGTGCGGACCAATGGAACGCGCGGGGCGCTGATGACTATCCTGCGGAATGGCCAGGCTTCCACGCTCGACATCGTCAACAAGGTGAAGGCCGCTTTGCCCAGACTTGAGGCCGCCATGCCGCCGGCGTTGAAGATACGGCAGCTCTTCGATCAGTCGCTGTTCGTGCGCGCAGCCATTAGCGGGGTAGTGAAGGAAGCCACTACCGCCGCGCTGCTCACCGGTCTGATGATCCTGTTGTTTCTCGGAAGCTGGCGCAGCACGGTGATTGTCTGCATCTCGATTCCGCTTTCGATTTTGACCTCGCTGATCATCTTAAAGCTGATGGGCCACACCATCAACGTGATGACGCTGGGCGGGCTGGCGCTGGCGGTCGGAATTCTGGTGGACGATGCCACCGTCGAAATTGAGAACACCCATCGGAATCTCGCGATGAAGAAGCCGCTGGTACGGGCGGTGCTGGATGGTGCGCAGCAGATTGCGATCCCGGCCTTTGTTTCGACGCTGGCGATCTGCATTGTGTTCGCCCCGGTTCTGCTGTTGACAGGCGCGGCGAAGTTTTTGTTCACGCCACTGGCGCTGGCCGTGGTTTTCGCCATGCTCGCGTCGTACATGCTGTCGCGCACGCTGATTCCCAACATGGTGCACTACATGTTGAAGCCGGAAGTGGAGATGTATCGGTCCGGCGCGCACGGTGAGAGCGGAACCGCGGAAGGCCATCCCCTAATCTGGCGCATCCATTTCGCTTTCAATCGCCGATTCGAGCGCTTTCGCGCGTTCTACACCGGATTCCTGGATTGGGCGCTGGATCATCGCGGAGCCGTTCTTTCCGCATTCCTGATTTTTTCGCTGGGCTCGTTGGGTTTGGTGTACCTGGTTGGCCGGGATTTCTTCCCCACAGTGGATTCCGGACAGATTCGCTTGCACGCCCAAGCGCCGGCCGGAACGCGCATCGAGAAAACGGAGCTGATTTTCGCCGAAATTGAAAAGGAAATCCGCAACGTAATTCCGGCCAGCGAACTGGACACCATTCTCGACAACATCGGCGTGCCACCGGGCGGATTTAATCTGGCTTTCGGCGACAGTTCGGTGATCGGCAGCAATGACGGCGATATCCTGATTTCACTGACCCCGGACCACACACCCACTGACATCACCACCGAACGTTTGCGCCAGCGGCTGCGGCAGAAATTTCCCGACATCGTGTTTTTCTTTGAAGCAGCCAATATCACCAACCAGATACTCAACGCCGGGCTGCCGGCTCCCATCGACGTCCAAGTTACTGGGCGCGACGCCGGGCCAAATTATGAGATCGCCCGGCAATTGGATGAACGCATCGAGCGTATTCCCGGGGCGGTGGATGTCCACGTTCATCAAGTGGTGGACGCTCCTGAGCTGCGCATCAGCGTGGATCGCGTCAAGGCCGGCCAGCTCGGCCTTACCGAGAGAGACGTCGCCAGCAGTTTACTGATTTCGCTCAGCGGCAGCAGCCAGGTGGCTCCCAACTTCTGGCTCAACTGGAAGAACGGTGTGAGCTACAACGTCTTGATCCAAACGCCGCAATATAAACTCGATTCCATCGCCAAGCTGATGCGAACGCCAATCTCGGCGGCCGGTGCGGCGGTGGCGTTCAACACGCCGGGCTCCATGGCGGGCGTTGCGAACCAAGGCGATGGCGCCACCGGAATCGCGCCGAATCAGAACTCGGCCGCATACGGCAACCCGGGCGCGCTGCCCTATCAAACGCAATTGTTGTCGAACCTGGCCAGCATAGAACACACCGTCGGCCCCGAGATCGCCAATCATTACGACGTGCAGCCGGTGTTCGATGTCTATGCCAATATCGACCGGCGGGACCTGGGCGGCGTGGCCTCGCAAGTTGAAAAGATCATCGCGCAGACCAAGATCCCCAAGACCACGCAAATCATGCTCCGCGGACAGGCGGCCACCATGGAGAGTTCTTTCTATCGTCTGGGTCTGGGCCTGCTGGCGGCCATCGTTTTGGTGTACCTGTTGATGGCTGTGAATTTTCAATCCTGGGTGGATCCGTTCATTATTCTGACCGCCCTGCCCGGCGCGCTGGCCGGCATCCTGTGGATGCTCTACGTAACGCAAACCACCCTGAATGTTCCGTCGTTGATGGGCGCCATCATGTGTATCGGCGTTGCTACGGCCAACAGTATCCTAATGGTGGTTTTCGCCAATGACGAAAGAATGGAAGGAAAGGGCGCGCGCGCGGCGGCTCTTTCGGCCGGATACACGCGGCTGCGTCCCGTGGTGATGACCGCGCTGGCTATGATTCTGGGCATGCTGCCGATGGCGCTCGGGATCGGCGAAGGGGCGGAGCAAAATTCGCCGTTGGGCCGGGCCGTGATCGGAGGCTTGCTGCTGGCTACCGTGACCACGCTCGTCATCGTGCCGATTGTTTACAGCTACCTGCGCAAACAGCCGCCCATCGATCACGACAAACAGATCGAAGAAGAAGAGCGCGAGGGGCTGCCCGAATCCGAATATTTATTGAGATCGTATTAATTGAAATTGCTTTCAGCGAAATATTGAGTAACGATGACTTCATCGACTATTGACGAACCGGACAATCCAATCGAGCGGACCGCGCCTGCCACGGAGCAAGAATTACGCGCTGAAATCGAGCGGCTGACGCGGCAACTGGAGCAGAAGAATTCGCACGCCGCGCATTCCGCGCTGGAGCATCCGCAGCGGCCGTCCGGGGGCAAGATCGCACTGCTGGTCCTGATTGTGGCGGCGGTTTTTCTCGCGGCTTTCTTCCTGGGTTACATCCCGCATCACCGGCGAGATCTGCAGATCACGGCGGAAGCCAGCGCGTTGAGTGAAGCGCTGCCCGATGTGAGCGTGGTTCCCGTGGTGAGAGCATCCACGGTGGGCGACCTGGTGCTGCCCGGCAATATCCAGGCCGTGACGGAAGCGCCCATTCTGGCTCGCGCCGAGGGCTATGTGCAGCGCCGCTACGTGGACATTGGCGACCGTGTTACCGCCGGCCAGCTTCTGGCGGATGTGGAGGCGCCGGACCTGGATCAGCAAGTGCGCCAGGCACAAGCCTCGCTGGTGCAGTCGCAGGCGGACTTGGCGCGCGCCACGGCGGCTCTGGAACAAGGCAAGGCCAACGAATCCATCGCCAAGGTTACCGCTACGCGCTGGGATAATCTGGTGCGGCGCGGCGCGGTCTCCAAGCAGGAGAACGATCAGTATCAAGCGCAATACCAGGCGCAAGCCGCTAACGTGCGGGCGCTCGAACGCGCCGTGGACGCGGCCAAAGGAAACATCTCGGCCATGCAGGCGAACCTGGGCCGGCTAACCGACATGCAGGGCTATCTGAAGGTGCGCGCGCCCTTCGCGGGTGTGGTCACGCTGCGCAACGTGGACGTCGGCACGCTGGTGAACACCGGCAGCACGATGCTGTTTCGGATCGCCCAGACCAATCTTCTGCGCACCTATTTGAACGTGCCGCAGTCCAGCGCCGATGACGTGCATGTCGGACAGATGGCATCGCTCGCAACGCCCGAGCTTCCGGAACGCAAGTTTTTGGGAACCGTCACACGCACCGCGAACGCGATGGACCCGTCCAGCCGCACGTTGCTGGTGGAGGTGCAGGTGCCGAATCCCGAAGGCAAGTTGCTTCCAGGAATGTACGTCGAGGTGGATCTGCATCTTCCCCGCAAAGATCCGCCGCTCTTGCTTCCCAGCGACACTCTGTCCGTGCGCCCCGAAGGGACCATGGTGGCGGCGCTCGACGCAGGCAACCGTGTTCATTTCGAGCGCGTGGTGGTCGGCCGGGATTATGGAAGCAACATCGAAATTCTTTCGGGACTCAGCGCCGGACAGCAGGTAATCGCCAACCCCAACGATTCCGTCCAGGAAGGCGTGAAGGTTCATCCGGTCCCGTTGGCGGGCGCCGGAAGCGGACCGAAGCGCTCGCGCTAGCTCGTGCGCTTCCCTTCTCTCTCGTACTCTGAAAGAACACGCACGGCGACCAGCATCGCCGGCCGTGTGCTTGGAACCAAATTCATGATGAACCAGATCAGCACGAAAAAGATCAGCGCCGTATTTCTCTGTTTGCTCCTGCTCGCGCCGGCGGGTTACCCGGCGGAAGTATTCGACTGGCTGACGCAGCCCTACGTGGAGCATCCCGTCGCGCCTGTGGATCTGTCCAACACGCCCCTCATCCGCCAGTTGCTGCGCTCGGGCAACATTTATCTTTCGCTGCCGGACGCGATTACCCTGGCCATCCAAAATAATCTCGACATTCAGCTCGAGCGCTACACATTGCCGTCAGCGGACACGGAATTGCAGCGCGCCAAAGGCGGCGGCGGGCTGCGCGGCCTGACGTACGATGTCTTTGAGGTGCCGGTGGGCGTGGGCGGACCAGCCAGCCCGCTGGTGACGTCGGCGGCGACGCCTACCGTCGGGGCCGCCGGATCGGTGCCCACCAATCCTTCCGAATTGGGCGCTCTGTCCGAACAGCTCGACAATCTATCCCTGCTCCAAACGGTCCCGCTTTCCACCGGCCCCGCGATTCCGCAATTCGATCCCGCGCTGACCGGGCAAATCAATTGGACCCATCAGACCACGCCCGATACCGATCCCGCGGCCTACGGCACTAACGCTCTCACCAGTAACATCACCAACGCCAATGCAGCCTACACCCAGGGGCTTGGACTCGGCACGGAACTAAGCGCCGGCTTCGACAACTCGCGCTACACCAGCAACTCTTTGCAAAGCGCCTTTAGCCCATATACCTCCTCTAGCCTTGGATTCACCGTGACGCAGCCGCTGCTCCGCGGATTCGGCCGGGCCGTGAATCGCCGCTTCATTCGTATTTCGAAAAACGAACAAAAAATCGCGGGACTATTGGTGCAGCAGCAGCTTATCGCCACCGTCTACGGCGTGGTGCGCCTCTACACCGATCTGGTGGCGCTCTATGAAGACGTGAAAGTGAAGGAAGAGACCCTGGCCTCCGCCGAGAAACTCTACACCGATACCAAAGCGGAAGTGGATGAGGGCACGCAGGCGCCGGTGGAGCTGACGCGCGCTAACGCTCAGGTCTATTCCATTCGCCAGGATCTTATTGACTCACGCGGGCTGCTCGAAGAGCAGGAGGCGATCGTCAAAAACGTGATCACCCGCCGTACCGATAACGATCCGGAGGTGTTGAACGCGCGCATCATCCCCACCGATACCATTGAGGTTCCCGGAACCGACGAGACCCGCCCCCTGCAGGACCTCGTCGCCCTGGCGTTCGCGAATCGGCCCGACTTAAGCCAAGCCGGCCTGCAGGTGCAAAACTCGCAGATCAGCTTGCAGGGGTCGCGCAACGGATTGCGTCCCGAGGTGGATCTGGTGGGCGTGGCGCAAAACAACGGGCTGGCCGGTCAACTGAATCCCTTGCTGCCCAACATGCCGCCCTCCATCGAGACGCCCTTGCTCGGCGGATACGGAACCGCTCTCGAGCAGCTTGCCACGCGCAAGTATCCCACCTACGGAATCGGCCTGAACATTACTCTTCCCTTGCGCAATCGGATCGCCCAGGCCGACGTTACGCGCGACGAAATCCTGCTGCGGCAAAGCCAGGTGCTTGAAGAGCAGCTGCGGAAGCAGGCCCAGCTGGAAGTGGAAGACGCGGTGATCGCCATGCGGCGCGCGCGGGCATCCTATGATGCGGCCGTCCAGACCGAGAAACTCCAGCAGGAATCTCTGGACGTTGAGCAGGCGAAATTCGACGTGGGCGCATCCACCAGCTTCTTCATCATCCAGTACGAAAGCTTTCTGGCGCAGGCCAAATCCACGGTAGTGGTGGCCAAGAGCTCGTACTTGAAGGCGCGCGCGGCTTTAGAACGCGCCACCGGTACCATCCTGGACGATAACCACGTGTCTCTAAGCGATGCCATTCGCGGCCGCTGAGCACGCATTTCGCGCCATATTCGGATAATGGTCAAAATTGGCCTTTTTCCGATAAACTAAAGCGGACAATTCAGACCATTCCTTGGGAAGCGGTGCAAGTCTTCGCGATTCAGAGGAGTTGGCTCTGAAGGCCACCGTTGCCTCGCAACGGCGCTTTGCCGCTGCGATCTGCATGCACGGATGCAGCGACAGCCCATGTAGGGGCTACCGGGAGTTATATCCGCCACTCGCTGAAAAGAATCTGCAAACTTCGGGCAAGCACGCCCGTATAGTGCGGCAATCAAAAGGCATGTTCGCGTGCCAAGGATTGCCGTAAGCCAGAGCGCGAGGCCGATACGCGCATCAATCCAACCTCAAAGCTGACACTGAAATTTCACTTTCGCCTTGACGGGAAGGCTGAAATCTAATATGCTCTACGAAGCTAAGTTTAATCAGCGCCCTGCTGCGGCTTATTGCGGCCGCCCGGGGCAGGGGTTAGTTTACTCAAAGTTCGAGGAGATTTGTACACATGCGCTCAGTGTTTGTAGCCGCTGGTTTATTCCTGACAGCGTTATTTTGCCCGATGTTTGCGCCCATGGCGTTCGGCCAGGGCGGCACCGGAACTATCACGGGGACGATTACCGATCCCACAGGGCTAGCCATCGCCGGAGCCACTGTCCAAGCCACGAACGCCGAAACGGGCGGAGTTTACACCGCGGCGTCCACCGCCTCGGGCAATTATTCAATCGCGAACTTGCCCGTCGGCACCTACACGTTGGCAGTAACGGTGTCAGGATTCAAGACCTATACCCACACCAACCTTGCCATCGCGGCTACGCAAACTCTCCGGCAAGACATCCCCCTGGAAGTGGGCGCAACTACAGAGTCGATAACCGTTGAGGCCCAAGCTTCACTCCTGCAAGCGGAGACCGGCGACGTCACCCATGACGTCACATTGGAGCAGATGGACAACCTGCCGCTGTTGGGCATCGGAACGGTTAATTCCGGAACGTCGGGCTATCGCAACCCGTACAACACGCTTCTGACCCTTCCTGGTGTGAGCAGCTTTGCCACTAGCGGACTGTTTACGGTAAATGGTTTGGGCGGATCGGTCCCGGGCAGCCCCTTCACCGCGGCTCTGACGGAAACCATGCGCGTCGAAGGCCAGGACGCCACGTCTCGTATCTTCGGGACGTACGATTATACGCAGATGGCTCAGCCGAACGCCGACGCCATTCAGGAAATAGCGTATCAGACCAGCAATTACGCCCCCGAATTTGGAGAAGCCGGCAGCGTGGTGATCAACATGACCATGAAGTCTGGGACCAATCAATATCACGGCACCGGTTTCGACTACTTCGTCAACGAAGACTTGAACGCCGGCGATCCCTTCAGCAGCAACGGGACTGGAGGAAAGGAACACCCCCGCAACCGCCGCAACGATTTTGGTGGCACGCTGGGCGGCCCCGTAATTATCCCCAAACTTTATAACGGGAAGAACAAGACCTTCTTCTTCTTCGCCTACGAACAGTACCTGGAAGGCTCGCAATACAATTTCAGCGACACGGTCCCAACCACGGCTTTTGCGAATGGCGATTTCTCCGCGATCTCAGCGAATGGGACTTGCAGTTTGTGCGCACAGTACGGCATCCCGACCACGCCCCTGGGCACGGATGCTTTGGGCCGCCCGATCTATGCGAATGAGATCTACGATCCCACCACTCGCGGCGTGAACGCAGCGAACAATCTGGGTTACGCCAATCCATTTCCGGGCAATATCATTCCCAAGAGCGCGATGAGCCCCAGTTCTCTTGCGTTTCTAGCCCTGCTCCCCCAACCGCAGAATTCCAACATCGTCGGTAACTACAACGGGACTATCGCGGGTGGAAGATACTCAGCCATTCCATCAGTCAAAGTGGATGAAATCCTCTCCGACAAGGACAAGATCTCGTTCTATTGGGACCGGAACAACACCGAAAGCCAGATTTCGTCTCCTCTGGGGAACGCGGATGGTCTGCCAACTGAGATCGGCGGATACCGCGGAACGTTCATTCCCACCTGGATTAGCCGCGTGAACTACGACCGCACCATTTCGCCCACCATCCTGCTGCACTTAGGTGCGGGCTATTATCACACCAGTTTCAACGACCACGCACCGTTCCTCGATTTCAATCCGTCCGCCTTCGATCTCTCCGGCTTTCTGGAAGACCGCCAGTTCCCGAGCTTAACGGGATTGTGCGGGCAGCTCATCGGCCCCCCCGGCACTCCAACGAATTGTATTCAGGGCGCCATTGGCACTTCTTCCGGCTTTGGGGGCATGCAAAACGTAGGAACTTCGGGTCAGATCCAATCGCAGAATTACGAAGAAAAGCCCAGCTTCAATGCGAATTTGACATGGGTTAAGGGCGCGCATACTTTCAAGTTCGGCTCGGAGATGTACCTCGAGCAAGACTACACGGGAGCCTTTTCTGGGGTCACCATGGACGCCGTAAGCACAACTGGCATCGCGACCGCGACAGCGCAGCCGTTTACTCCGACCACGAATTTCAATGGGTATAACATGGGCTTCGGCTTCGCTAGCTTCCTGTTAGGAGACTACGCCTCCGTAACGCAGACCCCGGCTGAGTTCACTCGTGAGGGGAGCCAGGAGTGGGGTCTGTTCGCGCAAGACTCCTGGAAGGTAACGCGCAACCTGACCGTGACTTACGGCGCGCGCTGGGATTACGCTACTCCAGAGCACGAGCAATATGGACGTTTGGGGCAGTTGGACCCGACCTTGCCAAACACCAACGCCGGCGGCGCGCTGGGTGCGGTACAGTACGCCAGCAGCTGCAACTGCAGCTTCTATAAGTCCTCCTATCCTTTCGGGATTGGGCCGCGAGTCGGCGCCGCTTATCAGCTAACGCCCAGGACCGTGCTGCGCGGCGGATGGGGATTCACCTACCAGTTTGTTGCCAACCCGGCCGGAACCACCATCGGCACGAACGGAGTCTATCCGCTCTCAGGGATCAATCCCTACGTGAACATTGCCACGCCGGGCGCAATTGTGCAGCCCACCTGGCCGGTGACCAATCCCTATGTCTATCCGAACAAAGGCACCGTCGGAATCCCAGGTGTATCGGATCCCTACGTCCCGGATGGGAACGAAAACCGTCCGCCCCGTGTCAACCAATTTAGCTTTGGTGTCCAGCAGGAGGTCACCAAGAACTTTATCGTGGAGGCTTACTACATCGGCAACCGCGCCGTCTGGCTGGGTTCCGGACCTCTAGGCACCGTTGCCGGTACCGGTGTCAATACCACGGCTACCGCTCAAATCCCGGCGTCAACGTACGCGCAATTTGGTTTGTACCCGTACCCTGGAAGTGGACCCTCGGGCTACAACAATTACGCCGATTACCTGCTGACGCTTCAGCCCTTGAACAGCACGGCAGTACAGCAGAGGCTGGCTGCGTCCGGGCACCCCGGCTTTACACCGTATGCCGGCTTCCCTGCGACTAATTCGCTGCAGAGCGCTCTCTACCCGTTTCCACAGTACGGGGGCATCCTGGACGCGGACTCCCCAACCGGCAGATCCAAGTATGATTCCTTGCAAATCAAAGCAACCAAGCGATTCTCGCACGGGTTGCAGGCCGGCGGCTCTTACACCTGGGGCGCGGGTTACGTAGAGCCCCAGCGCCAGAACTTCTTTAATCCCCAGAGCAGCGTCTGGCAAATCCAGCAGATCCCGCCGCAGGATCTGAACTTCAACGCCATCTACACCGTTCCCGGTGCGTCATTCATCCCGACCAAGGGCGGCCTGCATTGGCTGGCGAAAGACTGGCAGATCGGTTGGTTCGCCAATTACCAGAGCGGCCAGTTCCTGGCGCCTCCAGTGAGCACCACGCCGAACTTCCTGCAGAGTGAAGATATGTTGGTTGCCGGCCAGCCCTTCTATACACCGGGTGTAAACATCAACGATCACAGCACCTTCAATCCAGCTACCACGCAGGTGTTGAATCCGAAAGCTTGGGCGCCCTGCCCTGCAGGTGGGGTTTGTGCTTCAACCTCGGTTTATTACAAGGGCTTCCGTGGTCCACGCACACCGACCGAAAACGCCAACATCGGCCGCAATTTCCGGTTTGGCCCGGAGGGTAAATTCAACCTCTTCATCCGAGCCGAATTCGTAAACATCTTCAACCGGACGCTGTTTCCGAATCCGAGCACGGCAAGTCCGCAGAACCTGCCGGGCTCATCGAGCGGCATCTACAGCAGCGGCTTCGGGGTAATCGATACCTACCTGCCAACCGGATCGATCTACACCGCCAATACGGCGTACCTCCAGGGCCGCACGGGTACACTCGTCGCCCGCTTCTCGTTCTGATGTACTGATGTAGTGAACCTGAAGTTTTCGGTAGTCCTCTTCACAACGCTCGGCTTGCTGGCAGCAAGCCGGGCGTTTTCTCCTTTTGCGGAGGCAAAACGTGGCCCGCTTCCCGCTGAGCTTCGAAATGCAGACGATGCGGCGTGGCTCGCGTGGTGCCGCAGTGAGGACCAGGCCATCCGTGCGCGCCTGCAGCAAGGCGATCTCGATTCGATGGTCAACCTGCTGCTCTACGGCACTTCGTTTACCAAGCACCCGCGCATCCGCATGGAAGGCGAGGGGCTCGCCGAAGCTTCCCGGGCCGGGATTCTGCGGGCCCGAGTGGACGATTTAGTCGCGGGTCTCGGCAACCCAGGCGACAACGAGCGCCTCATTTTTTTGCAGCGGCTTCTGCAAACTCAGGGAATCAACGCGGGACCTTCCGGCGACCCGAAACAGACCGGCGTGTTCATCCTGAAGAATCTCCTGCGAGTGCTCCAGGAGCGGAAGACACTGGCGGAGCGCGCCGCCGTTGCCAAGGCCGATAGCAAGCCGGACGACCCTTCGTCGCTCTTGGATCGTTCGTCGCTATTTCGCGATCGTGGGGTTTCTCTCGACACCGCCATCTTCCCCGACTTCTCCATTGAACAGACCCTTCGCGATCTGAAGCAACGTGGAGTACTGCGCGAAGGTCAAGTGGCTCATGTGGCCGTGATTGGCCCAGGCCTGGATTTCATCGACAAAAACGAAGACTCAGCCTACGATTATTACCCAGAGCAGACTCTGCAACCGTTCGCGCTATACGATTCGCTGGTCCGGCTTAAGCTGGCGAAAACGAATGCGGTGTCGATGTCGATTTTCGACATCAGCTCCCCGGTGATCCAGCATATCGAGCGGGCCCGCGAGCACGCCAAGAACAACATCGGCTATGTGGTCCAGTTGCCGCGCGACACCGTGCTCCCGTGGCCGCCCGAGCTCCTGGGCTACTGGAAATCGCTGGGCGACCAGGTGGGTTCCGCGATTGCGCCCATCCCGCCTCCGCGGATCTTCCAAGGGCTCCAGACGCGAGCCGTACAAATCCGTCCGGACGTGGTTCTCGCTTGCCAGCCGGTGGATCTCAATATCGTTCTCGAACGCCTGAATCTGCCCGCAGCCGGCCAATTCGATCTGATGGTGGCGACCAACATTTTTGTCTACTACGATGCGTTCCAGCAGTCTCTGGCGTTGGAGAATGCCGGTGCGATGCTCAAGCCCGGGGGCCTATTGCTGACCAATGACCGCCTGCCGGTGGTGCCCGGCGGCTCCATGCGGCTGGCCGGCGTCACCGTGGTGCCGTATGGCTCTGGGAACGCGAGTGATCGGCAAGCTGTGGGCTGGTATCAAAAGTACTGATTTGCATTGCATGCAGTCCGCCCATTACAATCAGTAATTAGAACCAAAGTTACGAAGGGGCGTCAGGGATGGACCCCCGGTTCCATTGACCGGGATGCTTCAAAAGCGATAGACTTTCCTCTTGGTTCTTGGTCGGTAAATCACCGACTCTCCATATTTTTAGAAGACCTTGAGGAGGCTTATTCGGTGTCAGAGAAGATGCGGCATATTTTTACGTCGGA
This sequence comes from Bryobacterales bacterium, assembly GCA_963776805.1. Taxonomy (GTDB): domain Bacteria; phylum Acidobacteriota; class Terriglobia; order Bryobacterales; family Bryobacteraceae; genus Palsa-89. The sequence continues at coordinate 109,035 of CAVZOD010000008.1, forward strand.
GTCCGTTACAGAAGGACATCCCGACAAAATGGCGGACCAAATCTCGGATTCGGTCCTGGACGCGGTTTTGAAGGACGACCCCACGGGCCGAGTGGCTTGTGAGGTTTTGATCACTACCGGACTTTGCGTGGTGGCCGGTGAAATCACCACCAAGAGCGTGTTTGACGTTCCGCGCCTGGTGCGCAGCGTGATTGACGATATCGGTTACAACAACGCACTGTGGGGCTTTGACAGCAACACCTGCGGCATCATCAACACGATTCAGACGCAATCGCCCGACATTGCCATGGGCGTGGATACGGGCGGCGCCGGCGACCAGGGTTTGATGTTCGGTTTCGCCTGCGATGAAACCGAAGAGCTGATGCCGCTGCCGATCATGCTGGCTCACAAGCTGGTCCGCCAGCTGAGCGAGATTCGGCGCGCCGGCAAGTTGTACTTCCTGCGTCCGGACGGCAAGAGCCAGGTGAGCGTGGAGTACGTCGGCAACAAGCCCAAGCGCATCGATGCGGTGGTTATTTCCACGCAGCACGATGACAAGATTTCCACCGAGGAGCTGCGCGCGGAAGTGAAGAAGCACATCATCGACCCGGTGATTCCTTCCAACCTGGTGGATTCGGGCACTAAGTTCCACATCAACCCCACCGGCCGATTCGTCATCGGCGGACCGCACGGCGACACCGGTCTGACGGGCCGCAAGATCATCGTCGACACCTATGGCGGCATGGGCCGACACGGCGGTGGCGCGTTCTCGGGCAAGGATCCGACGAAGGTGGACCGCTCGGCCTGCTACATGGCGCGCTACGTTGCCAAGAACATCGTCGCGTCCGGCTTGGCATCGCGCTGCGAAGTCCAGCTCGCCTACGCCATCGGTGTGGCCGAACCGGTTTCCGTGATGGTGGATACGTTCGGAACCGGCAAGGTGGAAGCCGAGCGTTTGGTGGAGCTGGTTCGCTCCAACTTCCAGCTCACGCCGAAGGGCATGATCGACAGCCTGAAGCTGCGCCGCCCGATTTATCGCAAGACGGCCGCTTTCGGACATTTCGGCCGGACCGAGCCGACGTTCACTTGGGAAGCCACCGACAAGGCGGAAGCTCTCAAGGAAGGCGCCAAGCTGGCCGCCGTAGCGAAGTAGCCATTGCCTCCACGGGGGGCTCGGTGTTTCAATGGAAGCACGGGCCCCCAATGCCTCGCCTGTTCACTCCTAAATGCTAGTTGAAGGTTGCAAGCACGAAATCGAAATTACTGTCCCCGTGGATGAGATCGCCCGTGAGACGGATCGCGTTGTCGCGGACATCCAGCAGAAGGCCAAGCTTCCCGGCTTCCGTCCCGGAAAAGCGCCCGCCAGCCTGATCCGCGCCAAGTTCTCCAAGCAAGTGCGCGACGACGTTCTGGAAAATCTGCTGCCCAAGTACTTCAGGCAGAAGATGGAAGAAGAGCATCTGGAAGTGGTGGGCCGTCCGAACGTCAAGGACGTTCATTTTCACGAGGGCGAACCGCTGCGCTTCAAGGCCGAATTTGAAGTGGCGCCGGAGATCGAGCTCGGGGATTATCGCGGCGTCACGGTGCACTACAGCGAGCCGGAAGTCACCGAGGAAGACATCGCGAAACGCCTGGACGAAATCCGCGAGCAGAAGTCGCAAATGGTAAATGTTGAGCCGCGCCCGGTTGCGGATGGCGACTATGCGGTGGTTACGCTCGACAGCCTTTCAGGCGTCGACCAGGCTATCCATCAGGACGAAGTTGTATTGCACGTGGGGGATCCCGATACGATGGCGGGTTTTTCCGACGCGTTGCGCGGTATGTCGCCGGAAGAAGAGAAAGAATTCGAAGTTACCTATCCGGAGGACTTCGGGCAGGAGCGGCTGGCCGGCAAAACCGTGCGGTTCCACGCCAAGCTGACCACCATCCGCACCAAAGAATTGCCGGAGTTGAACGACGAATTCGCGCAGGATCTGGGCGATTATCAGACGCTGAACGATCTGCGTGAAGCCGTTCGCAAAGCCATCTTTCACGAGCGCGAATATGCCTCGCAACAGAAGGCGAAAGACCAGCTCATCGACAAGCTGATCGAAACGCACGAATTTCCGGTGCCGGAAGCCTATATCGAGCGTCAGATTGAAGCGCAACTTGAAAATCAGTTCCGGGAGCTCGCTGAGCGCGGCATCGATCCCACCAAGCTGAAGATCGACTGGGCGAAGCTGAAAGCAGCGCAGCGTCCCAAGGCGCTGCACGATGTGAAGGCGTCGCTGTTGGTGGATAAGATCGCCGAGCGCGAGGCCATCGCGCCGACCAACGACGAAGTGGACGTTGAGGTCCAGCGTATTGCCAAACAGCAGCGCGAGCCGGTGGCCGCCGTGCGCAAGAAGCTGCAAAAAGACGGGGTCTTGGGCCGGATCGCGTATCAGATCCGCAGTAACAAGACCATGAACTTCCTGTTTGAGCATGCGCGCAAGGAAGCGGGCGAGCCGGAGCCCGCCCCAGAAGAACCGGCCGATGTAGAATCGGTCGAAGCAGAACCGGCCGAAGAAGAAGCAGCCGAATAGCCCCGCCGTTCATCTTACAAGGGACACGCGCAAAACGGAGGGCGGCGCCAGGCAGTTCCTGGCCGGTTTGTGGTGCGCTTCGCGCCCTTTGCGCTACTGAGAGCAAGTGCGAGATTCCAAGACCGACGTTCCTGTCCATCTGCTGGCGTTTAGTGTCGGCGTCATCGTAGCGAACATCTATTACGTGCAGCCGCTGCTGGCCGCGATGGCACTTACATTTTCGGTAAGCGCCAGCATGATCGGGCTGGTGGCGATGCTTACCCAGGTAGGTACCGCCATCGGGATGCTGGTGTTTGTTCCGCTGGGCGATAGTCTCGACCGTCGGGCGCTACTAACAGTGCTGCTCTGGGCCGCCGCGGTGGCGCTGTGCGGCGTGGCTACTGCGCGGAATCTGCTCTGGATCTCGATCGCAAGTTTTGCGGTAGGTGCCTGCGGCGCCGCGGTACACGTTATCGTGCCTTTTGCCGCGCAGCTTGCTCCGGAAAACAGCCGAGGGCGCGTGTTGGGGACAGTTTTCAGCGGATTGCTGATCGGAATTCTTCTGGCGCGGACATTCAGCGGTGTAGTTGCATCACTCTTCGGATGGCGTTCCGTGTACGCGATCGCGGCGCTCGGGATGCTAGGTTTGATGCTGCTGCTTCGCGCGCGATTGCCGAAACTTCCGCCGCAGAACAACCTTCGCTGGCCGGTGCTGATGCGGTCCCTCGTGGATTTGGTGCGCGATCATCCGGCCCTGCGCGAATCGGCATTCCTGGGCGCGGCGCTGCTCTGCGTGTTTAGCGCGTTCTGGACCACGCTGGTGTTCCTGCTTCAGACGCCGCCCTATCATTACGGATCGTCGGTCGCGGGGCTGTTCGGATTGGTGGGAGCAGCCGGCGCATTGTGCGCGCCTCTGGTTGGGCGCTTCGCTGATCGCCGGGGAACCGGCTTCACAATTTTTCTCGCGCTAGTTACAACTTTGGCGTCGTTTCTTCTGCTCGGCGCGTTCGGAAAAATCATGGCCGGACTCATCGCGGGCGTAGTGCTGCTCGATATCGGCGTGCAATCGGGCCACGTCGCCAATCAAACGCGCATTTATGCGCTGGACCCCAACGCGCGCAGTCGGCTGAATACGGTGTATATGTTCTGCTATTTCACCGGCGGATCGATCGGCTCATGGCTCGGCGCGATTTGCTGGCAGTACAAAGGCTGGACCGCGGTTTGCGCCTTCGGGGTCGCTGTACTCGCGATCGCGCTGCTGGTGTTCGCGCGCAATTTCAAAGCTCTAGGCGCGCTCATTATGGCTGAGCGTTAGTATGGTCGAAGTATTGCTTACTCCTAGAACAGAGCGTCGCGTCGAGTTACTGTTCCCGCCGAGCGAGAGAGAAACCGTTCGCACAATCCTTCTCGATGAGTGCGGAACCAATATTCCCGGATGGGAAAGCGCCGGATTGGAGCGGCTGCACTTCGCCGTTCTCAAGATCAGCGATGGGAACGTCGCAAAGCTCCAGAAGGCGGTCGATCTTGCCAAGACGGATTTTCGGGATGCGCTCGTTTGGGCCAGCTTCGGCGAGCCGGACGCTCATCGGCGTTGGCTACCCCGGCAACACTGGTAGCGCCTGGAATTACTTGTCACCCACCGCTAGGAGTGTCTCGAAGTGCGGCGCGTCTTCCTCGCTGTGGACCACCGAGGTCTCGATGTTCTTGAATCCTGCTTGACGCAGGAAGCGCGTGACCTCAACTTCCGTGAAGCCCAGCCACAAATCGGCGTAGAGTTCGCGAGCTTCTTCGTAGCTGTGTCGCAGCAGATCCAGAACGACGATCCGGCCGCCTGGCTTCAAAATGCGCCATGCTTCGGCCACCGCGCGCTCGGGATGCTGCGCGTGATGCAGCGCCTGGCTGAAAAACGCCAGATCCACCGTAGCATCACGGATCGGCACTTCTTCGAGATCGCCTTTGCGGTATTCCAGATTCTTGACGCCGTGCTTCGCCGCCAGGTCGCGGCCGTACTCCACCATTTTTTCCGAGTTGTCGATGGCGATCACCTTTTTCGATCGCCGCGCCAGCAATTGCGAAAACGTACCTTCGCCGGCGCCCAAATCGGCAATCACCATGGGCGGCATTAGCGTCAGCAGCGTTTCCGCCAGGCCTTGCCAGGACCGGCCTGGAACGTAGTTGCGCCCGAACTTACCCGCCAGTTCGTCGAAATAGGCGCGCATCTTGTCCTGCCTGCGGCGCAGCGCAAGCCGCAAAGCTTCTGAGTCCTGCTCGGCTTCGGGAATTTCGGCGGCGGCCTGTCTCAAAACGCCCAACATTTCGGAAAAGCCGTTAGACAGCACGCTTTGCTTCAACCGGTATAGAATGCTCTTGCCGTTGCGCCGGTCCTCCACCAGGCCGGCATTCTTGAGTTGGGCCAAATGGGTCGATATGCGACTTTGGCCCATGCCGAGGATCTCCTGCAATTCGGCCACGGAAAGCTCTTCGCGCTCTACCAGCAACAAGATACGGAGCCGGCTGGGATCGGCCAGCAAGCGCAGGTTTTTGAGGATTGACGCCATCGGGCTAGTTGTACTATTATATCAACATATCTAGATTCGTAGATATAATTTCCCGCACGGAGATCGAATGAGCACAGCAACCATCAACAACGCCGCCACCGAGTACAAAGTGGCGGACATGAGCCTGGCCGAATGGGGCCGCAAGGAAATTTCCATCGCCGAGTTTGAAATGCCCGGCTTGATGTCGATCCGGAAGAAGTACGCACCCGGCAAGCCGCTGAAAGGCGTGCGGGTCACCGGTTCGCTGCACATGACCATCCAGACCGCGGTGCTCATCGAGACCCTGGTCGACCTGGGCGCCACCGTGCGCTGGGCGAGCTGCAACATTTTCTCGACACAGGACCATGCCGCGGCCGCCATCGCCGCCGCCGGAGTGCCGGTGTTTGCGTGGAAGGGCGAATCGCTCGAAGAATATTGGGATTGCACGCTCAAAGCGATCAGCCATCCGGACGGCAAGGGTCCGGAGCTGGTGGTCGACGACGGCGGCGACGTCACGCTGCTGCTGCACAAGGGCTATGAGCTGGAGAATGGCGATAGGTGGGTGGACTCGCCCTCGGGCAGCCACGAAGAGACGGTGATCAAGAACCTGCTGAAGAAGGTTCATGCGGGAAATCCCCATCACTGGCGCGACATCGTCAAGGCCTGGCGCGGAGTTTCCGAAGAGACCACCACCGGCGTGCACCGGCTGTACAAGATGCAGGAACAGGGCAAGCTGCTGGTTCCCGCCATCAATGTGAACGATTCGGTGACCAAGTCGAAATTCGACAATCTGTATGGCTGCCGCGAATCACTGGCCGACGGCATCAAGCGCGCTACCGACGTGATGGTGGCGGGCAAAATCGCTGTCATCTGCGGTTATGGCGACGTGGGCAAAGGCTCGGCGCATTCGCTGCGCGGCATGGGCGCGCGAGTGGTTGTCACCGAAATCGATCCCATTAATGCGCTCCAGGCCGCGATGGAAGGCTTTGAAGTGACCACGGTGGAAGACACGCTCGGCCGCGGCGATATCTATGTCACTACCACGGGCAACCTGGACATCATCACGCTGGATCACATGGCGCACATGAAGGACCAGGCCATTGTCTGCAACATCGGGCATTTTGACAACGAGATCCAGATCGATGCCTTGAACACGGCCAAGGGCGTGAAGCGGACCAACATCAAGCCGCAGGTGGACATGTACACATTCCCCGATGGCCACTGCATTTTCATGCTGGCCGAAGGCCGGCTGGTGAACCTGGGATGCGCGACCGGCCATCCGAGCTTCGTGATGAGCAACAGCTTTTCGAACCAGACGCTGGCGCAGCTGGATCTGTGGAAGAACAAGGACACCTACAAAGTGGGCGTATATACGCTGCCGAAGAAGCTGGACGAGGAAGTGGCGCGGCTGCACTTGGAGAAGATCGGCGTGAAGCTGACCACGCTGACCAAGAAGCAGGCGGATTATCTCGGTGTGCCGGTGGAGGGTCCGTACAAGCCGGATCATTATCGGTACTAAGTAGCTTCAGTTGGGACAATAGAGGCCGGTCTCGTTCGCGGGACCGGCTTTTTCGTTGGCTGCGGTGACCCGTAACGGTGTCTAACTTTATAAATGCTCCGTCGATTGTTCGGCCGTAGCGCTTGCCGGGTTTATCTCGGATTGCTACTGCTGCCCGGTCCTCTTCTCCATCGGTGTGCGAGTTCGCTCTTATCTGCTAACCCGAAAAATTCATGCGGTCCTCTGCGGGCTGGAGCAGGTGCGTGTGGACAGAACGACGGAAAGGCAATTATTAGGAGCGGTTCCATATTTGGTCCTGAACGACCCAACTCGCCCCGTTCTCCCGGGCGGGAATCGGTACTATCGCGTGGACATCTCGAACTCTGACTACTACTATGGCTGGACGCGGTGGGTACCCGAGCCTCTGTTGTCCTTCTGGCCGGTCCACGCAGAATTTCCAGTTAAAGATAAGTGGGATTTGCTGAGCTTTCCATTCAAGGTTGCATATGTGCTTGGCTGGCGGCACTTGTCCTTCTCGGCTTCCGTGACGGTGCTGAATGGAACTGTATCGAGCACATGGTACGACATAGAGCCTGACGTTCTTATCAGCTACCCGCTCAGCTATTTTGTGGTAGCGCGTAGCGCGCATGGATTTTCGAGGGATCAAGGAGATCGTCCTATTCCAGTGCACAGTACGGACGACCAGAGCCCTGAGTATCGATTTGGGATAGTCGCTGGTGAATTCTCAACGCTCACCGGCGCCGACAGCGCGATTGGGGTCGCGTACACCGCGGACGCGCCCCGCGAGGCGATTCATCACGCATTTCAGATTGATCTGCGCTGCTATTGGGGCCTTCGTGGATGTGATTCTGTTCGCCAAGTGGCGCCTCTTCTCTGGAAGGACCGGCAGGCAATAGAACACGCTACTGCCGCGCGTCTTCGTTCTGCGTATCCGTGTCCCGACTGGATTCTTGCCGGGCGCGTTCGATACCTCCCGGATTTGAACGTTGCGCTTCTGCAGGTCGTGAGATCAAGGTCCGAAGAACTCAACGATGAGGGCAATCGCTCCGAGGATATCGTTACAGATTATCAACTGAAAGAAGCGATCCGCGGCAAACCCGAGGGCCCGTGGACTGACATCCGACACTCGTGGACAATCCCCTGGCCGTCCTCGCCCTCGGGCGAGATAGCGAACCCTGTACAGCCCTCGTACACAAAGCCGGGCGATCGGTTTCTTTACTTTAGCGGCGCCACATTTGATTCTTGCCGGATCGTCCGCGCCACTCCGTCGGCCGAAAACGCGATTCGTACCGCAGTCCCCGCGCCTAGGCGAGCGGAAGATGATATCGGCTGGATGTGGGGCCGGAGGTAGGCCAGTTTCGGACACGCGCTGGATTGGGACCGCTCGATGTCAGGGTCGGAACTTCGGTCGGGTTCAAACCGCTGGTGCAAGGACGGATGACTGTTAGAATAGATGTAGCACTTGCTTATCTCGAAGTCCCACTTGCAGGAAATCTGCTCGTCTAGCACATCCGAAACCCATGAACAAGACCATCCGCAAATACACGAGTCTTGCTGACCTCGACGAGGTTAAGGCGGACGAATATCGGTACTGGCAAAGCCGGCCCCTACATGAGCGGATGGCGGCGGTCTCAGAAATCACTCAAGAACAGTATGCGATGAAGGGCCAGGTACCGGATGTACCCAGACTTCAAAGAACTCTTGTCCGTTTTGAACGCTCACCGCGTTAAATATCTTGTTGTGGGGGCCTATGCTGTATCCGCCCACGCACAACCCCGCGCGACGAAGGACCTGGACATTTGGGTCAAGCCGGACGCCGAGAATGCGAAGGCAGTTTACGAATCGTTGGCACGATTCGAGGCACCAATTGAAGGGCTGACCTTTGCCGACTTCGCGGAACGCGGTCCGTTTTTTCACATAGGGAGGGAGCCCGTTGCGGTGGATATTTTGACCGAAATCCCGGGTGTCGATTTTGATGTGGCATGGGCGCGGCGAATTGAAGATGTCATTGATGCGACGAGCGGGTTGAGAGCGAGCGTGATTTCGCACGAGGACCTGATAACCGCAAAGCTGGCCGCCGGGCGCCCCCAGGATTTAGCCGATGTCGACGCCATCCGGAAGGCGCAAGCAGCCCAGACGCCCCCGAAAGAGCCTGGAAATATCCCGGAGCCGGACTGCTAGGCTCCAGGTTTTAGTACCAGTTACAAGCCGTAACATGGCTCTCTTGTGGTCTAGCCGTCTTTTAGCGCATTTTGCCAGGGGCGCATTTTGAGACCTTCTGTTATAATGGTGTTTCAGAGAGTAGGTCAGAACACTGGTAGTGTATAGTCTTAGTCGACGGGAGATTCCCTGTGAAACGTGCTGGTTCTGATGACGCACTGCGTTGTTCCTTCTGCCATAAAAGTCAGGACGTAGTCGGCAAGTTAATCTCCTCCCCCAACGATTACCCCCGAGCTTACATTTGCGACGAATGCATCGCTGTATGCAATTCGATTCTAGAGGACGATCGTCACGATCAACCTTATGGGGCGCCTCATAAGCTTCCCAAACCATTGGAGTTGAAAGAATATCTTGACCAGTACGTGATCGGTCAGGACGGTACCAAAAAGAAGTTGGCGGTCGCGGTTTACAACCACTACAAGCGCATCCAGATGAACAAGCAGCGTGGCGCCGAAGTGGAGCTTTCCAAATCCAACATTTTGCTGATCGGGCCCACTGGAACGGGTAAGACGCTCCTGGCCCAGACCCTGGCGCGCATCCTGGATGTTCCCTTCGCCATCGTCGATGCCACCACGCTCACCGAAGCCGGCTACGTCGGCGAAGACGTCGAGAACATCATCCTGCGGCTGCTGCAAAATTCCGACTGGGATGTGCAGCGCTGCCAGCAGGGCATCATTTATATCGACGAAATCGACAAGATCGGGCGCAAGGACGAGAATCCTTCCATCACCCGCGATGTCTCGGGCGAAGGCGTGCAGCAGGCGCTGCTCAAGATCCTGGAAGGTACGGTTGCCAACGTTCCTCCGCAGGGTGGCCGCAAGCATCCGCATCAGGAATTCACGCCGGTGGACACCACCAACATTCTCTTTATTTGCGGCGGCGCTTTCGTCGGACTGGAGAAAGTGATTTCCAAGCGCGTCGGCACCAAGTCCATGGGTTTCGTCCAACAGGAAGAACATCGGCCGGAAGGCGCGCCCGCGCGAACTGCCTCCAATCGCCGCGATGTGGATCTGCTCGAAAACGTCCAGCCGGTAGACCTCATCAAGTTTGGCTTTATTCCTGAATTCATTGGCCGTATGCCAGTGGTGGCGGTGCTCGAAGACCTGAGCAAGGAAGCTCTGGTCCAGATCCTGACCAAGCCCAAGAATGCCATCGTCCGCCAGTACCAGAAGCTTTTCGAGTTTGAAAATGTTAGACTGAAGTTTAGCGACGACGCGCTGGAAGCCATCGCTGCCCTGGCAATGGAGCGAAAGGTTGGCGCGCGCGGGCTGCGGATGATCCTTGAGGACCTGATGTTAGACCTCATGTATTATCTTCCGTCTTACAAGAAGGTCCGCGAGTTCCTGGTGACCAAGGAAATGGTCATGACGCAGAAGATCAACATGGCCTTGCTCGAAAAGGCCGGTTAAGCCCCCGTTCGCCGCTGACGTTTTTGGTTTTTGGTTCGAGCCGTTTTGGTTCAAGTCAGGAGCGAAGGAACCAATCCACCCTCGCAAATCTTCCCTATATTGACGACGCCGATGCTGATCGCCTAACCGCAGATGCTAACTTCACGATGCTAACCTCAAAAGACAAATCCGATACACGACGCCTGCCCATGATGCCCATTCGGGACGTCGTGATTTTCCCGTACATGATGACCCCCTTCGTGGTGGGTCGCGATTCGAGCGTTCGGGCTTTGGAAGAAGCTTTAGCGTCAGACAAGAAGATTTTTCTCGCTACCCAGCATGACGCCTCGGTCGACGAGCCTCGCCCCGACGAAATCTACAGCGTAGGCACGGTTGCGAACATTGTCCAGAGCCTGAAATTGCCGGACGGCAATATCAAGGTGCTGGTGGAAGGCGTGGAACGCGGCAAGATTATTTCGGTCAGCGAAGATGAAGGGTATTTCCGCTCGGTAGTCAAGACGTTCAATTTCAAAGTCGACGCAGGGGCACAGTTGGAAGCGCTGGTAGGGCGCGTAACTGGCCTGTTTGAGCAGTACGTCAAACTGAGCCAGAACCTGAACTACGAAACGATGATCGCGGCCATCCGCGTGGACGAGCCGGGCAAGCTGGCCGACACGGTGGGCGCGAATCTCCAGTTGACGATCGAAGAAAAGCAGGAGCTGCTCGAAATCTTCGATCCGGTGGACCGGTTGACCCGCGTGGCCGAGATGCTGGACATCGAGATCGAGAAGCTCAATGTCGACCGCACCATCCAGGGTCGCGTGAAGCGCCAGATGGAAAAGGCGCAAAAAGAGTATTACCTCAACGAGAAGATCAAGGCCATACAGAAGGAACTCGGCCGCGGCGAAAAGAGCGAGTTCGATGAGCTGAAGCGCAAGATCGACACTGCGGGCATGACCAAGGACGCCCACGAGAAAGCGATCGCGGAGTTGCGCCGGCTGGAGAACATGCCGCCCATGTCGGCCGAATCCACCGTATCGCGGAATTATCTGGATTGGCTGCTGGCAGTGCCGTGGAAGAAGAAGTCCAAGGAGATTCGCGACCTCAATCACGCGCAGGAAGTGCTGGAATCCGATCACTACGGCCTGGAGAAGATCAAAGAGCGCATCCTGGAATTTCTGGCCGTGCGCCGGCTGGTGCAGAGCCCCAAGGGATCCATCCTCTGCTTTGTCGGACCTCCCGGAGTAGGCAAAACTTCGCTCGGAATGTCCATCGCCAAGGCCACCGGCCGCAAATTCATTCGTCTTTCGCTGGGCGGCGTGCGCGACGAAGCGGAGATTCGCGGACATCGCAGAACATACATCGGAGCGCTACCTGGCCAGGTATTGCAGATGATGAAGAAGGCCGGGACCAAAAACCCGGTGTTCATGCTGGATGAAATCGACAAGATGTCGATGGACTTCCGGGGCGATCCATCGGCCGCACTGCTCGAAGTGCTGGATCCGGAACAGAACTATATGTTCATGGATCACTACCTGGACGTGGAATACGATCTGAGCCAGGTATTCTTCATCGCCACGGCGAACGTGTTGCACACCGTGCCGCCGGCGCTGCAGGATCGCATGGAAGTGATCCGGCTCTCCGGTTACACGGAACTGGAAAAACTGGAGATCGCCAAGCGCTTTCTGGTTCCGAAGCAAATGAAGCAAACCGGGCTAAAGTCGGGCGACCTGGAATTCACCGATGACGGCCTGCAAAGCTTGATCCAGTTCTACACGCGGGAAGCGGGCGTCCGCAATCTGGAACGCGAGATCGGGAACGTCAGCCGCAAGGTGGTGCGCAAAGTGGTCAATGCGCATGGCAGCGGAAAGCCGGGCGATTCAAAGAAAATCGAGAAAGCCGTGCTCAATGCCGAGACCGTTTCCGAATTTCTGGGCCCGAACAAATTCCGCGACCTGCAAGCCGACAAGAAGAACGAAGTAGGCGCCACCGTGGGATTGGCCTGGACCGAAGTGGGCGGGACCATTCTTACCACTGAAGCGGCCGTGATGGAAGGCAAAGGCAAGTTGCAAACCACCGGCAAACTGGGCGACGTGATGCAGGAATCGGCCCACGCGGCGATGAGCTATGTGCGGTCGCGAGCGCATCTGCTTGGCCTGCCGCGCGACTTCTACCGCAACGTCGACATTCACGTGCATGTCCCCGAAGGCGCGATTCCCAAAGATGGCCCTTCGGCCGGCATCACCATCGCCACCAGTATTTGCAGCGCGCTTACCAATATTCCGGTTCGTTGCGATCTGGCCATGACCGGCGAAATCACGGTGCGCGGCCGCGTGTTGCCTATCGGCGGTTTGAAAGAGAAAGTTCTGGCGGCGCACCGGCAGGGAATCTACGAATTAGTGCTGCCGAAGGACAACGAAAAAGATCTTCCCGATATTCCAGAGAACATCCGCAAAGAGATGAAACTCCAGTTCGTGACCTCCATGGATCAAGTGCTGAAGATTGCGCTGGAACGGGAACTCGTCGCACTGCCGCTCGCGGCCACCACCCCGCCGGTGGAGCTGGTGCGCGGCGGATCGGCAGAAGAACGGATTTCGATATAAGGCGCGATTGGCTGACAGTCGGAAAGCGATGGCTTCGCCTTTGGTGGGATGGACCGGGCGAGGGGCCGGATGGACGCCCAATTTGTAACCAGTGCAGCTCGGCCGGAACAGTTTCCGGCTGAAACGCTCCCGGAAATCGCCTTTCTGGGGCGCAGCAACGTCGGCAAGTCGAGTTTGCTGAATTGCCTCACGGGTCAAAAGGGATTGGCATTTACGAGCGCGAAGCCCGGATGCACGCAATTGGTTAATTTTTATCGGATCGACGGCCAATTCCACTTCGTCGATCTGCCGGGATATGGGTACGCCCGTGTTCCAGCGGGAATAGTAGGTCAGTGGAAACAGCTCATCGAACAATACCTGTTGCACCGACAGTCGTTGCAGCTCTGTTTCTTGATCCTCGACGCGCGTCGGGGCTGGATGGATAAGGACCTGGAACTCAAACAGTGGTTGGAGTTCCATAACCGGCGATACATCGTGATCGCCACAAAAACGGATAAGTTGAAAAGTCAAAGCAATCAGCGGCAAGGCGTAGCGGCCATCCGGAGCCAGTCTCCCGAGACCGAGCCTCTGCCGTTCTCGGCCGTAAACTGCCGAGGAGCGAGGGAAATTTGGCAAGCGATCTCGAAAATCAAGACCCAGCGGCAGTAGCCGCTCCCACCCCCGAGGAATCCGACCCGAAACCGGACGGCAAGGCCAGCGCTAAAGCGGCGGACCCCAAATCCCCCGTCAAGACCGATGCCCCGCAATCTTCGGCCGATAAAGCGGACGCCCCAGCGGCTGAGCCGAAGGCTCCAGACGCGAACGGCAAGGCGGAGGCGCCGGCCGGTCCGCCCACTGGACGCAAGCGCCACGGCGGAGGCACGCCTCAGGCCAATCAGAAGAACGGCACGCTCGACCTGGTGGAGCTCAAGGACATGAGTATCCAAAAGCTCAACCAGATCGCCAAGGATCTGAATGTCACCGGCACCGCCGGATTGCGCAAGCAGGAGCTGATCTTCAAGATTCTGCAAACGCAAGCCGAAAAGAGCGGCCTGATCTTTTCCGAAGGCGTGCTGGAATGCCTGCCCGACGGCTTCGGATTCCTGCGCGCGCCCGAATACAATTATTTGCCCGGCCCCGATGACGTGTACGTCTCACCGTCGCAGATCCGCCGTTTCGATCTGCGTACCGGCGATACCATCTCCGGCCAGATCCGCCCGCCCAAAGAAGGCGAACGCTACTTCGCCCTCATCAAGGTGGACGCGATCAATTTTGAGCCGCCGGAGGAAGCGCGCAACAAAATCTTCTTCGACAACCTGACGCCGCTCTATCCCGATGAACGGCTGAAGCTGGAAACGACGCGCGACAACGCCTCCGGACGCGTGATGGATCTGCTCACGCCCATCGGCAAAGGGCAGCGCGGGCTGATCGTGGCCGCACCCCGTACCGGTAAGACGATGCTGCTGCAGTCCATCGCCAACTCCGTCACCGCCAATCATCCGGAAGTTTCGCTGATCGTGCTGCTGATAGACGAACGCCCCGAAGAAGTCACCGACATGCAGCGGTCGGTGAAGGGCGAGGTGATCAGCTCGACGTTTGATGAACCCGCTTCGCGGCACGTTCAGGTGGCCGAAATGGTGATCGAAAAGGCCAAGCGGCTGGTCGAGCACAAGCGCGATGTCGTCATTCTGCTCGATTCCATTACGCGCCTGGCGCGCGCGTACAACACCGTGGTTCCGCCATCGGGCAAAGTGCTGTCGGGCGGCGTGGACTCCAACGCCCTCCAGCGTCCCAAGCGCTTCTTCGGCGCGGCTCGCAACATTGAGGAAGGCGGTTCGCTCACTATCGTAGCCTCGGCCTTGATCGATACCGGCAGCCGCATGGATGACGTGATCTTTGAAGAATTCAAAGGCACGGGCAACATGGAAATCCATCTCGATCGCAAATTGATGGACAAACGCGTTTTCCCCGCTATCGACATCACCAAGAGCGGCACGCGCAAAGAGGAGTTGCTGGTTCCCAAGGAAGAGCTCAACCGCATCTTCGTACTGCGCCGCGTGCTGAATCCGCTGTCGCCGGTGGAAAGCATGGAACTTCTGCTGGACAAATTGGGCAAGACTCGCAGCAACGCCGAGTTCTTGTCCTCCATGAGCGGCTAGTCGCCCTGATACTGATTCATGGGCAGAATCCGCGTCCTCTCCGACAACGTCGCTAACAAAATCGCGGCTGGGGAGGTGGTTGAGCGACCGGCGTCGGTAGTTAAAGAGCTGATCGAGAACTCGCTTGACGCCGGGGCCACCGATCTCAGGATCGATATCGAGAGCGGCGGACGCCATTTAATCCGCGTCGCAGATAATGGCAGCGGGATGCTGCGCGACGACGCGCTGCTGGCCTTCGAGCGCCACGCTACCAGCAAACTGAGCGACGTCAAGGATCTCCTCTCGATCGCCACGCTGGGATTTCGGGGTGAAGCTCTGCCCTCCATCGCGTCGGTCTCGCGGCTGCTGCTGGAGACGCGGGCGTCGGAGGAAACCACGGGCGCGGCGGTCGAAATCGCAGGCGGGAAGATCCTGCGTTGCGATGAGCTTTCCAGGCCTCAGGGAACTACCATTTCGGTTCGGGATTTGTTCTACAATGTTCCGGCGCGCAAGAAGTTTCTGCGGTCCGATCAAACCGAATTGGCCCATATCGCTTCGTTAGCCACGCACTACAGCCTGGCGCATCCGAAGAAGTCCTTCCAGCTGAATCACGGGACATCTTCCTTGCTGGACGTCACACCTGTCGAAACGTTGCAGGAACGCGTCTATCAAGTGTTCGGCAACCAGACGCTCGAAGACCTGATCAATCTGGATTACGTCGAGCGCGAACTGGACGTGGTCGAAGCGGACAACCGTTCGACGCGCGTCTTCGCGCTGCGCGGCTTCGTGTCCGGGCCGCAGGTGCAGAAGATGAACCGGAATTCGGTCTTCCTGTTCGTGAATGGCCGCCTGATTCGCGATCGTCTGCTGCTGCACGCGCTGTCGTCGGCTTATCACAACCTGATGCCGCCGGCTTGCTATCCGTTCGCACTGCTGTTCGTCGATTGCGATTGCGAAGAAGTGGATGTCAACGTCCACCCGTCAAAAACCGAAGTTCGCTTCCGGCACGGCAGTTTTGTGCACGATTTCGTGCGGGATGCGATTCGCGAGCGGTTGATCGCCTCGCGGCCCGCGTCCAGCATCCCTGTCTTGCAGCAACCGCAGCCGGCCGCCGATTTGCCGTTTTCCGATTTCACGCAGCGGATCGAGAATCAGCGCTTCGAGCCGGTGCCAAGCGTCGACGTTGGCGAGGAGCGCATCGAAGACCTTCCCGTCTTTACGCTGAATCGAACCGCTGCGCCGGAGCCGAGGTTTGACTTCGAGCCGATTCGCCTGACAGCCGTGCCGGACACGCACGGCGCGCTGTCGCTGCCGGTTTCAGAACCTCCGCAAAGCTTGACCGCGCTCTCCGATCTTCGCCCGCTCGGCCAGATTCACGATAGCTTCATCATTGCGGCCGGTCGAGATGGCCTGTGGATCATCGACCAGCACGTCGCGCATGAGCGGATTCTGTTCGAAAAAGTACTGCGCCAGCAGGCCCAGGGCCGCGTGGAGCGGCAACAACTTCTGATGCCGATTTTGCTCGATCTAACCGCCGGGCAGCAGATCGAATATGTCCGCATCGCCGGCGAACTGGAACATTCCGGTTTTGATTCCGAGCCTTTCGGCAACCGCACCATCGCGGTGAAAGGTGCGCCGGCGGGTGTGGGGCCGGCTGAGATCGAAAAGCTGGTGTTTGAAATTCTCGAGATGGCGGAGGGTGAGGCCAGCAAAGTCTCTCTTGCCGATTTACGCCGTGGAATGGCCGCAAGTATTGCCTGCCGGGCCGCGATCAAGATCAACATGCGGCTGGATCACACGAAGATGGAATGGCTGTTGAACGAACTGGCTACCACCGACTGCCCGATGAGCTGCCCGCATGGCCGCCCCATCGCGCTGCGTTATTCAACCAAAGATATTTTGAAGAGCTTTCACCGGATTTGAATCATTCCCACTCGATGGTTCCCGGCGGCTTGTGCGTCAGATCGTAAAAGACGCCGCACAACCCGTTCACCGAAAGCAGTTCGTGAGTCATGCGGTGCAAAAGCTCACGCGGCATGCGGACCACTTGTGCGGTCATCCCATCCACTGAATGGATGGGCCGCAGTACCACTGAATCCGGCCTGTCCCCCGCGCCGATCGGAATCAACACCACCGGAAACTGCCAGACCTCGCGTTCGAAGCCGCTTTCCTCAGACCATTGCCGCACGATAGCGTCGGCGTCGCGCAGGCGCTTCAATCGTTCGCGAGTAAGCGTGGCATGGCTCGATTGCAACTCGGCGATTGGAACGCGCGCGTGAACCAATCCAACCACGCGGTTGATGTCGGGCATGCTGTTTACCAGCTCGGTGGCGATGTCGGCATCGGGCAGGCTATCGAGCGCGAGCACCGAATGGTAGCTCCGAGAATCGCCTTTCACGCCAACCGATCGAATCGGAAGCAGCCACCCGGGATCGCGGCGCGTCACCGGAGCACCTGTTTCTGAACAGAGGCAACGAATCGCCAATCCGGGCCCCGGAAAAGGATGGCGGTTCAAAAACTCCGCGGGAATGCCAAGCTCCGCGCCGATTTCGCGAACTTCATCTTTGTAAAACGAAGCCAGCGGCTCGATGATCCGGCCTGTTTCCATTAACTTCTGAATTCCCGCGACGCGATTGTGATGGGTTTTGATGACGTCGGCTTTCGCGGTGCCGCCCGATTCGATAGTGTCGGGATAAATGGTGCCCTGGCCCAAAATCCAATTGCCATCGAGAAATTGCCCGCTGCTCAGGATGCGCTCCTGCACCACGACGAACTGCTCTCCGATGATGTGGCGCTTGGTTTCGGGATCGGTTACGCCTTCCAGAGCCTTCAAGAATTCCGTTTCAGCTTCTTCCACGCGAAAGTCAGCGGCGCCCAGTTGTTGGAACAATCGCCGCACGTAAGCGGTCTCGTGTTCGCGCATCAAGCCCGTGTCGACATAGATCCCGAAGACGCGATCGGCTCCGAGCGCCCGCAGGCAAAGCGTGTAGGCCACCGTGGAATCCACGCCGCCGCTGACAAAGAAGAACACATTGCGATCCGCGGCGACGGCGCGAATCTCTTTTTCGATGGGACCGATACGATCCTTGGGATTCCAATCCCTCACGCAACCGCAAACGTCGAACACGAAGTTCGCCAGGATCTGATGGCCTTGCTCGGTGTGGGCCACTTCAGGATGGAATTGCACGGCCATCAGCGGGCGGGTACGGTGTGCGATCGCGGCCACAGCGCAGGTGGACGTTGCGCCCAGGACATCAAAGCCTTCCGGAGGTGACGCCACCTGGTCGCGATGGTTCATCCACACTTGCAACTCGCCATTTAAATTGGTGAAGAGCGGATGGGATTGAGCCGTTCGAAATCGCGCGAATCCGTATTCGCCTTTCTCGCCCTTTTGGACGCCGCCGCCCAGCACGTAGGTCATGAGCTGCTGGCCGTAGCAGATCCCGAGCACGGCGCTACCGGTGGATAAAATTTTCGGATCGATCTGCGGGCTGCCTGGCTCGTAGACGCTGTCAGGCCCGCCGGAGATGATGATTCCCTTGCGGCCAGTCAGCTCGGAGGCCGGCGTTTCGCTGGGCTTGACGTCGGCGTACACGCCCAGATCGCGAATCTTCCGGGCGATGAGATGGCAATATTGTCCGCCCGCATCAAGGACGGTAATCTGTGGAGTTTCCAAACTCTTATAAGCCCGGCAAAACGGAGCGCGACGGCATAGCTGCTTTCCTGAAACGAGGATGCCGCCGCACCCTTGCCGACTCGCTACTGTAGCGGATCTCTTTGGATGCGCTCGACGATCAGCTTCTTCGACTTGTCGAGCAAGGCCTTCGCGTCGGGCATCGCATCGATGGCCTTCAGTACCTCGGGATCCGTCTCGATGGCCACCTTCTGCGATTCCTCGTAGCTGAACGCCGTGGCGTACATCTCGCGTTTGAGCTGCTGCTGGATCCAGACACGATTGGTGCTCCAGTCCGCGTCGGTAAACGGCACGTTTTGCTGCGTGACGTACTGGCGGAATTCGCCCACCACCGCCGCATCCGGCTCCCAACCCTTCACCAAATGAGCTTGCGGATGCGATCCGAACCATTTCGCGGTGAAGTTGAAGAACTCGTACTTGGTGAGCAGGTCGGTCTGGAACTTGTTGTACTTGGGCGGCTCGTATTTCTCGTCGGGCGTAATGCCACCGCCGCCATATACCGTCCGGCCGCTGTCGGTGCTCTTCACGTCCTGCAGGTTCTTGGTTTCGGTACGCTTGCCGTAGTAATAATCAAGGAACGAAATGTTGGAGTAGTCACGCTGGATCAAGCGGCCGCTGGGCGTGTAGTAATGAGCCGTGGTGAGCGCGAGGCCGGTATTGTCGTCCAACGGATAAACCGTCTGAACCAGACCTTTGCCGAACGTCGTTTCACCCAGGATCCAGCCGCGGTCATGATCCTGCAAGGCGCCCGAAACGATCTCCGCCGCCGACGCCGAGTACCGATTCACTAAAACCACGATCGGGTAATTCTGGCCCAAAGCGCTGCCGCGTGCCAGGTACGGCTTCTCGGCCGACGCGCGGCCGCGGTGGGAAACCACCACTTCGCCTTTGCGCAGGTAATGCCCGGCCACCGCGACGCCTTCGTTCAACAGCCCGCCCGGATTCTCTCGCAGATCCAGGATCAGGCCTTTGACATTGGCCTCTCCCAGGCGCTTGAAATTATCTTCCATTTCCTCACTGGTGTTCTCGTTGAACTGCGTGATCTTCATGTACATGATTCCGGGACGAACCCAGAAGGCGTTTTCCACGCTGTCGCGGGAAATTTCATCACGTACGATGTCGAACACCAGAGGCGTGTCGGAACCTTCGCGGCCCACGGTCACTTGAACGTGTGTCGCGCGGGGCCCCTTCAACAGGTCAGCCACCTCGGTGGTGCTCAGTGCGTCCGTCTTTTTGTCGTTCACCGCCAGGATCACGTCGCCCGGGCGAAGCCCGGCTTTGTAGGCGGGTGACCCGCCGAAAGGCGCTACCACGATGGTCTTGCCGTTGCGCGGAGCCA
Source organism: Bryobacterales bacterium (assembly GCA_963776805.1). Lineage (GTDB taxonomy): Bacteria > Acidobacteriota > Terriglobia > Bryobacterales > Bryobacteraceae > Palsa-89. Next base: position 128,974 of record CAVZOD010000008.1, read on the forward strand.
CCTGCATTCCCACGCCGTAGTAGTGGCCGCTTTGATCGTCCCGGAGCGACTGAAATTCTTTCGGATCGAAGAAATTGGAGTGCGGATCGAGGGTCCGCAGCATGCCGGGGATGGCGCCTTTATAAATGCCCTTGTCGGAGGTGACCTTGTCGGCGAAGTTGTTCTCCACCAGCTCGTACACCTTGGTGAACTCTTTAATATTGGTCTTGAGGTCTTCTTCAGGACCGCTGGAGGCCGCGGAAACGCCGGTCACACCCGGCCCGAACACACCGCCCAAGACCGAGCAGAGAGCGATGACAAAAGCTCCAAAAAGGAAAGACCGTATCCAACGCGGCATTCACACCTCGCTCTTTTAGTATACCGGAGTTTCGCCGGATGGCCCCGGGCTTTTGGGAACCACCGCTTTGGCTGCGGCCTAGGCGCTGCGAACCGAGCGGCGCGCCCCGGCCGAGCCCGCTTCCACTTTTACCGGCTTACGCGGCGATTCGCCCAGGCGGCGCACCTGATCGCTCACGCAGACCAGGAACATGGGCTGCTTGGCGTTCTTGATGATATCGATGATCCGCTCCTGCTGGTCTTCCAGGTAAATCGACTTGCCGTCGGTGACCAGATGGAGATCGGAGTTCGACTGCATGACATCGGCGAGCCGCTTGCCCATTTCGCGCTGCAAAAACCGCAGCACGCGGCGGATCTTCTGCAGTGAAAATCCCTTGCGGCGAAGTTCGGCGATGACCGTAATCTCAATTACCTCCTCGGCCTGGTAGACGCGTTTGTGTCCCTCATGCCGCGGGGAGACTACCTTGCGCTCGTCCCACCATTGCAACTGCCGCAAACTGACCTGGGCAATGCGCGAGACGTCGCTTGAGGCAAACGTGCGTGCACTATCTTCCGCTTCAGAACGACTTTTCTTTGTTTTGAACATGTTCCCCCGTTAACGTTTGCACCAAGAGCGCATTTAAAATTCTACCCGGTTGGTGGCGGGTGTCAATAGGCAAGTGGACAGTTTTCGTTTTCGACCGACTGGGTCGCAGCTAACTAGGTCGCCGGGGAGGCGTTCCCCCTAGCCCCCGCCGACAAACTGTACGATCTCTAACGTTGCGCCTGGTCCTGCCGTAGTTTGATCCCAGGCCGGCCGCTGGACGATCGACCGGTTCAGCTCCACCGCCACGCGCGCCGGATCAACGTCCAGCCACACCAGCAGTTCTTTGAGAGTGCACCCAGCGGGTGCGAGCCGAGCCTGGCCGTTCACAACAATTTCGATCTGTTCTGTTGTGGATGCCGCCATCGCGCAGGAACCAAATCCGGAAACCAAAGTTGCGGCCCGAGGCCGGATCTCATTATAGTCGAATGTTAGGGCTCTGAGTCCACAATCCAACCAACCGAATGCCGACCTCTTATCCTGATACGTACTTTCCGGTGCTGGTCCAGATCGCGATCGCAGTCGTGGTGGCGGCGGCGCTGGTGGCCATCTCCTTTCTGCTGGGCAAACGCGTCAGGAACCGGGTGAAGGACTCGCCCTACGAATCCGGCATCGCGCCCACGGGCTCGGCGCGCGAGCGTTTCAGCGTCAAATTTTATCTGGTTGCCATCGTCTTCATCCTCTTCGACATTGAAGCCGTATTTCTCTACCCCTGGGCCGTGGTGTACCGCGAATTGAAGCTGTTCGGGTTTTTCGAGATGCTGATCTTCGTCGTTCTGGTGCTGTCCGGATTCTTTTACATCTGGAGAAAAGGCGCGCTGGACTGGTCGCAGGACGCGTCCGAAGGCAGTCCATACGACGCGGAGGGATCGCGGGTGACCAAACGAAATGCTGCCTGACATATTGAAGGATCACGCGGTGGCGGCGGCGCTGGATGCCGCGCTGCCCGATGCCATTACCAGCGGCCACGCCGAGCGCAATGAGCCGACGCTGTGGATTGAACCGGCGCGCATCGTGGAAGTTTGCCGGTACCTCAAGGATCAGCAACAGTTCATTCGTTTGAGCGCCATCACCGCTGTGGACTGGCTGCCGGCGAATCCGCGTTTCGAAGTGGTGTACCTGCTGCATTCGCTCGCGCGCAATCAGCGGCTGCGGCTGAAATGCTGGATCGCCGAAGCCGATCCCGAGATCGACTCCGTCTTCAGCGTGTGGCGCACCGCGGATTGGTACGAACGCGAAGTGTTCGATCTTTTCGGAGTTCGCTTTCGCAATCATCCCGACTTGACTCGGATCCTGATGCCGAGCGATTGGGAAGGCCACCCGCTGCGCAAGGATTATCCGGTACACGGGTATAAGTACAGTTATCAGAATGAGTAAAGCCCGACATGCGTGAAACCATACTTCATACCGATTCCATCACCGCGTCCGACGCGACACTGGACGCGGCCATCCCCGACGTCGCGGCGCTCGCCGGCACCAAGCGGATGATCCTGAACATGGGGCCGCAACACCCCTCCACGCACGGCGTGCTGCGTATCGTGCTGGAGCTGGACGGCGAGACCATTCTCAAGGCCGTGCCCGACATCGGATTCCTGCACACCGGCATCGAAAAAGAATGCGAGGTGAAAACCTGGCAGCAGGTGGTGACGCTGACCGATCGCGTGGATTACCTCGCGAACTTATCGAACAATCTGGTGTATGCCTTGTCGGTGGAAAAGCTGATCGGCGACATTGAAATTCCGCCGAAAGCGCAATGGATGCGCGTGATGCTGGCCGAGTTTCAGCGTCTGAATAGCCACTTGGTATGGCTGGGAACGCACGCGCTGGACATCGGCGCGATGACTGTTTTCTTTTACTGCTTCCGGGAGCGCGAGGACATCCTGCGGATCTTTGAGATGTTCTCCGGCCAGCGCATGATGACCAGCTACATCCGCATCGGCGGCCTGGCGCTGGAGCCACCGCGCGGCTGGCAGCAGGTGGTGGGCAAGTTCATCAACGGATTCCCGAGCAAAGTGGATGAGTACGAAAATCTGCTGAACAGCAATCCCATCTGGAAAGTACGCACGCAGGGCGTCGGATTTGTGCCGCTCGCAGACCTGCTCGACCTGGGCGTCACCGGCCCGATGATTCGCGCGGCCGGCATGAAGTGGGATGTCCGCAAGGACGAGCCGTATTCGAGCTACGATCAGTTTGATTTTGAGATCCCGGTACACACCGAAAACGACGTGTTCGCGCGGTATCGCGTGCGCCTGGAAGAAATGCGGCAGAGCGCGCGGATCATCAAGCAGGCGCTGGAAGGGATGCCGGAAGGCGCATGGCAGGCCGCGGCGCCCAAGATCGTGCTTCCGGAGCGCGAGAAAATGAAGACCCAGATGGAAGCGCTGATCTATCACTTCAAAATTGTGACGGAAGGCTTCCGCGTGCCGGCCGGCGAAGTTTATCAAGCCGTGGAATCGCCGCGCGGCGAGATCGCTTATTACGTGGTCAGCAACGGAACGTCCAAGCCCTACCGCGTGTATATGCGTACGCCGAGCTTCGGAAATCTGCAAGCGCTGCCGGCGCTGCTGGAAGGACGGCTGCTGGCGGATTCCATAGCGTCGCTTGGAAGCATGGATTTCGTCTTGGGAGACGTGGATCGCTAATGGTGCCTAGCCGATGACCTTTTCGCCGGAACTCGAAGCCAGATTCGCGAAGCTGCTGGAAAGCTATCCGCCCGGCCGGACGCGCTCGGCCGTGGTGCCGATGCTGCTGTACGCGCAGGATGAAGTGGGGCATATTTCCAACGAATTGATTGAAGAGGTGGCGCGCCGTTGCCAGGTGCAGCCGCTGCAAGTGGACGAGGTGGTGGGTTACTATTCGATGCTCCATCGCAAGCCGATGGGCAAATGCCACGTGCAGGTGTGCACCAACATCAGCTGCCTGATTTTAGGCGGGGACGAATTGTACGAGTACGCGTCGAAGAAGCTCGGGATCGGCCACAAGGAGGTTACGCCGGATGGCCAGTTTTCCCTCGAAGAGGTGGAGTGCATGGGCGCGTGCAGTTGGGCGCCGGCCATCCAGCTCAATTACGACTTCCATCATCATGTGACGCCGGAAAAGCTGGATCAACTGCTCGCGGATGTAAGGAGGGCGCAGTAAGAATGCCCGCTTCAGACCCGATTACGAAGAAAGACCTGGAAGACGTTGTCGCCGAGATCAAGGTGCTGGTCCGGCAAGTACAAGACGTCTTGCTCGCGCACTTCCACAATCAAATAAAGACTCAGACGATGCGCATGGATGCACGCGAAGCTTTCGATGCGGCGCTGCTCCGGCGCCTGGATGTGCTCGAGGAGCGCGTTCTGAACCTGGAAACGCGTCCGCGCGTTCGGCCGAACTAAAGACGATGCTCTATAACGAACCCAGTCCGCTCGAAGTCAAGATCCTGAGCAAACGCTTTGGTCTTGCGAATTCGGAATCGCTCGACACCTATCTCGCCACGGACGGCTACAAGGCCTTTCTCAAGGCGATGGAGATGACGCCCGAGCAGATCATTGAGGAAGTGAAAATCTCGGCGCTGCGCGGCCGGGGAGGCGCGGGTTTTCCAACCGGCCTGAAGTGGAGCTTCGTTCCCCGCACTTCGCCCAAGCCGAAGTACGTCATCATCAATGCCGACGAGAGCGAGCCGGGAACCTGTAAAGACCGGCTGCTGATGGAAAACGATCCGCATCAGTTGATCGAGGGCATTCTGATTGCCGGGCGCGCGGTGGATTCGCACAAAGGCTACATCTATATTCGCGGCGAATATCGCTACCTGATCGAAGCCATGGATCGCGCCATCGGGGAAGCATATGCGCGCGGCTACCTGGGCAAGAACATCCAGGGCACGGGATTCGATTTCGACCTCTATACGCACTCGGGCGCAGGCGCGTACGAGTGCGGCGAGGAAACCGCGCTGCTCGATTCTATCGAAGGCAAACGTGGCGTTCCCCGCATGAAGCCGCCGTTCCCGGCGGTGGTGGGCGCCTGGCAAGCGCCTACGCTGTTGAACAATGTCGAGACGTTCTCGGCGATTCCGGCCATCATTCGCGATGGCGGCGCGGCGTTCGCGGCGCTGGGACCGCCCAAGAACGGTGGAACGCGCTTGGTCTGCCTTTCCGGGCACATCAATAAACCCGGCGTCTACGAGCTTCCCATGGGTTTCAACCTGCTCCGCATGATCAACGAAGTGGGCGGCGGCATGCGCAACGGCAAGAAGCTGAAAGCGGTGGTTCCGGGCGGTTCCTCGTGCCCGCTTCTAACGGCGGAAGAGTGCGACATCCCCATGGATTACGATTCGCTGACCAAGGTGAAGAGCATGCTCGGTTCGGGCGGCACGGTGGTATTGGACGAAAACACTTGTATGGTGAGATTCGCGCAGCGCATCATGATGTTTTACGCGCATGAAAGCTGCGGTTGGTGCATCCCGTGCCGGGAGGGCACCAACTGGCTGAAGAAAATGCTGGACCGGATCCACAGCGGAGCGGGGATCAAGAGCGATATTCCGCTGCTCGGCCAGTTGTCGAAAAATATGCTGGGCCGGACCTTCTGCGCGCTGGGCGACGCGGCTGCGATGCCGACCATCTCCATCGTCGAAAAATTCACCGACGATTTCGAAGCACATTTGAACGGCAAGCCGTGCCCTTATCAGCACGCGTCCGAACTGGTGATGGCATAAGCAATGAGCGACCTAATTCATCTCACGATCGACGGCCGGGCCGTAACGGCCGCGCCGGGAACGCTGGTGATCAATGCCGCCAAGGCGGTCGGCATTGAGGTTCCGTCATTTTGTTACTACGATGGCCTGACGTTGCAAGCCGCCTGCCGCATGTGCCTGGTGGAAGTGGAAAAGACGCCTAAGCTGCAAGTGGGCTGCACGCTGCCGGTATCGGAAGGCATGGTGGTCCACACCGATTCGCCGCAGGTGCATGAGGCGCGCAAGGGCACGCTGGAATTTCTGCTGGCCAACCATCCCCTGGATTGCCCGGTGTGCGACAAGGGCGGCGAGTGCGAACTGCAGGACATGACCTTCCGCTACGGGATGGGCGAGAGCCGGTTCCTGGAGCAGAAGCTGCACTCGGACGAACAACAATGGTCGCCCGTTGTGTTTTACGACAAGCCGCGCTGCATTCTGTGTTATCGCTGCGTGCGCATCTGTGATGAGGGCATGGGAGTGAAGGCGCTGGGCGTGGGCAATCGCGGCGCTGTGTCGGTGATTGAGCCCAACCATTTCGATCATTTGGAGTGCGACGAGTGCGGCATGTGCATCGATATTTGCCCGGTGGGCGCGCTCACCAGCGGCACGTATCGTTATAAGACGCGACCGTGGGAGATGAAGCACGTCGGCACGATATGCACGCATTGCGCCGATGGCTGCAAGACCACGCTGGGGGTTCGCAACAACGAGATCATTCGCGGCAACAATCGCGACAGGTCGGGGCTAAACGGCGAATTTCTGTGCATCAAAGGCCGGTACGCGGCGGATTTCGTGAACAGCCCCGAGCGCTTGCAATCGCCCATGATTCGCCGCAACGGCCGGCTGGAGCCGGTATCGTGGTCGGAAGCCTTGACTGCGGCCGCGCGCAAGCTCAGTGAAGTGAAGGCGGGCGGCGGCCAGTTCGCCGTCATCGGATCGAACCACACCAGCAACGAAGAGAATTACTACCTGCAGAAGTTCGCGCGCCAGGTGCTGGGAACGAATAACATCGATCACCATCGCACCGGCGATATCGTGACGCTGCTAGATGCGTTGAGCGGGAAAAAGGACGCTCTGGCGACAACCGCCGATCTGTACGATCGCAAAGCGATCCTGGTGGTGTCGAGCGACCTTTCGCAGCAGCATCCATTTCTTGCTTTCCAGATTCGAGCCAATTACCGGCATCACGATGCGCATGTTTACACCGTCACTCCAGGCCATGTCCGCGAGCGAAACATGTCGGTGCGCAGCCTCATCGCCGAACCGGGTCACGAACTGGAAGGCGTGCAAGCGATGCGCGAGCAGCTCCAGAAAGAGCCGGAGCTGGTGATTCTTTTCGGCGACGCCATCAAGAGCGACGCGATCCGCGAACTGGTGGCATTCGGCGATTCGCTCGGAATCCCGGTGAAATACATTTGCCTGGTGGATTACTCGAATTCACGCGGGGCATCCGACATGGGCTTGAGTCCCGATTCCGGCCCCGGCTATCAGCCCGTAGAAGCGCCGGGCCTGGCGTACGACGAAATTCTCGCGGCCACGGATCTCGACGTGCTGTGGGTGGTAGGAGCCAATCCGCTGAAGCAGGCCGCCCTGGCATCGGAGGGCGCGTTCGTCATCGTTCAGGATTTATTCATGACTGAAACCGCGGCGCGCGCTGACATCTTATTCCCGGCGGCGTCGGCTTACGAGAAGCACGGGACCGTGACCAACGTTTGCGGCGAAGTGCAGCGGCTGAAGGGCGGCGTGCAGGTGATGGGCGCCAAGCCCGACCTCGAAATTCTGGGCCTGCTCTCACGAGAGATGGGCATCAACCTCGGCATGTGGTCCGCCGACAAAGTACTGGAAGAGATTCGCAACAACGTGCATGGTTATAATGTTCCTTTGCCCGTACTCGCAACAGGGGGAGCAGCGCAAACCGCACCGGTGAATGGCCGTGTGCCGGTGAGTTCGCGGCCGGAGCTGATACAGTCCGCCGGCGATACCTTGTTCACGTCCGGAACCTTGGGCCGTTACTGCAAGAAACTGAATTCGACACTCGAGGCGCCGGGCGCGTTGTATTCAGAACCGCGGACTTAAGTTCATCCATGAATTTTTTCATACTCACCCTCATCAAGGTGGCGGTGGTCGCCTTCGTGCTTCTCACCACGCTCGCGTATTTGCAGTGGATCGAGCGCAAAGTGATCGCGCACGTCCAGCTGCGCGTGGGTCCCTATCGCGTGGGGCCGCACGGATTGTTGCAGCCGCTGGCCGACGTGGTGAAGCTGATTACTAAGGAAGGCTTGATCCCGTCGCACGTCAACAAGCTGTTCTACCTGATGGCGCCCTTCGTGGCGGTGACGCTGGCGCTGATCTCGATTTCCGTCATTCCATTTGGGCCGCAAATCACCATCGGCCCGGTGACCACCTGGATGCAGCTTACCGATCTGCGTATCGGGATTCTGTTCGTGCTGGCGGTTTCCTCCATCGGCGTCTATGGCGTAGCGCTGGGCGGGTGGGCGTCGAACAACAAGTATTCGCTGCTGGGCGGCCTGCGCAGCTCGGCACAGATGATCAGCTACGAACTGCCGCTGGCGCTCGCGGTAGCCGCACCGCTGTTGCTGGCCAACACGCTCAGCTTTCGCGACATGGTGAATTACCAGAGCGGCTATTGGCTGGGCTTCATCCCGCGCTGGAATCTTTTCCCCGAGATTTTGGGCTTCATCGTGTTCATCATCGCTGGATTTGCGGAAACCAATCGCGTTCCGTTCGATCTTCCTGAAGCGGAGAATGAACTGGTAGCGGGCTTTCACACCGAATACAGCAGCATGAATTTCGCGGCGTTCTTCATGGCCGAGTACGCCAACATGGTGACTGTTACCTGCGTGGCGACATTGTTGTTTCTGGGAGGCTGGCAGCCGTTGTTTCCCGCGCCCTATTCCGATTTCGTACCCATCCTGGTTTTCGCGCTCGGCGGCCTGATTGCGCTTTATCACGGCCTCAATCCGGCGCGGCGCATGGACAAATTCACATTGCCGGCCGCGGCTTTGGTCTTTCTCGGCATCGCCGCCATCTTCGGACTTTCGCTCTTCGTTCCATTTCTCAAACCAATTCTGATGGCGCTGTTCTGGTTCTGCGGCAAGGTTCTGGTTCTGCTGTTCGTGTTCATCTGGGTTCGAGCGACACTTCCGCGCTTTCGATATGACCAGTTGATGCGCTTCGCCTGGACCGGGCTCTTCCCGCTTGCGATGTTCAACCTATTGGCCACCGGCCTGATTGTGGCCCTCACAACGAAATAGCTATGACTGCGCTTATCTTTCTCGTCTTCGCCGGTTTAGCGGTCTTTTGCGCTATCAACCTGGTGGTGCAGACGCATCCCATCGCGAGCGCCTTGTCGCTGATCGGTGTCATGGGATCGCTGGCGGTGCTGTATCTCCAGCTCGGCGGCGAATTCATCGCCATGGCACAGGTGATCGTGTACGCGGGCGCCATCATGGTGCTGTTTGTTTTCGTCATCATGTTGCTGAACGCCGGGGCGGAACCAGCGACGTTTCAGGTTTCACGCTTCGTCAAGTATTTCGGGGCCATCCTGCTGGCGCTTTTTCTTGGCTTGATCAGCTTCATCATTCAGGGAGCGCTGCCAAGAACTCAGGGCGTGCTGTTCGGCACCTTCCAGGGCACCGCCCTGGACATCGGGCGCAAACTTTTCACCACGTATTTACTGCCCTTTGAAGTAACCTCGATCCTGATCCTGATTGCGATCGTGGGCGCCATCGTGCTCGCCAGAAAGGAAGTCTGACCATGCTGAATTCTCCCGTCCCCTTGAGCTGGTATCTGATCCTGAGCGCCATCTTATTTGCGTTGGGCGTGGCCGGCTTCATTTTCCGGCGCAACATTATTACCGTTTTCATGTCCATCGAGCTGATGCTCAATGCTGTGAATTTGACCTTCATCACCTTCTCTTATCAGTTCAAGCAGGTGGACGGGCACATCTACAGTTTCTTTGTGATGGTAGTAGCCGCCGCCGAAGCCGCCGTAGGGCTGGCAATTATTCTTACGGTGTTCAAGAATCGCGCCACGCTGATGATCGACGAAGTGAATTCAATGAAGTACTGACCCATGAGTCTCCCTAAATGAATCTCTGGCTGATACCCATCTTTCCGCTGCTCGGGTTCCTCGCGAACGGGCTTTTCGGCCGGCGCATTCCGAAGGCGTTGATCAACACCATCGCCGTCGGCTCGGTAGCGCTCTCGTTCGCCTGGGTAGTGAAGACGCTGCTCGGGCTGAGCCCCATTGAAACGAAATACGTCGAACACTACTTCACCTGGATCCAAAGCGGGACGCTGAACATCGGCGTTGATTTCGCGGTGGACCGCCTCACCTCCATCATGCTGATGGTAGTGACGGGCGTCGGGCTGTTGATTCACATCTACGCCGTCGGCTACATGGAGCACGAGGGCGGTTACTACCGCTTCTTCGCGTACCTGAACCTGTTCATGTTTTTCATGCTGATTCTGGTGCTGGCGCAGAACTACCTGCTGCTGTTTGTCGGGTGGGAAGGCGTGGGGTTGTGCAGTTATCTGCTTGTCGGTTTCTATCTCACTGAGCAGTTCGCCACCACTGCCGGCAATAAGGCATTCATCGTCAACCGCATCGGCGATTTCGGATTTTCGCTCGCCATCTTTTTGATCTTCCGTCAGTTTGGCACACTCGATTTCTCGAAGGTATTTGACGCCGCGAAAGGCATGCCGGTGGAAGCGGGCGCCGGGATTCTTACCACCATCACGCTGCTGCTGTTGGTGGGCGCCACCGGAAAATCGGCGCAGATTCCGCTGTACGTCTGGCTTCCTGATGCCATGGCCGGTCCCACTCCAGTGTCCGCTCTCATCCACGCGGCGACGATGGTGACCGCCGGTGTCTATATGATTACGCGCTCGGCTACGCTGTTCACCCGGGCTCCCATCACCATGGATACGGTTGCGGTGATCGGCCTGGCGACGGCGTTCTTCGCGGCCACCATCGGCATGACGCAGATGGACATCAAGAAGGTATACGCGTATTCCACCGTGTCCCAGCTTGGCTACATGTTCCTGGGCGTCGGCGTAGGCGCGTTTTCGGCCGGCATATTCCATTTAATGACGCACGCGTTCTTCAAGGGCCTGCTGTTCCTGGGCGCCGGCGCTGTAATTCACGGACTGCACGGTGAACAGGATATGCGCCAGATGGGCGGTCTGTTCAAGCACATGAAGATTACGGCGATCACGCTGTTTTGCGCATCGCTTGCGATCTCGGGCTTTCCGTTTACCTCCGGCTTCTTCAGTAAGGATGCAATCCTGGTGGCCGCCTACGGACGCGCGCCCTGGATGTACTGGATTGGCGTGATCACCGCGGGCATGACAGCGTTCTACGTCTTCCGCGCCTGGTTCATGGCGTTCACTGGCGAATATCAGGGGCACGCGCATCCGCACGAATCGCCGCTGGTGATGACTGGGCCGTTGATGATCCTCGCGGTTCTCGCCATTTTCGGTGGCTTCATCAACGTGCCGCACATTTTGGAGCCGATGTTCGCCGAGAAAGCCGAAAATCAGGGCTTGGCGTGGCTTTCGGCGGCCGTGGGCCTGCTGGGGATTTTTCTCGCGTGGCTGTTCTATGTCGCCAAGCGCGGGTTGGCGGATTCGTTCACCAAAGCCATCGGCGGTCTGTATACCTTGGTCTATAACAAATACTTTGTCGACGAAGCCTACGACGCGGCCGTGGTTGAACCTCTGATTGAAGGCTCCCGAACCGTGCTGTGGCGCGGCGTGGATGCCGGGCTGATCGACGGCGCAGTCAATGGCGTCGGCCGCCGGTCGCGCGGCATCGGCTCCATCTTGCGGCTGATTCAATCGGGCAACATACGCAGCTACGCCGCCTGGGTGGTGCTGGGTTCCATCGTCTTGCTGATCGCCATCGGATTTGCGGGAGGACTGCGATGACACTGCTCGACGCCGTCATTTTTCTTCCGCTGCTGGCGTTCTTGATTGTTCTGGTGTTGCCGAAAGACAACCCCCAACTAGTCCGCCTGTTCGCTTTAATTGCGTCCCTGGTTGTTTTCGTGATTTCGCTCGGCTTGATCGCGCCCGTGTGGGCCGCGTCCCCGGGCAAGTTCGCGCTGGAGCGAAGCGACGCCTGGATATCGACGCCCGCCATCAATTATCACGTCGGCGTAGACGGTATTAGCCTGTGGCTGGTGCTGCTCTCGACGTTTCTGACGCCGCTCTGCGTGCTGGTTTCGTGGAAGTCCATCGACAAGCACATCAAACAGTTCTTTGCGTTCCTGTTATTGCTCGAATTCGGGCTGGTTGGCGTGTTCTGCGCGCTCGATTTCTTCCTGTTCTTCGTCTTCTGGGAAGTTTCGCTGGTCCCCATGTATTTCCTGATCGGTGTCTGGGGACATGAGCGCCGCATTTACTCCGCCGTCAAATTTTTCCTGTACACCATGGCCGGATCCGCCTTGATGCTGGTGGCCATCATCTACGTCTACAATCAGGCCGGCACGTTCGACTATACGAAGATCCTGGCGGGCTTGCAGAGCGGGGCCATCACCCTCAGCTCCACCGAACAATTGTGGCTGTTCCTGGGCTTTTTCATCGCCTTCGCCATCAAGGTTCCGATCTTTCCGCTGCACACTTGGCTGCCCGACGCGCACGTGGAGGCTCCCACGGCCGGCTCCGTGATGCTGGCTTCCGTAATGCTGAAAATGGGCACCTACGGGCTGCTGCGTTTCTGCGTTCCCATGTTTCCGAATGCCGCGCGGGAGTGCGCCGGATGGATCGTCATTCTGGCCATTATCGGCATTGTGTATGGCGCCTTGGTTGCGATGGTGCAGCCCAATATGAAGAAGCTGGTGGCGTACTCGTCGGTGAGCCATCTGGGTTTCGTCGTACTTGGGATTTTCTCGTTCACCCAGCAGGGATTCGATGGCGCGGTGTTTCAGATGCTGGCCCACGGGGTCTCCACCGGCGCTCTATTCCTTCTGGTCGGCTTCCTCTATGAGCGGCAGCATTCGCTCGAAATCGCGTCCTACGGCGGTGTATCGACGCCAGCACCATGGCTCGCGACCGCCTTCATGGTCACCATGCTCGCCAGCATCGGCCTGCCCATGCTCTGCAATTTCATCGGGGAGTTTCTGGTGCTGCAGGGAACATCGCTGACCAACTTCCGCTGGACCGTGTTCGCGGCGCTGGGAGCGATTCTCGCGGCCTGCTACATGCTCTGGCTCTATCAGCGTGTGTTCTTCGGCAAGGCCTCCGAGGATCTGACGCACCACATGCCCGATCTGCACTTGCGCGAGTTCGCCATCATTGTTCCGCTGATCGTTTTGATGGTCTGGATGGGCACCTACACGCAGAGTTTCCTTACGCCGATTTCCGCGTCGAACGCCGTGCTGCTGGGGCCCATCGACGCGCGCCGCGAGATTCATGTACGAGCCAGGCCACCGCGAAATGCGCCAACCGTCCTGGCAGCCCAAGGGGAGCTAGTCCATGCCCGTTAACTTCATGCCGACGGGCACGGATTACTTCCGCATCCTGCCTGAGATCATCATGACCATCGGGGGCACCTTGATCATGCTGATCGAGGGATGGCTGGGCGAAAACAAAAAGCGCAATCTTTCGGCTTTCACCTTTGTGGTTTTCGCCGCGGCTCTGGTGGCCGCCATCGCTGCCAATGGCAGTCCAGGGCTGTCGTTCTCGAACATGCTGATCGTGGACGGCTTCGCCACGTTCTTCCGAGTGCTGGTGATCGGGGTCGGCATTCTGAGCCTGCTTTCGGCCGTGCAGTATCTCAAACGCGAACACTCGGAATCGGCCGAATACTACGCCCTGCTCCTTTTCTCGGTGACTGGCCAATGCATCATGGCCACGGCCAATGAGCTGATCATGATCTTCATCGGCCTGGAGATTTCCTCCATCGCCACCTACATCCTGGCAGGCTACCTGCGCGACGACAAGCGCAACAACGAAGCCGCGCTCAAGTATTTCCTGCTGGGATCGTTCGCTACCGCGTTTCTGCTGTACGGAATCGCCTGGATTTATGGAACCACCGGCAGCACCAATCTCGATGTCATCCGGACCACTCTGCTCTCCGGCGGCTCCAGCCGCAGCCTGATCCTGGCCGGCACCGCGGCGGCGCTAATGTTCGTCGGATTCGCTTTCAAAGTTTCGGCCGCGCCATTTCAGATATGGGCGCCCGACGTCTATCAAGGCGCGCCCGCGCCCGTGACGCTGTTCATGTCCGCCGGTCCCAAGGCTGCGGCGTTCGCGGTCTTCGTGCGAGTGTTCATGACGGCCTTCGGGCCGATCAGCAGTCGCTGGGAACCATTCGTATGGTCGTCGGCTCTGCTCACCATGATCATCGGAAACTTCGCGGCGCTGATGCAGACCAACATTAAGCGATTGCTGGCCTACAGTTCCATCGCGCACGCGGGCTACATCATGGTGGCCATCGCGGCGCACAACCAGATTGGCGTCGCGGCCGTAATGTTCTATCTGGCCGCGTATGCCTTGATGAACATCGGCGCCTTCGCCGTCATCACGCATTTCTCGCGGCAAGGCGAGAAGTTCGTGAATATCGAAGACCTGGCCGGGCTGGGATGGAAACAACCGGTGACCGCCGGGTTATTCACCATCTTCCTGCTGTCCCTGATCGGGGTGCCGCTCACCGGCGGATTCTTTGGGAAATTCTATATCTTCAGAGCCGCGCTGGACGCGAACCTGGTGTGGCTGGCGATTCTCGGCCTGCTGAACAGCGCGGTGGCGGCTTATTACTACCTGCGCGTCCTGGTGGTGATGTACATGAATGAGCCCGGCGAAGCGACGCTGGCGGTTCAACCGGTGGGCATGGGCATCGGAGCTACGTTGTGGGTGGCTGCGGTTGGAACATTGGTGCTCGGGATCTTCCCGTCGGCCCTGCTCAACTTCGCCACCAGCTCGAGCGCGCTGGTAAAGTAAGCGAACTAGCCGATCGATTTCAGCAACGTCTGTGTCATCTCGTCGCCGACCTTAAACGCTGCTGTATTGGCTTCAAAACTATTGTTGGCCTGGATGAGTGCCACAGCCTGTGCACTCAGGTCCACGGTGTCGCCTTGCGTGGGCGCTAAGGATGGCCCCTGGGCGATGTTCTGAGCTACTTGATTGAGCTGGGTTTCGGCTCTTTGCATCCCTTGGAGGGAAGATGTCATTCCAATGGTCATATGGAACCTCTGGAAGGCCGGGCGGCCACTTCCATGCTTTCTGCTTTCTTTCGCTATTGCTGCTTAATTTCCTCTTCGACAGCTTTGGAAAGAAATTGAGCCATATTGTACTTAAGGTCCTCGATTCCCTGACCGGTCACGCTGGATATCTCATAGAACGGCAGGCGCTTCTCGGCCGCCAGAGCCTTCACTTCTTCGATCCGGGCCCTATCCTGTGCTACATCCACCTTAGACGCCACTACGAACATCGGCTTACGGACCAAATCCGGGCTGAAACCCTCCAGTTCCTCCATCACGACTCGGAAATCGTCCACCGGATCGCGGCCCGTGGCGTCGGAGACATCCACCAGATGCGCTAGCAGCCGCGTACGCTCGATATGCCGCAGAAACTGGACGCCCAGGCCGTGGCCTAAATGCGCGCCTTCGATCAATCCAGGGATATCGGCCACCACGAAGCTCTCATCGCCGGCGCTGACCACGCCCAGGTTCGGTTCGAGCGTAGTGAACGGATAATCAGCGATCTTGGGCCGCGCGGCCGAGATCCGCGAGATCAGCGTTGATTTGCCGGCATTCGGAAAGCCCACTAGGCCCACGTCGGCCAGCAGCTTCAGCTCCAGCCGCAGCCGTTTTTCCTCGCCGGGTCTTCCGGGCTCGTGTTCGGTAGGCGCCTGATGGGTTGAAGTGGCGAAGTGTTGATTGCCGCGCCCGCCCTTGCCGCCGCGCGCGATGACGAACCGCTCGCCGGGATGCGTGAAATCGTGCAGCGTCTCGCCGGTTTCGTCGTCATAGACGATGGTCCCCACCGGCACCGGAACATCGATGGAAGCGCCTTCGCGGCCGGAGCGGTTGCTGCCTTCGCCATGCCGGCCGCGCTCGGCGGTATGTTCGGGATTAAAACGGAAATGCAGCAGCGTGTTGTGATGCTCGCTGGCAACAAATACCACGTCGCCGCCGCGTCCGCCGTCGCCGCCGCTGGGACCGCCCCTCGGGACATACTTCTCCCGCCGGAAGGCCAGGCAGCCATTGCCGCCATCGCCCGCCTTGACGCGGATTCGTACTTCATCAATAAACATGGGATCGGGCTGGATTCAGCCCGCAGGCTTTCTATCGAACGCCCGAGCTACTGCCCGTCGGCGGTGGCTTCGATGCTGATGAACTTGCCGAAACGGCCGCGGTCGCGAAACACGACAATGCCGGGGACTTTCGCGAACAGGGTGTCGTCCTTGCCGCGCCCGACGTTCTCGCCCGGTTTGAAGATTGTGCCGCGCTGCCGTACCAAAATGGATCCGCCCGTCACCGTCTCGCCGCCGAAGCGCTTCACGCCCAGCCGTTGGGCATTGGAATCGCGCCCGTTCTTGGAACTGCCTAAACCTTTTTTATGAGCCATATCAATCTATCCGAGAGGCCTATGCCAGGATCTCGCTCACCTTCACCTGCGTGTAATTCTGCCGGTGGCCGATGGTACGCTTGTACTGCTTCTTGCGTTTGAACTTGAACACGATCACTTTGTCGCCGCGTCCGTGTTCGGAGATGGTGCCCTTGACGCGGGCATCGGCCAGCGCAGCCCCAGCCGTCACTTCGTTTGAATCGTTCACCACCGCCAGCACGCGGCCGAATTCCACTTCAGAGCCAACATCGCCCGGGAGCGTCTCCACCCGGACCTCATCGCCCGGAGCGACGCGATACTGTTTCCCGCCCGTTTCTATGACTGCGTACATAACTATCCTTCGTAAGTGTTCAGAATGTGGGTCGTCAGGCAGACTAATCCAGGCAAAGCTTGCCTGGAGCCGCAAAACTTTATGATACAGCAAGTTGTACGCAGTCCGCAAACGCGGTCAAGAGGCCAAGGGCGTTCACAGGATTGTGAACGCGGCACGCACGAGTGCGCGCGCCACCAATCGCGGCGATCGAATGAGGGCACTGCAATGCTCATCTCTTACATCTTTATCCGCAATTACCGCCATGATGGTGTAAAATCTGTTGTGGATCGGAGGGCCCCAGGGTGCCCCTTTCCGCTATTTCGCCCGCGACCTAAATGAACCTGGACGGCATTCGCGTCTTATTGGTGGAAGACAACCCCGGTGACGCGCGCCTGTTCACCGAACTGGTTCGCGAAACCGGCGCCGGCCAATGGAAGCTGGTGCAGGTAGACCGGTTGTCGGCCGCGCTGGACCTGCTAAGGCGCGAGCCGTTCGATGTGATGCTGCTGGATCTCTCGCTCCCCGACGTCGACGGCTTGGAGACGCTGATCCGCGCCCACACCGAAGCGCCTAAGATCCCGATCGTCGTTCTGACGGGTCACGATGACGAGGCTTTAGCGGTCCGGGCCGTTCGCGCCGGTGCTCAGGACTACCTGGTGAAGGGCCGCATGGACGGAGATCTGCTGGTGCGCTCCATCCGCTACGCCTCCGAGCGCGGCCGGGCCATCGAAGCGCTGGAGCGGCGCGAGGAGCACTATCGGTCCCTGATCGAGAATTCGATGGATCTGATCAGCATCCTGAGCCTGGACGGCACCATCCGCTATGCCAGTCCGTCCCATGAGCGGATGCTCGGCTATCCACTCGACGAATTGGTAGGCCGGAATGTCGTGTCTTTTGTGCACCCCGATGATAAGGTGCGCGTTCAAGCCGCTTTAGTAAACGGCAACAACGGACGGCCGGTGGAGTGCCGCATCCGCCACTCGGACGGGTCGTGGCGTGTCCTGGAATCGTTTTCCCGCGATCTTTCGCACGTTGCCGGAGTGAATGGAATGGTGGTGAACGCGCGCGACATCACCGAGCGAAGGCGCCTGGAGGAGCAGCTCCATCATTCGCAGCGGCTGGAAGCAGTGGGCCGTCTGGCGGGCGGAGTGGCGCATGACTTCAACAATCTGCTCATGGTCATCACCGGCTATTCGCACATGCTGCTGGACGCCATGCATCCCAGCGATCCGGCGCGCCAGGATCTGGAGCAGGTGGTTAAAGCGTCCGAGCGCGCCACCGATCTTACGCGCCAATTGCTCGCCTTCAGCCGCCGCCAGGGAGTCCGCGCGTCGCTGGTGAATCTCAATGTGCTGGTGCAGGAAATGGATCGCATGCTGCGGCGCGTGCTGGGTGAGGAAATCGAATTGATTGTTCGTCTGGCCCCCGAGCTGAAGGCCGTACGCGCTGATCCGGGGCAGATCGAACAAGTGATCTTGAACATGGTGGTGAACGCCCGCGACGCCATGCCCTCCGGCGGCCGGCTGCTGATCGATACCAGGAATTCCAGCCCGCCGTGCGCGGATTCGGTAATCATTTCGATCAGCGATACGGGAATTGGCATGGACTCGCAGGTGCTCTCACGCGTCTTCGAGCCGTTCTTCACCACCAAGGAGCACGGCACCGGGCTCGGCTTGGCCACCAGCTACGGAATCATCAAGGAGAACGGGGGCGACTTGCGCGTGGAATCCGCGCCAGCCAAGGGAACTACCTTCCACATCGAACTGCCGGTTGCCGAGCAGACGCCGGAAGATTTGGAAGTGCCCAAAGAAAACCAGCCGCCGCACGGCACCGAGACCATTTTGCTGGTGGAGGACGAAGATCCTGTGCGGCGAGTGGTGGAAACCATGCTCAAGCGGCACGGCTACAACGTCCTGGCCTCGGCCTCTTCGAAGGACGCCCTGGTGGCGGCCGAACGGCATCGCGGGGTGATTCATCTCCTGATCACCGATATGGTGATGCCGGGAATGAGCGGGCGCAAGATGGCGGAGTGTCTGGTGGCGGGGCGTCCGGAAATGAAGGTGCTCTACGTTTCCGGCTACGGCGACGCCACGGCCCAAAGCGACGCGCATTTTCTGCAGAAGCCGTTCTCTACCGAAGAGCTGGCCACCAAGATCCGCGAAATGCTGAAGTGACGTTCCATGTACTGGCGTGCGAGTTTCAGCTTGCGGCGCGGCGGGTGGTCCAATTTCCGCCCGGATTAGCGGGAAACGTGTTGCGCGGTGCACTCGGGCACGTTTTGCGCGAAGTGGCATGCGTGGAAGATTACGCGCGCATCTTCGAGCCTGCTGCAGCCGCAGCCGGGCCCAGTGGATTGTCGAACCGGCCCCGCCCGTTCGTGCTTCGAGCCGCGGCGCTGGAAGGGCGGACATTCCAGCCGGGAGAGCCGTTTTGTTTCCAGCTCCATCTGTTCGACACGCGCGATGCCACTATCGAACACCTCATCCGGGCCTTTGCACAATGGGGTGACCTGATCTCCGTGGATCGAACGCAAGTCGCGGTGGATCTCACGCCTCGAAGCGACCCGGTTTCCAGCATCCGTGTGAACTTTCAAACTCCCACGGAGTTGAAGGCCGCCGCCGGTGGCGGGGATGGCGCCGAGTTTTCGGTATTGCTGGCACGCGCTCGCGATCGCGTGAGCACCTTGCGCAGCCTGTATGGTGCGGGACCGCTCGCCATCGATTTTCGCGGATTGGCCGAACGAGCGCGATCCGTGAAAACAGCACGCAGCGATTTGCGGCGAGTCGCCGTGGAACGCCGCAGCAGCCGAACCGGACAGCGCCACGGAATCGGCGGCTTGGTGGGATTCGCGGAATACCAAGGCGATCTCGCCGAATTCCTTCCGTACCTGGCAGCAGCTCAATGGACCGGAGTCGGCCGCCACTGCGCCTGGGGAAACGGTTATATCACAACCGAAATTCTGAATTCAGAATCCAGAATGTAGGGAGGAAGTATTCTGAACTATGCGTGCCGTCGCTGTTTACCCAACCCGACGCGAAGTCCACGTCGTCGATCATCCCGAACCCAAAATCACGACGGACAGCCAGGCCAAGATGCGCGTGCTGGACGTGGGTGTTTGCGGAACGGATCGGGAGATCGTCTCGTTCCAGTACGGTACACCGCCGGAGGGTTCGGACTATTTGATCATCGGCCATGAATCGCTCAGTGAAGTAGTTGAGGCTGGTTCCAAAGTTTCCAACGTGAAGGCCGGCGATCTGGTGGTGATGACCGTTCGCCGCCCCTGCCCGCACCCCGACTGCGTGGCCTGCCGCGAAGGCCGCCAGGATTTCTGCTACACCGGGGATTTCACCGAGCGCGGCATCAAACAGAACCACGGATACATGACCGAATTCGTGGTGGAAGAAGATCGCTACCTGAATCCTGTTCCGCGCGAATTGCGCGACGTCGCGGTGCTCGTGGAGCCGCTTACGATCGCTGAAAAATCTTTGGAGCAGCTTTGGATGGTGCAGCGCCGTCTTCCCTGGGACTGCCCGGAACCAGGCAAACCACCGGCTCATTGCCGCCGCGCGGTGGTGCTGGGCGCCGGCCCCGTGGGAATTCTGGGCGCGATGGCTCTGAAGGTGGAAGGCTTCGAGGTCAGTGTCTACTCGCGGTCGCCGAATCATGAGGAAAAAAATCGGATACTAAACGCGATCGGAGTGCAGTACATTGCCGCTGAAACGCATTCCACCGAAGACATGGCGAGGATGGTTGGGCCCATTGATGTGGTCTATGAGGCAACCGGCGCATCCGGGGTCGCCTTCGATGTATTGAAACATCTGGGACCGAATGCGGTTTTTGTGTTCACCGGTGTTCCGGGCCGCAAAGGGCCGATCCCGGTGGATACGGACGAAATCATGCGGAACATGGTGCTGAACAATCAACTGGTGCTGGGCAGCGTGAATGCGCCGCCGCAAGCTTTTCAATCGGCCATCCAGCATCTTGGCATCTTCGCCCAGCGCTGGCCCGGCGCCTTGCGTTCGGTCATCACCGGGCGTTTTCCCATCGAGCGGGCGCTCGATGCGCTGAAGAGCCAGCCTGGCGGTGTCAAGAATGTGGTTACGGTTGGCGAATGAGCGCAGCGAAGACAATCATCACGATGAGCGCAGCGAAGACAATGCATGAATGGATCGACATTTCCGTGCCCTTGCGCAACGGCATGGTCACGTGGCCCGGCGACGCGAAGTTTGAGCGCACCAGTACGCTTGAGATCGCGCAAGGCGAGCAATGCAATTTGTCTCAGATCTCGACCACTGCGCACATCGGAACTCACATGGACGCTCCGCGCCATTATCTGGAAGGCGGCGCCGGCATGGAGACAATGCCGATCTCGGCGTCCATCGGACGGGCGCGCGTAATCGAGATCCGGGATCCCGAGCTGATCCGAACTTCGGAGCTGGAACCGCATCATCTGGCGAAGGGCGAGCGCGTGCTGTTCAAGACCGGAAATTCGGCGCACTGCTGGAAGACCGATCACTTCCAGAAGAAATATATTTACATCCCGCCCGACACAGCCCATTACCTGGCCGGGATCGGCGTCCAAACCATCGGCGTCGATTACCTCTCGGTCGGTGGATTCGAGCAGGGAGGCGCGGATACTCATCGCGTTCTGCTGCTGGCGGGCATTTGGATCATCGAAGGCCTGATGCTGGAACACGTCCAACCGGGCGAGTATGAATTGATCTGCCTGCCACTGAAGATCATGGGCGGCGACGGCGCGCCCGCACGGGCGGTTCTGCGGAAACTCACTTTGTAGCTGCTACACTGCGGGCACAACACGCCAATGCGGTGGCCCGGCACAGCGCGCTTTGCTGGACTGTGTCTGCTCGCGAGTTGCGCCCACGGTCAGCCGGTTCCATCGCGCGGCCAATATTCGGTGAGTTTCAAGATCGTCGGGGGCAAACTGGCCGTCCATCGGGATGTGTTTCAGGTCTCGCCATCTCTTGTCAAATTTGAGCCCGCGATTCGGCTGATAGTGCGTCAAGCGATCGAGAAACTCACGCCTTTGTCGGCGAGTCTGCTCATCGATTGCGCATGGCCGGACTACATCAATGCCTACGAGGCATGGTCCGCCGGGGATCCCTCGCGCCTGGACCTGGGAACACTCTTCTCCTCCGATTTTCTTTTCGCAGATCTCTTGCAGCAGACGCCGGACTTGGGTTTGATTTTGAACGATGACGAGATTGACCCCGCCGGCGGCAGCATCTCGTTCTCGATCTTGCCGCCGTTTGATGCAAGGACGGTGGAAATCGATTTGCCGGCGATGCTGGAGTGCCGGCGGCTCACCCGCTTGCCGCAACTGCGCCAGCACCTGGCGCGGCTAAACGGCTCATTGTGGTCTTCGGCCGGCATTCGGCAAGCGCTCGCTCCGCTGTACGCGAACCTCGGGCTCACGCCACAAATCGTCGTGCTTCCTAGAAGCCAGGCGATTCAGATCGTCGAAGGGCCGCGGATCGCGTCCATCGTTTTGCCCGCCGATCAGGTTCCGGCGCGAGATATCGATCGCGTGCTTTGGGACCTTCTTGACGCCCGCCAATTTCGGAAGGCGACGGGGAAGCGCATCGTCGATTTTGACCGGGACCTAGGTTATGCGCCAGGGGACGAGCCCTACCTCATCCAGTACCAGATTCAGGCAATGCAACTCTTGATCTCGCCGCTCGGGTACACATTGGTCGTCCAGACTAGCGCACGAACGGGCGCCAGCCAGTATGTCGATCTGCAGGTACAGTCGGCCTCGAGCGCGGCGGCCAAATCGAAATCGCGCCACATTGCGGGAGGCTTCGCATACAATCCGGGCCAAGGCTTCGGTGCGCTAGGAAATCTTCAGTTGGAGTCGCTCACTCTGTCCGCCGGCGGCCCAAGCGGAACGCTGGGCTCCGGATCTTACTCCGCCGGCTATCTCGGCTGGTCGGCGAGCGTCAATGCAGGCGTTACCGTGGAACGCAATCGCTTCCTGGATGGCGTCAAAGTGAACCAACAGAGCATCGCTGAGTCCGCGACGCTCGGCTGGGAGCCCTGGCGCGGATTGGACGGAAACACAATCCTGCTCCAGGTAGTCCCCAGCCACGCAGTAGTCTTCAATGAAACGCTCAATACAATCGAACCCGGTGTCCAGTTTATTCACAACGATCTCACTTCGGAATACCCTTGGCGCGGTTCTATCAACACACGCATCTTGATGGATCTTCGTTTTGCAAAATCCATCACCACGGCAAACACGCATCGCAGCTTCGATCATTGGGAATACGATCTGACCGGCCGCTTTGAGAACGCGTTCGGCAATGCGCCGATCTTTGAGCTGCCATCATTCGGGGGTGCGGACACCGTGCGAGGTTTTCGCGCCGACGATGCCATTGGCCGGCGTTTATGGGCCGATCAAAATGAGCTGTGGTATCCACTGCCGCGCTGGCCGGTTCTCAAAATCGCGACGTTCGCCGATCTCGGAGGAGCATACCAGACCATCGGGTCGTCCCCGGGCCAGCGCGCGGGGCTGGGAACGGGGCTTCGGCTGGATTTGCGTGTCGCCGTGCTGAGGTTCGATTGGGCCTACGGTTTTGGTAACGCGGCCACCGGCGGTAGCCGAGGGAAATTCTATTTCAATGTCATACTTCCAAATAACTAACGGCACCAGCACTTACGAATTCGACATGAGCGGGGGTGTCTCTATCGGCGGCAAGTCCATTGGATCGTGGACCACCAACGCAACCAATCAGATCATTGCGACGCTCACCGGCGCCAGTACGGTGGCCTTCGATGTCTCGTGGCTGTTCAACGATAAGAATCAGCTTACGATTCAATCCCAAAATATAGAAAGTTTCAATTTCGCAGCCATCGGACTACACAATTCATTTACAACTCGCGACACCGTGTTAATCGTCAAGCCCGATCTCCAGGCCGCGTTCACGTTTCCTTTGCAAGGCGACTGGACCTTGAGCCCGGATCACAACCTGACGTTCACGGCCGGCGGCGTCACATCCACGCTGGAAGGTTTCGTCAGCGATCCAATCGGCCGGTTCATTTTTCATTTCGCAAACCAGGACAACGTGCTCGAAACCAACGTTCTCGGGTTCACGGGCTCCTGGCAGAGCAAGGTGGACCCCAGCGGTACGCCTCTGCTGGATTTTCATTACCAGACCTCCAGCGGCGAAAAAATCTTCGAGCTCCCGAAGGCTGTCATCATCAATCGCAGCTCGAATCAACTAAGCTACACCTACACCAAAGGCAACAAGAACCTCAGCATCGATTTTCAGGGAACGCTGATGATCGGCGCGGATTTCCAAATTACATACGTGGTGCAGCCTCAGGTATCCAGCTCAGGCGATCCGATGGTCGCCTCCACCACGCTCGGATTTAGCGCAACACTGACTCAGCCCAACCTGCATGGCGATTTAGAGCTCACGGTGACGAAGCCCGATGGAACTGCCGGTGGATCCACGCTGACGATTAGCGGCCAGTGCCAAGGCGTGCTGGGCAAGACTAGCTTGCAAGTGGGCTTCACCTTCACGCAAACGTTCGGCGGCGCGGGAAATCAGATCACCAGAACCGCCGCATTCAGCGGAACGCTCGCGTTCAGCGGCGGCGACGTCCAGTGGACCTTCAGCGCCACGGGAACAAGCATCAATCTGGCGGTGGGCGTGGATATCAAACTGGGAGGCGTCCAGTTGGATGCGCGGCTCAACCTGCCCATGGATGGCGGACAGGCAGCAGGCGTTACGTTCCTGCTTGGCGTGAGTTTTTGACCGTTGCGCGCGGTTCAGCGACCATTCGCAGTCCATTCTTCACGCGCAAAGTGATCAGCGGCAGCGGCTCCACGCGCTGGCCTGGCTCCAGGCGGAACCGCCATTTTTGAGCGATCGCCGCCATCACGATCACGCCCTCCATCCAAGCGAAGCGTTCTCCGATGCAAACGCGGGCGCCTCCGCCAAACGGGAAATAGGAAAACTTGGGGCGCGATTCGCCAGCTTCCGGTGCCCAGCGCTCGGGATCGAACTTCTCGGGCTCTGGAAACCAACGGGCGTCGCGCTGCACCACGTATGGGCTGACGATACAGATGGAATTGGCGGGAATCTCGAAGCCGCCAATCGTGAATGCCTCAAGCGCCTTCCGGCCAATCGCCCAGGCCGGCGGATACAAACGCAAAGCTTCCACCAGGATCATTTCGGCGTAGCGCAATTGCGGAACGTCCGCCAGCTCCGGCGGCCGGTCACCCAGCACGGCATCTATTTCCTCATGCAGCCGGCGTTCTACTTCGGGATGTTGCGACAGCAGATACCAGGTCCACGTCAGCGCGTTTGCTCCGGTCTCATGCCCGGCCAGAAATAGCGTGAGCGCTTCATCCCGCACCTGTTTATCGGTCATCCCGCCGCTGTGTTTCTCTTCGTCCTGGGCGAGCAGCAGCATGGAGAGCAAATCGCCCGTGTCCGCTCCACTCTCGCGGCGCTCGCGAATCAGCCCATAGATAGTGGCATCCAGCCGTGCCCGCGCCTTCTCAAACCGGCGCACATGCGGAAGCGGCAACTTCTCCAGATATTCGGCGAACGGCATCAGCAGCAGACGGAACATCTCCAGAACGGTGGTCATCGCGGAACCAATTTCAGTAGCTTCCGATTCGATATTGGCGCTGAAAAGAGTCTTCGCCACAACCGAGAGGGTCAATTGGGCCATTTCGACCGAAACGTCCATGACGCCGGGCTGCCAGCGTTCCCGCGCCCGCACGGCGCACTCGCTCATCGCGGACGCATAGCCCGCCAGCCGCTCGCGATGAAACGCGGGCTGCACCAGGCGCCGCTGTCGCAGATGATGCTGACCTTCGCTGGTGAGCAGTCCCTCGCCTAACAGAACCTTCGCTCGCTGCAATGCGCGGCTCTTGACGAAGTTGCCTTGATTGGTAACCAGAATCTCGCGCACATAATCGGGATGGCTCAGCACATACAGGTGTTGCCGTACTACTTTGAAATAGAACAAGTCCCCATACTCGCGCGCCGCGTTCGTCAGGAAGCCCAGCGGATTCGCGCGAAAGGTGCGCAGGTTCCCGACAATCGGAGGATTCTTCGGCCCGGGCGGACGTGCTGTTATTGCCGCCACAGCAGCACCACGGCGTGGGCCTCGGCCGACAGCCCTTCGCCAACCGGTCCCAGGCGCTCCGCCGTTTTAAATTTCACCGAGACTTGGCCGGCGTCCAGACCGAGCGTTACGGCCAGCTTTTCGCGGATGGCCGCGCGATGATCTTTCAGCTTGGGCCGTTCCAGAATCACGGTAGAATCGACGTTCGAAATTTGATAACCGTTCCCGGCCACTAACTCGCAGGCGTGCCGCAGGAACATCAGGCTGTCGCCATTTTTCCAGCGCGGATCGGTGTCGGGAAAGTGCATGCCGATGTCGCCTAGGGCCAGCGCGCCCAAAAGTGCATCGGTGATGGCGTGCGAAAGAATATCGGCGTCCGAATGGCCTTCCAAACCAAATTCGGAAGGAATCGTTACGCCGCCCAGGATCATCGGCCGGCCGGCTACGATGCGATGTACGTCCCAACCCTGGCCAATTCGAAACTCGCTCAACTTCCGACTCGCGCCGTCATTTCTTCCGCCAGGAACAAACGCGCCAAATCCATGTCGGACGGCTTGGTGATCTTCAAATTGCGATCGCTACCCGGAACCACGCTGACTTCCACTTGATCCAGGCGTTCCACCAGGCTGGATTCGTCCGTCCCCGCAAACCCATCCTCGCGCGCCTTGGCGAACGCGCTCTTCAGCAAATCGAAGCGGAAAACCTGCGGCGTCTGGGCCAGGATCAGGCGCTCGCGCGGGATGGTCTGCCGGATCTTGTTGCGATGCACCTGCTTCACGGTGTCGACAGGCACGATGCCGACGATCGCAGCGCCCGTTTCCTCAGCCTCGGCGAATACCTTATCCAAAACGCTGTGCTCGATGAACGGCCGCACGGCATCATGCACCGCCACCAGTTCTGTGCCAGCCCCAAGCGTCGCCAAAGCGTGCTCCACCGATTCCTGCCGGCTGTCGCCGCCTTCCACCAATCGCACCGGCTTGCCGGATTTTTCCTCGGCCAGCAGCTCGCGCACCCATTCGATGTCTTCGGGCCGCAGCGCAACCACGATCTCCGACACCGCCGGTGTTGAAGCGAACTTCCGGATGGTGTGCAGCAGGATGGGCGACCCTTCCAGCAGCATGAACTGCTTCCGGCTGGTGCCGGCTTTTTCGGGGACGGCCCGCCCCATGCGTGTTCCCAGCCCCGCGGCCGGGAGAATAACGGTGACTTTCATTCCAATTCCCTAGCTGGAAGCCGCCACGCCCGAACCTCGAGCCTCCGCCGCCTGTGCCGCGGGGGCCGGCGGCGCTGGCTGCTCACGCGAACCACCTTGCGGACGTTCGGCGTGCCCCGGATTCTTATCGTGAACGGCGTGCATGCGATCGTCAAACCGGCCAAAGATCATTTTACCGGCGGTGGTCTGGAGCACGCTGGTCACCGCGATGTCGATGGTCCGCGAGATCATCTTCTTGGCGTTGTCCACCACCACCATGGTGCCGTCGTCCAGATACGCGACTCCCTGGTTGTACTCCTTGCCTTCTTTCAGAATAAAGACGCGCATGGTCTCGCCCGGGAGTACCACAGGTTTCAGCGCGTTGGCCAGCTCATTGATGTTCAGGACCTCCACGCCATGCAGCTGCGCCACTTTATTGAGGTTGAAATCGTTGGTGACGATCTTACAGTTGTAGACCTTGGCCAGCTCGATCAGCTTCATGTCAACTTCCGGCACGTTGGGAAAATCGTCTTCCAAGATCTGCACGTTCAACTGCGTCATCTTCTGAACGCGCTGCAGGACGTCCAGGCCGCGGCGCCCGCGATTGCGCTTGAGCGAATCGGCCGAATCGGCCACCAACTGCAGCTCGCGCAGCACGAATTGCGGGATCACCAGCGTGCCATCCAGGAACCCGGTTTCGACGATATCGGCAATGCGGCCGTCGATGATGACGCTGGTATCCAGGATCTTGAACGATTGACTCGACACCTGCTCACCGCCGAACAGCCCGCCCAGCGCGCCTAGATTCAGCATGTCGCCTTTGCTGGCACCTACCATAAGGCCGACGTAACCCATCCATAGCAGCAGCAGGATCTCGAGGAAGGAAATGGTCGAGGAACCGGACGGAAACGCGTGGCCCAGGATGAGCGCGATCAGGTACGCACCCAGGATTCCCAGCAGCGATCCGAAAGCGGCTCCAAACAAGCGCTTCAGAGTTGTTTTCCGAACCTGGATCTCGAACAGAACGATGGCTAAGCCCGCCAGAAACCCAGCTGCCACGCTATAGGGAGGCGGAAAACCAAAAGGATGAAGGAACCATGCGGCGGCTGATAGCAACACCACGAATAGGAAACGGATGATGAGCAGATTACTCACGAAACCACCCCCGGCGCACGCGGATTGTGGATCAAAGCGGCACCCCTGTGTTACACAGGTGCCATTGAGTATAGCACTGAAAATAGGGACGATGTGTTAGCTGAAGTTGGGGCGTTACAGAAAGGAGACAAAAAAAGAGGGAAAGGCCCGCGCGAGGTTCGGCTCGCGAGAGCCTTAGAGTGCTTTAGCGAGTTCTTCGGCGAACGCGCTGGGCGGGCCTTGCGGACCACTCTGCTGCGGACGCTTGTGCTTTTTTCCACCGCGCTCGCGGCGTGGCGGAGCGGCGTTGGTGCGATTCACTTGACCGGCTGGTCCGGCGGTTCCAGGACCTTTCGATCTGGGAGGCTGCGCTTGATTGGCCCGCAGCAATCGATCTTCAAGAGGCGCGCGGTCAAAGCGCCGGATGATCGAGTTCATTTCTTCTGAGTTGGGGGTGTCGATGAAGGCGAATCCCTTGGACTCTTGAGTCTCAGGGTTGCGGATCACCTTGACATCGTCGTAGACGAGGTTTTCTGCGTTAAGCCAGGACTTGATATCGTCCTTCGTAACCCAGACAGGCAAGTTTCCGAGGAATACTGTAAAGCTCATTCGAGGTCTGTCGTTAACTCCGTTGTTGGGGATTTGGCGGAACTGCTTCGCGGATGCGATCCATGAAAGCTAACCTATGTTATCACAGCATCGAGCGCCCGGCAAAGCACTGGATTTTTCTAACCTGCTCGTTTGGAAGGAGAAGGACTTGCGGCGTGCCCGTGAAGACTTTCTTCGGAGATAGCGGCCAGCGCGGCGTCGTCCATTTTCGGTTCGATGGATGCCAGAAGCTCGCTGCGCGGCAGCAGGTAAAGGATGTAAATGGAGCCTGCTTCCAAGGCCCGATAGGCCGCCAGGCTGACCGGCATGTTTAAGTAACGCAAGGAAAAAAAATATTTCTCGATGGGATCTCGCCCGTTGGGCCGGTTGATCTGTTCTTCGCGCGCCACCACGCGCCCCTCGCGGACTTCCACCTTGCCATCCAGCAGATCGAGATACAGCATCATCGGCACGCGCGAAGCCATGATCACTGCCATCGCCAGCGAAGCCAGGATGGACCCCAGCATCACCGCGCCGCCTATCTTTCCGTGGGCGTCGAACAAATCCTTCACGTGGGCCAGCTCGGTGAGCAGTGCTGGGAAGGCATTCCCCCAGGGAAGTTGCTGGCGCTGGGCCGTGATCCAGGTCCAAACGATGAAGGGAGCCAGAGCGAAGAACAAAGTGAGGATAGCGGGCCGGGCAAACTGGGAAGCGAATCGCTTTTTCTGTTCTTTGGAAATCTTCCCGCCGCGATTGGACTCAAGCGATTCCGGCGAGAAAGGCAGGGCCTTGGACAGGTCGTATAAGACCTGCTCTTTGGAGCGGTATATTGTGGCGTCTTCAGTCACACAAAAGAATCACTCCGGCACGTCACTCCAGTACTACTTTGGAAATATCGACCGTGGGAGCGGGATACTTTAAACGCATGTTGTCGAGCGCGCGCACCACCAAGTCCGCCACCAGGTAGTTCCGGAACCATTTTCGATCGGCTGGAACCACATACCAGGGCGCTTCCTTCGTGCTGCATCTGTGCAGCGCTTCCTCATAGGCCTCCGTGTAGTTGTCCCAATGGTGGCGCTCCTCGAAGTCCGGCAGCGATAATTTCCAGTTCCGCGAGGAATCCTGGATGCGCGCCTCGAACCGCTTCTTCTGCTCTTCCCGGCTGATGTGCAGAAAAAACTTCAGGATGGTGACGCCGTTGTCCGTGAGGATGCGCTCAAAATCGTTGATCTGCCGATAGCGGTGCCGCCAGACCGATTTCTCAACCAGGTCGTGCACCCGTACAATCAGCACATCTTCATAGTGAGAACGGTTGAAGATGCCGATATTCCCCCTGGCCGGAACGGCCTTGTGGACACGCCACAAATAATCGCGCGCCAGCTCTTCGGTGGATGGCGCTTTGAACGAAGTGACATCGCAGCCCTGCGGATTCACCCCGGACATCACGTGCCGGATGGTGCCGTCTTTGCCGGCCGCGTCCAGCCCCTGCAGGACGATCAGCAGCGAGTAGCGCTTGTCGGCGTACAGCAGATGTTGCAGTTCCCTCAGCCGGTCCAGCGTTTTCTCGTGCCCCTTGTCGTCGCGCTTTTTCCCGAACGTGTCGCTGGGGTCCCGGTGCTTGAGCCGAAGCTTGCTGCCAGGCTCCACGATGCAGTGTTTCGCGAGGTCCATACTTCTACTATCGCCATAAGCCCCGCTTTTGATGAGAGAATTGGCATTTGATTCGGCTGTTTCTCGCAATTTTGCTGGCTGGGGCGGCAGCCCAATCCGCCACGGCTCCAGCAGACGAATTCCGCGCCCGCCGGGCCGCCTTGCGCGGCGAACTCGACGGCGGCGTGTTGTTGCTCAAAGGACGCGCGGAAGCCTATGACCCGGTTTTCCGGTTCCAACAGGATCCCAACTTTTACTATTTGACCGGCTGGTCCGAACCCGGCGCCGTGCTGCTGTTGACGCCGTCTGACGAGATCCTGTTCCTGCCGCATCACGATGAGCGAGTGGAGCGATACGCGGGCAAGCGCACCTCAGCCGAGGATACCGGCGCGCGTATCGTCACCGGATTCGAAAAGGTCCTGCCCATCGAAAAGCTGGAATCGGAGCTGGATCTGGCGCTTAGTTCCCATGCACGCCTCTACGCGCCCTGGAGCGAATCTTATGCCGGCCAGTTGCGGTCCCGCTATCCTTTCCGCGAGGTCTCCGATGCCACGCCGCTCATCGCCACGCTGCGCGTGAAAAAGTCGGCGGCTGAGATCGCGGCCATTCAACACGCGACGGACGTCAGCATCGAAGCCCATCGCGCAGTCTGGAAGCAACTGGCGGCCGGCCAGTACGAATACCAGGTGGCCGCTACGCTGCTCGACTCCTTTCTCGACCGGGGCTGCGAAGGGCCGGCCTATTCGCCCATCGTCGGCTCGGGACCAAATGGCGCCATCCTGCATTACATGGCGGACCGCCGGCGCATGGATCGCGGCGAGTTGGTGGTGATCGACGCCGCTGCGCAATGCGATAGCTACGCGAGCGATATCACGCGTACTGTTCCGGTGGACGGCAAATTTACTCCGCGCCAGCGCGAGCTTTATCGGATTGTGCTCGGCGCGCAGAAGGCGGCCATTGCCGCCGTGAAGCCTGGAGCTTGGCTGTCGGGCTCGGGAGAATCGCTGACCAAAATCGCGCGCGACTACATGGGCGCTCACGGAAAAGACCTGCATGGCGAGCCGCTGGGCAAATACTTCATCCACGACATCGGCCACCAGGTTGGTCTAGAAGTACACGACCCGCGCTTCGGCGGCCCGCTCGAAGCCGGAATGGTGATCACCATCGAACCAGGTGTCTACATTGCCGAAGAAAACCTCGGCATTCGTATCGAAGACGTCGTGCTCGTGACGCCCACTGGCGCGAAAGTCCTGAGCGCGGCGCTGCCTAAGGAGCCGGACGAAATTGAAGAAGCCGTCTCCAAATAAGCGGATTTTCGGGTACGCTGCAGTCCTGGCTGTGACGCTCGCGGTCGCGATTGTCCTGGGGTGGACGTCTCTTGCTTCGCAGATCGATGACGACGCCTATGACGTCATGTTCCGCCTCCATCCTCCGCCGGCCTCGCCGCCGCACTGCCAGATCCTGGCGATCGACGACGCAACGTACGGCGCCATGGGGGGCGTGCGCGCCTACCGCAGCATGCTCGGCAAGGCGCTGGAGCTTCTCGCCCCCGCGCAGCCCAAGGTAGTGGCCATCGATATGGTGCTGGCCGACCAGGAAGACGCGCCCGAGGACGACCGCCTGCTGCGCGCCATGCAGTCCACCAAGAACCTGGTGCTGGTGGCGCATCTCCAGAACGGCCTCTGGGAAGACCCGCTGGACAAATTTCGCCGCGCCGCCACGGCACTGGGGCACGACCGCGCAGACGAGCGGTCGCGCGATGGCGTCACGCGGCAGATCCCGCTCGAAGAGCGCACCGACCGCGAGCGTCATTGGGCGCTGGCGCTGGAAACGTACCGCCTGGCGCGCGGCCAGCGGATTCTCGAATCGCCCGGCGATCTCCAGATTGGCAATGAGGTGATTCCCGCGCCCCGGACCGCCGATAACAACCGCTCTCTGCGCGTGCTCTTCTCGCGCGAGCCGATCCCGCAAATCTCGCTCCTGGACCTGGTGAACAAGCCCGAGCTCGCCGCGCGCTTTCGGGGACAAACGGTCTTCGTCGGCGTCACTTCCATCGATGCTACTTATGACCGCGTGGCGACACCCTACGGGGAGGGCCGCATCCCCGGCGTCGAAGTTCACGCGCAACTGTTGGAAACCCTTGAGCGCGGCAAATTCCTGACGAGCGCGTCGAACCTGCTGGTGCTGGGCTGCTGCGTCCTGGTTGGCGTGCTCGCCGGCTTGATCTTTTTGTTCCTATCCGGCTGGAGCGCCTACACTGCTGCTGGAATCCTACTGGTGGTCGCGCCCCTCAGCCCGTTCTTCTTTTTCCGCCAAGGCATCGTGTTTCCCTTCTTCGCACTGTTCGCTTCCGCCTGGCTCACTGCCATCGCCGCCGCCAGCTACCAGCATTTCGTGGTGCGGCGCGCGCTGCTCCGGTCGGAAACCGAGCGCCAGCACTACCAGCAGGCCATCCATTTCGTCACCCACGAAATGCGCACGCCGCTCACCGCCATTCAAGGATCGAGCGAATTGATGGGCCGCTACAACCTGAGCGAGGAGAAGCGCAAGCAAATCGCGGAGATGATCAACCAGGAATCCAAACGGCTGGCGCGCATGATTCAGACCTTCCTGGACGTGGAACGGCTGTCGGATGGCCAGATGGAGCTAAAAGGTGAAGCGTTTGAAGTCCGCCAGATCGTGGAAGCCTGCGTGGGTCGCGCGCGCCCGCTGGCCGAGCGCAAAAACATTCGCATCGTCACCGAGACGCTGGACGGAACTCTCGAAGGCGACCGCGAGCTGATGGAATACGCCGTGTACAATCTGCTCAACAACGCCATCAAGTACTCGCCGCCGGACACCCAGGTGACGGTAGGTTCGGAGTGGCAAGGGGCGCAGTTGCGCCTGTTCGTTCGGGACCAGGGCATCGGAATGGACGCCAAAGAGCTGCGCCAAATCTTCCAGAAGTTCTACCGCACCAAGCGCGCTGAGGCGTCGGGCGAAGCGGGCACGGGCATCGGCCTTTCCATCGTCGAGCAGATCGTTCAGCATCACGGCGGGAAAATGGAAGTGACCAGCCAGCCCGGCCAGGGTTCCTGCTTTACGGTGGTGTTCGGCGCCCGCGCGCGTGCGTCGCGGCCTCCGGCTGTGTCAGTCTAATAACATAGGTTCGTGATCTTGCAAAGATTATTAGTAGTCGAAGACGATAATTCTGTCCGAAATACCATCCAGACTTTTCTGGAATTGGAGGGCTATACGGTGGATGCCGTGTCTTCCACCCGCGAAGCCCTGGAACGCCTGCGCAACGACGCCTATCCCATCGTAATTTCCGACATCTACATCGACGAGCGCACCGGGCTGGACGTTCTGGAGACGGCTCGCAAGAAGAACCCCCAGTGCGCTGTGATTCTCATGACCGCGCGCGGGACCATCGAGACCGTGATGAAGGCCACGCAGGGCGGGGCATTCGACTATATCGCCAAGCCCTTCGAGCTGGACCGCATGCTGGACACGGTGAAGCGCGCCGAGGCGTCGGTGAGCCTGCATCCCGAGGACAAGGATTCCGAAATCGAAGATCTGCCGGAGAGCGAAATGATCGGCAGCTCTCCCAAAATGATCGAGATCTACAAGACTGTTTCGCTGGTGGCGCCGACGAACGCCACGGTGCTGCTGGAAGGCGAGACCGGCACCGGCAAGGAAATGATCGCGCGCATGATCCACAACAACAGCTCGCGCGCGAATCAGCCGTTCGTGCCGGTGGATTGCGGATCCATTGCGCCGTCGCTGCTCGAAA
This sequence comes from Bryobacterales bacterium, assembly GCA_963776805.1. Classification (GTDB taxonomy): domain Bacteria; phylum Acidobacteriota; class Terriglobia; order Bryobacterales; family Bryobacteraceae; genus Palsa-89. The sequence continues at coordinate 162,950 of CAVZOD010000008.1, forward strand.
GTGAGCTGTTCGGCGCGCTCAAAGGCGCGTACACGGGCGCCGATCGCGACCGCATGGGTGTGTTCGAAGCCGCTAATAACGGCACCGTATTCCTGGATGAGATCGGCGATCTGGAGCTCGGCTTCCAGCTCAACCTGCTGCGATTCCTGCAAGAGAAAGAGATTCGCCCGCTCGGTTCGCCGCGCGGGAAGAAAGTGGACGTGCGCGTGGTCGCGGCCACCAATCGCGATTTGCAGAAGATGGTGGAGAACGGCAAGTTTCGCGAGGATCTTTGGTATCGCCTCAACGTGGTGCGCGTTATTCTTCCGCCGCTGGTGGAGCGCCGCGGCGATGTTCCTTTGCTGGGGCATTACTTCCTGAAGAAATACAACGAACGCTACCACCAGCAGGCCCGCCTCACCGAGTCCGCGCTGCGCGTTCTCGAAGACTATAGCTGGCCGGGCAATGTGCGCCAGTTGCAGCACATGATCGAAAGGCTGACCATCGTGACTCCGCAGGGCCGCATCGACGACGCGGCGGTTCGCGAAGCCATCGAGCTCACCGAGCCTCGCGACACGGCGAGCGATACCCTGGCCGATACCGAAGCCGACCAGATCCGGCGCGTGCTGGCAGCCACGGGCGGAAACAAGAGCCGCGCAGCCAAAATTCTTGGCATCGAGCGCAAGACCTTATACCGCAAGCTGGACCGCATGGGGCTTTAGCCCAGCCTTAGCCCGCGATTACTTCGCAAGGCAAACGCAGAGCTGCTCTCCATGCACAGGCGGTCAGGAGCAGTAAGGCGCTACCACTCGCGGCCGGCCGCGCGTTCTGCCGCTGAAAACACGACGTTGTGATCGGCGTCCGCGAGAAGGGCGTAAGCCCAAATATCCGCAAAGAAAACAAGGCTCGTCTTGTCATGGTTTGTAACGGCGACGAATAGCCTGTCATTTCCGCGGGATCGAGCATATAATTGCTCAGGCTCGTATTCATACCGGACTCATAAAGCTGGCCGGACTCTAAAAACCGGCCGTCCTCGCAAAAACCGGACTCCTAGGGAGGTTGTCTATGTTTGAAAGCCTCGACGAGCAACTGAAGCTGGACGCCCACAAAAGCATGTCCAGCACGGAGCGGATCATCCGCTGGGTTCTAGGGATCGCAATCGCGCTGATTGTCTTCGGCGCGCTCTATTGGGGCGTCCACATGATGCAGGGGTAGTTGCCGCGCCCGGTGAGTGGGGCTATGCGTGAAACAGCTAGTCCGCAGCCACCAATCTGGGCTGAGAGCAGGAGCCGATGGCTCGCATGACAGCCTTCACTCGCTGGGAGTATTCCGGCAAGGGATTGTAGATCTGCAGCTTTCTGTCGATGTTCTTGCCCTTGTATCTTCTTGATTTTCCAAGCTGTGCTGCCACGTAATGAATCCCCGCTCCAACCGATGAGAACTTTGCCTTCGCTGAACCCCATCCGAAAACGTTGTTGTTCCCGTAATACTTGCCGCCGCTCGACTCGACGAACGAAATGCTGGGTAGCAGGCGCCAGTCCAGCTGATTCTGATCGGCTGCAAGCAGGAAATCCTTGGCTGAGTCGCGAAGCGGGCAGTCGCGGTCACCGAAGAACTTCTGCAACCTCGATAATCTCGGATCGTTCTGCTTCACTGTCGGAGCAGCTTTGTACTGCTGGACACTAACCGTAGCGGGGGCCGCTATCAATCCGGCAACTAACAAAAAATCCTTCATGGATGTCCTCCCTATGGTTTTTTCAGCTGAAAAGCAGCTCTTCCTGGAAGTCTTTGAAAACTAAGAGAATCGAACGTTTCTAAGAGGTTAGTACTTTAAAATCAATAACTTAGCAGGATCATGAATTCCAAATGAGTCCCCAGTATAGCATGTCAGGAAGATGTCAAGGGGGCGGAAAAGTACCAGGTTGAACTACGCCCGGCGACGGCTGTACCCGTGGCCGACCGTACCCAAATCCACCAGCGCGGCAATCAAAAGCCAGACCAGGTTGATACCCGCCACCGGCAAGCCGCTCTTGATCAGCCACGCATAGACCAGCGTGGTGAATGGCAAGAAGAGAAAGCCGAGGATCAGAAGCAGGATGCTATGGAAGGCGCGGTCCAGATAATGCGTGAACAGGAACAGCAGCGCTATGGCGACGCGTGGAAACGCCAGGATCAGGATCAGGAATAGGCAGGGCATGGGTAGGGGGCACCGTCGAATCATGGACGCGGGTGGGGCGTTCGCGTTTCAATCTGATACGCTGAAGCCTCCCAGGAGGCCCAAGAATGGCGGCTGCATCGGTACTGATTACGGGGACCAGTTCGGGCATTGGTTTCGCTACGGCGCTGGAGCTTGGCAGGGCCGGTCATAAGGTTTATGCCACCATGCGCAATCCCGCGCGCGCTCCGGAACTTGGCGATCGGGCGTCCAGCGAAGGACTGCCGATATCGATTCTCCCGATGGACGTTGATTCCGATGGGTCGGTTGAGGACGGTTTTGCATCGATCTTTGGGCGCGGCGAGCACATTGACGTTCTGGTGAACAACGCCGGAATCGAACGGCATGGCTCGGTGGAAGAGCTTCCCATGGAAGACTTTCACGCCGTGATGGAGACCAACTATTTCGGAGCCCTGCGGTGCATTCGCCAGGTGGTGCCGCGCATGCGAGAGCGCCGGAGCGGTTGCATCATCAATGTGAGTTCGGTGGCGGGAAGGATCGCATGCTCGCCGCTCACCGCATACACGGCATCGAAGTTCGCCCTGGAAGCCTTAAGCGAGGCGCTGGCGGGCGAGATGAAACCGTTTGGCGTGCGCGTTGCCATCGTGCAGCCTGGAATCATCGAGACGCAGATGCCGCACTCGGTGGCTACCCCGCCTCCCTCGCGCTACCGTCAGGTAAGGCAACTGGGCGCGCTCTTTCGGGCGTCGCTGCGGACGCCGGTGCCGCCATCCTTGATCGCGGACACCATCCGCAATGTCATCGAAAGCGGCACCTGGAAGCTGCGTCACCCTTGTGGCCCGGATGCCTTGCCTTTCCTCGGCTGGCGCGCCGCCATGACGGACGAACAGTGGGTAGAATTCAACGCGCTGGACGCCGAGGGTTTTCAAAAGCGAGTGAAGGACGATTTTGGGCTGGACCTGGAGCTTGCCGCGCAGGATTTACCGGTCGAAGATGCACTCGGCGCGGGGAACTGATCAGGCGTTATTCATACACCGTCTCGCCGGTGTGCAATCCGCGTCACGTCGACGGTTTTGGCCGTGTCGTCAATCTCATACACGACGCGGTAATCGCCTGCGCGAATTCGCCATTCGTTATCGCCGCCTTTGAGTTTCTTGCAGCCAGGAGGACGGGGTGAGCTCGCCAAACTCTCCAGACGCGATAGAATGCGGGCGATCACCTTCGACGGAAGGGCATCCAATTCTTTTTCTGCGCTCGCGGCCAGAGCAACGCGGTAGCTATTCCGGCGCGAGCTTTCCATCTTTGATGAGGCGAGCTTTTACCTTTTCCAGCGGAATCCGCTTCTCATGACGCCGCGATCGCGAGAGAAGCAAATCCTCAATGTCTTCCCATAGATCCCGATGCATTTTGAGGTCGATCTGAACGGCCACCTTGCGGCCCTTCTCGTCGGTGACAAAGTGAATTCCGCTCATGGCTTCATTGTCCTTCAGGTGATGGCTGCCGCGCTGACATCAAATCGTAAACATTTCGCTAGTGAGTTCCCAACCCTGCCACCGTTACAATGGATCTAGCGGATGGTCAAAGACGGAATCTATTACGGGATCGCCTTCTCAGCAGCGGGCGCGCTGCTTTGGTACCTGCTCAATCCCGCGTTCGCCGCGCCGTTGTTCCTGCTCGCTCTTTTCTGCCTCTACTTCTTTCGCGATCCGGATCGCACCATTCCGGACGGCCCCGTGGCGGTTTCGCCCGCCGACGGCAAAGTGGTCGGCATCATCGGAGACGGCGCGGGCGCCGAATGCACGCGCATCAGTATTTTCCTGAACATTTTCGATGTTCATGTGAACCGCGCGCCCATCGCCGGCAAAATCGCGAACGTCGAATACACGAAAGGCCAGTTCCTGGTGGCGAGCCGCGAGATAGCGAGTTCTCAGAACGAACGCAACACGGTGACCATTGCAGGCGATTCGACGAGTGTCCGATTCGCCCAGATCGCCGGACTCATCGCGCGCCGCATTGTCTTTTATAAAAAGCCGGGCGACGCTGTTGGGAAGGGCGAACGAGTGGGGCTCATCAAGTTTGGTTCGCGGGTCGATATCTTCCTAGGCCCCGAATGGGAAATCAAAGTACAGCCTGGCGAACGTGTCTCGGGCGGCTCCAGCGTCCTGGCGCAACGCCGGGAAATGACCAGGAAGAGCTGATGGCGCGGCTTACCTTTAAAGAACGGTTCTTCGACCCGCGCCCGCCCTCCCGCCGGCCCAGGCGAGCGGCCTACGCGCTTCCGACCCTGTTTACCGCCGGCAACATTTTCCTCGGATTCATCGCCATTCTTCGATCGGTGGAAGGCGCGCTGCTGGCGTCAACCGGCCAGCTCGGCCCCAATCCGCACTTCGAAGTAGCGGCCAAAGCGATTGGCGCCGCCGTGGTGCTGGACGGACTGGATGGCCGCATCGCTCGCATGACGAATACGGTCAGCGCGTTCGGCCGTGAGATGGACTCGCTCGCCGACGTGATCACCTTCGGCATCGCGCCTGCCGTTCTCGCCTATACCTGGGGCGTGCAGTTTGTCATCCCAGGCGGATTCCTGATGGATCATCGCGCGGGCTATTTCCTTGCGTTCCTGTTCCTGCTCTGCGGCGCGGCGCGGCTGGCCCGTTTCAATGTCCAGACCAACCCGGTGCCCAAGAATCCCGGCCGGTCGGATCGCAAGTATTTTGTCGGGCTACCGATCCCAGCGGCGGCTGGATTGGTGGCGGCCATCGTTTATGCCAACGACAGCGTGCCTGTCGAATGGTGGATCCTTTCGGCCCTGTGGCTCGGGGTACTCGCATTGCTCGGGTTCCTGATGGTCAGCACCTGGCGCTATCCCAGCTTCAAGGAGATTCAGTTTACCGGTCCGCGGTCGCCCCTCACCGTCATCCTCTTTGGCGCGTTGATCGTTCTCATCTGGTTTTATTCCCAGCCGGTCCTGCTGGCACTCTCCATCGTCTATGTCAGCACCGGCATCGTGATTCGCGCGGCGGGTATCATCCGGCGCAAATTCCGCCCTCAGCCCCGGCCGCCCCTTCCGGAGCATCAAACTGGCTAACATGCATGCTCATCGTGGCGGCCGCCGGGCCTCCATCGCAATTGTCGGCGGCGAGACGCTCCTGGGTAAAGAGGTAAACGAACTCCTGGAAGCTCGCAAGATTCCAGCGAATCTCCAGCTCGTCGCCTCTCTCGACGCCGGCGATTCCGGAAAACCCGCCAGTATTCTTGCCGCCGGTAAGGAAGAGCCGATCGTGATGACCTCCCTCGAGTCCGCCGAGCTCGGCTCCACGCAAATCGTCATCCTGGCCGCTTCCAAGGAAACCGGCCACAAAGTCTACGAAAAGATTCGCGAAGCCAAGCCCGCGCCGGTGCTGATCGATCTGAGCGGGACGCTGGAGGATTTAGCGGAATCGCGCCTGCGCGCGCCCATGGTGGAACGGATCACGCAGCCCGCCAGTTCCAGTGCCAAGGGTCCGGTTCAAACTATCGCGCATCCGGCCGCCATCGCGATCGCCCTCTTGCTCACGCACCTCCAGAAAGCCGGCGCGATCCGCCGCGCCGTAATCGAAATTTTCGAGCCGGTGAGCGAGCGGGGCAAAGCTGGAATCGACGAACTGCAAAAGCAAACCGTCGCGCTTCTTTCCTTCAAGCCAATGCCAAAAGCCCTGTTCGACGCGCAGGCCAGTTTCAACATCTTGTCGCAATATGGCTCCGACGCGCCGCTCCCGCTCGAAGAGATCGAGCTGAAGATCGACCGGCACCTGGCCAGCCTGCTGGCCGCCTCCGGTGCGCCCATGCCTTCGCTGCGACTAATTCAGGCGCCGGTGTTTCATGGTTATAGCATCTCGGAGTGGGTAGAATTTGAAGAGAGCCCCGGAACGGATCGCATCTTTCAGGCGCTTGGATCGAGCAACATCGACGTCCGCACCCAGGACCATGAGCCGCCCACCAACGTCGGCGTCGCGGGCCAGGGTGGCATCACCGTGGGTTCCATCGTTCAGGACCGCAATCAGCCGCGCGCGTGGTGGTTCTGGGTAGCGGCGGATAATCTGCAGATCGCGGCCGAAAACGCTGGGGAGGTTGTACGTGAGTATTTGGAATAGGCCGGACGCCTGGGCAAGCGTGTTCTGTATCGCTTCCTCCCTGGCGCTTGGCTCCTGCGGTTACCATATTGCCGGACAAGCGAACCTGGTTCCGAAAACGGTCCACACCGTCGCCATCCCCCCGTTTGCCAACTCTACCGTACGTTACAAGCTGACGGATCTCCTCCCGGAAGCTCTTAGCCGTGAATTCATCTCCCGGACGCATTACCAGGTTGTCAACGATCCCACCCAGGCCGACGCCGTTCTTCACGGCACCGTGATTAACTACGTCGCTTATCCCACCTTGATCGATCAAGCCACCGGCAGAACCAGCGGCCTCCAGGTAACCGTGAGATTGGAGGTAAGCTTGGTGGAGCGGGCCACCGGCAAAGTGATTTTCACCCGGCCGAATTTCGAGGCCCACGAACGCTATGAACTTTCAGTCACTAGTAATGCCCAATATTTCGATGAGAGCGGCGCCGCGGTAGCGCGTCTGAGCAGGGATGTCGCGCGCGATGTGGTCACCGCGATCCTGGAGAATTTTTGAGCCCCGAACAGTTCCTGCAGCGAATCCAGAAGGCTCCGCTCGCTCCGGTATATCTATTTTTAGGCCCCGAAGTGTATCAACTCGCCCAGTGCCGGCGTGCGCTGGTGGACAAAGCGCTAGGGCCGGATGATCGTGAGACCGGTTTGAGCCGGCATGAATTGGAAGCGACCACGCTCGCCAATGTGCTGGACGACGCGCGTTCCTTGTCGCTGTTTGCGCCCAACCGCGTGCTGTGGGTTTCAGGCGCCGAAACTGCGCTCCCGCGTGGCCGGGCGGCGAGTGACGACGAAAACTCCGCCGCGGCCGAGCTGGCCGCTTACCTGAAGCGCCCCACGCCCGGGACGGTGCTGGTGTTTGAATCCACCCGATACGATTTTGACGGCGAAGACCGCGCCAAGCTGGAACGCGTGCAGAAGTTCTACTCCGCGATTCCGGACGTGGTCGAGCTGCGGCCCTACACGCTCGAAGCGGCGCGGCGCTTGGCTCAGGATCTGGCCAAGCAGGCCGGCCTGCAGATTGGCCTGGCTGAAATCGGCCTGCTGGTGGAATCGGTGGCTTCCGACGCCGGCCGTATCGCAAATGAGATCGAGAAGCTGCGGCTGTATGCCGGCGGCGCGCGCAAAGTTACCGCTGACGACATTCTGCGCCTGGTTCCGAACGCTCCAGCATCCACGATCTTCGCGCTAGTGGGCGCGCTGGGGCGCGGCGATCGCGAACGCGCGCTCGATAGCCTGGATACGCTGTTCCGCGAAGGCGAGTATCTTCCGCTGGCGCTGACGTTCCTTGCCACGCAATTCCGATTGGCGCTGGCAGCGCGCGATTCCGGGCTCAAAAGCTCGCAGCAGATCCAGGCCCAATTTTCGAAACAGGGCATCCGCATCTGGCGGGACCGCGCCGAGCAGGTTCAGCAAACTGTCGGCGCATTCCCTGGCGAGAAGCTGGGGCGCGCCATTGAAAAGATCTTCTGGGCCGACAAAGCGCTGCGAGATACCCGTCCGGACGACCGGGTAGTGATGGAAGAGCTGGTCCTGAGCCTCACCAACTAGCCAAGGGGCGGCTGCCCCTTGATATCCCCGCTGTTATGGCCGCCGCCGCTCCGTTACGAGAACAAAATTCTCGTTGCGGCGGCCATAACGGCCTAATGGCCCGAACAGCCCGTTTGTTCTTGAGCGGCCTTGCTCAAGTGGACCGAGTCTCCACCGCCATCGCCGGATTGTGGTTGCGCCTGACTGGTATTCTGCGTGGATGTTCCGGCAGACGGGGCCACCGGCTGAGTTGGCGTCACGGACGAAATAGCGCTAATCATCATAATCTCCTTGGGAATGCATATCGCCCGATGCGAGAAAAGCTTGAGCCGGTGGAGTCCGTCCGGCCTAGTCATCTAGTCTAGGGCCTTTCACGAGGCTTTCTAAGCAGAATCACTGCCTCAAGTAAGCGCGCCCCGGCTAATCACCATCCCGCTGACAACCGATTAACCTGTTGCGGCAGTAATGCCCGGGAGCACGTCTTTGTATCTGGCACAGCTACTTCGCGCCAATCCATTAATGGCGATCGCACTTCTGATCTGCCTGGCCACCATTCTGTGGTGCATCCTGCTAACCCGGCGCCAGCGCAACGGTCTGGACAAGATTCTCACCAGCTTGCTGGGATTGATCGCCATCTATGAGGGGGTCCGCATTCTGAGGGATTCGGGCTTCGCGTCCTTTTCGCGCTTTCGAAGCATGGAGGGCGGGGTGGACGTGATCAGCGCCTGCCTGTTCCTGGTTGCCGCATTCATCCTGAAGACTTCCAGTAGCGACCGTGCTGCTACCCAGGTTCATCTGCGCCTGGTGGAGGCCGATGAAAAGCATGTGGACCTGACCAGCGCGGTGATCGCGGCGGTGCCGGAACTAGGCCATCCCTTGGTGGACTCTTCAGCCCTGGCCATTTTCGCCATCGACGCGCAAGGCACGGTTACCTATTGGAATCCCGCAGCGGAAAGTCTGATTGGCTGGACGCGGAGCGAGTTGCTGGGGCATGAGCTTCCGTTCACTCCCCAGGGTCCCATTCAAGGCAAGAACGGCAGCATCGTGGAAGCGGCCGTCTGGACGTCGCCGCTCCGCTCGCCCAACGGTCAGCCGCGTGGAACAGTGATCATCGCCGCCGGCAAAGTCGCGCTGGAGCAAGCTGGCGTGGAATTCTCGCCGCCGGCGAAGCCCCGGCTGGCGGTCCACATTTAGTCTCCGAGCAGGCTCCGCAGTCTCTCGTACCCGGCCCGGCTCACCGGAAGCTGCGAGCCATCCGAAAGCACCGCTACGCGGCTGTCTTTGGCATAGGGCTCGATCTTGGCCACGCGTTCCAGATTGACGATGACGGTGCGATGTATGCGGACAAAACGCTCGGGATCGAGCGCCGCTTCGAGGCTCGAAATGGTCTGCTCTTTCAGATAGCTTTTGCCCTGGCTGTGCAGCGCAACGTAATCGTCTTGGGATTCGGCGTAGTCTAGCCGCTCCACCGGAATAATGTGGACGCGCGCTCCATCCTTTACCACGACGCGCTGGAGAAATTCCTGAGGAGGCCGCGCGGCGCGCGTCAGATCGGCAGCGGCCGGCTTCAGGACGGGCCCTGGCGCGGAGCCTTTTTCGCCCAATCGTTGCCGGGCGCGTTCCAGCGCCTTCTGAAATCGCTCCAGGCTGAAGGGCTTAAGCAGATAATCTACTGCGTGCTCGTCGAACGCGCGCATGGCGTACTGATCGTAGGCGGTGACGAAGATGACAGCGACATCCTGTCCGATCAGTTCCAGTACTTCGAATCCGTCCAGCTTCGGCATCTGAACATCCAGGAACACCAGGTCGGGTTTCTTCTCGGCGATGCTCTTCACCGCTTCGAAACCGTTGGCGCATTCGGCCAGGATTTCGATATCCGCGCTCGATCCGATATATTCGCGCAGCAGCGCGCGAGCCAGCTCTTCATCGTCCACAATCACCGCAGTCAACTTCCGTGGCGCGGCGACCGCGGTGGCGGCGCCCGCCGCATCGCGCTCCAGATTTTTAAGATCCACCAGCAGCTCGCGCGCCGATTGATAGCGCCGCTCCCGATCCTTCTCCAGGCACTTCCGCACTGCGCGATCCAGACCCTCCGGAACATCGTAGTTGAAACGGGCGATGGCGTCGGGCTGCGAGCCAAGAATGCGCGCCATGGTTTCCGACGGCGTCGCGCCAGGGAAGGGAAGGCGCGCGGTGGCCATTTCATACAGCACCACGCCCAGGCTGAACAGATCGGCGCGATGGTCCACATCGCGGCCCAGCGCCTGCTCCGGACTCATGTAGGCTACCGTGCCGAGCACCATGCCCGCGCTGGTCATCAACTGCGTCTCATCGCGCTGAATTTCGCCGCGATTCCCGGGAGCTTCCAGTTTGGCCAGTCCGAAATCCAGCACCTTTACATGGCCGCGCGGCGTCAGCATCAGGTTGGACGGCTTGATATCGCGATGCACGATGCCTTTGGAATGCGCGTCATCCAGGGCGTCGGCCACCTGAATGCCAACCGAGAGCAACTCGGAAAGCCCGAGCGGGCCGCGGGCCAGCCGAACGCTCACAGGCTCGCCCTCCACGTATTCCATCGAAAGAAACCGGAGCCCCTGATATCCGCCGATTTCGTAGATGTACGCGATATTGGGATGAGTGAGCGCGGAGGCCAGTTTGGCCTCCTGTAAGAAGCGCTGCATGCGCTCCGGATCGGCCGCCAGATTTGCGGGCAACACCTTCAGAGCCACGCGCCGCCCTAAACGCGTGTCATCGGCCAGATAGACTGCTCCCATGCCGCCTTCGCCCAGGCGCGAGACTACGCGGTAATGAGCGATCGTGGAGCCTGGAACCAGCGGGTCGGACATGAGATCATCATTGCACGTGCTCCCCGGAGGGCACGTGCTCCCCACAAGGTAACTCCACCTCAACCACATAATGATCCGCGGCCGCCCTGGCGTCTATCCGCGCGGAATTCTCATATAATGCGCGCAGCCGCTCGCGCACATTCCGCAGGCCCAGTCCATGCCGGCTGGGCGCGGGCGATTCCGCATCAAATTCATTAGAGATCTTGAGATTCAACTGCCCGCCGCTGCAATGCGCCTCCAGGCGAATGGTCCCCCCATCCACCAATCCGGCGATCCCGTGCTTCACCGCGTTTTCCACCAGCGGCTGCAGCAGAAGCGACGGCACCACGCACTGGCCGCACTCGGCATCGGCTTCGATCTCCACGCGCAGCCGGGCGCCGAAGCGAACCTGCTCCACCTCCAGATACGCCTTGGCCAGCGCTAACTCATCGGCCAGGGTAATGCGCTGTTTCTCGCCCAGTTTCAGGGTGGTGCGTAAAAAATCGGAAAGCTTGATGCACATGTCCCGTGCGCGCTTCCCATCCACGGTGGCAAGCGCACTGATCGAGTTCAAGCTATTGAACAGGAAATGCGGATTGATTTGCGCCTTCAGAGCCTTCAATTCCGATTCGCGCGCCAGCGTGAGGGCTTCCTGCTCGCGGGTCTCGGCCTCTTTGGACGATTCCACAGACAACAGCAGGTAATGCAGCGCTACCGACAGCAGGTAGACCAGCGCGCCAATTCCCCACAGCAGTGGAAGCTCCGGGCTGAACCGCTTGTCCAGGTCCGCAAATGCGTAGTGGCCGATGGCCAGCGCCAGGCCTTTGGCGGCCACAATCCATATGAGCGCCGCAACGGCCGCAGCGGCCGATTGATACTCCAGGATCTTGAGAATGGACGTCGAGCCGAGCGCCAGCGCGCGGCACATGTACCAGGGCGCCAGGCAGATGAGCGCATAGAACAGTGCCAGTGGGAGGGCCAGGATGACGGCCTCCAGCCATACCAGCCCGCCCATCATGACCAACAGATAGGCCAGCAGCAACGCGAGCGGAACCCACGCCAGCAGATAGAGCGAGAGCCGGCCCTGTTCTGGCAATCAGGGGATGCATGTTGGATTGGTCCGATCGGCCGCCGGCTAATTGCGCAGGTTGAGGCCGCCGAAGATGACCGCGCCGGTGATGACCAGCCGGGGAATCTTGACGCTGGAATCGGGCTTGGGGTGAATGGTTTTGTCGTCGACGCCGCCGAAGATCACCGCAGCCCGGCTAATCACGATCCACGTTTCCGGTACGCGTACTTCCACTTCTCCAAAAACGACGTTGACATCGATCACGGCCTCATCCACGGTCATGGAAGCATTGCGCAGATCGAAGCGTGCCGATCCGAATACGGATGTAGCCTGCCCGCCCTGAAAATCCTTGCTGTCGGTGCCGCTCTTGTTGTTGCTGAAAATAGCGTGGGCGCCCACCATTGGCGACGACGCGGAAAGCGGAGCGCCACCAGGCTGCCATCGATTGCGCTCGAGAGCACGCAGCAGCACGCTGATGCCGAAAGCAATCAAAATCAGCGGCCAGATCAAAGCGAAATTGAAAGAGATGATATCCAAGGTGTCCAGCAGCAGGAATGCTCCGATGAGGGTGATTACGCCGCCCCAGATATAGCCGGCGGGCGAACGGGAATCGACGATGCGCGATACGCCATAAGCCACCAGCAGAACGGGCCAGTACTGCCAAAGGTCATGAAACCGGAAGATGCCCAGATTGTCCAGCAGGAGCAGTACTCCAATGGTGACCACAATGGCGCCGAAGAACAGGCCGTGGGTGCCGGAGCGATACTGCCGCCGCGCCATGCGATCTTCCCAGCGAGCCCGGCGTGCATCCTGCTTCTGCTCCCAGCGCTGCCTCCGGTCATCCCAGCGATCCGTATCCATGCTTCGAGCCTAGCAGCGCCTGGGCGCCTATTCGACCCCAGATCGGCGAACAGCGGGTGAGAATCGGCGAACAGCGGATTCACGGTGCTTGGGCTTACGGGGCCAGACGGTCGATCATCCACCGCCCGTCCGGTTGGCGGGAATATTGCAACCGGTCGTGCAGTTGATTCGAGCGGCTTTGCCAGAATTCCAGCGTTTCGGGCCGCAGCCGGTACCCGCCCCAGCTGGGCGGCACCGGGACCTCCGCCGGGCCGTATTTCTGCTCCACCCGGGCGATGCGCTGATCCAGGAATTCGCGATCGGCGATCTGGGAACTTTGCCAGGACGCCCACGCGCTGAACTGCACCTCGCGCGGCTGCATCCCAAAGAATGCCTCCGCCTCGGCGCGCGCGGTCTTTTCGACGGAACCGGTGATGCGCACCTGCCGGCCGATCTCCGCCCAGTGAAACACCAGCGCGGCGCGCGGATTTTCCGCCAGTTCACGCCCTTTGGCGCTGCGATAGTTGGTGAAGAATGTAAACCCGTCGTCACTGACGTTGTCGAGCAGAACGATCCGCGCCGACGGCCGCCCATCGGACCCCACCGTAGCGAGCGTCATGGCATTGGGCGCCGCCAGGCCCGCCGAATAAGCTTCCCATAGCCAAGCCTTGAATTGCGCGATCGGCTGCGCCGAGGCTTGCGACTCCAGCAGATCCCGGTTCATCAGGTCTACCCGCAGGTCCGCCAGCTTCAGATCGGCGGTGCGGCGGCGCGGCACCACAATGTATCCGGTGGCTGCGTCTCCCAACACGTCGTTGCGCTCGCGGCCCCAGTACCACCAGTGCGCGGCCACATAGGCGCTCATCAGCGAATCCAGGGCATGCTCCATCGCCTTCAATTCCGGCCCGCGTGAGGGGATCTCCGGCAGGTCCGTCAGAGCCAGCCTAGGAAACAGCCGCGGAAAATGATCCAGCATGAGGCCGCGCAACAGGCGCAATCCTTCCCGCCGTTCCGATAGCGTCCCACGGCGATATCGAATGACGTGCGCCAGCATGAAGAGCTGCACGGCCGCCGCGGGGGGATGCACCTCAATCTGATGCCGGCCCTCGCTTTGGGGAGCGAGTTGATCGCCATGCAGGAAAGAAAGGTTCGCGAGCGAGGCTGAAATTCGGGTGGTTCGATGCCACACCGCCGGCGATAGATCCATGGGCGAGGGCCCGGCGCGGTACTTGCCATAGAGCGAATGAGCAAGCAGGTCCGCCGAGCGCAGGGCGAGTGCGTTGGTTTCCGGGGCGTCGAGGGGAACAACGGTTGGCGCGTCGATCCCGATCACCGCATCGTTTCCCGCGGTGTCAGCGGCCCATCGAATGATGTCGTCCGGTTCGGTGAGGCAATCGAGCTGCGCTAGATGCAGCGTGCGGCCGTCCCATTGCAGCGTGGCGAGACCGCTCGGCTTGCTCTCCCTGCCGGCTTCAATTCCGAGGAAGCGCAGGTATTTGCATTATAGCGAACGCAGAAAATTCAAAATATCCTGCTTTTGCGAATTTCCCAAAGCGTTGAAGTTTGCGATCACCCCGTTGGCTTCCGACCCACACGTGCGATTCTGCGCGGAGGTCTGGAAGGACTCGCTGTTGGCGTTGAACTGTTCGGAACTTTGCGAAACCACGCACGAAGACTCGGGGCTCTCGTGCGCTTCAATGGCCTGTAGAAGATCGGAGGTGCGTCCGTCGTGCAGGAAGAACAGCCGCTGTCCGGCGCCCCACAGCGGAGCGGTACGAAATTGATCCGGCCCGGCCAGCCCTTGCACAATCCCATCTGCCAGATTCGAACCCATGTGATGAAGCGCGAAATCGGAGTAGGGATTATAGGTGGTATTGGACATTCCCGTGAACGGGGAAGCCGCCGTGGTGAGCGATGGCGAATGGCACAGCGTGCAGCCGATGCTGGCGAATAGCTTTTGACCATTCTTTTCAGACAATGAGGATGTAGCGGGAGCGGGCGGGGCCGACAGCCGAATGAACGCGGCGAAGTTCACCACGTCGGACGACATCTCCGACACAGTGCCCGTCAGACTGCCGTTGTTCATGATCACCGAAGAATCCTCCGGCGTGGCGTTAAATACGCAACCCGGCACGGCCGAGCGCTCGTTCATGAAGACTTCGTTGGCAACGCCTTGCTCCACGTTGTAGGCTTCGCCGGCAAAGATCATCAGCGACTTGTTCTGCGCTTTCCATCCGAAGCGCGTCACCGTGCCGTCGTTGGCCGAGGTGTTCAGGGTGCCGGCAATTCCCAGCGCACTCTTCTGTCCGGCGTTGGCTGCGAGATTGGCCGCCAGCACAGAGTCCGGCGTATTCTCAACTAAGCCCAATCCGAAAAGGGGAGTGGGAATGCGCAGGCTGACGTTGTGATCGGCGAGCTCCTGCGCAAAGTTTGGCTGAGCGATCGTGCACCCTCGTGCATCCCGCCGCCCCGCGATGGTGTAAAGTCCGTGGACACCGCCGTCCAGCGCTCCATTACTCTGCGCATTGACCGTGATAAAGCGCGCCTCTCGCACCGGCCCGCTTGCTGAAATAAACTGCGGAACCGTGTTGTTGGCGCCATCCAATGCCGCCAGCGCAACCTGCGGATTCGGAACTGGTTTTTGCAGGCTCTTCAGGCCCGGGCTGCTGCCTCCGATAGCGGGCTGGGCATGGCACATGGCGCAGCTGTTGCCGTTGAACGTGGGACCCAGGCCGGAACCCGTTTCGCCGGCAATGGTTCCCGAAACTGAATCGATTTCTTGAAAGCGCAGCTGCGCCTGCGTGAAAAAGTTTTGCTCGTTCGCATTGAGCGAATAGTAATAACTTCCAGCTCCCGAAGCGCCGCCGCGCGGTCCTGGATCCGTCTGCGCTTGTAAAACGCTGGTAGCGAGCAATAACGCCGTCATGTGAGGAACGCGAGAGAGAATAGGCATCTCAATTTTCCTTCCAGCCGCAAATAATTGCTTCGACTTTGGAGAAATTATCACGATCCTCGCGATCCATCAATTAGGGAATGACACTATGCAAATCGGCTTACGCCTGGTGTGTTCACCGGGCGCTCCTTCCGTCGTCCAGCGACCAAGGCCTGGTTCATGCTGCAATGAAAGTGGGCCAGATTTTTCTGCTGCCCTTTCAAACCCTCATGCAAGCACTCGTAAAGAGCAAGCGGGAGCCGGGCTTGTGGCTCGAAGAGATTCGCGAACCGGAAATCGGCATCAACGATGTTTTGATCCGTGTAAAGCGCGCGGGCATCTGCGGCACCGATGTTCATATCTACAACTGGGACGAGTGGGCGCAGCGCACCATCCCCGTGCCGATGGCGATCGGCCATGAATTTGTGGGCGAGATCGTGGCAGTGGGCTCCAACGTCGGCGATTTCCGCCCGGGCGATCTGGTGAGCGGCGAAGGCCACGTGGTCTGCGGCCGCTGCCGCAACTGCCTGGCCGGGCGGCGGCATTTGTGCGCGCACATCCAGGGCGTCGGCGTGAATCGGCCGGGCGCGTTCGCCGATTACATCGCGATGCCGGTGACCAACCTTTGGCGTCACAAGGAAAACATCGATCTGGACGTCGCCGCGATCTTCGATCCGTTCGGCAATGCCGTCCATACCGCCCTGTCGTTCCCGGTTTTGGGCGAGGACGTGGTGATCACCGGCGCGGGCCCCATCGGAATCATGGCGGCCGCCGTGGTGCGGCACGCCGCCGCGCGGCACATAGTGATCACCGACAAAAATCCTTACCGGCTGGGCCTGGCGCGCAAGATGGGCGTAAGCCGCGCCGTGGATACGGCCCAAACACCGCTGGCGCACGTTCAGAAAGAACTGGGGATGCAAGAAGGCTTCGACGTGGGGCTCGAGATGTCCGGCCACGCGCCGGCGCTGCGCGAAATGATCGCCAATATGAGCCACGGCGCCAAGATCGCGATGCTCGGAATCCCAACGCAGGAGATCGCCATCGATTGGACCACCGTGGTGTTCAATATGCTCACCATCAAAGGCATCTACGGCCGCGAAATGTACGAGACCTGGTACAAGATGGGCGTGATGCTGGAGACCGGGCTGGATATCCGGCCGGTGATCACGCACCGTTTTTCCTATCGCGACTACGAGCAGGCGTTCCAGGTAATGCGCTCTGGCAATACGGGAAAAGTGATTCTCGAATGGTCGTGAACTTTCGCTCGCACCGCGGCGTATAGTTTGCTGGAGATGCAGTTCGACGTTCGCTACTTCATCTACGGCTCGTGGATCGCGTTCGGCGTGATTTGGCTGCTGGGCGCCGGATTCTCCAAGAAAACGGCGCGCTCGCAAAGCGACGTTTCCCGCTTCCTGCAAGGCGCGCTGGCGGCTTCCGGATTCGTGGTGTTGTTCGACCGGCAAATCCCTCTTGGTCCTTTGGACAGAAGATTTGCGCCGGAATCGGCGGTATCGGCATGGGGCGGATTCGCGATCACGCTAGCTGGAATAGCCATCGCTATCTGGGCACGGCTCATTCTGGGCCGCAACTGGAGCGCCACCATCACCATCAAGCAGGGTCATGAGATCGTTCGCCGGGGCCCGTACGCGATTGTTCGCCATCCCATTTACTCCGGCACGACGCTTGCCATGCTCGGCACCGCCATCTACTTGGGAACTTATCGCGGATTGCTTGCGGTGGCGCTCACGTTCGCGGGGTGGTGGTTTAAATCTCGCATGGAAGAAGAATTCATGCTGCGCCAATTCGGGCCGCTCTATCGCGAGTACCAACGCCACGTCAAAGCACTGATCCCATTCGTGCTCTGATTAGCGCGAAGCGCGGACGAGATTTCCGGCCGGCGATCATGCAGCGGTTTTCCTTCGCGCACCGTGCGCGCTGGTTTATTTCTAAGTTATATTCGAATTAAGCCATGGCCCCAGAACCAGTCACAAAACAGCAGCCATCTGCTCCATCGCCGCCTGATCCCGACAAAGCGCCTGGCTACCAACCCTCCACCGGACGCAAGCTGTTCATGATCGGGCTGTGCATTGCGGGACTGATTTTCGTCTGGACTTATTACTTCACCACCCGCCCGCATTAGCCGCTGGTTCAAACGATTGGTTCAGCCGTTCCCACGCGCTTCCGCGGACTTGCGCTTCAGTTCGCCCATGACATCGGCTACCAGCTCCTTGGCGTCGGTCAGGCATTTCAAAATCATTTGAATGTCCATGGCGGGCTTGCCGGGCTGCCGCGCGCTCTGGCAATAGACGCCGTGCTGCCCCACCAGAACCAGCGCATCGGTTAACAGATCAAGCGTGACGGACAGGCGCCCGCGCTCGGCGCCCATCATGAACTCCTGCTGCTCCAGTTCTTCGCGGCGCTCGTCGTAGACAGACATGTTGCTTCTATTGTAGAGGTGAGCCGCGGAATAGGAGCGGAGCCAACCCGTGGCGAACGGCCGCGATCATCCGAGTCCGGCCGCTCTGCAGGTGCCCTTTAGCCATACTTTCGCCGAGGGGCCCCAGCCCCGTTCAGGAGCCGTGGCCGCAGGCCTAAAGTCCTGGACCGTGGCGACCGATAGTACTCGCTAGGAAGGTTCCATATGCTCGCCATGCGTCAGATCCTGATCTCTGCCCTTGTCCTCGCGGCCGTGCCACCGGCTGCGGTCCTCGCCGCTTCCGATAGCGTTCAGTACGTCGGCGGAACGGTGAAATCGATCCCGGTAAATTCCGCCGGCACATTCAATTTTGAGGATGCCAGGGAATTTCGCTTCACTTACAACGGGTCGATGTTCAAATTGCCCTACGATCAGATCACCAGCACCGACATCGAGAAGGCGGATGTGCGGCGTGTGATGCATATTTTCCCTGCTATGTCGCCCATCGCCAGCCATCGCAAACAAACACTGATCATTAATTACACGGACGCCTCGGGCGCGGCCGGATCGTTGAACTTCGAGCTGGCATCCTATCGGGCTACCGACGCGCAGGAAACCATCGCGGCCAAGAAGTCGCCGACACCGTCCTATGCAGCCGCGGCGGCATCAAACGAATGGTGGGGCGATGGTGTTTGGAAGACGAAACGCAACAAGGCTGCTTGGGATGCGGAAGCTGCGAAAAATGCCCAGGCCGCACAGGCTGCGCAGAACGCGGCCGCCAGCCAGCCCGGTCAGCTTTCCACCAAGTAAAAACACAGGCGGGCAGCCCGCTGCGTCTCGTTTGGAAATAGTAACTGACCTGACATCCGCCAAACTCCCGTTTTGGCGGTTCGGATGCTAGTCTGATATTGCGTAGCCGGAGGCTAAGCATGTCGACTGCAACCCTCATGAGTCGGGAGCTCCAGGAACGGCTGGATTCCGCGCGACAACTAACTGACTCAATCTTCGGGCTAATCAAACCCGAGGCCATCTACTCGCGCCCCATCCCGGAGCGGCATCGCTTGGTCTTCTATTTGGGCCATCTGGAAGCGTTTGACTGGAATCTGATTGCCCGAAAGACGCTGGGTGTCGACTCGTGGAGTCCACAGTTCGACACGCTATTCGAGTTCGGCATCGATCCCCCGGTGGGACAGGCTGCTTCGGATAAACCGTCGGATTGGCCGGCGGTGGAAGAGATCCAGGCCTACAACCGGCGCGCCCGTGGCCGTATCGACGAGTTACTCGATCAGGCGCCCGAGCAAATTGTTCACGTCGCGCTGGAACATCGCCTCATGCACGCCGAGACGCTGGCCTACCTGCTGCACAATTTGCCTTACGATCAAAAGAAAGCTGCCACCGCGCCATGGATTCGCGCCGCGAGTCCGCTGGCAAACGCGATGGTCGAGATCCCGCCCGGCATCGCCACCTTGGGACAAAAACCGGGTGAGTTTGGTTGGGACAATGAGTTCGCCGAACACCGCGTAAATGTGCCCGGCTTCCGGGTGAGTAAGTACAAAATTACAAACGGCCAGTATCTCGACTTCGTGCGAGATGGCGCTCCCATGCCTCACTTCTGGGCTCGGCGCGACAGCTTCTGGCTTTATCGCGGGATGTATTTCGAAGTCATTCTGCCCCTGAACGCGCCGGTGTACGTCACGCACGCTGAGGCAGCCGCCTACGCGCGCTGGTGCGGAAAGCGACTGCCGACCGAGGAGCAATTTCATCGGGCCGCTTACGCATCGCCTGCCAGTGAAACACCCGCCGGCGAAACAAGTGATGGTTCCGAGCGTCCTTATCCGTGGGGAAACGCCGAGCCCGATGGCTCGCGCGGCAATTTCGATTTTGAGCGTTGGGGTTGGGATCCCGTGGACGTATTTGCCAATCCGGCTGGCGACAGCGCTTTCGGAGTCTCGCAGTTAGTGGGGAACGGCTGGGAATGGACAGCCACGAAGTTCGGCCCTTTCCCGGGTTTTCAGCCCATGCCATTTTATCCAGGCTATTCGCAGAATTTCTTCGATGAAGAGCATTACGTGATGAAAGGCGGGTCGCCTGTGACGGCTGCCTGCATGCTGCGCCGTTCGTTCCGCAACTGGTTTCGTCCCAATTATCCCTATGTCTACGCAAGTTTTCGGCTGGTCGAAGATTAAAGGCGAGGATGATGCCGCCGTCCGGGAATTCGCGTCGGACGTGCGCGCCGGCCTCACCAAGCCTCAAAAAGAGCTGCACTCGAAGTATCTTTACGACGAGTTAGGAAGCTCGCTATTCGAGGCCATCACGCATCTTCCTGAATACGGACTGACGCGCGCGGACGAGCGTTTGCTGCGGCGCCATGCCAGCGACATCGCGGGCCTGCTCCCATCTTCACTTGCCGTGATTGAACTCGGCAGCGGCGTAGGCCAGAAGACGCGGCATCTGCTCGAAGCCATCGGGAGTCCGGTGCGCTACTATCCCATCGACGTGTCGGCCGACGCTCTGGCGCGCTGCGAGCGCGACCTGTCGGACCTGGCCGACGTGCATCCGCTGGTGCAGTCCTATCTGGATGGAATGGCGACCGCTACGGCCGAACGGCAACCCGATGAATCGTTCTTGGTGATGTTCCTGGGCAGCACCATCGGCAACTTCGAGCGCAAATGCGCCTTCGAGTTTCTGCGCGACCTCCGCCGCGCGCTCCTTCCCGGCGACATGCTGCTTATTGGCGCCGACCTGGTGAAGGACCGCGACCGCATGCTGGTGGCCTATGACGATCCCACTGGTGTTACCGGCGCCTTCAATCTCAACCTGCTCGGGCGCATCAATCGCGAGCTCGGCGCCGATTTCCAACTGCGCGACTTTGAGCATCACGCGCGCTGGAACGAGGAGCAGCGCCGCATCGAAATGCACTTGCGCTCGCGCTCGCATCAAACCGCGTTCATCGCCGAAGCTGATCTTAAGGTAACTTTCGGCGCCGGCGAGACCATCTGGACCGAGTCCTCCCATAAATTTCAGCTCTTCGAGCTCGACGCGATGGCGGAGCAGACCGGATTTCAGGTAGAAGATCAGTGGATCGATCAAGACTGGCCGTTCGCTGAAAATCTTTGGACAGTTCGTTGAGCGCGCTGGAGTTTCGCCAGGTCTCCTATTGCATCGGCGGCAATTCCATCCTCGATAATCTGAATTTCAGCATCGAAGCGGGCCGTACTTTGGTTCTGCTTGGCCGCAGCGGCTCAGGAAAAACCACTGCACTGAAGATGTTGAACGGTCTTCTCTTTCCTTCCGGTGGCCAGGTGTTGGTCGACGATCGCGCCACCACCGATTGGGATCTCATCCAGCTCCGGCGCAGCATCGGGTACGTGATTCAGGAAGTCGGCCTCTTTCCGCATTTCACCATCGGCGAAAATGTCGGCCTGGTTCCACGCTTGCAAGGCTGGCCGCCGGAACGCGTCACCGCGCGGGTGGCTGAGCTGCTCCACCAAGTGGGCCTCGAACCCACGCAGTTTCTCAATCGCTATCCGCGCCAGCTTTCGGGCGGCCAACGGCAGCGCGTGGGCGTGGCGCGCGCACTGGCGGCTGAACCCAAGCTCCTGCTTTTCGACGAGCCTTTCGGCGCGCTCGACCCCGTAACGCGCGTGGAACTTCAGGACCAGTTCCTGGAACTGCGCGACCGGCTCCGCAAGACATCGATCTTCGTGACGCACGACGTGCGCGAGGCTCTCCGCCTTGGCACCGAAATCGCTCTCCTGCATCGTGGCAGACTGGAAGTGCTGACCACGCCAGACCAATTCGTCAATTCGAATGGGCCGGAAGCGCGGGCCTTCTTGGCGACGCTATGATTCCTCCGTATCTTTTGCAGGAGATGGGCCAGTTGACCGGCGAACATTGCATCCTGGTCCTGAGTTCCATGGCCATCGCCATCGGCGCCGGACTTCCGCTCGGCGTGCTGCTCACGCGCCGAGCAGGCCTGCGCACCCCGCTGCTCGGCTTCGCCAACGTGATGCAGACCATCCCCAGTCTCGCGCTGTTCGGATTTTTGATTCCGATTCCGTTTATTGGCGGCATCGGCAAACGAACCGCCATCGTCGCTCTGGTGCTCTACGCGCTGCTTCCAATTCTTCGCAATACCCTCGCGGGTATCCTGGGCGTGGACCCGGCGGTGCGCGAGTCGGCAATTGCGATGGGGATGACGGGCCGTCAACTGCTGTGGGAGGTGGAACTGCCGCTCGCCGCGCCTACCATCATCGCGGGTGTTCGCATCGCCACGGTCACAACCATCGGCACGGCCACCATCGCGGCCGCGATCGGCGGAGGCGGATTGGGCGTCTTCATTTTCCGCGGCATTGCATCGGTGGATACCACGCAGATCCTGGCCGGCGCCATTCCCGCGGCTCTGCTCGCGTTACTCTCAGACGGAGGATTCAGTTGGATCGAACGACGATTCTCTGTTGCGTGATCGCGGCACTGCTCACCGGCTGCGGAGCGCGCCACCACATCGTGGTCGGCTCCAAGAATTTCACCGAGCAATTAATTCTGGGCGAGATCATCGCACAACATATCGAAGCCCGCCTGGATATGCCCGTGGAGCGCAAGCTGGATCTGGGCGGAACGCTGCTGGCCCACCAGGCGCTGCTCGCGGGAGACATCGATATGTATCCGGAATATACCGGAACCGCGTTCACCAATGTGATGAAGCGCAGCGGCGTCACCGATCCGGCCGTGGTTCTGGAACAGGTGCGCGCGGAATATTCCAGTGGCTTTCATCTGGATTGGCTGGACCCGCTCGGCTTCGACGATTCGTTTGCGATGAGCGTTCGCGGTGAAGATGCGCGCGCCCGTCATTTGGAAACCTTGAGCGATGCCGCGGCCGATCCCAAGGGATTCGTGCTCGGCGCCGGCTACGAATTCCTGACGCGCCCGGATGCGTACGGTGCATTGAATCGAGCGTATTCCATCAAATGGAACGCGCCGCCGGTGAGCATGGACTTGGGCCTGCTCTACCAGGCGCTGGAACACAAACAGGTGAGCATGGCTGCGGGCAACAGTACGGACGGGCTTTTGAACAAGCTAGACGTTACCGTTCTCAAGGACGACAAGCACGTGTTCCCGCCGTATCAAGCCTGCATTGTGGCTCGCCAGGCAACGCTAGAGGCGTATCCCAATCTGCGCGCAATTCTCTCGGAGCTGTCGGGCAAAATCTCCGACACCGAGATGCGCAACATGAATTATGCCGTGGACGCCGAGCATCGTCCGGCACGCGACGTGGCCAAAGAGTTTTTACAAAAGGCCCATTTAAACTGACGCCGCCTTCTGCCGCACGCGCGAAATGGCCCGCACCAATTTCCGATATGGCGCTTGCTCCATCGCCGGGAACCCAATCCACTCGCCGTCGCTCCAGGTGGAATAATGCCAGCGCGCGAGCAGCGCCAGGTGCTCCTGCTTCTCGCCCAGCGGCGGCATCACTGGCTGGATGGACGCCACTAATTCGCGCAGCCGTTGATCGAGAGAAACGAGCGACGTCAACGGAAATAATACTGGCGCCTGCCAAGCGCCCTGGCAAACGAACCACAGCAGCACGCTGTCTGGGGCCAGACTCGGAGCGATGGCGACGCCACACAGGCGATCGATATCGCACACCAGATCGCCACGCAGTGCGAGCACGGATTGAATGCGCTCCAAGCGTTTGTGCTGGCGCGCGGCCTCTTCGAAGTTCATCTCGGTGCTCAACCGGTCGCGTGCGGCCGATGCCACGCTGATCAGAGCGGCGCCGTTGCCCGTCAAAAACTCCTCGACGCGCCCGGCCTCGCTCAGATATTCTTCCCGGCTCACCACCTGCTGGCAGGGCCGCAGGCAGCGGTTCATCTCGCCATAGATGCAGCCCGGGTGCTGCGGGCTGGGCTCCAGATTCTCCTGGCAGCGGCGGATCTGGAACAAATCCAGGAACTGCTCTTCGAACAACTCGGCCGCCGCGCGCGATTGGAACGGTCCATAATGCAGGGCGCGGCCCGCGCTGAGTCGCGCGCTCACTTGCGTGCGTGGGAATTCGTTCGTGAGGATCAGCTTCACGTACGCCGGCATGCGCAGCTTCACCAGGCGCAGGTAATCTTCGGGAAAATAGCGGCGCGCTAGCGCGTAATGCACCAGCATGGATTCAAAGCGCGACGCTGTCGGCCAATATTCCACGCGCGTCGCCACCTCGCGCAGATTCAGCGAACGGCGCGGCGCAGCGCCGGGGTCCGGCGGCTTGAAGATGCGCAACAACCGCCGCCGCAACATGCTGGTCTTTGCCAGGTATGCGGACCGATCGCCCGCCCACACGACAAACACAGCATCGGCATTCGGAACTTCGCCAACGCTCGCATCCAGATTGTCGCGCTCGATGATGGTTGGATCCGGAACCTGCATCCGTACCCAGTGTCGCGCGTCCAGCGCGATGGTTTACTTGGCCGGATGCAGAATCAGCTTCTGCACGCGCCAGTTCAAGATTTCAGCGGTGTAGATTTCGTTCTCCGCTGGACAGGCCATTTCGTGAATCCATCCGAACTGCTTCAGTTGATGGCCCATGCTGCCGAACACGCCGACCACTTTGCCGTCGAGCGTCAGTTTGTAAATGCGGCCAGGATACGCGTCGGCGCTGTAAATGTATTGCGTGGGTCCGGGTGTAATGCAGATGGCCCACGGCGATCCGCTCTGCATAGTTCCATTCAGCGGAGCCGATCCGGCTGGAACCGCGGTTGAGGCGGCGCCCATCCACATGTGGACCACCGGCGGGACCGGCACATTGATAGTGATCTGGCGCAGGAATGTTCCGTCGGAGTCGAAAACCTGGATGCGCCGGTTGCCGCGATCGGCCACGTAGATGTTGCCTTTGGCGTCCGACGCGATGCTGTGCGGCGTGTTGAACTGCCCCGGCTCGCTTCCGAAAGTTCCCCACTGCTTTACCCAATCGCCATTCTTGTCAAACTTCGCGACGCGCGAATTGACGTAGCCGTCGCTGATGAAAATGTCGCCCTGCGGGTCCCAGGTGACGTCGGTAGGCTGCCGGAACTGGCCGTCGATGGCGGGACGCGGCTTGCTCCCTGGCGGCAAGCGCTTCCAAGGCTCCGCGCCTTCGTCCGACGCTTCCTTTTTGCGCCCGAACACCATCGTCACGCGTCCCTCGGGATCGAATTTGATCACCATGTCGGAGCCTTTGTCGACGGCCCACAAGTTATCGTCTTTGTCGAAGCGGATGGCGTGCGCGAAGGACCATGCATAGAGATTGTGACCGATTTCGCGGATATATCTGCCATCGGGTCCGAACTCGAGAATCTGGGCGGCGGTGGCGCCATAAGCTGGGCCGGTAGTGTTGCCGCGCGAAAAGACGAACACATGCTTCTTCGAGTTGACCGCTACGCCGGACGCTTCGCCCAGATAAAGGTTGGGCGGCAGCTTCAGGAAATTGGGAACCGACTCAAAGGGGATTTCGGGGACCTGTGTTCCTCCCACATCGTCACCGAACGCTACAGCAGTGAAACAAGCCAGCGTGAGAATCAAGTAACGCGTCACGACAACCTCCTCAAGTACCGAAGAGTTACGATATCAAATCCGTGGACTTCCAGCTTTCGCCGGGCGAGTTGCGCGCTGCCGTACAATGTGGCTTTCCGCTTTCCGATGTCGCGAGACCACACTACTATTGCCGTTGAAGTTGCTGCTGTCGGTGTGATAGCCGCGATCGTGCTGTGCTTTGGCATTCGTAGCGTGGGCATGGCGAGCGGCTACGTGGATCCGCTGCTGCACGCGGGCGCCCAGGATGAAGCCGTCTACGGGCACGCCGCGGCGAGCATGGTTCGTACCGCCCATTGGATGACCCCGGTTTTCCTGGAACGGTTCATGCTCAACAAGCCGCCGTTGCTGATGTGGGCCGGCGCGGCCAGCATGCGTTTATTCGGCATCGCTCCATTGACACTGCGCTTACCGGTGCTGGCCGCGGGCGTCCTCTGCTCGATGCTGATCTACTGGTGGCTCCGGCGATCGCACTCGATCGCCGCGGCGGCATCGGGCGTTGTTCTTTTGCTGGGTACGCCGGTGTTCTTCTCCATCAGCCGGAAATTCATGACCGATTCGCTGCTGACATTATTCGTTGTGGCCGCGATGTTCCTAATTGCAGCCGACCCGCGATGGGAAGGCCGCTGGACTGCGATGGCATTCGGCGCGTTGTCGGGCGCGGCTGTGATGACGAAAAGCGCAGCGGGTTTGCTGCCGTTGCTGATCCTGATGGTCTATTGGGCGTTGGCGGGCGCCCGGGAACGCCCGGCGTTGCGAAGAATCGCGGTGGCATTCGCGGTGGCAACCATCGTGGCCGCGCCCTGGCACATCTATCAATTTGTGGTGCACCGGGATTGGTTCATCGCCGAGTATGTGCGATTTCAATTGCTCGGTTCCGGCGTAACAGCGCCATCGCGCTACACCAGTGACACAAATTTTTGGTTTTACCTGCGAACGCTGCTTCGTACCGATCCGGTTCTGCTGGCCATGTGGCTGACAGGTCTTCCCTGGCTGGTGATCGCGTGGAAGAGCCCGAACAAAGTCCAGGCGCGATTGCTCGCGGCGTGGTTTGTTACCTCAGCACTCTGCCTGGGCGTGTTTGGAACCCGCGCCGCGTATTATTTATTGCCGCTTTTGCCCGCCCTCGTGCTGATCGGCGTCGAATTTTCTCCTCTGCTGCGCGGCAAGCTGGCATGGATCGCATGCGCGGCGCTGGTTGTGCTGTTCGGAGTAAAGACATGGGAAGGCGATGCCACGTGGGGGCTTGACTACGGCGCGAACGCTGTTCCCCCAGCCACCGCGCTTGACAATTACAGCCATCTGCGCCGAACCAATGAGTTGCTCATCGTATCGCCCGACGACGAGTTTTATGCGTCCGTGTTAGATTTGCCGAAGGTTCGGTATGTCTATCTGACGCCCTTGGACGCGACTAAAACGTCCGAATTCTTTTATCGCCTCGGCATGATTCTGAGCGACCAAGACTTCTGCTCGCTCCCGCGCCTGTTCCCCGTCTATGAGGAGCGCCTGCACGCCTGGAAATTGCCGCAGGATTTGCATCCGGAAGCGACGCTGATTGACAGTGGGTCAGTTTCGAAACTGGCGGAGATAATCCAGTGCAGTCCGGATCGCGATTTTATGATTCCGGAAGATCTGCGGGAGATCGCCGTAAAGGCCGCCGCCGGAACTCATACAGCGACCGATACACAGGATGGCAGATTTTTTCTCTTGTCTCGAAACTCCAGCCGCCGCCCCGCAGGTTCTATCGCGCCGGGGACAGTGGATCGAGACTAACTTCGCTGACAACCACGCCTAAGTCGCGCGCGTCGCCATTCAGCCCGATGGCCGACTTATCCAATCGAAAATTCACCACGGCGAAACCGGATCGAAGCGCCTCGGCAGGCACGCGAGAGGAGTAGGTGTATTCATTCGATTGTGAAAACGCGCGCGCCGGCAGTTGGTGACCATCCACTTCGGCGCTCAGAGTCAACGGGCCAAGATTCCGAATTTGTACATCGGGGATATATAGCTTGAGAGCCAACTCCGCGCCGTTCTGCTCCGAGCCCGGCGGCGCTTTCAATAGAACTGAGAAGGTTTTCGAGGTCCAGCGGGATTTTCCTCCTTCGATATCGTAGAAGCCATTCAAAAGCTGCGGCGCTTGCGCAGGATCGGCCATGTTTACACTGCTGGCGACGCTGGGATCCGATGTTTTGCGGTAAAGGTCGTAGCACTCTAATTCAAACACGCGGGTCTGCCAGAACGTGCCGCCATCAAAATGTTGGAACGATCCATAGCCAAGCAGGCCGAGAAGACTGGCCCAGCGCCGCTTCTCCTGCACATTTTTGTAGCCCACCAAAACCAGCTCGCGCCGTCCCGAAGCCAAAAGCGCGGCAGGATCATCAGCGGTGTTCGCTTTCGACCAATCCCAATAGCCTTCGTGAAAATCGGAATATATATTCGAAGGAAAATAGGGCTGTACCGCGGTGGTCGAGTAACCGACGGCGTAAAGCCCGCCAGGCGGCAAACCGTTTTGGCGAAAGTATTGAGCCGCGGCCAAGCTGCCCGAGTACGGGTGACTCCAGTCGTAACGGACAGCGCCGGCAGTCCAGTAACATTGAAATCCAATGGCGGCGATCAGCGCCAGAATCGTGGGCGCAGTTACTCGGGTTTTATACGCGGAGATCCAGATCGCGAACAACCAAGCCAGAAAAAGAATTCCGAAGTGCCAGAGCTGCGCGTAGACAATGGTCCCAAACAGACAGAAGGCGACAGTAACTACCAGGAAAAATAGCCACCCTGCGCCTCGCCAGAGCAGTGGCGCGGAAAGCGCGATCAGGATCAGGGCAGTAATCCAGTTACCAGTGAAAGCTCCGGCCAGTCCGGCCTTGATGACCGCCGGAAGCAAGTGCAGGTTCGCGAGCCCGCGGTGTTCGGCGAACGCCACATCTCTCGCAGGCCAAGCGCAGGCCAGCAAGAAAATGAGGACGGACCAGTAGATCAAGCCGGCGATCAGGAGCTTCCGGCCCGATGCTCGCGGCTCAGAATGGCGGCCAAGCCCGTAAAGAAGAACCCAGATACACGCCGAGATGATAAAGCCGTGAACGCTGACCCCCGCCAAGAGGCATAACAACAAGGTCATCCAGGCCAATCTGCGCCTTGCTTGCGGATAAATCGCCGCAATCGCAAATAGTAAAGGAGCAATCAACGCGTAACTGCGAGCAATAACCGCATATTGGTAGAACAGATAATAAGTGAACGGCAGCAGTAACCTGATGAAAAACGGGAAAGGCGCATATCTAAGCACAAGGTATGCGGCGGCAAGCCCCAGGGCGCCGGAAACAAACCCGAAAGCTGAGTAAGGCAGCCCGAGCCGAATCAAGGCATGCAGTAAAGTCTGCCAAAGCCCTGGCGTTCCTTCATAGTGCAGCAGATGGCCCCATAACTGAGCAAGGCTAGCGTCGCGGCCGAGCAACCAGGAGTGTGCTTCATCCGCCCATGGTTCGTGATGACGAATCGTAAGTATCACCAGGACCGCGTAAACACTTAGAGCGACATAAATAAGCGGATGCGGACGGATCTCCGGAACAGCCTGCCCGGCGAGGGCTTTCGGCGGCATGTCACTTTTTGTAACGGTCTTTACGTACATCCGTCAGGTTTAATTCTAGACGCCACCGGAACGAAAGGGTATTCGGAAATCGGGAAACCTTTGCGTTACTGCATCCCTCTATGTTGAGATAAGTGAAGTATCCCGGTTGCCTCTGGCCGTGCTTCCGTTCCAATTCTGTCTATGACTGAACCCTTACGAGGACCCGCAATCATCATTGGCGCGGGACCGGCAGGCCTGACCGCTGCGCTGGAACTTCTGCGCCGTACCAATATCAAGCCTCTGGTATTGGAAAAGAGCGCCTACATGGGCGGCATCTCGCGAACGGTTAACTACAAAGGCAACCGCATTGATATCGGCGGTCACCGTTTTTTTTCCAAGTCCGATCGAGTGATGAATTGGTGGACCTCCATGCTGCCCGTGGAGCAAACCAGTGATGACAATCACCGGCTGGTTTATCAAAACCGGGAGCGGGCATTTTCCGCTAAGCGGGCTGCGGCGCTCCACGCCAATGGCCGCGCGCCGGACCCTGAATTAGACGACCTGGTGATGCTGGTGAGGCCGCGCAAGTCGCGAATCTTCTACCTCCGAAAACTCTTCGATTATCCGCTGAAGCTGGATTTGGCGACTTTGCGAAACCTGGGCGCTATTCGTACGGCGAAAGCGGGATTCAGCTACATAGCCAGCGCGCTGCGCCCCATCCGTCCGGAGAAGACCCTCGAAGATTTCCTCATCAATCGTTTCGGCCGGCATTTGTATCAAACGTTCTTCAAGAGCTATACGGAAAAGGTTTGGGGCGTGCCGTGCGATCAAATTAGCGCGGAATGGGGGGCGCAGCGCATCAAAGGCCTTTCTCTCCGCAAAGCCCTGCTGCATCATTTCAAGAAACTGACCCGGGCACGCGCCACGGAGATCAGCCAAAAGGACACTGAAACCTCGCTGATCGAAAAGTTCCTCTACCCCAAGCTCGGTCCTGGACAATTGTGGGAGGAAGTTGCCAGCCGAGTCCGTTCCGGCGGCGGCGAAATTCTCACCGGCTGGACGGTCTGCGGTATTCATACAGCCGGAGATCGCGTAACCGGCGTCACCGCGCGCAGCGATGCGGGTGAGCAGTTCTTCTTCCCTGCGCAGTATGTCTTCTCCACCATGCCGGTGAAGGAATTGGTGCGGGCTTTCGATGCGCCACCTCCACCGGAAGTGTCCGAGGTGAGCGATGGCCTGATGTACCGCGACTTCATTACGGTGGGGTTACTGCTCAACCGGCTCAACATCCGCGAGGAAGGTGAGCGGTTGCTCAAGGACAATTGGATTTACATTCAGGAGCCCGATGTGCTGGTGGGCCGGATGCAGATTTTCAATAACTGGAGCCCCTACATGGTCGACGACCCCGGCAAGGTCTGGATCGGCCTGGAATACTTCTGTAACGACACCGATGAACTTTGGCACAAGTCCGATCAGGATATGATCGCGCTCGCACTTGAAGAAATCGAAAAAATGGGGATTGCCTCCAACTCCGATCATCTGGATGCCACCGTAATCCGCATGGAGAAGACCTATCCGGCGTACTTCGGCACGTACGATCGCTTCCACGTGATTCGCGACTTTGTGGATCGCTACCACAACCTGTTCCTGGTCGGCCGCAACGGCATGCACAAGTACAACAATCAGGACCATTCCATGCTGACAGCCATGACCGCGGTGGACAACATCATCGAGGGAAGGCGCGATAAAGCCAACATCTGGGCGGTAAACACGGAGATGGATTATCACGAATCCCGCAGTGACGCGTCCGATGATGCCGGCCAGGAGCGCGCTGCTACGGCGGTTTCCTGAGCTTCGCCTGCGAGTTGGCGGGGTTGGATCAAGACGGCCAGGGCCTGCTCCCGCTGCTGGGCACGGCGGCGCTCCCTCTGTCGATTGCTCTGGGATTAGTCATCCGGGGATTAGTCATCCGCACGCGCACCCGGCATCGCCTGTTGTATACTTCGGCATGAAATTCAATTGTCCAAGGAGACGAACGTGAATCGCATCTCGACCCTGACCCTGATGGGAGCTTTGCTCGGAGCCGCAGCCCTCAACGCTCAAAATCCGCTCTCTACCGATACCAAGAACTTCTACAACGGAATCAAGAACACTGTGACCAAAGCCGCCGAGGAGATGCCGGAAGCGGACTACTCGTTTAAAGCCAGCCCCATGGAACGCACCTACGGCGAGATGGTGGGGCATATCGCCGATGTCCAAATGGCATTGTGCGGCAACGCCCAGGGGGAACAGAAGAAAGGCGACGCCGGGTCCAAAACCAGCAAGGCAGACCTGGTGGCCGCGCTCAAAGCTTCCTTCGATTTTTGCGATGCAGCCTATGACTCGCTGACCGACGCCGACGCCGCCAAGATGGTCCCGATGTTTGGTCCCAGAAAAGCTACTAAGCTGGCCGTGCTCAATTTCAACATCGCGCACGACAACGAAATGTACGGTCAGATGGTGGTGTACCTGCGGATCAAAGGCATGGTGCCTCCCTCTAGCCAGCGCCGGCAACCGTAAGCGTTAGCGCTTCCAGATTTTCGTGTGCAGATGCGCGGGCATCCGCGCATGGACCAAGTCGAGATCATCGCGCACAATCGGGATGGTGAGCGTCATCGTTGTGGGCGCGGACGGATAGTTCCGGCTGATTGAAATCTTCAATGCCGTGGCGGGCGTCTCCACCCACGTGAGTGACCGGCTGGCGTCCGCAAATGACCGCAGCATCTGCGCCTGCTTCGCGTCGTCGGCCGTGATCAGCACCTCGCGCAAAACCCGCTCGGGCGACGCATACGTCAGCACTCCCAATAGGTGCGGGTCCTTGTCACTGGCCGGCACATCGAAGCCGGCGTAGCGCATGGTCAGAATATCGCGGCGGATGGAAAAGCCCAGCAACGGTACGTAGGTATCGAAGAGCCGCTCTCCCGTGCCCAACTTATAAACCGACCACCACTGAGTATCTTCCAGCCCACGCAGTACCACCAGCAACGCGTTGTCGACTGTCTTGGAATCGACGCCCTTGAGCTTGAGTGAATAGAGCGGCTTCTGCTGCGGGTCCGCTCCCAGAGGCCAAGCCTCCACGGTGGTGGAAGCCTCCATCCCAACATCATCCACCACCTGCTCAGTCCGCGTAGTTGTGCGGAGCAACAATCGCTCGTTCTGCGGCCGGCCCGGAACGCCGCTGCCGGTCACTTCATACGCGACGTTCGCGATTTCTAGGGTCTGCTGGCCGTCTTTGTTGACGCCATACACCACGCTCGCGGGCGACCGCGTTTGGAATGGCTGATGCGTTTGCGCGAGAGCGGCGGCCATCCCGACAAAGAGAACCGCAATCGGCTTCATGCTCTCTATTCGTAGAATTGCGGAGCTTTCTTTAACTTGGCGAACGCCGCGTAATCGTGCTGGATCCAAAGCTGCGCGCCGGTCTGCTTCAAGAACGCCTCAATCTTTTCGCGCGTTACCACTGTCTGCTGTTGATCGTATTCAAACGTCGGTACGCGCTTCAGCTTGCGTTCTTCCGGATAATGATACAGATCGCCGCTCAGCACGATCGGCCCGGTCTTCTTGAGCTTCAAGAACAAAACCTGATGGCCTGGCGTGTGCCCTGGCGCCAGTTTCATCACCACCGTTCCATCGCCGAAGACATCGTAATCGTCGGTGGGAATCAGGATAGTCTTGCTGTTCTTGAGCGCGGAATAATTCGCCGGATTCATCTTCTTGTCGGGAAGCACGGGCGCAAACATCGCGTCGCGCTCCACTTTGCGCGCCAGCCACGTCGCACTCGCGAATTGATTGGCGTTCGCCACGTGATCGTAGTGATAATGCGAGAACGCCAGATACTGAATGTCCGAGGGCTCGTAGCCGATCTTCTCCATCTGCGACTTCAGCGTTTCGGTGATGGTCGCATAGCCTTCCAGCGCCGACTTCGCGCCCGGCTTCAGCGCGCTGTCCGGCACCGCGCCCACATCCCACATCAGCGTCCCCTTGGGGTGCACGATCAGATAGCAGCCCACCGAAAGGTTGGTGGTGGCCAGATCTTCCTTCTTGAAGCGGAACCGTTCCGGATCGGAGATATCCAGACTGCCGCAATTGAACACGTACAAGCGGAGAGACTTCGGCGGCGGAGGCGGCTTATGTTCGGCGCGCAGGGCGAGCGGCGCGATCAATGTGGCGATTGTAAAAACGATTTTCCGGAACATGGGTTGGAATCAGCACCAATCATACTATTTCGCTGCGTGCCATTCGCCGCGGCCCTGCCAGGCGTGCCTTCCCCTTGCGACCGGTTAGAAACGGTTCCAAAATGGTTCCATGAACATCACGCTCAAGAACGTGCCGGATAAGGTGTACAAGGCCGTGAAACGAGCCGGCAAAGAACAGGGCCGCAGCCTGAACGCGCAGATTATACATACGCTCCAAGCGGAGGCAGCCGGAGTTGAGCGCAGAAAACGCGCGGCCGCCTGGCGAAAGAATGTCGACCAGTTCAGGAATTCACTGCCGCCCCAAGAGGATAGTACACCGTTAATACGCCAAGAGAGGCAGCGGCGCTGATCCTTGCCGAAAACGCTGGTAGTGGATTGCAGCGTCGCCGCACAATGGGTGCTGCCGGAGCCGGGGGCGGCAGATGCCTTACGATTGCTCGAAGAGGAGCGGTCAGGCGAAGTCTCGTTGATCGCGCCGGCCTGCTTGCGAAGAAAGTTCGGAGAAAACAGCTATCGCGCGATCAAGCCCGGCACGGGTTTGGGTTCATGCAGTATTCCGTGCTTCGGCTATTTGAGACTGGCCCGTTACTGGAGGCCGCGCTGGACTTGGCCCTCCACCATCCAATGTCACTTTGGGACTGCGTATACGTGGCGCTCGCAATCGAACGGAACTGTTCGCTCATCACCGCGGACCGGCGCCTGTTCCGCGGCAATGCGCCCCGGCATCCGGCGATCAGGCTGCTCCACTCGCGCGACGATTAAGAGTATGAAGATTCTGCTGCTCCTGGTTCTCAGCGCGCTCGGTTCGTATGCGCAAGTGGATCCGCTCGATGGCCTTTGGCAGGGATTCAATGGCGAATGGCGATATGTTTCCAATCAACTGGTCGCGCTCGCCGAAGCGATTCCCGCGGATAAATACACCTGGCGTCCGGCGCCGTCATCGGGCCTAAACTGCCTGCCGATCTAACGTCGCCTAACATGGAAAAGACCGTGACGGCGAAGCCGGAAGTCATCCGGTGGCTAAAGCGCTCCCTGGCCGCCGTCAAAAGCGCGCGCGAATATCAAACCGTCCGATCTCTCACGCAAGTCAAAGTGAACGGCACCACTGACACCGTGGATGGGATGTATCTGAGAATCATCATTCACGCTAAGGAGCACATGGCGCAGTTGGTCGCCTACGCGCGCATGAACGGGATTGTACCGCCCTGGTCGGAAGGCGCGGCAAAGTAACGGAGGAAAGTAACCGGGTGCGCGACGTAGAAGTGGGAATCATGCCGCCCGTCGCGCCTCCCAGTAGTCCTCAAACCGGCCGTTGAGATGGCAGCATCGGAGGGAGACGATGGCGTTGGCACCCCGAACCGTCCAGAACATGCCGGACTGTTTGAGCCGGGAGCCGATCACGGTTTTACAGCCGGCCTCGATTACACCCGAGCCGACAAAGAGGTGCTCGCGTCGAAACTTGGGATAGCGCATGCGCGCCACGTTCCTGTCAAAGTAGTCAGCCTCGATGCGAATCTTTTCGATCACTTCGGGATTGGTGGAAACGATGGAACGAAGGGCACACACCAGCTTCTCGATTTTTCCTTTGTCGAGTAATCTCCGCTGGTGGAGCTTGATCCAAGCTTTCTGGTTGGCCTCTTGATTGGGGTGCAGCCGGCGCGCCAACTCCCAGAGATGTTGGCGCGCGTGATACAGATCGACAATCTGCACCGCGCCGGGAAAATGTTGCTCGGCAAGATTCCAGATCCATTCGGCCCCATCGCCCATGACCACCTTCTTTTGAGCGCGGCTCCAGCCGCGTTTCCAGGCTTCCAGGTAAATACGCTTTCCAAACTCTTCGGCGGTCTCGATGGCGCCGGCGTAGGTAGTGGAGTCAGAATCGCGGATCGGGTAGCCTTCCTGGTCCCAGTCGGTCTGGGTGAAGACGCATCCCAACTTTACTTCCCGCGTATGGGATGACTGGCCTTCGGTCTTGCCTTGCCGACCCACCGTCTCCTTCTTCACCACTGGTATTCCCGTTCCATCCATTTGCACATACAGGATCGGAACCGATTCGCCCACGACCATCGGCAGATTCAACTGCACGGCCCGCTGGATCTCCTCCTGCTCGTCTGCTGCGATGTGTTCTCCGATAGCTTCAGCCGTCCGCTCCACAGCTTTGGTTGTCACCTCCAGATCGGCGAGGAGCTTCATCTGCTGACGGCCGTGGTCGAAGGGCGACCCTTGGCCCACTACCGCCTGCATGCGACGCACCCCAGGAGAGAGTTCCGTGTTCTCGATATCCAGTTCGACATCAGCGGGGAATTGGCCCGTATGGCAATGGGGGCACAGGTAGTAGGGGCGCGACACTTCCGACTTACCTACCGCAGTGAGGACCGGCTTGGAGCGCAACTCCCGATAACGGGCCTGGTGTCCGCAGGCGCAAGCAATGTTGTGTTGGTCCGCAGTCGGGGTTGGGAACTGCAACAGTTTGGTTAGCACTGCCGCCCCCGCCTGATGCATGGCCGAACGCACGGCCAACTCCAGGGCTTCCAGATCCAAACGCCCCGTCTTGCGGCGGGCACCAAAGGCTACGCGCAACAGTTGCTCTACTTCGCGCGTGACTTCCTTTTGGATCGCTTCGACCGTTTTTTTTCCTGGGCTGACGGCGAGTTCTCCTCCACTGGCCGCAACTCGCAGATCTGTTCATTGACATCCAACAGTTGCTCGCCCAGTTCCCGGAAGCGCTGGCACTCGGCGACCTCGCGCTGCGCTTTGGCCAAACTCGCCGGAGAGGAAAACGTCTCGGTGACGGTTTTGCCCTTCACCTTGCGTGTCAGCCGAAAGTAAGGGCCGTGGCCAAGATCACCGGTCCGATGGCAGTGACAGTTAAGATTTCCACAACGACCACTTGTTCCGGTAATGCAGCCGGACCGCATGTCACCCAACTGGACGATCTGCAATTGAACAGTGGCGCGGCGGCTTTCCAGGTCAGCCAGAGAATCGTGCATAAAGTCTCCTGATAAACCTAGCGTATCACTACGCTCGGTTTCATGCCACCAAAAAAGAAAACTCGCGAATCGTTACGCCCAAGTCGCGCACCAGCATTTTCCAATCGAAGGATGAGCATGAAAATCGGACAGGGAATGAGGAGGCCGCGCAGCGGCCGACTTCCTTTCTTTGGTTTTTGGTTTTCAGAGAGAGAACGGTGGTTATGGTCGCGAGCGGTCGTGGGAAAGTGGGAAACCTGCTTTTGGTTTTCCACTTTTCCATGGACGCGAAGCCGGGCGGTGGGAATGTGGGAATCTCGCGCTTTCTGCGAGATTTCCAAGGGACGGTGGAAAGCGTGGGAAACCCGCTCTTGGTTTTCCACGCTTTCCACGGGCCCGGCATTTCCACGGCCCTCCGTTAGCGGAACGTCGGCAAGGACGGCGTCTGGCATTGCCGAAGCAGCTTGGCCTTGGCCGCGCTCATCCGGCGAGCGCATTCGGTGTCGCTGATCGCCAGCGACCGCTTTTCCAGTTCCCGCAAACTCAATCCCGGTTTCAAAAAGCTCTCCCCTTCGGGCAGCGATTGCAGTTTCTCGAACGGCGTCCGGTAGTCCTCGATCTTGTATTTGCGTTGGCGTTTGCCGCGCTCGTCCAAGCTCACTGTCGCGAATCCGCAGGGCCGGTGAAAGTTCAGGTACGGATTTAAATGCTCGGCGTAGAAGTTCTGCAGCTCCCCGGCGTGTGCGCCGGCGATGTGTCCGTAGCCGATCAACTTGCGGATCACCGCACCGTTCTTGCCTTCCACCAGTGCATTGTCCTGGCTTCGGCACGCTCGGCTCTTGGTGAATTCGGCGTGCAACTTCCGCAGCATTTCCGCCACTCGATGGTTGATATACTCCGAGCCGTTGTCGGCATGAAAACCGCGGATCGGAAATGGAAATTGCGCCAACACCGCTGCCAGCACCGGCATCAGATAGGCCTCGCTGATCTTCTCGGCGCAGCCCACCACTTGCCATTGCGTCACCGCATCCACGGCGTTGATGTGATACACGCCCTTGGTTCCCGCGCTGTCCCCTTGATGCACCGTATCCACGCGCACATACCCCGGCCGCCCTTCCGGATCGGGCTTGCGCCGCTGTCCGATGGCGGCCGCAGTGGACTGCGTCGGTTCGAACACCGCCGCCTGGTTGCGATAGCGCGCGCTCGCCCGCAGGTTGTACAAGTGCGCCACGCTGATCTTCGACAGTCGCTCGCACTGCTTCTCTCCGAACTGTTCGTAGGCGCGCTGCAAGATCCGGCGCGTGGCGGGTCCGCTCAACCGCCTGTGTGCCCGATCCACGTCCGCTAACAACGCAATGTCTTCCGCCGTGTACCTCACTGCGAACGCGTGCCGTTGGTACGACTGGGGCCGTATTACGCCGCAATCGAGATACGCCCGGATCAACCGCGTGGTCTGCGCCTCGCTCAACCCGGTCACTTTCCGCAGGTAGGCCCGTACCAAGCCCCGCTCGCCTTTTCCCAAACTTCGGTACTTCTGCGCCGCCAATACCCGCTCCACCCACAGGTATCGTTCCTCCCGCCCGCCACTGCTGAACTCGATCGGCTCGCTCGACCGCAAAAACTCTCGGATCTGATCCCGGCTCAGGCTCTCGGCATTCTGCATCCGTATCTGCACCCGGCCGCGCCACGCCTACCCCATTGTTCCCGTTTTCATGCTCATCTTCCATTGGAAACCGCCCCAGCCAATTCACTAGTTTCATGCTCATCTTGCGTTGGACAATTCTCACCCAAAGTAACCTGGGACGCCCCGCCCGTCCCCTGCTATGATGAAGGCGGAGGTTTTTGCATGGGTCCCGTGGGTGTGCAGGAGATGATGGTCATTTTCCTCGTCGCCCTTGTCCTGTTCGGCCCCAAGAAACTGCCCGAGCTTGGCAAGACGATCGGAAAAGCGATCACGGAGTTTCGCCGTGCTCAAAGCGAACTCAAAGCCACTTTCGAAACACACATGCGCGAGTTGGAGAAGGAGACCGGTTCGATCAAGGACGTTACTCGCAGCTTTACCAACGAGATTACGAACCACTACACCGGATACGATTCCTCCTATTATGATTCCGGCGCCTATGGCGCCAGTTCACCATCCACCGAAGCAAATCCATCCACAGTAAGCGCACCCGCACCTTTGGGCGCCGAATCCAGCGTGTCTCCCGTAGAGACGTCAGTCAATGGAACCGTAGCGCGGACCAGCAATGGTACGGAGCATCCCTCCGATCACCCTTCTGGGGAAGCTGTTAGCCAGCCCGCCGAGCCGGAGTCCATTAACACCTGAGAGACAGCGCAGAAAACGTAGCACAGCATGGAAGACGATAAGCGGGGAGTTCCGCCTCCCAACGGGGAAGGATCGCCCGAGGTTTCTCAAAACCCTGAAGTATCCAAGGGTGAAGTTATCGCCACGCCAACCGTGGAAGTGGTGACGGAGACCGGTCTCATCCGGCGTCCGCCGCCACCTCCGCCCCCTTCACCTCCTCTCGATCCGCAGGATGAGGAAGAGGACCGCATGCTGCGCATGTCCTTCATGGAACACCTGGAGGAACTGCGCGACCGCATTATCCGGGCGCTCTACGGCCTGGGAATCGCTTTCGTCTTTGCCCTCGCGTTTGCCGGCAAGCTCTGGGACATCATCAGCGACCCGGCGGTGGACGCTCTAAAGCATCTGCACGTCAATCCGCCGCGCCTGGTGATGACCACACCCATGGAAAGCTTCTCCATCATCTGGGTGGAGTTGCCGCTGCTGTGTTCGGTGTTCCTGGCGTCGCCTTGGATCGTGTACCAGGTCTGGGCTTTCATCGCGCCGGGGCTGTATAGGAAAGAGAAACGAATGGCCTTGCCCTTCGTACTCCTCACGGCCGGGCTGTTCATCACGGGCGGATGTTTCGCGTATTTCCTGGCTTTCCGCTATGGTTTGGAATTCCTGCTCGGCATCGGCATGAGCAACAACGTGCAGCCCATGGTTACGATCACCGAGTATTTCGACTTGTTCGTCAACGTGATGCTGGGCGTTGCGCTGGTGTTCGAATTGCCGGTCGTGATCTTCCTTTTGACGCTGCTGCACCTGCTGTCGCCGCGCTTCCTGCTGCGCCATTCGCGCTACGCCGTCCTGGCCATCGTGATCGCCGCCGCCATCATCACGCCGACGCCGGATGTTTTCAACCTGATGCTGTTTGCCGTCCCCATGTGCGCGCTATACTTCGTTGGCGTCTTTGCGGGTCTGGCATTGGTGCTGCGCCGTGAGGGCCGCACGCTCCCCTGGCGTAAAATCATCCAGATTGTGGTGATCGTGCTGCTGATCGCAGGCGCCATCATAGCTGCGATGATCCACTTTCATCTGCATCTGATAAACAAATGGCCTTATGTTACGAAGTAGCCGGCCAAGCAGGCTCGCAACGCAGGCCGCTCGCGACGTAGACCGCTTGATCTATTACTACTAGCGGTACAACGCGATACCGTGCGAAATCGCTGGATTTTTCCGCCGTAGTCGTCTACGATGGAGGGACCCCGCAAACAATTTTCAAGATGGATATTGTCAAGGCACTGCGAGAGCTTTATAACGAAAAGAAGCGTCTGGATGCGACCATCGCCGATCTGGAAGCGCGTGTCAAAGCCGCGAACACCGGCTCCGCCGCGAAAACTGCCAAACGGCGCCGGGGCAGAAAAAGCATGAGCGCAGCCGAACGCCTGCAAGTCTCCAAGAGAATGACATTGTATTGGGAAGCCCGCCGTGCTCAGCTCAACACCCCAGTCCCGGCGCCTCCAACCGGTGAAGACCAACCGGACCAGGCCAGCAGTTCCGCTTCCTGAGGGACGAACCTAGCTACGGCGCTTATTTCCTAAAGAACCACAGCCAAAAGTATTGCCCTCCCGCTCCATGCCTGTAGCGTGGCTCAAACCCACAACGGAACGCCATATCCACTGCTTGCTGCTCTGAGAACGGTACTCCCAGCCAGGTATCATCGGGCGTGGTTTGTAACGTGCTGTCGCCTTGGACCTGAAATTTGAACAAAGCACCGGGACGGAGCAGCCGGCTCACTTCCCGCACATAGTTCTCAATGATTTCACGGCTGGGAATGTGCTGGAACACGATCGAAGAAAACGCGAACTCAAACTCCAACTCGGGCACCACAGTCAAGTCCTTCCCGTTGTTCTGATAGACGAACGCATTCGGACGGTCCCGCAATGCCAGTTTTGCCTGGCGAACCATTTCCCCGCTGACATCCACCCCATGTACTTCGCCAAACAGATTCGCCAGCGCTCGCGTTACCCGCCCCGCGCCGCACCCGATCTCCAGAACGCGCATGTCTTTCGCCGGTTTTCCCTGACAAACATTTACAA
Organism: Bryobacterales bacterium; assembly: GCA_963776805.1. Classification (GTDB taxonomy): domain Bacteria; phylum Acidobacteriota; class Terriglobia; order Bryobacterales; family Bryobacteraceae; genus Palsa-89. Next base: position 203,577 of record CAVZOD010000008.1, read on the forward strand.
GATCAGTCAAGATCTCATCGGCCACGGTTCGCTCGCCGGTTGCGAAGAAATCCTCGTCCGTCCAATCCGCGGTAGCCGTGTTAACGTAGTAGCGGGCATTCTCCTTGGCCCTTTGGTCCCAATCCTCCCTCATCTTTCGCAATTGCTCGTCTGTGCTAATCTCGCTCATAAGATGTCGGCTTGTAGCCCATTGTCCCATATGCCTCTTGGGGAATGGCCTGGAGAGAGCAACGAACAGTACTGGCCCAGAACACGGATCAAAATGTTACCGAACCGTGTCGAAACCGTCCTCCAGCTATTGACCCCGCGGTTATAACGGTTTAGAGTCTTAGAGACAAGAGAAGAAATGGAACAGCGTAAAGCCCAACGATTCGAATTGAAACTCCCCCTGGAGCTGATCCGTAAAGGGTCCCAGGCACTTTCCCAGCACGGCGAAACCAGAAATCTCAGTTCCGTCGGAGTGCTCTTTGAAGCCGGCGCTGCCTTGCGTATTGGGGAGCCTGTGGAGTACATGATCACTCTTCCCGGCACGGCGGACCGTGGTGACACCAGGGTTCGTCTCCACTGCCTCGGAAAGGTTGTGCGTCTCTCCCCGGAAACGGGAGTGGCCGCCACGCTCGAACGTTACGAGTTCGTCCGCTAACCCTCAGTCAATTCCAGCAGCAGCCGCAGTGTCGCCTGCTTGCCGGTTTCCCCCACTTCTCCCACCGGACCCACGCACGCGGGACAACCCGCTTCGCAACTGCATCGCTTGAGGACTTCCAGCGCGCCAATTAGAAGCTTCGCTCGCAATTGGAACAAAGGCTGGCTCTGTCCGATGCCGCCCGGATAATTGTCAAAGAGAAATAGATCCGGCTCAAAACTTCCCGCGGCTCCGGAAATATCTTCGGTGATTGCCACGCCCAAATCCCGGGGATCGCACATCAACAGCAGCGCGGCAACGGTTCGCATCACCTGCGCCAATCCCGTTAGCGCGCTCTGCCGCTCGGTGGGTGTCATGTCCGGAAAGCGAGCGAGAAAGCTCTCGGGAAGATGCAGCCAAAAGGCGGTAGTGTGCAACTCCTGTTCCGGCATGGAGAGGTTGCCCGCGCCGATGTTCTCCATCGTGTAGAACTTCAGTTTCTTGAACCCCACGATCTGGGTGTTCACCCGCACCTCGCCATGCGCCGCCCGCGCGCCATTTACGTCCGCTGATTCGAATTCCTCCAGCTCCTTCACCTGCGTATAGTCGATCGCATCGGTGAAATAGTCGCTGTCCACGCGCCGCACATAAGCCTTGCGGCCTTCGTAGTCCAGCTTCTCTACCTGGAACTGCCGGGCTTCATGCAGATAAATCGCCTTCTCGTGCAGCGTAGTGGGCGCGGCCGTGAACGACACTTCGGCGATCACCTGATGATTGCCCGTGATGTCCACCACGATGAAGTTGTCGCTCGAAATCGCGCGCAAGCTCACCGTATCGGCGGGATAGGTATCCGACGTCCAATGCCAGCAGCCGCCCGAGCGATGCAGAAGGCCTGCCTCCTCTGACAAGAATCGACAGAGCTCGGCAGGGTCATGGGGGCCAAACTTTTCGCCATCGCGAATGGGCAGCTCAAACGCCGCGCACTTCAAATGATTGAGGAGAATCTCCAGATTGTCTGCGTTGATGTGCGCGTGCTCGGGCGACCCTTCGAAGAAATATTCCGGATGCTCCACTACGTATTGATCCAGCGGTGCGCTGGATGCCACCATCACCGCCAGCGAGGCGCTCTGCCGCCGTCCCGCGCGCCCGGCCCTTTGCCACGCCGACGCAATCGAACCTGGATAACCGGCCATCACCACCGCGTCCAGCGATCCGATGTCCACGCCCAGTTCCAGTGCATTGGTGGCCACCACCGCCCGGATCTCGCCCTCGCGCAGCTTGCGTTCGATCTCGCGCCGCTCGCGCGGCAAATAGCCGCCGCGATAGCCGCGCACCGCGTCGCCCGGCAATGGGCCGCGCTCGATGGCATCGCGCAAGTATTTCACCAGGATCTCGGTGGCCAGGCGGCTGTTCGCAAATACCAGAGTCTGCTGATGCCGCTCGATAAATTCGATGGCAATGCGCCGTGTCTCTTGCAAATACCCGCGCCGGATGCCTAGCTGTTTGTTCACTACCGGCGGATTGTAGAAGACGAAGTATTTCTCACCGCTGGGCGCGCCGTTGCGATCCACCAGCTCGAACGGCGCCTCCGTCAGCGCCTCGGCCAGTTCCTTCGGATTCGCAATGGTGGCCGAGCAGCAGATAAACTGCGGCTTCGATCCGTAGAACTCGCAGATCCGCCGCAGCCGCCGCAGCAAGTTGGCCAGATGGCTGCCGTACACGCCGCGATAATAGTGCAGCTCATCGATCACCACATAGCGCAGGTTCTCAAAACATTTCGCCCACTTAGTGTGATGCGGCAAAATCCCGCTGTGCAGCATGTCGGGATTGGTCAGCACCACGTTCGCGCGCTCCCGAATCGCACGCCGCGCGTCCTGCGGCGTGTCGCCGTCGTAGGTGAACGCCCGTATCTCCGATCCCATGGCATCCACGGCCGCCTGAAACTCGTGCAACTGATCCTCGGCCAGCGCTTTGGTGGGGAACAAATACAGCGCGCGGGCGCCCGGATCGTCGGTCAGACGCTGCAGCACCGGCAGGTTGTAGCAAAGCGTCTTGCCGCTCGCGGTCGGCGTGACAACCACTACATTCTGTCCCGCCCAGCACCGCTCAAACGCATCCGCCTGATGCACGTAGAGCTTTGGAATGCCCCGCGAGACCAGCGCATCTCGCAAGGACGGGGCCACGCCGGCGGGGATCTCGCCATATTCGCCCGCCCTGGCCGCCTGATGCCGGATGGCCCGAATCGGAGAATCGGGCGCGGCCATCCACTTCTCAAACCGCGCTACGGAGCTCTCAATACCTTCGTTCCGCCGCGCGATTCCAAACAGATCGGGAGATTCCGAAAATCCGAGCGCCAGGTTCATGCGTGTTCGCCTTTTCTTTGCCAGCTTACACGAAGACGGCTCCGTTGTCGAGAGCGGGCCTGGGCCCCGCCGCCAAGAATTTGCGTGAACGGTTGAAGTCTACTAACTTAGGCGTCGGCCTTCTTCGCTGCGCCAGCCAGATGAATACCCAGAAATGCCAGTGTCAACGACCAGGCTTCTTTTGCCGCGACGGCATTATAACTCGCGCGCGCATCGCAGAAGAAGCCATGATCGGCTTTGGAAAACACGACATTCACGTAGTCTTTCTTGGCCTCGTCCAGTGTGCTGGTCACTGCTTGTATCGAGTCCGCGCCGATGTGGGCGTCCAATCCGCCCCAGAAGAAGAGCGTGGGAGCCCTCAGCTCCTTCAGGCGGTCCAGCAAATTGGGAAACATAGGACTCGGCCCGATTCCGCCGCCATAATAGGAGATCGCGCAATCCAGTGGAACCGTGAGCGCGGCCTGGATCGAGGTTCGTCCACCCAGGCAGTATCCGGTAGATCCCACCGGCAAGTTTTTCGCCTCGCCGTTCTTCAACCATTGATAGGTAGCCTGGACGTCGGCCGCGAGACCCTCTTGGGTCAGCGCCTGCATGTGCGGCATCACCTCGGCGAAATTCGTGTAGCCGGCTTCCAGACCCGGCCCCGTGCGATGAAACAGCTCGGGCGAAATGGAGAGATAACCCTCGCGCGCAAACCGCTCCGTGACGTCGCGAATATGGGCATTCACTCCGAAAGCTTCCTGAAACACGATCAAGGCCGCCCGAGGTGTTCCCTCCGGGTGGGCAACGTAGGCACGCATCGAACTTCCATCGCTGACAGAGAGTGTGACGTGTTCTGTTTTGGGGTTCATGGTTTTAACCTCCACGATAATACCGCATCATTCGCGCTCGTATCACTTGTCCAATAAGATCCGCAAACTTATCCCGCGTATCGTGCATCTAACGGACAGGTGGGTTAGTTGTGAATCTTCGCGGAGGAGACTGGACGGCCGATTTTCCAATCAGTTTGAAGGCGAATTGGCTCGCATGGTTACAAAACAGATGGGTTCATCGAATCGTCATCGCCATCGTGGCAGTTGTGACAATTGTTACAGCCGCCACTTGGGAATTTAGAGATTCCTGGATCGAATCGGGCGTTTTTCACGAAGCCGACCGCCATCTTTCTTACCGGCTGGCGGAAGGAAAGAGCGCGTCCATTCACTACCCCAAAGCCGGTCCTTACGATTGGACGCTCGGCTACGCCCGAATTCCCGCGTTTCTTCCGCGCCTGGAGGCTAACGGCTATCGGATTGACGAACAGGCTTCCAGCTCCGAACTGCTGGCTTCGCTCTCAGGCCTCGGGTTGTACCCCGTTTATCGCCAGAAAGATCAGGCAGGATTGCGGATCGTCGATCGCGATGGGCATGATCTGTATTCTTTCGATCGCCCCGAGCGAGTCTACCCGAGCTACTCCAGCATTCCTCCGCTCGTAATCCAAACGCTCCTCTTCATAGAGAACCGCCACATGCTGGATGCCAAGCATCCCACGCGCAATCCGGCGGTGGAGTGGGATAGGCTGGGCAAAGCGGTCATTGATTACAGTCTGCACACGGTGGATTCCAAACATGCCGTGGTGGGCGGGAGTACGCTGGCCACGCAGCTCGAAAAACTGCGGCATTCCCCAGGCGGCAGAACCAGTTCGCCGCTGGATAAGCTGCGCCAGATGACCTCGGCGACACTCGCGGCCTATCAAGATGGCCGGAGCACGCTGCATACTCAGCAGGAAATCATTCGCGGCTACATTAATTCGATTCCGCTGGCTGCGTCGCAGGGCTACGGCGATGTGCAGGGCCTGGGCGATGGGCTATGGGTTTGGTACGGCGCTGATGTTTCCAAGATAAATCCGCTGTTGCGCGCACCGGAAGCGTCGCTCAGTGCGCACGAAATGAGGATGCGGGCGCGCGGCTATCGGGAAGCGCTCTCGCTACTGCTGGCGTTGCGGTCGCCGCATGTTTATCTGGTGGAAGATCCGAAGGCGCTCGATATCCAGACCAACCGTTACCTGCGGGCGCTGGCCGAACGCGGCGTCATTTCGCATCGTCTGTGCGATCTTGCCTTGAAGCAAAAGATCACTCCGTTCCGGCGAGCTCCGGCGCAACCCTCGGTGAATTTCGTCGAAAACAAGGCTCCCGACAGCATCCGGATGTCGCTGCTTCCACTGTTGGGCGTCGGCAATACCTACGATCTGGATCGCCTGGATTTGACCGTTCACACCACCTTGGATCAATCGGCTCAACAAGGAATCACCAATTTCTTCGAAAAGATTGCCGATCCCAAGCAGGCAGCCGCGGCCAATCTCACTCAATATCAATTGCTGGAACAGAGCGACCCATCCAAGGTGGTTTACAGCTTCACCTTGTATGAACGGAAGCCGGGCGTGAACGTGCTGCGCGTGCAAACGGACAACTGGAATCAGCCGCTCAACATCAATCAGAATACCCGGTTGGAGCTGGGTTCCACGGCCAAACTGCGGACGCTGATCAATTATCTGGAAATCGTGGCGGATCTGCACCGGGAGTACGCCGGAATGAATGCTGCCCAGTTGAAGGCTGTTCCGATTCTGCCGGACGATCATTTAACCGCATGGGCCGTTCAGTACCTTTCGACAGCTCAGGATCGAAGCGAAGAAGCTATGCTCGAAGCGGCACTGCAGCGAAAGTATTCGGGCAATCCCGGCGAAGCTTTCTACACTGGCGGCGGCGTGCATGTGTTCGCAAACTTCGAGAAATCCGAGGATTTTCAGAACTTCACCGTCGCCAGCGGCTTCCAGAATTCGGTGAACCTGGTGTTCATCCGGTTGATGCGCGACATCGTGAACTACTACCGCTATCGCGTGCCGGGCGCTACCCCCGCTGTGCTCGAAGATTGGGACAATCCCGCGCGCCAGAAATATCTCGCCCGTTTCGCCGACGAGGAGGGCAAGGTCTATCTGCTGCGCTTCTACAAGAAGTATCAGGGCGAGACCCCCGGCCAGTCCCTGGAGACATTGGTGCAGGGAATCACCTTGACTCCGCTGCGAGCCGCGGTGATTTATCGCTCCGTCCGGCCGCAGGCTTCGTTCGATCAGTTTGCAGCGTTCATGAAGAAGCATTTCGCCAAAGGCGTGCTCATCGATAAGAACGCACCGTCCGAGCTCTACGAAAAATACGGGATCGACAAATTCGACCTGGCCGATCGCGGCTATCTGGCACACGTTCATCCGCTCGAACTGTGGATGCTGAATTATCGCGAACAACATCCCAATGCCGATTTCAAGGAACTCGCCGGTGCGAGCACGCAATTGCGCCAGGACGTCTATTGGTGGCTGTTCCGGAGCCATTCCAAGCACCAGCAGGATATCCGAATCCGAACGCTCACCGAGCAGGATGCGTTTCGCGAGATCTACAAAGCCTGGAAGCGGCAGGGGTATCCATTCAATTCCCTGGTTCCTTCTTATGCCACCGTCATCGGCGTTTCTGGAGATACTCCCGCCGCCCTGGCTGATCTGATGGGCATCATCTTGAACAACGGCGTCCGCAATCCCACCATTAAGATTGAACGACTGCATTTCGCCGCGGGCACGCCCACCGAAACAGTCGTATCGCATCGATTTATCCCCGGACAGCACGTGATTGCACCGGACATCGCCGCCCTGGTGCGCCAGCAATTGATCGGCGTGGTGGAGAACGGAACGGGCCGCCGCGCCCATGGCGGCATCGTGATGCCGGACGGGCGGATCATTCCCGTAGGCGGCAAGACCGGCACCGGCGACAATCGCCTGGAGAGCTTTTCCGCCAATGGCCGGGTAATCGGCGACAAGGTGGTGAGCCGGACCGCGACTTTCGTATTTATGATCGGGGACCGGTTCTACGGAACAGTGCTCGCCTTCGTGCCTGGATCGAAAGCAGCTTCCTACAAGTTCACCAGCGCTTTGGCCGTGCAGATTTTCAAGGACTTGGCGCCACAACTCAAGCCGTTGATCGCCGGCAAAGAGCAGCCGCGCTCGGTATCGCCACTCCTGACGAAAATCGAGCGACCAAATCCGGCCTCCAGCATCCAACGCTAGTGGCCTGATAAAATTCTAGTGACCTGATAAAACTAAAGCCCCGCTCGATGCCGATTTCTGTCGCTACAACCCACGCCGCCGATGCGCGCCCGGAATCTCTCCTGGTTGCGACGGATTTGCTGCAACTCATTGGAAACACGCCATTGATTCGCTTGGAGCGGATCGCCCGCGAGTACCCCGGCGTGGAGATTTTCGGCAAAGCCGAGTTCTTCAACCCCGGCGGCTCGGTGAAAGATCGGGCCGGGTTGAACATGGTTCGCGACGGAGAACGCACTGGCAAACTGTCGCGCGGCAAGGTGATCCTGGACGCCACCAGCGGAAATACGGGAATTGCTTACGCCATGATCGGCGCGTATCTGGGCTACAAAGTGAAGCTCTGCCTGCCAAAAAACGCGTCCATGGAGCGCAAGCACGTACTGCAGGCTTACGGCGCCGAGATGGTGTTCAGCGATCCGGGCGAAGGCTCAGACGGCGCGATCCGGCTCTGCCAGGAGATTTACAAAGAGGATCCCGACCGCTATTTCTATCCCGATCAATACAACAATCCCGCCAACTGGAAAGCCCACTACAACGGAACGGCGCTCGAGATCCTGGCCCAGACCGACGGCCGCATCACGCACTTCGTCGCGTCCATGGGCACCAGCGGGACGTTCATGGGCAACACCCGGCGTCTGCGCGAAGAGGTTCCGGGCATCAAGTGCATTTCGGCGCAGCCGGCCTCCGGGTTTCATGGATTGGAAGGCTTGAAGCACATGCCCACCGCGATTGTTCCCGGTATCTACGATCCAACGCTTGCGGACGAAAATATCTGGATCGAAACCGAAGACGCGTATGCCATGTGCCGCCGCCTGGCCCGCGAAGAGGCGCTGCTAGCCGGCATCTCGTCGGGAGCGAACCTGGTGGCAGCGACGAAGATCGCGCGCAGACTGGCGGATTCGGGCCAGCCGGGTGTGATCGTTACCGTGCTCTGCGATGGCGCCTACAAGTATTTGAGTGAACCCTTCTGGCATGATTAAAATCAACAAGCCGGCCTGGGATACCATGGTGTCCCATGTCGAGAGCACTTTTCCGAAAGAAGGCTGCGGCCTGATGATTGGCTCAGATGGCGTGGTGGAGGAAGCCGTTCCGCTGCCGAACAGCTACAGCGGGCCGCAGGAAGATTTTTTCGTGATCGATCCCAAAGACCTGCATCGCGTGGACCGCGAATCGCGCGAAAAAGGCCTGGATGTGCTGGGTGTGTTTCATTCCCATCCCGATTGCGACGCGTATTTTTCCAAGCGCGACCTGGAGCACTCCTGCCCCTGGTTCTCATACGTCGTACTATCGATAAAGAAAGGGCGTTTCGACCACGCCAATAGCTACCGCCCGGATTTCGACCAGACGGAAGCTCCCAAGGAAGAACTGATCTATGGCTAAGATTCTGATTCCCACTCCGCTTCGGCAGTTCGCCGACAAAAAGGATTCGGTGCAGCTTGCCGGCTCCACGGTTGGAGAAGTGCTGAAGTCGCTCACCAGCGAATACGCGGACCTGCGCCGGCACCTGTACAACGACGAAGGCAAGCTGCGGAGCTTCGTGAACGTATACGTGAACGATGAGGATATCCGCTACCTGAACAAGGAAGCGACGCCGCTGAACGACGCCGACACGGTTTCGATCGTGCCGAGCATCGCCGGCGGATCGGCCGGAGTGGCTGCGCCTCCGGCGCCTCCATCGTCTCCGAATGCCACGTTGTCCAAAGACGAGATCCTGCGCTATAGCCGCCACTTGATCATGCCCGAGGTCGGCATGGAGGGCCAGTTGAAGCTGAAGAGCGCGAAAGTCGCGCTGATCGGCACCGGCGGATTGGGTGCGCCCCTCGGAATGTATCTTGCGGCGGCGGGTATCGGGCGGATTGGTTTGGTCGATTTCGACGTGGTGGATTTCACCAACCTGCAGCGCCAGGTGATCCACGGGACCAAGGATGTCGGCAAAAAGAAGCTCGACTCGGCGGCCGAGACCATGCTCGATATCAATCCTTATGTCGAGATTGACCGCCACGAGACCGCGCTCACTAGCGAGAACGCGCTTGAGATTTTGAAAGACTACGACATCGTGGTGGATGGAACCGATAACTTCCCCACCCGATATCTGGTGAATGATGCGTGCGTGCTGCTGAAGAAGCCGAACGTGTACGGATCAATCTTCCGCTTCGAAGGGCAAGCCACAATCTTCGCCTATCCCGGCGGACCCTGCTATCGCTGCCTGTATCCGGAGCCGCCACCTCCCGGCCTGGTTCCGAGCTGTGCGGAAGGCGGGGTGCTAGGAATTCTGCCCGGAACGGTTGGATTAATTCAGGCTACCGAGACTGTGAAGTTGATTTTAGGAATCGGCGAGCCGCTGATCGGCCGGCTGGTTCTCTATGATGCGCTGGCGATGCGGTTCCGCGAGCTGAAGCTGCGCCGCAATCCGGAGTGCCCGGTGTGCGGCGATCATCCGACCATCACGAAGCTGATCGACTATCAGGAATTCTGCGGCATCCCCAATCAGCCGCACCAGGAGGCCACCACGCAGGGAAACATGGAAGGCGACATCGAACCAACCGAAGTGAAAGCGAAGCTCGATCGCGGCGACCGGTTCGTTTTGATCGATGTGCGCGAGCCGCACGAATACCAGATCTGCAATATCCCGCAGGCCAAGCTGATTCCGCTGGGCGATCTGCCGAAGCGGGTAAACGAGCTGAACTCCGCCGATGAAATCGTCGCGCATTGCAAGAGCGGAATGCGCAGCGCCAAGGCGGTGGATTTCCTGAAGCAGGCCGGGTTCAAGAAGGTCCGCAATATGAAGGGCGGAATCCTGGCCTGGAGCGATAAAGTGGACCCCAGCGTCCCGAAGTATTGATCGGCGGCTACTTCTCAGCGGGTGGTTTCTCGGCCGCCTCGCGCGCGTCTTTGCTCACCTGATGCTTGTCGTTGTGGAAGTTCGACCACTCGCCTTGCACCGGCGGCTGGAGCATCACTCCATCGTCGGCGCATCCCACACTCAGCATTGAAACAATGGCAACGGCTAGAACCGCCAAGATCCGCATACTTGGCCAATGTAGCACAGAGGCGGCTTGAGGCGCTAAACGGGAAACGGTCCAGACTTCCCTTAGACTGGCGTTACGGACGAACCAGCGCGGCACGAAAGATTGCTCCACCGAGAAGGTCTCCGGGATTATTTCGATCCCAATTGCGACCGGGCGATCCGGTTTCCGTAGTGATCGAATTGCGCAGGGGATTAGCATTCGCGCCTTGAGTCCTGAAGCTCGCTCCCGATGTTTGGACAGGTGCTCCGGGAACCGCGTTCAAGAAAACTTGAGACTCGAAGACATAAAGAAGACAAATCAGCTATCATGAGCCTTACTACCACCCGATAAGGTATCTAAGGCTAGCAGTTATGCACTCATCTGTTTCTTCACATCGGGCCCAAGTGTTGGAGCTCGATCTTGCAAGGTTTCGTAAACGGGCAGGCGTGTCGTTAGAGCAAATTGCCCAAAACACCAAGATTGGCTCGCGCTTTCTCAAGGCCATCGAGGGCGAGCAGTTTGAACAACTTCCGGGGGGAATCTTCAGCACCAGCTACCTTCGGCAGTATGCGGAGGCGATCGGGTACGACGAGGACGCTTTGGTGGCGCACTACAACCAAAAGATGAATCCGCCCGAGCCGATCTCCAAGGCGCCACAACGGGAAGCCGGCAGCCGCGGTCTGCTGGATCGTTGGTTGCGGACAGCGGCGCAATCGCCCCGGTAAGCGGCAAGGGCGGACCACGCACGCGTTTGTACGCCCTAAGCTCGCGCCCGCTATCCCCTTCAGAGCTATCCCCTCCAAATTCTCGCCTTACCCCCTCGAATTGATTCTGCCCGCGTCGATATGAGAGCAGGGAGGCCACGTGAGCAAAGTGCTCGCCGCCGACGGTTCCAGCCATGAAGATCTCCGGTTCGAACCCTAAATCGACTTCTGGATTGGGCCGCTCCGCAGCCGCCGGCCCCGCCGGACCGGGAACGGTCCCCACACAGCGCGCAGGACAGACGCAGGTATCCGATCGGGCGCAGATCTCCAGCCTGGGAAGCTATCTTGCCTCGGCTCTCAATGGCTCTCCGGCGCACGTTGCCAAAGTGAATGAACTGGGTGCGGCTGTATCGAACGGGCGGTACCAGGTGGACGCGCACGCGGTCAGCGGCAGCATCATCCAGCACAGCATCGAGTTCGGCGGAGCCAGCTATCTCTCTCTGAATGGCTGAGACGCTCCATGGCTAAGGCGATGTCGAACCCGAGTCAAGAGATCGAGCGAGTCCGGCAGGCACGCTGCATTCTCGAAAGAATGCGCGGGCGGCTGCTGCGGCCCACCTTTCAGGCGTTGGATTCGAGCGCGGCGGATTTGAACCTCGCGATGGAATGTCTCCGGCATCTCGATGTCAGTCTGCAATCGCCCATCTGGCAAGGGCTGGCGCGCCGCAAGCTCGAGCGGGAAGTGCTGGCATTGCGCCAGGCGATTCGATCGGTGGAGGAACTGCTTAAAAACGCAGGAAAGTTCTATGCCGCTTTGGCGCGCTTGATGACGCCCGACGAAGCTCCCGCCAACTACACAGCGGCAGGAACCTGCGGCGCGCCGTCTGTCTCCGGCACGGGCAGCGTGGTATTGCACGGATAACCTACATGGGCAATCTAACAACATCCCTGATCAATGCCGCCAACGCGCTGCAAGTGTACGGAAGCGCGCTAAACGTGACCGAGAACAATGTCACCAACGCGAATACTCCAGGGTACGCCCGGCAGTCCGCTACTCTTGTGGCGCAACCGTTCGACCTGGCCACCGGGGCGCCTGGTGGGGTGCTCCTCGGACCCACCGAAAGCTCGCGCGACCAGTACGCCGAGCAGTCGGTCCGTACCCAGCAATCCGCCTACGGGTACGATCAACAACAGGTTGCCGATCTCAGCACCGCGCAAAATTATTTCAGTCTGTCGACCACTTCGGGCATCGCTCCCGCCATCAGCGCATTGTTTCAAAGTTTTTCGCAATTGAGCGTTACTCCCAATGACACAGTGGCGCGGCAGACCGTGTTGAACGACGCCACCACCGTGGCACAGAATTTCAACGACATCGCCAACGGATTACTCAGTCAAACCAATGACCTGCATGAGGCCACCTCGAGCACCATCGCCACCATCAACCAACTGGCTGGGAGCATTGCCCAAATTAATTCGCAAGACGCCACAGATCCGAGCGGGGGAGTGGACGCCGGCGTGGATGCCCAACTGAACTCCACGCTCGAGCAATTGTCTCAGTACGTCAACTTCACCGTGCTGCAGCAACCAAACGGGCCATTATCGGTGTACATTGGCGGCCAAACCCCGCTTGTCATCGGCAATCAAACCTACGCGATTCAAGGTGATTTTTCCACGGCTCAAACCGCTATCCTAAGCAGCACGGGCGCCGACATCAGCTCGCAGATCACGGGCGGGACATTGGGGGCCGAACTGAATGACAACAATAACGTCCTTCCCTCCTACGTAAGCGGACTCAATACGCTGGCCCAAACCTTGGCCGACCAAGTCAATAACGCGCTCAATAACGGGATCGATCAAAACGGAGCGGCTCCGGTCACCAACCTCTTCTCTTACGACGCCACCACGGGCGCTGCCCTCACGCTCACTGTCAACGCGCTAACTCCGGATCAAATCGCGGCGGCTTCGCCAGGCGCTCCCGGAGGCAACGGCAATGCCCTGGCGGTGGCCGCGCTCGCCAATGCCCCTGTCGTCAATGGCTACACCTTCGCTGAGGACTATGGCAACATAGGGGGCCAGGTGGGGAGCGATCTGGCTACCGCGCAGAACAACAGCACCACCGATCAGTCTCTCTTGAACCAGGCGGAGTCCCTGAGGCAACAGACCTCGGGTGTGTCGCTGGATACAGAGGCCGAAAATTTGCTGGAGTACAATCGCTCCTACGACGCTATTTCCAAGATGTTGGGCGTTTTGAACTCCCTGAGCCTCGACATCGTCAACCTGCTGCCGCCGGTTAGCAGTTCGTAGACAGTGCTCGAAAGGAATTCCTATGATCAGCTCTCTCAATCCCGCGGCTCAGACCTTCCTCGCCGGCCTGGATCAGATTCAGCAGAAACTGCAAACCGCGCAGACGCAACTGACTACCGGGCTCCAGATCAACAATGTCTCGGACGCGCCCACCGAGATCGCCGACGTTTGGCAGCTCAACTCGGAACTGGATCAAACGCAACAGACCGACACCAACCTGGGCCAAGTGGCGACGGAGGTGGACACCGCGCAGTCCGCTCTGCAATCGGCCGTCACCCTGGTAGAGCAGGCCGAGACTTACGGCACACAAGGAGCCAGCGACACCTCTTCCGCCACCACACGGCAGGATTTGGCGAACGGACTGGGGGCTATACTCCAGCAACTGGTCTCCACAGCCAACACCACCGTCCAAGGCCGCTACATCTTTTCCGGCGATACCGATCAGACCACGCCCTATTCCATCGATCTTACTCAGAGCAGTCCAATCAGCGCTTACCAGGGCTCGGCCTCTACCCGCGAAATCCAGGGACCGGATGGCACCGCATTCCCGGTTGCCCTCACCGCCCAGCAGATCTTCGACAGCCCCAATGCCGCGGACAACGTCTTCACGTCCATCACAGATTTGATGCAGGGGCTGCAGAATAACGACGACACCGCCATCAGTTCTTCGCTGGCCGACGTTCAGAGCGCGGATACCTATCTCAATCAGCAACTGGCGTTCTATGGAACCGTGCAGGATCGCGTGTCGGGTGCCCTCACCTTCGGCCAAAACTACACCACCGAGTTGCAAACGCAATTGAGCGGCGTGCAGGATGCCGATGAAGCAGCGTCCATCACGAATATGACCCAGGCAGAAACTCAACTGCAAGCCGCTCTGCAATCGGAGGCGCAACTGCCGCGCACCTCGCTCTTCGACTTTATTACGTAGCAGGTCGCTGAAAAAGCCCTTTCTCGTGCGCGAACCGCAGGCGCGGGCGCCTACGCTAGACGGCTATCAACGACATAGGTACCCCCGCGTTAGGGCGGACTTCTGCTGGGCCTTTTCAATAACCTCCTAGCCTAGGGCTGCGACACGGTTCTTTGAGCGCCTATCTGAAAAGACGACGAGATTACTCGATTGGAAGAGTCCACCACCGCCTGCGCAGTAAATGGGAATCGCCAGTCCGTCAGTTCGACGTCCCGAGCTCCCTCCGGATTATCCAACGGCGTAACGGACCACAACGGATACTGCGCAAAACGCAGGAAAACCGCCACGGGTTGAGCGTGGCGGGCGGCTTCGATAGCCGGACTAGGCGGCGGCTTGAATATGGTGGTGCCTGCCGTCGGATCGAATTCTTTCAGCACATTCATCGTAAAGCGCATTACGAACGCCGGCCGTTCAATCCAGCCCGTCCACACCAACGGACTCATGCCCGGGTCGGGAAACGCCGCGGCCCGTATCGGCGGACCGCCCTGATAAATCCGCGAGTTCAAAATCTCGATGGCCCGCTGATGCCACAGGAACCGGCCGAAATCATATACCAGAAAAAACGACAGCGCGAAGATCGCCAGGCCGCGCCCGGTGCCCGCCTTCGCGCCGATCTCCCCGCTCACTAGTTTTCCCAGCATCGGGCCCAACCAGCCGAGCAGCAGAACCGCCCAGACAATCAGGTCGAAAAGGTTGATCAGATCCAGGTGAAGCCACTGGGAAGAGAAGGGATAGAACAGGCGAATCCCATAAGCGTTGGTCCAATCGAGCAACAGATGGCTGGCGACGCCGATCAGCGCGAGCCCCCATGCCGTTAGCCAGCCTCGCATGGTCCGCCCTACTGCGCACACCAGGAGCACCGACAGCAGAGCCATGATGGGTGCGGCGGCGATGGAGTGTGTAATTCCGCGATGCTGCTCGAAATAGTACAGCGGGCCGCGCACGATGGTGACGAAATCGATATCCGGAATGTTCGCCGAGATGATCAGCAACAGCGTGGCACGCGGATAAAAGCGATTCAGGCCTGCGCGGCTCAGCATCAACCCAGTCAGCGAGTGGGTGAGGTTGTCCATGCGGCGTCGCTGACACTGGTGGGGACGCGGGCGGGGCGGCGGCCGCGAAAACCGGGCGGGACCAGGAGAGTAAGCGCGTTCGGCACGATTTCCACGCACGCGGGCGCTAGGCCTGCGTACTCGCCATCTACCTGCAAGTGAATCTTGCGGCCGTCGGGCGCCGAGAATACCGCTTGCCGCGTTCGGAGAATGGTGATGCCGCGCATATTCTGCTGCCGGTGAACCACCACGGCCAGCATGTATTTCAAAAACCCGAGCGAACTCTCGCCTTCAAACAGCACCATCTCGAACTCGTCATCCAATAGCGAAATGGTGGGCGCGATTTCCAGATCGCCGCCATAATTTCGGACCCGGCTCAGCAGCGCAAAGCCGGCACGATAATCGCGCCCCTCCGCCCGTACCGTAAACTCCGGAATGCGGCGGCCCAACTTCGAGAATCCACCAATCCAGTAGGCCACTTTCCCGAAAGCTTCCTTCATCCGCTGGTTCAGGTGGTAAACGATATCGGCATCCAAACCCGCGCCCGCCATCAGAAGGAAATGCCGGCGCGAGTCTTCCGTCTCGCCCGATATCAGCCCCAGTGCCACGCGTTCTTTCACCGAATCGGCAAGGACGCCGGCGGCGTGTTCCATCGTCCTGCCGATACCCAATTCATTGGCGAGCACGTTGGCCGTTCCAGCGGGCAGAATACCCAGGGGAACGTCCGAATTCACCATCCCATTGACTGCCTCGTTGATGGTCCCGTCGCCGCCTGCCACCAGAATCAGATCGGCTCCACGATCCACGGCCCGGCGTGCGATCTCACCGGCGTGACCCGGTCCGGTGGTGGCAATGGAATCGACAGTAATCCCGTGCGCGTCCAGCAACTCGATGGCCCGTCGAAGCGCATGCTTTCGCCGTCTGAGTCGGCCCGCGTAAGGATTATAAATGAGAACAGTCTGCCGGTAGCTCTCGATAGTACCCTAATTATAGTAGATGCACGCCAACAGGTAGAGGGTCAGTTTGGTTTTTCTTCATCGAGTAGCGCCACGATATCGCTAATTTCCCAGAGTCGATTTGCGACGCCCACTGCCATCGCTGGAGTCACCTTCAATGTCTGATGGATTCTCACAAAATTATAGTGGAGCATGTGAAGCGCGACGGCTGCGGTGTGGTTCTCGATCTTCTTCGAAAACGCATTCGTCAATCGAGTGAATCGGCGCATGCCCATTCTCATGGTCAGGTTCGCACGCTCGATATAGCTGGTGCTGACGTGATCAGGATCGGGATTGCCGATGAGCGGATCTTTCACCGCTCCGATGCACTCTGCTGGGCTGTAGCGCTTCTGGCCCTCGGTTGTGGCCGTGTAGATCTTCACAAGTTGCGCGTAGTCCACGTTGCCGCGAAACGCCTTCTCGACAGCCTGTAGATAACCAGCTAATCCATCGCTCGTAAGTTGGATGCGATCCGCGAGTCGATCCGCAAGGTCATTAACGAAGATGCGGGCGGTGACTCCGTCGCGTGGGCCAATGATCCAGCAGGGAATCAATTTAGTATCCGCGTCAATTGCCGCCCAGGTCCACACGTCCCCAGCATAGGGATTCTTGGCGCTAATTTCAGGGGTAACATTCTTCGCCTTGGCGTAGCAGAAAGCCCAGCACTCGTCCATTTGAACACGCTGACATTTCAGATTGCGTAATGTGCGATCCTGGTAGTCGAGAACTTTTTCCCCAATCTCCAGCAATAGTTTTTGAATCGTGTTCTTAGCAGCGCCAGTCATTCGTACCGTAGCCCGAATGGAACAACCCTCGACAAGAGCAGCTATGATCCTGCAACGAGTGTCTGCATCTAGCCGATTCATACTGACTATTTTACTTGACGATTTGGTTGTTATCAAGCATTATGGTCAAATAGTACGAAGGCCCTATTTTTTCTCCTGGATAGACTTATACCCCTTGTCAAGTCCCAGGTCTCGTGAAATACTTGCATCAATGCTTTTTGTCATGCGCCTAAAGGTCGGAGTCCGTCTATGGACTTGAACGTAAACGCCTTCCGCATCGTCAATACTCTTACTACTGAAAAAAAAGAGGATAAACGATCTTCTGCTGCTCGTGCCGCTGGGACTGCTGGTGGACCTGCACGTGCTAAGAAGCTTACAGCGGAACAACGTCTTCAGATAGCGCTGAACGCGAATCGCGCAAGATGGAAAAAGAAAGCACTATGAACCCCGCACTTGCAGTCGAAAGACAATCAGCGAAAGCCAGCCTTGATCAGTTGCTGGCTCTACTGGGACTGCCATCCAAGCGGTCTTCCCCACAATTGTCTGACGCTATCGTGGAAACGTTCAAGAGCGTCACAAAGGTCTTGGATGACCTGTTAAGGACGGCTCTTGATGCTAGAACGTCCCATGAATTCATAACTTTGCGTCAACAAGTCTTTGGGGATTATGCTCAATCAGTAAGGTCCCTGGCGGGGCTCGCCAGGGCACTAGTATACTTGATAGACCAAGCACACGTAAGTAGCTGATTTCAATAGAAGGCTACTCTGGTGATCTGGCCGTAGCCCGAAGCGCTTTCCTCTTACGCTTCTTCCGTGCGTCCGCTACACGCTCCTGGAACATCTTGGGCAACCTGTCTACGATGTCCTCTTTTCGCACGGACACGATCTTTCGCATCGCCGCTTCAAACTGGACGTACTCTTCGGATGGTTGTTCCGTTTTTGGGTCGTTACTCATTCGCTGAAATCCCTCATCAAGCATTTATACTCTATCGTACACGATGCCATCGGTGACCCTCACAATCGCCGCTGTGATCGCATTGGTCGTTGTTCTTGCGATCTTGGCTGCGTGTTCAGGCGTCCGCTCTGTGAGTCACTAGCAGCTTGTGCCTTTTACGCTAATGTTGCAGCACACTTCTGCCGAAGTAAATCCTAGCTACGTAGTCTATATACCCAGCGTATGCCTTCAATGCGCTGGGACCGATATTCATTTGACTTTTTACAAAACAACGTAGCCGACGTGCAATCCATCGGCACTATGAACACTCTGTACTACGGCGACAAACCTGGACAGCCTGCGAAAGTATGTCAAGGATGAGACCGTAGATTTGTGCTACATTGATCCACCGTTTAACTCAAAACGAACCTACAATCAAATCTACAACAATATCGGCCAAGAGGATAGGGCGCAAGCACAGGCGTTCATTGATACATGGGAATGGGACGATCAAGCGAGGGACGGTCTCCAGGAAATCCTTCTTAATGAGAAGGGTCTCTGCCCAACAAAGACAATGGCACTCATAAAGGGACTGCGAGAAGTTCTGAAAGAGGGTCCTTTGCTTGCCTATCTTGTCAGCATGACACGACGAATCCTAGAGATTCATCGTGTCCTTAAGCCTACAGGCACCTTCTATTTGCACTGCGATCCTAACTCCAGTCACTACCTTAAGATTGTGCTCGATGGCATTTTCTGTTCTCAAGGCGGAGATTTTTTGAATGAAATCATTTGGTGCTACAACGTCGGCGGCAAAGGTAGTAAACACTTTGCCAGGAAGCACGACGTGATTTTGTGGTATTCCAAAAGCTCTGATTACCACTTCGACGGAAAAGCAGTCGGTGTAACGAGGGAGACCGGCACCAAGAGCTTTGGCGGCATTATTGGCATCGACGAAGAAGGTCGCAAGTACCAAGACAAGTTGGTGAAGAGTAGCGGAAAATATTATCGCTATTATCTTGACGAACCAAAGATCCCGGAGGACTGGTGGACCGGCATAAATAGTATTCAATCTCAGAGTGCCGAGAGGATCGGCTTTCCGACCCAAAAACCATTGGCTCTGATGGAACGGATTATCAAGGCATCTAGCAAGGAGGGTGACTTGGTGCTCGATGCTTATTGTGGTTGCGGAACTACGGTTGCCGCAGCGCAACATCTTGGACGCCGTTGGATCGGCATGGATATTACCTTCCAAGCCATATCGGTAATCATGAAACGGCTTCAAGACATTTGTGGCAAAGATGTATCTGATGCCGTCTGCCTCAGTGGTGTTCCAAGGGACATGGAATCCGCAATAGCGCTGGCGCACAAGAAAGATGACCGTGTTCGCAAGGAGTTTGAAAAGTGGGCGGTTCTCGCCTACACAATGAACCGTGGTGCGATCAATGATAAGAAAGGTGCAGATGGGGGAATCGACGGCGTTGTGCCCTTTCTAACATCTCCAACCGAGACCGACAAAATGGTATTTCAAGTCAAATCGGGACACGTTGGTCGGGGAGACATCCCAAAGCTCAACGGCGATAGACTGCGAGAAAATGCTGCTTTGGCTACCCTCATCACGTTGGAGGAGCCTACCAAGGACATGCGGATTGCTGCGAAGTCCACAGGCTCTTACACACATTCATTCACTGGTAGGACGTATCCTTGCGTTCAGATTGTCACAATTCGTGACATCATCGAAGGCGGTAAAACGTTGAACCTGCCACTGAGCGTTGACGCCCTGAAGGTAGCTTCGAAGCCTTCGAGCGGAGAACGCCAACAGGACATCGATTTTGAGAAAGAAGCCTAATCCGTTTCAGCGTCTTTCCCAGTCAACTCTTTGTACGTCAACCGTCGTTCGCAGGCATTCGTTACCACCTGCCGGAACCGTCCAAAATCACCATCCAAGTCCTTCCGCTCATTGAATCGGAACGCTTGTTCATCCAAGTAGCGGAACAGGTGATACGGCTCCACGAACGTGTACGTGCCCTTCAGCGTGCGTTTTAAGAGGCTCCAGAAGTTCTCCAGCCCGTTGGTATGGATTTGCCCTTCCACGTAGGCTACAGCGTGGTCAATGATCTGGTGGACGTATTCTTCGTCCAGTCCCTCATAGGACTTCAAGGCGTCCGTAAAAACTTCAGCGCCGGGATGGACGTGCTCTTTGACGTGATCCTGAAGCGGCTTCTTTTTGCGTGAGTCGATCACCTTCACTCGAATCTTTCCTCCACGCTCCAGGACGCCGATCACCGCAGTCTTGTCCTTGCCGCCTGTTCCGGTCACCTTTCGTGCCCGAATATGCTTGTGCATGTTCCGTGCTTTCCCGCCGATGAAGGTTTCGTCAACTTCGACCTTGCCTTGGGCTTTGGCAAACGTCCCATCCTGCATGGCAAGCCGGATGCGTTGAAGCATGAACCATGCGGTCTTATGGGTGACGCCAATGGAACGATGGATTTCGTAGGAGCTAACGCCATTCTTGGCGCTGGTAATCATCCAAACGGCGGTCAGCCACTTGTCCAGCCCAATCGGAGAATCTTCAAAAATCGTTCCTGTCTTCAATGAGAACTTAGCGTGGTCGTGCTTTTCATAGCACTTCCAAACCCTTGCTTTTTCCAGGTAGACAACGTGATCGGAGGCGCAACGTGGGCAACACACCTTCCCATCCGGCCAGCGAACGGACACCATGAACCGATGGTAGTTGGCGTAGTCGTTGTAGAAGACGATGGCTTCTTGAAGCGTCCTTGGTCCGTCCATGCTTCAATTATAACGGTTTTGCCTTGGTCTGTCAAGTATACTAGTGCCCTCGCCAGGGTTATAGTTCCCAAACTGT
>CAVZOD010000009.1:0-20386 GCA_963776805.1 Bryobacterales bacterium
GAAGCTGAGATTGTCCGCCTGCTCACCACGGCAGAAGCCCTGACACCACATAAGGGGTCGCCACTGCACGGTGAAGTTGCCCGAGTCGGCATCATCATCTTATATACGACTGGTCTTCGTCGAGGGGAACTGGTGCGCCTCACCCTCAGCGACTACGATCAGGGCGACCGAGTCTTTCACGTGCGCCGCTCGAAATTCGACAAGTCACGTCTCGTGCCGCTGTCGGCTGACGCCACCAGGGAGATCGATCGATACCTCGCGGCTCGCCGCCAGGCTGGTGCACCTTGTGGCGGAGATGCGCCCCTGCTGGTGCATAATCACGGCGCACGGTTTCGTGGTTACACCGGTGAGGCTTTCGGCAGTTTATTGCGGAAAGTGATACGGGCGACTGACATTCGGACATCTCGAGGCCGGGCACCACGGGTCCACGATCTCCGGTTCACTTTTGCGGTCCATGCACTCTTGCGCTGGTACCGTACAGGCGTCGATGTGCAAGCTCGACTGCCCGCTCTGGCTACCTACCTTGGGCACGCATCGGTCGTTTCCACACAGTATTACCTGACTTTCCTTCAGGCGACCGCCGAGGCGGCTAGCGAGCGGTTCCACACCCACTCAGTAGCTTGGCTATCCCCCAGTGCTGTGCAGGGAGGTCGTCGATGACGCCATTCCCCACCAAGTTTGCGACTGCGCTCCGTGCATTCTTCGCGCAGCATCTGCCCCTGACACGGGGGCTGAGTCCGCGAACTGTTTTGAGTTACCGCGACACGTTCGTTCTGCTCTTGCGCTTTCTGGCCGCACGTCACGGGTGTGGCGTGGTCGATCTCGAGCTCCAGCACCTGCGGGTTGGAGATGTTCTTGCCTTTCTGGACCACCTCGAAACGGAGCGGAAGAATAGCGTCGCAACTCGCAACGCCCGTCTGGCCGCCATCCATGCCTTTGCGCGCTTCCTGGCGACACGAGATCCCGAGCCCGTTGAAGAATGCCAGCGCCTTCTGGCTGTACCCACCAAGCGTGGACCAACCCGAGCTGTCGACTACCTTGAAGGAGACGAAATCGGCGCGATGCTGGAGGTTGTGTCGGCTCAACGGCAAGACCATATCCGCGACAGGGCTTTGCTGCTAACGTTGTTCAACACCGGCGCTCGCGTGCAGGAACTGCTCGATATCCGCCCGGGCGATCTGCAGCTAGATCGGCCCACTTCCGTTCATCTTCGCGGCAAGGGACGCAAGGAACGCCTTTGTCCGCTGTGGCCCGAGACGGCGGACGCACTCCGCACCTTGCTGAGTGTCCCAGAAGAGGTAAATACCGGCCCAGTTTTTCGTAATCACCGAGGCGAACCGATGACCAGATTCGGTGTTCGGTATCTCCTGCGGCGTTTCGCCGAGCAGGCGCGGACAACAGCGCCCACACTCATCGCCAAGCGCATTCATCCGCATACTTGTCGACACAGCGCTGCCGTTCACCTTCTACGGGCAGGCGTCGATCTCGTTACGATCAGCCACTGGCTTGGGCATGCCAGCGTAGAGACGACAAATCGATACGCCGCTGTGGACCTCGAAACCAAGCGCAAAGCCCTGGAGCGCGCGGGGCCCGTGGCGGGTACCGCGGAATCCAGCGTCACGAAATGGCGAACGGATACCTCTGTGCTGGACTGGTTACAGTCCCTCTGACCACAACCATGATTATGTGGAGTGGAGATGCGCCCACGACCCGACTGCAATGCTGTCCCGACGCCCCAACTCCACATAACGCGGCGCTTCACATGAATCGTACTGCAAGACTCGGATGGCCGTGCCACGCCGCGTCCGGAAGATAAATAGGTAACCGGAAAATGGATCCGCGTTCAGCTTTTCCCGGCACAGCTGGGCGATGGCGTCGATACCCTTTCTTCCATCGATCGCCTCGACCGCAACCAGAATTCGTATCTGGGCAGCGATCTGAATCATCCTTCCATTTCCCGCCAAGCGCGCAGCAAACTTACCCAATCGGGCGGCGCCGACGCCTTCCACTGGATGTGCATTTTGTGGCCACTGGGACATTCGAAATCGATCGCATACTCCGCCAACGGTACGGCATGTGGCGCGGTCAGTTCGACAAATGTCGGCTTGCTTGCCTTGCGTCGGAGCGCGGGAACTCCGCCGAGCCGCCTCTTCAGTCCCATGTAGTCCAGCCGCAATGGGTGCGCGACGGGATGTATGCCATGCTGTCGGGCTAACTCGACCGCAGCCTGCCACAGTGGCTCTGGCAGCTTCGTCCGATGCGGCTGGGTGCTGCGAAATTGATCCAACTGGCGCTGCAATTGTACGATCGCCTCAGGGATCGGTGGTGTGCTCTTCCGGTTCACGATCAGGCGCCTCCGGCGCCTGACTGAACTTAACAGGACGGCCTACACGGCGTCACGCACGCTTACCGGAAACTCACTATGTTCTGCCTCGCACCGCGCTAGAACTTGCCGTTGCTATTTTTCCATTGATCGCGAGGTGGAATCGCTTCGAGCGTATCCCAGTGCTCGGCGATCCTACCCTTTTCAATGCGGAAGAGGTCATAAATGCTAGTGGGTACGCCACCAAACGTAGCCTCGGCAACGACGAGGACGAAGTTGCCCTCGCCAAGTATCTTGTGCACGGTTTTGTATACGACCGCCTGACCTTTGGCGGCAAGGGTTCCGTTGAAGTACCTCGGGAAGGTCTCCCGACGGCCAACTAGAAGGTCTTCGATATAGCGCTGCATGAGCGCCTTATTTGCATCGGTCTTGTCCAGATCGGAGGCGATCGTGGGACCGTCGATCATCGTGTGCCCGCTGGGGCTAGGTTCAGTCGCGGTCTCCTGCAAATTATCCCAATGCTCGACGATCAGGGAATCTTCGTAGCGGAAGATGTCAAATCCGATGCGTGGTCCGAAGAAGTTGTACTGCGTGTGAGCGAAGAAATAGTCCCCATCTTCAAAGACGCGGATCGTATTGACGGACGCATCAGGCGGCATGTTCTTGATGAGGGCGGCAACACCCGCCGGACCGGGTCCTACCTGCAAGTTGTGCTGGATATACTGATTGGGATTGACATATGCGAGCGGAACCGGATCTTTGGTCTCAAGCGACTTCAGCAGATCGATAACCTGTTGTTTACGGCTGGGCGCCATGGGTCTTCCGGGACAATCTCTCTCTTGTATAATGGACCATTCGGTCCGTTATTTGCAAGCCTCGCAGTCGAATTGACCGATAGTGTTGCAATGGGACAACGAAAACTGTTCACCAGAGAAGATGTCCTCAACAAAACGATTCCCGTCTTCTGGAAGCATGGTCTTGCCGAGACGAGTGTTCAGGACCTCGAGCAGGCCACGGGGGTGCGCAAATCCGGCTTATATGCAGAGTTCAAAGACAAAGAGGACCTATTTGTCGCGAGCATACGCCAATATTTCTCCGTGCTGACGGCACGCGGAACCCTAACGAAGCAGCCCTTGGGTTGGAACAACGTCGAGGGCTTTCTGAAGGTATGTTACGGGAGTTGGGGACAGAAGGGGTGCTTTTCGGTGAACTCCATGCGCGAGTTTGCGGATCTTCCCGCCAAAGCCCGCCAGATTATGATTGCGA
Source organism: Bryobacterales bacterium (assembly GCA_963776805.1). GTDB lineage: Bacteria > Acidobacteriota > Terriglobia > Bryobacterales > Bryobacteraceae > Palsa-89. The sequence continues at coordinate 3,590 of CAVZOD010000009.1, forward strand.
ATCTGACGAAAGCCCATCAGCTCCTGATCGACAATCTAGCCGCAGCACGTGGAGGGACCGGCGACAATGAATCCCTGGCTGATCTAATCATCACGTTCTTTTGCGGAATTTGCGTAGAGCAGAATCTTGGCCCCGACCGGACTCAAGTTACGAAGAAGATTGAAGCCTTCATGCAGTTGATTCGGGGAAAAAGATGAACGTGCCTTCGGCGAAGTCGCTGGAAAGCGCCACGAAACAAGCCCGAAGCAGTGGTGGCGGAAGACGCCGCGCGCTCAAATGTAAGCCGACACCCAAGTAGCTAAGAATGTCATCGGCACCTTTCGCCACACCCGTCCGCTCGAGCGACGAGTCGCGTGCGGCGCGCATTGGGAACGAGAAACATGCTTGTGACCAACGTCGGCATCGTCATTTTCTGGCTTGTCGCAATTGTTCACCTATCCGACCCGTGGAAACTACAGTCTTGCCTGGCGATCGCCGGTCTACGGCTGATTCAGGCCGCGCCTGGTTTGGCAAACGAAACGCACTTGCATCTGGGGAAGGTTGCATCGATAACTTGGCACCCCGGCCCGAACGGACCTGTCAACAAACGGAACCTGTCAACTGGAGAAAACGGAGAATTGGGCGTCGAAAAGGCCGCCGTCGGCAACTTGTGCGGTTCACCGATGCGTCGCGTCCGGTACTGAAGAGAACCTCGAAAACCGTAACACGTGCCAAATGTTTGGGATAACGGTGCGGTTTCGCGGCGACGCGATGCTGTCAACCAAAAGCTCGACAAGTTCGAAACTGAAGTTGTGGCTCCCCACACTGGACGCATTTCGAACTTTTGCGGCTGAGTACCCGCTAATTCCAGGAGTCCTTTTAACCACTTCCGGCATCAGGATCGGAGCGAGTAGATGAAGGCTTCGATATTTCGAGCGCCCCAGCATTTCTTCGGCGAGGCCGGGCGGTTCATTCTTGACACGCCGTGTCAAGATCGAAGTTGAGTTTATGAAACCAATTTACGCCAGAAGTGCTCCGAAGTGGCAATTAAGTGCGGCTAATGTTCTCGCTCTTCTTCGAGAGCGTTATTTGAAAATGGACACCATCCCTAAGCCTCGCGGCTTAGGTTCGGGCGGCCCGCTGAGCGGGCGATCTGTCCCGGCTTTGTCCGGCTTTTGTCCGGAACGTGTCCGGCCTCTATCCGGTGCATGTTGATGCAGCTTTGGGGGAATATGGAAGACGAATTTCAGGACATTCTGAACAAGGTGACCAAGAAACCGGGTCGCTCCCGTTTGGAACAGTACGGCGAATTGATAGACGAGCTGCGTGGCCGCGGGCTGACGTATCGGGATATCTCCGACATCCTCACAGCCGAATTGCAGTTTCAAGTTTCCGAAAAGCACAGTCAACGATTTCGCGCGAAAGCGATCCCGACGGAGGCGAAATGCCGCCCGCAGAGTTTCACGCACCGGCGCGAAACCTGCCCCGATGGTTCCCAAGCTTGCGACCGTCCCACTGAGCCAGGGACCCAGCGAAGATGAGGTTCGGCGGAGAATCGCCGCGCTAAAGGCTCGCAAACCGGCCACGGAGCCTGCTACCGGTTTCCACTACAACCCAGACGAACCGCTCCGGCTCATCGATCCGGGAAAAGGGACTCCCAGGGCTGGTCCAGCGGCGAGCCTCCGACGAGTGCAATTATCCCAAGCTACTCCGCCTTAGTGATGTTGAAATCGCGGTGTCGGTACCCCATGTACTCGAAAGCTTGGTCGAGAGAAAGAGTGGTAACCAGTTCCGTTGCAGACACCTTGTCGGCATCGTACGGTCTTGCGGCTCGCTGAACCTTGAGAGCTGCGCTTCACAAACGCCATGGGAACCGGGACGGAACGCGTTACATTCGGCTCTCTTGGTCCGCTTCATACGCCACGTCCCTTAAGCTTCTTTGTCTGCTTCTCCCAAGCCCATCGGGCTTGTTCGGCTTCGTGCTGTTTGCGGAGCAGCGCGGCTTTACCGGCAGCGTAGTTCATGTCCTCGAATCAGATTTCATATTCCGCGACCAACCGCAGACGGGCGAATGAATCCGATGACACGTCAGCGGTCTAGCGTTTCCCGTCAACTTGGTGCGCAATTCGAAAGACCGACTGGGTGTTGAATTTTGGATCATTCGGTCGGGCCGAAAGGAATTACTCAACCACCAAGGAAACCGGCGCGGAAGAAACGGCTCCGACAGCTATTACAAGTTGTGCTGTTCCGGAAACACTTTGCGGAACCATAACGTTGACTTGGTACAGACCAACAAAGCCCGGAGCAAGCCCGCTAAACGATACCTGGGCCGACACACCGCCGATCGTCACTGCCGGGGTCGCTGAGGCCGCTAAGGGCGATGTTGGTGCAGGAAAGCCAGCTTCGATTTGCGGATTCACGGCGCCAAGTCCTGTGCAGTAAATGATGATCGTTTCTCCAGCAGAGGCTGGACTACTTGATGTTACGAACGAGAAATCCTGGTGAAGTATCGCGCCCTGTCCATTAACTAGGAACACGCCAGGCTGAGCAGGCAGAGGCTGAATTTCTACTGGATTGCTTAAAATCCCACCGTTGTTGACTACCAAGGGCAAACTGCCATGTCCAGCCAGCCCGTAAGGCATCTGAAAGTTAATTTGTCCCGCCCCGCTCGTGTTCACCGCGGCGAGGAGGGGGACCATGCGGCCACCAATGGTGACTGAGACCCCGTCAAGCTCGGTGGGAAGCGGCAATGTCGCCGCGACCGCGCTGGTTCCGCCCGACACCAAATTGGAACCGTACAAACTGACGAGACTGCCGTCGGCAGCGCCGGGCGCGCCGCTGGCAGCATTTGTAAGCGAGTTCGCGCTAGGAGACGGCGTGGGCGGGGCTGCGCCGGCGGGATAAACAATAAATACCTGATTCCCAACGCCAAATGCCAGCCTGCCCTGGCCGCAGGGGATGAGGCGGGTTATGTTCGTAGAGTTGGGGATTATGGTGCCTACGTTGATCGTGCGCGAGGAGATTGGAGCAAAGGTAGTGGCATCAAACGCCTGCAGGATCATGGAAGGCGTGGATGAGGTCCCTGTCTCCAGCCAATAAGCTGTATTGCCATCGACGGCCACCGGGCCATTCGCCGGAACACTGCCGAGCAGTTGGTACTTCTCCGGATCGATGATCTTCCCGTTGGTTGAATAAACGCGGCCGTTGTTAAAGAGGATTTGCGCATTGCCGCCGACGAGGCCAGGGCCGCTGGAATCAACAAGCGTTACACCGCTCGAATCGACCGCAAGCCTCGAAAACGCGAAACTACTGACATCGCCGTCATAGCAGTAAAGCCGAGATGCGGTTGCGCTGGGTTGGATGGAGGCACACAGATAGGGATTGTCTGCCGAGACGGGGCGTGGCGTCGTGTCGTCGAAGATGCTGACGGTTCCTTGAACCTGGAAGTTTTCAATGACCGCCACGGAGTGTGGCTCTCCGGGCAGAACTACGAGGTCGGGGATACTTAAGATGATATTGCTGGCCGGCGGAGGCGAGGTTGCGTATTCCGCTGTGATCGTTCCAGAAGCAAGGTCGATCCTGCGCAGCCCTCCGCCGATGTATTCCGCAGTGTTATCGATCAGGCCCATCGCAAAATAGAGCTCGGAGTCGTCGTCGGAGATAGCGACCCGCATAGGATTGGGACCGGCCGCATACGATGTCGTCACGGCCGCCTGCCCGGGGTCAATCGCGACGATGCTGTTGGCGAGTTCGCCTTCGCTGTCGGGAACACTCGCATATATACGGTCGCGAGAGGAATCGTAGACCAGATCGTTCACTGCCAGGTCCAACACGGCGACGCCCGGAGTCTGCGGCAGCGTATCGACCGGCGGCGGGGGCGTAGCGGACGAATTCAGCGGAATCGCGGAGATGTTGATGAAGTAAAGCTCCGCGCTCGTTGTGTTGAACGCGAGCACGTTGCTGCTCGGCTTGACGAGGTACAAGAAATTGCCATTCACCGAAGGAAGATTGATCGCGCCGAGCAACGCATAGCTGTACATGTCGAAAACCAGAATGTGGTTGTTCACTCCATCATTGAACAGGAAATACACTCGACCGGTATCCACGTCGGGATACACGGCCGCATGGGAGTAAGAGTCACCGCCGGGAGGTTGATTGAAATTCGGATATTGGAACTGACCAATATCGCGCGATCGCTCCGGGTCAATCACGTCTCCGTTGGACGAATAAAGAAGCCCATTGGCGAAACGAATCTGTGTAGTGAACGAAGTGGTAAGCCCTGGCGACAACGATAACGGCGTGACACCAGTTTTTTGTACCGACCAGCGTTTCAAGTCAAAAGTGGATGCAACCTGGTCATAACCGTAGAGCCTCGTTCCAGACGCATCGAAGGCGAGCTGATAGGCTGCGTCAAACTCCGCGAAATTGTCGCCGTTATAGTCGATTTGCGGCCGCGGAACGGTCTGATCGAAGATCGCGATCGTGCCGCCTGCGTAGCTGACGGCAAGACCTCCGTCCGGGCCCACGCAGAGATCGTTCACCGCAACCTGCTGGCCTTGGCCCGCGGGGTCTGCCGAGAAAATGAGATCGCGAGTAGAGGTAACTAGGTTAATTCGGGACAGCATGCCAGTGCCAGAAAGGTACGTGTATGCGTAGGTCCCGTCACTGGAGAGCGCCAAGTTAGAGGGTTCGCTTCCGGCAAAAGTCGAGGCGCCCACATTCCCTGTGCCGGGGTCCATGATGAGGACGCTGTTTCCGAGGTTAAGTGCGGTGCTCGGTGTGGTGATCACAAGCTTTGATGTTCCGGGAGGCACGGCGATGGCATTGGCCGGAACTGTACTCTTCAGTACGCCAGACGCGACCGTCGTAAGGCTTGGCACCAGTGCTGGCACAGGTTGTAGCGCGGCCAAAGGCACCACCATGATTTCGGAACCGAAGATGAGCGCCAACCGGTCCGTACCCGCGCGAATGGCCGTCGAAATGGACACGGCCGAATCGCCAGCCAACGTCGGTACGCTTAGCGTCGCAATCGGACGGAACGTGTTCAGGTCAAATGACGCGAGCCCAATGCTGGTAGACGATTCGATCCCAACGTATACAACTTCATTCTGGTCGGGGAGCGGCAACGGAACCCCACCGGCAGCAAACACGCCTACGAGTTGCGATGTATCGGGGGCCCACATTGAACCCCCACCCTCGAAGAGATAGCCGTTCGCATAAGCCACCGGATCGCCGAATCCCGTAGCGATCGAATCGAGCTGCTTGTCGAGTGCGATGCCATTTGCGTTTACTACCAAACGGTAGAGACCAAAATCTGACGTCGAATCGTTCTGGGCGAAGAATGCGTTTGCGGAGTCGCCATTAATGATCACATCTACCGTCTTCGTGAACGTCTGGGGGCGGGGCCCGGTTCGATCATACACGGCCACCAATCGAGTGTTGCCTGGTGTGCCGGGAGGCTCGCTGATTGCGACGACGCTCTGGGGCTCTCCGGGAATCGCGGCGATCGACTCCGGGACTAGGAAGCCGCCACCCTGCGTCCCGGGCGCGTTGACAGGATACGGAGTTTCGGAAGTCTGCGAAGTGAGATTGATAGATGCTATGGCGGGTATTCCCGCTAGTGCCGCGAAAACGCGCTGTTGATCGTCTGAAATCGCCAGGGTGCCGGGGTCGCTGCCGGCATAAATCTGAGTGCCGATATTTCCGGTGGACGGATCTACCGCAATCAAGTGGTTCCCTAGGCTCCCACCGAAGCCTTTCACGCTCGCCCAGAGGAGGTTTCGTTGCGAGTCGTACACGATGCCGGAAACCGGAACTCCCAAATGAATCACTCCTGAAGAATCCACGGACGGTGCCGGTGGAGGCCCGTTGCTTACATTCGTCAGTGTCGATGTGGTGGCGAACGAGATGCCCTCAAAAACTGAAATCTCCGTACCATAGAAAATCGCGATGCCATCCGCCCCCCAAAGATACAGACTCGCGGAATTCGTTAGATTGGTTAGGAAATTGGCAAACCCGGGATCCAAAGGCACCTCTTGTACGGGCAGGAAGTTGCTCAATGAAAACCGTTCGAGCGAAGGGGTGTTGGTTGCGCTGGTTGGCAGGGCCAAGACAGATGTTCCAGACGGATCGGCGACGCTTATGCAGCGACCCACGCCTGATGGCAACGCGAGATGTCCCCGCACAGCCAATGCATCCAGATCGAATACATCGCCATAATCGTCTGTCACCAAACTTCCGCTAAAGTTCGCCCGTGCGCCGTAGGATAAGAACGCCGGCTGGCTGCTCGTGAGACTCACGCCTGAGCTGTTGACGGTCAGTACGGAAATCACTCCCCCGGAGTAGCCATACATCAGGCCGTTGTCTTGCCTCGCATAGAGCGACGGTGCGGAAGAGGGGAATGGCGCGGTTTGCCCCCGACTCACGTTGCCATCATAAACAGCAACGTTGGTGCCGTTAGCGACCAGCACCGACCGCGGCTGCTGAGGAAGTACGGCCATCGCAAACAAAAATCCGTACTGCAGTGGCGGCCCGACCGAGATATCGAAATCGGGCGTGTGCGACGGTAGATGAAACCTTCGTACTGTACCTTTCGCATTAAGCGCGACGTAGAGGTACTGTCCATCATTGGAAATTGCAAGCGAGCCCGGATTGTCGCCCGCCGGTATAGAATCCACGACTTGGCCCGTATTGGGGTTCACGATGGCGATACTGGAGGGCCATTTGGGATCGCCGGAGCCAACACTCACAAAGAATCGGCCGCTTGTTGGGTCCCAAACCGCGCTCTGTGCCTGAATCGTGAGTGACGTGGTTAACAATGTGGCAGCACTTACGTCCGCCGCAAGAAATATACCGAGGGACAGTGCGACGCACGAACTTGCCGAACGGCGAGAGTTACTGAACATATGATCCAGATGTGGATTAGTTAGTGTACCGTGGTCTATTTTAAGCCTTCAAGTGAGGCTTTTGAGGACTTGATTCTGCGCAAAATCATCTGTCCGACAATTGACCGACAAACGAGTGAGCTTGCCCGACGCATGAACTGGCGGAGCGCGAGCAACATCCAATGCAAAATCGACGGCGGCGTCGGACGTTTCCTTTATGTTCCACTACGCATTTTGGGCTGCCTGCAGAGAGGTCTTTGGGGGCCCAAGTGTTGCAAAGGGTTTCAAACTGTTGCCGAAACCGATTTGACCACCCAAATTGTTGCAGACGGTTTCAAACCGTTGCAATCGGTTGCAAAACAGTTTGCAGATAGTTGCACGTGACAGAAAAACGAAAATTCTACCGTCCCGCACCCCCTCCGCCATTTCCTTTATAAGGTGAAGGAGCAACATAGGCCAAGTCGATGGACTCTACTCCAGGATTTGCGCCGAAGATCGCATTCTGTCGTAAAGCGTCGTAGTCGGCCGGTCTGCCAGGGCTTTGGAATAAGATGCGAAGAAAAGTTGTCTTTTGCCGTCCCGATGCCTTCTCGCCATTGCCTTATTAATTGAGGGAGCAGTGCAGGCAATGTCGATGGAGTCAGAGCTGACAGGCAAGTGAATTGATGGCGAAGCGAGCAGCTGCGGAAACTCAGAAGGCAATCGGGAAAGCGGTTCAGTCCTGCTCTGAACGAGTCGCCCGCGAAAGTCTGGAAGCGCTCGGTGGCCGCACCTTCAGCGATCAGGAATGGGATCGCCTTTCAAAACGCCTCAACGAATTCGTTAAGCTCCTCTCTCGATGGGATGCAGAGCAACATGCCTCTACAAAATGCGCGAAGATGGAATCCAAGAGTGACCACGAAAGGGTGGCCTGAAGGGCAGTAAAACATGCTCCAGAACGGATCAGCACCGAAGCCGCAGTGGGTAGTGATCTATGCACGCGTGAGCAGCAAGGAGCAGGAGGTTGAGGGGTTCTCGATACCGGCCCAGTTGGATTTGCTGCGCGATTACGCACGCAAGCAAGGCATGAAGGCGGTCCAAGAGTTCGTCGATATGGAATCAGCCAGTACCAGCGGACGAACTGGGTTCGGCCAGATGCTCGCGTTTTTGAGGAAGAACCGCAGCAAGTGCCAAACAATCTTGGTGGAGAAAACGGACCGGCTCTATAGAAATGTGCCGGATTATGCGACAGTCGATGAACTCGGCGTCACGATTCACTTCGTCAAGGACGGCACAATCCTGTCGCCGGACTCCAAGTCGTCAGAGCAGTTCATTCACGGCATCAAGGTTCTGATGGCCCGGAACTACTCTCAAAACCTAGGCGAGGAAACGCTGAAGGGAATGCTCCAGAAGGCCAAGAGCGGCCTGTATCCGAGCAATGCACCGGCAGGCTATCGCAACGTGGAGGGGCCGGACGGAAGGCGGATCATTGTGCCGGGCAACGATGCCCCAACAATTACGCGTCTATTTGAGGAGTTCCGCACGGGGCAGTATTCCCTGAAGACTCTCGCAGCCAAGGCGAGAGAGGAGGGATGGACGGTTGGAGGCCAGCGGCTTCATCGGAGCACCCTGCACTTGATCCTTCGCAAGCGCATCTACACCGGTGATTTCGACTGGGACGGCGTCACCTACCACGGCAAGCACGAAGCTCTCGTAAGCAAGGACGCCTGGGATGGTGTTCAAGCCTTATTGGATCGACGCGCCCAAACGAAACAGCATCGGATCAAGCACGACTTTGCGTTCACGGGGTTCATCCGCTGCGGACATTGCGGGTGCGGTTTGGTAGGCGAGTTGAAGAAACAGAAATACGTCTACTACCATTGCACCGGACATCGCGGCAAATGTGAGGAACCATATGCGCGGGAGGAAGTGGTGCAAGACCAGTTCGCCGCCGCACTCAAGGAACTGGTAATCCCGCCAGCAATTTTGAAGTGGCTCCAGGAATCCGTTTCCGAATCCGATCTCAACGAACAGGCCGCCCGAGACCGGGAAATGAAGCGGCTGGAAGAACAACACCGCAGGCTCGGGTCGAAGCTGGATGTCCTCTATGACGACCGGCTGGAAGGTCGCATCGGCCCCGAGATGTATGACCGCAAGGCGCTCGAATGTCGGAACCAAGCAACTGTCCTTGAACGGCGGATTGAGGAGATCCGCGCTGGCGCACCGGCCCCAGTCCAAGGCGCTATCGACTTGATGGAGCTAACCAGCCGTGCAGCAGATCTGTTCTTGGTTCATCTCAAGTCGGCGTCCTGGCGACACGGCGAGTTGCAGACCCAGTTCGAGGAGCCGTTTGAGAATTTGAGGCGTTCGAACCAGGTAAGCCGAAGGAAAGACGATGGGATAGGAGAGGGACCTACTCAAAAAGGAATTTGGCTCCCCACCTGCGGTTCGAACTGCGGTTCACGGATGCGTTTTTGCGGCTTGCCGGGACGCTGTCCTGTCGCTTGCGCGCTGGCGCCACTCGCAAGGTGTTTAAGAAGGGTCGGTTGGACTCCATCTCGGAACGCCAGAAACATTAACGTGCGCGCCAGTTATGCCGGCCCGCCTTCTGGAACAAGGCGTCTCTGATCACCCCCTTTCCCTCATATAAGGACATGGGGTTTCGGTGCGGACGCCCGAAGCGGTCAAGGGCGCGCGGTGTTTGCGCGTTCATCGGAGCGAAGCGAAGACCCTTTGATGGCGAGGACGGGCCGCATACGCTTGTTAGCGTGGGAAAGGGGTGCAGGGGCTCTGGTTACCGCTCCATGCCGTGGTCGTGCGCTGTGTGTACCGTTGGCGCCGTCTCGGCATCGATAGCGTGGACTGAACTCTCGTTGTGAGCGTTGTTGTGATCTATCCCCGCGCCCTGGTGGTGGGCTGCCTCTTTCCCGTTCCACTCCAGCGCGGCGGTGTGCGACACTTTGCGGCTCAGTTCGTCACCAAGGCTGGTGGCATCGTTGGTATAGATCTGGGCATCGTAGCGGCCACGGGAGACGGCGACATACGCGAGTCGCGAATTGATGAGCCTCTCGTGGGCGTTCTCCGTGTCCACATGAACCAGGACGCGGTCGGCGGTGGTGCCTTGACTGCTGTGACTAGTGACCGCGTAGCCGTAGTCGAGATGAGGATGATTCCCCAGCTTCAAATCCACATTGTGCCCGGAGTCCAGGCGAATCTGTAGATTGCCATCGGCATCGATTTGCTGGATGGTCCCGAGTTGGCGATTGGCGATGTGTTCACCTTTGTACGGGGCGGTGAATTGGATACGGTCTCCGGCGGAGAATTCTCTCTCCGCTTCGCGGTAGACGTTTACGCCCTGGAGGCGGCGCGGATCGTATGTGATGTACTCGCCGTCGCCGCGCCGGACTGTTAGCAGGTTCTGATCGCTGTCCACGTTGGTGACTTGGGCGTACTCGCCGGCTTCGACGCCAATTGCGCGGCTGCCTTTGGTGTATCGAATTACGTCTCCGGGCGTGTATTGTGCGGCCCACTGACGGTCCGCGCCGGTGAGATCCTGGCGGGGCGTAAGAACCGTTTGGCGGTGCTGCGCCCGGGAAACCACGCCTCTGGCTTGCATCTCGTCACGAATGAGCCGGTTGATTTCCATGCGTGAGGCGTTGTCCGGTGAGACGACTAGTGTGTTTTCCGGGTTCTCGGCGTAGCGCTCAGCAACTGCTTTCATGCGTTCTTGTGGATTGCGGAACTCGTTTACTCGCCCTTGCTGCGCTAGATTCTCGATAGCTTCGCGGACCTCGCCGCGCGCGAGTTGCTCGACGGCCTCTTTCAGCAAGGGGTCTTTTTGGCGGAGGATTTGATCAAGCTGGGTGGTATGCATTCCCGCCTGTTGCAACTGCTCGAATGGCTTTCCAGCCTCGACGCCTTGGTGCTGGCGTGTGTCGCCGACGAAAATCACGCGGTCTCGGTGATTCAACCGGATTAGGAACTCGTTCACTTGCTTAGTGCTCGCGAGACTCGACTCATCCACGAAGTAAAGGCGGCGTCCATCGTCGGCCTTCTGTCCGCTGGCCAAGTGATGTTGCAAGGTATGCGCCCTGATACCCGCTTCTTCGAGCTGTTGCGCTGCGCGGGAAGTTGGGGCGAGACCTTCGGCACGGTAGCCTTGCTGTTCGGCGGTTGCCCGGATGGCCGCGAGCGAAGTAGTCTTGCCCGCACCAGCGGTGCCCTGCAAGCCGATCACCTGATCCCGGCTCCTGAGAATCTCTCTCACCACCATGCGCTGGCTGCCGCTGAGATGCGCCAAGCGTTGCTGCATACGCTCGACCTCCGGTTCGGAGGCGATGGGAGCGCAGCAGCCTCGTCCAGACTGCATCCGCGCGATGTTGTCTCGCTCCAGATTGACCATCTCGCGCGTGGTTAGCATCGGCCCGACCCGTTGGAACTCACCACTATGAACCCGTGAGTCCAGGCTGGCTTTAACCTCCGTGAGCGTGGCCTTTCCCATGGATCGTTTGAGCGCGTCGCGCAGTAGATCGCGTTCCCCTACGACGGCCTCCCGTTCCATGTGACGATCGCGAGACCACGTGACGGCTTCCTGAGCATGCTTTGTGGCGTCCGTGCGATCCTGCTGGACACCTCTGTCGCGCGCTTGCTGTACCACTTGCCGTGGCTGATTACCATGAGCGGCGGCTACCTCCTGATGCTTCGTCAGCATCTCACCTGGACTGAAGGCGATCTTGGCATCGCGCGTTCGGTGCGCCGCGATCTGCGCGGGTCCTGCCCCCTCCAAGCCCCGCTCTTCAAGATGCGCTTTGATCTGTTGGCTGCGCGGGCTGCTGGCCTCCAAGTATTCCTTTGTGTAGCCTCGGATCTCCGGCGCGCCATTCTTGCCGGCGGCGAGTTCATAGCCGAGTGCTTTCAGTCGCGACGCCAGCTCAGATTGATATACTGCTGTCGCGTACTACTGGCTCTTGTAGACCTCGCGCGGCTGGACTGCTCGCGTGTTTCCGTCCTGCGCCTCCGTCAGATTGAAAAACACCACGTGCGTGTGCACCTGGGGAGCGGAATAGCCGTCCACGGGCCGGGCGCTGTCGTGCTCGAACTTCGCCGCGGCCCATTTGCCGCTGTTCTCAGCCGGATGGTTGCCGCCGATGCGAGCCTGAACATAGCGCTCCAGTTCGTCCACTGCAATGCGCACGCTTGCGCGATGTGCCTCACGCACGCGTTCATCGCCGCCTACCAGGGCTGTCAGCGAAACACTCTTGGGCGCGCTGAACGTAGCGTCCCAACCGGCGCGGTGTTCCATGGTCTTCACCGTCCCACCGCGTTCGTTTTTGTACTCGAACGAATCACGCTGGCGAATCAGCGGCTCTCCGGTTTCCGGGTGCTGGCCATTCGCAAGCCGAGCGAATTCTTCCTCAGTAACTTCGCCGGTGAGACCCCACCGGGTCGCCAACTTTCCCTGCCACTCGCCTCGCACTTGATTGCTCTGCGTGTAGTAAGTTTGCTCAGCGGACGTGAATTCACTGCGGTGATACGCTTGCGCCTGGCTCGCGCTGAGCGGTCTAGAAATAGTCACCATGGATCTACCGCAAATTCGTCAATCGAAAATGGAGTGCTGCGGACTTTCCTTGAGCTCCTGGGCTTTTTCCACAGTCGGCTGCGGGCGGTTGGGTGGCTGAGCGGCGATACTCTGGTTCGGCGTGTTTGCCTCCATCGGGCGTGGAATGTAACCGCGCTGCTTCCGCTCGGGCGGAACCCAGGGAAAGCTTACGGGCACGACCAGGTTCCGGGACTTCAAATAGCCGCTCAGGTTGGGCAGGCCTTGGATCACGGAATCCATCACCAGCGGTTCGACCCGGCGCTCCAGGTGGTAAGTCTTGCTCTTGTGCTTCCAGGTATCGAAGGATCGCGACATTGGTTCGGTGCGGCTCTCTTTCAGACGCTCAATCTCGACATTGCCGATAGTTTCGCTGATACATTTGGCGGCACGCGGCTCGCTGGTGCGGAGAAAGATTTTTGTCATGGGCTGCGAAAGCATCGTCTCAGCTTCGACGCCATAGCGGGCTTCCAACTGGGTGCGGCCCTGGAACCCCAGCACCAGCCGGAGGTTGGCCTTGCGCGCTTCCGTGATTGCATTCGGCAGCTGGGGCAGGCGCTGCAAGCTCGCCAGTTCATCGAGAATGATCCACACGGGGCGCGCACCGCCTTCGGCGGATGTCATCAGGCGTAGCAGCAACGAATCGAGCCAGAGACTCACGAGCGGACGCAGGCTTTCGCGAATCTCGTGGCGGCTCGGTAGGAACAGCCAGCCATTACGTTCGTGAGCCCAGGCTGCGGCGCTCCAGCGGCCGTGGCCCTTCCCCTCGGTGGGCAGGAGCCGAAACGCGGCGGCAATCTGGTTGAAAGTGGACTGCACTGCCGCACGCTGGCCTCCCGCCGTGGGAGCAACAAACGGAGCCAGGGCCGTTCCCTCCAATCGTTGGTCGATCTCTTCGAAATGGCGCATCCAATAGCCCAGCAATTCTGGCGTGGGTTTGTAGCGCGCAACCAAATAGGCAAAGATGCTCCGGGCGGCCTCGGTGAAAAATGGATTCTCGTGGGGCTTGTCTGGGAAGAGCGAGTTGGCCAGGCTCAACGCCTCAGGGGTGTAGCGGACCTCATCGGAGGGAGTCCAGTACGGCATGCGCTCGTCTACGGGGTTGAGGATGAGATCGCCTTGCGGCGGGTCGTAAAACTGCGGCGTGAACTCCAGCGCGGGGTCGTACACAATGGCGCTTTCCCCATGGGCGCGAATCTGCGGGAGAAGCTGGCGGATGAGTGAAGATTTCCCCGCGCCGGAGTCTCCAAGAATGAGCAAATGGCTCTGCTCCTCGCGGCGTGGGATGCGGACCATGTGCCGCTGCGGATGGTTTGATAGCCGTTCGCGAACAGTCAGCGGATCGCTGGTCGCGAAACCAACACCGTCGGAGCATTTTAGCTTGTTGAACTCAGCACGCGTCACGCGGACGGGTCCTTGGCGGACACGGCCCTCCTGAAGCTGGCGCACCGCTTTACGGTCCTGGGCCATTGCCCAGGGCAATAACAGCAGCAACGCAAGACCATAGTAAACGGCTCTGCGGGAGAGGTCCCAGAGAGTCTGGTCGTCGAAGATCAAGTTGGTGAGTTGGTTGTGGAGCTTGGTGTTGTCGAACTCGCCGTACAACCATTCGAGACTTTGCGCGCCCCTCTTCACGGCAGCTTTGGTCAGGGCAAAAGGTATGCCAGTTTGCGTCGGGCTTCCGGGCGGAAGCAGGGCTGTTTTTATGTCGTCGTCGCTCGCAAGGAGCTTTCGGTTTTTGGTGTAGTTCACGACAAGAAGGCGGTAGTGGTTGGTCCCGCCACGGGCTGTAAACAAGTAGGTCAGAAGGTAGTAGCGTTGGAGCGGTGTCCACTGCCCCTCGACAACCAAGGTTAGAAGCACCGCTGGGAAAAGCAGCGCCACAATGAGCACGCCCCAGGTGAGGACTGGCTGCGGTGGGGACACTTCTTGACTCCAATCCGAACTCATTCCCGGCCTCCTCCCGCCAGTGATTCCTTGCCGTTTTGAACTTGGATCAGGAACTCAGTGGCACGTTTGATTTTTGTGGAGTCTGCGCGTTCGACGATGCTGGCCATTTGTTCGCGGGTGACTTTGCCGTCACTGGTGAAGGCGTAGACCAGGTTGCCGACGATCGTCCGAAGGCCGATCACTTCGGCCAAGAGAGCCTGCTCAACTGGAGTGCCCGTAGGATGGTCGGCGACTTTGAGCAACACTTCGCGGCACCATTCGCCGAGCGGTTTTCCGTTGGCGTCCGCCAAGGCTTGAAGGCGTGCGAAATCGGATTCCGAGACCCGAACACCGATGCTTTTCGTGCGGAACTGTGATCGATCCTGCATGCTGCCTGCCTTAACGCTCCGTTGCTAAGTCAATGAGTTAACCTACGCGAGCGTCATTTACTCCATATCCCCGTGGTTGAGTGCAAGCGCCCCCGCAACAACAGGTTCCCGTACGCGATCGCGGCGCTTGCATACGCCACCCTGTAAGGGGTGACGTGTCAATACTTCAGCCGGTGCGGAGCGCCGTCCGTCTGTACGGCTTCCCTCAAATCTCTCCATAGACGAGCGACAGCTCCTCCAAAACCGGTTGTAGCTCCGGCATCGCGAGGGCTTTCTCAAACAGCTCCTTCAGCGATTGCCACTCCTCGCGAGTAAACGAAATCGCAATGCCGTTTCTGCGATGCCGGAAATAGAAACGTGATGCGCGTTCGGGGACCACATCATTGGTGTATCCGAAAAACTCCCGCCCCTTCCAGTAACGGCCTGGTTCGAGCCGCGCAACCATGGTGGCGAATTCCCGGACTCGCGGATATCGGGTGAGTGGATATGACACGTCCTTGCGGTCCATATCAAGCAGCATTTCGATCTCGCCGTCGCCGGCAACGAGAATGGTCAGCCGGTGATCACCGCAGGCGACCGGCGGCAAGGTCGGTGAGACAAAGTCGTGTGGAATCCGCGGGGGGCGGACTGGCTTCCGTTCCCGTAGCCAATGACCTCGCGCGGCCAACCGAAACAGGGTCGGCAAATAGGGTGAGAGTGCAACATTGATGGCGGCGATTCCCAGTAGGGTTTCGTCTCGCAACGCCACATAGAGGTTCCGCGCGCAGAACACCGGCTTGGGAGCCAGCTGGGACTGCTGTAACTCGTGGATCAAACTACTGGTGACTTTCGGAACCACTTCAGGATCGAGTTGGCGCTGATTCAGTGTTGCGCCATCGGTCAATCCGAGGTTGCCCAGATAGTATCTGTCGAGTTCGACGCCCCGATCCACACGTAAGGCGCGCACAGCAAGAAATGCCTCAAGCACCTGGGAGAATGATTCTGGCTTGGGATGCTCAGGATCTTCGGCTAGTTCCTCGCATCCCACTTGGATGTACTGGGCGAGGAACAGCCATTCCGCATGAGACAGTCCCTGCGTCTGTTCCCACTTCCGGCGAATGTTCCAGAGCGATTCGGCGGTGCTCTGTTGCAGGTCGGCTGCCTCCAGCCGATGGTCCAGCCGGTCATCCTTAGCCGATTCCAGCAACATCTTCGCGACATCAGAGGTGGATACGCCGTCGCCACGGCTGCTTGACATCACATTCTTTGCGCGCTCCAGGTACTCCCGAAGGGCTTCCGAGATCCGAATGGAAAGGGTCTGTTGCTGGGCTTTTCGCTCCATCGATCCCATGATTGCATATGCTTTCTGCGAATGCAAGTGTATCGACACACTTCATTGCATTCCATCTTGCGTTGGTGCATAATCGGGGTACCTGACGCCCGAAGGGACTCCATCGATGTTGCAAACCTCCCCCACTCGTCCCGTCTTGTCGGCGAGAAAGCTTGCTTTCCCGCTACGTTCCCCTCTGTACCTCGTTCCCGGAGGTGTCTCTTGAAACGCCGCGAGAACCTTTCGGTCGTCGCAGACGCGTCGAGATCGTCCGTGCTACGCGCGCCCGAACTTCCCTCACCAGTTTTTGAACGGGTTTTGAATACTGAAGAGGCCGCAGCACTTCTCCAAATCCACCCAAAGACACTCCAGCGGATGGCACGGCAAGGTGCGGTGCCGGCGTTCCGTATCGGCGACCTATGGCGGTTTCGAGCCTCGGCTCTAGACGAATGGCTCCGTTCAGTCGTATCCTCAAAGGGCCACTCGTGCCGTAACCAAGGAAAGGAAGCAAGATCTTGTTTACGAGAACACGATATCAACAGGGAAGTTTGCAGTTGAAGGACAGAG
Organism: Bryobacterales bacterium; assembly: GCA_963776805.1. GTDB lineage: Bacteria > Acidobacteriota > Terriglobia > Bryobacterales > Bryobacteraceae > Palsa-89. The sequence goes on from CAVZOD010000009.1 coordinate 20,222, forward strand.
CAGATGGCGATCGAATGTGGGAGTTTCGCTGGTACGAACCCGGAGACGGCGGAGGAGAGCGTCCGCGTCGAACCATGATCGTCGGCACAGCGAATAAGTACCCGAGCGAATCGGCTGCGCGTAAGGCACCCATAGTGCAAGCGGTGTTGTTTCGCATAAACTGTA
>CAVZOD010000010.1:0-110663 GCA_963776805.1 Bryobacterales bacterium
GGCAGATTCCGTTTGGAGCGGTTATTGCCTGTAGGAAGCGAAGGAGTACAGAATATGCTTTGGACAATTTGCATTATCCTGTTGGTGCTTTGGGCTCTCGGGCTGGCAACCGCGTACACGTTCGGTGGGCTCATTCACATTTTGTTATTCGTTGCGTTGGCAGTCCTGGTGGTCCGCCTGATTCAAGGGCGCAGGATCGCCTAGATATTCGCCAGGCCGTGGGCCAGATTCTGGCTCACACGGCCGTGCCTCGTTAGCGGAATAGGCCGAGCAGATAGGCTATGAGAAGAATCACAACTACGGTCCCCAATCCGATACCCGCACCGCCTCCGGGACCCCAGCGGCTATGGCCGTAATATCCTCCACCGCCGCCAAACAGCAATAACAAAATGATGATGAGTATCAGCATCGTCTCTTCCTTTCTTGTGAACCTTAACTTCGTGCCGGAAGGGAGGATACTGGCCGTCAGGCAGTTGGCTCGGCCTCAGGCATTGCTTTCAGCCGATCCAGCTGATCCAGCAGCTTCGCCGATTCCGCTCTTTCCTTTTCTGTGGCCTTGGCAGGAAGGCGCGGGTTCCCGCCCTTATAGAACGCCAGTATGTTCTCGCGAAGGCCCGGCGAGATGTCGCCAAATTGCTTTTCCGCCAGCTTTCCCACCAGCTTCGCGTAGGCTTCGTCGGCTCCCTTGTACTTGCCGGCCTCCGGCGGCTCGCCGATGTCGATATTTTCGTTCGGAAGGTCTGATTGGCCCGCGCCCACGCTGGCCAGCAGCGTCCGGCAACTCGCCAGGCTGGCGTTGAAACTGGCCATGAACATCTTTTCCACTTCCGGAGTGGGCATTCGGACCTTCAGCGCCTTGAATGGACCGACCTTGGGAATAATTTCGACCAGCAATGTCACCAGCCTGGTACCGAAGCCTGGCCTGCGGTACTCCGTTCCCCACTTCTTTTCATAACTCGATCGGGAGAGATTGTAGAGAAATTTCTTGCGTGTGATGCCGGGAATCTCTTTCTGAAGTTCGGTCTTCTTCAGGTTCCAGGCCACGCGGGTCATGCCGGGGACAATGGATACGATGCTATACCGATAGGAGCCAAGCGCAAGAGTCAGGTTCCCGAAGATGTCCTTCATTTCGATGCCGTAGGTATCCAGGAAAGCGCGCTCGAGCAGCGGCCGGGCCACCTGGAAACCGATGAAGCTGCGATACTGATCCGTGGCGTATCGCCCGGAGGCCACTTGCAGCACGTCGAATCCAAACTCGGTCCGGATATGAGCCACCGGGTTATCCCAATAGGTGACATCGGCTCCGAATTTCCTTCGCAGTTTGGGATACAACATCGGCACAGCGCGGTTGGTGGCGATGCGGTGACCCTCCGTGTCGGCGGCATAGTGCTCCAGAGCGCCGAGCGCGAATGCATATTCGTTGAGATCCTGCGAGTCGCGAATCAGCGCCGTTATGAAATCCCCGCTGCGGACGTAATGGGTGAGGTCGCTGAAAAAGCGGCTGCTGAAGGGATAATATCCCATGTCCTGGATGATGCAGCCTCCGTACGCATAGGCGTGCGCTTGCTCCAATTCCGCCGGCGTCGCGCCGGGAAATCTTTCCAGCAGCAGCTTTCGCATGGATGTTTCCCACAACGAATCTACGATGGCTTCGTGGGTCAGCACGGTGTAGCCATACGAAAACGTCGCTGAGAGCAGGAGCGCCAAAACCAGGCGCTGTACGGCAGGGAGCCTCGTGAATCCGAGGCCCCTCCCGTTGCTAGAGCACCACGGTGATCGCAAGAGCTTCACCAGGGTAATCGCGGTTGTAAAGGTAATACCCATTGTTATAGCCGACATAAACGTCATCGGCCGAATACCAGTTTTCCGCCCAGTTTTCCGGCCACGGGTCCACCATCATGAACGTATAGCCGCCGTACTGGAACTCCGGGTAGCCACCCACTATGATGGGTTGGCTTCGGATGCGAAACAAGTGCCCAACTCCAAAGTAGAGGCCGAAACTAGCTTGGGGGATGTAGTAGCCCCCATAGCCGCCGCGCTGCGCCCAAGTGCGGTGATCGCTCTGCCAATTTGACGAGCGATCCTCCTGCCAGGTGGAGTGCTCCTGCCATGCGCCGTCCTGCCGCCAACTGCTCTGCTGCTGCCAGGTTTGTGCCTGTTGCCGGCTGCGTTGAGGAGGAGTGTAGCTTCTCTGCTGTGCGGCCCGGTTGCCTTGCGGGGCGGGTTGATGGGACTGAGCGCGTTGCTGGGGCTGCGCATGCTGCTGCGGCTGTTGAGCGCGCTGTACCTGTTGTGCCCGTTGCTGGGGCTGAGCATGTTGCTGCGGCTGAGCATGTTGCTGCGGCTGTTGAGCGCGCTGTTCCTGCGGGGCCCGTTGTTGTGGTTGCGCATGTTGCTGCGGCTGTTGAGCGCGCTGTTCCTGCGGGGCCCGTTGCTGTGGTTGAGCATGTTGCTGAGGCTGTGCGCGTGGTTGCGGCTGCGCCCGCTCCTGTTGCCCTTCAGACTTGCCTTGCTTTCCTTGTTCCTCATGCTGCGCATACACCTGCACGCCGGTTCCCACAAACAAGAACAGGACAGCCGGGCCCATAATTCGAATAAATTTCATAAGGTTACCTCCTTGGAAGAACTAACTACAGACGACCGGCCAAGTGATTGTCTGGCTGCGATTTCTTCTGACCCCGCAACCAATCATCCGCCTGTATCTCGGCTTCCGCCTTAGCGATACCGTACCGTTCTTGAATCCGCCCGATTAACTGGTCCTTCTTGCCGCAGATCGTCTGCCAGTCATCGTCAGTAATCTTCCCCCAGCGTTCGCGTGCAGATCCGGCAAGCTGTTTCCACTTGCCTTCGATTTGATCCCAGTTCATGCTCGTAGCTCCTCAGCGATTGCCAAGAGCATGTGTCTGGCCCTTCGGAATTGGGAGGAAGCTGCTGGTGGGGCTAAAGGTCTTTGCGCGAGATCTCGAGCTTCCGCATCATGGCGTTCAATGTGGTCCGGGGCAATCCCAGGCGAGTGGCGGCGGCGCTCACCACTCCATTCGCTTCCTGCAGAACACGGATGATGTGATCCCGCTCCACTTCGGCCAGCGTCGCGCCCGCAGGCGCTTCCGGCGCACCGGCTCGTATCTCGGCCAATGGAGCTCGCAGAGTGGAACCAGGCGAGAGAATAACCGACCTTTCAATGAAATTCTCCAGTTCCCGCACGTTTCCGGGCCATGGCCAATTTACCAGCGCCTGCATCGTTTCCGAAGGGATCTTGTCGATCTGCTTGTTCATCTTGGCCGCGTACGTTTTCGTGAAATGCCGGACCAGCACAGGAATGTCCTCGCGATGCTCGCGCAGCGGAGGTATGGTGATCGGAAAGACCTTCAGCCGGTAATACAGATCGCTGCGAAACAACTTGTCGCCCATCATCTGCGTCAGATTGCGATTGGTAGCGGCCAGCAGCCGGACGTCGATAGGGATGGTGCGCGTGCCGCCCAATCGTTCGAACTCCTTCTCTTGTAACGCGCGCAGTAATTTGGGCTGAAGGTCCAAGGGAATGTCACCCACTTCATCCAAAAATAAGGTTCCCTGATGAGCCCTCTCAAAGCGGCCAATCTTTTGCGATAAGGCGCCGGTAAATGCTCCGCGCTCGTAACCGAACAATTCGCTCTCCAAAAGCCCGGTTGGAATCGCAGCGCAATTCAGCGTGACAAAAGGACGGTTCTGGCGGCCACTGGTCTTGTGGATGGCGCGCGCCACCAGCTCCTTGCCTGTACCTGTTTCGCCCAGCACCAGGACTGTGGCATCGGTAGGAGCAACAATTTCCACCTGCCCCATTACGCGCTGGAGCGCTGCGCTGGTGCCGACGATCTCCTCGAATTCCCGCGCGGCGCCCGGCTCGTCCGTAATCTTCTCGGCGCGCTCGCGCTCGGTGAGATCCTGCACAAAGGCAATCCAGCGGAACGCGGACGGGGGCAGCACAGCACCCGCTAGCAGAGCGCGCACGCGAGTCTCGTCCTTGCGAATGTATTCGGTTTCGAATGGCGTGCAAGCACCATGGAGCAAGCCTTCTTCATGCGCGTGTTCATGCTGGGGCAAGTATTCTGGTGCAACAATATCCGCCCACCGCAGAACGCCAACTAATTCTTCCCGGCTGTAGCCGAGCATGCTGAGAAACGAGTTGTTCGCATCGATAATGCGATCGAATTCGCCGGATACAATACCGGCGACCGTCGACTCGGCGGGCAGCATCCGCGGGCCGGATCGCTTGTTCAGTAGCGCTTCGTCGATTCGGTGACGCGCGCTAAAGTCGCGCACCACCCTGGCAAAGCCCTGCAACTTCACGCGTTGGTCTCTGCAAGCCGTTGTCAGCGCGTTCGCCCAAAATCGGGACCCATCTTTCTTCTTATGCCATCCCTCTTTCGCGGAATGACCTTCAGTGGCCGTCTTCTTCAATTGGCCTTGGAAGTCGACGCCAAGTTCGTCATCGTCCAGATAGAGGCAGCTTTCAAACTGACCGATAATTTCTTCGCTTTTGTAGCCGTAGATTCGCTCGGCTCCGGAGTGCCAGGCCGCAATCCGGCCCTCGGTATCCAAGGAGAAGAAGGCGTAATCCTTGCTATCGGCGGCCGCGTTCTTTTCGCTGGAGTTGTCGTTGAGCGCTAAAACATTACGCCCCGGTAACACGCCACTCTTCGTCGTGTAGGAAAGCTTGTTTGGCTCCACAAGATCGAGGATCCGCTGGCCGATGATGCTGCGCATCGGAAGGCCGAGAAACTTGGTGGCGCCGGAACTGGCATCCAGGCAGCAGCGCTCGTCATTGACGATCAGGATGGGTTCGGATTGGTATGAAAGAACAGCCTGAAGCAACAGCTCCAGCTCTTTCGCGCCATCGCTCACCAGCCAGCTACTGGTTTCTTGCTCCGAGGCTGCGGAGTGCATCGCGTCTCCTTCGCCCCGTCGATCCAGGAAACCGTTGTGGTTTAAGAGACTGGGCGGTGAGCCGAGTGAAATGTCTCGAAAACAGCGGAGAGCCGAGATTGGCGGTCAGGCCTATTTTAGCACTGGTTAGCAAAAATATACGAAAGTTTGATCGCATTTGGTCAGTCGACGCTCAGCAGTCAGTCCCACGTTTGCTGGCCTTGGCGACTTGCTGGTAATAGGGAAACTTACCTAGCGGATCGGTTGGACACTGGATTGCGTCTCCCTGGTTTGAGGAGTACTTGAAATGCCTTTAATCAACTTGGTGATTGTTTTGATTGTGGTCGGCGTAGCGTTGTGGCTGGTCAATAGCTATATCCCGATGGCTTCCAGCATCAAGACGATTCTGAATATCGTCGTTGTAATCGCCGTTGCGGTTTTCGTGTTGAAAGCCGCGGGACTCTGGGTCGACGTTACCAGCTTCCGACTCAGGAACTAACCGGTTGCATCGGGAAGTCGCGTATGAAGCCGCAAAAACAGACAAAAGAGCCTTTCGATCCGAAGAGCTTTCTCGCTAGCTCGGGCAAGGGCAGAACGCTGGCCGACTACGCTACGAACCACTCGATCTTCGGCCAGGGCGACCACGCCGACGCCCTCTTCTATATCAGGAAGGGCAAAATAAAGCTCACCGTCGTTTCCAAACAAGGCAAGGAAGCCGTGGTTGCCCTTTTAGGCGCCGGCGACTTCTTTGGCGAGGGATGCCTGACCGGCAATCCGATCGCCGGATCCCGAGCGGATGTTTCCCGGAACATCCGCTCACTAGCGGAGAAGAGGTGGGCGGGCCAGTCTGTGCGCATGGCCAGCGCCACTACTTTGTCGGACTGCTCCATCCTGCGCATGGAATCGCTTAACGAACCACAATCTTGAAGAGCGTATTATCCGGCTGTTCGTGCCGCCACCGGAAATACGCCCTGCGGCGGCCGGCTCTCACTCGGCCGAATTCAACGTATGGCTGGCGCCGCTCCCCCAGGTACATTCGGTAAGCCCGGTCTTCGTGATTCGTTCCAACGATGATAGTCGTGGCCGTCCCTGCCATAGGACCGTTTATCGTGATCCCAAAAGAAGTCCAGATAGTATTCGAAATCGTTTCATCTCGTCTCACCTCGCATAGAGAGCGGCACTTCACTCTCCGCCGGGTGGGCTGAGGGAACGGCACGCGGAGGGTCGCCGGCGTCTGGGAGGGATCAGGCGATTCCGACCTCATTTGGTCATCTGACACCATACGGTCAATCCCCAGATCGAAAACAGTTTCCCCCACACACGTTGGCGCCCAAGGATTGCCGAACGATACGTGGGTGATCCCATACGGATGTGCAAGTGCTTCTCTTTGGTGCGTGGGAACCGCTCACAAATTCTGAATCGGAAGAGGAACAGTAAAATGAACTATTTAAAAGCAGCACCCGCCGTACTTTGTGCGGCGGTCATCGCTACAGCATTCTCACCGAGCGTGAAGGCCGACGACTGGAACCAGAAGACCGTGGTCACCTTTAGCCAGCCCGTGGAAACCCCGGGTGTCCATATCAAAGGATGGGCCGTGTTGCCGGCCGGCACGTATGTTTTCAAACTTCTGGGTTCGCCGTCGGACCGCCACATCGTCCAGATTTTCAACCAGGATGAAACCATGCTGTACGCTACGGTGCTGGCCATCCCAAACTATCGCCTCCAGGCGACTGGCAAAACAGTGCTCACGTTTAGGGAAACGCCGCCCGGCCAGCCGGACGTGCTCCGGGCCTGGTTCTATCCCGGCAAAAACTTTGGCGATGAGTTCGTATATCCGAAACAAAGAGCGATCGAGCTGGCCAAAGTGACCAACGCGCCAGTTCTATACACGCCAGCCGAGATCCCGGCCGAAGTCACCGCGCCGATCACGTCTCCCGAGGAGCCAGTGGTCGTGCAACTGAAGGAAGCACCGGTCGCGGCAGTGCAGCCCACGGGCGAAGATGTCGAAATAGCCCAGGTAGTGACCCCGCCACCTGCGGAAGCGCAAGTGGCTGACAACACGGCCCCAGCAGCGGAGCTACCGAAAACGGCGAGTCCGATGCCGCTCATCGGGTTGTTGGGATTGCTCGCCTTAGGCGCAGCCTTCAGTCTCAAATTAGTCCGCGCACGCGTAGCGTAAATGGCCATCGGGTCTGCGTCCCCGGGTCGTTTCAACTACGAACGGGCCGGGGCGTGCTGGGAGATAGCGATCAATGAGGGGAGTCCGGACATAACATGCGACAGAGAATCACCCCGATATTGGAGGCGCGGATGCGTAGTTCCCACGTAGATGGGAGTGGCTGCTTAAAGACCAAGGCGCGGGGCATGGCGGTGCTCACCACGCCGTTGCTGAATAAGGGCACAGCATTCACCGCCGAGGAGCGGGAAGAGTTGTGCTTAACTGGGCTGCTCCCGCCGGTGATCAGTACCCTGGAGGCGCAGGTGAAGGCGGCTTATGCGCAATACCAGCGTCTGCCGGATGCGCTGAACAAGAATATCTACCTCACCGCGCTGCATGACCGCAACGAGGTGCTGTTTTACCGCCTCCTGGCTGGGCACCTGCGCGAGATGATCCCGATTGTCAACGATTTGACGGTGGGCATGGCGATGCAGCACTATCACCACGAGTGCCGCCGTCCGCGCGGCGTATACCTCTCCATCGACCATCTCGACGGGATCGAGGCGGCATTTGCGAACCTGGGCGTCGGACCTGAAGACATCGACTTGATCCTGGCCACCGACGCCGAGCAGATTCTGGGGCTGGGCGATTGGGGCGTCGGCGGCATCGAAATCTCGATCGGCAAGCTCGCAATCTATACCGCCGCCGGCGGCATCGATCCCACGCGGGTAATTCCGGTGATGCTGGATGTCGGGACCAACCGTGAGAGTCTGCTCAAGGATCCGATGTACGTCGGAAACCGGCATGCGCGAGTCCGGGGGGAGCGCTATGACGCTTTCATCGATGCCTACGTCCAAACCGTAACCAAGCTGTTCCCGAACGCACTGCTGCAATGGGAAGATTTCACCCCCAGCAACGGACGCCGGATCCTCGAGAAATATCGCACTCGGATCAGCACGTTCAACGATGATATGCAGGGCACGGGGGCGATCACGCTGGCGGCGGTAGTTTCGGCGGTGCGCGTTTGCGGAGCGCCCATGCGGAACCAACGCATAGTGATCTTTGGTGCCGGAACGGCGGGATTAGGAATTGCGGATCAAATCCGAGATGCGATGATGCGGGAGGGCCTGTCCCAGCAAGATGCATCCGCGCGTTTCTGGCTGGTGGACACTGTCGGATTGCTTACCGACAACATGGGCGAGTGTCTGCGCGACTATCAAGCGCCTTATGCCCGGCCGGCGACCGAAGTGAAACGCTGGAAGCGTGACGGTTCGGACGGGAGCGTCGATTTGGCCGAAGTGGTGCATCAGGTGCGGCCCATCATGCTGATTGGGGCTTCGACAGCCGCAGGTGCCTTTACGGAAGCGATCGTCCGGGACATGGCCAAGCATTGCGAGAGGCCCATCATCTTTCCGCTATCGAGTCCCGCGCCCATGGCGGAAGCTACGCCCGCCGATCTGATTGCCTGGACCGAGGGCCGCGCACTGATAGCAACAGGCAGCCCGTTCCAACCGGTGACCTACCGGGGAGTGACGCATGTCATCGGCCAGGCGAACAACGCGATGTTGTATCCCGGACTTTGTCTGGGCGCTATCGTCTCGCGCGCCCGCCGCATCAGCGACAACATGTTTGCCGCCGCGGCCAACGCCGTTTCGAGCCTGGTTGCCGTGCGCCTGCCCGGCGCCTCGCTGCTGCCGCATGTCGACAACCTGCGGATCGTTTCCCTGACAGTAGCGGTGGCGGTGGCCGAAGCCGCCGTCCAGGACGGTCTGGCGGGCGTGAAATTCCGCGACATCGTGGAACAAGTCGGAGACGCGATGTGGGAACCGGAGTACCGCCAGATTCGGGCGATTTGAATGAGAGGAATTTTGCGATGGACCCAGCGACTCCTGTTCGTGAGCGGAGCCGTGCTCCTGGGCTATTGCGCGTTCGTTGCCGCAGATACCTGGATCTTCCAAAAGCGGGAGAGCCGTAATCTGGAGAACCGGCTCGAACTGCGCAATGTGCGCACTCCGGACATGGGAGCCAGAGGCCTGATCGGACGCCTGGAAATTCCGCGCCTCGGACTCTCTGTCATGCTCATGGAAGGCGACGACGCGAAGACTCTTCGCCGTGCCGTGGGCCACATTCCCGGAACGCCACTGCCGGGGCAACCAGGCAACGTGGCTTTCAGCGGGCATCGCGATACGTTCTTCCGGCCGTTGCGAAATATCCGAGAGAACGACATCATTGTGATCGCTACACTCGAAGGCGAGTATCGTTATCGCGTCGTGTCCACGAGCGTGGTAACTCCCGATGACGTCGCTGTATTGAACGGTGCCACCCCAGGCGAAATCCTGACTCTGGTCACTTGTTATCCGTTTTACTTCATTGGCGCGGCGCCTGACAGATTTATCGTTCGCGCCGAAAGATCACACGTTATCTCTGCAGCACAATCAGGGCCGGGAGGCCTGAACTTATGAAAATTCGTCCATTGTATGACCGCGTTGTAATCAAGCGCGTGGAAGAAAAAGGAGACGCCTTGCGAGGCGGCCTGTATATTCCCGATTCCGCGAAAGAGAAGCCCCAGGAGGGCGAAGTGCTGGCCGTCGGGAAGGGCAAGCGCCTGGAAGACGGCACGGTGGTGGCGCTGGACGTCCAGGTGGGCGACCGCATCCTGTTCGGGAAATATTCCGGCAGCGAGATCACCATCGAAGGCACCGAATGCATGATCATGCGTGAGGATGAAATCCTCGCGGTTTTGGACAAGCAGCCGGTGGCTGCCAAGAAAGCGAGCTAGCAAAATGGCAAAACAAATTATCTACGCGGATCAATCGCGGCAGGCCATCCTGCGCGGTGTGAATCAACTGGCTGACGCGGTAAAGGTCACCCTGGGCCCCAAGGGCCGCAACGTCGTACTGGAGAAAAAGTTTGGCGGACCCACCATCACCAAAGACGGGGTGACCGTGGCCAAAGAGGTCGAACTCGCCGATCCGCTCGAAAACATGGGCGCGCAAATGGTGCGCGAAGTGGCTTCGAAAACGTCCGATGTGGCCGGCGACGGCACCACCACCGCTACGGTTTTGGCGCAAATCATTTATCGCGAGGGCGTCAAGGCCGTGACTTCCGGTGTGAACCCCATGGCCATGAAGCGCGGCATCGACAAAGCCGTGAAGATCGCGGTGGAAGCGGTTCAGAAGTTGTCGAAGCCTGTATCCGGCGACATGATCGCTCAGGTGGGCAGCATCTCCGCCAACAGCGATGAAACCATCGGGAACATCATTGCCGAGGCGATGAAGAAGGTGGGCAAAGACGGCGTCATCACGGTGGAAGAGGCCAAGACCATGGTGACCGAGCTGGTCACGGTGGAAGGTATGCAGTTCGATCGCGGCTATCTCTCGCCCTATTTCGTCACCGACCCCGAACGCATGGAAGTGGTGCTCGAGGATCCATACATTCTGATCCATGAGAAGAAGATCGGCAGCATGAAGGACATTCTGCCGTTGCTCGAGCAGATCGCCCGCTCGGGTCATCCGCTGTTGATCGTCGCCGAAGAAGTGGAAGGCGAGGCGCTGGCCACTTTGGTAGTCAACAAGCTGCGCGGTACCCTGGCCGTATGCGCGGTCAAGGCCCCGGGCTTCGGCGACCGCCGCAAATCGCTGCTGGAAGATATCGCCATCCTCACCGCGGGCAAGTCCCTGGCGGAAGAAACCGGCGTGAAACTGGAAAGCGTAAAGCTGGAAGATCTCGGCCGGGCCAAGCGCGTCACCGTAGATAAGGAAATCACCACCATCATCGATGGCGCAGGCGAGTCGAAAGCCATTCAAGGCAGGATCAAGCAACTTCGCACGCAAATCGAAGAGACCACTTCCGATTACGATCGCGAGAAATTGCAGGAGCGGCTGGCCAAACTCGCCGGCGGGGTCGCGATCATCAAGGTAGGCGCGGCCACCGAGACCGAAATGAAGGAGAAGAAGGCTCGCGTCGAAGATGCGATGCACGCCACGCGCGCGGCTGTCGATGAAGGTATCGTCGCCGGTGGCGGAGTGGCGCTGCTGTGCGCCGCCAAAGCGCTGAAGGATCAGAAATTCGAGGGCGATGAGCAGATCGGTCTCAACATCATCGCGCGCGCTTGTGAAGAACCGCTACGCCAGATCGTGATCAATGCGGGTCTGGAAGGTGCGGTGGTGGTCGAGCATGTGCGCGAAAACAATAACCCGCACTTCGGCTACAACGCTGCTACGGGCAAGTACGAGGATTTGATCGCCGCCGGCGTGATCGATCCTACTAAGGTGACCCGCACCGCTCTGCAGAATGCGGCGTCCATCGCGTCGCTGATGCTGACCACCGAAGCGATGATCAGCGAGATCCCCGAAGGCAATTCAGGCCAGCCCATGAATCCCATGGGACGCGGTGGTCCGGGCATGGATTACTAAGCCGAAGGCGTGTGGTCGACTTTTCCGGGCCGGATTGCGGATCGCTCGCAATCCCGGCCCGGGAATTCATCAACTGCGCCGCTGGGGGAGCGGCAAGCTGGCGCAGTGCACGGATGTGGCTAAGCCCGTGATCTCCAAAAGTCGGATCTCCCACCAGCTCAGGTCGATCTCATACCACGCCAGTCCATGCCGGGCCGATGTCGGATGGGCGTGATGATTGTTGTGCCAGCCCTCGCCGAAACTCAACAATGCCACCAACCAGTTGTTTCGTGAGCCGTCCCGAGTTGCAAACCGGCGGCTTCCCCAAAAGTGCGTCAGAGAATTGACCATCCAGGTAGCATGCAGCCCCATCGTCACGCGGAAGAATACACCCCACAGAAGAAACGGCAGCCCGCCAAGCGCCAGCAGCAGGATACTGACGATGGCCAACGGCACGTAGTGATACTTCGAAAGCCAAACTAAGAACCGGTCCCTGCAGATATCCGGGGCGTAGCGGGAGCACTCGTCTACATTACAGTGGGTGGCGTTGCCAACCAGCATCCAGCCGATATGACTCCACCACTTGCCGTCGCGCGGGGTGTGCGGATCGCCTTCCTTGTCGGAGAACTGGTGATGGATGCGGTGCGTGGCAACCCAAAACATCGGACCGCCTTCCAACGCCAGCGTCCCGCAGGTGGCTAAGAAATACTCCATCCACTTCGGTGTTTTGTAGGAACGGTGGGTCAGCAAGCGGTGGTATCCCATTCCTATGCCCAAGCTCAAAGAAATCCAGTAGAGCGCCAATGCGGTAAAGACAGCCGGCCAGCTGAAGAAGAACAGGGCGGCGACCGCGCCAACGTGAAAGAGCGTGAAAGCGGTTAGCGATATCCAGTTGATTCCATCTTGTCTGATGAACGGCCTAGCGTTGATTTCCATTGGTTGCTCACTTCTGGTTGCTCACTTCTGGTTGCTCACTTCATTGGACGGGCGCTCAGACAGGCGCGACTGTCAGAGTTGTGTAATATCGGCCAACGTGACGATGGACGGGTTGAGCATGAGAGGCATGACCAGGGGAGGTCGGCTGACGATATATGGTTAGGTCCTCCCGCTTCACTTTTGGGGCCGACAGTCGCTGGGATTAGCAGGTGGAGTTCCGGCCGCGCTGACTTGAACGGCCATAGACGTGCCTCATCCGCAAGTAGCCGAGGTCCGTAGCGATCTGAGCAAATCGGCACTCGGGCTCCAAGACGAAAGAGAAGGGATCAACATCTATGACGATAAACTCAAGACACTGTGCCTGGGTTCTTGCGGTAGCGACGGGGATGGTTCTCAGTGCAGGCGCGGTCCAGGCCGTGGCAGCTCCATTCTTCCAGGACCACGACCAGAACCAAGAACAGGACTACTCGAAAAACAAACAATACCAGCAAGGCGTACGCGAAGGCCAGAGCGACCGCGCGCACAATCTGGATCACAGCAAGAAGCGGCACTTCAAAAAGGACGTAGACCAGAAATCGTACGAGGCTGGCTACCAAAAGGGCCGCGGCAATTGAACTAACTGTGTTCGGTCTTTCGCCACTGAATCTTGGGATGGACTTCAACCATGGGGTAGTTTTCCGGCGAGGCGAAAACAAGGGCTTCCCGACTCACGAGGTTGTTGAAATGAGTTTAGCGATTCAATCTACTAGGAGAGGAGTTCTGCGGCGCTGGATTTTCGTGACTGCGGCGCTCGTTGGGCTGGGAGTGGCGTCCGCCGCTATCCTGCTGGCCCTCAACTGGCCCTTTACTCAAACGGCTGTCACAAAGGCTTTACAGGATCGCTTCGCCAGAGACGTGAAGATTCGTAACTTCCGGAGCACCTATTTCCCGCCGGGGTGCGTGGCCGAGGGTATCGAGTTCCTGCATCGTAAACGTAAGGATCTGCCGCCACTCATCACGGTACAAACTCTGACCATTCGCACGGGTTATAGCGGCTTGCTAACAATTCACAAGCTGGTCACTGACGTTCAGCTGACAGGGTTGCATATACTGGTGCCGCCCAAGAGCCCTGACTCCGCACCGCAAACGTTTCCGCTCACCAATAGCACGTCGGGCAAGACTCTGACGATCGGCGAAATCACCACTGACGACGCCGTACTGGAATTCCTATCGGAGCAACCGGCACAGGACCGGTTCACCCTCAGAATCGATCATTTGACCTTGGATCATGTGGGGGAGAGTGACCCCGTCTCGTTCCACGCCCGCTTCAACAACACGGAGCCCCCCGGGGAGATCCGTTCGGATGGACGGTTTGGTCCCTGGAACGAGGACGATCCGGCCGGCACAAAACTTTCGGGTTCGTACACCTATGAATATGCAAAGCTCGGCGTGTTCGAAGGCATCGCCGGAACTTTATCCTCGCAAGGAGAGTTCGGTGGCACTCTCGGCCACATCGATGCCGAACGGAACTTTGACGTGCCCGATTTCAAGATCTCCGGTAGCGCCCATGCGGTTCACCTGGCCTCGACTTTTCAGGCCGTGGTCGACGGCACCAACGGAGATACCTTCCTCACCCGAGTAGAATCGCATTTCGGAAGAACCACCGTGATTTCGCAGGGCGACGTAAAAAGCCCGCCGGACCAGCACGGAAAGACGGTGATGCTCACCATGAGCGTCAGCCAAGGGCGCATTGAGGACCTGTTACGCCTCTTCACTGGCTCGGCGCGGCCCGCGGAGACTGGCGATGTTCGATTGCAGACCAAAGGGGAGTTGCCACCCGGGCCGGAGTCATTCTTAATACGGCTCCGCCTGGATGGAGAACTCGGAATCGGCAGTGGCCGCTTTACCAACCCTAAAGTCCAGGAGCCGGTAGACCGTCTCGCCGAAAGCGCGCGCGGTAAGACCAAGAACCAAGAGGAAGTGGACACGACGACGGTGCTTTCGAATTTGAAGGGCCACTTTGCGGCGAACGGAGGGAATGCGAAGCTTTCTCAGGTCTCCTTCAGCGAGCCGGGAACGCTTGCGCAAATCGACGGTACGTACAATCTCGTCAATAAGAAACTGAATCTGCGGGGCGTGCTTCACACCAGCGGAAAGCTGGCCGACACCACGTCCGGTTTCAAGTCCGTAGTATTGAAGGCGCTGGGTCCGTTTATTAAGAAGAAATCCATCACCGTGGTGCCATTTGTAGTTACGGGCACTTCGAGTGCTCCCTCTTTCGCTTTAGCTCTGGATGGGAAACGCTAGCTATGGGTAGAAATGCGCGACGAGGCACAACTTGGATCTTGGACAGGGGCCTGTAGGGTTGCATCCGCGAAAACGAACACCCTTGAAACACGATCTGTCTGCTGCAGGGCTCTCTGTTCGACCTGAGCTTCGCGGTGCTGCGGGGGCGATTGTCCTGTTCGGCACCATCGCAGCGCTCTACTTTGCTCGCGAAATTTTAATCCCATTCGCATTCGCTCTCACTCTGACGTTTCTGTTAACGCCGGTGGTGGCGCTCGTCCAGAGGCTTCATACGGGCCGCGTCGTATCCGTTCTCACCACCCTCCTGGTTTCTATCGCGGTAGCCGGCAGCATAGGCTGGATTATCACGGGCCAGTTGGTGGACGTCGCCAATCAGCTTCCTCTCTACCGCCAGAACATTCGCGCCAAGATTGATGCGTTTCATATCCCGGTAACAGGGGAGCTAGGCCAGGCCTCTGCAAGCGTAAAGGAGATCGTGGGGGAACTTACCAGCCCGGACACACTACCGGTATCGCCTTCGCACGGTCAGAATCCCAAGCAGCTGAAGACGACGCCTTCGCCCGCGTCTCCCGTACCCGTTCGGATGGTTCAACCCGCAACCAGCGGGTGGACCAGCTTTCGCGATCTGGGTGGACCCATTCTTGCGCCCATCGGACGAGCAGGAATTGTCGTCATCTTTACGGTCTTCATGCTCTTGAAGAGGGAGGACCTGAGGAACCGTCTTCTGCGTCTGGCCGGGCTCGGTCAGTTGAACCTTATGACGCAAGCGCTGGACGACGCGGCCGGCCGTGTCAGCCGCTATATTCTGATGCAGTTCCTGGTCAATGCGGGTTTTGGAGCTTTGTTTGGTTTTGGTCTTTATTTGATCGGCGTCCCCAATCCCGTGCTGTGGGGCGTGGTCGCCGGCATCCTGCGGATTGTTCCATACGTCGGAACACTGGTTGCCGCGACGCTCCCGATCGCGCTCTCATTGGCGGTTTTTGACGGATGGCTCCGGCCGCTGCTCGTTTTTCTGCTGGTTGCGAGCCTGGAACTCATCATTGCCAACTTCGTCGAACCGTGGCTCTATGGAGCACAAGTGGGAATCTCTTCCCTGGCGCTGCTGGTAACCGCCGTTTTTTGGACCGTTCTGTGGGGACCAGCGGGCCTGATCCTATCCACGCCTCTGACGGTTTGTGTCGTGGTTCTCGGGCGCTATGTTCCCCAACTCTCTTTTTTGCACATCCTGCTGGGCGATGAACCTGTTCTGGCAACCGAGGCTCGATCTACCAGCGGCTACTCGCGATGGATCAACTGGAAGCACACAGCATTGTTGGCCAGTTTCTTAAAGGTAAACATCTGGTTGAGTTGTACGACTCGGTGCTGATCCCGGCCTTGAGCATGGCCGAACAGGACCGGCACAAAGGAGCAATTGACGCAGTCAGGGAAGAGTTTCTCTTTATCAGTATCAACGAAATGATCGCCGAGTTTTCCGAGTATGAACTGCCCGATAGCGCAGCCGAAGAAGACCTCGTGCCCATAGCGGATGTCGAAGAGCAGCCAGGTGCCAGGATCGTCTGTGTTCCGGCGCTGGATCGCGCCGATGAGATCACGGCCGCCATGCTGGCTCAGCTTCTGGAGCAAAAGGGGCTTGCGGCTTTGTCCTTTCCTGTTGCCGGGCTTTCCCTCAACGACTTGTTTGCATTGATTGACCCCAAGCGGGGCGACATAGTCTGCATCTCTGCCTTGCCTCCTTACGCTTTCGCACCGGCGCGAGCGATGTGCAAACAGATCCGGGAACGTTTCCCGAAACTCAAAGTGGTGGTTTGCGTCTGGGGATTCGGCGGCGACGCGCTCAAAGCCAAAGCCCGCTTCGAGCGAGCTCAACCCGATCGGCTGTCCACTAGCCTCGCCGAGGCGATGCAGCATGTTGAGGAACTACTTCGTCCCAAGCCGAAGGCAGCGCCCCAGGTCGCACAGGGGCTTCGTTTACGCCACGGTTCCGAATAGTGAACCAACTCCGGCTGTGATTGCCATGGCGCGTGCACCCCAGAACGTGACGCGTATCCTGCCGATGGTAACGCGCGCGCCGCCAACGTGAGCAGCCAGCCCTCCGAGCAGCACGAGAAAAAACAACGAAGTCCCGGAAAAGATGTAGATCAGACTGGCTACTGGCGCCAGGGCGGCGACCAAGAGAGGCATGGCCGCTCCGACGCCGAAACTGGCCGCCGACGCCAACGCAGCTTGAACGGGACGCGCCCGGAGCGTTTTGGAGATACCAAGTTCGTCGCGGGCATGCGCGCCAAGCGCGTCATGAGCCGTCAACTGCTGGGCGACCTGTTTGGCAAGCGCAGGATCCAGCCCGCGAGCGACATAAATCGCCGCCAGCTACTTGTGCTCGCCCTTGTCATCAGCTTTGAGCTCCTTGCGCTCAATCTCGATTTCCGCCTGTTCCGTGTCTGCCTGAGAGTGCCGCCATCGACATAGCTCCGGCCACCAAGCCGGCGGTCCCGGCGATCAGCACGTTGCCGTGAGTGCCATGCGCGGCTGCAACGCCGAGTACCAGACTCGCCGTAGAAAGGATTCCGTCGTTCGCGCCCAATACAGCCGCGCGCAGCCAGCCAATGCAGTTGTTACGATGTTGTTCGCCCGCACTCGGCGGCATTTCTTAAACGCTTCTCAACTAACCCTGCCTGGCAAAATCCAGGTATCCGCGCTGTGGGTCTGTGCTGACGAGCTTCACCTGCAGTTGATCGCCGACGTCCACACCCTGTTGCCCGCGAGCGAGGAGCCCTTCCGCGGGTGGGCTGGATATACGAACGAAAACGCCCTTCGGTGTGACGCCCGTCACCACGGCTGCGAAAGTCTCCCCGATCCGATGCTGCAGGGCTACTGCCGCAATGCGCTTATTCATCACCCGCTCCACTTTGCGCGCCGCATCCTCTTTTTGCGTGCAGTTCTGCGCAATGGAATCCAGCTGCTGGTCCGAATACGGCGGCGGCTGCTTGGACAGGACAGCCTTGATCAGCCGCTGCGTCACCGTGTCGGCGAAGCGGCGGTTAGGAGCGGTGGAATGAGTATAGTCCTGGGCGGCCAATGCGAAGTGCGCCTGATCTTTATCGCCCGGGCGCGAGAGTACGTACTCGCCCGGCCCCATCAGCTTGATCACGGCCAGAGAGACATCCGGGTAGTGCACCACGTCAGAGGCTTTTCGTTCTTGAAGGAAGAGATTGAGCGCCCCCGAATCGGGTTCTTGCGGCAACTTGTCGCCGTAGCGCGCCGCCAGGTCCACGATACGTTGCCAGCGTTCGGGCGTTCTGACCACGCGCCGGATAGAAGAGACGCCGGCTTGCATGAGTGTCCGCGCCATCACCCCATTAGCGGCCACCATGAAATTTTCAATCAATTCAGTGGCGCGATTCTTCTTGCGAGTATCGATCCCCTCTACCTGGCCGTCAGTGATGATCGGCTCTGCCTCAACACGGTCGATGTTCAAGGCCCCCAGCCTCTGCCGCTCTTCAAACAGTAACTGCGCCGCCTCATCCTGCAGTTTTAGCTGTGCAGCCAGATCAGCGGAGGCGGCAACTTTCGAGGGGGCAGCTGAGCGTCCTTCCAGCCACGGTCCAACACCGTTGTAGGTCAGCTGCGCCCGATTGCGCACCAGCGCGCGGTAAATGCTGCCGGACGCAATCGAGCCGCCTGGAGCCACCACCATATCCACCACCATCGCCAGCCGATCGGCATTTTCGTTTAGCGAAGTCAGGTCTGTGGATAGTTGCTCGGGCAACATCGGAAAGGTTTGAATGCCGGTGTAGACGCTGGTAGTCTGCGCAGCGGCGTGCTTGTCGATCGGCGACCCTTTCGGCACGTCGCCATCGACATCGGCGATCGCGATCAGGACGCGAATTCCAGCGGCGACGCGCTCGGCGGCTTCGGCCTGGTCTAAATCGCGGGAGGTGTCGTTATCGATGGAAGACCACAGCAGTGAGCGCAGGTCGCGCACGCCGGCCTCCGGAGTGGATGCCCTGCTGGTCTTGAGCTGTGCCAGTTGCCGGCCGGCCTCCGGAGAGAAATCTGGATCGAAACCCTCGCCGATCATCTCCTGGCGGGCGGCTGCGACAAGATCAAATCCTCTGTCAGTCATGAAGACGCAAGCCTAGCACAGCGGCCTGTTGCGCATTCACATCGACGCCGGCAGCAAGAACATCTCTTATTGCGAAGGATCTTTACCCCGCGTGGCTTGGACGCCCTTTAGAATCGCGAGACCTGCGAGTACAATCGACCCTACAGCGATCCAGTGCGGGGCAACATGTAACAGCGCGGCTCCCCAGATTAGTCCGCCAATGACTATCAAAAAGCCTACCAGATAAATCCCAAATGACATGGCAGTTCCTTTCGTCCCGGCAGCCGGGCAATTTCACCAGCCTCGACATGAGGAGGGCGAGGCAGTCTGCAATGGTGATGGCGACGACTTGTTAGTTCGATGACGTGGCCTTTTGCTCTTTCACCTGGAGCTCGTTTACCACCTGCAGCACATTTGGAATGGCAGCCACAATGGCCTGTGCCTGCGTCCGCTTGGCTTGAGAGTCCACCTCACCCGTCATTGTGACCACTTGATTCTTAACCGCGTAGTTTACGTCTTTGTGAAGACCGCCCTGGATGAGCGCCGCATCCAGGTTCCCTTCGATGCCCTTGTCCAGGGCCGAGTCGATCTTTTTGGCATCATGCTCGCCTGGCGGAATCACTTCAATCTGATTCGATACAACCTGCGGCCCAGCCATGGATGTTGCGATGGATTGGGCCTGCGATTTGTCGGCGTCTGCCGCTACATGTCCGCCCAGGGTTACGACACCCTTATCGCGATCGTCGGCTACCGAGACAGCCTTGAGCCCAGCTTGATCGAGCGAGGTGCGAATGCCGCCGGAAACATCGGCGGACTGCGTGGACTTCGTTGAGCAGCCTGCCAAGGTCCCGATAACAGCCATCGCGAGCAAGGACAAGCACGGTTTGAGCATTTTCATATTTCTCCTCTGATCCAACATCCTGACTTCGCCATCTTGTGACACGGCGTCGCGGTCAGTGCCATTGCTAAGGCACGAGAAGAACCAAACCTCGATTCCAGCCGGCTGCCGGCCCAATGCCCAATCAATACCAGCCGCGGCCGGGGAGCCCATCAGACTCCTGTCCGCCTGAGGTACTAACTAACCAGGTTTTGGTGGAAGTAGGTAAGAATTGCAGGCCCTCATCACCGTGTTAGCGCCTCCCGCCTGTGGACTGGGCCTCCACCTGCACAATCCAGCGCAAGGAGACAACATCATGGCAGGAAAAAAGATCGCAGTTTTTGGTATTTACCAAAACGAAAAGCAGGCGGAGCGGACGGTCGACGACCTGATGGCCGCTGGCTTCCGAAACGACGATGTGTCGGTTCTGCTTCCCGATAACCAGGGCACAAAAGACTTTGCCCACGACAAGAGTACGAAAGCGCCAGAAGGCACGGCTGCTGGAGTGACCACCGGTGGAGTGATTGGTGGAACTCTCGGATTGCTGGCCGGGATTGGCGTTCTTGCAATTCCTGGTGTCGGCCCGTTCATTGCGGCTGGTCCGATCATGGCCGCGCTGGCGGGGCTCGGGGCCGGCGGCGCTGTGGGCGGTATTATCGGCGCGCTGGTTGGAATGGGAATCCCTGAGTACGAAGCGAAGCGCTACGAAGGACACATCAAAGCGGGCGGAGTTCTGCTTTCCGTTCACTGCGATACATCCGAAAAGATCGCGCGCGCAAAAGATCTCTTAAAGCATACCGGCGCGCAAGATATTGCATCGTCCAGCGAATCCAGCGCGGACGCCTCAGAAGCCCCTGTTGCGGCGAACCGGTAAAACCATGCCCGACGCACCTCGGAAGGCTAGCCGGCACAGATCGTGAGTATCTAATATGTCCACTCGATACAACAACGGATCGCATTACGAGAACCACCAACAGGCCGCCGAATTACTCGACGGCGCCGCGCATGCCCACCGTGCTGGCGAACATCAGGGAAAGCAGGATTATTTGACTGGACACGAGCACTCGCGCCAGGCTCAGGAGCACTCCCCAGACACGGATCAGCATTCTCCAGCTGCATCCAGCGTTGGACACGGCATCGCCGCCTTCGGACACGCTGAGATCGAAGCCCTCGCCCATGAATACTGGCAAGCCAGGGGCTGTCCACGCGGATCGCCAGAGGAAGACTGGTTCCATGCTGCGGAGGCTTTGCGATCCCGCGCTTCCGCTGGAGACCCCGGTCACGGTCAAAACGAAAGCCTCGCCGGCCAAATCCAAAAGAAAAACCGGCCATGCTGAAGCGGTTTTGGAGAAGTAACCGAAACAGATTCGAAGAAATTACGGCCGCCCAGCCGGCGGCGATTCTAATGTCCAGAAGAAAGGAAGATTCACGATGTTGATACTGCTGATTATCGTTTTGTTGTTGGTTTTGGGAGGAGGAGGCGGCTACTACGGCCATAGTCGCTGGGGCTACGGCGGAGGAGCAGGCATCGGGGTTGGCACCATATTGGTCGTTCTACTCGTCGCCTATATGGTGGGCGCCTTCCACTAGGTGGATTACTCTACGTCAAAATTCAGCTGAGAGACCATAAGAGGTCATATGACCAAATGAGGTCGCTTAGCTTTGGCGATGCGGACTCCACTTCCACTCGCACTTTTTTGCCGGCGAGACGCGCGCCGGCCTTCCTGAGTGTTTGGCAACAAGATTAGATTGGCCATCCGTCGCGGACTTCGGATTGCCCTACGTCCAATCGAATTGAATCGAGGAAAAAGCAATGAGAACGAATCTACAACACTATGTTTGGGCCCTGGCAATTGCCGGGTCCATGACCACCGCTGCGTTCGCTGCGGACAGAGAAATCAAGGTTGACGACAGGCTGGACGCTTCAGCCGACGCGCTGACCGATATGATGAGGGCCTCCGATAATGGTATCCCCCAAGATCTGATCGACAAGGCGCATTGCGTCGTTGTGCTGCCTGGTATGAAGAAGGCCGGATTCATCGTCGGCGCGGAGTATGGGCGCGGGTTCGCGGTATGCCGCCGGCACGACGGCGCGGGTTGGAGCGCTCCGGCCGCCATGCGGTCCGAAGGCGGCAGTTTCGGATTTCAGATTGGCGCATCGGACACCGATGTTGTGCTGCTCGTAATGAACGATGGCGGAATGAAGCACCTGTTATCCGATAAGTTTTCGCTCGGAGGGGATGCATCCGTAGCGGCAGGCCCGATTGGCCGCGACGCGAGCGCCCGGACGGACGCGCAGCTGCAGACCGAAATGTTGTCGTATTCCCGCTCGCATGGGGTATTCGCAGGCATCTCGCTCACGGGAGCCACGCTTCGGCCGGATGGGGAAACCAACCGGGAACTCTACGGGCACAATACAACCAATCGAAAAATTCTCACCGGCGACTTCAGAACTCCGGCAGCTGCCGCGAAATTCGAAGGTGCTTTGAATCGGGATTCGGCCCAACGCAACTAGCCGGCGCGGCTTTCGGCACACAAAGAAGTTTCGCAGCGCGTCACGTAGCGGGTGACCCTATATGGTTAACAGCCGTATGCGGTCGCCAGCTCGCGTGATTGGAGCATGTGGACTGAATTAGAGCATGTGGACTAATTGGAGCATGAGGACTCATATGACGAATGGCATCATCTTATTCATCACCCTCTCGGCGTGCTGGCCGTCGTTATCGTTCGGCCAGCAAACTTCCTTCGAAGATTTGATTGAACCCGAGAGCGTTACCGCTCAACCGCCGCTCCAGCCGGCTCCGCCGGTAAGCAAGCGTATTTTTGGCATCATTCCGAACAATCGCACCTGGCCCAGTCTTACAGACTACAAACCTCTCTCGCCCAGGCAAAAGTTTGAGATTGCCCGTCAGGACTCGTTCGATCGGGGCACGGTGATTCTCGCCGCGGCCTTCGCGGCTGACTCTCAGCTCACCAACGCTAATCCCTCGTTCGGACAAGGCGCCACCGGATATGCTCGCTACTTTGGCGCATCCTACACAGACTTCGTTATTGGGAACTACATGTCGGAAGCGATCTTCCCAACGCTCCTGCATCAGGATCCTCGCTATTTTCGGCGTGGCATTGGGAGCGCATGGTCTCGGCTGGGGTATTCCATGGGTCAAACCTTCTGGACCCACACGGACTCCGACCGGACTCAGCTCAATTACTCCGAGATTCTGGGCAATGCCACCGCAGTCGCGATCTCAAACGCCTACTACCAGGACAATCGCAGCGCGACCAATTCGGCGGCAAAGCTCGGCATGCAGATCGGCGTCGATATGGCCTCGAACGTCCTGAAGGAATTCTGGCCCGACGTCAGCCGGAAGTTCTCCCGAAAGAATCATCAATAATCCCGGCGGGCGATCCCGAGCGGCGGTCCTCACCGAATTCCTTCACTCGAAACGCTCCGTGTTCCCTCAAATCGAAATCCCAGGCATGATTCTGGCGGATGCAACTCCTCAGGCTCATACTCTCAAAGTCGTCGAGCTGCCAGATAAGCGTCTTCCTTCGTCAATTGCGGCCAGGATTGAGAAGCGGTCCATCGAGCAAACACTGTGAGCATGCCGCCTTCGCGATTGTGCATCGAGAGCCCAAATCAACACTGTGTTGCCTTCCAAGTCACCCTGCCACATCCTTGACCATATCCGGTCGGATGACCCCGCGCGGTCGGTGTCCGGCGATTAACTCAGACAGTCATTGGCCGCGCGGAGATTCCATGTCGCATCTAATGGCGTATAACGACCACGGCAGCATGGTGGTGGCGCCGATGATGACGGCGATGATGGGTAACAACTACCACCTCGGCCATCAGAGGTTGCAGGACTGCCACGCTGGACGCGGCAAGAAAGAGCGAAAGTGCTATGAGACGCTTCATTTGTTTGGTTTCTCCTCCCTTGGAGTAGGCATTTCAGACGCCACACGCATTCCATAAAGGCTTTTGGGGCGGCCGAAGTTCTCCGTTGGTCTCACAGCACGACCATCATGCCTACTCCCACGTAGCTTCCTACCGTCTTCAGCGTCGTGACTGGCCGCGTCCGATCGATTGGTCGCAGCCTGCCGAACGGGAATAGATACCATTCGGGGCGAACCTTTCGAAATACCACCTGAAATGATCCACGAGCGGCGCCGGCGCTTCCGAGTCAGCAGCGCGTCGAATACCGCGGGATGGCAATTCCGAAATAATCGTGATGGGATGAAAGAAGCTTTGATGAGGATACCAACCGCGACCGCAGAACCGTGTGATTTTGATCGCGCGATCGCTAAGCCGTTTCACGCGGTTGCTGCTATTGGGAGTTAATGGGAGTTTTTTGGTACGCTTCGAATCCGTGCAACCGATTGGAAGGATTGGTTGCGGGGGATGGATTTGAACCACCGACCTTTGGGTTATGAGCGTACCTGTTACTGGCTATGTAGTTAATAACAAGGCACGAGTGGCAACTCAACGGAGCCTTAAGAAACCCTTGGAAGCAGGTAATGGGAGTTGAATGGGAATCGATTTTGACCTTTGGGTTTACGACCCAAGAAATGGGAGTTGATCGAGCGGCCGAATGATAGACGAAAATGGCGAATCGGCGGGGGCGGACAATTGGTACTCTCTCCCGGCACCTGCTTGCAGTTTTTCGCCGACCTAGAACTGGGCAGATTTGAACGGCGAGCAACTCAAGGGTTGCGAACGAGTCGTACCGCTCTAGGCATTCTCAGACCGAGGGCCTGCACTACTTTCAGAATCCGGGTGAAGCTCGCGCTCCCGTACTCCGTTGCCTCATCCCGCTGCACCTGCTGGGGCTTGACCCCAAGGCGGCGCGCCAAGCTCTCCTGCGTCATTCCCGCCGCTATGCGTGCTCGGATCAGGGCTTTGGGCAAATCCTCGACACCTTCGAGAACCACTCCTTTGCTGCGGCCGGCGTTGAGCCGCTCGTAGGCTTCAACCTGCTCTCCTAATTCCTCCATCTGGCTTCGAGCCGCCTCGCGTTGGGCCTCCCATAATCGTGCGCTGATGTTCGACGGGCGCGCCTGACCGGTCACCTCGGCGACTGCATCCTGAAACCGCCGGACTTGCGCCTTCGTGATTCGGTACTGCTTTTCGTTCTTGATCATTTTCTCCTGCTCCTTCCCAGCCTGATTGCCAGAATCCCTTTCGGTTCGCCGCTCATCTTATTCACCTGGAAGAAATCCACAAACACCCTGCCGGTCGCACCTTCAGGCAGTTGTGCCGGAAACAGTTCGCCCAGAAACCGCTGCTTCTGTGCCGCGCGGCCTCGGGAGAAATCCCAGAACACGGGGTCGAGCCTGGCGTCGTCGACGTTCTGCACGTCCCAACAAGCATCGAAGTCGCCGGGGCGTTCCTTCCGGGTGACAAAGCTGCCGTCCAGGTAAACCAATCGGCAACCCGCTTTCCGCAACTCCTCGCAAGCCTGCCGGAATCCTGCCAGCATCCGATGACGCCGCGGATTAGAGGCGAGCCGCTCCTCAAGCTCAGGCCAAGTGGCGAAATGCACACCGGGCGGAAGGTCACCATTGGCTGACCATTCTGGAATCATTGTATCAATACTACACGATCGTTGTGTTTAACGCCTGACGGCGCACACGCACCGATGCCGGTCCAAGTCTACGGATGTGCGCCGAAAGAGGGAGAAGGAGGGGGCGTCTCCTGCTCAATCACGTAGCCAATCGCGGCGTAGCCCTTCAGCCTTCGCCCGTACATTCTGGCCAGCATCAGAACGTAATTATCTACATAATCGTAGACCTGCACAAATCGCTTGTTGTCGTGTAGACGATGCAATCGGCCCACATACTGCTGCAACGTACCCTTCCAGGAGATCGGCATGGCCAGGAATAGCGTGTCCAGTCGCGCGCCGTCAAACCCTTCTCCGATGTGGCTTCCCGTGGCCAGAATCACTCGCGATTCGTTTTCCGGCACTGCCGCCAAGGCCGCCGACGTTTCCCGACGCTGCTTCTTGCCCATCCCTCCCTTCAAGACGAAGACGTGTTTGGCAACACCTGCAAGCCTGGCGGCGAAATATTGGAGGTGCTCTGTCCGGCCGGTCAGCAGCAGCGGGCACCGCCCAGATTCTATGGCGTGAACAATGTCACCGGCGATCATCTCGTTGCGCGAGGCATCATCGACAAGCGCGGCGTAGATATCCTGAATCGTGAGATCGGTGAGTTCCGGCGCCATTCGAAACTCAGAAGAGTCGATCATGATGACATCTCGTTAGCAGCTCGCATGCCGGAACACGCCCGGAGACGCGGCGTCTCCTCAACAGTTCGCGGCGGCACTGTTCATCCCGCCAACTGCCGCATGGGCACGCCGCCAGGGATCGGCGTGTTTCAATTCCAAGCTTTCGCATCTTACAAATTAGCGTAGTACGCGGCAATCCAAGCCGATTGGCCGCTTCGTCCTGCCCTCCGATCCGCCAGGTTGGCTTACTCCAATCTTTCCAGGATGTGTTTCCAATCGGCTCGGCAAGCGTGCGCGAAGGGTCTCCGAGACTCTGCTTCACCGTCTGCCTCAAGTCCACGGCAGACGCAGCACCGACCCTGGCAAAAAGACATCGCGCGCTCGATGCAATTCGCTTGTCTTATTGAAGTTTGCTGCAAATTTTCTACGAAGAACTCGGTCAGCGGCAGGATGTCCTGAACACGTTCGCGCGCGGCTTTGGCCTTCGCCAATAATCGTCGGCGAGGGAGAGTGTCGCATTCCAAACGACTTCAACATGGTCGTCCCGTCGGTCACGCAATACCTTTCGTAACCTCCACGCGCGAATCTGAGAACGGCTGCCCGCCAGGCCACTCCAAGAGGGTAGCGGAGGCCGGACGGCTTTATATCGAAAGGCACTTGAAGAATCGATCTTGTGTTTCCGCTTTCAGTGAACTGCCATCCATCCGAAGTACGCAAAAAAGTTTGTCCTGAAAAGTCTCTGCCATTCCCTTATCAGTTGATGGATGTCCAATTCGACTTGAGAAGTGAAGGAGGCAATATGTACGATTCACGGGATGCTCAGCAAGAGCTGGTCACAGCCTTCCTTACCGAAGTTGGCGGCGAACGATTGGAGGGTTCTGGATTTGAACCTGACGAACCGGAACTCGGTTTCGCCGAGCCAGAACTTGCGGGGGCGGAGTGACGTATGGCCGCCACTACCTCGCAACCGGTTGGAAATCCGAACGTTGATAAGCCCCTTCGCGACTTGCGCCAGGAGGTTACCGACAGCATCGTCGAGATGCTTGAACGTGGGGTGGCTCCCTGGCAGAAGCCCTGGGAACGCGGCCGCGGTTCGCTTGAGATGCCCTTCAATCCCACCAGCGAAAGAGCATATCGTGGCGGTAATGCGCTGCATCTGATGGCCACGGGTCTGCAACGCGCCTATCAAGATCCGCGATGGATGACATACAAGCAGGCAATCGAAGCAGGATGGCAGGTCCGCCGGGGAGAGAAAGGAACCCAGATCGAGTATTGGGACGTAAAGCCAGCTTCAGACAAGAGCACTTCCGACCGAAGCAGGGACGGCGCCGCCGCCGATTCTGCAAAACCGCAACTCATCCACCGCGTGTATACGGTGTTCAACGCCGAGCAGATTGATCGAATTCCACTGCACCCGCCCAAGGAGCACACGCCTTTCGAAGCTGTTCAAGCGGGCGAGCAAATACTAAGAAACTTCGGCGCGAGCATTGCCCATGATCAGGCGGATCGAGCCTTTTACAGCCGCGCGGAAGACAGCATCCATTTGCCGCCGAAAGACGCATTCAAGGAAGCCGGGGGCTATTACGGGACCGCGCTCCACGAGCTGGCGCATTGGAGCGGACATCCATCACGTCTGGACCGCAACACACTCACAGAATCCTATCGTTTCGGTGACGTGAACTATGCCAGGGAAGAACTTCGAGCGGAACTTGCGAGCGTGTTCCTGGCGGCGCAACGCGGTATCCCCCACAATCCCGAGCAGCATGCGGCCTATGTTGGCTCCTGGATTGCCGCGCTCAAACGCGACAAGAATGAGATCTTTCGCGCTGCGCACGACGGTTCGGTGCGTGTCAATAAGAATGAGACACACGGCGCAAAAGTTTAAGGAGTTTTCTCCCTGTCGGGGGGCTTGTTGATCCAGACGGCAGTAGGGAGAGAAGGCGGCTTGGGAGCCTGGCGGACGAACCGTTCCGGGTGAGCTTGAAAAGCGGTGTCCAAGACGGCTTGGCGATGGAGCAGCAGATCGGGGGCCTTGCCCAGGTGAACCACGGCGGGGGTCATCAAGCCCAGGCCGGAGTGATGGTGTTCGTAGTTGTACCAGCGGAAGAAGGACTGGCAAAATTCGCGGGCGTCTTCGATGGAGCCAAAGCGGTCCGGAAATCCGGGTCGGTATTTCAAGGTGCGGAACTGACTTTCAGAATAGGGATTGTCGTCAGAAACATGGGGGCGGGAATGTGTTTTAGTGACGCCCAGGTCGGCGAGCAGCAAAGCCACGGGTTTGGATTTCATTGATGAGCCGCGATCGGCGTGGATGGTGAGCTGGCCGGGAGCGATGAGTTGTTTGCAGCAGGAATGGTCAATTAAACGCTTCGCCAGTTCGGCGCTTTCGCGATAAGCGATCATCCAGCCCACGACGAAACGGCTGAAGACATCCAAGATGACATACAGGTGATAGGAGGTCCATTTCGCCGGGCCGCGCAGTTTGGTGATATCCCAACTCCACAACTGGTTGGCTTGCGTGGCCAGCAACTCGGGCTTCTGATACGGCGGATGAGTCAGCTGATCGCGGCGCTCGTGACTTTCCCCGCGCGCTTCCAGCAACCGGTACATAGTGCGGATCGAGCAATGAAAATGGCCCTCATCAAGCAGCGCGGCGTAGACCTGGGCCGGCGAAGAGTCCTGAAAACGATCCTCATGGAGGCACGTCAGCACGGTCTGCTGTTCAGCTTCCGTCAAAGCCCGAGGCGAGAACCGCGGCCCGGCCACAGGCCGGGGAAAAAGACGGCGGCTGCGCCCGCAGGCCGGTCGAAGAATACCGGGAGTTGTCCACGGGAACAACATCGACTTGGAAATACCCCGGCCACCGTGCCGCCGATACCACGTGGCTCGGGGCACCGCTAACGCCTGACAGGCGGGTTTCACACCCACCAGCGGGCTGAGTTGATCTACCGCGGCCATCAAGACTTCTCCGTTTCCGTGAGGGGGTGCCCCAACAGCTTGGCCACTTTTTTTTGAACGTCAATAATGATGTGGGCTTTCTCCAGTTCTTCCTGGAGACGTTGATTGTGCCGGCGTAACTTTTCATTCTCGGCGGCCAACGGATTCCGCTGCACCTGGGGGCCTCTCTTTTGAGAAAAGGCTTTGTGCACCGCGCGATCGCGCTCTTTGCGCCAGCCGTGCAGAGTCGAGGAGTAGATTCCTTCTCGCCTCAGAATGGCGCCGACACCGCCGCCATTGGCCAGGGCGCGGTCCGTCTCTTCTAAAATCCGCTTCTTCTCCCCAGCGGTAAAGATGCGTCGTTGCGCCTTGGCGGGGACTTCTTCGTCCGCCGAACTAGCTCCAAAAGGAACTGCAATCTTGGTTTCGCTCACGATGTTTCTCCTTGCCGCCCTGCTCTGTAATTATGGCCGCGGTAAGTGTCTCATCGATATTGGCACAGAGGGGTGCGGCCGTGATTGGCGGATCGCCTGCCTTGACGGGCGGCGATCTGATCGCCACGGCAACTGCTCTTGGCGGCGCAGCTCTTGTGGCCGGAAGCGGGACCGTTGGTGGGGTAGCTTCCTTGATTGGTGGAGCTGGCGCAGCAGGCGCCGGGACTGTAGCAAGCGCAGGAGGGGCGAGCTCGGGCACACAACATGCGGTGGCAAGCGTCGGGTCCGTTGTTGCGAGTTCCTCTGTTGGAGGGGATTCGCTGTCTCCGCCGTCATCGCCTTCAGCAGCAAGCATGAGCGATCGAGCAGCGCGCCGACAACCGGACCCGCCATTCACTCGTTCGCCTGTTCCGGTCTCCTCGGTTCTCGCGTCAATCGGAGGTGAACTGCTCGAAGGTTCCGGCTTTGAGGCGCAACCGTTTCAAGGTGGCTTCGCCCGAGTGTCCGCAACAAGCACTAGCGAGGGAGCTTCTGCGCCTGCTTCCGTGCCTCCCGCGGCGGGGCCCAATGGAGGGAACGACGGCCAGGAAGGCGGCTTAAAGTCGACGAATGCCGGGCCAGATATTGGCTCCGTGAGAGGCCCCGTTCTCAACAGTCCGCAGCTGCCCGCGCCCAGTAGCCGTAAGAATCCGATTATTCGTGCAGTTGATCAGGTGAGGGCCCTTCGTAGAAGAATCAGTTCGCTTCCGTCGGATGCGGCGCCACACGCCACCCCACCGCGGATTCCGATCGAACACGAGGAGTAACTGATGAACACTACACATAATCCTTATCTGGCGGCTCGCCGCGAATGGGACGAGCGCTACGGAGACCTGATTACACGCGCGAAGAACTGGCGTACGATTGCGGCGCTCTGCTCCTTAATCGCATTGGTGGCGACCGCGGGCATCGTGTGGCTGTCAGCCCGTTCGCACGTGGTTCCGTATGTCGTTCTGGTAGATAATCTCGGCCGCCCCGTTGCAACGGGAGTTGCCGATCAAACCTCGTTCGATGACAACCGGCTAAGACGGTCGAACATCTTCAATTGGGTCGAGAACCTCCGGACGGTTACAACCGACGGAGTGTTGCAGAGAAAGGCCATCGATCGCGTCTATGCCCAGATCGGAAGCGGCACCGCGGCCCAGACTTTCATCAGCGACTATTATCGCGGTGATCCGCCCTTTAAGCGAGCCGAAACTGAGACCGTCTCGGTCGACGTAAAGTCGGTTCTTCCGACCAGCGATCGAACCTACGAAGTCGAATGGGTGGAAACAACACGCGATCTCTACGGAGTTGTCAAAGCAACGGATCGTTGGAAGGGGTACTTCTCGATCGCGCTCAACCCGCCCAAGGACGAGCGCGAGGCTCGCGTCAATCCGCTGGGTGTTTACATCACCAACGCGAGTTGGGCAAAGGTTCTGTAAAGGAGCAAACAAAATGCAAATCTCAATCGCGTTCGCATTAGCCCTTAGCGTGCTTTCGATCGCCGCGGGCCAGTCGCCGGTGAAAACCAAGCGTGTCCCATCCACTGACAACGCTCCTCCGCTTTTGCAGCAATACAACTTCGGTGCTCAATTGAAGACATTGGAAGATCCGGCCGGTGGACCTGGCGAGGTGACGCCTCAACTCGCTGCGCCCGGCGCCCCACGCGGGGTGACCGGCGCGCCGCATCCGGAAGTGCCGAAGGATTACCGTCCAAAATCAGACATAGCTTTGACGCCAACGGCGCTCGAAGCGGTGCGTGTGAGCGCGAGCTGGCAGGCTGAAAAAAATGCACCATCGTCGGGTCCTGATGGCCGCGTGATGTACTCCTACGGCGCCGGTTTGCCAACCGTCGTTTGCGCGCCGCTGCGCGTTTGCATGATTGAACTGCAGGCTGGTGAAAAGATCATCGGCGAACCCCACATTGGCGACTCAATCCGGTGGATTGTCTCGCCTGCGATCTATGGCACAGGCGATCGAGCGACCCCCGTGATCGTCCTGAAGCCACAAACGCCGGGCCTCGACACCAATCTGCTGATCACGACCGATCGCCGCGCATACTACTTGCGACTAATTTCGAAACCGCAAGACTACGTTGCACGGGTTGCTTTCGCTTATCCGGAGGACGATACCCGCAAATGGCAGCAGGAGATAGCCGCGCAGCAAGCCGACGCCAAGCAGGAGAGACACGCTTCGGAAGTCCCGCCTGCCATGATTTTCGTCGAGCAAATGAATTTCAATTACACGATCCGCGGAGGAGATGTTCATATCCGGCCGGTGCGTGTCTTCGATGACGGTGCGAAGACCTATATCCAGATGCCGGCCGACCTTCAGCATCGAGAAGCGCCGGTCTTGCTGGTCGTGGGCAGCGACGGTAAGGGCGAGATGATGAACTACCGTGTGAAGGATCAGACTTACATCGTGGATCGCCTGTTCGATCGCGCGAACTTGGTGCTCGGATCGGGCAAGAAAGCTCAGAAAGTCGAGATCCTCCGTGGCAACAAACAATAGCTCCGATCAAAAGCCAACCGGCTCATGGAGCGCAGAAACGCCCAGCGGAATCGATCTGCATCCTGAGCCGGAGACAGTTGTACGCATCAGCCGGCGCGCAGGGACTCTGATCGTTTCTGTAATTGTGATTTTGCTTGTGGCATTCGCGTATGGTGGATACCGTCGAGGGCTCAAGAATCAGATCGCTGCAAGGGACGCGGGCCTTCCGAAGAACGTTGGGCCCGCAACACAAGCGGCCTCGGAGTTTATGCAGGCCACCCCTTCCGGCACTGTGCCGATGACACTACGTCCTCCAAATGTGCCGGCACCGCCTACACAACCGGCGACTCCTCCGTGCGGCGCCGATCCGAAAACTGGCCAAGCTGATCGCTTCAATCCACAAACGGGGCAGCCCTGTGATGGACATACGCAGGAGCGCATCGTCATCCGTCAACCCAACGTTGTCCGAGCGCAGCCGGTCACGCCTACCGCCCTGCAGCAAGAGACACCCGAACAGCAGATGATTGCCGCAGCCTATCAGCGAGAGCAAGAGGCAATCCAGGCACCCACGAGTGTCCGCAGCACCGGCATGCCATCCTTTTCACCGGCCTTCGCACAGCCCGCGCTGAACGATGTTTCTCCGGTCGAAGCCCCGAGCCGTGCACTGGGCGCCCGGCAAGGCGGTGATTCAGCAGCTCCAGCAACTGGCCGGGCTTTCGAAAACGACTACGATAGCCAGAACATGCAATCCCGGAAAGAAGCCTTCCTCATCGCAAGCCGTGATGACAGGCAAGCGGAGGACTATCTTCGGTCCAATCGCGAAGCCCCCCTATCCCCCTATGAAATCAAAGCAGGCTGGGAGATTCCAGCGGTGCTCGAACAATCTTTGAACTCAGACCTTCCGGGAGAGCTGAAAGCGTTGGTAACGTCCAACGTTTATGACACGGCTACGGGACTCTATCTGCTGATCCCCCAGGGATCGCGCTTGATTGGGAGATACGATTCACGTATTTCGTATGGGCAGGATGGCGTGCAAGCCGTTTGGAGCCGGATCATCTACCCCGATGCTTCCTCGGTCGACCTCGATGGTATGGTGGGGCTCGATTCTCATGGCAACGCCGGACTGCGAGACAAGGTTGACCGCCATTATCGTCGCCTTCTTGGATTTTCGGTGCTTACCAGTCTGTTCACGGCCGCCTTCGATATCTCGCAGCGAACCAGCCAAAGTGCCCTCACCTATCCAACACCCGCCCAAACCGCCGGAAGCGCCGTTGGTCAGGAGCTGAGCGAGACCGGCGCGCAGATCACACGTCGCAACCTGAACGTTCAACCCACAATCAAGGTGCCCGCAGGTTACAAATTCGTGGTCCGAGTGAATCGCGACATCCTGTTCGAAGCACCATATAAACCGATTCAACCTGGCAGCGGGAACGAGAGTTCCAAGAACACGTCGACCGAGACAACGGTCGTACGGTGAATGCTATGCAGCTGAATCAGGATTCACGAACGCCTGAGTTAGTCGGCGCGCCTTTCGAGCGAGTTCTGAATACAGATGAAGCAGCCGCCTTACTCCAAATTCATCCAAAGACACTCCAGCGGATGGCGCGACAAGGCGTAGTCCCAGGTTTCCGTGTCGGAGACCTCTGGCGGTTTCGCGCTTCGGCCCTAGACGAGTGGCTGCGTTCTGGCGTATGCTCAAAACGCCACTCGTGCCGTTAATACGAAAGGAAGGTTTCGTGTTTACGCGCACGCGCTATCAGTATGGAAGTCTTGAGACTATTGAGCTTCGCATAATATAGAGTCAGTCAAGGGACAGTTCGGCCTGCTTCCAGAAGGCAGTAATGAGGCGTGGGCGGCGGCGCATCCGTTTTAGCGTCTTGCGCGCCGTATCATTGAGCGACCAGAAGTCCTTCGGGCAAACATTGGGCAGGGTGTGCTGCTTCCAGTAGGCCCAGATGTACTCGACCGGGTTGAGTTCAGGGGCATAACCCGGCAGGTATTCGACGCACAGCCGTTGGCGATTCTGATCAATGAAGTCTCGCGTGACCTTGCTTTTGTGCGCGGACAGCCGATCCCATACGATGGTCAGCGGTCCTGGGATGTGGCGCAGCAACGCCCCCAGAAACTCCACGACCTCGGCACTTTTGATCGATCCTTTGTAAAGACGGAAGTAGAAGTTGTAGAAGGTCAGGCCGGCGACGGCCGACATCTTGTCCCAGTTGAAGTTGTACTGCAAGATGGGGGTCTGGCCGCGCGGCGACCAAGTCCGCACCCGGTGAGGCCGCTGGCTCACTCCGCTTTCGTCGATGAAGACGATCGTACGGCCTTCCGTCTGGGCTTTTTTTTAATATCGGGCCAACGCACACGCTTCCATTGGCGGATTGCTTCCTCGTTCCGTTCGCGCGCCCGACCTTCCGGGCGCTGGCAACTCCAACCCAGGCCGTCCAGCACCTTCCAGACATGGCCGGGATGGTATTGAACGCCGAACTCGCTTTCGATCAGGTGGGCAATTCGCCAGCAGGTCCACAAGGGCGTTTCGTATCCGAGTACCTCCGGGCCTTTTTGCAACAAGTCGCCGAGGCGCTCCAGATCCGCTTCGCTCAACTCCGGCTTGCGGCCCGCGCGTCCGGCTGTCTTCAACGCTTGCTTGCCGCCCTTGTTGTACTCCTCCGCCCACCGGCTCACCGTTTGGCGGCAGACTTTCAGCCGACCCGCGATTTCGGATTGGTTGAGATCTCCCTTCTCCAGCAGTCGAACGGCTTTCATCCGGCGCTTCTCCAGCGCTTCAAAATCACGTGCCTCTCCAGCGGGATTGCCCATACTGAGTCAAACCCATTCTCCCGCGAAAAGTGTCGCTATATTATGCGGATGTCAATAAAGAACGAAAGAAAGGAAGGGAGGTATGGGAGTTTCGCTACTACGAACCTGATGCTCGAGGCGAACGCCAGCGACGGGCTGTCATCGTTGGGACACGGGAGGACTATCCGACCGAATCAGCAGCGAGGAAGTCTCCCATAGTGCAAGCGATCCTGTTGCGGCTCAATGCGGAGCAACCAACCGCGGTTGGTGCTGCCGATTTTGGAGCCGTGATCGGACGATACGAGCAAGAAGAAATGCCGGACCGTTATTCGACAAGGGCGGCGTACCGATCGTATATCAACAATCAGATCAGGCCACGGTGGGAAAGTACGCCACTGAGTGCCATCAAGCCGATGGCAGTCGAGGATTGGCTTAGGAACTTGGCTCTAGCTCCAAAGACCAGAAGCCACGTCCGAAGTCTTATGCACACAATTTTTCAGTGTGCGGAGAGGTGGGAATTGATTGACAAGAACCCGATCAAGCTGGTTCGGGTCAGGGGAGGAACCAAGCGTCTGAAAACGCCTCGGGTTCTCGCACCTGAACAGTTCCACTCGTTGTTGCCGTTGATGCGGGAGCCGTTCCGGACGATGGTGCTGATTGCAGGTTGTTTGGGCCTGCGGGTCAGCGAGATTGTTGCTCTTCAGTGGCAGGATTTCGATTTCGTCGGACTGACGCTGCTCATTCAAAGGAGCGTGGTTCACGGAAGAATCGGGGACGTAAAGACGGAGTACTCGCGGGATAGCGTTCCACTCGACGCCGCAGTAGTCGAGGCCCTTATGCTGCACAAGGAGCGGTCGTTTTCCACGCTGGAGGGATGGTTGTTCGCTAACCCGGCAACAGGCAGGCCCTACCATCAGGAGGAGATTCAGAAAACGCACATTCGAAAAGCCGGCGTCGCAGCCGGAATCGGGGGCGATATCGGATGGCACACGTTCCGGCACAGCTATCGATCGTGGCTGGATGAAACTGGGGCGCCTCTCACCGTCCAAAAGGAGTTGATGCGCCACGCGAGCATTCAGACCACGATGAATATTTACGGGAAGGCCATGACGGACAGTAAGCGTCAGGCCCACAGCAAAGTTGTTGAGATGGTCTTAAACAGCAGCAAATCGAAGGAAACGGCTGGCCGGAACAACCCGGTTGCTGCTATTGGGAGCTAATGGGAGTTTTTGGTGCGCCCACAAATCCGTGCAACTGATTGATTTGATTGGTTGCGGGGGATGGATTTGAACCACCGACCTTTGGGTTATGAGTTCGCTAGGCGGTGGCAACTAACGGAAACCAAAGGCACGAGTGGCGCTCAAAAGGCCTTTTGGAGCCCTAAATAACGCTTATTATGGTCCTACAATGGTCCTCAAAACGATCATTATTTTTCCCCAAAGATGTCCCCAAAGGTCAGGCGTTGCGAGCGACCCGTACCGGTTACGCCAGCGCCAGGACTAGCGACCCAATACACGACCTTTGGGTTGGCTTTGGGGACTGGATTGGAAGTCGAGATTTTCAATTAAAGCTCGTCCGTCAGTCTCTACGATACTGGCCGAGGGCTTGCCATAGTCGGCGCTCGATAACACGCTCGGAGGCGTTGAGCCGGAGCACCCTGGCAGTCACTTCACCCACTGGCGTCATCGGTTGGATGACGGGGCCGTTCAGTTTGAAGTGCTCGTCCCATGTGTCACGCCGCGGATCGAAAAGTCGAATTGGCTTGCCAGCGCGATCTACGGAGGCGACATCAGAGCCTTTGTACCGGTTGCAAAGGACACAGGCATAGGCAAGATTGCCAATACCGGACGAGCCTCCGTGCTTCCGGCTGATGATGTGATCGATCTGGTGCGGAAAACCAGCGCTGTCCTCATGTACCAGGCAGTATTCACAGCGTCGACCCGCGCGGTCGATGACGAGGCGACGCGAGGCCTCATCTACATCAAGAGCCACTGGCGAGGATCTGTCGGGCCCGCGCCTTCGCTACCCGGAGGATGTGCTCCAAGTCCATGAAGTGATCCAGTTCGGACTTCTCCTCGCGGGATAGGCTACCCTCTTTCTCCTGGGCAATTAACTCGGCGATCCGGCGTTGAGCTTCCAGAGACGGGCGATAGTCGGCAACGGCTTGAGGCGTGGTCCCGTTAGCGATGAAATCGATGATTTCCAGGTACGAAGGAATAGCGGCGTTGCTCACAATTGTTGCCTGCACCCAGAATAGCGCAGGGACAACGGTAATATGAGGCGGCGATCTGAATGGCAAACGGTTTCCCGACGCCGACTCACACAGGCGGCACATTCGCGGTTACCATGCCTCCGCGGCGAGGACGGCGTTGGCAGCGAACACGTCGGCGATGATCCCTATGTCTAGCGGATTGATCGCGAGCACGGGCGGTGCCGCGAAGCCTAGGAAGTGCAGCCATCGACGTTCCAAACCAATGAAGAAAGCTTGGCATTAATCTTCGGCGGCATAAGACAGCCGTGACACGAACACAATTCCCAAGACCGTGATCGAAAGCACGAAAGGCTGAAGGGGCTCAGCTACACGCGCCTACATGTGTGATTTAGACATTTATGGCGCCGATTGAGTCTTGCTGAAACGCCGAGCATCGAACCTGTCCGGCGCGGACCCGGGCCCGCTCCGGTAGCCGTCAACGTGCCTCGTGCTTTGTGTCCTATGCCGGGCGCTTAGGATTGAGTGCGAGTTGCTCCTCGCCCTCCTTGTGATGCGCTTCAAGATCGGCACGCAACCCCTCGTCGGTAAAATCGAGCGGGTGGGAATTTGCCCAATCCTCTTGAACGAGGGGATGCAAGCGATTCAAAATATGGTCGTCGCGGACTTCGATGGCCAACTCACGCCGGCTATCAAAGCTGCCTGGGGTGAGATTGATTGATCCGATGATGGCCGCGCTGTTGTCCGCAAAGAGCATCTTGGCATGCAGCGTCAGGTGCTTGAGTTTGTGGATCTTGATCCCGACGTCGTGCATGATGCGCAACCCAACCACGGCCTCCAGGAGTTTGTCCTTTTTCAGCTTGTGGGGTGGACGCGCCAAGATATGGACCTTCACGCCGCGCCTTTTGGCCCTCACCAGGCGCTCGATGATGACCGGATCTTGATACCGCTCGTTTTCCGCAAACAAATTGTGGGTCGCGCAATCGATGAATTCCGCCAGGCGCTCCCGCCCGGTGCCGGTGCACCAGATGATATTCGAGCGCTTCCGCGGCGTGAAGTCCAAGCGGTTCCAGTCAGCCTCGAAACACTCTACAATCTCCTGGACCTCGTCCCGGTAGGTTGTAAGCACGGCAAAATCGCGTGTGCCGACAAGATTCTTGGTTTGCCAGTTGAGCGACTGAACAAGCGCTTCGGTTTCGTCCACGATCAGCGACTTCTCGTGTGTAATGTCGAACGCAGGGTTGCTGTCAATTACCGCGACACCAGCTTCGCTCAGCAACCGGCTCGATTCCTCGTTTTCCACTTCGCCGTTTCGGCGCAGGGGATTCAGCATCACGCGGACTTGGACACCTCGGTGGTGGGCACCGATCAGAGCGTTGAGCAGGGTCGGATCTGACACCAGGAACATTTTGATCCGGAGTGCTTTCGTTGAACGATTGATGGCATCGAGAATGGGTTTCGGGGAATCCTCCGGGAGAACGATCAGAGAATGGGCCATATGATATCCCTATCCATCTTTATCTACGTCTACGCCTCGGCATTCGTTGACTTGGTATCGAACTGCGCTCTATGGAGGTCGGCATAAACTCCGCCCAGTGCCAGCAACTGCTCATGACTACCCTCTTCCGCCACCACGCCTCCTTTCAAAACAATGATGTTATCGGCATCGCGAATCGTACTAAGCCGGTGGGCGATCATGATTACTGTCCGCCCTCTCATTAGCCGCTCCAATGCGCCCATCACCTCCAGTTCTGATTCAGCGTCGAGCGCTGATGTTGGTTCGTCCAGAATCAGGATCGGACCCCTGCGAATAATGGCGCGCGCGATTCCGACTCGCTGTCGCTGGCCGCCTGAAAGTGAAAGACCGCGATCACCTACGAGTGTTTCATAACCCTGCGGCATCCGCCTGATAAATTCATCCGCGTTGGCGACCCTGGCTGCGTCAACGATTTCTTCTTGAGTGGCTCCAGGCCGGCCATAGGCAATATTCTCGCTCACGCTCCCATAGAAAAGAACGGTGTCTTGGAGGACGAAGCCAATGTATTGTCGGAGCCCTTGCACCTTATATTCACGGATATCCACGCCATCCATCATCACCTTGCCACCAGTCGGATCATAAAATCGTGGAATCAGACTCACGACCGTCGACTTGCCGGAACCCGTGGGGCCTACAATCCCCACTATTTGACCCGGCTGGATCGTAAAACTGACATCCCGAAGTACTGGAGTCTCGGGATCATAGCCAAAGGCTACGTGGTCGAAAACGATCTGGCCGCGCGGTGGCTCCGGCTCACGCGCGTCGGAACGTTCCGGAAGCACCGCGTCGGCTTCGAGAATCGCCTGGATGCGCTCCACTCCCACTGCAGTCTGCGCGATCGAATTAGTCATCTTGGCCAAGTCCTGGACCGGCTTGAAGAACTTGTTCAGGTACGAAACTAGAATAATCAGCACCCCCGCAGTAAGCGCTCCGGACAGGATCATGGATGCTCCCCTCCAGAGCACGACCGCCACACACGCAGCGACGAGTACGCTCATGAGTGGTGACAGGAGTGCCTTGATGCGCCTGGCCTTCAGAGCCGAGTCCACCGTCTCCCGGCTCACCTTCTCGAGTTTCCATTCTTCGAGGTCCTGTCTCCCAAAGGCCTTCACCACGCGCTCCGATTCGAGACCCTGCTCGACCACGGTCACGATTTCGCTCTGGTGCGTCCGCACTTGCTTGGTCGCCGCCTTGACGGCTTTCTTGAATCGCGAAACCAAAATCGGGAGAACGGGCGTTATAGACACAGCGAGCAGCCCGAAATTCCAGTTGAGCCAGAACATCAGACCGAGCATACCGACGATGGTGAATAAATCGACCAGGATACCCAGCGTGGCCGAGGATGCGAAGGATTGGATTGTCCCGATGTCGGTCATCATCGTGCTCAAGATCGAGCCGACCCGGTGGGTGTCATAGTAGCGGAGCGAGAGGCGCTGCAAATGATGGTAGGTCCGCATACGGAGATCGTGGGCTACCCACTGGCCGACGCTCTCGGTGTAGTAATTGTCGACGTAACTTGCCAGCGCGCCGATCGCCGCAATGGCAACGGCACTCATCGCCGCCAATTCCGCAATTCGCATTTTGCTACTGTCGCCCAACACATGCTCCAGAGAGCGGGCCAGCCAGTGTGGAAGATGGTGGCTGCCCACGACGTTATCAATGATGATTTTGAGCGGCCAAGGTCCGGCGAGGCTCATCGCCGTCTCCGCGAGCATGCCGGCGAGTATGATTGCGAGAGTCCAACGGTAGGGACGTACGAGGTCACGGACCAAGCAGATCATCCGTCATCTCCTTCCGTTCGAAATCGCGCGCTCTCCATCTCGCCTTAGGTTTTCGGATTCGATGTGAGTTCCTCTTTATAATTTGCTAAACAGCGTTCCCAATTTCGCCCTACGCGACTTGCTGCGATTGGCCGGCCTTCTCGCCCAGGAAGCTCAGCAATTCGGCGTTTACTTCTTCCGCGTGCGTCCATGGGATGCTGTGTGGACCGTCCTTCACCACCAGCAGGCTCGCCCCTTTGATGAGCTTGGCGGTGCGCAGTCCCGTGGCCCAGATGGGAAGGATGCGGTCGGCATCCCCGTGAATCACCAGCGTGGGCACATCAATGCTTGCCAGGTCCCGGCGGAAGTCTTCGTGCCAGGCTGAAACGCACGCCAGGCTGGCGGTGGCAGCGGCGGTGGCCGCGATGTTCCAGTTGGCCTGGACTGCCTGTTCGCTGACACGCTTGCCTATCAGTAGGTCGGTGTTGTAAAAATTCTTGAAGAAGCCGGTGAAGAACGCATAGCGGTCGGCGATCACCGCTTTCTGGATCCCCTCAAACACATCGGCATCTACGCCCGGGTTGCCGGCCGTTTTGAGCAAGTACGGTGGCACACCGGAAACGATCGCGGCTTTGCTCATACGGCTGGACCCATATTTTCCGAGGTAGCGCGCCACCTCCCCTCCTCCCATGGAGAAGCCGACCAACGTAAAGTTAAGCAGCTTAAGGTGGGCGATCAGCTTGTGAAGGTCCTCAGCGAACGTGTCGTAGTTGTAGCCTGTGGTTGGCTGGCTGGATTTGCCGAAGCCTCTGCGGTCGTAAGTGATGACCCTGTAACCAGCATGCAGCAAGACTGGCAGTTGCTTTTCCCACGAAGCACCGCTCAATGGGTGCCGTGGATCAAGACAACCGGTTCGCCTGAGACATAGTCTTCGTACCAAAGCTCGATCTCGCCCGAATTCTCTTTTCCGACTGTAACGTACGGCATTAAGTATCTCCTTCTGCATTGCGAGGCTGTTCTTCAATGCTCTTCACCATTTGCCCTATACATACCTGCATGCCAATCAAGGGGGCTGGAGTGCGACTTAGAAATGCACGAGCCTGACGAACAACCCGGCCAAGGTCGCACCTGCCAGCGGGCCGACAATCGGCACGGGCGCATAGCTCCAGCCTGAACCATTTTTCTTGCCGAGCGGCAAAAACGAATGGGCGATGCGGGGACCGAGATCGCGCGCCGGATTGATGGCATACCCGGTAGTTCCGCCAAGCGATAGTCCGATCGCCCAAACAAGGACGCCGACCAAGTATGGCCCCAAGTCCGCGGCCGGGCCCGACATAGTGACACGCTTCGAAAAGATCGCCGCGGCGGCGACCACGAGCACAAACGTGCCGATGACCTCGCTCAAAAAGTTAGCTCCCAAATTGCGAATGGCGGGCATCGTCGAGAAGCAGAGGAGCTTTACATCCGCATCTTCGGTCTGACGCCAATGAGGCAAGAAGTGCACCCAGACCAGGACCGCGCCTACGATCGCGCCCAACACTTGTGCCAGCAGAAACGGCCAGAACTTAGAATAATCGCCCGACGAGATCGCCATGCCGAGCGTGAATGCCGGGTTGATATAACCGTCCGGACTGCCGCAAGCGATTGCCGTGAACACGCCAAACACCACGGCGAATGCCCAGCCAGCCGCAATCGCGAGCCACCCGGCGCCTTCGGCCTTCGAACGTTTGAGCAGCACGTTCGCTACTACGCCGTCACCCAACAAGATCAAAACTGCCGTTCCCACAAACTCTCCAAAGCATCGAGCACCCATATGATTCTCCTCTTGATTTCTTGATTAATCCCCAACTATTAAGCCGCCGAATCGAGCCAGTCGAACGACCGCGTTACCGCTTTCTTCCACGAACCGTACATCGCTTCGCGCTGCTTCGCGTCCATGTGCGGCTGCCAGGTGTGATCCACTGCCCATTGCGAGCGCAAGTCATCGAAGTCCTTGTAGAATCCGACCGCAAGACCGGCTGCATAAGCTGCGCCTAAGGCTGTTGTTTCCTTAACCATCGGCCGCACCACCGGACGATTCAAGATATCGGCCTGGAACTGCATGAGCAGATCGTCCTCCACCATGCCGCCATCGGTGCGCAGAACATCGAGGGCGATGCCCGAATCCTTTTCCATCGCTTCCACCACTTCGCGGGTTTGAAAGGCGGTTGCTTCCAGTACGGCGCGCGCCAAATGGCCTTTGTTGGTCTGGCGCGTCAATCCCGCAATCACGCCGCGCGCGTTAGTCTTCCAATAAGGTGCGTACAAACCGGAGAAGGCGGGTACGAAGTACACACCGCCGTTATCCTTGACTGTGCGCGCCAAAACCTCGATGTCCGAACTCTTCGAGATTAAGCCGAAATTGTCGCGAATCCATTGCACCAGGGCGCCGGTGATCGCGATGCTTCCTTCGAGCGCATAAGCAGTGGGTTGATTACCGATTCGATAGGCAACGGTGGTCAGGAGCCCGTACTTGGACGTAACCGGCTTGTCGCCCGTGTTCATGAGCAAAAAACATCCTGTGCCATACGTGTTTTTGGCTTCGCCCGATTTGAAACAGGTCTGGCCCACCAAGGCTGCCTGCTGATCGCCCAGAATACCGGCGACGGGAACGCCCTTCAGGGAATCGAGCGCGGCGACGCCATAGACCTCGCTGCTCGAAACGATCGTCGGCAGCATCTGGCGAGGCACGCCGATCGCGCCGAGTAGTTCCTGGTCCCAATCCAATGTCTCCAGGTTCATCAACTGCGTCCGGCTGGCGTTCGTGCAATCGGTAACATGCAGGCCGCCGCGCGTCCCTCCCGTCAGATTCCAGACCAGGAAAGAATCGATGTTGCCGAACAAAATATCGCCGGACTCAGCGCGCTCGCGAATGCCCCCGACATTGTCCAAAATCCAGCGGATCTTCAGGCCACTGAAATAGGTTGCCAGCGGCAGCCCGGTTTTAGCGCGGAAGCGATTGGGACCGCCGTCGCGCGCGAGCTCCGAAACATAATGATCGACGCGCGTGTCCTGCCAAACGAGCGCGTTATAAACCGGGTGGCCGGTCTTCCGATCCCAAACCACGGTTGTTTCGCGCTGATTCGTGATGCCGATTGCCGCGAGATCGCCGGCGCGCAGTCCCCTCTGCTTCAGGGCCTCCACGATGACTTCTTCGGTGCGACGCCAGATCTCCGAGGCATCGTGCTCCACCCATCCAGGCTGCGGAAAGATCTGCTCGTGTTCCTTCTGCGCGGCCGATACGATGCGTCCAGACCGGTCGAACACGATGAATCGCGTGCTGGTGGTACCTTGATCGATTGCTCCAATGTAATTTGACATCGTCTATTTCCTTTCCAAAGTAAGTTCCCGAATTGCCGAGGGCACGGGTTCAGGCTGCTGACCCGCACTCGTGATTCGGTGGTTGACCGTGGCCACGTACTGCTCCAACGCGACCTTTTCTTCTTCCGCAGTCCAGCCGAGCTCATGACCCATCAGCGCGGCGGCCACGGGCGCGGCTTCGATCGCCAGGCGCCAGGCGTACAGTTGTAGGCCGATGCGCCGCGCCAACACATCTTCGAGCGTGCGCGCCATCTCGTGCCGCACGGCGTAGACTACTTGAGCACGAATAGGAGCTTCGCCCTCAACCAATGGCAGGGCCAGAGATTTGTCCGATTTTGCCAGTTCCAATATCTGCGGCGCCTGGGTGCCGTACTTGTGCGCTAAATGATGCGCCGTGGGGCCCTTCAAAGCGAAATCCCTCTCTAATGTTCGCCAGTAATCCCATTTGAAGCCGATCGCACCAGCCAAAGGATGCTCGGAGGTTAGTGAAGGCGAATGAGGCGCGCCGAGATAGTCCTGTACTTTGTCGATGGTCTCTTCGCCCATTAAGCGATGTGTGGTCCATTTGCCTCCGAGGATGCTCACCAGGCCGGACGCCGCATCGAACTCGACCTCGTCGTCGCGAATCAGTTTCTTCGTATCCGTGACGCCCTGCGCGGCAACCAACGGGCGAACGCCGGCGATACCGCTGACAACCTGGTCCGCCCTAAGCGGCGACCTCAGGTAGGGATTGATCTGCCGGAGGAGATATTCGATTTCAT
Organism: Bryobacterales bacterium; assembly: GCA_963776805.1. Lineage (GTDB taxonomy): Bacteria > Acidobacteriota > Terriglobia > Bryobacterales > Bryobacteraceae > Palsa-89. The sequence continues at coordinate 44,190 of CAVZOD010000010.1, forward strand.
CGCTCTTCACCACCATTTCTTCACCCGGCGTGTAGCCGGTATCGGTAGTACCCACCAGCAGCCTGCCATTCCACGGAATCGCGAAAATCACGCGGCCGTCCTCGGTCTTCGGAACTAACAGCGCGTCGGTTTCAGAGAAGCCATCGAGCGGCAACATGATGTGGACGCCTTTACTCGGATGCATGCGCGGCGTAACATCAGGTGAAGCGAGCCGTCGCACTACATCCGAGAACGGGCCGGTGGCGTTGACAAAGGCTCGGGCGCGGATTTCGAAGCTCCTTGGAGAAGCCTGATCCACCACCGTGGCCAAAACGAGCTTACCGGCATCGTTCTTCGAGAACGCAGTGACACGAGCGTAGTTTAGGGCATCGCCGCCAGCTCTGGTAAATGTCTCCACCAACGTCAGGGCGTAACGGGCGTCATCGAATTGCCCATCGGCGTAGGCGACCGCGCCCACCAGGGTTTCCGACTGTATGGCAGGCATCCGGTACAGCGCTTCCTCGCGCGTCAACAAGCGGCTGGGAAGCAGACTGGATTTCCCGGCGATCCAATCGTACATCTTCATTCCGAGGCCGTAATAGATCTTTTCGAAATGGCTGAAGCAAGGAACCAGGAACTCGACCGTCCTGGTCAGGTGCGGCGCGTTGCGCAGCATGGTCAGGCGTTCATGCAGCGCGTGCTCCACCAGATGATATTGATTCACATCCAAGTCGTTCACGGCTTCCTGCAAGTAGCGGACGCCGCCATGAACCATCTTGGTGGAGGCCGTGGAACTGCCAGATCCGAAGTCGCCGGCTTCGATAACGACGGTCTTGAGACCTCGCAGTTGCGCGTCGAGCGCGCAGCCGGCGCCCGAGGCGCCTCCACCGATAATGCAGATATCGAATTCCTGATTCGCGATTTGGTCCAAAGCTTGTTTGCGGTTTCTCATGTCAATATGATTTCCCTTAGAGACTAAAGGTTGTGCGGAATCCTGCAACCGTAGCGTTCCGTCCCTGCGGGTTCGCTCCGGCGTCGAAGTAATATTGGAACACTGGCTGGAACGTGAACCAGCGAGTCACTTTCAGAGCGTAGTTCAGCTCCACCGCCCTCTCGCTTCCCAGCAGAGGAAGACCCATGGCGGCATAGGCCTGATTGAGTTGCGGACTGATGCGGCTGTACACCACACCGGCCGACAATGTGTCCTGATTGCGGTGCGGAACGAGGCCATGATATCGAAGGCCGCCGGTGACCTGTGAATAATTGCGAGTATATTGTCCGGGAGTAAAGTCATAGGCGAAGTTGACATCCAGTCCGCGATCGCTGCCCGCTTCCGGACGATAGATTCGCTGGTTCGCCATGAAATAGACGAGATAATTGACTTCGCCTCGAACGCCAGTGACGATATCGGAGAATGGACCGGGATTGGTGGTTGCGCCGAACTTGTATGTTCCGGGATAAGACTTCTGCGTTGCTGAGGGCGTGGGGTCGAGAAGATAACCAATCTCAGTCGCGATCACGGGAGAATCCTTAATCTTGAAATTCAGCCCGGTGACGTCGTCGTGATAAGGATTCCGATTACCCGCAAAGATGGCCGATTTCCAATAGAAATGTTTGGAAGGAACCAAACGAACCTCAGCGGCCGGCGTGCCCGCCGGATCGAATGATTCGTAATCGGCCGGGAAGAGATTGCCGATCGCATAGCCCAACGGCTCGATAATGTACGACGCGCCGTCTTGCTGGACACCGTAGAAATCAAGGCCCGCGAATTGGCCCAGCCGGACCACCAGCTTATTATCCAGCAGCGCCTGCTGGAACCACCATGAGTCGAGTGCTCAGAATTGTCCAACGCAAGATGAGCATGAAACTAGTGAATTGGCTGGGGCGGTTTCCAATGGAAGATGAGCATGAAAACGGGAACAATGGGGTAGGCGTGGCGCGGCCGGGTGCAGATACGGATGCAGAATGCCGAGAGCCTGAGCCGGGATCAGATCCGAGAGTTTTTGCGGTCGAGCGAGCCGATCGAGTTCAGCAGTGGCGGGCGGGAGGAACGATACCTGTGGGTGGAGCGGGTATTGGCGGCGCAGAAGTACCGAAGTTTGGGAAAAGGCGAGCGGGGCTTGGTACGGGCCTACCTGCGGAAAGTGACCGGGTTGAGCGAGGCGCAGACCACGCGGTTGATCCGGGCGTATCTCGATTGCGGCGTAATACGGCCCCAGTCGTACCAACGGCACGCGTTCGCAGTGAGGTACACGGCGGAAGACATTGCGTTGTTAGCGGACGTGGATCGGGCACACAGGCGGTTGAGCGGACCCGCCACGCGCCGGATCTTGCAGCGCGCCTACGAACAGTTCGGAGAGAAGCAGTGCGAGCGACTGTCGAAGATCAGCGTGGCGCACTTGTACAACCTGCGGGCGAGCGCGCGCTATCGCAACCAGGCGGCGGTGTTCGAACCGACGCAGTCCACTGCGGCCGCCATCGGACAGCGGCGCAAGCCCGATCCGGAAGGGCGGCCGGGGTATGTGCGCGTGGATACGGTGCATCAAGGGGACAGCGCGGGAACCAAGGGCGTGTATCACATCAACGCCGTGGATGCGGTGACGCAATGGCAAGTGGTGGGCTGCGCCGAGAAGATCAGCGAGGCCTATCTGATGCCGGTGCTGGCAGCGGTGTTGGCGCAATTTCCATTTCCGATCCGCGGTTTTCATGCCGACAACGGCTCGGAGTATATCAACCATCGAGTGGCGGAAATGCTGCGGAAGTTGCACGCCGAATTCACCAAGAGCCGAGCGTGCCGAAGCCAGGACAATGCACTGGTGGAAGGCAAGAACGGTGCGGTGATCCGCAAGTTGATCGGCTACGGACACATCGCCGGCGCACACGCCGGGGAGCTGCAGAACTTCTACGCCGAGCATTTAAATCCGTACCTGAACTTTCACCGGCCCTGCGGATTCGCGACAGTGAGCTTGGACGAGCGCGGCAAACGCCAACGCAAATACAAGATCGAGGACTACCGGACGCCGTTCGAGAAACTGCAATCGCTGCCCGAAGGGGAGAGCTTTTTGAAACCGGGATTGAGTTTGCGGGAACTGGAAAAGCGGTCGCTGGCGATCAGCGACACCGAATGCGCTCGCCGGATGAGCGCGGCCAAGGCCAAGCTGCTTCGGCAATGCCAGACGCCGTCCTTGCCGAAGTTCCGCTAACGGAGGGCCGTGGAAATGCCGGGCCCGTGGAAAGCGTGGAAAACCAAGAGCGGGTTTCCCACGCTTTCCACCGTCCCTTGGAAATCTCGCAGAAAGCGCGAGATTCCCACATTCCCACCGCCCGGCTTCGCGTCCATGGAAAAGTGGAAAACCAAAAGCAGGTTTCCCACTTTCCCACGACCGCTCGCGACCATAACCACCGTTCTCTCTCTGAAAACCAAAAACCAAAGAAAGGAAGTCGGCCGCTGCGCGGCCTCCTCATTCCCTGTCCGATTTTCATGCTCATCCTTCGATTGGAAAATGCTAGCCGCATCGCATCGGCGCTCACCAGGCTGCTCGGATTCGCGATGCTACCAATGTATGTGCCCATATTGCCGCCGGCCTGCCAGAGCGCGGTGATATGGAACGTTAACCCTTGAACGAGTTCCAATTGGCCGAAGTCGATATCCATCGTGCCGCGCACGCGGCTCCAGTTCGCTTCGTCGCCTTTGGTGTCGGCGAGGAAGTCGTTTACTGAAATGAAGCTGAACTTGATGCCCATGTTGGCGAGCTTCGTTCGCTCGCCGCCCCAGTCACCTAACATGTAAGGACCATCCAGCCACGATTGCACGGATTGGTCAGTGGTGGCCTGTGCATATCCGAGCGCAGCAAAGCAGTCCATCATAGCGGGGATTACCACAAGTGTTTAGCAATGCGCGGGAAACACGTTTACTAAATGTGTCTTCCATAATTGACTCCTATTTCCGTTTTGGTCACCAGCTTTTTAGATCGAAAACGGTTGTTTGCTTTAGTAAAACGACTCACGATATGACATAGGCAATGGAGTTGCCTCCGCTAAAACACTGAAAGCCCGTAGCCTCGCGCGACCGTCGATACTGACATGTCGGCAATGTGAGCCGGTGGTTTGACGGAGCCGCCCCGAGAGTGGGAAAGACGCCCGCTCGTGAGTTCAGACCGAACATGCGTGGGCGAACGGTGTACCTGACCGCTGGGTTAAATGAGGGCACGGGCGGGATGTGTACTATCGAGATGCGTTCCGTGCAGGTAAACATAGTGCAGGCGGACCCGGCTTGGGCGCCGAGAGTCTGGCGGGCCTGTTTCGGCGTCTATATTGTCCTGTGCGGCGGCCACGGCGGGAAGATCGTGATCAGGCCTACGTTATCTCGCGACAGCAGTCCGTTTGCAAGGAAAGAACGGGAGCGGCCTGTGACTACAGACACGCCCCTGGCAATCGCCATATGCCGGAGTTTGAATGCACCGAAGAGAAGCTACTCGCGTCGAAACGCTACTTTGAATCTGAGCTTGTTGTCCAAGGAGTGCTGAACCGGCGAACAGGGAGCACCGATGAGCCGATAGGCCCACCCCGGTTCATTCGAACGCGAGCAACCAGATTTCGCCGTCGTCATTAGCGCCTTCATCCACGGCGGCGATGTTCATTGGCTGGCCAATCAATTTCACCGTCGTCTCGGCAGCGGCATTGATTCGCTTGGAGTCCGCGAAACCAATCATGATGGCTCCTCATTCATCCATTGCGGTTGTGTCGTAATAACTGTTGTTCCCGACATAGCCCTGCCCACCGGGTCCAGCGGGCACGTTGATCGCCCGAGGGCCAGCGGACCCAAGTGGATGGCGCCCGACGGCGCGAAGCCGCTTACGTGAAGCTTCAGCAACCCTCTACGAAAATGGGTCGCGCCTCGTCGCAACTGCACCGGCGCTTCGCGTGCGTCCATCAAGCCGCCGGGTAGCCCGTGAAGCTGTAATACTTCGGCTTTACCGCAATGTGCCTCAATACGGCGTCAGCGAGCCGCCGAATCTATGTGCGGCGTCTCCTCAACAGATCGCGGCGGCATGGCACTGTTCATCCGCCAACTGAGCGGGGCGCGCCCCCTGGGACCGGCGTGCTTCAATTCCAAGCTTTCGCATCTTGTAGATCAGCGTAGTACGCGGCAATCCAAGCCGATTGGCCGCTCCCTTCTGCCCTCCGATGAGCCAGTTGGCTTCCTCCAATGTCTCCAGGATGTGTTCCCGATCGGCATCGGCAAGCGTGCGTGAAGCGCTCGCCGGGCTTTGCTTTACCGTCCGCGTCACCGTCGGCTTCAAGTCCAGCGGCAGACGCAGCACTGATCCGGGCGAAAAGAGCATGGCGCGCTCGATAAAATTTTGCAGTTCGCGAATATTACCGGGCCAGTCGTGCGCTTTGAGTACCTCCATCACTTCATCGGGAATCACATCGATGGTCTTGTTGAGGCGAGAAGAGAATTTCGCTACGAAGAACTCCGTCAGAGGAAGGATGTCCTGAACGCGTTCCCGCAATGGAGGCAGGCAGATTGGAATTACGTTCAACCGGTAGAACAAATCTGCACGAAACAGCCGCTTGGTCACGAGTTCGGCGAGATCCTGGTTGGTCGCCGCCACCACCCGCACGTTAACCCGCACTGTCTGGTTGCTGCCCAAGCGCTCGAACTCCCGCTCTTGTAGCGCGCGCAGGAGTTTGGGCTGAAGTTCCAATGGCATGTCGCCAATCTCGTCCAGAAAGAGCGTGCCCCCATCCGCCATCTGAAACCGCCCCTTGGTCTGCGCCCACGCGCCCGTGAACGCGCCTCTTTCGTGGCCGAATAATTCGCTCTCCAACAATGCGCTCGGAATCGCTGCGCAGTTCAAAGCCACAAAACGGTGGTTACGGCGAGGGCTGGCCTCATGAATGGCTCTCGCAATCACTTCTTTTCCGGTGCCCGTTTCGCCCTGGATCAAGACGGCGGAGTCCACTGGTGCAACCCTCTCAACATCCGTCAGCAATGCCTGGAATTTTGGGCTGGACCCGATCAAATCTAAAGTAGTCATTGTCTTCCTCTTTCCTCAAATCAAATCGTAGTTATCAGCTTCCACTTCGTTGCCTGGTGATCCACTCCCGCACGTATGGATCGCAGTTCACCAGCGAAATGCCGGCGGCTTCGCACTGAGCAAGAAAAGTTATGCCATCCTGACCTGTCAAAGTCATATCCTTGAGGTCGAGAATGATATGGCGATCTTTCCCTTCCGCGCCGATGAGCGATTCCAACTCGGCAACGTGCTCTTTGTCGAGCCGGCCACTCAGCGTAAAGACCACGTCCCCGTCCCCCGTCCTCTGAATTCTCAGCATTGCGTTTCCTGGCATGTCAGGATGCAAGCCAGCTGCCACCGCAATTTGCTGAAAATAAACATATTGCAAGTGACGATAATCGCCGATTGACGAACTCGTCAATTGACGGTGTCGTGCCGGTTCTGCCTTGGAGTGCGGGAAGGAAAAAATGGGAAGTGCTTAGGTTGTGAGTTTCCGGTGAGCGTGCGTGACTGAAAGCATCCCAACTTGCTAGCGTCAGCAGGAGGCAGGAGGCCCCAAGCAATGATGCGAGTGACTCACGGCAGCAGCTTCGATGATGTGGAAGAGCTGAGAAGGCGCTTTGAAGAGTTTCGGAGCCAGCACCAGAGGCGGACGCGACTCCCAGAAGAGCTATGGCGGGCTGCCGCGGAGATCGCGGGACGGCGCGGCATGAATCTGGTTTGCCGGTGCTTGCGGTTGGACTCGAATAGCCTGAAGAAGTGGATGGGTAAGGGAGTCAATGGAGCTAGACCGACGCACGCGAGGAGAAAACGTTCGGCAATGACGCCGACGGCAACTTTCATGGAACTGCTGACGCCCGCGACGAGTGTTGCCGCGAGTTGTGTCGTGAAGTCGAATCGCAACGTGGCGGCAAGCTCCGCTTGGAGCTGAAAGGCATCGCAACCAGCGAGATTGCGCAGTTGATCCGCAGCTTCGCAGACCAGTAGGCCATGCTGCAGCTCACGCCGCAGATGCGGATTTTGGTGGCGGTAGAAGCCGTGGACTTTCGCAAATATGCGCCGTTCATTGTTATGTGGAGTCGCCAGCCCGGGGGCCGCAGAATCAGCCCGGTTTGGTGGCTCTGGACGGCGCATAACGTTGGTCTATTGTTTGGACCGCAGCATCGCCAAGAGCTTGTCCGGTGGGCGGAAGTGGCCTCGCCGAACGTTGGGCGGAACCAACGATGCCATCGCCTCCAACTTCTCAGTAGGATCCGCACGCAAGTAGACTTCGGTGCTTTGGAGGCTTGCATGCCCCAGCCACAGTGCGACCTTTCGAATATCGCCCGTGGCGTGCAGGGTGTGCATCGCGCAGGCGTGCCTCAGGGTGTGCGGAGAAACGCGTTTCTTCCCCAGCGAAGGCTGCTTCGCGCTGGCTGTTTTGAGGTGCTTCGCCAGAATGTATTTGAACCCGGATCGGGTCATGAGGTCGCCGCGAGCGTTGTGGAAGAGAGCTGTGCTTTTCGGTTCGCCGCGGACTTTGAGCCAATCACGAATGGTGCTCGCCGTCTCCTTCCACAACGGGAGGATTCGCTCCCGCCGGCCTTTACCCATCACGTGAATGGAGGGCTGAGCGTGGAGCGTCAAATCCGCCAGGTTCAGTCCAACCAACTCTGAAACGCGCAACCCGCCGGCGTAGGCCAGGTGCAACATTGCGCGATCCCGTAACCCGTCGCGGCGACTTGGATCAGGGGCCTCCAGAAGGGCCTGGATCTCCTCTCGATTCAGGTATCCGACGATGACCTCATCGGTCTTCTTGACCGGGATCGCACGCACTCTCCGGGCTTGTTCAAGGCACGTCGGCAGTCGGTACTCAAGAAATTTGAAGAAGGTCTTGATGGCGGCCAATCTCGAATTGCGTGTTCTGGCGCAGTTCTCGCGTGCCTTCTCCAGATGCTCCAGAAAGGCCAACACCAGAGTTGCATCGAGCTGTTCAACCGAGAGTTCCGAAGGGGTGACCTTGAGCCGTTCCGCCGCGAAACAGACGAGCAGTTGAAACGCGTACGCATAGGTGTCGGAAGTCTGCACGCTCATTTCCCGCTGATTGGGAAGATATTCACGCAAGAAAACCGTCAGATGCGGACCGAGGGGCGTCATCGTTCACCTCCCCGATGCAGGGCCTCGGCGGCCGTGGCGATGTCACCCAGCAGTTTGGGGGTGGCCTGCAGATACCAGTACGTATCGGAGACGTGCGCGTGGCCGAGATACGTGCTCAAGGCTGCCATGTGTCGCGCGACAGATCTGCGATCACTTGGGCATTGCTCCAGCGACCGCACCGCGAAGGTGTGTCTGAGATCGTGAAGCCGACAGCCCGTCTGTCCAGGACCGCCGCGCAAACCGGTCGATCGGGCCAGAATGAGAAAGGTCGTGATGACGGTGGGATAGGGGAGCTTGGCCCCGTTCCGGGAAACAAAGAGGCTGGATGCGGTTGGAGCAAACCGGCAGCGGACGGCAAGGTATTGCTGCAAGCTGTGGTTGGCGCTGTCGTGCAACGGAACCAGCCGGCTCTTTTGGAATTTCGTCGCGCGAATGAGGAGCCCATCTTCGGTGAGGTCAGACAACTCAAGCTTCAAGGCTTCTGAGATCCGGAGACCGGTGCATGCGATCAGTGACACCAAAGTCGTGTACGTGATCGGTCGGATCGATCCTCTGGGTGCTAATTCGGAGGCGGCGCGCAGGAGGCGCTCGATCTCATCTTGGGTGAAGATGTGGCATGACCGAGGCCGCCTCGGCTCGCCGCCAAATACAGCGGTGGGCGGCACTTCGTGACGCTGGTCTTCAGCGTTGAGTGCGCATGCCAGGCGATAGACGGTACGCAAGCGATCATGGCGCTGCCGGATTGACGGCGCACTTGCTGCCCACTCGATAGCCGAGTCGGCCCGCACGAACTCCTCCGATCGCTGCTCGGCAAAGTCCGCGAAACTACGGAGCGCATATGCTTGGACCCTGTACTTGAATCCCATGCTCTGATAGAGATCGATATGGCGATTCACCGCTTCCCTCAGCATTTATTTGCCCTCCTTGAACCCGGGCCAGGGCTGTGCGATCTGCTGCAGAGTCGCGACATCGACCTTGGCGTAGTGCGCGGTCGTGTCCGGTGACTTGTGCCTCAAGATGGTTCCGATCTCGTCCAGAGTGGCTCCGGCGCGGAGCATTGTGGTTGCGGTAGTGTGCCGAATGAGATTGGCTCCGCGGGTTGGCGGGTCCTCGACCCCTGCGGCACGGAGCGCCCCTCGAACAATATCGGATACAGCGCCACCCGATCGCAGCGCTCGGAATGGTGCGTTTGCGCAGAGAAAGATTCGGTCAATCGTGACGCGCGGGCGTTCGTGTTCCAGATATTCCAGCACCGCATCGCCCGCGTCTTGTGGCAGCGGCAGCCGGACATCCCGCCGTCCCTTGCCTCGAACCAAGAGCGTGGCCTCCTGCCAGTCGATATCGGCTGCACGCATGCTGGCGATGTCGCCAGCGCGAAGCCCCAGTCGGAGTAGCAACAGCATGATGGCTCGATCCCGCGATCCCAAGGGCCCATCCCTGCGGCACGAATCATCGAGGCGGGCGGCTTGCCCAGAATCGAGGTATCGCGGCAGCGAGGACAGTTTCCACTCCGCCACGGTGGGCAGAGCATGGTCGAGGCCAGCCTGACAGACGCCACTTGTTGCCAGGAATCGCAAGTAGATTCGGAGCGCGCCAACAAACGTCTTCGCGTAAGCTGGCCGCCGGCCGCGGATCTGGTCCAGAAGGGCCGCTCTTACCGTGGCGGCGGTGTATTGGCTGATGTCAGCACCGAGTGCCGGAAGCATCTGCTTCAGCAGGTGCTCGTGGCGATCAACGGTTACCGGCGCCAATCCCCGATGCTGCAAGAGCCATTCGCGGAAGGCGATCAGAGACGATGGAGTCTCTGGAACTGAGTTCACGGTCGATCGGATGACACCTTGCTGACCGAGATACCGGACAAACCGTTCGACTCGTGCGACATAGGCACGGGAAACGCTTGCGTAACTGCGGTGCCCAGGACATTTGCAGCGATGTGAGCTAAATGCCTTGACGATCCTTTCGTCGATGGCTGTCAGGCTCAAGCCTCGAGCCTGCAGCCACCCGCTGAAATGGATCACCGAGTCCAAGTAGCCGCCGATGGTTAGCGGCGCATAGCCGACAGACGCCATCTCTGCGGCGAAACCTTCAAGATAACGTGCGGCATCCCCGACATTCATGTCATGGGGACGCGCAAGAAGTTGAGCAATGTCCATGTGGTCCTCTCTGGTCGCCGGTAAGGGCGGCCAAGAAGGAGCCTACGTTATGTGCAGTTCGCCAGGTCGATCCAGTGATGCCCGACGAAGCTTTTCGAGCAATCTTTCACCGTGACTCCACATAACAATGAACGGCGCATATTTTCTTCCATCGATCGCCTCGACCGCAACCAGAATTCGTATCTGGGCAGCGATCTGAATCATCCTTCCATTTCCCGCCAAGCGCGCAGCAAACTTACCCAATCGGGCGGCGCCGACGCCTTCCACTGGATGTGCATTTTGTGGCCACTGGGACATTCGAAATCGATCGCATACTCCGCCAACGGTACGGCATGTGGCGCGGTCAGTTCGACAAATGTCGGCTTGCTTGCCTTGCGTCGGAGCGCGGGAACTCCGCCGAGCCGCCTCTTCAGTCCCATGTAGTCCAGCCGCAATGGGTGCGCGACGGGATGTATGCCATGCTGTCGGGCTAACTCGACCGCAGCCTGCCACAGTGGCTCTGGCAGCTTCGTCCGATGCGGCTGGGTGCTGCGAAATTGATCCAACTGGCGCTGCAATTGTACGATCGCCTCAGGGATCGGTGGTGTGCTCTTCCGGTTCACGATCAGGCGCCTCCGGCGCCTGACTGAACTTAACAGGACGGCCTACACGGCGTCACGCACGCTTACCGGAAACTCACGACGTTCCGCCACAGCTTTAGGTCATGGCTCGATCAAACAGACGCACCGATTGGAGTGCAGAGAGAGCTAATGCGCCACGCCAGCATTCAGACAACGATGAATGTCTACGGCAGGGCGATGACGGACAGCAAGAGGCAGGCCCACAGCAATGTAGTTCAAATGGTCCTGCAAGTAGAAACAGCGGATGCGGCCATAGAGGAAAAAGCCGAATCGCTGGTTAATGCGGTCTAGGATGGTCTTGAGATTTCGCTTGGTTACTTGTAACTTGTTGGAAGGATTGGTTGCGGGGGATGGATTTGAACCACCGACCTTTGGGTTATGAGTTTCACTCATGGTCTGCGCTAATGCACGATGCTTCTTGTGAGTCAGTGGCATACGCGTTCTTGCTTATCGGTTATTCTTGTTGTTTTTTCTTGTTCCATGTAAGCGTGGGTAGAAGGTTTGGTAGAACGACATCCTTCATGCGCCGCCGCTCCGAACAAGGGGCATCGCCGAGAACGCGTGCGGAAGATGCTGGGGCAGAAGGTAAGCAGACCTTCCAATCGATAGACGCTAATATAAGTCATACCTTGAAAGATGCGATGCCCACCTTGCCGTGGTACGGGCCATTCGTCGTTGGCCCTCGGTCACTGCCGACTCTGTGGGGGAAGCGGCGCTCTACCTGACTCCAGAATCGCCAACCCTCCTTGTGTCGCCTGCCGGGGAACCGGCATGTCAACCTATCGGATAGGACTCTGCGAAATCTGCGGAGGATGGGGCCTACTTCCGTCGCCACCACTACCGGTTGTCAATGTCTCAACTTTGGTAGCCGACGCACTTCGACTCATTGAAGCTAAAGCGCAGCCAGCACCCAAATCCAATGGTGAACTCAAACGTATGAAACTTTTCGTCAGCCACGCGTACGCAGATAAGGCATTAGCCAGCAGATTCGTCGATTTCCTTCGGCTCGGCGCTGGCATATCACACAAGAACATCTTCTATAGTTCAGCCAAGGGCATGATACGAAACGGCGACTTCTTTGTTGAAAATATCATCAATGAACTCAATGCCGCCGATATGGTGATTGCCCTTCTCTCACGGTCATATTTTGCAAGTCACTTTTGTCTTGCCGAGGCTGGAGCAGCGCTGGCCCGTCGTAAGGCCGGGACCTGTGAGTTCTTTTCTTTCGTGATTCCCCCAGCCAGTTTCTCCGACTTGGATGGCTTGTTGCTCGGAGTGCAATCTGGTTCCATCCTCGACCTCCCGATCCATGGCGACATGAAGGATCGCATTCAGTCGGACATTCCTAAAGCCGATCTTCCTGGGTCAGCTGTATGGGATGAAAAGCGCGAAGAATTCCTTACCTTTGCCCAGCAGGTAGTCTCACTGTACGAAACTAGGGCAGCGTTGCCTCTGATCACCATCAATGATTACCAGTGGAAGCACGAGCCTGGATCGCCCGACCATAAAGTATATGTAAATTACAAGATTCGCATAAACCTCAAGAATGGGTTATCAACTCCCATTCATATCGAATCCGGAACCTGGGACTCTGGCAGCGATGGAATTCCTGCGTTCGAGCCTTCACAACAGCTCAAATGGCGGCTGAAAGAGGGCGATCCAGAAGTCGGGTCACTTACTGTACCCGCAGGTTCAGTCTTTCGGACGTGGATTGGTCTAGCGCAAACCGTCGATGTGTTGGAATGCCTGAAACGCGGCGCCGCCAAGCAAACCGGCACGATGCATCTACATCTCAAAATCGGCGGCCATCTTATAGATCACGAACTCCGCTTCTGACATTACTGCAAGATAGTAGTGCGAGAGTGAGTTTCATGCCGCTTTCTCCTTCAGCTTGCGGCGTGCTTCAGTGATTTCCGCCATCGCAGCGGTGCACCCACCACGGTCCGGATGCGCGCCGTGCGCAGACAAACGGGCTTTACGTCCTCTTCGAGTCGAGAAATCCCCGCCTCGTATCCATCAACTGGCACCCCAGATTCAAGCTACGGCGCAGGCCATTGGGTGCATCACGACCGGTTTCCGGTGGGATTCCTGGGCGGCGTTTATCTGGCGGAAGGAACTACGACGACAGTTTCCATCTCGCGCGAAGCGCTGCTGGCGGTTCCGCGCGAACAACGCGAGGCCGCGCTCGCGCTGGGCGCAACGAAATGGGAGTCCACCTGGTATCGCATTGACGAGTGGCGGTATGATGCACCCGTGCCCCGAAATCGAATCAAACGATGCCAAATCGAGCCAAAGCGGCGAGGTCCATACACGCCCGAGCCCGTTCAGGCGCGTGTTGTGTCTCGGCATATGAGCGGAGAATCGGTGCGTGGAATTGCCCGAGCCGAAAGCATTGGCCGCGACACAGTTGGACGCATCTTGTCGCAGCAGGAAGTAGTGGAGACCATCGCGCGGTATCAATCCCGGCTATTGGACATGGTGCCGAAAGCGATCGGCGTCTACCACGAAGCCTTGCAGTCGGATGACCTTCACCTGGCAGCAGCGACGGCCACCAAACTCTTGGAAGGCATGCAAGTGCTGCACAAGGGCGGGATCGAGCAGACCATTCAACTTGCGAACCGGGCGTCGCCCGAGTCCAATCAAGAACAGCGGCGGCTTCTCATGCTCGGCCAGATCATGGACGGGATGCTCGAGAGAAGCCGCCTCTACGACCTGCCCCTTCCACCGGATATCGAACGTGTGCGCGATGAACTGCAAGGAACCGATGGGCCGCAACAAGGCCGTCGAGTAACCCTAGTCCGCTAGGGAACGGCCAGGGCCAGGGAAGGTCCTTCCGTGCCACTTGCCGGGCACCGAACGGCCCACCGGTCCCTAATCGCCAGCACCGGCCATTCTACAGGCTCGTGTGGATCGATCTAGCCTGCTATTCGGGCCACTTCCTGCCGTGAATCTTGCGAGAATCATGGCCATACGGGACTCGCGACGGCGTTATGCTTGAAAGTGATAGCGGCATCGAATCCCATCCACGCAATCCTTTCTGCACTTCATTTCGCTGCGGTGAAGCATACGAATCAGAGGCGTAAGGGAAGCGCGGCTGAACCTTACATAAACCATCTCATCGAGGTTGCTGAACTCGTTTCCGGTGCGCTGAACGAACCGGACATTGACTTGATAATCGCGGCGCTGCTCCATGACACCATCGAGAACGTGGGCGTGACCCAAGAAGAGATGGCGGAACATTTTGGCCCGGAAGTGGCAGATCTCGTCGCCGAAGTCACCGACGATAAATCGCTACCAAAAGCGGAGCGAAAACGCTTGCAGATCGAGAACGCTCCGAAGAAATCGGTGGGCTCGCAACTGATCCAACTCGCCGACAAGATTTCCAACCTTCGCGGAATCTTGAACGATCCACCAGTGGATTGGGACCTGGAGCGAAAGAAGGAATACTTTGCATGGGCCGGGCGCGTGGTTGACGGTTTCACCGCACCGAACCCCATGCTCAGGGCGGAGTTTGACAAGATCATCCAGCGTTCTGGCTGGGATTTGCCGTAGCAATCGGGCGTGGAGCGTGAACCTAGAACTCGACCTCACGCGCAATCGACACCACCGGCGAATCGCTGCACTGGCTATTCGGGCGAATTTCGTTTCACATACCCCTGTGTGGAGACCGGATCGGCGAACGGGCGTCTTGCATCGCTGGGGAAATGCCGAAGGCGGGGTGACCTGCCCAGAAATTCGCGGTCACGATCCGCTCGCGTGCCAGCGAAAATAAGGGATTCGACCCGCTTTCCACGCATTGATCCGGCGGCCGTTCAGATGACGGCATAAAGCCTTTAGCCGGTGGTCGGCGCTAGCACGGATTCGTACCCTCAACTGACCTCCCTTAACTACAATCAACCCACGTTCAAACAAGGCATCGCATCCAATCAAACAAATCGGTACAATGTTGTTCACAAAGTCGCGCCGCTCGGAATCCGTGCACTCCGAGCGAGGTTTGATGTGTGCAGCAACCAATAACGTTGTCGGCAGCACGGAGCCGCAAATCGCACACGTTCCCTCCTCGTTACTGCCGAATAGAAAGTCGCGCAAGAAGGTTTGTTCCCTGCGTTGCACTACCGCGTCTAGTCGGCACCGAGCTGGCCTAGCTCGTGCCAAAACTCGGCAGTGGCCATTCCATGATGGGCTTTGTGGGCAGTGGCTCGCGATCAGCATAGGGGCGGGAGGCCAATCCTGCAAAAGCGTTCGGGTGAGACAGCACAGTCGCAGAAACACTACTCCACTAACGTTCGAGACTGATGACAAGCCGACAGGTCGCCAACTCACTGTAACTTGCCAAAGCGGGACCGATTCGCCGTCGCCCTGGCGCTGATGACGTATTTCAAGCTAAAAACAGATGACGGGTGAAGAAGATCATCAGCGTTTTGCTTGAGATCAAATGTCGATGAGCGCCACTACTCGCACGTGGAAGGATCGGATCAGCTTCTCACCATTTGCATCCTTGTCGCCGTCGCATTGGGATGGATACTCGCCCGCATACTTGTTCGAGCCAATCGGCACGGTAGAGCAATGCGCCGTCTCGAAGGTGGGCACGACCGCGCAGCCCGGCGAGAATGCCATTGGTCCTGGAATTCGGATCACAACGGGAACGCTGAGAAGATTAGGGTTGAAGATCCGCTCAGCTAAACGCAAATCACTCCTTAGTTGGCTGCCACCAATCGTTTCGGCGAGCGCCTCCGCGTATGAATGACCGGGCTCCGCTTTCCTCCGGCCTCCTGGCGTACTACGAGAACTGCTGCGGCTTTTGCGACTTGAATGTAGGTATCCGCTGCCGCGAGAAGTTGCTGGCACCGAGAGCAGATGAGCAGATGTTCTTCCAAAGGCTGGCAATCCTCTTCGGATCGCTGTCGCATGGCATACTGTTCCCAAATCTCTTCTGCAAAATGACGATCGAAGCTAGTGGTCATGGCAAGAACCTTTCTTGAGGGAAACGGAACTGAACCCCAACAGCTCGACCCCACCGTCCATTGCATTAGTACGTATAGTCCCCGGAAATTCTCGAAAAATATCGGGGGCATCTATTGCCAGCGCTTCCTCCTGCCGAGTTCGTCAGAGCTAGTCTTGGACATCAGCGCCGCGACCTTTTGAAAAATCCCAGGTATGTGGGGCTACTTTTCTTCGTCCGCGTGTTGGTAGGCTCTACGGAACGACTCCCTTTGTTGATCTCTTAGATCACTCGTCTCCTTCCGTTCCGATCGATGAAGTGGCGCTGTTCCGAGCAGGCGACCAAAACAGCCCGCAATCTGTTGTTCATCCATTCCGGGGCAATTCTCGACCACCGTGGCAACAATGCCGCCGATCCGACGCGCCACTGGCCCCAGGTTCACCAGAACGGCCAACCTACTCACGTGAAGAAGGGGGCAGTGTTCCATAGTCTCGCATTCTTTAACACCGGCATACCAGGTACGGTTCTCGCTCTTCGGCTGATTGTACGGATAGACCAGCGGAACAACATGGCCGGTGACATCCGCGAAGCCGTGGCGCTCAAGATCGTAGTATCGGGTCGCTTGTCCATGGCACTGCTCGCATCTAAAAGTAATGCGGAGGAACTTGGCACTCGTTTCTATCCGGGTGGCGTCAAGTATCCATCCACAACCGTGTTCGCAGGCCCAACGTATTTTCCATGTTCTTTCGCCGCTAAACCGAATACGTTCGTTTGCATAGCAGCCGTCTCCGAGAAGGTAGTAAGCGGT
Organism: Bryobacterales bacterium; assembly: GCA_963776805.1. Classification (GTDB taxonomy): domain Bacteria; phylum Acidobacteriota; class Terriglobia; order Bryobacterales; family Bryobacteraceae; genus Palsa-89. Next base: position 60,851 of record CAVZOD010000010.1, read on the forward strand.
ACAACCTGAGTCGCAGGGGTTGCAGTGGTAAGCGATGCGTAGCAATTCAGAACTGACCTCGATGGTCCTCGCGACAAGAGCCCGTCCGCAACTTTCGCATTTCCTCGTGATGTCTTCGTAAACGTGGGTGTAGGGCATGATCCTCTTAAGCGGGGGCGAGCACCAGAACTTCCGTCCGATGTCGCCCCGAGCAGTCGGTTTAGTAAGAGTGGTATTAGTCGCGCTAAGCGTTGGAATGGGCATCCAGCGCTCGGACGACAGGGAAGCATTCCATCCCGAAAGGCGTCCGCTTTCAAGAGTGGCGCCTAAGCTCAAGCAAATCTCAGGGATAGGCCAAAATAGTTCCTACTAACACCGACTACAGCTTCTCCATTGCTTCGCCTATTTCAACCAGAAATATGGCGTCGCACGACATAACATCTGAGTGATAGAGCGGGGGTTCAAGCATTCTGCCGGTGACGTAAGGTGGCGAAGATCGACTCCGTGAGGGTATCACGCACCGCTTTGACATTAGGTTGGGCGAAGTGGGTGACTAATCCAGCACGGTTGTGGATTCCCAATTTCTGGTAAGCGCTTCGCCTCTGCGTTTCAGCCGTATTGATGGTGACGTTCAGCCGACCTGCGGCCTCCTTTACCGAAAGCCCCTCGGTGAGAAGTTTACAAACCCTCACCTCACCAGGCGAAAGCGAGCTCGTCGGCAACGTGTAGTTGCGTGTGTCACCTCTCCGTTTTCTCTTAATTCGCTTTGCTGAGCTGTCGATATCTCCGCCGGTTGTTGGCTTCATCGCCTCTTAGGTTGCCGTGCCCCTGGAAAGATCTCATATCGGGCAGAGAGCACATTTCGTGAGAAGTTTCAGGCCGAAGACGCACTCTGGTAGCTATGGAAGGGCCTACCGTAATGCTCTCGGCAGTGGGGCTGCTGGGCCTCATGGCGACTTTCGGCCTGTTACGCTGGAGAACACTTCGAACAAATAGGAAGAAAGAGGGGTTGCAGCGGCTTGACCGCGCGGCTCGCAGCGAATTCGATTGGTACGGGACGTATTATAGCCGCAACTAAAGGGCTTCGCGGTTGAATGGTGTTGCACAAGACCGGGCAATAGATGGATAATTTCGATGTCACTCCTGCCCCACGAGCCGCGAGCTTGTTGGGGTAGCCTCTTTCAGGCCGGTCAACCTGCCATCGTTGACCGGTACTTTCTCGGTTTTGATACCGCCCGTTTTTGTCCAGAGAATCCTGCGCTATTTCCGGCACTACTCCGGTATGGCACCACCAACCCACCTCCAAGCACTCGCCGGGGGGATCGGTTTCGTGGCGTTTTGTTGGATGCTCTGGAACCTGAACCGGGAGTACAAGGACGATCAGCGCGAGGGCGACAGTCACGACCACTCCACAGGGAAAGAAGAGCTATGGTTCCGGCAGCCGAGATGGCGAAGGAACGACGAGACCCACTAAACGAATCGAGCCGCTCGATAGGCGCGTCCTGGGTGGTGCCGTGGGAGATCCACGGACGCCCAAAGAAAGGGGTTGAAAGTGGGCGGGAGTTTGCCAGCAGCCTGGAGTGCGTGAATACGCTTCATAGTCTCGCGCGTGGGAGAAATTCTCGGCAGCATACGCTGGATCGCTAACGCTTCGGTGTCCGTCTCTTTCCCGCGAACAACAGCCCAATCCCCACCACCACCGCAATCCCGCCGTACACCGCCCATCCGATCTGTCCAGTCATGAAGCTGCCCGGTAGGACGTTGATGCCCTGAAGGAACCAGATGCAGCCAATCACGATCAGGAGCACCGCGACGATGCGGATAACAACCCTCATTGTTCACTCCTGTGGTGGGTACAATTCTCGCACGGCTCAGTCAAGGGATGGCACGATTTCGAGTCGCGAGCTATTTTGAAAGCCTTCTGAATACTACGGCGTAGAACATCTCGCCGAATTGTATTTGGTTGCGGCCAGATTTGGCGGTAGCTGAAGGGCTGACATTGAACAGTTTTCCGACCACTTCGGCAGGGAGAGTTTGTTCGGCAAGTAGTGGCTGCTGACCTGGTGTCCAGGTACCGCTCGCCACCACTCTCCAGTTGCTCTCGGCGACAGGTGTTGCCTGGACAGTTACCTTGTACATGCTATCCAAGATTGTAGCCTGAGGTGCTCTAAATCCCGCGCTACTTAGGAATCGTCTTTGCGTGGAACTGCGGGTGTAGTGTCAGCGTGGCCGGGCTCCATTTCAGGCTCTTCGTCAATGGATTCCACGAGTTCTTCGGCCAGCTTTTCCAGATCGCGCAAGGTGTAACGGGTCACACTGTTTTCCCTCGACCTGCTCACGGTAGTTCCCAGCGAGATTTGTCGAATTGGCCCGCTTCCGAGTGCATAGTGACGTGAAGGACCGGGATAGGATACTCACCCGTGTAGGCACCGGTGGTATCCCGGAGCGTGGGAAAGCAAGTTAGAACGCCCGGCAAAAGCGGCCGGGCGCGCGTTTTATAGCCCAGGGCCTCCGCTCGGGAGTTTCACCAAAGAAATGCAGGCTGTTGTTGTGTCGGTCGGAAAGCAGAGAGCCCTCCCGCGCCCCGATTCGGGAACTGCGGGAGGGCTTTGGTGAGCCGATTTCTTCGGAGCCAACTCCGTCGCATCGGCCCTGGGCATCCACCCGGGCGCGACCCCGAGCGGACCTCGATGCGGCCAAGCGCAGCTACAGTGGTAGCCGGTATTGGCCGTCAACTTGAACAATCGATCCTTCGCGGCAGGCTTCGCCGATCGCCAGTTGGGCGGTGCGTTTGGAGCACTCGGTTTGCTCCATGACTTGCTGGCGGAGTTGGTTATAGCGAGCCTGCCGTCCCAGACCGGCCAGCGCCTGAGTTACATGCTCCTGCTCCACTTTCTTGCGCGCCACCGCTGCGCGGGCCGGCGCCGCCCCAGCGGCGGAAAAGCACAGCGTCTGCGGATCGAGTTGCAGCAAGCGAGGCTCAGAGGCCGCGGCGTAGCGAAACTGGAAGCGCAACTCCACGGCGGCGGCAAGATGGGCTGAGGGGCGCGTGAGCAGCAGGTAGGAATCGCCGACGGCATGCAGCGCCGAGGAACCGCGGAAAGCGCTGCCGATCTCTTCGCGGCCGATCGATTTGCGCACGTGATGCACCACAATGAGCGCGGCTTTGGAAGCATCGCGCAGCCGCAACAGGCTCTGGCACAGCGCCGCCATGGAGCGGGTATCGTTTTCGTCCTGATCGTGAGTCGAGTACAAAGGATCGAGCACGATCACTTCGGCGGCAGCCTGACGGGCGGCGTTGAGAAAGTGATTGAGTCCTTGCGGGGCGCTCAGCAGATTGCCGCCGGCCCGCGTGTCCACCAGCAGGTTTTGGTCGGCGGCGGCTCCCACGGATCGGCGCATCGATGCCAAGCGCCCCACAAACTGCGGCGTGGGCAGTTCGAACTGACAGACCAGAACCCGGCGCGCGGCGGGGATGGTGAAGCCGGCGCGATCTTTGCCGGCGGCCAGTGCCAGCGCCAGATTGGCCACCAGCAAGCTCTTGCCCACCTTGGGTTCGCCGCCCACAAACAGGATGCCTTGCGGCGGCAACAGTCCCGGCTCGATCCAGCCCGGCGGAGGGGAGGCCGGTTGCTCGGTGAGTAACTGCGCCAGCGATACCACCGCGGGTTTCGAGGGAGTCTTGGCGGCGTCCTCTTTCACAGCATCGCCTCCGTGGTGGCATCGAGTAAGATGGCTTCACTCACCGTCTGCGACTTACTCGTCGCCGCCAGCCGCAAAGCTGTCATGGCGAGCTTGTTGACTTTGCGCGGAATCCCCTTGGTGGCCTGATACATGCCCTGGCGGGCGGTCTCGTCAAACAGTATCTGCGACACACCGGCGGCTTTGAGTTGTTGCGCCAGATAGGCGTCGAGTTCGTCGCGCGTGAGTCCCTCCAGGTGATACTGCACGCCGATGCGTTGTCGCAAGGCTTCGTGCATCTGAAGGGAAAGCGTGCGCCGCAGCAGCGGCTGGCCGACCAGCAACAGGGTGAGATAGCGGGAGGAGTCCATGTCGAAGTTCAACAGCAGCGGGAGCTGTTCCAGGGCGGGATGCGGCAGCAAGTGGGCTTCATCGCAGATCAGAATGGGATGCTGCTTTTTACTCTGGTTCAGGCGCACGATGGCGCCGGCAATCTGGCGCATGAGGTCGCCGCGGAAGTGCGCCGGTTCCAGGTCCAGTTCCAAGGCGATCTGACGGAGCAGGTCCAGTGCCGAGCCCGAGGAGAAGTGCACGTAGAGGATCTTATATAGGTTGGGGTTGAGGGTCGTGGTGAACACGCGTGCGGCGGTGGATTTACCCGCGCCCACTTCGCCGGTGATCAGTCCGACGCCGTGATGTTGGGCGAGGAACTCCAGCCGCGTCTTGACCTGGTTCCAGGCCTGGGAAGCGAACAGTTGTTTGGCGTCCGGACTGTCGGAGAAAGGCGTTTTCTTGAAGCCGAAGAAGGATTCCCACATGGCTACTTCTCCTCCGTCTCCCAGGGCGGCAGCAGCCCGTTGACGACCGCATCGACCAGCCGCGCTACCCCTGCGGGCTTGCCTTCCGAGTAAATCTCCAGTTGGGTGAGATCGAGCGGATCGAAGCGCACTTCGATGCGTTTGCCGGCCAGATGCGCGGGTGCTTCAAAGAAACGATTCTTCAACAGGAAGGTGGAATCGCGGCGCACCAACCGGTCCACGCGATGAAAGAACAGACGCCGTAAATCGGTGTCCGGCGGAAGCTGACGGACCTGTTCGATATCGCGCTGCCAGCGCAGCAGCGGTGTGGTCTGGAGGGAGCTATGTTCGCGACGATGGTAGACGGTGTCGAGCCAATGCCACAAGCGCTCGTTGAGTTGCTCAATCGACAACAGGACCTTGGGATCGAGTGAGGCCAGAAACTGTTCGCGCACGGAACGGAAGAAGCGTTCGATCTTGCCGCGGCCTTCGGGCTGATAGGGAGGGGTGTGCACGATGAGAATGCCGATGGAGGCGGCGATGCGGGCCAACTGCGGCGAGCGGTAGATCTTGGCGTTGTCCATGTAGAGACGGGTGGGGATGCCGCGGGCGGCGATGGCCTGGCGCAGGCAGTCCAGGAAAGCATCCAGTCCCTGGTTGGGATAGAACTGGGCGTGCGGGATGAGGCGGCTGGCATCGTCGAGAGCGGCCTGAAGGAAGACTTGCTGCTTGCCGCCGCCCGGCCGCCCGACCCAGGGTCCGAACAACATGTCGCTCTGCCAGATCTGATTGGCAAACTGCGCTTCGTATTTTTTATGCGCGGTAGCTTTTTCAAGCAACAGTTGGCGTTCCGTGAGACCGCGAGCGCGCAGGAAACGATAGAGAGTGGAGGCCGACAGGCCGGCCTGATTGGCGGTGGCCAGTTCGCGCAGCAGAGCCGCGCCGGTGCGATGCGGGTTCTCGCGTTTGAGCCGTTCGATGAGAGCGGCGGTGTCGGGCGCGACGGCACGGGCTTGTCCGCGATCCTGTCGCGGTTGGGGAGACAACGCGGCCAGACCGTTGCGGCGATAGCGCAGCGACCAATCCAGCAGCGTGTCCACCGAGACCTGGCGGCGGGTGGAATGAGGAATGTCGTAGAGGCGGGCGGCGATCTGCTGCGCGCGCCGAGTGAGTTCGCCGCGGGGCAGCGTCTCCAGCACCAGAGGCGCAATCAGCCCGTAACGAAATAGCGCGACTTTTTCGGCCTTGTCGTCCATCGAGTGTTTCTCCTGGACGGCATCTTACGGTGGAAGGCTTCGCGGTTCCATGCAAATGGTGTGTGGGGAGGCTCAGACGGGCGCTGCGACGGAGGAGAATGCGGCGCGGCGGCCGTCGGGAGCCAGACCGCGCGGCCAGCCCAGCAGATGGCAGCGCACGCCGGCAAACAGGAAGCGATGAGCGGCGATCCAGCCGATGGATTCGAGCATGGTCAGGGCGCGGTGGACGAAGTCGGGCGCGGGAGCGGGTTGAGTCAGCGCGGCCAGCGCGGCGCACAGCGCTTGGGCCTGCGCGCGGAAGCGGCGAACCCAGAACTGGCCGCGCTGGTAGGGCATGGGAGGCGGCGCGGTTTTCGCTGCGGCTGGCAGCGTTTGTCCGCCGAGCAGACGGGCGAGGAGGAACAGCGCCATCACCATCAGGCTCGACCGCAGGTAGGGCAAGATGAACTCCGGCAGTAGAGAGACAGTGCGCCGGCAGGCGTGGCACAAGTAGCGGCGCACGCGAATCACGCCGTCGAAGGCTGTGTCGATGAGCGTGCGCGTGTAGAAGCCATGCGCGCTGAGTGGACGCTTGGTCTGGCACTGCGGACAGTGGCTGGGACGATGAGCATCGGGGTTGGATAGCTGCTCGTTGTATTGTTGGACCGAGCCGGCAAATGGGTGTAGGATCTGCATAGGATCTGGCCTCTGGGAGGTACGAACTCCCAAAGTTCATTCCGCGGCGGGGGAACTCTTTTGGTGGTGTAGCCAAGGCGGAGTTCCTCCCGCTCACTTCGATCTATTATGCAGAGACCGCTTCGGCGGCATGGGATTGCTGCGGGATCGTGCCATCCCGCTGGCGTTCGCACGCTCCGCTCCGCGGGCACCTCTCGCTCCCTTCCGGGACGGCGGGAACTAATCTCGGAAAATCGGCTCGCTACGCAGGGGAAAATCGCGACCCGTTACAGCAAGGGCTTCTTTGGTTCATCAGGCATGGCTGCTTCAAGTATGACAGTCGCGTGGCTTTCGATTTGGAACCAGATCTGAGTCTTAACAAACATCTGGGCACGTTAATTTCCTGGGCCAGCGAAAACCAGACGGGGCGCGATGAACTGGAGCGAACCCATTCGGGAGGGCTCGAAAGTCACCCCAGCTAGCTAGCTAGGGAACGGCCAGGAGGCCGGTAAGGTTCTGGTGCCACCTGCCAGGCACCGAACAGCCCTACGGTCCCCAAAACTCAGCACCGGCCATCTTACAGGCTTGGGCGGATCGATCCAGCATAGTACCTTCGTGGCTTGAATTTCGCGTTGCATGTCCATGGCGATGCGGGGCTCGGGGTGGCGTTATGCTGGGGAGTGATAGCGCCAACGAATCCTATGCAGCGTTCTGGCTGTGCGTCGCCATCGCGGTCGAGCGTGGACGTTTTGAACCTGAATGCCGGATCTCGCGCATAATTGACACCACCGATGAATCGCTGGCACAAGAAATCTCGGGCTACGCGATTACCGGTGGCGTGCGGCCAGAAAGCTCGGTGCGGAAGCCGAAATAGGCCAGGGACAAACAAGGGAGTTGGACGCTAGAAGGCTAGCTCGGAGTGAGCTACTTCACAGCGATGGTCACTCCCGGCTTGCTGAAGACAGCTCCCACCACCACGGTTAACGGGACTACGCCGGTGGTGGCATCACTCGGAATCACAATGTTGAACTGCGCCACGCCCGATACTAGGTCTGGCGCTTGTCCTGAGTAGAGCACCTGCGCACCAGAGCTGCCGACGCCAACGATCACCGGCAACGTGAGCGTGGGAAAGTTGCGCTCGTAAACTTGCCCGTCGGCGCAGGGCGAGGTCGGCCCGACTCCGGTGGCGTAGAAGGTCACGATTGATCCTCGCGGCGCTGGGTTTGACGGACTGTTGAAGGAATTGTCCTGGTTGAGGGCGGCAGCTTGACCTTGACCGCTTCCGTCAGCCGTAAAGATGCCTGGAGCGGCGGGACCGAGTGGCACTGTCAGCGGAGCCGACTGAGCCCCCATGTACGCCACGACCATTTGAGTTGACGTGTGTCCGGCGACCGCGCACGGAATGACAGTGTTAACTTGACCGGCACTCGTGTAGATAATGGGCGCTGGCGTGCCATCGAAGAGCACTTGCGTGCCGCTGTTGGATGTCGTCACCACCTCGCCGGGCCCGAGTTCGAGACCGGTACCTGTCCCAGGCCCTATCTGCGAACCATAGATCGAGACTAACTGGCCAGCGGCAAATGGTGAGGTGCCTGTAGCCGAACCGCCGAGGAATGAGACGGCGGGCGAAATGTCCGTCAGTTGGATGAGAACGGCACTCTCGGTGCTGCTGCCTGGCGTGGGTTGGAATGCATCATCTGAAATTAGACTGCCCAGGGAGCATGACGTACATGCGCCGACAACCCAGATAGATGAAGGTGCGGCGAGAGCAATATTCCCAGGGGCAAAGTCTGTTTGTGGCGGCACCACAAACGACGGGTCGGGCGACACTACTCCGAAGGCCGGAACGCCTAGTTCGAGAAACTCGTAAGCGATGTAGGGTTGAGAAGCGAGGAGCACATAAGCCGTTTGCGTTTGACTGGCAATCATCATAGCCCCGCTCTCGCAAGTTTGCGAGCCTAGACCGCCGCAGGTTGTTATCGGCGGACTGGGGAGATACGAAAAGGCGCTGAGCTGCGTTGATCCGGGACTGAACTTCGCGATGAAACCACCAGCTGGCATGCTAAAGTACGCGCCGGCTGTTGCCTGAAAAGCGGTCGCATTGGTTGAGCCAGCCAAGTATAGCGAGCCATCCGAGTTCAACGCAAGGCTGCTGACAGCTGTCGTAAAGTATCGTGGCCCAAAATAAGTTCCATACAACAGCTGAGAGCCGGAGGCATTAACCTCCAGGATGAATCCGCTTGTCGGCTGATTAAGAACATTCTCAAGTCCCGAATTGGGGTCGGAGCTTTCAAGAGCGTCGGATGTAGTCGGCAGGCTGCCAGTCGCTACTCCTCCCAAGAAACAGTTACCTGATGAATCGACCGCGAGAGAGGTTGCCCTCGATGCATCTGCGATGTTGGTGCCACCGAGGAATGTGCCGTAAATGAGGCTTGAGCCTGTCGTGTTGAGGCGAAACAAGAATACCGCGCCTGACACACCAACCGTCGCGAGATACGCCTCCGCTTGTTTGTCTACCGTCAAAGCTGTTGCCTGCATGTTCTGCAGCGTTACCGAGTAAGAAAGTGCAGTTCCATCCGAACTGATTTTGGAAATGAAGGAGTTGTTCGGAGGCTGGCCTAGTTCGGCTGCCAATGAACAGTTTTGCTGGAACGGAGCTGAGGAATTGAAGTTTATGTAGCCAGCGACCGGTGTACACGCAATGGAAGATTGCGCGGGAAAGTTGGTTGATGTTGTGATGCCGGTAACGTAGATTCCGCCGCTCGAATCGACGGCCAAAGCCACCGGAGTGTCGTCTGCATCACCTCCAAGGAACGTTGCCCAAATGAGAGTCCGTCCGGTCAAATCAAACTTCGCGATGAAAACATCCCGGTTGTCGGGGAATCCGCGCGCCTTCGTCGGCTGAAAAGCGTTCGCCGTTCCAGGTAGCGTTTGGGACGTAGTGTAGCCCGCTACGATGACATTCCCTGAGGGGTCAAGGGCGACCGCAACGGCCACATTGGTGTCACCACTGCCGCCGAAATATGTGCCGTAGGTCGGGACAAGCGTGCCCGCGTGCAAGGGTGTCCACGAAAGCGAGGCCGGAATTAAGATCAGAAAAATGACTGCCAACCTACCTTGAGGCGATCGTAGGCACGCTTCACGAAGGTATCGGAACGCTACGGAAATTAGGTAAGATGCCCGGCGCGCCGTGGTCAACCATTTCTCGTGGATTCGGGGTTGCGAGAGTCGCCAGCCACCGCGTTTGCTGGACTTGGATGGCTTGGGTAAGCGGTAGTCGGGGGTGCCTGGGTCTCGGCTAACCGGCTTGGGTGCGGGAGCGCGACAGCCGTAGCGAAACGCTGAACCTTCCGGCAGTGGCTCGCCGCATGCGTTGCAAAACATATCGGGAAACACCAGATCCAGAGTGAGATCCTTGCTTGCAAACTCCTGATGATTGTAACTCGGATCGTACAATCGTCGTTTCCGCTTTTGGAAACCATGAGATTTGGCGGTTTCCGAAACGCACATCCTCAGATGCCTTGCTGCGCGGATCAAAACGCTTAGGGCGTCAAACCGTTGGTCTCAAGAGCGGCTTGCAGAGCGAGCGTCAATGCAGAGGAGTTACCTGGCTGACCTGGAGCGTGGACGCAGGAACCCGTCGGTGCGCACCTTGGTAAAGATCGCCAATGCCCTCGGCGTCTCGGTTTCGGAACTCCTAGCTGATACTCCAAAACATTGAGAGGGCTGGGGTGGCGAAGAAACAGCGGGACACTAGGAATAGATGCTAAAGAAAGGGCCTGAAGTTTAGGACCGCCCCCAAAAGGCCGTCTCCTCGGTCCAGTAGCCGTGCCAAAAACCCAGCAATGGCCATCGTACAACATTGGCGAAAAGTGTCTGCGTCATCGAGCCAGCCTAACGCGTGCCAAAACCCCACAGTGGCCGTTCACAAATCTGAGCCAATTGGCGTCCCCCGTGCAGATTGGCGCGGATGTCATCGCGAACTCCGGCGCTGCTTCTTGTAGTGGGCTTGTTCGTACAACTGGATGGCGGCATCGATCACTTTCCACATAGGACGCTTTTCCTGCGCGGCCATGCGCTTCAGCTTGCGCTTCACAGAAGGCCGGATGGTGACCAGAAGCTTGGGATAGTCACGAATCTTCTTTGGCTCGTCGCCCTTTCCAAGCCCCTCCGGTTTTCGGCCCACAAGTATTGTTATATAACAAATACTTGCTGGCGGCGGTAAAATGGAACTGTGAAAGCCGCTCTTTACGCTCGAGTCAGCACTTCGGACCAGGACTGTGGAATGCAGCTTCGTGAGTTGCGGGACTACTGCCAGCGGCGCGGCTGGGAGATAGTGGGAGAGTTCGTTGATACCGGTTGGAGCGGCGCAAAGGCGAGCCGTCCACAGTTGGACCGGTTGATGGCAGAGGCCCACCAGCGGAGTTTTGATGCCGTGTTGGTGTGGAAGCTCGACCGCTGGGGCCGGAGCCTGATAAACAGTCTGCAAAGCGTGCAGGAACTGGCTTCCCTGGGCGTCCGATTCATCGCAGTGACCCAAAACATCGACACGGACGAATCGAATCCAATGTCCCGATTCATGCTGCACATCTTTGGGGCGTTCGCAGAATTCGAGCGGGAGATGATACGGGAGCGAACGATCTGTGGCGTTCGGGCTGCCAAAGCGAAGGGTAAGACTTTAGGTAGGCCCAAGCGGGTTTTTCGGCGGGACGAAGTTCTGCGGCTTAGAGAATCAGGCCAAAGCTGGCGGGCGATCGCAAAGCATCTCGGTGTGCCAGTTTCAACAATAGTAGATTCCAGCCGAGGCAACGTCCTCAATAGTCGGGCTTGACGCGGCCCCGCTCTCTCTCTGGAGAGACGATCACTCCTGAACCGTTGGTTCCAGATTCGCATTCAGTGTGGGATTTCTCTGCTGGAACGGTCGGGATGGGGTTTTAGACAATTCCTGCTTTATCTACCAACATAATCCGTGCATAATTAGCTTTACCTTATCTAATGAGCACTGATCCGATACAATTCTTTACCGAGGTGTTCGTGTCCTTGACCGGAAGAGCGCCCTACCCTTGGCAACTGCAACTGTTTCTGGATATTGTGGCCGGGCGTTGGCCTCAGGTACTCAATCTGCCCACCGGCTCCGGCAAAACGGCGGTCTTGCAAATCTGGCTGACGGCGCTGGCCTGGAGCCTTCAAAACGACACAAGTGGTGTCCCACGGCGACTGGCTTGGGTGGTAAATCGACGTGTGGTTGTTGATCAGGTAACCGCAGAAGTGGAAGCACTCGTCGGAGAAAAAGCGGCTTTGGATCGATGCCCTGCGATTCGCGACCTACTTGCGGGAGCATCCCTTCGGGGAATCCCGCTGGCGGTAAGCACCCTGCGCGGGCAGCGAGCCGATAACGGAGATTGGGCCGTCGATCCGTCCACCCCTGCCGTGGTGATCGGAACCGTGGACATGATCGGCAGCCGATTACTCTTTCGCGGGTATAGATCCGGCAGATATCACCGCCCGATGCATGCTGGTCTGCTCGGTGCCGATACGCTGCTAGTGAATGATGAGGCTCATCTCAGTCCTGCCTTTGCCCGTCTGCTCGAAGGTATCTATGGGATGAATCCAGCCTCGCGGTTGCCCGGTAAACATTTTCGCGTGCTCTTGCTATCTGCTACACCTAGCTCCAGTGCATTGAAAGTTTTCGAGCACTCACCCCTGGAGGATGCGTCCCAGAGTGATGCGTTCCGGCAGGTTTTTGAAGCGCCCAAGACGCTCACGCTTCATGAAGTGGAGAGTAGGTCCGTTGAATCCACAATGTGGCAGTTGGCTTTGGAGAACCCGGCGGCCAGAACAATTGTGTTCATCGAACAGCCGGAAAAAGCGGCTGCCCTTGTAGCACGCTTGGCCAAGGATGGTCATGAGGTTACGTTGCTAACGGGAACGATGCGCGGGTTTGAACGGGATGAGTTGGCTAAGAGTGATGCGGTGTTTAGGAAATTCCTGGAACGCGAACCAAGCGGAAAGCCAGCGTGGTTGGTTTCGACCTCTGCTGGCGAGGTTGGCGTGAACTTGTCATGCGAGCGGATGGTGACCGGGTTGGTGGAAGCTGATCATCTTCTTCAACGTTTTGGTCGTCTGAATCGCTTTGGTTACGGCGAGGGCGAGGCTCATTTGGTTTACTCGCCACCCAAGAAAGAGAAGCTACTTAGGACACTGAGCTACCTAGGCGATCTACGCGCCGACATTTCGTGCCACAATCTCTGGGAGCACAGGCCACCCGAGGAAGCTCTCTCAGAAACCCCGGCTTTGGCCCGAATGGAATCAAGACTCATCGAAGCCTGGGCGCAGACTACTTACAAAGATCGGGCGGTTCCCAAGGTTGCGCCATGGCTCCACGGCAAGCAGGAAGGTGATCCACCCGAGGCGCAATTGGCGTGGAGGGCCGATGTATCGGATCTGATCGCGTGGGGAATTGACGATGAGCAAATTGAACAGATCCTCGATCGTTATCCGGTGCGCCCGCAAGAGCGGTTGCAGGAACCGGCGCAGCGAATCCTTGAAAAGTTCCGTCAGCTGGCAACTTCTTTCGGTGAGCAGTCTGATTGCATATGGTTGATCCAGGTCGATTCGGACGGGTCTGCCAAAAAAGTTAGTCTCGCGAACCTGGTGAGCATCGCGAAATCTGACGAGATCGCGGATATGCTCTTGCTGCTACCCGAAAAGTTGGGAAACATCAGCAAGGGCATGTTTCGGGCCGAAGAAGCATCCGATACAGCCTTCGATGTTGCAGATCAGGGCCTGAATCGTCGGCGCTACCGCATCAAGGACCAAGTTTGGATGCGAATTGGTGCGCAGGAAGGCGCTATGACGCGCGAAGCAAACCGAACCTCATTGGCATCATTTGCTGCGGAGCGGGGGCTAAGGGCTCCGTTTGTCATCCGCCATCCCGAGGAGGAAGGAACATCGATAGTCTATTTTGCTGAAGCTGCCCAGATCAGAAGAGGATTGCAAGATGTGTCGCTCCAGGAACATCAGACGGCTGTGGGTGATAAGGCTGGGAAGCTGGCGCTTTCTCTAGGCCTCACCGAGCTTGCAGGCACATTCGCGAAGGCTGGGGAAGTTCATGACGCAGGCAAGCACCACCCTATTTGGCAGCGCGCAATGGGTGGAACCATGGACGCGCCCATCGCAAAATCAAAAGCTCCCGTAAACCTGAAGCTCATCGGCGGCTATCGGCACGAACTTGGATCGCTCTTGAAAACGGGTGTCGGACAGGATGATCTCTTACTGCATCTGGTCGCTAGCCATCATGCTGGCGCCCGGCCATTTTTCGAGGAGCGTCAGTACGACCGGGACGCGCTGTCGAAATCTGCCGAGGCGGCCCTGGAATCAGCCCGCCGGTATGCGCGGCTGCAGAGCCGGTTCGGGCCGTGGGGATTGGCATATTTAGAAGCAGTCTTCAAATGCGCCGATGGGATGGCATCGGCAGAGGAGGGGGGAGCAGTCAGTGAGTGAGCTGCGCATACGAATGGACCCGCTCAATCCGGGTCAATTTTTCGCGTGTTGCGGGCTCCTGGAATTGGTCGCATTGGACCAAATCACATCCCTGGCGCGATTCGTGTTGGATGCTTTTCGACCGCGTGTGGCTGAGTTCGTGATTGAAACCCAAGATAATCACTGCCTCAGTCTAACGGAGGTATTGGCGAGCCTTAGGGAAGCAAACGCGGACTACCCGGACGAGAAAATCGAACCTGCTGTGCGGCCCGTTTCGATTCCCTACCGGGGCGCATCGCTGATCCTCGATTGGTGGCTGAATGAGTTTCGTGATAACACCGAAAATCTGAAGTGTTGGGCGGGCCAAGTTACGACGAAGAACATTGTTTCCGACCTCTTGCCGTTAATCGACCATTCAGATACAAGCCGGGATCTGTTTGACCGCTCCAGCCTGACGAAGGCGAAATTCGGGGTGGACCCTAGATCTGCATGGACTTCTCTGGATGTTGGGTTCTCACCGAACGAGCACGGCCGTGACTCGGCCACATTTCCGGCCGTCGAAATCCTGGCAGCAATCGGACTACAGGGCTTTCGCCCTAAGGCGGAACGTCGCGATGGAGTTCGCTACTGTCTTTGGCAAACTCCATTACCGGCTGCTGTGGCTCGCCTGGCGTTTTGCCAGCCTTGGGCGGGTCTGCCGCATCGTCGATATTCATTCGCGATTAGGAAGCGAGGCCAGAGCTACAAATATTTCACATTTGCAATTGATTTGGGAAAGGAAAGCACAGGCGAATGAATACAAGTAAGTTTGACGCATGGCTCGAAATGAACGGGCCAGTGGCTGTTGTCGTACAAGAGGAATTGGAGCCCGTCGTGGGGCAAGGAGCTGTCTTTTTTCCGCCGACGTTTGCGCCGCCGGAAGGAAGTAAAGACGCGCCGGGATACGTTATTGATGAAACCAGCACGGGCCGAGTTGCGCTGGTGGACACCGTTGGATCTCAGGCCAACCGGATGGAGCCGCTGTTTAAGACTCCTCCATATTCCGAGTTAGTCCCGCGAGCACGCATCAAAATTGGAGAACGGGAAATTGACTTGCTGGATGCGGGACACCGGGCGGCGGATGCGGTCGTTCGTTTCTCGGACAAATGGACCCAGCTGAGGGACGCGTTTGTAGCCATCAAGGCGAGGTCGGATGCGACTGCTCTCGCAAAGATGGCTCCGACATCGCTGGTCTTTGGAATGTGGGATTCAAGAGACACCCAGGTTAAGTTGCCGAGAATCGTAGGCTCCACCATCCGTGCGTATGAAGTGGAAAGGCTCACGCGGTCCGCCCAATACTTCACCTCAACTGAAAAAGACGAGCGAGGAGACTTAGGTTCGGTGAACTTCCTCTCCGATGTAGGTCTCAACGATGCTCCCGCTGGCCGCACCGCTGGCGGCGTCATTGCTCGCGGCGGCATTCGCAGGCAATCCGTGCTCAACTTAGTGGCTCTGCGTGCGCTGTCCGGTGCTGATGCAGGTGGAACCCGCAAATTGCAGCGCTATATCCTCGGGCTCGCACTGGTCGCCCTCTTAGCTCAATCTGAAAAGTTTCTCCGGGAGGGTTGCCTGTTAGTCCCAACTGGCGAACCTGCCACGGAAACGAAGCTCGTGGATCGAACTGGCAAGCGTACCGAATTGCCGATGGCCGAAAGCGAAGCTTTGGAGTTCGCCAAAGCGGCCGCCGTGGACTTTGGCGTGGGCGATGCATGGGCCGCAACCTTCAGTAAGGATGGCGTGAAAAAAGCAGCAGCTGAGAAGACTGAGAAGACGAAGAAGACCAAATGAACTCGCGAAACCTGAGCATTGCGGTAACTTTCCCCACCGGACGGTACCACGGCCAAGAATGGCCACCCTCGCCAGCTCGACTTTATCAGGCTCTTGTGGCAGGAGTGATGACCTGTGGGTACCGGAAGTACTCTACCATGGTTGAGCCCGCACTCCGCTGGCTCGAGAAGCAAGCGCCTCCGTCAATTCGCGCTTGTGACTACGAGGACGGAACCCATTATCGAATTGCCGTTCCAAACAATGATATGGATGTGATCGCGCGGGAGTGGGTATCAGGCCGCAGTGCCGATCCTGGTAAGTTGAAAACCATGAAAAACGTGAGAGCCAAGCGACTCCAGCCCAACGGGCCCCACGTTGAGTACGTTTGGCAAGTACCGGCCGAGGAGGCAGAAGCCATGAAGGACTCCCTCCGGATAGCGGCGCATTGCCTTCATACGCTTGGCTGGGGCGTCGACATGGCTTATGCAGATATGGATTCGCAGGCAGAACTTGGCAGGGTGTACGCCCCAGCCGTCTCTGGCGACAGTCTGGCCGTTCCCATGGATGGCACCCTAGATGATCTCTATGGGACGTATGAGCGCTTCACGAAACGGACGGCGGGGAAAGGTGTCGATACGCACACTCACCCCTCTCTTTTGAGCATGCAGCCTTATCGACGAGTTGGTGATGAGATTCGTCCTGCGGCGCGTTTCATCTTGACGCAACCCGATTCCGACGCAGTGAAGGCAATCGCATGGGAGGATTCGATGGTGGTGGCGGGTTGGCTGAGGCATGCCGCAGCGGAGCGACTGTCTTCCGAATACGACGATAAATTTGTCCAAGAGTACGTCCAGGGTCACACGAGCGAGAACGATAAGGCGCGGCGCCTATCATATGTTCCAGTGCCAAGCATTCACGGCCGTTTTGGGGATGGTTCTGTCCGTCGGGCGATGATCGTGGAGCCACCAAACTCGGTCGGTGAAGTGACGCACATGCTGGAACTCAAATTGAGCGGATGTGTTCTCTTCGACAGCCATGGGCAAGCCGCGTGCTGCCTTGCTCCAGCTGACTCCGAAGACTGGACGTTTGCGCAGTACGTGCCGCAGAGTGAGAGAAAAGTGTGGCGTACCGTGACTCCGGTTGTGCTCCATGGGTTCAATTCCGACCGGCGCGGAACGCTTTCGCTAGCCAAAACCGAGCGTCTGTTGTTGCGCAGCTTTGCCATGTCTGGTTACGGCGAAGACATGATCGAAGGATTTGCATTTCAGGGCGCGCCCTGGTGGCCAGGCACAAAGCATGCGTCTGCGATCCAGGTCCCAGATCATTTGCGGCGCTATCCGCGAACACATGTCGAAGTACGATTTCGACGGGGAGTTCGGGGCCCGGTGCTCGCAGGCATCGGGCGACATTACGGAATCGGACTATTTGCTACGACCGGCGAAGGCTAGGCCGATGAGTACCCAGTCGTTGTTACCCGGTGACGCGAGCGGTGGGTCAATGCCGAAAGTAGAGGACCCGCTCGCGTCTTTCAAAGGGTTGATCTCGCGATGGTTATGCGGGACAGGTTGTTGGCAGTACGTGAGATATCGAAGGCCAAGCTATAGCCTCTCGCTAACGGTATCGTAGATCATTGACAATAGAAGAGTTAGAGTAGGAGCTCATTCCGCGATCAAAAGATCGCGGCCCTATTGAAGCAAAAAATCCGGTGTTGAAGTTTGTCCCGCCGGTGCCATTCCGCGATCAAAAGATCGCGGCCCTATTGAAGCTTTGTCACGCTGCACGCGTGGCACAACACGGTACGCATTCCGCGATCAAAAGATCGCGGCCCTATTGAAGCAACATGCCGAACTCGACCGTGGGACGTTCCTGGGTCCATTCCGCGATCAAAAGATCGCGGCCCTATTGAAGCGAAATACATGTTTAGTCTCGCGCCCACAACTGGCTCTCATTCCGCGATCAAAAGATCGCGGCCCTATTGAAGCTTGAGGTATCGGCCAAACTTCAGTCGCACCTGTCTCATTCCGCGATCAAAAGATCGCGGCCCTATTGAAGCCCTGGAGTTTCTGCCATTAGCTCGTTCGCACTTTTCATTCCGCGATCAAAAGATCGCGGCCCTATTGAAGCACGGTTTCGCCGCGGTGAATGCGATCACGGATGCTTCATTCCGCGATCAAAAGATCGCGGCCCTATTGAAGCAGAAATACTGCTTCCTGGCTAATCAGTAAGTTGTCAGCATTCCGCGATCAAAAGATCGCGGCCCTATTGAAGCAGAAGCTCTAGCGCGTGTTCTAAGCTGCGTTCAATGCATTCCGCGATCAAAAGATCGCGGCCCTATTGAAGCGGGAGAGCATCGGGAGCAAAGCGGCCACGTGCCATACATTCCGCGATCAAAAGATCGCGGCCCTATTGAAGCACTTCGAAGAGCCTCGCCCAGTTCGCCCCAGCAAGCCCATTCCGCGATCAAAAGATCGCGGCCCTATTGAAGCAAGGAAACCACCGCGCGCACACCCCAGGTGGACCCGTCCATTCCGCGATCAAAAGATCGCGGCCCTATTGAAGCGGCAAGTTCACCTTGGTTCATACCTGGACCGCCACGGCATTCCGCGATCAAAAGATCGCGGCCCTATTGAAGCAAGCGTGCGAAAGAAGCGGAGCAAACCACGGCGCGGCATTCCGCGATCAAAAGATCGCGGCCCTATTGAAGCGCATTCACGCCGAGCGGAACCGGCGCCAGAGTTAATGCATTCCGCGATCAAAAGATCGCGGCCCTATTGAAGCCACGCGCGCCTGTGTCCGTTTGACACGGTTCGCCCGCTCATTCCGCGATCAAAAGATCGCGGCCCTATTGAAGCCCGGTCCCATCATTAAACACCAATCCCCACGATGGAGACCATTCCGCGATCAAAAGATCGCGGCCCTATTGAAGCCATCGCGTTCTACCGAGGATTTGACGCGCTATAAGCGTGCATTCCGCGATCAAAAGATCGCGGCCCTATTGAAGCGAGGATATGGCCTGCTCGGTTCAGTTCGCTGTGGCGGCATTCCGCGATCAAAAGATCGCGGCCCTATTGAAGCCGCATGAGCGAGTCACTAGAGCGAACGTGAGCTTTAGCATTCCGCGATCAGATCGCGGCCCTATTGAAGCCCCTGCACTTCCCCTGCTGGCACGCTTGCCCCGATTAATTCCGCGATCAAGTGATCGCGGCTCCATTGAAGCTATGCGTGATGGCTCTCGATTCGTGTACGGAAATCGTATGCTGGGTTGTGTCCGTGGGCACTTGCAAAGGAAGCTTCAAGGATGGGGTGGCCAACGTGCTCGGAAGACGAAGGATTATCGCACACGCAGAAATAACCCAAAACTCCGAGAGCCGTTGCCTGGGTAGGCACCCACGTCCTGAAGCCAGCCGATCACGCCACGGTCTTCTAAACGTCAAGAATGGGCAACGGTGCCGCACCTCGTGGGGAATCATGTTCGGGTTCATCCCGGATTTCCCCAGAACAAGCACCATTGACAAGACAAGGCTAGCCCAACGTTAGCGGTTTATGGGTTGTTATTCCGCCGCTCCTTGGACCATCTGCAATGCAGGCCGGTACAGAAACGGAACCCAATACTCCGGGTCATCTTTAGGTCCGCGGCTTTGGAAGAATCCGACCTCAACCAATTGCTCGGCGACAGCCGATGCTTCGGCGATCGATACGCGCCAAATCTTCGACAATGAGTCGAGCCGCTGAAGTGTCTTTTCCTGCTGAAGGGCTAGGATGGGGTCCCGAAGCTCGGGATATTCGGCGAACAAGGTTTGTTCAAGCCGCACTCTCGATACTTCAGGGAGTGCTTCCTTCAATGCTGGGCGACTGAAAAGAACGCCTACCTCACCCTCGGGGGCACCGAGGTCCAACCGGCGCAGTTCCGCTTCACGTGCCGAATTAAGGAGGTGAATTAGTTCTCGGGGAGCATTTTGCGCTGTGCCATCCGATGTTCGACTCAGGACCCAGTCGAAGGTCTTAGGTTTATTCGGCCCAATATCAACCTGGTCAGGAAACACTCTAGACAAAAACGAAAGTTGGGTTTCGTCGGAGGTAAGGACCTGGTTGCTATCAACACCTGAGAAACGAACAAGTTCAGGGGATTGCAATGCTCTCCGCACCACGAGGTTGATGAGAGAGCGCTTGTCCCAATTGATTGTCGTGTGCCGCGTGATGTGACTCGCTTCTCTGAACCCCTTTCTGGTGAGCCGCCGCCATATATCGGTCCTCAGGAATATTTTTAATCGAATGCTTTCTAGCGACAGTAAGTCCAGATAAACCTGGAACAGAGCCCGCAATGCGTTTTCCTCAAGCTCCGGCGATTCTGCAAACGCGACATCGAGCCGATCCAGCAGAATCCAGACTACGAGTGGCATCTTCGCCAGAGCTTGATCCGACAAGTGGAATAACGAATCAACGGAAATCTGCCCCCGTCGTGCCTCCTCGACACTTGGCTCGTTAAACGTGATCGTTCCGACAACACCCGTCGGCATGCCGGTTGTAGGATCAATCTTGACTTCGCCCGAAACGGCCTTAGGCTTACGGACGTAATCGATAACGCTGCGTAGCAAGCCCAACAACGTACGTTCTCTACGGAGCAAACCAGCATCGCTCAAAGCCTTCAATACTGTCTTCGCTCCTGGGTCCGACGATGAATACTCGTCCAGGACACCGGCAACCAAAGTCAAGAGATAGAGCTTCCACAGATCCACGAATTCTCGTTGAGTGTTCGGTGGATCTTGAACGAGGCCGGTGAACGCAGGAGTTCCCCTCGGGTTCTCACCTGAAACCAAGACGATGCCACGATCGAAGAACTCGTCTGTCTTGTCCAGGAGTAAAGCATATAGTGCACTTTTTCCCGAGCCCTTCGGTCCATACACGATGTCCACGTCGCCGGAATGGATTTGACGCCACTGCTCGGTCTCAACAAAGTATTTGCTGAGTTCCTTTAGTTCCTCCTCTGCGACACGGTGGCCGAAACTCAGGTTGCGCAGAACCTCGTTCCTGTCCGGTCTTTGCTGTGGGATCATAGCTTTTGCACATTATCTGACATGTCTGGTGCGTTTGTCCGATCAAACTACGCTTCCCATTCGAGCCATGAAAGTGCTAGCGGGCTCTGCCCCGACCCGGCCACCGTGTTCTTGATCTTAAGGACGGGCAACCGCACCGCTGATTCAGCTGCCGCCCGGGTGAGGCTGAATTCTCGGAGGATTACATTGAGGGCAAGGTTCCTTGCCGGCGCGCTCGGCTTCGTCCCAATCTGTGTACCAAACCAAACGCCTTCCAATGATCCAGTTCTTGGCTGGGCAGTGTGGTCGATGATAGAAATGAGCGTGCGTGCTGGCGTAGACCTGCTCACGAAACATCTCCATTAGCCGATTTCGCGCAATCTTTTGCGTAAGCAAGTCAGGATCATCAAGAGCTTGGTAGAACTCCGATTTAGCCAACTCCAGATCTCCCGCGACGATCGCTGCGTTCCCCCGTCTGATGTGCTCGTTAGTTCGAGTCGCCATAACTCGAAGGATATGCCGAGCCGATGTCACTCGCAACTGATCTCTTCATCCCATCGCATCGGCGTTTTGGGCATTACATGTCCAGGTGGTGTCTTGCTTAGTGCAGAATGATCCTGAAGCGCGGTTTAACACGTGAAAGCGCGGGTCGCCACTAGAGGGAATCATTTCGCTGGCTGCTTAGTGGACGGAGACCCACCGAATCGCTTAATAAGGTTCTCGATAAGCCTGCGCGACGCTGTGGGCGAGCGCCAATATTTTGTTTCCGTTATTTCCTCTTGCGACCAAGAAGACCGCTGGTAAATATGTTGACGGACGGTCAAGACTGTACCTGGTGGCCTCTCGCTTGGGTTATCTCGGCTCGCCCCGGACCATGAGTTGCCGTCCTTCCAGCCTTGCGGCGTTAGATGATATTCGATGACAACGTTATCCCACGCCATACTTGACTCTTCGTGCCTCCTTTAGGAATCGGGCATTCCCTATGCAGGCGTCCAGGTTGGGCATGAACCAGCGTATCCCAACTGCGTGTGAAATGACGGTACTATGCCATTTGCGGATTTCATGTCCACTGGGCCAATGCGCACGCTCCAACTATCCGCGGCCGCCAAGAATCGAATCCGACTTGCCGAAGCACGGCTTCGCTTAGATGTCGAATTTTTCTTGCTGGCCTGCTCCAAGGGGGAGATGCGCCCAAACCCGATCCTATTGGAACCATACTTCGAGCACTACGCGTTGAAAGTGTTGAAGGAATCGGCGGCTTCTCTGCTTCGCGGCATGGCGTCACCGGAGAACGTAGTGGTTGTTCAGGAGCATGCGGATGCACTGCTGGACGAGATCTGCGGCCAAAACGGTCTGTGGAGGCAGGTGGTCGAAGAGAGTTTTGATAAAGCGAGCCTGATTCATTTGGGTAACAGCAGAACCGGTTATCACCCAGCCAGCGAGTTCATTCGTCCCCGGAAACGTGCGATTAAAGAAGCGCTGCGATTGCAGGTCTTGAAATGGCAAGTGGACGCCCTGGAGCGGCAACCAACTGATGATCAGCGCGGCAATGTGAAAGTTCGGGTGCAAACTGTTGCTGTTCCCAAGGTACATTCGGTCGTAAGGGAATCGAGGCAGCCACACCCGGACCCAGAAAGCATTTTGTCAAAGCACCCGCTAGGCGTGAATAAGGCGACCGCTGCTAACATCTTCGGAATATCGGTCCGCCGAGTCGAGCAACTCATCAAAGACGGCGAATTGGAAACAACCGGCCGCGGCCACGTGAAGCGCGTGACAACCGAGAGCATTAAAGCGCGGCTGAACGTGCGGAATTCTCGAACAAACGCGAAGTAACGCGAAGCTGCCCGCAAAACCCCGAAGCTAAACTCATGGATTTTTCCCGGTTCTAACCATAGCCTAGAGTTTGAAGCGACATGGTTGGGTTTCCGATGCGGTTACCAGCCGCTGCAACTCGGATAGGAGTATGAAATTTCAGGCTCTTGATTATAAAGGTAGCTGTCAAGGCTTTTGGATCACCGCATGGCGCAATAGGCGCATCGCGATTAGGAGCAAGTTATGTTAATGGATCATCCGCGTCTGGCAGCCCGCACGGCTAAAGAAGCAAGGCGGGCTCGCCAGTCGCTACAAGAATTCGGAAATTACATAAAGGGGCTGGCGGACTGGCGCTGGATGGCGACGATCTCATTCCGCCATGCGGTGGCGCCAGAACGCGCTTTCGCTCTCGCGGAGGCCTTTCTCGCCGAAATCGAGGTGGCAGCTGGAGGTCGCATCGCCTGGGCGATTGCGTTATCGCGGGGTGAAGTCGGAGGTCGCGTGCATCTGCACGTGCTCATCGCCAATGAATGATCTCGATATCAGGAAGTGGGAACTGGAGGCAGTCCGACGCTTCGGGGATTGCAAGATGGAAGCGTTCGATCCCTCTCGCGCTGGCTGCCGTTACTTCGCCAAGAACGCACTTTCCGCGCATGGCGACTACAGACTTGGCGGCAAAGCTCTGGAGAATGGTAGACCAGTGGCCAACAATAATGACGATGCCCAGATTGCGTCTCGACACCCACAACTAAAAGTCGATTTCGACGATCCTCAGTTGCCGCCCTCGAACAACTGTGCGACCAGACGCGCTACGAGGAAGTCGTTGTCCGTCTACGTGCGCTACAGAAAGCGGGCCGCTGCTTACGTTCGGATCAGCGAGGGCACGCTTGAAGAAGATCTACTTCTGCGAAGGCGTGGCCAAGAACGCCCCGTAGAGCAATTCATTCAAGGCCGTGGATGGCGTCGCGTCCAATCTTTTGTTGATATGCCGCACAACAAACCGGCGGTTCGCCGTCGCCAATTGGAGGCGATGATGGCTGCCGCCACGCGTGGAGAATTCGACGTAGTGGTGATCTCGCGACTCGACAGATTCGCCAAGGACGCGACGGAATTCGCAAGAACCGTTCGTGAATTGCACGCGCTTGGAGTGGACTTCGTGTCGGTTGAAGACGGATTGGACACAACCACCAAGGATGGTCGCGCTCTGTTCTTTATGATGGCCGTCCTGACCAGGATGGACCGGAATCAGCGAAGCGAGCGGGCTGAAGCCGGGATGGAAAATGCGAAGCGCCACGGAACGAAAACCGGTAAGCAGATCGGTAGGCCCCGCGCGACGGTGGATCTGACACGACTACAGAGGCTCAGGGCTAAAGGCTGGAGTTTGCGAAGGATCAGTCGGAAGCTCGGTTTGAGTCCTGCCACGGTCAAGAGGGCCTACATCGGCAACGTTGACGGCGCCGACTAGTGTCAAAAGGTTCAGGACGAGTTTTGTAACATGTCGTGCGGTGGATGGAGGACGACCGTAACTGACCCCGCGCGGAATGAATTTAACAATGTAGTCGATCTCAGTTTCATCCGATCGACGCGCCAGTGAACAAGGCTGTAAGGAGGATAAACAGATGACGGAAACTCGTGAAGAAAAACAAGCATATGCGCCGCTCGAACTGATGGCCGAGCTTAACGCTACGATGTCGCAACTATCCGGTGCGGCGTGGAAGGTCGTGTCGAACGTTGGTCTCGACAATCTCGCCCACTACGTGCCAGGGTTGGAGGTCCCTTACGTCGAAATAAGCGTCGGCGATTTCTGCAAAGCAACCGGTTTGACCAGGCGGGAGCTGGAAGCCGGCATCAGAGAGGCAATTATGCACCATTTGCTCGAGCGCAGCTGGCATCGCCAGCCACACGATGAGGACAAAGACGTAAGCGACTCCTATCGTCTGCGCTGGCGCCGTCCTATGAAACGAGCGACCCTACCCCCCAGGGCGTTGGTTGAGCACTAGGTGAGAAGTTGGGGAAGGCACCGTGAAGCGCGCAAACAAAGACGGCTCGATTCCACATTCGATTGACGCGGCGACATTGTACGCGCAGGCATTCGCTGCACCAGCCTACACGGTTCGGAACATTTTGGTTGCAGCACACCTGACGCTAGTTGCTGGGCGACCCAAGTCGTGGAAGACCTGGCTGCTGCTGCAACTCGCCATCGCAGTTGCATTGGGGCGCACCTTTCTTGGTCGCCCCATCGTAACGCCGGGCCGGGTCCTCTTTTGTGAATTTGATGATGCGCCTCAGCAGCTGCATCATCGCCTGCATCTTCTGCTACCGAAGATCGGGGCAGCTGATCGCCGAGCACTTGAGAACATCACCTTTATCGATACTCTAAAGCCTTTCCGGCAGGGTGGACTCTGTGATCTGGAACAACGGCTGACGGAGGCACGCAGGCGCGGCGAACCCTATCAACTCGTGGTGATCGATCCGTATATGGCGGTTCGATCGAGTCGGAAGGCTAAGGATTGGGTGGCGGACGATTATCGCGAACTCGGCGCCTTACGGCAACTCTGCATCAAGCATCGATGCACCGGAGTTCTGTCGCATCACCTCCGCAAAGCAGTGTCTCCATACGCCGCAGACCAAGTGCTCGGCACAACTGGCATCACCGCTGCGGTCGATGCATGGTGGATTCTGATGGAGGACCCGTCGAACCCGAATCACAAGCTCATGGAGATCAAAGGGCGATCGATTCCAGAGACGATGTTGCGGATCGGCTTCAACGCTCGCGGACCGAATCCCGGAGTTTACGCCGCCTACGCAGGAATTGAGCTGGGGGCCGGACCAGAAGGCCAGGAAATCTTGCTCTTGTTGAAGAAGTGCGGCCCCATGACACCGGGCGAAATTGCCAAGGCACGGCACCGCTCTCCCAACAACGTGTACCAACTCCTGAGCCGGTTGCGCCAGAGGGGGCTGGTGAATAAGGATGGCACGAAATATGTTTACCCCTCGTAAGGGCAATAAGAACGTAAGCCGTGGTCGGCGTACCGATCTAGATCCGCGTGTTCCCAGTAACAATATTCCGGGAGCCAACGGAGACGTTAATCGGGATAAGCCAGCAGGCATGGTCGGCACCACCCAGCATCCTCCAAATGCAAAAGTCAGGCTTTACACAATCGACAACGCCGCCAGGATGCTGCATCTGAAACCAACGTGGCTGTATGAGCGAACGCGGAAGAACGCGATTCCGCATCATCGGTTCGGAAAATACATTCGGTTCACCGACGCCGATCTAGATGACATCATCACGATGGCCAGCCAACCCGACCCTCACTGCGGAAGCTCAGAAAGCGCTTGAACAATCGGCGTTACGTTGGGATGGAAGGGATAGCAAATCAATGAAGGGTCAGCGCGGTTGTGTAGTCCGAAAGGGCAGCACGTACTTCATCAAGTATCGAGACTCGGAGGGGAAGCAGAAGATGCAGGGCAGCAGCCCAGGCCATGGTTTTCGCAGCTACGATCAGGCTCAATCGCAGCTGCACGAAGTACTCGTCGAAGTTAATCGGGGAGATTATATTGAGCCCAAGAGCATCACCTTCGCGTCTTTCGCCGAACAATGGATCAAGGACCGGATTGGCATTCGAGGATCGACGGCATCCGCATACGGGTCGCTGATTCGCCAAAATTTGGTGCCGCGTCTAGGGAAGTTGCGAGTTCACGAAATTCAACTGCACCACGTGCAAGGCCTAGCGTCCAATTTGGCAGGCAGTCTGTCCGTGAAGAGCTTAAGAAATGCTATGACCCTCCTGAGCGTCATGCTGGTTGGCAAGAAAGGGCCGAGTGCAATCAAGCTGGGCTACATTCGTCATGACCCCACAAGGGGCGTCGAACTGCCGTCGAAGACTTCGGCGGAGATCCAGCCGCCGATTCCTGAGCAGGTATGGACATTGATCGAAACTGCGCAAGAAATGGCGAAGGAACATGGTTGCGCCAGGCTCGCTCATGACATTATCCTTCTCGACGCATTCACCGGATTGCGGCGCGGCGAGATTCTGGCGTTGCAGTATCGTGACGTTGACTGGTTCGCTGGGGAACTGAGCATCAGCCGGTCGATCAGCAAGGTGAAGGCCCAGGATGGCGTGCACAAATGGGAGTGGAAGATTGGCCCGACGAAGAGCAGGAGAATTCGCCGGGTGGGTGTAGGAGAACGAGTGCTAAAGCTGCTCGCCGAACTCAGGCAGTCCGCCGCTGACGAGGCGGGATTCATTTTCACACCTGAGAAGGCCGGGCCCTCAGCCGGCACGTACCCGTTTATTGACCCGGATTTCTTCAACGCTTCGATCTTTGGACCGGTTGCGGTGGCTGCGAAGTTGCACAGCATTCGCTTTCACGATTTGCGGCACTTCTTCGCGTCGATGCTGATTAGCCAGGGGGAAAGCGCGAAGTATGTCTGCGATCAGCTCGGGCACTCCGGCATCCAGATCACGTTCGACACCTATGGCCACCTGTTCCCGCAGTCCAGGCGGGACGCTTCCAGCAAGCTGGAGAAAGCGATGTTTGGCAAGCGCCAAGAGCCACCGGTAGAAAGTTTGGTAGAAAAAGCGGCCGAGCAGGCGGTAACAAGACCTGACAGCAAGAGGCCAAACTGATGGTTATGGGTTGTGGATTGTTGAAATTAAGGCCTAATGTGAAGTTGGTTGCGGGGGATGGATTTGAACCACCGACCTTTGGGTTATGAGTTCGCTAGGCGTTGGTAACTAACGGAAGCCAAAGGCACGAGTGGCGCTCAAAAAGCCTTTTGGAGCCCCAAATAGCGCTTATTATGGTCCTACAATGGTCCTGAAAACGATCAACTACTTTTCCCCAAAGATGTCCCCAAAGGTCAGGGTCCGCGAGCGATCCGGACCATTTACGCCAGCCCCCAGGACCATTGACCAGATCATTGTCAGAACCTCAGACGAAGACAGACTTTTGGGTCGGTTTTTTTGGGGAATAGAGCCGAGGACGAGATTTTCAATTGGGACGCGCCGTCAGTCTCTACGATACTGACCGAGGGCTTGCCATAGTTGGCGCTCGATAACACGCTCGGAGGCGTTAAGCCGGAGCACCCGGGCAGTCACTTCACCCACTGGCGTCATCGGTTGGATGACGGGTCCGTTCAGTTTGAAGTGCTCGTCCCATATGTCACGCCGCGGATCGAAAAATCGAATTGGCTTGCCGGCGCGATCTACGGATGCGACATCAGAGCCTTTGTACCGGTTGCAAAGGACACAGGCATAGGCAAGATTGCCAATACCGGACGAGCCTCCGTGCTTCCGGCTGATGATGTGATCGATCTGGTGCGGAAAACCAGCGCTGTCCTCATGTACCAGGCAGTATTCACATCGTCGACCTGCGCGTTCGATGACGACGCGACGCGAGGCCTCATCTACATCAAGAGCCACTGGCGAGGATCTGTCGGGCCCGCGCCTTCGCTACCCGGAGGATGTGCTCCAAGTCCATGAAGTGATCCAGTTCGGACTTCTCCTCCACGGAGAGGCTGCCCTCTTTCTCGAGGGCAATTAATTCGGCGATACGGTGTTGAGCTTCCGGGGAGGGGCGATAGTCGGCAACGGCTTGAGGAGTGGTTCCGCCAGCGATGAAATCGATGATTTCAAGGTACGAAGGAATAGCGGCGTTGCTCACAACTGGCTCCCTGGACCCAGGATAGCGCAGGGACAACGCTAATAGGAGGCAACCTGAATTGCGAGCGGTTTCTCAACACTGATTCGCACAGATCAGCGTGTACCGGACTGCCGACCAAGTGTTCTATGTTGCTTAAAGCGACTCAGCCAGGATTTGGGTGCGCGGTGTCAAGCAGCTAATGCGACCGCACGACGAGGGACCTGGTTTCATCTCGGCGCAGTCATCACCTTATGTTCGAGGGGCAGAATGCCAGCTTCTACGCTCCCCCTTTGTTTTCTGTCATTTAGGCCATGTGCTGTCTCCCTCGCTGTCCGCAAAGATGCGGCTCGCAGGAGAGATATTTTGTCGCGAGTCAACATCGTCAAACGCATCAAAATTGGCGGCCGCTGGCAGATGTTTTCCATCCCCCGCAATGCCAAAGGCAACTACGACTGGAACGCCATCGCCGACGGCCGCTACTATGTCGAGTGGTACGCGGGCGGCACTCGCCGTCGTGTGAGTGCTGGCGTCACCGCCGCTCAGGCACTTGAGGTACAGCGGCGCAAGCACCATGAACTGGAAGGCCGCAAACTGGGTATCCCCGGGTTTGAAACAGCTGGCGAAACGGTCAAGAAGCCTGCATTGCACGTCGCCATCACTAAATACCTGCAGCAGATCGCGGCGCTGAAAAAGCCCAACACTCATCGCAAATATGAAGCCGTGCTCAACCGCTTCGGGGAGTTCTTCCGCGACTGCGTCTCGATTGACGCGATCTCCGGTGACGACCTGACGCGCTTCGTCGTAACACTCAAGAAAGATCATGGCCTGGGATCCAACACGATTCTGCACAACGCGGTCATCGTCGCGCAATTTCTCAAGCGCCATGGAAGGAGCGGCATCACCAAAGAGCTACCGCTACCTGAGCGGATCACGCCCCTTGTGAAGATATACCGCCACGAGGAGCTTGCCCGCTTCTTTGCAGTCTGTTCCGACACGGAACGCGCCTTGTTCGCCACGTTTCTGCTGACCGGTTTCCGCGAGCAGGAAGTGATGTTCCTGCGCTGGAGCGACGTGAACTTCGAGTTGCGCACTGTTCGGGTGACCTCAAAACCGGAACTGGGATTCTACCCGAAGCGATGGGAAGATCGTGAGATTCCGGCTCCGGTGGAGCTAATCGACGAGCTTCGGAAGCACACGCATCGCCCGAACTGCCAATTCGTGTTCCCATCTCCTACCGGAAACCGCGAACAGCACATGCTCGATCACTGCAAATCTATCGCGAAGCGCGCCAAACTCGATCCGACAAAATTTGATCTGAAGACATTTCGTTCTACCTATGCGACGGGAATGCTGCGCAGGGGGTTCGACGTGCGGACCGTGCAACACTGGATGGGCCACAAGTCCCTTGAGACCACGATGCGCTACCTGGCGCCGGCCACTGATGTTCACGACGCGTTGGACCTGGTGACTATTCCGTCCGTCGGGAAGGCCGACCCGGCGCCGCGAAAGTCTGCCGCGAGAGAGACCCATTCCTCTCGGAAGGCGGCGGGAGGGCGATCGGATGCTGGCGCCAAGGGGCTGGCACCAGGTAATTGAGGGTTACCCGAGTTCTTCGCGTCAGAAGCCGATGCTGGACGCGCCGGTCCGCTGGCCGAAAAGAGAGAGCTGCTCTTGAGATAATCGAAACGAGGCGACGGGCAACACCATGCAGATTACGTTAGAGCTCTCGGAGGACATCGCTGAGGGGCTTGAATCGAAGTGGAATGATCTTGCTCGTGCGGCTCTCGAAAGCCTGGCGCTCGAAGCATATCGGTCGCATGCCCTCACTGCTGCACAGCTTCGGCGGCTCCTTGCTTTCGAGACGCGGACGGAGGTCGACGCTTTTCTCACAGAGCACGAAATCTTCGACTACTCGGCCGCGGATTTCGAACAGGACCGTGAGACTCTTCGGGGCCTCCGAATGAGAGAGGCTCGGCCCTGAGCCCGTCCTCTCGATGGTGATGATCGCAGACACGTCATCAAAGTGAGCGGCGCAAAGCTACTTGGCGTCCACCAGCACTCCACAACAGCGTGGCTGGACAAAGCGCGTGGCCAAATAGTCCGGTCGACGTATGAGGTTTCTGGGTGCTAGGGGTAGCCGCACCAGCTTGAGGTAGCTGTCCGACTAATTGGTGTGATGAGGTTTCGAATTTCGCGGTCGTGTCGGAATTGGCAGACGCGCATGCTTGAGGTGCATGTGCCCGAAGGGGTGTGGAGGTTCAAAGTCCTCTCGACCGCACCAGTGAGCATGGCAATGAGCGTCCAGATCCCGATCGCAGCGCTTCGGACTTGCAGAAGCCGAACACCTCTTGCACAATCGAGATGCCAGCGTCGCTACGCTCAGATGGTGTTCGGGATCATCCCGGAATGCCGTTCGGAATCATCTCGGATTTAGCGTTCGGCTTCGTCGGAGTCCCCAGACCCGCTGGATCAACCTGAGTTCCGGCAAACGGCAGGAACTCAACTCGCTGTTTGCGCTCGACCGCAAGCTCTTCAAGGCCTATATGCTGAAAGAGAAAGTGGACCGGCTCTGGAACCCCCGTTACGAAGGCGCGATGTTGAACTATCTCCAGCGTTGGATGGATCAGCTGCGCTGGCAGCGGCTCCGGCTCTTCGAGAAGCTGGCCGGAATGCTGCTGAATCACCTGGAGGGCATCTTGAACTACTGCCGGACCAAAGTGCCCTTGGGAATGGTGGAGGCCATCAACGGAACATCAAGTGCTTGTTACGCCGCCGCCGTGGGTATAAAAACCTCCGCTACATATTGCTCAAAGCCCAATGCATGGCCGCCACCAGAACCGACTTTGTGGTTTTCAGGAAAGCAGCCTAAAATGCGGGTCGAAGCTTTGGCTGAGAGCCTGCAAGCGCTGCGGATAATAAAAGATAGAAACCGGTGCTCGTCGGAGTGAACTGGTTTAGCACAATCTCGTCCGCAATAGCCCGAGCAATTTAACGGATTCGTGTCATCTCAATGAGATATTCTGCG
This sequence comes from Bryobacterales bacterium, assembly GCA_963776805.1. Taxonomy (GTDB): domain Bacteria; phylum Acidobacteriota; class Terriglobia; order Bryobacterales; family Bryobacteraceae; genus Palsa-89. The sequence goes on from CAVZOD010000010.1 coordinate 92,025, forward strand.
ACGCCCTTTAAGTGTTTTGATTTTGCGTTCATGATTCTCTCAAGCCATACGCCATCTGCCGCAAGTCTTACGACACGAAGATCGATTCTCGAATCAGTTTTCGAATGTCTCTTTAGGCGTTCGCCCAGCCAAATATCCCAAGCCCATCCGACCTGATCTTTAGTGGCCATCAGACTCAAGAGCGCGCCCCAAACTTTACGTTCAGCTACATCTTCGGAGAATGCGGCCCTAATGTATGCACGAGTAAAGCATCCATCGGAGTTCTCTTCCTCCGCCATCAGTCGGTCAAACTGCTTGTCCAATCGGGTCAATAACATCTGCATCAGCTCCGTCACCAACGTCTCTTTGCTATCGAAGTGGTGAAAGAAAGCCCCCTTGGTAACGTCCGCCAATTCGCTCACCTTGTTGACGGTGACGTCAGCCATACCCTTGGTCGCAGCGAGTTCGAAGGCGGCGTTCAAGAGGGATTCTCTAACGAAGCGAGGGTCCTTCTTTTTCATGTACGCGTTTTTTAATTTTGCCGCCTTCATTTCGAAACTCTCCTCAACGATCGGTGCGCCCGGTGAAGCTGTCCGGGTTCCGGGTTCATCGTCAGTACGTGCACCGCCGTTTCCTCGATGCGCCCGGAAAAGCGCTCGCGGCGAAATAGCCTCGGGCCTTCGCGTGGCGTTGCAGCGTCACCAGCACAGGGCGGGACCGGCGAACAGATCACTGAATTGCGTGGCTAGTATAAATCGTTATACCGTTCCCGTCGGGGTCCTTTATGCAAAACAGATGATGTCCAAAGAATGTTTCATCAGGGATCTCTCCCGCCGCGATTCCCCGGCTGACTAGCTCCAGCCGATAGTGTTCCAATTCACTCAGATCTTTGCCTTTAATCATTAGGTCAAATTGCTCAGAAAATCTTTGGTGGAACTGTCCTGTCACGCTTTCCGCTAGGCCTTCTCCAGCCAACTGATCAACTTCCAACAATAGAAGATGAGTGCCTCCACGCAGTTCGATAAGTGCGATCTTTCCGTCAATAGCAAATGGAGGAATGCCGAGATTCGAGTAGAATTGGCAACTCCTCTTAAGGTCAGCCACCCTAAAAACAAGGTGGGCCACTGCTAACTCCGAGTCAACGACAGTCTTCATCTCGCTCGATCCTAAACCGGTCATAATTCACCTCACAAGTTGTGTTTCAAAAGTGCCCTACCAAATGCGATCAGCAACGTTCATCGACGGTTCCACTGAGACTCTTGAGCCCCGAATGGAATGAAGCAGCTGCGTTGCCGCTCGTTTTGAAAAGCGTTCTTATTAAAGATACCATGCGGTATCTTCGTAAGCAACCAGTTTATTTTGTGCCAGTGGCTTATCCACGGCACCCCGCCGCGCCGTTCGTACCATGACCGGCAATGGGCCGCGAAGATGAAGGAAATCGGGCTGCAGCCTTCCACGACCGGAGAACCAGGCGGCAAGGAAACCGAGCGTTACGCATTACATTCTCCCCGGAGGCCCCAATGCGAAGGCCTAAATGCGAAGCCCAAAGGCGAAGGGGTTTCAACTTCACTCCCAGTCGGCACCCAGCAAGGCAACAGACGAAGGCAAAGAAGGCCAGCAAGACGAAATTCACCTGTTCGGATTGCGCGCAGAACGCATGGTCAAGGGCCAGCGCTGGTCTTTGTTGGCCCGCTGGATCAACCTGAGTTCCGGCAAACGGCACGAACTCAACTCGCTGTTTGCGCTCAACCGCAAGCTCTTCACGGCCTATGCGCTGAAAGAGAGCGTGGACCGGCTCTGGAACTACCGTTACGAAGGCCGATGCTGAACAATAGGGAGTCCACTCAGCACTCCGATAACAGCGTGGCTGGACAAACCGCGATGGCCAAATAGCCCGATGGACGTAAGAGATCTTCTGGATACTAGAGGCAGCCGCACTGGCTTGAGGTAGGTGTGGGAGCTAGTTGGTACGGAAGGTTGAACTTTTCCGGTCGTGGCGCCGTCATCCTTACTCAGAGCATCATACGGCTTTCGGCGCGCGTGCGAGGCTGAGCCGCGATGACATCTTTGATTACCTCCGGCGTCAAGCCGTGAGCGCCGAATGAGCCCAGTCCGCCGAAATTGGAGACCGCTGCCGTCAGTCTTTGCGATGACAGCCCACCGAGCGGACCTTGAATGATGGGATAGTCAATCCCGAGCTTCTCTGTGAGCCGGGTTCGATTCCAGGAGGCAGGCATCAGGCGGAAACCAATTGCGGCGCTTGTAGGTCAGTTCATGAAGACGCAGAAATTCCGGGCGCCTTCGTCTTCCATCGACACCCACAGGTTCAATATATCGCCACGAGGAGCTTGCCCGCTTCTTTGGAGCCTGCCCCGACACGGAACGTGCCTTATTCGCCACGTTTCTGCTGACCGGTTTCCGCGAGCAGGAGGTGATGTTCCTGCGCTGGAGCGACGTGAACTTCGAGTTGCGGACCGTGCGGGTGACCTCGAAACCGGAACTGGGATTCTACCCGAAGCGATGGGAAGATCGTGAGATTCCGGCCCCGGTGGAACTCATCGACGAGCTTCGGAAGCATACACATCGCCCGAACTGCCAGTTTGTGTTTCCATCCCCTACCGGAAACCGCGAACAGCACATGCTCGATCACTGTAAATTCATCGCGACGCGCGCCAAGCTCGATCCGACCAAATTTGACCTGAAGATGTTTCGGTCCACCTATGCCACGGGAATGCTGCGAAGGGGGTTCGATGTACGGACCGTGCAGCACTGGATGGGCCACAAGTCGCTGGAGACCACGATGCGCTACCTGGCGCCGGCGCCACCGATGTTCACGATGAGTTGGACCTGGTGACTATTCCGTCCGTCGGGAACGCCGCTCCGGCGCCGCGAAAGTCTGCCGCGCGCGAGACCCGTTCCCTTCGGAAGGGAGGACGATCGCATGCCCGCGCCGAAGGGCCGGTACCCGCCGGCGCGCTGAAACCCGGTACCTGAGCGTAACCGAGCCTTTGCGCATGCGCCAGTGCTGGATGCGCTGGCCCGAGTGGCCGAAGAGAGTTGCTCCTGAGACAATTGACAGGAGGGACGGGCAACCATGCAGATTACGATAGAGCTGCCGGAGGACATCGCCGTAGGGCTTGAGTCGAGGTGGAAGGATCTGCCTCGTGTAGCGCTCATCCATCAACGACCTTCCCATTTTGGCTTCGGATCGCAAGTACCCTGGCCGCTTGGACGCCGGCCTGACGAACATTCAGGTTTGAGTGATCTCGGCCTCTAGCTTCGCCGCACGCGGGCGATGAGATCCGCGTGGACCTGGACACGGAGGCGGGCCCGGAAGATGTTCCACGAGATAACTGGCGCCGGAACAGCCTTGGTCGATCGTCCGAGGCGTCTCTGGAAGACGAGAAGACGATGGTGTTCACCCGTCAGGCGCTCTAGCCGATCCGATACTGACCGCCGTCCACGACGATTGCCTGACCAGTGATAAAGGCGGCATCGTCGCTTGTTAAGAACAGAATCGCGCCCGTCACATCCTCGGGTTCTCCCAGCCGCTTGATCGCTTGATGTTCCCAGGTGGAGCGTTTTTGCTCTTCCGATTGAGGTGCGGTGGCCAGTGTATTCGTAAGACCTGGTAAGACCGCGTTTGCAGTGATGCCATCGCTTGCAACATCATTCGCCAAACCTCTCATGAACCCGATGATTCCCATCTTTGTGGCGATGTAGTGGCTCATGCCGAGTATAGCCAAGCCGACCATGTTTGACGATATGCCGACGAAACGGCCCCACTTGTTCCTTCTCATCCCTGGCAGGAAGTATTTCGCGCTCAGAAACTGTGCGTCTAAATTCGTCGCCATCGTCTTTCGCCAAGTCGGCAGATCTAGTTCGTCGATGGAGCGATTTGGAAAATACCCAGCGTTGTTCACAACGATATCCACCTCACCCACGTCCCGGCCCTTGATCGATACCGACCGCCAGTCCTCTTCTTGCGTCACGTCCAGTTGAAATGCGTGGGCCGTTGGACCAATCTTCTCTATGGTTTCGTGCGGACGGGTGAGGTCGGTCGCGATCACCTGTGCCCCTCTTTCTGCCAATGCCACTGCGATCGCTTGGCCGATACCTTGGGCCGCGCCGGTGACCAAAGCCACTCGTCCCTGGTGAGTTGTTGTTGAGGTTTTCATCGGCATCAACGTTCGCGGGCCGCCTTGAGAGCTGCCGTCCACCAGGTCAGGTCGTCGATCATGACGTTGGCTTGCTTCTCCAGTTCGGCGAGGCCCTTGTCTACGTCCCCACCCTGAAAATGCGCCCAAAGCGTGGCAACGGGAACGTGAACAGATGACCGAATCGGCGCCATCTGAATCTCGACTGCCGTCTCGCGAAGCTGCTGGACGGCTCGCGCACCCATGGCGCTTCCGTAGCTTACAAACGCGGCAGCCTTGCGGTTCCACTCCGGATAGACCCAATCGATCGCGTTTTTCAGTACCGCAGAGGTGCCGTAGTTGTACTCCGGGGTGACGAATACAAAACCATCCGAGGCCGCAATTTGGGCCGTCCATCTCTTCACTACCTCATGTTCGTAAGGCGGCCGGCCCGGCATCGCTGGCGGCATGGGCTGGTCGAAGAACGGCATGGGAAAGTCGCGGAGGTCGAGAAGCTGCGCTTCCATCCCCTCACGCTTACGAAGCTGCTGAAGAATCCACTGCGCCGGTTTTTCGGAAAACCGGCCCTGGCGTGTGCTGCCGATGATCACTGAAATGGTCATCCTGTTCTTGCTCCTTGACGATGGTTTCTATCGACCACTACTCAGCCGTGAGCTCACGTTCGGCTTGAAGCCAATCTTCCAGTTCACGGCCAGGTTGTGCCCCGCGAGCGAGATAAAGTTCGTAGGCGCGAGTCCTGATTTCGTGCTCACCCGAGGCCACGCGAAGGACAAGCTTGCCGTGTGATCTGGGTCTTGCCGCTCCCGGCCCACTGGGCGAAATTCCATGAACCCCTGGCAGGTTCCCGGCGATGTCATCCCATGCCTTGGCCGCATCCTGCAGCGCATACACGGTCGCGACGTCTGGTCGTATCGTTCCCTCTTCCAGCAGTCGCGCGATTCTGCCGAGCACGTCCCTGGACGGCGAGAGCCTCATCATCACGCCCGACACACGGTGCATCGCGGCCTCTTCCTGGGAGACGGGCTGGGTGGCAGAGACGAGATGGCCGCCCTCCTTCAAGACGAGGAACGACCGCTTCTGTGTATCGCCAGCCGTCAAGTGGAAGACCATATCGACCTTCTCTCCCAGAATCTTCTCGAACTGGGTCTCTCGATAGTCGATAACCCGGCTGGCTCCGATAGACTTGAGGTACGCCTCATCGTCGCCGCTTGCCGTGGCAATGACGGTGGCACCGGCATGCGATGCCAATTGCACCGCATAGGCGCCCACAGCGCCCGCACCACCATGAATCAGGATCGTTTGTCCCTTTTCCAGATTGCCGTGAGTGAAGAGCCCCTCCCATGCAGTTTGGGAAGCCACTGGCACTGATGCCGCCTCCTCAAATGAAAGGCTGGACGGTTTTCTGGCGATGGCCGTCGCTTTGACGGCCAGATACTCCGCGTACGCTCCCATTCCGGTGGTGGTGCCGAATACGGCATCACCTGGGGCATAGGCCGCAACGTCACTGCCAGTCTGTTCGACGATTCCTGAAAATTCATGACCGGGTATCCAGGGCAGGTCGATCGGGAGTATCTGTCTCGCCGTTCCGGAGGCTTCAACAAGATCCAGATGATTGACGGCGGTACTCCTGACCTTCACCAGGATCTCGTCGCCTGCGATCGTCGGTGTCGGCACATCGTCGAACACCAACTTCCCACCGTATTCCAATAATCTGACAGCTTTCATGCGAGCTCTCCTTGCCCATTCGGTCGCGCGTGGCGGCGCGCCCAGTCGGGGAGCTTCGTCAGCGTGCGGCCGAACTCCCGTTCCAGGCCGGCGACGTCTGCGCTGTAGCCGACGCGCTCGAACCATTCGAGCATCAACGCCATCTCCTTGCTGTACTGCCGGACCGTTTCGATTGGTGTCTGCGCGAACGCAATCGGCCGGCCCAGCGCCTCCGTCAGGAGCTCCGCCGCTTCCCGCATCGTTCGTACATCACCGGCGAGGTCGATTTCGCGGCGGTTCAAGGCCTGGGCGTCGGTGAACGCGCGCGCGCCGAACCAGCCAATGTCTTCCACCGCAATCATCTGCAGCTTCGTGCCTGGCCCGAGCGCCCAGGCCAACGTGGAGCCCTGGAGACTGAAAGGCGCCACCAGGTTCTCCATAAAGAACACCGGACGCAGGATCACATGGGAGGGGAAACGGAGGCCGCGCACGGTCTCCTCGATGCGCCACTTGTTGTCGAAGTGCGGGATGCCCGTCTGTTTGTTCGCCGAGCCCACGGATGTGTAGACATAGTGTTCGACACCGGTCTCGCGCGCCAGCGTCGCAAGACGTTTTCCTTGCGCCTCTTCGCGCTCGACACCCGCCTCCCCCGCGTTCTGCACGCCAAAGACGCCCCAGGCGCCAGCCAGCGCACGGCGCAGAGTCGCCTCGTCATCTAGATCGCCCTTGACCATCTCGATGCCTTGGTGCGCCAGCGCCGCGGCCCGCTCGCTTTCCGGCTTGCGCGTCAGGCCGCGCAGATGGAAGCCCGTGCCCCGCAGAGCCTGCGCCACCGCTCCGCCTTGTTGGCCTGTCACTCCGGTGATGAGAATCGTTCGATCGTTTGCCATGGTTGTCCTTGTGTGCTGCCTTTATTTTGCAGTGCCGAGCGACATGCCTGGTTGATCAGGCGCGAGCCTGCAGGCGGGCCTGGAACAACGCGGCGAACGCCCATCGTACGTCAACGAAGATCACCGCCCACAGTACTGCGACGAAGAGGGCCAGCGGAAGCCCGCTCGGGGCCATCAACGCGTGGAAAGAAAGAATGTTGACGATCACCGGCGCGAGGATGGCCACCGCCAACGGCACGTAGCGGTTGACCAGCAGAAGCACCCCGGCGATGACCTGGAAAGCGAAGATGACCCACAGATAGTGCGAGGCATACAGGGCTCCCATAAATTGCCCGGCGATGCCCCCCGGCGGCGGCAGAGGAATGAAGTTCAGGAAGCCGTTCAGGCCGAAAACCAGGAAGATCACACTCGCCAGGTAGCGGGAGATTGCGGAAACGGTTCTCATAACAGGTTCTCCTTTCGAATGACGCCCCTAACCATGGCGTCAATCATCTTGATCTCAATAGAATTGATGGCGTATAATTCAAGAGGATTCAGGTTTTTCATGGCCCAAAGCATCCAAGAGCCGGAGCATGTCTGGCTTGTCATGATGAAGGCGATGCGTGCGCTGACGCGCTACGCAGCCGCGGGTATTGAAGAGACCGGGCTCGGCCTCTCGGATTTCGGCGTGCTGGAAGTCCTGCTACACAAAGGGCCTTTACCGGTCAATACGATAGGCCCGATTGTCGATCTGACTCCAGGTTCGATCAGTATCGCCGTGGACCGCCTTTTCGCGAAGGGGTTCGTCAGCCGGGTAGAGAGCGGCGAAGATCGCCGGGTTCGTATCGTTGCGCTCACATCGCGCGGCAGGGATCTCATCGCTCCAGCCTTCCGAAAGCATGCCGGGCAAATGAGGAAGGTGTTCTCGGAGCTGAGCTCGGAGGAACTTCGAAGCCTCGAAGTGGCGCTCAAGAAAATCGGTAAGCGCGCTGCGGCGCTGATAGAGCAGAGGGGCTGAGTTTTTTAAGTGCGAGCCAATGCGCTTGCATCTATAGTGGCGTCCGCCGATGAATTATTTTCCGTAAGGCCTGGGCGATCTGACCAACAAGCTTGGCCGGTCGCGCATTGTCCCTGCCTCGGGGGACACCCAAAACCGGCCATCGGTGGACACCTGAAAAGCGGCCAACGGGATAGCTGATCCAGGACATTGACTGAGACGGAGGATTATCCTCCGGCGGTGAATGTCTTGAGCGAAGAAAACAAACAGCAAGTCCTTGCTCTCGGCCGGCTTGGCTGGTCCCTAAGGCGGATTGAACGAGCCGTACACATTCGGCGCGAAACGGTCTCGACCTATTTAAAAGCGGCGGGCATTCCCGTCCGACCTCCAGGAGGCTGGGGACGCGGCCATCCAAAACCGGCCATAGAGGTGTCCACCGACCCTGGACGCAAAAATGGCCCTGCGGACGAGACCCAGACGCCGACCTCAACTCCGTCGGAGAGCGCCTGCGAACCTTACCGGGAGTTCATTGAATCTGAGCTGGCAAAGGGTCGGAACGCCACGGCCATTTGGCAGGACCTGGTGGACGGCCACGGCTTCGCCGAAAAATACGCCAGCGTCAAACGCTTCGTGCGGAAGCTACGCGGATCTTCCACGCCGGAAGCGCGCGTGGTCATTGAGACGGCCCCTGGTGAGGAAGCGCAGGTCGATTATGGGACCGGCCCGATGGTGCGCGACGCGCAAACGGGCAAGTATCGGCGCACGCGGTTGTTTGTCCTGACGCTGGGATACAGCCGCAAGGCCGTCCGCCTCCTGGTGTTCCGTTCCAGCTCGCGCGTCTGGGCCGAGCTGCATGAGCAGGCGTTTCGCAGGCTTGGTGGAGTGACTCGCGTGGTGGTGCTCGACAATCTGCGCGAGGGCGTGCTCACGCCCGATATTTACGAGCCCACGCTCAATCCGCTGTACCGTGACGTGCTGCAGCACTACGGCGTCACAGCGCTTCCATGCAGAGTGCAGGACCCGGACCGCAAAGGCAAAGTGGAATCCGGTGTTGGCCACGCAAAGCGGACGCCGCTCAAAGGCCAGCGCTTCGAGAGCCTGGAAGATGCGCAAGCGTATCTGGATCGCTGGGAAGCGCGCTGGGCAGACACGCGCATCCACGGAACCACAAAACGGCAAGTCACGGCGATGTTCGCCGAAGAGCGTCCTGCACTGCTTCCGCTGCCTATCGAACCCTTCCGTTATTACCAGCACGGCGAGCGAGCCGTGCACTTGGATGGTTGCGTCGAAGTGGAAGCCGCGTATTACGGCGCGCCACCTGGCTGGATCGGTCGCCGCGTTCAGGTCCAGTGGAATGAAGCCGTTGTTCGTTTGCTGAATCCTGTCACCGGCCAGTTGCTACGCGAGCACCTGCGGCAAGAGCGCGGCCGTCACCGCATCCACGACGAGGATCGGCCGCGGCGGACGCCGCTATCGACGCAACAGTTACTGCACCGCGCTGAGAAAGCTGGAAAGCACATTGGCCAGTTGTGCCAGGCGATGCACGCCAAACACGGCGAACTCGCAGTGCGCCGCATCCTGGGTACGCTGGCGCTGGCAAAAAAGTATGGCATCGCGTCCACTGATGACGCTTGCGCGCTAGCCCTAGAAACCAGCACCCGCGAATACCACTTCGTACGCCGTTACCTGGAACACAACCCACAACTGCCGTTGAGCTTGCGACAGGTCGATCCACTGATTCGCCAGCTCACCTTGTATCGCGATCTCATCGAAAACCGAACCCGTCAGGAGGACCAATCATGAACGTAATCGAACTCGAACGTGCACTCCGGCAACTCCGCTTGGGCGGCATGGCCTCAGTGCTCGAAACCCGTCTCCGCCAGGCACAGGCCGAACCCATGGCTCCCATCGACCTGATCTCTTGCTTGGTATCGGACGAACTTACGCGCCGATCCGACCGGCTGCTCGAACGCCGCCGCAAACAGGCCGGATTCCGCGATCCCGACCGCACTCTCGATAACTTCGACTTCGCCTTTAATCCCAAGATGAATCGCAGCCTGGTCTTTGACCTAGCTACCGGCGCCTTCATCAACAAGCGCGAGGACGCGTTGTTTCTCGGCCCCGGAGGAACGGGGAAGAGCCACTTGGCGCAAGCCATCGGACAGGCTGCGATTCAACAAGGCTGCAAAGTGTTGTATCGCGAAACTCACATCCTGCTCGATGAGCTGGCCGAGGCCGTTGCAGACGGCACTCGCAAGGAATACATGGAATCGGTGGCCACCGTTCCGCTGCTCATCATCGACGACTTTGGCATGCGCAAACTTCCGCACACGGCCGCCGAGGACCTGCTGGAAATCATCATGCGCCGCTATGAGCGCTTCAGCACGCTGCTCACCTCGAATCGTCCTGTCGATGACTGGGGAAAGTTACTTGGCGATGTCGCCGCAGTAAGCGCAATGCTCGATCGGCTGCTCCATCACGGTCATATACTCAAGTGCGGCCCGCGTAGCTGGCGCACCAAGGCAGCGGCGGGTACTCAATGAACCGAATCGGAGCAACACGTTTCTTGGACACTGGCCCGGCGAGGCGCATGCAGCTTACCGAGTTCTTCCCGAACTTTGGCCAGCGAGTAAATGGATCGGCACCCAGGCCCTCGAAGACCGATGTGACTGTTGAAAGACTTGATGGCCATCTTCGGACGATGTAGGGCGGCGTAGCAATGTGCCATGCGATAGTGACAATCGGCGATTAGTCCACGCGCCCACGCCAGCCCCTCACCGCAGTCACCAAATGCGATTTGTTGTACGCCACGACGGACCAGAAGAGAAAACACCTTCAACGCAGCTTCCGTTTGGTCTAGCATCTCCAACGAACCGGCGTAGTCCCACAACGCCAACGGGCAGTTCGGTGCCTCCGCCAGAGCGCGGAGTGAGTACTTGAGAGCCTCTCTGTAACGCCGCTCTTCGTAATACGTCAGTCCAAGCCTAGTGAGCAGCCAGTGATCCTTCGGGGATGATCGCAGTTTCGCACGCACGGCTCGTCTCGCGGCAGGCCAATCCTCTGCATCGATCAACCTCTCAATTTTCGAAGGCATCTGATGTTTCCGAACACATTCACTTGGGGACTCTGTCCCCAAACCCCTGGGATTTATCGCTTTTGCGCCAGAATATCGCCAAAAGGGCGGCTTACGCCGCCCTGCTATTCCGGCCGCTAGGTCGGCGCTCCGGTCGCATCCCTGCGTCGCCATATCCTCCGCCTAGGTAAAGCCAGTATAAGCTCGTTAAGCCAATCTCAAAAAAGTGTTTGCTCGAACGCCCCCTCGCGCGGTATAAATACTCTTGTTCTGGTTCCGCTCCGTTGGCCGGTTTTGAAGCGTCCACGTATGGCCGGTTTTCAGGTGTCCACCGAGGTCCCTGAGGATTTCCACCATCAAGGTCGCGTAGTCCGAGAGAATGACGCCCTCCTGCAGCATGCGCAGAAGCCCGACCTGCCGCTTGGTCTCACTGAACGTTCCAGAGGCGTCGACCGCCACATACGCGTCCAGCCCCTTACCCACCGCGGTCATTGCCGGAAAAGCCGCGCAGACTTCGAGCCAGATGCCAGCGAAGATCAGCTTCTTGCGGCCGGTCGCTTCGATGGCTTGAGCTACCAGCGTGTCGTCGAAAGCGTTGACCGATGAGCGGTCAGTCCTCGACTACGTAGCGGTTGACTGCGCCAGGGTTACGGGCAACCCAGACATCCGACCAGAACGATTCAACAATTTGCACCGCACTCAAAACAGACATAGCATTTGCTCCACGTTCAGGAGGGCGCCGTACTCAAACCGCTCGGTATTCGGGATTTTATGCAGACTTCTTTTGCGCCGCAGGCTCACTCTTCGCCTGCATTGATTTCACGAGGTCGGCCGCGGAAGCTCCTTCGACCGACAGTCCATAGCCAACTTCGCGTACGATCCTTTCTTTCAACGGTTGAATAAAATGGATGCGCGTGTCGCGGCGCGTTACTTCCGGCGCTTTCAGGTAGAGCGCGGCCAATTCGCGCGCCCGAGCGAGTGCTGTACCATTCGGAACGACTTCGGCAACCGCTCCCCATTCATACGCAGTACGCGCCGGAAGGGGCTGCGGGTTGAGCAGGAAAGCCTCGGCCCGTCCGGCTCCGGCGCGATAGCTCCAGCAGGTGAAGATGCCATCACCGGGCACGACACCCGCGGCAAAGTGGCCTACGTCCTGGAACGTAGCGCTCTCGGCCGCAACAACGACGTTGGCCAGTAGCGCGTACTCAGAATGAATGTGGGCACGTCCCTCGATGGCCGCAATCACCGGCACGCGAATGTTGGCCATGTTTTCCAAAACCTGGACGCCTTCATCGTGGATCTGGCTCCACACGCCGGGATCGGAAACGTTGGTAAAAGACGACCAATCCACACCTATCATGAAGTCCCCGCCAGCCCCGGTGAGGATTACGATCTTATTCGCTCGATCTTGTGAAATCCGGTAGAACGCATCGACGACCTCCGTATGGGCCTCTGCCGTGAATGTGAGCGGCCCTCCGTTGCTATGGAATTGGACGACCAGCACGCCTTCGGCGTCTCGGGTCAGCTTCAGGTTGCGATAGGCGGTCAAATAGTTGTCTCGAAGTGTTTGCATGATGTTCTCCTTTGTGTACTTAATCTCTTAAGCCATTTCGTTTCGGCGCTTCTTAATGATCAAAGACGCAGTTTCCCCCACCGGCCCATTCCGGTTGAATGCCGTTGCGACTGAGCGTATCGTGGACACGGGCGGGGCTCCCAAGGTCAGCCCAACCTGACGTTCGGTCGCGCAGAACCAAGAGTCTATGCGGCAGGTTCGCTAAAACATCCCGCGAAAAGTCCACGGTATCTAATGCAGGGTACGCAGTGTCGAACCTGTCGTTTGCCATCGCCCGCGATATGGCAAGCACTGCCTCGGGAACTTGCGAACACAACATCTCAAAGAATGTCGTGGCGCGGCCTACAGTAACGAACGTGTTCCAAAGGCAGCCCTGGCGCAAAAGGGCGCGGGCTTGATCCAAGGGAGGCTTCTCCCAGAATCGAGCAACGCGCGCAAGCGGCCCAACCACACATTCCGAGACAACTACGCCAGGCTCAATCCATCCATAATCGACCTCGGGATACTCGGCTACCGCTCCAACGAGGACGATCGACTCGGAATTTTGTTCCGCGCATTCAACGGCACATCGGATCGTTAAGCGAAAGGAGTCGTCGTCGGTATAAAAGTGGTCACAAGGAAAGAAGGCGACCACAGCATCAGCATCACGTTGCAAGAGATGAAGGAGTGTCGTAATGATCGCGATCCCCGTGCCTCGATTAACCGGCTGTTCGATAACGCAGGAATGCCCGCCATCGATCAGGTCGTGACTGTAATATCTTTCGTGCGCGCGGGAAAATACGAAGATTTGTCGATCGGATAAGAACAGCGGATCAAGGCGTGCGCGCGTCTGCCGAAAAAGGGTCTGTTCACCGACAATGCGACAGAACTGTTTGGGTCTGGAGTCCCCTGCAATCCTTCGCGTTAGATCTCGTAACCGAACGCCATCACCGCCGGCCAAGAGCACCGCCCAGAGGTGCGAAGCTGAGGAATCCGGCTTCTGCCTGCGCTGCACATCCACACTGTTATTTATGATTCTTTGCATGACGCTCATCGAACCGAGGAATGCGACGGCCTTGGCAATTTCGTCCTGATCTCCGGGCCGGCCATCCGAGTTTTAGCGTGGCTAAGAACGTCTGACCGTTTTTGATCTTGCGAGAACCCACGCAATGGAGGAAACCGCAAGGTGTGGGCCAAAGCCTGGCACTTCAATAAACCCTTGATTTTCCTGCCGCTTACGATGGTGACTTGATGACAGCTCGGCCAACTGTCAATGCTGTCAACGTGACAATGACGGTCGTTAGTCCTGTCTGACTGTCGCGCCTGCTCACGTGTCAGAATCCGTGCACTCGTCCGTGGCCTCGCGTAGGCTTCCGCACGCCTTACGGGCCAGTTGCTTCAGGACTTCCCGCGTGTACACGCCGCAGAGGAATTTAGCCTTTTCTTGCATCAACTGCAGCAGTACAGCTTCTCCTTCCGGACTGATCGCAGTCAGGCTCCTGAGATCGACGACCAGCTCGCACCCTACAAGACCTGCTTTGGCATTTTCGTACGCGCTCATGAGCTCGGCGGCCCAAGGTGCGATGAGTCTGCCCTCGACGAGCAGTTGGCGCTGTCGCCGGCCCTCGACAACCGTGATCTTCAGCATGCCGCACCTATCGCTAGGTATGAGAACGCAACGCATGCACCAAAGAGATTTGGCTCTAACTACTATATTTTCAATGTGAGAATGACATAAGCCGGAGGCGGGTTGAAACTGTCAATGTCGATTGACACTTTACGGTGATCGAAGCATCAGGCGTAGTCGTGGGGATCGATCCCCAACTTCTTCATCCGAGCCAGGAGCGTTGTCCGATTCATCCCCATCCGCGCCGCCGCTCCGTCCGCGCCGCCGACTCGCCCCTTCGCCTCGGTGAGCGCGCGCACGACCTCATCCCGCTGTTTCTTAAGACGATCGCCGCTGGCGCTGTTGTTTCCATGTAGGGCATTAATGGTTTCCTTGACGATCCGGGCGATGTCGTCGTGATTGGCGGCAGCGGCTTTGGGCTCGGCGCCGCTGACCTTACGCAATTCCGCGAGTGGCGCGGCCAGCGATCTGCCGCGTGAGAGGATTACAGCGCGTTCGACGAAATTTTCAAGTTCGCGAACATTTCCAGGCCATTCCCATGCCGTTAGCGCCTTCATGACACTCCCGGGAATGCTCTCCACTTTCTTCTGCATCTGCTTCGCGAACTTCTGCACGAAATAACTCACCAGCAGAGGGATGTCGTGTTTGCGCTCCCGTAGCGGCGGTATGCGAATTGGAAAGACGTTTAGACGGTAGTACAGATCGCTGCGAAATTCACGCGCTGCGATCATACTTTCAAGATCGCGGTTGGTAGCGGCCACGAGACGAACGTTCACTTTGCGTGTATGGGTGCTTCCGAGCCGTTCGAACTCCCTCTCCTGCAGTGCACGCAAGAGCTTCGGCTGGACTTCAAGTGGAATATCGCCCACTTCGTCCAGAAACAGCGTGCCCTGGTCGGCCAATTCGAGCCGGCCAATCTTCTGGGTGATGGCGCCCGTGAAAGCCCCCTTTTCGTGACCAAATAACTCGCTCTCCAGTAGGCCAGTGGGAATCGCCGCGCAGTTCAGCTTTACGAAGGTGCGATTCTTACGACCGCTACGGTCGTGAATCGCTCGGGCGATTAACTCTTTGCCGGTTCCCGTTTCACCGAGTAACAGAACGGTCGAATCGCTGGACGCGACGGTTTCGACCAATTGAAGAACATGCTTGAGCGCCGGACTGTTTCCCACGATCTGCTCGAAACCCATGTCGCTGCGGATTTCTTCTTCGAGATAGACTTTCTCTTGCGCCAGCTTCTCTTTCAGTTCGGAGATCTGGCTGAAGGCGAGGCAGTTTTCTATAGCGATGGCTATCTGACCAGACGCTTCCCGAAGAAAAGCGATCTCATCCGGCAGGAATGGATTATCGGTCCTTCGGTTAATGGTCAGAGCTGCGACGGCGCGGCCGCGGCTCACAAGCGGTATCACACATTGAGTCTTCAACCCCTCGGCCAGCATCAACTTGTACAGATCGGGCGGAAATTCCTGGGGATTGGCGATATTCCTGATTGTCGGTTGCAGGGTTTCCAAAGCTCTCTTACAGGCGCCGACCGACTCGATAAGGATTCCCTCCTTGACAAAGCCCTTTCCGTCTGGAAAATCCAGGGCGTACAAGCGGAACTTACCCGAAGCCGAATCCGCGAGCCAAATTTGGACTGCGTCGCAATCCATAACTTCACGAATACTTGCTGAGATTGCGCGTAGCAATTCGCGAAACTCCAGGTTTGAAGTGATGTCCTGCGTTAGCTTCAGCAGAAGCTGGAGTCGGCTATTCTGAGTGACAATCGCTTGCTCAGCAGTCTTGCGCGCTTCGATGTCGGTATTTGTTCCATACCATTTCACGACCCTTCCATGGTCCAGGGATGGTGTCGCGCGAAATAGAAACCAGCGGTACACTCCGTCGAAGCGGCGGAGGCGTGCTTCGAACTCGCCAGGTTCCCCGGATGCCAAGACGCTGCGCCAGTAATCCGCAAGCCTGCTGAGATCATCTGGATGAACCGCACTGGTCCAGCCCCAACCATGTACCTGATCCGCGGAAAGGCCGGCGTAGTCCAGCCACCGGCGGTTGAAGAACTCAGCTGCGCCATCTGTTGCTGCCGACCAGGCCATGGCGGGAATCGTTTCAATTACTTCCTGTAACTCCTTCTCGCTGCGTTGCAGCCGCTCATTCTGGCGTTGTAATTCTCGTTGTGCGGACTCGGCCTGCCTGAGATTGAAATTGTCATCAATCGCGAACGCAACCACTCGCCCGATCAGGCTTAGGAAAGAAATGTCGTCCGCACTGTAAACGGTGCCAGGACGTCCGGACATGCCCAGCGCGCCCAGGCGCCGATGCGGTGTGGTAAGGGGCACAAAAACCAGCGGCCCGATCTGAAGGCCTTGAGCCGCAATTCCTTGCTTGAGACGCGCCGGCACCCTCTCGTCTGCATCCCAATCGGCAATGTGAAACGGCTCCTGTGTGGCGTATGCCCGCCATGATGGCCGGTCTTGGACTGGCACATCGGCGTACGCACTGACGAGGCTCTTCTCGGACCCCACCACGGCCCATTCGACTTCAGTGGAATTTTCCTTATAGACGAGGATGTAGAACTGGAAGAAGTCGAGGAATTCACGCAATTGTTCCGAAAGGATTCGAGTCAGGTCTTCAGTCTCGCGGCACGCCGAAAGCGCTTCACTGATGCGAAGCACGGCTTCATAACGACTCCCGCGGGTCCGGGGCGGAATGGAGGCATTGCCGTTCATATCGTTCTTCGGATGCGCCTGCGTCCGCTCACCAAAGAAATTCATACCACAAACCAGGATGCCTGAACTGCACCGCAGTTCGCAATCCACGCTGCGGAGAGTGATTGGCTCGCGCTGTCAACGAGAAGTTGACAGTCTCGACACGCCGACGAGTCCTGTCGTCCCCCGAAACCAAAGGTGGTTTCCTCTCTGGCACTTACCCCGCCTATGGCCTGCTGGCATAGCACTTGCTTTTTCCAGTCCGCATCCTTGGCGGTCGCCCGTCGACACTGGGCAGGAGAATGCGGGCAAGATTGCGGAGGACGGCGGATCGTACGAGACGTGTATAGCCGATCATAGTGGCGCGACAGGAATTTCGGCGGCGATAATTCGCGCTTTACTGGCCGCCAGGAACGTGACAGCTACGAAACAGGCGGCGCGAAGGGGTCCACATGTTTGAAACAACAGTTGAGCGCGCATGCGATTACGGCCGCGTGTCACGATCGCGTTGACACTTTTGACATGACACTGATGGTTCATTCCCTTGCTCTTTAGCGACTCAATGAAATCAAGCTCTCGAACGGCGCTTAGAGTTGGCACGCGCGTTGCGTTTTCTCGGTTGAGCGATGTTGCCGAGGTGGTCGCGCACCGCGATCATCAAAGGGTGAAAAGTCGGGAGGAAGTCAACACATATGATTCAGACTTACGCGGAGCGGGCGCAAAGCGACGTGCGCATGGAAGTGAGTATGACAGTGAACACCTCATTGCGGACGTTAAAAGTCGAACCTCGAACTACGCTCCTCGACGCATTGCGTGATGAGCTGGGCTTGACGGGTCCGAAAAAATCGTGCGATCGCGGGGAATGCGGAGCGTGCACAGTCCACATCGACGGCCGGCGAATTCTGTCCTGTATGACCTTGGCAGCGATGCACGATGGTCAGCTAATCACGACGATCGAAGGACTGGAGAGCAACGGCAGCCTGCACGCAGTCCAGGAGATGTTTATTGAGCATGACGGGTTTCAGTGCGGCTTCTGTACTTCGGGCCAGATCATGTCTGCCGTCACACTGATCGAAGAAGCGGCAGCGGGCTGGCCGAGTGCGGTGACCGAGGACGTCACGAAGCCATTCACAATTGAGGATCTGTCGCCAGCGGAGATTCGCGAGCGCATGAGTGGCAACCTGTGTCGCTGCTCGTGCTATCCCAACATTGTTGCAGCGGTCGCTGAAGCAGCAAGGAGGCGGTAAACATGCATCCATTCACCCTTTCGAGGCCGGCCGATATTTCAGCGGCGATCACTGCGCATGCCCATGACGCTCATCTCGCCTTCATAGCGGGCGGCACCGACCTGATCGGCCTAATGAAGGACAGGGTAACGCTTCCTGACCGTCTGTTGGACATCAATCATTTGCCTGATATGGCGCAAATCGAGGCCCTCCATGACGGTGGGCTTCGCCTGGGCTCGCTCGCGCGAATGAGCGATGTGGCAGCGAACTTGGACGTACGATCCCGTTTTCCGGTCATCGCCGAAAGCTTGCTGTTTGCAGCATCAGGCCAACTCCGAAACATGGCGACCATAGGCGGGAACATCATGCAGCGGACTCGCTGCGCATACTTTCGTGATGAAGACGACCTCCCTTGCAACAAACGGCGGCCCGGCTCCGGTTGTTCGGCGCGATATGGGTTCAATCGCAATCTCGCGATCTTCGGGTGGTCCGATGATTGCGTAGCAACAAATCCCTCGGACTTGGCGGTGGCGTTCTCCGCGCTGGATGCGATCGTTTTGGTGCGCGGGCTTCGTGGACAACGGTCGATCCCGTTCACGGAATTCCATCGGCTGCCCGCTAACACGCCCGAACGCGACAACGTGCTCGACCGTGGCGATCTCATCGTAGCGGTTGAAGTACCACCGCGCATTGAGGGACGCGCCTCCCACTACTTCAAGCTTCGCGACCGCCAGTCGTACGAATTCGCGCTGGTAT
>CAVZOD010000011.1:0-385700 GCA_963776805.1 Bryobacterales bacterium
CAACCAGGCCCGTTATCGGGAGTTGCGCTCCAAGCCGGTCCTCACTGCGGTAGGTAAGTCGGAAGTGTCGCGCCCCTACTACCTGTGCCCCCATTGCCATACGGGCCAATTCCCCGCTGATGTCGAACTGGATATCGAGAACACGGAACTCTCTCCTGGGGTGCGTCGCATGCAGGCGGTAGTGGGCCAAGGGTCGCCCTTCGACCACGGCCGTCAGCAGATGAAGCTCCTCGCCGATCTGGAGGTGACAACCAAAGCTGTGGAGCGGACGGCTGAAGCTATCGGAGAACACATCGCAGCAGACGAGCAGGAGGAGATCCAGCGGGCCGTGCAGTTGAATCTGCCGATGGTCGTGGGCGAATCGGTTCCGATCCTGTATGTGCAAATGGATGGAACGGGAATACCAGTGGTGAAGAAGGAGACGGTGGGTCGGCAAGGCAAGACCGAAGGCCAGTCATCCCATACGCGGGAAGTAAAGTTGGGATGCGTCTTCACCCAGACCGACTGGGACCAGGAAGGCTACCCGATCCGCGATTCTGACTCCACTACCTACGCCGGCGCCATCGAGACCGCCGAAGAGTTTGGAAAGCGTATTTACCTGGAAGCCTGGAAACGCGGCTGGAGCCGCGCTCAAAAGAAGGTGGTCATGGGCGATGGGGCCGAATGGATCTGGAATCTTGCCGAGCAACATTTTCCCGGCGCGGTGCAGATTGTCGATCTGTATCACGCGCGCCAACATCTCTGGGAGTTGGCGCGCCGGCTGCACCCCAATCAAGAGGCCAACCAGAAAGCTTGGATCAAGCTCCACCAGCGGAGATTACTCGACAAAGGAAAAATCGAGAAGCTGGTGTGTGCCCTTCGTTCCATCGTTTCCACCAATCCCGAAGTGATCGAAAAGATTCGCATCGAGGCTGACTACTTTGACAGGAACGTGGCGCGCATGCGCTATCCCAAGTTTCGACGCGAGCACCTCTTTGTCGGCTCGGGTGTAATCGAGGCCGGCTGTAAAACCGTGATCGGCTCCCGGCTCAAACAGTCCGGCATGTTCTGGACGGTTCGGGGTGCCAACGCCATCGTCTCCCTCCGATGCTGCCATCTCAACGGCCGGTTTGAGGACTACTGGGAGGCGCGA
Source organism: Bryobacterales bacterium (assembly GCA_963776805.1). Lineage (GTDB taxonomy): Bacteria > Acidobacteriota > Terriglobia > Bryobacterales > Bryobacteraceae > Palsa-89. The sequence continues at coordinate 1,133 of CAVZOD010000011.1, forward strand.
CGGGCGGCATGATTCCCACTTCTACGTCGCGCACCCCAGGCCACAGCTTCTTCGCTCCGTCATCGTCACGGAAGCGGCCTTCCCAGCGGCATCAGCTCAAGTTTCTGAGAGGCATTCGCCATTGGGTAACGGTCGACATTCATGAACATCGAAACAACCTGGTAGTAGCCGGCCGCGCCAATGATTTCGACGATGCCACGCTCACCAACCGCGTCTTTGATGGCCTGGAAGGTAGCGTCGCTCACCTGCTTGGTTTTATAAAGCTCGGTGCAGAAGTTGTAGACGGCCTCTTCATCACGCGGCAAGGACGCAGGGCGCCGTCCCTCCGCTATCGCGTGGACGGTATCTTCGCTCAGGCCCGCCTGAACACCTGCCCTGTGATGCGCGGACCATTCGAACTGGGCCATCCAATAGCGCCCCGAAATCAGAATTGCCATTTCCTTCAGTTTGTCCGGCACCGACAAATGAAATCGAATCCGGTCGCCGAAGGGCCAGAGCGCGTCCACCATCTCCGGGCTGCGGACAGCGATATTGAAAACTCCGACGGTTCCGCGTCCGGCGACGGCACGCTCGGTTGCCGCTTTCTGGGCGGGCGTCATTTCGTCATAGGAGAGCCCGGGGAAGCGGTCGCCGCGCAACTCAATCTTGGACTTACCCACCATCGAGATTTTGGTCACCACGGCAGACTTGCCGGGGGTGGGCGTAGTGGCGAAACCGGCGTTGCCCACAAGCGGAAGAGGATTGAGGAGCGGCTTCAACTCCGGCTTGACGCCGCCGGGCAGAGGATAGCGGTCCACATCGAGAGCCATCGAAACGATGGAGTACCATCCGCTGAGCGCGATCATATCCACCACGCCCTTTTCGTTGAACTTGTCCTTGGCGGCTTGGAACGTCGAGTCGCTGACCTGATGGGTGGTAAGCAGCTCGTCCATGAAGTTGTAGGCGGCTTCCAAATCGGGCGTCATCGCCTGGGGACGCACTCCAGCCGCGATGGCGTCGGCGATGGCGGGATTCAAGCCGGCCCGAAGCGCGGCGGCCTTGTGAGCGTTCCACTCGTATTGCGCGGTCCAGTAGCGCCCCGTCAAGATGATCACCATCTCTGCCACTTGCCTCGGAAGGCCGGCATGAAAGCGAGCCTGAGCGCCATACTGTTGCGCCGCGTCGCCCATTTCCGGACTGCGCAGCAGCACATTGAAAGGCCCGCCCATGCGGTGGCGCTCTCCCGAAAGCAGGTGCTCCACCATGGTCCTTTGCTCGGGAGTCATAGCTTCGAATTTGAGCGCAGCGAAACGGTCTCCCACCAATCCCAAATCGTGATCGGACGACGCCTGAGCAAAGCTAGCGCCGGCCGCACCCAGCAAGCAAATGCCAAAGAGGAGCAGGAGCATCGCGGTCTCCTTTCTGCGGGTACGATTATGTCAAACCTTGGCACAGGTTCCTAGCCCAGCGGTGGGTCAGCATCGCCCGCGGCGAGCTATCCTCGGCGTCGGATCACCGCGTGGGGTACAAACCATGGAACTCTTCAGTCAACAGCGCGCTGTCCGTTTGCACACGCGATCAGGAGTTCCGCGCCGGCGTTTATAGCTCGTTCGATGAAATTCACCTCGGATCGCATCACTTCGACTTCCCAATTGGATTACACGATTCTTCTTCGATCAGACACACGAACAGGAACGGTGTAGCAGAACATTATTTCGACTTCACCGCTTCGAAGCGGATCTTTTGCAAGAGCGCGGCGTCGGCGGGCAAGTCCTTGGACCGCGCTGGAAATCCGTTCGACAGAAACAAAAACGCCAGAATATCGGCGTTCTGCGCCCGGCTCAAGCTTCCCGGCTGATCGGCCGGCATGGACGTCTGCATCTTCTCGAGCAAGTCGTCGGCGGTTTGGCCGTTCCAATTGGCCTGGAAGTCTTTGCCCGCGAGCGGCGGCGCGGTTCCGTTGCCGTCCAGCGCGGCGCCGTGACAGGACGCGCACTTGTCGCCGTAGAGCGCCTTCCCGCGGCTCGCTTGGATCGCGGTATAAACGCCATCCCACACCGATGCCGCCCGCTGCGCGCCAACTGTGGCCGCAGCCGCGAGCGACAGAAAGACTAGCCCGATTGCGATTCTCATTTCGTATACCATCTTAAGTGGCTTCGCCTGGTGTGTCGTTGCGCTGGAGTGAGGGCGCCGGAGTGCTTGACACCTTTCTCGTCTATACAATACAGTGTCGTTGATATATTACATCGCTGGAACGCCACGCTTTATGGGAGAATAACGCTTTATGAGTCGCTTGAATACATTCGCGCTTGGATTGTTCGTGGCAGGCTGCTGGCTGCCAGGCTTGGTGTCAGCCGCGGCGCCGCGCCGGCTTGTGATTCCGATAATGGCGGCATTACCCTGCCCGCGGGATTTTGCGCGCTGGTAGCCGCCGATGGCCTGGGCGCCGCGCGGCATATCGTGGTGGCCCCCAACGGCGATGTTTACGTCGCGCTTCAGAACAGCAGAACCTCACCCGGCGGCGTGGTCGCGCTGCGCTCTACCAAGGGCGACGGCCGCCTCGACATGAAGGAGACATTTGGAGACGGCAGCAGCACCGGCATTGGGCTGCGGAACGGATATCTGTACGTCGCGAAGACGCAGTCCGTGGAACGTTACAAGATGACGCCGGGTGAATTGAAGCCGGCTGGTCCCGCCGAGGTTGTTGTCTCGGGCTTGCCGGGCGAGCGCGAGCATGGCGACAAGGGCGTTACTTTCGACGGGAAAGGCTCCTTCTACGTGAACGTGGGCGCGCCTTCCAACGCCTGCCAGGTAAAGGATCGGCAGTTGAAATCGCCCGGCCAGGATCCCTGCCCCATTTTGGAAAAGCATGGCGGCATCTGGAAATTCGATGAAAACAAGCTGGGACAGACGCAGGATGATGGTACACGCTTTGCAACCGGCCTGCGCCAAATGCCGGCCATCGCCTGGCACGATGGCGCGCTGTACATCGCCATGAACAATCGGGATCAGCTCAACGTGCTCTGGCCGGGCCAATTCACCGCGGAAGAAAACGCCGACCGTCCCGCTGAGCCTTTGTACCGCGCGGAGCAAGGCTCCAACTTCGGCTGGCCATTTTGCTTTTACGACTATGGGCAGAAGAAATTCTTCACCAATCCCGAATACGGCGGGGATGGAAAGACGTCGGACCGTTGTGGCGCGTTTACACCTCCGGTCACGGCCTTCCCCGCGCATTGGGCGCCGGTGGATCTGATGTTCTATACTGGCAAGGAATTTCCGAAGAAATATCGGGGCGGTGCGTTCATCGCGTTTCACGGCTCCTGGAATCGCGCGCCCTTGGCGCAAGCCGGCTACAACGTCACGTTCCAGCCGTTCTCCGGTGGAAAACCGTCAGGCAACTTCGAAGTATTCGCGAGCGGTTTCACCGGAAAAGCTCCGCTCATGAACCCGTCCGACGCCGTCGCGCGGCCCGATGGAGTGGCGCAGGCGCCGGATGGATCCCTGTACATCGGCGACAGCCAGAAGGGCCGCATCTGGCGCGTTTTCTATCGCGGGAAATAGGCGCTAGCGCCCGTCCCTGAAGCGCGCGACCACTGACCGCTCTTGCTCCGCGAGTTCCTTGGGCAACGCCACGTAGCCCAAAGCGCCAGATTCTTGCTGTCCCGACGAAAATGCCCAGTCAAGAAACGCCGCTAACCGCTCGCGCTTCTCGCCCGCAGGCATCGTGGACGAAACGAGCAGCCAGGTGAACGAAGCGATCGGGTAGGCGTCCCGGCCCGGAGCATCCGCAATGGAGACGCGGAAGGGTTCCGCAAGCGGCGCCGCAGTACCAGCAGCGGCTGCAATGCTGTCGATCTCGGGGCGAACGAACTTGCCGGCGGCGTTCTTCACGGCGCCGTAGCTTAATTCGTTCCTCAGCGCGTAGATAAATTCCAGATAGCCGATCGAATAGGGCGTGCGAGTCAGCACGCCGGCCACTCCTTCGTTGCCTTGAGCGCCTTGCCCGGTGGGCCAGTGGAGCGTGCTGCCGGATCCAACGGCCTCGCGCCACGCTGGACTCGTTTTGGAAAGATAGTCGCTCCAGACAAAAGTAGTTCCGCTGCCATCGGCACGATGCACAACCACGATGTCCGCCGCCGGCAGATGAATACCGTGGTTTATTTCTTTGATGCGCGGATCGTTCCACTTCGTGATGTGGCCGAGAAAGATTTCCGACAACAGCTCGGGCGTGAAGCGCAGATCGCGCGCCAGGCCTTGAATATTGTAGGCAGGAACCACCGCGCCGACAACCGAAGGCAGCGGCTCAATGCCAATTTGATCCTGAATGTCCTTGCCGGGCAGAATGTCGGACGCGGCGAAATCAACCTCGCCCCTGCGCAGGCGCCGAATTCCTTCCTCCGAGCCCACGGCTTCATACGATATATGCAAGCCGGGTGTGACGGCTTGAAACGATTCGATCCACTTTTGGTAAATCGGCGCCGGGAACGTCGCGCCGGCGCCGCGCAGTATTCCCCCGGCCTGCCCGCTTTGCGCGCAGATCGCGCCCGAAAACACGCCAAAAGCGAGAGTCGCAGTAAGTGCCTGTCGCATTGCCATTAGTGCCTTCCCGGCTCCGAGTAACTACTTACTAAGTGCTTCACTACATCTTTGGAAAGATCGTGCGCGATGTTCTTGGAGCCGGTATGTGGCGTCGCAAGGTACGACCATAGCGTGACTCCCGCCCGGTTCTTCAGCTCCACCGACACATAGCCGCCGTACATTGCCTCGCCGTTCGAGGGCGACGTGCCCGATCGCGGATTCAAGCTGTAGTAGCCCTTCAGCCATGTGTCACCATGGCCGGTCAGCGTTGCGTCGGCCTGACCGGCACTATCCACTACCTCGAAAATCTTCGACTTGCGCAGTTCGCTTGCCAGGTCTCTCTTCACTTCGCTGAGTTGGGGCTTGTTTCCCAATCCGTCGATGAAGATGCGCTTCACCGACTGTAAAGAGTTGGCGTCCTGTCCGAGCAGGGGCGTGATCGCGAGCAAACAAACGCAACGTATCACGAATTAACCATGGTGACATCGCCGCGCGGTCTGAATATAACAGTGCAGTTACAACCTTGCGAACATCTGGTTTCAAGCGCCATTTTTCATTGACACCTCACGGGGGCATCTTGCACCATAGGACGTTTGCGGGCATACTTCCTGGTTCTGGTTTCTTGCTTCCTGAGCTGTGGTCTGAAGGCCCAGGATGTTCCCGTGCCGCCGCAGGACGCGGGCGCGCCAGCCTCAAACGATTCGTTTTGGAATCGATTCTGGATCTCCGGGCAAGCCAATTTCATCCGCCAGCAGCATGGTTCATTTCCGGCTGAGTACAGCGGGCCGAATAGTCTGCACTCCTACGCCGAACATGCCACCTCGCGTGTTTTGACGCTCTATACGGGATTTCAGATCACCAGGAATCTCGAAATCCTGGCGGACGTGGAAAGCGCGGGCGGCGCTGGTTTGAGCAATGCGCTTGGTGTGGCGGGTTTCACGAACGTGGATGTGGTCCGCAATCCAACGCTCGGAAGCGCGCCTTATATGGCTCGCGAAATGTTGCATTATACGCTGCCGCTCAGCAGCGAATCTGCGGAAGCTACGCGCAATCCTTTGTCGCTGGCTTCCACGTTGCCGGTGCGCCGGCTCGAATTTCGAATCGGCAAGATGAGCACAGTCGACTTCTTCGACGTGAACTCAGTCGGCAGTGACAGCCATTTGCAGTTCATGAACTGGACGCTGGTGAACAATGGTGCGTATGACTATGCGGCCGACACGCGCGGATACACCTACGGGCTGTTGATCGAATATTACGACCGCAATTGGGTGTTCCGTTTCGGCGAGATGCTGATGCCCACCGTCGCCAATGGAATCACGCTGGATTGGGACCTCGCTCGCGCGCGCGGAGAAAACTGGGAGCTCGAGTTGCACCGCGAACTTTTTCCCCGAAGAACCACCGTGCTTCGACTGTTGAGCTTTGTGAATCACGCCAACATGGGCAGCTATCGCGAAGCCATCGACGGCTATCTCTCGGGCCAGAATCCGGTGCCGGACATCACCCAGTATCGCCAGCAGGGCCGCGTGAAATACGGCTTCGGCGTGAACGTCGAACAGCCGCTAACCAGCCAGTGGCGGGCCTTCGGACGGCTCGGCTGGAACGATGGCGCCAACGAATCGTTCGCTTACACAGAGGTGGATCGCACGGCTTCTATCGGCTCTGACCTCTTCGGCAATTTATGGCATCGGCGCAACGACAAGGTCGGCGCGGCCTTCGTTGCGAACGGAATCTCGGGCGATCATCGCGAATATCTCGCACTCGGCGGCCTGGGGTTCATCTTAGGCGACGGCGGGCTCACCTACGGCCTGGAAAAGATCTTTGAGACCTATTATACCGCGCACATCTGGCGAGGCGTCTCCTTCGCGGCCGATTGGCAGCACATCACCAACCCCGGCTACAACGAAGTGCGCGGGCCGTTTTCCGTCGTCAGCTTTCGGATTCACATCGAAGACGCGGTTCCGTTCGGACGTTAGCGCTCGCCTCCGCGCTCCTTCTCATACACCGATTCGTAAAACGCGAGCTGCGCTCGATTCGGCGCCGGCCCAACCTCGGCCTGATCGCCCAGGACCATCGGCCGATCGCTTTTCCGATCGTCAAAGGCGGGCCACTTCGCCAGGCCCTTGCCATTGGGATCGCCATTGGTACCGAAGTTCACCCAGTATGACGAAAGCATGTCCGAGACTTGATGATCCAAATCCGTCCAGGCGCGCGGCGGCAACAGGTTTTGGAAGATATACTGCGCCTCGGAGCCGTGAGTGGCGCCCGATCCGAAGCCTCCGCGAGAAGTGGCGCCGGCCGGTGGCGGAGGATCGTGCGCAAAGTAAAAGAGAAACGCTTTCGAACGACCGGTTTTCGTTTGCGCGCGCGCCCAAACCCGCATCACAAATGCCAGCTCATCGCGAAATGCCGCCAGTTGCGAAGCGTTGGCTTCCTCATCCGAGCCCGCCGGATAAAGTTTCAAGAATGCATCCGCCTGATCGCCGTAGCGTGCCCGCGTACGCTCGATGAATTTCTCGGCGGTGGTGGGCCGCAGGAAAAATGTTCCTTCGTCTTTGTTCGATCCAACGAGTAACGGCACATCATTCTGCTTGTGCTCGGTAAAGATCGTCGCGACATCTTCCGGCAGAAACCATCCGTCCACCACCGGACCGCCTGCGCGGCCGGCTTTGAGCAAATCTTCCGCGGGCTTGGAGCGTAACTCATCCAAAGTCTCGGCGTGCAGCGACTCGGCAATCTTCACGCCCGCCTGTTCAGCCTCCGCGAGCGTCCGCGTTGGCGTGAGCGAAAGCCCCATCCACGCGCCGCTTTCGCCCACCGCGCGCTGGAACAGCCCCTTCGCGCGTGGCGATCCCATGAGATTCGCGATACTCGATGATCCAGCGGAATCGCCAAAAACCGTCACGCGTTGCGGATCGCCCCCAAATCCCGCAATGTTTTTCCTTACCCAGCGCAGCGCCGCCACTTGATCCATCAGCGCGTAGTTGCCCGATGCGTGATGCTCGGACTCTTTGCTCAACGCGGGATGCGAGAAGAATCCAAACACGCCCAGCCGATAGTTGATGGTGACCAGCACCACGCCCTTCTTCGCCAGACGCTCGCCATCGTAGCCGGGCGTCGATCCCGAGCCGGTTTGATAGCCGCCGGGGTGAATCCACACCATCACGGGCCGCCGATCGCCAGCCGATGCGGCCGCGGTCCAAACGTTGAGGAAAAGGCAGTCCTCGCTCATGTTGGGCGGTTTCGCCGAGGGCCCCGCGCCGCGGAACGCCGGTTGTTCACAGATGGGTCCAAACTGATCGGCTTTCCGCACTCCATCCCAATCTGGCGCCGGCTGCGGCTCGCGCCAGCGCAGATTCCCAACCGGCGGCGCAGCATAAGGAATCCCGCGAAACACGCGAACGGCGCTATCTATTCCCGCAACACCGGAGACCAGGCCGGAGTCCAAACGAACCGGCCCATCAATGGCCGCCGGCAGAATATGGGCGGCCGCGAACATCGCGGCAAGCACAAAAGCAGATCGCATAAGATCTCCCCGGGTGTCATCATATCGAATCCCCAACCCCCAATCAGCATTTTCCAATCGAAGGATGAGCATGAAAATCGGACAGGGAATGAGGAGGCCGCGCAGCGGCCCACTTCCTTTCTTTGGTTTTTGGTTTTCAGAGAGAGAACGGTGGTTATGGTCGCGAGCGGTCGTGGGAAAGTGGGAAACCTGCTTTTGGTTTTCCACTTTTCCATGGACGCGAAGCCGGGCGGTGGGAATGTGGGAATCTCGCGCTTTCTGCGAGATTTCCAAGGGACGGTGGAAAGCGTGGGAAACCCGCTCTTGGTTTTCCACGCTTTCCACGGGCCCGGCATTTCCACGGCCCTCCGTTAGCGGAACGTCGGCAAGGACGGCGTCTGGCATTGCCGAAGCAGCTTGGCCTTGGCCGCGCTCATCCGGCGAGCGCATTCGGTGTCGCTGATCGCCAGCGACCGCTTTTCCAGTTCCCGCAAACTCAATCCCGGTTTCAAAAAGCTCTCCCCTTCGGGCAGCGATTGCAGTTTCTCGAACGGCGTCCGGTAGTCCTCGATCTTGTATTTGCGTTGGCGTTTGCCGCGCTCGTCCAAGCTCACTGTCGCGAATCCGCAGGGCCGGTGAAAGTTCAGGTACGGATTTAAATGCTCGGCGTAGAAGTTCTGCAGCTCCCCGGCGTGTGCGCCGGCGATGTGTCCGTAGCCGATCAACTTGCGGATCACCGCACCGTTCTTGCCTTCCACCAGTGCATTGTCCTGGCTTCGGCACGCTCGGCTCTTGGTGAATTCGGCGTGCAACTTCCGCAGCATTTCCGCCACTCGATGGTTGATATACTCCGAGCCGTTGTCGGCATGAAAACCGCGGATCGGAAATGGAAATTGCGCCAACACCGCTGCCAGCACCGGCATCAGATAGGCCTCGCTGATCTTCTCGGCGCAGCCCACCACTTGCCATTGCGTCACCGCATCCACGGCGTTGATGTGATACACGCCCTTGGTTCCCGCGCTGTCCCCTTGATGCACCGTATCCACGCGCACATACCCCGGCCGCCCTTCCGGATCGGGCTTGCGCCGCTGTCCGATGGCGGCCGCAGTGGACTGCGTCGGTTCGAACACCGCCGCCTGGTTGCGATAGCGCGCGCTCGCCCGCAGGTTGTACAAGTGCGCCACGCTGATCTTCGACAGTCGCTCGCACTGCTTCTCTCCGAACTGTTCGTAGGCGCGCTGCAAGATCCGGCGCGTGGCGGGTCCGCTCAACCGCCTGTGTGCCCGATCCACGTCCGCTAACAACGCAATGTCTTCCGCCGTGTACCTCACTGCGAACGCGTGCCGTTGGTACGACTGGGGCCGTATTACGCCGCAATCGAGATACGCCCGGATCAACCGCGTGGTCTGCGCCTCGCTCAACCCGGTCACTTTCCGCAGGTAGGCCCGTACCAAGCCCCGCTCGCCTTTTCCCAAACTTCGGTACTTCTGCGCCGCCAATACCCGCTCCACCCACAGGTATCGTTCCTCCCGCCCGCCACTGCTGAACTCGATCGGCTCGCTCGACCGCAAAAACTCTCGGATCTGATCCCGGCTCAGGCTCTCGGCATTCTGCATCCGTATCTGCACCCGGCCGCGCCACGCCTACCCCATTGTTCCCGTTTTCATGCTCATCTTCCATTGGAAACCGCCCCAGCCAATTCACTAGTTTCATGCTCATCTTGCGTTGGACAATTCTAATCCTCAACCCCGCGCCGGTCCATGCCACCGCCTATGCTAGTCTTGCGACTTATGTCTGAACCCCGGCCGCGCGCCATTTCGAACGCCGTCAAGTGGACCATTTGCGCCGTCGCCGCGATGGGCTTTCTTTTCGACATCTACGTCGTGCTGGTTGGCCCGCTCATTCTGCAACCCGCGCTCACGGAGCTGGGACATATGAAGCCAGGCACGCCGGAGTATCGCGATTGGGCGGGCCACCTTTTCTGGATTCCACCGCTGGTCGGTGGATTTTGCGGATTGTGGGGAGGCTATCTGGCCGACCGCCTCGGACGCCGCCGGATTCTTACCTACAGCATTCTCGTGTACGCCTTCTCCGCTACGGCTTCCGGACTCGCGGCGAGCGTTCCATCGCTGCTCCTGTTCCGTACGCTTTCCTTCGCCGGCACGTGCGTGGAATTCGTCGCGGCAGTGGCGTGGCTGGCCGAATTGTTTTCCGATCCGAAAACGCGCGAGGCAGTGCTCGGCTACACGCAAGCATTTTCGTCGCTCGGCGGCGTGCTGACGGCCGGGGCGTTCTACATCGCGAATCGCTGGGGCTTGGCTTTGCCCTCGATCTACGGCAGCCACTCTGCCTGGCGCTATGCATTGATCGCCGGCGTTGCGCCCGCCATCCCGCTCGCCATCATCCGGCCATTCCTGCCCGAATCGCCGCAATGGGAGCACCAGCGCGTGGAAGGCACATTGAAGCGCCCGAGTGTGCGTGAGCTATTCAATCCCCAATTCCGGCGCGTCACCATCGTCACCGCGCTGTTGTTCGCGTGCGCCTATGGCGCGGCATTCGGAACCATCCAGCAGTCGCCGCAAATCACGCCGGGTTTGCAGGAGGTGGCGCAATTGGCCCCGGCCGCACGCGGACAAGCGATCTCGAGCGTTCAAGGCACGCAGGAAATGGGCGGATTGGCCGGACGCATTGCACTCGCTGCATTGGCGCTGATCGTAGTCAGCCGGCGCCGGCTGCTGCGCATGTTCCTGATCCCCGGCCTGGCCATCGTTCCCATCGTCTTCCTCTACATGTCCACGCACAGCCTGGAAATGTTTCGCATCGGCATCTTCTTCGCCGGATTCACCACGGTGGCGCAGCTCACGTTTTGGGGCAACTATCTGCCGCGCGTGTATCCGGTGCACTTGCGCGGAACCGGCGAAGGCTTCGCGGCCAATGTCGGCGGGCGCATGCTGGGCACTTCGGCCGCGCTCATCACCACGCACCTTGCCGCGTGGATGCCGGGCGTCACACCGTCGGCCCGCTTGACGCACGCTGCCACCATCGTTGGCATCGGCGTTTACGCGCTCGCACTCGGCCTGACGTTTCTGCTGCCCGAGCCTCCCGCCGAACTTCCGGAATAATTCCCCGAATAAGCGCTTGACATATATATATCATGTGATATATATATGATCCGATGCCGAAAGAAGATCCCGGAGCATTCCTGCCGCTCAGAACCAATTGGTTTCACATCCTGCTATCGCTCGCCACCGGGGAACAGCACGGCTACGGCATCATGCAGGAGGTGCTGGATCGGAGCGATGGAAAAATCCGTCTTTGGCCGGCCACGCTCTACGGCACGCTCGCGCGCCTGATCGATGCCGGGCTCATTGAAGAATCCGAAGAACGGCCGGCGGCTGAACTGGACGACGCGCGGCGCCGCTATTACAAGCTGACGCGTCTCGGCCGCCGCGTCCTGGATCTGGAAAGCCGTCGCTTGGAAGATTTGGTGAACGTGCTGCGCGCCAAACGCAGGCAGGCCAAGCGGCAGGAGGCCTGCGAATGAATCCCCGAGTTGTGCTTTGCGTCCGCCTGTATCGAGCTCTGGCGCGAGCTTTTCCACACGAGTTTCAGATGCTTTTCGGCGAAGACCTGGAGCGCCTGGGCGAGGACGCCGCGCCGGAAATCTGGCGCCGCCACGGCACTTGGGGACTCGTTCGTTTGCTCGCCGACATCGCGCTGCGCCTGCCCGCCGAATATCTCTCCGAGCTTCGCGGCGATGCCAAATACGCCCTCCGCATGCTCGCCAAGTCGCCAGGATTCGCGGCGGTGGGAATCGTCTCTCTCGCTATCGGGATCGGCGTCTGCGGTTATTTCTTCAGCACATCCAGCGCTTTCATGTTTCACCCGCTTGCCGGCGCGCGCGACCGCGCCACCCTCGCAGGTCTCGATACACCGGTGCCCTATACTTATTTCGAACGCTATCGCGAGCAAGCAGGCGTCGCCACCGCTACCGCATTCACCGACCCCGTCCCATTCAGTGTTGGGCGCGAGGGCGTGAAAGACATACACTCCGAGCGGTTGTTCGGCGTTCTGGTTTCTTCCGAATATTTCACCGTTTTAGGAATGCTGCCCGAGCAAGGCCGCTTCTTCAGCGCCGCCAGCGCGCGGACGGGAACGGCGCCAGTGGTCGTCGTCAGCGAGCGCTTTTGGCGTTCGCATCTGAACTCCGACCCACAAGCCATTGGCCGGCCTTTGCGCGTCAATGGTCACCTGCTTACGGTCGTGGGAGTCGCGCCGGAGAATTTTCTCGGTGTGTGGCCCATCGTCGCGGCGGACCTGTTCGTGCCGGTGACATCTGGCCCAGCCATCGCACCGGAATTGGCCGCCAACGCAAAACCGCAGGCCTGCCGCGTGGTGATCCGCCTCGCTTCCAGTTCGAAGCCATCGGCCGTGGAAGCCGCGCTCGATGCGGTCACCCAGCGCCTCGACAAGGAAAAACCCGGTGCCGCGAAGCCTCATGACGCGCGCCATGTTCATTTCCTGTCCGTGAACGGCATCGCACCTATCCCCTCAGCACTGCGCGTCATGTTGCTCACCTACATTGGTGTCTTGCTCGGTCTCGTCCTTTCTCTGGCCTGCGCCAATCTCGCGAATCTGCTGCTGGCGCGCAGCTCACATCGCCGCAAGGAGATCGCGATCCGGCTTTCCGTCGGCGCCGGGCGCTTCCGCCTGGTGCGCCAGCTCCTCACCGAAAGCGTGATGCTTTCGCTCGCGGGCGGATTGGGAGGATGTTTCTTTTCCTATTGGCTCGCCAGCATGGTCTATACTGCGAAGTTTTCCCGGGCTGTGCACGCAAACCTGAGCTCTGTGCGGCCGAATCTCACCATCCTGTTGCTCACACTGGCGATCTCGCTGATCACTGGAATCGGATTCGGCCTCGCGCCCGCGCTTGCCACCACACGTACCGACGTTGCCACCACGCTGAAGCAAGGCGCGCTGACGCCTCTCCGTGGCTACCGGCGCTTCGGTCTGCGAAACCTGCTAGTGGTCTACCAGGTAGCGGGCTCGCTGACTTTGCTTCTGGTGACCGGTTATATCGTATTCGGTTTTGGAGAGATCTATCACGTGGATCCTGGCTTCGATACGCGCGGCATCGCGCTCTTTCAAATCGATCCGATCCGCGACGGCTATCCGCAAGAGCAGGTTGCCAGCCTGTACGAAAAACTTCCTCGCGAGCTGTCCAAAGTGGCTACGGTACGCTCCGTAACCCTAGCCGGTGCCACGCCTTTCGCCGACATGCTGGCGGCCGCGCCGAATGTCCATTTTTCCGTGCCCGGACCGCACTGCGATCTGCTGCGGGATGCGGCACGTGAGAGCATCGGAGTGCACTATTTCTCCACCCTCGGTGTCCCGCTCGTGCGTGGCCGCGAATTCCGCGAGTTCGACCAACCCAACGCTTCCGGCGCGATTCCGGCGCTAATCGATGAGACTATGGCGCGGGAGTTTTCCCAACCGAAGGCCCGCTCGGCCGCACGCTTCGGGATGAATCGCACACGTACACCATCATCGGCGTTGCCCATAACGTCAAATCCGGATTCGCCGCGGCGAAACCTGTTGGGACGGTATTCGTTCCTCTCCGGGCGCAGGCCTTCCGTACCGCTGCAGTGGATCAAGGCGTCACCGTCATCGTACGCAGCTCCGCCTCCTCCACCATCGGCGATGTGCGCAATGCGATCGCATCGCTGGACCCGCGCCTCACGGTGTTCAATGTGGGCACCGTTCAAGACCGCCTGGAGGACTTCAGCCTGATCGTTCGCCTCAGCACCTCCCCTTATGGTGGAATCGGCGTGTTCGGACTAATTCTGGCATGTATTGGCCTGTGGGGTGTCACGGCTTACGCGGTGGCGCGCCGCCGCAAGGAAATCGGCATTCGCATGGCGCTGGGAGCGCGCAGCGCACAAGTGTTGCGGCTGGTGCTCAAAGAAGGCGCCGTCATGGTCGCCATCGGATCGGTCGCGGGATTTTTCGGCGCGTTTCTCCTCTATCGCGTTCTCGCCCATAACCTTTTTAGCGCCGCGGATTTAGCGGAGCGTGGCAGCGATCCTGCGCTTCTTATTGGCGCGCCGTTGCTGCTCGCCTCTCTCGCCCTGCTCGCCTGTTATCTGCCCGCGCGCCGCGCCACGCGCATCAATCCGCTCGCTTCCCTCCGCGACGAGTAAGCCGCCCCATCGCCTGATTTCCACGGCGCCCGCGGAATCCGGCATAAAACGCCGAACGAACGGCTGAGCCCGGCGTAAGATCGCGAAGGATTAAGGTGGCCCTTTGGCCGCAAGCCCTACAGCATCGCGGTGCACCAGGCCGGCCCCGATTTCATGCTGGCAGGCGAGCGGCCCGATTCACTCTTGACAGATATATATCGCTTGATATATATACGATGTAATGTCTAAAGATGATCTCGAAGCATTCCTGCCGCTCAAAACCAATTGGTTCCACATCCTGCTATCGCTCGCCACCGGGGAACAGCACGGTTACGGCATCATGCAGGAGGTGCTGGATCGGAGCGATGGAAAAATCCACCTTTGGCCGGCCACGCTCTACGGCACGCTCGCCCGCCTGATCGATGCCGGGCTCATTGATGAATCCGAAGAACGGCCGGCGGCTGAACTGGACGACGCGCGGCGCCGCTATTACAAGCTGACGCGTCTCGGCCGCCGCGTCCTGGATCTGGAAAGCCGTCGCTTGGAAGATTTGGTGAACGTGCTGCGCGCCAAACGCAGGCAGGCCAAGCGGCAGGAGGCCTGCGAATGAATCCCCGAGTTGTGCTTTGCGTCCGCCTGTATCGAGCTCTGGCGCGAGCTTTTCCACACGAGTTTCAGATGCTTTTCGGCGAAGACCTGGAGCGCCTGGGCGAGGACGCCGCGCCGGAAATCTGGCGGCGCCACGGCACTTGGGGACTCGTTTGTTTGCTCGCCGACATCGCGCTGCGCCTGCCCGCCGAATATCTCTCCGAGCTTCGCGGCGACGCCAGATTCGCCCTCCGCATGCTCGCCAAGTCGCCCGGATTCGCGGCGGTGGGAATCGTCTCTCTCGCCATCGGGATCGGCGTCTGCAGCTTCTTCTTCAATGCGTTCGACGTGACCATGTTTCGCCCGCTGCCGGGCGCAACCGATCGCACCACACTCGCAGGCTTGGACACCTTGGTGCCCTACACCTATTTCGAAAGCTATCGTGACCAGTACGGCGTGGCAGCCGCCGCGGCTTTCACCTATCCCGTCCCCGTCGCTGTCGGGCTTGATGCAGCGAAGCAAACAAAATCCGAGCGAATGTTTGGCGTGCTGGTCTCTCCCGCCTTTTTCTCCGTCCTGGGAATGCAGCCGTTGCAAGGCCGCTTCTTCCGCGCCGACACCGAGCGGCCGGGAACGGCGCCTGTTGTGGTAGTCAGCGAGCGTTACTGGCGTTCGCATCTGAACTCCGATCCTCGCACCATCGGGCAAACGCTGCGCGTCAACAGCCACCCCGCCACCATCCTTGGTGTCGCGCCCAAGGATTTTCTCGGCGTATGGCCAATGAACCCCGCGGATCTGTTCATACCGGTCACCTCCGGCGCCTCCATCGCGCCCGAGCTGGCTGCCAATGCAAAGCCAGAGGCTTGCCACGTTATATTTCGCCTCGCTCGCGGCGCGAAGACACGGTCGCTGAAAGCTGCGCTCGATGTCGTCACCCAGCGCTTGGACAACCAGAAGCTCAGCCAGGCCAAGGTTCACAACCAGCGCCACGTCGATCTTCTTTCGGTCAACGGCCTTGCTCCCACGCCGGCGGCCCAGGGCGCAGTGGTGTTCACTTTTCTGGCTGTCTTGTTAGGTCTGGTGCTGTCGCTAGCCTGCACCAATCTCGCGAATCTTCTGCTTGCGCGCAGCAGCGAGCGCCGCCAGGAGATCGCGATCCGCCTGTCGATCGGCGCCAGCCGTTTCCGCCTGGTGCGGCAGCTCCTCACCGAAAGCCTGATCCTTTCGCTCGCGGGCGGCGTTGCGGGATCCATCCTGGTCTATTGGCTCATGTTCGCACCCCCGGTGGGAAAATTCATATCGTCTACTCCCGACCTGGATGTGCGTCCGGATCTCACCGTGTTCCTCGTTTCGCTGGCAATCTCCGTCATCGCAGCCGTGGGATTCGGGCTCGCGCCGGCACTCGCTACCACTCGTACGGACGTTTCCGCCACGCTCAAGCAAGGCGCCATGACCCCGTTGCGCGGCTATCGGCGTTTCGGGCTCCGTAATCTCCTCGTCGTGTATCAAGTGGCGGCTTCGCTCACGCTGCTGCTGATTACCGGGTATATCGTGTTCGGCTACGGCAAGGCGGCGCGCATCGACCCGGGCTTCGACACATCCGATCTCACGCTCTATCAACTCGACCCGGCGCACGACGGCTACTCGCAAACGCAAATTGCGGCTCTGTACGAAAAACTTCCCGATCGGCTCTCGAAACTAACCGCGGTTCGCGCCGTTACCCTGGCGGATGCGGCGCCGTTCGACGATTTGGCCGCAATCTTGCCCAATACTCATTTCTCCGCTTCCGGCCCGCGCGGCGAGATCCTGCGCGACGCAACCCGCCAGCGCATCGGCGCCAACTATTTCGCCACCTTGGGCGTGCCGCTGATCCGTGGCCGGGAGCTGAACGAATCAGACCAGAAGCTCGCTTCTGGCGCCATTCCGGTCCTGCTGAATCAAACCGCCGCGCTCGATCTTTTCGGCCAGGATGGCCCCCTCGGCCGCACGCTCCGCGATGATCTGCACACCTACACCGTGATCGGCGTCACGCGCGATATCAAATCCGCATTCATGATGGCGAAGCCGCTTCCCACCGTTTTCGTTCCTCTCACGGCGCAATCGCTGGGAGCGGACCCGGCGTGGCAGGGTGCCACGGTAATCGTCCGCGGTGCCGGAGGGAACACTGTCGCCGATGTCAGCAGTGCAATCGCGTCCTTGGATCCGCATCTCAGCGTCTTCAATGTCGGCGGCATGAACGATCGTCTGGATCAGTTCAACACCATCGTCCGGTTCGCCTCAGCGATGTATGGCGGCATCGGTGTCTTTGGATTAATTCTCGCGTCCATCGGCCTGGCCGGTGTCACCGCGTACGCGGTAGCGCGGCGGCGCAAGGAGATCGGCATCCGCATGGCGCTGGGCGCGCGCAGCTCCCAGGTATTGCGTCTGGTGATGAGAGAAGGAGCGGTCATGGTCGCCATCGGATCGGCACTGGGATTCGCCGGCGCGGTTCTGGTCTCGCGCGTTCTCTCGGCGATCACATTCCAACTCAGTCAGCTTTTCGACAAGGGCACCCGCGATCCAAAGCTTCGGATCGGCGCACCCTTGCTTCTCGCCTCCCTGGCGATGCTCGCCTGTTACCTGCCCGCGCGCCGCTCGGCGCGGATTGATCCTCTCACGGCGCTGCGCGACGAATAAGCCGCGGTCCGTTCTTCCCGCTTGATGTGGCCTGAAAGCACGGGTTTTATTGCAGTTTCCCTCCCGGCGCGGAATCTGCCATATTAGAACTTCACGCCCAGAAGCGTACCCGGAGGCAATGAACTTGGCCATAAGTGCACATACTCTACTTTCACCTGTTGAACCGTTGAGCCTGGCCTACGATCGCGAGCGATTGGAAGACGTCGGCTTCATGACCTGCATGACCCTGGTCCTGCTCGGCAACTACGCGCAAACCGGGCATTTCGGCGGACCTTTAGCCTACACGCCGTACAACGTCGCGATACACCTGGCGGGTCCCGATTTCGGCGGCCTGCGCTACGACTATCGGCGTCCCAAGCATCCCTACGGCGACAAGTTTATGCTCGCGGGCGGCCACTGCATCCCCACTTGCTACGCGCTGTGGATGATTATGGGCGAAGCGCTGGCGCGCAAATTCAAAGCCACCGGCGACCAGCGTTACTCTGTGGATCCGCACGTCGCCATGCTGGGTATCGACGCGCTGGGCTTTCGCCGGGGCGCCGGCGCGGTTCGAACGCTGCTCGAAGAAAATGGTTTGGCCGATCATCCGCTCTTCGCCGAAGCCAAGGGCCGCGGCATCCGCGCGCTGGCCGGCCACGCCGAAAGTACGGACCTCACCAACGACGTCAACGGCGGACCCTCAGGCATCGGAATCGCCACCGCCGCGGGCAAAGCTGCTTTTTGGGATATGGTGGGCGCATCCATGAGCGGTCCCAAGGTTATCGCCTTCGAAGGCGAGTTCGCCATGACGGAGGGCCACGCTCAAGAATTGAAAACCCAAGCGCTCGCGATGCAGGTAGGCAAGCGCCTGCGCGTGATGTTTTCCGATAACAACGCGGGCATCGATGATTCGCTGCTGGGCGGCGTGATTGCCTCCAAATACGAACACTATCGCCTGGTGGATCAATGGACTTCGTACGGTTGGAACGTCTTCACGCTCAACGACGGCAATGATTATGACCAGGTGGTGGCAGCGCTCAAAACCATGGACGACTGGGATCCGGCGGACCGGCGCCCCATGGTGGTCATCGGCAAAACCGTGAAAGGCTACTGGCCCTACGCACGGCAGGGCAAGATTTCCGGCCACCATGAGCAGATCATCGGCTATCCGAGCCATCCCTACGCGATGAAGATGAACTCGGAATATTTTCTCGCGCTCGCCAAAACATTTGAGGATCATTATGGCGTGGAGTTTGTCGGCATTCGGGACGGAGCCGTCACCGATCAGCGCGAGCGTCTGATCCAGTTCAAGGCCAATATCGATATCGCAATGTCCGTGCTGGAACGCAATGGCCTGGGCGATTGGCTGGCCGACCGGCTGGTCGCCATCGGCGACACCGTGCAGGATGATGCCAAGCTGCACTTCGATTTGAAGCACGATCCGTTCCTCGACGATCGCCTGCGCGTCGCCAATCTGCCGGTCGAACCGCAGAAAGTCACCGTCAAGAATCGCATCTCCGGCTTTCAGAAGGACGTGAGCATCGCGCTCTTCCGCAAGCCCGGCGAAGTGGCCGGCACCCGCCGCGGCATCTCGGAAATCATCAAATGGATGAATTACGTCACCGATAGCCGCTTCATCACGCTGGCCGCGGATCTGTCGGAATCCATCAATGTGGAACACGGCAGTTTGTGGGGCCACTATGATCCGGAGACGAATCCGCTCGGCACCCGCATCAAAGCGGCGATTCAGGAGGCCGGCAATGTGTCCACCGCCATCGGCCTGGTGAGCCAGAGCGCCAGCGTCGATCCGGATAAGTTCGCGGGTGTTTGGGCGCTCAGCGGAACGTACGGCGCGTTCACCCCGCTGATGTACACTCCCGCGCGCGTCTGGAGCCAGCAGAGTCAGGACAGCAAATTCCGCATGGGTGTGCTGCATATTCTCGCGGGGCACTCGGGTCCGGAAACTGCGGCCGATGGCCGTACGCACTTCGGCATCTTCGCCACCCAGGTATGGAAACTCTTCCCGCGCGGCCACACCATTCACTTGAATTTCTGGGATTATAACGACGTCGCAGCCGGATATTTTGCCGCAGCCGAAATCGCCGCGCGCGATTCCAAGGTCGGCATTATTTCCATCGAAGTGGCCCGCCCCGATTTTCCCGTAGCCGACCGCGCCAAGTTCGCCGATACCGATCTCAAGGCCGCGGCCAAGGGCTTTTACGTGATTCGCGACTTCGCGCCCGGCCAGCCCAAGCACGGCTACATCGTTACCCAGGGCTCCAGCTCTACCGTAAATCTGGTGAGCATTCTGCCTCGCCTGGAACAGGCCGGGATCAATGTAAAGGTAATCGCGGCCATCAGCGAAGAACTGTTCGATCGCCAGCCAGAATCGTATCGCAACTCTGTTCTCCCTCCCGAAGCCCGCTACGATCTGATGGTGGTCTCCACCGGCACGCGCCGCATGTGGCCTTTGCGCGACGTCGGCCCTTTGACCGACGCTTACTCGCTCACGTCCGATTGGGACAACCAATGGCTCACCGGCGGGCTGGAACCGGAGGTAATCGCCGAAGCTCATCTGGACAAGGAATCGATTTTCGCCGGCATCGAGCGCTTCGCGAAAGACCACTCCCAGCGCATCACCGGGCAACAAGCTTTACTGAGTCGCGACCATTAGGGAATCAGGGTCAACGGCCGGCATCGGTCACACGTATCGCTGCCTAACGGAACCATGGGCTTGCAACTCCCGTCTGGCCGCAAGCTTGACATGCGCCCCTATAATCGAAGCGCATGCACTTCCGTAGGCAAACAATGCGTTTCGCCCCAGGTTCGCCCGTTTTTCCAAAAAAGCGCGACCTCGCACACAAAACACCCCCTCTTGCGTCCAGAAAAAGTCATGGTTCGATGTATAGTAGAGTCATCCACACGACAGGAGCGCAGCGAATACAGGAATGACCACGGCATCCCCAGCGGCGGGCATCAGCCCGGAATTTATCGATCAGATTCGCACCAAGCTTGCCCGCACCACGGTGGAACACTTCATCAACGGCAAGTGGACCGAAGGCGCGCGCGGCGAAACGTTCGAAACGCTGGATCCTTCCACCAATCGCATGCTGGCTCGCGTCTGGCGCGGGCACGCCGAGGACATCGATCGCGCGGCGCAAGCGGCCCATGTGGCGTTTCAAAAGTGGGGCCACGGCAAGGCTAAGGATAGAAAAAAGTATCTGCTCAAGATCGCCAGCCTGATCGAAAAACACGGCGACGAGCTGGCCACCATCGAATGCCTGGACGCCGGCCAGGCCCTCAGGATCGTTCGAGCGCAAATCGCACGCACCGCGGAGAACTTCAGCTTTTACGCCGAATACGCGGAGAAGGCCATGGACGGCCGCACCTATCCGGTGGATAGCGAATGGCTCAATTACAGCCTGCGCGTGCCGGTGGGCCCCTGCGGCATCATCACTCCCTGGAACGCGCCGATGATGCTTTCCACCTGGCGCATCGCTCCCGCGCTCGCCACCGGCAACACCGTTATCTTGAAGCCGGCCGAGTGGTCGCCGCTTACAGCCTGGAAGCTCGCACAAATTTTCGAAGAGGCCGACCTGCCGCCCGGCGTGTTCAATGTGGTGCAAGGCTTCGGCGAAGAAGCGGGCGCGCCGCTGGTCACTCATCCGCTGGTCCCGCTCATCACGCTGACTGGCGAAACCACCACCGGCTCCATCGTGATGAAAGCCGCGGCCGATCAACTGAAGCGCCTGTCGCTGGAGCTTGGCGGCAAATCGCCGACCGTTATTTTCGCCGACGCCGATCTCGACCGTGCCCTCGACGCCACCGTCTTCCAGATCTACAGTTTCAACGGCGAACGCTGCACCGCCAATTCGCGGGCCCTGATTGAGGAATCCATCTTCGATGAGTTCACGCAACGCCTGGCTGCCCGGGCCGCGCGCGTCAAAGTCGGCAGCCCGCTCGATCCCGATACCGAAGTGGGTCCGCTGATCCATCCAGAACATCGCGACCGCGTGCTCGGCTACATCGACATCGGCAAAAAGGAAGGCGCGAATCTGCTAGTCGGCGGCCAGCGCGTGGGCTCGGAAGGCAGCTATGTCTCCCCCGCCCTGTTCACCGGTGAAAATCACATGCGCATCGCACAGGAAGAAATCTTTGGACCGGTTCTGACCGCGATCCCGTTCAAAGACGAAGCCGACGCGCTGGCCAAAGCCAACGACGTGAAGTACGGGCTCGCTTCCTACGTCTGGACGCGTGATGTCACGCGCGCTCACCGCATGGCGCTGGCGCTGGAAGCCGGCATGACCTGGATCAACAGTCACAACGTGCGCCATCTTCCGACGCCTTTCGGCGGCCTCAAATTCAGCGGCACGCATCGCGAAGGCGGCGAGCATTCCTTCGAGTTCTACACCGAGCTCAAGCACATCGCCGTGCCGCTCGGATCGCACGCTATCCCGAAGTTTGGAAAAGGCTAAAAATGTCAGTATTCCCCCGTGTAATTCGTGTCGGCCATGTCGTTTTATCCGTGGCCGATTTGGCTGCATCGCGCCACTTCTATGTCGATCTGCTCGGCTTCAATGTTGTCCATGAAGATGACCGCGCGCTGTTTCTGCGCGGCGTGGAGGATCGCGAATGGAGCCTGAAGCTGGAACTGGGAGTCGAGCCCGGCATCAAGCAACTGGCCTACAAAGCGGGCTCCGAAGCGGCGCTCGATGAGATTGCCGCCATCGCGCAAGCGGAAAGATTGCCGCATCGCTGGGAAACGGAACGCGACCGTCCGCGCATCCTGCGCATGCAGGATCCTTTCGGATTTCCCATCGCGTTCTACTACGAGTCAGTGAAACATCCCTGGCTGCTGCAGCGCTTCGATCTGCATCGCGGCCCCGGCATCCAGCGCATCGATCACATCAATGTGCTGTCGCCGCAGGTGAAGCAACTTTCGGAGTGGTACCAGAAACATTTGGATTTTCGTCTTACCGAAACCACCGAGGACGAAGACGGCCGCATCTGGGCCACGTGGATGCAGCGCAAAGGTCACGCGCACGATCTCGCCACCACCAACGGCGCTGGACCCCGCCTGCATCATTTCGCCTATTGGCTCCCCGATGGCTCGCGCATTTCGCAATTATGCGATATCCTGGCGGGCGCATTTGAAACCGACCGCATTGAACGCGGCCCTGGCCGGCACGGCATCACCAACGCCTATTTTTTATATTTGCGCGACCCCGATGGGCACCGCATCGAGCTTTATACTTCTGATTATTTGAGTGTCGATCCGGACTTCGAACCCATTCGCTGGCAATTGCACGATTCTCGCCGACAGGCCCTGTGGGGCGGGCATGCGCCCAAGAGCTGGTTCCTGGAAGGCAGTGTCGTACAGGCGTTCGACGGCGGCTGGGTGAAAGTGGAGCAGTCCGAGTTGCAGGGCCTCCCGGCCTACGTGCGATAGATTGGCGGGAATGCCGCGGCTAGGCGGACCTGCGCGTCCGGCGAACCCACTGCGTTACTTGATACGCGCTCCCCAGCACGCATAACAAAATAAATCCCAGCATGATCCAAGTGGTCTCCGGCGCCCTGGCAATCCTCAGGATCTGGCGGCCGTACCGGATTGCCAGCAGCCCGACAATCGTAAATCGGATGGACCGGGCGAAAAACACCAGTCCGAGCAGCCGCTGCCGGGGATATTCAAACGCGCTGGCGCTCGCAATTACCAGCGTAAAAGGAAATGGCGGTGGGGCCAGGCAAGCCAGCAAAATCGCAACGGCGGCCTGGTTCGTCATGCGCTGCTTGAAATATTCCAGGCGCCCGGGTTTCATCATTTTCTTCAGCCCTTCTTCGCCGCCTTTGCGGCAGACGGCGTCCAGGAGCAAAACGCCCAGCGTCGAGCCAATGGAAGCGCTCGCAACGTAGAGCGCCAGATGCGAATGATTGCGAACCGTGAGGATTACGATCAGGAGATCGTTTCCGAAAGGCAGGAACAAAAAAGAAGAGTCTGCAATCCCGAGCAGCAGCGGCCCGAACACGCCGACGCGAAGCAGCCACAGGAACAAATGCCGCAGAAGGCTGTGCACGCCCGTTGGATGCGCGGATTGCGGAGGACGTAACGAAACGTTTCATCGGCTTTTCGCCAGCCAGTTGCAAACAGCTTCATTGAGGTGCGAGGCCATGATGACATTCCGTGTAACGTTCATGGAGCGGACGGGCGCGAGCGGTGAACCGTCGGAGAAACCGGCGGACTAGGTCGCCATCGACCTCCCCAAGGGAATTGTTCTCCGCGATGCATTCCGAGGATTCGCTCGAAGAAGACGACAACTTTCTGAGCGTGGGCTCGGAGACCTGGGATTACGAAGTGGCGGACGGCCGGGAAGACGATTTTATCGCGGCATTGCAGAATTCGCAGATGGTGATGGAGTATGTGCGGCTAGATGGCGAGCCGTCACCGATGGAGCCGTAGCCGGAGATCACTGCACCGGCCACGGCTTGTGTGGTCTACAGCGCTACTTGCTCGCGGCTTGCGCGCTCTGTGCCATCTGGGCCCGCATGGCTTTCATCCGCTCGCGCATTGCGGCGGAACGCTGCCGGCCATCCGGCGTGGCATCGATCAGCTTTTCGAGGTTGACGATGAATTGAGGCTCGAAAGCGGCCCGGATTTCTGGCAGCAATGGCTCCAGCTTCGAAAAGACGCCGATGTGTTCGCCGTTGGCGTCGTTGAACAGTTCCAGGCCGATAGCTCCCCGGTTCACCAGCACGGCCGCCATGTCCCAGTAGGTGGCCACCATGCGCAGATGCCCGCTATGCTCGCCCATGATCGCGCTCGTGAAGTCCGCCATCGATTGCGGATTGAACTCTCCAAAAAACCAGTTGCGAGCTGTGCGCATCGTTTCTTCGCGGCGCAATTCGTACAACTTCAGAATGAGGCCGGCTTCTTCTTGCATTGACATCTAATCGCTCCTTTGCGAATTAGGCGCTGCGTCGCGCCCATCAACACGAGTTTAACAAAGCTGGATTTCAATCCCGCGACATTCGCATCTAACGCTATTCCTGGGGAACGAATGGCGACTTCGCCCCGTAGGGCAGTGCGGTCATGAGCGCCTCCACCTTCAGAATCTTGCCGTCCTGGATGCGAAAAGCTTCGCCGACATCCACGCTGAACGGACGCTTGGCGGCGCCCATCATGTCGTGTTTGCCTTCGCCCGGCGTGTTCACCCACAGCACGTCGCCGCGATGATTGAACATGAAGAAACCGAAAACTACCTGCCGGTCCGGATCCACCACCAGGAAGCGGCGCGGAAATATCCGGCTGATGTAGTTGAAGACTTGCGTGTCCAGCTGCGCCGAGCATCCCAAAGCGCCGCTGGTCTTCATGCCGTTCTCGAAGCGGTTGCAATCGGCGTCGAACGGAGCCACCTTGCCGTTGCCCTGCTCGATGGCTTCGAAATATTGATTGGCGATGGCAGTGAGCTGGGTGCGGGATAAGCGCTCCGCTTCGGGAACCGTTTCGAGCAGCACCGGATCCGGCGCGCCGGCCTTCTCCATCAGGTCAAAGGTGCGCGGGCTGCGAACCACCACGCTTTCGGCCTCGCTGATGCGATGGTTTTCGATCTTCAACCGCAGCGCCAGCGCGATGCCATGGCCGTTCTCCTTCATGGTGCCGAAGAATGCCACCTGGCCTTCTTCAGGATCGTCAAAATATTCGTTGTAAGTACCGCGCGCGCTGGCGGTGCCCCACAGGCCGTCGCCGAACTTGAGCACAACGTCGTCTTCGGTGAATTTGAGCGCGGGCGTAACTGGCAGATGAGAGGGATCGTGCGCCACCATCGCGTCGAGGTATTGATTGACGAAACCCTCCAGGCAGGCACGGCCGCAGGACGGCTCGGCCGCGCGGGCAGCGACTGCACCCAGAACCGAGGCCGCAACGCTAACAATAAAGAATGTTTTTCGCATTTTTCGCCTCCGGTTACTTCTCGCTCAGAAAGGGGCTCGGCGTTCCGTAGGGAACGTTGGTCTGGAGCGCCTCCACCTTGAGAATCTTGCCGTTCTTGATTTTATAAAGCTCGGCGACATCGAGCGTAGTGGGCGCTTGATATGGCAGCGGAATGGAGACAGAGCCGTGGCCCGAAATATCCACTGAGGTCACAGTACCGGGGATATGAAAGAGCAGCCAGCCAAGCACCAGGCCGCGCTCTTCATCGATCACCATGAAGCGGCGCGGATAAATCTTGTGCACGAAGCTGAAGAACCTGGTGTTGAGCTGATCCTTGCAGCCGAGCGATGCAAACGTCCAGGTGTCCTTTGGATCCAGCTTCAGATCCGGATTGTTGGTGGTCTGGACGCCGTTCTGGATGCGATTACATTTGGGATCGAAGGGCACCAGCACCCCATCGCTCCGTTCCACTCCATCGGAATATTTGTTCGCGATGGCGATCAGTTCATCGCGGGAGCGGCGCTCGGACGCGGGCAGCGCTGTCAGGAACAACGGATCGGGCTGGCCGATGGCTTCGATGGCCTTCGCCGCCCCGGGATCGCGAACCACAATCGTTTCTACTTCGCGAATGAGCCGGTGCTCGATCTTGAGGCGCAACGCAAAGGCAACGGGCGTGCCGTTCTCGCGCAGGGTTCCGAGAAAGCCGGCCTGGCCGGCCTGC
This sequence comes from Bryobacterales bacterium, assembly GCA_963776805.1. Classification (GTDB taxonomy): domain Bacteria; phylum Acidobacteriota; class Terriglobia; order Bryobacterales; family Bryobacteraceae; genus Palsa-89. The sequence goes on from CAVZOD010000011.1 coordinate 27,259, forward strand.
GGATCTGCGACATAGAGCTTGTAGGTGCCGAGTCCGCTGGCGGTGCCCCAGATGCCTTCGCCGAGCGGAATCACCTGTTCATTTTCGGTGAACTTGACTTTGGGCCCGAGCGGCAGGCTGTACGGATTACGCGCAACCATCGCGTCGAGATATTGGTTTACGAAACCTTCCAGACACGCGCGGTTACAGGAGGAGGCCGGTTTGACGGACTGGGCGTGCAATGACGCCGCCAGCAAAACCAAAGCCAGCGATCGAAAGCTCATATCGGGCAATCATATCGAATTCGGCGCGCAGCCGGCACGTCGGAGTGGTATTCTGCGGTCGTGAGCCCTCGCATCAGCATCGAGCCGGGAAAGCGATCGGGGCAGCCCTGTATTCGCGGGCTGCGGATCACCGTGTGGGACGTGCTCAATTGGCTGGCCGCCGGGATGACCGAAAGTGAGATTCTCGCGGACTATCCCGAACTCGAACCTGAAGACTTTCGGGCCATCTACGAGTACGCCGCGCGCGTAGGCAAACGCGTAGCACTGTGAAGCTGCTCATCGACGAGAACCTCTCGCGAAGGCTTGTTGCGCGGCTATCGGATCTCTTTCCCGGGTCCATTCATGTTCACCGATGTGGCGCTTAACACGAGTCCTGACGCGGCGGTTTGCGAATACGCAAAGAAAAATGGCTTTGTGATCCTCACTGCCGATGCGGATTTCTTCGAACTGACTACAACGCTCGGTCCTCCTCCGAAGGTGCTCTGGCTGCGCCGATGGGACCATCCTACCCGCGACGCCGGGCTGTGGCGAGGCGAAGTGCAATACGGATTGCTGAGTTTGAAGGCGACACGGAACTGGGCCTGCTTGTGCTCGACAACGAATTCTAAACTGTTCGCCGAAGCTGCGGGTTAGGAAGACTCGCGTGACCCGGACCGCGATCTCTCGTATCCTTGGCGCCGAAGAAACTGATCGTCAGGCTCGCGCTTATCCGTATGCGGCAGGTAACGCGAAGAGTCAGGTCCCCAATCGAAATACAGGCCGGTGTATGGATCCTCAAGCAAGGCTCCAATCTCTCGCGAAATTTCTAGCGGCTGTGAAAACAGCAGAATCGGATGATGATCGCCTAACACTTTGGCGAAGACGTCCATGCGGTAGTGCCCGGCAATGAAGCGGAAGGAACTTCCATCGTTCGGCACGAGGAAATGATGGTGGGCGGCGACGCCTGTTTCTCCAACAAAGAGCCCGCTACCGCGCACGAGTTTTTCATCTCCGTAAACCCAAATGTTGAAATTCTGGTGCATTTCGTTTCGGGACAGTGCGACATGCATGCTCTCAATGACCCGGCCCCGCTTCGAGGTCGAGAACAGTAGAGTCCGTAGGAAGACCTTCGGCAATGGGTCGCCAGAACGCGGTGCATCTGGGCCAAAGAAGATCACAGTCGGCTGTGTCATCCTCACGGTCCCACGCCGGAAGAGGGTCAGCCACGCCGTCACCGCCGAAATCGATAGCGCTAAAACCGAAAGGGTTAACGAGGCTGGATCTGCCATGGGAATCCGGCGTCAATTCTAACACTACATGCCGAGCAGATTGGTTTCCAGCTTCACGTAATCGTGCTCTTCGGCCCAGATATTCAGCGCAATGGTGGCAATTTCGTCGACCATTGGAATCGCATGGCCGTCCTTGGTGAGGTCGATGGATTTGATGTAAGTGTGGCAAGTGTCGCAAGCATCCACGCGCGCGGCTGGAAATTCCGCCGCAGTGTAGATCGGAAGCTTGTCCTTATTCTCTTCCCCACAACCAGGACAGAGCACACGGCGGTATTGCCATTCCGTGGAACAGAGCGAGCACAGCAGCCAGCGTTTGCCGCCGTCGCCCTCCCCGCGCAGGACTCCAGCCACAGGGCGCGCGCTGCAGAACGGGCAAGTGGGATCGGCCGCGGTCGCGTTGACATCGCCTCGAGAAGCAAGATACTCCGCAAAAGGCTGCAACAGGACTCGCGCATAGAACCGAGCGGCAGGATCCATTGCTTCCGTGCCCTCCCAAGCCGCCGACAACAAGTCAACTTGATCGTCCGTGTTCCTCAGGTTTTGCGCGGCGAAAGTGGCCAGCAGCTCCGTACCTTTACGCGAAACCAATTGAATTAGCGCAGGGAAATAACACGTCAGCGCGCGCAGGTCTGTTTCGCTTTTAGCTTTGAGTTCGGAAAAGACTGGCTTCTGGAAGCGCGCCAGTTCCCCGTAGAAATTCAGTAGCGGCGCGGCGCTAGCATGTTTGGCAGCTAATTGATCGGCCCGTGCGATGCGAGCATCGTGTGTCGTCATTCCTTCGGCGCCGGCTGGCCGGTCACTCGAAGGTACCACAGGCGATGATGCGTCCTGGCCCAAGCGCGCGTGACATACCCGGTAGTAATCGCGGTCATGCTGTACGGCACCATGAACACACCCATATAGACGTGGATGATGAACCCGCCGATAGTGGCGAGCGCGGCGATCTCATGCAGCAGGATCATCACGCCTCGCACCCAGGCCGCCTGCCGCGGAATATATTCCGGGAACCAAAGAAAGATTCCAGACAATACCAGCAGGATTGCTCCGTAGACCATCAGCCAATAAAAAAGTTTTTGGCCGCCGTTGAAGCGATCGGACAGCGGGGTATCCGCTTCATCGTTGGTGACGTACGCTTCCATATGATTCATCCAGCGCTTGTCCACCTCTGTAATCTGCATATCGCGGCGCCACATGCCGTTCATCCACAACGTTCCAATCAGAAAGCCGATGCCGATGATGGGATGCCAGAAGCGCGACGTCGCCGCTCCGCCCAGCACATACGCGAGCCAATAAAGGTGCGGCGAATAGAACGCAAGCCCGGTCGCGAGGCAGTACAGATAGGTAAAGCCCGTGAACCAGTGCATGACGCGCTCGGCGAACGTGTAACGTTGCAGTTCGCCCGCGTGTGGAGCATGAGAGACGGCAGCGGCGTTCACTTCTGACCGCCTTTCTCGGTCGGCTCCGGGTTCACTTCCTTGGGTCCGAATCGCAAGTAATGCGCCGCCACGCCGACCAACCCGGCCACCATGGCGAAATCACCCAGCCACTTGAGCGGCCCTTTCCAGATGCGGACCATCCACGGCACGTGCGGATCCTTCGGCAGCCCGCCGTAGCGTTCGGGATGATTGATGTCATGCAGCACGTAGATGACGTGCGTGCCGCTCACTCCCGGCGGATCGTACACGCCCGCATCTTTGTACGACGAGTGCTCGTGAAGCTGCGCCACGCGCGTCTCGGCCAGATCCTTCATGTCGTCTTTGGTCCCGAAGTGCAGGCATCCGGTGGGACACGCCTTGATGCAAGCCGGCTCCAGACCCGCCCCCACGCGATCCGAGCACAGCGTACACTTGTGCATCTTCTTGGTGGTCGGATTCAATTTCGGAATATTGAACGGGCAGCCGGTGACGCAGTACTCGCAGCCGATGCAATTTTCCTGCTGGAAATCGACGATGCCGTTGGTGTATTGCACGATAGCGCCGTCGGCAGGGCACGCGCGCAGGCAGCCCGGATCGGCGCAGTGCATGCACTGATCCTTGCGCATCAACCAACTGAAGTTGCCGTTTTCGTCGGTGAATTCGTTAAAGCGGATCAGATTGTAGTAATTCCACGCCGTATCCGGCATGGTCTGGTAAGTGTTGTCGAAAACGGTTTCGCGGAACGGGTAGCCGTTCCATTCCAGGCACGCCACTTCGCAAGCTTTGCAGCCGATGCAAGTGGTGACGTCGATCAGTTTGCAGACATCGTAATCGCGCGAAGTGTTTTTGCCGGGAACCGGTCCAGCGTGTCCCGAGATGGCTTTGATTTGGAGTGGTCCGTTTGCCATGGTCATTCCTTATACAAATCAGGCCTTCTCCAACTTCACCAAAAAGCCCTTGAACTCGGGCGTATAGGCGTTGGGATCCGTCACTGTGGGCGACAGCAGATTCGCGAGGGTGCGCGGCACGCGTCCCGCGTCCTCCTGAATGCCGCGGAAACCTTGATGAATCGGGATGCCGATCTGATAGATCTTCTTCCCGTCGATCATCATGGGTTTGATGCGGCGCGTGACCATCGCTTTTGCTAAATACGTCGCGCGGGCGCTGGTCACCTTCACCATTGCCCCGCCCTGGATGCCCAGGTCGCTGGCCAATTCCACGGGGATTTCGACAAACATTTGCGGAACCAACTCGACATTCATCGGATTATTCTTGGTCCAGTAATGGTAGTGCTCGGTGAGCCGATAGGTGGTGCAGATGATGTTGTACCCTTCGCCGGTGGTTCCGTATTTGTCCATATTGGTGGTGTATTTCTTCACCACCGGATTGTTGGATTGCTGCGGATGCAGCAGATTCGCAACCGGGCTTTCGAACGGCTCGTAGTGCTCAGGAAACGGGCCGTCGGCCATCCCGCCGAGCGGAACGAATATCCGGCCCACGCCTTCCGGATTCATAATGAACGGGCCCATGTGCTCCTTGGGGTCCGAATCCACTTTGAAGTCCGGCACATCATTGCCTACCCAGCGTTTCGTAGCCGCGTTCCACCAGACCTGTTTGCGATCGGAATCCCACGGCTTGCCGGTAAGATCGCACGAGGCCCGGTTATACAGCACGCGCCGATTCATCGGCCAGGACCAGGCCCAGTTGGGATAAATGCCCAGGCCCGATGGATCGTCGGTGCCGCGGCGTTGCATGAGCGCGCCGGCTTCGGTCCAGGAGCCGCAAAAAAGCCAGTTCCCGGACGCAGTGGAGCCGTCGTCGCGCAAAAACGCAAAGCCCGGTAATTGTTGTCCCGCCTTCACGGCCACTTGCTTGGTGGCCGGATCGGTTACATCGGCCAGCGCGCGGCCATTCAGTTCCTTGGCGATGTCAGCGAGCGACGGATTCTTGGGATCGACGTAGTTCCACGTCAGATTGACAATCGGATCCGGGAATTTGCCGCCCTCCTGCTTATACAGATCCCGCACTTTCAGGAAAATGCGCGCGAGAATCTCCTGATCTAGCTTGGCGTCGCCCGGAGGTGGAACCGCTGCCCACTTCCATTGCAGCCAGCGCGCCGAATTGACGAACGTTCCGTCTTTTTCGGCGAATCCGGCGCCGGGCAGGCGATAAACCTCTGTCTTGATGTTCTTCAGGTCATCGGCCGTGATGCCGGGCGATTGCCAGAAGCCGCTGGTCTCATCGGGATAGATTTCACAGACCACCAGCCATTCCGCTTTTTTCAGAGCGTCGATGTTCTTCTGCGAATTTGGCCCGATCGCCACGCCGTTCATGCCGAACGCGATCAAGCCCTTCAGCTTGCCGCGATACATGTCGTCCCAGATGTGCGTCCAGGAATATTCGCGATCCACTTTGGGCAGATAATCGTAGGCCCAATTGTTTTCCTTGGTGGCCGCATCGCCGTACATGGTCTTGAGGAACGAAACGGCGAATTTGGGCGTGTTCGACCAATAATTCCAGGATTCCCAATCCTTGGGCTTAGACGGGGTGGTTGTGATGCGCTTCATCCAGCCCTCGAAATCCTTATCCTCCGGATGCGGAACTTTGATATAACCCGGAAGGTTGTCGAAGATGCCGGCGATGTCGGTGGCGCCTTGAATATTGGAGTGGCCGCGCAGGGCGTTCACGCCGCCGCCGGCCCGTCCGACGTTGCCCATCAGCAGTTGCAGCATCGCAGCGGTGCGAATAATCTGCGACCCAAAACTATGCTGAGTCCAGCCGACCGCATAAATGACAGTGGCTACCTTCTTGGTGTCACCATCTTTGCGGATGGACGTAAACAGATCGGCGGCCTTGAGGAATTGATCCTTCGGAATGCCGGTGATCCGCTCCACCATTTCCGGCGTGTAGCGCGAATACTGTTTCTTCAGAAGTTGATAAACGCAGCGCGGATTTTCAAGCGACGTGTCGTACGCGGTGTCCGGGGGAAGCGTGGCGGGAGGAGCCTGGCCCGGCCTGGACGCGTTGGCCGGCACCTTGGCTGGGGGCGGATCCGCTGCGGCCGCCTTGCCCGTTAAATTTCCGCCCTCTTCGTAATTCCAAGTGGCCTTGTTGTAGGTGAAGGCCGCGGGATCGTAGCCCGAATAAAGCCCATCGTCGGGCAGCTTAAAGCCATCTTTGACGATGAACGCAGCGTTCGTGTAATTGACCAGGTACTCTTTGGCCACCCGCTGGTTCGCCAAGGCGTAATTGATCACGCCGCCGAGGAACGCGATATCGCTTCCAGCGCGAATCTGCAGGAACAGATCGGATACCGCGGCGGTTCGCGTGTAGCGCGGATCCACCACGATTATCTTGGCATTGCGCTGCCGCTTGGCTTCCACCGGCCACTTAAACCCGCATGGATGGTTTTCAGCCGGATTGCCACCCATGATCAACATCATGTCGGTGTTCTTGATGTCGATCCAGCCATTCGTCATGGCCCCTCTTCCGAATGTTGGCCCCAAACTGGAGACCGTGGGGCCGTGTCAAACCCTGGCCTGATTTTCTATATAGGTCAGGCCCAGGCTGCGCATGGTCTTGACCGCGAGAAAATTGAACTCGTTGGTGTCGGTGCAGCCGCCATTCCAGGCGATGGTTTCCAGCCGATTGACGGGCCGGCCCTCGGCGTCGGTGGTGATGAACGTATCGTCGCGCGTCTTCTTGATGTGGCGCGCGATCTCGTCGTAGGCCTGGTCCCACCCGATGTCTTCCCAATGATCGGACCCGGGGCGGCGCACTTGCGGCTTTAGCAACCGCCGTTCATTCAAGATGTCCTGCATCAGCGAGGAGCCTTTGGGGCACAGCGTGCCGCGGTTGATGGGATGGTCGGGGTCGCCTTCCACATGAACCACCTGGGCGGTGACGTTCTTGGCCTGATCGCCAAGCGTGTGAATGATGATGCCACAGCTCACCGAACAGTACGGGCACGTGGAGCGCGTCTCGGTAGTCCGGGCAATCTTGAGTTCCTGGGCCTGAGCGTAGGCGATCTTGACATCGAATCCGAGCACCGATGCGACCATGGCGCCCGTACCGGCTTTGAGAAAAGCTCTGCGGGTAGAAAGCACAGAACCACCTCCTGACATAGATTGGTGGAAACTCTGGAAACCATGCTAGCAGGGCAACACAATCTCCGCTGATGAGATACCAAGCCGTCGCCGGAGTGACGCGGCAAACGGAATAACGACGGGACTGAAGTGAAGCCGGGACGTGACGCGATAGATACTTGCCGAGATTATCCGGTGCATTCCTCGTCAGAATTCATTGACCCGCTTCTTCGCCGATGCTATAAACATCTATCCAATCTTTTTTGGCGAGAACTGAGGAGGCATTTCTTCGGTGGCACCGATTGTGGCTCGATCTTTCGATAGGCTCATGGTTTCGTTAGAGCGGCGCTCCCGCCAGCGCTTTCCGCTCGCCCTGGAGCTCGAATACAGGCTGTTCGGTAAAGGCGAGCGCTGGGGATACGGACAAACCTGCAATATCAGCAGCGCCGGTGTGCTTTTTGAAGTGCCCGAGCGGCAGCCTTTCTCCGGTTCGATCGAATTGTTGATAAGCTGGCCTTGCCTGCTGGACGGTGCATGTGCCTTAAAGCTGTTGATGAAAGGGCGGGTTGTTCGCAGCGAAGGCGCGGCAGTAGCCATGACGTTCACGCAGCATGAATTCAGAACCGCTGGCGTGCGGGCGCCACGGCGCGCTAAGATCTGAGATTGTCAACCTCCAACACGTGACTGCCGGCTCCTGTTCCGCTCTCGCCCTCATCGTCGACCATGATCTAGGATTCGTGATGTGGCTGGGCGAGGTGTTCGTGGAGGCGGGATGCCAGGCTGTCCCAGCCCTGCATTGCCGCCAGGCACTGGCTCTGGCCAAGCGTTTGAAGCCGCCCATTACAACTCTGGTGCTGAACCCGGAACTCCCCGGAGCCGCCCGCGCACTAAAACTACTGCTGGCAGCAAATCCGGGCATGCAGGTTGTATTCATACGCCCTTCCACCGCCGATCCAGGCGAGGGCGGCATGAATTACCGCAGGCCGGATGGCATCCATCCCATTGGCACCCCAGTTCGGTTTTCGTTGGAACGGCCGTCTTCTTGGGAGCCGATTTCCCGCCCGCAGTGGGTCGCCAAGATTCGAAAGATGCTGGCGCGGTGTTGCTGACTAACTAGCGCAAAGGGTGCGGTGCGCACCACAACACAGGCCAGGTAACGCTTCGAGCCAAGCTCCGGTTTGCCGGTTGTTGCTCCGTAGCGCTCGCCGCCCTGCGTTGCCGAGAAGCCACCCTGGCCCAGAAGTACTGGTACTGGTGCTTTCGAGTAGGTCATTTCGCCAGCTTATATTTGTTCCCCATATGATTCAAAATGAAGAGAAGCCTAAGATAGAAATGTTATGGGCACCCCCGTTTGGTGCGCCGCGAGAACGCTTGGCGTGCGTACTGGGCTACCCAAGGAATGAGTGAAGTATCTATGATTCAGAAAAAGATCGTTCTCAGTATGCTTCTCGCCGTAGTGCTGGCCGGTTGCAACCGCAGCCCGGCTTCCTACGTGGCTAAGGGCAACCAGTTCGCCGCGCAAGGCAAGTACGAAGACGCCATGATTCAGTACCGGAACGCGATCCAGAAGAACCCCAACTACACGGACGCTTATTATCGGATCGGCCTGGCTGAAATGGAGCAAGGACAATTCGCTCTGGCATATCCAGCGTTCAAACGGGCCTCGGACCTGATCCCCGGAAGGAGCGAAGCCGCGGTCCGGGTCGGGGAATTGGCGTGGTGGATCTACAACGCGGACAAGCGGCCCGCACCGGCACTGTACAACGATTTGCTCCAGGTGTCACAAAAGCTTCTAGCCGTGAACCCTCAAGACTTCGACGGAATTCGGTTCAAAGCAGAGGTAGCTTTAGCCGACAAGCGGTCTGACGATGCACTGGTATTGCTGCAACAGGCCAATTCCATGCGGCCTTTGTATCCAGATGTCATTATGCCCATGGCTGAGTTGCTGGCATCCAAGGGACAGGGGGCACAGGCTGAACAATTGCTCCGCCAGATGCTGGATCACAACCCCACTTACACTTCCGGGTATGATGCGCTTTATCGCTTCTATATGGGACAGAAGCGGGTCTCCGAGGCGGAGGCCGTGCTCCGGCTGCGGGTTCAAAGGAACCCGAAGGATACCAACGCTCTCCTCCAGCTTGCCGAACATTACGGCCGCCAACAGAACCTCGCGGCGCTAAACCAAACCATCCAGCAGCTGCGCGATCACCGCGCGTCTATGCCTGGCGCTCGCATGGCGCTGGCTGAGTTCTACGCCATCCATAAGGATCCCGAAGAATCGCTGCGAGAATTCCAACAAGCCATCCAGGAAGATCCAAAGAACGAGATCGCCTATCGCAAGAAGATGGTGACGGTTTTGCTATCCGAAGGCAAGCGGGACCAGGCGGAAGCGAATCTCGATCAGATTTTGAAGCGCGATCCAAATGACGCGGAGGCGCGCCGTGTGAAGGCCGGCTTCGACCTCACAACGCGGCAACAGCAAAAGGTCTCGGACGCGGTCGGTATTTACAAGGATCTGTCGGCGAAACAACCGAATAACTCGGATCTCCGATTTTATTACGCACGCGCCCTGCTGGCCAGCGGCGATGTGCGAACAGCCCGCGCCGAATTGACCGCCGCGATTCAACGCAATCCGGCCAGTATGGCTCCCAAGCTCGCCTTGGCTGGCTTGGAGGTAAACCAAGGGCAATATCCCGATGCCCTGCAGCTGACAACCGCGGTACTGGATCAAAATCCGGCGAACGAGACGGCTCGGATGTTGCATGCGGTGACCTTGGCAGGGCTGGGCCAGCGCCAAAGCGCCCGTGCCGATCTGAACCGCCTGTTGCGCGACCATCCGGACAGTGAAGATGCCGAGCTCCAGCTTGGGCTCCTGGATGTCGCCGAAAAACAGTATCCCGAAGCGACCAAAATCTTTAGCAAGTATTACCACGCCGGCCAAGCGGACCCCAGGCCTCTGGAAGGCCTGATCCGGAGCGATGTTACGCAGGGCCAGTTCGACAAGGCGCTGGGGCTGTTGGATGCGGAAGTGCAGAAGGCTCCGAAATCAAATGACCTCCGTCTCATGCTGGCTTCCGTCGCCACCGGAGCTGGTAAGTTCGAGGTCGCTGAAGCGCAATACCGGGCCATGTCTTCCGAATCGGATTCAGGCGGTCTGGAGCTCCAGTGGGCGGACTTGGAGCACGCCCGACGGGACGTGCCGGGGGCCATTGAACATTACCGCAAGGCCAAGGCGTTGGATCCGAAAAATAGCGCCGCGGCCGCCTTGCTGGGTCGAGAGCTAGAGGATGCCGGTCGCACGCCGGAGGCGATCGCGAGCTACCGCGACGCACTGAAAGCCGATCCGAAGAATGTCTTCGTACTGAATAACCTTGCTTTCCTCCTGGCGGAGAGCGGCAGAAATCTGGACGAGGCTCTGCAAATGGCCTTGAGCGCGCAAAAGCTGATCAAGGACAATGTCGCGGTCGCCGATACCGTAGGCTGGGTTTATTTGAAGAAGGGCCTGACTGGCAGTGCGCTGCAAGTCTTTCAAAACAATGTCAGGAAAGAGCCTAAGAATCCTACCTATCGGTATCATCTAGGCGCTGCCCTACTCGCCAGCGGAGATAAAATCAAAGCCAAGCAAGAGCTGGAAAAGGCGCTACAGAACAGCCCCTCGCACGAGCAAGAGCCGGAGATTCGCGGACTCCTTGCGAAAATCAGTTGAGCAAAAGCTGATTGCCTATCCCGAACCCTGTGTCAGGCTTGAGCCCGGAGTGGATCTACGATCCTCCCGGGCACTTCGCAATGGGCTTCATGATCCGCATCGAGACGCCCCATCTCAACGTGGACGATGGACTGCGCAAAGTGGCACGGGATGTGGAGCTCGTAAACCACAATAACGGCGCCGAGACCCCGCTGTGAATAACAACGTCCTTAATCATTCACTACTTGGGCTGGCGAGCAGCGAGAGTTTTTGAGCTCACTTGCCAGAAAGTACCGCCAAAACTAGCCAACTTTCGAGTGGCCGACAAGGCGATGCGAGAACTTCCAATGAGAAGCGTTTGTCTATAGGTCTGGTGAAAACTCAGCCGTGAGCGTGGAAAGCCTTGCGTGTGACGAGATGATAGCCTTTGGCTTCGGCGTCCGACTCGATGGCGGCCAGGTGCGCCCGACCCGCTGCTGTTTGTCCCTCTTTCACTTCAATTTCAGCCAGCGCAAGCCGAGCGTCCAGTTCAATACACCGATAACCCAGCTCTCGCGATTTTGTGACGATCGCATTCAATTCCTTCTGCGCCGCCATCCTGGAAGCAGTGCGGGCATTGTCTTTTCCGGCTACGTAGAGGCGGGCTGCGGCGATCGCAGTCCGCCAGCGGACCTCGGGATTCTGACTCTTTCCCGCCAGCGACCGCGCATGTTCGATCGCATCGGACGCGGCCGCTGCCTTACCTTGCGCGAGCATCGCACGCGCCAGCACACACCAAGCCTGAATCTCGTCGTCGCGGGTTTTTTGTTTCTGAAAAACTTCGATAACCTGGTGCGTCGCCGCCTCCTGCTCGGCCGGAGAATGCGCTTCCTCCAGCGACAAATCCGCCAGGGCGAGCTGAACCTGCGCCATCGTGAGCTTATCGCCTGCCGCAGTCCGGATGGCCAGCGCCTGCTCGTACATCCTGCGCGCCCCCGCAAGATCGTCTTCCTGGAGCAGTAAATTTCCCAAGCGCCACGTGCCGGAGGCGGAGGCGTTCCGATCGCCACTCTTCTGCCAGGCCTGGAGGGCATCGTTAATCTCCTGTTTCGCCCCTGCCAGGTCGCCTTGCAATTGGTGGACAACCGCGAGGTCGTAACCGATCATTGTGGCGCTTCCGGTGTCCGCAGTCTCCCGATCCAGCTGCAACGCTGCCTGGTAAAGCTGGATCGCGCCCGGCAAATCGCCTTGCTCCATTCGTGCGTCGGCTACGTTGCCGGTAATCCTGGCTTCGTTCCTCTTGTTGTCGAGAAGTCGAGAACTTTCCAGCGCCTGGCGATACATCTTCTCGGCCAGCGCCAGATTCCCCTGTGCTTCATATACGGTGCCGATGTTGTTGAGCACGCTTCCCACGCCAGACTCACATCCCACATGGCGATAAACCGTCTGCGCCTGCTGGTAAATCCGGATAGCCTCCGGCGCGTCTGCGTCGCTGATCGCATCCGCCCAGTTCGCCAGCGAGTTGGCTTCGCCGTACCCATTCCCGGCGGCAGCGTAAATATCCCTGGACTCGCGGCAGGCGGCGATGGCATTCTGCGGCTGCTCCAAATAGCTGAACACCATGCACTGGTTGTTGCGCGCGCGCGCCAGAATCAGGCGGGAGCCTTGCTGCCTCGCCAACTCCACGGCCCGAGCCAGAGGCGCTTCCTGCCGGTTAATGTCGCCCAGTTCCTCCCAGGCCGCTGCCTCTTGCAAATCGATCAGGGGCTGCTCAGAAGCTTGTGGCATCAGCTTGCGCAACGACTCGACCGTCGCCAGCGCGTCCTGCCCCTTGCCGCCCCGCACCTGGACCGCGGCCAGCTTCAACCCATAATCGAGGTTGTCGGGGAACAGCGCGAAGAGCGAACGATAAATCTCGATCGCCTTGTCATATTCGTGATCGATATCGCGGTAGCGGCCTTCCACCACGAACCTCTCTTCGCGCGAGAGATTGGCGGCCAGTTCGTACGCGCGCCGGGCTTCCTCCTGCGCCCTCTTGTCATAACCCAACCGGGACCAGGCTTCAGCCAGGGCAGAGTGAGCCAGAGAGTACTTCGGATCGGAGGCTATGGACCCTTCGAGAAGATCTCGAGCCGCCAGGGCATCGAAGACACGCAGCCGGGCCAGTCCCTCCGAATAAAGGCGAGCGGCCTCGCGATTAGAAGGTAAGGCGGCGCGGACGCTCACAGCCTCAACCGGAGAGACCGCTTGAACGCCAAGTTTTTCGCGCAGCTCGGAACCGGCCTGAGACACCATGTCAAACAGGTCCGCTTCGCTTCCCACCACGGCCACGTCTGCGATGGTTTCACCGGCGGAGGTATCCTGAACTCGCACGTCGAGGCGGATGCGGGTGTCGGGCTGTCCAACCAGAGCGGTGTAGGAACCGAGAACGATCCAGTCGCTGTTCAGATCCTGGTGCAATCGCGCCAGTGTATTGCGTGAAAGGCTGTCTGTGTCCGCGAGAGGAAGGTCGAGCTTGGTGCGCGCGACGTCTTCCCCAGAAACCAGGCGCAGCTTTTCTCCAGCCACCAGTTCGGTGCTCAACATCTCGGCGATCGCCGTCGACAGCCAGCCTTCTTCGGGACGGCCGGAAAGGTTGCGAAAACCAAGAACTGCTATAGAACGGCGGGTGGCACGCACCCAAGGTGCGGAAGCCGGCTGTTCCGACGGGTGATGGGTGGCATGCCATCCCCAGATCCCCAGCGCCAGCGCGATCGCGGAGGCGAACGAAACCGTTAGGATCCTCCATCGAGGGATTGCCGGCAGGGCCGGGAGTTCGTGAACAATTTCTTCCGTTACTACCGTGCTACGCTCACGAATCCTCTGGACGACAATCTCCTCCTGTGCCTCCAGCGTTCCCGGCGCGATGCTCGCGGGCAGTGGCGGAGACTTCACCTCGGCCGAAAATTGATAGCCTTTGCCGGGCACGGTAACGATGTATGGCTCATCGCCTTCCTGCGGCCGCAAGGCCTTCCGGAGACGGAAAACATGTTGAGTAAGATTGCTCTCTTCGACAAACGAATCGGGCCATACCGCCTTCAGCAGCTCTTCCTTGGTAACGACGCGGCCGGCGTTGGCTACAAGATAGAGGAGCATTTCGAAAGTCTTAGGTTCGAAAGGAACCGCAGTGCCGCGGTAGGAAACCGTGCGCGTCCGAACTTTTAGCTCGTACTCCCCGAACCGGTAGAAGTCGTTGAAGCTGGACATATTGGAAGTTCGCTGAATCGTTTAGAGGTTCGCCGAAACCGTGTATCTCAACATCTTAATAAAGATTCACAGGTCGTTAATCGGCATTTTAAGGACGGCTGCAATGTTTGCGTGCCATGGTGGTACCAGAACGTTCGCAATCCAATGGATGATCCAGCCGGCGATAGTCTAAAAGCGGGGAGCCCGGGAGAGCCAGAACCTGCCGATACCCGCAGGATCGTGCGGAGGACTGAAATCACCGTGGAGCGCGAGATCACCACGGTAATTTTACGCCGCAAAGACCGCTCCTCCGCACCAACCCTTCCTTCAAAACCGCCGGCCGACAAAGACGGCGACGATAGCATCTAAGCAACTCCCGAGCTCTTTATTTCCATTGCCTTAGTCGGCTCTTAAGATCTCTTCAAATTTATTAACGGCGGTATTCAGGACTCGACGCGGCGCCCCATGTTTTCATTGTCCATGCCGCTTCACCGACGAAAGCGGAGAAGGAGAAACAATTGTGAGCAATCGAGTTTTGATCGCTGTTTTGGCCGCATTGGCAGTATCCCATTCCCTGCGCGCAGCCGAGAAAATTCTCGTATCCAGCACCAGGAGCAATTCACTCGAGGAGTTTAGCTCCACAGGAACGTGGGATCGCACCTTTGCCACCACGGGCCCCTATGCCCCCGTTGCAACGGCCCAAAGCCCCTTGACTGGAGAAATCTTCGTTACCACGGAGTGGACCTCCGGACAGCTAGCCGGGCAGCTTTCGAATGTCATTTTGCGCTATGACGCCAAGGGGAAGTTCGATACCAATTGGGACACTTTCACCGTGGTCTGCAATGTCGCCTGTCCGACCTCCGATACCCAGAGCCTGCTCTTCGATTCGTTCGGAAATCTTTGGGTAGCCACTGCCTACGGGACCGATTTAGGTGGCCCCATTTACCTCTTCGAATATCTGGCGGCCGATCTCACGCTGCCCAATCCGCTGCCCCAGCCAAACCCGATTGCCGCCAATATGTACCGCGGAAATCAGATGGCCTTGGATACCGCGGGGGATCTTTGAATCGCGGGCTTCATTGACGAAGACGTCGAGTGTTTCAACACATCCACAGGGGAGCTGACGAAGGATTACCGCGCGGAGATTTTCGGCCGCCGGCCTCGGCATCGAACCGGGCGGGCTGGCGTTCGACAAGGACAATCGGATGTTTCTGACCAGTATCTTTACCGGGCAGGTGGTTGGGGAGACGAAGCCTGGCGGCCCCATCGTGGCGCTGGCAAAGCTGATCTCGGCTCCTAACCTTCTCAATGGCAATCTCGCGTTGCGCGACGCCGAACTCTACGTGCCCACCCTTTACTTTCCACCGCCGACGGTAAGCACGCCGGACGCGATCTACGAGGTTTCCACCAGCGGCACGGTGAAAAATTTCATCACCGGAGGCGCGGCGCCGGATCTGGGCAACGATCACATCTGGGGCGCCAATTGGGTGACCTTTTATTCCACCACGCTTTGAGGAGATGAGATGAGCACAAAACGAAATTATATATGGAGCTGGATCATTCTGGCTGGGGTGTTGGCAGGCGCAGCCGCGCAAGCAGACCCGGTCCAGTTACAAGCCTACACGGGAGCTGTCGGTGGATCGAACGAGTGTCCAGGCGGAGGGCCGCCGGCAGTCACCCACTTCTTTTCCACATTGGGTAACTTCGGACTCGGCGCTGGGGGAAACGGCATCAGCGATTGCGGACTCACTGGAAGTGTCAGCAACGTAGTCAATGCCGGTGCCGGCGCCCCGCCCGCGGTCAGCGGCACTAATCTACCTGCCGCGAACTATCTGGGATCAGGGCTCGGCACTTACTCCGGAGCCGCGAGTGCCACTGCAAATTTCGGTTCGCTTAGCGTGAGCGCCGACGGATCGCTCACCGGCCCCGAGCCAGCGAACGGTTACGCCGAATCCATCGGCTTGGCGATCGCCGACAACACCATCGACATTCCCTCGGGGACCGGCTTTATGGAACTTCAATACACCCTGAACGGCGGCCTCAGCCAAAGCGCGAGCGATCTGGCATCGGGATCGATGGAGGCGCAGGTTCAGATCGGGTCGGTTACGCAGCAGATATTTTACGGGCTCATTGCCGGAAACGTCGCGGGGGCGTTCGGAGCAAACGGCGTGGGTGTACCCGGTTGCGTCACCGGAGCCGGCAACTTTGAATGCACGAACGCCCTGATCTCCACCACGATGCTTCCGGTCACGCCCGGCATGGACGTCACCTTCGATGTCGGATTGATGGTTTCCACCGCTCTGGCGAACGGCGCTTCGAGTGTGGACCCCTCGCCGGGGATGACGCTCAGCGGAATCGAACTGTTTGATGCCAATGGAAACCCGATCTCGGACTTCAGTCTTACGTCCGGCTCTGGTGCGGTGTATGGCGCGGACGGTTTGGTAAGTGAACCCCTAACTTCCACGCCGGAGCCAGCGATGACCTGGCTTCTCGGCGCCGGGATTTTTCTCGTAATTGCCGGCGCGCGCGCCCGCCAGCGCCGATCCCCTAAGACCGGAGTTATCCAATGAAACTCTCCATTCTTCTCCCCGCACTTCTTGCGGCCGGCTGCGCGTTCGCGGACACAGTCTCTTATACGGGCACTCTGAACAGCCCTGAGGATACCTGGGAAACCGATGCGACGCTATCGAGCGCGGGCACGCTCACCCTTCAGACCTGGGGCTTCGGAGGAGGGACGAACGCCGCCGGAACGGTGATTCCTTCCGGCGGATTCGATCCTTTCGTTGGCGTCTTCAATAGCGCAGGTAACATGATTCAAGGCACTTCCGACGGTCTCTCGAACTACACGAGTTTCTCCGGATGCCCTCCCGCGGGACTGGTCACCATCGGCAGCGTCCCTGACAACTGCGGCGACATCACGATGTCGCTGGCTCTCGCGGCAGGGACCTACACGATCCTGCTCTCGGACGCCGAGTATATTCCGAACGCCATCTTCGACAGCCCGTCCTACGGCAATCTGAGCGAGGGATTCACGGACTTTACGGGCGGCGCGTTTCAGACCTGCGCCGACTTGAACGACTGCAATAACGACACGGCGAATTGGGCGCTGGATGTGACCACTCCAACCAGCGTTACACCCACGCCGGAGCCCGGCTCGCTGGCTGTTTGCGGGCTCGGCTTGATGGCGATTATGGCCACTTGGAAATCAAAAAAGGAGAAAAACAATGAAACCCCTCAACAATAGATTTGTTCAGGCTGTTGCGGCTTTGGGCGTAGTGGCGACTCTGGCGCTGGTAACCCCTCGGGCGGCTCATGCCCTGGCTGCGGCATTGGTCCAGGTGACGAATACGCCATCCAGCCCCGTGCCAAACCAGGACGTGGACGCTCCGGGACGCCATCCGTTCGCATCGTCATGCACCGAGGGGTTCGGCGGTCAGACATGCTCTTTTCCGGCCGTGCCGGCGAACACGGAATATGTGATTCAAACACTCACCGTGGTCCTCACAGCGGGACCGGGGTTGCCCGCGCAACCGAGCGCAGGGGAATTTGAGACCACTGCCGGAGGGACGACGGCCGGCGTCGCGATTTTTCCGCTGATCAATTCAGGCGGTGAAGTTGCATCCGCCACTCAATCGCTCACCGCCTATGCCGACCCCGGCACCACACCATTGTGCGCGGTCCAAACTCCGACTTTCCTGCCCAGTTCTGTTGTCACCTGCACGATCACCGGATACACCGTCAGTTTGCCGTAGCCGCCATACACCTAAGGAGAAATAGATTCACCATGAGTCGAATTCCGAAATCCGTCGTTTCTTTCGGCGGGTTGTTCCTCGCAGTTGGCGTGCTGACGCTAGCCGTTCCACGAGCCCTCCACGCCGTCGCTGAGGCTTTGGTCCAAGTGAGCAATACAACGGAGAACCCAGCGATCACTCAGAGCGTCCCCAGCCAGGCTTCGCGGCTGGTATACCTCACCGCCAGCCTGCCGCCCAACACCAGCAGTGGGTTCTTCTCCGGAGGCATGGCGTACACTCTGCCGGCTGGTCAATCCCTGGTGATAACGGCCGTTGATATCACGCCATCGCTCGAATGCACCACCGGAGCGTACCTCTTCATCTTAATCGGCAACAATTCATTTGGCCTCAGTTCAGTGGATAACTACATGATGTGGAACCTGTCCCCACCGAACACAGGTCACTTTACCTATCCTTCGGGCATTGTGTTTGCACCAGGCTCGTCCCCGCAAATCGAGTTCCGCGCGGGAAACAACACGAGTGGCACCTGCGGCGACGATGCAACGGTGAACATGCTCGGCTACTTGACATCCAACTAGCCCGCGGAGAATACATCAATGAACACTCTAAAGACCAGGCTGTTTCAAGCGGGAGCGGCGATTGTGGTTCTGAGCGCGCTGATCCTCGCGACCCCGCGCGCGGCTCATTCGTTGGCAGCGGCTCTGGTAGAAGTGGCGAACACGCCAGCCAACCCCGTTGTGACCCAAGGCGTGCCCGCGCTCGCCTCGCAGATTGTCACGCTGGTGCCCTCTGGAAATGGTCCTGCCGGTGTTACTAGCGCCGGCGCCTTCACGCTCTCTTCCCTGCCACAGTGGAGCGCCGCGGTGAACAGCGGTGGAATTGAGCCGTTCGCGCCGCCGTATGTCGTGCCTGCCGGGCAAAGCCTGGTCATCACCTCCATCGACCTTGCCGAGATTTCCAAGAGCGGAACCGACACCGTGATCCTGGCCAATTCGGCGGTCCCTAGCGGGCAGTTCAACGTCGCACCGTTGGGAAATTGGGTCGCGACTCTGCTGGTCCCTTGTTCGCCTGGTCCCACCACCACGCAGTATCATTTTTCGCCCGGGCTGGTCTTCTCGGCCGGCCAGAACGTGTGGATGTCCGATGTCGCGGGACTCCAGGGCAGCCTGATCGCCGAGGTGCACGGCTACCTGACCTCAAACTGATTAGGAGAAAAAACGATGCAAATCCTGTGCGAGAGACAAGAATACCGTTCATAGCCCACGTAAGAAAGCATCAAGCCGTCAACCTTATTCAGAATAAGCACCGGGGACATTCAGAACGGGCGCCCGGGGACGCACAATTTCACGTTCCGAGGGTCACACCCGCCACAGCGGCATACACCTCAACGCAGCGGCAATAATTCACTTGGCGCGACGTTGGCGCTCGGGGCGGGATATCCCTGGGAGCGGACAATGCACTTGGCCCAGAAATCCGTTTTCGGCAGTTGATCGGGAGCGAGATTTCTGCCTGATGGTCGCGCATTATCGGTCAGTGTCCCTGCCGATCGCGGATTTGCCCGAAACGGCATCACTCGCAAACGAACGAGCGTCCGGCGGCAGATGTGAAACAGCGCTCGCATCGATCCACGCAATAGAGACGACGGGGATATGATATTCAAGGATTCGATGAGGCCCGCCGTTCCCGACGAGGTGTCGCACATGAAGCAATGCAGCCGCCGAATATTTCTGAAATACGGGTTGGGCGCTTGCTGCGCTAGCGCATTGATCCCCCCGCTCTCCGCTCGCCCCGGCATGCCGTACCATAAGGCGGTCTTCGACGAACGCTTCGAAGAAGCTGGTACGTTTGCCACCCAGGCAACTGCGCACGCCACACCAACGGTGGCAATTCGCGGGGACGTCACGAACTTGTTCTTTAACCACCTTGACCCGCGATGGAAACGGGGGCCCGTTTGGTTGATCGGGTTCACGGCGCCGGCTTCATTGTTCTGCCTCCATCGGCTGGCACGCGACCGGGGTATGATGCACTTACCGTCGAGCGACCCCTCCGATCTGGTGTTCGGGATCATTGGGCCGAGATTCCGCGCATCAGCAAAGGAGATCGCGATTGCCTAGTCTTCCGCCAGGCGTAAACCGTAAAAACTTTCAGGACGCGATCGCCCAGTTTCAAGCGGCTGTCGGCAAGGAATGGGTCTTTACCAGCGACGAGGATGTCGATCTCTATCGCGACTCATATTCGCCATTCTGGAACGAGCCGGAAGATCCGGTGCCTGCGGCGGCGTTGGCGCCGGATGGCGTCGAACAGGTCCAGCAGATTGTCCGGATTGCGAACAAATACAAGATCCCGCTGTGGACGGTCTCAACCGGCAAGAATCTGGCGTATGGCGGCTCCGCGCCGCGCCTTTCGGGCTCGGTGGTGCTCGACTTAAAGCGCATGAACCGCATTCTGGAGGTGAATGACCGCAACCACTACGCGCTCGTCGAACCCGGCGTGAGTTACTTCGACTTGTACCGGTACACGCAGGAAAAAGGGCTCAATGTGTTCATCGATGCTCCGGATCCGGGCTGGGGGAGCCCCGTGGGAAATACGCTCGACCGCGGGGGCGGGCACACTCCGCTGCGCGATCACTTCTCCACGCTGTGCGGCATGGAGGTGGTGCTGGGCAATGGCGACGTGGTGCGGACCGGAATGGGCGCGCTTCCCAATTCGCGCACCTGGCAGCAGTACAAGTATGGCTTCGGGCCGTACGTGGATGGGATCTTCACGCAGTCGAACTACGGAATCGTCACCAAAATGGGCGTGTGGCTTTATCCCATGCCGGAAATGCGCTTCACCGGCATCGTCAGCGTGCCCAAACATGACGACCTGATTCCGATGGTGGATACGCTGTCGTACCTGATGAATTCGAACATTGTGCAGGGTACCACGAGCGTCGCCAGTTCGCTAAGAGCGCGGGCGCGCGACCCGGAACTGATCGCGCTGCGCTCCAAAGCGGGCGGAGCCAGCATACCGGAACTGGAAGAATATCTGCGGGGCAAGAACCTTCCCTACTGGAGCATCGAGCTGCCGTTTTACGGTCCCACCGAAGTGGTGCCCGCGCAGTGGGCGTTCGCGAAGAGGAAGTTTTCCGCGATTCCGGGGGTGCAATTTCGCGATGGCGCAACAAACAAGCTGCCACCTGGTCCAGAAGACCTGGCGAAGGTGGCGAATTCGGTTCCGTTGGGGGTGCCTAGTCTGGCTATCTTTTCGGCTCTCGGGACCAATGGCCAGGGCCATATCGACCTGTCGCCGATCACCCCAATGACTGGCCAAGCCGTCTTCGAAGTGATGGACGTGTTCGACAAGGTCTTGAACGAAATGGGCGTCGAGAATGTACTCTCGGTTATTGCCGGCACATACTATCCGCGCTCGTTCTTCTTCCTGTTCACGTTCCCGATCGTGCACGACGTGGAAAAGAATCGGAAGACGCGCGCGGCGTTCCAGCGTCTGGTGCAGGTGGGGGCTGAGCACGGCTGGGGCGAATATCGCACCCACCTGGCGTTCATGGACGACGTGGCCAGCGCCTATTCGTTCAACAATCACGCGCTGCTGCGGCTGCACGAAACCCTGAAAGACGCGCTCGATCCCAACGGCATTCTGGCGCCGGGCAAGAGCGGCATATGGCCGAAACATATGCGAAAGCGGCGCGTATGACCAGAACTTGCCTGCTGATCGCCCTGCTAGCGCCTCTATCCGGCCGTGCATTTGCGGCGGAGTCGCCGGCGGACCGGGGTCGTGAGGTTTATCAAAAGTGGTGCACTCCCTGCCATGGAACCGGGTTGGGAAAGCCGGGCACCAACGCCGCCGCCGCTCATGGGGTGAAGCCCGCGGTGCTGGAACAGCGCACGGATCTGACCCCCAGGATGATTGAAACGGCCGTCCGCAAAGGAGTATATTTCATGCCGCGCTTCCGCAAGACCGAAATCTCGAATGCGGATCTGGCCGCGATCATCGCCTATCTGGTGCACAAGTAATTCAACAAAGGAAAAACCCATGGAGATTCAATTTCCGGACATTCCGCTCTACAAAGGCTGGGGTCACCCTTACCGTGTTGAGGCCACCATTCGCGGCCTGGAACTGGTGGAGGGCCATCTGCCTCCGGAAATCGAAGGAACGCTGCTGCGCTGCGGGCCGGACCGCCAGTATCCGCCGCGCAATGGTTCGGACGTTTTCATCGATGGCGAAGGCATGGTGCACACCTTTCGTTTCTCCGGCGGACAGGTGGATTACATGAGCCGATGGGTGCGGACCGAGCGGTTCGTGCTCCAGGAGGAGGCCCGGCGCACGCTGTTTGGACGGTATCGGAATCGCTTCACCAATGACCCCGAAGCAGGCGGCGCTCGCATGGGCACGGCCAATACCAACCTGGTGTTTCATGCAGGCAAGCTGCTCGCTCTCAAAGAGGACGACTTGCCGTACGAGCTGGATCCGCAGACCCTGGAAACGCGGGGACATTGCGACTTCGCCGGAGCAATCACCAGCGTGAGCTTGAGCGCCCATCCCAAACTCGACCTGGTTCACGACGAAATGCTCACCTTCTCGTATCAGGCCAAAGGCGATGGCACGAAAGACATCGTCTTCTACGCGCTCAATCGCGACGGTAAGGTGGTGGATGAAATCTGGTTCGAAATGCCTTGGCCGGGGATGGTCCACGATTTTGCCGTGACGCCAAATTACGCGGTGTTCCCGTTCTTCCCCTTCATCACCGATATGGAAGTGGTCAAGCGCGGCGGCCCGTTCTATCAGTGGCATCCCGATGAGGAAACCCGGGTCGCCATTGTCCCGCGACACGGCACGGCGCGCGACGTCCGCTGGTTCCGTGGTCCCACTATGAGCGCGGGCCACATGATGAATGCGTATGAGGATGGTTCGAAACTTCATCTCGACGTCTGTCTCTATGACGGTCCGTGTTTCGACTTTTTCCCCACTCCTTCCGGCGAGTCTTTCCCGACGCCTCCGCCCATCCTCACGCAATTCACCTTCGACCTCTCGGATGGCAGCGGATACAAGCTGCGGCCACTGGCGCGCATTCCCGGAGAACTGCCGCGAACAGACGATCGCTACCAGGGACATGGCTACCAGCACGGCTACATGGTGGCGGGGCGCGGCGCCGACGGCGGTTCTTCCGTCGGCCACGTCGATCACAACACAGGAAAGATGGAGTGCTGGAGTCCCGGACCGGCGAGCGCCGTTCAGGAGTCGCAATTTGTTCCGCGCCGGCCGGATTCCAAAGAAGGCGACGGCTACTTGCTGACCGTCGTCAACCGCCTTGCGGAGAATCATAGCGACCTGGCCGTGCTGGATGCGCGCAATGTGAGCGCTGGCCCGGTGGCGCTCTTCCGCATGCCCGTCCGCGTCCGGATGGCCTTCCATGGAACTTGGGTTCCTGCCGAGACTTTCCGTACCCGCAGCTATGGGATGGAAATCGCGCAATGAGCGCCCCGGCCACGAATGATCCGTGGGAACAGCTTCGAAGCCTCGGTTCCGAGTTAACGCCCCATCAAATCGAAGCCACCCGCGCGCTCATGGCGCCACTCGCACTGCGGCCCGGACCCGACGTCGAAGTGCATCGCGATGTGGCCTACGGACCGGACCCGCGCCACCGGCTAGACGTTTTTGTACCGGCCGCCGGTGCTGCGCGCGCAGTTGTGGTCCTGTTTGTTCACGGCGGTGGATTCGTTATGGGCGACAAGGGCGCCCCCGACGCGCCGTTCTACAACAATGTCGGGCTGTGGGCAGCCCGCTCAGGCTGTATTGGCGTCACCATGACGTACCGCTTGGCCCCCGCCGCACCTTGGCCGGCCGGCAGTGAAGACGTAGGCACCGCCGTTCAGTTTCTTCATGAAGCTGTTGAGCGGTGGGGCGGCGACCCGAAAAGCGTCTTTCTGATGGGCCAGTCCGCGGGTGCAGCCCACGTGGCAGGATATGTTGCGGAGCCGCGGTTGCATGTGGTCCCCGAAAGTGGCATTGCGGGAGCCATGATGATTTCGGGCCTTTTTGATGTGGCTCGTGCCGACCGCAACCCGTTTCAGGCGGCGTACTACGGCGAAGATCCAACGCGCTGGCCGGAGCAGTCCACGTTGGAAAGACTGGCGGAGACTTCGATTCGCTGCTTCTATAGCGTTTCCGAATTCGATCCGCCCGACTTTCAACGCCAGGCCGCATGGCTGGTGGAAGCGTATGCCGCCCGCCAGGGACGGTGGCCGCGACTGTTACAGTTAACCGGCCATAACCATCTTTCAAGCGTGCTCCAAATCGGAAGCGGCATGGACACGCTGGGGCCCGAATTGCTGCGCTTTATCCACAGAGCTTGAAACAGACGCGCCGTGAGTTCTCCTCTCGGATATCAGACTCCCGGTTCAATCTTGCACGCTGGCCGTACTTCCCTCGTCTAGTTGTGCATGCTGCGAGCCCTGGCGGTGACGGCTCTCTCCCTGGCGACCTGCTCAGCACAACCCCCATCAGCTGCCCGGCCAGCGTTCGAGGTGGCGACGATCAAACCCAACAAATCCGGAAGCCGTGGCGTGATGATAAGCCCACGTCCAGGCGGCAGATTTGTGGCGAGGAACAGCTCGTTAGAATCTCTGATTGCGTTCGCATATCAGATCGACAATTTTCAATTCTCCGGAGCGCCGGACTGGCTAGATTCGGAACGATACGATATCGAAGCAAAAGCGTCCGAAGACCTCACCTCAGCCTCAATGCGTCCTAGGCTTCAAGCATTATTGGAAGACCGGCTGCAGCTCAAGTTCCATCACGAAACAAAGGAAGAGGCGGTGTATGCGCTCCTGGCCGGAAAGACCGGAAAGCTCCCAGACGCGGGCGAATGCAGTACGCCGCCGGGGACGCCGCCGCCACCAGCGAGACCAGGCCAGCCGCCGCCACCTGGGTGTGGAAGTCTCGCCATGTTGAGAGGCCGGATTATCGCCGAAAAGGTCCCCATAGCGCGTTTGGTGGCGGCGCTCGCAAGCCTAACCGAACGCAGGGTGCTCGACGAAACAAATCTAACCGGCAAATACGACATCGATCTGCGCTACGCGCCTGCTATGGATACACCTGGACAGACGCAAGCCGATCCGAATAGTCCTTCGCTGTTCACAGCGCTTCAGGAGCAGCTCGGACTGAAACTAGAATCGAAAAAAGGCCCAGTTGAGATGTTCGTCATCGATCACGTCGAGAGGCCGAGCGAGAACTGACAACCGGCGCAAACTTGCCTGTTTTTGGATCGTATGGTGCCGCGTCACCAGAGTACCCGAGTTATTCCTCCCGCCCGCGATTAACCCGCATTTCTCACAGACCCTATAGCAAAAAGCCGTCCTTCATGGCATAACTGAGTTTCCAGACAGAGTTAGAGCCAAAGAAAGGACGGCCTTCGCTATGACAGAGTGTAACCAATCAGGCTTCGGATTTGAAGCGTGCGGAAGACGGGAGGTGGTGGCGCGGTTCGATGGGGGCAGGATCAGTTCCGACGGTGGCGCCTTCCTGTTGCGTCAGACCGACCGGCGACTGAATCTGCTGCCGCGTGTGGCGCAGTGTTTGCTGGATGGGCGGGATCCGGATCTGGTGAAACACTCCATTCTGGAAATGCTCTCGCAGCGAGTATACGGCCTGGCGTTGGGCTATGAAGACCTGAACGATCACGATCAACTACGGAACGATCCGGTGTTCGGAATTCTGGCGGGACGCGAGGATCTGGCGGCGCCGCTGGCTGGAAAGAGCACGTTGAACCGCATGGAACTGGGCGCGGGCGCCAGGGACCGGTACAAGAAGATCACGTTCTGGAAAGAAGCGCTGGATGAGTTGCTGGTGCAGGTGTTCTTGGAGTCGCACCAGACGGCTCCCGAGGAGATCGTTGTGGACGTGGATACCACCGACCTGCCGTTGCACGGCCACCAGGAGGGACGGTTTTTCCACGGTTACTACGACGAATATTGCTATCTGCCGCTCTACGTCTTTTGCGGAGAACACGTGCTGTGCGCGCGCCTGCGGGAATCCAATCATGACGCCGCCTTCGGCTGTCTGGCGGAGATACAAAGAATCGTGGCGCAGATTCACGCGGCCTGGCCGAAGGTGAAAATCATTCTGCGCGGGGATTCCGGATTCTGCCGCAATGAGCTGATGAGCTGGTGCGAGAACCATGGTGTGGACTTTGTCTTCGGACTGGCGCGGAATCAGCGGCTGCGGAAGATCATCGGGGCCGAGATGTATGAAGCGACCCAGCAGTGGAACCGGACCGGCCAACCAGCGCGGGTCTTTGCCGAGTTTGACTATCAGACCAGAAAGACCAAGCAGAGTGGCTGGGACCGGAAGCGGCGTGTGGTCGCCAAGGCCGAGCACATCGACGGGAAAGAGAACCCGCGTTTCGTGGTGACCTCGCTCAGCGGTGCGGAGTGGACGGCGCAAGTGCTGTATGAAAAACTCTACTGCGCTCGCGGCGATATGGAGAACCGCATCAAGGAACAGTTCAGCTTATTTGCCGATCGGGTCAGTACCGAGACCATGCGAGCCAATCAAATGCGCCTCTATCTGTCGACGATGGCCTATGTGCTGGTCAGCGGATTGCGGCGGCTGGGACTGCAAGCCACCGAGTTGGCGCAAGCGCAGGTGTCCACCATCCGTACCAAGCTGCTCAAGATCGGCGCGCAGATCCGGGTCACGGTGCGCAAGGTCTGGGTTTCGATGGCCTCTAGTTATCCCTGGCAAGGCCTGTATCAACAGGTCTGGGCGAACTTGCGCTCCTGACCTGCCCACACCGAGACCTCCCTCTTGAGAGTTTCATCTAACTGGCGCGGCCGGTTTGGGAGCAGTGCGTTCACATGGCTATCAGAGGCACCCTCCGCTACCCACTGGACAGCCGAATTGTTCGCTACACTCGCTCGCACGACCACTGTTACTTGTCCCTCGTCAGTTCGTGCATCGCAGGACCTCTTCTGTCCGCCCTTTTCGGTCTGCGCTGAACTACCTGTGAGAAAGGCGGGTTAAAACCGTTCCATTGGGCAGCAGGGTCGCCGTGGGCCCGGCGCGCTGTGGGCATTTGCCGGCAGGACTTGCGAACTTCCCGGGAAGCTCGCTTGATTTAGCAGCCGACTCGCTGTTACCTTCGTCCTAGGAGGTCAATGGCTCGCGCATTCGCGTTACTGACCTTTCTCCTGGTGGCCGGAATTCCCGGTTTTGGCCAGATCATCGCTCCCGGCGTTGGATATCCCGGCGGTGGATATCCAGGCGGTGGATATCCAGGCCGGCCGTATCCGCAAGGCAATCCGGGACATCCGGCGCCGGATAGCAGGCGAGACCAGACTGGGATCACGTTCACTGGGATGTTGAGGAGTATTGGAAAGAACAACGTCGTCGTTGAGTCCGACGACAAGACCATCACCACTATCTCGACCGCCAAGTCGACGAAATACATAAGCGTTTCTGGCGGTTCGGCACAGACCGGCGATTTTCAGCCTGGCGATCACGTGCGTATCGACGCAAAACAAGTCAACAACGTCTACCATGCCTCGACGATGACAATGGTCAGGGAAGGCACACTGGACGAGCACGTGGCCGCGTCGCAGGCGACGAACGACACGTCGCATCCCTTATCGATCGACTCGAGGAGTAATTCCTCGACGAACCCGGAGGGCACCACCAGTAGTTCATCGAGCAATCCCGCAGCCAGCTCCCCTATTAACAACGACCCCGACCGCCCCAGGCTGCAACGGGCGACCGGGAGTTCGGACGGCACGCCAAGTGCGAAGATCACCCCGGGAGATTCCACCCCACCGCCTGGGTCTCTATCGCGTCCATCTGCGCCGCCGTCCCCGCCCGATGCCGACGACGATGGTCCACCGAAGTTGAAGCGCGGAAGCTCAACCGGCGGTAGCCCGCCGTCCACAAACTCCGACGCCACGGTCGCCGATGCACGCCCGAGCCTTCAGGCCGGCGTCGCCAACGGCGTAACGCAGACACCCCCTCCGCCGCGGGTTGGCGCACCTGCGGAGGGAGATTCGTCCCCGAATGGGAACATGCGGCAGAGAATGCCTGCATCCGGAGACCTGGTCATCGATCAGGCTCGGGAAGCGGCTTTTTCTTTCACCGAAACTCTTCCCAATTACGTGGTCAAGCAATACACTACGCGATATGCGGCCCAGGTAGCGCGCGGGAGCCAGACCTCCTGGCAGGCGCTGGACCATGTTACCGCCGACGTAATCGAGGAGGATGGCAACGAGAAATACAAGAATATCCTCGTCAACGGCCAACCGCCCAGGGTGGATATCGAGAAGACCGGATCATGGTCGCGCGGTGAATTCTCCAGTCTGCAACTGGACGTCCTGTCTCCCGGCACCGACGCTCGTTTCCACGGCAAACAATCCACGACAATTGTGAACCGGGCCGCGTTCCTGTACGATTTCTCGGTGGAGCAACCCAACTCGCACTGGCACATTGAGGCGGAGGGCCAGTCCGATCAGCCGGCCTACACGGGTTCGATCTGGATCGACAAAGAGACCCATCGGGTGCTGCGGATCGAACTGTCCGCAGAAAACCTGCCCAGGACATTTCCTCTCGACACAGTGGAATCGGCGGTCGATTACGACTACGTGGTCATTGGCGAGGGCAAGTATCTGCTGCCGGTCCACTCCGAGGCGCTGAGCTGCGCGCACGGAGCGAGCGGATGCACCCGCAACGTGATCGAGTTCCGGAACTACAAAAAATTCACCTCTGACAGCAACATCACATTCGATCCCGAGAAATAAGAATGGCTAGCCAGGTATTTCAGCGCCTTTGAAAGCAATCGGCCGGCTACAGCGTCAATACAAGTGGGCTCTGCGACCTGGGGCGCCTGGTGAATCCAGGCCGGCATCGAGTCTTACTGAGGTGAGCAAACAGGCAGCTGGCGTGCTTTACGTGGTGGCGATGATAGCCGTCATCGTTGGTGTGGATTTTCTGTTCTTCAGAAACCGATTCTGGGAACGGCTGACAGTGAATATTGGCATTGTCCTGGTGTTTGCAGCTTTCTACTTCAGATTCCTCAGACTTCCATGAACGAACCTCGCAGTCGCCACGGGCTCGTATCAATGCATTCCTAGTAAACGCTTGCCGACTGGGGAATGAAGTGACCAGAACGCCGCCTCCGACCAATTGCGAGGTCGCTCGGGCTGTGTGATCAACTGAGCATTGCACGGAGGTCAGCATTTTCCAATCGAAGGATGAGCATGAAAATCGGACAGGGAATGAGGAGGCCGCGCAGCGGCCGACTTCCTTTCTTTGGTTTTTGGTTTTCAGAGAGAGAACGGTGGTTATGGTCGCGAGCGGTCGTGGGAAAGTGGGAAACCTGCTTTTGGTTTTCCACTTTTCCATGGACGCGAAGCCGGGCGGTGGGAATGTGGGAATCTCGCGCTTTCTGCGAGATTTCCAAGGGACGGTGGAAAGCGTGGGAAACCCGCTCTTGGTTTTCCACGCTTTCCACGGGCCCGGCATTTCCACGGCCCTCCGTTAGCGGAACTTCGGCAAGGACGGCGTCTGGCATTGCCGAAGCAGCTTGGCCTTGGCCGCGCTCATCCGGCGAGCGCATTCGGTGTCGCTGATCGCCAGCGACCGCTTTTCCAGTTCCCGCAAACTCAATCCCGGTTTCAAAAAGCTCTCCCCTTCGGGCAGCGATTGCAGTTTCTCGAACGGCGTCCGGTAGTCCTCGATCTTGTATTTGCGTTGGCGTTTGCCGCGCTCGTCCAAGCTCACTGTCGCGAATCCGCAGGGCCGGTGAAAGTTCAGGTACGGATTTAAATGCTCGGCGTAGAAGTTCTGCAGCTCCCCGGCGTGTGCGCCGGCGATGTGTCCGTAGCCGATCAACTTGCGGATCACCGCACCGTTCTTGCCTTCCACCAGTGCATTGTCCTGGCTTCGGCACGCTCGGCTCTTGGTGAATTCGGCGTGCAACTTCCGCAGCATTTCCGCCACTCGATGGTTGATATACTCCGAGCCGTTGTCGGCATGAAAACCGCGGATCGGAAATGGAAATTGCGCCAACACCGCTGCCAGCACCGGCATCAGATAGGCCTCGCTGATCTTCTCGGCGCAGCCCACCACTTGCCATTGCGTCACCGCATCCACGGCGTTGATGTGATACACGCCCTTGGTTCCCGCGCTGTCCCCTTGATGCACCGTATCCACGCGCACATACCCCGGTCGCCCTTCCGGATCGGGCTTGCGCCGCTGTCCGATGGCGGCCGCAGTGGACTGCGTCGGTTCGAACACCGCCGCCTGGTTGCGATAGCGCGCGCTCGCCCGCAGGTTGTACAAGTGCGCCACGCTGATCTTCGACAGTCGCTCGCACTGCTTCTCTCCGAACTGTTCGTAGGCGCGCTGCAAGATCCGGCGCGTGGCGGGTCCGCTCAACCGCCTGTGTGCCCGATCCACGTCCGCTAACAACGCAATGTCTTCCGCCGTGTACCTCACTGCGAACGCGTGCCGTTGGTACGACTGGGGCCGTATTACGCCGCAATCGAGATACGCCCGGATCAACCGCGTGGTCTGCGCCTCGCTCAACCCGGTCACTTTCCGCAGGTAGGCCCGTACCAAGCCCCGCTCGCCTTTTCCCAAACTTCGGTACTTCTGCGCCGCCAATACCCGCTCCACCCACAGGTATCGTTCCTCCCGCCCGCCACTGCTGAACTCGATCGGCTCGCTCGACCGCAAAAACTCTCGGATCTGATCCCGGCTCAGGCTCTCGGCATTCTGCATCCGTATCTGCACCCGGCCGCGCCACGCCTACCCCATTGTTCCCGTTTTCATGCTCATCTTCCATTGGAAACCGCCCCAGCCAATTCACTAGTTTCATGCTCATCTTGCGTTGGACAATTCTGGTCCGATCCGCTCAGAGCAGCGCCCGAGAGCCCGGTGTATATTGAATCTCCGGGCCTCGAAGTTCCGATCCTCAGTTTTCAAGGAGACGTGATGTTTCGCCGGATTGTAATTGCTTTTTTCATCCTGACTGCCTGTCTGGTTGTCGCGTATCAAGTGGATGCTCAGCAGGCGCCCTCCGCCGGCACGCAGCCCCCAGGAGCTCGTGGCCGCGGACCAAGTGTTCCGACCCCTCCTCCGCTGTTCTTTAAAGAGACCTGGCGGATTACGGGTGCACCTCATGCGATCGCTCCTGGCGAGGTCGTCGTCACCAACCCAAACCTCGAATTCAAGATGTATGGGCCATCGGCAACGGCCTCGGATCCGAACAAGCGAATCTGGATATCAGGCCCTCCCGGTCCGGTCAACATCTGGACCGGGATGTGTACGACGCCGTTTGCCGCAACTCTGCGCGACAAGGACAACTATGTGGACCTGACCGGTCTGGCGAAAGTTCGCTGGACTACTCGGGCGTCCGGTTTCCACGCGGTTCGGCCGCTCATTAAGCTGATGGACGGAACCTTCCTGGTTGGCGATCACGCGGATGCCTCCACTACCACATTTCTAGAAAGCGAATTCACGTTTGCCGGCTTGCGATGGATGAAACTTGACATCGATCGGGTTGTGACCGTGGGTCGCTACGGGCCGCTGGGCGAAGCTTCGAATTGGGCCGGCACGCCGGACCTTAGCAAAGTCGATGAAGTAGGGTTTGTCGATTTGATTCCTGGGAGCGGCCACGGCTCCGGCGGTTACGTGAATGTTGCCTCGTTTCAGGTGTACGGAACTCCGGTGAAGCGGGGCGCAGGGCACTGATAGACAGTCCGGAAACGGGACTTCACTGGACCGCTGGCCGAACAACGTGTGAAGGCGCCCAATTCTCCGAGTTGGCCGACGATCCTGCCCGAGGGCTATTGGTAACCACTATGCCCTTACACGCGAGCGTTCCTGACTGGGATTCGAACAATAGCGGAACAAATCGCCCGCTTCGCTAAACTTCGTCAGGTGGATTGGCTCCGCGAGGGAGCCCCTTTGCCGAGGCTTCGGCTCCAAGCGGTTCACGGAACGGTTCCACCGAAATGCGGTCATAAAACACTTCCAGCACAGTCAGGTATGCTGTACCGCCCGGCGCCTGGAGAACTACGCGATCGCCCGCTGCCGACTTCATCAACGCGCGCCCCAGAGGCGACACCCAGCTGATATGGTTGCGGTTGAGATCGACCTCGTCGGTGCCCACGATGCTCACCACCCGCTCCGTTCCCGCGGCATTGGCAAAGCGCACAGTCGCTCCGAAGAATGCCCTCGCCGCGGCCTGCCCCGCTCTGGGCGTTTCCGGGTCAACCACTTCCGCGGACTCGATTCGCTTCGTGAGAAAGCGAATCCGTCCATCGATCTGGCGCAGCCGCCGCTTGCCGTACTGATAGTCGGCGTTTTCACTGCGATCGCCGTTGCTCGCAGCCCACGCCACCACTGCCGTCACGGCCGGGCGTTCCCTGGTGAGCAAAAAACGGTGCTCATCTTTGAGGCGCTGCAGGCCGTCTGGCGTTATGTAGTTCTTGCCTGGCGTCGCGGGCTCGTCGGCTTGTGGTTTTCTTGTAAACCCTTTTCGCATATCTTAGATTCTTACCTGAGAGATCTTAAACAAGAGTAGTGCAACATTTCCTCAGGCGGCGAGCAGATCGACGATGTCTTGAATCGCCTTATCGGCTTTGTGATAGGCGGCCTCCAGTTTGCTGTCGGGACGATGAGCGGCGTCGGGCTGATGATGAAAGCGGCTGTTGGCCAAAGGGCCACACAGACGCTTGTGAAAGAACAGGAACAGAAGCGCGACCTGGAGGCCTTTGCCGGTGAGGTGGTAAGCGTAGCGTGAGCCGTCCCGTTGCAACAGAGCATGGCCCTTGAGCTTGCGGAGGTCGTAACGGAGTTGATTTAAGCTATAAGATTTCTGGTCGAGGCTGAAGGTGGTGAGGACGGCTTGGTGAATCTGCTTTGCGGCCCAGCCGCTGACATTGCTTCCGCCGTGCAGGAGCACTTCCAGCAGGCGGATGATCCGCGTCTCGTGGATTTTGATGCCGGGGTAGCGCACCGAGCCGATGGAGATGGGCAGGGCGATTCGCTGCAGCAAAGGAAAGTCTACGTGGACGTTGAGCCATTGGGCCTGGCAACTGGCGAAGCGGTCCGTGATGAGCTGAAACTTCTGGCGCACGGCGTCCAGGTGGTCCAAGCCCTTCTTTAAGCCGAAGTTGCTCAGGTTGTTGGAGCACAGTTCGTTGCGCAGGAACGTGGAGAACTTCTCGTACTGTTTAAGGAACGCGTTTTTCCAGTAAGCGCGATAGACGTGGTGGCCGTGCTCGATCTGTTCGATGACGGTGCTCAGCTTGCCGCGGAACTTCTTGGTCAGGCGGACGCCAAAAATCTCGCTGATCTTGTGCGCGGTCAGGCGCCACAGCCCCAACTCGCAGGAACGCTCAAACACTTTGTGAATGGGGAAATGCCGTTTGAAGATGAAGTTGCGGCAGTACTCGATTTGGTGGACAGCGTAGAAGCGCGACAGGTTCATCGCCGCGCGTTCTTTCTTGGAGAACTTGGGGCCCACAAGCAAGGTCCAGTAATCCAGTTGCTTGCGGATCACTCCTGGGCTGAGCCGGTTGGCCGCTGCTTGTAACTGTTTGATGTTATCGGTGGCCAGGAACGCATTGTCGTTCTTACGGAAGCCGATCTTGCGCCGGTTCAACTCTTGTTCCATGAACGAGTGGCCGTTGAGATAGTAGGTGGTCTGGAAGGGGAAGAAGGATGCCACGCGAATCACGATGGGTCCCAGGACTTCATCACGTACGTAGAAATAGTAGTGCGTGAAGCGGCTGCGCTGTCGCGCCAGAATCCGATGGTTGGGATCTTGCGTGGGAAACTTAGGGATGCTGATCCGGAACGTCGAGCCTTGTTCCATGCTCTTGAAGATGAAGTAAACGCCGTAGGCGTTCTGCTTCACCATCCGTCGCAGATGCGGCTGTACGTAATCCTCTTTGCGCACGCCCTTCTCGGCCCATTCGCTGGGCAGTTTGTGATTGGCGGCGTAGGCCTCCACCCAGCTCCGGTAAACTTCTGTGCGCTTCGACAAAACCGCCTTCTCGATGACTGGCACACCGAGGACATCCCGGAAAAAGTACACCACCTGCTCGGGGCGCGACAAACCACTCAGGTACCCGTTGATGACGATGCGGTCGAAGCAGTGGTATACAAAGACAAGCAGGCTGCCAAACAGCTTTGTGAACGTCTCCATCGGCCGTCCTCCTCAGATCAGGTCTTGACAACATGATCATCGGTCTGGCGGCCGGTGGAGTCAAAATTTCAAATCTGTTTGGCTAGTCCTCCAGCGCGAATCCAGTGGGTGCCACAAAGCCTTGAGCATGTGGATAGTGCGAAGCCTGTTCATAGGTTGCCGCCTCGATTCTGCTTTCAAATTGCTCAAGCATGATCCACAAATGAAATTGGCGCAACGCCCCAAGAGAGCTTGCCGATCACGCGCAGATTTCCTATAAATGATCTCCGTCTCCTCGAGACTGGATGTTCGCAGGAAGCCGCGAAAGAATTAGAGGCCCCAATAACCGCGGAGTGAAAAACACTGTAGGTTGCCCGAGTTCCTGGGCAGTTCGTCCGCCCTAACTGATTGTTTCACGTCTTCCAACGTCTGATTGATCCGATCCGTCATCTCGGACAAGTGCGGGCAAAGCCATGCTGAGCGCGGAATTCTCGTGCAAAGTCGCCGGGTGTTTACCGACGTTTTCGGCACTCCCGTTCGGAATACGCGCTACTCGGAGCAAGCTGCCGACCCGTCGCTACCCGGCGGCCCCGAAACGGCAAAGGGTTCCTCCTCCTTTGAAATGCCGGGCGAAGAATTTACCCAGCCGTGGATGTAAAACCTCACCCATCAAACCGGGGTTTTGTTCTGGTTTGCTTTTAGCCTTGCCGATACGCTCACCAGATTCGACCGTTGGCTCAGCGCCTATCGATTTCTTTGCGGAAAAGGCAGATCACGGCTAATCACCGGTCGTTTTCCGTCAGCCGATGTGACGGCGACTTACCAGGACCGATCCTCGATTCGGCGCTATTCCAGCCGGAGGGCGTCAGTGGGGCTCACGTTAGAAGCCCGCCATGCGGGGATGAATGCTGCCGTGAGCGCGCCGGTGGCGAGGACCAGTGCGGCGAAGGCAATGGTCGCGGGATCGGTAGCAGTGACTCCGAATAACTGGGATTGGACGAGCTTACCGAGGGCGGCGACGCAAGGCAGCGCGAGGGCCACGCCGGCGGCGATCATGCCGACGGCGTCGCGCAGGACGAGGCGGATGGTGGAAGCGCCCGTGGCACCAAGCGCGAGGCGGATGCCGATTTCGCGGGTCCGGCGGGTGACCACGAAGGACATCACTCCGTAGAGACCGATCAACGAGAGCAGCAGCGCCAGCGCGCCGAAGCTGCCCGAGAGGGCGGCCAGAAGGCGCTCGCTGGTGAGGGATCGGTTGACCTGGTCGTTCAGAGTGCGGAGCCAGAGGATCGGCAATCGGGGGTCGGCCTGGCGGACAATCCGGCGGATAGACGGAATCGCCTGCGCAAGGGCGCCGCGAACCTTGATATAAAACGTCGCGCCGGCGTCTTCGCCTTCGAACATGGGGAAGAAGGCCTTCTCGGAATCATCGCGAAGGTCACGATAGTTGAAGCCGGCGCAGACGCCGACGATTACGATATCGGGCTTGACGTCAGGACCGGATCCCTCGCCAATGTGGATGCCGAGGGGATCGCGGCCGGCCAGATAACGCTTGACGAAAGCCTCATTGACGATGGCCGAGCGCAGGCCGGTTTCGCCGGCCGGGCGGGAATCCCGGAGGTCGAAATCGCGGCCGGCGAGGATGCGAATGCCGAGCGTCGAGAAAAACCCGGGAGTGACGGCGTTGAGGTTGACGTTTTCGGTTAGGATGCGGCGATCGGTCTGGATGGTCATGTAATTGTTCCAGCTTCCGCCGGTCAGGAACGCATTGCGGGCAGCGGCGGAGCCGCGAGTGATCCGCAGGGCGCGGATCTCCTCGTCAAGGCGGCGGACGAGACGCGCGGCGTCCGCGCGCGAATAGCCACTCTGCACCGGTGCGATTGCGAAGGAGAGGATACCGGAGGTGTCGAAACCGGGGCCTTTGGCTTCAAGACCGGCGAGCGTCCGGACAAACAGCGCGGCGCCGATGACGAGGATGAGGGAGAAGGCCACCTGTAGAGTGACGATGCATTTGCGCAGGCGGACACCGCCGAAGCCGGTTCCGGCGCGCTCGCGGAGCGAGCTGACCAGGCTGTCGCCGCCGGCGTGGAGGGCGGGAGCAAGGCCACTGAAGAGGCCGGCGGCTACGCTGGCGAAGAAGGCGAAGGTGAGCAGGCGAAAGCTGAGGGTGCCGCGCAGGGCGCTGGCGGCGAGGTCGTGCGGCAGGAACGCGATGAGCCCGCGGATCGCGAGCGGAGCCACGGCCGCGCCAAGGACACCACCTGCCACCGCAAGGAGCAGGCTATCGGCGAGGAGTTGACGGCCGATGCGGCCTCGAGAAGCCCCGAGAGCGAGGCGGGTGCTAATCTCGCGGCCCCGTGCAGAGCCGCGGGCGAGGAAGAGGCCGGCAACGTTCAGGCAGGCCAGGCCGAGCAGAGCGCCGGTAGCGGCGAACAATAGCAAGAGCGGCTGGGATAGGCTGCGGCGCAGCGGCGAATGGCCCTGGGGCGCGGAGGTGACCTTGAGGCTGGATGCCAGGTAGTCGCGGCGTTGGTCGGCCGAAATAATCGGGAAGCCCGGGCGAAGCATGTTGTCCTGGAGCCATGCCTTGAACCACGGCTGCAGACCGGCCTGCGCGTGCGCGGGTGTAAGGTTCGGACGGAGGCGAGCAAGCACCTGCATCCAAAAAGTGGGGCTGTGGAGCAGGTCTTCGGTGCCGGGAATCGCCTCAGCGTACATGGACGCGGGAATCCAGAGCGCCGGCACCGCACCCACATCAACGCCGTGGAAAGCCGCGGCGGCGACACCGACAATCGTCATGGGGTGCTGGTTGATGAGGAGCTTGCGGCCAATGATGTCCGCTGCCCCGCCAAACTCGGCCCGCCAAAAATCGTTCGAGAGGACGACCACCGGACCGGCTCCCGGAGCCGCGTCGTCAGGTTCTTCGATGACGCGGCCCAGAGCGGGCCCGATGCCGAGAACCGAGAAATAGCTGCCGGAGACGATTTCTGCGGCAACGGGTTTCGGATCGCCGCCTGCTGCGAGATTCACATCGATTTCCGCGCGGCAGAGAACGCCGTTGAAGAACCGAGTCTGCTGCTGGAGGTCGCGGCAGATTGGGTAGGACATGAGGTTCCAGGAGCCGAACCCGCTGCCGACCTGATCGCCGTTCCAATCGACCAGGACGAGGCGCGCGGGGTCGCGGACGGGCAGCGCGCGCAGGATCACCTGATCGACCAGCGAGTAGATGGCGGTGGTAGCGCCGATGCCGAGAGCCAGCGAGAGCAGCGTCGCCGCAGTGAATCCGGGGCTGCGGAGGAACGATCGGGCGGAGAAGCGGAGATCGTAGAGGAAATCGCGGAGCCAGCGGGGTAACCTGATCGTGCATCGCGATCTGAAGCCGCGCAATATTTTGGTCACGGCGGAAGGAGTTCCGAAGCTCCTGGATTTTGGGATCGCCAAGCTGTTGAGCGAGGCATCGGACCCGGACGCTACCTCCACCGCGCTGATGACTCCGGCCTACGCCAGCCCCGAGCAGCTTGCGGGCAACCCGATTACCACGGCATCGGATATCTATTCGCTCGGGGTCATTCTCTATGAATTAGCAACTGCTGAAAAGTTCGCCGTGCCACGCCAGCGCCTGCCGGGCGATCTGGAGAACGTTGCCGGAATGGCGTTGCGGAGTGAACCCGAACGGCGTTACGCATCGGCCGGCGATCTGGCCGAAGATGCCGCGCGCGCAGTGAACGGCTATCCGGTGCGGGCAAGGCCGGACTCTCTGGCTTATCGCGCCGGGCGGTTGGTGACGCGCCGTCCCGTGGAGGCGGCCGTCGCGTTAGTAATGACCATCGCGCTGATCGCGGCATTGGTGGTGGCTTACCGGCAATACGGCGCGGCCCGCCAGCGCTTCAATGAAGTACGCAGCGTGGCGAACTCGTTTTTGTTCGACGTCTATGACGCGCTGGGCGATCTGCCCGGGACCACGCAGGCGCGCATGCTGGTGGCGCGGCGGGCACAGCAGTATCTGGATACTTTAGCGAGCGATCGCTCCTCCGATCTGGCGCTGCGCCGGGAGCTGGCCGCTTCGTACGTCAAGCTCGGTGATATTCTCGGGCGTCCGTGGGCAGCGAACCTCGGCGACACGGCAGGGGCACTCGCGAATTACCACAAAGCCGACGCGATGTTTGCGATGGTCGATGCATCCGGCCATCGGGATGCCAAGTTATTCCAGGAGTGGGGAACACTTTACTCCCGCGAACTTCGCCTGGCGTTGCGCCGCGGTCTGCCCGACGATGCCGTTACGGCAGGCGAGAAGTCCGTGGTCCTGTTGGATCGCGCGCTGGCGCTCGACCGAGCCTCGCGAGACATAGGGCTCTCGGCCGTGGACAGCCGCGTGAATCTTTCCGCCGCCCGATTGGAAGTAGCCAACGCGCATGGCGGCCTCGCCCGATATCAGAAAGCCGAATCGGAAGCCGAAGGTGCGCTGGACCGGGCGCGAAAGCTCGCTGCGGCGAACCCGGGGGATGAGCCACTGGCTTTGGAGCAGGCAAAAGCCGGCCAATATCTGGCCTACATCATTCACGATATCGGCTGGTATTCGGGCGACAACAATGCCAACACGCGGGTCCTGCGTTTGGCGCAGGAAGTCGTCGCGATTGTGCGGCCCCTCTACGCCATGCATCCCGATCGCTACCGGCGGTACATGGCCGACTCCCTCATCGATTTGAGCCGCATCGCATCGATTTTGGGCGACGGCGATGAAGGCGAACAGAGAGGCCGCGAAAGCCTCAGGTTATTCGATGAGATCGCCGCCGCCGATCCGCGGAATGTGGAGGCAGCCGGCGATCTGGTGGCAGCTCACTGGACCTTGGCGCAGGCTTTCGCCGCAAGCCATCGCACCATGGAGGCGAAGGCCGGATATGAAAAGCCCTCTGTGCCAATATCGATGAGACACTTACCGCGGCCATAATTACAGAGCAGGGCGGCAAGGAGAAACATCGTGAGCGAAACCAAGATTGCAGTTCCTTTTGGAGCTAGTTCGGCGGACGAAGAAGTCCCCGCCAAGGCGCAACGACGCATCTTTACCGCTGGGGAGAAGAAGCGGATTTTAGAAGAGACGGACCGCGCCCTGGCCAATGGCGGCGGTGTCGGCGCCATTCTGAGGCGAGAAGGAATCTACTCCTCGACTCTGCACGGCTGGCGCAAAGAGCGCGATCGCGCGGTGCACAAAGCCTTTTCTCAAAAGAGAGGCCCCCAGGTGCAGCGGAATCCGTTGGCCGCCGAGAATGAAAAGTTACGCCGGCACAATCAACGTCTCCAGGAAGAACTGGAGAAAGCCCAC
This sequence comes from Bryobacterales bacterium, assembly GCA_963776805.1. Lineage (GTDB taxonomy): Bacteria > Acidobacteriota > Terriglobia > Bryobacterales > Bryobacteraceae > Palsa-89. The sequence continues at coordinate 66,428 of CAVZOD010000011.1, forward strand.
ATCATTATTGACGTTCAAAAAAAAGTGGCCAAGCTGTTGGGGCACCCCCTCACGGAAACGGAGAAGTCTTGATGGCCGCGGTAGATCAACTCAGCCCACTGGTGGGTGTGAAACCCGCCTGTCAGGCGTTAGCGGTGCCCCGAGCCACGTGGTATCGGCGGCACGGTGGCCGGGGTATTTCCAAGTCGATGTTGTTCCCGTGGACAACTCCCGGTATTCTTCGACCGGCCTGCGGGCGCAGCCGCCGTCTTTTTCCCCGGCCTGTGGCCGGGCCGCGGTTCTCGCCTCGGGCTTTGACGGAAGCTGAACAGCAGACCGTGCTGACGTGCCTCCATGAGGATCGTTTTCAGGACTCTTCGCCGGCCCAGGTCTACGCCGCGCTGCTTGATGAGGGCCATTTTCATTGCTCGATCCGCACTATGTACCGGTTGCTGGAAGCGCGCGGGGAAAGTCACGAGCGCCGCGATCAGCTGACTCATCCGCCGTATCAGAAGCCCGAGTTGCTGGCCACGCAAGCCAACCAGTTGTGGAGTTGGGATATCACCAAACTGCGCGGCCCGGCGAAATGGACCTCCTATCACCTGTATGTCATCTTGGATGTCTTCAGCCGTTTCGTCGTGGGCTGGATGATCGCTTATCGCGAAAGCGCCGAACTGGCGAAGCGTTTAATTGACCATTCCTGCTGCAAACAACTCATCGCTCCCGGCCAGCTCACCATCCACGCCGATCGCGGCTCATCAATGAAATCCAAACCCGTGGCTTTGCTGCTCGCCGACCTGGGCGTCACTAAAACACATTCCCGCCCCCATGTTTCTGACGACAATCCCTATTCTGAAAGTCAGTTCCGCACCTTGAAATACCGACCCGGATTTCCGGACCGCTTTGGCTCCATCGAAGACGCCCGCGAATTTTGCCAGTCCTTCTTCCGCTGGTACAACTACGAACACCATCACTCCGGCCTGGGCTTGATGACCCCCGCCGTGGTTCACCTGGGCAAGGCCCCCGATCTGCTGCTCCATCGCCAAGCCGTCTTGGACACCGCTTTTCAAGCTCACCCGGAACGGTTCGTCCGCCAGGCTCCCAAGCCGCCTTCTCTCCCTACTGCCGTCTGGATCAACAAGCCCCCCGACAGGGAGAAAACTCCTTAAACTTTTGCGCCGTGTGTCTCATTCTTATTGACACGCACCGAAAGCGCTGGAGGGTCACGAGCGGATCAAGCAGCAGATCCCATACGAAATGGGCGATAACAAGCTGGTTGTGGAGTCGCGCGACTGGCTGGCCGGACAGCGCCTTGCCACCGGCGACTATAGCGGCGCCATGTCTCTTTACCGGGCCAATGTCGATTTGTTAGCAGGTTCTAAAAAGGTGAAGGAGAAAGTGGACCTTGCGCTCGATTATGGCTTGATGGGGGATGCCACCGCGCCGGCCGACAAAACGAAAGCTCGGACCTTCTACGAACAGGCAGAGGAACTGTGGGAAGGCTTGCGCGACTCCCGCCAACTACCGCCGCGCTTCGCAGGCAAGCCCCTTGAAATGCGCGACGCATCTTCGAGATGACAGGCTTCAGGTGACCTGGTTCCCTGTCAACGAGCAGGCCATCGCCGCGACCATCGCAAGCCTGTTACGGACTGAGTTCTGCAGGTCCAGCCGGATTAATTAATATCTCGTGCAAGTCGGCTTGTGACTGCTAAGCGTGTTGCTCGTCCGTATCACGTTAGAACTCAATCGGAAGCGGCCCGGCAGAATCCGCCCCTGTGAAGGATTAGTCTCAGGCCGGACCGGTTCGGATTGAGTTCTAACGTAACTCGGCCAAAGGCGATGGTCCCAGAACGCGTTTGTGGACAACTTCCAACTCCGACGCGTGACCGGGCGGGACAAACAGCGGCAACGATAGCGACACGCTTCGGAGTCGGACTTCCGGATCAGGCCCACCGGCTACCGGAGGAGTTGTGGGCGGCGGCCGAGGTGGTCCGGAAGGAAGGCGTCATCCGAGGCATGAGCAGCTGTCGTCGCGCCTGCCGAGTCGACTGGTTTCGCAGGCGTCAGCGCCAGAATTCGGTGATGTGCTCGGCAAGGGCTCTGCCTTGGTTGTAACCGGCTCGGGCGGCGGGCGGACGCGTCGACCGATCCATCATATTGACGCCAACGCCGAGTGCGTTTTGAGAGTTGCTACCCGGGTGTGCAAGAATGTAGGGCTAGTTCGGCACAATGGCTTATCCAAGCCACGGATAGGGCGGATGCTCGCTGTTTTTTGACATTTTGCTCCCCACCAAGCACTGTTGAGATCTAGGACGGAGCCTAGAGAGATCCATCCTATGGCGAATTCAGAACAACTCGACGCGCTACTGCAGGGGCCATCTATCTGGCGGCTCTGGCGCGCGAACCATCCCGAAGTGGAACCAGACCTGAGCGACGCTCAACTCGCCGGCGTCGACCTGGGGGACGCGGATCTCATCGACGTTAATCTGAGTGGAGCCAATCTGCGTCGCGCCAAACTCGCTAAATGTGAACTGGCGGGAGCGCGACTCAGCGGAGCAGACCTCACCGGGGCGCAACTACCGGAGAGCATTTCTAAACAATTCGAGAGCCTGGGCAACGTTAAGGAGATCTCCTCCAACGCACAGAAGCTCTTTATCGCGATGCTGGCGGCTTGCCTATATTGCTGGCTCACGATTGGATCGACAACCGATCTCAATTTGATAACCAATCGCGCCACATCCAGCTTGCCCATTATTCAAACTGGCATACCAATCGTTGGATTTTTCTATGTCGCACCGCTTTTGCTCTTTGGCGCCTATTTCTACCTCCATTTCTATCTGCAGAAGCTTTGGGACGAATTGGGCAGTCTGCCGGCAATTTTTCCAGATGGCAAGCCCCTTTATGAGAGAACGGACCCCTGGTTGCTCAGCGACCTGGTGCGCATCCGTAGCCGGAAGTTGCGAGACAGCGCGCCATTCCTCGCCCGCCTGCAGATATGGGCGTCGGTCTTTTTGACGTGGTGGGTAGTTCCTCTCACGCTCTTCCTCTTTTGGGGCAGGTATCTCGTCCGCCACGAACTGCCGGGCACGCTGTTTCAGATGCTCGCCTTTTCCGTTTCGATATCGTGCGCTATCGCTCTGTATCGCCTTGCCAGCCACACGCTCCAAGGTGCCAGGCGCGGCTCGTTTCGATGGCTGTCCGACATTCGCCTCCGACGATGGTGGGGGCCTTTCGCGATAACACTTCTTGTAGCCACTTTGTTCTTGGGCGTTTCATTGGCTGCCATCGATGGGGCCAGGGCTGGCGACTTGGTGGATAACTACTGGCCCGACACAAACGACCCTGCCACGTGGCTTCCGAAAGCCATGCGTCTTTTGCGGCTTTCTCCTTTTGCAGATTTGCGAGGAGCGGACCTTTCCATAAAGCCTGACAACTGGTCCCCGGACGAAAGCATGAAGCTAGCTGTGAAGGGCGTGCAACTCAGCGGCATGGATTTGCGATTTTCCGACATGAGAGCCTCGTTCCTTCGCAATGCATTTCTGACCGACGCCGATCTCCGAAACGCGGATCTTCTGGGTGCCGACCTTGAACAGGCCGGTATGATCGGGACCGATCTGCGCGGAGCGAGCCTGGCAAACGCGAACCTGAGAAGGACAACTTTGGTTCGAGCCTCGTTGGATGGCTCCGATGTCAAGTACGCGCACTTTGAATACGCGCAAGGTCTAACCGCCGAACAGATGCGCAGGGCTGATAGTTGGTGCGAGGCGTTTTATGATGCGAACCAGCTTCAAATGCTCGGACTCCCCGCTAATAACAATGAGCAGGTGAAAAAGTGGCTCCTTTTCGATCAGGAAAATTCGTCCCTAGCTTCACCCACAACCCTCCAGGCTGCGCGAGATGCCGATCTTCGCAGGTTCTCAGCTTTGCCCGAATTTGAGAAGAGCCTTTCCGCCCCGGCCGTCGTTCCATCAGTCGCGAGCAGCGCCGTGCCGGCCTCGCGTGTTGGGTCGACAAAATCGATCCATCGCGTGACGGATGTGGAGAAGATCTACAATTTCCCAGTAGGTCTCGACGGTGCTGGGGAGACTGTTGGCATAATTGAGCTCGGGGGAGGATATCGAGATTCGGATCTTAACGATTATTTCCGTGAGCAAGGCATAAAACGACCTCACATATCGGTAGTGCCCGTGGATGGGCACGGGAACCATCCCGAACCCGGGCCGTTTTCTATTGATGGCCAAGTAGAAGGCGATATTGAGATTGTTGGATCGATTGCTCCAGCCGCCGAAATCGTAGTGTACTTTTCGAGTTCGGACTCTAAAGGGTTTCTCCATGCAGTCGAAACAGCAATAGGCGATAAGGTCCACCGCCTGTCCGTTTTGAGCATAGGTTGGGGCAGCCCCGAAAGCGACTCCTTTTGGCACACCGACGACTTGAAAAAAATAGACCGGGTTCTGCAGACCGCAGCCAGCCGTAATATCACCGTGGTTGCGGCGTCGGGTGATCACGGAGCGCGAGACGCGGCGACAGAACAGCGGCTTCGTGTCGACTTCCCCTCGTCGAGCCCGTGGGTGCTGGCCGTGGGAGGCACGGCGCTCCTTGCCACGGGGAATGACGGTTTTTCCGAGGTAGCTTGGAACGATTCCGAGTTCGCTGGTGCTTCCGGTGGCGGTGTAAGCGAAGTGTTCAACAGGCCGAAGTGGCAATCTCGCATTAGGGTCCCTCACAGCCTGTCAGTCCGACTCGGCCGGGGAGTGCCGGACGTGGCAATCAACGCCAGTGCCTTCACCGGATACGGGCTCTTTATCGATGGAACGTACGCGCAAATCGGGGGCACTTCTATTGCTGCGCCGATGTGGGCCGGGCTAATTGCGCTTCTCGATCAAGGAACGGGCCAGCGACTAGGCTTCTTAAATCCGTTGCTGTACGAAAAGCTTGGACCCGAAGGAGTACTTCGCAGCGTGGTGTCCGGGAACAATAGCATCGGCGAGTTGAGCGGCTATTGCGCCGGCCCGGGCTGGAACGCCGTGACGGGCTGGGGAACCCCGGACGGGGGGCGTCTTCTGCAAGTCCTCAAATCGCTAAAGAAATAAACCTCCTGTATCTAGCAGCGCCCGACTGGGTTTCACCGGCAGGCGGATCGCGATTTACACTGCGGCCCGGGCCATCTCCACGTGTGTTCCCCGCGCCGCAACCGCTACTCGGCTGCTAAACCGTGTTTCCCGGCGGTGTGCACAACCTGATCCACGAGAACCAGATTTTTATTCTGGTTATCTGAATCGATCCATTCTAATTTGAGCGATTATATACTTGACAAAACACAAGAACTGGCCGATAATGAATCATGGCCATCGCAAACGAACCAAAGACACTGCAAGAAGCAATTCTATACTTCTCCGATCCTAAGAACTGCCGTGAGTACTTGGTAGCGCGGCGCTGGCCTGATGGCGTAGTTTGTCCGCGCTGTGGTTCCAAGAACGTCCTGCTCCTGGAGAAATACAACCGCTGGCACTGCCGCGAGAAACACGATGCTCCGCAGTTCACTTTGAAGACCGGAACAGTGATGGAAGACTCGCCTATCGGTCTCGACAAGTGGTTGATGGTCATGTGGCAGATTGTGAACTCGAAAAACGGTATCAGTTCATGCGAGGTTCACCGCGCTATCGGCGTGACCCAGAAGTCAGCTTGGTTCATGGATCATCGCATCCGTTTCGCGCTCGGCATGGATGCAGGCGAGAAGATGTCCGGTCACGTGGAAGCAGATGAAACATTCATCGGCGGCAAAGCCCGCAATATGCACGCCAGCAAGCGCGCACGGCGTATCACTGGCACTGGTGGCAAGGACAAAGTTCCGGTCATGGGAATACTTGAGCGGAGCAAGGATGGCAAGAGCAGCAAAGTGGTAACTACCGTGATCTCAAACCGCAAGAAGAGCGCGATTCAATCCGAGGTGCGCAAGCATGTCGAAGCCGGATCGGCGCTGTACAGCGATGCACTGCAATCGTACAACGGTCTTGAGCGCGAGTATGCGCATCAAGTGATCGATCATGCCGTAGCTTACGTTGATGGCAACGTCCATACGAATTCGCTGGAGAACTTCTGGTCTCTGTTGAAGCGTTCGATCAGCGGAACCTATGTGAGCGTCGAACCGTTTCACCTGTTCCGCTACTTGGATGAGCAAGCCTATCGGTTCAACCAACGGCATTTGACCGACGCGGAGCGTTTTGATATCGCCGTCAGGGGGATCGTCGGCAAGCGCCTGACCTTCGATCAATTGATCGGTAAGGAGGGTTATCCCCCGCAAGTTAACTGAGAAAGAGGCGAAGCGACAGAAGCGCGGAAATTCCTCGGGGAAGGGTCAAGGTGTAGAATAGCCAGTGGCCCGGGGTGCCCTGCGTGCAGGTGATTTCCTTCATGAACATGAAAGGTGGAGTTGGTAAAACCACCGTAACAGTTAACGTCGCCTATGCCCTGGCACACATCCACAAGAAGAAGGTACTAGTCATCGACGGCGATCCACAGTTCAACGCAACGCAGTATCTGATGAAAGAAAATGACTACATCGCGTATATTGCGGACCGAAAGAAAGCAACACTCCGGGATATTTTTGTTCCTCGCCGTCCGGGCGCGGTAAGGACCGTTTCGGGGTCAGCGCGATCCGCAGATAGAAAAAAGGGCTCTGCGCAGGAATTCGTGGGACGTGCCGGAATTGCTGAACTTGGGCTAAACTCGCAGTTTGCCGACGGATAACGAGTTCACCAGGATCTTGGCATGGCCGGGATACCAGGTCTATCAACATGAGATTGACGAAAAAGCGAAGACGCTGAAACTGTGGATACGGCGCAAGCGAGGAAATCGAAAGATCGAGTGCTCCGGTTGCGGCCGGAAGTTCAGCGAACTGTACGACACCAGCGAGCGGGCGGTGCGGGATCTTCCCTGGAGCGCGTTTACGGCGACGGTGTTCATCGAGATTTACCGGGTGAAGTGCCCGGACTGCGGTGTGAAGCGCGAGAAGGTGCCACTGCTGCCGAGCAAGGCGCCATTTTCTAAGAGGTTTGAAGACGCCGTAGGATTAGCATGCGAAATGGCCTCGGCCAGACAGGTGGCACGCCAGTTCGGGTTGCCCGCCAGCACCGTGCGGGCGATCGATCTGAGATATCTGGAGCGGTGGAATGCGGCGCGCAGGAAACCCGCTTTACGTCAGATGGGCGTCGATGAAATCTATCTGGGAAAGAAACAGAAGTTTCTCAGCGTGGTGTGCAACCTGGAAACCGGCGAACCCTTGTGGTTCGGCCAGGAAAGGAAGAAGGAGACCTTGGATGGATTCTTTCAGACCGAGCTCAGCGCCCAGCAGCGGCGCGGGATTCAGGCGGCCTGTTTGGATATGTGGAAGCCCTATCGGTTGAGCATCGAGCAATGGGCGCCCAACTGCCAGATCATCTATGACAAGTTCCACATCATGCAACACGCCAACAAGGCGGTGGATGAAGTGCGAAGGGCGGAGTTCTTCCGCAAGGGTGGACGGATGAGGAATGTGGTGAAGGGCAAGCGTTGGCTATTGCTGAGCCGATGGGTCAACCTGGAGACCGGCAAGAAACAGCAGTTGAACAAGCTGTTCGCGCTCAACCGGCGGGTCCTGAAGGCGTATCTGTTAAAGGAAAGCTTGGACCGTCTCTGGACCTATCGCTACGAAGGCGCCATGATGCGGTATCTGCACAACTGGATGGATCAGTTGCGCTGGCAAAGGTTGAAACCGTTTGAAAAGCTGGCCCCGATGTTGGTCGATCACCTGGAAGGGATTCTGAACTACTGCCGCACCAAAGTGCCGATGGGAGTCGTGGAATCGGTGAACGGGAACATCAAGAGCCTGCTACGGCGCGGCCGGGGCTATAAGAACCTCCGTTACCTCCTGCTGAAAGCGCAACGGATGGCGGCCACCAAGACCGAATTTGTTGTCTTCAGGAAAGCAGCCTAAAATGCGGGCCTCCACAGATTCCTGCGCAGAGCCCCAAAAAGATGCCCCTCTCGACCTGCACCTCAAATATCTACGACGGAGGCGAGGGCAGGGGAAAACTGGATCTGATCCCAAGCGCGCTTGACATGATTGAGATCGAGAATTCGCAGCGCGGGACGGAGAACATGCTGAATTTCTATATCCAGGAGAAGGCCAAGGGGTATGACTACGTTCTCATCGATTGTCCGCCAACTATTTCAATCTACACGCAAGCGGCAATCATCGCCAGCGATAAGTACATTGTGCCCGTCAAACCAGATCCGCTCTCAATAATCGGTCTGCCACTACTAGAGGGTTGGCTCGAAGATTATCTCTCCCGCAACGGTTTGGAAATTGAGCCAATCGGAATAGTCTTTACGATGGTCCGGGGCGCTACGCCCCGGCGCATGAAAGAAGTAATGGCCGATGCGCGTCAAGAACGTGGAGAGGCTGTCTTCTCGGCACACCTGAGTGAAGCCACCGACGTAGCAGAGTCAGTGGAGGCGCATCGGCCAGTATTCCTGTACAACCCCCACGGGAAGACCGCCAAAGAAATTATCGCTATCACGCAAGAGTTCGTTGAGCGCACTACGGGAGATTGATTTGGTTCAGGACAACAGACACAAGCGGCTATTGCAGTTCGTCAAAAGGATTGTAGACGTTCCGCTCGGCTATTCAAAAGACGATCTTGTGCTACTTCGGAGTGCTGCATCCCGGGAATATCCGACCTTGGTTCGGTTAATGGATGAGTACATAAGGCTTGCGGAGAGATCCGCCTTGGACATGCCAGATGAGGTCCAACGCCCCGTTTCCCAGGGCAGCAAAGGCCGTCGCGTAATTTCAAGCGACATGCATCTCTTCGATCTTCTTCGGGAGAAGAAGTTATTTCCATCCAACTCCGATCTGGCGGAATTCGCTGGACGGATTCTCCCGGGCATTAAGGGGAACCGGTTTGACAAGATGTCGCGTGGAGATATCGCCGCCAGGGTAATTGAGCACTTAGAGACCAAAGATCGGCATACCCGGGAAGAACTGGAGGCTTCCATGCGAGAGGCTATGAGGCCGGATCGAGCTAGGCCAACCGAAAGGCAAAGCTTCCTGTCTAAGTGGGAGAGTATCATCAAAGGCACGTAACTGCGATATGGCCACAAGTGCGGCACTTGCTGACGACCTGAGAAGTGTAACTGAATTTTTCAACGATCAGAACTTAATCCCGACCCGGCCCCCGGGGATGATGATGGAGAATGTCCGCAGAATCCATCGCGCCACATATAGTCTCATCCTTTGGAGATTTCGGCTAAAGAGACGCTTGCCGCACACAAAGCCTTTTATTGAAGAGATCGCGTCTGACGCATTGCAGATTCTCCCCCAGGTGCTGCTGGGATATGGAAAAACCGTAAAGTTGTTAACCCGGGGAATCATCGAGAACACCTTGCGCCATGTTTACTTCTCGGATCATCCAGTAGAATTCCAGAAAATGAACCAAGATAGCAAATGGTTCATGCCCACGGCAGAGTTGTTCACGTACATTAAGGCCCATCCGAAGCTGGCCCTGACCGAGAAACGGTTCGACGCTATAAACCGTCTGAGTAGTCTTTATAGTGAGCTTTCCGCCGGAGTGCATGGTCAGGCCGTAGCAGATCTAGAAATGCGTATTTCATTGGAGAAGATCTCCTACGCTGACGCATTGGCAAAGAAGGACGCGGCCCTCATCGAGCGGTGTGCTTCTGCCTCCAACTTCATCCTGGCGGTATTTCATGGGCAGACAGTCGCCAAATTTCAATCAGAGGATCAACTAATCATACTCCAGACGATGCCTCCCCGGGCCAGGAAGGCCTGGAGGGAATCTCTTCTGATTCAATAACTTATGGTGCTTCAACTATTGTTGTTCGCTGGCACGACGTTTTGTTCCCGGGTACTTTGAAAACACACGCCCGGGACGGTACTATTAGATCAAGATGAAGCCACTCCCACCCCCAGCGGTCGCGGGAAACACGGAAGCGGAACGCATGGACAATGCTGTGCGGAAATTTCTCTCTGTTCCTAAGGACGCTTACCTCCAGGAAGAGGAGCGTTTGAAGAAAATGCGCGAGCGAAAGAAGCGCGCGAAGAAATCAATCTAGGAGACGTTATGGACATTCGATGGGATGATGGAAGTCTGATCATTGACACCAAATGTGAGGGAGAGCGCCGCGTATTGCAGTCGGTTATTGAATCGCTGGCTGGACTAAAGACTACTGATTTTAACTATCGGTCGCCAAGCGGCCCAACTGACTACGTCGAACCCATTGATGATCAATCTATCAGAAGTAGTATTGATAAAACCCTTGAAGTGATCTCGTAGCTCTCCCGCTGTGGCTTCGTTGACGATCACCCATTGTGAGCGGAGCACTTCAACGCCGCCAAGCCGCTTAATCTCGTTTATTATGCGTTCATAGTTTTGCGGTCCCGGTTTGTCCAAGTCATAACTGAGCAAGTACTTTGGCATGATGACTCCCCCCCCCGGATTGCAAGGATATGACCGCTGCCATCATTTTGTCAACTATATAATTGCCCTAATTTGCTCAACACCTTGCAGCGGACTGACATCCTACTCTAACTATCGATTTTGCTTTTTTGTTCGTCGCTGGGGCCGCTTTGGTTGCGCTTCGAGCCCTTGATTTTATTGGCGTCGAAGCCATTCTTGAGCCCGCTTGACTTTTCACAAGGCACAGATAAGGGCACAGTCACGTGGGTGGCTTGTCTGCAAGCTGTTGATTATTATGGGTGTTGGATCCACGGCATCCAGAATTTGCAGTGCCGGAGATCTGATTGGCAAAATCGCCCGTAAGCTATTGATTCTTTGGGGCGGCTGGTGGGATTTGAACCCACGACATCCAGAACCACAATCGGATCACGGGTACACTGATGGGTACCGAAGCACCCTTACCCGTTCAAAATTCAAAGATCGGCTCCCCGATAGATACGGATGGGAACGGACTCATAAGCTACAATAAGCTACATTATTGGACTCGATTTTATGTCGGAACATGGGGATGCTGATAGAGCCTGACTCGTTGAAAACCGTTTCTGGTGGTACTGACAAATCCGAAGTCATAAGGCACAATAAGGGCACAAGTCGATGGGGTGAACCCTTCCGTTGACACACCTGCCGGCGCGAAGCCTGCGCCTCAATCCGCCAACCAAGGAAGTTCACTACGGCGAGCAAACCGGGGAAGAGATGATCATGGTTTTCTTCTGAGTGGCGGTTTCCCTTAATACTCGCGCAGGATCTGATGTTCCCGAACCATCTGGCGAGAACAAGCGTGAAGCCTGCTGGGTCTCCATTTCGATTGCGATACAATCACTCATAAACCGCTGTGGGCGTGCCCGATTGCCAAATCTAGCTTAGACCGCAAGCATGCCCGAACTGATAACCCTCATCTACGACGCTGTTTCCGACGCCGCCCGCTGGGGGGTGTTTCTGGAAGCGTTTGTTAGCGTTATCGGCTGCCAGGGAGGCGCGCTCTTGATCCATGGTGACCAAAGCGATCCGGCTGCCGTGTGCTGGCATGGTTGGGCGGACGATGCAATCCAGCTTTATCACCAAAGCTACGTCGCGACCGACCCAATGAACACTGGTTCAGCCCGAGCGGCCGAGGGTTTCGTTGGCTGCTATTTCGAAGCCTGTCCGCGAGAGGAGTTTGAGGCGAGCGCGGCATTTCGTGAGTTCTACGCTCCAAGAAATTGCATTCACAGCATGGGAGGGGTCATCCTTGAAACTGCAACTGGGCGATCCTATATCTCGGCCTTCCGCGGAGCCAACGGCGGTCCTTTGGGAGAGCCGGAGAAGTCAATCCTTCGCCCGCTCATGCCGCATTTGAAGCGCGCTGCGCTGTTGCACGGAGAATTGGGTTCGCTGCGGCGCCAGCTCGGTACCTTCACCGACCACCTGAATCGATACTCGAACGCGTTCCTCTTAACAGACGTGGAGTGCCGGGTTCTGTATGCCAATGACGCCGCGCGCGAAGTAACGGACGCTCACGACGGGCTTGCCGTTGATAACGGGCGAATCACTGCGATGTCGCCGCGGCAGAATGCGGCGCTCCGCGAGACTGTGACTGAGCTGTCCGCCGGCCGTGGCGCTTCTTTGCGGCGATTAGTGCTTCCCCGGCCCTCCCGCCGAAGACCATACCGATTGATGTTGATGCCCGTAGAACTTTCGGCCGCCATTCCTCTTGGCGTCGCCGTACCTGCAGTCAGCATTCTGGTGGTGGACGCCGACTTGCTGCCGGAAATCGACGTGCCGGTCCTCTGCGAACTGTTTTCGTTCACCCCGGCCGAAGCGCGAGTGGCAGGGAAATTGGCGCTCGGCCGAAGTGTTGAAGAGATTGCGGCAGAAGCGAAGATCTCGATAGAAACCGTGCGGACGCACATCAAGCGGACGCTCTCCAAGACCGGGACCGAGCGTCAGGGCGGGTTGATTTCTCTGATCTTGCGGTCAGTACCGCTACGCCAGCCGCACAAATAATCTTCACGTACCCGATTTGGGTGACGACGGCGCGTCAACCTAACCTGCATACTGACAGTTCGCCCTTGGAACCTGAACCGCTCCCAAATCAATGGGAGGACATCGAATGAGCCAGAGCGGGATGACATTCTCCGCAGGAATCGCGGCCCGGCCGAGCGCAACGTTCGATTGTGAACGGCGAGCCATCCGCTCCATTTTGCCGAGCTTTGAGCGTTGCGGAAGGCAATGGCAGCAGGTTTAGCTTTTGAGTAAAGATTCGCTCAACCAACCGGTCGCGAAAAGGGACGGGATGATGCGTTCACGACAATCAACGTGTGCAGGATCTCCTCGGATCACCCGGAATACGCTTCGGGCGTATTTCTGCCTCTGGTTCGGATTTGCCCTTTTGATCGCTCCTAAAGCCAAGCTTCCTCGGAGAGCTAGGCATGCGGTCTGGTGTTTCATGCTTTGTTTACTGGGGCTTCTCGCCACGCCGGCTGCGCATGCGCAGACCGCACCTTGCGCGTCATTCTATCCGGGCGCAGCGAATATCGGCTATTTGCCGGCGAACGACGTCTGCACTGTTCTCCTGCAGGGCACGATGAAAGCGGTGTACTCGTCTCAAGGGAACAGCGAAGGGGGCCAACCAACGGGGTGCACGGTTCAAATGAACGTGCAGATCTTAAGTGTTACCAGCGGCAGTGGCGACCCCGCGGACCCCAGTCTGAGCGTCTCGAGCTTTCCTTCAACATGGTCCGCAGTGGTACAAGGCGACATTGCGAACGGGAACGATAACTACGCCCTGCCGATGGCGGGGAGCGCGACCATATCCAATTGTGCCGCGCCCGTAGGCGTGAATAATCCCTCGACGGCGGCGACAGTCGTGTTCAACGATTCGGCCGACTGGTCGGCGTATTTCTATAGTTATGGATACGGCTGCAATGCCTCTTCTGAGTGGACCTTTTACACCACCTGGATTGGGACGGGCAGCGATGGCAATCCGTGGCTCGATACCTGGCGGTTTGATACGTGTCCCAATGTCTCAGGTGGAGCATTGACCGTCACGCCGGCCGGGGTTTCGGGGACCATTTCCGGATCGGACCAAAATGACAATCCCTTTTCGGCTACAGTGTGTTTGGCCCCTCCGGGCGCGACCGCCAGTTGCCCGGCCACCACTCCCGCGAACTCACCGACGATTACAAGCTTGGCACCTTCGTCTGCAACAGCTGGAAGCTCAACCTTCACGCTGACAGTCAACGGTTCGAACTTCGCTTCCGGCGCGACGGTCCAATGGAATGGAACGAATCTTCCTACGACTTTCGTAAGCTCCACTCAATTGACGACCTCCGTAAGCGCGAGTCTGATTGCCTCCGCGGGAACCGCCTCAGTCACCGTTTCCAGCGGCGGACAGACTTCGCCCTCTGTTTCATTCACGATAAGTTCGGCGTCCGGCGGCGGCTCAAGCGTTTCGGTCGTTACCAAATATACGTCCACTACAGACGGAATCGTCAACGGCTCGTGCGTCCCGCCCGCCGCCACGAGTTCCTTCACAACCGCATCCTCGCAGGTTTGGCTTTACTTTGGAATAACCGGCGTAGCAGCTAGCGACACAGCCCAGATCAACTGGGTGGAGCCGAGCGGTACTGTGTACGAAACCGAAAACACCACGGCAGGCTTCGCCGGCACCGGATGCTTCGCGTTTCATATAAACGTGAGCGGCGCGGCAGCGGCTTCTTATCCGGGAACATGGACCATTCAGGTGCTCTGGGACAACTCCTCGCTTTTCTCGCTGAATTTCACGATAGCGTCCAGCAGCCCCGTCCCTACCCTTATAACGGACGTCATCTCGAACACCAACGGGATCGTGAACAACGTCTGCACGACTCCAGCTTCGGTTACCAGTTTCACGACGGCGTCGTCTCAGGTCTGGATCACCTTTTCGGTGACCGGGGCGGCGGTTGGGAACTCCGCCACGATCAATTTCTTGCGCCCCGGCGGAGTGCTCTACCAAAGCTACAATTCGGCGATCACGTCGGTTGGGTCAGGAGGATACCAATGCTTCTCCTATGGCATCAATATCAGCGGGGCATCGGCGGCTTCGTATCCGGGCAACTGGACTATCCAGGTGCTCTGGAATCAGTCGAGCACGCCGCTGGTGTCGCTGAACTTTACGATTGGCAACGCCACCCCGACAGGACCCGTCATCACCGCAGTCTTGAACGCAGCGAGCTACGCGGCTGGCGGCGTTGCGCCGGGGGAAATCGTATATATCTCCGGCTCCGGGATGGGACCGGCACAGGTCGTCGGGTTTACGCTGAACAGCGCGGACTCCGTCCCGACTTCCCTTCAGGGGACCGGCGTTACATTCAATGGAACACCCGCGCCTTTGATTTACACGTCCGCTACAGCTGTGGCGGCCGTGGTTCCCTATGAAATCTCCGGTACGTCGAACACGCAGGTCATCGTCTCGTACCAAGGCCAGGCTTCGGCGGCCTTCACGGTCTCGACCGTTTCGTCTTTGCCGGGATTCTTTACAGCGAATTCGTCCGGCTCCGGATCGCTCGCCGCCACGCACGCCAACGGAGCACTGATCACTGCGAATAACCCCGCGAGCCCCGGAGAAGTCGTGGTGCTGTATGCGACTGGCGGCGGACAGACTTCACCCGCGGGATTAGATGGGAAACTTACCTCGGGTCTGACTTACCAAGTCTCGCCGGTGACGTTGACGATCGGCGGCGTCAATGCGTCGCCGGCTTACGCTGGCGGCGCGCCGGGCGAGGTAGCCGGAGTCATGCAGATCAACGCTCAGATCCCCCAAGGCGTTGGGGGGGCAGTTCCCGTCGTCGTGACCGTGGGTACCGCTCAAAGCCAGCCCGGCGCTACTATCGCGGTTACCGGCACGTCGGGCACAGAGTCGCCAGCCACTCTGGAACTCGTCTCCGGTAATAATCAAGCCGCTCCGGCGAATCAGGCCTTCCCGGCGCCCCTGGTTGTTCAAGTCACCGACTCGCTGGGTAATTCCGTAAGCGGCGCGGCCCTGACCTGGACCGTGTCCCAGGGCGCCGCTACGCTTTCCAGTTCGTCGTCATCCACGAACGCGGCCGGTCAGGGCTCTACGACTGTCTTGGCAGGAAGCTCCGCCGGGGTGGTGATCATTGCGGCGCAGGTTGGATCGCTCACGGCCCGATTCACTCTCACCGTTACGGCAAGTGGCGTCACGAGCGTCACCTCGCTTTACAGCTCCGGCCAGAACACCACCAACGGTAGGGACAATAGCTATCAGATTCTCACGGACACCACTGGGGAAATTACGGCTCCTGCAGCGGCGCTTGTCGTGAATTCACCGGGGTGGAGCGCTGTCGTCCCCGGCGCGGCCTGGATCGCTCCCTCGGCGGACGAGAGTGCCGATAGGCTGGGCTGCTGCGCCAACACGGCGGACACGTATAGCACCACGTTCTCTGTTTCGGGCAACCCTTCTGCCGTAACCTTAAATGTGACATTGGCTGCCGACGATTATGTCGATGTTGAACTCAATGGGAATTTTGTATTTACGCACCCGAGCACGGTAATGTGGAACGCCCCGGTCTCATTTTTGATTAGCTCTGGTTTTGTTTCCGGGACGAATACGCTCGAGTTTCTGGTAAGTAACAGTGGTGGCGGCCCAACCGGTCTTGTCGTAGCCATCACCGCGGCTGTCTCGGGGCTCACTCAGGTCACACCCGGCCAGACCCTGACGATTAGCGGGAATTTCAAGACTGCAACGAGCGTCACGACCACGGTTGCCTTTAGCGACAACGCCGGGTATCAAGTGAGCGTTCTTCCGCTTTCGGTGACCAACGGGAGCGTGAGCGTCTCAGTCCCACCGTACGTGAATTTGCAACAGGGAAATATTACTTCTGGTTCGCTGACGGCCTCTGTCGTTCAGCAGCCGACCAGCGGTCAAAGCACGACAACGGCGCCACTCGGCGTGGAGATCGGAGCGCTGCCTCCAACGGGCGTTTCGCCGGGCCTGATCACCCTGGATGTCCTCACGCAGCTCTCCCAACTGGCGGGAACTGCGAATCAAGCCTGGTCGACCATCGCCAGCGACTCTTCCGGTACCGTCAACACGGCTCAACTAAACCTCGCGGCTTTGCAGTCCAGCCTGAGCTCGGCGCAGGCACAAGTTCAGTCCCTGGTGTCGGGAACCGTCACGCAGCTTAGCATCGGCCAAGCCGGGGGCAAGAGCGTTTACCTGGACATTAATGGACTCGCGCTGATGGACCAAGTGTTTTACGCGTATTACCTCGGGTCCACGTCGTCTCCGGCCAATCTGCAGACTGCCTCACTCCGGCAACTCAAGGCATCGACTGCCTCACGCCGCCTAATCAAGGTTCATCCCAACCAGGTAATCGATGACCCTTTGACTGACTTCCACGACTGGTTCGCGGGAACGATCACCGCCACTCTGCCGCAATATATCGCCAATAACGCAGGCAGGCTCCGAGGAGCTGCGAGTGCCGCCATTGGCATTGCCGTGCTCCTCGCGGCTCCCGCCGAAGTGGCCGTCGCATCGGCTGCTGCCGTGGGCGGATTCGTCTGGCTAGCGGCTACCTGGGCATCGGCTGCCACTACGACGGTACTGGAAGGCGCGGGCGGCGAAATACTTGACACACAGCCTCCCGACACCCAGGACCTTCCGGTCACAATGGGGATAATCAGCGACGGTTACATTGAAATGCTGACAAGCAGCGCAGATGATAATATCGCCGAACAACTAGGGGCCCCAGCATCAACCCTGAATACGATCTGGGAGACGATCGGTGGCATCGAACAGGCTGTTGACCCGAACAACCCGAGTTCGGTTACATCCCAGGTGCTGTCGGCTATCATCTCAGGGCTCTTTAACCAAGGCTCCCCGTTTAATGGAACGTGGTCGGGGACGTTTACCCGAACTCCTTCTACCTGTCCATCTTACTCAGGGGCACTGCAGAATGCGACCATCACAGTATCTGATGGAACCGTTTCCGGTTCAGTCGTGATAGCCGACGTCCCGATCTATGATTCAAACTGCAACGTCATCGAGGTCGAGAATGACGGTTCCGTCGGGTCGATAGATGGCATGACGACGGGCACTGACTCCAATGGCCACGCCACCATCAGTGGCAGTATGTACGACGTGTACAACGACTTGGACTGGACGGGGACTTGGCAATTCACAGCTACCTTGGTGAACGGCGTTATCAATGGCGTATTTGCGAACGGCGGCGGAACCTTTACGTTACATAATTAGCCAGAACGGCTGGACGACTAAGAAACGCTGCCGTCTTCTTCACCATCTGCTCCCAACCGGCGACTGGACGCTGGTTCGATATGATGCCAATGCAGAGAATCAGCTGTTCCTGCTAACGCCGCTATTCCTGTATTCCTGTCGTACCCGCCTCGGAAATATCGACGACCACTTCTGGCTTGGCGTACAGGCGTCCACCTCAGACATTCAACGAGACGGCGAAGGTCAGTAACATCGGTCGCAGCACGATGTTGGGTTCGAAGCCCCTTTTTGAACAGCATAAAGTACAGATAAGCTACAGTCAGTAAGGTTGATTGTGTGTAACTTATTGCTTCTTTGTTGATTCGAACCATGCCATCCAGATTTTACGGCGCGGAAGTCTGGTTGGTCGAAGAGGGCCCGGAAGTTATTGATTCTGTGGGGCGGCTGGAGGGGTTCGAACCCTCGACTTCCAGAACCACAATCTGGCGCTACTACCAACTGAGCTACAGCCGCCGTGCGATACCAGTTTAACATCCATCCGGCTCTTTCTCAGTCGGGTAACTTATCCTAGCCCCGCCTTCTTCCAAAGCCGATCCACGCGCTGTTTCACTTCATCGGGCATCTGGATCACGCCGGGCCACGGACGCACGAAGCCTTCCTCTTTCCACTTGCGCGTCGCGTCGATCCCCATTTTCGATCCGTAGTTGGGCAAGCGGCTGGAATGGTCGAGCGAATCCACCGGACCCAGCACAAACTGGATGTCACGCTCCGGATCGATATTGTTCAGCGCCTTCCACGCCACCTCGCGAACATCCTGCACATCTACGTCCTCATCCACCACTACGATGCACTTGCTGAACATGGCCTGGCCCAGGCCCCAGATGGCGTGCATCACTTTGCGCGCGTGCAGCGGGTATGACTTGCGGATGGAAACCAGGATCAGATTATGAAACACGCCTTCGGCGGGCATCGAGATGTCGCGGATTTCGGGCAACTGCAGGCGCATCAACGGCAGAAAGATCCGCTCAATGGCCTTGCCCATGTAAAAATCCTCCATCGGCGGCGGGCCAACGATGGTAGTCGCGTAAACCGGATGTTTGCGCTGCGTCACGCAGGTGATGTGGAACACCGGGTATTCGTCTTCGAGTGAATAGAAACCCGTGTGGTCGCCGAACGGGCCTTCAGTGCGCTGCTCGCCAATTTCGACATAGCCTTCCAGCACGATCTCTGCGTTGGCGGGAACTTCCAGATCCGACATCTCGCACCGCACCATTTCCACTGGCTTGCCGCGCAGAAATCCGGCCATCATCATTTCGTCCAGATCGGGCGGCAGCGGCAAAATCGCCGAATACATCGTCGCCGGGTCCGAGCCGATGGCGACGGCGACGTCCATTCTCGCGGTTTTGCCTTCTTTCAAAAGACGGCGATAATGTTCCGCCCCGTGTTTGTGCGTCTGCCAGTGCATCCCGGTGGTGCGCTCATCATAAACCTGCATGCGGTAGCAGCCGCAGTTGCGCTTGCCGGTGTCGGGATTGCGGGAAAACACCATTGGAAGCGTGATGAATCGGCCGCCATCCTGCGGCCAGCAGTGCAGGATCGGAAATTCGTTCAGAGAGAAATTGTCGCGGCGGATGATGTCTTTGCAAGGTCCGCTTGAAACCATCTTGGGGAAGAATGCGCCCACCTCGGCCAGCTTCGGCAGCATTTTCAGCTTGCCGATCAGCCCCTCCGGCATGCGCATTTCGAGAAATTCGTAGATACGTTGCGCAACCGATTCCACCGAGTCCACTTCCAGCGCCAGTTCCATGCGGCGCATGCTGGCAAAGCTGTTGATGAGGACCGGAACGCGGCTCCCCTTCGGTTTCTCAAATAGGAGCGCTGGCCCGTCGTTCTTGACGGACCGGTCGGCGAATTCGGTGATTTCAAGAAACGGATCCACCTCCGCCGAGATGCGCTTCAATTCTTTCTTTTTTTCGAGCGCGCCGATGAAATCGCGCGAGGTCACTATAGGCCATGAAGAGAGCTCACGTTTTACTATGATGGAAATTCACTCTCATGACAAATCGAACCGCTTTCATCACCGGCGCGAGCCGGGGTATCGGACGGGCGTGTGCACTGGCGTTGTCCGACGCGGGCGCGCGCGTGGCGCTCGCGGCACGCAACATCGCGCAATTGGAGGAACTGGCTGGCGAAATTCGCGCGCAAGGACGGGAGGCGTTTGCGCGTCGCTATCGACATGACCAGTGCCGAATCGATTCAGGAAGCCTTTGCCAAAACCGCGAAAGAGTTTGGGCCGGTGGCGATTCTGGTGAACAACGCCGGCATCACCAAAGACGGTCTGGCGCTGCGCATGAAGAAGGACGATTGGGATAGCGTGCTCGCGACCAATCTGACCGGCTCCTTTCTTGCGAGCCAGCAGGTGCTGCAACACATGATGCGCGAACGCTGGGGGCGCATCATCAATATCTCTTCGGTGGTGGGAGAAATGGGGAATCCAGGCCAGGCTAACTATGTCGCGTCGAAGGCCGGTCTGATCGGGTTGACCAAGGCGCTGGCGCAAGAGATGGGCAGCCGCAACATCACCGTCAACGCCGTTGCGCCGGGATTTATCGAAACCGACATGACGGCAAAACTGTCGCAGGAACTCAAGGACAACATGGTGGGACACATTGCGCTGAAGCGGATCGGACAGCCGGACGACGTGGCTGCGGCCGTGCGATTCCTGGCGAGTGACGACGCTCGCTACATCACTGGGCACGTGCTGAACGTGAACGGCGGACTCTATATGTAAAAGCCCCGGTACATGTAACCGCATTTTAATCGTGCGTTCATTGCGGCGGCGCCGCTTGCGCATCGACAATGGAGACATGTCTTCTATCAGCACGGAGAAGTTCCGTGTGGGCCTGGTGCAGATGAGCTGCGCGGTCGATCCCAACGAGAACCTGGAAAAAGTCCTCTGGCGGACGCGCGAAGCGGCCGGACGCGGCGCGCAGATCGTGTGTCTCCAGGAGCTGTTTCGATCGCAATATTTCTGCCGCGAGGAAAACGCCGAGTTGTTCGCTTTGGCTGAGCCGATTCCGGGACCGACCACGGAGACGCTCGGCCGCCTGGCGCGCGAGCTCGGGATCGTCATCATCGCGTCGCTTTTCGAGCGGCGCAGCGCTGGGCTGTATCACAACACGGCGGCGGTAATTGGCGCCGACGGCGAGATCCAGGGCATCTATCGCAAGATGCATATTCCGGACGATCCGCTGTACTTCGAAAAGTTTTATTTCACGCCCGGCGACCTGGGCTTTGTGAACTTTGACACGCGCTTCGGCCGCCTGGGCGTGCTGGTCTGCTGGGATCAGTGGTATCCCGAAGCCGCGCGCCTTTCGAGTCATCGCGGGCGCGAACATTCTCTTTTATCCAACCGCTATCGGCTGGCATCCATCCGAAAAGGCGCAGTACGGCAAGGCGCAACTGGACGCCTGGCGCACCATCCAGCGGGCCCATGCGATCGCCAATGGTATTTACGTCGCGGCGGTGAATCGCGTTGGTTTCGAGGGGCCGCCCGAGCATGGCCTGGAATTCTGGGGCTCTTCTTTTGTAGCCGATCCGTTCGGGCAGATTATCGACGAAGCCTCTACTTCGAATGAAGAGATTCTGGTGACAGAGTGCGATCCGCGCCGCATGGAAGAAGTCCGCCGAGGCTGGCCTTTCTTGCGCGATCGCCGCATTGACGCCTACGGGCCAATTTTGAAGCGCTGGTTGGACTGACGTGGCTGCATCAATGTGGCGGATGCCGGCCGAATGGGAGCCGCATGAGGCAACGTGGCTGGCTTGGCCGCACGAGCGCACGGATTGGCCAGGCAAGTTCGCGCCGATTCCCTGGGTCTATGGCGACATTGTGGAACGCCTGGCGCGCGTGGAACGGGTCCGGATTCTGGTGGAAGATACCGCGCTCGAAAAAAGCGCCCGGCGGGTTCTCGCGAAATGTGCCGCCGACATGAGCGCCGTGGAGTTTCTCCGCTGGCCGACCAATAGAAGCTGGACGCGCGATTATTGCCCCATTTTCGTCAAGAACGCAGCCGGCGAAGTTGCCATTACCGACTGGCTCTTCAACGGCTGGGCGAAGTACGACAACTGGCGCGACGACAATCGCATTCCTGGCCGCGTTGCCAAGCGGGATCAACTTCGCCGGATTGAGCCCGGTATTGTGCTGGAAGGCGGAAGTATCGATGTCAACGGCGCGGGGCTGTTGCTCACTACCGAAGAATGTTTGCTGAGCGAATCGGTGCAAGTTCGCAATCCCGGGCTGGGCCGTGCCGGCTTGGAACGATTCTTCGCCGATTATCTTGGAATCCGCCGGACCATCTGGCTGAAACAGGGAATCGCCGGCGACGATACGCACGGACATATTGATGACTTGGCGCGCTTCGTTGACGAGAAGACGGTGGTGATCGCAGCGGAAGACGACCGAGCCGAGGCGAACTACCAGCCTCTGCGCGAGAATCTGAAGCTGCTGCGCCGCACTGGCCTGCACGTCGTTACTCTCCCCATGCCCGCGCCCGTCTATTTCGATGGCCAGCGTCTGCCGGCCAGCTACGTGAATTTCTACATCGCGAACGGTCTGGTGCTGATGCCCACCTTCAACGACCCGAACGACCGCGTGGCGCTCAACACGCTCGCGAAGCTGTTTCCCTCACGCGAGGTGATCGGCATTTATTGCGGCGATCTGGTTCTCGGCCTTGGCACATTGCATTGCATGACGATGCAACAGCCGGCACCGGCAAGCGTGCCGGATTCTAACGCACGGTAGCCCGCCGCGTTCCTGGCGATGCTGCCAGGGTCCTGGCAAGATTCCCCGATTTGTTCCCGTAACCCACATCGTGGCGCACGCAATCCTGCGTGCTGCGTTCACACTTGCCAACACGGGTGTATTACGGTCGCTCCTCGTATTTCGATCACCGCAGGTTTTATGCCTAGAAACCGCTCCCGGCGTGCTATCATCCCTGTTTCTCGGCCCGCTGTCTCATGCGTTTTCTCGATCTGGCGACGATCGCTCTTTACCTCATCGCGATCACCTGGTTTGGAGCGCATTTCCGCAAGAGCCAGCACAATTTGAAGGACTATTTCCTGGGCGGCCGCAATGCGCCCTGGTGGGCTATCGCGCTGTCCATCGTCTCGGCGGAAACCAGCACGCTCACCGTGATCGGCACGCCGGCGCTGTCATTCTCCGGTAATTTCCAGTTTCTGCAACTGGTGCTCGGCTACCTGCTGGCGCGCATCGTCATTTCGGTGCTGTTTCTGCCGCAATATTTCCGCGGCGAAATGTTCACCGCTTACGAATTGATGCGGCGCCGATTCGGCGAGCGTATCCGGCGTCTGACAGCCGCGACATTCTTAATACTGCGAGCTCTCGCCGAAGGCGTGCGCGTATTCGCCCTCTCCATCGTGATCTCCATTGTCCTGGGCACGGGCGAAGTGGTCTCCATTCTCGTGATCGTATGCCTGACATTGTTTTATACCTTCGAGGGCGGAATGACCGCGGTGATTTGGACCGACGCAGTCCAGATGTTTTTATATGTTGCGGGCGCCATCCTCAGCTTCGTAGTGATCCTGCGCGAAATTCCCGGTGGTTGGCCGCATGTCACGGCGCTCGCGGGCGCGGCGCACAAATTCCAGATGTTCGATTTCCGGTTCGCTTGGACCCCGGAGTTCTTTTCGCGCAGCTACAGCTTTTGGGCGGGACTGATCGGTGGCTGCTTCCTCACCACGGCCAGCCACGGAACCGAGCAATTGATGGTGCAACGCTTGCTGGCCGCCAGGAACGAGCAGCAAAGCCGCGCGGCATTACTATCGAGCTGGCTGGTGATTTTCTTTCAGTTCGCGCTGTTCCTGTTCATCGGTGTTCTGCTTTTTGTGCACTATTCCGACGCCCGCTTGCCCGCGCCGCAGCCGGCCGACTCCATCTATCCGAAGTTCGTCTGGAACAACTTGCCAGTGGGCGCCGCGGGACTGGTGATCGCCGCAATCCTTGCCGCGGGCATGTCCAACCTGAGCGCTGCCCTGAATTCGCTCGCGTCCACCACCGTGATGGATTTCTACAAACCCCTGATCACTCGAAGTGCGGCGCACCGCGATCATCCGCCATCGGACGCGCATTTCCTCCGGGTGGCGCGCTGGGCCACGGTGGCGTGGGGCGTAATTCTGTTTCTGGTGGGACTAGTGGCGCGCAACGTGGGATCGGTCCTGGAAGCGGGGTTGGCCATTGCGTCCATATTGTATGGCTCGCTCTTGGGAGTCTTCCTGCTCGGGCTGCTGACCAAACGCGTGCAACAAACGTCGGCCATGATCGCAATGATCGCCGGCCTGGCGCTCATGATCTATATTCGCTTTGAAACCGGCATCGCCTTCACCTGGTACGTCGTCATCGGAACCGCCGCTACATTCTCGACCGGTTACGTAATGTCGCTATTCTTGAGAGAGCCATCGAATGAGGGGACCAGTGCTGGCTAATCAAGACGGCCTGAAGCGCGAACTGGGTGTTTGGAGCGCCGCGGCCATCGTGGTGGGCACCGTCATCGGCAGCGGCATTTTCCTGGTGCCGAGCACGATGGTGCGCAACGTCGGCTCGCCGCTCAAAATTTTCGCCGTTTGGATTGCCGGTGGATTGCTTTCGCTGTTTGGCGCCTTGAGCTACGCCGAACTTGCGGCGGCGCTTCCCGAAGCAGGCGGCGAGTACGTTTATCTGCGCGAAGCTTACGGTCCGCTGTGGGGATTTCTTTATGGCTGGACCCAGATGTGGGTGGCAAAAAGCGGATCCATCGCCACGCTAGCCACGGGATTTTACATCTATCTGGCCAATTTTCGCCCGGAACTGGGAAACGTTTGGGTGATGACGCCCCTGCCTCTCGGCGAAGGCGGTGCTCCGCTTCCCATCCGCTATGGCCAATTGCTTGCCATTGCGCTGATTATGTTGCTGGCGCTGCTGAATTACTTCGGCGTGCGCGTGGGTGGAAATGTCCAGGTAGCTACCACCCTGCTGAAGGTGGGTCTTATCGGCGCGATTATTCGTGATCGGATTGGGATCCGGGCTCGGCAGCGCCGCCAATTATCACTCAGCCACGCCTGCGCCCGGCGGAATTTTAGGCTTCTTCGCGGCGCTGGTGGGAGCATTGTGGGCTTACGATGGCTGGAATAATGTCACCATGGTGGCTTCTGAGGTGCGAAAGCCGCAGCGCAATCTCCCGCTGGCATTGATTGTTGGCACCCTGGCCGTGATCGCTGGTTTATCTGCTGACCAATCTGGCCTATTTTTATGTGCTTCCCGCCGGCGCTGTGGCCACTACGGACCGCGTGGCCGCCGAAATGATGCGGAAGATTTTAGGTGCGCCGGGCGCTGCGGCCGTGAGTCTGGCGGCCATGATTTCCATTTTTGCGGCGCTCAATGGCTCCATTCTGTCCGGCTCGCGAGTCCCATTTGCGATGGCCCGCGACGGGCTATTTTTCCGTGGCGTAGAGCGAATTCATCCGGTTCATCGAACTCCCAGTGTTTCCATCCTGTTATTAAGCGCCTGGGCCTGCCTGCTGGTGCTCAGCGGGCGATTTGACCAGCTCTATACATACGTAATTTTCGCCAGCGCCATCCTCTATGGCATGGCCACCGCCTCGGTAATTGTGCTGCGTTTCCGCCGCCCTGATATGCCACGTCCTTACCGGACTATCGGTTATCCGGTGGTGCCGATTGCCTTCGTTCTCGGGATCGCGTGCTTAATCGCGTCCACGCTGCGCAGTTCCCCTCGCGAATCCATCCTTGGCCTGTTACTCATTTCTCTTGGCCTGCCCTTCTATTTCTACTGGAAAAAGCGCCGTTCCACGTAGATTCACGCTTGCTGAGCCATATCAGACCCGCCCGGCTAGTACAAGAACTGTCTTCTGACGGACAATATTGTTCGGTTTACCGAACAAGAAGCTTGAAAACCGGTTCAAAATGCGGTACAAAGTTTATTGCAGATCAATGAGATGACTCGTTCCTGTTCGGTTTTCCGAACGGCGTAGTGTCTCGGAGGTCCAAACTTCTGGGGAGATGGTGAATGGACATTAATAAGATGCTGGCCGATTTGAGGCTGGAGCGCGAACAGATCGAAGAAGCGATCATGACCTTGGAACGGCTGGCTCGCGGCCGCGGCAGACGTCGTGGACGTCCGCCAGCCTGGATGTCGCAAATCAAGCGGCGCGGCCGTCCTCCCGGCAGCAAGAATCGTCCGAAAAGCGAACCGAAGGGCTCGGCGAAAGTCGTCGCCGCCTAAGGGACGTGAGGCCAGTCGCGGTAACCGAGCCAGTACTCCTATTGGCCCGCACCTCGGGTACTCCTACTCGTGAGAGGTGGATTCACGTCCATCTCTCGCGCCTGCCGCCTAACGGTAGAGCAGGTACCGCTCCCTTTGCCGCGTGAAACTGGCAAGGGAATCTTCCATTTCCTGAAGGATGGTTCTTGGATCGACGCCATCCTTCAAC
Source organism: Bryobacterales bacterium (assembly GCA_963776805.1). Classification (GTDB taxonomy): domain Bacteria; phylum Acidobacteriota; class Terriglobia; order Bryobacterales; family Bryobacteraceae; genus Palsa-89. The sequence goes on from CAVZOD010000011.1 coordinate 92,642, forward strand.
TCCCTCAGTACCGCCTGATTCCCAATCAGGAAGCGGTTCGCCTGCCAGTCAATTTTCCCCGGATATAACTTGTTTAAGGCGTAGCCGAGTTCCAGGCCGAGCCTGGTGCTGTCGAAGGTGTCCCGATTGGTAATCACGAATCGCACGCCTTCGATGGTCTTTCCGGAAAAATTGGACGCAGTGGGCCGGAAGCGCGCCGGATACACACGAACTCCCGGGATAAACCGGCCGTTTAAGAATCCGGCCAGTTCGCGCCCATGGATCCAATCGGCGCCAATTAGCTCAAAAGGGCTATCGGTCCCGCGCCCAACCGAATAATTCGGCGAGGCTTCCAGCATCGCGACTCCCGGATAAAGAAGCGCCGCGTTCAGGCTTCGCATATTGGGCGACGGATTCACCCAGGGGAGCCCGGTGGCATCGAACCAATCGCCCCGATCCCAGCCCCGCATTTCAACCACGTTCAGATCCAAACCGAGCTTTCGCTCGCCATTCGCCATGGTCGCTAGCTCACCCAGGGTCATGCCGTGGCGGACGGGAATCTCGAAGCATCCGGTGAACGATTGGAGATCCGGATCGAGCATGGGCCCCTCGGCGTGAACGCCCGTGATCGGGTTTGGCCGGTCCAGCACAAAAAACGGCAAATGTTTTTCGGCGGCCGCTTCCATGCTGTAGAGCATAGTGCAGGAGTAGGTATAGAAGCGCGCGCCGACGTCCTGAATATCGAAGACCAGGGCGTCGACATTGTCCAGCATCGCGGGCTGAATCCGGCGGGAGGATGCCTGATAGAGACTGAAAACCGGCAAACCGGTCGCGTCGTCTTTGGTGTCCGAGATATTGGGGCGATCCTCGGCGCCCGCGAGACCATGTTCGGGAGAGAACAGGGCGGTTACTTTAATTCCGGCGGCCAGCATGAGATCGACATTGCGCCGCCCGTCCCGGTTCACGCCGGTCTGGTTGGTGATCAGTCCGATCCTTTTGCCGCGCAATGCCGCGAAATTGTCTTCGGCCAGAACGTCCAGGCCGGTGAGCACTTCCGCCTTCGGTTCCACTTCGCGGTGCACTCCCGGGCCGACGATGGTCTCGTCGTATCCGGTAAGTTTCACGCCCGGCGCCGTAATACCGAAGGACGCTGCGGCAATGGTTGCTATGCGGCTGCGCAAGGAAACGACGGAATGGCCGCGGTGCGGGTGCACCGAATTCGTCAAAATGATGACGTAGGAGCGGCTGAACGGGTCAATCCATATCGACGTACCCGTGTAGCCGGTGTGGCCGTAGGAGCCGATCGGAAACAATTCGCCGCGATTGCTGGAATAGGGCGAATCGATATCCCAGCCCAGGCCGCGCAAAATCGGCTGGTCGGGAGGCGATTGCGGGGTAGTGAATTTCTGAACCGTGGCGGCGCTGAACAGGCGGACGCCATTGCCCTGGCCTCCGTCCAGCATCATTTGCGCAAACTTGGCGAGATCGGCAGCGGTGGTGAACACGCCCGCGTGGCCCGCTACGCTACCCATGTAGCGCGCCGTATCGTCGTGCACCTCGCCGCGCAACGGCTGGCCCGTCGCTGGATCGATTTCAGTGGGGGCGATGCGCGGGCGGAGCGAGGCCGGCGGCAGAAACATCGTTTCATGCATGCCCAGCGGCTCGTAGAAGTTCTCTCGCGTATATTCGTTCAGCATTTTTCCGGTGAGCCGATGAACGATTTCGCCCAATACGATGAAATCGATGTCGCTGTACACGAAACGAACTCCGGGAGGGCCGGTGGGTTTGTCGGTGAGTGCGCGCTGAATACCGGTTTCGTAGCCGCTCCAGGCCGGCTTCAGATCGAGATCTGGCCGAAGTCCTGAGAAATGCGTCATCAGGTTGCGGATGGTGATGTCGCTGTGGCCGCCCTGAAATTCGGGCAGGTATTTGGTCACTGGATCATTTAGGCGGATCTGGCCTTGCTCGAACAGCCGCATGATGGCGGGGGTGGTGGCGATGACTTTGGTAAGCGACGCAGCGTCGAAGATGGTATCAAGCGTCATCGGCTCGCGATGTGGGATCAGCGCCCGGCTGCCGTAGGCCTTCTGATAGACCACGCGCCCGTCGTGCCCGATCAATACCACGCCACCGGGGATGAGCCCGTCGTGAACCGCGCGCTCCATCTGCCGATCCACCGCAGCCGCGCCCGAGAACGGTTCCTGCCCATAAAGGACGGCGGCGCAGAACAGCATGAGCAGAATCTTCATTGCAGCTTGCTGGCGATTCCGTCGAGAACCTTTGCGAGATCGGCGTCTTTGGACGTGATGCCCTGAGCGTCATGCGTGGTCAGGTCTACGGTGACGCGATTGTAGACGTTAAACCATTCCGGATGATGGCCCATTTTCTCGATGGCGAGCGCCGAGGTGGCCATGAATCCGAAGGCATGGATGAAGTCGGCGAATTTGTATTCTTTGTGGAGCTTTCCGTCGACCACGGTCCAACCGGTGAGGTTAGAGAGGGCCTCGGCCAGTTCCGGCCCGGAGAATCTTCGCATGATTCCATTATCGTTCGCTTTCCCGCGGCCGCATTTTGAGTGGCTTTTATGGGGCGCACCTCGCTAATCCTGATGGCGCCTTTGCCTTCGTACGCTTCAGGTAGGGCGATCGCGCCGGAATTAAGACGTAGCCTAGGCTTGATGGGCGCGCCTACGTAAGCACCCGCGCGCCGGATGGCTCGCCACCTGAGAAGGCCTGTGCCGCCTCGATTGCGTGAAGTAGCTCCACGTCGTCCAACGGCAAATCCGCTTCCCAGTGCGTTCAGCCTCCTCCGGCCAAAAGCCATCACGTTAAAATATCTGGATGAAGCAGGAACCTCGCGCCAATCGAAAAATAGGCCTGCCGGGAACAAGTCTGCTGGCGGCGGTCTGCGTCCTTACCGCGGCCGCCTCCGATAGCGACATTCCCAAGGCCTTCCACCCGCCAACTTCCAACCAGGATTACAACAAGCGCGAAGCGATGATCCCCATGCGCGACGGCGTGAAGCTGTACACCGTCATCGTGGTGCCCAAGGGAGCGCGAAATGCGCCAATTTTGCTGACGCGCACGCCCTACAATGCCACCGCCCGCGCGCTTCGCAGCAATAGTGAGCACATGCTCGCGATCCTGCCGCAGGGCGACGAGGTGTTTGTCCAGGCCGGCTACATCCGCGTCTTCCAGGACGTGCGAGGCAAGTACAAGTCCGAAGGCAATTACTTCATGACGAAGCCGGTCCGCGGCCCGCTGAATCCCACTTCGACCGACAACGTGACCGACGCCTACGATACCATCGATTGGCTGGTGAAGAACACGCCCGAATCGAACGGGCGCGTGGGCATGATCGGCTCGTCTTATGAGGGCTTCACGGTGGTGATGGCGCTGCTGAATCCGCATCCAGCATTGAAGGTGGCGGCTCCCGAGAGTCCCATGGTGGACGGCTGGATGGGTGACGACTGGTTTCATTACGGGGCATTTCGCCAGCCCAGCTTCGACTACGTGTCCGAGCAGACCATCCAGAAGAGCGGTGGACAGGCTGTGCCGCGCGATGCCTATGACGACTATGAAGCGTTCCTGCGGGCGGGATCGGCAGGCGCCTATGCTCGCCTGCATGGCTTGGAGCAACTGCCGTGGGACGAAAAGATGATCGAACATCCCGCCTACGACGAATTCTGGCAGGGCCAGGCGCTGGACAACCTGGTGGCCGAGCATCCGTCGCAAGTGCCGACCATGTGGATTCAGGGGCTGTGGGACCAGGAGGACATGTGGGGCGCGATTCACAGCTATATGACCTTGAAGGCCAAAGGGCAGGCCGATCACAACTACCTGGTGATGGGTCCCTGGCGGCACAGCCAGGTGAATTACGACGGGTACAATCTCGGGCCGCTGAAGTGGGATGGCGACACCGCGCTGCAGTTCCGGCGCGATGTGCTGCGGCCGTTCTTCGATCAGTACCTGAAAACCGATGCGCCGAAAGCCAGCACGCCGCACGTGTTCATTTACAATACCGGCGAGAACCACTGGGATCGATTCGAGAACTGGCCGCTGGCCTGCGCGCAGGGCTGCGCCGCGCCTCTGAAGCCTATCTATCTGGAGGCGGATTTCGGATTGGGATTCGCTAAGCCGAGCGGCTCGGAATCGGCGGCGGATTCGTACGTATCCGATCCCTCGAAGCCGGTGCCTTATCTTCCGCGCCCGGATCGATTCGCCGATTCGGATCGTTGGAAGCAGTGGCTGGTTACCGATCAGCGCTCCGTGGCGGACCGGACCGACGTGTTGAAGTATTCCACCGGCGTGCTCACCGCGCCAGTGCGGATCAGCGGCGCTCCCATCGCCGATCTGCATGCCGCCACCAGCGGAACGGATGCCGATTGGGTGGTGAAGCTGATCGATGTTTACCCGGACGAAGTTCCAAGCCAGCCGGAGCTGGGCGGATATCAGCTGGCCGTTTCGATGGATATTTTCCGGGGCCGGTACCGCGATAGTTTCGAGCATCCCTCGGCCATCCCGGCGGGCAAGCCGCAGGAGTACCGGTTCGCTTTGCCCACCACCAACCACGTCTTCCTGCCGGGGCATCGGATTATGGTGCAGATCCAATCGAGTTGGTTTCCGCTGTACGATCGGAACCCGCAGACCTACGTGGCCAATATTTTCCTGGCGCAGCCGCCGGATTATCAGAAAGCGACCGAAACCGTGTTCCGCTCAACCGACCAGGCGAGCGCGATCTGGCTGCCGGTGGTTCCGTGAGGCCGCTCAGTATTAACACATCTTTATGTGCTACACTGGATTACGTGGAGGAACAAATGAGGGAGCAAACTAAAGAACAAACCAACGTTACGCTCAGCCTGCCCGACAACTTGCTGCGGCGCTTTCGGGTTTTCGCCGCGACGCGGAACCAATCGATGAGCAGCCTCATCACGGTCGCCATCAGCGACATGATCGAGCAGGAGTCTCAAACGCAAAGAGCCAGGCGTCGCTTCCTGGAAAGGATCCGCAACGCTCCCGATCGGGGGACTCAGGGCCAGATCCAGTGGACGCGGGACGAATTGCATGAGCGTTGAGTTTGTGGACACGAACATTTTCGTGTACGCGCATGAAGGCGGCGCGGGGCCCAAACACGACCAAGCCGTGGCTCTGATTGCCCGTCTGTTCGACGATCAAAGCGGAGCAGTCAGCATCCAGGTGCTGTCGGAGTTTTACGTCACCGCCACGAAGAAGCTGGGGATGAAAAGCGAGGAAGCCGAAGAAGCCATCGCCGATTTGGGAGCTTGGACCATTCATCGTCCCAGTCACGCGGATGTGCTGCGGGCGTGCAAGATTCATCGGCGGCACAAGGTCAGTTGGTGGGACGCACTGATCATCAACAGCGCCGTGGAACTGGGCTGCGACGTGTTGTGGAGTGAGGATCTGGCCGCCGGCCATCGTTACGGCGCCATAACTGTCCGAAATCCATTCGCGTGACCTCTCGTGAACCGCGCAAGGCTCATGCGATATTGGTGATGTGCCAGGACCACTCCCCCGTCTTCGATTGGGACTCGATTTTATTCCCTCCTCCGATCCCGAGCATCCCGGGCTTTTGATTCGCGATCCATTGAAATTTTCCGACGCCATGCTGCTCATTCCGCCTCAATTGGTGGAGTGCCTGGCGTGCTTCGACGGCGAGCAGACCAGTCTGGACCTGCGCGCCAGCCTGGTGCGCATCACGGGCGAGATCCAGATCGGCGAGCTCGAAAAACATCTGTTCGATACGCTCAGCAATGCCGGGTTCCTGGAGGATGAGGCCTTCGAAGCGCAGCGCCTGGCCCGCGTGAACGAATTCGCCGCCGCGCCCAAGCGTGACGCCTCGCACGCCGGTTCAGCTTATCCGGACGATGCCGAAGAAGCGCGCAAATCGATTTCCGAATTTATGCAAGGCGCGCAGCCTCCGGGCACAGAGGATTCACTCCTTGGTATCGCCGCGCCGCACGTCAGCCCTTTTGGCGGATGGGAATCGTATCGCGATGCTTATTCCGCCATGCTTCCTTCGCACCAGGACCGAACGTTCGTTGTGCTCGGCACCTCGCATTATGGCGAACCGGACCGCTTCGGGCTGACCCGCAAGCCTTTCGTCACGCCGCTCGGCGAAACCATCACTGATGGCCGCCTGGTGGACGAACTCGCCGAAGCCGCGCCGGGATCGATCCGCATGGAGGATTATTGCCACGCCATCGAGCACTCCATAGAATTTCAGGTGCTGTTTCTGCAATATCTTTACGGCCCGAACATTCGCATCCTTCCGATTTTGTGCGGGTCTTTCCTGCGCAGCATTTATCAAGGCGGCAAGCCGGAGGGCAACGAGAATGTACAGCGTTTCTTTGATAGCCTCGGCAATATTTCCGCGCGCGAAGGAAAGAAGTTGTTCTGGGTGCTGGGTGTGGATATGGCGCATATGGGCCGCCGCTATGGGGACCAGATGATCGCCCGCGCCGACGAAGGTGAGATGGCTGCCGTCGCCGAGCGCGACAAGCGGCGGATCGAGCGGCTCACCGCGGCAGACGCTCCAGGATTTTGGGACCTCATCCAGGAAAATCAGGACGATCTGAAATGGTGCGGTTCGGCGCCCATGTACACTTTCCTCAAAGCGGTGCCGCAAGCTCGCGGGACGTTGAGGCGCTACCAGCAATGGAACATCGACGAGCAAAGCGTGGTTAGTTTCGCCGCGATTGCCTTTCGGGGATAGTAGGTACCATAACTAGCCCGTACGGTCTTTCCATGGCGCCGAACATCTTCCGCGCCTACCATCGAGTCATGCCAAGAGAAGTTTACGCTATGACCTGGGGCCGGTGAGTGCCTACTCGGGGCGCGCCGCCACCCAATAACCAGGACGGGTGCGTACTTCCAGATTAGGGCGATTCACAATCACTTTGATGTCGTGGAATCCGCCCTCCGTTTGGTTGTTGGGCGAATAGCTGAGCAGGTACTGGCTGTGCAATTCGTCGCTGATCCCTGAGATGGCTTTATCCAAGCTCTTCTCGCCGACAAAAGAATATTCCCGTCCGCCGGTGAAACGCGTGAAGACATCCAGAGTGTCGTCCACAAAAACGCTCTTCACCGCTTTGAATATATCGACGAAGACCGGGATGTAATTCCCCATGTAATAATTCTGGTCAACGGTGGTGGGAGTGGCAACTCCGCCGCCCGGGAGATGCTGCGCCTCGGGAGGAATAGAGGGCGGACGGGGCGGCAGGCCCGGGTCGGTGAGAGCGGCCACGATGGTGGAGATGTCCAAAGAGTAAATTGAGACATTGGCAAACTGAGCCTCCGTCAGCGCTTCGCGCAGGTGGAGCTCGCTGCCCCGATCCCGTTTTTCCGAAATCAGCAATAACACGCGCCGCCGGTCTGGCGGGCGGTTTTTCAGCATCCGGATACTATAATTCACAGCGTCAACCAGCGCGTGGACCGAACTTCCCGGAGTCATTTTCTGCATCGCTTCGGAGATCTTGGTGCCCTCTTTGGTGAAATCCTGCATCGTCAAAATGCGATGGTCGAACCCCACCACGGCGATTTCTCCATCCTGGCCCGCCACCAGCTGGTTCAACATGGTGCCGATTCGCTGGATCTTGGGCAAAAAGTCCGTCAGGTTGGAGCTGCGCTGCACCGCCACTACCAGGGACAGCGGCTCGTCCCGAACATCCGCGTTCACCTTCTGCAGTTTGTTGTTGTCGTAAAGCTCGAAATCCTGCAGTTGCAGCCCATTCACGAAGTCGCCGTTGCGGTCCCGCACCGTGGTGGGCGCGATCACAACGGTGGTGGTGGTCTTGATGGTGACATCGCCGGTATCTACTGGCTTTACAGGCGTTTGCCCGGCGGCTTGTTTAGCGGCAGCCTCTTTGGCAGCGGCCTCCTTGGCGGGATCCAGCGTGCCGGGCGCTTGGGCAAAAGCAGCTGGGCCAAACCCGGCGGCACAAACGAGAAAAATCAGCGCGGTGCGCATAACTTTAGTTTGGCACATTGCCATCGTGAGCCGTCCTTCCTGCCAGAAGATCCAGCACGTGGGGAACCAATTCCGCAATCGCATCCAGTGACTCCACAGCGCCCTTGGGCGACCCCGGCAGGTTTACGATCAGGGTGCGCCCCCGCAACCCGGCCAGCCCCCGTGACAACACTGCTTTAGACGTAAATTTTCGCCCTTCGGAACGCATTAATTCACCCAGCCCGGGAATTTCCCTGTCGATGATGCTGCGCGTGGCTTCCGGTGTGACGTCACGCAGGGCCACGCCTGTTCCCCCGGTGGTAAGCACCAGCGAAAACTGGCCCGAGTCCGCCAGGCGGCGCACCGCGTCGGCGATTTCTAGCGATTCATCGGGCACCAACTCCACTGCGCCCACGGTCCATCCGAAGGACTCGGCACGCTTACGAACCGCCGGGCCGGACCGATCCTCACGCGTTCCGGCGACCGCTGAATCGCTCACCGTTAGCACGGCGACTTTGATCATTTGTCTTGCGTGGGGCGCCGGTAATCCCCGCTCTTGCCGCCGGTTTTATCCAGCAAGTACAACTCCTGAATCTCGATGCCCTTGTCGAGCGCCTTGGTCATATCGTAGACGGTGAGTGCCGCCACCGACGCCGCGGTAAGCGCCTCCATCTCCACGCCAGTGGCAGCCATGGTTGCAACGCTGGACACAATCCGTACCCCGTCGTCCTCGAGCGTCACTTCCACGTCGACATGGGAAAGCATGAGCGGATGGCACAGCGGGATCAGATCCGAAGTTCTTTTGGCGGCTGAAATGCCCGCAACGCGCGCGATCTCGAGCGGGTTGCCTTTGGGATTGCTGGGCAATTGCGCAATCACCGACGGCTGCATCTTCACAAACGCATGCGCGCGCGCCGTGCGCCTGGTGGGCGACTTGGCGGAAACATCCACCATCCGCGCCACGCCCGCGTCATCGTAATGGCTCAGCCTCTTTTTGGTGGTCATGGGTTATTTCAGCAGCACCCGAATCCAATCCCCGTCCGCCCAACTCTCGCGGCCGGATTCCGTCACCAGAAATGCATTGGCGCGCGCGAGCGTCGGCACGTCGCCCGACCCCTGCCACGGTAACGGCGTAACTTCGTCCCCGTCCGGGCTCAAGATCGCGGGCAGGAAGCGCGTCAGCCCGGTTTTTTGGCGAAAATCCTGCGATAACCTGCTCCAAAGCAGCGGCAAGCTCGCGTCCTTTTGGCCCCCGAGAAGTTCCACGGCCGAGCGCGCGAAGATCTCGAACGTAACCATGGTGGACGCAGGGTTCCCCGGCAGGCCAAAGAAAAACTTTTCGCGCGCCTTGCCGAACACCAGCGGCTGCCCCGGCATAATGAGCACGCGATCGAAATAGAACTCGGCGCCCAAGTCCGCCAGCACGCGCTCCACGATGTCGTACTTGCCGGCCGACACGCCGCCTGAAAGCAGCAGCATGTCGAAACGCAGCCCATGTTCGGTCAATTCTCGAGTGGCTTCGTACAAGTCCCGAGCAATGGGCAGAACCGTAGGACATCCTCCAGCGCGCTTCACTTGAACTGCCAAAGATTCCACGTTCGAGTTGCGGATCTGGTAGTCGAGCGGCGTTTCGTTCACTTCCACGATCTCGTCGCCGGTGGCCAGGATGGCGACTTGTGGACGTGCGTACACCGAAACGCTGGCCGCACCTACCGTGGCGAGCAGCGCGATTTCGGTGAAACCCAGGCGATGGCCGGCTTCGAGCAGCACTGCGCCCGCGCGCGCCTGCGATGACTGGGGGCTCACGTTTTCGCCGGGGGCCAGCGTCCGCGGTATCGTGACACGGTCGCCAGCCACGGTGCAATGTTCCACCATCACCACCGAATCGGCACCGCGCGGCAGCGGAGCCCCGGTCATGATTTCGAGAGCCTGGCCCGGTTGAACTTCGCCCATGAACAATTCACCGGCGCGCACCTCGCCGATCACGAGGAGGTCCCCGGGCAGATCCGCGACCCGCACCGCAAAGCCATCGCGCACCGAGCGCGCGAGCGCCGGATAGTCGCGGTCCGAAGCTACCGGTTCGGCGAGCACCCGGCCGGCCGCTTCAGACAGACTAACTTGCTCAACTTTGGGTTGGGGCCGGGCGGCGCGCAGATTCTCCAGGACACACTGCCGCGCCTGTTCGAAGGTGAGTGTGGCCACAAAGCTATTGTACCTTTGGATGTATGCGGCGCCCCGAACGGCTGGATTTCGATAGCCGGGACGTGCATTTGTGGGTGGTGCGGCTGGAAGCCAGCGAAGACAATTTCAACCGAGCGCTGGCCTGCTTGTCGCCCGATGAAATCGCGCGCGCCGAGCGGTTTTACTTCCCGCGGCACCGCCGGGCGTTCGTGCTGGGACGTGCCGCGTTGCGGGGACTCACGGCGGGTTACCTTGGTATCGAGGCCGCTGAAGTGGATTTCGTATATGGACCGCAGGGCAAGCCGGCACTCGCTCCTGCGCTCAAAGATGACGCGTGCTCCCTGCGATTCAATGCGTCCAATTCGGGCGACTTGGCCGCGTACGCGTTCACTGCCGGCTGTGACATCGGCGTCGACCTCGAACAGAATCGGCCGCTCTCCGACCTCGAAAACATTGCTCACAGGTTCTTTTCACCCGAAGAGACAGCCGATCTCTTGGAGATTCCCGAGGCCGAACGGACCTCGGCCTTCTTCCGCTGCTGGACCCGCAAGGAAGCCTGTATCAAGGCGATGGGCGGTGGACTCTCCATTCCTCTGGAGAGCTTTCGGGTGACCCTCCGGCCCGGTGTGGCCGCGCGGATGGTCTCGCTCGGAGGAAGCGAGGACGCAGCGCGCACCTGGACGCTCGACAATTTCGATCCGGCGCCGGGGTATGCGGGTGCAGTCGCCTATTGCGATGAGCCGCGCCCTGTCCAGACGGGTCCCCTAGTGGGGGTGGACGAACTGCTCAATGATTTGCTGGGAGACGCGCCCCACTAGGACGATGAATTGGCTGGGACTGGGCGCCGGGGAACGGGTTTGCGTCGAGCTGCAATCATCTTATTCACGCGCTCCACCAGATCGAGTGGCTTAAACGGCTTGACCATATAATCATTCGCTCCGGAACTGAATCCCAGGGCGATGTCCAGCTTGTCACGCCGGGCGGTGAGCAGCAGGACTGGTATTTCCCTGGTTGCCAAGTTGTTGCGCAGGCTCTTCAGGACCTCGAATCCGTCCAGATCAAGCATGTTCACATCCAGAATAATCGCGTCCAAGGGGCGCCGGTTCACCACTTCCAGCGCCTGTTTCCCGCCGCGCGCTACCTCGCAATCCATCTCGGACTGCTGCAACACCTCCGTGACAACGGAAACAATGGCCGGATCGTCATCTGCAATCAGAACCCGAGGCCGCCTTTTTTGCAAATGGGGCGAATCTACGGTTGGCTGCGGAGTACCAGACTTCGCGATCAGCCGGTAGACCCGCACCAGAACCTCTTCGGCGTCCCAAGGGGCGATCAGAAAATCACAAGCGCGCGCCGGAAGTTTCGAGAATGAGAGCAGAGACGAGCGGGAGCCGATGAGAACCGCCGGGACGGACCACTGCGGCCGCTGCAGAGTAGAGACCATGGAAACGCCACATTCATTGACGATCAGGGCGGTATATCCGGACTGATTTTCGAGGGAATCGCTCTTTATCCGCTCGATCACAAGCGGAATGTTGGGGCTGTTGGCCGCGCTTCGGATGCGATTGGCTTCTTCCTCCGAAAAATTAATGAGCCCGATCCGCGCGCCACGCAGTCCGTTGCTCAGCTCCAACGGAAAACTCGGCTTATTGCGCGCTGCCGCGGCGAACCGCCGGCGCATGGTTTCGATGGCCTTGGCAATCGCGGCGTAATCATCACCAGGTGTCGCTAACAACGTTTCTACGACCCGCGCCTGGCTGGAAAGTTCGGGAAAACCGAGCGTCCCTCCCACGCCCGCCCAACGATGGAGAACCCGGCGGAGCACGTCGAGGGCGGAACGCGGATCGGATTGCAACTCTTTTAGGATGGCGCCGCATTGCTCCAGACCTTCCGCCAGAAAACTGTTGCGGATCTCCGCCAGCAGATCGCCGCTGTCCCGCGAAGCTTCGCCGGCAACTTCCGTTGTGCCGCTGAGATATTCCCGGACCTGGCGCGCGAACGTGGCGGTGTCGATGGGCTTGGCGATATTGCCGTTGCATCCGGCTTCGCGCGCTCTCGCCAGCTCCGTTGGATCCGTGTAGGCGGTGAGCGCGATGATAGGCGTGGCGCCGAGAACCGGATTGAGCCTGAGCTCGCGCGTCAGCTCCAGGCCGTCCTTGCCTGGCAGCTGGAGATCCATCAGGATGAGATCCGGGAGGAACGATTGCAATAGTTCCAGCGCCTTCTCCGCGCTCTCGGCCACTTGGACTGTGTGGCCGGCTTCCTCCAGCAGGAAGCCTACCAGCTTCGATTGCATGTCGTTGTCTTCCACCACCAGGATTTGGATGCTGGCCATATCTCTAAACTCCATATCGGCGATCGGGCGGAGTCTGTGACCAATCGGAAGCGAACCAGTGCGCGGGTTGACGGCGGAGTCCGCCATCTGAGACGATAAACCCGACTAAGCCCTTCCGGGCGCAAAAGGAGCTGGCCGCTGTTGTACTTACGAAAGTGGGGAGCGATTACGCTTCTGGCCTTTGGCAGTGCGTGGATGGCTTGGGGCAATGCGCCGGACAAGCTCAGCAAGCAGGACGCCCAGAAGCTTAAAAATCCGGTGGCCAACACCAAGAAATCCATCGCCCAAGGCCGCGTGACTTTCATGCAGAATTGCACCATGTGTCATGGCGAGAATGGCAAGGCCGAAGGATCGCTGGTGGCCGACGCCACCGATCTCACCTCGCCTCAGCTCTACAAGAGCGGGACCAGCGAAGGCGAGATCTTCCACAGCATTCGCGACGGGGCGGGCGATCAGATGCCCGCGTTCAAATCGCAGCTCGATACTGAAACCGACATTTGGAATTTGGTGAATTTCATCCGCAGCCTGTGGCCGGCCTCCATGCGGCCGGCGGTGGCGGAAGACGGAAAATGAAGTGACGGCGCCAAGCAGATAAGAGAGGACACAAAATGAGCGAGAACCAGAACCGCGACGTTCAGAAAGCTGATACCCATAAAACCAGCGCCGGCGCTCCCGCCGAACCGGAGTCCCGTCCCTCTCGCCGAGGCCTGTTTGCTTCGGTGAGTGCGGGCGCTGTGGCGGCTGCGCTAGTGAATCCAAGCAAGATTTTTGCCGCAACCACTCCTCCTATTCCCTCCATCCGCATCCCCAAGGAAATCACCGACACGCTGGCCGAAGCCACACATATAGGCGATTTCAGCGAGAAGGGCGGAATGACCGGCGCGGAGGTTTTCGCCAAGTCCTGCAAGGACGAAGACCTGGCCGCGCTGTTCTGCTGCCCGGGCAATTACCAGATCATCAATGCGATTTCGGCGGCCGGAATTCCGGCATTTGGCGGGCGCTCGGAAGGCTCCATGGCATCGGCGGCGGACGGATTCTCGCGCTGTACCGGCGAAGTCACGGCGTGTTCGGGCACCGAAGGCCCCGGCTTCACCAACATGATCATGAACATCGCGGTGGCGCATCGCGCGCGCACGCCGCTGCTGGTGCTGGCGAGCAACGTGACCATTGCCACTGACGATCGCGAATATTTCATTCAGACCGGTTATCAGCAGCCGACCACCGAGGGGCTGAAGAAGTACGGGAAGCGGCTGATCGCGCCCGATCGCGTGCACGAGTATACGGCGTATGCATTCCGAAATCTGAAGACCGGCGTTCCTGGCCCGGTTCACCTGGATTTTCCGGGCGAAATCTACCGGCACCGGTTCGCGGCGGCGTCGGAGCTTAAGGATTATTACAGCAAGGAGAAATATCGCACCGAGTCGCGCCCGCATCCGGCGCCGAAGGACCTGGCGCAGGCCGTGGACATGATCAATCGCGCCGAGCGTCCGGTGATCGTGGCCGGGCACGGCGTGTTTTTCCACAAAGCCTGGGAGCCTCTGATGGTGGCGGCGGAAAAGAATGAGATCGCGGTGGTGACGTCGGGACCCATGCGCGGGCATTTCCCCGATGAGCATCGCTTGTCGGCCAGCCTGTCGCCAGATGCGTTCATGAGCGCGGATCTGGTGGTTTTCGTTGGCCAGTACAGCATGCCGACCAAGCAGGAATGGCGATTCAATCCGGAAGCCAAGGCGATCCGCGTGAATCCAACGGCGGAGGACCTGGGCCGCAACTGGCCGCTCGATTTGGGAATCGTCGCCGACGAGGGCGCGTTCCTGGAGGGTCTGGCGAGTGACTTGCCCCAGAAAAAACGCGACGCGTGGGTGGCTGAGCTGGCATCGGCGCGGCAAAAATACGAGAAACGATTGCTGGATGAATACGACCTGGGCGTCAAGCATAGCCAGGCCACTGGCACGCTGCATCAGGCCGTGGTTTGCAAGGAAGTGCACGATTTTCTGTACAAGGGCAACATCGACCCAAAGGAGACCGTGACGGGTTGGGGCGGCTGGACCATCGGCAATTGCGGCGCCCGCTGGCTGCGCGCGTATCGGCCGGGACAGGAAGTAAATTGTCCGTATCAATACTCGGCCGTCGGACCGGACCTGGCGATGATGATCGGCGCCAGCGCTGCCGTGCAATTGGGAGTTGGTCCGCAGGCGCCTTATAAGGGCGCGCCCGCGCTGGTGATCACGAGCGATGCCGGCATCACCTACAGCATGTTCGAGCTGGACACTGCGGCCAAGTACAAAATCCCGATTGTTGCGGTGGTGTTCAACAACAACGCCTGGGGCATGTGGCCGAGCGCGGTTGGAACGCCGCGATCTATGCACATGTATTTGTTCCAGGAGAATCTTCGCTACGACAAAATGGCAGAAGGGTTGGGCGCGCGCGGGGAATATGTGCGTACTCAGGAGGAATTCCGCAAGGCGCTCAAGACCAGCTACGAAGTGGCGGCCAAGGAACGCGTGTCCACCTTGATCAACGTGCAGGCGCTGAAGGAGTTCACCTCGGGTAAGGATTATCCTCCGGGCAACATCATCAATCCCGAGCCGAGTGTGGGAGCGCTTGCGCACTAAGAGTCCGGTCAAGCGGGTTACCAAAAAGGCTCCGGCGCAATCGCAAGGCTCTACCGTCGCGCTGGTGACGGCGATTCTGGAAGGCTACGCGGAGAAGGCCGTTTTTCGCGGGTTCAGCGCGCATCCGGGAGCCACGGGCCAAGCCACCTATCGGATGGTGTGGCATCATGATCGCCCGTTCGAAATGTTGCTGGACGTTGGACAAAAAACTCTTCAGTTTCCGGAAGTGTTGCCCGGCGTGCCGGCGCGCGCGCCGATGTACCGCGAGCTAAAAGCTTTCTTGAAGTCGCGGCAATCCGGGGAAATGCCCGAGCATCGCAGCGTGAATCCCGCCAAGGCGCGCCTGACGCCGGGCAACCAGCGCGGCACCGTCTCCATAACGGTCACGGTGAAGGATGGCGACTTCGACTACGCCACGCGCAAAATCATTCACATTGTTCACGAAATATTTCTGATTTTCCTGGTGGATGGTCCTTATTTCGAGTATATGGTGGAACATCTCGGGCTAGATGAGGACCGGTACTAACAAACCCGCCATCTCGCGCCGGCCGCGTTTTCTCTTTGTGGCGGCGGCGCTGGGCGCGCTGACGCTGGTCGCCTATTCGAATTCGTTCAGCGCCGGATTTGTGTTCGACAACAAGATTTTGTTGCTCCAAGACCCGCGCATTCGCGAGGCGAGCGCGGAAAACATCGGACTGATTTTTCAGCACACCTATTGGTGGCCGTATGGCGAGAGTGGCTTGTACCGGCCCATCGGCACGTTGTCGTACCTGTTCAACTATGCGGTGCTTGGAAACGGCGAGCGTCCGGAGGGCTATCACTGGATCAATCTGTTTTTGCACTTCGGCAACGTGCTGCTGGTATATGCGCTGGCGCGGCGATTGCTCCGGGGGCGCTTCGGCGACGGCTTCTGGCCGCCGGTGTTTGTCGCGGCGGTGTGGGCTGTTTATCCTGTTCTGACTGAATCCGTCACCAACATCATCGGGCGAGTGGATCTAATCGCGGCGATGGCGGTGCTGAGCGGCCTGCTGCTCTATTTGAAAAGCACAGAAGCGAGCGGGACGCGCCGTTGGATGTGGCTCGCCGCTTTAATGGCGTTGACCTTCGTTGGCGTTTTTTCCAAAGAGAGCGCGGTGGTGATCCTGGGCGTCATTGTGCTGTATGAGCTGGTGTGGTGGAAGGAACGCCGGAACATGCGAGGTTTGCTGCTCGGATGCGCGGCCGTGACGCTGCCGCTGCTCGCGCTGTGGTACGCGCGTTCGGTTGTGGTGCCGGGCAGCCCGCAGTTTCCTTTCGTGGACAACCCGCTGGTGGGCGCGGACTTTTGGACGGCGCGGCTTACCGCGCTGAAGGTGCTGGGGAGGTATCTGGGGCTGCTGGTTTGGCCCGCGCATCTTTCGGCGGACTATTCCTACGCCGAGATTCCGCTGGCGCACGGCTCCCTGTCCGATTGGATCGCCTGGATCGGTTTGGCGGCGGTAGCTGCCGCGATCGTAGTATTCCGGCGCAATCGAGTGATCCTGTTTGTGGCAGGCTTCGCCGCGCTGGCTTTACTTCCGACGGCAAACTTGCTTTTTCCCATCGGCACCATCATGGCGGAGCGGTTTCTTTATTTGCCCGCAATCGCGGCCGCGGTTTGCATCGTCATGGCGCTGTACGCGCTGCCCGCCAAGGCTGCGCCCATCACTTTGTGTCTGATCGCGGCAGCGTTCATGGCTCGCACCTGGGTGCGCAACACGGATTGGCAGGACGATTTGAGCTCGGCGCGCGCCATGGTGAGCGCCGCGCC
Organism: Bryobacterales bacterium; assembly: GCA_963776805.1. Lineage (GTDB taxonomy): Bacteria > Acidobacteriota > Terriglobia > Bryobacterales > Bryobacteraceae > Palsa-89. Next base: position 109,506 of record CAVZOD010000011.1, read on the forward strand.
CGCGAGTTACAAGGGTCATGCTGCGCTCGCGGCCGCCCTCTATGATTCGCACGCCGATATCGACAGCGTCATCCAGGAAGCGGAGAAGAGCCTGGCGCCGCTGGAACATTTGCCCCCATCGCAGAATTATGCGCCGCCCTATCAGCAGGCAGGGTTCTACTACTTGTCCAAAGGCGATGCCCTCCTGACGCACGATGCCGAAGGCAGGATGGTCACTCCAGCCGAAGCCCGGCAGGCCTACCAGAAAGCATTGCAGGCTTTGGAGCGGTGCGATGCCATGGTCCAAGCCAGCAACGCCCACGAGAATGCACAGGCCCGCGCGCGGGGTGGTCCCGCAATCCAGCCGGTCCGCTATGCCGATCTGTACCGTTTGCTCTCGGAGGTGGAATTGCGCTTAGGCGACACGCCGCGCGCGTTGGATCATGCGCATTACGCGCTGGATCTATCGCCATTTTCCGCGCCGATGTATTTGGAATTAGCCGATGTCCTGTTACACTCGGGCCGCGCGGAGGAGAGCGCGGTGGCGCTGATGGAAGGCGAGATCATCACAAACGATCCCGGGCTCACCAATCACATGGTGCAACTGTACCGGGGCGGCCTGGATCCCGAGGGCTGCGCCGCCGTCGAGAAGAATGGTCAATGGATGCTCAACCCCTCCTGCGCAATCGTTCACCGGGATCTTTGTAAGGGCTCAGCGGGCGTTGAACAAATTTACGCTCAGGCGGGACGGGCGGATTTAGCCGCCAGCACCAAGGAACTCGCGGTCCAAAGACTACGGTGCGGACCGTAGCCGGATGTTCCGCACCTCAATTTTCATCGGTTCACCCGCGTGCAGTTGTATCCCGATCAAGCCTTCCATTTTTCGATTTGCCGTGTCGTCGTCGATCAGCATGCTCATCACGCGGCCGTTCAAAATCTGCGTCAGGATGTTCCCGCGTGCAATGATCCGATACTCGTTCCATCCCTGCGGGTGAATCGCGGCTTTCAACTCCGCATCGTTTCCCAGCGATCCCAGTATGGCTGGCTTGGCGCCGGTCTCAATCGAAACCGACTGGCCGCGCAACGCCAGGAATCCCCGGCCACGCTCTTCATAAATCTGCCCGGTGTACTGTTGCGCTGCATCGATATCGGCCTGGTAGCCTTTCATGGCCCAGCGGATGTCGGGCAGCTCCGAGCTGCGATATTGAATGCCGCTGTTGCCGCCGGTGAGGCGATACTCGGCCAGCAACTCAAAGTTAGCGGGCGAGCCGCCACGCCAAATCAGAAAGGTGTTTTGCTTGGGGATGGCGCCGGCCTTGGTTTGGCCCACGATGGCGCCGTTTTCCACTCGCCAATACGCGGGATCGCCATCCCAACCATGCAAAGTTTTGCCGTCGAAAATTGGAGTGAAGCTTTGTGCGGACGCTAAACCCGCGGTCAAGCACAGCAGCGCGGCCAACTTATGGCTGCGGAATGCCCAATCCAAACGCATACAACATACCGTCCTCGGTGCCGACGTAGACACGGTTTCCACCCACGGCTGGCGCGCTGAAATGCGAGAATCCGCGAATCGTGCTGGCGCTTGAAAAAAGCACATCGCCAGTGGCGGCGTCGAGCGCATAAACAGTGGCGTGACCCGCACGCGCCTTCCGGTCTTCGACGTTCAGCAGACCGCCGTTCGAACTGAATTGCACCGGTGAGTCGCCATCAGACAATGCAAACACAACTCCGTTCGCGATGATCACCGGCGTGGGCACGGACATGTTCAGCGAATTCCAGGCGGGCGTCAGTACCGGCTTGCCCCCTTGCACCTCCACTTTGAACGCCATCACGCTACCGTCGGGAGTTTCCCCGTGCTGCGACGCAAACTTGGCCGCGTGCGCGGGCGGACCCCAGGCCGGCACATATAGCCAGCGTGTTCCGGCGGCATCTTCCCAGGTGGAGAACGCGCCCCAGAACCCTTTGCCCGCGAAGTTCACTTCGTCGTTGGCGAGCAGCGGGCTTCTATAGAGCGGCGTCTCATGGTCCGGACCGCCCAGCGATTTCGTGTCGAGCAAGAAAATCACACCCTCCTTGCCGCTGGCAGCCGCCAATTCCCAATTCTTAAAATTGAAAATTGCCGGCCCAATACTGCCCATATCGAGATCTTTTTTGGTAATCCACAACCGGTTGCGCGGCGTGAAATAGTCAGCCACCTTCAGATCCTTGGCTGAAAGTGCAATAACAGAATCGGCCATCTGGCCCTTCGCTGGATCGAACGCGCCATCCCCTGTTTCGATGATCACGCGCCCATCCGAAGTAAGAGCCGCGCCGCCGCGTCCCCAGATTCCAGCCCCATTGGTTCCCGCCTCGAAATAGGAAACTTTGTGGCCGGCGTCGCCTAAGTCCATCGCATACACGCCCGACTTCACGCCATTGCAGTTTTGCGAGATGGTGGAATAAAGGATGCCGTTCACCAGATTCATGCTCCACGCCTTGGCGAACGCGGGGACAAAAGGAGTGGGCGGCAGCACGTCTTCGCCGCTCACCATGTTGAAGGCGTGCAGCTTGCCGTCGCTCGCCAGCACATAAAGGGCCTGGCCGACTCCTGGTGCGCCGCCGCCGGCGCGCGGAACCGGGCCGATCACCGGCGTGGCGGTCAGCCCGTTCGGGCACAGCCAGCTATCCCGGCGCTGGGGCGTTCCTTCGGTGGAGAGCGTTTTTTCCCAGAAAATCTTGCCTGTATCGCCGTCCACGACGAACACCTTGTTGGAAACTCCGGCGACGATCACCAAGTCCTTGACGCCCTTTGGCGTCGCGACACTGGCCCGCACCAGCGGCGCCGTCAGGTTGCTCAGCGCCTTCGCCTCGGAGTCCAGCTTGACGCTCCATTCCAGCTTCAGGTGTTTCACGCTGTCGGCATTCAGGTCGGTTTCGGTTTTGTTCCAGCCGCTGCGTTGCGGGTCGCCCCCGAAGGTCGTCCAACTGCCGCGCCCGAATTGGGCCGGCGCCAACATTGGTAATGCCAGGAGAACTGGCAGCAATCTCAGGATTCTCATCAGCGGGGCCAGTTTATATCCGGTCTGGCTGCTATGTCAAACTTTCACTACGTCCGGCGTACAAGCTCCGACCACGAACCGGGTGAGGAGGCGCAACCCGAATTGGCGCACGGCACGCCCGTACGAGTATGATGAAAAATATGAATCGAGCTGCGATCCTGATACCGTTTATCGCCATCTCTCTGACTGTGGCGCAAGCCCAAGACCTCCCGGACGGCAAAGGCAAGGACCTGGTGGAGAATACTTGCGGAAGCTGCCACGGCCTGGACGTCGTGGTTGCCCAGCACGCCACCAAAGACGGGTGGGCTTCGATTGTCGACTACATGGTGTCGCGCGGCGCCACCGGCACGCCCGACGAGCTTCAAACCATCGTCGCCTATCTTGCCAAAAACTTTCCAGCGCTGCCCGCCGCCACCAATGTCAATAAGGCGACTTCCATGGATCTCCAGACGCAGCTGGAACTGACCCCCAAGGACGCCGACGCGATCGTCAAGTACCGCACCGATCATGGCGATTTCAAAGATTTCGACAGCCTCACCAAGGTCCCCGGCGTCGACGTAGCAAAGTTGACGGCCAAGAAAGACAGTATCGTCTTCGCCGACGCTCCTCCGGCCAGCAAGTAATCGCAGGCGTGGGCTTCGCTTGCGCCGGCGCCGCCACTTCGATAACATTCCGATCATGACGAGAAGAGACGCGTTGAAGGCGGCCGCAGCGGCTGCGCTTGTCCCGGCGGGCTTGCAATCCGCCACTGCTTCAGCCGGACGATTAAAGCAGTCCGTAGCACGCTGGTGCTACGCCAAGATTCCCATTGAAGACTTGTGCCGCGCCGCGGCTGACATGGGAGTGACGGGAATGGATCTGGTGGCGCCCGACGATTGGCCCGTGCTGCGCAAATATGGCATCACGTCCACCATGGTGCAAGGCGCCGGCACATTCAAAGACGGCTGGAACGACAAATCGATGCACGACAAGCTGGAGGAACAAGCCAAGACCAGCATCGTCCGCGCCGCCGAGGCTAAGGTTCCCAATGTGATCACGTTGTTCGGCACCCGGCGCGGTATGAGCGACCAGGAAGGCATCGACAACTGCATCACGGGCCTGAATCGCGTGAAGAAATTCGCCGAGGATCACGATGTCACCCTGTGCATCGAGCTGCTGAACAGCAAAGTGGATCATAAAGATTACCAGGGCGACCACACCGCGTATGGCGTGGCCATAATGAAGGGAGTGGATTCACCGCGCGTGAAGCTGCTCTACGACGCCTACCATATGCAGATCATGGAAGGCGATTTGATCCGCACCATTCGCGACAACATCCAATACATCGCGCACTTTCATTGCGCCGGTGTTCCGGGCCGCCATGAGATCGACGAGACCCAGGAAGTGAACTGGCACGCAGTGGCGAAAGCGATTGCCGATCTGAATTTTCCCGGCTACATCGCGCAGGAGTTCGTCCCGGCGCGCGATCCTCTAACGTCGATGAAACAAGCCGTGCAAGTGCTCACGGTTTAAACTGGGCCGCGCCGCGAAAGAAGCAACCGCTGGCTTATTTCCGCCGCGGTCCGCCTCCCGGCGGAGTAAGCCGTCCGGGTGCCGCTTCCCTGTCACTTATTTCTGATCCAACAGTCGCCGAAGCCATCCTTTAACTTCGTCTCTTGTCAGCACTCTCTCTCGGTCTAGCGAGGCAGGTAAACAAGGGAACGTGCGCGAGGCTATCCAACCTCTCAGGTACGACGGGGGACCCAGCAGAATCACACGGCGGCCATCAAGGGCGGGAATGTTCTCCGGGGTGCTCTCGTTACGAATCCAAGTTGTCCGTGACTCCAACTTATTCGCGTCCGGCAGCGTGAATCCTGGATCAAGCCCTCGCCATGTGTATAAGTTCCAGACTCCTTTTACAGTTTCCTGGATTTTCTGCGGCCCGCGGCCGTTAGCAACGTCCAGGGCATTCTGGGGGACCCGCTGCGGAAGACCTTCGGCCGCGGGAAAAGCGCCCATGAGCAGCACGTTGAGTTGGAAATTGTTCGCGACTCCGGAGATCCGGCCAAACATGCCGATCAGGGTCCGCGGCTCAATCACAACGATGGGGGCCTGGTGCAAGACGGAAAGCATCTGGTCGATCCAGGCGCCTCCGGGATGGTATGGCGCAATCTTCGACGCAGCCGGCCTGAGGCTCGCTGCCCGGACGCGTGACTCAGGGCTAACGGAAAGCACAGCGATGGCGAACGGCCAGTACTGCTCAAGCGCCTCCCAGGCCGCCGCCGGCCCAGGCAAGAGTAAAGCTTTGCGCTTACGCCTTTGCTCAAATTCGAGCGGGTCCGGCTTGTCGTCCTCGGCAAGGCACGCGTCCACCAGAGCGCTGGCGCCGTAGAGGAGGGATGGCAGCCGATCCAGTAGTGCACCAGTTACGGGCGAAGGGTCGGCCCCCATTTCGACCAAAGCACCACATACCAGAGCCACCGGCGATGTCCGTTGGGTTCCGTCAGTAAAAAGTTGCGCAAGCGTCCGGAGAGAATCGTCTCGTTCAGCAGGAGAAGACTGCCGCGCCGCCTGCAACAGGCCCTGCACGGTGTGTTTCAGTTCTGAAACATCGGTTCCATCGCCGCGGACCAGCGCGACGAAATCCTGGGTGGCCGATGCGAGCATGACGATACCCGGAACTTCGGCGCGATGGCAGAGTTACTTTAGCCGGGCGGCTCACGTTCATGTGCCGCGCTGCACGACGCTGCGAACTATCTGACCGCCGCGGTCCGCCAGCCTGCGGCGTACTCTTCGCGGGCGGTTTTGGCGTACGGCACGGGGCTGACTACGGCGCGAATTTCCGTCTGCTTGTGGCGTTCGACCGTGGCTTTCTTCGTCCCGCCGCCTTCTTCGCCCCAAACCAGCGTGACTTCCGTACCGATCTGGACGTCGTGTTCCACAATCCCGAGCGAAAGCATCGAGCCTTCGTTGTAGCTGTAGCCGCTGAACATCGAAAGACCAGCCAGTTTCCCGCCGATCAAAATCTGATCGTAGGACGCTGACGCGTAGTTCGACAACGGCAGGTCAATATACTTGTAGCGTTCTTCGATGGGCAGGAACATGGAAGCCTGAATCTTCGCGACATCTTGCGCGTTCCACGCGAAAGTCACCTTCTTGCGCTGCGGCTCCTTGGAGATTTTCTCCAGCGCCTCGCGTCCGATGAAGTCGTGATCGAACTTCACGAAGGGTCCGTAGCCCATTTCGTACGGCGTCACGTAATAGTCGGCGATATTTTTCGAAACGTAGCTGCCGCCTAGGGAGCCGGTGCCTTCATAGCTCGAGGCCGGAAGCCATTCCCGGTAGGCCTTCATCTTGTCGCCCGTGTAGACAGCCGGCAGCGGCGAAGGAATCCAGCCCGACTCCAGCGTGTTGGTAGCGTACGCGCGGGCGCCGACCGGTACCAGGCCGAAGTCCTTGCCCGCCTCCACAATCGCCGCGCGGATTTCCTCGCGCTCCTCGTAGGGACCCCAGATTTCGAGTCCCGGAGCGCCGGCCATGCCATGGCGCAGCGCGCGGACCTTCCGTCCCGCGATATCCATGTAGCCCATGTTGAAAAACTTGATTTCGGGCATCGGGCCGCCATTCAGCTTTTCAATTACCTGCCAGGCGTTCGGACCTTGAATCTGGTAGCGGTAGCAAGTGCGAATCACCGCTTTTCCGCCGGGATTGGACGGCGACCGGTCGTCCTTTTGGGTGGTTACCTTGAGCCCGCTGGTTTGGGCCTGGAATTCGATCCAACTGGCAGCCGGCGCGCGTCCGACAAACACCAGCTTGTTGGGCTCCAGGTGAAACAGGATTCCATCGCCGATCACAAAACCGTCGTAGCTGCAGGGAGCAAGCTGTTTGGCTCGGTCCACTGGGAAACTTGCGAAACTATTGAACCCCAGGTACGACGCCAGCTTCACTGCGTCGGGCCCTTCCATGTATACGTTCACCATGTGGTGGGATTGGTCGAACAGAACGCAGGTGTCTCGCCAGGCACGCTGTTCATCCCGCCAGTTACTGTATTCGGCCGGGACGACGGGGTAGACATAAGCGCCTATCCGCGAATTACGCAAAAGGTCGACCGGGTTCTTCGTCTTTAAGAGATCTTCCAAACTTTGACTCATAAGTTTTGCTTATCCGTTTCCGCGGAGACGCACCTTTGGCAGGGCGAACGCAAACGGGTAGTTTATCACACGGCTCCCAGCCTGATCCACATCTTGAGCAAGACTGATATATACCGTCCAGCGTTCGATATAATGGCCGCTGCCAATGAAGATCGATCTCTTTAATCACTTTTTCCCGCCACGCTACGCGCACGACGTTATTGAAGCCGGACTGGCGGGCAAGGACATGGGAAAACGCGTGCGCAACGTGCCCACCATCGCGGATCTGGACGCGCGCTTTCGCGTTATGGACGAGTTCGGCGAGTATTGCCAGTTTCTCACGCTGCCCGCGCCGCCGATAGAAAGCATGGCGCCGCCGGATAAGTCGCCTGAGTTTGCGCGCATTGCGAACGACGGCCTGGCCGAGCTGGTAGCGAAATATCCCGACCGCTTCATCGGATTCGCGGCATCGCTGCCGATGAACAACGTCGACGCGTGTTTAAAGGAAATTGACCGCTCCGTCACGCAACTGGGCGCGCGCGGATTCCAGATTTACACCAACGTCGCCGGCAAGCCGCTGGACCTGCCGGAGTTCGCGCCTTTGTTCGACGATGCGGCGCGGCGCGACCTTACCATCTGGATGCATCCCGCGCGCGGCGCCGAATTGCCCGATTATCGGACCGAGACGAAATCGAAGTACGAGATCTGGTGGACCTTCGGCTGGCCCTATGAAACCAGCGCCGCCATGTCCCGCATCGTTTTCTCGGGCATGTTTGACCGGCATCCCGATCTCAGGATCGTCACGCACCACATGGGCGGGATGATTCCCTATTTTGAGGGACGCGTCGGTTACGGCTGGGACGTGCTCGGTTCGCGCACCTCCGATGAAGATTATGTCTCGTTGCGTCAATCCATGAAGAAGCGGCCGATTGATTATTTCCGCAACTTCTATGCCGATACAGCGCTGTTTGGTGGGCAGTCCGCCACCAGGTGCGGTCTCGATTTCTTTGGCGTGGATCATTGCGTGTTCGCCTCCGATGTGCCGTTTGAGCCCAAGCCCGGCCTGTATATTCGCGAGACCATCCGCTGCGTCGACGGCTTGGACATCAGCGCCGCCGACAAACAAAAGATATACGAGGGAAACGCTCGCCGCTTATTGAAACTCACGTAAAGGAGCTCCCATGAAGCTGTCTCTCGGTTTCGCCGTCGTTTTGCTCGCCGCCCCGTCGTGGGCCGCCACCTGCGAGAGTCTCGCGTCGCTTGCCCTGCCGAACGCCACCATCACGATGGCGCAGCCGGTTGCAGCCGGCGAGTTTGTGCCGCCCGGCAGGCGTGGCGGCGGACCTCCGCCCGCGGTGGCCTATAAGGATCTGCCCGCATTCTGTCGCGTGGCAGCTACGTTGAAGCCATCCAGCGATTCCGATATCAAGATCGAAGTCTGGCTCCCGGCGTCGGGATGGAATCGCAAATATCAGGCGGTGGGCAATGGCGGATGGGCGGGAGTGATCAGCTACCCGGAGATGGCGGAGGCGCTGCACGACGGCTATGCCACCTCTTCCACAGACACCGGGCATGTGGGTCCTACCGGCAGTTTCGCCATCGACCATCCTGAGAAGCTCATTGATTTCGGATATCGGGCCGTACACGAGATGACCGTGAAGGCGAAGTCCGTGATCGATGCTTACTACGGCGCCGCTCCCCAGATGTCTTACTGGAACGGATGTTCCACGGGCGGACGCCAGGGCCTGAAGGAAGCGCAGCGTTTCCCCGATGATTACGATGGCATCGTGGCCGGCGCGGCTGCCAATCCCAGAACGCGTCTTTCGTCCTGGCAGATCTGGCTGGCGCAGGGCGTTCTGGACCCGCACAACCACATTCCGGCGAACAAGTATCCCGTCATTCACAAGGCCGTGCTGGAAGCGTGCGACGCCGCCGACGGAGTGAAGGACGGCCTGATCGAAGATCCAACGCGCTGCCACTTCGATCCCAAGACCATCGAATGCAAAGCGGGCGACGAGCCCACCTGCCTGACCGCCGGACAAGTGGAAGCGGCGAAAAGAATGTATACGGCTCCCACGACTTCGGGTAGCAGTACGCCGGTGTACTTCAACGTTGAGCCCGGCAGCGAGCTCGGCTGGGCAATGCTGGCGCGCGGCCCGGAGCCGTTCTCGGCGGCCACCGATCAGTTTCGCTACGTCGTTTTCAAGAATCCCCAATGGGACTGGCATTCGTTCGATCTGGATAAAGACGTGGCGCTGGCCGACAAAATGGATCACGACACCATCAACGCCGCCAATCCGAATCTCAAACCGTTCCTGGCTCATGGCGGCAAGCTGCTGATGTACCATGGCTGGGCCGATCCGGGCGTCCCGCCGCTGGCCAGCGTCAACTACTACAAAACCGCCATGGACACCATGGGGGGCGAGCGCAAGACCGAGGATTCCATGCGCTTGTTCATGGTCCCCGGCATGGGGCACTGCGGCGGCGGCGAGGGGCCGAATCATTTCGACATGATGAGCGCGATGACCGCCTGGCGCGAGGATGGCCACACACCCGAGCGTATCGTTGCCGCGCATCGCACCGCCGGAAAAGTAGATCGCACGCGCCCCTTGTGCGCGTATCCGCAGGTGGCGAAGTATAAGGGAAGCGGCAGCATCGACAACGCCGAAAATTTCGTTTGCGCCGCGCCTGGCGTCCAATAGCTTCCGTAACAGCCCTTGCAGCGCGCGGGGCCTTGGTAAGAGCCCCGCAGCAGCGAGCCGCTCATCCACCGGTCACTGCGATTTTGGGTTATGCAGGCACAGAATCCGAAAAACTGTGCCGTGTCGTATATAAGGTTGGCGTCCCGCTACGACGTGTTATGCTCGTACGGGACCCGCTGTAGTCACCAAGCTTACACAAAGGGAGAAGCAAACGAAGATGAAGAGTACCGACCGCATTCTTACGACCCATGTCGGTAGCCTGCCCCGGCCGCAGGCGGTGGTCGATCTCTTGTTCGCACAAGACCGCGGCGATGCCATCGATGCCAAGCAGTTCGATGAGACGATTCGAGCCGCCGTCGCCGATGCGGTGGAAAAGCAAGCGAAGGCTGGCCTGGATCTGGTGAGCGATGGTGAAATGGGCAAAATCAGCTACGCCACCTACATCCGGCATCGGCTGACCGGTTTCGAGCCAGGCAATGTCCCCCGCGCCACGCCGCAAGATCAGGACGATTTTCCCGAGTTTCGGGATAAAATCGCCGCCGCGGGCGCGACGCCCAAGTATAAGCGGCCCGTCTGCAAAGGACCGATCAAAGTGAAAACCCTGGAGCCGCTGAAGGAAGACATCGCGCGCTTCCAAGCCGCGCTGTCGAAAGCGCAAGTCACCGGCGGGTTTATGAACGCGGTATCGCCCGGAACCATCGCGGTATTTCAACCGAACGAGTATTATCCGACGCACGCAGCGTATCTGGAAGCGCTGGCCGATGCGATGCGGACTGAATACGAGACCATCGTGAACTCGGGGCTGATCCTTTCGGTGGATTGTCCGGATTTGGCGATGGGCCGCCACATCAAATTTCGCGGCGTGGATGACGATGAGTTTCTGCGCAATGCGGAACTGCAGGTGGAGGCATTGAATCACGCGCTCCAGAATGTTCCGGCGGATCGCACGCGCATGCATGTTTGCTGGGGCAACTACGACGGTCCGCACACGCGCGACATTCCAGGCTTCAAAGTAATTCCCGTGGTGTTGAAGGCCAAGCCGCAGTGCCTGCTGATTGAGGGCGCGAATCCTCGTCATGAGCACGAATGGGAACTATGGAAGACGGCCATCAAGCTGCCGCAGGACAAGGTGCTGGTTCCGGGCATGATTGGTTCCAGCACGAACTACGTGGAGCATCCCGAACTGGTGGCGCAGCGAATTATGCGGTACGCCGAGATCGTGGGGCGCGAGCGTGTGATGGGTGGCACCGATTGTGGATTCGGCACGTTTGCCGGTTTCGGCGCGGTGTATCCGGACATTGCGTGGCTGAAGCTGAAGTCGCTGGCCGACGGCGCGAAGATTGCGTCGCAGAGGTTGTGGGGCAAGGCGGGGTCGGCGAATTAGGTAAGAGTTTCGGCCACAGATGAACGCGGATCAACACGGATTTTAGAACAGCGAACGTTGAATCACGCTCCCGGTCGGCCTCGTTCTGCCCGCAGGTCAATCACTTACCTAGCCGCACCGCCCCAGCACCCTGGTCTTCTGCTAGCCTCGAACTAAATCCAATGACGGCCGCATATCTCTCAATTTCACCCATGCCGGTGGAGAAATCCGCCGTCTATGAGAAAAAATGCGTCGGCAAACACAAAAATACCCCTGATGCGTCCTGAAATAAACTAAAAGGCAGTCCTGATTGCCCTTGACTAATGGGCGCCGCTCGATAATTTGCGGTAATATTCGGCAACTGAATCCTGATAGCCGGCCGGGATCTTGGCCGGGTCTGTATTGCGGATGGTGCCGCCTTGGCTTTGATCCAGTTGCTGGCGCAGTTGCAATTCCAGAGCGTCCACGCCGCTGACCAGTTGCTGATGCATCTGCTCCACCAGCGCCGGATTGCCGGGGAAACGCTTGGGGTCCAGATTGCGCATTTGATCGATCAGGGACTGCAACTCGCGCCGCGCCTCGGGACTATCTTCGACCACCGAACGAACCTGGTTAAGGAGGTTCAGCCCTTGGTCAATCTGGCGCTGAGTATCGGCGGGGTTGGAACCTTGCTGCGGCGCTACCGCCCGGCCGGAGATTCGAGTGTTGCCGGTATCAATGTTGTCATACACGTTGCCTTCGCGATTGCCCCCAGCTCCGCCAGCTGGATTGCCTACCGGGCCAGCCAGGCGATTGCCCATCGGGCCTCCCTGGCGTCCGCCGTTTTGACCTCCCGGCTGGCCGGTTTGACCTCCTGGCTGGCCGCTTTGCCCTGGCTGCTGACCAGCTTGGCCGTTGCGCGAGAGTTGTCCGGTTTGGAACTGCTGGCCGCCCGGCTGTCCACTGGGTTGCCCATTTGGCTGCCCGCCTGGCTGTCCATTGGGTTGTCCGGGACGCTGGCCGAGGCCAGCCAGTTGGTCGCGCAGACGCGAAAGATCGTCCATGGCGCGGTTGATAGCGGCTTCCTGGGAACCGTTCTGAGCGGCACCCAGTGCGCGCGCGGCATCGGTCACTTGCTGGCCCAACTTCTGCAGATCGCCTGTGAGCGCGGATTCAGCTTGATCGGAGAACTCTCCGCTCCGCAACTGGTCCGAACTCCGTTGCATGCGAGTGCCGAGATCGTTTTCATCCATGCCCTCCAGCGCGCTCCGCAATTTGCCGGAAGCGGCCGGCTGCGTGGGCGACAGCTCGCGCGCGGCGTCGCGCATTTGCTGCGTGAGACGCGACAAGTCGTCACTCACGCGCTGGCGATCGTTCACCATCTTGTCGACTTCCTGAGGCGACGGGTATTGCTGCGGCCGGTCGGCGGTGCGATTGGCATTCTGCTGTGCCATCAATTGGCGTACCTTATCGGCTTGCGCTTTTTGCCGAGCCGCCAGTTGGTCGGCCGTTTGGGCCATGGAATTGAGGCGGCCGGCTGCGTCCTGTTGTTCCAAACCGCCCAGCAAGTCGGTGGCTTCGCGCAATCGATCGGCGGCACGGCGGGAGGCGGCAGCTCCGGCATTCTGGGAGACGGCGCGCTTCATGTCCTCGGCGGCCTGGCGCAAACGATCGAGCGCTTTTTCGGCGGCCTGTTGGCGGCTGTCGGCGGCTTGGTCGGCGGACTGCTGCGCGTTGGCCTGGCTGCCTCGTTGTCCGCCCGATTGCGCAGAACTGCTTTGGCCAGAGTTGGATTGCCCGCTCGATTGTCCCGATGAGGAGGCGCTCTGTTGTCCTTGCTGCCCTTGCTGCCCTTGCTGCCCTTGCTGCCCTTGCTGCCCTTGCTGCCCTTGCTGCCCTTGCTGCCCTTGCTGCCCTTGCTGCCCTTGCTGCCCTTGCTGCCCTTGCTGCCCTTGCTGCCCTTGCTGCCCCTGCTGTCCCTGTTGCCCAAGCTGCTGCTGCATCTGTTGCTGGAGCTGCTGCGCTTCGCGCTGCAACATCTCCTGTTGCCATTTCTGTTCGGCGGTCTGGGGGCCGTTGCGTTGCTGCTGCGCCAGGTCTTCCTCGCGCTTAGCCAGCTCGTCGAGCTTCTTCAGCGCGTCGTCGATCTCCCGCGCCTTTTGTTCGGCGCTGGCGGCGGCGCTTTGCGGGGTCTCATATTGATTTTTCTGGGTGTCGAGCTCCAGTTCGAAGAGCTGGGCCAAATCGCGAGCGGCTCCGCCCCCTCCACCACCGCCCCCGCGCGCTCCAAACGCAACCTGAATCTGCCGGAAAGTGGCTTCGGCGCGCAACAGGAATTGCAGGGCCTTCTGCTCGTTGGGAATGGCGTCCTTCCACTTCTGCTGCTGCAACTGTTGCGCAGCCGGCGCCATCGATTCCGACGCGGCAATCATATCCTTCTGGAAATCGCTGATGGCCTTTACTTCATCGGTCAGCTCGCGGGCCTGCAAGCGGTCGGAAAGCGAAACGGCTTGATCGCGCAAGGTAGATTGGGATTGAGACAGCAGTTTGGCGATGTCAGTGGCCTGCTGTTGCGTGGAGTTCTTATCGCCCTGCTGTTTGAACGTCTGGGAGATGATCTCCTTTTCGCGCTGCGAGATCTCGGCGGAAGGATCGCCGCCACCACCGCCGCCTCCTCCGCCCCCCGAGGTTTGCGATTGCGAAAACTTGCGCTCAAACGGGTCGGCCTGGATGAACATCATGTCCGTGTGGGCTTCCGAGTTGCCATCCTTGGCGGTGGCGTAGACGCTGACCAGATCACCCGGAACCAGCTTGAACTTTTCGAGCGAAAGCGTGGTGGCGCCGTCAGCCTGTTTCTCGCCCTTCTTCGAGAGCACATCCACGGTGGTCTCCGGTCCGCCGTTGACCGAGTAGTGCACGCCGACATCGTGGAGGCCGTACTCGTCGGTGGCCTTGACTGCAGCCGTCACCTCTTCGATGGGGTTTGCGTGGTAATCGTGGCCGGGACGCACCAACGAAATCTGCGGCGGGTTGGCCTTTCTCGCCTCGATGAAAAAATCCTCGCTGACGCGAACGGGCTGGCCCTGCTCCAGGCCGGCGACGTGATACGCGCCGTCGCTATCCATCTTGAGGGTGCCGTGATAGACGTTGTTCTGGCCGCCGCCGAGTTGGATTTTTTGCCCGTTATCGAGCTGCAGCTGGCCGCCGGGCAGGGGCCGGTCCGTGGAGACATCGAGCTCGGCTTCGGTGCCGGTGACGGCGCGCAGATCGCCGCCGCGCTCCTCCACTTCACTCGCCATGCCGGTCCAGGCGGGGTAATGGTAGGTGACGCGAATCTTCGTCACCGCGGGCAGATCGGTGACGCGAATACTGTAATGCTTGGAGGTCATCGCCCCGGCGGTGACATAATACTCGACGTTCTCTGGCAGACCGGCGAACAAAAATTCATAGCCTCCCGCGAAATTTCCGGCCGCCTTTGGCAGCATCGCAATCTCTTCCCACTTGGAGGAGCTTTGAAAACGCGCGTGCACTTTGACGCTGGGCGACCGCAGGCCGGTAGGGAGCGCGGAAATCACCTGATCGGCGTGGCGGCGCACGACGGCGTCGCCCGGGGTGACGCGCAGGTCGTAGAGCGCGGGCTTGTCGTGATGCGGACCGGTCCACAGCAGCGAAGCGCCATAACCGAGAAAACCGGGGCCGGCGGCGATCATCCAGATCAATACGGCGAAGGCCCCGACGCCCGCGGCGAGGGAACCCCACAGACGCACGTCAGTGACGAATTGTTTGGGCTCGGCGGATTGCGCGACTTGGAGGGTGTCGCTGGCCAGCAGTTCAATGAAGGGATCACGGCCGTCGCGTTCGGTGAAAGTGGTGAGTCGCTGCTGGAATTGCGGGAAGGCCGCTTCAGCGGTTCCGATGGCGCGGCGGCGCGTCAAGCGGTGCAAAGGCAGCGCGAGTCCGGCGGTAGCGGCGATGGCCAAAATCAAGATGAGTGCGAAGCGGGCGGCAGTGACGCTGCCATCGGAAAACGCGCGCGCATTGGCGATGATGACCAGCAGTAGCGTCGCGATCAAAGCGCCGCCGGTGAGGATCGCAAAGCCGCGCAGTATGGTGCTCCAGCGCAGGCGAAGTTCCAGTTGCGCGATGTACGCGTGAAGTTGTTCGCGGGCAGTCATGCAACCTCCACGGGGCGAACCTCGGACGGCAAACTTCCGGCCGCTTGGCCGACGCTAATAGCTTAAAGGATATCGCAGCGGCGTGGAGAGGGCTTGCTCAGCTTCGTTTAATCCAACGGGAGCCAGGGTACGGGAGATGTCCTCGCCCAACGAACGGGACAGGGCCATGGACAGACAAATGGCGTGTAAGCGCCCTATTTCCCCGGTCGCTCAATCCATGTGTCATGGTGAAAACATGGCGTTCCAGCCTGATCGCAGATTTGAGTCAATGAGAGAGGCCAGTGCGTTCCTCTTAGACGAGCAAGCGCGGCGACCGGTTGAGCACGTTTGGACTCAGACTGGTTCTGGGCTTCTGATCCCGCAGCGGGTGCCAAGATACCTATTCAGAGGGGAGAACGGACTTTTCGAAACGACCCTCGCCAGCATACACAGGCCCGACACATTCGCCATGAAAGACGGACGGCGGCTCCCAGTCGCAGATCTAAGGAAGGTCCAGTACCTAATCCCATGCCTGGCTCACCACTTCGTCAACAACGAGACGTACGCCCTCAATGAGTACGAGGCTTATGGCCTGCTCCAGCACTATCATTTGCCCACCACCATTATCGATTTCACGGGAGACCTCACCAACGCCTTGGCGTTCGCGGCGTTAGGGGAGCACACCGTCGGGCGCGTGGGCGTACTGACGTCGCCTCAGTGTCTAGAAAGAGTCATTGATTTTACGGGTCACCCCTGCGCTGAACGAGCTCAACGGCAGGCCGCCTTCGGGGTAGTCCCGCCAGATGAGCTGATCGATCTGAAATCCGAGGCTGCGCGATTGCGACTAGGAATCCGCTGGTATGAGTTCCCAGTCTCTCCGTCCGATCGAGATTGCCTCCGCGGCATAATCCAGGAGCTTCTGCGATGGACCGACGATCCGAGTGCTGGCTTCCTTCGATTCCACCTCACCGAATTTGTCGAGGCGCACGGGAAGTTCTCACCTGAACTAACTGATTGGCTGCTTGATCGCGTGCCCGTCGCTCCCTATTGCTACGTGGCGGAGAGATTTCAAGGGAAAGATGTCATTGTCTATTTCCGCAGTGCAAAAGACCTTCCGGGCTACAACGAAAGCGCGGAGCACGAGCGTTCGCGACGATATTGGTCGTCCGCCTATCCCGACTGCCTTAGCGGGAATCAGTTGGAGACATTCCGCTGGCGACCGGCGGGAGAGATCACATATGACCCTCGCACCTATCACACCGACCAGGCTGGCTAGCGGTGGCCGGAAACACCCCAACCCTGCGACCGCCCATGCATACGCATAATCGCTACGCGTCGCCTGCTTCGAGGAGGCTTTCGAGCTCGGCAAGGGCGGCGAAATCCCTCGGTCGGCCCGTGGCTCGTTTTGCACGAATCAGCCCGGGAAGATCGAGCGTTATGATCGGCCGTCCGAATGCTTCCACGGCCATCGAGTGTTGCATAACGTCGTCGAAGGCGCCCAGGCCCGTAACCTTCGCCAGAAGGTCTATTTCTCCAATGTCAGTCGCGAACATCGTCGCTTCATCCCAAACGAATGGGAGGTCCAGCGGGAAGGCTCTCGGCCGAGGATGGAACGGAGCCAGCGCCTCAATGAGCCGGCGCAGGTTGGCGGAGGCCCGAGAGTAGCAAATATCCAAATCGTAAGTTACTTGCGCGCCGCCATGGAGTGTGGCTGCGAGGCCACCGATGACAACAAAATCGACGCCTGCGTCGCAGAGTGCTTGCATGGCTTTTTCGAATTGCATTAGGAACGATAGTGCGCGGTTCCGCGAGCTTGTTCGAGCACCATTGAGGCGCGTTCGAGTTTTTTCGCGCGTTCGGCCGGCGTCAGCCGCAACTGCTCGACCAGCAGTGTCAAATCTATGCCATAGTTTTTGGCCGCTTCGATTCGGCTCCCCGGTACGGGATGCAGGAGACAATCCGCAGCGCGCGCCAGTTGCTCAGGAGTCAGCGGGTGGAGCGTCTTCACAACTTCATTTTAGCGCCACAGAATCGCGGGCTATTCGTCGCGCTGCGTGCCCAGGTAGCGGCTGGCGAGAGCCGATTCAGAGATAGCGGCGGCGAACGCGAGCAACAGAACGTACCACCAGACCGTCTGCGGGATTTTTCCTGGGGTGGGCGGCGCCGATGCGGAAGCTTGTTGCGAAGCCTGGCCGCCGTTGCCGCGCCACAATGCAAGCACATCGTCGGGGATCACGTCGAGGTTCGATTCCTTGGGATCGGGGTTGACGCCGATTTCATCCTGGCGGCCATTGGCGAGGCGAAGCTGATAATAGCCGGCCTCGGTGAGTTGGAATGATTGGGCGGAGGCGGCCTGGTCCAGGGTGAGCGGGCGCTTCCCTTCGGGATCGGTGACCTCGACACTTTGCGACTGCTCCCTCGCGTTGCGCAGATCGAGATAGGCATCCACGGGCCGCGCGCCGCCCTGCCGTTCGCTGCCGGCCAGATAGCGCGCGGTTTGCTCGATGAAGGGGACGAAGGCAGGATTCAGCGGGAAATCGTTAGTCAGATTATCGAGCCCGGAAGTGAGCAGCACCACGCGTCCCTCGCCCAGGCGTTTTTCGAGCAGCAGCGGGGTCTGATCGGCCAGGCGAACGATCACGCGCGCGGCATCGGCACCAGCGCCAGGGTCAACATCGAGCGCGTAGAAAAACTTCACGCCCGGCCAGCCGCCGGCTTTGGCGACGGCGGGATAGGAGGAGTCGCTGGAGCCGACCGACATGTAACGATCGGGAGCGCGGTTGTAATCGCGGGCTTCGATAATGTGCGCGCCGAAAATCGGGATCTGCGATCGGCCGCCGGCAGAGGTGCCCGCCGCGATGAAGAGACTGCCGCCGGCGCGCACGTACCCGGTGAGCGAATTTTCGAGCAGTGAAGGCAGCGTGTTGAGATCGGAGAGAACAATGAAGGCGTAATTGGATGGCTTGCGATCGGCCGCCTCATAGACATTGATGGATTCCAGGGTAAAGGCCGACTGCGCGGCCGCTGCGAGCGCGGCGCCGACGTAGAGCGGCGAACGGTTGTCGCCGTAATTGTGAATCAGCAACGCCTTTTGCGGATCGGAACGTTCGACGGCGAAGCGGCGGAGATCATCGGCCGGCAGGGCGTCGGCGGAGTCGATCTTGACTTCGCAGCGATTGAAGCCGTAGGGCACTTCGAGTGCAGGGAATTCGACGGTGGCGCGTCCGTTGGCCGGGACCGGAACGGTCTTGGTGGCGGTGGTTTTTCCGTTTACCACCAGCGATACGGTGCGCTGAGCGGCGGGAGTGAGGTAACCCGCAACCACGGCTTGCACGCGAACCGGCTTGGCGTCCTTGCCCCAGATTTGTCCGGGGGCGTCCACCGATTCGACCGTCCAGTTGGGTTGCGCTTTGGTGGCGACAGCATGCGTCACCAGCGTGACGTTGGCGGGCAGCGCCATATCGGAGAAGGTAGCGGCCAGTTCGCCACGTTGCATGTCGCTAAACAGGTGAAGCTCGATCGGAGTGTGCACGGACTCGGCCATGGCGCGCACGGCTCGCGCCAGCTCGGCGAAGTTACCGTGGCCATCGCCCGGTTGAATGGCTTGCACAGCAGCGCGCAGGGCGGATTGATCGTCGATGGGTTGCGTCATCATTCGCAACTGCGACCCGAAAGCTGCAACTTGCGCGCGCGCCGCGCCTTTTCCGGAGAGCACCGTGATGGCGGCATCCTTCGCGTCGGCTAGTCGAGTTCCGGCGCGCATGCTGAAAGAGTTATCCACCACCAGGAGCACCAGCCGGCTGCTGGAGAGCGCGGCTGCGCTGCGATTGATGAAGGGATTGGCGAAGGCTAGGATCAACAGCACGAGCCATAGCATTCGCAGTGACAGCAGCAGATAATAACGCAGGCGGCGATGATGGGTGGAGGCTTGCGTGCGCGCTTCGAAGAACATCAACGAGCTCACCGGCCGGGGCGTGGATTTGAGCTTCTTCAACAGATGCAGGTAGAGCGGAAGCGCGACTCCCGCGAGAGCGACCAGAAACCAGGGGGTGAAGAGTCCCATCGAATTACTGCCTTCCAATTCTCAAATCTTGAGCGGCTAGAGAACTCCGATTATAGACGAGTGGGTCGTTCGCAGAACATATATGATGTAGCGAAGACCATGACTGGCCGAGTGCTACTGGTGACGATCGCGTTGGCGGCGGCGCCGCTGTGCGTCCAGGCCCAGTGGCTGAACCATCGCACTCTGGGCATACCGAGGACCGCGGACGGTAAGCCGAACCTTTCGGCGCGGACGCCCCGCGCAGCCGATGGAAAGCCCGATCTTTCCGGACTCTGGCAGACCGAGAGCGCACCAGCGGCGATGTTGCAACGCCTGATCCCAGGGGCCACGAATGGCGCGGGAGAAGAACCGCTCTCGCAGTATTTCATCAATATCCTTTCCGATTTCAAACCGGGCGATGAGCCTCTTCGGCCGGAAGCAGCGGCCGTGTTCCAGCAACGCGCGAAAAAATTCAGTACCGAATCGCCGCTGTCGCACTGTCTGCCGGAAGGCATGCCGTTGCTCGAAATGTCACCGGCTCCTTACAAGATTATCCAGATGCCCGGGCTGACCGTGATGCTTTATGAGCGGGACACAACCTATCGCCAAATTTATACCGATGGCCGAAAGTTGCCCGACGATCCTCAACCGTCATGGCTGGGGTACTCGGCCGGCAAATGGGAAGGCGATGACCTGGTTGTGGAGACCGCGGGCTTCAATGACCGGGGATGGTTGGATGCGCGCGGACACACGCACAGTGAAGCGCTGCATCTGACCGAACGATTTCATCGCTTGGACTTCGGGCACATGGAAGTGCGGCTAACGATTGACGATTCCCAGACTTTTACCAGGCCATTCACCGTCCTGTTGAAGCAGCGCCTGCTCGCGGACACCGATCTGCTGGAATCGTATTGCGCGGAAAACGAGAAGGACGCAGCCCACGTTGATGGCAAGTAGAGCGGGCGACGGCGCTGCCCGGAAACTGGCCGGCTTGCTTGAGAAGCCCAGTGATCTCGTCACCGGACCCAGACAGGCGCGGAGTCTTCCTGTTTTTCGCTTACATGTTTCTATCGATGGATTGGATCGCGCGGAGGGCTAACCTTCCTGGTCCACTCGATCGGCGGTACTCTTGCGTAATGCAAGCCCTTCGGTATTCCATCAACGTCACATTGGACGGGTGCTGCGATCATCGTGCAATCCTTCCCGACGAAGACTTGCATCGTCACGCGACTGAGAACCTCAACCAGGCCGATGCTCTCCTGTTTGGGAGGGTGACTTACGAAATGATGGAGGCAGCGTTCCGGCCGCCGGCGCGAACGGGAACGAGGCCTGATTGGATGGAACCCTTCGCCAGGACGATCGACGCGGCGAAGAAGTACGTCGTGTCGGGCACCCTGGACCGGGTCGATTGGAACGCGGAGCTGGTGCGCGGGGATCTAGGGACGGCCGTTCAGCAGCTCAAGCGGGAGCCGGGTAAGGGACTGTTGGTGGGAGGCGTAAAGCTCCCGCTGGCGTTGGCGGAGCTGGGATTGATCGATGAGTACGAGTTCGTGGTGCATCCCACGCTGGCGGGCCACGGGCCGACCTTGTTCGCGGGGCTATCGAAGCGTGCCGACTTGAGGCTCGTGGGCCGGCTGGAGTTCAGCTCGGGAGCGGTGGCGATGCGGTATGAGCCGCGAAGGTAGCCATCGCTAGCCCGAGTCGCCCGCATCTCGACGTGGTAGTTCGTATAAAGAGCGGGGTCGGAATCGATGTTCACTTGGGCGCGGGACCACTGGCTGAGATCGAAGGGCCGACAGGACTGAATTTCGCGATTGCCTCGCCTACGCGCTGGCCAAAATCACCGGCGAGCCTCTGCTATTTAAGGGGGATGATCTCCGATTCTTTTCTCAAACGATGCCCCATTTGCGCCGCAGCCACCATTCGGAAAAGCGCAGTGCGAGCAGGACCAGAAAGACCAGCGGCAAATCCCACAGATCCTTGGTCTCGCGCATGGTCACGCCGGCTTCTGAAAAAGGAATGCTGCTGGCCAGTTTGCCGAGATCGGCGGGCTTCCAGGCGTACGAGAAGGTCGCGATTTTGTTCGATATGGAAATTCTCGGCTACGCCGTCCATGAGCTGAAATGTCAGGACGTCGCGGCCCAATTCCGTCGCGTTGCGCTGGCCGAGTCATGGCGCCGTTGGCAGCAGACATGAAAGGAGTCCTTGCTAGAATAAAGAAAGAAAGACAATGGTACAGAAGGAAAGAAGCTTTAGTCTCAATGTCAAGGACCCGGAAGCTCACCGGCTTGCCCAAGCGATTGCCCAGGAGACCGGAGAGACCATGACCCGGGCAGTCACGGGAGCCCTGCGTGAGCGCTACGAACGTCTTCAGCGCCGCCGCAGCAAAGCTCCGGTCGAGGAACTGCGCGCCATCGCCCGGCGCGCCGCCGTGCACGTCAAGCGACCCTACCTGGATCACGCCAAACTTCTCTATGACGAGAGCGGCCTTCCCAAGTGATCCTGGACACCTCTGCGCTGGTCGCCGTTCTGTTTGGGGAACCGGAAGGCGACGCCTTCATCCGAGTGATCCATGAGGCCGATCGATGTCTCATCAGTGCCGGGAGCTTTCTGGAACTCTCGATTGTCATCGAGCGACAGACCCGGCCGAAGGCCGCCCAGCAATGCGATACGTTCTTTCGCCGGGCAGGCATTGTCGTAGAGCCCTTCACCGTGGAGCAGGCGCACATCGCTCGCCAAGCCTTCCACGATTTCGGGAAAGGGCGTCACCGGGCGGGGTTGAATTTCGGCGATTGCTTCGCCTACGCGCTAGCCAAAATCACTGGCGAGCCCTTGCTGTTTAAGGGGGAGGACTTCAAGAAGACCGACATCGTCGCCGCGATGTGACGTGCAATTCTCCCAGAAACATGCAATGGGCAGCGAAGCGTTTGTGATGGTTCCCAGTATCGGCTACGGTGGGTCATTGTTGTCGACGGGGCCGAGATGAACTACTCCGAGAAGTTAGCAAAAGAGTACCTCTTGCACTTGGGATACAAGGAGCGGGAAATCTGCTACGAATGCGAGGGCCAAGAGGGTGCCGATTTCGTGATCAACGGGAGAATCGCTGTTGAGGTGACAGGGTTAGAACGGCACGTTGGGGTTTCTGCGGATGGAAAGCGGCTAGGAGAGGAAGGCGCTAGTATCCCTGTCTTGAAGACCGTTAAGCGAATACTCTCGTCGCTCGGGCCTCCGACGGCGGGATTCAGTTGGTTTGTCAACGTCCAATACAGCCTTCCCGCACCGGATAAACATGATCTCGAACGTGAGCTGCGTAAGCATCTCAAAGTATTTCAGAATGGCGCTGAGCAAAAACCGACAGAAATCCAGGTATTCAGTGGCTTCGCGGTCGAGCTGTACCGCGCAAGCCAGCCTGGCTCGTATTACTTTCTTGTGGGAGGTTTTAACTACACCGGTTCTGGAGAGTTGGTGTCGGAGGAAGTGGGGAGGAGTATCGAAATCTGCATCGCGGCAAAGGCGAAAAAACTTTCGTACCTTCGATTAAAGGGCCGGTACGAGAAATGCTGGCTCGCCCTCGTGGACCTCATCAGTCAAGGCAATATCGACGCAAGCGACAGGGTCACAATTCCTCCACACGATTGGGACAAGGTCATAATGATCAGCCCGCTCGACCCGACAAAGTCATTTGAACTTCTTTAACGGCGGCGGAGTCACAATTTGGTGTGTTTCGCCCAGGGTCAGTTTTGCGTTGTCACAAGCATTTACGCGCCGTCGATACGAGTGCGTGCGCCACATCGCGCTCTCAAACGATGCCCCATTTGCGCCGCAGCCACCATTCGGAAAAGCGCAGTGCGAGCAGGACCAGAAAAACCAGCGGCAAATCCCACAAATCCTTGGTCTCGCGCATGGTGACGCCGGCTTCTGAGAAAGGAATGCTGCTTGCGAGTTTGCCGAGATCGGCGGGCTTCCAATATTGTCCGCCGGTTTGCGTGGCCAAGCGCTCCAGCAGGTCCCGATTTTGTTCGGTGTGGAAATTCTCCGCGACGCCGTCCATGCGCTGAAAGGTTAATACATCGCGGCCCAATTCCGTTGCGTTTCGTTGGGCAGTCACCTCGGTGAGGTAGGCGCCTGTTTTGGGAGCGGACCAGGCGGCTTGGAACTGGCCGGGATTATCGGGCACGGGCGACATTTCGACCAGCGCGCTGACGCCGCTGGGGCCCAGGATGTGCGCCTCCACCTTGGCATCGGGCGCTGGGTTGTATTGTTGATCGCGCACGTCGGCGGTGATGGTCACGGCGCCGTTGTCGAGCAGCATTTGAGCCGGGACGGAAGCTTTCACGTGGCCAGGGGTATCGGAAACCAGCCAGCGCAGGAGCTGTTGCCAGAACAAATGATGCGCGGTATCGCCCAGTGGGGAGCTCATCTGCCAGCGCCAACTGCCTCCGGTGGCCATGATCGCGGTGCGGCCACGGCCAAAGTTTTCCGTAATCAGCAACGGCAGCGTGCGGCCTTCGGGCGTGATCATGTTGGCCAGCACGGACGCACCCGGCTTGGGAGTGCCGGGATCCTCATAGTCCATCAGGTAGGGCAGCTTCTTCCATTTCGCGGCATTGGCGGCGGGATCATCCACCAGCCGCGTAATAATGCTGTCGACGCCACCGGGTGCGAGCTCGGCGAACGTGTGCGTCATTCCGTTCCGCGGATCGGCTTCGCGATGAAAGGTGCCGGCTTGAGTTGGCAGCGTGGTGGGGAGCAGGTCGGTAAGGTTGGAGGCGTTCCAGCCGCCATCGGCGAGCGAAAACTGGCCGCCCAGCAGCAGCAGGCCGCCGCCGCGGCGATCGACGAACTGGTGAATTAATTCCTGCTGGGCGGGAGTGAAATAACCCGCTTCCACCGATCCGATAATTAAACCCTGGTAGCCGAAAAGATCCTCCACGCGCGAGGGAAAGCCGCTGGCCAGTTCCGCGGGGCCGGAAATTCCCTGGCGATAAATTTTGTTTTCGCTGGTGCGAACCATGCTGACGATTTGCACCATGCGATCCTCTTCTTCGGCTTCGCGAATGAACTTGAACTCCCAGCGCGGTTCGCCCTCTATATAGAGGATGCGGCGGGCGTCTGCGCCGACGTTCACGACGCGGGTCAATGTATTGTTGGCTGTGTTCTCTTCGCCTGGGAGCGGAAGAGCCGCGATCTGGAGCGTTTTGGCGCCCGCGCCGCCGATATCGAACATCAAGATCTCGGTCTGGAGGTTGCCGTCCGGCCCCAAGCTGATGGTGCGCGAGGCGAGCATCTTCGATTGGCCGGTGCTGACATCGCGCACGGTCAGATTGATCTTTGAGCCGGCGTATCCGCGCTGATGGAAGGTGATTTTGGCGGCGAGCCGGGAATCGGCCAAGGCGCGGGGAGCGATTTCGGCATCATCCAGTTCCACGTCGTGCGCGGCGCGCTCTTGTCCGAAGCCCACGGTGTGAACGGGAATGTGGCGGGCGCGCAGTGCGTTGATGGCGTCCGCGCTGATTCCTCCCGTATTGTCGTCGCCATCGCTGAGCAGAACCACGGCGCCGATGGGCAGGTCCGATGTCTCCTCGCTCAACTGCTTCAGGCTGTCACCGATGCGCGTGGAGGGCGCGCTGGGCTTCAGGTCCTTGAGGCTGTCGATACGCGCAGGAACGTCGTCGACGCGATAGAGCCGCGTTTGAAACCGGCGGTTGAGACTGGCCAGGACACCATCCTGGAGTGCCTTCACAGCCTGGGCTTGGCGTGTGGAACCATCCTCGGATATTCCCATGCTGCGCGAGTCATCCACCAGCACGGCGATGATATTTTCCTGCGGCTTCAACTCGGCGATGGTGATGGCCGGCTGCCACAGCAGGACGAGCAGAATCGCGGCAAGGAGGGTTTGTAAACTCCAGATCACCCAGACTCGCCAACCATGCATGACCGGCGCGGCTTGGGACAGGCGCGAGCGGATGAGCCACGCGAGAGCGCCGGCCGCAACCAGGATCAGGAGCGCAAGCATCCACGCCGGCCATGCCCCCAGCAAGGCGAAGTGGCCGAGCGAATAAACGGAACGCGGATATTTAAAAAGAAATTCGAACATGGGCCCGTGGGTTTTTCAAGGAGTGTTGCACGAGGCGCGGGCGGTTCGTGTCAATCATCTTAGTGAGTCATGGAGTAGGTAATGTAATTGAGGACGATGCGAAAAGCAAGTCCGGAAAACTTCTCGGGGTACTCGGGGCTGTCGGCCCACTCCCAGGCGTCGCCCAGATGCATGTTGGCGCAGATGGCCACCATGATACGCCCGCGATCGTTTCGGATGGCGCGCCACTTGGGCACGTAGCCGTCCTTCTCATAGGTTCGGCCGGTGTTGACGTAGACCTCGCTCGGGATCTGGAACTTTTCGTTGATGTCGTACAGGTCGTGGTAGATCTCGTCTTGGTCCTTGAGATCCTCGACGGGCCGGTCCGGCAAGACCTGGCGCATGCCGGCCATGAAATGCTCCCAGTCGTCGGTGCCGTGGAAATCGTCCACCATCAGGAAGCCGCCCTTATAAAGATAATCGTGCAGGCGTTTGGCTTCGGCATCGGTGAAGGTCCAGGTGTTCACGTCGACTGCGTAGATCCAGGGATAGTCGAAGAGATGGTCGCTATCGAGATCGGCGACGTTCAGCGGCGAGGGAGAATTGATGCGGGTGAGGCGGCGCAGGGCAATCAGGCAATCGTTATCGGCCTTGGGATAATCGCGCGACCAGCCGCCGCCAAAGAAGCGAAAGCCGCGGCTGCCTCCGGTGGAATTGTACTGGAGGCGGCTCCAATAAAACTCGGAGGGGATGTTTGGTCCGCTGTACTCCTCGTACCCGGATCGGCGCCCGTAGCCTCGGAACCCTCCGAACTGCATGGCGAACAGTCCGAGGGCGAAGAAAAACAGGAGGGGCCGGACCAGCTTCATCAATGATTACCTCGGCGTCTTAAAGCGTATCAGAAAGGGGCGCGGGGGCGGGGATGGTTGCGTTGAGGAATTCGAAGCCTCGAACAGGCAGGTAGGGCCAGTCGGCGTAGCGGCATTCACGGCGTCGGCGATCTTATCGACGTGAAGTTTGACAACGGGCCATTGTGGGGTGCTCAACACGACAACGGCTATGCGACGACCCTCGAGGTTTGCTGATATCGGATGTTCTTGTCAGTGGTGACAAGCACATCAAAGCCGGACGCCTCCGCAACGTTCAACAGGTCGCCATTGTTAAGTGTGTCCCATCCACAGTCTTTCGCCTTAGTAACTATGTGACCTGCGAGGAACGGGATCAGGGGCGCTGGGGTGCCGTGATCAAACAGAACGCGCATTGACCGATGTTAGTGCATTGCGCTCACTAGCGGGCGGACTCGGCGGGTCGAGGCTGCGAGCCGCGAACTCCAGCACAGCGACAATGTGTTCCCGCGTAGCATCAAACCATTCCATGATCTCCTCGATGGTGGCGCCGGCTTCCAGGTTTTCGAAAACGGCGGACACCGGCATCCGGGTGTCTTTAAACACCCATGCGCCGCTCAGCCTGCCCGGCACGCTTTCTACGGCGGGGCATTGCGACCAGTCGAGAGTTGCCATGTTGCTGCCCTGCTTTCACCGTATCCTTTTCGAACAGAGGGTTGGTCCGAGGCGGCTCCGGCGGTACTATGGTCGTTTGTCATGCAACACCTGATTCAAAGACGCGACTTCCTCAAGTTTGCCGGCTTGGCGGCGGCCGGCACCCGGCTGGCGGGCCAAACGTCCTTTCTAGCGCCTTCCGGCCCGCAGGACACTGCCAAGACCTCTTTCACGCTGGAGATCGCGCCCATCACGGTGGAATTGGCGCCGAATCGGATACTGAGCACCATCGGCTACAACGGCATTTCGCCGGGGCCACGGCTGCGGATGAAGGAGGGCGTGCCGGTGACGGTGAATGTGGTGAATAAGACGGATGTTCCGGAGGTGGTGCATTTTCACGGACTGCTCATCCCTTCCGATGTGGATGGATCGGAGGAAGAAGGCACGCCCGTGGTGCCGCCGCACGGAAGCCGCAGCTATCAGTTCACGCCCCAGCCGGCCGGCACCCGCTGGTATCACACGCATACCATGTCGATGGACGACCTGCACCGCGGCAGTTATACCGGAATGTTCGGCTTTTTGATCATCGATGGCGCGAACGATCCAGGCCGCTACGATCAGGAGCACTTTCTGGCGCTGCGCGATTGGGAGCCTTATTTCACCAATCAAAACATGGATAACGACGATCTGTATCCCGTGGGGGCGCAGCCGGAGAAGCCAGCGGTGCTGGATACGCGCCAGCCCGGAATGGAAGTGGCGGCCGATATTTTTTCCATCAACGATAAGGCGCTGGGCGCGGGCGAGCCCATCCGCGTCAATCCCGGCCAGCGTGTACTCTTTCATTTTCTGAACGCCAGCGCCATCGAGAATCGCCATCTGGCGCTGCCCGGCCACAAGTTTAACGTGATAGCGCTGGATGGAAATCCAGTGCCGACGCCGGCCGCGGTGGACGTGTTGATGCTGGGCCCGGGCGAGCGCATCGATGCCATTGTCGAGATGAACCAGCCGGGCGTTTGGATCCTGGGCGCGCCGGAGGACATGGTGCGCGAAGGCGGACTGGGCATTGTCATCGAATACGCGAATCAACATCGCACGCCGCAGTGGATGGCGCCGCCGAAGTCGGTTTGGGACTATACCATTTTTGGTAACCCCCCGGGTTTTGGCAAGGCGCCGTCTGCGTCCGCTCCCACCGAGCGATTGGACATGATATTTGAAAAAATCCCGCGCGGGGCCGGCAAATTCAACAGCTTTACCGTAAATGGAAAATCTTATCCGCACGACCAGGAGTTTTTGCTCAAACAGGGCACGCGCTACCGGCTGACGTATCATAACCGCACCGACGACGCGCACCCATTGCACGTGCACCGGCACCAACTGGAGATCGTGGAAATTTATGGCAAACCTACGGCGGGCGTGATTAAGGACACCGTGGTGGTTCCAACCTACGGGCGCGCCAGCGTGGACTTTACCGCGGACCAGCCGGGGCCGACCTTGTTCCACTGCCATATCCAACAGCACATGGATTATGGCTTCAAGGCGCTGCTGCGCTATTCATAAGGGTCGTGCAAAACGTGCAGATCTTCGGGGTGAAGAACTCGCCCGCGGTCCGCGCAGCCGAGCGGTTCTTTAAAGAGCGCCGCATCCCGATTCAATTCGTCGATCTGAAGCAGAAGCCGATCGCGCCCGGCGAAATCAAAAGGTTCATCGAACGTTTCGGTTTGGCGGGATTGGTGGACACTGCCGGCAAGCCGTATGTCGATGCGGGGCTCGGCTACATGAAGCTTTCCGATGCCGAACTTCTGTCGCGGATCGAGCGGGAGCCCAGGCTGTTGCGCTTGCCTCTGGTTCGCGCCGGAGCCAAGATCAGCTTCGGACATGACGAAACATCCTGGAAGGCGATGCTGGCCGGTCCCTAACCAATGCGGTATCTCGTTGTCAGCATCATCGCTATCATGCCTGCCTGCGCCCAATGGACGCTGCAGCGGTCTCACACCAGCGCGAGTTTGAGGGGCATTCACAACGTTGGCGGCGGAGTGGTATGGGCCAGCGGAACGCAGGGCACGGTTCTCCACACCGTCGACGATGGCCAGACATGGGAAACCTGCGCTGTCCCGCAGGGCGCCGAGAAACTGGACTTCCGAGGCATTCAGGCCTTCGATGCGAACACCGCCGTCGTCATGTCATCCGGCCTTGGGGATCTCTCCCGCCTATACAAAACCAAAGACGCCTGCCGAACGTGGAAACTTGTCTTCACCAACCCGGATAAGAGCGGCTTCTGGGATGCGCTGCAATTCGCCGGCCCGCACCTTGGCGTGCTGCTCGGAGATCCGGTGGACGGGCACTTTCCTGTGTTTTTCAGCACTGACCGGGGCGAGCCCTGGCAGCAGTTCGATCCAAAGGCGCTGGCGCCGGACGATAAGAATCAATCTTTTTTCGCCGCGAGCAATTCGGCGCTTTTTGTGGATGCGAAAAACGGAAAGCTTTACATGATTACAGGCGGAGGAACCACTTCGGTGATCACAGTGGATCTGCATTTCACCGCCGGGACAATCTGCCGGAACTGCTTGCGTGCTTCCTCCGCGCGTGTGGACATGGCGGCCGGCGAGACGGCGGGAGGTTTCTCTTTGGCCTCCAGGGCCGGCGCAATCGTTGCGGTGGGAGGAGACTACAAGTCGCCTGATGAACGGAGGGGCACAGCGGCGTTTCGGATCGGCGGGCGATGGCATGCCTCCGATACCCCGCCGAACGGCTATCGCAGCGCTGTGGCTTATTACGGAACCGGCAAAATGTGGATTACCGTGGGTCCGAACGGCACCGACATCTCCACCGACGACGGCCGCCACTGGCGCGCGCTAAAACCCAGGGGCGAAGAGAGTCCGGACGCGGGCAAGAGCTGGAACGCGCTTTCCCTCCCCTTCGCGGCAGGCCCAAACGGGCGCATCGGCAAACTCGATCCCGATGTAATCAGACCGTAATCAAAAAATGGGCGGAGCGAAGGACTTTTCGCAACCGTTCCGGATTAAAATTCCTTGTCAGACGCATCGAAACGTTTGATGGGTCAAACCCTTGAGAGGGGATGGCATTCCCTGCTACACTTCTTCCATTCGGTAGCAGTAATCCACGCCGACTGTTCTTACGTACGAGCGGTCATACTCCTTGCTGAGTGAGTTCTGGACTTCTGTCTGTGTCGACTGACTTAGGGTTCAAACCATTCAACAAAGGGAGTATCTTCTTCAATGATCAAAGCTCGTCTGGCTTCACTGGCCCTCAGTGTGTCTCTTTTGGCGATCACCGGTTTGGCGATCACAGGCCATCTCAAAGCGCAAGGCACCGCTTCATTGCAGGGCATCATCACTGACCCGCAGAAGGGTGTCGTACCGGCCGCAAAAGTAACCCTGACAGACAAAGGCAACGGCCTTGTTCACAGTACGTTGAGTCAGCCAACCGGCCAATACCAGTTCTCGCAACTGCCCCCCGGCTTGTACACCTTGACGGTGGAAGCGCCCGGATTCTCGGTCGCCAGAGTGGACAACCTCCAGTTGCTGGTGGACACGCCGTCCACCACCGACGTGAAGATGGAGCTGGCATCCGCCGCCGCTACCGTGAACGTGAGCGCGGAGGTGGAGCAGCTCAACACCGTGGACGCCTCAGTGGGCAACGCATTTCAAGAGCGGCAGGTGCAGTCCTTACCCATCCAGACGCGCAATGCCGTGCAGTTGCTCGGTTTTCAGCCGGGGGTGACACAAAACGGCGAAGTGATGGGCGCGCGCCGGGATCAGAACAACATCACGCTGGATGGCGTGGACATCAATGACAACCAGAATGCGCTTTCCGGCTTGAACGGCAATAATCAGGGCGGCTTGGCCGTACCGACTTCGAATCCCACCGCATCAAACTACGTCGCCCCCGCTACTGGGTTCAATGCCGCGCTGCCGGTTCCGCTCGACTCCGTGCAGGAATTCCGCGTAACGGTGGCGGGAAGCGGCGCTACCGACGGCCACTCCTCCGGTGGACAGGTTTCGCTGGTGACGCGCAGCGGGAGCAACGCGCTGCATGGCTCGGCGTACGAATACAACCGCAACACGGACTACACGGCGAATAACTGGTTTAATAACCGCAGCGGAGTGAGCCGGCCGCAACTGGTCCGTAACCAGTTTGGCGCCTCGTTGGGCGGCCCCATCAAGAAAGACCATCTTTTCTTTTTCTTCAATTACGAGCGCCGCATCGACCATAGCGATCAGACGCAGCAGCGCACCGTTCCCTCGCCGACGCTGCGGGAAGGCATCGTCCAGTTCCAGACTTCCACCGGTGCGATTTACTCACTGAGTCCGGCGCAGGTAACGGCGGCGGATCCGCTCCATTTAGGCGCCAGCCCAACCATGCTCTCGATACTCAACTCGTATCCGGCAGGCAATGCTCCGGCCCTGGGGGCCGACCTGGGACTGAATTTCGACGGCTACCTGTTCAACGCACCCGATCAACTGGACTATCGCACCTACGTTACACGCATGGACTGGCTGATAGATTCGGCTGGGAAACACACCGTTTCCTTCCGCGGCACGCTTTCCAATGAGGGCCAGACGAATCTCGCGGCCGAACTCCCAGGCCAAAGTCCCGCTTCCGAGTTGCTGGCTGACAACCGCGGTTTCGGGGCTCGCTACACCGCTCTTCTAAGCCCTTCCATGACCAATACTCTCAACGTCGGGCTTACGCGAATCGGTTATGAGATTACGGGCAACAACGATACGTCCCTATCTTTTGGCGATCTCAGCACGCTCCAGAACTTCACGCGCGGAAACAGCCGCATTAATCCGACCTGGAACATCACGGACAACTTCACCTGGGTGAAGGGTTCGCATACCATCTCGGCCGGCTTCAACTTTCGCTTTTTCAACAATGACCTGCTCAGCTATGGAAACTCCTATCAATCCTACTCGTTCAGCCGCGGTTCTTTGTACGGCTTAGGAGCTGACATCAACGAAGATGTCCTCACTGAGGCTGGAATACCCAACGCCGTGCTGGCCAATGGCCCGGCGACGACAACGGCGATGGGGGACCTGCTCGGAATCCTGACGGGCGGAAGCGTCACCTACAACTACACCAAGACCGGCTCGGTGATCCCAATCGGAGATCCGACCAAGTTCGATTTCGCGAGCCGCGGCTACGAGGAGTACGTGCAGGACTCCTGGAAGATGACGCCGAAGCTAACGCTCACCTACGGTCTTCGCTACCAGTACGACAGCGTGCCTTACGAAACCACCGGCCTGCAGGTTCTACCGAACACGCCCTTGGACGTTTACTTCGCCAATCGCGTGTACGCCATGGACAATGGAATCCCCGGGAACCAACTGCCCGGAGCCGAAACTCTCTCGTACTCCCTGGCCGGCCCGGTAAACGGAAAAGCGAGCTGGTATAAACCGGATTATCACAATTTCGCGCCGCGCCTTTCGGTGGCGTACGCGATCACCGACAAAACTGTTTTTCGCGCGGGCGGGTCGATTGCGTATGACCAGTTCGGCAACGATCTGGCCGCCGTTGCGGCGACCTCGGGATCGGTTGGGCTCTCGTCCCTTCAGACCTTCCCGGTGGCGTATAACTTCACCACCGCTCCGCGCTACAACGGTGGTGCGCTTCCCGCGATTCCCGCGGCGCCCCCAGGCGGCTTTCCGTTCACTCCGCCCGACGATCACGCCATTTCAGGCACGACGTTTGGCATTTCGCCAAGCTTAGTAGCGCCTTACGCGTTAATCGCCAACGTTTCGCTGAGCCACCAGTTCAATCACGGCTTCACGCTGGATGTCGGCTACGTGGGACGCTTCTCGCGGCAGCTTCTGGCCCAGCAGGATATCAACACGCCGCTATTGTTCTTCAAGGATCCCGCCAGCGGCATTACCCTGGCCCAGGCGGACACGGCGATGAGCCAGATCTTCAACGCCGGTGTGTTGCCGAATTCCGTAAAGGCCAACCCGTCGCTGATCCCAACCAACGCGTTCGTACAGAATCAGTTTCCGGGTTTGACCAATTACTACTTCCCCGGCTCGGCTTCCGCGAATTACTATTACGGGGTCTATGGAGTTTACGCCGGCAGCGATCTGGACATGCTGCATTCGCTCGATCGCGTGACGTCGGCCGCGTTTCCCAACTGCATCAGTAAAACGGGCTGCTACACGTTCTTCGCCCCGCAAGCTAGCGGAGATCCAGTATGGTTCAATGCGGCTTCGGCGAATTATGACGCCCTGACAGTCACGGTGCGGCGGGCGTTTCAGAACGGCTTGTCGTTCGACCTCAACTATGCCTGGTCGCATTCAATCGACAATGCATCCATCGCGGCCAGTGGCGTTACTGGAAATGGCGCCGCGTTTCAGGATGCTTACATCCCCAGCCTGAGCCGGGCCAGCTCGGACTTCGATCTGCGGCATCAGATCAACGCGAACATACTCTATGAGCTTCCTGTCGGAAAAGGAAAGATGTTCCTCAACTCGGCGCCCACGTGGCTGAATGAGGTTGTGGGAAATTGGCAGATCTCATCGCTGATTCATATTGAATCGGGTTTGCCAAGCACCATCGTTGGCGACGGCGCGTACAACAGCAATTACGACGCGCAGTCCCTTGCGGTTGCGGCCAATTCGTCGGCGCCGACCGGAGGCTCGCTGGTTTTCGACCAGCATGGCAATCCTGGCATTTTCTCCAGCACCGCGGTGACGTCGGATTTTGTGGACGCGTACGCCGGCGGCGCCGGGACGCGCGCCCTGGTGCGAATGCCCTGGCAAAGGAACGTCGATCTTGCGGTGACCAAGGATTTCCCAATGCCCTGGGAACACCACTCCCTGCAATTGCGCGCCGAGGCGTTCAATGCGTTCAACTTCGTGAACTTCACTAACATCAGCCTGGCGCTGACCAGCCCCAGCACTTTCGGGGACTTCACCGCCGCGGCGGATGCGCGGGTGTTGCAGATGGCTTTGCGGTACACGTTCTAATATAAGGCGCGGCGGCCGCAAAGCTTCCACCCCGCAGCCGCCGCGGTAATCCGATGCCACACAGCACCTACAACCCAGCGCTGTCGGGAAACCCGCAGTCTGCTACCTCCCAACGCTATCCCAACGGCAACCCCGATGGCGTGCTGAATCCCCCGGCGGCGAAGAATACGGATTCCTGCCTGCCGCTGCATCGGACGGAAGAGGTTGTCCACAACTACAGCTGTGACGGGCCGGCGCCGGGGAATCTTGCGTTCCGCTGGCTCTACGGCTCGAATGTCTCGGCGTTGAATCACGATCCGCGCATCCAGGTGGTTCAATACAACGAAGACACCTACGTCCTTCGCCAGAACGTGTGCGTCCACTGGGAGGCGCCATTCACTTATCTGCTTTTCGGCAATCAGGGCGCCCTTCTGATCGACACCGGCGCGACAGCCGAACCAGCTTACTATCCATTGCGCGAGACTGTGGACGCCATCGTGACGCGCTGGCGCCAGATGCGCCGCAAGAAGAGCGTTCCACTGACGGTGGTGTTTACCTCCGGAGAAGACATCGCACAGAACCAGGGCCTCACCCAGTTCAGGGGACGTGCGAACACCACGCTCGCGCCCCAACCACTGGCCGCGATGAAGCAGTTCTACAAGCTCAGCAATGCGTGGCCAGCCGGCGTCGCGCACATCGATCTTGGAGGGCGCATCATCGACGTGATTCCAACGCCTGGCGCACACCAGGACGGCGTCACTTTCTACGACCATTACACCGATTTCCTCTACACTGGGGATCTTCTCTTCCCTGGCAAGATCAACATCAGCAACGACCAAGACTATGCCGGCTCGATGGAGCGCCTGAAGCAATGGAAGGCAGCGCATTCAGTGAAGTGGGTGATGGGCGGCCATATCGAGATGCAGTTTGTTCCCGGCAAGACTTATCCACGCTTCGCCACTTACAAACCGTACGAGCGCATTCTGCAGATGGAACCGGAGTTGATCGACGACGCGCTGGAATCCGCAAAGCAGGTCTTGGGAAAGGAACTGGCGCTGGTGCGTCCGGACTTCATTCTGCTCAACCGCGTTAGTCCCGACCAGAAAACCCCGGTTTTTCCCGCGGGCGTACCGAACATCAACGCACCCCGGCCCTTTTGACGAAACGAAAGGCGAACTACAGGCCATGAATCGCAGAACTTTTGTCGCTGTACCGATTGCCTCCACCGTATTGTCCGCATTTCAGACTCGGGCGATTGCCGCTTCCGGACCGATCGACTTCACCAGCCACGTTCCGGCGCCCGGCACATTTCCTGACAAGTGGATCTGCGGCTCAGCGTCGTGCATGGACAATCACGATCCGCCCATTCAGGTGCACTGGTACAACGAGCACACGGTTTTTCTGAGGCAGAACAAGACGTATAGCTATGAAGCGCCCTTTATGCACTTGTACTTCGGCAACGAGCGCATGCTGATGCTGGATCAAGGCTTCACGCAGCTCCGCACGGACTGGCCGCTGCGCGACGTGGTGGACGATTGCATCGCCAGGTGGGGTGTTCGGCACGGACGCAAAACTGAGGACATGCAGTTGCTCCTGGCTTTCAGCCATCTGCATTCGGACCACTACGCCGCGATCAATCAGTTCGTCGATCGCCCCAACACGCGTACTATGGGGCTGACGCATGAGGAGATGATCGGCTTCTGGGGAATGACCAACTATCCGGAGGAGCGGGTTACCCTTGACCTGGGCGGCCGGAACATTCTCATCTGGGGAAGTCCGGGACATGTCATGTCGGAGTTCGCTTACTACGATACTTACACGCAGATCCTCTACACTGGCGACATGTTTTACCGCGGACGTTGCTACATCAGCTTCTGGGATCACTGGTTCAACAGCATGAAGCGGTTGATCGCTTTCGTGGACACCCATCCGGTGACACATTGTCGGCTGCCATGTCGAGATGAGCGCCAAGGGCGAAGACTATGCTTATGGAATGACCTTCCAGCCCGATGAAGCTCCCTGGCAGTTGACTGTCGCGGAGCTGCGACAGGCCTACCAAGTAGCGAAGACAATTACCAAGCCCGGCATTTACTTCACCGGTTCTGTGTTTCTTTGTAACCAGACGCGCGGCACCACGACCATCGATAAGAATCCCTACGCATACTCTTAGTGGCGGACGCCCCCAGGCGTGCCGCATCCTGCGGGCATGCGCCATAATTTTCAGTGCGTGGTGGTGGGCGGCTGTGGGGCTCGCGCTCGGCGCGGAACGACTGTGAAATCCGGCAGCGCGATTTTTTCCAACTTGCCATCCATGGAACGGAAGGCCTCGTTCAGCTCCAGTACATGGGCGCGGGTGAGATCGAGCGAGTGCTCGTTCGGTTGATAAGTGGTCCCTCGCGGATAGTCGAGATACGGCGTCGTGGTCTGCTCGATGTGCGTGCCCAGAACGTGAGCGATGGGATGATCTTCGACGAAATCGGCGAGCCTTTGCGCACTGGCTGTGAAAGCTGGCAAATCGGCCACCGACAGGCGGCCGGGATACAGACTATCGCCGGTCAGCAAATTGCCGGTGCGCCGGTCATACAGAGCGATGCTGGCGTCGTTGTGGCCAGGGATCGGGATGACGTCGATTATGCGACCGCCCAGATCGATGTGCCCGATACCGGCAGGCCACTCGGCGATGCCAGCGGCTTTCTGGACTTCGGCCGGAGTGGGTGCAACGAATTGAACATCGGCTATCGCCTGGAATTGTTTGTCTCCCGCGATATGATCGCCGTGCGCGTGGGAATGAATCACGATGAGCGAGACCGGCTTGTGGTTCGTCTGCTTGGCCCACTTCGCGACAAGATTCATCACGAACGGAGCGGTTTGCACCTCGCCTGCGCCGGTATCTTCGAGCAGTGCCTTGTCCTCGCCGAAGATCAGATAGAGGAACGGCTTCTCAAAATGGATGCAGCCGGATTCGCGGAGGATGTAGAAGTCCTGGTTGTACTCGTGTACCTGCCAGTCCGGCACTGTGACGCAATTGGGGCCGCCCGTCATCCATTTGCCGGGCAGGATGCCGGGCTGGAGTCCCAGGCCATCTCCGGCCTGAACGTCCGCCGGGAGGCGCGTATTTGCCGCGCGCGGCATCACTGAAAAATCCGGCAGCACCACTTTGACGTCCTTGCCGTCCATCCGCAGGAAAGCATCATTGAGCTCCAGCACATGCGCCCGCGACAATTCGAGCGGGTGCTCATCGGGCTGGTAGCGCGATCCGCGCGGAAAATCCAGATACGACGTTCTCGATTCCTCGATGTGCGTGCCGAGGACATGCGCGATGGGCCGGTCCTTCACAAAATCGGCGAGCCGTTTCGCGCTGGCGGCGTATGTTGGAATCTGGGCGTCCGTCACGTAGAGCCGCCCGGGATACAAGCTATCGCCAGTCAGCAGGTTTCCAGTGACGCGATCGTACAAGGCGATGCTCGCCACGTCATGACCAGGAATCGGAATTACGTCGATGACGCGATGGCCCAGATCGATGCTTCCCAGGTCCGTGGGCCAAGCAGCAATACCCGCCGCCTTCTGGACTTCGGCCGGCGTTGGCGCGACAAATTGAACGTTGGAGAGATTCTGGAATTGTTTGTCGCCGGCCGTGTGATCGCGATGGCTGTGCGAATGAATCACAATCAGCGAGACCGGCGCGTGATTTTTCTTCTTGGCCCATTTCGCCAGAAGCTCCATCACGAAGGGCGCAGTCTGCACTTCGCCCGCTCCCGTGTCTTCGAGCAGCGCCTTATCCTGGCCGAAGATCAGATACAAGAACGGCTTTTCGTAATCAATGCATCCAGACTCGCGCAGGATGTAGAAGTCTTCGTTGTATTCGTGAACTTGCCAATCGGGGACGGTTACGCAATTCGGGCCTCCCGTCTTCCATGTCGCGTCCAGGCTTCCGGGCTGAAGGCCAGCGCCGTCCGGTTCAGATCCGCCCGCGAGCAAACCCGCGAAAAGACACACCACAACGGCGCGCAGCAACATGTTGGGCCTCTTTCGATCTGCTTGTTCGATTTACTCCGGCGCATTTGGCAGCGCGTTCCAGGATTCCATGGGCAGGTCGATGCCGGGAAAAGCGACCTTGGCGAACGGCCAACTCGTCTTGATCCATTCGCGCACCTTTTGTTCCAGGATTGGCTCCAGGTTTTCCTTCCGGGCGCGTTCGGTGAGAAGGAAGCGCACTGTGGCATCGTAACCTTCCTTCTTGCTCGGATTGACGTAGACGCAGGCGATTTCTTCACTACCGTCGGCGGTGAGAATGCCGTAGGCGAACGAAGTGAGGTGCCGGAACTCCCAGCGATGGCGCTTCAATTCGCCGTAGTCTTCGTCGCTGGTGATGTTCATCGGCTTTTTCCGGTCAGGCACCTGGCCGAGCGCTGCGTAGTCCTGCTTCAGGATTTCCGGCTCCAGGATGTTCCAGGTGTAGCCGGCAACCTCGGGGACCGGTGGAACCATGAAGTTATCGGGAACGAATTTTGTTTTCGCGGTGGCATAAGCGACGTTCGTGGTCGGCGAGGCGACCACCAGCGTAGGCGAACACATTGTCGAACCGGTGACGCAGATAGAATAGTGAATCCAGCGCGGCTCACTCGATGCGAGCGTGGCGACCCACTCATCCCCCTGCTGCGTAAATGTATTTTCCGCCATCTTTCCGTTTAAGGTAGTCTTCAACGTGAACTTGTCGCCGAGATTCGGATTGACCAGCTTCATGCGGAAGTGGACGGGCTCGCCGGGGATAAACGTCGGCAGATCTTCCACCAACAGATCCGGCTTCCCATCGCCGTCCAAGTCGGCTTTCTGAGCATCGACGGTCCAACTGTGCGGAGCCGCCGCGATCGCTTTGGCTGGCAGGAACCGCCATACCGTGCCCTCTCGCCCGTTTGACAACCAAACGTAGCCGTCGCCCACGCGCATCGCGTCTCCACCTGGACCGGTGAGCTGCGCGGTGACTTTGTCGGTGCTTGGATCGATGCGTGAAACAGGGATGGTTTTCTGTGAGATCCAAACAGCGCCTTCTCCCGCCGCGATGTCTCCGCCGGGACCAGGAACACCGGCGTCGATGGTCGCAACTACTTTCAAAGAGCGCGGATCGATTTTGCTCACCGTCCCGGTACCCTGATTGAGCGTCCAAACGAAGCCTTCCCCGGCGGCCATGAAGCGCGGATTCTGATCCACGGGAATCTCCGCGATCACTTTATTGGTGGCGGGATGAATCACGCTCACCAGGCTTTTGCTGGTGCTCGAAACCCATACCAAGTTGTAGGCGTAAACGGCGGTGAAGGAATCCGGCGCCACCTGGATCTGCGCGATCACGCTGTTGGTGGCGGGATCGATGCGCGACACAACGCCCTGCGGATCGCTCGGCATCCAGGCCGATCCAGCTCCGAAGGCGATGCCGCCTTCGCTATTCGCGGGGCCGACGGGCACCTTCGCGACAACCTGATTGGTCTTGAGATCGATGCGATAAATGACGTGTTCGTCGCAACTCGGCGACCACAGCGTGCCGTCAGCGACCGCAAACCCGGAGCATGGCTTGCTGACTGGCACCGCCGCGAGGACTTTGTCGGACTTCGGGTCCAGGCGGAAAACCATATTGGTGCCGCGGCTGTTGGTCCACACCGAATCTTCGGTGATGGCGAGCCAATCGGGACCACCCTTGATCCCGTTGGCTTCGATTTTGTAACGCGCGTCGGGGATCAGGTAGCTCATGGGAGCTTGCACCCCCGGCACCCCGGGCTTCGGGATGCGTTTGCGCGCCGATGCGGCGGGCTGCTGAGCAAAAGCCGAGCAGCCCACCGCCAGCAGTCCGGCAATCCAGCGCCGGCCGCTAGGCAACAATCTCATGGATCACCTCGCCGGCGGTATCGGTGAGCCGGAAGTCGCGTCCGCTGTAGCGATACGTGAGCTTCTTATGATCGATGCCGAGCAGATAGAGAACGGTAGCGTGCAGATCGTGAACGTGCGCCGGCTTCTCCACGGCTTTGTATCCGAAGTCGTCGGTGGCGCCGTACGTAATGCCGCCCTTGATGCCGCCGCCGGCCAGCCACACCGAAAATCCGTAGTGGTTGTGATCGCGGCCATTTACCACTCCGCCTCCCACCTTTTCGTTCGCGGTTTGAATCGCGGGCGTGCGGCCAAATTCCGTGCCGCCGATCACCAGCGTATCTTCCAGCATTCCACGCTGCTGCAGATCCTTGATCACCGCCGCGAACGGCTGATCGGAATCCTTCGCCAGCCGGACGTAGGACATGATGTCGGTGTGAGCGTCCCAGGGATCGCCCTTGCTGTAATAACTTTGGATGATGCGCACGCCCTTTTCGGCCAGGCGCACGGCCATCAAGGCGCCGAGCGCGGTGCTGCCCGGCCCGTACATATCCAGAACGGACTTGCTCTCCTTGCTGACGTCGAACACTTCGGGCGCTTCGGTCTGCATGGCGAAAGCGGTTTCCATCGTTTTGATGGAGGCTTCCAGTTGTGAATCCTGCTCACCGATCTTGGCGAGGTTCAATTCGTTCAGCTTCCGCAGATAAGCCAGGTCGCGGCGCTGCGTGGCTGCGTCGATGTCGGAGTTAGTGACGTTGGGAATCACTTTGGCTGCCTCGAACGGCTCGCCTGCAATCCACTCGTTCTTGACGTAGGTGCCTTGGTACATGGCCGGCAGGAAGGCGTTACTCCACAACGGACTCCCAATGGTGATTGGTTGGGACGGGCACAGCACGACATAGCCCGGCAGATTGGCGTTCTCACTGCCCAAGCCGTAGGTGATCCAGGAGCCCATGGAAGGGCGGCCGATGATGTTCGCGCCCGTATTCATTAGAGTCATGGACGGTTCATGATTCGGGATATCCGCGTAGAGAGACCGGACCACGCAGAGGTGCTCAGAAACAGCGCCGAGATTGGGCCAGAGTTCGCTCACTTCGGTGTCGGCCTTACCGTAGCGATGAAACTTGAAGGGCGATTTCATCAGATTGCCGGTCTTGCGTTGCGTAAGAATCGCCCCGCCGGGCATGGGCTGGCCGTTGTACTTTTCCAGCATCGGCTTAGGATCGAAAGTGTCAACGTGCGACATGCCGCCGTTGGAGTACAGGAAGATGACTCGCTTGGCGCGCGGCTTAAAATCCAGTTGCTTCAGCACTCCCCCCGGAGCGATGCCGCTGTTGGTGGTGGCGGCTTGGAGGGAGTTGGTAATCATGCTGGCAAAAGCGACCAGACCGAAGCCCCCGCCCACTTTGGCGAGAGCTTCGCGGCGCGTAAACGGACGTGGATTTTCATTACAGGGCATGAGATCTGATCCTTTCTAATTTAAAAATAAGAATTCGTTGGAGCTGAGCAGCGCCCAGCATAATGCTTGCAGGGGAGTCTCCTCCTCCGGCTTCTTGGTTTTGGCTTTGCTGTCGGGACCAGGCGCAACGTCCAGAGACGATGCGCCCGCAGGTTTGGCATTCAAAGCCACGGTCTTGAAACTCACCTCGGCTCTTTCCTCCTGCGGAGGCGTGCCGGGTTGGTGAAGCAGAGCGACCGAGGCGCTCAGTTCCTGGGGTGACGGCTCACGCTGGTAGACGATTTCGAAGGCCTTCTGAACTTCCGCCTCGTCGCTTCCAGCGGATTTCACCCGCTCGGCGAGCGCGTCGGCCTGCTCGTGGACGAAGGGATTGTTCAAGAAATAAAGGCGTTGCAGCGGGGTGTTGGTGGTGTACCGTTCGGCGGCGGAAAGCGTTGGGATCGGGTAATCGAACAGGGACTGGAACTCATTGGGGAACACACGGCTGACCGCGCCGTACATCCCGCGCCGCGTCATCTTGGTGTCCAGCTCCTGGCTCGGACCGCCGATCTTGCTGATATCGAGCTTGCCGGACGCCATCAGCAGGCCG
This sequence comes from Bryobacterales bacterium, assembly GCA_963776805.1. Taxonomy (GTDB): domain Bacteria; phylum Acidobacteriota; class Terriglobia; order Bryobacterales; family Bryobacteraceae; genus Palsa-89. The sequence goes on from CAVZOD010000011.1 coordinate 151,307, forward strand.
TCCCAGATACCTTCCGCTTCCAGACGCCGCTGGTTGGCGCGCCAGTAATACCGGTTGGCGCCATCCTTGGCAAGGTTGTTCTCGTTCTCTTCCGAACTGAGCCGGAACGCGCGTGACATCACGATTTCCTTGATCAGCGGTTTCCAATGCATTCCGTTGTCAACGAACTGCGAGGTGAGGAATTCGAGCAATGCCGGATCGCTGGGCCGGTCGCCCGCGACTCCGAAATTATTGGGCGTTTCGACGATGCCGCTACCCATGTTCCAGCTCCAGATGCGATTGACGATGACTCGCATGCTGATGGGTTCCTTTACGATGTCGTCAGCCAGTTCCAGGCGGCCGCTTCCTTCGGCGAACGGCTTCGGCTCTCCCTGGGAGAAGATCGCGAGAAAAGCGCGCGGCGCTTCGGCTCCGAACGTGTAAGGATCGCCCCGCAAAAAGACTCGCAGGTCGGTGGGATTCTTCTTGTCCGCCAGACCCATCGCGACGGGATAAGGCGCGGGCATGGCCTTCTTGAAGGCCTCATTATCCTTGGTCAATTTGTCGATGTGGTTTGAAAAATCGGGACCGAGCCGCCGTTGCAGTTCCCAACCGGTGAACTTGAACAGGCCAGGTTTCTTTTCTCCATCCGCATTGTCATTGAGAGGCGCATCGGAAAGATCTTTGTCGAACAGATCGGTCCACAGGTAGCTAGGCTCGCGATCCATGCCCTTCAGAGCAATCTGATGCGTGATCAGCTTGCGCTTGATTCCGTTCGGCAGCGGATCGAACTGTTCATGCGGGTCTTTGATCTTAGCCAGCATGTCCTCATTTTCGGCCTTGATCTTGGCTTGCTCACGATCGATCTCTTGGGCTTTTTGGTAAAACTGGTGTGCGAGCGTCTGGGCCTGATCGAGATCGCCGCCAGCGGCCACCATCTTCTGCCAGGGCACCAGGAAGGTGTAGTTGCTTGGTTTCTTCTTCAGGAACGCCACCCAGCGTTCCAGCAGTTCTGGATCTAATCTGTACTTGTCGGCGATGCTGGCCACCGTGGCGTGCTGCTCGGAGCCGACTCGCCAAGCCGCCACCATATAGTCTTCGGTTTGCGCGAACAATGCCTGTGCTTCTAAATCGGAAGCTTGGTCTTCAAAGGTCTTCAGAGCCTTTTCACGCGTGTCGAGTTCTTTCTTCTGCTTTTCGTATTCGTCGACAACGTCTTTGGAGACCAACGGGTAGGCGTGGTAATTGGTGCTGGCGAAAACGCCCGCCAGCCGATAGTAGTCCTTCTGCGGGATGGGATCGTATTTATGGTCGTGGCAGCGGGCGCATCCCACCGTCAGCCCGAGCAGCGCCTTGCTGGTGGTGTCCACCTTGTCGTTCCATTCCGAGGCGCGATCGATGGGCGCTGGATTGTCGTTCATCGCCCAAATGCCGATGCCGTTAAAGCCCAGCCCAGGGATCATCTTGTCGCGCACCTTGGCATCCATCAAGTCGCCCGCAAGCTGCGCTTTGACGAAAGTGTCATAGGGCATGTCGTTGTTGAGCGCGTTGATCACCCAATCGCGGTAGGTGTATGCGAACTTATAACGCTCCTCGTGCAGGTTCTTGGAAGCGATGCGGTAATCGTCTTCGGCGTAGCGAGTGACATCCAGCCAGTGGCGCGCCCACAACTCGCCGAAGTGCTGGGACGCCATCAGGTGGTCCACCACCTTTTCATACGCGTCGGGCGATTTGTCCGCCTCAAAAGCTTTCACTTCTTCGTAAGTGGGCATCAGGCCCGTCAGGACGTAGGTAACGCGGCGCAGTAAGGCACGCTTGTCGGCCAGGGGCGCCGGCTTCATTCCTTCTTGTTCGAGCTTGGCGAAGATAAAACGATCAATGGGATTCTTAGACCAGGCAGCGTCCTTGACTTTGGGCGGCTCTGGTTTCGCGAGCGGCTGGAAAGACCAGAATTTGCGCTGATCGGGCCGGATGACGTACCCGGCGCTTTGCGACGATTGGGGCGCCTCCGGGAAAACCGCGCCGTCCTTGATCCAGGTGGCGAGATCGCCGATCTGGGCGTCGGTCAAATGGCCGCCCATAGGCATTTTGAGGTCGGTGTTTTGGCGAACCGCCGTAATGAGCAGGCTCTTTTCCGGGCGCCCGGAACCACCACCGCGCCCAATTTTCCGCCCTTCAGCAGCCCATCGCGCGAATCCAGGCGGAGCCCGCCCATCTGCGAGTTGGTGTGGCAGGCGAAACAATTCTGCGCCAGCAGTGGGCGAATGCGATTTTCAAAGAAGTCTTTTTGCTCCTGCGTAGCCGCGGGGGGCTCGGCCAGAAGCGTGAACGTAAACGAGAAACACAATAACCCGAGCAGAGAACGTTTCATTTCTTCCTTTCGATTTGCAGCCTCTGCGTCGAGGGGGCGGAGCGACTCGGGTCCGCGGGCGGTTCCTTAGATAAAGACTCTTCTCTCAAATCACGGATGAATTACATGCCTCACCCAGGCTCCAGTTTTTCTGGTGTGGGTTGGCCAACGTCGCTATGTGTCATTGCGAAATTCTGTGCGATACCGAGGGAGAGTCAACGCTCGTAAACTTGCTTCAAACGGCGAACTCTCGGCGCGCTCGGTAGCTGAACATCTGACCAGTCATCACCGCAAGTAGCGGACATATCCGCGCGCGACCAATGCGCACACGGGTAACCGAAATTCACACGGGATGGGCCACAATGCGCCAGCCTTGCGCTTAAGCGACGACAAAGCCGCAGGTGAAACCACGGGGAGGAGGATTTTCAGACCAGGAAAATCCGATTCATGGTAGCACGCTGTAAGGTGCCTTGCAAGACAAAACCGGGCCAAAACAGACAAAACTGCTCTCTGCGGGCCATCAGCCGTTCCTCCCGTTCCAGATCAAAACTTCGATCGGCGCCGGGTCGTGTTCATTGGAAGAGTTATTGAGCTGGGGACAATTGCTGATCACCACCAGCACGTCCATCTCGGCGCGTAGCTCCACATACTTTCCAGGCCCGGAAATTCCTTCAGCGAATGAGAAACTGCCATCCGGCGACACGGGAACGTTCCTGAAGAAGCTAACGTTGCTGGCGATGTCGCGCTTGCTCAGCCCCAGACCCCAATCCATCAGCGCCTTCAGAAAATTCTGGCGGCAGGCGTGCATGTGACGCTGATCCAGCGCATGGAGCACCATATTGCTCTCGGCCGCACAGGCGCCTCCCAGCGTGTCATGCCGTCCGCAGGTGTCCGCCACGATGGTCATTAAGACATGCCTGGCGGTGGAGATCAAACGCGTACCGGCGGTCAGATAAACCTTCCGCTGGGTCCGGATGGTGTCTTGCGCGCTGTAGCGATCGCTGTAATCGTGCGCGTTGTAGAACAATGCGCAGGCACTCTGGTTGCCCCGGAGATCGACGATGCGCAGGATATCTCCCTGATCCAGCTCGTGAATCCAGGGCTCGCCGGCCGGGATGACACATCGATAGCCGGCATCGGCCGGATCAAGAGTGCTTTCAATGACGCATTCGGCGGTCACAGGAAATACCGCTCCGTTAAGGTGAACCCGCGGATATTTTCGGGCCGGCCGAAGCGGCAAGGATCCTCGGCGCCCGGCGGCGTCGCTTTGCGAACCGAGATTCTCACCCCCTTGGGATCGTACTTTGGATAAGGATCGAGAGGATGCTGGCAGGTATTGAGAATGGTCAGGACATTCATCTCGGCGCGCAGTTCCACCGACGAGCGCGGCATCGAGTTGCCCGGCTGGAAGAGCATGCATCCTTCCTCGCTCACCATCACGCGGCTGAAGAAGTTCACGTTGGCGGTCAGATCGCGCGGCCCCAGGCCCCACTTCTCCAGCTCAATCAGGAATCCATCTTTGGCGTTCTTGAAGCACTGGTTGCGGGACTCCTGATAGCGGCTTTCGCCGTACTTTTCGCGCACCAGCGCCGCATCGCCACAGCCGCCCAGCGGATCGTGCCAGCCCACCGAATCGTCGACGATGGAACAAAGAATGCGGCCCATGTCCGAGTACAGGACGACGCCTTTGGTCAGATACGCGAGGTGCTGCACCTTCAGCGTATCCGGCATGTTGTAGCGTTCGGCCGGACACTCGAAATTGTAAAAAAGAGCCCCTACGTTGGCCCCACCCTGCATGTCGGTAATGCGCAGCGACGTGCCGCGCTTGAGGACATGCGACCATGTAGCGCCTGGTTCAATCGTCTCCTCCCACAGGACCGATCGTTCCCTCATATACACCTCTCTGGTCTCTGAAACAGGGGACAAATGCTCCGGATACTATCCGGGGCACAAACGCGTTCAGAATAGGAGGACGGAAAAACACTCGGCGAACGCCTGAATTGCGAAGCAGGCTCTATCGAGACAAACCGTATCGAGAGCTGGCGCCACGCAACGTCACAACCCGAGAAGCGGCGCTTGGGGCGTTTTTCCGCAGTCTCCTAGAACAAAGAGGGCGGGCCGCAGCAAACATCCATGGCAGTGAGGCGCAAAAAGACGGAGATCGCGATATGCGCCCGTGTCTGCCGCCGCGTAGAGTCTAGAGACACGGTGATAGTATCGCAGAAGTCCGGTCCAGGCTGTCCAAGAATCTTTTTATCCACCTTATAACGCCAGGAGAGACGGCAGCGGCCTTGTGCCGTTTTGGGGCTTGGCTCCGATGCTGTTCGTTCACTGCATGTAACGAGCCATAAACCTGTATCAGCAGTCTACATAGTGGGAAGGTGGGCCTGAAAGGCCACCGTCCGGCGCCTCGGCAGGAGGTGCTGGTTTCCTTGCAGTTGGGAGGTATTTGAATGACACCGAATTTTAATGACAGTCCTGATCAGAACGATCTAACACGGCGGAATGCCGCCGCACGGATCAATTTGCAACCCATCGCGGCTCCATCCATATTGGGGCTCTATGGTTTTGCGGGAGCCACATTCATGGTGGCCGCAAATTATGCCGGTTGGTACGGAGGGCATGACACCGCGCTGTACCTGTTTCCATTCGCGGCGCTCTTCGGCGGACTTGCTCAATTCCTGGCTGGAATGTGGGCGTTCAAGGCCAGAGACGGTCTGGCCACCGCGGCGCACGGGACGTGGGGCTCCTTCTGGCTCGCGTTCGGCATCCTGAATCTGCTGGTCCTGGACGGCAAGATAGCCGCGCCGGCCCTGCTTTCGCCGGAAATGGGCTACTGGTTTATTGTGCTGGCGGCCATCACCTGGATGTGCGCGTTAGCCGCCTTTGCCGAGAGCGTGGGTTTCGTGTGCGTGTTGGGCGTGCTGGCAATCGGATCGACATTGGAAGCAATTGCACGTCTGGTGGGCAGCGCCGATATTCACGTGATCGCGGGGTACGCGCTGGTGATTTCCGCCATCATCGCCTGGTGGGTAGCCAGCGCTATGATGTTCGAAGAGGCATACGGCCATCCAGTAGTTGGCGTCGGTAAGAGGAGGCTCCGCCAACCCAGTGTTGCTGTGGGAGTGGGAGAGCCTGGAGTCATCCGCGGCCAGTAGCCGCCGATGAGGCAAGAAAGCCGGTGGGGCGCACGTCCTTATGTGTCCCTCCGGCCCTGCGTGAGCTTTGAGCGATCCTTTATGAGACCACACTTCCCCGATATGAGACTGCACTTCCTGACGGCATCCTGCGCTGTTTGCATTTTGGTGGTTCCTGCTTTAGCGGACGAGGGTATGTGGACTTTCGATAACCCGCCGGTCCATCAATTGCAGACGCGCTATGGTTTTACTCCCACCCAGGCGTGGCTGGACCACGTGAGGCTGGCGAGCGTCCGGTTCAACGACGGCGGGTCGGGGTCTTTTATCAGCCCCACTGGGCTGGTTTTAACCAATCATCACGTGGCCGCGGACGAATTACAGAAGATTTCAACGCCACAGCACGATTACATGAACGCCGGCTTTTATGCCACGACGCACGCGGACGAAATTAAATCTCCAGACCTGGAGATTAATGTTTTGGAATCGATGGAAAACGTCAGCGCCCGCGTTCAGGCTGTAATCAAGCCGGGCATGAACGACACACAAGCGCTGCATGCGCGCCAGGCCGAAATCGCGCAAATCGAAAAAGAAAGCCTGGCGAAAACCGGCCTCCGTTCGGATGTGGTGACGTTGTATCACGGCGCCGAATATTGGCTTTACCGCTACAAAAAGTACACCGATGTGCGCCTGGTGTTCGCGCCGGAACAGCAGGCCGCGTTCTTCGGTGGAAACGATGACAACTTCACCTATCCGCGCTACGACCTGGACATGGCGGTGTTTCGCGTTTATGAAGGCGGAAAGCCGATTCATAGCGACAACTATCTGCGGTGGAATTCGCGCGGCGCCGCGGATGGCGAGCTGGTATTTGTTTCCGGCAATCCCGGCACCACCGATCGTGACTTGACGCTGTCGCAGCTGGAGACCGAACGAGACAGCTCGCTTCCCGACATCTTGACTCGCGTGTCCGGATTGCTTCAGGCGCTGAAGGCTTACGCAGCGCGAGGCAGCAAGGAAGCGTTTGAAACCACCGATCTCGCGCTCGAACTGGAGAACGATAACAAGGCTCTGGGCGGCGAACTGACTGGCCTCAAGAATCCGCGCATTATGGCCGAGAAAAGCCAAAGCGAAGCCAAGTTTCAAACCGCGGTGCGGAACAGTGCCGAGCTGGAAAAGAAATATGGCGGCGCTTGGGATGCTATTTCCGCCGCGGAGCAAAAGCTTCGCTCGCGCGCCAACGAGGTTCACTTCCGGACTTTGCGTCCTACTTTCGCCGGCACGGCCATGGAAATCGTTCGCTATACCGAGGAAGTCCGCAAACCGGATAGCGAACGATTGCCGGGCTATCACGATGCGCAACTGCAATCGCTGCGATTTCAATTGCTCTCGCCGGCGCCCGTGTATCTGCCCATGCAGCAGGCATTGCTTACTTCGGTGCTGACTGAAGCGCGTGACAAGCTGGGAACCGGAGACGCGTTCGTTCAGGCGGCGTTTCACGGCGCGAGTTCTCCGGCCGATGCGGCCGCTGCCGCCTTTCGCAATACCAAGCTGACCGATCCGGCAGTGCGCAAAGCGTTGCTGGAAGGCGGCCCGGCCGCGGTGCAGGCCTCCCAAGATCCGTTGGTGGTGTTCGCCCGGCGGGTGGAACCGCCGCTTCGCGAAACCCTGGAATGGGTTCGAAACAACGTGCAAAGCGTGGAGAGCCGGGCCGGCGAGCAGTTGGGACTCGCGCGCTTTGCCATCTACGGCAAGTCCACGTACCCCGACGCCACCTTCACGTTGCGGTTGTCCTATGGCACGCTGAAAGGCTATCCGATGAACGGCACAGTGGCGCCTTACAAGACCACTTTTTATGGGCTTTACGATCGCGCCTACGGCTTCGACGATAAACCGCCATTCAATCTCACGGATCGCTACCAGAAAGGCGTTTCGGTTTTGAACCTGGCAACGCCTTTGAACTTTGTCAGCACCTGCGACATCATCGGGGGAAATTCGGGATCGCCGGTGATCAATCGCAGCGGAGAATTAGTGGGGCTCATCTTTGATGGAAACATCGAAAGCCTGGTGGGGGATTTCGTCTACGACGAACGCGACAACCGGGCGGTCGCAGTACACACCGGAGCGATGATGGAAGCGTTGCGCAAACTCTATCACGCCGATGGCCTGGCGAACGAAATCGAGGGCTCCAGCCCGGTTAGTACGCGCTAATCGGATCGCTCGGTTACTTTTGCCGCGCGGCCTGAGCGTAGCGACTCTCCAGCCGGACTTTCACTGCCGCGAGGTCCTTCTGGATCTCGGTCCGCGCCTTTTGCTCCGCTACCGCCTTCTCGACCGGTCCTAGCCAGCTTTGCAAATCGTCGGTTTGGGAGCGCTCGACATAGGCAAGCCAGACGGCGGGATGCGATGGCTCGGCGGAATCCTCCACCAGCACCGCCAGTCCGAGCGCGGCGTCGAAGTAGTGATCGGCATATATCTGCTTCAGCGCGATGAACACGGCCGGCTTACCCGCCAGCGATGACTTGTGGATCATGGTATGCGTGAGCGTAAATAGCGGCCGCAATCCAAATTTGGCCGTGGACCACGAAAAAACACTTTCCACTCGCGGGCAGGGGCGGCCGGAGAACGTTTCCAGGCAGGCTTGGAGCGGCGGCGAATATGCGCCCAACTATTCGAATTGACCAAGCAATTGGTGGAATGCATCGGCGCTTCGCACCGGTGGACGCTTGTCCGCATAGGTGATCATGGCGGCATTGCCTTTCTGTAAATATTGCGTGAGGTACTCGAAAACGAGATTGCGAAACAGACGCTGGCTTCCGTGGCCATCGTGAAACTGGTCCATCATTGACGCGGACAGCTTGAACGCGCAATCGCCGGGCATGCACCGCGCCAGTGCGTGGACGTCATGTTTCGAGAGTGTCAGCGATTCGAGGTCCCGCGGTTGAGGGGGACGGCCGAACTCATGAATCACACGCGCCTCGGACCTCCGTTTGACTGTGGGCGCGATGGTAAAGTCGCCGAGGAAAAACGCGAGCGGCACCTGGATGCGCACCGCGGCAGCCAGCGCAATCTCGCCCTTGCTGGAGGTGGGAAGAATTCCAGCAACTGCCTTTCCGGCCTGCAGACCGGTTGCTAACCCGGGAACATTTAAGCCCACATGCGTTCGCAGCAGTTCCATGAAGTCCTCAGGTTGAGCGTCACTGCCTGCCACCAATACCAAAACGCCCAGCGCCGCGATCAACGCGTTTCGAAGCAACATGCTCGCTTGTTAGACCGCAATCCGCAAACCTTCCTTCAACGTGGGAGTCCGTAACGTGATCTAACAATGGAACAGCCGGAAGCGTATCGAAACGTAAAGCATCCAACAGACAGGAGGTGAACCATGAACAGCATTTTCGTGCGTGGGCTGGTTGGGTCCGGGTTGCTACTGTTCAGTTGGGCGGCTAGCGCTCAAACCATTCCACAGCAGACTCAAAACCCCTTTTATAGCCAGGACGAATATCAAAACACCCACTCGATGTTCGACACGATTCGAAACGATCTCTATCGAGCTCAGACCAACGCCTACCCAAGCTTTCTCGGGGATGGCGCCCGATTCGATATCGTTCATAACCAGCTTCGAACGCTGGAAAGCAACTGGGACAAGGGTGTTTATGACAGCCGCGAATTGGACAATACGATCTCGGCAGTCCAAATGGTTTTAAACGATAACCGGCTGATGGGCCACGATCAGGACGTGCTCAGTGCCGACTTGAGCAGGCTGCTGGAATTTCGTGCCGAGTACTACGGATAGCCCCAAATCTCACCAAAGGAGCAGATTTATGTCACGGTTTCACATTTTGTCCGGCGTCCTGGTATTGGGGGCCGCTGCCCTGTTCGCTCCCGGTCTTACGCCGAGCCTCCGCGCCAGTACGCCGCAAGAAGTGACGGTTTTCAATTTCAAAGCACCAGTGCAGGTGCCAGGACGCGTTTTGCCCGCCGGCAGATATTTGTTCAAGCTGGAACAATCGGGCGGCGAGCTCAACGTGGTGGAAATCAAGAATCCGCAAGAGAGCAAAGTGTACGGCGTCTTCCTGGTGAAGCCCGATTATCAGGGAAAAGCACCCAGCCGGCCGGGCCTAACTTTCGAGGAGCGTGCTCCCGGATCGCCGATGGCAATCCGAACCTGGTTCTACCCCGGTGACAAATATGGGAACCGGTTCATGTATACCAAGTAGTACCGGTTTCCGGGCAATGAAAATACAGTAAATATGGGGGTGCCGGTGGCCGCCCTTGAGGCGTCTAAGGAGTGATGACTCTTCGTTTGCACCGGACCTTTGCTCGTCGAACCTTCTCGCGCCCAACCCTAGGGCTGGCCACTGTGCTCGCCATTTCCATCTGCTCGGTTGGAAGCCGGTTAGCCGGCGCCACCGCGGAACCGAACGTCACGCGAGCCACGCTTTCCAATGGCCTGCGCGTCGTGATTGTTCGCGATCCCATCGCCCCGGTTGTAACCGTGGAAGATAACATCCTGGCGGGCGGCGACGAAACCCCGGCGGGCTTCCCAGGCATGGCGCACGCGCAGGAGCACATGCTCTTTCGTGGTTGCACGGAATTGAGCGGCCCCCAGATCTCGGCCATCTACGCTCAACTGGGCGGCGTGGACAACGCCGATACGCAACAAACCATCACCCAGTACTACGCTACCGTGCCTTCGGAGGATCTGGACGTGGTGCTCCACGTGGATGCCGCGTGCCTGGCAGGCGCTCAGGATCTGCAAAGCGAATGGGCGCAGGAACGCGGCGCTATCGAGCAGGAGGTGGCTCGCGATCTGTCCAATGCCACTTACAAGTTCATCACGCGGCTGAATCAGGATATGTTCGCGGGCACGCCTTACTCGCACGATGCGCTCGGTACTAAGCCGTCTTTCGATGCCACCACCGGCACTATGTTGCAGCAGTTTTATCGCAGCTGGTATGCGCCGAACAATGCGATTTTGGTGATCACGGGCGACGTGGATCCGCAAACCGTGCTGGCGAAAGTAAAGAGCATTTACGGCGCTATTCCACGGCACGATGTTCCTTCCCGTCCCGTGGTGACCCTGCAACCTGTAAAGCCCGAAACATTCAATCTTCCAAGCGATTTGCCATATCAGCTGGTCTTTGTGGCTTTTCGCATGCCTGGAACCGATAGCCCGGATTTCGCCTCGGCAGAAGTACTGAGCGATGTTCTGGCCAGCCATCGAGCCAAGCTGTACGATCTGGTGGTTCAGGGCAAGGCTTTGGCGGTCGATTTCAGCGTAGGTGAGTCGTTCCGGAAAGCGAGCGTGGCCTTCGCAATTGCGGCCATCCCGGGAGACGCCGACGCGCATCCTATTGTTGCCGATCTGCAAAATGTGCTCGCGGATGCCAGCACCAATGGACTACCGCTGGACCTGGTTCTAGCCGCCAAGCGGCGGGAAGTTGCGTCCGCGGAGTTCGAGCGGAATTCCATTTCCGACCTGGCGGCTCGCTGGTCCGACGCGCTGGCCGTGGAAGGCCGCGAATCTCCCGAGCAGGACTTGGCCGACATCCAGAAGGTGACGCCCGAAGACGTTCGCCGCGTCGCGAAGGAATACCTGGTACAGCAGAATGCCATCGTGGCGACGTTGAAGCCCGCTCCATCCGGCCAGGCGGCGGCTTCGAAGGGATTCGGCGGCAGCGAAAAAGCAACCGTTGCGCCCGCCTCCGCGGTGACCCTTCCGCCGTGGGCCGAATCGGAATTGAAGAAGCTCTCGATCCCGCAAGCGACTGTGCGGCCGTCCGACATGAAACTGCCCAACGGTATCCGGTTAATCGTGCTCACCGAAAAGATCAGCCCCACCGTCACGCTGGTGGGCGAGGTTCGCCATCAGACCGACCTGGAAACTCCAGCGGGGCAAGAGGGAGTGGCCGATATTCTGGATGGACTGTTCGACTATGGAACCGTTTCGCTCGACCGGTTGGCGTTTCATAAGGCCCTGGATGACATTGCGGCGTCGGAGACCGGCGGCCACTTCTTCTCGCTACGGGTGCTCAAGCAGTATTTTCCGCGCGGTGTGCAACTCCTGGCGGCCAACGAATTGACTCCCCGGCTCCCGGCCGAAGCGCTGGAAATCGTGCGCAAGGAAAATGCCGAGTTGACCGCCGGCCAACTGATGAGCCCGTCCTATCGTGCCGAACGGGCGCTGGACAAGGCGCTTCTTCCGATGAACGATCCAGAGTTGCGGGAAGCCACGCCCAAAACCGTCTCGAGTGTGACGCTCGATGACGTGAAGGCATATTACCGCAAGGTGTTTCGCCCCGATCTTACCGACATCGTGGTGATTGGCGACATTACGCCCGAAGAGGCCAAGAAGGCGATCGAAGACTGTTTCGGAAAATGGACGGCTGAGGGGCCGAAGCCCAATATCACACTCCCGCCAGCGCCGCTCAACAAAACAGCGTCCTTCGATGTGGCGGACAATACCAGCGTCCAGGATTCGGTGGCGCTCTCCGAAGAGCTAGGCATCAATCGGTTCGATCCCGACTACTATCCGATCGAACTGGGCAACCACGTGTTGGGCGGCGGATTCTACGCCACGCGGCTTTATCACGATCTCCGCGAGGTGAATGGCTATGTCTACACCGTGGGCGACAGCATCGCAGCGGGGAAAACCCGCGCCACCTACACGGTGAGTTACGGGTGCGATCCGGCCAATGTGTTTAAAGCGGCTGCCCTGGTGAAGCGCGACCTGGTGCAAATGCAGACCGAAAACGTCAGTCCGGCCGAACTGACTCAGGCCAAGGCTTTGTTGCTGCGGCAAATTCCGCTCAGCGAATCCAGCGAGGATGCGATTGCGGGTCAGATCTTGGATCGCTCGACCATCGGCTTGCCTTTGGACGAACAACGCCGCGCCGCTGCACGGTACCTGACCATGACCGCCGAGGAAATCCGCTCGGCATTTGCGCGCCGCATTCGTCCTGACGATTTTGTTTCGGTAGTGCGCGGCCCAGCGCCGCATTAGGCGGGCTTTATGATTCCGATAGATCCAATCTAAACGGTGACGTTTAGGATGGACTGCGATCGGGCTCGCTGTCTCTAGTGCGCTTTTTGCGCGCGCGTTTGCGAGCGAGGGCTTGCTTGACCCGCTTCTTCTGGCCCGGCTTCAAATAGAAAGCGTGCCGCTTGATGTCTTTGACAATGTCCTCTTGCAGGACTTTTCGCTTAAAGCGCTTGAGCGCGCTCTCCAGGCTTTCGCCCTCATGAAGTTGAACTTCAGCCAACGGGAATCTCCTCGATTTTTTGCAGTCGGTTCGTCCCTCTAGAATAGCAGCTTTCGGCACGCTGGCTTTCCACCAGCAGGAAACAGGCTTGGGTTTAATGAACTGAGCGATGTTCCCGGTTCAGCGCGCGGTACAGGATGGCGAACAGGTATCCGCCTACCGCGCCGTCTATGATTCCATAGAGGGTGCCGAGCAAAACTCTTCCGATCGTCCGGCTGGTATCCGCTCCGGGATAAACGGAGCTCATCATCCGCAGAAATTCGCTGCCATAGGATGGGTCCGCCAGGTTGATCAGGCCGACGATCAACATACAGCCGCCCCACAAAATGGCGGATGTCATCGTGATTGATTTCACTGAGGCCGTCATATAGACCTCCTTCTACTTCCACGTTACGCCTTTGGAGCGACAAAGGGAATACAGTGCGCGCCGTATGCACCGCCAGCCGAATTTTACGCATCCAACAGATAGAAGCACGGTGAAGACGATGTTCGAACAGAGTTTCGTTGGGGTGGGCAAAACGCGCCGGCCGTGGACGGTGGTGTTGGCGTTTGCGGGACAACTAATCGCGGTAGGCCTGTTGCTGGCGATTCCACTGTTCTTTGTTGAATCGCTTCCCGTCACGCACTTGGCCAGCGTACTGCTGGCTCCTCCTCCCCCGCCGCCCCCGCCCGCTCCTGCGCCCGCGCAAGCGCGAGTGGCCAGAGTGATTCACATCAGGCCGCGGAAGTTCGACGCCAGCCGGCTGATCGCACCGGCCAGGATCCCCAAGGAGGTTGCCATGGTCAAAGATCTTAAAGAGCTCCCTCCACCGTCAGTGGGTGGAGTGATTGGCGGCGTTCCCGGTGGAGTAATGGGAGGCGTGGCCGGTGGAGTTGTGGGAGGAATTCTAAGCGCCACGCCCCCTCCGCCGCCTCCCCCGCCGCAAAAGGTCGAAGCTCCCAAGCCAGTGACGCCGGCGCGTATTCGGATGGGTGGGAATGTGGAAGCGGCGCGCTTGGTTCACGAGGTTCAGCCGCAATATCCGTTGATCGCCGAACAGGCCCGCATTCACGGCGAGGTAAAGCTGAAAGCGATCATTGGCCGGGACGGAACGATTCAGAACCTCAGCCTGATTAGCGGCCAGCCCCTGCTGGTCCCGGCTGCGATGGACGCGGTGAAACAGTGGGTGTATAAGCCGACGTATCTCAACGGGATTCCTGTGGAAGTGTTGACCGAAGTAGATGTGAATTTTTATCTATCGTCGTAGCCGGCGTTAGCGCCGCCGTCTCTCTTCCAGCGTCCGGCGAAGCGTGGGAAGGACAGCGCGATCCTTCTCGCCGCCGAGTTCCTCCTTGAGAGCGATAATCGTCTCAAGATCGAGAACCCGGATGCGGACGCCTTCCTCCGCATACCCGAGATTGCGTCCTATTGTTCCCAAAAACGTCGAGCGGGCCGCAGCGCGTCAGCAGATTCAGATGGCCGCCGGCGGCTAAATGACTCGCGTTGGGTTTGAGACGCCGCTCGGGCTGCGCAGCGTAGCCCACGCGATTCGGAAGACATCCAAGGCTTCAATGTCGAAAGTGTCCACGGGCGCGCCATTCAACACCGCAGCCGGCCCACCCACCCAGCCCACTCGGGAATGACGAATTCGACCCCACCGTCATGTAGCGCACGGAGCGTGGCAATTAGCTTATGTTCCGGCATTCAACTCGCGAATCGAAATGATGTCGTTCACGCGCTGCTCCAGGTATTCGAGCCGCTCGGCGGGTGTGAGCGAGAGCATCCAGCGAATTAACGTCAGATCGACGCCGTCAGGGCTATAAGTCAGTAAGGCTCGTTGGATCGTCCATCGCCATGATTTCTGAAACTACCATAGCTGGTAACGACCAATTTGCCGTATCTCCGTTCCGGCAAGGCCCGGTTAGTACGTTACTTACGCAAGGAATGGTATGGTTCTGTACGTACCCCCAAAATATAGCCAATCACCCGCTTTACTTTCCCCTGGACTGCGGTTACCATAGACCCATCCCCCGAGACGATAATGGAAGGGGAAGCTATTTTGCTGAAGCTCAAGCGGGTTGAAATACAAGGTTTTAAGTCTTTCTTCGACCGGACCGAAATGAAGTTTGCAGGTTCGGGAATCGCGGCAGTGGTTGGCCCCAACGGTTGTGGAAAATCCAACCTCAGCGACGCCATGAGCTGGGTGCTGGGCGAGCAGTCCGCTAAGAGCCTGCGCGGGGCGAGGATGGAAGACGTGATCTTCGCCGGCACGCGGGACCGCAAGCCGCTGGGTTTGGCGTCGGTCACCATGACGCTGGTGGATCCGTCGGCCGAAGCGGAGCATGTGAACGGGAACGGTCACACCAACGGCAACGGGCATCATAAGCCGAGCGAAGTGACCATCACGCGGCGATTGTTTCGATCGGGCGAGAGCGAATACCTGATCGACGGCAGGGCCGCGCGGCTGCGCGATATCCAGGATCTCTTCATCGGCACCGGCCTGGGGCCCGAAAGCTACGCCATCATCGAGCAGGGGCGCATCGGGCAAATCCTCAGCAACAAACCGCAGGACCGGCGAGCCATCATTGAAGAAGCCGCGGGCATCGGCAAATTCAAAACCAAAAAGCGGCTGGCGGAAGCCAAGCTGGAAGGCGCGAAACAAAATCTATCGCGCGTGTTCGACATTCTGGAAGAGGTGGGGCGGCAGGTCAACTCGCTGAAGCGCCAGGCCTCCAAAGCCCGGCGATACGAAGAGCTGAAGACCGAGATGATCGCGCATCTGCGCTCGTCACTGACGGCGCGGTATCGGATGCTGGAGCGCGACGCGGCGAAAACGGCGCTGGATCTGAATCTGGCCAATGCGGAGTTCCAAAATCTTTCCACGCAGGTAACGGAGCGCGAGCGGGAACATACGGCTTTGCAGGAGGCTTGCTATCGCAATGACGCGGAGCTGGCCGAGGCGCGGCGGCGGCTGGCTGATTTACAACTGGAACAGGAGCGCACGCGCGGCCGATTGGCTTCACAGGCGCAGCAAATCGGTGCGATGGAACAGCGCCTGGCCCAGGGCGAGACCGAATCGCAGGAGTTGGAGAAGCGTCACGCGCAGTTGCGGGAAGAGCTGGAAGCACACTTGCAGTCGGTAGTGGAGCTGGAGGCGCAGATTGAGTCGGCCCGCGAGCGTTTGTCGGCCAAGGCGGCCGAGCGGGAGCAGATTCAACAGGCGCTGCAATCGCGGGCGAAGACGCTCGAGACCGGCCGGCAGAATGTTTTGCGATTGCTGGGCGAATCGTCGGCGCTGAAGAACCAGTTGGTGCAGATCGGCGAATTTCTCTCGGCCATCGATCGTGACGCAGCGCGCTGCCAGCGGGACGAGCAGACCGCCGGGTCCGATCTGGAACGGCACGCGGTGGTGAAGGCGGAATTATCGCGCCGGATGTCGGCGGGGCAGATGGAGCTGGAGTCCACCGCGGACAAACGGCGGCGCGTGGAAGAAGAGCTGAACGTGCGCAAGGGGCAGGCGGGGGAAGCGCGCAAGCTACTGGATCAACTGCGCACCGATGCATCCCGATTGAAAGCCCGCAAGGACTCGCTCGAAGAGATTCTTTCGCATCGCGCCTACACGGCGGAGAGCGTGAAGCGCTTGTTTACAGCTATCGAGCGCGGCGAGACCGAGGAGTTTCACGCGGCGGGCGTGCTGGCGGATTTCGTGGAAGTGGAGCCGGTGTACGAAAAGGCCACCGAAGAGTTCCTGCACGAAGAGCTGGAATACGTGGTGGTTGGCAACTGGAACGATGCCGAGCGCGGGATCAACCTGATGCGCACCGATCTGGACGGGCGCGCGACGTTCCTGGTGCATCCGGAAGCCGGCGAACAAGCGCGGGCTCTGGAATCGCTTGCGGACGACGAAGGAGTGATTGGCCGGTTGAGCGATCATCTGCGGTTCACCAATGGTTTTGCGAGCGCGCCGCGGGATTTGCTGCCTCGGCTAGCGCATTGTTTCCTGGCCAAAGATCGGCCGGCGGCGCAGCGGCTGGCGATGGCGCATCCGGAGTTTTTCTTCCTGCTGCCGGATGGCGTGAGCTATCACGGCCACGCGGTAAGCGGAGGCAAGAAGACGGGCAGCGGTCCATTGGCGCTGAAGCGCGAGCTGCGCGAGCTGACCGGAGAAGTGCAGGTGAAGCAGCGCGCGGTGGAAGGCACGGCCACGGCGCTGGAGCAACTGGAGCGCGAGATCGCCGGATTCAGCGAGGATCTGGAGAGCCTGCGGTCCTTGCAGCAGAGGCAGGAGAAAGACGCGCTGGCGCTGGATCACGAGCATCGGCAATTGGCCGAGGAGTTCACGCGCGCGCAGTCGCGATTGTCGGTGGCGCGGTTGGAACTGGAGCGGTTGCGGCAGGAAGGCGGCCGGGCGCGCGAACAGCAGGAGCGCGATCAACGGTTGCTGGATGAGCGCGAGACCGCGCGGTCGGTGGAAGAACAGGTCCTGGAGCAATCGCGCGAGGATTTCGAAGAGCTGCAGTCGCAGGCGCATCTGCTAGTGGAAGAGCACGGCGAGCTGCGGGCCGAGCTGGCTGGATTTGAAGAGCGGCAGCGTTCCGAGCGTGCTACGCAGGCCCGGCATGAGGCGGGGATTGCGGCGGCGGTGGCGCGGCGCGGTGAAATTGCGGCCGAGATGGAACGGCTGGGTGTGGAGCGAGCACGGATGCTCTCCGACAACATCGAGTTGGATCGGCGGGCCAACGAATTAGTGGAAGTGATTCTTGCTTCGGAAGAGGTTGTGGCGGATTTGGCGGAGCGGGAGACCCGGCAGCGCGCGGATCTTGCGGCTCTGGATGAAGCGTTGAAGCAACTGCGCGTGAGCGTGCAAGCGGCGCAGGAACAGCGCTCGCAGGTGGAATTGGATTTGGTACGCAAGCAGGCCGAGTTGAAGTTTCTGGATGAGACCAGCCGCAAGGAACTGGGCATTCCTGCTGAGGAGCTGGCTGCCGGCGAAGAAGTGGTGCTGGATGAAGCCGGGCTGATGGATGCCGAGCAACGGTATCAGGAAGTAAAAGCGAAGATCGAGGCGCTAGGCCCGGTAAATCCGCAGGCGCTGGAGGAATTTCAGGAAGCGCAGCAACGCTACGATTTCCTGAACGCGCAACGACAGGACTTGCTGGATTCTATTCGTGACACCGAGAAGGCGATTCACGATATCGACGTGGAATCCCGCAAGCGGTTCACCGAAGCCTTCGAAGCGGTGAACGGATTCTTCCGCGAAATGTTCCGCACGCTGTTTGGCGGCGGCGTCGGCGAGATGCGGCTGACCGATGAGACGAACATCGCCGAGTCCGGGATCGACATCGTGGCGTCGCCTCCGGGCAAGCGGCTGCAGAGTGTCCTGTTGCTCTCGGGCGGCGAGAAATCGCTCACCGCGATGGCGCTGCTGATGGCGATTTTCCAGTACACGCCCAGCCCGTTTTGCATTCTGGACGAAGTGGATGCGCCGCTGGACGAACCGAACATCGAGCGGCTGACGCGGCTGATCAAGGAAATGTCGAAGCAGACGCAGTTCATCGTGATCACGCACGCCAAGCGCACCATGGAAGCGGCGCAATCGCTGTATGGAGTCACCATGCAGGAGCCGGGCGTATCGAAGCTGGTGTCGGTGCGGTTCGGGCAAGAGGCTTTGGCGCCCAAGCCGGTTGCGCAATTGGCGATGCAGGGCGCTGCCAATTAATCGCCACGGATGAACGCGGATTAACGCTGATAAATCACTTTGCCGGCACGGATGGTGTAACGCACCTTGGTGAACGCCGTCAGGCCTTGGGACGATGGGTCCGTGGACAGGATCGTCAGATCGCCTCGCTGGCCCGGCGCGACGCGGCCTTCGCCCTTCAGTCCAAAAAGTTTGACGGGCGCTGTGGTTAACATCGCCAGCACTTCTTTCCAGGACAGGCCTGCCAGGGCGAGCTGGCGATATTCTTCCGTGAGATCGTAGTCCGCAAGAAATCCAGTGTCCGTTCCAAAAATGAGCGGTCCGCCGAGTTGGTGAAACTTGAGCACGATTTCGCGAATGCACGGGATGGCCGATTCTCCTGAGAAGAGTTTCAGCGTCGGAATCATCGACATGTGATGGGCCACTAACTGGCCGATCACCGCGTCGTCTACGCCTGCAACCGTGTCGGGGGCGTGCGCCAGCACATTGACGCCGGCCTCCATCGCGATACGGACCCCTTCGAGATTGGACGGATGCGCGAAGGCGAGCTCATGGTGCGCGTGAGCAATGGCAACCGCGGCCCGGGCTACATCCAATGGCATCGGTTTGATCTCGCTGCGGGTCACGTACGAACCCGTGAAGAGTTTGAGAACATCGGCGCCGGCCGTCATGTTTTGTCTGACGATGGCCTCGGCCTCGGCCGGTGTGGACGGCTGCGGAAGGGCGGCGCGAACTTCCGGCGGCAGATTGCTGAGATAAATGGGCACTCCGTGGGGCGGATAAATCCCCGAACCAGCGGTGAAGATTCGCGGGCCGGGCACCTCGCCGGAATCAACACGGCGGCGAAGTGCAGAGGTGCTGCGGATATCAGACGCCAGGTCGACCACCGTAGTGAAGCCGGAATGCGTCAGCATCGCCTGGAGATTCCGCGTGAGGACGGGAGCCGGCGCTGTGGCAGCCGCGGCCCACTTCGGCTCGGTGAAATGCACGTGGGAATTCCAGAAACCCGCGAAGACATAACAGCCTGAGCATGCAAGCTTCGTTGCGTCCGGCGGAATGGCGGCGTTCTTGCCCACGGCAGAGACTTTCCCGTCGTGAATCACTACCGTGGCGTTCGTAACAGGCGCGGCATCAGGAGCCGGAAATGCCTTCACGCCGGTGATGGCGAGATCGGCCGCGAACGTGGGCATTAACGAAAAAACGAGCAACAAATATCGGATCACTTCTTGTAGATCACACCCCCTTTCATGACGAAGGTAACCTTCTGCAAGACGCTGATGTCCGTGAGTGGATTGCCCGGCACTGCGACGATGTCGGCGAAATAGCCCGGCTTCAGGGCACCCATTTGTCCGTTCCAGTCAAGCAGCTTTGCGCCGTTCAGAGTGCCCGCTTGGATCGCGGCGAGCGGCGTCATGCCGTACTTCACCAGGAGCACGAATTCCCTGCCCTGCGTGCCGTGCGGGAACGGGCCCACATCGGAGCCCACTGCGATGGGAACACCGGCGGCAATCTGCTTCGGCAGTTCGCGCGCGTGCATTTCCTGAGTTTCGCGATAGCGCGCGGCTTGTTCGGGTGAGGCGGCGTGCTCGATGAAGTATTCGAGAATCGTAAACGTCGGGACCGCAAAGATGTGCTTTTCGCGCATCAGGCGCATAGTTTCGTCCGAGAGCTGGTAGGCGTGATCGATGGATGCGACACCCGCGCGCGCCGCGTAGAGCGTGCCTGGTTCTCCAGTGGCATGAACCGCGACGCGCTTGCCCACGCGAGCGGCCTCGTGGACTGCGGCGGCGAGCTCGGCCTCGCTGAATTGATACGGCGTGGTGAGTTTGCCGTCGCTCACCGAATCTGGGCCGGTTTCGTAGATTTTCGTGAAGTCGGCGCCCAGCTTGTATTGTTCGCGTATTACCGTGACCAGCTCGTTCGCATTGTTGGCCCAGGTGGCGTTGGGCAAAACGTGCTGCTCGGGGTTGTAACCGATGGCGTCTTCGTGGCCGCCGAGAATGTCGATCGCATTGCCGCTGATGCGCAGGCGCGGGCCGGGGATGAGGCCGTGATTGATCGCGTCGCGCACGGCGGTGTCGGCGGCGCCCGCGCCTTCGGTTCCCATGTCTCGCTCGGCGGTGAAGCCGGCCATCAGGTCAGCCCCAGCGGCGAGCGTGGCGGCGATGGTGCGCTGCGGGACGGATTCCTGGACGGTCTGCAAATCCTCGGCGCCGGGATGCAGGAACAGGTGCACATGGGCGTCGATCAGGCCGGGAAGTAAAGTGGTATCGCCCAGATCGATGACTTGTACGCCGGAAGGATGCGTGACGGAGGAACCAACCGCGGCGATGCGCTCGCCTTGGATCAAAACCTCGCCCGGCGCGGTGATGTTGCCGGTCTCAACGTCCAGCAGGCGGGCAGCATGTAGCACGATGGTGCGCGCGGGCTGCGCGCAGACAGAAGCGGCGGCGATCAGCAGCGCGAGAAAACGGCGGATCATGAGACGGAACTTCCAGCGGCGCGCGAGGCCTCCAGCACCTGTTCCACTTCCGACTGATATTGCTTCAGCAGATGTTCGTTGCTTGCCTCGAAGCGCATGACGAGCACCGGCTGGGTGTTGGAAGCGCGGAGCAATCCCCAGCCTTCCGGGAAGATGACGCGAACGCCGTCGATGTCGATGGTTTTATAAGCCTTCTTGAAATGCTCGGCCACGCGCGCTACCAGCTCGAATTTGATTTCGTCGGGACAGTCGACACGAATCTCGGGAGTGGACACCATCTTCGGTACGCCCGCCAGCTGCGCCGAGAGCGGCTGGCCGGATTTCGCAACAATTTCGATCAATCGGCAGGCGGCATAGAGCGCATCATCATAGCCGCGATAGCGATCGCCGAAGAACATGTGGCCGGACATTTCGCCCGCCAGCTCGGCGTGTTCCTCCTTCATTTTGGCTTTGATGAGCGAGTGGCCGGTCTTGTACATGATGCCGTTGCCGCCGAGTTTGGCGATCTGGTCGTACATCACCTGGGAGCATTTCACCTCGGCGATGAACGTCGCGCCCGGTTTGCGCTGGAGGATTTCGCGAGCATAGATAAACAACAACAGATCGCCGTAGATGACGTTGCCCTGCTCGTCGAGCGCGCCGATGCGGTCGGCGTCGCCATCGAAAGCGATGCCCAGCTCAGCGCCGGTTTCGCGGACTTTGGCGACCAAGTGCGCCAGGTTGGCGGGCACGGTTGGATCGGGGTGATGGTTGGGAAAGTGGCCGTCCATCTCGAAGAAAAGTTCGGTGGCGTCCAGGTTGATCTTTTCAAATATGCGATGGATGACTGGGCCCGCCGTTCCGTTGCCGGCGTCGGCCACAACCTTGATGCGGCGATCCAGATGAAATTGAGAGGCGATTTCATTGACGTAAGGCGTTACGGCGTCGGTGGTGGCGAGCTTGCCGCTGCCGGATTCGAAATCGGCGCGTTGGATGATGTGCAGAACGTCCTGGATCGCTTCGCCGTGCAAAGTGCCCGTGCCGCATACGCTTTTGAAGCCGTTGTATTCGGAAGGATTGTGGCTGCCGGTGATCATGATGGCGCCGTGCGCGTTCAAATTTTGCGCCGAATGATAGAGCACGGGCGTGGGAACCGTGCCGATATCGGTGACGTTGCAACCGGCGGCCAGCAGGCCTTTCACCAGGGCGTCGCGCAGGCGCGTGGAACTGAGCCGGCAATCGCGTCCAACGTTGATGTTGGCGCCACCGCTATGACGGCGCAAATAGGTCCCTAGCCCGCGGCCAAGCTGTTCCACGTCAAGGCTGAGAAGTTCGGAATCCGCGACGCCCCGGATGTCGTACTCGCGGAAAATAGTCGGCTTGAGCATATTTCTTAATTTTAGGGGTTGGGGATTGGGGATTGGAAGCTAGCGCGGCTTCCGGAGAGTTGCATCGCGGGCTGCGCACGCCAGGGGCTTCTGCGTACTATACGAAATTGAAAGGACGCAGGTCTACCGCTTGGGCGCACTCTTGCCGGTGGTCTCTCGTCTTTTGTCGCCGTTGGGTCGCTTACTTGCGTTCGTCTCCTGTTGCGAGACTATCGCCGGTTCGCCGGTCTTCCATTCTGGCCAGCTTTCGACTCGGTGAGCCGTCGTCTCCACCAGTTTCCAATATTCCGCTCCGCTCTTGACTTTCAGTTCCCGTGATTTGGTCAGCCCTGGCATACTCATCCTGTCTAATAGAGAATATCTGATTTAACGTTTTATGTATCAGCTGCTCGCGCTCCAGATACGACGTTGGTGCCATAGGCACTCGCGGCTTGGAGTCACGCCGCTGCTCCCATGGGGCTTTGGCTCCGTTTCGCTTCCGCTCGACTACATAGCCGGAGCTCAGCTTGAGGGAAAATAGATCAAAGAACCGCCGGGGACCGATCCCGAGGAAAGGTTCGAACGGAACCCGGCGGTCGTCCTTCTTAGCTGCGCCATTAATCCTGATGGCGTCGGAGTGCAGCTCTCGGGCGAGGCTCTTGGGATAAGGCTCGATATACACAACGCGCCTGACCCCAGCAGTAACGATATGCCTCGTGCAATTATGGCAGGGAAACGTCGTCGTATAGAGCGTTGCCTCGCGGAAGCTTATGCCATTCCGGCCAGCAGTTATCAACGCGTCCATCTCCGCATGGACAGCACGCCCGAACTCCGTCACGTCTCCGACCATTGTCTCTCTCAGAAGTGGTCGAGCCTCGATCAGAATCTCATCGGGGTTGCGGCCAGGCAGAAACCTCTTCGTGAACGCGACGATGATATCGTCGATGATCTCGGCTTTCCGAACGTCGTTTGAATCGCCCTTGAGCTTATGATCGCGTTGGTCGTCTGCACCATGATCCGTCGTATAGAGGCCGCCACCCGGTGCCGGAACGTCGTTGCAACCGAGTGAAACAACGTCACCCCCAGCGCACGATAGTGCGGCCCCAACCTGCCGGGAAAGATCTCCTGATCGGAGCGATGCCGCGTATGCAAGGAACATAGCGTGCTCGTCGCGCGATGGAGTTATAAATGGATCACCGAATATGAGATGCAAGAAACGTTGCAAGCCAGCCTCGTACTGCTTATCGGCGACTCCCACGAATAAGTCCGACATCTGGAAGGTATCTCGAGTTCGTTGGCCGAATTCGTCGGCGTTCTGCTTCTGGTCTATCTCGATGAGTTCGTGAGCTTGCTCCGGATCAAGCCCCTTCCGGTTGGTGAGGAATTCGATTCTTTCCGCTTCGTCAGAAAAAACCCCGATAAGGAAAAACCCAGGTCCATAGATTTTGCGAAGCGTGTCAACTTCTTCCGGGCGCTTGAGGGAAACAAGGATATGGGCCCTTCGTTTGTGGGCCATTGGATTATCGTGGGTGTCTGTTTCCCTGGTGCTAAAAATCTTCGACGCTGCGGTCAGAGCGTGGATGTCCTGCCTCCCAGTCCTCCTACGGATCTGATTCCCAGCGTCGATTCGGGTGGCGATCCGCTCGTATTCGGGCTCCTCAGGAAGGATTAGTTTGAGACCCAACCGGTCCGAACTCTCTGTGAACCAACTACTGATCTGGAGATTTAGGGCGGCGTAGCCGCTCAGTTTGATATGGTCGGTTAGGTAATCAAGGACGGGTCTATAGTCTGTCCCAACCGCAAAGACCAGGCCGAAGACCAACTCGGATTCCGGGTAGTCGAGGACGAAACGCGTGTCCCTCTCAAGGGTCACGCTGTCCTGCGCTAGGGGGAGAGTGGGCTGCACCAGAACACTTTAACACTTCGGCGGCTCCCGATTGGCCGCAACGCGCTAACAAGCGCGGCGTCGGGTTGATGAAGCAACGTGCAGGACCAGATCGACTCTCGGCTAGCGGCTGGCGAAGCGATTTCCCGCAATGACGAAACGCAGGGGCCAGTCGGCGCAATGGGTGATCCCGATGCGCGGGGTGACGTGGATCTCGAATGGCAATTCGTCGAGCGGACGGCGCACCTGGAGCGGCCCTTCCACCAAATCAGCGCCATTGAGCTTGCGCGTGATACCCATGGCGAGCGTGAGCTTGCCGGGTCCGGACGCCAGGTCTTCCGTTTTGCGCGCAGCTGGACGCCGTCTGCGCATCAGGCTCAGCCCGGCCAGCGGCTCCAGCGCACGGATCAACACGCAGCCGGCCATCCCTTCCGGTTCGGCGACAAAGTTCAGACATTCGTACATACCGTAGATGAAGTAGACGTAGGCATGGCCGGGCGGTCCGAAGATGACGCGCGTGCGATCTGTGGGGCCGCGCCAGGCATGCGCCGCCCGGTCGTCCACGCCAAGATACGCTTCCACTTCCACGATTCGTCCGGCAGCGCCGCCATGCACCAGTATCTTGCCCAAACAATCGCGAGCCACTTCGATAGCCGGGCGCGCGTAGAAATCCCGCTGGAGCAGCGTGGAGCCCGAGAGAATTTGAGCGATGGGAACCGCGGTTGCTTCTTGTATGCTAGGAGGTTAGCATGCGGCTATTCACTGGGGTGGACCTGCCCGAAGATGTGCGGGAGAAGTTGGAAAGGCTGCTGATGCACCTGCGGCCGTGCGCGCATTTGAAATGGAGTCCGGTGTATAACCTGCATGTGACGCTCAAGTTCATTGGCGAGTGGCCTGGGGAGAAGCTGCCGGAACTGGAAGCCGCGCTGCGCGGACTGGTTCCGCGCGACCCCATACCGGCGGAGGTCAAGGGACTCGGATGGTACCCCAATCCGCATCATCCCCGCGTCTTCTGGGTGGGCGTGCAGGGCGGCGACGCGTTGCCCGCGCTGGTGAAGGATATTGACGCGGCCACCGCGCCATTGGGCATCGCGGCGGAGGATCGGGCATTCCATGCTCATCTCACGCTGGCGCGCATCAAGGAGCCAGCGCCGTTGCAGGCTCTGCGGAGTGCGATCGCGGCGCTCGAGTCCGTCGAATTCGGCGCGTTCCCAGTGGACCGATTTTATTTGTACCGCAGCCAGCCCGGGCCCGCCGGCTCCATCTACACCAAGCTCTCTGAGTATCCTTTCCGAACGCCCTCCCAATCCTAATGACCTCCCTGATCGCGATTATTGTTGCCTATCTGGTTGGCGGCATCCCATTCGGATATTTGCTGGTGCGCTGGAAGACCGGCGAGGATGTGCGTGAAAAGGGCAGCGGCAACATCGGAGCGACCAACGTGCTGCGGACCACCGGGCGCGCGGTGGCGGTGGCGACGCTGTTGCTCGATATTGCGAAAGGCCTGTTCGCGGTGTGGCTGGCGGACAAGCTTTCCGATGGCTCTCCCGCGTGGATGAGTCTGGCGGCGCTGGCAGTGATGGCGGGGCACGCCTTCCCGGTGTTTCTGAAATTTCAAGGCGGCAAAGCCGTCGCGAGTTTCATCGGTGCGTTTCTGTATTTAACGCCGATTCCGATGCTCGCGGCGCTATTAGTTTTCGTGATCGTGGTGGCGGCCACGCGGCAGATCTCGATGGGATCGATTGTCGCGGCCGGCGCGTTGCCGCTCGCGACGTGGTTGATCGAACATCCTCCGTGGATTGTGATTGGGGCGACCCTGGTGGCCGGCGTGTTCCTGATTTACCGCCATCGGGCCAACATCGAGCGAATCAGAGCGGGGACTGAACACGTTTTCCGGTTCGGGAATCCGCGGTGAGCGGCGGAGCAAGAATCGCGATTATAGGAGCGGGCAGTTGGGGCACCGCCCTCGCGATCGTGCTGGCGCCGCGATGCGAAAGCATCCGCCTGTGGGCGCATGAAGCCGACCTGGTGGAGCGCATGTTCTCCACGCGCATCAACGATGTTTTCCTACCCGGTTTTTCGCTACCGCTCAACGTGGAGCCTACCGCGGACCTGGGCTATGCGCTCGCCGGTGCGGGCATCGTAGTGGGCGTAATGCCGTCGCGTTTCGCACGGCCTTTATATCGCGAAATGTTGCCGCATCTCGAACCCCGGATGCAGTTCGTGAGCGCGACCAAGGGTCTGGAGCAGGGCACGCAGCTGCGCATGTCTGAGGTGGCGCGCGAAGTTATCGGCAATAAGTTCGAGCCGCGCGTGGCGGTTCTCTCGGGGCCCACGTTTGCGCGAGAGGTGGCGCGCGGGGACCCCACCGCGGTAGTGATCGCGGCACCAGATCAGGAATTAGCGGCATCGATCCAGCGCGAGTTTTCCGGGCCGACCTTGCGCTTGTATGCAAACGACGACCCGGTGGGTGTGGAACTGGGAGCGGCGCTAAAAAACATCATCGCCATCGGCGCCGGCATCTGTGACGGGTTAGGCCTGGGAAGCAATAGCATCGCGGCGCTCATCACGCGCGGCCTGGCTGAGATCACACGATTGGCGATCGCTCTGGGCGGGCGGCCCCGAACTTTGTCGGGGCTGGCTGGGTTAGGCGATTTAGTACTCACTTGTAACGGAGTTCTCAGCCGCAACCGCAGCGTGGGAATCGAATTGGCGAAAGGCAGAAAGCTGGCTGATATCGTCAATTCCATGACAATGATTGCCGAAGGTGTGGAAACTACGGCGGCAGCTTGCGGCCTGGCGCGCAAATGTAATGTAGATATGCCGATTACCGGGCAAATGGACGCCATCCTGCGCGGCCGAACGTCTCCCCGGGACGCCATCCGCGAGTTGATGGAACGGGCATTAAAGACGGAATAGGCAGGACGCGCATAAGGTAAATCCGTGTAAACCGGCGGGGAAAATCACCGTCGTGAGGATCAGGTGAGATGACTCCTGATCTGATGGAATTACGCGCGCCGCCGCCCCCGCAACCTTCCTGGAGCGCGCGGGTTAACTACAGCAGAGCAGCCGGCAGGCCAATTCAGCAGACCAGCGATCGGGACTCTGAGTTGATGCTGCGGGTACGAGACGGGGATCAAGGGAGCTTTGAGCTGCTCCTGGAAAAGCATCGGGGACCAATGATTCATTTTCTGCACCGCATGGTGCGGAACGATGGCGTGGCGGAAGAATTGACACAGGAAGTGTTTCTGCGGGTCTATAAATCACGGGGCAGTTATCAGCCGAGCGCGAAGTTTACCACCTGGTTGTTTCGCATCGCGATGCATCTGGCGCTCAATTGGATCCGCGACGGGCGCAACGAAAAGGCGCAGACCAGTTTGGATAGCGAGACGGCGGGCGGCGCAAGCCGGCAGGTGCCGGACCGGCAAAGGACAATCGAGCAGGAATTGCTGTACCAGGCGAAGCTGCGAGAGGTGCGGCAGGCCATTCATGGCTTGCCGGCCAAGCAGCGGGCCGCGGTGATGATGCACAAATACGAAGAAATGGAGTACGCTCAGATCGCGGGTGTGATAGGTTGTTCCGAGTCAGCCGTGAAATCGCTGCTGTTTCGGGCCTACCAGGCGCTGCGGCAGCGGTTGGCGCACTTGGCCTAGGGGATGGGCCGATTGGGAAGCGGGAGGGGGAAGAGTGGTATGAGATGCCCACTGGAATTCGATCACAGCGGGGAGCTCGTCGTCGGATACGGCGCCCGGACTTTGGACCCGGACACCGCGGCCGAGTTTGAGCGCCACATGCGCTGCTGCGCCGAATGCCGGGAGGTGGCCGATGCGCAACAGGCAGTGTGGGCGGCCCTCGACGATGCCGATGCGCCCGAACTATCGCTCTCGCCGGATTTCGACCGGCGGCTGTTCCGTCGAATCCAGGAGATGGAGAATCGGGGGTGGTGGTGGCGTCGATTGGTTCCGGCCGCCGCGTGCGCCGGTCTTGCCCTAGCTGCCGCGTTTTTGTTGCGGCAGTCTGATCCCGTCCTTGCGCACCATGCGCCGACAGCGCCAGCGCTGCAGATTGAGCAAGTGGAGCACGCGCTGGACGATATGGACATGTTGAACCAGCTCGGCGCGGCGATCACGCCGGTGCCGGCCAGCTCGTCGACGCGGTTGTAGGTCTCGAATGTCCAGCCGCGCTCTTCTGGTGGCGCTCTCACTCATCGCGTCCGTGCTGTTCTATCATCCCGCCGCATTTGCAAGGCGTCCGCCGGGCGAGCATCCGGGGCGCGTCAGACCGGGAACAAGAGCTCCCGCCGCAAAAACTCCAATCGACGAGTTCGAGCGGATGTCGCCCGAGCAACAGCAGCGGGCGCTGGATCGGCTGCCGCCCGGGCAGCGGCAAAACTTGCAGGCTCGGCTGCAGCGATTCAACCAGCTTCCACCCGAGCAACAGCGCACCCTGCGCGATCTATATAACCGTCTGCACCAGCTTCCAGCGAATCAGCAAGAATCCGTGCGGAAGGCGATCGATCGATTTTCCAAGCAGGCTCCCGATCGGCAGCAAGCCGTGCGCGATGAATTACGCGCCCTGGCGGCCACACCCGAGCACGATCGCAAGGCACGAATGGCGAGCCCGGAGTTCCGCAGCCTCTTTAGCCGCCGCGAGCAAGGCATCGTGAAAGACATGCTGCCGCTGCTGCCCGGCCGTTAATGTGTCACGTCCGGCGATTGTCCCGCGAGAACCTCTGAAATTGGATGGCCGGGGAGCTCGGCGGCTTCCTTGCGCATGCCCATCAGATCGAGAATGGTGGGAACAAAACTCAGGCTGTCGTAGGGCTCTTGCACCCTTTGATCACGGGGAACGCCGGTGTCGGAGCCGCCTGCGAAAAGCAGGATGGCGTGCGTGGAGACTCGCAGGAACGAACCGTGATTGCCTCCGGGATTAAAATTACGGACGTTGAAGTTCCAATGATCGTTGGCGAAGATCAGGAAGTCGGGCTCGGCCAGCCGGCGTCGGCGCTGGTTGAAGCGCGCCAATAGCGCGGCATCCGGGTTGTCAGCGTGCTGGGCGAGCAGCGGCGGCAAGAACTGTTCGTGCAGCGCAATGATGCCGTTCGAATATGCCGTCCGATGCGTGGCATGAAACCAGTCCGATTCAGAATGCCACGATCTGAGCCAGGCTTCGCGATCGGCTTCGGGAACGGCTAGATTGGCATCTTCGAAGTAACGCAGCGGAAAACCGGGTGCGAGCGCGGCTTCTTCGTAGTGAACGGAGCCGCTCTCATCCTGATGCAACGCGTGGATTGTCAGATAGCGCAGTTGGTTCCCGCGAGACAAGATCAGCGCCTGTTTGTCCTCGCTCGCGTAAAGCCAGATGGGATCCTCCGTGGGCGCGTCGCCCGCCGCAAACGTCAAAGCCGCCTTGGGGATGGTCATCGCCAGAAAATCGATGGGGTGCGATCCAACGGCGGCTTGCACGTTGTTGCGCACTGCCAAACTGGCGAGCAGTGGCGGATAATCGACGCGCTCGAAGCTGCGCGCAAAGTCGAGCGAGCCGTCAGGACTGAGCACCAGGCCGCCGGCGGCAGGTCCAACGACATAGTTCTCAAGATCATGGACTGAGTTGGGGTCACCCATCGCGCGTTTGGGAATTAAATCCTCCGCGGTGAGCCGGCGGTGGTCGAAATCGCTGGGTTCGATGGTGAGCAGTTTGGAAAGCGCGGCCACGTAGGCCGAATAAGTGCGCTCCTGATCGCGCCAGGAATCCAGTTGCACGCTGAGGCGGCGAGCGGCCTTGTCGAGCCCCAAGTCGCGCTGTTCCTGCGTCCACTTCCTGGGTTCTGACGCAATCAGGACCCGCTGCTGTACCATGGCACGGCGTACCGCGCCGAGCTCTTCGGAAATCTGTTCGATGGCCGCCTGCCATTGAGCGCGCTGGCCATCGACAACATGGAAGAACGCGGCGATAGCGGCGCGGCGCATTCCAGGGTCGATTCCGGAGCGGTTGATCTCCTTCACCAGAATCTGCAGCGTGTTGAACGCGGAGTTGCGAAGGTAGACCGAGGCGCGCTCATTGCCATCCGGATCGAGCAGCACCGTGGGATAGTCGTCGCTTTGGCCTTTCAGGTATAGCGACTCGCTGCTTGGCGTCACCACCTCGGACACGAACGGATCCAGCCCGCGCAGCTTGAATTCGTCCATAGGATGGCGATTGGTCATGACGTGATGCGCCCCGCCGGCCCGGCTGTTGAAAAAGCCGACCAGGTTATAGCCTTGGCTGTAAACCCCGGGCTCCGTGTTCATGCCGTGATCGGACACCGCGACCAGCAGGGTTTGAGCCGCGAGCGGACTGGATTGAATGGCGGTCCAGACGCGGCCGATCAAGGCATCGATGCGCTGGAGCGCCAGACGCTGGGATGCCACGTCGGCCGTGGCGTGGGCGGTGTGATCGAAATCGCCGGTGAAGTAATCCAGATATTGGACAGACGGATCCGATAGCTTGGCGATGAGTTCGCGCTCGCTCTGCTCCTCCACGGTGCTGCCCAGGCCAAAGCCGATGCTCCACTCGTCGACAAGCTCACGGAGTCCGCGCGAGAAATGATTCGGCAGCGCGTGTTCCAGAGTTTTCCAACGAACGCCGCGCTGGTAAAGCTGGAAGCTTTGGTAAGTGGCCGGGTACGGAAAACGATCGATGAGCAGCGGAATCTTCTGGTCGTCCAGCACCTCGACGCCGGGCATGTCCACTTTGTGCGAGCGCGCGTAACCGACGTAGAACGGAAAGAAGTTCATGTAATCGTAGACGTGGCCGGTGTAGCGGTCGAACTCGGCATTGCCGTGAATCTGCAGATGCTGGCCGGTATCGAGCAGCGACCAGGAAGGCGTGGAAAGACTGATGGCGCGCACATAGAAGTTATCCATGCGCGTGCCCCCCTGTTCAAAGACGCGATCCATCCAGGGGAGCGTGCTCTTGTGGGTGATCGGATCTATGCGCGCCAGCTCGCGTTCCAGGACGTTTTCGGGAACGCCGTCGAGTTTGATAATGACGACGCGCTTGACCTCGGCGCTCAGGGGAATCGAGAGCAGCAGCAACAGGCTTGCAGCGCCGCTCCAATGTCGCCGGTTCATTGACTGGATGCGGGACCAAACACAGGTCCAATGATGGCCCTGGGGCCTGGAGTTGGAGCGGGATCGGAGTCGGCGAGCACCGGAGCCGGGGCGCCGTTCCAATGCTGCATCGCGCGCAAGCATGTAAGGCGAAGATCGCCACTAGTGGAGCGTGCGCAAACTTGCGAGACCAGACGCTGGGCTTTGGGATCGGCGTTGGCGTCCAAGGTCAGGGCTGAGACGGACTGGCCGATTGCGGCCGAGTCCCATACGACATCCGGACTCGGACTGGATGCCAGCAGGCCATCGAGAAAACGCTCATGGTAAGCGGCACGGCGGCGCGCATCGAGCTGCGCGTGCAAGATCGGATCTGGCTTCTCGGGATCGACCTGCGGTCCGCGAGTGAAGATACGGCCCATGTCAGCGGCCAAGCGCCTGGCCGGAGATTGAGTGTCGGCTTCCAGCTCCCTGTGCCGGTCCCGCTCCAGTTTCGCGGCGCCACGCGGAGAGTCAGCGTACTGGAGCAGCGCGGCGTATTGTTCGCGGGCGAGATTGGCTTCGTGCGAGACGTCGTTCTCCCGCGGGTTCAGCGCCAGATGATCCAGGTGGCTCTGCAGCTCGATCTTGAGCCCGGGGTCAAGGCTGGAATCCGCGGACAGGAATTCACGGGCTTCCGAATATGCTTCCAGGCGCGCGCTGCGATTGACCGCCGCGCCATGACGCCCGCGCACGAAGGTAAACGCCATGTCGGCGGCAAAAAACGATGGATTGGCAAAGCGGGTCAGCCCGAAGACTCCGGTCAACAGGCTGCTCGCGCCCTGGCTGATCATTTCGCGGCGCTTGGGTCCCAGGGTGTCGCGAAAATCGGCCAGCAGGAGCGGAACCTTCGGGTAGTCCAGGCTGTAAAACGCCAGCGGTATCATTTGTTCTGCGCGCGCGCCGGGCGTGCCTGCCGGCACAGAATGGTTGCCGGAATCGAAATAGCGGGTTTGCGTGTAGCCGGTCCAATGTATCAGGCGGCCGTCGGTCCAGGGATCGGCAATACTGAGAAACTGTCCGTCAAACTTCCGCTGAGTGTGGTTGTCCAGATCGGAGCGCGCGATCCACAGCAGCGCTTCACTCGGCGTACCGAAATCAAGCGCCAGCGGCTCGAAGATCAAGCCGTTGAGTTCAGCCCGTTGGCGAAGCAGTTCCCAGTTGTGTCCGCGAGTCTCTTGCAGCTGGCTGGCCTGGCGGTCGTAATACTTGTCTAGCTGCTGTTCGCGAACCAAACCCCCGAAGGCATGCGTGGTAAGGCTGAGGCGCGAGTAGATCTCGCGGAGCTGGCCGTCCGGAAGCACCGCAACGTTAGCCGGGTCGCGCTGAAGATTGTCCAAAGTAGCGAGAGCCTGGAACACTTGCAGCTTGCTGTAATCGCTCGAATTGCCGCGATAAGTGCGGGTGGTGGAGCGGATGGCGGCGCCCAGCGGATCGAATTCCAGAGCTTGCAAGCCATCGCTGAAAAGATTGCCATAGACGCTTCGGGCGGGTGAAGCCAGGTCCAGCGCCGGCGAAGGCACGCGATTAGCGTGGCGTCTGCTTCCAGCGCGGAAATATCCAAAGGAAAGCGCGGAGGCGGCGCGCTGCCACACAGTAGGCCGGGTGCTGGTCAGAATCCAGACGTAGCGCAAACGGTCGTTGGCCGGATCGCTATCGCCCAGCGAATCGCGCAACACCGCAAGCAAGGGAACGTCGAGATCCTGAGCGCTGGACGCCGGGTCAGGCAGGCGTCCAAAAACCGTGATGAGCTCGGCTCCGTCCGCCACGGGCTCGCGTTCTACGCGATAGGACGGTGACGGCTGGCTCAGGAACCCGGCCCCGATCAGTAAAGTCACCAAGGCCGACTGAAGCAAACGAACAACCTCACTTTCTTTCAAGGTAATCGAAGAGCGAAGCGAGAGCAAGAAGGGGCGCGCCCTGTTAGTTCGACTCCACCAGATGACTTGTGTTGCAGAGTTTCGCAATTTTTCTGGCGACGGAGTCCGCGGTTTGGGAATCGCCGCCTGGGATGATTCGGAGGATGCCTTTGAACTGGCGGTTGAATAACACCTGGCCCGTCGAACCATCGATAAAACATATCTGTGCCTCCAGAAAGGCGGTGCCGGCGCCCAAGCCAAGCCACAGTCTTTTCGCACCGCCGCCGGGTTTGAAGCGCGAGACTACGCCGGAAATGCGCAATAGCGCGTGCCCGTAGGGAGCCGGTTGTCCTTGGCGCACGATCAGGACTGTCGGGAACGCCAGGCTGATTTCGCGAGCCGTATCGTCAGCCAGCGCGTTTTGATAATCGGCGGGAAAAGCCATGCCGGCCCGCGGCACGAATCGGTCGACTTCCACGGCGCTGTAGACCGGAGGCGGAGGCCCGGCGGCTGGGAGGCCGGCGGCCAGGGCGCACAGCATCGCGATTGGAGGCAGAGCGGGGCGTTTCACCAGTTCCATCACAATCGTAACCGGATTGTGCGGGAAGGCGCGAGGGGCGCGTTCAGGGATCTCAAAGAAATCAGACTCCGCGAAGGTTGGACGATAAGGATTCCAGGCGCCGATGCGCCTGAGGAGGAGGACTGATTGCGAAAGCGCCTGACTGTTGGGCAGAAATTATCGGTCAGCTTTGGCATCGTCTTCGCCCTCACCGGTTTACTGACATATTCGTCGGTGGAAACGGCACGCCGCTTAGGCGGGTTGCTGGATACAGAGGTGAACGAGAACGCCAGGGTTGCGGATTTGATCAGCGCCATTGAGCTACAACTTCGCGAGATGAAGGAGTTTTCCACCTCGGCCCAGTTCGCGTTTGCGGTAAGCAACGTTCTGGAGGTGAATTCTTCCCGGGCGCACAACGCACGGACCATGGGCCCGTGCTCGGCATGCCATCAGTTTGGTTCCGTGCAAGAGAACGGGCAGGGCTTCGCGGAACTGGCGCAGAAGGCCTCCAGCGAGGCGGATCAACTTTTGCCGCTGGTGCACGACGAACAGGCGCGGAGTGCGCTGGCTACCATTCGCGGCGGAATCCAAGAATGGCAGCACACGTTTCAGCATTATCTGGAGCTGATTTCGACCGGCAATTTCGCGGATGCCCATGAATTAGTGAAGGGCAGCATGGAGCCGCTGCGGGACCAGATCGACGCGGCGGCCAATCAATTCGAAGCAGAGCAGGCGAAGTTGCGGGCGTCTTCGAAAGCCGCGGCCTCGAGCAGCGTATCGCGATCCCACTGGATCACGGCGGTATTGCTTGGCATCAGCCTGATCTGCGGAGCGTTCCTGGTGCTGGTGATTCGGCAGATCAATGGTGTGTTGCGGGAATACGCGGCCGAGCTGAGAGATGGCGCCGGCCGGGTGTCCGAAGAGGCGGGACAGGTTCGCCAGGCCAGCCAGACATTGAAGCAGGGCGCGTCCGATCAGGCGGCATCGATTGAGGAAACGTCGGCTTCGAGTGAGCAAGTGGCGGCGGCAGCGCACCAAAACGCGGAACACTCCGCCCAGGCCTGCCAACTGGTGCAAAACGTCCGGCAGGAGATGGGCAAGACCAACGGTGTGTTAGATCAAACCAGGCAGGCCATGAACCAGATCGGTGAATCGAGCGAGAGCATTTCAAAAATCATCAAGGTGATCGATGAGATCGCATTTCAAACCAACCTGCTGGCGCTGAACGCGGCCGTGGAAGCGGCGCGCGCGGGCGAAGCCGGAATGGGGTTCGCCGTCGTGGCGGACGAAGTCCGGGGATTGGCGCAACGCTGCGCCACCGCGGCTCGAGACACGGCCAGCCTGATTGAAGAATCCATCGTGCGTTCACGCCAGGGCAAGGAGCGGTTGGATGAACTGACCTCGCATATCCGCTCCATCGCGCAAGGGACCGAAGCGGTGACCGCTCTCGCGGAGCAGGTTCAGACCGGCAGCTTGGAGCAGGAACGGGCAATGCAGGAGATCGGCACAGCTTTGCTGCGCATGCAATCGGTCACTGAAAAGACCGCCGCCAATGCGGAACAAAGCGCCGAGACGGGCGAGCGGTTGAATGCTGAGTCGAATGCGCTGCGCGGCGTGGTGGAGGGCTTGGATGCTTTGGTGGGAGGCTCCCGCTAACGCAACAGATCGGGCCGGCGGCCTTGGACGTCCTCCCGGTACGTCCGGAGCAGTTCGGCCACGCTCCAGGCCTGTGCGAAGCAGCCGCCCGGACGATGCGGAGCGTCGCCGTCGAAGACCTCTGAAATCTGGCCTAAACCAGCTTCCAGCAGATGCGCGCGCAACGGGTCCAGAAAGCGATCGGCGCGCTGCCGCGCTTCTTCCGTGTTCCCATGCACCTTCACGTAGGAAGTCAGAAATGGCCCGGCCAGCCAGGGCCACACCGTGCCTTGATGATACGCGCCATCCCGGCTGCGCGGATCGCCCTGGTAGCGCGCACGATAATTGGGATCGTGTGGTGAAAGCGTTCGCAAGCCGTACGGGGTGAGCAGTTCCCATTCGACGACGTCCACCACATGCAACGCTTGCTCGCCGGTCAGCAATGGATATGGCAGGCTGACTGCGAAAATCTGGTTGGGCCTGAGCGATGCGTCGGGCGCTCCTTCGTCTGGAATCACATCGTAGAGGCAGCCCATCGCT
The DNA here is from genome assembly GCA_963776805.1 of Bryobacterales bacterium. Taxonomy (GTDB): domain Bacteria; phylum Acidobacteriota; class Terriglobia; order Bryobacterales; family Bryobacteraceae; genus Palsa-89. The sequence continues at coordinate 187,140 of CAVZOD010000011.1, forward strand.
TTGTTCAAGAACACCTGCGTGAACCGCTCCCGGGCGCGATCCGCCAGGGCCGTGTAGCGGGCGCAGGGCTCGGCATCGCCGAACACCGAAGCCAGATGAGCCATCACGCGCACGGCGTTGTGCCACAGAGCCTGAACCTCCACCGGCTTGCCCTGACGCGGCGTCACCACGCGGCCATCTACCTTGGCGTCCATCCAGGTAAGCTGCACGCCCGGCTCACCGGCGTGGAGCAAGCCGTCCGAATCCAGATGAATGCCGTAGCGTGTTCCGCGCTCGTGCCAGCCGATGATGCCGACGAGCGGCTGGTACAATTCGGCACGGACGAAATCGTAATCGCCTGTATAGCGGAGGAATTCATGCACTGCGTGGAACATCCAGAGCGTTGCGTCCGCGGTGTTATATTCGGGTGTCTCGCCGGAATCGGGAAATCGGTTCGGCAACATGCCGCGATCGAGGCTGCGCGCGAAGGCTCGCAGAATATTGCGCGCATCGTCATAGCGGCCCGTGACGAGCGTGAGGCCGGGCAGCGAGATCATGGTGTCGCGGCCCCAATCGGAGAACCAGGGATAGCCCGCGATCACGGACTTTTGATCGCCTCGGGCGACGATAAACTGATCGGCCGCTGAGGTAAGAATCGTCGCAAAGGGATCGCCAGCGGGAGCGGAGCGGGCGATACGGGCGCGGCGCTGGGTTTCGCTCTGCATGGCCCGCGGAACAAATTGGGCAAGTTCGGCGGAGGTTTGTTCCAGACTGGATGTGACGATCGCGGCCCAGGAGTTTTGAGTAAGATCAAACCGCAACAGGAACGGATTGTAGAGGTCTTCGAGCGAATCCAGGCCGCGTTCCCGTTCGCGCTCATATTCAAAGTTGTAGAACCAGACGCCCGCCGTGTCGATGGATGCGGAGTTATGAGCGAAATAGAGGCTGGGCAGCTCCGGATACGGCGTGATGATCGCCAGGCCCGCCCGCGTTGTCACCTCGCGCCGAATCGCGTTGTTGGCGTGGGTGGTGCTGTGGTAATCGCGAAACGCAATGAGCGGGCGAACTTCGAGCGAACAGGCGCGGCCGCGCAAATCGCCCAAGAGCTCATATTGAACGACGACCGTGTTTTCCCCATGAACCAGGAAGACTGTTTTCTCGATTTGCACATCGCCGCAGCGGTAGCGAAAGACCGGGAATGGGTCCAGGCGGAAAGAAACAAGATATTCGAAGCCGCGAGGATGAATCACCTCCCGGTATTGATTGGCGCTGAGCTCGAAGCGCTGATCCTGCAGCACCAAAGTCTCTTCGAGCTTCGAAAGCAGCACCACACGGCCAACCGGCGGGCGGGTGGCGGCGGTGAGCAACGCGTGATAGCGGCGCGTGTTCAATCCAATGATGGTGGAGCAGGCGAACCCGCCGATGCCATTGGTTTCCAGCCACTCGCGTGAGGAGGCTTCCCCTGGATCGCCGCAAATGGTGCGATCGAACTCGATGGGCAGTGTCATGGAGTTTTGAGCGTCCTTCCATTGTCCCCGAATTGCCAGTGCTAAACTTGGCGGCATGCCGTCGTTCGCAGGCTCGATTCTGCTGGTTGCCGCCGCTTCCTTGACCTGTTTGATGGCGCAGCCGCGCTACACCAGTGACGGCCAATTAAGGCTCCCGAACGATTATCGCGAGTGGGTGTTCGTGAGTACCGGATTCGGAATGTCCTACAGTCCGCCCGCTGGGCACGGCGGCTCACCGGCGTTCTTCAATGTGTTCGCGGACCCGGCGGCTTACCGCTCGTTCGTGAAGACCGGCACGTGGCCGGAGCGAACAATGCTGCTGCTGGAGTTGAGGGCGTCCGCCAGCAAGGGATCCATCATTCGCGATGGCTACTATCAGGGCGAGCTTCTCGGGATCGAAGGGGAAGTAAAGGACCGGAGCAAGTTTCCAGGCAACGGTTGGGCGTTCTTTGCCTTCCACAAAGCGAGCACCGGCACGATGCAGCCGCGCACCCAGGATTGTTATAGCTGCCACCTGGAACATGGGGCGGTGGACAATACTTTTGTGCAGTTTTATCCGGTGCTGCTGGGGATTGCGAAACAAAAGGGCACGCTGACGCCGGCGTACCTGCATGATTCAGCCGGCTCTCGCTAGATTCAATCCCGCCGTTCCGCCAGGCTCCGGACGAGATCATCCGGGTCGAATCGATCGAGCACGGGTATCGGAAACGTTGCGGCGGCATCGAAGACGGCCTGATCCAGCCCCGCGCTGCGTTGCCACGGAGCAAGCAAGCCCTGTCCGAGCATCGCGTCGAGCAAAACAGAGCGGAGCGACACGGCGATCACATTCGCTCCTGTAGCACACGCTTCCGCCAGCAGCGCAACGTCAATGGATGGCAGAGGGTTGGCAATGTCCGTCTCGGAGTTTTGCACGAATTGCGCCCGCAACTGGTGCGAAACCTCGGCAACGCCGCGAAGATCTCGGGGACCGACCGCCGGAATCGGCTCGCCCGCCAGGAAAGCGGAGAAGCTAGCCACCGTTAAATCCAAACCTTCTCGGCGGGCACGCCGCGCTTGCACATCTCGCACGCACCAGCGTCTTTGTAATACGTCGCGTCCAGCTGCGCCAGGTAGTAGAGCGGCAGCGGACTAAAGTCGACGGTTTTCGGCGTCGGCTGGTAAAGAATCACGGCCATTCCCACCACTTCAGCGCCGGTGGATTCCACCAGGCGCTTGAGCTCGCCGAGGTTCCGGCCCGATCGCAGGATGTCGTCCACCAGGAGCACTTTTTCGCCCGGCTTCTGCTCCAGATACTGGCGGAAACGCATCGATCCGCGCTCCTCCCTGCGATCTGCCCAATAGACCTGGTGCGCGCGCAGCGCTTCGCAGACGCCGTAAGCCACGGGCAGACCCCCGGTGTCGGGAGAAACAATGGAGAGCTCGGGAATCATCGCGCGAATCTCCGCGTTAGCTCGCAGCAGACGGCTGAGGCCCACGCCGAGCACCTTGGCGTGCTGGTAGTAGCGCATCGCCAACTGGACTTGCACGTATTCGGTGGCGTGCAATCCGTTGGGATATTCGAAATGTCCGTCTCGGATCGCGCCGGTGCGTCGCAACAGGGCGACCACTTCTTCTTGGGTTGGGACCAGGTGCATAGCTTTCCCTATTGTTGCGCGATTATCGGGCCAAACGCCGGGACGAGTTCCGGCGCAGCAACGCACGCGCGCGCATGCCACGCTATGATGGTTGTTTAGACGGTGGTTTAGAAGGAGCCCGGTTCCATGCAGAATTCAGTTCTAGTGCCCATGGTTGTGGAGCAGACCTCGCGCGGCGAGCGCGCGTTTGATATCTATTCGCGCCTGCTCAAGGAAAACATCATTTTCCTGGGCACTCCCATTGACGACAACGTCGCCAATTTGATCATCGCGCAGATGCTGTTCCTGGCTGCCGAAGATCCGGAAAAAGATATTTCGCTGTACATCAACTCGCCCGGTGGGTCCATCACGGCCGGCCTGGCCATTTTGGACACCATGAATTTGGTGGAGCCGGACATCGTGACCTATTGCGTGGGACAAGCGGCGTCCATGGCCGCGGTGTTGCTGGCCTGCGGCACCAAAGGCAAACGCTACAGCCTGCCGCATTCTCGCATCCTGATTCATCAGCCTTCCATGAGCGGACTGGGCGGACAAGCCACCGATATCGACATTTACGCGCGCGAGATCCTGCGCATGCGCGAGTCGCTGAATCAGATTCTCGCTAACGCCACCGGCCAGGCAGTGGAGCGCATCGCGCGCGACGTGGATCGCGATTATATTCTGGAGCCCGATTCGGCACTCGAATACGGCATCATCGATCGCATCATCGAAAGCCGCGCACTGCAACCGGTTCCTACTCGTTGATCCGCCTCGGCCTGTTATCGGGTGTGTTTGCTGCGCTAGCGGCGCACGCGCAGCTGATTCCCGCCGGATCGCCCGTGCCTCAAACCACGCTTCCGCCCGTGGTGTTTATCAATGGTTATCAGTTCGAAGGTTGTCCCAGTACTTTTGCCGGCACCTTCGGAATCGCCGATCAAGTGCTGCAGGCCAATGGCGAGGTGAGCCTGTTCTTCAGCACGTGCAGTTTGCCGTCGAGCGCAACCATTGAGGATCTCGCCACCTCGTTCGGAACTTTCCTGGCGGGTTTGAAATACACGGACGGCTCGCCGGTAGAGACCGTGGATGTTGTGGCTCACAGTATGGGCGGGTTGGTGCTGCGGTCCTATTTGAGCGGCAAACAGGATACGGCCGGCGTGTTTCAACCACCGGCGGCCACGCATGTTCGCAAAGCGATCCTCCTCGCCACGCCGAATTTTGGAACACCGATCGCCTCGCTGGTGCCACTCATCGCCGTTCAAGTGGAGGAAATGGCCAGCGGCAGTGCGTTTGTGTTTGATTTGGACACCTGGAACGACGCCACCGACGACCTGCGCGGCGTCGACGCCATTGCGGCCGTGGGCAACGCAGGCACGGGCCTGCTGACCGGCACGGCCGGATTCGATGACGGTGTGGTGCCACTTACCAGCGGTTCGCTGCGGTTCTATGGGCCTGGCCGCACGCGCGTGGTCCCGTACTGCCATATCGATGGCGGCGGAATCATCACTCTTTTCAACCTGTGTCCGGGGGATGCAAAGGGGATCGCGGATATTGACTCGGCGACGCACGATTCGGCGCAGATGATTGTTTCCTTCCTGAATGGAACGAATGCCTGGCAAAGCGTTGGAACGGCCGCGGAGAGCGATCCGTTTCTTTCGGTGGACGGCGGATTGATCGTAGCGGCGCACGCGGCAGACGATACGAACCTGATCATCGACTCCGCCACGGCGACACAAACCAAGCTCGGCACTTCGTCCAACGGCCTTGCCTTTAGCGACCTGGTCCCCGCCGGCAGTATCATGCTGCTCGTGAACGCCGGCTCCGCCGATTACGGCAACACTCTAACTCTGCCGGCGGGCGGGACTGAACCATATCTCGTCAAACCCGGACCGCTGATCGCGCGTGTGTTTCCGGCAGCCGCCGCCAACTTCCCGCTTGAACTGGCGCCGCGCATGCTGATCGCGATTTACGGATCGAACCTGGCTTCCGGGACCGTCTCGATCGGCGGATCGCCGTTGACCCTGGACTACGTTTCCGCGACACAGATCAACGCGGTGCTGCCAGACACTGCGTCCGGCCTGACAGCGCTCACGGTTCAGAATAGCTCGGGACAAAACAGCGTGAACGTTTACGTGGGCACCGCCGCGCCGTCGATCTTCACGCAGGATTCCTCGGGAACCGGTCCGGCTTCCGCCCTCAAAGCGACGGATCAGAGCCTGGTGACGGCCAGCAATCCACTGCACGCCGGCGATTCGGTGGAATTGTACGCCACGGGACTCGGTCTGACAAGCTCCACGAATGGATTCGACGTCGCGGTTCAGCAGCCTACTGTGACGGTCGGCGGAGTGGCCTGCCCTGTAACGTTTGCAGGCGCCGCGCCGAACTACGTGGGCCTGGATCAGATCAACTGTACGATTCCAGCGGGGCTGGCATCGAGCGCGACCGTATCGGTCGTAGTCACTTCCGGCGACCGAACCAGCAACACCGCAACAGTCGCCATTCAATAGCCGCGCTAAATCTGCATCGTCGCCGGTTGCCGGATCTCCATGCAGCCTTTTCCCGTCGGCAGCATTTTACCCGGGTTGAAGCGGCATTCAGGATCGAACAGATTCTTGAACCGCGCGATCATATCCACCGTCTCGCCAGAAAATTGCTCGCCGATCAGCTCCATTTTCTCCATGCCGACGCCGTGCTCGCCGGTGATGGACCCGCCCTGCGCGATGCAGAAGCGCAGAATCTCATCGCCAGCTGCTTTCGCGCGCTCCAATTCTCCCGGCTTGTGGTGATTGAACAGAATTATGGGGTGCAGATTGCCGTCGCCCGCGTGGAAGATATTGCTGATGGTGAGGCCGTACTTTTCAGCGATCCGTTGAATCTCACGCAGCGTGGGCGCCACTTTGGTGCGCGGCACCACGCCATCTTGCACGTAGTATGACGGGCTCACGCGGCCCACCGCGCCGAAAGCGTTCTTGCGGCCTTTCCACAGCAGGTCGCGCTCTGCCGCCGATCGCGCGATGCGAACCTCGCGCGCACGGCAGCATTTGCAGGCGTCCTCGATCTGCCGCACCTGCTCTTCCACCATCTCCTTTAAGCCTTCCAGCTCGATCAACAACACCGCCGCTGCGTCCATGGGATAACCCGCGTGCGTGGCCTCTTCCACCATGCGCAGCATCACGCCGTCCAGCATCTCGACAGCCGCCGGAGTGATGGTGCGCGCCGTGATCTCGGCCACCGAATCCGCGCAATCGTCCACGGTGTCGTAAATCACCAGCAGCGTCTTCACCAGTTCGGGCTGCCGCATCAAACGCACGGTGATGCTGGTAACCAGCACCATGGTGCCTTCTGAACCCGTGAGCAGGCCGGTAAGGTCGTAACCAGGCTGATCCGGCGCTCTGCCGCCCACGGTCATCGGCGTGCCGTCGGGCAGAACGGTCTGGAGACCAAGCACGTGATTCGTCGTCACCCCGTACGCCAGCGTGTGCGGTCCACCCGCGTTCTCCGACACGTTGCCCCCGATGGTGCAGGCTTTCTGGCTGGAGGGATCGGGCGCGTAAAAATATCCATCGCGCTCCACGGCCTGTGTGATTTCGAGATTCACCACACCAGGCTCCAGCACCGCGCGCTCGTTCGCCAGGTCAATCTCGACAATCCGGTTCATGCGCGCGAACGAGATCACGATACCACCGGCGCGAGCGATCACGCCGCCGCTTAGTCCGGTGCCCGCGCCGCGTCCGACGATGGGGATGCGATATTCGCGGGCAATCTGGACGAGCGCCAGCACTTGCTCGGCAGTTTGCGGGAACGCAACCAGCTCCGGCTTGGCTTTGTCGACGCTGCCGTCATATTCGTACAGCGCCAAGTCTTCCGGCCGGTCCAGATAGCCGCGCGGCCCGAGCAGTTTATCGATCTGGTGGAGCGCATCGGAAGCAATCATGCAGGCTCCTTATCGGGCAGAAGCCGATCGAGCAAATCATTTACCTTCAGGTACGCCGCCCATTTTCTCATGTACGTGCGATCCAAGAGTGTCCCTTGTACCGAACAAATCCCAAGAACATCATTCCACTGCCGGTCCGATTGTTCTCCGCCTGCCCTATACCACGCCAGCTTCGCGAGAATCGTATCCTCGGCGGTTGCAACGGAACATCCGATGGCCTCTCCCTCTCCCAGCGCTACCTGCTGGATCTTGGAGCGCGAAAGTTGTGTTTCGAAGTAAGGATCTCCCGCCGCGGGAAAAATGTCGAATTTGTAGCCGCTCAAAAAATGGATCAGGTTAAAGGGTCGCCCTTGCTGCAGCGCTTCTCTCATGGTCTCGGCATCGGCGTAGAAGGTTCCAGCCAGCCCGGAAACCAGGGGCGCGATGTGTTCTTCGCGCACCGCCGCCACAATATCGACATCATTCGTGGAGCGAAAAATACCGTGCAGCGAGCTTGCCAGAGAACCTCCCACCATATACGGAATCGCCAGACGGTTGAGTGTATCCACCAGCTCCTGCAGCGCGCTCTGGACTGCCATCAACTCGCGCTATCCGGATCCCAGCCATACACGCGCAGCATTGTTTCGCGATCCAGACGATGCGCGGTCACCCTCAGAAAGATCTCGCGATCGGTGGCCTGGGGATGAAGCTGCCGCTCGCGCGCTTCCGAGAGGCTTCGCAGCATTTCATTCTGCTCGAACACTGCCTGGATTTTTTCGGCGGGGCTCATGCTTCGTTGTCGCGCGAGAAACACCTCGAACGCTTCCGCGCCGGTATCGGAATACCAATCGTGCTTTTGCATTACAACTTCGCTCTACAACCTCTATAACAGGGACTTCACGAAATTCACCAGCTCCGGATCCATCCAGGAAATCGCCTGGCCGTCGCGCTCCGGCAGACCGGCGTACTTGCGCACCACTTTGCCATTGCGATCGATGATATAGCTCTCGGGAATCTTGTAGGTGCCATAGCGATAGCTCAGATTCTCCTGCGGATCGCGCGCCGTGGGGTACGATACGTCGAAGCGCTTCACGAAATTCAGGTACGCCTGTTCGTTGCGATCCACGCTGACCCCCAGCACCACAACGCCCGCGTTCTTGAAGGTCTTCGCGAATTCATTCAGCGATGGCGCCTCCTCCACGCACGGCGCGCACCAGCTTGCCCAGAAATTGAGCACTAAAACCTTTCCGCCGAAGTTCCGCGGCGACACCTGGTCGCCTGCACTGGTGGTGATGGTAAAGTTCGGAGCCGTGTTACCAACGCCGACGATGTGCTCCTGCATGGACCACACAACCACGAAGCCGAGCGTTACCAGCAGCGCCGCGATAATACCTTTGATGGCCAAATCTACTTTGGAATGAGTCATTTCTAAAGCCTCCTGCGGGGCCCTTCTTCTATAATATAAGAGTATCCCGTTGAAGAAGTTTTGCATCACATAAGAGGATCATGTTACTAACGCGCCGAGCAGAGTTCTCAGCGTCGCACGTGTGCGCGCAACCAGCATTGACGCCGGAACAAAACGCACATCTTTACGGGCCCGCAGCCAACCCCAGCGGCCACGGGCATAACTACGTCCTGGAAGTGACTCTGGAAGGCGAGCCCGACCCGCTCACCGGGATGGTTTTTGACCTGCGAAGGCTGAAAGAGGTGATTCAGCAAGCGGTCATCGATCCCATGGATCATCGCTTCCTCAACTATGAGGTACCTCCCTTCGACAAGATTGTTCCGACCACGGAAAACGTCGCCACGGAGATCTGGCGGCGGCTGGAACCCCGTTTCAAAACCGGCCAGGCCCGTTTAAGCAATGTTCGATTGTACGAGACTGAAGATTTGTATGTGGATTATGCGGGAGAGCGTCCGTAATGCGAGTTACGCGCCGCTATCGTTTCGCCGCGTCGCACCGCCTGAATCTGGCTGCGTTTAGCGAGGACGAAAATCGGGAGCTCTATGGTAAGTGCAGCAACCCTTATGGCCATGGGCATGACTACGTGTTGGATGTAACCGCGGCGGGTCCGGTCCATCCCGAGTCCGGGCTGGTGGTGCACATTCCAACGTTAGATCGGTTGGTTTCCGAAGAGGTGCTGCGAGATTTTGACCACCGCTATATGAATGCTGATTTAGGGGAATTCAAGACGTTGGTGCCGACCTCGGAGAATATTATCCGGGTGATCGAAGATCGGCTGCTGGCTCGCTGGCCCGCGGTATTTCCGGGCGAGGGGCCGCGTCTGGAGGGGATTCGGTTGCGCGAGACCAAGCGAAACGTATTCGAACTGAATCATAAAGACGAACTATGAAAAACAAGACATCCGCCGTGAAAGTGATGCCGCAACAGGACGATGAGTCGATTACCGAGCTCATGCAGAAGCTGCTGCTGAAGATCGGCGAAGACCCCGAGCGCCCGGGATTGGTCCGCACGCCGCAGCGCGCCGATAAGGCTCTGCGTTTTCTCACCAGCGGCTATGAGACGGACGTCCAAAGTATCGTGAATGGCGCCGTGTTCGACGAGAAGTGCGACGAGATGGTGGTGGTGAAGGACATCGAGTTTTACAGCATGTGCGAGCATCATCTGCTGCCGTTCTTCGGAACCATGCACGTGGCATATCTGCCGAACAATAGGCTCATCGGGCTGAGCAAGATCCCACGCATCGTGGATATGTTCGCGCGTCGCTTGCAGTTGCAGGAACGCTTGACTCACCAGGTGGCTGAGACGCTCAATGAGGTACTGCGCCCCAAAGGGGTCGGCGTGATCTGCGAAGCCCGCCACTTCTGCATGATGATGCGCGGGGTAGAGAAGCAGCACTCGGGAACGGTCACCAGCGCCATGCTGGGCGGCTTTCGCGAGCGCAAGGAAACACGCGACGAGTTTCTCTCGCTGGTTTCCGCGCGAAATCACCCGTTCTACTAAGGAACGCGGAAAACGGAGGGCGGCGCGAAGCAGTTACAATCAATCTGAATGATCAAGAACTTTCGCGACTTCGAAGCTGGGCCCGACCCGTTCGGCCGCACGTGGCAGGTGTACTTTCGCTGGCTCCAGACCGGCATCTCCATCCGCCACGCCGACACGGTTGACGTGAAATTCGGAGTCAGCACCAGCGGTGAGCCGTCCGAGGAACGCGTGATCGCGCTGCCGCACCCGGTGCTGCTGGCCCTGAGCGAGAAGCTCGGCCATCCCCTCACCGACACCTGGTGCCTGAAGCTTGCTTCGCTGCATTTGAAGCATATGCTGCGCAGCGGCGAGGACATGGAGAAGATATTGGTGACGCCGCAGCCCCAGGAAATCGAAGAGTACGCGCGCGAACTCGAAGAGTCGCTGGCCGCAAAGCAACAGTAGACTGTGCGTGGATCACTTGTTCGTCTACGGAACTCTCCGGCGCGGCTCCCTTAACGAATTTGCCCGAATGCTCGCGGATCGGGCGCTCCTAATAGGAGCGGGTCGCGTGCCCGGCCGCCTGTACGATTTCGGACCGTATCCAGGTGCGGTTCCTTCCGTTCACCCGGACCAGTGGATCCACGGCGAAGTTCAGCGCTTCCAAGACCCCGAGCTTCTGCCATCGCTGGACGACTATGAAGGCGCTGAATTCAAACGCGCGAGAGCAGCCGTCCAGACCGAAAACGGCGTGGTGGATTGCTGGATCTATTGGTACGCAGGGGCGCCCGCCGGCCGCGTGATTGTTTCAGGCGACTGGCTAAAACGCTAGTTCAGAAAATAAGTGCGGTACAAGGTGTCGCGCTGCTTGGGGATGAAGCCGGCGTCGCGAATCAAGCGCCGCAATTCTTCTTCACTCGCGCGATTGTGCGCTCCCGCGGCCGACACCACGTTCTCTTCGATCATGATGCTGCCCACGTCGTTTCCGCCAAAGCGCAGGCCCAACTGGCAAGTCTTCAGTCCCGGCGTCACCCACGACGACTGGATATTCTGGATGTTCTCGAAGTACAGCCGTGAGAGCGCGAGCATCTTGAGATACTCCACCGCCGTCGCTTCCTGCTTCACGAACTTGCCGAGCGAGGTGTTCTCGCGCTGGAAGGACCAGGGGATGAACGCCGTGAATCCGCCCGTGTCTTCCTGAATCTGGCGCACGATATCGAAATGATTCATGCGCTGTTCGATGGTTTCGCCGCATCCGAACATCATGGTGGCGGTGGTGCGCATGCCGAGCGAATGAGCGATGCGGTGCACGTCGATCCAATCCTGGGCCGACGACTTCAACCGGCTGATCCTGCGCCGCACGTCGTCGTCCAGAATCTCGGCGCCGCCGCCCGGGATGGATTCCAGCCCGGCATCGCGCAGCCGCGCAATGGTCTCGCGCAGGCTCAAACCGCTCACCTCGGCAATGTTGACGATCTCGGGCGCGGAGAAACAATGGTTCCAGATTTTGTCGCCGAAACGATCTTTGATCGATTGCAGCAGATCCTCGTACCACTCAATCTTCAGGTCGGGATGCAGGCCGCCTTGCATCAAAATACCCGTACCGCCCAGATCGATGGTCTCCTGAATCTTGTCGAAGATCACGTTCTTGGAGTGTACATAGCCTTCTTTGTGGCCCATGGACCGGTAGAAAGCGCAGAAGCTGCAATACTCAGTGCAGAAATTGGTGTAGTTGATGTTGCGATCGATAATGTAGCTGACCACGCCATGCGGGTGCAGCTTGCGGCGGACCGCGTCTGCCGCCATGCCGATGCCTATCAAATCGTCGCTGTTGTATAAGTCGATCGCTTCCTGCCGCGTCATCATACCGATACTTTTCTCCCCTTCACAAGCGTACGGAGCTCTGAAGCATATTGTAGGAAAGTCTTCAGCCCCGCGTACTCCCGGTCGCCCAATTCAAACACGATGTTGTCGCGCAAATACGACCGCGCCAGATCCTCGGTGACCCCCACCTTGGCGTGCTCGGACCGTGCAATGTCGGCGATGTGTTCCATTCCAAAACGCATCGAGTCCAGGAACGGCTTGGGATCCTGCGCGGGCAACTCGGCGCGCGCGGCCCACACCGCGAACACCATCGGCAGCCCCGTCATCTGGACCCATTCGGCGCCGAGATCGAGCACTTGAAAAGGCAGATTCGCGGGATCGAGCACCAGCGCGGCGTCGCCGATAATCAGCGCGGCGTCGGCATGCTCCAACATTGAAGGCAAGTGCGGAGCCTGCGACCGAACCTCCGGCTCCACGCCGTATTTCCGGGCCAAAATCACGCGGCTGAGGGCCGCCGAGGTTCGTGAAGTTGAATCCGTGGCCAGCTTGCGGATTTCGCCGTAGGGCACTTTCGAGATCAGGAAAATGCTGCGCACCGGACCGTGGCAGGCGATCCCCGCACCCGGAATCATCTCGAGCTTCTGCCGGTTCAATTCCACAGCCGGCACAATGCCGATATCGGCTAGCCCCGATTGCAGGCGATCAGCGCATTCAGCCGGGATCGCAAAGGAAAGATCGAAGAGCCCGCGCTGCTCGCCGTGCTGCATGCCCCACACCAGCGGGGCTGTGTTGAGATAACTGACTACCGAAACACGTGGTTTTATTGGGAGTGTCAAAAACCAGTTTAGCAAGACAATGCGCGGCTACTTGTTTTCGGCGCCCTTCTTCGGTGTGTCCACCGTCACCCTGACCGCGGTCAAACTGAGATCCACCTCCTCGGTAGCATCCACGGTGACCGGCGTCTCAATATCGATATCCGATGGCTTAATCGACTGAGTACCCTTGAAGAACTTGGTCTTATGCGAGCGGTGGATCGAAACAATTTGACCCTCGTCTGTTTCGATCGTAATTTCTTTGCTGCTCAGATCCTTGAGCTTGCCATGGAACGAGCCGGCTACGTCTTTATACGATCCCGGATGCGGGGTGCCCGGAATGATGGCGCGGCGCGGGTAATACTGCCCGCCCAGCAGGGCCGGCAGCACCAGCCCCAGGAATAGGACAATCCGGACCAGCTTCCACATCTCGTGCTTACTGTGCGCGCCTCGCATTCGGACCGCGGAAATGCCCCTGCTCTAATGTTAACCCGGCGGGAAGTTCAAAGAGTGTCTCGGCCGGCTCCGCCGTTGAAATGTTACTCAGTTGGTAGGTACTGGTCCCGTTGCGCGGATCGGTGCGCGAGCTTTGGATGACGATCTGCAAGTCTGGCGAATAAAGCCGGGTAGACGTGGCCGTAATCGGCTGCGCGTTGCCGAGTTTCCCGGCCGGAATGGTGGTTACGGTTTGCGTGCACTCCGCCGAGAAGGAAGTGCCGGCGATGGGTTGCGACGCGCAGGCAGTCTGAACCCGATTCGGATTCGCGGGACGGGTAGTGGTGGGCGGTGCGCTGCCGGCAGGCGGAGTCTTGATAGTGAACTGACGGTACGTACTATTCTGCGCGTTGATGACATATTCGACGCCCGCCACCGGATCGCTGATCATAATGGTTTCGGGCGTCGCGCTGCAGGTTGCGGAATTGCGGGTTTCTTCGCGCCGCGTACGGCCGGAGCTGTCCCGATACACCTTGACGCAGCTCGACTCGCTGATCTTGTCGCCGTCGCTGAGCGTCCGCATCGATGCCGTCACTCCGACGCCGGAATAAGGTTCATTGGTGACCACTTTGCCTTGAAACATGCCCCGAAATCCGCGTTGGAAATTCCCACCGGACCGTTGCGCGAGCGCCACCGCGCTCAGACTGAGCAAGGCGATAAAACATAACTTCATGCGTTTCGTTTGACTCCTTCAATCTTGATTCACCCGCGGACGCCCCAAAAGTTCCAAAGAAACGCATGAAACCCCGCCGATTTGAGAAGCGTCTCTTCACCAATCTTTAGTTAATCGTCAGGGAGTGGGAGCGAGGCGCAATTTTGACATGGCTGCGAATAGGGCTCATTTGTTTCTGCACGGCTTGGATCTTGCCGGGGCAGAAGACAGCCTCAAGCACGGCTTCCACCGATGACGAGCCGGTCTACGACCTGGGCCCCGGCGTCACTCCCCCGCGAGTGATCAAGCAGGTGAATCCGCAGTATCCAACCACGCGCGGCGTGAAAGCCGTGGGTTCGGTGATCATCGCGCTGGTGGTCAGCTCCCAAGGCTTCCCGAAAAACCCTCGCGTGGTGAAGGGGCTGGACAAAGATTTAGACCAAAGCGCAGTGGATGCGGTGAAGGAATGGCGCTTTGCGCCGGCCCAGAAGAACGGCAAGGCCATCGCCGTTCGCGTGAGCCTGCAGATTCAGTTTCACGATATGTAATGGCGCTATCGTTCGCCGAAGCTGTAGCCTACCCACACCATGGCTTCCGGCGCCGCGTCGCTGCCGAACTGATTGGTCAGGCCCGGCACGTAGTGAAAATCAAAAGCAGGACGAACAAAAATATGGTCGGTCAGGAAGATTTGCACGCCGACTCCCACATTCACGTCGAAGTGATTTGCGCTTCCAACCGGTTCCGTAGAAGTGCTGCAGACCGCCGTTCCTACGCAGCCACTCTGCGTGTACGCGAAGCTGGTGCGCGCGCCGCCAATTCCGCCCTCCAATTGCAGGGATACGCGCTTGGTGGTAACGGGCGCATAGATACCATTTACGTCGTAAAACGTCTGGCGGGAGGACAGCGGTCCATACGTCTCGCGCGAGGGCTGCAGACTAGCCTGGAATCCGACGCCAAAACGCTTGTATAGCATCAGGTCGCCGCCAAAGCCCAAAAAAAATCCGTTCAGCCTCGGCAGCGACTCGCAATTCGGGTCGCTAGAATTCGGAATACAGGAGCCGAAAGCATTCAGCGAGCTGGCATTATCGATGCCGCTGCTGTTCGCGCTATCCCACGCGCTTCCGAATCCAAGATTGACATCAAACGCCGTCTGGGCGTTGACGAACGACGCTCCAGACAGCAAAAGGGCTGCCCCAGCAAGACTCCATTGAACGATCGACATATGCCGTGTAGACGGCAATTGTTAGAAACGCGTTTCACGTTACGCCCAATGTAACCCGGAACATCCGACGAATTGGAATGATATTACGATCTGTCCCGCTCAACACAAAACATTACAAACCGGGCCGATGCACCTCGCGTCTGCGCCAATCCACGCAGCAAATCGCCCGACGCAAGCCCTAAAATCCGCCTTGCGGGCGATAACCGGGCCGTGCGCGCACACGGTACTTCTTGCCAATATCCGTGACGATTTCGACGTTGACCTTGCGAAAGCCGTCATTCGGATTGGGCTGCGGATAGTAAGTGATGGTGTAGCTGTTACCCAGATCCTCGCGAATGGACTCGAACGCCTCCACCTGCTTCTGCCACGTTTTCGCGAAATAGGCCTTACCTCCGGTGCGCGTGGAGATGCGCTTGAAGACGTTGCTCGACATGGGATCTTTGCTGACGTCGTTGGTGGAGATAACGTAGATGGGAATGCCATCGTCCTCGGCCACGGCTCGTACGTCATCCGGAGCGATGAGGCTGGCGTTGTCCGGTCCGTTCGAAAATACGATGATCACTTTGCGGCCGGGAACCTTAGCGGCATCGCGCAAGGTGAGCAGCAGCCCGTTGTACAGCGCGGCGTCGTCGCCGGCCACGGCTTTGCGCAAGCCAAAGATAGCGTCATCGCGATCGTGCGTCAGCGGCGCTGGCCGTGAAAGATTGCGGCTGAAGGTGTAGACCGCCACCGAATCCGTTTTGTCCAGCCCGCGCACGAAATCCGCAATCGCGTCGGAAGCGTAGACAAATCCGCGATACATGTAGTTGCTGGTATCGAAGAGCACAAACACGTTGGTGCCGACGAAAGCATCCGACCGAACCTCAGTAGCCGATCCATCCGCGGGCGTCACCGCGGCGGCCTCGGAAGCCGTCAGCGGCCGCGTGGTCCCGTTTTCCAGCACCTGGACCGGCGGCTTGTTGCCTTCTCCAAAGGTATTGATCTTTTGCGCAATATTATCTTCCGTCAAACGAAAATCGCTGGGTTTCAGCCCGTTAATGTAGTGACCTTTGCTATCGGTGACTGTGAAACTCAGGACCACCATGTCCACTTTTACGCGAAAGGTGGGCCGTTGTTCGCGGGGACCTTGCTCCTGCGCCCGCACTTCCGGGGTAAATACCGCCAGCGATCCAGCCAGCATGATTGCGGCGCCACCGGCCAGGGTCGCGCCTAAGAGTACTCGACGATTGAACTTCAAGACTGCCCTCCGAAAAATGAACCACTAAAAACCGCTCGACGCTGTCACACCCTTGCGCGACTTCTCGCGTGCTCCATCGCCTACCAGCCGGAGCGAACGCAGCAGCGCGGGCCAGTCTTCCAGATTGGTGGCGAAAATTTGCTCCACCGTCTGGCGCGTCCAATCCGGGACCAAAACATTTAACTCCGACGGCGAAAGATACAACTGGTCCGCCAGAGCGGCGTAATACAGTAAATTCGACTCCCAGCTCTCGGCCAGAATTCGGCTGGAATAACCCATCAAAGTGGGAAACGTTCGCAAACCCAGCAGTTCGGGTGAATAGGAATTGGTCAGCGTCGGCTTGGGCGTCCCGAAAGCATGCGAAACCGTCTCGTAGTTCAACTGCCGCGGCAATTCGGCCGCTTCCCGGCGAACTTCCATGGCCAGCGGATCGGTTTTATCGGCCGGCAAAACGTCTTTGGCGATCGCGAACAGTTCGGAGGGCATCACGTTGTCGAGCGCGGCCTTGGCTTGGCCTTCCTCCAGCAACGCGCGCACGTGAGCCACGCGGGCAGGCATGGCATATTGACCGAGCGCATCTAAAACAGTCTCTCTCCGGCCGGCATTGACGGCGCTTTCGGCCAGCATCGTTTGCGCGTAATCCATGTGCAACGCTACCCAGTGCAATTGCCCGGGAGTGACGTTCCACCAGCGCGGGACGGTAGCGGTGAGAAGCAGCTGCGGCACCAGGTCGCCCCATATCAGGGCCTGCTCGCGCGATGGAATCAGGAAATTCTGCTCGGCTTCGGCCAGGGCGTATGGCAGACTCACCAGCGATCCGATCAGTTTTCCGCCCGCACTGCTGGGCCAGCCGCTTCCCAGCACTTCGGTATCTTTCCACGTGCCGTTGGTCCCCTGCACGCCGATGAAATCGTGGCTCCGAACGAACAGTGGATTGGCGTAGAGGACCTGCGCGCCCGGTGGCGCGTAATGCACGTAATTCAAGCCCATTAACGTATCGCGCAGGAAGGGCGCCATTAGCGGCCTGATCTCGTCCAGCTTCTTCGGATCGGTGCCGGCTCGCTCGATAAACGCCCGGAGATTGAGTTTTCTTTCCGCTTCGATATGTTTTTCCGGCCAATATCCGAAGCTAAGGGCGCTCCTCTCTGTGCCGCTGAGCGAGGTGCGCGGAAGCTGAATCTCGGAGATCCGCGCCGCCGTCTTGGTGATCAGCGTATTATTGGCCTTTTCACCTTTCGCCACGCTCTCCAACTGGTCCACTAAATCGAAAATCGAGGAAAGCGAGATCAGCCGCTGCGCCTCGAAGATTCGAATCATATCCTCCACCAGTTGGTTGTGCGCGTCGGAGGCATCGGGTTGCGACGTACCGGCCAGCAGGTCCACCATGCGATCCTGCGCGGTGCCCCCAGCGGGCGATTTGGCCGCCGCCAGCAGCGTCTGCACGCCCTCGCGGCCTCCGTCGAATACTTCGCCTTCGTTCTTCACTTTGGCGAAACGCCCCAGAATCACTGAGAGTGTCCGATCTTCATCAGCGGGCGCAATGGAGCCTTGCCGGCAGAATATCTGCCAAAGGCCCACCAGGGACTGCAAAGTCCCAGCAGCGTCCGAGCGCAGGCCCAGGTCGTGGATTTGATCGATGGCGGTCGCGGTGTCCAGGAATTGATTGATGGTTGCGTTCGAAACTTCGGACCCTTCGGCGAATAGCGAATACTGAGCGCCAAAAGAGCGAAACTCGCGCGCCAGGCGATCGGCGGTCTTCGGATCGAGCGGTGTCTGGCGGTGGCGATCCACATCGCTCAGCGCCATGAAAATCTTCAGCGGCTCGTTCTGCGCCGCCTTGCGGCACAATCCGAAGAGCGCCTCGATGACATCGTCGGGATCCTTCCAGTTGGCCGCGTCGTGGCTGAGCTTGGCGTCGTACTTGCCGCTACCGGAAGGATGTTCCACGAACAAAGTGCGCCAAACATCCAGGCTTCCGGGGATGTGCGGCTTGCCGCTGTCATCCATGCGCAGCCGCGCCGTCAGCAGCATCATGTCGGTGTTGGAGCGGAACACCGGGCGGGCAGGACCGGGACTGGTTACTTTCCCTCGAATAGCGGCATAGAACCGCTTCAGGCGCTCCGGCTCGGTCAGATAATTCTGAACCGCGCCGTTCGCGGGATTGTCGGAGATTCGCGCCAGCGCGTCGAAGTAGCTGGCCAGCCAGCCATCGTCCCGCATGATCAGGCGTTCGAAGAACGAGCCCGGCTTGTCGGGGGAAGCTCCCACCAGGTCCGCCCATGCTTTTTCAGAGCGGGCGCCCCCCGGCACCACGGCTCGGCCGTTCCGAACCTGAAACATGCCCCCATAGAAATCCAGAACATGCGCAAAGGCCCTTATTTTTTGGACGTTCGTGCTCTTGCGCAGCTCTTCGGAAACCGTGGGATCTAACTTCGATAGCGCCAGGTATAACCTGCAGAGCGAAGGATCGCCGAGAAAAGAATCGATGAACTCGGCGCCCTGCCGGTCTTTCGCGGAGAGCCAATAGTCTTCCGTGTAGAGAAGCGGGACTTGGGTGGGTTTGAAATCGTATACAAAGGGCCGGTTGGTGCGCAGGTCCTGCTCGAGTTCGGCGAGCGGAAAGCCGGAATCGATGGTCAGGAAGGCGCGCGACGCGTTAAGAGTTTCCAGCACCACTTCGCTGCCGCAGCCCCCGCGCATTCGATATCCGAGGATTCTCAGCAGCTCGCCGGTCTGGGTTGAATCGCAAGTGGCTACCTTGATGGCTCCGCTCGAGTCCGCAAGTTTCTCCAGCTCCCGAGCCTGCGAGAGATAACGAACCACCAGCTTCAGATACTCCGTCTGCTCCAGCACGTCGTTACTGCCGGAGGCTTGATAGCCGTTGGTGACCACATTGCGGGCCAGCGCGGGCAACACGTCGTCGGGGCTGGTTTCGGGCGCCAGCGCGGCCATGCGCGCGAAGGAACGCAGCGGCCCCGGGATGGCAATGATCTGCGGCTTAACGCCGGAAATCGCGGAAAGCGGCGGAAGACTGAAGTCGCGGCCTCCGGCGCTCCGGTATTGTTCCACGTCATGCTGGGCAGCATTCCGATCGCCGGCCAATAGATCCAGGATTACTATGCGGCGTGCGGCTAACTCGCGCTGCTCGCCGCCAGCGGAGTCCCGCACTTTTTCGTACGCCTCACG
This sequence comes from Bryobacterales bacterium, assembly GCA_963776805.1. Classification (GTDB taxonomy): domain Bacteria; phylum Acidobacteriota; class Terriglobia; order Bryobacterales; family Bryobacteraceae; genus Palsa-89. The sequence goes on from CAVZOD010000011.1 coordinate 206,504, forward strand.
CGCCGCGGGATCGCGGTGCCGGTCCAGAAATTGCGCATAGGCCAGCCCGGCGTCCGCCGCACCCGTTTGCGCCGCGTGTTGCAGGTAATCGCGCGCTTCGGCCGCGTCGCCTTTGCTTTCCATCTGCCAGGCGCGAGCCGCGAAATCGTCGGCCGCCCCGGCCACACCAGTACAAAATCCCGCAAGAGAAATGAATGCCGTTAGAAAGGCTTTCATGGAGGGTATAGTCCTTTCCCGTCCCGCTCTTGGCTAATTACTGTAGCACTGGCGGGAGGAGGTGTGCTCGGAGGGCCTTAGGTTTCGTGCGACCCGATCATCGTGTTTGCGCCACCGTCAGGCGCTGCAACGCAGAAGTGTGCAGCAGGCTGTGATCTTCTCCGATAATCAAGATCCCCGGGAAGTCGCCATGATGCATCACTATGCCCGCCGGCGTCTCCCCGGCAGGCAGCCGAAACGGCAAATGGACGTCATACCATTCGCCCGGTCCGAGTTCGTCGGAAAGCAATCGCGGCGCTCCGGTTCCGAAAGATAGCGCCGCGGCGCACGGCTGGTAGCGCCTTCCCTGCCCATCTTCCAATTCAGCCCGCGCATCCCACGCGCGCTGGCGGATCCGCTTGGCATCGCTCGAAACCTCGATAGTTGCGATCCAATTGCGTCCGCTACCATCTCCTGGACAGGGCACGGCATCCGAGTCGTCCGCGATTTTCGCTTCCATCGCCGCTACGCACCAATCGTCGAAGCAGCGGCGTTCGCCCGGAGCGTAGAACCGGCGCGGGAGCAGCAGGGCAACCAAGATCAGCGTGGTGGCGTAGGACGCAACAAACCAGCCGAGCATCCTAGCCGACCGCCTAGTGGTCTCCCAGCGGCGGCCTAATCCCGATGCAGCAATCAGTACACACAAGGTTGCAACTGTCAGAACCGATGCCAGGAAAGAAAAGATCGCTGAGCGACATCCTTATGTGAAGTACTTTCTAACACAAAGGACCCGGAGTCAAGCGCGATCGACCAAGCTAACGGGCGTTTAGATCACAGCGATCGCGATTCGTCCATGATCCGGTAAATCTGGGAGGCGTACTTCTCAACCAGCTTGATTCCAATCCCCGGAATGGCCAGTAACTCCGCGGCGGTCTTCGGCTCCCGCTCTGCAATCGCCAGCAGCACCCGGTCCGACATGATGCGAAACGCCGGAACGCTCTGCTTCGCCGCCAAAGCCCGCCGCCAGGCTTTTAGCTTGGCCGCGACGCCAGGGTTCTTGCGCATTTCCCGCCCTATGTGCTGCTTCAGCGCCGCGGCCGGCGTCTTCTTACGCCTCTTCTTTCCGGCTGGTATTGCGGAAAGAGCCGCGGACTCCCGAATCTTCAGTTCGAGCGGCTGATCCTCGTCTACGCGCCTTGCGTCCGCAGTAAGACTCGCATAGCGAAACGGAATCTGTTTCCCGTCCTTCTCGAAAACCGAATCCTCCAGGCAGACTAGCCCCAAACGCGCCATCGCACCGATCAGTTCTTCGAACCCGTCGCGGTCCAGACCGTTTTTTCCGCACAACTCCGTGTGCAACTTGCCGACCGACTTTCGATTCATCCCGAGCGCGCTCATGACGTCGCGCGCTACGCTCTGCTCGCGCTCCGTGGCATCGCGGAACTGCTGAGCCACGCAGCTTTCTGGCGTGCAAAAGTCGCAGATGCCGCAAGGCTTGCCGCTGTCCGCTGTGTCGCCGAAATGCCGCACCAGGCTCGACATGCGGCAATGATTGCTCTGCGCGTAGCGGATCATCGCTTCAATTTGCGACTGCTTCTGCTCGCCCTGTGCGATGTAGGAATCGCGCCAGTCAGCGCTGCCGAGGCTCAGATTGTCGTCCGCGTCGATAATCGCGCCGCCGTGCGTCCAAAGTTTCTCCAGCGCTTTCTCGAATACATCGGACGATACCCGGCTTTGTTTTTCAATCCACTCCCGGGGCTGCGGCTCCGGACGAAGCCGCCCATAGATTTGGTCCAGGACCCTGACGTCGGGATAATCGCGCTCAAAAAAGAAATCGTGCGTGTGACGGTCCGCGTACGAGTGCATCAGAATCGCGCGGCTCGGCTCGCCATCGCGCCCCGCGCGCCCAATCTCCTGGTAGTACGCTTCGATGCTGCCGGGCAACGCGGTATGGATCACGGACCGGATGTTCGCCTTGTCGATCCCCATGCCAAACGCGATCGTCGCCACAATCACCTCCAGCTTGCCGTTGAGAAATCCGTCCTGCACCCTGCGCCGCCGGTCTGCATCGAGACCCGCGTGATACGCCGCGGTGGAAAAGTCCAGCGCGAGCAATGCGGCCACGCTCTCGGCCTGCTTTCGGCTGGGCGTATAGACAATCGCCGGACGGCGATCCGGGTCGGACAGTAACTCGCGCGCCAGGCCAGGACGCTGCGACGGGCTGGTTTCCACCACTTCAATGGCAATGTTCGACCGCCGAAAACCGTGAATAAAGCTCGCCTGCTGATCGAGAGCCAGTTGCTTGCAGATGTCGCGCTGCACCACCGCCGTGGCCGTGGCTGTTAGGGCGATCACCGGCGCCGGGCGCAGCGTCGGCAGATAGCCGCCGAGCAGCCGGTAATCGGGCCGGAAATCGTGCCCCCATTGCGAAATACAGTGCGCCTCATCGATGGCAATCAGCGTTGGTTTCCGCTTCGCCAGCATCTCCGGAAAACCGCGCACCCGCAGGCGTTCGGGCGCGATGAATAGAAATTGCAGTTTGCCGTTCAGATAATCGATACAAACCTGGCGGGAAGCCGCGCGGTCGCGTCCGGAATGGATGCATTCCACTGCGAAGCCCCGTTCCCGCAGCTTCTGAAACTGGTCTTCCATCAGCGCGATCAGCGGGCTGATCACCAGCGTGGTCCCGCCGCGCGCCAGTCCGGGAAGCTGGTAGCAAAGCGACTTGCCCGCGCCCGTGGGCATCACCAATAGCGCGTCGCGCCCGGCAATCACGCTCCGGCACACGTCTTCCTGATTCGCGCGGAAAGACTCGAAGCCAAACGCCCTGTGCAGCAACGCATCCAGTGACTCATCCGGCGCCGCGGTGACGGCGGGTTGCGCTTCCGCTAGACTTCCGCCTCCGTTGCTCGCATGCGCTGCCGCGGGGACCCGGCCAACCTTGCCGATCACGTCCCGCACATAATCCTCGATCCCGTGCAAAAACGGATCGAGTTGCGCCTCGCCACGCTCAATGCGCTTCAAATAAGCTTCCCATTGCCCGGTCATCGCTGGGCTCTTCACTTCCGGATGCACCACCTCAATCAGGTGAATGCCCTTGTCGGTGGCTTCCAGATTCTTCCCGCTGCGCACAATGTATTCGCGCTTCAACAGCACTTCGATGATGGAAGCGCGCGTAGCCGGCGTACCCAACCCGGATTCCTTCATGGCATCGGAAAGCTCTTTCTCATCCAGCGTCTTGCCGGCCGTTTCCATCGCAGTCAGCAGCGTGGCCTCGGTGAATCGCTTCGGCGCCCGCGTTTTTTTCCGGATGGCCTCGGCATCCAGAACATCCTGAGCCTGTCCACGCTCTAGCCCCGCGGGCAACGCCTGTTGCTCCTCCTGCGAACTTTCCTCGCCGGCCTTCCCTTTCCGGCTGCTCGACTTCTTCCTGTCGATTTGAAAGTCCAGCACCTTCCAGCCGACCTGCTGAATCGCTTTTCCCGAAGAGTAATAGCGATCGATCACGGCGCCATTCGTGATCGCTGTAATCACAGTGGTCACCGACCACACGTGGTCGTCATGCCAGCAAGTGAGCAATCGGCGGCACACCAGGTCGTAAATCTTCCGCTCATCCGGCGACAGATCCACGCGCTCCGGCGAAGTCACGGTAGGGATGATGGCGTGGTGATCGCTGACCTTCGCATCATCCACAAACCTGCGTCCCAATGGCTTCTCGCCAGTGCCCGGAGCCAGATGCTCCCGATAGGGGCCGGAGACCGTCTTCACAATCCGAGGCAATGTCTCCGCCACATCGCGCGAAAGGTGCCGGCTGTCCGTTCGCGGATAACTGATCAGCTTGTGCCGCTCATAAAGCGCTTGCGCGATGTCGAGCGTGTGCTGCGCGCTGAATCCGAAGAGCCGGTTGGCATGCCGCTGCAGCTCGGTCAGGTCGTACAAAAGCGGCGGACCCATGCGCTGCGTCTCAGCCTTCACCGATTCAATCGCAGCTTCACCGGTCCTCGCGCGCGCGACAATCTGGCCGGCTTCCGCGCCATCCGCTGGGAGCCGGGAGGATTTCTGGATCTCCTCTACATCGCGCACCCAGGTGCCCTGATAAGCCTCCGCCTGTGGCCGCGCCGCGGGTCGAAACGTCGCCACCACTTCCAGATAATCTTCCGGCACAAAGCTCCGCACCGCCAGTTCGCGCTCCACCACCATCGCGAGGGTCGGCGTCTGGACGCGGCCCACACTTAATTCATCGCCGTACGTCAGCGTGTACGCGCGCGAAAGATTCATGCCCACCAGCCAGTCCGCCCGGCTGCGCCCGCGCGCGGCATCTGCCAGCGGCTCATAATCGGCGCCCGGCTTGATCGCGTCGAAGCCTTTCCGGATGGCCTCCGGAGTCAGCGAGGAAATCCACAGTCGGTCAATGGGCTTCGAACATCCCGCGGCTTCGTAGATGTAGCGGAAAATGAGCTCGCCCTCGCGCCCGGCGTCTGTCGCGCAGATCACGCGCGCCACGCGCGGCGATGACAGAATCCTCCGCACCACTTCAAATTGATCTTTGGTCTTTTCGTAGACGACGAGCGGCCACGATTCGGGAAGCATTGGCAGCGTCTCGCGGCGCCAGAACTTCCATTCCGGATGGATCTCGTGAGGTTGCGCCAGCGACGCAAGATGTCCAATCGCCCATGTCACCACGTAGCCGTTGCCGTGCAGGTAGCCGTCGCCTTTGCTCGCCGCTCCCAGGACCTTTGCGATATCACGCGCCACTGAAGGCTTCTCGGCCAGAACGGCCACCGTCCCGGTTGCTCCTGCTGCGTTGCTCAAATAAACAGTTTAGTGTTTCGCCGAGGTGCGCTGCCGTGCATCGCGATATACTCTCTAAGCTGGTGTAAACGCCGTTAGGTTGTCTTGCGGCTAGGAGGAGATTTATGAGGATCGCGCTTGCCTCTTGTTTCGTTGCCGCCGCGACTGTAGGGACCTTCGCCGGCTTGGCGCAAACCGAGTCTGGGGACCAAGCCAAGCCCAGGATTCGCAGCCTTTCGCACGCCATTCACGCCGTCGGGGATTTGGATACCACGCTCGCGTTTTACCGCGAGGTGTTCGGCCTCAACGGCACGCCTCAGGATTTTCCGAACCCAGCGGTCCCCCAACTCACCAACGCTCCCGGCGTTACGCTGCGTCTTTCGATGATGCGGCTGCCCGGCAAGATGCTGTTCGAGCTCACCCATTTCAAGGGTCTGGAACGGAAGCCGGCGGAAGCCAAATACACCGATCCCGGCGCCGGCAGTATCGTGTTCTACGTCCGCGACATCGATTCCGTTGTGGCTAATGCCAAGAACGCGAATGCGCCCATTGTCACCACCGGCGGGGAGCCTGTCGAGATCGCGACCGCTCAAGGCAAGGCCCGCTCCATCCTCATGCGCGACCCGGATGGTTTTTTCGTGCAAGCGGTCCAGGAAGCACCGCCGCCCGATGCGCCGGAAGGAAATGTGTATCGCGTCTCCCTCGCCTATACCATGGAGAACGCCAAATCTACGGCGAAATTCTACACCGGCATGCTGGGCATCGAGCTCAATGGACCCACTGCGTTCTCGAAAGATCCGGCCATACTGAAGCTGGTGGGCGCGCCCAAGGGAACAGAATTTCGAAAACTGTCCGGCACCCTGCCCGGCCCTCCTGCCTACGTCGAGTTCACCGAGTTTCGCGGCGTCCCGCGCACCAAGTTCCATTTACGTGTTCGCGATCCCGGTGCGCCTGCCATGGCGATTCAAGTGATCAATCTGAACGGGATGGTTGAGGAGATGAAGGCCGCGGGCGTGAATCTGATTTCCACCAACGGTCAGATTGTGGACTTCGGCGGCGGCACTCACAACATCTTCGTCGAAGACCCGAATGGCATGAACCTTGAATTGTTCGAACGCTCTGGTCCACCGCCGGCGCGGGCCCAGGCGAGGTAGGAATACTTCGGATGCCATCCACAATCCCTGGGAAGGTTTGCGCCGCGGCGAGCCTTTTTGCCGTGCTCGCGTTTTCGCAAACTACACCCGTCGTCCGCTTGCAGAACCTGGCCCACACCACCGAAAGTCTCGATAAGACGCTGCCGTTTTATCGCGATGTCCTGGGCTTGCCGTTGAACGGAACTCGCGATCCGCTGGCGCAGCAGCCGCAAAAGCTTGACGAAGAAATGTCAAAGTTCACGGCGACCCAAGGCATGAGTTTTCGCGGTGCGACCTTTCGAATTCCGAACGCAGCCTTCGGCTTTGAGTTGACGGAATTCACCGGCGGACCGCGCAAGCCGGTGCGGCCGAACATCCAGGACATCGGCGCGGCCACTCTGGCTCTACAGGTGCGCGATATCGAAAAGGTTCTCGCGAAAGTGAAGGCTTCGGGCGCGCCCATCGTGACCATGGGTGGAGCCCCCGTCAATCCCACGGGGAATCCGAATAGCAAGCTGCGCGAGATCGTGGTGCGCGACCCCGATGGCTTCTTCGTGGAATTGCAGCAGCCCGATCCGCTTCCCGCCTCGGCTGCGACCACGCCTGGCGAACTTCTCGGCGCCGCTGTGCAATTTTCCATTGAGGATTCCGGCAAGACCGTCGCCTTCCTGCGCGATGCCATCGGCTTCCACGCAAGGCCGACGGGCCCGTTGGGAACCAATCCAGTGGTAACGAAATTGATTGGCCTTCCGGAAGCACACTGGCGAATCACGCACGGGAACATTCCCGGAACCACTTTAGACTTCGGGCTGATCGAATATTCCGGCGTGCCGCGCGAGAAAATTATGGCTGGCGCCGAAGACCCAGGATCGCCCGCTTTCACGATGGTGGTGCGCGACATCCATGCCGCCGTCGATCAGTGGACCAAGGCCGGCGGCACCGTGGCCAGCAACGGCGGCCAACCCATCGTCCGCGCAAACGGCGCGGGCAACGTGTTCGTCCGCGACGTCAACGGCTTGATGTGGGAGTTGATTCAGAGCCCCGCGAAGTAGGCGCCCCGAGCATCGATATCTATTTCTTCGCGTCCTTGCCGATGTAGTGCACGGCGTCTCTGTCCTGGCAAACGAACTCCATGATGTCGGTATCCGGCATGAGTTGATGGTTCACCCGAACCGTAAACGGCTTGGTATAAGCTTTCGGATCTTCGATCGTAATGTCGATCTGCATCAGGCCGAACTTCGGCCGGCGCCAGCGCTCCGTGATTTTGCCGGAACTGGTCAAAGGGCTCCCTTCCACGTCCAGCCACACGTCATCACGAAATCCAGTGGTCTCCACGACGAGGGTGTCGCCGTCCCAGTGTCCGGCCGAATAACCGTACCACCAGGGCTCGGGATCATCGTTCGGCACTGACCGGCCGTCGGTGAAAATCTGCCGGAGATTGCCATTCGCCTCATAGAGGATCACGATCTCGCCGGGCGTTTGTATGACCTTGCGAGGCTGCGGATGCATGTGGAGCTGCGTCAAGCCAAGCGGCAGGCACAGCGCGTCCGGGTTGTCCTTGTTGTTGTTCCCTTTTCTCTGGGCCCGTATCTCCGCCGCCCAAGGCGTGAAGGGAAGCAGGCCGCCTTTAAAGCCCGCGCCGATGTTGAAGAACTGCGCCACAGGGGGATCGTCCGGTGAAGTAGGAATCGGGAAAGGCAGCGGCGCCGTGCCGTTTAATTCCACTCCAGGCCGCGCTTTGGTGTGCGCCGGTTCCCATAACCCGGAGAAATCGGGCTTGCCATCAGCCGTGCGGGGCGGAGGCGCGGCGAGATCGATTTTGCCGTCCTTCGCCCTCGGCCCAGGCGTGGGGAAACTGGGCCACTGCGCGAACATCGCTACCGCGCTGGCTGTCAAAATAAACAGCACGGCGGCTGGGATCTTGAGGGTTCTCATCTTCTGTTTTACTGTCTATGAAAGTGAGTCTTCAAGTCAATCCCTGATCCGCGCATATTCGAAAATAAGATATTCCCTCCCGTATCCTAAGCCGCTTCCACCGCCATATAATAGGCGGCGATGATCGAAGACAAAGCTCGACGCAAACCTTCGCGCCGCGGTTTTCTTACCGCCAGTGCGGGCATCGCGGCTGCGATCGGAAGCACGGCCCAAGCTCCCGGCCAGACGCCGGCTGATCTCATCGCCGATGACATCACGCTTTCGCTGGTGAACGGCAGAATCCACACCATGGACGCCCCCGCCACCGTCGCCACCACAGCGACCATTCGCAACGGGCGCTTCCGTGCCGTGGGCGCGGAGCCGCCGGCGGCCGGGCCATCCGTTCGCACCATCGATCTGCGCGCCCACACCGTCGTTCCCGGACTGGTGGAACCGCACATCCATATTGTGAGCCTGGCGAATCGTCCCGGCTATCACACCATTCTGGAAAACACTGCTTCGATTCGCGAGGTGAAGGAGGCGCTGGCCGCACGGCGCAAGGACGTTCCTGAGGGTGCCTGGATCACCTCCATGGGCGGCTGGCATCCCAACCAATGGGCCGAACACCGCCATCCCACTCTCGCCGAGCTGGACGAAGCGGTTCGGGATCGTCCCGTGCTCTTGTACGAGCGTTTCACCGGACCCGCCGCCACCAACACGTTGGGCAAAAAGTTTTTCGACGCTGCCGATGCCGCGCCGCCCGTGCATCCGGATATCAAAAAGATCAATGTGTCCGATAGCGGCGCGATCGCCCCGGCCGGCTTCACGGGCGGCGGTCCATCGGCCTCGGCGCTCTTCCTCCTGCGCCGCATACAAACCTTCGACGATAAGAAACGCAGCACGATGGACGCCATGCGCTACTCGGTGAGCGTGGGCCTCACAACCGCGCTGGACCAAGTACTGTTCCCCACGCCCGGCCCGCTGCATCCCAACCAGATCCTGTCCAACCTGGATCAGTACCGCATGTATGATTCGTGGCTCGCGCTCCACAGCGAAGGCCGCACCTTCATCCGCCTGCAGATGAATTTCCTGCAGAATCAGGCCGACCCGCGGCTTCCCGAGTTGCACGAACGCCTCCGCAACCAGTTTCAATTTTTCGGCGACGACATGCTGCGTACCGGCGCCATCGGCGAATGGGCGGCGCCACTCAATAGCGGCGCGGCCTGGAGCGAAGCCCAGCGCCTGGTGGGCCAAGCCGGCTGGCGCAACGAAAATGCCGTGCAAAATCTGGCTGGTTTGAAGCAGGTGGTGGAGGCCTACGAGGCGGTCAACCGCGAAAACGACATTACGAAGCTCCGCTGGGTGGTCCACCATGTTCCCGAAGTCAACGCCGATCTGCTCACCCGGCTTCAAGCGCTTGGCTGCGGCGTGGAAATGGGTGCCTTTCGCTGGGTGACTTCATCGGATCCCAAAGTGGTCGCCGGCCCTCCGTTCCGGACCATTGTCGATCACGGCATTCAGGTCGGCATGCACGGCGATGGTGTGCATATCGCACCGCTGAATCCGTGGCAGCACATTTACTACGCCGTCACCGGCCTCAATTCGTTCGGCGATCAGGTGAATCCCGGCCAGCATCTCACGCGCGCCGAGGCGCTCCGCCTGTTCACGCGCAACAACAGTTGGTTCCTTCGGATGGAAGACAAGATCGGGTCCATTGAGCCGGGCAAATTGGCCGACCTGGCGGTGTTGGATCGAGACTATTTTTCGGCGCCCGATGCCGGCATCAAGAAAATAAGTTCCGTGCTCACCATCGTAAATGGACAAGTGGTTTACGACGCGGGCGTACTCTAGTGGGTGGCCAGCTTGAGATAGAATCACGACTTCGACAAAGGATCACGAAATGACCGACACGCACCTGAAGCAGAACCGGCCAGCCCGAGCCCCTCTCGCCACAATTGGCGTTGCCATCTTGATGGCTGCGTCCGCGGCGCCCGGCCGCGCGCAGGATTTCGCAAACGTGAAAGCCGCGCTGGTGGATTACTCGAAGGCCGGCATAACGGCGCGCAAAGGGTGTGAGGAACTCAGCAAGTTCAAATCAAAAGATCTCGTTCAGATCACGTCTGTGGCGGCGCCGGCCACTGGCGCGACGCCGGCCTACTGTGATGTCACGGGCATGCTCGATCCTGAGATCGCCTTCGAGGTGAGCCTTCCGGCCAATTGGAACGGGCGTTTTTACATGATCGGCAACGGCGGTTTTGCCGGCGACGCGCTGGATAGTCCCGGTAAGGTGGCGCAGCGCAACGAAGCGCTGAAGCTCGGGTTTGCTTTCGCGCAGACCAACACGGGCCACGACGGGCGCAAGGAGCCTGGCGCAACTTTCATCCTGAGCAATCCACAAAAAGCGATCGACTATGCCTACCGCGCGGTCCATCTCACGGCCAAAACCGCAAAAGATATCACGAAGGAATATTACGGTAAATCGATCTCTCACGCGTACTGGGATTCCTGCTCGAATGGCGGGCGCCAGGGCCTGATCGAGGCCGAACGCTACCCCGACGATTTCGACGGCGTCATCGCCAACTCGCCCTGGGTAGATCAGACCGGCTTTACGGTCGGCGCGATCTGGAATCAAAAGGCGGTGAGCACCGTATCTCTCACGCCCGCCAAGCTGGCGCTGTTGGCCGGCAAGGTGATGGAGAAGTGCGACGCAATCGACGGGCTGAAGGATGGGCTGATCGACGATCCGCGGAAGTGCGACTTCGATCCGGCGCGCGACGTCCCGGCCTGCAGTGCCGGTACGGACGGATCAGACTGCCTGACGGCGCCGGAGGCGGCGGCCATCGCCAAAGTCTATAGCGGACCGATCAGCAACGGCAAACCTTTCTTTCCCGGCTACATGCTGGGCAGCGAAGCAGTGGTGCCCAGCCTTTTCGGCGGCGGAGCGGGAAGCGCGTGGTTGAACGTGATTGTCGCCGCCCAACCCGACCGGAAACCCGCGGATTTCAGCCTCGCGGAGGGCGTCATCCAGTATTTAGCGCCCAAGCCTCCCAAGCCCGACTACGATTACCACCTGTTCGATTTTGATCGCGGCCTTCATGTGCTCGACAACTGGAGCAAGCTGGCCGACGCCAAAAACCCTGACTTGTCGAGGTTCAAAAAGCACGGTGGAAAGCTATTGATGACGTATGGATGGGCAGACACAATCCTGCAGCCCATGGCGGGAGTGAATTACTACGAGCAGGTCGCAGCCAAGAACGGTCCGGACACAGCGGGGTTCTTTCGCCTTTTTATGGCTCCGGGTATGGGGCACTGTGGCGGCGGCATCGGGCCGGATCGCCACGACGGAATGACGGCGATGATCGACTGGGTGGAGAAAGGGACGGCGCCGGAATCCATGATCGCGAGCCGGGTGGTGGACAAGCAGGTGGTGCGTACGCGCCCGCTGTGTCCGTACCCGCAAGTGGCGCGCTATTCAGGTCAAGGCAGTATCGACGAAGCCGCGAATTTCCGTTGCGTTGCGCCTTAGGCGCGGTCGATCGAAATCGTGTAGTCGTACCACTCGACGATCTTTCCCTCTTTCAGAAAGAACACGCCAACCCCGTGCCACATCTTGAGTGGAAGGCCCGTGAAATGGTCATGCCGCTCGTTAAACACCATTGGCCCTTTCGCGAATGTTTCGATCACCTCGAATCCTCCGACGTTATGGACGAACGATCGAATGCGATCCAACACCGCTCGACGGCCCTGATTCGGTTGTTGAGTCTCGCTCATGCGATAAGCACAGTCTTCCGCAAAGAACGACATGATTCGATCGATATTATGGCTCGGCCAGGCCGCGCAGAAATCGTTCACCACTTGAACATTGGCCTTTTCGGCCGCCGTCAGTTCAGCCCCTTCGGCCCGGATTTGCATGCCTGCCATCGCGGCCAGCCCGAGGCCGGCTGCGGTGAAAGTGGAGCGGCGCGTAACGCCGGACGAGCCAGAAGCACCATCGGATTTCATGGTTCACCCCTTCCGAAACGAATGCCAGTGTATCAGCTAATCTAACGGCGCAGGCATATAATAAGCTTCAACTCGATAATGAGGTCACGGACAAACCCGCGCGCAGTGGAGACTAGAACCAAGTTGTCCCGGCGTTCCTTTGCCGCCGCGCTGGCCACTGCTCCCTGGATTGTCGCGCACGCGCAATCCGTGCCGTTACATGCGCGGATCAAGGTGGATACCGAGCGCGTGATCGGCGATATCGACCCCAAGATCTACGGGAATTTCATTGAGCATCTGGGCCGCTGCATCGATGGAGGCGTGTTTGACGAGAAGTCGCCGCTCTCCGATGCGAATGGATTCCGCAAAGACGTGCTGGCCGCGGCCAAGTCCTTGAATGTATCGGTCCTGCGCTGGCCTGGCGGCAACTTCTCCTCGAACTATCACTGGATGGACGGCATCGGTCCACGCGACCACCGGCCGCCCAGGTTGGAAATGGCGTGGGGCACGGTGGAGAACAATCGCTTCGGTACCCACGAGTTCATGAAATACGCGGAAATGCTGGGTGCAGAGCCATATTTCTGCGCCAACCTCGGGACGGGAACCTGGACCGAAGCGCAGCAATGGGTGGAGTACTGCAACTCATCGCAGGACACCGCGACCACGCGCCTGCGCAAGCAAAACGGCCGTCAGGACCCGTGGAACGTCACCTACTGGGGCCTGGGCAACGAGATGGACGGCCCCTGGCAAATGGGACACCGCACGGCCGACGATTACGGCAAGTTCGCGCTCGAAGCCGCGAAGCTCATGAAGCTGACCGACCCGCGCATCAAGCTGATCGCCGCGGGTTCTTCGAATTTCAACAATGGCATCGATTGGATCGGCTGGAATCGGACCGTGCTGGAATACCTGAAGCCGCAAGTGGATTACCTGTCGCTCCATTTGTACGTCGGGAACGCAGCCAATGATTTTGGCGATTTTCTGGCCAGCTCCATGACGCTGGACGAGCGCATCAAGACCACCGAGGGCGTGATCGACGCGGCGCTCTCCGGCCTCACTCCGCGTCGCAAGATCTACATCGCGTGGGACGAATGGAACGTGTGGTATCGCGCCCGCGGAGCCAGCCAGCGCGGCCGCAATATTCTGGAGGAGCGCTACAACCTGGAGGATGCGCTGGTGGTGGCCACGTTCCTCAACTCTTTCGTGAATCACGCGCACATCATCAAGATGGCCAACATGGCGCAACTGGTGAACGTGATTGCGCCCATTTTTGCCAACGAACAAGGTATTTTTCTGCAGACTATTTACTATCCCTTGCAGCTCTTCGCCGGCAATTCGAAAGGCCAGGCGCTGGAGCTCTTTGTGGATGCGCCCATGTATCCGAATCGCCGCTTCGGCCACGTTTCGTATCTGGATGCTTCCGCGGCTTGGGATAACGGCACGCTGGTTCTGAACGTGGTGAATCGTCACCCCACCGAAGCGATGCCCACGGATCTAGAACTAGAGGACAAAACATTCGCGGGACCGGTTGAAATTTCTGAAGTGAACGGGCCGGACGTTAAATCGCAGAATGCTTTTGGCTCCACAACGGTGAAGACCGTGAGGCGAATGGGAAAAGCGGATGGCCGCAAATTCACTTACAGCTTTCCGGCGCATTCCTATTCCATGTTGAAAGCGCAATTAGTTTAAGGGCTTTGCGAGCTCGTACTTGGCGATGGCCTCCCGATGCACTTCATCCGGACCGTCCGCCAGCCGCAGAGTCCGCGCATTGGCCCACGCCCACGCGAGAGGAAAATCTTGTGAGACGCCCGCGCCGCCGTGCGCCTGTATGGCCCGATCCAGAACCCTCAGGGCAACGTTTGGCGCTATCACTTTGATCATCGCGATCTCCGCGCGCGCCACTTTGTTCCCGGCTGTGTCCATCATGTACGCCGCCTTCAACGTGAGCAGCCGCGCCTGTTCGATTTCCATCCGCGACGCCGCGATGTCCGCGCGGATGGTCCCTTGCTCCGACAGCGCGCGTCCGAAAGCTACCCGCGACTTCACCCGTTGGCACATAGATTCCAGAGCGCGCTCCGCCACGCCAATCAATCGCATGCAGTGATGAATGCGGCCCGGGCCCAGCCGGCCTTGCGCGATTTCAAAACCGCGCCCCTCGCCCAGCAGAAGATTGCCGGCGGGCACGCGCACATTTTCAAACAACACCTCACCATGGCCGTGCGGAGCGTGATCGTATCCGAAAACAGTGAGCAAGCGCTGGATGGTTACGCCGGGCGCGTCCATCGGCACCACGATCATGGATTGCTGCTTGTGCTTGGGAGCCGACGGATCCGTTTTGCCCATGAATATGGCCACTTTGCAGCGCGGATCGCCCGCTCCGGAAGTCCACCACTTGCGTCCGTCGATCACATAGTGGCCGCCATCGCGCACGATGCTGGATTCGATGTTGGTCGCATCGGAAGACGCCACCTCCGGCTCCGTCATCGCGAAGCAGGAGCGAATCTCCCCCGCAAGCAGCGGCTGGAGCCAGCGCTCTTTCAATTCAGGCGAACCGTAACGTTCCAGAACCTCCATGTTGCCGGTGTCCGGCGCCGAACAATTGAACACTTCCGGACCAATGGGTGAGCGGCCCATGATCTCGCACAGCGGGGCATACTCCAGGTTCGTCAGTCCCGCGCCGTGTTCGCTCGCGGGCAGAAATAGATTCCACAACCCGGCGGCCTGAGCCTTCGGCTTCAACTCTTCGATCACCGGAACCGGTTGCCACTTATTCGGCCCATCGCAATGTTCCTGGTACTTCGCTTCGCCCGGGTAAATGTGCTCATGCATGAACGCGGCCACGCGCTGTTGTAGATCCTTGACCTTGGGTGAAAATTCGAAATCCATGGTTCTCCCTATATCGCTTACCGATAGGTGCGAAGCCCCGGTTCGCTCAGGTGCGGAATGGCATTGAAGGAATGCAGCCGCAAGTCGCCGTCGTGCAGACGCATCACAGTGCAGGATGTGTTGTGCAGCACGCCCGCCAGACGCATCGCTCGCTCATCATGAATTTCCATGGCCAGCGCTGTCCAAATTCCGATTGGGGTCGCCGATGTAAACACCACAATGTTCGCGTCGCGCTCCGTTGGATCGAGCCTCAATCGGCATCCGATCACCCGCTCGCGAAACGCTCGCCAGCTTTCGCCTTCGTAGGCATGCTGGCCGCGAATCCAGGCCCGCACCACCTGGACATCGCACGGCAGCCAGCGCCGATTGACGCTCGCCTCGGGTTGCTCGGCGGCCGCCCGCGCTTGCGCCACCAGTTCCTGATACTGCCGTTCAAATTCCGGATCCTCGGCGCACAAGCGGGGCGCCAGCGCGCGATAGACGTGCGTGAGATCGAACTCGTCCCAGCCAGGTTCGCGCACAATCTCCGGGAAGCTGACGCCCGCTTCGCGATACACACCGCTGACTTCGCATGCAGTCTCCCGCTGGCGAAACAGCGCGCCGGAATACGCCGCCGCAAACTGAATTCCTTCGGAGAGGAAATATTCCCCCAGCAATCTCGCCTGCCGCCGCCCCAACTCGGACAGCGAATCGTACGCTTCGCGAGTGCCCGCCTGGCCGTGCCGCACCAGATAGACACGGCTCATGCTCGCGACTCCTTCTCAACGAGCGAGGCCGCCAGCCGGATCAGCCCGCGCACGCGCCGGTCAAACGTCCGAAAGCGCTCATCGCGAGTCTGGCCCTGGTGAAAACGATAATAGATCTGTTGCAGAATCACGGCCAGCTTGAAAATCCCGAGAATTTCGTGATATCGGATGTGAGTGAGGTCGCGCCCGGTTCGCTCCGCATATCTTTGCAGAAACTGATCGCGCGTGTACCAGCCGGGTTGCGCGGTCACGTTGGGCGTCGCAGGATGCGGATCGTCTTCGGCCGCCACACTGGCCCACGTCCAGTAACACATCGTCAGCCCCAGATCGGCTAGCGGATCTCCGACGGTCGCCATTTCCCAGTCGAGCACTGCATCCACGCGGTCGCCGTCGGGCCGCAGCATCACATTGTCGAGCTTATAGTCGTTATGCACCAGAGTTACGTCAACCGAAGGCGGCATAGCATCGTGCAGCCATCGGACGATGCGGTCCATGTCCGGCGCCTCCTCGGTTTTAGCGCGATTCCATCGCTCCGCCCATCCCCGCACCTGCCGCTCCACAAAGCCCTGGGGTTTGCCCAGCGCACTGAGCTCGGGCTGCGAAACATCGATGGAATGCAGCCGCACCAGGCAATCGATGAAGGCTTCGCTCACCCGCCGCGGATAATCCGGGATCGCGGCGAGTTCTCCGGGCACCGCATCTCGAATCACGAATCCATGCCGCCGCTCCATCAGGAAGAAGGTGCCCCCGATGACCGACGGATCTTCGCACAGCAAAAACACCCGAGGCGCTTCGGGAAAGTGCGAATGGAGTGCGTGAAGCACCCGGAATTCGCGCGCCATGTCATGCGCCTTCGGAGCGAGCGGCCCGAGCGGCGGACGTCTCAGAACATATTCCCGGTCCTCTGTTCGAATCAGATAGACCAGGTTGGAATGGCCATGCGGAAACTGTTCCACCGCGAGACCAGCCGCGCCGCCGGGCAGGTTCGCGCGCAAGTAATCCGCCAGCGCCGCGCGATCGATTTCTTCGCCTGGACGGACTGCCGAAGTATCGGATTCAAATGTCACGTGTGCCAATGGGGTCTTTCCTATAAGGTAGCCCGTTCTGATTCGCTTTAAGTGACAAGGTGAATGCTGGCGATACTTCCAGGAAAATCGCCCGCCACCTTTGTCCGCGACCCGGCATCTCAACTGATGCGGGTACCTATCGACGAGGAAAAAATGGGATTATCTTGGCAGCAAGGTCCGCTCTCACCAGGCGCGGTCGGTCGGTTTCTGGTCCCAGAACCGCTGCCCAAGCGGCTGTTGTACGCCGAGCCTTTACGCCGGCGCATGCGTGTGCGATTCGGCGGAAGCTGGATCGCCGATAGCGAAGACGTGCTCCTGCTCTTCGAACCCGGCCATTATCCGATGGCGTATTTCAAGGAAATCGACGTCTCTCCAGGCGCTCTCGAGCGCACCGGCCATACCACGCGACACCCCGATCTCGGCCCCACGTCCTGGTTCACCGTTCGTGCCGGCGATAAGAGCGCGGCGCGAGGGGCGTGGCAGCACATCGGCCTGCCCGCCTATGCGGACGAGTTAAACGGGCGCGTTGCGTTCGCATGGCCTGCTATGGACGCTTTTTACGAAGAAGACGAGCGCATCTTGGGACATGCCGCCGACAGCTATCACCGCATCGACGTTCGCCCGTCTTCCCGCCATCTCGTGGTTCGGCATGGTGACCGCCTTATCGCTGATACCAAGCGGCCGGTAGTCCTCTACGAGTCCGGCTTCGCTCCGCGTTGGTACGTTCTTCGCGCAGATATGGATGAGTCCGCGCTGGCCCCCGTGGAACAGCGGACCTTCTGTGCGTATAAAGGGCTGTGCAGTTACTACGATATCGGTGACGCACGTCTGGGAGCATGGTCGTATCCTGAGGCCTACGCGCAGGTCGGCCGTATCACTAACCTGGTTTCATTCGAACCGGACATTGTCTCGGTACAGCTCGACGGCGCCCAACTGCGTCTTGAGCCGGGGCAGACAGTGATTCCGCACGGCCCGGACCGCAACCTCGATGTGCCTGGCAACAGTTAGTCGCGGCACTTAGTTAGTCACTAACATGGCTCAACTCCTATCTGTAAACGTCGGACTCCCGCGCGACATCGCGTGGAGAGGCCGCACCGTGCACACCGGCATCTGGAAGAGTCCGGTGGGTGGCCGCTGCCGGGTGGGCCGGCTGAATCTGGACGGAGACGGTCAAGGCGATCTGGCCGGGCATGGCGGTGAACAGCGCGCCGTCTTCGTGTACCAGATGGACTCGTATCGTTATTGGCAGGAGCAGATGAAGCGGACCGGCTTCGTCCACGGACAGTTCGGCGAGAACTTCACGATCGAAGGACTGCCCGACGATACCGTCTGCGTCGGTGACCGTTACCAGATCGGCAGCGCGCTATTCGAAGTTACTCAACCGCGCGTTACTTGTTACCGCGTCGGCATTCGGATGAACGAACTCCGGATGCCGGCATTGCTGACCTCGAGCGGACGGCCGGGGTTCTACTTCCGCGTGTTACAGGAAGGCGAGGTGGGCGCCGGAGACGAAATCGTGAAAATCGGAGAGGCTGAAGAGCGCATGACCGTTCGAGAGATCAACGCGCTCCTCTATTCGCCCGATCATACTCGCGATGGGCTGGAACGCGCACTGCGAATCGAGGCGCTTTCGCCCGGATGGCGCGCGTCGTTCCAAGCATTGTTAAAGAGCCCGAGTGGAAAAGCGAGTGGGAACGCAGGCCTGGTGCCGGAAGCAGCCGCGCATCCCTCCGCACCAGGATTTCGGCGGCTCGCGGTGACAGCGATCGACCGGGAGTCCGCAGACGTGCTCTCGCTAACGATGCAAAGCGCGGACGGTCAGCCGCTCGGGGCAGCTCTGCCGGGACAATATGTGGTCTTGCGTCTTCCACCGGCCACCGGAGGCCTGCCGCTTTTTCGAAGCTACTCGCTGTCGGGTCCTCTCTCTACCGAGCGCTATCGAATCAGCGTGAAGGTCGAACCAAATGGCGCGGCCGGAACCTGGCTGCGGGACCATGTGCGTGTGGGCGATGTTCTCGATGCCAGTTCGCCGCGCGGAAGTTTCATTCTGGAGTCTGGAGAGCGGCCGGTAGTCCTGCTCAGCGCGGGAATCGGGGCCACGCCCGTGCTCGCGATGCTGCAGGCGCTGGCGGCGGCTCGCTCGACTCGGCAGGTCTTATGGCTGCACGCGGCCCGCGATAGAGAGCATCATCCCTTCGCCGCTGAAGTCCGCCGGCTGATGCTCGCGCTCCCGCAGGGCCGCAGCTACGTTTGTTACAGTCGGCCGGGCTCGGGCGACAAGTTGGGTAAGGATTTCGACGCCACCGGGCACTTTTCGCGGTCGGTGTTCGACCAGGCCGGCGTTCCGCCAGCGGCGGATGTCTACCTCTGCGGGCCCAATGGCTTCATGGGCGACATGAAAGAAGCGCTGGCCAGCTTCGGTGTGGCACCGGACCGGATTCATTTGGAAATTTTCAACGGCGGCGAGTCGATGACTCCCGGGATCTTCGGCGCGGCGACGCGAATTCCGCATGCGCCCACCGATGACACCGGCACCGGCCCGCTGGTATCGTTCGCACGCAGCGGCATCGCCGCACACTGGAAGCCGTCGGCTTATCAGAGCATTTTAGAATTGGCCGAAGCGTGCGACGTCTCGGTCCGTTGGGCGTGCCGGACCGGTGTGTGTCATAGCTGTGAGAGCGGTTTGGTCTCGGGGGCTGTGGTCTATGGGCCAGAACCGCTCGACAATCCAGCCGACGGCAATCTTCTCGTGTGCTGTTCGCAACCCACTCGCGATATCGTCATCGATTTGTGAACTCGTATGGCGAGCTCGTGACGACGAAGGGCCAGACCGCGAAGGCGGGCTTCGCGTTTCAATCAAAAAGGCTGGAGCTTCGCGAGACCGAAGATCGCGTGGAAGCGCACGCAGTAAACTACCGCAGTCCCGTACTGATTCAGGTCCGCAGATCCGGGGACATCGTAGTTCTGATCGCCCTGGTTGCCCTTGAGCGGCCCGAGTTCGACGTCATCGAGGCTGCCTTTTACGATCTCTTGTTCCAGCGCCTTGTCGCCGCTGCGCGCCAGGACAACGTGCACATCGGGACCGTTCGAGGTCATGAAGCCGGTGAGACGCAGATACAGCTTGCCATCCGGGCTCTTATAAATCGTTGCCCGTCCGCTGGTCGGGTGGGCTTTACCTTCAAACTGTCCGGTAAAGAGTGGTTGAGCTGCGGCGTCCGAAGCAAACGGCGCGGGCTCGCTGACCTTTTCATTGATCCAAAGTTTCTCGGGCCGGAAGGCCCACCAAGCCGCCACGAGAACCGGAACGCCAACGGCGATCAAGATCCATTTCTTTTGCGAGAGCCATGTACCTAGATGGGGTGTCATACTTTTTCCTTTGAATGAGTAAATCGGGCAGCTCCATGCCGCCCGATTGGATACGTCCTAACTGACCCGGCTCAAAAGCTCTCGAGCGGCGCCGCTCCGAAGTTCGCGTTAAACCGCTCGCAGTAGATCGAAACAGTTTGGAACTTGCTCAAATCCGTCCCGGCGGGGATCTCGTAGTTCTGGTCGCCTTCATTCCCTTTCAGACTGCCGAGCTCTACACGTTCGGTGTTGCCCTTCAGGAAGTTGGCATCGTCGTCCGCATCCTTCGCTGCGATTAGAATCACGTGAACATCAGGCCCATTCGAGGTTTTGAAGTTGGTTAGCCGAAGAACCAACTTTCCGTTGGGCTCTCAGTAGATAGTTGCCCGCCCCGAGGTGCTATGCACCTTCCCATGAAAGGTGCCGGTCTCCAGAATCTTAGCGTTTCCTTCCTTGGCGTTCACAGAAGGCTGCAAAGCCAGTGCGAAGGCCATCGTGGCGAGCGCCATCACAATGTTGATGTTTCGAATCATGTCCATTTCTCCTTGGTTAATTGTGTTAATAGTTTCGCGCTGGGTTGACCGTTTACCTAAATGGCCATCTTCTCGCGATAAAACCGGTGCATATTTCCGGGAATCTCAGTTAGGCAATGCTAACCGTGCTCGCATTGGCAGACGAGCCGCCGAAGCCCGCAGGCATCTTAGATTCCTTTGATTTCGCCGCCATCCATCCGGACAGAAGCGCCCGTGAGCCAACGAGCCTCTTTGGAAACCAGGTAGGCCATCAGGCCAGCAATCTCCTCCGGTTCACCATAGCGGGCGATGCCGGCCTTTTCCGGAAACTGCTTCGTGGCCTCTTCCACGCTCATTCCGTGCTCCGGCGCCCAATGATTCAGGAAAGATCGGCGGCGGCCTGTCATCACCGCGCCAGGAACTACGCTGTTCACCTGGACTCCATCCTTGATGCCTTGCTCGGCAAAGGCCTTCGCGAGCGCAATAATGGCGGCGTTGATGGTGGCTACGGCGGCGAAGCCCGGCTTCGGATCGAGAGCCGCACTACCGGAGATCAGCACCACCGCGCCGCCCGAAGCCTTCAGAGCAACCCAAGCTCGAATCGTCAGCCGGCGCGCAGCGTGCAGCTTGAGCGACAAGCCGTCTTCCCACTGCGCGTCCGTCATCTCGAACAAATCGATCTGCGGTACGGCGCCGGCAATATTGAGCAGAGCGTCGATTCTTCCGAAGCGGTCGAGCGTGCCCTGAACGAGCGTCTCGACTGAACAAGGTTCGCGCAAATCGAGCGCGTAGGTCAGGGGTTCAGCGCCTGCGGATTTTACCTCGGCCGCCGTATTGTTGAGCTCGTCCGCTTGCCTGGCGGCCAGGACAACAGCTTCGAAATCGCGCGCCAGGCGTATTGCGGTAGCACGCCCGATGCCTTGGCTCGCGCCAGTCACGATGGCGACGGACCTTAGCATGCCAGCGTCTCCCGTGCCGCTTCTAGAATCACGCCGACAACTAGCTCCGGCTCCGAATACATCGGACTGTGGTCCACCCGGTGTGTCCGAATCTTGGCGCCCATCCGGTTGGCCATATAGCATTGCGTCTCCGGCGCAATCATGCGATCCTCTTCCGCTAATAGAAACCACGACGGCTTCGTTTTCCACGCCGGCACAGGAGCTTTCTCTTGAATGCATTTCAGCGCGATGGGCCGCTGCACGGCTTCCAGAATCGTGGTCTGGTCCGCGGAAGCCAGGTGAGCCACTGCGCGGGCAAAATGTCCTGCGGGCATCCAGATCAATCCGTGCACATCGGGTTCGAGATGCGGCGCCTCCGGATGCGGCTTCGCGCGATAGAAAATGTCTGCCACGGTTTCACCCTCGTCGGGCGCCAGCGCCGCCACGTACACGAGCGACTTTACCCGATCATCGTTCGCGCCGCCGATCACGGCGCCCGCATATGCGTGTCCCGCCAGCATTACCGGCCCACGGGATCTCTCAATCACGCGTTCGAGAGCGGCTATGTCGTCGGTAAGCGATGTGAGGGGAATCGGAGCGCAGGTTACTGTGAGCCCTTCCTTTTGCAACGGCAGAATGACCTTGTGCCAGCAAGAGCCGTCAGCCCACGCGCCATGGACCAGCACAATTGTGGCGTTCTGGGCAAAGCTCATTGCGATGCCCCGTTGTCTGTCCTGCGCGACGCGCCGCTGGCCGCCAGGAACTCTTTCATCGCGCCCGCAATTTCGACAACGTGCGTCTCTATGGCAAAATGCCCGGTATCCAGGAATTGAACCCGCGCGTTGGGTATGTCATTTCGAAACGCCTCTGCGCCCGCAGGAATGAAAAAGGGGTCATTCTTACCCCAAATCGCCAGCAATGGCGGCTTCGCTTTCCGAAAATAATCCTGAAACGCCGGATACAGCTTCACGTTGGACGCGTAATCGAGAAACAAATCCAGCTGAATGTCTTTGTTCCCGGGCCGTTCGAACAGAGCCGTATCCAAGATGTACGATTCGGGCGGAACACTGTCCGGATCGGCCACACCATCCGTGTACTGCCAGCGCGTTCCCTCCAATGTCAGAATATTCTTGCGGATTACCTCTCGATTCTCCGAGGTTGGTTCAGCCCAGTATTTCCGGATTGGCCCCCAGGCATCGCCCAGCCCTTCTTCATACGCATTCCCGTTCTGCGAAACGATCGCAGTCACTCGATCCGGGTGAGCCATCGCCAGACGGAATCCAGTGGGTGCGCCATAGTCGAACACATAGATTGCATAGCGCTTGATTTTGAGCGCTTGCGTGAACGCATTGATTGTCGCGGCCAATCGGTCGAAAGAATAAACGTATTCTCGTTCCGCCGGGACTTCTGTGAATCCGAAGCCAGGCAGATCCGGCGCGATCACCCGGTAGTCGCTGGCGAGACGTGGAATGAGTTCGCGGAACATGAAAGACGATGTTGGGAACCCGTGTAACAAGAGCACTACCGGGGAATTTGGGTCGCCGGCCGCCCGGTAGAAGACGCGGACTCCATCCGCTTCCACCCGGTGGATGGATGTAACGGGAATAGAGAAATCGGAAGACGTTTGCGGAGTTTTCAACCCGAATGCTGCACTCTTCGCGGTTTGGGCTGAACGAGTTTGACTCATAACATTCTCCTTACTCGCTTGTAATATCAGGATGAGGCAACGACAGCATTGGTGTGGCATCCGACAAGCCAAAGCGGGGAAATTGCAATTCCAACTCAGGCGTAAGCAGTTCTTAGCTCGGAAGATCTGGCGCGCTGACGAAATCGCGACGGATCTCCATCACCCTGACAGCGGGAGGTCGCGTTTTCGTCGCGTCTGGAATCGCTGGAGGCGCCAGAGGCTTCGGCCATCCGCGCTGGCCGGTGTCTACCGAAGGAGGAGCTGTTGACGAATCAATCCTGGATAGAGTCGTCCTGGACGGCGCCATTTTTTTGGAAGCGCGCTGGACGGCTGATGCGAAGCTTTTGCATTCTGTAAACCAACGATGTCCGCTTCATTCCCAATCGCTCCGCGGCGCCAGTACGGCCGCCCACCACCCAATTGCTCGCCTCCAGCGCCCGGATTATGTGATCTCGCTCAACTTGTTGGAGACCCGTCATGGGCTCGATACCCGCCATGGGAATGTCGGGTTTGTTGGACTCTGAGTGTGGGTGAAAAGGTTCCAACTCGGAAATTGGGGCGCGCAATACGGAGTGCGCGGAAAGAATGACGGATCGCTCGATGAAGTTCTGCAATTCCCGAACGTTTCCCGGCCAGGCGTATCGCACCAGCGCATCCATTGTTTCGGCAGGGATTTCGCTGATTCGCTTGTTCATTCGCCGGGCGTACAGCTCCGTGAAATGCCGCACCAGTTTCGGGATGTCCTCCGTACGTTGCCGCAGCGGGGGAACGCTGATCGGAAATACGTTCAAGCGGTAATACAGGTCCTGGCGAAAAGCCGCCTGGCTAACCATCTCTGACAGGTCGCGATGCGTGGCGGCGATCAGCCGGACATCCACCTTATGAGTGCGATTGCCGCCGAGCCTTTCAAACTCCTGCTCCTGCAAAACGCGCAGAAATTTCGCCTGAAGTTCGAGAGGAATGTCGCCAATTTCGTCCAAAAAAAGCGTGCCCTTATGGGCCAATTCAAAGCGACCCATTTTCTGCGCGATTGCTCCGGTAAATGCTCCTTTTTCGTGACCGAACAGCTCACTCTCCAGAAGCCCCAGCGGAATCGCGGCGCAATTCACTTTAACGAAGGCGCGTTCGCGGCGCGCGCTTAAATCGTGTATCGCGCGGGCAATCAGCTCCTTGCCGGTTCCGGTCTCGCCCAGGATCAGCACGCTCGAATCGGTTGGCGCAACGACGGATACCAGCTGCAACGCAGCCCGCAAAGCGGGGCTTTCCCCCACGATTGCCCCACACTGAGCGCGAATTTCCTCCTCGAGGTACAGCCTCTGCTTCGCTTCTTCATCTCGAGCTTTGATGGCCTTTTCGTACTCCAGCGTGTTCTCAACTGCAATCGCTACCTGGCCGGCCACCTGTTCTAGAAAAAGGACATCCTCTCTTTCAAACGCCCTCTCGGACCGTTTCATGGCGGCCAACACGCCTACTACACCGCTTCTGCCGATAAGCGGCAGATCGCATCCGGACACCAAGCCTTCCGTCACAACACGCTGGTAGAATTCCCGGCCTACGTTGTTGCCGAAGCTTTCAGGGTCGTCGCGTACCTCTTCGATGTGGTTAATGTGCTGCGTTTTGCCGGTCCAGAAGGCTTTGCCGCAGGCCGAGCCATGGATCGGGACAATGGTCCCATCGCCGACGGAACCTCGCGCCTCTGGATTGTACAAGGCAGTCAGTCGCAACTCGCCGCTATCGGTATCCGGCAGCAGCAAGGCGCAAAAGTCACATCGCGTCACACTCAACAGATTTGTGGATAGCGCCTCAACCAAACGTGGCAGGTCCAGCTTGGAAGTCGTGCTGTTCGTGATTTCCAGAAGCAGTCCCAGCCGATCGCGTTCCTGGTGCAACGCTGCCTCGTTCATGTTCCGCTCAATTGCGATCCCTGCAATGTGACTGGCATCCTCGATCAACTGCAGGTCGGTGGCGTCGGGATTACGCACTTCACGATAAAGGATGGCGAAAGTGCCGAGCACCTTGCCTTGGCGCGCGAACATGGGCCGCGACCAAACGGCGCGAATCCCAAAAGGCAACATCCGGTCACGATAGTCGTCCCAAATAGACTCTCGCAGGATGTCGGCAACGAAGACCGGCTCCCTTCGATAAACGGCCGTGCCGCAAGATGCGCCTTTCGGGCCGATAGACATGGGCCCTACGTTTGCGGCAAATCCAGGGAGGCTGGGCGCGGCCGCGCAATAGAGATACTCACCGCCGGCATCGGGAAGCCAGACGGTGCAAAACATACCATTGCCTTGCGATTCGACTAATTGAGCAATGATGGTCAGCACCTCAGGCAGCTCAGATCCGGCAAGAATCAACTCGAGAATGTTGAGAACGGCCTCGCTCGAGAAGAAGCCCGATTCGTTCTGCGCCCGTTCAAGTTTCGGCAGATCTTGTACGGGAGATTGCGTTGCTGAATTCATAACGAGCGCCTCCGGCTCAGAACGCTGGCTCGGTCAATGAGAAACCGCAACAGAGCGGTTCATGGCCGGAATGTTCCGGCGAAGGTCCGATCAGATCCTTAGGGAACTCACTGCAAGTTCAAAACGATCCAGGCCCGCGCCCGACTTAGTCCTAACCTCGGCGCTGCCGGGCAAAACGGGGCAACAATCCTAGTTTCAGGTTACACCCACGGACGCATTGACGCGTCAGTGCAGTGGATTGTCCGATATGGACACTGGCTTCTTCGGCTGTGGCGTGGCACGGAACAGCGCGACACGCAGCCGGCATCCAAACTTCCTGCTGAACGACCATGTAGACGGGATTCTCAACACTGCCGCATCAAGGTTCGTCACCAAAACCGAATTCGTGGTTTTCAGGAAAGCCGCTTGAAATGGGCCTGGCCGAATTCCTGCTCCCAGTGGAACGTTGGGCCACGATTCGACCTGCTGGCGCCCTTTCGCGGAGCTCGCCCTATAACGGCAACTAAAATACGATTCACCTGCCTTCCTGATCCGCATCCTCGCAGATGTACTCGAACATCTCGCCGCCGGCGATCCACGATGAACTGGTCTTTTGATTGATGCTCCAGTGCATAGACCAAGGCTGGGTGTAAGCGCCGGGATCGTCGATGGTCGCTTCGTAATTGAGGGTTTTGAGATTGGGGCGTGAAATGCGCTCGGTCAGGTGCAGCCGCCGGGTGGTGGGATACGCTCCGGCGATCCACTGCTTTTCATTGAATCCGACGCTATCGATCACCAGAGTGTCGCCGTCCCAATGGCCGATGGAATGGCCCAAGAAAGTCGGTTGCAGGTTTTCGCCGGAAGGATGGGGACGCCCGTCGGTATACACGACGCGCCAGGAATGCGGGCCGGCGATATTGAGGATGAAGATCCGCTTGAGCTCGGGCGCGTCCACGATTTCGAAACCGGGCGCGTTGAAAAACGAAGGTCCGCCAGCGGGCTTGCAGGCCACTAGCGGCGGGTATAGATCCCGCTTTGAAATCCGGTATTGATACAGCGCTTTGGCCCACGGCTGGAAGGGCACATCCGCTGCTTTGGGCATTCCACCGAGGCCGGGGCGCAGTTCCCAATATCCTTTTTGTCCGGGCGCCGACCCTAAATTCGGGTGCCCGTCGGGAAAGCGCGGGGTGGCCAGATCTCCAGACGCGCTGCTCGCGGGCTTCTCCGCCTGCGCGAACGTAAGAACAGGCAGCACAATCCACGCCGCCATGGCCAGAACCGAAACTTTCGGGGCACGGCGTTCGTGCGCCGGCTTCCAGTGTCGGAGCGGCACGGCTATCTCATAACCAGTTTTTGGCCGTCGGCGGAAATCATGGACGTAGTGGGCATGGATCCCGCGCCGTTGCTGCCATCTTTGGCTCGCGCGGCGTTCTGCACCGTTACCTTATCGCCGATCTTCACGGTGTCGCGCTTCCAGCCGCCACGAACCAGCGCATAGGGAGGACCCATCTCGATTTTGTAGCTCCGCACCGTACCGTCTGGATCCTTCCAATCGATATAGACAAAGGCGTGGGGATTCACCCAGTCGAGCTTAGTCACGATCCCGGTGATGGTCACTGGCTTGGTCTCGTCGTACTCCGCATCGAAGGAATGATGCGCGAGCGCCGGTGCGGCCGTCAGAATCAGCAGACCGATGGCTGCGAATAAACCCGTCCCGGAACTACCCTTGCTAAACTTCATGGCCGTTCTGCCCCCTATTTAATTTACTCTTTAGCAGGTTGCTGAAAAAGCCCTTTCCCATGCGCGAACCGCAGGCGTGGGCGCCGACGCTACACGGGCTATCAACAACGTAAGTGTCGCCGCGTAGAACGGACTTTCTGCTGGGCTTTTTCAGCAACATGTTAGACACGCTTTTGATCGCCTTAGCGGATGAACGCCGACTCCGCGTTGTCCTCGCAGAAGTATTCCGGAAGGTCTTTATCCGGGACCCACTGTACCGTCCACGCCGCTTTCCACGGACGAGTGTAAGTCCGCGCATCGTCCACCGTGACCTCGTATTGCAACGTATTCAGATTGGGCCGCGAGAACCGCTCGGTCAAATGAAGAGCGCTAGTGTGCGGAAGTCCTGCGCCGCTCAACCAGAAGCGCTCATTGTACCCGACCGAATCCACCACCAGCGTGTCTTTCTCCCAATGGCCGACCGAGGTGCCATAGTAGCCGAGCACGGCCTCCGCGCTCTGGGCTACCGGCCGACCATCCGTATAGATGATGCGCCAATTGCGGTCGCCGCCACCCAGCAGCACCAGGATGCGGCCCAACTGGAGCTGTTCCAAAAACTCGAATCCAGGCGCACTCTGAAACTGGCGCGGGCCGCCCGGCGGGATGCAGTGCGCCATGGGATCGTCTTTCAGCAACGTCCGTTGCCTATATTCATACAGCGCTTTGGCCCAAGGCTGGAAAGGCGCCACGCGGCCGGCGTCAGCCAGATTGAGCAACAGGCCATCGTCGTTCATCGGAATCCGGCGGCCCGTGTCCTCAAGCAATGTTTTCGCGCTCGCGACACCCCAGTAGCCCGTTTTTCCGGGCGCAGGCCCCAGGCGGATCTGTCCGTCCGGCCAGCGTGGAGTGGGAGCTGCAGCCGGCGCGGGCTTTTGCGCGGCTCGCGGAGTGAACAATCGCTTGCCGGTACGGACCAACACGACGGATTTCGCGAATGCCTGGCTGGCATCCCCTCTCGCCGGGAATCCCTGCACCGAGACGACGTCGCCGATCTTGAGGGATTCGCGCGTCCATCCATCGGCCTCCAGCTCCAGGGGGTTGCCGAACTCGACCGCCCACGTGTCGACAATGCCGGCTCGATCCCGGACGTCGATGAATAAATAAGCATGAGGATCCACCCATGCGATTCGCGTGACCGGCCCCTGGAGCGTCACCTGCCGGCTGGAATCGTAGACGGCCGTGAAAGACTCCTGCGCGACCGCCAGCGAGCCGGCGCAAGCCAGCCCGATCAAGATCCCGGAGTACACGCGCTGCATGATTGATTCCTCTAATCTCTTACAATCGTGAAATCGCCCTGCTTGGCGTTTGTACGCCAGGTCCCCACGATCTTTCGATGGGGCGAGCCCAAATCCTGGATTCGCCCTTCCGCCGTGATGTGAACGGGATTGCCGGCGGCGTCCTTGGAGTCGGCTTGGATCCGGACGGTCCAGGTGGCGGCATCGAGATATATGCTTTTGATGGGGACCGCATCCGGTCCGGGATTGATCGTACCGGTGAGATTGTTGCCGTCCCAGTCCATCACGATGGTGAGATGGCTGCGCTCGGTTGCCGTGACACCACGGTCCCCAGCCCAGGTGCCCGTCAACGGATGCCCCTCCTGCGCCAATGCCAAAAGGGCGGTGCTCAGGCACAACCCGCAAACCCAAAGAAGAGCTCGGCTCCGCATTCATCCTCCACGCTGGCGGTGCCGATTCCGGCAATCACGTTCGCCAGCTGCGTTTATGATTGTATTCCAATGAAAGCTACTTTTTGGGGTGCTCCAGCGCGCTTGCACATCGCGATCACCTCGGTCCACCCGACTCCGGCCCGGAGAATCGGCCTTTTACCTGACGCGGTCGAGCGTTGTCTCTACAAAATCGCCCAGCTGCTCGGCGCTGAACTGATTGCCTTCGAAGTTGGCCACCAGTTTACCCTCGCGGTCAATGACGAGCGTGTGCATGGAATGCGCCAAAGCCCCGCCATCCTGCCAGAAGTTCAAGCCGAAGCGATGGCACACCGCTTTTACTTCAGCGGGCGTCCCCGTCAGAAAGTGCCACGAATTTGGGTCAGCCTTCCAGATGCTTGCGTACTTCGCCAAAACCTCCGGCTGATCGTGAACCGGATCGAACGTGATGCTCAGCAGCACCAGATCGCTGCCCATGCGTGCCGCGAAGCGTTTCTGGACGCGTCCAAAATTATTGGACAGCCGGAAACAATAATCGGGGAGGGGACAACTGGTGTAGATGAAGGTGACGCCCACGACCTTGCCTGCGAATCGCGAAAGACTCACCCGCTGCCGGGTCTGATCGGTCAGCGTGAAATCCGGCACCGGCGCCCCGATGGCAAGCGGCGCTGGCGCGGGATTCGCACTGTCGAGTCTGGCGAGCAGTTCCAACCGGCGAACCAGCAGCGGTTCCTGCGCCAGGTTTTCGTAGTTGTGAACGCGCACGTTCTCGGCATAGGAACGATTTTTTTCCACCACCAGCGTGAAGTCCACGAACATGCTGGGTTTCAGGCCTTCCAGGGCTTTCGTCTCGCGTACGGCGATCGGCATCACCATGGCTTTCATGTAGCCGGGGACGGCCGAACAGGATGCGACAAACGTCCGATGCGGCTTATCTATTCTCAGGATCAGCCCGGTGACGGGGTAGCGCGCCGCTGCGGCAGCCTGGACGTTACTCACGAAAAAGCAGGCCGCTAGGACTAGTAAGAGCGCATGTTTCATCTCTTGGCACCCCCCAGGCGGAAGCGGGGACGCTCCAGTTTCGTGTATTCGGTGGCAAACTCTTTGATCTCCAGAAACTGGTTCTTGGCCACATTGGAAAAGGTCTGCGGCGTCCTGCTGCTGCCGGGCCATACTATCTCGATGCTTACGATCTGCGCCGACTTCCCTAACCCGATATGCTGCTGGAGCGGCGATCCGCCGAAGGAGCCCCCGCTGCCGACCGTCCGATAGATGGAGCGTGCTGCGCCGGCCTGGTTTTTCACGATCACTTTGATGCGCGCTCCGATCGCGGACCTGTTGGCCTTCACGCCCACCAGCTTCAAACTGATCCAGTCGTTACCATTGCCCGGATTTTCGAACAGACGAAAAGCATGGCGATCGCCGGGGATTGCGCCGCCGATCGAGGTGATGATGTCCTCATCGCCGTCGTTGTCGAGGTCCGCAAAGGCGACACCGTGTCCTTTGTGCAGTTCGCCCGTGCCGGAAGAAGCCGTGACGTCAACGAAGGATTTTCCATCCTTGTTCCGCAGCAAAACATTCGGGAGCAGCGAAGCATAGGAAGGATTTCCCGTGCCGAGATACATATCGGGATAACCGTCGTTATCCACGTCGCCGAAGTTCGCCCCCATGGTCATGAAGATCTTGTCCAATCCAGCCTCTTTGGTTACATCCTGGAAAGCTCCGTTTCCCAGGTTCCGGTATAACTTCAGGGTCCCGGCTTTGTAAGGAAGACCGAAATAAGTTTTCAGGCTCTCTTCGACCGATCCGTAATAGCTGGCGACAAACAGGTCAGGCCAGCCATCGTTGTCGTAATCGAAGAACCACGCCGCGAAACCCCTTCCAGCCCCCGGGACTCCAGCCTGGCTGGCGATCTCGGTAAACGTTCCGTTGTGATTGTTGTGGTACAGAAAATTACGGCCAGTCTGGTTGGAAACGTAGAAATCCATGTAGCCGTCGTTGTCGTAATCGGCAGCGACCACGCCCTTCGCGAAAGAGGTCTGATCGATACCCGCGGAATGGGAGATGTCCTCGAAGGTTCCGTCGCCTTTGTTGAGGAAGAGCTGGCTGGGGCCGGTTTCGTTGCCCACGAAAAGGTCGAGAAGACCATCGTTGTTGATGTCGGCCCAAACCGCCGTCTGAGTATTTGTCGCCTTCGCCAAGCCACTGGCGCTCGTCACATCCGTGAAGGTCCCGTTGCAATTGTTGCGAAGCAGCGACTTGCGCTGCGCCACGTTCTCCGGCTGCCAGGCTCCGCGCAAGACCAGAAGGTCGGTGCAGCCATCGTTGTTGTAGTCGGCTTGTATCAGGTTCAGGCCGCCCAATTGGTCGCTGAGGCCGGCCTGGGCGGCATGGTCGGAGAAAGTGCCGTCTCCATTGTTATGGAAATAGTGCATCGGTTCGCAGGCATCGTAGGTCGACGTAACGACGTCGAACAGACCGTTATTCTCGAAATCGTCGACAACCACGCCCGAAGCCATCGCAAACAGATTCAGTCCGGCTTGGGGAGCCACGTCGGTGAAGCGTCCAATGGTCTCGCCCGATGTAAATGGCGATAATGGCAGAAGGTATTTTTGCGGAATGCCGGAGGGATATTTCCCGAGCGTCATATATGCCAGGTTCAGCAGCCATTTTACTTCGATATCGCCGGGCTTTCGCTCCAGATATTTCGTGAAATACTGAATGGCTTTCGCTGAGCTGGCGGTTTGAGCATAGCGGAGGTCCGGAGGCATCGGGAAGATGCAGCGGTCACCCGGATGGCGATAAACGTCGTTGTCCATTTCGGATTTGTGCAGGTAACCGACCCCGAGCACTTCTTCCAGCAGCGGCATAGCGCGCGGAACATCCGACGAGGCAATTCGATACGCGATCTCCCACTCGGCGACGGCCTGCGCCATTTCGCCCTGGTAAGCGTGGAGCTGTCCCCGGGTCATGTAGACCTCCATCACGTCGACCGGCCTGGGGGACTTGGCGTTCAGCGGGCTTGCTTTGTTGGCTGGATCCACTAGTGCGTCCGCTTCCTTCATGAGCACTAACGGCGACTGACGGTAGGCGTCGCAGACAGCGTGCAGGTTCTGGCTCCAGCCCTGCGGCATGACGCGCTGGAACAAACGCGACATGGCCTCATCCTGTCCGCCCACCAGAGGGGCCAGCCGGATGCTCCCTTCGGCACTGATGGCGGATTGGAGGGCGCGGTCGGCCTTCCCCAGATCCGCGGCTTGTGCTTCCGTCAATACCTGCAGAATCGCGTAACTGGATGGCAATTGGACGATGTTCGAAAGCTGGCCAGGTTGTAGCGCGCGCAGGCCGTCTCTCAATTCGTCGCGCAGCGAAGCGGGATCGATTTTCCCCAGGAAACCGCCGTTGGATGATGTCGGATCAACAGACTGTTCCCGCGCGAGAACCGCGAAGTCGGCGCCCGCCTTCAACCGGTTCTCGATAGCCTGCGCATCTTCGGCTGAATTCACTACGATCAGGCGCACCGGAATTGCGTTTGCGTCATCTCCCGTTCGCGCGACCTGCGAAAAAAGGATCAAGGCGAGGACAACGACCGCTACTGGATACGCGGTCCGGCGCACGACCTTCGCGAACTTCGCGCTGGCGAAATGCATGATGGGTGGTTTCCGGCGGGATCATTATACCGCCAGTGGAGGCGAAGTTCTTGCAGCAGGCCACCGCTCGTTCCTTAGAGTCCGATGATTCTCGCCAGCACTTGTCGGGACGGCGGCCCGTGGCGTTCTCAAAATGCGGCTGGCGTCGGGTGCGCTTGGGGCGTCTGGGCCCTCTGGAGGAGGGGCGTGGGAGCGTAATACGCCGGGTTTTGACGGATTAAGTGTTGAGCGTGGCGCTCGATTTGTTCTTTTGAAAAAACGAAGCCAGGTTCCCTGGAAAAGGCCTCGGGATCCCAGGAAAATCCTTTGCGCTGACGGCGTATTAAGAGCTCGGCCGCTTCGTTGAGATGGCGGCGCTCAAGGCGGCGACGCTCGTCCTGGATGTCGCGGAGTTGCTCGAGGGCTTTTTGGAACTGGCGGGAGAGGCGCGCGCCGTGCAAGCCAAGCGTGGCCAGCTGCGGGATCAGGGTTTGGGGGCTGGGGTTTTGGGAGAGCAGCTCGGCTTCGAGGAATGGAATGCGGTTGAGGCGCCAGGCGGTGTTGGCGATTTCGTGAAGCAGTTGCGTCTCGGTGGCGTTGGCGGGGGCGTACTCGTCGAGAAATTGCTGGATGTGGCGCTGGTAGGCTTCGGGGTTCTCCGTGGGGAGGACGGCGGTGCGGGCGGTGAGGCCATGGCTGAGGGCGTTCAGCGAGGAGCGCTGCTTGCCGGATTTGGTGCGCGGGCCCGTGGAGTGTTGGGAGTTGGCGCGGTTGATGGCGGTGCGACGGGCTTCTGCGGCGCTTGCGCGCGGCGCGCTTTGTGCTTTTGTGTGAGTCGCCGGCAGGGATGGCGCGGGGGAACTGGTCATTTTTGCATCGAGTTGGTTTGCATTGAGCTGGTTTGCGTCGAGCTGCGGGCACGCGCTTCTGCGGGTTAGCCAGCGCTCGACGGGGTCCATGGCGGGATCGGTTGCGGTTGGCGCTGCTGGAGCTTGGGCTGCTGCTGTTGCCATTTGTGCACCTCGGTCACCGGGATACCACGGCCGGGGATGCGGTTGGTGGGGGGCCGGCATAGTTTGTTGACCGGGATATAGAAAGAGCGGGCGGAGGTTTGTGATTGGCCGCCAGGGGCGCGATGATCTGCGTGGGCAGTGAAGGGTGAGAGCGGGCTGTTTGGGGGAACGTTCGTGAGGAGGCGGAAGTCGGTGACGGCGACAGGCCGGGCCGCGTGGATTCCGTAGACGATGTTTCACGGGACAAATCCCGCTAGAGTTCTGGGCCGGCGGCAGGCAAGGCCCAAGCCGACTTCCCGTTCCAGATTCCCACCGTGCCGGACCTCGTGCTGATTGAGCTGTAGGAAGGGGCGTACTGGACGGTAATATACAGCATTCCATCGGGTCCTGATAACATCAATAAACGCTTAGAATTCTATGCCCGATGAACCGTCACGACCCTCGCAACGTCCCGAATCTCCAACCAGCGAAGACACAG
Source organism: Bryobacterales bacterium (assembly GCA_963776805.1). Classification (GTDB taxonomy): domain Bacteria; phylum Acidobacteriota; class Terriglobia; order Bryobacterales; family Bryobacteraceae; genus Palsa-89. The sequence continues at coordinate 240,702 of CAVZOD010000011.1, forward strand.
CCGTGCCGTTAGATCCTACTCGGCCCTTCGCGCTGCGAGAGTACGAATGGGCTTTTGCCGGATTTGTGAAAACGGCGGTCGATACCTTGATGGTTGCGAAAAGCACGCTGTTGAGTAAATTGAAACCGATGCCAGCTTCGGAAATTCACATTTCTCGAAACACCACCGAAGCCGGTGAGATCGTAGAGAACAATCCGGTCATGACGCTCCTACCAATCGTTATCGACTTCAAGGACGTGGTTGCCGGCAACCTTCCGGCGGTTGCCGAGTCGATTAACAGCGCCGCTGAAGAAGGCGTCGCGACAGTAGAGCCTCAACTCTTGGACTATATGAGTCGGGTTACCCGGGCCTTTGGGACCCGAGTGGACATGAACGGGGCGCCCTTCGATCAAGTCGCCGTCAGGAAACTCGTGGAGAACTCAGATTTCGACTTCAACGACGATGGTTCGCCGAACCTGGAGTCGTGGGTTTTCCGGACATACAATCCAACCAGGCTCATTACTCTTGATGAAATGATGGAATTGTTGCCGCCACGCACTCCAGACGAGACCCACCAGTGGAAAGAAATGATCGAGCGCAAGAGAATCGAATTCAATGCTAAACGTCGTCGTCGAACACTATCTTGATTCCTTGAACGAACGAGAGTTCGACGCGCCGTTCATCGCACTGCTGCGTGCTCTCGGCTACTTCGATATCCACTTCCTGCACGGAGCGTTTGAATTCGGCAAAGACTTCATTGCGAAAGCGCGCGTCGAGGGATCGGAAACCCAATTCGCGTTCCAGACAAAATCTGGGGACATTAACCGGCCAGCGTGGGACGCAGCCCGCGGGCAAATCGATATGCTCAGGACCGATGCTCTAGCGCATCCGTCCTTCGACGCCACGCTTCCGCGCAAGGCTATTTTCGTCACGACCGGCCGTTTGGTGGGAGCGGCCCCAGCTGCCGCCCAGAATTACCGTGATCATCTAGCCGGTATGGGAGAGATCGCCTTCACGATCTGGGACAAGCAGGATCTCGTTCAAAGCATCACGACAGATCCGCGAATTCTCCTGGCGTCCGATGCGCATGGCGCGTTCCTGATGCTCATTGGCCAGATTGATGAGGGAAAGGCAACCGACCAGGTATCGAGCGCTATTCGCGGCGATGGCTTTCAAGCCCGAAGAGCCTCTTTCAGCTCATGGTCGAGGGCGCCGTTATCGCTCAGCGTCTGCGCCTCGCCGCTCGACTGGACTTATCTTGTTTGACCGCTCTGGCGCTCATACGGGCTACGTGGTCGCGCACACACGCGCATGATCCCGTTGATTCAATCTCAGTATTGGCGGCCGACGCCGCAGAACAGATGTTCCGTCAGTATGCGTGGGATCTCTTTGACCGTTGCGGAGAGGATATGCTTCAACCCATCAACTTCCTGCGCCAGCATGGGTCACTTGCGTCTCACGTAACCTACCCGATACTGTGTCTGCGTACCGTTGAACTCCTGGGCTTGTTGTATCTTCTCGATGCCCTGGAAGACCGCTCCCGTAGGGACGAACTTGGAAAATTCGTCGTCTCGTTTATCGAGACGAATCCTGGCGTCGCTCATCCGATTTCAGATCGCTGGGCGGTCTCTCTGATTCCTGCGGCACTAACCGCCGCCCAACGCGGCGAGCTCCAGAGCGTTCGAGCCCTCCTCCAAGATGTGACGAAGTGGGTCGCAGACCGATATGACTCAAACGGCTTGGGCCTTTCAGCGGCGGATTCCACCCCGAGGGAGGAGGTAGATTGTCTGCTTGGAGATTCGTTTGAGCACATCCAAATCAGTCGACGCACGGAATCGTACCTGGCGACTGTTGTGCTCGATTTGGCGGCTATCATCGGTCTCCGTGACCTATTTAATACCGCGCGGAACGAGTTTCTGGCTGTCGACCTGGATCCAACCATGATCGAGTCTCCTGATACGACGGCCCAGTATATGCTCCAAGGCGGCGAACTCTCATTCACCCCTAACGTGGAGTATGTCGAGTCCTGGCAGCCACAAGACGGGTGGAGAGTCGCACCGCATCATAAGCGCGCTAGATCTGACTACTATCTTCAGCGGAGGGCCCGACACTGGGACCATCTTGCCCTTAGCTCAGTTCTGCGAGACCGGCATTATCTCGAAACCTGTCGACACTTCCTGACGGTCTGACGTGGCTGGCACGGTCGTAGCTGGCGCGAATCCCCTTCGCGCTACCAAACTCCCAGGAAGTCAAGCTTGGGGGGAAGTTTCGCCAAATCGGGAAACGACAAACGCGCCTACCGTCTGCGTTTCAGCGGGAACGGCCGATTGGGAGCCGGTGACATGTAGTCTTGCGCGCCTTGATGGTCACCAGTGAGCCGTCGGATAGTTCGCTCTCAAAGTGTACGGAGACGAGGTGAAGATATTCGGCAATCTCCGCGGCACGCAACCCCTGGATCCGTATGCGAATTACGGATGGCCCCACCGCACCGGAAACCGCGAGAATCGCGTGAAAATCCGCATCAAGCGTTACCACAATGCCATTTTTCCGGAGCGCGAAGGTGAGAATTTCCTCGTCGGCGGCCGTTGACATCCCGACCTCGCCGACATGGACACAGTCGTATCCGAGGTCGCGTAATCTGCTGGCCGCGTCGCGTGGGACGCCCTGGTCCAGCACCAATGTGATCGGCATCGGGCGCTACGCCGCGTCGGTCCCAATAGCGCTATCCTCGAGATTCGCCGCCGCGAACGCCAGCGCCTGCTGAATGTCCTCGGGCGCCAGCTCCGGGTAGTTGCGAAACAGGTCCTCCCGGTTGGGATACAGCGCAACCGCTTCGACAACCCGACGCACCGTCAGCCTCATCCCCCGAACGCACGGCTGGCCATTCATTTGTGCGGGGTTCCAAGTGATTCGATCAAAGTGCTGCATCGTCTCCATTTTGATACATTCCGACGTTTTTTTGGCGTGCCGTGGAATCGCTCCCGATACGTCCGGCAAAATCCAAGTTGCGATACCGACTTTGCGAGATCAATCTGCCTGCGATCCGCAAAGACGCATATGCAACTCAGGCCGGCCATCCCGCTTACGCCTAGCGATGGGAGAACGCTGAGGACGGGCTCTGCCCAGAGTCTGCTTCGCTTCCTCCGAGGTCCATCCGTTCGATTAGACCGTCTGCGATGGCATAAGCATGCCAGACCTCGCCGTCTGAAAGCACATCGCCACCCAGGCTCTTCACGAGCTGATGGACTCGGACGTCGATCTTGCCGGCTCCGCGGTCGATCACCTCAATTGGCTCGACATGAGGATCGAACTCTTTCCACTGGCGGCTCCAGTAGGCACGAATCTCTTCTTTGCCGACTACACGCCCGCCTTCCGATGCCTTGGGCCAACTGACGCTCTCGCTCATCAGCGCCAGCGCACCATCGATGTTCCGTTGGTTGAAAGCAGAGTAGACCTCGGCTATGAGCGTCTGTGTGTTTGCCATATAGTCCTCCGTGTGGATGATCATTCAGCCTGCATGACCCTGATAGGTCCTGAGAAACGCGCTGAACTCCGCGATCTTTGCCAGACGAGCCGATAGGCATGTTTTGATCCGAACAGGGCGTCGAGAGGAGTCTCGACGCGGCAAACGCGGGTGTTCGCGCCAGCCGTTCAAGGGTGTGAGCCGAGTTGCGCCAACCCCTGGTCAATTTGCGCCAGCAGGTTGGGAGGGCCGGACTGGAGCACCAGGGGACGGGCTTGTTTTAGATATTCGACCGCCTTGGCTGGGTCTCCGGTGTTGGCGTAGGCTTGCGCCAGGGTCATCAGGAAGAGAGGCGTCACCTTGTCGTTACGCTGGAGGGCCGGGAGTAACACGGGAATGGCTTCGGGGCTGCGGCCTGTATTGATCAGGAGCTGCGCCAGCATCAGCCGGGCCGGACGAAAGGACGGATCGACCACCAGCGCGCGGCGATAATGTTCGATGGCCTGGGCTGGCCGATGCTGCCTCATGAATATGTCCGCGAGCCAGGCCTGAGCCTCCCCGTCGCCGGGTTTCAATGCAATCCCTTTCTCGATGGCGGCGACGGCCGCTTCATATTTACCCTGGGCGGCTAGGGCGGTGCCGTAGTACAAGTAGACCTGCGGAACGTCGGGGCTGAGTCGGCTGGCGGTGGCGTAGAGGGCCTCCACTTCTTCGGGAGACGACTGGTTCGGGAACTGAGCCATATATAGAAGGTTCACCAGGCAGTCCGGGTTGTCCGGATGCCGCGTCAGAACCTCCTTATAAATTCGCGATGCCTGGTCGAACTGTCTGCGATCCATGAGCCGTTTGGCCTCGGCCAGGCGATTTTCAATACCGATGGCCAGCTTCCGGACTTCGCGCAGCAGCTCATCGTCGGAGGGCGGGTTCCGATCTTTATAGCTCTCCGCCAACCGGAAGTTTTTTTCAGACTCTTCGTTGTGTCCCAGTCGCCTCTCGGCTTCCGCCAGGCCGAACCATGCGGCCCCGTATGTTGGATAGGCCTGGCAAGCCCGGCGGTAGAGATCTTCCGCGGCAGTGAAACCACCTTGCGCGAATTTAAGCCGCCCGAGGGTGTAGAGAGTCTCGGCCGAACCGGGATTTTTCGCCAGCAGCGGTTCGAGCACAGCGTCGCTTTCCTGGAAACGTCCCAGCTTCAGGAGCAGCGCCCCGCGCTTCAGAACAGCCGGCGTGTAATCCGGGCGGATACGCAAGGCGTCTGAAACCGCTGCCAGAGCTTGTTCCGGCTGGGCTGCGTTTTCCTGCGTAAGAGCCAGATAATATCGCCATGCGAATTCTTTGGGGTCCAGACGAATGGCGCGTTCAAAGGCGAGCGCGGCCGGCAAATAAAGCGTGTGAGCTTCGAGCACCATGCCAAGGCGTCCCGAAGCTGGCCCGCTCTTGGCCTCCGCCACGGCCTCGCTGCGAGCCTTCTCAATTGCAACGCGAACGTCCGGGTCCAGACCATCGAGTGAAACAGCCGGAACCGGCGGGATGGGACGGGAGCAGGATACATTTATGGAAAGAGTGAACGCAGCCAATAGCGCGGCCAATGTCCCTACGCTTATTGCCGCCGCTCCCCGCTTCACAATTTGAGTTGATATTATACCCCGTGGGATTCTGTTGCAACTAAAATCGCGGGCTTTGTCGGGTTTTTTCCTGTTGCCGCTGCTTGGCCTTTGCCTCTCGTGCAAGACGTCCCCGCCGCAGCGCGCTCCGCTCTTTCAGGATGTCGCTAAAGAGAGCGGGATCGACTTCTGGCAGTATTCCGGCGCGACGGGAGAATACTTTTTACCGGAAGTGATGGGGTCCGGGGCGGCGCTGATCGACTACGACAATGACGGGGATCTGGACGTTTTTCTGGTCCAGGGCTATCCGGCCGATCCGCAAGGCAAAGCGCTGGTCCCGGTGCCCGCGGGATGGAAACCCGGCAATCGCCTGTTCCGCAATAACCTGAATCCCACGGGCAAACTCACCTTCACCGACGTTACCGAATCGGCCGGGCTGGGACACGCCGATCAGGGCATGGGCGTCGCGGCCGGCGACTATGATAACGACGGCTATACGGATCTCTATGTCACAAATTACGGGCGCAATATTCTTTATCACAACAACGGAAATGGCACTTTTACAGATGTGACCGCGGTGGCCGGAGTGGCTTCATCCGGATGGTCCACCAGTGCCGCGTTTATCGACTACGATCGGGACGGTCTCCTCGATCTGGCGGTGGTTCACTACGTGGAATTTTTTGGCGGGCCTTGTTATTTGCCGCAGGGTCCAAAAGACTATTGCGGGCCGAAGCCATTCAAACGAACCGTGACGCAGCTTTTCCACAATTTGGGGCACGGGCGATTCAAAGACGTGACGGTGGAAACCGGCTTGAACGCCAAACGGGGGCCTGGGCTGGGTATCCTGACGGGAGATTTCGGTACGGACGGTTATCCGGGTTTTATGGTGGCCAACGATGGCGCGCCCAATCATCTTTGGATCAGTTCCCCGCGTACGCCGCAGTCGAAACCGAATGACCGCGTATTCCACGAAGAGGGCCTCACGCACGGGCTCGCGTACGCTTCGGACGGGCAGCCGCGCGCCGGCATGGGCATCGCGGCCGGAGACATTTACGGCGATGGGGGCGAGGCCGTGATGGTCACCAACCTTCCCACCGAGTCCTTCACCATGTTTCAGCGGCAGCCGAACGGAGAATTCGCCGATGCCACCGAACAAAGCGGAATATCCCACATTTCGCTGCCATACAGCGGCTTTGGCGTGGGCTTGTTCGATATGGAAAATCGCGGACTCCTGGATTTTTTCAGCGCCAATGGAGCGGTGGCTGCGATGGCGACGGAGCAGGGCGAGAAGTTTCCCTACCGCCAGCGCAATTTATTGCTGCGCAACGAAGGCAAGGGAAAGGGATTCGAAGACATCACGGCTTCCGCCGGCCCCGCGCTCCAGCCGGTGGAGGTGGGCCGGGCGGCGGTTTTCGGCGATGTGAACAACGACGGCGGGATGGATATTCTGGTCACCACCAACAACGGGCCGGCGCACCTGCTGTTGAACACGGTGCCGGACCGCGGCCATTGGCTCCTGGTACATCTGGAGGGAGTCCGCACCAATCGTTCCGGATACGGAAGCGTGGTGGAACTGGTGCGGAAGAACGGGACCAAGTCCGACACATCCGTCCGGCGCTGGGTGAGGGGCGATGGCAGTTATCTCGCCGCGAACGATCCCAGAGTACATTTCGGTCTGGGGAAAGATGCCGAGGTGGATCGCATCCAGGTTCACTGGCTGGCCGGGGAATGCGAGGCGTGGCCGCAGACGGTGGTGGATCGGATTGTGAATCTGCGCGAGGGTACAGGCCAGCCGTGCCACTGACTGCGCTAGTAAACATCGCGCACAACGCAGCGGGCCGCGAATGACTCGATACCACCGGGCTGGTCTCGATCCTGAGGACCATCTCGCGGGATCCCATCGACGCCTCATCGTCGCTCAGCTACGGTTGGAGTTGTAAATCAACATCCGTTCTTTCCGCGTCACGACGAGCGCACAGGCCAGAATGACCGACGATACGCATTTCCGACGGTACTGAAACCGATGATGCAGGTCCCCTTGCGCGCTCCGGCCGTGAATCCTCCGAAGCGCTGCGGCTGGAGCTCCATGGGAACGTAACGCTGCTTTAGCGAGCGCGTCCCGCGCTGTGCGCTCAGAGAAACAGGCCCCACCGGTTGCCCGGCGAGGCCCATGATTTAACAGCGAATGGTTTTACAGCGGTGCGCGCTGTCAGAACGTAAAGCGCGCCACGATTTGGCCCGTTCTCGGTTGTGTTGTATTCAGTCCGGTGGCGAGTCCGTTGGCGCTCGCTCCCCCGCCGTTAAACTCGTTGACGAAGCCGTAGCCTCCCGACAACGCTCCGCTGGTGGATCCCAGGACCGGGAAGGGGTTTTGGAAAGCTGCCGGCGTATAAGCGCCGGAGGGGTAGCCAGAAACGGGCACGGAGTAGAACACGCGATTAAACGGGTTCTGGAACTCCGCACGAATCTGGAACTGATACTTCTCCTTAACCCGGAAGATCCGTCCCACACTGAGATTTTCAGCCGGTTGCCGCTGCCAGCGGTTGTTGATGTAGTACGGCGCGGAGACCCCGAAGGTGCCCGGAGGCGCGTCAACCCATGCTTTGGGATTCAGCACCAGTGTTTTGGTCGGGTCGAAGTGCGAGTTCGGATTCACCGAGAAGAAAGGCTGCCCTGGAACGTAATTTTCCAGGCCGTCGGGTGCGCTGAAAACCGCCGGGTTATCCTGCGTACCGACACCCAACTGATACAGGAAGTTGTTTTCGGAGGCGGGCGTTTGCAGCAGCACCCCGCTCTGATAGCGCAACACGCCGCCGAAGGTCCAGTCGCGCGACGCCCACGACAAGATATGCATTCCGGTGCTATTCGCTTCCCATTTCGGCGTGGTGTAGTTGAACGTGGCCGTCAGCACCTCTGGCTCGTCGCAACTGCAAAGCTGTTTGTTTTGCATGCGGTTGTTGACGTCATTGACAACCACCTGGCCGGCCGTAAAGTAGGGCGTGGCGGAGGTGGTGCCCAGGATCAAGGTCTTCTGGAATGTATAGGACCCCGACACAACCAACCCGTGGGAATAACGTTTGGTCAGCTTCACCTGAAGTGAATCGTACCAGGTGTCGCCGAGCGGCGGTCCCAGGAAGGGAGGAACACCGATCCACTGCGGATGGGGCCGCAGAGCCTGGTTCAGAGGTTCATAGTCCGGGAATCCCGGATACACATTATTCGGATTCGCCAGCGCGGGAAACGCCGCGATAACAGCCGGGCTGCTGATGGGCTGGGTGAGCAAGGCCAACTGTGCCGGGTTGTTGGTATTGATTCCGGTGGTGTTGCCGTACTGCCGCTCGGCCAGGAGTCCGGCCGGGGTAAGTCCATTCTCGGCTTCGGGGTCCAGGTCCGGCGCTGTAAACCATGCGCCGCGGTTGCCTACGTAGGCGGCTTCCATCACCAGGCTGGGGAGGATTTGGCGCTGCAACCCGATGCTCCATTGGAAAATGCGCGGCAGCCGTCCGGTGCCCTTGTCGATGGTAATGAACGGCGAATCGATCGGTTTGCAGGGACTGGAGAAAGCGGGCGGCGCGCCGCAACCCGAACTGGAAGTCTGTGAGGGAAACGCGGCGCCGCTGAGGGGGGACGTGAGTGGTCCATTGCCGTAGATGTTGCCGGGAGCGAAGGGATTGCCATCCCTGAAATAGATGGCGCCGGCGCCGGATCCGCCGAGGCCCTGACCGGTTCCCTCCGGGGCTCCGAGGGCATAGAAGTCGGCATCGGTACCAGACAACCCGGCGTTGCCTCCAGCGGTGGCGTAAGCGACGCCCCCGCCGGCACGGAACACGGTCTTGGAATCGATCTGATAGGCGACTCCGAGACGCGGCCCAAACGCGAACGGATAGTTCTGATTGTACTGCTTCTGATAAACCACCAGTCCGTCCAGCGGGGTGTTGGAATCCGCTGGAATCAGGTTTGGATTCGGCATTTGGAAGTTGGCGCTCTGCATGCGCCCGTACTCCTCCTGCAGCAGCGTGGAATAGTCCCAGCGAATACCCAGCTCCAGGCTGAGCTTACGGGTAACCTTCCAGCTATCCTGCGCAAAGAAGCCCAAGGAATGCCGACCCAGCCGGGTGTCGGTAATGGCGGAAGCGTTGAGACCGTCCATCGATCCCAAGAGGAAGCTGGCATACGGGTTTCCGGAGGTAAAGACCGAGCTAGGGCCGATTGCGGAACTGGTATACTCCCAGGGATTCTGGGTCTCTTCGTAGCTGACGGTATAGAGCGCGTTGGCCCGGCTGGAACTCTGCGTGGGGAAACCCTCGACGACCATTTCCCCTCCAACCTTAAACGTGTGCTTGCCTTTCACCCAGGTTAAGTTGGCATTCGCCGTCGGCTTGTACTCCTTCTCATCCTGGTCCTCCGCGAAGCCGACGCCGGGTGTGGGAGCGAAGAACCCGGAACCCAGATTCATGCCGCCCTCAAAGAAGCTAGACAAGCCGGCGACCTGAGGCATGATGTTATTGGCGGGGTACTGCTGATTCGGGCCCCAGCCCAATATCTGGCCTGCGTTAAAGGACGGCGGATACTGATCCGCGTTGAAGTAAAGAAGACCAATGCCCATATGCAGCAGCAGGGTGGGCGTGAGGGTGTCGTCGAAATTCCCGCGGATGGTTTGCGCCCTGGTGTTCTGGGGCGTGGCGGACGACAGTTCCTCCGAGAATCCATTCGAATTGGGCGAATAGGTGGCCGTCTGGGAATAGTATCCCGATAGCTTTATCTTCGTGCTGAGGTTCTGATCGATCTTTATCGAGGGAATGGTGGTGTGCCGGTAGTTGGAATAGGCCGGCTGAACGGAGTTGTTCACGAGGCCGCCCTGAGTGGGCTTGATGAACAGCGCCTGAAAGGCGAGCGCGGATGGATCCATCCTGCTGTACGGAATAATGTTGTTCGGGAACGGGTCTTCGACGATCCCGGAACCGAGCGCCCCGCCGTTCACATAGCGGGCTGTTTCCGGGTCAAACAACTCGCCGATCAGATCCACCTGGCCTGTGGGAGAGGGTGTGCCGAATCCTGCGGTCAAGGCGGGACCTAGCGGGTTCTCAATGTTGCCCGGATTCGGCTGGCCGTTGGCCAGCGTGGGACCGAAGTTTGCACCCCGGGGATCCGCCCCAGTCCATTGAGGCAGGGGCGCGGTAGCAATCAGATTCGTCACAGTGACGCTCTGGCGGAACTGCTCGAAGTTGAAGAAGAAGAATGTCTTGTCTTTACCGTTGTACAGTTTCGGAATGCTGAGCGGGCCGCCCAGCGTGAACCCGTAGTCGTTCCGGTTCAGCGGGTTCCTGACGAGACCGACGCCGGTCTGCGGGTTGTCGGTGAACGGCAGGCCCGCGTTGAGATCCGCGTTCTGGAAATAGTCGTAACCGGAGCCGTGGTACTGATTGGTGCCCGACTTCATGGTGAAGTTGATGTATCCGCCACCAACCTGGCCGTACTCAGCCGCGAAATTGCTGGTCTGGATGGACACTTCCTGAATGGCGTCCACACTCGGCTGGGTGGCCTGGCTGGCATTTTGCATAAAGCCGTTGGTGGAATCCTGGCCTTCCACTCGAATAGCTTGCGTACCAGACGGCAGGCCGTTGACGCGAATCTCAACATCGGAAGCGTTAGTCGCTCCCGGCAGGGTGTTCAGAACCGACAGCGGGTCTCGCACGTTGCCGATCCCCTCGGTGCCGCTCCCGTTCAGACTGAACACGGGGAGGCTATCCGCCTCGGTGAAATCAATCTGATGGCTCACTTCGCCGCTTTCCGTTTTCAGCAGTGGAGCTTCGGTGGTTACCGTGACCGCCTCGGTGGCAGCTCCCACCTCAAGGGTCGCGTCCACGCGGAGAGTTTCGGCCACCTGGACTGTGAGGGCCGGCCGAACGTACTTTTTGAAACCCGCGGCAGTTACCGTCAACTCATAGCTGCCTGCGGGCAGGTTGGCCAGCGTGTAATTGCCCGTACCCGTCGTACCCGCCGTATACACCTCGCTGGTTGCGGCGTTCTTCGCTTCGATGGAGGCCGTTGGAACCACGGCGCCAGACACATCCACAACAGTACCTGTGATAGTGCCGCGATCAGTTTGAGCAAACGCTGCGACCGCACAAAGGAATAGACACACTACTCTCGCCATTTGGCGCATGCAATTCTCCCCATTCCACGCACGTGGTCAAACCGACACCCTGATCACCGGCCAGCCATAAAATGCGTGGTGCGAGTGTATATCAACTTACCGGGCGAATCAATGAATTGTGGGGAAATTGACGCAATCTTGCTTTTTATAGCGAGGCTCATGACCGCGCCTTGACGCGCAGAAGATTGAACATGGAAATTTACTGGGCGCGTCAAAACTTTAGCTGGAAATTGACGCGCTTTTGATCTGACGTGGTGATGAGGTGCCTTGAGGTGAGGAGGGACTCTAGAGAAACGCCTCAAGACTCTAGAGGAACGCCTCAAAATTATGTACAGCGCCGGGTGGCCGGTTTATATTCGGGCATGTTCGCCACAGCAGCCCCGCTGGCAGTGAATACCGAGCAGAAACCGGAACTCGAAGCACTCGTTCGCAACGGCAATTCCCCGCGGAGTGCAAATTGGGGGCTTGTGGAACGGTTCTTTGCATTGATTACGGGAAGAATGATCCGCCGCGGAACTTTCCGCAGCGCGGAGCGGACGAACTGGGAAGCCTGTGCCGGCGTCATCCTTGACAAGGTCAGAGGCTGTAAAGAATTATCCAGGACAGGAGACTAAGATGAGGCACGCGCGAAAACAACTGCTCGCGTTGTTCATCCCTAAGTTCGAGCGATCCTTGATTATCGGCCAGTCCCTGCCGTTATGCCTTCGATTTATCGGAGCCCTTCTCGTTGGGCGAGGTCCCGGAAGCGCGAATGTTCATGAACTTGTTCAGTGTGTCGAACCAAAAAGGCGCGCCCAAAGAAGCGGCGATGGCGGTTAGGATCCAACCCGCCAGGTGGCTGGGAATCACGGTCCAGAGCCATGGAAACAGAAGCGCGCCAGACAGGCGCGTGCCTGGAAACGCGAAGCTGTTCCAGGCGGCGACGAATTTCGGATTGGCGTTGGTGCTTGCCTGCTCATCGGATTGGGCTCTGCAATCCGCCTCGCTAAGGCCAGCCCCACGCAGGCTTTGATCCGCACAAGCGTCCAAGCGGTGAAAGATCCGGAACTCTTCAGTCCAGCCAGTCAAGCTGCTCAGGTCGGCTTTTTGCTGTGTCGTCAGCGTTGGGGCTGTCTGGTCCGCGCCGGGATTCGCGGCTTTGGCTTCCTGAACAATCTTGTCGCGCAGAGCCGGATTTATCATCAGCTTCTGCGCGATCTGGATGGTGTCGGCGTTTACAAGAATGGTGACAAGACTTGCGATCACTATAGTCCAAACCTGGACCCTATTCTTGTACCATCCAGACACCCGATCCATCGAATCGTCAAACCAGCCTTCCAGCTTCGCTGCTACTTTCTCCAACGAGTCACTGGAGTTCAGGAGAAGAGCTTGCAGTGACTTCTTCACGTCGCTGTCGGGCAGATTATCGATGGATGCTTTGATTTGAGCGAGCGTTTGCTCGGCCGTGCCTGCGTTGGCACGCCCCTTGGCGAAGATGTCGACGAGAGCCAGCGCGAACGTCTTGGGCGGCACGTAGGACGGATGCTTGCCAGGGCGGCCCAACGATTTGATCAGCGGATGGCAATAAAAGGAATCCGAGAGAAGTATGATTTCCTCCGGGTATGCTTCGCTCAGCAGCGTTCGGTTGACGCGCAGCAGTTCGTTTCCCTTGGGCTGCTTCGCGATCTCCAACCTGGTTTCGGAACTAACTTTGCTATTGTCGATCTTTTGAGATAGTCCTGGTTCGGTTAAGACTGCGCTGATTGCTTTCGCCATCAGCAGCGCTAGGCCTGCCGGGGGCTGTGCGTCCGGGCTTGCCGCCAGGGATGTGTTGAATTGATCCAGGCTGGATCGCAGGTCAGCCTCAAAAGCCCCCACCGCTTGCGTCAGCTTGTCGTCGCTTTTGGTGAATCTCCTAGCCAGGGCAACTACACTGATATCCTCGGGGCGGATCAGGTAGGCGCCGTCTGGCGGGGCGTTCAAGAGCCGGCGAATTCCTTCTTTTAACGTCGCGGCGCGGGTTTTGAAGAGCTGCGCAAGCCACTCATTCACGGTGGTGCAGATCAGACCCAACAACAGGTACACGAAAATCAGACCGATTGCGACATCCAGCACGCTCGAATTGAACATTTCGTCTCTCTCCCCCAAATCCCTGCCAGGTCTCAAATACTTGGGTAGATTATTTGCTTTGCGCGGAGAAGTCAATCCTGTGACCGCAGCCTGTGACTGCAGCGAGCCGCGCGCTCCCACGCTTTCGAAACACCGAGCTTATATAATTGATTCGCCATCGGGCGACCAATTTGGGCAAAGGAGCTCTGAGGATATGTCAACATTCTCTCTGACCGACAATTTTAATAATCCCGTTACTGGCCCGGTCAACTGGACCTCGCTCTCCGGGTTGTTTAAATACTTGAAATCCGAAGGCTTGCATCTGGCAGTGTTTCCGGATTTCATCCAGCACAAAGACCAATTGATTTCTCAAATCGTCCCGCAACCGCTGGATGCGCAACTCAAGGTGGGGCATCTGTTTCAGCTTGGCGCCACCAACGCGGAGATTGACGTGACTCCAGAGGCGCAGGCCGCGGTTCAAGTGAACGCGAAATCCGGAAGCAACCTTTTCGACCACGATCCATTCGCCGTTGCGGCCACCATAGCGGCGAACGTCGCCTATGTGGGAATGACACTCGGCGGCTCACTCGACCTAGGCTTCAGCGGAACGTCGGGTGACCTCACATTCGGGTTTGACCGCAACAGCGAATTGAGCTTTGGATACTGGCGCGCATTCCCCGCCAGCGGCCCGAATCAACCGACGCTCGGCGACGCCTTCGCGCAGGCGATATCGAACTTTGTGATTCCCGGCGATCTCACCGATTTAAGCCGCTTGGGCCTCAACGACATCAGCACCGTCTCTGGAACCGGAAGCCTGACCGTCTCGGGCGGAGTTCAGGTGACGGCCAGTCCCAACCCGCTGGCGTCCGTGAATCTGCCGCTGAACGCGGGCACGATTACCGTGCAGGATGGCGTGATCGCTGGCCTGACGGTCTCATACACGATCACCGGCTCCTACCAGATCCGGGTGCGGCGCCTGGATGCCAGCACTGTGGAACTGAGTTTTTTGAAACGCGCGGGAACGACCCTCAAAGCCGACTTCTCCGGTTCGGCGGGAATATCCGCGAAGAAGAACGATACCGGCGCTGACTTGATCGGCAGCATGCTGGGCGCCATCGATCCGAAGACCGACAACAGCCAGCTTCTGGCCGGCGGCTTGACGGCTGACGAGACGCAGACTCTGAACGCCGCTATCAAAAGCGCGATCGATCACAGCCTGCAGGCTTCGTTCGATGAAACGCTCGCGCGGATGGCCGACAATCAGGTGGCGTTTCAATACCACGTCGACGTGGCTGCCGCGCAACGCGATCCCATCGCCAATGAGGCCGTACACCGGGCGCTCGAAGGCAATCTTTCCTATTTGACGGCGCTAGAAGGGGGAATCCAGCCGGACGGGACGATCGCAGCCGGAGTAAAGGTGATCAGCAGCGTTTTCTCGGATTCCGTAAAGCAGGAAGTGTCTTTCAAAATCAACCTTCTTGGTTTGGTAAATGTACTGTCGTTGTCCGACTTGATCCGGGGCAGCAAGGTCATCCAAGATCCCGTCAGTGGAGACCTGACCATCGCCGACACCGTCACCGGAACCGAGATCGAGGCGCTGGTGGAGCCACCGAAGCGACAAGAACGGCTAAGACAGGCTATGTTCGAGTCCGTCATGGTGACCGCAGCTTACAAGACCAGCGGCGCGGTGGAAGCTTTCCATCTTTCTAGCCAGAGCTTCCATTTCGCGCTGAACCAGAACACCAACGCAGGCGTGATGACGGACTACCTTAACTGGCTTGCAGCACTCAACCTCATAACGGCCGGCGACAAGCAGCAGTTCCTGGAACGTTTTCACGGCCAGGGATTCTCCACTTGCCTGCTCCGCACGGCGTTCACCGACGCTCAATGCCGCTCGATGTTCTTCGATGATCAGAACAATCTTCGGCCAGAGGCATACTATTCGGACTTCGGGAGGCGAGCGATGCTGGCGCTGCTCAACGACAAGATTGGACCATTCGACCAATACCGCTATGCACTGCTCAACCAGCACGGAGACCAGGCGCTCCAAACTGGGCCAGTACCTGCTTTGGCGCAGATCCTGGGCATTTCGAGTACAAATCCGGACTATCAAATAATTCTGTCCCAATTAATAGGCGACGTGTACGACATTAATTGGTGGGCGACCAGTATGGTGGAGGCGGGAAAACAGTTGCAGGCGATGATCGCGTTCCTGGCCGGGAGAGACCCGGTCTCCTTACGGAACGATCATGAATTCGCGGTCCAACGGGCCGCTCTCCAGAACAAAATGGCCAAGGCGGTGGGCCAGAGCAAAGCGCGGTTCACGGAGCCCTGGGGGCTGGTGTGTCTGTACTGGGCGGGTGGATCGCAAGGCGCGTCGGCGCGCCTGGTAACGCCGAACCTGACGTTGAATCTAGGGACGGGCCCGCGCTCACTGTCGGCTGTCTGACCGACGGGTCCGGCCCTTCAAAATGAACACGATCGCTTGACCGGGGATATACGAGAAAAACACGGAAACACATTATGTTAATTCCGTGAAGAGTTTGATATAATCGCTGCGCCGTCGGAGGGGGCGGGCATTATGAGTAAGACAATTGCTTATTGCGCGGATGGTACTTGGGACAGTTCGGCGAGTCACACGAACGTCTACAAGCTTTACAAAGGATTGACCACAAGCGCCAGTCAGGTTCCACTCTATGACGACGGAGTGGGCGCCGAGGTGAACCCCATTCTTAAGGTGGTGGAGGGTGCGTTTGGAACGGGACTTTGGCAGAAGATCAAGGACGGTTATACCAAGATCGCTCAGATCTATGAGGCGGGCGATTCGCTCTTTCTCTTCGGCTTTAGCCGGGGAGCGTTCACGGCGCGCAGTTTGGCCGGGATGATCACCGCCTGCGGCCTGCCCACGCAGGATTTCGCCGACGGTATGGTGAGTACCATCTTCGATGCCTATCGCAATGAATCGAAACGCGCCAGTTTGCCGACCACTCTGGCGAGCTGCAAACTCGTGATCCCGGACATCACCATGGTTGGGGTCTGGGACACCGTTGGTTCGCTGGGCATTCCTTCGGCCATTGGAGGGATCGACCCCATCGCGTATGGCTTTCTGGATACCAAGCTGCATCCGAACGTCAAGAACGCGTGCCAAGCTCTAGCGATGGACGAGAGGCGCGCGCAGTTTCCCCCCACTTTGTGGCAAGGGCCGGCGGCGCCGGGACAAACGCTCGAGCAAATTTGGTTTACCGGCTGTCACAGCGATGTGGGCGGCGGCGAACCTGACGATGTAGCCGGCACTACGGCGCTCTCCGACATAACGCTGGCCTGGATGATGTCCAAAGCGGCCCCTCTAGGCCTCCAGTTCGCCGCGGCCGTATCGATGCCGCTGCCACTCGATTCGGCGCTGGCCCTGGATAACTTTCACGAATCGTGGAAGGTCATCAACGGAGTACCCATCCGGCGCAAGATCGCGGACAATTCGTCCATCGCAAACAGCGTGGTGGTCCGCTGCGCGGGCGAGGCGAGCTGGCGTCCTGAGAATCTGGCTTACCTGAATAAATCCAATGGCGCTCTCGCGGCCAGCTACGAGATCGTTAGCGTGGTGAAGCCTCTCGAAATCGCCGCTGGCGCCTGAGCGCCCGCTTTTACAGCGTCTTCAGGTATTCGATCATCGCCCGTTTGTCGTCGGTGCCCAGCGTGGTGCCCCACAAATGGCCGGCGCTGCTATTGCCAGCCACGCTGGTGTCATAGCGGAATCCGATGCGTTCCGCTTCCGGACCTTGCGAGACGAATCCGACCTTGGCCGGGTCCACCAGATCGTATCCGCGGTAAAAGACTTTGGGTCGTTGCGCGGGTTCAGAGAGCAGATCCGCCAGCGTGGGAACGGAGCCGTTATGCAGATAGGGCCCTCGCAGCCACAGCCCTTCCAACGGCACGTTGACGTAGCCGTTCTGCTTGACGAAGTGCGTCAGCCTCCAGGCATGACCAGCGCCGTAGTTGTTGTACGCGGTGGCTGAGTTCTGGGTCCACATGTCGATTCGATGCCGGTCCGTTTCCAGCATCGGGTTGTCTATCGATTCCACGCGCCCGATGCGGGCACCGCCGCTGGCGTGACATTCCGCACACTGTTGGGTAAAAATTTGCTTGCCTCGCGCGGCCAGCGCCGCGTCCACGGGAAAGGGAAACTTGGGCGGCTGCACATAACTGATGTAGTGCAGCACTCTTTTCAGGCTGGATTGCGCCGGCGGCTTCTTCCAATCCTGGTCAACCCATTCAGGCGGAGTCCCATCGCCGATAGCCGAGGAGATCACCACTTCCTGCAGGTTCGTGTTCAAGCCGTCCCAGTGGTAGGAATAACCTTCGTGCGCGGCCAGGTTCCACACTGGAACCATGTCGGAATTCCCGATGCTGCCGTCCACGGGCTGATTGAGCACACGATATTTCACGGGATTAAACGGATCGATGCGGCCATTTCCCCAAGCCGGGTTGTTCTTCATCCAGCCATACTGCTGGTATTCATTCTGTTGCCGTAGCAAGGTGAGTTTGGTGAAAGGAATCAACGCGAAGCGATAGGTCAGCTTGTCGAGCAACGACAAGGAATAGTTCTTCGCGATCTCGGCCATGATGGTGCTGGAGTTGAATCGCGGATCGGCCGCGCAAGCGAATAGAAATCGCAGATAGTCTTGCGGGCTGGTGGTGTGGCTAGGAGCCGCGGGCACGATCACAGGCTTGTCGTCCGTATGCAGCCGATAAGTTGCGGTGTGACAGAAAGCACAATTGATGCCCACGCGCTCGATACCGATGGTTTGCTTGGAGAACCCGACCGGCAATTCGCGTCCTTCCTGCGCGACGATTCCGAGCGACTCGTATCCGCCGGCGTAAGGCAGCTTGTCCGGGAAAATGCGCGGCAACACCAGCCAGATCCAATAGGGCACGCCAGCGGTGGATTCGGTGCCGATGGAGCCATAGAGAAAGTGCTCTTCCTCGGAAGCGAAATAGGGCGGCGGGAGGGTGCGGAAGAATTCGTAGTACGTCAGACCCGCGCCGATCGCAATCAATACGATCACGATCGCGAGCAACCGCCTCTTCCACTGGCCAGCGCCGGCCGGCGTCAGGTTGGTGCCCGGCGTGGCGTCCGCGATGGTTCTTCCCTCTGCGCCGCCATGAATTGTTTTCTCCTCTTCACGAATTGCCAGCACTAACAAAATCGATTCAGGAACGAAGAACACAAAGTCAAAGACGCCGAACAGGAAATAATCCGGATGGAACACGCAGAAGAACGTAGCGCCGGCGAGCCGTGCCAGTACGGACAACAATGCCACCGGCCGATATTGCAAGGGCTTAGCGGCTGGGATGTAGAACAGGCTAAGAAGGATCAACAATAGCGCCGCGAAGCTCGGCCACATAGACGGCGAAGCCGAAGGCAGCGACATCATCGCGAGCATTTCGTCCGGAAGAAACAACGTGGGCAGCGCCAGCGCGAAATTCGCCAGGATGCCCAGCCAGATCACCCGCCCGAACCACTTCGCGTATTGATTTACAGCCATGTAGCTCATACCGGTGACCGCTCTACAGCGTTTTCATGAATTCGATCAGATCTCGTTTCTGATCGGCCGGGAGCGTGGTGCCCCAAAGATGCCCCCCGTTGCCGTTGCCGGGAATGCTGGTGTCGTAAAGCGATCCTGCCGCGCGCGCGGCCGCTGTGCCGGACACGAATCCGACCTTCTGCTGATCGTAAACATCGTAGCCGCGCGCAAACTGCTTGGGGCGATTAGCCGGGTCTTCGAGTAAGTCCGCAATGGTGGGCACCGAGCCATTGTGCAGATAGGGCGCGCGCGCCCATACGCCGTCCAGCGGCTGGTTCGCGTAGCCGTTGGTCTTTTGAAAATGTGTGAAACGGTACTGGCTGTTGGGATACAGGCTGGCCTGATTGACACAAAAGATATATGTATAGGAGTTCAGCCGGTACGGATCGGTGTTCACCGAAGCCAGAGGCTCCACCGTGCCGGTTTTGTTCCCGCCAAAGCTGTGACATCCGGCGCATTGCTGATCGAAGATGGCTTTGCCGCGCGCGCTGCCGGCCGGATCGATGGCGAATGGATAACGCGGCGGAGGCAAAGTCCAGATCCAATCGTGAATTCGCTGCAGGCTGGCGTGGTCCACCGTTACGGGCGTGACGCCTGCGCCCAGAGAGGCGCTGAGGTTTCGCTCGTCGACGGAGGTGTTGTTCCCGTCCCAGTGCAAATGCATTCCCTCCCGTGGCTGCTGGTTCCACAACGACGGGAAATCCGCCGCGCCGATCAATTCATCGTGCGGCAGGTGGTCCAGGGTCCAGTTGAACTGCAGAGCCTTGTAGGGGTTGAAGGTGTCCACACGCCCGCGGCCCCACGCGGGTAAAGATCCGCTGAACGCATAACCCATGCGGTTCTGCAGTTCCAACGTCTGCATCTTCAGCCGTTGGATCAGCCCCAAGTGCAGCAGGAGTTTCTGCATCAGACTGACATGTTCGCCGCTCTCTTCGGCCTTTTGGATCACGTTACTCGCCGTCAGCCGGTCGTCTAGACTGCACGAGATGACGAATTGGAACAAGCGTTCCAGGTCCAGCCGGTGCGCGGGCATGCCCAGCACGATCATGGGCGCGCTGTCTGGCGCTGCCCGCACGGTTCCCGAATGGCATGCGGAGCAGTTGAGGCCGACTTGTTCCGTTCCTAAACGCCAGCGGCGCGAAACACCGATTGGCGTGGAATGGTTCGGTTCGAAAATCAGCCCCAATGACGCGTATCCCCCGGGAAGCTGGTCGGGGCACACTTGCGGGAGCGTCTTGAAGATCAGATAGGGCGGAAGCACTCCGCCCACGGGAGTGAAGATCGATCCTCCTGGCTCGCTTCCGATGGATCCGTACTTGAAGTGCTCCTGGATATCGGAGTAATAGCGCGTGCGATCGCGGCCAAAATACCAGGCCAGATAGATGGCGATCAGGGCGATGAGAACCAGCGCGGCCAGCAGCACCAGCCCGCGAGCACGATGCTGCCATTCGTCCACCGGGCTGGAATAGACCCGATCGATCAGGTTGCCTTCAGCGGTCTTGATAATCATTTCGTCGGGCATGCGGTCGCGCTCCTCACTTGCTCGCTGAAAATTGGGAAGGGTGAAAAACCTCCAGGATCTTGTCCACCATCTGGCCGTGATCTTTAAATCGGCGCACGTCGTAACATCCCAGTGGATTCACGATCGCGTTCACCAGGCAGCGATTACAGAAGGAGCAGGGCTTCTCCGGGAGATCCTGTCCGGACTCGAGAATCTCGGGCAGGTCCCGATTGGCGATGAGAGGCCGGGCGATCGAAACCGCATCCGTAAAGCCCTCTTCAATCACCCGCCGGATCACGCGCCCGTCCTGATATCCGCCCGTGTTGATGATGGGGACGCTGACGTTCTTCTTGATTTCGCGCGAGTATTCCGAACTAACCGCTTCCACCGGATGATCTTTCTTGGTACGCCCCCAGAAGAACGAAAAAACGGGGCGCAGAATGCGAAAGTGGAACATCGTGTAGTTGAAATATCCGCGCACGCCGCTCGAGATCATGCTGCCGTACCACCAATTCAGCTCGTCGGGCGGAAAACCGCCGGGAGGCAGCAAGGGATGGGGGAACATGCTGCCGATGGAAGTGTGGATCGCGTCCACGCCGGCCTCCTCGGCCCAGCGCGCGACCTGTGTTCCCTCGCCGAGAGTGTTGCCCTTTTTTTCCCAAGGGTAAAGCGCGTTGCCGAAATCCACGGCGTTGAGCTTCGCTTGGAGGTGATAGTCGTTGCCCACTTCCTTGCGGATGGCCTGAATGATCTCGATGAGAAACGCCGCGCGATTCCGCAGGCTTCCACCATATTCATCCCGCCGGTCGTTAATGGCCGAGCTCAGGAACTGCGTAATCAAATACCCGTGCGAAGCGTGCAGTTCCACGCCATCGAGACCCGCCTCGCGCGCCCGCCGCGCTCCCTCGGCGAAGTGGCGAATGGTCTCCTTGATCTGCTGGAGGGTCATCGCTTCACACAGCAGTCCATGGAATGTATCCATGCTGCTGGTGGAAGAGAGGCCCTTACTGCGAAAGTTTTCGATCCCGGGATGGTCGCGCTGCCTGCCGCCGTGGCTCAATTGCATGAGAAACTTGCAGTCGTGCCGATGCACCGCTTCGCCGACGGCCCGCCAGAACGGGATTCTGTCGTCGCTGTCGATCATCGCGTAGTTCGGCAGGATTCGTCCCCGGACGTGCACCGGCACGAAGGACGAGATGATGGCGCCCACGCCTCCACGCGCGAAGGACTCCTCCCAGTTGATGCGGGCCTGCGTGCCCGAGCCGTCGTAGTTATCAAAGCGGCCGGATACGTTGGAGCGAAACAGCCGGTTCTTCACCGTAAGGTTGCGGAACTTAAGCGGCTGAAATATGACGTCTTGATTGGTGGACGTAGACCGCCTCCGCTAAAACGTCTTCATGTACTCGATCAACGCGCGCTTTTGATTGTCCGCCAGTTCGGCGCCGAAAGTGTGTCCGTGGTCCTGGATGAAATCGGGCGACTGGTTGCGGGCTAGCAGCAACGGCAGAAATGAGGCGAGTTGCTGGTCATATTGGCCCTGGTTCTTCAGCGCCTGCACCAGGCGCACGAGCAACTCGGGATGCTGGTTGAGCTGTTTCAGAGTTTCGAGCAGCTCGCCCGGCTGCAACGCCGCGTAGACGTTGATGTTGGCCAGCAGATCCACCGGAGTTCCGGCTGGAACGCGGATCGTGATGGCGCCGATGTTCAGCACCGAGTCCGCTCCCGTCACTTTCATGGTGGCCAACCCTGGGCGCTTTTCGGGCCAGAGCAGTTTCTCCGCCGCATCCTGATAGGCGTCGATCCGGCCTTTCACGGAGGGATCGCCCGTGAACTTGCCAAGCATATTGTTATGGAAGAAGGGCGCGGTGGCCCAGATGTTGATCAGAGACGCTGTGCGATAGTAGCCGCCACCACCCTGCGGGATCTGGAACGCGATCTTCTTGGTTTGATCGAACGGATTTTCGAGCAAGAGCTGGCCCGGCGAGGGCAGTTGCTTGAAGGTCACCGATGAGAAGTTCTGCCAGAGGTGGTCTGTGTCAGGATTGGTTCCGAGGGCGCGATCCGAATTTGTTCCGATGGCCATGCGCGGATCGCTCGATACCAAGGGGTAGCGGTCGTCATCCGAGAGGAAGTTCTTAACCAGGAAGTCCGGAGTCTTTACCAGCTTCACCCACGCGGCGGCGGCTTGCGGAGAGTGTTTGTCGAGCCCTCCCTCGGCCACTTCCGGAGGCAGTTTGCTCGAATGGCAGCGGGCGCACTGCTCGCCGAACACCGTCTTTCCAAGATCGAGGACCGCCGGATCGCTGGTTATGTAGCTCGAGCCACCCGGCGCGTTCTTCAAGTAGTAAGGTTGGTTGGCGTCCAGAAAATCTGCGGCGTTGGTCATTCGCGCCGCGGTCAACTGCCAATCCACGCAATCCTGCTGCGCCTTGTTCAAATCGAAAGGATGCTGCACGGTGGGATTCTTGGCATCCGAACTTAGTGGCGGAGGCCGGAGCAGCCCCATGAAGGTGTCTTCCAGACTCATGCGGTAATCCGGGCAAGTGCCGATATTCACGTACACGCGCAAAGCGGCGCCGGCCGGCCCGATTGAGTCTGAACCGTCCTTTAATATGTGAGGTACTTCCTGCGTGGTGCCGTCGTTCATGGTCTCGGCGTGTTTAGGCCGCGCCGAGAGGATGTACCAAATAGAGTTGATGGCGTTTGGATTGTTGATGAAATCCGTACTGATCCGGCTGGTGTCGGAGGTGCCGGGCTGCTGCGTGTCAAAGACCCAATACACGAAGTTGGCGGGCGTTAGCCGGCCTTTGAACATCTCGCCTTCACGCAGATATTGGTTTCCGATGGCGGGCGCCAGATTTTCCCATTGCGGATTATTGGGATCGGCGGGTGGATTGGCAGGGTTGAATGAAATATGGCAAACACCGCAAGCGAGGCCGGCCAGGTAAGGAGGCTCGATGCGCGGATCGTAATTCAGGAATTTGCCGGCGTTCCATACGGCCGGATTGAAGTCGGGATTGGGAAAGAGGCGGATTCCCATGATGCCGCTCGAATAGGGATCCGAGCAGTCGTCCAGATTCAGTCCGAACGCGTCAGGCTTGGCGGCTGCTTTGCAGCCCGGATCGTTGATCACTCCCAGCTTCTGAAACCGCTGCGCTCGCGGCGTGCTCGTAACGTAGCGCAACATAGCGACGTCGACAGGAAGGCCGGACACTTGGGTGATAAGCCAGAGCTTTTTCTCAGTGAGGCGCCAGAAGCGCGGATTGCCACGCGCGTTTTCGGGCCCTCCCTGGGTACGCAGCGGATCGCCGCCCGGCCACAGATACCAGGTGCAGGCTCCGGCTTTCTGCTGATCGGTGAGGGAGTAGCCGTAGTGATCCGGCAGGTTTCCTGGGACGCCGTCGCAGGTTTGCGTGAAATTCGCGAATCTCGCCTTGGGATCCGGCAGCTTGTTGGAAGAACCGTTTTTCGGACACGCCACCATGAACACACAGGACGCCAGGGTACAAACGAGCAGAAAACGCTGACCGAAACTAAGGCTCTCTGGTTTCATTCATTCCCCGATTTCATTCATCGGCCCCGGCGCACTGGCCAGCGGCAGTGTTCACCCTTTAGTGCGGTTTATTCTAACGCCGTATCACAAACAGAGCAATCCTTAATTTAGGGGATGCAATTATTTTTCGGCCGCGGTGTTCGTTTGTACGATAGCAAACAGCTGTTTTGGCTAAATAGCGCGCCTGCTTAGCCGGCTCACAAGAGGCTCCCTTCGCGGGCCTTACTTTTTCTTTCCTAGCTGCGACAAAAAGGGCTTGCTGTTTCCGAAAAGATCGCGTAACGTGTTGTAAGAATCGGGGATGACCAACCGGAGCACGGGCCGGCGGATTTTTGATATTCGCCCTCAAGGGGCCCATTGCATGTTCCACTTTCATCACACCATGGTGCGCCTGGGAGGCCGTGGCAAAAGTGCGAGATCCGTAAGGCAACGCAGCAGCGATCCTCGGTCCTTCGGGGGCGGATTTCGCCGCGGGAAGTTGAGGATTTTCTGCGGCGTCATTGGGGTCCTCGGTTCCTTTCCGTCGCTCAGCCCGGCATTCACCGGTCCGATGAGGAGCATCTTCGGAGTTTATGGACAACCGACGGCCGGCCACGATTCGATCCGTATCGCGAAAGCGGCCAATCGGCAAATCGCGGTGAACATCAAGCTTTACTACGCGAATGGCCACACTTGCCAGCTGACCGCGGATGGCCAATGGATGAGGGACCACATTGGAATCGTCGCGCAAGGCCTGGACGCGAACCATCCATGCAGATTGAACTTGTTCTTCGAAGACCATCGCGTGAGGCTGCGGGACGAGGGCTTGCAATGCGCGCCGGTCTATTGCGGTACGCGGGGCAAGCTGGACGATGCGAGCCTGCCGAAACTCGGCGCGGATCGCAAATGATCCCGTTCGCGAAATAGGAGGATGCGAAATGTTCGCGGCGGTCCAATCCAGTTTCCCGGCCTTTAGCGCCAAGTTTGAAGGCCGCGTTCCATATATGTACCTCGACGTTTTGGGGCTTGTGACGGTAGGAGTAGGCAACTTGGTGGATCCGGTGGCAACGGCACAGGCGCTGCCCTTTCGGTTCAAGAACAAGCCGGGCATCGCCGCTCCGGGTTCTCCCGCCACGCAAGACCAAATCGCGGCGGAGTGGCAGCGGCTGAAGAACGATCCGGCCCTGAAGACGAGCGGCCACTTGGCTTGCGAGCCCATCACGCAATTGGAACTCAGCGATTCCGCGATCGACTCCCTGATTCTAGACAGGGTGACGAAGAACGAAGCCTTTTTGAAGGGGCAGCAGTGGTTTCAGGGATTCGACAACTGGCCGGCCGATGCTCAACTGGGGTTGCTCAGCATGGCGTGGGCCATGGGACCGGCGGGGCCGGGAGGTTTTCCCAACTTCCGCGCGGCATGTCAAAGGCTGGATTTCAGCAACGCGGCAACGGAGTGCAAGATGAACGAAGCCGGCAATCCCGGGCTGATCCCGCGCAACCAGTCCAACTTCATCTTGTTTAACAATGCGGCGGTGGTGCTTGCTCAAGAGAACCAAGGCCGCGTCCAACGGCAAAATCTTTACTATCCGGCTGCCCTCAGCGCCGCGGAGAGTGCAGTGTTAGGAGGAGGTTGAAACCACTTATGACCCCTGGACCTCAGTCCGCTATGGTCTTCGATCCGGCTTTCGCGCAGGACGTCCTGCTGCCGCTCAATAACACTGCGTATCAACTTTCCTGGAACCAGCCGCTCACGTTCCCGCCGGGCTGGCAGAAAACCGGCATAGTCACGGTGGATCAGTCGGTCATCAATCGCGAAACAGCTTCCGGGCTCGCAAAAGTCGTGATCAGCGAAAGTACCGACTGGGGCGTTGTGGCACGCAAGGGCAATATTTCGGTGATCGCCATCCGTGGCACCGACACGCAGGAGCAGTGGCTGGAGGACTTCCGCGCCATCGCCGAGCCAGTGGCCCAGGGGCCTTGGTGGATGCACCAGGGCTTCGTCGATGTTTGGAACTCCATCAGCGCAAGTCTGCAAAATGCGTGGAACACGGCGTCGTCGGACGGCGCGAAAGTCTACATAACGGGCCACAGCCTGGGTGCGGCGGTTGCGCTGATCCTGGGCGTGCATCACCCGGAAGCGCCTGCCTGGACTTTTGCGGGACCCGCGGTATATTCGCCAATTCATGGGCTTCCGCCTTCCGCCAATATCATACGCGTCGTAAACCCGAGTGATCTGGTACCGAAGGTTCCGGTTCCGCCGCTCTATCAACATATCGGGCAGGAAGTGGGTGTCGCGGGCGCAGCCGACCAATTCAATTTTGCTTTACAGCATTCTCTGGATACCTACGCGGCAGGATTGGCGAAGCTGGCCGGGCACTGATTCGGAGTGGCATCTGGTTGCCGCGGGCCGTCAGGCCGTGTCCTGGAACGAGCCACGCCGGCAGGACTGGGGATGAATTCGAATCCGGTCTGAAAGCAACACGTGCGACTGGGGAAATCGCAATGAGTTACCAGAAACGCCCGGCTAGTGAAATTCACTTAATAAAGTGGCCGGCCCCGTGAAACAGAATCTCGGATTATCCGCCGTCATTGTCGCTGCAATTGCGTTTGTGATCCGGAGCGGCGCGCCCGGCCCACCGCAAGCTCCAGCAGGGCAGACACGAAGCTCGCAACCTCAAACGGCGGCAAATCAGAACACTCAGCCCGGGGAAATGCTCGAAGGACCATGGCTCGCCACGCGTTCATTTTTCCACTCCGCCTCCAATCCCGATCCGCCGCCATTGGCGGAGGCTTCCGTCGACTTCAAAACGCCGGAGTCGGTCCGGGAATGCGTGAGCGGCCTAGAGACGTACTGCGGTGCGCAGCTAGCCCACTATTTCGGAATCCCGGAAGGCGAGCAGAACCTCGTCGAGTTCTTAATTGCCACGGTGCCGGATCCTCTGCATTCACGGCTTTCCCTCTTTACGGATTCAGCGATCGAAGCTGTCGAGGATGGCGCTCAAGCGTCGGGTTGGATTTTCGCCAACCAGTGGCTGCCATGGATCGATAGCGCGGACGCGGACGAGAAGGATCCCGAAAAACGGAGCAAGGAACGCCAGGTAATTCGAATCCAGGAGAAGCAACCCGGAATCCTGGTGTTTCGGCGGGGCGCTCCGAAGCAAGAGAGAGCGTACTACGATCCAGGGGTTCTGATCGTTTTCCTGGCGGGTGAAACGCCAACCGGGGGAGTGAATTCGGCGCAATTTCAATTGGCTCGCGCATATATGCGCGCCATTCAGGGACGATCGGGCAAGGACCAAAAAGTCCGGATTCTGGGGCCCACTTTTTCAGGCTCTTTTTACTCGCTCAGTGCATTATTGCAGGAGGATCTGCGCCAGAGTCCGGTTTCGTACCGGGTTCGAAGCGGCACTGCGCAGGCGGCGGCCGACGGCGCCGTCCTGGGGAGGCCGGAGATCGACTTTCGCGATGCCTCGGCCAATACGAAAGACCAGGATGGCTATTTCCTGAAGGTCCTGGCGGAGTTGGGTATCGAAACGGGCCAAGCGGCAAAGTTGGTGGAGGATGAATCCGCTTTCGGTGAGGCCGCAACGGTGGGCGATATTCGCGCTTTTCGCTTTCCGCGGGAGATCTCTCATCTCAGAAATGCCTATCGGGAGGCGGTGTCGGCTTCGAAATCCGCCAGCACGCCGCAGCCCGATATCGAGTTTTCTATTAAAGACCCGCAACCCGGAGAAGACAGCATCCCCGTTTTTTCCGGGTCTCAAAGCCCGCTGTCCCAGTACGGCGTCCTCAATAATATCTTCGATGCGATCCGGCGCGACGGCATACGGCTGGTATGGGTGCAGGCGACCAATATTCTGGACGTGTTATTTCTGGCCGAGGTGCTGAAGCGCCAATGTCCGGACACTCGTCTGCTGCTCGACCATTCCGACGTTCTCCTGATTCAAGCTTCGCGAGATGTCCCGCTCAACGGTACCCTGGTGCTCACCACCTATCCGGCTTTTGTCTCGAGCAACCTCTGGATGGGCGGGAGGCAGAGCAATGAACCCGTCGCGTTCTCGGATTCCAACGCCGAAGGCGTTTACAACGCCACGGTCCTATTGTTGAGGGAGCATTCCGCGGCCGAATCTCTGGTGGACTACCACTGGCGCTACCTGCACCATCCGCCCGTGTGGCTGATGACGCTGGACCATCGAGGATTCCTGCCGGTGAACACCTATCCTCATACCCAGGAGCAGGAGCGTAGCGAAAAGTGGTTTCAGACGGTAGATCCGAAGGATCCGGCGGAGCCGCGCTTACCCGCGCCACCACGAGTGTGGGACGTTGCCGTGACAACGCTGGCGCTTTTTGCGCTGGCCTTTTGCCTATGGAGCGCGTGGATTTCCTGCCACCCCAACTGCAAAGTAGACGCCAGATTCTCGCTGCAACGGATCGACACCGAGAGCGGGTGGCGCCGCGTCCATTTGTTGTTCTTTCTCCTGGCGGTCTTCTGCATGGAAGTTACGATTGGGGCGCCCGGCCTGCGCGCGGAGCGGCCGTGGGGATTTATTCTACTGCTTGCCCTGAGTGGCATCGTGCTACTCAGGGTGGCCGGCGGGTCACTGTGGGCACTGAATCCGGGGCGCAAGTTCAGACTCGCAGCGGTGGTCGCGGCCCTGCTGGGCGCTGGCGCCTTCATCGGATTGTGGCTTCTGGCCTGCGCCGGCTCGGGCGACCGAAGCCTGTTCTTCGCCTTTCGAGCCCGCGAACTGCGGTTTGGTTCATCCCCTAGCTGGCCAGTAATCGCGTCGCTATGCGCGCTGGCCCTGTTTGAGTTTGTACAGATTACGCGCTTGTATTTCTCGACCTCCCGCAGACCCATCATCTTGACTGAAGGACTGCCGGACGCGCTGGCAGATCGTTTGAAGGAAGGTTGGAGGGAATTAAACAACGCGCTCAGTTCCTGCTTCGGTCTCCGGTTCGGAACTCCCATCGTGCTGGCCGTCCGAGACTGGCGGGCGCGCCGCTCGCGTCATGACAAACGAATTCGGCGTTCCATCCACGCCGTCTTGCTGGTCGGCGTGCTTCTGATAATCGCTCTGGGTGTTTGTGAATTCTTTCGTGTCGACGTCCAGATGCGGTCGATCGACAATGCAAGCTACAATCTGCTCACCCTGGTACTGCAGTCTTTAGTGATTGTTCTGCTGCTTCTGAGCTGCGCGCACCTGCGGCTATTGTGGCGATCGCTGCAGGCTTTTCTTGCGGCTCTGGGTTCGTTTCCACTCGCGAGATCCTTCCGGGCCATGGGAGGATCGGGAGTCGATCGCCCGCTCTGGGTTCGGCGGCTGAATCTACAGTCCATCGAGATTCATATTCAGGCCATATATGTACTTCACAATATGACCGTCCTGGCCAACGACAAGGTGGCCGTGGAACCCGTGAATCGAGAATATCTGGAACAACTGCCCAAATGGAACAAAGAATACGGCGAAGCAATTCGAGATCTGCTGAAGGTGGATCCGCATCGAACTCGTGAGGAAATACTGGACCTGACCAAGCGCATGAGGCGCATCAACAAGCAGATTTCGAAAGAGACTTTTGGGTTCCTCCGCGGATTCTGGCTTACGCACGCCGTACTGGATCCAGAAGTCCCCTCAGAGAGTGAAAGCGGCGAAGATAAGACCGGCGCTGAGAACGAGACTAAGACAAATGCCCTGCAACGGCTGGCCGACCTGGCGCAAAGATTCATCGCGCTGCATTACTCGTCATTTATTCTTTATGCCGTTCGCCAGATCCAGAACCTTCTCGTCTTTATTTCCAGCGGATTCGTCCTGTTGATGATTTCGTTGAGTTGCTACAGCGTTCAATCGCCTGCGTTCGTCTCAAGATTTCTTTTGCTGCTCTTTGTCGTGTTGGGAGCGGTTACCGTCACCTGCCTGGTGGGGCTGGAACGAGATCCGATTTTGAGCCGCATGGCGGGCAGCGAGCCTGGAAAACTCAACACCGGGTTCTATCTGAAAATCGCGGCTTACGGCGGGCTCCCGGCGATCAGCTTGCTGGCTTCTGTGTTTCCAGCCATCTCGAATTTCCTGCTCTCTTGGGTGGAGCCGACGCTAGAGGCTTTCAAGTAGGTGTGGCGTCGATCGTTCTTGGGGCGATTCGTTCGTCCTGGCATCGCTTCCGTGAAGAAGGTTTTGTTGCGGCGGATAGGCCCGCCCATCGATCCGCCGAATTCGTTATAGCGCAGCGCATTCTTGGGCTGGCCGGTTTGATTGGAGAAAAAGTCGGCCGCGTCCAGCAGCGCATCGTTGCGAAAGAATTCGAACAGCGATCAGTGCAAATTGTTCGTGCCGGATTTCGACTGCAGGTTAATCACGCCGCCGGCAACGTTGCCGTATTCGGCGGAGTACGCCCCGGCCTGCACCGAAAACTCGCGACCGTCCTCTAGGGGGGTCGAAGGACTCGCGGTGTCGATCCTATATGTTGTCGTTGTGGCCGCCCGCAACGTGCAAGAGTTCGGAAGGATATGGCCGCAAAATTCCAATCATCTAGATTGGTACGAATCAATTCCCAGTCTGTTTCAATGCATTGCTTTGCTGCCCGCGCTTTGGCAATGCGCCAAAGTGGAGCCGCCCGAATCTTTGCGCCGGAATCACGCACTGGCAACCAAGGCCTGTAACCAATTCGGCAAGTGCTTGACCGCCCTGATAGCCACATGGATTGTGTTCTATTTCTTGATCTTCCTTGGTCGGTTTTTGGCCTTCGTTGGATATGGCGACTGGATTCCTCGGCTCGCTCCCTGGTGACGATGGAATCGCGAACGACTCCATTTCCCTGCCCTTGCTCCTCAACTATTGCTTGTGGATTATTCTAGTGTTTCATTTGGCAGACCTGTCCTTTTCACTATCTGGAGTCGCCGAGATCAGGTTCTGGCCGCAGTTGCTCAGCGGCTTGGCGGTTGGCGTATGCGTTGCCCTACTGGCGGGGTGTCTCGAAAGTGAATATTTGAACGCGCCCTGGAACCGCGCTATTACGGGATGTTTATATTGCTATGCGGTACTTCAACTTGCCTATTTGGGGTTCAACGCGCAACCCAAGCCGAAAGTGGTTCTGCCGCCGATTGAGAAATACTTGTCCGAATTAGCGACCGTCACCTCGCCGCCAACTCAAGCTCCTGCTAATCGGCTTCTGCTTCTGGGCACTCAAGGAAGGCCGGCTGGCATTCTACATCGAGAAAACCAGGAGCCTAATCCGGAGCGTTCCTTCTGAATGGAATGAGTTTCGCAGTTCCCTGACGGAAGATCCAGACCACGCTCATGACATCGCCACGGGTGCCGTGTCAAACTCGTAAGGCGGTGGTCCAAGTTTTTCGGCCAACGCGTTTTGCCGCAAAGCCTGGTCCGATCGCCCTACGGGCTCACGCTCGTTCATCCGCGCGGCCGTAATCGTCGCCACATCGCGGACGTGCTTCTGATGCCGCCGTGACTGTTAACGCGCATCGGGAGCTATTCGGCGACCGGCTAACCACGTTGACCGCCTGTTCGTACTCGGCTAAGAAGCGATCTATGCCAGCACCCTGGTCCTTCACGATCAATGCTTTCACGAACGCCGCGATCCACTCCCGAGCGCTTACTTTAGCGCCGCCAATCGTGTCTCGATATCTTCAATCTCGATCGCTTTGGCCGCGCGGAAAATTCAATCGGCCGCCAGCCCTCGGATCGAAGCCGGCGCGGTCGGATCGATCATGATCTTCAACAAGGTGGTTGTGCTCGAATAAAACATTCCGGGGACTTTCGATCCGCCCCGATTCAAATGCCTTCCGGGAGCGGCTCAGCCAGCTGATCGAATCTAGAATCGCCGGACAACAAATCACTCGGATCGAACCTCGTGCGTCTGCGAAGGCGATCGATATTATGGACGCCTCCTTGAAGGAGAGTCTGGCACAAGCGAAAGCGGTGTCGCCGGAGCCGGAATAGTCGCTGTGGGCACGATCAAGCGGGCGGCGGGAGTCTCATCTTAGGTTTGTTTGGATTTACACCGTTGGAGCGGCAAGTCGTCTCTCCTGGCCGGTTCGCAATCCCCGTCGCTTGCGGAGAGGTTGGGTCATTGGTCGGTGCTGCAGAATATCACTGTCGGGTCGCCCGAGGAAGGTGCACACGTCGCAGTGGTGGTTGCTGCCCAGTTGCCCAAGGGCCAGATACTTTGAGCCCAATTTGCGAGCTGATTGATCAGCGTTTGATTCACGCCAAAATAACGCAATTGTGGAATCATGTACCAAACCCGATCCTCAAAATTGGTTGAATCGGGCTGGTGGGGGATCGGATGGCGGGTTGCACTAACGCCCCCAGCGTAGAATTGCTGCGGCGTAAACTGCTGCACTTCGGTCAACCAGCCCTGCACGATTCCGTTGCTGATGGCCGTTCGCGTGGAGCTATCGGTTCCGGCCCAGACACTTCTCTCGGAAGGACTCACCTGGCGGCTGAGGTCCGCCACATACCAGCTCCAACCCGTTCCAACCTGATCCGGGCCAATCCCGTTGTTTGAGATCTGCAGTCCTTTGGTCATCCAAAGATTGAGCAGACCGGCCTGCGCCGGGCTGTCGGTGTAGCTGAGCGCGTCCAACATCGCGTACACGTAGCCCCAATCGAGCGGGCTATTGCCGGTTTGCTGGTATTCCGAGCTGTTGAGAACCAATTGCACCTGATACCAGATGGATGACAGATAATGCCAGGTTTGAAGACTTCCGTTGTCAAGCCCTGGGCTGGCGGGTGGAATATGCAGCATGTTGGGCGAACTGAGAAATGGGAACTCAGAGAGCCAGGCGCGTGGCTCGGCTTTGGGATTGGTGAAGATTGTTTGGGCCATGCCTTCCAATTGGAACTCCTGGTTCAGTTCCCAGTTCTTCACCAACACCCACTGTGCTACGGAGTAGACCTGATCAACATAAGCAGGCGTCCAGGTGCTCGCCGCCGCAAGTTCTTTGGGCACCATGAAAGTGTTATAGTCACCGCCCCACTCCATGAAATCCCCTTTGGCAGCGGCATAGGAGGCCGCACTCCCAGGGGACAAAATGGAACGAATTTGGCTGTACCGTAAGTTCGCATCGGAGGTCAGAAAATCGGGCCACGCATCCATCGGATGGATGGTGGGCAACCAACTGTTCCAGTCCGGAAATTGCAGCGGGATCGCAGTCTCGCGGATGTTCAGGATACCCGCGGGGGAAAATTCGTTGGCTTGGGCTCCTCCGGGGAAAAGTTCGTTGACCAGATCCTGATCGCTGGCGAGCACCGCGCTCAGTCCGGCTCCCGCTGACCATTGATCTACGGGCTGCGAGTCCAGGCCTGGGCCGGGCTGATAGGGTGGGTTCCAGGGCCGGCCAGGATTGGGCAGGTTCAAGCTGCGGATGTAACTGGCAATCTGATTGCCCTGGGCGGCGGTGAGTCCATGGAAGATGGAACGTGCACGTATGGAGTTGTTGGAGTAGTTGAAATACTTGAGATCGCGCCCATCCTGAGTGTGGCAATCCATACAATGGGCGTTGATGAGCGCCGGCCCGGACGAGGTCGGCACTCTAATAGGAGCCGTGCGCCAGAGTGTCTGGCCGGTGCTGATATCCGACGCGAGACTCGATGGCGGCTGCCACGTGTTCGGATCGTCCTGGGCAAAGGTTGAAGCAGGGATGAGCAGGCTTCCATCAGCGGCTTCAATGTTGAACGCCAGCACGCGGAACGCACTCACTCTGCCGTCAGTTTGGTTAAAACGGAACGCAACTGTGTTGCTT
Source organism: Bryobacterales bacterium (assembly GCA_963776805.1). Lineage (GTDB taxonomy): Bacteria > Acidobacteriota > Terriglobia > Bryobacterales > Bryobacteraceae > Palsa-89. The sequence goes on from CAVZOD010000011.1 coordinate 274,368, forward strand.
CCAGTAGTAACAATGCCGGCTGGCAGGTTCATGGTCATTTGAAGCGTGTGAAAGCCGCCGCCGATGCCGCCGTAGGCGGTTGCATTTCCGAGCAAGGTCACGTTGCCGGTGCTGATCGGCGACCAACCGGAGTTGTTCACCTCAACACTTGCCTCGGTGTCATATTTCAGGTTATGAATCTGCAAGTAAAGCTGCAGCGCTCCCCTCAGGTTTGTCCCTTGCGGAATCGTGAACGACGCCGTGGAAACAGCACCGGCAGGGCCAGCCACCTCAATTGGTAAAGTGATGGTATTCCAGACCCGGCGTCGAAATCCATCAGCGCACGGTTCGATCGCGCCGATCTTGACGCCGATATCCCCGAGAACAGTATTTCTCACATCGTACTTGGCACACGATGCTTCGGCACGAGTCTGCGCACGAGTGGTAACCTGCGAAACGCAACCGAGCGACACTGCAAACACGCCTGCTAGAAAACGTTTGCTCTTGCTTACGCTTCTTTTTTCTGTGCGCTTTCGTGTTCGCCGCGCATGCCTTAGAATCAAATCAATAGCTGATCCTCGGGAAATGATCCATAGGGGGGCTTTACGACGATCAACCGTAGTCCCGCGCGTGATGGCTATTCTGCCAGCACAATCAGAACGCCGGTGAGTTGCTTGAAATCCTGCGTCATGCCCTGAACGTACTTCCACTGCTGCGGCGACAGGCCGGAGATCACGTACGAAGAAAAAGCTGAAAAACGACATAATGAATCAAGGTCCACACATACCTATCGCTGATAGAGGTTCGAAGTTGAGACATTCTTTTTGCTTCGCTGACAACAGGATGAAATGCTACCCGCGAATATGACCCAAGCTAATGGAACAAGCGCGTTGTCGGCCTACTAAACCAAAACGTTCTGAGGCACCTTTCAACGGTCCGAATCAACCATCTTCATCAAGCCGAGGCGTGCGGAATCGGGAAATAGGGCATCGAGGGAACTTTGGGAGGCGTACCTTTCCGGGCAAGATTGAGCGCTGTTCTGAGGATCGAGAGCTCCCGGTTGCACGTGGATTCACTGCGTTTTTCGCTCCGGCGTTTGCGCCGGTAGTCTTTCAAAAGTTCCGTCGTCAGGCTGATGGCTCTCCGATGGCCGAAGAACAGCCTAATATTGGACTCGATGACCAGATGCCAAATTCTTTCCGTGAATGGTTGATGTTTGCTTTGGCGTACTCGAACAGATCATCGAGCAATTCGCCGCAGGTATTCTCTCCATGCCCACATTGCGAATTTCGCCGCACGCCTTCCTTTCCGAGCACTTGGCCTCACAGTCGCACTGCATCCTGACGCTTAGTCGAGCCCGAAGACTTTTGAATCTGTCTTCCATTGGCCCAGAAGGAGGCGTACCAAATGCTGCCTCGTAGGAAGAGGGTGCCAACCCGTAGGAGCTTCGTCCTATAGCCGCATTCTATTACGGGACCGTTGCAAACCGTTGCAAACACCGTCGCAGTACGTGCCAACAAAAAAGCCGCCCTTGTCAGGACGGCTTATCTGTTATTGGATTTATTGGTGCGGTCGAGAGGACTTGAACCTCCACGAGATTGCTCCCGCTAGCACCTCAAGCTAGTGCGTCTGCCAATTCCGCCACGACCGCATATCTGTCAACTTGCACAGATTACTTCAAAATCTCCCGCCCAACCACCAAGCTCTACTTCGTGTTGGCCGGCGTTGCGGGCTGTACCGGTGGTGCCGTTACCGGAGCCTGGCTCTGCGGCGCAGCTGGAATCACTGGCGCGGGAGTGGCTGGCGCCGTCTTGACCGGTGCTTTTTGGTGCTCCAGAACGCTGCCGGAGGAGGCAGCGCCGCGCGTCGCCAATATCGCCAGCGTGAGAGACGTAACCATAAAGATCGCGGCGGCCAAGGCGGTTGCTTTCGACAGGAGTGTCGTCGATCCGCGCGGCCCGAATGCCGTCTGAGACCCCATGCCTCCAAAAGCGCCAGCCAGATCCGCGGCCTGGCCGCTTTGCAACAGAACCACAATAATCAAGAAGAAACAGACGATGATGTGTATCAGCGTAAAAAGAATAGTCATGCGAATCCTGGCGGCGGTTCAATCTGGATGTTGGTCCTGACATCGGCCGCGACTCGCCTCCAGTATAAACTAAAGACAGTGACACTTGCTGTAACCAGAACCATAATTCTGAGGAGCTGCCCCATTCTCTTGGTTTCCGCCGCCTTATCCGCGCCACCGGCAGCCACCATCGTGCCCTCGGAAGCCTTACAAACACTCTTGGCGGGAAACTATGCCCGCCCATCCGCTTTTCACGCCCGCGCCTCCATTCTGGATTGGAACATCGATCGCGGCAAACATCTTGACGACATTAAGAAACAGATCCGCGAGATCAAACCTGACCTGTGCATTTTCCAGGAGGTCGATCTCGGCGCCCGGCGCACGCATGGCGAGGACATTGCGAAGGAACTCGCGCAAACGTTCGGTATGAACTATGTCTTCGCGCCCGAGTTTCAGGAACTGGGACAGGGCACAGCCGAAGATCCCGCCTACCACGGTCAAGCATTGCTTACCACGCTGCCGGTGCGCTCTTCGCGCATGATCCGGTTCCGTCATCAATCCGGATTCTGGACGCCGCGCCCATTGCTGATCTCCAGTCTGCCGCTGCTCCAAAGACGCAAGGGCGGCCGCGTCGCCCTGGTCGCCGAGCTCGACAACGGAGGCAAGCCGCTGGTGGTTTACAATCTCCACCTGGAAAGCAAAGGGACTGGCGAGTTGCGTTTGGAGCAGCTTGAGGAAGTTCTCGACGACGCCCGGCGTTATCCGCCGGAAACTCCGATCATTATCGCCGGCGACTTCAATTCGTTTACCTCTCGCTCGAGCCTGGCTCCACGGCTGCGGCAGGCGGGCTTCCGCAGCGCCTTTGGCGACCGGCGCATCCGGACACACGTCCTGATCGGCGCGCTGGATTGGGTTTTTGTCCGGGGTTCCATTCAGTGCGACCACGGGCAAGTGCTGCGCGTACCTGGTTCGGATCATTTTCCGATTGCCGTGGACGTTCGATTGTAAGGCCGATTCTTCCGGGCAACATTGCTGCGGTTGCATCCGAGCGCCGAGCCGCTCCGCCGCCCAGACGGGCCGCATCGATCGCGCTTTCGAAGTGAGCTCGGCCAATCAATCGGCCAATTGGCGCCTATTCCCGGTCCTTACAGCATCGGCTACGTTGACGCCAACACGGCCAACGTTCTTCTGTTGCCGCGCTAAGGATAGTATTTGCTCGTTTACGTTCTAAGGGGCTATCGATGCGGACGCGGAGGCCAAGTTTGCCCGGAAGCGCAAAGGGGGCGGCGCGCACCACGAAACAGGCCAGGAACTTTTTCGCGCCGCGCTCCGTTTTGCGCGAGTTCCTCGGAAGAGCGCGTATAAGTTCAAAGCAGCCTGCTAACGGGTTTTCATTTGTAATATGATGCCCAATATGATGCCGGCCAGAGTAACGTTTGCGATGCGTCTCCCATGGTTCCTATGTCTCGCCTCGGGCGTTCTCTTCGCGCAACATAGCTACACCGCTGCCGACGTAGAAGATGGCGGACGCCTCTACCGCGCCGATTGCCTGAGCTGCCACGGTCCGGATGGCGACGCGCTTCCCAACGCCAATCTCAGCCTGGGCAAGTTCCGTCATACTTCCACGCCCCAGGGCACCGAAGACGAACTTGTCATCATAATGGAAAAAGGCATTCCGGGCACCGCCATGCCCCCCAATTCGTCATTGAACGATTTTCAGGCCGCCACCATCGTGGCGTATCTGCGTTCCTTCGCCGCCAACCCCTCCCTGCGCTCCTCGCTGACAGGCGACCCCGCGCGTGGCAAGGAACTGTTCGACAACAAAGGGTGCCTAAGCTGTCATCGAGTGGGAACCTCGGGCTCGCGCCTCGGGCCCAACCTCAGCGATGTCGGCGCGAATCGCCGGACCGTGGAAATCGAGCGGGCGATCGTCGATCCGAACGAGGAAGCCGCGCCGCAGAATCGCTTCGTCCGCGTGGTAACAAAAGATGGCGCCACCATCACGGGACGGCTTCTCAATGTAGACACCTTCTCCATCGAGCTGCTGGCCGCGAACCAGGACGATTCGAACGAAGATCTGCGCTCGTTCTCGCGGTCCGATCTGCGCGAGTTCGAGATACTCGACAAGTCCAGGATGCCCTCTTATAAAGACAAGCTATCGCCGCAAGAGCTGGCCGATGTAGTCAGCTATCTGGCGTCACTCAAGGGAATCGGCAAACAATAGCGCTACTGGCCCTTGTCCGTGTAGTGTTGCAGGTCCGTGTTTCCTTCGCGGCAGGCGAATTCCATCTGCTGGTAATGCGGATCGGGATTCCGCCAGATGGGCACTTCTACCGTCCACTTGCGCGTGTAAACTTTCGGATCTTCGATGGTAGCTTGATAGTCGATGGTGTCGGAATCCACCGGCCGGAGGCGCTCCACTACGTGCTCGGCGTCGCTATGGAAATTGCCTTTGGAATCAAACCAGGTTTTACCAGTGAGATTCGTGGTATCGATCACCAGCGTATCGCCATCCCAGTGCCCCACCGAATCGCCCTGAGTCAGCTTGATGTTCGCGGCAATGTGTGGCCGGCCGTCCATCGCGACAATGCGGTTGCCATGCATGAACTCCCACAGCATCACGACGTATCCGCGCGGCTGCAAAATCTGAAATCCGAATTGCGTCCAAATCTGGTGCGGCACGCCCGATTGCGAGCAATGCGCCTCAGGCTCCTCGTACATGTGGTGCGCTTCCAGATCCTCCTGTTTCGTGCGAGCCCATGCCTGATAGGGAATCTTCCCGTCGGGCGGATCGATGACGATGCTCGGTCCGCCAAACGAACCGAAAACCGCCGGATGCTTTTCCACTCCGTACGGAGCACCGTTGGCCTGCGTAACCCAGTAGCCTTCCAGATTCGGTTTGCCGTCCGGCATGCGCAATACGGGCCCGGGTTTGTTGGGCCCTCGCTGGCCGGTACCGAACAATCCCTGGCCCCACGCCGCGGGCACGATCGCCGCGAGAAACAACACGAATGGGAAGGTCCGGGTCATCGTTATCGGCATCATTGCGAACCACCTGCTGGCGTCCCCGCCGCTGGGCATTCGTATTCCATCAAGCGCGCGTTCTTCTTGGTGTCCAGTTCCAGAGGCACCCGAATCTTCCAGGCTTGCGTGAAGACCTTCGGATCGTCGATGGTGGCTTCATACGTGATGGTCTTTGGACCGGTTCGTGTATAGCGCTCCACCACGTGCAGCGCGTCGCTGTGATAATCGCCCGCCGCATCCAGCCAGGTCTGATCGTTGAAGTCGGTCACATCCACCACCAGCGTCGGGCCCTCCCAGTGGCCGCGCGAATCGCCCATCCAAAAATCGATTCCGTCCAGGTGTTCGCTGCCATCCATATAAATGGTTCGGAAGGCGTGGGCGTATTGATAAACCATCACGACGAATTTCCCCGATTGAAAAATCTGGAACGGCATGGGGAGCAGCGTGATGCGCGGCACGCCCGGCAGAAAGCATTTCTTGACGGTGTCGGCAGTTTCGCGATTCTGGAAATTTTGTTTGCGCTTGGCCAGCGCATCGGCGCGGTAAGGAATCTTGGTCCCCGGCGGCTCGATGAATTGTTCCAGATCGGCGTACGCCGTCCCTTTGGCCTGCCAGATCCCTTCGAGATCCGCCTGGGCGAAGCCCAGAATCGGCATGGCCAAGCAATACAGGCACGATTAAAAAGAACTTCACTCGGAACCTTTTAACTCCACGCTGATTAAATGAATCTCGGACGGCGAGACGTTTTCCACTGAATGCGGCGGAAGGCATTCGATCCAGTTCGCGGCCGCTGCCGTCAGCATGCCAGGCACCGTACGGCTATCGAAGAGAACCTTGCCTTCGCCATCCCGGCGAACGAAATCGCCCGCCGCGATCGTATAGTAGATAGCCGGCCAGCGATGTGTGTGGACCGGCACAATGTCCCCGACGGGAATGCGGGTATCGAGCACGCGCACGCGCTCGTTCTCCAGCACCAGGCTGTGATATTGCGGCGCCGCAATCATCGCGTCGAGTGAATCCGGCCAGGGCCACGGCGCTTTCTTCGGAGGGTCGGTCATCGGTGCGGCCATGCTGATTTCCTACTTCAACTTTACGTCGGCGGCGCCGCCTTTGTCCTTGGTGTAGTGCTTCACGTCCTGATTACCTTCGATGCAGCCGAACTCCATCTGCTCGTAGTCGGGGGTGGTGTTCTTGTCCAGCTCCATCGCGATCTTGAAGGGCCTGGTCAGCACTTTCGGATCTTCCACGGTGGCTTCATATTTGATGGTGGTAGTATCCACGGGCGTGAAGCGCTCCACAACGTGCTCGGCATCGCTATGGAAATCGCCCACAGTGTCGTACCAGGTACGGTCGTTCAGATTGGTGGTGTCCACCACCAGCGTGTCGCCTTCCCAGTGCCCCACCGAATCGCCCATGAACAATTTGATGTTCGCTGGTATATGCGGCCGTCCGTCAGTGGGAATGATGCGATACGCGTGCATGAATTCCCAGGTCAGCACCACGTAGTTGGCAGGCTGGAAGATTTGGAATCCAAACTGCACGTACATGGCTTTCGGCACGCCCGACTCGTAGCAATGCAGCTCTGGTTCGTCGGCCAAATGGTTTTCAAACGTGTCCTTGGCCTTCGCGGCAGCCCACGGCTGGTAGGGAAGGAAGCCATCTGCTGGATCTACGATGGCGCCCTTGCCGGGAGGGACACCGCTGCGCGGAGTGGGATGATTCTGCAATTCGAAAACTGCGCCGCCATTATTCGATGCGTTCCAAAAGCCCTGCATGTCGGGATGCCCATCGGCCAGATGTTGCACCGGCCCGCCAGGAACGTGCCGCGGGCCTCCAAAGAACGATGGGACTCCACCACCTGCGGGCGGCTTGCCACCTCCACGTCCGCCCGGACCACCACCTTGCGGAGGCGCGGGCGGTTGAGCCAAGGCCGGAGCGGGCGAGAGCATCAATACGGCCACCATGCCGGCGGCGGCCATCGCCAGGTTCAGTAAACGGCCGCTCATGGGCGAAGTCCTTTCCACATTTCGGCGATACATCACTGGCCACCTTTCGCGGCGTCATCGGCGTATGCCTGGCACTCATATTCCAAGAGGCGGAAGTTCGGTTCCGTGTGCCGATACAAAGGGATGCTGATCTTCCAAGGTTGCGTAAACACGTCCGGATCTTCGATGGTAGCCTCATACTGCAGCGTGTTCGGCCCAGTCCGTGTGTAGCGCTCCACCACGTGCAGCTTGTCGCTGTGATAATCGCCGGAGGCGTCAAACCAGGTCTGATCGTTAAAATCGGACACATCCACCACCAGCGAGTCGCCGTCCCAGTGGCCGCGCGAGTCCCCATTCCACCAATCCAGGCCATCCAGGTGTTTCGTGCCGTCGGTGAAGATGGTGCGATAATTGTGAATATATTCGTAGGCCAGCAGCGTATATTTCGGAGTTTCAAAGATCTGAAACGGGAAATCCATATAAGTAATTCGCGGAACCCCAGGCATATAGCATTTATTCAGGGTGTCAGCCGAGTCGCGATTCTTGAAATTCGCTTCACGCTTGGCCAGCGCCTCCGGCTTATAGGGAATCTTCCCGTCCGCCGGCTCGACAACAATGCTTCTTCCCGGAGGAATGCCCAGCGCCCCGGCGTGATCCTGCACGTCGAACGCGGCCGTAGTATCGCGAACCTGCCAGATGCCTTGCAGATCCGGCAGGCCGTCGGGCGTGCGCGGAACCTTGTAAGCCGCCTGCCGCATGGAGTTTTGAGCTTGCATCGGCGCCGCGCCAAAGGACAACGCCAGCGCCGCGGCCCCAGCCATGATCGTGTCTGCCAGCCGAATTTTCATGTATCGATACCCCTGTCCAAACATCTCGATTCCTAACAGACCAGATCGCGCCCGCCGTTCGCCGTGCCCATCCAGTCCGGCCGGAGGCCAGGAAGTCCCTACTTGCCTTCGTCCTTAGGCGGCCCTGCCGCGGTGGGAGGCAGCGCATCGGCACGCCCCGCAAACATGCGCCGTCCGTCGGCGGTCTTCACCGAGCGCGTCCACATGCTGGAAGTTCCGTCTTTTGCGGCAAAACCTTCAATTTCGATCTCTTCGCCCGGCGTGAGCGAATTCTTGCGCCATCCCATCCGGTACAAACTGTTGGGCGGTAATGCTTCGCAAGACCAAGTGGTTACTTTGCCGTCGGCATCGGTGACCTCGATATGGATTTGAGAGTGCGGATTCACCCAGTCCATCTTGACAAACTTACCCTTCAACGTAACGGGCTTTTGAACGTCAAACTCGGCAGCGAAGGAATGGTGCGCCAGGACGGGAAGTGCGGCCAGAAATAATCCCAAGCCCGCACTCAAAACCGCAAACTTCAGCTTCATATCAGGAACCTCCAACTACATTCTGTCAAAAGACGATTGCCGCTGCCGGATCGTCACCGAGCAGTGATTCTATAATGGGTTCCGCGCGCAAGTCAACCAAAGTGACATCGATGTCGGCACTCGAAAAGCCGGCGCAGGACTTCGCGCGCGTCCTCAGCCAAACCAGCGGCTCCATTCACCCGTCACGGGTTTACCCGTCACCGCGCTCAAGCGTTCCATCATTTCCGATTGGGCGTTGAATTTCAGCGGCCACATTTCTGTGCTGCCATCGGGAAAATCGAAGGCGATTCCGCGCCGGACGTCTTTGCCGGTTAGGCTCGTCATCACACGCCACAAACCCTTGATCTTTTGCAATGCGCCCATGCGCGGCTTGCCGAAAAAGGGACGGCAGGCCACGGCACCAGCGGTGAATATCAGTGCCCTGCGGCTTTCGCTGATCGGCGTCAACAGAGTCAGGGCAGTCATTACGACCAGGCCGACGGCGAACAGCGCGGGAATTCGATCCCGAAGAGCAACCGCTAAAACAAAGAACGCCAGCGAAACCATGCATCGCTAGAGCAACGCGGATTTCCACTGGCCGGGATAAATTGCAACCGCGTTCTCTTCGCACGCGTGCCGCCATTCGTGGAAATAGTTGCTAATTCTCGCCAGTATTTAGCCGAGTTTCCCAGAACGCCGCAAACCTTCAACTTCGATCGTAGAACGCCGGCGGCTCGATCCCCAGCGCGCGCAGATACACATACCCCTGGCCGCGATGATGGATCTCATTATCGATGACGTACAGGATCAGGTCGTGCAGCGCGCCGGTGTATTGGCCGAAGGCGGTCAGTGTTTCCAGAAACCGCTGTGAAGGGATCTGCGCCCAGAGAGTATTGATCTGATTGGTGCTTTCATCCCATAAACGCAGCACTTCGTCTTTGGGCCGCGCGTCGCGGCTGGCCGAGGTACTCCACTCGCCGGTCACCGCGCCCCGCAGCATCGGCGTTCCCATGGTAATCATCTCCATTGCGAGCACCCCGAATGGCCGCATCCCGCCCAGCGAGAAGCTGAAGAGTTGGTCGGCGGGAAAAGCCTCAATAACGCGCCGGGTCAGCCGGCGATGGCCCTGCCAGTGCGCCAGCAAAGCATCCGGAGTGATAAATGGAACCAGTGGAGCAGGCATATTTAAATCAATTCTCCCACCTTAAATCAACTCTCCGATCGCAGCGCGATTAAATGGCCGCAACTCGTTCAGTGCACCCCGCCGTACGATGGCGGGCCAGGCCGGATTCACGATTAATGAGCGCCCGATCGCTACTAAATCGAATTCGTCGCGTTCCAGGCGGTCCAGCAAATTGTCGATACCCGTCACGCCCGCGGTATTGGCCGTGCCGAATGACGTCATCATATCCTCGTTCAAGGTAATCGATCCCACCGTAATCACAGGCTTTCCCGACACCTTCTTGGTCCATGCGGCCAGGTTGAGATCGCTCCCGGCAAATTCCGGTTCCCAGAACCGCCGCGTCGAACAATGGAAAGCGTCCACGCCCGCATCCAGCAGCGGCCGCAGAAATTGCTCCAGTTCGTCGGGAGTCCGTACCAGTTTGGCTTCGAAATCCTTGATTTTCCATTGCGACCAGCGCAGCACCACCGGAAACTGGGGTCCCACCCTCCTGCGAACCTCTCGCACAATTTCCATCGCGAAACGGGTGCGCGAAACCAGATCGCCGCCGTACTGGTCCGTACGTTGGTTGGTGGCCTCCCAGAAGAACTGATCGATCAAATAACCATGTGCGCCGTGCAGTTCTACGCCATCAAAGCCCAGCGCCTGCGCATCGCCCGCGCCATTCGCATAGGCTTCGATCAGAGCATCGATGTCAGCCTGTGTCACGGACTGTGGCCCAATCGGCGTGATCCCTTCGGGCGGCGTCAGTCCCGGCGACACCACCATACCGACGTGCCAAAGCTGCGGAAAAATGAGGCCGCCCGCGGCATGTACCTGCTCAACCACGCGCCGCCATCCGGCCATCGCCTGCTCGCCATAAAACCGCGGAACATTCGGATCGAAGCCGGACGCCGGATGGTCCGGGTAAGTTCCTTCCGTAATGATGAGCCCGACGCCGCCTTCGGCGCGCCGCCGGTAATATGCGGCCACGTCTGGGCCCGGCACGCCCCCGGGCGAATGCGAGCGCGTCATCGGAGCCATCACGATTCGATTCGGGAGCGTTAGCCCTTGCAGTTGGAACGGCCGGAACAGCGCCTCGGTGGAACGGTTCGAGACTAACGCCTGATCCGGCGTCGCAGCCATGCTCATTTCATTAGTGTACGCTGGCGCGTCCGCCGAACGTGTTTCGCACGGCGCTCGAATACAAGGTTCCGATGGCTAGCCGGCGTTCTCGCCGTACCGCAATTGGGCAATCAATAGACGTCCAGCGCCTCGTGCACTGTGTCCTCGTCCAGCGGGTCATGCTCGATCCGCTCACCGGCATCGGCCGCGAAGAAATCGTCCAGCAGCTGGCAGCTCAAGTGGAGCAGGTCCGCGATATCGGGGCGCACCAGCGCGCAGCGGGCGATGGAGGCCAGCCGCTGCGAAATCGCTTCAGCAGCCGCTTCCTTGCGGGGCGAAGGAGGCCAGTGGCTGATCACTTCCAAGCGGTAGCCGAGAAAGCGCACATCCGCCTCGGCGGGGGTATCGACGATTTCATTTTGCATTAATAGACTCATCGGCGAGTTCCGGCAGAGTTTCTCAAGCTAAACCTCGTGCCGCCGATAAGCAAGTCTGGAGGGAAGGGCGCACGGCAGGCCTCCCGCCAGCAAGGAGAAGGAAACATGCCCGAACTTCAAACTGAGCTCGTTCCGGAAACTCCCGTCAAGCGCACGCCCTGGGCGCTAGATGAGTTGCCACCGTTTCCTTGGGTGGCGAAACGATTGATGGCCACCGTGTCCAAGGAGGATGTCGACATTCATGAAGTTGGCAAACTGATTGCGGCCGAGCCGGTGTTTGCGACGCGCGTGCTGCAGCTCGCCAATTCGCCTTTGTTCGCTCTGGAGCGGCAGGTCCGCACCATCTCGCACGCCATCATTCTGCTTGGATTAGATCGCGTGAAGGCTATCACGTTCACGCGCGCCCTGGAGGATTTCGTAACGCCCGCGCTGAAGATCAAGGCTCTGCGGGCCTGCTGGCAGAACTGCCTGGCTACCGCGCTATTGGCCGAAAAGCTGGCGCGCGCGGCGCGCATGGACGCCGATTTCGCCTACGTGGCTGGCCTGTTGCGCGACATCGGCCGTCTAGCCTTGCTGGTGAAATATCCGGAGCCCTATTCCAACCTGCTAGCCGTTTCCGGCGAGCAGCAGTTCGACCTGCTCATGATGGAGCGCGAGCTGTTCGACATCGATCATTGCGAGGCGGGCACCTGGCTGATGCAGCAACTGCCCTTCCCGCCGGAACTCGAAGACATCATCGCCCATCATCATGCGGAGCTCGATCACGAGAGCTTCCGCATGCTGCACCTGGTGCAATGCGCCGACCGGCTGGCCGACGCGCTGGGGTTTGGAGTCTTGCCGGACGCCGCAGCTCCTCCCATTGAACATGTACTCGAACATTTGCCCGAAGCTGCCCGTGCGCGCATGGGTGACGACTACGATCAATGGAAGGCCGACGTTGCGGCACGCCTGCAAAGCTGGCGCTAGCGTTACGGTAACGCGAACGCTATCAATGAATCCGTTGCCATGATCGCGACGTATTGCTTGCCATTCTTGCCTTCATACGTCATCGGATTCGCGTTCGCGGTTTTGGACAGCTTGGCCGACCACAGCTCCTGGCCCGTCTTCGAATCGAAAGCTCGGAACCGATGATCGTTGGTCGCGCCGATAAACACCAGCCCGCCGCCCGTCGCCAGAGGCCCCGCGCTCCCGCTCGATCCGGCGTTCTGCTTCCCTTCCGGCAGCCCTTCCACTAAACCAAGCGGCGATTGCCACGCAATTTCGCCGGTGTTCGCGTTCACTGCCACCAGCCGCGCCCATGGTGGTTTTTGGCACGGCCAGGTTCCAAGCGCGTGGCCGCTCGCGTCCTTCACCGTCGCGCTGAATCCGTGATACGGGCCGGGGCCATCTACGCTGGCGCGATCATAAGGCTGATCCGAACCCTGCGTGCCCCGTCCGTAATTCCCGCCCGGCTTCTTTTTCTCGATCCATCCCGTCAATGCGCCGTCGTGCGTGTTCAAAAACACATAGCCTGTGTTGGGATCGGCCGCCGTTCCACCCCAATTCACGCCGCCGGTTCCGCCTGGAAACTGAATGGTGCTTTTCGGAGGCGTTCCGTCCTTATGGAACAGCCATCCGGTGAACGGGCCCGCATTGTAGAAACCGCCGTTCTTCTCGTAGACTTCGCGGCAGGCTTTAGCGTGCTCGGGCGTGGTGTCTTCGGCGGTAACGATGTCTTCCGGTTTGAAACTGACGCGCGCCAGCGGAGGCGGCTTCAACGGAAACGGCTGCGTCGGTGAATACCATTCGCCGGGCACATCGCCCTTGGCTACCGGACGTTCTTCGACGCCAAACACCGGCTTTCCATTGGTGCGATCGAGAATGAACATCCAGGCGGCCTTTCCGATCACCGCCAGCGCCGGGATTTTCTTGCCGTCTTTCACGATATCGATCAAGCTGGGCGCGGGCGGCAGATCGGAATCCCACAGATCGTGGTGGATGGTTTGGAAATGCCACTTGTATTTGCCGGTGACCGCGTCCACCGCGACCACCGAATTAGCGAACAGATTGTTGCCGGGACGATCGCCACCCCAGTAGTTCGCGGCCGGACCGCCGAACGTCATATATACGATGCCGCGCTTTTCATCCACCGTCATGTACCAGCCCCAGACGTTGACGCCGGAGCGGCCTTTCCAGCCGTCATTGAGCCAGGTGTTATGGCCCAGTTCGCCGGGCTGCGGCACCGAATGAAAATCCCACAGTTTGGCGCCGGTGCGCGCATCGTAAGCGCGCGAATCGCCCGGCGGACCTTCAGGTACTTCGCCGACTGTGGCGCCGATGATCGCGACATTCTTATAAATAGTTGGAACGCCCGAATATGGCACCACCATGTCCACTTCGCCTTCGTTGCCGAAGCCGGGATCGATCTTGCCGGTGCTGGCATTGAGCGCGATCAATTTGTGGCCGGAGGTAAACAGGATGCGCGGCGGGTTTTGCTTATCGCCCGGCCAGTAGGCGACGCCGCGTTGCGACGCCACCCCGGCTGGCAGCGTGTAGCTCCAGATTTCCGTGCCTGCCACCGGGTCCAGCGCGGCGACGCGGTTACCCTCCGGCAGGTACATCACGCCGTGAACGACGATGGGCGTTGCAGCGGATGCCACGGTACGCGCCGCGCCAGGAATTGCAAAAGGATCGTCCGATTTTTCCGTGCCGCTGGCGCGCGGAGCTTCGGCTCGAAGCGTGTAGGTCCACGCCGGAACCAGCTTGGTGACGTTGCCGGGAGTAATTTGATCGAGAGGCGAATACTTGGTGCCGGCCAGATCGCGCGTGTAATTCGGCCAGTCGGCGGGAGCGATTTGAGCGGCCGCCGGGAACGAGCACGCAGCCAGGAGCAGAATCCAACGGGGAGACATGAAACGTGCAGTATATCAGGAGGCCGATGAAGGTCGCCGGCCGCGACTCATGTGAATCGCGGCCGGCGAAGAGAGAGTTCCTAGAAAATGTACTTCAGTGCGAATTGCAGGATGCGCGGATTGACCGACGTAGTCGTGATTTGTCCGAAGGTGCTAGGTGTAGACACCGCCAAATCCGCCGCTGGCGGATTCGAGAACTGCGCATGGTTGAAGGCGTTGAAGAACTCGGTTCGGAAGATCACCTGCTGCCGCTCGGTAATGCGGAAGTTCTTCACGATGGAGATGTCCCAGTTGAAGTTGCCCGGGCCCAGGATAACGCCGGCACCGGAGTTGCCGAACAGCGTGGGTGCGCCGGAGATCCCGGCCGCAAGGCCATTGGGCGCCAGCGGCGGGGAACAAAAGGAATTGATATTCAGGTAACCGGGTCCGCCCGCAGGCCCGCCCAGGCGGCTTTCGATTCCGCCCGGAGTCGCGATCGAGCTATAGCTCGATCCTGGACACATTTGCGCGCGAGCAGTATCGTAACCACCCAAATCGTAGACCGTGCCGCCATTTTGATCGGTGATCGTCAGCGGCGTGCCGTCCTGAATCGTGGTGACGCCAGAGACGTTCCAGCCGTTCGCCAAAATGCCCAGCGCACCGGTGTGCTGTCCGAACGGCAGATCATAGCTGTAGTTGACGACAAAACGTTGCGGATGGCTGAATCCGACCGGACCATACTGCTGGGCGAGTTCGGTGGGCACGTTGCTGTTCGCGCCACTGCCACTTAAAATGGCCGCGATATCGCTCAGGTCCTTGCTATAGGTGTACGACGCCTGCATCAGGAAGCCGTGGGAAAATTGCTTTCTCAGAGTTACCTGAAGGCTGTTGTAGTTAGAGATTCCATCGAAAGCGGTCTCATCGACACCAGGAGGCGTATAGCCGAGATACGGCACCCTCAACTCCGCGTTATCCACGGTATTGACAGTGATGCCGTTGATGGGATTCGATGGGCTGGCAATCTGTGGGGTGTTGACGGAGTGATACTGATCCAGCAGGTTGATGGAACTGGATCCAACATAACCTGCCTCTAGTATCCAGTTGTGAACAAATTCATACTGCAGGTTGATGTTGTATTGGCGGGTCAACGGCGTGTGCAGAGCCATATCGAGAGTGGGCGAGTCTATAGCGGAATTGGCCGCGCCCAGCAAACAAGACGGCTGGCATCCGTTGAAGTTGACCCAGCGCGAAGCGAATGTGCCCAGCGGGGTGGAAGGATACGGATTCGCATTGGTAAAGGGAGCCGCCGCGGTGCCGCTGTAATCAAGCGTCACAGCATAGGGATAGCCCTGTTCCACCGCGTGCACAAACGATCCGCCACCGATGCGGTCGTAGAACAAACCGACGCCGCCGCGAATCACCAGCTTCCCATCCTGCTTGGGCTGCCAGGCAAAACCGAAGCGCGGAGCAAAGTTATCTTTAGGCGGCCCAGACGTGACGGAATCGCTGTTACTCGCGGTCAGGACTCCGGCAGGCGGAGCCGGGTAGTGATTCGCGTAGTTATTCGGCACGACGTAGCCTACTAATCCCGGCCCTGAGGTGGTGGGTCCAGTTGGTGGAACGGGGACGGTTGCGAACTGTGCCAGCGAGAGGTTGGTCAGGTTCCCGTACTTGTCCGAGTAGCTGCCGTCGTATTCCCAGCGCACGCCCAGGTTGAACGTCAGGCGCGAACTTACCTTCCAGTCATCTTGCACGAAGGCGGTATGGTTGTTTTCCACATAGTTGTGAACGATGCCGTCCGGCCCGCTGCGGACACAGTACAAGCACTGAAAGATGTTGCCGTCGGCGCCGGAGCCAATCATCCAATCGGCGAACGTACCGTAAAACAAAAATCCGCGCTCCAAGCCTTCAAACGTGATGGGCCACTGAGCATATTGATACTCATAGCCGGCGCGAATGGTATGACGTCCATGCGACCAGGAAATTTGATCGCCATATTCCATCTGATCGGTGGGGCTGTTGCTGGGGGCCAGCGTTCCATTCAACCCGGGTCCATTAAAGATGACCGTAACCGGCAGTTCGGTGATAGTAGGAACAATGGTTGCCTGACCGATCGCCTGGGGAGTAAGTACGGTGGTGTCGGATTGGTGCTGGCCATTGCGTTGCCCGGCCACATGGAGTTCATTGACCAAGCTGGTGGTGAGCAACGTCGTGAGCCTGGCGACCGAGTTAATATTATCGTATTTGCTGGTCACGGGCGTCCCGGGCACGTCGGTGCCGCTGAGCGGCGCGAATTCCTGATCGCCGGTCCAGAAATACTTCACCGAGAGAGTGTTCTTGGAATTGATCACATAGTCGACGTTTGCGATCAGTTGATGTTCTGTGAAGGTGGCGGGCTGGCTATACGTAACCGGCCCGTATGCACCGGAAGGATTTCCCGGAATGTAGTAACTGCCGTTGCCAAGCTTGGCATTTAGCAACGCAAGCGATTGGGGGCTGATGTTCGATCCGTCACAGGCCACTTGGTTGACACCGAATAGCGTGCTGTACGCCGGGCTGCCGGGGTGATTCGCCGGACAAAGCGCCGCACCGACGTTGGCCGCGGTCCGATCCTCCGGCAACGGGAACAAGAAGACGCTGCTCGATCCGCCGGCTGAAACTCCGTTCTTCTGGCGGGTCTCTTGATAGTCGGTGAAGAAGAAAAGCTTGTCCTTCTTGATTGGTCCACCGATGGAACCGCCCACCTGGTTCTGATTCAGAACCTGCCGGACGCCGCCGCCGTCGAGATTATCGAAAAAGCTGTTCGCGTTCAGATCTGTGTTCCGGAAGAATTCCCAAGCGCTGCCATGGAACTGATTGGTGCCAGACCTGGTCACAACGTTCACGTTGCCGCCCGGGTGCCCGCCATAGCTAGCGTCGTACGTGGAGGTCTGGATTTTGAACTCCTGAATCGCATCGGGATTGGGAATGCCGATGCCGGTGTAAATGCCGCAGTCCTTCGCCGAACCAGTGTTGGCTGTGTTGACAATCGAGACACCATCCATCTGGTAGTTGTTGTTGCCGGGATCGGCGCCATTCACGGAAATGTCCTGAGTTCCTTTGCCGATGGTCGTGGCGTTGTTCACGTTGGTGTTCGCACCGGCCGCCATGGTCAGCAGTTGCGTGTAGTTGCGATTGCTCAGAGGAAGTCCGGTTACCTGTTGCGACGTGACCGTGGTTCCCAGCGTGGAACTCTCGGTTTGAAGGGCTTCCGCAGCGGCCTCTACAGTAACCTGCTCGGTCTGCGCGCCGACTTCGAGCGTTCGATCCAGCGCTTCGGTCTCGGTAACGTTCAACTGCTCGGAGCCAACCTCCGCGGTCTTAAATCCGGTAGCTGAGAATGAAACTTTGTAGTTCCCGGGCGGCATCAGAGTGAACCTGTAAGTGCCGTCCGGTCCGGTCGTGCTGGTGCGGGTTTGGCCGGTGGCGTTACTGGTTATCGTGACGGTCACGTTCGGAATCGCCGCGCCTGAGGGGTCGGTAACCGTACCCGCCAGCGCGGAGGTTCCGGCCGACTGTGCCATGAGGCATGGGATGCAACTTGCAAACAACAGGGTTAAAAGCGCCACGTGGGCGAGCCGCGAACTGAGCAGCGTCTTCATTCTCATACTCCCCTTCTCCTTGTAAGTCCTCTGCTTTTAGTGCGTTACTTCTTCCAAAGCCTCTAGGTGCAGGGGCGACATGCTTGTATCCGGAAGGGTAGAAAGACAGAACTTACCTAACCCTGCATGCAACCCACTGAAGTCCATTAGTCGGATTGTATGCGAGATTTTTCCTGGGTGGCGTCAAAACAGCGGCAAAATTGAGGTTAGACCTGGATTGGAATCTAGGGCGGTGTTGGAACAGGGAGAGAAGGGGGAGGGTTGGCCGACCCGGAAGCATGGCCAACCCCAGCTATTGCTAGAAAATATACTTCAGCCCGAGCTGCATGACCCTCGGGTTCACGGAAGTTGTACTGATCTGGCCGAAAGTTGCTGGCGTAGAGACTGCAAGAGTCGCCGGATTCATGAACTGTGGGTGATTGAAGAGGTTGAATGCTTCCGCGCGGAAGACCAGTGTCTGCCGCTCGGTGATGTGAGTAGTCTTCACCAGGGTAACGTCGAAATTAAAGTTGCCTGGACCGAGCAAGATTCCGACGCCGGAGTTGCCCCAACCGGTTCCATCCCCGATCGCGGGAGCAAGACAACCGGTAGCGAACGCGCTGGGGTTAATGTAGCCAGGGCCGCCGCTGATTCCGCCCAGCCGGGCTTCAACCCCTCCCGAAGTGGCGGCTGAGGCATAAGTGGCTCCGGGACAAATTTCCGCTCTTTGCTGACCGTTGGCGCCCACACCGAAAATTGTTCCGTCCCGGGTGTCGGTAATCGTCAGCGGCGTACCGTCCTGAATGGTAGTCACACCGCCCAGATTCCATCCGTTGGCTATCCAGCCCAGAGCGCCGGTGTGCTGCCCGAAAGGCAGATCGTAACTGTAGTTGAGGATGAACCGTTGCGGGTGGCTGAAATAAGCCGGCCCATACTGCTGCGCCATATTATTCGGGTCATTGCTATTCGCGGAGACGGCGCCAGCCAGGGTGCCATTCACATCGCTGAGCGCTTTGCTCCAGGTGTAGGATCCCTGCATGGTAAATCCATGCGAGAACTGTTTCCGAATGGTGACTTGCAAGCTGTTGTAGTTCGAACTTCCGTCGAATGCGGTACCTTGCAAACCACCTGTCTGGTAACCAAGATACGGCGTGCGGTAGTTGATATTTTCCAGCGTGCTGGTGGTCTGGCCGTTGACCGGATTGGTGGGAGTGGCCAGCAGCGCAGTACTATAAACGTGATAGGTATCCACCAGGTTCAGTCCACTGGAACCCACGTAACCGGCTTCCAGCACCCACTGGGGCGCGAACTCATACTGAACGTTCAAATTGTATTGCCGGATCAGCGGAGTGTGGAGGTCCGGATCGAGAAACGGCTGGTTGATGAGAGAACTTGCGCCGGTGGCCGGGTTGAAATAGCGCGGAACAAAGCTGAGGGGCGTGGACAGGTAGGGATTCTGATTGCTAAACGTGTCGGAGTACGGAGCGTCGCCGTAGTCGACTGTCAGCGAGTAAGGGTAGCCCTGCTCCAGGCCGTGTACGAAACGATCGCCGGCAACGCGATCATAGAATAGCCCGGCTCCGCCGCGGATTACCAATTTCCCCTTATCCGACGGCTGCCACGCAAAACCAAGGCGCGGAGCGAAATTGCTTAACGGAGGATGGCCGGAGATAGGCGTGCCATTCGCATTGATTTGAACCCCCGCCGGCGGTTGCCCGTAGTGAGCGACAAAATTGTTGGGCACCACGTAGCCGACCAGGCTGTTGCCGGTAGGTTGCGGCGTGGTGGGCGGAGTTACGGAGAGCAACAGGTTGGGCCAAACGTTGGTCAGGTTTCCGTATTTATCGTTATACGTGCCGTCGAATTCCCAGCGAACACCCAGGTTCAACGTCAGCCGGGAACTGACTTTGAAATCGTCCTGCACAAAGGAGTTGTAGTTGTGCTCCGCATAATTGTGAATAATGCCGGTGGGTCCGCTGCGGACGCAGAAGAGGCACTGGAAAATGTTGCCGAAAGGCGAACCGTTGTTATTCGGATTGGAGCAACTGGGATCGCTGCATCCGCCCCTTCCCACCAGCCAGTCGGCGAAGGACAGGTACAGCAGGAACCCGCGTTCCAGACCCTGGAAACTAATTGGCCAGCGCGACCCATCCGCCTCGAAGCCGGCGCGGATGGTGTGCCTGCCGTGCGACCAGGAAATCTGGTCCGCAACCTGCATCTGGTCAGTCGGGCTGACATCGGGGGCCAGAGTACCGAACATGCTGAACGCCCCTGAAATAATAGTGGGGGGCAACTCGCTGATGGTTGGAACGATCGGCGTTTGGCCGACACCCTGCGGGGTCCCCGGTGTGGTATCGGTGCCAATGGCGTTGTTGCGCTGGAAAGATATGCGGGCTTCGTTTACAAACGAGTTGGTAACCAGCGTCGTCAGCTTCATGGAGGCGTTGGTATTGGCGTAGTAGTTGGTGACGGGAGTTCCAGGCAAGTCGGTCCCGTTGAACGGAGCCACCTGCGGGTCCTGAGTATAGAAATACCGGGCCGAGAAGGTGTTCTTGCTGTTGACCACATAATCCAGATTCGTGATCAACTGACCCTCGTGAAATATAGCCGGGCTGCTCAGAAAGACCGGCGTGCCGGCCGGCCCCGTATTGGTCGGCATGTAGTATTGCCCATTGGGAAGTTTCAGATTCAGCATGGCTATTGACACCGGGTTGATGTCGGAGCCGTCGCAAGCCACCTGCAGGCCGCCGAACGTCGTGGAAAAAGCTTTGGCATTGCTGGGGTTGTTTGCCGGACAATTGGCCGCTCCAAGCGCCGCCTGCCAGGCTGGCGTGGAGCGGTCGCCAGCGGGAATGGCCGGCAAAAAATAGGAGCTGGCGCCGGAGAGCGCGACGCCATTGAGCTGCCGGGTTTCCTGGTAATTGCCGAAGATGAATATCTTGTTCTTCTTGATGGGGCCGCCGAAGTCGCCGCCGAACTGGTTTTGCCGCAGGATTTGCTGTTTACCGCCGCCATCGCGATTATCGAAGAAGCTGTTGGCGTTCATGTCCTCGTTGCGAAAGAACTCCCACGCCCCGCCGTGAAAGGAGTTGGAGCCGCTTTTCGTGATCACGTTGACGTTGGCGCCAGGGTTGCGGCCGTAGCTGGCATCGTAGGTGGACGTCTGGATCTTAAATTCTTGAATCGCGTCTGGATTTGGAATCCCAATTCCCGCGTAGATGCCGGAATCGTTGGAGCTCCCGCTATTGGCTGTGTTGTCGATGGCCACTCCGTCCATCTGGTAATTATTCTGGCCTGGATCGGAGCCGTTCACGCTGAAGTCCTGGGTAGCCTTTCCAAATGTCGTCGCGTTATTGACAACACCGTTGACGCCGGCGGAGAGACCGACAATTTGGGTATAGTTGCGATTACTGAGGGGCAACTCGACGACGGCTTTCGAATCCACCGTAGTTCCCAGCGTCGAACTCTGCGTTTGCAGCGTCTCGGCAGCGGCCTCCACGGTGATCTGCTCGGATTGCGCACCGACTTCCAGGGAGCGGTCCAACTCCGGGGTTTCAGTCACGTTCAACGTCACGGAGTCAACTTGGGAAACCTTGAACCCGGCCGCTGAAAACCGGACCTTGTACTCGCCCGGCTGCAACAAGGAAAACTTGTAAGTGCCATCGGCACCGGTTGTGGTCGTGCGCTCCTGGCCGGTGGCAATCTGCGTGGCAGTGACGGTTACGTTCACGATGGCAGCACCCGAAGGGTCCGTAACCGTGCCGGCGAGACCTGAGGTTCCGGCCGACTGAGCCAGCACGCGCGGGACGAACAAGGCTGATAGCAGAGTCAGTGCCAGAGCGGCAGTAACTTGCGAACGAAGCAAGGTCGAAGTCTTCATAAGTCTCCCCAAGAAAATTTTGGTGGCAGGGCAAACTTTTCAGGTTAGATCCACTTGCATGCACCCCAGCGCCATTAGTGGGATTTTATTAGAGATTTCACCGAGAGCAAGTCAAAAGTACGGCAATTCTCCAAGCCCCACTGGAACTTGCCTTGATTTTGCTGGCGATCGTCCACAACAGGATTCGATGCTGATGTTTCGGTAGCGCTAGCCCGGCTGGACCGTACCAGCATCCAACCGGAACCCCGGCCTCTAGATTCGACACCTAAATTGTTCAGCGCCGCAGCCGATTCTGTGATATGATTCGCTGAACTGAAGTCAAAAGCGCGTCAAGTTTTAATTGGGGAAAGTAACGGGAAGGCGCTAGATGGAACAAATAACGTTCGGGCCGTTTCGGCTCGACATTACAACCACGACGTTGTTGAGAGACGGCCACGAGTTGGAACTCCGGCCGCAGGCATTTCATGCCCTGAGAGCTCTCACCCACAACCGCGGCCGCTATGTCGGATACGCGCAGATGATCAATCAAGCCTGGGACGGTAACTTAGTCTCCAAGCACACCGTGGCAGTCACCATCGGCGAGGTGAAGAAGACTTTGGGAGAGTTCGGCCTTTGGATCTCCTATCGGCCGAAGTTGGGCTACCGCTTGGACGTGCCCCACTCCGACGATCTGGTGAAGCAGGGCTGGCACTTCTGGAGCCGCCGTACGCGGGAGGGATTCGAAAAGGCGCTGGACTGCTTTCAGCAGGCTGCGGTCGAAAACCCCTCGGATTTCCGGGCGTTTGAAGGGATTTCGCTGTGTTATCTGCTGCTGGGCACGTACGGAATGCGCCTGCCTCGCGAGATGTACACCGGGTTCCTGCAAGCCCACAAACGCGCGGTGGAACTGAGCGGCCTGACGCCCGAACGCCGCGCAGACCGCGCGCATGGTCTGCACCTGTTCGAACACAAGCTGGAGGAGGCCGAGACCGAACTGCTGCAGGCGCAGGACGAGAGCCCGGAATCGCCCGAGGTCTATGTTCGTCTTACCATGCTCTACGTAACCCAGGGCCGACTGGACGATGCTCTCAACGTCCTGCTGCGGGCGCGCACCACGCATTCGCTTTGGCCTACCGTTCCGGCGAACGAGATCCTGGTCCATTTTTTCCGCCGGGAATTCGAGTCCGCGGTGTCGTGCGGCAAAAGAGCCCTGGAACTGCATCCGTATTTGTATCTGGGCCACCTCTTTTATGGCGAGGCGCTGGAACACAGCGGTCAGTATACCCTGGCTTTGGAGCAGTACCGGCTGGCAGTGATCATGTCTCCGGATCTTCCGTGGCTCCAGGCCGTGGAGGGCGCGTGTCTGGCCAGACACGCCCGCCGCAAGGAAGCGAAATCGATTCTCGCCGAGTTGGTACAGATCCGCAAGACACAATACGTCGACGCCTATTTTATGGCCGTGCTGATGGACGCGCTGGACGATCCTGACCAGGCTTTTCAGGAACTGGAACGCGCGTACCATGAAAAATCGCCGCTGCTGTTTGCTCTGGGAGTGGATCCCAGACTAGACAATCTCCGCGGAGATCCGCGCTTCACTGCGCTCCTCAGCCGCGTATTTCCGAGGAATGAAAGGCCGCACGCGGTGAGCGCGTAACAGCGCGCCGCCTTAGTTGCTTTCCCGAAACGAGGTGCCCTCGCGCTCGTTCCCGTCTAGCGGGTCGTAAGTGACGTTTGCGTGGGGATAGCGGCCGCCTTCTCCAAGTGGACCACCAGGCGCGCCGGATGGCCCCCGAGGTTCTTCACTAATATGTAGAACGCTTCGGTATCAGGACCATGATAGGGCAACGTTACCGCGAGCTGCCCCAGACCGCTCGCGATTGGCGTGAGAGCCGAATCGGCCAAAGCCACATACGCCTTTCGGCTTGATCCGGTGACCGTTATTTCCACCTGATCGTGCCCGTTCCCCTCGAACACGTAGGCTTGATACTTGGGCGTACTAAGGAACTCCGCCGGCTTGCTGGTCTCTCCATTGTCCAGAACTCCAAGAACTTTAATATCGTCGGGAGAGTATGTATAATGTTGCGCCGGAAAACTAACAGGCACGATGCCCGCACCGGCACTTTTCACCTGGCCGAATGCAAGCATCGCTGGGAGCAGCGCTGCCACCGACGCGAATAAGAATGCGTTTTTCAAAGCCTCACCTCCACCTTCGCTAAAGACAGAGCACCTCGATGGCCAAATCTGCGGCGGCCGGACGGGTTGTGGGCAGTCAATTGCAACGTTAAGGGCATGATCGAACGTTGCGTCTTTATTCTTCTTTCAGTTGCGCTGGTAGCTAGCTTGGGAGGTTTTTTCCTGTACGTGGCGATCTTACCGAACCTGGCCGTGACATTGATGCTGGTCGGCTTGTTCGCGATGTTCTGGTTAGGCATTCGTGTCGGCAAGCGGCCACACGATACCACGGTTTCTCACCCGGCTACCCAGCAAAAAAGTCAGTTGAGTTTGTCATAAACCATTTTGCCGCCGACCACCGTCAGCACGGACTTGACGCGCTTGATGGATTCATCGGGCACCTTTGCGGGATCGAGGAAATCATCGCTGAGGACCACGATATCGCCGAGCTTTCCCGGCTCCATGGATCCCAGCCGGTCCTCTTCGCGAAAGAACCACCCGTTGTTCGCCGTGTAGAGCCGCAGCGCCTGTATCCGCGTGAGCGTTTGTCCGGGGTTAATGAGCATGCCCGCCGCATTCTTGCCCGTCACCATGTAGTAAATCATCAGCCACGGATCGAGCGTGGAAATCTGCGCCGAATCCGATCCCGCTCCCACGTGAATTCCGCTATCGACGATCATGCGCACCGGCGGCCCCGCGCCCGGACGGCCCGCCAGATATTCAAACGGATGAATGGCGATCCCAGCGCCCAGAGCTTTAAAGCGATTTACCGTCTCCTGATCGATGTGCGGCACGTGCGCGATGGACCATCGCAAATTCGCAATGGGCGTAACCGCATTGACCTTCTCAAACGTGCTGGCGGTGAGTTGATCTTCGGCTAGCGACAGGCTGTGCTGCTGAAAAGGCCAGCCCTGCTTGGCCACCAATTGCAAGGCTGCTTCGTAGTTGGGCGGCGGCGCCACCTTTCCGAACAGCGGCCAGACGGTGGCAAACTCGCCGATGCCGGAGATCCGCAGCATATCGTCGCCGAAACCGTCGAAGGCATTACGCAGGCGCTCCTTCAAGAGCGGAAGGCTGGATTGGGTATCCATGCTGAGAAAGAAGATGCGCAACCGCGCGTCCATCTTCTTCTCGCGATGCACCGCCAAAGCCGCATCGTACATATGGAATGGATCGGCGCTGGCGAGCGTATCGAACGCGAACGAATCTTGAGCGTCGGGCGTGCCCGGGATCACGAACGCGCCCATGTCAACATCCGTGGTTACGCCGACGCTGGCTGAATAGGCCAGGGCATCCATGGTTCCGCGCTCTTGGTCTTCGAGCGTCTGAATGGAGCGCAGTGCGTTCAGTGCCGCGATCGACGGCATGTTGGCGCCAATAGCGCCGGCCGCGCTGACTTCAATTCCCTTCCCCGTGAAAAACGCCTTGCCCAAGGTGTTGGTAGCCGCCGGACCTGTGAAGGCTTCGAACAAC
Organism: Bryobacterales bacterium; assembly: GCA_963776805.1. Taxonomy (GTDB): domain Bacteria; phylum Acidobacteriota; class Terriglobia; order Bryobacterales; family Bryobacteraceae; genus Palsa-89. The sequence continues at coordinate 299,499 of CAVZOD010000011.1, forward strand.
AGCACCGGATGATCGGGCGCGGCGGCATCCAGTTCTGCGAGCGTCGGCAGCCGCTTTTCGGCGAACTGCGCGGTGTTCCAGCCGCCCATGGCAGTGATGAATTTCCCGGCGGGAACCGATTTCGCGCGCGCTGCGATGGCGGCCTGAACATCGGCGATGGAAGCCGCGGTATCGAGGCGCGTGTCATAGCCGGGACGCAGGCCCAGCAGCACGATATGGTTGTGATTGTCGATCAGGCCAGGCACCGCCGTGCGTCCGTGCAGGTTGATGGTCTTCGTGCACGGGCTGAGCTTTCCCCCGGAAAAATCGAAGCGCCCGTTCTGGATGGTCACCGACGAGACGATCGAATTGCGCGCATCCATGGTGACGATCTTGCCGTTCACCAGGCGCAGGTCGCGCGAATCGGAACAGTCGGCGGCCAGTGCCGCGAGCGGCAGGATCAGTGCGGCAGCAGTTACAAAGAAAGGCTTCATCGTTTTCTCTCAAGTCATGATACGTCTTGACAGCCGTGTATTATCTGTTATAGTACACCTGTGATCCCGTTCCGCATCGCTTTTGAGCCGGGCGCTTCGCTCTACGAACAAGTAGTCTATGCGGCGAAAAAGGCCGTGATCTCGGGCCAAATGCGGCCGGGCGACCCGTTCCCCTCGGTCCGCGCTTTGAGCAAAGCGTTGAAGATTAATCCCAACACCGCGCACAAGGTTGTAACGCAGCTGGTCGCAGAAGGCCTGATCGAAGTGCGTCCCGGCTTGGGAACGGTGGTGGCTGAGCTGCCCACTTCCACCGCGGCTGAGCGCGCCGCGCTGCTGAAGAAAGAGGTGGAACAACTGGTGGTAGAAGCCAAGCGGCTGGGCCTGGATCTGGATGAAATTACCGGCGCCGTGGCGCGGCATTGGGATCGGCTGGCGGATCGCCACGAAGGGGCGGCGATGGCAGCCTCAAGGAGAAAGGAATGAGCGACGTCATCTGCGCGGTTGACCTGGTCAAAAACTTTCGGAACGTGCCGGTTCTGGACGGTTTGAATCTCACCGTGCCCGAGGGCAGCGTTTTCGGGCTCGCCGGTCCGAATGGCGCGGGCAAAACCACTACCATCAAGATCCTGATGAACATACTGCGGCCGTCGTCGGGTCAGGCTCAGGTGCTGGGGCACGACTCGCGCGCGCTGGGCCCGGAAACGCTCGCAAACATCGGATATGTTTCCGAAAATCAAGAGCTGCCCGAATGGATGACAGTGCGGTATCTGCTGGCGTATCTAAAACCGTTCTATCCGGGTTGGGACGACGATCGGGCGCGGCAACTGATCCGGCAATTCGATCTGCCGCTCGATCGCCAGCTGCGTCATCTCTCGCGCGGCATGCGGATGAAGACGGCGCTTGCATCGTCGCTCGCTTATCATCCGCGCCTGCTGATCATGGACGAGCCGTTCAGCGGCCTGGATCCGCTGGTGCGCGAAGACCTGATCGATGGGCTGCTCGAAAGCGCCGCTGAAACGACAATTTTTGTCTCCTCGCACGATCTCGGCGAAATTGAAACCTTCGCCAGTCACATCGGCTATCTCGATAGCGGCCGCCTGCAGTTCTCAGAAGAGATGACATCGCTGACTGCGCGCTTCCGTGAAGTGGAAGTGATGGTAGACTCACCGCCCCTGCTGCCGCTCGATCGCCCGTGGCCGGAGCACTGGCTACGGCCGGAAACAGCGCCCGCGCTGGTCCGTTTCATCGAGACGCATTTCGATCCGGAACGGACTCCGGCCGAGATCCGCGGCGTCTTTGGCCAGGTTCGCAATATCACCGCGCACCCCATGCCGCTGCGCGCGATTTTCGTGACCCTGGCGCGCAATCATCCGAAAGCCGCCTGAAGGAGAATCCATGCTGTGCCAGGCTCTGCACATTTTCAGGAAGGACGTTTACTACCTCCGTCACGAGATTACGCTGGTCCTGCTGGTCGCCTTGGCTTTCGCCCTCATGCACACGCCTGCATTGCACGCGCAGAATAGTTCGTGGCTAGCCGAACTGGCGCTGGTGGCGACGGCGGTGTTTCTCATTGGGCGGCTGGTGCTGGCCGAGGCCATTCCCGGCGATCAGCAATTCTGGATCACCCGCCCTTACCGCTGGCAGAGCCTGCTCGCCGCAAAGTTCCTGTTTATTGCGATTTTCGTGAATTTGCCGGTCTTGCTGGCCCATCTGTTCATTCTCATCGTCGACGGCTTCCCTCTGATCCGGAGTCTGCCCGGCCTGCTTTGGGAGCAAGTACTGTTGTTCATTTTTCTGTCGCTGCCCTTCGCCGCAATCGCCACGTTGAACTCCGGGATGGCGGCTTTCATTTTTTCCCAATTGATTATCCTCGCGGCCGCCGCAGGCCTCTGGGAGATGCTGCCGCTCAGCGGGCCATCGCTGGGCGGTGTGGCGTGGGTGCGGGAATCCATTGCGTCAGTCGCCCTGGTCGCGGCCGGCCTGCCGGTGATCTTCCTGCAATACAAAACCCGTAACACGGTCAGCAGCCGCTCGGTGGCAATCAGCGGAATCGCAATCGGCGCTGTCTTGTTCGCGGCGCTGCCGTGGCCGCTGGCGCTGGCTCTGCAGTCGCACTTGTCGAAAGAGCCCGCGGTCGCTTCGTCTATTCAGGTTGGGCTTGGTGATAGCGAGGGCCAGCAGCTCTGGTTTCCCCGCGCGCCCAAAATCGCGGACAAAATCGAAGTCCGGTTGCCCATTCTGGTGCAGGGGATTCACGAACGGACCGAGATTCAGCCCGACGCACTCCGGGTCTCGCTTCGTGGCGCAGACGGGAATAGCGAGAATCTAAGCATCAGCGACTGCTCGGAGCTCAAGCGCAATACAATTTCCACCAGCACCGTTACGATCTCCGCGGTGTGCGCGGCCGAGCCGGAATTTTTTAGACGGAACCGTGGCCAGCCGGTTACAGTACGCGGCTCGCTTTACCTTACGCTGTTCGGAAACGCCCGATCGCAGGCTCTTCCGTTGAGCGACCAGCCTGCAAACGCGCTGGATGGCCTGCAGTGCTATACAAACGTCGTGAGCGCCGAATGGGATGTGTACTGCCGTTCGGCCTTTCGATGGCCCGCGCGCCTGATCTACGCGAAGCTCGGGCACACCAATGCCAATTCGTTCGCGCAGTCCATTTCCTACTCGCCGTTTCCGGCCGGCCTGAGCATCGAACCCATCGAAACCCGCTGGGCCTCTGCTTTCGCTTCCGGACCGCCGCCTACGGTACGCGACGTCACCATCGTGGTGGAAGAACCTTTGGCGCATCTTCGCCGCGATTTCGAAGCGCGCGGAGTACAGTTGAACGGGCTACCGTTCCAATCGAGAGGCGCTCCACTACAACTCGGCGTAGCTCCGGGCCCGCAACCCGTTCCCCCGCGAGGCGAGAAATCGACCATCCCCTGAGTCACTCGCTGGGTTCGCTCTCCGCCGCGTCCACCAGCCGGCTAGATATTTTCATCCCCCGCGTCAGCGTGCGATGCACCGGGCACTTGTCGGCGATCTCCAATAGCTTCTCACGCTGCTCCCGGGTCAGGTTTCCAACCAGCTCGATGTCCCGGTCGATACGGTCCAACATCGCGTCCTTTGTTTCGCAGTTGGCGCAGTCGTCAGCATGGATTTTAGAATGCCGCAGCCGTACAGTTACGCTCGCAAGCGGCCAACGCTCGCGCCGCGCATACATGCCAATCGTCATGGACGTGCATGCGCCCAACGCGGCAGCCAGCAGTTCATAGGGCGACGGCCCGGCGTTTTCGCCTCCCAGGTCCTTCGGCTCATCCGAGAAAAAGCGGTGGGCGCCGGCGTTAATCTCCTGCGTGAAACCGGCCACGTTTCCGCGGACCACCACTTCCGGAGCGGGCATCAGCTTTTCAATTCGCCCGCCGCGATTTCATCCACGTAACACCAGATCCAGCGCTCGCCCGGCTCAATGGATCGCATCAGCGGATGGTGCGACGAATGAAAATGCTTGGTGGCATGCTTGTTCTTTGAAGAATCGCAGCAAGCCACGTGGCCGCACTCCAGGCACATGCGCAGATGCACCCAAGAGTCTCCGGTCTTGATGCAATCCTCGCAAACATGCTTGGAAGGCTCTGTAACACTGATTTGATTTAAGTGCGTGCACTCTTTCGCCATATTAACCTCCGATTGCCGCTCTATTTTCGTCCGGCCTTTCCAGCGCGGCGCGATCCCACTTCGCCAGATTCGCGCCGGCCTCATAGGTGGTTTCCAGGAACTCCGTCAGTTGTGCGCCGGGCGCCGCCGAGGTCCGGATATCGTCGTACATCAGCAGAAACTCGCCGATGCCCTGGTGATAAAACGCCGGCTTCGGACCAACCGCATAAGTCTTGAAGCCCGCCGGCTCGGGCGTTGTGTAGGAATAAAACGCCGGGCCTTTGATCTCGCCCCCGCCAGGCCAAAATCCCGCGCTGCTCACTTCGTGCGAATAAGCTTCCTGCATCATCGGGTCGGGCCGCGGCGGGGCAAGACGTCCGGAAAACCGCGTCACCGCGATATCGAAGCTGCCCCAGAAGAAATGCACCGGGCTGCACTTGCCGATGAATCGCGTGCGAAAGTCCTTCAGAACCTTGTCCACAGAAATGAGCAATCGCCGGAAGCGATCGACGTATTCGCGATCATAAGACCGATGCGTCCGGTCCTCCGCGAACGGAATCGGATTCGCGACTTCATCCGGATGGGCGGTAATCTTCACGTCGATATGGAGCCCTGCCAGCGTGCTCATTACCTCCGCGTAGAAATCGGCCACGGTACGCGGCGCCAGGTCCAGCATACGGATATCGCCCTCGCTGGTCTGAATCACCAATTTGTGCCCGATAAGATCGAATTCGATTTCGAAGATTCCGCGCGCGTACGGGATGGCCGCGGTGGTGAGGCCGCGCGCGCTCACATACAACGTCGCGTTCCAATAATGGTTGATGAGCGGCGTCAACGTCATGCGGATCTTCCCGACAATTTGCGTCCACATGTGCAAAGTGTCGTAAGTGTCCTGCCAGGCGGCCAACGGCAGCTCCGGCCATTGGTCCAGGTTGGGAGTCATGGCGTTCTCCTTCTCCAATTCTACGCGCCCTCTGAAGCGCTGGTAAGTTAAGAAGGCATGCGAACCCAAGTTGGCATCGTCGGAGCCGGGCCGGCCGGCCTGATGCTTTCCCACCTGTTGCACCTGCACGGCATTGAGTCGGTTGTTCTGGAGTGCCGCAGCCGCCAGTATATTGAAGATCGTGTTCGGGCCGGTGTGCTGGAACAAGGAACGGTGGACCTGATGATCGATACCGGCGTTGGCGCGCGCCTGCAACGGGAGGGATTGCGGCATGAGGGAGTATGGTTCAGTTTCGGTGGACGCCGTCACCGCATCGACATGGCTGAGCTGACCGGTGGCCGCGCCATCACCGTGTACGCGCAGCAGGAAGTGGTGAAGGATCTTGTCCAGGCGCGTCTCGACGCCGGCGGACAGATTGTGTTTGAGGTGGACGATCTCTCCGTTCATGACCCCGATTCCGAGCGCCCAGCGATTCATTACCGAAAAGATGGCGCGTCCCAAGAAATCGCGTGCGATTTCATCGCCGGCTGCGATGGCTTTCATGGCGTCTGCCGGCCAGCCGTGCCCGAAGGAATCATCACTGCCTACGAGCGCATCTATCCGTTCGCGTGGCTCGGTATTTTGGCTGAAGTGCCGCCTACCTCAGAAGAACTGGTGTACACCTACACCGAACGCGGCTTCGCGCTCTTCAGCATGCGATCGCCCCAGATCACGCGCCTCTATCTGCAATGCACGCCCGAGGAAGATCTCAGCCAATGGCCGGACGATCGCGTCTGGGAAGAGCTTTGCGCACGGATGAGAACGCAGGATGGCTGGGCGCCGGCCGTGGGCCCCGTGATTCAGAAAGGCGTCACCGGAATGCGCAGCTTCGTGATCGAGCCGATGCAGTACGGACGGCTGTTCCTGGCCGGCGACGCCGCGCACATCGTGCCGCCGACGGGAGCGAAGGGACTGAATCTCGCGATCTCGGACGTGCGCGTCCTTTCCCAAGCCCTGGAAGCTTTCTACAAATCCGGCCGGCGCGATCTTCTCGACCAGTATTCGGCGCGATGCCTCCGGCGTACCTGGAAAGTGCAGCGCTTTTCCTGGTGGATGACGTCCATGCTGCATGTGTTCCCCGGCGGCGACGGCTTCGACCATCGCCGGCAACTCGCCGAGCTCGACTACATCACCGGCTCCCGCGCGGGCATGACCTCGCTTGCTGAGAATTACGCCGGCCTGCCTTTCGATTAGGCCGTATAATGCGAATGAGGCCGTTATGTCCTACCGCCTGTTCTGCAAATGCGCCACGCTGTTTTGTATTTCCGTCGTTTTGTTCGGCGCTGACAAGAAGCTCCCCATCGACGAGACCTCGAACCAACTTCTCGATATTTCGGTTTCGGCGCCGCTCGACAAAGATCAGATCAAGCAGGAGTTGGGATCGGACTTGGGCGACGACATTATCGTGGTCCGCTTGACGGCGCGGCCAGTGAGCGACAAGCCGGTGCAACTTAGCCTGGACGATTTCCTGCTGGTTTCGGCCAAAGACGGCCAGCGTTCGGAGCCTTTTGAACCGGGGCAAATTGCAGGCTCGGACAGTTTTTCGGTTACGCCCAATGGACGCAAGGGGCTGGGAGATCATGGGAACAGGCCTTCCATCGGCTTCGGGGGATTCGGAATCGGAGGCGCCGGCAATTCCGGCAGCACTCCGACGCCGGATGTGAAGGTACAGGAATCGCGCGAGGAAAAACCGAATCCGCTGCTCGCCACGATCAAGGAAAAGATCCTGCCCGAAAAGCTGATCACGGAGCCAACCTCGGGGCTCCTGTTTTTCCAGGGGGTCGGCAAGGTTAAAGCGAAGGACTTGGAACTGCACTACAAAGGACCGGCGGGCAAAATGGCCCTCCGATTCAGGCCGGAGAAGTAAGATCCGGCTGCCCGCCAATCAAACAAAACGATTTCATCGTGTGCGGCGGTGTATTGTATGCGGCCGCTGTATTGTATTCTGAATCGAGTTAGGGAGAAGCATTGTATAACGCGAAGATAACTGCGCTCGGCTGCTACACGCCGCCGGGCCTCTTGACCAATCAAGACTTAGAAAAGATGGTGGACACCAACAACGAGTGGATTGTCCAGCGTGTCGGCATCCTGCAGCGGCACATCGCACCGCCCGAGATTGCCACGTCGGACATGGCCGTGGAGGCCGCCCGAGTCGCGCTCGATCAGCGCGGGATCGACGGCTCCGAATTGGATGCAATCCTGGTGTGTACGGTAACGCCAGACATGCTCTTCCCATCCACCGCTTGCCTGGTGCAGGACCGGCTGGGCGCAAAACACGCCTGGGGATTCGATCTGGTGGCAGCCTGCTCCGGCTTTATTTACGGACTCACCACGGCTGCTCATCTGGTGTCCGCCGGCTCTCATAAGAAAGTGCTGGTGATCGGCTCCGATACCATGTCGCGCATTATCGACTACACCGACCGCTCCACCTGCATTCTTTTCGGCGACGGTGCCGGCGCGATGCTGATTGAGCCAACTGAACCGGGCGAAACCGGGTTCATCGATTTCGTCAACCAGATCGACGGTTCGGGCGGCGATTATCTGAAGCAGCCCGCCGGGGGCAGCCGCATGCCAGCCAGCGCGGAGACGGTGGCAAATCGATTGCATTACGTCAAGCAGGACGGACAGCAGGTTTTCAAGTACGCGGTTCGCAAGATGGAGGAATGTTCGCGCGATCTGCTGGAACGCAATCATCTGACGGTGGACGATGTGGCGGTGATGATCCCGCATCAGGCCAACCGGCGAATAATCGCGGGCGCTGCCGAGCGCCTGGGCATCAACTGCGACCGGGTGGTGATCAATATCGATCAATACGGAAACACCACGGGCGCCACCATTCCCTTGGCCACGCGCGACGCGCTGCGCTGCTCGAAGCTCAAGAAGGGCGATCTGGTGCTGTTCGCCGCGGTGGGCGCCGGCTATACGGTGGGCGCAAACTTGTGGCGCTGGCAGATGTAGCATGCCAACCGAGAAAACGCTGGTATTTGGATGCCGCGGCCAGCTTGGCATCGAACTGGTAGCTGTCCTCAGCGAGCGCGGCTATCGAGTGACGGGGTTCGATCGCACCCAGGTGGACATCGCCGATAGCGCTCAAGTGGAGCAGGTGTTTGCGCGGGAGGATCCCGCTATCGTTGTCAACGCGGCCGCCTACAATCAGGTGGACGTTGCCGAAAAAGAGCCGGCGCACGCGATGATGGCCAATGGCGTGGCGGTTCGCAATCTCGCGATGTGCTGCCGCCAGCACGACGCCCGCCTGCTGCATTTTTCCACCGACTATGTTTTCGACGGAACGGCCGGCCGCGCGTACACCGAGGAAGACGCCACTCATCCCCTGGGAGCGTACGCCGTCTCGAAGCTGGCCGGCGAGTTGTACGCGCAAGCCTACCTGGATCACCCGCTCATTATTCGCACATCGGGCGTCTTCGGCCCCGGAGGATTGAAAACCGCCCGCGGAAATTTCGTCGAGCTGATGCTGCGGCTGGCCGCCAACAACCAGCCGATTCGTGTGGTGGACGATCACGTAGCCTCACCCACCTACGCGCCTGTGCTGGCCGCGCGGGCGGCCGATTTCTTGGATCGCGGACTTACCGGCGTTTTCCACGCCGGTGGCGGACAACCCATCTCCTGGTTCGACTATGCGTCCATGATTTTTCGCATCGCCGGAGTGCATCCGGAATTGAAGCCCACCAACGAGCGTGAATTCCGCACGGCCGCGCGCCGTCCCAAGTACTCCGCGCTTTCCAACGCGAAAATGGAACGCTGCGGCATCGAACCCTTTCCGCCGCTCGAGACCGCCGTGTGGCTGTATATGGAAGCGCGCGCCCATGCGACCATGACTTCAGGAGGTTGAATGCCTGCGAAGAAGTTGTTGATGCTGGTTGGCGACTACGTGGAAGACTACGAGGTGATGGTGCCGTTCCAGGCGCTTCTCATGGTCGGGCACACGGTCCACGCGGTTTGTCCCAACAAGCGAGCCGGCGATTCCGTGCGCACCGCGATCCACGATTTTGAAGGCGACCAAACTTATAGCGAGAAGCGCGGCCACAATTTCACCTTGAACGCGACCTTCGACGATGTCCGCCCGGAAAACTACGACGGTCTGGTGATTCCCGGCGGGCGCGCGCCGGAGTACATCCGTTTGAACGCGCGCGTACTCGAGATCGTGCGCCACTTCGCTGCCGCCGGCAAACCCATCGCGGCCATCTGCCACGCGGCGCAGTTACTGGCCGCCGCGGATGTGCTGAAGGGCAAAAGTTGCAGTTGTTATCCGGCCGTCGGGCCCGACGTGACGCAGGCCGGCGGAACTTTCGTCGACGTCGCGATGGACCAGGCGCACACTTGCGGAAACCTTGTCACCGCGCCCGCCTGGCCCGCGCACCCGGCGTGGCTCGCGCAGTTCCTGCAAGTGCTGGGGACGCGCATCGAGCTTTAGAATTTAGCCAGCCGGCAAAGGGTGCGGCGCGCACCACAAAGAGGCGAGGAACTGCTTCGCACCGCGCTCCGTTTTGCGCGAGGTTCTCTAAAAGAGTTAGGGCCGCCACTTCCTCACTGCGCGGCTTCCAAAGGAGTACAATCGCTCAACCCAGGCTCGGATTCCTCATGGGGGAAGACGAAGATGCCTTTGCGCTCCAGATAGGCCAGCAGCAATCCCACTTGACTGTGTACGCGGCGCTTCCGGTAGAGACTTAGGGCATGGGCGGAGACGGTATTGATGGACCGGCCAAAAATGGCGGCGATGTTCTCTTGCGAGTAGCCGCGGCAAAGCAGGTCCTCCACCTCTAACTCGCGCGGGGTGGGTAACTCTCCGGCAATGTTGGTGACAAGATCGCACCCGGAACTGTCATCGGAGAGGGATTTCTTCTTAGAATCAACACGAATCAGTTTGAAATTTCTCATCTAGTTTCTTCCTTTATTGGCTTCCGGTTACGGAACAGCCGTATTGAAAAATGTCGCCGCCCGGATTCATCGCGAGAAGACAGCCGTAGCCTGACGCGTGTTGCCGCGCCACGAACGGGTGTTGCGGACGAGCGGAGGTAAGTAAATCTAGAGAACTGAAGCTTAGTGAGCGACTTACAAATAGGTCATCGTACAATACGCCCTTCGGCCCCTGGTACTTTCTTCCCAGAACTACTAGTACAGTCGTTAGGGAGAGGATACCATCCAGGACCTATGAGGTCAACCCAACAATTAACGACATTTCTTAGCGTTTAGTGACAATTCACTACGCACCGGCGCTCTCCGCCTGCCCGCGATAATGCTTGGGCGCTTGGGCGAATCGGCGTTGGAAAGCGCGCACAAAGCTGGAGTGATGCCTGTATCCAACGGCGTAAGCAATTTCCTTGATGGAGAGGTTACTCAAGGTGAGAAGCCCGGCGGCTTTTTGGAGCCTTCGTTCCGCCACCACGCTGCCTAATTGTGTTCCCGTGTGCTGCTTGAATAGCCGTTGGAGATGCGCTGGACTAAGCGAGACCTTCAGCGCCAGATCCCGAATGGAACAAGACGGCTCTGACTCTATCATGTCAATGACTTGACGCACGCGGCGCTCCTGAATCTGGAGCGCAGGAACGTCAGCCTGTTCCGCGGCTCCCGCAGCCTCGGGCTGCAAAGTGAAACGAGTAGATAGAGGTTCCATACAGGTCTCCTGGACGAATTAGTTTTTCCGGGTTACTCGAAAGTGAGAAACCCCGGTGGGCTGGCGCGGGCTAACTTATCTGACGTTGGGGAACGTTAGAAACGTTCCAATTTGGTTGGACCAAACGCGGAATATAACACGGTAGTTGAGCGGGTGTCAAAAATAAGCAGGCGGAAGACTGCCGATTATCCGGGCAGGATCATTCCCGGCTATTTAGTCAATCGAGCGCCGATGGGCTTACGAAGTGCCCGTGGTCTGAGCAGGTTCTCTACCCGGTGGTGTGGACTACTGGGTCAGGCCGTTCATCGGAGTGCATCTGCACCCGGTGGACATCATTTTCTGACCTGATCGTCGACTCGATGTGGCTGCGGCGGAGTATTTCCGACTCGGACCCTCTGCGATTTCTGGATCATCCCGGCAACCTGGTGAATATCGAACCCGGTGTAGGCGTTGGTGTGACTGCCGGAGAGAAGGCGGGGGAGCGCTGTTCCGCAGTATGCCTCGAAAGAAGTATGGAAAGGTCCCAACGCCGGGGGATTCGGCGCCTTTCCGATTGGGCTAAGATTAGCGCAGTAGTGTTGTGTTCCCTATCACTTCGCGTGCGCTCAGAAGCTCATGCCTGGCGGCGGCGACTGCGGCCGGGTGGTCGCGAAGACTCACGGCTTTTCGCGCCGGCAATCCATTCCAGCCCGCCTAGCCTGGACTTTCGTCCCGCCGAGTGAAGCCGCAAAGATCGCATCATGCGGACGATTTATCGCAAGTTCGGATGGCTGGCCGGCGTTGCCGTGGTCTCAGGGCTGGTTTCGCACGCGCGCGGAGCAGATGCGATTCCTCCCATCCACGCCGAAACGGACTTCCATCACACGGAGTGGAACGGCCTGGGCGCCGTCTTCGATATCAAGCAATTGCCCGAAGGATATCTTTGGCTGACAACGTCTAAGGGCGTCCTTCGCTTCGACGGTGTTCGGTTCCAGTCTCTGGACGAAGTAACTCATGGAGCCGTGCCCAGCAGCGAGATCGACTCAGTCTTCCTGTCGTCCTGGGGAGGACTTTGGCTGACAACGGAAGGCGCCGGGCTTCTGTACTGGAAGGACGGGCGGCTAACCACGTTTCCAGACAGGCGCTGTACGCCTACGCGGAAGCAGGGAAAGCTAATCGAGGACCGCGATGGATCGCTGTGGGTGCAGGCGAAGGCGGGGCTTTTTCGTCTGCGCGGCTCGGTATGCGAACAGGTCGGCGTTGAGGACGGTTACCCAGGCGGTTTTCCGGCTGGCATCCTCATGGACCGCGCCGGGACGTTGTGGGTGAAGACCGAGACTGGCCCGCTTTTGTTCCTGCCGCGCGGCCAGTCGAAGTTCCAGGTGAACGAATACGGCGCAGGAATATCGACTGGATATGCTTTTCTCCATCAGGCCCCCGACGGCACCATCTGGCTCTCCGACGATCAGGGACTTCGCCGGGTAACCGGCAATCGGAACGCTCCCGCTTTCTCTCCACTGCGAAAAGGGCACCAGCGAAACACACAGTTCGGCGATTTCACCTTTGCCCCTGATGGTTCTTTGTGGGCGGTAACCGGCAAGGGCGTGCGGCGGTTCGACCATGTGGAGCAGTGGCCAGCGCCTCTAGCTGTTGCAACGGCTCCCGGCGAAAGCTTCACCCCAGAGCAGGGCCTCAGCTCCGATGCCGTCTGGACTGTATTGAATGATCGGAAGGGCGTCTGGGTGGCGACGAATTCCGGTCTGGACCGGCTGCGCCGTGCGGCGCTTACCACCGTGATGCTCCCGCATGCGCAAGAGCATGAGTTCAGCATCGCGGCTGGAGATCGCGGTTCGGTATGGACCGGAAATAGCAGCTTGCCCCTCACCCATGTGGCCGCCGGCGGCGCCATCACAAGCATTCCCGGTACCCGCCAGACCGTCAGCGTTCAGCGCGATCATAACGGAACCATCTGGTCGGCCGGCGCGGGCGACTTCCATCTTTGGCGATCCTCCGGCAACGGGTTCTTACCGCTCCACTACCCGGACGAAAATCTGGACTCCGTACTGTTCGTGGCGGCGGATCGGAACAACGATCCCTGGATTACCACTAGCAGCGGCCGAGCATATCGCCTCTCGGCCAGCGCGTGGAGCGACCAGACCCAAGTACTCGGCAAAAAGCCTGGCGTAATTGGGGCCATGGTGGATGACCAAGCTGGAAATATCTGGTTCGGCTTTTCCAACAAGGTGGTGGAATGGGATGGCACGGCGTACCACAGATTCTCGTTCCCAGATGGGCAACGCGGGGTCTCAGAGAATACCATGTCGGTGCGGGGCGACCATGTCTGGCTGGGAGGCGCGGGCGGGGTCCAACTATTCAGCCAGGGTCGCTTTTATCTGATGCGATGGAAAGATCAGGATCTGCCGGGCCGGGTATCGGGCGTCGTGGAGACGGAGACGGGCGATCTTTGGGTGAATGGATTCTCGGGCATCACCCATGTTTCCGCCGCCGATTTGAAGAAGTGGCTCCGCGACCCAGGCTCCGCCGTTTCCGCCGAACATCTGGATGAACTGGACGGCCTTCCCGGGCTCTCGGAAGAAATGCTGCCCGAGCCCTCGGTTGTGGAAGCCCCCAACGGGCGTTTATGGTTTGCCACAACCCAGGGCATCGCTTGGCTGGATCCAACCGTTTTTGAAAGAGATCGGAATCGCGTTCCGCCGCCGGTTATTATTTCCGCGGTGAACTCGAACGGAAAGACCTACGCCGCATCGCAGGGTCTTACTCTTCCCGCGCGCACCGACAATCTGGAGATCGACTATGCCGCTCTGAGTCTCGACATTCCTGAGCGTGTTCTATTCCGCTACAAGCTGGATGGCGTGGATAACCAATGGCAAAACGTAGGCACGCGCCGTGAAGCCTACTACACAAAGCTGCGTCCCGGCCACTACAAGTTCCATGTGATCGCCTGCAATAACGATGGCGTTTGGAACGAAGAAGGCGCGACCGTGGATCTGGCTGTCTCTCCCGCCTGGTTCCAAACGAGTTGGTTTTTTGTTCTGTGCGTCGCATTGGTTGCCCTCCTGGTGTCGGCCCTGTACCGTCTCCGGGTGCGGCAGGTGGCTGCGGCTATCGACGCCCGCTTCGATGAGCGCCTGGCTGAGCGCACCCGAATCGCTCAAGAGCTGCATGACACGCTGCTGCAAGGCTTTCTCAGTGCGTCCATGCAGGTTCATATTGCAGCGGACTGCCTGCCCGCGGATTCCCAGGTCAAGCCGATTTTGACGCGCTCCCTGGAACTGATGGGCCAGGTGATTGAAGAGGGCCGGAATGCCGTTCGAGGGTTACGCTTGTCGCACAGCGTATCGCTCGACCTGGAGCAGGCCTTGGCGAGCATTCAGCAGGAGCTCAACCTCCAAGGCGCCAACGGCGCGGGAGTGCGATTCCGTGTCATCGCGGAAGGTCAGCGGAGGCCACTCCACCCGCTGCTGCGCGACGAAGTCTACCGGATTGGCCGGGAGGCGCTGATCAACGCGTTTCGCCACGCTCGCGCTAATCAGATCGAGGTTATCTTGACCTACAACTCCAGCCGGCTCCGCCTGGTGGTGCGTGACGATGGCTGTGGGATTGACCCGAACATTTTGCGATCGGGCCGTGAGGGACACTGGGGCATTTCAGGAATGCGGGAGCGGGCGGATCGCATTGGAGCGCGCCTTCACGTTTTCAGCAGCGCCTCGGCAGGCACGGAAGTGGAGCTATCGGTTCCCGGCCGCGTTGCTTTCCAGGATCAACCGGCTGGCCGCCGCCGATGGTTCCGCTACAGCCGGCTCAAGGCGGCACTCAGCAATCTCGGAATCAGAACGGGAGGCGCACATGACCGAGCTGGCGAACATTCGCGTCCTTAGTGTCGATGACCATCCGCTTCTGCGGGAGGGGATTGCCACCATCATCAAGAATCAGCGGGACATGGTGCTGGTCTCGCAAGCCGCCAATGGCACTGAGGCCATCCAGCATTTTCGCGAGCATCGGCCGGACGTGACGTTGATGGACTTGAGACTGCCGGATCTTAACGGAATCGACGCCATGATTGCGATTCGTGAGGAGTTTCCTGAAGCGCGGATCATCATACTGACTACTTTTGAAGGCGACGTCGAAATCCAGCGTGCGCTGGAAGCGGGAGCCCGCGGTTATCTTCTGAAAAACATGCCGCCCAGCGAACTGGCCCAGGTGATTCGAGAGGTGCATGCGGGCAAGAAACGAGTCCCGCCGGAGGTGGCGTCGCAGGTTGCCGAACATATGAGCGACGAAGCTCTTACTTCGCGCGAGATCGAAGTCCTCCGGCACATTGCCGGCGGCAATCGCAACCGCCATATCGGGGAGCGTCTCTTCATCTCCGAAGAGACCGTCAAAGTTCACGTCAAGCACATCATGGAAAAGCTTGGCGCGAAGGACCGCACACAGGCCATCGCCATCGCGGCGCGCCGCGGAATTATTCAGCTCTAACCAACTACCTTCGCTCTATGATAGTTACTACCGAATCGGCCAGATGAACACCGGTGCGTCCTCTGTTTCGAATCTGCGTCTATCGGCGTTCCCCGTCGGCTTGCGATTGTGGGTGTTTCTTGGAATCGCTGCTTTCGCCTGGAGCCAGGGCGTCACCGGAGTGATTTCCGGCGTCGTCACCGATCCGAAGGGCGTCATCGCGGGCGCCACCGTCGTCATTACGAATGCCGACACGGGAGCCGTAACCTGGACCGGCAAAACCAATATGGCGGGCATCTATCGGGCGCCCGATCTGCCCGCTGCCCGCTACAACGTCTCGGTGACCGCCGCGGGCTTCAAACATCAGCAGGTCTCCGGCGTCGAACTGTCGGTGGACTCGCGCGCCGATGTCCCTGTCCTGATGCAACTGGGCGAAGTGGCCGAGACGGTGACCGTGGAAGGGACCACCGCAGGCCAGTTGGCGTCCGACAGTTCATCACTCGGCACTACCATCACGCCTTCTCAGTTGCAGGATCTGCCGCTGCCCAGCCGCAATGTCCTGAATCTGATGGCACTGACCCCGGGCGTATCCTCGGGTGGAGACATCACCAGCCAATCCGGCTTCAGCACATCGCAGCTTTCCATCGATGGCAGCCGCACGCTGAACAGCGAGTTTCTGATCGACGGCCTTTCCGTGGTCACCGGTTCCACGGGCGCCCCGCAAACACTGCCCCCGGCCGATTCCATCCGGGAATTCAATGTGCTTGCCGCTTCTTATTCCGCCGAATATGGGCGAACCGCCGGCGCCACAGTCACGCTGATTACGAACTCGGGGAGCAATCTCGTGCACGGCGCCGCATACGGCTACTTTCGCAACGAGGACTGGGATGCCAACAACTATTTCAATAATCTCCTCGGAAAACCACGCTCGGAAGATCGCTACAACCTGTTCGGCGGCAAACTCGGCGGTCCCGTGTTCCTCCCGAAGATTTATGACGGAAGGAACAAAACCTTTTTCTTCGTGAATTACGAAGGTCTCATCCAAGCGTCGCCCTACAACGTTACCTCCACCGTTCCCTACGGCCCCTATGCGGCTGGGAACTTTTCGGCGTCTCCGACCATCGTCGACAATCCGGCCACGAAAGCTCCGTTCCAAGGGAACATCATTCCACCCAGCCTGATCGACCCGGCTGCACTGAAAATTCTCGCGCTCGTTCCCACGCCCAATTCGCCCGGCACTCTCAACCAGACCGACAATATTGTGACGAACAATTTGGTGTCCACCGGATCCAGCCACCCCACCATGAATGCCGGCATGGCACGGCTGGATGAGACAGCCACGGACAGCCTGCGCGTGTTCGGCACGTTTGTCCATTACAACAACTATTCGCCCATCCAGCCCGCCTATCCGGGAAGTCCACTCGAGTCCGCGGTGGGCAACAGCGAAACCACCGGCTATGAATCCACCGCCGGGCTCACTAAAATCTGGAGCCCGAGCTTCATTACCGAAGTCCGGTTCGGCTACTTTCGGAACAACGCCGAGATCGTGCCGCCCAGCGCCGGGATCAATATCCAGAACACTCTTGGTATCGGGACCTCCTACGGCGAAGCTGCTCCCGAGATCAACATCAGCGGATTCTCGCAACTGGGCACCAACAGCAACACCCAGCGCACTCAGATCGACAACAATTACCAGACCAGCGTCAACAACAGCAAGACACTGGGGAATCACCTCATCCAATTCGGATTTCAACTGCGGAAGGACCAGTTCGACGATCTGAACCCCACTGCCGACGTGAATGGCAGTTTTACGTTCAACGGCGAGATCACCAACCGCAAGAATAGCGCGGGCGATGCCATCAACGCGCTGGCGGATTTTCTTCTGGGCGACATCAAAATCGGATCCTATTCCCTCGCGCAGCCGTTGGTGGGAAGGCGTAATTACAATGCCGGCCTGTACCTCCAGGACGACTGGAAAATCACTCCGAAGCTGACGCTGAATCTGGGGCTTCGCTGGGAATATGAGTCGCCGCTCATCGCCGCCAATAACGAGTATTCGCGCGTCGATCCCACCACCGGCGAAGTGCTCTTTGCGGGCGTCAATGCGTCCGATACCTTGAACCTGTCGGCCTCAAAGCTCAACTTCGCTCCGCGCGCCGGTTTCGCCTACAGCCTGACACCCAACACCGTGATCCGCTCCGGATTCGGGATCGTCTACTCGGGAATCTTTTCCGATCTGGGGGGTCAGGTCCTTTTCCCGGGCTACACCGTAGAGCAGGCATTTAACAATCTGGGCACGGGTATCGCGCAGCCGTTCAAGCTGTCGCAGGGCTTCCCCGCGATTGCAACGAACAACTTGCAAAACCCGCAGGCCAACATCGCGCAATTCGGCTCCGCGGCGAATCCGCTGACTCTTACCGATTACAACGGATTCACACAAGCCGGCTCGCTTCCCTACCTGGAGCAATGGAACTTCGGCCTCGAGCGCGAGATTGCCAAAGGCACCATCGTGGACGGGAATTACGTTGGAACCCACGGCGTACACTTGCCGGTTGAGCAGCCAACCAACACCGTGCCCTACGATCCGGCGATCGATACCGCGGTGGCGCTTGCCAACACCACGCTGGCGGCGCAGGAGGCGCGTCCCTACCCGGGCATCGGAAGCTTCAACTCGCTCAACATGGAAGGCACCTCCAGCTATCAGGCATTCCAGGCCAGTGTCCGCCGCCAATACGGTTCCGATTTCACATTCGTCGCCAACTACACGCGCTCGAAGTCTATGGACGATTCGAGCGGCATTTATAACTTCTCGCAGCCCTCCGGACTCAACCTGGGCCAGTTCCCGCAGCAGTTCCTCGGTTTGAACAAAGGTTTAAGCGAATTCGACCGGCCTAACGATTTCACCGCCGCGGTGCTGTACCGCAGCCGGGGCAACCCCTGGCAGCGCAATTTCGAAATCTACCCGATGCTGGTCGCGCATAGCGGCTTGCCGCTGTACATCGGACAAACGAACGAAAACGCCGCCGAGACCGGAACCAATCAGCAGCGCCCCTACAACGTCAATCCGAACGTCAGTCTTTATTCGGCGGAAGTTCCCAACGGAACCGGCGTTCAATACCTGCTGCCGGCCAGCACAGCGAACTTTCCGCTGGAGCCCTCCGGGCCTTTGTTCGCCGGGTCCGGATCGTCACGAACTTTAGTGTTGCCTGTCGGAATCGGCAGCCTGGGTAGAAACGTGGTGCGCGCTCCAGGACAATTGGATCTCAATCTCTCGGTCGGCCGGTCATTCGCCCTGCGCGAGCGTCTCCGGTTCACCATTCGAATGGAGGCTTACAACGCGCTGAATCACACGAATTTCCAGGCGCCCGCTTCCAGCCTGACTTTAACAACGAACGCGGCGGGTCAGCCCATCTGGAATTCGCCCACTTATGGCGTGATTACCGCCGCCAACCAGTCCCGATTCCTGCAATTGGCCGGCAGGTTCGATTTTTGACGTGAATCAGCCCTTCGGGCACGCCCGCATCGCGTTGAGGATCGTCTGCGCCACGCACTCATCGCCAACCCAAGTGTTGATCATCAAGTGAAAGTATTCTCGCGCCGGCCACTCCACGCCGAAATGCTGCTTGATGAAAGCCGCGCGGTCCAGGTCAACCGTCTCCGCCAGTTCCATCGCCTCCGGCTCGCTTTTTCCCCGCTGTTGAAGGCGTTTCACTTTGTCCTCGAACGGAGCGTACAGAAAAACGTGAAACGCTTCCGGAGCATCGTGCAGGTAATACGCCGAGCCGCGGCCGACGATTACGCAGTTTCCTTCCCCAGCCGCCTGCCTCACCAATTTTTCCGTTATCGTGCGAATGCCCTCCGCGTCCGCCAGTTTCAAGCGGTGCGTGTTCAGGCTGCCTTCGAAGCTGCCGCGCAGAAAGGCTTTGAACAGGCGGTAATGCAGCGGATCGCGGCGCTCTTCCTGCTGCTCCACGTGCTGTTTGTCGCAATCCAGGTGACGCGCGATCTCCGTGGTGAGCAATTGATCCCATAGCTTCCAGCCCAGCCGCTGGGCGACTTGTTCGGCGATCTCGTTGGCGCCGCTTCCGTATTCGCGCTCGATGGTTAGCACCTTGAACATGAATTTGCCCTTCCCGCCGCGTCAGCCAACCGCGACTTCTCCGCCCGCGCCGGGATCGTTCTTCTTCACCAGGAAGGTGAGCACGAACATGATGCTGGAGGCCACCGCCAGAACCATGAATGTGTCGATGTAGGCCAGCGTTTGCGATTGCACCAAAACAGATTGATAAATACGCCCGTAGGCCGCTGCCTGCGCATCGGGCGGCGTAGCTCCCGAATGCAGCAGCTGCTGGCTCAGCCCCTCCAGCTGATTCCGAAACGCGGGGTCGTAGTTGGTGGCGTGATACGTCAGGACGGACTGGTGAAACTGTGAGCGGCGAGCCAGCATCGTGGTGACCATCGAGGTTCCCACGCTGCTGCCGATATTGCGCATGAAGTTCACCAATCCCGACACGCTGTTGCCCTTCTCGGGCGGAATTCCGATATATGCGGCCAGGGTAATTGGAACAAACAGAAAACCCAAGCCAAACGATTGCGTCACGCGCAGCCAGGCGGCGGCCTTGAAGCTGATGAGCAAATCGATACGCCTGGTTGAATAATACATCCCCAACGCCAGGCACAGCCAGCCGAACGCCATAATGTATTTCGTCGGATATTTCGTGGTGAGCTGTCCCACCACCGGCATTTCAAAAAGAAGTAGCAGGCCGGCGCCTGAAAGCACCAACCCGGCCGACTCCGCCGTGTACCCCATCAATGTTTGCAGGAACTGCGGCATCATCACCAGACTGCTGAACAGCAGCACGCCCAGGAAAAACATCATCAGGCTGGCCACCGCGAAGTTGAAGGTCTTGAACATGCGTATATCGATGATGGGCGATCTGTGGTGCAATTCCCAGAAGACCAGCGAGATCAGGCTGACAGCCGAAATCACCGCAAGCGTCAGGATGAAATGAGAGCCGAACCAGTCGTCTTCTTGGCCCTTGTCAAGCAGCACTTGAAGCGCGCCGATCCCTAGCGCGAGCAGCGCAACGCCGATGTAGTCGATGCGAACGCCGGCCCCTTTCAATCGGCGGAGGTAAGGCGGATCTTCCACCATGCGCATCACCAGGAACAGGGTCAGAATGCCCACAGGCAGATTGATGTAGAAAATCCAGCGCCAAGAATAGTTGTCAGTGATCCAGCCGCCCAGCGTGGGACCGATGGTGGGGGCCATGATGGCGGTGATGCCATAGAGCGCAAACGCCAGCCCGCGTTTCTCGGGTGGGAAAGTATCGGCGAGAATGGCTTGCGCCATCGGCTGGAGCCCGCCTCCGCCGGCGCCTTGCAGTACGCGAAACAGAATCAGGCCTGCTAAGGTTGGCGCGGCGCCGCACAGCAGCGAGCTGAGAGTGAAAACGCAAATGCAGAGCAGGAAGAAACGCTTCCGGCCGAACAGGGTCGCCAGCCACCCGCTAATGGGGAGCACGATGGCGTTCGAAACCAGGTACGACGTGAGCACCCAGGTGCTTTCGTCGTTGCTGGCGCCCACGTTGCCCGCAATGTGCGGCAAAGCCACGTTGGCGATGCTGGTGTCGAGCACTTCCATGAACGCAGCCATGGCGACCACGATCGCTACTAGCCACGGATTAAATTTCGGCGTCCAAGTGTCAGTGGGTGCGGCCACGGTTCACCTATTCGACGTACACTTTCGGATCCACCGACAGGCCAGGCCGCAGACGATGATCGCGATTCTCGCCCGGATCGAGATCGATGCGAACCGGCACCCGCTGCACCACCTTCACATAATTCCCAGTTGCGTTCTCGGGAGGCAGCAGGCTGAAACGCGAACCGCTCGCGCCGCCGATCTGTTGAACCGTCCCTTTGTACTCGTGGTCGTAGGCATCCACACTAAACTCAACCCGCTGGCCCGGCTTCATGCGGCTGAGCTGCGTTTCCTTGAAATTCGCGATGATCCAGACATCGTCCAGTGGGACCACTGCCAGCAACTGCTGGCCCGGTGAAACGTTCTCGCCAATCTCAACGGTCTTCTTGCCGACGATGCCGGTGACAGGCGAAACAATCGTGCAGTAACTGAGATTCAACTTGGCCTGATCCACAAGAGCTCTTCGCTGCGCCACCTGGGCCAGCGCGGATTCCGCGCGCGTCTTGCTGGCGGCCACCTGCTGGGGCGCCGTGCCGGCAGACTCGATGGAGGCGTCGGCCTCGGCGATGCGCTCTTTAGCTTGATCCACCACACTGCGCGCGACGACGACATTCTGCTCGGCTTCAGCCACCGCCGCGTTGCGGGCATCGCGGGTCGCTTGCGCGGCGGCCGCTGCGTCCACCGCCGTATCGTACTGCTGGCGGGAGATTTCATCTTTTTCGACCAGCTGTCTATAGCGGCGGACATCATCGTTGGCTTTGGCCAGGTTCGCTTCGGCTTCGCGGACGCCGGCGTTGGCGGACACCTGGCGAGCCTGCGCCGCATTGAGTTGACGCTGGGCACCCAGCAGAAATGCATTGGCGTCGCCACGGCTGGAACTCGCGCTTTTCAATTGGCTGGCCGCGGTGGTGCTGGTGATGGGAATGTTGATGCGAGAGGTTTCCAGCGCCGCTTCGGCATCGGCGAGATCGGCTTCCGCTTTCGCCAGCGCGACCTGGTAATCCTTCGGATCGATTTGCGCAAGCACATCGCCGGCCTTCACGTATTTTTCGTCTTCGGCCTCGACATCCATAATGTGGCCGCTGATGCGGGCGCTGACTGCGTCGATGTGGCCATCCACCTCTGCGTCGTCGGTGCTTTCATACGTATTGAGGTACCTCCAAAGAAAGAAGCCGGAAACGGCGAGCACGAGAACAATCGCGATCAGGATCACGGTGCGCCCGAGCTTCCGGCTTTTCCTGGGGACTTTCGTCTCCTTGGCAAGCTCCGCCATGCTACTTCACCTCCATCACGCGTTGAATCCCTTGGTCGGCTCCGCCCAGCGCCCGCGCCAGAGCCACCTTCGCCAGATTGTGGCTGTGCAGCGCATCAATCAGATTATCGTTGGCCGTGGCCACCGATTCCTGCGCCTGCACCACTTCGATATTGTCGGTGACGCCGGCGGAAAATCGGTCGCGCGCCTGCACCAGGGTTTGATTGGCCAGGTCGAGATTGCTCTCGGCCACCGCCACTTGATCGGAAGCGGTGCGAATGTCGAGAAATGCGGTGCGAACCTGATAGTCGATCTGAGCGCCCAGGTCGGCCAGTTCCTCCTGGCGCTGCTTCAAGGCCGCCTTAGCCTGGATCACGTCCGCGCTGATGCGCCCAGCGTCGAAGATATTGAATCGCGCCGACGTGGTGAAGGTGAACGTTCCATGCGAATTCGCAAGTGTCGGTCCAACGTCCCCATAGTCGGCCGTAATGAGACCCGTAGGATACCGCTGGCCGCGAGCGGCGTTGACGCTATCCTCAGCCGCGCGAACCTGGGCTCGGTAACTCTGATAGTCGGTGCGCTGATCCAACGCGGTGCGCAGCGCCTGCTCCTCGGTGATGGAAGTCAGAGGCGAAAACGGTACGGATTCCGCAATGTCGAAATCCTGGCCAGGCGGCAATCCAATCACGCGGCCCAGAGTGAGTTTGTCTTTGGCGAATTGATTTTCCTGGGCCAGCAGGCGCTGTTGCTGCTGTTTCAACTCCACTTGCGCCCGCAGAACGTCGATAGCTGGCGACGTTCCAGCGCTATGCTGATCGGAGGCGCGATCGTAGAGCGCCTGCGCCGTCTGGACCTGGGAGCGGATGGCGCTGGTCCGCGAGGCGTCCGCGATGATATCGAGATAACCAGCCGCCACCGCCTGAACCACCACATCCCGCGCATCTTGAACCGAAAGGCGCGCGGCCCGTTCGCTCTCCTGCGCGGCCCGGTAGTTCTTTCTCGCCGAGTAATCGAACGCGCTCCAGGAAGCAAACGCGCGAGCGTCTGTGTAATGAAAGGGACCAACCACCCTGGGAATGGACGCTCCCGGAAACGAGAAATTGAAACCGATGGTCGACAGGCTGAGTTGTTCTTCGGTCTGGCTCACCTGCCCGTAGACTGACGGCAGCAAAGCGCTGAGCGACTGAAGCCGCTGGCCGCGCGCGATGTCGCTGGTGGAATCGCTGACCAGCAATCCGAGATTCGCCTTCAGGCCCCGATCGATGGCTCCCCGCAGCGTCAACGGCAGCGGCGCCGGCGTCGCGGTTCCCATGGGAACGCTGCCTTGGAATTGGCTCGGCTGCCCCAGAAGCGTAAGCGCCGCCAACATGCCCAGGCCGCCGGCCCTGCACAACGCTCGGTTTGTTCCCGTCATTTGATCTGCACCCCGTGCTGTTTCCACAGCGGCCACACTGTAAAAAGCACGAGCGAACACCTCACAAATGAATATGCGGGACAAAGCGTGACCAAATCATCACGAGATAGAGGATGATTGAGCTAACCACTTCGGCGGGCAGGCCGATACCCAATTCGTGGTATCGGCGAGTTGTGGTTCGCGGGTAATCAGCAGGGACGGCAGGGCGCGTCAGCCATCGAATTGAAACTATCGCGGCTCAGGGCCAGGATGGTCAGGTCGTCCGTTTTTTCCGCGCCTCTGCGAAACGCAGCCAGGTCGTCGCGGCACGCGGCCACTAGCGCGGAGGGATGCCCGGAGCTTTGGCCGCTGACTACTTTCCGCAGCCTTGGAACGCCATAGTCTCGGCCGTACACATCCCTGGCCTCGGAAACACCGTCAGAGTAGAGCACCAGGGTCTGCCCGTGCCGGAGACGTACTTCGGCAGACGCGAACTCTGGGGCGGCGATGAGTCCAGCCGGAAGACCGGATTCCTCGAGCGCCGTGACGCTGCCGTCTCGCACCACCAGCGGAAAGGGATGACCGGCGTTGCAAAACTCGACCACTCCGTTCGATCGTGCCCGTCCGCAGACTAACGTGGCATAAGGCAGGCTACCCTCACAGAGCGCGCGGCTGGCGCGCTCCAGCATGCGATGCAAAGGTAATTCCATGGATATCATGGTGCGAAACATGCCATGCAGATGCGCCGTTACGATCGAAGCGGCAACTCCTTTCCCGCACACGTCCCCCACCATGAAGTACACTCCTGCCGCCCCCATATCGACCACATCACAATAATCGCCGCTCACCAGGCCAGCGGGCTCGTAGTAGTACGAAATGCGCCATCCGCGGTAAGCGAGATCTCGTTGCGGCAGCAGACCCCGCTGCACGTCTATGACGAGCTGCAGATCGTCCTCCAGCGCGCTCTTTTCCTGCCGGGTCAAACCATCCAAGCGAAAGCGTCCGCTGGGGGTCGGGTCCCGGAGTAGACCTGCGCTGCGGGGTTGCATGATGGTTCCCATTACAATTGCCTGGCGAGGGTATAGTGGCGTGGAGACAACGCCTCCAACTGGCGGTTTCCAGGCACGCGAGATTCATCGCGTTGGGCCCACGGCACAAGACGCCGCCGGCCGCAGCGCCTGCATTGATATTGGCCATGGATGGGCCACATCAAAGAGTCATGCATGAGCCGGCACCACGAATCAGCCAATCGCCGCATGATTCTGGTGGGGTTTCCCGAACCAGCAGCCGTCGTGAATTGTGTAGCTGTGAATATGGAAGGCGCGTTCATACTCTTTTCTTGGCATTTGATAGCCCAAACAGGTTGAAACTCTGAATTCAATTGAAAGCAAAGCACGTGCTCCACAAGAGAGGGACTACAGCAGTACCACATTCGCGGTATGCGGAGGATCGCGCAGTCTGAAACCCGTGTCGAAAGGTGAACACGTGCCTCACAAAGACCAGGGAGTTCCGCTAGAACCGGCGTGCGGTCGCCGGGGCGATCGCTAGTTTGCAACTTCTTTGAAAGCCGCCTCAGGTGTTGGCGTACGATACCCGCGAAGTTTCTTGCTCAACACGCGATGCCACCACATCAGAGCGCCGGTGACCGCCAAAACCGCTGGTGCAAGCCCCAATAAAGTCCAAAGCACTTCAGTGGCGGCATTGAATCGCCCGAAGTGCAGACGAATGATCCAAAGCCGCAGTTCGTTGTTTAGAACGAAATCGAAAACGCCAGGGAAGCACAGGCAGATTCCCGAAATCCCCCAGGTCAGCACCAGCAGAGAACACCAGTATCCCACCGCGCTGTGCACATCCCAATTTACGCGAGCGAATCGCGCCGGCCACAGGATCCGAGTGCTCCTCCGCCAGTTCTGAATTCCCGGCCACCAGATCACCGCTCCCGTGATGGACAGCAGGACCACCAGCATGGAGCCAAGGCCGTTGATCGTGCGGCCAGTTCCGCCCGAGAGCAAGTTGTCATGCAAGTCCGCCATCCAGCCGAGAGCACGTTGCAGGATGGATTCAGGATCGCCGAGGTCCGCGCCCGTGTAGGGATCGAAGAGCCGTTCCAACCGGCCGCTGCCATGCGCCAGCACCACAATATCTGGCTGATCCGCCTTCCGCTCGATGACGTTCAAGATCTCGTCCCCAGCATGAGCTCGCCGTATGCGATTTTCCATTTCGTCCGCGCTCAACCGGGGCCGGCCTCGGCTGTCCAGGGAGACGCGGCGGGCGAATTGCCGCCGGGAAAGTTCGCGCCGGAAGACGAGTGCGCTGCCCGAAATACTGACCGCCGCGACGTACAGACAAACGGCCACGCCGGTCCAAAGATGAATCTGGAAAAAGAGCTTGCGAACCCAGAGGCGCTGTGGCCGGTCTATCCACGTTCGCCAGGGTGTCCGCGCGGTCGGCACAAGACTATTCTCCCCCTGAGCGAGTTTTATCGGAAATAGGAACACCACGCTGTTGGAGCCACATGGAGCATTTGACGGGGGCTTGCGTCCGGCGATTCTATTGACTACATTACTTAAAGGTCGGCGAAGCTTGCCGGTGCCTTGCGGCAGGCCGCAATTTGGGAGGCAAATTGAGGATAGGCAAGACGGGCGTTCGCAGCCCAAGCACTGAACAGCGGTACCCTCGCCCTTTGGTCGGGTTGAGCCTGGCGGCTACGCTAGTGATCGCGGCTGCGCCGGGTTATCTCCAAACCGCCAGCGCACAGCAGACCCAAGTTACCGCCACGCCGGCGTCCATCTCGCTCGTCACTGGGGCAACGTCCGAGCGCGCCCTTCTCAATCAATATTGCGTCGTTTGCCACAATCAGCGCCTGAAAACGGCTGGACTGATGCTCGATCAGCTCGACGTCTCCCAAATGCACGAGCACGCCGAGGTCTGGGAGATGGTGGTGCGCAAGCTGCGCGCTGGAATGATGCCGCCGGCCGGCATGCGGCGTCCGGATGGGCCGGTGATGGAATCCATGATCGGCTATATGGAGAAGGAACTGGACCGCGGCGCCCTCCCCAATCTCACTCCGCCCGGGATGCACCGCCTCAACCGCACCGAATACACCAATGCGATCCGCGACGTGCTAGGCCTCCAGGTGGACGCCACCAAGTTCCTGCCTCCCGACGATTCCACGCACGGGTTCGACAACATCGCGGGTGCGCTCACGCTTTCTCCAGCGCTGATGGAAGCATATCTTTCAGCCGCCGGAAAGATCAGCCGCCTGGCGATTGGCGACGTATCGGCGCCGACGCAAGCCGTCTTCGAGGTGCCCGGCGATACCGCGCAGAATTATCACATTGTGGGGCTGCCGTTTGGAACCCGCGGCGGCATTCTGATCAAATATCAATTCCCTGCCGACGGCGAATATACGTTCAAGGTCAAAGGCGTCACGGGGTATTTTCAGGCTGTCCTGGGCGGCGTGAAGGGTGAAAAGCTGGAAGTCACGGTGGACGGCGATCGGGTGAGGCTGTTCGATTGGGATAAGGAAATCTCCACCACTACCGGCGTGGGCCGCTCCACGCAACGTATCCCGGTGAAAGCGGGCCTGCACACCATCGGCGTGACGTTTCTGGCGACCAACGATGTGCCGGGCAGCGAACTGAATAAGCCATTCGAGCGGACTATGAACACGCCGGGCTCCATCCCCGGATTCTTGTTTTACCCGCACGTCGGCCAGGTCTGGATTGAAGGCCCCTACAAGCCCACCGGCGCCAGCAACTCGGAGAGCAGGCATAAGATTTTCGTATGCCGGCCCGCCACCCCCCGCGAGGAAACGCCCTGCGCGCACACCATCCTTTCCACGCTCGTGAAGCATGCCTATCGCCGCCCCGCCAAGCCTGCCGACCTGGCCACCTTGATGGAGTTTTATCAAGCCGGCCGCGGCGATGGCGGAAGCTTCGATGACGGTATCGAAGCGGCGTTGCAGCGCCTGCTGGTGGATCCGGAATTTGTGTATCGCAGCGAAGCGGAGCCTGCCGCGCTCGCCGCCGGCAAGGCCTACCGCGTCAACGATCTGGCACTGGCTTCCCGATTGTCGTTTTTCCTCTGGAGCAGCGTTCCCGACGACGAATTGATCGACCTTGCCGCGCGCGGCAAGCTCAAGGACCCTGCCGTACTTGAGACACAAGTGCGGCGCATGCTGGCGGATCCGAAGTCGGAAGCGCTCATCACCAACTTCACCGGGCAATGGCTGGGCGTGCGGTCGCTCAAGACCAGCGAGCCGGTCGTAAATCTGTTCCCGGATTTCGACGACAACCTGCGCGCGGCCTACCAAGACGAAATCGAGCTGTTCTTCGGCAGCGTGGTCCGTGAGGATCGCAGCGTCCTGGATTTGCTCACCGCGAATTACACCTTCGTGAACGAGCGGCTGGCGAAGGAATACGGAATCCCCGACATTTATGGCTCGCAGTTCCGCGAAGTGACGCTGCCTCCGGAACTGGACATGCGCCGCGGCTTGCTGGGCAAGGGCGGGCTGATGACTCTCACGTCGAATGCCGCGCGCACTTCGCCCGTCACGCGAGGCAAGTGGTTCCTGCAAACGTTCCTCGGCATCAGTCCACCCAGCCCGCCGCCGAACGTACCAGCGCTCAAGGATCGTCCGGTGGACTCCACCGGCAACGCCAAGGCCCCCACCATGCGCGAGACCATGCAAGCGCATCACACCAATCCGGTGTGCGCGTCCTGCCACACGATTTTTGAACCGATCGGACTGGCGCTCGAAAACTTCGATGCGGTGGGAACCTGGCGCACCGAGGATGGCGACAGTCCCATCGACGCGAGCGGCGTTCTGGTAGACGGAAGCAAAGTAAATGGAGTGGCCAGTCTGCGCGATGTGCTGGTGCGCCGTTCCGATCAGTTCGTGCGTGTGGTTACCGAGAAGATGATGACCTACGCGCTGGGACGCGGCGTGGAGTATCAGGACATGCCGCTGGTGCGGTCCATCGTGCACGACTCGGCTGCCGGCAATTATAGGTTCTCTTCCATCGTGTTGGGCATCGTGAAGAGCTCCCCGTTCCAGATGAACATAAAAACCGGGAGCGACAGCCAGGAGCAGGCCGCCCGTTTATACGAGCAACAGAAACCAGGAGAAAAACAATAATGATGTTCGTTACCAAGAAGCACATTTCCCGGCGGACCATTCTGCGGGGCGGCGGCGTAACGCTGGCTCTGCCGTTTCTGGAAGCGATGATTCCGGCCGCGACAGCGCAGGCGCAGACGGCGGCCGTCCCCAAGCCCCGCTTTGTCGGCTGCTTCGTGCCGCACGGGATGGCTCCCGGCTCCTATTGGGTTCCCAGCACCGAAGGCGCGCTGGCGCCCGTGCTTCCGTTCAATTGGAAACCGCTGGAGCCGTTCCGCGATCGCACTGTCGTTCTGAGCGGTTTGCATTGCCGGTCGGCCGAACCGCCGCCCGGCGCGACGGGCGCCGACCATTGGGTGGCTGCCTGTTTCCTGTGCGCCGACAAACCCAAGAAGACTGCCGGAGCCGATGTGCGCGCCGGAAAAAGCATCGATCAGATCATCGCGGAAAAGATCGGCCGGGATAATCTGATGCCGTCCATGCAACTCGCGGTAGAAGACCCGGGCGCGAATTCGAGCAACTGCGGCGAGGGTTACAGTTGCACCTACACCAACACCATTTCCTGGTCCACGCCCACCCAGCCGCTGCCCATGGAGCTGAATCCGCAGGTGGTGTTTGAACGCATGTTTGGAGACGGCAGCACGGCCGAGCAGCGGATCGCGCGCCGCAAGCGGAATCAAAGCATTCTGGATTCGCTCACGGGCAGCCTTTCCCGTCTTCGCAGCAACGTTGGCACCGATGACCGCAACCGCCTGGACGAATACACCCAGGATGTCCGCGAGATCGAGCGCCGCCTGCAAATCGCCATGAAGGCTTCGGCCGTTGCCCCCACCGATATGGACGTGCCCGTGGGCGTGCCGCAAACTTTCGACGAACATATCAAGCTGCAGTTCGATCTGCTGGCGCTGGCCTTCAAGGCTGACATTACCCGCGTCGGCACTTTGCTGTTTGCCCGCGACCTTACCGGCCGCACTTATCCGGAATGCGAAGCGCCCACCGTGGGTTTCCATGGCGGATCGCATCACGGCGAAGATCCCAAGCGTATCGGCGAGCTGTCTAAGATCAACCAGTATCACGTCAAGATGCTGGCCCATCTCATCGCGAAGCTGGCCAGCACCCGCGACGGCGCCGGCACGCTGCTCGATCAGTCGCTGGTGTTCTATGGCAGCAACATGGGCAACTCCAATCAGCATGTCCATTACGATGTGCCGAATGTGCTGGTGGGCGGATTGAACGGGAAGCTCAAGGGAGGGCGTCATATCGCGTATCCCACCAAGACCGTTCCTACCGGTAATCTGTTATTGAGCTTGCTGGATATGTACGACATTCACCAGGACAGCATCGGCGACAGCACCGGCCGGCTGACGAATCTGTAGGCAAGGCAAGGTATGAAGCGCACAGGCCGCCCCGAGCGGCGTCAAATCAAAGAGGAATTTCCGAATCAGCGGCCATCGGGGCAAGTCCGTTGTGCGCGAGTTGGGATGAACCGGACATTGGTAACCAGTGTTGTTCTGTTGTGCCTGTCGGCTTTCGTCATCAGCGCCGCAGACACCTCGGCGGTTGCGGATGCGGTGATGAACGGCGATCGAATTTCCGTTCAGAAGCTGCTGGCGCAACATGCGGACGTGAATGCGCCCCAGGCAGATGGCGCCACGGCTCTTCATTGGGCCGTTTTCCGGTCCGACAAAGAAATGGTCGGCCTGCTGCTTCGCGCCGGCGCGAATCCTAAGGCTGCGAATCACGATGGCTCTACGCCGTTGTGGCTGGCCTGCATCAACGGGGACGCCCCCACCATCGCAGCGCTCTTAGCTGCCGGAGCCGATGCCAACGAACATCTCCCCCTGGGCAGGACGCCTTTGATGATTGCGGCGCGCACCGGGAATGTGGATGCCATCAAGGTGCTGCTGGATCACGGCGCCGACGTCAACGCGAAGGAGTCCCTGCGTGGAACCACGGCACTCATGTGGGCCGCTGACGAAGGCCATGCTGCCGCCATCCAACTTCTGGTTCAGCACGGCGCCGATATCAAGGCCCAGTCCGATCCCGCCGAGCGCGGAAGAGGGCCGGCACTCGGAAAATCCAATGACCCGCGCAAGGCGGTGGCGGCGCTCGGTAGGGCGCTCGCGGCCGGGATCCCTACGCCGCAACTGGGTGCACTGGGCACCACCAGCCTGATCCCAAACGTGCCGGAGCGGCGCGCTGGCGGTAGAGGTCCGGGCAAGGGCGCTGGAGCGGCGGGTGGCATCGATCAAAATGACGATGCCGCAGTGGCGGCGTTTGGCTTCGGGCGGAAACCGCCTCCCAAAGATGGCGGTGGTCTTACGCCGCTGGTCTACGCGGTGCGCTCCGACGATCTCGATTCCGTGAAAGCATTGCTGGCGGCGGGAGCCGACATCAACCAGGTAACGGACTATGGCTGGAGCCCCTTGCTGGTGGCCACGCAAAATCGCTACTACAAGCTGGGAGCGTATCTGCTGGAGCATGGCGCCGATGTGAATCTCGTCAACAAGGGCGGGTGGACGCCCCTTTATCTCGCCACCGACAACCGCAACATCGAAAGCGGCGATTATCCGGTCCGCCAAGCGGACATGGATCACCTGGATTACATCAAGCTCCTTCTGGCCAAAGGCGCCAATGTGAATGCCCGCATGAAGGACAGCACAGAGACGCGAACGGTTTTCACCAACCAGTGGCTGGATGAAAACGGCGCGACCGCTTTCCTGCGCGCCTCTCAATCCGGCGATATTGTGCTGATGAAACTTCTGCTGGCTCATGGCGCCGATCCGAAGATCGAGACGGCGCTGCATGTCACCGCGCTGCAGGTGGCCGCCGGGATCGGCTGGGTGGAAGGGATCACTTACGAGTGGTCGCCGGCCAGCACTCTGGAAGCTGTGAAGATGCTGCTGGACCTGGGGCTCGATCCAAACGAGCAGGCTGACACCGGACGCACAGCCTTGCATGGCGCCGCGCATAAGGGACGGACGGATGTTGTGCAGCTTTTGGTGGACCATGGCGCCAGGCTCGATATCCGCGATTACGGCAATACGGACAACCGCGGCAGCAAGGAATTAGCCGTTCACACATGGCTGCCGGTGGATTACGCCGACGGGCTGGTCCGCGTCGGCGTGCAATCGGCCATTCCGCATCCGGAGACTGGGCTTCTCATCCGCAAGCTGATGACGGCCGCCGGCCTGAAGGCGCCGCCCATGGGCCGCACGCTGGAATCCATTTGCGTGACCGACGCCTGCGAGTAGCGGTTCGGCGAGTCAGCCCCAGCTTGGATGAACGAGCCCGCCCAAAATTTGAGCGAGAATCAGCGCAGCGAGAACCCGTGGGAGCCGGTATTCCAACAAGCCGTCCGTTTCCAAGGAAACGGCCAGCTGGCGGAAGCCGCGTCGCTGTTTACCGCTATTCTGGAACATAATCCGGATCATTTCCCATCGCTTCACCGGCTGGCCGCCATCCGCCGCCACCAGGAACGTTTCGAAGAGTCGCTCGCGCTGCTCGATCGGGCCCTCGGCTGCAATCCCGGCGCGGCGGACGTCTACAACAGCATGGGGAATACGCTGAATTCCCTGGGACGCGCCGAGGAAGCGATCGAGCAGTATCGCCGGGCCGCGGCGCTCCACGAGAATTTTCCGGAAGCGCATCTCAATCTTGCCAATTCCCTCAAAGCGCTGGAACGCTGGCAGGAAGCCGAAGCCAGTTACCGCGCAGCCATCGCCTTGCGCCCCGGATATGTGGAGGCTCATACGAACCTGGGTGTCGTGTTAGGCCGCCTGAACCGTCCGGCGGAAGCATTGGCCAGCTTTTCGGCTGCCCTATCGTTCGATCCGGAAGTCAAGCTGGGCAACAGTAATATTGGCACCGCGCTTACCGCTCTCAATCGCCATGAGGAAGCCGTACCCTTTTTTCAGCTTGCCCGCCAACTGGATCCCGATGCTCCCGAGCCGGTGTTCAATGAGTCCCTGGTGCATCTGGCGATGGGCAACTTCGCGCGCGGCTGGGTGGATTACGAAGCTCGCGTGCGCGTTCCCGAGCTCAATATCGATCCCTACAATTTCCCCCAACCGATTTGGGACGGCCGGTCCGCGATCGCCGGTAAAACCATCTTGCTCCAGGCCGAGCAGGGCTTGGGCGACACCATACTGTTCGCCCGCTTTGTGGAGCTAATCGTCCAGAAGGGCGGCCGCGTCATCCTGGGAGTACAAAAGCCGCTGGCGCACCTGCTGAACACCATTCCCGGCATTGCTCAAGTAATCACCTCAGGCGATCCTGTGCCCGAGTTCGACTTGCGCGTGCCGATCGGCAGCCTGCCTCGGGCTCTGGAAATTACTCTCGACACCATTCCCGCTCGGATACCGTATTTGCAGGCCCCGGCAGAATCGGAAACGATCGTTGGTCTGGAAGAAAAACCGGATGACGGCCCGCTGGCAGGCGTCTGCTGGGCGGGAAATCCGGTGAATCGCAACGATTACAACCGCTCCATTCCGCTGGCGATCTTCGATCGCCTGTTTCAGGTTCCAGGCGTCCGCTTCGTTTCCCTGCAGCAGAACCTTCGCCCCGGCGAAGATTCGATTCTCGCTCGCTTCGATAATATCGATCTGACTTCCGATCGCAAAGGCAGCGGACTGGCCGACACAGCCGCGCTGATCTCCAGGCTCGATCTGGTGATTACCGTGGATACGGTCATCGGGCATCTGGCGGGCGCGCTCGGCCGTCCGTTCTGGATTCTACTGCCCTATTCCGCGTATTGGCCCTGGCTGCGCGACCGGACGGACACGCCGTGGTATCCCACCGCCCGTCTTTTCCGCCAGCCGGAGCCTGGCGATTGGACCAGCGTTCTGGAGACTGTCGCCGGCGCTCTGACAAGCACATCGTTCAGGCCCGTCTCAACCTTCACCAGCGCCGCCACCGGTGCCTTCGACTTACGTGTTCCCCGGCCTCAGATGCCGCTCGACTGATTCACCGCTGCGGCGGGCCCGCGGCGCTAGTGCCGCCCTATGGCTTCCTTCCCAATTGCCCCCAGCGAGGCGCGCTTATTCCGGGACGGCGACAGAACAGCACCTATTCGGTCAATGTCAATCGCTTCGAGCAAATTGCTGAGCATGAGGACAACGCGCGCTGCGCAGACCATTGGCCACGGCCAGCCGTCCATTGTGATGCAAAGGCTGCAAAAAGATCGCAAGGGGAAAGCACTGTTTCGAAGCCCGCTCGATTCTTGCTAATAAATCGTCGCGCGAGTTCCGCGGCGTGAACTCACGGAAAGGGACCGCCACAGCCATTACGCCGGCCATATCGTTGCCACATATCCGCGACTTAGAGAGCCCGCCAAAGAACTGATCGCGAAATTGCCTGCTTCACGGCCGGGAGACTTCGACGATCAAGTCTGTGGTGCCTTGCTCGGCGCCAACAGCGACTTTGATGGGCACGAAGTAGAGGCCGGGTTTGACGGCTGGATCTATGGCTACCTTGAGCCGTGCAGTCTTCATTCCAGCGATTACATAAGGCCTATCTATCGAAGCCTGGAAGCCGGGAGGAAGATCCCCAACCATAAACACCGCAGGTTCCGGCGTCGCCGATTTGACGTTCAATTCCGTAAAGCTGTAGGACCCCACGATCTGCATAAGTCCGGCGTTGAGCGGCAGCCCAGGCCGCTTGGCGAAGCCGGAGGGATGTAAGGTCAGCTCGCTGTCTCTTGAGATTCCGCTATCAAGCTGAAATGCGCGACCCGGGTTGGAGCAAGCCATACGGCCGCGGAATGTCCAGCTTGTCATCCGGGAATTGCCGATAGCGCCCCCATCGAAGATGAAGGAGAGACTCGATTTTCCATCAGGCAGCCTTCCGCTCATACCTGCGCTCATGACCGGTGCTCCGCTCGAAAGAATGTTGCCGTCCCAACTGCAATCGCCGGCAGGCACGATATTCACCGGCCAGAGAACTTCCAGGTTCTGGAACTTGCCGCTCTTGTTCGGACGGACTCCGCGCGCAGTTGCGATAGTGCTGTCATATTTCCTGGCTGGACCGGCGGGCAGCTCCCGAACGGCGTCCACCACCACTTCCCCACTATCGTGTTCGGTGCCGGCATTTGCCTCCACGCCGATGTAATAACGTCCCGGCGCAACTTCGTCGTTCGCCGTCACTTGCAGGTTCGCGCGCCGAAGCACCACCGCGAGACCGGTGGGGACGCTGGTCACGCGATACACGACGTCCCGTTGCTGCTTACCCGCAACCTCTAGCGCCGCGAACGCGGGGCGCGGGGTTTTGCCAACGACGACTCTGATCATGGACTGAGAAAAGACGCGCAGTGGCGAATCGTCTCGTTCGAATTGGCTGGGATCGACCGTCACCGGCAGGAATGCCGTAGCCGCTCCTTTTTCACCATTTCCGCAGTTCACAATTCCCGAGAAGTATCCGCTTGCCTTCGATGCGTTTGCCAATGGCCTGGCATCGAACTCAAGGGAGATGAGGCTTCGCCTTTTGGGTAATTCACCGCTCTCAATCACGTGAAGCCGCTGCTTGTCCACATCCAGATCGCCCGATGCGGAACACCACCCTCCTTCAGTAACAGCGCCCCAGAGCACTTCAACCGCTGTGAACTTACCGTTCGTATCTGGACGCAGCGGGCGGACCTCGATTTTCTCTTCTCCAAAGTTTTCGCCGCGATCCCAGTCGTCGCGTTTGTAGGCCGCTGTGGTTAGAGACAGAGTTGGGGTGGCGCCCTTCACGCCTTCGAAAGCGCTTCCTTCCTCCTTGAAAATCTGGATGCCGGTGATTCGGTATGGACCGTCCCTCAAGGATTTAAAGATTCGGGCAGCAGGAACTGATGCCGTGACTTTCTGCCTGCCGGCTGCAAGAGTCGCCGATCCATCGCCGAGCGCTCCAATGGCGTTGTCCTTTGAAAGCATAAAGCGGAGACCGTACTTACCTCCGATCGCGACATCCAGCGTAGCAGTGAGCTCCAGTCGGTCGGGCCGGCCGTTTCCGTTATCATCCACCGTGTGTTCGGTGAGTGAGACCAATCTGGCAGCCACCGCGCTCACCATCACCTGCGGCAACACCGTGTCCTGGGTGAATGCCATGCCGGCCCCGGTGGTGCCACTCGCCTGGATGGAGACGCGCATTATCCCGCGCTGTTTCGGAACCAGTATGCCGCGATACCATCCGTCAGATGAACGAGTGAACGTTACTGGTGTCACAGCGACCTTGGGCGCGGCATATTCTTGCGGCCCCGGGCCGTTGTGAGGCAATGGCGCGCGCGTTTCCACCTGCACGCGAAATCTCACTGGAGCTGAAATTGGATCGCCTGCCAAGCGGAGGGCCAGGTTGAGTTGGTCGCCCACAAAGCAACCGTCAGGTAGCGCGACCGGCTCTATCAGAACGGTTCCATTGGGGAGGACGGGTGGTTTGCCAATCTCTGCTGACGCTTCCTTGAAGAGTTTCTCGATAGGCAGCACGACCGCCTCCACCTCAGAGGTCATCGCCCCACTCACTTCGATACGAATTGCATAGTTTCCCTTAGAGGCTTTCTCAAGTGTGATCACGTGATGCGCTCCTTGGCGCGGAAGCAGGAATCCGCTGAGTCCAAACATAGAACCCGGTGGGTCGAACTCGTCGCGAGAACTGACGGTCTTCCATTCGAAGCCGGAGCCTTGGGCGCTCGCCGATGTGACGCTCGCGCCGCTCGGCAGGGTTAATCGCAGTTTCGCGGTTGGATCCGAAACCACAATGTCAATGAGCGTGCCGCCTTCATCTGCGGGGAAGGACCAAGTCAAATCGCGGGTGCGCTGGGCAGCATTGAGCGAGACTGGCCCTAATCTTCGGACATCGGCAATCTGAGAGACTAGCTGATCGTATTGACCCTGATCACTGACGAACCACGTAGCGACTTGCGCAGGCCTGGGCAGCGCTCTAGCCGCTGCGAATTCGATGGTATAAGCGCCTTGCGTGCCCGGCTGCTGAAACCCAAAGATGGCGGTATACCCTCCATCGGTTGAGCCGATTGGAGCGCTGGATGGGATCTCCGACCAATTAGCCCCGCTCGCTGCGGCGTTGGCGGAGTTGATACGCCGTCCCTCTGGCGTGACAACGGTAATCTTCAAAAGACTGGTGTCGGTGGAGATAACGATTCGGTCGCCGGTGGCCGGCGCTGCGGCGATAGGGAGCACCAGGCTGCCTGCTCCCGCACCGGCCTGTAAGGTCGCCCGGATCGGTGCCTTCCCTGAGTCTTGACCGTAGCTCGCCAATCCGAAAATAAAGACAACCGCCGGACTCCAGCGCATTATGTGTATCTTCGACCAAAACGCAGCCAACCTTCAATCCGCCGAAAATGGTTCCCTTTCGTCAAGAATTCCGTCCGGTCCGTTAATTGTATGCGCTCTTATACCACGCATGAATGGCACCATAACGGGGCATTCGACTAGTTCTGCAAGGCCATCCTCGATATCAAAAGATACCTGACCACTGGATGGACCAAAACGGGTGTAACGCTGATGTTCGTGTCCTTTTCTCGTCCCACCGCTTCTCGTCCCACCGCCCGTTTTTTCCGCCAGCCTCAGCCGGGCGATTGGCCAAGCGTTCTGGAGACTGTCGCCGGCGCTCTGAAAAGCACATCGTTCAGGCCCGTCTCAAACTTCACCAGCGCCGCCACCGGCGAGAGCCCAACGGCGAACCCATCCGTTTCGATGCTTCAGCCCGAATTCTCGATAATCCAGACAGATTTGAGCCTGGACGCCTCCCCGGGATCACGGCGGCGCGATTGCTTAACAATTAGCGGCTGTCGCGCGTTGCCCATCGTTATGAATGTCGAATCAAGCCAGTAGAAGCGAAGCGTCAATTGCTATGTGACCGTCCATCGGAACTCGAGTCCTTGGTTCGACACACGGGCGCTTGCCGGAACAGGCTTTGCGAATTAAGGAGGGGTATGAATACCACTGAATCAGATCGAATTTCTCAGCCGCCCGCCGCTCCGTTGCGAGGCGCAGGTTTAGCCGTGCGGCTTATCTCAATTGTTGGCGCCCTGGTAGTGACCGGAGGGCTCTTTCTGTATGCGGGCGGTTGGTTCACACCACACGAGCTGACGCCGGCGGCGATTATCAACACTTTTGAATATGTGAACGGAGTGCATCCCGGATTTCGGCGCAATCACGCCAAAGGCGTCTGTGTTACCGGTTACTTCGAGAGCAACGGAGCGGGACGGGCCGTCTCCAAGGCGCAGGTGTTTGTCCCCGGCCGCGTACCTATCGTTGGGCGCTTTGCGCTGGCGGGAGGAATGCCATATGCCGCCGACACACCGCAAACCATCCGAAGCCTCGCCATTCTGTTCAAACAGCCCGATGGAGAAGAGTGGCGGACGGCCATGATCAACATTCCTGTATTCGTCGTCAATACCCCGCAAGCGTTCAATGAGTTCCTGGTGGCTTCCTCCCCAGACCCGGCCACGGGGAAAAACATTCCCGGCGCTATGAACGCCTTTCTGGCCAAGCATCCGGAAACCGCCGCGGCGCTCCAAGTGATCGGCAAGCATCCGTTCTCGTCCGGATTCGGCGACAGCCCGTACTACGCCCTGAACGCCTTTCGTTTCGTCAATGCGCAAGGTGTGTCCACTCCGGTTCGATGGTTTGTGAAGCCGGATCAAACGTCCGAGCCAAACAGCGCGGCGGCGACCGGCAAGAACTACTTGTTCGATGGCCTGATCGCGCAGCTGCATGCCCAGCCGCTGCGCTGGCATTTGATTCT
Organism: Bryobacterales bacterium; assembly: GCA_963776805.1. Lineage (GTDB taxonomy): Bacteria > Acidobacteriota > Terriglobia > Bryobacterales > Bryobacteraceae > Palsa-89. Next base: position 337,886 of record CAVZOD010000011.1, read on the forward strand.
TACCATAGGCCAGCCGGGCGATTCGACGGCGGATGCAACGGCGGCCTGGCCCCCGGACAGGCAACAGATCGACGCGGGAACGCTGACCATCAATACCATCGAGAGCGAAGCCACCAGTCCGACGCGCGATATCAATTTCGATCCGCTGGTGCTGCCGGATGGCATCTCGCCCTCGGACGACCCGCTGCTGAGCGCTCGCTCGGCGGCGTATTCGCAGTCCTTCACCAGGCGCGAAAGGGAGCATAAGGAGCCCAGCGCAATTTCAACGGAGGAGGTTGAAAAATAGCCATGTCCACTATTACCAAAAGTCCCATTCAATTCGCGCTCCCGTCGCGCATCCTTCACTGGCTGATGGCCGCCTGTCTTCTCGCAATGTTATTCATCGGCGTGTCCATGGTGGTCTCGTTGGGTGACTATCACGCGCTCCTCGCGATCCATCGCCCGCTCGGCATCCTCATTCTTCTGCTGGCGGCGATTCGGCTGGGCACCAGGTTGTTGACCACGCTCCCAGAGTTTCCGTCCACCATGCCGCAACAGGAACGCTTCATTGCGAAGGCTTCCGAACGGCTGCTATATACGTTGTTCTTCGCGCTACCGCTGGTGGGTTGGGCGATGCTGTCAGCAGGCCACTATCCGATCGTGATGTTCGGAACCGTGCACCTGCCGCCGATTCTGCCTGCGAGGCCGGAGCTCTACGCCACGTTGCGTGAAACCCACACGATCCTCGCCTATCTTTTGTTCCTGACTTTTCTTGCCCACATGGGTGCGATATTGTTCCACACGCTGATCCTGCGCGATGGCCTTTTGGAGCGCATGGTCCCGTGGTCCGTTCGCGTGAGGGAAAGGCAAAAGAATGTGATGTCATAAGTCACTGGAGCTTGATCCAGTTCTGCCTGCGCCACCGCAGGGATACGCCACTGGCTTTAGTTAACTGCTCCGAAGTTCTGGACTGTGGCCTGGAGAAATTGATCGGCCACGGCGCGGCCGTGTCAGCTCGATGAAAAATCGGGTGTCTTGGACAGCTCAGAAGCGAACACGCCTGTGATACCGGTGCAGCGCTCGCGGAGGCCTTGACGCTTGTCGCCGGCCGCAGTGCCAATACTACCTTCAACTGCCCGCCTGGACTGAACTCATGCGGGAAACCAGTGATTTACGCGCAGTCCGCTGACTAGAAGAACTAGCTCTCTGATCGCCATCGAATCCATGAGAGCAAAATCGAGCTCCGGGCACTCGGTTTTTGCGAACATGAAGATTCTCTTCCTCCGGCTTGTTGCTTTCGCGCTCGTTTGCGTTTCGTTCCTCGCGGTCCAGCCCATCGCTGCTCAGCCCGCCGATGATACCCAAGCCAAACAGGTGATCATCTTCGGCCGTCACGGCGTCCGAACTCCTGTTTTGCCGAACAGTGTGCTGGATGCCTTTTCCGTACAACCATACCCCGTGTTCCCCGGCGTTCCCGCGGGTCGCGCGGGCATTGCCGTAATCACCCCCAACGGCGTCACGGATGAGACTATCCTCGGGAGCTACTTCCATCTGTGGCTCAAGCAAGAGGGACTGCTGACCGGCAACGACTCCGCGGACGCCAACCTCGTATACTTCCGCGCCAACGATACCCCTCTGATTCTCGGCACTGCCCAGGCCTTCTGGAGCGGCATGCTCCCGGCGGCTGGCCCGCCCAACGTGAATGTCGTGTCGCCAGGCAGCGACCCACTGTTCGATCCTGTGGACGCGGGTGTCGCCTTGCTCGATTACCAGAAAGCAGTGGCGGCCGTGAATGGACGTCTGGGCAGCAATCCATCGGCGCTGGCCACTGCCTACGCGCCCGAACTTGCTCTCACACGCTCGGTTTTGCTGGGTTATCCGTTCAACGACGCTGCGGCGCCCCCGGCGCCGGCCAATGTGACCGACGTCACTAATTTCACCGCGAATCCCATCACCGCGACGGCCGGAAGCAGCAGTGTGCCGGTGAACCTGGGAGGCTTGGAACAGGTTATCTACGCCATCGATCCTTTTGTCATGGAGTACACGGACGGACTGCCGATGGCGCAGGTCGGTTGGGGCCAGTTAACCTCCGGCAACATCGGCCAAATTTTCCGCTTGTACGATCTTCTCCTCAATCTGGAATACCGCACGCCTTATCTGGATCAGGTGCAGAGTTCCAATGTGGCCTCCCACATCGTTCGCTCCCTGGTACAGGCAGCCACTGGGAATCAAATGTCCGGCGCATTGGCTACCCCTTCCAGCAAAGTGGTGGTGTTGATTGCTTCGAATACCAATATCAGCGGGCTGGCCGGCCTGTTCCAGCTCGACTGGCTGCTGCCGAGTTACCAACCGGATGTCTCTGCTCCGAGCGGGGTCCTGATGTTCGAACTCCGCCAATCGCAGACCACCGGAGAGTATATCGTTCGCACCTCTTACGTCGCTCAGACCATGGACCAGCTTCGCAATCTCACCCCTTTGACGCTCGATGCGCCGCCGGCCAGCGCTCCGGTGTTCATCCCCGGCTGCAGTGCCGGCAACGCTACCTTCGACTGTCCTCTGGGGAAATTCGTGAGCATCGCAAACCAGGTGATCGACCCGCACTCCGCCGATTTGGTGAATTAGATGCAGCGCGCCCAACGCCGATTGTGAAAATGCCCCCGCAACGCCGAAATTCGGGAACGGTTGGAAAGAAAACTGGTCGAGAGCAATACAATCTTCCGCTGGTGACTTGTAAGGTTCGGGACCGTTCCCCCAATTTGCCAGGACGTTTCCCATAAGGCTGGGCTCTCCACCGCCGCTACGCCTCGATGTTCGATCTCGATCGCCTTGGCAGCATAGTCTGAAGATCGAATCCGCTCTGCCGGGTGTAGGATGGTGTCCGATATGGCCGCCCTCAAGAAATTGTTATTTATGTCTACGTTCCTGCTAACGGTCTCTCTTTTCGCGCAAGCCGGTGCAACCGCGCCAGCCACAACATCGCAGGCCACGGCGATCCCGAGGCTTCCAGACGGTAAGCCGGACCTGAATGGCGTGTGGAACCATCCCTACGTGCCTGATATGTCCAAGTCCTCGCAGCGCGGTGGGATGTCCCAGGAGGGTCCTGGAGAGCTTCCTTTCACACCTGAGGCGCTCGCAGCGTTCCAGAAATACAACCCCGCCGTCGACGGCGATTATACGGGCAGTTGCCTTCCCTTCGGTTATCTGCGCTCGTTCAACGCTCCCTACCCTATTCAGATCATGCAGACGCCGAATTACGTCACCTTCCTGTTTGAGCAAAACACCTGGTTCCACGCAGTGCGGATGAACCAGGAGCATCCGGCCGATCTCAATCCGACCTGGTTTGGAGATTCGGTGGGCAAGTGGGATGGAGATACGCTGGTGATCGACACCATCGGCTTCAATGGGAAGACGCGGCTGGATACGCTGGGGCACCCGCACTCCGATGCCTTGCACGTAATTCAGGAGCTCCGGCGGCTGGACAGTGAACACCTGTACGTGAAGATGACCATCATCGATCCTAAGACGTTCACCAAGCCATGGTCGAATACACGGGTCTTCCAACTAATGAAGCCCGGCCAGGAGCTCATCGAGTATTCCTGCGAGGAGAACAATCGCGATTTTACTCAGGGCCATATTAAGGAACCCGTGTACAACAAATAGTGACCGCTCCCAGGTGATATTCAAATGGCTCATCCCTGGAATTCGCACCGCCTCAATAACTCCAATCAGGGCAGTTGGAATACCCACACCGCGGCCGCACGGTCGGCGTTCTGGATCTCCGGCACCAGCGGCGCGAACCCCGTCGCCTGGGCGCCGCCGTTGCCCACGCCAATAGCCACGTACTCCTTGCCGTTCACCGTGTACGAAATCGGCGCGTCGCTCGGCACATCGCTCAGGCGCGTTTCCCACAGCAGTTTGCCAGTCTGGTCATCGTAAGCGCGAAAGAACCGGTCGATCGACCCGTTGAAGATTACCCCGCCGGCCGTATCCAGCGCGCCGCTCGACACGGGCGCGCGATGGCGCTCGGTCCACATCACTTCGCGCGTCACCATGTTGACGGCTTCCACCCGGCCGTACTTGCCGTCCGAATCCGGACGTGGCCGCACAGCCGGGCGAACGCCTGTGGACAACAGGGTCCGGCCTCCGTCGGTGACCGGCACCAGATCCATACACGCCTCAACCAGCGGGATATATAGAATCTTCGTGCCGGGATTGTACGAGCTGGGAAGCCAGCTCTTGGCGCCGTCCGCATGGGGGCAGACCATGTGCGTTTGCCCGTCGCCTGGCAGCGTTTGCGGATTGATGGTTTTCTTGCCGGTGACGGGATCAATGGAGGAAACGATATTTTGCAGGCCCAGGTCCTTCGAGTAGATCCACTTCCCCGTTTCCGCGTCGAGAATGTCGTAGGTCGCCTGCTTCCCCGAAGTCATGATCACCGGGCGAACCACGCCGTTTACCGGCATGCGCACCACCTGACGTTCAAAAACCCAGTCGAGGTCCCACTGATCGTTGGGCAGATGCTGGTAATACCAGACCAGCTTGCCCGTATCGGGGTTAATGGCCAGCGTGCAGTCCGTATACAGGCCGTCGGTATTGGCGCCCGGCCGCGCGGGCTTCGCCAGCAAAGCGGTGTCATAGGTCTGTGCGACGCCGAAGAAGGCGAGGTTCAGCGCGGAGTCGTAACTTCCCGCGATCCAGACGGAGGCGCCGTTACGCTGCTCGCCTGTGTGATCGTTCCAGGTATCGCCGCCCGGCTGGCCGGGTTGTGCGACGGTGTTGAATCGCCAGGCGAAGTTGCCGGTTTCGGCGTCGAGCGCGACGATGTAGTTCTTTCCTGGGACATGGCCGCTGGTTCCGGTCATCACCTTGCCTTTGGCGACCAGCGGACCGCCTGATAAGCCGAAGCCCCCTTCCTCGACGAGCGGCTGATCCCAGACCACCCGCCCGGTCTTTACATCAAGTGCCACTACGTGGACGTCGGAAGTCCCCATATAGACCTTGTTCCCGTAAATGGCGATGGCGCGTTTGTTGCCGGCCTTCACGCCCGGCGGCAAGATTCGCGCATACTGCCAGAGCAGGTCGCCGGTGGCGGCATCCAGCGCTTCCAGTTTGTCACCGGGGCTGTGCAGGAACATCACGCCGTCATGAACCAGGGGCGTGGCTTCATTGGCGCCGGGGGAAAGCGTCCAGGTCCAGGCGACGCGCAGGTTGTTCACATTCGATTTCGTAATCTGCTTCAGCGGGCTGAATCCCTGATCATCGAAGCCGCGGCGCCACGTGAGCCACTCGCCTGCCGGTGGGTTCTGCAGCAGCGCATCGGTGACGGGAGTGATTTTATCGAGAGGGTTCGCCTTCTGCGGCGGCGGAGGAAGCTTCACGCCGGCCGATAAGCCGCCGCCCAGGCCGCGGCCGAGTCCTCCCGCCGGAGCGGGGATCGTCACGGAAGCGAGCGCTGCAGCGTCGGAAGCGAACTCCTTCCGTCCGGTCGCAAAACCATTCTGCTGAAGCACCCAGGCGATGATCCGCGCGTACTCGGCGCCGTCCAGGCTTCCAGGATTGCCCTGTGGCATCTTGGTGCTCACATAAGTGAACAAATCGGCCGCAGGCTTTCCCGCGAATTTACCCAGAAAAGCCGTGCCGCGGAGCGGAGGAGCAGAGTGGCCGTCATCTACGCTCGAGCCGTGGCAACTGGCGCAGTTGCGCTGGTATGCCGCTTTCCCAGCCACCGCTTGTGCCGATGTGAATAGCGCCTCGCCGGGTGGAACCGCCCCGCGCCCCTGACCCGCAGGCGCCTGAGCGCGCAGCTTAGCGGGCGATACAACGATGATCAGCGCTGCGATTGCTCCGCACACGGCTGCAGAGCGCGCCACTCGCCATCTGTTTCGAGAATTGGTGGATGTCACGGTGCTTCCCTCCCTAGCTGACAGCTGTCAAATTGTACTACCGAATGCTGCCCGCGACGGCAGCCGATGCCGGCGCACCCGAGTGGCCGCGCCACCGCATAGCGGTGCGATTGCTGGCCGGCGAATCCCTGAAGCTGAGCGTGCGCGCGGGTGAAGTTGGACTGGTGCCAGCGTCGGCGCGAATTGAGGATCATAGATCACACCCGGAACGAAAGATTACGGTTCACCGGCCACAGGCCCGAAGTCCGGCGGCGGTTTTCGATGCCGGGTTGCCGCTTCAAAAGCTGAGGCGATGCGGAATAGCATCGCTTCGTCAAACGGACGCGCAAGGAAGTCGACCCCAACCGGCAGGTTCTCTTTGATGGGCCCGGCCAAGCGTGTGCCGCCATTGCCATCGCGCACGCGGTCCCAGATCTCCGTGGTAAAGCCCGCAGGCACGGTGATCGCGGGGAAACCTTGCTGCCCGATGAACGACCAACCGATCGGCAACCGGCCATTAACGTTCGGTTCGCGCGGCGCCGTGAGTTTTCGTGGCGGGACGGTGGACATTGGGGACACGAGCGCATCCAGCCGCTGTTCCTGCATGCACTGCAGCAAGAGAGTCTGAAAGGCGGAACGTGTCTGCAGCCGCGCCGATGTGTCCAGCACCATGGCACGCTCCGCGGCTTGCCTTCCCTGTTTGCGATCGGGAAAGTTAGGGTCTTGATAAAACCTTGCTTTCGAGATCAGGTCCGCGTTGGTTTTGATGTTGGCGTCGCCACGTTCTTGCAGATATTTGTTCATCATGTATTTGTCTTCGCCCTCAACAGGGGGTGTACGAAGATTGCGGAGCGATAGACTCTGTGGCACTCGCGCCGGGTCGGCTTGCAATTGGAGAAGCGCAGTCAACTGGTCGGATTGCGGCCGGCCGGCGGCATCCACCGGGAACAGATCCCGATACTGGCGCGTAAAAGCGCTGTTCATGAGCTCCGGCGCGTAGCGTGCGATGCAGCTTTGGAACAATGCGCCTTCCGGACCCGGATCCACGATGGTCGCACCCAGCTTACGAAGGTCGTCGATGGCGCGGTCGACGATGTCAATACTTTCCTCGTCGGCCTTGGAGAAGAGCTTCTTCGACATGTACTCACGAATCACACCGATCCGGACGCCGTCCAGACGCCGTGCGGCCGCGAAACTGAGGTAGGGTTGTGCGGGCTTCCGTCCGATACTGAATGCCGTCAAGTCGTCCTTGGGATCGTAGCCGGCGATCACATCGAGTATTCTGGCCGCATCTTGCACATTGCGGCAAATCGGTCCTGTACGCATGCTCAGGCCCGCGCCCATCATCCCTTTCCGGCTGACGAGTTCCTCGGTTGGCGCCAGCCCCACCAGGCTGTTGACGGATGCCGGCCATCGGATGGACACGACCGTTTCTTCACCGATGGCGCAGGTGACCAGGTTTGCGGCCACCGATGCCGCCGAACCCGCGCTCGACATGCCCGGTTCGCGCTCCGTGTCGTACGGATTGCAGAATGTTCCCCCAAAGGAGCTGCGCGCACCGTCCGTTGCGTACTCGGCCAGGTTTGCCTTGGCCAGAATGATCGCTCCGGCGTCCCGCAACCGCTTGACGAAGGTGGCATCCTCTGGAGGACGATCGTTGGCGTACTCTGCGTCCGCGCCGGACGTCGTCCGCATGTCGAAGGTGTCGTACTGGTCCTTAATCGCCATGACGACTCCATGCAGCGGCCCAACCAGCTTTCCGCTCTGCTTGAATTGCCGATCCTGCGCAGAGGCCACCTCCAGCGCGTCGGGCATGTTCGGATTGTTGTCATCCATATCGGTCATGCTGCGCGCCTTGCGTTCGTCGAAGCCCCATTTCTTGCGGGCACCCGGCCGCAGGTTCAGGGTGGAGAGCGCGTTGATCTGCCGGGCGTGCGGAATGGTGGTAATGGGTCCGAGAATCCCCATCGGCTGGTTCACGCAGGTGTTGTTGTAAGTCTTGATCCGCTTTAAATACAGCTCGACGAGACTGCTACTCGTGATTTTTCCGGCCAGGATGGCCCGTTGAATATCGGCGATACTGGCCTCTTGTAGATGAAATTGTGTTGAAGATGGCGGTTGCGCGCCAACGGTGGCGCCGGCAGCGATCAGAGCGGCCAGAAACCTTACGTTCCTGCGAATGTTCGGGCAAAGATTTTGGAGCATTCAAGTAGCGAGGGCTTACCGGAAATAAGTATAGTCCGTCAGCATTATCGAAAGTCGAAACACCCGGACCACCATTGGGGGCTTGATCCGGTGCGTCTGTCGTTATTGAATATTCAAAGTCACCATCAGCGGCGCCAGTCTCTTGAGGAGTGCAGCGAAGTCCGTGCCCGGCGGCATCTTCAAGAAGAAATGCGCTTTGGTGGTCTGGCCAAGTACGCGGAGTATGAACTCGTTCTCCGGCTGGCCGGCGGCCGTGAATTCTCCCACGAAGCTCTCCGCGGGGTGTCCGCCGACCATCAAGTCATGAACGCTTCCCGGCTGGACGTGGTAGTCTGTCAATCCTTCCCCGCGCCGCTGGCGGACCTTCATGTCGATCCATTGGTGCAGGGCTGCTCTCGCATCCTGGAATGTTTTCTGGAGCGGATATTGATAGTAGAGGGCGACCCTGGTGCCCGACTCGGCATCCGCAAGTTGGAGAGTCGTCTCATGATCGCCCCAACGGTGTCCGCTGAATAAGCTCCAGCCCTGGGGCAATTCCAATGATACCGGCGCATCCGGATCTTTCACCGTGGCGCTGCCATCCTCAGTGAAGTCTCTGACCTGAATTTGTTGAGCACTTGCCAAGGAGCCAACCAGTACGATCGTCACGGCGGTCGCGATACGTACAATCATCGTTGTTCCTCTCGCCCGCCACAGCCGGGCTGACTAAAATTATAGCGAGTGATAGTGACGCGGAATCCGCAGCTGATCGAGCTGCTTGCGACAGCAAGGCTGCGGATTGATACCCGTCCCTGACCTGGAAACATAGCTCTATCCTGGGCGACTCGCGGTCCATCAGGGTCTGGGTGCTTGCGGAGTTGACTCGCGATCGAGCTCGTTCGTGCCTCACAGCGGCGAGCCCGCGATAGGTTTCGAATTCGGTTTCTGCCAACAGGCTTCCTCACAAACCGAAGCCCGGAAATCAACCGGACCCTTGCCATCCCGCGTGATGCGCGCGTAAGGGATTTGGGTTACCTTCCGCGCTGCAATTCCGTCGTTTAGAACTCAAACGACGTAAATCGAGAGCAAACCTGCGGAGAAACGAGTGACGATTCGGAATCTGATATCGATCGCCGCGATGGCATCGGTCACCCTGTTCGCGCAGGCCCCGAAGTTTGAAGCGGCGGACGTGCACCGGAGCGCGATGAATCCCTACACGTTCGTTTCGGGTGGCGTCTTGCGCGGCGAGCGCTACGACCTGCGCAAGGCCACCGTGCTCGATCTGATCCAGATCGCTTACAACGTCGATCCGGACGTGGTCCTCGGCGGACCGAACTGGCTGGAGTTCGACCAGTTCGATATCGCCGCGAAGGCACCAGCCGGAACGTCCCCTGCAACCATCAGGCTCATGCTGCAGTCGCTGTTGACGGACCGTTTCCACCTGGTGCTTCACCAGGACTCGCGGCCGATACCGGCATTTGCGCTGGTGGTGAGCAAAGGCAAGCCGAAACTGACGGAAGCCATGGGCGATGGCAACGCGGGATGCGAATATCAGCCGCAGCCGGCCGCCTCCACATTCACTGCCGTAGCGTGCCGCAAAATGACGATGCAGGCCTTTGCGGAATGGCTGCGCGGCGCCGCCGGGGATTATCTGGCCAGCCCCGTCGCGGATGCTACTCGTATCGATGGCTCCTGGGACTTCGATCTCAAATGGCACGGGCGTGCGCGGTCGCTTCCGGGCGGAGTTGAGCGAGTAACGATCTTCAAGGCCGTCGAGAGGCAGCTTGGGTTGAGTCTGGCGCCCCAAAATGCTCCCGCGCCCGTGCTGGTAATCGACAGCGTGAACGAGCGGCCAACTGAGAATGTTCCAGATATTGCGAAGAAACTTCCACGCCGCGACATTGAATTCGAGGTGGCCGACCTGAAGCCGAGCAGCCCGGGAGAGCCGGGCGCCGGCATGCGCGTAACTCCGGGAGGCGGATTTGAAGCCCGGGCAGTGGACATGCGTATCCTGCTCGGCGCCGCCTGGGACATGGACTGGAGTCATATCAATGAGAGATTTGCGCCATTGCCCAAATGGGTTAGCTCGGCGCGTTTCGACATCAACGCCAAAGCCTCCACCAACACGAACAGCCCACCCGTGCGTGGATGGGGATATATGGATGACGATGTCAGGCTCATGCTGCGCGCGCTGCTGATCGACCGCTTCAAAATCAAATACGAGTTGGAAAATCGGCCGGTGACCGCCTATTCCCTTGCACCGGGCAAAGTCAAAATGAAACCCGGAAATCCGGCCGTCCGCGCGAGTTGCAAAACTGCGCGTACGATAGCCAACGATCCACGCGACCTAAATCCGCGGCTTGCGGAACTGCTGGATTGCCGAAATGTCACAATGGCCGAATTTGCGGCGGCGCTGCAGCCGCTGGCTCCCAACAACTTCGCCTATCCGGTCGAGGATGCGACAGGGCTCGGCGGCCGCTGGGATTTCATGCTGAGTTATACCCCTGCGTGGATGCTCACGGCTCCGGCCCCGCAGACGGCCGCGATTGGCGATTCCACAGCAGCATCCGACCCGGGCGGCGGCATTTCACTGGCGGAGGCGATCAGCAAACAACTCGGACTGAAACTGGAGATGCGGAAAAGGATGCTGCCTGTGGTGGTGATCGATCATATCGAGGAGAAGCCCACTCCAAACTAATCATCTCGCCTCCAGCCCGAAGTCCCTTCAATTTAACGCTCAGCTCTTTCGTAACGACCTGATGGATGCGGCCGGTTTCCGGAGTCCCGCGCCTTTGCCCGGCACAGGAAGTAGAATCAACGAATGATGAAAACACCTTTGACTGTTGCCCCATCTGCGCGCTGGTGGGCTGCGATTCTTCTTGCAGCCTCGGCATCCTTCGTCGCGCATGCTCAATCGAACCTCCCTGCCGGCCATGATCCGCAATCGCGCGCCCGCCTGCCGTATCTGAAGAAGTCCGACATGGACGCCAAGGGCCAGAAGATTTTCGAAACCTTGCCCGGCGCCGGCAAGGATGACATCCTGCGCGGTCCTCTCGCCTTCGCTGCCTATAATCCTGCCGTCGCGCAGGCCTTGTTTGATCTCCATAACGCCGCCGTGCCTGGTGGAACGCTCGATCCGCGCACGCGTGAACTCGCGATTCTGGTCGCCTGCCGAGAAACCAACTACAACTTGGAGTGGAACGGCCATGAGGCCAGCGGTCTCAAGGCTGGCCTTGACGCCAAGTTGATCGACGTCGTTCGCTACAAGCGCACGCTGGCCGGTTTGAATGAAAAAGACGCCACCGTCATCCGTTTCGGCCGCCAGATGTTCCACGACAAGAAGGTCGATTCCGCCACCTTCGCGAAGGCCGTCGAATTCTGGGGCAAGCGAGGAACGATGGATATGGTGGCCGTTATGAGCGCGTACGCGGTGAGCGGCTATTTTGCCATCGCCGTCGACGAGCGCTCTCCGGAGGGCAAGCCCAAACTTCCCCCGGTCCAGTAGCTTCACCCGGCTGTTCGACATCGAGAAATGGGCCAACGACGGGGGCCCCAGGGTGGGGCTTGCAGTTGTCATCGCAGCGATATATCTTGTGTTGCATGCAACTGCGTCTGTAGCATGCAGATGCTTCGAGGGAGGCGTAGCGATGCAATCGGGGAAAAGAGCAAGGCCCGTACGGCGTATCTGGTGGTGTCTGCCGCTTATGCTTGGGTTCGCGACGGTCCCACCCCATGCCCTCCTGGCAGCTGCGTCCACCGTTAGCGCGGTGGCTGACGCCGCCAAATCCGACGATCTCCCCGAGGTGCGCAAGCTGATCAAGGAGCACGCCGATGTAAATGGTCCAGCCAATGACGGCTCGTCGGCGCTGTTGTGGGCGGCCTACCACTCAGACGTGGAAATGACTAAGGCGCTGCTTGCGGCGGGCGCTTGGGTTGATACTCCCAATCATTACGGTGTCACCCCTCTTCTCGAAGCCAGCCGCAATGGCGACGTCGAGGTGATGCAAGCGTTGCTCGATGCGGGCGCCGACGCCACGCGCTGGCACCCTGAGGGCGAGACACCGTTGATGGCTGCGTCGCGCACCGGCCGCGTGGACGCCGTGAAACTGCTGCTTTCGCATGGCTCGCTGGTCAACGCAGCGGACCCGTATCAGGAAGAGACCGCGCTCATGTGGGCGTCCGCCGAAGGTCAGTTGGAGGTGGTGAAGACGCTGCTGGCCGCGGGCGCGGATCCAAACCTCAAGGCCCACGTTTCCACGATCACAGAGCGCAAGGACGCCGACCATCCTTCCGGAGGCTTCACGGCATTGATGTTCGCGGCCCGGAATGGACACGCGGATGTCCTCGAGGCGCTGATCAAGGGCGGCGCCGATCCGAAGCTGACGAACGCTGATGGCGCGAGCGCCACCGTCGTCGCCATAGTAAATGACCGCTTCGATCTGGCGAAGGAACTGCTTGACCTGGGCGGCGATCCCAACGATGGATCCTTATACTGGGCCGTCGACATGCACGACGGCACCACCGACATGCGCGCGCATGACGGCTCGCGGCTGCAACCCACGCATCCGAACAATCTGACAGCCCTGGGTCTCGTGAAGGTGCTGCTCGACCTGGGTGCGGACGTGAACAAGCCGTTCGTCGGCGCGTTGCATTCCACCACGCTGTGCTGCGGCGCATCGGTCAACAGCTCGCCTTTTTACCGCGCCGCGACCGCAACCGACGTCGAGGTGCTGAAGCTGCTGTTGGCCCACGGCGCGCAAATCGAATGGAGCCCGAGCGAGGCCAAGGCGAAGGACGGCAAACCCGCCGCTGCTGGCCGGCGGAATCCGAACATCGGCAAAACGCCCATAATGGCTGCGCTGAAAGGCGGCCTGGGCGCATCGTTCGCAGCGGGGCCGGGGTTCGACCGCATGGTGGCGCCGCCGTACCGCGAGCCCGGCAGCCGCGAGCCGCTGGAGGCGCTCAAGCTGTTGCTGGCCGCCGGCGCGAATCCCAATGCCAAGGCGCCCGATGGCTCAACGCCGCTGCACCAGGCCGTCGACGAAGAGCACGTGGCGATGATACGTGCGCTGGTCGCGGCCGGCGCAAAGCTGGACGCGGTGAACAAGGACAATCTGACGCCCCTGCTTCTGGCCGAAAAGCCCAAGAAAAAGGACCCCAACGCCATGGGTGACAATCCCGAGGCCTATCATCCGAAGAAAGATTCGCGCGCGGAAGTTGTCGCCACCTTGCGCGAGCTGATGCATCTGGGTCCCAACGATCCGGCGCCTCAGCCTCCGCCGCTGGCTCCCGCGGCCGGCAAGAAGAGCGGCGAGCAGAAAAAAAGTTCCGATGTAGCGGCGGTGACGAAGGCGCCATGAGGAAGATCGTAATCACAACTGCGCTGGCTTGCGCCGGAATCACAGCGCCTTTGCTCGCGCAGACCGGCAGCGCGCCGTCCAAGGCCGGGACAACGGCGGATGCAGCCAAATACCGGGCGTTCGTGAATCAATATTGCATCGCCTGTCACAGCAAACGCGCGGCGAATCCGGCAGAAGCTCCGGTCAATCTGGAAGCGGCGAGCTTCGACGATCTTTTGGGCCACGCGGAGACCTGGGAGAGAGTGATTCGTAAACTGAGTGTGCGGGCCATGCCGCCTCCGGGCGTGCCGCGTCCCAGCGAGGCCGAATACGCGGCCTTTACGAACTGGCTGGCGGCATCGCTCGATCGCGCCTGGGAAGGCCATAGCACCCCTGGCCGCTTCGTGGTGCATCGTCTGAATCGCGCCGAATATGCCAACGCGGTCCGCGACCTGCTGGCGGTGGACTTGGACGTGAGCGACCTGCTGCCGACCGACGGCGCCGAATACGGTTTCGACAATATCGCGACAGCTCTGAAAACGTCGCCGCTGCTGCTGGAGGGCTACGTCAACGCGGCCGAGCGCGTCAGCGCCATGGCGGTGGGCGATCCGCAGGTGCGGCCGGGGACGGACGAGCATTCCATCAGCCGGGAATTCAGCCAGAACGGATACATCGACGGACTGCCGCTCGGAACGGTGGGCGGTACGGTTGTTCGCCACGTTTTTCCGGCTGACGCGGAGTATAAACTGTCGGGCCGTCTGGTGCGAGGCGTTCAGGAGGGCTACGCAGGCGTGGAGGGAAATGACACGCCGTACACCTTCGTCATTACCGTGGATGGCGCGGAAGTGTATTCGGCTCCAATTGGCGGTCCCGCCGACGACGAGATGCAGGCCAAGGATTTGGCCGCGGCGCAGCCCGTTATCGACAAAAGAATGACGGGACGCGTGCGCATCACTGCCGGTCCTCACGACGTTGGATTTACGTGGAGAGAGCGGCCGGGCAAATTGCAGGACGTCTGGCAGCCCTCGCCGCGCGACAGCCAGGAAGTCCACATGGTGGCGGGGATGCCCAGGCTGCGGACTGTTTCCATCGACGGCCCGTATAACGTGCATGGCTTGAGCGAGGACCCCAGCCGGCAAAAATTGTTTTTGTGCCATCCCAGCGCTAGTGTCAGCCGTGTGGCGGCGAAAGACGCCCCGGGTGCGACTCCGGAGGAGAACAGCTGTGCAGCGAAGATTCTCACAAATCTCGCACGCCACGCATATCGGCGGCCGGTGACTGCGGGCGACGTCGCGGCGCCGCTGTCGTTTTACCAGCGGGAACGCCAGAGCGGCGGCAGTTTCGACGATGGAATTCGAGCCGGGGTAGCGCGCATTCTTGCCAGCCCCTACTTCTTGTATCGCATCGAAAGCGATCCGCCGGGCGCCCGTGCCGGCGTCGCGCATCCGGTCAGCGAAGTGGATCTGGCCTCGCGCTTGTCTTTTTTCTTATGGAGCAGCATCCCGGATGAAAAACTGCTGGACCTGGCGGCAGCGGGCCGGCTGCGGGAGCCGGAAGTGCTGAGCGCGCAGGTGCACCGCATGCTCTCAGACAACCGTTCCGACGCCCTGGTAAACAATTTCACCGGGCAGTGGTTGCAGCTCCGCAATCTGGAAGCCAAGGTGGTTCCGGATATCCTGATGTTCCCCGATTTCGACAACAATATCCGCAAGGGATTCCGCACCGAGACCGAGATGTTCTTCGGCTACATTTTGCGTGACAATCGCAGCACCCTGGAGCTTCTGAACGCGGACTACACCTTCCTCGACGAGCGGCTGGCGCGGCATTACGGCATCAAAGGCGTTTACGGCCCGCAATTCCGGCGCGTGAAACTCACCGATCCCAATCGGCGCGGGCTGCTGGGGCAAGGGAGCATCCTCGCGATGACCTCGGTCGCCACGCGAACCTCGCCGGTCTATCGCGGCAAGTATATCCTGAGCACCTTCCTCAATACGCCTCCGCCTCCTGCGCCGCCCAATGTTCCCACGCTGGACGAAAGCAACAAGGACTCGAAAATTCCCAAGACGGTCCGCGCCCAACTGGAATTGCACCGCAAGAATCAGCCTTGTGCCGGCTGCCATCGCGTGATCGATCCGCCCGGGTTTGCGCTGGAGAATTTCGATTCGGTGGGAGTATGGCGCGATAAGGGCCCCGATGGCGCGCCGTTGGACGTGGCGGGAACACTCGCCGATGGAACCCAGGTCAACGGGCCGGTGGCGCTGCGGGAGGCCATTCTAAGCCGTCCCGACGCCTTTGTGACCGTCGTCACTGAAAAGCTGCTGACCTACGCGCTGGGCCGCGGGCTGGAGCCCGCCGACATGCCGGTGGTTCGGCACATTGTGAGGAAGGCCGCCCAAAACGATTACCAGCTTTCCTCAGTTATTATGGGAATAGTGGAAAGTGTGCCATTTCAGATGCGCACTAAGTTGGAACCGGTGGAAGCGGCCCGTACGGCCGATGCTGTTAAACTTGCACGATCAAACACTTCACGATCAAAAAGGGAGCAGCCATGATCATTACAAAGAAGCATCTTTCGCGACGCACGTTTGTGCGTGGCACCTTGGGCGCCTCGGTCGCACTGCCGTTCCTGGACGCCATGATTCCGGCGCTCTCCGCTGCGCCGAAATCTCCGTTCCGCTTCGGCGCGGTCTACTTCCCTTGTGGCGTGTTTCCCACTACGTGGCATCCCGATGCGGCCGGGAGCGACTTCGTCTTCAAGCCGGTGATGCAGCCGCTGGAAGGGTTTCGGAACCAGCTGGTCACGGTGAGCAAGATGAAAGCGCCGTGGGGTTCGTCCATCCATTTGGGCGCCAGCTCCGCGTTTCTGAATGGCGTCGGGCCGGTGGTGCAGCGTGACGGCAACACGTCGGCTTATGGGGAAATCCACTCGAAGAAGACCGTCGATCAATATATTGCCGATCAAGTGGCGGGCGATACGCCGCTGCGGTCCATCGAAGTCGGCACCGAGGACATGGGCACCGCGGTCGGGGCCTGCGACGGTTTCGCCTGCACGTTCTTCAACACGCTGTCCTGGCGCGACAACTCCAGCCCGCTGCCAGTGGGGATCAATCCACGCGTGACCTTCGAGCGCATGTTCGGCGAAACGGATTCCACCGAGCGGCGCTTTGCCCGCCTGAAAGAAAAGCAGAGCCTGCTGGATTCGGTGAGCGAGGAAACCGCGAAACTGAAACGGTCGCTGGGAGCGCCAGATCGCGCCATCCTCGACGAGTACCTCGGCAACATCCGCGACGTGGAGAACCAGCTCCAGCGGATGGAGGCCCGGCTGGGAACTATTACCGGCGATCCGGAGGCGCCGGTGGGCTTGCCGGAAGCTTTCGACGATCACATGACCATCACTTATAACTTGATGCACCTGGCGTACCAGGGCGACATCAGCCGCGTGTTCACTTTCATGACCGGTCATGAGGCCAGCGACCGCGCGTATGCTTTCATCGGCATTCCCGAGCAGCATCACACCATCTCGCATCATGGCGGCGATCCGGAGAAGCTCGCCAAGTACGCCAAGATCGGCACGTACCAAATCCAGAAGTTCGCCGATTTCTGCGACAAACTGAAGGCCACCAAAGAGGGCGATGGAAACTTGCTCGATCACTCGGTTCTGTACTGGGGCAGCGGCATGAGCAACGGCAACGCGCATGATCGCCACAGCCCGCCTGCGGTGATCGTGGGCGGCGCACAGGGCCGGTTGAAGGGCAACCGCCACATCGTCGCGCAGGAAACGCCGACCGCGAACCTGCTTCTCTCGATGGCGCACTTAGCCGGCGTTGAAATCGACAAGCTCGGCGCGAGTGACGGCAGAATCGATCTCTAGGGACACTTCGGGGCGACGCGGGTCACGGTGGTTACGTTCATGCCGTCCGCGCCGCCGGCGCCGATCAGGAGGCCGGTTACCGCAACTCGCGAGCCGGATAACGGATCCAGGCGCGTGACGACAAACTTTAGTGGGAATGTGCGGCTCCCGAGCGGCCTCGTTGCGTCTGCGCCGCCCGGAGAAACGTTCTCCGCCCGCTCCGGTGTGGTTGCTTTCGTGACTACCCAGTCGGCCCCCTTCCGAGTGAGGCAACCGATCACGCGAGCCAGCGCATCGGAGGGGAGTTCTGTGCGTCCGTCCTTCTGGACAATCTGTACGTTGGCGATGCTGTCGCGCCGAAGGTCAGTGCTTCCCGCGGGAAAGCCGTTGGACTTCAGCATAAGCGCGACGATATCCCGGTAGGTGGATTCGTCGAGCGAGCCGGGGGCGCCGTTCGGCATGTTGGCGCTGACGAACTCCAGCAAATCGCCGACGCTTTTTTGCGCGAAACTCTTCCAGAATGGGTCGCCCACCAGCGGCGCCTTGCCCTCTGCTGTGAGCGCATGACAGCCCGCGCAGCTTTGGCCGAAGGCAGCCACGCCTCGGGCGGCCTGAGCCTCCGCGTACACACCGTCCCAGACGGTCCGGCGCGGGGTGCTGGTCTGAGCGCTCACGAGACTGGCCGTGACTGATATGAACACAAGTGACAACCGCGAACGGCGCAGTCCGCCGCTGATGGACCGCCGCTGGAGTGGAACAGAGACGCCGTGCATTTGGTGATCGTGTCAAGTAAGCGCAGCCGTGTCAAGCCGCGGGTGTTGGGCGATTCAAGAGCGGATCGCACGCGCGTCCCACTTATACCTCCCGGCAAGACCGCTCCGTCGCGGGGTGCTGGTCTTATACACTAAGAAGCTCATATATCGCTTCTGCGTTGACCCGGGCAGCAAGGCGTCATGGTATTGCTCCCGCACCAGAATCACCGCGATTCCCGGACACGCCCGCGACCGATCGCTAGCTAACGGTCTGAACGCAGCGAATGCAGCCCAAACTTGAGCCCCGACGGGTCCGTGCAGAAACAAAACTGCCCAAATCCTGGCTCCTCTGCCGGGACTTCCGCTTTGCCGCCCAGGCTCACAACCTTGGCGATCGCGGCCGCCAGGTCATCGACGCCGAAGAACACAAGGAATCCGGGCGAAGGATCATTTCCGTGCATACCTATTCTGATCGAGGAGGTTTGATACCATCCCTCGGATTGAGCGCCAAGAGGATGGAACTGCCACTCGAAAAGCTGCTGGAAGAAAGCCCCGGTTTGGGAGGCGTCTGCGGACCCGATTTCAACGAAAGAAACAATATCCTGGCTCATAGCCGTGGCCGTTACGCCCAACTCGCCACTTTTCTGCTACTGCTGCGGCGGCTTCTGGTTTTGGCTGGTTGACGCCGCGAAATGTTCTACCAGTTCGAGCCGCGTACCCCAAGGATCGGTCAGAAAAGCCAGCGCCATTTGGGGCGACTTGCGATACGGAGTATCGAGCTTGATGCCATTCGCCTCCAGGGTCTTGCAAAAATCATCGAGGTCCTTCACTTCAAAGCCGACATGATCCAGCACGCGACCCTTCGTTCCAGCAACAGGCGTGTCGGTGGGACTGAACAACAGCATGGTCCCCGGCATGTTTACAACCTTCACTTTTCCGAGCGCCTGGCCCTTCCCCCCGAGATTCTTCAGGTACCACTTCTGCATGCCGTCAGCATCGGGCGTAAAAAAGTGGACCTGGTGGTTTTCCGCTACCGTGGCTATGTTAGGGCCAGCGAGCAACTCAATGCGAAGATCGTCCGGACCGAGCACAAACGCCTGGGTGGGCTTGTCCTTATTCGGATTTACCACTTGAATCGTGTAGTGGTCCGCTTCGACCTTGGCCAAAATGTCTTTGATATCGCGTACCCGGAATCCCACGTGATTGACGATGGACCCCTCAGAGCCGGCGGCGGGGTCACCTTTATTGACCATTACGCGCATCGTCGGCAGCGTGTAGACATCCAGACTACGGCCTATCTTTCCGGGCGTCGCACCCATAATGTCCACCCAAAAATGCCTTTGGGCCTCGGGGTCTTTGCTTAGCAGGTAAATATGGCTGTAGGATACCCGCCCGTCTGCCGCCTCGCCGGCGGAAGGAGCCGCGTTTGATGGCGCCGCAGACGAGGCGGATTGGGCGAAGCCGCACGAAGCCAGGGCAAGTATGCCGGCTGCGATAGAAAGAGTTTTCATTTTTTTCCTTTTAGCCCTCTGTTTTTTTGATTGCGACGGATCGTCCATTAGCATCTGGCCGATGATCCCCGGCCAGGGACCCAACATCGGAAACTGCAACGCCCTTTTTGCGTTCATAGCCGCCAGCAAAGAACACTGTATCACCTTCCGGATCTGTGTCGGCGAGCCCCAGCACGGTCCGTGCTTAAGAGACGGCGTTAGTCGGTTCGCTCGGTCGATTGCCGCTCGAACGATCGAAAACGAAATCGTGAACTGTCTCCGCGGGTTGAGGGCTTCTAAGTGGCGTTTTGACTTGGCGAATGGTCTCGCCCCTTTTCGAGAGCCGGATCGGCCGCAAATCTGACCCACCGATGAGGACTAACTTGAGTAGCGAAGCAGTGGCGTGACCCCGCCCTCCCTATTGTCATTTCTACGATTTGCAGCCATTCCAACGGACTTAAATCAATATGTAAAGCGCGCTCCGAACTGGACCTGGAACGAATTCGGAGTGGTGGAAACGGCTCCGAATCCGCCGATGTAGCCGGTCGGCAGCTCGTACGTGGCCGTACCCTTCACGTCACCGTAATTGTTCCCGAAATTGGCGCGGTCGGTGATGTTATACAGTTCACCGAAAGCAGCGATTTTGTACCGCCCGTCTCTGCCGAACGGAAAGACTCTAGACACCCGCGCGTTCAGAATGAACAGATCGTTACCGCGCGCGTCGCCGATGCCCTCGGGCACTCCCGCGCTGTTCGTAATTTGTAGTAAGCTGCCCGGTTCGCCGCTCGGATTCTGGCCCTGGAATAACGTGTAGGGCCTGCCGGTGGCGAAGGTCAGAGTGGGCGCGACCTCGATTTTGAACGGAAGGTTGAACACGCCAATAGCCGTGATCCGGTGCCGTTCGTCGTAGGGCGTGGGACCCCACTCCCAGGGCTCGAAGATATAACCGCCGGTGGGCGACGGAATCTGCGGGTACCCGACACCCATCAGGCTGCGCGGCGTGGCGTCGCCGTCACCCGCCATGGCATCGGCCCAGGAGAGGACATAATTGACCTGGAAGCTGTTCGCCTTGGCAAAGCGGCGCTCATAATGGACCACTGTTTCGTCATAGTGCGAATGATCGACAGCCGCCTGGATGTACACCGGCCCCAGCAGCGATGCGCTGCCGTAAGCGCGCTGGAGCGCGGCAGCCAGCGGCCGCACGCCGTTGATAATCGGATTGATGTCGAGCGTACTGCCACTTGACCGGCCAATCTTTCTTCATTTTTCGGCTATGTTAATCCGATCGAGTTGCGATGCGACAGCGAGCAGTCGCTTGTCGAGGCGCCTGAGCGAACGCTGGATTCTTGCGTCGCTAAGCTGACGTCGATACATCTCCAGCAGATGGCGTGTAGCAGCGAGCGCCTGACGGATTCCGGGAAGATCGGCGGTGGCGGAGCAGTTGGGGACGGAGGGTATGGGCAGGCGATGCGATTGAGGCACGTGTTGGCGAGCGGCGTGGAATTCGCGTTGTAAGTCTTGTTGAGTGACCTGCACGTAGCGCAGGGTCATGCGAACATCCTTGTGCCCCAGCAGTTGCATGAGAGCGGGAAGACTGACGCCGAGGCGGATCATCTCGGAGGCATAAGTGTGGCGCAACTGGTGCGGCGTTACCGGAGCGGAGCAGGTCGCTCGTTTAGCAGCGTCCGCGAGGGCCACCCTAAGCGCGTGATACAAGGGATCAATGCGACCAAGGCGGGGGAGTAAGAAGCGCTCGGATCTGGCCAGTTGTGCGGGCGAAGCCAGCGTACGCAGTTGCAGAAGACGGGCCAAGGTGCGTCGAGCATCGGCGTCGACGGGAACCAGGCGTTCGGTGTGTAGCTTGCCGATCGGGACATGCAGGGCCCAGGCGTCAGGCCCTAACTGTCGTTGACAATCCAAAGGCAGCTGGATGCATTCGCGGATGCGGATACCGGTAGCGCGGATAAGCAACAGGGCATTGGCAGGCAGGTTGTCGGTGCGGAGCAGCTCCTGCTGGAGTAGTTGATCGTCGTGGGGAGAAAGCGGCCTGGGCAGATACCGCGGTTGCGGAGGAAAGTCCTCGCGGCGGATGAGATCGGGCGCAATGGCATGGCCGTTGGCGGCCAAGTTGTCAAGTAGCCGGCGAAGATAGAGCAGATAATCGTGGCGGGTTTTGTTGCTCAAGGGCGGTTGTCGTTCGCACAGCGAGCGGAACCAGCCGAGCAGATGGGGATCACGGCGGAGTTGGGAGAGCCGGCGTGCCTGCGGAAAAGCAGCGTGAAGCCAGGAGAGGAAGCGGCCAGCAACGCAGCGATAGTCAGTCATGCTGTTGGGCCGCAGAG
Organism: Bryobacterales bacterium; assembly: GCA_963776805.1. Taxonomy (GTDB): domain Bacteria; phylum Acidobacteriota; class Terriglobia; order Bryobacterales; family Bryobacteraceae; genus Palsa-89. The sequence goes on from CAVZOD010000011.1 coordinate 359,704, forward strand.
TCAGGGCGAGAGTACCGAGGTGCGCTTCAAAGATCTGATCGAGGCTGGGTGTGGACCGTTTCATATCGCTTACAGAGAGCTCAAGTGCGTCCGCTTCTCGATAGCGCGGGCGTATTCGCGCCAAACGTCCTGTGGGGCTAGCAGAACATACAGCATGGTGGTGTGGACTTGCGAATGACCCATGAGATGTTGCAGGGCGGGCAAGGAGATGCCTGCACGCACCATGTCAGAGCCGAAAGTGTGACGAAGGCGATGTGGATTGGCATGGGGGAGCTGGCAACGTACACGATGGTTGCGGAAGAGCGAGCGCAGTCCGGCTGGTGTCATGGACTGGCCCCTCTGGCGGCCTTTCAAGCAAACAAACAGAGCAGGCGAGTTGGTCAGAGGCCTTTCCAGCCGCAGATAGTTTTGCAAGACCTCGATGATCTCCTGGGGCAGCGGCAAGACGCGCACTTTATTTCCCTTGCCGAGGACTCGCATCTGCGCATCGGCCAGTTGGAGGTCTTCGAGTTGGAGAGAGAGGACCTCACAGGAACGCAGGCCATCCAGCAACATCAGTCCCACGATGGCGAGATCGCGAAACGCGTGGAAGCTGCGCCAGAACCTGGCGACTTGTTCGGCAGAGAGCGGCACAATAATGCGCCGGGGTTGCTTTAAGCGCAGCCCTAAGGCCACGGCGCGGCGTGGCCGGCCATAACCGAGCGGGGATCGCTTCGTGTAGGTGCGCTGGAAGTGCGACTTGCCAGAAGGAATCTCGCCTCCAACGTGGAAGCGATATAGACAATGCAGGACGACCAGCCGGTGATTCACGGTCTGCGGTGTGGGTTTCGGTTCCTGGTCGAGTTGATAGCGGACGTAATCGAGCAGGGTGGATTCAGTGATCTCGGACAAAGGCTGCGCCGGGTATTGGGACCACCAGCGGGCGAAGTGCAGCAGATCATAGGCGTAGGCACGCAGCGAGCGCACAGAGAGCTGGCGAATGCGCTGGGCATCGAGGAAAGAGTTGGCCCACCCGATCTCGCCCTGCTCATCAAGCAAACGATAGGGAGAAGCGCTGGCGGGGACGGAAGGTCGATAGGTCACGAAGAGCTTCACAACCGCTGTGCTCCTGCGAGGAGAGCAGCGAAGTCGGCAGCGGTGGCGCCGGCGAGGAAATAGCTGTTGGGATCATGTCCAGCCGGTAACTGGACGATGCGGGCCGTTCCGCCAGAGCGTTGCAGGCGGAACGCGAGCTGCTGAGAAGCCTGTTGGCCGGCTTGGTTTTCATCCTGATCGAAGACGATGTAGATCGAACGGCCAGGCTGACCGCAAAGCTGATCCAGCTGAGCGGATGTCAGATGAGTGCCAATGGCGGATGTGGTGTTGCGAAAGCCGGACTGCCATAGCACAGCCAGGTCGAACAGCCCTTCCACCAGAATCACAGTGAAGCAGTGGCTGACGGACTCCCAGGCAAACAGGCCACCCTTGGAACGCGGCAGCAATCGATGCGGAAAGGCCGCTCCAATACTGCGGCCGTAGAGGTTCACGATCTGGCCATGCTGGCGGCACGGGAAGATCACACGCCGGCAGAAAGCGTCGCGGCCCTGGTTATCAATGAGGCCAGCGTGGAGCAACAGATCGAACGAATAGCCATGGGCCGCGAGATGGCGGCGCAGGTTCCCGCCGGGAGCATAGCCGATGCCGAGTTCTTCGATGAGGGCGGAATCCCGCAGTCCACGTTGTGCAAGATACTGCATTGCTTCCGGATGCCGGTGGAGTTGTAGCTGATAAAAGGCGGTGGTTTGTGCCAGTAACTCAGCGGCGGTCGCAGAGCGAGCTCTCGCTGCCGATTCCTGCTGCAGATGCGCAACACTCTGACGGAACGAGACATGCAGGAAGAGCTCGACAAAGCGAATCAGGTCGCCACCGTGCCCACATCCGTGGCAATAAAACAGGTTCTTGCAGGCATTGACATAAAAGGAAGGGTGCGTGTCCGGGTGCAAGGGACAGAGCCCTACAAACTCTTGCCGGGCACTGCGGCGGCGAGGGGTCCAGTTGTGCCGCTGCAAGTATTCCAGCAGTGGCAGGTGTTGTTTGAGTCGTTCCAGGTCCGGGTCCACGGCGGCGTTTCCTCCAGGCATCGAAACTACGAGGAATCGGACCTTTTTCCCAGGCAAGGATGGTGGGCGGAAGAGATTTCTTAGAGGCGCAGCGGCCAAAATAGTTGCAGGAACAAAGCCATGGTGGGCCAGGATAACGGCAGAGCATCGTGACGGATACTCTCACCACGCGCCAGGAATCGGGCCACCGCAGTCAGTGTCCTGCGCAGGAACCAAAACGAGGGCTGTGAGGAATCCAGGCTGCGAAACCAGCGGCGGAGAGTAGAAGGATCGGCTACCCGATCGGGATCCATGACGGTGGGGGCTGCGGCCTCAAGGGAGCAGTGTTCCACAAAGTAGAGCCGCAATGCCTGACCGCGAGCCAGCAGGCTGTAGTGTGTGTAGGGAAGAGAAAAAGGCGGCAGGAAGGTAAAGGTCTTGCCACAACAGTTACAGATGCCGCGCCGGATCTGAATCCAGTCATGATGCTCATCGTGAGCCTGCTTGCGTCGGCGGCCGTGGCCGACAATGGAGTCGCGATCGCACACCGGGCATCGGCGCGGAATGCCGCCGGCACAATCGGACGCCCAGGCAGGTTCCAGGTTGAACTGCCGGGCGGAAAGTGGGATAAGGAGAATCGTAGCAATGGGGACTCTGCGCGGGCCGCGACCTGCCCAGATCTGAAACCCAAAGCGGAGTCCTCGCCTCCCAATAAAAAAACTCTCAACTGGAAAAGAATAACGCTTCCCGCTGGCCGCCGCAGGGCGCGCGCCGGGTGCGCGACATAAATGTGGATGATCATGCCGCCTGTCCCCGATCTGCCCAGTAATCCTCGAACCGGTGGCTAAGCCGGCAACAGCGCAGGGCGATGATGGCGTTGGCTCCGCGAACGGTCCAGAACATTCCGGAGCATTTGAGCCGAGCGCCGATGACGATCTTACAACCGGCTTCGACAACCCCGGAACCAACAAACAGAGCTTGTGCGCGGAAGGCCGGGTAGCGCATCCGCTCGGCATTACGTTCAAAGTACTCCGCTTCGTTGGCGACGATTTTGGCGAGTTCCTCGTCCGCTGGCTGAAGACCGCGCAAGATCTTCACCAACGCTTCGATCTGGCCGCGATTAAGCCGGTCAAGACAGCGGGCGGTCCATCGCTTGCGAGCCTTTTCGCCGCCGGGAAACAGTTTGGCCGATAGTTCCCAGAGGTGCTGACGAGCGTGGTAGAGATCGACGATTTGGATTGCGCCCGGAAAGTGCTGCTCGGCGAGATTCCAGATCCAGATCGCGCCGTCGCCGATCACTACCTTCTTGTACGCCCGGCTCCAGCCGCGCCGCCAGGCTTCGGTATAAAGTCTTAGGCCGAAGGCTTCGGCAGTCTCGATTGCGGCGACGTAGGTAGTGGAATCCTCATCGCGTACGGGCCGCCCCTCCTGGTCGGTCGTGGTTTGGGTGAAAACACACCCCAACTTCACTTCGCGCGTGTGCGCTGGATGGCTCTCCCCTTTGCCTGTACGGCCTTCGGTCTCGGCCTTCACTACCGGTATACCAGTGCCATCCATCTCGATATAGAGGATCGGCACGGCGGGACCGCGGACCGCCGGTAATTCCAGTTGCTTGGCGCGCCGAATCTCGGATTGCTGGCAGGCTTCGACATCATCACCGATGGCTTCAGCCTGGCGCTCCACGGCTTTGGCGGTGACCTCAATACCGGCCAAAAGTTCCAGTTGCTCACGGCCCTGATCGAAACTCGACTCGCTCCCGGCCACAGCCATCATTCGCCGCACACCGGGTGAACAGAAGACGCCTTCCACATCCAGTTCCCGGTCGCGCGGACTCTGGCCTTTACGACAATGTGGGCAGACATAATAAGCGCGATGGAAGCGCAGCGATCCCAGCACGGTGAGCAATTGCTTCGGACGGTGACCGTGATAGTGGGCTTGCTGTCCGCACCCGCAGGCCACCTGTCCGGCCTGCCCGCCTTCCTCGGTCAGCAAGCCGGCCAAGATCGCGGCCCCCGCCTGGTGCAAGCCAGAGCGAGTTGCCATCTCGACTGCTTCCAGGTCCAGTCCGGAATCTTTCCGGCGCGCGGCAAACACTACCTGGAGAAGCGTGTGGACTTCCCGTGTGACTTCTTGATGAACTGCAACAGCCGTTTTTTTTCCGCCGCCGTCCAGCCTGTTTCGTCAGACTCGACCGACCGCAAGCGGCAAATCTGCTCATTGATCGTGGTCAATTGCGCGACCAGATCCTGAAAGCGATGGTACTCGCCTACCTCCTGGGCCGCCTTGCGAAACGCGATTGGCGTCGCGAACGACTCGGCCACGCTTTTGCCTTTGACTTTCCGCAGTAAACGGAACTGCGGATGTCCTTCACCGTTCCGCTGAGCGCAGTGGCACTTGGGCTTTCCGCAGCGGCGGGGAACGGCGGAAACAGTACCGGGGCGGAAGTCGCCCAAGCTAAGAAACTGCTGCAGAAGTTTGGTTCGAGTGGCCTCTAAGTCGGCAAGAGCCAGGGACATGGTGTCGCCTCCTTCTCTGAGTATATACATATACTCAGATTTGGGTGCGATTCCCGGCTGCCTTACGTTCTCTCCATTTCTATGTCGCGCACCCGCGCGCGCCCCCTTTCGTGCGTGAGAATATACTGACTAAAAAGGTAAAGATCGTGGCAAAAACTCGAGCCCTGTATCAACTCAGGATTGTGTTGCAGAATATTCAGCCGTCTGTTTGGAGGCAGATTCAGATCTGGGAAGACATAACGCTGGGGAAGTTGCATGAAATCCTGCAGATCGTCATGAACTGGGAAGATTGCCATCTTCACGACTTCACGATTGGTCGCCGCCTCTATAGCGTGCCCGATCCGGACGACGACATGCATGAACGCAAGGTGATCGATGAAAGCCGGGAACGACTTTGCGATGCCGTGCCACGCGTGGGCACGCAGTTCCTGTATCTATACGACTTCGGGGATAACTGGCGGCACGATCTGCTCCTGGAAGCGATCATTATGCCCGACCACTTGATGCAATATCCCAGATGCATAGGCGGTGAACGCTGTACACCGCCGGAGGACGTCGGCGGGACAACGGGATACGAAGAATATCTGGAAGCGATTGCCGATCCGGAGCACGAAGAACATGAAACCCTGGTGCGCTGGCGCGGCGCGTTCGACCCGGAGGCATTCTCGCCCGACAACGTTAACCAGCGGCTCTGGAAAAGATTCCGCTCGGCAGGAAAAACAACTAAACCGAAAGCCTCGGCGCGAAACTGACTCTGGCTAGGTCAACCGCGCCGGCGACAGCACCCCCAAAGCGTCGGCGAGTATCGCGCGCTTCCGGAACAACGATCTCCTTGCATCGGCGCTCGTGGTCAGGCCCACGCATGGTCGCGGACAAGCACGTTCTTATGCAGCGAGCGGCCTGCGTATTAAACATTGGCCGGTTAACTGCCACAGGTTGTATCCGAAGATGTCAGTGTGGTCGATGGAAAGCACGGAGTTGCCTCCGAACAGATGCGACCAGCCGGCATGGTACTGCTGCGACTGTGCGTCCTTCGTGTGGTTCGGATCGTACCAGGCGCCAGCCGAATTCAGTCCAGCCGGGAAGGTCGTCGAGATCGGGGGAATGGCGGGCAGCGGGGTCAGTGCCGGATTCGGATTTAAGCCGAAACCCGGACTTACGACGGCCGAGGTGTAGAAAATACCCGTCTGCGGAGGGCTCTGCTGGTCGATCAGATACGTGGTGTTCTTGAGCTGATCGTTATAGAAAATGCCGTAGCTGACCCGCAGAACGTTCTTTCCCTTGCCGCCTACATCCCAGGCCAAACCGACTCGCGGTTGGTAGTCATGCAAATTCGGCCAGCCTTTCGGGAGGACACCGTAGGGGCTGCCGATGGCCTTCAGAACCAGATATGTCGCCTCCATGGAACGATTTGCCTCGCTGTTAAACGTGCTGAACGCATCCCAGCGCAGGCCGAGGTTCAGCGTGATGGTGGAGGACACCTTGAAATCGTCCTGAAGGTAGGCGCCCACGGTCCAGTTGTTCGTTGAGTAATCCGAGCCGACAAGTTGGCCACCGCCGTCAGCGGCGCGGCTGGTTTGCAAGTACTCGTAGATGGCGTTGGGCGACTGGAATCCCTCCGGATACAGGCTCTTGTTACTGGCAATTACGGTTGGATCCGCGGAGAGGTAGATGGCGCCCGGAGAACCGCCGGCGAAGAACCCGCCGTCAGTGGGTTGATAAACGTAGTCGACCCCGGCCTTCCAAGAATGCCGGCCGATTTGTTTGGAGAGATCATCCCGCCACTCCCACCGCCGATCCCGCGTGAACCAGTTCGAGTAGGCGTTTGAGATACCGGACGTCAGGTCCCCGGAGACGGTTGCGATCGATTCGCTGAGGCAGGCATCCGGGCCAAGGGCAGCGCTAATAGGGGTGGTGTTGACCAGCGGACATTGCGGGAAGAGGGTATCGTGCTTGAAGTTGATCCACTGCGTCACGAACTGGTTGACCGTGGTGGGGTTGATGACCCATGTGTCGCCAGCGGCGCCATTCATCAGGTTCTGCTGGTTCTTGTCCTGATAGGGCTCCCAGTTCAAAAGGACTGCCGTGTTGCTGGAATAGTCGTTCTCGATGGATCCGACCTCACCCGACCAGCGGAAAAACTCGGTGTGGGCTTCATTCGGCTGCCAGTTCACCTTGCCCATGTAGATGTTATCGGTGGAAGGTTGCGGAATAGAACCGTTCGTCACAATCCCATACTGCGGCAGCGCGGTTGCAAGGGCATCTAGCTCACTGATCTGCTGCGCTGAGCGGGCGACGCTGTAGTGCTGCTTGGTGTATTCGTATGACCCGAAGTAGAACAATTTATTCTTGATGATCGGGCCACCGACCGCTCCGCCATATTGTTCGTGCAGGAACGGAGGTTTGCCAAGCCCGCCATGCGCGGGATCCGAAAAGTAATCTGTCCGAACCAGATCCTGATTACGAAAATAGCCGAACGCCGCGCCGTGGACAGCGTTCGTGCCGGACTTGGTTGCGATCAGAACCTGACCGGTGCCGCGGCCGTATTCAGCGGGTGCGCCATTGGTCAGGGTCTTGAATTCCAGAACGGAGTCCAGATTATAGACGATCGAGACACCGCCGCACTGATCTTCTTTGTCTTCGATGCCGTCAACGAGCGTGTCAAAATTCTGGCCACTGCCGCCGGCGATGGATACCCAGTTCGACGATGCGCCATGGACCGAAACCGTGCCAGCGACTTCTCTCGCTCCCGGGATGAAGGTAATCATGGCGGCTATGGTGCGGTTGAGAATCGGCAGCTCGGCCACTTCACTCGGACGGATGGAAGCGCCCGGCGTGGATTGATCGGGTTCCACCAGCGCGGCTTTTGCATCCACCGAAACGGTTTGCTGCACTACGCCGAGCGACAACTGACTGTCCACGGTGAGATTGGCCCCCGTTAGCAGTTCGACGCCTTTCGTTTCCCTAGTCGAAAAACCCTGAGCCGCCACCTTGATGTTGTAGTCTCCGGGAGCCAGTGACGGTACGTTGTACAGTCCTGCATCGTTGGTCGATGTATCGCGAGCAATGCCGCTGGCGGCGTTGGTAACCGTCACCGCGGCTCCCGCGACTGGATTACCCCGTGGATCGGTCACACGGCCGTTCAAGCTCGCCGAAGGCTGTCCGAAAAGCGAGATCGCGGACAAGAGCAAAAGCGGAATAAAGCAGAGTACTTTCGTTGGCATTCACTCCCCCTGGAAATGTTTCTAGGCGAGGAATCCTCCTCGACTGTTGGCGGCGGCATGGTACTCCCCCGACCGCCGAACGGGGCGCGGCCTCTGTGACGGGCCGGTTTCAATTTCAAGCTTTCGCGGCTTGTGAATCAGCGTGGCGCGCGGCAATCGGGGCCGCATGGCAACGCCCCGCTACGCGGGAGGCGCATCAGCGTTTAGACACCACAAAAATACTTCCCGTTGCACAAATCGAGGATAGCGGCGAGAGCGGGAGGTGACAATTATAGGTTTATTTATGCATCCTCATTCCGAGGCGCGTAAACGACATGCCTGGGAGATTACAGCATTTGTTTTGGGGGTGAGTCGGTTGGTGTTTTATAATCACCCGAGTGGCGCCTTTCAATGGTCCGGTGGCCGCCTGACTCCCGCAGCACGGAGACACTGATGGTTCAAAATCGCCCGTTTTACGGATGGAAGCTGCTGGCCGCTCTGGCAACCATCGTTGCCATTAACCAGGGCGGGACGTACTTGGGTGCGGCGGTCATCAACGCGCCCATGGCGAAAGATTTGGCGATGAGCCGCGGCACGCTTGGTCTAGGCTCCGCGGTTTTTGTTCTATGCATTGCTTTGACGGCGCCGTTGGTTGCGCGCCTGGTGAATTCGTTCGGTATTCGAGCGACCATGTGTTTCGGCTCGTTGCTGGTAGCGGCTGGGTCCATTCTTCTGGCAACATACGCGCGCCAGGGGTGGCAGTTTGTCATCTGCTATGGACTTCTCCTGGGCGCCGGCTGTAATTTTGGGGCCATGATTCCGGCACAGTCGTGCGCCACGCTTTGGTTCGAAAAGAGGCGCGCCATGGCTCTCGCCCTGGTCCTGGTGGGGGCCGGTTTGGGTGGCTCGATCTCCGCACCGTTGCTCACCAGCTTAATCGCCGCAGCGCACGGAAATTGGCGCGCGGGCTGGTATTGCCTGTTTGCTGCCGGATTGACGGCGGCGCTGGTCTCGATTCTGTTCCTTAGGAATCGTCCGGAGGAGCTGGGGCAAGTCCCGGACGGACACGCAAAATCAGTTACCGAAATCTCTGGCGATGCCGCGCCACAGCGCACGGGAGTTTATCGCACTCGCGATCATTGGACTGTGAGAGAGGCCGTCCGCACGCCTGCATTCTGGCTGCTCACTCTGGCCTCCATCGGCGAATCCGTCCCGGGTACCGCGGCAGTGGCACATGCGGTACCGCACTTGCGTGACCTCGGCCACACCGCGGCAGCGGCCGGTTCCGCAATCGGAATCTTTTCTGCCTGTTCGATCATCGGGAGCCTGATGATCGGATTACTGTGTGATCGCATCGATCCACGAATTGCGTGGGCCGTCTGCATATTGACCATTGGGGGCGGTGTGTTGATCGGGACGCGCGCCGGGAGTGATATCGCCATGTATCTGTTCACGGGGATGATCGGTTTCGGGTCGGGAGCTGCCCTCACTTGTTGGCATGCGACCGTCGGTAACTATTTCGGCCCGGCCTCATTTGCATCGATCCTTGGCGCACAAATGCCGATCAGTACCACGCTTGCGGCAGCTTCTCCTTTCTTAGTGGGCATGTTCTACGATACGCACGGCAGCTATGCTCCGGCCTTTGTGGCTCTCGGCGCGTTTTCGGTCGTGACGGCAATCCTCTTAGCGTTTGCCAATCCACCCGCGCACAGCTCAGCTGATATCTCGCGCGTAAATGCGGCGGCGTTTTAAGGATGACTGGGATTTAGGCAGAGGCGCTCGGAATCGAGAAGCTGAACGTAGCGCCGGGGCCGTGGTTGGCCTCCGCCCAGAGACGGCCGCCGTGCCTTGTAATGATCGATCGGCTAATAGACAGGCCGACGCCCATGCCCTTGGCCTTGGTGGTGTAGAAAGCCTCGAACAGGCGTTCGATGATGGCCGGGTCGATTCCCGTGCCGGAGTCCCGGACCAGCAGCTTCACGCTGCCGTCCTCGTCCAGGCCGGTTTGGAGCAGCAGGGTCCTCGGGCGATCCTCAACCGCGGCCATCGCGTCGGCGGCATTCAACAGCAGGTTCAGGATCACTTGCTGGAGCTGGACGCGGTCGACTTTGATCTGAGGCAGGTCAGCGGCGAAGTCCGTCTCGAGAAGCGCGCCAGCCCGCCGCAACTCGCCCATCGAGAGGGCGATCACTTCACGGGCCAAGCCGTTCAGATCCGCCAGCTCCATGACGGGAGCCTTGGTGGAGAACAACGCACGCAGGCGCTGGATCACTTCGGTGGCGCGATTGGCGTCCCGGATGGTGCGGCGAGCAGTCTCGGCGGCGATGGCCACGTTCGGAGGATCGGCGGCCAGCATCCGCACGCAAGTGTTGGCGTTGGTCAGGATTCCCGACAGGGGTTGGCTCACCTCGTGGGCGATGGAGGCGGTCATGGCGTTGAGAGTTGCGACCCGCGCCACATGGGCCAGCTCGCTGCGCGCCTGGTTCAGCGCTTCTTCCGCGACCTTGCTTTCCGTGATGTCCTGGATCGTGCCTGTGAAGATGGGCCGGCCTCCGATGTGCTCAATCACCTGGGAGACGCCGCGAAGGTGCTTCAGGCCGCCATGGGGAGTAACGACACGGAAGTTGAAATCGCCGCCACTACCTTCGAGCCTGCGCCGCATCTCCCCGTCGAAGAGCGGCAGGTCGTCGGGATGAATGCGGGTGCGGACCGCGTCGATATCAGGCCGCGTGTCCGGATCGATCTCGAAGATGCGGTAGAACTGGTCCGACCAACGGTGCCGATCCTGCTGGATGTCGGAGGTGAAGCTGCCGGTCTTGCTAAGGAGCTGCCCCTCGGAGAGCTGCGCCAGGGCTTCGCGCAGTTCCCGTTCGCGCGCCTGAAGGGCTGCGTCGGCCCCCGTGCGATCGATCGCGATACCCGCGATTTTTGCGAACCGGTCGATGAGGCCTTCTTCCTGGGGGGCTGGGGCTACAGTAGTGGACCGGTAGATCGCCACGACGCCGGAGACCTCGCCTGAAGCCGATAGGATGGGCGTCGCGCGGCACGAGCCGAAGCCGAGGCTATTCATCACCGCCTGCCAGGGCGAGCCCCCCCAGCGCGGGTCCTTGGCCAGGTCCTCCGTGACGATCGGGGTCTTCTCAATGACCGCGAGCGAACATGGGTTAACGCCGCTGGCGATGCTCTTACCATCGAAAACGTTATGGCAAGCGTCCGGCAGGCTGGCACGGGCGCCGATCTGGAAGTGCTTCTTATCGGGCGCGACAACCAGGACGCCACAGCAATAACCGCTGCACAATTCTTCCACGTAGCGGGCGAGGGCGTTTAGAACCTGGTCTAGGGCTTCGCCTTGCGCCACCATCGCAAGCAGCTTGACTTCAGCCGCTAGCAGAGCCTCCGCCCGTTTCAGGTCGTCGATATCCACCTGGCACGTCACATAGCAGACGATGTTGCCGTGAGCGTCACGCATGGGGACGCATACGGCCTGCGTCCAGCGATAGGTCCCATTCGGGTACAGGAAGCGAAGGTCGGTCTTGTAGGTCTGGCCCGAGAGCAGGTTCTGGACATGTTTGTAGTTCGTTTCGTGGTCATCGGCGTGGATGATCCCGGAGCTGGTCCACTGGTTCAACTGCTCAAAGGTCATATTGAAGTCTTGGAGCGACTTCAGATTCGCGAACTCCAGAATCATGGCCGTGTTCAGGAACCCCATCTGGAGGGGTATCGCGTCCAACAGCCGGCGCAGGCGTCCGTCGGCGGCGGAGCTTTCGTCCGCATACGATCCGAGCCAGCACCAACGCGGATGGGAGCTTTCGTCCTCCGGCAACGCGGAAGGGCGCAACACGAACCAGCGATATTGCCCGTCGAAGCGGCGCAACCGCGCATCGATCTCCTGGCCGTTGCCCGATTGCCGGATGCGATCCCAAGACTCAACGAAGGAGGTCAGATCGTCAGGATGGATGGCTGCCTGCCAGCCGTGGTCGATCGCCTCATCCAGGCCAAGGCCGGTGTATTCGCGCCACGCACGATTCACGAAATCGCTCCGGCCGTCGGCCTGCGTGATCCAGACCAACCCAGGAAGGGCATCCACAACGCCACCGAAATCGATCTTCATCCCCGCACGCTCGCTACCGCGCATTAGCGCCACGCCCCAACCGCCGAGCAGACACTTGATGACATTTTCGATCCTTCGCCATTGAGGCCCTCAAGCAAGTTTTGACCGGGGACGCGTCCTTGAGACGATGTATCGCGAAGTGGGGCTGCCCGCCTCAGGCCGATCGTCCCAGCCCCAGATTGGCGGCCATGTTGACGAGGTCGGCGAGAGAGTCCGCTTTCATCTTCTGCATCACACGTCCGCGATGCGCCTTCACTGTAATTTCGCTGATTCCCAAATCGGCGGCCACTTGTTTGTTGAGCATCCCCGTGACTACCAGGGCCATCACTTCCTGCTCCCGCTGGGACAGGGATTCAAAGTTGTCGCGCAGCCTCTGTAGATCTCCTTCACGGCGCAGCGTTTCGCGGCTGCGCTCGATGGCCCCCCGGATCGCACCCAAAAGAGCCTCGTCCGTAAACGGCTTGGTCAGGAATTCGACGGCCCCCGCCTTCATGGCCTCCACTGTCATCGGGATATCCCCGTAGCCCGTGATGAAGATGATCGGCATGTCGGCGCGATCGTTCGCGACGCGCTTCTGCAACTCCAGACCGCTCAGTCCCGGCATCGAAACGTCGAGCACCAGGCAACTGGGAACAGAAGGCCGGGGCTTGGGCGACGCAAGAAACTCGGAGGCGGAAGCGAAAATCTCCGGACACCAGCCTTGGCAGCGAATCAGCAGTTCCAGAGACTCGCGAACTGATATGTCGTCGTCGACAACGAAGACTACTGGCATGGAGGGTGCCATGGAAGACATCCCGAGTTGACGCGCCACACTATCCAATCAATAATTTTATCGTTATCGGCGAAGCACTTCAATTCGGGGTCATCACCGAACGCAGGGCCTCCAGAAGAGCCGTATCGCTGAACGGCTTTCGCAGGCAGGCTATCGCGCCCAACGCAACTACCCGCGCCCGAACCGAGTCGTCCTCTGTCCCCGTGATGAAGATGATGGGAATCGGCTTATTGTGACGCTTCAGTTCAGCTTGCAACTCAATACCACTCATGCCCGGCATCGTGATATCGAGGAGCAGACACCAGGTCTGGTCCGGCCCATCCGATGCGAGGAACTCTAAGGCGGATGAGAACGTCCGCACCGAATAGCCAAGTTCGTTGAGCAAATCAGGCAGCGACTCACGAACCGACTCGTCGTCATCCACCACGGACACCAGTAGAGCCTTTTCGGGCATTAATTCCCGCCCCGGCCCTGGCGCTGCGTTGATGACAAGGCAGCATTCCAGGAAACCAAACGCGAGATAGTCGCGTCGGAAAAGGTCAAAGCCATGAGTGCATCCTGCCGGCGGCCGGGCGGTATGACTTGGTGGGCAGCGAGTTGGATCAAATAGTTCAGATTAAATCTCCAGCGAACGTTTCCTACAGGCCTTCCCGCGAATATCTCGCGAGAGGCCGTGTTACTGCATGACCGGCCACGGCCCACGCCTGACTCGATTAGATCAGAGACCCCGGCACAAATCGATTAGACGAAAGTATCGGTTCCTGGCTGCCGCGACTCCCGTGGTGGACCTATTTTGCATCGCGGCAGGCGTGCAGTCCCTCAAAAAGCCGCCGCGAAAGCGACGGACTCGTCATTGCCCGTGAACGCGGGCTCCAGCGGCACTGACCGGTGCCGTTGCGACGGCCGAGCTTCGATGCCGAGTTTGCGCATCTTGTAAATCAAGGTGGTGCGCGGCAGACCGAGCCGTTCGGCTGCTCCATCACGGCCGCCGATCATCCAATTGCTCTGTTCCAGGACTTCGAGGATATGATCGCGGGACGCGTCGGCCAAAGTCTGTGCCGCGGCAGCCGTGGGCTGCTTTGTCATGAGCCGCAAATCCGTCAAGGTGGGACGCAGCACCGGTCCGGGTGACAGGACGACGGCGCGTTCGATGAAGTTCTGCAGTTCGCGAATGTTGCCCGGCCAATCGTGGAACTTGAGGCATTCCATCACGTCCTCGGGAATGGTATCGATCGGCTTGTTGAGGCGGGCGGAGAATTTGCGGACGAAGTGTTCGACCAAAGCGGGAATATCAGAACAGCGCTCGCGGAGCGGTGGGAGAAAAATGGGGATAACATTCAGGCGATAATACAGGTCCGCGCGAAATTGACGGGCCGATACCATTTGGGCGAGATCTTGATTGGTGGCCGCAACCACCCGCACGTTGACTCGAATTGTGCGCCCGCCACCCAGACGCTCAAACTCCTGTTCCTGCAGAGCGCGTAACAGCTTGGGCTGTAACTCCAGCGGGAGGTCGCCGATCTCGTCGAGGAACAAAGTCCCGTTATCGGCTTGTTGGAACCGCCCGATGGTCTGGGCAATGGCCCCAGTGAAGGCTCCCCGTTCGTGGCCGAAGAGTTCGCTCTCCAGAAGCGAGCCCGGAATGGCGGCACAATTCAATTTCACGAACGGCCCGCGGCTCCGCAGGCTTTCATTATGAATGGCGCGCGCGATGACCTCTTTGCCCGTGCCGGTTTCGCCTTGGATCAGCGTAACCGAATCGCTTTTCGCGATGATGCGAACCTGGTTCAGTACATTTACGAACGCCGGGCTATGACCCACGATGTCGTCTTCCACACGGTGGCCAGTGAGATTCCGTTCAAGCATGGTCTTTTGTCTCCATTTCGTCTTCTTCGCCCGCGGTTTGGGCCGGGTCCGCATCCGCTTTCGCGTTCACCGTAACTCGATTTTCGCGTCAGCGTTGCGGTTCCTGTAATGATTTGACCAGACCTTCGTGAATTGGACAATTAGACGAACGTATCAACGCTTTACAAGTACTTGGCGCTACCACTTTCGGGGGAGAGCGACAGCCGGGCCGTGAAACGCTGCTAGAATTTGCTCAGCCGCTGACTCATGATTCGTGGTTCACTTCGCAACACAGCTCTCTTCGCTTTTATAATCGCCGCAGTGGCGCAATTGGCGTGGGGTCAGTCAGGCCACACGGGCGCTCAGCAGCGGCCCCATGTGCCGGAACAGATTCTGGAACGGCCACTGCCGCTTCGCGACGGGATCGGCCAGGCGCACGAAGATGTGACTACGATCTCCAAAGATGCCCAGGCGTATTATGACCAGGGGCTGGCATATCTTCATTCCTATGTTTGGATCGAAGCGGCCAGATCGTTCCATCAGGCTCTCCGGCTGGATGCGACGCTCGCGATGGCACAGCTCGGGCTCAGTTATGCGCTGGCCGAACTGGGCGACTCAGCAGGCGCGAGGGAGGCCAGTCAACAGGCATCGGCGCTCGCCGGGCCAGTCAGCGATCGCGAGAAAGCGCGGATTCGCCTGCGCGCGCTGCAATTCAGCGATGCGAGCGAGCCGGCGAAGCGACGATCGAATTACCTGAAGGAGTTCGATCTGATTCTGGCGAAATACCCGCACGACGTAGAACTTCTCCTGCTTCGCGGCCAGGCGGATCGGCAGACGCCGGATCAGCAGACAAATGATATGCCCGGAATGGGCGTGGGCGAGGCGTCGCTGGCCTTCTATGAGCGCGCTCTGGCTGAGCAGCCGCACTACTTCGCGGTGCACCACTATCTGACGCATGCATATGAGAATCTCGGGCGCATGGATTTAGCCTTGAAGCAAGCAGAGCAGTACGTGGGCCTTGCACCGGCAGTGCCGCATGCTCACCACATGCACCGGCACATCCTGCTCCGCCTTAACCGGACGCAGGAAGCGATTGCAGAGTTTCGCAGGTCCGATGAACTGGAGCTGGCATATTTTCGAACCGAGAGCATCGCGCCAGAATACGACTGGCAGTACCACCACAATCTGGATTTGCTCGGAGGCCTATCAGCATGCCGGCGAGATGCGGCGGGCGGATACTGTTCTGCGCCGTTCCTTCGAGCTCCCTTCCATCGAGTTTTCCCAGGAGCTGAACGAAAGCGCCTGGCCAACGTTGCTGCTGCTCGAAGGGCGGACCGATCAGGCGCGGTCAGCGGCGGAAGCGCTCATGGGTCGCGCGGATCCAGTCGTGCAGGCGCTCGGACACCTGCTGGCGAGCCGGATCGGGATGCGGCTGGGACACGCCGGCGACGCCATTGCAGAGGGAGACCGCGCACTCCATCTGCTGCGGGAAGCCCCCAATGGCGGTGTGCTCCTGCCCGAACTGGAGCTTGTACAGGGCGAATTCCTGGTGCGCCAAGGTCAGTCCGAAAAGGGACGCGCGATACTGCGCGATGGTGTATCCAAACTCCGGGCCGATCCCTCCGCGGACCGATGGACGCAGAACCTGTTGCGGATCGAAGCAGTGGAGACGCTTGCCCGCGATCTGGGCGACTGGACCCTCGCGGGCGATGTCGCCAAACAGATGCAGCAATTTGCACCGAGCTATGCAGGCACACACTATGCGCTCGCAAAAGAGGCGGAGCATGCGGGAAATGCCGGGGCGGCGCGCCAGGAATACCAGGCCGCCATCAGCGGCTGGAGTGCGGGGGATGCGGACTTCGGAGTGCTGACCGATGCACGGCGTCACCAGTAACCCAAGGCACACGAGGATAACCACGGTTCAGCGCCACATTAGGCAGCCTTCCGCAACTAATCGCTTAACATACCGACGAATCACTCGATTTCGTCGATGATGGCCTCGTAGGTATCGTTCAACTTATAACGGCGCGACCTTTTGGCGGGATCGGTCGTCTCCAAAAAGCCGTTTTCAACCCAACGCTGGCATAGCAAGGTCGCTGTCCGCGGTTGATAGCCGAAGAGTTCGGCAATGTCTTTGGCAGTAATCTCTCGCGACTTCTGGAACAACGTCAGAGCCCTGCGCTGCTTGGCGTCCAGATTGCGCAGCACCTTCCATTGATCCTTGCCGCCTCGTTCCGATTCGCGCAGGGCTTGGTCGCGAGCCTTTTCGAACGAAGTGGCCATGCCCCCGATGAAGTAAGCGACCCATTTGGTGATGTCGGCCTCGGCACGGCCCACATAATAGTTGTGCGAAGGGCCGATTGTCAGCGCCTCATAGTAAGCCTTGAGATTGCGCGCATAGTATTCTTCGAGCGCGTACAGTCCCTTCAGGTCGTAGGTTCCGAGATGCAGGACCAGGGTGGTCAACAACCGCGCCGTTCGTCCGTTGCCATCGTAGTAAGGGTGGATGGTGGCGAACTGAGAGTGTGCAATGGCGGCCTTGATCGGCACCGGCAGGTCGTCCTTCCGATTGATCCAAGTGATGAGTTGGCCCATCAGCCACGGAACGTCCTTGGCCTCTGGCGGCATATAGACGACAGCATTGGAGTGGGCATCACGGATCACATTTTGCCCATCGCGATAGGGCGTGGCTTTCACGCGCGTTTTACCGCCTCCCATAACTAGAGCGTGCAGCTTCTGCACGGTCGCCTCGGAAACCTTGTCATGTTTCTTTGCCATGTGCTCGGCTTCGTCGAGCGCCGCGTAATAGCCTTTCACCTCGTCCTGATCCCTCTCGCGGCCCGGAAAGTGCTGACCCGCCCCGATCACCTGAGCGACCTGTTCCTGAGTCAGGCGGTTTCCTTCGATCATGGTTGAGTAGTGGGTGGAAAACAGGCGGGCGGTCTGACGCAAATTCGCCAGCACACGCGGCGTGATCGGCAGTGTCTGAATAACCTGCTTGATGGCTTCAATGCGCATTAACGCGCTGGCGACTGTCGAAGTAATGCTGAAGATCGGATTGAAGCTTGTGTGCTTGTTGGTTGTCTTTGCCACCACGGTGTACCAATATCATAGCATTAACGTGCTGTTATTATGCCGATACAGTGCGGTTAACATCTCTCCCGCCGCGCAAACATGGATCGTCGTCAAGGCCACGCGGAGGGAGCCCACTGGCGCAGCTGCGCCTGGTCGGTGAGCGCCTGCCAGACTCTCTCCGGCGAATGGTGTAGTTCCCGGGCACAAACGAGCATCCATTTCCCCCGGTCTCTGCGCACCCTCCGCGTTGGCCGGACCCGGTGCGTACTGGGTGATCGGTTATCTTTTTCTCCTTGTCTTCTTTTTTGTCGGTGTAGATTCCATGTGGCCGAGGTATCGTTCGAGAGCATCCACGTACGCCGACCAGAACCGGCGGATTGGGAGAGCGACGCGTCCACTTCCTGAAGCGGTTCCGGCCTCAGACGATAGGAAGTCGCTGCGCGTCCACCGTGGATTCCACGAACCCGGCCTCACACAGCACGCTCGGGTGCTTGGACACGGTTGTCTGCGGCATGCGAAGTTTCCCGCTCGATCTCCCCGACCGACTGTTGGGACGAGGCCAGCAGGCTCAAGATCGCGCGGCGGTTCGGCTCCGCAATCATTTCGATCGCAGATTCCATCCTCTGTATGCACTGCAAGACGAATATACATGTCAAGGAATATACGTTGAGGATTCCCAGGGGGTGGAATCGTTCTGTCGTGTCCGGTCGCCGCCTGGGGACAGCCGGCCTCCCGAACCCGGATTCTCTATAATTCTGTGATAATGTTCTTTACTTTCCAGACGAAGTTGACCGATTTGGAGTAGTTTCACGCGCGGGGCCTCCGGCATTGGTCGGATCCGTGCAATGCGGAGATAGCGCTATGAAAAAGGCTGCCATCGCGATCGGCGTCGACAAACCCAGCAGTCTGCCTCCTCTCTCCGGTGCAGTCGCCGGGGCGAAAGACTTTGGAGCGTGGGCCGAGAAGCAGGGTTTCGAGGTGCAGGTTATTACCGACGAAAAAGACCCTGTCAATGCCGCTCAAATCAAGAACGCAGTGAAACGCCGCTGCGACGGCTCCTACTCCCAAATCTTTATATATTTCGCCGGCCACGGATTTGCGAAGGATGCTTCCTCGGAGTTCTGGCTGCTTTCTGACGTAGGGAATGACGCCAACGAGGCTGTCAACCTCTGGGGCTCCATAGCCCTCGCCAGAAACACAGGCGCCAAGCACTTCGTCTTTATTTCGGACGCCTGCCGCTCGCGTCCCGACTCGGACCCGATTTCCCAGGTAACCGGCTCGGTGATTTTCCCCAACAATTCCGTTCGCAAAACGGGGCCCGCCGTGGACATATTTTATGCCACGCGCTTGGGGAAGCCCGCCCTGGAAGCCAAGGACGCCGCCAAGGAGTATAAGGGCCTTTTCACCGAATGTCTTCTGGATGCGATTAGAAAGCACAGCGACGAACTTGCCGAGTCCGCCAATTTGGGTTCGGAGCCCTGCCGCGCCATTTCGGCTCATAAACTCAAGGACTATCTCGACGGCACCCTCGCCGACCTGGCCTCCAGCGTCGATATCAAGCTGAGCCAGGACCCGGATATCCGTCCAGAGTCCCAATTCCCGCCTCTTTATTTCTGCCTGCTTCCTTCCCCACTTCCAGGCGCAGATCAGGCAGCCGAATCCATTCGGCGGACCCCCATCGCCGGCCTCAGAACGATCGCCGGCTATACCTATGACTTGGATGCCACGGGCACCGTTCTAAGAATTCCTTCCTCCAAGCCTCGCGCCACTGTCCTTAGCTCTCTCGCCGGCTCGCTTGCTCTTCAGTCCTTCTTCCCCGGTCCGGCGAAGCCCTCTCTGTCGCGGACTCAAAAGCAGGAGCACAAGATTCTGCTTTCGGAAGTGAAGGACCTGTTGAAGCTTAAGGAGCCGTCCGTTGAGACGCCTTCCTTCGGGTTTGCCATCTCCGTCCACGGGGCCAAGGTGGAAAGGGCTTGGGTCACGGGCGGTTTTTGCGAGATCGGCAACAAAGGGGAAGTTCAAGTTCACACCAATGCCCATAGGGCCTCAGTCCTCATCCGATTCCGCGACGGTTTCGGGACCTGTCTCGCCGTTGTTCCGGGCTTCATCGCCAGCGTAGTAATCCAGGCGAACGAGATTGTGACGGTCAATTACACGCCGGCGCCGGGTTCACCTCGATGGAGCGTGTACAGGGCCCAAAAAGAGGACGTGGATAAACGCCGTGCCTTTGCCGCTATCGCCTCCCGGAGCGGCTATTTGCGCATTGAGCCTGAAAATGCTTATCGTTTTGCTGGTTTTCTTCGCGAGCTGAAAGCTCTCGATCCCACGCTCGGCATCTATGCCTCGTACGGATATTCGCAGTGCGGTCTTCGCGACCAGTGTGTGTCCGTCTACGAGTTCATGGCAGCCGAACACGACCTTCCGGTGCTGTTTGACATCGCGCTCCTGGCCGGCAAATTAGGACCAAAGAGGCCGGCCAAAGCTAAAACGAAAAAGCCAATGAAGCCGCCGGCAGTCGCGCCATTCTGTCCCATGCTCACGCAAGGCTGGGCTCTGCTTACACCCATTGATAAATTTCTCCCTGCGCCGGTCCGCGAGGCTGGCCGATTCCTGAAGCAGTCGCTTTGGACGCTGCTTCGCCCTCAAGGTGTTGAACTTCTTTCCGACGCCATCGTTAAAGGAGCACTCCAATGAAACTGGTGTTAATCCACGGCCGCGACCAGCAGGGACAGGATCCCGACGTTCTGCAAAGCGATTGGCTCGCGGCGCTCGATCGGGGTCTTCAGGAGTGCCATCTCCCGCGTCCGTCCGGCCTCCAGGTCGAATTCCCTTTCTTTGGGGATAAACTTGCAGAACTCATTCGAAAACTCGAAGAACCGATCCTCCATGACGTGCTTACGCGCGGCCCCGGAAAAATCGATTCCAGCATCACGGCGCTTCAGGCCGAAATGCTCCAGGAGATGGCCGACTCGCCGGCTTCCACGATATCGGACTCCGACGTAAAGGCCCAGTTGCAGGGCGACGTCCAGACGCGCGATGCGCAGAATTGGGGGTGGGTGATCGCGCTGGCCAAGGCGCTCGACACCGCCGGCCTGGGCGGTCCCACCATTGATTTGGTCACTCACGATGTGGCGGTCTATTTGGAAAATTTCGGCGTTCGCAAGCAAGTGGACGCTATCGTCCAAAAAGCCTTTACGGGGGGCCCTTACGTTGTCGTCGCGCATTCGCTGGGTTCAGTGGTCGCCTACCACGTCTTACGCTCTGTCGATGCTATATCTGACGTCCGGCTGTTCGTCACGGTCGGCTCTCCGCTGGGACTCAAAGCGGTCCGGACCAGGCTCGACCTGGTGCCGCCTTGCGAAATGCCTGGGTGCATTCCGACCAAGATGTGGTTTAACGCTCGCGATCCCAAGGATATTGTGGCCGCCTATCCGCTCGACGCTGGTCACTTCAACATCGATCCGGCCATCACGAATCATTCCGATGTCAACAACCACACGCCCAACCATCACAGCATCGGAGGTTATCTCGACGACCCCGAGGTGGCAAGGGCCATCCACGGCGCTTTAGTATAGGGTTTGCTTGACGGCCTCCATCCTCATCAATTGCGCTGGCGACAGTTGTTCGTCGTCATCGGCACCGAGGTATGCCAATATCAAGGCATTATTGACATCCGCATAATATAGCGACACTTTTCGCGGGAGAATGGGTTTGACTCAGTATGGGCAATCCCGCTGGAGAGGCACGTGATTTTGAAGCGCTGGAGAAGCGCCGGATGAAAGCCGTTCGACTGCTGGAGAAGGGAGATCTCAACCAATCCGAAATCGCGGGTCGGCTGAAAGTCTGCCGCCAAACGGTGAGCCGGTGGGCGGAGGAGTACAACAAGGGCGGCAAGCAAGCGTTGAAGACAGCCGGACGCGCGGGCCGCAAGCCGGAGTTGAGCGAAGCGGATCTGGAGCGCCTCGGCGACTTGTTGCAAAAAGGCCCGGAGGAACGCCCTTGTGGACCTGCTGGCGAATTGCCCACCTGATCGAAAGCGAGTTCGGCGTTCAATACCATCCCGGCCATGTCTGGAAGGTGCTGGACGGCCTGGGTTGGAGTTGCCAGCGCCCGGAAGGTCGGGCGCGCGAACGGAACGAGGAAGCAATCCGCCAATGGAAGCGTGTGCGTTGGCCCGATATTAAAAAAAAGCCCAGACGGAAGGCCGTACGATCGTCTTCATCGACGAAAGCGGAGTGAGCCAGCGGCCTCACCGGGTGCGGACTTGGTCGCCGCGCGGCCAGACCCCCATCTTGCAGTACAACTTTAACTGGGACAAGATGTCGGCCGTCGCCGGCCTGACCTTCTACAACTTCTACTTCCGTCTTTACAAAGGATCGATCAAAAGTGCCGAGGTCGTGGAGTTTCTGGGGGCGTTGCTGCGCCACATCCCAGGACCGCTGACCATCGTATGGGATCGGCTGTCCGCGCACAAAAGCAAGGTCACGCGAGACTTCATTGATCAGAATCGCCAACGGCTGTGCGTCGAATACCTGCCGGGTTATGCCCCTGAGCTCAACCCGGTCGAGTACATCTGGGCCTACTGGAAGCAGCACACCCTGCCCAATGTTTGCCCGAAGGACTTCTGGTCGCTCAATGATACGGCGCGCAAGACGCTAAAACGGATGCGCCGCCGCCCACGCCTCATTACTGCCTTCTGGAAGCAGGCCGAACTGTCCCTTGACTGACTCTATATTATGCGAAGCTCAATAATATGCTGTTCTTATACGATGACATGCGGCTACAATCGGACCGCCGCCCAAAGATAGATTGTTGTCAAGCTCGCGAAAAGCAGGGTCAACGCGAAGTACCCCGCTTTGGTCCACCAACTGTCCAAGTAATCTTTGATCTCGAAGACGCCTTGCAAGGTAAGGCGAACGCCCCAGAAAACAGCCACGTAACCGCAGAATCCGCGAGCTAAACCACTGCCGTTTGCCAGTTCGCTCGCGTCGCAGATACTTAGCGCCGCAAAAACGATGATCGCGAGCACAACATAACCGCCATACACCCAATGCATCTGCCGATGGAGGCGTGGCAGGCAGCGCAGCTCGTCCCGCCAGTTTAGACGGAACGGGACAAGGGCGGAAGCAATCAGAATCGTCACTTGGCCAAGACCGGCGAGGAAAATCAAATGTGTCAGTGACTGGTGCATCACATGGCTCCCATGGCGCGCATGAATGGCACGATGACACCCACGACGAAAGGTCGATGGAATAGGAGGAATAACGGAGCGACCAACACAAGGAAGGTGAACGCCCGGCCAGACCCGCCGCTGCCCACGCCCATTCGGCGGCCGAATGCGCTGCGTTCGAAGATGATCGCGGCTCCCTGAATCGCAAAGAAGGCCGTCGGTCCTCCGTATCCGCCTTTAGCCGGAACCGAGATGACGAGATCGTGTACTGCGCCACTGAATAGGAATCCCGCAAATAAACCGAAGCGCGGCCCAAACCATGCGGTGAAAGGGCGGAACACGAATCGATGCGCCAAATCCCGAAAAGCCGTGTTCCAGCGGCGCCCCCAAAACTCGCTCAGGCTGGTCGATGCCAACGGACGGTTCATAATGGGCCGCGCTTCGATGCCAAGGCTTCGCCAACAGCAGGAGAGCAATTGGAAGAGACCAAAGTGGAGGACCAGCACGATTCCGATCATCCCCGTCCATCCGATGAGATATTCGTCTTGCTGCGGGATTAGTCGCGCAACAACAAACAGGAAAGTCGCACCGAATACAAGTTTCGCAGTGGCGGCCAGACATTCTATTGAACGGCAGGCGGAGAGGGTTGAAGCCGGTGCCCGCCCAAGAAAGCTGGCGGCATCCATTCCCGGCCAACCGAGTAGGTAGGCAGCTTGTTTCCAAACCGGTGCCTGCGGAACGCGAGGACCCAACCGAGTCGTCGATTTGCAGGCTGCATAGACGCCGATCGCCAGTGTCCACATGAATTCCCAAGGCGGCAGCATCACTTAAGTCCTTGGAGAGACCTGGTGCGAGCGAGCAACCAAGTCGCGGGCGGCAGAAGGCCAGTCAGGAAAAAGGAACCTGAAGCCTGTGGCTAACAGCCTGCCAGGCACGACGCGACGGCTCTTCAGAACAAGCTCCGACTCGGTCCCCATCAGCCACGTGCCGAGCTCGATGAGCCAGTTCGGGCTGGGCAATCCAAAGCGAATGCCCTCTGTGCCAATATCGATGAGACACTTACCGCGGCCATAATTACAGAGCAGGGCGGCAAGGAGAAACATCGTGAGCGAAACCAAGATTGCAGTTCCTTTTGGAGCTAGTTCGGCGGACGAAGAAGTCCCCGCCAAGGCGCAACGACGCATCTTTACCGCTGGGGAGAAGAAGCGGATTTTAGAAGAGACGGACCGCGCCCTGGCCAATGGCGGCGGTGTCGGCGCCATTCTGAGGCGAGAAGGAATCTACTCCTCGACTCTGCACGGCTGGCGCAAAGAGCGCGATCGCGCGGTGCACAAAGCCTTTTCTCAAAAGAGAGGCCCCCAGGTGCAGCGGAATCCGTTGGCCGCCGAGAATGAAAAGTTACGCCGGCACAATCAACGTCTCCAGGAAGAACTGGAGAAAGCCCACATCATTATTGACGTTCAAAAAAAAGTGGCCAAGCTGTTGGGGCACCCCCTCACGGAAACGGAGAAGTCTTGATGGCCGCGGTAGATCAACTCAGCCCACTGGTGGGTGTGAAACCCGCCTGTCAGGCGTTAGCGGTGCCCCGAGCCACGTGGTATCGGCGGCACGGTGGCCGGGGTATTTCCAAGTCGATGTTGTTCCCGTGGACAACTCCCGGTATTCTTCGACCGGCCTGCGGGCGCAGCCGCCGTCTTTTTCCCCGGCCTGTGGCCGGGCCGCGGTTCTCGCCTCGGGCTTTGACGGAAGCTGAACAGCAGACCGTGCTGACGTGCCTCCATGAGGATCGTTTTCAGGACTCTTCGCCGGCCCAGGTCTACGCCGCGCTGCTTGATGAGGGCCATTTTCATTGCTCGATCCGCACTATGTACCGGTTGCTGGAAGCGCGCGGGGAAAGTCACGAGCGCCGCGATCAGCTGACTCATCCGCCGTATCAGAAGCCCGAGTTGCTGGCCACGCAAGCCAACCAGTTGTGGAGTTGGGATATCACCAAACTGCGCGGCCCGGCGAAATGGACCTCCTATCACCTGTATGTCATCTTGGATGTCTTCAGCCGTTTCGTCGTGGGCTGGATGATCGCTTATCGCGAAAGCGCCGAACTGGCGAAGCGTTTAATTGACCATTCCTGCTGCAAACAACTCATCGCTCCCGGCCAGCTCACCATCCACGCCGATCGCGGCTCATCAATGAAATCCAAACCCGTGGCTTTGCTGCTCGCCGACCTGGGCGTCACTAAAACACATTCCCGCCCCCATGTTTCTGACAACAATCCCTATTCTGAAAGTCAGTTCCGCACCTTGAAATACCGCCCTGGCTTTCCGGACCGCTTTGGCTCCATCGAAGACGCCCGCGAATTTTGCCAGTCCTTCTTCCGCTGGTACAACTACGAACACCATCACTCCGGCCTGGGCTTGATGACCCCCGCCGTGGTTCACCTGGGCAAGGCCCCCGATCTGCTGCTCCATCGCCAAGCCGTCTTGGACACCGCTTTTCAAGCTCACCCGGAACGGTTCGTCCGCCAGGCTCCCAAGCCGCCTTCTCTCCCTACTGCCGTCTGGATCAACAAGCCCCCCGACAGGGAGAAAACTCCTTAAACTTTTGCGCCGTGTGTCTCATTCTTATTGACACGCACCGGTCTTTGATGCTGTCCGATTGGTGCCTGAACGCTCGCCGAGTCGGGCGCCGACGATCAACTCCCCATCCGGGAATACAGGATAACTTCGTACAACCTTCACCGCCCTTTCAATCAGACCCTTCACCCGACGATCTGGACTGCCAACTGGTCAAGCTGGACGTCGCAGTGTGAGCTTCCTAGAATCAATAGTTTGCAAAGTTCTAGTCGCAACCTTGTTAATGCATCGGAGGGTCTACTTCAAGCCTGGTCCATGGTCAGTAGCCAGAATCAACCGCAGGTAACTAAAAAAATTGGCACTTACAGCAAAACGGAGGGTTTGGAGGGTGTACGGAATACCCGTAAGTTATTGAAACTATGGAGCGGGAGACGGGACTCGAACCCGCGACGTCCAGCTTGGGAAAATGGGCAATGTTTTGTTTTCAGTGATATAACCGCGCATGGCGTTGATTCAGGGTATGGAAAACGCCAACAAAACAAGTGCCCGTTTCAGCTGGTGTGCTAATGGAGGGTTTTTGGAGGGTGCGGGGCTGGTGCCATTTGCCCACTCTCAGCTCGATGACCGCCTTCCGTGGACCCCTGTCAATATAGTGTA
>CAVZOD010000012.1:0-387840 GCA_963776805.1 Bryobacterales bacterium
TGGCTCCAATAAGCGGAGCCATTGGAAACTGCAGTGCTTGAAATCGCCTGAAACGTTCCGTCGTGAACGCTAAATTCTTGATTTACAAAGTAGCGCTGATTTGGGAAATTGACCGTAGATTGATAAATACAAAATTTGGCGTCTACTGTGGTTGATTGCTGACGATCCCAAGTTACTCATTTTACAGGGGCCGATTTCGGCGGTCGGTTAATGGACTCTTATTGACTCTACGAGGGCGGCGATCTCTGGCGGGAACAATGAAGGGAGTGTAGGGCTTGGGCGTACTCGGAAGGTTTGCGCGCAGCCCAACTTCCGAGTAAAATGCAGAGTTGTGGATCTGGTAACCCTCCTCAGTCGTCCCGAAGGAAAAACGCTAGAGTTCAAGCGCGATCTTTCCTCCCCAGAAGGCGTGCTGAAAGCTATCGTAGCGTTCGCGAACACCTCGGGCGGCGTCATTGTGCTTGGAGTCGAGGACGGCACGAAGAAAGTCAAGGGCGTCGGCGACGTCCTGGCGGAAGAGGAGCGCCTCGCCAGCCTGATTGCCGATAGCATCTCCCCCAAGCTGGTTCCGTCCATGGAAGTGATGCCGTGGCGAAAGACTCAGGTACTCGCAGTTGAGATCTATCCGAGCCCCAATCGGCCACATTACCTCAATCGGTTGGGTCCGGTGGAAGGCGTTTTTGTACGTGTTGGTTCAACGAATCGGCGGGCCGACTCATTCCTGATCGAGGAGATGCGCCGCTACAACCAGGTCTCCTCATTCGATGAACAACCGATGCCGGATTTGAACTCGGAAGCCATCGACTTCCGAGTGGCTTCCGAGTTCTTCAAGCCAATTCGCAAACTGACGCTCCATGGGCTCCAGAGTTTAAAGGTGACGGCCAGCTACCAGGGTCGCGTTGTGCCAACGATCGGGGGAGTCCTTCTATTCAGCCCTTCCCGGCTCAACCATTTCCCGGATGCGTGGGTCCAGGTTGGAAGGTTCGCGGGGAGCGACCGCCGCCGAATACTGGATTCTACGGAAGTGCGCTCTTATCTTCCGGGAGTTGCTGAGGAAGTGATCATGTTCTTGCGAAAGCACATGACCCGCGAAGCCGTCATCGGATCGGTAAAGCGGACCGACCTGTGGACGTTTCCAGTTGTTGCGGTCCGCGAAGCAATCATGAACGCGATTGTTCATGCCGACTACGCTCAACACGGCGCTCCAATCCGTGTAGCCCTATTTGATGATCGCCTAGAGATTGAAAATCCTGGCCTGCTTCCGTTCGGCCTTACTATTGAGGACATCCAAAAAGGCATCTCCAAGCTCCGCAACCGCGTCATCGGTCGAGTATTTCAGGAATTGGGGCTGATCGAGCATTGGGGCAGTGGCATTCAACGAATGACCGCCGCGTGCCATGATCGGGGATTGGACACTCCGAAGTTTGAAGAGATCGGCACGCATTTTCGAGTCATACTCTCCGCTACACGACGTCACGCGCCAGCAAAGGACGAACGGGACCAGTCCATCCTTGGTGCGCTAGCCGCCAATTCCGAGAGCGGGCTTTCAACGTCCCAGATCGCCAAGCGGATCGGGGTGTCTTTGCGAACGGCCCGAACGCGTCTTGCGTCACTCGTCGAGCGCGGGTTGGTTGCGGAAATTGGCAGCGGACCACAGGACCCCCATCGCCGGTACCATCTGGTCGCAGATGCACACTGATGTACCGCAAAATGTTCCTGTGGCTGCTTGATTCTCACTGAGCGACGCTGGGGATATTCGGGCCCGCACTGGCGGCCTGCTAAGCTGATGGGTTCGCAGCATGGGCTCCGTATCTCTCGATTTGGGCCTGACTCCGCGTGGGCACCTCGTTCTATCTCATGACGCCGACCAACTGCGTCTCGATGCTGGCCTTGTGGAACGGCTGATTCGGGCATTCGAACGCGGATCGGGCCACGGTCTTCTGCTGCTGGGGGCTGACGAAGCCGCGACCGCGTTGCCGCCGATTCACGGCTACTGGCGCGAATTCGGCGCACGCTACGTGACCACCCTCTGCACGCACCAGGACAGCGATGTACCGCGCAAGGGGCTGCGCGTTGCGGCCCCGCCAGAGGCAGAATTGGAGCGTATGGCGCTGGCAGCGCCGCCGATGCTTGGCGCGGAGTACTTGACGGTAGCGGTGCTACGGAATCTGTGGCTGGAACTCGACGCGGCCTTCGGGATCGAGTTATCCGAATCCAACTGCGCCGTACAAGACTTCCTCAAGCGCCGGAACCCGGCATGGAATCTGGTCGGCCGCGTGCACTTCAATCTCGCCGAGAACCGCAAGGATCCCGATGCGCCGTTTGCCTTCCTGGCCACCTACACCACGCGCCTATCCACTAACCTATCGGGGCAGGCCAAGGCTCAACATCTGCCCCTGGGGCAGGCTTTGCGCGAGTACGCAGGGGCGGCAAATAAGGACCGTCTTTTGTCACTGCTGGTTCCAGTGCAACGGGCGTCCGAGGTGTGCCCGTGGCTGAAAGCCATGGTGGACGCAGGGGAAATCTTCCATCCACTGCGGTGGACGCCGCGAGAAGCCTTGCAGGTTTTGCGAGATGTTCCGCAACTGGAGGCTGCCGGCGTGGTGGTGCGCATGCCAGCGGCGTGGCAAGGCAATCGTCCGCCGCGACCACGGGTAACCGGCGCCGTGGGGGGCAAAGCGCCGTCGGGGCTGGGCCAAAACGGCCTGCTCGATTTCCACATGGAAGTCACGCTGGACGGCGAATCTTTGACCGCCGCCGAAATTCGCGAACTGCTGGCCAATTCGGATGGACTCGCGCTGGTCCGCGGGCGCTGGATCGAAGTGGACCGCCAGCGTCTGCGAAGCATGATCGAGCGTTTCGCCCAGGTCGAGCGCGCGGCGAGTGAGAACGGCCTTAGCTTCAGCGAAGCCATGCGCCTTTTGGCTGGCGCCAATGTCTCCACAGAAGATACCGGCATAGCGGAAGCCGACTGGGCACAGGTGGTCGCTGGCCCCTGGCTGACCGAGACCCTGAAGGGGCTGCGTAACCCGGAAGGGCTGGCGCACGCCGATCCCGGCGATGCGCTGAAGGGGACTCTGCGGGCCTACCAGCAAGTCGGGGTGCGCTGGCTTTATCTGCTCGCCAAACTTGGCCTCGGTGCGTGCCTTGCCGACGACATGGGACTTGGTAAGACCATTCAGGTACTTGCGCTGCTGCTGGTTCTCAAGCACCAGGCCGGCGCCAAACCGCAGCCGAGCCTGTTGGTCGCGCCTGCTTCGCTGCTGGCCAACTGGGCGGCGGAAATCGAACGCTTCACGCCCGGGTTGAAAGCGCTAATCGCGCACCCGTCCGCCTTGCCGGCAGCGGACCTCAAGGCTTTGGCAAAGGAGCGGCTAGAGAATGTGGATCTGGTCATCACCAGCTACGGGTCACTGCTGCGCGTACCCTGGATTGCGGAAGTCCCCTGGCATCTGGTAGTGCTGGACGAAGCGCAAGCTATCAAGAATCCAGGGTCCAAACAAACCCAAGCCGTCAAGAAGCTGAAAGCGGGCGCGAGGCTGGCGCTCACCGGCACGCCGGTCGAGAACCGGCTGGGGGATTTGTGGTCCATCTTCGACTTCGTCAATCCTGGGTTGCTGGGATCGTCAAAAGATTTCACGAACTTCGTCAAGCGGCTTGCCAACCAGCCCCACGGCTCGTTTGAGCCGTTGCGCGCACTGGTGCGGCCATACATTCTGCGGCGTCTAAAGACGGACAAGACAGTGATCGCGGATCTGCCGGACAAGACCGAAATCAAGGCGTTCTGCCCGCTCAGCCGGCCGCAGGCCGCGCTGTACCAGCAAGCGGTGAAGGAGTTGGCCGAACAACTCGCGGATGCCACCGGAATCCGGCGCAAGGGACTGGTGCTGTCGTTTCTGATGCGCTTCAAGCAGATCTGCAACCATCCGTCGCAGTGGTTGGGCGACGGCGCCTGGAGCGAACGCGACAGCGGGAAATGGGCGCGTCTCCGCGACATCGCCGAGGTGGTTGCCGCCAGGCAGGAGAAGATGCTGGTCTTCACCCAATTCCGTGAAGTGACCGGGCCACTGTCCGTTTTTCTCAGTTCAGTTTTCGAACGGCCCGGCTTGGTGCTTCACGGAGAAACTGACGTTAAAAAGCGCCAGGAGCTGGTACGCCGATTCCAGGAAGATGAGAGCGTGGGGTTCTTCGTGCTATCGCTCAAGGCTGGGGGCGCAGGCCTAAATCTGACCGCCGCATCGCACGTGGTCCATTTCGACCGCTGGTGGAACCCCGCGGTGGAGAACCAGGCCACCGACCGCGCCTTTCGCATCGGCCAGACCAAGAACGTACTGGTGCACAAGTTCGTCTGCCGCGGTACCGTGGAAGAGAAAATCGACCAGCTCATTGAGTCCAAGCGCCAGCTCTCACAGGAGGTGCTGGAGGGCAGCGCGGACGTTTTGTTGACCGAACTGAAAGACGACGAGCTGCTTAAGCTGGTTGCGCTCGATATTAATAAGGCGCTAAAGGAGACGTGATCGATGGCTTATGACGGTTGGGGATGGAGGCCCTACGTGACGGTGGCCGAGCGGCGGCGCAAAGCGCAGCGCGCAATGGAGAAACGCAAGAAGCAAGGGCACGCCGTCTCGCCCGTAGTCATTGAAGGTCGCGCCATCGCCAAAACTTTCTGGGGCAAGTCGTGGTGCGAGAACCTCGAACGTTACAGCGATTTTGCCAACCGTTTGCCGCGCGGCAGGACCTATGTGCGCAACGGTTCGGTGGTGGATCTGCAGATTGCTCCCGGCGCGATCCGCGCCTTGGTCAGTGGCTCGGCGTTATACAAGGTCGATCTGACCGTGGCGCCGGTGCCCAAGTCGCGCTGGAAATCCATTTGCGACGACTGCGCTGGCGCGATCGATTCGCTGGTCGAGCTTCTACAGGGGCGCTTTTCGAAGGGGGTCATGGAGCGAATCTGTCGGCAGAACCACGGCCTGTTTCCAGCGCCGGCCGAGATCAAGCTTTTGTGCAGCTGCCCGGATTGGGCCGATATGTGCAAGCATGTGGCGGCGGTACTCTACGGCATCGGCGCCCGGTTGGATCACCAGCCGGAACTCTTGTTCCGCTTGCGTGCAGTGGACGAGAAAGACCTCATCGTCAACGCTGGCAAGGCGCTTCCGCTGACCACACAGGAACTCGCCGCAGGCAAGGTCCTCGGCGGTGATCTCTCCGATATCTTCGGCCTGGATATGGCGCAGGGTGCGAGCTCTGGCGCCGGGCTGCCTAACGGCAAACCGGCCATGCCGAAGCTCTCAACCAAGGCAAGTGCCGCAAAGAAAACGGCAGCAATGCAAAAGGGGAAGCCCCGGCCGAAGCAGGCGGCCTCAAAACGGCGCCCGAAGCGGCCGACTGACATGCGGTAGTCGCGGGTACCCCAAACGGATCTCTTCGAATAGCTCCACTTTACCTCTCCTTTCCAGCCCGGTACCGTTTCATCCCGGAGCTGGCAGGGGGGCAAATCAGACGATCAAAGCGGGCCAGCAGTTTAGACGATCGAACTCAGACCGCGAGAGTTCGAGGGCGACTGCGTATCCTAAGAAGTGGTGATCACGGACACTATCCAGCGACAGAAGTGGTAATCACGGACACTATCCAGCGACGTCATCACAACATTGTTCTTCGAACCCGAGACTCCGTTGTGACTCCATTCACTGGGGTGTCGCGCAAAACTGGGGAAACGGCGTGCACTTCAGTGACGCTCAGGAAACTCGGCAAGCTTCAGGAGATGAACTTGGAGCGTTTTCTCAAGCTGCAATATTCCGCTCCTTTGCGAGAACGTTGCCCTCACGCCTTAACAGCCGCCCCACGCACTGACGGCACACCAGGATCAATTAATCAAGGAAGAGTTGCTGCCGCAACGAACTGGCGGTCAACGTCTTCCTGATGCTGCGTCATACCGCTAGGCGCGCCATGATCTGTACCGGATCGATGCAGATCTTAAACAGCGTAGAGGCGAAGAGTCGCCTTCGCCTTGCCAACGAAGGTCCGCTGGCCCCTGCTTAGCTCTTGCCCTGCCCGGGTTGAAATGATCTACTCTGCTTTTGGGGATGCAACGCGATAAGGATCTTTACAGGGCGATCCTTCTGGGATTGGAGGCTGTTAAATCGCCCGGCCACGCTTTGGTTGGTAATTCACGAGACCGCTATGCACGATCGGGTGAGCCTCCTCCCTCGTAACAGCACACGAGCAGTTCACACGATCTATCTTGATCCAGCCCGAGGCAATCTGACGCAGATTCCTTCCCGTGTCAGCTTGAACTACCTTCACTAATCGGGCGACCTATTGGTTCAAAACCTTCTCTCGAAAATGAACTCCCTTTCGACTCCCAATAAGCGTTTCCAACCGTTCCCAGGCGTTCCTTTGAGTTGCCACTCGTGCCTAGGTTATACTCAGTTAGCCGCAGCCCATAAAACTTCGAACCAATAGGCCGGGGGTTCGAGTCCCTCCGGGCGCGCCAGCTTCCGCGGCTTCGTGCAAAACTCGCCCGCTGTACCTTGTTCCGCCCACCCGCAAATCACACCAACCCGTGGCGTCGCAGTAAGTTACGAATGGCAAAGCCCGTGCACGTGTCGCGAAATCGGAGAGAAAGCCATGAATTTCAAAACCAGGGTTTTGATTTGCCCCGTGCTGCTGGCCTTCACAGCCGGATTGCAAGCACAAACCGGGCTTGCCGTCATCAACATGAATGGAGCCATGATCGCCACCCGGGAAGGCCAGAAGGCCGTATCCCAGCTCAATGCCAGGCGAGCGGCCCAGGGCAACGAATTCGAACAGAAGCGCAAGGAGATCCTTACCTTGCAGGATCGGCTCAGCCAAGGCGTGAATACGCTGAGCGATGCCGCAAAGAACGCTCTCTATGCCAGCATCGCGGCCAAGAAAAAGACGTACCAACGAGAGATAGAGGACGCCCAGATGGACCTGGAAGCCGATGAGCAAAAGCTGCTCCAACAGCTGGGCGAAAAGATTCTCGCGGTGGTCCAGCGCTACGCTCATGACAAGGGTTACACCATGGTGGTGGACGTCAGCGCCAACCCCGGCCCAATCCTGTACGCATCGGCCGATATCGACATTACCAAGGAAATCGTCCAACTATACGACCAGACCACAGCGGTCCCGCCCCCGGCACCGCAAAAGCCGCCGGCAAAATAGCTCAGCACCTTTCATTTGGTAGTGCGCTAAATCTGTGTCCCTCGCCTTTGAACGAACTTTCCTAAATGATTTCAGGTTCCCAATCCGCGACGCTTGGCGTTGACGTTATCGCAATGCTTTTCCGCCTCCTCGGCAGTATCGAATTCGATAAACTCAGCGTCTGTCGCTTCAGCGAGAACTCGGCATCCGTCTATAGGGCCTGTGAAGGCCAGGGCACTGGGGTTCCGTGGAATTAAAGCCGCGCGGTTATTTGGATTGCTAGCCTCTGGCGGTCGTCTTGGCGTCATAATTCCTGAACATACCACAGGCCGGGGCTAGTGCCTTCCGGTTGAGCGGTACCATTGAGGACACCCGAAAGGATGGCTGCGAAATGAACACCGGTCATATGAGGTATGTTATGTGCCCGAAGTGCGGTGACGCTGTGGCCGGGCGTCTGCCGTCTGGAGACGAACCCCGAAAGCTTAAGTGCGTGCACTGTTCCGAAACATTCACTTTTGCGGATTCTGAAATTAAGAGCGGGCTCGTGAGCTACGACGAAAGTAGCCACCGTTGGACGGTCGCAAAGAGCTAGCGTTCGGAATGCGTTGAACCTCACTTCTGTTGTTTCGGCGCTGGATAATCAGCTATTGCTGCCCACTCCACGACTTTATTGGTTCCTTCGAGCAGGTACGCTTTCCCCCAAGTTTTGCCGGTCAGGGTGTCGATTTTGAAAGCCTGCGCTTCCTCGCTACCGTTACCGGCTACGGTAACAATTTGATACCGTCCAATTTGATTTTGGTTTTCAGAACGGACTGGAGTTTGCGCCTGTGCCAATACGAGCAGCAAGCCCAGTAAAATAACAAGCGACCAGAGGAGTTTTTCTCTCATGGGCAGTATGCTATCGCAAAAGGTGAGTGATTATGCAGCCAGCAACTCGCGAACGTCCCAGACATGATCGGTAATGCCAGCGGCCATCGCGGGAGTTATCCTCAGCGACTTGTGGACTCGGCAGAAATTGTAGAACGCGAACCAGCAAGACACAGCAGCCCAGTGGTTCTCAAAGCTCTTGCTAAACGCGTTCGTTAGCCGGGTGAAGCGTCGAAGGCTCATGCGCGTGCTCAAATTGCTGCGCTCGACAATCGAAGTGCAGATGCGTTCGGGATCGGGGTTACCGAAGACTGGTACAGTCTCCACTGAGGCGACTTCAGCGGGACTGTAGCGGCCTTCGCCTTCGCTTGCGGCGCGATAGACCTTGATGAGTTGAGCGAAGCCGGTCAGCCGGTCATGAAGCGTTGTCGTGATCGCGGAGCGGTAGGGAGCAAAGCCATCCGTGGTCACCTGGAAGGCGGATCGCGACGTAGCTTGGCGAAGTCCTTCAACGAACGCGTTCGTCGTGCGCTGATCGCGTTTGCCAACGGCGATATTCAGAACCAGCTTCGTGTGGCGCTCAATCGCAACGAAAGTATAGTTGTCTCCAAAGTTCTGATCGTCTTCAGGCCGCACGCGCTTTTGCTTTTTGCCGATGAATGCCCACAGCTCGTCGCATTCTACGTCGCGGACTTCTACGTTGCGGATTTTCTCGGCCATGATGCGTTCGCACTTCTCGCCAGCGAGTACCAGTAACTTCAGGATCGTTGTGTGATGGACATCGGTGACACGCTCGACAGTCGAAACGGAGTTTCCTTCGAGCAGGAGTTTGAGAACCAACTCAGCCTTCTCGATAGGCAGGTACATGCCCTCTAGCGGCTTCTCGCGCGGCTCAAGGAACGTCTTCGAGCACTGGCGGCACTGATACCGCTGGTTACCCTTGCGGTCGCGTCCCTTGCGCTTACATTCGGTTCGGCAGTTGTGGCAAGTCACTGTGAAAGCTCCTATTGAGTTCCGCAGCCAAAAGCCAGATACTTGAGTTGACGGACTCGCATGGCTTCGGCTGTGCGGTTCTAACCCCGGTCGGTGTTTCAGCACTGATCGGGGTTGTTTGATTCATGATTTATTATACGTACTCCCCCTACGTATGTCAATGACAAAGTGCTTGCCATTCGTACCGGCCCTACGTATACTTGGGGCATGGCAAAGAAGCTACCCCCGGAGATCCGAGAGTTCTTCGTAAAGATGGGCAAGAAGGGCGGCGCGTCAGGCGGTCACACGCGGGCCGCGAACATGACCGCCGAACAACGCAGCGAAGCGGCGCGTAAAGCAGTACAGACGCGATGGGCGAAAAAGAAGAAACCGGCAGAATGAAAATCGGGGGACTTGGGTATGCCCCTTAGGTCCCCGCGACGTTAAACACTGGGCTTGCGCCCAGCTACGATGGTACTGGGAACTCGAAGGTGATGCTCAGTCGAAAGACTCGTACTCTATATCTGGTTCGGCCATTCTTGCGCCGTACAGTAATGCTCGTAAATTTCATTTGCTGTATCCCTTTCTGGCTCGGTCCGTGACAGCGGATCGGGCCTTTGTTGTTTCCTTGCACCTGATCATCACTTGGTCCGCATTGCGGTTGTCAATGTCAACCATGTGCGGTATTTGCGGTATTTGCGGGTGAAAAAGTTAGGTTGACGGCCAGGTAGCCGAAGGATCTTTGGTTAGCGCACGACGGATTAGCCGGTCGTGCGGCGGCTTGCACCTAGCGTCGTTTCTTTTCCACCACGTGACCATGGTCCGAGTGTTCCACCTGGGACTCGCGGCTTTCGCAATCATCTGGTCTGTCACCTTGATGCCCTTTTCATGCGCTCGCCGCTTGTATTGGGCAAGTATATTCTGACGTTCAGCCGCGATTGCGTCAGCGCTGGCCAATGCAACTTCCTCAGCGGTTTCTTGGATAACGATCTGATCTGCCTCCTGGTCGATGCCCCACCATGAAGGCTCAAGGGTGTCCAGCAAATACTCTTCGGCTCGTTCCTTTACGAATCGCCATGCCTCTTCGAGTGGCGAACTTCCAGGGAAGAACGTCGTGATCGCCTCAAAAGCGCGTTTCCACTTTCTATCGCGGATCTCTTCCAGGATGGATGTTGCATGCCGTTCCAATTCGCGGATAGCAAGGGACGGAGCAATATCCTTCCGTTGCAAGAGTGCTGAAAATGCGGACAGATCAGCCGTAATGTAGTCTTCGCTCAGTCTCACCAGTTCCAAAACAATCTCACTATCGATGGATGGCTCAGGCTTAACAGGAAGGGGTTCGCCCTTCCAAGCAGCCGTTACAACTCCGGTCGAGTCCTTGCAGGCATCTTTTTTTGTCGCGGCAACGGAGCGTTGAGCTTCTTCCAGAAACTTCTTTTCCCACGTTACCGAAGATATATAGTATTGCTGCTCGGCTTTTGCTCTTGCCAGTTCGTATTCTGGGTCTGTGGCGGCACTGCTCGCGTCCATCGCTCCCTTTGCGATGCCCTACAGTGATGTAGCCGCCAGCAAGGTAGGGTTCCCTGCTTGTCGCCTGGCCGGGCTAGGCGGCTATGAGCAGTTTAACAACAGAGTTTCTAGAATAGTGCTGTGACGGAACAACAGATCATGGCAATTGAGATCGGCGAATGTTTGCCGATTGTCAAAAGGGGGATGACTCCTGTTTCGTCCTCCCACAGGGAATACAAGGTCAAGGGTCTACCTGAGTGGATGATAGCCAAGCTCAAAACATCGGACGGCGCGAGATGGGTCTTCTCATTCCGCACGACCGAAGAAAGACCAGGCCCAATCAAGTACCCAAAGGCGAAGTCGCCAAGTACTCCATACTACCGGTCAAGAGACAAAGCCTTAGACGGACTGAGGCAGTATCTTCGCGATCACTTCGCGGACTAAAGCTAGGGACACTCATTTAGCGCACTACCTTTCATTTGACACCCGCGCCCAGCCGCGATAACGTCGCTGCATGGCCTTGGAGTACTTCGACTGGGAGGTCGGCGACGTTCTCGTCCTCCACTTGCAAGGCCCCATTACGCTCGGCCAGGCTACCCAGACTCTGCGGCAACTGATCCACGACGCCCTCGCCTCGGGAAGAACCAAGATCGTGCTGAATATGGCCGAGGTGTATTACATCGACAGCAGCGGACTCGGCGAGTTAGTGGCCGCCAGCGCCAGCGCGCAACGCCAGGGTGCTAAATTGAAATTGATCAAGCTGGCGCCGCGTGTGCAGGACGTAGTCCAACTCACCAAGCTTTATCAAGTGATCGACGTCTTCCCCGACGAGGATTCCGCCGTCCGCAGCTTCGCCACCGGATGACCCAGCCCGCCCCACTCCAAGCCACCGCGCTGAACGCCACCCATCGCCGGATGGGCGCAAAAATGGTCGATTTCGGCGGATGGGACATGCCGCTGCAATACTCGGGCATCCTCGAAGAGCACCGCGCCGTGCGGTCGGCCGCCGGGCTGTTTGACGTCAGCCATATGGGCGAAATCGAAATCCAGGGCCCCGATGCGGGAATATTTACGGACTACGTCACGACGAACGCCGTTGCCAAACTCCAGCCCGGTCAAGCGCAGTATTCGGGCCTGCTCTACGAGCACGCGGGCTTCGTCGATGACATTCTGGTGCACAAGATTGCAAACGATCACTACTTTTTGTGCGTCAACGCGTCCAATCAGCAAAAGGATTACCAGCACATCGCGAGCGTCAATCAGCTTCACGCCTCCGTCGATCTAACCAGCGCCTCCGTCGATCTAACCAGCGATCGATATACGCAGCTCGCGATCCAGGGTCCTCGCGCACTCGAAATTCTGCAAAAACTGACCGCTGACGATCTCGCCGCGATTCGTTATTACCATTTCATCGACGGCTTGATCTCCGAAATTCCCGCGCGCATCGCTCGCACCGGCTACACCGGCGAAGACGGCTTCGAGATTTATTTCGCGCCGGAACATTCCGAGCGCGTCTGGACCCATATTCTCAACGCTGGCCAGGAATTCGCCATCAAGCCGTGCGGCCTGGGCGCCCGCAACACGCTGCGCCTGGAGGCAGGCATGGCGCTCTACGGCCATGAAATCCATTCCACCATCACGCCCTTCGAAGCGGGGCTCGATTGGATCGTAAAGCTAAACAAAGGCGACTTCATCGGCCGCGCCGCGCTCGCCCGGCAAAAAGAACAAGGCGTCACTCACAAGCTCATCGGGTTTGAAATGACCGGCCGCGGCATCGGGCGCGACGATTACGAAATCTTCGTCGATGGTGTTCCCGCCGGCTGGATCTCAAGCGGCGGACCTTCCCCCACGCTGAATAAGAACATCGGAATGTGTTACCTTCCCTCTGATCGCGCCCAGCCCGGTCAGCGGATTCAAGTGATGATCCGCGGCCAGGCGGCCGACGCTGTCACCGTTCCAATGCCATTCTATAAGCGAGCCACCTAATGTATCCACAGGACCTGCATTACACCAAGCAACATGAATGGGTGCGCGTTTCCGGCGATACCGGTGAGGTTGGAATTACGGATTACGCGCAGCAAGAGCTCGGCGATATCGTATATGTCGATCTGCCGCGCGTGGGCACCAAAGTCGAACAGGGCAAGGTGATGGGATCGGTGGAATCGGTGAAGGCGGTTTCCGATATTTACGCACCCGTCTCGGGCGAGGTGATCGCAATCAATGACGCGCTTGCCACAGCGCCCGAAAAGCTTAACGAAAGCCCCCATGTCGATGGCTGGTTGGTCAAGATCCGGCTGTCGGCGCCCGATGAGATACCAGGGCTCCTGGCCGCGGCGGATTACGAGAAATACGTCGCGGAGGAAACCGGGCACTAGCTTCGGGCCCGATCGGGTCGTGCGCTATTTACCGAAATCCGATATCGAGCGCCGCGAGATGTTGTCGGCATTGGGCGCGGATTCACTGGATGCGCTGTTCGCGCACCTTCCGGGCGAAGTTCGCCTTAATCGGCCGCTCGACATTCCTCCCGGCAAATCGGAATACGAAATTGTCGACTACTTTCGCGCGCGCGGCGATGAATGTGCCAATGGCTACGCATCGTTCTTAGGCGCGGGCGTCTATCATCACTACCGGCCCGTGCTAGTGGATACAGTGGTGTCCCGCGCCGAGTTCCTGACGTCCTACACGCCCTATCAAGCGGAAATCTCGCAAGGCACCCTCACCACCATCTTCGAATTTCAAACCATGATCTGCCAGCTCACTGGCATGGAAGCCGCCAATGCGTCGATGTACGACGGTTCTACCGCGGTTCCCGAAGCCGCCATGATGGCCATGCGATTGACCGGCCGGGACCGTGTCCTCATCGCACGCACCGTGCATCCCGAGTGTCGCGAGGTGCTTGGCACCTATGCGAAGCACCAGGGCATGCCGGTGGTTGAACTAGATTACGTGCGCGAGAGCGGCAGCCTCGATACGGCCGATCTCGAACAGAAAATCGACGATCAAACCGCGGCCGTGATCATTCAATCGCCCAACTTCTTCGGCGTTATCGAAAATGTGCGGAGCGCGGCTGAGATCGCGCACCGCCATGGCGCGCTGCTGATTTTTGTTTTCACCGAAGCCGTTTCGCTCGGCCTGTTGGAGCCTCCGCGCGACGCCGATATCGTCGCGGGCGAGCTGCAATCGTTCGCCATCCCGCCCAGCTATGGCGGGCCCTTCGCCGGCATCATCGCCACCAAAGAAAAGTTCATGCGCCAGATGCCCGGCCGTATCGTCGGCGAAACCAAGGACACGCGCGGCAATCGCGCCTTTTGCCTCACGCTGGCCGCTCGCGAGCAGCACATTCGCCGCGAGAAAGCCACGTCGAACATCTGCACCAATCAAGCGCTCATCGCCCTGATGGCGACGGTCTTCATGACCGTCTACGGCAAGCAAGGCCTGCGCGAGCTCGCCGAGCAGAACCTGGCCAAGGCGCACTATCTCGCCGCGAAACTGCCCGTGCGCTTCTCCGGGCCGTTCTTCAACGAATTCGTAGTTTCCGCGAATGCGCCCGATGCGATCAATCAATCTCTGCTGGATCGCAAGATTATCGGAGGCCTGCCGTTGCAACGCTATTATCCCGAGCTCGAAAGCACCATGCTGCTGTGCGCCACCGAAATGTCGAAGCGAGAAGACCTGGATCTGGTAGCGAAGGCATTCGCGGAATGATCAAGAAAGTCCGTCCGCACGTAAACCAAAACGAACCGCTCCTGTTTGAGCGCAGTTCGCCCGGCAAGCGCGGCTACCAGCTTCCTCCGCTCGACGTTCCCGCTGTCGATCCCGCCGCGGCGCTGGGCGCTCAAAACACGCGCGCTGAAATCGCCGATTTCCCCGAGGTCAGCGAAGTGGAAGCCATCCGCCATTTCACCCGCCTCTCCACGCATAACTACGCTATCGATCTGGGCCTCTATCCGCTCGGCTCTTGCACCATGAAGTACAATCCGCGCGTGAACGAACAAGTAGCGCGCGTCGAAGGCCTGGCCTGGGCGCATCCCTATCAGCCCGAATCGTTGTCGCAGGGAATCATGGAGGTGATGGCGGCGCTGGAACAGATGCTTGCCGAGATCACGGGCATGGATGCAGTGACGCTACAGCCGGCCGCCGGGGCGCACGGAGAGTTCACCGGCATCCTGATGGTCCGGGCGCTGCTCGAATCGCAAGGCCATCCCCGCAAGAAGCTGCTGATTCCCGATTCGGCGCATGGCACAAATCCCGCGACCGCCCGAATGGCCGGCTACGCGGTGGAAAACATCAAATCCAACGCGCTGGGCATGGTCGATGTCGACGAACTGGCGCGCGTCGTCGACGAAAATGTCGCCGCGCTGATGCTGACGAATCCCAACACGCTGGGCGTTTTTGAAGAGCACATCACGCGCATCGCGGAAATCCTGCACGCCAAGGGCGCGCAGCTCTACATGGATGGCGCCAACATGAATGCGCTAGTCGGCATCGCGCGTCCGGGTGACTTCGGCGCCGACGTCATGCACCTGAATCTGCACAAAACGTTTTCCACCCCGCATGGTGGGGGCGGCCCTGGCTCCGGTCCCGTAGCGGTGAAGCGCCACCTGATCCCATTCCTGCCGAAGCCGCGCC
Source organism: Bryobacterales bacterium (assembly GCA_963776805.1). Lineage (GTDB taxonomy): Bacteria > Acidobacteriota > Terriglobia > Bryobacterales > Bryobacteraceae > Palsa-89. Next base: position 15,142 of record CAVZOD010000012.1, read on the forward strand.
TGGTTCGCAGCAGCGAGCGCTGGTCCTGGAACTATGATCTGCCGCAATCCATCGGACGAGTGCGCGCCTTCTACGGCAACGTGGGCATGCACATCCGCGCATTGGCGTACATCCTGGCCCATGGCGGCGACGGCTTGCGCAATGCCACGCTCGATGCGGTGCTCAATTCCAACTACCTGCGAGTCCTGCTGGAGCCTTACTACGATCTGCCGCACCAGGCGCCCACGCTGCACGAATGCGTGTTCAGCGACGCGCGCCAAGCCAAGCGCGGCGTGCGCACTGCCGATATCGCCAAGCGCCTGATCGACTACGGATTTCACCCGTATACGGTAAGCTTCCCGCTCATCGTTCCCGGCGCGATGATGATCGAACCGACGGAAACCGAGAGCAAAGCCGAGCTGGATCTCTTCGTCGACGCTCTGATCTCGATCGCGAAAGAGGTGAAAGAAACACCCGATCTGGTGCTAACCGCGCCGCACGACACGCGCACCAGCCGCGTGGACGAAGTCACCGCCGCGCGCAAACCGATCCTGCGCTGGAAGCCGCCGGTCAAATAAAACAGCCCAGGCTGCCCTCGAAACCCTGCTCCACGCGGCCATCCGGCCACACTACAATCGGCACCATATCGCCAAACTTCCGCGCCTCATCCAATACGGCCTGGCTCAGTTCCACGCGCCGCTCGTCGTATTCGACGCCATCGGCTTCCCACTTTTTCAGAAGCTTCACACAAGCGTCGCAGCCGCGAATGGTATAGACCACCGGAACCTGCATGTTCCTTCGCGTTAGGATGCGCGGTCCGGCAAATGCAGCGCCGCCGACAGCAACTGCCGCATCTCCTTGATGGCTTCCTTCCGCCAATCGTCGGAGCGCGGCTGAAGCTTCGCGATCACTTCGCGCAAGAATTCCTGCCGCCGGTCTTCGGGCGCGGTTTGGAACGTCGCGTCCTTGGGAAGGCCCAATTGCGCGATCACCTGATCCTTGATTTCTGCCAATTCCCGATGCGCGGTGGCCGAGCGCTCGGTGAAGTGCGTGATGTACTGCATGTCGGCCGTATAAAACACAAACACCGGAATCGCTCGCGCCTTTCCGTCGTTGCTCAGAAACTCGTCCATGATGTCCGAGTTCTCGTCCCGCAGGAACACGCGGAGTTCCATCCCGGTCACCTCCGCGATCCGCGCCACCGTCGGCAATTCGCGGTACACGTCGCCGCACCAGGCCTCCGCAATCGCCATGATTTTGGCCGGACCGTTCGGCTGCGCGGCCGCTCTTTTGAAGAACGCCAAATCTTCCGCCGATAGCGGCGCGCTCTTGTAGTTCTGTTGGAATTTATCGACATTCACGGCCGCCTGGGCCAGAAAAGTCGCGTAGGGGAGCCCCTGCGCGAATCGGGTTGGGGTGACAACGGTGGTTGCTGTTGGCATGAAATGTGAGTCCTATATCTAAAGTACAACGCCCGCCTTGGGGCCGCTTGCGATACACTTTATTTCGTCATGAGTGCCCCCCATTTGGCAACCCAGAAAACGGCGCGCAAAGCGCAAGCGGTTCGAACCATCGGAGGCTCGTCAGGCTCTTCCACTATTGACGCGCTGGTTTTCGACCAGGTCGAAGTCCCCGAGCCCGGCCCCGCTCAAGTCCTGGTCGCGATTAAAGCGGTTTCGCTCAATTATCGCGACCTGGCAGTGGTCACCGGCCGCTATCCGCGCAACGCGTCGCAACCCACCATCATCGCTTCCGATGGCTGCGGCGAAGTGATTGCGACCGGCGACGGTGTCACCGCCTTCAAACCGGGCGACCGCGTGGCTGGATCGTTTTTTCAGAAATGGATCACCGGCCCGTTCGCCCGCGAGTACAGCGCATCGGCACTCGGCGGCGCGATCGATGGCGTGCTCACTCAGTTTCGCGTCTTCGATCAGGAAGGGCTCATTCACATTCCGGAGCATATGAGCTTTGCGGAAGGCGCGACGCTTCCGTGTGCCGGCCTCACTGCCTGGAATGCGCTGGTCCCGACGTCGCACGTACAGGCCGGCGATACCGTGCTGCTCCTCGGCACCGGCGGCGTGTCCATTTTCGGACTCCAGTTCGCCAAGTTGCACGGCGCCCGCGTGATCATCACCTCCAGCAGCGATGAGAAGCTGGCGCGAGCCAAAGCGCTCGGTGCGGACGAGACCATTAATTATCGAACACATCCCGAGTGGGACAAAGAAGTGCTGCGCCTTACCGGCGGCCAGGGTGTCGACATCGTTCTTGAAGTGGGCGGCGGCGAAACGTTCCCCCGTTCCATGAACTGTGTTCGCGCGTCCGGCCAGATAGCTGTCATTGGCGTGCTGACCGGCGTGGCCGGTACCATACCAGTGGGACTGATCGGCCTTCAGACCCTCAGCGTGCATGGAATTTACGTCGGATCGGTGGCCATGTTCCAGGACATGAACCGCGCCATCACAGCGAACCAACTGCATCCGGTCATCGACCGCGTCTTCCCATTCGAGCAATCCGCCGACGCTCTTCGCTTTATGCAAAGCGCGCAGCATTTCGGCAAGATCGTGATCTCGCTGTAATAAAGTTGCGTGCATCCTCCGGCGTCCGATTGGCGTCTTATGCATACGAGTGGAGGAAACATGCCAAAAATGCGCGCCGTGCAAGTCGCCCGCGCCGGCGGTCCATTAGAAATTGTCGAACGTGAAATCCCCGTGCCCGGTCCGGGCTTTGTGCGAATCAAAGTGCAAGCCTGCGGCATCTGCCATACCGATTCCGTAACGAAGGATGGTCTTCTTCCCGGAATCCGATATCCGCGCGTTCCTGGACACGAGGTGATCGGTCTGATCGATGCGGTTGGTCCGAATGTTCCCCGCTGGACAACCGGACAGCGCGTCGGCGTAGGCTGGAACGGCGGATACTGCGGCTATTGCGACAACTGCCGCCGCGGGGATTTCTTGGCCTGCCTGACCTCTACAGAAGCTACCGGCGTAACGCGTGACGGCGGATACGCTGAGTACATGCTCGCCCCCATCAGCGCCCTCGCAATGGTGCCGGACGATCTCTCGTCCGTCGATGCCGCGCCGCTTATGTGCGCCGGCGTCACCACGTTCAATTGCCTTCGCAACAGCGGCGCGCGGCCGGGCGATGTGGTCGCGGTGGTTGGTATTGGCGGCCTGGGCCACCTGGCCGTGCAATACGCCGCGAAGATGGGCTGTAAAACGGTCGCCATCGCGCGCGGCAAGGACGAAGAGCCGCTAGCGCGGCAACTGGGCGCCCAGTATCACATCGACAATAAAACGCAGGACCCGGCGGCCGAACTGCAGAAGCTTGGCGGCGCGAAAGTCATTCTCGCCACCGTCACGAATGCCGAGGCGATGAAACAGGTATTTGGGGGGCTCGGCGTGCAAGGCAGACTCATGATCATCGGCGTCATTCCCTCGCTCGAAGTGAACGCGCTGCAAATGATCGGCGGCAATCAATCCGTCGAAGGGTGGTACTCGGGCATGTCCATCGATTCGGAGGACACGCTCAACTTCAGCGTGCTCACCGGCGTCCGGTCTATGAATGAGTCCTTCCCGCTCGACCGGGTGGCCGAAGCGTACGATCATATGATGAGTGGCAAAGCGCGTTTCCGAGTGGTCCTCAACATCGCAGGCTAATCCCCAATCCCCAACCTCCGGCGCCGGACGAAGCGCACTTTGGGTCGCGCTGGCCGTTGTCGCGTCAGTCGTGCTCGCTTTGCGAATGCCCTTTCTCAACCAGGCCTTCCAGGGCGACGACGTTCTTTATCTCACCGAAGCCGCGCACGCGCAAATTGAGCCGCTTCATCCCAAGCACACCACGTACGTCTTCATGGGCCGCGACATCGATATGCGCGGGCAATCGCACCCGCCGCTCAACGCGTGGTTTCTGGCGCTCCTGATCGCCGCCGACCAAGGCGTTTCGGAAATCCCCTTCCACGCGGCCTACATTCTCTTTTCGCTGATCGCCGCCTTCAGCGCCCTCGCGCTCGCCCGCCGTTTCAGCCCGCACCCGCTGCTTGCGACACTCCTCTTCTGCGCCACACCCGCTTTCGTCATCAATGGAACATCGCTCGAAGCGGATGTGCCATTCGTTGCCCTTTGGCTCCTCTCCACCGCGCTTTACATCTTGGCTGTCGATCGAAAATCGATCTCGCTGTTAGTCGCTTCTTCGATCGCCATGGCATTGACAGCCCTCATCGCATATCAATCCATCCTGTTGGTCCCGATCCTGTTCCTTTACGGACGCAAGTGGCGCGCTGCCTGGATCGCCGCGCTTACGCCCATCGCCACATTCTTCGTCTGGCAGCTCTTCGAGCGTCTCTCCACCGGCGCGCTCCCCGCAGGAATTCTGGCGAATTACATGAGCACCTACGGGCTCCAGGTGTTGGCCCAAAAAATGAAAAGCGCCGTCGCGCTCACAGGTCACCTGGCGTGGCTGGTCTTCCCCACCCTCTGGATCCCTTCGCTCTATGCGCTCCCGTTCGCGATCGGCGCCGCGTTCTATGATCTCAACCCGCTGTTCTGGGGATCCATCGCGGTCGGCGCCGGCATCCTGATCTGGTGCGCGCGCCATTGGCGCGATTTCCTTGCGCAGTGGGTGCTTATCTTCTTCGCAGGGGCGCTCGTAATCTTCTTCGCCGGCTCCGCGCGCTACCTGCTCCCCATCGCGCTCCCCATCGCCATCCTTGCAACCCAACGCGTCCCTCGACGGCTGCTGGAAATCAGCCTGGCTTGCGGATTCGCCCTCAGCCTCGCGCTGGCCACCGTCAATTATCAGCATTGGGACGGCTACCGCCAGTTCGCGCGCGCGCTGCGGACCGATGTTCAATCCAAACGCGTCTGGATCAATGGCGAATGGGGACTACGTTACTACTTCGAATCCGAGGGCGGCCTCCCGGTGCATCAAGGGCAGGCGATTCATCCCGGCGAAATGGTGGTGTCGAGCAAGCTCAGCTATCCCATCCCTTTCACCAGCGGCGGCGGCGTGCTGGTTCCCATTGCCCAGCGGACGATTACGTCCTCCATCCCGTTGCGGATCGTCGCGCTTGGCGGCCGCGCGGCTTACTCCACAACCATGCTGGGCCTGCGTCCCTTCGATATCTCGCGCGCACCTATCGACCAGCTCACGGCAGAAATCATGATTGAACGCAAGCCGTCCCTCACCGATCTGCCGATGAATGCGCCCCAAGCCGGGCAGCAAATCGTGAGCGGAATCTATCAACTCGAAAGCGGCCAATGGCGCTGGATGAGCCAGACCGCCGCGATTCTGTTGAAGCCGCCAGATCAGCCAACGCCCGTCACGGTCCAGTTCACCATCCCGGCCGTCTCGCCGGCGCGCCAGGTCACCATCGCGTTGAACGGTCACACCATCGCATCTCAAACTTATCCCGCACCTGGGACCTATTCGCTCTCTAGTCCGGCGGTGAACCCCGGCGGCGACAGCGCGAACTTGACCATCACACTCGACAAAAGCTTTTCCGTTCCAGGCGACAGCCGCCAGCTTGGGGTCATCCTGACTGACGTTGGATTCCGCTAGAGTGAGGTTGGGGAGATTGAACATGAAGCCAATCGACAAGAAGATTGACAAGGACGTAAAAAAGGGCACGGTTCCTAAACCCATCGAGGATCTTCCGTCCGAATGGTCGAAAGAAGATCGCGAGGACGAAGGCCGTGAGCCCGATCTGGGCGAACTGGACGAAGATCCGTCGGAGCTCTGATGTGGCGAGCCTTTATGGTTCCTGAACCTCGAGATCCGGAATCGAAATAGTAATGAAGAGTTTTCGGTTCCAGGTCAGGAGGACCTTGGCACCAGCGTCCGCGGCGCACCACGCGATCAGCGCATCGTAGACTTGGCCGCCCTGGATTCCCATGCGCGAGAGACTCTCGATGCGCTCCCAAACCAAAGCAGCTTCCACACCCGCAACTAGCGCGGCGCGCGAGAAATCAGCACTCCAAGATGGCATGAAGTGGAAGAACGATTTGCGCTCCACGATTGAGCCCCTGTTGATAGGATCGCATCGTCCTCAAATGGTGATCGTGCCAGTCCGCCAGAAGCGGTATCAAATAGCTCGAATCCAATGCGATTCGAACCTGCTTCGGCGGCATGTGCTAGATTTCGCGATCGCGAGACTTCCGAATCCACTCGTTGGTCTCATCCACCGACATCTTGGGGACGCCCGGGATATTGGCGACTAACAGCGTTCCCTTTCTGACCAGGCGGACCTTTGGCGACGTGCGTTCGATCTCGACTCTTCCGTCGCGAAACTCGATCTGTAACGGTGAGCCAGGCTTCAATCCAGCCGCGTCTCGAATTGCCTTGGGAATGACCACCCGGCCCGCGCTGTCGATGGTACTTGTCACGGCATAAGAATATCATTCCGCATGGTAATTCGACGAACCGCCTCCAGCACTTCATCAGGTTCAATCTCCTCCAGTCCACCGCGATCGCCGACGACCGCGACCCGTTCCCCGCGCGGCGCCCACACCGCCGGATCGGTCGGCCCGAAAATCGCGACAACCGGAGTACCCACCGCCGCCGCCAGATGCGTGATTCCGGAATCATTTCCGATGTAAACGCGCGCGCGCGCGAGCCAGCGCGCCAGTTCGTACAAATCTTTGAACCGCACCGCATCATCGAGTGTCTCTTCCGGCCCCGCGCACCATCGCACCGGGATCGATAGCCGCGCCACCACCTCGCGAAATCGTTCCAACGGGTAGTTTTTGCGTGCGCTCCCCGAAAACGGATGGATCACCGCGAAATCGGCGCGTTCCACGTGCGTGCATTCAATTCTCGGCACAGCCGAACCCTCGCCGCCGGCTTGCCTCAGAAAGAAATCCGCGGCATGAATCTTCGCGTCCGGCGGTGGCAAAGCATCCAGGAATTGAAACGGCAATCCCAACGAGCTCACATGCTCGCGAAACTCCGCGCGATTTGCACCGTACCACGAAACGATCGAATCGAAAGACCGAAGTGCCGCGATCACGCCCGACGGCGGCTCCACACCGGGCAGCCCAAGCAAGTCGATTCCGGTGGATGCGATGGCTCGCGCCGCCACGCCACGAATCAACGGCACTACCGCCGAAGGAACCCAAACTTCACCGGAATCCGTGCGAAGGTGGTCCATCGCCGGCAGCGACAAGATGCAATCGCCGATGCCTCCAGGTCGAATAATCAGCCGGCGCACCGGATGCACTTTGTTCGCGATCCGTGTTTATCTGTGTTCATCCGTGGCCCACTAGTGAATGCTGTGGCTGGTCTCCCACAGCGGACCATTCGCATCCTGGATGCTCAGGTGTATCGCCTTGGCCTTCTCCAGATCGGCATCGCTCATCTCGAAATGCGCGGCCACCATGCGGTCCACCGTGGCATGGGCTGCGATCGTGTCCCGCAATCCCAATCCATCGTTATACTGATCGCCCAGGAAGCGATTGTATTGGAATAGCTGCTTCAAATCGGCCTTGGACACCGTGATGCCATCCATCATGTCTCCAGTGGGCTCCTCAAGCGTGATCACTACGTCCCGCACGGTAAACGGCAGATCGGAAGGATTCGTTACCCGGAAGTCCATCACCGCGATGCTGTTCCCTTCGCCCAGCACTCCCGTGCGCACCTTGATGATTTCTCCCTGCAATTGAAGATGCGATCCCTTGTTGGCATTCAAGATCACCACCAGCGCGATGGCAATCGCGACCACACCGATGCCGAAAAAAATCAAAAGCCGTTTGTTCATGACGACGCGACTGAGCCCGCTAATCTCCCAGCAGCCGGCCGTAGCCGTGCAAGCTGGTGACATTATCGCAGACGGCCTTGATGCCCGCCGTGATCGGAATGGCCAACAGCAGTCCGATGCCGCCCCAGATGGTACCCCAGAACATCAGCGCGACGGTGACCACCAGCGGATTCAAATGCACGCGCGATCCCACCACCTTCGGATACAGGAGATTCATGGCGATCAGGTGCAGCACCGCAACCACCACCGCGATCATCACATAGACAGTCGGCTGGTTATAAACGATCAGCCCCACAGCCAGTGGCGGAATCATTGCGAGCGGCAGCCCGACATACGGCACCAGGCTGAGAAACCCGCTCAACGGCCCAACCAGCGGCCAATACGGAAGCCGAATCGCGAAAAAGAACGAGCAACTAATAGTGGCCAGCATCAAGCCGAGAATAAAATTCCCGATCACGTAGGCCCGCACCATGTCGGCCACTCCCTGCCAGCTCTTCCCCACCACCTGCCGCTCCGACCCGGCGAACAGATAGAGGAAGCTGCGCCGCATGTGATCGCGCCAGCTCAGCATGAAATACACCAGGAACGGCACGAAGCTGGCCATCAGCAATACATCGTAGAAGGACCGCACGTATCCGTACACATAGGTGAACAGCGGCGTCGGCTCCGTGTGGATTCTCACTTCGGGAATCTGGGCCGGGGCGGGGGGTGGTTCCACAACCTTGCTTCCCCGCCTCCGGCGTCCGGGCTCAGGCGCCGGAACTCCAGCGGGCGGCGGCGCTTCCTGAAAGCGCTTAGGAATCACCACTTCGTAAGTTCGCTTCTCTACGTCGTCCACACGCGCCGCTACGTTATCCACCAGTTCGTTCATCCTCTGGCTAAAGGTGGGCAGTTCCTGCACGAAGCCCGAGAACTGCGTGTAGAGTCCGAGTCCCAGCAGATACAAAAGCAGCAGGGCGACGCTGCAAACGATGAAGCTGGCCACCGAGCGGGGCATCCGCAACTTCAGGAAGGGTGTTACCAGAGGGTCCAGCAGGAACGCGATCGTAATCGCCACCACGATGGTAATGAAGAATACCCGCCCGAAATACAGCAGCGCCACAGTTGCGGCTACCGCCAGGATGGTGACGCCGGCTTGCGCTGGTCTCGGCGCGGGCAACTTGGGCGTTGGCGTGGGTGTGAGGGTGGACATCTGGACCCCAGATCTTCTTCTATGATGAAATGAAATCGGCAGAAACGGCAATCAAAATCAGCGCCGCCAGCACTTTTCGACAATATTTCATGACTTCCGGCAGAATCCTGGCCCTCGACCTGGGCAAACGGCGCATCGGACTCGCCGTGAGCGACGAACTCGGCCTGACTGCCCAGGGCCTGGAAACCCTCCAGCGCACCAACATTCGGGAAGATCTGGCGCGCCTGGCGAAACTGGCTTCCGACAGCAACGTCACACTGATATTGATGGGGAATCCGTTGCACATGAGCGGGCACGAAGGACGCGGCACCCAGCACGCCCGCGAGTTTGGCGCGCGCCTCCAGGCCGTCACCTCTATTCCGGTTCAATTGTGGGACGAGCGCCTAACCACCGTAGAGGCCCAGCGCGTGCTGCGCGAAAGCGGCATCAGCATTGAAAAACGTGCCCAGGCCGTCGATCGGCTGGCTGCCGTGATTCTGCTCGAAAGCTTCCTGGATTCGCGCCAATCATGAAGACCGCGATCCGCCTGGTGTCCGCTTTCGTCTTGCTCGGCACCATCGCCGCCGGATTGGCTTACCTGTCTCTGAACGCACGTTACCAGGGTTTTCGCGAAGCGGTGATTCTCGACTTTCCGAAGGGAACCAGCACCCGTGAGATGGCCGAAGAACTCGCGCAAAACGGCGTCATCCGCTATTCGTGGCAATTCCTGATGGCTCGCGCGCTCAATTCCGGCAAGAAACTGCAAGCGGGCGAATATCAGTTCGCGCGCGCCGATTCGCCTTCCGACATCTTCAATCGCATCGCGCGCGGCGATGTCTTCTACTATGAACTGGTAGTCCCGGAAGGCAGCAACATTTTCGACATCGCGGCCAACCTCCAGCAGTTCAATTTTCTGAAACCATCGGACTTCCTGCGCGCCGCCCGCGACCCCTCGCTGATCCGCGATCTCGCGCCTCAAGCGCCCACGCTCGAGGGTTACCTTTTCCCCGCCACTTACCGCATCACGCGCGCCACCACCGTCCAGCAGCTTTGCGCGATGATGACGGGCCAGTTCCGGAGGCAGTGGCGCGCGTTGCAGGATTCCTCGCACGGCGGCCAGGTGAACGACATCGTGACGCTGGCCTCGCTGGTGGAGAAGGAAACCGGCCGGCCGGAGGAGCGGCCGATCGTGGCATCCGTTTATGAGAACCGCCTGAGCAAAAGCATGGCGCTCGACTGCGACCCCACCACTATTTACGCCGCCCTGCTCGATGCGCGCTATCGCGGGACCATCTACCGATCCGATCTGGCGAGCGATAACGCCTACAATACCTACCGCCATCCGGGGCTTCCGCCCGGCCCCATTGCGAATCCGGGCGTTGCGGCGCTTAAAGCCGCGCTCGCGCCCGCCCAAACAGATTATTTGTATTTTGTCGCTAAGCCGGATGGTTCCGGCGGCCATCAGTTCTCCCAAACAATGGCGCAGCACAATATTGCTGTACAGCAGTATCGCCGGGCCAACAAGCCAGCCGATCCTCCGCCACCACCTCCGCCCCCGAAAAAGCATCATCTCTCCACAAAACATCACCGCGCCGCATAGGGCATGCTGCCGTTCCAATTGGTCCATCATCCGCGTTACGATCTCAACCTGGGCGACCATGTGTTCCCCGCCCGGAAGTACCGGCTCATTCACGATCGCCTGCTGGCCGAGCATTTCGCCGAGCCCGCCGATTTCATTGAGCCGCAACCTGCTTCCGACGAGGACGTTCTGCGAGTCCACGACCCAGGCTGGGTGCATCGCATAAAAACCGGAACGCTTACCGCAGCCGAAATCCTCAAACTCGAAATCCCTTACTCCCGCGAAATGGTGGAGGGGTTTTGGCTGATGGCGGGCGGGACTATCCTGGCGGCTCGCAACGCGCTGCGCGATAGCATCGGCTTCAACATCGGCGGAGGATTTCACCATGCTTTTCGTTCGCATGGGGAAGGCTTTTGCGCGATTCACGACGTTGCCATCGCCATCCGAGCGCTGCAGAATGAGTGCGCCATCGAAAAAGCGCTGGTTGTCGATTGCGACGTCCATCACGGCAACGGGACCGCAGCAATCTTCGCGGGACCGAAGCGTACTCACGCTTTCGATTCATCAGCTCCATAATTATCCCAGCGAGAAACCGCCGTCGACGATTGACGTGAATTTGCCGGACGGCGTCGAAGATGGCGAATATCTAGAACGCCTGGAGGGCGCGCTCAAGGTTGCGATGAGCTTCGCGCCCAACTTGCTGCTGTACGTCTCAGGCGCCGATCCCTATCGCGAAGACCAGCTGGGCGGCCTCGCCATGACCATTGACGGGCTCAAACGCCGCGACTGTCTGGTGTTTGAAACAGCGCTGGCGCAATCCGTACCGGTGGCCGTTGTGCTGGCCGGCGGCTATGCCCGCGACACTGATGATACCGTGACCATCCATTGCAACACGGCCAAAGCGGCGGCTGCGGCTCTTGTGCAAGAATCAAGACAGTCTTAGATGATTACGGCGAAAGCACTGGATATTCATGTGGAAAAGCTGTTTACTCTGCTGGAACGCGTGCACGCTGCCTTCTCGAACGCCGGGATTGAATATCGCGTGATCGGAGGAATGGCCGTGTTCTTCCAGGTGAGCGCACGCGATCCCGACGCCGCGCGGCTAACCAGAGACGTCGACATTGCCGTCGATCGAGGCGACCTGGAACGTATCGCAAGAGCAGCCGAGAGCTTCGGGTTCCGGCACCGGCACGTGGCCGGCATCGACATGCTGGTGAGCGCTGAGAATCCCAAGGCCAAGAGCGCTGTTCATCTGGTTTTCGTCCGCGAGAAGGTTCGGCCCACCGATCCGTCGGCCATTCCCGGCTTTTCCGATCCAACGAAGACAGTGGAGGGATTTCTTCTCGCTCCCGTGCCCGACCTGGTCCGAATGAAGCTCACCAGCTTCCGGCTCAAGGACAAAACCCACATCGTCGACATGGATTCGGTCGGATTGATCACCCCCGAGATCGAAGCGGGACTTCCGGACGCATTGCGCGAGCGCTTGAAGCAGGTTCGCGCCGAAGAGGCTCAGGCCACCGGCGGTTAGTTTTCAGATTCGAAGACTTCCGCGAGAGCGATTGTGATGTCCGGATCTTTGGTTCGCAGCATCCCATCCAGCACTTCCGTGCATCTCGCCCGGCGTGTAGCAGAACGCACGCGTGGTTAGCGGATCGAGCACCCAAACGTAACGGACACCCATCTGGAAGTAATCCGAGTGTTTTTCATTGAGACGTGTGACGGTATCGTCCCTCGAAAGAATCTCGACGCAGAGGAACGGCGCTTGCCGCACAATGGGATCACGAGGGGCGGACGCCGGAAGGACACATACATCGGGCACGCGAAAACGCGTGGAGCTAACCTGCACGCGCTGTGACATGAGAACTCGCATTCCCAATCGCGCTCCCTGTTGGAAAATCAAAACGCCTGCGGTCAGATGCGCGCTGCTGTGGGCTTGCTCACCTGAGTGACGCTCCAAGAGTTCGCCATCAACGTACTCGCGATCCGCCTCGTAGGACGAGGTGAGATATTCCTGGACACTTACCATTAGTCCACCGGCGCGGAGTAAGCCGACGCGGGCGCCGACGCTATGATCGCATCTTCGAAAGCGTAATCGGGCTTGGGGAACTTGTGCCGTACATACCAGCGGTACGTCTCCTTCAGGCCGGCATTGAAATCCACGGGCTTGAATTTCAAAATGCGCTGCGCTTTGTTCACCACCACGGTGATGGCGGGCAAATCGAAATAAAATCCAAAATACATTTTCGGACCCATTGGATGGCCGCCCGCGCGCAGAATCCGCTCGCGCGGCAGACGAACGAAGGTCGGCTCTTTTCCAGCCGCCCGCGCGAACGCCTCTACCGCCTCCACCTGCGTCAAAGGCCTGGGATTGGCGATGTTGAACGCGTGCCCCTCAATGTCTGGCGCGTCGATGGCCTTCACGCACGCGGCCACCAGATCGCCGATATGGGCGAACTGCATCAGCCGGCGGCCATCGCCGGGCAGGATCAGCGGGCGCCCGTCCCGCAAACGGTCCCAAAAGAAGGCCTCGCGATAGAAGGGATTGCCCGGACCATACACGAACGGCGGACGCAGCGTCACCACCGGGAATCCATTGCGCTGCCGCATGCGGAACAGCGCGCGTTCGCTCATGGCCTTGTTGCGAACGTAGGGGTCCGGATGATCGTCCGGCGCCAGCGCGTCGCCTTCGTGATGATTCAGCCCGTCGCCGTACGCGCCCACGCTCGACATGAAAACGTAACGGTGCAGATTATTTCCGCAAGCCCGCGCCGTCCCTTCCACCTGCGCGGCGGTGGTGCCGTGCTCCCAGTTGTATACGTTGTCGTAGACGACCTCGAAGTTCTTGCCAGCCAGCGCCCGCTTCACCGCCTCGGGATCGTTACGGTCGGCCATAATGTTGCCAACCTTCTTCCCCAGTTTGTGGCGTGGTTTTCGATGCAGAACGGTGACGTCGTGGCCAGCGTGAAGCAACTGCTTCACCAGCGCCTGGCCGATAAACAGAGTACCGCCGATCACCAGCACTTTTCGCTTGGCCGGCTCCTGGCGCTTGGATCCGTTAGTCGTAGTACTCGAGCCCAAGGTGTGTAATCAAATCCTCTCCGCGCATCCAACGCAGCGTGTTCTTCAACTTCATTAACTGAATGAAAATGTCGTGCTCGGGATATAATCCGGGAGCCGTCATGGGAGCTTTGAAGTAGAAGGACAGCCACTCTTGGATGCCTTTCATGCCCGCCCGCTGCGCCAGATCCATGAACAGCACAAGATCCAGCACCAGAGGAGCGGCCAGGATGGAATCGCGGCACAGAAAGTTGATTTTGATTTGCATGGGATAACCCAGCCATCCGAAGATGTCGATGTTGTCCCAGCCTTCTTTGGCGTCGCCGCGTGGCGGATAGTAATTGATGCGAACAGCGTGATAAAGGTCTTTATAAAGTTGCGGGTACAGCTCCGGCTGCAGGATCTGCTGGAGCACGCTCAGCTTGGTCTCTTCTTTGGACTTAAAGGAGCCCGGGTCTTCCAGCACCTCGCCGTCGCGATTCCCAAGAATATTGGTCGAAAACCAGCCCGACATCCCCAGCATGCGAGCCTTTAATCCCGGCGCGATCAGCGTCTTCATGAAAGTCTGCCCGGTCTTGAAATCTTTTCCGCAGATCGGAATCTGGCGATCCCGAGCCAAGTCTAGCAGCGCGGGCGTATCGGTGGTCAGGTTGGGCGCGCCATTCGCATACGGCACTCCGCTCTTCAGCGCGGCGTAGGCATAAATCTGGCTCGGCGCGATGTCCGGATCGTTCTTCTGCAAACCGCACTCGAAGTCCTTCAGCGTTTGATGCACGGCTCCCGGCCTGTGAAAAACTTCCGTGGACCCGCACCAGATCATCACCGTTCGCTCGATGTTGTTGGCGGCGCGGAATTGCCGGATGTCTTCCATCAGCATTTCGGCCTTTTCCATCTTCGATCCGGCCTGCTTTACGTTCGGCCCGTTCAAACGCCGGACGTAGTCCGGGTCGAACACCGCCTGCATCGGCTTGATGGCGCTCAGCGGCTCGCGAACTTTCTCGAGCAGCGGCGCATCCAACACGGCGGCGTGCGCGGCCGATTCATACGCGGTGTCGTTGAAAATATCCCAGCCGCCGAAGACCAGGTCATTTAAGCCGGCCAGCGGAACGAAATCCTTGATGTACGGGCTGCGGCCTTCGGTGCGCTTCCCCAGCCGCACGGTTCCAAGCTGCGTGAGCGATCCGATGGGCTGGCCAAGGCCGCGTTTCACCGCTTCAACACCCGCCATGAACGTCGTGCTGACCGCTCCAATGCCGGGAATCAGGACCCCCAGCTTACCTTCCGCGGGCGCAATCCTGGTATTTCCTATGGTGGACAACTGCGAATCTCCTTGAGTGGTACGAGGATGCTCAAATGTACCCTCGAACAGGGCTGCCGACGCCTATCCTTCGGTATTGTAACATTTTATGACAAAACGCGCGACTTCGGAAGCAAAACCCTGGGCTATACTAAATGCTGATGACTGAGCGCGCTACCAGCACCCTCTCCGCCATTTTGATTGACGATGAACAACTGGCGCGCGAGGAACTGTCCTACCTGCTCAAAGAATTCCCCGACGTCGAGATTCTGGCTACCGGCCGCAATGGCCTGGAGGCCGTCAAGCTCATCGAAAACCTGGAGCCGGACGTCGTTTTCCTGGACGTCCAAATGCCTGGCCTGGACGGCTTTGGCGTAATTCAGAATCTTCGGGAAAAGAACATTCCGCTGCCGCATTTCATTCTGGCTACCGCGTTCGATCAATACGCCATTCAGGCTTTTCGCTGGGAAGCGCTGGATTACCTGCTCAAGCCGATTGAGAAGGACCGTTTAATGGTGGCTGTGGAGCGCGCCCGCAAAGCCGTCACCGAGAAATCCAAAGCCGCGCCGCAGCCGGAGATCACACCGCTCAAAGCCACCCCGCAGCGCACCAAACTGCTGGTGAAAAATAACAATCGCAACTTCATCGTGGACGCGCAGGATGTAGTGTACGCCACCATCGATGACGGCCTCATTACGGTAGTTGCCACCAACGTCGAGGGTGAATCGAACTACCGCACCATTGAAGAGCTGCAATCCAATCTCGATCCGGACACGTTCTGGCGCGTTCACCGTTCGTTTTTGGTGAACATTCATCGCATCAAAGAAGTGATTCCGTGGTTCAAATCGAGCTTCCAGCTCCGCATGGACGACAAGAAGCAAACCGAAGTGCCGGTGAGCCGCGTGCAAACCAAGCGGCTGCGCGCATTGCTAAAACTGTAGACGCATCAGAGGATTATGTCCACTGCGGTTCCCAGTCGCGCTGCGGTCACCATTCGGCGCGCGAAGCCGGAAGACGCGCCCGTATGCGGGCAAATCTGCTACGAAGCGTTTCACAAAATCAATACCGATCACAATTTCCCTCCCGATGTTCCAGACTGGGCTCATGGCGTGGGACTGATGAGCCAAGTGTTCTCCCATCCGGGTTTCTATTGCGTGGTGGCTGAAGTGGACGGCGCCATCGCCGGGAGCAATTGCCTGGACGAACGCAATCCGGTTGCGGGCGTCGGCCCAATCACCATCGATCCAAAGGTGCAGAACCGCGGCGTTGGGCGCAGGCTGATGGACGCGGTGCTCGATCGCGCGCGCGAGCGCAACTTCGCCGGCGTCCGATTGGTTCAGGCCGCGTTTCACAATCGATCGCTTTCGCTCTATACCACGCTGGGCTTCGACGTTCGGGAACCTCTCTCGGTGATGCAGGGCCCGGCCATCAAGAAAGTTTACGACGGATTCGCAGTGCGCACAGCGCTACCGTCCGACCTGGAAGCGTGCAACCAGCTAGCCTTTCGAGTGCATGGACACCACCGGGGTGGAGAGCTCTCTGATGGGGTTCAACAAGGCACGGCGAGTGTGGTAGAACGCCAGGGCCGAATCAGAGCCTACTCCAGTTCGCTCGCGTTCTACGGACACGCCGTCGCAGAGACCAATCCGGACCTCCAGGCGATCATTGCGGCGGCTGACGGTTTCGCGGGCCCCGGAATCCTGGTGCCAACCCGCAACGCGGAGTTGTTCCGCTGGTGTCTCGCGAGCGGCCTCCGTGTGGTTGAGCCGATGACGCTGATGTCGCTCGGCCTCTACAACGAACCGAAGGGCGCGTTCCTGCCCTCGGTTCTTTACTGAGAAACTCGCGCAAAACGGAGCGCGGCGCGAAGCCGTTCCTGGCTTGATTTGTGGTGCGCACCGCACCCTTTGCGCTACTAAAACAACGTCCTCGGATCAAGGCGCGGGGTAGTGCGCTTCCATGAGAAGCCGGCGAGTTCGGCTAGGGAGTAAACTGCCAGAAGTTCAAGATCTCTAGGAAATTGGGCGCTTCGTGGATCCAGTAGTAAAGCAGTATTGAAATCCGCTAGCGCGGATTCTGAGATTCGAACTTGGAAATCCACTGGGGGATCAGCTTGCGCGCCTCATCGAGAGACGGTACCGCCTGCGTCAGCGTCTTTGATCCCACGGTCAATAGCAGCGAGAGTCTCAGCGTCCACCGCGACCTCTTCGGTAGGGCGCATCAGCGGACCTCCGACGACTTAACCACTTGAACGGTTGCTCCGCTGGCGAGCGAGTCGGGCGGATTGGAAATCACCAGATCGTTCTCATCCAGGCCGGACACCACTTCCACCTCGTTGCCGTAATCCTTACCCAGGATCACCGGAACCAGCTCCGCTTTATTGCCGTCGCGGACCACGCCAACGCGCAAGCCTTCGCTGCGGAACATCAAGGTGCTGACCGGCAGAATGAGTGAACGCGAACCTTCGGGAATCATGAGGTGCACTTCGGCATAGGCGCCCGGACGAAGCTCGCCGGAAGCGTTATCCACATCCACTTCAGTCAGCAGCGTTCTGCTGGCGGTATCGATGGCTCCGGCGGTGCGGACCAGTTCGCCGGGAAAACGGCGGCCGGGGAATTCAGAAAGAGTCAAATACGCCTTGATACCGGCAACAGCGCCGCGAGAATCGGCCTGCGGCACGCTGATGTAGACGCGAAGCTTCGCGGTGGAAGCCATGTGAAACAGCTCCTGGGCCGCTCCGCCATTGCCGGCGTTGATCAGCGCGCCGATATCGATATTGCGCGCAGTCACGATACCGTCGAAGGGCGCTCGCACGATTTCGTAGCTTTGCATCTCCTGCAGCCGTCCCAAGTTGGCCTGGTCCGCGGCGATGTTACTGCGCGCCGCCGCAATGGCCTGTTCGAGCGCGTTGAGATTGGCCACCTGGGCCTGATATTGCGCCTGATATTGATCGTTCTCCTGCCGCGACACCGCGCCTTTTTTCACCAGGTTCGCCCAGCGATCGGCGTTCACGCGCGCCAGCTCTTCGTTCGCCTTGCCTTGCTGCTCGTTGGCGATAGCCTGATCCAAAGAAGCCTGCGCCTGTTGGATAGTGGCTTTGGCCTGACTGACCTGCTGATCCAACTCAGGCGCCTCAATAATTGCAAGCTGCTGGCCGGCTTTCGCGTGGCCGCCGATATCGACGAACCATTGTTTCAGGTAGCCGCTCGAACGCGCATAGATCGGCGAGTCGGTGAAGGCCATTACGTTTCCCGGAAGGACCACTTCGTCTTTCACGGTGCCGGGCTTTGGATGGAGCACCGAAACGTCCGGAATCGCCAGTTCCTGAGTGGTTTCTTTGACCGCCGCGGCGGTCTGGATGCGCGCGTTGATGCCCCAGAAGACGACGCCGGCCGCGATGGCCACGGCCAGCAGCAGGAGAAGCACCACTCGCAACGTTCGCGGCCGCCCGGGTGGCCGGGTGGGCGGCAAAATCGGTTCGTTGGTGTGCTGACTCGAAATGGGAGTCTCCAGCATGGGCTCACTATCTAGCATGGACGTTCACTCGCTTCTGGTGCAACATGCTGAACACTGTAGGGACAAAAAACAAGGTGGCCACGGTGGCGAAAATGAGTCCGCCGATCACCGCGCGGCCGAGCGGGGCGTTTTGTTCGCCGCCTTCGCCCAAACCCATCGCCATCGGAATCATACCGATGATCATCGCCAGCGCGGTCATCAGAACGGGACGAAAACGCGTGAAGCCGGCTTCGAGCGCGGCGCGCGTGGGATCGCCTTCGGTCTCCAGGTGCTCCTTGGCGAAGCTGATCACCAGGATGCTATTGGCCGTGGCCACGCCGACGCTCATGATGGCGCCCATCAACGCCGGAACGCTCAGCGTGGTGCGCGACACAAAGAGAAACAGCACGATTCCAGCCATGGCGGCGGGAAGCGCGGTGATGATGATGAACGGATCGAGCCAGGATTGGAAATTGACCACGATGAGGAAGTAGACCAGGATAATGGAAAGAATCAAGCCGCTGAGCAGGCCGCGGAAGGAAGACTGCATGGTGTCGATCTGGCCGCGAACGATTAACTGCGATCCGCGCGGCAGTTTTGCGCGCGCCTTTTCCACGATGCGGTCGATATCGGTGGCCACGCCGCCCAGGTCGCGATCCTGGACGTTGCCGAAAATGTCGATGGCGCGCTGCAGGTTGTAATGCGAAACCACGGCCATTTCGGCCTGGCGGCTGGTGCTGACCACGTCGCCCATAATTTCGGGGCGATGCACGCCGTCGCTGGTGATGGGAACGTTATCCAGAGCGCCCAGGGAAGTCATATCGTACTGCGGGGTCTGCGCCACAACGCTATAGGTGACGCCACTTCTGGGATCGAGCCAATAAGACGGCTGGGTTTGAAAACTCCCGCTGAGGGAGATCAACAGGCTGTTGGCGACGTCGAGCTCCGAGTAGCCGCTCTCGAGCGCCTTGGTGCGGTCCACGTTCACCTGAATACGCGGCAGGTCGAAGAGTTGGTGGACCCTTAGATCCACGGCGCCGGGAACGCCGCGGAGCTGGCCGAGAAGATTGGTGGCGAAGGCATGGTTGGCGTTTAAGTTCGGACCGGAGACTTGAATGTCGATGGGCGCGGGCAGGCCGAAATTCAAAATCTGGCTGACGATGTCGGCCGGCAAGAAGTAAAAAGATACGCCGGGAAACTCGCGTGGCAGTTTGCGGCGGATCTCATGGACATAGAAGTCGGTTGGGCGATGGCCGGGCTTCAGTGTCACCAGAACATCGGCGTCCATGGTGCCGATCGGCGCCGAGTTGCTGTAGGCGGTATTGATGGAGCTGTAAGGCAGCCCGATATTGTCGATGATGCTGGCCAATTCGGACGGAGGTATGATCTCGCGCATCGAGGTTTCGATCAAGTCGCCCAGGCGGGCGGTTTCTTCGATGCGCGTGCCGGTCTTGGCGCGGAAGTGCAGGTTGAATTGTCCGGCGTCGGTAACGGGGAAGAAATCACGGCCAAGCCAGGGGATCAGCAGAAAAGCAGCCGCGCAGAGTCCAAGGAAGACCGGAACGAAAACCCCGCGGCGGCGGATGCATGTTTCGAGCATCCGGAGATAGCCCAGGCGGGTGGCCTCAAAGCCGCGCTCGAAAGCACGCTGGAAGCGCGCGGCGATATTCCAGGACTGCGGTTGGGAAGAATGGTGCCCATGTACCTTCAACAAGTACATCGCAAGCGTCGGAACCAGGGTGCGCGACAGTACGTAGGAGGCAAGCATCGCGAACACCACCGCTTCGGCCAGCGGGACGAAAAGGTAGCGCGCCACGCCGGTGAGAAAGAACATGGGGATGAAGACGATGCAGATACACAGGGTGGAAACCAGCGCGGGGACCGCGATCTGCGCCGCGCCGTCCAGGATGCCGCTGTGCAAATCCTTGCCCTCGTCGAAATTGCGATCGATGTTCTCGATGGTGACGGTGGCATCGTCCACCAGGATGCCGACGGCCAGAGCCAGGCCGCCCAGCGTCATGATGTTGATGGTCTCGCCCAGCGCGCTCAGCACGCAAATGGAGCACAGGATCGAAAGAGGAATGGAGATCGCGATAATCAGCGTGCTGCGCCAGCTCCCGAGAAACAGCAGGATCATGATGGCGGTGAGGCACGCCGCGATGATGGCCTCGCGAATCACACCGCTGATGGCCGCGCGTACGAACAGGGATTGATCGGAAATCGGCTCGATCTTCAGCGCAGGCGGAAGCGTAGCGGCGATTTGGGGCAGCAGGGCGCGAACCTGCTTGACGATATCGAGCGTGGAGGTGTCGCCAACTTTCAGGATGCTGAGCAGAGCGCTGCGCTGCCCGTTGCGGCGGACGATGTTCGTCTGCGGAGAAAACCCATCGCGCACGTGCGCCACGTCATGCACATAGATGGTGCTGTTGCCGACCGCCTTGACCGGAAGATCGTTGAGCTCCTGGACCGTTTCCGGACTGGCATTCAAACCGACGTCATATTCAAACTGCCCGATTTTCGAGGTGCCGGTAGGCAGGATCAGGTTCTGGGTGTTGATGGCGTTCACCACATCGCCGGGCGACAGGCCTTTGGACTGGAGCAGCGCGGGCTGCAGATCGATCATCACCTGGCGCTGCTTTCCGCCGTAGGGCCACGGGATGGCCGCGCCCTGCACCGTCGCGAGTTGGGTACGAATAAAGTTGGCGGCGTAATCAAAAAGCTGCTGCTCGGAAAGGCCCTGGCCAGAGAGCGCGAGCTGCAGGATGGGCACGCTCGATGCGCTGTAGACCAGCATGTAGGGCGACTGCGAGCCGGGCGGCATTTGATGAATCGCGTTCTGCGCCACCGCGGTCATCTGCGCCATCGCCATGTCGGCGCGCGTGCCGGGGTGGAAGAAGACCTTCGTGATGCTGCGGCCGTTCACGGTCTGCGATTCCATGTGATCGATATCGGTGACCACGGTGGTAAGCGAGCGCTCATAGGGCGATGCGACACGCTCTTCCATTTCTTGAGCGCTCAGGCCGGAATAATTCCACAGCGCGGCAACCACCGGGATGTCCACATTCGGAAAAATGTCGGTGGGGGTGCGCAGGATGACCAGCGGGCTGATGAGCAGGATCAGAAGCGCCATCACAATGAACGTGTAGGGGCGCTTCAGCGCGATATTAACTATCCACACTTCGCAGGGAACTCCTAAGGACTAGGCGAAGGTTCATCGAACCCTCGTTACTGGCCCTTTTTGACTAGAATCGGACGACGGGGAGGACGCATCAGGGCTACTTTTGTGTTTGGCGACGTATTTTTGACGTTTTGGGCAAACGAACCCATGCGCTCGCCGATGGGCGCGACGGAGCCCAGCTTTCATTGTATCGTATGATGCCAGCCGGATTGACGATCACAGTAAAGCATCAACGACAAAATGGAAAGTGTCCTTGACATTCGTGCAAGCAGCGCGTATCATCCTGGCTATGAGGTTTTGACCAAATGACTGCATGTAGTTGGGTTTCGCGCTTGAGGCAGCCGGTGTTCCGCTGGTGGTTCGCAGCCCTGGCGGTTCAACTCGCGGTGAACATGGTATTCAAGTTCATTGCACATGGTGCATCTCGGGCGTTGCTCGGTTTGCTGCCGGCTCTGATGTGGATTTTCGTCGTTGTCGCGTTTGTCCAAGCGGTTCTAAGGTCGGACGAACTCCAGCAGCGGATCCACATGCAAGCAGTCTCCCTCGCCGGTGTGTCGGCGATCGTTCTCATTCTGGTTGTTTCGGGGCTGGAGCGCGCCGGAATCTACCATGGGTTCCTGAACGCGGTCTGGAGTTCGCTCTTGTTTCTACTGCTGATCTCCTACATCGTTTCCGCTTGGAGGTACCGGTGAACAATGCGAACCGGAAGCAGCAATGTACAGTTCGGAGCCTCTACCTGTCGGGCTTGGCCGGCGCCCTTGGTTACCTGGCTGGTTTGGTTTACTTCGCCTGCGTGGCAAATTGGATGGCCGTCCTGTCGTGGCTGGTCCTGATCCCTATTCTGAAGTGGGCGTACCAGAGATTTTTCCCCCAGATATCGAAGTGGCGCGGGTATGGGCCCGTCGGCGACAAGCTGCCGGCAAGCGTTAAAAGGAGCAGCGCCGAAGTCACTTATTACTTCCTTCTGGGTTGTCCCTTCTGCCCGATCGTGGAGGCACGCCTTAAAATCCTGCAAAAGGACATGGATTTCACGCTCTCGAAAATCGACCTTACTCTCAAACCACAACTTGCGGCGAGCAAAGGAATTCAGTCGGTTCCAGTGGTCGAAGTGGGCCAGGATCGCCTGATAGGAAATGCCACTACAGAGCAATTAGCCCAACTAATCGGCCGCGCACAAGCCATCGCGCCAGCGCCCGCGATTTGCGCGTAATGAAGAATCGGCTTCGCGTTCTTCGCGCCGAACGTAAATGGTCCCAGGCGGACCTCGCCACGCGCCTTAGGGTGTCCCGGCAGACCGTCAATGCCATTGAAACAGGAAAGTACGACCCCAGCCTGCCGCTAGCCTTCGGCATCGCCAAGCTCTTCGGCCATCCCATTGAAGCGATCTTCGAACCCGGTTCGGAAGAATCGAGCGAAAAAGGTCAGACTGAAGGGCTTGTGCTATCGTCAGATATATCGTAAGATACTATCGTTTGATATATTGCGTTCGACTGTATCGAACGCTTGTATCGAACGCTTGTATCGAACGCTTGTATCGAACGCTTGTATCGAACGCTTGTATCGAACGCTTGTATCGAACGCTTGTATCGAACGCTTGTATCGAACGACAGGAGTCCCGTATGCGATACGGATCAGCAGATTGGGGAAGAACCTGGGCTTTCATTCCGCCCTGGGGCCCGCGAGGGCGGTTTTTCGGGGCGGGCGAGGTGCGGATCGCAATCCTGTCCCTGTTGTCGGAAAAGCCGCGCCACGGCTATGACTTAATGAAGGAACTGGAGACGCGCTCGGGCGGCAGTTATCGGGTAAGCGCAGGAACGATGTACCCAGCCCTCCAGCAGTTGGAAGACGAGGGGATGATCGTCTCCGAGACCAAGGACGGCAAGCGGGTGTACCAACTCACCGATCTCGGCAAGCAAGAACTGGAGCGCGAGCGCGCTACCGCCGACAACATCTGGCGCCGGACGTCGGACTGGGGCGACTGGGGGCAGTGGATCGGTGGCAGCGCGCTCGGTCCCATGATGAAAGCTACAATTCATGCGATGAAGCGGGCCTCGCGAGATCCGGCAATGCGGACGCGCGTGGAAGAGATTCTGGACCGGGCACGGCAAGAACTGGAAAATCTGTAAATCCGGCAGGTTTTCCTGCTAAAATCTGGAAGTTCACCGCCCGGCTCAGGACGTATAGCCCTTGCATGACGGACGACAGCTCGATGGAGAACACAAACAGGCGCTGGACGACCTGTTTACCGTCGCTTACGAGGAACTTCGCCGCATCGCGGCCTCTGTCCAGCATTCCGGCCCGAACGTCAACATCAGCACTTCCACACTGATCCATGAGGTGTGGCTGAGGCTCGTGAAATCGTCCAAATTAGAACTGCAGTCTAAATTGCACTTCACCTGTGTGGCGGCCAAAGTAATGCGGCAGGTGGTGGTCGACATCGCCCGCAGGCGAGGCGCATCGAAGCGGGCGGCTCTGTTTGTCACGTTCGACGAGGCCCTGGGTGTGCCGGTATCGCGCAACCAGGATGTGCTGGCGCTGGACGCGGCGCTCGAAGAGCTGGCCCGCATGAATCCACGGCAGGCCCGGGCGGTGGAGCTGCGGTTCTTCGGCGGGCTGGACGTCACGGAAATCGTCGAGGCTCTGGGTGTCTCGAAAAGCACGGTGGATCGCGACTGGCGGGTGGCCAAGGCGTGGCTGGAAGCTGAAATCCGCCGGGAGCGCTGAGGAGTTGCGATGGACAGCGCACGCTGGGAACGCATCCAGGAAATCTTTCATCGGGTGTCGGATCTGCCCGCTTCTGAGCAGCCAGACCACCTGCTTGAGGCATGCGGCGGCGACGAGGCTCTTGTGGCCGACCTCAAAGCCATGCTTTCGGAAGACGCGCGCGGCAAGTCGATACTCGATGGCGGCTTGTCGCCCATAGCCCAGACGCTGCTCGATCGTCCCCACACTTTATTCGCTGAAAACGCCTTCGGCCCCTACCGGATCATCAAGCCGCTGGGGGAAGGCGGCATGGGCGTCGTCTATCTGGCTAAGCGCGAGGATATCGGGAGCCTGGTGGCGGTCAAGCTGTTGCGCGACGGACTGCTGTCGCCCGATCGGCGGCAGCGCTTCGCCACCGAACAAAAAACGCTGGCCCGCCTGCAGCATCCGCTGATCGCGCAGATTCATGACGCTGGCACGCTGGATGATGGAACGCCGTGGTTCGTCATGGAGTACGTTGAGGGCAAACCCATCACCGAATACTGTCGCGAAGGCGCGCGATCCATCGACGAGCGGCTCCGGCTGTTTCGCTCCGTCTGCGAGGCAGTTCAATACGCGCACCAGCAGACCATTGTCCACCGCGATCTCAAGCCTTCGAACATTCTGGTGAAATCCGACGGTACCGTGAAGTTGCTGGATTTCGGCATTGCTAAGCAAATACTAGGCACCGACCAGGAGGCGCAGACCCAGACGGTAACCGGGCTGCGGCCGATGACGCTTCCCTATGCTTCGCCCGAACAGATTCGCGGCAATCCGCTTGAGACCCAAACCGACGTTTATTCGCTGGGCGTGATTCTTTACGAGCTTTTGACCGGGCAGCTTCCCTTCGATCTGTCGAACCGGAGTCCGGTGGAGGCCGAGCAGGCCATCCTTCAGCAGCAGCCCGAACCGCCCTCCGTCGTCGCGAGAGGCAGGTCCGGCCTGCAGGCCAGCAAAACGGCTTGGGATGAGCTGGACGTTTTATGCCTGACAGCCATGCACAAGGATCTGCAGAGGCGCTACCGGTCGGCCGAAGCGCTGATCCGCGATATCGATCATTACCTCAAGGGCGAACCGCTGGAAGCGCGGCCGGACAGTTTGCGTTATCGACTCGGCAAGTTCGTCCGGCGGAATCGCCGCAGTCTGGCAGCGGCGGCCGCGGTATCGGCCATCTTCATCGCCCTGGTGGTGTTCTTTGTGGTGCGTCTGGCGAAGGCGCGCAATGCCGCTCTGGCCGAAACTACCCGCACGCAGCGGATCGAGCGGTTCATGCTGAACCTGTTTGACGGAGGCGACAAAACCGCGGGACCATCCGACACTCTGAGCGCGGTATCGCTGCTCGATCGCGGCGTGGAAAACGCCCGAACATTGAATGCGGAGCCCGCCGTGCAGGCCGAGCTGTATCAGACGCTCGGGAACATGTACCAGAAGCTGGGTAAGTACGATCAGGCGGATGCGCTGCTGCGCTCCTCGCTCGACCGGCGCAAGTCCGTCGCGGGGCCGGACAGCAGCGGCGTTGCCGATAGCCTGGTGGCGCTGGGTGCGCTGCGGCTGGATCAAGGCAAGCTCGCCGACGCGGAGCAGTTGGTGAGGCAGGGGCTGGCCATCGATCGCCGCAGCTTACCGCCTGAGGATCCCTCGGTGGCGAAAGCCCAGTCCGCTCTGGGACGAATCCTCGAAGAGGGCGGCGATTACAACCAAGCGGTCCAGACGCTCGATGAAACCATCCGGCTTCAATCAGCAAAACATCAGGTAACGACGGACCTTTCGGAAAGCACCAATGAATTAGCTACGGCCCACTACTATCAAGGGCATCTCGTCCTCGCGGATTCGCTCTATAAACAAGCGCTGGCCATGGATCGACAGCTTTACGGCGCCGTGCATCCTCGCGTGGCCGACGATTTTTACGACATGGGCCTGGTGCAGCACGATCTGGGCAACGATCGCCAAGCGGAACAGGATTACCGCCAGGCGCTTCAAATCAAGCAGTCCTGGTATGGCAAGGAGCATCCCGACACGGCGCTGATCATGGCCGCGGTGGGGCAATCTCTGGTCTATCAAGGCCGCTACGACCAGGCGGCGCCGGTGCTGCAGGAAGCGCTGGGTATCCAGGAACGCGTCCTGGGAAAAGTGCATCCGCAGGTGGCCATGGGGCTGAATGTTTTGGGCCTGCTGGAGATCCGGCGCGGGAACTTCAGCGAAGCGGAAAAAGATTTCACGCGGATGGCCGACATCAATCGCGCCGTGTATGACAACCGGCATTACCTGGTGGGCATCGCGCTGTTGAATCTCGGTGAAGTGTATATCGGGGAGAAGGACTACGCGCGCGCCGAGCATTCGTTGCGCGAAGCGCTTTCGCGTTTCATCGAGAAGCTGCCGCCGGGCCATCCCAACACCGCGATCGCGCAGGTCCGGCTGGGACACGTGTTGGTTCTCGAAAAGAAATACAAGGACGCCGCGGACCACTTGACGGCCGGATATCAAGTTTTGCTCAAACAGCCGGGCGCGCAGGCGAACCGGATCCGGAACGCCCGGAAAGACCTGGTTGAGGTTTACGAGGCCTTGAAGCAGCCGGATCAAGCCAGGAAGTTCCAGGCCGAGCTGGCCGCGGGCCCTCCGGAGCAGGCGTCCAACGCCAGCAAGCACTAAACTCACCGAAATTTTTTTGCCCCCGCGTGACGCTATTCCCTGCACGTTTGCGTGTTCCTGAATGAAGGTACAGGAGCCAGAGCGTGATTCAACGAAGCAAGTGTCGTAGTGCGTCCCTGGGTAACGCGATCGCCATGGCGGCGTTCGCCCTGCTATCGAGCGCATGTCTTCGGTCAGCCCACGCTCAAGAACCCAACAGTTGGACCACCGGGGCCAACATGCCGGCGGCTGTTCAGGGCCCCACGACCGGAATCATCGGCGGCCTGGTGTACGTAGTCGGAGGAACCACCGACACCACCACGGTGAATACCAATCAGATTTACAATCCGGCGACCGACACGTGGAAGACGGGCGCACCCATGCCAACCGCGCGCTACGTTCCCGCCGGCGCTGTGGTCAATAACATTCTGTACGTTATCGGCGGGAAGTTGAATGGCAATCAATTGACCGTGGTGGAAGCCTACGATCCCACCACCGATACGTGGTCTGCGAACTATTCGCCCATGCCGACCGCAAGAGACAGCATTCAAGCTGTGGTTGCCAACGGAATCATCTACGTCATTGGCGGCTTCAATAATGGCAGCGACCGGCTGAACACTGTACAGAGCTACAATCCCGCCACGGATACCTGGAGCAAAGAGGCACCGCTTTTGGTGGGCAAGTCATCAGTAGCTCTCGGGCTGGTGGGATCGACAATCGTGGCTGCGGGGGGCCTGGAAAACTCCGGTGTGACCGGCGACAACGAAGGATACAATTCTTCCACAAACTCCTGGGAAAAATTGACGCCGGACGCCACCGCCCGGCAAGCGGGCTGCGTTGGGACTATGGGGGGCCAGCTCTACTTCGCCGGGGGAAAGAACAACAGCGGACCCGTGGATGGGGTGGAATCCTTCAATCTAGCGTCGAATCAGTGGACCCCGCTGACGCCGATGCCGGTGGCTACGGCGAACTCCGGGCAGGCGGTGGTGGGCAACCTGCTCTATTGCTTCGGAGGCGCTTTGACGGGCACCGAAGTTGCTGGTGCGACGCTCTCTGCCCAGGTCCTGATCTATCATCCGAGCGCGCCCCCGCTCCCTGCCATCAGCGCGGGCGGAGTGTTGAGCGCGGGGGCATTCGGAGGATTTACTTCGGTGGCGCCGGGGTCCTGGATCGAGATCTATGGATCCAATCTCGCGCCGGATTCCCGCCAATGGGGCGGCACGGATTTCAATGGCGTGAACGCGCCTACTTCGCTCGACGGAACCTCAGTCACCGTCGGCGGCGAGGCGGCGTTCGTCGACTACATCAGCCCTGGGCAAGTGAACGCGCAGGTGCCATCCAATGCCGGCACAGGCCTCCAGCAAATCACGGTAACGACCGCCGGCGGAACCAGCAGTCCGTTCAACATCACGGTCAATCCGGTGGAACCGGGACTTCTGGCTCCCGCCTCGTTCGACCTCAATGGAATCCAATACGCCGTGGCGTTGTTCTCCGATGGCGTCACCTATGTTCTTCCCAGCGGGGCGATCTCAGGCGTAAGCTCTCGGCCGGCCAAGCCTGGCGACACCATCGTGCTGTACGGCGTCGGCTTCGGTCCGGTGACGCCCGATATACCAGCGGGCCAGATTGTGCAGGCGTCGAATATGCTCCCTGCCAGCTTCCAGATGTCGATTGGCGGAATGCCGGCGTCACTGAGTTACGCGGGACTCGCGCCCAACTATGTCGGACTCTATCAATTCAATGCCGTAGTGCCAAACATCGGCGCGAGCAACGCCGTTCCGTTGACGTTCAGCCTGGACGGCACTGCTGGAACGCAGACACTTTATATCGCTGTTCAAAATTGACGCGAATGCCGCAGGAGAAACGATGACAAAACCAATTCATGCGATGGATCGGCGCACGCACAGCCGATTGCTGATGTGCGTCGCCTTGTTTGCAGGAGTGCAGGCCGTCAATGCTCAACAAACCATCGTTGATGGCAAGACCAATCTAATCGTGAATGGAGACGCCGAATCCGGCCCGGCATCGCCGGACGGCACGACGGTGGTCGCCAGCATTCCCAACTGGACGCGCGCCACTGGAGATGCCAATGTCCTTGCCTATGGCCTCACCGGAAGTATCCTCCTCAGCGATGAGGCGCCGCCCAATCACGGATTCAATTACTTCGCGAAAACTACCAACGACGGGGCGGCCACGCTGACACAGACCATCGATGTCTCCTCGGCATCATCCCAAATTAGCGGCGGCGACGTGAAGTACACGGCATCCGCTTACCTCGGCAATACGCGCTGCTGTGGACCCACGCAAGTGACGTTCGCGTTCCAGAACGCCAGTGGACAAACGTTCAGTACCGCCACGCTATCTCAAGATTCGATTGCCGATCCCGGCGTGGCTCTTCAGCAGACGATGGGCCTGGTGCCTTCGGGAACCCTGCGAGTCCAGGTTACGATCTCGTTTGGCCTTTTTTCGGCCGCCGACAGTCTTTCGTTGGTGCTGTCGCCACTGGGAACCAATCCCAGCTCCGTGCTGGGTACCAACCTGATTGTGAACGGAGGCGCCGAGGCCGGTCCGTCCGCTCCCCCGGCATCCACGTCGCCGTACATACCGGGCTGGTCCACCTCGGACGAGGTCTCCGTGGCGCCTTATGGAGGCACCCGGTGGATTCAGCTTACCGACCCTGGCCCGGCAGATCGGGGCGTGAATCTCTTCTCCAACGGAACGGCAGGGTCGAACATGTATCAGGACATCGATGTGACCGCGGCCGCCTCGCTGATTGATGCGGGACAAGTCACTTATGAGATCTCAGCCTGGCTCGGGGGGTTAGCGGGAGCATCCAGCCCGACTCTGACGTACACCTTCTTCGACTGGTCGAATCCGCCACAGCAGTTAGCGACAACCGCGCGGTTAGCTTCGGCTGCGATTTCCGCCGCTGGTTTGGCCGAAGTCTCTCACGTGGATACGCTTCCGCGCGGCACGCGGCGTGTCCACATAGCCGTGGCGTATACGGTCAACACTCTAGCGGACAACATCGCTTTCACTCTGGCCGCCCCGCCTGGGCCGCCTGTGATTGATCCCGGCGGGGTCGTAAGCGCCAGCGCTTTCGGAGGCTTTTCGTCCATCGCGCCCGGTTCCTGGATTGAAATTTACGGGAACAATTTGACTGCTTCCACGCCGCTCGGGTGGTCCGGGTCCGATTTCAATAATGGCGTCGCTCCCACCAAGCTGGGCGACGTGAGCGTCTCCGTGGGCGGAACAGCCGCATATATCGACTACATCAGTCCCGGTCAGGTGAACGCGCAGGTCCCGTCGAACGCGCCAATCAGTTCGGGAACGGTGGATATTACCGTCACCAACAGCAACGGCACCAGCGATCCTTTTGCTTTGTACGTAAATCCGACTCAGCCGGGCCTGCTGGCCCCGAGCTCCTTCATCGTGGACAAGAAGCAGTACATCGCGGCGCTGTTCCCTGACGGCCAAACATATGCGATTCCGCAAAATGCGATCCCAGGCCTTGCCTCGCGCCCGGCCACGCCTGGCGATACCCTGACCATCTATGGCGTGGGCTTCGGACCCGTAAGCGGCGGTTTCACGGCTGGCACCGTTGTCACCGCCCAAAATTCGCTGACCACACCGCTTCAATTGTTTTTTGATAAAACGCCTGCGACACTTTCCTACTACGGGCTGGCACCGTCATTCGTTGGACTCTATCAATTCAACGTGGTGGTGCCGAACGTGAGCACCAACAGCGCTGAGCCGGTTTCATTCAACCTGGGAGGAACCGACGGCAGCCAGACGCTTTACATTGCCGTGCAGAGCCAATGAGCGTTACTAGAACCGCTTATTTCCCGTTCGTAGGCTCGCCATCGGTAGGGAATTCGAATATCTCGCCGCCGGTGTGGACCACCAGCGTCCCCGGACCGAGGAGTTTGCCGTTGCTGGGGAAAAAGATGGCACCATCGGTAGATTCGCCGGATGCCAGCTTGGTTGCTACCAGGGCCAGCGCGGACGCGGCGGCGCCCGCTTTCAGGCGTGTGGATACGCCTTCGGCCAGCGCGCTTTCGCGGCGCGCCTCGTAGCCATTGGTGGTCTGCATGTGTTCGTTGCCGTAGACGCCGCGCTCGTAAGTGGTGACCAGCTTGATGACGTCGCGCCGGCCAGCCTTGGCGAGAAGGTTATTCACCACGGCCAGCGCGGAGGCGGCTTGCCAAACCGTTCCATCCTGCTGGCGATAACTGAAATCCTCAGGCTTAACCATCCACGAAATCGGGGAGCCATTGGCGAGCGAAACCTGCATGATCGAATACTCCTTCAAGTGCGCCGGCAGGTATGCAAACATGACGGTTACCCCGCCCTTGGTGAGCGTCTTATAAAGGAGCCCGTTGGATTCGAACGGGATGATCTGCGCGGAGAGCGTGGCGCAGGCCGCCAGGAGAGCGGCGAGCAGATACCTCATAATTCTTGTGATAGACGGAGGGCGTCTATTTCGGGACTAATGTAACACAGGGGACGCCGAACTTCACTGCTCCTATTCGTATTTTAGCGCGACCATGGGATCGATCCGCATGGCCCGGCGCGCCGGGACGTAGCAGGCGGCGAGTGCGATGAAGGTGAGCAGAATCGCGACGGCGGCAAACGTCCCGGGATCGCCTGCGCTGATGCCGAAAAGAAAGCTGGCCATGTATCGCGTCAGGATTACTGCGGCAACCACGCCAATGGCGACGCCGGCTATCGCCAAGCGGGCGCCTTGCATTAAAACCAGCCGCAAAACGTCGGTGGGCTGCGCGCCCAGCGCCATTCGGGTTCCAATTTCGTGCGTGCGCCGCGCCACCGAATACGACATGACGCCGTAAATACCGACGGCGGCAAGCACCAGCGCTAATGCCGCGAATCCGGCCAGAAGCACGGTGCTGACGCGCCGCAACGCGATGGATTGCGCCGCCAGTGTGCTCATCGGCAGGGCTCGAAAGACGGGCTGATCCTTGTCTACATCCCAGACTGCTTGCTGCGCGGTCTTGAGGAGTGTGGCAGGCGCGCCGGTTGTGCGAATCGCGAACGCTAGCAGTCCCCAGGGGTGCTGCGCCAGCGGACGGTAAAGAGTGGGAAGATCCGGACGTTCCAGCCCGAACGCCTTGACATTATTGACCTCGCCCACCACCTCCCACCACTCAGGCATTTCCGGCGATCCCAAGTTCAATCGTTTTCCGATGGGACTGCCATCCAGATACTGGCGCGCGAATGTCTCATCGACGATGGCCACCAGCCGGCCGCCCTGGCGATCCGCATCGGTGAAATCTCGTCCGGCGACGAGCGGAACGCGCAGCGTGGAGAAATAGCCGGGAGTAATGAATCGATTATCGGCGTTGGGCGTTTCGCCAGGTTTCGGAAGCGGCTGCCCTTCCACCAGAAAGTCCGTTTCGCCCCAAAAGCCGGTGAGCGGGAGAGTGTTCGCGGCGCCGGCGGACCGGACGCCCGGCAGGGATCTCATCCGCTCAAGAACGTCCCGCACGAAGGCGCGTTGTTTATCGGGCTGGTTCGGCGGATAGCGGTTGGGTGCGAGGAACACTTCCACGCCGAGCACATGGTCAGGCTGGAAGCCCAGGCTGGCGCTCGCCACGCGTTGGAAGCTTTCTATGAGCAACCCCGCGCCCGCGAGCAATACCAGCGATAACGCAATCTCGGCGACTACCAGGACGCGGCGAAGCCGGGCGGAGCGAGAACCCGGAGTTGAGCCGCGGCCGGATTCCTTGAGCACCTCAGCCGCATTCGCGCGAGCCGATTGCATGGCGGGCGCCACGCCGAAGAGCAGTCCTGTAAGAAGCGCCGCAGAAAGAGCGAACAGGAGCACGGGCATGTCGACGGGGATGCTTTCGACGCGCGGAATGCTTAGATTTGCAATGTCGTTCGGAAAGATCGACACCAGAAACCGGGTACACCACAAAGCCAGAGCAACTCCCAGCCCTCCGCCCGCCACGGACAACAGAAGACTTTCCGTGAGAAATTGCCGCAATAACCGTCCGCTGCTGGCGCCCAGTGCGGCGCAGGCCGCGATCTCCTTGTGGCGCGTGGTGGCGCGCGCCAGCAGCAAACTGGCGACGTTGGTGCATGCGATCAGCAGCACAAATCCAACCGCGCTCAGCAGCACCAAAAGCGGCGTTCGAATGTCGCCCGCCAGTTGTTTCCGCAGCGGCGTGATGCTGACCCCATTGCCCGCGTCGGTGGCCGGGTGCTCCGCGTTCATCTGTTGCGCGAGCGCCTGCATTGCGGCTTGGGCATGATCGAGGGACACTCCTGGCTTGAGGCGGCCCATCACGCGGACATAGTGGTGCTGGTAATCGCCCGCCGCCGAATCACGCAGAGCGATCGGGATCCACACTTGCACGCCTGGTGGAAAACTGAAACCGGGGGGCATCACGCCGATGACGCTGTAAGGCTCGCCGTCCAGCGTGATGGTTTTATCCAATATTCCGGGATCAGCGAGGAAAGTGCTGCGCCAGAGCTTGTCGCTCAAAACGACAACCTTGGGTCCGCCCGGGCGGTCCTCGCCGGCAGTGAACGTGCGGCCGAGCTCCGGGGGAACACTAAGTATGGTGAAATAATTCGCCGAGAAAGCGTAGCCGAAAAGGAATTGGGGATTGCCAGTTCCGGTCAGCGTCATCTGACTGTCGTAGGAAGCGGCGATGTCCTGGAACGCGGTGTTCTTCTGCCTCCATTCGAAGTAGTCGCCGGGCGACACCGGTGTCTTGTCAATGCCGCGGCGGAGATTGGTGCCCCAGATCATTGCAAGACGGCCGGGATCCTTATAGGGCAGATGTCCGAGCAAAAC
Organism: Bryobacterales bacterium; assembly: GCA_963776805.1. GTDB lineage: Bacteria > Acidobacteriota > Terriglobia > Bryobacterales > Bryobacteraceae > Palsa-89. Next base: position 48,841 of record CAVZOD010000012.1, read on the forward strand.
CGTATTTACCACCGAGAAGATCGACGTGCTCGCGCCGATGCCGAGCGCCAGCGTGAGGATAGCGATGGCTGTGAAGCCCGGAGATTTGCGCAACCGCCGGATCCCCAGGCGCATGTCCTGCAGCGACTGTTCCAGCCAAACGAAACTCCAGACATCCCGCGTTTCTTCGGCCACGCGCGTGACGTTGCCGAATTTGCGCATCGCCGCGTGGCGCGCTTCGTTTGGCGGCATACCGCGCTCGATGTTGTCCTGGGTCTCCCGCTCGATATGGTCGCGAATGTCCTGGTCCAGATCCGCCAGCATGCGCGTGCGGCGTCTCATGATTCGCCCTCCTGTCCAGCGGGGCGAAGAATCCGCGCGATTGCGCCCGCTAGCTTGTCCCACTTGCTGGTCTCAAGCGCGAGCTGCTTCCGCCCCTTGGCCGTCAGGCGGTAGAACTTAGCGCGGCGATTGTTTTCCGACTTGCCCGCTTCCACCGCAATCCAGCCCCGCTTGATCAGCCGGTGCAGCGCCGGATAGAGCGAGCCCTGCTCCACTTGCAAGACATCCTCGGAGTTGACTTCGATGGCCCGGGCGATGGCGTGGCCGTGCACCGGCCCGAGCAGCAGGGTGCGGAGAATCAGCAGGTCGAGCGTGCCCTGCAGCAGCTCGATGCGTTCCTTCCGGCTTCCAGTAGACATTCTAGGCGTATATGTTAAAACGCTTCCAGTAGAATGTCAAGGGGAGGGCGCGAGGGAGAATTGTCCAACGCAAGATGAGCATGAAACTAGTGAATTGGCTGGGGCGGTTTCCAATGGAAGATGAGCATGAAAACGGGAACAATGGGGTAGGCGTGGCGCGGCCGGGTGCAGATACGGATGCAGAATGCCGAGAGCCTGAGCCGGGATCAGATCCGAGAGTTTTTGCGGTCGAGCGAGCCGATCGAGTTCAGCAGTGGCGGGCGGGAGGAACGATACCTGTGGGTGGAGCGGGTATTGGCGGCGCAGAAGTACCGAAGTTTGGGAAAAGGCGAGCGGGGCTTGGTACGGGCCTACCTGCGGAAAGTGACCGGGTTGAGCGAGGCGCAGACCACGCGGTTGATCCGGGCGTATCTCGATTGCGGCGTAATACGGCCCCAGTCGTACCAACGGCACGCGTTCGCAGTGAGGTACACGGCGGAAGACATTGCGTTGTTAGCGGACGTGGATCGGGCACACAGGCGGTTGAGCGGACCCGCCACGCGCCGGATCTTGCAGCGCGCCTACGAACAGTTCGGAGAGAAGCAGTGCGAGCGACTGTCGAAGATCAGCGTGGCGCACTTGTACAACCTGCGGGCGAGCGCGCGCTATCGCAACCAGGCGGCGGTGTTCGAACCGACGCAGTCCACTGCGGCCGCCATCGGACAGCGGCGCAAGCCCGATCCGGAAGGGCGGCCGGGGTATGTGCGCGTGGATACGGTGCATCAAGGGGACAGCGCGGGAACCAAGGGCGTGTATCACATCAACGCCGTGGATGCGGTGACGCAATGGCAAGTGGTGGGCTGCGCCGAGAAGATCAGCGAGGCCTATCTGATGCCGGTGCTGGCAGCGGTGTTGGCGCAATTTCCATTTCCGATCCGCGGTTTTCATGCCGACAACGGCTCGGAGTATATCAACCATCGAGTGGCGGAAATGCTGCGGAAGTTGCACGCCGAATTCACCAAGAGCCGAGCGTGCCGAAGCCAGGACAATGCACTGGTGGAAGGCAAGAACGGTGCGGTGATCCGCAAGTTGATCGGCTACGGACACATCGCCGGCGCACACGCCGGGGAGCTGCAGAACTTCTACGCCGAGCATTTAAATCCGTACCTGAACTTTCACCGGCCCTGCGGATTCGCGACAGTGAGCTTGGACGAGCGCGGCAAACGCCAACGCAAATACAAGATCGAGGACTACCGGACGCCGTTCGAGAAACTGCAATCGCTGCCCGAAGGGGAGAGCTTTTTGAAACCGGGATTGAGTTTGCGGGAACTGGAAAAGCGGTCGCTGGCGATCAGCGACACCGAATGCGCTCGCCGGATGAGCGCGGCCAAGGCCAAGCTGCTTCGGCAATGCCAGACGCCGTCCTTGCCGAAGTTCCGCTAACGGAGGGCCGTGGAAATGCCGGGCCCGTGGAAAGCGTGGAAAACCAAGAGCGGGTTTCCCACGCTTTCCACCGTCCCTTGGAAATCTCGCAGAAAGCGCGAGATTCCCACATTCCCACCGCCCGGCTTCGCGTCCATGGAAAAGTGGAAAACCAAAAGCAGGTTTCCCACTTTCCCACGACCGCTCGCGACCATAACCACCGTTCTCTCTCTGAAAACCAAAAACCAAAGAAAGGAAGTCGGCCGCTGCGCGGCCTCCTCATTCCCTGTCCGATTTTCATGCTCATCCTTCGATTGGAAAATGCTAGGGCCTCAGGTGTTCGCCTCAGCTCGGGCCTAAGAGGCACTTCCGTTCTAGGGTGACGGGTGGGTAAAACTAGTACCAAAAACCAATTGTTGATACCGTGTTTCAGCCTTAGTCTAAGTTCAGGAGTTCTGCGCGATGCTTAGAGGCATTATTATCTGTCCCGATGTCGACCTGAACGAACGGTTGGAAGCGATACTCACCGAGATCGGGATTGTTAGTGTCACGCGGACACTGGACCGGTATCCCAGCGGCCTGGAACTGCTGCGTTTTCTGCGCGCTCACGCGCCGCAGGTGGTGTTCGTGAGCACCGAATCGACGGCCAAGGCGATGGAGATCTCGCGCGAGGTAGAGAAAAACACCCCCGGCGTTCAGATTGTCGCGATCAGCCGTTTCGTCGATCCGCAGATCCTTCTGGAAGTGATGCGGGCCGGCATTCGCGAGTTTGCGTCCCTGCCGTTCGATCGCCAAGCTTTGGTGGACGCCTTGGTAAGAATCAAGGATGCGGTTCAGGCGCGGCCTCCAGCCATTGAGGCTACCAATCAGGTTTATAGCTTCCTGCCGTCCAAGGCTGGCGTGGGCACCTCCACTCTGGCGATGAACACCGCGGTGGCCATGTCGCGCGTGCCGGATTCTTCGGTCCTGCTCTCGGATTTCGACCTGAATTCCGGCATGGTGCGGTTCATGCTGAAACTGGACAGCGGGTATTGCGTGACGGATGCGGCAGAGCACGCGCTCGAGATGGACGAAAGCTTGTGGCCCACCATGGTAACCAGCATGGACAAGCTGGACGTGCTGCACGCCGGCAAGCTGAATCCGGATTTCCGCATTGAGCCGACGCAGATCCGCCATCTGATGGAGTTCATGCGGCGGAACTACACCTCGCTGTGCTTTGACATGTCGGGCAACCTGGAGCGTTATTCGCTCGAGATCATGCACGAATCGAAGCGCATCTTTCTGGTCTGCACGCCGGAGATTCCCTCCCTGCACCTGGCGCGCGAAAAATACGTTTACCTGAAACAGCTCGACCTGGGCGAGCGCGTCACCGTGCTGCTGAATCGCTGCCCGAAACGGTCGCTGATCTCGCCGCAGCAGATCGAGCAACTGCTCGGAGTTCCCATCTACATGACCTTCCCCAACGATTATCAGGGCGTCCAGCGCGCCATGACGGCGGGCAAGTATGTGGAGCCCAACACCGAACTCGGCCGCCAATTCACGGCCCTGGCGCAGTGCATGCTGGAAGCCAAGCCGGTGCCCGCGCCGGAGCCGAAGAAGCGCTTCATCGAATTTTTCTCGGTGGTGCCTGGCAAAGCCGTGACGCCCAGCCGGAAGACTGCCGGTTAAAGTCGTTCGGCCACGGATAAACCACACATGGCCTTCGGCCACCCTGGAGGATGAAAACGCGCTTGGCAGAGCGAACTCCCTAGCCCTGCGATCTCGCGCTTCACGGAATCCGCTGCCCCACCGAATTTTTCGAGGGCATGCTCATCGAGATCGCGTTCTCGAATTCCTGTCACTTGTAATTTCAGCCGCTCGCCGGCGCTGCGGAAAGATTGCCGAAAGAACTCGCCCTCGGCGGTATGAATCAGCGGGTGAGACGCCAGGATTTTCGGGAGTTCGGGCAGGCTGCGCCCGGCGGCCAGCAGGATCGCACAAGTTGTAACAATCTTCTTGCGGCTGCGCGCTTCTTCAATCGTCTCGCCAAGCGCGTCCCAGGCAAGTGCTCGGACGCGGCTGCGCACTCGGCAAGATATTTCTCGGCCTCCGCGAGATTCTGTCCTTGCGCAAAATGATAAGAATGGCTCGCCCCTTTTATGTCCGGAGCGGTAATGACGACTTTTTTTCGCAGCACCACATCGACAGCCCCAGGCTCGCCCGCCACCACTACTAGCGCGCCCCAACCCGAATGCGGCCGAATGCCGATCGCTGCACGCTGCATATTTAACCTTCCATACAGTCTAGTCCTTCGCGCTATCATCGCTGGTTGGAAAGCGCCGTCCTCCAGTGGGTTGCGACCTACGGCTATCTCGCTATCTTCGGGCTGCTGGCCCTGGGTATCGTCGGTCTTCCGATCCCGGATGAAACCCTGCTGACCGGCTGCGGCTTTCTCATCTATCGCGGCAGTCTGCATCCGATTCCCGCATTTGCGAGCGCGCTCGCGGGCAGCATGTGCGGCATCACGTGCAGCTACATCATCGGGCGCACCCTCGGATGGAAGTTTCTGCACTCTCGCGCCGGCCGGTTGCTGCACGTTCGCGACGAGCAGATCCGGTGGGTACACGACTGGTTTAATCGCATTGGCCATTGGGCCCTCATGATCGGCTATTTCGTGCCCGGCGTCCGGCATTTCACCGCAATTGTGGCGGGCACGTCCAAGCTGGAATACCACGGATTCGCGGCTTTCGCCTATACGGGCGCGCTGCTGTGGGTGAGCACGTTTCTCTTCATCGGATATCATTTCGGCGCGCGCTGGGAAGAGATTCTCGGCGTGATCGAGCACAACCTGAAACAAGCCTCGGTTATTGCCGGCGTGCTGATCCTGGCATATGCCGTGTACCTGTATCTGAGCCGGCGGCGGCGCGCCGATAGCGATCCGAGTAGTAAGCTATGAACGGATGGGTACGACAGTTGTGAGGCCGTCGGGCCTCGTCAAAGAAAACTTCTACAGCTCAACGGCGGGCAAGAAAGCAGCAATGGCGATCAGCGGCTGCATTCTATTTCTATTCGTGGTTGGGCATCTGATCGGCAATCTTCAGATCTACGAAGGACCCGACAAACTGAATCGCTACGCGGTGCTTCTGCGTTCCATGCCGGCGCTGCTGTGGAGCGTGCGGACCGTTCTGCTGGCGATGGTGCTGCTGCACATCTGGTCGTCGATTCAATTAGCGGCGCGCAACATCAGCGCACGGCCGGTGGGATATCGCATGAAGAAAGCCACGGGGGCGTCCTACGCGTCGCGCACCATGTACTGGAGCGGCCCCATTATTCTAGCGTTCGTCATCTATCATCTGCTCGACTTCACGTTTGGCAAAGTGAATCCGCACTTCGAGCCGGGCAACGTCTACGGCAACGTGGTGGCCAGCTTCCAGGTGATTCCGGTGGCGGCGTTTTACATCATCGCGATGCTGCTGCTGTGCCTGCATCTTTATCACGGGCTGTGGAGCATGTTCCAATCGCTCGGGATCGCACATCCCAGATACACGCCGATGCTGCGGCGCGGCGCCGCGGTGGTGGCGACGCTGATTGCGCTGGGCAACATTTCGATTCCCGTGGCGGTGTTATCGGGGTTGGTGAGATAGAAATGCAACTGGACGGACGCGTTCCGGCGGGTGAGATCGAGAAGCTGTGGGACCGGGCCCGCTTCGAGATGAAGCTGGTGAATCCGGCCAACAAACGCAAGCACACGATTATCGTGGTTGGATCGGGACTGGCGGGAGCATCGGCGGCGGCCACGCTCGGCGAGCTGGGTTACAACGTGAAGTGCTTCTGCTTTCAGGATTCGCCGCGGCGCGCCCATAGCATCGCGGCGCAAGGCGGAATCAACGCAGCGAAGAATTATCACAGCGACGGCGACAGTGTGTTCCGCCTGTTTTACGACACGGTGAAGGGCGGCGATTTCCGGTCGCGCGAGTCGAACGTGTATCGCCTGGCGCAGATCAGCGTGCACATCATCGATCAATGCGTGGCGCAGGGCGTGCCGTTCGCGCGCGAATATGGCGGGACCCTGGCCAATCGATCGTTCGGGGGCGCGCAGGTGTCGCGGACGTTTTATGCGCGCGGGCAGACCGGCCAGCAGTTGCTGTTGGGCGCATATCAGGCCTTGGAGCGGCAGGTGCACGAAGGCCGCGTGACTATGTATCCGCGCACCGAGATGCTCGACGTGGTGGTGGTGGATGGGCATGCGCGCGGGATTGTCACGCGCGACCTGGTGACCGGGCGGATCGAATCGCACGTGGGCGACGCGGTGGTGCTGGGAACGGGCGGCTACGGAAACGTCTATTATCTTTCGACCAACGCCAAGGGATCCAACTGCACGGCCATTTGGCGCGCCTACAAACGCGGCGCGCTGTTTGCGAATCCGTGCTTCACGCAGATTCATCCCACCTGCATTCCGGTGTCGGGGCATTATCAATCCAAGCTGACGCTGATGAGCGAATCGCTGCGCAACGACGGGCGGATTTGGGTGCCGTTGAAGGCGGGCGACAAGCGGCCGCCGAATCAGATCCCGGAAGCCGAGCGCGATTATTACCTGGAGCGGCGTTACCCGAGCTTCGGAAATCTGGTGCCGCGCGATGTGGCGTCGCGCAATGCCAAGGCGGTGTGCGATGAGGGTCGCGGCGTGGGCGAAACGGGACTGGGCGTGTATCTGGATTTTTCCGATGCAATCCGGCGGCTGGGCGCGGATGTGATTCGCGAGCGCTACGGGAATTTGTTCGAGATGTACCAGCGGATCACGGACGAAGATCCGTACGTAGTCCCGATGCGGATTTATCCGGCGATTCACTACACGATGGGCGGCCTGTGGGTGGATTATTACCTGATGAGCACTATCCCCGGACTGTTCGTAGTCGGCGAGGCGAATTTCTCCGATCACGGCGCGAATCGTCTGGGTGCGAGCGCGCTGATGCAGGGGCTGTCGGACGGCTATTTCATCCTTCCGTACACGGTGGGCGATTACATCGCGAAGACCAAGCTCGAAAAGATTGACGCCGGCGCGGGGGAATTTCGCGCGGCGGAGATTGGCGTGCTGGAGCTGACGAAAAAGCTGCTTGATATCCACGGGCACCACACCGTGGACGCGTTCCACCGTCAATTGGGAAAGATCGTTTGGGAATATTGCGGGATGTCGCGGACGGGAACGGGATTGGAGAAAGCGATCGGCGAAATCCGCGAGCTGCGCGGCCAGTTTTGGCGCGATGTGAACGTTCCGGGGAGCGCCGAGGATTTGAATCAATCGCTCGAAAAGGCCGGACGCGTCGCGGATTTCTTCGAACTGGCCGAGCTGATGTGCATCGACGCGCTGGATCGCGGAGAAAGCTGCGGCGGCCATTTTCGCGAAGAGTATCAGACTGCCGATGGGGAGGCGCAGCGCAATGACGATGGCTGCGCGTATGTGGCTGCGTGGGAATACAAGGGTCCGGAGCAACCGCCGGAGCTGCACCAGGAAGCGCTCAGTTTCGAATACGTGCATCCCAGCCAGCGGAGCTACAAATAATGCGGCTGATTCTGCACGTCTGGCGTCAGAAGAGCGCGGCATCGGATGGGCGCATGGTGCGCTACGAAGCGAGCGATGTGAATCCCGACATGTCGATGCTGGAGTTGCTCGATGTGGTGAACGAGGGCCTGATCTTGAAAGGTGAGGAGCCCATCGCGTTCGAGCACGATTGCCGCGAGGGCATTTGCGGATCGTGCGGATTCATGATCAACGGCATCGCGCATGGTCCGCTGCCCGCCACCACGGTTTGCCAGCTCACCATGCGGCATTTCAAGGATGGGCAGGAGCTGCACATCGAACCGTGGCGGGCTAAGGCGTTTCCGGTGATCAAGGACCTGGTGGTGGATCGCGCCGCTTTCGATCGGATCATCGCGGCGGCGGGATACATCAGCGTGCCGACGGGCAGCGCGCCGGACGGCAACACCATTCCAGTTCCAAAAGATAATGCGGATCGCGCCATGGACGCGGCGGCGTGCATCGGTTGCGGAGCATGCGTGGCGGCGTGTCCGAATGCGTCGGCGGCGCTGTTCACGGGCGCCAAGATCGCTCATCTGGGATTGCTGCCGCAGGGCCAGCCGGAGCGGCATCAACGGGCGCTGCGCATGGTGCGGCAATACAACGCCGAGGGCTTCGGAAGCTGCACCAATATCGGCGAGTGCGAAGCGGCGTGTCCGAAGGAGATCACGCTGGAGGCGATCGCGCGAATGAATCGCGATTTTATCGGCGCGAGCTTGGGAAGAAGATAGCCGGCCTATTCCTCGATTTCAATGGATGGGCCTTTTTTGCCGCTTTCTTCGGCGGCGCGGCGCTGGACTTCGCGCGCGATTGCGACGAACGGCGCGCCGGCATCGCCCAGCGTGATGGGCTGCCCCGAGTCACCACCGATGCGCACGGCGGGATCGAGCGGAAGCTCACCCAGAAATGGAACGCCCATCGCCTCGGCGGTTTTCTTGCCTCCTCCGTGACTGAAAACGTCGATGCGCTCGCTGCAGTGCGGGCACTGCAGGTAGCTCATGTTTTCCACCAGCCCGAGAATCGGCACGCGCACTTGCTGGAACATATGGATGGCTTTGCGCGCGTCTTCGAGCGAAACTTCGGACGGCGTGGTTACGACTACGGCGCCTGTGAGCGGCGCGGTTTGAATGAGCGAGAGCTGCACGTCGCCGGTGCCGGGCGGCAAATCCACAATCAGATAATCCAGCTTGCCCCAGTCCACGCCGCGCAGAAATTGCTGAATCACGCTGTGCAGCATGGGCCCGCGCCACACCAGCGGCTTGTCGCCCGGATTCAGGAAGCCCATGGACATGATGCGCACGCCGTCTTTTTCGAGCGGCTGAATGCGCTCGCCAATAGCATGTGGCTGCGCGCGAACGCCCATCATCAGCGGCACATTGGGGCCGTAGACATCGGCATCCAACAGGCCAACCTTGTGGCCCAGGCGGGACAGCGCCACGGCCAGATTCACCGATACGGTGGTTTTTCCGACGCCGCCTTTGCCCGATCCGACGGCGATCAAATTCTGGACTCCGGCAATCGGGACTTTCGGCTGCTCGGCTTGCGCTGTGTTGGGACCCATCAGTTCGATGGTAGCAGTGGCGCTCCCTTGCGGTCGCGTGGCGCTGGGGATTGGGGATCGGATTGCACGGCAAGCGCGAGGTTGGCGTTGGCGCGGAGTGTGAAATCGGCGAAATCGTGAACGCGCAACTTTGGGAATGCGGCAGCGGCGATCATGGCGGCGTTGTCGGTGGAGAGCGCGGGCGTGGGGAAGAACACCGGGCAGGCCAGTCCGGCCTGGCGCGCGGCGGTCCGCAGGCCGGCGTTGGAGGCCACGCCACCGGAGACGATGAACGATCGTGCTCCGATTTCTTCGATACACACAGCGGCGCGGCGCAGCAGCTCTTCGATGACCGTGTATTGAAAAGACGCTAGCAGATCGAGCGTGGGTTGCGGAGTAAGCGCGAGGAAATCCTGAGCCGAGGCTCCTTGCGCGCGGCGGCGGGCATCGATCTCGGTGGCAAGATCGTGATGCTCCACCCAGCGCAGCACCGCGGTCTTCAATCCGCTGAAGCTGAAGTCCAGCGTGTTCCCTTTCATGCGCGCGAGCGTGAACTTGACGGCGTGCGGATCGCCGTGGGGCGCCAGTTGATCGATGATGGGGCCACCGGGATAGCCGAATCCAAGGAGCTTCGCGACTTTATCATAAGCTTCACCGGCCGCATCGTCGCGTGTTTTTCCAAGAAGACGATACGAGAAGCCTTCGCGCACTTCAAACAGATGCGTGTGGCCGCCGCTGACCACCAGCGCGAGAGCCGGATATTCGATGCTTGATCCGGCTTCGAGTACCACGGCGTGAATGTGGCCTTCGATGTGATTCACGCCGATGAGTGGCAAATTGCGGGCGAAGCATAGCGCCTTGGCATAAGTGATACCGACCAGAAGCGAACCCACCAGGCCTGGACCTTCGGTGACGGCGATAGCGGCCAAGTCGTCAAAACTCGTTTTGGCTTGTTCGAGAGCCAAACGCACCACTGGAACAATGGCGCGCAGGTGCTCGCGCGAGGCCAACTCGGGAACCACGCCGCCATACTTCGCGTGGGCCAACTGAGATGCAACCACGGAAGAACGAATCGCGACGCCGTCCTCCACCACGGCCGCGGCAGTTTCGTCGCAGGATGTTTCGATGCCGAGGATTTTCACTGGTAAGGTGTAATTTGGACCTTTCGCAATTTCATTATCACTTGCCCGAGTCTTCTATCGCGCAGCAGCCGCTGGCGGATCGCGCGGCGTCGCGGATGCTGGTGCTGCATCGCGGCGAGCGGCGCTGGGAGGATCGAACATTCCGCGATTTCCCGCAGTTTCTGCACGCGGACGATTGCCTGGTGTTGAACGATTCGAAAGTTTTCCCCTCGCGACTATATGGGACGCGAGTGGGATTTTCAGGCGCGGTGGAAGTGTTGTTAGTGCAACCCCTCAGCGAAGACGCGAAGACCTGGACCGCTCTGGTGCATCCGGGGCGCAAGATGCGCACGCGCGAGCGGGTTGCCTTCGACGGCCCGGCATCGGAAAAGGTTGAAGCCGAGGTAATCGGGCGCGGCGCGTACGGAGAGCGCACGCTGCGGTTTCACTATGACGGCGATCTATACGAGTTGCTGCGCAGGATTGGACACGTGCCGCTGCCGCCGTATATTAAGCGGCCCGATACGGGGGAGGATCGCGAGCGATATCAGACGGTGTTTGCGCGCGAGACGGGATCGGTGGCCGCGCCCACTGCCGGATTGCATTTCACTGGCGAGATTTTGGATGCTAGCCGCAAAGCTGGAGCCGACATCGCATATGTCACGCTGCACGTCGGACTCGGCACGTTTCAACCCGTTCGCGGCGAGGCATTGCATGCGGAACGATTTCATGTCGACCCTGAGAACGAGGCGAAAATTCGGGCGGCGCAGCGTGTGATTTGTGCCGGAACCACAAGCGTCCGAACGGTGGAGAGCTTGTTCTTAGGGAAGAGCGGTGAAACGGATCTGTTCATCCGCCCAGGATTCGAGTTTCAACGCACGAATGCCATGCTGACGAACTTTCATCTGCCCAAGTCCAGCCTGCTGATGCTGGTATGCGCGTTTGCCGGGCGCGACTTTGTCCTCTCGGCGTATGAGCATGCGGTGCAGGCGGGATATCGATTCTATTCTTACGGCGATTGCATGTTGATTGTCTGATCCGCTCTGGAGAATCGCATCCAAACCGGTGGCGTGACGATTCTCACGATACTGGCACTGGGCGTCCTCATTGTCGCCTGTGCTAACGTCGCGGGATTACTCACCAGCCGTGCTCCGGTTCGCGCCCGGGAAATCGCGCTGCGCATGTCGATCGGAGCGGGATCAATAATTCAAGAAGCCCTGCCAGGACTTCAGACCATCGGCGTTGTGCGCTTTCAAAGCCTCGATGCCTTCCTGCGGCGCATATGGATCGGTAAGCAGGTACCGGCCGACACGAGCGATATCGAGCACATCGTCCATCATGGCCTTCCAATGCTCGGGCGCCCAATCGATGGCGTGCGATACCACCGAGGGCACGCCTTCCGCGACGCCATCCGCCGTGACCATGTTGAACGATTCGGTGTAGCTCGGCTGGAGCAGCAGGTGCATGTGCGCGACGCTCTGGCGAAATTTGGGCCAGGACTGCCAGCCGTTCTCGACCAGTTTCACGTTGGGAAGGCCATCCAGCATGGCGCGCGCGGAGCGCAGGATGGTGTCGCCGCCGCCTTCGGTGCGTCCCGCAGAGAGCCACAACTCGAGATTAGCCTTATAGCGATGTGTGATTTCAAGCGCCGCGCCCGCCGCGCTCATGAAGTTCTTCAACGGCCGAGTTGCGCCGAATGCGCCGATGCGCAGCGTACCGCCGGTATAAAGCGGGCGCCATGGAAGGAAGTCGGCGTCCAGATAGTAGAGGTTAGGAAGATAGGTGCAAGGGCGCGTGTAAGCCGAGCGAATCCACCGGCAAAACTTTTGGCTGTTACCGGCCAGATGAAAATTGTGGGTGGCCGCTTCCACTTCCATGGCCTCGCGCACCAGGCGCACGCCGTTGGAATCGGCTTGCAGAAAGCCGACGTTGGAATGGCAGTTGACGGCGAAGCGCGTGGAGGAATTCGCGGCAACCAGGCCATGAATGTCCGCGGATGGGATCCAGGGCGCGGAGACAACCACGTGAGTGGCGGGATCGCGCTGCAGGCGGGTGCTGAGATCTTTGGAGTTGACCACCGGCCACACGTCGGCGATAACGCCGCCGCGCCGCAGCACTTTACAGGTGTTCAGGGCCGAGACACCGAGCCCGATGTGGCTGATATTTTGGTGGGCGGCGAAATTCTTGTAGGCAAGGACCAGTCGTTGCATCAAATACTCTTGGATGCCCCGATCCTAAGTTAGTAAAGCTCGGGTCCGGCAACGCTTGTTGCTCAAGCGTTTGAAAAGCCGTCAAAAGAAAATCGCGAAGAGGTGTGAAGAGTGAAGCATGGCCATGTGAGGGGCCCAATATCCAGGGCCAACGCGGAACTGGCCGTTCAGGGCGACAGGCGTGACGACGTACAGCATGGCGGAAAGTAGCGCCTGCGTCAGTCCCAGCACGGGCACGCTGGGACGCGCCTCGAACAAGCGCGTGGAAACGGTTCCCCACAGAAATGTAGCGGGCACCAGAATCGGATTGGGAATATGGGCGGCGGCAAACATCGCGCCGGCGATGCCGGAGGTCTTCCATGACGCGCCCAGGCCGTCGCGCAGGCGGCGGTAAGCCATATTCTGAAACAAAAGCTGCTGCAGAACGCACCAAACGGCGTACCCGCACCAGCGATAGATGGCGTGAATCGACGTTGAGGTCTCGAGCCAGGTGAGCACGATCAGCGACGCCGCGCAGCTTGCAAGCCACCAGCGCCACGCCACCACTGCGCCCACCAGCGCACGCAGGCTCAGGCCGAGCGATTCGGTGGTTTCCGAGTGCCAGACGAAGGAAAGCGCGACGAGCGCCAACGGGATCAGCAGACTCCACGACCACCAAAGAGGCCGCACCCAGATGTAGGCGATGACGAGGAGAGAGAATGCGAACGCTTCCCCAATGCGGCGGGCTCGAACTTCCCTCATTAGTCCCATGATATGCGCGAATGCCGTCAGTCACAATACGGTAAACTAACCTTTTGACCCCATGAAAATTCACGAGTATCAGGCCAAGGCGATCTTGGCCAAATACGGAGTCCCTGTGCCTCGGGGAGAAGTCGCGTTTACGGTGGATGAGGCGGAAGCAGCGGCGAAAAAGATCGGCGGCAGCGTGGTTGTCAAAGCGCAGATCCATGCCGGCGGACGCGGGAAAGGCGGCGGCGTCAAAGTAGCGAAGGACGCGGCGGAAGCCGTCGAGATCGCGAAAAAGATGCTGGGCATGCGGCTGATCACGCACCAGACCGGGCCTGAGGGCCGCATCGTGCAGCGCCTGCTGGTGGAAGAGACGCTGCCCATCGCGAGAGAGTTGTACCTCGGCATCGTGCTCGATCGCGCGCAAGGCAAGCCGGTGTTCATGGCGTCTGCAGCGGGCGGCATGGAGATCGAAGAGGTTGCGGCCAAATCGCCTGAGCTGATTTTGAAGGAAGCCCTGACGCCGGGCTATGGCCTCGCGCCATTTCAAGCGCGCAGCATGGCGTTCGGGATGGGTGTGGAATCGGAAAGCGCTAGCGGCGCGGTGGCTGCGATGATTGGCCTGGCGAAAGCCTACAATGCGCTGGACGCTTCGCTCGCCGAGATCAATCCGTTCATCATTTCCGAAGAGGGCAAGGTGTACGCGCTGGACGCGAAGTTCAACCTGGACGACAACGCGCTATACCGGCATAAGGACTTGCTCGACCTGCGCGATTTGAACGAAGAAGATCCGCTGGAAGTGGAGGCGTCGCGGTTCAGCCTGAACTACATCAAACTGGATGGCGACATCGCCTGCATGGTGAATGGCGCAGGCCTGGCCATGGCGACCATGGACATCGTGAAGTACGCCGGAGGCAGTCCCGCGAATTTCCTAGATGTGGGAGGGGGCGCGAACGCCGAACAGATTAAGAACGCGTTTCGGATCCTGCTGTCGGACGCGGGCGTGAAGGCGGTGCTGATCAACATTTTCGGCGGCATTCTGCGCTGCGACGTGCTGGCCACGGGCGTAGTGAACGCGGCGCGCGAGCTGAAGGTGACGGCGCCGATCGTGGTTCGCATGGAAGGCACCAACGTCGAAAAAGGGCAGGAGATTTTGAAAACATCGGGCTTCAACTTCACTGTCGCGGATGGCATGCGCGATGCGGCGGACAAAGTGGTTCGCGCCGCGCGGGGAGTGAAGGCATGAGCGTTCTGGTAGATCAAAACACGCGGGTTTTGTTTCAGGGCTTTACGGGACGCGAAGCCAGCTTTCACGCGCAGGCATCCATTGATTACGGAACGAAAGTGGTGGGCGGGGTAACACCGGGCAAAGGCGGCCTGATGCATTTGGGCCTGCCGGTGTTCAATACAGTGGCCGACGCGGTGAAGCAGACCGGCGCGACGGCTTCGGTGATTTTCGTTCCGCCGCCCTATGCGGCCGACGCGATCATGGAAGCGGTGGACGCGGGCGTGCCGCTGGTGGTCTGCATCACCGAGGGGATTCCCACTGCGGACATGGTGCAGGCTCGCGAGTTCATGAAGGGCAAGCCTTCGCGTTTGATCGGGCCGAATTGTCCGGGCATTATTTCGCCAGGAAAATGCAAGATCGGGATCATGCCCGCGTCGATTCACAAGCAGGGCAACGTGGGCGTGGTCTCGCGCTCCGGCACGCTGACGTACGAAGCGGTGGGGCAATTGACGAAACTTGGAATCGGCCAGTCAACCTGCATCGGAATCGGCGGCGATCCGATTATCGGCACCACGTTTCAGGACGCCATCCAGCTATTCAATGAAGATGCGGACACGCACGCGATCGTGATGATTGGGGAAATCGGCGGAAGCGCCGAAGAGACCGCGGCCGAGTACATCAAAACGCATGTGAAGAAGCCGGTGGTGGGATTCATCGCCGGACAAACGGCGCCGCCGGGACGCCGCATGGGTCACGCGGGCGCGATCATCTCGGGTGGATCGGGAAAAGCGGAAGACAAAATGAAGGCGATGCAGGAGGCGGGCATCACGGTGTGCGCCACGCCCGCCGAAATCGGAGAAAAGGTCAAGAGCCGCCTCTAGCTTGTAATCCAGAGCGAGGCGTCACGATATCGAACATGGCAATCGAACAGACATTTGCAATCATTAAGCCGGACGCAGTTGCGGCGGGGCACGCGGGACAAATCCTCGCGATGATCGAGAAGGCTGGATTCCGCGTTCGCGGCATGAGAATGACGCGGATTTCGAAACAACAGGCCGAGGGCTTTTACGACGTCCATCGCGAGCGGCCGTTTTTCACCGGCCTGGTGACGTTCATGACGGAGGGTCCGGTGGTGGTGCTGGTGCTGGAGCGCGATAACGCGATTAAGCACTGGCGAGAAGTGATGGGCGCCACCAATCCGGAGAAGGCGGCGGAGGGCACCATCCGGAAACACTTTGCGAAGAACATCGAGCGCAACGCGGTGCACGGCTCGGACGCACCGGAGACGGCGGCATTGGAGATTCCGTTCTTCTTCAATATGGCGGAGTTGCTGTAACCGTCGGCTTTATCCGTCGATAAGCTCAGTTAGATGAGCGAACTCGATAGTGACAACGCTACAATCTTCGTAACGTCAAAGTTGCAGTTCGGCCAGGCACCAGTGAACAGCAGACCAGCCAAGACCAAGCGAGACAACCACCCCCTTCAATCGGTGCTCTTCACGAACGGCACAACGAAGCGCGCCAGGCTACGGAAGCCATCCCTTTCAATCGAAGACAACACGCCGGAAGGATTGCAAGCGCTGCTTGAGGCCAATCGCTATTACCGCGAGGTGGTGTGGCCTGAACCTTACGATCGAACCGAGCATCGGATCCATCAAGGAGACGCTCGCGACTTATCATGGCTGCCCGATCGTTCCGTTCACTTAGTGGTGACATCGCCTCCTTATTGGACTCTCAAGGAATACGTACCAGGCAACAAAAGCCAGATGGGTCACTTCGAGGATTATGAGCACTTCCTTGACGAACTGGATCGGGTTTGGAGCGAATGTGCCCGTGTTCTTGTAGGCGGTGGACGGATCTGTTGCGTCGTAGGCGACGTTTGCATCCCGCGCAAGAAGAGCGGGCGCCACCACTTGGTCCCGCTTCACGCAGACATCCAGGTTCGGGTGCGCAAGCTGGGCCTGGATTGCCTCATGCCCATTTTGTGGCACAAAATCGCCAACGGCGTGACTGAAGCGCAGGGCAATGGTGCTGGATTCTATGGCAAGCCTTACCAGCCCGGCGGAATCATCAAGAACGATATCGAATACATTCTGTTTCTGCGCAAGGGCGGCGAATATCGTTCCGCGCCGATGATTCAGAAAGCGCTCTCTATGCTTACGCGCGAGGAAATGCAGGCTTGGCAGCGTTCCATCTGGACCGATCTGCGAGGTGCGTCTACGCGGGCTGGGCATCCTGCCCCATATCCGATCGAACTGGCTGAACGGCTCATCAAACTGTTCTCTTTCGCCGGCGATACGGTGCTTGATCCGTTCGCGGGCACGGGCTCGACGTCTCAAGCTGCTATCATCGCGGGAAGGAATTCGATCGCTAACGAAATCGAGCCTGCCTATGTTGAGCTAGCGCGACGGCGAATTATCGGTACCGCTCGTGAGCCTCGCCTGGTGGGCGGAACCGACGCCGAGGTCACATTTGACGGAGACTCCCAAGCAAAACGAGTATCGACTGCTCATCGAGTTCCAGCGCCTCTTTGAAGGCAAAATTTACAAACATCGATCTTCAAATCAAGGCGATTTCGTTGCCATGCATCTGTACGAGGATCTGGTCGCCGTTCGACGGTCTTCCAAGCTCATGGACGCAATAGTGACTCGTAAAGACCGCGTATTGAATGTCCAAAATCGACGCCGCGGCATTGACGCTCGCCGCGGTGACGGAACCTTCGGCGAGGTCATTCCCGGCGAGATGGCCATTTTCGACGCCGGTTACGCAGTAGGAAGAGGCCCGATTGCAACCGTTGAGATTGGCGTTGAAGTCAAGATACTAGCGAAGGCCATGATCAAGCAAATCGATCGTGTGATCAACGATCTTAGAAACCAGGTGGTTCAGTTCCGGCGTGGAGGTGGGCATCCAATCTGCGTGGGCATTGTCGGCATAAACCAAGCAGAAAGCACGATCGGCTATGAGGGCGATCGACCTTTTCCGACCACTGGCAAGGCCGGGTTTCTCCATCCATTTCAGGAAGCGGCCGCAGCCGAGCGCCGTCTGCGAGCCGAAGCCGCACCAGAATAAGATGAGTTCCTAATCTTGGGCTTCAAGGCTACGAATGCGCCGCCCTTTCCGTTCGAGTGGGCCAACTACAAGGGGACACGCCTGGACTACGGAGCTGCTCTCTCCAGGATTAGCGCGGGCTATCAACAGCGTTTCTGATCTCGATTGGTCGATTTTCGAAAATCTTCGACACGGCCACCCCCACCAGGATCACCACCACACTCCCGATCACGTTGTACCAAAGAAAAGAAATATTGGTGAACAGATTGGCTGCGAAGATAGCCGCCTCGCCGGCCAGAACGCCGACAAAACGCGCCGTTCGCTCCCACGCTGCGGAAGAAAAACGCCAGCACGAACACGCCCAGCAGCCCGCCATAAAATAGCGACCCAATCACGTTCACCGCTTGAATCAACGCGCCGAAGTTCTTGCCGTATTGCGCGAAGCCCATGGCAAAGCAGCCCCAAAAGACGGTAGCGATGCGCGAGGCGATCAGGTAGTGCCGGTCGGACGCGTCCGGCTTCACGTGCCGCCGGTAGATGTCGATAACTGTGACCGCGGAAAGCGAATTAATCTCGCCGGAGGTAGACGACATGGCCGCGGAGAAAATCACAGCGACGATCAGACCTACGACGCCGGCGGGAAGATAGCGCACTACAAACGATAGAAAGATGAAATTGGTGTCGTCGAACTCTTTTCCTACTAAGTGTTCGCCAGCGGCGTGCGCGTCGTTCAGTTCTTTCTGCGCATTGCGATAACGCTCGATGCTGGCCGTGCGCGCGGCAGGATCACCAGACCGGTTCGCCTGTAGAAATTGGTCCGCCGCATCGCGTCGATGTGCGTACGCTTCCTGATAACGGCGCTCCACGGCCGGGAAGCGCGCATCGTGCTGAACGTTCTTCAATTCCACGGGCTGGAACAGCAGCGGCGGCCTTTCGAAAATGAAGAACACAAACACCATCGCACCGATGAACAGAATGAAGAACTGCATCGGGATCTTGGCTACCGCGTTGAGCAGCAGGCTGAGGCGGCTTTGCGCCACTGATTTTCCGGTAAGGTATCGCTGCACCTGCGATTGATCGCAGCCAAAGTAAGCGAGCGCCAGAAACATTCCGCCAATTACGCCGCTCCAGATGTTATAACGATCGTTCCAATCGAAGTTGAGAGTGACGGCATTCAGCCTTCCCGCCGCGCCCGCCAGCGAAACAGCGTCGCGAAAGGAAACATTGTGCGGCAGAAGGTGGATGGCCAGCACCAGCGCCAGCACCAGCCCGCACAGGATGAGCGACATCTGCTGGACGTCGGCCCAGGTGACCGCCTTGATGCCGCCGAACGAGATGTAAGTCATGATGAGGACGCCCATCAGGATCGTCGTGACTCGATCGGGCCAGCCCAGGATCACCGACAGCACCACAGCGGGCGCGTAAAGCGAAAGCCCGGACGCCAGGCCGCGCTGGATGAGAAAAATCAGGCTCACCAGCGAGCGGGTCTTGGAATCGAAGCGATGTTCCAGATATTCGTACGCAGTGTAGACGTTGGCGCGATGGAAAATCGGAACTGCCGTGGCGCACAGGATCACCATCGCGATCGGCAGACCGAAATAGAACTGCACAAAGCGCATGCCGTCGGTGTAGCTTTGGCCCGTGGTCGAGATGAAGGTGATGGCGCTGGCTTGCGTGGCCATGATCGAAAGGCCCATGGCATACCACGGCATGGTCTTTCCAGCCAGAAGATATTTGTTCATGGTGCTGCTGCCGCGCCCGCGGTACAGCCCATAGCTGACGATGAACGCGAGCCACGCGAACATCACCACCCAATCGAGTGGCCTCATGACTCAAAGACTCGAGTGAACACGTAGAAGCCGGCGATGAGCAACGTAAGGTAGCAGAGAACGATGATGTAAATCCGGCGCCAGGAGCCCAGAATCGGCGGAGGTTCGTCTTCAACCGGATGCGGTATTTTGTGCGGCTCGCCGCTCACTGCGTCTTTCCGGCGCTCAACAGATTCGCGAATATGCGAAACGCACCCGGAACTCCCGAGGGCAGCTCGCGAAACCAGGAGAACGCCGTGAACACATACGCGCCCTTGCCGTAGCGCGTGTACAGCGTGATCCCGGTTTGCGGCTTCTGCATCGGATCGTGCGTTTCAAACAGCGGCTGGTAATGCGAGTCCCATTTCGATGCGAAATAAAGTCCGCGCTCCTGAATCCAGCCTTCGAAGTCACTGGCGGTAATTTCATTGGGCTTGTGCAGCAGGGGGCTCGCCGGATTCACGAACTGCACCGGCGCTTCTTCTACCGTGACGCGCTCCCGGCCGGTGGTAAGCGGATACGGACCGATGTTGGCCAGCAGCGTCGTGGTATCCTCCGAACGGATTGTTCCCATCGGCCACGTTGTATTGCACCACCACCGTTCCGCCGTTCTTCACATAATCGAGCAGCCGGCCCTCATTGGCACGCAAATCCGCACGCACGTTGTAGGCGCGCACGCCGGTTACGATCGCGTCGAAGCGGCTCAGATTGCCGTCGGCCAAATCGTCCGGGCCCAGCAGCGTCACCTCCGCGCCCATTTGCTGCAGCGCTTGCGGCATTTCATCGCCCGCGCCCATCACATACCCGATGGTTTTGGCCAGCAGCCGCACATCGGCGCGCACCAGCTTCGCTGTCGCCGGAGGAAACAACACCTGCGTGGGGATGTGCGGGTAACTGATGGTCTCCATCGACGTGGTGACGGTCTGATCGCCATCTTTCGCGCTGGCTGTTAAAACACCTTGCGCGTTATTCGATGGAGGCGTGAGCGAGAACGATACTTCGCTCTGCTCACCGGGTGACGTCAAATGGAAATCGCCCGACGGCGAAGAAACGCGCCAACCCGGCGGCATTTGAATCTCAACTTTTCCGGCGGCCTTCGCGACGTTGGCTTGCACCTGCAATTCAACGCTTTTCGGCGAGCCATTTGGAAATAAGATGGCCGATTGCGACCATTGCAACGCTACCGGCGGCTCAACCACCACCGGACGCGTCAGTTCGCCTTGCGCGCGTTCGATGTATCGATAATTCACCGGCCGAACAACTTCGACATCCTGGGACTCGATCCGCAAGTGAAAATGCGCTTCAAACAGCGGCGGATTTTCGGGAAGCCCAACATCCAACTGATTCGGGACCGTGTAAGTATCGCCCTGCTTGGGTTCCACCAGCCAATAGGGCTGCGACAGCGGCTCGTGCTCGGGGATGGTGGTATTTAACGTGTAGACTTGCGGTTCGTTGAACGGCAGAACACCGCCGAATTTGTCTTTGGTTGTCGCGGGCGAAATGCCTTCAATGTCCACCGACTTCACCTGCACCGCCAGGTGATCGCGACTGAGCGCCGTGGCATTGAACTTCAGAGATCCACCCGGCGTGACGGCGAATTTATCGGCATCCGCGTCCAGCCACAGCCCGGTGCAAAGCGCAATCGCATCGCTCAATTCATGCTGTTTCAGCGCCACTAGCGGATCGTGCAGCGGCGCCATCAGTTTCTCGGCTTTGAGCAGCAGCGGCACCGTTCGATCGGGATTTTCCGGATCGAATGTCTTCGCGGCTTCGGCCATCACCTGGCCCACCGGATCCCCGCCAGGAATGCGATTCCAGGAGATATCGATGCCGTCAAAAATATCGTGGGTTGCCGGAGGCCCGGACTGCGTGATCAAATAATCCTTGGCGGATCCCTTGCGCTCGGCCGCGCCCATGCCCTGGCTGCGATGCATGCTGCGCGACATGCCGGCGATTTCGGCGTAGGAGTGGCCCAGCACCGGATCGTAGTCGCCCGGATCCACCGTGATGCGGTTGGGCATCTTCTCCACTTCTTCGCGCTGCTCTTTGGTGAAAGCCCCGGGATTCCACATCAGGCGCTTGGCCTGCCAAGGCTGCACCCATTTGAGCTGCTCCGGAAATCTCGTTGGATCGGCGGCGGCGGTGTAAGCTTCGCGGCCCAGGATCGCCGATGCCTGATGCTGGCCATGCCCATCGCGCGGAGTTCCGCTAAAGCGCAGGATGATCACGTCCGGGCGGAAGCGGCGAATCACCCAGACCACATCGCTCAGGATTTTGTCGTGGCCCCACTTCTCAAAGCACTCCTGCGGCGTTTTGGTGAAGCCGAAATCGATGGCCCGCGTGAAGAACTGCTCCGCGCCGTCGATGCGCCGGGCCGCCAGCAACTCCTGCGTACGAATGATGCCGAGCTCGTCGCCCTGTTCAGCGCCGATGAGATTCTGGCCGCCTTCGCCGCGCGTCAGCGAGAGATAGCCGGTGCGAACCTTTCGGCCACGCGCCAGGTACGCCAGCAACGCGGTGTTTTCGTCATCGGGATGCGCGGCAATCATCAGCACGCTGCCGACAACGTTCAGGCGGTCAAGCGACAGGCGAGCCTGGGCCGACCCCGACAACTCGCGTTGCGCGGATACCGGCGTGAGACATAAAGCAAGCAGCCCCACTACGACCATTGTCCCGCGGGCGACCAGCGTACGCTGCGCTAAGGGCGATCTGAAGTCCAAGTAGATATGATACGTGAGGATTGATTCCTCCGGGGGCTCGCAAAGAGGGGCCGTCCGATCTTCGCGAACATCCAGGTGCGCTGAGTTCAAGCGCTGGTGCTCTGCGCCACATCATTATGTTCTTATGGCCGCCGTTCGCACCGAGTTCCGTCCGGTGATCCTGCACCGTCCTTCTCGGGATCCCGCTCGCCACTGCAAATTGCATTGGCAGCTTCGGCTTTCGTGTAGGGAGTGCTAAATCTGTGCGCCTCTTGAACCGCTGGGCACCCATCGCTTGCCTGGTTTGGGTTTTACAACTTTTGCGGCGTGCAGGGAGCCTTCGGGTCACCCCGACGATAGTTGCGCGGGTCGCCGATCATGCGTGGGATCTGTGAGACCTCCCGGAAGCCGCATGAGAGACTTTCTGGTTCCGTTGCACTGACTGCATATGATACCGTTGACCGAAGTACGCGTGAACGCACTCTACTACGGCGACAACCTAACCGTCCTAAGGAATGAGATCGGCGATGATACCGTTGACCTCATTTACCTCGATCCCCCGTTCAATAGCCAAGCCAGCTACAACGTGCTTTTCAAGAGTCCTGCCGGACAACAGTCCCACGCTCAGATAGAGGCCTTTGAGGACACTTGGCATTGGGGAGAAGAGTCAGAGCAAGCGTTCGATGAGGTCCTTCGTTCTGGCGACTCTGACACCGCAGAATTATTGAGAGCGTTTCGTTCCTTTCTCAAAGAGAACGACATGATGGCCTATCTGTGCATGATGGCTGTACGCCTGCTGGAGCTTCACCGAGTTCTGAAGGCAAGCGGCAGCATATATCTGCATTGCGATCCGACAGCCAGCCACTACCTAAAGCTGGTCTTGGACGCGATTTTCGGAAAGGAGCATTTCAGAAACGAGATCGTCTGGCTTCGTTCCACACCGCGAGGACATGCCTTCACGAGGTTTCCATCAAGCCACGATGTCCTGCTTTCCTACTCCAAAGGAGAACGTTGCACCTGGAACGCTCGGGAGGTCTTCAACGAATATGATTTAGACGATCTTGATGAGAAGACCGCATCAAAATATACGCTGAAGGACGAAGACGGAAGACTGTACCAGCTAACCAGCCTGCTCAATCCGAACCCGAATCGTCCCCATCTTACCTATGAATTTCTCGGAATCACTAAGGTGTGGCGGTGGACCAAGGACCGGATGCGGGCGGCTTATGACGCGGGACTGGTGATACAGCCAAGCCTAGGGGCAATACCGAGATTCAAGCGATACCTTGATGAACAGAGAGGCAAGCCGATCGGCGACGTTTGGGTGGACATACCGCCCATCAATTCCCAAGCGCAAGAGCGCTTGGGCTATCCGACCCAGAAGCCGGTCGCACTCCTAGGACGCATCCTGGGCGCAAGCTCAAACGAAGGAGGCCTGGTGCTCGATCCCTTCTGTGGATGTGGAACCACAATACATGCCGCGCAAAGGCTCAAGCGAGAGTGGATCGGAATCGATATAACGCACCTCGCTATTTCACTAATAGAGAAGCGACTCAAGAGCGCTTTCCCCGGCATTAAGTACGAGGTTCATGGGACGCCCAAGGATATTGACGGAGCACGCGACCTTGCGCGGCGAGATAAACACGAATTTCAGCTATGGGCTGGCGCTAAGGTAAATGCGGTTCCGTTTCGCGGAGGCAAAAAGGGCGCGGACTCTGGCATCGACGGTCTGATTTACTTCAAGCCGGAAGGTAAGGTGACTGAGAAAGCTATCGTATCGGTGAAGGGCGGCGACAATGTCAATGTCGCAATGGTCCGGGATCTGGCGCATGTCGTGGATCGAGAGAAAGCCAAGATCGGCGTCTTTATCACACTTGCGGATCCCTCTGTGCCAATATCGATGAGACACTTACCGCGGCCATAATTACAGAGCAGGGCGGCAAGGAGAAACATCGTGAGCGAAACCAAGATTGCAGTTCCTTTTGGAGCTAGTTCGGCGGACGAAGAAGTCCCCGCCAAGGCGCAACGACGCATCTTTACCGCTGGGGAGAAGAAGCGGATTTTAGAAGAGACGGACCGCGCCCTGGCCAATGGCGGCGGTGTCGGCGCCATTCTGAGGCGAGAAGGAATCTACTCCTCGACTCTGCACGGCTGGCGCAAAGAGCGCGATCGCGCGGTGCACAAAGCCTTTTCTCAAAAGAGAGGCCCCCAGGTGCAGCGGAATCCGTTGGCCGCCGAGAATGAAAAGTTACGCCGGCACAATCAACGTCTCCAGGAAGAACTGGAGAAAGCCCACATCATTATTGACGTTCAAAAAAAAGTGGCCAAGCTGTTGGGGCACCCCCTCACGGAAACGGAGAAGTCTTGATGGCCGCGGTAGATCAACTCAGCCCACTGGTGGGTGTGAAACCCGCCTGTCAGGCGTTAGCGGTGCCCCGAGCCACGTGGTATCGGCGGCACGGTGGCCGGGGTATTTCCAAGTCGATGTTGTTCCCGTGGACAACTCCCGGTATTCTTCGACCGGCCTGCGGGCGCAGCCGCCGTCTTTTTCCCCGGCCTGTGGCCGGGCCGCGGTTCTCGCCTCGGGCTTTGACGGAAGCTGAACAGCAGACCGTGCTGACGTGCCTCCATGAGGATCGTTTTCAGGACTCTTCGCCGGCCCAGGTCTACGCCGCGCTGCTTGATGAGGGCCATTTTCATTGCTCGATCCGCACTATGTACCGGTTGCTGGAAGCGCGCGGGGAAAGTCACGAGCGCCGCGATCAGCTGACTCATCCGCCGTATCAGAAGCCCGAGTTGCTGGCCACGCAAGCCAACCAGTTGTGGAGTTGGGATATCACCAAACTGCGCGGCCCGGCGAAATGGACCTCCTATCACCTGTATGTCATCTTGGATGTCTTCAGCCGTTTCGTCGTGGGCTGGATGATCGCTTATCGCGAAAGCGCCGAACTGGCGAAGCGTTTAATTGACCATTCCTGCTGCAAACAACTCATCGCTCCCGGCCAGCTCACCATCCACGCCGATCGCGGCTCATCAATGAAATCCAAACCCGTGGCTTTGCTGCTCGCCGACCTGGGCGTCACTAAAACACATTCCCGCCCCCATGTTTCTGACAACAATCCCTATTCTGAAAGTCAGTTCCGCACCTTGAAATACCGCCCTGGCTTTCCGGACCGCTTTGGCTCCATCGAAGACGCCCGCGAATTTTGCCAGTCCTTCTTCCGCTGGTACAACTACGAACACCATCACTCCGGCCTGGGCTTGATGACCCCCGCCGTGGTTCACCTGGGCAAGGCCCCCGATCTGCTGCTCCATCGCCAAGCCGTCTTGGACACCGCTTTTCAAGCTCACCCGGAACGGTTCGTCCGCCAGGCTCCCAAGCCGCCTTCTCTCCCTACTGCCGTCTGGATCAACAAGCCCCCCGACAGGGAGAAAACTCCTTAAACTTTTGCGCCGTGTGTCTCATTCTTATTGACACGCACCGGATTCGACCGGCCCCATGCGCACAGAGGCGCTCAAGGCAGGTTACTATGAAACGCTTTACGGGAAGTACCCTAAAATCCAGATACTCACAATCGAAGATCTCTTCAATGGGAAACAGCCGAACATCCCACTGGTGGATTCCGCAAGCTTCAGGAGGGCAGCCAAAGAGGTCGAGGGTGGCGAACAGGACGACCTGCCGTTCTAAGTTAGGCGTCTAGCGAAGGAAATATGTCCAAGTTCTGCCGCGCTTCTCTTGCCTGAATCGATCGGAGAAGTCGCCCAAATCCCCGGGACGAGTGCCGTATCGCTCACTCAGCCAAGCAATCATCACCCCGGCCATCGCTCGTTTCTTGTATCCCGGGCATCGCGAGATAGATCGCTCTACTACGGCAGACGCCTCAGAGTCCATCAGAAGCTCATCGATGATAGATTCGTGCTCGGCTTCTCCGCGTTCGTCGCAGAGTCTTTCGATTACCTTCTTGATCGCCGGAAAGATATCCTTTTGCTCAAAGCAACGGCCCACCGGGGTATCGTACCGAAAAGGGCCAGGCGCACAGATTTTGCGAACTACCTTCGTGTACAGACGGAACGCCAGCCAGATACAATTGAATCAATGGGAAATACGCCCTCAACACCCCACGTTCGTGTGCTCGTGGCGGATGACGAAGAAAATCAACGCGCCGGCTTGGCCAAAATGATCCAATCCTGGGGATTCACGGTGGATACCGCTTTCGACGGCCAGGACGCCTTCGAAAAATTGGCGCAGACCCCCACCCATGTTTTGGTTACCGATCTGATGATGCCGCGCATGGACGGCTTCGAACTTCTGAAGCGTTTGGGATCGCAGAATACGCTGCCGCCCACCATCGTGCTGACGGCCTTCGGAAACATCGAGACCGCGGTGCAGACCATGCACGACCTGGGCGCGTTCTGGTTCTTGGAAAAACCGATTCAGCCCAGCGCGCTGAAGGTTCTGCTGGAACGCGCGGCCACGCAAAGCCGCCTCGCGGAAGAAGCGGAGCGATTGCAGCGGCAACTGTCGTATCAGGGCGTGCTGGTGGATCTGGTGGGCACGTGTCCCGCTATGCAGCAGGTGTTTTCGCTGATCCGGCAGGTGGCGCCGTCCAAAGCGGCCGTGCTGGTGACGGGCGAAAGCGGAACCGGCAAAGAATTGGTCGCGCGCGCCGTGCATCACCTGAGCCCCCGGCGCGACGGGCCGTTCGTGGCCATAAACTGCGCGGCATTGCCCGAGACGCTGATGGAGAGCGAATTGTTCGGCCATGAAAAAGGCGCGTTCACCGGAGCGGTGGAGCGCCGGGCCGGATGCTTCGAGCTGGCCCAGCACGGCACGCTGCTGCTGGACGAATTGGCCGAAATGCCCGTGGGCACGCAAGCCAAACTGCTGCGCGTGCTGGAGGATTCCTACGTGCGCCGGCTGGGCGGAAAGAGCGAGATCGCGGTGGACGTGCGCGTCATCGCATCCACCAACAAGGTGTTGGAAGAGGCGTTGCGGAAAGGCGAGTTGCGCGAGGACTTGTATTACAGGTTAAACGTGTT
This sequence comes from Bryobacterales bacterium, assembly GCA_963776805.1. Taxonomy (GTDB): domain Bacteria; phylum Acidobacteriota; class Terriglobia; order Bryobacterales; family Bryobacteraceae; genus Palsa-89. Next base: position 75,895 of record CAVZOD010000012.1, read on the forward strand.
CCAAGTCCCGCTGCCGCCCCTGCGCCAGCGCGAGGGCGACCTTCCTCAACTCACCGAAGCTCTCATCGAGATGTTGAACCACAAGCATGAGACCCGCGTGGTGGATGTAAATTCCGAAGTGAAGGAGCTGCTCAAGCGATACTCCTGGCCCGGCAACGTGCGCGAGCTGCGCAATGTTCTGGAGCGCGCGGTGATTCTGGCGGGCGAAGGCACCATTACCAAACATCATCTTCCGCGCGATTTTGGCGTGCCCGCCGGCGCCCGGCCGCTGCAGCAGGAGATGGAGCCGGATGCCGTGCGGCTGCCCGTCGGCACCACCGTCGGCGAGGCCGAGAAGGCGCTGATTCAACTTACGCTGAAGCACACTCGCAACAATAAAACCCGGGCCGCCGAAATTCTCGGCATTAGTCTCAAGACTCTGTTCAACAAGCTGAAGGAGTACGGCGCGGCCGAGATGGAGGCGGGCACCGACGCATAAATGTCTTTGAAGGCACGGCTGCGGGGCGCGATTGTGACTTTGGTCACCGCCGTCGTAGTCGTAATGTCGTTGCTCTATCTTTCGGACTTCACCAAGGCGTCCTTCAGCGCCGCTTCCGATCGCGCCGACTTAATCGCCGACCAGTTCCACATTTACCTCGAAAATCATCTGAAAGCGGAGACCACCAGGCTCGGAATCCACCCCGCCTCCGTGAACCAATGGGAGGACACTTGGACAGGAATCATCCGCGAGGATCCCGACATCACGGACTTGCTGAAGGCCACGCTGGCCAAATCCGACCTGGCGCTGGCGATTCTCATCACCGACGAGCAAGGCAACGTTCTCGCCTCCGCCCCGCCGGTGACAGCCAGCAACGCCTTTGCGGGCTCTGAAGATATTCACGAAATTCAGCAGCGCTGGTGGGCCGTGAATCTGTGGGATCTGATCACGCGGCGCGAAAACTATGTGTCCACGCGACCCATCGGGATCCAGGGCAGCAAGCACGTGCTGTTCAACATTACCGTGGTCATCCGGTCGGTTTTATTGAAGCATTCCGTCGAACCCGCGCTGAAGAGCCTGCTGCTGGCCTTCGCCTTGGCGCTGGGTGTTGCGATTATTCTCGGAGCCGTGCTGCCCGATGTGATACTGGACCCCTTACAGCGCATCAGCCATAGAATCGACCTGATCCGCACCGGCCAGTTCGGCGCAACCGTTCCCAGGGATCGCCGCGAATCCCGCGAGTTCGCCGACGTGCATTCTAAATTGAGCCTGTTGGACGAGCAGTACCGCGGCGCCAAACAAGACGCCACCGAACTGCGGACCAACATCGAGCAACTGCTGCGGCAGCTCGAAGAAGGCGTCTTGCTTTTTGACGATACCGGCCGCTTGCTGATGGCTGGTGAGCCGGCCGAGAGAATGCTTGGCCTGACTCATGACGAAATGGCCGGACGCACCACCGATGAGCTGTTCCCTCCATCCACAATCCTGGGCGAGATCATTGGCGGAGCTTTGCAAGACGGCCGATCGATCGAGGAACAGCCGGTCACGATTGCGCGCGACGGACTGGCGCCGCTGCGGCTGGTGGTCGGCGTCCAGCATCTCAAGAATCGCTCCGGCCAGGAAGACATGGGGACGCTGGTTACCATCCGCGACGTGGAAAGCCGGCGGCAGCTGGAACAGCAGCTCGATTTCTCTTCCCGCCTGGCGGCCATCAGCCGGCTCACCGGCGGTGTGGCGCATGAGATCAAAAATCCGCTGAACGCCATGGCCCTGCACCTGGAAGTTTTGCGCGGCAAACTGGATGGGGAGCAGCCGGAGATCGACGTGATCGGACGGGAAATCAAACGTCTGGACACGGTGGTGAAGACCTTCCTGAATTTCAACCGGCCGGTGGATCTGAACTATGGGCCCATCGATTTCAACGATCTTGTCACCGAGGTGCTGGCGCTGGTTTCCGTTGACGCCACGGCCAAGAACGTAGAGCTAAGGACGGTATTGCAGCCCGACAAACTGTGGATCTCAGGCGATGCGGATCTATTGAAACAGGCCATTCTGAACGTGATCAACAACGGACTGGAAGCCATGACGGAGGGTGGAACGCTGTTCACCAGAACCGCTAGCGACGGCAGCCAGTGCCAGCTTACGGTGAGCGACGTGGGTCCCGGAATCGCGCGGGAGATCCAGAGCCGCGTGTTTCAGCTGTATTTCACGACAAAAGAGACCGGCACCGGTATCGGCCTTGCCACCACCTTCCGGGTGGTCCAACTGCACAATGGTACAATCGACTTTACCAGCGAGCCAGGAAAGGGCACCACATTCCGGATGCGCTTTCCGAGAATGGTCGATTACCAGGGTGCGGTATCTACTTCGGCAACCACTGGTTCGTAGCCCGGCGACTCGGTGATTCCATGCCACGCTTTCCGCGCTTGCAGGCCGGTTTCCTATTATTTCTAGTTTTGGAATCCGCCTGCCATAACAGGAAGGCGGTACCGCTTCCCTCGCCGCCCGCTAGTTACCAACCCGCGCCTCCTGCAGCCGCGCCCGGTGCGGCTAGCTCGCAACCTCCCAGCCCCCCGAAATCCAACCCTCCGACAACTGCGCGCCCGCAGCAACAAAACACCTATCAGGTGAACAAACCACCCCAGCCAACGCCGGCCGCGAAGAAACCAGTTCGTTCAGGGGCCACTCCCCCGTCCGCCCCGCCGCAGGAACCGAATCCCACAACTCCGCCGGCACCCGCGCCTCCACCGCCCGTTCTGGGCGACGTCCTTACCGCCGATGAGCAGAAACAGTACAACACGGCCATCGATCAAAGCCTGTCGCACGCCCAGGTCAGCCTGAGTTCGATTGCCGGGCGGCAGTTGACCAAGGATCAGCAAACTGAGCTGGAACAGGTGCGGAATTTTATGCAGCAGGCGCGCGCCACACGGGATTCCGACTTGGCCGGCGCCAAAAGCTTGTCGGAACGGGCCGAGGTCCTGGCGCGGGATTTGGCAGCGAGCCTCCACTAAGCACTCCAAGAAACCGGGGTGTTACCATGAGGCTTGGAGACCGAAAGGTTGAACAGTTATGGATGCTGAAACGATCTCTACTCTGAAGACGGTATGTACTGCCGGAGGTGCGAGTTCCGGATTCAACGGGGATTCAAATGCGCGATTGGAGCAATTAGCGGAGGATGGCTTCCTGGTGGTCGTGAACCTGGTGAAAGCGAAAGGCCCATCGTCCACACAAAAAAGCAGGGCATACAAGCCCACGGAAAAAGGCCAAGAAATGTTTCGAAAGCTGGCCGTCAAAGGTGTCGCCTAGCGCGCACCCTCTAAGCTCCGCCTCGCGAGCCGGCTTAGTTTCTTATACCGGCAGAGCCACGCGGCCCTTTTTCGCGTAGGTCTGCAGCATGCTGAATAAATCGGCGGCGTGAACCGGCTTGGAAAGATAGCCATCCATGCCGGCGGCCAGGCACTTTTCCTGATCGCCCTTCATGGCATGAGCGGTCAAGGCAATAATCGGAACATGCGCCTTGCTAAGGGCTTCGGCCGCGCGAACGGCTCGGGTGGCTTCAAAGCCGTCCATATTCGGCATCTGCACATCCATCAGGATCAAGTCAAAACTTTCGTGTTGTAAGGCTTGCAAGGCGTCCAGGCCGCTTCCCACCACCACCACACTGTGCCCCTGCTTCTCGAGAAGGCGCTGGACCAAACGCTGATTTACAAGATTGTCCTCGGCCAATAGAATATGAGCCGCGGCCACGGATGGCTGGCCGTCATCTGGGCGAACGGGCTGGATACCGTCGCGATTTTCCCTCCATGCGCCGTCGCCGCCGAGCGCCTTCGCAATCACATCTTTCAACTCATCTTTGCGGACCGGCTTCAGCAAATAGCTGGTGACTCCCAGCCTGCGGGCGCGATCGATATCGCCCGGACGCTCTCCCGACGTAAGCATGAGAACCAGTGCTTTGGCCCGGTAGGGCGACTGCTGAAGCATCTCGGCGAGCTTGAACCCGTCCATCTGCGGCATGTGGACATCGGTGATAATCAACGCGAACGGATCGCCGGCACGGAAGGCCCGCTCGGTCATAGAAAGCGCTTCCAGTCCGCTGGCGGCGGAAGCCGGCCTGGTACCCCAGCGCCGCAGAACATCGGTCAAGATGCGGCGATTGGTGGCGTTGTCATCCACCACCAACACCGACAGGCCCGCCGGGATATTGGCATCCTCCGCCGGACTAGCGTCTCCAGCGGCGCCGAAGCGCGCCGTGCAATGGAACGAACTCCCCCGGCCGGGCGTACTATCCACCCAGATCCGGCCTTGCATCGCTTCTACCAACCGGGTGGAAATGGTGAGTCCAAGTCCGGTTCCGCCATACTCTCGCGTCATCGATCCGTCGGCCTGGGAAAACGCGTCGAAGATCAGCTGCTGTTTTTCCGGAGCAATCCCGATGCCGGTATCGCGAATGACGAAATGCAGTTCTACCTGCTCGCCCGTGCTCTCTTCCAACTCAACTTCCAGGGCCACTTCGCCGGATTGCGTGAACTTGATGGCATTGCCTAGCAGATTGACGATCACCTGGCGAATGCGGACCGGATCGCCCACTACGAAGTCGGGAACATCCGCCTTCCATTCGCATAGCAGTTCCAGGCCTTTCTCGTGCGCCCGCACCGCCAGCGCGCGGACTGCCTGGTCCAGATTGTCGCGCAGATGAAAGCGAACAGCATCCAGTTCCAGCCGGCCGGCTTCGATCTTGGAAAAGTCCAGAATGTCGTTGATGATGATAAGCAGCGATTCCGCCGAGCTTTGCACGGTTTCCAGATAGTCCCGTTGATCGGCGGAGAGGCGGGTGTCCAGCACCAGTTCGGTCATCCCGATCACTCCGTTCATCGGAGTCCGGATTTCATGGCTCATATTGGCCAGGAATTCGCTCTTGGCGCGGCTCGCGGCCTCCGCCTTTTCCTTGGCCGCCGACAAAGCCGAGTTGGCGGCGACCAGCTCCGCGGTGCGCGCGGTAACTTCCTGCTCCAGCCGGTCGCGATGGCCCAGCAGCTCCCGATCCCGGTGCTGAATGTCGGATAACATGCCGTTGAAGGTGTCGGTGAGTTGTCCCAGATCGTCGTTGGCCGTCTTGGCGGCGCGGACCGTAAAGTCCTTCTGAAGCGAGACGGCCTGGGCCGTGCGCGCCAGCCGGGCGATCGGCTCCGAGATGACGGTCTGGAGCTTGGCGGAAAGTACGAATCCCAGCAGCAGCGCCACCATCAGGATGACGATCACGATGAGCGAGAACTCGCGCAGTTTCGAATCCACTTCGCCCAAGTCCGATTCCAGATAAATGCCGCCGATCAACTGCTTCTGGAGCAGGATCTGCTGAACGATGCGGAGCCGCTTGTTCTCAAACGACCAGCCAGGTTCCTGGATCGGCAGGCTCGCGGGAGCGGCAGCGCCCGGGCCGCGGCGGTAGCTGGCGAACACTTTGCCGTCGGCTGAGTAGATGGCGGCCATGGCGATGGAACGATTCGCTTTCAGCCCGGAGAGCAGCTCCTCCGCCGTTTTGCGATCGCCGAAACTGAGCGCGGCGGTGCTGTCATCCCCGGTGATCTCGGCCAGCACGGTCAGGTCTCGCCGCAACGAATCGCGCTGCATGTAATAGTGGGACATCAGCACCGCTCCGCAAGCCACGGCCAGCGCCGCGCCCACGGTAAGCATGACGATCAGCCGCAGCTTGTGACGAATCGGCAGATCGCGATAGCGGACCGGCCAGCTCATCGGCTCTTCTCCGTCCTCACGATTTGCGCCAGGCTCAGGAGTTTGGAACTGATGCGGAGGCGGGCGTGTTCGGCGGCGTCCACATTGATTTCGAAGTGAACGTGACCGTCATCCAGCTTGAAGTTGATGACGCCTCCGTTCGCGGCGAAGCCCTGGGTCTCGCCCACCGTCAAAATCCCGGCTGGTCTCAGGTTTCCGCACAGGGAGCGAAAGTGTTTTGCCTCCGAGGAACTGACAAACAGAATCTGGCAGGTGTCGGCTTCGCCCGCATTCTCTACCTGGCGAAAAGAAAACGCTCTGCCGTCGATCGATTTTCCGCGGATCACCTCTTGCAACGCATTTCCAAACGGATTATGCCCTAACACGCAAACCACGATCGGATCCTGGGATGTCCTGAAATCCTGCGAAGGCCATTCTACGAACTTCGCAAAATTGTAGAGGAAGGCCGCCTTCACCTGATATTCGTCGATCTCCTGACCGCGCGCGCGCGCCGTCAGCAGCATCCCCAGGAAGATCACTGTGACTAGCCGAATCGTCATAAGAAATCCTGGTGTCAGAAGCGCCACGTCACCTTTCCGAACACGCTCCGCTCCACCAGCGTATAAACCGTCGGATAGCCAGTGCTAGAAAACTCAGCATGCCGGGGCGTCAGAAGATTTTGTCCCACCAGGCTCAATTCGACGAACTCGCCCACTCGCCACCCGACACGGCTGTCCAGCCGCGCATATGCCGGTATGTTTCCCACCGACAACTTACTGACATACCCGAGGGTGTTGTCCCATTCCAGATGGCGCGGAAGGTCGAGTTGCGACCGGATCTGAAATTGGTGATCGGGAGCCACTCCTGGAGGCGTGCTCATAATCGAGGAATCTCCCTGCGCGTTCATATGAAAGTAGGAGTATCCGGGACTAATCCTCCAGTGATCCGTCAGCTTCCAGTGGCCGGAGAATTCCACGCCGTAGGTAGTGGCTCCGGCGCCATTCTCAAAGAGTTCGGGAAGAACCATGTACGGAACGCCGGCCTGATTGGCGAAGTAAGGCGTTTGTGGCGCTAGCACATCTAAATTCCGATAGCGGCCCGCAAACCCGGTTACGTCGAGGGAGACACGTTTGCTCGCCTGCCGGCGGTATCCAATCTCGAAATCACGCAGCTCCTCGGCTTTGATATATGGGTTCCCGAGCACGCGAACGATTGCGAAGGTAGGACCAATCGCGAGGGCGGTCCCGTCCACTTCCAGGCCGTCGTCCACCGAACTGGGCTCGCGGATGGCCCGCGAGCCGGACAGCCACAGGGCTTGCTTTTCGGTGAGTGCCCAGACCAGCTGTGCGCTGGGCTCGAATTCGAACCCGGTGAAGTCGTTATGCTCCATCTTTGAGCCGATAGTGAGCGACAGCGCATCGGCGAGCTTCAGCTCATCTTGCACGAAGACGCTAAACAGCGTATCGAGCCGATGACTCGGAAGGATCGTAAAGTCGTATCCGGTGCCATAATCGCTCTCGATGGTCCGCGCGCCCAGGCCCCATACGATGTCGTTTCTCGATCCGAGCGCCAGGTGGTGTTCAAAGTCCAGATCCACCGTGTTCTGACGATCCAGGAATCCCGTATCGAAGTGGCGCGAGTAATCATCGTAGACCTGCAATGACATTTGGGAGCCGTTCGCCAGCGTATGATTCCAGCGGACGAGAATGTTGCCCGCCGTCACTTCGATCGGGTCGTTAAAAGTCTTCGAGAGTGGCAGCGCATTGGAGAACAGTGTGGTGAGGGTCTGGCTCTCATCGGTTTTGAGGTAGTCTCCTTGCACCGTCAGCCCATCGCGTGGTGAGAGGTTCCAATCGGACCGAAACCCAGCATGACCGGCCAGCCATCCATCGGCCGCCTGCCCGCCGCCGGGAAATACCGAATTGCCTACGTCGAAAAACTTGCCGAAGACGCGATAATCGCCGCTCTGGCCAATCGTGCCTCCATACTGAGCCAAGGTATCAGCATGATCTTCGGATCCCGCGCCCGCCGAGACCAGACCGCCCTGGGTGGCTCCCGCGTTCTTCGTAATGATATTGATGACTCCATTCACTGCGTTGGCGCCCCACACCGTGCCGCCCGGACCCCGGATTACCTCGATGCGCTCGATATCCTCCAGCGGTACGTCCACCATGTCCCAGAAAACGCCGGAGAACGAGGGACTATAAACCGAGCGGCCGTCGATCAGCACCAAAACCTTGTCGGCATGCTGATCGTTGAACCCCCGGATGCTGATGGCCCATCGATTCGCGTCCACCTGCGCTACATCCACGCCGGGCGCCAGACGAAGAAGGTCCGGGATGTTGGTGGCGCCCGAGCGCCGGATATCTTCCTGAGTAATTACAAAAACCGCGGCGCCTGCCTTCGAGAGCTTCTGCTCTTTCTTGGAAACCGAAGTCACCTGCAGGTTCATCAGGTCTTCGAGGCTGGCCTGCGATAAGTCAGTGTTGTTTTGTTGTGCAAAGCACCAGCCGGAGAGCGTAACAAGCAGCAGCAGGCGCCGCGCAAAGATACTCCCAATGATCTTAGAATAATTGCGTTTTTGGGAAATATAAACCAACATTTTCTGCCTGCGTCTGGCTGAACACACGCACACCGCGTGCCATCCTGCCTGGCTTATCGGTTTCGGACGCGAAAAGTTTGGGTATGCTGCTCTTGCGGCGTGACTTTTGCCACTCACTGACCAGGAGGTGAGGATTGGCTACTACCGCAGCCTCAGATTGATACCCCTAACGGACTAAGAGAAAACAACTAGGCCACAGGACGCAATACCCGGATGGATCGCGCTAATCCTCGCAGACTTGCGGCCCTAATTGTCTGAATTGTCCCGGATATTCAGCGAGCTTGAGAATTGCTGCGTGAGGATGCGGCGGAAGCCGACTGGGCCGGCAGCAAACCGCGCGCCGCCATTTCCTTCTTCAGCAGCTCCGCGATCTGCGGAAATTCCTTCTTGGTATTGGAAACGAACACCCCGTTGGCAAGCATCAGCGGCGTCCAGCCCAACCGGGTTTTGGCGTCCACTTTGGCGCCATGATCGATCAGGTATTTCACGATCGAGATCTGCCCGGAGATCACCGCGCCATGCAGCGCCGTTGCGCCGGACCAGCGGACGTCGCCGAGCGCATTGGGCGGCATGTTGTTGATGTTCAGCGGATAGTTGAGCAGCAGATATTGGCCGTCGCCTTCCATCGGATAATCGCCAAAATCGGCGTGCGCATTGATGTCGTTGCCGAGCTCGATGGCAACTTTCACCGCCTCCAGCCGTTCGCTTTCCGGACACCCGGCATAGGGTCCCGGGCTCTCGCCATCCCAATATCCGATGCCCGCCGCGGCCATCAGTGGCGTGATGTTTTGCACCGTCGGCAGTTTCGGATCGGCGCCGCTGGCCGCGAGCACGCGCATGTACTCGGGGTCGCCGCTTTGCGCCGCAACGTAGAACGGCGTCGCGCCCACGTAGCTGATGTATTTGCGTCCGATGGGAATGTCGGGAGGCAGTTTCACCTGCCCGAAGTCGCGGTTGTACTTGATCTCTCGCCACGCGATTCGGACATTCGGATTGGCCCCGTGCGCCAGCAGCGCTTTGGCTAGTTCCAGGCTATCCACCTTGCCTTGCGGAATGGGCGGACCCAGGGGCGGACCACCCGCGCCGGCGCTGGGGCTCGATCCGGGTCGGCGCATCCAGGCGAGCGCATGCAAAACCGATCCGCGCGGGTCCGGCGCATTGGGATCGGCGCCGTGATCCAGCAGCACCACCGCCAGCTCGTAATAAGCATTGATTACCGCCATGCCCAAGGCGCTGGTGCCGTCGGGCGCGACATCGTTCACGTTGGCGCCATGTTCCAGCAACACTTTTGCCGCATCGATATGCCCGTTGCGGACCGCAAACAGGAACGGCGTAAAACCGCTGTTTGATTTCGCGTTCACTTCAGCGCCGAATTCGATCAGCATGCCGGCCGCATCGGTGTTCCCTTCCGACGCCGCCCACATCAGCGCGGTCTGGCCCTTCCAAGGCTCTTTGGTATTGACCTTGGCGCCACGCACCAGCAGCAATTTCACGGCGTCTGTTTTACCGGTGAGCGCGGCGGTCATCAGGGCGGTCTGGCCTTGCTCGGAGGTGGCGTTGGGGTCGGCGCCCGCCTTCAGAAACCGATCGATCATGGCAGCGTCGCCGTTGGTGCAGGCGAGCGACAGAGGTGTAATGTTGAAGCGGGAAGCAGCCTTCACGTTCGCTCCGGCATTCAGCAGCAAGTCCGCGATTTCCAGGTTGTCGCGCTGGGCAGACCAATGCAAGGCTGTAAAACCGTCAGCCTCCGTGGCATTCACGTCAGCGTGATGTTGCAGCAGAGACCGAACGGCCTTCGAGTCGCCGTTTTTGGCGGCATCGATTAAACGCGGGTCGGCTGCATGCAGGCTCGCCATCGACAGCGCTACCAGACAAGGGATGTTGAGGATTCGAAGGCGGTTCACCGGGACCTCCACGCTTTGAGTGTAATATATCAGATGGGTAGTGTCGTCTCTATTCCAGGTGCCTCTAATCTAGATGGTTAAGCCACTGGCAGTTCTCATCTTAGGTTCCGTAGCTGCAGTCTGCGCGGCGGCTCCGACACTGCCTCCAGCCGCCGTTTTCACGAAATATTGCACCGTCTGCCATAACGCCAGGCTGAAGACCGGTGGGTTCGTTTTGGATATTGCTGAGTTGCAGCACTTGGGCGCGCATGCCGAGGTGTGGGAAAAGGTGGTTCAGAAGCTGCGGACCGAGTCCATGCCCCCCGCCCCGATGCCCCGTCCCGATGAAGCTACCTACAATTCCACCGCAACCTGGCTGGAAACCGCGCTCGACCGGGCGTCGGCCCAGCATGTCGAAATCGGCAAACTGCCCTTGCTGCATCGGCTGAGCCGGACTGAATACGAAAACGCGATTCGCGACCTGCTGGCGGTGGACGCGCTTCCCAAGGAGATGGATTATTCGCTCCTCCTGCCCCCCGATAACGCCAGCAGCGGCTTCGACAACATCGCCGACCTGCTGTTCGTTTCGCCCACCGCCATGGAAAGCTATCTGGAAGCGGCGCGAAAGATCAGCCGCCTGGCAGTTGGCGATCCCACCATGCCGGTGATGGTGAATACCTACCGGCTGTCGGGTGAGCATACGCAAGATATTCACGTGCAAGGACTTCCGTTTGGCACGCGGGGCGGGTTGGGAGTGCGCACCGACGTTCCTCTGGATGGCGACTACGTCTTCAAGATTGAATTCGCGCGTCCCACGCGCGAGCCCGATCAGCTCGAGATCACCGTAGATGGCGCACAGGCCCAGCTGGTAGAAGTTGGCGCAAGGCCCCAACCGGGCGGCTTCCGAGGCTTTTCGAGAAACGCCAAGCCGCTGGAGATTCACGTGCCGTTGAAGGCCGGGCCGCGCATGATCGGCGTCACGTTCGTGCAGAAGGATCAGGCGCGCGACGAGGATACGGTGCGCCCGCGGATGCGTGGCCGGGGCACCGAGCTCGCCATCGAAATGGTGACCATCAGCGGCCCCTATAACGGTGAAACGCCTGCGGACACGCCCAGCCGGCGGCGGATTTTTGTGTGCCACCCATCTTCCGGCGCCAGCCCCGCCGAAGAGACCGCTTGCGCCAAGCGCATTCTTTCCACGCTGGAACGGCGGGCTTATCGCAGGCCCGTGACGGACGCGGATCTCCAGGACGTCATGCCGTTCTATGTCGAGGGACGCAAGGATGGAAGTTTCGATCGCGGGATCGAGCAGGCCGTGGAACGCTTGCTGGTAAGTCCGCAATTCCTTTTTCGGATCGAGCGCGATCCGTCCAACGTCCCGCCTGGGACGGCGTTTCGCGTCAGCGATCTGGAACTGGCGTCGCGCCTTTCGTTCTTTCTCTGGAGCAGTATTCCCGACGACGAATTGCTCAATGTCGCGATTCACGGAAAGCTGAAAGACCCGGCCGTTTTGGAGCAGCAAGTCCGGCGTATGCTGGCGGACCCGCGCGCCGAATCGCTGGTGACAAATTTCGCCGAGCAGTGGCTCTACCTTCGCGACATCGAAGCCAAGAAGCCGGATGATCTGCTGTTTCCCGACTTCGATGAAACATTGCGCGATAGCTTCCGGCGCGAGACCGATCTTTTCCTGGACAGCGTCCTGCTGCACGGCAATCACAGCGTGCTGGATTTGATGACCGCGAACTATTCGTTCCTGAATGAGCGGCTGGCCAAACAGTATGGCATTCCCAACATAGAAGGGACCTACTTCCGGCGCGTCACTTTCCCGCCCGACAGCCCGCGCGGAGGACTCCTCGGGCAGGGAAGCATTCTGACACTGACTTCTTACGCCACCCGCACGTCGCCGGTATTGCGCGGCAAATGGATTTTGGAAAACATTCTTTCCAGCCCGCCTCCCCCTCCACCGCCCAATGTTCCAGCGCTCAAGACGCAGGCCAATGACACCGGCAAGCCGCTGACGATGCGGCAAGCGATGGTGGCGCACCGCGCGAATCCGGTGTGTGCCAGTTGCCACGCCCGGATGGACCCGATCGGCTTTGCCATGGACAACTTCGATGCCGTGGGACGCTGGCGCGATAGCGATGCCGGACAAGTGATTGATGGCTCGGGCGTCCTGCCGGATGGAACCAAGTTTAACGGCGTGGTGGAGCTAAAGAAGGCCCTGCTGCGGCATCCGGAGCAGTTTGTCCGTACGGTGACCGAAAAACTGCTGATGTACGGGATCAGCCGCAATGTCCAGTATTACGATCAGCCCGCGGTTCGCTCGATCGTCGAGCAGGCCCGCGCGAGTAACTACAGCTTTGCTTCACTCGTCTTAGGCGTAGTGAAGAGCGCGCCGTTCCAGATGCGGAAATCGCAGGAAGAACCAGCAGCCCCACCGGCCGTAACAACGGCGGCAAGGTTACATTAGTATCAAGCAGGAGGTTGTAGACGATGTTTCTGACCAAAGTTGCGCTGCCCCGCCGTACATTTCTCAGGGGGATGGGCGCTACGTTGGCATTACCACTGCTGGACGCGATGGCGCCCGCTCTCAGTGCCAAGTCGGTGAAGCCGACGCCGCGCCTGGGTTTCGTCTACACCCCGAACGGATTTATTCAGGAGCAATGGATCCCGAAGACAGTCGGCGCATCTTATGAGCTGACTCCCAGTCTTAGCCCTCTCGCGGCCCTGCGCGAGAATCTGCTGATTGTTAGTAACCTGGCGCATCTGCAGGCCAACACCTTTGGCGATGGCGTGGGCGATCATCCGCGCGCTTCGGCCGTCTGGCTCAGCGGCGTTCACGCCTGGGACCGGACGCAGCCCGGTATGGAAGTTCGGCTCGGCACTACCGCGGATCAACTGGCGGCGCGCGTGATTGGCCGGGATTCGCAAGTGCCTTCGATGGAGCTTGTGCTCGAGAAGCCCACCGCCATTGCGTGCGATACCAGCGACTGCTTCTTCGTCAATACCATTTCGTGGCGCAACCCGACCACTCCCAATCCCGCCGAGGCCCATCCCCGCTTGGTGTTCGAGCGCTTGTTCGGCGATGGCGGCACCACCGCGCAGCGCATGGCGCGGATGCAGCAGACCGGCAGCATTCTGGATTCGGTGTTACAGGAAGTGAACCGGCTGCAGGGAACGTTGGGGCCGGGCGACCGCACCAAGCTGACAGAATATCTGGACGCGGTGCGCGAGATCGAGCAGCGCATCCAGGCCACCGAGAAAAAAGGCGCTTCGTCTCCGCTGGAACTGCCGGACCGTCCTGTGGACATTCCCGATACATTCGAAGAGCACGCCAAGCTGATGTACGACCTGATGGTGCTGGGGTATCGGGCTGATGTCACCCGCGTATTCACCATGATCATGGCGCGCGAGCTCAGCTCCCGCACCTATCCCAATATCGGAGTGCCGGAGCAGCATCATGCCGTGTCCCATCATCGCAACGATCCGGTGCTGATCGCGAAGAAAGCCAAGATCGATACTTATCACGTGTCGCTTTTCGGATACTTCCTCCAAAAACTGCAAAATACTCCCGATGGCGACGGTTCGCTGCTGGATCACAGCCTGATCCTGTACGGCGGTGGAATCGGCAACGGCAACCTGCATGAGCACACCAACCTCCCGTTGTTGATGGCGGGCAAGCTCGGCGGCCAGGTGAAACCCGGGCGTCACGTTATGTATCCCGATAACACGCACATGAGCAATCTGCTGTTAAGCGTGCTGGACAAGGCCGGCGTGCCGACAGACAAGCTCGGGGATAGCACCGGCCCCATTCAGCCGGATTATCTCAGCGTTTAGAGCCCGGCATCACGGTTAACACAAGCCCTTTCGGTAACTTGCTTTCTTCTGCCTGATCTCATTAGTAGGGGTGTCTTTGCGGACGCTCCGAAAGGAGTTCAGATTATGAAAAGTGTAGTGATGTGTTCGATTGCGGCTATGGTGTTTCCGCTCTTGGTTTGCGCGCAGGCGAACCTGAAGCCGCTGGTAAATAAATCCGACAGAATGTTCTTGCGGAATGCCGCTGAAATTAACCTGTCGGAAATTTACCTGGGCGAGCTGGCGCAACAGAACGCTTCCGCCACGCCGGTGAAGGCATTTGCCGACCGTATGGTTACGGATCACTCCAACGCGCAGCATAAATTGACCGTACTAGCCGCTCGCGAGAACGTAATTCTGCCAGACCAGGTGGACGCCAAGGATATGGCTCTCTATGCCCGGCTGGCCAAGTTATCCGGACCGGATTTCGATAGAGACTATATCAATGCCATGGCCGAGGGGCACACCCAGGCGGTATCCACGTTTAAGAACGAGGCGAAAAGCGCCGCATCCTCCGATGTTCGTACCTTTGCCTCCGAGACGCTGCCGATGCTCGAGGAGCATTTAAGATTGGCGCATCAAGACGCGGTGCAGATTGGAGCCGTTTCCCGCCGATAGCTTTGTTCCAGGGGCCCGTACCATGCGCGGGCCCTTCCTCATCATCAGTCACCCCACCGCACCTCACGGTTAAGTTGAACCGAACCGGCAAACATTCTTCCGCTGCTGCGATCTAAGGTGTGAGGCTCCCAAGGGTGCCTCACAAATTATCGGAGGCGCACGAAGTCCCGCCGATACTTCGCCCGTTAGGCCACCCTGTCTGTACCTTCGGATTTCGGTAAATCGTGCGAGCGCGAATGATCTTCTTTGTCGTTTTTCTAGCCGCTTCTTTTGTATTTGCTGGCACGGCTTGTGCGCTGTCCAATGAAAGTACCGCGAGGGATCTGCAGATTCATGCGGACAACGCGGCTGCGTCCGGACACTACGACGAGGCGCGCAAGCTCTATCTGCAGGAGCTGGATCTGTTGCTTGCCAAAGGTCAGCTGGCGGCGGCGGGATCGGTTTACTCAGAGCTTGGCGAGATCACCCAAATCCACGGCGTGTTCCCGGCGGCCGAATCGTATTACAAGAAGGGTCTGGACCTGTTGAAACGACACGCGCCGCCAAACGATTTGCGCCTGGTGGGGGCCATGGATGACCTGGGGTGGCTATACACGACCTGGGGCCGATTAAACGATGGCTCGCGTTTGATGGACGAAGCCGAGAGCAGGGCGAATCGGGCGCAGCCGAACGATCCCGGGCTGATCCGGCATCTGGATGCGCAGGCCGCGTACCTGATGGTGACGGGCAAGTACACGGAGGCGCAAAGGAACTGGAATCGAGCGCTTCAGATCGGACAATCGAACTATGGGCTGGATAGCCCAATGTACGATACCGTCCTGATGCATTCCGGCCAAGCCAGTGCCCTTTATGGCGACTACGACACGGCGGCCCACAAGTTCCGCCAGTTTCTGGCCGTTGAGGATCGCGTCACAAATACACCAACTCCGACGCGTTCCGCGGCGGCCGCCGAACTTGCGCATATTTACACGCGGCTTCACAAATTCTCGGAAGCGCGGCCCTGGTTTGACCAGGCGCTGGTTCCCTTCAAGACCAATCCGGACGAAGCGCCTTTGGTGCATTCGCTGGTTTTGTCTTACCTGGGTGACTTCTATATGGTGCAAAGGGATTGGAATAATGCACAATTGCAGTATCGGGAAGCCTTGAATCTCGAGCAGCGCGTACTGGGCGAGAATAACGCCGTGGCCTCGTCCATGATTTCACTTTCCAACGCGCTCAAGAAGCTTCATCGGAAGGACCTGGCCAGGCAGTTAGTGGCGCAGGCCAGAGCGATTGTGTAACGGGTCACACTGTTTTCCCTCGACCTGCTCACGGTAGTTCCCAGCGAGATTTGTCGAATTGGCCCGCTTCCGAGTGCATAGTGACGTGAAGGACCGGGATAGGATACTCACCCGTGTAGGCACCGGTGGTATCCCGGAGCGTGGGAAAGCAAGTTAGAACGCCCGGCAAAAGCGGCCGGGCGCGCGTTTTATAGCCCAGGGCCTCCGCTCGGGAGTTTCACCAAAGAAATGCAGGCTGTTGTTGTGTCGGTCGGAAAGCAGAGAGCCCTCCCGCGCCCCGATTCGGGAACTGCGGGAGGGCTTTGGTGAGCCGATTTCTTCGGAGCCAACTCCGTCGCATCGGCCCTGGGCATCCACCCGGGCGCGACCCCGAGCGGACCTCGATGCGGCCAAGCGCAGCTACAGTGGTAGCCGGTATTGGCCGTCAACTTGAACAATCGATCCTTCGCGGCAGGCTTCGCCGATCGCCAGTTGGGCGGTGCGTTTGGAGCACTCGGTTTGCTCCATGACTTGCTGGCGGAGTTGGTTATAGCGAGCCTGCCGTCCCAGACCGGCCAGCGCCTGAGTTACATGCTCCTGCTCCACTTTCTTGCGCGCCACCGCTGCGCGGGCCGGCGCCGCCCCAGCGGCGGAAAAGCACAGCGTCTGCGGATCGAGTTGCAGCAAGCGAGGCTCAGAGGCCGCGGCGTAGCGAAACTGGAAGCGCAACTCCACGGCGGCGGCAAGATGGGCTGAGGGGCGCGTGAGCAGCAGGTAGGAATCGCCGACGGCATGCAGCGCCGAGGAACCGCGGAAAGCGCTGCCGATCTCTTCGCGGCCGATCGATTTGCGCACGTGATGCACCACAATGAGCGCGGCTTTGGAAGCATCGCGCAGCCGCAACAGGCTCTGGCACAGCGCCGCCATGGAGCGGGTATCGTTTTCGTCCTGATCGTGAGTCGAGTACAAAGGATCGAGCACGATCACTTCGGCGGCAGCCTGACGGGCGGCGTTGAGAAAGTGATTGAGTCCTTGCGGGGCGCTCAGCAGATTGCCGCCGGCCCGCGTGTCCACCAGCAGGTTTTGGTCGGCGGCGGCTCCCACGGATCGGCGCATCGATGCCAAGCGCCCCACAAACTGCGGCGTGGGCAGTTCGAACTGACAGACCAGAACCCGGCGCGCGGCGGGGATGGTGAAGCCGGCGCGATCTTTGCCGGCGGCCAGTGCCAGCGCCAGATTGGCCACCAGCAAGCTCTTGCCCACCTTGGGTTCGCCGCCCACAAACAGGATGCCTTGCGGCGGCAACAGTCCCGGCTCGATCCAGCCCGGCGGAGGGGAGGCCGGTTGCTCGGCGAGTAACTGCGCCAGCGATACCACCGCGGGTTTCGAGGGAGTCTTGGCGGCGTCCTCTTTCACAGCATCGCCTCCGTGGTGGCATCGAGTAAGATGGCTTCACTCACCGTCTGCGACTTACTCGTCGCCGCCAGCCGCAAAGCTGTCATGGCGAGCTTGTTGACTTTGCGCGGAATCCCCTTGGTGGCCTGATACATGCCCTGGCGGGCGGTCTCGTCAAACAGTATCTGCGACACACCGGCGGCTTTGAGTTGTTGCGCCAGATAGGCGTCGAGTTCGTCGCGCGTGAGTCCCTCCAGGTGATACTGCACGCCGATGCGTTGTCGCAAGGCTTCGTGCATCTGAAGGGAAAGCGTGCGCCGCAGCAGCGGCTGGCCGACCAGCAACAGGGTGAGATAGCGGGAGGAGTCCATGTCGAAGTTCAACAGCAGCGGGAGCTGTTCCAGGGCGGGATGCGGCAGCAAGTGGGCTTCATCGCAGATCAGAATGGGATGCTGCTTTTTACTCTGGTTCAGGCGCACGATGGCGCCGGCAATCTGGCGCATGAGGTCGCCGCGGAAGTGCGCCGGTTCCAGGTCCAGTTCCAAGGCGATCTGACGGAGCAGGTCCAGTGCCGAGCCCGAGGAGAAGTGCACGTAGAGGATCTTATATAGGTTGGGGTTGAGGGTCGTGGTGAACACGCGTGCGGCGGTGGATTTACCCGCGCCCACTTCGCCGGTGATCAGTCCGACGCCGTGATGTTGGGCGAGGAACTCCAGCCGCGTCTTGACCTGGTTCCAGGCCTGGGAAGCGAACAGTTGTTTGGCGTCCGGACTGTCGGAGAAAGGCGTTTTCTTGAAGCCGAAGAAGGATTCCCACATGGCTACTTCTCCTCCGTCTCCCAGGGCGGCAGCAGCCCGTTGACGACCGCATCGACCAGCCGCGCTACCCCTGCGGGCTTGCCTTCCGAGTAAATCTCCAGTTGGGTGAGATCGAGCGGATCGAAGCGCACTTCGATGCGTTTGCCGGCCAGATGCGCGGGTGCTTCAAAGAAACGATTCTTCAACAGGAAGGTGGAATCGCGGCGCACCAACCGGTCCACGCGATGAAAGAACAGACGCCGTAAATCGGTGTCCGGCGGAAGCTGACGGACCTGTTCGATATCGCGCTGCCAGCGCAGCAGCGGTGTGGTCTGGAGGGAGCTATGTTCGCGACGATGGTAGACGGTGTCGAGCCAATGCCACAAGCGCTCGTTGAGTTGCTCAATCGACAACAGGACCTTGGGATCGAGTGAGGCCAGAAACTGTTCGCGCACGGAACGGAAGAAGCGTTCGATCTTGCCGCGGCCTTCGGGCTGATAGGGAGGGGTGTGCACGATGAGAATGCCGATGGAGGCGGCGATGCGGGCCAACTGCGGCGAGCGGTAGATCTTGGCGTTGTCCATGTAGAGACGGGTGGGGATGCCGCGGGCGGCGATGGCCTGGCGCAGGCAGTCCAGGAAAGCATCCAGTCCCTGGTTGGGATAGAACTGGGCGTGCGGGATGAGGCGGCTGGCATCGTCGAGAGCGGCCTGAAGGAAGACTTGCTGCTTGCCGCCGCCCGGCCGCCCGACCCAGGGTCCGAACAACATGTCGCTCTGCCAGATCTGATTGGCAAACTGCGCTTCGTATTTTTTATGCGCGGTAGCTTTTTCAAGCAACAGTTGGCGTTCCGTGAGACCGCGAGCGCGCAGGAAACGATAGAGAGTGGAGGCCGACAGGCCGGCCTGATTGGCGGTGGCCAGTTCGCGCAGCAGAGCCGCGCCGGTGCGATGCGGGTTCTCGCGTTTGAGCCGTTCGATGAGAGCGGCGGTGTCGGGCGCGACGGCACGGGCTTGTCCGCGATCCTGTCGCGGTTGGGGAGACAACGCGGCCAGACCGTTGCGGCGATAGCGCAGCGACCAATCCAGCAGCGTGTCCACCGAGACCTGGCGGCGGGTGGAATGAGGAATGTCGTAGAGGCGGGCGGCGATCTGCTGCGCGCGCCGAGTGAGTTCGCCGCGGGGCAGCGTCTCCAGCACCAGAGGCGCAATCAGCCCGTAACGAAATAGCGCGACTTTTTCGGCCTTGTCGTCCATCGAGTGTTTCTCCTGGACGGCATCTTACGGTGGAAGGCTTCGCGGTTCCATGCAAATGGTGTGTGGGGAGGCTCAGACGGGCGCTGCGACGGAGGAGAATGCGGCGCGGCGGCCGTCGGGAGCCAGACCGCGCGGCCAGCCCAGCAGATGGCAGCGCACGCCGGCAAACAGGAAGCGATGAGCGGCGATCCAGCCGATGGATTCGAGCATGGTCAGGGCGCGGTGGACGAAGTCGGGCGCGGGAGCGGGTTGAGTCAGCGCGGCCAGCGCGGCGCACAGCGCTTGGGCCTGCGCGCGGAAGCGGCGAACCCAGAACTGGCCGCGCTGGTAGGGCATGGGAGGCGGCGCGGTTTTCGCTGCGGCTGGCAGCGTTTGTCCGCCGAGCAGACGGGCGAGGAGGAACAGCGCCATCACCATCAGGCTCGACCGCAGGTAGGGCAAGATGAACTCCGGCAGTAGAGAGACAGTGCGCCGGCAGGCGTGGCACAAGTAGCGGCGCACGCGAATCACGCCGTCGAAGGCTGTGTCGATGAGCGTGCGCGTGTAGAAGCCATGCGCGCTGAGTGGACGCTTGGTCTGGCACTGCGGACAGTGGCTGGGACGATGAGCATCGGGGTTGGATAGCTGCTCGTTGTATTGTTGGACCGAGCCGGCAAATGGGTGTAGGATCTGCATAGGATCTGGCCTCTGGGAGGTACGAACTCCCAAAGTTCATTCCGCGGCGGGGGAACTCTTTTGGTGGTGTAGCCAAGGCGGAGTTCCTCCCGCTCACTTCGATCTATTATGCAGAGACCGCTTCGGCGGCATGGGATTGCTGCGGGATCGTGCCATCCCGCTGGCGTTCGCACGCTCCGCTCCGCGGGCACCTCTCGCTCCCTTCCGGGACGGCGGGAACTAATCTCGGAAAATCGGCTCGCTACGCAGGGGAAAATCGCGACCCGTTACACGATTGTTGCCTCCGGGAAGACTCCGCTGCGGGATCAGACCGTGGATGTGCTCGCGTTGCGCCATCAATAGAGCTACTCCGCGGTTAGCGGAACTGCCTCTTGTAAGTCAGGGTAACGCTGAAGATTCCGTTGTAATCGCGCAAGGCCTGGGCCGACCACTGCGGCGTGAAGGTCCACAGCACTTGAATTGTTTCAGCATTGGCGGTGTTCAATCCCGTGACGTAAGTGAACGTGACGTTATTCGAAATCTGCTGTTGCAAGCTAAGCTGCGCTTCCGGCAGTTGCGATCCGGAAGTGAATGCGGGATTTATTTTGAGCTGAGTAACTCCAAATACTCTCTGCAATTGATTCGCTACAGGATTCGCCACGGCTTGGCCCACGATGGCCGATTCTCCCATCTGCTGAAAAGTCTGAGGCTGAAGCTGCGGCGAATTGGCGAGCAAGGTAGGATCCGATGTCGGAGTGAAGCCGGTGGCCAGCAGATTAACGATTTCCTGGAACTGAAGAGGCGGATCCGAGGTGTAGCTCAGTTTCATGTTATCGATGGGCCCGCTGACTTTGAGCACCACATCCACGCCTTGTGCCTTGGTTTCGAGGCTCAAATCGAGAACCGGTTCAATGCGGACGGGATTGTAGAATGCAATCGTCCCGTTATTCACCGTATAGGTGGATCCAAAGAACACCAACTGGCCTTCAGTAATGAGCACGCGCCCGAGTACGCCCGGATAAGCCATGCTTCCCCGGACGCGCAGGTCCGCGGTGAGTTGCAGATTCTGTGCCAGGGAGGACCGCACGCCCAAAGCGCTGGAGCTGCGCACGCGGATATCGAGCCGCATATTTTCCAGCAGGGGCGAGGGCGTGGAAGGTGTTTGCACCGGCGGCGCGGCCAGGCTCAAGAGGGAGCCGAGGTCTGTTTTGGAAGCATACGAGACCTGTTCGAGGGTCACGTTGCCGGACATGGTGCTGTTCTCCGACGTCCCTGCAAGGTCGATATTGGCCGATGCCACCACGCCCAGGCCTTGCTGAATTTGCATTCGCACGCGGGTGGCCTTGGCTTGCACGCCAAATCGCAGGCTGCCGTTCAGCGTCGCCGAGCCGGTAACTGAGACCTGTCCGCCGCCCGCTTCGGCGGTGAGATTGCGGATCACCGCGCTATCCCCGTTGAGTGCGATAACGCCCTTCGCGTTCCACAGCCCGGTTGGCCACTCCGTGTCATCCACGGAGGCGTTTTGAAGCTCCACCTGACCGGTCAAGCGAGGCTTGAGCAGCGATCCGCGCACGCCGGCCGCCAGAACGATCTTGCCCGACGACGTGATGGACTGGTTGAATTGCTGAAGAATAACGAGATTCACGTTCCCGTTCAGAGCAACGTCCATCGCTTGTCCCGCGCTCAAGGGCACAGTGCCGGTGGCCTGGAAGTCCGTTTGCGGTCCGGTAACATGCGCGCTTTTAATCTTCAGCACGCCGCGATCCAGGGTGGCGGCAATGGGTGCTTGATTCTTTAGCACCAACGGGGTCGCTTTTTGAAATGCTGAAGACGCGCCGTTTACTTCCAGACGCGTCACTTCTACCGAGCCACCCAGTTTCTGCGCGTTCAAAAGCGGACCGTTCACCGAAACTTGTCCATCCGCCGCGGCGTCGAACCCGTGGCCTTCGCCCGCAGCGTATCCCAATAGAGGACGCAGTCCGTTCCATGTGACATTCTTGAACGTGAGCAGCGCGTCGGTAGGATAGTCATTGGCGAGTTGAACGCTTCCGTGGCCCTCCACGGAGGCATCGGCGATGCTGGAATTGAGCGTAAAATTCGTTCGACCGTTCGCGGTATTGGCTGCCAGAGAAAGATCGCCAAGGTTCTTACCGTTCACCGCCAGACCCGTGGTTTTGAGATTGCCGCTCAGATCCCGAACTAGGATTCGCGGTTCAGCCTGCTGTATCTGGGCCGCGCCCGTCGCGTTCATTTGCAACGTTCCGCTGAATCCAGGCCGCGTTTCCGCCAGTGTTTTGACGCGCGCAAGATCGATCCCGTTGGTGTCGAGATGGAATTGCAGACTGCCGGATTGGAAATTGCCCGCGGGGTGATCGTAACGGGCGCTTAGATCGAGACGAGACGGGCCCGATACCAGCTCCAATTGCGGCACATCGATACTTTGCGGCTGGTAATTCACGCGCGCGTGGACGCGATTCACCGCATCGTCGAAAATGGTCGCGTTGGCGAGTGTTAAGTCCGCGCTGCCTTGCGGATTGCTGAGGGTACCGGTGAAGTTCGCGGTTCCGGAGAGCAGTCCTTTGACGGGAACATCGGATCGATCTGCCACCGCGAGCAGGCGCTGAACCGGTAGATTACCGACGTTGGCGCGAGCCGTGGTTGGATAGTCGCTGGTGAGCTGGGTGCTGCCGTTGACGTTAATATTCGATCCCGCAAAGTCCGACGTTAAATTGTAATTTACCGATTGACCGCTGGTGGTGGCGTTGGCCGTGAGATCGCCATAATTCCGGCCTTCCAGCTGGAGTCCGCGCACGGACGCGTTCCCGTTGACGCTGGTGAGTTGGAATTGCTTCGCCACATTGGCCGTGACGTTGGCGTTGGCTTCGATGACGCCGGCGCTGTTCGGCCATTGTTTCCGCAATTCGCTGATCTGCGCTAAATTGATTTGATCGCTTTGAATGGCGGCGCGCAGTTGGCCGGTGGTGAAGCTGTCACGGGGATGGCTGAATTGGCCCGAGAGATTCACTCGAGCGGGACCTAATTGAACAAATGCGCTCGGCACAGTGACCAACTGGTCCGTCAGATTCACTTGTGCCTGGGCGCGATCGAAAGGCTGGCCTTGGATTACGCCATGGACCACAGCCACCGTGCCAGCGCCTTGCGGATTGCCGAGCGTGCCGTTCACGCTGAGATCCGCGTTCAGTTGTCCAGAATAGCCGTTGCTGGGCTGGCCCGCGAGCGCCAGCAGATCCGCCAGGTCGCCGTTTTGAATGGAAGCATTCACCGCGAGCGGCGAGTTTGGAAAAGACTTCCAATCGCGCAGCCCGAGTGTTCCTGAGAAGCGAGCCTGCATGGTGTTTCGCGCCAGGCTGCCGTTTTGGATGGCAACCCCACGCTTGGTCAAAGTGGCGTCGGTGCTGAAGCTATCAAATCGGCGGCCCTCTACACTGAAGCGGCTGGCGGTGACGTGCCCGGATACAGCAGGCGCGGTGAGGCTGCCGGTAACCTGGCCCGCGAAGCTGGCTTCTCCTCCGTGCAATTGGACCGGTGGCCGGGAACTCCCAGGAATAGCGGCGAATAGGTCATCCAGATCGGTGGTGGTGAGGGCAACGTTCAATTGCTTGCCCACCGAACCATCCACGCTGAGCCGGGAGTGCGGCAATGTGAGAAGCGATTTTTGAATCGAGAGATCGTCCCTCGTACCCGAATAATTCGCGGTCAGGTTACCGGAAACGGGGATACCATGCGATCCCGGAGCAATGGAAAGCTTTGCCTGCGCCGTCAGACCGCGGAGGCTGGTGTGCAGGTTTCCCGCAATGTTGATTGGACCGGAAAGCAGACCATCGTAGGGCAGTCTGCTTTGGCCCGCGGCAAGAATTGCGTTCCCCAGATCCAGATGTTTCAGGTCGCCGCGCACCTGATAGGTGGTCCAGTCCTTCAACGAAGCGTCGCCGGAAAATTCGCCGCCGAGAGCCGACGCTCGCAGTCCCGTCAGAGTCAAATTGTTTTGAGAATCGAGCGTGGCAGTTCCATTCACAGCCGCCATTTCATTCGGGAAGTTCGCCTCGTTCGCCAGCCTGCGCAGTTCGCCCAAGGCCAGATGACTTTGGAATGAGATCCCCCGATTCACGCTCCCCGAAGCCTCAATGTTGGAATGGCCTAACGACAGCCGCAGTCCCGTAATATCAATTGCATTGCCGGCTATGGTCGCGTTTGCATTCAGATCGATCACGGATGGAACGTTCGCCGCCTTGAGGGACAAAGGCACGTCCGCGGCGTTTTTCAAGTCCGCGAGCGCGATGTGTCCCGTGGCCTGCGCCGAAACTTTGGGATTCTTCAGATCCTGGATCGATGCGTTGAATGTGATGGCGGACGCGGTTGAAAACACATTTGCGCCGCGCACGTCGATTCGATCGCGCGAGAGCGCCACTGGCAAGTTCACGGTGAAATCCACCGGTGTGTTTCGGCCGGAAACAACATAAACAGGCTCAAGCGAGATCTGTCCGCGATACTCCTGGCTTAGAACGTTATACAAGAGTTGCGCGCGCAAATTATTTCCCCGGATGTTCAGCTCGCGTTTTTGGGCGGCCAGAGTGATCACGCCGTTGGTCAGCGCAAAGCGCCCGATGGCGAGATCCACTACCATTTCCAGCGGCGACTTACTCGACGTGGATTTGGGCGAAGGAATATTGGTATGGCCATCGGCATAAACAATTACGTTGGCCTGTGGACGATCGATCCCCAGATAGGTGATATCCCACAAATGATGCAGGCTGGTGAACAGGCGGAGATTCAACTGTACGCGAGCAACGCGAAGCATGGGCGCCCCGCCTGGCGGTTCGTTGCCATGAATCACGAGGTCCGTCACAACCGCGGTCAGATGTTTCCATTCGAATTGAAATGTTCCGATCTCGGCCTTTCCCCCAGTGCTGTCCTCGACGGATGTAATGATCGTTTGCTTGACATAGTTCCGGAACCACGCAGATTGCACCACCAACACGCCGGCTATCACCAGCACTAAAATGAGCGCGGCCAGCGCGATCGCCGCATTGCGCAGGATTCTCATAGGGCGGCTCATTCCAACGCTCCCGGCTTGAACTCAACTCGTTCACTCTTGCGCGCCTGGTCGAGCCATTCATTAAAACTCTGGTTGATGCGCTCGCCTTCGATCCTGTCGTGGATCTTCGGCTCCAACGCATCGAAGCTGTTGTTCTTCGGATATTCGCGCCGCAATTCCGCCAGGTGCTGATCGTAGTAGCTGCGGACATCCTGATCAGTAACCACCACTCCGCCGCGAAAGCGCTGGTTGATAAACTGCAGCACCGTGATCTGCCACAGCAGTTGTTCGCGCAGTTCGGTTTCGGTCAGCCCATCGCGCTGCAAGCCTTCTCGGAGCCGCTGTTCGGAGCCGGCGAAACGATCGCGGACCTGCTCCGCTTCCAACTGCGCGGCTTCGGACTCAGGCGGCCTCCGATAGCCACCGCTGACGATTTCATCGCGGATGATCTGCTGCGCGATCAACCGCTCAGCGGATTCCCGCTTGGCGCTGGGACTGAAGTTGAGCGGCGCTCGATTCAAGAAGTCCGTGAGCCGGATGTCCCTGCCGATGTCGCTGGTCTTGATCACGTGCGTTCCGGCGATCACTGCGATGCGATCCAGGATCACCGCTCCAGAAAGCATCGCCGCTACGCCAAAGAGGAAGAACAGGCCGCTCATATTTAGAAGGTCTGCCCGATGGAAAAGGAAAACTGGAAATGGCTGATGCTCTGCGGCGTGCTTTGGCAGTAACCCGGCAGCTGGGAAGTCGGAATATTCGGATTGCAGTTCAATATCTGGGCCGGAGTTCCGGAGAAGCCAACATAGCGCGGAGGATTGATGCTGTAGGCGAAGTCCGCGCGGATGGGGCCTACCGGGGTGCGATAGCGGATGCCAAAGCCAACGTCATGGACCATGTAGTCGAAATCCTGCGGATTGTTCTGGTGAAAACGAAAAGATATGTCGCCCAGGCTTTGGTAAACATTCCCCATGTCATGAAAGAACACTCCCTGGATATTTTGCCCAATAAAGGGAAAGCGCAGCTCGATGTTGTTAATGAACAATGCATTGCCGCCGAGCGGAAATCCGGTGGGCTCGGATGACGGACCGCCTGGCACCAGCGGCTCGCCAATATCGCGGGGGCCGGCCTGGTTGAAAGGGAAGGCCCGCAAGGAATCCGCGCCGCCGGCGTAGAAGCGCTCCGGCAGCGGGACGGATTCCTGGGCGTCGATACCGGCCGGTGGCGCAAAAGGCAGAATCACTCCAAATTGCGTCTGGCGCGCCAGGACGAAATTTTTGCCCAATGGATAATACGTGGCGTTTCGCAAAAGCATGCGGCCGAAGCTTCGTTGCGAACCGAAGAACCTTCCACTCAGCTCGAAGCTGGCCGTATTGTACATGCCATGATGCGGATTGGCGGGGTTATCGCGCCGGTCCTGAACCAGGTTGGCCGAAAGTATGCCGAGCCGAACGGACTGCAGGAACTGCGAAACCAGAAGGACCGGGATCACGATGTCGCTGACATTGTCGCGCCGGTACGAAGCCTGAAACAATCCCGTAAAGGCCTTGGAGAATTTCTTGGAGAGCTGCACGGATGCCTGTTCGCGCCGGGCGGCAAAGGTCCGTACATCCAGCGTGTCGTCGTAAAGCAGCGAATAACTCAGGTTTTGCCCTTCCACACCGAACAAGCGGGGCTGCAGGTAGGTGAGCGAGCCGCGCTTCTCTATGGAAGAATACACGCCTTGCAAGCTCACTGTATGTCCCAGCCCCAGGAAGTTCAAGCGGCTGACGGTCACAGATCCTTCTGGGCTGACGCCGGTGGTTCCTCCCGGCGCCGCAAGGCTGGTGGTATTGGGTGTTCCGAATTGCGCCAGTTGCGCTCCGAACCCAACGGAGAGCGTGTACCGACTGCCTTCATCGAAATGATAGAGCACGTACTTGTGATCCGTGTCGCCATCCGGGTTCTCGACGGCCGTATCCACGTTCGCAAAGACGCCCAGGTCGTAGAGTGATTTCTGAATGTTGGTTTGCGTGGGCGGTGACAGCGGATCGCCGGGTTTCATCGTAATGGTCCGGTCCACCAAACTCTGTCGCGTGATCTTGAGCCCCGACATGAGGACGCCGCGCACATATTCGCGGCTTCCTTCCGTGATGTTATAAACCACGCTGGCGTGCCCCGGCGCCACCGTGCGCCAGGAAGCATTGAAGGTCGCCTTGGGGAAGCCGCGGGTGTAATAGAAAGTGAGGATGGTTTCGCGATCGTTCGCGATGTTCACTTCCGAGAAGGGCTGGTCGTCGGAGGAAGCGAGGCCCGGAAGATCGGCCGGTTTAAATTGAGCAACACCGTTGATCGCAAGCTTATCCACCACCCATTGCTTGCCCTCGTCAATATGAATCGTGACGGCGATGCTTTCAGCCTTGCCTCCCAGATCGCGGGTGACTTCGGAGGTTACCTTCACATCACGAAATCCATTCGACTTGTAAAGATTGGCGATGCTTTCCTCGTCCCTTCGCCGGAAGGCTTCGCTGTACCGCCCGTGACGAAGAATCAGAAAGCCGGCGGGTTGTAGGAACATCCGCTCGCGGATGGAGTCCGTATCGAAATAATGATTGCCGGTAATGTTCACCCGCACCAGTTTGTAGCGCATGCCGCGCGAAATCGCGTACTCGACGGTTTCCTGGTCGTCGCGCACTGGCTGAACTTTGAAATCCACGCTGACGTCGTAATAGCCCTGGCTCTGAAAATAGTCCTGTAAATTGCGCCTGCCGGTTTCGAGAAGATCGTCGTCCACGGCGCCTTCCTGAAACACGGGAACATATCTTTTGAGTATTCGGCGAGAGACCTTGGTTTCCTCGGAAGTCACTTTGACGGTGGGCCCCGCGTCAATATCCAGATCCGGGTGCACGCGGCGCCGGGCGGCATCGTAATCCAGCTTTTTTAGATCCACGCGCGCCATCAGACGATTCTTGCCGGCATATTTTTTCAAGACACCTTGCACACCGTCTCGGGTATGTGAACTGGTGACGTGCCGCCACCAATGGATGATCGGAAGGCGCCAGCCGGTGGCTTGGATAATGGTGGAATCGGGCAACTTCGTCACGCCTGTGATCACCGGGGTGTCGTACTTGGCTCGCTTCCCTTCATGAATTCGAAAAGTGAGGAAGATTTGCTGGGCATCGTTTCCGCGGTCCACTTCCGGAGTGATCTGAGCCTCATAAAATCCGTTGGCCTCCAGCAGACGATGGATGCGGTCCACGGCCTGGGTGACGTCGTCGTCTTGAAAAGGGGCGCCTAAGGAGAGCTGCGCGGCGCTATCCACCTGTGCGCGATTAGGCGCATCCAAAACCTTTCCCTCCACCGCGATTCCACCCAAAAATCGGGCGTTCTGGGTGACAAAGCGAACAATCACGCCCGCGCCCGAAGGCTCGCCCTCAACAATGATGTCGTTGAAGCGTCCCGTAGCGAATAATCCATCAATGGCGCGCGCCACATCGGCCGAGTGCAACGGCTGACCTTTCTTCAGCGGCAACACTCGCGCCAAGTCGGCTGGATCCAACGGCTGGCCATTGGGGAATTGAATATCGACGATCGGCTTTCCTTCAAACGCCGGGTTCTGCGCCATCGACCGGAGAACGAATACGAAGACCAAAAGACACGTACTCCTCCCTAGGAGCCGCACGCAGCGCCGCACTTATGTTGGACCCCAACTTGTCGTTTTCGTTACGATGAGTTTCACCCCGCTGGGTTGATCTTAGCGCCTGGCGGCTGGGCAGACTGTCCGCTGCTATGGGAACCGTAGGTGCGAGTGTAAACCTTGGTGAATTCCGCTCCCAGAAAGAAAAGCTCGGCGGAATAATAGATCCATACCAAAACAATGACCACGGTCCAGGCCGCGCCATAAGTGGATTGGAATCCCACGTGTCCCAGATAGATGGCCAGAAGCTGCTTGCCGATGGTGAACAATAATGACGTGACCGACGCCCCGATGAACACGTCGCCCCAGCGAAGGTGCACGTCCGGAATTAATTTGTAGACGGCTCCGAAGAGCAGTGTCAGCACGATGAAAGACCCAACAAAGGCTGCCGCGTGCAGCATCCACTCCGGCGTGGGGAGGAGCGGGCGGAAAAACTGCCCGATGGTTGAGATGAAGATACTGGTGATCAGAGTGACCAGCAGCAGGCATCCGGCCGCGATCACCACTAGCGACGAATAGAATCGCAGCTTGACGAAACTGAGGATGCTCCCGAGCCAGGAGCCGGCGTCGGAATCGGGGATACCCCAAATCAGGTTCAGCGCCGAGTGCAATTCAACAACCACGGAAGAGGCTCCAACGATAAGCGTGGCAATACTGAGAATGGTTGCGATCAGCCCGCTGGTGGGGCGATGGGCGTCGCGAAGAACGGCCTGGATCGCCTCCGCGGCCTGGCCACCGACCAGCGTTTGAATTTCCCAGGCGAGCTGGCCCTGTACGGCTTGCTGCCCGAAAACGCGGTCGGCCAAGGCAATCGACAGGACCAAAAGCGGAGCAGCCGACAGGATGGTGTAATAAGCCAGTGAGGCGGCCAACCGCGGAGCTTCATCGCGCGACCAATGGTCGAATATCTCGCCTGTCAGGGCGATGACGCGCTGGTACAGCGACGGTGGCTGCGCGGGGCGCGGCATGCTATCTAAGTGACGCTCCCGGGGTGGTTTTCAGATCTGACGTTTTCCGGACAACTGCGCAGGCGCTGGCAGACAATCCGAAAAGCCTGGGCATGGGCGGCTTGGAATTGGTGCGGCGCATGCTGAGTTCGGACGGCTGGCAGGTTAGCTCGGAATCAGTGCAAAGAACTCGACACTCTGGTGTATTTGACCAAAGCCGACGACCACTCCTAGGCAGTTTAATTCCATTTTGAAAGTGCTCAGCGCGAGCACCGTCACGCGTTTCGCAGGCTCCCGCGCCGGCCGCGCTATTTGCCATCCACCGAAAATGCCAGCAGCACGTTGCCTGCCTTTCCTCCGACGAATCCGTAGCCGCAGGTGCTGATTAGCATGCCGTCAGCGATCGCCGGTCCGCCGCCGTCGAACGATCCGCCCCGCGCGGCGACGTGGTTCACCGTTTCAAAGTCGCGCATGGCGTCGAAGTCCCAAACAATTTCGCCTGTCTTTGTAGAGTACGCGCGCAGGTGCCCGCCCCAGGATCCGGAAAAAGCAATGCCGGGCATCGCCGAGACCGCGGATAGTTGCGCCTTGATGCCGGCGCCCTCGGGAGCCGGCGTGCTCCACAGCTTTTCTCCGGTGGCGATGTTGACCGCGTACATACCAGGCGACGCTTGAGGGCCTCGGTTTTGATCCGATACGGCTGCATAGATGGTGCGATCGTCCAAAGCGCCGCCCCATAGGATGCCGCCTTGCGCTCCACCCACGCCCAGCCGCGTCTTCCACAGGATTTTGCCGCGCTGATCCGGATCCAGTCCGTAAACCATGCCCGTCTTTTGCGTCGCTACCAGAATCTGTTTACCGCCGACGGTTCGCAGTACGGACGCGCTGCCGAAGTCCGTATCTTCGCCCGGATTCTCTGGACAATTCGGGTTCTTCGGGCAGCCGACCATCCAGTTATCGCCCGGGGTCACTTGTGCGGCCCACAGCATGCTTCCGGTCTCCAGATCAAAGGCGAGGATGGAATCGCTGGTCGGGACTGATACGCCCGTGTACGAATTGCCGGTGCCCACGTACACTCGTTTGCGCTTCACGTCGATGGTAGGCGAATTCCAGACGCCCGCGCCCGCGGGGCCATACAGCTTGGTGCCGGCCGAGTTGGTCTTGTATGTTTTCGGCGGATCGGAAATGGAATACGTTTTCCAGATGGTCTTGCCGGTCTCGGCATCGAGCGCCGACAAGCTTCCGCGAAACGTGCAGCACTCGTATTGCGGCGAGCCGCCGTTCAGCTCTTCCGAGGAAGCCACGGGAACATAGAGCCGGCCTTTGTAATAGGTGGGCGATCCGACGATGCGCGCCGCCGGATGATCGTCCACCTGCACTTTCCATATTTCCTGCCCGGTCTCGGCATCTACCGCATGGGCCCAGGCGTGATAGTCGCCAAAATAGGCGATCCAGCGCGAAGACTTTGGCGACCGCACGATGCTGATGGCCGACCGCACGATCCCGCCCGCGTCATAGGACCAGTACGCGCAGCCAGTGGAGGCATCGAGCGAGAAAACCGTGCCGCCATTGCTTCCGACGAAGATGCGGCCTCCGACGATCACCGGTTGCGCCGCGGCTTGCGTGTCGTCTGGAAATCCGAAAGCCCATTTCAATTTGAGCCGTGGCACGTCCGCGGCTGTGAGCCCGGGATTGGCTTGATAGCGCGCGTTGGAGGTATTCACGCCCCATCCATTCCAGTCACCCGCGCTGGGGGAAAACGGCTTGGGATTTCCGGCGCAGCGTCCCGCCGCTGGGTCGATGGCTACGGCCGAAAAGCTTTTGCCGGTGACATACAACGAGACGGCGCGAATCTCGCCGGTGGAGAGCGCCCCGCCTTGGATCGTCATTTTGTCGCGCAGCAACGCCGTCATCACTTGTTCCGGAGTCAGGCTGGCGAGCTCGGCGCGCGTGGGAACGCGCGAGCCGGCCGCGGTCTGATGGCAACTGGCGCAATGGCTCTCAAAAACTGCCGCGCCATCGGGAGCGGCCCCGAGCGCGGCGCTTGCAAAGACGAACAGAAGAATGGAGCGCATGGGATCTCGGCGGCAGTGTATCATAGCCAAGATGTTACGGGCCAAGATGTTACGGAATACCGCCGCGGTTGTTCTCATGATTTCGGGCGCCCTGTGCGCCTCCGCGCAAGCTCCCGCGCCTCCGGGTGACGTGGTGGGTGTGGGAGGTTTCAGCCACATCGTTGCGAACGTGGAAAGGTCTGTGGCCTTCTATCGCGATGTTCTCGGACTGGAAATGCCCAATCCGCCGCGTCCCTTTGACAGCACGCCGTGGATCATCGACATGGGCAACACGCCCGGCGCGCAATCGCGGCCCGCGATTCTCCGAATTCCCGGATCGAGATTAGGCATCGAGCTGATCGACTACAAAGATATCGACCGCAAAGCGGCGCATCCGCGTTTCCAGGACCCCGGCGCGGCCAGCCTGATTCTCACGGTGCGTGATATGGATGCCATGATGGCGAAGCTGAAAGCGGCGCACGCGCACATCAACAGCAAAGGTGGCGAGCCGGCAACCATCAAAGGAGCCAATGGCGGCAACGCCCACGTGGTGTTTGTGCAGGACCCGGACGGCTTTTTCATCGAGATTTCGCAGCGCGCCGTCCCGCTGCCCACTACCACGGCTCCGGCATCCAGCAATATCATCGGCGGAGCGTTTGAGATTATCGTTGCGGACCTGGATCAGACGCTGCACATTTATCGCGACATCCTTGGATTTCAAACCTTGCCGCCTACCGCGTGGGATGGCACC
This sequence comes from Bryobacterales bacterium, assembly GCA_963776805.1. Lineage (GTDB taxonomy): Bacteria > Acidobacteriota > Terriglobia > Bryobacterales > Bryobacteraceae > Palsa-89. Next base: position 108,402 of record CAVZOD010000012.1, read on the forward strand.
AAGCTGATGATGGATACCGCGGGTACGCCCGGCGCGCAGTTTCGCAGAAGCGCGGCCACCATTCCCGGAACGTCCGTGACGATGGCGTTCATGGAATTCAAAGACATCAACCGCAAGCCGCTGCACACCCGGATTCAGGATCCAGGCACTGCGATTCTGCAGGTGGGCGTGCGCGATATCGACGCGACGGTTAGCGCACTGAAGGCCGCGGGCGTAACCGTGATTTCGAAAAATGGCGAGCCGGTGATGAATGGGACCTCGAAGTTCTGCATGATGCGCGATCCCAACAATCTGTATCTGGAACTGTTCCAGCGCGGCGCGCGGAAGCAATAGTACGCTAAATACATGATCGCAAGTCAACCCTCCGTGGAAACGGTGTCTTTCTATATCAACGGCCAGTGGGAGAGCACCGGCAACCGGAAGCTCATGCCCGTGACAAACCCCGCAACGGGTTCGGAAATCGCGCAAGTGGCGTACGCCACGGCTGACGACGTGGATCGCACCGTCCAAGCCGCGCACGCCGCGTATCTCAAGTGGCGTGACGTGCCAGTGGTGGATCGGATGCAGCCGCTCTATCGCTACAAGACGCTGCTCGAAAAGCATCACCACGAACTGGCGGCAACACTGACCACCGAAAACGGAAAAACCATCGACGATTCGCGCGCCGAAGTTCGCCGCTCCATCCAGATGGTGGAAGTGGCGTGCGGCATGCCCAGCCTGATGATGGGCGATTCGCTGAACGACGTTTCGAGCGGCATCGACAGCCATACCATCCGGCAGCCGCTCGGTGTTTGCGCCGGCATCACGCCGTTCAATTTCCCATCGATGGTGCCGATGTGGATGTGGCCTTTCGCCATCGCCGCGGGCAACGCGTTTATCCTGAAGCCGTCCGAAAAAGTTCCGATGACGCCAACGCTCGCCACCAAGCTGTTGCACGAGGCTGGTGTTCCGGCCGGCGTTTTCAACCTGATCCACGGCGACAAGATCGCGGTGGATGCGCTGTTGCATCATCCCCTGGTCCGCGCGATCTCGTTTGTCGGCTCCACGCCCGTGGCCAAGTATATTTACAAAACCGCGGCCGCTGAAGGAAAGCGCGTCCAGGCTCTGGGCGGCGCGAAGAATCATCTGGTGGTCATGCCCGACGCGAACCTGCCGAAGACCGTGGAAAACATCATCAGCTCAGCGTTCGGCGCGGCGGGCGAGCGCTGCCTGGCGGGAAGCGTGTTGGTCCCGGTGGGCGACGCGGCTGAGCCGCTGCTGAAACTTCTGGTGGAAAAGGTGACGGCCATGCGCGTGGGCGACGGCATCGAAGAGGGCGTTGGCATGGGTCCGCTGGTCACTAAGGAACACAAAGAGCGCGTGGCCGGGTACATCGATAAGGGCGTCGCGGAAGGCGCTAAGCCGCTGCTGGATGGCCGGTCTTCCGCTCCGAAAGGCGACGGCTTCTTCCTGGGGCCAACAATCTTCGACGGCGTGAAGCCGGAAATGACCATCGCGAAGGACGAGATCTTTGGACCGGTACTCTCGGTGATCCGTGTAAAGACGCTCGAAGAGGCCATCGAACTGGTAAACCGGTCGCCGTTTGGAAACGCGACTTCGATTTTCACCGGCAGCGGAAAAGCGGCACGGGAATATTCGGCGCGCGTGGAGGCCGGCATGGTGGGAATCAACGTCGGCGTGGCCGCGCCCATGGCGTTCTTCCCGTTCGCGGGCTGGAAAAATTCGTTCTTCGGCGACCTGCACGCGCACGGCAAAGACGCCGTGATGTTTTACACCGAGCAAAAAGTGCTCATGACCCGGTGGTTTTAGAGACCGCAGCGGATCGCCAACCCGTCCACACCGTGTACGGTGGCGCTCAGCTTTTCAAAGCCGAAACTCCCGCACGATTGGGCACGCTCGCGCTGGAGCTGATTCGCAACTACACGCCGGACCCGCCGTCATTCGCACAATGCCTGGGTTTGCCATCGGGCGAACTGGCGGTGTCTATCTTCGAACGTACGGTCGCCAAGCTGGAACGCGAACCGGTGGAGGATTTTCGGATCGATTTTGAAGACGGCTACGGGTATCGATCGGAGGCCGAAGAGGACGGGCACGCCGTATCGGCTGCCCAGTTTTTGGCGCGTGCCGTGGGCAAACCGGGCTCCCCGCCGTTCGTCGGAATTCGCATCAAGCCATTCACCGAGGCGCTGCGCGCGCGATCCGCAAGAACGCTGGACCTTTTTCTGACGGCGTTGTTCGAACAGACCGAACGCCTTCCTAGCAATTTCGTCGTCACGCTTCCGAAGATCACGCTGCCCGAACAGGTGAGTGAACTGGTGCACTTGCTCAATGAGGCGGAAACCCGGTTCGGTCTGAAATCCGGAATCCTCAAAATCGAGTTGATGATCGAAACACCCCAGTGTATTATCGATGCCACCGGATCAGTTGCGATTCCGAAGCTGCTGGAAGCGGCGCGGGGACGCTGCCGGGGCCTGCACTTCGGGCCGTATGATTACTCGGCGAGCTGCAACATCGCGGCGGCCGAGCAGCGCCTGGATCATCCAGCCTGCGATTTCGCGCGTCACGTGATGCAGGTGAGCGCGGCCGATCGCGAGGTGTTTCTTTCCGATGGGCCGAGCACGATTTTGCCGATTCCGCGCCATCGCGCCCCAAGCGGAGGCACGCTCAGCGACGAGCAAAAGGCCGAGAATCGCGCGATCGTGCATCGGGCTATGCGACATCACTTCGATCTAGTGCAGCGTTCCCTCGCCCACGGCTATTACCAGGGCTGGGATCTGCATCCCGGCCAGCTTCCCACGCGCTATGCCGCCGTGTATGCGTTCTTCCTGAAAAGCCTGGATTCGGCGTCCGCGCGGCTGCGGAACTTTGTCGAAAAGGCCGCGCAGGCAACGTTGGCGGGCGACGTTTTCGACGATGCCGCCACCGGACAGGGCCTGCTCAATTTCCTGCTGCGCGGCGTGAATTGCGGCGCGTTCACCGAAAAGGAAGCGGCCGTGTCGGGGCTCACCATCCAGGAGCTGCGCGGGCGGTCGTTTCACCAAATCATGGAAAACCGCCGCAAGACATAATATATAGAGAGTAGAATTCCACAGGAGGCGAAATGAGCAAAATCTCACGCCGCAGATTCGTGGAGACTACGGGCGCCGGGCTCGTCGTCGCTACAGGTGTGCCGCTGGCTGTTCAAGACGTGGCGGCGCAAGAAGTGGCAGCCGCGGCTCCTGCTGCCGCTCCGCGCACATCCATCACGCTGGTGGTGAATGGCGACGAACACCACGTCGAAGTAGAAGATCGCTGGACGCTGGTGGAAGTGCTGCGCGATCACCTGGGCCTCACCGGCACCAAGATCGGCTGCGACCGCGGCGAGTGCGGCGCGTGCACGGTGCTGCTGGACGGCAAGCCCGTGTACTCCTGCAGCCAGCTCGCGGTCTGGGCCGACGGCCGCACGGTGCAAACCGTGGAAGGCCTGGCGCACAACGATCATCTGCATCCGTTGCAGGAAGCCTTTATCGAACACGATGGACCACAGTGTGGTTACTGCACGTCCGGTCAACTGATGAGCGCCAAAGCACTGCTCGATCACAACCCGCATCCCACCGCGGATGAAGTTCGCGCGGCCATGACGGGCAATATCTGCCGCTGCTCAAACTACAATCGCTACGTGGAATCGGTACTCGCCGCGTCGTCCGCGAGCTTGACTGGGAGGACGGCATGAACTCGCTCAAGACGGTTGGACACCCTGCTTCCCGCGTGGATGCGCTTGAACGAGTTACCGGCAGGGCGACTTACACGGGCGATCTTCATCTGCCCGGCATGCTTTACGCGCGCGTCCTGCGCAGCCCGTATCCGCACGCGCGCATCCGCCGCATCGACGCCTCGAAGGCGCTGGCGTTGCCCGGCGTGAAAGCCGTGCTCACGCATGAGAATTGCGATGTGATCTGGGGCAGCGGCGACACCAAGAACAAGCGCTACCTGTTCAACAACCCGGTCCGCTTCGCGGGCGATGCCGTGGCAGCGGTGGCAGCCGTAGACCGCCACGTGGCCGAAGACGCCATCCGGCTGATCGATGTCGACTATGAAACGCTGCCCTTTGTGCTGGATGCGGAGGAAGCGCTGAAACCGGGCGCCGTCGAGATCCAACCCGGTGGCAATCTTTCGCCTAATAACAAGGGTGAGCATGAGCCGGAAACGTATCGGCACGGCGATATCGAGCAAGGACTCGCGGACGCCGATCAGGTTTTCGAAGATCAATACCGCTCGGTGCATCTGAACAATGCGCAGCTCGAGATCCGCGTCAGCATCGCGCAGTGGGAAGGCGACAAGCTTACCGTTTACGCATCCACGCAGGGCATTTCCAGTTGCCGCATCGACATCTCACACGATTTGAAGATGCCGCTCGAAAACGTGCGCGTGATCTGCAAATACATGGGCGGTGGATTCGGCAACAAGAATCAATGCCACGATTTCGACCTGATGGCCGCGATGCTGGCCAAGAAGGCCGGTGTGCCAGTGAAGCTGGAGTTTACGCGCAAGGAAGATTACGTTGCGGTGCATGGCCGCTGGCCGACCAAGCAATATTACAAGGTGGGCGTGAAGCGCGACGGGACGCTCACTGCCATTCAGTTCCGCGGCTATAGCGGCATGGGGCCGTATCGCAAAAGCTCGGGCGATATCGCGGGCGTGGAGTTATATCAATGCCCGAACGTCGAGAAGAAAGTGTACCCAGCCTACACCAACATGGCCGTCTCGGCGAATTTCCGTGGTCCGGCCTATCCGCAAGGCATCTTCGGCATCGAATCCCTGATGGATCACGTCGCTTATGAGTTGAAGATGGATCCCATCGATTTCCGCTTGAAAAACATGACGCGGAAGTATCACGACCAGTTGCCTTATACCAGCTACGGGCTGGAGGATTGCGTTCTTCGCGGTGCGGAGGCGTTCGAATGGAAGAAGCGCTGGCACGCGCCGGGTGAGGGCGATGGCCCGGTGAAGCGCGGCGTCGGAATGGCGATGGGCGCGTTCGGCGCGGCGGTGGGCCGCAGCAGCGCGGTGATTCATCTGAATTCGCACGATCAATACGAATTGCACGTGGGCGTCACTGATATCGGTACGGCCGCGAAAACCACCATGGCGCTGATTGCCGCCGAAGAATTGGGCGTGCCGCTCGGGAAGGTTGCCGTGGTGAGTGGCGACACCGAAGTCTGCCCCTATTCGGTCGGTGAATCCGGCAGCCGGACCACCACGCATACCGGCTACGCGGTGATTCAAGCAGTGAAGGATCTGAAGCAGCAGATCGCCGACAAGGGCTTGCCGCAAGGCGATGAGATTCGCACCGGAAGTGCCACGCCCGATCCCGCGCCGCTCAGAGATGCCGCTCGCTACGCCTTTGCGGCGCATTTCGCGGAAGTGGAGGTGGACACCGAGCTTGGGCACGCGCGTGTGGTGAAGTATCTCGCCGCGCACGACAGCGGACGCATCATCAATCCGCTCACCTGCTCCAGCCAGGTGAAGGGCGGCGCCACTATGGGGATCGGCATGGCGCTGCACGAAGAATTGTTGTATGATCCCGCGCACGGCGTGCCCCTGAACGCCGGCTATTATGGCGCGCGCGTGATGACGCATCTGGACACGCCCGACATCGGTGTGCTGTTCGTCGAAACGGAAGATCAGTATGGGCCGTATGGCGCGAAATCGATCGGCGAATCGAGCATAGTTCCCTCGGTGGCGGCGGTGGCGAACGCCATCTTCAACGCCACCGGCAAGCGCATCAAAGATCTTCCTATCACTCGCGAAAAGCTTCTGGGGGTGCTGGCATGAGGGCCTTTAGCAACGCAAATCCCAAGGATGTCCGCGAAGCCGTGTCGATGCTGAGCCAGGCGCACGCCCAGGGCCACAGCGCTTCCATCGTGGGCGGCGGAAGCGATCTGCTCGGCATGGTGAAGGAGCATGTGGTTTCCCCGGACGTGCTGGTGAATCTCAAAACGATCCGCGGCCTGGATCAAATCCAGCACCAGCACGGCCACGTCAAGATCGGCGGCCTGATTACGCTCGACGCATTGAGCCGCGATCAGCGCATCCGCAAAGAATATACCGTGCTGGCCGAAGCCGCCGAGAAGGTGGGCACTCCGCAGATTCGCAACGCGGGAACGCTCGCGGGCAATGTCTGCCAGCGCCCTTGGTGCTGGTATTTTCGCAACGGGTTCCCATGTTTGAAGAACGGCGGCAACACTTGCTTCTCTGCTTCCGGCGAGAATCAGCTTCACGCTATTTTTGGCGGCGGCCCGAGCTACATTGTGCATCCGTCGGACACCGCTCCGGCGCTTGTCGCGTTGGAAGCCCAGTTTCACATCACTGGTCCGTCCGGTGAACGAGGGGTGCCTGCTTCTGAATTCTTCCAGCTACCGCGCGTGGACGCGGCGCGCGAAAATGTGCTGGCGAAGGACGAGATCTTATCGGCGATTCAACTGCCTGCGGCGCGGCCCGGAACGCGCGGCACCTATCACAAGGTTCTGGATCGCGAAGCCTGGACCCACGCCGTAGTTAGCGCCGCAATCGTGCTCGAAATGGATCATGAGGTCTGCCGCAGCGCGCGCATTGTGCTCGGCGGCGTAGCTCCCATTCCGTGGCGCCTTCCGAAAGTGGAAGCGATGCTGGCGGGCCAGCGCATCACGCCCGAATTGGCGGCGAAGGCGGGCGAGGCAGCGGTGGAGGGCGCGCATCCGCTGGCGAAAAACAAGTACAAGGTTCCGCTGACCAAAGCGGTGGTAAAGCGAACACTGCTTTCGTTGACCGCTTAGGCGCAATCCATGGCCATAAGCAAGAACGCGTAGTCGAACGCGACTTCCTTGATGCCTTCATAACGGCCCGATGGCCCAAAGTGCCCGCTGCCCATGTCGGTTTTCAGCAGCAGCACGTTTGAATCTGTTTTCAGTGCGCGCAATTTCGCGACCCATTTCGCCGGTTCCCAATACGAGACACGCGGGTCATTGAGACCGGCGGTCACCAGCATCATCGGGTACGCGCGCGGGGCCACATTGTCGTAGGGCGAATACGATCGGATGTAGTTGTAATACTGCTTGGTTTCCGGATTGCCCCATTCTTCATACTCGGACATCGTGAGCGGCAGCGTGGGATCAAGCATCGTGTTCAGCGTATCTACGAACGGCACCTTCGCGATGGCGGCGTGGAACAACTCGGGCCGCAGATTGAGCACCGCGCCCATCAGAAGACCACCCGCGCTGCCGCCCATGATCGCCATACGATCGGTTGAGGTGTAGCGCGCCGAAATCAGATGTTCCGCGCACGCGATGAAATCGGTGAACGTGTTTCTCTTTTCGAGCAGCTTGCCGTGATCGTGCCATTCTTCACCTAGTTCGGCGCCGCCGCGGATGTGCGCGATCGCGAAGACAAACCCGCGATCGAGCAGGCTGAGACGATCGGAGGAAAATCGCGGATCGATACTGTGGCCGTATGCCCCGTAGCCGTAAAGCAGCAGGGGGCTTGTTCCATTTCGATCGAAGCCCTTGCGATAGACCATGGAGATCGGCACTTCGACGCCATCGGGCGCCTGGGCGAATATCCGTTCGGATTGATATTGCGACGCGTCGTAACCCCCGCGCACTTCGTATTGCTTCTTCAACTCACGCTGGCGGGTTCGCACGTTGTAGTCAAACACGGACGTGGGCGTGACCAGCGATGTGTAGCTGAAGCGGAGCAGATTAGTCTTATATTCCGCGTTCCCGCTCGCGCTCACCGTGTAGACAGGCTCGGGAAATTCGATGTAATGCGAGAACGCTCCCGAGCCATCGCGAATGCAAATCTTCTCGATTCCTCGCTCGCGTTCGTAGATCGCTAAATGGTCTTCAAAGGAATCTACACCTTCGATGGTTACGCCGGAGCGTGCTGGGATAACCTCCTGCCAGGTTGTCGCGGAAGGGTCACTCACGGGGGCCCGCATGAGTCGAAAATTCTTCGCCTGGTCGTTGGTCCGTGTGAAGAAATATTCGCCGTGATGCGTCGCATCATACTCTACGTTCTGCCGCCGAGGCAGCATCACGCGGAATTCGTCTTGCGGATCGCTCGCTTCCAGGTACCGCAATTCGCATGTAAGCGGGCTCGATAGCTCGATGAACAAGAATCGCCGGCTGCGAGTTTTGCTCAGCCCCAGCGCAAAGCGGCCGTCATCTTCTTGATAGACGATCGTGTCTGATGTTAAACCCAGTTCATGCCGGACGGCGCGATAGGGGCGCTTGGTCTGGTCCAACACCGTGTAGAAAAACGTCCGATTATCGTTGGCCCATTCGAGCGTGTAATAGGTGTTCGCAATTCTGTCCGGCAATAGTTCGCCGGTTGCGAGATTTTTCACCTGGATAGTATAAGATTCATCGCCCTCTAAATCCGTCGAGTACGCCAGCAACCGATGATCGGGGCTGACCGCAAAGTTTCCCAGCCGGAAATACTTCTGACCTTCGGCTAAAACATTGGCATCGAGGAGAATCTCTTCGGGCGCATCCGGGCTTCCACGCTTGCGGCATTGGATCGAATACGCCTGGCCTTCTTCGGTGCGCGTGTAATAGAAATAGTCGTCGCGCTTCACCGGCGCAGAGACGTCGGTCTCCTGAATGCGGCCGAGAATCTCTTGATACAGGGTCTCCTGCAGCGATTTCGTGGGAGCCGTCGTCTCCTCGGTGTACCGATTCTCGGCTTCGATATAAGGGATCACATCCGGATCGGACCGGTCGCGCAGCCAAAAGTAATTGTCGATGCGCGAGTCGCCGTGAAGCGCGATCTCCTTCGGGATAATTTTGGCGCGCGGCGGCGTGATTATTGGCTTTCCTCTTTCCCCATGTACAATTCGCTGACCAGATCGCGATGATTCTCCAGCACGCGATTTCGCCGGACCTTCATGGTGGGCGTCAGCTCGCCGGATTCGATGGAGAAGTCGCGTTCGAGGATGCGAAACTTGCGAATCTGCTCAAACGGAGCGAGCTTTCGGTTCACGCGCGCTACCGCCTTCTTCACTTCGACTTCGGCGGAAGTGGCCACTTCTGCGGCATTGATGGTGACCAGAGCCGTGACGTACGGCAAACGATCGCCAATCAGCACCACCTGATTGATGACGGGCTCCGTCTTGAAGAGCATTTCGATACGCGCGGGATAAATCTTCTTCCCGTTGGATGAGACGATCAACTCCTTTTTGCGGCCGGTGATAAACACATATCCTTCAGGATCGATTTCAGCGATGTCGCCAGTATGGAGCCAGCCGTCACGCAACACCGCTTTGGTTGCCTCCGGATCGTTGTAGTATCCGAGGAACAGCGCCGGACTCTTGATCAGCAGCTCGCCATCTTCGGCCAAACGCAGCTCCACGCCCGGCAATTTCTTGCCGATGCTCCCCGACTTGGGACGATCGCTAGGATTCAAGCAGACCACGCCGCCCTCGGTGAGCCCGTAGCCTTCAATGAGCGGCATTCCGATAGCCGCATAGAAGCGTGCCAGGTCCTTTCCGAGCGGCGCCGCTCCCGAAGCCGCGATTCGGATACGGCCGCCCAAACGCGCGCGGATCTTGGAGAACACGAGCCAGTCCGCGATCCTTAGCAAACCCAGCATCGTTTTCGGAACCGGCTTGCCCTCCTCGCGCAGGCGGCTCACTTCGGCGCCCAATCCAACGGCGCCATGAAACATTTTTCTTACGGCCGCGCTTTTCTTTTTGATCTCCGCGTTGACGCTGGTGAAAATGCGTTCCCACACGCGCGGAGGCGCCAGCAGAAACGTGGGACGGATGGACTTCATCTCGTGCGGCAGTTTCGCGAGACTTTCGGAGAACCAGACCGGAATACCCATGCGGATGGGGAGAAACTCGATCACCACGCGTTGCGCGATGTGGGCCGATGGAAGAAAGGCGATGGTGCAATCGGCGTGCGTCAGGGCCAGCACCTGCGGTCCCATGTCGATGTTGCTGGTTAGCGCCGCGTGGCTTACCAGCCCCATTTTCGGTTCTCCGGTGGCGCCGGAGGTGAGATAGAGAACCGCGGGATCTTCCGGGCTCACCTCGGCGCGGATCTTGTCGAACGCGTGCGGGTCTTGCTTCAGCGCGGCGCGGCCCTTGTCCCGCAACTGCTCGATCGTCAGGGCGCCTTCGGATTCACCGGTCAGCAAGATCCAATGCAATCCGGCGAGCATCTCTCCGCCTTCTGCTAGCAGAGCCTGCATGCCCTTCGGATCCTCGACGAACACCGCTTTGGCGTGGCTGGCTCGCAGGTTTTTTACCTGTTCGGGAAAAGGATATGTAGTGTAGAGAGCCGCGGCGATGGAGCCATTCGCGAGTATGCCAAGGTCGGCGAGATAGAATTCGGCGCGGGTCTCCGAATGCAGCGCGACGGTGTCGCCCTTTCCTATGCCCAACTGGCGCAGACCGCAAGCGATTTCTTCGGCTGCGCGCTTGTACTCGATCCAGGTGTAGGTCTGATAATTGCCCTTGCCAGTGGGCTGGTGCAACGCCGGCGTGTTGCCAAAACTCTTAGCGGCAACTTCCAAGACCGCGTACATGGTGCGAACGCCCATTCGCCTATTGTAGACGTGCTACGGTGTGGATTGTGTTCAACGGTCTGCCACTGTGAACAGTTGGTCACGAGAGCTGGAGGTTGCCATGGAAGCCGCGAAGAGAGCGGCCGAACTGGCGCTGCGACTGCAGCCGAATATCGTCGCTGAAACCAAGCCTGACAAGTCTCCCGTGACACTAGCGGACCGCAAATGTGAGCGGATGATCGCTGGCATTTTGAGCGAGGCATTTCCCGATGACGGCATTCTGGGCGAAGAGGGAGCGCGCGCGGAGAGCCGCAGCGGGCGGCGCTGGATCATCGATCCGATCGATGGGACACGCGACTACGTGCGCGGCAATCCGCTGTGGGCCAATTTGATCGCGCTCGAGGCGGATGGCGATGTTGTGGCCGGCGTGGTGAATCTGCCGGTACTAGGGAAGCTCTACGCGGCCAGCCGTGGCGGAGGCGCGTTTCGCGACGATGCGCGCATTCAGGCATCCGCAAAAACATCCGTTGATGAATCTGTTCTTTGCCTGAACGGCTACGACAAGATTGCGAAGACACCCTTTCGCGATCGTCTGCTCGACTGGATGGCGCGCTTTTGGGCCGTGCGCGGACTGGGCGGCGCGGCGGACGCGATGATGGTGGCATCCGGCCAGGCCGAAGTTTGGATCGAGCCCAGCGCGTCGCCCTGGGACTTCGCGCCGCTCAAAATTATCCTCGAAGAGGCCGGCGCGCGCTATCTGAATATCGATGGCGGCTCAACGATCTACGCTGGCAATGGGATCGGCTGCGCGCCGGGGCTGGAAGAGGAAATCCGGCGTTTCCTGCATGCGTAATTATTTTGCGTAATCGAAATTTAATGGATTCCCGCGAGAGTTCCATTCCCGAGGTGCGTTTACAGGATTAGGAGAGCAACCATGAAGCGCATGTTTCGAGCACTTGCCGTAACAGGGATGTTGATCAGCGCAACCGGTTTAGTACAGGCGCAGGAGATTCACCAGCGCAAAGAAAACCAGCAGGATCGGATTGCCAGCGGTGTAAAGAACGGATCGCTTACGCCTCACGAGACTGCCAATCTGGAGGGCAAAGAAGCGGCGGTGAATCGAGAGACGCGCCGGGATCGTGCTCAAAACGGCGGCAACCTGACGAATAAAGAGAAGGCGCAAATCAATCACCAGCAGAATCGGCTAAGCCGCAATATCTATCGCGACAAGCACAACGCGGCGCATCAGTAAGAGTTAGAGCCAGAGGAGAGAGCTGGCGCGCACTCACCGGAGAAACAGGCTGAGGCGCGCCATCGCTTCTTCGAGAATCGGGCGGTCAGCGGCATAACAAATTCGCACCGATCCTTCGCCGCCGGCGCCGAATGCTACGCCTGGCGCTAATCCTACATGAGTTTCGAGCAACAGGCGTTTGCAGAAATCGAATGAATCGCCCGCGCCCGTGATCTTCGGAAACAAATAGAACGCGCCGTCGGGCTTGGGAACGGTGACGCCGGGCATTTTCGCCAGCGCGGCTAAACAGAAGTCGCGATTTTCCCGCAAGCGCACCAGCATTTCCGCCAGCGCGTTTTCTCCCCATAGCAGCGCCGTTTCCCCGGCCCGCTGTGTGAAACTGGGCGCGTGCGACACGACGAATTCGTTGAGCTGCGTGGCCCGCGCCGCCAGATCGCGCCGCGCCACCAGCCATCCCAGACGCCAGCCGGTCATGCAATAAGCTTTGGAGAACGATTGCACGACAATCACGGCGTCATCGCGATTGGCGAGCTTCAAAATCGTGGGCGCGGGCGTGGTTGGCTTCGCTCCCGTATAATTCAGGCGCTCGTACACTTCGTCGGCCATGAGCCACAATCCGTGGCGGCGCGCAAATTCCAATAATTGACGCTGCTCGTCCACGGTGGCCACCCAACCCAACGGATTGGAGGGTGAAGTATAGAGCAGCATCCGCGTTCGCGGCGTGATGGCGGCTTCGAGGGCGGAAAAGTCGATTTCGTACCGATCGCCCACCAGAGGCTGCGCGATCTCGACGGGCACTGCGTTGGCCATGGCGACGTTGGCCGCGCCGTTGGGCCAAGCGGGCGTCAACACCAGCGCTTCATCGCCCGGATCGAGCACGCAGCGAATCGCCAGATGCAGCGCCTGCACTCCGGATGCCGTGACGACGAGCTCGGAGGCGGCGTCCAGTTCCACCGCGTGCAGTTCCTGGTAATAACGGGCCAGACCCTTGCGCAACGAAGGCAGACCGGCGTTCTCGGTATAGAACGTGAAGCCGTCGGCCATCGCCTTTTGGGCGGCGCGCTTGATGAACTCTGGCGTGGGCAGGTTGGATTCACCGAAGTAGAGCTTCAGTACGCCGTCCATGGACATGGCAATCTCGGCCAGTTCACGAATGCGGGAATGCGGGACTGCGAGCGCGGAGGCGGCAACAGAGGGCCGGCAGCGGCCGGTGCCGATTTGGTTTGCGGGCTAGACACCCTCGAAAATCGCCGATGTAGGAAAGCTGAAGCCAGGTAGAACGGCGGGATCGATGAGAGGTTGGTCCTGTTCAAACCTCGTCGCGCCGCCATTCACGTCGAATACGCGTACCACCCGCTTGTTGGGATAGGCCACCCAAACAGATTTGCTTCCGTGCGACAAGTAGAGCTCGATCTTGTCTTCGAGACGCGCCGCGGATTCCGAGGAGACTACTTCAATCGCGATTTCGGGAGCCCCTTGGAAAACTCCGGTGCTCCCAGGCAGGATTCGATTGGATGCAAGCAAGCTTAGGTCAGGGATCAGGCAATTCCGGTCATCGAGTTGGTACGCGGCTTCGCAAAATAATCGCAAAGAGGGATTCTCAAGCGACCAAGCCGTCAAAACCCGAATGATGTTGGATTTGGTAACCTCGTGCGGATACCCTGAGCGTGGCATGCTGATAACTTCGCCTCCAATGAGCTCCTCAAGCAGGCCTTCGGTCTCAGGCATCTCAAGGAACTCTCGGACTGTTACCAGCGTCGTGGTTGCGCCCATGTATTGATTGTACCTTCGGCTGTGCGCCTAGCGCCGGACTCGCGCGGCGACTAATTCTTCGATCTGCACCAGTTCGGTCGGATAATCGCCCGTGTAGCAGGCGTAGCAGTATTCGCCTTTCATGTCGGAAACAGCCTTCCGCAGAGACTCGAGTGAAAGATAGGCCAGCGAATCAGCCTCGACAAACTGGCGAATCTCTTCGATCGAATGATTGGCGGCGATCAGCTCGCTCTCGCATGGCGTATCCACGCCGTAGAAGCACGGCGAAATCGTCGGGGGGCATGAAATGCGCAGATGCACTTCGCGCGCGCCGGCGTTTCGCACCATGCGCACGATCTTACGGCTGGTTGTTCCCCGCACGATGGAATCGTCGACTAAGATAACGCGCTTGCCTTCCAACTGATGGCGCACCGGGTTGAGCTTCAGCTTCACGCCGAAGTCGCGAATAGCTTGCGACGGCTCAATGAAAGTGCGTCCAACGTAGTGGTTGCGGATCAGAGCCTGCCGGAAAGGGATATTGGATTCGGACGCAAAACCGATAGCAGCCGCGACGCCCGAGTCAGGCACAGGAACCACGACGTCGGCGGGAACGGCCGATTCGCGCGCCAGCAGTCGTCCGAGATTCTCGCGAGATTGCCCCACCGAGCGGCCGAACACGATGGAATCGGGCCGCGAGAAATACACGTGCTCGAAGACGCAATGCGCTTGCGGTGCGGCCGGGGCCCAGCGCTCGCGCGTCAGACCCTCCGGACCGACGCACACCATTTCGCCGGGCTCCACGTCGTTCACATAGTCGGCAGTGATCAAATCGAAAGCGCAGGTTTCCGACGCAAAAACGTAGGCCGTGCCACCTTCAGGCGCGGGCATGCGTCCAAAGGCAAGCGGACGGAATCCGTGCCGGTCGCGCGCCACAATCACGCGGTCCTTGGCCAGGAACACGAGCGAAAACGCACCTTCCAATTGCAGCAGGGCTTCCCGCAACGCGCCCGCGAGCGTGCGTTCGCGCGACCGCGCCACCAAATGCAGGATGACCTCGGTATCGCTAGTGGCTTGGAAGATCGATCCTTCGCGCTCCAGATCACGCTTCAGCTCGCCAGCGTTGGTGATGTTGCCGTTGTGCGCCACCGCGATCTGCCCCTTGTTACACGCCACCAGAAACGGCTGCGCGTTCAACAAGACGGTGTCGCCGGCGGTGGAATAGCGAGTATGGCCGATCGCCATGTCGCCCGGGAGGCACGCAATCTGCTCCGGCGTGAAGATGTCGGCCACGTGCCCCATCGATTTGGAACAGCGGATTTCGCGATGGTCGCTGGTCGCAATGCCGGCGCTCTCCTGGCCGCGATGTTGCAGCGCGTAGAGACCAAGGTAGGCCAAGTTCGCGGCTTCGGGATGGCCGTGAATGGCGAAGACGCCACACTCCTCGCGGAGTTTGTCACTTTGTATTTCTGCTACTGCTGGTGCAGCAGGCGTTCGAGTGAAGTTTCCCAAGGTTGCCTCAACTCCGTCAGGTCGCAATCCAGCAAAGTTCCCGAACCGCAATCGATTCGTAACCGCCCCTTCATCGTAACACCGATATCGAGTGCTTCAACCGAATTTTTGCGCGCGATTTCCGCAACGTTTTCCGGCTGAGACGTTGCAACTAAAATTCGCGACGGGGCTTCGTGAAACAGCAGGAATTCGGGGCGCAGACCCTTCGGAATCTCTACGTGCGCTCCAATTCCCGCGGGCCCAAAAGAGCTTTCACATAAAGCAATTGCGAGACCGCCGTCGCTAATATCGTGTGCCGCGGCCGCCAGCTTGGCGGCGATAATCTCGCGGATCGCCTGTTGCACGCGCTTCTCATAAGGCATGTCCAAACTAGGAGGCAGACCCCAGAGCGTATCGAGAACCACCTTAGCGTACTGGGTCCCGCCGAAGTGCGTTCCATCGCAGCTTCCAAACCCACCCAACAGAATCAGATGGAGGCCGACCTCGGGAAAATGAATCGGCGTCGGCTGCGCGGTCTTCATCAGGCCGACAATCCCCATCACCGGCGTCGGGAAAATCGCATCACCCAGCGTCTCGTTGTACAGGCTGACATTGCCGCCCGTGATGGGCACCTCAAAAAATTCGCACGCCTCCGCCATGCCTTCGATCGATTCCACCAGTTGCGCCATGATCTCCGGCCGCTCCGGATTGCCGAAATTCAAATTGTTCGTCGCGGCCACGGGAAGAGCACCCGAGGTGGAAACATTGCGGCAGCATTCGGCGACCATCAGCTTGGTGCCTTCGCGCGGATCGAGCGCGCAATAGCGGCCGTTGCCGTCGAGCGACATCGCGATGGATGTTCCGGTCTCTTTCACGCGAACGATGGCGGCGTCGGCGGTGGACCCGGCCAGCGTGCTGCTGCGTACCAGATAATCGTACTGCTCCCAGATCCAGCGTTTGGAGCAAAGATCGCCCGAACTGAGCAGGGCGATGAGATCGGCGCGAATGGCAGCCGGGCTCGAACGATTCGGAATCGGCGGGGCTTCCAGCGGCGCGAGCCGCGCTGGTTTGGTATGCGGCCGATCGTAGAGGGGAGCTTCATCGGCCAGCGCGCGATTCGGTATCTCCGCTACCACCACACCGTGGTTCTTCACGCGCAGGATGCCATCGCCGGTGACGCGCCCCACCGTCACCGCATCCAATCCCCATTTGTGGAAGACCGCAAAAACCTCGGCTTCGCGCCCCTTGTCCGCAACCAGCAGCATGCGCTCCTGCGATTCGGACAGCATGATCTCGTACGGCGTCATGCCGGTCTCACGCTGAGGCACGTATTGCAGATCGATCTCGACTCCGGTTCCCGCGCGGCTGCCCATTTCGCAGGTGGAACACGTGAGCCCGGCGGCGCCCATATCCTGAATGCCAACGATGGCGCCGGTCCGCATCGCTTCCAGACAGGCTTCCAGCAGAAGCTTTTCGAGAAATGGATCGCCTACCTGCACGTTCGGACGTTTCTGCTTGGATTCCTCGGTGAACTCGGCCGACGCCATGGACGCTCCGTGGATGCCGTCGCGCCCAGTCTTCGCGCCGACGTAAATTACTGGGTTACCGATTCCGGTGGCCTTGCCGTAAAAAACTTCATCCTTCCGGAACACGCCCAACGCGAAGGCATTCACCAGCGGATTGCCGTTATAGCAATCCTCGAAAACGCACTCGCCACCAACTGTCGGAACGCCGAAGCAATTCCCATAGTGCGCGATACCCGAGACAACGCCTTCAAGAATGCGGCGATTGCGGGGAATATCGAGCGGACCAAAGCGGATCGCATCCATCACCGCGATAGGCCGAGCGCCCATGGTGAAAATATCGCGCAGGATGCCGCCTACGCCCGTGGCCGCGCCCTGGAACGGCTCAATAAAACTGGGATGATTGTGCGATTCGATTTTGAATGCGATCGCGTAGCCATCGCCGATGTCGATGATGCCCGCGTTCTCGCCCGGCCCTTGCAGCACCAGCTTGCTGCGCGTCGGCAGCTTCTTCAAATGAATGCGCGAGCTCTTGTACGAGCAATGCTCGCTCCACATCACGCTGAAGATGCCGAGCTCGGTGTAGGTGGGCTCGCGTCCGAGGAGGGAAACAATCTTTTCGTATTCCGGCTCGGTGAGCTGGTGTGCTTCGATGGTCTGCGGAGTAATGACTTGTGGCGTCATTCTTTAATGCGCTGAAACCAATGCCGCGACCATGGACTGAAAGATTACGATGCCGTCGCTCGACCCCATGAGAGGCTCGGTCGCGTCTTCCGGGTGAGGCATCAAACCCATCACGTTGCGGCCTTCATTCAAAATGCCCGCGATGTCGCGCATGGAGCCGTTGGGATTTTCAAGATACCGCAGCGTCACGCGATCTTCGGCTTCCAGTTGATCGAGCGTGCGCTCATCGGCGATATAACAACCTTCGCCGTGTGCCACGGGAACCACCAGGCGTTGTCCCTTCGTGGCTTCCGAAGTAAAGGGAGAGTCAGTGGTTTCAACCCGCAGCGGGACATGCTTGCAGACGAACTTCAGGCCGCGATTGCGCACCAGGGCGCCCGGCAGCAGTCCGCTTTCCACCAGAATCTGAAACCCGTTGCAGATGCCCAGCACCAGGCCGCCATCGGCGGCGAACTTACGGATGCTTTGCATCACCGGCGAGAACTTCGCAATAGCTCCGCAGCGCAGATAATCGCCGTAAGAAAAACCGCCGGGAAGGATCAGCGCATCCACGCTGCCGAGGCTTGTGGCATCGTGCCAGATGATTTCGCAGTCTTGCCCGAGAATTTTCGAAACGGCGTACCACGCGTCGTGATCGCGATTGCTGCCGGGAAACACGACGACACCAAACTTCATCGGGATGTTTTTATTATAACCGATTCACTCGCCGGTAACAGGCTCGTACGCTTCGTCCGGCTTGGGCCGAAGATTCGGATTGCGCATCAAGATTCGCGCGCAGGTGTTCCAGCGCAGAATCGCGTCGTCGTTGCCTGGCAGGCGCAGTTCGATCGCCTTCTCATAGCACCGCATAGCCTGAATGAAGCCGTCAAACGCGGTGAAGGACGCCGTGGGCGCACCCTTTCGGATCTGCGCGTGGGCCGAGCGCTCCCAAATGATACCCGCATAATAGTTTTGATCGTATTCGCTCTTCAGACGCGGCAACAACTCTCGGGCGGTGGCCATGGCAGTCCCGTAGCCGAACTGATCGGTTCGCGCCAGCAGCAATGTCACCAGAGCGCGCTGGTTCTCAGGCTCCGCTTGGAGCACATCCAGGCAAATGCTTTCGGCGAGCGAAGGCTCATTCAACAGCCGGTAGCGCGCGGCTTTTTCCAATGCTTCGGAAACTCCGGCGTTGGAAATCGGCTTCAGTTCAAACTGCGGAATCGCTCGATCGCGATGATGTGGGCCAGCCATTTCGTCTGAAAGTGTATCGCAAGCGGCGGCTGAGCGGTGAGAGGTGTCGCTAATCGGCGCGCAGCACAATCGCAATATCCAAGCCAGCCGCGGCGGTGAACGCCCGGAAATCGCGGTCGCGTGTCAAGAGCGGAATCCCACGATCGATACAGGTCTGGGCGATCAGGGCATCGCCCAGACGAGCCTTGCGGCGCTGAGCCAATACTTTAGCTCGTAATGCGCCGGCCCGTTCCCAATAGCCGGGTTTAACCTCAATGAGTGGCACTTCCAAAAGCGTTTCGGCGACGGCTGAAGGGAGCTTCGGATCGCTCAACATCTCGGTTAACACTGCAGGCGCCATCAGGACCTGCTGGTCCTCCAGCGCCTTATCCAGTAATTGTAAGTCTTCGCCGCTGTCTCCCTGCAGGAAGGCGATCCAGGTGCTGGTGTCAGCCGCGATCAACGGTCGTCCTTGAGCTCATCTAGAGTAAGCGAGAAGCGAACCTTGCCCCGCAATTCACGAAGCCGGGCATAGGCTTGCGACGCTGCAACTAACTGCAGGCCTGTCCGGACGGTCTGGGTGACACCCGAACCGGTGGCTTGCTGCGCTTTTTCCAGAAGCTCTTCCGGAATCTCGATAGTGATCTTTCGTGCTGGTCCCATGGCACCTTCAGAATACCATACTCAATCCCAGTATCGAATATGGTGCCGCGGTCGGCTACTTCGCCCCGAACGCCCGGAACAGCTTCGCCAATGGGTCGAAATAACGGTCCACCACGCGTTCCTTCAAAGGAATGATGCCGTTATCGGTGATGGTGATGCTTTCCGGACAAACCTTGGTGCAGCACTTGGTGATGTTGCAGTAGCCGATGCCCTGCTGCTTGCGCAGATCCGGCAGCCGGTCTTCGGTATCGATCGGATTCATCTCCAATTGCGCGGTGTAAATCAGAAAGCGCGGCCCGATAAACTGGTCGAACAGTTGATGATCGCGCAAGACGTGGCAAACATCCTGGCACAAGAAACACTCGATGCACTTGCGGAACTCTTGCGGACGGTCGACATCGGCCTGATCCATGCGCCAGGTGCCGTCCGGCGCGTCGGGCTGGCGCGGCTTTAATTTCTTGATGCCCATCTTGACCTTATAATTCCAGGAGACATCCGTGACCAGGTCTTTGATCAGCGGGAACGTCTTCATGGGCTGAATGGTCACCGGCTGGTCGAGCGGCAGCGTGTTCAGGCGCGTCATGCACATCAATTTCGGCATGCCGTTGATTTCGGCCGAACACGAACCGCATTTGCCGGCCTTGCAGTTCCAGCGCACCGCCATATCGTTGGCGTGTTCGGCCTGAATGTGATGGACAGCGTCGAGCACCACCATGCCTTCTGAGATTTCAGTGCTGTAATCGCGGAACTGGCCGCCCGACTGGTCGCCCCGCCAAATTCGAAAAGTTGCGTTAGCCATGATATTTTACTTCATCTCTTCGATTATCTGTTTCTGCTCTTCGGTCATCGGCGGCAGCGTCTCCCGGTCGATCTTCATGGCACCGTCCGGCGCCTTGTTGATGATGAAATTGAAGGTGCTGAAAGCCGGGTCCTTTTCGGGATAGTCATCCCGAAAATGCGCCCCGCGGCTTTCTTTCCGCTGCAGCGCCGAGAGCGCGATGGCTTGGGAAACCGTGAGCAGATTATTCAAATCGAGCGCGGTGTGCCAGCCGGGATTATATTCGCGATTGCCGCCGACGCCTACTTTACTCGCCCGATCTTTCAGCTTGGCGATACCTTCCAGCGCACGCTCCAGCTCATCCTCGCGGCGCACGATGCCCACCTCATTTTGCATCAAGTCTTGCAGATCGTGCTGCACCTGATACGGACTTTCCCCCTGCCGCTCGAAGACATCGAGCGACTGACGCGCCACTTCATCCACCTGCGCTTGGTCGATGTTTCCCGCAGTATGATCTTTCGAGAACTTCGCCGCAAACTCGCCCGCGCGCTTGCCGAAGACCACCAGATCGGACAAAGAATTGCCGCCCAATCGATTCGCGCCGTGCAATCCCGCGCCGCACTCTCCGGCCGCGAACAAGCCTTCTACATCCGACATCTGCGTATCGGGATTCACGCGAATCCCGCCCATCATATAGTGCGTCGTCGGACCGATCTCCATCGGCTCCTTAGTAATATCGATGTCGCCGAGCTGCTTGAACTGGTGGTACATGCTGGGCAGCTTCTTCTTGATATGCTCGGCCGCATTCGGCAGCTTCTCTTTGATCCAAGCGATATCCAAATAGATGCCGCCGTGCGGCGTGCCGCGGCCTTCCCGCACTTCACGCACGATGCAGCGCGCCACATGATCGCGCGTTAGCAACTCGGGCGGACGCCGCGCGTTCTTGTCGCCCTGCGTGTAGCGCCAGCCTTCTTCGGGCGTGTCGGCGGTCTGATTCTTATAGAGCGCGGGAATATCATCGAACATGAAGCGCTTGCCCTGATTGTTCAGCAGAATCCCGCCTTCGCCGCGCACGCCTTCGGTAACCAGGATGCCGCGCACGCTGGGCGGCCAAACCATGCCGGTGGGATGGAATTGCACGAACTCCATGCCGAGCAGCGTGGCGCCGGCGTGATACGCCAGCGAATGGCCGTCGCCGGTATATTCCCAGCTATTGCTCGTGATCTTGTACGCGCGGCCGATCCCACCCGTGGCCAGCACCACCGCTTTTGCATGAAATAGTTTGTAGCGGCCGCGTTCGCGATCGTACCCAAAGGCCCCCACCACGCGGCCGGCGTTCACCAGCAGAGTGATGACGGTGCACTCCATGTGAAAATCGATGCCCTGGTGGATGCCGTGGTCCTGGAGCGTGCGGATCATCTCCAGGCCGGTGCGGTCGCCCACGTGGGCCAGGCGCGGATAACGATGTCCGCCGAAATTGCGCTGCAGAATCTTGCCGTCTTTGGTGCGGTCGAACAGCGCGCCCCAAGCCTCCAGTTCTCGCACGCGCTCGGGCGCTTCCTTGGCGTGCAATTCGGCCATCCGTGGATAGTTCAGATATTGGCCGCCCCGCATGGTGTCGGAGAAGTGCACGCGCCAATTATCGCGATCGTCCACGTTACCCATGGAGGCCGCCATGCCGCCTTCGGCCATCACGGTATGCGCCTTGCCGAGCAGCGATTTACTGACTACGCCGACCTTGACGCCTCCGGCCGACGCCTCGATAGCCGCGCGCAGCCCCGCGCCACCGGCGCCGATCACCAACACGTCATGTTCGAACGTTTGATATTCGGCTGCCATCAGAAGATTCTCCAATCCGTCCAGATGCCCATGGAGCACATCCTGATATACAGATCGGAGAAGGCGACCCAGAACAGGCTCAGCCACGCAAACAGCATGTGGCGGCGATTCATGCAGCTCACGCAATCGTACATTTTCTTGCGGATCGGCCGGCGTGAGAGCACATCGAAAATTCCGCCGGTCAAATGGCGGAGCGAATGACAACCGGTGGTGTAGCTGCCCAGCAGGATGAGATTGATCAGCAGCACCAGCGTCCCCACGCCGACGCCGAATTTACCGTCGAACCACAGGGCTTTCCAGACGTCGTGCGCCAGAAACACCAGAAACAGCAGCGCGGCGTAGAGGAAGTAGCGATGTATGTTTTGAATGATCAACGGGAAGTAGCGTTCACCCAGGTACTTCTTGCGCGGCTCGCCCACGGTGCAATTCGGCGGATCGGCCCAAAACGCCTTGTAGTACGCGCCGCGATAGTAATAGCACGTAATGCGGAAGCCGCCCGGGAAGATCAGGATCAGCATCGCCACTGTGACGAAGCTCGGGAAAAACGCGGGCATCGCTCCGAACCAGGAATCCTCGCCCGGGTGGCCGAAAATCAGCGGCGAATACATGGGCGAAAGGTACGGACCATAGGTGTAATGATTGCCCTGAAAGGCCGCCCAATTCGCATAGACCAGAAAGGCGCCCAATCCGAGAAAAGTGAGGAGCGGATAAACCCACCAGGCGTCGCGGCGGGCTGTCTTGCCGAAACCGCCACGCTCTAGGGGAACGTCGATAGAGGACATGTGGAATCGTCAGGCTACCGAAATGGAAGCCGCGAAGTCAAGCGCATGCAAG
Source organism: Bryobacterales bacterium (assembly GCA_963776805.1). GTDB lineage: Bacteria > Acidobacteriota > Terriglobia > Bryobacterales > Bryobacteraceae > Palsa-89. The sequence continues at coordinate 130,951 of CAVZOD010000012.1, forward strand.
GGTATGCAAGGGGTATAGGATGGTAAGACCGGTCGCGAAAAAGCATGTGAACAGGCACCGTAGTGAATAGGCAGCATGATGAGCGCATTGTCGAATTTCGCGGCACAGCATCCGGCGCTGGGAGGGATCGTGGCTTCGCTCGCGTGGTTTCTCGCGGGTCAGCAATCTTTCTCAAACAAGAATCACGACGGGGCTATAGCGTGGCAATGCGTAGCGGTGATGATCGTCCTGATAGCCAGCGGGTGGGCTGTCGTAAAGGGCGAGTGGTTTGGCCTTATTGCGGCCATAGGCGTCCTTTACATCGAGGTGCGATCCATCCGGCGGATCATGGCTGCGAATCAGCACCAACAATAAGAGGCATGTAGCATGGCGAAAAAGAAACCGAAGAAGTTCGACGTGCCAACGGAAATCCGCCGCCTGGCGCGCGAACGCGTCGGGACTGTGCCATCGCCCAAGCTCATCGTCCCGAAGAAGCAGCGTAAGAAGCCCAAGCACAAGCGTCCGCCCGGCGAAGAAACCGAAGAATCCGCCGGCTAGTTCAGCTCCCCTGCCCGCCTTGAAGCATCGCCTGCACTACCTTAATGACCAACGGCAGCACCCAGGCCGGCGTGATGGCGAAGAACGCCTTGCCCTTGGATGATTTGCCGAGGTATGCTAGTCCGAGCGTTAGCACAATCAGATACCAGATCTCAAAGATTGAGAAAAAATTCACAAACCCGAGCAACGCGCCGTGAATATTCTGAAGAAAGATGTCCAGCCCGAACGGCGGCGTGAGCTGGTCCTGCGAAGTGATTTCGTCGCCTTTGGTGTGCAGTACCACGTAGGTGGCGATCTGCTGCAGCGCCGGAATCAACGAGCAGGCCGCCATCAGCGAGAAAACGTCGCGGAATTTGGTCCGCATTCCCGCCATGGACGCCATGGCGCCCACCAGCCACGCAAAGAGCAGGATGAACAGGACCACGATCACCGGTGTAGCCACCGGCAGGAACTGGTAGATCATGTGCGCGATGTTCCTGGCCCGCTCGGCTTGCTCCACCGGCGTATTTTGCTGGCTGAGTTGCTGGCTAATCCGCAAATCGATCAGACTCATCGTATAAGGCAGCATGAGGTAGCCGTCCACCAGGTAGATAATGGTCAGCGTGATCAGCGGCCAAAGCCACGAGAGCGGCGCCGGAACCCGTTTGGCGGTCGCCTTGGGGTCCACAAAGACGTTCAGCATTCCAACAATGCCGTCGCCGGCAGCTAATTTCTGTTCTTCCACCATGTTCACCTCCCGTTACGGCCTGAGTTTCAGTAGATTATACCTTTGTTGTATGCTGTGAGTTCCCGAAGAACGACAAAAGATGAAGGAAAAATGCAGACCTTTCCTGTGAAGTTGGACACGCCTTATCGCCGCGGTCCGCAGATGGGGCGATCGGCTCCCTCGGCGCCGGCACAAAACCAGAAGCCCCCGCGGCAGTAGCCCATTGTCGTTATACCCAGATCCCGAGCCGGATTCAGGCCCCAGCAGAAGACGGAAGTTCTACTTAGCGCTGGCCTGCTACGCCGCCATCGCGGTGCTGGCAACGCTGACGCTGGACGGAAAATTTCTCTGGGTGGTTTGGATATTCTTAGGCGGGCTCGCGGCAAAGACTTACATCAATACATTAAGATAACCGTAGCAAAAGAAGATCCCTAGCCATCCCCCAAGAACAGTACTGAAGATAACCGGAAGGCGGCCGATATGAGTTGCAGAGGCTGGAGTTCACTTTCGTTTCATTTTGGAACGTTCGTACCGTTTCGGCATTAGCGAAACGCTGGTACGTTCCAGAACGAAATTGAAACGAACGATTGGGCCCTTAGTACCCGCGATTCATCCTGCTCGGGTGGACCGTCCTGGTAGGATCGCATCCTATTGAGTCTCGGGACTTAGACAGTACGGGAGTACAGATGACTCCTTTACGAATCGCTGCGATTTCCCCTTAGTCCCCCTATGGCGACAGGCTTGCACTTAGAGGAGCATCAGCCATGACCACCCAGATTCAAAAAACTAAGGCAAAGGGACCCCTGATGATGATGAAAACGACTTTGATCAAGACCACCCCTGTAATCAGGACCACGTCTGTGACCAAGACCGCGCCGGTGCAGAAAGCCAAATCAGCTCAGATCAGCCAGGCGACCAAAATCGCCCGCCGCGACCGGATCGTGCTGGAGCATCTGCCCCTGGTGAAAGCCATCGCTGTCCGGGTGCATGAAAACCTGCCGGTGCACGTGGATTTGGACGATCTGGTGCACGCCGGAGTTCTGGGCCTGTTCGATGCCGCCAGCAAATTCAATCCCGAGAAACAAGTGGCCTTTTCCAGCTACGCCAAGCATCGCATCAAGGGCGCGATCCTCGACAGCCTGCGCCAGCTCGACTGGGCTTCCCGCGATCTCAGGCGCCGCCACAAACAGGTGGAAGCCGCCACGCGCGAACTCGCCGCCACGCTGCAGCGCACCCCCACCGAATCGGAGATCGCGCAGAAACTGGGCGTCGATGTCGAGCGCTGGCGCCAGATGATGGTGGACCTGCGCAGCGTCGGCCTGATCTCGGCTTCCACGCGCACCGCCGAACATGACGACCTGCCGGCTCCCGATTTTCCCAGCAAACCCGAAACTCAGCCCGATAACATGTGCTCGCGCGAGCAGATGCGCTCGGTCCTGGGCGTTGCCATGAAGACCCTCCCCGAACGGTACCAGAAGGTAGTGTTCCTGTACTACACCAACGAAATGACCATGAAGGAAATCGGCGGCATCTTAGGGATCAACGAAAGCCGCGTCTCGCAGATCCACAAATCGGCGCTCGAGAAAATGCAAGTGGTCCTGCAAGCCAACGGGATCGACTCCGTCCACGCGTTTTAGCTGGCTATCTTCTCTTGGCCTTGATCCGGATCGGCGTGCCTTCAAATCCAAATCGCTTCCGCAGCTGATTGATCAAGAATCGCTCCGAAGAGAAGTGCAAATCCTTGGCCTTATCAGTGAACGCCACGAATGTCGGCGGCCGCACCGAGCCCTGCGTCATGTAGTAAATCTTCATGTCGCGATCGAACTCCAGCATCTCCACAAATCGGTTCAGTTCGCCGGTACTCACGCGCTTGGAAGCCGATTCATAGGCAGCGCTAATCATTCCGAACAGCCGATCCACGCCCGCGCCCGTTTTGGCCGAAACAAACGCAATCTGCGCGTACGCCAGAAATTTCAGCTCGTCACGGATTTCCTCGGTAAACTTCCGCTTGCCCTTATCCCCTGCAGCGTCCCACTTGTTCACGCATAGAATCACGGCGCGGCCCTCTTCGTCCGCGTAGCCCGCGATGGTGGCGTCCAGCGCGGCTACCGGTTCGGTGGCATCCAGAACCAGCAGAACGACATTAGCCATCCGAATATGCCGGCGCGCCATCACCACGCTCAGCTTTTCGGCCATCAACTTAGTTTTGCCTTTACGCCGGATCCCAGCCGTATCGACGAAGACGTACTCTACGCCACCATGCACCAGGCTCTGATCCACGGCATCGCGCGTGGTGCCCGCTACCGGCGACACGATCGACCGCTCCTGGCCTACCAGCGTATTCAGGAGCGTGGATTTTCCCACATTCGGCCGGCCGATAATCGCAACCTTGATGGGCCGCGTCTCCGGCTCCGGCTCCTCCTCGCCTTGGTCGCTCTTGAAATCTCTCGTGACGTGATCCAGCAGCTCGTCGAACCCGATCCGGTGCTCCGACGAAATGGGGAATAGATCTTTGAAGCCGAGCGAATGAAATTCGTGCGCCAGCCCCTCCCGCACCGTCGCGTCGATCTTGTTCACTGCCAGCGTCACCGGCTTGCCTAGCTTACGCAACACCTTCGCCAAGTCGCGATCGGTGCCCGTAATCTCCGTCCGCCCATCGATCAGGAAGATGATCTGCGCCGCCTGATCCAGCGCCAGGCGCGCCTGCTTCAGAATTTCAGTCGGGATCATCTCGGCATCGTTTGGAATGATGCCGCCGGTATCGATCAACACGAAGCGGCGTCCTAAATAGGATGCTTCCCCCTGGATGCGGTCCCGCGTGATTCCCGGTTCGTCTCCGACGATGGACCGCCGCTGGCCGATGATCGCATTGAAAAGAGTGGACTTGCCAACATTCGGCCGGCCCACGATCACCACCACCGGCAGCGCCGATTCGGTCGAATTTTCCCGCCGTGCGATCATATAAGTTACCGAAGCGCACAAGGTGCGGCGGGCACGGCCAACGGCGACATGAGCTCGCCTGCGCCGCACTCCGTTGTGCGCGGATTCGTCAAAAGATGCAACCTGAAGTCCTGAGTCACCCTACCGATCATAGCGAAGCGCAGCAGCATAATCGCCTCACGCGCAATATTGCCATCATTGCGCACGTCGATCACGGTAAAACCACGCTGGTGGACGCCATGCTGACGCAAAGCGGACTGTTCCGCCAAAACGAGCAAGTTGTCGAGCGCATGATGGATTCCAACGAGCTGGAGCGCGAGCGCGGCATCACCATTTTGGCCAAGACCACCGGCGTGCGCTACCACGGCATCAAGATCAATATCGTCGATACGCCCGGCCACAGCGACTTTGGAGGCGAAGTGGAGCGCGCGCTCAAAATCGTCGACGGCGTCATGCTGCTGGTGGACGCGAGCGAAGGCCCGCTGCCGCAGACCCGCTACGTGCTGATGAAGGCGCTGGAAGCCAAGCTCCCGCCGATTCTGGTGATCAACAAGATCGACCGGCCGGATGCCCGGATTCAGGAGGTTCTGAACGAAGTCTACGACCTGTTCATCGATTTGGACGCGGTGGAAGATCAACTCGATTTTCCGGTGATCTACACCAATGCGAGAGCCGGGATCGCGAAACTGTCCATGGAAGATGAATCCACCGACCTGCGCCCGCTGTTCGAAACCATCCTGAAGCACATCCCGCCGCCGGCGGGCGATCCCGATGCATCGCTCCAGCTTCTGGTCGCGAATCTCGATTACAGCGAATACCTCGGGCGCCTGGCGATTGGCCGCGTTTTTTCCGGCATTTTGAGATACGGCGACGAAGTGGCGATCGCCAAGCTGGACGGTTCGTTGCAAAAGACGCGCATCACCAAGCTTTATTCGTTCGAAGGCCTAAAGCGCGTGGACGAGACCATCGGATACCCGGGCGACGTTCTTGCCATTGCCGGCGTCGAAGGCATCACCATCGGCGAGACCGTTACCAGCGTTGAAAATCCAGACCCGCTGCCGCACATTCAGATCGACGAGCCGACTATCGCGATGACGTTCACCATCAATACATCGCCGTTCTCAGGCCGCGAAGGGCAATTCGTCACGTCGCGCAATCTGCGTGACCGGCTGGATAAAGAACTGCTGACCAACGTCTCCATCCGCGTGGAAGAGGCGGGCGGACCCGACGCCTATAAAGTGATGGGCCGCGGGGAGCTGCAACTCGCCATCATCATCGAAATGATGCGGCGCGAAGGTTTTGAGCTGATGGTAGGAAAGCCGGAGATCCTGACCAAGACCATCCATGATAAGGTGCATGAGCCCATGGAATTGCTGGTGATCGATTGTCCGGAGGCCTATATCGGCGTCGTGATCGAAAAACTGGGCCAGCGCAAGGGCAAAATGATCAAGATGGTGAACCACGGCTCGGGCCGCGTGCGGCTGGAGTTTCACGTGCCATCGCGCGGGCTGATTGGGCTGCGCAGCGAAATGATGACCGACACGCGCGGCACCGCCATTATGAACACGCTGTTCCACAGCTACATCGAGTGGCAGGGAGACATTCCGTCGCGGCCCACCGGATCGCTGGTTTCGGACCGTCCGGGCAAAACCACCGGCCACGCGATTTTCAATCTGCAGGAGCGCGGCGAAATTTTCGTCAGCCCGGGCACCGAAGTTTACGAAGGCATGATCGTGGGTGAGAACGCGCGCGACGCCGATTTGAACGTAAACATCGTTAAGGAAAAGAAGCTGACCAACATGCGCGCGTCAACCGCCGACGAGGCAATCCGCCTGGTCCCGCCTCGCCTTCTCAACCTGGAGCAAGCGATCGAATTTATCCGCGATGACGAGTTCGTGGAAGTGACGCCGCAATCCATCCGGCTGCGGAAGAAGATTCTGAAAGCCAACCAGCGGTGATCGAACCGAATCACAGAAAGCTTCGCGAGACAATCGCACTGCTCATGCTAATCGCCGATGCGGAGCGGGATATCCGCGAAGGCCGATGGATTTCGCAAGAACAGCTGGCGAAAGTGCTCCGCGAGAGATATGGAATTTAGTTGTGGCGCGAATTTTAGCTTGCGGCGTTCACACTCGTGTGAACGCTTTGGGAGGATTACGCACTAAAGTCGCAGTCCGCCCCACGGTCCCCACGCGATTCTGTGGCCGCTTCGCGTTTCATGCCACATCTTCCTGCCCATGGCTCGATTCATTCTCGTGGATAGCGCCGCACCTTCCAGAGCCAACGGTCCGGAGACCAGCTCCTCGAAACGCAGGGCATCTGCCTCGGTTCCCCCGAGCAAAGCTTCGACCGCCAGCCGCCGATCCTGTTCGGTCAAGTCTAAATGCCGTTTCAATTCGGCGAGAGACTCCTTGATCTCGCGGCCGATAATCTCGCACTCGTCACACGTAGTCACAGAGTCACCCCAGCTTCGCCTTCAGCAGTTCATTCACCGCCGCCGGGTTGGCCTGACCTTTGCTCGCCTTCATCACCTGGCCAACCAGGTAGCCGATCACGCCCGTTTTGCCCGATTTGTACTGCTCCACCTGCTTGGGGCTGGCGGCAATCACTTCATCGACAATCTTCTCTAAAGCGCCGGTATCGCTGATCTGGCGCAAGCCTTCGCGATCGATAATCGCCGCCGCCGATTCGCCGGTCTCGAACATCTTGGCGAAAATATCCTTGGCCATCTTGCCGCTGATTTCGCCTTTAGTGATGAACGCCACCAGCTCGCCCAGTTGCTGGGGCGAAACGGGCGATTCGGTAATCTCGCGGCCCTTCAGCGCCCCCAGCAGATCGCCCGTCACCCAATTTGCGGCTAGCCGTGCGTCGCCAGCTACTCTTGCGGTGCCCTCAAAGAATTCACTGATCTCACGCGTACTGGTTAAAACGTGCGCGTCATATTCACGCAGCCCATAGCTTTCCACGAATCGGTTGCGCTTCTCCGCCGGAAGTTCCGGAACCGTCCCCCGGATCTGCTCCAGCCAAGCCGCGCTCACGCGCAACGGCACCAGATCGGGCTCCGGGAAATAGCGATAATCGTGCGCGTGCTCTTTGCTGCGCATGCCTACCGTCTCGCCAGTGGCAACGTTATAAAGCCGCGTCTCCTGTTCCACGCGCCCGCCGCCTTCGAGAACTCCCACCTGGCGCACGATCTCATAATCCAGCGCCATCTTCGCGAACCGGAACGAATTCAGGTTCTTCACTTCGGCCTTCGTTCCGAATTCCTTCACGCCTTTCAGACGCACCGAAACATTGGCATCGCAGCGCAGCTGGCCCTTTTCCATATCGCACTCGGACACGCCCACGTACTGCATGATCTGTTTCAGTTCCGTTAGAAACGCGTACGCTTCATCGGATGATCGGATATCGGGATCGGTCACGATCTCGATCAGTGGCGTCCCGCTGCGATTCAAATCCACGTAGGTGTAACGGTCGGAATCCTTGAAGCCGTCGTGGATGCTCTTGCCCGCGTCGTCTTCCAGATGAATGCGCGTCAGGCCCACGCGCTTCTTCGCGCCGTCCACTGCCGCCTCAACCCAGCCGTGCTCGGCCAGCGGCTGATCGTACTGCGAAATCTGATAGCCCTTGGGCAGGTCCGGGTAAAAGTAATTCTTGCGCGCGAATCGCGAAAACGCGTTGACTTTGCAATGCGTGGCCAGCGCCGCCTGAATCGCCATCTCCACCACGCGCCGGTTCAGCACCGGCAGCGCGCCCGGCAGCCCCAGGCACACCGGACACACATTCGAATTGGGCGGCGCGCCGAAGCCGGTGGGACAGCCGCAAAAAATCTTGGTGCGCGTATTGAGCTGGACGTGTACCTCCAGGCCGATAACGGGCTCGTACTTGTCGATCTCTTCCGGCGTTGCGTGATGCAAAGATGTAGCCGGCGCGCTGGTGGACATGCTTCATTATAAAAGGCCGCGCCGGATCTTCGCCTATTGTCTCGCGCCTATTGCTTCTGTCCGGACAGCGATGCCGTGCCGAGCAGCCCGCCCAATCCCATAGTCTCAACCGCGCTGGACGGCACAATCACCATCGAACCCTTCTCCTTGATCGCCTCATAGAGCATATTCATCGCGCGCAGATGCAGCGCCACCGGATTGTTGATGTACACCATGGACGCGTCGGCGAATTTGGCGGCGATATCGGTCTCCGCCGTCCCCAGGATGATGCGGGCCTGCCGTTCGCGCTCGGCCTGGGCCTGCCGCGACATGGCGTCTTCGAGCGCTTGCGGGATGTGCACATCGCGGATTTCGACCGAGTGCACGGTGATGCCCCACGGATTCGTCTTTTCATCCAGAATGCGCTGCAACTCGCGGCCCAGCATCTCGCGATCGGTAATCATTTGCGCCAAATCGTGACGCCCAATCGATTCCAGCAGCGCGGTCTGCGCGGTCATCAGGATGGCTTCGCTGAAATTGACCACTTCCAGGATCGATTTCTCGGCGTTCCACACCATCCAGAACACGATAGCGTCGACGTTCACCGGCACCGTGTCGCGCGTCAGGGCGGATTCGGCGCTTACTTCCACCACGCGAACGCGCTGGTCCACGTATACGCTGATCTCGTCGATCACCGGAATGATCATAAAGATCCCCGGGCCGCGCAGTCCGATGTAGCGCCCCAATCGCAGTACCGCAGCCTTCTGCCATTGCTCGGCCACGCGAATCGCGAACAGAAAATAGAAGCCGATCACAATGCCCGCGATCACCGGCAAGGGATTGTTGTAACGGATCGCAGGCGCCACGCCCAGGATCACGCAGATCAGTAATACGGCCGTACCCACGGCGCTGATTTGTAGCCTCGGCCGCGAGGTTGAGGCCTTTAAGTTGCGTGCGATTGTTAACGGCAGCATGGTTCAGGTTTTCCTCTCCGATTGCAATTCGTTCAGATAGCCGATAATTTCCAGAAGCTCGATTCCTTCCGCTCCCGCGCGCGCCAGCATCTCACCGACAAGCTGCGCCACGCGGCGGCGCCGTTCCATCCCGTCCACCGGCGGCTTCTTGTCGGTGAGGAACGTGCCGGTGCCCTGCTGCGTCGCCAGTACTTCGCGGATTTCGAGCTCCCGATAGGCGCGGACCACGGTATTGGGATTGATGGCCAAGTCGACGGCCAGTTGCCGCACGGTGGGAAGCTGATCGCCCGGATGCAGCGTTCCGGCCGCGATTCCACCCAACACCTGATCGATGATCTGGCGATAGGCCGGAACCCCGCTGCGTTGATCCAGCGTGAACTGGATGCGTCGGATATTGTTTCGATCCGTGGCTTTGAGCATCACAGGCAGTCATAGTGTATTAGTTATATAGTACATTGTCAATAGCAATGTGAGGGCTAAGTGCGAATCGCCGTAAACTTCTCTGCCAGAATGACGTTTAATGATTTGTAGGCTCATGAAAACCAGCAGTACTTTCCTGGCCGTCACCCTTTGCGGCATCCTCCTGATGTTCCCGGCGGCTTCCAGCGCTAAAACGCACAAGTCCGCCGACACCGCCAAGCTCCAAGCCAAGTTGTTCCAAAAGAAGCTGTCCAAAGACGAGCAGATCGTCCACGCGCTGGATCGGCTTACGTTCGGCCCCCGGCCCGGCGACATCGATCGCGTGAAGCGCATGGGCTTGAAGAAGTGGATCAACCAGCAGCTTCATCCCGATCGCCTGGCGGAAAATCCGGTGCTGGAGACGCACCTCGAAGCCCTGGAATCGCTGCGCATGACGCCGCTCGAGGCCGAGCAGCATTATCCATCGCCCCAGATGATCCGCGCCATCGCGCAAGGCCGCCAGCCATTACCGGAGGATCCCTTGCTGCGCTCGAGCGTGGAGCGGTTGCTGGTACGCTACAAAACCAAAATCGCGCAGGCTTCCAATACCCCCGTTGCTCCCGACCAACCGGAAGACCTGGAACCCATGCATGCTTTGGACGAAGTGCTCACCCCGGTGGAACTTGAAATCGTGCGCTCAGGCAACGGTGAGCGGAAGCGTGAGCTGCTGGAATCCATGCCGCAGGAAAAGATCGAAGACATGCTGGTCGCAATGACGCAGCGGCAGCGGCTGCAGGTTTTCGGCCCCGCGTCCAGCACCGTTCGGCGCGAAATCTTTTTGCTGAACGCTCCGCAGCAGGTGGTGGCTTACGATCTTCTCGATTCCAAGATGCTGCGCGCCATCGAAAGCACGCGGCAGCTGGCCGAAGAGCTGGACGACTTCTGGTTTAATCACTTCAACGTCTTCTACGAAAAGGGCGCCGATCGGTTTCTGATCCCGCAGTACGAACGCGAAGCCATCCGCCCGCATGTGCTCGGCCAGTTCCGCGATCTGCTGGAAGCCACCGCAAAAAGCCCGGCCATGCTGTTCTTTTTGGACAATTTTGAATCGGTGCGCCCGGACCTGGATGCCAACAATACGCGCCGGAAAGTAAAGCGCGGGCTGAACGAGAACTACGGGCGCGAGCTAATGGAGCTGCATACGCTCGGCGTGAATGGCGGCTATACGCAGAAAGATGTCACCGAAGTAGCGCGCTGTTTCACTGGCTGGACCATTCGCGCGCCTCGCGACGGCGGTGAGTTTTTCTATAACGACAAGCTGCACGACAAAGGCGAGAAGATCGTTCTCGGCCACGTGATCGCGGCCGGCGGCGGCATCGAAGACGGCGAGCAGGTGCTGGACATTCTCGCCCGGCATCCCTCCACCGCGCATTTCATTTCGAAAGAACTGGCCCAGCGCTTCGTCGCCGACAATCCTCCGGAGGCGCTCGTCAGCCGGATGGCGCAAACGTTCCTTGCCACCAACGGCAGCATTCGCGAAGTGATGAAGACCATGCTGAATTCCAAGGAATTCTGGTCTCAGGGCGCGTATCGGGCCAAAGTGAAATCGCCGTTTGAGATGGTGGCGAGTTCGGCTCGCGCTCTGGACGCCAATGTCATCGACGGCTGGGCGCTGGCGAATCAAGTGGGGCGGCTGGGCGAGCCGCTCTATCGCAAACTGGAGCCTACCGGATACTCCAACTTGAATTCGGAATGGGTGAACTCGGCTTCGTTGCTGGGGCGCATGAACTTCGCGTTGCAACTGGCGCAAAACCATGTGGAGAGCGTGAAGGTGGATGTAAAGCGCTTCGGCGACGATCCCAATCAGGTCGCCAAGGCGCTGATGTTCCGCGACATGTCTCCGCAGACGCGCGCGGCCATCGACAAAGCTCTAGAAGACAAAAAGCAGAAGAACCCGGCGCTGGCTGCCGCTCTTGTCATCGGATCGCCGGATTTCCAAAAGAGGTGAATGCAAATGCCATCCAGACGTGTATTTCTGAAAGGCTCCGCGCTGGCGATGTTTGGCGTCGGGTCCCTGCCGGCCTGGTTGTCGAGATCGGTTTACGCGGCCGATCTATCGGAAAACCGCAAGAAAATCCTGGTGGCCATCTTCCAGCGCGGCGCTGTGGATGGCTTGAATATGGTAATCCCGTTCGGAGAATCGCGCTACTACGATCTCCGGCCGTCCATCGCCATCCCCAAACCAGACGGTACGCCAAACTCAGCTGTCGACCTGGATGGATTCTTCGGCCTGCATCCCGCGCTCGCGCCGCTAAAGCCCATGTTCGACGCGCGGCACCTGGCGGTTGTCGACGCGGTAGGCTCGCCCGATCCCACGCGCTCCCATTTCGATGCGCAGGATTACATGGAGTCCGGCACGCCCGGTTTTAAAGGCGCTCCCGACGGCTGGTTGAATCGGGCGCTGCCGAAAGAGTCCGGCCCCACATCGCCCGTCCGCGCCGTCAGCCTGGGCGATACGCTGGCTCGCACGCTGCGCGGCCACAACGACGCCGTCGTGGTCCGGAGCCTCAACGATTTTCAGTTGCATGACACGCGCGAGGCGGCCACCTTCGAAAGCATGTATGAAAACACGCTGGACGCGACGCTGCACGGTACCGGCCGGGAAACGTTCAACGCCGTGAAGATCATCCAGTCCGTCCAGAAACAGACTTACGTTCCCGCCAATGGCGCGAGTTACGGCAATGGCGGCTTCGGAAGAAGCCTGGAGCAGATCGCGCAACTGATCAAGGCCAACGTGGGCGTGGAAGTTGCATTCGCCGATATCGGCGGCTGGGACACGCACGTCAACGAGACCGGCGGTCAGCCCACCAACGGCCAGCTCGCCAACAATCTGGCGCAGTTCAGCCAGGCTCTGGCGGCCTTCTATCGGGACCTGGGCGATCGCATGGAAGACGTCGCGCTGGTCACCATGTCCGAATTCGGCCGCACCGCAAAAGAGAACGGCGACCGCGGAACCGATCACGGCCACGCCAATGTCATGTTCGTCCTGGGCGGCGACGTGCGCGGAGGAAAGGTCTATGGCGAATGGCCCGGCCTTCAGGAAGAGCAGCTCTATGAGGGCCGAGATCTGGCGCTGACCACAGATTTCCGCGACGTGCTTAGCGAACTGGTTTCCCGGCACATGGGCAACTCCAACTTGCCGTCCATCTTCCCCGGTTACGACAAGCCGAAATTCCGCGGCTTGATCGCCTGATCCGCGCGTCATCCAGGTCCCCGGTTGTTACACTGAGGTCGGAGGTGAAACCCGCGTGCTGATTGTCATGCGCGCGCAAGCTACTGAGCAGGATATCGCTCAGGTTTGCGCCCGAATTCAGAGCCTTGGCTTCCGCGCTCATGTGATGCCGGGCGCCGAGCGAACCGCCGTCGGAATCACCGGCAATCATGGACCCGTGCCGGCCGAAGAGTTCGAGAGCCTCTCCGGCGTGGCTGAAGCGATTCGGGTTTCCAAACCCTACAAGCTGGTGAGCCGCGAGGTGAAGCCCGACAATACAGTGGTAAATGTCGCCGGCGTGCTGGTGGGCGGCGAGGAGTTGGCCATCTGCGCCGGTCCTTGTTCGGTTGAGAGCCGCGAGCAGATTCTGGAAGCGGCCCGTGCGGTGAAAGCGGCCGGTGCTCAGCTTTTGCGCGGCGGCGCGTACAAACCGCGAACTTCGCCTTATGCGTTTCAGGGCCTGGGTGAAGAAGGGCTGCGCTATTTGGCCGATGCGCGCGCAGAGACCGGCCTTGGCATCGTCACCGAAGCCATCGACGTGGAAACTTTCGATCTGGTGGAACAGTACGCCGATTGCCTTCAGATCGGCGCGCGCAACATGCAGAATTTCTCGCTTTTACGCCGCGCCGGGCGGGCTCGCAAGCCGGTGTTATTGAAGCGCGGCATGTCGTCCACGGTGGAAGAGTTCCTGATGGCCGCCGAGTATATTCTCTCGGAAGGCAACTATCAGGTGATCCTGTGCGAGCGCGGCGTCCGGACGTTTGCCGATCATACGCGCAACACGCTGGATCTGAGCGTGGTGCCAACGGTGCAGAGGCTGAGTCACCTGCCCATCATCGTCGATCCGAGCCACGGCACCGGCAAGCGCGACAAGGTTCATTCCATGGCGCTGGCGGCGGTGGCGGCCGGAGCATCGGGACTGATTGTGGAGGTGCATCCCAACCCGGACCGCGCGCTTTCCGACGGCTACCAGTCGCTCTACCCGGATCAATTCCGCGAGCTGGCCGACGAATCCCGCGCCATCGCCGCGCTGCTGAGTAAGCGCAGAGCAGCTGCGGCGGAAGCCAGGCTCGCGCCGGCCTGGTGACGATCAGTCGCGTTCGTTCAGACGCTTCTACCAACGCCTCAGCAACGATCTGAATTGCCTCCGGATGAAGGCCGTGGCCCGCGGCCTGCTCCGAAAATCCCAATCGGTATGGTAGATGTTCACCATCGATTTCGCGGCATTCCAGGGCAGCAATGGGAGAATACTGCGAGCGGCGCTCAAATCCACCGGCGCGGCCTGGAGCAATCCAATCGCCTCAATGAGATTGCTCTTCCCGGAGGCGTTCGCCCCAATCAGTACATTCAGCCCCCGCAGCTCCACCTCGGTGTTCCGGAAAGACAGCAGATTCTCTAACTTGACCTTGTGCAGCAACATCCGTACAGTCATTCTAGCGGCGATCCGGCGCCCGTGACATATTGTTAGCCGGAAACGCGTCATAATTGGCAAGATCCGCTAAAATAGGAACAGGCCCCGCCTATGCTTGACGCCACCCTTGCGAAAATTTTCGGGACCAGGAACGAACGCGAAGTTAAGCGGCTCCGTCCACTGGTCGCCGCCATCAACGATCTGGAACCTGGGCTCCAGCAGCTTTCCGACACTGACCTGGCCCAGAAGACCGTCGAATTCAAGCAGCGCATCGCGAACGACGAGCCTTTGGATGACTTGCTGATTGAATCGTTCGCCGTTTGCCGCGAAGCCGGGCGCCGCATCCTGAACATGCGGCACTTTGATGTGCAGCTCATCGGCGGCATCGTTCTGCACCGCGGCCGGATCGCTGAAATGCGAACGGGCGAAGGCAAAACGCTGGTCGCCACCCTGCCTTGTTACCTGAACGCACTAGAAGGCAAGGGCGTCCACGTGGTCACGGTCAACGATTATCTGGCCAAGCGCGACGCCGAATGGATGGGCCGTATCTACAAGTTTCTCGGCATGTCGGTAGGCATTATCGTGCACGACCTGGACGATCAGGAGCGCCGCACCAACTACAACGCCGACATCACTTACGGTACCAACAACGAATACGGCTTCGACTATCTGCGCGACAACATGAAGTTCCGCCTGGAGGATTGCGCTCAGCGCTCCCACAACTTCGCGATCGTGGACGAAGTGGACTCCATCCTGGTGGACGAAGCCCGCACCCCGCTGATCATCTCTGGGCCCAGCGAAGAATCCACCGACAAATATTACAAGATCAATCGCATCATTCCCAAGCTGATACGCGGCGAAGAGATCAAGGGCAAGGAGCCCGGCGAAAGCTACACCACCGGCGATTATACGGTGGAAGAAAAGCATCGCAGCGCCGCCCTTACCGAAGAAGGCATCGCGAAAGTGGAGAAGCTGCTGGGCTGCGGCAACCTTTATCAGCCGGAGAACTGGTCCACGCTGCATCATGTCCAGCAGGCGCTCAAGGCCGCGGTGCTGTTCCAGCGCGACAAGGATTATCTGGTGCAGGACGGCCAGGTGATTATCGTCGACGAATTCACCGGCCGCGTGATGCCCGGCCGCCGCTGGAGCGATGGTCTGCACCAGGCCATCGAAGCCAAGGAAAACGTCAAGATCGAGCGCGAAAACCAGACGCTCGCCACGATCACCTTCCAGAATTACTTCCGCCTGTACAAAAAGCTGGCCGGCATGACCGGCACGGCCGAAACGGAAGCCGCGGAGTTCGAAAAGACCTACAAGCTGGACGTGATGGTGATTCCCACCAATCGCACCATGGTCCGCAAGGAATTTCAGGACATGGTCTACCGGACCGAGGAAGAGAAATTCCGCAACGCGGCCAAAGAAATCCAGGGGCTGCACGACAAAGGCCAGCCGGTTCTGGTGGGTACCATCTCGGTGGAAAAATCCGAAAGACTGGCCGCGCTGTTGAAGAAGATGGGCGTCAGGCATGAAGTCTTGAACGCCAAGAATCACGAGCGCGAGGCGTTCATCATCGCGCAGGCCGGGCGCAAGGGCGCGGTCACAGTGTCCACCAATATGGCCGGCCGCGGCACCGATATTCTTCTGGGCGGCAATCCGGAATTCCTCACCAAGGAATATCTGAAGAAGCAGAATAAGGATCCGGATCTGTTCCAGACCAGCCCCGCGGGATCGCCCGAGCGCACCGAATGGGAGCAGATTTTTACGCGTTTCCGCGAGGAAACCGCCGTCGAACACGATGAAGTGATCGCCGCGGGCGGATTGCACGTGCTGGGCACCGAGCGGCACGAATCGCGCCGCATCGACAATCAGCTGCGCGGGCGCGCCGGCCGGCAAGGCGACCCCGGCAGTTCACGTTTTTACCTTTCGCTGCAAGACGATCTGATGCGGATCTTCGGCGGCGAACGCATGCAGAAGTTGATGCTGCGGCTCGGCATGGAAGAAGACGTGCCCATCGAATCGCGCCTCATCAGCAAGCGCATCGCCGCGGCCCAGGAAGCCGTGGAAGCGCAGCACTTCGCCTCCCGCAAACACTTGCTCGAATACGACGACGTAATGAACAAGCAGCGGCAGGCGGTGTATGGCATGCGCCGCCAGTTGCTGGAAGGCACCGATCAGACCGAGCGCATCAAAGACATCGTCCAGGGCATCGTGGCTTCGTTTAGCGATGTCCGCTGTCCTGAGAAAACACACGCCACCGAGTACGATCTCACCGGGCTGCAGTCCGACGTGCTGAGCCAGTTCGGCGTCAAGGTGGATATCGAAGAATTGAGCGGGCTGCTGAAGCAGGAGATCGAAGACCACATCAACGATCTTCTGGAGCGCCGCTTCAAGGAAAAAGAAGAGCTGATCGGTCCGGAATACATGCATGAGGCCGAGCGCATGATCATGCTCAATGTGATCGATAGCCAGTGGAAGGACCACCTGCTCTCGATGGACCACTTGAAGGAAGGCATCGGGCTGCGCGGCTATGGACAGAAAGACCCGCTGATCGAATACAAAAAAGAATCCTTCGATATGTTCCAGGACATGATGGATCGCATCGAAGATGAGACCATCCGGTTCCTGTTCTTCCTCCAGGTGACCACCGGACCGCCTCCAGGCGAATCGGGCGACGGCGGCGGGCCGGGTGGCCTTCCCGGCAGACCCAAGCCTGTGCTTCCCTTCCCTGATGAGGATGACGAGTACGAGGAAGACGAGGAAGACGACGAAGAAGAAGCCCTGGTGTCCGCCAACGCCGAACAGCGCCGCGCTGCCCAGAGCAATGTCGAGGACTTCACGCGCAACATCCAGCGCAAAAAAGATAAAGAAATGGCCGCACTGCAATTCGTCGGCGGCAGCGACACCACCACCGAAAAGAAACAGGCAGTTTCGGAAAAGAAGGCCGGCCGCAACGATCCCTGCCCTTGCGGCAGCGGCAAAAAATACAAGAAATGTCACGGGGCCTGACGCTAGCAGCCATTTGGCTTGCCTCCCTGGGAGTCTCCGCCGCCAACGCGGCGCTCTGGCCGGAACAGCTCGGCAAATATCAGCGTAAATCCGATGCTCCGGTGGACGTATCCGCGGCTGCCCGCGCGCAATTGGACGAAGATGGCCTGGAAGCCATCGAGCGGGCTGACTACGGGTCTTTTCAAGTCACGGCTTCCCAGTTCAAGGACCCCACTGGAGCATTCGCGGCCTCTCTGGACCCCTCCGGCCGAAGCGGTATCCGGGTCGGAAACTACCTGGTGACCTGCGACCACGGCAAGTGCCCCAAGAATCTCGCCGCTTTGGCGGATACCGGGTTGCCCCACGTTTCGCACGGGTCTCTGCCATCGCTGCCCAATTATTTCCCTTCCAAGAACCTGCTGCCACGCTCGGAGCGCTACATTTTAGGCCCGGCCGGCCTGGCCGCGAACGCTCCCGAGATCCCCGTGGCAGCCGCTGTCTTCGACTTCGGGACCGAAGCCGAACTCGCCCGCTATCGAACGCCCGCGGGGTCCGTCGCGCTAGTGGTTTTTTCCTTCCCCACGCCATCCGTTGCCCGCCAGCAACTGCCGCAATTCCAGAAGCTTCCGGAGGCCGCAGCCAAGCGTACCGGGCCGCTTGTCGCCCTTGTCTTGGGACCTGGCGCGAGCTCAGAAGCTTCCGCAAAACTCCTGAGCGACGTGAATTATCAAGGCGTCGTCGCAGAGAACGATCTGCCATCATTGGACAAGCCCCTCGAACTGAAGCCGCAAACCGCCGGGCAGATGGTTTTATCGATTCTCAGCCTGGCCGGTTTGCTGGCGGCATTCTGCTTACTGTCCGGGGTCGCCGTGGGGGGAACGCTGCGGTTGGCACGCCGGTTTGGTTACTCAGGTGCTGAAGGATCGATGATCACACTTCATCTCGAGGGCAAATAACTCCTCACATTTCTCCACCTTAGAAACCAAAGCCCTAGCTCACGCGCCGTGATCGGCAAATTCTTCCACAGGATTTCCAAAATGAATCCTCTGCGCAACCCTTTCCAGTTCAGGGCGTTAGAGCCGATTTCATAAGTTCCAGTTTTTCACTTGACTCGCAACCTTGGTGGCCCTATGATCTGAATCACAAACAGGTTTTGACGGTTGCGTTTCCGTCGAACCTGATTCTCCCATACATCGCCCTTGCCAATGCAGGGGGCCTGTTCAGATTCAGGCAGATGGTGTCGAATGGGGCCCTCTGGGCCCCGTTCTGAGCCTGAGATTCTTTCTTCCAGCGTTACACCTCTCTTGCAGCGTTAGACCTCTCTTCCAGCGTTACACTGGGATTTGATTCCCCCGCATCCGCCTCTGCCCAAGTCGGCTGATACCCCCGCCACCTGGCGCGAGCGCGTCAAAGCGCTTCGCAACGTCCCACCTTTGTTGCGGATGGTATGGGACACCAGCCCGATCCTCACCACCGGAACCATCGTTCTGCGGCTGATTTCGTCCGTCATCCCGGTGGCGCAGCTCTGGGTAGGAAAGCTCATCATCGATCAGGTGGTGCGGGCCATTCAGGGCCGCCTGACGGACCCGCATCAAATTTGGGTCTACTTGGCCTATGAGATCACCCTGGCCGTCCTGAGCGACCTGCTGTCGCGCGCAGTGAACCTTTCCGACAGCCTGCTGGGCGATAAGTTCACCAATCACGTCAGCCTGCGCCTGATGGAGCACGCCAACCGCATGGATCTGGTTTCCTTTGAAGATCCAGTGTTTTACGACAAACTGGAGCGGGCGCGGCGGCAGACCACGGCGCGGCTGGGCATGCTCGGGATCATTGCCGGAATGGGCCAGCAGTTCATCACTTTGCTGACGTTACTGGCCGCCGTAGTCTCATTTTCGCCCTGGTTTTTAGTGCTTTTAGTGGGGGCCGTGGTACCCTCCTTCCTGGGCGAAACTCGTTTCGCGATGCTGGCCTATTCCATGCTGTATCGATGGACCCCTGAGCGCCGCGAGCTGGATTACCTCCGCATGCTCGGTGCCAGCAATCAGAGCGCGAAGGAAGTGAAAATCTTCGGCCTCGGGCAGCATCTGGCGGACCGTTCCCGCCGCCTTTTCGATCAATTCTACGAGGAAAACAAGGCGCTCGCGATTAAGCGCGCCATCACGGGATCGCTTTTGAATCTGCTGCCAACGGCGGGCTATTACGGCGCTTATGTTCTGATCCTGATCCGGACCATGGCGGGCGCCATGACCGTCGGCAGCCTGACCTTTGTGGCGGGCGCGTTCTCCCGTTCGCGATCGCTGATCGAGACCCTGTTTTCGAGCCTCAACAATATCGCCGAACAGGCGCTTTACATCAAGGACCTTTTCGATTTCTTCGAGACCGAGCCGAGCATCGTTTCCGTTCCGAATGCGCTGCCCGCGCCCCGGCCCATCCGGAGCGGCTTCGAATTTCGCGATGTGTCGTTTGCTTATCCCGGCTCGGAGCGGCAGGTTCTGCGGCGCGTGAGCTTTCGTTTTGACGCGGGCGAGCGCATCGCTCTGATTGGCGAAAATGGCGCCGGGAAAACCACGCTCGTGAAACTGCTGGCGCGCCTGTATGAGCCCACCGGCGGCGCGATTCTGCTGGATGGCGTCGATCTGCGCGAATACGATGTCGACAGCCTGCGCGGCGAGATCGGCGTGATCTTTCAGGATTACATGCGCTACGACATGCTGGTGCGCGAGAACATCGGCTTCGGACGCATCGAGGAACTGGAGAATCAGCCGAGGGTGGAAAGCGCGGCGCGCAAAAGCCTGGCCGACCCGCTGATCGCGCAGTTCAAGCTGGGCTACCAGCAAATGCTCGGCCGGCGCTTCGAGAACGGCGTCGATTTATCGGCCGGACAATGGCAGAAAGTTGCGCTGGGGCGAGCCTACATGCGCGACGCGCAAGTGCTGATCCTGGACGAACCCACCGCGAGCCTCGACGCCCGTGCCGAATATGAAGTGTTCCTGCGCTTCGCCGATCTCACCCGCGGCCGCATGGCCGTGCTCATCTCGCATCGCTTCTCCACGGTTCGCATGGCGGACCGCATTCTGGTTTTAGCGGATGGCGAACTGGTGGAACAAGGCACGCACCAGCAGTTGGTCGCGCTGGGCGGCCGCTACGCGGAGTTGTTCGAGCTGCAAGCCGCCGGCTACCGCTAAAGGCTTCCCAACACCACGGAGACCTTCTCGATCGGCTTCCCCTGCCGCGGCTGTTCCTGCCGGAGCGAAGTCCGGGCAACACCTGGCGGTAATGTCGGCGATCAGCCGCCGCGAAATACCGACTTGAGCCACGCTCCGAAATGCAGGTGCCGTCCCGGACATTCGGGCCACGGCGCAAAACTGATGGTCCCGCTGTCCCGCTCCACCCACAGCGAAACGGGTTCCTGGGAGGCCTTATAGTCCAGCCGGATCAGCACGCCCGAGCCGCAGGTTTGCGAAAGCCCGATATGCGCCACCGATTCGTCGGCATGCTCGCTCTTCGGTCCCCAATCCTCCTGAAATTTGGCAAAAGGGTACGCCGGGCAAGGACGGGAATCCGTGCAACCCCACATCGCGTACGCGGCCTGGTAGTTGTGCGCGTCCAGCAAACCAAGAAAAGTCTTGGCGCGATGCTCTTCGCCGTAATTTTTGAAAACGCCGTACAGGATCAAACCAACGACCAGCGCACAGGCCAGAATGACCAACGAAATCTTGACGATCCTAACAATGCGGGCATGGTGTGCCTCGGCGGCCCCGTAGGCTTCCAGGTAGCTCGACATCCTACATCCATTTTACAGCTTTTATTTTGCGGCTGGCTTGGCGGAGGCGCCAACTGGATAGGCTTTATCGTAGGCGGCAGTGGCCTCCGCGGTGACGTCGAAGGCGGCTTTGTAGAATACCGTGTTGGCGCTATCCACCACGATGTCCAGCCCCTTTTCTTCCGCCAGCTTCTTCACCACTTCTTGCATCCGGCTGCCCGCCCGCTGCAGGATTTCGGTGCGCTCGTTTTGCACATCTTCCTGCAAATCCTGCTGCATGCGCTGTAAGTCGCGCTGCTTCCGCTGGCCTTCGGCTTGCAATTCCTGCGTCCCCGCTTCGTTGAGCCGGCCGCTATTCAACTGCGCCTGGATGTCCTCCATCTCCTTCTGCAGTTTGATCATCTGATCCTGGCGCGGCTTGAACCTGGCCTCCAGGTCGGCCTGCGCCTTCTTGATCTCCCCGGTATCGAGCAGCGCCTTCTGCGTGTTGATCACGGCCAGTTTCACTTGTGCGTTGGCAGCGCCGATACTGGCGAGCGCCAGCACCGCGAACAGCAGTTTATTCATTGCCGAAAACTCCCAAAATTTCGTCCTCGCGGAGAATCAGATATTCGTCCCCATCGATCCGGATATCGGAGCCCGAATACTTGCCGAAGAGAATCTTGTCGCCGGCTTTCACGTCCGGGGCCGCGCGATTCCCGTCTTCGAGCAGCTTGCCGCTGCCCACCGCCACCACTTCGGCGTGTTGCGGCTTCTCCTTCGCGCTGTCGGGGATGATGATGCCCCCGCGCTTGGTTTCCTGCTCTTCCAGCCGCCGGACAAGCACGCGATCATGGAGCGGACGAAGGTTCATAACGATCTCCTAGCACTCATCTTTCTAAACAATCAATAAATGAGATTGGAAACAGCAGACTAACACAGTTCCGAAGACATCCAATGTAACACATTGGCGCGCGTTTTGATGCGGTGTGTGGACGCTGCTTCCGGGAATTAGCCCTCATGTCGCCTGACTGGTGGAAGCTACGATTTCACGAACCCTTTCAACCTGCTTCGGATTCAGGAAATACTGGCGCCCATCGTGGTGATCCTTCCATAGGAACAGCGTGTCGTTGGACTTCGTGTCTTGGAATACTTCGCTGTTCTTGTCCAGGATCAGCTCCGCGACCGCGACGCTGAGGTGCCGCGCCCTCACTCCTTTTAGGACAGTCTCCTTTTGACAGTGGCTAAATTGGCCAATTTTCGAGTGACTCAACATACCTCTCAACATGACTCTGAGCAGGGCCCGTCTGGCCTCCTTGGCCGTTCCCTCGGATTGGCGGTGTTGGCGCCCTTCGACCTCGGCGACGGCGATCTCCACCAAAGCGACGGTCGCTCTCTCCAGATCTCCCAGCACCCTGCTGTCGCAAAGATGCACCAGTTCGCGACTCACGCTGTCGGGCACCGCATCAATGCCGATATAAGACGCGAACCCGGAACAGATGACAGCGGCGTCAAGCGGTGACATCTGCGCAAGCTTGCCCGCGACGTGAACGTAGCTCCGCGGCCCAACTTGAACAATGTCGGCGCCAAAAACCTCCCCGATTGCATTCAGCTTTGGCTGCATCCGAACTCGGCTAACCAATCTCTGGCCCCACCCACCCAACCCTAATTGCCTTGAGTTTGACCGGACGGGGTCGCTGAAGAATCACGGGACTCTTCGGTTGATCCAGGAGAACCGCGAGTTTGTACGAGAGCTCGACCAACCAACTGCGCAGTTCCTCGTAAGACATCACGGCACCGCCGACGATCTGAACGGCGGTTCGGGGTCCCGGCTTCACCCGGAGCTGCTGCTTGAGATCCACTCGCAAAAAGCGCACCTCAGGATCCGTATCGCACCCCTCGGAGACAGCAAGCACCTGGATCAAATCGTGGTCCCCTTGGGGATAGCTGTAAACCCGAGTTCCACTCGCTGAACGCAGTCAGGAGCTGACTTGGCTCCGGTACGGCTTGAAACGCTTCCAGATCCTTCGGGAGCGTTACTGAGAGACTAATCCCCGACCGGAAGTCAATTGTTTTTCCCAGAAGTTGATCGACTGAAACACGTGAATCAGCGCTCGCGCCATCTGCCCCCGAGATCGCTCGGATATTGAACTCCATGCCCAAACCGTTTCACGCCTACCCTGTAATCCTAGGGTCGCTTCGGACCAACAACTTGCAGGAGACCCCGAAGGCTCACGAGATCGTTGATGAGACTGTCGATGAGCGTTTCGAGCCGAGCATTCAGCGCCGACTCTGGAGGAGCTGAGGGCACGAACTCAGGCTGTTTCTGAACAGCCTCGGGAGCTTTGACGCCCAGGGGCATAATCGCGGTTGGAGGGTGAAGGGGGGCGGCCACATTGTTAGGCTGAATCCGGTTTGAGGCAGCCCACGCCTCGATGGCCGCAAGTACATTTTGGATATGAAAGCGGCTCCAGAGTCGCAGCAGCCCCTTCGAGCGCGCCAGATTATTGAATTCGTAGAGCCCCGCTCCTCTTTCAATGGCGTTCGAGAGCTGTGCCCTTATGTCGGGGTCCTGCATATCCGTAAACGATCGCATCCATTCCGTTATTCGCTCACGTCCAGGCGGTATTGGAACGGCGTTGGCACGCGAAAGCAACTGCTGGCCGTCCCACTGGCCCGTGCCGAGGGACTCTTTGAACGCTCTGTCATTGGCAGGATCGTAGACCCACCTATCCGAGAGGCTGTTGAAGGCGTTCCAAAGGTCCTGGCGCACCCTGATGGGTGCTCCCGAGGCCCTCGTGGTAGGTTGAACAACGGCTGCGGCGGTAGGCAAAATGTCGGCTGCACCCGCAGGCGGTACCTCCGAAGCTCGCGGGCTGCTCCCCGGAGAGACACCAATATCGCCTCCGGGCGTAGGGCAGAGCCTGACGTAGCCAGCAACCTCTGCCGCACGCAAGAAGTCGCCAAATCTGTTAAACCCCAGTAGTTTTTCGTTAAGCCCTTGCTGATAGAGGCGCGGCTTAAGGGTCGCTCCTAAGCACTGGCGACCATTGATGTGGAAGTCGCGTACAACGGAAGCGAGGACCTGAAAAGCGTTGGTAAATACGTCGCTCGTAGTTTGCATGGCATCCTTTCAAAAAAGTATGAGAGATTGGGGCCTCCTTGCGGAAGCCCCAACTTCAACAACTCATTTGTGTTGATGCCGGCTAGGAACGACATAACAGGCATATACGAGGAAGGTCCTCGCCCCCGCAAATCAAAGGCCCGCCTTTGCACAAGCCTCAGACCCTATCGGGACCTGCTAGTCGAACCGTTTCGAGGCGCCAAAATATCAAATATCGTGCACGATAGATTGGCCATTAGTTACTACATAGGCACTTCGAACGGTCAACGGCTAACAACAGATTACAGCACCCCCGGACCCCGCGTCAAGGAATATTGTCCTTTGCGGTGCCGTCCGCCACGCTCAACCTATTGACTTTGGGGCTGAATTGGCTCACGCGAGCATACTTTCCGACGTTGTGATGGCTGAGACGCAATTGCGGGATAAAGGAGTGCTACTGGAGAATCGACTGACGAAAACTCGGGCATCGCCTACAACTCATGGTCAAACGCCCCCAACTCTCTCCTCTCAAACTATGCTATCCTGTGAAGGACAAAAAAGAGATTAAGTTAAGACGAGGAGTATCGATTCGAGAATGGCCCTGGCAACCGATTCCAAGAAGCAAGTAGTTGCAACGTACCGAGTTCACAAAACGGATACCGGTTCGCCAGAAGTACAGGTCGCGATCCTGAGTCAGCGCATTTTGCAGCTCCAGGATCATTTCAAGACGCACCGCAAAGATCATCATTCCCGCCGGGGATTGTTGTCGATGGTCGCGCGGCGCCGCCGCCTTTTGAAATACCTGAAAAGCCGTAACCCGGAAAGATACAAGAACCTGATTCAAAGCCTGGGCATCCGCCGTTAGGTGCTCGGGAACAGGTAAACCGCCCCGGTGGGCGGCGCTCCCACAGTTCATTCACTCCAAAGTCTCCTCTTAATCCTGAGAACGCACAGGATGCCGTGGCACACCAGATTCAATCACAATTGCCGCCGCCGGATTTTCGTTGTGCGCGTTAGTAAAGCAGGCGGGCGGACAGCTCGGCCTGGATTAAAAGGAATTGCAGATGCTACATACAGTAGAAATTGACCTGGATGGTCAAAAGATTACCCTGGAGACGGGCAAGATCGCGAAACAGGCCAATGGCGCCGTCGTGGTTCGTTCCGGGGACACCGTGGTTTTGGTGAGCGCGTGCGCGAATGAGGAGCCTAAGGCCAACGCCGCGTTTTTCCCCCTCACCGTCGATTATCGGGAATACACTTACGCCGCGGGAAAATTTCCCGGCGGCTTTATCAAGCGCGAGGGACGCCCTTCGGAGAAGGAAATCCTCACCAGCCGGTTGATTGACCGGCCCATCCGGCCTTTGTTCCCCGAAGGCTTCATGAACGAATCGCAGGTGATCGCCATGGTGCTTTCGGCCGATCCCCAACGCGATCCCAGCACACTGGCCATCATTGGCGCCGGCGCCGCGCTGGCCATCTCCGACATCCCGTTCCAGCATGTGTTGGGCGGCGTGCGCGTCGGTTCAGTGAACGGCAAGCTGCTGGCGAACCCAAGCTACGACGAAACGCGCGAATCCAAGGTGAATATCGTGGTCGCCGGCACCGAGGGCGGCATCGTGATGGTGGAGGCGGGCGCGCAGCATGCGTCGGAAGACGAAGTGCTGGAAGCCATCGAATACGGACATACCTGCTGCAAGAAGATCGCCGCCGGGATCCGTGAGCTGGTTGCCAAGGTCGGCAAGAAGAAATGGGACGTGACGGCTCCGGTCATGAACAAGGAGTTGTACGGTCGCATCGAAGCGCAGATCCGCAAGGAACTGACTGACGCGCTGGACACCAAGAAATATCCCAAGCTCGAAAGCTACCATCGCGTCCACGAAGCCAAGAAGAAGGTTGTCGAGGCGCTTCCCGAGGAAGAGCGGGACGAAGCCAAGGAGCTGTTCGATACGTTGAAGGAGCGCATCTTCCGCGACGAGATGCTGAAGGCGCGCCGCCGTCCGGATGGCCGGGCCTTCGACGAAATCCGAAACATCGATTGTGAAGTGGGCGTTCTGCCCCGCACGCACGGCTCGGCGTTGTTCACCCGTGGCGAGACGCAGGCCCTGGTTACCGTCACGCTTGGCACCAAGGACGACGAACAACGCATCGAAATGTTCGATCTAACCGAAACCTCCAAGCGCTTCATGTTGCATTACAATTTCCCGCCGTTCAGCGTCGGCGAAGTTGGATTCATGCGCGGGCCGGGCCGCCGCGAAGTGGGGCATGGCGCGCTGGCCGAGCGATCGATTGCCGCCGTAATTCCCGATGACAAAAAGTTCCCCTACACTTTGCGCGTGGTCAGCGACATCCTGGAGTCGAATGGTTCCAGCTCCATGGCCAGCGTGTGCGGCGGGATACTCGCGCTGATGGATGCGGGCGTGCCGATCGCTGAACCGATCGCGGGCATCGCGATGGGCCTGGTGCTCGAAGGCAAGGACTACGCCATCCTCACCGACATTGCCGGCGCCGAAGATCACTACGGGGACATGGATTTCAAGGTGGCCGGATCGCGCCGGGGAATCACGGGCCTGCAGATGGACATCAAGGTCCCCAACGTCACCACCAAGATCATGAAAGAGGCGCTGGCCCAGGCCAAAGGCGCCCGTTTATTCATCCTGGACAAAATGGTGGCCACCATCGCGGCACCACGCGGTGAAATGTCGCAATACGCGCCGCGCATTTACACCCTCCAAATTCCGACCGACAAGATTCGCGATCTGATCGGGCCGGGCGGCAAGATGATCCGCAGCATCGTCGACGAAACCGGCGTGAAGATCGACGTTGAAGACGATGGCTCGGTCAAGATCTTCGCCTCCGACGGCGAATCTGCCAAGCTGGCCATCCAGCGCGTCACCGATATCTGCGCCGTCGCCGAAGTGGGCAAAACCTATCTTGGTAAAGTGGTGCGGCTGGCGGAATTCGGCGCGTTTGTCGAGATCTTCCCCGGCACCGACGGCCTGTTGCACATCAGCGAAATCTCGGAAAACCGGATTAAAGCGGTGCGCGATGAGCTGAAGGAGGGCGACCAGATTCTGGTGAAGGTTTTGGCGCTCGAAGGCAATAAAATCAAGTTGAGCCGCAAAGCCGTGCTGCGGGAGCAGCGCGACAAGCTGAAGGTCGCCCCCACCGTCTAATTGCATACGCGGGAACCAGGCATGTGCCGGGTTCCCGCGTAAGTTGTTCAGCGATAAATATTCTATTGCGCCGCTGCGGGAGTGGCTTTTTTGCGGGCGGCGCGGCGCTTTTCCACCGGCGGCTGCCGGTCGCTCTTTTTCAAAGCGGGCAGCGCGATGGATAAGACGAATTTCTTCTCGCCGTGATCGTCGAATTTGATTACAATGTACTCTTCCGTGCAGGAAGCCACGGAACCGAGACCGTATTTGTTGTGCTCGATCTGTGCGCCTTGCGCGAAAGCTGGTTTGAATGCCATAGAGGGTAGCTGCCTCAATAATATTGTAACATTCCGAGGCCTTGAGCGGACCTGGAAGCCATTTTTTGGGGCTCTAATGGGAGATTGACGGCTGCCGTTCGCCAAACTTGGGACGCCGCATAATAAACGGCAGCGGGCTCAGGCAGGCGATAATCACCGACATCACAAAGAAGCTGTTCTTGAAGCTGAGCGCGTTGGCCTGGCTTTGCACGGTGTAGTAGGCCATGGCGAGCGCCTTCTTGGCGGCAGTGGCCGCATCGTAGCCTTGCGAGGTGAACAAAGCGGTGAGACCGTTCAGCATTTGTCTGAAATTCGGGTTCCCCATGTTGGTGTGCGCCGCGAAAGACACCTGGTGCGTCTGGTTCTGGCGCGTCAGAAACACCGTGAGCCCGGACGTCCCGATGCTGCCGCCGATGTTGCGCATGAAGTTCGAAATACCCGAGACCTGGTTGTTCTTCTCACGCGGCACGCCCACATAATTCAGCGTGCTGATGGGAATGAAGATCAGCGGCATGAAAATCACCTGGAACATGCGTAGCAGCACAATGGTGGTGAAGTCGATCTGCAGATAAATGTTGGTCATCAGCCGCAGCGCGAAGGCAGTGCCCAGGAAGCCGATACAGATCAGCAGGCGCGGATCGATTTTCGAGGCGGTCAGGCGGCCGGCCACTATCATCATGAACATCAGCACAAGCCCCGCTGGCGAAAGCGCCAGGCCTGCCAATTCGGCGGTGTAGCCCAGGCTGGTTTGCAGAAACTCGGGGATCAAAACCGTGGATCCGAACAAGACCATTCCCAGGACGAACGAAAAAGCAACCGCGGTTCCGAAATTGCGGTTTTTGAGCAGCCGCACGTCCACAATGGGATTGGGGTGAAACCACTCCCAGAGGAAGCATGCGGCGAGCATCGGAATGCCTACGCAGGCCGCCGCCGTAATCAGGCGAGAAGAGAACCAGTCCGATTCCTGGCCCTTGTCGAGCACGAATTGGAAGCAGGCGATGCCGGTAACCAGCAGGCTGAGCCCGATGTAATCCACTTTGATGCCGCCGCGTTTCTCTTGGCTCAGCCAGGGCGGATCTTCCACCAGGCGGCTGGTAAAGAACAGCGACATCAGGCCCACCGGCAGGTTGATGAAAAAGATCCAGTGCCAGTTGAGGTTGTCGGTAATCCATCCGCCCAGCGTGGGACCGATGGCGGGCGCTAGTACAACGGCCATGCCGTAGACGGCGAAAGCCTGGCCGCGCTTTTCGGTGGGAAACGAATCGGCCAGGATGGCTTGCTCGGAAGGCTGCAGTCCTCCGCCGCCCAGGCCTTGCAGCACGCGCGCGATGATGAGGAACGGCAGGTTGGGCGCGATGCCGCACAGGAACGACGACACGGTGAACAGCACCACGCACGTCATGTAGAAGCGCTTGCGTCCAAAGACGGTGGAGAGCCAGCCGGAGGCAGGAAGCACAATGGCGGCCGATACCAGATAGCTGGTGAGTATCCAGACGGCCTCATCGTAAGTGGCGCCCAGCGACCCGGCAATATGCGGTAGCGAGACGTTGGCGATGGAAGAATCCAGCACCTCCATGAACGTCGCCATGGTGACCGTGAGCGCCACAGCCCACGGGTTGTGCGACGGCTTCCAGTCCTGATGCGATGCTACCGGGTTCATCCTAATTTCCGATGCGGACGTCCGGCTCCACCGACATGCCGGGCCGCAAGCGATCCAGCCCGTTCTGATTTGGTTTGAAGCGCAGGCGGATGGGGATGCGCTGCACCACTTTGATGTAGTTGCCGGTGGCGTTTTCCGGAGGCAGGACGCTCGATACCGCGCCGGTGCCCCCGCCGATGGTGTCGACGTAGCCATCAAAATCCAGGCCTAGCGCATCCACGTGCATGCGCGCGGGTTGGCCGGGGTGAATGCTGTGCAGTTGTGTCTCTTTGAAATTGGCCGTCACCCAGATGTCGGCGATCTGGGCGATCATGAACAACTGCTGGCCGGCGTTGATCCGTTCGCCCACTTCGGCGGATCGCTTGAGAATAATACCCGCGGCCGGGGCGACAATTTTCGTATAGCCGAGTTTCAACTGCGCTTGCTCCAGCATGGCTTGCGCGGTTTGCACATTGGCTTGCTGCGATTCGATATTGGCGCGCCGGATGGCGAGTTGCGCGGGCGCGTTGCGCTGGTACTGCGCCAGACGGGATTTCACCTGCGCAACCTGGGCCTGCCGCTGTTGGACGGTGCGGGCCGCGGCCTCCACCGTCGCGCGATTGGCGTCCACGGCAGCATCCTGGGCTTTGGCGGTAGCCGCCACTTGATCGAACTCCTGCTTGGAAACCTCTTCGTTCTTGATGAGCACCGTGTAGCGGTCCAGATCGGCCCGAGCCTTGGCAGCGTTGGCTTGCGCTTCGGCCAGGCGCGCGGCGGCCGACTCGCGATCGCGCTGGGACACTTCAACGGCGGCCTCCGCGTTGGCGACGTCCGCTTCGGCGCCCGTGATATTGGTGCTGCTTTCGATCTGCGTGATGGGAACGTTGGGCTGCTGCGCCGTCACCTGGCTGCGGGCCTGCGCCACTTGCGCGCGCGCTTGATCCACCGCCACCTGGAAATCGCGCGGATCCAGATCCACCAGAGGATCGCCCGCTTTCACGATCTGATTCTCATCGACATAAACATGCGTGATCGCGCCGTCGACACGCGAGCTGATGGAGTTCAAGTGAGCTTCCACTTCCGCGTCGTCCGTCGATTCGAAGTTCCGCGACTGGAGCCAATAGTGAAGGCCGACCCCGGCTGCGATCAGCAGGATCACGAAAAAGATGAGGAACGCGCGGCCACGGCCGCGGGTGGCTGGCTGTTCCGGCTTCTTGTCCCAGGGTTGGGGCGAGGCCGGCGAAGCGGGCGGTGCGTTGGTGGTGGTACTCATGGCTTAACTCCGGACTGAACTCCGCTCAGCAAATTGGGAAGGTCGGCTTCGGCCTGTCCCAGGGCGCGGGACAAAGAGATACGAGCCAGGTCGAAGGCAAACAATCCCGAAATGTAGTCGCTCTCGGCGCTGGCCACTTGTTCCTGTGCCTGGACCACTTCCACGGTGGTGGTGACCCCCGCGTTAAAGCGATCCCGCGCCTCGCGCAAAGTCTCGTTGGCGAAGCCGCGATTGTTTTCGGCCAGCCGAACTTCGCCGATTGCGGTCTGCAGCTCGATGAGGGCTGTGCGCACTTGCTGTTCCACGCGCCCGCGTTGATCGGCCAGTTCGGCCTGGCGCTGATGCAGCGTAGCCTCGGCCTGTTCGATATCGGCTTTCACGCGCCCGCCTTGGAATACCGGCACGTTCACCGCGCCCGTCACCGAATACACGCCGTGATTAGAAACCGGCGTGGGTCCAAGCACTCCGTAATCCGCCGTCAGTGACGCCGAGGGAAGACGCTCCGCGTGCGCGGCGGATACGACAATTTCAGCGGCGTGCACCTGGCTCTCGGCGGCTTTCAGATCCCAGCGCTTCTGGAAAGCCTGTTGCACCGCACCGGCGGCTTCAGGGACCGGCGGAGGATTAAACGAGAGCGGCTCGCTTAGAATCATTTCGCGATCGAGCGGCAGGCCGATCAAACGCGCCAGCCCCAGCTTCTCCTTCAGCAGATCGGCTTGCAGGGCATTCAGCCGCTGTTGCTGGCCTTGCAATTCCACCAAGGTGCGCGTGACATCGATGCGTGCGTTGGTGCCGGCCTCTTTACGAACTTCGGCCTGGTGATAGACCGCCTGCGCGTTGTCTACTTGAGCGCGCTGCGAAGCCACGCGAGCAACGGTAGCGATGGTTTCCAGATACGCTCCGGCTACCGCCAGCACCACCATTTCGCGGGCATCGCGGGCCGAGAGGTTGGACGCGCGCTCGCTCTCCTGGCTGGCGTGCCAGTTACGCCGCGCCACCGGATCCCACACCGATTGGCTCAAGTTTCCGAGCAGTTGCGAGTACTGAAAAGGGCCCACCACGGTGGGAATGGAGAAGCCCACGCCGGGCGGGATGTTGAACTTGAACCCGAATGCCGCCAGATTGATCTGCGTGCTGGTTTCAGTGGCATCGATGGAGACGTAAGGCAGCAGGTTGCTGAGCGCGCTTAAACGCTGGGCGCGCGAGGCACGGGCCGAGTCGTCGGCGGTGAGCACTCCCAGATTCGCCCGAAAACCTAGTTTCACCGCGTCGGCCAGCGTGAGTGTCACGGGCCCGGAGGGAATGTTTCCCCCTTGCACACTGCCCTGAAAGTCGCCGCCAATCTGGACGGAGCTGTTGACGGTGTTGGCGCCCGGATTAGGCGCGGCTTGCTCGAGCGTAGAGACCGAACCCGGCGCCTGGCGTCCAGACACCGGCAGCGGCGTGGCTTGCGTAGAGCGCTGCGCTCCCGTGCCTCCGAACTGGGCCCAAGCCAGGGAACCGGCCAGCGACGCGGCCAGGCAGCCGAAACGAATGGCGCGAGTGAGGCGGAACACTTCCATAATTTATCATACCCGGGGATTGATCATATACATACCTGCATGTATATAATGTACGTGGCCATGGACGTTGGCACAGCACCGGCAGCGAAGACCCACCCGCCCACCAAGCACCAGCAGAGAACCGAAGCCACGCGGCGTGCTCTGCTGGAGGCGGCCCACCGCATTTTCGCCCGCGATGGATTTGAAGCTTCGCGCATTGAAGACATCGCCGGCGCCACCGGCCACACCCGCGGCGCTTTCTACGCCCACTTCAGCAGCAAGGAAGACTTGTTCTTCGCCCTGTTCGAGCAGGAAGCGGGCGACCGGTTGCGCGATCTTCGCTCGGTGCTGGAACGGTGTCCGGATTCGGAAGGCCGCCTGCGGGCGTTGCGCAAGTTTTATGTCGCGCGCGTATCGGATCGCCAATGGGTGATGCTGGCGCTCGAGTTCAAGCTGTTTGCCTTGCGCCATCCCAAGTTGCGGGCGCGGCTGGCGCGCACGCATCGCCGCATCCGGGAATCGCTGAAGCTGGAGACCATCACGAAGCTGATTCCGGAGCTGATGAAGACCGGCCGCGAATCGCGCGAAGTGCGGCGAGTGGCGCTGGAAGCGGTGTTAAACGGTTTGGTGCTGGAACACGCCTACGATCCGGAGACTATTTCCCAAGCGCAGGCCACCACGGTGCTCGGCCGCATGTTCGATATCTTAATGGCGGCCAAGCATCACGCGGCGAACGGGTCGCTTCCGGGGGCCTGACACCAGGCACGAATAGACGCTGGCAGCGGATCGCCGTGCGCTGGCTTCGCGGCTGCCAAGCATCAGGCGGCGAATGAGTCAAACTCGGGCGCTTGACACCATTGCACGAATAGAGCGGGCTTGCCAAATGGCGAAAGGCTGGCAGCGGATCGCCGTGCGCTCGCTCCGCCGCGGCTAAGCATCACACGGCGAACGGGTCGCTCTCGGGCGCCTGACACCAGGCCACGAATAGAGCGGGCTTGCCAAACGGCGAAAGGTTGGTACCGCATCGCCGTGTGCTGGCTTCGTGCGGGTAGGAAGAATCCATCCACGCAGGATGGTAAGGCTCGGCTGCTTCTGATCCCACCCATTCGCCCGCAAGCCGGCCGTCCTCCGGATGCCACGACATTTTGATTCGCGCCATTTCGGTCCTCCTGCTCTTGTTATTTTAATCCGAAAGTTTTGTCAGGGATGGGACTGGTTAAACGGTGATTTCGCAGCCTTCGTACGCGCAACAGACTTCCAGCTTCGAATCCAGCTTGCGCGCCAGCTCCTGAGCATTGCGTTCCACGCCGGCCATGAACTCGTCATCGTGCGATGGATCGTGATGCGTGAGAAACAGCCGGCCCACTCCCGCCAGCGCGGCCAGCTCCACCACGTACGCGTACGTGCTGTGGCCCCAGTGGCGTTTGGATGGATATTCCTGCGGTGTGTATTGCGCTTCGTGAATCACTACGTCCGCGCCTTGCATGTACTCGGCGTGACGCCGGTCCCCCGCGTCAAGAATCGACTCCATTTTTCCCCGCGCCGCGCCGTCCCGCCAGATCTCTTCACAGAACGGTTCGTGATCGCTCAAATAGCAGATGGACCGCCCTTCCGCCTCGATGCGATATCCCAGCGTGGGCGAGGGATGGTTCATCTGCTGCGCGCGCACCTCGACGCCGTCGATCTGGTAAGTCCCTTCGCCCAAATCCTCATAGCTGATCCGCGCGGCCAACTGGTCCAGCTCCACCGGAAAATAGTGATGCTCCATTTGGCCAGCCAGCACATCGCGCAACGACAACTGCGCGCCTTCCGGACCGTAGACCTTGAAATGATTGTCGGCCTGAAACAGCGGCGCAAAGAACGGAAAGCCCTGAATATGGTCCCAATGCGTATGCGTGAGAAGAATGGTGGCAGCCACGGGTCCGGAAGCCGACGCCAGCAGCCGGTTGCCCAGCGGACGGGCGCCGGTGCCGCAATCCAGCACCAGTACTCCTCCGGACGGCGTGGTCAACTCCACGCAGGATGTGTTGCCGCCGAAGCGCGTAGTGCCTGGCCCGGGCGCCGCGATGGATCCTCGCGTGCCCCAGAAGCGCGCTAGCATGGCGAAGCCTGCGGCACACCGTCCGATTCTCTTTCCAGGAACCCCCGAACGATCCCGCCGATGGTCATGAACTTTTCCAGGTCCGCCGGCTTCCGGAAGTAAAACGACGCGCCAAGTTCGCGCGCCCGCGCCCGATCCTGCGGCGAATCCGACGAAGTGATCACAATGGCCGGCACTTGAGCGCAGCGGCTGCTCTGACGAATCCGCGCCAGGATTTCATCGCCCGGCCGCCTGGGCAAGTTCAGGTCGATCAGAAAAAGGTCCGGACAGTTGGCCGACGGGTCCTGGTCGATTCCGGTGATCATCTTCAGCATGTCTTCGCCATTGTCGGCGATCTCCAGATGATACGCGAATTCGTGGCGCCGCAGGGCTTCCTCGATCAAATACACATCCGCCGGGTTGTCTTCGGCAATCCAGATTTGATAAGGGCTCTTGGTCATCAGGCCCGCTCGCTTGCCGCCAGTTCGCTTGGCGCTAGCGTGAAGAAAAACGTGGAGCCTGAGCCCGGTTGGGATTCCACCCAAATCCGCCCGTGGTAACGTTCCACCAACTTCTTGCAGATGGCCAAGCCCAGGCCGGTACCTGAATATCGCGAGCCGCTATGCAGGCGCTTGAAGAGTCCGAACACTTGATCCTTATATCGGGGTTCGATGCCGATTCCATTATCCTCGACGGAAAACCGCCAGGCATCGCCTTCGCGAAGCGCGCCAATGTGGATGCGGGGCGTCTGATGGCCGCGATATTTGATGGCGTTGGAGACCAAATTCTGGAAAATTTGCTGCAAATGAACCGGCTCCGCCGCGAGAGCCGGAAGCGGATCGTGCGTCACGATGGCCTTCGATTCGTCGATCGATGCCTGTAAGTTCCCCAACGCTTCGTCCAACGCCTCCTCCAGGCTGACCATTTCGGGCTGAGAAGCGGAGATACTGGCTGCGCGCGTGTATTCCAGCAGATCCCGGATCATGCGCCCCATGCGCGAGGCGCCTTCCACGCAATGCTCGATGATGGTGTCAGCTTGCTCGTCCAGCTTGCCCGCGTATTTTACCTGGAGCAACTGGCTGAAGGTTGCCACCATGCGCAGCGGCTCCTGCAGATCGTGACTGGCGGAGAAGGCGAACTGTTCCAGATCGGAATTGGCTTGGCGAAGAGCCTCCGCGGCACTGGTGGCACGCTCGCGGGCGGCCTCTGATTCCCGGCGAAGCTCGCGCTCGCGTTCGGCCGCTTGCCGCCGCAACCGGCTCATGGCCAGATGAGTGGTGACGCGGGCCAGCAATTCCCGCGCGGTGAAGGGTTTCACCAGGTAGTCGTCCGCTCCGGCTTCAATGCCTTCCACGCGAGACTCCTCGCCGGCCCGAGCCGACAACAGAATCACGGGCAGGGTGCGGGTGGAAGATTCGGTGCGCAGAGCTTTCAATAATGCGAAGCCATCCAGGCCCGGCATCATGATGTCGCTGAGGATCAGGTCCGGGGGCCGAATGAGCGCGCGCTTCAGAGCTTCCTGGCCATCGGAAACAGCTTCGACGTCGAAGTGCGGACTCAACAGGCGAGAGACGTAGCCCCGCATGTCGGCGTTGTCGTCGGCCAGCAATACCCTGCCGCGCGTGCCCTGCTTGGGCGAACCATCCAACCCGGCTGTGAAAGACGTTGCGAAAGAGGGTGCGAAAGACTCGCGATCCCGTCCTGGTTTGCCGGCGGTTGCGATCGGTTCGCCATCCAGCGGCAACCAACCCAGCGCCTCGTCAACGTAAACCTCGGCGCGCGTAGCCGTGGAAGCCTTCGCCGTGGACGGCTCCGGGAATGCCGTGCCCAGTGGCAGGTGCGCCGTTCCGAACGGAATGTGGACCGAGAATGTGCTCCCGCGCCCCAATTCGCTTTCCACGAAGATGCTTCCGCCATGCAGCTTCACCAGCTCCTGCACCAGCGCCAAACCGATGCCGGTTCCCTCATGCGTCCGGCCGCGGGCGCCTTCCACGCGATGGAAGCGCTCGAACAAGCGGGGCATTTCTTCCGGCGGTATGCCCGTGCCGGTGTCTCGCACGCTGAGCTTGGCGATGGAGCCGTCGGGGGCCGCCTCCAATCGCACTTCGATCTCACCTTCCAAAGTAAACTTGAAGGCATTCGAGATCAGGTTCAGCACCACCTTCTCCCACATGTCCCGATCCACATAGACCGGCTGCGGCAGCGGCGGACAGTCCACGATCAGCCGCAGACCGGCTTTGTCGGTAGCGGAGCGAAAGCTGGAAGCAAGATCGGCGGTGAAGGCCGCCAGATCGGTGGGCTCGTAGCTGGCCTGCACGCGCCCCGCTTCGATCCGCGCAAAATCGAGCAGGCTGTTCACCAGCTTCAGCAACCGCAGGCCGTTGCGATAAGCCACGTGAACCAGCCTGATATCGTCGGAATAGTCGTCGGTCTCTTGCCTGGCCAGCAGTTCTTCGAGCGGACCCAGCATCAACGTGAGCGGCGTGCGGAATTCGTGTGAAACGTTGGAGAAGAAGGTTGTTTTGGCGCGATCCAGCTCGGCCAGCGCCTCGGCGCGCTTGCGTTCCTCTTCGTAGGCCTGGGCGTTCGCGATGGCAGCCGCGATTTGGCCCGCCACCAGGCCCAGAAAACCCTGGTAACCGTCGTCGAAGAGCCGGTACGGATTCAGGCCGGCTACCAAAACGCCCGAGCGGCCCGTTTGGCCGGAAGGAGCAATCGGAAATACGACGGCCTGTTGCGGCGGACGGTCCCACGCGCCATTCGGCAGAGGCGCCAGTGCCTCCAGGTTGGTTACCAGCGCGGGAGCGTGGGTGTGCAAAACTTCGGCGAACGGCCACACGGAAGGACCATCCAGCAGAACCTCCGCCGGCGCGGCCGTCTGATTCGCAGCGATGCCCGAGCAGCCCGCCAGCATCACGCGCCGGTGGCTGGAATCGAGCAGATAGATAGCGGCGAAGGGGAGATCGCGCGGGTTGGTTTCGAGCGCCTGGGCGCTGAGCGAACACGCATCCTGAATAGCGCGCGCGTCCGGGGTTCGGGCCGCGAGTTCCCGCAGCAAAGCCAGCTGACGTGCGCCGATGATGCGCTGGGTGTCATCCGTATTGGCGCACAGGATTCCGCCGGCCTCTCCGGTATCGCCCGGTACCGGGCTATAGGAAAACGTGTAGTGGGTCTCTTCGCGATAGCCATGCCGCTCCATGATTAACAACAGCGCTTCGTCGTAGGTTCCTTCATTGGCAGTCATGGCCGACCGGGCGCGCGGTCCCACTTGATCCCAAATCTCGCGCCACACTACGGATGCGGGCTGGCCGAGCGCCCAGGGATGCTTGCCGCCGACAATCGACCTATACGCCTCGTTGTAGAGATTGATCAGCTCGGCGCCCCACCAGACGAACATGGGCTGGCGCGAGG
Organism: Bryobacterales bacterium; assembly: GCA_963776805.1. Lineage (GTDB taxonomy): Bacteria > Acidobacteriota > Terriglobia > Bryobacterales > Bryobacteraceae > Palsa-89. Next base: position 168,355 of record CAVZOD010000012.1, read on the forward strand.
TGAGCATGATGCGGACCGAGGTTCGAAGCGCCTGCGGCCAGGATTCGACGGGGCCCAGCGCGGTGCGCGACCAATCCATGGCACGCATCAGCTCGCCCAGTTCCCCGCCGCCGGCGAGAAGGCCGGCACGAGCGTCCGGTGGTTGCAGTGATTCCTGGGGCGTCATTTTTGGGACAGTCGCTAGGGAGAGAGTCGCTCACTGTGAGATCGACCTGGGATCAAATGGTTTCGGTAGTTTGTCACTTTTTCTAACGCTGGCGGCGATTCGTGGTACTAGTCCGTGATGGCTTCGATGGTCTCGGGGGCATTACCCTCCAACCGATTGTTGACGAAGATATAGGACGGTTCGTGCCGCTGGCGGGCATGCGCGATCAAGAGCCGAAGCGCATCGCGGGTCTCCGGAGTTGGGATCCTGCACATGAGCGTAGGGAGTGAATTTCGCGACCGCTTCCTCGTAAGGCCGGCCGCGCCGAAGCAGCGCGCGAGCCAGGGTGAAATCGGCGGTGTAAGCATCGCGCAGGTGCATCTGCCGTCCGATTTCCGGCATGCGCGTCCAGGCGTTGAACACGTGGGCGACGCGGTGGCTGCGCAGGCACGCGAAATATTCGGGCGACAGAAACTCGGGATTGCGGATTTCCACGGCGAAGCGAAAATTGTCCGGCAGCGCGGCTAGGAAAGGATCCAGTTCCTTCAGGAATGCGCCAACATCCGGATAGCACTGCTTGGCGAAGCTGCCGAATTCGAATATCAGCGCGGCCACGCGCGGCCGGTAGGGCGCCAGCACATCCAGAAATGCACTTTGGAACAGCGCGGCATCCAGAAAGGAGGAGTTGTCGTCGCCCGCCCGCGGCCCGTAGCGCGGATGGCGCGGGAACTGCTTCACGGTAACGTCTTCGGGAACTTTGAAAGCGAACTGCAGCGTGGAGGGCGCCGAGGCGAACAGCTTGCGCCAATAGCTCTCCGACGGAAATTGATAGAACGAGAAATCGCCGCAGACGATGGGAAATGTTTCAGCGTACTCGCTCAGGCATTCGTCGTTGAAACGCTTCTGGGAGAAGCGGCCGCGCGTGGTGTAGCGGTTGCGCGAGTAGATCTGGCCAATCCAGCCTTCATATTTCCAGGAGCTGGTTCCGATCAAAATGTTTTGCGCGGCCAGCGCGGACAGCCGCGCGCTCAAGCGTTGCCGCTCGAAATCGGACGGTTCATCGAACAGCCAAGCTGTTTCCAATGGCGAGGCGCTAGTACGCGTGTGCGACGCGGTAGCCGTACGGATCGGCGCCGGCTTCGATGACGCCATCGGGCATGATGCGAATCATGACGGGCGCGGCGCCGCTGGCCCAGCGCGAACGAATGCCGACTTTATGCCCGCGCGCGGCCAGTTCGGCGGCCACGGTGGACGAGATGCGCTCGTCGAGCAGCAGGTCGCCGCGATTCCAGGCGTGGTTGTCGAAGCTCGATACCAGATGGCGGGTCTGGAAGCGGGGCGCTTCCACCGCCTCCTGCGCGTTATCGCCGAACTCGACTACGTTAAAGAACAATTGGATCAAGCTCTGTTCCTGGTTGTCGCCGCCCGGCGTGGACAGAGCCAGGAACGGCTTGCCCTGCTCGGTGACGATGGTGGGGCTCAAAGTTACGCGCGGCCGCTTGCCGCCTTCGAGTTCGTTGGGCGATCCGGGAACCAGGATGAATTGCTGCGCGCGCTCGGTGAGAGCAATGCCGGTGTCGCCCGCAACCACCGCGGGCAGCCATGCGCCGGAGGGCGTGGCGGAGAATACGATGCCGTCCTTGTCGATGGCGTCGACGCAGGTGGTGTCGCTCTCCATCAACGCGTCGTCGATCTTGGTGCGCGCGATGTCCATCTCAGTGGGATGCCTGCCGCGCTTGCCGTTGATGACTCCCGGCAGGAAGTCCATGGATGCCATGTGCCCGATTTCTTTGCGGCGCTGGGCGGCATAGGCTTTGGATAGCAGCGTTTCTTCGGGAATATGGTTGAACTTGGGATCGCCGTAATAGGTGTCGCGATCGGCATAAGCCAGCTTCAGGGCTTCGGTAACGGTGTGAATGTAGTCGGCCGAATTGAAACCCATGGAGCGGAGGTCGTAGCCTTCCAGAATGTTCAGAGTTTCGAGCATGGCCGGGCCCTGGCTCCAGAATCCGGGCTTATAAACCTTGAAATTGTGATAGTCGGTAGAGACCGGCTCTTCGGGCTGCAGCTTGAACGCGGCCATATCTTCATAGCGGAGCAGACCGCCGTTGGCGCGCATGAAGGCGTCGATGCGCCGTGCGATGTCGCCGCGATAGAAATAATCGGCGACGGCGTCGATAGCGGCGGCGCGAGTTGCACCCGCGGCCAGCGCTCTCTTCTCAGCGGCGGCCATGGAGCGGTAAGTGCGCGCCAGATTCGGCTGGCGGAAGATCTCGCCCGGCAAAGGCACGCGGCCATCGGGCAGGAACTTTTTCTTGGAATCCGGCCATAAATCGAAGAAGCGGCGTGATCGCGCGATGGCGCCCGAGCGGGTTTCATCAATCGCCATGCCGTCGGCCAATTCGATGGCGGGTTCAATTTCTTCAGAGAACGATTTGGTTCCGAAATCGCGCAGCGCCACTAATCCGGACTCCACCATGCTGGGCACCAGCGCCGGAAGAATACCGGCCACCGGAATGATGCCTTTCAATCCGCCCGGATCGAGCGTGAGAATTTCCCCCGGCTGGGGCTGGTGCTCCATGAAGAACTTGGGCGTCGCCAGTTTGGGCATGGTACCGACACCCGCGATGGCGTAAACCTTGCCCGTCTTGGTGCGGATCAGAATCGGCGCTTCGCCGCCCACTCCGAAGTGCGAGAATTCAGCCACCGAGGCGGCGAACATGGAGGCCACCCCCGCGTCCACAGCGTTTCCGCCATGGAAGAAGACCTTCATGCCGGCCTCTTCGGCGTATTCGCTGCCAGTGGCGAGAGCGCCTCTGGTGCCGCGGGCGGCGTGCATGGTGGGGAGTTCAAAATTTTTGCGCTGCGCGGGAGCCGAACAAGCGCATACCAGGAGGAAGAGCAGGGGGGCCAACTTTTGCTTCATATGGCTAGTCCTAATTATAGCCATGGGATTGGGGGGTGGTTGTGGAGCGAATCCCAAGGTGTGGATAGCGGCGGTCTTCGGAGAACAGATTATTGGTTCCGCAGTTTGGGCAGCGGTAGACCCGTACCAGGAACCGCCTCCGCACCAGGTTCAGCTCGCGTAGCCAATCCGATGACGCCCCAGAGCCGCAGCGGATACAAACATTGGTCCAGGTGTCCGTCTCCACCGGATCGGCAACATGGCCGAAATAGAGCGCCCAGCCGTAAACGCCCAGCCGGGTACCGAACAGCCAGTCCGACAGGCGCGCGAAATAGGTGAACAGATGCAGCGAAATATCGGTGCCGCCTCCCACCAGCAGCAGACGCCGGGGACCGCTCACCGGGCGATTGGTGCGATGGAGATAAGAGAGCGAAGTGCAGAGCGTGCGCGTATCGATGTGACGGAGATGGGTGGCTCGCTCGATGGTATCGGCCAGAGTTTGGGCGGAAGTGAACGCATTGACGTGGCCGCCGCCGCGCGCTAGCCAGCGGTACAGGCGATCACAGAACGTGGAGGCGTCCGGCACCGCGATGTAGAGTGCGCCGGTGGGCTTCAGGACGCGTCCGATTTCGGCGAGTGAGCCGGAGAGATCGTCGAAATGTTCGAGGCTGTGATTGGAAATTATCGCGTCGAAGGCGCGATCCGGAAACGGGAGGCGCGCGGCGTCGGCTTGCGCGAAGTTCAGCGCGGGATTGGAGGGGCGGTCGAGATCGGCGCGGATGGCGATGAATGGGCCGAGCTCGGAAGGGAAGCTGCCAGCGCCCGATCCGATGTCGAGCACGCGCTGGCCGGGGCCCAGGTTGCGCAGGATTTCGTGCACGTCCTATTTTTATCAGGAAAGACGGGGGAGACGATGTCTATTTTCCAAGTCCCGAACAGGACCGCAAAATGACAACGAAACAGCTTACCATAAAGCGTGAATGGCCCGATGCAAAATGCGATTCCCTTGGCATTGAAATCAATCGCCAGGGAAATTTACTATAAAGCCTTTCGTTTACGATTGCGCACGGGGTGTTGGTGCGCGGATCGGCTGCGCAGGCCACAGTCGGCAATTCCTATTCCGCCCGCAATTCTGCGCTATCGCGTGAGTGAATTACTTTCGGTGAGCGAGTTCCTGCGCGTTGGTGAGGGCTGTGCAGGTCTGATACGGCGGGCCGTGGATGACATGGGGATCGATATGGCGACCGCGCATCGAGTGCTCGATTTTGGGTGCGGATGCGGGCGTACGATCGCATGGCTTCTTCGCGAGTGCAATGCTGAATTCCACGGAGTTGATGTGGATCGGGAGGCTATAGACTGGTGCAGAAACCATCTCCAGCCCGGCCATTTTCTCGCGAATGCGCCGGTCCCCCCGCTGCCTTATCCCAGTGAATATTTCGACGCCGTCTACTGTCTCTCCGTCTTTACTCACTTAAATGAGTCCATGCAAGATCTCTGGATCCAAGAGCTGAACAGGATCTTGAAACCCGGCGGCGTGCTTCTTCTCACCATCTACGGCAAGGGTGCGACTGACGGATTGGATGAGGAAGGCCACAGAGCGCTCCAGGCGGGCGGATTTCTGCACAGGCGCTCCCAAAAGCTGAGGGGCATCGTGCCCGACTGGTATCACACAACCTTGCACTCTCGCGAATATATGGTCGAGCGACTCTCCAGATGGTTCGGAGATGTTCGTTACCAAGTTGTCGCCGATGGCCTTCAAGACATCGTCGCAGGCAGAAAAACCAAAAGCTAGACCTGCGCCACCTGCTCTTCGGTTGGCTCGGCGCAGCAGAACCACGGTTCGTCCATGTGCGGAATGGCAGAGTCAGGCGATTCCTGAAAGCCTGCGGGCAACGGACGATCGCTTGCCAGGTTCCAGAGATAGCTGAAAATCTCGCGGCGGGAACCGTGCGATGCCGCGATGCGCATCGCCTGCCCGGCCAGCGCGTCCACTTCCGGATCGGGATGCTGCCAGCGGTACAACAACGCGGGCTCATCGAAGTTGCGGAGTACGGCCTGAATGTCGTCGAGCTCCAGCAACCGCGAACCGCGCGGGATCAGCAGCCGCAGCGCCAACTGCACCGGCGCGACATGCTCCACCAGATTCAGTTCCACTAACAGCTCCAACAGCTCGCGATACGATTCGCGGGTGGTCCACGGCGTGAACGGAATAAAGGTGGGCGCGAGCGTCAGCCCGGCGGATCGAAACTGGCGCGCGACTTCAATGAAATCAGCCCGCGTGTGGCCTTTGTCGAGCTTCGCCAGCACCGCGTCGTCCACCGCTTCCACCGCGCTTGTCACGAACAGGCAGCCCGTCTCGCGCAGCCGCGGCAACAGCTCGCGATGTTTCAGCAGGTGTTCGATCTTGATGGTCGCGTCATAGGAAAGCGCCGGCCACTCGCGATGCAGAGCGTCCACGATGCGCATAGCGTGCGTGGGCCCGTTGAAGAAATCGGGATCGCCGAAGCTGATGTGCTCGGCCCCCGCGGCCACCTGCTGGCGAATGTCGGCGAGCACCACTTCCGGCTGCACTACGCGAAAACTGCCCTGATATACCGGCACCACGGGGCAATGGCGGCACAGATGCTTACAGCCCCGGCTGGCTTCGGTATAGCCGGCGCGTTTCGACGAGTCTCCGATTTGCAGGCGCGCATATTTTTCGAGAGGGGGCAGCTCGGATCGCAGCGGGACTTGGAACTGCAACCGATCGAGCGAGATCAGCGGCTCGGTCTGCACGCCAGAGACCGGCGCGGCCAGCCGCTCCACCAATGAAACCAGTCCGGGTTCGAACTCGCCGCCCAGAATGGTCGCGGCTCCCAGGCTCCGCAGGTACGATTCATTCAGCGGCGCATACAGCCCGTAGCAGCACAGGTGCGCCGCCGGATTCAGTTTGCGAACCTTCTCCATTACTTTGGCCGCCAGCCGAGTGGCCGTGTGCATGGGGAGATAGAAGGCCACCAGATCGGCTTCGCGAACGCAATCCGGATTGAGCGATTCCACGCAGAGGTCCGCGCAGGCGACTTGGTGGCCGCGTCCGGCAATCCACGCCGCGGGCGACGCCAGGCCAAAGGGCTGGTGGCCCAGCTCGTAAGTGGAAATCAGGAGAACCTTCATGCGACGTTTTCATTATCGCCGGTGTGGAGGCGGCGCTTAGAGCGTGTCAGGAACTAACCGTGACATTTTGATGTGGACCGTACGGAACAGCTTGCGTTCACACGAATGTGAACGCGGCACGCGTGGGCGCGTGCGCCACGCCGGCTGTCTCAGCTCTTGGCGAAATACAGCGCGGTGGCGCGCTCCAGTTCGGACTTGCTCATGAACGGCGGCCGGCCTTCGTATTTGCCGATGGAGGTAAGAATGGTGCAGATGTCCGCCGGATAGCAGGCGCGCAGCTCCGTGCGTCCCTCGCGAAGACAGAGCTTACGAAGGTACTCGGCGCTGTCGGGCTCGCAGGGGATATTGAACTTGCTGATCACGCGGTGGAAAATCTGGTCGAAGGACTTGTCGTCCACAGCGTCCACGAAAATTTTGTTGTGGATGCGGCGCAGGAAGGCTTCATCGGCCAGATCGCTCGGCTCCAGGTTGGTGGAAAACACCACCATCAGCTCGAACGGGATCTGGAATTTCACGCCGTAGCGCAGCATCAGATAGTCCACGCGGCGATCCAGAGGGACAATCCAGCGATTCAGCAAGTCGCGCGGCGACATCAACTGGCGGCCGAAGTCGTCGATGATGAAGATGCCGTTGTTGGCCTTCATTTGCAGCGGCGCGGCGTAGATGCCCGAGGCTTCGTCCAGTCGCAATTCCAGCATGCTGGGGATCAGCTCGCCGCCCACCACGATGCAAGGCCGGCGGCATAGGGCCCAGCGCGGATCCACGTCCGGATCGTCCATGCCCAGCTTTTGATGCACCACCGGGTCATACAAGCTGATCACCTGGTTGTCCACTTCCACGGCATACGGCATCAGCACGGCATCCTGATACACGCGCAGCATTCGCTCCGCCAGGCTGGTTTTACCGTTGCCGGTGGGCCCATAGACGAAAATGGAGTTTTGCGAAATGAGCGCCGGGCCAAGCTGATCGAGAAGCTGATCGTTCACCACCAGGTCCGAGAACGCCGAGCGGAGGATCTTGCGGTCGATGCGGACCTGCGCGGCCTGGGATTTGGTGGCGCTGCTGTAATCTTTCAAGGAGACCGGCGCCGCGCCGGCGTATTGGCTGATCTGAAAGCGTTCGCCCGCCAGCATCTTGCCCGATTGCGACAGCGTGAAATTATAGTCGTTGCCGAGCATCCCCTTCACTTCCACCAGTTGCTGCTGGCGCATGTGGGTGAAGACGATGTTGAGAATAGGAACGGACAATTTCAGCGTGTTGCTCAGGCTCTGAAGGTTGCTGAACCCTTCCAGCAGCAGGCGGCGCAGCACGAGATCGAGCACCAGGGACTGGGAAATACCTAAGTCTTCAAAGTTTTGCGGAATTGACGGACTGAACCCGCTGTGGGCCGGAGCCAGTGTTGCAGCCATGAAAGATAGTGAGCCTCACTGTCTTCATCGGCCAAACGGGGGCATTTATTTATAGGGATTACTTCCCGCTCGCGCGCTGGCGGTCATACTGCTTTCGCTGTTCGTCTTGTTCTGATTGGATGGGAACACCGAGCCGGCGGCGGACAGTATCGGAAACGAGGCTTCGATCGTAAGGCTGCTGTGTGGTCATCCGGCCTTCCGGCGTCAGGAATTGCGTACCGTAAATCTGAGACTGGTGCATGCTTTGCAGGTAGCGATCCAAAGTAGCGGCGGCGATCCAGATCGCGTTCGCATATCCTTTCTTCACGGCGATCATGGCGAGCGTGTGAGCCAATAAAAAGTCGCTCGGGGCGGAGCCGTGCTGAAATACGAATGCCGCCCAGGTGAAATCCTCGCCAGTGTGCAAGGCGTCTTCTTTGAGCAATTTTCGGGTGGCTTCGCGGCGTACAGCATCAGACTTGTTGACGGATGCCCAGTCGGTTTTGAATCCCGGTCGTCGGACGCGCTGGTCTTCATCAAAGATGCGCTTCATCTCGGGGTTCGAGATAGCACCATCATCCGGCGAGTAGGTTTTGGCCTGGTCCCAATCAGTGGCGACCGAAGGTTTGCCCCGCGCGCGAATCAACTCGAACGGCGGCAGGGATTGTCCCGCCATTTTGAGTTGCGCATGCGTTTCGTCCCTCAATGTGAAGAGAAACGTGTCTTTATCGGAAGCATTCGCGGGGTTCTGAACCGTGATGGAGAGAACGGCGTCGTTCCAGGAGGAGGCTATGATCGGCCCGATCTTCACTTGCCGGGCGACCTGGGTGAAGGACCATCCGTCGGTCTGAAAGTTGCTCGGCTGAGACAGCCAGCCTGAAACAGACCGGCCTGAGCCCGGCGGGGCTGTGATGGAAAGGATGAGCAGCGTGCGCGGCCCCAGATTGAGAACCCACAGCCCGTTCGGAGCGGTCGCGCCCGTAACAACTGCGCAGACTGCCAACGACAGCAGGGCTGTACGGCTCTGACGGAAAATGGTGTTCCCCATACCGCGGATTCTACTAAATAACAGCTGGCAAAACGGACGCGCGATACAGCGTGCGCGTTCGCAAGGTACTGAGCCTGGCGCGGGATGTGCTTTGGCTACAGCAGGCGGAAGCATTCTTCGGCCGGGATCGTTTGCGAAATGTCGCCCAGTTCTTTGAACTGTCCGATCAGCGTTTCCCAGCGCTCGCGAGACATAGTTCCCAGCCCGTCGCGCCGCGTGGCATCCGTTTCAATGAAGGGCTTCTGCGCGTCCGATACTTCGGCAAACGTCTGCGCATCCATGGTGGGATTCAGTTGGTGCATCTGCTGATTTACGGCCGTGGGATTGTCCAGGTACGCGCGCCAGCCTTCGCGCACTGCCTCCACCATCGCCTTCGCCTGATCCGGATTTTTGCGTAAGGATTCTCCGCTCACCGCCAGGACCGTTGTATAGGGGTCATAGCCGATGTCGGAAACGGCGAACACTTTCACGGCGACACCTTTCGCGCGCGCGGCGATCGGCTCCGAGGTGAGGAAACATTGCTGCGCGAAGTTTTCATCATGCAGGAAGCTCGTGATGTCTCCGCCGGGCGAGGGCACCACTTTTACGTGACTGAATCCATATTTCCGCTCCAGCAGGCGCGCGAAAGGCAAGCCGCTTTCCAGAGCGACGGTGCCCCCTTTGAGAACATCGCCGATGCTGGTGAGATTTCGCGAAGCATGCGCCATGATCCCGGTGGGGCTGTGCTGAAAAACCGCGAACAGCGCCACCACATCGTTGCCGTGGCTTCTGGCCAGGACGACTTCATCGGCGGAAACAATTCCAAAATCTGCGGAGCCTGCGCCGATCATCTGCACCGTGGGAGTGCCGGAGCCACCCGGGAGGACCTGCACGTCCAGTCCGTGCTTGGAGTAAGGCGCCGCGTAGAACCCGCCGAATTCCGGTTCGGGTTTCCAGTTCAGGGCCAGCCTGGTCCTGGCCGGCTTCCCGCAGGCGGTGAGGAGCCCCAGCATGGGCACGGTTTTCAGGAATGTTCTTCGCGGGATCTGGTGGGGAATCACTGTATGATTGTCGCGTAACACTTACTCTGGTTGTTCAGAGGCGTGCCAACGCCGCAGCATCAGGTAGCTCAATAAGTTAATTAATCCGAACAACCCCAGCCCCAGCAGACTGGCCAGCAGGACCGCGGCGAATACTTTATCGATGCGCTGCTGCGTCCGGGCGACGTCCACCACAGAACCGAGTCCTCCACCGGCGATAAATTCGCCCACGATGGCGCCCACCACCGCCAGCCCGGCCGATACGCGAAGTCCCGTAAACACCTGCGGAAGCGCCGCCGGAAGGCGCAATTTGAACAGCGTGACTAGCGGCGATGCACCGTAGAGCTTGAACAAATCCCGCAGCGGCGCGTCCGTGGAAAGAATGCCGGTCAGGGTATTGGCGATCACTGGAAACACGGATGCCACAAAGGCTGAGGCGATCACGGTCTCCAGGCCGAATCCAAACCAGATCACCAGCAGCGGCGCAACCGCGATCAGGGGCACGGTCTGGAAGAAAATTGCGTAGGGATAAAAGGCTCTTTGGATGCCGCGCGAGGAGGACAATAGTATTGCGATCGCGATGCCCGTCACGGCGCTCAGTGCAAATCCGGCTAGCGAGCCGGCCGTGGTGGACGCTAGCGCCTGAAACAGCTCCGCTCGGCTAGAGATCATTGCGCGGAAAACCGCTGAGGGAGCCGGCACCAGGTACGCTCGAACGAAGCCCTCGCGCACCAGGAACTCGGCGAGAAGCGCGAGGACTACGAAGGGAATGAGCGGCGGCAGCAGGGTTCGTTTCATTCTTCGATTGCTCCGAGCAGGAACCGCATTTCTTTGCCGAGCCGGGGATCGCCGCGCAGTTCATTGTTGCGAGCGGCGGGCAATTCCAATCTGCGATCCAGCCGGATGGCTCCGCCGCGGCGCGCCAGCACCACGGCCCGGTTGGCCAGAAACGCGGCTTCCGACACCGAGTGCGTGACGAAGATCACCGTCATGCCGCGGCGCTGCCACAGTTCGCGAAGCTGGACGTCCAGGTGGAAGCGCGTGATCTCGTCCAGCGCCGCAAAGGGCTCGTCCAGAAGCAGCAGCCGGGGTTCGGTGACGAGCGCCCGCGCCAGCGATACCCGCATCCGCATTCCGCCCGATAACTGGGCCGGATAGCGATCCAGAGCGTCGTCGAGACCCACTTGCTTCAGCGCCGCGCGAGCCTTTTCTTTCCGCTTGGCTTGCGCTTCGCCCATCAATTCGAGCGGCAATGCGGCGTTGTCCAGCACGTTGCGCCACGGCAACAGGTTCGCGTCCTGGAACACGAAGGCGGTTTGGAAGCGCTGTTCGTCCGGCTCCATGTGGATGCGCCCGGAGTCCGGCTCGGCCAGCCGCGCGATCATCCGCAACAACGTCGATTTGCCGCAGCCGGAAGGTCCCAGAACGGCGAGGAATTCGCCTGCATCGATGCGCAAGTCCATGCCGGCGATCACGATGTTCGTTTGGTTAAATACGCGCCGGACTTGCTCCAGTTGGAGTGCTACGCCGGTGCTGACCGTGCTTGCCACCCTTCTAGCATGCACGAGTTAGCGGGGAACATTCGGTTGTTGCTCGGCTTCTCGGAGGTTAGCTTGTCGGCGTCACGGCGATGACTGCCTGGGATTGAATGCGGTAACATGCATAGCGTTTCCCAGGAGTGATTATGCATCTGTGTCGCACCTCCGCAAAAATCCGGGCTCGCATCATGGTGAAGCAAACTATACGTTCGCGGCACTTGGCTTCGAAACAGGTGAGCTTTTGAGGTATCCGAGAGCTTCAAAGGCATTCTCGATGTCGCCCCTCAGCTTTTGATCGGCACCCATCACGTTCGAGTATTCGATGCAGCGGATATGACGAACATCAAAGGCTAGATCGTCTGTTGACTGAACAAGGATGATCCAGTCTTTCCTCATGGCGTCAGCCAAGCCAGCTTCATAGTAGACGTTGGGGTTCTTATTCGTGAAATCTACAATAATCGTGTCAGCTTCAGCGATCTGCACCTTGATATCATCCATTACAGGGCGCGAGACAGCTCTTTCGTCGGCGCGAAAGCAGTCGATGTCAAAGCTCTTTGCCGAACCCTCGATCACTTTGTGGACAAAATCAAACTCCGACTTAAACGGCATGATTAGGAATGCTTTCGGCTTTTCCTTGATCGCCCCGACGTTCTCGAACCGAGCGCCGGTATTCAACGCTCTGAATCCGACCTGTCCAAGTTGATAAGTCTCGTCAACATCCGTCAATTGTTGAACGTCGTTTTCGAATAGCGTTAACCGGCTACCCGAGAATTCGATCCGCAATCGATACTTTCTATTTCTGGCAACGACCTTAGCCTGTCCGACCCTAGCGCGGGCGATCCAGACACCTTGATTGACTTTGCCTAAGAAAAACTTAGCGCCAAATCCGCCAACGCCCGCAAAGATGTAATTATTGGGCCCGCCGTATCGCACCACCAGTGCCGCCTCATTAAACGGGTCGCCATTGTCCCTGTTACGAGTGTCGAGAACGGTAATATCTGCGGTTAGTGATCCGTTCCGCAGGCGGTCGGCGAAGATGAGCATCTGTTCCTCCCGTCCCTCGACAAGCGGGACGCTGAAGGTGTGGTCGGCGACTGCCCACTCGTCTCCCAAAAAGGAATAGCGATCAAGTTGAAGTGGACTCATTTCAGTCGAAGTCGGAGGAAACTCATTGGAGTGGATTCCAGTATAGCTTGGCACTCGTCCGAGGCATAAAACGACGACTTTGGTTGCTCGAACGTCCCTCCTGTTCGATGCAGATCTAGCTGGCTCCGGTTTCTTGGTTTCGGCCCGCCCCTGTGGTTCACAGTGAGTAAGCTTTGACACACGGCCCGAGGTCCGGAAAACAGGGCCTGCTAAGGTATGCCCGGATCGTCGGCCAGTCCGGAAGTCCGCCTGAACGACGTTCTGGGAGATCGGTCCTGTGAAGTCGCCGTCCATCCAAGGAATCGGGCCTGGTCGGCGCGAAGTTACCAATCCGGGCGTGAGCCGCGTTTCGCGGGATTGAAATCTCCCAGATTCAGACTTGTACGGCTGTGCGCAGATCGCGTCACCAAGGCGGAATGCGACTTGCTCGCGCGGTCGAATTCGCGAATGATTCCACGTTGACGCGTGCCGACCCGTTGTTGCGCCCATGCGTCCGTGACATTATTTACTTAATCAGCGAAACAACCAGGAGGTCCGCCGATGAAAAAGCTGACGTTGTGGATAATGGCTCTCGCGGCGTTGCTGGGAAGCACGCTCGAAGCCCAGAATATAACTGGCAATTGGCAGGGCACATTGCAGGCCGGGCAGCAAAAAGTGCGCATCGTATTTAAGATCGCGCTGGAAAACGACAAGCTGAACGCTACCCTCTACATCGTCGACCGGCCATCGCCGCCCATCGCCATGACCATCACGCAGGACGGTTCCACTGTGAAAATGACCATCCCCTCCATAAACGGCAAGTATGAAGGAAAGCTGAGCGGGGACGGAAACTCGATCGCGGGCACCTGGACCCAGGGCGCGGCGCTGGCCTTGAACCTGGAACGCGCCACTCCCCAGACCGCTTGGGAGATTCCGAAACCCCCGCCTCCGCCGGTACGGATGGCAGCGGATGCGAAGCCCGCATTCGAAGTGGCCACCATCAAGCCGAGCAATCCTGCCACCCCCGGCCAGGTCATTACATTGAGAGGCGCGGAGGTGATCACCACGAACGTGACGGTGCGCGATCTGATCAACCTGGCTTACTGGCTCCATCCCAAGCAGGTTACCGGCGGACCGGCCTGGACGGAATCAGAGAAGTACGACATGGCGGGAAAACCCGATGTGCCGGGCCAGCCAAACGTGGACCAGATGAAGCTGATGATTCAGAAACTGCTGGCCGATCGCTTCCAGCTCAAATTCCATTTCGAGAAGAGAGATATGCCGGCATATGCGGTCAGGATCGCGAAAACCGGAGCGAAAATTATCAGGAGCCAGGACGATCCGAAGGGCCTTCCCGGATTTTATTTCGGAAGAGCTGCAGCGGGAACGACGCTCACCTTCAGGAACTCGCCCATGTCGCAAGTCACCGCCGTGCTGCAAAACATCATGGATAAACCTGTGGTGGATCAGTCAGGCCTCACGGAAAAGTACGATTTCACGCTGACGTTCACGCTCGATCCGGCGCAGGCGGTGCGTCTGGGTGGCGCTCCAACTCCCGCGGCCGACAATCCGGATGCCGCTCCGGACGTGTTCGCCGCCTTTGAGCAGCAGCTGGGATTGAAGCTGGAATCGGCCAAAGCGCCTGTCGATGTCATGGTCATCGACAAGGTGGAAAGGCCTTCTGAGAATTAGACGTACACTACCACAACGCCGCGGTTGCCAATTTGGCGCCCTCCACCAGCGAGCGCAGCTTGGCCCAGGCGATTTGCGGATGCGTGCGGCCTCCGAACCCGCAATCGGCTCCGGCGATCACATTTTCGCGGCCGAGCAAAGCGGCGAATCTTCGGATGCGCTGGGATACCAATTCGGGGTGTTCCACAACGTCGGTGGAATGCGTGATCACGCCCGGAATCAGGATCTTTCCCTCAGGCAGCCGGGCCGTTTCCCACACCGTGTATTCGTGCTCGTGCCGCGCGTTGGCTCCTTCAATCAGGTACGCCTGCGCCTTCACGGACAGCAGAATATCCACCAGATGCTTCAATTCCAAATCGTAGGCATGCGGGCCGTGCCAGCTTCCCCAACAGAAGTGATAGCGGACCCGGTCTTCGGGGATGCCGCGCAACGCATGGTTCAGCGCTTCCACGCGCACCCGGCAGCGGCGCTGGAACGCTTCCAGACCCATGCCGATGCCGATGCGGTCCCAGAGCGCTGGCAGCCAGGCGTCGTCAACCTGCAGAATGACGCCCGAGTCGACGATAGTTTTGTACTCCTCGCGCAGGGCCTCCGCCAAAGCAAAGAGGAAGTCTTCTTCCTTCGAGTAATATTCGTTGGAGCGATAGACCTCCAGGCTGGCCGGAGCCGTGCTTGTCAGGAACACATCGCCTCCCGAACCCGCGGCGGTTTTGAGCAGATCAATCTCACGCTTGAGGACCGTCTGGCCGGTGTAGGTGATGGGGCCGGTACAAATCCAGTGGCTCCGCACCTTCTTGATCTGGTCGCCGGGCTGGAAGAACAGTGTCCCCCGTTCGGAGGCCCACTTATAGAAGTCCGCAAACTCTTCGCGATCCTTGCCGAGCGTAACGATGGGCGGTCCCTTGCGCGCGCCGGCTGTGAATCCTCCGAAGCGATCGTCGGTGAAGGACAGCCAGTCGCCACCTTTGGTGTACTCGCCTTCGTTGACGATGTCCACGCCCGTGTGGCGCTGCCGCTCGACCAGTTGGCGGACCGCGGCTTCTCCCGTCAAGCCCTCGGGGGCCGGTAAGCTGCCGACGTGCGTGGTTAGAATTTTGTGCGTGCTGCGGAGCATCGCTCGATTATAACGGTGAGGAAATGCGCGGCGTAGAACCTGTTGTGCAGCGCTTCGCCGCCGAAAAGGGCGGGACACGGCCGCTGCTCGCTGGTCACTGCGCTCCCAATTTTCATCGATTTCCGACAACTGCTCGATCTGCTGCGGGCCGAGCCGTGATAACCGCTTTTGGTTTTCAACGTGCGGGGATTTAAGTGTCCCCGAAAGGAGGACATGAATCGTGTTCTCAATCATCCAACTAAAGACTGCGGCTCTCGACTCTGGAATCCCAGGCTCCCAATTGCATATGATGCTGATTTTGCTCTTGATCGCTGCGGTACCGATAATCCCGTACGTGCTCCTTTATCGCTCGCTGCGGGAGGAAGAGGGTACGGCGCCAAAGGCGGCCAACACTTCGCATCTCCATGGATTTACAACCAGGTGGCTGCACTGGCACCATCATCCTCAACCGCTGCACCACTAGGGCCACGGGGTTAGCGAAGCGTTTTTGACGGAGCCGGGGTGCACGCTTGCGCCTATGGCTCCGTCAACCCTCTTGTGAGAGTGTGCCGGTCTTTTGTTTTCTGTTTAGTAGCGGGCTGGATGGCAGTTTCAGCACCGCTTGGCGCCGCTTCCAAGGCCGAGGAACTTTTTCATCAGGCGCAGAAGGCCGAGCATGACGGCCAGATCGTCAAGGCGTATATTTTATACGCCGAAGCTGCCGCGGCCGATCCAACAAACCTCGACTATTGGTCTCACGCGCAAGCGTTGCGGCCCACTGCCAGCCTGATGGAAGCCAGCCCGCCCAAGTCGGCCGAGTTCCCGAGCGACAAGATCGACCGCACGCTGTTTGGAAATATCACCAACGCGGACCTGGAAGAGGCGCGCAAGCCTTTGCCGCCGCCCGAACTCGCAGCCGAGCCCGGCCAGCAGGACTATGACTTCCGTGGCGACTCCCAGTTCCTCTGGCAGCAGGTGGCCGACAAGCTGCACCTGAAAGTGCTATTCGATTCGGATTATAAGCCGACACGTGTGTTCCGCTTCGAGCTGGACCATGCCGACTATCGCGATACGCTGCACGCGCTCGAAGCCGCCACCGATTCTTTCCTGGTTCCCATCAGCCAGCGCCTGATTTTCGTGGCCAACGACACTACCCAGAAGCGCAAGGATTTCGAGCGGACGGCCGCGGTGGTAATCCCGTTTCCGGAAGCGATCAGCGTCCAAGAGATCCAGGAGCTTGCCACCAGTATTCGCGGCGTGCTGGATTCGCAGAAACTGATGGTAGATACCACCCGGCACCTGATTCTGATCCGCGACAAGGTCAACAAAGTGCGGCTGGCGGAAAAGCTGGTCGCCGATTTGCTGCGCCCGCGCGGGCAGGTGACCATCGACGTGGAGATTCTCACCATCGACGCCTCGTCGTCGCTCAGCTACGGTTTGTCGCTGCCCACATCCTTTGCCCTCTCCAGCTTCTTGAACCGGGCGAATATCACGAACGCCTATAGTTATTTTTCCTCGAGTTTTTCGACTTTTCTGGCATTCGGCGGCGGCGCCAGCATGCTGGGCCTGGGGGTCACCAACGCGCAGCTTTTCGCCAACGTTTCCAAGAGCAATGCGAAGAGCATTTTTCACGCGCAGGTGGTGGCCGAAGACGGCCTGCCCGCTTCACTGCATGTCGGCGAGAAGTATCCGATCATGACCAGCGGCTACTTTGGAAACACGTCCGGCAGCGGAACGGTCTACACGCCGCCGCCGACGGTCAGTTTTGAAGACCTGGGCCTGTTAATCAAGGTCACGCCGCATATCGTCAGCGCGGACCAGGTTGCGCTGGATTTGGACGCCGAATTCAAGCTGCTGGGCGCGACGAGTTCGGATGGCATTCCGGTGATCGCAAACACCCAGTATCAATCCAAGGTGGACGTCGGTAGTGGCGAATGGGCCGTGCTGGCCGGCCTGATGAACGCGAGCGAAGCGAAAATTATAACCGGGCTGCCCATTTTGAGCTACATCCCACTTCTTCGGCAAAACACCATCAGCAAAGACCAGGGCGCTACCTTGATTGTGCTGAAGCCGCACGTCACCATCGCTCCTCCTTCCGATAGGCCGGCGTCCAGGGCGTGGGCCGGCACCGAGACGCGCATGCCGCCCGAGCTTTAGATCAGAATGGAGTTGTAAATCAACATCCGTTCTTTCCGCGTCAAAAATCCATGTCAAAAATGCGAGACGAGATCCGTGAGCAGCCCGCCGTGCTCGAACGGACATTGCAAACCGAGCGCGGGCCCATCGAAGAGTTGCGCCGGGTTTTGGAGCGCGATCCTCCGCGACTGATCATGCTGGCCGCGCGCGGCACCTCCGACAATGCGGCGCAGTTCGGGCGCTACCTGCTGGAGATGACTACCGGGATTCCGGTTACCTTGGCCGCGCCTTCGATCTTCACGCTTTACGACGCGCCATTCCGCTTTGACGGCGTCCTGGTGGTGGCCATTTCGCAATCCGGCGAGTCCACCGACACCAACGTGGTGCTGGAGCGGGCTCGCGAGCAAGGCGCGCGCACCATCGGCATTACAACGGAAGGGTCGAGCGCGTTGTCCAAGATCGCGCAGCATCTGTTTCTGGTGCATTCGGGGCGCGAACGCAGCGTGGCGGCGACCAAGACCTACACCGGCCAATTGCTGCTGCTGTATCTGCTGGCCTACGCGCTGGGCGCCGACGTCGCGCTGGACGATCTGGCGCGTGTTCCCGAATGGACCAGCCGCGCCCTGGCGCTCGAGCTCGACATCGCGCGCCGCGCCGAGCGCTATCGCTTCATGGAGCACGCGGTGGTGCTGGGACGCGGGCTCAATTACGCGAGCGCGTTCGAGTTTGCGCTGAAGCTGATGGAAACCTGCTACGTGGTAGCCGAGCGCTTCTCAAGCGCCGACCTGCTGCATGGTCCTATCGCCATGCTGGAAGCGTCGTTTCCGGCATTTTTGTTCGCGCCGGCGGGTGTCACCTGGCCAGGCACGCGCGAAATGGTGACAACCCTCAGCGAGCTGAAGGCCGAGACGCTGATCTTTACCGATGTCAGCAACGTAGAGGCCGCGCGTGATCGCCGATCGGTGATTGTGCCGGTGGCGCTGGACGAGCTGTACACGCCGATCCCTTATATCATTCCGGCGCAGTTGTTCGCCGCGGC
Source organism: Bryobacterales bacterium (assembly GCA_963776805.1). GTDB lineage: Bacteria > Acidobacteriota > Terriglobia > Bryobacterales > Bryobacteraceae > Palsa-89. The sequence goes on from CAVZOD010000012.1 coordinate 186,636, forward strand.
CCTGGCCGAGGAGAAGGGGTTGAATCCGGATCAGCCGCGAGCGCTCAACAAGGTAACAAGAACCTTGTAAGGGCCACAGATGAACGCGGATGGGAAATGAATTCTTATCTGTGTTCATCTGAGTTTATCCGTGGCCCTAACGTACGACGCCGGCCAGCGGACTGCTCGCGCTCGCGTACAGCTTCTTCGGCATGCGGCCCGCCAGAAACGCCAGGCGGCCGGCTTGGACCCCTAGCTTCATGGCCTCCGCCATTTTCTCGGATTCTTCCGCTTCGGCGATGGCGGTGTTCATCAATACGCCTTCAAAGCCTAGCTCCATCGCGATGGCCGCGTCCGATGCCGTTCCTACGCCTGCGTCCAGGATGAGCGGCACTTCAGTGATAATCTCGCGCAGAATCCTCAAGTTGGTGGTGTTCTGTATACCCAGGCCGGATCCGATGGGCGCGCCCAACGGCATCACCGCCGCGGCCCCCGCATCGATCAGCTTCCGGGCGTTTACCAGATCGTCGTTGGTGTAGGGCAGCACCACAAAACCCTCGCGCGCCAGCACTCGCGTCGCTTCCACCAGGCCTTCATTGTCCGGAAACAGGGTCTTCTGATCGCCAATCACTTCCAGCTTCACCCAATTGGAAAGCCCGACTTCGCGCCCCAACCGCGCCGTGCGAATCGCCTCATCGGCGGTGTAGCAGCCGGCCGTGTTCGGCAGGATGAACATCTTCGAACGGTCGATGTAATCGATCAGCGATTCTTTGGATTTGTCAGTGAGGTTTACACGCCGGACGGCGACTGTGACCACTTCCGCGCCCGAAGCCGCATGGCAGCGCGCCATTTCCTGGAAGCTGCGGTATTTCCCCGTTCCGACGAACAAACGCGAATGAAAATCGCGATCCGCGATGCGAAGAACGTCCAACATGCCCTCATTCTACCGCAGGGGTGCGGCGAGGAAGCTGTTATGCGATCGCTTTGAGCCTGGCTTGGAGCCGGCTCTTGTAACGCGCCGCGGTGTTCTTCTTGATGATGCCCCAGCGGGCCGAACGGTCGATGAGGGAAAACGTCGCCGGCAGCGCATCGTTCGCGCCTTTGGTGTCCTTATGCTCGAGCAGCCGGCGCATAGACCGGATCTGGTGACGAAGCCGCGATTTGCGGAGGCGATTGACTACCGTCTTCCGCTTGGTCTGGCGCATGCGCTTCAGCGCTGAAAATGTATTAGCCATTCTGGTACAGATAACAGAATAACCCATCGTCGGGCCCAAACTCAACGTGGGGTGGCACGCTAGATGCTGTCTGACGCCTTGGAGCGGTGCTCGAGTCGAGCCAGTTCGTTGAGAAGTTCAAGAGTTCCATTCTTCATCTCGACATCGATCGCTTGCAGGTTGGATGCCACATATTCGGTACCGCAAAAGGCGCTCAGAGCCACGATTAGCCCAAGTCCGGTCGGCATAAGTGCCCACGAGATTTGTCGGGCCGCGGCTGCCATGATCAATATTTTCGACCCGGTAGTGCCACGAAACGAGTAGGCGATACCCAGCAACGTGCCCATTGCACCCAGGAACGCGGCTGTTGACGCTATCGTCGCGAGGCTAGTAATGCCCCTACTCATTTTGAGATGGACGACGGAGGCAGCACGAGTGCAGGCCCGCTCCACCGTGGCAACCAGCCCATTTTGCATGTCCAAGTGTCACCCCAAATGGAAGATGGGTCAATGGAGCTGGGACAACCCGCTATTCCAGCGATACCGGCCGGTCGAAAACCACGTCCAGGGTCGATCCCTGACGCAGATCCACTTCCTTGCCGCGCGTGAGCAGCACGGTGGCTAACCCCACGGCCGAGCCCACGCCCGCGCCGATGCCCGCGCCTCTCCAACTTCGGTCGGCGATGCCCCCAATGCCGGCTCCGCTGCCCGCCAGGATTGCGATCCGTTCGGCATCCTGACCCCGGCTGGGCGCCTGCTCGATGGCGTTCTCGCCTCCCACCACCTTCTGGCCGCTTTCGCCCGCGTCCACCGCGCTCAAGTGCGGCGCGAACTTGTAAACCTTTCCACTTGCTAGGGTTAGCGTTTCCAAGCGGATGGCGAGTTGGGCCCTTCCTTTCACTCGTCCGCTACGCTTCGCATCGGTAACCACGCCCTGCACGTAGCTTCCGGCCGGGACCGCGATCACGCCCGCATTGGCGATCGGCACGGCGGTCCGCAAGTAGACGAAGTCGCCTTTTTGAGCCGTGCGAGTATTCAGAGAGTTTTCCATTCGCAGCAGTACGTGGGCGCCTTGCGGGATTTCGGCGGCGGCCATGGCCGTGGCTGCGAAGAGCAGGACACACAGGTATTTCATGGATCAATGCTCCTACTACGGAATAATAGCGCCGATTGAGTACTGCTGAGTGGTTTCCCCGAGTGGTCCTGCGGTGTTCCCCTCGGGTCTATAAGGCTTTTTCACCGATCAGCCGATAAGAGTACGGGTGGCATGGCGTGCGTTTGATCCCTCGCAGTCTGATGGGCTGCTTTATAGAACGTAGAGCGGGGCAGTTCCAGGATCCGGTCCAGCGTCTGCGCTATTTGCAAAGCAGCATGGGCACGGTGACTGGCCGGCCTGTTCTCCACGCCACGAAATCCGGGCGCGCTCAGAAACTCGCGATGCTGGGGGTCGCGATGCTTCTGGGGTACCTTCTCATTCCCAAATACAAGGCGTCTTCCCGCATCTCGCCCGTGGTAAAGATGTCCGTCCCTCCGCCGCCCATCGCACAAGCATCTGTCGCACCGGTCCCAGACACCATCGGCAACGTCTGGCTGGTGGATCAGAGCCGGGATTTCGAAACATACAGCAATGGATTGCGGATTGACGATCGCTTCGTCACGCCTTTTCAAAGGCGCATTTTTTATCCGGTTTATCAGCGCGGAGCCATTGATGCCAGCCAGCCCGAGTTCCGCTCCGAACCGGCTGGAATTGTGTATCACACCACCGAAAGCGATCAGGCGCGCTTCACTCCGGACCAGAACGCCAGACTGAAGCGCATTGCGAAGGCCGTCATCGGAGTGGTGCAGCAGAACCACAGCTATCATTTTCTGATCGACCGTTTTGGCCAGGTGTTTCGCATTGTTCCGGAGGCGGACGTGGCCAATCACGCGGGCTACTCGGTGTGGGCCAACGGCAATACGATCTATGTGAATCTGAACAGCAGTTTCTTGGGCGTTGCGTTTGAAACGCAGACCCAGCTTGGCGACATGCCTTCGGCCAACCCTGCCCAGGTGCATGCGGCGCGCATCCTTACCGAGATGCTCCGCGCCAAGTATCACATCCCGCAATCGAACTGCGTTACCCACGCGCAGGTATCGGTGAATCCGGACAACATGCTGGTGGGATATCACACGGACTGGGCGGGCAATTTTCCGTTTCGGGACATTGGATTGAACGACAACTACGCCTTGCCGCCTCCCAGCATCTACGCGTTCGGGTTCAACTACGATCCCGCTTTCGTCCACGCTACCGGCGTTCGCCTCTGGCAAGGTCTCGCTCTGGCCGAAGATCAGATGCAAACGCAGGCCGCCCAGCGCGGCATCCCCGTGTCCCGTTACAGAGCCATTCTACAAAAGCAATATAAGGAGGTACTGGCGGCGCTCAAGGCAGCGGCCACCGCCAACGATAATCGTCATGAGACATAACGACAAGGTGAACAATTCCGCGGTGGGATTGGATGTCGGCACCAGCCGCATCTGCCTGGCGCAACGGGTGGGCGAAGAATTTCAATTCGAGACGCAGTTAAACGCATTCGTCACCATTCCCTACTCGAAGATGACGGAGAGCGTGCTCAAGAAGGAGAAGGTGCCGCATACGGTTGCCGGATCCGACATCGTGGTGCACGGCAACGAATCGGACCGTTTTGCCGACGTCCTGAACATCGAGACCCGGCGCACCATGGACAAGGGCGTACTCAACCCGGCCGAGCCGGAGAGCCTGGGCATGCTGCGCAAGATCGTGGAGTCACTGATCGATCCGGTGAAGGACCGGCAGAAACTTTGCTTCACGGTTCCGGCCGCGCCGCTGGGGGCCGAAGAGAATCTTACCTATCACGAAGCCACGCTGCGCCGTATCCTCACGGACCTGGGCTATGAAGTGAAAAGCATCAACGAAGGCCTGGCGGTGATCTACTCTGAACTGGAGAGCTCCAATTACACCGGCATCGGGATCAGTTGCGGGGGCGGGCTGTGCAACGTCTGCGTTGCCTATTTGTCGGTTCCCGTGTTCAGCTTCTCGATTCCCAAAGCCGGCGACTACATCGACACCAGCGCGGCCGCGATCACTGGTGAGCGAGCCAACCGCGTTCGCATCGTCAAGGAGGATTCTTTCCATTTCAACGGCTTCTTCGCCGACAAGCTGCAGCAGGTTTTGGGCGTGTATTACGACGAGATGATCCAATCGCTGGTGCAGGGTATGAAGCACGCCTTCGCCAACTCGCGTAATCTTCCGAAGTCCACCCGCCCGCTGCCGATTGTTCTGAGCGGCGGCACGGCGCTGCCGGACGGTTTCCGCGAACGTTTTGAGAAAGCGCTGATGGAAACCGAGCTGCCCATCGCGGCCAATGAGATCCGCATCGCCCAGGATCCTTTGCATGCCTCGGCGAAAGGCGCGTTAGTGGCGGCGCTGGCCGACGCCTGAGGGCCTCGGTTACGGAAATTTAGACCGACTGGGCAGCTGTTACGGGTTCCAAAACCTGTTGGGCCCAGCCGGTTGCCGCCAGGTACACTTCGCCCAGACCGGCCACGGGAACGCCAAGCTGGCGGGCGATCTCTTCGACGCGCGGCCAATCGGCAACTTCATAAGCTCTGGCCAGCTGAAAGGCGCCCGCCAGGGGATCGCTTTCCGGCGCTTGGCCGCTGAGCACCGCCGTAATCTCGGGCGCCAGGCACATTCCCGATAACGTCTCTTCAAGCGGACGGTCAATCAGAGCGTCCAGCAGTGAGAACAGGCCAGTAAGAAAAGCGGACTGCTCCAGGCCTTTTTGCGCGGACTTCGCCACCGATTCGCAGAACCGCGCGCGCACCAGCGAGTGCCGGATCAGTTCGCCCGGCTTATCGTCGGCCGTGCGAGCCAGCGTTGCCAGCACGATCCACTTGCGCAGTTCGGTCTCGCCGAAAAACAGCAGGGCCTGGCGAATGGACCGGATGCTGCTGGTCAGCGCGAATAAGGGCGAGTTCACGTAACGCAGCAATTGGTATGAGAGCGAAACGTCTTCTAAGATGAGCATTTCCAGGCGCTCGAAATCCAGCTCTGGGCGCTGCACTTCCTGCAGCAATCGCAAGCAGTGAACTTTGGCGGCCGGGATCTTGCGGCCGCGCACGATCACCGGCCGCGCAAAGAAATAACCCTGAAAATAATCGTAACCGGCCTGCTTCGCCCATTCGAACTCTTCGTAGGTTTCTACTTTTTCCGCGAGAAGCTGGAGACCACGCGCCTTGGAGGAGTGGATCAGCAGCTTTTGCTCAGGGCGGGGAAGGTTCTGGATCTCGATCTTGAGCAGGTCAGCGACCTCGAGCAGCGGTTCGTAACCGGGGCGAAATACGAAGTCGTCCAAAGCAATCTGATAACCTTGCTCGCGCAACTTGCGGCAAGCTTCTACAACTTCGGCATCCGGCTCCACGGTTTCCAGCACTTCGATCACCGTGTTTTCGGCGGGAAGGGAGGTGTGCCAGCCCTGCAGCAGGGGCCCGCGTCCGAAGTTGACGAAGGCTTTCTTGGTTCCTACCAGATTGTCCAACCCGATGACCAGCAGGCTGTTGGCAAGTACCTGTTGGGTAGCAAGGCCGCCTTCGGTGCCATCGAACTCGTTCCGTGCGGCTTGGGAGCGAAACAGCAGCTCGTAGCCGTACACACGACGTTCGCGGTCGAAGATGGCCTGTCGAGCGACAAGCACATCCATACCCGTCTATCGGCAGGAATCCGCAATACTCTAGCTTCTCACCGCGTTACCTTGGTGCTTCCGCAAGCGATAGCTAAAGGAACAGGGTCCGCGTGAAAAACAACCAGGGTCGGGAAACAAGAGGAGCCAAACTATTCCAGGTCGGGTAGCTCCCGTGGCGGGATCAGCAAACGAATCGACCGAGCCTGCCCCGGAACCCGCTCTATGAACCCCTTCGCTTCCAACGTGAGCACCATCTGATGCACGGATGGCGGCGAGACGTCGAAATAGTTCTGCATGTCGGACTCGGCTGGAGCAACTCTGTGAATCTTCGTGTAATAGAAGATGAACGCCAGGTATTGTCCCTGCTTTGCAGTGTAACGATTCATGGTCGCCGCACACTGTTGCGTGCTGACGCATCCGTGCCCACGTCAGTTCTCCTCCTGAACGTCCGCATCTCCGACGAACAGGGCGGCGATACGAGTTCGGGACTTAGCTTCGGCAGGCAGCCTTCGCCACAGATTCCGAAACTGTGGAACGTCGGGTATAGCGATGCTGTATTTGGCATCGGGATCAGTCATGCGGCAAAGAACCTCGCCGAGGACACCGAGGAAGTAGGCGACTCGCATCTGTGGGCGTGAACCGATTCCCTTCACCTCGATCAGCCAGCGCTGTCCTCCGCATTCAGCTTCGATGTCAACTCCTCTTTTCTTGCCTCATGCGATCACTCGGATGGTCCGTCCTAACGAATTGAGGTGATCTTTCAACACAAGTCTGATATGGTCCTCGCTCTGCTTGAGACTTTGTCGATCCTCGGGTTCGGCGACTTGGGTTGGCGCTTCCGTAGCGCTCTCGTCGGCAAGATAATTGCCGAGCACGCCGTCCGTCCGGTCGCGGCGCGCAATCAGCCTCTTTTTGCCAAACGCCTGCAGATGCCGTTGATCGGCTGCTGAGCCTGATTGCGCCGCACAGGCGGTCCGCTATTTCTCGGTCCGATAAGCCGGGCGCTTCTCTTAGCAGTTCAATCACGTCCGCGGCGCGCATCATACATCTCGCTTTCCCCTATGCTGCCACCAGCCAGCCTCAGAAAGGGACGAATTGGCCGATCTTAAAACGGTTTTACGTGGATTTTGCCGCGTTCAGATTCGTAACTTCAATATATTCAGAAGATTAGGGCTTTTTCCGGCCCACATCTGTTCACTTTCACAGCGGCTGGCTATCGCTGGCACCTGTCCGGTGCTGGCTCCGGGAGCACCCACTTTACGTGAGCCGTGAATTCAAGTGCCAGCGTGGGTCCGTGAAACGCAGGGACATTCGAGTCCGCGCGTCTATAGAAGTACTCGAACTGGTGAGAGTCGGCAGCGTTGGTGTTTTGCTCGCCCGCCGTGATCAATTCCTCTAAGAGATAGAACCACCCGCCATAGAGTTGACATCCGTCCTCAACGGGCATGCATTGGAATGCCTCGCCCTCTTTGTTCGAATCGATGCCGAGTTGTTCAAGCAGCGCCCTGAACGAAGCTGGATAGACCAGGTTTCTCTGGACGGCGAAATTCTTGCAGAAGATGCACCCACATCCTTCAGCGAAGCCGTGCTCCTTCGTCCCGTATACCGCCGCCGTTGCGTCGCGATCATACCGGATCGTCTGGTCGCCGATCTGCATTTCAGTCATCGACATTCCTATATCTACGGTACAGCGACTTGGATAGCAGTTGCTATGACAGCCGGGCCGATTTGCAGCCAACGTGGGCGAGCGGTATATTGTCGGAGAATGAGCATTCGATTCGAGAAGATCTGGATCCAACAGTGCAAGGCGACGAAAGGAATCAAGAGGCGCTTCGGCGTGAAGAGCGCGCTTGACTACTTGATTCGTGAGAAGGTGCTGAATTTCGCGGACGCAGCCGAACAGCGGCCCGAGTTCGCCCGGGAACTGCCGCGCTTCCTGGCGGAGGTGTGGCGGATCTTCAACCAGTACGAGATCGCCGGTTACGTTGCGAGCTTGAAACCCAAACAGAGGAAGCGGCTGCGCAGCCTGCTCTACCTGCGGTGCCCTACTTCAAGTCGGGCAACTGCTCGCGTGGTATCAGGAGACGGATTGACCGCCCTTGGCCAGGAATACGCTCAATGAAGCCATTCAACTCCAGTGTGAGCACCATCTGGTGCACCGAAGGTGGCGTGACTCGAAAATAACGCTGCATGTCGGCCTCGGCCGGCGGCCGTCCGTTCACCTTCGTGTAGTAGTAGATGAAAGCCATGTATTGTCCTTGCTTTTCGGTGAAGCGCGTCTTCATCACGGAGTGAGATTGTAGCGGATTGCGGATCGGTGGTCAGGGCCTGCCATGGCCCCTTTCACCGGCGCCTCTGTTCGCCCCGGCCCGCGACATTGTCCGAACCGGCTTCAAGATCGGCTTGTGCATCTCCTCAGGATCGAACCCAAGCCGGGCAGCGTTTGCCTCCATGATGGCGATCCAGCCAACGAGTTCTTTGCTGCGCACTCGCTCCTTCTCAAGCTCCTCAGTCAATGAGCGGATCTGGCCTTTGAAATAGTCCTGCTCGATTGCGGCGCCGACGATAAACGTATTCTCTCGCTGCCGCTGCTCAGCCGCGTTGACCTCCCGATTGAAGCCGTACTTGTACAGCGTCGTCGGGCTGACCCTGAGAACAGCAGCCACGCTCCGCACATCAAGCGCGCATTCCTCGGGCGGATGTGTTTCGGCCACGGCTAGATGTTCCATGAGCAGCCGCTTCAGTTCCTCGCGAACACTTTGCCTGGACATGTTTAGCTGGGGAGCCTTTCGAACCTGCTTCGGCGGCCGCGAAAAGGCCGAGTTACGCCGCCTGGTGTAGATTCCGTTTGGTCGTCAACGGCGAGAGCAGCCTTGACGCCTTCTAGCGTTTCCTCACAGTGGCGGATCCATGGCTCTGCGACTCTCCCGTCTGGCCCCGCCGCGCGGGCGTTGGCCGACGTAAGCGCCCGTTCGGTCGCTTGCTGAATTTGAACGAGGTGGCGTCGTTCGCTTTCACTACCCCTGACACGCAGATAGTCGACGCATCCACGGACGCAGTTGAGATGGTACGGACACGGCGTGACCGCAAAATCATGCAGACACAAACCCAGTGCGGTGAAGTGAACTGCTTGAACTTCGCCATCGAGATATCTGTCCCGCCTGGTGTTTGGCAACTCGAAATACATGCTGGCCTTCGGGCCTGCCAACTTGCCTTCCTGAATCCCCGCTTTCACCCACGCAAGCCTCTCGTCGACCGTGGCATGACGGTACGCCTCGGTATCTCTAGAATGTTCGCGGCCCATCCAGCGCGATTGCAGCTCAACCGGCAGGCCGCCCTTATCGGCAATGTAGTTCAGCCAATGGCGGAACTGATGGGAAGTCATTTTGCAGAATGAGCCATCGGGCTCACGAATACCAAAACGCTCGAAGGCCGACGGGGTTCCGCCGCCACCGGACAGAAAATCGGCGAGCTGGGAAATGAAGATCGGCGCTACCAACAGAGGATAAAGCGCCCGGCCGGGATGGAACGAGTTGCGGAATGCGATCAGCAGCGTTTCTGAGAGCATCTGGAACGTGCCGTCACGGCGGTCCACCGTCCAAAGGGGCGATGATCTTAGTGATTGAAGAAAGGCTTCCACTTCAAAGGCGCGGAAGTAAACGCCTTCGTTGTCATGATGTCGCGGCAACAATATGGGAACATTCTTCGTTCCCAGCACAAACGTCACTTCAGCGGTCGTCATCCTCGCAGCCCAGTGAAAACCGGGGATCGGAACGCGATGCGGCGTTTGCTCCAGCACGTGGGCGCGCTCCCGCGCACCCTGAGTGAGGGTTCGAATCTCGTGAATCGCCTGTTGCGCCAGTGCCGCGCCGGTCGCGGTCAGCCATCGAACAGCGAACATCTTCTCCGCACCGCGAGCCTTCTCCTTGTAGTAACGGATTCCATAACGCGGCTTGCCGCCTCGCACTTCCTCCACTTCACAATCGAGTGGAAGTGTCAGCAACTCGCCGATCCGAAACCCCGTTACCACGAGGATAGCGACGGCGGCCACCCGCAGGCGGTCAGCGGGTTCTACCGCATGTTCACGGTAAATGGCAGCGATGCCTTGCAATGCCGCTTCGGTGGGCAACCGATCTCTTCGCTCTTCCTGGCCACTGATCGTGTGCCGGTTGAAGTCTTCCACACGCGGAGTCTGGGGCGTGTAGTAGAGCGGACGGCAGACTCCCCGGGCGGCAAGGAATCGTGTGAACACCAGCAGGCTAACGATCAACTTATACGTCGTTGATTCACTCCAACTCGCTCGCATGAGCAGTTCTGCTTGGCTGAGGTCCTCCTCCGAGAAGCTTTGCCACGAGAAATCTTCCGGTTTTTTCTCGCGGCGCCGCTGGATCGCGTCCCACAGAATGCGCGCGGCATCCGACCTCCGGCCCATGTTGCCAACTGAGCGGCGGTCCAGAATGATCCAGCTCTTCACGACGTTTCCATATGCGGCCGGTAACGCCCGATCCGTGGTTCCACGCTGGGTAAAGTAGAGCCTCTGGTTCTGGAGACTGGTGCTCCTGTCCCTCAGCGCACCGACCTCCCACACCGGTTGGTCAAAGAGGGCGGCATCCATGTGCAGATCGGCGGCAAACTTCTGTCGTGCGATGGCCAATAGCGCTCGAATCGCCGCTTCCTCGCTACGGCCGACAGGTGTCTTCATTGCTGCCGCGTTCATTCCTTGCTGTCTCCGGGCACTTGGTCCAACACTTGGCGGATCGCGACGCGAACATCTTCTAGCTGCATCAGAGTCCGCTTGTCACTGATGTCTCGAGCTTCATGCAGGAATGTTTCGATCGAGTGGAGCATCTCGCGGTGCGGGCCGTCGCGGAGGGCGGCAAAGGAGAGGCACAGGTAACAACTCACCGGTGGCAGCAGCCGGCACAAGCCGTCTTTCCGGGCATCCCGACCGCACATGCCAACCCCTCCGACGTTGAGATTAACTATCCCCAGATGGGGTGCGATTGCTGGAATCACCTGGTTAGGCATACCGTCAAAGGCCGGGACCTCAGGGAAGTCCACGATCTTTCCTTGAAATCTCTGTACAAGAGGGGCCAGAGCCGCGTCGGTCGCCTTCGCGACAGGATCGGCAATCGAAGAGACTGTTTCGACGTACACTCTCACGTTCTGAGTGTCCGTGTGATCGAGTATCTCGGCGATGTGAAACACCGAGGCTCCTTCTTCCGCCATATACGTGCCGATCGAAAAGCGGAAGCGTCTCGGGTTCACAACCATCGGCCTTGCGGTTCGTGGGGACACCAGACCGGCGACACGGACGAATCTTCGCAGTGCGGCGTTGACCGCCCCCTCGGGCGATAGTCGGGGAAGCCAGTGGAGAAGTGGATCTTCTGGAACGCCGGACCGCAGATGCTCCAGCAGTGTACCGAGCCTACTGCTGATCGGCCGCCGCTTTGTTTCCCGGTGAGCGGTCCGCTTCTTCACACGCGGAACATCGAGCTGATAACAAATCGCAGTCTTCGATTCGTATCGAATCAGGTCCTTGTTCTTGAGGCGGACAGTGGCGCTCGGGTTATGCCCGAGTTCCAGATGTAGCATCAGGATCGCGCGATCCCTTTCGGCGCCTATTCCAGTATCGATGGCCCTTCGGATCAGCAAGAGTTCGTCAGGGGAAAACGGTCCCCTAACCGGGTGGCGGAACCGAACGTGATGCCCCTTTGCATTCCCGATCGCTGTGATCGTTTTGAAGATTCGAAGCAGTTGCCCGTCGAAATCCGCATGCTGCCGGGCAACACCCCATTCATAGAACGTGCGTAGACGTGAAAGACGATTCCCCTTTTCGGCGCTGTGTTCGATGCCATGTGCAAGGAAACTTCTCGCAAGAGCCTCGGTTAGGTCGGACCAGTCAAACCACCGCACACCAGCTTTGCTCCAGAGCCAGTCCTCGAAGTAGAGGAATGTTGAGAAGTCGTTGTGAATGGTTGACGACTTTTTTCTGTACAGGCGGTCTGCGAGATAGAGCCGGAGTAAATGCTCCGCCCGGGCGCTGAAGGCACACCCTCGACGCATCGCCCTCAGCCGCTCCCAGTTGATTGTGAGCACATCGCCGCCATCGCTACAGGTGCGCATCCTCCAGACGTTGGCGCCCGTCTCGATCACCTGCCCGTCCAATGAGCGGACCCTCATGGGAACAGAAGGAAGATCGCCGATCGCTTCGGCCGCTGGAATAATCCGGGACGAGCGCGGCACGCTTACGAGTCCTCACTGTAAAGTCGGCTATGGTAGCTTCGCATCGCTTCGCTCGCTTGCCTGGCAATCGCGTTCTGGGTATAGCGTTTGGGTGACTGCGGGTTGGTCCAGCCGCCCAGGTAAACCAGCTTGTCCATGCCGTTTGCCTGTTCGGCGAACACTTCCGCCATCCGTTCAGCCCAGGTGTGCCGGAGCCGATGCCACGACAACGGCGTAACACCACTATGACGCCCGATCGTCCGCATGATGTCGTCTGCTGCTTTCATCGACAGCGGTGCGCCAGCTCCGGTAACGAAGAGGTACGGGGTCTTGCCGGTCACACGACCGAGGGGCGGCTTTGAAACCAGGTAAGCACGGAAGAGCGACAGAAGCGACCGCGAAACCGGAACCACGCGCTCCGCGGTTTTGACTGCAGGTTCCCTTTGCCGGGAATCATGCGGATCATCTGGCCGGCGCAGGACTCGAAGTCCGTCATCATTACCCCGCGGGATAGAGTCCAATCGCAACTTGAGCAACTCGCCTCTGCGTAGGCCGAGTTCAAGGCCAGTCTCCACCATCAACCAGTTCCGTAACTGGGCATGGCGGTAAAAAACACCTTTGGGGAAGACCCAATCTCGGCCGCATTCCGTTTTAGGTGCGAGTACCCGGCGAAGGGATGCCAGTTCCTGCTCGCTGAGGGGCTGAATCCGCTCGGACGGTTTCGTTCCGGTCCGCAGAGATCGGAAAACCTGCTCCATGTGAGCCCGCTGTGCTGACAGCTCGTCTAACGTAAGCGTTCTGGCACCGCCACGGTTGTCGCTATCCAGCGCCCATTTAAGGAAGTTCTCGGCAACGGAAAGGTGATGATCGAGCGCTCCGGGATCGGATCCGACAACAGTTTCAGCGTCTTGGCCTCTCGTGCGAAAGTAGAGAACCATCGACTCGATCTGGCGGGCATTGAGACTGTTGCCGCTGGTGAGGTGATCGTCCAGATCAAGACCGCCGATACGTCCCGCCCAGTCGTAGATCCGACCCAGGACGCGGAGGTTGCTCTCCAGGGTGGAAGACTGGACCCGGTGTCGCCGGTAGCGAACAGCCCAGCGTGTGCCCACGCGAACCGGGATCCAAGTGGCTCTGTCGACCAGACAAGGAAGCCGCTCACCCGATTCCAGCACCACAGTGAGAACGACGTGGGGCGACATCTTCCTTGGACTCCGATGCGTGTCCAGTTTCCCGGTACCCATGAAGGGAGTCTACTTCGCCAGTGTTCACGGAAACGTGAACGGATGATGATGTTTTCGTGAAAATGGACGCAGCCAACATCCCCGGCTCTAATATCCGGGACCATCACAACCAGAGGGATGGCCGGAAGGGGTCGGTTTCAGATGGTGGAGGCCGCGCAAATCGCTCCGGCCTACGGCCTACGCGATTCGCGCGGCCCCCACCATCTGATCAAGAAGCACAACCGTGCTCAGTGTCCCAAAAGGATACCTGGACACAACCAAAAACCATACATCAAAACGGAACGTCGTCGTCGGTGATCCCGTGATCCATCGGCTCGGCTGGCGCCGCGGACTGGCGCGGCGCGCTGCGCGGCATCGAGACCGGAGCGCGTGCGGAATCGTCGCCGCCATCGCCGCCGCGTCCACCCAGCAGAATCACATCTTCGGCCACCACCTCGGTCATATATTGCTTCTTGCCGTCTTTGTCGTCGTAGCTGCGCGTCTGGAGCCGGCCCTCCACGTAGACCTGCTTACCCTTGGTCAGGTAATTGGCCAGATTCTCCTGGCGCCACAAAACGACGTTCGCCCAGTCGGTCTCTTCTTTCCATTCACCGCTCTGCTGATCTTTCCAGCGGCGATTGGTGGCGACGGAAAACTTGGTCATAGCCACGCCCGCCGGCGTGAACTTGGTCTCGGCGTCCCTGCCCAGGTGGCCGACCAGAATTACTTTGTTAACGCTGCGCGATGCCATAATCCATGCACTGTACCATACAAATTCCTGTCTCAGTTATGCCGAGAACGGCGTCACACGATTTATGCTTCGCTTCGGAGCAAAGCATCTATTGAGAACTATCAGAGCCCCCGATTACTTCTTAGCGAGCGGCCACGTCTAAGTTAAATTTTTGCTTGCAGCCGCGTGGTCTGGATGTACAATAAGGAACAATCCAGACAGGTAAGCGCTCAGCGGCGGGACGTGCGCTACCAGGTAAGCGGGAACGAGTGAGTAAAGAGGGGATGCGGAGACCCTGTTTGTTCGTTCAATCCGGCAGCCAATGGCTGCTGGCCGGGCTGATCTTGACTGCTGCGCCGGTCCCTGGCCAGATTTTGATCCATGGCTCAGGGCCGCACCAACGCGCCAACATCTTTAATGCGGATCTGGCGGTGCTGGAAAGTGGGGAGGTGCGCAAGGATCTTCCCTGTACCGTTACTCCCAGCAAGCCCACTCTTGGATTCGATCTCAAATTTCATGCCGGATATCAGGTCACCGTTCCATTAAGGGAACTCGCCGGTACTGAAAATATGCTCAGCATCGTCTTTCGTGTTTCCCCGGACGATCATCCCGACGAGCCGGTTTACTTTGTGCAGCATCTGCGCGTTCCACCTATTGACCAGGACGCCCGAGGCGACGCCTATCTCCAGGGCGCCTTCGACGTCGGCGAGGGCTCCTACCACGTCGATTGGCTGATGCGGGATCGAAGCGAGCGGGTGTGCTCTTCGAATTGGGACTCGGAAGCGGCCCTAGCCTCCAAGGATCGGCCGATGAGCCTGGCCATCGCGCCCGAAGCCATCCAGCGCGCGAACGGCGATGAGTTTACCGAAGAGCCGCCTATCAAACGCGCGCCCATGGAACCCCTGCTCAATGTGAAGGTGCTGGTGAATTTCGCCCCCCAGGATTCCCTGTCGGCCGCACTCCAGCCGCTCGATACCACCGCGCTGGTGTCCATCCTGAGGACCATCTCACGGGATCCGCGCATCGGCAAATTCTCGATCGTCGCCTTTAACATGCAGGAACAAAAGGTGATTTATCGCCAGGACGACTCCAGCCGGATCGATTTTCCAGCGTTGGGAACGGCTCTCAATTCCCTGAATCTGGGCACCGTGGATCTGAAACATCTGAGTGACAAACATGGCGATACCGACTTTCTGACCACCTTAGTACGCAAGGAGATGAATACAACTCCCCAGGATCACCCGGATGCGCTGGTTTTTGCCGGGCCTAAGGTGCTGTTGGACGCCAATCCTCCCGACGAGGCCCTCAAAAATGCCGGGGACGTCGACTTTCCCGTGTTTTACATGAATTACAACCTCAATCCGCAGGCGGTGCCCTGGAAGGACGCGATCAGCCATACCGTCCACTTTTTCCGCGGGTACGAATACACCATCTCCCGCCCACGAGATTTGTGGTTCGCCGTATCGGAAATGGTCTCAAAGATCGTAAAATCAAGGAACGGAAGGGCGGTTTCGTCCATCTCAAGCCAGTAGGGGTTCATGCGTACAACAAGTTTGGCCGTTTTTCTGGGAGTGTTCTCACTCTGCGCGAGTCAATCGTTTGCCCAAGGCCTGCTCTACGGCCAGCAACACGCCAAACATTACACCAACAGCCTGGCGCCGTATGTTGTTTCGCCCCAGGAGATTGTTGATCGCATGCTGGAGCTGGCCGATCTAAAGCCCGGTGAGACGCTGTATGATCTGGGCAGCGGCGATGGGCGCATCCTGATCACCGCCGTGGCGCGATTCAAAGCCAAAGCCGTGGGCGTCGAGATTTCCGATGAGCTGGTGGACAGCACTAACGCCCGCATCCGCCGGCTGGGTCTGGATAACGACGCCCAAGTGATCCACGGCAATTTCTTGAATGTGGACCTCAGCCCCGCCGATGTGGTGACGCTCTACTTAGCCACCGACGCCAACGAGATGCTGCGCCCGAATCTGGAAAAGTACCTGAAAAAAGGCGCCCGCGTAGTCTCGCATGAATACGCCATGCCGGGCTGGAAACCGAAGTTGGTGGATCGGGACCCGGAGGGGCACGGCCACACCATTTATCTCTACGAAATGCCCCCCAAAAAGAAGTAGCCGCCGGGTGCCTCCGTTCGATGTGGTCGGTGTCGGCCTGAACGCCACCGATACGCTGATCCTGCTCCCCCATTTTCCTCCCTACGGCGGCAAAGTTCCGTTCGAGCGCGAAGTCCTGAGCCCCGGTGGACAGGTGGCGAGCGCGATGGTCACCTGCGCCGGGCTGGGTCTGCGGGCCAAATATATCGGCACGCTGGGCGACGACGAACGCGGCGCCGTTCAACTGGAAAGCCTGCGCGTGAGCGGCGTCAACCTGGACGACATCGAGATCCGAAAGAACTGCCCAAATCAAAGCGCCTATATCCTGGTAGACCGGACCACGGGCGAACGCACGGTGCTCTGGCATCGCGATGAATGCCTGCGCATCGACGCCAATAGCCTGACGCCTGAAAAAATCGCCTGCGCGCGCCTGCTGCATATTGACGGGCACGACACGCCGGCGGTCACCCGTGCAGCGGAAATCGCGCGCCGGCATCAAATCCCCGTGAGCGTGGATGTGGATACCATTTATCCCGGCTTCGAGCGTGTGCTTCCGAACGTCGACTACCTGGTGGCCAGTTTCGAATTTCCCGCCCGCTGGACGCACGAAACCGATCCGTTTCGGGCCCTGGCCATGATCCAGGAGGAATACGGTATGCGCGTGGCCGCCATGACGCTGGGCGCGGCTGGTTCACTCGCACGCGTGGACGGCCGCTTCCTTTATTCGCCCGGCTTCGTGGTGGATTCCATCGATACCACTGGCGCCGGAGACGTGTTTCATGGAGCGTTCTGTTATTCTGTGATCGAGAGCATGCCGGTGGACGAAGCGCTAGAGTTCTCGAATGCCATGGCAGCCCTGAACTGTACCGCTTTGGGCGCGCGCGGTCACATCGCCAGCCTCCCGGAAGCGCAAGCGTTGATGCAGAGCGGAGAGCGGCGCGTGAATCCTGACTTCGAACAGCCCGGCCACGGCCCGCGGGAGTTTCAGCAGCGCGTCTGACGCATTTGGCGCCCGAATCCTTCCATGATCCCTCTTAAATCCTCTGAGCCGCACTATACGCGACCCACGGCCACCTTGGTGATCATCGCTGTGAACGTGGCTGTGTTTCTGTATGAGCTCAGTCTCGGCATGTCCAGCTATTCGCTGAACCGCTTCATCATGCACTATGGCATCGTGCCGGATCGCCTGCATTATTCCTCCATCCTCACCTCCATGTTTATCCACGGTGGATTCCTCCACATTGCGGGCAACATGTGGTTCCTGTGGGTCTTCGGCCGGGGAGTGGAGGACCTGGTGGGCCACGTCAAGTACCTGTTCCTGTACTTCGCCTGCGGATTTGCCGCGGCCTTTCTGTACATCCTCGTGAACTCCAACTCCACCGTTCCAACCATCGGGGCGAGCGGCGCCATCGCCGGCGTGATGGGCGCTTATTTGATCAAGTTTCCGCGCGCGCACATCGTCACGCTGGTGTTCATCATTGTTTTTATCACCACCGTCGACATCCCAGCCTTTTTTCTGCTCCTGTATTGGTTTGCGATCCAGTTCTTCAGCGGCATCGGGTCGGTAGGGTATTCGGCGTCGTCGGGCAATGGCGACGTGGCCTGGTTCGCGCATGTCGGCGGTTTTCTGGCTGGAATGGGGCTGATCGCATTGATGCCTACCAAACAGCGCGCGCGGCCCTGGCGGTATTGATGATGTGGGAAGAAGTTGACACGGGATCGTCGACTATCGAGAAGCCGCTCGACATTCTGGCTATCGCCGCGCATCCGGATGATGTGGAGCAGACCTGCGGCGGCACGTTGATCCGCATGGCCGAGCAAGGCTATCGAACGGGCGTGCTCGATCTGACGGCGGGCGACATGGGCAGCCGGGGAACGCCCGAGATTCGCCTGAAGGAATCCGGCGCCGCCGGTAGCGCGATGCAACTGGCCTGGCGCGGCAATCTTCGTCTTCCCGATGCTCGCCTGGAGAATACGGTTGGCGTCCGCATGACGCTGGCAGTGGAGATTCGCAACCTGCGTCCCCGCGTGGTGATCCTGCCGTATTGGGAAGCGCGGCATCCGGATCACTACCGGGCATCCGAGATCGGTTTCGAAGCTTGTTTTCTCGCGGGCCTCAAGAAGCTTACCGAAGAATCCGAACCACATCGCCCGCACAAGATTCTTTACTCGTCGCTGTACGCCAACGTGACGCCGTCGTTCGTCGTGGACATTTCCGGTCAGTTCGAGCGCCGCATGTCCGCGCTGTTCTGTTACGAATCGCAATATGGCAAATCGGAGGAAGCGAGCGAGCTGTTTCCCGATCAACAGGAAATTCGCGAGCGCCTCGGCTCCATCGCGCGCTTTTATGGAAATTTGATCGGCGTCAAATATGGCGAGCCGTTCGTGGTCAAAGAGACCATGCGCGTGGACGACATCACTGCCATGGGCGTGAGGAGTCTTTAGAAGGCAACTTAGCAGCCACGGATGAACACAGATAGGCAAGCCTCGGGGCTTCGTTCTCTTATCCGCGTTGTTCTGAAAACATCTCCTCTATTCCGTTGTCCCGTCATGGAGCCAACGATGTAGACAGTTGAGTCTGCGAGTGTGGTGACGGATCAGCCTGTTGACGGAGCGCGGAGTGAGAGTGCCGCCGTGGGGCTGATAAGGCCGCGCGCTTTCTAACACCTCGTAAATCCTCAAAGCGAGAGTGTGGGCGGAAGCGACGATGGCCCGCTTGTGGCCGATTTTGGGTCGGAGCCTTTGGTACCGGTCCTGAAACTCGGATTGCTTGGTCCGAGTCGCCGACCAAGCCGCCTCTACCAGAGCGGTCTTGATGTGCGGGTTGCCCTTCATAGCGGGCGCCCTTTTCTTCTTCCCTGCGCTCTCATTATTACCCGGTGCCAAGCCCGACCACGAACTGAAGTTCGCCGCTTTGGGAAACTGCTTCATGTCCGGCCCGCTCTCGGCCAGAATCGTCGCTGCCGCCTGGGACCTAATGCCGGGAATAGTCTGCAGCAATTCATAGGCTGGAGTCAGGTTCGCCTCCTGGATCAACGCTGCAATGTTCTGGTCCAGTGCTTCGATCTCTTCGGTTAGAAACGCCATGTGCCGCATCGCGTGACGGATCAAAGTTCGATGAGTATCCCGCATCTGATGGCCTTCCAGTGCCGCTGTCAGCTCGTTCAGTTTTTTCTTGGCATGGCCTCGCGCTAGCTGCGCTATATCGAAAGCGCTCGGCCGACCATCCCCGCCCAACCCGTTCACCAACGCTTCTAGCATGAGCTGACCGGATAACCCAAACACGTCACTCAGCACATCGCCAATCTTCACATTGGCGTCCTCCAGGACCTTCTGCACCCGGTTCCGCTCGTCGGCTGCAATACCGATCATCTGTTTGCGGCGCCGCGTAAAGTCCCGCAGTTCCCGGATCGCACGCGGCGGGATAAAGCTGGGGCGGATCATACCGTGCCGCAGCAAATGGGCCAGCCATCGTGCATCGTGCGGATCGGTCTTATGCCCGGTGATCGCTTTGACCTGCTGCGGATTCGCCAGAATCACTTTCAAGTTGTACTGCGGATCGTCTTCCAGGATGTTGAGCACCGGCTTCCAATAGACGCCCGTACTTTCCATCACCACGTGGGTGCAGCCTTCTGACTGCAACCATTTGCGAAGCGATTCCAGTTCGTTGCCGACAGTGCCGAACTTCCGCACTTCTGCTTTGGCTTCCTCGTGGGCCGGTCCAGTCATGACACAGACCGCCAAAAACTTCTCGCCCACATCGATGCCCGCGCATCGCTCGATTATCGCTGGGATCATAGGCCTCCTTTTGCTGAAGCCTGCCAGCGCCTACCCGTTTACAAGTTGTTCTGCGAGCCGAAGCTCATTCCAGGGTGCGCTCCACGCTGGCCGAACCAGGTTTATCATCGGAGCTTTCGCCACCACTACGCTGAAAGGCTCACCTGCTCCAGCGCCACTATTTTCCTTCAAACCCTCGCTGGCGTTTTCATCCCCCAGGGTGGCCGAAGGCCATGTGTGGTTTATCTGTGTTCATCCGTGGCCAGCATTCCTAAAGCGGCAGATTGCTGTGCTTCTTGCGCGGCATGGTGTCTACTTTGTTCTGGAGCATTCGCAGCGCGCGGATCACTTTCGGCCGCGTTTCATGCGGCTCAATCACGTCGTCGATAAACCCGCGCTCGGCTGCTACAAAAGGGCTGGCAAAACGCTCGCGAAACTCATCGATCTTTTCCTTGCGCAGAGCCTCGGGATCACCGGCGGCGGCGAGCTCGCGCCGGTAAACAATGTTGACCGCTCCTTCCGGACCCATGACCGCGATCTCAGCCGTTGGATACGCGAAATTCACATCCGTTCGCAGATGCTTCGAACCCATCACGCAATAAGCGCCGCCGTAGGCCTTGCGCGTGATCACGGTGATTTTCGGAACCGTCGCCTCCGCATACGCATACAGCAGTTTCGCGCCGTGCCGGATGATGCCGCCGAACTCCTGCTCTGTTCCCGGTAGAAATCCGGGAACGTCTTCGAACGTCAGAATCGGGATATTGAACGCGTCGCAGAATCGCACGAAGCGCGCACCTTTCACCGATGAATTGATATCCAGGCATCCGGCCAAAAATGCCGGCTGATTGGCCACGATGCCCACGCTCCTGCCATCCATGCGCGCGAAGCCGATCACGATGTTCCTGGCCCAGTGCTCATGAATCTCGAAGAATTCGCCATCGTCCACCACGCGATGGATGATGTCCTTGATGTCGTAAGGCACCTGCGGATCGGTGGGCACCAGACTATCGAGCGCCAGATCGGCGCGATCGATGGGGTCGTCCGACGATTCCGCCGCCGCATCGTCCTGATTGTTGCTCGGAATGTACGACACCAGTTCGCGAATCATGCGCAAACATTCGGCATCATCGTGCGCGAGAAAATGCGCCACACCGCTGATGCTGTTGTGCGTCTCCGCTCCGCCCAGTTTTTCCTTGGTCACGTCTTCGTGCGTTACGGTCTTGATCACCTCCGGCCCGGTGATGAACATGTGGCTGGTGCCCTCCACCATGAAGATGAAGTCCGTGAGGGCCGGCGAATAGACCGCGCCGCCCGCGCAGGGGCCCATGATGGCGGAGATTTGCGGAATCAC
The DNA here is from genome assembly GCA_963776805.1 of Bryobacterales bacterium. GTDB lineage: Bacteria > Acidobacteriota > Terriglobia > Bryobacterales > Bryobacteraceae > Palsa-89. The sequence goes on from CAVZOD010000012.1 coordinate 207,933, forward strand.
ACCGCTCGCGAGCGTGTTGCGCAGGAAGATATCGGCGTAACCGGCCAGCGACGCCACGCCTTCCTGGATGCGCGCGCCGCCGGAATCGTTCAGGCCGATCACGGGCGCGCCGGTCTTCAGCGCCAGGTCCATGATCTTGCAAATCTTCAGCGCGTTGGCTTCCGATAGCGACCCGCCCAGCACGGTGAAATCCTGCGCGAAAACGTAGACCACGCGCCCGTGAATGCGCCCGTAGCCGGTGACGAAGCCGTCGCCGTCGACGACTTGCTGATCCATGCCGAAGTCGGTGGTGCGATGCCGCACCAGCTTGTCCATCTCTTCGAACGTGCCGGCGTCGAGCAGCAGATCGATGCGCTCGCGCGCGGAGAGTTTGCCTTCCTTATGTTGCCGTAGCATGCGCTCTTCACCGCCGCCCGCCTCGGCATTGGCGTGGCGGCGCCGGACCTCTTCTAGTCGGTTCGCGGCGAGCTGGTCGGTGGACATACGAGATTACAGTAGCAGGTTAACCGGCGGCTACAATGGAAACAATGGATGCGGAGCGCGCCATCGTAGTAGATTCAGACGTCATGAGCGGAACTCCCTGCTTTCGCGGCACGCGAGTTCCGTTCAAGAATCTAATTGATTGTTTGGAAGGCGGTCATTCTCTCGGCGAATTCCTAGCGCACTTCCCTACAGTCACGCGTGATATGGCGCTTCAGGCGCTTGAGGAAGCCAGAATCGCGTGAAGATTTTGCTCGGACTAGTGCTTGGCCCTCGATAATGCACAAAGAGAACCGACTGCGAAGGTCCACGGTGTATACCGGGTCTCGCAAACGGACAATGAGCTCAGGCAACAGCTGTATCAGCTCTTTTTCTTCGGAAATGCCGATCGAGACACGAGTAACGAGGTCAATCGGTTCATTGAAAGATGCTTGCCTCTGGTATTGTTTGAGGTGTCATTGGACCATTTAAACGAAAGGTTCTCGATGGCGGACTTTACTCAAGAGATGCCGGAACAGCCCCCGAAAAACTGGCAGGTCGCATACGACGAGGCCGTCCTATCTCCTGATGGTTGCAGAGTCGTGAAGCGAGGAATTTTCTGCACCCGTGGACTATTAACAGGACGAGTTGCGTTCTACTTTCATTATTTCGACCCCCACCGACCTATGAGATGGACCTACGGAGAGTTGGTAACTCCACCGGTCGAGGAAATTCCACAGAGTCTTTGGTCGTTGGTGCCCTATTCGTCAGTCTGAGTGAAGTTCTTTTTCAGCAAGGCAGGCTATTCCGCATAATACCCGGCTCGCGAATGCAATTCCGCGCCCGGATAACGCTTCCGCGCGGCGTCCTCCAGTGTCACCGTGATGTGCCGGAACTGGCCCGCCGATGCATCCGGGGCATGATACGCGAGCATGTAGCGGCTGCGAATCCGCTCGATCATGTCCTTGAACGAATCGCCGGCGTTCTCCGCCTTCACCCACTCGCCGCCGGTTTTTTCGGCTAGATCGTAGACGTTGGCGGGAGTCAAGTCGGGATTGGACACCTTGCCGGGAACGAGCGGCGCCGGCCGGATGGCGCGCCCCGTAATGATCGCGTTCATCACCGTGTCCGCTTTGTTCAATTCGCGAATCACCTGGCCGTCGGTCAGCCGGTAGCTGGTGCTCAAGTTGTCGGTAAGGATCAGAATCGCGCGCCGGCCGCTGGGTCCCGCGTGCTTGTCCATGTAGTGCGCCGCGTCCATCACCGCCGAATTGATCATGGTGCTGGATCCCACATCCCACTTCTTCACCGCGCCGCCGATATTGCGCGCGGTTTCGGCTAGATTGTCGCTGAAGCCCTGCGCCACCGCCGTGCTCTTGGCGAACACCATCAGCGCCACGCGATCCCCCGGCCTTAAATGGTCCAGCGCGTCGCGCGCTTCCGCTGAAATCTGGTCGATGTATTTCTGCATGCTTCCGCTGACATCCAGCAGCAGGATCAGGTTTACGGGCTCGTCGCCATGCGAGAACGAGACAATCGATTGCGGCTCACCCTCATCGGTGAGCGCGAAGTCACTTTTGGTGAGATCCTTTACCAGGTTGTTACCTTCGGTAACCTGGACGTCGACGCGCACGTCGGACACGCCGGTTTTGAAGGTGGCAGTGGGCGCCGAAACTTGCTCGGCGTCTTCGGGCAGCTCTTTGGCGTTGATTTGATTCGCATCCTGAGCCCTGAGAGGCGCTAGGATGAGAATCGTCGAGATGAAAAACATCATCATCGGTACAGCCGGCCACATTGACCACGGCAAAACCGCTTTGGTGCGGGCTCTCACCGGCATCGATACCGATCGTCTCAAAGAAGAAAAGCAGCGGGGCATATCGATTGACCTGGGGTTTGCGCACCTGCAGCTATCCGAAAACGTGCGCCTCGGTTTAGTAGACGTACCGGGCCACGAAAGGTTCATCAAAAACATGCTGGCTGGTGTAAGCGGCATAGATCTTGTTCTCTTTGTTATAGCGTCAGATGAGTCCATAAAGCCACAAACTCGGGAACATTTTGATATCTGTATGTTGTTAGGCATACGGAAGGGCATCGTGGTCCTCACCAAGGCCGACCTGGCCGAGGGCGATCTTCTGGAGCTGGCGCGGCTGGAGGCCGGCGAATTCGTGCGCGGTTCGTTCCTGGAAGACGCTCCCATGGTGGCTGTGAGCGCGGTGACGGGGGCCGGATTGGATGAGCTGCGGGCCGAGATCGCAAAATTGGCCGCGGCCGTCCCCGAGAAAGACGCATCGCAATATTTCCGCCTGCCGATCGACCGTTCCTTCGCGATGCGCGGATTCGGCGCCGTGGTAACGGGCACGCTGGTCTCGGGCGCCGTTCACGTGGATCAGGAAGTGGAGCTGCATCCGGCGCGCAAGCGTGTCCGTGTGCGTGGCGTCCAAGTGCATGGCGCTGAAGTCCAACAGGCCACCGCCGGGCAGCGAACCGCGCTGAATATCGCGGGTGTGGACGCTTCCGAGCTGACACGCGGAATGGTGCTGGCTGAGGCGGGGCGCTTTCACGCTACCAGCCATATCGACTGTTCGTTTGAATTGCTGCGCTCGGCGAAGCCCTTGAAGCATCGCGCACCGGTGCATTTTCACGCTGGCGCAGCGGTTGTGGAAGCGGAAATTCGCCGGCTGAAAGGCTCCGATCCGATTGCGCCCGGATCGCGCGAATACGTGCGCCTGGTGTTGAGCGAACCGCTGCTCATCCTGCCCGGCGACCGCTTCATTGTCCGCATGTTCTCGCCCGTGATCACTATCGGCGGCGGAGTGGTGCTGGATATCGATGCACCGCGCCGGGCCACGCGTGGTGCAGGCGACCGTTTGCGAATCCTTGAAACGGCGCCGCTTCCCGAACGGATCGCGCTTTTGGCCCGCGAATCGCGCTACGGAATCGGAATGCCTGAATTGGTTGCGCGCACGGGCCTGCTGGAAGCCGGCATTCGCAAGGCTTCCTCCGATGCGTCGCCCACCGTCCTCGAATCGCCACAATTCTGGCTGCTCGATCCCGGGTGGGTAGCGGCCAAGCTGGAAACTTTGCACGAGCATTTGAAGCAGTTCCATCGGCAGAATCCGCTGCTGGCTGGAGCCTCCAAGGAGGAGCTGCGCAGCAAGTTCCTGCCCGGCGCGCCCCCATGGTTGATGGACGCGCTGCTGGCCCGTTCCAAGACACTGGCATCCAAAGCGGAAACCATCCACCTTTCCTCTCATAAGGTTGCACTGAAGCAGGACGAAGCGGAGGCCACCGCTAAGATCGAAAATGCCTTTCGATCGGGCGGACTCGCTACGCCCGCAGTTCACGAAGTGCTGGCGAAATCGGGCGTAGACCCCGCGCGCGCCCGCACGCTCCTGCAATTGATGCTGAGTGATAAACGGCTGGTGCGCGTGAGCGATGAATTGGTGTTTCATGCTTCGGCCATACAGTCCCTCCGCGCACTGCTGGCACAGAAGAAAGGCGTGCAGTTTGCCGTACCGCGAGTTCAAGGACTGGACCGGGATCTCGCGCAAATATGCGATTCCGCTGCTCGAATACCTGGATCGCGAGCGGATAACCCGGCGCGACGGGGAGTCCAGGGTGGTTTTGTGATCTTGGAGCTATCTTGACTAGCGGCGAAGAAAGGGCGAAAATGAGGATCGCGCCATGCTGTTCGACGATGATCCTCCCCCCAAACTCGTCGGCATCGCCCGCCTGGCCGCCTCTAGCGACTTGCTGGAGGCGAAGCGCCAGGTGGAATATCTGGAGCTTGAAACACGCCGCTTTATCGGTCGCGGATCGGGCCGGATGCGGGACATCTGGACCATCAATCCGTATCGCGGCTGCGAGTATGGCTGCAAATACTGCTACGCCCGCTACGCCCACGAATTCATGGAGCTGCGCAACCCGGAGCTGTTCGAGCGCAAGATCTTCGCGAAACAATTTCAAGCCGCCGGCGTTTCGGGCTGAAGTGCGCCGGCTGAAGCCGGGCGATACGGTTTGGATCGGCACGGCCACCGATCCTTACCAGCCAGCCGAGCGCCGCTTCCGGGTGACGCGCCAAATGCTGGAGATGTTCGCCGGCGAGCGCGGGCTCGATTTCGGCATCACCACCAAGTCCGATTTGGTGGCGGGCGACGCCGAGCTGATGGTCCAAATCACCCGAAAAAACAAGATTCGCGTGCATCTGACCATCACCACGCTCGATGAGCGACTGGCCCGTCTGATGGAGCCGCGCGCGCCGCGTCCGGCGCTGCGATTGGCCGCGGTAAAGAAACTCACCGAGGCTGGCATTCCGGTGAGCGTTCTGGCGCATCCGGTGATGCCGCTGATCAACGACAGCGAAGAGAGCCTGGAGCGAGTTTGCGCGGCGGCGGCCCGCAACGGCGCATCGTCCTTCAGCGCGGCGCCGTTGTTTCTGAAGCCCTGCGCGGCACAAGTTTTCCTGCCGTTCCTCGAAGAGCGCTTCCCGCACCTGGTGCGGCGTTACCGGGAGCGTTTTGAGAAGACAGCATATCTTAAAGGCCAGTATCCGGAAATGATCGCCGAGCGGGTGGAGCGGATACGGGCACGGCACCAACTGGCCGCTCGCGCCGCAGTGGAATGGCCCCTGGCCGACCAACTGGAGCTGTTTCCGTCGTCTGCGAAAGGTCCCCGCTCGGCAGGCCCCAGTACCGTTCCTACTTTACAACGCAAAGTGAATCGCTTATAATCGCTTGCATGGCTACCGTCCGGAGCATTCGCGCCACTCGCGCTGAACCGGTTTCGTTGCAAACACACGCGATGGACAATCTGCGCCTCATTCGCGAGACCATGGAGCGCGCCGGTTCGTTCACCGCGGTTCCCGGATGGGGAGGCGTCGCCATGGGATTGAGCGCGCTGGCAGCGGCCGGCATCGCCAGCCAGCAACCGACGCTGCTGCGCTGGCTGGTTACCTGGCTGTTGGAAGCTCCCTTCGCGATGACGCTGGCGGTGCTGGCCATCAAGCGCAAAGCGAATGCGGCGAAAGGTCCGCTGCTCTCGGCACCGGCGCGGCGCTTTGTGCTGAGCTTCGCGCCCCCGTTGCTGGTGGGCGGGCTGCTCACGGCCGTCTTGTATCGCGCGGGTTTGCCCGCCGCGATCCCCGGGACGTGGCTGCTGCTCTATGGAACCGGAGTGGTAACCGGCGGGGCGTTTTCGGTGCGCGTGGTCCCGGTGATGGGCCTGTGCTTCATGTTAGTGGGCGCGATTGCGCTATTCTGCCCGTTCGCTTGGGGAACTACGTTCTTGGCAGCCGGATTTGGCGGGCTGCACCTGGCGTTCGGAATCATTATTGCCAGGAGGTACGGTGGCTAGACAAAACACTGCTCGCAAAGATTCGGCTCCGGAAAAGCCGGGAGGCGCCCGTATGGTCGCCGGCAAGGCCCTCGCCAGTTTGGACCGCTTGATTTACGAGCCGATCCGGCTGCGAATCGTCAGCGCTCTGGCCGTGAATCCATCGCTGACATTCAACGAATTGAAGAAACTTCTCGACACCACCGATGGAAACTTAAGCGTCCACGCACGCAAACTCGAGGATGCCCAGTACATCGTTTGTACCAAGTCGTTTGAAGGCCGCGTGCCGAAGACGCAATATCGTTTGACTGACACTGGGCGCCGCGCCCTGGAGAAATATTTGAATCACATGGAAGCGCTAATTCAAGCCATCCGGGAACACTAGCCCCTTTTTTTGGAGCCATTCTTTATGACTAAAAGCGCCAGTATGACTAAAAGCTCCGGTATACTACAAAACACTTCGGACGGATTGCACGCCGCGATCATCATGGACGGAAACGGCCGCTGGGCCTCCACACGAGGCCTGCCGAGAGTGGCCGGGCACCGTGCCGGCGCCGAGGCCTTGCGCCGCACCGTGGAAGCGGCGCCGGATCTAGGCATCGGAATACTGACGGTTTATGCCTTCTCTTCCGACAACTGGCGGCGTCCGCAGCCCGAAGTCTCCGCGCTGATGAAAATGTTCCATACCTATCTGCGCCGCGAGCAGGCCAAGTGCGTGGATAAAGGCGTTCGCGTGTCGATAATTGGCCGGCGCGATCGTTTGCCGCGCCTGCTGCTGCCGGTGATCGATGAATGTGAGAGCGCTACTGCGCTGGGCGAAAGGCTGCACCTGCGGCTGGCTGTCGATTATTCTTCGCGCGACACGATTCTGGCCGCGGCTCAAGCACTCCAAGGGAACGCCACGCGGGAAGCGCTTTCTGAAGCGCTCGGCGCCCAGGACGTGGATCTGCTGATCCGCACCGGCGGCGAACAGCGCCTGAGCGATTTTATGCTGTGGGAATGCGCCTACGCCGAGCTGGTATTCACTCCGGTGATGTGGCCGGACTTCACCGCTTCCGATTTGGCGGCCGCGGTCGGCGAGTTCCGATCGCGCGAGCGCCGCTTCGGGGCGCTTCCACACGCCGCGTTTGCATAGTTCCGGCGATTGACTTTCCGCGCGCTACCCCGTGTCGGCTCAACCATCACGTGATGTGGCCGGACTTCACCGCTTTCGATTTGGCGGCCGCGGTCGGCGAGTTCCGATCGCGCGAGCGCCGCTTCGGAGCGCTTCCGCACGCCGCGTTTGCATAGTTCCGGCGGCGAGAAGTACCGGACGCTCCGCGGGAGGCGCTTCGGTCACTGCGCCAAGCGCCCCACTTACGCGCGTACCGTCCCGTAATCGGTTAAAGATGCCGGACGCCGCTCCAGCATAGCTGGATGCCCAGCGTGATCAGCCACACCGAAAGCACGATACGGAACGCGCGCTGCGGAGTGATGGCCGCCAGATACGTTCCCGCAAACGCACCGAAAACGCCGCCGATCACAAGCTGCGTCAAAATAGCCAGGTCGTAATTGCCGGCGCTCAACTGGAAGCCGCTGCCGATGAGCGACAGGCAGAGTCCAAAGAAGAGATCCGTTCCCACCACGCGCGCGGCCGAAAGCGGAGTGAGCCACAGCAGCGCCAGCGATCCGATGGCGCCCGCGCCGGCCGATGAAAATCCAACTTCGGCGCCGATGGGCAGCGCAATGGCCGGAAGCCAGCGCGACCAATCGCGTGACACACCGCGGTCCGGACGGAACCACAAACGGTAGAGATTCAGGCCCGCCATGAAGACGATGGTGGATCCCAAGGCAGCGTACAAGATCCCTTCCGAGCCTTTCGTGTTCAGTTTGGCCAGGATATACGATCCGGTGAGGACGCCCGGAACACCTCCCGCCAGCAGGTAACCCAAGACGCGATAATCCACCTGTTTGCGGTAAATCTGCATCGGAACAACCAGGATTTTCACGGCGACGCTGAACGCGAGCGCGGTTCCCACGGCGTGCGCCGGCGAGACGTGCATGAAGAGAATCAGGACTGGGGCAGTGATTACCCCCGCGCCGACGCCGGTGACGCCGATGGCGACAGCGATGAGGAACCCGAGAACGATCTCCACCGATTACTCGCTTTGAATGTGAATGCCGCACTCCAGCTTGTGGCCGCTCCAGCGGCCTGAGCGCGGATTGTCGGGATCGACCGGTGGCGTGGTGCAAGGCGCGCAACCGATGCTGGTGTAGCCCTGATCGTACAGCGGCAGAACGGGAATGCCTCGGCGCTTCAGGTAGGCCCACACGTCGGCGTTAGTCCAGTCGGCGAGCGGGCTTACTTTCAGCAATTGATGGCCGGTGGGCAATTTGAAATGATCCACGGGCTGCAGGTTCGCGCGCGTGGGCGATTGCTCGCGGCGCAGCGCGGTAAACCAGACGCCATAATCGCCCAGGCCGCGGAACAACGGCTCCACTTTGCGAATGCCGCAGCAACGATCGGGCGCAGTCTGGTTGAGGATGCCGAACTGCGATTCCTGCTCGGCGACGGACATTTTCGCGGCCAGATTGATGAGGTTCAGGTGCATCTGCTCCGTCATCTGATCGCGATAAGCGTAGGTCTCCGGGAAGTGATAGCCGGTTTCGAGAAACAGCACGGGGATGCCAGGCTGGTGCGCAATCACCAGATCCACCAGCGCCATGCACTCGGTCTGGAAGCTGCAGGTAACGCAGGCGGCGCCGCCGTTTTCAGCGAAAACGCCGCGAATCAAAGCAGACGCGTTATCGATCTTCTGGTCCAACGTCATGGTTGCCATCGTTCGTGCTAAATTCCTTCGCCGCCGGTCAGCGATTCATTGCGCAGCAATATTTCCGTCTCTTCCAAAGATGCGATCACGAAGTCCGCCGCTTCAGAATCGTCCACAGGCAGATCCCAAACCGCCGATTTACCCGAAACCAGCAACACCAATAAGCCGGCCTGTTCGAGCGCGGCCAGCGTTTCCGGCAGCGCATGCTCGATCACCGTCACTGCGCATCCGCGGTCGAAAAGCTTGCGTTCCAGCAGCCAAGCCAGCGCTTTTCGATCTCCCAACGCTATCGTTTCGCCGCCATGCCGGTAACGCGCGATCCGTTCCACGGGCGTGACGCGTTCATGCCGGAGATCGAGCGCGGCTGTTTTCGATCGATCGCGTTCCACGATCACCGGCGCCAGAATCATGCCCGCGCCGACCGTAGCATTCGTTTCCGGATCGATCAGGATCAGGCTGCCCGTGGCACGATTTTGCGCATAGGCGTCGAAATAAATCGGCCGGCTGGCCTCGATGCGCAGCACGCCGATGCCGTTCATCTCCAGGCTATCGGCCGCCTCGTGTTCCAAGCGTCTGGATGTTGACGCGATGCCTCACCGCCTTCACTTCGACGGGCAAGGTCTGGGTGGTGTGTTTCAGGATGTAGCGCCTGCTCAGATCGAGCGGCTGTTCGTTCATCCACACCACACTCGCGTCAAACTGGCGTGCCGCGTCGGGCGGCTTTTGCGCCGACACCAGCATGTCGCCGCGGCTGATATCCACTTCGTCTTCGAGCGTCAACGTTACCGACAGTGGCGCTACGGCTTCGTCCAGGCGCCCGTCGAAAGTTTCGATGCTCTTCACGCGCGAGCGGCGGCCCGAAGGCAGCGCCAGAATGCCATCGCCAGGGCGAACGGCGCCGGAAACAACTTGTCCGGCGTAGCCACGAAAATCCTGATCGGGCCGGATCACGCGCTGCACGGGAAAACGAAACGCCGTGACGCGAGTGCGGTGGTGAACCGGAACGGTCTCCAGAAACTCCAGCAAACACGGCCCCTCAAACCAGGGCATGTTGCGGCTGGGCCGCACCACGTTGTCGCCTTCAGAAGCGCGCTGATCGGCAGGAAGTAAACATGCGGAGCGCTTTGCTGCACCACCAGCCGGCCCACAAAATCGCGATATTCGGCTTCGATGGAGCGGAACACGCCTTCGTCGTAGCCCACCGCGTCCATCTTGTTTACCGCCACCACCAGGTTCGGGATGCCCAGCAGCGACGCAATGTAGCCATGCCGCCGCGATTGCTGCAACACGCCGTTGCGCGCGTCAATCAGGATCACGGCCAGATCGGCAGTGGAGGCGCCAGTGGCCATGTTGCGCGTGTACTGCTCGTGTCCCGGCGTGTCGGCGATGATGAATTTGCGGCGCGCCGTGGCAAAATAGCGATAGGCGACGTCGATGGTGATGCCCTGCTCGCGCTCGGCCCGCAGGCCGTCCGTCAGCAGCGAAAAATCGATGGGCCCGGCCGAGCGGTTCACCGACGCCTTGGTCACGGCCTTGAGCTGATCTTCGTAAACGCTCTGCGAATCGAAGAGCAGCCGCCCAATTAACGTCGATTTGCCATCGTCGACGCTGCCCGCGGTGGTAAATCGCAGCAGGTCCTTAGCCTGCTCTGCGGCGAGGAAATCTTCGATCTGGAACACGGCGGCGCGATCGGCGAGGGCGGCCATCAGAAATAACCTTCCCGCTTCTTGATTTCCATGGACCCATCCTGATCGTGATCGATCACGCGATTTTCTCGTTCCGACCGGCGGAATGACACCAGCTCTTCAATGATCTTCGGTATCGTATCCGCGTCGGACCGGATTGCGCCCGTGCATGGGCTGCATCCCAGCGACCGCATGCGGCAGCGCACCATTTGCGGCTTCTCGCCCGGCAAGATGGGGATAAACGGCTGCTCCAGCATGATGAGCGACTCGCCGCGCACCAGCACTTCGCGCTCCTGGGCGAAATACATGGGAACGATAGGGATCTTTTCGGCGTGGATGTACTGCCAGATGTCCATCTCGGTCCAATTGGAAAGAGGAAAGATGCGCAGGCTTTCGCCCGGATGAATGCGGGCGTTAAACAGATTCCACAGTTCCGGCCGCTGGTTCTTGGGATCCCACTGGCCCTTTTCGTCGCGAAACGAAAAGATGCGCTCCTTGGCGCGCGATTTTTCCTCATCTCGCCGTGCGCCTCCGATGGCTGCGTCGAAGTTGCCTTGCCGCAGACCGTCGAGAAGCGCCTTGGTCTTCAGCAGTCCGCAGCAGCGTTGGGTGCCCAGCCGGAACGGGTTCGCGCCATCGTTGATGGCTTCGCGATTGGTGTAGACGATCAGCTTGGCGCCGATCTCGGCGGTATAACGGTCGCGGAACTCGATCATCTCGCGAAACTTGTAGGTGGTGTCGATGTGCAGCAGCGGAAAGGGGATAGGCGCCGGATGAAAAGCCTTCTGGGCCAGCCGCAGCAGCACCGAGGAATCCTTGCCGATGGAGTACAGCATCACCGGCCGCTGGAACTCCGATGCCACCTCGCGCATGATGTGGATGCTCTCAGCTTCCAGCAGGTGAAGATGGCCGAGTTGAGACATCATCAGCAGTGTAGCAAGCAATCTACCTAAAGTCTATTGAGATAGAGACATTGCGGCGCAAGTTATTCATTCGCAATATCTTCCAGGAGCTGAGGCCCGGCGTTTGAGGGATATCCGAAGTCCCAGAAGGGATCGGCAGCCGAGCTTTCCCAGATGCGTTTTTCGCGATGGCTGAGCAGCGCTTCGAAGCGGCTGTCCAACTCGGCAACCTCGGCGTCGAGCCCCAACATGCCGATGATTCCCCGCAAGTCCAGGTCGTTGCGATAATCCTCCAAGCCATACCGATAACCGCGCTCCACCTCGGCGACGAACTTGCCCCAGCGTTCGATCAATCCCGCGCGTCCGGCGCGCACCACATGCTCGGGATAACCGTTGTCGCGGAGGTAGGCGGCCATCTCCTGATCAGTCATATCGGCGCTCGGCCTGACGGCGGAAATAGCGCTCGCCGTTGTTGGGGATGAAAAACGTTCGGATGGTTCCGTTGCGATTGTAGGCGCCGAAATAGCCATGACGGCGGTCGAACCGGCTGAACTCACCGTTGGGCCGGCGCGCTTCGAGAATGGGGCCGCCGGGCGGAGAGTCTCTCAGGGCTTGCGCCAGCCGAAGGTACTCGCCCTCGCTGATGTGCCCGAATTCAGCACCGTGCTTGGCGTAGTGTTCGTCCAGTTGCGCGCGGCTGCGGAACCCGGGCCCGGAGGCGAAGAGGAGCAGCGTGAGAAAGAAAACGCCCAGAAGTCTGGCCACCAGACTATTAGATCATTTCACCTGGTTCATGCTGAACCAATTGCCGGAGTTGTCTTTCATGATGCACTCGACGCCATAGAAACGGTCGGCCGGCGGAGAAAGGAACTCGACGCCTTTGGCCTTCAGCTCTTCGTAAGTAGCGCGGCAATCGTCGGTTTGAAATACGCCGCCATTGATCCGCCCCCGCTCGAGCAAGCCTCTGAGAACCGCGGCATCCTCGGGCTTGATGTTGGGTCCATCCACCTTCATCAAGATCAGTTGGAGGTCGGGCTGTCCTTTCGGACTTACGGTGAGCCACCGGAAGCCATCGTCCATGCTCTGGTCCATGCGAACTTCGAAGCCCAGCTTGTTGACATAGAAATCGCGCGCAGCGTCCTGATCGAGCACATAAATGGTCGTGTGGGAGAGCTTTTGAATCATGAATACTACGTTAGCGAAGGGCGCGAGGGAATGCTTCTCGGATCTTGCGATCACTAGGAAATCCCGGCGAAGAAATGCTGGAAACAGACGGGCATGTAGTAGAGCGGCCAGTGCCGGCCGGAAGTACCGAAGACGCGCCGCGATTCACGCCGGAAAGCGGCGGGAGAAAGTCCTGTGAGCGAGTGGAAGCGCGTGCTGAACGAGCCCAAGCTTTCATAACCGGCATCCAAGCAAACGTCAGTGACGCTGTGATTGCCGGCGAGCAGGAGTTTCTTGGCGTGATCGATGCGCAGCCGAGTCACGAACTCGTGCGGTGTCTCACGGAACGATTCCGCAAACAGCCGATGGAAATAGAACGGCGATAGTCCAGCAAGCGCCGCGGCATCGGCTAGCGAAACCCGTTGGTTGAAGTTTGCGGCCAGATAGTCCCGCGCGCGGAACAGCCCGGGACGCGATCTCATGGAACTATCCATTTGCGCTGGATGGGCAAACCAAAGCGCTGCAGCACCGCTTCGACGTCTTTCTCGCTGAGGCGCGAGGCGTCGTATTCCACATGCAGCCGGTCGAGCGACGGAGTAAGCTGCACGCGCTGGATGCCATACCAACTGTGGACATCGGCGACGGCGGGAGCATCCTGATCGGTTAACGGACGCACGAGATCGTAATCAAGCTCAACCTTAGTCATTTCCGGTTCCGGTCCTCAGGATATCATTGCGGCTTGCCCGGCGACGTTAACTTCCAATGAATCTGGCGAAGCATACCTAGCCAGATTTCGGCATCATGCCCGGCCAATTCCATGCGGCGCACCAATCGCCGGATCTTGGCGTCGGCGCCTTCGGTATGGACGTAACCCGATTTTTCCAGGACTTCGGTCAACAGTGCGGTCAGCCGGTCCAATTCCTCGGCGGTGGCTGGTTTGCGCGGATCGGGCTTGGTGGGAACCGGATTGCGTACCAGCTCATACAGGCAAACGGCGACCGCCTGCCCCAGGTTCATTGAGCCTTCCGTCCCGATGCGCAACAGCCAATGGCAGTAGCTCATGTCTTCGTTCGAGAGGCCAAACTTCTCGGAGCCAAACAGCAGCGCGACGGGTGCGGCCGCCAGGCGCTTGCGGATCAATCGGCCGCCGTACTCCACCGCACGCAGTGTGTGCTGCAACTCCCGATGGCCCAGCGATGTGGTGCCTACCACTAAGCTGCAATCGGCGATCGCATCGGCCAGCGACGGAAATTCTTGGGCGTCGCGCAGGATCTGGTGAGCGTGTACAGCAGAGCGCGCCTCTTGAAAGGCGACGTGATAAGGATTCACCAGCCGCAGCCCGCTGAATCCGAAGTTGCTCATGGCCCGCGCCGCTGCGCCGATATTGAGCGGGTTCCGCGGCGCTACTAAAATGACCCGCAGGTTGTCGTGGAAGTTATTGTTCGAGGTACGTGTAGCCGTTGAGGCCCTCTTCGTAGAATTTGAGCAGCCGCCCCGATTCTTCGTAGCCGATCTTGCCGTCGCGCAGCGCCGTCTCCACGTCGCGCCGGAACTCCTCCAGCAGCATCTTGGAGTTGAACTGGACGTAATCCAGAACCTCGCGCACCGTATCGCCGCGAATGACGGCATCCAGAATAACGTCGCCGCTCGGCCCCAGGCTCACGTGTACGGCGTTGGTGTCGCCAAATAAGTTATGCAGATCGCCCAGGATCTCCTGGTAAGCGCCCACCAGGAAGGCCCCCATCAAGTACGGCTCGCCGTTGAATGGATGCAGCGGCAGAGTGCGTTTCACGTCGCGCCGGTCGATGAACTGATCGATCTTGCCATCCGAATCGCAAGAGATGTCGCCCAGCACACCGCTGCGCGTGGGCATTTCATTCAGCCGGTGAATTGGCATGATGGGGAAGAGCTGCTTGACAGCCCAACTGTCGGGCATGCTCTGGAACAGCGAGAAATTGCAGAAATAGGTGTCGGACAGCATACCGTCCAACCCTTCCAGTTCCTCGGGGAAATAATCCAACTCCTTGGCCATGCGATGCACGCGTCTGCAAATGGCCCAGTACAGGGTCTCGGCCTGGCTGCGTTGCTTGAGCGGCAGGTAGCCAAGACTGAAAAGGTTCAGCGCGGAGTCCAGCGCTTGCTGTGCGTCGTGGAAGCTTTCCAGCAGATTCTTGGAGCTGAGCGAGCGGTAGGTTTCCTGCAAATCGATCAGCGGCTGCTCGGCGTCTTCCGGGACCGGCGTGAAACCATCTTCGCCGAATCCGCTCACGCCCAGTACGTTGAACACCAGGACGCTGTGATAGGCGGCGATGGCGCGGCCGCTTTCGGAAACAATGGTGGGGTGCGCTACTTCGGCTTCGTCGCAAACGTTCTGAATGTGGTAAACGACGTCGTTGGCATATTCCTGCAGCGTGTAGTTGACGCTGGATTCAAAATCGGTCTGCGAACCGTCGTAATCGATTCCCAAACCGCCCCCGACGTCGAGGTATTTCAGGCCGGCGCCCGCGCGTTTCAGTTCCGTATAAATGCGCGCGCCCTCCATCACCGCAGCTTTGATTTGCCGGATGTTGGTGATCTGGCTGCCGAGATGGAAATGCAACAGCTCCAGGCAATCCTCCATGCCGGCTGCTTTCATTTGATCCAGCGCTTGCAGGGCTTCGCTCACCGTCAGGCCGAACTTGGAACGATAACCGCCGGACGATTTCCAGCGTCCCGACCCTTTGCTTGCCAGCTTCAGCCGCAGCCCGATGGTAGGCCGCACGCCGACGCGCTGGGAATGCTTCAGGATCAAGTCGAGCTCGGTGTACTTTTCCACCACCGGAATGATCTGCCTGCCGATCTTTTTCGCCAGCATCACCATTTCGATGTACTCGTCGTCTTTGAAGCCGTTGCAGATGATAGGCGTTTCGTTGTCGGCCACCGCCAAAACCGCGAGCAGCTCAGGCTTCGACCCGGCTTCCAGGCCAAAGTGATAAGGCCGGCCGAACTGGAAGACTTCCTCCACCACCTGCCGCTGCTGATTCACCTTGATCGGATAGACGCAGCGGTAATCGCCCTTGTAATTGTGCTCGGTGATGGCGCCCTGGAAGGCCTGATACATTTCGCCCAGCCGGTGCTTCAGAATTTCGGCGAAGCGGATCAGGATGGGAAGCCCGATGCCGCGCAGCTCCAGTTTTTCGATCAGCTCGCGCAGGTCGATCCCGCGCGCCGGCTCCTTGCTGGGGTGCACCCACAGGTGCCCGTTTGACCCGACGGAAAAATAGCCTTTGCCCCAACTGGCAACATCGTAAAGCTCGCTGGCGTCGGTGATGGTCCACCGCTCGGTTGGTTCATAAACGGTGGCTTCACTGAGTTTCAATTCGGGGTTACCTCCTCCGGGGCGCAGCGCCCGGATTCCAGGCGCTAAAATTCAGTTTCCTGCGAATCGGCTTCCAGGGCAAGTAAAATTTTGATTTGGCTGGAGTTTGAACTTTTGGTTACGACGGATGCTGGCTACTGCTTCCGTTTCCGTGGCGTTCATACCATCGCCGGATGATATCGGTCAGCGCGTCGAGCTTGTCCGCAACGCCAGCGAGTTTCTCGTCGGTGTGCTTCTGGCTGTCGGCGAGCGCCACCATCGTTTCGGCGAGTTTCTGGATTGCCGCCTCCGCGCGATCCATGCGATCGTTGATCAGCACCTGGGCCGTCAACAGATGGCGCTGGCTGCTTGCCAGGTGGATCAGGGTAGATTCCACCTGATCGAACCGCTCGTCGGGATTGGCTTGCTCGCTCACTATAATTCAATTCTATGCTAACGGTAGCTCTATTTCGGCAGCGCCGGAAGCTGCGGAACCTGTGCGTTTGCGGGAAGAATCGGCGTTCGTGAGACGTTCAGGACCATCGCCAGCATAGCGTAGTAGCCATTCAGCGCGGTAATGCTCACCACGCCCTCCTCGCCGAATTTCTTCAACGCGCGATCGTACGTCGCGTCGCTAACGCTCTTGTTGTGATCGAGCTCGGTCCAGAAATCGTACACGATCTCTTCGTCTTCCGGCATGCCGGAGGGCCGCCTGCCTTCCGCGATTGCGTGGACGGTCTCCTGCGTCAGGCCGGACTTGAGCGCGCGGGGGTAATGCGCGGTCCATTCGAACTGCTGGGTCCAATCCCGTGCCGCCAGCAGGATCACAAATTCGGTGAGCTTGGTTCCGAGAACGCTGTCCGTGCGGAAATAGGTCGCCATGGCGTAGGCTTGCTCGGCCAGCTTCGGTTCGCGCAGCAACGCGACAAAAGGCCCGCCCACGCCAAAGGAGCCGGCCTGCATTTCGGCCACAGCCTTCTTTTGCTCGTCCGACAATTTGCCGGCTGGAATCATCGGAAGCCGCTCTTGCGCTTGCGCGGCGCTTACGACCAATATCGAAAAGCAAATCAACTTTTTCATGGCAGGTCCTTCACACCCGAAACGTGTCCGCGCGCCAGGTGACAATTGCCTTCTTGATGTCCTTGGACCCCAGGTTCGCCGCCAGCACTTTCGCCACTAAAGCCGGCAGCTCACTGTCGGAGGCAAAACGCAGCGCGATCAATTGCGATTCGGTCAGCTCCCCGATGCGCGCGCTTAACTCGGACGACAACAGCGCCTGTAGCCGCAGCCGTTCTTCCAGCCGGATCAGCCGGTCCTGCACCCGCAGCGCGTTCGTACGAATCAGGATCACAGCCAACAGGAACAAAATCCCCAGGAGCAGCAAGATCCACGCATCCAAGCGGCGAAAGTGACGAACCACATTGACGACGGTCAGGATCAGCAACACGAATGAGCCCGGCCCCAGAAAAAAGTGAAAAGGCGGATGGAATCGCGCGTGATTCGCGTAAGTCTGCGGCAACTTCTCAGCCATGGTCCCTCCTGAAAGGAAGACGAATCAGAAACGAGTTTATTTTGACTTTGCTTCGGATCGGTATGTATCATCATACTTCCTACACGGTTGCATGCAGGAACGTTCCCGAATGTGGTCCTGGGTAAAAAGTAAGGAGAAGGTAGCGATGAAGCTTCCATCGAAACGATCATTCATATACGGCAGTGCGGTGGCCTTGCTGGGCGCCACGGTGCCGTTCGGAGGCCTGGCCTTCGCGCAGGCTAAGCCGCGCATGGCTGACGACGTCTTCAAAAACATAAAAGTTCTGAAAGGTCTTACCGTTGACGAGTTCATGGGCACCATGGGCCTCTTTTCGGCCGCCCTGAACGTGTGCTGCGGGGATTGCCATGTCGGCGCCGGCGGCTCCAATCCGCAGTGGGATAAAGACACGCCGCGGAAACTGGTGGCGCGCCACATGGTGGACGTGATGAATAAGGTCAATAAGGAAAGCTTTGGGGGCGCCCAAGTGGTCACTTGCTGGACCTGCCATCGCGGCACCACTCCGCCCGCCACCACGCCGGCTATCGACGCTATCTACAGCGATCCGGTGCCTACGTATCCCGACGTCCTCCCGCAGGCCTCGGCCGGCGCCGTTGTGCCGAGCATTGATACGATTCTGGATAAGTACATTCAGGCTCTCGGCGGCGCCGACGCTCTGTCGAAGATCACCAGCTACTCCGGTAAAGGAACCAGCACGACTTTCGGATCAGACGACGCAAATCCAGCCGAGATCTATGCCAAGGCACCGGACAAGTACGTCACGATTGTTCACCAACGGGAAGGGAACATGATCCGAACCTACGATGGCAACGATGCGTGGGTGGTGCTGCCGCTGACGGTGACCGGAGAATACAAACTGACCGCAACCGCGGCCGAAGGCGGAAAACTGGACGGTCAAATGGCGTTCCCAGGAAACATCAAGGGATTATTCAAAACCTGGCGAGTCAGCTATCCGGCCAATCTCCCGTGCATGACCGCTTCGCCGGGTTGCCCCGCCAAAATTCCGGATTCCGGCAATCCCGGTCATGACGTTTACGTAGTGCAGGGAAGCGGACCCGGCGGCTTTATCGCGACGTTTTACTTCGACAAGCAAACCGGCCTTCTCACTCGCATGGTTCGCTACGCCAATTCGGCAGTAGGACGCGTTCCCACGCAGATCGATTTTGGCGATTACCGCCCGGTGGCGGGCGTGATGATGCCTTTCCGGCGCAATTTCGGCTGGGTGAGCGGCCGTGAGGAGTACACGCTTACCGAAATCAATCCAAACGTTCCAGTGGATGACGCGAAGTTCGTCAAACCGCCCGCACCGCCGCCGCCGCCAAAGTAACGCGGGCGAAAGGACATCGTTCGGCAAACCGTGCTCTTACCATCGTTGGGCAAGAATTCCGGCGAGAAGCGCTTGAATTCATTGCCCCAAGTGTGTTAGCGTAACGTCTTTGGGACAACCAGTTTTGGGCGTGCTGTAGCTTTCGGGGGCGCGCCTTCCCGTAGTCTGTAAGTTCCCTTCTAAAGACATAATGGAATCGACGTTACAAGGCCTGGGTCAACTCCTGCTAAAAGCGGTCCCCACCATTTTCCTTTTGCTGGTGGTTCACTTTTATCTGAAGTGGATGTTTTTCCGCCCGATGGCGGATGTGATGGCCAAGCGGCGCGCAGCCACCGACGGGGTGCGCGAATCGGCTGAAGCCATGCGCGCCAAGGCGGCGGAACAAACCAAGTCCATCGAAGATCAATTGCGCCAGGCACGCGAAGCGATCTACCAGGAGCAGGAAGAGGCGCGGCGCCGTTGGACCGGCGAGCAAGGCGCCCAATTGGACGAAGCCCGCAAACAAGCGCACGACCTGATCCATGAATCCAAGCAGCAGCTTGATGGCGAGGCTACGGTGGCGAAGAGCCAACTGGCCGGCACGGCCGACACGCTGGCCGATCAGATTGCGAACGCGCTGCTCGAAAGGACCTCGGCCTGATGCGGCGAGCAACGCTAGCAATCCTATTGGGCCTGGCCTTGGCGTCCTGTGCGTTGCCGCAGGAATCGCCGGCAAGTACCGAAAAAACCGAACAGGGCGATCCCTTGATCTGGTGGAAGTGGGCCAATTTCGCGATTCTGGCTTTTGGGCTCGGTTACCTGATCCGCAAACACGTCCCGCCGATATTTCGCAAGCAATCCGACGAAATCCAGAGCGCGCTGGCCGAGGCCGCCAAGATCAAGCATGAAGCCGCCCTCTACGCCGCTAGTGTCGAACAGCGGCTGGCCGATCTCCAGCGTGAAATAGAAAATCTGCGTGAAACTGCGCACGCTGACATGGCGGCCGAAAGCGAACGGATCCGCATCGCGACGGAGCATCACGTCCAAAGAATTCGGGAACAATCCGTGCAAGAGATCGATCTGATGACGCGCGGCGCCAAAGCGGAAATCCGGAAATACGCCGCTGAATTGGCGATCGGCTTGGCGGAGCAGCGGATTCGCACCCGCATGAATCCCGCGACGCAGGAAAATCTGGTCAGCGGATTCCTGCATGATCTGCACGAGCGCGCTCCGCGGACGGCCAATTAACTTATGGCATCCGCTGTCGCCAACCGATACGCACACGCCCTGGTAGATATTGTCATGGCGCCCGGGTCGCCGTTAAAGCCGCAAGAAGCACTCGCACAACTGAGCGCTGTCGAGGGACTGCTTCAGGAATCGCCCGAGTTGCGGACCGCGCTTGAGACACCCGCCATTCAAACTTCGCGCAAACGTGCCGTGATGGGCGACCTGCTGGCGAGAATCGGCGGTTCACTTTTGATTCGAAACTTCGTTTTTGTAGTCATCGATCATCGCCGCATCGGCATCATCGGCGATATTCGGGAAGCGCTGGAGCAGCAACTCGACGAACGCCTGGGGTTTGTGCGAGCGGAGGTATCCTCGGCGGCGCCGCTGACCGCGCCTCTGAGCGCCAGCCTGGAAGCGGAACTCACGAAGCTGACTGGGAAACGCATGCGCTTGCGTTTTGAAGTGGATCCGGCGCTGCTCGGCGGGGTTGTGGCGCGCATCGGGTCCACCGTTTACGACGGGTCCGTCCGCGGGGAGCTGCGGCAATTGGGGAAAAAACTGGCCGGGCATTTTTCAGAATAAGGCTTCTGAATGGCGCGGCTGAATAGGGGATGGAATTGACTTATGGCTCAGATCCACGCTGATGAAATCTCGCGCCTGCTGCGCGATGAAATTGAGCACTACGATAAGGCTGTCAGTGTTTCCGAAACCGGATCGGTGATCTCGGTCGGCGACGGCATCGCCCGTGTTTACGGGCTGGAAAACGTCATGGCCGGCGAGATGGTGGAGTTTCCGCACGACGTCACGGGCATCGCGCTGAACCTGGAAGAAGACCAGGTGGGAACGGTGCTGCTGGGCGAATATCAGGAAATCAAAGAGGGCGACGAGGTCCGCCGCACCGGCAAAATCATGTCTGTGCCGGCAGGCGAGGCCTTAGTCGGCCGTGTAGTGAACGCGCTCGGCGAGCCCATCGATGGCAAAGGCCCGATCGCGACCAGCGCCACTCTCCCAGTGGAGCGAATCGCTCCCGGCGTTGTGGATCGCCGTTCGGTAAAAGAGCCGATGCAGACCGGCATCAAAGCCATCGACTCCATGATTCCCATCGGCCGCGGGCAGCGCGAGCTGATCATTGGCGACCGTCAGACCGGCAAGACCGCGGTGGCGCTCGACACCATCATCAATCAGAAGGGCGGCGACGTGATTTGCATCTATGTCGCCGTCGGCCAGAAGCGCTCCACCGTGGCACAGGTGGTGAAGACGCTAGAAGATTACGGCGCGATGGACTACACCATCGTAGTAGCGGCCACTGCGTCCGATCCGGCGCCCATGCAGTATATCGCGCCCTACGCCGGATGCGCGATGGGCGAGTTTTTCCGCGACAGCAAACGCCACGCTCTTCTGATCTACGACGACCTTTCCAAGCATGCGGCGGCCTACCGCGAAATTTCGCTGCTGTTGCGCCGTCCGCCTGGCCGTGAAGCCTATCCCGGCGACGTATTTTACCTTCACAGCCGGCTGTTGGAGCGCGCGGCAAAACTGAATGACGAAAAAGGCGGCGGATCGCTCACGGCGCTGCCGATTATCGAAACGCAAGCCGGCGACATCTCGGCTTACATTCCCACCAACGTGATTTCCATCACCGACGGCCAGATCTTCCTGCTGGCCGATCTGTTCAACTCCGATGTTCGCCCCGCCATCGACGTCGGCCTGTCGGTCAGCCGCGTGGGCGGAAGCGCGCAAATCAAAGCCATGCGTCAGGTGGCCGGATCTTTGCGCCTGGATCTGGCGCAATACCGCGAGCTGGCGGCGTTCGCGCTGTTCGGCTCCGAACTCGACAAATCGTCGCAACAGCAGTTAGGCCGCGGCAAACGGCTGGTGGAAATTCTGAAGCAACCGCAATATCAGCCGGTGCCCGTGGAAAAGCAGGTGGTGATCATTTTCGCCGGCACCAGCGGCCTGCTGGACGACCTGGTGGTGGAGCAGATCCGTCCGTTTGAAGCGGAGTTGAATCGTTTTCTCGATACCTCGCAGACGGCGCTGCTCCAGGAAATCCGCGAAAAGAAGACGCTCGACGACCAGGTGAAGGCCAAGCTGAACTCGATGCTGAAGGAATTCAAGGACCGCTTCGTCGCCCAGCACAAGGAAGCCCTCGTCACGGCTTAGCTCATGCCCAGTCTGATCGATTTACGCCGGCGCATCCGGTCGGTGAAAAACACGCAGCAGATCACCAAGGCCATGAAAGTGGTCTCGGCCGCCAAGCTGCGGCGCGCGCAGGATCGTGTGCTGGCAGCGCGTCCGTACGCGCAGAGCATCAAGCGGATGCTGACCAATGTCGCGCTCGCGGCAGCCGAACAGAACGCGGCCGAAGAAATCGAGCTGCTGGCCCGGCGCCCCGAGAAGCGGATTCTATTGGTGGTGATCACAGCCGACCGCGGGCTAGCCGGCGCCTTCAACTCCAACGTGATCCGTATCGCGCAAAAGTTTATCGTCGAGCACCGCGAATCCGAAGTCCGGCTGGAACTGATCGGGCGCAAGGGCCGCGACTTTTTCAAGCGCCGTCACGCCAACATCAGCGGCGAATATTCCACGCTTTTCCAGAAGGCTCCGCGTTACGAAGACGCGCTGGAGATCGGGCGGAAGGTGACCGAAATGTTCCGCACCGCGGAGATCGACTCCGTTTACCTGGTGGTGAACAACTTCAAGAGCCTGATGGCGTCGCAATTGGTCAGCACGCGACTGCTGCCAGTGGAGTTGCCCGAGAAGCAAGAGCAGATCGACTATATCTATGAACAGCCGCCGGCCGAACTGCTGTCAGCGCTTCTGCCCCGCTACATCGAATCGCAGATTTATCGCGCCATGCTCGAATCGGACGCTGCGCAGCACGCAGCCCGCATGACGGCCATGGAAGCCGCCAGCACCAACGCCACCGACGTGATCAGCGCGCTGACGCTGAAGATGAACCGCGTGCGGCAGGCCAGTATCACACGAGAAATTATTGAAATAGTGAGCGGCGCGGCGGCGCTAGATTAGTCCCGCGGCTCAAGACAAAGAGGTATTTATGGCAACCACAACAGCGACGCAAGTGGAAGGCAAGGTCATCCAGGTGGCCGGTCCGGCCGTCGACATCCAGTTTCCCGAACACCAGATCCCCGTCATCAATACGGCGATCCACATTACCAGCGAAGGTTTTCAGACCAGCGTGCCCATCGATGTGATGGTGGAAGTGGCGCAGCACATCGGCGAAGGCCGCGTGCGCACCATCGCGCTGCAACCCACCGACGGCATGGTGCGCGGCATGAAAGCCGTCAGCCTGGGCCACGGCGTGGAAGTTCCGGTGGGCAACCAGACTCTGGGGCGTGTGATGAACGTCATCGGAGAGCCGGTGGACAATATGGGTCCCGTGAATACGGCCCAGAAGTGGCCTATTCATCGGCAGGCGCCGGCCTTCGACGAACAGGCCACCGAGCTGCAGATGTTCGAGACCGGCATCAAGGTGATCGATCTGCTCGAACCCTACCTGCGCGGCGGAAAGATCGGGCTGTTTGGCGGCGCGGGCGTGGGCAAAACCGTCGTCATCATGGAGCTGATCAACAACATCGCTCTGAAACATGGCGGCGTGTCGGTGTTTTCGGGCGTGGGCGAGCGCACACGCGAGGGCAACGATTTATGGACGGAAATGCAGGAGTCGGGCGTGCTCGATCCGCACGATTACACCAAATCCAAAGTCGCGCTGATCTATGGCCAGATGACTGAGCCGCCCGGAGCGCGCCTGCGCGTGGGTCTCACCGGCCTCACGGTCGCCGAATATTTCCGCGATGAAGGCGGTCAGGACGTGCTGCTGTTCATCGATAATATTTTCCGTTTCACGCAGGCCGGTTCGGAAGTATCGGCGCTGCTGGGACGCATGCCCTCCGCGGTGGGCTATCAACCCAACCTCGCCACCGAAATGGGCGAGCTGCAGGAGCGCATCACTTCCACAAAGAAGGGCTCCATCACGTCGGTACAGGCGATTTATGTGCCCGCCGACGACTATACCGATCCCGCGCCGGCCACTACGTTCGCCCACCTGGATGCCACCACCAACCTCACGCGCAGCCTGGTGGAGCAGGGCATTTATCCGGCCGTCGATCCGCTGGCTTCCAGCTCCCGAATTCTGGATCCACGCATCCTCGGCGAAGAGCATTACCACGTGGCGCAGCAAGTGAAGCAGATTCTCCAGCGTTACAAGGATCTGCAAGACATCATCGCGATTCTGGGCATCGATGAACTTTCGGACGACGACAAGCAGACCGTGGCGCGCGCCCGCAAGATTCAGAAATTCCTGTCGCAGCCGTTCCACGTCGCCGAGCAGTTTACCGGCATCAAGGGCAAGTACGTCTCGCTGGCCGATACGGTCCGCAGCTTCAAGGAAGTGGTGGAAGGCAAGCATGACGACCTTCCCGAGCAGGCTTTTTACATGCAGGGCGACATTGAAGACGTGAAGAAGCGAGCCGAAGAGTTGAAGAAGGCGTAAGCCGATGGCCGACACGTTCGACATCGAAATTGCCACGCCCGAGCGGCTGCTCGCGCGCGAGAAGGCCGTGCGCTCGCAGATTCCCGCCAAGGATGGCTTTATCGGCGTGCTGCCGGATCACGCGGCGCTGCTCTCCGAGTTGGGCATCGGCGCCCTCACCTACACCACGCCCGAAGATCATCGCTACAGCATCGCGGTATGCGGCGGCTTCCTGGAGATTCATAACAACGTGGTCCGGGTGCTGACCGGTATGGCCGAAAAAGGCCACGAGATCGACGTTACCCGCGCCGAGCAGGCTTTGAAGCACGCCCAGGACGCCATGATCAACCCCGCTCTCGGCATCGACATTGCCGCGGCGCTCATCGCCGCCCGGCATGCCCAAGCCCGTATCGACGCAGCCCGTAAAGACGCCAACAAAGAAGAATAGCGGCGTTCAAGTAGAATGGAAGTAGCGCTGTGCGGGCTTGCGCCCTCCGGCAACGATAATGTTTCGCGCTATCTTCTATCTTCTTCTCACGGTGGTAGTGATTACCGTGCTGAAGGGTATCGTCGGGATTGTGCTCAAAGGCTTCTCGGAGGTCATGCGGCCCGGGGCCGGCATGCCAGGAGCGCCGCGTCCGTCCAATCAAGTCCCGCTCACTGGCGAGCTGAAGAAAGATCCGGTCTGTGGAACTTACATCGCAGCGGCCACTTCCATTAAGGAGACGGTGGGAGGCCAGACCTTCCATTTCTGCTCCCAGGAGTGCCGCAATAAGTACGTTGCTTCGCTGGCTCGCTAGCCTTGCGGCCGCCGTATCCACGGCATTGGCCGGGCCAGTTTTCTACAAAGACGTTCTTCCGATCTTCCAGCAGCATTGCCAGGAATGCCACCGTCCGGGCGAAATCGCGCCCATGCCCTTGCTCACCTACGCGCAGGCGCGTCCCTGGGCCAAGTCGATTCGCGAGCAAGTGATCGCGCGCAAAATGCCGCCCTGGTTTGCCGATCCGCGCTACGGACATTTCAGCAACGACCGATCGCTCTCCCAAGACCAGATCGACACGCTGACGGCTTGGGTGAACTCGGGCGCTCCGGCCGGCGATCCCAAGGACGCTCCTTCGCCGCGCCAGTGGCCGCAGGGCTGGAACATCGGAAAGCCCGACGAAGTCTTTGAAATGGCGAAGCCGTTCCAACTGCCGGCCAAGGGCGCGATCGAATATCAATACCTGATTTTGCCTACGCACTTTACCGAGGACCGCTGGGTTCAAAAGGTGGAAGTGCGAACCAGCGACCGCGCCGCGGTCCATCATGCCGTGGTCTATATCCGCGAGCTGGGATCGCAGTGGCTGCAAGGCGAGCCGCTCGGAACAATGTTCTCCGTGCCTCTAGCGAAGGGTTTCACCACCAGCGATCTGCTGATGGTGTACACGCCGGGCAATTCCTACGATCAATGGCCGCCCGGAATCGCCAAGCGGATCAAAGCCGGCTCAGATCTGGTGCTCCAGATGCACTATACGGCCACCGGCAAGCCCACCGAAAACCGCACACGCATCGGCATGATCTTCGCGAAGGAGCCGCCCAAGCAAGCTGTGCTATCGCTGCAGATGAGCAACGACACCTTTGTGATCCCGCCCGGCGATTCCAACTATCGCGTCCAGGTTTCGGGTACCTTACCAAACGATGCGCTGCTGATCAGCATGTTCCCGCACATGCACCTGCGCGGCAAAGGCTTCGAATATCTGATCACCGCTCCGCATGGCTACGTGGAGACGCTGCTCAAGGTGAACCACTACGATTCGCAATGGCAGCTCAATTACCGCCTCGCGCAGCCGCGACTGCTCAAAGCGGGCACGCATCTCACATGGATAGGTTACTTCGACAACTCGCCGAACAATCCCGCCAATCCCGATCCCACCGCGGAAGTTCGCTACGGCGAACAGATCTGGGACGAAATGATGATCGGCTTCTTCGATGTGGTGGTGGATGCGAACATCGACAAGCAAAAGTTCTTCGAACGCAAACAAACTCCAGGCGCTATCACCGTTAGCAGATAAAAAATTGCCAAAAAGCTTGTCGCTTCCCTCGTTGGGCAGTAAACTGGAGCTTCGGCGCTCTTATGTGGGGAAAACAAAACGACGGACAAATGATTCAGAATCCAGCGGCTCAACCGGCGCAGCCAGCACCTGCTGCCGCCGCACCAGCCGTTCATCACCATCATCCGGCGCCGGCGCCTGCTCCGGCTCCAACCGTGTTTGGCAAGTCGATGAAGATCATCGGCGAAGTAACCAGCGATGAAGAGCTGTATCTGGACGGCGATCTGGATGGCAAGCTGAACTTGCGCAACCGCTTGACAGTAGGGCCAAACAGCAAAGTGAATGCCAATATCAAGGCCCAGGAAATTATTGTCTTTGGAACCATCAAGGGGAATGTTGAGTCGGAGAGCCGCGTCTCTCTGCGCACCGGGGCGTCCATTGTCGGCGATATCAAAACCGCCGGCATCGTGATCGAAGATGGCGCCTATTTCAAAGGCGGAATCGACATCTCCCGCAACGGCGATAGCAAACCGGCGCCCAAGGCACAAAGTGCTTCCGCCGGCCAAAAACGTTAGACGGCATACATGTTTGCAACAGTTTTCTTCCGCGCGCGTCTAAAGAGTTGAGGCCGCACCCTCAGAGATGAGGAACATGTGACCGGAGAATGAGGGCGCTCGTTGGAAGGCGAGCGCCCTCTTTTATTTGGCAGCCTTCAATTTATTTTCGATGCGCTTGCGCATGGAGCGTTCGGGCTTGAGATCGAGCGCCGCTTCATACGCCGTCCGGGCTTCGGCTGAATGCTGCTGGGCGGCTTCCAGATCTCCGATCCGCTCAAACAGCGCCGGGTCCTGCGAATCCTGTTTGGTCACCTGGCGAAGCTGATCGAGCGCGCCATCGCGATCGTTGGTTTTTATCAGCACATCGGCCAACGCGATGCGCGCCGCCACGTAATCGGGCTTGGCTTCCAGAACCTTGCGGTATTCTTCGGCGGCCTGAGCATTGTCGCCTTGCGCAGCCAGCGCGCCGGCCAGGCTGAGGCGCGATGGAAGATAATCGGGCGATTCGCGCAGGTTCTCGCGCCATAATTCGATCGCTTCCTTCTCCCGGCCCTTTTCGTCGTCGAGCAAGAGCGCCAGGTTGTGACGCGCGGGCAGCAGATTCGGATTCTTCTGCAAAGCTTCCCGGTACAGCCGCTCCGCTTCGGCCCGCTTGCCTTCCGATGCTTTCAAGGTGCCCAGGGCGTTATAAGGCTCCGCCGAAGCAGGCGCCAGCATCTCCGCCTTCAGATACGCCGTCTCGGCGTCTTTGCGGCGATTCAACCGCTGATAGACCAAGCCCAGGTTATAGGGCAAATAGCTGTACTGCGGCGTCAGCCGGATGGCTTCCTGATAGGCGCGAATAGCGGACCGATAGTCGCCGGTCTCGACGTAGGCCAGCGCTTCATTGTGCAGTGGATACGACCAGTGCTGCGCGCGCCGCACCGCATCGTGAAAAGCCGGAATGGCTTTGTCGTACTCCGCCTGTTCCAGGTATGCGATGCCGAGCGCGTTGAATCCATAAGCGGCGCCCGGATCGATACGCACGGCCTGCTCCAACAAAGCGGCCGCCTCGTGGGAATTTCTTGTCGAACAGCAGCGCGCGGCCCTGAAAGAAATCCTCGCGGCCTTCCAGGAACAGCGATTCGGAGGTCAAGGTCCGCGCCGCATCCATGTAACTCGCGCCGCTCTCGAATTCCTGGCGTGATTGCGGCGTCTCATCGCCCGCCAGGTAACGCAGCAACACTTCCTGAGCTTTGTTTTCCAACGCGATCCGAAGCTGATTTTCGCGCTCCTGATATTGCTCGGGCGTCACCGCATTTTTCAAATCGCGCAACGCGGTAAAAGCGTTATTCGAATCCGCGGGCAGAATGCGGCCGGCGTTGATCGCCGACGTGAAACGGTCCACCGTAGCTTGCGCCTGGAGTGCGGAGGGGAGCTGGCCTTGCGGCGCGCCCGCGGCCAGGTAAAGCGGGCCGCCGTTGCGAGCGTCCATGATTACCTGCCAATGGGCCGAATCGACGCTGCGCGCAATCGTGATGCCCGGCTTCCGGGTGTCCGACAGCCGCATCTTGTTGTCGTAAGTCCCAAACTCGCGCGGGTGCTGCTTGTTATCGGTGGCCATGGGAACCTGGTCGCTGACGTACTTGATCAGCTCGTCGGCGTCCACCACACCGTCTTTGTTTGCGTCGGCCGCGCCTTCCAGACCCTTGATCACGTAATAGCTGAAGACGCCGTGCCCGCCGCCGAACTGGGGCCCTTCGAGCGAAACTTCGCGCGGGCGGCTGGCCAGCAATCCGAAAAGATCGCCCTGGATATCGCCCAACTGCTGGACGTTCGAATTCACCGTCGTATTGTGAATGGTCCCGATCGTTCCGGCCTTGCAAACATCCACAAACAACAGCACGCGGCCTACCTTGCTCAACTGCTCTTCAAACAGCGATTGCAGCTCGTCCATGCCAAGCGCGGTGCTCTTCAGATCCTGCGGATCGGAATCGTAAGTGAGAATGAAAGCATCCTTGCTCCCGGGCGTTTCCACCGTGCCATGCCCAGCGATCAGGATCACCACCGTATCGTTCTTGCCGGCGCGGCGCTTCAGAAAATCCTGGAAGCCGTTGCGCACCGCGGCTGTGGTGGCCTTCTCGTCGGTCAGCAGCAGCACGTTTCCGCTCGGCACGCTCCCGCCCAGCGGACTTTCCAGCAGATTGCTGAACACGCTGGCATCCGCGTCGGCGAACTGCAGCGATAGCTCCGGCTTGGCGTATTTAGAGATGCCAACCAGCAGCGCGTACGTTTGCCCGCCGGTCTCGGCCGCAGCCGTGGCCGCGGACGCCTGATCGGCCAGCGCCTGTTCCAGGTCGAAGATCTTGCTCTTCACCCACACCGCATCCGGCCACTGTTCGCGAAGCTTGTAGTACGCGTCCAGCGCGTTGGCGATCAGCTTGTGATTTTCGAAGATGGTGGCTTCGGTGACCAGGGCCGCTTGATCCTTGGGATTCGCAGCCAGCACCGTTTCATACGGCGCCAGCTCGGCTTGTACATCGGCCGGGAGTTTATCGTGCGGCGTGGGAGCAATCTCGGGCTTGTTCAGCCCGCGCGTCATGCTGACACCGTAGTGCTGCTGGCTGGCGGCGGCGACCCGCAAAGTCTGCGGCAAGATGCACGGCCGCGCCGGCTGCTCGGTGATCTTGCCCGCTTTCACTTTGGGCGCTTTCACGTCCAGCCGAACTTCGCCCGACGGCGTTAATGTGTCCAGCGCTTTGCCCGGGCAAAAAAGGAACGATGCTGGACCGTCCTCCGTCCGCAGGCCATCGCCCGCAAAGAGCAGATCGCCCGGCCGCGCCGCCAGCGGCGTTTCGGTGTCGGCACGAAGCAGCTTGCTCCCCGCCGCCGAAAGAACCAGCCCCACCGGCTCCTCTTTGGTGTCCGCAAATCCAGGCACCGAAAGCAGGATGAGTATCGTGGCGCACGCGCTCCTGCGTGCCGTGTTCACACTTTGCAGTAACCACACCCGCGAAATGACACTGCAAGTTGAGGATTCTAAATCGCTGGCCGTCAATTTCCGCAGTTTGCCCCCGCCGGCGTCGGTTACTGGCGCTAGAGACCGTCCGAAGGATTGACTCCCGCTCCTGTGAACGCTACGCATTCACCGCGGCCTTCACCGCCAGCGACGTCACCGTATACAAATCAATCGGCAAAGCCTTCCCGCGCACCGGCGCCTGCCCCAGGTGCGTGGTTTCCACCAGGCTTCCCAGCCGACCCTCGGTAGTTCCCGTCATTAACAGCTTCGTGTGGTGCTCCTTGTTCAAACTCTCCAGCCTGGACGCCAGATTTACCGTGTCGCCCAGCACCGTATACTCCATTTTATCGGCTGAACCCACATTTCCCACCACGGCGGGACCGGTGTGAATCCCGGCTCCGGTCTCAAAGCGGCTGCGCGCCGTCACCATGCGCGTAGCACAGCGGACCGCCCTTAACGCATGATCCCCCGGCTCGGCGCCTTCGTCGTCGTCCGAAAACACCGCCAGAATGCCGTCGCCAATGAACTTGTTGACGTGCCCGTGATACATCACGATAATTCCCACCATCATCGCCATGTATTCGTTCAGCAGTTGCACCACTACTTCCGGCCCCTGCTCTTCGGAGACCTGCTCGGTGAAGGCCGTGAATCCGCGGATATCGGTGAACAGGATGGTCACCTCCATGCGCTTGCCGGACAAGCCGATCGAATCGGACTCTTCGAGCGACGAAGCCAGTTGTTTGCCGACAAAAATGGATACCGCGCGATGGAACAGGTTGCCGCGAGTCTCCTCGGTGGCGTAGCGGTAGACCAGGGACGCAATCAAGCTCACCGATGTCGCCAGCAGCACCTCGGAAGTGGAAAGGATAACTCCGCGTTCGAATAACAGATGCGTGGCAGCCAGGATGCCGATCACTTCGAGCAGCACCAGGACCACGGCGCGGCTGGCCGCAAAAGACGTTACGATCGCCACTGTCACGGTTGTGGCCAGCAGCAGCGCCAGCGTCAGGCCCCATTGCGGCGCGGGAACCAGATAGCTTCGCGTGAGGAGCGTGCGAACAGTGTTGGCATGGATCTCGACGCCAGGCATGGTCCATTTGGAGCCGCTGAAGAGCGTGTAGAACGGCGTGTCGAAGCGGTCGTCCACGAAATCGGTGCCCAACAGCACGATCTTGCCTTCCACCCACTTCCGGAGCTGAGCGGTATTTCCGGCCTTAGCGGCGGCCTCAAAATCAGCCAGAGAAACGCTAGGGAACGTATTGGGAGGGCCGGCATAATTAATAGCGATGGAGCGCCGCGGCGAGACCGGGATCGCGTGGCCTTGCAGCATCAGCTGGCCCTTCTGGAATTGCGCGTCCGTGCCGATATATTTCTCGACGGTCCGCATGGCCAGGGACCGGGCGGGCGGAGGGTCGGCCGGATTGGCGGAGGGGGCTTCCATCAGCTCCTGGTTGCGAATGAAATCGTCGTCGTCGGTGGTGAGATTTGCGAAGGCGCCCAAGCCCAGAGCCGCAGCCATCATGTTGACCGGAATGGATTGCGATTGCTGGTTGGAATTGATCTCGGAGACGTAGCCGACCACCACCGGAACCGGAGACGTGCTGATAGCTCCAGCCAGGAGCTCGTCGGCGCCGGGCTCCCACTTGTCGATGGGAACGCCAAACGCCAAGTCGAGAGCGATCACTTTGGCGCCCGCCTGGCCGGCGGCACGGATGGCGTTGGCGTAATGCTCGTTCCAGAACACCCGCAGTTCGGGGAAGGTGTCGTAGGCTTTCTTGTCAGCCGTCAGCAGGACGATGTTGGAGATAGTGGGACGCTGGCCCAGAGAACCGCGCAGAAAATCGCGCACGATGAAATGCGCGTCGTAGGCTTTGAGGTTGAGGATTCGAAAGAAGCGGATATCGCTCAGGAGCGACGCGCCGAGCGCGCTGCCCACGGCCAGAACAGCGCAGAGGGCCCAGTGCCTCCACTTCTTCTTCATGGTAACCTGCATCTTACTACGACAGTGCGGCCATCACTCTTTAGAGTGACAAAAACTATTTCCCTTCGAGCGTTGAGTAAAATTTTCGGTTTCCGCGCGTGGGTGCTGTTGCTTCTCTCGGCTGCGGCGGCGCTATCGCAGACCACCCAAGGGCTCATCTCCGGACAGCTGGTGGATTCGGTGACCGGCCGTCCCATCGCGTCGGCCAGCGTCGTCTTTTCCAGCGCCACCACCACGCTCGCGGGCGGCGCATCCAGCGACTCATCCGGTTACTACTACCTGCCGCTGCTTTCGCCGGGAATCTATTCCATCCGCGTGATGGCTCCGGCCTATCAGTCGCAGGAAGTGCAGCAGCTGGAACTCACCGTCGCGGCGCGCATCGAGCTCGATTTCAGGCTCCGTCCGCTCAGCGACGTTTGGGAGTCCGGCGAATACAAGAGCGTTTTTCTCCCAGGACAAAAGACCATCGTAACGTTTTATGGTCCCGACGTCGATCCCAGCAAGTCCGGTTCGTTTGAAGCGCAGAAGGGCAGGCAGGAGCCGCTGGAATCCACCGTGTCGGAAGTGATTGATTCCGATGAGATCAACAATCTTCCGCTGGAAGGCCGCGACGTCTATTCGCTGCTGGTAACGCAGCCGGGCGTCACCTCCGATGCAGCCACCGGCCGCGGGCTGGGCCTTTCGGTAAACGGCCAGCGGCCATCGTCGTCCAATTATCTGCTGGACGGCCTGGAGAACAACAACTACTTGATCACCGGGCCGCTGGTCACCGTTGCGCCCGAAGCCATCCAGGAATATCGCATTTCGACGAACAACTTCTCCGCTGAGTACGGGCGTACCTCGGGATTTCTGGCCAATGCGATCACCCGCACCGGCGGAGAGCAGTTTCATGGCGTGGTGTATTTTTACCTGGAAAACGAGGCGCTGAACGCCAATGCATTCCAGCAGAACCTGATTGGCGCGCCGCGCAGCATCGATAAGCAGGACCAGCCTGGATTCTTCGTGGGCGGTCCGGTGCTGAAGAATCGCCTGTTTTTCTCCAGCGCCTATGAATATTTTCGAAGCCGCGGGGACGGGGCTCCCTACCCGTTCGATCTTCCCACTCCGAACCTCTTAAATTTCATGGCGGCTAACTCGCCCGCGCGCCAGTTGCTCACCGAGTATCCGAGCCCTGTGACCAACGCGGCCACCGCGGCGCTGACGCAGGTGGAGATGCTCGCTCCCCCCGTGGCGGTGAATCGCACTCTCGCCATCGAGCGGCTGGATTACAACACGCCCAACGGCAAGGAGCGGCTGATGGGCCGCGTGGTGATCAATCGTCTGGCCGAGCCCGACTTCATATGGAGCCCGTACAAAGACTTCACCTCGGCGCTCAACGAAAACACCGTCGCGGCCGGTGGCAGCTACATCCACGCGTTCCAGGCAAATCTGACCAATGAAGCGCGGCTGAGTTATAGCACCGACGATTTAGGCTGGAACCGTCCGCATCCCGAGATCCCAACCCTGACCACCAGCGATTCTTACACGGTGGATGGAATTGCGTATTCGGGCGTCACGTTGCCGGGCAGCTCCGCGTTCTATGCCTACAAGAACGTTAACGATACCTGGGAAGTGCTCGATAACCTGATTTGGACGCGCGGCCAGCATTTGGTGACGGTGGGAGGAGGGTTGCTTTGGCGCGGTTCGAACGGCTATCTGACGGCCGGGCAAGATGGCCAGTACATGTTCCCCAACGTTCTCTCGTTTGCCCTGGTCGACCCGAGTTTTTTTAGCGCGGCTATCGACCGGACGGCGCTGCCAAATCTTACGCAACCCGATACCAACCGCACTTATCGCTATGGCCAGGATTTTCTGTTCGCCCAGGACACCTATAAGCTCACGCAACGCCTGACGGTGAATTACGGCGTCCGCTACGAATTTTATGGCGGGCCGGAAAATACCGGATCCACAAAAGACGCGCTGGTTCAGCTCGGCGCCGGTACCACGCTGGCGCAGCAATTGACGGGCGCAGCATTGACGCTGCCGAGCGGTTCCGGCGATGAACAGCTCTTCCGGTCGAGCAACGATTTCGAGGTGCGCATGGGTGCGGCCTACGATTTGTTCGGGACCGGCCGCACCCTGCTGCGCGGTGGCTTCGGCACGTTTTACGACCGGCCCTTCGATAATCTTTGGGAGAACGTTCGCGACAACAATCTCATTCTGCCGTTAATCCAGTTGCCGGCAGGCCAAACCAATTTTCTAGCGCCCGTGTCGAGCGTCCTCGAAAAATTCCAGGGCCAGACTCTCGCCAGCACGTTCCCAGACCTGACGCTGGTGGACCCCAACCTCCGCAACGGGCGCGTGAAGAGTTACTTCGCGGGCGTCCAGCAGCGGATCACCGGCAATCTAGAGCTGGAAGTAAACGGACTGGGAGCGTACGGACGCGCGCTCATCACCACCGACGTAATCAATCGCAGTTTCTCCACCATCAACGGCCGCTATAACAACAGTCTGCCGGACATCGCGTATCGAGCCAATCAGGGATTCTCGGACTACAATGCGCTGACCGCGGTGCTGCGCTATCGCATCCCGCGGGGCATGATCCAGGGTTCCTACACCTGGAGCCACTCCATCGACAATCAGAGCGATCCGCTGATCGGCGATTTCTTCAATTTGACGTTTACCAGCATTCAAACCGGCCAGGCGTCGGGACAGCGGTCGACTTTTTCAGAGCAGTTCAATCCCAACGCGGACCGCGGCAATTCCGATTTCGACCAGCGGAACAATCTGGTGGTTTTCTCGTACTGGAATCCGCCCGCACCCTTCGGGCAGTCGAAAGCCGGGCTGTTGCTGCGCGATTGGACCGTCGGCGGGCTGGCGGCGTTCCGCTCAGGACTTCCCTACACCGTGTATGGAACCTCGACGACGATTCCCGGCGAGGGGCTGATCTTGAACAATCGCGCAAATGTTCTCGATTCCACCCAAGCAGTGTACGCCAATCCCGCTCCGGTTCCGGGCGGAGTGCAGTTGCTGAACCCGTCGGAGTTCACCTCGGCCGCACCCAGCACGCTCGGCAACTCCGGCCGCAATGCATTCATCGGCCCGGGATTCTACAGTTTCGATCTATCGCTGGCGCGCGGGTTTCCTCTGCCCTGGCTGGGCGAAGCGGGCCAGCTGCGGATTCGCGCCGACGCTTATAACGTTCTGAACCATGCGAACCTGGGCAATCCCGACGCGCAGTTGAACGATCCGGAGTTCGGCGTGGCTACCTATGGCCGGCAAGGCTATCCGTCGGGTTTCCCGGCCGTCGCCCCGCTCAACGAAACTCCGCGCGAGATTCAGTTAAGTGTCCGGGTCGTGTTTTAGCTCTAGCGTGAACCACAGGCGTAGGCGCCCCGCGGAGCGCGGATGTCAGTCTGCTCGGCTTTCATCAACCTGCTGATGTTCTAACGGGAGTTCGCGAGCGACAATGCCGCTACGCGCCCCGCTCCCAGCAGCGCCGTTTTGTCGTTGGTAATCACCCGTACCGGAATGTCCTTCAGCAGGCCGCCGATTCGTCCTTTGGCGCTGAACGACTTCATGAACGCCGTGCTGCTCAACTTGCGAATGATCTTCGGCGCGATGCCTCCGCCGACGTAAGTGCCGCCCGTCGCAAGCATCTTCAAAGCCAGATTCCCAGCCTCCGCGCCATACAGCGACACGAAAATATCCAGAGCCTGAACACAAATACCGGACGTTCCTTCCAGCGCCGATTTCGAAATCGCGGCCGATGGATCGCCCTGCGCAATCTGCTCGGCCAGCCACGGCGGCTCCTCGCCCCGCCCGGCTTCGCGCAAGAACAGGTAGATGTTGTGCAGCCCGGGACCCGAGAGCACCCGTTCGTAGCTGACATGCTCGAAGCGCCCCATCAAGTAGCGCAACAGATCGATCTCCAGCTCGTTGCGCGGCGCGAAATCCACATGGCCGCCTTCGGATGGAAACGGATGATAGCTGCCCTTGCCGTCCGCGTACAATCCCGCCTCGCCCAACCCAGTGCCCGCGGAAATCAGAGCGCGATTCCCCGTGTTGTTCGGCACGCCCGGATTCAAAACCACAAAATCCGACTCTTCCAGCAGCGCGATCCCATGCGCATTGGCAAACAGGTCGTTGATCAGTGTGATGGACGCCAGTCCCAAATCAGCGGCCATCTTCCGCGCGTCCACCACCCAAGGCAGATTGGTGACTTCCACGCGCTCGTCCACAACTGCCCCGGGCAGCCCGAAGCAAACCGCATCCACCGCCAGCGGATGCATGCCAAGAAATTTGCGAACGATCTCAGCCGGCCCCGAGAACTGCGGACTGGGAAAGATTTCGATATGAACCGGCTGCAGGCGATCCGGCGTTCCCTCAAAAAATGCAAGACGAGTGTTGGTGCCGCCGATATCCCCCGCCAGGATCATCAGTCATTGCTCCAGTGGCGATGATCCCTGGTCAGCATTTCGTCCGCCTCCGGCGGTCCCCAGGACCCGGCCGGATAGTTCGGAAACCGGCGCGGAGGCAGCGCTTCCCAGACATCCAGAATCGGCGCCACCACGTGCCAGGCCGTCTCCACCATGTCGGATCGCTGGAACAGCGTAGCATCCCCGAGCATGCAGTCATA
The DNA here is from genome assembly GCA_963776805.1 of Bryobacterales bacterium. Classification (GTDB taxonomy): domain Bacteria; phylum Acidobacteriota; class Terriglobia; order Bryobacterales; family Bryobacteraceae; genus Palsa-89. The sequence continues at coordinate 244,380 of CAVZOD010000012.1, forward strand.
CAACAAGCGCTCGTAACCGGTCTGCGGCGTGGCGTTGAAGTAATCTGTGTAGTTGAAATTCATGTTCACATCGCCGATTTGCACCACCGGACCCGGAATCTTGGCGCCGAAACTCAGCGAGATGCCTTCATCCGGCTGCAAGTGCAGAATCAGCCGGTTGGGTTCCAATTTATCTACCGCGGTTTTTCGGAACAGCACAAAAGGAGCCCGCTTGAACTGGATGACGATTCGGGTGGATCGCGAAGGCAGCCTTTTCCCCGTACGCAGATAAAACGGCACGTCCGCCCAGCGCCAGTTGTCGATGAACAGCTTCATCGCGACAAACGTTTCCGTGCGCGAATCCGGCGCTACGTATGGCTCGCTGCGATACCCCGACACCCGATTAGCGCCTTCGGTTCCCTCGCCATACTGGCCGCGCACCGTGCGCGTCAGCACTTCTTCGTCCGTCATGGGCGACAGCGCCTTCAGAATCTTGGCCTGTTCGTCGCGCACCACGTCGGCATCGAACGAAACCGGCGGCTCCATGGCCGTCAGCGAGATGAGCTGGAAGATGTGATTGGGCACCATGTCGCGCAGCGTGCCCGCCTTCTCATAATACGTTCCGCGCTGTTCCACGCCCACCGTTTCAGCCACGGTGATCTGGATGTGATCGATATAACGCCGGTTCCAGATCGGCTCGAAAATCCCGTTGGCGAAGCGGAACACCAAAATGTTTTGAACCGTCTCCTTGCCCAGGTAATGGTCGATGCGATAGATCTGCTTTTCGTCCAGGACCTTGCGAATCTCCTTGTTCAGCGCTACCGCCGATTCATAATTGTGGCCGAAAGGTTTCTCGATGATCACGCGCCGCCAGCCGTGATTCTCCTGCACCAGGCCCGCATCACCCAACTGCGTGATGATCGGCCCGAAGAACGCGGGCGCCGTGGCCAGATAGTAAAAGTAGTTGCCGCGCGTGCCGTGTTCTTTGTCAATCTTCTCCAGCAGTTCTCCCAGCGCCTTATAGGCGTTCGGATCGGCGAAGTCGCCAGAAAGATAATAGATTCGGCGCGAGAACCAGTGCCACAGATCCGGATCGATGGTGGTAGTGGCAAACTCGCCGATCTCCTTGCCGATCTCGTCGCGAAACTGCTCGCTGGTCAGCTCGTTGCGCGCGAAGCCCACCAGCGCGAATTCCTTGGACAGAAGATTGTCCTTGGCCAGATTGTAGAGTGCCGGGATGAGTTTGCGCTTGGTTAAATCCCCCGACGCTCCAAAGATCACCATCACGCACGGATCGCCTGGACGTCCGGCGCCGAGAATTCCCTTAGAAGCAATGTCTTCTGCCAACTGCATTCTTCACCTTTCTGGTTTCGTCAATTCCCGCCGAAATCATCTGCGCCGCACTCAAGACAGCGCTTTCGCGATCGCCGACTGCAACGCCGCCAGCCCGCTTTCCACATCGTGCAAATGGACGCGCAACGCCCGCCGCTTGCGATCAGCCAGCACCTGAAAATCGCCGCGGGCCTGCGCGGCCTTCACCACGCCGAACGTAAACTTCTGCCCGGGCACCGGGAGATCCGCTTTATCGTCACAGGTAACTTGCAGGAACACCCCCGTATTGGGGCCGCCCTTGTACGCTTGGCCCGTCGAGTGCAAAAAGCGCGGACCAAACCCCAAGCAGGTGGCCACTTTTTTCCGGTCGCGCACGCTCATCCGAATGCTCTTCAGCGTTTTCTCATGCGGCTGGTTCATCTCCACATAGCCGAGCAGCGCAAAATAATCGCCCGCCTTCAGCCGATCCAAGTGCGCCCGCAAATATCCTACCAGCGTTTTATCCGAACCCGCCGCCGACCCGAGCGCCTGGGCATTTGCCTCATCGGTGAACAGATCCATGCCGTTCTCAGAATGCATGGGCGATTCCGGCGGAAGCGATCCGGTATTTTCATATTCCGACGTTAGCTTGCGAGTCTCCACCTTGCTCGCTTCCACGTCCGGCTGATTGAAGGCGTTGATGCCGATCACCGAACCCGCCACGGCCGTCGCAATTTCCCAGCGGAACATCTCCTGTCCCATGTTATAAATGTCGGACAAAGCAATGCGTACCACCGGGTGGCCAGCCTTCGCGAGCGCGTCTACCGCCTGGTCCTGCGCCAGATCCGCTCCCTTATCGAGCCGAATGTAGGCGAACACGCGATCGTTACCGTAAACTTCCAACGCGCCCAGCGCCTCGCCATCCACCGGGATCAGGCCCTTACCGTCCTTGCCGGTCGACTCGGCCATCAACTGTTCCAGCCACGCGCCAAAGTCCCAAATTCCAGGCGATGTAACCAGCGTCACCTTATCGCGGCCGGCGTTGGCCGCCACGCCCAGCACCAACCCGAGCTGCACGCCGGGATTTTTATCCACCGGCAGGCACGACGAACATGCAATCGCCATCACATCGGCGCGATCCAGATAGCGCAGCGCATCCATCCCCATCACCGCCGCCGGAACCATGCCGAAATCCGACAGCGCTGAGTAGCGGCCACCGATGCTCGGATCGCCATGGAAGATGTGCCGGAATCCATCGGCTTGGGCCACTTGCTCGAACTTCGACCCTGGATCGGTGATCGCGATGAAGCGGCTGCCCGCCTTGCCCGCTCCCAGCGTCTTTTCTACGCGGTCGAAGAAATACTGCTTGAAGATATTGGGTTCGAGCGTAGTGCCGGATTTGCTCGAAACGATGAATATCGTATTTGCCAGATCCACCTTGCTCTCAAACGCCTTTACTTGCGCCGGATCTGTGGAATCCAGCACGAACAGCTCCGGAAAGCCGTCGATCTTACCGAACGTCATCCGCAAAACTTCGGGACACAAGCTCGATCCGCCCATGCCGAGCAGCAGGGCATGCTTGAACCCCGCCGCTTTCACATCCTTGGCAACGTCTTCCAGGTGCTGCTTGTGGGCGAGCTGATCTTCGGTGATGCCCAGCCAGCCCAACCAGTGACTTTCGTCCGATCCGGTCCAGAGCGACGCATCGCGCGCCCACAGCCGCCGCACCTTGCCCGCCATTTTCCAATCGTCGATGGCCTCGGAAAGCTTCGCGCCGATACTCTCGGGAAGCGTGCTGGTCTGCGCGTCCACTTCGGCCTGGGACACGAACTTGCACTTGGCGTCCACCGCGTTCAGCAGCTTGTCGAACGGCTCGGCGAACAGCTTCACCGCCTGGGTCACCAGATCGTCCGTCACTTTCTTCATCGAGATGCCGGCCTTCTCCAGCGCGTCCATGGTGTTCTGAGCGGCATCCAAACCGGATTCCAGGCTTGCTCTCGGTGTGCCATGATCGCGGAAAGCCTCCAGCGTCTGTGGCGGCATGGTGTTCACGGTGTCGGGCCCGATCAGTTCTTCCACATACAGCACGTCTGAGTAAGACGGGTCCTTAGTGCTGGTGCTGGCCCACAACACCCGCTGCGTCTGCGCGCCCTTCTTCACCAGCGCGCTCCAATCGGCGCCCGAGAAGATCTCCTTATATCGCTGATAGGTCAGCTTGCCATTGGCGATCGCTACCTTGCCTGGCAGGCTTTTCAGCAGCGCCTGCTCCTGGGGATCGGCAGTCGCTTTGAGCTTGGCCTTGATGATCGAATCCACCATGCTGTCGATGCGGCTGATAAAGAAGCTGGCGACGCTCGACACATGGCTCGGATCGCCGCCGCCCGCCACGTACTTCTTCAATCCGGCAATATAGGCCAGCGCCACCTTTTCATACATCTCCTGCGCGAACAGCAAGGTCACATTGACGTTGATGCCTTCGCTGATCAGCTGCTCAATCGCCGGAATCCCTTCTTGCGTCGCCGGCACCTTCACCAGCAGGTTGGGCCGGTTCACCGCCTTCCATAAACGCCGCGCGTCCTTCAGCGTGCCTGCGGTATCGCGCGCCAGAAACGGAGAAACCTCCAGGCTCACATAGCCATCCCGCATCTTTGTTTCGTCGTAAACTGGGCGCAAAATATCCGCCGCATTCTGGATATCCTCGATCGCGATGATCTCGTACACGCCCATCGGGTCCAGATCTTTGCGCTTTTGCAGTTCGGCCAGCGCATCGGCATAGTCCGTGCTGCCCGTAATCGCCTTTTCAAAAATGGCGGGGTTGGAAGTGACCCCTCCCAGCCCATCCTCATCCACCAGCCGCTTGAGCTCGCCCCCGGTGATGAGCGTGCGCCGGATGTAATCCAACCAGGCGGATTGCCCGTATTTGCGAAGTTCCGCCAGTGGATTGGTGGTTGCCGCGGAGGTGGTAATTGTGGCGCTAGGGGTGTTGGTCACTTGGTTCCTCTCGTCCTGGTCCATCTGACGGCAGGCGACGCAACGCGGCGATTCGCCCGGCCCTTTCTCTATTGTGCCTTCGCCAGTTCGTCTTTGGCGGCGGCGACTACAGCGTCCGGGGTGAAGCCGAATTTTTTCTGCAGTTCCTTGAGCGGCGCCGAAGCACCGAAGGTGTGCATGCCGATCCGTCTGCGAGCGTAGCGATCCCAGCCAAACACCGACGCCTGCTCCACGGAAACACGCGCGCGGACTGCGGGGGGCAGCACCCTGTTCTGATAATCGTAGGATTGCTGCTCGAACAGCTCCCACGACGGCATGCTCACCACGCGCGCCTTGATCCCCTCTTGCGTTAGCTTTTCGTACGCGTCCACGCACAGCGAAACCTCGCTGCCCGTGCCGATCAGAATCACATCCGGTTTGCCGCCCGCTGCATCGGCGAGAATATAGGCGCCCCGCGCCACCCCTGAGGCGGATGCGTACTTCGTGCGATCCAGCGTCGGCATGTTCTGCCTCGAAAGTATGAGACACGCCGGCTCGTGACGCAGTTGCACGATAACTCGCCAGGCTTGCGCCACTTCATTCGCGTCGCCCGGCCGCAGCACGATCAACCCCGGAATGGCGCGCAGCGAAATCAGTTGCTCCACCGGCTGGTGGGTGGGGCCGTCTTCGCCGACGCCAATCGAATCGTGCGTGAATATATAAATGACCGGGATCTCCATCAGCGCGCTCAACCGGATGGGCGCGCGCATATAGTCGCTGAAGATCAGAAAACCCGAGCCGAACGGCCGCAGCTTGGAGAGCGACAGCCCATTGAGAATTGATCCCATGGCATGCTCGCGGATGCCGAAATGCATGTTGCGCCCACCGTAGTTGGCGGCTTCCAGATCGCCCGCGCCGTCAAATGTGAGCCGGGTTTTCGTTGACGGAGCCAGATCGGCCGCGCCGCCGATCAGCCACGGCAATCTTTTCGCGATGGCGTTTTCCACTTTGCCTGACGCGTCGCGCCCAGCCAAGCCCTTCGGATCGGCGGGGAACACCGGAACGTCCGCATCCCAACCATCCGGCAGCTCGCGCTTCTGGATCTTGTCCAAATAGCCGGCTAATTCGGGAAACTGTTTGCCGTACTCCGCGAATTTCGTCATCCAGGCGTCGCGCGCGCCGCGGCCACGCTGGCCTAACTGTTCCTTGAACCGATCGTACACGCCGTCCGGCACCAGGAACTTCGCGTCTTCCGGCCATCCGTAGTTGCGTTTCGTCAGGCGAATCTCTTCTTCGCCCAGCGGCTCGCCATGCGCCGCGCTGGTGTCTTGCTTGTGCGGCGCTCCGTAGGCGATGTGGCTATCCACAATGATGATCGTCGGCCGGTCTTCGGTGGCCTGAAACGTACGAATGGCCCGCGCCACCATGTCCTGATCGTTGGCGTCGCCCACGCGCAGTACGTTCCAGCCGTAGCCCAGGAAGCGCGTGGCCACGTCTTCGCTGAACGCGAGCGACGTGTTGCCTTCAATCGTGATGTGGTTGTTATCGTAAATCCAGCACAGGTTCGACAGTTTGAGGTGCCCCGCCACGGACGCCGCTTCGCCGCTGACACCCTCCATCATGCAGCCATCGCCGGCCAGCGCGTAGACATTGAAGTTGATCATTTCAAAGCCCGGCCGGTTGAAATATTCGCGCATCCAGCGCGAAGCCAGCGCCATTCCAACGCTGGTTGCCACGCCCTGTCCGAGCGGTCCGGTGGTGGTTTCGATCCCCGATGTCCAGCGATACTCCGGATGCCCCGGGCACTTGCTGTTAAGCTGCCGAAAATTCTTGATGTCGTCCAAGGTTACGCTCAGCTTCCCAAGCGTCTCGTACTCCGGATCCACCGCCTTCACCTGGCACAGGTGCAGCATGGAATACAGAAGCATCGAGGCATGCCCCGCCGAAAGCACAAACCGGTCGCGATTCGGCCAGATGGGATCGTCCGGATCAAACCTCAGGAACTGCTGCCAGAGCGTGTAAACCACCGGCGCCATGGCCATCGGCGTGCCAGGGTGTCCCGAATTCGCTTGTTGAACCGCATCCATGGACAAGGTGCGGATGGTATTGATACAAAGCTGATCAAGCGCGTCAGTAGACGCCGTTTTCGGCTGAGCTGGTTGGGGTTGAGCTGGAGTTAGGGTGGACATGGGAGCGTTTACGAACCCTCCGCGGTTCGCTGGCGGCGGAGTTCGGGCGAAAAACCCGCGCGCTCTCTGATCGAGCATTGTAGCGAATCCCATTAGGGCCCGCCAATGAAAATCGTGTTTCCACCGATCTGAAAACCCTTAGTTCTAAGCCAAACAGACCTCTCCGCTTCGGTCAAACGCCCGGCGGCTTTTGACGCCATCCTTCCTTACACTTTCCTTTCGTGACAATTTTGCGTCGCAATTTCGTCGTCAGGTGTTGTATTTTCGTCGCTTTGGCTGGGACGGTCCGCGCGCAGTGGCGCCCCGTTAGGAACACTTTTCCGGAGCCCGAGGCCGCGCTAGCCCGTGATATGCTCGCGGCGCACAACCAGATCCGGGCCAGCGTCCACGTGCCGCCGCTGGCCTGGTCGGACCGCCTGGCCGTCCACGCGCAGGAGTGGGCCATCCATTTGCTACAAGAAAAGCAGTTCTACCACCGCCCGCATCCCGCCTACGGCGAAAATCTCTTTGAGATCACCGGCAGTCACGCTTTACCCTTCGATGTTGTGGGCGTCTGGGCGTCCGAAGCCCGCGATTACAGCAATTCCAGCAACACCTGCTCGGGCGTTTGCGGCCACTACACCCAGCTTATCTGGAGCCACACTCGCGAAGTGGGCTGCGCCGTCGCCCGCGATGCCCGCGAGGAAGTCTGGGTCTGCAATTACGACCCGCCCGGCAACTGGATCGGCGAGCGTCCTTATTGAGCTAGAAAGCCGACATCCTCAAAGCAATTCCGCGAGCGATTCCACCTCGACCGACCGCATCAGCGCAACCTCGGAGAGAATTCCATGCAGCGTCCCGGTCTTCAGCGAGTTGTGAAGTGGCACTGTAATCATATGGACCGGAGGATCTTCATGCCTCAGTTGTTCCAATGCGCGAATCAGACGGTTAGCGGATACGCCGCGCGGCAATTTCATGCCGCTTCAAACGGAATCAGCTCATCTTTACCGTAGTGCATTTGCACCAGCCGGGGGCGCTCCCGGACGTCTTCAAAATGCAGCGCGACCGCCTCCAGAACATTGGTTCGAAGTTCTTCCCAAGTCTCGGCTTCCGTGAAAATCGCGTAGCCTAACGCCCGCGCGAAAAAGCCGCCTTCGTCCGCGTCGCGAATTTCGAACATCAACTCATGACCTTAGAATACCCAAGGCTCGACATCTATGCCGCACGGCGGCTAGGTCAACGCAAAATCGGCAGCGCCGCTGCCGGCCCGAGTGCGCGAACCGGCGAGCCACGAAACCCCTTCGGATCCCGCGTCACAATATATTCGCATTCTGACGCAAGCGCCGAGGCAGCCGTCACCGCGTCCTCGAAATCCACCAGCGGCAACCGCAAAGCTTCTTCGATTACGGCGCCGTCCACCGGCGCGACGCGAAAAACTCGCAGAATCAGGCCGATCAGTTGCCTCGCCCTGACAGCACCAAGCTCCCTTTGAACCAGATAATGGATGGTTGTAATTGCGTGGGCCGCCAGGAAACCTTCCGAGCGGCCGGTTTCAACAGAAGCCCAGATCGCACCGCTAGCCTCCGCATGAGGCTGCCGGTCCAGCAGAACGTCCAGGACAACGTTGGTATCCACCAGCATCCGCTTCAGCGGTATTTGCGCGTCAGGTGCCGTTTGTAGTCCTTCACATCCGCATTCTTGAGGACGCCTCGAACCGAACGCAAGATTGGCGCGTCTTCGATCACGCCAGTTGACGGTTCAGCCACCGCGGCGAGGTACGCCTCCACCATTTTCGATATGGAGACGCCTTGCTTCTTGGCATAGTGCTTCGCCCGAGAAATAACCGCGTCATCCACGCTGAGTGTGAGCTTCGACATCCGTACGTATTATATCAGGATATTGATACGTACAAAATGCGGCGGCCTGCGGATCACAACGCGTCACCAATCTTTCTCGCTCCTAACTCAACCACATCCACCGAAGCAAGGCAAGGCCAGCGGAAATCACAGATTACCCTCATTCCGATGCTTTTCTCCGTCCAAACCCCTCGCCCGCCGCGTTCCGCTCCGAAGTTCGCCCCGAATTTTCAAAAAAATGCGTCACCAAACACAAAAACACCCCTGATGCGTCTTCTCCCGCCATTCCATGCACATAGCGCCGAAATCCCAGGATGAAGGGCCCGCGTTTGACCTGCATGCAGCGCCTCACTATAATTCGATTGGCGGCACCAGACCCCCGCCTCAATCCAATCGCTCTCTTCAAGAAAGGCCCCCATGCCCACTGATGACCAGTTCCGCGCGCTCGAAAAGAAAGTCGAAGAACTCTCCGCCCAAGTCGGGAAGCTTCAGGACACGCAAGCCGTGCGCGACCTCCAGTACAAATACGGCTACTATCTCGACAAGTGCCTCTATGACGAAGTGGTGGACCTGTTCACTGACGATTGCGAGGTCCATTTCATCGGCGGCATCTTCCATGGCAAGGAAAGCGCCCGGCGCCTCTACTGCGGCCGTTTTCGCAAGAACTTCACCAACGGCCACAACGGTCCGGTGCAAGGCTACCTGCTCGATCACATGATGTTGCAGGATATCATCGACATCTCGCCCGACGGCAAGCTGGCCTATGCCCGCCTCCGCGTCTTCATGCAGGCCGGCCGGCATCACGAATACACCGACGAAACGCACCCGCTCCGCCAATGGTGGGAAGGTTCGCTCTACGAAAACGTTTATGCCAAAGAGAACGGCATTTGGAAAATGAAGGTACTGAACTATCGCCCCGTCTACCACGCCGATTTCGATAAAGGCTGGGCTTACACCAAGCCTCACTACGTACCCTATTACACCGACACGTATCCTTCCAATCCCACCGGCCCGGACGAGCTCGAAAAGCCCATGCCGCCGCTGTGGCCTGAGACCGACGTGCTTCCTTTCCACTACCCGCACCCGGTCACCGGCAAAGAGGTGAAGCTCGAAGCTCCGCCCAACATTATTCAAAAGGCCGCGGCGAAGTAACAGGTCGTAGTCATGGCCAAACCTTTTCCAAACACGATGGATTTCGCGGGCTGGAACGCGCCCTCCCGCATCGAGTGCGACATCTACGATCTGGTCACCGAAGGCGAAGTGCCCGAGGAGATCAACGGCTCCTGGTATCGCTCCATTCCCGATCCGCAATATTCGCCTATGCTCGGCGACAACACGTTCCTGAGCGGCGACGGCATGGTCAGCCTGTTCCGCTTCGAGAACGGCCACGTCGATTTCAAGATGCGCTACGTCAAAACCGAGCGCTGGAAGGCCGAGCGCGCCGCGCGCCGTTCGCTGTATGGGAAATATCGCAATCCCTTCACGGACGATCCCAGCGTCCACGGCAAGCCGCGCAACGTCAACAACACCACGCCTGTCTATCACGCCGGCAAATTGCTCGCGTTAAAAGAAGACAGCCACGCCATGGAGATGGATCCGCACACACTCGAAACCATCGGCGAGTTCGATTACGATGGCAAGCTCAAGAGCCAGACCATGACGGCGCACACGCGCCTGGCGCCCGATACCGGCGATCTCTATTTCTTCGGTTATGAAGCGGGCGGCCTGGTGACTAAAGACGTCTCGTTCTGCGTCGCCGACAAAAAGGGCAATCTGGTTCGCGAAGAATGGTTCGAAGCGCCCTACGTCGCGCTCATGCACGATTTCGCCGTCACGCGGGAGCACGTCATCTTCCCGGTGTTCCCCATCACGGCCGATCTGAATCGCATGAAAGCCGGCGGCCACCATTGGGTGTTCGAACAGGACAAGGAATCGTTCGTCGGCATCCTGCCGCGCGACGCGCACGTGAAGCACATGCGCTGGTTCCGCGGTCCCGCGCGATCTTCGTTCCATTTCATGAACGCCTTCAGCGAAGGCAATCGCGTTCACATGTATTTTGGCGTGAGCAAAGTGCCTCCGTTCCCGTTCATGCAGCAGGCGTCGGGGATTAATCTGCGGCCCGATCAGGTGCGCATTGGATTCGTGCGCTGGACCTTCGATCTATCCAAGCCCGGCGATACCTGGGAAGAGACCGTCATCGGCCCCAGCGGCGACATGCCGCGCACCGCGCTCAAAGATCAGATGACCGATTTTGACATCGGCTATTACCAGACCTTCGATCCGAAAAATGGGCCGCCGCAGATCGCAGGACCCGTCGGCGCAGGCTTCAACACTATCGTCCGGATGGAAGTGAAAACCGGAAAATACACCACGCTCGGACTCGGGCCCACGGTTACCGTGCAGGAGCACGTCCATATTCCGTCCAAGAAACCCGGCCACGAAGGCTATCTGGCGTTCGTCTGCGATATGCACGACCAGCAGGTTTCCGAAGTCGCCATTGTGGAGGCGGAGCATATTGAAAAAGGCCCCATCGCGCGCATCAAAGTGCCATTCCGCCTGCGCGTACAAGTGCACGGCAATTGGGTTTCATCGGAAGAATTGTCTACAAATTGAGCATTTCGGCGTCTAACGGTCGGGTAACAGCATGCCTGACGTTCTTCTCGCCTACGCGATTGCCGCGCTGTTGGTAGCCGTTGTTTTCGTAGCCGCGTTCCTGCTCGGGTCGGCGCTCCGCGGCGCGGTGGGCCAAACGCGCGTTCTCTTGACATTGTCCGGCGGAGTGATTCTCGCCGTCGCGTTATTCGAAAAAGCCGGGTGGACCACGCGGCCCTGGACGGCGGGCTCACCCGCGGCAACGTTCAACGATCTCCTGTTTCGCATCCTGTTCCTGGTTGGCTTTGGACTCCTGTTCGTCTCCTGGACCATCGCGCTGCGCAACTGCAAGCCGCGTTAGCGCTCCCTTTCAGCCGCAAACGCGGGACACGCGGGTGAGCGATCCGCTCGCCATCAACGGGTAAGCCTGTTCGCGCCTCGCCCGATTCAACCGCACAAAGGCGATGTTGTTCTTACGGGCTTTTGCGGCTACGATGTGAGGTTGTTCAGAAGTGCCGTAAGCTAGTTAAGAAGTGCCATTTCTGGATCGAGTCTCCGGCCTGACGGCGACACGTGTGTGGAAACTCAACCTGCTGCTCGGGCTCCTGCTGGCCGCGTGCATTACGCGTCTCTGGCTGATGCCGTTGCCCTCCAGCTTCTGGGTGGACGAGATGGCCACCGTTTTCGTCGTCCAGCACGGACCCAATCACCCGTCCTTCGCGGTGGCGCCCCAGGTCCCCGATTCCATCTATTACCAACTCCCGCGCGCCGCCCAATCGCTTTTCGGATTTTCGGAAGTCTCCTACCGGCTGCCATCGGTCCTGCTGATGGGCCTGGCCCTGTTTCTGATCGCGCGTCTGGCGGCCCGGCTGATTCATCCCGGCGCCGCTTGGTTCGCGGCTTTTGTGTGCCTTTCCATGCGCGGCATCAACGATCAGGCCGCCGATGCCCGCCCCTACGCGCTCGGAACCTGTCTGGCCGCGTTCAGCCTTTTATTCCTGATCCGATGGCTGGATGCAGCACGCTGGTGGGACGCCGCACTCTTTATCGCCTCGGCCGCCTTGGTATGGCGCGTTCATCTGCTGTTCTGGCCGTTTTACATCGTGCTGTTTGTCTATGCGCTAACACGTTTGCTCCGTCATGAAACCAGCGCCGGCTGGCTTTCGACCTTGGCCGTATTTGTTCTCCTGGGCATCGCGCTCGTTCCAGTGCTTCTAGACGCGTTGAATCTCTTCCGGCATGCCACCTCGCACGTCATCGTTGCACAACCGACCCTGCGCGACCTGCGCGTATCGCTCAAATTTGGAATCATTCTGATCTGCGGCGCGGGCGCTTTCGCGCTCAGCCGGCTGCTCCACTGGCCGCGCCTGCCAGCCGCTGGATTCAGCGCCTCGCTGGTCCTGATCGGCGCCTGGTGGCTCCTTCAGCCCCTGGCTCTGTTTACCGTCTCACGTATCACCGGCAGCAGCATGTTCGTCGCGCGTTACCTCTATATTGGTCTGCCGGGAGCGGCTCTTGCCGCGACCCTCGCCGCCGCATATTTCATTCCAGCGGACTATTGGAAGCCGCTTTCGGCAGTCTTCGCGGTCGGCGTACTGATCATGCTGGGCCAATGGCGGCAGCCCTGGCCGATGCATCACGGCTCGGACTGGCGCCTGGCGGCCCACACCGTCGATCAATGGGCCAGGAACAATCCCAACACCCCGGTGCTCTGCCCTAGCCCATTCATCGAAGCCCGCCCGCCGGTCTGGCAGCCGTCTTATGCGCTCCCGGGTTTCCTGTACTGCCATCTGCCGGTGTATCCGTTCCGCGGTAAACCCTACCTACTTCCGTTTGAGAGCTCGCCCGAAGCCAAGCGCTACGTTGAAAGCCTGGCCCAAGGCCCGATTACCGCGTCCGGCCGTTTCCTCATCTACGGCGGTTCGGGCAGCGTCCGCTACTGGAGGAACTGGTTTTCGATACAGCCCGAGTTTTCTACCTGGCATCGGGAAAGGCTGGGGCCGTTCGGCGACGTGGTGGTCGAGCTGTTCGAAAAACCCCATCCGCCCCCTGCCAGACCCCCTCGGCCCTCCGTATAATATAGGCGTTGGCAGAATGCTTGATTTAAAAAAGAAGCTGGAAGAAGAAATAGCGGCGCTCGACATGGAATTGCGCGTGGAGCTTCCGCGCGAGATCTCCAAAGCGCGCGCGCACGGCGACTTAAGCGAGAACGCCGAATATCACGCCGCCAAGGAACGCCAGGGCATCGTCAATATGCGGCTCGGCCAGCTTCGGGCGCGTATGCGCGAGTTGTCCATGATCGATATGTCGCGCATCCCGCGGGACCGCGTGGGACTCGGCTCCACGGTCACCGTGCTCGATCTCACGAAGGAAGAAGAAGTCACCTACCGGTTGCTGACCAGCGAAGAAGCGGACGTGGCCCAGGGCCGCATCTCCACCACTTCGCCGATTGGCCGGGCCCTGCTCGGCAAGCAGGTGGGGGACACCGTGAAGGTGCTGATTCCCGGAGGCACCCGCGAGATGGAAATTATTCGGTTAGTCACCATCCACGACGAACCCGCATGAGCTTGTTTCGAGCTAGAATCGGTAAGGGCCGTTTGGCATGACATACACCCGCGCGATCGGCGTCGCGTGCAACAAAGTAATTCGCCTGATTGTCCGCGGGCTAGCTCTCTCGAAAATCCACCCCAACGTTCTGACGTTCCTCGGCTTGGTAATCAACGCAGTGGCCGCCGTCCTGCTGGCCGCCGGGCAGTTTCGCTCGGCTGGCTTCGTGATCATCGGCGCCGGGCTGTTCGACATGGTGGATGGGCGCGTGGCGCGGGAAACCAACCAGGTTACTCGTTTCGGTGGATTTTTCGATTCAGTCCTGGATCGCTACTCCGATCTCGCGCTGCTAATGGGCCTGCTGGTTTATTACGGAACCATCAACCGGTATTTCTACGTAGTGCTGACCGCGATAGTAATGACCGGGTCGGTGATGGTGAGCTACACTCGCGCGCGCGCTGAAAACACCATCCCAAGCTGCAAAGTCGGTTTCATGGAGCGTCCCGAGCGCGTGGTGCTGCTGATCATCGGTGCGCTGTTCGACAAAATGGCGCCCGTGCTGTGGGTGATCGCGGTGCTGGCCAACATCACGGTGATTCATCGCATGGTATTTACCTATCGGGAAGCCAAGCGCCTGGAAGAGGCGCAGCTACGTCCGGCTCCGGTCACCGAGAGCGAGCCGCGTTAGCGGCTGCCCCGTGAGCCGGTAGCGTATCCATTCGTCCATGGGCACCGCGCCCAGGCTGCGATAGAACTCGATGGAGGGCGTGTTCCAATCGAGCACGGACCATTCCAGGCGGCCGTATCCGCGTTCCACCGCGATCTCGGCCATGCGTTTCAGCAGCGCTTTTCCGATGCCCTTTCCGCGATGCGCGGGCTCCACGAACAGATCCTCCAGATAGATGCCGGCCTGTCCTAGAAACGTCGAGAAGTTGCGAAAATACAGGGCAAAGCCCACTGGTTCCCCGGCCCAATAAGCCAGCAGCACTGCGGCCACGGGATTGGAACCGAACACGTGCTCGCGGATGTTCTCTTCAGTAGCTACCACCAGGTGCGATAGCTTCTCGTATTCGGCGAGCTTTCGGATGAAGCTCAGAATCAGCGGAACGTCGCTCTCGGCCGCGGGTGCGATTCGCAGCGCGGTCACTCTAAAGCCTCGACGTGAGATCGCATGGCGGATGCCAACCCAGCCAAGTTGTACCCGCCTTCGAGCACCGACAGCAACCGACCGCCGGCATGTTTATCGGCGATCTCGCGCATCACGCGCGTCAGATCCGCGAAGTCATCATCGGTGAGCAGGAATTGGCCGAGCGGATCGCCGATACGGGAATCGAATCCCGCCGAAATGAGAACAAATTCCGGCTTTACCTCATCGGCAGCGGTTATTAGTTGCTCCTGGAACGCTCCCAGAATTTCCTGGCGTCCGCTACCCGCTGGAAATGGGCAATTGAGCGTCATACCTTCGCCCGCGCCCTCTCCGCATTCGCTCCGCGCGCCTGTGCCCGGATACCACGGCGATTGATGGGTGCTGAAGAAAAACACGCTGCCGTCGGTATAGAAAACATCCTGGGTCCCGTTGCCGTGATGGACATCCCAATCGGCGATCAGAACGCGTCCGATGCCATGCTTGTGCTGCGCGTAGCGCGCCGCGATGGCAATGGTGTTGAAGATGCAGAAGCCCATCCCGCGCACGGGCGTTGCGTGATGGCCCGGAGGACGCCCGATGCTGATGGCGTTGGAAACCCGCTTGTCGACGATGGCATCCACCGCGTTCAACGCCTGGCCCGTTGCGCGCAGCGCAGCGTCCAGCGATTTGGGAGAAATCACGGTATCGCCGGTGCTCAGTTCATGAAAACCTTCGAAGATCTCGCGCTCGGCAAGCTGGATGTATTTGCGCGAATGGCACAGCGCCAGTTCGTCGTGGTTGGCGAGGCGCGGCGAAATCTTCACCAGATCCAAGCCTTGCAGCGCGTTTACCGCCGCGTCAAATCGCGCGGGCTGCTCAGGATGGCCGGGCCCGGTCAGGTGTTCTTTGCAAACTGGGTCCGCGGCAAGCCCTGTCATTACCTCCCAAATTCTAACAGTCCGAAGGAGCCGGGCTGCACTCTGCGGCGCGGACGGCCCTTGGAACCGTCGGCAGGAGGCAGCATTTCCACTTGAGCCAAGGCGAGGAAAACCATATGCGTCTTGGGATCGAGCGCCATGGTCCGCGCGCCTTGTTCGGTTTTCACGTTTTCCACCACGGTATATTTGTCCAGCGAATCTTCGTGAATCACGGTCAGCACGCCGTCCCGCCCGCACGAATCGAAAACGGTCTTCGTCCCCGGGTCGAACCAGGTGGCGTCCACTCCTTCGCCAATGGGCACGGTGGTCACAACCTTGCCCGTATCGGCATCCATCACCGACATCATCTTATTGTCGCACCCGGAGAAAATACGCCGCGTCTTGGTGTCCATCGCCATGCCGGAAGGCTCCTCGCAGGGCGCGAGCGGCCATTTGTTGAGCACGGTGAGGGCCTTCGAATCGATCTGCATCACCTCGCTCTTGTCTTCGATATTCACGTAGACGTGGCCCTTGCCATCGGGCGCCGGAAACTCCGGCTTGCCTTCCAGCGTTACCGTTCCCGCCAGCGTGCCTTTCTCGGCATCCACGGCAGTGGCGCTGGCGCTGCGACCATTGAAAGCGAAGACGCGCTTGCTTTCCGGATCGTAAATGATGCCGTCCGGATTCATTCCAGCGGGAACCTCGCCGATTTTGGCGAGCGTCTTCATATCAAAAACCACCACCTGATTGGCCCCACCATCGCTGATGAAGCCGTGGTTGAATTCGCGGGCGAGCGCGATGCCGTGCACCAGCTTGAGTCCCGTGATCTTGCCGGTAACTTCGCCTTTCTTGGCGTCCACCACGTCTACTTCCGTGCCGTGGGAAACGAAGACGCGATCGGTGGCAGGATCGGTGGTTAAGTAATCCCAGAAACCGTCGCCGGGGATGGGAATCTTTTTGATGAGATGGTAACCGCTTTGCGGGAGCGCAACGGCCAAAACAAGCAGCAACGCGATGAGCAACCAGGCGCTTCGAGGCATGGTGGCCATGGTACTACAGCGGTCTGAAGATTGGATGAAAGCTAGCGCGAGGCGCGCAAGCGCTCTTTGGAACCCGAAGTTTCGACGCTGAAATTAATTGGGGCGGACCCGCGCATGCCTTCCACCGAAATGCGCCAAAGCCCGGCTTCCGGATCCGGCACGCGAAAGGTCTTGGGATTGGTATCGCCGGAATATCCGGTGGTGTCGGCATACGAGGCATAATGCCGTCCGCTGGGACTCATCAGATGCAGGTCCAGATCGTCGGGCGTGCCGGCCCACGAAAGCATAACCTCCAGAACTTTCGCGCTTCTCGATACCGCGATCACCTGATTCCACCATTGCTCTATGGCGACGCTGCCTGAATATTGCCCCGTGGCCGGGGAACGCGCACCCGCGGCTTCTCCTCTTGCAATGGCCCGGCGCGAACCGCAGTCGCACAGTGGAGATGCATTACTCGAGACAACGGTTCGATAGCCGCTGCCGCGCGTCCAATTGGGCAGATCCTCGAATTGGAATGGAATGCTGGACGAGGAAATGGGAAGCGCGCGAGTGACGCTGACGTGTACGTGATAACCGCCGCCTTCGCCGAGCGTGTAGCCGCTGTTGCCGGCTGTCGCGAGCGCCTGCCCCTGTTCCACGTGCTGGCCGTTCTGCACCACGAATGTACCGGTGGCCAGATGCGCGTAATGGCTGAACTCGCCGTTGCCGTGGTCGATGGTGATGTAGTTTCCAAACGAATGATGCCGGTGATCCTGCTGGAGTCCCAGATCGTGCGTGTACGCGATGCCCGCCTTCATCGCCACCACGCAACTCCCCTCGCGCGGCGCGATATCGAAAGCGTGCAGGCTGTTGCCCCAATGCGAGAACGTGCCGTACGGCCCTTGCGTGATAACCCACGGGACACCCGCGGCGGTGGGCAGCTTATAGCCGCCAGTCTCGATGAGGAACTGCGCCGGCCGGCTCATGCGGCCATCCGGGCTTTCGACGATAACCCAATACTCGTTGGCGGGCAGCCCCGCGTAGTGGACGGTGAGTTGATTCGCCGCGGTGTCTGACGGCTGCAAGCTGGCGAGATAGGTCCAGCCGCCCGCCGGCTTGTATTGCGCGATCAATACATTCGAGCCCGGTTGAAAATTCTTCCCGAGCACTTTGAAATCGGTCTCTTGGGCCTTCTCACCGGACCCTTGTCCAGACCACGTAACACTGTTGACTACCGGCCCGCCGTTATCAACACTGGCGGCGATGGTGAAACTCCGCGAAAATGCGACCGTTCCATTCGCAACCGCGCGCACGGTCCAATTGCCAGGCTGGGACGCCGGGGCGAATCCCGCGATGGGAAGCTGTGTGGTGAGGCAAAGCTCGCCCGCGCTCGGCAGCTCACCATAGTCCGCGGTGGTTGAAACCGCTCCGGTAGGATCCAGCCATTCTACGCGCAACTGGTCGCCAGCGCGTACTTGCAGCGCCATGAACCACACAAACGCTTGCCGGTCCACCGGCTGAAAAACCGAAACGGCTTTCGGCACGACGCAGGATTGTTCGCTGACCGAAGCAGCCGTGCGGCCTTCCTGCACCGTAAGCGCCCATGCGGATGTGCTAAAGCTAGCGATCCAAAGGATGAAAACTGCCGAAGAACGCACCTAAGAGTCTATTCGGTGCTTCGGTCCGTGAACTTGAGTACGGCGCTTACCCTATGTACAGGCTTATATCTGGGGAAAGCGGACCCGAAACGCCGATCCCCTGCCCACCACGCTCTCGGCCTCCAGCCGGGCATGGTGCCGCTCGGCGATCCATTGGGCGATAGAAAGCCCCAGGCCCGCGCCGCCCGCCTCCCGGTTGCGCGACTCATCCACGCGATAGAAGCGCTCGAAGACGTGGGGCAGCGCCGCGCCGGGGATTCCGATGCCTGTATCGCGTACCGTTACCGAGGGACCGGACGAGTCCAGCGCTACCGATAGCGTAATGCGGCCGCCCGCGGGTGTATATTTCACGGCGTTGTCCACCAACAGCAGCAATAGCCGACGTAGCGCGGGATCGTTGGCGTCCACGTACACCGGCTGTTCGGGCGCCTCGGCTGAAATTTCGAGCTGCCGCTCCTGCGCGAGAATCTGCCCCTGTTCGCACACATCGCGGACCAAGGGCGTCAGCTCCAATCGATCGAGCGGCCAGGCCGGGAGTCCGGCGTCGGCGCGCGCCAGCAGCAGGAGATCCTCGATGAGCCGCGTGGTTCGATCCGATTCATCGATGATGTGCCGCAGCGCCTGGCGATACGTCTCGGCGGTGCGCTCGCGCCGCAGGGTCAGCTCGGCCGTGGCTCGAATTAACGTGATGGGCGTGCGCAGCTCGTGCGAGGCGTCGGCGGTGAATTGCGAAAGCCGCTTCACCGCGGCTTCCAGGCGCGCCAACATGCCGTTCCAGGTCTGGGACAGACGCTGTAGTTCGTCGCCTGAAGCCGGCACATCCAGGCGTTGGGAAAGATTTTCGATACCGATGGACTGCGCGGCGCGCGTGATAGCATCCACCGGCTGCAGAGCCCTGCGGCTGATCCAATAACCGCCCAGCGACGCGATGAAAAGGACCGCGGGCGTGGCCCACAGCAGCAACTCGCGCACGTGCCGCAACGTGGACTTCGTTCCTTCCAACGGCGCTGCCACCACCACTCGAAAGTTGCGACCTTGCACGGTGACGACGGTAGCAAGCATCCGATACCGGCCATTGGATGCCGCGGCATCGGTGACCGCGCGGCTTCCGATGATCAGGGCGCCTTCGGGATCGCGCACCTCAATCAAATTCCCTTCGGGCGTGGCCTCGACATATTCAGACAATTCTTCCTTCAAATGTTCCGGTTTGCCGGGCTCATATTCGCCTTCGAGAACGGTGGCCACGCCCTTGACTTGCGCGGCCAGTGTCTCATTGACGGTGGCATTCAGACTGTGGGTTACGACGATCCAGATTCCGGCGCCGAACAGGGCGAGCCCGGCCAGCAGGACCAGCGAATACCACAGCGTGAGGCGCGCGCCGATGGACCAGTTGGAGCCGCGATGCCGCATCACGTTTCCTCCAGCCGCAAGCAGTAGCCCACGCCGCGCACGGTCTGGATCAGCTTGGTTTCGCCGGCGAGATCGACCTTGTCGCGCAGCAGCCGGATGAAGGCGTCCAGCGTGTTGCTGCGGACTTCGGAGTCAAATCCCCATACCGATTCGATCAGATTCTCGCGCGTCACCACGCGCCCGGCGCGCTTCATCAGCAGCTCGAGCAGGCCGAATTCGGTGCGGGTCAAGGCGATCTTTCGGCTGCCGCGGGTTACTTCGCGCGCCGAGGGATTGAGCGATAGGTCGGCAATCTGCAATACGGGCGGCTCCGCGATGGCGCCGCGCCGCGAAACGGCGCGCAAACGGGCCAGCAGCACCTCGAACGAGAAGGGCTTTACCAAATAATCGTCCGCGCCCAGGTTCAAACCCTCCACGATATCGGGAGTGGCGTCGCGCGCGGTGAGCATCAGGATGGGCGTCTGGTTGCGCGCGGCGCGCAGCTTCCTGGCGACGGAAAACCCATCCAGCCCGGGCAGCATCACGTCCAGGACGATGGCGTCGAAGGGATGGGACTCGGCCATGGCCAGTCCATCGCGCCCATTGCCCGCCAGCACCACGGAATGGCCCTCTTCTTCCAGGCCCTGGCGCAGCAGTTCGGCCATGCGACGTTCGTCTTCCACCACCAGGACCTGCATGATTCTATGCCTTCATGCTAACGCTGGCGTCTGAAGTTTTGCTGTAAATCGCGGACCCCGGTGATTCAAGGTTCTTTGCAGATCTCGATAACGTTTCCCTCCGGATCGCGGACCTCAAAGAACTCCGTGCCTCCGCCCTTCTGTATCGGACCTGCCGCCGCGCCTCTGCCTCGCAGATATTCGTGGGCTTTCTTCAGGTTTCTGCAAAAGATGATCAGATGATCGTTTGATCGTTCATAGCCAGCTTGCTGTACCTCCGCCCGATCATTCAGCAAGACCGTAGGGGTCTCCGCGCCCGGTAACGTTAGCGCAACATCCGACGGGAGGACGCAATCCCAGTCCGCGGGTACTTTAGCCTGCCTGCATTCGAATGTTTCTATCCACCACTTCTTGCAGACGGCGATGTCCGAGCAGCATAAAACAAGCGAATCGGTCCAAAACAAAGGCATAACGATGACTATACAGCTATATATGCGACGCGCCGTGGTAATTCACGCAGATGTCGAGTTAGTGCGCCTACAGCCTGTGAACGTCGCCGGCCTTGCTATGATGGCGGCGTATGGCCCAAGTGAAATTGACAGCGGTGTATATGAAAGTGCCAGAGGGCTACGTCGCGTTCGTCGAAGAACTGCCTGGCGCCAACACGCAGGGCGACACTTTGGAAGAAGCATGCGCGAATCTCGCAGAAGCCGTCGCGCTCGTCTTGGATGCAAATCGCGCGCTCTCCGAGCAGGTATTCGATACCGGGATTCAGTAGTGGTATCGACAAGCGAGGATTCGAATCCTATCCTGGTGCACTTGGTAGACGAGCCGGTGCTCGTCATCGATTCGTCGAGACCAACAACCCTTCAGCTCATGCTTCAGTGGCTCGGGTTTTCCGACCCCCGTAAACGGATCACGCTGAATCTCGCGAATTAGACGAACGATTCTCAACGCGTGCGTTCGGTCGCGCTCTACACCATGCGAGATCTTCGAACGGGGATGCGTCAAATTCCAAGCTTCTCAATGACAGTCTCGATCGAGAGCCCTTCTTTGCGGTCCTTGGCCTCCAGGAGACGGCGCTTCATGGTGTCGGATTTAAGCAGGTACGCGGTCTCCCGCTCGGCTTCGATTTCGCGCCACAAAGAAATCGGTACGATCACCGCCGTCGGTTCGCCGCTCTCGTCAGAGATGTATTGAATCTCAGGGCTCGCCATCAACTCCAGTGTACTCCCGACCTGAATCCCCAATCCCCAAATCCCCGCCTTGTTCACCGGATTTTCAGGTTCAGCGCGGTATCCTGGGGCAGATGCGCGCGCTGGCACTCACCCTGTTCGTGACTTTGAGTTTATTGGCACAGCAGCAATCGCCGCCCGCCGCGCAGACACTCAGCATTAATTTTACCGAGGCGCTGCAGCGCGCGCGCCAGTACGGCGGAGAGTTGCAGACCGCCAACATCGCGGCGCTGCTGGCGCGGGAGGGCCGCATTCAAGCCAAGGCCGCACTGCTGCCGCAGACCCAGCAGGTGGATGAATTCATCTACACGGAGCCCAATCACACTCTTTCGGGCGTGTTTGTTCCCAACGACGGGCCGCACGTCTATTACGTTTATGCGCAGGCGCATGAAGACCTGTCGTTCGCGCGGCGCGCCGAGTATCATCGCGCGCAGGCGGCCGAGGCTCTGGCGCAGGCCAAAGCCGACCTGGCCGCGCGGGGATTGTTTGCCACGCTGGCGCAGGACTACTACGGACTGGCGGTGGCGCAACGCAAGCTCGCCAACGCGCGCCAGAGCCTGGCGGACGCGCGGGCGTTTCAAGACCTCACGCAAAAACAGGAGCAAGGCGGAGAAGCCGCGCACGCCGACGTGGTTAAGGCGCAATTGCAGACCCAGCAGCGCGAACGGGACGTGGCCGACGCGCAACTGGCGATCGAGAAGGCGCGCCTCACTTTGGCCGTGCTGCTGTTTCCCGATTTCCAGCAGAATTTCAACGTGGTGGACGATCTGGAGCAAGCGCCGGAGCTGGAACCGTTCGTGGAGATTCAGCGGCAGGCCCAGGCGAAGAGTCCCGAATTGCGCATTGCGCAGGCCACCATACGGCAGGAAGCGGCGGATGTTTCGGCGGCGCGCGCCGGATATTTGCCCGCGCCCTTTTTCGATTACTATTACGGCATCCAAGCCAACCAACTCGCGCTCTACAATCGCGAACACGACAACAATCTCGGATCCGTGGTGGACGTCGGCGTAAATATTCCGCTGTGGACCTGGGGCGCCGCGCAGAGCAAAGTACGCCAGGCGCAGCTCCGCGAGCAGCAAGCCAACCTGGAGCTGAGTCTCGCGCAGCGCCAGTTGCTCGCCAACCTGAATTCGTATTATGCCGAGGCGCAACTCGCGCGGTCGCAACTGGATTCGTTGCGCAGCTCCCTGTCGCTTGCCACGGAGAGCCTGCGCCTCACCAACCTGCGCTATCAAGCCGGCGAAGCCACCGCGCTGGAAGTGGTGGACGCGCAGAGCACCCTGGCCGCCGCGCGAAACGCACTCGACGACGGGCTGGAGCGTTATCGCATCGCCGTTGCCAGTCTGCAGACTCTGACGGGAAATTTCTGACCTGATCGTATTCCATATGCGAACGCTCCTCACACTGATCGCTTTGGCCGCGCTGGCTGGCTGTTCCAAACCTAAAGAAGCCGAAACAGAGCCGGTGGCGCCGGTACAGGTGGCCGAAGTCCAGCGCGGGTCCATCGATCGTGTCGTCTCCGCCGACGGAATTCTGTATCCGGTGGATCAAGCCGCGGTGATGGCCAAAATCAGCGCGCCGGTGAAGGACTTCAAAATCAGCCGCGGCGACCATGTTGCGAAGGATCAACTGCTGGCCACTCTTGAAAATCGCGATCTGGTGGCGGCGGTGGCCGAAGCCAGGCAGCTCTACGAACAGGCGCTCTCAGCGCAGCGCAACACTACGGGAGCGCAGCTTCCCGAAGACGCCACCAAAGCGCGGCAAGACGTGGCTTCATCGAAGGAGGCTCTGGATGCCGCGCAAAAAGTGTACGACAGCCGCAAGCAGCTGTTTGAAGAAGGTGCGCTGGCGCGCCGTTTGGTGGAAGAGGCCAACGTGGCTTACGTTCAGGCTCGCAGCCAGTACGATATCGCCACGCAACACCTGCAAACACTGGACCGCGTGGGCCAGCCCGAACAAACCAAGGGCGCCGAAGCTCAGGCGCAAGCCGCCAAGGCTCGCTATGATGCGGCGGTGGCGCAGCTTTCCTATTCGGAAATCCGCAGTCCCATTGCGGGGGTGATCGCGGACCGTCCGCTGTATGCCGGAGAGATGGCCGCGGCCGGAAGCGCGCTGCTCACCGTGGTGAATGTCGCGAGCGTGATCGCACGCGCGAACGTGCCGGCGTCCCAGGCTGCGTCCCTGAAAGTTGGCGATGCGGGTACCATTACGCAAACGGAAGCCGGCATTCAACTCAACGGTAAAGTCACCGTGGTGAGTCCGGCAGTAGATCCGAATAGCACCACTGTGGAGGTTTGGGTGGAAGCCGCCAACCCGGGCGAGAAACTGAAGCCCGGCGCCACCGTGCATGTCTCCATCCTGGCCGAAACAATTCCCAATGCCATTGTTATCCCCGCCGTCGCACTGCTTCCATCCGATGAAGGCGGCGTGCAAGTGATGACCGTGGGTGCCGATTCGGCGGCGCACGAGAAGAAAGTCGACGTCGGAGCGCGGGAGCCTGACAAAGTACAAATCCTCAAAGGGCTGGACGCGGGCGAAAAGGTAATTACGGTGGGCGGGGTCGGTTTGGAGGACGGCGCCAAGGTTCGCATCGTCGCAGCTCCGGCTCCGGCGCCCGACAAAGACAAAGACGACCAATGAACCCGCCTTCCACCGAAGCCGCGGAACCCGTCCAACCCGGCGATGCGGACCATTGGTCCGCGCGCTTCGGCAAATCCATCATCTTCGTCATTTTGACGATGGTGGCGGCCGGAATTTACCTGGCGTTCAATATTCCAATCGCGGTCTTTCCGGAAACGAACTTCCCGCGCATTGTGGTCGGCGTCGATAACGGCGTGGCGCCCATCGATCAGATGCTGGTCACGGTCACGCGCCCGATCGAGGAAGCGCTGAACAGCGTGCCCGGGCTGGAACGCATACAATCCATCACCAGCCGCGGGTCGGTGGAGGTGGATCTTTTCTTCTCGTGGAAAGTGGACATGTTCCAGACCCTGGAACTGGTGAACGCAGCGCTGGCGCGCGTGCAG
The DNA here is from genome assembly GCA_963776805.1 of Bryobacterales bacterium. Lineage (GTDB taxonomy): Bacteria > Acidobacteriota > Terriglobia > Bryobacterales > Bryobacteraceae > Palsa-89. Next base: position 268,850 of record CAVZOD010000012.1, read on the forward strand.
TCTTCGCTTCCTTCCACTGCCGCGGTCACCTCGAACCGGCTTACCTTTGCCGCGTTTCCGATTTTGGGCTACAGCCTCACCTCCACCACTGTTCCGCAAACCCGGCTTTGGGAGATGGCCAATTATGAAATCAAGCCGCGCTTGAACCGCTTGAACGGCGTTTCTACGGTGGTGGTGCAGGGCGGGCAGGAACCGGAATTCGAGGTCGAGCCCGAGCCCGCCAAGCTGCTGGCCACCTCCATCACGGTTCCCGGACTGCTGGACACCATTCGGCGCAGCAACATGATCGACTCACCGGGATTGGTGGAAACTAATCACCAATTGGTTTTGAGCCTGGTAAGCGGCCAAGTCCACGATGCCTCCGACATCGCGAACATCGTAGTTAAAACTACTCCGGCGGGAATTCCCATTCGCATCGGCGATCTCGGGAAGGTGCAGCCTTCCGTGAAGCCTGTTTACACCATCGTGCACGCCAACGGACAGCCGGCCGTGCTGCTCAATATTAATCGGCAGCCGGATGGCAACACGGTGCAGGTAGCCGATGAAATACACGCCGAGATCAACAGCATTCGCAAAACCCTCCCGCGGGGCGTGACTCTGACACCGTTCTACGATCAGTCGGATCTGGTGAACGAAGCCATCAAGAGCGTACGCGACGCCATTTTGATCGGATTGCTGCTGGCCGCCATTATTCTGGTGTTGTTCTTGCGGGACTGGGGCAGTTCCATCGTCGCCGGCCTGGTGATTCCCGCCACCATCGCCATCACCTTCATTGCGCTGCGTATGCTGAACGAGAGCTTCAACCTCATGACGCTGGGCGGGCTGGCCGCCGCTGTGGGCTTGGTGATCGACGACGCCATTGTGGTGGTGGAGAACATCGTCCTGCACCGCGATGCGGGCCAGAGCCGTTCGGAAGCCATTCGCAGCGCGATGCGCGAGATTCGCGTGCCGCTGGTGGGATCTACGCTGACGCCCATCGTCGTTTTTCTTCCGCTGATTTCCATCACCGGCGTCACCGGAACGTTTTTTCGCGCGCTGGCGATCACAGTGGGCGTGGCTCTGCTCACTTCGCTCGCGCTGGCCCTCACCTGGACCCCAACGCTGAGCCATTATTTCTTGAGGAAGCCTCGGGCGGATCGGGACCAGCATCAGGAAGGCGAGCATCGCGGATTGCTGGGCCGCATTATTCGCGTGTATAGCCGCGTGCTGCGGGTGGCTCTGGAGCGGCCCTGGGCAACGGGTATCTTCTGTGTGTTGCTGGTGGGTGCTTCCTACTTCTGCTATAACGCGCTCGGTACGGATCTGCTGCCCGCCATGGATGAGGGCGGATTTATTTTGGACTACATTGCTCCGCCCGGCTCTTCGCTCGCCGATACAAACCGGCTTTTGGATCAGGTGCAAAAGATTCTTCAAGAGACACCGGACGTTGCGAACACATCGCGCCGCACCGGATTGCAACTGGGATTAGCGGCTGTGACCGAAGCCAACACGGGCGATTTTACGGTCAGGCTGAAGCCGAGCGGATCGCGGCGCCCCATCGATGACGTCATCGCGGATGTGCGCAAGCGCGTGACAACCGAAGTGCCTACGCTCGACGTTGAGTTCGCACAGTTGTTGCAGGATATGATCGGCGACCTGACCAGCGCGCCGGAACCGGTGGTCATCAAAATGTTTTCGGAGAATGCGGATCTGTTGCGGCAGTGGGGCCCGCGCGTGGCTGACGCTATTAAAAAGATCAATGGCGTGGTGGACATTCAGAACGGCGTGGAAAACACCATCAGCGGACCAGCCATGGAGTTTCACGTCGATCCCACGGTAGCCGCCCGCTCCGGATTTTCCCCCGACGAAGTGGAGCTGGATACCAGCGCGATTTTGCAAGGCGAGCCTGCGCCGGCGCCGGTGGTGGTTAATGGCCGCGCTTACACCATCCGCATTCGCTTCCCGGAATATACGCGCGCATCGGTGGAAGCCATCCGGAATACTTTGCTTTCGAGCCAGAGCGGCAGCCGGGCCACATTGGGTTCGCTTGCCACCGTCCAGGAAATACCGGGACAAACGGAGATACTGCGGGAAAATCTGCAGCGCATGCTGGCGGTGACGGCGCGGCTGGAGGGATTTAACCTGGGAGCGGGAATTCAGGCCGTGCAAAAGACGGTGAGGGATCTCAATATTCCTTCCAGCATCCGCATCGTCTACGGCGGCGGTTACGAGGAGCAGCAGAGCTCGTTCCACGATCTGGCGGTGGTTTTGATCTTGGCGGTCCTGCTGGTGTTCACGGTGTTGCTGTTCGAGTTCGGCAGCTTCGGTGCTCCGCTGGCGATTCTTTCCTCGGCCTTGCTCTCTACGTCGGGCGTGTTTTTGGCTCTGCTGATCACCGGGACCACGTTCAACATTTCCTCGTTCATGGGCCTGATTATGGTGATCGGGATCGTCGCCAAGAACGGTATTCTGCTGTTGGATGCCGATCAGAAGTTTCGCGCCGAGGGCGCCGCACCGGAGCAAGCGATGATTCTGGCGGGCGAGCGCCGCCTTCGTCCGATTCTGATGACGGCTCTGGCCACCACGGCCGGGATGATCCCGCTGGCGCTTGCATTTGGCGCGGGATCGCAGATGCTACAGCCGCTGGCGATTGCGGTGATTGGCGGGATCGCGGCGTCAATGGTGCTCTCTCTGATCGTGACGCCCGCGGTGCATTATTACTTGCAGAAGAAGAGCTAGTGGGCTGTCCGAGTGATTTGTTTAACACGAGAAGCGAAACCGAGGAAGGCGTCGAGACGAGTCTCGACGCGGCAAGCACGAGTGTTCGCGCCACATGCGGCGCACGCTTCAAGGTGCCGCGCCAGCACTCGTTCTACTAGAACGACGGGCCGAAGCTGCGGCCGGTCATCGCCGCCAACAGCGATAGCAACACGATCAGGCCGGCGTACTGCATGAGGATGACGTTGTCGTCCTCGGCTGGGTAGTCGCGGCTGAACAGACGGTAGCCGGCGCCTATCGCGATCAGAATGAGGATGGTTTGGTGAGTCAGGGCCCACATGGCGATGGCCACGCCGGCCGCCATGCCGCGCTGTTTCCGCGTAAGGGCGCGAAAACCTCGGCCGCCATCCAACTGCCAAATTGGAATGAGGTTAAACAGGTTCAGCCAGGCGGCCGTGTTCGCGATGGCATACCAGACTGGAAGGCCGGTGGTGATGGCCGCGAGCCACGCCGCCACCGCAGAACCTAATCCCCAGATAGGACCCGCCAAGCCCACGCGCGCGTCCTCGCCTACATTGCCCGGATATTGCTTCATTCGCACGAATGCGCCGAAAAATGGAATGAACATCGGAGCGCTGGCGGCAATATTGTACTTGCGCAGCGCCATTACGTGGCCCATTTCGTGGATATAGATGGAAATTACGAAGCCGAGCGCGAATCGCCACCCAAACAGCGACCAATACACCGCGAAGAAGGCCAGCATGCTGGCGAGCGTGCTGATTTTGGTCAGACCCAGCAGCAACAACTTGCCTTTCGAGAATGCAACCACCAGGAACGTGCCAATCGGGCCGAGTTTGGCGAAGCGCTTCTTCCAGACGTTGGTCTCGGAAAGCTGCAGATCGATGTTTTCGATGCGGGTCTTGGTGAGGCGATATTCTTCGGAATCCGGCGGAAGCAACTCTAGCGCCTTCGCCCAGGCCTGCCGTGCGCCGTGCCAATCGCGGGCTTGTCCTGCGAGCTTCGCGTGCTCCACCAGCGCGGCGAATTCCTGCTGCTGGGTGAGAGTCATAACTGCGCGAACAGCTCGCCGATGCGGATGGAGAAGCCAGGAATCAAGCTGGACTCGAACACGCCATTTTCATCGAGAATGGCTTCGCGGTCATCGGAAAACACGAAAGCGCGTCGCGAATCAATATCGAGAATCCATACTTCCTTGGTACCGTATTTTCGATACCGGTCTGCCTTCTTAATCAGCTTCGCAAAGGAATCGTTCTGGGACACCACCTCTATCGCCAGGTCCGGAACAAATCTCTGAACGCGCCGGCTCGTCTCACAGAGCCGTTCCTTCAGAGAACCGAAAAAAGTCACGTCCGGCCCATGGGCGTTCCCGCCAAAATCGTACTCTTGTTCGCCGACCACCCTGCCGAGCCTCCGCTCAGTGACATGTAACGAAAGCATGCGAATCAGCAGGTCTCGGAGTAAGTTATGACCGAGGGTATTTCCGGACACATCCACCAGCTTCCCGTCCACCAGTTCATGATTCAACGCTAGCTCGTCGGGGAGTTGCTCGAAATCATCAATCGTGAGCGGGCTGGCGAGCTGCATAAGCCTATTTTAGCTCCACCACGGTCGCGCCCGTCCCGCCTTCGGCTGGTGTGGCTGGATAGTACTTTTCGACGTGCGGATTTGTCGCCAATAATTCACCAATCACTTTTTTCAAAATTCCCATGCCATGCCCGTGCACGATGCGCACACGATCCACGGAGGCCATGGAGGCAGTATCCAGGAATTTGTCCACTTCTTCGCGAGCTTCTTCCGCCCGCTTTCCAATTACATTGATTTCGCGATAGGTAACATCCCAGCGTGGCCCCGGCTCGCGCCGCGCCGGCTCGAACGAAACATTTTTCGGCAAGCGCGTGTTCTCGGGCACGGCGGGCAAAACTTCCTCGACATCGTCGGTGGTGATCTTCATCCGCATCAAGCCCGCTTCTACTTCGAGCACGCCGCCGGAAAGCTTGCGAAGAACCCGCGCCGGCTCGCGAACTCCCTTTATCCGCACTCGCGCGCCTTCTTCGATCGGAACGAACCGCTGCTGTTGCGCCGCCGCTTCTCCAAACACTGCCACTCGCGCCTGCTCTTCGAATTCGCGTTTGGATTTCGCGATGCGGCGCTCGGCCTGGTCGGCTGCTTTGCGCTGCCCGGCTCCCGCCAGCACCTTCTGGATGGTCTCCTGACTGTGCGCTTCGAATTCGGCCAGGGCCGAACGCAACCGCTCGTCCAATTCTTTGAATTTTGCCTTTTCGCGCTGTTCGAATTCGGCGGCCAGCGTCTGCTCGCGTGCCTCCAAGGCTTGGCGCTGCGCTCGCAGATCCTGTTCTTCGACGGCGGTTCTGCGCAGCCGCTGGTGCAATTCGTTGAGAAAAACCGCGATGTCGCGCTCGCTGGTGGACATGCGCTGGCGCGCCCGGGCAATCAGATCTTCGGAAAGGCCCAGCCGGCTGGCGATGGCGAGGCCCGCCGATTTGCCCGGAGCTCCTAATTGCAAAACATAAGTGGGCTGGAGCGTTTTTTCATCGAAGCCCATGGAAGCGTTCACCACGCCTTCGGTGGTGGCGCCATAGATTTTGAGCGCCAGCAGGTGAGTGGATGCAAAGGTGAATGCGCCGTGGGCGCGGAACGATTCGAGAATGGCAACGCCCAGCGGTCCGCCTTCGTCCGGGTCCGTCGCGCGTCCCAGTTCGTCCAACAGCACCAGCGACTGCGGCGTGACAGTTTCCAGCATTTCGCGCACGTGCGCGATATGGGACGAAAAACTGCTGAGGCTTTCCTGAATCGACTGCTGGTCGCCAATTTCGGCCAGCACCTGCTCAAACAGAGGAAACTCCGCCTCCGCGGCCGGCACCGGAACGGCGGCTTGCGCCATTAACGCCAGCAGCCCCACGGTCTTCATTGAAACTGTTTTGCCGCCGGTGTTCGGCCCGCTGATTAGCAGCGTGCGTTGCTTTTCGTCCAGCGCAAGCGAAATAGGAAGGATAGGCTTCTTCTGCCGCCGTAGCACGTCTTGGAGCAACGGATGCCGCGCGTCTTTGAGCACGAGCCGCCGATCCTTTTCCGCACTGAAGCGAGGAATGACGCAATCGAAATCCGATGCGAATTCGGCTTTCGCGAACAGCAGATCCAGCCGGCCGATCGCAGCCACCAGGGCTTGGATCTGCGGCCCGTTGGTCCTCAGGACTTCGGTCAGCTCGCGCAGGATGCGCGCCACCTCGCGCTGTTCTTCCTCGCGCAAACGCACCAGCTCGTTGTTCAGATCGATGGTTTCGAGCGGCTCCACAAACAGCGTGTGCCCGCTGCTGCTGGCGCCATGAATGACGCCGTAGACTTTGCGCTGCTGCCCGGCGACCACCGGGACCACGAAGCGATCGTTCCGCAGCGTGATGAATTCCTCTTGCAGCGTGCCGTCGTCCCGATGCGTACGCAAGAATCGCTCGAGCGACGTCTGGATCTGCCTTTGCTGCCGTTCGATGTCGCGGCGCAGGCGATTCAGAGCCACGCTCGCGTCATCGGCCACCGCGCCATCGGGAAGAATCTTGCCGCGCACATCGCGCAGAATTGGCCGAGGATCGGCGGTTGCCTCCATTTGAGCAGCCAAGCGTGGATACTTTTGCCCCGCCAGATTCAGCGCCGCCCGGATTTCGCCGGCCTCTTCGATGAGCCGCGCCAGCTCCAGAATCTGCTTGGGCTCCAGCATGGCGCCTTCGATGCGAAGGATGGTGAGCGCGGACGCGACGTCGGGAATGGAATTGAACCGCAGCCGAATGGCCGAGCCCCGCGCGGCTGCTTGCGGCTGCCGCGAGGCACCCTGGTAAGCAATGGCTTCGGCCACGTCCGCCAAGGCGCTTTCGAGCGCGGCGCGATCCGTTTGCGGCGCCACCTTTTCCAATTCGGCGCGGCCCAGCGGGCTGCCGACGTAGCGCCCCAGCAGTTCACGCAGCGGTTCGAATTCCAATAAATCAGCGCTGAAGTTTTGCAAAGGCTCTCTCAATCACTCCCAGTGTGCCTTCGGTAAGACGATACTGGCGAAGGTTCTTTTCTTCCACCCATTCCACGCGGCTGGCGTCGCTGGCGGGGGCTGCTTGCCCGCTCAATCGGCGGCACAAATAATCGATCAAAACGTAATGATATTCGGGTTTGCCAGCGGGGTCCGGCATGATGCGCTCGAAGATTTCAAACATGAAATACGGCTCGACATCCAGGCCGGTCTCTTCGGCCACCTCGCGGCGAATGCCTTCCTCCAGCTTCTCACCCGTTTCGACAATGCCGCCAGGGATGGACCAGTAACCCTTCAGCGGTTCCTTGCCGCGCTCGACCAGCAGAATCTTTCCGTCTTCAAAAATCAACGCACCCACTCCGAGGAACGGGCGCGAGGGATAACGGCGGCTGTCCTCGTTCATACCATTGGGTTAATACGGGATCCCTTTCACGTCCAAGCGCGCCCGGTAGACCGTGGTCCGCGCGGTGATGTAGAGCGATCCCAAGTCCGGATCGCCGAAAGCGCAGTTGGATGGAGTCTCTTCGGTAGCAATTTTCCCTAGCGGTTTGCCATCCGGCGAAAACACTTCGATCTGATTGGCGGCCACATAGAAATTGCCCTTTTCGTCGACGCAGATCCCGCCGGGCACGCCCTCGATTCCCGAGAGCAAAATGCGTTCGTTCGATGCCTCGCCGTTCTTGCTCAAATCGTACGCGCGCACATTGCGCTCGTCGGAATTGCCTACGTAAAGAGTCCGGCCATCGGGCGCCAGGGCGATGCCATTGGGCCGTCCCTTGGGTTTGGCGATCACTTCCAATTCGCCCTTTCGGGAGATGTGATACACGCCGAAAAAGTCCAGCTCGCGGGCGTCCTGCTGGTTTCCGAAGGCCGGATCGGTAAAATAAACATCGCCCTCTTTACGAACCACCAGGTCGTTGGGCGCATTGAGCCGCTTGCCCTGCCAGCGCTCGGCCAGGACCTCCACTTTGCCTTTCTTGTCGGTGCGCGTGACGCGCCGCGCATGAGTTTCGCACGTGTACAGGCGGCCTTGCGCGTCGAATCGATTGCCCGCGGCTCCGTTGGAGTTTTCGCGAAAAACGCTGGCCACTGCGCCGGCCATAAATTGCATCAGTTTATTGTTGGGGACATCGCTGAAGATCAGGTAACCCATGGGCGACCAGGCGGGGCCCTCAACGAAAGCGTAGCCGGTGGCCACCTTCTCAATCCGGATGTTGGCGAAGTTCTGAGCGGCAGCGCTCCCGGCTAGCAATAGAATCGCGAAGAACAGCCTCACGTACCGATAAGGTTATCAAAGGACCAAGCGGGAGGTTGCGCCATAGCCTGGCTAGTACAAAAGCTGTGGTCGGGCGATTGCGCGCGCCGCCGTCGATTGGGATACAATCTGCCAATGGCTCGCACTCATCAGTACGCGGCGTGCCTCGCTGTTGCCGTTGTTGCGTGCTCCCCCTGTTGGGCGTTCCAGGCGTCCGGCGTCGATACCGCGGTTTCCATTCTTCCCCGTTTCCGGCCAGCGGTTTCCACTGGCCAAACCATCTTTCCGAAAGCGGACATTCGCGTGGATTCCGCGCTGGTGCTGGTGCCGGCTCAGGTGACGAATGTTTTGGGCACTCCCATCACCAATCTGCACAAGGAAGACTTCCGGGTCTTTGAAGACGGCGTGGAGCAACCCATTACCAATTTCTCCCGGGAAGACGCGCCGCTGTCCATCGGGCTGCTGTTCGACATCAGCGGCAGTATGCGGAATAAGATCAAGAAGGCCACCGAAGCGGCGGAAGCGTTTTTTAAGACTTCCAATCCGCAGGACGAGTTCTTCCTGGTTGAATTTAGCGACCGGCCCAAATTAACGGTGCCGTTCACTTCGAATGCAGACGAGGTCTACGACCGGATCGCGCATGCCAAGCCCTTTGGACGCACAGCGCTGCTGGATGCGATTCGCATGGGAATGGGCGAGATGAAGCACGCGCAGAACACCCGTAAAGCGCTGGTCATCGTTTCCGATGGCGGAGACAATCGCAGCCGGCACACCGAGCGCGAGATCAAGAACGCGATGCTCGAGTCAGACCTGCAGGTTTACGCGATGGGCATCTTCGATCCTGGGGACACGCTCAAGCATTCGCTGGAGGAACAAAACGGCCCCAAGCTTCTCGAAGAGCTGGCTGACCAAACGGGAGGCCGGGAATATCCGGTCATCAGCTTGAACGACCTTCCTTCCATCAGCGCCCGGATTGGCAACCAGCTCCGCAATCAGTATCTGTTGGGCTACTCGCCGCTGAAAACCGAGCGCGATGGAAAGTACCGGGTTATTAACGTTCGAGTAACTCCACGGGCAGAAATACACGACTTACGGGTTTATTATCGTCACGGTTACTATTCGCCCGGCTCTTAAGCGAGTAACTACCACCGAAACCCGAAGGTAACTGGTATATAGTCGCCACGCTCGCCATTATTTAGAAAGATATGCACGTAGCGAGCTTCGGCGAAGACTTTGCCGTGCCACTTCGTGCCGAGCGCGACGCCCATGCCCGCATTCCAGCCTGGCTTATTCACGGAATACTGGTCTCCGACGGAAGGAATCACGAGCGGGAAGGAGCCGGCGAAGGAGTTCGATACGGCCCCAGTTGGCGCCGAGAATTGTTGGTACCAGTGATACAGGCCGCCGCCACCGATGGCATAAAGATCAAAGTGACTTTTGGGCGTTAAATGCACGATCGGATCGACTGTGGCTGAAAAAACATGAACGTCGCCGCCAGGGAAGCCACTCGTGCCCAGCGCCGCTCCATTCATGCCCAGCGAATTGAAATCGAGCTGTACCAGAGCCCCAAAGTAATTCGAGAAATTGATGCCTGCGCCGCCTTGGACATTCCAACCGTCGTTCAGGTACCTTCCGGTGTTGCCGACTGGCTGCGTGAAACCTCCGCCAAGATCAAACGCGAAGCGAGATACTTCCTGCGCGCTCAAAGTTCCGAGAGATAAAAGACCGATACAACTTACGAAAGCGATTTTGTTCATCTGTAATAACCTCATGCTCTTTAGACCGATGTCTGGAGACGGAGGTTTCGATGAACACGGTTACCTATGAGTTAAGAATGCTTTATAACTAATCGCAGCGGAGCGCTGCCATCGGATCCACCTTCGTGGCGCGTCGGGCAGGTAAGTAACTCGCGACCAGGGCAGTGGCAAGCATCAAGAGCGCGCAACCGGCAAACGTCGCGACGTCGATCGCGCGTACCTCAAAGAGCAAGGTCTGGAGCGCGTGCCCCAGGGCTGCCGCGGCGAGCAAGCCAAGCGCGATGCCCGATCCGGCGATCACCAGGCCTTCGCGGAGGACCATCGCGAGAATATCGCCGCGCGAAGCACCCAGGGCAATTCGAATGCCGAATTCATTCAATCGCTGCGACACCGAGTAGAGAATCACCCCGTAAGCTCCCACCACAGCCATCACCAGCGCGAGGCCGGCGAACAAGCCGATGAGTTGCGCGGAAAAACGCTGCCGCCAAGTGGCGTCGTCTACGATCTGCTGGGCCGGCCGCAGGCCCACCACCGGAAGGTCCGGCCGAACGCCGTGAATGGCCGCTCGCACTGCGCTGGCCAGCTGGGCGGGATCGCGCTGGGTGCGAACCACCAACTCCATCCCGGGATAGGCGAATTGCTCCAGAGGCAGATACACGGTAGGCGTCGGCGCGGCCGTGATGGAAACATGCTTCACGGAACCAGCGATTCCAACGATGGTGAGCCACGGATCCATATGCCCCAAACCGTCATAGAAATGGATCCGCTTCCCGATCGGATTCTCATGCGGCCAAAACGCGCGCGCGGCAGCCTGGTCGATCATCGCGACCTTTTGCGTGTCTGCTGTATCGGCGACGCTCAGGCTCCGGCCAGCCAATACAGGAATTTTCATCGTCGCTAAGTATTGAGGAGTCACAATGGTCTTGTTGCCGGTGGGAAGGTCCAACAGATGATGTTGTGGCCGTCCTTCAATCTCGAACCCATCGTATTCATTGAGTCCCTCGAGCGGCAGGCTGGATGAGAATGCCGCTTGTTCGACGCCAGGCAGTGCGGAAACGCGATCGATGATCTCGCGATAGATGGGAACATCGGCTTTCCAGGCTTTGGGATCGAACGGAGCAGTTGGCACGATCGCGGCGGTCAGCAGTCCACCAGCCCGAAAACCCGGATCGGCGTTGATCAGCCGCAAAAGGCTTTTCAGCAGCAGGCCAGCGCCGATCAACAGCATGAGCGATAACGCGATTTCACCGGCCGCGAGTACCCAGCGGATGCGTTGCCGTGCGACGCCGAAGGTTGCACTCCGTCCTCCTTCCTTCAAATTCTCGTTCGCGTTCTGCCGCGCTGCCACCAGTGCCGGGCCCGCGCCAAAAACGAGGCTGCACAGCACAGAAACGCACAGCACGAAGACCAGGACTCCGCCGTTTACCGATATGAGGGCAGAGTTTGGCAGGACATGTTCGGGAATCAAATGTTTTAACGCCTCGACGCCCCAGGACGCCAGCAGCCAGCCTGCTACTCCCGCAGCCAATGAGAGCACCAAACTCTCGGCCAGCAGCAAGCGAACCAATTGCCAGCGATTGGCTCCCAATGCTTCGCGAATCGCGATCTCGCGCCGCCGTCCGTTCACGCGAGCGAGCAGCAGATTGGCTGCGTTCCCGCACGCAATCAGCAGTACCAGACAGACGGCGCCGAGCAAAATCAGCAAGGCCGGGCGAATGTTCTCCACCGCATGCTCGGCGAGCGGCGAAAGGGTGATGCCGACGCCAGTGTCCTCCTGCGGATATTGCGCCGCAAGCTGCCGCGCGACGGCGCTCATTTGAGCCTGCGCCTGATCCAGGGAAACGCCCGGCTTGAGCCTGCCAACAACGCCGAAATTATGGGAGCCGCGGCCTTTCATCCAGGGATCTTCGGTGAACGTGAGCGGCCGCCAGACGTCCAATTGGCCGAAGGTGGGATCGGGCGGCATCACCCCGACAATGATGTGGGTGGCGCCATCAATGGTGATCGGCTTTCCGAGCACGTTGCGATTCCGGCCGAAGCGCCGATTCCATAGCCCATCGCTGATCACGGCTACGCTGCCGCCCAGCTTGTCCTCGGCGGGGGTGAAGGCTCGCCCTATTACCGGACTCAATCCCAGCGTGCTGAACCAATTGCTGGTCACGCGGGCGGCGAAAACACGGTCCGGCACTCCTTGCAGTGTGAGATTCACGGAGCGGACTTGAATTGCGGCCATCGAGCTGAAGACCGTGTTTCGATCGCGCCAATCCATAAAGTCCGGGCCGGAAACCGGGAAGTCGCGAAGATTGAAGTTAGGCTCCTTGGTGTAGAGCAGAACCAGGCGGCCGGCGTCGGGATAAGGAACCGGATGCAATAGCGTGGCGTTGATCACGCTAAAGATCGCGGTGTTTGCCCCGATTCCAAGCGCCAGCGATACCAAGGCCAGCGCCGTAAATGCCGGGCTCTTGAGGAGCGCACGGAAAGCGTAAACCAGATCTTTTCGCATGACCTCAGATCAGGTGCAGCCGGATTTCCAAATGGCTTCCCACGCGGGAAGAATGAGATAGACAGCGTCGCGAACGGCTCCGGTGTCCAGTATTGGGACTACCTGTCCGCCGTCATTTCTTGAAATGCTCGTGATTGGGCGCGTGATGGGCCGCGGTGGCGAGGGCGAAGCGCGGATGGTCGCCGCAATGTTTGCAGGAAGGAAACGTCTCGCCCTTCACCATCGTTACTGGATGCTTGTCTTGATGAACGCCGTCATGGACGACGTTGTAAATTCCCGATCGGGGGCACAGATCGCCTGGTTTGAATTCTTCCATTTTCAGTTACGCCCGCGCGGGCGATTGCCCCAGCGCCGTATGGGTGGCAGCACTGAGCTCCTCGCCAACCTTTCGCTGCGGCGGCGTGGCAAGCAACAAGAGCAGCGATCCGGCGAAGCACAATCCGGCGATGGAATAAAACACCGGTGTGTAGCTTCCGAATTTGTCGAAGACGTAGCCGGCGACGAAGGGAGCCACCGATCCGATGCCGGTCTGAATCGCGAGCCATAAGCCGATTACAGCCGGATAGGCTTTCAGTCCGAAGTAATTCATGGGCGTGCCCATCATGGACACCAGTGTCGCGCCCCATCCGAATCCGAGCAGGATGGGGAAGGGATAAAGGTCGGCCGTGCTGGTGGCGTGCACCACCAGAACCATTCCGAGCCCGAAAGCCACCATCGCGCCGGACCATATGTAGCGCGGTTCAATGCGGTCGCCAAAGCTGGCGAGCAGCTTGCCCATCAGGGTCGAGATCGCGAGGATCGACATGGCCATTGCGGCCTCGGACGACGAATGTCCCAGGTCCCGCAAGTGCACCACGCCATGGCCCTGGATTAGCGTAAATCCGCAGCTAATTCCCACCGACGAGAGCAGCATCAGGATAAATGCGCGCGAGAAGATCGCTTCTTTGAAGGTCCAGGCTTCGGTGGTAAGGAACACGCCCTTCGGCCGCTTTTGCCCGGGCGCCAGATCTGGCCCGGCGCCGCCATCCGGCACTTGACCCATGTCCGCCGGCTTTTCCTTCACAAAGAAAAAGATGAAGGCCGCACCAATGGCGGCGAGCACGAGAAAGATCCACCATCCGTTGCGCCAATTTCCGTGCGAACGCGAGATCACGCGATCGAGAATCGGAGGCAAAATGAATCCGCCGATGCCGCCGCCGCTGTACATGAGCGACAGCGCGAGCGCGCGTTTGCGAACGAACCATTGCGCGATACCTTGCTGCTCGGCGATGGCTCCGCCCGCGCAGGAACCGAACCCGATCAGGATTCCGAAGGAGATCACCGCTTGCCAGCCGGTATGAACGAACAGGGCCATGGAGAGCGCGCCCAGCATCGCCGAGCAGCTTCCAATCAGCAGCGTTTTTCGGACACCGATCCGATTCACCAGCGCCGCCACGGCCGGTCCGGGCAGCCCGACCATCAACATGTACAAGGAGAAGGCCAGGCCCAGCATGGTGCGGTCCAGATGCAGGCCCTTCGCCATATAGGCGTTGATGACGCTTTGGCCGTAGGTGGGGAATCCGAGGTTGACGAGGTAAATGAACCAGAACGCCGCCAGCAGCTTCCATCCATAGAAGGCTGTTTTCTTCATCGGTCAGGCGCTCCTCTCCCGCTGCATGCAACCAAGATCCTCTGTGCTTATACCATATAATGAGCAAGCGATAAAAATGTCTCAGCAATATGCGGATTTGAAACTTCTCATTGGCGGCGAATGGACTCCGCCCCACAGCCGGAATGACGGGCGGGAGCACGAACCGGTGATGAATCCGGCCACCGGCGAATGCATTGGCGTGCTGCCCCACGCCTCGAAGGCCGACCTGGATCGCGCACTGGATGCGGCCGAGCAAGCGTATCCAGTATGGCGCGGCATGTCGCCGCAGGATCGCGGCAAGATTCTGAAGCGCGCGGCGGACCTGATGCACGAGCGCGCCGAGCACATCGCGCGCATCGCCACCATCGAAGAAGGCAAAACCATTCACGAAACTCGGCTGGAGACGCATGGCTCGGCCGACATCCTGGAATGGTACGCCGAAGAGGGCCGCAGGTCTTATGGCCGCGTGCTGCCGCAGCGAACGCCGGGAGTAAGGATGACGGTGCTGCGTGAGCCGGTGGGTCCAGTGGCCGCCTTCGCCCCGTGGAATTTTCCGGTTGGCAACCCGTGCCGCAAGTTAGGCGCGGCCCTGGGGGCGGGATGCCCTTGCATCATGAAGCCGGCCGAACACACGCCGGCGTCGGCGCTGGAAGTGGCGCGCGCGTTGATGGATGCCGGGTTGCCGAAGGGTGTGCTGTCCATCGTTTTCGGCGTGCCGTCGCAAATTTCAACCCATCTGCTGGCATCGCCGGTGATTCGCAAAGTTTCGTTCACCGGATCCACGCGCGTGGGTAAGCAACTGATGAAACTGGCGGCGGATGGCATGAAGCGGACCACCATGGAATTGGGCGGCCATGCGCCTGTAATCGTATTCGACGATATCGAGGTGGAAAATGTTCTCGATCAATCCGCTACCTGGAAGTTCCGCAATGCCGGGCAGGTGTGCGTTTCGCCAACGCGCTATTACGTGCATGAGAAAATCTACCAGCGGTTCGTCGACGGATTCGCCGCGCGCGCCAGCTCGTGGCCGGTTGGGGACGGGCTGGTGGAAACCAATAAAATGGGGCCGCTGGCGCATTCCCTGCGTTTGAACGCGATGGAGGAACTGCTCGGCGACGCGAAGAAGCACGGCGCGCATTTCGATGCCGGTGGGTCGCGCATTCCGGGTCCCGGATATTTCTGGGAGCCCACCGTGCTGTCGGAAGTGCCGAACGAAGCGCGCATCATGAATGAGGAGCCTTTCGGGCCCGTTGCGATCATTAATCCTTTTTCCGATTTCGGAGATGTGATCAAACAAGCGAATCGCTTGCCTTACGGCTTGGCGGCCTATGCTTTCACGCGATCCAACCGAACCGTGAATTTGCTGGCCGACCAGCTGGAAGCGGGACTGGTGGGCATCAACAGCTATCTTATTTCCGTGCGCGATTCTCCGTTTGGCGGCATTAAGGAAAGCGGGCATGGAAGCGAGGAAGGAATGGAAGGCCTGGAGGCGTGTCTGGTGACCAAGTTCGTCTCGGAAGCTTGATTGTGATGATGGAAGCGTGATTGTGATGACCAAAGACCCCGATTATCTGCGGATTGCCACCGAGGAAGCGTTCGCCCCACCGGAACTGGTGGCGCGCTATCGCAAGCTGCTGGAAGACGGCTACGACGATCCCGGTTTTCGCAGCCTGTGGGGATTTTATTCGGGCGCGAGTCCCCGCGCGACAGCGCTGGCCGAACGCATCCAGGACATCGGCGAGCGGCGCTTGCGCGACATGGACGACACCGGCATTGCGATGCAGATCCTTTCGCTGACCGCGCCCGGCGTACAAGTTTTCGATGCGCCCGAAGCCACGGCGCTGGCGCGAACGTTCAATGATCAACTGGCCGATGCCATTCGCAAGCATCCCGATCGATTTTCGGGCCTGGCCGCCATCGCTCCGCAAGATCCAGCCGGCGCGGCCAAAGAACTGGAACGCGGCGTGCGCCAGCTCGGCCTGAAGGGCGCCATTGTGAACAGCCACACGCGCGGAGAATATCTGGACGATCCGAAATTTTGGGCCATCTTCGAGGCTGCCGAAGCCCTGAACGTGCCGGTGTACATTCATCCCACTACGCCGCCGAAGTCCATGATCGGTCCGTTTATCGAACGCGGCCTGGACGGCGCCATCTTCGGCTTCGCAGTTGAAACGGGACTGCACCTGTTGCGGATTATCGTCGCAGGCGTGTTCGATCGATTTCCCAAGCTCCGCATTGTCGCGGGACATTTGGGGGAAGGTCTGCCGTACTGGCTGTTCCGCATCGATTTCATGCACACCGCCATGGTGAAGGCCAATCGCTATGCATCCGTGCAAAAGTTGCAGAAGAAGCCGAGCGATTACATCAAAGAGAACATGTACGTCACCACTAGCGGCATGGCCTGGGAGCCGCCGATTCTTTACGCACAATCCGTGCTGGGGGTTGATCGCGTGCTTTACGCGATGGATTATCCCTACCAGTTCGTACCGGAAGAAGTGAAGGTCACCGACGGTCTTCCGATCGATGACGCCGCAAAAAAGATGCTATACCAGACCAACGCGGAGCAGGTATTTTCGCTTCGCGCGGCGAAAGCGGCGAACTGAGATATATAATGTACCGCAGGTGTTTTTTATGCGAACTCACATCCTAGCTGCCGCTCTCGGACTGCTGATTTCAGCACCCGCATTCGCCCATCATTCCTTCGGGGCGGAGTATGACGACACCAAACCGGTGACGGTGAGTGGCGTTGTTACCAAGGTGGATTGGGAGAATCCTCACATTCATTTCTACCTGGACGTGAAGGACGACTCGGGCAATCTGGTCCACTGGAAATTTGAAGGCTTTCCGCCCAATATGCTGAGACGGCAGGGATGGACGCGCGACACGATGAAAATCGGAGATACCGTTACCGTGTTCGGATGGCGGGCGCGCGACGGGTCGAACTTTGCGCATTCCCGCGAAATCACTTGGACCGGCGGCAAGAAGATGACGTCCGGGCCGCCAGCGAGCACCGGCGGAAACTAACGAGCGCTGTACTGAATTCGTTAGCCAGCCTCGCGCCAGGCCCGTGCGAGCGCCCAAGGCCGGGACAAACAGCCGTAGCCAGGCGGCTCACAAGCGCAAAGGGTGCGGCATGCACCACAAAACAGGCCGGGAACTGCTTCGTGCCGCGCTCCGTTTTGCGCGAGTTCCTTAAAACGCTGCGCGAACAAGGGGAGCAGTCAGACGCGAGCGCGCCGCCGAGAAAGCTGCCCATACGCGTGCTCGCCGCGCACATTAGTCATTGTCTTTACTTTTGAACATCCTTAGGTAAGAATTGCCCGTCACGTGCCAGCCGGCCCGCGCTAAAGGCCCAGAATTATAGGATCTTTACTTTGGCCCTTCACGGGCAAATGCTTTGACCGGCGGTATTGGTGTGGCTGGCAACCTCCTAAAAGACGCGCAACGCCTTTTTGAAACCTTTTTCGAATGGTTCGGCGAATTGGGGCTGTTTTGCGCCCGTGTCGCACGAGCGAGCTTGAGCCGGCCTTGGGAGGGCCGCGAATTTATCCGCCAGATGGATTCAATTGGATCGAAATCGTTCCCGCTAGTAGCCCTCGCCGGCGCCGCCACGGGCGTGGTGCTGTCGCTGCAGACCCGCGATAGTCTGGTCCGATTCGGAGCGAAGGCGATGCTTCCCGCAGTAATCGTATTCTCCATTATTAAGGAGAGCGGCCCAGTCATTACGGCATTGATCGTGAGCGGGCGTGTGGGTGCCGGCATCGGCGCCGAATTGGGGTCCATGCGAGTCACCGAGCAGATCGAGGCCATGGAAGTCTCGGCTGTAGACCCTTATAAGTTTCTCGCCTCTACTCGTGTACTGGCATGTTTGATTATGCTGCCGTTGCTGACCGTCTCAGCGGATGCCGCGGGCATCCTTCTTGGATGGATCTCGTCAACCTTGCGCGAGCCCATCACATTTCGGCTCTTTCTGCATAGCGGCCTGAAGGACGCGGCGCTCAGCGACTTCCTTCCGCCTACCTTCAAAACCGCAGTGTTTGGCTTAATCATTGGCTTCGTTTCCTGTTTCCAAGGGATGCGAACGCGAGGGGGTACGGCGGGCGTCGGCCGATCCGCCACCAGCTCCGTCGTGCTTTCGTCGCTGTTTATCATCCTTGCCGACGTGATCCTGGTTCGAGTCATCGAGGTATTTTTCCCGTCATGACTGCGAGCGAAAAACCGATCGTGTACGAGGCCGGCGGGAGCACGAATGCGCTGGCCCTGGTTGTAAGCGATCTGCATAAATCCTTCGGCTCCCAAAAGGTTCTGAACGGCATACATCTCACAGCGGAACGCGGCCAAACTGTGGTGGTGCTCGGAAGAAGCGGCACCGGCAAGAGCGTTCTATTGAAACTCATGGTCGGGTTGCAGCAGCCAGACTCCGGCTCCATCCGGATTCAGGGGCAGGAGATTGCTGGTCTTGAGTTGAACCGCTTGAACGAGATCCGAAAGAAAATAGGGTTCTTGTTTCAGCAAGCCGCGTTGTACGATTCGTTAACCGTCGAGGAAAATGTCGATTTTCCCTTGAGCCGGCACACCACGCTACCCGAAGCCGAGCGCCGGGAACGAGTCCGGGCGCTGCTGGCGAGCGTAGGAATGGAGCGCGACTTAACCAAGATGCCTTCCGACATTTCCGGCGGGATGCAAAAACGAGTCGGCCTTGCCAGAGCTCTGGCGCTCGATCCGGATATCCTGCTTTTCGACGAGCCCACCTCGGGTCTCGATCCGATTACCGCTGCCGAAATCGGCGACCTCATCATGAAACTCAAGAAGGAACGAAATCTAACGTCGGTTGTCGTGACGCACGACATTCACAGCGCGAAATCCATTGCTGACCACCTTGTTCTCTTGCGTCAAGGAAAGGTCGTCATTGACGGGACTTTTTCTCAACTGGAACAGAGTTCTGATCCGTTCGTCGTCCAATTCCTCAAGGACGCCGCTTAGGGAGGCCTGATGTCGCAAGCATTCCGGCTTGGTTTGTTCATTGTCGCTGCACTCTCCGCACTGGTGATCGGTGTCTTTCTCATTGGAAGCCGCGAATCCCTGTTCCAATCCACCTACCGCCTCAAAGCCGACTTCCAGAATGTGGCCGGTCTGGCTGACGGCGCCGACGTGCGAGTGGGGGGACTTCATCAAGGCACCGTAAAACACATCCAGCTTCCAAATCAGCCCGACGGTAAAGTAACGGTCACCATGGACCTCGACAAAGCTACGCGCGATGTACTGAAGAAGGATTCTGTTGCATCCATCAAGTCCGAAGGTTTGATTGGGGATAAGTATATCGAGATTACATTCGGCTCCGATGGCGCCCCTGCCTTGAAGGATGGCGACACCATTGGGAGCCAACCTCCTCTGGACATATCGAATTTGGTGAAGAAGGCGGATCAGCTTCTGGATACGGCCCAGGGCGCAGTGACAGACCTCAATGGAACCGCGAGCAACCTGAATGCGATCAGCTCCAAGATCAATGAGGGCAAAGGAACAGTTGGTGCGCTCATCAACGACAAAACGATTTACCAAAAGGCCACGGCCGGGGCGACGGCTCTGGACGAAGATATGGAAGCCCTAAAGCATAACTTCTTGCTGCGCGGGTTCTTTAAAAATCGCGGTTACGAAGACATTTCGGATCTTACAAAAAACGCGATCTCGCGTCTTCCGGCTGGCGCACCGGTGAAGACTTTTGACTATGACGGCCAAAGGATGTTCAATCAGCAAGCCAAACTCAAAGACGAGAAATCGTTAAAGGAGGCCGGCGACTATCTGCAGTCGAACCCTTTCGGTTTGGCAGTGGTGGTTGCATCCACTGGGATGAAGGGCGAAACGGATAAGGACCGGGCCGTTTCCGAAGGCCGGGCTGCCGCAATCCGCGATTATCTGGCCAAGAATTTCCGATTGGATGATACGCACATCAGAACCCTGGGGCTCGGCAAAACCGGCGACACCGGGGACAACGGAAAGGCAGAGATCCTGGTATATGCCTCCGCGGCCGCGGGCAATGAATCGGCGTCAAAAAGCAAAAGTAGGTAGCGCCGCCGCCGGCTCGACTGGAGCATCTTGAACGCGACCACACCACTTAAAAAGCAGAATCGGCTCGAATTGTTTTTCGCCGATCTGGGTCCCGGGCTAATCACGGGCTGCGCCGACGACGATCCGTCGGGCGTCTCCACATACTCCATGACCGGAGCCGCCTTCGGCTACAGCTTACTTTGGACGGTTCTCCTGTCTTTTCCGCTCATGGTAGCCGTCCAAATGATGTGCGGACGGCTGGGTATGGTGACGGGCCGGGGCTTGGCTGGCGTGGTCCGCCGGCAGTACTCCAAATGGGTTCTCTGGGGCGCGTGTGCTCTTTTGATTGTCGCAAACGTCGTCAACATCGCCGCGGACCTGGGCGGGATGGCCGGCGCTACGCAGATGATCACCGGGGTAAGTGCCTTTCTGTGGACCCCGCTTTACACCGCCATTATTATCGCTTTCTTGTTTTGGTCGTCCTACCGCCAGATTGCGCGCATCTTTAAATGGACTACGCTGGTCCTGCTGGCTTACGTGATCACTGCATTCTTTGTGCGCGTGGACTGGCATCAGGCATTGCTTGCGACTCTACTTCCCCACCCGGTCTGGTCGCACGACTACCTGGAAGTACTGGTGGGCGTTCTTGGCACTACCATCTCTCCCTACCTCTTTTTCTGGCAAGCATCCCAGGAAGTGGAGGAGCAACGCGCCATGGGAAGGACACTCGCTCAGGGCAGAGGCGCAACAGCTGAACAACTCCGCCGCTTGCGGGTGGACGTTATAACAGGAATGTTCGCTTCGAACTTCATCATGTTTTTCATCATCCTCACCACAGCCGCGACTTTGCATGCTCACGGAATCGTGCACATTGCGACGGCACGGCAAGCTGCCGAAGCGCTGCGGCCGCTCGCTGGACATGCGGCTTATCTGCTATTCACTTTGGGATTGATCGGAACAGGGATGCTCGGAGTTCCCGTCCTGGCTGGATCATGCGCCTACGCACTGTCGGAAGCTGCCGCTTGGCGCGGATCGCTCGAAAAGAAGCCGCGCGGCGCGCGCAAGTTCTATGGCGTGCTTGGCCTGGCGATGGTGCTTGGAGTCGCGCTCAATTATATGGGGCTCGACGCCGTAAAAATGTTGTTTTGGTCGGCGGTCACGAATGGAGTGCTGGCCCCGCCACTCATTCTGCTGATTCTTCTGATTACCAGCAACCGAAAGGTGATGGGCAACCAGGTCAGCTCCGCGGCTGAACGAACGCTGGGATGGATTGCGTTCCTGTTGATGACGGGGGCCGCTACCGCGATGCTGTTGGCGTGAATAGAGCTATGATCCCCTGCTCGGCTCAGCGGAGATGATCTTGCAGAGCAGGCCGCGTGGACCACGCGAACCCCTTAGCATTCCACTCCGGGCCAGCGTTGGTTTCTCGTTGCGGCTTTGGATGGTGAGTTCGTCGTGAGCGCGAAAAATCAGCGCGCCAAAGCCGGAGGATTTACGGGAAGCCGCACATCCTCATCCTGCAACCCATCCGCTCAACGTTTGCGGTAGTAACCCCTTCTAACGAAACAACTGAAATCGGGCGGCATCACATTGGCCGAAGTCGCTATGCGTTTTGGCCCCATCTTTGCAATAACTCTCGCCTTTTACTCATGCTTCGCCGTCGGAATTGGAGCAGCCCAGGATTCCGCTTCCGTGCTTGCGCAAATACTCAAGCAGAAGGGTACAATCTCGGATCAGGAACTTCACCAGGTTTTGGCCGCCTCCGCGGGAGATCGAGTTTCCGTGCTGGCGGACATCCTGCGGAATAAGGGAGTTCTGGATGCAGCGGACCTTCGGAAACTCTCGGTGCCGGGTGTTGGTACGGACGGGCAATCCGCGGTGGCGGCCTCCGGTCCCTCATCCGCATCGCCAGCAAGCGCGGCCCCGACATCGGTTGCGGCGTCCTCACCCAACTCTCCCTCCGTTCCCCAACAAGCCGAGCCGGAGGAACGGGCGGAAGCCAACACTGGCAAACACATTCCCGTTACGATTTACGGAACGCTTCTGCTCAACGCCGGCTTCAACACCGCGGGCGTGAACCTGGAGGATGCGGGCACTATCGTCTCAAAGCCGGGATCCGCCGCTACGGCTGCCGATCAAAGCTTTTTCGAGACCCCGCGCCAGACGCGTCTGGGCATACGACTCAATCCCACGGAAATTGCGGGCGCCCAAAATTGACAGGCGCATTTGAGATGGATGCCTATAGCGCCACGGCGCCCTTTCCGGATGGCGCCAACATGGGACTGTTCCGCTTGCGCCTGGCTTATGGCCGCTTGGACTGGTCCAACGTAGCTCTGGAGGTTGGACAGGACTGGTCCATCTTTGCGCCGCTCAATCCATCCAGCCTGGCTCTGTACGCGGTGGCGGAGTTCAATGGCGCCGGCAACCCGTGGATCCGTCTGCCACAGATCCGCCTGGAAGCAAAACAGACGCTCAGTGCCGGAAGTCGGATGCTGTATCAGATCGCAGCCAGCGATCCCGACGACGGCGATTATGCGGCAACATTCGTTGGCTTTCGGCCGCCGGGGGCGGGCGAGTTAGGACGGATGCCAGCGCTGGAGGGTCGCGCAGCTTGGAGCATCAGCGATAACGACCGGGACTACACGCTCGGTTTTAGCGGCAGATACGGCCGAGGTAAGAACGTGGGAACTATCGATAACGTATCCGTAAGCCAGGCGGTGGATTCCTGGGGTGCGGCGCTTGACTACAGCCTGCCATTCACCCGCCTGTTTAATCTCACCGGTGAGGCTTACGCCGGCCGCGCACTGGGCATCTACGATGTCGCTCTGGGTGAAGATATCGGCGCGGTCGGCACGCCGGGAGGCCACGGTGTTCTAAGTCGCGGCGGCTGGTCACAGGCGCAGTTTAAGTTGAACAAGCATTGGGAGCTGAACGCGGGCTACGGCATAGACCAGCCCAGCGCGCACGACCTCCCGGTTGGAGCACGATACCGCAATGAAAATGTCTTCGCGAATTTCATTTATTCCATGACCAGTAACGTCCAATGGTCACTCGAATATCGGCGGCTGCTGACGTATTATCGCGATCAGGCCTTTGACACAGGCCGCGCCAATCAGGTTACTTTGAGCGCGGCGTATCTTTTCTAGGGAGGGAAGAAGAATGGCACAGATTGAAAACCGCGATGAAAAGGCGAGCTTAAGCCGCCGGGAGACGTTGGGCCTTGGTTCTACCGCATTGGCTGCGGCGCTCACCATGGGATTAGCGAAGAACTCGAGCGCCGCGCCGCAAGATCCCCATGCCAATGCGGCCCACAATGCCCCGAACGAAACCGATCCAGGTGCTCAGAATACGGCTGTGGCGGCGGAGAACCCTGATTCGGAATGGCCGCCCCGCACCGATCATGGCAACGTAAATCCGTTCAAATATTCTTTCGCTTTGGCGCACAAGCGTATTGAGAGCGGCGGTTGGACCAGGGAGGTGAGCGTGCGCGAACTTCCGATTTCCACCACCATAGCCGGCGTCGAGATGAAATTGACGGCCGGAGGGTGTCGCGAACTTCACTGGCATGTGGAATCCGAGTGGTCCATCATGCTGGAAGGCAATGCCCGCATCACCGCGGTGGACAGCAATGGCAAAAGTTTCGTGAACGATGTCGCTGAGGGTGACCTGTGGCTCTTCCCGCCCGGCATTCCGCATTCGATCCAGGGTCTGGGTCCCGACGGCTGCCGGTTCCTGCTGGTTTTCGATGATGGCAGCTTTGACGAATTCCATACCTTCCTAATTACGGATTGGCTGGCCCACACTCCCAAAGAAATATTGGCGAAAAACTTCAACGTACAGCCCGCCGTCTTTGACAAGGTTCCGCAGAAGGAATTGTTCATTTTCCAAACCGCTCTTCCGGGTCCGCTCAAGATGGAACAGGATCAGGCGGCGGCTGGAACGGGCGCAATCGATAGCAGATTCAGCTTCCAGGCCAGCACCATGCAACCCACGAAAACTCAGCCCGGCGGCGACGTAAAGATTATCGATTCCAAGATCTTCCCTGTCACGCCGATCTCAGCCGCCATCGTGACCCTGAAGCCCGGAGGACTGCGCGAGCTGCACTGGCATCCCAACGCGGACGAATGGCAGTATTACAAAACCGGGAAGGCGCGCATGACGGTTTTCGCCGCCGGATCTGACGCGCGAACCATGGATTTCCAGGAGGGGGACGTCGGGTACATCCCCCGATCGCAGCCGCATTACATCGAAAATATCGGCGACACTGACCTCGTTTTTTTAGAGATGTTCAAATCGCCGAAGTACGAAGACGTCTCCTTGGCCGAATGGATGGCGCACACGCCCCGTTTGCTCATGGACCAGCATCTCAAGGTCGGCAACGCGATGCTGGAAAATATCCCCAAGCAGGAGGTTGTGATTCGGCCCATTTAGCGGAATGCAGGGGGCTGCTATGGAAACGGACTGAACACAATGGCCGGCCGGCGGAGTCTAACCAGTGGAACCATGACTCAACGCGATTCAGAAGATACTCTCCGCGCCCGTTTATTGGAGCAGCCGTTTAGCCCGGATTCAATCGCAAAATCGTCGCGCACTCGCGGCGCCACTGTGGTTGAAAGCGTATGTCCTTACTGCGCCGTCGGCTGCGGCCAGTTAATCTACGTCAAGGGTGGCAAGGTCATCGACATCGAAGGGAATCCGGAGAGCCCGATCAACGAGGGCACGCTTTGTCCCAAGGGCGGCAATACCTTCCAGTTGGCCGTGAATCCACACCGCATCACGCATGTGATGTACCGCGCTCCGTTCTCCGAACGCTGGGAAAGGCGTTCTTTGGATTGGGCCATGGACCGCATCGCGGAGCGCCTCAAGGAGGCTCGCGACGCCGATTTCGTCGAGCAGCGCGATGGTACGCTATTGAACCATTTAACATCGGTGGCCTCTCTCGGCGGCGCGACGCTCGATAACGAAGAAAACTACCTCATCAAGAAACTGCTGAATGGCGGGTTGGGCGTCGTCGCGATCGAAAATCAGGCCCGCATATGACACAGCGCTTCGGTGCCCGGTCTGGGCACTTCGCTGGGCCGCGGAGCGGCCACCAACACACAGCAGGATCTGGCGCTGGCCGATTGCATTCTCATCATGGGCTCGAATATGGCGGAGGCTCACCCGGTGGGATTCCGCTATCCGATGAAGGCCCGCGAGCAAGGCGCTACGTTGATTCACGTGGATCCGCACTTCACGCGTACCTCGGCCGCCTGCGACATGTATGTGCCCATCCGCGCCGGCTCCGACATCGCCTTTCTGGGTGGATTGATTCACTACGCGCTAAGCCACGAACTGTGGTTCCGCGAATACGTCCTCGCCTATACCAACGCCACCACGCTGATCAAAGAAGATTTTCGCGACACGGAGGATCTGGATGGCGTGTTTTGCGGGTTAGATCCGAAAACAGGACGCTACGAACCGCACACCATCTGCTGGAATTACGAAGGCGAGGACCAGGGCGCATCGAAAACGCACACCCCAGCAGAGATCAAAGCCCAGTCGTTCAGTGAACGAATAGGCCATCTGAAGAATTACGATTCCCCGGCCGACCCCACGCTCCAAAATCCCAACTGTGTGCTGAACATCCTGCGCCGTCACTACCAGCGTTACACGCCGGAGATGGTGGCTTCGGTGTGCGGTTGCAGTGTGGAACAGGTTCTGAAGGTGGCCGAAACCGTGTGCGCGAATTCGGGGCGGGAGCGTACTACCGCGATCGTGTACGCCGTGGGATGGACGCAGCACACCACTGGAGTTCAGATGATTCGCGCCGCAACCATTCTCCAACTCCTGTTGGGCAATATTGGCCGGCCGGGCGGCGGCATTATGGCCATGCGCGGCCATGCCAGCATACAAGGATCCACCGACATTCCGACGTTGTACGACCTTCTCCCCGGGTATCTGTCCCAGCCTTCGGCGCAGCGCAATCACGGCAGGTTGAAGGACTATCTGGAGCACGAAAGCGTTCCGCATGGCTATTGGTCGAATTTCCCGAAATTCGCCGTCAGCTTGCTGAAGGCCTGGTATGGCGATGCCTCAACGGCCGAAAATGACTGGGGATTTCGCTGGGTGCCGCGCATCGATGGCAACTATTCGCATCTGCCCACCTTTTTGCGCATGGCCGAGGGTAAGGTCCGAGGTCTGCTTCTCATGGGCCAGAATCCAGCCGCGGGCGGCCCGAACGCCGTGTTGCATCGGGCGGCACTTCAGAAACTCGATTGGCTGGTGGTGCGCGATTGGTTCGAAATCGAAAGCGCCTGCTTCTGGCATGAGGGTCCGGATTCGCCGCATCCAAAAAGCATCGGGACTGAAGTATTCTTCATTCCGGCTGCTTCCTCGCCAGAGAAAGAAGGCAGTTTCACTAACACGCAGCGTCTTCTGCAATGGCACGATAAGGCCATCGATCCGCCGGGCGATTGCCGCTCCGATCTTTGGTTTATGTATCACCTTGGAAAGCGTCTGAAGAATCTATATTCGGGATCTGTTTCAACGCGCGACCAGGGTCTGCTCAATCTCACCTGGGATTATGACCGTGAGCAGCCGGAACGCCTGCCCGATGGTTCCCTGAGCGCCATTCCCGACGAACCGGACACCCACAAAATTCTCAAGGAGATCAACGGTTTTACCACTGCCGATCGCAAACTGGTGCGCGGTTTCTCGGAGCTAAAGGACGACGGCAGCACGGCGTGCGGATGCTGGATTTACAGCGGCGTTTACCCGGAGGAGGGTCGCAATCGCGCGCGCGATCGGGGACGAACTCCCGGAGAGTTGATCAATCGCGAGTGGGGTTACGCGTGGCCGCATAATCGCCGCATCATGTACAACCGTGCATCGGCCGATCCGGAGGGCCGGCCTTGGTCGGAGCGCAAGAAACTGGTCTGGTGGGACCAGGCGCGCCACTCGTGGACCGGCTTGGATGAGCCTGATTTCGAACCGGACAAGGAGCCGTCTTACCGGCCGCCCGCGGGGTCGAGCGGCATGGCGGCGATCGCGGGCGATGAGCCATTTATTATGAAGCCCGACGGCAAGGGCTGGTTGTTCGCACCGACGGGAACGAAAGACGGTCCGCTTCCGGCGCATTATGAACCGGTGGAGACCCCGGTCCGCAATCCGCTCTACGGACAGCAGAACAATCCGATGGTGGAGCTTTACGATACACCGCTGAACGCCAAGGATGCGCCTGAAAACCCCGATTATCCGGTGGTCGCTACTACGTTCCGCCTCACCGAACATTATTTGAGCGGGCCCATGAGCCGCTTCGATAGCTGGCTCAACGAGCTTCAACCGGAGATGTTCATCGAGCTTAGCCCGGAGCTGGCGGCAGAGCGCGGCATCGAACACGGCCAGTGGATTACCGTCTGGAATCGCCGGGGCGCCATTGAAGCTAGGGCCATGGTCACCCGGCGCGTGCGGCCGCTCACCATCGAGGGGCGCACCGTGCATCAGATCGCGATCCCGTTTCACTGGGGATTCGCGGGCGAAACCGTGGGATCGATCGCGAACGATTTAACATCCATCGTGGCCGATCCAAACGTTAGCATGCATGAAGCCAAGGCATTCACGTGTAACGTTCGCGCCGGCCGCCTTCATCAACACCGTGCGAAGCCGCTCGCGGTGGAACGATGGCCCACGCGGGAGCCGGCGCCCGATACGCCATCCTCCGGGCAGCCGGAAGGGCAAGCGATATGAGCCTCGAACTTATGGACGCCTGGCGCCGGCCGGATACGCCGGAAATGAGGGAGCAGACCGGCTTCTTTACCGACACGACGCTTTGCATCGGGTGCAAAGCCTGTGAAATCGCCTGCAAGCAATGGAATCAACTGCCGGCTGACGGCTTTCAATGGACCGGATTCAGCTACGACAACACGGTGACATTGTCCGATACCACCTGGCGGCATGTGGCGTTTATCGAGCAGTTCGATCGCAACGGAATCGATCGGTTGCTGATGATGAGCGATGTCTGCAAACATTGCGAACAAGCTCCATGCCAGGAGGCCTGTCCCACCGGATCGCTCATCTACAACGAGTTCGGCAACGTTTACGTGCAGCAGGATATTTGCAACGGCTGCGCGTCCTGTGTAGCAGCCTGCCCCTTCGGTGTGCTGGATCGCAATCAAGAGGACGGGCGGGCGCATAAGTGCACGCTTTGTTACGACCGTCAGAAGGACGGGTTGACTCCGGCCTGCGCCAAAGCCTGCCCCACGGCGTCCATCCAATTCGGACCGGTTGAGGAGCTGCGCCGCCGGGCGAATCACCGGATAGAGGAGCTGCACCATCGAGGAGAAACGGACGCTTACTTATATGGAGCCGAACCAGCCGGCGAATACAGCGCGCTACGCTCGTTTTTCTTGCTGAGGGATCGGCCGGCCGTCTATAACTTGCCTGAAGCGCCCAGGCGTCCTGCTGCTCACTTGAAAACGAATTACCTGATCAGTTTCGCCGCGGCCATCGGGCTGGCCGCAGTTTCTGCATTTTTCTTTGCGAGGAACCCTGATGATCACGCCTGAAGAGAGAACGTTGGAAGTGTCGCCCGCGGAATTTCCGCCCGTAGACTCCGTGGTCCCAAGCGCAACTCCAAAAGGCGCCTTAGAACCCGCCTACTACGGTGTACCGTTCCTCAAACGGCCGCGTTGGAAATGGGAGATTGCCTTCTATTTCTTCCTGGAAGGCATCAGTTCGGGAACCTACGTGCTGGCGACGATGGCAGACCTGTTCGCGAATGGCCGATACCCGCAGCTGGTCCGCACCAGCCGATACGTATCGCTGGCCACGCTGCTTCCTTGCCCGCCGCTTCTCATCGCGGACTTGGGGCGGCCGGAGCGTTTTCATCATATGCTTCGCATCCTGAAGCCGACATCGCCCATGAATACCGGCGCGTGGGCCCTCACCGCGTTTGGACAGTTTACAGCCCTGGCCGCGGCACAGGAATTCGCGGCGCGCGAATTCGTAACGGGAGGCGATTCGCTCCCCTGGTTTCTTCGAGCGCTGCGGTATTTTCCGTCGCGCACGACAAGCCTGCTGGGCCTGCCGTTCGCCTTAACGATGCTCGCCTATCCAGGTGTGTTGCTATCTGCGACGAGCACGCCGGTTTGGGCGCGCACTCCATTTCTGGGCGCGCTGTTCGGATGCAGTTCCATGAGCGCCGCCATTTCACCGATGGCCCTTATTTCCTCCTTAAAGGGCGAAACCCAACGGCTGGCGCTGCAACGGATGGAAACTGTGGTCGCGATCAGTGAAGCCACCGCCGTGGCCGCGTACCTTGCAACCGCCAAACGTGCCGCCAGGCCGCTGACGAAAGGAAAACAAGCGCGGAAGTTTTGGGCAGGCTCCATCGCGCTCGGTATCATCGCCCCAACGGCGTTGTGCGCCCTCGGATCGCGGCGATCGGAATCGCGGCGGCCGGCTGGCGGGAGGCGAAGCTTCGGCGTGCTTGCCTCCGCTCTCAGCGTGGCTGGGGCGCTCATGCTCAAATGGGCGATCGTCCATGCCGGCCAGGAGTCTGCCTCGGATCAAGAAGCCGCGCACTTTCACACGCGTCCAAATGCATCGGCTCCCGGCTGGGTACCAGGCGGCGTTTAGCGGTCGTTAGCTGGCTTTTCTGCGTCCTTCTCGCCGAGCGTAATAGGATTGAACCAGCCGGCGGGTGGCGATCTCAAAAGGCCGCAACCCAGCCATTGCGGAAGCCTGCTTTGACGGAGTTCCCACCGCAGCAAAAAGCATTTGCTCTTCGTACCCCTCAAGGACTGCAGGATGAATGTAGTATTTGCGGCAAGCGGCCGGCCGATTTCCCAAATGCTTCGCGGTCTCCTTAACGGCTTCTACGATGTTTCGCTTGCGACTGGTTTCCGAGCTGCCGGGACCGAGCGCGCTCAGCAACTGAGCCATGTGCCCGGTACCATGCCACATCCGAAAGTCTTTGGCTGTGAACTCCTCGCCGGCAATTTCCCGCAGGTATTCGTTCACGTCCGTGGAATCCACGGCCGCCAATTCGCCTGTCTCTGACCGGTATTGGAAGAGCTCTTGTCCCGGCAGGTCCTGGCAGCGCTTCACGATTCTTGCCAGGCGCCGGTCGTGCAACGCAATGTCGTGCTCCTGGCCGCTCTTTCCCCGAAAATGCAGCCGTAGCGTTTCGCCGTGAATTTCGGCGTGGCGATCCTTCGAGGTTGTCAGTCCGAAAGACTTGTTTGACCGCGCATACTCTCTGTTCCCAACTCGAATGCATGTTTCGTCCATCAGCCGGACGATCGCCGCCACCACCTTCCTCTCCGGCAAACCCGGACGAGCATGATCCCTGCGTGAGGGCGATCGGCAGATGGCACACCCGGGAACTTTTAACGTGGCCAATACGTGACGCTCAGACCCTGGCCGCTGATCGCCGCATCGATGACATAGTCCGAGAGGTCAAGTTGTTCATCTGATCCGCACCAGGCAGCCCATTGCCCCTGCGTCGTGTTGGTTGCTGAGGTGTAGGCTGCCAGCACTGCCATGACATTGACGCCGGTTGCCTGTTCCAGGCCTGGCACTCCAAGAAAGATGAGGCCTGTGTTGGCTGCGGTAACTACCACGTAGATTCGGCAGCACGCTGTCTGGGCGGTTGCTAACGGCACCGGCGATCCGCTCGCGGGCACGTTCACTTGTATCGTGATCGGCTCGGTAGTGATCGGGAGTGGAAATGGAATGAGGTAGGCTGGCTGGAGCGCCGCCATAACAGGCCAGGCGGAAGACGGCGGCGGGAATGCCGGAAATGAGCCTGGTGCTCTTGGTATGTAGATCATTTCAGCTTTGCCAGCAGCTGGGCCACCTCTGTATCGTGCCACGGGTTATGGACTGTTCACGGCGGCGCAAGAAAGCTAAATCGTGCAATCACTCAATATTTTCTCGGGTGAGTTTTGTCACCGGTTCGGTCACCGCATCCGCGGCACGCCGCTCAAGCTTCGCATTTTGCCACTACGGAATGCTGCAAGATGAACCGAATGTGGATAGCCCTTCGCAGGCCACGAAGGTGGGGATACCCCGGATCTCCTGAATCCATGGGCTCACGAATCGGCAAGTCGCCGGGCGATCGGCTCGTCAGAGCTGGCATCCGGCGCTTTTGCAGTTTACGTCGGTCTGGTCGCCCCATGCTCGGATACCGCGGAGAGGGCAACCGGCGTGGCGCCGCGCCATTGTCAGGCTGCGAAATGATGGCCGGCGCAGATGCCAGAGTGCACCCCGGGCTCAAACGCCAGCGGTTCGTTTCCACAAAATATCAGAGCCCGAACGCGGCTGGATATCTTACCTTGCCGCAAACGCCGTCCAGGGCGCCGGGGCGGAGTTCCATCGCCATGAACGCTTCTTGAGGAAAAGGGCTTTCGAGTAAGCGCGCCTTCTCGCTGGAAAAACCAAAGCGCGGATAATAATCGGGGTGTCCGAGAACGATGACGATTTGCTCACCTCGTTCTCGCAACAAATCAAGGCCATGCCGGATCAGTCGTCCACCAATACCCTGCCGCTGAAATTCGGGCAACACGGCCAGAGGTGCTAAGGCGACTGCTGAGACTGCACCGCCGGCTGTCTCAATCGACATGCGAGTGAACAGGATGTGCCCGACGATGCGCTTGTCCAGCTCGGCTACAACGGATACGAGCACGACACCCGCGCTGCGCAAGTTGCCGACTAACTCGGCTTCGTCCGGGCGGCCGAAGGCTGCTTCGTTCACTGAGTGGATCGCCAGCCATTCGCCGGTGTCGTTTCTCTCGCACCGAATAATCAGATTGTCCTCTGGATTCACGTGCTCGATTGTAGCCTTAAGCCGAACGGCGCGATAGCATGTGACATATGTCTTCAACCCCGTCGGCATCCCCGGAACCAGGTTCGCCGGTGAAGCCGTCCCGCACCTCCATCATGGTGGCGGCCGGGCGCGCTTTCGGGGCTCGCGAGGCCGACGCCAGTGTGCGCAATCCGGACTGGCTGGCGGAACGCCTATTGGGGCCCGAGGAATTGGAGCTGATCGACGGTCATCCGCTCAGCCGCGCGCTCGACAATTATCAGGAGGCCAGCCGGGATCCTCAGGTGGCGGGCACAGTTGTGATGATGCAGGTGCGCACGCGTTACATCGACCAGAAGCTGGAGCAGGCGCTGCGCAACGGAGCCACGCAAGTGGTGATCCTGGGCGCAGGCTTCGATACGCGCGCATATCGCTTTGAAGAACTGCTCAGGGGCAAGCGCGTGTTTGAAGTGGATTCACGGCCCACGCAGGCGCGCAAGCGGCAGCGCGTGGAGGCGGTGTTAGGCCACGCGCCTGAGAACGTCGTCTACGTGCCGGTGGATTTCAATGCGGACAAGCTGGGCGATGTCCTGCGCGAGGCCGGCTACCGCATCTCCGAGAAAACGTTCTTGATTTGGGAGGGCGTCAGCATGTATCTTCCCGAAGAACGCGTTCGCGAAACACTGCGCAGCATCGCCACTGAGTCCGCGCCAGGCAGCTCGCTGGTGATGGATTACGCTTCGCGCGGCGCGCTGGAATTTATGACGAAGTATCCCGAGTTCTCTCCCTCCAAAATGCTGGAAGCGTGGGGCGAGCGCTGGATGTTCGGAGTTCCCGATGGCCAGGAAAAGCAGTTCTTTGCGGAAGCCGGGCTCGATGCCAGCGAGCTCTTTCCGGTTTACAGCGCCGAATCGGTGAAACGCTACCTGACGCGCAGCGATGGAACCACGCTGGGGATGCCGGCCGGCGCGGCGCGCCCGACGCTTCCGCCGGAGGCATTGGCAGACGCGATGGAGATAGGAAAGCGCGGCGCATGGTATGCGCTGGCCGAACTGACGGTTCCGCCCGCGACGGTCCCGCCCGCGAGTGAGGATCACAAACCTCTCGGCCTATAATTGCTTCATCATGCCAGCTCTCCTCCGGGACCTGAATTTCGGCGCGCGCATGCTCAGGAAGAATTTCGGATTCTCGCTCGCCGCTATCTTCACGCTTGCCTTGGGAATCGGCGCGAATACGGCGATTTTCACTGTCACCAACGCACTGCTGTTGCGGCCGTTCCCCTACCGCGACCCACAGCAACTGGTAACCCCGGACGCCAGGGACAAGAACAAGGACTTCGGCGGTACTCTACTGCGGTATGAGTTGGTGCGCGACCGCAACCGGGTGTTTCAATCGGTAGCCGTATGGACCACTGACAATGCAAATCTCACCGGACACGGCCAGCCGCTTCAGGCTCCGATTGTGCGCGTGTCGGCCAACTTTTTCTCGATGCTCGGCGTGCAACCCCAACTTGGGCGCACGTTCATCGCTGAGGAAGGCAGCCCGGAAGGCAAACCGGTGGCCATCATCAGCGATTCTTTTTGGCGCGGCCGCATGGGCGGCGACCGCAACATCCTTGGGGAAACCGTCACGCTGGATGGGACTCCGCATATCATCGTCGGGGTGTTGCCCGCCGGCGTTTCATTCCCCTTCGTTGGCCAAACCGACATCTGGACGCCGCGCTACTTCGAGTACTCACTCATGACGCTGCAGCGTCTGCGGATGGGCGTGGGTTATCTCAACATTTTGGCGCGGCTGCGGCCTGGCACGTCACTGCAAGATGCCAACGCCGGGCTTGCGGTGCTCAACCGGCAGTATCGCGAGCAGAATCCCGCTGCGCCCGATGCCGATCCCGGCGTGGTGATGACCGCCGATCCGCTGCGCAATCTGGTGGTGGCCGGCGTGCGCGAAAAGGTGTTCCTGCTCTCCGGCGCGGTGGCCTTGGTGTTGCTGATTGCCTGCGCCAATGTCGCCAGCCTGTTGCTTTCGCGCGCGCTAGCCCGCGGACGGGAAATTGCTGTACGTACCGCGCTGGGAGCAAGCCGGGGCATGGTTGCGCGGCAACTGCTCACCGAAAGCATGCTGCTAGCGCTTGCGGCTGGTGCGCTGGGCGCGGGGCTCAGTTGGATTGGGACTCGTGCCCTTGTGACATGGGGAGCCAGCCAACTTCCGCCAGGAATTCCTATCGCAATGGATACGCGCGTGCTTCTGTTCACGCTGGTGAGTTCGCTTCTCGCAGGCATCCTGTTCGGCATGTTCCCAGCGCTTCAGCTTTCTAAGCTTGACCTGAATACCTCGCTGCGCGATGAAGGGCGCAGCACTTCCGCGGGCCGCGCACGCACGCGCCTGAAAAACCTGCTCGTTGTGGGGCAAGTGGCGCTCTCGTTGTTGCTGCTGATCGCCGCGGGCCTGTTGCTGCGCAGTTTCGGGCGAATGATGCGCATCGATCCGGGCTTTGACGCTCACAACGTTCTTACCATGAATATCTCGCTGCCCACGGTGAAATACGCAAGCCAGGCGCAGCAAACCGCTTTCTTCGACGAAGTCTTACGCCGCGTTTCTGTGCTGCCTGGCGTGCGCAACGCTGCGATCTCGGCCGCGCTGCCGCTGAGCTGGGTACGGATCACTCCCGTGTTGCCGGAAGGCCAGCCCAACGTGCCGCTGGCGCAGCGGCCGTTCGTCGACATCGAGGCCGTCAGCCCGCAGTGGTTCCGGACCCTGCGCGTTCCGCTGCGCGCGGGACGCGAGTTCACCGCGGCCGACAACTCCCAGGCGCCCAAGGTGGTCATCGTCAATGAAACCTTCGCCCGCCGCTTCTGGGGGACCGAGAGTCCGCTAGATCGGCATATACTCGTCGGCCGCGGGCCAAACCTTTCTCGAGTGATCGGCGTAGCCGCGGATATCAAGAACAAGGGGCTCGCCGAAGATCCGCAAGCGCAGCTTTATCTGCCTTTCGCGCAGCTGCCCTGGGCGGATATGAACCTGCTGGTTCGAACTGCCATGCCGCCGGCGAACGTAATATCGGCGGTGCGGGCGCAGATCGCAGCCGTGGATCCGGACCAGCCGGTGGCCAGAGTTCAGACGGTTGACGATCTGGTGGACAGCTCTCTCGTGCAACCGCGCTTCACCATGCTGCTGCTCGGCATCTTCTCCCTTGCCGCGCTGGCTCTCGCCGTGATCGGAATTTATGGGGTTCTCTCTTATTGGGTGGCGCAGCGCCGGTATGAGTTGGGCGTGCGGCTGGCTCTGGGGGCGCAGCGCGCGGATATCCTGGGCCTGGTGGTGCGTCAGGGTCTGACGCTGGCGGGTTCGGGTATTGCGATCGGCCTGATCGCAGCGCTGTTTCTCACGCGGCTGATGTCGAGCATGCTGTACCAAGTGGGCACGCTGGACCTTGCGACATTTGCGATCGCACCGCTGGTATTTCTCTCGATCGCCATGCTGGCCAGCTATCTGCCGGCGCGCAACGCCACCAGAGTGGATGCCGCTGAAGCACTACGGGGCAACTGAGGAACCGGCCTGCGCGTTGTCCAGCTCGAACGTCAGCAACCGCGGCAATGGGGGATTCGCCGTAGTTGCAACCGGCGGCAGCCCGACCGACGCTTTCGTCTTACCGGTGCCACCCATGATGGAGACGTACTGCACGCCGTCGATCTGGTATGTGATCGGAGGACCCATGCCGCCGGTAAGTCCGGTCTTCATATCCAGGAGTTTTTCTCCGGTATCGGCGCGATAAGCTACCAGCCGCCCATCAGGAATCACCTGCAACACCAGATTCCCCGCGGTGGAAACCGTGCCGCCGCCGATGGAACCGCCGCCCGGCTTTTGCCAGCGCTCCGTTTGAGTGACCGGGTCCCAGGCCACGAGAATTCCGCGTTGCCCTTCCTTCGGAGTTGGTCCGATGGACGGCGGAGTGGGTCTGGTCTTCACAGCAGCCTTAGCGGCGGCGCCCGCCGCGTCACCAGTTGCGGGCAGAGCCGTTGGCCGGATGATACCCAGGTTCTTTTCGCCCGGCTTGTAAACGAAATTCTCATCTTCCGTGTATGCGCTGAGGCCGCCGTTGGAGCTGGGAATATAGACCAAGCCCGTGCTGGGATTGAACGACATGGGAGACCAGTTATGCCCGCCGCCGGGTCCGGGTGTCAGCATGACGGTCTCGCCGCCATAGTGCGCTTCTTCATTCACGATCGGCCGCCCAGTAGCCTCATCCAATCCTTTGGCCCAGTTCACCTGCACCCAGGGCTGCCCCGAGATGAACTGTCCCGTCACGCGATCCAGCACGTAATAGAAGCCATCTTTGTTGGCCTGCATGATCACTTTGCGCTGCCGCCCTTTGATGGTCAAATCGGCCAGCATCAACTGCTGTACGCTGTCGTAGTCCCAGGAATCGCCGGGGACCATCTGGAAATACCATTTCAATTCGCCTGTATCGGGCTTCACCGCAAGAATGGAGCAGGCATAGAGATTATCCTTGCCCTTGGATTTACGAACCTGTTCGGGCCACGGCCCCGCGTTGCCGGTGCCGACGTAGAACAAATCCGCCTCGGGATCATAGGCCATTCCATCCCAAACCGATCCGCCGCCGCCCATCTTCCACGCTTCGGGCGACCATGTCTCAGACGCCTTTTTCATCGCGGCACTCTCGAAAGGCTTGGTGGGATCGCCGGGCACGGTATAAAACTTCCATGCAAAACGACCGGTGAGCGCATCGAAGGCGGAGAAAAATCCACGCACCGGATATTCCGAGCCGCTCACGCCGATGATTACCTTCCCTTTGGCGATGCGCGGCGCCATGGTGATGGAATAGTTGTCCTGCGGATAAGCCACTCGCGATTCCCACACCGGCTTCCCGGTCGTAGCATCCAGTGCCTCCAGGCGTCCATCGATAATGGGAGCGATGATCAGGTTCTGGTAGATGGCGATGCCGCGATTCACGATCCCGCAGCAGACACTCGGGAAAACAGCCTCCTGGTTCACTTCCGGATCCCACCGCCAGCGCTCTTTGCCGGTGCGCGCATCCACCGCGAAGACCACGCTCCAGTTCGTAATGCCGTAGAGCGTGCCGTTCCAAACCAGCGGAGTGGCTTCTTGATTGCCGCCTCCCTGGCCAAGGTCGTAGGACCACGCCAATTTGAGCCGGCTCACGTTGGTGGCGTCAATCTGCTTGAGCGGGCTATAGCGGGTCTCCTGGGGATTCTGGCCGTAGGTCAGCCATTCGTCCCCGTTTTTCGCCGCGCTCTTTAGAACGCTATCGTCAACACGCCGCGCTTGCTGGCCCGTCAGAATCAACGCCATCACAAACGGCAAAAAAATTATCTTGCGCATGGATCTATCTCACTTGGAAGAAAGCTTATCACTTACGTCGCGGTTAATTCTTGCGATCCTCATCCGGCAGCCGGAACGCGATCAATTCCGCCGGGAATCCCGGACCCGCGATCGCCAGCGTGATGTACTGCCTTCCGTTGAACATGTACGTCATCGGAGTGCCGGTTTGTCCGGCGGGCATCGGGACAGCGCCCACTTCCTTGCCGGTCGCTTTGTCGTATGCCCGGAGCATCACGGCGGACTGGCCGGCGCTTCGTTCGCCGCAAATTAACAGCGTCTTGGTCACGAGCACGCTAAAAACTCCCGGCCTTCCAGTGCGGGGAATGTCGAGGCCCTTGAGCGCCGGATTATTGCGGATGCTGTCGGGGGTGTCGCCGTTTGCGATATGCCACAAGATGTCGCCTTTGTTCAAATCGATGGCGGTGATGCTTCCGTACGGCGGCTTGGCCAGTGGCAAGCCGTCGATAGTGAGCCCGCCTGGACCCCCGCCCCCAGCGCCGGATCTCGGCGCGGCGCTCCCTGACATGTACGCCATGTCGGTCCGGCGTGGATCGCCGGGAATCAGCCCGATGGCGGTCATGCTGCGCTGCGAGGGGATGTAAGCGATGTGGGTTTCCGGATCGTAGGCGCCTCCCGCCCAATTGGTGCCGCCGCCCGCGGTGGCCATCGCGAGCGTTGCGTAGGGACCATCCGGCCTACTCAGCACCCCAGGCGTAAAGACCGGTCCCAAGTGATATTTCGAAACCAGCTTCACCGCTTCCGCTCTCAGCTCGGGCGTGAAATCGATCAGATCGTCGATAGATGCGCCTTGCAGGTCGTAAGCCGGCGGCTTGGTTGGGAATGGCTGCGTCGGACTGGTCTTCTCACCCGGCACGGTGGACTGCTCCACCGGCCTTTCTACGATCGGCCATATGGGCTCACCAGTAATGCGGTTGAAGACGTACAAGAACGCTTGCTTGGTGGGTTGCGCCAGCGCTTTCACGGTTTGGCCGTTCACCGTAATATCGACCAGCATGGGCGCATCCGGAATGTCCATGTCCCAGATCCCGTGATGCACCAACTGGTAGTGCCATTTGCGCTGCCCGGTTTTCAGGTCGACAGCCAGCACGGTTTCGCCAAAGAGGCCGTTGCCGGGACGATGGCCGCCATAGTAATCGCCGGTGGGCAATTCGACGGGAATAAACGCCATTCCCAATTCCGGGTCCACGCTGATCTGGCCCCAGACGCCGGTGTTGCCGGTGTAGGAGGCGGAATCTTTCTCCCAGGTGTCATATCCGAATTCGCCCGACCTCGGGATGGTGTGAAAGATCCAGAGCCGCTTGCCGGTTCGCACGTCGAACCCGCGCACGAAGCCTTTGACGTTGGTCTTGCTCTTAGGGACGCCGCCAGGGTGATGCGCCGCGCCCACGATCACCACGTCGCCGGCAACTACGGGCGTGGCGTGCAGGCCGATCTCTCCAGAAAGCGGATCGATTTCCTGATCGTCGTTGAGTTTCAGATCCACCATGCCGCCTTCGCCGAAGGTGGGTACAAGATTACCGGTCTTGGCATCCAGAGCCACCAGGCGGTAGCCGGGCGTCACATAGAGGATTCGCTCTTCGCGGCCATCGGTCCAGTACGCCAATCCGCGGCCCGAAAGCTGGCGTGGCGCGACCTTGCCACGCTGGCCTTCATTTTCGCTATGCACCCACAACAGTTCGCCGGTGGCCGCGTCCAGCGCAACCACATCCCGGCGCGTGCCAGCGGTGGAATAGATCACGCCGTTCGCCATCAGCGGCGTTCCCTCAAAGTTGAATTCGGGACGCGGGCCGAGGTTTACGGTCTTGAATCGCCACGCCACTTCGAGCTTGCTGAAATTGCCGCTGTCGATCTGGTCCAATGGCGAGTAGTGCGTGTTCCCGAGGTCTCCGCCGTAGGTCCTCCACTCTCCGTTCTTCGCTCCCGACTGCGCGCTCGCAGGCAGCGTACAGGAAAGCGCACCGATCGCCAGGACCACGCCAGAAAATATCCACTTCATGCTTTTCTCCTTAGGCTCCGCGGGAAATGACCCGTAAGATTATATCCGTACTGGGCGGCAAACTCATCCCCTATGACCCTCGCTTCGTTCAGCTGAAGCGTACGGCCGGGGGTGAGTTCTCGCTCAAAAGCAACGCTCCCAGCCACGTGGCAGGTGGATTCTAAGCGCCATTGCCGCTTCTCTGGGAGCGCCCTTCTGGTTCGACACGCTGAAAAAATTCATGAACGTCCGCGCCGCCGGAACCTCGCCCGGCGAGAAGGGCAGCGATAAATCGAAGTCGTAAGCAGGCATCGGCTTGGGCAGGTTGCCGATTGATATACTGCTTGTCAGAGTGTCCACTGGGCCGTGGGCAAAGACCCCAGGACTTTCGAGAAGCGCAAACGGAGATAGCATCGCATGCATACCCACCGTCTCAGCACCATCACTGCAATTGCCCTGTCGGCCGTACTCATGGGCGCTCTCGAAGGCGCGCCGGCTCTCACCCAGCAGCCTTTGCCGCGCACTGCCGACGGCAAGCCGGACATGCAAGGCATCTGGCAGGCATCCAGCAGCGCGGGGGCTGATCTGCAAGACCACGTCGCCAGCCTCAACATGCTGGCCGGCCGGTCGGTGGTTGAGGGGGGCACAATTCCCTATCAGCCTTGGGCCGCCAAGCAGAGGACGGAGAACTTTCGGAATCGGCAGACGGCCGACCCGCTCTCCAAATGCTACATACCGGGCGTGCCCCGAGTCATGTATCTGGATTTCCCGTTTCAGATTTTCCAGACGCCGAAAATCGTCACCATGGCATTCGAATGGGAGCTGGACTACCGCCTGATTTACACGGACGGCACTCCCCACCCCACGGATATCGATTCCTGGATGGGCGATTCCCGTGGCCATTGGGAAGGCGACACTCTGGTGGTAGACGTTGGCAACATCAATGACAAAACCTGGTTCGATATGGCGGGCGATTTTCATAGTGACGCGCTGCATGTTGTAGAGCGCTACCACATGACGGACCACGACACCATCGAATACCAAGCCACCATCGAGGATTCGAAAGTCTTCACCAAGCCGTGGACCATCAACATCGCTTTGCGCCGGCGCATCGATCGGAACAGGCTTTTCGAGTACTCCTGCGAATCCGAACTCGAAGAGGTGAACGGAGCGTTCACCCGTGAGGACCGAACCTGGTATCCCGGCAGCGCCGCAGCGCCTCCCGTGAAGATGGCCGCCTCCTCCTGGGTGCCCCCGGCTCCTCCGGCGTCCGTTCCCAACCTTCGCCGGACTCCCGACGGCAAACCGGACCTGCAAGGCTTCTATGAATCCAAGACCCGAGGCGCGAACCAGGGGTTGGAAATACACGCGCCGCCCGGGAAAGGCTTAATCGTCGATCCTCCCGACGGAAAGCTCCCCATGCAGCCCTGGGCAGTGGCGGAAAAGGTCAGCCGCAACCTGAGCGAACGCGGTTATGACGATCCCACTGCGCATTGTTTTCCTCAGGGCGTTCCGCGAACCATGTATGTCCCGCAAGGGATCGAAATGGTTCAGACACCCGACTACATCGTGTTGATGTTCGAACGCGTGCAATGGCGTATTATCCCGCTGGACGGGCGCGCTCACCTGCCTGATGGCATGCGTTTATGGGAGGGCGATTCGGTCGG
Source organism: Bryobacterales bacterium (assembly GCA_963776805.1). GTDB lineage: Bacteria > Acidobacteriota > Terriglobia > Bryobacterales > Bryobacteraceae > Palsa-89. Next base: position 309,600 of record CAVZOD010000012.1, read on the forward strand.
CCATTGGGAGGGCGACACGCTGGTGGTCGACACCACCAACCTCAACGGCAAAACCTGGCTGGATGAAGGCGGCGAGATCATCAGCTACGCCGCGCACGTGGTGGAGCGATTCACCCCGGTGGGCCCAGACACTCTGAACTATGCGGCTACAGTCACCGATCCGGTGGTGTATACGCGGCCGTGGACGATCACCTTCCCGATCAAGCGCGAAAAGTTCGAGCTTCTGGAAGCGGCGTGTCACGAGGAAGATCGCGATCTCCCGCACTTGAAAGCCATCAAGGACGCCGCAGCCGCGAAAAAGAAATAACGCCGCTCATTCGGTACGCAGGGCGGTAAGCGGTTCCAGATGCATGGCGCGGCGCGCCGGGAACCAGCACGCGGCGAAAGCGATCAGGGCCATGAACACAATGGCCAGCACATAGGTTAGAGGATCGTGTGCGCCGATGCCATAGAGCACCTGGCCGAAGAACTTGCCGCCCGCGAATGCCGTCGCCAGGCCGATGGCTGTCCCGGAAGCGAATAACAGAGCTGTCCGTCTGAGCACCACGCGCGCCACCTGCGATGGAGCTGCTCCCAGCGCCATGCGGATTCCTATTTCACGCGTTCGTTTCGAGACCGCGTAGGCCATGATCCCGTAGACACCGGTCGCGGCCAGCAGCAGGGCCAGCAATCCAAACGATCCGAGCACTACCGCCGCCAGCTTGGCCGGAAACAGTGCCAGCCCGAGCGCACTGGTCAGGCTGCCATCGTCGAACACCGTGAGCGACGGGTCCAGTTCCACAACGGCACGGCGCATCAATCGAACGGTCTCCGATTCCGGCAGGGGCGAGCGTGCCACCAGTGTCTGGTCGGGGCTCCAATTTTGTTCTATCGCCTCGAAAACGGTCGGAGAAGGCTTCTCGCCAAGGGAGCGGTATTTTCCGTCCTCCACGACGCCCACGATCTTGATCCACGGTTTGTTTGGCGCATGCCGGAATCGCGCGCCGATGGGATCCTCACCCGGCAATAGTTGGCGAACGAATGACTGGTTGACCAGAGCCACCATCGGCGCATCTTTGGTATCGCGCTGATCCAGATCGCGTCCGGCAATCAGGCGCGTCCGCATGGCTTGCAGATAGCGTGGGCCAATGTAATACATGTTTGCCAGGGGAACGTCGCCCGCGCGCGGCTCAGGCTTCCCTTCGAAGAAGACGCCGCTATTGGAAATGTTGAGCGTCAGAGGCAGGCCATCGATCACCCCGGCAGCCTCAATTCCAGGCGTCGCGCGGACCTTCTCAAGCAAACGGCGCTGGAACTCGCGGCCGCGCTCCTCGCTGTAGCCTTGTGCCGCGAAATCGTAGGACAGCACGGCGGCGTGCTCCGGATTGAATCCGAGATTCAGGCTGAGCGCGTGCTGCAGACTGCGCACCACGAGTATGCTGCCGATCAACAAGACTACCGAGAGGGCCACCTGGCTGGCCACCAGAATATCGCGCAGTCCGAAACGCCGCAGGCTTTCCGAGGGAGCGTCGTTCTTCATCGCGCCGGCCACGCTGGCACGGGTGGATTGCAGCGCGGGCGCCAAGCCGAACAGGATTCCGGCCAGGAGCGCTATAGCAGCCGTAAACAAAAGCACGCGGTGGTCCATAACCACGTAAGGAACAACCGGGACATCAATCGGCGGACGCCAGGCGTTCACCAAAGCAATCAGCCAATAAGCTAAAAGCACCCCCGCCGCGCCACCCGCCACGGAGAGCATCAAGCTCTCGGTCAGAAGCTGGCTGAGAAGCTGGCCGCGGCTGGCGCCCAAGGCCAGGCGGATCGCGGTTTCCTTTCTCCGGTCTGTCGCGCGGGCCAGCAGCAGACTGGCCAGATTGACGCAGGCAATCAGCAGCACCATGCCGGCCACGGCCATCAATACCGCGGAGAATCCCGTAATGGGTCCGCGCAGAAAGCTGCCGGCCATTCCCGGCGCGGAGAGCACGATGGAAATACCCGCATCGTCCTTCGGATATTCGCGGCCGAGCTGGTTTGCGATAGTATTGACGGCCGCCTGGGCGCTTAGCAGCGAAATACCAGGTTTCAGCCGGCCAACGACCATCCCATTCGAATTCCCCCGATTGTCCAGCCATTTCATTTGCTCGATCTGCTCCGCCATCGCCATTGGAACAAAGATTTCCGGGGTGTAGACAAGTTCGGTTCCGATAAATGCCGGGGGCGTGACGCCCACAATGCTATAGTCCAGGCCGCCGATTTTCACATGTTTGCCCACAATATCCGGGTCGCCCCCGAACCGCGCCTGCCAGCAACTGTAAGTGACGACGGCGAGCGGATGGCCACCGCGCTTCACATCGTCGGCGGCATGCAGCACGCGTCCCCGGATTGCTCGAACTCCCAAGAGGTCAAAGTAATTCCCGCTGACCTCGTAACCCCAAAGACGCACGTTGCCGCTCCCCGCGCGGCTCATATTCGCCGCGATGAACCGGTACATCGCTACGCCGCTCAGAACCGTGTTGCGGTCGCGATAATCCTTGTAATTGGGATAGGAAAGCATCGGGAATTCGGCCTTCGAAGTATGGAAGTTGAAGGACACCAGTTCGTTCTGGCGCTCGACGCCGAAGGGCCGGAAAACCACTGCATTCACCAGCGAGAAAATCGTGCTGTTGGCGCCAATGCCCAGCGCCAGGGTCAGAATTGCGGCGGTGGTAAACCCAGGGCTGGAACAGAGCCGGCGGAATGCGAAAGTCACATTGTGGCGCAGCATAGTGTCGGTTGACCGCACGTCGATAACCGTTCGGAATCCGTGTCTATCCGGGTTCATCTGTGGCCGTTGTTCTGAATGCGCTCAGGTGGATGAGAGCAGGATGTCCGATTCCGGGAAAGGCCTGCTCACGGCTGGTCACTTGCGCGGCCAACCTAACCGCGCGCCAGTTGAGTAGTCTAACGAGCAGCCGGGATGGAATAGCCAGGATGGACTGGACCGATCGAGCGGCCGCCGAAGCGGCGCGCCAGGGGAATCAACTCGCCTTTCGTGTCCTCGTGGAACGGCACAGCCGCGCGGTCTTTCGTCTCGCCTTTCGTATGACTGGCAATGAACAGGACGCCGAGGACATGCTGCAGGAGACCTTCCTTCGCGCTTTTAAGCAACTGCATCGCTTCGACGGGCGCGCGTCTTTTGGAACCTGGCTGTACCGCATCGCCGCAAATTGCTCGCTGGACCTGATTCGGGCTCGGCGCGTCCGCCGGGAACAGCAGCCGGGGTTGGACGCCACCGCATCGCCCGATCCTTCTCCCGAGCGCGTTACTCGCGGCAAACAACTCGCGGGCCTGCTGGACCAGGCTCTGGATCAGCTCAGCGAAGCGGAGCGGACCGCGTTTGTGCTGCGCCACTTCGAAGGATGCACCATTGAGGAAATTGCCAAGGTACTGGGAGTCAGGAACAGCGCGGCCAAGCACAGCGTTTTCCGAGCCGTGCAAAAGCTGCGCTGCGCGCTGGAACCCGCCTGGGGAGGCGCAAAATGAATCACCTGAGCGAGGAAGAGCTCACCCAAGCTTATTACCGCGATGAAGAGCCTGAATCTCGCCGTCATTTGGATGAATGCGCGCTGTGCCAGGCAGCGTTTCAGCACTTGAAGACGCTGCTGGATGAACTGCTCGCCGAGCCCGTTCCCGAACGCGGAGCGGATTATGGCGCGGAGGTCTGGAACCGCCTGCTTCCGCGCTTGCCGCTCGAAAAACCACGGCGCGTCTGGCTGCGCTGGTGGACCGCGGTTCCTGTGCTGGCGGGCCTATTGGCTATCGCATTCCTGGCCGGACGGTTCACAGGGCCAAAAACGGCCGGCATCGCGCCACAAGCCCGCCAGAGGATACTGCTCATCACGCTGGGGAATCACCTGGACCAGTCCGAGATACTTCTGGCTGAAGTGGTGAACGCCGCGCCGGAGCACGCGGATTTCAGCAACGAGCGTTCCAGCGCCCAGGACCTTTTGGACGAAAACCGGCTGCTTCGCCAGACTGCCGCGCGTGCGGGCGACGCGTCTCATGCCGCCGTGCTGGACGAGCTGGAACGGACGCTGCTCGATATCGCGCACAGCCCCACGGAAATCACCCCCGCCGAGCTCGAATCCTTGCAGAGGCGAATCGAAAGCGAGGGACTTTTGTTTAAAGTGCGCGTGATCAGTTCGAATATTCATCACCAAGGACAGCAATTATGATCCGCAGCATGTTCCTTCTGGCCGCGCTGGCCGCGGCATTATCCGCTCAGGATCTCAACGGGCCGATGCGCCTCAGTTTTCAGGCGCAGCAGGGCGCCGGCGAAGACCAGGACTATCGGCGCGGCCGTAAGGCGCTGGACGCGGGCCGTTGGGAGGATGCAATCGCCGCATTTAGCGCGTCAGCCGCGCGGGCACGCCTGGGAGTCGCGGCCGACGGGGCGCTCTACTGGAAGGCGTATGCGCAAAACCGTTCGGGGCAGCGCGATGCCGCCCTCGGCACCTTGGCTGCGTTGCGGCAGCAATACCCATCCAGCCACTGGTTGAATGACGCGCAGGCGCTCGAGGTTGAGATTCGCGCTCGCGCCGGCGACCCGGTCAGCCCCGCCGCCGAACCGGATGAGGATCTCAAGCTTATCGCCATCAATAGCCTCATGCAATCCGATCCAAAGCAAGCGCTGCCCATTCTGGAGAAGCTTCTGAAGAGCGATAGCGCACCGAAACTGAAAGAAAGAGCCCTTTTCGTACTCACGCAAAGCGGGTCGCCGGAAGCGCGCAAGATTCTGAACGACATTGCTCTGGGGAATTCCAACCCTGATCTCCAGCGCGCCGCCATCCGGTATATGGGAATGATGGGCAGCGACAACGCCCGCCGCGCGCTCGCTTCCATCTACGCTTCTTCCACCGACAAAGATATCAAGCGCACCGTCCTGCGGGCCTTCATGATATCGGGCTCGCGCGAATTTCTGCTGAATGCCGCCAAGACCGAGAAAGACCCGGACCTGCGCCGGGAGGCGATTCGGGAACTGGGCCTCTCCGGGGGTCAGGACGAACTCTGGCAGCTTTACCAAAGCGAGAGTTCCGTCGAGGCCAAGGAAGAAATCCTGAAGTCCATGTTCGTGGGCGGCAATTCGGCCCATCTGGTGGAGGTAGCCCGTTCAGAAAAGGATCCGCGCCTGCGCGCCGCCGCTATCCGCTCGCTTGGATTGATGGGCCGCAACGGGGCCGGTGACGTTCTGGTCTCGATTTATCATGCCGACCAGGACAGCACTGTCCGGGACGCCATCTTGAATGCCCTGTTCATCCAGCAGAATGGCAAGGCGCTGGTGGGCCTGGCGCGCAACGAACACGATCCCGAAATGAAAAAGCGGATCATCAGCAAACTCGCCCTGATTCACTCCAAAGAAAGTACGGACTACATGTTGGAGATTCTGAAATGAAAACGCTCGCTATATTCTTCGCGATATCCGCCGGAGCATGCGCTCAGAACCAGACGCCGGCGGTGGCCAACGCCCGATTCGAAAGCCGGGCATTTTCCGGGAATCTCGCCACCCAGATTCGAGCGCGCTCCGCGGCCTGGTTCGGCTACGCCGCCAGGACCATGCCGGGCGGCCACTCGAACTGCTGCTGGAATCAGGGCGCGCCGTGCGGTTGGCGGCCGGATGCGCTCGCTCCAAGTTCGGTCCATCTGGAAGGCTCGCCCGAAATGGTCATTCTGTTTCGAGTGGAGAACAATAACGTGGAGAAGATCGAGGTATATTCGGCGGACTGTCCCTTGGATGCCGGCGGACTTCCTTTCGTTTGGATGACGGGCGTGCCGGCCAAAGCGAGTCTCGCATACCTGCGGTCATTTGCCTCCGGGAGCGCCGCCGATCCCATGCTGAACTCCGCCCTGCTCGCCATTTCGATGCACGAAGACGCCCAGGCCGACGATATTCTGGAACAACTTGCGCGCCCAGCGGAGGCACCGAGGATTCGCGAGAAAGCGATCTTCTGGATGGGGACCAATCGCGGAGCCCGCGGCGTGGCCGCCCTGAAAGAGATCCTCGATAAGGACGCGAGCGATCAGATTCGCGCCAAGGCGGTCTTTGCGCTTTCGATCAGCAAGCAATCCGACGCGCTCAACCTGATTATCTGGGCCGCCAGCAACGATTCTTCGCCACGTGTGCGTTCCCAGGCGCTTTTCTGGCTGGCGCAGAAAGCGGGACAGCGTGCCGCCGCCACCATCGCCGGCGCCATCGAGAACGACCCCGATACGGAGGTGAAGAAGAAAGCCGTCTTCGCGCTTTCGCAGCTGCCCAGGGACGAGGCAGTTCCGAAGCTGATTGAGGCGGCGCGCAGCCAGCGGAATAGGGAAGTCCGCAAGCAAGCTTTCTTCTGGCTGGGCCAGTCCGGCGACCCGCGCGCACTGGCGTTCATCGAGCAAACGCTCATGCGATGATGTAAACGGTTGGCCTGCTAATATGTAAACACTTTGGGTTGGGCCCTTAGCTCAGCGGTTAGAGCAGCGGACTCATAATCCGTTGGTCGAAGGTTCAAATCCTTCAGGGCCCACTATATGTTTTAAGCGGATTTAGTTAGTGACACAAGGTGCCGTTGACATAAAAGGCCGAGGGGGCGGAGTTGCTTCCGCTATAACTGCCGTTGAACCCGATGCCGCTGATGGTGCCTCCTGCGGCAATCTGACCGTTATAGCTCTCGTTCGTTAGCGATACATCTGCTCCGCTTTGCTCATAATTGGCGTTCCAGGATTGGGTGACGGCCTGGTTTCCGGGCCATGCCCAGGTGAGCGTCCAGGACGTAATCTTAGTGGTGCCGGAGTTTTGAATCGAGATGGCGCCGGTGAAGCCGTTGTTCCACTGGCTGGTGACGCTATAACTAACGTGGCAGGCGAAGGCGCCTGTGGTGGTGGCGCTGGCTTGGTTGCTGGCCGCCGATTCGCCACCCGCATTCACGGCGGTGACGCGGTAGTAGTAGGTGGTGGAAGAATTCAATCCTGCGGCGGCATAAGCTGTCGCCGTTACGCCGCTTGCGATTCGATTGGTCGCGGACGGAGTGAAGCCGGACGCCGTGCTCTCATAGACGTTATATGTCACACCGGCGGTAGCGCTGGCGGTCCAGGTGAGATTAATCTCACTCGATCCCGCGGCTGCGGCTGCCAGGTTCGAAGGCGCCGCGGGCACCCCTGGATTAACGGTTTCGGTAAGCGCGGCGGAATTGGATGGTGCATCGAGGGCATCGCCCAGGTACGACGCAGTGATGGATTGGGCGCCCGGAAGCAACGAAGAAGTGGTGAAGGAAGCGCGGCCGCCGGCAAGCGTGGCGGATCCCAGCAGCGTCGCGCCGTCCAGAAACTGCACTGTGCCGGTGGCCGAAGAAGGCGAGACCACGGCGGTGAACGTGACCGCCGATCCGGCGGTGGACGGATTCAAGGACGAAGAAATGGTGACGGATGTACTCGATTTGACGATTTCCGACAGCACGCTTGAATAGCTGGGCCCGTACGCAGAGCTGCCGCCGTAGTCTGCCGTGATGGTGTGGGTTCCCGGGCTCAGGGCGGCGGAGTAGGTGGCGACGCCATTCGTCAGCGCCGGCGTTCCCAGCAGCGTGGAACCATCGTAGAACTGAACTGTACCGGTGGCGGCGGAGGGAGAGACCGTAGCGGTGAACACGACGGCCTGGCCGGAAAGCGCGGGATTCAGGTTCGAGCCGACCATGATGGTAGTTGAACCCAGGACGGTTTCAGGAATGGTTGTCGCGATACCTAGGTAAGTTGCATCGCCACTGTAGCTGACGCCCAACATATGGGAGCCCTGCGCGAGGCTGGAGGTAGAAAATGCGGCCGTGCCGGATACAACCGGAACGGTGGCCAGCACCGTGCCGCCATCGGTGAACGTGACTGTGCCAGTGGCCGCCGAGTTCAGGTTGGCCGTTAGAGTAACGGTTTGGCCGGCGATAGCGGGACTCGGACTAACGCCCGTGGTGAATCCGCTTGTCACCTTGACGCTTTCTGACAAGATCGCGGATACGGAAGCGCTATCGTTCGCATCGCCGCTGTAGCTGGCGGTAATGGAATGGGTGCCCTGGCTGAGCGACGAAGTGGTGAACAGCGCGGCGCCGTTAGAGAGGGCCGCTGTGCCCAGCACACTGGTTCCGTCCAGGAATTGAACGGTTCCTGTTGCCGCGGCGGGCGTGACCGTGGCGGTGAACGTCACCGCTGCTCCAACCGCCGCCGGATTCGCCGTTGACATCAGGGCCACTGTGGACGAGGCTTGCACCGTTTGCGTCAGCACGGCGGACGTGGCGGACGTGTCGTTGGCATCGCCAGAGTAGGAGGCCGTGATTGAGTGCGAACCCTGGATCAATGTGGAAGTAGTGAGGGCGGCCGTGCCGTTTGCTAATGCGATGCTGCCAAGCGGCGTGGTTCCATCCAGGAACTGGACGTTGCCGGTGGCCGTGGAAGGGGCGACCGTGGCGGTGAACGTCACCGCCGCTCCAACCGCCGCCGGATTCGCCGTGGATGTCAGGGTGACTGTGGACGAGGCCTGCACCGTTTGCGTCAGCACGGCGGACGTGGCGGATGTGTCGTTGGCATCGCCAGCGTAGGCCGCGGTAATCGAATGCGCGCCTTGGCCCAGGGAAGGTGGGGTGAACAAAGCGACACCGTTCGTCAGCGTGGCTGAGCCCAACGGAGTGCTGCCATCCAGGAACTGAACCGAACCGGTAGCGGAAGGCGGCGTCACGGTGGCCGTGAAGGCTGGCGATTGTTTGGTATTCGACGGATTCGCGCTGGAGGTGACCGCTACGGACGATACCGCTTTTACCGTCAGACTGAGGGCTGGCGAAGTGGCTGGACCGAAGCCGTTGCCGCCGCCATATTGCGCAGTTAATGAATAACTCCCGGAGGCCAGCGTGATCCCGGACAAGGTGGCGGTGCCGGATGTGACCGGCGCTGTTCCAAGCGTGCTGCTGCCGTTGAGGAACGTGACCGTGCCGGTGGCGCTCAAAGGCGTCAGCGTTGCAGCCAGCGTGAAGGGTTGATTGGCGATGGCTGGATTGGGGCTGGCTGCCAGGGCCACGGCGGCTTGCGGCGCGGTTATGGTGAGGCTGAAGGGTGGCGCAACGGCGTAGCCAAACGCTGTATCTCCGCTGTAAATCGCATTGATAGTGTGGACGCCCTGACTGAGGGAGGACGAGCTGAACACCGCTGAGCCATTCGCTACGGCAACGCTCGCCAGGAACGTCGACGTTCCGTCTAAGAATGTCACGGTCCCTGTGGCGTTGGAGGCCAGTCCGTTGATGGCCGATAGGGTCGCGGTTAAGGTGACCGGGTTTCCGGAGGGCACGCTGGAAGCGTTGGCAGATGTGGTGACGGCAGTGCTGGCATACGGGCTGGGAAGAGAGACTTCCCGGACGCGATTCCCCTGCAGTTCGGAAATGAATAGCGGTCCCGAGGGCGAGATCGCCAAACCTGCCGGTACATCCAACGCAGCCTTGGTGGCTGGCCCTCCATCACCGATGCCGCAGCATCCACTCGCCGAGCCGCTGCCTGCCACAGTCCAGATTAAGCCGGAAGACATGTCCAGCATTCGCACGCGGTAATTCCCCGAATCGGCGATCAGCAAATTCCCGGACGAATTGACAATCACAGTGATCGGAGAGCTGAGGTTGGCGCTGGTGGCCAAAATTCCATCTCCATTGAAGGGCGCGCTACCGGTGCCGGCGACCGTGGTGATGATTCCCGTGGCGGCAGCGATCATTCGAATGCGATTGTTTTGCGAGTCGGCGACATAGAGGTTACCGGCTGTATCGACAGCCACGCCATCCGGGCTATTGAGGCTGGCCGCGGTTGCCAGGCCACCGTCGCCGGCGAACGCGGCTGTACCATTACCTGCCACGGTAGTGATGATGCCCGTGGTGGCGTCGACGCGGCGAATGCGATTGTTTCCCGAATCCGCTATGAAGATGTTGCCCGATGCATCGATCGCAATCCCAACCGGAGTATTGAGCGACGCGCTCGTGGCGGGGCCGCCATCGCCGATAGAACCTGAGTTTCCTCCGCCCGCAATGCTGGTGATAATCCCGCTGACTGCATCCACCCGCCAGATCCTTCCAGAGACTCCGCCGCCGGTCCCTCCACCGCCGCCGGACGCCTCCATGCAAGTGTCGGACAGAAAGATATTGCCGGTGGAATCTAATTTCACGTCGCAAGGACCCAGGAGCTGGGCGGCAGTAGCAAGACCGCCCGCGCCGCCGGTACCTCCGCCTGCGACGGTTGTAATAATTCCGGAGCTCTGGCTCACCATTCGCACGCGCTCATTACCCGGAACGGCAATGAAAAGATCGCCATTTGCGTCTAGAACGAGGCCGAGAGGATTGCTCATGCTGGCGCTGGTGGCCGCGCCGCCATCGCCAGAGTAACCTTGACTACCGTTGCCGGCGTAGGTTTGAATCAAGCCGGTTTGCGCAGCAGCCAAGCCGGCGCAAATTAAAGCGAGAAGTGGTGCAGACACTTTTCGATTGATCGACAAGGTACCCTCCGAAATATCTGGCGCTTCTCCAGAATTACGGAAGATTTCCAGGTGAGCAACTAGGGTTATTACTTAAGACACCGGTTGAATCGCCTCTACTGCTTCAACGCTCATGGTACTCGCCGAAGACCGCACGGAGGCGATCGGAGATCTCCGGATGCGAGGACATGCGGCATCAGGTTGTCGCTCGAGCGGGCGGCGTTATTTAAGACACCGGTTGAATCGCCTCTTCTGCTTCAACGCTGGTGGTATTCGCCGAAGACCGCGCGCAGGCGATCGGAGATTTCGCCGACAGCGGCGTAGGATTCCGCGCACCCGAGGATCTGCGGCATCGAGTTGTCGGTCGAGCGGGCGGAGTTACTTAAGACACCGGTTGAATCGCCTCTACCGCTTCAACGCTCATGGTACTCTCCGAAGACCGCGCGCAGGCGATCGGAGATTTCGCCCACCGTGGCGTAAGCCTCCGCGCACGCCAGGATGTGCGGCATCAGGTTGTCGGTCGAGCGGGCGGCGTTTTCGAGCGCGCAGAGGCGAGCGTCCACGGCTGGCGCGTCCCGAGAAGCGCGCAAATCGCGAAGACGGGCGATCTGCTGCGCTTCGAGCTCGGGATCGAGACGGAACGTCGCGGGCGGTTGGGCAGCATCCTGCTGGAACTTGTTCACACCGACCACCACCGTGTCGCCATGCTCGACACTCTGCTGGCAGGCATACGCGGCGTTCTGAATCTCGCCCTGGATGAAACCGTTTTCGATAGCGGCTAGCGCGCCGCCCATGGCGTCGATACGCTGGATGTACTCTTCAGCGCCGCGCTCCATTTCGTCCGTGAGATTTTCGATATAGAAGCTGCCACCGACCGGATCGGCCGTGTTCGTCACGCCGGTTTCATGCGCGATGATCTGCTGCGTGCGCAGAGCCAGCCGCGCGGCTTCCTCGGTGGGCAGCCCGAGTGCTTCGTCCTTGGCGTTGGTGTGCAGGGACTGTGCGCCGCCCAGTACCGCCGCCAGCGCCTGCATGGAGACCCGCACCACGTTGACGTCGGGCTGCTGGGCGGTGAGCGTGGAACCGGCGGTCTGCACGTGAAAGCGCAGCATCATCGAACGGGGATTGCGGGCGCCGAAACGCTCGCGCATAATTTTCGCGTACAGCCTGCGGGCTGCCCGGAACTTGGCGATCTCCTCCAGGAAATTGTTGTGTGAGTTCAAGAAGAAGGAAAGGTGGGGGGCGAACGCATCCACATCCAGGCCGGCTGCGATGGCGGCGCTGATGTAGGCGATGGCATTGGCGAGCGTGAAGGCCACTTCCTGGATGGCCGTGGAGCCCGCTTCGCGAATGTGGTAGCCACTGATGGAGATGGTGTTCCATTCGGGGAGTTCGCGGGCGGCCCAGGCGAACAGGTCGGTGATGATGCGCATGGCGGGGCGCGGCGGGTAGATGTACGTGCCGCGGGCGATATATTCCTTCAGGATGTCGTTCTGGATGGTGCCGGAGATTTTCGCGAGGTCAGCGCCCTGGTTGCGCGCCACCAGGACGTAGAGGCATAGCAGAATGGCCGCAGTGGAATTGATGGTCATCGACGTGGTGATGCCGGCCAGTTGGATGCCGTCAAAAAGCCGCTGCATGTCGGCCAGCGAGCAGATAGCGACGCCCACGCGCCCCACTTCTCCGGCCGCGAGAGGGTGATCGGAATCCATGCCCATTTGGGTGGGCAAATCGAAGGCGACCGAAAGCCCGGTGATGCCTTGCGACAGCAAATAGCGATAGCGGCGATTGCTTTCTTCGGCGGTTCCGAAGCCGGCGTACTGGCGCATGGTCCAGAGGCGGCCGCGGTACATGTCCGGATAGATGCCTCGGGTGAAGGGGAACTGGCCGGGCAGATCGTGCGTCACGATTTAGGGCTCACGACTTAGAGATTTTGCGCGCTTTCAGAAACGAGTGGATGGCGAATCCAGCCATGACGACGGTGAACAGTATTTCCATAACCAAGCGGGGGCCGCTGCCAGGCTTGGACCAGTCCTTGAGGATGTAGCTAATAGGCAGGATCGCCAACACAATGAAAAAAAAGCCGATCACCTGGTTCCACAAAATGTGTATCGGACGGATGACGCCGGGCATCACATGGCCGATGAACTTCTTTGCCATTGAAAACATGGGCTAGTACTAGTGTAGCGAAGACCGCGGGTCTGGCCGGGGCTGCGGCGCTGCTTGCCCTCGCAGAAACGCAGAGCTTCGCAGGTAAGTTCCTGGTTCTGTTGGCCCGTGTACGGCATGCGGTTTGCGCTACTGATTCGGCCGAATCGGGCCGATATAGGAAATAGGAGAGCGAAACCAGGACGGCGCGGCACTTACCTTTTGTTTGAAACTGTAGTTGCCTCGGCAACATCAAGAAGATAGAGTGTTATTCTGTTAGGGAGCCCGCTCGAAAAGAAAGGGGCAATGCGTGGAAGAGAAACTCAAAGAGCTGATGCAAGAGCTTGGCAACGCGATCAATGAATCGCTGTCTGACTCTGACCGCATTGCTGCCGCGATCGGAGAGATCAAGCGGGCCGGGTACGACGTGTTCCTGGTTCTGGAAGCGACCATCGGGTTCAACAAACGCGAGGAGAACGGCGAGTACGAATCGGAGGACGGCGAAGCCGCCACCTCGGAATCGGAAGCACCACCTCCGAAGCGCAAATTCGAATCCACCGGTAAGATCAAGCTGACGTCTCAGGACCAAAAGTTCCTCAAAGCTTTGAAGATCGCGATCGACGAAGAGAAGACCTAGTTCAGCAGTTCCTGGTAGATCTTCCAGGTCGCCCCAATCGATTTTTCCCAAGTAAATTCCTTCGCTCGTGCCTTACCCGCGCGGATCAGTGTGTCTCGCAAGTCCGCGTTGGTGGCCAGGTGCACAAGTCCGTCGCTGATGGAGTGAACATCCGTCGGGTCGACGAGAAGAGCGGCGTCGCCTGCAACTTCGGGCATTGCCGAGCGGTTGGAGGTGAGCACGGGAATGCCGCGCGCCATGGCATCCAACACCGGCATTCCGAAGCCCTCATCCAGAGAGGGGAACGCGAAGATGGATGCGCGCTGGTAGAGTTCTTCGAGTTCGGCACGCGTGACATAATCGAGCACCTGGATGTCCTGTTTGCGCGAGCTGCGGGCGATGCGCGCGAGAGCTTCTTCAGCCTCGAAGCCGAACGATCCGGCGAGAAAAAGCTGCCAGCCGGGAGGGGCTAGTTCGAAGGCTTCCACCAGGCGCAGGATGTTCTTGCGCCGCTGGATGGCGCCGACGCTCAGGATGATCGGCTCGCGGGGAACGGAAACGGGCGGCAGGGGCGCCGGACGCGTGCCGTGCGGGATCACGCGAAGCTTGGACGGTTCGACATGCAGCAGTTGTTCCACCTGGCGCGCGGTGAAGGCGGAAACGGCGATGATCAAGTCGGACCGGTTGGCTGCGGCGCGGGCCTGCGCGGTGAAGCGCTCGCGGAACTCCGGTGTAGAGTAGTCGCCTGAAATCACGAACAGATCGTGAAATGTGGTAACGCTGCGGCGGTGGTGTGCGGTGCCAAGGCGCTGGTTCAATCCGTGAAAAAGGTCCGCGGATGGCGCGCGATTCTCTCGCAGCAGCCGGCGGCAGGCGTTGGCGGGAAGATGTTCGGAGAACGAGCGAAGCAAGCGATGCGGCCGGTAACAAAACAGGTAACGGGCTTCGGGATGAACGCGGGCCAGGCCGAACAGGATCTCTCGGGAGTAAACGCCGACGCCGGTGAGATTCGGGCCGAGGCTATAAGTTGCGTCGAGGGCGATTTTCAATCAGCCAGGATAGCGGTTTTCGCGCGGGGACGCAGACCAGCGGTCAGCGCCTCTTCCGAGCTTATTCCCGAATCGAGCGGCAGGATGGAGTATCGCAGGATGTCGTGGAACTGTGCGGCGGCGCGATCCAACATGACTTCGAAAGTGGTTTCGTTGAGGCCGGCAGCAATCACGCAGAATCGATGGCGATCCCAGCGGCCCACCGCGGACGGAGCCTCGAAGGCGGACAGCAGAGCTTCGGCGGCTTGAATCAAGAGTGGATCGAGGGCGTCACGATCGGCCGTTACTTCCACCAGCGCCAGCAACTGCCGCGAGCCGCGGTGTTCGGCGATTTTGAGGAACGCGTCGCGCGAGAGAACGCCGGTGAGCTCGTCATGGAAGGCGGCTACGTGCTGGGCTTTGGTCCGGCGCTGACGCTCGATGGCATAGCGGATAGCGCGCGCCAGCGGAACGCACTCGATCTCGGACTTCACCAGCACGTCTTGAGCGCCGTCGCGGAGCAATCGATTCGCCAGGTTTTCATCCGGTTCGTCGGCCAGGACAAGAATGGGCGCGCCTTCGGCACAGGCACTCACATCCTGGAAGGAATCGAGCAGCGCGGGACTGTCAGGCAAGCTCAGATTCAGGAGGATAGCATCGAATGTATCGTGACGCAAGCAATCCAAAGCGTCCGAAAGCCGGTCGGCGGGGACGATACTGGACGATTGCCAGTTAGACCAGAGCCGATTTTCCTCGATCTCCAATAAGGCTTCGCACAGCAGCTCTTCATCTTCAAGCGAATCCTCTACGATCAGGAGCTTCAGGATTTTCGACGTTCGCACATGGGGTAGTGCGCGGCGAGGAAATTTCGTATCAGAGTTTATAGGGCGAAGCTTAAACGGCGAGCTGATACTCCTTCAACTTGCGGTAGAGCGTGGTGCGTCCGATGCCCAGGAGATTGGCGGCGATGGCGCGATCGCCTTTGGTGTAGGCCAAAGCGTCCAGAATGGCTTGCCGCTCCATCTGCGTCAGTGGAATGATCGGCGAACACGCCCCTTCGGGTGCACCGCGATGCTCGTGGGACCCAGCTTCGCCGGGCGGCTTCGGCATGGCCTGAAATCCTACGGCCACCGACAGCGACTGCGCCTTCTTGGCCAGCAGATAATTTTGCAGCATGGACGGCAGCTCGGCGGCATGCAACAGGGGACCCGTGTTGATGGCAACCATGTGCTGGATGCAATTTTCGAGCTCGCGAACGTTGCCGGGCCAATCGTAGGACAGCATGGCCTCCAGCGTTTCCTGGGTGAGAATGTGGCCTTTGCCGTGGCGGCCGAGGAAATGCGCGATCAGGGCCGGGATGTCTTCCTTCCGATCCCGCAATGGCGCAAGCCGGAGGTTGACCACATTGAGCCGGTAGAACAGATCGCGGCGGAACGCGCCCTTTTCCACTTCCTTCGCCAAGTCGCGATTGGTGGCGGCGATGACGCGAAAGTCCGAGCGGCGATGAACCAGCGAACCCACCGGGCGGAACTCCTTCTCCTGCAAGACGCGCAGGAGCTTGGCCTGAAGATCCAGCGGCAGCTCGCCGATCTCATCAAAGAAGGCGGTGCCGCCGTTGGCCACTTCGATCAGGCCGGTTTTGGGAGTAACGGCGCCGGTGAATGCGCCTTTGACGTGTCCGAACAGCTCGCTCTCCATGAGCGGGCCCACCAGAGAGGAGCAATCGATGGTGACGAACGGGCCGACGGGCTGAACCTTATGTATAGAGCGCGCGACCACTTCCTTGCCGGTACCGGTTTCACCGAGGAGCAGGACGGGCCAACGGCAGCGTCCCAGCTTGTCCACCATCCGCAAAACATTCCGGATGCGTGGCGACTGGCCAACCAGTAAGGGAGCGGATTCTTCAGCTTGCGCTAACATTCCTAATGTTCCGTATCTGAGTTGTTAGAGAAGGTAGTGCCTGAGTCCTTCATAAACTCTACGGGGACTTTAGGATTTCGACAACACCCCACGGTATTAGATTGGGGGATTATTTGCGGTAGAAGTCTGACCTCATTTGGGGGGATGCCTTTTAGTACCGAGGGCGTAGATTTAGCGGGTTGCTTGAAAAAGCCCGTTCACATGCGCGCACCGCAGGCGTGGGCGCCTTACGCTACACGGGCTATCAACAAGATAGATGAATCTCCGCGCAGGGCGGGCTTGAGTCTGCTGGGCTTGTTCAGCAACCCGTTGGATTAAGGCCCTGTCAAGAGACTCGAAGGCACTCAGTAAGTATCAGGGTGCCGGGTCGGCGCTGGACGAGCTGGCATTTACCCCCGGGGGGTTCGCTGAGTGATCGAGACGCACTACAAAGGCGGTGCCGGATTCTTGGCGAACTCGGTCGGCCAAGGCAGCTGCGGCTTCCACCGAGGGAACCCGTCCCACCACCACGCGCCAAAGCGATGGGCTGTCGGCGCGCTGCACCAGGTGAGCCGGACCGAAGTCCCGTTCGAGCGACGCGCGCAGACGCTCGGCGCGGCCGGGATCGAGAAAAGCGCCGGCTTGCACGCCGTACCAATTTTCGTTAGCAGCGATGGTGGGGACCGAAAGGATGTCGAGGCGGACACGCGCGACGCCGGGTCCGATGAGTCCGATGATCACAGCGGCGGCATGCGAAAGATCGATGATGCGGTCTTCGACGAAGGGACCGCGATCGATGATGCGGACGTCGACGGTTTTGTCGTTGGTGAGATTGACGACGCGCACCCAGGTTCCGAATGGCAGCGTGCGGTGCGCGGCGGTGAGTTTCTCCATGTCGTAGATCTCGCCGTCGGCCGCGGGCCGGCCGTGATAAGGATAGCCATACCAGCTTGCGAGTCCGGTTTCGCCATTGACGATGCGTGGCAGAGCAGGCGCGGCGATGGTGTGATGTTTCTTCGCGCAGCCGGCGAGCGTCAGGCCCGCCAGCACCAGCGCGGAGACCGCGGCCGAATTTCCAACAGATCGGCGAGAGGCCACTTGGTCCGATCGTAACGCGCGCGGAGCGGCGCGGGCAAGAACAAAATGGCGTGTTTATGGCGTCGCGGGGCCTAGAACAATTAGTGTGTGAAATGGTTTTGAGCGAGAGAGGGGGCGCGGAGGTCCTGGGTGCGAGGCCCGATGCGCATTTTTTTCTTGACTTTCGCCTCAAAGAACCTTATATATGAATCACACTGCGATCTAAGATCGCAAATCTGATGTTAGGGAGAATCAATCGATGAAGAACGCAACAAAGAAGGCTGCGAAGAAGGCCGCTAAGAAAGCGCCCGCCAAGAAAAAGAAGTAAGAGCTTGGCGCCCCGAGAGGGCTCGCAGTAGTTAGGGTTCATGCAAACGGCCCCGAGAGATCGGGGCCTTTTTTATTGGTGTTGAGCGATGCAGCGCTTTAGCCGCGCTTCTAGGCAAGTTGCCACGCATTCACTGCTCTCGCTCCTGTCCTCAACCACTCCACTCCTTCCTCGGCTAGTTCCGGATTGCACCCGACGACCTTCGCGAACTCAAGACAACTGCCGGCGACACCTGGGAGCAAGTTGCGAACGGAGTGATCCCTGGAGATGGCGACCCGATCGAAGGCCAAAGCATCCTCGATCACATGGAGGCGCTCGGAGATTTCCCCGCGAGAGTCGGAAGGTGCAAATGGTTGACCTTGATTCCGAGCGCCGCATCCCGATGCACTCGAACGCGAGGAAACTTGCCGCGGCTTCTTCTGCCCGTGGCAACGTCACGTTCCCACTCGCGATGTTTTTCCGCAGAGACCACGATCCCAACACTGATGTCGAGAATCGCGGAGGAACTCGCGGGAAGGGATGTGGATTGTCAGCTTGCGCGGCGCACCGGGCAACCGAGGCATCGATAACAAGAGACGCTCGAAACCTTCTTTGCCACTAGCCAGTCCTCCGCTCAGTCTCGGCGTCGAGGTACTGGAGATCGGTGTCGAGAAGAACGTCGTCGAAATCCTCGGGACAGTCTTCCTGGGTGTGGATACCGGTCTCAATGTCACGCTGAAACCAGTGAAGCTTGACCTGAGCTCGCTTGGGGATTCGGCGTTGGGGCTCCGGGCACTGGCTGCGTTCAAAGAGCCTGGGTAGATGCCGCGTAAGATCCGGCAGCCAGCGGAACCGAATAGTGTTTCCGGCCGCCGGCCGCCATCCTCAATTCCGTGTGGCGCTGTTCGGCGCCGAGCTAACGCGTGCCGGCGTCTTTGAAGTTCAGCGCGAAATAGGGGTAGGTGAAGCTGGGGCCTTTCTCCATCGTGGTGAGATATCGGCCGGGCAGGATGTGACCGACGCCTACGCCCAGGTTCACGTGGCGGTTGATCTCGTACCAGGTGTAGGCGTCCGCTTCCTGGCCGATGTGGGTGCCGGCGGTACCCTGCGCGTTGCGCACGATGGAACCGCCGGAGGTATTGTAGAGCGAGTCGGTGGCGCTGGCTAGCCAGAAATCCAGCCACTGAGCAGTTACGGTCCAGCGATGGTGCGGCTCGATGGTGACACCGGCGCGAATCGCTTGGATGTTCTGCCAGCCGAACTGATCGCTGAGGCCGAAACGGTCGTGCGCGGTCGGGTACATTGTGTCGAATGTGCCGTGCACTTGGCCGTTCGGATTCTTGTTTCCCGAGGCGTAGTCATATTGAGTGAACACGCGCGGCTTCCACGGCACTGGTGCGAAGCGATACGCGATGCCATCGCTGGTGCCCCACGCGTCAATACTTCTGCCGGCGTCATCACTGCCGGCCTCGCGGATTGCTTCGAGGGAGTAGTCGAGGTTGCCGAACGCGAGACCTTTCCAGCGGACTCCGTAGGCTTGTTCGCTTTCATGGTCCGTCGCGCGCCAGAGCACGAACGGCTCAAGTGTGGAGGAGCGCGCGAGGAGGCTGTCGATGGAGCCGTACATGCCATAGATGTTGTTTCCCTCCAGGTGATGGCTGATGCCCTCGTCCATCGGAATCACAACCGAGGCGGCGAAAATTCCGACGCGATAACGATCGTAGTGCAGATTGGCCACCACTGCGTCATAGGAACGGGCCTGATTGCGCCATTCCGAATTCGCAATGATCGTGTCGTTGTAATTGATCAACTGGCGGCCGATGCGGACGCTGACCCAGTGCTGTTCGGGATCGCCAAACTCGGCGTAGGCCAGCTTCAGATCGAAGCGATTGGTGTTCGGCGGTTGCAAAGGCGGCTGTTGCAACCAGGCGCGGGCGTCCTGCATCTGGGCGACGATGCGAAGCCAACTGCTGGGTTTGATCCGCATCAGGAAACGCCACCGGTTCAGCAGATAATTGTCGTCGTCGTGGAGCTTGAAGCTTTGATGTTCCATGCCTTCGGCGCGGAGGCGTTCTTCGAGACCGAAGCTGATCCAGGGCGGAAGCTGTTGATTGAGCGCGGCCATGGGCGCGAAATCTGGGAAATCATAAGGCGTTTTCTGTCCAGTGGTGCGATAGGCTGGACCGTTCAAGAAACTCAAGGGGTTAGATGCCGGCCCGGTGATCCAGCCGCCATTGTAGCCGCTGGATCCGTTCTGGGTGGTGACGTCATCCTGAGCACAGACTGGAAGTGCCTGGAAAACAATCAAAAGAAGGAACATCGCCGAGCTTCTCGGCCGCCGGTTACACATTTGGTCTTGACATCTCTGACAATCATACTATAGTCTATCGATTATGTGGACATCAAAGGTGGGAACGACCCTTTCGCTGGCTGTCCTTTTCAGCAGCATCGCTTGGGGACAAGTGGTAGGTGCCAGTGTGTCGGGCACGGTGCAGGATGAATCCGGCGCTCCGATTCCAGGTGCGGTGGTGGTGGTAAAGAATGTGGAAACGGGCGCCGCGCGGAGCCTCGCGTCGGACGCGGCGGGCCGCTACTCCACTCCTTCGGTCGCGGTGGGACGTTATGAAATCGCCGCGTCCAAGGAAAACTTCAAGTCGCAAACCAGGACCGGTGTCGAACTCGTGGTGGGCGAGCATGCCACGTTGGATTTCACGCTACAGGTGGGGGACGTGAAGCAGACAGTGACGGTGGCTGAAGAGGTATCGCCCGTAGAGCTGACGAACGAGCCAACCTCGGGTTTGGTGAGCGAACGGCAGGTCAAGGATCTTCCGCTGAACGGCAGAAGCTTTGACGAGCTGATTACGCTGAACCCCAGCGTGGTGAACTACACGTCGGGCCGATCCGGAGGCGTGGGAACTTCCGATTCGTCGCTCGGCAACATGTTCGCGGTAGCCGGGCGGCGTCCACAGGAGAATCTATTTCTCCTGAATGGCATTGAGTTCACGGGCGCTTCGCTCATCAACATTACGCCGGGAGGCGCGAGCGGCCAGCTGCTGGGAGTGGATGCCGTGCGCGAGTTCAACGTGGTGACGGATACCTACGGAGCGGAATACGGCAAGCGGCCGGGCGGTCAGGTGAGCATCGTCACTGCATCGGGCACCAATCAGCTGCACGGCAGCGTGTACGAGTTCCTTCGCAACAGCGCGTTGGATGCGCGAAATTTCTTTGACCAGGGAAGCATCCCGCAGTTTCAGCGCAATGTGTTCGGAGGAGCTCTGGGCGGCCCTCTCAAGAAAAACAAGCTGTTCCTGTTTGGAAATTACGAAGGTTATCGCCAGCATCTGGGACTCAGCGACGTGACGCTGGTTCCCGATAACGCCGCCCGCGCGAGCGCGGTGCCCGCCGTTGTCCCACTGCTCTCCCTGTGGCCCGTTCCGAATGGACCAGAGCTCGGCTCGGGCATCGCCGAAGCTTTCAGCCATCCGCTGCAGACCGTGCGAGAGGACTTCGGCACGGCGCGTCTGGACTACAACATTTCCAACAACGACACGCTCTTTGGCGTGTATACGATCGACGACAGCGCCGACAATACTCCTTCGACGAACCCGTTGAGCCTGGCCATCGAGCAGCTCCGCGAACAGGTGCTCAGCCTGGAAGAACAGCACGTTTTTTCGCCGGCCATCCTCAACACGGCCCGCATCGGGTTTTCCCGCGCGAGTTTTTTCTTTACCGGTGACACGCCGGTGGATGTTCCGGGCTGGGTTTCTGGCGCGCCGATCGGCGCGGTTGTGGTGGGCGGCGGAACGGCGTTAAACGCAGCCTCGCAGATTGGACCGGCGGGCACCAACGCCGGCAGCAACCTGGCCGCCGTGCGGAATCTCTTCACGTATGACGACCATGTTGTCTTCACGCATGGCGCGCATCAAATCGAGATCGGCGGATGGCTGCAGCAGATCCAAGCCAACGACAATCTGGCGCAGGATCAATATGGGCAGGCCAGTTTTTCGAGTTTGAGCAACCTGCTGAACGGGACCATCGGCACATTCACCGTGGTTCCCACGCCCACGCCGCTAAGCTGGCGCTCGGTGGAAGGCGCCGGATTCGTGCAGGATGCCATCAAGCTCAGAAAAAATCTGGATTTGCGCGTGGGCTTCCGCTTCGAATCCACCAACGGCTGGAATGAAGCGCATGACCGCGCTTCCAATTACGTGTTCTCGAACGGCGTGATCCAAACCGATCCGGTGATCGGGCATTCTGTGTTTACGGTGAATCGCGCCAAGTTTCTTCCCGAGCCTCGGGTGGGGTTGGCCTGGGATCCTTTCGGCCACGGCAAAACCGTCATCCAATCCGGGTTCGGCATTTATCGCGCGCTGCTGGACAGCATCGATTACCGGCTGGACCAAACCGCTCCGTTCAATACGACGGAATCCCTCAAGAATGTTCCGGTGAGCGGCTTGTCGATCACTCCCGGCAGTCCGCTGCCGGCGGGAACCAAGATTTCCCCGAGCGGTATTCAGCCGGACGCTTACACGCCCACGGTTCTGAGCTGGTCTTTCCGGGTGGAGCAGCAGATTGCACCGGACACCTCGCTGACTGTGGGCTACGTGGGATCGCACGGCTATCACGAGTTACTATCGCTGGACGCCAACATTCCGTATCCGACCATTTCCGGCGGGAACATCTATTTTCCGACTGGCGCGCCGCTGATGAACCCGGCGCTAACCAACACCACTACGTGGATGTCGGAAGGTCTCAGTTCCTATAACGCTCTTCAGGTGGATGTGAATCGCCGCTTCCGCCACGGGTTCCAGATCCGCGGCGTTTACACCTTTGCCAAGAGCCTGGACGATGGCACGGCGCTGAACAGCAGCGTGGGATCGAATGCGCCTGGCTTTGTGATGTATCCGTTGAATCCGAAACTGGACTGGGGACCCTCGACGTCGGACGTCCGCCACTCGGCTGTGATCAACGGAAGCTGGGAACTGCCGATTGGAAAAGGACGGGCGTGGTTTGGCAACGCCGGCCGGTGGACCCAGGCCGTGGCTGGCGGATGGACGCTGAGCGGGATCGAAACGCTGCAGTCCGGCATCCCGTTCACGCCGAGCCTGGGATACAATCCCGCCAACGACGGCGATAGCCGCAATCCGGTGCGTCCGTCTTATAATCCGGCGTTCAGCGGGCCGATCATTTTGGGCGGTCCGAATGAATACTTCAACCCGAATGCATTCCTTCCGCCTGCCATGGGCACTTTTGGCAACGTGGGGCGCGACACGCTGTACGGCCCGGGCGTCGCCGAACTCGATTTTTCCGCGCTGAAGAGCGTGAACGTAACGGAGCGAGTGCGCCTGCAATTGCGCGCGGAATTTTTCAACATTTTGAATCGCGCGAACTTCGGAACACCGAACACGGTGGTCTTTACTTCAGGGACTTCCGGTCCGTCGCCAACCGCGGGCGTGATCACGTCTACATCTACTACCTCACGGCAGATCCAGTTCGGACTGAAGCTACTCTGGTAGTTGTCGATTTCATCAAGGCGCCCAGGACTGTGCGGCTGCCGCACACCGTCGTAAAGTCCCCGGTATGATGCGTCCACTACCAATACATTGCTCGTTTGGACCGCAGCGCCGAACGTTTCACCGCACTCGGGGCCGGAGGAACATCGGGCGGGCTATCCTGGTGCAAACAGCCCGTGAAACCTCTGAGTCCTCGTGGCGAGGCTCGTAAAGGCGCTGAACCAAGTACATCGACAACCAAGTAGGGTGCGCGACGTAGAAGTGGGAATCATGCCGCCCGTCGCGCCTCCCAGTAGTCCTCAAACCGGCCGTTGAGATGGCAGCATCGGAGGGAGACGATGGCGTTGGCACCCCGAACCGTCCAGAACATGCCGGACTGTTTGAGCCGGGAGCCGATCACGGTTTTACAGCCGGCCTCGATTACACCCGAGCCGACAAAGAGGTGCTCGCGTCGAAACTTGGGATAGCGCATGCGCGCCACGTTCCTGTCAAAGTAGTCAGCCTCGATGCGAATCTTTTCGATCACTTCGGGATTGGTGGAAACGATGGAACGAAGGGCACACACCAGCTTCTCGATTTTTCCTTTGTCGAGTAATCTCCGCTGGTGGAGCTTGATCCAAGCTTTCTGGTTGGCCTCTTGATTGGGGTGCAGCCGGCGCGCCAACTCCCAGAGATGTTGGCGCGCGTGATACAGATCGACAATCTGCACCGCGCCGGGAAAATGTTGCTCGGCAAGATTCCAGATCCATTCGGCCCCATCGCCCATGACCACCTTCTTTTGAGCGCGGCTCCAGCCGCGTTTCCAGGCTTCCAGGTAAATACGCTTTCCAAACTCTTCGGCGGTCTCGATGGCGCCGGCGTAGGTAGTGGAGTCAGAATCGCGGATCGGGTAGCCTTCCTGGTCCCAGTCGGTCTGGGTGAAGACGCATCCCAACTTTACTTCCCGCGTATGGGATGACTGGCCTTCGGTCTTGCCTTGCCGACCCACCGTCTCCTTCTTCACCACTGGTATTCCCGTTCCATCCATTTGCACATACAGGATCGGAACCGATTCGCCCACGACCATCGGCAGATTCAACTGCACGGCCCGCTGGATCTCCTCCTGCTCGTCTGCTGCGATGTGTTCTCCGATAGCTTCAGCCGTCCGCTCCACAGCTTTGGTTGTCACCTCCAGATCGGCGAGGAGCTTCATCTGCTGACGGCCGTGGTCGAAGGGCGACCCTTGGCCCACTACCGCCTGCATGCGACGCACCCCAGGAGAGAGTTCCGTGTTCTCGATATCCAGTTCGACATCAGCGGGGAATTGGCCCGTATGGCAATGGGGGCACAGGTAGTAGGGGCGCGACACTTCCGACTTACCTACCGCAGTGAGGACCGGCTTGGAGCGCAACTCCCGATAACGGGCCTGGTGTCCGCAGGCGCAAGCAATGTTGTGTTGGTCCGCAGTCGGGGTTGGGAACTGCAACAGTTTGGTTAGCACTGCCGCCCCCGCCTGATGCATGGCCGAACGCACGGCCAACTCCAGGGCTTCCAGATCCAAACGCCCCGTCTTGCGGCGGGCACCAAAGGCTACGCGCAACAGTTGCTCTACTTCGCGCGTGACTTCCTTTTGGATCGCTTCGACCGTTTTTTTTCCTGGGCTGACGGCGAGTTCTCCTCCACTGGCCGCAACTCGCAGATCTGTTCATTGACATCCAACAGTTGCTCGCCCAGTTCCCGGAAGCGCTGGCACTCGGCGACCTCGCGCTGCGCTTTGGCCAAACTCGCCGGAGAGGAAAACGTCTCGGTGACGGTTTTGCCCTTCACCTTGCGTGTCAGCCGAAAGTAAGGGCCGTGGCCAAGATCACCGGTCCGATGGCAGTGACAGTTAAGATTTCCACAACGACCACTTGTTCCGGTAATGCAGCCGGACCGCATGTCACCCAACTGGACGATCTGCAATTGAACAGTGGCGCGGCGGCTTTCCAGGTCAGCCAGAGAATCGTGCATAAAGTCTCCTGATAAACCTAGCGTATCACTACGCTCGGTTTCATGCCACCAAAAAAGAAAACTCGCGAATCGTTACGCCCAAGTCGCGCACCCAACCAAGTACATCGATGACTGATGGAACGAGGCAGGTGATATACTTGCTGTCGCAAAACCGGCTGCGCAAACACCGGCCCTTAACGTTATGAAACACAGCACGAATCGAATTCTCACCACGCATGCCGGCCGCCTGGACGGACCAGCGGAGTATCGCGCCATGATGATGGCCATGATGTCGGGCCAGAAAGTGGACCTCGAAGCGGCCCGGCCGCAAATCCGCAGCAGCATTGTCGATGTGCTCCGCAAGCAGGCCGTTGCCGGAATCGACATCATCAGCGACGGTGAACTCGGCAAAGTCGGATTCGGCTCGGTGGGTTATTACGGGCTTCGTCTGAGCGGCCTGAGTAACCGCAAACTGAAACCCGGTGAACCAGCGTTTATGACGCTCGAAACCGGTGAGCGCCTGGAATTCGCAGAGTTCTACAAGGAACTTCCGTTCATGCCGTCCGGGACGGAGCGCACGATTTGCTCCGGCCCGCTTGAATGTATCGGCCAAGAGGAAGTGCGGAAAGATCTGGAACTGTTTCGCAGTGCGCTGGCCGAATCCGGCGTCAAGCCCGAGGAAACCTTTATGTGTGTTCTGGCGCCGGGCTGGCTGGAGCACTTCTTCCTGAACGAATACTACGCGACCGACGAAGAGTACATTTTCGCGCTGGCCGACGCCATGAAGCATGAGTACAAGGCCATCGTAGATGCCGGGTTCATTCTTCAAATCGACGATCCCGCTTTGCCCGATACCTACGACATGATCGTTCCGAACCCCAGTATCGAGGACTATCGCAAGTTTGCCGCGGTGCGCGTGGATGCATTGAACCAGGCGCTGCGCGGTCTGCCGGAAGATCGCGTGCGTTATCACATTTGCTGGGGCAGCTGGCACGGCCCGCATACTCACGATCTGCCGCTTCGGCACGTGGTGGATCTGATGCTCCGGATCACGGCCGGCGCCTATTCTCTGGAGGCGGCCAATCCCAGGCACGAGCACGAGTGGAAGATCTGGCAGGATGTGAAACTGCCGGAAGGCAAAATCCTGATTCCGGGGGTGGTCACGCACCACACCAATGTCGTGGAGCATCCCGAACTGGTGGCCGATCGCATCATTCGTTACGCTAACCTGGTAGGCCGCGAGAATGTGATCGCCGGAACCGACTGTGGCATGGGCTTCCGCGTTCATCCGCAGATCGCATGGGCTAAGCTCAAAGTACTCGCGGAAGGTGCTCGCCTGGCGAGCCAACAGTTGTGGAGCAGCAAAACAGCACGGGCCTAGTGGTCACAGCCGAACCTCCGGTCCTACGCGGTTCGTCTTGGAACGTACTGTTTCTTCCGCTCGCGTTTACGGCCGGTCTCGCCGTACTCACAATTCTTCCGCCGGTCCGCGAGAACTCACGACTTCTGACCGCGTTTCTAGTGGCAGTGGCGTTTCTGTTCACCTGGAACGCTTTCCTCCTTTTCTGGACGCGGCGCACCGGGCGGGTTCTCACGGTAGATCTGGTGGTCAAGAAGCAGCATGCCGTCCAGGCCTGTGCGCAGGCGGCGGTACTGCTGTATTGGGGTTGGTATTGGCGGGAAGTTTACACTTCGGCCTACCTGATTGGCGCCCAGCTCCTTTTTGCCTACGCGTTCGACCTGTTGCTCGGCTGGTCGCGCCGCGATAAATGCACACTCGGATTCGCCCAGTTTCCCATTGTGTTGAGCATCAATCTTTTCCTGTGGTTCAAGCCGGACTGGTTCTATCTGCAATTCCTGATGGTGGCGGTGGGCCTGACTGCCAAGGAACTGATCCGCTGGAACAAGGACGGCCGCAAGGTACACATTTTCAACCCGTCCTCTTTTCCACTGGCGCTCTTCTCGCTGCTTCTGCTTGCCAAGGGCGCGAGCGATATCACGTGGGGCCACCAGATCTCCATCACCCAGTTCTATCCGCCGCACATGTACCTGTTTCTGTTTCTGATCGCATTGCCGGGTCAATTGTTCTTCGGCGTGACTTCGATGACGATGTCCGCGGTGGTGACCACGTACTTATTCGGACTTCTGTATCAGGCAGCGACGGGGGTCTATTTCTTCTACGACTCGTACATTCCGATTGCGGTCTTCCTGGGAATGCATCTGCTGTTCAACGATCCCTCCACGTCGCCGCGAACGGAGCTGGGACGCATCATTTACGGCGCTCTCTACGGGTTGAGTACGGTTCTGCTGTACCGATTGCTCGGCAGCTTCGGCATGCCGACGTTCTACGACAAGCTGCTACAGGTACCGGTGCTGAACCTATCGGTCCAATGGATCGACCGGCTGGCACGTTCGCGGTGGCTGCGCGCCTTCGATCCGGCGGCTTGGGGCAAGCTGCTGCCAGCGCTGCGGCGCAACCTGGCGTACATATCCATTTGGATTGTGATATTCGCCGGAATGAGCGCCGCGCAGGGCGTGGGCGACAATCATCCCGGGCAATGGCTGCCCTTCTGGCGCAATGCCTGTCAAGAGGGCCGCGCGTATGCCTGTCCCTATCTCGCCGATGTGGAATTAGGTTTCTGCAACCAAGGTTCGGGTTGGGCGTGCAACGATGCCGGACTTATGGATATCGCCCTGGCGCGGTCGGGCGAGGATCTGCGGCGTCTCGATCCCGCGCAAGCCGCGGCGCCCTTTACACGAGGATGCCAGGCAGGATTTCAGATGGCCTGCGAGAATCTCATCATGCTGACCAGGGGCGTGCAGCGCTTCGCGTACGCGCCGCCAACACTCAAGGACTATCCGATCATCTTGAGAGGCTCCAAAGGGGAAATTCGCGATCGCAGACCGTCTGCTTTGTACGCCCTCGCGTGCCGCGAGGGTTGGAAGAGCGCGTGTGCGATTAGCGGAGGCGGCGAATAGCCTCGCGCAAGGAGTCCACCCGTCCTTCCGCGCTAAGGAAGAGATCCTCGGGAAAGCGCCGATAGGCGAGCAAGCCGGCGTAGATGCTGGCCGCATCATCGCGATCCAGCCCAAGGCCGGCCAGATACTGCATCCGCAGATTCCAGTCGTGGTTGATCGAAGCGCCGCGCAGCCACTCGGTCAGATCGGAACTGCGGCCGGCATAGGTGGCAAACAAATCCACGGGAGAGTTCATGCTGATTTCAGCGAGCGACGTTGCCACCGGGCTGTTGCCGCCCTGATAGCCGATCCGCTGCTCCATCTGGTCGAGATTGATCCGCAACGGTTCCACTTGACCGAGCAGGATCATATCGTGACCTTGTCCCCGGTACGGATTGCCCCAGATGGTGCCATTTGGAAACACTTCGAAAAATGTTGCAACGACGCTCTTGACTGCTTCCAAATCGGTTTCGAACAACTGGACGTATAGCGTCACTGTGCCGCCCGGGTTGAGATGCTGTTTCAATGTTTCGAGAAACTCTCGCGTGTAGAACCCCGCGGCCCCTCTGACCCACGGATCGAGCGGATCGATCGTGATTCCGTCGAACCGTTCCCTGGTGGTCATCAGGTAATGCCGGCCATCATCGATGCGCACCTGGACCTTGGGATTGCGGAGAACATCGAAGTTTGGCTGGCCGAAATATTTTGCGGCGGCTTGCAGAACCAGCGGCTCGATTTCGACGATGGTCTCGTGCTCCACTCGGGGGTCGATGGAT
Organism: Bryobacterales bacterium; assembly: GCA_963776805.1. Classification (GTDB taxonomy): domain Bacteria; phylum Acidobacteriota; class Terriglobia; order Bryobacterales; family Bryobacteraceae; genus Palsa-89. The sequence goes on from CAVZOD010000012.1 coordinate 338,370, forward strand.
ACCGCGCCCGCCGTCACTCCGGCGCCGCAGCCGATCACCAATACGGAGCGCGGATGTGGGTTGACGAGGGTTGTAAGGTGTCCCAGCATGCGCTGCAAACGCATGTCGCGGGCTACATTCGAAGCCTGGATCTTGCCGGCCACGTGAAAGGTAAGGACGCCGTTGGCAAATCGCGAAACCGCTACCGACGAGTTCATCCCTTCGGCCGCATAAACGATTTCGCCTTTGCCCACCCAGCTTGCGGCGTAGCGGCCGTACGCGATCAGCACATCCGATACATGTGGAACGCTCGCGATTGAGAAAACAGTGAACAGCGCTGCGGCCACGACAGAGCCGGTTCGAAACCGGAGCGTCCACGGCGTTGCGATCAGAAGCAAAACGCCTGAGATCATCGATAACCCCATGAGCACCTGCTCGGCACGCTGCGATCCGATCCAGGCAATGAGCAGCAGGCTCGCAGCCAGCGCTCCGGCAATCGCCCCGAAGGTATTCGCGGCATAAACCCGCGCCATCAGATGCCCGGCATCTTGTTTTTCACCGGCCACAGCCCGAAGTGCAAAGGGGAAGCTTGCGCCCCAAAGTACGGTCGGAGGCAGCAGAGCCCAGCCCGCGCGGGCAAGGTCGAGCTGAAAATGAAGCCACACATCGGACCAGATCGCCGGACTCACGGGCCAATAAGGGAGCGACGCGGCCAGATTGTAGGCTGTCCATGCCATCGCCGGAACCGCCAGGATCTGACACCAGCCCAATGCTATCCGCGGGCGCAAGCTTGTTCGGCAGAGCAAGGCTGCGATAGCGCTGCCGATGCCGAGGCCAGCCAGAAAAACGGCCAGGATAATGGAAAAAGCGTAGACTGATGCGCCGAACAGCAGCCCCAGCAATCGCGTCCAGATGGCTTCAGCCGCCAAAGCGCAGAGGCCCGACAGCGCAATGCCGAGGTACACGATCGTGGAACCCGGCACAGGCGACCCGGCAATTCCTGCGATGCGGCCTGAGCCCGGGTTCCTTCCTGCGAAGGCGAGCGCGATGCTTCCCATCGCTACATTGATTCCAGCGGCAGCGTACGTTGCCACGGTTACGTCGTACAGGCGCAACAGGTAAAAGCCGGCGACCAGGCATCCCAATACTGCTCCCGCGATATTGGCTCCATAGAAGAAGCCGAGCCAAGTTATCCGGTTCTCCGCCGCCTGGGCCTGGCGCGCCAACGCGGGCAGCGTCGCGCCCATCAGCAGAGTGGGCGGAAGCAGGCAGGCAATCGCCACCAGTCCACGGAGCAGAAATCCCCTCACGCCGTATCCGCTCCAAGTGGTGTATGCGCTGCCCGCGAGCGGAATCAGACGCAACACCACCAGCCCGAAAAATCCGATTCCTAGCTCGATGAGCGCGTATACGCGTAGAGGACGCCGGCTGACGTGGAAGAGCCGCGGGAACAGCCAACTGCCGAGGCACATCCCGCCCATGAAGGTGGCCAACAGGATGCCCAGCGAAACCGCGGTGGAACCGATGACCAGTTCCAGAACTTGAAACCAGACCACTTCGTAGACGAGTGCCGCGACACCGCTGCCAAACGCGAGCAGGATTCCGAGTAAAAGCAATCCCGTGATCCGATACTGGTGTTACTTCTTCTCCTGGCTCTGCTTGAGATTCCCGTAAAGGATGCCGACGATTCCTTCGTTTCCTTCATGGCACGCCGAATCGAAGATCATATGCTTCCCGTCCGGGGCCCTGCCCATCTGGATGGTCACGGTCCATGGCTTGGTCCAGGTTTTGGGATCAATGAAGGTAATATCGCGCCGCAAAGTACGGGAATCCACGCGCGTGAAATGCTCAATCATTTTATATGTATCGGGGTTTGAGCCGCGAAAGCCCTGCAGGAAATTTGTCGTTTCGACCACGAGAGTGTTGCCTTCCCAATGGCCTCGCGAGTCTCCCAGATAGAACCTCGCTCTTACGGGAGCATGCGGCCGGCCGTCCATGAAGATCACTCGATTGCCGCCGCCGGCGTGATCGTCCTCCATATAGATGCCCATGGATTTCGGAGATTGCACGATTTGCATTACCGTGCCCTGCGCGAACAAAGTATTCAAGGGGAGGAATGGCATCGGCACACCAAGGCAGCGCGGCGATTGCGGGATGGTTTCGGGGTTGTCATTCAGCGTCGGATCGGTTCCCAAACCCAGCCGGAATCCTTGGCCAAACTTGGCTGCCGGAGACCCGGGCACGATGGGCGGAATTCTCCCATCCGGCGGATCGATGATCATAGAGGTGCGCCGGCCGGTTCTCAGAACCGAATTAAATACAGCGTTGTAGGCGCCGCTGACATCCTGTTCGGGATTGGACGAGCGGGCGTTTCTTCCGGGGTTGAGTCCCTTTTTCTCATCCGATGCCTCCACTTGGGCATCCGTCAGGAATTCCTTGCCGGCGTTTGCCGCCGAGCGTTCCAGAGGCACGTCGTACAGTACGAACCAAGTGCCCTGCAGGTCAGGAGCGCCCCAGGGCGTGCGGGGTGGATTCGCGGCCTTCGCCGCTCCGGGCGCCTTCGCTCCCGTGGATTTAGCCGCCGGCGTCTGGCCGCGCACGGACACCGCTGCTACCGCGAGTGCCGCAACACAAACGAGCGCGGCGACGGTGATTGCGGATCGATCGCTCATTGCTCTTTCTTCTGTTGCGTATCTTTGTCCTGCGTGTCTTTGTTTTGCGTGTCGATGCCGGGACGCTGCACTTCGTACGGAGCTCCCGTACCGGTAGACCCGAGGAACAGCTTCTGGCCGTTCGGCAAGGTCAGATCGCGGCCATTGGCGCGGTGAAACCCGTCTTTCGCCTGATAACCGGAAACGTTGATCTTATCCCCAGCCTTCAACGTAAACCGGGTGATGCCTCTTCGCATCAGGATATTCGGGCTCCCGGCTTCGATGGCCCAGTTCTCCACTGTGCCGTCGGGCTGTTTCACATCGACATGAATCCAACAGTGCGGATTCATGAATTCGACCTTCGTTACCACGGCATCCTCGAAATGCACCGGCTTCTTGTCGTCGAATTCGGCCGCAAACGCGTGATGGGCGCTCAGGGGAGGCGCGACGAACAACAAACTGATGCCGGCAGTGATCACTGCTGCAACGGTAAACTTGGCTTGCATAAAACGAGTCTCCTGATTCCTACTTCCAGTTCTCTATTACTTCTTGGCCGGCGGATTGCCGGAGATATAGCGTTCTAAAACCTCTTCACCGGGCGGAATTTTGCGCGTAATGTCCACGTTCATCGTCTTGCCTTCCCAGTGCTTGACCAGTTGGTGTTTGCGGAGGTGGCCATACATGGTCTCTTCCACCATCTCCACACACTTGAAATCCATCAACTGCGCATTCGGCTCCAGCCGGCGATAGAGCGGCATGCTGATTTTCCACGTCCGCGTGAAGACCTGCGGGTCTTGAATCGTGGCTTCATAATGGATGACGTTTTTGTCGGCGAGCGTATAGCGTTCGGTGACATGTAATGCGTCACTGTGAAAATCGCCAGCCCGGTCGAACCACGTCGCGTCCGTGAAATCGGAGACATCCACCACCAGCGTTTCTCCCTCCCAGTGGCCCACCGAATATCCCATCCAGAGCACGTTCGGATACGGCTCCATTTTGGTGAGATGAATGGTGCGCTGGGCGTTCGCAAATTCGAAGATCATCTGGATTTTGCTGTTGCCCTGAATGATCTGGAACGGATGCGGCAGGTACATGCCGCGCGGGATTCCCGGCTGGAAGCATTTCAGCTCCGGATCGCGATCGAGCCAGTGCTCTTCGTTCTCCTTCTTTCGGGCCGCCGCCCACGGCTGATAGGGAATCTCGTCCCCCTCCACAACCCCCAGGCCTCCCGGAACCCAGCCGAGCGAGCCTAGCGCGAGCACCGGAGCCGCCAGAACCACCGTATTGGGTAGCAACCCGGGCTGGGCCACCATGGGATGCGCCTGATGGGTCAGAAGGTCCCAGTTGGCGGTGTTATTCGCCTCCCAAATTCCACTGAAGTCGGGCTTTCCAGCGATACGGTCCACGGCGTCCGACGTGGCAGCAGAGACAGGGGTGGGACGTTGTGCGATCACGTACAACAAGATCGCAGCCAGAGTGGCCGCCGATACTGCAAGACAGGTTTTGATCAACAATTTCATTATTCGGTCTTAACTCCCGACATACTGTGGCGACATGGCACGGCGCAGGCCGATCCTGGCAAGCGATTCTATCAATTTAGTGCTCCTACCGTATTGGCCCTAGACCCGAACTGGTGTATTCTTCGAACCCATCTGCCAGCGCGCGCGATTCCCCGGCCTAATCCCGCTTGCTCTTGTTTGCGTGCGTCGGCTGGCCATTTCCAGTCACAAGGCCGTTATCTTTCGTCCAAGTATAGTACTGAACCGGACGGCATGGAAATCGTGGATGCGGTTGGCGGCGCGCCGCGCGCGGGCGTAGCCTGCTTCACCCAGCAATTCGCGCAGTTTAAGGACTTCAGGTGTGGAACCTAGTTCTTTAGCGCGTATACAAACAGGGAGTTCCCAGCGGAAATAGCCACGTACTGGCGGCCGTTGATGGCGTAAGACATTGGTCCGGAGGCAATCGCGCCGCCCAGGTTCGCGCGCCACAACAATTCGCCGTTGCGCGCATCGAGCGCATAAAAATATCCTTCGCGGCCACCGGAGAAAAGCACATCGGAAGCGGTGGTCAGGATGCCGGCGTCGGTGACGTCATTCGAAACCTCGGGCCCAGTTCACGTCGACAAACGGCTTGCCGAGCAGGAACTGGCCGGTAGCGCGATCCAGCACATAGAAGAACCCGTTGCGATTGGCCCACAGCATCACCCTGCGCATCACGCCTTTCCAGACGATATCCGCCAGCACGGGCACCTGAACGGCATCGTAATCGAATTCGTCGTGCGGGGAGAACTGATAGTGCCATTTGATTTTTCCCGTATCGGCATCCAGCGCGACCACCGAGCTGCTGTACAGATTGTCGCCTTGGCGGAGATCGCCGTTATAATCCGGGCCCGCGTTTCCGATTCCCCAGTACGTAAGGTTGAGGTCCGCATCGTAGGATCCGGTTACCCACACGGAAGCTCCACCGGTCTTCCACGAATCGCCCTTCCATGTCTCGTGACCCGCTTCGCCGGGGCCGGGAATCGTATTGAAGCGCCAATCTCGCCGGCCGGTCTTCACGTCGTAAGCCGAGATAAAGCCGCGGATTCCGAATTCGCCGCCGGCTACGCCCACGATGACTTTATCTTTGATGACTAGCGGCGCGTGCGTGATGGCATAACCCGCTTCCGGATCGGCCACTGTTACGTTCCACAACGGACGCCCGCTCTTGGCATCCACGGCGACCAGGTGCGCGTCGATGGTGCCCATGAATAACGTCTCTCCGGCGATCGCCACGCCGCGGTTTACCCGCCCGCAGCAGGGGCGTGCGAGCGTGGAAGGCGAATAGGAGTAGGTCCAGAACACGCGCCCACTCACCGGGTCCAGCGCTACGATGTCGTTGGGCGCCTGCACGGTGTACAGGATGCCATCCACCACCAGCGGCGTAGCTTCAAACTTTTCGAGCGACCGTGCCTGGAACACCCATTGTTGCTCCAGATTTTTCACGTTCTGCGGAGTGATTTGCACCAGCGGGCTGTGACGCTGGCTCATGTAGCTGCCCGAATAGGTCAGCCAGTTCTGGGGCTCCTTGCCGGTGTTCAATAGACGGTTGAACGTGACGTTATCGGAGACAACCTGGGCGGGGAGCGGGGCGGCCGCCGCCATCAGCAGCGCCCACATCAATGATACCGGGGTTCGGTTCATGTCAGATGCCTTTCAGGGAAACCAGATACGCGACCAGATCGCCCACTTCCTGCGAACTCAGTTTGTTCCGATAGGAAGGCATGGGCGATTTGTCGATGAAAGCCCACTCCTGCAGGCTCGCCTTGGGGAAAGCAAGCAGGCGCTCCTTCGAATCCATCAGCAGCACCGTGAAAGTATCGATGTTGAGCAGCCGCCCGGTGATTGTTTCTCCCGATTTCGTGGTCACCCGATAGGAGCGGTTTTGCGGAAGGATTTCCGCATCCGGATCGAGCACGGATTGTTCAATTTCGACGGCGCGCCGCTCCGATCCAACGTCGCTCAAGTCCGGGCCCGTGCGCGAGCCGGTGGCGCCCACGCGATGGCAGCCTGTGCATCCGCCTTTTCCTTCGAACAGTGCTTTCCCCCGCGTGGCGTTCCCATTGCCGGTTACCGTGCGGCCTTCGGTTGCAATGGCATGAAGGTAGGCCACTATGGTTCCCGCCTGAAAATCCTGAAGGGTGTGCGGCGGCATCGCCGTTCCAGGGATACCGTTCTGAATGATCTTAATCAAAGCGTCTTCCGAATAGGTCTGGCGAAACTTGCCGTGCCCAAGATCGATGTCGGGTATCTGGTCGCCCTCCGGCCCGTGGCACAGTACGCAGTTGACCCGGAACAGACGCCCGCCCTCGGCGATGTCGGCTGGTGTGTAGGAATGCTGCGCTTCCAGTGTGATGGACGCGCAAATGAAAAGAAGCAGTGAGATCCTGGACATGTCCGTACCCCGCCCTAGTAAAACCGCTGGGAACTAGTCTACTGGTAAACCAGCCAATGGTATCCCCACCGGGCGGCGGGGTCAATGATGGAGGCCTCAAGAGGCCTCAGCTTGCGCTGGCGGGGCTTTCAAACGGTACTACAGCTGTAACAGCCTTCAGGCCTCACTGGGAACGTTGGCGAAAACCTTCTCACGCACACGGGACGCGGGTGGCTCATACGCTGCGCAGTCCAAACACACGGGCTGTCCGTTGATGCGCATCACGGTGTGCGCGCTGCAGCAAACACATTCAGCCGGCAGTCCTAAGGAACACTTCATGGCGGCTCTCCTCTAGTTCCGAGTATGGAGTTTCAGAAAGGAAATGAAAATGGCCTATCCGGGCTGGATAACGCCGCTGGCTGGTACCGGCGCTAAGGTTTTTTGCTCAGAAACGCCTCCGACGCAGTACTTAGGGGGTTCGAGCAACATCGGCGGCACTCTCGGGCACGAAACTTGCATACTGGCGCTCGAACGCCTTGGCGATGCCGGTCCGCCAAGCTTCCGCAATGGATTGAGACATGGGATCGGGGAAGATATCCTCTTCATTTTTCTCCAGCCCATCGAAGATGCCCCGCGCCACCGAATCGGGCGAGGCCTTCGGTATCTCAAAACCTCGGGTCATATCGGTATCCACCGGACCCAGCAAAACGCCGTGGACGGTTACTCCGTCGCCCGCCAGGATGGCACGCAAGGACTGCGTCATGGAAAGCGCGGCCGCCTTCGAAATCGAGTAGGCTGGCGTCAGCGGCAAGGGGGCCAGCGCTAACAAAGAGAGGTTATTAACGATCGCGCCCTTGGAACGTTTCAGCAACGGCAAGAAAGCGCGCGTCACCTTGAATGTTCCATAGAGATTCACTGCCAGGTGTTGCTCGATCGCCTCGGGATCGCTCAGGTTTTCGTAACGGGCGATCCCGGCATTGTTAATGAGAACATCGAGCGCGTCCAGCTCATTGGCTGCGCGCTGGATCTGGGAATCGTTAGTGACGTCCAGCGTTACAGCGGTGACGCGTTCACTCGCGTTTTCCAAACCGCCGCGCGTTCCCGCATAAACCCTCTTTGCGCCCCGCCGGAGTGCCTCGGCGACGAGCGCGTGACCGATGCCGCGATTGGCGCCGGTGATCAAAACTGTCTTGTTCGCGATATCCATGGTTTTCTCCTTTGGAAATTGGTAGTGCTTAGCAAGCCGGTCATGCGAGCCCGGCCGCTCGCGCGATCTGCAACAACGCTGCTCCGATGACAACGGCGCCGGTAACTTGCGCGATGCGCTGGCCCGCCGGTGCGAGCCGCTCGGCGGTGATCGCTGCCGTCACCACCGCCATTGCGCGCAGATCCATGACCCCAATCGCCAAAAGGATCGCCGTCAAATTGGCGCAGCTCAACCCGCAGTGGAATCCGAAGCGCAAGCCCTGTCGCCACGCCGTGCCGGCATCCGCGGGCAGCGTGCAGCCGCGCGCCGGCATTTCCCGGCAACAGGCCAACTGATGTGCCTTCCATGCCGTGAGCTGGACTGCGCCGGCGATGAGGATGACCACGCCAACTGCGATCGGAACGGCGCGAGCCAGTGCCGGTTGTTCCATCTCGACTGTCGCCAGCACCACGCCTAGCGGAAAGACCGCCAATCCGACGAGAGTCCACACGAAGAAGTACCCAAGACCCGCCAGCAGGGTGAGACGTCCGAGGCGCGATTTGCCGGTCCGGCCGACCGCGTGACGGTAGCGCCCCAGCATTGGCAGCAGGGACGGCAGCATCATCGCCGCCATCATCACAACCCACATCGCGAGGAATGACGCGCCGGCTTCCATCCATGTTTGTCCTGGCATCCGCATCCACGCCATCGACATTGTCCAGCCGCCCGGCATCGGCATCCCTGGCATCGCCGACATGCGCGCGCGCCAGACAATCGTCAGCGCCGCGCTCATGGCGAAGAGCAACGCGGAGACACCGGTGAAGGCACGCTGGGAAGCTCGCTCGGATGCCGCGCCGGTGTCCACGCGCCGATACACGCGGGGCGCAAGATTGTTGGCTAGGCAAGTTATGTGAGTCATGATGTTTGTTTTCCGGTTCCCAGGTCGTCCGAATACCCGGCTTTCAGGCGGGACCACTGCGGCGTGGGCCGTCCTTCCGTACGGAAATTGTGCTTGCCTTGAAACCGTTGTGGCCAGCCGGCCGGCGAGTCCTCCCACTTCTCCTGCCGCCCATACACTGTCAAGTCGAGCAACCGAAAGCTGTTATCCAGCACCTCGACGCCGCGCGCCGTAGTCCAGTAAGTCTCGAAGACTTTCGATCCTTGCCGCAGGTAGCAAACGATGTGCATCCGGCCCACCCAATCCCCTTTGCGGGCATGTTGACGTCCGACCAGAAGGGTGTCGAGCGACTCCTGCGCCGAATACCAAGGCATCTCCCAGCCCATGAAGTGGCGATACCGGGCGCTCTCTTCGTACGGGCCCTGGCAAAACGTGGCGTAGGTGACGTCGCGAGAATGAATATAGGACAGCTCGCGGACATGCGAGGTAGCCCACGTGCACCCCTCGCATTGCTCCGGCGCCGGGTGGCCGATGTGCCACATGAAATAGTAAGCGAGCAGCATCCGGCGTCCTTCGAACGTATCCAACAGTGTCACCGCGCCACGTTCGCCGATGAGCGGTGTGGCGCCGTCCACCTCCACCATGGGGAGCCGCCGGCGGGCGGCTGCAATGGCGTCGCCTTCTCGTGTGTGAGCCTTCTCTCGAACGCGCAATGCGTCCAGTTCGGCGTGGAAGGTGCTCCGATCGACAATTTTGGGTGCTTCAAGTTCACCTTTCACGATGTCTGTCATCGTTCTCTCCCTCGCTGCTTCGGTCACGCTTTTGCCTCTGCCTCGCGCTTGCGGGCAGCTGCTTGAGGGTCGGTTATGATGTCGACCCACTTCTGGTTCGGCGACGTTTCGGCGTCGTAATTGTCGTGCCAGTTCCACCACTTGTATGGTGGGGTTTGGGGGTAGCCCTCGGGCGAATCCTCCCAAGTTTCCTGGCGGCCGAGCGGTGTGATGTCGAGATAGCTCCAGGTGGTCCCCATCGCCTCGTCGCCTCGGTTGTTGATGAAGTAGGTGCGAAACACGCGCTCGCCGTCGCGGAAGAACACGTTGTGGCCGTGCCATTCGTTCACGCCGAAGTCGGAGTCGAAGCTGTCCGTTATGGTGTACCAGGGCATCTCCCAGCCCATCCGCGCCTTTACGCGCGCGATGTCGGCCTGTGGCACGGGTGAGGCGTAGACGAGGGTGGTGTCGCGGGCGTTCAGATGGGCCAGGTGGGCCACCTGATCGGCGCCCAGCGAGCAGCCGCGGCAGGCGTGCTCGGGCCAGCCGAACACTCCGGGCTCGAAGAATGCGCGATAGACGATCAACTGGCGGCGGCCCTCGAACAAATCGAGCAGGCTTACCTTGCCATTGGGTCCATCGAACTCGTACTTCTTGTCCACAGCCGTCCATGGCATCCGCCGGCGTTCGGCGGCCAGCGCGTCGCGGGCCTTCGTGAGGGCCTTTTCCTTTATCAGCATCTGTTGGCGCGCAGCCTCCCACTCCTGCGCGGAAACGATCGGGGGCGTGTTCATCGCGAAATCTTTCTCTTTGCTTGTTGCCATTTTTATTTCTCCTTTGGTTGTGTTGCGAAAATTCTTTCCATTAGCTTTCCCGGTTCCGGACCAGGAGCGCAATTGGGAACATGCCTGTACCTAAACATTGCGAGTCGCTTTCGAAACATGCACGCCGGCGCTTACATCCCTGCTGTGTCGGTTGGCCCATCGGCACATACCCCGAAGTGGCACGATGATGGTCCTTCCCAGCCTGGTCAGCGAATACTCGAAGGCCCTGGCCCGCGATCTGGTGGCGTGCCGGGCGATCAATCCCTTGGATTCCAGATTGCGCAGTGTTCTGGTCAGCATCCGTTGTGAGACGCTTCCCAGCTGGCGGCGTAACTCGGCGTGCCGATAAGGCCGCTCCTGGAGCGAAAACAAGATCTTAGGCGTCCATCTGCCGATGAAAATCGGAGATCGGGTTACATCCCGGCTGGTGTGTTCCGTTCTCGATATACCCTGGTGTTTGCTGCTCACGAGATAAACTTAACTCCAGATATTGAAATGCTGGGAGTGACAAGTGTGGCGGGATTCGAGAGCCATCAGCGGGCCGGATCGGCCGCCGGATCAATATGGACTCGCTGATCACGGCCGCGGCTCGCGCGCTGTCCGCTGGCGATCCACTGGGAGCGTTGCAGCGAGTGGCCCTGCGCGACGATGCGCCCGCACTGGCGCTGCGGGGCATCGCGATGGCGCAGCTGGGCGATCTGGTCCGGGCCAAGGCTCTTTTGCGAAGCGCCGCTCGCGCCTTTGGTCCCAGAGAAACGGTAGCCCGCGCCAGGTGCCTGGTGGCCGAAGCCGAGATCGCGCTCGCCTCTCGCGATCTGAGCTGGCCGGTGAAATCGCTTGCTGCGGCTCGCGCGACATTGGAAGCGCATGGCGACCGGCTCAACGCCGCGCACGCGCGTTACCTGGAGGTGCGGCGTCTCCTGCTGATCAGCCGCCTGGAGGAGGCCGATCACGCGCTCGCGCAGCTCGACCCCACGAGTCTCCCGCCCGCATTGCAGGCCGTCCACGAATTGGTGGCGGCCGGGATCGCGCTGCGGCGTCTCCAAACTAAGTCGGCGCGCGACGCGCTGGCACGCGCCAGGCTGGCTGCCAGCCAGGCCGATATCCCCGCGCTCACTGCCGAGGTGGAAAACGCGTCCCTGGTGATGAACACGCCGGCCGCACGCCTGATCTCGAGCGGCGCGGAGCGGACCCTGCTACTGGAAGACGTCGAAGCGCTGCAGGCGTCGGAAGAGCTGGTCCTAATCGATGCGTGCCGTTACGTGGTGCGTGTCGCGGGCCAGGTAGTGGCGTTCGCCAGCCGTCCGGTGTTGTTTGAACTCGCACGCGCGCTGGGCGAAGCGTGGCCCGGAGACGTTCCACGGGATGTCCTGCTGGCGCGCGCCTTCGGAGCGAAACTTGCGGATGAATCGCATCGCGCGCGGTTGCGCGTCGAAATCGGACGGCTGCGCAGAATGCTTCGGACCGTTGCCACAATCAGCGCGACCACGCGCGGGTTTCAACTGGCGCCGTGCCGTGCACGCGAGGTGGTGGTGCTGGCAAGGCCCGTCGAAGATGAGCATGGGGCGGTGCTGGCCTTTCTCACCGACGGTGAATCCTGGTCGAGCTCGGCGTTGGCTCTCGCACTCCGTACCAGCCAGCGCACCGTGCAGCGGGCGCTCGACTCGCTGGCGGCCGCAGGCAGAGTGCAGGCGTTCGGCCGCGCCCGGGCGCGCCGCTGGATGACTCCGCCCGTGCCTGGATTCACGACAACATTGTTACTCCCCGCTCCGCTGCCTGGTGACTAGTATGGAAGCATGCATCGAGCCATTATGAAACGATCGGGGGCCAAAATCGTGCGCGAATACGGGCCATTTCCTGGGGCCGGGAGAGTGCATGGCGTCACGTATGACGGCCGGCAAGTCTGGTTTGCGTCCGGCGACAAGCTGAACGCTTTGGATCCGTCCAGCGGCCAGACACTCCGCTCGATCGATGTCCCCGCGCACGCTGGAACGGCTTTCGACGGCCGGCACCTGTTTCAGATCGCCGAGGACAATATCCGCAAGATCGATCCGGAAACCGGCGAGGTGCTGGCCACCATCCCGTCCCCTGGCGGCGGCCGCGATTCCGGGCTCGCCTGGGCCGAAGGCTCGCTGTGGGTGGGCCAGTATCGGGACCGCAAGATCCATCAGATCGATCCCGAGACCGGGACGATTCTTCGCACCATCCAGAGCAACCGCTTCGTCACCGGGGTTACGTGGGTGGATGGCGAGCTTTGGCATGGCACCTGGGAAGGTGACGAAAGCGATGTGAGGCGCATCGATCCTGGGACGGGTGAGGTCCTGGAGCAGCTGGATATGCCGGCCGGCGTCGTAGTGTCGGGCTTGGAATGCGATGGCGGCGATCAATTCTTTTGCGGAGGAGGAACTAGCGGGAAAGTGAGGGCTGTCCGGCGGCCCAGGTGAAGCGGTTCGATTCCCTTTTATCCAAATTGAGAGGCCGCCGCCCCATTCCGCACTCCTAAGCGTGTGCGGGATTGCCGGATTTGTAACGACCGAGCCCGCCGATGGTGGCGTTGGGATCCTGGGGCGCATGGCCGAGGCCATTCGCCATCGCGGCCTGGACGATTTTGGCTTTTATCACGACGCCTGGGCGCATCTTAGCCAGCGGCGGCTGAGCATCGTCGATATCGCTAGCGGCCACCAGCCGATGAGCAACGAAAATGGTGCGCTCTGGATCACCTTCAACGGTGAAATCTACAACCATCTGGCGCTGCGGCCGGCGCTGGAAGAGGCCGGGCATCGCTACCGCACGCATTCCGATACCGAGACCATCCTGCACGCCTATGAAGAGCATGGCGTGGATTGCCTGTCTGGGTTGCGGGGCATGTTTGCGTTCGCCATCTGGGACGCCGGCACGGCAACGGCTGTTCTGCGCGCGGGACCGGCTGGGAATCAAGCCCTTCTACTATTACTGGGACGGCCGCCTGTTAGCCTTCGCATCCGAGATCAAGGCTCTGCTGGAGCATCCCGCGATTTCCCCGGCGCTGGAAGAAGACTTGTTGCCGGACATGCTCGCATTCGGCTATGCCAGTGGCGAGCATACGTTGTTCCAAAACATTCGCAAGCTCATGCCGGGGCATCGGATGCTGCTGGACGCGGGCAGTTCCCGGCCCGAGCTCAAGTGCGAGCGCTATTGGGATATTCCGATGGGTGACAGCGCGCATGATGTTGACGAGCAAAACTGGGTCGGGGAAACGCGGCGGCGCCTGGAAGAATCGGTGCAACTCCATCTGATGAGCGACGTTCCACTGGGCGTTTTCCTGAGCGGCGGCTTGGATTCCAGCGCCATCGCGGCGCTGACGCAGCGTGCGGCTGGCCGCCCGGTACAAACTTTCGCGGTCGGTTACCAGGAAGCGAAGTTCAGCGAATTAAGCTATGCGCGGCAGGTGGCGGAACTGCTCGGCACCGATCATCGGGAAGCTGTTGTTGGGCCGGACGATTTTTTCCAGGCGTTGCCCAAGCTCATTTGGCACGAAGATGAACCGATTGCCTGGCCATCCAGCGTGCCGCTCTATTTTGTATCGAAGCTGGCAGCGCAACATGTGAAAGTGGTCCTGACCGGTGAAGGCAGCGACGAATTGTTCGCTGGTTATGAGCGCTATCGATGGCTGGAAGTGAACCAACGCTGGGCGGAGCGCTACGCCAGGGTACCGCCGGAGGTTCGCCGAGTAGTGCGCCAGTGGATCGCGACATCGCCGCTGCTGGGCGCAGGGCTGCGCCGCAAGCTGCGCCACACCGTGCTGGGGCGCGATCTTGATTTCCAGTCGCTGTTCCTCGACAACTTCTACTGCGCCTTCGAGGGTGGGGGAGGCTCGGAAGAGTATATGCGCTATTGGAATCGCCCCGCGGGCGCCACTCCACTGGAGCGCACGCTCTATGCCGACCAGAAAACGTACCTCGTCGAACTGCTCATGAAACAGGATCAGATGAGCATGGCGGCCTCCATTGAAAGCCGCGTGCCGTTTCTCGACCACACGCTGGTGGAGTTCGCCGCCCGAATCCCAGAGCGTCTGAAGATTTGCGCCCGCGAACAAAAGCACATTCTCAAAGCCGCGGTGAGTGATTTGCTGCCGCGCGCCATCATCCATCGCAGGAAGATGGGGTTTCCCACGCCCTTGGCACAGTGGCTGCGCGATCCGCGGGCCGAACCGCTCTACGCCCGCTTGCGCTCTCCCGACGGCCTGCTGGCGGCACACCTGGAGCTGCGCCAAGTGGACGCGCTCATCGAGCGGCATCGCTCGGGGCGCGAAGATGCCACCGATCGCATCTGGCGGCTGCTCAACCTTCAGCTCTGGGGCGATCTTTTCGTCACCGGCCGTCGAGACCAGGTGTGGAACGGAGCTGCCGCGCTGGCATGAAAATCCTCTGGGTGAAATCGGATTTTCTGCTTCCCGCCAACGGCGGAGGGCAGATCCGAACGCTCGAAACTCTGAAGCGGCTGCACCAAAGGCACGAGATTCATTTTGCCGCGCTTGATTTGCCGCAGCCGGGTGCGGGATTCGGCCGCACCTCGGAATACTGCACCAAGGCCTATCCGGTTTCGCATCCGATTCCGCGCAGGAGCGGACCGCGTTACTGGGCCGAACTTGCCACCGGCCCCTGGAGCGATATGCCCCTTCCCATGCGCCGCTACCGGTCGAGGGCATTGCTGCGGCTGGTTGAGACGCTAGCGCGCCTGGAGAAATTCGACACCATCGTGTGCGATTTTCTGGCATCGGCGGCCAACGTCCCCGAGCTTGGAAATGCGGTGCTGTTCCAGCATAATGTGGAGTCGATGATCTGGCAGCGGCATACCGAACACGCTCCCAGTCCCTGGCATCGGGCATATTATCGCGGGCAATACGAACGCATGCTGCGCTATGAGGCTGAAGTTTGCCGCGCCGCGAAGAGGATCATCGCGGTATCGGGCGCCGACGCCCGCGCCATGCGTTCGTTGTACGGCGCCACTGGAGTGTATTCGGTTCCCACCGGCGTCGACACGGAATACTTTGCTCCACCCTGCGCCCCGGCGACGCCGAAGTGGGACCTGGTGTTTGTCGGCGCCATGGACTGGCGGCCCAATATCGACGGTCTGAACTGGTTTATCGCCGAAGTGCTTCCGCTCATCCGGGCACGCCGGCCGGATTGTTCGCTAGCCGTGGTGGGCCGGCGTCCGACGGCGGAGGTCCACAAATTCGCCCAGGGCGACCGGCATATTCATGTCACTGGCACCGTGGACGACGTGCGCCCGTATTTGTGGGAATCGGCGGTGTCCATCGTACCGTTGCGCGTCGGCGGAGGGACGCGCCTGAAGATTTACGAAGCTATGGCGGCGAAGATCCCGGTTGTTTCGACGTTGGTGGGCGCCGAAGGCCTGGATGTTCGGGATGGCGAGAATATTGCAATCGCCGATTCGCCCCAGGATTTCGCCGAGCGATCGGTAGCATTACTCGAGGATATCCGCGCGCGCCGGCGGATGGCCGCAACGGCGTGGGAAATGATCGCCACATGCTACTCTTGGGAAGTAGTTTCCCGTAAGTTCGAACAGCTTCTCCTGCATGATCCGCTTCCTTGATCTTCCGGCCGAATATCACGAACTCAAAACCGAGATTGACGCGGCGGTAGCGGCGGTTTTCGAGAGCGGCCAGTATGTGGGTGGCCCGGAAATCGCGGCGCTCGAAGAGGAATTCGCCGGCTATTGCGGTGCGCGTCACGGAGTAGCCGTCAATTCCGGGACCAGCGCACTCCACCTGGCGTTGCTTGCGGCCGGCGTTCAACCAGGCGACGAGGTGATCACGGTGCCGTTCACGTTTTACGCCACCGTCGCCGCCATCGGCTATGTGGGAGCAACCCCGGTTTACGTCGATATCCACCCGGCGACATTCAATATCGACCCCGCCAAAATCGAAGCAGCGATCAGCGAGCGCACGCGCGCCATATTGCTGGTGCATCTCTACGGACAATGCGCGGACATGGATCCGATTCTTGAGATCGCGCGGCGCCACCGGCTGATCGTGATTGAAGACGCGGCGCAGGCCCATGGCGCCGAGTACCATGGCAGGCTCGCGGGCAGCATCGGCGATATCGGTTGTTTCAGCTTTTATCCGACCAAGAACCTGGGCGCGGCCGGCGAAGGCGGCATGTTGACCACCAACAACCCGGAATACGCGCGCACAGTTGCGCTGCTGCGGAGTTGGGGCGAAGAGCAGCGCTATCGTCCGCGGCTGAAAGGTTTCAATTACCGGCTGCCATCCATTCAGGCGGCGGTGCTGCGAGTGAAGCTGCGGCGTCTGGAGCAGTGGACCGAAGCGCGGCGCGAGCGAGCGGCAGAATACGATGGCTGGCTGGAACACTCTGGTGTCACGCGACCGCAGGCCATTGCGGATGCCCGCCACGTGTACTGTCTCTATACGATTCGCGCGGCAGATCGGGACGGATTGCAGCGAGGGTTAGAGGCGGCGGGAATACAGACGGCGGTTCACTATCCCCTTCCGATTCACCTTATGCCCGCCTACGCCGAGCCGCGATATAAGGCCGGCGATTTTCCGGTGGCGGAGGCTTGCGCAAAGACAGTACTCAGCTTACCGCTACACGCGCACCTGAGCCCGCGGGAGGTAGAAGAAGTGGCTGAGCGGGTGTGCCAGTTATCGCCCGAAAAAGTTCAAGAAACCATCCTTTCCTGACGATAATCAGGGCAGTATGGGAACCTCCAGCACCTCACCATCGAGTGCGGCGAGCCAGGCAGCCAGCATCGCGACGCCAATTTACTTCACCGGGCTCAGCAGTTTCTCGAGCGACTTCCAGAGCATCATCCAGCGAGCCGTTCAGATCGCGGACATACCGGTGACCAATCTGCAGAACGAGCAGGCGACAAATACGGCCGAGGAGAATGCGTTGACGGCCCTGGAGCCGACCGTGAACGCGCTTGGCACCGATGTGGCCAACCTGGGCTCGCTCGCGAGCAGTCAAGGGTTAGCGGCATCCAGTTCGGATTCAAGCACGGTATCGGTAGTGAACACCGGGGCCACGGCGCCCGCCACCTACACAGTTTCCGACATCACCTCGCTGGCGTCGGCCGCCTCAGAAACTTCTCTGCAAGGCTACGCGGCAACCGATAGCGTGTCCGCCTCCGGACTTGTAAATCTGGTGATCGGCTCCACCACGTATCAACTCAACCTGACAGGCTCGGGCGAGAATAACATTAGCGGGCTGGCGCAGGCCATCAACAACGCCGGCGCGGGCGTCAGCGCTACCGTGCTGACATCGGGTTCAACCGGCTATCTCAGCGTTTCGGCGAACAACACGGGCGCCACAACGCTGCAATTGAACAGCGTCACGCCAGTGGACCTGGTCACCAGCAATGGAACGGGCACGGAATCCTCCCTGCAGACTTATGCCGATGAGACATCCGCGCCGGTGTCGGCCTCCGGGCAGGTTCAGTTGGTAGTGGGAACACAGGATTACACGCTGGATGTCAGCAGCAATAACAATCTCGACGGTCTGGTGCAGGCCATCAACAGCGCCGATGCTGGTGTAACGGCCTCCGTCACGGGCAATGCGGGATCGTACTCCTTATCTCTGAATTCCCCTTCCGGGCCCGCCACCATCCAGCTCAACGATCTGCAAAGTCCCGTGGACCTGATCACGTCCAGCAATCAAGGCTCGAACGCGACCTTTTCTCTGAGCGGTATTCCGAATCCGATTACCGAGTCCAGCAACACCATCACCGACGTCATTCCCGGCGTGAGCTTCACGCTGCTGAACACGCTGCCGTCCGGATCGGTGACAATGTCGCTCGCCACCGATCCAAGCCAACTGAGCAGCGCACTCCAAACTTTCGTCACCGACTACAACACCTTAGTTACCGCGGTGGAGGCGCAGCAGGGACAAAATGCCGGGCCGCTCCAGGGCGACCTGATCATTAATGAGATCAGCAGCGATATGCAGAGTCTGGTGACTTACTGGAACCCAACCAGCGGCAGCAGTATCCAAAGCCTTTCCGACCTGGGAGTCACCTTTGATGACACGGGCCAGATGAGCTTCGATACCAGTACCTTCAACGCTCTGTCGGATACGAATATCTCCGACGCGTTCAAGTTCCTGGGGTCCGCCAGTACAGGCTTCGCGGCCTTAGCCAGCAACTTCACACAGTTGACCGATCCCATTACCGGACTCATCCAGGCGCAGATCGACGGTTATCAAACCGAAAATACTGATCTCGGCAACGAGATTACTACCGCGCAGGCGCAAGCCGCCGCGGTCCAGGCCAGCGCGACATCTCAAGCCGAAGCCGCGGATGCCTTAGTCGCACAACTAGAGCAACAACAAACCGACTTGGACGCCTCCATCCAAAGCGTCAATTATGTCCTCTACGGAAGACAGGTCGGCGCCGACGGCATTTAGCTATTCCAGCCTGTAATTCGGGGCTTCCTTGGTGATGATCACGTCGTGTACGTGCCCTTCCCGCAGCGCCGCCGAAGTCACCCGCAGAAACCTGGCGTTCTCCTGCAGGTCGCGAATGTTGCCGCAGCCGCAGTAACCCATGCCCGCCTTCAGGCCGCCCACCAGCTGATACACCAGCTCCGACAACGGCCCCTTGTACGGAACCCGGCCCTCGATGCCTTCCGGGACCAATTTCCCGCTGGTGTCCTGCGGATAGCGGTCCGACCCGGCGGTCATCGCGCCCATCGATCCCATGCCGCGATAACTCTTGAAAGTGCGGCCCTGATAGAGAATCGTTTCGCCGGGGCTCTCTTCGGTGCCGGCCAGCAGGCTCCCGATCATCACCGCATCGGCGCCGGCCGCGATGGCCTTGCTGATATCTCCCGAGTACTTGATGCCTCCATCGGAGATCAGAGGCACGCCCGATCCACGCGTAGCGCGCGAGCACTCCGCGATGGCCGTGATCTGCGGCACGCCGGCGCCGCTCACCACGCGCGTGGTGCAGATGGATCCTGGCCCGATACCTACTTTGATTCCGTCCGCGCCAAGATTAATCAAATCGCGCGCGCCTTCAAACGTCGCGACATTGCCGGCGATCAGGTCCACATCCGGAAAGGTGTGCTTGATGATGCGCACGGCCTCCATCACGCGTTCGCTGTGTCCGTGCGCCGAATCCACCACCAGCACGTCCACTTTTCTGGCCACCAGTTCCTGGGCGCGCTCCAGGAAGTCGGCGCCGGAACCCACCGCCGCGCCCACTCGCAATCGTCCCTGCGGATCTTTCGCCGCGTTGGGATATTTCAGCTTCTTCTGAATGTCCTTGACCGTGATCAAGCCCTTGAGCGCGTACTGATCGTCCACCACCAGAAGTTTCTCCACGCGGTGATGATGCAGAATCTTCTCGGCTTCTTCGAGCGTGGTGCCGACCGGGACCGTGATGAGATTTTCCTTGGTCATCACATCGGAGATCGGAAGATCGTGGCGCGTTTCGAATCGCAAATCGCGATTGGTCAGGATTCCCACCAGCCGGCCATTTTTGGTCACCGGCACGCCGGAGATGCGGTAGCGTTTCATCAGCGCCAGCGCGTCGGAAATCTTGAGCTCAGGCTCGATGGTGATCGGATCGACAATCATGCCGCTTTCACTGCGCTTCACGCGGTCCACTTCCTCGGCCTGGCGTTCCACGGACATGTTGCGGTGCATGATGCCGATACCGCCCTGTTGTGCCAAGGCGATCGCGAGGTGCGACTCGGTGACCGTGTCCATGGCCGAGCTGACGATCGGGATGTTGATTGCGATATGCCTGGTCAGGCAAGTGCGCGTATCAGTTTCGGCCGGCAGGACGTTGCTGCGAGCCGGCTGGAGAAGTATATCGTCGAAGGTGAGACCTTCCAGAATCGTTTCTTGGATCATGAAGGGGTACTTCCATTATTGCGCGAACCGATACGATAGGTGCTAGAGGACACCATGGCGACTTTAGGATTGATCGAATACAGCGACGCGAGCCCGGAAGTTCGCGCGGTTTACGACGACATCATGGCCACGCGCAAAACCGACTGGATCAATAATTTTTGGAAAGCGCTGGCGCATGATCCGGCCACGCTGCGGCGCACCTGGCAAAGCGTCAAGGAAATCATGGCGCCGGGCGCGCTGGATGCGCTTACCAAAGAAATGATCTATGTCGCAGTGAGCGCGACTAATCAGTGCGGCTACTGTATTGCATCCCATACCGCGGCGGCACGCAAGGCCGGAATGACGGACGCCATGCTGTCGGAAGTGATGGCGGTGGTGGGCATGGCGAATGAAAGCAATCGACTGGCCAGCGGCTATCAGGTGGAGATCGACGACAAATTCTTGAGTGTGTCCAACAAGTGACGGCAGGTTCACCGTTACACGCAAAATTGCTGCTTCACGCTCGGTTGCGGGGTGTAGAATTCGGACTGGGAAGGCCCCGCGAACAAGAGCCTTCTCAAGTCAAGCACTCACAGAGGTGAACCAATGACAAGCACTTTCCTAGCCGGAGATACTCGGCAGACGTTGGATCATTTCCGGCGTTCGGTCGATCAACTCTTTGAAAACTTCTACGGTCTTCCCGCCGAATCAGGGCGATCCATGCTGCAAGGCAGCCAATGGACATTCAGCCCGATTCTCGAGACCGCATGGGGCGAGTCCACGTTGCATCTTCGGGCTATTCTTCCTGGCGTTACACAACAAGACTTGAAGGTCAGCGTGCAGAACAATCAACTGATCCTGGAGGGCGAGAGGAAGGCGCCCGAGACGTTCAAGAACCACGCCAATGCGCAGCTTGCCTACGGGAAGTTCTACGCGGCGGTCACGCTGCCGAATGGCCTGAATGTCGACAAGCTGAATGCCCGTCTGCAAGACGGCATTTTGGATATCCAGATTCCGGTATCCGAACAAATGAAGCCGCGCCAGATCCAGATTCAATCCGGCGAATCCCGCAAGGGTATTTCGGCTTAAGCAGCAACGCTGTGCATTCGAGTGGGGGAGAAATCTCCCACTCGCATTGCCATGAATTGGCGGCCAACCGGTCCGGAATCTTTGGAGCTGTTACGGCAAGTGAGGCGCGAGATTGCTGAACGCGGCGACAGCCGTCTCGCATTGTTGCTGGCGGGCGTGGAACTGTATGCCGTTCTGGGACGCGAGTTCGATTTGCTGGATGTGATGCGCTCGTTTGCGCACGACATGCACCAAGCCGTGGAAGGCACGCCCACTGTTCGTGAACTGGAACAGTTGTTCGAGCGCGATCCGCCGTCGTAGCGGATCTGCTCAAGCTTCCGCGATCACCGGATTGCGCAACTCGCCGATTCCTTCGATAGTGACGATCACTTCATCGCCCGGCTGCAAATAACGCGGCGGTTTTCGAACGAAGCCGACGCCGCTGGGTGTTCCCGTGGCCACCACGTCGCCCGGCTCCAGTGTCACCACGCTGGATAGAAATGCGATGAGATCGGGAATCTTGAAGATCAGTTCGCGCGTGTTGGAGTGCTGCAGCGTCTCGCCGCCAATGCGCAAGCTGATATCGAGCGCGTGGGGATCGGCAATTTCATCGGCGCTCACCAGGTATGGACCCATGGGCCCGAAGGTATCGGGCGTTTTGCCCATCATCCATTGAGACGTGGCAGTTTGAAGGTCGCGCGCGCTGACGTCGTTAAAGACGGTGTATCCGAAGACATGCCGCTGCCAGTCCTCGGCTGCGATATTACGCCCGCCAGTGCCGATGACGAACATGAACTCCGCTTCGTAGTCCGGCTTGTGCGTCACCTTGGGCAGGACGATTGGCTCTCCGGGTCCGATAACCACATTGGAGAACTTCGCGAAGATGGTGGGCACCTTGGGAATCTCCGCGCGAGTTTCGGCCGCGTGGTCGCGATAATTCAGCCCCACGCAAATCAGTTTGGGCGGGCGCGGAACAGGCGCCATAAGCTTCACCGAATTCAGCGGGAAGATCGACTCAGCCGGCGGATTTTGGATGAAGCTGTCGATTTTCGCGCGGCCCTCGGGCCCGCCGGCCAGCACCGCCAGCATGTCGGGGAAGCCCGCGGCCGCAAGGCCAATCACACGATCGCCAGCCACAACGCCCGCTTCCGTGCGGACCGCTTTGGCGCCGGCATTCGCGCCTTGAAAGGTTACGAATTTCATCGGTATCGGTGAGCGGACGGGTGAGTGCTTAGGCGGCCGCTGGCTTTTGAACTTTGGCGGCCTTTTGAACCTTGCCGCTGCGGATGCAGGACGTGCAAACGCGGATGCGTTTCGCGGCGCCGTTCACTACGGCGCGCACGGCTTGCAGATTCAGGTTCCAGCGGCGCTTGGTTACATTATGCGCGTGGCTGATCCGGTTACCGAACTGGGGCCCGCGTCCACACACATCACATACTTTCGCCATAATCGTCGCTCCTTGGGGTTAAACCCAAGTCTATCAAGTTCCGGATTGCCATCGCAACCGATCTGATATTCTGACAACGTATCCATTTCCGAGGGGTTCCGTTTGACCGATTTCAACCATATTCATTCGCGCGACGGCGAGGACTGGGTTTGTGGGCGCAGCATGTCCGTGCGCGACGAGCAGATGCTGCATTGCGAGGGCCGCGATCCCGACGAGATAGAGGCTTGCCGGCTGTGCGCCGAGCGCATCATCGGGTATTTCGGCGAGCCCATGCACGTACACTAACAGGTTGCTGAAAAAGCCCTTTCTCATGCGCGAATGCAGGCGTAGCGCGTACGCTACACGGGCTATCAACGACATAGGTATCCCGGCGCAGGGCGGACTTCAGTCTGCTGGGCCTTTTCAGCAACCTGCTTAAACGCGAAGTTCGTAACCACTGGCGCGCATGGCGTCGATGACGCGGTTGCGTATAGCGGCTACCTCGTCCGACGATAACGTGCGGGCCGGCGCTGCCACCGTGAGCCGGTAGGACACGCTCTTGCGGTCTTCGGGAAGCGGATCGCCTGTGTAGACGCGAACGAATTCGATATCCACCAGATCGCTCGCGGCCGCGGCAGACAACTGGCTCTCGATGTCGCCGGATGGTTCCCGCAAGCCCGCGACCACCGACAGGTCGAATGCGCTGACGGGAAAACGCCGCAGTGTTCGATAGCGGCGGTCTTGTTGGTGAGCCAGCCTCTCCATCTTCACCAGATCCAGATCCAGGACGGCGGCGCGGCCTTCGATCTTTAACGAAGGATGCAGCTCAAACAAGCGCCCCACATCTTCGCTTTGCCACGCGATGATCGCGGCGCGCTCGGGATGCTCGAGCGGCCGAGCGGGCGTCAGGCGCGCCTGGCATCCGCTCATCAAACATTCGGCCAGGCGTTTCAATTCGTACAGCGACGCGCTGCCATCGCCCTCGCGCGCGTACATCGCCGCGGCGAAGTGCGGGATTTCTTCGGGAAGCTCGCGATTCCGGGCGTGGATCTCCCGGCCGATTTCAAAAAGCCGAAAAGACTGAAAATGACGGCTGTTGTCGAGAATGTTTTTGCGAATCGCCGGAAGCAGGCTCGCTCGGAGCAGCGTTTGATCCGATGCAATGGGATTGGTGACGCCCACATGCCCGGCAACGTCCATACCAAACGCCTGGGCCATCTCTTCGGTTACGAATGAGTAGTTGTAAACTTCGGTGAATCCCTGGGCCGCGGCCATGTTTCTGACGCCTCTGAGGAACAGGCGGGAAGGATTTTCGGGAGGCACCACGGATTCGATCAGCGGCGCTTGCGGCGTAATGGATTCATAGCCCACCATGCGGCCCACTTCTTCTAGCAGATCGTCTTTGATCGAAATATCTTTGGTGGCGCGCCAGCTCGGCACTGTGACCAGCAAGTGGCGTGGCGATGGTTCTTTCACGCCGAATTCGAGTGATTCAAGAATCGATCGGACTTCGCGCGCATCCAGATCGCGCCCCAGTTTGGCCTTTAACCAGTCGACGCTAAGCTCGATCGGAGCCGGCAGTATTAGTTCGCTGTGTGAATCCGCTAAGCCGCCAACCAGCCGAACGCCGGGCGATACCTGCTCCAATAATTCCAGCGCTCGCGCCAAACCGCGCACCGTATTCAGGGGATCCTGCGACTTTTCGAATCGCATGGACGCATCGGTGCGAAGCTTGAGCGCAACCGATGTCTTGCGGACGCTGGCCGCCTGGAAATTCGCGCTCTCCAGCACGATGCGTTTCGTATCCGGCCCGATGGCGCTGTGCAAGCCGCCAATTACGCCGGCGAGCGCGATGGGGCCTTCCGCATCGGCGATCACCAGGTTTGACGGACTCAGATTGTAGCTTTCATCGTTCAGCGCGACGATCTGTTCCCCTGGCTTCGCGCCACGAATGAAAATCGTCGTGCCGTGCAGTTTCTCGGCGTCGAAGGCGTGCATGGGCTGGGCCAGTTCGGCCATCACGTAATTGGTTACGTCGACAATGTTGTTAATCGCGTTCAATCCGATGGCTTCCAGGCGATATTGCAGCCACAGCGGCGATGGCCGCACGGTAACGTTCTCGAAAACCAGCGCGCTGTATCGCGGGCACAGCGCGAAATCTTCGATCTGGATCGCAACTGCCGGGTTGCCCTTCGGAAGCAAATCGAGCTTCACAGGGTCGCGCAACTTGCGATGCGTAATCGCCGCTACTTCGCGCGCCATGCCGTGATGGCCCCACAAATCCGGCCGATGCGTGAGCGACTTGTTGTCCACTTCGATGATGGTGTCGGGCGCCGGCATCGCTTCGCTCTCCAGTTCCACAATCCCGGCGTGATCGCTGCCGATCCCCAGCTCCAGCGCGCTCGCCAGCATTCCGTCGCTTTCCACGCCATCGACCACTTTGGGCGCCAGCGACAGATACGCGGTCAGCATGCCCGGCTTGCAATTCGGCGCGCCGCACACCACTCGCTTGGTGCCGTAGCGTGCGGTTTCCACAACCGCAATCCGGTTGTGGCTTTCGGGTATAAATTCCACTTCCTTGACGCGCGCCACGGAGGCATCGGCCAGTGCCGCTCCCACGTGTTCTAGCCCTTCGCACTCGGCCGTTTTCATCGTGATGAGACGCATTAACTCGGCCGGGTCGGTGTCCAAGCCCGGGACCAGCTCACGAATCCAGTGATAAGAAAATTTCATGCGATCTTAAAATTGGCGCAAGAATCGCAAGTCGCCGCTCGCAAACAAGCGGATATCGTCGATTCCATAGCGCATCATCGCCAGGCGCGTCAGCCCCAATCCGAACGCAAATCCGCCCCATTGGTCGGGATCGATTCCGCTCTTTCGCAGAACATTGGGATGGACCAGCCCGCACGGCAGCAGCTCCACCCAGCCGCTCTGCTTGCACACCGGGCATCCGGGGCCGCCGCAAATCAGACAGCGGATATCCAGCTCGAAGCCCGGCTCGACGAAGGGAAAATACCCCGGACGCAGGCGCACCACCGCTTCGCGATGAAAGATCGCGCTCAGCAGCGTCTTCATGAAATAGATCAGGTGCGCCACTGAAACATTGCGGTCCACCATCATGCCTTCCAGCTGATAGAAGGTGTGCTCGTGCGACGCGTCCACTTCCTCATTGCGGAAAACGCGCCCCGGCGCGATCATGCGCAGCGGCGGCCCCAGCTTCTCCATGCCGCGCACTTGCACCGGCGATGTGTGGGTGCGCAACAGATGCCCGTTGGCCAGCCAGAAAGTATCCTGCATATCACGAGCGGGATGCTCGGGCGGGATGTTCAACGCATCGAAGTTATGATATTCGGTTTCTACTTCGGGCCCATCCAGCACGGCGAATCCGAGAGACGTAAACAGGTCCTCGATTTCGTTCTGGATGATGGTGACCGGATGCAGGCTGCCCGGACGAACGCCCGGCGCGGGCAGCGTCAGATCGATCCATTCGTGTTTCAGACGAAGGTTCAGCGCCTCGGCTGCAAAGGCCAGCTTCTTTGTTTCAAACGCACTCTCGATGGTTTGTTTGGCCGCGTTCAGCGCCTGGCCGGCAAACTTCCGCTCCGGGGGCGCCAGCTTGCCGACGTTGAACTGCGCGAGCGCTCCCTTGCGGCCCAGCACGTCCACGCGCACCTGCTCCAGCGCGTCCTGATCCTTCGCCTCCTCGATCCGCTGGAGCGCGGCCGATTGCAATTGTTGGATTTGTTCTTCGAGCACTATTCCCTTGCTGGCTGGGCGTACTCATCCAGCAGCTCCACCATGGCTTGATGACCTTTGGTCAGCGCCAGATCCAGCGCGTTCTGCTGGTTCTCGGCTCGAGCCTTCACATCCGCGCCCGCGGCGATGAGCAGCCGCGCCATCTCCACGTCCCCATTTTGCGACGCGGCGTGCAGCGCCGTCCATCCGCCCTCCTGGCGCGCGTTGACATCGGCTCCGTGTTCCAGCAGTGCCCGCACCGCATCCCTGCTCCGCCCCGCGGCCGCCGCGTGCAGCGGCGTATTTTGCATCGGGTTGCGCGATCGCGCCCGAACGTCCGCTCCCTGTGCGATCAAAGCTTCCGCCAGGCCCGCTTGGCTGAAAAAACAGGCCAGGTGCAGCGGCGTCCAGCCATCATGACTGTAGGAATTCACAAGCTCGGGAATCTCACCGATCAATTCCAGCGCGCGTTCCTTCGCACCCGCCATACAGGCCGCGAATACGTCCAACTCCACGCCCTTTTCGAGGAGCAGCGCCGCTATATCGTTGCGCCCGGCGTATTTGGCGGCCGTGTACGCGCCCTGGCCTTTGTCGTCTTTGGCGGCGAGCAGCGTCTCATTGCCGCCGAGAAGTTCGTCTACCTTGGCGCGATCACCCGCGCGAATGGCCTCGAAGAATTGTTGCGTCACGCCGGAACCTGGAACACTTCCTCGCTTTTCGCGAGTTCCCACGCCAGATGATTAATGTAGAAGAGCAGCACTTGCGCGGGATACGCATTCTTGAACTTTTCATACGTCCGCTGCTGCCAACCGTCGGTCAAATATTTTGCCCCGTCGATGTCTTTATCGAAGAATCCGTCTTGATTGGGGATGCCGAGATCGTCGATCACGGCCTTGATCATGTCCAGGTGCGAGACCAGGATGGCTTGAGCCAGGTCAGTGGCGAACTCTTCGTCCTTTTCGTTGAGACGGACCCAAAACCGCGGCGTCGCCTTCTTCATGTTTTCCGCGTTCAGCTTGGCCAAGTGGAAGCGAACCTTCATGCGGTCGTAAAGTTGATAGGTTTTCAGCTTGCCGATGGAGATGCCGCGCACCAGATCGGTGAACGGCTGCTCGCCCTGGCCGAGGAAGATGTCGGACAACTGCATAAACAGCCAGCGTAGCACTTACGTTAGTGGCCGGGTCAGCCTATTCGCCCGATCGTTGGTCCATGCAGGTGTTACTCTGCATCGTATGAGAATCCGGAGTTTGGGAGAAATCGCCGGTGTGTTGCTGGCCTGCGCGGGTGCGCTGTTCGCCCAGAGCAACAGCTACGTCTTGAAGGCGGCGCGGTCGTTCGATTCCACCAACGGCCAACTGATTACGCCCGGAATGGTGGTGGTTTCTGATGGTGTAATTCAATCCGTGGGCGGCGAGAACGCGCCGGCCGGAGCGACCATCATCGACCTGGGCGATGCCACGCTGCTCCCCGGTTTTATTGACGCGCATACGCATCTGTCCTACGAGTTCAACCCCGATTACAATGGCGATGCCCTGCTGTCCTTGCAGCGGCCCATTTCCGAGCGGGCGATTCGCGCCACCGCCAACGCGCGCAAGACCGTGATGGCCGGGTTCACTACCGTACGCGATGTCGGCTCATCGGACTTCATCGACGTTGGGCTGCGGAACGCCATTAACGCCGGCGTCGTGCCGGGGCCGCGCATGCTGGTGGCGGTTCACGCGCTTGGATCGACGGGCGGCCATTGCGATGACGGCGACGGATTTCGCTTCGGCCTGTTCGGCCATGAGACCGGTCCCGAAGAGGGCGTCATCAATTCGCCCGACCAGGCGCGCTACGCGGTGCGCTTCAACATCAAGTACGGCGCGGACGTGATCAAGACCTGCGCCAGCGGCGGCGTGCTGTCGCCCACCGACGATGTGGATGTGCCGCAGTTGACGCAGGCCGAATTGAACGCGCTGGTGGATGAAGCGCACACGCTGCATCGCAAAACCGCCGCGCACTCTCACGGTGCTGAATCCAGCAAACGGGCGATTCTGGCGGGAATCGATTCCATCGAACACGGGACGTTCCTCAATGACGAAGACATGCGCATGATGCACGACCGCGGAACGTTCCTGGTGCCGACGCTGACTACCCGCGTGGGACTGGCCGAATCGAAGTTTCCGCCGCTGGTGCAGGCCAAAGCTACCCGGGCAGTGAAGCAACAGGACGCCATGGTCCGGCGCGCGCTGGCTTTGGGCGTAAAGATCGCGCTCGGCACCGATGCCGCCGTCTATCCGCATGGTGAAAACGCGCTCGAATTCGCCTTCATGGCGGCCGACGGAATGACGCCCGCACAATCGTTAATGGCCGGCACCACGTCCGCCGCGGAGCTGCTCGGGTTGCAAGATAAAATCGGCGCGCTGAAACCTGGAATGCTCGCCGACATCGTCGCGGTACCGGGCAATCCGCTGGAGGACATCAAGTTGACGCAAAGCGTGATCTTCGTGATGAAAGACGGAGCGATTTTACGGAACGACCGCGCCGTTTTACGCTGAACCCTCGCGTGCCGATCCCGGTTGGCATAGCAATCGCGGCAGTTTGCATCATCGCGATGCTTTACTATTTGGCCAACCGGGAGATCTACTATCCTTCGAAATATCCCCAAGGCAATTGGGATGCGCAGCGGTTGGTGGGAGCGTCCGATGCGTGGATGGAAACATCCGACGGAATAAAGATTCACGGCTGGTGGTTGCAAGGCGGCGATTCTCCGCTGGTAACGCTGTTCCTCCACGGCAATGCGGGGAACATCACGAACCGCGCGGCGCACATCCAGGAAATCGTGGCTGCCGGATCTTCCGTCTTGATGCTGGATTATCGCGGCTATGGCAAGAGTAGCGGGCGGCCGAGCGAACAAGGGCTATATCGCGACAGCGAAGCCGGCTTCATCTATTTGCTCAGCAAAGGCTATCGGGCCGAGCGGATTATCTTGCATGGCGAATCGCTGGGAACTGCGGTCGCGATCGATCTGGCGTCGCGCCGGCCGTGCGCGGGGCTGATCCTGGAAGCTCCGTTCACTTCAGCGGGCGATGTCGCGGCCACGGTGGTTCCTTACCTCGGACCTCTGTTGATCCGAAGTTTCAACTCGCTCCCCAAGATCCGCTGGATTCGCGTGCCGAAGCTCTTCATCCATGGCGACCGAGACGCAGTGGTTCCGTTGCGCCTGGGACAGCAGCTCTTCGACGCGGCGCAGGGATCGAAGACGTTTTGGATTATTCCAGGCGCCGGCCACAACGACATTCTGGAAACAGCCGGACCAGAATATCGAACCCGGCTACACACATTCTACGAAAGCGTGCTCAGCAGTTTGGTCAACCCACATTCATAAGTTTCCCCCGGCGAACCACCCACTCTTCGGTGCTAAACACTCGCGGACCAACTTCGATCAGCCGCGGCAGCATATCGAACACCGAGCCCGGCGTCCATTTGGAATTCAGGCGGGTGCGAAAGCCGCGCCGGTTCAGCTCGTCGGCGGTTTCCGAGAGCGGTTTGTCCTGGATAATCATTTCCAGCATGACGAGCAAGGCTTCTCTCTCCTGCACATCCTGCTCCAGGGCCACACAATCCTCGGCGATCTTGAGCCCATAGGGGACCGCTTCGGGCGATATCGGCAATGGGTGGTTCGTGATCGCCCATATGCCGTTCCCAAATTACGGCTACTGGTTTCCAACCTTGAGTCGCTTTGAGGTGGAGATCGGCGGCGGTCAGCGGATTGGATAAGACTTCACGCATGCGTTGGAGTCGAGACATAGCTTGGTCGTGAATGCAATTCTTCGACCCAAGTCTTGGCTTGAAACAGGGCCGATTTCCGAAACCGCACTGTCCGTTCCTGGGATTGGCTAGCGCGAATCAGGGCAGTATGCCAGGTCCCTCGGCGGTGCCCGGTTCGCGAACGCGGCGGCAGAAGCAGAGCTGGCCGATGGTGTAATATTTGTCGCGATCCAGCCAATCCAGATGGGTGCAGAGAATGGGCAACAGGAAACCAAACGGGATGGCGAGAAACGGCCAGAAAATCACGCGCGCGCCGCGTTCAAAAAATTCCAGGACATCGATAAACTTGCGGCCCATGAACCAGAAGTAGCCGCCTAGCGGGCGAATTTGATCCACCGCGAACCCGGCTTCCTCCAGAAGATTTTGCGCGCCATAGCGAGTGAAGCGGTAATAATCGTGGGGCATCTGATGTTCTTCCCACATGGTGGGGACGATGATCATCAGTTGCCCGCCGGGTTTCAGGGCGCGCGCCATTTCATGCAGGGTCTGGCGCGGAAAGGGCGTGTGTTCCAGGACCGCGACGCTCAGCATACCGTCGAACGTGTGCGCGGGAAAGGGCAGCGCTTCCACGCGGGCCCAGGCGTCGATCTTGCCGTAGTTCCAGTCGCCCTCGCCGACCCCCAGATCGATAGCGCGGTATCGATGGCCGGCGCGCGCCACGTCCGGCCGGTACTGGGCTTCGCCTGCGCCCGCGTCCAGCACCAGCGAATTGGGCGGCAGCTTCGCGGAAAATTCGCGGACGGCGTTGATGACGAAACGGTCGAACGGATTGATCTGATCCAGCACGAACCGCGGGATCAACTTGCGGCCGAGCGCGACCACTTTGCGGTTCAGCAAGCTTGCCGCTCCATTTTCATGGCCTCGTAGCCGCCCCATTGCCACCACACTTGCCCGACGAAAAGCAACGGGCTGAGCGGCAGCGCATCGGGGCATTGGGGCAGATTGCGGGCGACCAGATATGCCGTGCCGGCGGCGGAGAGCGCGGGCAGCAGCAGCAGGCGCAACGCGGGACTAGAGGGGAACACGCGCGCCATGGGTTCTTCCTCGCTCCAACGGCGGAAATACTGCGATGTTCCGGTTCCGTAGTGGCGCATCTTTCCCAGGTAATCGGAGAGGCCGTGAATGGCGGGGTAGTGCGTCACGCGCGCCTTAGGTTCGTAGCGCAGCCGGAAGCCGAGCTTGCGCGCGCGGGTGGTGAAATCGCGATCCTCGCACATGGTGAGCGTGGTGTCGAAGCAGCCGACTTTCTCGATCACCTCGCGCCGCAGGATCAGGTTCGAAGTTGATAGATGGCGCGCGGGACCGGCCGCAAGTCCTGGCGATAACACGGGACCATCGGTGGAGAGATATTCCAGACGTGCGGCGAGACCGGGCTGGCCAGGAGCGCGGGAGCCACTGGCAAGATCGGCTTCGCCAGAGTCGAGAACGTTCCACAGCACGTCGGACCAATCGGGCTCCGGCACGCAATCGTCGTCCAGGAAATAGATAACGGCGCCCCGCGCTTCGGCCAGGCCGCGATTGCGGGCGTGCCCATATCCGCGGCGTGGTTCGGCGACATAGCGCGCCGTGGACGCCGAAACCACTTGCTCGGTGTCGCGAGTTGGCCCGTTGTCGACCACGATGATCTCGTCAATCTGCCGCGTTTGCCGCGCCAAGCCCTCCAGTGTCCGTTCGAGCAGCGCGGCGCGATTCAAAGTGATGATGATCAGCGAGGTGGTCACGGCTTTCGCGTCACGGCTTTCTACACCAGCAGAAATAGCCGAGCGTATAGTCGCGGCGGCGATCCACCGGATCCAGAAAATAGCAGACCACCGGAATTGCGAAGCCGAAAATAGGCGCCAGTACTGCGAAAATCAGCCAGCGCCAGCTTCGCTGGAAGAAACCCAAAATCGCCATCAGGCGGAAGCCAATCAGCCAGAACAGGCCGCCCAGCGCTTCCACGCGGCTTTCCAGGCCCGCTTTGTCGAACAGATAAGTGAGGCCATAGCGCGTATAACGGAAAAAATCGTTGGGATGCTGATGGATCTCCCAGCACAGGACGGTGGTAAGGATCAACTGGCCGCCCGGCTTGAGCACGCGGGCCATTTCATTGATTCCGATGCTCGGTTCCTTCAAGTGCTCCAGCACCTGGATGTTGATCACCGCGTCGAAGGCATTGTCGCAAAACGGCAGCGCGGAGATGTCGCCCAGGACCTCGATTTTCGAATAATCCCAGGCCTTGTCGCCGATGCCACGATCCAGGCGAACGTAGCGGGTGTGCGCGAACAACGGGGCGTGGGGACATTCGCCAGCGCCGGCGTCCAGGACATGAGCGCCGGGCGGCAGCTTGCGGGCGGCTTCGGTGAGGTGTTCGAGCAGTTCGGTATGAAACGGATCGATCCAGCGCAACACGAACGCGGGAACCAGGGGCTGGATCAGCTTCCGAAATTTCGGTTTAAACACGCGCGGCGGCCTTCTCTACGCCAATCTTCAGACCAGGCGCCAGGGAGAGAAGATGAGGTTTTTGGTCTGGAAGCATTCGTGTGTGCAGTGGCAACCGCTCTGGACCTTCTGGCGAAGCTGGGTCGCTTGAAAGTCGTGCCAGAGGCGGTTGAAATCCCAATTATAGGCCTTGAGATTTCCCACCGGCTTGAGCAGCTCGCAGAACGAAACGTCGCCGTTGGCGTCGATGACGCAGCTTACGTCGCCCGCATTGCAGGAGATGTTTTTCGGATGCCCCTGCATTTCCTGCATATAGTAGCGGTTCAGCATGAAGCGGCCCACCGTGGCGGTCCATCCGCCGATGCCTCCCCAACGGCCGTGAAAATAACGGCGGCAAAGCTGTAACTGGAGCTTCGAGACCTCGGCATATTGCTCGGGCGTGGGCGCTGAGAGCGTGGGATCCATCCATTTGCCGCGCAGGATGTTGAGCGAATGATAATCCAGGTCCCAATCGGTAACGCCCAGGTGCAGCAGTTGCTTGATGTCCTCGATATTGCTGCTCATCACGGTGGAGACCACGCTCAGCGACAGGCGCTTGTCGCGCGTCCGGATTTCCCGCAAAGCCTCCATGGTGGCCAGGGCGCGCTTGTAATTGCCGGGAACCCCGCGGATGCGATCGTGAACTTCGCCGATGCCATCGAGCGAAATGGCGATGTTCAGCCGGAATTTGTTGGGATTCGCCAGGATTCCCTCCACCGATTTGCGGATGACGTCCGTCTGCAGCGCGTTGGTGGGGATGTTAATGAACTTGGCCTGGTTGTGATCGAGGAAGCGGTGGCAGATCTGGTCGATGTCTTTGCGCAGGAAGGGCTCACCGCCCGAGATGTCCAGCCACACCAGCTCGCCCATGGCTTCCGAAATCTTCTGGATGTGGTCGGGTTGGAGCGCCTCGCCTTGATTCAGGTTCTGCCAATAAAAGCAGGTGCCGCACTTGGCGTTGCAATGATCCGTAATGAAAAGAATCAAATGGACGGGCTTCTGCTGGCGCTGCGAGAGCTGTTTCCAGGACAGGATATCGGTGGTAAGCATGCAAGCCGGCACTAACCCGCGCGGCTAAGGCCGAGCGACAGAGCGTACTTCTCCGGCCTTGAGCGTAACCAACTGGCCGGGGTAAGTCAAGACTGGGGCGGAATGTCGGACGTGTTCTGCGCCGACAGGAGGAGTAGCAAGGCCACTAGGCGTCCACTCGTGGGTCTCCTGCTGGGAGGCGGCTTCAAATCCAGGCTGCGGACCAACGGGCGGCAATGCGCCGCGGAGGCTGCCAACGTCCCCCTCGATATTTTCGTCACTGGATTACGGGAAGGATCACCTGGAAAAGCCACCGGAAAATTAGTGGTCTGAAGACCACATGTGTTCCCGAAATGCACATGGATGGGCAAGCGAAATCCCAACAAATCCAGCAAACCAGCCCGTCCGCTCTACGGGCTTTATCGTGCTAATGCCGCGCGGTATTTTAGAAGGAACAAAATAGCGATGCTTCGAGCCTCGGCAGTAGCGAGTCTTTTGCTAGCTTCCTGCCACGCCCTTGCCCAAACGCCCGCGCCGCGGCCGGAATTCGAGGTGGCGTCCATCAAGCTCAACAAGTCCGGGGATCGCCGCATCATGATTATGCCTTCTCGGGGTGGACGCTTAACGGTCACCAACGCCCCCCTCCAGGAGATCATTACACTGGCCTATCGCCTCAAGGATTTTCAGCTCTCCGGAGCGCCGCCCTGGCTGGCGTCGGAGCGCTACGATATCGAGGCCAAGGCCGAAGGGAATCCACCGTTCAGCGAGACGCTTCCCATGCTCCAGGCGCTGCTGGAAGACCGGCTCCAGCTCAAATTCCACCATGAGACCAAGGAGATGCAGGTTTATGCACTGGAAGTTGCCAAGGCTGGAAAGCTCCATCAGGCTGAAGGCGATTGCGGTCCGCCGCCACAAGGTCCCCCGCCTCTGCCGGAGCCTGGCAAGCCGCTTCCAAAACCTTGCGGCGGGTTCTTCATGTTTCCGGGCCATATCACCGGCCAGAAAGTGCCCATAGCACAGTTCTTGGATATCCTTTCGCGCTTCACCGGCCGGATTGTAGTGGATAAGACTGATCTCACCGGAAAATACGATGTCGATCTTCAGTACACACCGGATCAGGGGCAATTCCCCGGAGGTCCGCCACCTCCGCTGCCCGGAGGTGGTCCGGGGCCCGCGCTGCCGCCGATCGACCCCAATGGCCCATCTCTTTTCACTGCCCTGCAGGAACAGCTCGGCTTGAAATTGGAATCGCAGAAGGCTCAGGTGGACATTATGGTCATCGATCACGTCGAACGGCCTTCGGAGAACTAGAACGATGCTCCGAGCCTCGGTGATCGCCGCTCTGACGTTCGGCGTTTGCCACGCGTTTGCGCAGACTCCCGCGCCGCCGCCGGAATTCGAAGTGGCCTCAATCAACCGCAACAAATCCGAGAATCGCAGCTCGAGTTTGACTGGCCGTATAGTGCTGGACAAGACCGGGCTCACTGGAAAGTACAATTTCGATCTGCGCTACAAGCCGGAGCAGAGTCAATTCCAGGCGCGTCCCGGCATCACCGCATCAGGGATCGCAACGGTACCAAACGCAGACCTCGATCGTCCATACCTATTCATCGCCATCCAGGAACAGCTCGGACTGAAACTGGAATCGCAAAAAGGCCCGATAGAAATGATGGTCATCGATCACGTGGAACGGCCTTCGGAGAATTAACGTACTCGCTTTATGACTCGCCGCCTGATTCGGTCACTGGTTGCCGTCGGATTGTTGGCCTTCAATCTATTTGCGTCCGAGCAGCGCGGCCTTGTCACATTCGGCGGCTTGCCCGTTCCAGGAGCTACCGTAACGGCCACCGAGGGCGACAAGAAATTCACGGCGGTCACCGATCCGGACGGAGCGTATGTTTTTCCGAACTTGACCGATGGGGTCTGGACCATTCAAGTGCAGATGGTTGGCTTTTCCCCTCTGAAAGGCGATGTCACTGTAGGGCCGCAAACAAAACCCCCAACCTGGGAGCTGAAAATGCTGCCGCTGGATCAGATCCACGCGGAAGCTGAGCCGGTCGCTCCGCCTCAACCCGCGGCGGCACCCGCGGCGAATACGCCAGCCGAGCCCGAAAAGCCGGCAGCGAGCGCAAAGGCCAAGGAAGCCGAACCGGCGCGTGATGAACTGGAGCAGCGCGCCGCCGATGGCGTGCTGATCAATGGCAGCCAGAACAATGGAGCCAGCTCGCCATTCGCGCTGTTCCCAGCCTTCGGCAACAACCGCAACGGGTCGCGATCGCTCTACAACGGCGGCCTAGGAATTTTCGTCGATAATTCCATCTGGGACGCGCGCCAGTTTTCCATAACCGGCCAGAACACGGCCAAGCCCGGTTACAATCATCTCACCGGTTCAGTCTATTTCGGCGGACCGCTGAAAATTCCGCACCTGCTCCGGAACGGTCCCAACTTTTTCGTCGGATATCAATGGACGCGTAATCGAAATGACACTATCGGCACGGCGCTGATGCCCACCGCAGCCGAGCGCGCGGGCGACCTCTCCAGCCTGCTCAACCCGATTGTCAATCCGCTTACGGGCGCGCCGTTTGCAGGCAATATCATTCCCAAAAGCCTGATCAGCCCACAGGCCGCAAGTCTGCTGAATCTTTTTCCTTTGCCCAATTTCGCCACTACCGGCGCGTACAACTATCAGGTTCCCCTGGTAGGCGCCACTCATCAGGATAGTTTGCAATCCCGCTGGAACAAGTCCATCAATCGTAGCAATCAGCTTTTCGGCAACTTCGCATTTCAGAGCACGCGCCAGACGAGTCCCAGTGTCTTCGGCTTCCTGGACACCACCGATAGCTTCGGGCTCACCAATACAGTCACTTGGTTTCACCGGTTGGGGCAGGGCCTGTTTGGGACGTTCAGCTATCAGTTCAGTCGGTACTCCATGAACCTCACCCCCTATTTTCAAAATCGCGAGAACGTCTCCGGCTTGGCGGGCATCAACGGCAACGACCAAAGTCCTCTGGATTGGGGACCGCCCAGTCTCAATTTTGTCAGCATTCAAGGCCTCTCCGATTCAGAGCAGGCTACCAACCACAATGAGACGAACGCTGCTTCTGCGTCTTTCTTTTGGAATCATGGCCGCCACAATTTCCAGTTCGGAGGCGACTTCAAGAAGCAGCAGTTCAATGTGCTGGGGCAAAGCGCGGGGCGCGGGTCGTTTACCTTTACCGGCGCCGCTACCGGATCGGACCTCGCCGACTTTCTCCTGGGCGTTCCCGATACGGCTTCCCTCGCATTCGGCAATGCCGATAAATACTTTCGCGGAAACCTGTATGATGCCTTTTTCAACGACGATTGGCGCGTCAGTTCCGCTTTCACGCTGAACGCCGGGCTTCGATGGGAATACGCCACGCCGCTCACGGAGCTCTATGGCCGCCTGGTCAACCTGGACGTTGTCCCCGGCTTCTCCAACGAAGCTCCAGTGGTAGCGAACGATCCTATTGGAGTGTTGACCAGCCAGCATTATCCGGATTCGTTGATCCGTCCCGATAAGCGCGCTTTCCAGCCGCGCGTGTCCATCGCCTGGCGGCCTCTGCCAGCTTCTTCGCTGGTGGTCCGCGCCGGCTACGGCGTGTACTACGACACGTCGGTGTATGAGACGCTGGCTACGGCTATGTCGCAGCAGTTCCCGCTATCGAAAAGCCTGAGTGTCCAGAACACCCCCGCGAATCCACTGACGCTGGCCAATGGATTCAATGCGTCCCCCGCCACTACACCCAACACCTTCGGCATCGATCCGAACTTTCGCCCCGGCTATGCGCAGGACTGGAATGTCTCTATCCAACGCGATCTGCCCGGATCGCTGCAAATGACCGCCACCTATATCGGCATCAAAGGAACGCACGGGACGCAGGAATTTTTGCCAAATACCTATCCCGCGGGAGCGATCAATCCTTGTCCGGCCTGCCCAGCCGGCTACGAGTACGTGACGTCGAACGGCAACTCGACGCGCGAAGCCGGCTCCATCCAATTGCGCCGCCGCCTGCACAGCGGTTTCACGGCCACGCTGGAATACACCTACGCAAAGGCCATCGACGATGACGCAATTCTGGGAGGCGTGGGAGCTTCCGGGAGTACCCCGGTGGCGTCTGCGGCCCCAGGCGCGGCCGCGGCGTCAGGCCCGCGCAATCTGCTGGTCGCGCAGAACTGGCTGGATCTGAGCGCTGAGCGTGGTCTCTCCACGTTCGATCAACGGCATCTTTTGAGCACGACCATTCAATACACCACTGGCATGGGAGTGGCCGGAGGAACGCTGCTCAACGGATGGCGGGGCGCATTGTTCAAGGGCTGGCTGCTCAGCACCACCATCTCCGCCGGCTCGGGACTACCGCTCACCCCAAGCTACCTGGCGCCCGAAGAGGGCACCGGTGTTACGAATGCGCTCCGGCCGGAGTACACCGGCGCTTCCGTGTACGCCGCTCCTCCCGGCTTGTCGCTCAATCCAGCTGCTTATGCCGCGCCGCCGGCCGGCCAATTTGGCAACGCCGGACGCGATTCCATCACCGGACCCTTCCAGTTTTCTCTGAACGCCTCGGCTGGGCGCACCTTCCGATTGACCGACCGGCTGACCGGCGACCTGCGGATCGATTCCACTAATCCGCTCAACCACGTCACCTTCCCCAGTTGGAACACCACCTTCGGTAATCCGCAATTTGGGCTTCCGATCACGGCCAACGCCATGCGCAGTTTAACGACAGGCTTCATACTGAGGTTCTAAAGATGATGCGCGCCACAGTTGCTCTTCTCTTGTTCGGGCTCGGCGCCGGGCTTCCCTCGGATGCTCAAAAGATCGGCGAGAACGCGCCCGCCGGCGGCGAAACGCCGGCTACGTTCTCCACCAGCAGCCAATTGGTGATCGAGACGGTCAACGTGAAAGACAAAAGCGGCAAGCCTGTCACGGGGCTAAACGCCAAGGACTTCACGGTCACAGAAGATGGCGCCGAGCAAGCCATCCGTTTCTTCGAATATCAGAAGATGCCCGATGCAGTGGTGGCCGAGCCTGCCCTGGCAGCCGCTCCCGTGCCCTTGAGAAAGCTTCCGGAAGCGCAGATTACGGCCGAAAAGCCCGGCGATCTCCGCTATCAAAACCGCCGCTTGCTGGTCCTTTACTTCGACATGACGGCCATGCCGCCGCCCGATCAGTTGCGCGCTGTCACCGCGGCGGAGAAGTTTATCCGAA
Source organism: Bryobacterales bacterium (assembly GCA_963776805.1). GTDB lineage: Bacteria > Acidobacteriota > Terriglobia > Bryobacterales > Bryobacteraceae > Palsa-89. The sequence goes on from CAVZOD010000012.1 coordinate 377,199, forward strand.
CCCAGATGACGCCGGCGGATCGGGTGGCGCTGATGAGATTTGAAGGCGGCGCCGTCCGAGTGATGTCCGACTTCACGGACGATCGCGATCGCCTGGATAGCATTCTGGAAACCATGATCGTAGGCGAGGCTCAGGGTTTCGATGAAACCAGCAGCGACGACAGCACGCCCGATACTGGAGCGGCCTTCGGGCAGGACGACAGCGAATTCAACATCTTCAATACCAACCGGCAACTTTCTGCCTTGCAGACCGCGGCCAAAATGCTGGGGCAGTTGAGCGAGAAAAAGTCGGTACTATATTTTGCCAGCGGACTGCAGCTCAATGGCCTGAATAACCAGGCGCAATTGCACGCCACCACCAACGAAGCTATCCGCGCCGGCGTTTCATTCTGGCCGGTGGACGCGCGCGGCTTGGTGGCCGAAGCGCCCATTGGCGATGCCACCCAGGGTTCGCCCGGCGGCCGGGGTATGTACACCGGCGGCGCCGCGCTGGCCTTGACCACTCGATTCCAGCAAACGCAGGACACGTTGTTTTCTCTCGCGGCCGATACGGGCGGGAAGGCTCTGCTCGACAACAACGATCTGGCGATGGGCATCGTTCAGGCGCAGAAGAGCGTTTCCAGTTACTACATCCTGGGCTACTACACGACGAACACCAATCTGGATGGCAAGTTTCGCCGCATCAAGATCTCGATGACTAACGGGCTGACCGCATCGCTCGATTATCGCCAGGGCTACTTCGCCGGAAAAACATTCGGCAAATTCACCTCGGCCGAAAAGGAACGCCAGCTCGAGGACGCGCTGATGCTGGGCGATCCGATCACGGAACTGACCATTGCCATGGAGATCGATTACTTCCAGTTGAACCGCGCCGAGTATTTCGCCCCAGTCGTGGTGAAGATTCCGGGCCGCGAGCTAGTGCTGGCCAAAAAGGGAGGCGCCGAACGGACCTTGATCGATTTCATCGGCGAAGTGAAAGACGATTATGGCAGCACGATTCAAAACGTCCGCGATAAGGTGGATATCAAGTTGAGCGACGAGACCGCGGCCAAGCTCGCGAAAGAGCCGATCGAATATGTCACGGGTTTCACGCTGCTGCCCGGCAAGTACAAGATCAAACTGCTCGCGCGCGACGCCGAAACGGGCCGCATCGGAACTTACGAAACCACGTTCGTCATCCCCAATCTGAATAAGGAACTGAAGCGTATTCCCGTGAGCTCCGTGGTGTTGAGCAGCCAGCGCGAGGACCTGAAGGAAGCCGCCTACAATGCTCTCAAGAGCAAGGAACAAGCCGAGACAACCAACCCGCTGGTGCAAAATGGCGAGAAGCTGATTCCGAGCGTGACGCGCGTATTCAGCAAGAGCCGCCAGATGTACGTTTACCTGCAAGCCTACGAGCCGGGCGTCACCAGCACGCAGCCGATGGTCGCTTTCGTGACTTTTTACAAGGGTCAATCGAAAGTCTTCGAGACCCCGCCGCGTGCGGTGGCTGATGCGCTGGCCAGTCATTTGAAGACGCTACCGCTGCGCTTCGATCTTTCTCTGGATAAGCTCCCGCCCGGTGAGTACAATTGCCAGGTGACCGTGCTGGATCCGATGGGACAGAAGGCCGCCTTCTGGCAAGCTCCCATCATGGTGGTGCAATAAACCGTGATTCTAGATCCGAAGCGTGAACAATGCGACTAGCGGTCACTTCGCGGTAATTTCGAGTTTCAGCTGAAACCGAGGCCGCAAAGCTCTCACAACTGCGCTGGCCGGTTCAACGGAGAAACTAAGAAGCGCAAAGGGTGCGGCGCGCGCGACAAAACAGGCCAGAACTGCTTCGCGCCGCGCTTCGTTTTGCGCGAGTTCCTCAGTAGCGCGGCACGAAATGCCGTTTCGGTCAGCGCTCGGGCGCGTCCGATGCAATTTAAAATCAACTGGGCGACCAAAAGTGGTCGATCCGAGACCAGACCTGGCCACCGCATTGCTTCAGTTTCGCGGAACCCTGGACAGTTTGATGGTGTCTGAACAAAGGAAGGGGGTTGCGCGTGAATCACTGGGCCGCGCGGTCACAGGTGTTGCTGGTGGCGATCCCCGTCTTGCTTTGTTGCGATGCGTGGGGCCAGGACGCGTATCTCGCGCACTGGCAGGAATTGCGCGCGAAGCAGCCCCCGGCCGTGACATTCGAGATCACGGCCACGAAGAGCCAGTTCTACTTGGGCGAACTGATCCCTTTGGAGCTCTCCTTCACGTCCACCGAGCCCAACGGCTTTCGCGCGGACTCGCGCATGCAGGATCGCGCCGGGCGATTGAACGGCGTCGAGGAATTTCTCGTCGATCCCGCCGCACTCACCGAAGATCCTTTGCATGGACTTCCCGGCGAGGGTGGAGGTATGGGTGGGCTCTCCGGAGGCCCCATCGTTCTCTCCGCCAAACCGTGTACCTTCGAGAAGCTCTTGAACGAGTGGATCCGTTTTCGAAAGCCGGGCAAATACCGGATCGCGATCGTGAGCCACAGAGTGGTTCAAATTGCGGACCCCGCAAAAGCGGAACAGATTTCCGTTCCCGGCGCACGGGTTGATCTGGTATCGAATATTCTCAAGCTCGATATTATTCCCGCTCCCGCGGACTGGATGAAGCAGCAAATCGCCGCATCCGTCAAGATATTGGACGCTCCGGTGGATCCGAATGAGGAGGCGCGCGAGCGGCGTCTTGTGGCCGGACAAACGCTTCGTTTTCTGGACAGTCCCGAAGCGGCGATCGAGTTGGCGAAGCGCTTAGGCTCTGGAGACGACGTCGATTCCTGGTCCCTCCACATGGGAGTGCTCGGGTCGCCGTATCGCAAGCAACTCCTTCCGGTGATCGAAGCGCGACTCATTGCTACCGATGAGCCGGTATGGGACCGCTATCTCGACACACTCTCGCATTTGTCCGAGCTGGTGGCGTCCGGCGGGCCCATGGATTCTTTCCCGAAAAATCCAGCGCTCCAAAACGCCTGGAAGGAAGAAGCGCGCCGGCGCGCTGAATTCGCCGCAAGCAAGCGAAGAGAGTACGCAGCGCGCCTGATCGCCTCTTTGCCCTCCAAGCAGCCGGAAGCCCGCGTGATTTCGATGAATACGCTAATCGATTCCGCCGGCCGCGATGGGCGTGCCGACACAACGTGGCTTCCCGCAACAGCCGCTTCCATCGTCGCCGACTTTCGCAGTCTTTCTTCCAGAACGCAGATCAATCTTCTGGCCGCCCGCTGGAACATCATCGGAAACCCCGCCATGCTGCCGCTTCTTCGCGAAATCTATGCTCATCCCTCAGAACAGGCGGCCAGAGACCTGGCGGTCCGCCGCATCTACGATCTGGCGCCCGACGAGGGCCGCCGCATCATCCTTTCCCAGATCGCCCAGGTCTACAGCGACCTTTCGATCTCCACGCTACTGATCCTGCCGGACCGCAGTCTTCCCGAGTTGAACATCGAGCTGGCCAGCCGGGTGGAAGCGGGCCAGTCTGCCGACATGCTGATCCTGCGCTACGCAACCGGGGATGTTGTCGGACGAGTGGAGCAGGCGTATCTGAGGCGCAATGCGGAGTACGATCGCCAGAAACTGCTGCATTGCCGCGGCCCGCTCATTTATTACTTCCTGAAGTACGATCCCCCATTCGGCGAGCGCGAATTGCGCAAAGATATCGCTCAACAATCCGCGCCGCCGGCCTGTTACGACATCGGGTTCCAGTTTTCATCGCTGGATGGCTATGCCTACAGTCCCGCGCTCGAGCGGCTGGCTATAGAATTTCTCAGCAGCCCCGCCGTGCCGGTGAAGCGCGGCGCCGCTGAAGTGCTCGGCAAATACGGCTCGCCTGCCGCCGAGAAACCGCTTTGGGACACGCTAGAGTATTTTCGTTCCTGGTGGAAGGGCCGCGAGGAACAACTGAAAGAACCGATCGGCCAGGAGAGCCTGCTGCTGGAACGGGCTCTGCGGATCGCGCTGGCTCAGGCCGACGGCTGGACGCTGCAAGAGGATGGCTTGAACCGAATCCTCGACCTTTGTAGCAGCGATTGGTGCAAGCAAGATGTCAGGGACTGGCTTCCATTTGCCTCACAGCCTGTCGCGATTCGGCTTTCGTCTGGTTCGGACCAGTTCCACGCATCGGTTGCACAATATGATTGTCAGTCGGAAGAACAAATGCGCCGGAAAATCCGTCAATTTCCGGCAGGCACCGTTTTTCGGATCGCACCGTTCGCGCAGGGTGACAGCCGGTTTCGCGCCGCTTTCGAGAAGACCGAACAACTCGTGCGATCTGAGGGGTACTCGCTTGCTACGCCTTGATGGGGTAATCTTATGCACCGCCTGATTGTCTTCTTGGCCCTAGCTCTTTCCGCCGCGGCGCAGCAGAGCGCGGGCGGGAACCAACTTCATCTGCGCCTGAGTACCGCAAATGGTCAAACGCAGTTTCGAATCGGGCAATCGATTCCGATCGTTCTCACATTTGAATCCGACAAGTCCACGAATGATTCGGTTCTCACTGACGTAACGCCCCGCCGCATTCGGCCGCAGATGCCGGATCAATTTTCAGCCGAGCCGGCGGCGGGCTGGGTAGATCCGCTCCAGGATCTGCAATGGACCGCTGAGGGCGGCGTCAGTTCTTTCTTGCCGGGCCGAACGACGCTGAACGCTACCCACCCGGTCTCCATCGCGCGAAACCTGAGCGAATTTATCGTTTTTCGCGCGCCCGGCAAATATATCGTTCGCGGCACCTCTCACCGCGTGATCGGGGCCGAAGGCGCGAGTCTGGAACCAGGCAGTCTGGCTCTCGACATTCTGCCTCGCGATGAAGCGGAGGACGCCCGCCAATTCGCCGCCGCGCGCGCGGTGCTCGAAGCCGGCCAGCCGCCCAAGGAGCCGGAGCGAGTGATGTACATGGACAAAGAGAAGGCACAAGCCGATGCGGTGAATACGTTGCGGGCGCTCGATACGGAGACAGCCGCCACTTATCTGGCTTCCATCTTTGGACAGGGCCGCTACACCGATCGCGAGATCGAATACGCACTCTACGCTTCCCAGCATCGCGCGGCCATCGTGGCGGAACTGGAGCGGAGCATGTCGGATCACGATCTGACACTCACCCAGACCTATCTCATCGCCCTCACCCAGTTGAAGGCGCGTATCCAAGAAAAGGCCACTGGGCATGCGCTCTCCACTGCCGGCTGGAATGCGCTGGACGAAGCCGTTAACCAGCGCGTGTTCGAGACGGCCGCCACAAAAGCGCCGCAAGCGAAGGCCGACACGTACTTTTACCTGTTCGAAACCGGCTCCAGCTCATACCGGCACACGCCGGCCATCCGCCGGTTGCTGCTGGAATCGCTTCCCGCCGCATCGCCATTCACGATTGAAATCCTCCTTGCCAATAATTGGAGCGAGATCCGGGACCCAGCTCTAGAACCGTTTCTGAAACAAGCTGTCACCCGTCCGTGGCCGCAAATGAGCCCGAGCATCGGCGGTCTGGCGCTGCTTCATCTGGCCGAGTTCGACCCAACATCAGCCACCGATCTGGCCCGGGATGCGCTGCTTTCCGGGAACCTATCAGTTGGCGATGCGCAGTTGCTGGAATTTTCCGTTCCACCCTCTCCGCAATTGGATCAGGCTCTGCTGTCGCAATACCGGCAAGGGATGGCGGTGGAGGCGCGAATCGCCCGCTTTGCCAGCCCCGCCGCAAAGGACGAATTTTGGAATGCGTACAACAACCGACGTGCACCGAATCCCGGGCCGCAATGCGCATCGCCGATTCTGGCCTATTTCTTTCGGGTGGATCCGGTGGACGCCGCCCGGCGCGTCGCGGAAGCGAGAAAGGGCGGAGAGCAGAATTGCATGGCGCTGCACTTTTACGAAGTGGAGCGCGCACTCATGAGTCCCGGTCTGGAGCAGCAGTTAGTTCAGGACACCAGGAGCACGGAACCGACCATTCGGTCGGAAGCTTTACGGGCGCTCAGCGTGGCGGGCGCACCGGAGTCGCTCGCCGCATTGCTTCAAACGTTGGATGAAACGCCCGGATCGCAGCAGGAGATCATCGCGGCCATCCTGCAGGGGCGGAATTGGGTCTTAAAAGCGGACGACTATTCCCGGCTAGAGAAGCACTGCGCTGGAACGCCCTATTGTCAAGAAATCGCGCGTGCGCGGCGGGAATCGGCGCCCCCATATACACTGCGGATGTTGGATTTTGCCGGGCACCGCGGCGTCTGGCTCTCCAATCGCGAAGTGGACAGCCTGGCCGATCTCGACGCCAAACTCAACCTGTATCCAGCGGGTGCGACGTTCCGATGGGACGCGGAGGGCGCTGGAATCACGGCCGGCGAACGCGAAATGCGTGATCGTGTTGAACAGCTCCTTGCTAGACATGGCATGCGACTCATTTGAATGCGTAAAGCTCGCGTCGCACAACTCGAAAATCGTTGCCGCACGAGCGTGCCAGTTGCAGGCGGACCCGGCCGCTGGCGCCGTTTGTCCCGCGACCGTTGCCGCCAGGTTCAGGGATCTATTGCCTGCGAAGCATATCTTAGTCCGAAACTAATGCCTTACCGCCGCAATCCAATCGAAGAGGAATAGTGCAAGAAGGGACATTATGGCTGAACTGAAATCTGTGATTGAACTGCCGGAGACGGGGTCTCCGTCTTCAACAATTGAGATTACGTTACAGATCAATGGCGCGGCCCGCACTTTGCGGATCGAGCCGCGAGTTTCTCTGCTCGATGCGTTGCGCGAGTACCTGGGACTGACCGGCACCAAAAAGGGCTGCAATCAAGGGGCCTGCGGGGCCTGCACCGTCTTAGCGAACGGCGAACGCATCCTCTCGTGTTTGGGACTTGCGATTCAGTACGAAGGAGCAGAGATCACGACGGTGGAAGGCCTGGGGGCAGATGGAATGCTGCATCCGGTGCAAGCCGCGTTTATCGAGCAAGATGGATTTCAATGCGGATACTGTACGCCGGGACAGATCTGTTCGGCTATCGGAATGATACGAGAGTTTCAAGACGGTTCGCCGAGCGCTGTAACGAAGGATGTTTCCACTTCGCTGGTGGAGCTCTCGGACGAAGAAATCAAGGAACGAATGAGCGCGAATCTATGCCGCTGCGGCGCTTACGTAGGCATCTGCGATGCCATCCGTGAAGTGTTGTATTCGGAGGTGGCGCGATGAAGAACTTTGCCTATTCGCGAGCAGACACCGTCGAGGGGGCTATCGGTCTGATCGCCCGGAACGCCCACACGAAATTTTTGGGCGGGGGTACGAATCTCGTCGATCTCATGCGTGAAAACATCGAGCAGCCGGAGGCCGTGATTGATGTTACGCACCTGTCAGGCGATGGGGTTCAGGATCGCATCGATGAACTTCCCGGCGGCGGACTTGCTATTGGCGCGGCGGTGAGGAACAGCGCTGTGGCAAACGACCACCTGGTTCGGGAACGTTACCCGGTGTTGTCACAGGCCATTCTATTTGGAGCATCCGGACAGATCAGAAACATGGCGACTACCGGCGGCAACTTGATGCAGCGCACACGGTGTCACTACTTCTACGATTCAACTGCGCGTTGCAACAAGCGAACACCGGGCTCGGGATGCGATGCAATCGGCGGTTTCAATCGCATGCACGCGATTCTGGGCGCCTCCGACAGTTGTATCGCCACGCATCCGTCCGACATGTGCGTGGCCTTGGCGGCGCTGGATGCCACAGTGCACGTCCAAAGTGCGCGCGGCGAACGGGCCATCCCTTTCAACGATTTTCATCGTCTGCCCGGAGACACACCCCACGTGGAGACGAGCCTGAGAGCAGACGAACTGATCACAGCGATTCACCTTCCCCCGCTGGCATTCGCGAAAAACTCACGGTATCGGAAAGTCCGTGACCGGGCGAGCTACGCATTCGCACTGGTGAGCGTGGCGGTGGCGCTCGAAACCGACGCCGGTACCATCACGGGCGTCCGCATTGCACTGGGAGGCGTTGCTCACAAGCCCTGGCGGGCGTATCAGGCGGAGAATACGATGCTCGGCGCGAAGGCCAATCGGGAAACTTTTGAGCGCGCGGCCGAAGCAGAGCTTTCGGATGCGCGGGGATATGGCGATAACAACTTCAAAATCGAATTAGCAAAGCGAATGATCGTAAGCGTGTTGACCGAATTGGCGGAAGCAGGAGGTGTTCGATGAGTGTGATCGAGAGCATGATGGAGACGATTGCAAAGGCTCTTCCCGATAAGAAGGTAGATCCGCTCATTCAGCATCAGGACTATGTGGGCCGGCCTCTGGACCGCGTCGATGCCCGGGCCAAAGTGCAAGGCGAGGCGCGCTTCACCGCCGAATTCCAGATCGAAAACATGGCGTATGCAGTGCCGGTGTACAGCACGATCGCCAAAGGGAAAATTCGCAAGATCGATTCCGGGCCGGCGGAACAGGCGCCGGGCGTGCTGGCCGTCATCACGCACCAAAACATACCCAGGATGAAAGCGCCTCCGATCGTGGACTTCCACAACATCGGCAAGGGCTTTGCCTTGAGCGATCTTCCGATCATGCAAAATGCCGAGGTGCATTGGGACGGTGAACCGGTGGCCATCGTCGTCGCCGAAACATTGGAACAGGCGGAGCATGCCTCATCGTTGGTCTCGCTGGAGTATGAAATCGAAACGCCCGAGGTATCGTTCGAAGATGCAAAGGCCACAGCTTTCGTGCCAAAGGACATCCTGGGCGAACCGCCGGAAATCAAAATCGGCGATGGCAACCGAGCTTTCGCTGAAGCGGACGTGAGTGTCGGGCATGTTTACCGGACTCCGCGCTACAACCACAACGCGATTGAGCCGCATGCGACCATCGCCGTCTGGGACGAGAAGGGCGGGGTAGCGGTATTCGATGCCACGCAATCCGTAAATCTGACCGCGCATACGCTGGCCTATATTTTCGGCCTCAAAGTGGAAGATGTTCAGGTGGTTGCCCCATTCCTGGGCGGCGGCTTCGGCGGGAAGATCGGCTGGAGCAATACTCCGCTTTGCGTGGCGGCTGCAAAGGTGGTAAATCGCCCGGTAAAAATGGTGTTGTCGCGCGAAGGGACTTTTCGAATGATCGGCGGCCGCACGCTGTCAGAACAGCATGTCGCTCTGGGCGCGAGGAAGGACGGCAAGCTGACGGCTCTGGTACACACGGCGCTGACGGCAACGATTCCAAGCGGGCGCTACGCCGAGCAGTGCACGTTTCCGCCGCGGCACCTTTATTCGTCGCCGAATCTCTATGTGGGACAGAAGGTGGTGTATTTGGACACGGTGGCCAACACATGGATGCGCGCTCCGGGCGAATCGATCGGCACGTTTGCTCTCGAATCGGCCATGGACGAACTCGCCCATGAATTAGGGATGGATCCGGTCGAACTGCGGAGAATCAACGAGCCTGAAAAAGATCCCACGAAAGACACCGAGTTCTCGAGCCGGCACCTGACGGAGGCGTATCGAAGCGGGGCGGAGAAGTTCGGATGGTATGCGCGCAATGCTCTGCCGCGGTCGCAACGGGACGGAAAATGGCTGATCGGTCAAGGTGTCGCTACGGCGTATTATCCTTTCCTGCGTTTTCCAGCGAAGGCTCGTGTACGGATCTGCGCGGACGGGTCGGCCATTGTGCAGGCGCCTGCGAGTGAAATGGGAATGGGAACCGCGACCGTGCAAATTCAGCATGCCGCCGATCGGTTCGGCTTGCCGCTGCATCGAGTGACTTTTCAATATGGGGATTCCAGCCTGCCCGATACCCCGATGATGGCGGGTGGTTCCAATCAGACCGCGACTACCTTCGCGGCGGTCCGTGCAGCCGTGGAGGAAGTTCACCGGGAACTATTGAAAATGGCGCAGAAGCGTTCCGATTCGCCGCTGCATGGTGCGAAATACGAGGAAGTGGAAGCGCGTGACGGCGGACTTTTCCGCTCTGGAGAGAAGGCGCGCGGCGAGCTTTATGCTGCCATCCTGCAGAAGGCTGGGCAGGCCTCGGTGGAGGCCGAAACATCGTCCAGCCCGCCAATGGAGATGATGAAATATTCCATGGCATCCTATGGCGCGCAGTTTTGCGAGGTCAGGGTCCATGAAGAGACCGGTGAAGTGCGCGTATCCAGGTGGCTCGGCTCATTCGATTGCGGGACGATCATAAATCCAAAAACTGCCGCCAGTCAGTTGCGCGGTGGAATTGTGATGGGAATCGGGATGGCTTTGACCGAAGAGACTCTATTCGACGAGCGCCGGGGACGTATCATGAATCCATCGCTCGCGGAGTATCATGTGCCGGTCAATCTGGATGTTCCGCGGATCGAAGTCATGTTTACCGGTATACCCGACCCACATGCGCCTCTGGGCGCTCGCGGAATCGGCGAAATCGGCATCACAGGCGTAGCTGCGGCGATTGCGAACGCGGTCTTCAACGCAACGGGGGAGCGCGTTCGAGACCTGCCGATTACTCTCGACAAGTTGCTGTAAAGCGCTTGCGCAGACCCGGCCGCAATTCCAGCGTTGTTGATTCCATCCTCGAAGCTACCGGCTCAGCGCCGGCGGCATCGCCGACGAATGGGTTACGCAGCTTCTTCGTCTCAAGTGAAACTCCAGACCAAGCGAGCAAATGAAATTGGGAAGAGTTTGATGCAGCTATGGCGATGGATAA
>CAVZOD010000013.1:0-589352 GCA_963776805.1 Bryobacterales bacterium
GTTCGGTCAGGAGCGTCCGGGCACGGACCACATTCTCTCTTTGCTCCGAAAGTTACGGCTGGATTGGTTGCTGCATCACTTTTCACCGCGACTCGTGCGGTCACTCTACGTATTTGTGAATGGGTTCATCACGATCGGGGTGCTTGCCATGTTGGCGCTCGTCAGCCGCAACCCATTTGTATTTCCGTCGCTCGGGCCCACCGCGTATCTCTTGTTCTTTTCTCCACTCGCCAAACATCCAGCCCGCGAAACACGATTTTCGGCCACGCTATCGGGCTCGTTTGCGGTTATGCGGCGTTCATCGTCACTGGGGCTGGAGCGCTACCGTTCGGGGTTCACGAAGCTATCTTCTGGCCAAGAATCCTAGCGGCGGCTCTTTCGCTCTCAGTTACGGGGGCATTCATGGTTCTCCTCGATGCTAGCCATCCCCCGGCGGGGGCCACTACACTAATCGTTTCTCTCGGGATTATTTCGAAGCCACGTGAACTGCTCATCATCGAAGTGGCCGTGTTCTTGCTTGTTGCTCAGGCTTTGGTGATCAATCGGCTCGCTGGATTGCCCTACCCCATATGGAACGCGCGACCTCGATCATCCCAGTGAACATCCACTAACTAAGATATGGTGCCGACAGCGAGTTGGCGATTTGGCCGTGTGTCTACACTCGTCAGCCTATCGTAACCGCCGGTCGCAAGTGAGCCGGAGGTTGGAGCAACGTCATGGCTATGTTCGCTGCGAACAAGCTAACTGCCAACAGTTCGATCACCGCGGAACACGGCAACAGATGCCAACCGATCTGTACATTCGCCTCATATGCCGGGATCTCAGCGGCGACGCGCAGAACGCATCCAACATTGAGCGCGGCCAGCGAAGCTAGCATCAAACGAGGACTGTATAGGATGCGCGCACCGCAGAAGGCAGGCAGTATTCTTTGGCCGATCGCGAAGACCATGGTCGAAAGGAACCCCACGGTGAGGGCGTGCCGTGACGCGCCCCAAATGCCGCCATTCAAGTCGCTCCAGGAGGCGCGTACGGACAGAGCCGCCGCGACGAGCAGCCACACGTATGCCAGTCGCACAAAGAGCGGAAAGCTCGGATGCACGCCAGCCGTCTTGGCGGGACGAGAAGAAGGTTCCGCAATGTGCAGGGCGAACGCAGCGGCCAGAGCGGCAAACGGGAGCAAAGCCGCGAACAACGTGAGCCTGCCGGCGAACTCCGCGAGAATTGCCGCCCAGGCGAGGGCAAGAGCGAGAAACAGGAATCGCGGCCGTGGCTGTTCGAGCCCGAGAAACACGGGCAGCCACCGTGCGTTGAATCCCCATACGGCTGGAACCAGGAACCCCCACGTCGCGAGCGTCACCAGACGTTGGTCGGACGCATGCGCGAGTGCGGGTCCCGTGTTGCCGATGGAAACCAGGATCGTCGTAGCGAAATTGAACACCAGGGTCACCAGAAAACCCAGGGTCGATGCCATCACTAGCCACATCCACGGTTCGCGTTTGCGCCGACTTGAAGCATTGGCCGCCGCAGATGCCGCCGCACGATGACGGGAGACTGTACGGAAAAACATAAAAAATGCTGCGAGTTCCAATAGGGCAGAAAGGGGCAGCAGAACTCTCCACTGCCATCCCACGATCCCCTCAAACCAGCGCAGCGTGATTCCCGCCGTCCATAGACCGTAGCAATACCACCCACGCCAGATGGCGAAGATAGGCAGATTGCCCATTTTGGTCAACAAATAGAGCCCTATGCCCAAGATGAACGTCCCGATCCACCCGAAGATCTGCGCGTGCCCATGGGCTTGCAGAAAGTCTGGGGACAGACTATCGAGCGCACGGCGGTTGCTGATCGAGATCAGGTTCCAGACACCCAGAAACGTGCCGGGCAACAGTAGGAAGATAAGGCCGGTAAGAATATACGCAGTTAACATGCGCTGCATCTTCATTTCACGCTTGACCAAAGCGTCCTGGCCGGCGACGATTAGGCTAATGGTGCTCATGTACCGCCTCTGCGGCCCGCTGTTCCATATGAAGGGCGCGTGGAAAGAGAATGTTATTTTCCAGGTGCACGTGATGATGCAGGTCGTGTTCGAATTCCTCTAATCCGTGATAAAGAGCCCGATAGGTGGGGCACGCGGAGTCAGGCACGCGATAGCCCGAAGACAGCCGGCGCATCTCAGCCAGCAACTCCCCGGCATCGTCGTGATCTGCGAGCATACGACTGATAGGCATCTCGAGCGACCTGAAGACCGCCAGCGGTGGGGCGGCTCCGCGGGAAACGGCTGATTCCATTTGTTCTAAGTAAGGGAACAGGATGTTCTCTTCCTTGAGCATATGTGCGGAGAGTTCCTGCGTCAGCGCGCAGAACAAATCCCGAATCGAGGCTAGCTCCGGGTGCTCCTGGCCGTGACGGCTCACAACTTTTTCGAGCATGATTACCAGGAGCGGGCCCTCGCTACGAACGTAGTTGTGGTGGCGGCCGACAATGTGGCCGATCAACTCTCCGGTGCTGGTTCCTGCCAAGTCCGCGACGTCCACGGAAGCCGCCCCCTCGACCGCCTCGAGTAGATCCAGCGCCCGTTGCACGGGCACGCCCGCTCGTTCACATGCATCGTTCAGAGTTCGTTTACCGCCGCAGCAATAGTCGATTCCCAGCGACTCGAAAACCCTCACGGTAGTGGGATGCTCGATTGCGATCTCTCGTACAGTCTGGTTCAGATCCGGTTTCATGGGGCTTGTCTCCTAACCAGAATAAGCGGGCGTCACGACGAAAGCAGTGACTAAAGTCACCGGATCGGCTAGAAGACGGAAGAAAGTTCGGCCTCCAAACTCTGCAGGTTGGGGATGGTAACGTCGTGCCCGAGGGTTCCGATGAATTCCTGCGCCTAGGGTCGGGCCAATTTGCGGGAGACCAACTCGCGGACCGTGCCAATCTGCGCAGCCAGTTCCTGAGGGCTTGCACGGAGGCTGAAGCTACTTCCGCTTTCACTCTCAGTCTCTCGCAGAATCGAGGAGATCAGGCGATGACGAACTGTCGCGAACGACAGTTCCTCGATAATGCCTGCCAGCCGACGAAAGTCTAGCGCCCGCCACTTGCAGTACCTTGAGTGCGATTTCCGAATGCTCCAGGCACGGTGCCCAGAAATCCTGTCGTCCGATGAATAGAAGCCCGGAAGGCTCGAAAGCCGTGACCGAGGCGGGGTACGGTCCTCAGTCGAAAACTGGGAGTTCCGCTATTGAGCTGCCTGAACCCTCGATCGACAGAACCTGCTTCGCGTCCGGCGCCCGAAGTTTTGAAGGTGCGAACCCGCCCTTGAGAGACGATTAGAGACGATATAGAGCCCACTCATGACGTACCCTCGGAGAATAGCCCCTCGGCAGATGCGTACGATCGGATCAGAGCGCGCGTCGCAAGTGATTGCAGTTCCGCATCGCCGAGTGCCGAGAATAGAGCGGTATGTTTTGTACGGCAACGATGGATGGAGTACTGTTCGTCATGGAGAAATCTACACTGGGTGGCCGTTCGTTGCGGCGAGCGTGACGACCCTTGATAGCTTTCGTTGAGCGCCACTAGCCGGCTACCGCTAGGGTCTCCCGGTGTTTCCGTTTAGGAGTCGTCTGCTGATTCGCGCTCCCGTGCCGGACGTCGGGCGGCAACGACTTTCGCCGCGAAATACAAAAGCGAGGTGCCGGGTATTGGTCTCATTCCGATGCGACCTTTCCTTCGGATGTGCGTCTAAATAGGTGAGAGGAGTGTTCCACGTATGAACGCCAAGAATAAGCAAGATCTGAAGAATCAAGGGCAAAACACTCGTCAGATGCAGATCCAAGACGCAAAGTGCGCTTAACGACGATCGAAAGTATCACGAGCAGGAACGACCCGAGACGCGGATGTTCCGTTAGGTTTCATCTGGTCGATCCATTCTGCCAGTAAACAGCTCCTCCGGCAGCGTCGCCGGAGGGAGTTTTAACAGAAGCGTAGGCCCGCCCAATCCTGACGATCGTGATCGCTGCCATAGTGCTCTCCGCAGCGAGACGGAGTCTACATTCTGTGGGCACTCAGCCTTTCGATCGGTGGAACCCACACGAATATGGACTCAATTTCGGGGCCCAACAGTTCCAGGTAACGCGGACCTTAGTTGTTCCGAACCATCTTCGACGCCGACGATAACGATGCCGCCGGCGGTGTTCGCGAACGCGAATACGCATTTGAGAATGCCTTCTGGCGACGACAAATCTTGTTTGAATGCGAGAGTCTTTCCCACCTGAGCCTTAAGCAGCTCTCATTGAGCCTCACAAATCCATACTTTACTCAGAAGCGCCTTTGGTCATAAGGCTCCCGACCAGATGGCTTCCCATGTCGATGCGCCCGTGATGCTTCCTTGCTCCACCTAAGAGCCCTAAGAGGTCATTCGGATTCACCCGTTACGGCGTTGTCGAAGCATTGGCGCTAGCTGTTCAGGTCAGACCGGAGAGCGTAAAATGACCCACCCACGAGTGTACTTTTGGGCTTAGAATGAAGTTTTTTCGCAAACCTATGTGGTTTGCACTCAAGGAGATAGCGAAGGTCACAGGCTTCGGGACCAGGCGGTCAATTGCGTGTCTCAACTGCTCGGAGTCGTCGAAGTCCGGTGGTGTCCTTTTTTCAGACCAGGCAGCGCAGATTCCGTGCGCTTCGTCTTAGAGTGAATAGGGTTACCTGTGGCGGTAGAATCTGGGATTCTACCCAGCGCCTTTCATTTTGTGTCGATTAAGTTAGTTTGCTGTCTTTCCTGCTGTCCGCTAAGATGCGGCTCGCAGGAGAGAAACTGTGTTCCCGATGGCGCTACTACGTCGAGGTGGTACATCGGCGTGGCTCGCGACGCCTGCAGCCAACGCCGGCGGACGCGGCAAACGTGCTTGGTCCTCTCTTCGCAGGTATCCGGACAGTCATCGGCTACCTTCCCAGGGGGCTTTCGCCCGCACGTGATCAATCAGGAAGCGCACACCCTGGTTGTCGGACGGATTCAGCCATAGCATACGATCGAAAACGCACCCAGCCTCGTCGAAACGGCCGAGGCGCCAAAGGCATAGCCCGAAGCCATTCATGCATCGTAGGAACGGCCGGTTGTCGATCCAACCCCACGGTAGTACGCCGTGGAACCCTGCGCCGAGAGATAATTCGCCGATTCGAAGCCCCGCCTCGTAGTGGCGAACGGCGTCTTGGGGTCGGTGGTCGAAGACGAAATTGCCGAGGTGCGAGTGGGCATCCAGGCAACGAAGATCAGTGTGGCAAAGATCCATCAGCAACTTGTACGCTCCCTCTCTATCGCCGGAGTCCTTGCGGTCATTGGATTCCCCGATCGGGTCGGAAAACGGATCATCAGAGTCCGCCCCAGGCAGCACCTGCTCCATTTCAAATTCCGGTCGCGGACCGCGGGCGATGATTGGCTTCGACCAGTCCTCGATCGGTTCACCCTCCTCGCCCCAATAGTGTTCCGCAGGATTCCAAAGGCCCCGCTCCTCCAGTCGCAGAGGGACCAACCTCAATGCCCGGGCATCAAGCCGAGTCGACTCGATTATGCCGGAGAGATAGGGACTGCCCGCATAAATCCACTGTTTCGCGGGCCGTATGACCGCGATCTCTCCGGGCACTAAGTCCCAGAGCCGGCCAGCTCGGAAAATGAAGGTTCGGTCGCCGCCCAATAAGCGGCAGCGCGCAGACTTCTGTTTGACCGACAGGACCACCAACTCGATGGGACCGTCGAGATTTGGGGGCGCAACGGTGGTCCGCTGTACGGTTCTAACGCGAGTACCGCGTGGGAGTGGTGCAAGCCCCATCCATTTGCGATACGCAGCTAGGTAACGCCCGCCCGACGCGCTCAGTGGAATCACCAGATCGGAAGCCGCCACTACGTAGTTTGTGCCATCCGCCCGGCGGCAGATCGCAATGAGCCCGCGTCGATTGTTCCCGTCATAATCGAACTTCATCGCTTTAACCGGCTCGCCAATGACGGTCGCCTCGCAAGGCACTGAGACGTTGTCCTCGAAGGCTTGGCGGAAGGCCCAAAGCTGCTCGTCTTCCCCGTTGGCGTCAACCGTGATCTCCTCGACCAGTTCGTCCAAACTTGCCGCGTCGAGGCTGGCCTGGTCTCGTTTCCTCATGAAGGGTCGGTTCCGGCGAGACCTTCGATCTTGGCCGCGGCCTCTTCAAACCCGCTCGCCAGTGAGAAGCAAGCGCAGTCGCTGATGAATTCCCCCGATCTGAGGGGCAGTTCGATCTCCTTCTCGAGAGGGTCTCCCGCCATCATCCGTCTGGTCATCAGGTACTCTCAGGCCAGAATATACTGGCGCTTCGGGTCGTGCGGACCGGTACCGATTTCGACAAGAAGGCCGCGTGATGTCATCGACTTCAACCGTGTCAGAGTGGCTCGCTGGGAAAGTCCAACGTGCTTCGCCACAGCCGCCGTCGAACGGGCAACTCCATCGCTAAACAAAGCGAGGATGCGCTGGTCCGTCTCGTCCGTATGGGGTTGCCTCACCCGCGCGCTGGAAATGGTCACGCGAAAATGCATCCCGATTTCTTCCAGTCTGGGAGCCTCCAGGCCAGCCTCTTGGCAAGCTGCGGTCATGCGCTGAATCCCACTGCCCCATTGTTCAATCAGGTGTAGTTCGTGGAAGACCCGCCCGATCACGCGATTCCGCAACTTGGAGACACCTTGCATAATGTCCTCGATCGTCAGGCCGAACGGCAGAAGGCCGGGATTCTCGATCTCGATCCGGTCATCAAACAGAGCGATACGGATGGGTGCCCCTTGCTGGGCGTAGTCCGCATGGACGATGGCATTCATGAGCGCCTCCCGGATTGCTACGAGTGGAACCGACCAACGATCCTCCCTGCGGACACCCTCGATGATCGATTCGCGCGTCAGGTGCTTATGTGAAAACGAGATCGCTTCTTCCGCGGCGCGAGGCAGGAACGAGCGGATCTCTGTCGAATCCAGTAGACGTGTTCGATTCGTTCCGGCAAAGCGCCCCGCCTGGATCCAGGCATCCGGGAACCGGGCGAACCTGTCCTTGCCGAAAAGAAGCAGTCCGCCGATAGTCGGCACCTGACGGCCTTGGTGCTCCGTGACGATGCGCAGAGTGGTCCATGCCTGGGCGGTCATTTGCCTGTAAGGCGCAAACGACTCGGAAGTAGCTCGGAAGTCGATGGCTTCCGACTTGAGGTCCGGGATGGCCTGCTCGTCGAAAGAGTTAATCCAGTTTAGGCGTTTCAGTTCGTCGATCTGCAGCGCGTCCGCCTTTCGATTGGTTGAGCCCACCCGGATGAAGACGCCGTCTTGGGGTCCCAGCCGTTCCAGGTAATGGGGACGCGTGTTGCTGGGGTAGACCTGAACAGCCAACACGTTCAGATTTCGCCAAGCATCACCTCGATATCCGGAACAAGGCGTGGGCGGATCGAGTCGGAGACCAGGTTTGCGAGTTTCTCTTCCGCTGCAAGCACGTCGGGAACGCCACGGACGTTCTTTGACCCGTCCTCAACACCGATGACGACGATACCGCCGCCAGTGTTCGCGAACGCAACCAGGCATTTGAGAATGCTCTCTGGGGATGACAAATCCCGCTTGTATTCGAGGGTCTTCCCTTCGTGGCGCTTCAGCAGTTCGACGAGTCCCACTAACTCCGCATTCTACTCGGAAGTACTCTTCGCTGCAAGGCTTCCGAGTGCGTCGACACCGTCAACCGCAAAATAACGGATCACAGGCGGCGGCGATGCTGCTCCCACCCCATCGACCGTGGCAAAACCGTGTCAAAACTCTTGTCATTGGAGCCATTGGGGTTAGCTTTGAGCGAAAAGCAGGTTCCCCAAATTGTTGAAACCATTAGAAGTGTGGAGAATTAAAAGAAGATTTGGAAGCCGCCGGGATGCGCCCAAGGCAGGTGCGCTACCAGGCTGCGCTACGCCCCGACAAGTGATGCTCTTTTGATTTTAAACCACTTCTCAACCGAACATCCGTTTAAGAACCCGCTTCCAGCCATTCATGGGCCAAAACTGTGTCCGCATCGCATCTGTTCCAACCGAAGGGGTTGCTTTTTGAGCGAAAGAAGATTCCCCAGATTGTTTTAATTGTTAGCATTCAGCGATAGACGATGGAGCCCTTGGGACCTGCTCCTTTCTTATTGGCATCAGTTCCTTGTATACCCGGAGACCGGATTCAGTAATAATCCGAATAATGTTACGCACGTACTCGGGCGCTTGGAACTCGATCCGCTGTTGCTCCGACCATGACATATAGTGCGGCCGAAACAGTCCCTTGCCCTTGACGGGAAACGCTATGCCCGCACAAGGGTTCGCAGGGAGCAACTTCTTGCGGACAGCGACGTTCAGCATACGACGAAGCACCCGCAGTTCCTGATGCACCGTTGCCGGCTTAAGCCGATCTCTTTGAACGACTCCGCCAGCGGTCCTGACCGGAACTCGCGCCTGAAGCCGCCTTCGAAGATAGTGCTCAATATCATCTGCTGTGATCTCTCCAGTCGACCGCTGGCCGAACACCCCTCTGAGGTGCAAGGCAGCCCGCTGGTTCGCTTCGTGGGTCTTTTCTGCTTGGATTGGCGGCTTGGAATAGTTCTCCAAGAAGAAGTCCATCCAATCCGAAAACTGTAGTCGCTCTCCGCTCAGAACAACATCGAGGATCTTGATGCTCGTCGAGTACCGGTTTCGCCAGCCGGCCAAGCGCCCTGTTCGGCCAACCTGAGATCGGCGTCGGACTGGTCCCGGGCGGCGGAGCGCTGGAATGGCTCCCGCGCCTGGTCGGCTGCTCGCGCGCACTTGAGATCGTGCTCACCGCCGACGATTTCGATGCTGGGATCGCCGAGCGCTATGGCTGGGTGAACCGCACGCTGGACGATAGCGGCCTCGACTCGTTTGTCGATGCTTTCATCCGGCGTCTGGCCTCGTTCGACCGCGAAACGCTAGGCGCGGCGAAAGCCCAGATTAAATCGGTTCGGGATGCCGACGGCTAGCGAGCTTCAGTCGAGCAACGACATGATCTTCCCAATGCTAGCGTTGCCGGATGCGCAGGCGCGCCGCGCCAAGGTTCGTGATATCGGTTACGGCGTTCCGAGCGACTTCGAATTGAACTTCGGCCGGAACCTCCCTGCGTTCGGGCAACCGGACGACGATAACACCAGGCGCAGCCCGCCTGATCGTCGCCTTGGATTTCTGAACGCGGCACCGCCGTTCGCCGTCGGCCACAGCCCCATTAGGATTTTTGAGTCGCTGCGTCTCAACGGATAGTCGGCGCAGACGAGTACGGAGGGGAACACCTCATCCGAGCACCTGCCTCCCAGCAGTATCAAAACCGGATTTGAAACGGCGATTGGGGTTGTCCGTCGAGCGACGAGCAGATTGCCGGATTATTCAGTTGAGGTCTACATGAAGTTCCGGGTGTGAAGGGCGGACATCTCATCCGCATCCGCGTCTTCGAAGCCGAGCTTCAGGAGGCGTCTTTTGCGGCCAATATGCATCTCCTGATTAAGGGCCGAAACGGCAGCGTGACCCCTGGCGATATCCGCGCCATCCCACGATCCAGCCGCAAGCAGCACCAGAGCATCGAAGACCTCGGCGTTCAGTCCGGCGGTATGACGGAGCGTTTCGTGCCTGCGCCGAACCGCGTTCATCAGGGTCTGTCGCGTCGCTGGCTCGCGTTGAATGTGTTCACGCAGATGCGACATGCCGAATGCGACGTGGCGTGCCTCGTCCTGCGCAGCAAGGCGGCAGACGGTGGAAGTGATGGGATCGGGCGCGACACGTTCCAAAAACCAGAGCAGGTTCAGAAAAGTCCCTTCACCCAGCACGGACAGCAGGAAAGACGCGATGGCAAAGTTTGGCTCCTCCACCAACGTTTGAAGCGAAGCTTGCCCACCGGTTGTCGACAGGCCGAGCTCCTTGCGCTTTAGCAGAGCCCGCCGTGTGAACACCTCGATATGCCGGGCCTCGTCTGCGGCCTGAATGGCCAGCACCTGCATGACTTCACGAAAATGCGGGTGGATCTGCGCGACGAAACGGCTGGGCACAACGAGCGCGGCGGTCTCATTTTCGATGAGGTACGTCATGATCTGTACGATCGCGTCCTCCACTTCTTCCGGCAGATCGAACTCTACCTCCCAGGGCACAGCCTTCGCCGGATCCCACTGAACCGCAGCGGCCTGTGCGTACATACGGGTCGCGTCGTCAGACCAGATCTCCGCTTTGCGATCGAGAGAAAAATGAAATTCCGGTGAGCCCGCCTCGACCAGAGCCCCTCGGCCTGCCAGGCCCCATCGCTGGGAAGGGCGGTCGAGCACGGCTGAACGTTCGTGAGGATCGGCGCCACCCGCGCGCTCTGCACCGGACCACCGTTGGTCCGCCGTGGGCCCTTTGAGGAGTTGCCCGTAACCGTTCGCGGAATCTTCCACCCATCGGAAATCATGTCCCTCAGCACGGCACCAGGCTCGTAGATGTACCGCTAAATCGGAAGAGCGACCCGTCACCGTGATGGGCTCAGCCAGCGCCGCCAGTCGCAATGCGCGCTTCACCAGCAGCGCGCCGCCGCTGTTGAAATCGAGATCATCGAGATCTACGCGCATCGCGCGGCCGCGGCACGGACGAACTGGTCGAGGTACCCAAAATGATCCACTGCATTCGACAGGAGCTGGTAGCCATCGGTTCGGCCGGGCAGCCAGCGTTTTAAGCCCTCCAGGTCGAGAAGCCGGCGGACTTCGGGATCTTCGTAGGACATGCCGAGCAGAAGTTTCCGGAAGAGTTCCACGGAATCGGACATCCTGCCATCGATTACGGTGAAGTTGCAATGATCGTACAAAGGCGTGGTGGCAATCGTGCGGACGGACCCGGCCGGAAGCGTGCCCTCCTGCGCGAACAAAAGGAGGTTGCCGTCGATCAGACAGGCGGCATCGCAGTCTCCGCGAATGAGAGCCCGCGCGGCATCGCGTTCCCCTCCGATATGATCCCCGTGCTTGCCGGCCAATTGGTCGAAAGGGAACACCTCAAAATCGCGGTTCGGCTCAAGACCTTGTTGCGCGATGTGATAGAGCGGAATCAGCGTCGCTTGCGGTGAATCCTTCGCACCAACCGCAACACGACGGCCCTTCAGGTCGCTCATGCTCCGAACGGGACCACCCTCGCGTGTCACGATCACGGAAACAAGGTCGCGGTCCGTGTCACGCATGCAAATGGCCGCGGCACGTTGCCCGAGCTGGCCTGCGATCCGTTCGGCCTGTAGCCAGGCCAGCGGCGAATTCCAGGCGACGTCAATGTGGCCGGCCAAAAGCGCCTCCACCTGACGTTCGTAGTTGGTATAGAGCACGTAATCGAATTCAAGTCCGTGCGAATTGAAATAACTCTGAAAACCATCCCAGATCGTGACGACTTTCGGGTCATAGGCGACAGCGCCCAACAGAAGTGGATTCTCGGTCATGTCTTGATTCCGTTCAGAACAGCGGCATGCCGCAGACGGCTTTCCCCAGAAAATCGTAGAGGACGTCGGTGGTGGGCGCCATGACGCCGGCCGCCCGCGCATCGCGAAAGAATCGCTCGACTCCAACCTCTTTCCGAAACGCAGAGCCACCGCATACCCTCATCGCCAGATCGAGCACTTCGTTGGCGGATTCTCCGGCCGCCGCCTTGCACTCCAGTACGCGCAGCATGGCGTCGGCCCGCTTGGCGGTGATTGCCGCGATAGTGTCGCCGAGCAGAGCGTCTGAAAGATCTGCCTTCACGCGCATTCGTGCGACGTAGTTTCGGATCGTGGGCAGCTCCGACAAAGCAGCGCCCGTATCGCTGTGGCGCGTGCTGGTGACGTGCTCCACTGTCCGGCGGATGGCGCCCGACATCAGACCGTTCGAGCAGGCCGCGGTCAAAACCGCGAACGTCGGCAGCACGATGTTCATCATCATTTCGAATCCTTGGCCGTCGCCCCCGAGCATCGCGGCCGGAGGGACGTGGACATCCTCCGCTCGGACCGGTGACGAGTCGTTGCCGCGAAGCCCCAAGCCTTCGAACGGGCCTGCCACGGTAAGTCCGGGCGACAACGCGGGAACCAGCCAGATGGTGCTCGCGCCCTCTGCCGCGAGCGGACGCGATGACCAGACGTAGGCCGTAGCGTGCGCAGCCGATGTGATCCAGCTCTTGCTGGCGTTCAGTTGGACCTTTCCATCGAGCGAGGATGCGGTGCCGACAGGTGCCCAGAAATGGCTCCGCGTTCCAGATTCGCTAAATGCCAGCGTGCTGAGGTGTGCTCCCGACGCTGCAGCAGCGCGAACCTCCCTTGGCCCGTGCGCCTCCAGTACCGCGACACCGCAATAGTGCATCGTCAAAACCATGGCCGTCGACCCGCACTCTTCGGCGATACGTCGTACGATGCGGGCGGCGCCGGAAAGGCCGAGCTCTAGACCGCCGGAGCCGGCGGCACTGAGCGCGCCCAGAAGCCCGGCCGTAGCCAGGGCCCGGATGGACTCCGTTGGAAAAGCGCTATCCCGATCGACAGCAGCAGCGTGGGGGCGGACACTATCGGCGCACACGCGCTCAAGCATGGATTCGTAGGTTTCTGCAGTGGTGGTCATCTTTCCTCGCATTCTGCCGGCCAACCTGGCCCGCAGCACGCGCGAAGATAGCCGCCTACGGGTGGATGGTCTCGGCTCGTGACCCGGTCACGCCGGGCACTTCAATCTTTCATAGTCTGTACGTCATACCGGCTTTCGCAGTGTAGCATTGCGGTTAAAAGGCCGACCGGGCGGTAATTCGTGCTGTACTGGTTATGCGGGAAGGGCGACATAGAAAGACGTTGATTCGCTTTCGAGAACAACTGGACGAATTGCAGAACCGGCTTCTGGAGATGGCCGGACTGGTGGAATCGGCGATCCATCAGAGCATCGTGGCGCTGGTTCATCGCGACGAGGCGGCGGCCAAGGACGTGTTTTGGAAGGAGGCCCTCATCAATCAGAAAGAAATTGAGATCGATGAGTTTGCCACCCGCTTGTTGGCGCTGTATCAGCCTGTGGCGGGGGACATGCGTTATCTGACGGCCGCGATCAAGATCAATGGCGACCTGGAGCGGATGGGCGATCTGGCCGTGAACATC
This sequence comes from Bryobacterales bacterium, assembly GCA_963776805.1. Taxonomy (GTDB): domain Bacteria; phylum Acidobacteriota; class Terriglobia; order Bryobacterales; family Bryobacteraceae; genus Palsa-89. Next base: position 13,121 of record CAVZOD010000013.1, read on the forward strand.
ACGCATCGGGCCCTTTCGCTGATACGGCATGAGCGGGTAAATCCGTTGATCGATATTCCGCGGATGGCAGGCCTGGTCGAAAACATGGTGCGTAAGAGCCTGGATGCGCTGGCGCATCGCGACGAAGAGTTGGCTCGCGCCGTTCTCCTTTCGGATGACGAAGTGGATCTTCTGAAGGAGCTGGTCTCTAGGGAACTCATGACGTTCATGCGGGAAGAGATCTCGACCATTCCAAGTGCGGTGGATTTGATATTCATCGCGCACAATCTGGAGCGAATTGGCGATCACGCCACCAAACATTGCCGAAGATGTTTTGTTCCTATCCAAGGGGATCGACGTCCGGCATCACGCCGAGTCGCGCAAATAGACCAGGACTGAACCGTCAGTAAGGGTCCTTCGAAAGCAAGCTTGCTTCCGCTTCGCAGTTGGCCGTTGTTTGCCCGGAGCCCCGCTTTAGGGAGGCGAACTCGGCCCGAGCCTCTGCCAAATCCTTCGTGAATTCCGGCGCACTGATTTGCAGAGCGAAGACGGCCGACGCGGTCATCCATCCCGCTTCCACGGCGCTGAGATTGTGAACGCCGCAGACCACCCGGCTTTGCCCGAAGGCGCGAGCACGGCGGAGGATCTCGATGGCGTGTTCGGGGTCCAGTTCACTCAGAACCATGCCGGTCTCCCAACTCAAAGTGGTGTGTCCGGAGGGATAATCGGGACTTTTCTCCAGAGCGGCCTTGCCCTGAGGCGAAATGCAAACATCCCCTGCTTCGATTTGGAACGGCCGCTTATGTCGATAATGCCGCTTTATGATATCGGCGGCGCGGTACGCGTCCTCGTTGGCGCGATTGAGAAGCGCCGCGATTTTGGGAGCGTTCTCCGGAGTTAGTCTGACCCCGAGCGAGCAGGCGAACGCGTTCAAAAGGCCCGGCAGCGATAGATTGTCATCCGACTGCGCAATCTTCCAGCGCGGAGACCCTTCGAGCTTCCGTGTCTCGCGGAAAATCGACATGTCGGCCTGATATCTGGGATCGCCCGTGGTGGGGGCTGCCGGTACCACGAGCGCGACACCGGAGATCTGTGCGGAACTGAGATAGCCGCGCGCTGGAACCGGCGCCGTGCCGGGCTGTTGCGCGGAGAGCGCGGCCGAGAAAATGATTACCGCAATCCACGGACTGTTCTTCATTAGCTTTTTGTGGATATCGCCGGCGGCAGCGACATCTGAAACGTGCAGCCCTCACCGGGAGCCGTGATCAATTGAATCCTTCCGCCATGCATGCGCACGGCCCATTGCGCGATCGAAAGTCCCAATCCAGCGCCGCCTGCTTCTCGCGAGCGGGACTCATCGGCGCGATAGAAGCGATCGAATATTTTCTCCGAATGTTCCGGCGCGATGCCCGGTCCACTGTCCGCCACTTCCAGGCGGACTCCTCCCAATGGCTCGTCCAGGACATTCACCGAAATCGCGCCGCCTACCGGGGAATGCTTAACAGCGTTGTGAATGATGTTCACCAGAGCCTGACGGAGGAAGACGCGATCCCCGTTGAGAGTGATCCGTTCGTCGCCCTGCACCGTGATCCGTTGCTCCTTCTCTTCGGCCAGAACATCCAGCAGTCCGGCCGCCTCGCGCGCCAGACCAACAGCGGAAAATACCGTCGGGTGCAGCGCAATCCGTCCGGCATCGGCCCGCGCAATCGTCAAAAGATTGTCTACTAGCGCGGTGAGGCGATTCACCTCTTCCAGCATGCTGCCAATCGTGTCCCGATACTCGGCACGTGAGCCGTCCTTTTCCAGCGCCACCTCGCCCACGCTGCGGATGGAAGCGAGCGGCGTGCGCAGCTCGTGCGAGGCGTCCGAAGTGAACCTGCGAAGCTGCTCGAAGGATTGCTCCAGGCGCGCGAGCAAACTATTGAACACCGTGGCCAGGTGATCCATCTCGTCGCCCGCTTCGCCGATCGGCAGGCGATCGTTCAGCCGCTCCGATGTGATCGCCTCAGCCCGGCAGGCCATTTCTTCGAGCGGCCGCAGCGCGCGCTTCGCCAGCAGATAGCTTCCAAAGCCGACCAGCGCTACGATGAGCGGCAGAGCCAGCAAGGACGCCAACGCGAACTCTCGCAGTCTCCCCAGGATTGTCTCCTCGCTATAGCCCAGGCGAAGCAGCAGCGGATGGCCGTCCAGCGTGTGGCGGCGGCTAACCATGCGGACCGGCGTGCCGTCGGCAAGACGTACCGAACGCGCCGAGTAGCCGCCTTCGCCTTCGTCGGGAAGCAGCCTGCCGCCTAGCGGTTGACCGGCCAGGCGCTCATTCCGGTAGAGTACAGCGCCTTGCGCGGACCGGACCTCCAAGAGCCTGTCGATCACCTGTTTGGATGCCGGGTGATTGTGGTAGTCCTCATGCAGCTTGAGATCTCCACGGACGTCGAAGTATAGGAGACCCTCGACGGTTTCGATGTCCTGGATCGCGTAATGATCCAACTGGCTGCGGAACTGCAGAAACAGGAAGGATGCCGTGAGAACCCAGGAAAGGACGAGAACGCCCGCGAGCACGAAAACATACCAGAGCGTGAGGCGTGTTCGAACGCGGCGTACACCAAACATCCGGCCCAATGATGTTCCCATCTCTTTCCTCTTTATAGTTTCGCGCGACGCAAAGCGCAAGCTCTAAATGGCAATCTCTTCTTATCGGCAGCGTTCAGAAAAACGTAAGAAAATCTTCAGGCGCGCGTCACCGGTTTCGATGCTAAAAACGGGACGTGAGAACTCGATATTTCATCGCTTTGCTGGCGTGCGCGACGATGCTGGCTCCTCTCGGCACCGCCAGGAACAAGAAGCCGAAAGAGGATCCGAAAGACCAGATAGAAGTGGTCGGCCATGTGCCTCTCGCCAGTAGCGCGGTAAAACGCTTCATTGCTACCCAGCATTACAGCAGCTACTATCTTTACGCCGAGCACGCCGACGGTAAACTGACGCTGATCGATGTTACGAAGGAGAGTGACCCCGTAGTGCTGGCGGATGTCGTCTCCGCACAGAACGTCGCTTCCCGTAGCCTGTCCGCCGTGGCCGGGACGGCTGCACTGGTCAGCAGCGAACCAGTTCCGGCTTCCGCGGATGAGCCGCCGCAGACCATCACAATCATGGATCTTTCAGACCCCAAGGCGCCCAAAGTTGCCCGCGAGTTCAACGGCGTAACGGCAATCTCCAAGGACGGTGGCCGCGGACTCATCTTTCTCGCGAATGCGGACGGCTTATGGATCTTGCGGCGGCATTTTGCGGAAGATCCCGAAGTACAGCGGGCATATGAAGACTACGTGATCTACGGCTCAAGCATGTATCCGCCTCACAAGTAGTTGGCTTGGGGCTACTCCTGCTCTTCGCGCACTACAAAGCCGACGCCCCGCACGGTATGAACCAGCTTCTGCGCGAACTGGTCGTCCACCTTGCGCCGCAAACGGGCGACATGGACGTCAATCACGTTGTCCAAAGGCGTGTGGCGTCCCGCCTCCTTCCAGACGTCACGCGTGAGCATCTCGCGTGAGACGACGTGGCCCCGGCGGCGGAGCAGGTATTCCAGCAGCTCGAATTCACGAGCAGTCAGGTCCAGCAACTGGCCGGCTCGCGTTACCGAGCGGCCTTCTACGTCGAGCTCGAGATCGGCGATTTGCAGCTTCGCACTGGTTTCCGGCAGTGCCCGGCGGCTGAGAGCGCGCACCCGCGCCAGCAACTCGGGAAAGGCGAAGGGCTTGACCAAATAATCGTCGGCGCCGGTGTCGAGCCCGATCACGCGATCCTCCACCGCGTCGCGCGCCGTGAGCATCAGCACGGGCGTCCGTAAGCCGTGCCGCCGCATAGTCTGCAGGATTTCCAGGCCGTTCCTGCCGGGCAGCATGACGTCGAGGATCACTAGATCGAACGATTCGGTCTGCACCAGGTAGAATCCTTCCTCGCCGGTCTGAACCAGCGTGGCCAGATGCTCGGCCGCTTGCAACCCTTCCTGTACCGCCCTGCCCAGCTTGGGCTCGTCTTCAATTACAAGAATCCGCATGGATGACCAGAATCCGCACTGAATTTCCCTCTTCTTTATAGGCGAGCGGCCTCCCGAGCGTCCAGTGACGAATTTCTGAACAATCTCTGACGGGCGTGTCATGGAAACTTCAGAGAGTCTTCAGTGGTGTTCTCCCGCCCTGGGGGCTATACGTATACTGTAGGCCCGCAAGGAATGTGAAAGTGTGCTTGTCCCTGGCCCAGCAAAGAAAATCACGATTCACTTTAACGAAGACACCTCCGCGAGCAGAGATTATCTGAGCCACGAAGTGCTCGATTTGCTCCTCAAGCGAGGCGTTGCCGGCGCCACGCTGTTCCGGCCCGAAGCGGGCTTCGGCTCTCATCATCGCATCCACACCCTGGAAGGCGGAATCGATACCGACCGGCACATGCCTCTTCGCATCGAATTCATCGACACGGAACAAAATATCAACGCACTTTTGCCGTTGCTTCGGGAGTTGGTGACAGACGGGCTGATCGAGGCGCAGGATACCGTGATCCTCCAGGCGGCGGTCGGAACGGGTCAATGAGGAGCCGATGGCTGTTGCTGGGAAGCATCATCGGATTCGGCGGCATCTGCGCTCCGCTTGTGGCACAAGAACCCTCGATTGTCTCTTTGGAGCAAGCTCAGCAAATCGCGCTGCGAAACCATCCGAGAATAGCGGCGGCGGAATTGGCGGCGCAGGCCAGCGGTTTCGCCGTAAAGGAAGCGCGGTCGGCCTATTTTCCCACTCTATCCGGCAATATCACGGGCGTCGGGACAGAGCACGGTTCCGTGCTGTCGGCGGGCGCGGTGACCACCTCGAGTATCTATAGCCGCCAGTCGTCGGGTGTGGTTCTGAATCAACTCATCACCGATTTTGGGCGCACCGCCAATTTGACCAAGAGCGCCAGGCTACGCAATGCGTCCCAGAATCAGAACGTCACCAATACGCGCGCGCAGGTGTTGGTTACTGTCGAACAGGCTTATTACCGGGCTCTCGCCACTCAGTCCGTATTGAAAGTGGCGCAAGCCACGTTGAACCTTCGGCGGGTCACTCTCCGTCAAGTCACCGCTTTGGCGCAAAGCGCGTTGCGTTCCACCGTGGACGTCAGCTTCGCTCAGGTGAACGAGTCCCAGGCCGAACTGGATTTATTTCGCGCCGAAAACGACGCCACCGCGAGCCACTCGGAACTATCAGCAGCCATGGGCTACGATCACGACCAGCCTTTTTCATTGAGCGACGAGCCGCTCCCCGCACCCCTCAACCCAAACATCGATGCTCTGATCCACGAAGCAGATCAGAAGCGGCCCGATCTGGCAGCGCTGCGGCTCAACCAAGAAGCGCTGAATCGATATGCCGACGCGGAGAAAGATCTGCGCAATCCCACGGTTAACGTTGCCGCGGTGGCCGGCCTGGCGCCTTTCCGCGATCCCCGGTTGCCGGAAACCTACAGCGGCGCGGGCGTCAACATCAACATTCCCGTCCTTAACGGCGGGCTGTTCAAAGCGCGGCGCGAGGAAGCCGAGGCGCGCGCAGCCGCAGCAGCCAAGGACGTCCAGGACTTGTCGATTCAAATCGCGCGGGATGTCCGCGTCGCCTGGCTGAACGCAAACGATGCATTCCGGCGCCTCGACGTCACGGCCCGCATGGTAGCGCAGGCCAACGAATCCCTGCGCTTGGCCCAGGCGCGTTACGACGCAGCGCTCGGAAGCATCGTCGAGCTGAACACCGCGCAATTGAACCAGACCGCCGCGCAAATTGCCGCGGCATCGGCTAAGTACGACTACCTCAGCGCGCGCGCCGCTCTGAACTACACCCTGGGGGTTCTGCGATGAAACGTCTTTGCGTTGCAATAGCAGTATCGGCCGTCGCGTGGTCGACTTCGTGCTCGCGGAGCGGCGGGGAGCCGATCCCGGTTGTTGTCGCCGAGCCTCCCACGGTTGCCGTGGCCAAGGTTACCCGCGCTAATTTATCCAACGATCTGCTCCTCACCGCCGAATTCGAACCCTTCCAGGAAGTGGATGTGATGGCCAAGGTCTCCGGCTATATCAAGGAGATCAAGGTGGACATCGGCGACCGCGTTCGCGAAGGACAGTTGCTTGCCGCGCTCGAGATCCCCGAGATGCAGGACGACCTGGCGCGCGCCTCCGCGGCCATCGACGAAGCCAACGCCGAGCTCGCCACCGCGCGGGACGAATTGCAGCGTGCGCAGTCCTCGCACGACATGGCGCACTTGTCTTATTCGCGCGTCCTGGACGTATCGAAGAAGGAACCGGGCCTGGTACCCCAGCAGGACGTGGATGAGGCACATTCGCGCGATTTAGTAGCCGAAGCGCAGGTCGACGCCGCGAAATCGCGCATCGCCGAATGCCAGGAGCGAATCCGGGTTTCCGAAGCCGAGCGCCGGCGAGTGAAAACGCTCTATCAATATAGCGTCATCACGGCGCCGTTCACGGGCGTGATTACGAAGCGCTATGCCAACAGCGGATCGCTGATCCAGGCCGGAACCTCGTCGCAGGCGATCCCGGTAGTGCGGATTTCCGAGAACGGCCTGCTGCGTTTGGACCTGCCGGTGCCGGAATCGGCGGTGCCGCTGGTTCATTTGGGCGGCACGGTGAACGTGCGCGTATCGGCACTGAATCGCGATTTCCCCGGACGCATCGCACGGTTCACGGACAAAGTGGATGAGGCCACCCGGACTATGAAAACGGAGGTGGATGTCCCGAACCCGTCTCTCGCCCTGGTTCCTGGCATGTATGCCGAAGTCAAGCTGACTACTGAAGAGCGAAGAAACGCACTTTCGGTTCCCGTGGAAGCAGTGGATGGTTCCGGCGCCTCCGCTCGCGTGTTTACGGTGGACCACGGCCAAATTCGAATCGTGCCTGTCAGCCTTGGCATCGACACAGCGCGCGAAATCGAAATCCGTTCGGGCGGAATCAAGGACGGGGACGAAGTCGTGGTTGGATCGCGTTCCGGGCTCGAAGATGGCGCGAAGGTGCGCCCGAAGCTAATCACCTTGCAAGCCAATTCCGGCCCGAATCGTTAGTCGCTATGTCTCGATTTGCCATTAACACTCCCTACTTAATTCTGGTGCTCTGCGCCATTATTGCGATTCTCGGCGGCGTGGCGGTAGTGCAAATGCCCGTGGATATGTTTCCGTCGATGAATATCCCGGTTGTGGTTGTTGCCACTTTCTACGCGGGCATGCCTCCCCAACAGATCGAAGGCGACATCACCTATCACCTGGAGCGCTTCTTCACGCTGGCCAGCGGCATCGATCACATCGAATCGCGCTCGCTCACCGGCGTCAGCATCATTCGGGTCTACTTTCAAACCGATACCAACGCCGATATTGACGCGGCCACCATCGCCAATCTCGCGGTTTCCGACATGAAGGACCTGCCGCCCGGCACGCTTCCGCCCGTGGTGCTCAAATCCGATGCGTCCAGTTTGCCGGTGTGTCTTGTGACCATGAACGGCGAAGGCATGACGGACGGCGACCTAAAAGACATCGCACAGAATTTTGTCCGCAACCAACTTGCAGGAGTTCATGGCGCGTCCATCCCGCAGCCGTTCGGAGGACCCTGGCGGCAGATCCAGTTCTACGTGGATCCTTATAAGCTGGAGGCCCGCCAAATCAGCCCCATGGACGTGGTGCGCTCGCTCGGCCAAGCCAACGTTATTCTGCCTGCGGGCGACGTTCAGATCGGGAATCTCGATTACAACATCTATTCGAACGCCCAGTTCAATCTGAAGGACGCGAGCCAGTATCCGGTAAAAATGAACGGCGAAAACCCCGTGTTGATGTCGGATATTGGGCAGCTTAAGGACGCGCACGCGCTGCAATACAACGTGGTTCACGTAAACGGCCAGCGGTCCGTTTATCTTCCCGTGATGAAACAAGGTGGCAACTCCAACACTATCGCGGTGGTGGACGGCGTTCGCAAAACCGTGAGCCATCTGGTGGACGTTCCGCCGGCCATGAAGACCGACGTGGTATTCGATCAGTCACGTTTTGTGCGGACCGCAATCGAAACGCTGCTGCACGAAGGAGGAATCGGGCTGTTTCTGACGTGCCTGATGATCCTGATCTTTCTCGGTAGTCTTCGCGCGACTCTGGCTGTTTTCTTCTCCATTCCGCTTTCGGTCTGCGCAACGTTCTTTGTCCTGCAACTCGGCGGGTCGTCGGTGAACAGCATGGTGCTGGGAGGGCTGGCGCTGGCTCTGTCGCGCCTGATCGACAATTCCGTGGTGGTGCTGGAAAACATCTACCGGTACTTGGAATTGGGCGAACCTCCGCGAGTTGCGGCGGAGAGCGGCGGCAAGGAAGTGGCGCTGCCGGTGCTCGCATCCACGCTGACTGCCGCCGTAGTCTTCTTCCCCGTCACCTTGCTCGCTGGCGTGAGCAAGTTTCTTTTCTCCGCCATGGCGCTCGCGGTGGTGGTTTCGCTTTTCGCATCCTACTTCGTCGCGATGACCGTAGTTCCGTTGTTCTGCGCGCGGTTCCTAAAGCTGCATGAACATTCCGAGGCCGCGCCGGGAATTGGGATGCGCTTCAATCGTGGATTCAATGCCGGTTTCAACGAAATGCTACGGGCCTACGAAGCGCTGGTCGAACGGGCTCTTCGCATACCGGTCACCGTGCTAGTGGTCTTCTTCTTGGCCTTCGCCGCCAGCCTCCTCCTCTACAGACAGCTCGGCTTCGCTTACTTTCCGCAAACCGACGCGGGACAATTCGTCATCACTTTTAAAGCGCCGTCGGGGACCAGGCTCGCCGTCACCGAACGAGAAGCGCTGAACCTGGAGACCCTGATCAAAGGCACCGTTCTCCCCGGCGATCTGGGAATCATCGTGGACAACATCGGCGTCGACAATGGATTTTCAGCGGTCTACACTTCCAATGCCGCGATGCATACCGGGTTCGTGCAGGTTGGCCTCAAACCGGAGCATCGCATCGGAAGCTATGAATACATCCGGCGGCTCAAGCAGCGCATCGCCGACGAGATGCCCGAGCTCACGCCGTTCTTCTCTACCGGCAGCCTCGTCGATGCGGTGGTGAGTATGGGCGCTCCGGCACCGATCGACGTACAAGTGGTCGGCTCGAATTTCGACACCGATAATCGCGTCGCGCAAGACATCGCGAGCAAGCTGCGGCTCTCACCCGATATTGCCGATGTTTACATGCCACAGGATCAGGATTATCCTTCGCTGCGCGTGGATATTGACCGGCTGCACGCCGCCAAGCTGGGGCTCACGGAGCGCGAGGTGCTCACCAACGTGATTACTTCGCTGACATCCAACCAGATGATCGCGCCTAATCTGTGGATCGATCCGCGCAACGGGAACAACTACTTTTTAACCGTGCAGTACCCAGAAACCCAGATTCGATCCATCTCGGACTTGCGCGCCATCCCGCTCCATGCCGAAGGCATGGCCCAACCTACCCGGTTGGACATGATCGCCAACATCCAGCGGATCAATGCGCCCACCGAAGTAGATCATTACCAGATCCGGCGCAAGCTCGATATCTATGCACGCCCGGCGAGCGAGAACCTGGGTATTGCGGCTGACTACGTCCGCGACGTGGTAGCGCGGGAGACCCTACCGTCCAACGTGAACGTAGCGATTCGCGGTAGCGCGGAAGCTATGAACGACTCCTTCCGGAGTTTCGCGATTGGCCTGACGCTTTCGGTGGTATTGCTCTACCTGATCCTGGTCGCACAGTTCCGGTCCTTCATCGACCCTTTCATCATCCTGCTCGCGCTTCCGCCCGGAATTTCCGGAGTCCTGCTGATCCTGGTGCTCACCGGCACAACGCTCAATGTGATGTCGCTGATGGGAGTGGTGATGCTGGCTGGAATCGCCATGTCGAACAGCATCCTGATCGTCGAATTCGCCCATCATCTGAAGTTGGAGGGCCGCGGCGTAGGCGAGGCGATCATCGAATCCTGCCGCGTACGACTGCGCCCGATCCTGATGACCTCACTCGCGACAATCATTGGCTTGCTGCCCATGGCGATGAAACTGGGTGAAGGAAGCGAGTCCTACGCGCCGCTGGCTCGCGCTTTGATCGGCGGCCTGCTGGTATCGGTGATTTTCACCGTTTTCCTGGTACCCGCCGGATTCTCGCTGGCCTACCGAAACCGTAGCGCAAACTGAGGGCACGCCGACGATGCGCTGCGCCTCGAGATAATGGCGGTGGAGCGTAACTCTACGTGTGAAGAAGCGCTTAGCGAACAGTTACTGCGCAGGCGCCGGCATGTGAAAGCGGCCGAACCACGCCGCCTTGCCCACCACGTGGCCATCCATCGCCTTCAGCAAATCCTCGCGCGAAGTATTGGCCGGCAGATCCAGCTTGGTATCCAACGCATAGAATTCGAACACGTAGTGATGGATCGGCCCGGGGCCCGCGCCTGGACCAAAGTAGCCCGGAGTTCCCCGGCGTGCCATGATGCCCGGTCCGTTGCGCGTGCCGTCCGGCAGATCGCCCGAACCCAATCCTTCCGGCAAACCTTTGGCAGTGCCGGGAATATTGAAGGCGCTCCAGTGCAACGTGTCCTCGGCCGTCTTATTCGTGGAATTCTCGATGTCGTGGAAAATCACCGCGTAGGTTTGCAGATTGTCCGGCGCGGCGGCGGGGCTTGACCCTCGCGTCCAATGGAATTCGAAGGCCGGGGATTTGTTGTCGCCGCGGCCGGAGTATTTCATGGGAACTTCACCGCCGTCGGGCCACGCTTCGGAGTTAACCGACAACACAAGGCGCGGCGGACCCGCGGGTCCTTTCGGTTGCGCCATCAGCAGTGCGCACGGCGACAACAAGACAATTGCGGAAAGCAGTCCTAATTGCTTCTTCATCCTTCTCTCCTATCTGGCGTCAGCTTCAACGGCGACCTCTCGTTCGCGGCTGTCTCTCAATGCTCCCACAAATGAACCGTCATTCCGCGCTCAGAATCCACTGCCGGCGTCCCCAGGGAATCGCTCAACAGGCTCTCGCATTGTCCCAGTTCAATCGCGCGGCGAGCATACTCCGAATGATGCTCTGGTCCTCTTCCAGACGCGAAGGATCTTCCGTCAGAAGCCAGGTCAATTCGTTGGTCATAATCTCTCTGGCGGCATCGTGGTTCCCCCAACGCTCGCAGTTCAATGTCCGATTCCAGGCCAGGACACACGTGACTGGATGCATTTTGCCCAAATGTTTCCGCGCACTCTCCAACGCTTCCAGTTCCAGCGCGCCCGCCTTCTCCTCCTGTCCGAGCTCGAAGAGAATGGCGGCCAAATCGCCTTTCGCCGTGAGTGTAGCGGCGTGATTCGTCCCAAACGTTGAGACCAGGCAGTGCAGCGCTTGACTCAGCAGAATGCCAGCGCCTTCCAGATCATCCGCGTGCCATAAGGCGATCGCAAGCCGATGCACCACAACAAGAGTCCTGGCATGATGAGGCCCGAATAGGTCGGTATTGATTTCCAACTCGTCCCAAAGCTCCGCGATCCCCGCCGGATGGTTGAGGAGTTCGTCTGGGCTGGTGGTCGGCGGCATGCGTGTGAAAGTCGCGAAATTAGCTTGGCTGTTTGCCGCGAGGGAAGAAATTGAGAGACGCCGAGTTCATGCAATAGCGCAGATGCGTGGGCGGCGGACCATCGTCGAAAACGTGTCCCAGATGTGCATCACAGCGGCTGCACTGTACCTCGTCGCGCTGCATCCCATGGGAATTGTCCGTCTGTACTTTGACGTTCTCCTTCGCAATTGGCTGCCAGAAACTGGGCCAACCGGTGCCCGATTCAAACTTGGTCTTGGAATCGAAGAGAACTGTGTTGCAACAGATGCAGTGATACAGGCCGTCCGCGTGATTATTGGCGTACTTGCCGGTGCCTGGGTATTCGGTGCCGGCTTGGCGCGTAATCTGAAACTCCTCGGCCGTCAACTGTTTCTTCCATTCGGAGTCGGGCTTTTCGATCTTTTCCACTTCGGCCACGCTGGTGCGAACGCCGTTGGCGTCAAATTCGGCGATTCGCACCGACTGCTTTCTCCCAGAGGTTGCGAAAGCGGACAATGCGCCGACGGCCGCTGCCGCCGGTATGCCAATGCCAATCGATTGCAGGAATACTCTGCGATGCATCGCTGTTAGTCTCCTTTCACCAGTTCCGGATAGGTGGCGCGCAAATTCGTCAGCTTCGGCAGGTCATTGTAGACAACGTACGGCTTGTTGGTGCACACCGGCGAATTCTGCCGGCAATGAAGCACGTAGTTCTGATGGTAATCTTCGGCCCGGTAAAAGACCTGGAGCTGGGCCACCTTAGTCACGATCTTGTGCCGAAAAACCTTCGCATCGGTCAGCTGCTGGATGTAGGCATCCGCGATGCGCTTCTGTTCGTCGGTTGTGTAATAAATCTCGGAGCGATACTGCGTCCCGTCGTCTGGGCCCTGGTGATTCAGTTCGGTGGGGTCGTGGGCGATGGAGAAATAAATCTCCAGCAGCTTCCCGAAAGAGACTTCCGCCGGATCGAATGTTACCTGAACCGATTCAGCGTGACCGGTTGTGCCCGTGCTCACGATCTCGTAATGCGCCGTGCTCTTGCTGCCGCCGGCGTAGCCTGCCACGGCGTCCGAAACCCCTTTGAGGTCGTCGAACACCGCTTCCACGCCCCAGAAACATCCGCCGGCAAGAACCACGGTTTCGGTTTTCTTTGCGGAGCGGTTCTCATCCACCGCCGGGCCGGGAAAGCTTGCGGCGCTGAGTGTGACGCCGGCGATCAGGCCGGCGGCGCCTAGAAAACGAACGATTGGATTGGACATCGAAGTACCTCCTTCCCTCTGCGACAACAGAGATCATATCACTTCTGCGGGCGGGATGGATTGTATACTATACAACGTCGTTAATACACGACAGGAGGTGGTGTCCTGGTGATCCTGTTCGTTCTGGCCTTTCTGGGCGGCGTTCTCACCATTATCAGTCCTTGCATTCTTCCGGTCTTGCCGTTCGTATTTGCGCGAGCGGACCGTCGGTTCCTGCGAAGCGGCTTGCCGCTGCTGGCCGGCATGGCTGTTACTTTCGCGGCATTCGCTGCGGTTGCTACGGTCGGCGGCGGATGGGTAACCGGCGCTAACGAATACGGCCGCATTGCGGCGCTCGTTCTGTTGGCGGCCTTTGGACTGACGTTGCTTTGGCCGGGTCTGGCGAATGTGGCGGCGCGGCCGTTTGTCCGGCTCGGGAGCCAGTTGTCGGCGCCGGCCGGTTCCGAGTCGAATCCCGGCGTTCTGCGCTCGGTCCTGCTGGGCATCGCGACCGGACTGCTTTGGGCACCCTGTGCCGGTCCGATTCTCGGTCTTATCCTCACCGGGGCGGCCCTTCAGGGCGCTCATGGACGCAGTGCCTTACTCCTGCTCGCCTATGCCGCGGGCGCCGCGACCTCGCTGGCTGTGGTGTTGCTGGCGGGCGGGCGTGTTTTCGCTGCCTTGAAGCGCTCCTTCGGAGCCGAGCTCTGGATACGCAGGATCCTGGGCGTCGCGGTTCTGGCGGGCGTGGCCGCCATCGCGCTTGGCGTCGATCGCGGCGTGCTGACGCGCGTTTCGCTAGCCAGCACATCCGGGCTGGAACAGTCGCTAATCGATCGTTTGCACGCGAACCCGCAACCGGTGAACGATCCACCAAAGAACCCAGGCGGAATGATGATGATGATGTCATCCACCGCATCGGGAGCGGCCGCCGGACCGCAGACGCTGCCCGATCTCTCGGGCGCCGTCGCTTGGCTCAATTCGCCGCCGCTGAATCGCGATCAGCTCCAAGGCCACGTTGTCCTGGTGGATTTCTGGACATACTCCTGCATCAATTGCCTGCGATCGATGCCTTTTGTGCGCGCCTGGGCCGAAAAGTATAAATCGAGCGGCCTGGTGGTCATTGGAGTTCACACGCCGGAGTTCGCGTTTGAAAAGGACATCGACAATGTGCGGCGCGCGGTGGCCGATCTAAAGGTCACCTACCCCGTGGCGCTCGACAACGATTACGCGATCTGGAAGGCCTTCCACAATTCCTTTTGGCCGTCGGACTACCTGGTGGACGCCACGGGACGCATCCGCCATCATCATTTCGGGGAAGGCAAGTACGACGAAACGGAACGGCAAATCCAGGAATTGCTCAAGGAACGCGACGGACACCTGGACGTCTCGGGGCTGGTGAAAGATGCCGGCACCGGTACGGAAGCGCCGCCGGACAGCGATGTCGAATCGCCCGAAACCTACGTCGGCTACGATCGCGCAGACAGCTTCCTATCGCCTGGCGGACTGAAACAAGATGTCGCGCACGCGTACGCATTGCCCAAACATCTGGAACTGAATCAGTGGGGGTTCGCTGGCACGTGGACCGATCACGGCCAGGTTGCGAACCTCGATTCCGCGCGTGGCAAAATCATCTATCGTTTTCACGCGCGAGATGTGCATCTGGTGCTCGGACCTGCTTCCAACGGGCGACCGGTCCGCTTTCGCGTCAAAATTGACGGACAAGTGCCCGGGGCGAATCATGGCGTGGACACGGACCCAACGGGCGAAGGAACGATCACCGATCATCGCCTCTATCAGCTCATCCGTCAGGAGGACCCGATTTTGGACCGCACGTTTGAGATCGAGTTCCTCGATCCCGGAGCGGAAGTTTACTCGTTTACGTTTGGCTGAGCGCGTCAGCTTTTCGGCAGCGGAACCGCATACATTTTGAACTGGCCGGGATCTTTGTCCTTCAGCTTCGGATCATTGCGGTAATTGAGCTTGCCCTCGACGATCCAGGCCATGCCGCGCGTTGCCGTTACGCCAGGCGTGCTTTCCAGGCCTTCTTTGATCGTGGTGATCACGGCATCGTGCATGTCCTTGCCCTGAAAAGTCACGATGCTCATTTTCCCCGAATTCTCGGCAAGAAGCAGGCGATTCTTTCCGATCGCGCGCATGCCATCGGGCCGATCCAAAGGCCGTGAAAGCTTGAGTTCGACTACGCTCTTCGCCTTTCCATCCGGCCCGAGGTCCAGCCGGATCAGTTTGCCGGCGCTGACGCTGTTTACGTAGAGGATCGTTTTGCTGCCGAACGCAAGGCCATCGGCTCCCGCGAGCAGCGGATCCTTTGCCGCAATTTCCAACGCCTTACCGCCGCGCTTGACCATCAGCAGGCTGCCTTGCCGCGTGTCCGTGACGTAGGTTGTGCCATCGGTTCCAACAGCGATGTCATTGCATAAGGTGCCGTCTCCCGGCAACGGAAAGGTGGCCTTGGGTGCGCCGGTCTTCAGATCGAACGCCATCGCCGCGGTCGCTTCGCCATTGTTATCGAGTTTATTGGAGCAAACCCACAAGGTCTTCCCCTTCTCATCCGCATAGACGCCGAGCACTTGGTTCAGGCCGCCCGTACCGGGCTTGATCCATTCTTCCGCCATCGTGCCGCCGGGCGCGATGCGCAACACGTTTCCATGGCCAAGGCTGCCGGCGATCAAGGTGCCATCGGCCAGCGACGTAATGCTTTCCGGAAACACGCGCGTGCCGGGAAGCGTGATTTCGGTGATGGGCCCCGCGGCAAGGCTCATCGCGCCGAGGATGAGCGTAGCGGCACCGAATGCGCAGGTGTGGAACAGGTGTTTGATTTCCATTGGCAGGTGTCTTGTATCTTAGACAATACCACGTGAACGCGACACTGCTCTGACGCTGCCAGTCCTATCGGGTTTCAGCGGTCTTCGCCCCGGACGCGGGCCGCACCAACAGTGTGAGTACGAAGCCGACGGCGAGTAATGCCGCCAGCACCTGGAGCGGCTGATCGTAAATGTGAATCTTGCTGGCGCCCGGAGCAAGGTTGGCCTTCGCGCGACGCGACAACTCGGTGATGATGACAGGCCCGGCGATGGCCGCCGCGCTCCACGACGTGAGCAATACTCCATGAATTGCGCCCACATTTTGCGCTCCGAACATGTCGGCCAGGAACGCCGGAATAGTGGCGAAGCCGCCTCCGTACATGGTGAAGATCACGAAAAGAGCCGCCTCGAAAATGATCCATTCACCTCTTCCGGCCAAACTGGGAATGATGAGAAACAGTACTGCCTGCACGACAAAGAAAACCACGTAGGTGTTGCGGCGGCCGATGTAGTCCGAGAAGGATGCCCAAAAGAATCGCCCTCCGGCGTTGAACAGGCTGATCAGAGAAACCACTGCGGCGGCCTCGAGCGCAGTCTTCTGGAACATATCCTGCATCATCGGAGAAGCCTGCGCCAGAATGCCGATGCCGGCGGTCACGTTGATGAACAAAATAGCCCACAGCAAATAAAACTGCACCGTCGATAGTGATTCGTTCCTCGTAAACTGGAGGCTGGTGATCATCTTGTTGCGGTTCACTGGCGGAACCCAGCCTTCCGGCTGCCAGCCATCGGGCGGACGGCGGATGAGAAGTGCGCCAAGCAGCATGATGAGCAGGTACACAGCCCCCAGAGCCATGATGGTTCTGGCGACGCCGAACAGGTTCATGAAGTACACATTTAAGTAACCAGCCAGGAACGCACCACCGCCGAAACCCATGATCGCCATCCCCGTCGCCATGCCGCGGCGATCGGGAAACCATTTCACCAAAGTGCTGACGGGAGCAATGTATCCGATTCCGCATCCCATCCCGCCAATGACGCCCATTCCCAGAAGGACCAGCACGGACTGCTTCAAAGCCAAACCGATTCCGCCGATGATCAGTCCCGCTCCGAAGAGGACTGCGGCAACCGCCGCGGCTACGCGCGGCCCCTTACGTTCCACCCAAGGCCCACCAAACGCCGCGCTCAATCCCAGCAGAACAATGGCTGTGCTGAACGTCGTGTAGGGCGGACTGAACCACCATGGGTCGTTCGGGAACAATGCATGGATTGGCCGGTTGAAGGTGCTCCAGGCGTATACGGAGCCGATGCAGATGTGAATAGCCACTGCGGCCACCGGAACAAGCCAGCGGCTGAAGGTTTTGTCAGACTCCGAAGCGATATTTCGTATTTGGGGCGCGGCCATGCCCGAGAATTCTATCGCAACCCGAGGATACATCGCAAAATGAGCAGTCCTGCTAAAACTTCCCGCCACGGGTTGGAAAACCTGGCGTCGTGAATAGAGGTCTTTGGAGGACTTGTTTTAGTCAGGGCGGCAAAACCAGCCCAGGAGACCGTCTTGCCGCCCTTTGGCCTAACTACGGCACAAGCCACACTGCTTTCAGTCCCCTTCTCATCGGGGAATATCGATACGATCATAGCGTTAGTCTTCCAGCCAAGCATAGTGAACGAAACCGAATGGGTGCGCGACTTGGGCGTAACGATTCGCGAGTTTTCTTTTTTGGTGGCATGAAACCGAGCGTAGTGATACGCTAGGTTTATCAGGAGACTTTATGCACGATTCTCTGGCTGACCTGGAAAGCCGCCGCGCCACTGTTCAATTGCAGATCGTCCAGTTGGGTGACATGCGGTCCGGCTGCATTACCGGAACAAGTGGTCGTTGTGGAAATCTTAACTGTCACTGCCATCGGACCGGTGATCTTGGCCACGGCCCTTACTTTCGGCTGACACGCAAGGTGAAGGGCAAAACCGTCACCGAGACGTTTTCCTCTCCGGCGAGTTTGGCCAAAGCGCAGCGCGAGGTCGCCGAGTGCCAGCGCTTCCGGGAACTGGGCGAGCAACTGTTGGATGTCAATGAACAGATCTGCGAGTTGCGGCCAGTGGAGGAGAACTCGCCGTCAGCCCAGGAAAAAAAACGGTCGAAGCGATCCAAAAGGAAGTCACGCGCGAAGTAGAGCAACTGTTGCGCGTAGCCTTTGGTGCCCGCCGCAAGACGGGGCGTTTGGATCTGGAAGCCCTGGAGTTGGCCGTGCGTTCGGCCATGCATCAGGCGGGGGCGGCAGTGCTAACCAAACTGTTGCAGTTCCCAACCCCGACTGCGGACCAACACAACATTGCTTGCGCCTGCGGACACCAGGCCCGTTATCGGGAGTTGCGCTCCAAGCCGGTCCTCACTGCGGTAGGTAAGTCGGAAGTGTCGCGCCCCTACTACCTGTGCCCCCATTGCCATACGGGCCAATTCCCCGCTGATGTCGAACTGGATATCGAGAACACGGAACTCTCTCCTGGGGTGCGTCGCATGCAGGCGGTAGTGGGCCAAGGGTCGCCCTTCGACCACGGCCGTCAGCAGATGAAGCTCCTCGCGATCTGGAGGTGACAACCAAAGCTGTGGAGCGGACGGCTGAAGCTATCGGAGAACACATCGCAGCAGACGAGCAGGAGGAGATCCAGCGGGCCGTGCAGTTGAATCTGCCGATGGTCGTGGGCGAATCGGTTCCGATCCTGTATGTGCAAATGGATGGAACGGGAATACCAGTGGTGAAGAAGGAGACGGTGGGTCGGCAAGGCAAGACCGAAGGCCAGTCATCCCATACGCGGGAAGTAAAGTTGGGATGCGTCTTCACCCAGACCGACTGGGACCAGGAAGGCTACCCGATCCGCGATTCTGACTCCACTACCTACGCCGGCGCCATCGAGACCGCCGAAGAGTTTGGAAAGCGTATTTACCTGGAAGCCTGGAAACGCGGCTGGAGCCGCGCTCAAAAGAAGGTGGTCATGGGCGATGGGGCCGAATGGATCTGGAATCTTGCCGAGCAACATTTTCCCGGCGCGGTGCAGATTGTCGATCTGTATCACGCGCGCCAACATCTCTGGGAGTTGGCGCGCCGGCTGCACCCCAATCAAGAGGCCAACCAGAAAGCTTGGATCAAGCTCCACCAGCGGAGATTACTCGACAAAGGAAAAATCGAGAAGCTGGTGTGTGCCCTTCGTTCCATCGTTTCCACCAATCCCGAAGTGATCGAAAAGATTCGCATCGAGGCTGACTACTTTGACAGGAACGTGGCGCGCATGCGCTATCCCAAGTTTCGACGCGAGCACCTCTTTGTCGGCTCGGGTGTAATCGAGGCCGGCTGTAAAACCGTGATCGGCTCCCGGCTCAAACAGTCCGGCATGTTCTGGACGGTTCGGGGTGCCAACGCCATCGTCTCCCTCCGATGCTGCCATCTCAACGGCCGGTTTGAGGACTACTGGGAGGCGCGACGGGCGGCATGATTCCCACTTCTACGTCGCGCACCCAAACCGAATCCGTAATTTCGCACCCGGTACGGAATCGCGGTCTCGACGAACCGGCGATGGACTCCTCGCTTCATCTCAACGGGCGTGAAGGTGTTCAACGCATCAAACGTCGCTGCGGGTCCAAAATCGTCGAGGGTTGCTAATTGGGATTGCCGTGGGCGGCTGCCGGCGATTGCGCCAATAGGCTTAGCGAACGACGGATCAAGGGCAATTCTCGGCTCACTCCCGATGTATTGCATGAAGCTTCCGCGTTTGCCGAAATAGTTGATCGCCGGAGCGGTTCGCGAAAGGACTTCGGTCAAATGGTCCGTACCATACTCGCGATCGAATGCCACGCGCAGCAAGCCGGAATAGGAGACGATTTCCCGGAGTGCGATGGTTGTTCTGTAAAAGGGCAAGCGGCGATCTTTTTTCCGGTCCTCTGCCCGTGTCTCCTGACGAACACGCTGAATCGTCCCGGTAACGCAGGCGTATGACGGAGCGCCGATCCGGACTCCCACGGCGGAGAGCTCACGAACAAGTTGGTCGGGATCATTTGTCAAACCATGCCGAAGCGCTGCGTCCACGAATGCCATCTTGACCGCGTAAGGAGTGGGAATCAGAAGCGTCTTTCCGACGGTGGATGTTGCGCGCGAGTTCTTCAGTGAGAACAGCGCCGTCGGCCGGTATGAGAATACCAGCCACCCGTTGGCCGCCGGCGCCTTTCTTAGTGCGTGCATTGCATCTCCGCCGCCAGCTCTTCGATGCACGCAATTCCGGACGCCAGGCAATCGAAAACACGACACTGCACGGAGCCAGGTGCGAGCTTGTTGAGTGTTGCGGCGATGGAAGCGCTCTGCTCCCGAAAATTCGGCGCGATTGGACTCACGGTCGGAGCCGGCAAATAGCTAGTAGAGATGGATAGGACGCCTCTGCAATCCACGACGTGCGGGCTTTGCGTGCTGCTCTGCGCGCCGGCCGGGCGGATCAGCGTCGCAACCAGCGCCTGAAGCATGGCCTGACGCCGGATCGTTTGGTCTTTCGGTGAAATGACGCATTCTCGAGTGACATCGTTCACCCCGACGCGCGACATTTCCAAATGACAAATCAGCGCGTACGCTCCGGAACTGAGTGGCCGGTGGAAAACAGTCTGGCTTCCGGCAACAGTCCCTTCTCCGCGTGGCACATCGCGCAGGGCCTTTCGCCGATCCGCGTCGTACTTCACATGGAAGTGCTGCTCGGTGTGAATGCGGGCTGGAATGCCAGTCACCCACCCAAATTCCACGCAGGATTTGCGCGGCACGGTTACTCCTTCGGTGAACAGCGTTCCTGCGATGTCCGTCACCGCGCAGCGCTGCAGCATCACGGTCTGAATCTCCGTCGCCGTTTTTCCCTTGACCGCCTTTTTGAACGCGGGATCGGTAGTGATGCGGTCCGCGCTGCCCATGGCCGCTCCCTCCGATAGACGCTGACCGGCGCCGGTCAGAATCGGCCTCAGGTGCCGAACGAAAATGTGCTTGAACATGTCGCCCGAAATCGCGTTGACGCAATGATGTTCACCGGCCGCATCGAGAATGTGAACCATGCGGGTCTGCTGCTCGTTTCCCTCACGCCCCTCGCTATTCAGGTTATGCAGATCCAGCGTGATTTCCGCGCATAGCGAAAGCGATTGGATCATACCGCCGTGGCCTGTTCCAGTTCGGCCTGGGCTGATTCACCGGCCTCTTCGCCGCGCCGGCACGCAGCCACGCCGCACAACAACGCTCCGACGAGACCCGTGGGGGCGTCTTTGGCAAGATCGACAAAGCTTTCAAGCTCAGTCCCGGTGACTCCCGAATCCCTGCCGTACATTTTGAGCCGGTGAGCCGCCTCTTTGTTGAGCATCTTGACGAAACCACGGACAGTCTCGATCAGCGCGCCCGGGCCGATAGTTGCCGACCTCTTCACAGCGGACAGCACGCCATATCGAACCTCCCGGTGATTGCGCACTCCCTTCCGTCTTGTCACCTGGGCGCTCAAGGTTCCGTAGCGCAGCGTAACGGCGATGCTCCGGAAACCCGGATTCTGCAAAATGGAGCGGCACCTCGGGTGCGCGTTCAGGATCGCGCCCGCAGTGTCCAGCGAAAACTGCGGCAGAATCCATCGCTCGCTTTCGGCTCGAATCTTGAAGACCAGCATCCCGTAATCCTGAAGAAAAGCGGCGAACTCTTCGATCGAGGCTTCGCGATCCAATTGGAGACATCGGCGGTATTGTTGGATGACCGCCAGGTGATCGGAGTTCGAGTCGTTCAGCCGCCGCAGCGCCTTGTCGTGTTCCTCCAGGATCTGATGCCACAGAACAGCGTCAGCGCCATTCCTTAGCTCAAGCCAGCCAGGGATGGCACATTGCTGCATTGCCATCAGAGCGTTGGCCTGGCCCATGCTTCGGTAGTGCGCGATGGACAGGTGACTGATAAAGCTCGCGGGCGAACCGTAGACCGGCATTTGTTCAATAAGAATGCGGGTCAAGGACAATACCATCCGGCAGTCGATCTTTGCGGCCGAACCGCCCCAGCGCAGTTCGCGAAACGCCGCCATGACGGACTTGTAGAGACGGTAAGAAATTTGCTCGGGAACCGCCGTGAAAACGCGGACGTCCTTCTCCAGGAACACGCCGGTGCACGCGTCAAAATACCCCCGGTAGCGCAGCCACTCGAAGAATGGCTCGCCCCAGCAATCTTTCGATTTGTCGCCACGATCCGTTCCGGCCGGCTTGAGCAGGGAATAACCCCGCGCAGCCTGGGGATTGAACAACTGCACCAGGGAGGGATTCGTTACGAAATCTTCTCGTCCGTTCAACCCCTGCCACACCAACTGAGCCCACTCGCGCTCCGCAAGGCGGCTCCACTGCACCACCAGCTTGTTCAGCCCGCCCTCCGCGCCCAGGCGCGCGATGATCGAATACATGCGCTGATCGGAATCGAGCGGGACACCGGGCAGCCTGGCGAGTTCGTAGACTGAAGAGAACGGCAGTTTGGGCGCTTTCTTGGAGGGCCGGAGGAGATATCGAAATCCTGGATCGCTGCCTGTCAGCCGCGGGGCGGTCACGGCGCGCTGCAGGCGGATCTCGAAGCGATCGTTGTGGCTGACAAGTTGTGGGTCCAATGCCTCCAGCAGACCCGCGGCCCCCACGGCCGCGAGCACGTCCGCGTGTGTCCCTGTGCGCTTAAAGACCGTAAAGGTGTCCATCGGGCCTTCGCCTAGGATATCTCAATTGAATCTACGGTTGTGTCGTGTTACAAAGACTATAGCGTGTTTGCATGACACATTTGAATTGCTCCTCCCGGGACACCGCTCAGGAGATCCCCGGCATGATGGCGACCTTGTGCTCTTACCAAGTCATGTTCGGACCCTGCCATCTCCAGACGCTGGGAATGGCCACGTTGCTCGCTGAGGCGCTTTGCAGCTGTGGCGAGCGAGCCCTTGGGAAGCGGCTGCTGGAGCGCGCCGTCCGGGATCTTTCGGCGCATCACGGGCGCTACCATCCCGCCCGCTTACGCGCGCTGGAGGCATGGTCCAAGATTTTGCGCCAGGAAGAAGACTGGTATAACGCCCTGGCCGTACAACGCGAGCTGCTGGATTGCCGCGACCATGTGCTCGGACCCGACGCCCCCGAAGCTGTCGCGGCCCGCAACGAACTCTCCGCCACGGCGGCCTGTCTGCTGAACGAACCCATGCGGGTTTCTGCCTGACCGGCGGCTTCTCAGCATGCCCATTGCATGCGCCGCGAAACGTGATATCGTCTATTGCAGCAGACACTGTCGCGGATAAAGAACACGAATGAGGCGCGCGATGGCCCCTCCCGCGCGGCAGTTGCCGGCTGAGTCAAAGGAGCAAATTCATGGCATCTGTATTGTCCTCTCCGTCCGAAAATCGGGTCGCCGTGCCGGCGACAAAACTTCTCATCAACAACCGCTGGGTGAACAGCCAATCCGGCAAAACGTTCGCCACCATCAACCCGGCAACTGGTCAGGAGATCTGCCAGGTTGCAGAGGCGGGCGCGGCCGACGTCGATATTGCAGTCGGCGCGGCGCGCAAGGCCTTCGATCAAGGCGCTTGGCGCAAGACAAACGGTGTGGAGCGGGCCCGGCTGCTCAACCGTCTCGCCGATCTCATCGAAAAGAATGCCGACGATTTGGCGCGTCTGGAGTCGCTCGACAATGGCAAACCCCTAGCGATGGCGCGCGGTGTGGACGTATCGGCCACCATCGCCTGTTACCGTTACTACGCTGGATGGGCCGACAAAGTAATGGGCAAGACCATCCCGATCGACGGCCCGTTCTTCTGCTACACGCGCCATGAGGCGATCGGTGTTTGCGGGCAAATTATTCCGTGGAACTTCCCCATGCTGATGCAGGCCTGGAAGCTGGCGCCGGCGTTGGCTGCCGGTAACACCTGCGTTCTCAAACCCGCCGAGCAAACCCCGCTGTCGGCTTTGCGGATCGGCGAGCTGATTCTCGAAGCTGGCTTCCCGGAGGGCGTCGTCAACATCCTTCCTGGTTTTGGCCCCACGGCTGGCGCCGCCATCGCGAATCACATGGACGTCGATAAAGTCGCTTTCACCGGTTCCACCGAGGTGGGCCATCTGATTTTGGAGGCCGCCGGCCGGTCCAGTTTGAAGCGCGTCTCGCTGGAACTTGGCGGCAAGAGCCCGAACATCATCTTCGCCGATGCCGACATGGACCAGGCCATTGAAGGCTCGCACATGGGCCTGTTCTTCAATCAGGGCCAGGTGTGTTGCGCCGGCTCGCGGGTGTTCGTGGAGGACAGAATCTACGACGAGTTTGTCGAACACAGCACGGCTCGCGCCCGGAAAAGGACAGTTGGCGATCCGTTCCTCCCCAGCACCGAGCAGGGACCGCAAGTCGATCAAACGCAGCTCGAAAAGGTGTTGGGCTATATCGAGAAGGGCCAGCAGGAAGGCGCGAAGCTCACCACCGGCGGCGGCCGCGTCGGCGACAAGGGCTACTTCGTCGAGCCAACCGTCTTCTCCGACGTTCATGACCACATGACCATCGCGCAAGAAGAAATCTTTGGGCCGGTGATGAGCATTATCCGCTTCAAGAACCTGGATGAAGTGATCGATCGCGCCAATAAGACCGTATATGGCTTGGCTGCTGGAGTCTGGACGAAAGACGTTAGCAAGGCTTTGGCCATAGCCAACAACGTCCGTGCCGGCACGGTTTGGGTAAACTGTTACAACGTGCTCGATACGGCCGCGCCGTTTGGCGGTTTCAAACAGTCGGGAATCGGACGGGAACTCGGCGAGTACGGCTTGCAGCAGTACACGGAAGTGAAGACGGTTGTAGTGAAGCACTGATCGCCCCGGCTTCTGGTTGATCAGCCGGCAAAGCCACGTATCCGGCCTCACGGGCCTGCGAGCAGCCCTCGCGGAAGTGCGCGCAGGCTGTGATAGGCTGATCAACCGGGGCACAGCACCGCCTTCAGGAGATTTTTGATGATCACGGCACCTTATATCAACGGACACACGATCGAGGTTGAGCCAGCGTCGATGACACCGGTCGTCAACCCGGCCAGCGGCAAGGCGTTTTCCAAGGTCTTCATGGCGCGCCCGGAGCATATGACGCGAGCCATCGATGCCGCCTACGCAGTAAAGGATGTCTGGGGGAACACGCTGCCATCCGAGCGTGAGTTGATTCTGATTCGTGCGGCGGATGTTTTGGAATCCATGCGCGCCGAGGTGGTGGACATCCTGATCGATGAAGGCGGGTCCACCTTCGGCAAGTCTCAGTTCGAAGTTTCTTATGTTGTGGGAGTGCTTCGGTCGGCGGCCGGCGAGTGCCGCCGCATTATGGGTAACACCATACCGTGCGATGTCCCTGGCCGCATTTCGATGGCTATCCGAAGGCCGCTGGGTGTCGTCGGCGGCATTGCGCCATTCAATTTTCCTCTGATCCTGGCGACAAAGAAGGTCGCATTTGCTTTGGCGGCCGGCAATACATTCGTTCTCAAACCTTCCGAGGAGACTTCGCTGGTCGGTCTCAAGATCGCCGAAATCTTCGATAAAGCCGGATTACCGCCGGGTGTTCTGAACGTTGTCACCGGTGATGGTCCAACCTTGGGCGAAGCGCTTTACAGCGATCCGCGCGTGAAAGCGATTCTCTTCACGGGCTCTACCGCCGTTGGCCGCCAAATCGGCGTGGAGTGCGCGCGCCGGGGAAAGAAATTCGATCTGGAAATGGGAGGTAAGAGTCCGCTGCTTGTGATGAAGGACGCCAATCTTAAGTACGCGGTTGACACAGCGGCATTCGGTCTCTTCATGCACCAAGGCCAGATCTGCATGGCGGGCTCCCGAGTGATTGTGGAAGAGCCCGTCTATGAGGAGTTTTTGAATCGCTTCGTCGCGAAGGTCAAAACACTAAAGGTCGGGGACCCGCGCGACCCGCAGACTGTGATTGGCCCGCTCATCCGCGCTTCGCAATGCCCTTTCATAGCGAGCCGGATTGAAGCGTCCAAGGCGGCAGGGGCCCGCGTTCTTTGCGGCGGCACGTACGAAGGGAATTACTTCCAGCCGACGGTAGTGGCCGACGTAACGCCTTCCATGCCGGTCTTCCAGGAAGAACTTTTCGGACCGGTGGCTAGTGTCATCAAGGCCAAGAATGCAACGGATGCCATCCAACTGGCGAACGATACCCGCTACGGACTCACATCCGCCGTAATCACCAACGACCTGCAGCTTGCAATGCGCTGCGCGTTAGAACTGGAGTCAGGCTCCGTGCACATCAACGGTTCCACGGTTCACGACGAGCCGCACGGACCGTTTAGCGGCGTCAAGGATTCAGGCATGGGCCGCGAGGGGGGGCAGTGGTCCATGGATGAGCTGACGCAGCTCAAGTGGATCACGATCCAGCAGGGCGAGGCGCACTACCCTTTTTGATCGGGAACATACATTCGGAAACCAAGGCACGGGGGAAGAGTCGAGTTGTAAACGTTCCGTGGTGAAATAGAACGAGGAGAAATGAAGATGAAATTGGCGAAAGCAACTTTGCTTTTCACCCTGGCGTCGGTAGCGGCGTGGGCCCAGGTAAATATTGGCGAACAGAAGCCCGAGGCTAGCCTGCCCTTCACCATGACCACGGTGAGCACCTTTGAGCTGCCTTGGCGGATAGCCTTTCTGCCGGATGGCCGCATGCTGATCACCGAAAAGGTCGGCCCCATTTGGCTGGTGTCGCAGGACGGAACGAAAAGCATGGTGAACAACACGCCCGCTGTGTATTGGCAGGGGCAGAGCGGAATGATGGGCGTCTTCCTTTCGCCGACCTATGCGACTGACCAACGGATCTATCTCACTTATGCCGAACCGGGTGACTACGGCGGGGGCCTGGTGCTGGCTCGCGCCAGACTGAATACCGCTGGCCGGGGTGGGCCGGGCACCACCGGGCCCGTGGCCAGGCTGGAAAAACTGGAAGTGCTCTGGCGCCAATTGCCCAAAGGCATGGGCGGCCAGGAAGGCGCGCAGATCGCCTTCGCTCCCGACGGTCAGTCGCTATTCCTCACCGTTGGCGACCGCCAGCGTTTCACCCCCGCCCAGGATCCTAACCAGCCCGAAGGCAAGATCCTGCACCTGACGCTGGACGGCAAACCCGCGCCCGATAATCCCAACTACGGAAAAACCGGCGCTTCCACCATTCCGCTGATCGACCCGCCCCGTAACACCGAAACCGCCAAGACCGCGCCGGTGGTGAGCACCTATACGTTCACCGGCGTCCCCAACATGACGCCGGCCGAAACCTGGGCCAGCGGTGTCCGTACGCCCTATGGCCTGGCGTTTTCACCCACTGGCGAATTGTGGGAAGTGGAGCATGGCCCGCGCGGCGGCGACGAACTGAACCTGATCGAGAAGGGCAAGAATTATGGCTGGCCGCTGGTCTCCTATGCCAACAACTATGACGGCGTGCCGATTCCCAGACCTGAAACGCGGCCCGATCTGGCGAAGCCGGTGCTTTATTGGACGCCCGTGATCGCGCCGGGCAACCTGATGTTCTACCATGGCACGCAAACCTTCCCGCAATGGAACGGCAACGGGTTCGTGAGCGGCCTGGGGACCCGTTCGCTCAGCCGTATCATCTTTGACGGCCATGGTGGCGCCAAATCCGCCGAGCGCTGGGCGGTGGGCCATCGCATCCGCGATGTGGAAGAGGCTCCGGATGGCTCGCTGTGGATGCTGGAAGACGCCGCTCCCGGCGCCCTGATCCATGTGACACCCAAGGACGTCGGTTCGCGTTAGATGACCATTCATATTTTGCCGGGCTGCGTCCTTGTCCGGCGCGCGATGCTCTTCGGCACGCTGTGCAGGCCTCCCGCCTTTTCGTGACGCATGACAACACCTGAGTGGGGGAGGGGGAGGAGTTCGAAGTCGATCACCGCTTTTAGCACGCCGCAACACACAAAAATATATTGGGCGGGGTTGTCACGATCGCCCCGTCCTACGGCGTATGCACCCCGTTGCACGACTTCTAGGAATAATCAGAGATGGTGACCCTGTACAGGTTGCCGGTGCGTACCGCCTGCTTGATAGTCAAGACCGGCGCGCATTTTCTCACCACCTCAGCGATGGCGTGGTGATCGGCCTGGCACCCAATGATGACCGATCCCAGGGCCCCGTCCGGCAAACGAAAAAAATCGCCATAGGGGCAAAGAAAGTCGGGAGCGGGGGCTTCTATGCTTACGAGCCGATATTCCTCCTCGTATAGCCAATCAGACAACTTGGTAAGGATTAACTCCATGACCCTTCCCGGTTTTTCATGGATGTCGCAGGGTGCCCACCGAGGATAGTCTTTCCGATAGATGACCTCACAGGCACGCCGGAATAAATCGTTTGCCACGTTAAATTCCAGGCAGACGCCCCGATGGTTTTCGGCATAGTGTGACCACATCAGGGTAGAGTCTGGTTTTGGAGTAAGACAGTATATTCGCCTTCTGGCAAGCATCGCTTCGATGGGCGGTGAGGCACTCATCATAAAAGAGACACGAAACTCTGGATCGGAGCGCATCTTGGCAGCCCAAAGATGCTTAGCGGGGTGCCCTTGACCCCACGCGATTTCACGTTCCAAAACTGTTGGATCATCGAGCGCATGCGGGTCGAACACCGGCTTGCAATCCCAAGGGTCGTTCAGATTCCTCGGATCAGAGCAGTGAATGACGTTCTTCTGAAGAGTGGCGGCGAGATGTTCAGGGTTGAAGCCCTCGTAGTGATAGAGGAAAGGAATGCCGTTCTGCGAAGCAGTCCGGTGAAGCTGTTCGATTGGAGTCACTTTCGTTCTCGCGGATACCTAATTCCTGGGTATCGGAGTATAAACCAATTGTAGTCGATTTTGTCGTAATAGCCGCGCCGTTCTGGGTCGGTACGCCGATTACTTGCCCTCATGACTCACGCGCCAGATGCTGCCCGATCCGTCATCAGAAACCAGCAGCGATCCATCCGCAGCAACGGCAATACCCACCGGCCGCCCCCAAACGTCGCCTTTCGGTGTCAGGAAACCAGTCAGAAAATCTTCGTAAACGCCATTGGATTTTCCGCTCTTGAGCGGCACTCGCACAACCTCGTAACCGGATCGCGCCAGCCGGTTCCAGGAGCCATGTTCGCTGGCGAAGATGTCGCCCTGATACTCGGCCGGGAACTGCGTGCCGTCGTAAAACGTCATCTGCAGCGACGCCGAGTGCGACTGAAGAAGTACATCGGGCGCGATCACCTTGTTCTTCAATTCAGGATGTTTGCCGTGGAGCCGCGGATCCGCGTTGCCGCCAATGTAATACCACGGCCATCCGTAAAACCCTCCTTCTTCTACGTGCGTGATGTAGTCGGGTGGCAAATTGTCGCCCAATCCGTCGCGCTCATTCACCGAGCACCACAACTCGCCGGTGGACGGATTCACCGCTATGCCGGAAGGATTTCGAATGCCGCTGGCGTATACCTTCACGAACCTGCCCTCTGGTGTGTACTCGAGAATGTTCGCCCGATGCGTTTCGTTCGGGTGGTCGTCCGGATCGTCCAGGTTCGATGCCGAACCGACACCCACGAACAGGCGTTTGCCGTCGAGCGAAAATTCGAGATCCCGCGTCCAGTGCCCGTGATCGGGAACCGGCTTTCCAGCAGCGACCGCGGCATCATAAGCACGCCACGCAACTTCATCGCGGGGACGGTTGGAAGGGAGAGTAGCAATGACGCTCTCGGGCTTGCCGGTAGCTTTCAGATCGCCAGCGTGATAGGCATACCTTACCACCGAGTCAGTATTCGCCACGTACAACCATTGCGGATTCTTGCCCGGGGGATAGAAAGCGATCCCGTATGGTTCATGAAAACCGCTCGCGAACACCGAGGTCTCGCGTGGCTTGCCTTCAGCCGAGATGCCGCGAAACACCCGCACCTGTCCAGCTTGGGTTTCCGCGAGGAAGATGTCGCCATTGGGGGCCACTCGAATCACGCGGGGCATACTCAGGCCGCCGGCAAAGAGTCCTACACGGAAGCCGGGCGGCGCCTGGGGCAGCGCTCCGGCCGGCCGCGGAACGATTCGCGACCGCAGGGTGACAGACTCCGTCATGAACGGCTTTGGCAAGTCCGCGGGTGTGATCTTTCGGAACGTGCCCGGCTGCACCCCGCGGGATGTGACGAAGGCCGATCGGCCTCTAAGAATTTCCGCCGGGTTGGCGTTGCCGAGAACCAATTCTGTAAAGGCCGCACACAGAAGGAACGAGAGAGACGCGATCATCGGCCAGCGTGAAGTCTTCATGGTTTGTCGCTACCAGAATGTCACAACTGCTGCCAAGATGGGCGCGGCATTGCGCTTGGCTCAAGTATCAGCGAACGTCCAGCTTCTCGTTCGTATCGGGGCCAGCATTTGCAAGACTGCGCGGGTCAGACCCTCCAGCAGCGTAACAACCATGCACCTGCGTAGTGAGACGGCCACCGGCTGGCTAGCGCTCGGAATTGGTGCTGCTGCAAGTCCGCCCGGATCTATAACGGCTGAAGGCGATAAGCTGGCGGCTATTTATAAGGCACTTTGGCGGCGGCGTGCAAACCACAAGCCCGCGAAGCCCAGTGCCATGATGGAGAGAAGGCTCGGTTCCGGTGTCACAGTTTCGGACAACACGGTTCCGGTGACCTCGGTAATGTCTGGAGCCAAGCCAAGGTTGTACACCAAGTCGCTTCCAGTGTTGCCGATCGAAACCTCCGTTACACCACTAGCCAAGAACGCCTCCGTGCTACGGCCTAAGCCAAGAAGGGTCGCGTCTCCCACTCCGCCCGGGCCTGTGCAAGTATAATCCCCCGCTGTGCCGGTACTTGTGCAGGTTCCGCTGACCACCCAGAATCCGAAAACTTCATACTGCAAACCATGCTGAAGGGTGTCGTTCCCCGGCAAGAAGACGGTCGGCAGCGTTGGGGAGTCCAGAGCATTCGCAGTGGTGTAACTGTTTCCGTCGTAATCTAGCTCGAACGACTGCAACCCGTCCCCGGCGTCGGTGTAGGGTCCCAGATTGCCGGCTGTTGAAATCCCCGAGGGATCATAGGTGAAGTCGCCGGTTCCCGTGAGGCCGTTCAACGCGATGCTGAAGTCCACGGTAATCGTGGACGCTGTCATCACAAGGGGCAGAGCTGCCATTAGGGCGCCCAAACCGATCCATCTTGTGGACCTAGCAATCATTTTGGCACTAAGAAAAGCCAGCATGGTAACCAGATTATATGGGAAAAACCCGCTGCTGACAATCGCTTGGAGTACTTCTGTCTCCAGTACAACAAGGCCGCAATGCCCGGAGTACTGCCAGTACTAAACGATCCCTTCTGGGGCTTTCTAACCCAAACGTGCTGGAGTTATTATTGAGGAAACGAATTGAGCGTGTTTTGTTTCCGGCGCGTATCCGGGGCGTCAGTTCGGTTTTTTCGGAGGCGAAACAATGAACATGACGCGTTGGCTGACGATGGCCACACTGGCCATGCTTACATGCACTTGGGCCCAAGCGGACAGTGCGCATTTCGAGATTAACTTGGCGGGCTGGGATCCGAACCAGGAATTCACTTTCATAGGTAATCCAACGTTGCCGCCGCCGTCAGATATCGATCCTTGCCTTCCGGCCGGTGACATCTGCGGCGACGCTTCGGTCCGAATCAACAGCGGCGGGGGCAGCATACCTGAGGACACAACAACATTCACATTTAACTCCGACGATGTAGATGCAAATGGAGATATCTTCTTTGATAACACCAGCGGAACGCTGCTGACCGCGGTTGAGATCCAGGTCACCCTGAACCCCGACGAATATAACGACCCGTTCATCTGCGACGGCGGAGATATCTTCCAGCAGTGCGGGTTCGTTCTTAACGACCCGCCCATGACGGAAACGCTCGATATATTTTTCTATGACTCCTACACTCCCGGCGGCGGCATCCCCAGTTCTACGCCGGAGCCATCGCAGTGGTTGATTCTGGTCTTGGCGTTTGCCGCGATGATCGTGGTGCGATCGCGCAAAACGATTGCTAATGCGTTTTTCGCTCAAACTCAGCGACTAGCTTGTCCAACTCGGGATTCGTAGACAGGACTTTCAGCTCCGGATCGTTCTTGGCAACCTGCACCGAATAGCCGTTCTCGAGCGCGACGCGCAAGCTAGCCACGGCATCGCTAGCTTGTCCGGCAGCCGCGTTGATTACCGCTTCCTTGCGCATCAGCTCATTGTCTTTGGCATCGATGTTCCGTGCGCGGCGAATGAACTCGATCCCCTTCTTGGGATCGCCGCTTTTGGCATAGTAGAACGCCAGATCGCCCAGGGTGCTAGCGTCCTGCGGGTTCACCCGAAGTGCTTTGAGGGCCAGCGCAATCGCCTTGTCATAGGCGGCTTCGGCCTTGGCCTTGTCCCCGGATAAGCGATAGGCATCCCCAAGATCGCCAATGGCCTCATTATCGTTGGGGTTGAGGGCAACCGCCTTCTGGAACATGGCGACAGCGTCGGCAAGATGTCCAAGGTATAGATAAGCCACGCCCAGATTGGAATAGAGGTTCTCTGAAGGTTCAATCTTCAGCGCCTTTCCATATGCCACGATTGCGTCGTTCCATTTCCCGGCCTGGAAATTGACGACCCCCAGGTTCTCATACCCCAGCTCTAAATCCGGCGCCAGCTTCACCACCTGCCCAAAGGTATCCAGCGCCTTTTGATATTTCCCGAGTTGGAAATAAACCGAGCCCAGCTTATTGTGGTTCAGCCAATAGTAGGGGTTCGCATCAATGGCGCGCTGGTACGACTGGATGGCATCGTCCGCTTTCCCAGCTGCCAGATAGGCGTCGCCCAGGCGGCGATAACCTTCGTCGGAATTGGGAGCCAGTTCAAGAGCGCGCTTCAACTCGACGATCGCTTCGGTCGTCTTCCCCGTAGCCCGATAGACGTTGCCCAACGCAAAGTGGACCTCCGGGAGCTCGTCGTTCAGCATTTGCGCATGCTGGGCGGCGCTCAGCGCTTTCTGCGACCAGGCGGGCTCCTGGTTCAGGTTGTACATCACCAGGCTGGCGTCCGACAGACCGGCAAATGCGAGCGCGAAAGCGGGGTCCTTCTTGATCGCTTCCTCGTACAAGTCCACGGCCGACTGCACCCGCTTGACGTCGCGCTTCCCGCGCAGAATATCGCGCCCTTTGAGATACAGCTCGTAAGCCGCGATGTTCTCGGTGGGCCGCAAAGCGTTTCGCGCCAGCTCTTCATCGGTGGCTTTCAGCTCCAGGGCCGTGACCAGTTCGTTATAAATCTGATCCTCAATCGTCAGCAGGTCCTGGCGCACTCCCGAAAAATCCTTGGTCCACAATTGCTTTCCAGTGGCGTCGCTCAGGCTCAGAACGGCGTCGATCTTGTCGCCCGCGCCGCCTTGCATGGTGCCCTGGATAATCAGCTTGGCGCCCAATTGGCGCGCAATCTTGGTCACCGGCTCGGACGCGTTGATCTTTTCCACCGCGGCAGGCGAAGCCAGGTGGACATTCTGCATCTGAAACAGCTTCGCCGAAAGCGAATCCACCACGCCTTCGGCTTCATAGTGCAGCGTGGGATCGTTTCCCAGCACGCGCAGCGGCATCACCGCGACAAATTTGCCATCGGCGGCGGCGCGGGAAGCAACTGCATGCTTGGCGATGTCTATGGGCGAGCTGCCCAGCACGCGCTCGCGGACGGGGCGCACAGCCAATCCAATTGCCAGCATTGAAACGATCCCCATGCCGGCGAACATCCACTTCGAGTAGCCGGTTTCGGCGATTCGCAAGCGAACAATCCGCGTGGGCGGAGTGCCCGATTCCAGATCGTGCAACAGTTCGGTTGCGCTTTGATAGCGGAGCGCCGGATCCTTTTCCAGGCACTTCAGAATGATGGTTGCAAGATATTCGGGCGTCTCGGGATTGAGGATCCGCGGATCCTTGGGCGCCTGCTGGACGTGCTGGAACATCACCTGCAACGACGATTCGCCGGTGAACGGCACCTCGCCGGTCGCCATTTCATACAGGATCACACCCAGCGAGTAAAGATCGCTGCGATGGTCGGCGGGCTTCGATTCAGCCTGCTCGGGCGACATGTAACGCGGCGTTCCCAACACTTCGCCCGCGCGGGTCATGGCTGTCGTTTCGGCATCCAGCGATTTGGCCAAACCGAAATCGGACACGTACACGTGATCGTCCACGGTAATGAGCACATTGCGCGGCTTCAGATCGCGATGCACCACACCTTCAGAGTGCGCAGCCTCCAGCGCACCGGCCAATTGCTTGGCAATGTTGATCACCCGCTCGGTCTGCAACTTGCCCATTTTGGCGATCAACTCGTGCAGATCCATGCCCTGGATGTAGGCCATGGAAATGAACTTCACGCCGCCCACGTCGCCCAGATCGTGAATGCGCAGAATATTGCGGTGAGAAATGCGGCTGGCGAGCAGCAACTCCTGTTTGAAGCGCTGCAGGGAGCTGGCATCTCGCGCCAGTTCCGGCCTCACCAGCTTCAGCGCAACCGTGCGATCCAGATCGCTGTCGTGCGCCTTGTACACCTTACCCATGCCGCCTTCGCCGATTTCGGATTCGATGCGGTAACGCGGTCCGAACTGCGAGCCGGCGCCTAGGGCGGATAGGGAAATCGGAGTCTCGGCCGGGGTCGCGCTGGTATTCTGGCTGGTCCCTGAGGAACTGGATGCGCCGATCGTCTTGGTGTTAGACAAAAGATCGTCCAGAATCTCGCGAACGTTCTGATATCGCTTGTTGACATCGCGTTCCAGGCATCTCGCTACCACCGCGCCTAAAGAAGCAGGCACGCCGGGTTCGATCTCGGTGACCGGCGTAGCGTTCTGCTGCACGCGCATCAGCAGCTTGGCCATCAGCGTATCGGCCTGGAACGGCAACCGCCCAGTCAGCATTTCGTAGACGATGATTCCCAGGCTGAACAAATCCGATCGGGCGTCCACTTTCTCGGCGCGCGCTTGCTCGGGGGACATGTAGTCCGGCGTACCCATGAGGACGCCGGTGCGTGTCAGGCCCGACAACTCCATGGAGCGAGCCAATCCGAAATCCATCAGCCAGACTCGGCCCGCATCGTCCACCATGACGTTCTGCGGCTTCAAATCGCGATGGACGACGCCTTCCACGTGCGCGGCTTCCAACCCGCGGCAGATCTGCTGAAAGATGGGCACCACCTCGCCTGGCGGCAGCTTCCCGCGTTCCACCAGGATGCTCTTCAGATCCCGCCCCTCGATGTAATCCATCGTGATGAACTTGCGTCCATCGGCGTTGCCGAGATCGAAGATCCGGACGACGTTTTTGTGCGTGACCTGGCGGGCGAGAATCAGCTCCTGCTTGAAACGGCGGAGGATATCAGGATGGCCGGCCAGCTCAGGCCGGATCACCTTGAGGGCTACCAGACGGTCCAGCTCATGATCGCGAGCCTTGTATACCGCGCCCATGCCGCCTTCGCCCAGGCGTTTCAGGATCTCGTAGCGCTCGCCGAGAATCAACCCTTCTTCTATAGGGCTGCTCGGATCGGATGCGCCGCTGCGTTGTAGAGGCACCGACCAGCCGGTGCCCCCGACCACAGTGGGAGCCAGCGAGACTTCCGTAAACACCTGAGTGGCATCGGGATCGGTGGGCGGGGGAGGCGAAGCCTCAGCCACTAGCGTGGTGCTATCAATCCCAAAAGGCGTGCTGCATTTGGAGCATAGGCGTGATTCGGGCGGATTGGTCGTGTGGCAGGTTGGACATTCCACCATAATCAACAGCCTTAGGTTGCTGGGTGCCTACATTCCACGGTAACTCAGAACCAAGACTTGCGGCAATCATTGCATAGTACTGGAACGACTAGGAACGAGACGGACCCCAAAAAAGTTGTCGCGCATGGCAGCCCCGGAACCCGGGACACATGCGCGACGCAAAAACTTTGGCTAAATAAAAAGCCTGCCTAACTACTTCTTGTCGGTGTCGGCGGCGGGTTTCGCCTTCTTGGACTTCTTCTTCTTCTTGGTCTTGGGGGTGGAATCGGCCGGTTTATCCTGAGCCGCGAACAGGCTGACGGTTCCCATCAGGAACGATAGGCCGAGCATCAAAGTCATGAGTTTCTTCATTTTTGAGATCTCCTTAAGTGTCAGAAGCTATGTCGATAACTTCAGGACTATCATTTCAGCCGGAGATGAACCCAACCTTAAGACCCTATTAAAAGCGCTTCATTTGCGGCGTTGGTGACAGATCTTGGAGCGCGCGGCCAATCTCATTATCTGACTGATACATTTGGACTTACATGTTTCAAGTCCGAATCAGCGGTGTGCGTGGGCTTTTCGTCGCCTAGGATGGTTAGGAATGAAGAAAGCGCAGTTGGCCAGGCGTTTGGCCAAAGAGTCCGGCATCTCCACGGCCGCCGCCGCCGATCAACTGGACACCATCCTGACCGGAATACTCCGGCGAATCCGTCAGGGGCGCAGCGCTTCCCTTCCCGGCCTGGGAACCTTCTTGCCAGGACCGAAACCGAGGTTCCATTTTGAGCAGAGCCTGCCCGTGGGCGCCCGGCGTATCAAAGCTGCGAAATCGCGTAAGGCATTGCTGTGAAAGGACCCCAGACCAACGTTGCCCTGACCCGCCGCATCGCGCGCGTGCTCCGCCAGGCATTGGAACGCGGCGGATCGGTGGAAATTGACGGCCTGGGAACCCTGTCGCCAGGTGGGAAACAAGGGTTTCGCTTCGTGGCACAGAACCGGCCGCGCGTGTTTATCGCCTACGTCGAAGAGGATCTTCCGTTCGCGAAGAAGCTATACCGCGCCTTTGAAGACAGCGGTTTTCGCCCCTGGCTGGACAAAAAACGACTGATGCCGGGACAGAACTGGCCGCGGGCCATTGAAACCGCCATTCAAACCTCCGACTTCTTCGTGGCGTGCTTTTCGCGCCGGGCTATATCGAAGCGCGGCAGCTTCCATAGCGAATTGCGCTACGCGCTGTTTTGCGCGGCGAAAGTCCCGCTCGATGAGATCTTTCTCATCCCCCTGCGCCTGGATGATTGCGCGGTGCCCAATCGGATCTCAAAGCAGATTCAATACCTGGATCTATTTCCCGATTGGGAGACAGGCGTCAAGCGGCTGATCGCCGTGATTCAGGCGCAGGACGAAGGACGCAAGCGCAAACAGCTACCGCTCGTGAGCTAGCTTTTTCTTCACGGTTTCCGCTTCCTTGCCATCCGGCGAAAGCGCCAGGTATTTCGAGTAAGCGTCTGCGGCCGCCTTCTTGTCCTTCATCTTGTCTTCGCTTTCCCCCAGCCGCAGGAAGGCATCGGCATACGTCGGATTCCAAAGCGTAGCCTCTCGGAACCGGCTGGTGGACGCCTTGTAGTTGCCCTTCTTGAAATAGTAAAGGCCGACTTTGAGATCCTTCTCGGCTTCGAGCGGATTGAAGGAGTAGGTTTTCGGCGCCAGACTCTCGTCTTCTTCCGGTGGCTCCTGCTCCTGCTGCTGCTGCGGTTTGCTCTGGTCGGCGGGCCTCTTCTTCAACGTGGGCTCGTCCTGAGCGAAAAGAATGCCGGTCAGCAAAAACCCGATTACTGCTTTGCGCACCACAATCTCAAGTATAGCGAGGTCCAAAAACAATGCGGAAGAGCCCGATCATATCGGCAAAGGCCTGATCGGTGGCTTCGGCGTCATAGCGCGGCCCCTCGTCGCGCATGAAGGCGTGTTCGGCGGGGTAAAGCTTCATGGCGTAATCGACCTTCGATTCGCGCAGTTTGCGCTCGATTTCAGCGCGTCCCGTTTCCGGCACATGCGGGTCGGCGCTGCCCCAGACCATCAGCAGCTTTCCACGAATCTGGCCGGCGCGTGCCAGCGATCCAGCATCCGGATCGCGCCCGAGCTTTCCATCATGAATGCCGGTGCCGTAATAGCAGACCGTGGCGCGTACCTCCGGCTCCAGTGCGGCGCGAAACGCCAAATGCCCGCCGATGCAGAAACCCATCGCGCCCAGTTGGCCGTTGGCTACTTGCGGATGCTTCGCCAAGTAATCCAGCGCCGCGCGCCGATCCTGATCGAAATGCGCGACCGGTGTTTTGGCCGCGTCGTCCATGCCTCGCGTTCGTCCGGCGTCATCGAACGGAATAGGCGAACCGGCAGGCTCCACGCGATGATAGATCTCCGGCGCCAGGGCCACGAATCCGTAGCCGGCTAGACGCGACACCGAGCGCAGCATGGGACCGGTTAGTTGGAAGATATCGGAATAGCAGAGGATGCCGGGATATTTTCCAGGGACTTTCGGCGCGGCTAGAAAAATCCGCATCGGGGAGCCGCCCGAGGGAATGTCGACATACTCGGTAGTGATCACCATTGGCTGCATGATACGTCAAAGCACTTGTGTACCCAAACGTTGACGGAATCGGCGCTCTGTTATAGCCTGTCGCTAGTGATCGGGAACAATCAGCTGACCGCGTGGCAGCGCTGGGTTCGGCAGCCGCAGAGGATCTGGTTGCGAAGGGCCATTTTTCAAGTCCACTTATGGTGCGGCATAGCCCTGGGCCTTTACATCCTGGTGATCAGCGTTACCGGCAGCGTGCTGGTGTATTGGAACGAACTTTACTTGGCTGCGGCGCCCGACCCGATCGTTTCTAAGGACTCCGGTCCTCAATTGACCGACGATCAACTCGCGGCCGACGCCCGGCGCTGGCATCCAGGTTATCGAGTGGTCAAAATCAGCCACTCGCCGGATCCGGATCGGGCCGTGGATGTCGGCCTGCAGCGGGGCGCTCAGATCAAACACCGGCTCTTTGATCCGCGCACCGGCAGCGATCTCGGCGACGCGGTGCCAATGGGCATGCGCGTCGTAGCCACCGTGCTGGATCTGCATGACAATCTGCTCGCGGGCCAGGCCGGCCGAATGGTAAACGGAATTGGGGCCTTCGCCGCGCTGGCCCTCACCTTCACGGGTCTCGTGATCTGGTGGCCGGGCAGCAAGACCTGGCGCCGCGGCTTAACGCTGCATCGCGGCGTGGGATGGAAGCGACAGGCCTGGCATCTGCACAGCATGATCGGTTTCTGGAGTTTTGGATTCACCGTATTGTTTGGACTCAGCGGCATCTATCTATGTTTTCCTGAAACGGTTCAGAACCTAGCCGACCGGCTTGAGCCCGTCACTGCCGCGAACATGCGGGCGCGCCTGGTGGACCAGGTGATTTATTGGGTCGCCTACCTGCATTTCGGCCGCATCAACGGCATCGGGATTCCCTGTCACGGCCCGGGGCTCTGCGACCAGACGACGAAGGCCGTTTGGGCTCTCTTCGGACTTGCTCCAGCGGTGATGTTCGTGACGGGCGCCATCCTGTGGTGGAACCGCGTGCTGCGTCCCCGTTTCTGATCGGCCGCGCAAACGGGCCAGCCTGCGACCATAGAAGCAGCCCCTGCAATGGAACGCGGGGAAAGCCGCACAACTGACTGGATGGAATACTGCATAGCGGCCTTTAGAGCGGCAATTCCACTTCGATCTCGGACCGCACCGCTGTCGGGGACGCGTTTAACTCAATGTTTTCCCACCATAGTTGGATCGCCTCAATCGCGCGGCCAGTCAGTTCGTCCATGGATTTCCCCGTGACCAGAATCGCCGGCAGCTCTGGAACATGGGCACTGTAACCGGACTCGTCGCCTTCAATGAGAAGCGAATACTTCCTTGATTTTAGTCTGCTTGAGAATAGCTTTGTAGGTGCCCGGACGCACGTCGTCGCAAAAATTGTCGCTACCACCGTGATCCCCCAGCATAACGAAAGCCCCAGGAAGGGCTGAGCAATAGCGCTCTCGGCATTGAGGATCAGTGCCACCTGCGACAATAGAAGCAGCCCCCCTGCAATGGAACTTCGGGAAAAAGCCGCACAACTGCCTCTGCTGCCTGGCGTGTATCTATACAAAGACCAGCACGGCGAGGTGATCTACGTCGGCAAGGCCAGGAACCTGCGGGCCCGCGTGCGCAGCTATTTCTCCGACGACCGGCTGGCGGATTCCAAAACCGGCACCCTGATCTCGGACGCCCGCGACATCGAATACATCCTGGTGGACAACAACAAAGAGGCGCTGGCGCTTGAAAACAACCTGATCAAGCAATGGAAGCCGCGCTTCAATATTTTGTTGCGGGATGACAAAACATTCCCCTACATCAAGCTGACCAACGAGAAGTATTCGCGCGTGTACGTGACGCGCCGCCTGATCAAGGACGGGTCCACTTACTACGGCCCGTATTTTCCTGGCAACCTGGCGCATCGGCTGGTGCACTTCATTCATCGCCACTTCAAGGTTCCGTCCTGCAAGGTGGATTTCACGCGCACGCACACCCATCCGTGCCTGGAGTACCACATCCATCGCTGCCTGGGGCCGTGCGTCCAAGGCTTGACCACCGATGAAGCCTACGCCGCCGCGGTTCACGATGTGAAGCTGTTCCTGGAAGGGCGGCACAAGGATCTGGCTCGTGACTTGCGCGTCCGCATGCGCGAAGCTGCGGAAGACACGCGTTTCGAAGAAGCGGCCGGCCTGCGCGATCTGGTTTCCACCGTCGAAGAGATGGAAGAAAAGCAGAAGATGGCCGCCGCCGAAGGCGAGAACATCGACATCCTGGCCTACCACGCCGAGCCTCCGCTGGTGGCCGCCAATCTGTTCCACCTGCGCAACGGCCGCATCGTGGACCGGCGTGAATATTATTGGGAGGACCTGTTCGATTTCCAGCCCGACGAATTCTTTTCCTCGCTGCTCAAGCAGATTTATCTGAACGAACAGTACATCCCCAGCCGCATCCACGTGCCGGTGGATTTCGAAGATCGCGAGGCTC
Organism: Bryobacterales bacterium; assembly: GCA_963776805.1. GTDB lineage: Bacteria > Acidobacteriota > Terriglobia > Bryobacterales > Bryobacteraceae > Palsa-89. The sequence continues at coordinate 53,556 of CAVZOD010000013.1, forward strand.
TGGAAGAACTGCTCAGCGAGAAACGCGGCCACAAGGTGGAAATCCTGATGCCGCAGCGCGGGCAGAAGAAGGCGCTGCTCGATCTGGTGGAGACCAACGCCAAGCACGCGTTCCAGCAGCGTTTCCGCATCATGCGCCCGTCATCGAAGGCCATGCAGGAGGCGTTACAGGATGCGCTGGGATTGCCCGAACTGCCCAAGCGCATCGAGTGCTTCGACATCTCGCACATTCAGGGCACCGACAAAGTGGCCAGCATGGTGGTTTGGGAAGACGGCCGCATGAAGAAATCGGACTATCGCAAATTCATCATACGAACGGTGGTGGGCAACGACGATTTCGCGTCCATGCGCGAGGTGGTGACGCGGCGCTATTCGCGGCTGCAGCAGGAGAACAAGGCTTTTCCTAGTCTGATCCTGATTGATGGCGGCCTGGGCCAGTTGCACGCGGCGGTGGAAGCGCTGGAGGCGATCGGTGTGATCAATCAGCCGGTGGCATCCATCGCCAAACGCGAAGAGATCATTTACGTCTACGGCCAGGAAGACGAACCCATCCAGCTGGATCACTATTCGCCGGTGCTGCACTTGATCCAGCAGGTGCGCGATGAGGCGCATCGCTTTGCTGTGACGTTCCATCGGACGCGGCGCGGCGCAGCGCGGCTGACTTCGGAACTGGAGCAAGTGGATGGCATCGGGGCGAAGACCATCGCGAAACTGCTGCGCGAATTTGGAAGCCTGGAGCGCGTGCGCGAGGCTTCGGCGGACGATCTGGCAAAAGTGATCGGCCCGGCCGCCGCTCGCCGCCTGCGCGATTATTACAACCTGGCGGGAGCAGCCGAGCTAAAGGTCTTGAGCTAGCCCGCCTGCGTGCTATGCTCAAGCAGTGCCGAAGCCGGTAAAACGGCTCCAACCGCGGTCCTATCACGCCTTTCGTTGCATTGGCGCCGATTGTGACGACACCTGCTGCGTCGGTTGGATCGTTAACGTCGACAAACCCACCTACGAAGCCTACCAGCGCTGCGAAGATCCCGAGCTAGGCCCGCGTCTGCAAAAGCTAGTAAGCATCAACACCGAAAAAACCAGCGACGACAACTTTGCCCGCATCAATCTCACCGGACCAGGTTGCCCGTTTCTGTCGGAGGGATGGTGCTCCATACAGAAAAAGTTGGGCGAAGAGTACCTGCCCATCATGTGCTCGGCCTACCCGCGCGTCATGAACATCGTGGACGACGTGCTGCAACGATCGCTCGATTTGTCCTGCCCCGAAGCTGCCCGCATCGTCCTGCTGGACCCCAATCCCATGGAGTTCGACGAAGAGGAGGGCCCGCCGCGCGACCCGCGCCTGGCGCACCTTTCCGTGCTGCGAACGGCCGACGGAAAATCCGAAAAACCTTACCGGCATTTTCGCGAGATTCGCGGGTTCGTTATCTGGCTGTTGCAATACCGCGCCTATCCACTATGGAAGCGGCTGATGATTCTCGGCTCGCTGTGCGACCAGCTCCAGGAAACGGCTACGGCGGGCCGGAGCGGCGAAACTCCCGAGGTCCTTTTGGCCTACCGCGACGCCGTTCAGCAGGATCGGTTTGATGAAGCGGTGAACACCCATGTCCCGCAGCCGGCCAAACAATTGGAACTGGTTCTGGAGCTGATCGTCGGGCGCATCAGTTCCGATTTCACGGCCCCGCCGCTGCTCGATTGTTACCGGAAATTCATGCAAGCCATGGAATGGACGGCCGAATCGAGCATGGACGACATCGGACGGCGCTACGCCGCGGCGCATTCGCAGTATTTCGAGCCGTTCCTGAGCCGGCACGCGCACATGCTGGAACATTACCTGGTGAGCTACGTTCACCGGACTCTGTTTCCGCTGGGCCCGCAGGAAAGCACTCGTGGCCTCAGCATCCATCACATCGCGAACACCATTCGCGATCAGTACATGCTCATGATGGTCCACTATGCCATCATCCAGACTCTGCTGATCGGGATGGCCGCCTGGCACAAAGAAGAGTTTGGCACCAAGGAAGCAGTCCTGGTGATTCAGTCCTACACCAAGGCGTTTGAGCACAGCCCTTCGTTCCCGGAACGCTCGCTGAAAATCTTGGCCGAAAAGGGCCTGAAAAGCTGCACTACGCTGGCCATCCTGATCCGCAACTGAAATGGCCTGCAGTCCAAGCGAATAGAATGAAATCAGATGAATTACCTGCTTTTGTTCCTGCTGGTGGCCGCTCCCTCAGCCACCGATATTGCGCAGCGGCTGGCGCGCTGGAAGCCGGTGGAGATGCCGTATCATTCTGAAACGCTCAATGCGCGCGAGCGGCAAGAGGTGGACAAACTTGTCGGCGCCTCGCGTCAGATGGAGGCCATCTACTGGCAGCAAAGCGATCCGGAAGCGCTGAAGCTGTACGAAACCACGAAAAACGCGAACCTGAAGCAGTTGCTCTTCATCAACGGCTCGCGATTCGACCTGATCGACGACAACAAACCGTTCGTCGGCACCAAACCGCTTCCGCCGGGATGGAACCTATATCCCGAGGGCCTGACCAGTGCGCAGATTGAAGCTTACGTGAAGGCGCATCCGGCCGAGAAGGACGCGATTTACAGCCCCTACACGGTGCTGCGCTGGAACAGGAGCAAGCTGGAAGCGATCCCCTATCGTGTCGAATACAAGCAATGGCTGGAACCCGCCGCGAAATCGCTGCGCGAGGCGGCGGACCTGAGCGACGACAAGGATTTCGCACAATTCCTCCGCATGCGCGCCGACGCGCTGCTCTCCGACGATTATTATCCGAGCGATCTGAAATGGCTGGATCTGAAGAATCCGAAAATCGACGTGATCTTCGCACCGTACGAGACGTACCTGGACGGCGTCCTGGGCGTGAAGACTTCCTATGAAGCGGCGGTGCTGATCCGCAATGAGCCGGAGAGCGCAAAGCTGGCGCTGTATCAGAAATATATTCCCGATCTGCAAGACGCATTGCCGCTCGCCGGCGCCGACAAGCCTTCCAAACGCGGCCAGCCGACCCCGATGGAAGTGGTGGACGCGCCGTTCCGCACCGGAGACATGCTGCACGGATATCAGGCGGTGGCGGACAATCTGCCGAACGATCCGCGCATCCACGATACCAAGGGAACGAAGAAAATCTTCTTCATGAACTTCATGGACGCACGCGTAAACTACGTGGTGCTGCCGCTCGCGAAATATCTGATGCCCGCGGCGCAGGCCGGACAGGTTTCGGGCCAGGGCTATCTGGCGGCGGTGGTGCTGCACGAAATCTCACATGGGCTGGGGCCGGCGTATTCGCGCGTCAATGGAAAGCAAGTGCCCATCACGGAGGCGATCGGCCCGGTGTATTCGGCGCTCGAAGAAGCCAAGGCCGACGTGGTGGGCATGCTCGACCTGGCGTGGCTGATGGATCACGGCGCCCTGCCCAAGGATCGCGCGCAGGAATATTACGCGTCCTACGTGGCGGGCATTTTCCGATCGGTGCGTTATGGCGTGGCCGAGGCGCATGGGCGCGCGGAGATGATGGAGTTCAATTACCTGGCAGAGCAGAAGGCCATCAATCGCGTGGCGGGCAAATATTCGGTGGACTACGCGCGGATGCCGGCGGCCATTGCGTCGCTAGCGAAAGAGCTGCTGACCATTGAGGCGACCGGCGACCGCAAGCGCGCCGAAGCGTGGTTCAATCGTTATGACAAAATGCCGCCCGAGCTGACGGAAGCCATGAAGGCGGCGTCGAAACTTCCGGTGGACATCTGGCCGATTTTCTCGTTCAAGGTGATGGATTGAGCGACGTGTCTTATCCGCGTTCATCTGTGGCCAATTTACCTTCTTACCCATAAAGCAAAAGGGCCAAGGCTTGCGCCCCGACCCTATCACTCCTCCGACTCCTCCGAATTCGCTGGCTTAGTTGTAGGGGATCTCCGTTAAGTTGTCGACCTCCGCGTAGGCGTAGCCGAAGCTGAGTCCCGTGGCGGTGAATTTCACCGGATTGGACACGTTGATCACGTCCAGTTCTCCGCTGCCCGCCGGTAGCGACAGCGTTACCCACGATGGCACGGTGAACTGCAACGCTGATTGTTGCGCCAGGCAATAGAAGCCCGCGCCGGCCGTGTTTCCGTCGGAGTAGCCGCTGATTTCGACATAGGTTCCCGGCGCGCCCCCCTGCCAGTTCACGGTCACCCCGCTTGATCGGGTCACCGACGTGGTGGTCAGCATATTGGTCCAGCTAAATATGGGCGTCGAGAGATTGACAGTGACGCTGAAGGGGCCGACGTTATTGCTGCTGCTGGTACCGCCGGTTGCGTTGAAGGTGAACGCGCCACCCGTCGAAGGGATGAAGGAACTCGTGAGAGAGGCGTCGTAGAACCCTGCCACCTCAGGAAGCGTCGTCAAAGGCGTGCTGCCCGCCGGTCCGGTCACCGTGATGTTGCCCGCGTCCAGCCCGGTCTCGGTAAATGGAGTGGTGGTCGTCGTGGAGGAGACCGACACCTGATAAACTACGCAGCTTCCGATGGACGCCGTCTCGTAGCTGGCGTAATTGCCCAGCTCCGCGCCCTGGATGCTCTCAAAGGCTCCGAAGGCATCGTTGCTGGTGGTTGGGGTGGCGCGCGGGCCGAACGGAGCAGTGAAAGGCTGCGTCGTACGGAAATGCGTGGACGTGCGGGCCAGGGCCGTGTCGGTGAGCAAGCTGACCTGCTGGCTGACCGCCAGGAAACCAAAGCTCACGGTGCTATCGCCGCTGAGCGAGGTGATGTTGTAGGGGCTGTTGGGATCGGAGCAGGTGCCGCCTCCCTGGTTCACCGCGATGGTGGTGAAGTTGCTGGCGACGTTCCCGCTCACCAGAACTACCGAAACATTACAACCGGCCGGAACATTTGGCGGAATGGTGATGACCACTTGATCCACGCCGGGATATTGCGAGCGCCCGCGATACACGATGGTCGCCGAAACTCCGCCGACGTAGGCCGTCATCGGAATGTTGGTGAGGTTGTCCTGGTTGGGCAGCGGATAGGTCTTGTCGTCGTTCTTGGTGTCGGCGCCCACGCCCGAGCCCCAGATAATGACGGTCTGGCCGGGCGACGCGGAGGCCGTATATCCAATCACGTTGTAATTGGCGTCGGTGACCACGGCTTGACCGGTTCCGGTTCCGTATAAGGTATCGGATCCAAACGCGCTCTGGACCACCTGGAAGCTGAAAGACGCGCTGGTTTGCGAGCCGTTGGTGACGGTGATGGTCGCGGTGCCAGTTGGGGTGGTGGAGGGAAGCACTGCGGCAATCTGGGTGGGGTAAACGTAATAGAGTCCCGGCTGGACGGTGGTGCCGTTCACCGTCACCGAGACGCTGGTCCCGCCCAGGCTAGTGGCGAGAGGAAAGGGATTCGAAGGAACGTTTTTCGCGGCGGTCAGGTCCGTGCCGTAAATCACGAAGAGGCTGCCGGGAGCGATACCGTAATTGGGAAGACCGACGGCCAGGTTGCTGTAGTTGTTGGTGATGCCGGTGACCGAGGGGCCGGTGGGTGTAGTTACGGCTGACACGAACGTGTCGAATTGAAGGGTGATCGACCCGCCGGCGATGGAGGTTACCAGTACCGCCGCATAATTCCCGCCGTTGGTGTGAACGATGATAACGTCGCTGACTGCGGGGGTGATTGCCGTCGTCTTCAGGTCCGAGCTAACCAAGCTCCCATAGGTCGATATGAAACTCTGGCCCCCTGCGACCAGCGTGCTGTATCCGTTTTGGTTGTTGAGGAAGCTGAGCTCGGTACCGGCAAGGTCCCCAGCGGTGGCCGATCCTTGCGGAGTGAGGCTGGTGCCGTTCCAGGAAAGGTCCCCTCCCGATGTGCCGGACGCAGTGGCGCCGGTGTCGAGATTTAAGGTGGAACCCGACAATAGGGTTGGGGTTCCCGTAGTATCGGCGAGCGCCGCGATCGGAAACGTTAGAACTAAAGCCGCTAAGGCATTACGAAAAAATAGCTTTGACATACTTCCTCCTCTTCGGTACCGCAAAACGTTGCGGTTGACGATCTCTTATTTTCAGACGATCTCTTATAGATGGTACGCGAGAACGCAAGGCGAAAAGGATCAGGCCATGTCTTACAACAGACCTCAGGATATACTGAGACACGAGCACAAGAGATTCCTCTGTTGAGTGAGCCTTCAGACCAAGACGTTACACATTTGCTGATCCAGTGGAGCAAGGGCGACTCAGCCGCGTTGGAGGCGCTGGTTCCCCTGGTTTACGATGAGCTCCGGCGCCTGGCGCAGGTTTACCTGAGCCGCGAGAAGCCCGGCCACACGCTGTCGTCCACGGCCCTGGTGCACGAAGCTTATCTGCGGCTGGTAAAACAGAAGGACGTGACGTGGCAGAACCGGGCGCACTTTTTCGCGGTGGCGGCGCGGATGATGCGGCGGATACTGGTGGATCACGCGCGCCGGCATGGATTCGCCAAGCGCGGCGGCGGGGCCATGACGCTTTCGCTCGACGAGGCAATGGCGCCGGCGGCGCAGCGCGAGGTCAATCTGGTGGCTCTCGATGATGCGCTGGACACGCTGGCGAAGCTCGACGAACGGCAGAGCCGGATGGTGGAGTTGCGGTTCTTTGGGGGATTGTCGATCGAAGAAACGTCGGAGGTGCTGGGTGTGTCGGCGCCGACGGTGAAGCGCGAGTGGGCTTCGGCGCGGGCCTGGCTGTATCGCGAGATTAGCGGTTCGTCGCCAAGCGCCTGACAAACGGAAATGACGCGGGAACAGTGGCAGAACGTGCGGAAGATTCTGGAGCGCGCGCTCGAGCTGGATCCGGCGGAATGCACCCGGTATCTGGACGAAGCCTGCGAGGGCGATGCCGAGCTGCGGCGTGAAATAGATTCGTTGCTGGCGGCCAACAACCAGGCGACACGGGGGTTTCTGGCGGGCAAAGCAATTGACCATGTGGGCGATTTGCTCGATCTCGGCTCCGACACATTGCAAGGCCATAGAATCGGCCCGTACCAGGTGCTGGAAGAGATCGGGCACGGCGGGATGGGGACCGTCTATCGTGCGGTCCGCGCCGACGATCAATACCAGAAACAGGTAGCCATCAAGGTGGTGCGCAGCGGCCTGGGCGACCGGCTGGCTATCCAGCGCTTCAAGGCCGAGCGGCAGATCCTGGCGAACCTGGATCACGCCAATATCGCGCGCCTGTTGGATGGCGGCGCCACCGAAGACGGACGCCCCTATGTGGTGATGGAGTACATCGAAGGCCTTCCGATCGATGAATTCGCCGACTCCCGCCGCCTGAACGTGCGCGCCCGCCTGAAGCTGTTCCGTACCGTTTGTTCGGCGGTTGCGTTCGCGCATCAGCGGCTGGTGATCCATCGCGACATCAAGCCCGCCAATATTCTGGTGACCGAAAGCGGAGATCCGAAGCTGCTGGACTTCGGGATCGCGAAGATTCTGGATGAGCAGGGGGCTGAGGGCGGCGAGGCGACGGTCACCCTGGTGCGCCTGATGACGCCCGAATACGCCAGCCCGGAGCAGGTGCGCGGCGAACCGGTAACCACGGCCACCGACGTTTATTCGCTGGGCGTGGTGCTCTACGGGTTGCTCACCGGACGCCGGCCGTATCGGGTGAGCAGCAAGGCGCCGCACGATATGGTGCAGGCGGTGCTCGAGACCGAGCCGGAGAAACCGAGCACGCAGAACCGGCGGCTGCGCGGGGATCTGGACAACATCGTCCTGAAGGCCCTGCGCAAGGAGCCGGAGCGGCGCTACGCGTCAGTGGAGCAATTTTCGGACGATATCGGAAAGCATCTGGATGGGCTGCCGGTGAGCGCGCGGCCGGATACGCTGGCGTATCGCGGGTCCAAGTTCGTGCGGCGTCACAAATGGGCTGCGATCGCGGCCGGCCTCGCAGTGCTGGCGCTGGTGATTGGCATGGCGGCGACACTGCGCGAAGCGTACATCGCGCAACGGGAGCGCGGGATTGCCGAGCAGCGCTTCAACGACACCCGTCAGCTCGCCAATTCGCTGCTCTTTGAAGTGTACGACGCCATCGAGAATCTGCCGGGCGCTACGCCGGCGCGCAAGGTGCTGGTGGACCGGGCCTTGCAATATCTGGACAAACTGTCGAAAGAGTCCAAGGGCGATCTGTCGTCAGCGAGCGATCTGGCTCTCGAGCGCGAGCTGGCCGCGGCGTATGAACGCGTGGGCGACGTGCAGGGCGGGTTTCGAGCGTCCAACCTGGGCGACACGGCGGGATTTATTGCCAGTTATCAAAAGGCGCTGGCCATCCGCGAAGCGGTTCTGCGAAGTGAGCCCGGGAACGTCCAGGCCGAGCGCGAATTGCTGCGCACGCACGGGCGCTTGAGCGACGCGCTGATGGCGAAGGGCGATTTGAACGGGTCCGTAAATCAGTTGAAGCAACTGCTGCCGATCGCCGAGAAGCTTTCCGCGGGAGATCCGAATAACCTAACAAATCGGCGCAATCTGGCGCTCGCGTATCTGGATTACGGATGGAAGCGCGCTCCTTTGGGGGATTCGAAAGGCAGCCTGGAGGATTGCCGCCGGGCGGCAGGGATGCTGGAAGCGGTGTCGGCCGCGGATCCGTCCAACAAGGTAACGAAGCGCGTTCTGGCGTTGGCGTATGGACGCGTGGGAGAGCTGCTGTCTATGTACGAGGGCCGGCATGCCGAGTCGCTGGCCATGCACCAGAAAGCGCTGGCCATCGAGGGCGAGTTGCTGCGTCAAGATCCAAGGAACACCGATCTGGGAAGGTTGCAGGCCTGGGACACCATGCGTACCGGCGAGGAAATTTTGGCCGGCGGCGACGTCGAGCAGGCGATCGAGAAGTATCGCGATGCGCTCAGTCATTTCCATGCATTGTCCGATGCCGATCCGAAGAGCGTTCAGTTCCACAGCGATCTGGCGGCGGTGCTAGCGCGCATGGGAGCGGCGCATCTGGCGCAAGCGAAGACAGCGGAGGCGCTGGCCGAGTTGAGCCGCTCTCTGGCGGAACTCGATTACTTTGCGGCAGCCCAGGCGCTCGATATCGACGCACTGGAAGTAAAAGCTCAGGACCAGTTCCGGATGGGCAAGGCGTATGCGCTGACCAAACAGTGGACGCAGGCGGCAGCTTGGTTCGAGCGCTCCATCCCAACGTTGAAGCAAGCGAGCGAACGCGGAAGTTTGCGTGGAGAAAGCGCTTCGATGCTGAAGGAAGCGCCGGAAGAATTGGCCGCGGCCAGCCGCGAAATCAGTCGCCGGTGACCTGCTCTTGGGCCATCCGCGCGCTTCCGATCTCCTGATCTTTGTATTGCAATTGGTAGAGCTTCCAGTAAATGCCGCGCACCGCCAGCAACTCCTGGTGCGTGCCGATCTCTCGCAGCCTGCCTTTGTGCATCACGATGATGCGATCGGCTCGCTGGATGGTGGAAAGCCGGTGCGCGATCACGATGGATGTGCGGCCCTCCACCAGTTGCTCTAGCGCCTCGCGAATGCGCAGCTCGGTTTCGGTGTCGACGCTCGAAGTAGCTTCGTCCAGGATCAAGAAGCGCGGGTTGTGGGCCAGCGCGCGGGCAAAATTGATGAGCTGCTTCTGGCCGGTGGAATAACCGGCGCCACGCTCGCGCACCGGTTGGTCGAAGCCTTCCGGAAGGGTTTGGACGAAATCCAGCAGGTTGACGCGCGCAGCCGCGCCGGCGAGCTGGTCGTCGGAAATGCCCGTGGTCCCGAGGCGGATGTTCTCGGCGATGGTTCCAGTGAACAAATGCGGGTCCTGCAAAACCACTCCGAAATTGCGGCGCAGGTCTTCGATTTCGAAATCGCGGATGTCGATGCCGCCGATGCGAATCGCGCCGCGCTGCACTTCATAGAATCGCAGCAGCAGGCTGGAAAGGGTGGTTTTCCCCGCGCCGGTATGACCCACCACGGCAATCGTTTCGCCCGGTTCGATGCGGAAGCTGACGTCGTTCAGGACCCAATCTTCGCCGTTATACGCAAACCAAACATGGTCGAACTCCACGGCGGCGGGCGATTGTGGAAAGGGCACCACCTGAGCGGGCGACTGGATCTCAACCGGGGCGTCCAGCAGCTTGAACACGCGTTCGGCCGCGGCCATGGCGGATTGCATGATGTTGTACTTTTCGCTCAGATCCTGGATGGGGCGGAAGAATCGCATGCCGTATTGGAAAAAGGCCACCACCACGCCGATCTGAAGGGCGCCGCCGCGCACGCGGAATCCGCCATAGGCCAGCAACAATGCCAGGGCCAGCATTCCGAGAAACTCCGCAATGGGATAGAACCAGCCGTAGGCGACGATCGCGTCCTTGTAAGCTTCCATGTGATCGCGATTGATTTGCTCGAACTCGGCGCGGCTGCGCGCCTCGCGATTGAAGAGCTGCAGAACGGCGATTCCGCTGATGTGCTCCTGCAAATAAGAATTGATGCGCGCGATGGCCACGCGAATCCGGCGATAACTTTTCTGCACGGAGCGCCGGAACTGCATGGTGACCAGCACCACCAGCGGCATCACCGCCAGCAGGAACCCGGTCATGCCGGGGCTCAATTCGAGCATCGCGACAATGACGAAACTCAACATCAGCAGGTCGCCCAGGATCATCAACAGGCCGGAGGAGAACAGCTCGTTGAGCGCGTCCACGTCGGTGGTGATGCGGGTGACCAGGCGGCCCACCGGATTGTGATCGTAGAAGGAAAGGTCCAGGCGCTGCAGGCGGGCCATCATTTCGCGCCGCAGGTCGAACATGGCCTTTTGTCCCACCCACTGCATGATGAACTGCTCGCCAAAGTCGCAAAACATGCCGAAGACCACGATCAGCAGGTATAGAAATGAGATCTGGGCAAGGCCAGTCCAGGGACTAGCGGCCAGATACGGGTCCAGGATGGTATGCGAAGCTTTCCCGTTGGGCGCCAGGTAGCGATCGACAGCCAGAGCGGTGAGCAACGGCCCGATCGCTTGCAGCACAGAGTTGATCAGCAACAGAACCAGAGCCGCAACTACGGGGAGTTTGTAAGGCCGGATGTAAGCGAGCAGGCGCCGCATCAGACGCCCGTCGTAGGCTTTTCCTAAAACCTCTTCTTCCACGTAATTTCAGTGTAGCCGGAATGGATCGGGCTTCAAGTTATGCTTGAGAGCGTGATCTTGGCGGAAGCGACTGCGGAGAAGAAGAACCGGCTGGACCGGCTACGTCCTTTCTCGCCCGAAGCATTGAGCAAGCTCGAGCATTACTACGACATAGAAATTACTTACACGTCGAACGCGATCGAGGGAAATACACTCAGTCCAGTGGAAACTACGCTGGTCATCGAGCAGGGCGTCACGATCAGCGGGAAACCTCTCAAAGATCACTTGGAGGCCCTGGATCATTACGACGCCATTCGCTACGTCCGCGAACTGGCCAAAGAAAAAACGCCCCTGACGGAAAGCGACGTGCGCAATCTTCACCGGCTGGTGGTGCAGCGCTCGAGGCCCGACATTGCTGGCCGCTACGCCGATCTGGCGCGCTGCGTCCGCACCGATATGGGCCGCTATGAATTTCCATCGCCGGCCGAAATCCCAGCTCTGATGGGAGACTCCGCCCGGTGGCTGGCCGCCGCTCCGGATGCGCCGGCAAGCGCGTTCACGGCACATCGCCGGCTGGTGGATATCCATCCATTCAACGACGGCAACGGACGCACGGCCCGTCTGGTGATGAACCTGATCCTAATTCGCGGCGGCTATCCACCCATCGCGGTGCGTCCGGAGGACCGGCCCGAATATATTCGAGCCTTGCAACAGTCGCAGGCCGGGAACGGAAGCGAGAGCTTCGACAATCTGCTGTACGGCCAGCTGGACGCGACTTTGGCGGAATATCTGAGCGCCTTGCAGTTTTGATGCGCTCTGCCCGCCGTTCGATAGAATAGCAGCAGGATTCCCCTATGTCCGTCATCACGAACGCCCCTCCCGAAATCGCCGCTGAACATCTGCCGGCCGTGCCGTTGACGCTGGAAGGCTCCAGCATGCTGCATCAGATGCTGCGCGTCCGCTGGACCGCGTGGAAGCAGCTTGGCGCAGCGGAACGAGCCGCAATCGCCCAGGAAGCATCTGAAGCGCTGGCCGAAATGGAGCGCGAAACCGGCGGACAGAGCGCGGCGTTTTCCCTGCTGGGACACAAAGGCGATCTGATTCTGATTCATTTCCGCCGCTCCTTCGATGAATTAAACAAAGTAGAGCGGCGACTGGCGGGACTCGCGCTTTGGGATTACCTGGAACCCACGTCGTCGTATTTGTCGGTGGTGGAACTGGGGCTGTACGAATCCAGCTTGAAGACTTACGGAGCGCTGGCCGAGCGCGGGATCGTGCCATTTTCGCCCGAATGGACCGCCGAGATTCAAGCCGTGATGGGGCGGCAGCGCGAGGCCATGGCGCCACGCCTGTTCCCGGACATGCCTCCGCACAAATATCTGTGCTTTTATCCCATGGATCGCAAGCGCGGTGAGCTGAAGAACTGGTACCGGCTGCCGATGGCCGAGCGGCAGCGCCAGATGCACGAGCACGGCACTGTGGGGCGCAGGTACGCGGGCGAAGTGAAGCAGATCATTTCCGGATCTATCGGGTTCGACGACTGGGAATGGGGCGTGGATCTGTTCGCTGACGATCCGCTGGTGTTCAAGAAGTTGATTTACGAGATGCGGTTCGATGAAGTAAGCGCCGATTATGCGCTGTTCGGAACATTTTATGTCGGCATTCGCTGCCCGGCGGTTGAGCTGGGAAAGTGGTTGAATGGTTGACGTAGGTTAGGGTCACGGAGGTGCGCGATGATCCGAAGGTTGATTCAGAGCTGGTGGTCCCTCGCATTGTGCGTCGTTCTTGACGCGATGATTTCGGTGATTTACTTCGCCCATGCGGGGAACGGCTTCCATGCCTCGAAAGACGTAGTGTTTCTGGGCAGGCTCACGCTGGCTGCGGGAGTTTGCACCATTGCGGCGGGCATCTGGAATTCGGGCAGCGGTAAATCCTGGCTTCTGTTGCTGAACGGTCTTGCTCTCGGCTCGCTCGGAGTGCTGCTGAGCGGAATTTTCGGATCCAGAATTAGCTTTCGCACTGTCGCTCTGCTGGTAATCTTGATGGCCATAAGCGCTGGCATTTTCGAGATGGGAACCGCGTGCTTCCTGCGGCGCCAGCGTCATGTTACGCAGGGATGGCTGCTTGGCGCGGCCGGAATGGTCTCGCTTGGTTTTGCTGTGGTGTTTCTTGCTTTCGGGTTTAACTGGATCAAACTCGATCCGGCGTCGCCAGGCCAAACTTTGCTTTGGCTGGGCTCCTACTTCGGCTTCAGCGCCATTTGCATGCTGGGGCTGGGCCCGCGCCACGACGCAACGGCTTAGCGCGCCGCTTTCAGATCCGCAGCCGCGCCCGCCGCATCACCTAGCGCTTTGCGCGTCACCGCGCGGTTCTTATATGCATTGCCATAGTTCGGTTCCAGGCGGATCGCATCGTTGAAATCGGCCAGCGCGTGCGGATAGTCGTGCTGGCGCAGATAGACGTAGCCGCGCGCGTTGTAAGCATGCGAGGATTTCGGGTCAAGCTGGATGGCTTGATTCAGCTCGGCCAGCGCTTCTGGGAATTTCTCGGATTGAATGAATGCGCGGCCGCGGGCCTCATGCTCCCGCGCGGTTCCCTTCGTGGTCGCGACGGGAGATACCACGGAAGCTCTGGCGGGAGGGGGCGCCAGCGCGGGCGCGGTTCCCTTGGCGGATGCGACTGCAGTTTTCGCTGGAGCCGGCGCCGCGGTTGGAGCGGGAACAGGCGCAGGCTTTGGAACGGCGGCTGGCAAAGGCGGCTTCACGGTGGGTTCGAGTTGGGCAGGCTCCGGACTGGCCGGCGCAGGATTTGCAACTGAAGCCACCGGCGCCGGGGCTGGCGGGGGCGGCGCCACATTTTTGGCTTCTTTCAAGCGCTCCTGGGCTTTCGCGAACACCTCCGCGGCTTCTTTATAATCGGGCCGCAAGCGCATTGCCTGCGCCAGGTCCGACTGGGCTTTGGCATAGTCTCCCAGCAGGTAATAAGCGCTGCCGCGCGCATACCAAGCCTCGGGAAGCTGCGGGTCCAGTTCGATGACCTTGGTGCGATCCGCCAAGCCCTTTTCGTGCTCGCCCAACTGGTGATAGGAGCCGCCGCGCGCCAGATAAACCTCGGCCGAATTGGGCGCCAGCTTCACGGCCTGCTCCCGATCTTCGAGCGCCTCGGCGTGGCGGCCCGTTTTCACGAACGCCGCCGAACGAGCCAGGTAGAGATACACTTCCTGCGGCGTGATCTTCATGGCGGCCGTGAAGTCCGCAATGGCGCCGTCGTTGTCCTCCAGCCGGAACTTCGCCGCGCCGCGCAGTGTCAGGGCCTTGGCGTTGTTGGGCTGGAGCGCGAGCAGTGTGTTGAAATCGTCGATGGCACGATGGAAATCGCCGAGCTGTCCCCAGCAGAAGCCGCGGCCCAGCAGAGCATCCGGGTTGTCCGCCTTCAGATTGATGCTTTGGTCATAGTCATCGATGGCGTCGCGATAACGGCCCAGCGCGTTGTAGAGATCGCCGCGCTGCCGAATGGGATCCGGATCATCCAGCCGCATTTTGATTCCCACCGTATAGTCGGCGATGGCCGCGTCGTACTCGTGCAGTTGGGTATGCTCATAGGCGCGGCTGTTGTACACGGCCGCCGTACTGACGCCCAATTCGATAGCGCGCGTATAGTCGGCCACCGCTTTGCGCGCATTTCTCACCCGGCCGTCCACGTCGCCTAGAAGCTTAAAGGAGACACCGTCCTTGGGGTCCAGCCGCGTGGCCGATCCGGCGTCTTCCAGCGCCTGCGGATAGTCGCCGGCGAAAAAGCGTACGCGGGCACGATGGAAATAGTACGCCGCGCTGTTGGCGTCCGCCTGAATGGCTTCCGTGAAGGCAGCCTCGGCTTCCTTCCATTGACTCGCCTGCTCCAGGCGCAGTCCTTCTTTGAAGGATTTTTCAGCCTGCTTGAGATTAGCGGCTGACAAGACACCCATGGACAGCGCCGGCACAAACAATGCCCAGACTGCCGGGAACAACCAACAACGGCGACAGCGCATTCAAAAGCTTCCGATATTAATACAGTAACCGAGGACGATATGCACGGGATGCTACTACCGCCCGCGGTTTTAATTTCCGCCCTGGACCGCCGCGGTGGGAAGTGTGATGAGCGAAAAGTGCGATGTCAGGCGCGCAATGAAGCTATCACGTTCCGACACACTGACCCACTTCAACACCGACGATTCGCCATCTTCGGAGAAGAAGCCCACGCCGCCGCGGCTGATGCGGCTGTCCATCCAGGAGCTGATCAACTGGCCGTTGACCGAAGTGAGGAAGCGATCCCCGCGCACGCTGACGCGCACCCGGTAGTCGACGCCGCGCTCGAGCGTCAAGGGAAGCGGCAGTTCCACGCGCTCCCGCTCCCGCCCGTCCAGCACCACAAAGCGGACCAGGCCGGCGTTCGGGAGCGGACCCGGGCGGGTCATCACCAGTTTGGTGGCGTAGTAATTGTGCAGATCGGCGGCGCGAAAGGCCCAGTCCATGCTTTTGCGATCGATATGTCCCTGAAACTCTAGTTCGTAATTCGTCAGCGACGTGGAGGGCTTCCAAAGGCGTAACGAGGCGGGGCGCACCTCACCAGCCTGCGTATCCCAATCCGAATTCGACGAGCGCAGGCCTTCCCAGCCGCCCAAACCGGTGTGAAAATCGTCGCGCAAAGTGCCCGACGTTTGGCTTTGGATCAGATTGCCGATCATTTGTCCAAAGCCGCCTTGATTGGGATGCGGATTGGTGTCCGGAAGAGCAGAGATGATCTTGGGGCCGGGCGAATTGGTGTGCAATTGCGAAAACACGAGCACCAGGACTACCACCGCCAGACCTACAAAAATGGTGGTTCCCATGCCGGCTTTGCGGTCCGACTTATCTTCCGGCCGCACTGCTGTGACAACGCGCCAGCTGGTCTCCGGAATTTCGTCAAAACCATATAAGTCTTCGGCTTCGCGCAACGCACGGGCGGACTTGCTGTACTTTTTGCGATGGTCTTCGGAGCAAAAATGCCGGTCCCTGATCCTGCGCACAGGTCCGATATTCTTCCGGCAATACAAGCAGCCCATAGGACTGTCGCTCACGATGATTCAGTGTAGCAACCGTCTGTCGACATTGAAATGTACTAAGGCAAGAATACAAGTGAGATGGGAAGTTCGTGCTGATGGGTCTAAGGAAAGGACCTTAGTGGTTTTCTTATCCCGTGAAATTTTGTGAACTTACGTGATGGAATCGTTCGTATGCTGGATTAGGGTATTCAACGGATGCTGATCTCCTCCAAATTCCTGACGCCTGCGCTCGGCGCGAGTTGCCTGTGGTTGGCCGCCTGTGGGCCACAGTGGGGTCCACCCGGGCCCGAGCGGACCGAAACACGCAGCATCGAACTGGATAAATCAGAAGAAGTGCGGGTGGATTTGAAGATGGGCGCCGGCGAACTGCGGGTTCACGGCGGATCGGACAAGTTGATGGAGGGCCGGTTTACCTACAACCGACTGCGTCTGCGGCCAGAGATCTCCTATGACTCCGGCGGCTTTCGGGGGCACCTCGTAGTGGAGGAGCCTCACCATGTAGGTTCGGCTTCGCCGCGGTATGTATGGGACCTCACGTTCAACGATCAGAAGCCGCTGGACCTGGACATAAACTGCGGCGCGGGAGAATCCCGGCTGGACCTGGGCGACCTCACGCTGCGGCGCGTGAGCGTCAACATGGGAGTTGGGGAGCTCAAAATGGATCTGCGCGGCGCACCCAAGAACGACTACGAAGTGAGCGTTCACGGGGGCGTGGGCGAGGCGACCATCTATCTTCCAGATAACGTTGGCATTGATGCTCATGTGGAAGGCGGCATCGGCGGCATTCACGCCCCTGGTCTGGAAAAGCGGGACGGCCGGTATGTCAACCAGGCCTATGGCCGCGCCAAGACCACGGTGCGCCTGGATGTCGAGGGCGGAATCGGCGCCATCAATCTCATCACGGACTAGCGCCGGCGCGGAAATCGAAAGTTGCGATTCCGTTTAACGTCCCAGGACTAAACGACTTGACCTGTTCTGACGATAGCCATGGTGAATGGTTTTCAGTGCAGCCGTATTGTGCATCCTCGCGATCATTTGGATCGTGATCCGCACGCGGAAGCCTGTCTCCCAGCCCCACGTCAGCGACGCCGATGAGGTATTGTTTGACAGCGAAGCGCCTCAGGATTTGTTTGAGTCGGCACCCATCGGGTACATGGAAATCGACCGGGAAGGGATGGTGCGGCGGGTCAATCGCCTCGAATGCAAACTGCGCGGCCTGGATCAAAGCGCGATGCTGGGCGTGCATTGCGCCGAGCTGATTGCTGAGATCGATCGCGCGCGCTACCGCGAACAGATCCAGCGGAGAATCCAGGGGCACACCGCTCTGGTCGCCTACCAGCGCGAATATGCCCACGAAGACGGCAGCAAGATCACGGTGGAAGTACACGAGGAGTTGCTCAGAAACAAAGACGGTGCCATCGCGGGCATGCGGATGGCATCCATCGACGTCACCGAGCGCAAGAATAGCGAAGAAGCGGCGTATCAAAACGCGGCCGAGCTGCGCGCGCTGTTTCAGGCCTTCCCGGATCTCTTCCTGCGGTTGGACCAGAGCGAAACGGTGCTGGATGCCAAGGGCGGCCAGCACTCCGACACATTCCTGGGCGCGGACAAGTTTCTGGGACGGAATCTGCAGGATCTTTTGCCGGCAGGCGTACTGGCGCCGGTTCGCGAGGCCCAGCACAGAGTTCGCCAGAGCAATGCCATGGAGATGGTGGAGTTTGCGATCGAAGATCAGCTAGGTCAGCAAACCTATGAAATGCGCCTGTTGCCGCTCAACTGGGACGAGTGGATCGCGGTGGTTCGCAATATCACGGCGCTGAAGGCGAGCGAACAGCGGCTGAAGGACAACACGCAGGAGCTGGAGCAAAAGAACGAAGAGCTGGAAAAGGCGCTCGCGGCAGCGCGCGAAGCCACGCGCATGAAGAGCCGGTTCCTGGCGAACATGAGCCACGAAATCCGTACGCCGATGAACGGCGTGCTGGGGATGACGGACTTTTTGCTCGGTACCGGGCTCTCTGAGGAACAGCAGGAATACGCTGAGGCGATCAAGCGTTCGGCGGATTCGCTGCTGGCCTTGATCGAGGACATCCTGGATCTGTCACGCGTGGAGGCAGGCAAATTGCGGTTGGACCGCTCGGACTTTGCGCTGCAATCCACCATCGCGGAAACCGCTTCGATTTTCGCCCTCCAGGCGCGCGCCAAGGGGCTGGAATTCGTGTCCAACATCTCGCCCGGCTTGCCGGAGTATGCCGTGGGCGATCCCGGACGGCTGCGGCAAGTTCTGACGAATCTGCTCGGCAATGCCATCAAGTTTACCGAGCGCGGCCAAGTGGTTCTGAAAGCTGAGGTGGTCAGCCAGGTGCGCGATGCCATCCAGTTGAAGTTTACGGTGCAGGATAGCGGCATCGGGATTCCGCCGGGCGAGCAGGGGCGGCTGTTCGACGCTTTCACGCAAGTGGACGAATCGAACACGCGCAAATATGGCGGCACCGGGCTGGGTCTGGCGATTTCCAGGCAGTTGGTGGAATTGCTGGGCGGCGAGATCGGCGTCGGGAGCGAGCCGGGCAAAGGAAGCAAGTTCTGGTTTACGGCTAGCTTCGGCAAATCCAAACGCCCCAGCACCGCTGCGCGCGCTGGGAACCAACCAGATTCCGCCCTCCATCCAACGCCGGCTCCACGCGTAGCGGCGGTGAAATCGCAGACCGGGACCGCTCAGCGCGCCACGGGGCCCGCACTCGTATCGAAGGGTCCGCCGTCCCAAAAGTCCATGCGGATTCTGCTGGCCGAAGATAACGAGATCAATCAGCGCATCGCGCTGCGTTTGTTGCAGAAGCTGGGACTCTCCGCTGACGCGGTGGTGAACGGGCGCGAGGCGGTGGAAGCGCTCGAAAAGCGCAGGTACGATCTGGTGCTCATGGACTGCCAGATGCCTGACATGGACGGTTTTGAGGCCACTGCCGTTATCCGCCAGCGTGAAGGCGGCAGCCGCCACCAGACCATCTGCGCGCTGACGGCCAACGCCATGGATGGAGACCGGGAACGCTGCCTCGCGGCCGGCATGGACGACTACATCAGCAAGCCGCTCGGTTTGGAAAAGCTGCGCCAGGCGCTGGATCGCTGGATCCCAGGTGTAGGCACCACAGCCGAAGGTTATTGAGCCGCTCGGGCTACCACACGCGGCAAGCCGGCGCATGAACCATCGGCTGTCCCGCACGGCAGGCGAAGGCTTCGCGAAACAGCGCCAGGCGCTGGATCGCTGGATCCCGGGCGTAGGCACCACAGCTGAAGGCTATTGAGCCGCTCGGGCTACCACACGCGGCAAGCCGGCGCATGAACCATTGGCTGTCCCGCGCGGCAAGCGAAAGCTTCGCGAAACTCCGGCATGTTGCCCAGCACTCCATTCACCCGGTCGCGCGACGGGGAGTGCCCATCGGTCTGCGCCAGAAGCCGCGCCACTTCGGGCCTCACGTTCTCGCACCAGATCTGGCTATAGCCGAGGAAAAAGCGCTGCCGCGGAGTGAATCCGCCGATCTTGGGCTGAGGCTTACCCTCGAGCGACTTCATCAGCGCCATAAACGCCAGCCGAACGCCGCCGTTATCAGCCGTGTTCTCGCCCAGTGTCAGCTTGCCATTGAGATGCACGTCGTCCAGCGGAGTGAAGGCGGAATATTCTTTGATGAAACATTCCGCGCGCTTTTCAAACTCTTTGGCATCTTCGGGCGTCCACCAATCGCGCAAATTGCCCTCGGCATCGAATTGACGCCCTTCATCATCGAACCCGTGCGTCAGCTCGTGACCCATCACCGCGCCGATCGCTCCGTAGTTGATGGCCGCGTCCATGCGATTGTCGAAGAAGGGCGGCTGAAAGATGCCGGCCGGAAAGTTGATATTGTTCATCTGGGGATCGTAGTACGCGTTCACGGTGGGAGGCGTCATAGCCATTCGCCGCGATCCACGGGCTGGCCGATCTTGCTTAATTCGCGGCGGACTTCGAACTCGGTGGCCCGTTCGTCGTCTCCCACCGCGTCGCCGCGCACGATTTTGACGCTGGAATAATCGCGCCACTTGTCGGGGTAGCCAATCTTGTTGGTTACCCCGCGGAGCTTGATCAGGGCCTGCTGCTTGGTGGCGGGAGTCATCCAGGCGAGGGACTGAATATCTTCGCCGAGCATTTTTTCGATCTCACCCACCATCCCCAGCACGCGCGTCTTGGCTTCGGGCGGGAAGGCTTGCTCCACGTACTTCTGGCCGAGCGCAAAGCCCAGGTCGTCGTCGGTCGCTTTCACGCAGCGCTTCCAGCGAGGTTCCAATTCTGTGGCGCCCGTCAGAGTCTGGCCGAAGTAATGAAAGTTTTCATCAACGAATGCTTTGGATAAGAATGGCGCTTCGGAATGCAGCAGGTGCCAGCGCAGGTAAGTCTTCAGATCGGCGAGGCTGTCGTTCTTGACAACGGCATCCAGAGCTTTGAAGAAATTCGGAACGTCCACGTTAAGATCCGTGAAGGAGGGCGTGCCAAGGCCTGTAAAGTACTTCGCCCAATCGATGCTGGGAGACAATGCCGACAAGTCCTTCACGGACATCTTGTGATAGACCTGATTGGGATCGCGCCGTGACACCAGGTCGAGCGATCCTTTCGCCAGGGCGGTCTCGATGGCCATCACAGTCTTGGCGTCGGCGGAGGCTTGCGCCGCCGATTCGCCCAACAGTTCCAGCATCTTCTGCACGTGAGCCAGATACTCGTCGCGCAGTTTGACCGACTTGGGATCGTCCTTCAAATAATAGTCGCGATCCGGAAGGCCAAGACCGCCCTGGTCGGCATCGGCGATCATTTGCGTGGAGTTCTTGGCATCCGGACTCGAGGAAAAATTCAGGAACACTCCAGAGCCTAGGAGCGTGAGGCGGACCAGCTCATCGGAAATCTGCTCTTTGGATCGGAGCGCGTCAATCCGCTGTAGTTCCGGCTCAATCGGTCTGGATCCCAGCCTTTCGATCGCGGGCTCGTCCATGCAGGACGCATAAAAGTCGCCGATCTTCTGCTCCACAGCCGAGCGTTTCGGATTATCTACGGAGGCCTTTTCCAAAATTGCACGAAGAATGCCGCGATTGCGATCCAACAGCGTGCTGAAAGTCCCCCAGGAGGACTGGTCGGCGGGAATTGGGTTGTTCGCCAGCCAGTTGCCGCAGGCGTATTGATAAAAGTCGACGCAAGGATTCGCCGTCATGTCCATGTTGGCGGTGCTAAATCCTAAACCGGCGGCCGCGGGGCCTGGCTGTGCCAGCGCGCTAATCGCTACGAGCGTGAAGAGCAGGATCAGTCGCATATTTGATCCATATTAAACCTCCAGGCCAACCGAGCGCATCAGATCCAGGGCATTGCTGCGCTCCACAACGCCAGGCTGCAAGCGGAAATCGAAGTGCAATTCGCCATTTTGCAGGGTGTCGGCGAAGTGGACGTTCAGTGCGCGGCCGGGCAGAGCTTCGGCGATGTGGGCCAGCGCCAAATCGTGCGTGGTGATCAGTCCCAGGGCGCCATGGTGGATGAGAGCCTGCACGATGCCGGCAGCGCCGATCTGCCGGTCATGCGAATTGGTGCCGCTCAGCAGTTCGTCAAGCAGGAACAGCACCGGGCTAGGTCCGCTGGTGAGGGCGACGATTTCGCGCAGGCGCGTGATCTCGGCATAGAATCGGGAACGGCCGTCCTGGAGCGAATCCTGCACACGAATCGATGCACCGAGACTCAATGGCGAAATCTTCAGGCGCGCGGCGCGCACTGGGGCGCCGGCCCAGGCCAGCACCGTATTGATCCCAATGGTGCGCAGCAGAGTACTCTTGCCGGACATATTGGAGCCGCTGACGATCCAAAGCCTGGTCTCGCCACCCAGTTGCACGTCGTTGCGGACGGCGTGGGATTCCGGCATCAGCGGATGCGCCAAAGCTTCGGCTTCAAACCAGCCGTTAGGGACGCCGGCTAGTTCGGGAAAAACATCGGCGGGATGCTCAAAGCTGTAGCCCGCCAGCGAGCACAGCGCTTCAAATTCTCCCGCAGCGTCCACCCATTCACGGACGTGGTGGCCCCACACTCGGCGCCAGCGTTCAATTGCCATGGCCACCTGCGCGCTCCACAGCAGCGGGAAAGTGATCAGCGCGAAGATCTTGTTTTCCTGCCAGTCCAGGCGCTCCACCAGACGGCCCAGGCGGGCGATTTGAGCGGATGCACTGTGCTCGTTCCCGGCCTTCAGGCGCGCATGCAGTTGTTGCAGCCGGGGCGCGCGGAAAGTTTCCTTCTCCAGGCGATCGAGGAGGATCGACAGTAATAGCAGATCGTGGGACGGCGAGTCCACCGTATGAGTCACGCGCTCGGTTTGAGAGCCCAGTACGAAGACCGCATACCCGATTTCCAATAGGAGCGCGACCAGGACGGGGGTGCGGGTGAGAATGCCCGCCATGTAGAGCGCGAACAAAATTACGACGGCGGCTGCGAACAGAGGCGCAATATAGCGCGTGCCGGTTGGAAATACCACCTCGGGCGCTTCACCCCACGTTGCGGCGGCGTGCGAATCCAGTCCCGAGCGGACCGTAGCGCCAAGCACGGCCAGATCCTCGCGCAGGTCGAGCATCGGCGCAAGCTCGCGAACCGCCTCGTGGCGGGCGGCCACTTCGTCCGCGGAAGCGGGAGCCAGGAACCAACTCGCCAGAAGGTCCTCGCCGGCCTGAGTCCGGCCCGCCGATAGCAGTTCAAAAAGTGAGCCCTTGCCAAACAAATCGAGATCTTCGGAGTACACGTGGTTGGGGTTGCGGAAACGCTCGCCCGTTTCGCCATTGCCCATCCAGCGATCTTCCAGGCGCGCTATGCCGCGCTCATAGAACTGGATGGCGCGCCGGGAGCGCTCCAGGCGTTCCACCACGCGTGCGTGCACGATCACCAAAGCTCCAAAGACGGCCAGCGGGACCAGCAGCCACCAGAAGGAGATCCAGACCTCTCCGAACACCAAGAAAGCCACCACCACGGCGGATAAACCGGCGGCCAGGCGCGCGTTTCCGATGCGTCGAAACTGCCTTTCCAGAAGGCCGGAAGCCAGGCGGCGCTGGTCCACGCGCGCCCGGTACTCTGCCAAAGGACTCACAATGCTAGCCTAACAGCAGTATGGACGACGAAGAGCCGATTCGTATTCCAGTTACCGATGTTTTCGATCTGCACACCGTTTCGCCGCGCGAAGTAAAGCCGGTTGTGGAAAACTATCTGGAGGAGGCGCATCGGATGGGTCTGCGCGCCCTGCGGATCATCCATGGCCGGGGAATCGGGGTGCAGCGCGAGATGGTACGGTCGATCCTGAGAAAGACGCCTTTTGTTGCAAGCTTTTCGGACGCACCGGGGGAAGCCGGGGGCTGGGGCGCGACAGTGGTGACGCTGCGGCAGCCGTAGCGCGATTTTATGGGCACCAACATTTGGAACTTTTCGGCGCCGGGGGCTGAATCCTTATCAAAGGCCGATGCGGATCGCCGCAATCAACTAATGCTGGAATCCCCGTCCCGTAGTGATGGCGATCTGCTTCGGCTGCTTTCAAGCGGCGACGAAAGGGCGTTCGTCGAGTTTTACCGCAAACATCAAGGCATTGTGTTTCGCTTCGCGCTCCAGATGAGCGGCAAGACCGAAATTGCCGAAGAGGTAACGCAGGACGTCTTCATGGTGGTGATGAAGTCGGCGAAACGCTACGACAGCGAGCGAGGCTCGGTGCCGGCGTTTTTGTATGGAATCGCACGGAATTTCGTGCTGCGGACTTTGGAGCGGGAGCGCCCATATATCACGGTATTGGACGATCCGGCCGGCGATTACGCAGGCCGGGCAGCGTCGGAACAGGATCTATTTGGCGACCTGGCCCAGAACGAGCGCGTCGAAACATTGCGAAAAGCAGTGCTGGCGCTGCCTCCGGCGTATCGCGAAGTGCTGGTGCTGTGCGATCTGCACGAGCGGGACTACGCCGAAGCGGCGAGCGCTCTGGGATGCGCGATTGGAACGGTACGGTCGCGCCTGCATCGGGCGCGGGCACTGCTGGCTGAAAAGATGCGCGCCGGTGAGAGGTGTGCGGTATGAATGAGAACGATAGCGAACTGTTGAACGGTTTGCGGGCGCTGGCGGCCGATGGGCCGCGCGAAGCGCCTGGCCATATCGAGGAGCGGCTGAAGGCAGAGTTTCGCCGGCGAAATCGGCGTCAGCGTCTCGCCGCCTGGAGTCCTGCATTCGGCGTAGCAGCCGCTGCCGCGATTGCGCTGCTCTTCTGGCCTCACAGCGAGAAAACGAAGCTGATGCCCGCGCCCGCCGCCATGGTAGCGCAGAGCGTGGTGGCGCAGGCCGCTCCTGTAGCGGACGAAGACGCCGATGCGAGCTTTTATCCGTTGCCCGAAGCCGAGGCGTTGCCTGCGGTGGAGAACGCCATGGTGGTTCGGGTTCAGTTGCCGGTTTCGTCGTTGCAGTTGATGGGAGTTCCCGTCACCGAAGAGCGCGCCGGTGCTAGCGTGCAGGCTGAACTTTTGTTGGGGCAGGATGGTTTGGCGCGTGGTGTACGGCTGGTGCAATAGAAAGGAAACGTCCGTGATACGCAGACTATCGATCATTTCCGCCGTGGGTCTTTTTGCGGTGAGCTTGTTTGGCCAACCGCCCGGCCCGCGCATGGGGCGCGGCGATTTCGCCTTGGTGCGGCCGGAATTCGGCATGTCGAATAAAGTGGTGCCAGGCGCGCCCTATTCGGCGCAGGCGGTGACGGAGTTCACGCAGACGCTCGCCAATGGCGATCATATTCAACGGACCACCACGGCCACCATCGCGCGCGATAGTCAGGGGCGGACCAGGATGGAGCGGTCCTTCGGAGCCATCGGCGCGCTGTCGGCAGAACGCGGTTCCGGCAAAGCCGTGATGATCTTCGATCCGGTGGCGGGCAAGAGTTATGTGCTGGACGCGAACAGCCGCACGGCCCGGTCGACACCGATTCCGGCGGCGCGCGCCAATGCAACCTTCCACGCGCGGCGGGAACAACAGTCCGCGAAAACGGAGGACTTGGGTACGCAAGTGATCCAGGGCGTCAGCGCGCAAGGCACGCGGGTCACGCGCGTAATTCCCGCCGGCCGGGAAGGCAACGAAAAGGAAATCGATATCGTTACCGAAACGTGGTATTCGCCGGACCTGCAAGTTGTCGTGATGAGCAAAACCAGCGATCCGCGCTTCGGCGATAGTGTCTACCAGTTGAACACAATCAGCCGGACGGAGCCCGATCCGGCGCTGTTCACGGTTCCTTCCGATTACACGGTGAAAGAAGGCCAGCGTTTCGGGGGAGGACGCGCGCGGCGGGGTCCCGCTCCGGCGCAATAGGATAGGCGGGGGCTATCGAACGGCCCAGCATACTGAAGCCAGCCTATACTAAAAGTAGTTGCGCTCCATTATTTTCCCCGCGGTCCTGCTGATCGGATGCCTGCGGCTGGCAGCCGCGCCTCCTCCGCTCAACTCTGCTCTGGATTCGCTCTCCGCGCTGCATGAGTTTCGCGAAGTGGCTCTTTCGCCGGACCATGTACACGTAGCGTGGATCGAAACATCGCCTGGCAAAAGCGACAGCGACCACCCCAGCACTTCCGTATCGGTCTACATCAAAGACCTGCGCGATAGTTCGCCCGCCAAGCGCATCGGTGATCCGGCGCCCAGGGTGCAAGGGTTGGCATGGTCTCCGGATGGCCGGCTCGCATTCCTCTCCGATGCCGACTCGCACGGCCAGATGCAGTTATACGTGGTGGAGAAGCCGGGGCACGGAAAAGCCCGCAAGACGGCCGATTTCGAAGGCTACGTAGGCGATCCGCATTGGTCGCCGGACGGCAAGAGTATCGCCCTGGTACGAATTGAAGGCCTCACGAGAGTTCCCGGGCCAACGCAAGCGACGGCGCCCGAGTCGCGTGTAATCGCATCGAAAATCGCGGAGCAGCGCCTGGCGATCGTGACCGTGTCCACCGGCGCCGTGCGTTCCATTTCGCCGGCGGACATGTACGTCTACGAGTTCGACTGGTCGCCCGACAGCAAGAATCTGGTGTATCTGGCCGCGCCCGGAGATGGCGACGACAACTGGTTTATCGCCGAGGTTTACGCGATCGACGCTGAATCGGGTGCGGTGCGCCACATCTTGAAACCGTCGATGCAAGTGGCGAATGTCAAATGGTCGCCCGATGGGAAGACAATCGCGTTTATCGGCGGACTGATGAGCGATGAAGGCGTGGTGGGCGGCGATATCTACGCCCTGCCGGCCGAGGGCGGCGCGCCACGCGATCTGACCGAGAATCGGAAGTCTACGCCGAATTGGTTCCAGTGGTCGCCCTCGTCAAAGCAAATTCTGATGGGCGAAAACATCGCTGGCGATTCGGCGCTTTCGACGCTGGATTTGGCGTCCGGCAGCGCGGAAACCTTATGGAAGGGCGCCGGGAGCGCCTCGTTTTCCGGCGACGCTACCACTAGCGCGGTGGTTCGGACTTCCTGGAGCGAACCTCCAGAAGTGTGGGCGGGCGCCACCGGGAAATGGAAGCAAATCACGCATGTCAACGACTCCCAGCCCGGCGCGCGCGACCCACAGCAACGGGCCTGGGGCGAAGTGAAGAGCATCCAGTGGAAGAACGGCGGCTTGGACGTACAAGGCTGGCTGATGTTCCCACAGCCCTACGATCCGGCCGAGCGCTATCCGATGCTGGTGGAGGTTCACGGCGGACCGGCGTCGGTGGTTCGCGCGGCGTGGGCGCGGCCGGGCCTGCCGCTGCAATTGTTTTCCGAGCTGGGCTACTTCGTTTTCATGCCGAATCCGCGGGGCAGTTACGGGCAGGGCGAAAACTTCACGCGCGCCAACGCGCACGATTTCGGGCATGGCGATCTGGACGATATTCTGGCCGGCGTGGACACGGTGGCGAAGAACTATCCGGTGGACGAGAAACGCATCGGCATCGCGGGCTGGAGCTACGGCGGCTATATGACCATGTGGGCCGTCACGCAGACGCATCGCTTCCGCGCGGCGTTCGCGGGCGCCGGCATCGCGAACTGGCAAAGCTATTACGGAGAGAACGGGATCGATCAATGGATGATTCCGTACTTCGGCGCGTCGGTGTATGACGATCCGGCGGTGTACGCGAAAAGCTCGCCGATCAATTTCATCAAGAACGTCCAGACGCCGACGCTGGTAATCGTGGGCGACCGCGACGCGGAGTGCCCGCCGCCGCAATCGTACGAATTTTGGCACGCGCTGAAGACGCTGGGAGTGAAGACAGAGTTCGTGCTTTATCCCGGCGAAGGGCACGGATTCCACGATCCGGAGCACATTCGGGACCGGTTTCAGCGGGTGGTGCAATGGTTCAACGAGAATATGCCGGCGCCGGCTAAATAAGCTGGCTTCGGATCGAAAGGGGGGGTCCGATGCGCGCATTATGGATTACACCCGTTTTCGCCGCCCTCCTCCTCACGGGTTGCGGCGATTTGCTTTCGGTGCAGGGTTTGGCAAACAAGGCGAATACGGTCTTCGATGCGAATCTCGTGGGCGCCTGGAACTCTGGCGACGCCGTCGTCATTGTTCAAGCGGGCGACGATCAGAGTTATCGCATCAACTGGTTGGGAGCGGAGGGCACGGAAACTCCCCGGATCGTGCGAATGGAGGGCCGGCTTTTCAAGATCGGAGACCAGAAGATGCTCGATCTGACCGCGTCCGCCCCTGGCGCCTTCGCGATTCCCTGCCACGTTTTTCTTCGCATTCGTCCGGTGAACGAAGGGCTGAAGGTCCAGTTCGTGGATTCAAAATGGATTCGCTAACAAGTAACCAGCTCGCTCGCAAGTTTTATGCAGGACAATCATCCAGTGATCACCGCTCCGGCGCCTCAGATTGAGGGGTTCCTGCTCAAAGTCGGATTCGATGAGCGAGCCCTGGACGATCCGATCCTGTTTCGCCGATTGAAACAGAACTCACGAGAATAGATGAGTATCCCGGTTAAAGCAGATGGTGGTGCTGCTTTTCCAATTCCTTGACAATGTCGCCCACTTCCTGCGCGCGGGAGCGGTCGGCGATGAGCAGCGCGTCCGGCGTATCCACTATCACCAGATCCTTCACGCCCACCAGCGCGATCAATTTGCCATCGGCGTCCACATAATTACCGGAACTGGAGCGCGCCAGCGCTTCGCCGCGGAATACATTGCCGTTTTCGTCGCGCGCCAGCAGTTCGTACACCGCGTTCCAACTGCCGACATCGTTCCAGCCGAAATCATCGGTTGCCAGTCCCACCACATGCGGCGATTTCTCGAGCACCGCGTAGTCGATTGAAATGTTCTCGCAATGCGGGAACACCTCTTTCAGCTTGGCGGCAAAGCGGCGATTGGAGAATTCCGGCAGGCTCGCCAGCAGCGTGGCCGTCTTAGGCAAGTATTCCCGCAGCGCATCGAGCAACACCGAAGTCTTCCAAAAGAACATGCCCGCATTCCAGTAGAAGTTGCCCGCTTTCACGTACCGCCGCGCGGTTTTCAGATCCGGCTTCTCCCGAAAGCGGCGCACGCCGGCGGCCTCGCGCGATCCGGCTTGCACAGCTTTGGGAAACTCGATGTATCCGTAACCGGTCTCAGGCCAGCGCGCCTGGATGCCGAGCACGACGATCTTACCTTGGGCGGCGGCTTTGAGCGCGGGACGAATGAATCGCAGATAGTGCGCGGGTTTTGCAATCACGTGGTCCGATGGAAAGACTCCCATCACCGCATGGGGGTCGATCGATTGCAAAATATGCGCCGCCAGGCCAATAGCGGGCGCGGTGTTGCGCTGCGCGGGCTCGGCCAGGATCTGGCTCTTTGGAACCTCAGGCAGCTGCCGAATAATCTCGGCGCGCAGATGATCGTTGGTGAGAATCCACTGGTTCTGCGGCGGGATCACCGGGCTCAGCCGGTCCACAGTCTGCTGGATCAACGACCGTTCCCCAAGGAATCGCAGCACCTGCTTGGAGTGCGCACGCCGGCTGCGAGGCCAGAAGCGCGCACCTCGGCCACCGGCCAGGATCAGGCCGTAGTAATTAGTTGGGCGCGCCATCAGCTTTTGGGGTAGTTGCGATAGCCGTGGATCAGCTTGAACGTGCGGTTCCAGCGAGTCTTGCTGAAGAAGTGAGTGGCCAGATCGAACATGTGATGCAGGTTGTAATTCTCCAGGTCCTCGGTATCCGCATCGTAGGACCAAAAGATCAGCAGCGGTTTGCCCATGATATTGTCGCGCGGCACCAGGCCCCAGTAACGGCTGTCCAGCGAATCGTCGCGGTTATCGCCCATCGCAAAATAGAATCCCGGCGGGATCACCAGTTCGCCATTCACCACGTCGTCGTGCAGCATTTTGTAAGCCCGGGCAGCCATCTTGGGATCTTGGATATACTCCGGCTCGCCTTGCGGGAAATTGTCCCGATAGAGCGAAGAATCGTCCTGATGGATCACATACGGCTCATCGAGAGGCTGGCCGTTGATGAACACCCGCTTGTCCACCATCTTCAAGTGATCGCCTGGCAATCCAATGCAGCGCTTCACGTAATCCACAGTGATGAGCGTGGGATGGCGGAAAACGATGATGTCGCCGCGCTTCACGTCTTCATAGGGCAACAAATGCTTGCTCATGGCGTCGGGCGGCGCGTAGGCCAGCTTGTCGACGATCAAATGATCGCCGGTGAGCAAGGTGTTGTGCATCGAAGAGGTGGGGATCACAAACGGCTGCGCGATGGTAGAGGTGGCGAACAGCAGGATCAGGATGGTGATGGCCCACTCGGCCACCGAGTTGCGCTGAACGTTCTTCGATTCCCGAGGCGCGGGCTGGACCGGCTTAGTTGTAGTTGTAGTAGCCATGGATCAACTTGAACGTCCGATTCCATCGCGTCTTGGTGAAGAAATGCTCGGCCAGATCCAGAAAGTGGCTCGCGAGGTTGGTGACCGACGAACTCGCCAGGCTCTCCGTACTGGCATTGTAGGACCAGTAGATGATGAGCGGCTTGCCGATGATATTCTCGCGCGGCACAAACCCCCAGTAGCGGCTGTCTAGCGAATTGTCGCGATTGTCTCCCATGGCGAAATAGGACTCCGGCGGCACCACCACTTCCTCGTTGACCACATTGTTGGCTAGCATCTCGCGGCCGCGGTCCAGCAGCGTGAAATTAGCCTCGCTGCTGGGGAAATTGTCGCGAAACGAATCTCCGTAGGGACTCTTGTGAACTGCGTAAGGCTCGGTGAGCTTTTTCCCGTTGCGATAAACCTGCTGGTTGATAATCTTGATGTGATCGCCGGGACTGCCCACCACGCGCTTCACAAAGGTCTGGCTGATGTCCACTGGATAGCGGAACACGATGATATCGCCGTCGCGCGGAGTCTCATAGGGCAGGATGTACTTGCTGAAGCCGCCCGCCGTTGCGAAGGCCAGCTTATCCACCAGCAAATGATCGCCGATCAGCAGCGTGTCCTCCATGGATCCGGTGGGAATTACGAAGGCCTGAACCAGGAAGGTGGTGCCGAACAATAAAAGCAGAATGGTGATGGTCCATTCGGCAATTGTTCCGCGCGGCGGTTCCTTCACGGCCGGTCTAGACGGCGGGACGGCTGGAGGCGTTGCGGGGAGGGCGGCAGGATCGGCTGTAGCTGCTGTTTTTCCGCGATCCGAAGTGGGTTTCATAGCGTCGACATCTTCAGTTTATCAGGCGGAGGCAGTTTATCAGGCGGGGGCAGTTTATCAGCGGGAGGCCGCCTGTCGGAGGGAGGACGGGACCCGCCTGATCCGCGGAGGCGCTGCACCTCCCCAAGCGAAATATAGATGTTCAGCAGTCCCAGGCCGCTCAATGCGCCGCGGAAATAGGAACTGCCCCACACGCCGCGCAGCCACGGCAACAGATTTGCCACCGAATTGGTGTCCCATTGCGGGGTCCAGGGAAACACGGCCAGAAACGCACCCACTTCGAAACATACGATGATGAACAAAAAAATGCCCAGCTTGTGATACCAGGTGTGGCGGATACGCACGGGCGCGGGACCCGGATGATCCGGTTGCCCGGCCACTTTGGGCTCTACCGGGCGCATGCCGCTTCCTGCGCAAGATCCTGCTGGTCGAAGCCGGCATCCCCTTCCACAAACAGATCGCCCTGGCGCGGATATCCGGTCCAGACCGCCTGCGGCGAATGCTCCCGAACGGGCCAGAAGCTGAAGCGGTGCATCGGCGTAGGGCCGTGAGTTTCTAGCGCCTTCCAGTGCTCGTCGGTGGAATAACCTTTGTGATTCTTGAGGCCGTACTGCGGGAAAACCAGGTCCCATTCGCGCATGCAGGCGTCGCGCGTTACCTTTGCCAGGATGGACGCGGCGGCAATACATTGCGATAACGCATCGCCATGGATGAGCGCGCGCTGGCTCAAGGGAAGATCCACCGTGACGGCATCCACCAGCAGATAATCGGCCGTCGGATTCAGGCGCTGGACGGCCCGCTTCATTGCCAGGCGCGAAGCTTGCAGGATATTGATGCGATCAATCTCAAAAGCATCGGCGGCCGCTACAGCGCAAGCCACGGCGCGCTCGCGAATCCGGCCGGCCAGCACGTCGCGCCGCTCGGCATCCAGCATCTTGCTGTCGCGCAGGCCCCGGATGGGACGGTCAGGGGAAAGGATCACGGCAGCAGCGAAGACTGGTCCGAACAAAGCGCCGCGTCCGACCTCGTCGACACCGGCGATCCGCTGGAAACCCTGCGCACGCGCTTCGTTCTCGTACTTAGCCTGGCATCTCATCGGTAGGCGGTTTCGCTGATCCGATCGACAGGACGGCGCTCGCGAACCAAATCAATTGCGTTCGCGGAGACGTGCTGCTTTGCCCTTGAGCTCACGCAGATAGTACAGCTTGGCACGGCGCACGCGGCCCGTGCGCACCACATCGATGTGGTCGATTACCGGGGCGTGCAGCGGGAAAATGCGCTCCACCCCTTGGCCAAAGCTGACCTTTCTCACGGTGACGGTTGCGCCGAGCCCTGAGTTGTTGCGGGCGATGACAGTCCCTTCAAAAGCCTGCAAACGTTCTTTGTCGCCCTCTTTGATCTTTACGTGGACGCGGATGGTGTCGCCAGGGCGGAATTCCGGCACCGGGCGGAGATGTTTCGCTACTACCTTGGTCAATAACGGGTTCGGCATGTGACAAATCCTTGAATCTTCATTGTAGTAGATCTGACCGGTTCTTCGCAGTCTTGTCGCGGGCAGCCTGCCGGCGCCAGTTCCGGATTTCCTCGTGGTTGCCGCTCAGTAGTACTTCTGGAACCTTCCAGCCGCGGAAATCGGCGGGGCGAGTATATTGCGGACAATCCAGCAGGCCAGGTTCGGTGAAGGATTCCTGGATAGCCGAATCTTCGTTGCCCAGAACGCCGGGGAGCAGGCGGGCTACCGCATCCAGCACCAGAGCAGCCCCAAGCTCGCCGCCGCTGAGGACGAAATCGCCGATGGAAAGCTCCTCGTCGGCCAGGTGCTCGGCCACGCGCTCGTCTACGCCTTCGTAGCGGCCACAGATCAGCAGGATCTCGTCATATTGTGTCAGGCGGCGTGCGGTTTCTTGGGTGAAGCGCTGGCCTTGAGCCGAGAGCAGTAGGATGCGCTGAGTGGGCTTGCGCTCGGGCCAGATGCTTTCCAGGGCATCGAAGATGGGCGCGGCCTTGAGCAGCATGCCTTCGCCGCCGCCAAACGGGCGATCGTCGACCGTGCGATGCCTGTCATGTGTCCAGTTGCGAAGGTCGTGGATGTGGATCTGGATCAAGCGGGACTCGGCAGCTTTGGCGACGATCCCGTACTGGAGGGGGCCCTGGAAGAAGTCGGGGAAAATGGTGAGGATGCGAAAAGTCATGGGATGGAATCAGCCACGGATGAACACAGATAAAACATTTTCTTCAATCTGTGTTCATCCGTGTTCATCTGTGGCTAATTTAGGTCTAGCAGACCTTCGGGCAGATTTACGACGATCTGTTTGTGTTCCAGGTCTATCTTGGTGCAAATCGATTTCGCGAACGGGATCAGCAGATCGCTTCCCACCTGCAGCAGCGGCGTGCCGCCGGTCTCCTCAAAATCGGTGACAACCCCGAGCGAGCGGCCGGTGGCGTCGAACACCTCGCAGCCCACCAGATCGGATTGATAAACTTCGCCGTCGTCTTCCAGCTGCGCGCGCTCTTCAAACGGAATGGCCACCTCGGCGCCCGCCAGCTTCTCGGCATCGGAAATCGTGTCCACGCCTTGGAACTTGAAGATCAAATGATCGCCATGCATCCAGATGTTCTCAACCTCCATGGGAGTCTGGTTGACGAAGACGCTCTTCAGGCGATCGGGCTGGCTGGTGAGCGGGATGGCGGCCAGCTCTCCTTTGTTCCCGCGCGCGCGAAGCAGACGGGCGATGGTGACGAGCTTCAGATTTATTCCAGAATTTCCAGCGTGAACCGGCGGTTCAGCTTCATGCCCGCCGCGCCCAGCAGCGTGCGGATGGATCGCGCGGTGCGGCCCTGTTTGCCGATGACCTTGCCCAGGTCGCTGGCCGCCACTCGCAATTCCAAGACGGTCACCTGCTCGCCCTGAACTTCGTGGACGTTTACCTGGTCGGGCAAATCAACAAGAGCCTTCGCGATGTCTTCAATAAGTTGTTTCATCCAGGTGTGCCTGTATTGTAGTTTAACGCTAGGCAGAATCTTAGCGTGGGGTCTTGCCAGGGGTCTTGCCAGGAAGGCCGGCGGGATTCTCGTGGACGCGCTCGCGGAAGCGTCCCTTCAGTCCCATGGCGAGCGAGACGCTGTCTTCGCCGAACTTGTCGCGCATCTTATCCACGGCCGTCATGGCATTGCGCCAGCGGTTGGTGTTTGGTTCTTCGAGCATGTTGAGCTGGCCTTCGGCGGGTTTGAGTCCGGAAGCGTGGACGCCCAGCAGCCGGATGGTGGCGTTCGGCTTGCGATTCGCGCGGAACAGGGCGCGCATTTGTTGGAAGATTTCGGTGTCGAGCTGCGTGCCGTGATCGAAAGAATGCGCGCGCGTGATGGTGGTGAAATCGGAGTAGCGCAGTTTCAATTGCACGGTGCGGGCGTGCAAATCGTGCTCGCGCAGGCGGCGCGCCACCATTTCGGAAAGCCGCGCGAGCGTGGCTTCCAGCGCGTCCGCTTCGGCGGTGTCTTCGTTGAACGTGAATTCGTGGCTGATGGATTTGGGCGTCGAGTCGTCGCCCACTTCGCCATCGAACCAGCCGCCCGCGTCCATGCCGCGCGATTTTCCAGCCAGCGCGAGACCCCACTGGCCGAGGTGCTGGCGCAGGAAATCTTCATCGAGCGCGGCCAGGTCGCCGACTTTGCGAACGCCCCAGGCTTGCAGATTCTTTTCGGTGACCTTGCCGACGCCGGGAATTTTGCGGACATCCAGCGGCGCCAGGAAACGCGCCTCTTCGCCCGGCAGCACCCAGAGAATTCCGTTGGGCTTGGCTTGATCGGACGCGACTTTGGCCACCATGCGGGCGGTGGCGATGCCGATGGAGCAATTGAGATTGGTCTCGCGCTTGACCGCTTCGTGCAGGCGATGCGCGGCCGAGAGCGGCGGCCCATGCAGGCGTTCCGTGCCGGTGAGATCCATGTAAGCTTCATCGACCGACGCCATGTCCACTTGCGGCGAAAAGCTCTTGAGGATTTCGTAGATCTTGCCTGAGTATTCGCGATAGCGCTCCGGGTGCCCCGACGACAAAGATGGCCTGCGGGCAGAGGCGGGCGGCGGTGCGCAGCGGCATCGCGGAGTGGACGCCGAATTTGCGCGCGGCGTAGGACGCGGCCGAGACGACGCCGCGCTGGTTGGCCTGTCCGCCGACCACCACGGGTTTGCCTTTGAGCGAAGGATCGAAGAGCTCTTCGACGGAGACGAAGAAGGCGTCCATGTCGACGTGGAAGTAGGTCTTCATTTCCGAAATAGCCGTCTATATTATGTCGAACCACGCGGACACTTACCTGCCGTGTCCGCAACATTTGACAGTCACGATACACTAGCCTTGATTAGAACAACCGCGGCGTTTCTTCCGAAAGTTGATCGCCGTAGAGTATCAGCCGAGGTAGGTCGTCTTAGGACGTCCCACCTCGGTTTTCGTTTTCTGGGAAGGAGCTTGAATATGCTTGAGGTCAAAGAGGCTTGGCACGTTTGTCCGGCCCCTAAGTGCCCCTACTGGGGTAGTTCAGCAGCTGTTCAGAGACATTTTGGAATTGTTCACGCATCAACCAACTGGATAATTGAGCACCTCTCCCGTGAATCGGCTAACGACCCAGTCAGGGATAGAGATGGAAGATGCCTCAAGCTAATCTTTCGCGCATGGAAGATTGATAACCGGGGACGCAAGATTTGGGCCCGCGACTACGGCCTGCGAGCCTGGCGTATCTACGTTCCATCAACGAAGTGACTCAGATCTCCAAGGCCGAGGTCCACTGCGGATTTTCCAGCGCCTCCGGCACATCTTTGTCAGCGCGTCGAAAAAGATGTTTGGCGACTAGGATAGCCAATTCTTTTGCTGTGGTGGGATCGGTTGTAATACCAACGATAGACTGGTTATCTGCGGATACGTCGGCAATCCAGCCTTTCGATATTCGCTCGTTTCGAATATCGTCAGCCCAAAAGACTCGCAGAACGAAGTCAGCACCCGTGAAGCTATAGCTGTCTCGCATGGTTTAAGAATATCAACAGTTCCGTGAACGGCACACGAAATGTCAAGACGCGGCCGATCGCACACTCCTCGCCGCTTGTTGTATGACCACGACTAGCCGCACGAATGCGGCAATCTGGTGGCGAGCACCCGAGGGAAGCCGGCGAGGTCGTGCATTACTGCGATATCCGTCCAATTCGAATGCAGCATCGCCCGAACCGGGTCTAGGGAATTGTAGCCGAGTTCGAGGAGCAGCCAACCGTTGGGGCGAAGGACACGGGCGGCGTCCACGATCAGGCGTTCGTAAATTTCAAGACCCGTGGGCCCGCCGTACAAAGCGATGGGCGGTTCGTAGTCGCGGACTTCCCTCTGCAGGCCGGGTTCGTCGGTCTTGGGAACGTAGGGGGGATTGGAGACCAGGACGTCGACACTGTGACCGCGAAGGGCATCGACCAAATCGCAGGCGAGAAAGCTGACTTGCGCCGAAAGGTTCCTGGCATTGGATCGAGCGACGCGCAGCGCGGCTGTCGAGATATCGGTTGCGAAGACGCGAGCGGCGGTTTCCAGCGCGAAACTGGTGGCGATTGCGCCGGAGCCGGTGCCTACATCGACGACTAAATCGCCCGGCCGAATGCGACCAATGGCAGCTTCGACTAAATGCTCCGTTTCCGGGCGCGGGATCAAGACATCCGACGTCACGCGGAAATCGCGGCCGTAAAATTCCTGCCGGCCAGTGATGTATTGCGTCGGCTTGCCTTTCAGCCGCTCGTGCAGATAGCGGCCGTAGTGAATCCAGGCGACCTCGCTCAGTTCCTCATCGGAGTGCGCGTAGAGATACGCTCGGTCGCGACGCAGAGCGTGCATCAGAAGAACTTCGGCGGTCAGGCGCGGCGCCGGGATAGCGTCGTCTTCCAGAAGCTTGGTGCCCTGGAGGAGCGCGGTGTGGACGGTCATCGAAGCGCTAGGCCGCTTCGCCTTGCTCTTTCAACTTCTCCGCCTGATAGTAATTGGTGAGCGCGTTGATCAGCGGGTCCAGGCGCCCCTCCATGATCAGGTCCAGCTGGTGCATCGTCAGGCCGATGCGATGGTCGGTGACGCGATTCTGCGGGAAGTTGTAGGTGCGAATCTTTTCGCTGCGGTCGCCCGAGCCCACCATGCTGCGCCGCTCGGCGCCGATCTGCTCGCGCTGTTTCTCCAGCTCCATTTCATATAGGCGCGAACGCAGCACGCGCTCGGCCTTGGCGCGATTCTTGATCTGCGATTTTTCGTCCTGGCAGGAGACGATCAATCCCGTCGGCAAATGCGTGAGGCGCACAGCAGAATAAGTGGTGTTGACGGACTGGCCCCCTGGGCCCGAGGAACAAAACGTATCGATCCGAACATCCTTGGGATCGATCTTGATTTCGACATCGTCAGCCTCGGGCAGCACCGCAACCGTGATGGCTGAAGTATGCACGCGGCCCTGCTGCTCGGTGGCCGGCACGCGCTGCACGCGATGCACGCCGCTTTCGTATTTCAAATGGCTGTAAACTTTGTGGCCGCTGATGAGCGCAATCACCAGTTTGAGACCGCCCACTGCCGATTCGCTCACATCCGTCACTTCCACGCGCCAGCGCTGTGATTCGGCATAGCGCGAGTACATGCGGAACATTTCGGCCGCAAACAGCGTGGCTTCATCGCCGCCCGTGCCGGCGCGAATTTCCAGCACGATGTTCTTTTCGTCCAGCGGATCTTTGGGAAGCAGCAGCACCTTCAGATCCTCTTCGATCCGGGCCAGCTCCGGCTCCAGCCGCGCGATTTCGTCATTGGCCATCTGGCGCAGCTCGGCATCAGGCTCTTCCACCATGGAACGCGCTTCGTCGTAATTGCGCTTGGCCTGTTTGTACTCGCGATATTTGGCTACAACTTCTTCCAACTCCGAGCGCGTCTTGGCGATTTTGCGATATGCTTCGCCATCGGCAATGACGGCCGGGTCCGCCATCTGGCGGGTAACGGCGTCAAAGCGCGCTTCCATATCGTCGAGCCTTTGGGAAAATTGCATGACCGATTCCAGCGAATACCGATCGCGTTACGCGATCACCAACTCGCCGCCCTGGGCTTCTTCCAGCTGCATGGCGCCGTCCAGCGCCTGGATCGCGACGCTGGCCTGTTCGTCCGAAGGCTGCTGCGTGGTCACGCGCTGCAGCCAGAGGCCGGGCGCGGTGAGAGTAGCCATCAAGCCCTGCTGATGCCGGGCCGCGTAGCGGATCAATTCGTAGCTGACGCCGACGATCAGCGGCAGCAGCGCGATGCGGGCGAGCAGCTTGGCGGCAAACGTATCGAAGGGCAGCAGCGGGTAAACCAAAATCGCAAGCACCATCACCAGCAGCAGAAAACTGGTCCCGCAGCGCGGATGGAAGGTGACGAATTTTTGCGCGTTCTCCACCGTCACCGGCTGGCCCGATTCGAAATTGAACACCACTTTGTGCTCGGCGCCGTGGTATTGGAACATGCGGCGAATGTCCTTCATGCGCGAAATGATGATCAGGAACCCGAGGAACAGCACCAGGCGGATCAGGCCGTCCATCATGTTGATGGCGAACCGGCCGTGCAGCGACGGGACCGCCTTGCCCACCTCAGTGGCCAGCAACAGCGGCACAAATTTGTACATGAACAGGAAAAACAGCAGCGAAAACGCGAGCGGCAGGGCCAGCATCCAGCCGGTGAGCTCCGGCGGCTTCTGGCCGTCTTTGGCGGCCTCTTCGCCCAGCGCCACGTTCGCTGAAAATTGCAGCGCTTTCACGCCCAGATACATGGCATGGCCGAGCGTCCCCAGACCCCGCAGAATGGGCAGCCTGAAAATCGGATATTTCTCGGAGATGCGCGGCAGCGGGCTCTGCTCGGTAACAATCTCGCCATTCGGTTTGCGCACCGCGACGCAGTAGCTGTGGGGCGCGCGCATCATGACGCCTTCCATGACAGCCTGGCCGCCCACCAGCGTCTCTTCGCCGCTTTCGAGCACGGGCAGCATTTGAATATGGGCGCTCAGGCGCAAAAAGCTTCGGATGGACAAGTGGGAAACTCCTTTGCCATTATATCGCGAACCTGGCACGCGGCCTCGGCGCTGGGAACGGCTACAATGAGGCTTATGCAGGTATTGCTGGCGGGGGGGCACAAGTTCCTCCTGCTTGAACTTGATCCCGACTTCGTGGCGAACATCGCCAAGCAGGCCGGCTTCGAGTATCGGATCGAAGAAAGCCAGCGTTCCATGAATCTGTATCTCGCGGCCATCGATCGCCAGGCGCCGCTGCTGCTGTTCGACGCGGCCGATCCCGGCAATCTGGGCTGGTTTTCGCGCTGCCAGTTCTACGTCGATGGAAAGACCGGCGCTGTGTTGCAAACGCCCATGTCGCTCGCAAACCAGAAGGACCGGGCCGGGCGCACGTTGCCGGATTCGGTACGGTTGCAAATCGCCAAAGAGCTGCCGGTCACATTCCGGATGCCGGGCAAGCAGCCGGTGAACGAACAGGTGGTTTACGCCGTCCTCTACAATCTGCTCAACGCGCTGCTGAACACCGGCGTGGGCGTATGCGGCGGATCGATTGTGAAACCGCTGGCCGGGCGCACCGAGAGCATCGGTACGCGCAACTAGTCGGCCGGCGAATTGGGCAGTGCACCTTGTTAGCCCGCGCCGCCTCTTTTTATCCGTGCCTCTTTGTGGCCAATCACGATTATGGCCAACAGCACTACTGCGGATCGGCGGCGGCCAATACAGCGTTTAACGAGCCCTGCCGGTAGCCTTCCAAATCAATGGTCACGTAATGGAAGCCCAGCGGCTTGAAGATTTGAACAAATCTATGGGCCATTTCGGGATTGAGCGCGGCCGCGAGTTCGTCCTTCGCGATTTCTATGCGGACCAGTTTGCCGTGGAACCGCACGCGGAACTGGCGGAAGCCTAAAGCGCGGACAGCTTCTTCGCCGCGTTCGACAGTCTTGACGTTTTCAATAGTCACAGGAGTTCCGTAAGGGATGCGCGAGCTGAGGCAGGCGGCCGCGGGACGGTCCCACGTGGACAAGCCGGTGAGACGCGACAACTCGCGGATTTCGGCTTTGCTCAATCCGGCTTCGACGAGCGGCGCCTTGGCCTGGTGCAGCTTGGCCGCATGCTGGCCGGGCCGATAGTCGCCCAGGTCATCCACATTCACGCCATAGGCGATATGCTCGATGCCGCGCTCGCGCGCCACCGTTTCCAGGCGCGTGAACAGCTCGTCCTTGCAGTGGAAACAGCGATTCGGATCGTTCTTGATGTAATCCGGATTATCAAACTCGCGCGTCTCGATGTATTCGTGGCGAAAACCCCACTCGCGCGCGAATGCCTCGGCGTCGCTCTTGTGCGATTCGGGAATGGACGCGGAATCCGCCGTGACGGCCAGGGCATTTTCGCCCAGCACGCGATGCGCAGCCCACGCCAGGTACGCCGAATCGGCGCCGCCGGAGTACGCGATAATGACGCGCCGCATCGGTTTCAGAATCGAGAACAATCTGTCTTGCTTCGCCTTCAGGATTCCTAAGTCGAGCTTGGGCGCGGCTGCCAGTTTGACCAGACCCGCCACGACACTAGTATATCTGGCTCCGTCATCTGGCTCCGTGCCGGCTGCTCCGGCTAAAGAATGAATTAAACTGAATGGCGGGTTCGACAGCCGGAACGGAGATCAACATGAAAACGATCCACATTGTCGCAGTTGTATCGCTTGCGCTCGCCGCCGCTTTGGCTGCGCAAACACCCCAGCCCGTGCGCACGCAGGCCGGCTTGGTCCAGGGCATGACAGAAGACGGCATCACCATCTACAAAGGTGTTCCGTTCGCCGCGCCGCCCGTGGGCGATTTGCGCTGGCGAGCGCCCGCAGCGCCCGCCGCCTGGACCGGGGTCCGCAGTGCCGATAAATTCGCACCGGCCTGCGTGCAGGTTCCGGTGGTGCAGGCCGACCTGGGGATGGAATCCGTGGCTACCAACGAGAATTGCCTCTACCTGAACGTCTGGACGCCCGCGAAGTCGCCGGGCGAAAAGCTGGCCGTGATGGTCTGGATCTACGGGGGCGGGTTCACCATCGGCGGCACTTCGATGTCGCTGTACGACGGAAAGAATTTCGCCAAGAAGGGCGTCGTATTGGTGAGCATCGCCTACCGCCTGGGCCGATTCGGCTTCCTCGCCCATCCCGAGCTCACGCGCGAACAGGGCGGGCATTCCGGCAACTACGGGCTGCTGGACCAGATCGCCGGCTTGCAATGGGTGAAGCACAACATTGCCGCGTTCGGCGGCGATTTCAACCGCGTCACGATTTTCGGTGAATCAGCGGGAGGAATCGCCGTCAGTATGCTGTCGGCGTCACCGCTGGCCAAGGGATTATTCCGCGGCGCCATTTCCGAGAGCGGAGGAAACTTCGCGCCAGTACATCAAACCGGCGCAGAGGGCGGCGAGAATATGGATTCGCTCGCCACGGCCGAGAAGAGTGGCAGTGCTTTCCTGGCCAAGCTGGGCGCGGCTTCCATTGCCGATGCGCGCAAACTGTCCGCCGCGGACATCCTCAAGAACTCGCCTCCAGGTTTGGGCGGCTCATGGCCCATTTTCGACGGCTACGTATTGCTGGGCGATCAGTACAAGCTTTACCAAGCAAAACGCTACAACGACACGCCGGTTTTGATCGGAACCAATTCCGACGAAGGCGCGCTGTTCGTCGCTTCCGCGAAAGCCGACGAGTATCAAAAGACGATTCGGCAAGGCTACGGCGAATACGCCGACAAGATCCTGGCTGTCTATCCGGGCAACACGGACGCCGAAGCGCTCCGTTCCTCACGCGATATGTTCCGCGACGCCACCTTTGCGTGGCCCACCTGGACCTGGGCGCGGCTGCAATCGAAGACCGGCAAAGGCAAGGTTTACGTTTACTATTTCAGCCACCGGCCGAACTATCCGAGCGCTCCCGCGTTTAAGGATTGGGGCGCGGCGCATGCCGGCGAGATCGCCTATGTCTTTGACAACTTCACTTCCGGGATGCCTGCCACGCCGTCCGATCGCACGGTCTCCGATGAAGTGTCTTCTTATTGGGTGAACTTCGCCAAGAGCGGCGATCCCAACGGAAGCGGCCTCCCTCATTGGCCGAACTTTACCAATTCGAGCGCCCAGGTGATGAACCTGGACGATCCGTCCAAAGCCGTAGATGTTCCTAATTTGCAGAACCTCGAAGTGCTGGACGGTTATTTCGCCTGGCGGCGCCAGTCCGAAAAAAGTCGCTAAGAGCGACCGCGTGGTGAGCTACGGAGGCGGCCTTCTCACCGCACCCCCATCCCGACGTTTTTGGCCGTTTTACCTTTCGCTCGCTGGCTCCAGAATGGGCCGAGACGACGATGAGCACAAAATCCGTGGCTTGGCGCTGTTCTTCCATCCACAGCCGCCAACCTTGCGGCGGCGGCTCATACCGGTCGATCCTGCGCGCGCGCAGCCGATTGCACAGCGCGAGCACATTTTCCTTATGCCGCGGAGATTCTAATAAAGGCGCGAACTGGATTTGACGGCA
Organism: Bryobacterales bacterium; assembly: GCA_963776805.1. GTDB lineage: Bacteria > Acidobacteriota > Terriglobia > Bryobacterales > Bryobacteraceae > Palsa-89. Next base: position 95,927 of record CAVZOD010000013.1, read on the forward strand.
TTCACTACCTTTTCGCTAAAATAACGAACGGATGTGGTGCCCGTCGTCGAGTGTGCGGATTCCTCCCGAACTCAAATGCTTGCATCGGATCCGCCCGGACAACGGCCCAGCCAAGAAGCGGTTTCCACCGATTGCCTCTGATACCTCATCTTTTCGTCTTGGTTTCCACTGTACTTTGATCAGCGGCTGAAGGTGTCGCCTCGGATTCGGTGAACGCAGCGGCGGCCAACTTCTTCGCGTGATTCCGAATGTCCCGCGGCCAGGGCTCGATCATCTCTAGGAAGCGCTTGCCTTTGCCCGCAAACAGCGCCCGGATTGCCTCTTCGTAGCCAGGCTCGTTTCCCGCCATCGCCGAGAGGAACCGGTATGCGGCATCCTGTGCGTGCCGCAACCGATCTCTGCCTTGGTTTGCCGTTCGGGCATGCTCCACCAGTTTCCGTAAAGCCACCGAGGCGCCTCCCGGCTGCGTAGCCAGCCAATCCCAATGCCGGGGCAACAAGGTCACTTCGCGGGCTATCACGCCCAACCTCGGGCGACCGGGCCCTCGTGTTTCGGCAATGGATGATGCCGATTCACTGGTTGGCGGCGAATTCTCCGCGATATCCGAGACACGTTGCAAGACCTGCTCTTGAGTTCCGCGAAAATCCACTTCGACTAATTGGCTGGTATGGTCATCGAAGATCAATATTTGCGCGTGCCTGTCTCGATCCAGCACCGCTTTGGTTTTCAGTGCAACCTCGCCAACCGCGCCGCCGGCAATTCGTCTTGTGCCGGCAAAGGCCGTGCAGGATTTTACAGGAGATTCATTCATTGAGCTGCCTTCGATATTTTACCCGGATGTAAACATATTATCCTGGCTTAAAGGCGGTTGTCAAATCCTCGGGTGAGTGGGTGGCGACTTACCGCCCGGGCGGATAGCTGCCTAACACTCGCAGAAAATCCGCGATCTCGGCCAAATGCCGCAGCGCGTTTTGCACGCGTGGCTCATTCTCGCGTCCCAGCAGATCCAAATAAAACAGGTATTCCCACGGTTTGCCGCGCAACGGGCGCGACTCGATTTTGGTCAGATTCAAATCCCGCAGCGCGAAAGCGCTCAGACCGCGGAACAGGGCTCCTGGAATATTGCGCGTCGTGAACACCAGGGAAGTCTTCCATTCTTTCGCGCGGCGCGGCGGCGGCAGTTTCTTCGCGGGATAGAGCAAAAAGAAGCGCGTGAAATTTCGACGGTCGTCTTCAATCGACCGCTTCAGGATCGTTCCCCCATAAATACGGGCGGCCACGTCGGAGGCAATGGCGGCCGACTCCGGCCCCTTTTCGGCCATCACCATCTTCACGCTGCCCGCCGTGTCATAGAAGGGGACCTTCTCCAGTTTCGGATAACGGGCGAAGAATTTGCGGCACTGATCCAGCGCCACCGGGTGCGAATACACCTTGCGAAGATCCTTGAACCGAACTCCCGGCGGCGCGATCAGGTTATGCACAATGCGGACATTGGTCTCCGCGGCGATCCGCACATCGAAATGCAGCAGGTGATCGTAATTCTCGTGAACGGACCCGGCCAGGGTATTCTCCATCGGTATCACGGCTGAGTCGATCTTTCCAGCGCTCAGCGCGGCAAATACGGATTCGAACGTCGGGTACGGAACAACCTGGGTTTTGGGGCTCAACAGTTGGCGGGCGGCCTCCTGGCTGAAGGCCCCCAATTCACCTTGAATACCGGTGCGCTGCAATTTCATCGATTTTCACCCTGCTTCTTCAACACTCTCACGCGGCGCTAATTCTGACTTTCCAGTGGCCGGCTCCCAAGTTTTTCTCAAAACCGAACTCAAGGGGTCATTCCGAGCCCGTTTCTGCTAACGATAAACCGTTGTAAAGTCGGGCGGCTGTTCGGAAAACCGAACAAAGAATTCCTCCTTGTCTTGCTCTTTGCTGCTGTGGTCGTTATAATTCGACCCTGTAGAACGTCTGACTGATGTTCGCAAACTGGAAACCGCAAACCCCCGGTCATTTTCTTTAGGTGCTGGGAAATGCATCATACCATGGAGGATCCTGGACAGAAACTACGGCGTATCAGAGAACGGCTTAACTTACGGGTTCGGGACGTAGAACAGGCCAGCCTGAAGATTGCGGATAAGTACCACAATGACGATTTCGCGGTTCTCATCAATCGCATCTCGGAAATCGAGAACCGTAATCTAGTTCCCACCATCCACAAGCTGTACTCCCTGTGTGCTATTTATCGCCTTGATTTTCAAGAAGTTATTGAATGGTATGGAGTCTCGCTCGGTTCCCTTCCCACCGATGCCGCGTCGGTGGACGTCCCGCAAACGCACATGCTTTCTTTTCATGGCAATACCGGTCATGGCCGCGTTTCAAGTGAAGTGCTCCTGCCGCTCGCGCTCGATCCCGGCCTCGATCTTCGCCGCACCACCTATCTTACTCGCATGGTGCAGCGCTGGGGTAAGCTGCCACTCCTGTTTCTTGAGTCTCTCGACCTCAAGGAACAGCGCTACGCCCTGATGGGAACCGAAGACTGGTTCATGTACCCCTTGCTCCAGCCGGGGACCTTCGTCTGCATTGATGAGACCCAGCAAAAGATCGCCAACTCGGGTTGGAACAACGAGTTCGAACGGCCCATCTACTTTTTCGAGCATCGCCAGGGCTTTGCCTGCGGATGGGCTAGCTTGAACGGCGAGCAGTTGATCCTGCTCCCCCACCCGTTGTCCGGCTGCAGTCCGCAGGTTTACAAGTATCCCAATGACGTCGACTTGATCGGCCAAGTGTCTGGGATCGCTATGCGTCTGGATCAGGCGCGGCGACGCCGTACGCGGCCTTGAGCAGATCGAGCAGGGCCATAAAGTCAGCCAGATAGAGACGCCTCTCCACCCCTCGAACAGAAGCTGGCGGTAAATTCCGATACGGTGCCAGCCGGATCCAGGTTTCCACCACCAGGCGTTTGTCTTCGAAGAGTCCCGAAATATAGAGATCTAGATCTGCCTTCTGTTGCTCGATGTTGAAAGATAACCACTCGGCGAAGACCTTGTTATGGCTGTTCCGTAGTGCCTTATTCGCCTCATCGTCCCCGAATACCAGCGCCAATCCGTGATGTTCGTATGCGCCGTTGTTCGGATTGCGCAACGAGGCCAGATAGACCAGCTTTCCGAAGACAGATGGAATCTGGGAGATAGTGTTGCGCCAAAGGTCGGCCGCGGCACTCCGGTCGAAGGCAACGCCCGCAGTTCTTTCGCCTTTCATACCAAACACCTGAAATCATACACCGGATCTTCCGGGAAGGAAAGATAGATCGTCAAAGCCGCCGTTGACGCACAGCGGCAGGATGTTCTGGTTTCCGAAAGTCTATCCGCGCATTCACTTACCACGCCTTACACCGCTTAATCTTGCGGTGGATTCGAGAATTCTCCGAATTCAATTCAAAACCACGAGGAGATTTGAGCATGTTGAAAAAGCTTTTTTTGCTTGCAGGTGTTGCGCTTGCGCTGGTTACGGCAGTTTCCGCGGATATTCCCACCCCGCCCTGCGCCCCCTGTCTAGTCAGCGCCATGCCCAGCCCGATAGTCGATGTGCTCGTGGGGGCCGGTGCTAGACTGGACTTCGATCTATGCACCAGCTCCCTATCGAGCAACAGGTTCTGCTCATCGTAGAGATTGCGGCCCTGATCGCTCTGTGCACACGGATGTGGTTGGCCGGGCTGCAGAGAGTCTACGTTAACTTCTTTAGATACTTGGTTTTAGAACTATTGCAGGCACTCATTCCCCTGTTTGTTCCGCTCGCAAGCCCCTTGTATCGCGATCTCTTTGTTGCGAGTCAGGCATTTATTGTAGCCTTTTACGCGCTGGTTGTTCTGGAGCTGTACTCGGTGATCTTGCGCAATCTGGCTGGAATTGCCGGAGTGGCGCGCCGTTATATTAAGGTTACGCTTGCGTTCGCCATCTTGGTGTCGCTGCTGCCTTTGCGGATCGAGAAAACACCCAATACTCTCACCGGGTATCTTTTTATACTCGAGCGTCCAATCCTGTCCAGCCTGGTTGCATTCGTGCTTTTGATCAGCGGGTTTTTGGTCTATTATCCCGTCCCTCTCGGGCGGAACGTGATCGCTTACCTGGCCGGCTATGCGGTTTATTTTCCAACCATTGCGACTATGGCGTTCTTTCAGAATTTGGGCTACTTCTGGAACCGGCAAAAGGGCAATGTCGATATGGGCATCTCGGTGGCTTGTTTGACCTTTTGGCTGTTGGCGCTCAATCGCGCCGGAGAAAACAAACGCGTCGTGGTGGGTCATCACTGGAACCCCGGCGATGAACAGCGCTTGCTGGCGCAACTGGAAGAAATCAACGCCAGCCTTTTGCGTTCCAGAAACTAAGCATTGAGAAACCCGATCGTTATGTTGCTGATGTGCGCCGGAAAAGGACAAATGTATTTGCATTCACTCGAACTATTGGTTATGATTTAGCGAGAGGCAAGGAGGAAATGTGCATTCGCAGTTGATCCTTCTGATTGCACTCGCACTCACATTGCTGGCCGCCTGTTTTGCCGGCCTATTCTGGAGGCTCGCGTCTCGCTTTGCCGCGCGGCAATGTACAGCCGAATGGCTGGACGGCTTTTCTCTGGAAAGCTATGCTCCCATGGAGCGATTATTGGACCCTAGCGACCTGCGGTTTCTAGCGTCGCAGGCTGGATACCGCGAGGAAATCGCCACGCGCCTGATGGCCGAGCGGCGCAAGATTTATCGCATTTATATTCGCCATCTGGTGCAGGACTTTAACCAACTCACCGGCATTGGCAAGCTGATGATTGTTTATTCCACCCAGGACCGGCAGGAATTCGCGCGCCAGTTGTGGCGCCAGCAGATCCGTTTTTACGCCGCGGTTTGCTCGGTGCGGGTCCAACTCGCGCTCTCTCCTCTGGGATGGACCGTTGCGGATGGGCGGCGATTGGTGGCGGCAGTTGAAGCCATGCGCAATCAGGTTGCGCTGCTATCGTCTCCCAGCAGGGCCCAGTTCGAGATCTCTTAGGCGTACTCTGGACAGGCTAGCAACAAATTGCCTTGAGATGCTGTTTGGCTTCTATAAGAAGCGGGAATTGTTTCTCGGCTGCTTTAAACTCCCGGGTATGGACGCAGCGCCGCGCGCCCCGGTGTTCTACCGGAAAACGCAAATGCAGCATCTCGTGGAACAGAATGTATTCCACGGCCAGCCTGGGAACGCTCCCCCTGTCCAGCAGGCGGCTCAAAATGATCGCGTTGTGGGAGGGATCGTAGTGTCCCAACATTACGCGCGACGGCCGGCGGCTCCAGCCCAGCAGCGGCTGCGCCATCAGTCCATGGAAGTACGTCTGATTCAGTTCTTCGAAGATGGCTTGAAGATCGTAGCAGTCGCCCCGCGGTCCTGACACGAACTTGCGCCCCCGCGCCTGCTTTACCAATTGCAGGCTGCGGCGCATTTCCTTGCGATTCAAATACCGGCGGTAACGCTCCGCATGAGTACGCGGCTGCGGCCGGCGCAATAGCTTGCACATCAGTATGTGAGCCAGCGATTCCAGGATCTCCGCGGGCGCGCCTTCCAGCACGTCGGTAATGCGGAATTCCAGGCCGGATTGGTCCCACCGCACCGAGCTGTTTGCATTGGCGAACTTGCAGAATTTCAGCCGAACGGTTGGGACGGGCGTGCGAGGCTTCAACTCACCGAAGACGCGCGTGAATATTTCCTCGGGCGTCTCAAAGAAAATCGCGCTCTGCAGCACTGTTCCCAGGATACCTTTCTTTCTTGCAACAACTTTCTGAAGAATCAGCTTAGCGCTGAATCCGAGCCGACCCGCCCCGAGCGAACGCGCGCACCTGATCCAGCGTCGCCATGGTTGTGTCGCCTGGAAAAGTAGTCACAGAGCTCCGTGCGCCCAGCCCAGCTTGAGCGCATCTTCAGGAGATTCGCCCGCCAGCAGCCCGTAAAAGAATCCGGCCGAGAATCCATCGCCGCCGCCCACGCGGTCGTAGACATCTAATTCGCACTTCGGCGCCGAATATGTTTGCCCGCCCATCCAGGCCGTTGCGCTCCAGGTGTGCCGGTTGGCCGAATGCACCTCGCGCAGGCTGGTAGCCACGATCTTCAGTTGCGGATAGGTCTTGACGGTCTCTTCCACGCCCGCCATCCCGAGCGCCTGTTGTAGATCTTCTTCGTTGCCCACCAGCACGTCGACATTTTGAACGATGCGGCGCAGCACGGCCCCTCCGCGGTCGGCGCCGCCCCAAACGCTCCACAGCTTCTTGCGAAAGTTGAGGTCGAAAGAAACTACCGCGCCCGACGCCCTTGCCGCTTGCATGGCTTCGACGATCAGATCGCCTGTGGTGGGCGATAACGCAGCGAAAATTCCGCCGCTGTGGAACCAGCGCACGCCGCCAGCGAAAATGGCCTTCCAATCGAAGTCGCCAGGTTTCAGCATCGCTCCGGCTTCGTTCGCGCGATTGTAGAACACCACCGGCGGGCGCACGCCATATCCGCGATCGCTGTACACCGTGGCCATGTTTGGACCAGTGACGCCGTTGTGCTCGAAGCGCTTATAGAAGGGTTGCACACCCATGGCGCGAACGCGCTCGGCAATCAAATCGCCGATGGGATAGTCCACCATCGCGCTCGCGATACCGGCCGGGACGCCAAAGCAGTTAGCCAGATTGGCCGCGACGTTGAACTCGCCGCCGCTCACGTGAATTTTGCATTGGGTTGCTTTGCGGAACGGGACTACGCCGGGGTCCAAGCGAACCACCAGTGCTCCCAGAGATAGCAGCCCCAGCGCGCCCTCGCGAGGAATATCCAGGACACTCAAAGATCACGATATCAAACCGCGAGCCGATTCTATTGGGCGGTTTCGTCCAGCAGCAAAATTTCAACCCGGCGATTTTCAGCCCGGCCGGCCGGGGTATCGTTGGAATCCTTCGGGTCGTTGGAGCCATAGCTTTGCACCGAAAGCCGCGACTCGGAGATGCCATAGCGGTGGCTGAGGACCTCCAGCAGGCTTACGCTGCGCGCGGCCGAAAGCTCCCAATTGCTGTGAAAGCGCTGGTTGTGGATGGGGATGGAATCGGCATGTCCCACCAGCGCCACTTTGTTCGGAACGCTCGATAGCACCTCCGCAATTTGGGAAACGATAGGGAGTGCGGCCGCCACGACATGGTCTTCGCCCGAGGGAAACAGAATGGCCTGCGGCAGGCTGATCACCAGCCCGCGCGCCTCCAGCCGCGAATCCAATCCTTGCGATCGTAGCTTTTCATCCGCGCGGACCAATGCCTGATGTGAATCGGCCAGGTGTGAATCGGCCTGATGCGAATCGGCCTGCTGTGAATCAGCTTGCCGTGAATCAGCTTGGGGTGTTTCCGCCGGCTGCGGCTGGGACGCAACGATCGGCACAGCTTTGGCAGTTTGCGGTCGCTTGGGCGGCACCTCCGTCCGAGGCGGAACAGCCGGGTGCAAGCCCTGCGCAGCGATCGCGACAAACAGGATCAGCAGAATGGTGACGAAGTCGGTGTAGCTGACCAGCCAGGACTCCCGCTGCCCTCCGTGCGCGGCATCCAGGTATTTAGGCTTGAGGTTACGCTTCATGGGCCGCTTGGGTCCGTGCGTCACGAATCTGCTCAACCTGCGGCTCGCGGATATACGCGTTCAGACGCAGGCGGATCAGCGCGGGATGCACATTGTCGGTCAATGAAAGCACGCCTTCGATGATGAGCTCCTGAATCTCGAAGTTCTCGGCTACGCGCGCGCGAATCCGATGCGCCGCCGGCAATAGCAACAGATTCGCCAGAGCCAGCCCATAAATGGTGGAGACGAACGCCGTGCCGATGCCAAATCCCACCGATTGCAGGTTGGAAAAGTGACGCAGCACTTCCATCAGGCCCACCACGGTTCCGATGATTCCGATGGTAGGCGCGAAGGCGCCGGCCACTTCCAAGGTCTTGGCGTCGGTTTCTCCCTGGCGCTCGCGCATACGCAGCTCGTTTTCCAGGATGGTCTGCAATTCCGTGCGGCTGCCTACATCCAATGCGAGCTGCAGCGCCTGCCCGAGAAACGGATGCAGGGCTTGCGGCACCAAAGGCTCCAGCGCCAGCAGGCTGCCGCGGCGCGCCACTCGCGCATGGAAGATGATCTCATCGATCAAGGCCTCGCGGTTCACGTCGTCGGAGGCAATCAAGTCCATCACGCGCCGAAACGAGTGGACCAGCGAATGTTTCGGGGTGGTCACCAGCATGACGCCCAGCGTGCCCCCGATCACGATCAGCGCGCCTGCTGGTTGAAAGAAATAGGTGATTGCAATGCCCGCGGCACTCACCCCGGCCAGGATCGCTCCGATCGCGACCGTCACGCCCAGTACAAAAAACAGGTCGATGCTATGGCGCGGCCGGGTGCGTTCCTGGGCTGTGTAGGCGCGAACTTCTTCAGTGAGAGCGGCTTGCGTTGTGGCCAATACAATACTCCAGCGAGCTTTATTGCAACGCCCTCAATGCACCCGAAGGTCCAATCGGAAGTGATTGACCTTGCGTCGGACGCGCTTGCGAAAGTGGCAAAATCTCGACGGTGGCGGAGCCAGGATTCTTCCCGGCTACAGCCCTTTAGGCCAGCAAAGCTGGGAGAATGCGGCCCCGGCATTCTCCCAGACCGATGCGACGAAAACCTGACGCTTCACACCAGCCTTTCAATATCACTTCGTCGCCATCTTCCAGAAAACTGCGCGTTTCACCAGTGGGAAGTTGCACAGGTTCGGCTCCTCGCCGCGCCATCTCCAGTAAGCAGCCCTGGTTCTGCTTTTCCGGCCCGGAGACCGTCCCGCTGCCGATCAGATCGCCCGGGCGCAGCGGACAACCATTGCTGGTGTGGTGCGCGATCATCTGTCCCAGCGTCCAGTACAACGACGCAAAATCGCTCTGGCTCACACGCATGGGCGCCGGCATTTTCGCCGAGCGCAACCAAACCTCCAGCGTGATTCGAAACGCACCGTCGCCAGCCGTTTCGAGATACGGGAGCGGTTGCGGGTCGCCCGCAGGCCGCGGCAATGCAGGCACCCGAAAAGGTTCCAGCGCGTCCAGCGTCACAATCCAAGGCGAGATGGACGTGGCGAAATTCTTCGCCAGAAACGGACCCAGCGGCTGATACTCCCAGCTCTGGATGTCGCGCGCCGACCAATCATTCAACAAGCACACCCCGAACAGATGCTCTTCGGCATTCGCGATGGGAACCGGTTGGCCCATAGCGTTGCCAGGACCTACGAACGCGCCCACCTCCAGTTCATAATCGAGCATCCGCGATGGCGCAAACACCGGCGCGCCGCTCCCAAGAATCTGCCCGCAGGGCCGCTGCACCCCGGTGCCGCTCAAGACGATGGACGAAGCGCGGCCGTGATACGCGATCGGAATCCACTTATAGTTCGGCGAGAGCGGCTTATCGGGACGAAACAGGCTTCCCACGTTGCGGGCGTGATCGATGGACGCGAAGAAATCGGTGTAATCGGGAATATCGCACGGCAGCAGCAACTCAGCTTCCGATACAGGCAGCGTCGCTCGCTCCGCGCCCAGCGAATAGTTCGCCAGCAATTCACTCAAGCGGTGGCGCAACCCGGTGCGCTGGGCCCGCGGCATGGCCATCACCGCGCTGAGGGATGCAATCCCAAGAGCCTGGCTCGCATCCAGCAGCATGTCGCCGATGGCCACTCCCACTCGGATTTGCTCTTCGCCCCGCTTTCGAAAACTGGCGTACGGCAGATTCTGAATCGGAAAATCCGTTTCGGGACTCTTGGCCGATTCCACCCAGCTCGCGAGATTCGGATCGTGGGTTGAGTCCACTATTTTGAATCCACTATTTCTTCCCGGCCCTCGCCATCAGCTTCTGATAGCGCGGATCGTTTCGCAGATTCGCGAGAGCCGGTTCACCGCGCACTTCGTCCAGCGGCTGGCCCCCTTGAATGGCTGCCCCGAGTGCAGCGAGCGCGTGATCGCGCTGGCCCGCCAGCTCATAGATCAACGCCGCTTCCCACTGCACTTTGCGGCTGCCTGGAGCCAGACGCCGCGCCTTCTCTATTTTTTCCAGCGCCTTCCCTTTCTCGCCCAGCTTGGCTTGGTATAAAGCCACCACGCTCAACGTTTCGCCGTCGCTGGCATTCACCGCCAGGCGCGCCTGTCCCAATTGAACCGCTTTCTGGTACGCGGAATCCGCGTCGCCCTTCCTGCCGGACACGCACGCATAGGCGTCGCCTAGATTCCCCCACACCTGCTCGCTCTGCGGCGCAAGTTGCGACGCGCGCTCCATCAGCGGAACGGCTTCCGCGCAGCGCCCCAGGAAGAAGTAGATGGTCCCGAGGTTGGTGTACGCCGAGGCCGTTGGCCGCAGCCTCAGCGATTGGTTGAAGCTGACCGCGGCGCTCTCGTATTGGCCGGCCATGGCGTAAGTTGCGCCCAGGTTCGTATAGCCCTGGCTGTTGCCAGGCGCGAGCTGCGTGATCTGTGCAAAGAGCGGAATAGCGTTCTGATAGCGCCCGCGCCGATAGTAAAAACCGCCCAGCGAATTCAAGCTGGTCCAGTCGCTCGGGCGCAACTGAGCCGCCGCTTTGTAATTCGCTTCCGCATCGTCGAACGCTCCCATCGCTTCCCGCACCGCGCCCAGTTCGCTGAACACGCTGGGATTGGACGGCTCCAATTGCCGCGCCTTTTGGAGCGCGTCCAGAGCTTCTGAGTGCCGTCCCGCGCCCTCCTCGATAATTCCAAGCGTCACATACACGGGCGCGAGCTGGCCGTTGAGTTTGAGCGCAAGCTGGCAGTTCTCGCGCGCCGGCGCCACCCACTTGGTATCGCGAGTGTCGCGATACTTGCGCCAATACGCTTCGCCCAGCCCCGCGTAGGCCAATGCATAATTCTTATCCAGCTGGATAGCTTGCTGGAACATTTGAATGGCCTGATCGATGTCGTCCCCGCTGCGCCGCTGCAAGTGGCCGCGGGCTTGCAAATAGAAATCGTACGCGCTGGATGTGCCGGTTTCCCCTGCCGCCAGCGCCTGACGCTCGCCCGCGCCAAGTTCCAGCTGCAGCATCCCGGCGATCTCCTGCACCACCGAATCCTGTAATTCAGCCTCTTCGCCGAGCGGCCGCTCAATCTCGCGTGAGCGAAGCTGCCGCAGAGTGCCGGCGTCCACCAGATTGGCGGTGAGATGAACATGCTCCTGGTCGCGTTGCACGCTGCCGGTGATGACGAGGTTCGCACCCAACGCGCGGCGCGCTTCACCGGGACTGGCCAGCCCTTCGCGCCGTACCTCGCTGGCAGGAACCACCCACAGCGATCCATGGAACTGCGACAGCTCCGTGAGCTCGCTGGTGAGCATTTCCATCATGCCGTCGCAGAATGCCTGGTTATCGCGAGTGCCGCCGATGTTGCGAAACGGCAGCACCGCGATTTTCTTTTCCGCCGGAACCGGATTGAGCCAGCGTGGTGCAAATCGCCAAGCCAATACCCCGATCAGGACGACTAAGCTGGCCGCCAGCGCCGCGATGTTCCACAAGCGGCGTCCGGCCGGTTTGCGGCGCGGGAGAGAGGCCAGCGAAATGTGGTGAGACGGGATGCCGCTTTCCAACTGGCGAGCGATTTCTTTCAGGTCGCTCGCCAAATCTTCCGCGCGCTGATAACGGCGCTCCGGATCCTTTTCGAGCGCCTTTTCCACAATTCCGCCTAGCGCCGGCGGAAGGTCCGGGCGAAGTTGATTCAACTGCGGCGCCGGCGTATTCACGATTTCATAGAGCAACCCGATCTGGGAGCCCGCCTGGAACGGCAGCGTTCCAGTGAGCACCTGATACAGCACCACGCCGAACGAAAAGATATCGGATCGCGGGCCGACGCCTCCGCCTTGCGCCTGCTCGGGCGACATGTAAGCCACGGTGCCCACCACCGTTCCCGGCCGCGTCAGAAACGCCATGGTCGCGGTGGGAGCGTCCGGATCGACGTCGGGCTGTTCAAACTGCGCCAGTCCGAAATCCAGCAGCTTTACGGCGCCGGATTTGGTCACCATAATGTTGCCCGGCTTGACGTCCCGATGGACGATCCCGGCCGCGTGCGCAGCCGCGAGCGCCGATGCGATTTGCGCTGCGTAATCGAGCGCCGTAGCGAGCTCTGTCCGCGGGCCTTGCATCAATTGCTGCAGCGTCACGCCGCGCACGAACTCCATCGCAATATAGTCCACGCCCGCAACCGTTTCGATCTCATAAATCGTAACGATGTTGGGATGATTTAGCGCGGATGCGGCCTTGGCTTCAGCGCTGAAACGCGCGCGGCGGCGCGGGTCGGACGTATATTCGGACTGCAGTATTTTGAGCGCGGCCAAACGATCCAGCTTGAGATCGCGGGCGCAGTAAACCACGCCCATGCCTCCTTCGCCCAGTTTTTCCAGGATCTCGAAGTGCGAAATGGTCCGCCCAACCATGTCGATGCCCCCGGCGGGAGCGGGGCGAGTGGCCCCGCCAGCCTTTACGGGTCGATGATAATCTCAGGATCGTTCAGCTTCGCCCGGCGCGCGGTGGCGCTTTGGTAGTGATACGACTTGCAGCCCAGATCGCCGGCTTTGTTGCAGACCGCATTTACGGTGCAAGAGCCACGCCGGCCGCTGGCAAACTGCTTTCCCTCCGCGCACGGGCTGTCGCCGGTGAATTTGACGTACCAGGTTTTGTTGCCGCCCGAGTCGCGGGTCCAGGAGATCTTGTCGCCCTTCCTGGCGTGGTGCTGCTGGTGCTGGGGCAGGACTTTTCCCGTGTCGTCGATATGGAGTTGATGCGGGTCCTGGGCCAGCGCGGGAACAGACCCAGCGAACAGCCACACCCCAAACGTAACAGCGGCAATAGAAGCTTTTCGCATCAGAGGGTACTCGCTCAGTATAGCCGTTCGCGCAACCGAATGAGCACCTGCGGGCCGAACGGTGACAGGATCTCCCATCGCCTTTCTTCCCCAAATGCAACCGCTTGCAATTTCCTGCGCCGCCGGCCTCCGCTCCCTGCTGCTACCCTCCAACCAAAGCGGCCACCTTTTCCTCCGTGCGCCATCCCCCATCCGCTCTCGTTAGGATCCAGACATTAAGAAGAATTTATCGTCACCAAACACAAAAAGTACCCTGATGCGTCCTGGCGCGCCGCCCAGCCAATCCAAAAATTTATCGCCACCGCTGACATGCCCCTCTCCACCCCCGGGGTATGTTACCTATAAAGCAACAGCTCCCCCGGCTAAGGCAGTTCGCAACGAACATGGATTTCGCCGAGCAAGTAAAATCGTCCGTCGACATCGTCGCAGTCATCGGGCAGTATGTGCGCCTCAAGAAAGCCGGCGCCTCGCCGCGCTATACCGGCCTCTGCCCGTTCCACACTGAAAAGACGCCCTCGTTCTCCGTGCACGCGGGCCATCAGTTTTACCGGTGCTTCGGCTGCGACGCCAAGGGCGATCTCTTCAAGTTCGTCATGGAAATCGAGCGCATCAGTTTCTTCGAAGCGCTGAAGCTGGTGGCCGAGCGCAACGGCATCGCGATGCCCAAGCGCGAGTACTCCGATCCGGACGCCAAGCTGCGCGGCGCGCTGATGGAGATGCATGAGACCGCGGCGCGCGTGTTTCAAAGCAACTTGAACGGACCCGCGGGCGCTCAAGCGCGCCAGTATCTCGCCGGCCGCAATGTGACGCCGGAACAGATGGCCGAGTTCGGTCTCGGTCTCTCCGATCCCTCCGGCCATCAGTTGGTCCGTCAGTTTGAATCGCGCTTCCCACCTGAGCAGTTGGAACAATCGGGCCTGGTCCTCAAGCGTCAGGAGGGCACCGGCTTTTACGATCGTTTTCGCGGCCGCCTGATGTTCCCCATCCACAACGAGTCGGGCAAAGTGATCGGCTTCGGAGGCCGCGCGCTGCGCCCCGGTGAGGAGCCCAAGTATCTGAACTCGCCCGAAACCGCGCTCTATCGCAAGAGCTACGTGCTCTATAACCTGCATCGCGCCAAGGGCGCGCTGCGCAAGTCGGATTATGCGGTTCTGGTGGAAGGCTACATGGACGTCATCGGCGTCTATTCGGCGGGCGTTCACAATGTGGTAGCAAGCTGCGGCACCTCTCTGACCAATACTCAGGTGCGTATTCTCAAGCGCCACTCGGACAATGTTGTAGTCAACTTCGATCCCGATAACGCCGGAGCGAACGCCACCGAGAAGTATATTAAAGAGCTGCTCGACGAGGGATTGCGGGTGCGCGTACTGGTGCTCGGCGGCGATCTCGATCCCGATGAATACATAAAAGTCGCCGGCGCCGATGCCTATCGCCAGCGCCTGGAGAAAGCGCCGGTCTATTTCCACTGGCTGGCCGACCGCGCCCGCCAGAAATTCGACATGCGGACCGTCGAGGGGCGCATGGATGCGTTTAAATTCCTGGCGCCGGCCATCCAGCGCATTTCTGACCGCCTGGAGCGCTTTGCCGTCGCTAACGACGTGGCCGATTACCTAGGCGTGGAAGAAAAGCTGGTGCGCGATCATTTCAGCAAAGGCTCCGCCGAGCGTCCAACGCCGCCGCGCCGCGCCGAAATGCCTCCCACCGAGCGGCTGCTGCTCTATTCGTTACTCGCTAGTGAGGCCGCCCGCGCGCAGGTGATCCCGGAATTGAGCGGATTGAGCGCGCTTGACCGCTTCGTGTCCAGAAACGTGTTTCAGGCCTTGTTTGCAATGCATTCCGACGGCGGCCCGTTCCGTTTTTCGGACCTCGAAGGCCGTCTCTCCGAAACCGACCGGGATCTATTGTCGTCGGCCATTTTTGCCGATGAAATATTAGAGGAGGAGAAGGCCGCGGAACAAGCCATGGCATGTTTGCGCAGCCTCAAGTCGCAGGATCCGCGGTCGGAAGTGGCCGCTCTTCGCGCCCGGATCAAAGCAGCCGAACGTCAGGGAGATCTTGCGGAAGCCATGCGGCTGGCAGAGGAATTGGATCAAAGGTCTCGCGCGGCAACCGCCACCCCGAGATGACCGTCCCAGGCAGCCAAAAATGATATGGACAAACATCACTGCAACACCGTTTGAAACGGGCCAGAGAGCCTGGACACGATGTTGTACACTAAATGAGTTCAGGGCTAAACGCGAAAGGTGCGGCGGGCACCGTCAAACAAGTTGGGGAGTCACCTTGGCGTGGGCCCCTTTGAGGTTTCGCTGGTAAGTGGGGCGCCAGTGGCAACAAATGAAAAGTTCGGCCGGTTAAAACATCTCATGGAAGTGGGCAAAGAAAAGGGATTCGTTCTGTACGACGAAGTCAACGAGTTGCTCGCCGAAGAATTTCCTTCCGGCCGCGAATTCGAAGACTTGCTTACCGATCTCGACAGCGCCGGCGTCGAGATTCTGGAGGAGCCCAAGCTCGACTTCGAGAAATCCAAAGAAGAACCCGACGACTTCGGCGACCTGGAGCTGGTCCAGGAAACCGGCGATAAAACCAACGACCCCGTCCGCATGTACTTGCGCGAGATGGGCACCGTACCGCTGCTCACGCGCGAAGGCGAAATCGAGCTGGCCAAGCGCAACGAACGCGGGCAATGGGCCGTGCGCAAGGCGCTCTCGCGATCGCCTCTGGTCATCCGCGAGATTATTCAACTGGGCGAGGATCTGCAGCGCGGCGTTACCTCCGTGCGCGATGTCCTGGTCCTGCCCGAATTCGTCATCACCGACGAGGATTTCACCGGTCAATTAAACGATCTGCTCGCGCAGATCTCCGAAATCGAGAAGTTTTACAAGAAGAGCCAGCAATTCCGCCAGAAGTTGCAGGCCGTCTCCCGCCAGATGAAGCCCAAGCAGCACCGCGGCTTGCGCTATGGGTTGGCGCGCAACATGGTGCAGATCTCCCGCATCATCCGCAACATCGGGTTTAGCACTTCCGTTCGCCGCAGCCTGGCTGGACGCCTGCGCTGTTCGGTGGAAGAGCTTAAACCGCTGGAACGCGAAATCGCCAAGATCCAGCGCAAGCTGGAAGAGCCAGCCAACGGCGCCCATCCGGCGCGCGATCTGCGCAAGGAACTGCGCCAATGCGGCCAGCGCATCCAGCAGCTGGAAGAAGACTGCGGAGCCAGCGCCACCGAGCTGCGCCGCACGCTGCAAATCGTCGAGCGCGGCGAACTGGAAGCCGAAACCGCCAAGAAGCAGCTCATCGAAGCCAACCTGCGCCTGGTGGTTTCTATCGCCAAACGCTACACCAATCGCGGCCTGCAATTTCTCGATTTGATCCAGGAAGGTAACATCGGCCTGATGAAGGCCGTCGACAAGTTCGATTACCGCCGCGGCTATAAGTTTTCCACCTACGCCACCTGGTGGGTGCGCCAGGCCATCACGCGCGCCATTGCGGACCAGGCCCGCACCATTCGCATCCCGGTGCACATGATCGAGACTATCAACAAGCTGGTGCGCACCCAGCGCATGCTTCAGCAGGAACTGGGACGCGAACCCACCACCGAAGAGCTGTCGGTAAAGATGGAGCTGCCGGTGGGCAAGGTTCGCAAAGTGCTGCGCATCGCCCAGGAGCCCATCTCGCTCGAAACGCCAGTGGGCGAAGAAGAAGAATCGCACTTAGGCGATTTCATCGTGGACCGGCGCGTGGTCTCGCCGTCGGAAGCGGTCATCAACCTCAACCTGCGCGAGCAAACCGCGGAGGTGCTCAAGACGCTCAGCCCGCGCGAAGAAAAAATCATCAAAATGCGCTTCGGCCTGCAAGACGGCAGCGAGCACACGCTTGAAGAAGTGGGCCAGCATTTCGCTGTCACGCGCGAACGCATCCGCCAGATTGAAGCCAAGGCACTGCGGAAATTGCGGCATCCCAGCCGGAGTCACCGCTTGCGCGCCTTTCTCGACACGTCGCTGCACGAATAAATTTCGCGCACTTTTTCGTGAATTCCTTCGGGAACCAGATGTTCCCACGGCTCACCCCGCGCAATTCGTTCCCGCACCTCGGTCGACGAAACTTCTTCGTGCCCGCTCCGCACCTCTAACCTGTGGATTCGATGACGATATTCCTCCGGCGGCGAAAAATGCCCTCCCCGCGGCGCCACCAGCAGCTCAAATTCGCCAAGCATCTCCTCCACCACGCCCGGACGCCCATAATCCCAATGAAGAATCCGCTCTGCAGCGTCGCGCCCGCAGATGAAAGACATCTCGGTCCCGGCGCCATAATGTTCCCGGGACTCGCGCGCGATGTCGATAAACAATCCCTGGCCGGTGGATGCAATGGCATGCGGAACGGTAAGCCCGGCCGCATCCAGCATCTCGACCCGTTGCTCCAGCGTCGCGCCGGAATATTCCTTATGGGGGAATACTCGCGGAACCACACAAACAACCAGATCCACGCGATGGATTGCGGCCTGAGCCAGCTCGATATGGGCCACCGTAGGAGGATTAAAGCTTCCTGCCAGTATCCCGACCTTATGGGGCCTGAGCTTCAGCGGCCTTACAGAACTCTGGCGGTAGAACTCCAAGCCCTTCCAGTATAGAGTCTTACGCGGCAATGCCTTTAGGTGCCGTGAGTTAGCAAGATAAGGCCCCTCTTAGAACAAGCTAGGGTGAGTCACCGACAGATATAAAAGCACTTTGGTTCTAGAGTGAATATATATGCTGTACTGGATTTGTCCTGAGTGCGGGCATGAGTGCTCGCCGGCCATCCGGGAATGTCCGACCTGTACGGCGCCCCCGGAGAGCGCCGCCCGCGCTTCCACTGTGCAGCAGCGAGCAGGTGTGAGCCAGGAGTTGCTCTCGCTCTCGGAGAGCTTTCAGTCTTCTTCGTCTGTGGGCCTGCTTGCGCCCGCAGCGGCGGTCGCCGTCGCAGAGCCGGTGAAATCCGCTCCGCCGCGCGAACCCGAGTTATCAAAAAATCTGGCTTCGCTCGACGGCTTGGTCCTCAACCCGGCGCGCCCTCTACGCTCGGAATGGATGAAGCCGGCCGCGGCGCCGGTCCCGGTTCGTATCTCCTCTCCCGCCGCTCGATTGGCCACCAGCGCTGCGCGCGATCAGTTTGGCTTCCAGCTCGCGGATCCGGCTCCCGCTGGCGAAATCAGGTTTCAAGCCGCGCCCGGCAGCCAGCCCGAGTTGCTGGAAGAGCCCGCGCAACCGCTGCTATCGCGCCGTCAATCCGTGGCTTTTGTACGGGCTGAAATGCCGGTGTCCGATCATAGCGGGATGGCGCTGGCCGATCTCGCTTCCGTGGACCTTGCACCCTTCAAGCCCATGGTCCCGAATCGGAACGGACAGCCGAGACGGGGCGCTGCCTCACCGCTAGACTGCACAGCAGGCGAGCCGTCCCTGCTGCCATCGCAGTTGAACGTCGCGGGCGATTCTCTGACCGATCTGCTCAACATTCTGAGGGTTTCCGCCCATGAACTGGATCAGGCGGGTGTCGACGCCATTCAGGCCTCCTTCCGCGAACAACCCGCCGTGGGCCTGCTGCCCGCGCCCGAGGAAGTCGTGACGGCGCCCGCGCCTCCCGCGGCGCAATGGCTGATCGCGCAGAAACCAAAATTCACCCCGGTCGCGCCGGAGCACGCCGGACGCGCCACCGTGACCGCTGGTCCACAGGCGCCCACGCTGGCCGGCCCCAGCCTTCCGCCGCAGCTGGTCAGCTTCGAACCGAAGAATTCCAGCTTGCGCGGGAATCGCAAACGGGTGTCCACCTGGCCGATCAGCCTCCTCGTGGCCACCATCCTAGTCTTGGGTGCGGGAAGCCTGCTTCAGTATGTGATGCAGGACCGTGGAGACACCAAGGCGGCTACCGTGGCGGTGCCGGCGCAAACCAGCAAGCCCGCGCCCGCCCTGCGCGCACGTGTGGTGGAGGAGCATCCCGCTGCCAGATCGGTGGAAGTGGCCGGCGTCCGCATTGTCACGGGATCAAATAAGAAGCCGCAACTTCAGTACGTCGTCGTCAATCACTCCGCGAGCGAAATCACGGGCATGAACGTTCACATCGTGATCCGCCCCGTGGATGCGCCGGGCGATACGCCCCTGTTGAGCGCATCCAGCATCGTTGCGGCTCTCGGTCCGAACCAATCGAAGGAGATCCATGCGGACCTGGATCCTTCCGTAATCCCGTCGGCCATGCCGGATTGGCATTCCTTGCGCACCGAAGTCCTGATCACACGCCAATAGGCCGCCGGATCCGTTCCACGTCGTGCGATGATAGCGGCGTGGCATCGAAAACCAAGCCGGTAGCCCGTCCAAAAACCGCCGCCGAACGCGCCGCGCGCGTGAGCAAGATCCTCAAGATCCTGGACCAGATGTATCCCCGGCCCGCGGTGCCTCTGCATCACCGGAATTGCTGGGAGTTGTTGGTGGCCACCATCCTTTCGGCGCAATGCACCGACAAACGCGTGAACGAAGTGACGCCCGGCCTGTTTGAGAAATATCCCACCATCCAGGACTTTGCGTCGGCCAACCAGGCCGAGCTGGCGCTCACCATCCGCTCCACGGGTTTCTTTAATAACAAGGCCAAGTCCCTGATCGGCGCCGCGCGTAAAATCCTCGCCGACTTCGGCGGCGAAATCCCCAGGACCATGGCCGAGATGCTGACCATCCCGGGCGCGGCAAGAAAAACGGCCAACGTCGTTCTAGGCGCCTGTTACAACGTCCATGAGGGAATCGTGGTGGACACCCACGTTCAACGCAACGCGCAGCGGCTGGACCTCACCAGGAACACCAACCCGGTAAAGATCGAGCAGGATCTGATGAAAATCATCCCGCGCGAGAAATGGTTTGACTTCCCGCTCCAGCTTATTTTTCACGGACGCGCGCTCTGCGTGGCGCGCAAACCCAAATGCGCGGAGTGCAAGCTGGATTCGCTGTGCTACGCGCCAGACAAAACAGTTTAGCCGCCGCGCGCCGCTACAGATGCCGCATTAAATACGAACAGATGTGATACCCGTCGATAAACTTGAACGGCGTCTCGCCCAGCGTATAGTGGCCGCAGGGCAGCACCACCACCTTGTGATCCACGGAGTGTTCCCGCATTTTGGCCACGATGTCGCGCGAGAGCTCCGGCGGAAAGGTCGTATCGTAGGCAGTATAGATGAACAGCGATTTCTGCTTCTTGGCCGCAAATTTCTCCATGTAATTCACCGGCGAAACCGCCATCCAGACGCGCCGCAAACGTTCCAGATCGATGTGCTCTTCCAGGCCCTGGCGAACATGCTGCGTGGAAAGCCCGGCCCACACCACGTCGGCCACATAGGTGGAGCAGTGGTTGAACACATTGACTGCGATCCGTTCATCATGCGCGCTCACCAGGCAGGCGTAGGCCGACCCCAGGCTGGTGCCGACGATGCCCAGGCGCTCGAAGCCCTGGAGCTGGAGCCAGTCCAGGCAGCAGCGCACATCAATGACGGCCTGGCGCGCGGCATCCATGGTCCGGCAAATGTTGGAGGAGACGGCATAGTCGGCGCGCTTCAGTTCGGCCGGCATGCGGTAATCGTGATAAGGCAGGCTGATGCGCAGCGCGGAAATGCCCAGGCGCGCCAATCCGCGGCACAGTGCGTTGTGGCCGTCAACAGGAGCGTTCCAGTGCGGCAGCAGGACTACGGCCCTTTTCGACTTGGGCGCCGGGAACCACTGCGCGTGCACGAGATTGTTTTCCGGATAGGGCGTCCGCACCGGAGAATGAAAGCGCACAATGCCATCTTGAAGCTGAAAGTCCGCGGGGCGTTCGTAACCGTAGAACTCGTCGCTTTCAAGCATCGCCAGGTGGTTCAGATGAGCCACGTACTCTTCCGGGGTTTGGCCATTCTTGGGATAGCTCTGCGCGCAAGGCCAATCCCGCGTCCACTCCAAGCCCCATTCAAAGTCCCGAACAACGCGGTTCGTCGCGCGAAAACAGAGCGCCTCCTCGCGCGCGCGAATCCATCGTTCATACCGGCGTGTGATTGCTTTCACCATGCAGCCCTTTCAGAATAACGAGGGCGCGTGACGAGCCGCAATAAACGGGGATAATAGAAGTAACCGATGCCGAGCGCGATTCGACGCCGCAGCCCTGAAGAGTTGCTGCAACAGGTTCAGGCCGAGGAGGACTACGAGCGCCGCGGCCGGTTGAAGGTGTTCCTGGGGTACGCCTCGGGAGTGGGCAAATCCTTTCGCATGCTGGACGAAGGCCGGCGGCGCAAGGAACGCGGCCAGGATGTGGTGGTGGGCGCCATCCAGCCCAAGACGTCGCCCGACACTCAAGCGGTGCTGAGCAAGCTGGAAGTGATCCCACTGCGGCAGGTGGACGGAGCGTCTGTGATGGACACGCCCGCCATTCTCAAGCGCCACCCGGGAGTTTGCCTGGTGGACGGATTGGCTTACGACAATCCGCCCGGATTTGCGCACGCCAGCCGCTGGGAGGACGTACAGGAGTTGCTCGATGCGGGCATTTCCGTCATCACCTCCGTCAACATTCAATACATCGACGACCTGCGGGAGCGCGTGCAGCGCATCACCGGCAAGAGCGTGAGCCAAACGGTTCCGCGCAGCTTTCTGAATTCAGCGGACGAGATCGTGGTGGTGGATGCGCCGCCCGAGATGTGCATCGCGAAAGACGGCCAGATCGCAAACGGGTCGGCGGGGCCGGAGCAGAAACTCTCCGAACTCCGGGAAATCGCGCTGCTGCTCGCGGCCGACGTGGTGGACAAGCAACTGGAAGCCTATCTGCATCGCAACGGGATGCCGCAAACGTTCGGCGCGCAGGAACGCATTCTGGTCTGCATTACACCCCGAGCCAACGCCGCACCCATGATCGCCAGCGGAAAGCGCAACGCCGACCGGTTTCATGGCGATCTTATTGTTGCCTACGTGCGCCAGGCGGAAATATCGGCCAGCGATCAGGAGGCGCTGGAACGCAATCTGGCCATCGCCCGCGCGGCCCAGGCGCGCATCGAGATTCTGGACGGACAGGATCCCATCGAGATGCTGCTGAAATTCGCCCATGAACACGGCATCACGCAGATCTTTGTCGGCCACAGCACCCGCGAGCAATGGTGGGAACGATTCACCGGCACGCCGCTCGACCGGCTGATTCGCGGCGCCAACGACATTGACGTGCGAGTGTTCCCCCATTAACCATGCCCGACCGTCCGCCGCGCGGAAAACTTAAGATCTTCCTGGGCTACGCCGCGGGCGTCGGCAAGACTTATCAAATGCTGGAGGAGGCGCAGGAAGCCAGGCGCCAGGGGACCGACGTAGTGATCGGCTATTTCGAGCCGCACGGCCGCAAGGACACCATCGCGAAGACGGAGAATCTGGAAACAATTCCGCGGCGCAAAATCGATTACCGGGGCGGACTCTTCGAGGAGATGGACACCGACGCCATTCTGCGCCGCCACCCCGAGCTCTGCGTGGTGGATGAGTTCCCGCACACCAACGTGCCGGGTTCGGAGCGCTTGAAGCGCTGGCAGGACGTACAAATATTGCTGGACGCCGGCATTGATGTTCTGACCACCATGAACATCCAGCATCTGGAAAGTTTGAACGATCAGATCTGGAACATTACCGGAATCCGCGTTCGCGAGACCATCCCCGATTGGGTGATGCAGCAGGCCGACCAGGTGGTAATGGTGGACTTGACGCCGCGCGCTCTGCTCAACCGGCTGGCGCGCGGAGTGGTGTATTCGCAAGAGAAAGCCCAGAAGGCGCTGGAAAACTTTTTCCAGGAATCGACACTGGTGGTTTTGCGCGAGCTGGCGCTGCGGCAGACCGCGCACGAAGTGGAAATCCGGCAAGTGGACTACGACGCTCCCGGATTCGAGCCGGAACCTGGCTATCACGACGAAACGGAGGAGCCGTCTGAGAATGCCGACCGGATTTTGATTCTGGTGACGCCCGAGCCGGAAACGTCTATGTTGATTCGCCGAGGCAAGCGGGTAGCCGATTACCTGCACGCCGATTGTTTCGCCGTGGCCGTATCGCGCGAAGTGGACTTGCACGACATGCCCGCTCAGGATCGCGAGATGGTGGAGCGTCATTTGAACTTCGCGCGCAACCTGCACATCGAAACGCGCGTATTGCAGGGGCAGGACGTCGCGAAAACGCTGGTGGAGTTTGCTCATCTGAATAACGTGACGCATCTATTCCTGGCGAGACCGCAGCCCAGCCAGTGGCCGGCGTTGTCCCGCAGAAGCCTGGTGCAGCAAGTGGTGCATTTGGCGCGGGACATGCAAGTTACCATCGCGGCCGACCGGGCCAACCGACAGCAACCGCAACCCGTGTAAGGAGAACCATGCCGGACAACAATACTGTCTTTCTCTTCGATGTTGACAACACCCTGCTCGATAACGATCATGTGACTGCCGACCTGAAACGGCATCTTGCAACCCGCGTCGGCTTGGAGCGGTCTCAACGATATTGGCAACGTTTCGAGGAGATCCGCGCGGAGCTCGGGTACGCGGATTACCTGGGAGCGTTGCAGCGTTATCGCTTCGACTATCCGCACGATCCCAATCTGCTCGCGGTGTCGTATTTTCTGATGAGCTATCCTTTCGCAAACCGCCTGTTTCCAAATTCAGTGGATGCGGTGCAACACGTTGCGCAGTGGGGGAAGCCCGTGATTCTTTCCGATGGCGACGTGGTTTTTCAGCCGCACAAAGTGTATCGCTCGGGCCTTTTCGAGCTGTTCCAAGGCGACGTATTGATCTACATTCACAAGGAACAGGAGCTCGAAGACGTGGTGCAGCGCTACCCGGCCGATCATTACGTGCTGGTGGATGACAAGCTGCGAATTCTGGATGCGATTAAGAAGCTTTGGCAATCGCGCGTCACAACAGTCTTCGTGCGGCAGGGGCATTATGCGCATGATCCGGAAGTTTTCAAGAAATATCCACCGGCCGACATCAGCGTGGAACGGATCGGCGACCTATTGAACTACGGGGCGGACAGTTTCAGCCCGCTAGCGTTGGCGGCGAAATAAGGCAGCCCTAAGCTGCCACTGCGCCCAGAACGGACGACACGATGGACTGGGCTTCTGCCTGGATCTTTTTCAGGTGGTCCTGGCCGCGGAAGCTCTCGGCGTAGATCTTGTAGATATCTTCGGTGCCGGAGGGACGCGCGGCGAACCAGCCGCTTTCCGTGATCACCTTGATGCCGCCGATGGGATTGCCATCGCCCGGCGCGGTGGTCAGGATTTGCTGGATTTTTTCGCCCGCCAGTTCCGTGACCGTAATGTCCTGAGGCGACAACTTCGCGAGCGCGGCACGCTGCTCCGCGTTGGCCGGCGCATCGATCCGCTCGTAAACCGAAGCGCCGAATTCGCGCTCGAACTCCGCATAAATTTCGCCCGGATCGCGCCCCGCGCGAGCGGTGATCTCGGCTGAGAGCAGGGCCGCGATAATGCCGTCTTTGTCGGTGGTCCACACCGAGGCATCGCGGCAAAGGAAGGAAGCGCCGGCGCTTTCCTCGCCTCCAAAGCCGAGCGATCCACCGAGCAGGCCATCTACGAACCACTTGAATCCGACGGGGACTTCGTAAACTTTTCGGCCAATCTTGGCGGCCACACGATCGATCATGCTGCTGGACACCACGGTCTTACCCACGGCCGCATCCTTGCGCCAGCCCGTGCGATTTTCGAAAAGATAATGCACGCAAGCGGCGAGGTAGTGATTGGGAGGCAGCAAACCGGAACTGCGCGTGACCACGCCGTGACGATCCGAATCGGTATCGCAGGCGAACGCGATATCGAACTTGTCCTTCAAGCCGATCAATCGCCGCATGGCGTAGGGCGACGACGGATCCATGCGGATACGGCCGTCCCAATCGAGCGTCATGAAGCGGAAGGTGGGATCAATTGCATCGTTTACGATGGTCAGATTCAATCCATACAAATCGCGGATGGGTCCCCAATAGTGAACGCTGGCGCCGCCCAAAGGATCGACGCCCAGGTTGAGCTTCGCGCCGCGAATCACGTCGAAGTCGATCACCTGGCGCAGGTCGGCGACATATTCGGCGATAAAGTCGTGCCGCTCGGTTGTGGAAGCGCGCAAAGCTTTTTCGAACAGGGTGCGCTTCACTCCGTTTAATCCGTTTTCGAGCAGTTCATTGGCGCGATTCTGAATGAATCCGGTGACGTCGCTGCCGGCCGGTCCGCCATGCGGCGGGTTGTACTTGAAACCTCCATCCTCGGGCGGATTGTGCGACGGCGTCACCACGATGCCGTCGGCCAATCCCAGCTTTTTCCCGCGATTGAAGTTTAAGATCGCTCGGGAAACGGCCGGCGTGGGCGTGTATTCGATGGCGCGCGGGATCATCACTGTAACACCGTTGGCCGCCAGCACTTCCATGGCGCTGACGAACGCAGGCTCAGAGAGCGCGTGCGTGTCGATGCCGAGGAACAGCGGCCCATCGATTCCCTTCCCGCGCCGGTATTCACAAATGGCCTGAGTAATGGCCAGGATATGCCATTCATTGAAGGCGTGGTTGAATGAGGAACCGCGATGCCCCGAGGTTCCGAAGGATACACGTTGTTCGGGAACTTTCGGATCGGGACGATTCGCGAAGTATACACTCACCAGTCGCGGAATAGCCGCTAGATTGGATGGTTGCGCGGGCTGGCCCGCCGCCGGGTTGATCGCCATGATTGCCTCCTCTGAATTCCAGGGTGACACACCCCGAGTTCAATGGTTGGCTGAGCCGTTATGCTCCACGACAGTTTCCACCGCACTGCGAACCGCTTCCTTCACCGCTTCTTTGACGGCGTCCTCGACGCGCTCCTCGGCCATAGTGGCCTCGAGATCATGATTTACCGTCTCGCCAACCAACTCCCTGACTACGACGCGGAACACGGGCGCTACGGGCGGCAGGTCTTTGGTTACGGCTTTCGCTACCCTTTTGGCCACCTTGGCAAGTTGCTCTGCGTCCTGCTGAGCGGAATGCTGCGGTACATCTTCCGGGACCGGCTGCTGGGCGGCGCGCTCGATGGCATCCCAATCGTCGTGAAAAATCTTGATCAGCGTGTTCACGATTTTCTTGTCGCGGAAGATGATTCCCACTTCTCGCCGGCAACCGAGCTCCACCTCGCGCAGGCTCTGGCTTCCGATGAAGGCCTGGCTGCCATCCCGGATGATGGTGCGCGTGTGCAGCCGCATGGGAGCGAGCTTGCGGACGTCGAGCCCGGAGCCGCCGCGGCTGACGCGTCCGATCACTTTGATATTCACTCCGGCCTGGGCACGCGCGTCCATCAATCGCAACATCGCAGGATCGGCTATCTCAGGGTCATAGATCAGCAATTCCTTCTTGGCGACCTTCAGAAACGCCGCTAGCTGCTTGCGCGCGTTCAAGGGACTCACAACAAATGCCGGCAGACCGGGCACGTAAGGTTGACGCTTGGTATCGGCCTCGAAAAGCTTTACCGCTTCGGCGACCAGCTTGGGGTTGGTGGTGACCAGGCCGAACGAGCGGCTGTGATCGATGTCCAGATAAGTGAAGTTGAAGGAAAGAAGAAAGAGTTCGCGGCGGTCGATGATCAGGTATTTGTCGTGATAGCGGATGAGATCATCGGCGGTACGCGCCACCGTGATGCCGGCCTCCAAGAGGCGCATCTCCAGTTTCCGCAGATTTCTTTCACCGCCGCGATTCGTGTAAGCGATCAGCGCATGCACAAATACCCCTCGGGCGGCGGCGCTGGCCAGCGCCTTTTCGATCTCGCCGCGATCGAAGCGGAAGATGGCGATCTCCACGCGGCTTTTCGCCCCGTTGATGGCCTCCACCAAGGGCGCCACCCCGTCGCCTGGCTGAATCAGCAGTTTCAAAACGCCTCCCTCGGACCCAATGAAAGTCACGCTGGCATCACTCTTGCTTAATCAAGATGAATGCCATTTCGCCGGAGGGGGTCTATGAACATCAGCGGAAAGAGACTTAGCACGGTTTGGTTGCTGGCCGCGATAGCCGGCCCATCGACAGTTATCGCGCAAAATCGTTACGTCGCGGCGGGCGCCATAGGAGAAATTACACAGCCGGTGCTCACGGAGCTGTGGCGCCAGCCCAATGACATCCGCTCGGAAAACCTGTTCTATGGACCTGGCGGAAAAGCGCATGAACCGCACGGCCCTTTCACGTTTGTGAAAGAGGACTTGAATGGCACTAATCCCAAGTACGACGTGCGCGACCAGGACGGCGTGAAATGGAAGATCAAGCTGGGAGCAGAGGCGCGGCCCGAAACGGTGGCCACGCGTTTTGTTTGGGCGGTGGGCTATCACGCGGATGAAGATTATTTCCTGCCGGAAGTTCGCGTGACGGGGCTCCCGGCGCATTTGCATCGCGGAGAGAAGCTGATTGGCCCGGGTGGCGTGATGTATAACGTGCGCCTGAAGCGAACAGAAGACGAGAAAAAGGAAGGCACCTGGCGCTGGCGGGATAATCCGTTTGCCGGCACGCGCGAGTTGGATGGCTTGCGGGTGATGATGGCCATCATCAATAACTGGGACCTCAAAGACATGAACAACGCCATCCGGGAGGAGAAGCGCAAGGACGGCGTAGACACGCAAATATATGAAGTGAGCGACCTGGGGGCCAGCTTCGGCACCGCCGGGCGCTTGTTTTCGCATACCAAGTCCAAGGGGAACCTGCGCTCTTACACCCGGTCAAAATTCATCAAGAAAGTTGACCCGGAGTTTGTTAATTTCAATGTGCCGCGCCGTCCGTCCCTGATGGTTCTGTTGCTTCCGCACGAGTTCTTTAGCAGAATGCGGCTGCGGTGGATTGGGCGCGACATTCCCCGGTTGGACGCGCGCTGGATCGGCGATATGCTGGGCCAGCTTTCCACGGATCAGATCCGCGACGCGTTTCGGTCGGGTGGATATTCGGGCGCGGAGTTGGACGGATTCACCTCGGATTTTGAGCGGAGAATTGCCGAGTTGAAGCAATTGTAAGTCAGGATTGCGGCTCGGCAACCAGGTGCTCGTCCTGCTGGAACTGGATGTCATGCAGTTCCGCGTAGAGTCCCGCGGCGCGCAGCAGTTCTTCGTGGGTTCCACGCTCGACGATCGTTCCGTCGTTCAGCACAAAGATACAATTCGCGCGGCGGATGGTGGAAAGCCGGTGGGCTATTACGATGGAAGTCTTGCCTTCCATCAATCGGTCCAGCGCTTCAAAGACCAGTTTCTCGGAAGCAGCGTCCAGACCTGAGCTCGGCTCATCCAGGATCAGAATCGGCGTATTGCGAATAATCGCCCGCGCGATGGCGATCCGCTGGCGCTGGCCGCCGGAGAGCGTGACGCCGCGTTCGCCGAGGATCGTGTTGTAACCTTCGGGAAGCTTTTCGATGAATTCACTCGCGTTGGCCAGTTCGGCCGCGCGTAGAATCTCGGCGCGCGAGGCTTCGGGCTTCCCGTATGCGATGTTGTTCCAGATGGGGCCATGGAACAACAGCGTTTCCTGTAAGACGAAGCTGATCTGCTGGCGTACCGATTTTTGCAGGTAGCGGCGCACGTCCTGTCCGTCGATTTTCACCACGCCCGAGGTGGGATCGTAAAAGCGCGGGATCAGGCTGATGATGGTGCTTTTACCGGCTCCGGTGGGGCCGACCAGGGCGGCTACTTGCCCAGGCTCAATCTGGAAATTGACGTCCCTCAGAACCATGGCCGGGGGCTCATAAGCGAAGCTCACGTGCTCGAACGCGATTCCGCCCCTGAATCTTGGCGCGCGGCGCGCTCCGGGCAGGTCCTTGATTTCGTTGTCGGTTTCTAAAATTTCACGGATACGCTCGTACCCAACCACGGCCTTGGAGTAGGAGTCGGTCATTTTGGAGAGCTGCTGCATGGGCTTGTACATCTTGCCCAGGTACATAATAAACAGCACCAGGGACCCGGCCGAGAGCGCGCGGCTGAGCACCATGCGGCCGCCAAACCACAGCACCAGGGCCGTGCCCACCGCGACGAGGATCTCCACCAGGGGCGAGAGCTTGGCTTTGAGCGAACGCGCGCGCAGCCCGATCTCAACACCCTCCAGGCTCTCTTCTTCCAGACGCTTCTGTTCGTAATCCTCGCGCGCGAACGCCTTCACTACGTGGATGGAGGACAGCACCTCCTGCATAACAGAAACGATTTCGCCCTGCTTCTTCCGGACTTCACGCGAGGCCTTCTTGATGCGGCGGGTATAGGAAAACACGACGAGAAACAGAAACGGCGCCACCGACAGCGCGATCAAGGTGAATCGCCAATTCAAATAGAGCATGACGCCCAGCATGCCCACCAGCGTGAGGCTGTTGATCATGGAATCCAGCAGGCCCGAGACAATGAAGCTTTGAATAGCGTCGATGTCGCCGGTGACGCGGCTAAGCAGATCGCCGGTTTGCTTGTGATCGTGATAGGCGAGCGAAAGACGCTGGATGTGCGAGTAGAGCGTGCGGCGCAGATCGTGCGTCACCCATTGGCCGGTGGTAGTGGTGACGTATTTTTCGACATAGGAGCAGGCGGCGCCGAGCAGCGCGATAACCAGCACTGCCGCTGCGGCGAACTCGATCACGGAAAGCTTGTTGTTGCCGAACGTCGCGAGAATCCAGTTGTTGAGCCAGCCTTGTTTGTCCTTGGATCGCAGGACATTATCGAGGACGATCTTCAAAGGCCACGGCCCCAGCAGGTTAGCCACACCCTCGCCTGCCACGGCCACAAAGCCGATCACCAGAAGTTTCAGATGAGGCCGCAGTAAACTGCTGATCTTGAAGCCCTTGGGATTGCCAGCGCTGTTCGGCATGTCTGCTGGTTAGATGCATGGCGGAGGTGGAATTCTACGGGGCTTGATGAAACCGTGAGGAAGTGGAAGAATTTTCCCACGAACGCGTCCAACAAGGTATTTTCTATACACTTTTGTAATGCCAGGACGTGAGTTTTGCGCGGCCATTCAGTTGCTCAAATATTAACGGGAATTAACCCGTGTGCCGGGTACCGCGTCCCTGGTGGGGAGGGCGTGGTGTCGGTAGAAATACCGGGCACGCATACTTTCGCCGAGGACGAAGGAGTCGGTCATGTCTGCAAAAAACAAAGCGGTTTTTGGCATTTATACAAGCCAGTTGGACGCGGAAAACGCGGTGCATGGATTGAAACTGGCGGGCTTTCGCAGCACGGATATTTCGATCCTGTTTCCTGATAACACAGGCACCAAGGATCTGGCTTTGGAACGGAACACGAAGGCTCCCGAAGGCACCGCCGCCGGCGCGGGGAGCGGCGCGGTTGTTGGCGGCGTCCTGGGGTGGCTGGCTGGAGTTGGTTTGCTCGCGATACCGGGTCTCGGAATGTTCGTCGCGGCCGGCCCGATCCTGGCGATGCTAAGCGGCATAGGCGTGGGCGGGGTGCTGGGCGGCGTGACGGGCGCGTTGGTCGGATTGGGGACGCCCGAGTACGAGGCCAAGCGCTACGAAGGGCGCATTCGCAAGGGCGGGATTTTGCTTTCGGTGCACTGCGATGATCGGGAGTGGGTGAAAACGGCCCGCGAGATTCTGGTGCAGACCGGCGCTGAAGACGTTTCCTCGACTACCGAAGCCAAAGCCGATTTTGCCGCCAGCGACCGGCCGCGGTCGCGAACCATTCCGAGCAAAGCGTGAGGGCTTTGCTGGGATTGGGCTACGGATTGGCCAGGTACAGCGATGCGCTGCACGCTCGAACTATGTTCGGGTCGGTCGGTTGAGACGCAGTTGATTGCGCCAAGCTCCATCGGGTTGTGTCGAGGTTTGGCCTGGCTTCGTTTTTGGAGAAATTGCAAACTAGCGCGGCTCGGCAGCCTGAAGGGTCGGACCTTTCCACTCGTAGCCATTGAGCTGCATCGTTGACGTCAACCTGCGTGAGGTCTTTGCGGCCATTGTTCAAACACGGGCAGCGCTTGCGCAGTTGGATCAGTTCACAGTAGAGATTAAGAACGGCGCGATGCTCGGGTTCCTGGAGCAGGCTCCAGTTGATCCTGGATCGCTCGAAGGCCGCGGGAGATTGCGGATCGACGAAATCGGCCGCAATGGTGAATTCTTTGAATTCCTTCCAGCGGCCTTCGCTCACCAGCCGCGCGAGTTCAGGATCGCCATGGCTGGTGAAATAGAGGAATGGGTTCGTCTCGGCGAACTCCTCACCCATAAATAGCAGAGGCAAGCAGGGCGAACATACCAGCAGCGCGACCGCGATCTTGTATAACTCTACTGGCACGAGCTGGGACAATCGGATGCCCTGGCTGGTGTTTGCGACCTGATCGTGATTTTGGATGAACGCTACGAAGCGATTCCCTGGCACGTCTCGCGAAGAACTTCCGAAGTGCCTCTTTCGAAATGCCGAGTAGCAGCCGTCATAAACGAAGCCGTCGGTGATCGCCTTTTGGATATGCCGCAGCTGGCCGAACCCGCCCAGATACGAGCGATTCGCGCCGGTCAAATAGGCGCGCACCGCATGATGAAATTCATCCAGCCACTGCGCGTCAAGAGCGTAGCCGCCCGAGGAATGTGGATGAAGGACGCGGACATCGTTAAGATCGCTTTCGGCTATGAGCCATGCCTGGCGCCCCAGGTGCGCGGCTTGTTCATGAAACCGATCGCGAAGCTCGGCGAGAATGTGGCGGGCGCTGAAGTCGAAAATCCCGTGGATCGCGTCCAGACGAAGCGCATCGATGCGATACTCGGTGAGCCAATAGAGCGCGTTATCGATGACGAAGCGGCGGACTCCGTCGCTGAACGGGCCGTCGAAATTCATGGCGCGTCCCCAGGGCGTCCCGTATTGGTCTGTGAAATAAGGGGCGAACTCGGCCAGGTAGTTGCCTTCGGGGCCGGCGTGATTGTAGACGACATCCAGCACCACGGCGAGGCCCGCTTGATGGCACGCGTCCACGAAGGTTTTCAAGCCGTCGGGGCCACCATAGGCTGAATGCGGCGCGTACAGATCCACCTGGTCGTACCCCCAATTTCGCGCGCCAGGGAATTCGCCGACCGGCATCAGCTCGACCGCTGTGATTCCGAGATCCTTCAGGTGCGAAAGCTTCGCGATGGCGCTGGCGAAGGTGCCGTCGGGCGTGAATGTACCGATGTGCAGCTCATACAGGATGTAATCGGACAGGGCGAGGCCTTTCCAATCCTGGTCGGACCAGGCGAAGGCCGCGGGATCGATGATCTGGGAAGGGCCGTGCACGCCATTCGGCTGCGATCTGGAAACCGGATCGGGACGCAGGCGGCCATCCTCAAAAACGAACGAATACCTGTCTTTGGCCCGGGCCTCAGGCGCGAAAAGCTCGAAGTCCTGGCCGGCATGGGTCATCGGTAGCGGCGGATGTCCGGCGAGTTGAAGGGCCAGCGACCTCGCTTCCGGAGCCCAGACGCGAAAATGCACACCACCGCTTGGAAGCGCGGTAGCGCCGTAATGCATCAATCCGCGCTCTCTGCAAACAGGAGGGCGACGGGACAGTGCGCGAACACCTTGTTCACTGGGAGAAAAGGAGCGCCATCGCGATCTTCCACGGTCAGGGTTTCGCCGGTGAGAATATCTCGAAAGTTCCGGTGCCCGGTCTTCCTGGGAAGCGCGATGGCGGTGTTGCCCCACACATCGCCGATCGGCTTGCTATGCGAGTTGCACAATTTGAGGAAGAAGCGGCCGGCGACAGCGATCATGGTTTGATTCGCCAACGAGCGAGAGAAAGCCACGATATGCCGGGCGCGGCTGCCCTCCGCGGTGAGGGCGGTATAGGAACCTTGTGCGAACAGATCGCGATGATCCCGGCGGAATCGCAAGGCTTCGCTGGTGACATAGAGCTTGATGCCGCCGTCGCATGGGTTCTCGCGCAGGCAATCGACCAGCGCCGCTCGATCGCGCGCGGCCTGATCGCGCAAGTTTCGGAGCATCTGACGCCGCAGATCGTAGTTCACGGCGCGCCGGTTGTCGGGATCCACCAGATCAAAGGCCCAAACGTCGTTGCCCTGATAGAAATCCGGCACGCCAGGCGAGGCGATTTTCAGAACCAATTGCGCGATGGAGTTCCACATTCCGGCGTTCGCAATCGGCGCTTGAAACTGGCGCAGCTCCTGCAGGAATATATTGCCGGACGCGGGATCCAGGACGCGCTCCACGAATTTTGATACCGCTTGCTCATACTCACTGTTGGGATTCACCCAACTGGTATGGAGCTTGGCTTCATGCAGCGCCTTCTGCATGTAGGCATCGATTCTGCGAATGTAGACCTCGTGCTCTTCAGGATTCATCGGATACAAGGGCCAGGTGCCCACCAACGTTTGATACAGCAGGTACTCTTCGTTGGCGTCGGGCGCGTGACGCTCCGCCACCTTGGTTTTGGCAGGCCGGTTCAGCTCGCGCCAGCGGCGAATGGCGCGATACCATTCTCCCGGCGTCTCCGACAGGACGTTGATGCGCGCGCGGACGTCTTCGCCGCGTTTGGTATCGTGCGTGGAACTGGCGCTCATGCTGTTGGGCCACAACTGCTGGCGGATCAAATTGCGGCGATGAAATGCATTCACCGAGGTGCCGAAGCGCGAGGGATCGCCACCTACCTCGTTTAGAGAAGCGAGCGGATAGTAGCGATAAAACGCGGTATCTTCCACGCCCTTGGCCATCACGGGCGCGGAAAGCTGCTGGAAGCGCATCGCGAACATCTGCCGCTCGGCGCGCTGGGCGTCATCGACGCCGCTGGGATGCTCCAGCAAGAGAACGTTTTGGATAAAGTCGAAAACCGATTCGCTGATGGCGGGGTTGCGCAGCTTGGCCTGGCGAATTGCAATGTTCACCTGCCGCCGATCCTGCCCGTCGACTTCGGTTTGATCGCTTGAGACGTAGGTACGATAAACCGGAAAAG
This sequence comes from Bryobacterales bacterium, assembly GCA_963776805.1. Lineage (GTDB taxonomy): Bacteria > Acidobacteriota > Terriglobia > Bryobacterales > Bryobacteraceae > Palsa-89. The sequence continues at coordinate 129,719 of CAVZOD010000013.1, forward strand.
CCGCCAGCACTTCGCGCAAACCGTCGCGCAGGCTTTCGAGCGTAAAATCGCGAGACCAGCGGTGCTGCTCGGAAATTTGATCCAGTCTGCGGGCCAGAACATTCAACTCGCTCGACATGGCTACCTGCAGGATCAGCCGCTTGCTGTCACACAGCAGATCTTCAAACGCCATGGCCCACCCAGTGAAGCGGCGGTAGAGCTGTTGAAACGCTTTGTCCTTGGTGCGATCGACAAAAAGGCCATTTACCAGGTTCAGGAAGCTATAGCCGGTGCTGCCTTCCACCGCCCATTCGGTGCGCAGAGGCTCGTTACCGGTAAGGATTTTCTCCGCCACCACATAAAACGCTTGCGCGCTCCCCGCCTTGCAACCCTCCTGCAAAAAGCGAAAATACTTTTCAGGTTCGAACAGGCCATCCGGGTGATCCACGCGCAAGCCGCGGATGTCACCCCGGCGTACCAAGTCGAAGATCAGCGCATGCACCGCGGAGAACACTTCGGGATCTTCGACGCGAATGGCCGCCAGATCGTTGACGTCGAAGAAGCGCCGGTAATTGATCTCGTCCATGGCGACGCGCCAGAAGCTGAGACGGTAGGGTTCGCTCTCGAGCAGCCTTTCCAGGCGGTCGAAGCTGCGGGGCTCGCCGCGGCGTCCGTTGATTTCATCCAGCGAGGCATCGATGGACGCCGCTGCCTCCGGGCTAGCCTCCAACAACGCAGTCAGCCTGCGCTTGACGATCTCCTTCTCCCGCAGGCGCTCGCGCACTTTGGCATCATCGGTTTCCGTTGGGCCGGCGAGATGCCCCAGCGCGGTGACGATGCTTTCCATCTCGGCGACGTGTTCATTTTCCGGCCCTAGCTTTTCCCGCAGCCGGGCGGCTGCCGGCTCCAGAAGCATGGTCCAGGTTCGCGGCGCCAGCGGCAGAGGTGTTTGGTAAACGGAAGCGTGAAATTGCCCATCGCCATAGACGATCTGGATCTCCTGATTCTCCAGCACACGGCCGTATTGATCCCCGAGCGTGGGCAGCAGAACCTTGTTGACCAGTTCCTCTTTGGGGGGATGCCAGTCGATATCGAAGTAACGTGCGAACGGACTGCTGGGTCCGTTCTCCAGCACGTCCCACCACCACAGATTGGAAGGATGTGTGATGCACATGTGGTTGGGAACCACGTCGGCGATCAATCCCATGTTGTGGCTCCGCAACGCCGCGGAAAAATCCGAGAAAGACGCGTCATCGCCGATCTCCGGATTGAAGCGCGAGTGGTCTGTGACATCATAGCCGTGAGGGCTCCCCGGCCGCGCCATCAGAAACGGAGAGGCATAGATATCGGTGATTCCGAGTTCGTCCAGATAATCAACGAGACGGGCCGCGTCTTGAAATGTGAACGACTTATTGAATTGCAAACGATAGGTGGCTGACGGCGTGTAAACGGGCTGTGCTTCTCGGCGCTTCATGGATGTAACGTTGAGATATGTAACGGTGAGAGCCGCTCTTCCCCCGTCTCTCTCCCTAATGGACTCCTGGGCCGGGATAAGATTTCAGGCCCAGTTACGAAGAAGTTACCGCCACTGGAGATTGGATGAGCCGCAGCAACATCCCAATAGGGACTCGCGCCCAATCCGGCCGTTTGCGCAGTTCCTTGCGCGCTCCTTCGAGCGACTGCTCGAGGAGACAGTGGTCCAGCAGCAAGCGAAGGTCTGCATCATTCTGTGGAATGAGCGGGCTTGGGCCGAGGGCATCGAGATAGCCTTTCAAGAAGGCCGCGGACACCCAGTCGGACCAATAGCGCGCCCAGAATTCGAGCGCGTTCGTGGTTTCTGGACGGTGCGTTACACCGGGGAGCTGATCGAAAAAGACGGCCTGGGCCGCATATTGGAACGACAACAGCATGCTGGCGACATCGCGCAGCGGCGATCGTTTGATCCTGCGGCCGCCCAGGGTGCGATCGGCAGCGCCGTCAAAGCCGATGAAGACGAAATCCTTGCCGGTATGCAGCACGCGGTTCAATCCAAGATCGTCGTGGAGGCGGGTGCGGACGGAGTAGATGCGATGCTCGGAGATGAGGCGCGCGCGGGCACGAATTTCTTCCCGCCGGTCCAACACCTTTTGCGCATCGGGCTGCACTGGGGCCGGGAGCGACTTGAGGCGCTGGCGCAAAAGCTGAAAGGTTTCGGTGGACAATCCCATCAAGCCGTGAAATATCGCATGGCGATAATGATCGGTGAAAGGTTCCGGCGCAAACTGGGGATCGGTGGGGTCTGAACTCAGAGCCAGGTGCAGATCCGCGACGCGGCGGCCGAGCAGTTGAGCGGAATCGAGATAGGTGCCGATCAATTCATGGGCATGCGCCGGAACCTCGACACCGCGCAGGTCGAGCGGATGATGGCTGCCATCGGGACCGGCGAAGTCGATTTCCTTGCGCGCCAGCGCGGCTTCGAAAAACTGGCTGAGGGAATCGAGCGTATAGTTCCAAGCATCGCCCTGCTGGTTTTGGACGAAGGCATGGAGGGACGCAATGGTGATCGCGTCGCCGTTATTGGCGCGATATTCGATGACGCCGGTGAGGGGCGCGCTGTAGGGAAAGTTTCGCTCCGTAAGGAACGTCCCGATCTCCACTTCCGGATTGATCCCAGGCTCCACCGAACGATAGATCTTGAGGATGAAGCGATTCCCAAAGGCAATCGACGTGTTGGATTGTTCGGCCTTCAACACCGCGGGGCCAAGATCGGGATGGCTTTCCCCCCAAGCGGCGCGAAAGGCGCGGGTGTGCGAGCCGACTAGTTCGCCGGACTTTCCACGAAAACGCCGGCGGCGAAGAATGGCGCTAAAGAGCGCATTGCCAAACGCGGGATCAAAGATAGCGCTGTAAAGGACTCCGCGCGTCCCGTCCTCGGCGTGTAATTGCGCCACCGAGACATCCGCAAGATGCTCCTTCACCTGCTCAGCCGCTTCGCCCGTGGCCACGGAGCCTGGCAGCACATAAATCTCCGGATCGCCGTCGGTGTATTCGATTTGTCCCAGCAGCAGTTGAGCCGACGTGTCGGGGATGGGAATGACGTCCAAAATTTCAATGTTGCGGATGGTCCGGTCCTTGCCCTGGAACCAACGCCGCGTTTTGAGATAGGCGGGCATGCGGCGCAAGAGAATCGCGAGGCTCCGGCCTTGAAATACCTGTGCCCAGGATTCCACAACGATCAGCGGCAAGCCGGACGGAGTGGCGGGCGTTTCGATGCTCTCCTGATGCGCCTGCTTGGCCTGGAAAGCGAACCAATAGAAGCCCAGCGAACCAAGCGTCACTTGATACGGCTGGTCGCTCACCGGCGGAAATTCCGCGCGCCCGAAAATTTCGACGGGCGTCATGCCCTTCAGTTCCGCCAGATCGAGTTCCACGTGCTGCGGGAAGCGCGAGAGATTGGCGATCACCAGCACGATTTCATCCTCATAGCGGCGAAAAAAAGCGAGCACCTTGCGATTGGAAGGCCGGAGAAATTCGAGCGTCCCGCGGCCCAGCGCCTTGAACTGCTTGCGCTGCTCAATCAAGTGCTTAGTCCACCACAGCAGCGAATGCGGATTGTTCTGCTGGCCTTCGACATTGATGGCTTCGTAGTGATACGCCGGGTCGATGGTGATGGGCATGTAAAGCTTCTGCGGATTGGCGCGCGAGAAGCCGGCGTTGCGGTCGGCGCTCCACTGCATAGGCGTGCGCACGCCGTTGCGGTCGCCCAGATAAATATTGTCGCCCATGCCGATCTCGTCGCCGTAGTAAATAACGGGCGTGCCCGGCAAGGAAAACAGCAGCGCATTTATCAGCTCGATCTTGCGGCGGTCGTTTTCGAGCAGCGGCGCCAGGCGCCGGCGTATCCCGAGGTTGATGCGCATGCGGCGGTCGTGCGCGTAGACGCGATACATATAATCGCGCTCTTCGTCAGTCACCATTTCGAGCGTAAGCTCATCGTGATTGCGCAGGAACAGCGCCCACTGGCAATTGGCCGGAACGGGCGGCGTTTCCTGCAGGATCTCGATCACCGGAAAGCGATCCTCCATGCGAATAGCCATGAACAGGCGCGGCATCAGCGGGAAATGAAACGCCATGTGGCATTCCGAGCCGTCGGCGAAATAGGCGACCGCGTCTTCGGGCCACTGATTGGCTTCGGCCAGCAGGATGCGGTCCTTATATTTCGAATCGATGTGCTCGCGCAGCCGCCTCAGGAACGCATGCGTTTCGGGCAGGTTTTCGCAGTTGGTTCCTTCGCGCTCGTATAAATAGGGCACCGCGTCCAGGCGGAATCCGTCGACACCCAAGTCGAACCAAAAGTCGATCACGTCCAGGATCGCGTCTTGTACCTGGGGATTGTCGAAGTTGAGATCGGGCTGGTGGGAGTAGAAGCGATGCCAGTAATACGCTTTGGCGATGGGGTCCCAGGCCCAGTTGGAGGTTTCGAAGTCCTGGAAGATGATGCGCGCGTCCTGATATTTCTCCGGCGTGTCGTTCCAGACGTAGAAGTCGCGCCAGCGTGTACCGGGCGCGGCGCGGCGCGAGCGCTGGAACCACGGATGCTGGTCGGAGGTGTGGTTCAGCACCACTTCGGTGAGGACGCGAATGCCGCGGCGGTGAGCCTGTTTCAGGAAGTTCTGGAAATCCCGCAGCGTCCCGTAGGAGGGATGGACGTCAGTGTAATCGGAGATGTCGTAACCATCGTCACGCCAGGGTGACGGAAAAAACGGCAGAAGCCAGATGGCGGTGATGCCCAGGTCCTGCAGGTAATCGAGCTTCTTGGTGAGACCGCGAAAATCGCCCATCCCGTCCTCGTCGCTGTCGTAGAACGCGCGTACGTGGACTTCGTAGATGATGGCGTCTTTGTACCAGAGCGGGTCCGAGTCGGGGATGGTGGTGGAATTGTTGGTCGCCACTTATCTTCAGTGTGACCGATCAAGCCAGGAAGATGTTTCCTCCACCGCTTCTTCGCCGATCGGGAGAGGGCGGTTGCGGCCCGCTCAGGGGGTGACGCTGACGTTCGCCGTATTGCTGGTTTGCCCGCCGACAGTAACGGTGAGCGGGAGATCGCCTTTCGTGACGCCCGCTGGGACGGTGATATTCACCTGCCACAGACCGACGAAATCGGGAGCAAGCCCGGCGAACGACACATCGGCCGGTTGCCCTCCAATAGTGGCGGTGACCGCCGACGTCACGGTGGACAGAGGACTGGATCCGGCGGCCGCACCGTCGGCAGGTTGATTGCTCACGGGGCCAGCACCGGTGAGATAAGCGAGAATAGAGCCGCCCGCTTTGGCGGGATTGCTGGAGCTGTTGAGACTGAAATCGGAGTTCTGCGCGATGGCGTGCGAACCTTGGACAAACAATTCAGGAGCCGCGGCCTGCACCGTAATGTTCACAGCGGCGCTTGCCACGCCACCGGTGCTCACCACCACTGTCGCCGCACCCGCCTTGGTCTCCCACGGAATCTGGAAGTTAATCTGGCCCTCGCTTTCATAAAGCAGGGGAGCCGCGAGGCCATTTACTTGAACGGAGACGCCGCCCAAATCGGACGGCAACGGCAGGGACGCGACCGCCTGCAGACCGGTGCCCGTGAAATCGTTACCGAAGATGCTGGCGAGCGCGCCGGGAGATAAGCTCGGGGTGAAACTGGCTGCGTTGACGACACCGCTGGACGCGATCGCAGGCGTCTGAGGTTGCATCACCCGAACAATGGAGTTGACGGTATCTGAGATGTAGACATTTCCAGAGGAATCCACGACAATCCCTCTCGGAAACGAGAGGAGCGCACCGGTGGCGGGTCCGCCGTCACCGTAGTAGCCAGGGATTCCCAAACCGGCGATGGTGGTAATGATTCCATCGGGCGATATTTTGCGGATGCGGTCGTTCAACGTGTCGCAGATATACAGGTAGCCTTTGGAGTCCAGCGCGATGCTGGTGGGGTCGTCGAGTGAAGCTTGGGTGGCGGGTCCATTGTCGCCAGAGTAGCCAATGTAGCCGTTGCCGGCGATCACGGTCACATTGCCGTTGGAAAACTTCGAGATCCGCACGCCATCCTGCTCGGAGATGTAGAGATTGCCGGAGGGATCCACCACCACCGACTCGGGATCGTTCAACTGCTGAGTGGTGGCGAGGCCTCCCACAATGGTATTGATGATGCCGGTAGCCCCTGAGATTTCGCGGATGACGTTATTCCCGGAGTCGGCGATGTAAATGTTCCCGGCGGAATCCACGGCCACGCCAGTGGGAAAATCCAGTTCCGCCAAACCGGACAAGCCTCCATCGCCGCTGTATCCTCCGGTGTTGGTACCCGCGATGGTGATGATGTCGCCGGCCGCTACGCCTGCGTTCGTCGCCGCAGCTCCGGTGACTACCTCTCGTACGACATGGTTGGCGGTGTCCGCAATATATATGTTGCCGTTGGAATCCACCGCTACGGACGCGGGACTCAGCAACTCGGCGCTGGTGGCGACACCCGTATCGCCGGAGTAACCTCCGGTGCCGTCGCCCGCAACCGTGGTGATGACACCACCCGATATTTTGCGGATGCGGTCGTTTACAGAATCGGCAATGTACATATTACCGGAGGAATCGAAGGTCAGGCCGAGCGGCAAGTCGAGCTGGGCGCTGGCGGGAGCGCCACCGTCGCCGGAGAAGCCGGCACTCCTGTTACCGGCATACGTATTGATGACGTACTGCTGGCCCCAAACACAACTCAAGGAAAGAACCCCTAACGTGAGGGGCATAAAAAAGTGCCGGATTGTCATAATGCGAAATAGAAACGAACCCGCGTGAAAAAAGTAAGTTCTGCGGATACCTTAGGATGCCACACTGGAGTGGCCGCTGGCACGTTCTAACACGCGTGCTTTTTCGGCACACTGGGCGCACAGCGCACTGGGCGCACAGCGGCCATCTAGCGAGAATCCCTCTCATTCTCGCAACGAACGTGTTCGATCGTTATCTGGCGGGTGCGATGAAATCCACCGTCTTGACTGCTGCCAGATCCAGTTTGTCCGTTCCGCCCAATCGATTCGCAAGGTAGAGAACCCGGAAATCGTAGATCAGAGACAACCGCCGGCTGGTACCGTCTTTCAAGACGAACAAGGCGCCGGTCGGCGTGATGTCTTTAATCTGGGCAAGACCGTCGAACCAGGTTTGCACCACTGAATCCTTACTTTTTGCTCTGATGGCGGTCCTGGAACAGATGCCTTGAGGGCAACCCACTCCTTCCAGCGCGACCGTGCGGGTGGCTCCGTTACGCATCGTGATTCTTGCCACCGAGCCCGGCAAGTGCTCCGGTGTGGAGTGTTGGTCCGCGTCCAAGACGGGCGATGGGCGATTTGCCGCGTTGATGGTAAAAGGGATGGCGGCAAGGAGGCAGGCAGCCACCGAACCGATTCGAAATTTGAGTTTCATATATGATCCTTTCCTCATTCACTCCTGTTCACTGTTCACTGTTCATTGAGCACAGCTTGTATATCGTTTTCGTACTCTTGCTTTTGACATAGGCCGACATGAGTGGCGGCAATCCTGCCGCGCCTGTCGATGATGAGCGTGGTGGGCACGCCCTTCAGTCCGCCAAACAGGTCGGAAATCTTTTGGTCGGCCATCAACACTCGATAGTTGATCTTTTTCGCGTCAGCATAGGGCCGCACCACATTCCAGCCATCATCCAGCGTTATGCCGAGGACGACGAGGCCACGGTTGCGATAAGCCTGCTGGAAACCGACGAGCAAGGGAATCTCGGAAGTGCAGGGGGCGCACCAGGTGGCCCAAAAGTTGAGCAGCACCACCTGGCCCCGGAATTCAGACAAGCTCACTGGCCGGCCCGCGGAATCAGTCAATGTGAAGTCGGGCGCCATCTTGCGGTCTGGCGGCTTTATAGAAGCTGTGCCCGGTACCGTTCGTGAGACGCCGATCTTCAGAAATTGCCGAACCCAACCGGACTCGCCGACACAGGCGGAGAGGCAGCGTTGGGAGAACGCGCGCGTGCCAGGCGATGCCGCCAGAGAAAGGGCCGCCGCCATCGAGCCCGCGATCAACCATGCCCATTTTCGGCGACGCTGGGCCAATTTCCCGCGCTGCTCCCGAAGAAGCACCAGGCCGCGGTTTATATCCGGCTGCCATTCGCCGTCAGGATCGAGCGCGGCGAGCCTCTCATCGACCCAACGGGCCACGTTCAGTTCGTTATTTGGATTCAAGTCGCCCAGTTCCATAACGCCGCGTGTATTCCTTTCTGAACGCTTGCTGCGCTCTGCTGAGAAGGGTTCCAACGGATGCCGGATTCAGATTGAGAATAGACGCCAACTCTTCATAGCTGAATCCCTGACTTCGAAGCACCAGCAACTCCGCCTGGCGGCGTTCAATGGACGCCAGCAGAAGACGAACCCGCTCCTGCTCCTGACGCGTGATCAGCACTTCCTCCGGAGTGGGCGATCCGCGCACGAATGACACCAGACGTTCGTATCGGCTGGGGCGCGTCTGGCGCCGCAACTCGTTCAGTGCCACTTGGACGGCCGCCCGGTACAACCAGCGCTCGGCGTTCTCGCCGGGAGCTTTGCGGCCAGCGGACCACTTCAGGCAGACCTCGACCGCGATCTCTTCGGCGCGCGCCGGGTCGCGAATCACCTTGGCGATCACGCGGGCGAGCTGCGCATAGTGGGCGCGGAAGATTCTCTCGGTCTCCCGCCAGGCATCGCCGGGTTCCATCTCGACGATGGCCTCACTCAATGCGTCCACGTTGCTATATCACCGCCCGAAGTAATTTTGTGACAGATGTCTTTCAGGCTCTGGCTCCGGGGTCTTTAGTATCATGTGTTGACGCGCTACCGCGTCCGATTCTTCCGTGCGAAGGAGAAAAAGGACATGAAAATAAAAATCGTGATGATCGCCGCAGCCGGAATGCTGGCCGTTTCACTTCAGGCCGCGAGCAAATCCGTGACTGTGGATATGAAGAACGCCCAAGGCGAGACTGTCGGCACGGCGGTGCTCAATCCGAGCAAGGGCGGCGTTAAGATCAAGCTCGACCTCAAGAATCTGCCTCCGGGCGAGCATGCCATCCATATCCATCAGATGGCGAAATGCGAGCCGCCGTTTACCTCCGCGGGCGGACACTTTAATCCCGACATGAAACATCACGGGCTGGAGAATCCCGAGGGACCGCACGCCGGCGACATGAAGAATTTCATGGTCAAGGCCGACGGGACGGCCAAGACCACGGTGATGGACGAGCGCGTAAACCTGGACGACAACGCACACTCGGTGTTCGCCAATGGCGGAACGGCGCTGGTGATCCATGAAAAGGCGGACGACATGAAGAGCGACCCGGCCGGGAATGCGGGCGCGCGCATCGCCTGCGGCGTGATCGCGAAGTAGCTCATCACGGGATTGATGCCATCCAATATTCATCGCGTCGCCACGGTATTGTAACGCGAGGATGCCAGCCTAACTATTCACGTGGACAAAGGAACCAAGGCCGAAACTGCTGCCGCGCGCAAGCACAAGAAAGCCGCGCGGGCTGAACCTGTCACACCACCCGTGGAAGTGAATGAGGCGTCCTTAAGCGACCCGAGCCTGTACATCAATCGGGAATTGGGTCTGCTGGCGTTTCAGCGGCGCGTCCTGGAAGAGGCCGAGGACCGGGCCAATCCGCTATTGGAGCGCGTGAAGTTTCTAGCCATCCTGGGCTCCAACCTCAACGAGTTTTTCATGGTACGGGTGGCGGGATTGGTGAGCCAGATGGATGCCGGGATCGTTGACGCCGGTCCCGACGGGATGGCGCCCCGCGCGCAGTTGATTGCGATCCGCCGGGAGATGAAACGGCTGGTGGCGGACGCCTACAAGTGCCTGGCCGGCCTGCATCGCCAATTGGATCAAACGGGCATACGAATCCTGGATTACTCCGATCTGAATGAAGTGCAACTGCGCGTAGCCACGAATTACTTCACGGAATCGGCGTTCCCGGTTTTAACTCCACTGGCCTTCGATCCCGGCCGTCCGTTTCCGCATATTTCGAACCTCAGCCTGAATCTGGCCGCGCTGATCCGCGATACCCAGGGCAACGAGCGCTTCGCGCGCATCAAGGTTCCCGATTCGCTGCCGCCGCTAGTTCCCATCAACCGCGCCGCCGCACCCAAGCAGAAACGCCGGCGCTCGCAATCCCATCTCGAGTTCGTATGGCTGGAGCAAGTGGTGGCGGCTCAGCTAGGGGCGTTATTTCCAGGCATGGAGGTACTCGAAACACATCCGTTTCACGTCACGCGCGACGCGGAGATGGCGATCAAGGAACTGGAAGCGGAGGACCTGTTGGAGAGCATCGAAGCGGGCGTGCGGCAAAGGCGTTTCGGGGACGTGGTGCGCCTGATGGTGGGCGAAGACATGCCGCCCCATATCCTGGAAATCCTCATGAATAATCTGGAAGTGGAGGCCAGCGAGATTTATCGGATCCACGGGCCGCTATCGCTCACACGGTTGATGCAACTGTATAATCTCGACCGGCCCGATTTGAAGGATGTTCCGTTTGTCCCAGCTATTCCGGCTGCACTGGCGCAAGCCGGCCCGGAGGACGATTTATTTGCGCTCATCAGCCACCAGGATATTCTTCTGCATCATCCGTACGAATCGTTTCAACCCGTCATCGATTTCCTGAAGAAGGCCGCGCACGATCCGAATGTGCTCGCCATCAAGACCTGCCTGTATCGGACAGGCCGCAATTCGCCGATCGTGCAGGCGTTGCTGGAAGCCATCGAGGAAGAGAAGCAGGTGGCCACGCTGGTGGAACTGAAAGCCCGTTTCGACGAAGAGAGCAACATCGAATGGGCGAAGGCGCTGGAAGCCGAGGGCGTACACGTGGTCTATGGGCTCATCGGACTGAAGATCCATTGCAAGGTGGCCATGGTGGTGCGGCGGGAGGGCGACCGGATCGCCCGTTACGTGCATCTTTCCACCGGCAATTACAACGCCGTCACCGCGCACTTATACACCGATCTCGGGATGTTTACAGCCAATGAAGAACTGGCCGACGACGTGACGCACCTGTTCAACTATCTGACCGGCTATTCGGCGAAGGCGGACTACAAGCGGCTGCTGGTCTCACCGGTGAATCTGCGGGCGCGCATGGAGGCCATGATCGAGCGAGAAATCGAACACCAGAAACAGGGGCGCAGCGGGCATCTGATTTTCAAGACCAATGCGCTGGTGGATCCGGAAATGATCCGGCTGTTATACCGCGCGTCGCAAGCGGGCGTGCGAGTTCAATTGCTGGTGCGGGGAATCTGCTCGCTCCGGCCGGGCTTGCCGGGTGTGAGCGAAAATATCGAAGTCACCAGCATCGTGGGGCGGTTTCTGGAACACAGCCGGATCTATTATTTTCGTAACGGCGGAGACGAGGAAGTGTACCTGGGCAGCGCCGACCTGATGCCGCGCAATCTGGATCATCGGGTGGAAATATTGTTTCCGCTGGCGGACGGCAAAATCATCGCACGCGTTCGCGATGAATTGTTGCAAGGCTACCTCAGAGATACGGCGAATGCACGTCACATGCTCTCCGACGGCACGTATGTGCGAACGAAAGCGGCCGATGGAAAACCCGCGTTCAATTGCCAGGAGAGCTGGATCCCGAAGCGCCGCTCGCCGGATGCGCACGACAGCGCGGAAACTCTCGCGTTAAAGCACCGGCCGGACGACTAATCCCGCGAGTTTTGCTGCGCGCGCGAGCGATTCCGCCACCAGTTCCAACCCACCACGCCCGCCAGCCCGGTAACCACCAGCAAAAACGAAGATGGCGCGGGCAGCGATCCAAAGTTCTGCGGACGCGGGGCCGGACCTGCCTGAGCCGCAAAAGCTGCCACTGCCGCCGCAGCGCCAACCACAACGCGACCCAGCGTCCTTAAAATGATCCACTTGCATTGAGAACCCTGCGAGATTGGCATGTTTTGTCTCAGAATGTCACAGAATCCGTGGCTCCGCAAGGGCTAACAATTTAGGACCGAAATGTTTCCGCGACCCGTCACTTTTACCGGTTTGGCGGCGGCGGGCGGCCGAGTCACGTTTTGGTCACCTGGTCTAAGTTTTTGCAATTGCTCCCTGGCTATTTGCGGCCACGAATTTGCTTCTCCCAGGCTCGATGGAGGTGAAGACATGAGAGCCATACTCTCCGCAAGTTTGGGCGCCGGGTTGCTGCTGGGCGTTGGGTTCGCGCAGCCGCCCGTGAGCCCCGGCCCGCAGCCGATTTACCGCGTCACGGTGGTGTCGCGCAATCTGGAGGCGGTGAATTACGAACATCGCGGCGGCCCCACGCCCATCGATTTTCAGGGCACCGTGCTGCTTCCCAAAGCCAAGGGCACGGCGATCGTGGACAGCCATCGGGGCGCGGTCTCGATCGATGCGAAATTCGAGCACCTGGATGCACCCACACGCTTTGGGCGCGAATATCTGACTTATGTATTGTGGGCGATCACACCGGAGGGCCGTCCCAAGAATCTCGGTGAAGTGCTGGTGGATTCGTCAAACAAGGCGCACGTCAAAGTGACCACTGATTTGCAGGCATTCGGGCTCATGGTTACGGCGGAGCCATATTACTCAGTGACGATCCCGAGCGATGTGGTGGTGGCTGAGAACATCGTGCGGCCCGACACCATTGGGGGGCGCGAAGAAGTGACCGCGAAATATGAACTGCTCCCGCGCGGCCAGTACACGATGAATGTCCAGTCATCGCGACTGGAATCGATCAATAACGAGTCGGAGAAGTTGCCGTACGATCGGTACGAGGCTCTTCTGGAGCTATACCAGGCGCAGAATGCGGTTCAGATTGCGCGATCGCTAGGCGCCGATCAGTATGCGCCGGATTCGTTTAGTAAGGCGGAGTCCCTGTTGGCGCAAGCACAGGATATGAACGCGCGGAAAGTGGATACCCACAGCATCGTGTCCACCGCTCGTGAAGCGGCGCAGATGGCGGAAGACGCGCGCACCATCGCGGTAAAGCGGCGCGATGAAGACCGGCACCAGCAGGAAGTACAAAGCTCGCGCGATCAGGGCCAGCTCCGCAAGGCAGAGGAGGATGCCGCTCAGGCACGCGCCGATGCCGCAGCGGAGGCGCAACAAGCCGCCGATGCTCGCAGAGAAGCGCGACAGGAAGTAGCGCAAGCCAGGGCCGCGGAAGAGGCTGCGCTAACTCCGCCGCCTCCACCGCCGGCAGCGAGCCAGCCCGCAGTAGCGTTTCGCGATTCCGGAGCGGCGCAAAGACAATTTCGAGCGCAACTTCTGGCGCAATTGAACGGTACTTTTGCTACACGAGACACGCCCCGAGGCTTGGTGCTGACGGTGACCGATGCAATGTTCGAGCCTGGCGGCGATGATTTGCGCCCGGAGGCCGGCCAGCGCCTCGGTAATGTCGCCGCCATCTTGTCATCGCATCCGGGACTGAGCGTACGCGTGGAAGGCTACGCTACTCCAGAGGAGCTATCGGAAAGGCGGGCACAAATTGTGCGGGATGCGATAGTCGCACTCGGAGCGCGTCCGAACACGGTGGCGGCCGTCGGCTACGGCGATGCCCGGCCGATAGCGTCCAATGCGACCGCGGCGGGGCGCCAGCAGAACCGGCGCGTGGAAATAGTGATTTACGGCAATAGCATCGGGAAGCAGGCGCTTTGGGACCGGCCGTATTCGTTGCAATCCCAACGTTAAAATCTATTCGTAGCGCAAGGCTCGCATCGCATCGATACGGCTGGCGCGCACGGCGGGAATATAACCGGCGGCGCAGGCTACCGCGGCTAATCCCAACGCGGCCAGGATCACCGTAACAGGATCGTGGCCGGTGATGCCGTAGAGTTGGTTCTGCACCAACTTCGCGAGAACGAACGCGCCCGCTAAACCGGCGGCCAATCCTATCGAGACCAGCACCAGAACTTCGCGCATCACCATCCAGATGACGTCGCCTTGAAAAGCGCCGAGGGCCATGCGGATTCCGATTTCACGCGTGCGGCGCGCGACGGTATAAGCCATCACGCCGTATAGTCCGATGACGGCTAGTAACGTCGCGAGAAATCCGAACACAGTGGACAGACTCGCAATCAGCCGCTCAATCAGCAATGAGTCTGAGATCTGATCGTCCATGGTGCGCATGGCGTAGAGCGGAAGATTGGGGTCCAGCGCCCGAATCTTCGAGCGCACCACTGAGAAAAACTGATCGGGGGCTATGGTGGTGCGAACATACACAGTCATATTGCTCACGAAGTTGTCCGCGAGATACGGCTCGAACATTTGAATCGGGATTTCATCGCGCAAGTTGGTGTACTTGATGTCCTTGATCACGCCGATAATCTCCATGTCCGTTTTGGTTCCGGGATCGCCACCGAATCCAGCGTGGCGGCCGATGGCGTTTCCGGCCGAACCAAAGAAGCGCTTCGCGAATTTTTCATTCACGATAACGACGCGTGGGGCCACGTCTTCGGGCTTCTCACCGTGCGGTTGGTTTTGGGTGTCCTGCACCGTAAAATCGCGCCCCGCCAGGATGGGAACGTTCAGCGTGGTGAAGTAGCCCGGTCCGACGGAGTTCATAAATGGCTCGGGTGTGTCGGTTTCCTTGGCTTGATACCCTTCGACGGTGACACTGCTATCCCATTCATTGTTTTCCAGGATTCTCATACGCGCCAACCCGCTGGAGCGAACGCCTGGGATGGCGTTCAACTCGCCGGTAAGCTGGCGGTAAAACAGTTTGCAACGGTCCGAGTTGTAGCCGTTCAACGAAGGATCCAGAACGAATGCGACCAGATTGCCGGTGCTGAATCCAGGGCCCATATCACGGAGGTTTTGCAAGCTTCTAATGAACAATCCCGCGCCGATCAGCAGCAGCAGCGACAACATCACCTGCGCCGTCACCAGAGCCTTGCGAACCCTGACGTGCGTTCCACCGCCGACGATTCCGCCCACCGTGTCCTTCAGAACGGGCGCTACATCCGGCTTGGTGGATTGCAGGGCCGGCACCAGCCCGAAGATCAGCCCGGTGAGCAGCGACACGGCCACGGCGAACGCGAGGATACGCAAATCGGGCGCAGTGGACAGCTGGAGCGTCAGGGTGTCGGGCGGCAGGAAGGCCAGCAATGCATGGTCCGTCCAAATTGCCAGGATTAAACCCAGAGCTCCGCCGGTAACGGAAAGCAGCAGGCTCTCCACCAGCAGTTGGCGGATGATGCGAAGGCGTCCGGCGCCGATTGCCAGACGAATGGCGATCTCCTTCTGACGCGAGGCCGCGCGCGCGATCAACAGGCCGGCAACGTTGGCGCACGCGATCAGCAACACGCCGCCCGTCAGCGCCATCAAGACCCAAAGCGGCGTAGACATCAGCTCCCGGAACCGCGGTTTTCCCTGGCCGCCGGGAACCACTTCGATCACGTTCTGCAGGAAGCGCGCCCGTACGTCGGGCGAGGCCTTGCTGAACGCGGCTTGCTTTACTTCCATCTCCAGCATGCTGTGAAAATACGGCTGCAGCGACGCCTGCGCCTGCTCGCGCGATATGCCGGGCTTCAAACGCCCGAAAACATTCACCCAACGCGCGCGCCGGTTCTCGAAATCCAGGAAGTCATTGAACAGCGGCATGAGTTGCGGACGCATCATCACCGGCACGAAGATCTGGCTGGCGCTGCTGATGTCGACTCCATTGAAGCCCTTCTGCGCCACCCCAACCACCGTGAAGTTATGCCCGTTCACCGCCAGCGTTTTTCCGATGATGTTCCTGTCGCCCGCCAAGCGCGACTGCCAATAGGCGTAGCTCAACACCACTATGGGATGGCCGCCCGGAATGCGATTGTCGTCGGGCGTGAAGGTGCGGCCAATCGCGGCGTCCACACCCAACGTGGGGAAATAGGTCCCCGACACTAACTCGCCACTGACGCGTTCGGTTCTTCCGTTGAAGCCGATGCTGAAGTCGTCCTCAAAGCGGCAAAACATGCTGGAGAAAACCGAGTTGTTCGCCTGGAAATCGCGATACATCGGGTATGACAGCGCGTGATCGCCCCAGTTGCTGCCATAGTGATAACCTTTCATACTCAGAAGCACCAACTGCTGGGGATTCTTCACGGGCATCAGCCGAAGCAATACCTGATCGAGCAGGCTAAAGATGGCGGTGTTGGCACCGATGCCGAGGGCCAGTGACAAAAGAGCTACAGCGGTGAACACGGGCGATTTGCGAAATGCGCGTAACGCGAACTGGATATCTTTTCCGATGGATCGCATAGTAATCGACGGCTAACGCATTTTAGACTACGCGCGACCGATTTGGTTAGTTCCTGCTATCCTCATAAATCATGACCCGCCGAACTGTGTTTGCTCTCCTGTTCGCGGCCAGTCTCCCCGTCGCCAGCCTGTATGCCGCCGAACCCGCCCGTCTGAGCCCATCCGATGCCCGGCTCGCCAAAGCTTTTCGCCGGCCGGAATTAAACGGCTGGATTTTCGTGCATTTGGAAGGCACGCCGTTGGAAATCGGATTTCAGCACGGGTATTTGCTCGCGCCCGAAATCGAAGACGCGCAGAGCGTGATCCGGCTTGGCCTCAGGCATGACAGCCATAAGCCCTACAGCTTTTTCCGCACTGCCGCCGAGAAGGTGCTGTGGCCGCGCGTGGAGCCGCAGTATCGGGAAGAGCTGAAAGGAATCGTCGAAGGGTTGAAGGCGCGCGGCGTGGCGCTGGATCTTTGGGATGTGGTGGCGATGAACGGCTGGCTGGAGCTTTCGCCCTACTACGCCAGCTGGTACGACAAACAGCATCAGCTAGCGAGCTTGGCAAGACCGGTGCCGGAGCATTGCAGCGCATTCGTCGCGGTGGGAAGTTACACGCGCGATGGCAAGGTGGTGATCGCGCACAACAACTGGACTGAATATAAGGAAGGCTCGCGCTGGAACATCATCTTCGATATCGTGCCGTCGGAAGGCTACCGCATTCTCATGGATGGCATGCCGGGGTTGATTCACAGCGGCGACGACTATGGCGTCAACAGCGCCGGCCTCGCGATCACGGAAACCACCATCGGCCATTTCAGCGGCTTCGATCCGCAAGGCATTCCCGAGTTCGAACGCGCGCGTAAAGCCATGCAATATGCCGCGAATATCGACGATTACGCGCGAATTATGGAAGACGGCAACAACGGAGGCTACGCCAACACCTGGCTGCTGGCCGATACGCGCAACAATGAAATCGCGAGCCTGGAGCTGGGGCTGAAGCACGTCACGTTGCAGCGCACGCACGACGGCTATTTTGTCGGATCGAATTTTCCAGAAAATCCGCAACTGATCCGGGATGAAGCCAGCGATTATCCGGTGAACGATATGAGTATCAGCGCAAATGCGCGGCACGTGCGCTGGGACGAGCTCATGCAGGAGAATAAAGGCAAGATCGACGTCGCGGCGGCGCAGCGCTTCCTGGCCGACCACTACGACACGTTTACACACCAGACCACGCCCAGCGAACGGACCTTGTGCGGCCACATCGACCTTTCGACGCGCGGGTCCAGTCCGTGGCAGCCGCCATACGGGCCCGCCGGCACCGTGCAGAACAAGGCTGCGGACGCCGCCATGCTGACGCAAATGTCATTCACGGCGGCCATGGGGCACGCCGATGGAATCGATTTCAAGGCCGCCGAACACCTGAAAGAGCATCCGGAGTTCGCGTGGGAGAAGAGCGTGCTGCGCGATCTCGATTCGCATCCCTGGACCACGTTCCGTAGCACGCAGTAGGCTGGGCCGGCTCTGCGCCAGCTAGATTCCGAAGTTGCTGACACCGTGCGCTCGCGTCGAGCAGTGTCTTATACTCGTCCTTGATGGACTGGCTCACGCCGGAGCAGCGCTCCCGCAACATGTCAGCGATTCGCTCGCGGGGCAACAAGTCCACCGAAAAGGCCATCCGTTTCCGCATGATCCGCGCTGGCCTGTGCGGGTGGAAGCTCTGCACGAGCGACCTGCCCGGGAAGCCCGACTTTGTCTTCGAGGACGCCCGCCTGGTCGTCTTCCTCGACGGATGCTACTGGCACGGCTGCCCGAGATGCTACATCGCTCCCACCTCCAACAGCGGCTATTGGTCCGATAAGTTTCAGCGCAACAAGGCCAGAGACCGGCGCGTGGGCCAGCTGCTGCGGCGCGATGGCTGGCGGGTCGTCCGAATCTGGGAGCACGAGATAGAGAGCTCCCCAGCCAAAGTGATCGAGAAGATCCGAGACCTGATCGTCAGCCAGCGATCCGCACGACTTTCCGCGACCGCAGGCACTTCATGATCTGCTCGGCGACAGCGCAGGCGACAGGCGGAGGGAACGCGTTGCCGACCTGCCGGTACGACTGCGTCTTCCCGCCAGCGAACTGCCAATCGTCGGGGAAGCCCTGGAGCCGCGCCACCATTCGGACCGTGAGCCGCGGCATGCCGACGAAGTCGGGGCCGGGCGCCTCGTTCCAGATGCCGAGGCCGTCCACTCCGAGCGACGCCCACGCCTTGCGCGCCCTTGTTGGGCCGAGGTCCGGGCCGCCGTGCTTGTGCGAGCCACCGACAACTGTCGGGGCGATCGCGCCGGCTTCTCTTGCCCAATGCTTGGCGTTCTTCCAACCATTGGCGGCCATCAAATCGTACAGAATCTCTCCGACAGTGGGAGGCAGGACGAAGCCCGGCATCGGCCAGGAGAAGTTCTCGTAAAGGTCCTTCCGGACGGCTACGAACAGAACGCGGGGACGAAGCTGCGGCACGCCGAAGTCAGCGGCGTTGAACATCCGCCAGCCGGGCCGGTAGCCCAGCTTCTCAAGCTGCCTCTCAACGTGGTTGCGGTAGTCGTCAAAGACGGCATCAAGGATGCCGCGAACGTTCTCGATCATGACGGCCTTCGGGCGGCACTCGTCGATGACCCGAATGGCCTCGGGGAACAGGTTGCGCTCGTCCAGCTTGCCCAGCTGCTTCCCCGCCACCGAGAACGGCGGGCAGGGGAGCCCTCCCGCGACGAGGTCCACGCCTTTGAAGGGCGAGCCTTTAAATTTCCGCAGGTCGCCGTCCTGCACGACGTTCCAATTAGGGCGGTTCAGCCGGAGCGTCTCGCAGCAATGCTTGTTGATCTCGACGAGGGCGGTGTGCTCGAAACCGGCCCGCTCCAGGCCCATGGCCTGGCCGCCCGCTCCGGCGCACAATTCAAGACACGTCATCTCTCGTCTTATCGGCATCACGCTTCGTTTGATTATAATGCCCTGCACGTTCTGCTTGACTGCCAATCTGGGGCCGGCGAAAATCAGGTTTTCCATGGCCAAGCTCAGCGACATGAGCCTCAAGATACTTGAGGTCATGAAACAGCACCCAGACGGCATCACCGAGGGTGAGATCCGCGAGAAGCTGAAGATCCCGCCGGCAGAACAGGCAAACTTCGGCCGGCGCCGCCGGGAGCTCAACTACCTTTACCTCATCGAGAAGGTGCAGGACGGCCCGCGGGTTCTCTACATCTACAAGGGACCGAGGACCAAGCCGCGAGACACGAGCCAGATCAACATCAGGCTAAGGGCCCAGGCACTCCACGCATCGCGGGGACGTTGCGGGAACTGCGGGCGGACCATCGAGAAGCACGGCATCGTGCTGGTTGTCGATCATAAAGTGCCCCGCGAGTGGGGCGGCGAGCCCGTGCCCGACAATCTGTGGGCGATCTGCGAGGACTGCAACGCCGGGAAGAAGAACTACTTCAAGTCAGTCGATGCCGGCTGGATGCGAAAGGTGATGGCTCACAAGAGCGTACACGTTCGGCTCGGTGAAACGCTGAAGGCCTTCAAGGGCGAGGCCGTCCCTGCGGCAACTCTGGAGTTCGTAGCCAACCAGGACAACTGGAAAAAGCGCGTCCGCGAACTGCGCTACTTGGGTTGGGAGATCGAAACGTTCAACCGCAAGCTGTCGGAGGGCGGGCGCGTCTCCTCGTATTACCAACTGGTGAACTCCCGCCCGTGGCCCGAAGATCCGACGGGAATCATCCGCCAGTACGAGCGCGACCGCGCAGAGCGGAACAAGGCCGAAGATTAAGGCTTCGCCGCCGGAGCCGTTTCGATCTCCTTGAGTCTGAGCGGTCTCGCATATAATCATTAATACCGTTTCGCTGATACAACATGTTGTGAGGAGGGCTGTTTGAACGATCGCTCCAGGAGTGAAGCACGCACTCTGACGTGCGGGTTCCTGAGTCTGGCGCTCGGCGCGCTGGCAATCTGCGCGGGCACGATGCCACTGCGGGCGCAAGTGACGGCCGCCATCTCAGGCACGGTTGGCGACCCCACCGGCGCCGGTGTGTCAGATGCAACGGTGACCGTGAAGAGCCTGGAAACCGGGGCCACCAGAGTCGCGACCACCGATTCGGCGGGACACTACACCATTCTTTCCCTCCCTCTTGGTCCGCAACAGGTGAGGGCTGAGAAAGCCGGCTTCAAGTCCGTGGTGCGGACCGGGATCGATCTGGTGGTGGGCCAGGAGGCGGTGGTCAACCTACAGCTTTCAGTAGGCGAACTTGCCCAGCAAGTGACGGTGGCGGCTGAAACTCCGCTGGTGAACACCACAACCTCGCAAGATTCCGGCGTGGTGGGAGAGCAGCAGATCAAGGACCTGCCTCTGAACGGGCGCAGCTTCGATAATCTGATCACCCTGAATCCCGGGGCCATCAACTACAGCGCCATGAAGAGCCCGGGAACCAGCACCAGCAACGGCAACACCTTTTCGGTGGACGGCCGCCGTACTTACGAGAACTTGGTCCTGTTCAACGGCATCGAGTATACGGGAAGCAGCCAGCTGGCCGTTACGCCTGGAGGCGTAAGCGGGGAACTGCTGGGCATTGATGCCATCCGCGAATTTAATGCGCTCACCAACACCTACGGCGCCGAATATGGCAAGCGCGCAGGTGCTCAGATCAGCGTAGTCACTCAATCGGGCACCAATCAGTTGCACGGTTCGTTATATGAGTTTCTCCGCAATAGCGATCTGGACGCTCGTAACTTTTTCGACCAGGGCTCGGCTCCGCCGTTTCGGAGAAATCAGTTCGGCGGCGCGCTGGGAGGGCCCCTCAAGAAAGACAAGTGGTTCCTGTTTGGCAACTATGAAGGCTTCCGGCAGGTGCTGGCGGAGAGCAATGTCAGCGTGGTTCCCGATGCGGAGGCGCGGCTGGGTTTGTTGCCCAATGCTTCTGGCGTCTACACTCCAGTCGCCAAGCTGAATCCAGCGATGCTGCAATATATGCAGCTCTGGCCGGCGGTGAATGGTCCCGAGCTGACGGTGGGCGGCCTGCCGAGTGGTATAGCGCTGTCCTACAACAATCCGAGGCAGACCGTCCGTGAAGATTTCGGAACCCTGCGGACCGACTATATCCTCAGCGAGCGGGACACGTTTTCCGCCGCCTATACGATCGATGATGGGAATAGCACGATTCCCCAATCCGACCCGCTGTTCGGGTCGGCTGAAACCTTGCGCAGCCAGGTAGCCAGCCTGGAGGAGACGCACGTCGTTTCCCCCGAAATCCTGAATACATTCCGGGCCGGGTTTTCTCGCGCCGCGTTCGGATATGATGCGGTCAATTTCGTTTCTTTTCCGGCGAGCACCTCGTTTGTGACTGGCCTGGGACCCGGCGGCATCGTGATCGGCGGCGGCGTTACCACGACAGCGGGTGGAACCATTACCTCGGCCGGCCCGAACAATGCAGCCAATGTTTGGAACCGCCGAAATCTTTTCACTTACACCGATGGCGTGCAGATCATCAAAGGGCGCCACCAGATCAGCGCAGGCGTGTGGTTCCAGCGGGTTCAGGACAACGAAGACACTGCTTCGCGCCAGCTCGGCCAAGCCAGCTTCGCAAGTTTGACTACGTTTCTGCAGGGCACCGTGACATCGTTTCAAGTGGTGCCGGACCCCAACGAACTGGGCTGGCGCAGCCTGTTCGGCGCCGCGTACGTGGAAGACGCCATCAAATTGCGCCCCAATCTCACTTTCCAAGCCGGCCTGCGTTATGAATTCACCACCGGATGGAACGAGGAATCCGGGCGCGCCGCGAACTATCTGACCGATTCGAACGGTGTCCTGATCACCAATCCACAAGTGGGCAGTTCGGTCTTCACGCAAAACAACGCGACGCATCTGTTTGGTCCGAGGGCGGGCCTGGCGTGGGACGTTTTTGGCAACGGGAAAACCGCGGTGCGCGCCGGTTACGGCACTTACTATTCCTTGATCGACGATCTGAGTTTCCTGATGAACGCCCTCCCTCCTTACAACGGTTCCGTTTCAAAAACAGGATCTTTGCCTTCCCTGATTCCGATTACCGCGGGCGTGCCACCGCCGCCAGGCACCATCTATGCTCCGCAAGGCGTGCAGCCCAACGCCAAGACCCCAACGGTCCAGCAATGGAATTTTACGGTGGAGCAGCAACTCAGCCATAACACGGTACTGCGCGTGGCCTATGTCGGAGAGTTCGGATACCACGGCTTTTTGAGTATCGATCCCAACACCATTCCCGCGCAGATTTGTTCTAGCTCGGCCGGCTGTTCGGCGGGCGGCGATGCCACGGCCGCCAGCCTGGCCAGCATTCCTCACATCGTGCCCCAGGGGGCGCAGTACATTCCCGGACCCGGAGCCACCCGTCCCAATCCGAATCTGGGCGCGGGATTCTTCTGGTACACCGAAGGCAACAGCAGCTACAACGCTCTGCAAGTGGACGTGGTCCATCGTTTCAGCAATGGACTGCAGTTCCGGGGGAACTACACCTGGTCGAAAGATCTGGACATGAATTCGGCGCTCACGGGCGCCCAAGCCAACAATCAAGCGCAGATGATTCTGGACCGCAACGATCTGCAGCGCGATTGGGGACCGTCCGCGTACAACATTCCGAATTCGGCCAGCATTTCGGGCACCTACGACCTGCCGTTCGGCAAGGGCAAAGCATGGGCCAATAACTTCGGCGGATTTGGAAACCGGCTGGTGAGCGGGTGGCAGGTCAATACCATCGTTTCGCTGATGAGCGGGTTTCCTTTCACGCCGCTGCTTGGTTCCAACCGATCCGGCGACGGTGACACGCGAAATCCCGATCGCCCGTCCCTCAATCCCGCGTTTTCAGGCCCAGTTGTATTGGGCAATCCGAATCAGTGGTTCAATCCCCAGGCGTTTATTCTGCCCACTGCCGGCACATACGGGAATTTGGGGCGTGGCGTGTACAGCGGCCCGGGCCTGGCCGATGTGGATGCGTCGCTATTCAAAACCACGGCCATCACCGAGCGCGCGAATCTGCAATTTCGCGCGGAGTTCTTCAATGTGCTGAACCATGCCAATTTCGGGCCGCCCAACACTACGGTATTTTCGAGTGGCGCCATCAGCTCCTCGGCCGGTTTGATTACCACCACGGCAACGACATCGCGGCAGATCCAATTCGGGTTAAAACTGATCTTCTGAGTTTCGGGACCGCAAGCCATCTCCGAGTCAATGAGAAACGTGAACAGCATTTTTGATCACTACCGAATATCGGCTCGGTCGGTCTGGAATACGGCTTTTTGGCCCGACCCGGAACTTCGAGACTGGGATTTCGTGGCGGACTTCCAGTCAATCGAAAAGATCTTATTCAGCGCACTCGTCCTCTCCAAATTAGAAGAAGCATTTCCCTGGGACGACATCTTTCAGAAGCCAATTCCCTTCGTTCAAGTGGCGCCATCCACCGTGTCGGTCCCGATCATGATCGCAAGTTCTGAGCCGGGCCGGTGGGATGACCCGGTTAACCGGGTGGGCCTTGGACAAGTCGAGATGAATTTCATCGCTTTCTTTGATTGGTACCAGCTAGATTATCGAGACTTGCAATATTACCGGGTCCGGATTGCCCGTTTCAACACAGAGCCCCATCTTGTTGGGCGAGAGGCTCTGATTGAGAGGCAGTACGCTAGTATCTTCTACGCGAAGGAATAGAGTCTTTGGTCGTGCGAGCGAATCAGCTATTGTGCGTCAACTCGATGGCCAAACACCTGCACATCGATATCAGAGCTTTTGTCCCAGCCCGCGCCCTTGCCGTCAAAAGCGCTTTTGAACTTGCCGCCGGAAGTGAACAGCAGCATGCTGCCGTCGGCGCCGTCCTGATTGACCGCGGCGAGCTGGGCATTCGATGCCGCGTTAAACCACGCATAGGTCTTATCAGCCTTGCCCGGCACGGGACGGCCTAAACCCCACGCGCCAAAGCGAACCTTCTCGCCGCCCGGCACCGTCAGATTCAACTTCGTGAAATCGATTTGCCAGACGCGCATGTTGGTTCCGAAATCGTCATAAGGAACCACGCCGTCGGCGGTAGCATCAGAAATCAGGATATTGCGATTGCTGGCCTGATCGCTGCCGGGCGCGAGCAACCCCGTGAGCAGCGGCGTGACACCGCTCTCCGAGTCACCAAAGTATAAACGGACATCCCGGTAATAATCACCCAGGTGCTCCGGGTCCGTTGCATTGACGCCGGGGACGGTCCAGACGCGAATGGTATCGATGACCCAGTGTTCGCCCTGGGCACCGACCGTGAAATCGTCGCCGAGGAATCCGCTTTCGTACAAGCTCCAGCGGATGTTGCTGCGGTAATCGCCCGACACGTTGTTCAGGTTCGCCTGGGGCAAACCCCGATCCACAACGAGAGCGGGCCCCGCCGCGAACACGGGCCCGGCCAGCGCGAGACCCAGCGCCAACCAATGAGAGACTGTCTTACATCGATTGTGAGCGTACATGAGTTTTATTTTATCCCGCCGGCGCTTCCACCGGATCCGGCTCCGGCGTCAGCAGTCGTATGTTGCTTCCGGCCAGCTCCCATCCCTCTTCCGCCAGACGATCGGGAGACGCGCTGAACACAATTTGGAACACGTTCCGATCCTGCGATACGGCCAGCCGCCGGCCGTGCCGCGGGGAGACGATGGCCAGGTACTTCAAGATGGTGTAGACATCGGCCTCCTCGGGAAGCTGCCAGTCCACATCCTGAGTGCAAAAGCGGATGCGCGAGCCGCGCTGGGAAAGGTTCCAGGCCAGAAAAGCGCAGCGGTCCACCGCGGTTTCAAACCACGCCTCGTGAGACGCAGGGATGTCGAGATCGAGAAAAAACGCCACGGCCTGTTCCCGCTCGCGCGCAAATTCGCGGACCTGCAGGTCGCCGGTGTGAGCAGTGGCTTTCCAATCCACATGATGGGCGCTTTCGAGCACTTCGTACGGGCGGATGCGGTAGAAATCGTTGCCCTGGCCGCGATAAAACGAGGCAATTTCGCCTTGCAAGGAGATCAACAGTTCGTCGAAACCGGCCTGCGTATCAATGGAAGGATACACGACAATGTCGCGTGCCAGGTGCACGTTGATGCGCCGCTCGGCAAATCCAAACGGGAATCGGGTGGAGAAGCGAAAGCTGTTCTTCCGGTAAGCGCCCCGATGCGCGAAGAAAAGCTCCACTGGCGCCTCAATACGGGCCCCGCCGGGAATTACGGGGAAGTAAAGCGACTGCGAGAGCCCGCTATCGCTCGATCCGGCTACGTGGATGGAGAAGGAAGGCATCCAGCGTTTGGTATTGCGGATCACGACGCGGCCCATCAGCTTGCGGCGGGCGCACAAATGTTCGGGCAGCAGGAAGTCCAGCTCCAGCCCCGCCAGGGACAGGCGGCCGATGAATCCCGATACCATCCAGGTGGCCAGCAAGAGCGCCAGTATCAGGAAAAGCAGGTTGTTGGCCGAGACGAAGGCCGCCAGAGACACCAGAACGCAGGTCAGGGTGAACAAGAGGCCCAGGCGCGTGACCTGTTGGCGGGTGCCGTGATCGAGGGCGGAGCGGAGCCAGGGCCAGGGTTTCAGCACTCCTCCAAGATCCCACACTCGGGGGGAGGCGGAATTCGTCTGAAAATGGCCTAAAACTGCCTGCTGACCCGCAGGGCCCGCTAAAGCCTGGCATAAAGCCTGCCGATTTCCTGTTAGATCCATGTTTTCCAGCTTCCGATGCAGCACGATACGCTCAGCCCGGCGGGCAGGTTCGCGCTCGTGATGGAAACCTCTTTAGCATCGCTTGCGCAGAATCTGGAAGCCCGGCAAACCATGTTGGGGCGCCTGGAAACCCTGGTGAACTCCGGCCCCATTGTCATGTTCACCTGCCAGGCCGGGGGGGATTTTGCCACCACATTTGTTACCGGCGGCGTCCGGATGCTTTGGGGGTATGAGACTGAGGACTTCTTGCGTCAACGCGGATTCTGGGCTGACCGCATCCATCCCGATGACATCGCCTCAGTCTATGGCCATCTGGCCCGAGTGCTGGAGCGCGGCGCCCACCGTTATGACTACCGCTTCCGTACCAAGAGCGGCGAGTATCGCTGGACGCACGATGAACTCCGTTTGGTGAAAGACGAGGCCGATAATCCGCTGGAAATCGCGGGTTACTGCTTCGATATTACCGAACAGAAGCTGGCCGAGGCAGCTCTGCGGGAAAGCGAGGCGCGGCAAAAGGTCATCTTCAATTCCACTTCGGATCTGCAGGCGCTGTTCCGGGTGGATCCCGGCAACGTATTCATCACCGAGGCTGTGAATCGCGCGCTGATTGAAAATTTTCAAGTGCGGATGGGCAAAACGGCCGCGGACTTTCTCGAACGGGATATTGGGGAGCTGCTGGCGGCAACCGGGTTAACTCCCGAACAAATCGAGTGCCGGCGCGCGTTTTATACCCAGGCCATCGCGGAGAGGGCGCCAATACGCTTCGATAGCCCCGCATCCGATCTGCGCGATGCGCTGGAGGTCTCCCTTTATCCGGTTCTGGACCAGCAAGGAAATTGCACTCATCTGTTGTGGAATGGCCGCAACATTGCTCAACGCCTGAAGGCCGAAGCCGGACGGCGCGAAAGCGAGGAACGCTATGCCCTGGTTACCGAGGCCATCCACGAGGGAATTTTCGACTGGAACATTCCCACCGGCGCGTATTATTTGTCGCCGCGCTACAAAGAGATTCTGGGATATCGCGACGATGAACTGCCGAGCGATCCCGGCTCGTTTTTCGGGCTGATCCATCCCGACGACCGCGGGCGTATGGCGGCAGCCGTCGAAACCTACAACCATGACCTTACGAAGGACCGCTTTGCCGACGAATTAAGGCTCAAACACCGCGACGGCACGTATCGCTGGGTGGTTTCGCGCGGCCGGATTGTCCGCGACGATCCAGGCGAGCCGATTCGCATTGTCGGGGCGATCGGCGACATGACAGACCGGCTGGAATCGGCCGCCAAGCTGGCTGCCAGCGAAAAACGGCTTCGGGACATTATCGATTCCCTGTTCGGGTTTGTGGGGCTGTTCACGCTCGACGGCAAGTTAATCGACTGCAATGGCCCGGCGATCGCGACCGCCGGCCTCCGGATCGAGGAGGTGCTGGGCAAACTGTTCTGGGAGACTCCCGGCTGGGCTCATGCTCCCAGCGAGCAAGCTCAGGTGAGAAGCAGGATGATGCGGGCGGCTCAAGGGGAAGTGGTGCGTTTCGAGACCAGCGTTCTCGATCAAAATAAGCGGCGCATGATGATCGATTTTACGTTTGGCCCGTTGCGCGACCAGCAGGGCACGGTCTGCAACATCGTTGGGCATGGCGTGGACATCACAGGGCGTAAAGAAGCCGAAGCCAGTTTGCTCCAAGCCAAGGAGTCCGCCGAATCGGCGAACCGCGCCAAGAGCGAGTTTCTGGCGAACATGAGCCACGAGATCCGCACCCCGATGAACGGCATCATCGGGCTGACCGAAGTTTTGCTGGATACCTCTCTGAACGATGAACAGCGGGAATATTTAGAGCTGGTCCAGAGCTCAGCGGGATCGCTGCTCACCATCGTCAACGATATCCTGGACGTTTCCAAGATCGAAGCCGGCAAGCTGCTGCTCGAAATACGGGAGCTCGATTTACGCGATGTTGTTCTCGGCATGCTGAAGGGCCTGAAAGTATCGGCGGATGTCAAAAGGCTGAATATTGTATGCCGGGTGGCACCGGATGTGCCGGCGCGGGTGCGCGGCGATTCCGGGCGGCTCCGGCAGGTTCTGATCAATCTGGTGGGCAACGCGATTAAATTCACCGATCGGGGCGAAGTCTCGGTCACCATTCAACGCTCGCCCGATAGCGCGGACGCCTTGCAATTTTCGGTACGCGACACCGGGATCGGCATCCCAGCGGAGAAGCAGGCCCTGATCTTCGAGGCCTTCACGCAAGTGGACGGCTCCTTCACCCGGCGATTTGGCGGCACTGGTCTCGGTTTGACCATCGCCAGCAGACTGGTCCAGATGATGAACGGCCGCATTTGGGTGGAGAGCGAAGAAGGCCGGGGCAGCGCGTTTCACTTCACAGCTCGCCTGGAGACGGCCGGTGCTGCCGCGGACGATGCGGTGCTTTCGATTGGGCCTGCCGGACTGTAAGCCGGTTTCTGTACCCCGAAGGGCGGCAGTCATTCCTCTGGGCAAGGCATTGCTGCCAAGCTCTAGCAACCTACCCGGAAGTCGAACGGAGCGGGCCGCTCCTCCTCCCCTATTTGGTCTTGCTCCGCATGGGGTTTGCCCTGCCAGGCGGATCGCTCCGCCCGCGGTGCGCTCTTACCGCACCTTTTCACCCTTACCGAAAGCGCGAGCTTGCGCCCAAACTCCCGGCGGTATATTTTCTGTGGCACTTTCCGTGAAATCCGCTTTGAGCGAACCCCCCCGGCCGTTAGCCGGCATGCTGCCCTGTGGAGACCGGACTTTCCTCCCGCGAAACAGTAAACCGCTCCGCGAGCGACCACCCGTACGACAGGCCCGACCTCATTCTCGCAGAAAGTTCCTGTGCCGCGTAAGGAAGGAACCAGGAATGCCTGGGAAAACGGGCGCGGCGCTATCGCCGGTTTCCGCACGGGCCCGGCACGGCGCATGAGGAACCAGCACGCGATAGCATCAGCGGAGCCCGTACCTGAGACAACGCCATCGGCGATCAACCGAAAACCCTCGGCGAGGATGAGATTACGGACCCGCCTTTTCCCTCCGCGCCGGCCGCCACCCGAGGTGCCTTAGGTGGATGGCCGGCCCGGTCCCCGCGAATGCTCAGCAAACCCTCTTGTGGTACGTTCGTCTTGAGTTCATGGATCTCTTGCTGAAAGATCTGAAACACTCCGCCCGCATGTTCCTCCGGACGCCGGGATTCACCCTGACTTCCATCGCAACACTCGCGCTGGGCATCGCTGCGAATACGGCAATTTTCTCGGTGGTCAACACCGTTCTGTTGAGATCGTTGGCCTCTCGCGATCCCGGGCGGATCGTCATGTTTGAAAATATCCTTCCTACGGTGCGTTTTGGCAGCGCATCCCCCAGCGAGTTTAATTGGTGGCGGCAGCAGACCCAAACATTTCAGGATATTTCCGCCTACGACTTCAGCATTGCGAATTGGACCGACAGTTCTTCGCCGGAGCAAGTGCACCCGGAGCAAATCCAAATGATGCATGCCAGCGCCGATTTCTTCCGGCTGAGCGGCATCCACCCGCTGCGGGGGCGAACCTTCACGCCGGCCGACGATCTGCCCCACGCGCCCAAGACCGTGGTGCTGGCCTATGGCTTCTGGCAGCGGAGCTTCGGCGGCGATCCATCCGTGATCGGAGGGCGTACGATGCTGAGCGGGGAACGCTACGAAATTGTCGGCGTGTTGGACCCGCTTCAAAACGGTCCTATCGTCGAACGATCCACCTTATCCGGCGACATTGAAATCCACCAACCGCCGGACTGTCTATCTGCCGTTCCAGATTGACCCCAACAGCGCGGATCACGGCCATTTTTTCAACGTGGCCGGGCGATTGAGGCCTGGCATCACCCTGGCGGCCGCGAACGCGCAATTGCAATCCACTTATCGCGAGTACGCCCGCAAATGGCCGGGCGAGGATGCACCCGGCAGGACCTTCGGCATCCAGCCTTTGCAGGACGCTATTGTGGGCGGCGTGCGGCGTTCCCTTTTGCTGCTTTTGAGCGCAGTAGGTTTTGTGCTACTCATTGCCTGTGCGAACGTCGCCAACCTTCTGCTGGCGCGGGCCACGGGACGGAAAAGGGAAATCGCGATCCGCGCGGCCGTGGGCGCCGGGCGTGGGCGGATCTTCCGGCAACTCCTTACTGAAAGCGTGATGCTCTCGCTGACGGGTGGTGTATTGGGTCTGGCGGCGGGGTATGCAGGCATCCGGTGGATTCTGACTCTCATCCCCGACAATATTCCGCGCATCGGCCTGGGCGGAGCCAATGTCACGATGGACTGGCGAGTCGCGGGATTCACCCTCGGCCTATCGCTTCTGACGGGTATTGTATTTGGACTTGTTCCAGCGCTCGCATCATCGCGCACCGATTTGAGCAACATGCTGAAAGAGAGCGGCCAGCGCGGCGGCACCAGTTCGCGGCAGAAACACACACAGGCGCTGCTGGTTACTGCTGAAATGGCGCTGGCGGTAGTGCTGGTAATCGGGGCGGCGGTGCTGATCCGATCGTTCCTGGCGATGCGGAGTGTGAATCCCGGCTTCAATCCGCATAACGTTTTATCGATGCGCATGCTGCTGGCCGGCCCGGACTTCGCAAACCCTGCGCACTCCAACCAGGTGATTCGTGAAGGCGTCCGCCGGGTTCGTGCCCTTCCCGGCGTTGAAGCCGTGGCGGCGAGCTGTTGCATTCCGCTCGAAACGCCTATGCAGACCGGTTTCCGCATTGCAAGCCGTCCCGAAGGGCCGGGGTCTCGGGGAGTCGTGATATGGACACTGGCTTCCCCGGACTATTTCGAGGCGCTCCAGATTCCCGTGCTGCGGGGGCGCACATTTGCCGAAAACGACGAAGGCGGGCCGCCCGTCGCAATCGTTAATGAGACCCTGGCGAAGCAGTTCTTCCCGGATAGCAATCCGCTGAACGAGCGGATCATCATTGGCAACCAGTCGCCTCCGCGTCAGATCATTGGGATTGTCGGGGATGTGCACGACAGCAGCCTCGACCGCGCCTCGCGCCCTAATGTGTATGAGCCGTTGAGGGACCCGCGCGGGCTAGCATGGCTGATCCGGACCCGCGATGCGGGGCAATCCGCGCGTTCCGCGATTCAGAACCAATTACGTATGGCGAGTGGCGGCCTGCCGGTGGGCGAAGTGGGGACGCTCGAAGAGTTCTTATCGCGATCCATGGCCACCGATACGTTCCGGACAATGGTGCTTACGATCTTCGCTTGTTCGGCATTGATTCTGGCCGCCATCGGAATTTATGGATTGATGTCGTATTCGGTGGCCGAGCGTCTCCACGAAGTGGGAATCCGGCTGGCTCTGGGAGCGGAATCGGCGAACATCCGCCGTCTGCTGATTTTCCAGGGCATGCGGCCCGCTCTTGCCGGCGTGGCTTTGGGTCTTCCCGCGGCCTTGGTATTAACCCGGGGCCTTGCCAGCTTTCTATTTGATGTAAAACCATGGGACCCTCTGGTCTTCTTTCTGATCCCGGTTATGTTGATCGGCGTTGCGTTGGCGGCCGTGTCGTTACCGGCCGTGCATGCCAGCAGGACCGATCCCACGCGTGCGTTGCGGCATGAGTAGGCTCTTCCGCCGAATAAACTCTTCGTATAAAGAGCGCGCTTGCTCGGGTGGGGCGGCATGGTCAAAGCTCGGCCGGCGGCCTTTTCTGCAATCCCCATACAAAGTAAATTGCGAAACCACTAACACCGCGCCACGCGTATCGAGTAAGCTGCGATTCATGCGGCGCGCTTCATCGGGAAATATGCGAAGTTGGATCACCTTGTCCGCCAGATACCCGGCGTCTTCCGGAAGATCCGTTTGGGTAACGCCCAGGAAGAGCAAGATTCCGGGTCCGATGGAGCCGACGGTTTGGCCCGCGACGTCGACACGAGCGCTCTTCACTCTCTGCAAAACGATTCTCATGAAGCGGCCTGGAGCAGAACGGCTAAGCGCCGGTAAGGACCAGTATGCCATTGGCACCGCGGTCGGAAGAACACCTCACGTCAGGCAAAAGATAAGGTAGGTAGATCCTCCGCGCTAGGGCGATTCACTGATCTGCAACTGGACCAAAGGTCCTGATAATAGAACTGATGATCCATCAGGGTATCTTTAAACGTCGCCGAATCCACAGCAAAATGCCTGGCGGCTTCTTCAATTTCGAGGAAGAGGGTACCAGCACGCGTCTGTATGGCTTCGGCCATGGCGACCACCTGCGCTTGCGCGACGAATTCGGTAACATCTGGCGCGGAACCGCCGAAAAGGTGAGCGAGGAATCGGTCCGCTATACGTTTCGCGACGCCAACGGCCGCACCATCACCGGTGTTTCCGATAGTTTCGGCGTCGTCCTTCGCGATGGGCGCGGCAAAACCTGGCGCGGATTTATCGACTAGTCGAGCCAGTGCCCGCGCGTTACCATCAGCGGGAAGGTGGCTGAGAACCGTTTCATTCCTCTCCCTGTAGTGCTGGGGCCCACAGGCTCCGGCAAAAGCGACCTGTCGCTTTACTTGGCCCGCGCCATCGGCGGAGAGATCGTCAATTGCGACTCGCTGCAGGTGTACCGGGGCTTTGACGCCGGTACCGCGAAGGTCCCGCCCGCCGAACGCCAGGGCATTCCTCATCACCTGATCGATATTGTGGAACCTGCCAACCTCTTCACGGCGGGTGATTACGCGCGCCTGGCCGAGGCGGCGATTCGCGAAATCTCAGGGCGGGGAAGAACGCCCGTGTTAGTCGGAGGCACGGGCTTTTATCTGCGAGGGCTGCTGGAGGGCCTGTCACCGGGACCTGCCCGCGACGATACTCTGCGCGCCCGGCTGCAGGAGCGGGAACGGAAGCGGAGCGGGAGCTTACACCGCATCCTGGCGCGCCTGGATCCTGTTTCGGCGGCGCGCATTCATGCCAATGACAAGAACAAAACCATGCGCGCACTCGAGGTCCGCCTCATCGAAGGTGCGCCGCTGTCCTCTATGTTCGAACGGGGACGCGCCGCGCTTGCCGGCGTCCGCCCCGTCAAGATCGGATTGGACCCGCCGCGGGAACTGCTGTACGCACGGGTGAATGAGCGCGCTCGAAAAATGTTTGAATGCCTTTTAGTCGAAGAGGTTCGTCGCTTACTATCCGCCGGCGTGCCACCAGACGCAAAGCCGTTTGAATCGCTGGGCTACAAACAGGCGTTAGAAATGGTACGGGGGCGCATCACTCTGGAGCAGGCCATCGAGTCCACGCAACTGGAAACTCGCCGCTATGCGAAGCGCCAGCGAACCTGGTTTCAAAAGGAGGCGGGCGTGCGCTGGATTCAAGGCTTCGGCGATCACCCGCGCGTGCAAGCGGAAGCGCTCGCCATTCTTCGGCGCGAACTTTAACTCACAAAATATTCACAAAAATTGTTCGGAACAGAAAGGCTTCCTCAACGTATCAATACATGAAGTTAGTAAGTTTCACAGAGGAAGTTCAAAAAAATGTTGAGGAGTTACAACAATGGTTAAGAATATCGTACTGGGATTTGCGTCCATCGCCTTAGCTGTCGCGAGTGCTGCCAATAGCTATCACGTTACGTTCTATCAGCCCGTCATGATTCACGGCTCGGAACTGCAGCCGGGCGACTACAAGCTGGAACTGAATGGCACCACAGCGATCATCAAACAGGGCAAGACCCAGACTGAAGCGCCCGTGACGGTGCAGAACGACGACGATAAGAAGTTTCAGCGAACTGCTGTGCGCCTGAACGGTAACCAAGTAGAAGAGATCCGTATCGGCGGCACGCACACGCGCGTCGTCTTCGACAAAACATCGAACGCTACCAACTGAGATTTTGATTTTGCGTTTGAGGCTCATTCTCCCCGAGCCTCTTTGGGGCGGCGGCCCACCGGCTGCCGCCATTTCATGAGCTGGCCTGGCGAAAGCCCATGCGCGGTAAAATGAATTCGTGCTCCGCATTTTATGCGTCCTTGTGAGCGCGGGTTTCCTGCTCCCGCCCGCCCAGGCCGCCACCTACCTGGTTCTGCCATTTTTCAACGTTTCGAATAATCCCAATCTGGACTGGATTGGTGAGAGCCTGGCAGACTCGGTCCGGGAAGGACTTGCTTCCGAAGGGCTGATGGCGCTCAACCGCGACGATCGCGTGGAGGCTTACAGCCGCTTGTCGCTTCGGCCCTACGCGCTCCTTACCAAAGCGTCGGTGGTGAAGATTGGCGAGGAACTGGACGCCGAGCAAGTGATCTTCGGTCAGTACGATGTGAAAGCCGCGCCCGACTCGGCTGCCAAGAGCTTGGGTTCGCTGCAGATCACCGCGCGCGTGCTGGACTTGAAACATGTCAAGCAGGGCCCCGAGTTTCGCGAAGTAGGCGCTCTGGAAGATTTGGCGGCGTTGCAAGAGCACCTGGCGTGGCAGACCCTGCGTTACCTGAAGCCCGCTAGCGCGCCGTCGGAGGCCGAATTCCAGCAGCGCCATCCGGCGGTGCGCGTGGACGCCGTGGAAAACTATACCCGCGGATTGCTGGCCACCAATGCCGACGATAAACATCGCTTCTTCACACAAGCCGCCCATTTGGACGCCCACTATTCGCTGCCCGATTTTCAGCTGGGCCGGCTGCTGTGGAGCAAGAAGGAGTACAGCTCGGCCGCTGACTGGTTCCAAAAGGTGCCGCCTGAAGACGTCCATTATCACGAAGCCAGCTTTTTCCTGGGTCTGTGCCGCTATCACACTGGCGACTTCGCGGGCGCCCAAGCCGCGTTCCAGATAGTGGCGCATGTAGTCCCCCTCAGCGAGGTTTACAACGACCTGGCGGCCGCGGAATCTCGCGCCAATATCATTCCGGCCGCGGTGGATAATTTTCGCAAAGCGCTGGAGGGCGACGCCAGCGATCCGGTATATCAATTCAACCTGGGCTACGCACTCTGGCGGGCCGGAAGCTTCACCGCCGCGGCCGAGCGATTCCACAGCGTGCTGGATCATGATCCCGACGACACGGTAGCTGCTCTTTTGCTGGACCGCTGTGAAAACCGCAGCGGTCCCCGGCCGGGCGACTCGCAAACTGAAGGCCTGGAGCGCCTCAAAACGAATTATGAAGAGAGCGCATACTGGCAGTTGAAGGCCGTCTTACAGCCCGACAAGCCCTGACGGACAAGCCCCGAGTTCTCCCCAGCACGGCCGCTGGCCTCGGGAGTACCGCAGTACCGCGGTTTAAATTCGGGAAACGGGTATAATCCAAAAAGCCCATGCTGGAAGCCTTCGGCCTTTCCGATCCTGGCTGTGTCCGCCAAAACAACGAAGACTGTTACCTGATCTCTCCCAAGGACCACGTCTACATCGTGGCGGACGGGATGGGAGGCGCCCAGGCGGGCGAACACGCCTCCAAGCTCGCCGTTGAGACGGTGGCGGCGGTGATTCAGAACGCGTCGCTGCGGGACGCCGAAACTCTCTTTCAGGCATTTCGCGAGGCCAACCTGCGAGTGATGCAGGCCGCCGCCAGCGACCCGGAACTGGAGGGCATGGGGACTACCTTGGTGGCCGCGCTCGAATCCGGACCCGAACTGCTGATCGCCAGCGTCGGCGACAGCCGGGCCTACGTGTACAACGCCGGCGAGTTGACCACCGTCACCGAAGATCAAACCTGGGTAAACGAGGTGGGCCGGCGGCTGGGGATCGACGAAGCCGCTTTAAAGACTCATCCCATGCGGCACGTATTGACCATGGCGATCGGCGTCAGTCCGGAGTTGCGCGTGCATTCCTATACGGTTCGGCCGCACCCCGGCGAGTTGATCCTGATTTCGAGCGACGGTCTGCACGGTGTGGTGGAGCAGCGTGTCATGGCAGACAGCTTGTCCGGCAACGGTTCCCTGCAAGCAAAATGTGAACGCTTGATCGACGCCGCCAAGCAAGCCGGCGGCCCCGACAACATCACTGTAGTGCTGTTGCAGGCTAAGTAGACTCAAACGTTTACCCTCTTTTACACCGATTTCGGTAACCGCTGAGCTATTCAGTGCGATCCTTTAGCTAGTGCGGCGGATTTTAATTCTGTTGTCCTTTGGATGGGTGTCTCTCTGTGCGTCGCTGTGCGCGCAGAATAGTGTCACCTCCAGCGGAACTGTCAAGTTTGGAAATCAGCCGCTGCCGGGAGCGACAGTGACCGCTACTGAAGGCAATCATCGCGCGGTCACCACAACCGACGAATCCGGCGCCTATCAATTCACCGATCTCGCTCCAGGGACTTACACCGTCGAAGTCCAGATGTTTGGATTCCAGACCGCTCGCAAGCAAATCCAGGCTGGTGCAGCGGCGCAGCCCACGGCCTGGTCGCTCGAGTTGCAACCCCTCCGCCAGAGAGAGCCAAGAGAGGTCGCTCAGCGTCCCCAGCAGCAGGCGGGCGGCTTCCGCGCGGCGGCGGGATCCACGGAGGCTGAACTAGATCAGATCGCGGCAGTTGCGCCACAAGACAACGCCCCGCCGGCGGCCACCGCCTCTTCAAACGCCAACGAAGCTTTCCTGGTGAACGGATCGCTGAGCAATGGCTTGCAAACCGGCCAGGATGACTTCGGATTACGCGGGCCGGTGTTCGGCATTCAGGCGCCGGGGGGCCTGCCGGGAGCGGGCATCGAAGGCCAGCCTGGCGGTATTCCAGGCGCTCCGGGGGGCCCGGGTGGCGCTGGTGGACCGGGCGGCGGTGGATTCGGTGGCGGACGAGGCGGCGGATTTGGCGGCGGCCGCGGTGGATTCGGGGGCCCAGGCGGCCGGCGCGGCGGACGCGGTGGCAACGGCGGATTCATCGGCAATCGCAGGAATCGCGGCCGCCAGGGCATCCACGGCAACGTATCGTTCCAGTGGCACGGCGCCGACACCGACGCCAAGCAGTTCTCGTTGAGCGGCCAGCCCGTGCCGCAGCCGGATTTCAATAATTACCGCTGGAGCGCGGTACTGGGCGGCCCGTTACGCATTCCGCATTTGCTCAAAGGCGACTCTACATTTTTCACGCTGAGTTATTTCGGCACGCGCGGCCAGAGCCCCTTCTACAACGTCGGCACGGTGCCGACGGCGGCCGAGCGCAGCGGAGATTTTTCACAAACCTTCATCAATGGCGTGGTTCCCACGATTTATAATCCAGCCACCGGCGCGCCTTTCGCCGGCAACGTCATTCCAAACAGCCTGATCAACCCCGCATCGGCGGGCCTGCTGCAGTACATCCCCCTGCCGAACCTTCCCGGCACCGTGCAGAACTTCGAGTTCGTCACCGCGGTTCCAGCGGACACCGACAACGTCAGTTTGCGTTTGAACCAGAACGCCGGCAAGAACGACCGGCTGGCGTTGAACGAGAGCTTCCAGCGGCGCAAGAGTGACAACGCGCAACTCTTCGGATATCTGGATCCCGGCAACGGCTTTGGCGACAACACGAATCTGAGCTGGACTCACAACATCGGCTCCAATGCCCTCAACACGGCGCAAGTGACGTTCAATCGCAACCGCACTGCGCAGGACTCCTATTTCTCGTACGGAACAAACGTGGCGGCCGAACTTGGTATCCAAGGGACTTCGCAGCAGCCGATCAACTACGGTCCTCCCACTCTGTCCTTCACGAACTTTGCCAGCCTGACCGACGCCCTTCCATCCAATTCGGTAGTGCAGTATCTTTCGGAGGGCGACTCCTATAGCTGGGTGAAGAAAAATCATACGCTCACATTCGGTGGCGACTTCAAGCGGCAGGATCGCAACACCACCACCGATCAGAACGCACGCGGCACTTTCCAGTTCAGTGGAATCGCCACCAGCGCATTCAATGCGAGCGGCCAGCCGATCCCCAACACGGGCCTCGATTTCGCGGATTTCCTGCTGGGGCTCCCGCAGTCGAGCTCGGTTCAGTTCGGCGACAGCAGCGTGTATTTTCGCCAAAATTCCTGGGATGCTTATGCCAATGACGATTGGCGCGTGAATCCGAATCTAACCTTGATGTTCGGCCTGCGCTACGAATATTATTCGCCGCTCTCGGAAAAATACGGGCACATTGTGAATCTGGATATCGCGCCCGGCTTTACCGCCGTCGCTCCCGTTTTGCCGGGCGCCATCGGCCCCTATTCCGGCGCATTTCCGAACAGCTTGATCGAACCCGATCGCGACAATTTCGCTCCCCGTGGCGGCTTGGCCTGGAAACCGAGCTCGAAGCATTCGACAGTGGTTCGCTTAGGCTACGGCATTTACTACAATCCAACCGCGCTCAATCGTCTGGCCACCGAACTTTCCCAGCAGCCTCCCTTCGCCGAAACGCAGACCTTGACCACCAGCGCCGCCAACGTGCTGACGCTCGAAAACGGGCTCGCTACCGCCCCCACCAACGCCTCCATCCTGAATACTTACGCGGTCCAAAAGAACTATAAGATCGGCTACGCGCAGAGCTGGAACGTGAGCGTACAACAAAACCTGAGCCGCTCGTTTTTCATCGAGCTAAGCTACCTGGGAACCAAAGGGACCGATCTCGATACTGAAACCATTCCGAATCGCGCGGCGCTGGGCTCGTCGCCGCTGAACTCCCAGCAGAATCTGCAAATCGCCAACGCGGAGCAGTTTACCTATGACAGCTCCTGGGGCAATTCGATTTACCATGCCGGCCAGGCGCGATTGATGCGGCGTTTCTCGCGCAACATGTCGTTCAACATCATTTACACGTTGTCCAAGTCCATTGACGATAGTTCCACGTTTGGCGGCGTCGGCAACGTGGTGGCGCAGAACGCGTTCGATCTGAGCGCCGAGCGGGGATTGTCGAGCTTTGACCGCCGGCATGTCCTGAATCTGAACTACGTCCTCAGCACTCCCACGCAAGCCAGTTGGTGGAAGCGCAATTGGACGCTCAGCGGGTCGGCGCTGCTCGAAAGCGGCACGCCGCTGACGGCCCGAATTCTGGGCAATCAATCGAACGCCGCGGGTACCGGAGTCGTGGGCAGCGGACGTGCCCAAGCCACTGGACTGCCTGTAACCGATGGAAGCGGATACTTCAATCCGGACGCCTTTACTTATCCGCTGCCGGGCGAGCTGGGCGACGCGGGACGCAATACCATTCCGGGGCCCTGGTCCTGGTCGCTCAATACGGCTTTCGGCCGCTATTTTACAATTGGTGGCGAGGGCAGCCGCAAGCGTATCGAGCTGCGTTTGGAGACCAACAATACTCTGAATCACGTGAACATCACCAACGTGAACACCGTGTTTGGCTCCGCGCTCTACGGCTTGCCGACCACGGCCGGCGCCATGCGAACCGCCGACATCAACATCAGGTTCCGTTTTTAGGGAGATGCCCGCCATGTCCAGAAGCGCGTTGAGAGTTTTTTCCGCGATGCTCGCTTGCGCCGGATTGTTAGCGCAGGACCAGCAGGCACCCACCTTCCGGACCAGCACCAACCTGGTCATCATCAACGTCGCCGTAAAAGACAAGAGCGGTAAAGCGATCGAAGACCTGAAGAAGAACCAGTTCACACTGCTCGAAGACGGCAAGCCGCAACAGATCTCGGTGTTCGAGCTGGAACACTTGAACGGGGCGACACTGCCGCCGCTCGAGGTACCTGCGCCCACGCTCAAAACGCGCGGACCGGTGGAGTCCAAACCAACCCCGCCCGCCGAAGCCCCTCCGGTTAACCCGATCCTCAAGTCCGACCAACTGAAGGACCGGCGGCTGATCGCGATGTTCTTCGATCTTTCGTCCATGCAGCCCGCCGAGCAGATCCGTGCGCGCGACGCCGCAACAAAGTTCATCGACACGCAAATGACCGCGTCCGACAGCGTGTCCATCATGACACTGACGAACGAACTGCGCGTGGTGCAGGACTTCACCAACGATCGCGAGACGCTGCTGACCGCCATTCAGGCGCTGCGCATCGGCGATTCCAGCGAGCTAGCTGCCCTGGCCGCAACCGGCGCCGATGCCACCGACGATAGCGGGGAGTTCACCGCCGACGACACTGAGTTCAACATCTTCAATACCGATCGCAAGCTGAGTGCGCTCGAAGACGCCGCGCGTAAACTGGCGCCATTTCCAGAGAAGAAGGCGCTGGTCTATTTTTCGAGCGGCATCGGAAAGACCGGCGTGGACAATCAATCGCAGATCCGCGCTACTGTGAACGCGGCGGTGCGCGCCAATGTTTCGTTTTATCCCATTGATGCGCGCGGCCTGGTGGCCATGGCGCCGGCCGGCGATGCGACCCAGGCATCGCCGAAAGGTACGGGCGTATTTACGGGCAGCGCGCAACTGAGCGCCCGCAGCTCGTTTCACGATACACAGGACACCATCTTCACGCTGGCGGCCGACACCGGCGGAAAAGCCTTGCTCGATAGTAACGACCTGACGCTTGGCATCAAGGCCGTGCAAACTGATATCAGCAGCTACTACGTTCTCGGTTACTACAGCGCGAATCCCGCGCAGGACGGCAAGTACCGGCACGTTACTGTGAAAATCGCCGCGCTTCCCGAATCGGCGAAGATCGATTACCGCAAGGGGTATTATGCCGGCAAGGTCTGGGGCAAGATGAATTCGAGCGAGAAGGAGCGGCAACTCGAAGATGCGCTCACGCTAGACGATCCGTTCACCGATCTGCCGCTCGCCATGGAGGTGGATTACTTCCAAACCGGGCGCGACAAATATTTTGTCCCGATTACCGTCCGCATCGACGGTTCGGCGCTGGATCTGTCCCCGAAATCGACCACCGATCTGGATTTCATCGGCCAAATCCGCGACCTGCGCGGAAAGCTGCTGGGCGGCGTTCGCGACGAGATCAAGCTGAAGCTCAG
Organism: Bryobacterales bacterium; assembly: GCA_963776805.1. Classification (GTDB taxonomy): domain Bacteria; phylum Acidobacteriota; class Terriglobia; order Bryobacterales; family Bryobacteraceae; genus Palsa-89. The sequence goes on from CAVZOD010000013.1 coordinate 170,429, forward strand.
CGAGGAGAATGCCGCGCAGCTCGCCCAGCGCCACGTCGAATATGACACGGGCGTGACGCTGCCGCCGGGAGATTACAATCTCCGCTTCCTGACGCGTGAAAATCAAAACGGCAAGATGGGAACGTTCGAAATGAAGTTCACGGTTCCCGATCTCAGCAAGCAATCCTCGTCGGTGCGCATGAGCTCGGTGGTGTGGAGCAACCAGCGCGAGCCTCTGTCGGCCAGCATTGGCACGGCGGGTGTGAATAAAAAGCTGTTGAACGACCATCCGCTGGTAGAAAATGGCGAAAAGCTAATTCCCGATATTACGCGCGTATTCCGCAAGAATCAGAAGCTGTACGTCTATTTCGAAGTCTACGATCCGGGGACCGTGGCCTCACCCAGCGTGTCGGCCGAGCTGACGATGTTCCGGGGAAAATCGAAGGCGTTTGAGTCGGCGCCGGTACGCGTCACCAAGCCCAAATCGGGACGGCAGAACACGCTGGCGTTCGAATTCCAGATGCCGCTCTCCAATATTCCGCCCGGCCGCTATACCTGCCAGGTGAGCGTCATCGACGAACAAGCCCGGAAATTCGGCTATGCGCGCGCGCCGCTGGTAGTTTTGCAGTAATTCCTCAGATTTGCGGTTAGTTTTTGCTACTTTAGGTTATATTTAAACGCAAACTGCAGCCTGATCTCCTGCCCTTTAAAATCATTCGGCAGCGGCGGGAAGGGAACGGACGCGCTGATCCCCGCCACCGCAGCTTTATCCAGAGCTTCCGATCCAGAGGGTGTCGCAATCACTACCTTCGGCACCTGCCCGTTGCGATCGATGATGAACTGCAATTCCACCACCCCGCGGTTACCCAGCCGCGCGCTCTCCGGAATCACCGCGAACCAGTTCTGGCGAACCAGTGCCAGGATTCGGATCAGGTAGGGCCCAAAATCCGCGCCCATCGGATCGCTCATCAGCTCCAGGCTGCTTCCAGTACGTCCGGGCGAGGGCGGCAAATGAATCCCGGGCGGCAGATCGGGCGGCTGATCCACGTCACCCACCACGATCCTGCCCTGCCCGCCACCGCCGCGCGCCACCTCGCGCACCGCTTCTTGGACGCTCGCCTTGGGCGGCTGCAGCTTCGCTTGACCTTTATGCTCGCTGGGTCCGCCCTGTCCCGGCGTTTCAAACGCCAGCTTGGGTTGTTCCACCGGCTGAATCTGTGGCGGAGGAGGGGCTTTCGGGGTGCCGGACAGTGCGGGCGGCGCCGCGGGAGCGTTTTGCGCTGTGACAGGCGTCTCGATCTTGGGGGGCTGCGCAATGCGCGGAGCCGTGGGTGATTGCTGCGGTCCAGGCGGCAGCGGATTAGGCGGTTTGAACGCTCGCACGGCGGGCGCGGGAGGCAAGCGCTGCTGAGAGGCCGGACGCGGCTTTAAATCCTCCACGTTCACTTCCTTGGCCACCTTGCCCTTGTTGGGCGCCTTCTGCGTCAGATCCTGCGGCAGGATCAGATGAACGGCCTGCCTGAAATCGGGAATTACCTCAGGGCCTTCCTTCAGCGCCGGGCCGCTCAAACTCGCCAGCAGAAACACCACAGCGAGGATCCCGGCGTGTACCACCAGCGTCCCCAGGGCCGCCCGCCAATATCTCTTCCGGTCCGCGGACTCGTGCCAGTCCAGCAGCAAATTGGGACCGGAATCCGCGCCAGGTGTCATGATGCCCAATGAAAGACGTTCAGCGCGCGCCCACAGTTGCCAAGTAGTTGCTAGCTAAGTGATTGGAGCCGTCGCGTGACCAACTTCGCGTGCTCCTCAATTTTATCAAGAATCGCCAGCGCCACTTCGAGTGCCCGCAGTCCCTCCTCCCCGGGAACCAGCGGACGAGTGCGATTCGCGACGGCCTCCAGGAACGATTCCACTTCCAATCGCAGCGGCTCTTCCTTCACCGCCGGGAGCGGCTGAAAACCGATCTGCTGGTTTGCGCCCACCGTGAACGCCACTGCCTCCTGCTTCTGGTAGTCAAGCGAAATGTATTGGTGTGGCTGGAAGAGCCGCAGTTTGCGCACGCGCTCGGTAGAAACGCGGCTGGCCGTGAGATTGGCGATGCATCCGCCCGGAAATGCCAGCCGCACATTCGCGATGTCCACTTTCTCCGAGAGGATGGAGATACCCGCCGCGCGAATCTCCTCGGGCATTGCGCCCGCCAAGTCCAGCACGATATCCAGGTCGTGGATCATTAAGTCCAGAACTACGTCGACATCCAGGCTGCGCGGGCTGAACAGGCTAAGCCGGTGAATTTCAAAGAAGAGCGGAATGGTCGTGATTTTCTTGAGAGCCGCTACAGCCGGGTTGAAGCGCTCCAGATGGCCGATTTGCAGGATGCGTTCGTGCTCCGCCGCCGTATCCACCAATCGCCGCGCGGAGGCCAGATCGGCGGCAATCGGCTTTTCCACCAGCACGTCGATGCCGGATTCCAGCAACTCGCACCCGATGTCGCCGTGCAGCGAAGTGGGGACTGCGACTATGGCCGCATCCACGTTGCCCTGGAGCTCGCCCAGCGTCGCGAACGTCAGGCAATTATGCTCGGCCGCGGCCTGCGCGGCGCGTTCCGCATCGGAATCCACAACGCCCACCAGCGTGGCATTCAGCGATTGGTTCAGCACGCGCAGATGGTGCCGTCCGAACACCCCCGCGCCGATGACGGCGACTCGAATCTTGGTCAAAACTTAACTTATCATGGGAACACAGGCGATCCATGGCAACGACGTATCTGACTCCGCAGCAGTTGAAGGATTTCGCGCAAAAGGTGGATGAAGTTGCCAAAAAGTTCCCGGCCGAAGTGGTACGCATCCGGCACTCGTTCAGCCGCGATTGGGATGGCGACCCGGCGATCTATTTTCGAATCGTGCTGACGGACGAGGCGCGTCGCCGCCTGCCGCTTTCGGAACTGACGGGCCGCGTCGAAGACGCGCTGATCAAGGATTTAGCGCTCTTCACCTCTGAGTACTCGGTATACATTCCCTACTTCGAATTTCGAACCAAGGCGGAACAGGACCGGTCGAAAGACCCTCAATGGGAATAGCTGAGGACTTGCTGACGCTGGCCGGCCGTCTTGCCAATCCAGCGCCAAACGAACCGGAACAGGCATTTTTTCGGCGGTCGATCTCCACTGCTTACTACGCTCTCTTTCATCTGCTGGTGCAAGAGGCGGTCCAGTGCTGGAATGGTTCTCCCACCGCGCGATTTGGTCTGGAACGCAGGTTTGAACACAAAACCATGAAGGACGTCTCCAATGCCGTATTGCGAAGGTCCTGGCGTGGCTGGAGCGTTCCTTCACCCGTGGTGCCGGCGGAATTAAAGGCTGTTGCCAGGGTTTTCGTTGAACTGCAAGAGGCGCGCCAGCAAGCTGATTACGATAACGCAAAGATTTGGGAGTCCACCACAGTACAGGCCCAGGTCACGCACGCCCAGACTGCGTTCGAGAACTGGGCCAAGATTCGGACCCACCCCGCCGCGAACGAATATTTGCTTTCACTCCTGATCGGCAACAAACGCGAATAGCGGCGCTACGCTTCGAGCTCGCAGCCCACCACCGCGATCTTGCATTGATCGGCCCGAGCCAGCATCGCCTCCCGATCCAGCAGCAGCGTGCGGCCCGCATCCACCGCCAATGCAGTCGCGCCGGCTTTCCGCATGGCTTCAATCGTGCCGGGACCCGCCACCGGAACGTCGAACAGCAAGTGTCCCCGCCGCCGCGAAACTTTCACCAGCCGCAGCGGCTTCCCGTTCACCAGTGACGCCGCACGCTCCAGCATTGCGTCGGTGCCCTCCATCGCCTCCACGGCCACGCAGGCGCCGTCGCAAATCGCGACGCTCTGGCCGACGTCCATGCCCGCCAGCGTGTTCGCGATCCTGCGGCCATAGGCGATGTCGCGTTCCTCCTCCGCTGACGGCTTGCGCTTGCTCAACACACCCACGCTGGCCAGCAACGGCTTGAGCAGCAGCGTGGAATCCGCCAGACGAATGCCTTCCTCCGCTAAGACCCGCGCTACGCCGCCGATCAACGCCTCCGTGTTCTTCTGCTTCAGGCCCGCCAGCAGTTTCACCAGTTTCCAGTCCGGCCGGATGGACGAAAAGATCTTGGCGTGCTTCACTTGCCCGGCCATCATTACTTCGGTGATGCCCTCTTCCTTCAAGATTTCGATCAGGCGCGAAAGCTGGCCCAGCGAGATCCAATGGCAGCGTCCGGCGAGTTGCTCCACTTCCGGAGACGCTTCTTCCTTGATGGCGAGCACCACCACTTCGTCGCCCGCGGCGCGTGCCGTTTCGAGCGCCAGCAGCGGGAAACGGCCGTTGCCCGCGATCATGCCGTATCGGCTCATTTCACAAAACCGCGCTCGGACCGTTCCATGAACGCCAGCAGATCGCAAACTTCGGGGCAGTCGGGAACCTCCGCGCGAATCCGCTCCACCGCCTGCGTGGTGTTCAGGCCGGATTTGCTGAGCAGCCGGAATGCCTTGTGCAGGCTTTCGATCGCTTCCTTGTTGAATCCGCGCCGCTCCAATCCGACTTTGTTTTCGCCGAAAACCTTCGATTCCCGCGGGCTCACGGTCATCGAATAGGGCAATACGTCCTTCGTCACCACGCTATAGCCGCCGACAAATGCGTGTTTGCCGATCCGGCAATATTGATGCACACCGCTGAACGCCTCGATGACCGCCCAATCTTCCACGATCACGTGGCCCGCGAAGGTGACCGCGTTTCCGAGTTGCGTGTGGTTGCCGATCCGCACATCGTGCGCCACGTGTGCGTAAGCCATCAACAGATTGTCATCGCCGATTTGCGTGACCAGGCCGCCGCCCGCGGTGCCGCGATGGATGCTGACAAATTCGCGGATTTTGTTCCGGCTTCCGATGCGCGTTTCAGCGCGCTCGTCTTTGTATTTCAAATCCTGCGACGCCACGCCCACTGTCGAGTAGGGAAAGAAGAGGTTGTCTTCGCCGATCTCGGTCACGCCTTCTACGTAAACGTGAGCCATCAGGCGCGTGCGCGCGCCGATTTCCACCTCGGCGCCGATGATGCAGCCTGGCCCGATATCAGCGCTTGCCGAGATCCGAGCCTGTGGATCGACGATGGCAGCCGGATGGATCGCCATGCGCGGCTTAGGCCACTGGCACCGGCTCTTCGACCGGCGTTTCCACGCGAGGCTCGCGATCCTGCAATACGCACATCAGCACGGCCTCGGCGACCACAGCTCCATCCACGGTGGCCTTCCCGTGCATCTTCGCGATGCTGGCCTTGCGCTTGGTCACCTTCATCTCGATGCGAAGCTGATCGCCCGGCCGCACCTTGCCCCGGAATTTGGCTTCTTCGATGGTCGCCAGCAGCACCAGTTTGTTCTTGCGATCCGGCAGCGACTTCAACACCAGCACGCCCGCCACCTGCGCCATGGCTTCCACCACCAGCACGCCCGGCATCACCGGATACTCGGGAAAATGGCCCACGAAGTACGGTTCGTTCACCGTCACGTTCTTAATTCCGACGATCCGCTCCTCTTCCAGTTCCACGATGGAATCCACCAAAAGCATCGGGTAGCGATGCGGCAAAATATCGCGAATCTCCTGGATGTCGAGAAGGGGCATGCGAACTGGCTATTATAACAGGCAGTGCATCCGTTTCTTGCTTTTGCGGAAGCGAAGCAGCCGGCCATCGTCGCATTGATTCGCGAGTTGGCAAGGTGCGAGTCTCCGAGCGATCAGCCGCAGGCCGTCAACCGCTTCGTGAATCTTTTAGCCGGCCGTCTGGACGGCGCGGTAAACGTGAAGACCCTGCCGGGTGGCCGCTTCGGGCCACACCTGCGCTGCGAGTTCAAGCTGCCTGGCGCGAAGGCCGGCGCCGGCAAGATCTTAGTACTAGCGCACTCCGATACCGTTTGGCCTCTGGGCACGCTGGCGCATATGCCGCTGCGCGAGGAGCAGGGCCGCTTGTGGGGGCCGGGCGTGCTGGACATGAAATCGGGCATCGCGTTTTTCATTTTCGCCATCCATACGCTGCGCATGCTCGAAATCCCGGTGCGCCGGAACATTCTGTTTCAAATGAATTCGGACGAAGAAGTCGGCAGCCAGACCTCGCGCCAGTTTACTGAAGAGGCGGCGCGCCAAAGTGCCGTTGCGCTCCTGGTGGAGCCGGGGACGGGCCTCAAAGGCAAACTCAAGACTGCGCGCAAAGGCGTCGGCGGCTATACGGTCACTGTGAAGGGCAAGGCGTCGCACGCGGGCATCGATTACGAAGCCGGCGCCAGCGCGGTGGTGGAGCTGGCACGCCAGATCCCGAAAATCGCGGCTTTCACAAATTTGAAGCAGGGCATCACGGTGAATCCAGGAGTGATTGCGGGTGGCACGCGTACCAATGTTGTGGCGGCCGAAGCTCACGTGGAAGTGGACATCCGCATCGCGAAAGCCAAGGACGCCGGGGCGCTCGACAAGAAGTTTCGGTCGCTGCGTCCAATCGATAAGCGCTGCTCCATTCAGGTGGAGGGCGGCTTGAATCGTCCGCCTATGGAACGAACGGCTGCCATTCGAAGCTTATTTCAGGCCGCGCGCGCGTGTGCTAAGGAACTCGGTGTCACATTAGAGGAATCCGCTACCGGCGGCGGCTCAGACGGCAACTTTACTGCGGCGCTCGGTGTGCCCACGCTCGATGGACTGGGCGGCGTGGGCGAAGGCGCGCACGCCGCGAACGAGAGCATCCTGCTCAATCGCATTGTCGATCGTACTGCGTTGCTTGCCTTGTTATTGTCGAAGCTGTAAGGAATCAACCGCAGGCCGTGCGAATCACGCGCGCCAGATCGTCTTCTTCCCGCTCAAACACTGTCCTCAGATCCAGCAGCAAGCGGCCATCTTCAATCCGCGCCACTACCGGAGGATCGCCCAAACGGCAGCCCCTCTCGGCTTCGACGACATCCGCGCATTCGATAGCGATCAGCCAGCTTTGAAGCGGCTGCTCGGGGGTCGAACCCCCGCCGATCACCGAGCTTCCTTCGATCAACGACGCCCGCAGGCCATCCAGGCGTCGAAGCATGTTTTCCGATCGCGCGCGGAGGTCCTCGCTCGATTGCGAGATCATACGCAACGCCGGAACCTGGTCCCACCGCTCCAAAACCAGATTGCGCAGCGTGGTTTCGAGCGCCTGATAGATTAACTTATCGAGGCGCAGCGCGCGAAACATCGGATTGCGGCGCAACCGCGTTATCAGCCCGGCATCGCCCGCTAAGATTCCCGCCTGCGGGCCGCCCAGCAGCTTATCGCCGCTGAACGAGACCAAATTCACTCCCGCGCGAATACTGTCCGCCACCAGCGGCTCCTCCACGCCGAACGCGCGCAAATCCGCCACGCAGCCGCTGCCGAGATCTTCGTACAAAGGAACGCCGCGCTCTTTCCCGAGCGCCGCCAGCTCGCGCAGCTCGGGCCGCGCTGTGAATCCCTCGATGCGAAAGTTGCTCGGATGAACCCGCAGCAGCAGCCGCGTTCGTTCGTTGATGGCCTCGCGATAATCGCCGATGTGAGTGCGGTTCGTCGTCCCCACCTCACGCAGCACGGCGCCAGAGCGCTGCATGATCTCGGGGATGCGAAACCCGTCGCCAATCTCAATCAGCTCGCCGCGCGACACCACCACTTCAAATCCTGCCGCCAGCTCATTCAGCGCCAAATAAATGGCGGCCGCGTTGTTGTTCACCGCGATGCCCGGCGCGCCAGTGAGCCGTTCCAGCAATTCGGAAGCATGCACGTCCCGCTTCCCTCGCCGGCCGGCCGCAAGATCATATTCCAGGTTCGAGTAGCCGAATAGCGGCTCGAAAGTCGCCAGCGGAGCGCGGCCCAGGTTGGTGTGCAGAACCACGCCGGTCGCATTAATCACGTGGCGGAGCGACGGCGCTTCCAGCTTCGCCAGATTACGCTCCACCTTCTTCTCGATCGCAGCCGCCTCGACGCTGCGCCCGGCGCGTATCTCTTCGCGCGCTTTTTCAAGCACACGGCGCACTTCTTCGACAATTAGCCGCCGTGGGAAACGCCCTTCCAAATGGCCCAGCGAACCCAGCACTTGGTCCACCGCCGGCAATTCGCGCAATTGGGATTGAAGCAGATCTGGTGCCGCCACGCCACGATCTTATCAGCCTCCGGCTTCGCTTCGTGTTATCTTCCTGGTTTCATGGACTCCATCACCGTTCTCGTTATTTCCAGCCCGCACTATCCATTTCTGCGCTTCCTGGACCGTCTGCCGCAGCCCGTCACCGTGTTCACCGGAAACGATCTCGATTTCCTGAAGCAGCACGCTCCGGAAGCGGATGTGATCCTCAACGGCTTTCACGATGGCTCCGCGCTCGCGGCCATCCTGCCGCTTGCCGAGCGTGTGAAGTGGATTCATGCACTGTCTGCGGGTGTGGAGAAAGTTTTGTCGCCCGAACTGATCGCATGCCCCACCCCATTGACCAACGGCCGCGGCGTGTTCGGTCCGGCGCTGGCTGAATTCGCCATCGCCGCCATGCTTTACTTCGCGAAAGATTTTCGCCGGCTCCTCCGCCAGCAGCAAGCGGCGCGCTGGGAGCAATTCGACGTGGCCTTCCTGCGCGGCCAAACGCTGGGCGTGATCGGCTATGGCGGCATCGGACGGGAAGTCGCGCGCCTGGCCCACGCACTCGGCATGACGGTGCTGGCTCTTCGCCGCCGCACTCCTTCAGACGAGAATGACCCCGTATTGGAGCGCTCCTTCACGCGCGAACAGCTAAACGAAATGCTGAGCCTCTCCGATTACGTTCTCGCCGCCACGCCGCTCACATCGGAAACACAGGGCATGCTGGGCCCAAGCGAGTTCCATTTCATGAAGGACTCCGCCGTATTTATCAATGTGGGCCGCGGAGCGGTAGCCGACGAACCGTCGCTCATCTCCGTGCTCAACCAGCGCCAGATTCGCGGCGCGGCGCTGGACGTTTTTGAGAAGGAGCCGCTTCCGGCCGATCATCCCTTCTATCGCATGGAAAACGTGCTGCTCTCGCCCCACTGCGCCGACCACACGGTAGGCTGGATGGAACTGGCCGTGAACCAGTTCATCGAAAACTTCGAGCGTTTCCGCAACGGGCAGCCGCTGGAATTCATGGTCGACAAACAAGCGGGTTATTAACCGGAGCTCGATGCCCGCCATTGAGCTCTCCGACATTCAGGCTGCCGCCGAACGCACTCGCGCCATCGTACACCGCACGCCGGTGTTCACATCACGCACCTTCGATGCGTTGGCCGGCGCCAGTGTCTTCTTCAAGTGCGAAAACTTCCAGCGCGGCGGCGCGTTCAAGATTCGGGGCGCGTCCAACTTCATCCTCTCCATTGCCAACGACGACCTGCCGCGCGGAGTAATCACCTATTCGTCCGGCAATCATGGACAGGCCGTCGCCATCGCCGCCGAATCGCGGGGCATTGCGGCTACCATCGTCATGCCCGCCGACGCGCCCGCGTCCAAACTTGCGGCTACCGGCGGCCACGGAGCTCGAATCGTCACTTACGATCGCGCCACCGAAGATCGTGAAGCCATCGCGCTCGGGATCGCGCAAGAAACCGGCGCAACCGTTGTTCCTCCCTACGATCATCCCTGGACCATCACCGGCCAGGGCACCGCAGCCTTGGAATTTCTCGCCGAACTTCCCGATCTCGACGCGCTGGTGGTCCCGATTGGCGGCGGCGGATTGATCTCCGGCAGTTCCATCGCGGCCCATGCCATTCGCTCCGGTATTCGCATTTTTGGCGTCGAACCCGAGCACGGCAACGACACACTGCTCTCATTGCGCGCCGGCCAGCGCGTCGGCATTCCATTGCCCGACACGATCGCCGATGGTTTGCGCTCCAACAAACCCGGGGCACTCACCTTTCCCATTATTCAGCAGCACGTGGAAGATATCTTCCTGGTAAGCGATTCGGAGATTCGCGAAGCCATGAACTTCCTCCTCACGCGCATGAAGACCCTGGTGGAACCGAGCGGCGCCGCTTCAGCCGCGGCCGTCCTGCAGAAAAAGTTGCCACCGGGCATTCACAAAATCGGCGTGATTCTCTCAGGCGGAAACGTCGATCTTTAATCGCCGGTCTCTTCCAGAAAGCAGCTCTCGAACGCGCGATCCACCAGATCGTCCGTTAATTCAAACGGCAGCTTCTCGAAATGGATCAAGTCGATGGCGTGCGAGAGAATATCGCGCGGATGACAGCGGCGAAACGGGCGCCGTGCCTTGCGATAGTGCTTGTCAATGAAGCGCGCGATCAGCCCATCGGGATGCGCCAGGCTTCTGGATTCGCAGAAACGGCGGAAAATCGTGCTGAACTCGTGCTCGTCCGGGCTGCGCAGCAGCATCTTGTATTGAATGCGGCGCAGAAACGCTTCATCCCCTAACTGTTCCGGGTTCAGGTTGGTGGAAAAAATCAAAAACGCTTCGAACGGAACGGTGATTTTCCCCCCGCTGTTGAATTTCAAGTAATCCACGCGCCGTTCCATGGGCACGATCCAGCGGTTCAGCACCTCGGCCGGAGTACACTGCTGCCGGCCAAAATCGTCGATTAGATAAATCCCGTTATTCGCCTTCAACTGATACGGCGCGTCGTAAATCTTCGACGTCGAGTTGAAATTCAGATCCAGCATTTCGAGCGTCAACTCGCCGCCCGTGACGATGAACGGTCGCCGGCACTTGATCCAGCGGCGGTCATGCTGCGGCCCGGCGCTAAATACCGACTGCTCTTCGGTATCATCCACGCGCTGGTGATACAGCGGATCGAATACCTGAACGATGGTGCCCTGACAATCCAGCGCATGCGGGACGTACACGCAGGAATCGTCCACGTTCATCAGTGCTTCGGCCAGAAAGGTTTTCCCGTTTCCCGGCTGGCCGTAAATCAGGAACGAATTTCCCGAGCTCACCGCCGGGCCGATCTGCGCCAGAACTCGCGGCGTGACCACCATCCGGCGATACGCTTGCTGCAGGGCGTCCGGCGTGAGCCACCCATCGGCGCGCCGCTGCCTTCGAACGATTTGCGTGTATTGATGCAATGGAACGGGAGCGAGGCCCGCGTACTGGTTGCTCTCCATGCACTCGCGCGCGGCGTTCCGCCCGGTTTCGGTCAGCGCGAACAGCACCGTGCTGTTGCCCATCCCGAGCGATTTTTTGGCCTGAATGAAATGCTGCTGCTTGAAAAAATCGATGGTCCCTTCAATCAGGCTGAACTTGAGCCCCAGGGCCTCCGATAATTCCCGGCCGAGCATATCGCCCCGCGCGTACAACATTTTCAAGATGAGCTGTTGCAGCGTGGATTCGGCCAGACCGGTCTCTTGCAGCGTCTCGGGCACAGGCGGCACAACGCTCGCGTCTTCAGAGTCCTCTTTCGGGCCCCCGCTCTGAGACCGCGAAAGAAGTTCCAGGCCCTTCAGTGCGTCTTGTTTCAGCGCACCTTCAGATTTGTGTGTGGACAGAACGGATAAAGACTGCATGATTGGTGAAGACTCAGTGTGGGACTTTGGTACGCTTGCCGCAATAGGAAGTTGGTCCTTTTTCGCATAGGTAGAATTCCCAAGTTGACAAGGGGCTCCGGAATACGCCGCCCGGTTAAGTGACCCTTAGCCGGTCACTCTCGCTGGCCGCCGCTTGCGATCGCCGCGCCGTCCACTCCGCCCCGGCCAGCACCACCAGCGCCGCCACAAAGCCCCACAAAATAATCGTCACCGTGTAATAGAAAGGCCCGTATTCGGACTGTAACTTGGCCCGGAGAAACGGCCAGGTCCACAGATTGATGTACTTCAGGACTTCGAGCAAAAGCCCGACGATGATGGCCGCCGGAGCAATGCGCGCAGCCTTGATTTTGCAATTCGGCAGCAGCCAATAAATCAGAAACAGCACCAGCATCGACATCGGGACCGCCGCCGCCTTGAACATCAGCAGGCCGATCAGGTTTGCCACCGGCGCCGTCTGCCGAATTTTGGTGCCGGTCAGGTACTCGTTGTTTAAGGCCGTCAGCGTGGTCGAAAACAGCATCAGCGCGCCGCATGCAAAGATCAGCCCCAGGCTCACCAACTGATTTTTGAAATAGTTGCGGTTCTTCGGGCAATTCCAAACGCGATTCAGCGCCACCTCCAACGGCTCGAAGATTCCGCTGGCGGTGAAAAACAACAGCACCAGCGAGATCACCTGAACCGGCCCGCGCGAGGCTACGGTGACTTCGAAATTCCTCCGGATGAATTGTCCGAATGCGTCCGGGAAATAGTCGTCCAACGCAAAGTACACCGCGCTCACGCCGGCCCGCCATTTCAGAACGTACCGGCAGATCGAAAGCATCACGGTCAGAAACGGAAAAAAGGACAGCAACAATCCCGCTGACACCGCAAATGCGAACACGTGCACTTCGGTTTGCATCAGGTAGCGGCAGGTGGGAAGCAGTGCGCGGCCGAGCCTTCTCACTTCGTTACCCCGCAATCACGCGCCGGCCCTCCATGCGCCAGCGCCCCGACAGAACTATCCCGATGGCCTCGCTATAAATGCGGTGCTCTTCTGCAAGAATCCTCGCGGCCAGCGTTTGCTCTGTGTCGTCATCCAGAACCGGCACGGCGGTCTGCAAAATAATGGGGCCCCCGTCCAACTGCTCGTCGACAAAATGCACGGTGCAACCGCTGATCTTGGCCCCATGTTCCAGCGCCTGTTTCTGCGCATCCAGTCCCTGAAACGCGGGCAGCAACGATGGATGGATATTCAGCGCGCGCAGTGGAAAGGCCCGGCAAAACTCGCCGGTCAGAAGCCGCATGAAACCAGCCAGGCAGACCAGTTCCACGCCGCGGTTCTGAAGTTCGGCCACCACGCGCCGGTCATACTCCTCGCGCGGCACGCCCCCCGAAGGCAGCACCACCGCCGGCAATCCGCGCTCCCGCGCGATCTCAATCCCGCGAGCGTCCGCACAGTTTGAGATCGCCACGGCGATCTCCGCATCCAGTTTGCCGCGCTCGATATTTCGGGCGATCGCTTCGAAATTCGAGCCCCGGCCGGAAAGCAGGATGCCCAGCCGCTTCACACATACTCCACGCGCGGTCCGCGCGATTCCACCACCTCGCCCATTTGAAAGCACGCCTCGCCCAGTGCGCTTAACAGCGCGCGCGCCTTTCCCAGATTCCGCTTCGCAATCACCAGGATCATCCCGACCCCCAGGTTGAACGTCCGGCGGTAATCGGCCACATCCAGATTGCCGATCGCGCGCAGTTCCTCAAAGAACGGCGGGATGGTCCAGCTGGAGGCATCCACGCGCGCGGCCAAGCCCTTCGGCAAAATCCGGGGAGTGTTGTCGGTGATGCCGCCGCCGGTAATGTGCGCCGCGCCCTTGAGAAAACGCGCGTCGATCAAAGCGCGGATGGGCTTCAAATAGCTGCGATGCACCTTCAGAAGTTCATCGGCCAGTGTATCGGTGAGCGGACGCCGCGCCGTCTCGAACAGCAGCTTGCGCGCCAGCGAATATCCATTGGTGTGCAGCCCGTTCGACGGCAATCCTAGTAGTACATCACCCGCGCGAATCGATGCACCGGTCAGCATCTGTTTGCGCTCCACGGCGCCCACAATGAACCCCGCCAGGTCGTATTCGCCTTCCTGATACAGCCCCGGCATTTCCGCCGTCTCGCCGCCGATCAGCGCGCAGCCATTGGCGCGGCAGCCTCGCGCTAGGCCCTCGATCACCTGCCCGGCGACGTCAGCATCCAGCTTCCCAACAGCGAAATAGTCCAGAAAAAACAGCGGCGCCGCACCTTGCACCGCGATGTCGTTCACGCAATGATTTACCAAATCTTCGCCGATGGTGTTGTGCCGGCCCGTCAGGAATGCAATCTTCACCTTGGTCCCTACGCCGTCGGCCGAGCTTACCAGTACCGGTTTCTTCCATCCGGACAGCAGATAGCCGCCGCCGAAGCTGCCAATGTCGGTCAAAACGGAGCGCGTGAAGGTGCCCCGCGCGTGCTTGCGGATCAGCGCCACCGCGCGGTCCGCTTCATCGATGCTGACGCCCGCATCTTGATATGTGGTTGCTTTTCTGGAACCCATCGTTGAGGGTACGCCCGCCAAACTGGGCGCGAACCCTAATGATACGTGATTGATGATACGTGATTGATGATACGCGATTGATGATACGCGATTGATGCGACACCGGCCCTGCCGCTTTCCGGTTAAACTCGGGCCTGTTGACTTGTCCGCACTGTAGGCTCGAATCGCCGGCCGGCGCGAAAACCTGCGACTGCGGGTACCTCTTTCTCGTCCCGCTCGACCAGCAGCCCCCGCTGCGTCGCACCAGCAGGATCCCTGCCGCTCTTCGATCTATCTCCGCGATGTTCGGCATTTTCATCTTGGGCGTCATTCTGGTGGGTTGGTGTTTCTACTTCCTTCTCGTGTATAAGGCCGAAGGCACACAGACTGCGGCGTTTGATGATTTGATTCTCGGAACAGGTGCAGGCTTGCTCATCGCTGCGGTTCTGCTTGTAATCGCCCTGGGGCGATAGGCCGCCAGCTTCTGCGACCACTTTCCAAGTTCGGGGTTATACTTAAAAGCGAAGAAGTCTGTCCCTGGATCAAGCGATCCGGGTATGGGAAAGAGAGCCCCTTTTGATGAATCCAACGCGCCGGTTGGCACCCCTCCCCTGTTTTCTGTTGGTAGCTTCCGTGGCCTTCACGCAACAAGCTGCCTTCGCTCAAAAAGCTCCTGCTCCCGCCCCCCCCACGGCAACTTCGGGGCAACCTGACAAAGCGACTGCGTATTACGAGTACTCCCTCGGCCATCTGTATGCAGAACTCGCGGCGGCCTACGGAAATCGTGGCGAATACTTCAGCAAGGCCGCGGACGCCTATCGCGCGGCGCTGAAAGCCGATCCCAGCGCCACCTTCATCGCCGAAGAACTCTCGGACTTATACATTCAATCCGGCCGCCTGCGCGAAGCCGTGCTGGACGCCGAAGACGCCCTCAAACAGAACCCCAACGATTTGAACTCGCGCCGGCTGCTGGCCCGTATCTACACCCACCTGATCGGCGATTCGCAGACTAACCAGATCGATCCCGACATGGTGAAGAAGGCGGTTGAGCAATACCAGAAAATCACCGAAGCCGATCCCAAGGACGTGGACAGTTGGATCATGCTGGGCCGCCTGCAGAAGGCGCTCATGAACTCCACCGAAGCGATGGCCGCCTATAAGAAAGCGCTGGAGCTGGATGCGAGCAACGAAGACGCTATGACAGGCCTGGCCACTGTTTACGCCGACCTCGGCGATAACAAAGCGGCGGCCGAGATGCTGCAAAAAGTGGCGGACAAGGACCCCACGCCTCGCAGCCTGACCAGCCTGGCCAGCGTATACGAGCAGTTGAAGGATTATTCGCTCGCGGCGGAAATGCTGCGCCGCGCGCTCGATCAGCAGCCGGGCAATACCGAATTGAAGCAGGCCCTGGCCGAAGATTTGCTTCTGTCCAACCAGCTGGACGACGCCCTGAAGCTGTATCAGGAAGAGGCTGCCGAGGATCCGAAAGATATCAAGGCGGAGCTGCGCATCTCCCAGATCTACCGTCAAAAGATGGATTTCGCCAAGGCTCGCGAGGCCGCGGACAAAGCCAAGGACATCGATCCGAACGATCTGGAAGTCCAGTACAACGACGTGAATTTGCTGGAAGCGGAAGGCAAAATTCCGGATGCGATCAAGACTTTAAAAGGCATCCTGGATGCCACCGCCAAGAAAACTTATAGCGCGTCGGAAAAGAGCAGCCGGAGTTTCCTGCTCTCGAGCCTGGGCGACTTAGAGCGGACCATCGAACAATACAGCCCCGCCGTTGACACCTTCCGCCAGCTGGCCGATCTTGATCCGGACGGCGCGGCGCGCGCGGAGGCCGAAATCATCGAGACCTATCGTGAGGCCAAGGATTATCCCAAGGCTGAGGCGGAAGCTGACGCGGCTGTCAAGAAATTCCCCAAGGACCGAGTGGTGTCCGACACGCGTGCATCCGTACTGTCTGACATGGGAAAGACCGATGCCGCGGCCGCCGAAGCCCGCCGGCTGATGAACGGCAAGAACGATCGCGAAGTGGATCTGAACCTGGCCGACATTTATGAGAAGGCCAAGAACTTCAACGAAATGGCCAAGGCGTTGGACGCCGCGGATGCCCTGTCCCAAACCAGCCAGGACAAGCAGGACGTCGCGTTCCGCCGTGGCGCCATGTACGAGCGCATGAAAAACTATTCGGCGGCCGAAGCGCAATTTCGCAAGGTGCTGGACATGAATCCGGACAATGACGCTGCGCTCAACTACCTGGGCTATATGCTGGCGGACCGCAACGAGCGCCTGGAGGAAGCGCGTGACCTGGTGAGCAAAGCAGTGTCCCACGCGCCCACCAGCGGCGCGTACCTGGATAGCCTGGGATGGGTCTACTTCCGCCTGAATAAGCTGCCGGAGGCCGAAGACAAGCTGCGGGAAGCCTTGCGCTACATGTCGCGCGACCCCACCGTGCATGACCATCTGGCCGAGGTTTACTTCCGCGAAGGCAAAATCCGCGAAGCCATCGCTCAATGGCAAAGCTCGGTTCGCGAGTTTCAGGCCGGCCCGCCGAGCGACATGGACCACGGGGAGCTCGCGAAGGTTCAAAAGAAGCTGGAAGACGCCAAAGTTCGCCTCGCCAAGGAAACCGGAGCCAAACAGCAGTAGAGGATTGGGCGGGTGCGAACGCGCATCTTCGCGCCGCTGGTGGTCGCTTGCGCATTTCAAGCGGCGTTTGCACTTCATCTCGACGCCCAGAAGTTCTACACCTATGTGATGGACCTGGGCCCGGACTACGTCCAGTTGGGGTGGGGCACCACATCCGGCGAAAACACCATCGGCCGGTCGTCGCCTTCCTTCGGCAACGCTACCGTTGAAATTGCGAATCGCAAGCTGATCTCAGTCGGCAATTCCGTTACGGTGGGCGATCTGGAGCCCGACCATTCCTACCAGTACACAGTCTCGCTGCATGGGATGCTGCTGGGGCAAGGCGAAGTCCGGACCTGGGCCGTTCAATCCCAGCGGCTTACATTTTTTGTAGTGGGCGACTTCGGCGACGGCAAAGCGCCTGAGTACAACATCGCGCGCGCCATGTGGCAGGAGTTCCAGCGCCGCGCCGGCACCAGCAACCCGGTCCGCTTTCTGCTCAGTGTGGGCGATAACGTCTATGGAGACGTCCGCGGGCTAGGCTTCGGCTTCGGCCACACCGGCGCCAGCGACGAAGACTGGGGTTCCAAATTTTTCCAGCCCTACCAGCCGCTGCTCGCGAGCATTCCCTTCTTTCCAGCCCTCGGCAATCACGACGGCAACGAGTCCGAGCGTCATCGCGATCTGGCGGCCATCCTGGATAATTTTCCGTTTCCCCAAAACAAGCCCGCCCGCTATTACGACTTCACCTACGGCGGCCTGGCCAGGTTCTTCGCGCTCGACAGCACCAGCAACACCGTATCGGGAGCATCTCATGCCAACTATTTGGAAGACAGCCCGCAGTTCCACTGGATGCAATCCGAATTTGCGAAGCCGCATCCGCTCTGGGTGATTCCCTTCTTCCACCATCCGATGTTCACCGCCGGACCCGATCACCCTCCCAGCCTGGAACAGTTGCGCCACTGGTTCGCACTGTTCACCAGCAGCGGAGTCAAGGTGGTGTTCTCCGGCCACGAACACAACTTCCAGGCCAGCGAAGTCAGCCCCGCTACCGGCGGAATTCGCTTCTTCGTCAGCGGCGCCGGCGGCGAACTGCGGCGCGGCAACGTGCAAAAACATATGCAGCGCGCCCACATCCAGGCCTGGGCCGAACAGAATCATTTTCTGGAAGTGGACATCGACGGAAAAACGATGCAGGTGACGCCGCTGTCCTACCAGCCTCTGAAAATCGTAAATAGTGCCGGCGCCGCCGTTCCCATTCCGTTCACCGTCACGCTAACGCCGTGAAGAAGCCGGCTCTCGCTGTACAATGGATCTCTCTATGGAACATTTCACTTGGGACTCGGTCCCCTTGGAGGTCATGAGCGACATGATCTCGCGCAAAATCATCAGCGGCGAAAAAGCCATGATCGCTCAGGTCTTCTTGAAGAAGGACGCGGTGGTACCCGAGCATCAGCACGAAAGCGAGCAGGTAACCTATATTCTGGAAGGTGCGCTAAAGTTTGAGTTGGAAGGCAAACAGGTGGTGGTGCGCAAAGGTGAGGTGCTGCGCATTCCGTCGTATGTTCCGCATCGCGCCGTGGCGCTGGAAGACACGCTCGATCTGGACGTCTTCTCGCCCATTCGCAAGGATTGGCTGGCGAAGGATGACGCCTACTTGCGGCGTGGCGACCGCGAAGCGACGGAATGAAAGCGCGGCATTGCACCATCGAACCCCCGAGTATGGTAAATTTCCACCGATAGGAGCTTGTTCATGAAAAGTTATCTCGCCGGCTTGGTCTTGCTGGCTCTGCCCTGCGTGTTGCCGGTTCTCGCACAGGAAAAGCAAAGCTTTACCATCAACACGAGCACGCCCGAAGGGCAGTTGTTGCAGTCGCTCGGCCAGGAAACAGACGACGCCAGGAAAATTTCGATATCTCAGGATTTTCTCGCCAAGTACCCCAAGAACGAGGCGGCGGGATGGGTGGCCTCGCAATTGGAGTCGGCCCTGCTGGCGCAAAAAGATTATGACAAAGTTCTCGAAGTGGCCGACATGGCCTACGCGAACGGTCCCGACATGGACGCCGCGTATTATGCCCTGAAGGCCGCGGTTGCCAAGGGCGACATCCCGGCTGCCAAAACGTGGTCCGCTCGCACATCGGAGGCCGCGCAGAAAGTGGTTGCGTCCGACAAAGCCCCTGCCGATGACGACGCAAAGCATCAACTGGAGTACGCCAAAGAAGTGGATGAGTATTCAGAATACGGCTTGTACGTGCTCGCGTTGAAGGCGCAGCCCAAGGAAGTAGTGGATCTGGTGGATGAGATGATCAAACAGGATCCCAGGAGCCAGTATCTTCCGCTCATTTCCGGCAACTATTTCGCGGACCTGGAAAAGGCCGGTGAAGGATCGAAAGCCTGCCCCGCCGCTGAGAGAATGTCCGCCGGCGCATCCAAGAACGCCGAAGCTATGATCTTCTCCGCCGACTGTTCCATGCGCGCCCAGAAGGGAGCCGGCATGATTACTTACGGCGACAAGGCGCTCGAAGCCATCAACGGCCGAACCAAAGAAGAGGGCATGAGCGACGCCGAATGGGCCAACGTGAAAGACGACATCATCGGCAGGGCCCATTGGTACGTCGGCGTGGGCTACAGCCTGGAAGGCAAGTATGGTCCAGCCAACAAGTCGCTACGCGTCGCCCTGCCGATGCTCAAAGGGAGCGAACAGCTTCGTGGAATGTGCCTGTTCTATCTGGGACTGGCCAACTACAGCTTGGGAAAAGCGATCGGCGACCGCGGCCAGATCCGCCAAGGCTTGCAATTCTTCCAGCAGTCAGCCGCGATCAGCAATCCGATGCAGGATCAGGCATCGCGCAACGCCAAGTTAGTGCTCAACGAACTGGGCGGCAGATAGCCGCTCGGCCAAACACCGGCCACGCCTGCTACTTTTACCGCTGCTCAAGCCGAGGCCGGTCGCACGGCGTATCAGAACAGTTGCGGGAAATGCCATACCTTGACCTTGCTCGGACGCAAGGGTGAAGACGGCGAACTCCCGCCCGTAGCATCGTTACCGGCCTCTTATCAGAAGTTCATTGGAAATCCCGTTCACGTTCCGCCTCTGGCGGGGAAGATCTTTCTCGGCCGTTGGGGTCAGAAGACCGGGGCTGAACTCATTGCCCGGTTTGGTGTCACTGCCAAGGACCCTTTCTTTCAGTTCGAGGGGATGAATGACGAAACCATCGTGAACATCACCGCATACGTTCTCCAGGTGAACGGCGCAAAGGCAGGCACCCAACCCTTGACCACGACGAACAGGGTTGTCGTCGATTCCATGCTAAGTGACGTTAAGTAAACTGTTGCCGGGCCGCTGGCTAGCCCGCGATCGATTTCCAATTCTTCGCCAGATGCTCGGCGCTGCGCCAGGCCAGCGCTTGCATCGTCAGCGTGGGATTGCGCGCGCCGCTGGTTCCAAACACCGAACCTCCCAGCATCCCGAGGTTGGGCGCTTCATGCGAGAATCCCCAGCGATCCACCACGTTGGTATCGGGATTGTCGCCCATGCGTGTCCCGCCGTAGGTATGCGTGGATAGCGCCGGGCCGAACGGCCGTCCTTTGACAACTTCAATTGCGCCCGCCGCGCGGAACCATTCTTCCATCTTGTCCTGCGAGTGCAGAGCAGCGCGCGTCTCGTTTTCCTTGGGACCGCTGGTGACGCGGCACACCGGATCGCCCAACGGATCCTTCACCTCCGGATCCAGATCCAGATAGGTGTTCTCGTACGGGTAACTATTGCCCTGCAGATACGCCGAGGTCCAGCGCGCGGCGTTTTCGTGCACGAACTGTTTCCACTTGGCACCCCAGCCGGGAGCGCGTCCGAACGTGCTCATGCTGGCCCCCGCAATGGGATGCTTTTCCATGAACGTGCACAAGCTGGATCCGCCAATGAATCCGAGCCCGGAATGATCAAACGTATCGTCGGCCCATTCATCCACCACCACGCCCTGTGAGAGCATCGCGCCGTACCAGGTGTTGATGTCCTGGGGGAACAACGCCGTCACACCCACGCCCGCCTGCGCGTCCCAATGCCCAAAATAATGTTTGCCCACCTGGCCGTGATTGTTCGCGAGCCCGTTCGGATACACCTTGGATTTCGAAAGCAGCAGCAGCCGCGTATTTTCGTAAGTGTACGAACCCACCAGCACCACTTTCGCCGGCTGGAAATACTCTTTGCCGTCGCGAATATAGAGCACGCCGCTGACCTTGCCGTTGTTATCGGAGACGATGCGCGTCACCTGTGCGCCATCGAACACCGTCAGGTTTTTGGTCTTCTGCGCTTCGGGAATGGTGGTGAAGCAGGTGGAATTCTTCGCCCGGATCTGGCAGCCGCCGCGATCGCAATAGCCGTGATAGGCGCACGCCGGCCGCCCGCGATAAGGCTGCGAATTGATGGCCGCAGGTGCGTGAAACGGCTTCCAGCCGAGCGATAGCGCGGCTTTGTGCATCATATCCAAGTAATCGCAGGTGCGCAGCGCGGGCATGGGATATTCGCGCCGCCGTGGGCCTTCGTAAACATTGCCCGCCGGATCCAGCTTGCCCTGAACATTGCCCGCCTTGCCCGAAACTCCGACCTCATGCTCCACGATGTCGTAGTACGGTTCCAGTTCGTCGTAGCTGACCGGCCAGTCCTCGAGCGTCGAACCTTTGGGAAGCAAACTCGCGCCGTAGCGTTTAATCGTTTCCGAGCGTGTCTTGAAATCCCAAGGCTTCAGCCGCCAGCTCTGCGCGTGATAGTGAATCGATGTGCCGCCCACCGCGTTCATCATCGGATGCGCCGCCGCTTGCCGCGCCTTGGCGTCCGGACTGGTGCGAAACGTCGGAATTTCCTTCTTGGCCTTGGGAACGGTGGTCACCAGGCCGCGCACATTGTTGTGAATCTCGTCCGGCTTGAAATCTTTCACCGGATCCATCCACGTCCCGGCTTCGATGCCGGCCACTTTCAATCCCGCGCGCGCCAGCGGCAGTACCGCCACGCCGCCCGCCGCGCCCAATCCCACCACGGCCACATCCACCGGCTTCAAATTAATGGCCATGATTTTCTCCGGCGGCGCCGTAAGCGGAATGATGATACGGCTTAATCTCCACGCCCATCTTCTGCTCGTTCTGCGAAGTGGCCATGCGCGGCCCCGGGTAGCGAATCAAATCCCACCCCGCGAAATTCTTATTGCCGCCGTAATACGGATCGCCAAACATCCCTTCCATCGTCAGCCGCCGCGCACGATTGAAAAATGCCCGGGCATCCGCAAAGCCCTCGGCATTTCCATTTTCCATCGCGGTGAGGACAGCGTCCTGCTTGTCAGGAGTTAATTCCACCAAAGCGCCACCTTGCGAGCGGCGCGCGAAGGCGTCCATTGCCTCCAGGCCCTCGATGAAAGCCGTTTTCTCGCCCGCCAGATAATCGCCCAGCGCGCGATTGATGTACTCCGTCACGCCGCTCTCCGACGCGCTTGGTCCCAAGTCGTCTTTGGGAATGATGCGGTCGGCAAAGGCTGCCAGAATACGGATCTGTTCGGAGGAAAGCGCGGACTGGGACTGCGCCGCAGCACTGAGCGCGGCGACTGGAATAATCGCCGCGCTAACAATCACTGCCCGTCTGGAAAGTTCACCAGCGTGGTCTTCAGACATGGCACTACCGATGGAACAACCCGTTGTAAACGCCGCTCGCCAGGATGTGGCCGCTCATCGCCTTCTCCAGTTCGTCGCGATTGGATGTAGCCGGAATTTCCAGCTTCGAATCTAGCGCGTAAACTTCCAGCGTGTAATGATGCGGCAGGCCCGCCGGCGGGCAGGGACCCATGTAGCCGTTTCTGCGCGCGATGTTCACACCCTGCATGGTGCCGTCCGGCAGATCGGCTTTAGCGGCAACATCAGCGGGAAGCCCGGTAGAGCTGGCCGG
This sequence comes from Bryobacterales bacterium, assembly GCA_963776805.1. GTDB lineage: Bacteria > Acidobacteriota > Terriglobia > Bryobacterales > Bryobacteraceae > Palsa-89. The sequence goes on from CAVZOD010000013.1 coordinate 193,039, forward strand.
AATGTTCCAGGCGATCCAGTGTGTCACGTCATCGAACGACTTGCCGGGATGCACATCGCCATCGTGAAAGATCAAAGCGAAGCTCATGGTGCCGGCCGGCGCTCCGCTCCACTCGATCTGCGGAGAACCTCCCGGCGGTTTCGCGGCGCAGGTGTACTTCTCCGGAATTTCGCCGCCGTCGCGATAGCCCGACACCGTAAGTTTGAGCGGCGCAGGAATCGCGCCGCCTCCTCCCTTGTTTTGCGCAAAAGCGGCGCCCGAGGTAAGTGTCAGGGCGGCCGCGAAAATGGTAAAAGATCTCATTGTACTTTTCTCCTATTTGCCCGTGTAGCTCACGCGCCAGATAGCCTTATAGGCATCGTCGGTGAAATACAGCGAGCCGTCTTTTGCCACAACCACCGCCACGGGCCGGCCCCAAGCATTGCCGTCCGGCGTGACGAATCCAGTGACGAAATCTTCGTATACTCCGCTGGCATGGCCGTTCTCGATCGGAACGCGCACAAGCTCGTAGCCCGCGCGCGCGGACCGATTCCAGGACCCGTGCTCGGCGCCGAACAGATCGCCGCGATACTCCTTGGGAAACTGGTTGGCTTCGTAGAACGCGATCCCGAGCGACGCGTTGTGTGGCTGCATCAGGACATCCGGCACAATCACTTTGTCTTTGAGTTCGGGATGCTTGCCTTCCAGCCGCGGATCCTGATTCGCGCCCATGTAATACCAGGGCCAGCCATAGAATCCGCCTTCCTGCACGTGTGTGATGTAATCCGGCACCAGGTTGTCGCCCAGTTCGTCGCGCTCGTTCACCGAGCACCACAGCTCGCCAGTCCGCGGATTCACCGCCAGCCCCACCGGGTTGCGGATGCCCGATGCGTAAACCTGCACGAACTTGCCTTCCGGCGTGTATTCCAGAATGTCGGCGCGATGCATTTCCTTGGGATGCGTGTCGGGATCATCCACATTCGAGCCCGAACCCACCGCCACGAACATGCGCTTACCGTCTTTCGAGAACACCACGTCGCGAGTCCAATGGAAGCCGCCGGTGGGAATCTCCGGGATGATCGTCTCCGACGGTCCGGTCGCCTTCAAATCGCCGACGTGATAAGGAAAACGAACCACCGAATCCGTGTTGCCGATGTAAATCCACTGCGGATTGTTGCCCACCGGATAAAACGCGATGCCGAACGGCCGCTTCAGTCCAGTGGCGAATGTGGAAACCTGTTCCGGCTTGCCATCGGCGCTGCGGCCGCGGAAAATTTTGATTTGTCCGGGCATGCTGTCGGCCACGAAGAAATCGCCATTGGGCGCCATGCGAATCTGCCGGGGCTCAGTGAGTCCTTCATGCGTGTACAGCTCCACCTTGAAACCGGCCGGCGCCATGGGCCACATATTGTCCGGCTTCGCCACTACTTTCGGAAAATTCTGGCTCGATTTGGTGGCGTACGGCTTCGGAAGATCGGCGGGGGTAATTTTGTGGTAAAGCCCGGGCTTTTCGGTTCGATAGTCCGCAAACGCCTGCTGGCCGGTGACCAGATCCTTACTATCGATCTTGTCGCTCTTGCCGGCGCCTTGTAAAATCCAGCTCGCGCCGGCGATCAACACGCCAGCGGGAACCATCCAGAACAACTTTTTCATCTTGCCTCCCAGCGACGGTCATTATATCAGTCGTATCGAAGGCGTTTCGCGGATTCGTTCAGTTACCGGTTTGGGATTGGCGTCTAATCACGCGCACGCGTCGTAAGAGGTGTTCTTGCGCGTCGGCGCAGCTTTTGATTTTGGCGAGCGTGAGTCGAAGGCCGGGTGGGAGGGCGAATTCGCATTCGATTTAAAAGTAAACCCGAGTGCGGCGGATCCGAGCAGGACAGACCGGAAAGTTATTGAGTGAGAGGAAGCAAGTAATCCGCGTGGATGGTCGCCCAGCCATCCACGCGCGCGAGTCGACCGGTTGTCCGCTTCGGGCGGGGCGTAACGCTGGTAGAAGACTCCCGTGCCAGCTTCATATTAGGGGCGTTGCCACGTTCCATTTGGCGTCGAAGGATCGTTTCAATGTCTCGATAACGCCTTCGCATATGCTCTTGTTTAGGCGAATCACAAATGAGTCTTTCCCGCCGATGTCTTTCAATCCATGTCCGAGGATCACAAGCTCGGTCGACGTGAGAAGGTACCTGTCGTGAAGGTCTTTGGATGCACGGTGCCGGAATTGCACATGGATGTGTTGATCCGTGAACTCCTTCAGAGCTCTTCCAATGAAAGAGCGCTCTTTGTTGTCGGCCTGCTGCGTAAGAAAGCGTATCGGGCGACAGTGAACCAAACCTGAAAGCCGAAGCACTGATCCGGTTCCATAATAGGGATCGCAGATGCAAAGTTCACCCTGCAGCTCCTTGAAAAGCGAATTCGTTCCCATATGCGAATCCCAAACCATGCCGGCGCGTACAAAAATCACCTTGGCCGTTCCGTCGACCTGCGCCGGTGTTGGCGGCAGGACGGCCTCCAGATTATTCGGGAGCTTCCCCCAGCCGCCGCAAGTTTCGCAAAGATGTCCCGGATTGATGATGGACAGGCCGCTGCCGAGGCAGGGCCGGCAGGTTGGGTTGTTCGCTCGAGTGTCCGGAAGAGTTCCGTGCCCGTTGCAGAGCGTGCAGGTAGTGCCTGGCGTAATGATTGATAATCCGCCGCCAAGGCATGCTGGACATGTCACCGACTGAATCCATTTCTATTTCTAAAGAGTCACAATCCTCGCTAGTCAAAGCTATACCACGTATGCTCGGGCTGCTTCTGGAGCTCGACTTATAATCTCCCGAGCAGGCAATTGCTTACCGCGCAAGCTAGCCAGTGGCCGAATGCTGCGCGCTGCCTGCTGACTGTTGGATATACTGTGGATAGGATTCCACAGTGGAGACCATACAGGTTGTTCTCGACGCAAAGCTCTTGAAGTCGGCGGACATCGCGGCGAAGCGGCAAAAGCTAAATCGATCCGCACTGATTCGCCAGGCGCTGCAAGAACACCTGAAACGTCTGGAGGTCCTTGAGCTCGAGGCGCGCGATCGCCGGGGCTATCAAACCAAGCGGCAGCGCATCCAGGAATATCGTCCCTGGGAGGAGACCGCCGCTTGGCCGGAAGAGTGAACCGCGGGGATGTTCACCTTTACCGGTTTGCACCACCGGACAAGAAACGGCCGGTTCTCATACTTACTCGCGATAGCGCCATCGGTCATCTTTCCACCGTTATCGTGGCGCCCATCACTTCCACTATCCGGGACGTGCCGTCGGAAGTGATATTGGACATCGATGACGGAATGAAGGGCCGATGTGCTGTAAACCTGCACAACCCCGTCACAGTCTCGCAGGGACGTTTGGGGAAACGAGTCGCCAGCCTAAATCATCAACGGATGCAAGAGGTCTGCCTGGCGCTGCGATTTTCGCTTGGATGCGGTTGAGCCGCGATTACTCGCCGAAATCGCATTGCGCAGTAATCAGTCATACCAATCCGCTAATCTGGAAGTATGCGCAGTCAAACCAACCGAGGCGCAAAGCCTGTCCCCGTGAGCCGCATTGGTAGTCGCCGCCAAGTTGTTATTCCCCAACTTGTCTTGGACGAGTTACAGCTTAGAGAGGGCGATTTCCTGGAGGTGACGGCTCAGGCCGGACGTGTCTCTTTGAGGCCGGCAAAAACGGCTCATGCGGAGGACGCACTCACCCCTCAGGAGGCAAGGCGAGTTCGGCGCGGCCTGAAGCAGATCAAGGAAGGTAAAACGCGGCCTTGGAGCCAAGTGAAGCATGACCTGGGTCTGTGAGCTCGCCGAAGCTGCCCAGAAAGACCTGAAAAGGTTGCCAACCAAAGTTCAGGAGCGAATCGCGCGCACGTTGGATCAGCTCGCTCTCAACCCATTTCAAGGAGACGTGAAGGTGCTCCAGGGAAAGGAATGGAAGGGGGTCTTCCGACGACGGATGGGTTCATATCGTATTCTGTTCCTCGCTAATGAAAAGAGAGCTACGGTTTCAGTGATTCGGATACTCCTTCGCTCTGAGAAAACCTATCGCTAATTCGTTTCCGTTACCTCACCCGCTACCACATCTACAGTACTAACCCCCTCCGGCCGATCAATTCAAAGCAAGCTAAATCCTAAAACTGTTCCGATTGGGAGAATCTTCCGGTGTTTCCGATTATCGGTATCCTCGTCGTCCTCGGCTGTATCGCCGGTGGCTATCTCATGGAAAAAGGGAACCTTTTGGTTCTCATGCAGCCCGCCGAGCTGATCATTATCGGCGGCGCGGCCATTGGCACCGTGCTCATTGGTAACCCGCCTTACATTCTGAAGTCGATCATCACTAGTATCCTGTCCGTGTTCAAAGGCGGCCATTACGGCTCAACCACTTACCTGGATACCCTACGCTTTTTAAACGACTTCTTCGGCACCTCCCGCAAAAACGGCATCACGGCCCTCGAAACCGACCTCGACGAACCCGAAAAAAGCGCCCTCTTCAAGCGCCATCCGTCCTTTGCCAAGGACAAAGAGGCCATGCACTTCTTTTGCGACACCATGCGGACCCTGCTAGCCGGCGGCGTGGAGGTCCATGACCTGGACCAGATCATGGAGACCGACCTGGAAGTCCTGCACAAGCAAGCTCTCCTGCCCGCGGCCGCTATCTCCACCATGGCCGACAGTCTCCCAGGATTGGGAATCGTCGCGGCCGTTCTGGGTGTCGTCATCACCATGAGCGCACTGGGCGGGCCACCGGAAGAAATCGGGCACAAAGTCGCCGCCGCGCTGGTGGGAACGTTCCTGGGTATTTTACTCTGCTACGGATTTCTCGGCCCCATGGCCGCCAACATCAAGAAACAAACCAACGCCGAGAGCGAATATTTTCTGTGTCTCCGCATGGGATTGCTCGCATTTATGAAAGGCGTGCCGCCCATCCTGGCGCTCGAAGCCGCCCGCCGCGCCATCCCGCATCACGTCAGGCCGACCTTCCAGGAAATGGATAAAGCGTGCCGGAAACCTGCGGGGGCTCCCGCCGAGGCCGCCGCTTGAGCGCGAAGAAGGGCCTCGCGCCCATCATCATCATTCACAAAAAGGCCGAGCACCATGACGACGAGCATGGCGGAGCGTGGAAGGTCGCTTATGCCGACTTCGTGACGGCCATGATGGCGCTCTTCATCGTTCTTTGGCTATTGAGCGCCAGCGAAAAAGTTCAGAAGGCCGTCGGTGGCTATTTTCAGGACCCCACCGGCAAGGGCCACCAGGTGGGCTCTACCACAGCCGGCAACGGCGAGACCCTGACGCTCTCCGAAAAGCAATTGAAGGAGATCAAAGACAAGATCGAGCAAGCCATGAAGCAGATCCCTGCGTTCAAGGACATGCAGAATCAGATCAAGATGACCATGACGGCCGAAGGGCTGCGCATCGATCTGCTGGAGACCAAGCGCGGGCTATTCTTTGAGACCGGAAATCCGGCCCCTACTCCGGCTGGAGGCGAGCTGCTGAAAGTGCTCGCGGGCGAACTGATGAAGCTCCCCAACAAGATCGCGATCGAAGGTCATACGGACTCCACGCCCTACGGCCGCCCCGATTATTCCAACTGGGAACTCTCGGCCGATCGCGCCAATGCCGCGCGAAGAATTTTGACCGAATCCGGACTCCCGGACGACCAGATCAGCCAGGTGCGCGGCTTTGCCGACCAGCGCCTGCTGCTGAAAAACGATCCCACCAATCCTTCCAACCGCCGCATCTCCATCATCGTGCGCAATCAGGGTATGGACCTGCAGGAGGAAAAGATGGCCAGTACGCCGCCGGCACCCGCAAAATCGGCCGTGCCCGAGAAGGCGTCCGCTGTGATGTTGCCGCCTCCCACGCCCGCCAAGAAGTAGCCCTGCCGCTGGTACTTGGACTGCAACGCAGCAGGAATATGCGGTGCCAGGGTGTCGCCAGCCGGCTGTGGGCCAGCCGGCGCGAGATCCCAGTCGGGCGCCGATTGGCGTCGATAGAACTTGCGCAGATCTAGCGGCTAAAATCCAGTAACATTGCCGTCGAAACCGGCGTCTTTCAGGCCGAGATGGAAATCCACCTCATTAATGACGGTCCGGTGACCTTCATACTGGATTCCAAGAGAAACCCCACCGAGCGCGCTCTAGCGGAAGCCCCGTAACAAGGTAACCAGCGGAGTAATCCCAGCCTCATGTTCGGTTGGGTATGATCGAATTAGGAGCACCAATGCCTCGTACAGGAAGCGCAATTCGGAATCATTCCTTGTTGACGGCGGCTCTCGAGGGACTCGAGCTGCAGAAACAGCGGATCGACGAGCAGATTCAAGAGGTGCGTTCACTCTTGGGAAAAACGCCGGGCCGTCGCGGACGCCCGCGCGGTTCGGCCAACGCTGGATCGGCCAACGCTGGATCGACCAACGGTGGATCGACAAACGGCGGTTCCGCAACTAAGCGGTCGGCAAGCCGCCTGAGCGTGGCCGCTCGAAAACGAATCGCCGCCGCTCAGAAGCGCCGCTGGGCCGAGTACCGCAAATCGGCGGGCGGCAAATCCGAATAGGTCCGCTCGCGCCGCCGGGCGATGTCATTTCACGGCTCCGGCCACTAACTTGGCTCGGCGAAACCCCGGAGTAACTGAAGTAAGTTAAGTTCGGCCGGATGGTGGAGGAAGCGTCTCTCATACGAGGACCCGGCACGAACGTCACCTCTTCCAAAACAGTGGAGTTCCCGCGACAACGGCGGCTTTACGTCGTTCCTGCTCGACCGCGGGAAGGGCGTGGTGCCCAGCATTTTCCAATCGAAGGATGAGCATGAAAATCGGACAGGGAATGAGGAGGCCGCGCAGCGGCCGACTTCCTTTCTTTGGTTTTTGGTTTTCAGAGAGAGAACGGTGGTTATGGTCGCGAGCGGTCGTGGGAAAGTGGGAAACCTGCTTTTGGTTTTCCACTTTTCCATGGACGCGAAGCCGGGCGGTGGGAATGTGGGAATCTCGCGCTTTCTGCGAGATTTCCAAGGGACGGTGGAAAGCGTGGGAAACCCGCTCTTGGTTTTCCACGCTTTCCACGGGCCCGGCATTTCCACGGCCCTCCGTTAGCGGAACTTCGGCAAGGACGGCGTCTGGCATTGCCGAAGCAGCTTGGCCTTGGCCGCGCTCATCCGGCGAGCGCATTCGGTGTCGCTGATCGCCAGCGACCGCTTTTCCAGTTCCCGCAAACTCAATCCCGGTTTCAAAAAGCTCTCCCCTTCGGGCAGCGATTGCAGTTTCTCGAACGGCGTCCGGTAGTCCTCGATCTTGTATTTGCGTTGGCGTTTGCCGCGCTCGTCCAAGCTCACTGTCGCGAATCCGCAGGGCCGGTGAAAGTTCAGGTACGGATTTAAATGCTCGGCGTAGAAGTTCTGCAGCTCCCCGGCGTGTGCGCCGGCGATGTGTCCGTAGCCGATCAACTTGCGGATCACCGCACCGTTCTTGCCTTCCACCAGTGCATTGTCCTGGCTTCGGCACGCTCGGCTCTTGGTGAATTCGGCGTGCAACTTCCGCAGCATTTCCGCCACTCGATGGTTGATATACTCCGAGCCGTTGTCGGCATGAAAACCGCGGATCGGAAATGGAAATTGCGCCAACACCGCTGCCAGCACCGGCATCAGATAGGCCTCGCTGATCTTCTCGGCGCAGCCCACCACTTGCCATTGCGTCACCGCATCCACGGCGTTGATGTGATACACGCCCTTGGTTCCCGCGCTGTCCCCTTGATGCACCGTATCCACGCGCACATACCCCGGCCGCCCTTCCGGATCGGGCTTGCGCCGCTGTCCGATGGCGGCCGCAGTGGACTGCGTCGGTTCGAACACCGCCGCCTGGTTGCGATAGCGCGCGCTCGCCCGCAGGTTGTACAAGTGCGCCACGCTGATCTTCGACAGTCGCTCGCACTGCTTCTCTCCGAACTGTTCGTAGGCGCGCTGCAAGATCCGGCGCGTGGCGGGTCCGCTCAACCGCCTGTGTGCCCGATCCACGTCCGCTAACAACGCAATGTCTTCCGCCGTGTACCTCACTGCGAACGCGTGCCGTTGGTACGACTGGGGCCGTATTACGCCGCAATCGAGATACGCCCGGATCAACCGCGTGGTCTGCGCCTCGCTCAACCCGGTCACTTTCCGCAGGTAGGCCCGTACCAAGCCCCGCTCGCCTTTTCCCAAACTTCGGTACTTCTGCGCCGCCAATACCCGCTCCACCCACAGGTATCGTTCCTCCCGCCCGCCACTGCTGAACTCGATCGGCTCGCTCGACCGCAAAAACTCTCGGATCTGATCCCGGCTCAGGCTCTCGGCATTCTGCATCCGTATCTGCACCCGGCCGCGCCACGCCTACCCCATTGTTCCCGTTTTCATGCTCATCTTCCATTGGAAACCGCCCCAGCCAATTCACTAGTTTCATGCTCATCTTGCGTTGGACAATTCTGCCCGCGAGCAACAGCTTGCCGCGCGAGGCCGGCTCCGCTAATCTGGCTATACCAATGAGCGATCACCTGACGGCCTTTCCCGAGTACACCAGCCGGACGGAGGCCCTTCGCGACATGTTGCGCGGCACCATAGTTCGGCTCTGCTTTCACAATGGCGTTTCCAGCAGGCACATGCATCTCGATCACGAAAACTACCTGGATGGTTCGGCCGTCACGGGAAAGACGGACGCGGCGAAGAGAATCAGCCATGCACGCCAGACGAATCCCTCTGCGGGCGCGGAACTGTGATCGTCGGAACTGGCGTCGATCTGGCGGAGGTGGACCGCATTCGCGAGGCCATCGAGCGCCACGGACAACGCTTCATTGACCGCATTTACACCCCTGCCGAAATTGCTTACGTCGAACGGAAAGCCAACCGCTTTGAACGCTACGCGGCCCGATTCGCCGCCAAGGAAGCCGGAATGAAGGCCATCGGCACGGGCTGGAGCCGCGGCGTACGCTGGCGGGACTTCGAAGTGGCAAACCTGCCTTCGGGTCGTCCGACGTTGCAACTCCATGGCGCGGCCGCTCAATTCGCCGATAGACTGGGCGTCCGGAATATCGCGCTTACGATCACCCATACAGCGGTTCAGGCCATGGCGATCGTGATTTTGGAAGCCTAGCGGCGCCGGCGTGCTGCATTCGGACTGAGACAACCCCTTCCATCTTCCTACTTCCCCTTACATGAAAGCTAAGAGAAAGCAACCCAGCGCCCGTCTTACCGCGGTGGTTCAGCGCTCGGCTATCGACAGGCGCATCTATTTTGTCCGCGGGAAGAAGGTCATGATCGATAACGATCTGGCCGCTCTTTATCGCGTAACCACGGGAACGTTCAACCAAGCTGTTCGCCGCAACATACTGCGCTTCCCAGCGGACTTCATGTTCCAACTAACCGGCGAAGAAGCCGAAAACTTGAGATCACAAATTGTTATCTCAAGTTGGGGTGGGCGGCGTTACCTTCCGTTGGTGTTTACCGAACAGGGCGTCGCGATGCTGTCGAGCGTGCTCAAGAGCGAGCGGGCGATTCAGGTAAACATCGCGATCATGCGTGCTTTTGTCAAGCTGCGCGAAGTGCTCTGTCGGTGCAAAGTGATAATGTCCTATTTGCGCAAAGTAGAAATGTCCTATTGACGACCTCCAGGCTGGGGAGGTGCGAGAAGGACAACTACTGATGACGCAAGCCGAGCGAGACCGGCTGGTGGCCCTGAAAAAGGCCAAAAAGAAATTGATCACGCAGAAGCAGGCCGCCGAGGAACTGGGCATCACCGAACGGCATGTACGGCGTCTGCTGCGAGCGCTGAAGCGGCGCGGTGATCAGGCTGTGGTACATGCGTTGCGAGGGCTACCGTCCAATCGCAAGATTCCTGTGGAGACCGAACAGGAGGCAGTGGCCATCTTGAAGAGGCCGGTATATCGGGGGTTTGGACCGACGCTGGGATCGGAATACCTGGCCAAGAAACACGGCATCGAGGTCAGCCGGGAGACGGTGCGGCAGTGGATGATCCAGGCCAGGCTGTGGCGAGCCCGCCAGCAGCGTGTTGAGAAAATCCACGAATGGCGTCCACGTCGCGGCCGGTTTGGCGAACTGGTGCAGTGGGACACCAGTGATCACAAGTGGCTGGAAGGACGCGGAGAAGAGATTTTACTGATCAACATGATCGACGATGCTACCGGCCGCTGGTTCGCGCGCTTTGTGGCCAGCGACTCGACGGTGGAAAACATGAACCTGCTGGAGAGCTACGTGAAAAAGTACGGACGGCCGCTGGCATTTTATACCGACAAGGCGAGCTTGTTTCAGACCGCGGAGAAACGCAAACGCGATGAGCCCGGAGTGGAGAAGGACGCGGTAGAGATGCCGCCGACGCAGATTGGGCGGGCATTGCGAGAGCTATCCATCGCCTGGATCGCAGCGCACAGTCCGCAGGCCAAAGGGCGAGTGGAACGTGGATTTTTGACCGCTCAGGACCGGTTAGTGAAAGGAATGCGAGTCGCTGGAGTCACCACCTTGGAGCAAGCCAATCACTATCTGGAAAGTGAGTTTCTGCCCTGGGTCAACACCACGTTAGCAGTGGTGCCGGCCAGTGCGGACGATGCCCACCGGCCGCTGGAAAAGCAGCACGATCTGGCTGCGATTCTCAGCCATGTGGAAAGCCGGCGCGTGAACAACGACTACACCATCCAGTTGGACACCAAGCTCTACCAGATCGCACGCCAGAACATTCGCACCGGATTACGAGGCGCCACCATCCGGGTTGAGAAGCGGCGGGACGGCGAGGTGGCAATTCGATTCCGCGATCGCTATCTAAGTGTTTCTATCTGCGAGCAACGTCCCAAGCTTGCACCACCCAAGCCGCTCGGCAAGGCACGGCGTGCGCTGAAACCCAGCCAGGCCAGTGAGTGGTGTAAGAACTTTGATCTGAAAAAGTCGCCCAAAATCTGGCAGGCGTAAGAAGGTTCCGGTGCCAAGCCGGAGTCGCTATGAAGACCCGCACCAACGCAACAGGAAGGCCGGGCAAAATCGGCCCGGCAGCTTCGCGCTTTCCCTATTCAAGGCCTCCGCTCCGAGACTCCACCCAAGTAATGGGCCTGTCAAAGTCAAAAGCAAAACCCTCGGAGGGTACCCCGCAGGGCCCCGTTGACCGAGGGTTTGCCGCCGATTACTTCGGAGCCAGCCCCGTCGCATCGGCCTTGAATCTTCCCCAGGAGCGCGACTCCCCAGAGAATCGAAATCAGACTACCATGCAATCTCCACCAGCTCGGTCAAAACCGGACATTTCTACTTTGCAGGGAATAGGACATTTCTACTTTGCGTTGACATCTTCTGGCGGCAGTCACGCTAGATGGCTACCTCGCCCGGCCCGACGGTTCGGTGGACTACCTCGTCATGACCAAAGAAGGCTCGGCGTCGTTGACGCGCTTCTTCTCCACCGTCGACACCATCGTCATGGGCCGCAAAACGCTGGACGTGGCCATCGCGCTGAGCGGCGGCTCGTACCAGTCTCCCGTTGCAAGCCCCACCTATGTCTTCTCGCGAACCGAGCCACCGGGCGAGCGCGATGGCGTCGTCTTTGTAAATCAATCCCCGGCAGTGTAGCTGCGCAAAATCCGCGCGCGTCGCGGCAAGCACATCTGTCACATGGGCGGCGGTGAGCTGGCGCGTGCCTTTCTTCAAGCCGACCTCATTGACGAGATGTTCCTCGACGTGGTTCCCATTTTGCTCGGCGAGGGCTTGCCGCTCTTCCCGAGTGGCTTCCCACAGCGCGACTTCACTTTGGTGGAAAATAAGACTTACTCGAAAAGCCGGATCCCATTGACGTACCGGCGCGTTCGGTCAACCAGGAAACGGAAATGAAAAAATCGATCTGCCTTGCAGTTATTCTCTCGTGGGTGGCCATCGCGCAAACAGCTGCGCCCACCGGCTCCATCACGGGCACTCTTGTCGATTCCATCGGCGATCCCATCGACCACAACGCCGTACAGGCCAAGAACTCCGAATCCGGCGCCGTTTTCAAAACCATGACGGCCACCAACGGCAAATACACGCTGGCCGACCTGCCGCCGGGCACGTACGATGTCACAGCATCCGCGCCTGCCCTCACCTCGTTCGAGAAGAAGGGCGTGGTGGTACAAGCGTCTGAAACCGCATCGCTGGACATTCGCCTGGGCGACACCACGCAGCTCAACACGCTGGGCGAGGATCGGACGCACCAGATCGCCGACATGAAGCTGCATAAGCCGCCGTCCGGCCCCACACCGCGCACTTACGACGGCAAACCGGATCTCTCGGGCGTCTGGTGGCGCCCGCGCGTGGTCGATCCCGGCCATCCCGAATTTTTGCCCGCTGCGATTGCGATTACGAATCAGCGCCGCGCGAACAACGGCAAGGACAGCCCGCAGGCGCATTGCCTGCCATCGGGCCCCCTGCGGAACGGTCCGCTGTGGGAATTCGTCCAGAGCAAGGATTACCTGGTCTACATTTCAGATGATGAGAGCCCTGGCTTCCATCAGATTTATCTGGACGGCCGCGGCCATCCCGCCGATCCGAATCCGGCCTGGTACGGCCATTCCATCGGCCATTGGGATGGCGACACGCTGGTGGTGGATCGCGTCGCATTCGATCCGCGAGTTTGGCTGGATCAGGAATCGCATCCGCATTCCGACAAGTTGCACGTGATCGAGCGCTACCATCGCCCGGATCTAGGCCATCTGGAAATCGAAATTACGGTGGACGACCCGGGCGTTCTAGCCAAGCCCTGGACGCAGAAACGTGTCACCGAGCTGGCGAACCAAGAAATTCTCGAGTTCATTTGCACCGAGAACAACCGCGACGTCCAACATTTGGTTGGGAAGTAGCGCCACGCGCTTACGATTTGCCGCGCATGGCTTCCAGCCGCGCGATGCGATCTTCGGTCGGCGGATGGGTCGAGAACATGCGCATCATGCTCTGACCGGAGAACGGCTTGATGATGAACAGGTGCGCGGTGGCCGGGTTCACGTCCTGCATCGGGATGCGCTTGGACCAGCTCTCCAGCTTGCCGAGCGCGGAGATCAGCTCATCGGGATTATGCGTGACGTGCGCTGAGGTTTCATCGGCCGCGTATTCGCGGGTGCGCGAAATGGCCATTTGAATCAGCATGGCCGCAATGGGCGCCAGGATTAGCATGATCAAGCCAGCCCAGGGACTGCCTCGCTCATCATCGTCCCTGCTGCCGCCGAAGAAGAACGCCATGCGCGCCAGGAAGGTTATCGCGGCAGCGATGGTCGCCGCCACCGAACTGGTCAGGATGTCGCGATTCTTCACATGCCCCAGCTCGTGCGCCACCACGCCTTCCAACTCCTGGTTGTTCATCAACTGCAAAACGCCCGCGGTGAATGCCACCGATGCATGTTCCGGATTGCGCCCGGTGGCAAAAGCATTCGGCGAGGGATCTTGAATGAGCCAAAGCTTTGGCATCGGCAAGCCCATGCGCTGGGTCAGGCTTTGTACGAGCGGAAACACCCGCGCGTAAACGTCCGGATTCTCCTGCGCCGTTACCGGCTGAGCCGAGTACATCGCAAGTGCCATCTTGTCCGAAAAGAAGTAGCTGAAAAAATTAAGGCCGACTGCAATAAGGAGCGCGATAGTAAGACCATGGCGTCCTCCAATCATCTCGCCGCCGGCCAGCAGCAGCCCACTGAGAATGCCCAGAAGAAGAACCGTTTTAACGCCGTTCATAACACCTTCCTGTCACTTGTTTGATTATCACGCGGGGGCGCAGTACCCAAAAAAAGAGCGCAAAAAAATTCGGGGCGGCCGGAGCCGCCCCGATCCTACGTGAAATGCTTTGTACTCACGCCAGCGTCAGTTGTTACTGACTTGCACTTTAATCGCTTTGGGCTTGGCGATTTCCTTCTTCGGAAGGGTAATCGTCAGCACTCCGGCTTCGTAAGCCGCCTTCACGTGCTCCGCGTCTACTGTATCCGGCACTGTGAAGATTCGAACAAACGAGCCATAGCTTCGCTCCATTCTGTGGAAGCCCTTGTTCTTCTCTTCCTTTTCGAACTTCCGCTCGCCTTTTACAGTCAGCGTACCGTTCTCAAGCTGGATGTCAACGTCCTTCATGTCGACACCGGGAACGTCGGCCTTCAGAATCAGCTCATTCTCGGTCTCCAGGATATCCACCGCCGGAGCCCACGGCCGAGTTTTGACGCCGTCTTCGCTCAACAGGCGATTGATGCTGTCCTGGAAGAGCCTCAGGCCAGTCGGAAATTCTTCTGTATCCGCAAAAGGTGCGTATCTTACAAGAGACATATCAATTTACCTCCTATTATCTAACTCCACAACGATTATAAAATCTTAGTGCATACTTGTCAATATGTATGACACTAAAATATTTTGTTGTACTTTTGCATCTGCGACTAAAAAGGTCCGGTATACTGGAGCAGGCGACCTAGTCCTCCCGTTACGCTAGGTCCTTGACGTGCTATGCCGAGAGGCGGATACTGATTGATGCTGCAAATGAGTGTCAACAGCGGACCACCCGCTGCGCCAAATCCCGCACCTGGGCGCTCGCTCGCTCAGCTTCCTGAAGGCGAGGCGGGCGTGCTGGACCGCCTGGAGCTGCCCGACGACATCGCGCGCCGCCTCATGGAGCTCGGCTTTCTTCCCGGTCACATCATTGTCCCGGCCCGCAGCGCTCCGGGCGGCGAACCCCGTGTGTATCGCGTGGATGGCTCAGAAGTTGCTCTTCGGCGAGAAACGGCGTCGCGGCTCATCCTGCGGCCTGGCAACGGTACAAATACAAACAAGAGAGGTCCCGGGAAGGCTTCGAACCTATGAGCGATTGTCACGGCTGCGCCGGATGCGCCGTTGCCGAACCGCCGCCTTCATTGCAGAAAGGCGCGCGTCCGCACGTGGTCGCCATCATTGGGCCGCCGAACTCGGGCAAGTCCACGCTCTTCAATCGACTCACCGGCTTGCGGCAAAAAGTTGCCAACTTCCCGGGCGTAACTGTCGAACAGCGCGTCGGCAAAGCCAAAATGCATGGCGCCAGCCATTCCAACGTGGTTCTGGTGGATCTGCCGGGCGTCTACAGCCTGAACCCTCGTTCAGAAGACGAACAGGTCACCCGTGATGTCCTGGCTGGGACCATGCCCGGCATCCCCAAGCCCGATGCGCTGCTATTGATCCTGGATTGCACCAACCTGGGCCGCCACCTGGTGCTCGCCGCACCTATTCTCAGCCTGAAGCTGCCGACGCTAGTGATCCTCAATATGGCGGACGATCTGAAAAGCCGCGGCGGCCAGGTGGACACCGCCGAGCTGGCCGCTGAGTTGGGTTCACCGGTAGCGCTCATCAGCGCCTCCAAGGGCCAAGGCATCGAAAAGGTCTTCCAGTTCATGGAGGGCACCTCGGCCGGCACCACCTCCCTGGCGCCCCCCCGCGTGGAGCTTCCGGTTTTGCAAGATATTCCTCGCTGCCGCCAGTGGGCGCACGACGTCGGCGCCGGCGCGGGTTACCATGCCCCGGCGCCTCCCATTTGGACGCGGCGTTTGGATTCGGTCTTCTTGCATCCTATCGCCGGACCGCTGATCTTTTTGATCGTGGTAGCCGGAGTTTTCCAAACCATTTTCAGCGGCGCAAAGCCTTTGATGGACGGCCTGCAGGCGCTGATTCAGACTTCCGGGCAGGGGATTGAGCGTATCCTGCCGCCCTCCATCTTCCGCTCGCTCTTAGTTGACGGCGTTTGGAGCGGTGTGGGCGCGGTCATCGTCTTTCTGCCGCAGATCCTGCTCCTGTTCCTGTTTATTGGGATACTGGAAGATTCCGGGTACCTGGCGCGCGCCGCCCTCATTGCCGACCGCACCATGGCCAAGTTCGGGCTGCAGGGAAAATCGTTCATTCCGCTGATCTCGGCCTATGCCTGCGCCGTGCCGGCCATCATGGCCACGCGCACCATCGAGAATAAGCGCGATCGGCTGGCCACCATCCTCATCGCCCCGTTCATGACCTGCTCGGCGCGGCTGCCCGTCTACACGCTGATCATCGCGGCCTTCATTGCCGACCGTCCGCTGCTCGGGCATTTCTTCGGGATGCAGGCGGGCGCGCTGCTGGGGCTGTATGTTCTTGGTTTCGTAGCGGCCATCGCCACCGCGCGCCTGTTAAAATCATCCATCTTGAAGAGCGAGCGCGTGCCCTTCGTTCTTGAGATGCCGCCCTATCGCTGGCCCACGCTGCGATCGCTCAGCCTGCGCCTGATTGACCGCTCCAAAGTTTTTCTGCGCCGCGCCGGCACCGTGATTCTGCTCGTGATCGTGGTGCTCTGGGTTCTGGAAAATTTGCCGGTGAAGAACGGCCAGCCACCCGAGATCGCCGACAGCTTCGCGGGCATGATCGGCCACGCCGTGGAGCCTGCCATTAAGCCGCTCGGCTTCAACTGGAAGATCGGCATCGGATTGGTGAGTTCCATCGCCGCGCGCGAAGTGATTGTCGGGACGCTCGGCACCATCTACCATAGCGAAGGTACGTCGGAATCGGTCGGCCTGCGGAAGGCGTTGCAAAGTGATTTGAGCCCTGGGGGCGCCGTCGCGCTGCTGGTGTTCTTCGCCTTCGCGATGCAATGCATGTCGACGATAGCCGTGGTGCGCCGCGAAACCGGCGGCTGGAAGTGGCCGGCCATTCAATTCACTTACATGACGTTCCTGGCCTACATCTGCGCGATGATCACCAACGAAGTGGTCCGCTCCGGCATCCTCATATAAAATTGTGAGAGGCTGGGCTCTGGGCATGCCTGTCGCATCAACCGAGACAGATAACACCGACAAGGACCTGCTCGATCAACTGTCGAGCGAGTATAAGATCCTCCAGGACAAGATCGACAAGATAGGTGCATTTAAGTTTACGATACGCGGATGGTCAGTCACCATCGTTATCGCCTCCTAGAATTGTCCAACGCAAGATGAGCATGAAACTAGTGAATTGGCTGGGGCGGTTTCCAATGGAAGATGAGCATGAAAACGGGAACAATGGGGTAGGCGTGGCGCGGCCGGGTGCAGATACGGATGCAGAATGCCGAGAGCCTGAGCCGGGATCAGATCCGAGAGTTTTTGCGGTCGAGCGAGCCGATCGAGTTCAGCAGTGGCGGGCGGGAGGAACGATACCTGTGGGTGGAGCGGGTATTGGCGGCGCAGAAGTACCGAAGTTTGGGAAAAGGCGAGCGGGGCTTGGTACGGGCCTACCTGCGGAAAGTGACCGGGTTGAGCGAGGCGCAGACCACGCGGTTGATCCGGGCGTATCTCGATTGCGGCGTAATACGGCCCCAGTCGTACCAACGGCACGCGTTCGCAGTGAGGTACACGGCGGAAGACATTGCGTTGTTAGCGGACGTGGATCGGGCACACAGGCGGTTGAGCGGACCCGCCACGCGCCGGATCTTGCAGCGCGCCTACGAACAGTTCGGAGAGAAGCAGTGCGAGCGACTGTCGAAGATCAGCGTGGCGCACTTGTACAACCTGCGGGCGAGCGCGCGCTATCGCAACCAGGCGGCGGTGTTCGAACCGACGCAGTCCACTGCGGCCGCCATCGGACAGCGGCGCAAGCCCGATCCGGAAGGGCGGCCGGGGTATGTGCGCGTGGATACGGTGCATCAAGGGGACAGCGCGGGAACCAAGGGCGTGTATCACATCAACGCCGTGGATGCGGTGACGCAATGGCAAGTGGTGGGCTGCGCCGAGAAGATCAGCGAGGCCTATCTGATGCCGGTGCTGGCAGCGGTGTTGGCGCAATTTCCATTTCCGATCCGCGGTTTTCATGCCGACAACGGCTCGGAGTATATCAACCATCGAGTGGCGGAAATGCTGCGGAAGTTGCACGCCGAATTCACCAAGAGCCGAGCGTGCCGAAGCCAGGACAATGCACTGGTGGAAGGCAAGAACGGTGCGGTGATCCGCAAGTTGATCGGCTACGGACACATCGCCGGCGCACACGCCGGGGAGCTGCAGAACTTCTACGCCGAGCATTTAAATCCGTACCTGAACTTTCACCGGCCCTGCGGATTCGCGACAGTGAGCTTGGACGAGCGCGGCAAACGCCAACGCAAATACAAGATCGAGGACTACCGGACGCCGTTCGAGAAACTGCAATCGCTGCCCGAAGGGGAGAGCTTTTTGAAACCGGGATTGAGTTTGCGGGAACTGGAAAAGCGGTCGCTGGCGATCAGCGACACCGAATGCGCTCGCCGGATGAGCGCGGCCAAGGCCAAGCTGCTTCGGCAATGCCAGACGCCGTCCTTGCCGAAGTTCCGCTAACGGAGGGCCGTGGAAATGCCGGGCCCGTGGAAAGCGTGGAAAACCAAGAGCGGGTTTCCCACGCTTTCCACCGTCCCTTGGAAATCTCGCAGAAAGCGCGAGATTCCCACATTCCCACCGCCCGGCTTCGCGTCCATGGAAAAGTGGAAAACCAAAAGCAGGTTTCCCACTTTCCCACGACCGCTCGCGACCATAACCACCGTTCTCTCTCTGAAAACCAAAAACCAAAGAAAGGAAGTCGGCCGCTGCGCGGCCTCCTCATTCCCTGTCCGATTTTCATGCTCATCCTTCGATTGGAAAATGCTTCCTGCATCGGCGCTACGACAGCCCGGCTCCAGTCCCCATTCCTGCTTTTGGGGCTGATCGTGTTCGTCGTCGTGTTTGGCATGATGGAGCACGCCCAGACCGGTCATCGCGACACCTTCGGACGCAGGTGCGCAGAGATCGAAAGACTAATCTGGAGACTATTAAGGGCGCGCGGCTTACACGTGCCCGGAATGGTTCCACGGATTGCGCACGACCTGGCCGACGACAACAGATCTAAACTCTATCGGTGGAAGAGGCCCCAGGTGCGGCGCGTTATTAAGAGTTTGAAAGCGCGCGGCGAAATCGCGTTCTACTGCGTTCAAGTTGTTGTAATCGTGACCCTGACTTTATGGCTTGCATTCAACGCGGCACCTCGACAGTCTTTGGTGTCCCCCTCCAGCGGGCGTGGTACGTCAGACCCGACGGTCGGCGGAGTTTCCACTCCCAATGCCAGCCCACAACACGATCCTGAGAACCCACAGAATGTCCAGAGGAAGAAAACGAACCAAGAAAAGGTCCATTGACGACCGAGTAATCCGGGCATATTAGACGAGTTGGATTCGCTATTGGAGGCCCTTGACGACGAGGATGCCGAGGACCTCGGGTATCGGCTCGATGCTCTCACCACGAGTTTCATTAAGGCCGGGCTTGTGCCGGAAAAGAAGTTGCGACACCTGAAGTTCCACTCCGCGATCGAGGTGTTCGTGTTGCCCTTGCCTGATCGCGACTCGCTAGCGGAAGAGGTCGAGACGTTCGAGGACCTCATTAATGGCTACGGTGACGAGCCATCGGAGGAGGAAATCGAGGAAGCGAGGACCATTCTTGAAAAGGTCGTTGCTGCCTTAAAAGACGCGCTCCACGGTAACGCGAGGGAGGACCAGCTTCCCCTGCTGTAGTGCTCTAATAGAAGTGGACGATGAGAAAATGGAATGTTTGTCTTGAATTTGGGCAGGTGTTGTCGGAGTACGATCGACAACTATTGAACCGTGCGCTCGAAGAATGTCATCAGGTCATCGTTTTCGGTTCGCGTGCTGTCGGCGTGCACGCTGGCTCCTCGGATCTGGATCTGTTTTGTGTCGGAGGATCGGAACCGCGCAGACCGGAAAAACTGGATATCGTTCGGCGTACGCTTTGCGAAGTCGAGAGCCCAAAGTGGCTTGGCTCGGAATTGGCAAACCACATTGCCGCGTATGGTGTGGCACTTCGCGGGCGCTGTGATTGGAAGAACTTAGTCTCGGTTGGTGAGCAATCAATTTCCCATAAAGAGCACCGCGTAGTGGCGCTCGTTAACGGCTTATGGCGATATTGGGATCGCTTGCATCCTGAGTTTAGGCGAAAACACCTGATTACGATACGCAGGGAGGTTCAGCGGCTGGAGCTACTCACCAACGGCAAGGCAGTGCCGCCCACACCCATTCTCGATCGAAATTGGAAGCGTGACCCCAAAGTAGTCGATGCGTGGGCGACATTCGCTGAACGCTTGAAAACATCCTGTTTGAAGGACCACGAGCGGATGCTCAGAACTACAGGTCTCATTACGTCTAGCCTATCCTCCCGCTAATCTCGGCACCTCGATCGCGGCTCCCTTGGACACCAATTCTACTCGGTGCGTCGTTTGTTAGGATGAGATTTCCATGTTCAACGTGATCATTATCGGCTCCGGCTGCGCCGGAAACACCGCCGCCATCTACACCGCGCGCGCCAACCTGAAACCGTTAGTGGTAGCCGGACACGAACCCGGCGGCCAGCTCTCCCTCACCACGCTGGTCGAAAACTTTCCCGGTTTTCCCGACGGCATTGAGGGCCCGCTGCTGGTGGAAAACATCAAGAAGCAGGCTGAGCATTTCGGCGCCGAATACCTGCACGGGACGGTCATCGAAGCCGATCTGTCCGCGCGCCCATTTCGCATCAAAGTGGATCACGAGTGGCTGGAGACCCGCACGCTGATCATCGCCTCGGGCGCGTCGGCGCGCTGGCTGAATCTGCCGAACGAACAGAAGCTGATTGGCCATGGCGTCTCAAGCTGCGCCACCTGCGACGGCTTCTTCTATCGCGGCAAAAAAATTATGGTGGTGGGCGGTGGCGACTCGGCCATGGAAGAGGCCAATTTCCTCGCGCGCTTCGGTGAAGAAGTCGCGCTGGTGCACCGGCGCGACAACTTCAGGGCGTCCAAGATCATGCTGGAGCGCGCTCGCAACAATCCAAAGATTAAGATGTTTCCCAACACCGTGGTCGAAGACGTCTACGACGCCAGCCAGCACGTGGTTACGGGAGTGAAGCTGCGCAATTTGCTCACCGATGAAATCTGGGAGCGCGATGTGGACGGCTTTTTCGTGGCGATCGGCCACATCCCGAACACCGCGCCCTTCGCGGGCCAAATCGATCTCGATCCCGACGGATACATCATTTCGCATGGCGGTGCCCGCACCAACGTGAAGGGCGTCTTTCACGCCGGCGACGTTCAGGACCGGACCTATCGGCAGGCGATTACCGCGTCAGGCGCCGGATGCATGGCCGCTATCGAGGTGGAGCGGTTCCTCGAAGCCGAAGGGCACTAACCGTGCCGCAAGGTCTCCACTGGGTCTAGCAGGGCGGCGCGCCTCGCAGGCAAATAACATGCGACCAGCGCAATCATGGCGAGTAGCACGACTACAGCTGCCAGCGTGAGCGGATCGCCGGGCGTGACGCCGTAGAGGAGACTGCGCAGCGCGCGAGTGGCGAAAATCGCGCCAGCCAGCCCTATTCCGATCCCCGATGCAATAAGAACAAGGCCGTGCCGAAGCACGAGTTGGAAAGCTTCGCGCGGTTCCGCGCCGAGCGCCATGCGAATTGCGATTTCGTGAGAGCGGCGGCTCACCATATAGGCAATGACGCTGAAAATCCCCACCCCCGCCTGAATCAATCCGAGCGCGGCGAAAATGACCATCAGCAACATGTTGGTGCGGTCGCTGGATAGCGACTCGGCCACACGCTGGTCCATCGTGGCGATGTCATCCACTGGCACCGTAGGATCAATCGCGTGCACCTCTTTCGCGGCCATCCCGGCCAGCGCCAGAGGTGTGCTCGATTTCAGGATCAACGTGTAGCGCGGATCGCTGTACTGCGAATATGGCGCGTAGATTTCCGGGGCATCCGATACCTTCAAGTGCTGCCTCGCGTTCCCCACAACGCCCACGATTTCCCGCCACGGACCCGAGCCGGTGGATCCGAACTTGACGCGTTTGCCGACAGCCTCGCCCCGAAAAAATCGGCTGGCAAATGCCTGGTTCACCACGATCACGCGCGGCGAATTTTCGCGATCGCCCGCGGCGACCGACCGGCCGCGAAGCACCGGAATTCCGAGCGCCCGGAAGTAATCGGGGCTGACGGAGCTCAATGCGATCGCAGGCGCTCCTCCTGGCGGCGGCGGTGGCTGCCCTTCCACCACCACGCCGACACCCGATCCAGAATCGGCCAGCGGCAGTCCATCACCAATCGCGGCTGCGTCCACACCACGCATCCGCTGCACACGCTCCAATATCTGGGAGAGAAACTTGGTTTCAAGTTCCCGCCGGGCGTCCGATAATAGCGGATCGAAAGTGTATGGTAGGGAGATGTGCAGCGTCAGCACGCCGCCTGGCTGGAACCCAAGTTCAGATGTGGACAGACGCAGAAAGCTGCGGACCAGCAAACCCGAGCCCGAAAGCAGAACGATCGCCATCGCAATCTCCGCAATCACGAAACCACCGCTCAATCGATGATGCCGATAGGAACCGGTGCTTCGACCGGAGTCTTCCTTGAGCGCCGCCGTTAAATCGATCTTGGAAACCGCCAGCATGGGTGCAATCGCGGTTAGAATGCCCACCAACATAGCGGCCGCGCTGGTGGCTGCCAGGACCGTGTAATCGATTTGCACCGTGGGCAGAAGTTGGAGATTCGCCGGAAGCGCGAGCTTTAAGTACCGCAAGGCCACGTACCCCAAGAGCAACCCCACGCTGCCGCCAATCAGGCTCAGCAGCAAGCTTTCGGTCAGCAATTGCCGCATCAGGCGCATTCGCTCCGCGCCCAGCGCTGCCCGCAGCGCCATTTCGGACCATCGCGAAATCGATCGCGTTAGCTGAAGATTCGCAACATTGAAGCAACCGATCAGAAGCACCAGCGCTGCCTCGCCTTGCAGAATCAAAATCACGGGGCGCACATCGCCCGAAAGCCTTTGGCGCACCGGAGCGATGATCACCTGCATGTCCTTGCGCATCGTGGCGAACTGCGGCGACTCCTCGGCTGCATTGCTGCGCGTGATCGCGAACAGCTGATCCCGGGCCGAGGCTCCGGTTACCCCCGGCTTCAAGCGAGCCAATACACGCATGATGCTGATACCTTGGTCGTGCCAATTGGGGTTTGCTGGCAGCGCCATCGGCGTCAGGATTTCCGATCGAAATGTATTGTCGGGAAAAATGAAGGAGGCCGGAAGCACTCCTACGATGCTGCAACTTCTGCCATCCAGATCCAGCGTTTTGCCCACGACATTGGAAGATGCTCCAAACTTACGCCGCCACAGCCCGTAGCTCAAAATGACGGCCGGTGGCCCACCGAGACGATCTTCTTCAGGCGTGAACGTACGGCCAATCGCCAGTGGAATGCCAAGCAAATCCAAAAATCCCCGAGTCACAGAAACGCCCTCGAGACGCTCCGGACTGCCGGCGCCAATCAACGTCGGGTTGGAGCCATCGCCATGAGCGTAGGCCTCCAGGCCCTCGAATAGCCGTCCCTGTTTTCGCCAATTACAGAAGTCCGGACTCGGGGCGCCGGGCATCACCGGTTCGTGCGGCCAGAATTCGGAAACGTAGAAGAGCCTGTCTGGTTCGCGATACGGCAACCGATGCAGCAAAAGACCGTTGACCACGCTAAACAATGCAGTGTTCGCACCAATCCCCAAGGCCAGCGTAAGAATGATCGCCGCCGTGTATCCCAGACTGCGCCCCTGCATCCGAGCGCCGTATCGAATATCCTGCAAGAGCGTGTCGAACCACGCACTGGCGCGTGCTTGCCGCACTTCTTCTTTCACTTGCTCGATCCCGCCGGCTTCGATCCGAGCCGCACGCCTGGCCTCTTCCGGAGTTGCAGCCGCCCGCATCTTTTCGTCCGTGAGCGCGTCGATGTACGCGCGAACCTCCGCGTCCAGCTCGTTTTCCCGGCGCTTCCGCCGAAAACCCGGGAGTTTCATTCCGCCTCCAGGACGCGCGCCATCGCCAGCGCCACCTGGTCCCAGCGCTTCACTTCCGTTCCCAGCTGCCGCCGGCCGGATTTCGTGAGCCGGTAATATTTCGCCTTGCGATTGGTCTCGGAGTCGCCCCATTCGGAGGCCAGCCAGCCTTGCTCTTCCATGCGATGCAGGGCGGGGAACAGCGATCCCGGTTTTACCAGAAACGTTCCGCTCGTTAATTGTTCGATGCGCCGCGCCACGCCCAATCCGTGCAGCGGACCGAGCGAAACGGCCTTCAAAACCAGCAGATCCAGCGTTCCGGGCAGAAGATCGGCGGACGGCATTGCGCGCCTCCTATCGACAGCCTATAGGATAGAGCCGCTCCTATCGATTGTCAATAGGAGCGTTCGCAAACCGCCAGGCCGTCGCGACAATATCCTTCATCTCGATAAACTTCGGCTTCCATCCCAGCGTCCGCTTCAGTTTTTCCGAATTTGCCACCAGCACCGGCGGATCCCCTTCGCGCCGCGGGCCGATCTCGTGCGGCACCTTCCGCCCCGTCACTTGTTCCACCGCCCGCATCACTTCCAGCACCGAACGCCCGGCGCCCGTCCCCACATTAAACTGGTCGGACCCGCCACCTGCCAGCAGTTTCTCGATGGCAGCCACATGCGCCTCCGCCAGATCGCTCACGTGGATATAGTCGCGGATGCAAGTGCCGTCCGCTGTCTCGTAATCATCGCCGAAAATGGTCATCGGCTTTCCCGACACAACCGCCCGAATTAGCAACGGGATCAAGTGCGTCTCCGGATCGTGCTCCTCGCCCAATCCCGATTCCGGGTCCGCCCCGCAGGCGTTGAAGTATCGCAATGCAATGCTGCGCAGCCCTGTGCCCGTATCCATCCACTTCAGCATCTTCTCCACCAGCACTTTGGATTCGCCATATGGATTCACCGGATCGAACGGTAGATCTTCGGGAATTGGTGTAATTTTCGGATTCCCGTACACCGCCGCAGTGGATGAAAACACCAGCCGTTTCACGTTCGCTTGAATCATCGCGCTCAACAACGATGCACTCCCGCCATCATTGTTGAGGAAGTAAAGCTCGGGCTTTCGGGTGGATTCTCCAACCATGGAATGAGCCGCAAAATGGATCACCGCGTCCACGCCTTCGACGCGCAGCACCTCAGTCAGTGCGTCAGTTTCCAGAAGATGCAACTTGTGAAACGGCAGTCCGCGGACGTTATGTTGGTGTCCGCGCGATAAATCGTCCACAATCGCCACGCCATATCCGCGCCGCTTCAAAAGATGGGCTGTCACAGAACCGATGTAACCCGCCCCACCCGTCACCAAAACATTCGGCATAGGCCCTTAGTGTAAAGCGCTGCCGCATGGTCCTGCTGTATACTCATTTTTCACCGTTTGCGGTGACCACGGAGGTACACATGCGTGCAATTGACGAATACACAATCACAGAAGCTGCTCTGGACCAGATGGCATCCACGCCCAACCCGCGTTTGAAAGAGATTATGGCCGCGCTCACGCGCCATGTTCATGAATTCGCGCGTGAGGTGGACCTGACGCCGGAAGAGTGGCTGGACGCCATCAAGTTCCTTACGGCGGTGGGCCAAAAATGCACGGCGTACCGGCAGGAGTTCATTCTACTCTCCGACACGCTGGGCCTCAGCAGCCTGGTGAACGCGCTGCACGATCGCCGTGCCACCGAAGCCGGCACCAAATCCAGCCTGGTGGGTCCGTTCTATCGCCAGGATTCGCCCAACCTGAAACTCGGCGACACCATCGTCACCAAGCCCACCAACGGCCAGGAGGTTTGCCTGTACGGCCGCGTGACCAACTCCGCCGGCGAAGGCGTCGCCAACGCGACGGTGCAAGTCTGGCAGCCCGATGAAACCGGGAACTACGATCTGCAAAAGCATGACCCTTCCGAAATGGACCTGCGTGGCACCTTCCGCACCGATGCCGACGGCCATTTCTATCTGCGCACCATCGCGCCATTAGGCTACATGATCCCGATGGATGGTCCGGTGGGCGATATGATCCGCGCGCAAAAGCGCCACGGCTACCGGCCCGCTCACATCCACTTCATCATCGGAGCGGACGGATATCGTGAAGTGGTCACAGCGTTGTATTTGCAGGGCGACGAGCATATCGATTCGGACACGGTCTTCGGCGTAACGGCATCGCTGGTCACCGGTGTCAACGCCAAAGATCCCGCGTCGCCGATTGCGAATCTCCCTACCATCAAGTTCGATGTCCAACTCCCCGCCGCTGCCGCCTATGGCTCGGGACGCGTGGGCGCCGATCCATCGCAGATTGTTCAGAAGGCGGCCAGCTAACCGGTTTCGCATTCCATTCCACGGCGGTGCGGCATGAATTCCTGGGAGCGATGGCTGCGGCGTCCGAAAAGCCTCTGGGTTCGCAAGGCGCTGTTCCAGGTACACCTCTGGACCGGCATCGCGCTCGGGTTGTACGTGTTCGTGATCAGCGTCAGCGGCAGCGCCATTGTTTTCCGCAATGAGTTGTACACTTCGCTCTGGCCCGGACCACGCATGGTTGCCGCCGGCAGCCATCGGCTGACCCACAACGAACTGCGCGCCGCCGCGTTGCGGGCCTATCCGCAATACAAAGTGAGCTGGATCTGGGACGCAAAAACGTCGAATCAAGCGCCCAATCGGGCAATTGACATCTGGCTGGATCGCAATGGTCATAAGAAGGAACGGCTCTTCGATCCCTACACGGGCCAGGATCTGGGCGAGTCGCGCCCCTATTCCATTCAGTTGATGGCATGGCTGCTCGACCTGCATGTGAACCTGTTGTCGGGCAAAACAGGACGCCTAGTGAATGGCATCTGCGCCGTGTTCGTCCTCGCGCTGGCAGTCAGCGGTGCCGTGCTCTGGTGGCCGGGCACCCGGAGCTGGCGCCGCGGCTTCGTGATTCGGGGGAAATCCAACTGGAAGCTTCTCAACTGGCAACTGCACAACGTGATTGGCCTGTGGATGCTCCCCATCGTACTTATGTTCGGGCTGGTCGGCGTTTACGCTGGCTTTCCGGGGCCGTTTCAAACGCTGGTGAATAAGATCGCGCCGCTGGATATATATCGCCCCATCCCGGACGCGTCGCTGATTCCGAAAATCCACATAATTCCTGTGAGCACGCCCACTCCGCGGCCCCGCTTTCGTCCGAGATACAGCACCGGCGACGAGATCATCCGCTGGTTCAGCTATTTGCATTTCGGCAACTTCGGCGGCTGGGCCAGTAAGGCGCTGTGGGTGGTCATTGGCCTGGCGCCCGCGTTTCTGTTCGTCACCGGCGTTTTGATGTGGTGGAACCGCGTGCTCTCGCCGGCCGCCCGGCGCTTTCGCCGCTCCGCCGATATATAATCCACCAATGGCAATCCACAAGAACGTTTTGCTCGCCTTCGCGGGACTCGCGGCCGCGGCGCTCGTTTTCGCCGCCGGGACGCGCGGATCCCAACAACCCCACCGGCTCGCACGGATTGATCGTGATCGACAAGATCGGCCGGCATGTCCGTTTCCTCGATCCATCGAACTTCCAGGAGATCTCCAACCTCGAAGTGGGCGTCGCGCCGCACGATCTGGCCATTTCGCCCGATCACAAAACCGCCTACGTTCCGGTCTACGGCGACGGCGTCTACGGCAGGAATCCGCATCCTGGCCACACCATCGCCATCATCGATCTCCCGTCGCGCCAGGTGACCGGCACCATCGACGTCTCGCCCTATGTGGCGCCGCACGGGATTCAGATCGATGACGCCGGCACCATCTATGTCACTTGCGATATCAGCCGCAAGCTGCTGGTGATCGATCCCAAGGCGCGCCGCATCAAAGCCGCCATCGATACCGAAGGCACCGGCCATTGGGTCGCGGTTTTGCCCGACGCGAGCAAAGCTTACGTGGCGAATAAGAACAACAAGCTGTTCATCAGTGTCATCGATCTGAAGAAACGCCGGATCGTCACACGCATTCCCGCGCCCAACGGCACGCAAGGCATCGCGGCTTCTCCCGATGGCAAGTATGTTGTCGCGGTGGATTATGCCGAGCCCAAGCTGCTGGTCATCGATCCCGCCACCGATATGGTAGAGCTTACGCTTCCGCTCGAAGGCAACACCAAGGCCGCGTTCAAGCCTCGGTTCTCGCCCGATGGTTCCAAGCTGCTGGTCTGCAATATGTCGGAACGGCTGCTCAACATCATCAACGTCGCGGACGCTCACGGTAAACAACAGGTGATGTCAGTGGGCAAGGATCCCATGGGATTTGCGTTCGCGCCCGATGGCAAGACCGCGCTGATTGCCAACCATGGCGACGGCACAGTCTCGGTGGTGGATCTGTCGGAGGAACGCGTGGTGTCTAGCTTCAAGGGCGGCGCTGGCGTGGAATCGCTGGCCTATTACTAAGCGCTACGCTCTGGCCCGCGCGGCAGCAACATAAACGCCCAGCCCGATCATCGCCGCGCCCGACGCACTTCGCTGCCGGCTGCGCAGCTTCGCGCTGCGCTTCATTCTCGATCCCAATGGCCCCGCGAAACACGCGACCATCAGATCCGCGCAGGTGTTGAGCGCCACCGAAATGGCGCCCAGCATCAGAAATTGCTCAGCGACGTGCCCTTGCCGTAATACAACGAATTGCGGGATGAACGAGAGAAAAAACAGCGCCGTCTTGGGGTTGAGGACTTCCGTCATCACGCCTTGCACAAAAGTACTGCGTGAACTCCGCATGGCCTCGATCTCGGCAGCCTCCTGATCCCGGCTTCGGATCATCCGGTATCCCAGGTAGATCAAATACGCCGCTCCCGCGTACCTCACGGTCTCAAACGCGATAGCCGCCGCCGCCAGAATCGCCGACAATCCGAACGCAGCCGCGCCCACATGCACCAGGCCGCCAAGAAACGTGCCCGCCGCCGATAACATGCCCTCCCTGCGTCCTCCGCGCAAGCTGCGCGCCAGCACGTAGAAGATTCCGGGCCCGGGCGTAATCGCGAGTATCAGCGCCGCGCTGAGGAAAACCAGGAATCGCGATGTGAGGGCCATACCTCAGACGATACAATCATAGTCGGAGTGCCGCAAGATACCCGTCCAAAGCTTGCCTCCCGCGCCCCTATGCAAAAGCTGCACTCACGCTCTGAATGGCAACAGATTCAGCGGCAATTTTTTTCTTCGGGTGACGCCGCTCCCGTGCTGGCCGGGCTTTCCGCGGTCATCGAGCAGATGACCGTCGATGCCTTCGAAGCGTCGCTCGGAACTTCGCGGGATTCCAACGCCGCCGTGCTGGCAGTGGGCGGCTTCGGACGCCGCCAGCTGTTCCCATTCTCAGACGTGGACGTGCTCATCTTGATCGAACGCGAGTCCCAAGCGGCGGGCATCAAGAACGCGCTCTCCGAATTCGTCCGGCTGTTATGGGATGCCGGCCTGCGCCTGAGCCATTCGGTGCACACGGTCGGCGAATGCGCCGAAATCCACGAGGGCAACATCGAGCTGAGCATCAGCCTGCTGGACCGCCGGCTGGTGACCGGTTCGTCCGAGCTTTACGCGAAGCTGGAAACCAAGCTGCCCGCATTCTTCGAGCGCCAGGGCCGCGTACTTACTCATCACTTATGCCAGCTCGCTCGCGAGCGCCACGAAAAATTCCAAGGGACTTTCTATCATCTGGAGCCCAACGTGAAGGAGACACCGGGCGGGCTGCGCGACCTGCACCTGATCCATTGGTTGGGAAAATTGCGTAAACCGGATGAGGAAGTGACCGGCCGCCTGGTTGCGCCCACCAGTTTTGTTCATTCGCTGCGCTGCTTCCTCCATTACCAGACGCGGCGCGATCAGAACCTGCTGAGCTTCGATGCCCAAGAGGCGCTGGCCGCTCAGCCTTATGTCTCGTTTGCCGAGCCGGCCGACCTAATGCGCGAGTATTTTCGCAATGCGCGCATCATCTACAAAGAGGCCCGCCGCGCGCTCGATCTGAACGAGCGGGGCGAGAGCTCGCTGGTGACTCAGTTCCGCGATTGGCGCTCGCGCCTCTCGAACACGGAATTCACTGTATCGAATGAGCGCATCTTTCTGCGTTCACCGGGGCAATTGACCGCCGATCCCGCCATCATTCTCCGCCTGCTGGAATTCGTCGCGCGTCACGGTATCCCGCTGGCCGCTGAAACCGAACGCCGCGTGGAGCAAGCCTGTGATACTTTCGCCGCATATTGCGGGCACGCGCGGCCGTTGTGGCCACCGCTGCACGCCATCCTCTCTCTCCCGCATGCCGCTGCGGCGCTCCGCGTGATGCACGACACCGGGCTACTGCAGGCCATGTTCCCCGAATGGCGAAACATATTTTGCCTGGTTGTTCCGGACTTCTATCATCGCTACACCGTGGACGAGCACACTCTCGTGACCATCGAAAAACTAGCCGGGCTCGCCGCGAGCAAAGATTCGGGCGAGCGGCGCCTGGCGGAGATTCTCTCGGAGGTGGAGGACCTTGCTCTGCTCCGCTTCGCGCTGTTTTTTCATGACTCCGGCAAAGGCGCCCGGAGCGGCGATCACGCGCACCTGTCGGTGGAGCTGGCGCGCACCGCGATGCAGCGCATCCAAATGCCCCCAGAGGAACAGGGCACCGTGGAATTCCTGATCGCGCATCATCTCGACCTCTCGGCGGTAATGAGTTCTCGCGATCTCTACGATCCCGCTACCGCGCGCTTGCTGGCCGGCCGTATCGG
Organism: Bryobacterales bacterium; assembly: GCA_963776805.1. GTDB lineage: Bacteria > Acidobacteriota > Terriglobia > Bryobacterales > Bryobacteraceae > Palsa-89. The sequence continues at coordinate 223,526 of CAVZOD010000013.1, forward strand.
CACGCTGGAACGGCTGAAGCTGCTGACGCTCCTGACTTACGCAGATATCTCAGCCGTGAATCCCGCCGCTATGACGCCCTGGCGCCTCGAGCAGCTGTGGGAGACCTACCGCGTCACTCATCAGCAATTCATCAAGGAACTGGAAACCGAACGCATCACCGACCTTCCGCCTGGCCTCCAAGCCGATCTCCAAAATGAGGCGCTGGGACCCGCCGATTTTCTGCGTGGTTTTCCTTCGCGCTATCTTCGCACTCACACTCCGGACGACGTGCGCGCGCACGCCGAGCTCTTCGAATTGAGTAAATCGAACGGCGTGGCAGTGCAGATCGATGCGCGCGGCGGCTTGCATCGAGCCACCATCATCGCGAGCGACCGGCCGGCGCTATTCGCTTCTCTGGCCGGCGCAATATCCAGCTTCGGAATGGACATCGTAAAAGCAGAAGCTTTTGCCAACGCGCAAGGAGCGATTCTGGACACCTTCGTATTCTCCGATCCCAATCACACGCTGGAATTGAATCCCACGGAAAACGATCGCCTGCGGCAAACGCTCGAAGATGTGGCTCTCGGCCGGCTGGATACCGAGCAGCTTCTTCGCGGACGCACCGCGCACAATCGTTTGAAGAAGCGCACCGTTCAGCCGCGCGTGCACTTCGATCCGAATGCCTGCGACACCGCTACTTTGATTGAGATCATTGCGGAGGATCGTCCGGGGTTGCTCTACGATTTGTCTTCCGCTATTTCGATGGCGGGTTGTAACATCGATGTAGTGCTGATCGACACCGAAGGCCGTAAAGCAATCGATGTATTTTATGTTGCAACCAATGGCAGGAAGCTGTCATCTAATCTTCGCGATGCTCTAAGTCACACGTTATTAACGATTTGTTAAGTTTAATCTTCGCGAAGTAACCTTTCGTCTCCATCCGACGTAACTACTAATGTGGCCCGTTTACAATACGTCCACACTCCTCGTTGAGCTGTACCACACGCATTCAATCTAAGGAGCTAAGAGCTAAATGAAGATCACCAAACTGACGCTAGGAGCTTGTGTCTTTTCGCTGGGAATCGCGATGGCTGCTTCCAGCTACCACGTCCGAATCGCCGATCCTACCTGGGTCGGGACCACCCAACTGAAGCCCGGTGACTACCAGGTTAAGGTGGAAGGCGACAAAGTTACATTCAAGCAGGGCAAGAATGTGGTGGCGGTCGGCGCGAAGGTTGAGACCAATGCCGCGAAGTTTTCCGACACCCAGATGGATATTCGGACTGAAAACGGTCAAGCCAAGCTGAAAGAGCTGGATTTAGGCGGCACCAAGTCGAAAATCATGTTAAATGATTCCGCCGCTCCCGTAGAAGCCGGCGGCACCCACTAAACTAAGTCAAACCACTCATTTGCGCCGGGACGGGAGCCTTAGGGAAGTCCAAAGACAACCAGGGCTTCTGCTCCCGGTGTTGCATCGTCCAGCGTTCCATTCCCTCCGGCCACGATCGCCACGTATTGCTTCCCGTTGTTGCCGGCATAGGTAATCGGGATGGCGTGCGCGCTCGCGTCCAGTTTAACCGACCAGAGTTCTCTCCCAGTCTTTGATTCGAATGCGCGGAAACGGCGATCGTTGGTGGCACCGATAAACACCAGTCCGCCGGCAGTCGTGATCGGTCCGCCCAAATTCAGCCGCCCCGTATTTCTTTTGGCGCGCGGTAATTCTTCGGTAATTCCCAGCGGAACCTGCCACGCGAAATCGCCGGTACGCGCATCCACTGCAACCAATCGGCCCCATGGCGGCTTCTGGCACGGCCACGCGCGTTCGCCCGAGTGAGGAATATTGCCGACCTTTGGATTACCCTCGCTCCAGTGGAACCGCGACATGGGTCCTACGATGCTGTTGCGATCAAATAACACTGGAGACCCCACCGGCTTTTTCTCAATCCATCCGATGCTGGCTTCATCGCTCGAATTCACGAACAAATATCCCAATCCGGCATCGGCTGCCGCGCCGCCCCAATCCACGCCGCCGATCGCGCCCGGAAAAATAATGGTTGAGTACGGCTTCGCGCCAGCCGCGCGATAAACGTACGGCGTAAACGGCCCGCCATTGTAAAACCCTCCGCTTCGAGTTTGCAGTTCATGGCAGAATTGCGAGTGCTCTGCATTGGTGTTGTCGGGCGATACGATATCTTCGGGTCCGTAACTCACGCGCGCGAGCGGCGGCGGCTTCACCGGCACGGGCTGCGTCGGCGAACTCTGCTCTCCTGGCACTTTGCTTGCGAGCACCGGCTTCTCGTCGATGCCAAACACCGGCTTCCCTGTCACACGATTCAAAATGTACAGATAACCGGTCTTCGCGGTCTGCGCCAGAATCGGAATCTTCTTCCCCTTCACCGTTACATCCATCAAAGTGGGCGGAGCGGGCAAATCAAAATCCCATAAATCGTGATGCACCACCTGGAAATACCACTTCATTTTTCCGGTTTCGGCATCCAGGGCTACCACGCAGTTCGCAAAGAGATCGTTGCCCTTGCGGTCGCCGCCCCAAAAATTCGTATTGGGTCCGCCAAATACGGTGTAGACGATGCCGCGCTCGGCATCCACCGTTAGCGAAAAACCCCAGTTGTTCACGCCGGAGCGATTCTTCGCGCTTTCGCCCTGCCAGGTTTCGTGGCCGAATTCACCAGGCTGCGGAACCGAATGGAAATCCCACAACTTCTTGCCCGTGCGGGCGTCATACGCGCGCGTGTCCCCCGCGGGACCCGTGGCCGGGGTTTCGGGCGTGTTGGCACCCAGCAGCAGCACATTCTTGTAAACCACTGGCGCGGAATTGTACGGCACTGTCATCTCTACGGTGCCTTCGTTGCCGAAGCCCGGATCGATCTTCCCCGTGCCGGCGTTCAGCGCGATCATTTTGCTGCCGCTGGTGAAAATAATCCGCGGCGCGTTGCTCTGGTCGCCCGGCCAGTAAGCAACGCCGCGTTTGGACGGCGCGCCTTCCTTCAATTCATACCGCCAGATTTCCTTGCCCGTCTCAGCATCGAGCGCCATCACGGAATGAAACGTGTCCAGATAGAGCACGCCTTTGATTACGATCGGAGTGAACTCGGAGCCCGCTTGGTTGGCGCTTGCCTGGCCCAGGTTGTAGGACCACACCTGCTTCAACATGCCAACGTTCGATGCATCGACCTGGCGCAAGGGCGAGAATCGCGTGGCCGCCAGATCGCGATTGTACATGGGCCAATCGGCGACGTCCGGCTGGGTCTGGCGCGTCTGGGCCCCAAGGAGCGAAAGAAAAGAAACCGTTACAAGGCTAAAACTAACTACACGAAAACCAGCCAAAATCGGCCTATCCATGCAATTGTAACCTCTAGGCTTACTAGCAACGTCGTTCAATTGACATATCATCATAGCGCGTATATCATGGGAATCTCTTCAACGTCCCGCGTGCGGCTATCAAGTCTCCGCCCAACCAAAGACAGCGTGCCAAGCGAGAGTGGCTTCGCCAGCGCGAGCGGCTTCGAAGGAGGTTCCTGCTAGATGTCTATCCTGAGCATGTGCGAGTGGCTGCAAGACACCAACATCGGCACATCCATCCGTGAATCCATCTGGACGTTCCCTATCATTGAAACGATCCACGTCCTGGCCCTTTCCATCTCCGTGGGATTGCTGCTAATTTCCGATCTGCGCCTCATGGGCTATATCATGAAGCGCCGCCCGGTTTCCGAAGTCTACGAACAAATGAAGCCCTGGATGTTTACGGGCTTCGCCATCATGGTCATCACCGGCATCTTTCTGTTCTGGTGCCAGGCAGTGAAGGCTTATAACAGCATTTTCTTCAAAGCGAAAGTCATTCTGCTCGTTCTGGCGGCCATCAATGCGCTTACGTTTGAGCGGGGCATCTACCGCAAGATCGATAAGTGGGACAACGCTCTGGTTCCGCCCATGGAAGCCCGCCTGGCCGGCTGGCTTTCCTTGATCTTTTGGATCGCGATTATCACTTGCGGCCGCACCATGGCATACACCTTTTAGGAAACGGAAATCGAGGCCTTTCTATCGATGACAGCTATCCTCCCTTTCTTTCAATGGTGCGACAACACCATAATCTCCCAGGCCATTCGTAATTCGCGAGTGGCGTTTCCCATCATCGAGAATTTCCACCTCTTCGCGCTCACCGTGCTGCTTGGCACTCTGGTGGTCCTGGTATTGCGCCAGTTCGGTCTGGTCTACAAAGCGCAGCCGATCTCCGAAGTCGCCAGCGCGCTGCGTCCCTGGAACCGATGGAGTATGGCCGTGATGCTTACTTCCGGCATTCTGCTGTTCTTGTCGGAAGCGGTGAAGTGCTACGGCAATACTTCTTTTCGCATAAAAATGCTGTTCTTATTTTTCGCCTTGCTGTTCCAGTTCACGGTCTACAATCGCATCGTAAAGAATGAAGGCAAGTCGGCGCCGGTCGGCGGGAAAATCGCTGCCGCGGTTGCCATATGCCTGTGGTTCGGTGTCGGCTTGGCCGGACGCGCCATCGGCTTTCTCGGCTAGCCCGTTTACACTGCCGCCACCCAGTGATAACGTGGGCGGTTATGAGATTCGTACTCCTGGTGGTTTCGCTCGCACTGCCCCTCTGCGCGCAGCAGGACAGCCGATTGGCTTGGGCGCCGGTTCCCCCGTACAACCGGCCGCCTGGGTGGCGCCTAACCGCCCATTGTGGAAGCTCGCCGACCTGCTTGCGCAGCACCAGGGCCAGCCTACCTGGACCCAGACCGTGGTCAGCGATTCGCTGCTCCACGCCGACTATATCTCCATGGCTCCGGGCGTGAAAACGCCCCGCCGCTTCCGTCCCGACACGCGCGAGTGGTGGATCGTGCAGGACGGCCAAATACGATTCACCATCGAAGGCCAGGAGCCGTTCGTTGCGTCGAAGGGCTATCTGGTGCAAGTCCCCTACCGCACCACCTATAGTCTGGAAACGGTCGGGGACAAGCCTTCCCTGCGCCTGGAAGTGAACATCGCGGGTGCTCAGACCATGTACCCCGTGGATGAAACACCGGTGCCGCTGGATGGCGTGAACTTCGTCAAGGTGCGGATCGCAGGCCGCGGAAAATACGATCAGGGCAACAAGCCGTACATTGATTTCAACGCGGTGGTGGCGGGAACCGAAAAGCAGCGCCGGTTCATCGCCGACGACCGCGCGGTGGCCAACATCATCATCGGCGATCCTAAGAAGCAGCGCCCCGCGGCCGATACCGACAAGGGCCATTTTCACGAGGAATCGCCCGAATTCTGGTTCATCCTGCTCGGCAAGATGGAGTACAAGATCGGGTCTCTGCCAATCTTCATTGCCGACCAGGGCGACATCGTCTACACGCCCAAACAAACCTGGCATCGTGCGCGATTCGCCGGCTCCGAACTGGCTTGCCGCCTGGCGATGAACGGCTACCAGGATCTGCTGCATAACTACTGAGGAACTCGCGCAAAACGGAGTGCGGCGCGAAGCAGTTCCTGGCCCGTTTCGCGGTGCGCGCCGCACCCTTTGCGCTACTGAGGAACTCGCGCAAAACGGAGCGCGGCGCGAAGCAGTTCCTGGCCTCTTTCGCGGTGCGCGCCGCACCCTTTGCGCGACCAGCCGCCCGCCGAAGTATCCGGCCCCACTCAGTAACAGCCGGCAAAACGGAGCGCGCCGGCATGCTTGCTTTCCAGAAACGAGGGCGCCGCCACGCCCTTTGCCGGCGGGCTTGGAAGTCGAATTGCTGCCATAGCGGGCATGGTAGCTATCGATGAGAGAACCATAACCGACGTTGCGCTGGAGCAAATGTCGGGGACGCCCAATCCGCGCTTGCGCGAGATCATGGACTGCCTGGTTCGCCATCTGCATGCCTTCGCGCGCGAAGCCGACCTCACTCCCGAGGAATGGCTGGAGGGTATCAAGTTCCTGACCGCGGTGGGCCAGGCTTGCACGCCTTATCGCCAGGAGTTTATCCTGCTGTCCGACACGCTGGGCCTATCGAGCCTCATCAATACGCTGCATGACCGCCGCTCGGTGGAGGTGGGGACCAAGACTAGCTTGCTGGGCCCGTTCTATCGTCAGGGCGCGCCTACCAAGAGGCTGGGTGAATCCATTGCTTCGCCGGGCGACGGCTCTGAAATCTGCATTTATGGGCGCGTCGTGAACCTGGCTGGCCAGCCGATCCCGAACGCCTCCATCGAAATCTGGCAGTCCGACGATCACGGGTTCTACGACCTGCAAAAGCACGATCCTTCCGAGATGGATCTGCGCGGCTGGTTCTACGCCGATGAGGAGGGATGCTACCACCTGCGCACCGTTCGCCCGCTTGGCTACCTGATTCCGTTGGATGGCCCGGTGGGCGACATGATTCGCGCGCAGCGCCGCCATGGCTATCGTCCCGCACACATTCACTTTCTAGTGGGCGCGCCAAACTGCCGCGAGCTGGTGACCGCGCTCTACTTACGCAACGACGACCATATCGATTCGGATACCGTCTTCGGCGTAACGGATTCGCTCATTACCGAAACCAAGATGAACGATCCGGCTTCGCCCTTTCCGAATCTTCCATCCATCCGATTCGATTTCCAACTGGGTGCGGCAGCCGCGCGGGAAGAATCCGGCCGCGTGGGCGCCGATCCCGCCCAGATCGTCAAGCGCGCTGTGCTGGCGTCTCACTAGAACTGGCCCGAGACTTGCGTGCGGGTTCCCCGTGCTGCTCTCTCCGGAAGTGGTCTTGGTATACGTCCTCGCTGAGAGCCGCGTGACTGGGCATCTGACCTCGGGGCGGATCGAACGCCGGCCGTGCGGCAAGCTCGATGTATTCGACGCCCGCGGGGAGCGGTTTGAGTATCTTTCGGGACAGCGGCTGAGGAGTTGGTGTGTGATCGGGCCGGAGGGCGATCCGGTCGATGGATGGCGGGAGATCCTGCCGGAGGATCTCCCGAAGATTCTTCCGCAACGCTAGTGCATGCCGGCGCCAACCTCCTCCTGGATGAACACGGGCTGGCGGTGGGACGCGATGGGATGCTTGGCGTCAACCGCAACCTTGGGATGCCACTCCGGTACGCGGATCGGCTCCAGCGTAGCCAGAATCTCCTCGCGCCGTTCCTCAAACCATGCCGGCAGCAGAAGATGGGTGCCCAGCTCGTTAAACGCCTCATCCTTGGCGAATCCGCCGTCGGCGGTTGCCGCGCACTCCATCAGGACTCCGCCGGGCGACCGCACATAGATGGAATGGAAGTAATTACGGTCCTTCACTTCGGACACATCCGTGTAGCCCAACTCTTCGTAATAGCTCTTCTGCCACTTGAGATCCTCATCGTTCGGGACGTTGTAGGCCACATGATGGACCGTGCCGGCGCCAAACGTGCGGCTTCCTGATGGCCGATCCGCATCGTGATGCAAATCGACCGTACACCCCGGGCCACCCTTGCCAACCTCGAAGCGATGGTACTTGCCGTCCACACCGGTTTTGCGAAATCCCAGCGCTTCCACCAGGAACCGTTCGTCTTCTGCGATCTCGCGTACCGAAAGCGTGATGCAATTGAAGCCACGCGCGGATTCGTTGGCGCCGATTCCATCGATGGGCGTCCCCTGGCGCGTTTCGCGTGGATCTTCAATCACCTCAAAACCCAGGCCGGCCGGATGTTTGAAAGCAATGAAGCGCTGCCCAAAGCGTTCTTGAATCCCGGAGTGTTCCACCCGTTTTCGGTCCAGGTGCTGCACCCAAAACGGCAGCGCTCCGTTCTGCACTGAGTAGGCGGTGGACTGCACCTGGCCCGATCCCGGACGGCCCTGCACCCGGCTGTACGGGAAGCTGGTCATTACCGTACCCGGATCGATGTGCCCGTTTGCGTAGTAGAGGTGGTAGTGGGCAAAGCGTCCGTCAAACAGGATGGTCTGCTTGATGAGCCGCTGTCCCAGCACCTGAGTAAAGAAATCGATGTCGTCCTGGGCTCTGCCAGAACACGCTGTGATGTGATGAAATCCAGTGCTTGGAAAGTTCATAGCTGGTCCTCCAGCAAGGTTGTCTTGCTCGGTCCGTTTAGTACGCAATATTTGCGCCATCTGGCGGGGCCGAATTGCGGCGCCGGGCTCCCAACCTGCGCGCAGCCACTCAGATCTGCGGGATTTGCCTGAGTGCCTTCGCGCAGATGTGGAATTTCGTTTCAATCGGAAGAAAGGACAGTGGCCGAAAGCGTGCCCTAGCTCATGACTTGAAGAGGAGTAAAGAAACATGGCACCAACAAAGTCCAGATCCAAGCTTGCCGACAAAACTACTCGGGGCGAAACGATCACTTTTGGCTGCATACCAGTGGGTGTCGTCGAGGACGAGATTTCCAGAATCGACAGTGATGGAGAATACAAGAGATTTCTGCAAAGGATTCGACTTACCGAAGCCAAGACAGGGGAAATTGGTTCCGCGTACGCATATCGCTGGTGCTACTTTAGCCTCAGCGAGAGCCGGGACAAACTTCCGATTGGCCATTGCGGCTTGCTCGTAGGCGAGCATGAACTTCAGAACATTCTTGCGGAAGCCCGCCTGAAGCGCTGGCCGATCTAAACTGACCCCCATCCCTAAGCCCTGCCGCCGCCTTGCTAACATTGAATCAGGGACTCCTCCCTGCCTCCCATGGAATTTGACCTCACGCCGGAGCAGATTCAGCTTCGCAAAAGTGTCCGCGAATTTGCCGAGCGGGAAATTCGCCCGCACGTCCTGGAATGGGATGAAGAGGAGATTTTCCCTCTGGAGGTCATCAAGAAAGCCGGTCAGCTTGGCTTCTTGGGCGCGATTTTCCCGGAGGAGCTGGGCGGATCGGGGCTCGGCTACATCGAATATTCGATAATCGTCGAGGAACTCGCGCGGATCGATCCGTCGGTGGGCTTGATCGTGGCCGCGCACAATTCGCTGTGCACCAATCACATCTTCGTCGCCGGCAGCGAAGAGCAGCGCCGTAAATACGTCCCCAAACTTGCGACGGGCGAGTGGATCGGTTCCTGGTCGCTCACTGAATCGGAATCCGGCTCCGATGCCGGGGGCATGCGCACCAAGGCCACCAAAGACGGCTCGTGCTGGGTCCTCAACGGCAGCAAGGTTTTCACTACCAACGCCGGTTATGCCGATGTTTGCGTCGCTATGGCGGTTACGGACCGTGCCGCGTCGCATCACGGAGTCTCCGCGTTCATTCTGGAAAAGGGCGTGCCGGGATTTCAGTTCGGCAAGAAGGAAAACAAGCTCGGCATGCGCGCCAGCGCCACCGGCGAAGTGATTTTCACCGATTGCCGCGTGCCCGAGTCGCAACTGCTCGGCAAGCCAGGCGAAGGATTCGTCGACAGCCTGCGGATTCTGGATGGCGGGCGCATCTCCATTGCGGCGCTCTCAGTGGGGACGGCGCAGGGCGCCTACGAAGCAGCGCTGAAATATTCCAAACAGCGCAAACAGTTCGGCCGGCCCATCTCCGAGTTTCAATCGATTCAGAACAAGCTTGCCGACATGGCCACCGAGATCGATGCCGCACGCCTGCTCACCTATCGCGCCGGATGGATGAAGGACCACGGCCAGCGCGTCACGAAGGAATCGTCCATGGCGAAGCTCTTTGCGTCCGAGATCGCCGTGCGCGCCACCAATGAAGCCGTGCAGATCCACGGCGGCAACGGTTTTATCAAAGACTATCCCGTCGAAAAATTTTATCGCGACGTCAAGCTGTGCACTATCGGCGAAGGCACCAGCGAAATCCAGCGATTGGTGATCGCACGCCAGCTTCTAAAGAGCGAATGACCAAAGGTCTTAGGCAGCAATGACAGGGCTGGCCGAGAAAGTTCTCGCCGGCGACGCGCGATCGCTCGCCCGCGCCGCGACGGCCATTGAGAACCGTTCGCCGTCTGCCGAATCATTATTGAAAGAGCTGTTTCCTCACACCGGCCGCGCCACCGTGATCGGCATCACGGGAGCGCCGGGCGCGGGGAAGAGCACCCTGACGGATCGGCTGGTTCATGAGCTTCGGCGCGAAGGAAAATCTGTCGGCGTTCTGGCCGTCGATCCCACCAGTCCCTATTCTGGAGGCGCTGTTCTCGGCGATCGTATTCGCATGCTCAGCCATCATGCCGATCCGGGCGTGTTCATTCGCTCCATGGCTACGCGTGGCCATCCGGGCGGCCTGGCCGCTGCCACTACCGACATGGCGCTGTTGCTGGATGCCGCTGGTAAAGACGTTGTCCTGATCGAAACGGTGGGCGTTGGCCAGGACGAAGTGGAGGTTGCAAAGCTCGCTGATGTGACCGTGGTTGTGCTCGTTCCCGGCATGGGTGACGACGTGCAAGCCATCAAAGCCGGCATTCTGGAAATCGCCGACGTTTTTGTCATCAACAAAGCGGATCAGCACGGCGCCGATCGTCTGAAACGCGAGCTTCTGGCTCTGCAGAGTCTCTCAACGCGGCGCGACGGTTGGGTTCCACCCATCGTACAAGCGGTTGCTACGGATGGCCAGGGAATCAGCGAAACGCTGGCCGCCATTCGCGCGTTTCTGGCTCGCGCTGACGCCAAGGATCGCGCCGTCGCCAATTGGGCTCTGCGGCTGCGTGAAATGCTGCGTGGCCGGCTGATCGAACAATTTGCGAATATTGATTTTCAGGCGGCCGCGGAACAAGTAGCGGTGCGGCGCTCGGACCCATACACCATCATTGATGCTTGGCTCCAAAGGGATGCTTGGCTCCAAAGGGATGCTTGGCTCCAAAGGGATGCCTGGATCGAGAGAACTGGATGGAACCAAATCGAGATTGATCACCTGGGCATCGCCGTCCGGTCGCTCGATGCCGCGCTGGGCTTCTACGAAAAGCAGCTCGGGTTCCCGGTTGGCTTGCGCGCGACGGTGGAAAAGGAGAAGGTGAACGTCGCCATGCTCCCCGCCGGAGGGCCGCGCATTGAGTTGCTGGAAGCCGCAGGGCCGGATTCAGTGATTGCGAAATTCATCGAGAAGCGCGGCGAAGGTCTGCACCACGTCGCGGTAAAAGTCCCCGATCTGGCCGCGGCGATTGAGCGCCTGAAATCGCACGGGGCGCGATTACTGAACGAGCCGCGCGCCGGCGCGGGTGGGCATCTTTACGTCTTCGTCCACCCATCCTCCACGGGCGGCGTCTTGCTGGAGCTGATTCAAAAATAACAATGAAGAAACCAACTATCGGAATAATAGGCGGGAGCGGCCTCTATTCGATGCCGGGATTTTCCGCGCACGAAGAAATGGTGATCGAAACCCCGTGGGGAATGCCTTCCGATCCTTACGTGGTCGGGCAGCTGGCGGGCAAAGAGGTCGCATTCCTTTCTCGGCATGGCCGCGGCCATCGCCATTCGCCTTCGGAGCTGAACTTTCGCGCCAACATTTACGGCTTCAAAGCACTGGGCGTGGATCGCATCCTGTCGCTCAGCGCCGTCGGATCGCTCAAGGAAGAGCACGGTCCGCTGAAGTTTGTGATTCCCGATCAATTTTTCGATCGCACGCGCGGCCGCATCTCTACATTTTTCGGCGAAGGATTGGTGGCGCACGTCAGCTTTGCCGATCCGGTGTGCCCGCAGCTTTCCGAGGTGGTACACCAGGCTTGCGTTCAAACCGGCGTGGATGTCGCGCGCGGCGGAACGTATCTTTGCATGGAAGGCCCGGCGTTTTCCACCAAGGCGGAATCGAATGTCTATCGCAGTTGGGGCATGGACGTCATCGGCATGACGAACCTGCAGGAAGCCAAGCTCGCCCGCGAGGCTGAGCTGTGCTACGTGACCATCGCAATGGTCACCGATTACGATTGCTGGCACGAGGAGCACGACGCCGTCACGGTCACCGATATTTTGGCGAACCTCAGACAAAACGCCGACAATGCCTGCAAGGTGGTGGCGGCTACGGTGGCCAGCATGCCGGACGTTCGGGAATGCAAGTGCGGATCAGCGCTGGCGCATGCTTTGATCACCGATCCCAAGGCAGTGCCGGAGGCGGCGCGCAAGAAGCTGGAGCTGCTGGTTGGAAAATATCTCGGCTGAAACTCTAGCTCAGGATCTGCTGGCGCATTGCCTGGATGCGCGGCCCTGGCCCGAGCACTTGCTCGATCAATTGATGTCGTGCGGGGGCGACCGCGAGCTGTTCCGCATCGTGGTGGAGCGGCTAGGGGATCTATTCGAGCCGCATTTGTGCCGCGTCTATGCCGAGCTTTTTTCCCAAGTGATCGCGCGGCGCATTTCCGGTCTGCACGCCGATCACTTGGTCGCGCGCTATGAGCGGATTCGCCGGCCGCGCGTTTTGGATCGAGATCCCGATTCGATCGAAAACATTTTCGTTCTTTCGCGTGTCACCCTGGGCGCCGACGTTGCCGTGACCAGCGTTGTTCTGGATGCCGCGAAACAGCGCTTTCCGAACTCAGCCATGTGGTTCGCCGGCCCCAAGAAAAGCTGGGAGCTGTTCGCGGCCGATGCGCGCCTGCGGCATCTTTCGATTGCCTATGGACGCGGAGGGACTATCGATCACCGCCTCGCTGTTTGGCCGCAACTGCGGGACGCGGTCTGTCTGCCGAAAAGCCTGATACTCGATCCCGACTCCCGCCTGACGCAGCTCGGTCTGCTTCCGATTTGCCAGGACGAGGATTATTATTTCTTCGAAAGCCGGGCATACGGTGTTGACGGCGGCGAAGCTCTCACCTCCCTGACGCGGAACTGGATCGCGAAGACCTTCGGAATTGAGGGAGCTCACCCGTACATTTCCACCGGCCTGGATGCAGGCGAATTCGCCACCACCGTCAGCTTCGGCGTCGGCGAAAATCCATCCAAGTGCGTTCCCGATCCGTTCGAGGCAGAGGTTCTGCGGAGATTGCCGCGCCCGATCCTGATCGATAAAGGCGCGGGCGGTGAAGAGGCCGAACGAGTGGAGCGCGCGGTGGCCCAAGCAGCCGGCGAAGGCATCACGATGTGGGACGGCTCCTTTGCGGGCTTTGCCGCGCACGTTCAGCGCAGCCGCCTTTACGTGGGTTATGACTCAGCCGGCGGGCACGTCGCGGCCGCTTGTGGAATTCCGATGATCTGCGTGTTCGCGGGCGCCGTTTCCGAACGCATGTTCCAGCGCTGGCGCCCCACGGGCCACGGCAAGATTGAAATCATTCGCCCCGAAAATTTGAGCCGCTCGAATTTGCTTTCTATTTTTGAGGCTTCTCTTCGGAGGGTTTCTCTTTCGTCTGATCTTCCGGAAGCGGGTCAGGCGTCTCAAACTTGATGGTGCTTTCGGTGCCAAACTTGCGATACAGGCGGAACTCAATGTCGTTCTTCGTCATCTGACGGTCGCGCTTGGAGGTCAGCACCGATTTGAGCGGCAGCATGTACTGCTGGTCCCCAACAGTCTCCAAATCGTAGTCGAGCGATGATGTGATCTCGTGGATGGGGAAGGTGCTCGGCATGTCATACGGCTTCATCACAATCTTCACCACCATGTTGGTGTCTTCGTCGATATAGACAAGACCCCGATAGGCGGGCACGATAGCCAGTTTGTCGTCGGCCTCCACATGGTATTTGGAATACTGCTGCTGCACGTCGTACGCGAATACATACGTCTTGCGGCCGCGCAGCTTGCCCCAGTGGTCCCAGGAGAAATCGGTATGCGTCTCCGGCTCGAAAATCTCCTTCATCATGCTGCCGAATTCGCCTTCCGACGTGGTGCCGCCGAATTGACGCATATTGGCGTTGGTCACCGGCTGGTTGTTGTGGAGAATCACCTCATAGTTCTCGAACCCGTTGTAGCTCAGCCGCGCCGTGATGGTATCGGCGTGATACCAGTTATTGCCGGTCCCGGTGGGATCGTAATCGCGCCGCGTCACCTGAACGCAAATAAAATTCGGCAACTGCTTGGTGTAGTTTAATGCGTATTCGCGTGTCTGGTCGATGATTTTCGCTTGCTCCTCCGAACTGGGCGGCGGCGGTGGAACGTACACCGGCGGGGGCGGAGGCGGTGGAGCGACCGTCAAGCTGGCCGATGCCTCGCTCAGCTCACGCAACGCGGCCACCGTTTTGGGTCCGGCGCCCAGGCTTTGCAGGTCTTCGATGGTCCGATCCTCCAGCTTGTCGGTGAGCTTCACGTGCCGCAAATACTCGGCAACCTGCCGGTCCGGCTGCTTGAGCTGCACCGAAGACCGAATGAACATGACCAACTGCGCAACAGTCAGATTCATCTCACCAGCAGCGGTCAGCACGGCGGCCGTCACCAATATCAGAAGACAACGCATATCATCCCTATTGTCTCTCAGGTTCGGCTGCGCAGCAGGTTGGATGGATGAACTGCGCTAAAACTGTGCGCCACTTGGTGGCGGCCTCGCTAGTGCGGGCCGCCACAGGATCACTTAGTCGCCGCTAGAATCGCAGAACACGTATGGGAGGTGCGGGAACATAACACCTACACTGGAGGTTATGGAGACTGACGAATGGGTCCTAGCGGCTGAATTCTATTCTGATGCCCAGGCGAAAGTGGCCCACGCCCTGCTTAAATCTATGGGGATTCCTTCATTCCTCAAGGGCACTGTAACCGCTATCCAACTGATGCTCCCACCTTCTTTTTTGGCGCAAGCTCACGAGTTACTCGACTCGCAGATTTCCGAAGAGGATCTTATCTCACAGGCCGAGGCCGCTGCGGGTGAAGATACGGACGATGACCCATTAGACAAGAAGAACGGATAATCTCACTTCGCCGCCTAGGCGCACAGATTTAGCGCACCACCAGCAGGTTCTCCAGTGCTGGGCTCAAATCCGGATATTGGAACGGAAAACCCGCCGATTTCGCCACCATGGGAAGCACGCGCTGGCTGGCGAGCAAAACCTCGGACATTTCGCCGAAAGCCAGCTTGAGTGCGAAGGCCGGGACAGGAAGAATCGCCGGGCGATGAAGCGCCATGGCCAGCCGATCGGTAAATTCTTCGTTGGTAACCGGGTGCGGGGCGGTGGCATTAACCGCCCCTCGGATAGCGGCGTAGTCCAGCGCGAAAAGAATCATCTGGATCACGTCGTCAATGTGAATCCAGGCCATCCACTGGTGGCCGGATCCCAGCTTGCCGCCAACACCGAAGCGGAACGGAGGAAGCATCTTGGCCAGCGCGCCGCCGTGTCCCAGGATCATTCCGAAACGCAGACGCACCACGCGAATTCCCAGGGATTCAGCCCCCTGAGCGGCTTCTTCCCAATCCGCCACCAGGCGCGCCAGGAAGTCGGTCCCGGCGGAGGAAGCTTCGGTGAGAATCTGGTCGCCTTGGGAACCGTAGTATCCGACGGCGGAGGCGCAAAGCAGCACTCGCGGACGCTGGGATTGCGCGGAAAGGGCGCTCACCAGGCGGCGGGTGCCTTCCACGCGGCTCTCGTAGATGCGCTTCTTGGCGGCTTCGGTCCAGCGCTGCGCGATGGGTTCTCCGGCCAGGTGAACCAGGGCATCGCATACGGGAGGAGATGCCCCGCGTGGGATCGCGAGCGCCACATGCCCAGCCGAGTCTAGCCGTTCCCGCAGCCGCGTACCGATCAGGCCGCTGGCGCCCGTGATCGCGATGTTCATTCTAGCTATTCTAAGCTCTGCTTTCTATCCGCTGGCGGGGAACGGCTGGGCGTTGAGCAGTTGGACGCGGTGGTCCGGTTTCTCCATAATGAAGTGTGTTGCCATGAGAGCCTGGAATCGCGCCAAATTGCTGTGGGGTTACCTGCGGCGGAAATCCGCCCTGAACGCGCTTCCGGTGGAGTACATCGTGGAGACCACGGCCAAGTGCAACCTGTATTGTCCCATGTGTCCGCGCGAGACCCACAAGCAGCCCAAGGCGGACATGGCGGACGAGATTTTCGAGCGGCTGGTGCGCGAATCCGGCGAAAGCGCCGAACATATGATGCTGATCGGCCTGGGCGAGCCGTTCATGGATCGCAAGATTTTCGAGCGGATCGAATATTGCGAGCGCCACAACATTTCCACCCTGCTTTCGACCAATGGAACGTTCTTCGATGAGAAGACCTGCGCGCGATTGCTGGATACGCCGCTCGAACACATCACGCTGAGCTTCGACGGCGCCACCAAAGAATCGTTCGAATACTATCGCAAGGGCGCCAATTTCGAAAAGGTTCGCGACAATTTCCTGCGATTCGCGCGTATGAAACACGAGCGCGGAGCCAAGGTACAAGTAGTCGTCCAGATGGTGCGGATGGAGCGCAACGCCGGGGAAGTGGACGATTTCGTACGCTTCTGGAAAGATGTGCCCGGCGTGGATCAGGTGCGCATCAAAGAAGATGAAACCAACGTGCTGCAGCCCGAAGCCCGGCACGCGGCCGAGGATTGGAAACATCCCTGCCACTATTTGTGGCGCGGCCCGATGTACGTCAAGCAGAATGGCGACGTGTATCCGTGCTGCCAGAGCTACACGCTGGATGGGGGCCCGGTTGGGAACGTCGGGACCCAGAGCCTGCCCGAAATTTGGAATTCAGATGCGATGCGCCGCATGCGCGAGCTGCATGTTAGCGGCCGCGCCGGTGAAATCGATGTCTGCGCGCGTTGTTGCACCACTATTCCAAGCGGCGCTCTGGTGGCCGGCAGCCTGCTCCTGCACGGACGCACGGTGCGAAAGCTGCTGCCCTGGGTGGAACGGCTGGTGTATTTCTCGAAACTGCCGCGATCGTTATTGACGCCGCCGCGCAAGCCATCCGCCCGAGTCACAAAAGACAGTGAACTGGTGCGGATTGGGGCGTCGCCGTCGTCTCAAATCAATTCGGCGGGAAAACGCGCCGAACCAGATCAGTGAAACGAGCGTCATTGCGCACGCTGTCGGCCCAGGGATCTACTTTCAAATAGAGCAGCCAGCCGGACCGGTCGTCGTAAGCTTTCTGCAGCCAGTCGAAGGCTTGATCTTTGTCGCCCAGAGCCATGTAGATCACGGCCAGGGACGCGGGCTGCACGTAGGTCTGTTGCGAGCGATCTTTCAGCTGATCCAGAATTTTGCGGGCCTCGGCCGGCTGATGCGAAACAGCGTAAGCCTGGCCCAGCGCGGCGAGTTCGTTCGTATCGCCCTCTGAGAGGTCCAGCGCCTTGTGAAACTCCGCCAGCGATTGCGCCGTCATTCCGTTCTGTTCGTAAGCACGGCCCAGGTAGTCGTGCGCGGGGACGAAGGTCGAGTCCATGGCCAGCGTCTTTTGAATCTGACCGATCGCCGGCTCGTATTGGCGCGCGTAATACAAGCGATAGCCTAACGCCAGATTCGTCGTCGTGGAGAGCGGGTTCAGCTCGTACGCACGATTGAACTCGGCCAGAGCGTCGCTCGATCGCCCCAGCACCATCAGATACTCGCCATACCAGGAATGCGCGGTGGTGTAGTTGCTATTCAGTGCAATGGCCCGCTGGAATTCTTTCTCCGCTCCGGCCCAATCCCAATCGTGGAACTTAGCCCACGCGAGCGAGGTGTGCGCTTCGGCGAGCGAATCATCCAGCTCCAGCGCCTTGTTAGCCGCGGTCTTGAGCTTGGGAAGCACTTCGCGCGCGGGCAACACGTTGGAGTCGGCCAGCAGCGCATACGCATCGGCCTGGCCGGCATAGGCGAGCGCATAGCGAGGGTCACGCTGGATGGCTTGCTGGAAGTAATCCAGGCTCTGCTGCAGCCCGTCCAGCGTGCGTTTGTTCCATTGATAGCGGCCTTGCAGATACATCTGATACGCTTCGGCATCTTCGGTGTTGCGCGCGGTCATCATGTGATGCATTTCCGCGCCGCTGAGCTGGAGCCGCAGCTTTTCTGAAATCTCACGCGAGATCTGTTCCTGCACCGCCGCCATGTCGGCCACCATGGGGTTGTATTGATTGCCCCAGATTTGCCGGTTATCGCGCACGTCGATCAATTCCGCGTCGATGGACAACTCGTTGCCGTGATGCACCAGGCGCCCGGTGAGGACGGCTCGCACCTTGAGCGCTCGTCCGGCCTCCTGCGGATCCACGTCCTTGCCCTTGTAGTGCAGAACCGAGCTGAAGGACCGCACCGCCAGCTTGGGAACCTGTGAAAGATTGTTGATGATGCTTTCCGTGATGCCGTCGCTCAGATATTCGGCGCCCGGATCTCCGCCCATATTAGTGAACGGCAGGATGGCAAGCGAATCGAGCGGTTTGGGCCGCAGCATCCAGTACGCCGCGGCAATCCCCAATAACACCAGGCCCGCCAGGCAAAGCAGAACCGCGCGTTTGTTGCGCTTGATTCCTTCCACGACGTACTCGGCGCTGGACGTAGAGCCGCTGCTGCTCTGGGTTGACGGAGAACTCGCGGGCTGTGATGGAGCGGTAACCACAGCCGAGCGTTGGCCTGAATAGCCGGCCTGAGAAACGGCGCTGTCGACGGCCATCACCGCGGAGACACGGCTGGAATCCGAGTCCCGGCGCAGACGCTTCAGGTCGGCGCGAATATCGGCGGCCGTTTGATAGCGCATCTCCGGATTCTTTTCCAGCGCCTTGAAGATGATGCGTTCCAATTCGACCGGCATGTCCGGTCGAATTCGCGAGGGCGGGATGGGCACATTATGAAGAATAGCGACGAAGGTCAGGGCGCTGGTGTTGCCTTGAAACGGCGAAACCCCGGTGACCATTTCGTACAGCACGACGCCGAACGAGAACAGGTCCGTGCGAGTGTCCAGATCCTCGCCACGGGCCTGTTCGGGAGACATGTAAGACACCGTGCCCAGCGTGGAGCCGGGGCTGGTGATCATGTCGTCGATGGCCACCGTCCCGGCCGACGAGTTGGCTTTCGCGCCTTGTGGCGCGCTCACCTTGGCCAGCCCGAAGTCCATCATTTTGATGTGGCCGCGCGTCGTAATGAAGATATTGGCGGGCTTGATGTCGCGATGCACAATGTTCTCGGCGTGCGCGGCGTCCAGGGCGTCCACCGTTTGGATGGCAAGGTCGAGCACTTCATCAATGCTGAGCGGTTTGGCGGCGATGCGGTCCTTCAGAGTGCGGCCTTCCAAGCACTCCATGACGAAGAACGGCTGCCCTTCGGATTCGCCGATATCGTGCAAGGTGCAGATGTTGGGATGGTTGAGGGCCGAAACGGCGCGCGCCTCGCGTTGGAAGCGCTCCAGCGCCATGCGGTCGCTAGCTAATTCCTGGGGGATGAATTTGAGCGCCACCATGCGCCCCAGGCGCGTGTCTTCGGCGCGATACACCACCCCCATACCGCCCTTGCCGAGGGTAGCGAGGATGCGGTAATGGGATATGGTTTTGCCCAGCATCGCGCGGGGGGCCGAACTTGCAGGATACTCTGTTGAGCGCCAGGGGTTCAATCCGCACAGTCCAATAAGTCTGCGCGGGGCTTCCGGTGAGAGGGAACTGTACCCCCAAGAAGCCGCCTAATCTAAGATCTTGGGTTGTCGGATTCCACAGGTAGGGCCGTATTATAATTGGAAAGCATGAAACGCGATCGACAACGAGCACCCGCACCCGTCCGTGGTCCCGTTCCCTCGCCCCCAGCAGATCTTCCCGAATGGCTCAACGAAGTACGGATCACGGTCGAGAATGAAACACCACTCATGCAGGTCTTTATGATGCGAGCAATCAATGCAGTCCTTAAGTTCACCGAATTGTCTGAGGATTCAATCATGGATGCCGCTAAGTCGTCACGTGACTTAGACGTTCTGGTAAAGGGACTCTTGGCTAGCCCGATAGTAGAAGATCTACGAGCTGTTGAGCCCCTCACCCCCGCGTTTATACGAGGATACGAAGCCAAGCGAAAACTCGTAGAGGAACACGGCGGCGCGCTCAGCGCTGAAAAGGTCGGCGAGCTTCTCGGTATTACTCGGCAGGCGGTGGAGAAGCGTCGGCAGGCGGGAAAGTTGCTCGCTTTGAGCATAGGTCGGCACGGCTACCGTTACCCGGCGTGGCAGTTTACTGAATCTGGAACTCTGCCCGGTCTCGACCAAGTCCTGAGGGTCCTCTCATCGCACGACCAGTGGATGCAAACGGCTTTTTTTGTCAGCGGGAATCCGCGCTTGGACAACCGCACTCCGCGAGAGATGCTTCAGATGGGAGAGACTGATCGCGTGCTCAACGCGGCGGCGGTCTACGGCGAACACGGAGCTGTTTGATCGTGGATCAAATGCCTGGTCCGCCCTCGGACATTCAGGACAGAAAGATCACTATCCTCGAATTCAATGATCGAATGTTTCGTACACACGCCATTCAGGAGAGCCCGATCCATTTCGGAACAAGCGGCCAGCATCGTTTTGACTGTCCAGACCGCTCCTACGGAGTACTTTATGCCGGACGCGATCAGTACTGTGCGTTCATCGAGACATTCGGGAGAGCAGCCGGTTCGACGACGATCACGACCACTGAATTGAAGAATAGGTGTCTCGCAGAACTAAAGGCAGCCCGCACACTGCGGCTGGTCGACCTCACACAGTCTGGGGCCCTGGTGCGCTTAGGGGCCGACGCACGCCTCTTTTCAGGAGACCACACTGTTTCCCAAGCATGGTCAAAAGCATTTTACGATCATCCCTTCAGGATTGATGGACTCCTCTATCCAAGCCGTCTTGATCCCTCCAGACACGCTCTCGCGCTTTTCGAAGGCCGTGCCCCCAAACCTGTTGAACTCAGCAGACAAACCTGGTTTGCTACCGGTCCTTTGCGTCATATTCTCGCAGAAATCGTCGAGCACTACGCATTGGCAGTGATTGAGGAGAAAGTGATTCCGCCGCGTAAACCAAGTTCGAGCGCGTTTCAGGAAAGCTTGAAATGATCTTCCAGGCTCGGGAGCAGTAAGATACAACGTCACTGAGACGGATAGCGGAGCGATGCGATCCCTTATTGCTCCACCTGAGTTCTCTTCGCGGCGAAGGGCGGCCTCGAAGTAGCGCGGCGCCTTTAATGCAGCGGATAGCCCTTTTGGCCCGGCAGCAGCCCATTGATCTTCAGGACCTTCAACCCCTTGGGCACTTGCGACGCGTCAACAAAAGCAACCGCGCCCGGGACCGAAGCCACCAGATCGTCGGCCATCTCGCTCGAGTAAACGATGCGCGGGGCGCTGGGGGCTTCGGCGCGAAACACTTTCGCGATCCAATACTGGCGAAACTGGGCTTCCGACATCTGGTAGATGGTCCGCAGCACCATTTCTCGCTCGCGGGCCCCCGGAGCGCGCACCAGCAGGGTGACGCGCAAGCTGGAAGTCCAATACTGCTTGTCGCCCAGCATCAGGCGGCGCAGCTCCGGGAACGACAGGTTATCCACCGGAACATCCGGACGAACCACGATCGCGATATCCGGGCCCCCGGTTTCAGTCGATTTTGGAAATGCGACCAGGCTGAGCAGGCCCAGCAGGGCGACGCGCCTGAGCCAGCGGTTGTGGATAGTTGCCATGGTGCGCATTTAGAACGTAAAGTCCGTTTGCACGAACGCACCGTTAATCGACGAAAGATCGCGGCGGATGTAGTGGCGGTATTCCACTTTGAAGGCCGCAAAGCTCGTTATGTCATACCGGACGCCTGCCGTGGAACCGTTGTAAGTGGGCACCAAATCGTGGAAGAACAGATCGGAGAACGGCACGTGGATGTACTCAAAGCGGTAATAGGGCTTCCATAATCGCAGATACGAAGACAGGCGATAGGCCGCTTGCGCGTAGAAGGCCTGGCTGTTGGACGTGACGCCTCCATCAATTGGTTGATGTGTGACATTAGCGAACTCCGCAATGAACTCGGGAGATTCCTTGGCCCAAACTATGTGTCCAGACTCAATCCATTCGCGGCCGGTTAATCCGGTGATGGGGTTCAGCTTATCGCGGTAAACCGAGCCGCCAACCTGGAGGCCGTATAGAAAATCGGGCTTGACGAAGAGATTGACCAGCCAGGCGCGATTGTTGTTGATGTCGCCGATGTCGCCCGCGCGGCTGAGTACCTCACCTCGGCCGTTACCCAGGCCGACGTTGTAATTCAGATTGAGTCCGCCGGCCGGTATTGCGCCTTCCACCAGCGTCCCGACGAAGTGAACCGGGATGAAGGTGCCTCCGAACTGAGTCATCTCTGGACGGTCAATCGTGGTCTGGAGCCAGGTCCCGTGGTGATAGGCGGTATTCCAATAATTGATCGGAGTGTGAAAGCGGCCGAACGAGACTTTGAAATAATCGTTCCAATCGTAGCGGATGATCAGCCGCTCCACTTCTGGATTGAATCCCGGCGCGGCCGGCGTGCCGGTGCCGGCATCCGAACGCGCGGTAAGCGTAAGCTCGCTGAAAACGCTGACTTTGGAAGAGAGAGCGGAGCTGAGTTGCAGAACGAACTGGCCCTCGCCGAATCCGCTGTGGGGGCTCAACAGGGTGAGAGGCTGGAAGCCTCCGTTGGGGCCGTGCAGATCCGTAGCCGAGTAATCCAAGGCAGCGAACCCGGCGATGTGGAGCAATGGCGACGAGAGCGGTCCCGATTCGATGGTGGGCGCCTGATCGTGACTCATATGCGCGGCTTCCACCGCGGAAACGGCTGACGGAGCGGGCGCCGACTGAGCGGGCAGGGCGGGGACCGGGGATAGGTGCGCCGCGGTATTTTCTTTTTCCAGTTCGGAAACGCGCTTCTCCAGGCCATCGATGCGGGTGAGCAGCTTCTGGATGAGCTCGTTGGTGCCCTGGTCTGTGGACTGCGCCCCGGCTTGAGTTGCAAATGCTACGACAATTCCGATGGCAAGAAACGCTCGCCTCATAATCCTCCTCGTGATATGCATATGCGCGGCATGGCGCGCCGCTGCTAAGCGTGTTGGGTGCCTGGATTAACTCACGAGGCTAGCACAAAGAGCTATGGGACGAGAAGATTTTATTCGTATCGCAAGGCGACGCCAGGGTCGATGCGGGTGGCGCGGCGCGCGGGTATCCAGCAAGCGAGCATCGCGACTGCCGAGAGCGCCAGCGCGACGGTCGCGTAGGTCAGCGGGTCGCTCGGGCTGACGCCCAACAGGAATCGAGCCATCAGGCGGGTTAAGGCCAGCGCGATAACAGTGCCCACCAGCAACCCCGCGAGCACCATGCCGATTCCCTGCCGCAGCACCAGCCGTAAGACATCGCGTTCCGTGCCTCCCAATGCCATGCGGATCCCGATCTCGCGAGTCCGCTGAACAGCGGCGAACGAAACCACGCCATAGACACCCAGCACGGCCAGGAACAATCCCAGGCCTCCGATGGCGGCCGCGAAATAGGCTCCAATTCGGAAGACCTGCGTTCCATTGGCCCCATCCACAACGGTCCGCATGGTCTGCGCATCGATGACGGGAAGGTCAGGGGCCAGCCGGCGGACCTCATTCCGGACAGGCGCGATGAGCGACTCCGGCGCCCCCGCTGTCCGTACCTGCAGCGTTTCCAAGGAGACGAAATTTTGCGCCATCGGAACATAGAAGAGCGGAGTTGGATCTTCGAAAATCACAGCGTACTTACCATTTGCGGCGACACCCACTACTTGCATACTTTGCCCGGAGGCGGTGACAGACTTCAGCGTGAAGCGCTTGCCGACGGGGTCTTCATGGGGCCAGAATTTGCCGGCCATGAGTTGATTTACGATCGCGACGGGCGGAGCGTTCTTGTTGTCCAGGTCCGTAAAGGTTCTTCCCCGCAGCAGCGGAACCCGCATGGTTTCGAAGTAACCCGAATCCACGTTGTTATAAAACACAGTGGGGGCTTGCTGGCCGGCCGGAAGCGGATGACTATCGATAGTCACTCCGCCGGCATTGCCCTGCACCAGCGTTCCCATCGGTACGCCAAACGCCAGGCCGGCCGATTGAACGCCGGGAAGTTCGCGGACGCGCGCCTCCAGCCGGCGATAAAACTCGCGCTGTTGTTGCTCGTCGTATCCGATGGCGTGCGGGTCCACCGTGACGTTCAGGACATGGTCCGGATCGAAGCCCAGTTGGATGTTTCCGGCGCGCTGCAGGCTGCGAACCAGAAGCCCCGCGATCACTAGCAGAATCACCGATCCAGCCACCTGCGCCGCAACCAGAAGATTCCGGAACCGATGTCGCCCCACGCCCGCCGTATCGCTGCGCCCGCCTTCCTGCAACAGGCTGTAAACGTCGGCGCGAGACGATTTCCAGGCGGGCCACAGTCCCACCGCGATTCCGCTCACCAGCGCGGCGCCGAAGGTGTAAAGAATCACGTGCCAATCAAACTGGAAGTCGAGCCGGACCGGAAGAGTACTGTTCACGAATCTCGAAATGTCGCCGGGGTTAAACCAATTGCCGATGATGACGCCGCCCACTCCACCGAGAAGTCCCAGCAGCACGGTTTCCGTGAGCGTTTGCCGGATCAGCCGCGCGCGGCCGGCGCCCAAAGCGGCCCGCAGGCCCATCTCGCGCTGCCGGGCCGTGGCCCGCGCCAGCAAAACATTCGCCACGTTCATGCACGCCAGCAGCAGCACCAGCGCGGCCAGAACCAGAAAGAACGCCGCGATTACGCCGATCATATTGTTTGCTTGCGGCTGCGGGCGCGCCAACTGCTCGCGGTACACGCGCACCGTGACGTTTCTATCGGTGGCAGGATATTGCTTCGCCAGGCGCGCAGCGATGACGTTCATGGAGCTCTGCGCCTGGGTGAAGCTGACGCCTGGTTTCAGCCGCGCCATCACGCGCATCGCCCGGGAATCGCGAGCGCTCATGACATCGCCCGGCGTCTGCTCCAGGAATCCGCCGCTGCTGAGCGGCAGATAGCCATCCAGTTCCACCAGCGACATGGTGCCCAGAAAACTCTTCGGCACCACGCCGACAATGATGGCCAGCTTACCATTCAAGCGAACCTGTTTTCCAATCACGCCTGGATCGCCGTGGAATCGCTCCTGCCAATAGGAGTATCCGAGAACCAGCACTGCCGTCTTTCCGGGCTGATTCTCTTCGCTCGGTAGAATCAGGCGGCCGAGCACGGGCCGCACCTTCAAAGCCGTAAAGTAATTGCCGGTTACATATGCGGCTAGAATTTGATCCGCTCTGCCGTCCGCGCTCAACCCCGGCAGCACGGGCATGTAACCGAAAAGATCGGCAACGGGCGCCGCCTGCGAGCGGAAATCGAGAAAATCGGGGTACGAGAACTGATACAGGAATTGCGAGCCACTCTTCTGCTCAGCCGCGAGCACAGCGATTTGCTGGGGCTGCGAAACTGCCAGCGGACGGAGCAGATAACCGTTCACAATGTCGAAGATGACGGCGTTGGCGGCGATGCCCAGGGCCAGCGTGGTGGCGACGATGACCGTCAATCCGGGCGTCTTCGCCAGCATTCGCCAGCCATACCGGATGTCCTGGAAGAGCGTTCTCATGGCTGATTGATCATGGCACGCTCGCTGCCACGCGCATTAGTGAAGCATTTAAAGGGAAATTGCTCGGGGCGGTCTTTGCGCCCTGTTCAAGCGCGGGATCAAACATCTCGAAACCGAACAGCTACCAGGTTTCGGCTAAGCGCACGAAGGTCCGCAGACCAACCCCAGTAGCCCCTTTGGCCATATAGGGCTTCGCATCGTCCAGCCAGGCGGTGCCGGCGATGTCGAGGTGGACCCACGGCGTATCATCCACAAAATCGCGAATGAACCAGGCTGCGGTGATGGACCCGCCTGCACGTCCGCCGATGTTGTGCAGATCGGCGAATGAGCTTTTGAGCAGTTCCTTGTATTCTTCATCCATCGGCATGTGCCAGGTCTTCTCGCCCTCGGCTTTGGCAGCCGCTAGCAGCTTCTGCAAAAAAGCTTCGTTGTTGGTGAACGCGCCGACGTTGATGGTCCCGAGCGCCACAACGATTGCGCCCGTCAATGTTGCGGCGTCCACCAGATGCGTGCAGCCTAGCCGCTGAGCGTAGGTGAGTGCGTCGATCAGGATGAGCCGCCCCTCGGCGTCGGTGTTCAGCACTTCTACGGTTTTGCCAGAGAGTGATTTCACGATGTCGCCCGGCCGCTGAGCCTTTGCGCCGGGCATATTTTCGACAGTCGGCACCAGCGCGGTCACCGGGATCGCCGGCTTGATTTGCGCGATGGCGCGCATCGCCCCCAGCACGGCCGCGCCGCCGGCCATGTCGTAGCGCATTTTTTCCATACCCTCGGACGGCTTGATGGAGATGCCGCCGGTGTCGAAGGTAACGCCCTTGCCGACCAAGCCGAGATGATCCTTGGTCGCCGGTGCGCTGGCGGGTTTGTATCGAATCACGATCAGCGCGGGAGGCTCGGCGCTGCCTTGCGCCACGCCCAGCAGCGCGCCCATGCCAAGCTGCCGCATGCGGTCCTGATCCAAGACCTCGCATTCCAGGCCAAATTCGGCTGCCATTTGCGCGGCGCGCTCGGCGAGCAGAGTGGGGGTCAAGACGTTGGCGGGTTCGTTGGCAAGATCGCGGGTGAAGTTTTGTGCTTCCGCCAGAATGCGTCCGCGATCCACGGCCGCTTGCGAGCTCCCCAGCACCGAAAATGACTCCACCTTCTTTTCGTTCTTCTTCGGGTCGGTCTTGTAGCGATCGTTCTCGAGATCCGCGAGCACCGCGCCTTCTACCGCAGCGGCGGCGAAATCGTCGGAGCGCCAGGCGTCATCGAGAGCCAACGCGATGGCGTGGACGCCCTTTGCCTTGAGTGCGCGCACCACGGCGCCTGAGAGCTTGCGCAGCTCGGCCGCATCGAACTTGTCGCGCTTTCCGCCGCCAGCCAGCACCAGGCGCTTCGCCTTCAGCCCACCGGGACGATGAAGAATTGCGATCTCCAGGGCTTTCCCGGAGAACTCGCCGGAATCGTAGAAATCCTTGATTTGCTCGTATAAGGCAACTTCCGGTGGCGCGCCTTCGAATCCGACGACGACTAGCGCGTCCGAATCCACTTCAGCCAGCTTCTTCGGTTCAACCCTGATCTCCATTAAGTCCCCTTATGCGTTCTATTTTCTCCGCCCAATGGCCGCGCGCGCCTCAGCTTCCATCTCCCGCGTGCGCTCGGACTCGCGCTTGTCGTGCAGCTTCTTACCCTTGGCGACGGCCAGCTCCACCTTGATGTGCCCGCTTTTCAAATACATTTTAGTGGGAATCAGCGTGAGCCCTTTTTCACGCGTTTTTCCCAATAACTTGTCGATCTCTTCTCTATGGAGCAGCAGCTTCCGCCTCCGGGTAGGCTCATGGTTTTCCCGGTTGCCATGCGAATACTGCCCGATGTGGGCGTTGAGCAGCCACGCCTCGTTACCTTGCACCTCGGCAAAGCTATCCTTGAGCTGAATTCGGCCATCCTTGGCGGACTTCACCTCCGTGCCGGTCAGGGCCAGGCCCGCTTCAAAGCGTTCGAGCAGATGATAATCATGCCCGGCATGACGGTTGTCGCTCAAGATCTTGATTCCAGGCTCCGCCATATTGACACCAGGCTCCGGTTTAACTCCATGTCTCGGAGGTCTTGTTTTCTAGTCAACGCCAGGAAAGCACGCCGCGTCAAGCGTTTATGTGGAAGTTTCCGACTGCACTTGCTGTTTTAGTGTAACATAGGGCCCTTATACACCATAAGATGATTCCTTTTAATAAGTTACGTGCCATGGCCCCGTTGTGGGTGGCGCTGTTGCTGCTGCCCGCCGGAGGGTTGGAAGCTGGCAACCGCAAGGCTGATAAGCTCTATAAGCTGGGGGCGCAGGCCGAAGCCCGCAAAGACTATGACAAGGCATTGGAATATTATGAGCAGGCGCAAAAGTTAGATCCAAAGGACGCGGCCTATGAGCTGGCCGCGCGGCGGACGCGGTTTGAGTCGTCAACGGCGCATGTCGATGCCGGGAACAAACAGAAAAAGGCCGGCGACCTGGAGAAGGCCCTGGCTGAGTTTCAGAAGGCTTTCGATGTCAATCCGGGATCGATGATCGCCCTGCAGGACATGCAGGAAACCAAGGAGTTGCTGACGGAGAAGCAAAAGCTGCCACCTGGGCAACAACCGCTGACGTCGGCCGAGAAAGCGGAGAAGGAGAGTCTGGCGATGATCCAGTCTCTTCAGGGAGTGCCTGAGCTCAAGCCGGTAACCAACCAGATCAGCCTGCTCAAGATGAACAATCAGCCGCCCAAAGTGCTCTATGAGACGGTGGGCAAACTGGCCGGAATCAATGTGCTCTTCGATCCGCAGATGCAGCCGGGGAAGAACGCGAATCTGGATCTGAACAACGTAACTTTGCAGGAGGCGCTGGATTACATCGCGCTGCTAACCAAAACATTTTGGAAGCCGGTAAGCAGCAACGCCATTTTTGTTACCGAAGATAATGCCACCAAACGCCGGGACTATGAAGACGAAGTGGTGAAGGTGTTTTATCTGAAGAATCCCACCACCACGCAGGAGTTTTCGGAAATCGTGACGGCGGTGCGCTCGGTTACCGATGTGCGCCGGATGTACCAGTTCAATGCCGAAAACGCGATCGTGGTGCGCGACACGGTGGATAAAGTCGCGCTGGTGGAAAAGCTGCTGCACGATCTGGATAAGCCGAAAGCGGAAGTAGTGATCGACGTGATCGTGATGGATGTGGCCAGCGACGTCAGCCACCAGATCGGTGCCGGGCTGGTCTCCAACGGTACCAATGGATTGGCCGTGCCGTTCGCGTTCTCGCCCACCAACCCCATCACCTCGAACACGACAGGAACCAATGGGACCGGTGGCACGGGTGCTACCGGCACCACGGGCACTACCGGCACGACGGGCACCACCGGCACCTCGACGTCTACCTTCGTTGCTCTTTCGCAACTGGGCCACTTGGGCACCAGCGACTTTTCCACCAGCCTTCCCGGCGCGATGTTGCAGGCCGTGATGTCCGATTCCAGAACCAAGATCCAAGAAACGCCCGAGGTCCGTGTCTCCGACGGCCAGAAGGTGGATCTAAAGATCGGTGAAAAGTATCCCTATGCCACCGGTAGCTTCCAACCGGGCGTCGGTACGGTGGGGGTCAGCCCGCTGGTGAGCACGCAGTTTCAATTCGTCGATATCGGCGTGAACGTGACCATCACGCCGCATGTCCATGGGGACTCCGAAGTATCGCTGCACGTGGCCGTGGATATTTCAAACATCGCGAATACGCTGAATCTGGGCGGCCTGAGCCAGCCGGTGATCGGACAAAAGAAGAATGAGGCCGATATCCGCTTGAAGGATGGTGAAGTAAGCCTGTTGGGAGGCTTGATGTCGGATCAGGATACCAGCGTCATTGGCGGAATTCCCGGCTTGGTGAACATCCCGATTCTTGGCAAGTATCTGTTCGGCAACGTGTCCAAGGACAAGCAGAGCGAACAGTTGATGATCGCGCTGATTCCACATATCGTGCGGAGGCCGGATATTACCGGGTTGGACATGCGCGGTATCGCGGCGGGAACGGATGCGGAGGTAAAGCTGAATTTTGGGCCGAGGCCGGACGAGTCCACAACTCCCGCGGCTGCTGCCGCTCCCACGCCAGTAGCGCCTCCGGAAGCCACTGCCCCCGCGGTAACTCCCGCCACTCCGGGCGGCGCGGCCGGTCTGGCATTTAGTCCGGCCAAGGTGCAGGCGCGCTTGAGCAACCAGGTGACCATCGCGCTGGACGCGCAGAACATGGCGGATCTGGCCAGCGTTCCGGTGAAAGTGCGGTGGGATCCGAAAGTGCTGCGATTAGAAATGATCTCACCGGGCGCGCTGCTGACCCAGGATGGCAAGATCGTGGCCCCCAGTCTGGATATTCGCAATGACACCGGCGATGCGAGCATTGAAGTAAACCGCGTGGCCGGGGCGGCCGGGGTGAACGGCACCGGTCCGCTGTTGCAATTTACCTTTACGGCGGTGGGAAAAGGAACCACAACCGTAAGCGTGACGGAAGCGGCGCTGAAGAACTCGGCCAAACAGGCGATCGTGGCGCCGGCGCCGTCGGTTTCGGTGACAGTGCAGTAAGGCGTTCCAAGCGGCATGAGGCGCAAGAGACAAAGCGGTCTGACGCTGGTGGAGCTGATTGTGGCGTTCACCATCATGATGATTTTGACCTCCATGGCGGTTCCCTTGGCGCGCTACAAGGTGCAGCGCGACAAGGAGCGGGATCTGGAATACGCGCTGCGCCAGATCCGGAACGCGATTGATAAGTTCAAAGACGACATGGATGCCCAGAAAATCGGCCCGGCCAAGCTGGATTCCGACAATTATCCGGAGAGCTTGCAGCAACTGGTGGACGGAGTGAAAGCGACCGGGTCGGTGGACAAAAAAATGAAATATCTGCGCCGCATCCCGAAGGACCCCATGACCAATTCGTACGACTGGGGGCTGCGCAGCGACCGTGACGACCCTGACTCGCAATCCTGGGGTGGTCAAAATGTATTCGATGTTTATACCAAGAGCATGGACAAGGCGCGCGATGGAACTCAGTATTCGCAATGGTGAGGGCGACGCGAAGGCGCTGGTGAAGACGCCGCCCGCGCTTCCCAGCCGCCGCCGTTTCGGCTTCACGCTGATCGAGCTGATGATCGTCATGGCGAT
Organism: Bryobacterales bacterium; assembly: GCA_963776805.1. GTDB lineage: Bacteria > Acidobacteriota > Terriglobia > Bryobacterales > Bryobacteraceae > Palsa-89. The sequence goes on from CAVZOD010000013.1 coordinate 253,943, forward strand.
CATCGCGGTGTTGATGGCCGTGGCGCTGCCGATCTACAACCGGTCCATCGTGCGGTCCAAGGAAAGCGTGCTCAAGAACAACCTGTTCACGCTGCGCACCGTGATCGATGAGTATACCTACGACAAGCAAAAGGCGCCGCAAACACTGGAAGATTTGGTCACCGACGGGTATTTGCGGCAGGTGCCTATCGATCCGATGACCGGGAACTCGGATTCCTGGAAGCTGATCATGGAAGACGCCAGCAACACGGTGAACCAGAGCCAGCCCGGAATTTGGGATGTACGAAGCGGCGCCGACGGGACTAGTCTGGAAGGGACGCCGTATTCGGAGTGGTGACGGACCGGGGCCCGGCCGCGGGACGAGCAGCCGCGCGCTTGGGCGGCGTCTGTCTCCACATTAAGAATCGGTAGAGCATCAACATCCCGAAAATAGCGGCGTACATCAGCGGCAGGCGCACGTCCGATTTCACCAGCCAATAGTAGTGAATCACGCCGGCCAGCGCGATAAAGTAAATCAGCCGATGCAAGCGCTGCCATTTTTCGAATCCAAGTCGGCGCACCCAGCCTGCCGTGGACGTGAGGGCCAGCGGCACCAGCAGGGCGAATCCGAACATCCCGGCGGTAATGAAGCGCCGCTTCAGGATGTCGGCCCACATGTCGGGCAAGCTGAAGGACTTGTCCAGGATGAACCAGGTCATGAAATGCAGGCAGACGTAGAAAAAGGCGAACAGGCCCAGCATGCGGCGATAGCGGACCAGCTTGGGCTGATTGAAGATCTTACGCAGCGGCGTAATCGAAAGCGTGATGAGCAGCAGCCGAAGCGTCCAGTTGCCGGTGTCGTGGGTGATGTATTCCACCGGATTGGCGGTCAGCTCCGGTGCATCCCCCGTGGTGAGTAGCTTGTAAAACGGCCACAGAAGCAGCAGGAACGGCGTCAGGCAGGCCACGAACACCGCCGCCTTCGTCCAGCCGCTGCCGAGTAGCCGGGCGAAAAATGGTTCGCGGCGTTTGGCGCCCGGCTGGCGCGTTCCGGCGTCAGTTGGAATAGTGGTCGCCACGCACGTTTCTAATGCTTAGTAATTCTTTCGAAGATCCATGCCCGCGTAGAGGCTGGCCACTTCGCTGTACCCGTTGAACATCAAAGTATCGCGCCGGAACAATTCACCCAGGCGGCGTTCGGTGGCCTGGCTCCAGCGCGGATGATCCACGTGCGGATTCACGTTGGAGTAAAACCCGTATTCGTTGGGCCCGGCAATATTCCAGGTGGTGGGCGGCTGTTTATCCACCAGCCGAATCTTCACCAGCGATTTCGCGCTCTTGAAGCCGTATTTCCACGGCACCACCAGCCGGATGGGCGCGCCGTCCTGATTGGGCAGGGTTTCGCCGTAAAGTCCAACGGCCAGCAGCGTGAGCGGATGCATGGCTTCGTCCAGGCGCAAGCCTTCCACGTACGGAAACGCAATGCCGGCCCCGCGTGCCAGCGGCATCTGCCCGGGATCGTAATAGCTTTCGAAAGCCACGTACTTCGCCTTCGATGTCGGCTCCACTTCCTTCAAAAGCGCATTCAAAGGGAAGCCGATCCAAGGGACCACAATCGACCACGCTTCCACGCAACGGTGCCGGTAGATGCGCTCTTCGAGCGGCGCGATCTTGTAAAGGCCGGCGAGATCGAACGTCTTGGGCTTGGCGACTTCGCCTTCTATCTTCATCGTCCATGGCGAGGTGCGGAAATTCTTGGCGTTTTCGGCTGGGTCCGCTTTGTCGGTGCCGAACTCGTAGAAATTGTTGTAGTGGGTGATGGTCTCAAGCGGCGTGATTTTCTCGTTGCCGACGTTGTAGGAGGTCTTCCGGGCGTCGGTGAGCTTCATGCCGGCCTGGGCCGCTCCCGCGAGCGCGCCAAACGCCAGGGAGCCTGCCAAAAAGCGGCGCCGGTTGACATACAACTGCTTGGGTGTGATGTCGGAATAGCGAAGATCAGCGGGTTTTCGAATCAACATAGGCTTCTCTAATAATGTTAGCGCTTCCGGGGGCGCCGGGGTTACCTGCCGGAGGAGCCAAATCCGCCTGCCCCGCGCGCCGTGTCGGTTAAATCCTCCTGTTCGTCCCATTCGACGGCGTCATAGGGAGCCACGATGAGCTGCGCGATACGGTCGCCCTTTTCGACGACATAATCGGCGCGGCCCAGGTTGAACATCACCACGCGGATCTCGCCGCGATAGCCGGGATCGATGGTGCCGAAATTCACCGTGACGGAATGCTTCAACGCCAGGCCGCTCCGGGGGCGCACCTGCGCTTCATGGCCGCGCGGAAGCTCGATGGCGATGCCGGTGGGGACGGCTACTGCGGCGCCGGGCGTGAGCACCGTGCGCTCCAGCGCGCGCAGGTCCATGGCGGCATCTTCGTCAGGACCGTGGGCGTAGCTGGGGAGGATGGCGTCGGAATGGAGCTTCTTGATGCGGATCTTCATGGGTAAGGAACCAGTGTGGCATGAGAGAGGCCGTGCTAATATCTCACCCGATGTCGTTCAAATATCAGTCTGGCGAGGAAATTCGCGCAGGCGACCGGATTCTCTACAACTCTGAGCCAGGGGTGATCGATTTTGTGACTACGCCGGAAGACCCGCAATATGCCTGGTATGTGGAGCAACACGGAGGCGGATGCATGATCCTGGTTGCGCCGTTTGGCAGTCTCTTCGTCAACGATCCCCAGGATGACGAAGACCTTGAGTTTGTCTCGCGCGCACAAGGCTAGCCCCGTTCACGAATCGCAGCGCGTCGGGCGAGAACACGATCGCGCCTTCCTCGCTCCTCGCGGATGATTTCAGCAGGTGAGGTCTTGCACCCCAGTGCCGTTCTGCTAGCGATGGGCGCGGCGAGTTCTTTCATAGTCGGACGCTCGGTAACGCGTTCCATTTCTTTCAATAAGAAATCCGAAAGCGACATCCCTTCCGACGCCGCGCACGACCTCAACTTCCGGTGCAACTTGTCAGGGACGTTGCGGACCTGAATCACCTTCGCCACGTTTTGAATTTACTCGCATGTCGCGCGAACGTCAATGGAACCAAGGGCGGCGATGTTTCGCACGCAAGCCACTACAATGAAATTGATGGCCAAGCCCAGCGGCACCACTACCGCGCCTGCCCGCAAAACGCTCAGCGGCATCCCGGTGGAACCGGTGTACGCCGCCAGCGATGTCGCTGGCCTCGATGTTCCACCGCCGGGCGAATTTCCTTACACGCGCGGCATCCACGAAAGCATGTACCGCGGCAGGCTCTGGACCATGCGGCAATTTTCGGGATTCGCTACGCCCGAGGAGACCAATCGCCGCTACCTGTATCTGTTGAGCCAGGGACAAACCGGGCTTTCGGTTGCCTTCGATCTGCCCACACTCATGGGCTACGACGCCGATCATCCGACATCGGAGGGCGAAGTTGGCAAGTGCGGTGTCTCCATCAGTTCGCTCGAGGACATGGAGATTCTATTTCGCGGCATCCCGCTGGGCGACGTTACCGTTTCCATGACCATCAATTCGCCCGCGCCGGTGATCTGGGCCATGTATCTCGCGGTGGCCGAGAAACAGGGCGTCGATTGGAGCAAGCTTTCGGGCACCTTGCAGAACGACATCCTGAAGGAGTACATCGCGCAGAAGGAATACATCTATCCTCCCCGGCCATCCATGCGCCTGGTGACGGACGTGATCGAATATTCCACGCAGCATGTGCCGCGCTTCAATTCGATCTCGATCAGCGGATATCACATTCGCGAGGCCGGTTCGACCGCGGTGCAGGAGCTGGCGTTCACATTGCGCGACGGCATGGAGTACGTGGAGTGGGGCATCGCGCGCGGGCTGCCCGTCGATAGCTTCGCGCCGCGCCTGAGCTTCTTCTTCAATTCGCACAACGATTTCTTTGAAGAGATCGCCAAGTTTCGAGCAGCGCGCAAGATCTGGGCCGAGACCATGCGGGATCGCTACGGCGCCAAGGACGAGCGAAGCTGGAAGCTGCGCACACATGCGCAAACCGCGGGATGTTCGCTCGCCTGGCAGCAGCCGTATAACAACATCGTACGGACCACGCTGCAGGCGCTGGCGGCGGTGCTGGGCGGAACGCAATCGCTCCACACCAATTCGCTCGATGAAGCTTACGCGCTTCCGAGCGAACACGCGGTCACCATCGCGCTGCGGACGCAGCAGGTGATGGCATATGAAAGCGGTGTGCCGGATGTGCCCGATCCGCTGGGCGGCAGCTATTTTGTGGAGAGCCTGACGGCCGAGATGGAGAAGCAGGCGCTAGCGTATATTCAACGCATCGATGAAATGGGCGGCATGATCCCGGCCATCGAACGAGGGTTTCCGCAGACCGAGATCGCCAACGCCAGCTATGAATATCAGCATTCCATCGAAACCGGCGAGCAGAAGATCGTGGGCGTGAACGCGTTCGTCGAGCAAAGCGAAGAGCCGATCGAGGTGCTGGGGATCGATGAGTCTGCGCAGGCGCATCAATTGGAAAAGCTCGCAAGGCTGAAGGCGAAGCGCGACAACGCAAAGCTGAGGGAATGTTTGGACGCGCTCCGGCGCGCGGCCATCGGCGCGGAAAACACCATGCCCGCTATCCTGGACGCGGTCCGCGCCTACGCCACGGTTGGCGAAATCTGCGATGCGTTCCGCGAGGTTTTCGGTGCTTACACCGAAACCAGCGTTCTCTAGCGCTCTGGCCCAGGCTCGTTTAGATTGGCCCCGAAACTCGACTCGGCTAATTTCGCCACCAGTTCAGGCTGCGCGTGGCAGGATTCCAAAAAATATGGATAGGATCGCAATCGCCGCCGCTCAGGATTAGGCCTTTACAAACGTGAGACCGCCGGAATCCCTTTACACGATCTAAATCATAGTCGAGCGCCTCGCTGCCCAATTTCCCCGGTCCTTCACATATGGCATCCTGACGATCCGCGCCAGTGCCGAATTCTAATAGTTGTGGCTTCTGGTCGGCAGCCCGGACTAACCCCACGCAGACTCTGTCGTTGCGGTGGCCGAGAAATGCCTGGTCGGAGAGGCCATCGCACGCGATGTCGCCATCGACGATGCTTTTGCTTTCCCAGCGCACTTTTGGGAAGGCTAGCGATAAGGAGCGCAGTGCCACGACCCGGCGTTGCGCAGCGCGCCGCTGGTGGTCGCCGCCGTTTTGACCGGAGAGCGTAATCACCGAAACAAGCGCGGCGAAGCACAGCACCAACGTTCTAGGCATGGAGCGAGTATATCGGTTCCAACCCGACCAGCGGCGCGCCATCCTGCTACCATCAAAACATATGGATCCCCGCATCCGGGTGCTGGTCGCCAAACCGGGTTTGGACGGCCATGACCGGGGTGCCAAGGTCATCGCGCGAGCTTTGCGCGACGCGGGCATGGAGGTGATTTACACCGGCCTGCGCCAGACTCCGGAAATGATCGTCAATGCGGCTTTGCAGGAGGACGTGCAGGTAATCGGCCTGTCCATCCTGTCCGGCGCCCATAACGCCATCGTTCCGCGTATTATGGATTTGCTGCGCGAAAAGGGCATGGACGACCTGCTGGTCCTGGTCGGCGGTATAATTCCTGACGAGGACGCCGCCGAGTTAAAGAAACTGGGCGTGGCGGCTGTATTCCAGCCTGGGGCGTCGCTCGAAGCGATCGTCGGCTTCATACGGTCTTCTGTAAAGCAGACCGCCTGAAGCAACCGCGGGACGAAAGAAGCCCGCTTAATTTGAAAACAAAACGTGGGCGCCGAGCGCCCATGGACTAAAGAAAACTAAATGCAAGAAAAACTGAACATCGCCGTGTTTGTCGACTACGACAACATCGAAATCGGCGTGAAATCGACTTTGCGGCGGGAATTTGATGTTTCCCTGCCGCTGGATGCGCTCAAGGAGCGCGGCGACCTGGTCGCGAAATTTGCTTATGCCAATTGGGGGCGACAGGAAGGTGCAGCCCGCTCCATGGCGGAGAACGCCGTGCAAATGGTGCAGCGCCTGCCTTCCCCGCGCGGCGATAAGAATGGTGGCGACATCAACCTGGCCCTAGATGCGCTGGAGATGGCCTTCACCCACCCGCACGTGAACGCGTTCGCCATCGTCAGCGGCGACAGCGACTTTATTCCGCTGGTGAACAAGCTGAAGGAATACGGCAAGACCGTGTTTGTGGTAGGAGGGAAAGCTTTCACCAGCACCATCCTGCAACAAAACTGTCACGAATTCGTGAGCTATGAATCGCTGCTGTCGGAGGATCGCGGTCAAACCCGTGAACGTCCGCCGCGCCCGGCCGGGCAGGTTGGAGAGCAGCAGCAGCCTGGCAGGGATAATCGCCCGCAGGGCGGACAACGCATGCGCCCGGCGCCTCTCGAACTGGCGCAATCCATGCCGCTGGTGGAGCGCGCTCTGCAAGTGTTGGAGCGCCGCGCGGTGCAGCCGCAACTGGGGCTGTTGAAATCCACCATGCTGCAACTGGATTCGGCCTTCACGGAAAAGGCTTACGGCGCGAACAGCTTCTCGGATTTTGTCGAGAAGTTGAAGAAGGCCGATTACGTGAACGTGAGCGGGCAGGGTGGCCGCTACATCATCGAGCGCAAGGGCGCATCGCAGCCCGAGCGTCCCACGCCGAAGCCGGAAGAGGCGCTGCCGCCGTTGCGTGACGTGCTGGAAACGCATCGCCTGGAAATGGAGAATGGCGTTCTGCTGGACGATCTGGCGGGATGGGTGCAAACCGAGGTCCCCAACTTCTCCGCCGCCGCCTACGGATTCCAGGAATTTTCCGAATTCCTGAACTACGCGCAGGACAAGCTGGTGGTGCGCATGGAGCCGGATGAAGAGAAGGGCCCCATTGTTTACATGGGAGCCGAGTTCTATCCGCCCGCCGAGCCTGAAAAACCAGTGGAGCAGCACGCCGAAGAAGAAGAGGACGAGAAGCAGCCGATTGTCGAGGGCCAGCCTTCCCTGCTCGAGCCGAATCCTCCGCCGGTCAAGCCCAAGCCGGTCCGCCGTGCCCGCAAACCCGCGGCATCGGGCAACACCACGGACCGTCCGCGCCGAGGCGGGGGCGGGACGCGCAAGAAACGTCCACCAGAGCATCACGGCCCGATGCAGTAAGACGGAAGGCGCCGCGGGTAAGACGTGTTCATTGGCGCGTTCCGCACGGTCGAAAGACTTAAACTTGCATGTCCTTGATCTTGACTCAGGAGAAGGGGCTGATCTTCCGGATCACACATCTAGACAATGTGTCTTGGATTCTCGATAACGGGATGCACGCTCGGAACGGGGATAAATTCGATCCGAACTATAGGAACATCGGAAACGTCGACTTAATCGACAAACGGTCACGGCGCCTCGTCGATTGACCGCCTGGTGGAACGCTCAGTGATTACGTTCCTTTCTACTTCACTCCGTATTCGATCATGATGTACAACATAAGAACGGGGTATGGTATCAAGCAAGTGCCGAACGATCAAATCCTAATTTTCGTTTCGTCTCTCCCCGATGTTGCGGCGCTGGGGCGCGAGTTCGTCTTCACAAATCAGCATGCTTATCCTCCGATGGCAGATTATTTTACAGATTTGGCTCGGCTCGACCAGATTGACTGGCCGCTACTTCAAAGCCGTGACTTCAAACACGATCCGGATGACCCGGGCAAGAAGGAGCGCTACCAGGCTGAAGCGTTGATTTGGAAACATGTACCACTCGAAGCCTTGCAGGGCGTGTGTTGCTACACACAGGTCGTAGCGCAGCAAATCAAGGCTGAGGTTGAGCGGAGAGGTCTGGCGTTCAAAGTGGGTGTACAGCCAAGTTGGTACTTCCAATGATGAGGTTTCTGCAGGGCAATATGCTGGATGCTCCTACGGAAGCGTTAGTCAACACCGTTAATACCGTAGGTGTCATGGGGAAGGGCATCGCCTTGATGTTCAAAGAAGCTTTCCCTGAGAACTTTCGTGCCTATGACGAGGCGGTGAAGCGTAAAGAAGTCCAGATCGGTCGGATGTTTGTTACAGAGAACCGTACCCTCGACGGACCGAAATGGTTGATCAATTTTCCGACCAAGAAGCACTGGCGTCAACCATCTCGGCTGGAGTGGATTGTCGATGGTTTGAAGGACTTACGGCGAGTTGTTCAGGAGAAGGGCATTCGCTCAGTTGCTTTACCTCCTCTTGGTTGCGGGAACGGCGGATTGGACTGGAGCGACGTTCGACCCGAAATAGAGCGTGCTCTCGGCGAACTGGATGAGGTCGACGTCTGGGTATTCGCACCGACGCCAAAATACCAGAACGTCGCTAAACGAACTGGCGTCAAGAAGTTGACTCCAGCGCGAGCTCTTATTGCGGAGATGATTCGCCGCTATTGGGTTCTCGGAATCGAGTGTACTTATCTGGAGGTGCAGAAGCTAGGTTGGTTCCTTGAGCGCGCGATCCACGAATTGGGGTTCGAGGATCCGTTAGACCTCAAGTTCGTTGCTGACAAATACGGACCATACTCAGACCGCCTTCGACATCTCCTCAACGGCCTGGACGGAAGCTATCTTCACTGTGATAAGCGATTGGGCGATGCTGGACCGTCAGACACGATATGGTTCGACGAAGATCAGCGACCATACATGGACCTCTTCCTCAAACAAGAGAGTTCGCGCGGATTACGCGCCATCCTGGACCGAACCGCGGAGCGGATTGACGGCTTCGAGTCACCACTAGGGATGGAACTGCTCGCAACAGTGGACTGGCTGATCCAGCGGGAGCACTTTGACCCAACGGTTTCTTCCATCCAAGTTGGTCTGAGCCAATGGCCCGCTGGACCAGATGCTGCTGCACGGAAGCAGAAGCTATTCAATGATCGACTGATCAAGCTGGCGCTAAATCGCTTAGCTCCATCCAACGACCGTTAGTGCAACTGTTCGAACGGAGCCTCTTCCTCGACTTCAGCGGCGATGTAGCCAAAAGCCACCACCGCGAGGAACAGCGTCAATACTTCGCTGTCTCCCAGGTTGTATTCGGCGTAGCCCTCGGCGAGTAACGCCAGAATCGCCGCGATGGCCCCGTGCAGCAGGAAGCGGGCTTCCGGATTCGCTGGTTTGCGGTGCAAAGCCCGCGCGAAGTCCCACAGGATTTTCGCGATCAGCCAAAGAAATATGAGGAGCACCGGCAGCCCGCGTTCGGCTGCGTACTGCAAATAGACATTGTGCAGGTGCCCGTAATAGCCCACCGGCAACGGCAGCGCGGACTTGGGCACCCATCGATCGAATTGATACTTCACTTGCTCCGGACCAATCCCGAGCCAGGGATGCGCGCGGATGATCACCATTCCGGTTTCGCGCAGAATGGCCCGATGCTGGTTCGAATCCACTTCGCCGTGCGGCTCCACCACGGAAACGATGCGCTCCCGCAGCGCGTGGGGCCCCAGGAAGAACACGATCAGCGCCGCCGCAGGCACCGCCGCCACCATCCATTTCTTCCAGAACCACAGCAGATACAGCAGGCCGATGGGGAAGCCAAGCAGGAAAATGCTGCGCGTGAATCCAAGCACCATGGAGCAAGCGAGGATAACCGCGCAGAGCCACCCCGCCGTTCTCCAGCGGCGCTCGCCAGAAAAGAAGAGATACGCTGCCAGCAGCAACAGCACGATCATTTCTTCGGCGCCGAACGTCATCCAGTGGCTCATGAAGCCAGTAATGCGCGACCCCACGTAGAAGTCGTAAAAGCCGACATGCTGCGCCCGCGATTGCTGGTAGATCCGCCAGAACTGGAAGAAGCTGCGCAGGGCCGAGAGCGTCGCGATCCCGGCCCAGAGCAGGACGATGGCGCGAATCTCGGAAACCTTGCGGAACGTGCTGTACACCACCAGCAAAATAAAGAACACGTAAAACTTGCGGATCTGCGGCATGCCCTGCTGGATGTGTCCGGAGGCCAGCAGGGAAACCACCGTTCCCGCCAGGAAAAGTCCCAAAGGAAGCTGGATGGGCGGCAGCCGCAGCTTGGTGGACGAAAACAGCAAAACCGCCAGCGCCAGAGCCAGGAGAATCTGCGAGACGGCAATCGAGAATAGAATGGAGAGGAGCGCGCCGCACGTGAGATAAAACGCGCTGCGGTCGAGATCAGGTTTCAAACCAGTAGGCTATCAGGAATGGAAATTTATATCCTCCGGCACGGAGTTGCCGAAGAACCGCAAACCGGCCAGCCGGATTCCGAGCGCGCGCTGACCTCCGATGGACGCAAGAAGCTGCGCAATGTTTTGCGCACCGCTGCGGCGGCCGGCGTGGCGCCGTCGCTGATTTTGACCAGTCCCTACAAGCGCGCGCTGCAAACCGCTCAGCTGGCCGCCGAGATCCTGGATTACAAAGGCGAGCTGTTGCGCACCAAGGCGTTGGAGCCTGGTTCATCGCCCAAGACGGTTTGGGATGAGATCCGGGTGCACAAAGACGAGGCTCAAATTCTGCTCTCCGGGCACGAGCCGCTGTTCAGCCGGCTGATGGCATATCTGCTCGGGTCGCCGAATCTTCAGGTGGAATTTAAGAAAGGCGCGATCGTGTGCATCGAGCTGGAGCGGTTCCCCGCCGAGCCGCATGGCGTGCTGCGCTGGATGCTGACGTCGAAGCTAGCCGGCGGCCAGTAAGGCGTTTTAGTGGCGCACGCCCCCAGGCGTGCCGCGTTCACACTCTTGTGAACGCCTGAGGTAACCATGTCCCACCTGGATTTCAAAACGAGAGCCCTCGCGTGCCCGGCTGAACCGCAGCGTGCCACGCTGGATGCCGGGCATCGAACCTGTCGTTCGGCAACCGAGCCGCGAGTCCTCGCTTTAACCGGTCTGCGACAGCTTAAACGTTGCTGTGCTTCTTCTCGTACGGCTGCTTGAGATATTTGGCGGCCTGTTCCTGCGCCCCTTGCGTATTGTCCTTGGTACGAATGGCGTGGTTGTATTCGTTCACCGCGCGGTCGCGCTGTCCGGAGACATCAAAGATGTTGCCCAGCTTGATGTGCGCCCATACTTCCACCCACTTGGGGTCCAGGTCGCCATCTAACGCCAGGCGATATTCGTTGGCAGCCGACTGGTAGTTGTTCTGCAAAAAGAAAATCTCGGCCACGCGATAGTGCGCCAGCGAGCTGGAGCGGTTCACTTCAATCGCCTTCTGGTATTCCTTCAAAGCGTCGCCAAACTCGGCGATCTCGGCGAACTGCTCGCCGCGCTTGATGGCCACAGCCACCCGCATCGCGGGATTCCAGCGCAGCACCGAGCCAGATGGATCGATCGTAACGGTCTTCGGCTTGCCGAACGTGTCCACGGTAAACTCGGACGAAGTTCCCACCACGTCGATGCGCTTGGTTTCCGGGTTCCCTTCCGTCTCAATCTTCAGGTCCACCGGCATCTGGAAAGTGTCCAGATCCTGCGTGATCTTGCCCATCACGCGGAAACCTTTCTGGGTGCGAAATATCGTGTACTCCATCTTGAATTCCGGCGCGCCGGCCGATTCCAGCCACTGCACGAAGAAGTACTGCAGGTTCTGCCCCGAAATCTGCTCGGCCATTTTGCGGAAATCCACCGTGCTCACCGATTGCCAGGCGTACTTCTGCGGGAAGCCCGACATCAGCTTGTTGAAGTTGTCGTTTCCCATTACGGTCCGAAGCATGTTCAACACCGCGGCGCCTTTGCCCGCGGTGAGCGCCCAGTATTCGGGCGAATAATCGTCCAGGCGTCCGGCTTGAATCAAGGGCGGATTGTCGACAGTCAGCGCTTCGACGTAAGTATCGTGTAAATCCTGATCCATGGCCGCCGAACCGTTGGCATGCTCGTCCCACAGCAGCTCGGCGTAGCGCGCGTTGCCGTTCTCCAGCCACAAATGATCGCGATCCACGGGCGACACCAGCGTCTCCCACCATTGCCGCGCCAGCTGATTCGCCAGCAGCCGCGACGCCACTTGATTGCCGATGCCGCGGGGCGAAAGGAAGATGATTCCCGGCGCCGAGAATCCGTTGGGAGTGCCGTCCTCGGTCTCCACCAGCGTGAGATTCGCCTGAGGAGCCAGCCCGTAGATGCTGGTCAGGAAGCTCAAGATCTTGCCGGTTTCCTCGCCATAAGCGCTGGCCATGTTCGCCTTCTGCCGGAAATAGACCGACGTTGCAACGCCCTCCGAATTTATTTTCACCGGATCGCCCTGCACCACCGCGATGCTGCCCGGAAAAGAAGGCTTGCCGTATTGAAAATTGAAGACTGTCTTGCCGGCATCGCCGGGCTGAGAACTTCCATCGCCGCTTGCAATCACCTGGTATCCGGTGGGAACCGTGATATGGAGATCCGACGTAAATCGATCCACGCTGTACCCATTCACCGGAAACCAGCGCGCCGGGTACATCAGGTACGTGATGTCGTTCTGGATGGCGCCGAACTTGATGCCGTACACCGGCGAATCTTCCTGGCCGGTGAGGCGCCCGTCGTAGGTGAACGTCAACGTGGTAGCTTTGCCTTTCACCAGTGGCGCCGGGAAGCTCACTTGGACGTTCATGTTCTGCCCCGAGCGGGAAGCCGTAATCTGGTGGCCGCTGTCATCCACCACGCGCGAAACATTGAACGCGCTGTTCAGCTCGAAGGACGCTGAGGCGATGTCGTTGTCGAGAGCGACCAACTGCACCTTCACGTTGGCGCTGAGCGTCTGCGTGCGCGGATTGATGTCGGCGTCGATCGCATAGTGATTGACGTCGATGCGGCCGGACTTGCCCCCTCCCTCCTGCGCGGCCAGCAGAGGCGCTAAGGCGAATGGTGCCAGCGCGAGAGCTATCCACAGAAACTTACGAGACATGAACCATTTCCTCTTTTGTTAAATGCTTATCGGCCAGATACTTTTCCACCAGAGCCGCCGCCGCTTCCAGGGGGTCCTGAGGCCCCGAGAGTTTTCGAGCGACGTCGGCCAGGTTGCGGCGCATACCTTCCCGCGCAGCCTCATTTTCGAGCAGCGCCAGAGCTTCGCGCGCCAGATTATCCGCGGTCATTTCGTCCTGGATGAGTTCGGGCACGATCGGCCGCTCCGCCACCAGGTTAACCATCGAATAGAACGGCACGCGAACCAAAGCCTTTCCCATCCACCAACTTAAATTGTTTACTCGATAGAAGGTAACCATGGGGGTTCCTAGCAGGCACGCCTCAATGGTGACCGTTCCACTGGCGGCTAGCGCTACGTCCGCGCAGACGAGCGAATCCCAGGCTTTTCCCTCAAGCAGTTGGATGGACGCCGCGGAAATCCGTTCCCTGAAAATCGACCCTAACGGTATGGTACCGGTCGGGACCGCAAGGATGAAGCTCAGTACTGGTTTAGCGGCGGATCGCAGGCGTTCCACCGCGTCCAGCAATATGGGCAGATGGCGCGCCGCCTCCCCGGTACGGCTGCCTGGAAGCAGAACCACCAGCGGTGCATCCTCGGGGATCTCAAAGCGGCGGCGCAGTTCGGCGCGCTGGGCGGATGGCTGAACCAATCGAGTGAGCGGGTGGCCGATATATGCGGCATCAATGCCATGGCGCGCAAAGAATTCCGGTTCGAAGGGGAAGATACACAGCAGCTTGTCGATGGTGCGTCGCATCATCGGCAGCCGGCCCTTGCGCCATGCCCAGACTTGCGGCGCCACCAGGTAGATCACCGGAATGCCCAGTTTCTTGAGCCGCCGGGCCACGCGCAGGTTGAAATCCGGGCTGTCGGTGAGAATGGCGACGTCGGGTCGCTCGGCTTGAGCGGCCTTCAGCAGTTTGCGGAACTCGCCATAGATGCGCGGGATGTGCGTCACCACTTCCACCAGGCCGACCACGGCCAAGCTATGCGCATCCACCACCGGACGCACCCCAGCCTTCTGCATACGCGGGCCTGCGCAGCCGAAGAATCGCAGATCGGGCCGGCGGCGGCGGAGCGCGTCCACCAGGCCGGCCGCGTACAGGTCCCCCGACGCTTCGCCGGCGGAGATGAGAACGTTCGAGGCCACTAGAATTAAGTCTAGCGCTAGGGATCGGCGGGGCGGGTGCCCTGGGTCTTCTTCTGAATTACCAGGGTGCACAACCATAACAATGCGACGCTTCCTGCCAGGATGATGAGAAACGCCGTGGGGTTCAACGTGACGGCATATACTGCAACAGCCACGGCGGACCCCCAGTACCAGAATTCCGCTTTGAAGCCTGCGATCCAGTCGGCTTGGCGGCCTGACGGCGCAACGCGCGGCGCGAGCGTGGGCCACAGACGCGGCACGGCTCTTCGATAGCGCTCGTACGCGTCGCCCTGGTTAGCTTGCAGTTCGGCCTCCTCTCGGAAAATGAGCCGATAGCAGAACGCCAACATGGCCAGAATGGCTACGAAGAATCCGGTCCGGCTCATCATGGCTCCGAGTCCTAGCGCCAGGAACACGTTGGCGAAATAGAGCGGATTGCGGGTGTGCCGGTAAGGTCCGTCGGCAACCAGCGATTCCGTTTTCACCTCGGCTGCGTATACTACGTTCGCGCGCAGGTACGACGACGCCCAGGTGCGGATGATAGCGGCGAAAACGAGCAAGACGGCGGCGCAGCCAAACAGCAGCCTCGCGATGAAGTTAGTGTCTAACCGCAGTGCGGCGGCCAGCCAGTTGGCCAGTGCGGCGACCGAATTCTGGGGATCTATGGAATACGCGGAAAAGGCGAGCGCAAAAATCAGCCCGAAAACCAGCGCTCGATTCCTAAACTCCCAATTGGTAGCTCGCATTGCTAGCCTGTTCGTAAGAGCATGCCAACCCGCAACATCAATCTTACCGATGAACTTGATCGCTTTGTTTTGAAAAAAGTGAAGAGCGGGCTTTACGAGAATGCCAGTGAAGTGGTGCGCGCGGCCTTGCGGACCCTGGAGCGCGAAGAGCGGCAATACGAGGCGAAACTTGCCTCCTTGCGCACCGCCATCGACGAGGGTGATGCCAGTGGTGTCGCCGAGGGTGATGTGTTTGCACGTGTTCGCAAAAAGCTCAACCTTCCTGCATCGCCGCGCTGAGCCGTGGCCCTCTTCCGTCTCTGCCAGCGTGCCGAAGCTGGCCTGCTCGGCATTGGTGCTTATAGTCTGGCTGCTTGGGGCGAGGATCGGACCATGCGCTATCTCGACGGCCTCGAGGAATGTTTCTGGATGCTTGCCGACAATCCGAGACGGGGCCGGAGTTGCGATGACATTCGTCGCGGCCTTGGCCGAATAGAAAGTGGAGAGCATGTTGTGTTTTACCGCGAGGAGGCCGGCGGAATTCTGGTTTCTCGCATCCTGCACCGGCGCATGCTTCCTGATATCCATGCAATCGAGGAAGATGATGGATTGTAGCGAAGTTCACGCCAGCAGATCTGAGCGGCCAATGCTGGCCGGTTAGCGCGTGTTAGAATAAAGACGATTCCACCCCACCCGATGTCCGCGCAACCCGATCTTTCCAAGCTCAGCGTTGGCCAGTTCGCGGAGCGTTTCCGCAGCGAAATGATCCCGCTCAGCAACACCTTTTCTTACTTCTGCGCTTCGGTGCCGTTGAGCGAGGAGGACCTGAAGGAATACCTGGAGGAGCCCATCGCCGCGCTGCCCCCAGCCATCGCGGCGCTATTGCCCAAGGTTTCCATCATGTTAGTCCCATATCTGGAGCGTGGGGACGGCAAAGACGGGAAAGAAAAAGGGACTGCCCGCAGGGACGAATTCGTCGTCACCGAGAAACCACCCGACAGCCGCGCCTCCTGGGCCAGTCAAGTGCGTTTTGACAAGGAAGAAGTGCTGGTCTTCGCGCTCAAGGATCAGGATGTCTCGGAATATCACTACCGCTTCTATCATGTACTGGCGACGCTCGCCGCCGATCATGGCTCCGAAGAAGCCTTGTCCCTGTACAGCACCCTGCTGCGCGAGGAGATGAACGCGCGCGTGCATGGCGAAGTGGACGAAGAGAGCTGGCACATGAAGCAGGCGCTGCTGCGCCGCGACACCAACGTCCGCAAGGAAACCAAGGCTTTTCGCGACTACGTCCGGCAATCGTTGATTGACACCCTCACGCTGTACCTGCACGGCATCTGTTGCGATATCGACGTGGAAACCGGGCCGCGCCAGTTGCCCAGCCGCCACATGCGCAAGCGGCTGAATCTGCTTTACAGCCTCTACCCTCCGCCGGAAAACTACGCCCTTTTCCCCGACCATCAGGAACGCCCTCAATAATTTCAGGGCGTTGTTTACGAATCGTTACAGCATCGGCGGAAACGGAGCGCCGGTCTCAAGCGTTCTAAACTGCATGGTGTCTGAGTGGGCTCTCGACCCCGATGCAGCCTTAATGATGCAGGTGTGTCGTGGTCACGAGCCCAGTTTTGAGGCTCTGCTGGCGCGGCACCGCCGGCAGGTTGTCAATCACCTGTATCGCCTGGTGCGCAACCGGGCCATCGCGGAGGAGCTGGCGCAGGATGTCTTCCTGCGTGTCTACCGTTTCCGCAATCGATATCAGCCGGAAGCCAAATTCACCACCTGGCTGTTCCGGATCACTACCAACGTGGCGCTGAACTGGCGCCGGGACACGCGGCGCGAAACCGCGCATCTGCGGTTGGACGCAGCCCTGCACGATGCGCGCCGCATCCAGGTGCCGGATCAGACCCTGCGCGCCGACCAGCAGTTGCTGGCCGAGCATCACGCCAAGGAAATCCGCGACGCTATAGAAAGCCTGCCGCATAAGCAACTCGCCGCGGTTGTGATGCACAAGTACGAAGGCATGGATTACGCCGCGATTGCCGAGGTTCTGGACTGCTCCATTCCGGCGCTCAAGTCCCTGCTGTTCCGCGCCTATGAGACGCTGCGCCGCCGCCTGGCGCATTTCGCTCCTCCTTCGCTGGTCTGAAACCGGCCACAATAGTAAACGTGAGAACCGTTGTTCTTCTCTCGCTGTTTCTTTGCGCTGGTTCCGCTCAGGCGGCGAGCAACTTCGTGCTGGTCGCGCACAGCGGCGCTGGCTGGTCTGAAACCGGCCACAATAGTAAACGTGAGAACCGTTGTTCTTCTCTCGCTGTTTCTTTGCGCTGGTTCCCCTCAGGCGGCGAGCAACTTCGTGCTGGTCGCGCACAGCGGCGCTGGCGACTATTCGAAGATGACGCCGCAGACCATCGAAGCGCGCCGCGATGGCATGGTCCGGGCCATTCGCGCCGGCTACGCGATTCTGGCGCGCGGCGGCACCAGCGTGGATGCCGTGGAAGCCACCATTCGGGTAATGGAGGATTCCGGCCTGTACGACGCCGGCCGCGGAGCCTACTACACCCAGGAAGGCGTGCCGGAAATGGACGCGGCCATTATGGACGGGCGCACGCTGCAGGCCGGTTCGGTCGCGGCGCTGAAGCACATCGCCAATCCGATCCACTTGGCGCGGCTAGTGATGGAGAAGACCCCGCACGTTTTGCTGGTGGCCGACGGAGCGGAGGAGTTTGCGAAATCGCAGGGCATCCAATTGGTCTCGCCCTATTACTTCTACAGCGAACGCGAATGGAAGCGATTTCAGGACGCTGAGAAACGGAAGACGCCGGGCAGCGGGCACGGCACGGTGGGCGTGGTTGCGCTCGACATGGCGGGCAATCTCGCGGCCGGCACCTCCACCGGCGGCACGGTTTTGAAGATGCCGGGCCGCGTCGGCGATTCGCCCATCATCGGCGCCGGAACGTACGCCAATAACGAGAGCTGCGCGGTGTCGGCCACCGGAACCGGCGAATATTTCATGCGCAACGTGGTGGCCTCCGACATTTGCGCGCGCGTGAAATATCTGCATGTTTCGCTGGAACAGGCGGCCAACGACGTGGTGATGAAAGAGCTGGTGGCGCAGCACGGCGATGGCGGCGTCATCGCGCTGGACCGCCAGGGCAACATCGCCACGCCGTTCAACACCACGGGAATGATGACGGGCGCGGTGCATCCGGACGGCAAAATCAAGCTGTCCGGCTGGAGCAATAACGCAGAACCGGTGGTTGTGTCCGCACGATGAACTGGGCAGGATACGCAGTTCTCTCGGCCTTCTTCGCTGCTTTGGTGGCCATCTTCGGCAAGATAGGCGTTACCGGCGTCGATAGCAACCTGGCGGTCGCTTTCCGCACCGCGATCATCGTCTTCTTCGCGTGGGGCATCGTAGCCGTGCAAGGCAATGCCTCCGACCTCTTCAAGATGTCGCGGCACACCTTCGTGTTCTTGTTTCTCTCCGCCATCGCGACCGGCCTGTCGTGGCTGTTCTACTACAAGGCGCTCCAATTGGGCGAGGCCTCGCGCGTGGCGCCCATCGACAAACTGAGCGTAGCGCTGGCGGTCACGATGGCTTTCATCTTTTTGGGCGAGAAGCCGCATCTGGGCAACGTGCTGGGCGCCAGTCTGATCGTGATCGGCGTGCTGGTGACGGTTTTCGTCCGGTAGGGCGCTTACCGGTAGGTCCTTACTGACTCTCGCGTTCCTCGGGTTCTTCCCCCTCCAGCGCGTCCAGCACCTCCGGCTGACTCGCGAAGCGCTTCAACACGCGGATCGAGTGCCCCGCCGAAAATCCCGCGTAGCGCAGGCGGCGAAACGCTCCGGCTAAATTCTTTTCCTCGCTGAGGTACGTTTTAAGATCTTTGCCGCGAAACTTGCGGCGCAGAAACTCCTCGATCAGATTGGCTTCATCGGTTTGCTCGTAGGTCTTCTCTGTCACCTGCTCGGCCAGCTTGGGCGCTACGCGCCGCTGGCGCAGGTCGCGCAGCACGCGCATCTTTCCCAGGCCCTGATTCTGCAGGCGGGCGCTCGCATAATTCTCCGCGAAACGCTGGTCGTTCAAATAACCGGACTCTTTCAGTTTCGCGAGGACTGCGTCCACGTCCTCAGGGCTTTGCGCGCGGCGGCGGAGTTTGTCCCGCAGCTCTCCAGCGGAATGCGCGCGTCCTCCCAGCGCGCGCAATGCAACGTTTAGGAGCTTTTCGCGGTCTAACGGCTGTGGCTGTCGTTTCGCCATGACAAAGGAACACTAACAGATTCGAGGCTGCTATTGTAGAGTTGAGTCTGAACTGACAGGAAAGAAAGGACGGCTAACAATGGACGACGATAACAAGTTTTCGTACTTTTTTCTGGGGTTGGGACTGGGGGTCGCGGCGGGGCTGCTGTTTGCTCCCAAAGCCGGACCCGAGACCAGGGAGCTGTTGCGGTCCAAAGCCGACGAAGGTAAAGAATACCTGAAGCGGCGGACCAACGAAGTGCGTGACCAGGCTTCGGACGCGGTGGAACGCGGCAAATCGACGGTCACCCGCCAGCGCGACAACCTAGTCGCGGCGGTGGAGGCCGGTAAGCAGGCCTACCGCGAAGCGGTGAGCACCGCGCCGAGCGACGGCGAAGCAATCTAGTTCGCTTGAGGGCTGCCATGAGCGAGATCAATCTGCTGTACGTGATGACGGCGTTCGTCATCATCTCCGCTATCGCGCTTTGTATCCAAGCCGGTATGCTGGCTGCCATGTATCGAACCACCCGGGCGCTGCAGCAGAAGATCGATCCTCTGGTGCCGAAGGTGGAGAGCTTGGTCGAACGGGCGAATTCCACCGTAGAGCAGAGTGGCAAGCAGATCACCGAGATCACCACCCGGGCCAACGACATCCTGGATTCCACCAAGAGGCAGTTGGCCATCGTTGAAGAAGTGGTGGGTGACGCCGCCGCGCGCGCCAAGGTGCAGATGGAGCGCGTGGAGCTGGTACTGGATGATACGCTCAGCCGCGCGCATGAGACTGTCTCCGTGGTCCATGATGGCATCATGCGGCCGTTGCGTGAGGTGAATGGCATCGCGGCGGGTGTGCGGGCGGCGCTGAACTCGCTGGCGCGCGGAAATCGCCCCACCGTCGACCAGGCTACCAGCGACGAAGAGATGTTTATCTGAAGGTTCCTACTGCGTGGGCGGCGGTGTCGTGGGCGCCCCGGAGCGGCCGTCGTCGATTGGCTTGGGGAACTGGTAGCGCTGGAGCTAAAGGGTGAATTGCTCCCACCCGAAGTATTTCCGAAGGCTCCGTTGGTTCCGTTCTGCTGCATTTGTTGCTGGATCTGCTGTTGCTGGTTCACTCCCGCGGCTCCCACCACGGTCTTGTCCTTCTTCAGGTCGTAAACAAATTCCCACTCTTTGTACTTGGACTGATCGTTGACCAGGTGAATCCCCTTGCCATCCGCGGTGCTGGCAACTCCCGCGATCCCTCCGGTGTTTCCTGAGGTGAATGCGGAGATGGAAGCCGGTGGCTGCCGCGGGGTGGTGAGGATCTGCTGGATCATGCTGGCCGCGCTCTGCGGTTGTCCGCCTGCGCCGGCGGCACTTTGACCGGGAGTTTGCGGAACACCCGGAATCTGCGGAAACGACGTGGGCGCTCCCGGTGTTTGGCCCGGGTTGGCTCCTGAGGGCGGCGTCAACCCTGGCGGGAACCCTATGGGCGCTGGGGGAGTGTTTGGCTGTCCTGGAACTGGCGGCTGGCCTGGAGCTTGAGGCTGTGATGGATCTTGGGGCGCAACCGGCTGATTGGGATCTCCCGGCTGCTGCACCGGCTGGCCTGGGAACGAAACCGGTTGCCCGGGCTGTTGCGGCTGTTGGGGTTGATTGGGATCAGGCTCCTGTGGCGGAGGCTGATCCCCGCCCGCGTCGTTGCCGATTCCACCACCGGTTCCACCACCACCGGCTCCACTGCCTCCAATGATCCGGTCGCTCGGCCTTCGTGCAGCCATATTCAATGGATCGGCCGGCTGTGCGTTCGGATCGTTGGGATTATTAGGATTATTCGGATCCACAGGCTGTGTGGAAGCGCTGGTCTGGGGCGAGCCTTGGGCTGCATTCGATCCACCGCCAGCGCTGCTGCCAAAACCCCCGCCGGTGCTGCTGCCAAAACTGCCGCCGGTGCTGCTGCCGGTGCTGCTGCCAGGCGGTGCAGCGAGCGGCGTAACCAGCGAATCGGTAAGTTGTCCCGCCGGGCCGACGTGCAGCAAACGGAAATCCTTGCCCGTCAGTGGGTCCTTGTAGCGATGGCGCAGGAATCGAATATTGCGCGAGGTCTCCAGATCATCGAGCGTTTGCGGGTAGGTTTGAAATTTCCGGTAGAAAAGCTGGATGGCCCGCTCATATTGCAGCCCTCGATCGATGGCCATCTGCTCTTTGGCGCGCTGCGATTCAAAGGCAATACGCGGCACTTCCATGTAAAACGTGATCGCGATAGCCGCAGCCATCACGAACACCAGCAACAGCGCGAAGCCCGATTCCTCGCGCCGGCCCGGCTTACCGCCAGATCCCCGTTTCATCCAGCTAACTCCGCTACCAGCGGCAGCGTTTGCTGGTTGTTGCTCTTAAACTCGGTGTCTTCCACTACCGCCGAATTGATGCCAATGCGGACAATCTTGTAGCGCTTCTTGATCACGTCGCCCTCGCTTGCGATGACGATGTCTTCGCCATCCAAGAAGAAGGCCCGCTTGTCGCCCACCTTGGTTTTATTGACGAACCCGTAGAATTTGAGCGGAATGGGGGGCGCCCTGGGCTCCGGCGGAGGCACAACGGCCTGCGGCGGCATGGGGCCATAAACGCGCCGCGCGCTCGCAATCGCGATCTTCGCCGGCTCCTTCACCTTGATCTCCTCGGGCGGCGCCGCCGCGATCTCAAACAGCGAACGCGTACCTGCGTCCACGCTGACCGTCTTGAGCTTGGCCAGCAGATCCAGCCGCAACGTCGGATCGATACTCGCGGTGTCGACATTCTTGGGCTTTAAGGTCGGCCGAAATTCCCGTGCGCTGGCGCCGGATTGCTCTACCACGCGGTACGTGGACCGGGCGATGGAGCCTGGCGCCATGGCGGACAACGCTGTCACGGTAGCGCGGCTTGCAACGGGCGCAGGGGAACTGCCGCCCGAATTGCTATTGGAGAAGTAAAAATAGCCCGCGATCACCACCAGGCCCACCAGCACGGCGATCTTCTTCGGGTCGGCACCCACTTTGGACGGAATCACGTTCATGGCGCCGAGCCGTCCTCCTGTACGAAGGTGTCCAGCTTCAGCATCACGTTCAGCCGCCCGCCGGATTGCTGCGGTGTGGCATTCAGGCTCTCAATGATCAGCAGCCGGTCCGACTTATCGAGCAGGTTGATGAAATGAATCAGATCCGGATACAAGCCTTCGAAGTTGGCCGAAATCTGCATCATATCCAGGGTATCGCTTCCGTCTACCGCGTCCAGAGCAAAGGCGCTATCGCGAGACGTGATCTTGGCTTGGCCCGCCAGGTCGTTCAACTCGGCCATGATGGTGGAATAGGCGGTTCGGCGAGGCAGGAAATAATTGATCATGAACTTGTCGCCCTCCCCGCGCCCGCTTTCGATTTTGCTCGCGAGCAGCCGTGTCCGGTCCAGCACGCCTTCCTGCTGCTGGATGGCCGAATGCATGTCCAGTGCCTGTGCGGAGAGCTCCTGAGCCGATCCGCCCAGGGGGCGAATCACAAAATAGAGAGCCACCAGGTTGGCGGCCGCCAATATACCCAGGCCCACGCGGATCAGCGTCCGCGGGTTGTTGGGTACCACGCTAAAGCTTCTGGGCATAGCTCACCGTGACGTGATAGCGATAAAAGGGATCGGTTTGCGAAGGCGGCGCCGAGGATTGCACGCTGGTGGGACCGAACTGCGGCGAAGCCGCCAGGCGCTTCAGCAAATCCAGAATTGGTGGAACATCTTTCGCGCCCACCACCATGTCCAGCAGAACCTGGTTGTTGGAATCCACCTCCGGCAGCCGAACCGAAACCAGCCGGACGTTGTATGGCATCACTTTCTCGAGATCGGCGAAGATCTTGGTCCAACTAATGGCTTTGCGCTCAATCAGCGTATTCAGAAAGAGACTGCGCTCCAGCACCTCGGCATTCTCCGGTCTGCGGAGCCTCGCGTTCAGGCTGGCTTGCTGGCCGGCGATGGCTTGGAGCCGGGCGTTCTCGCGATCAATCGCGATTCGAATATCGGCGGCCTGGTGGCGCTCGGAAACGATCGCGAATACCTGGAAAATCAACAGCGCGGTAAGCAGGATGGCCAGGGCAGCAGAGCCTACCAGCAGCGGCCGGTCCCGCCGGAACGGCTCACTCGCCAGATTGATGGGTACTCGCAACGCCATATCGTTACGCCACCGATTCCAGATATCCGAGCAACCCGGTATTGCCCTTTTGAGGCAGCCCGAAACGCGAGCGGATGGCCTCGACCGCCACGCCCCACTCTTGTTCCCAGCGCGGCGCTAGTTGCTCGATCTCGGGCCCAAATCCAGCCAGCCAAATCTGCTTCGGACGCCCCTTCAACTCGTCCTCGATGTAGGCAATGGTGGGATGCAGCACGGACTCAATGTCTTCCACCCGTCCTCCCTCCATCTCGATGCAGCGCGCCAGGTTCACGGCGTTGTCCTGCAGCACCAGCACCGAAAGAATCCGCCCGCTGAGCTTGACCAGCAAACTGATGCCATCGGGAGCCACCAGGTTGAGCGCCGCCAGCGACGATGTGGTGACCAGGCCGGGAAGAAAACCGGCCGCGCGAAAGGGCGCTTCATACTGCAGGACGATGTCGGACGACATCACTGCCGCCAATATTTCCACTTTCCCGCTGCTCGATCGTGGCTGTTCGACGTAGCTGACCGCTGCCGTATCCACTTCGAACGGTACGCTCTTCTTCAGCCGAAAACGGACTAGCGCTTGCTGCTCCTCCGGCGCGGACGGGAAGGTATCGAAATCGAGCACCGCTATGCGCGCGCAGTAATCCGGCAAAATAACGGCGGCGCGGCGCTTGCGGCGGCCGTTCGCGGGCGCGAGCGATTGAATATGATCCAGCAAAACCTGGGGCTGCTGGATGTTGTCGTGGACCGGGGAAACCAGCACCACGCCCCGTTCAAAGTGCGAGAATTCCGCCAGCGCGGGCTCCGAGACGGGCGCAAACGCCAGGCCTTCTTCGGAGAGCTCGAAGGCATGGGTGGGCGGCGGATCCTGGAGCAGATTAGCGAAGCTCATACCTAACAGTGGCCGTGCGTCACACACGGCAGAAGATTTTCTGTTAACGAAGCCATAACTCAACCTTCGATGAAGGTTACCTTGTTGATCTCCTTCAACGTCGTCACTCCCTCGCGCGCCTTGTCGATGGCGTGATCGCGCAGAAACGTCATGCCCTCCTCGCGCGCCTGGCGCTTGATTTCCGACGCCGGGCGTTTGTCGAGAATCATTTCGCGGATGTGCTCGCTCAGATCCAGCAATTCGTGAATCGCGGTTCGCCCGCGGAATCCGGTTCCGCCGCACTCAAAGCAGCCGGGGCCTTCGTAAAGCGTGACATTGCGCCATTCTTCCGGGTTGAGGCCGCTTTCGACTAAATAAGAATCGGGATACAGCACCGGCGCTTTGCAATAATTGCAGATCACGCGCACCAGCCGCTGCGCCAGGATGCAATTGAGCGCCGAGACGAAGTTATACGGCTCCACGCCCATGTTCAGGAAGCGGCCCAGCACGTCCAGGACGTTGTTGGCGTGAACGGTGGTGAAAACCAAGTGCCCGGTGAGCGCGGCGTTGATCGCAATCTGCGCGGTCTCCTGATCGCGGATTTCGCCCACCATGATCTTGTCCGGATCGTGCCGCAGAATGGAACGCAGCCCGCGCGCAAAGGTTAAGCCCTTCTTCTCATTCACCGGAATCTGCGTGATGCCCTTGATCTGGTATTCCACCGGATCTTCGATGGTGATGATCTTGTCTTCGTCGTTCTTGATCTCGCTCACTCCGGCGTAGAGCGTCGTGGTCTTGCCCGAACCGGTAGGACCGGTTA
Source organism: Bryobacterales bacterium (assembly GCA_963776805.1). Classification (GTDB taxonomy): domain Bacteria; phylum Acidobacteriota; class Terriglobia; order Bryobacterales; family Bryobacteraceae; genus Palsa-89. The sequence goes on from CAVZOD010000013.1 coordinate 278,709, forward strand.
CCAGCACCATCCCGTACGGTTCCTTGATGTAGCGGCGGAACTTCACCAGATCGGAATCCGAGAAGCCCACCACGTCGAGCGAAAGCTTGGCGAACTTCTCGCTCATCGATTCTTTGTCCAGTACGCGCAGCACGGCGTCCTCGCCATGAATGGTCGGCATGATGGACACGCGGAAGTCGATCAGGCGCGTTTTGTAGCGCACCCGGAAGCGGCCATCTTGCGGGATGCGGCGCTCGGCGATGTCCAGTTCGCTCATCACCTTGATGCGCGAAATGATGGTGGAGTGCCAGTCCTTGGAAATGGGCGGCATGGCATAATGCAGCACGCCATCAATACGATACTTGATGGCCACTTCCTGATCGCGCGTCTCGATGTGAATGTCGCTCGCGCGCCGTTCCAGCGCATTAAAAATGGTGGTATCCACCAGCTTGATCACCGGCGCAATGTCGCTGTCGGCGGTCAGCTTGTCGATGGAGAGCGTTTCGTCCTGGTTCTCTTCCTCGCCGATCACGTCCAGCGTGAAGCCCTCGGTAACCTCTTCCAACACGCGCTGGGACTGCTCGGTTTTCTTCAGCAGATCGGAGATCTGCGACAGCGTGGCCACTTTTACATGCAGCTTCTTCTGCAGCAGAACGGCCAGCTCGTCGATCAGGTTCAGGTTGCGCGGATCGGCCAGCGCGATGTCCAGGTGCCCGTTCTCCGAATGAATGGGCACGAAGTTGTAGCGGAACATCAGGTCCACCGGGACTGAATGGAACAGGTCGTGATCGATGCGGACCTCGCGCAAGTCGACAAAATCGCAACGGTAGCGCGCAGCCAGCGTCTTGGACTGGGCGATCTCGTCGGCCGGCTGGACAATCTTGAGCGTATCTCTAGCAGCCATGGGAACCTCGCGCGAATTCAGAATTCCTGCTATCTGCCTGTTTCATTTGAGTGTGTCCGCCAAAGAGAAGATCGGCAGATACAGCGCCACCAATACGAACGTCACGAAACAACCCATGCAGATCATGATCGCCGGCTCAATCAGCGACAGCGCCGCGGTCATCCGGGTATTGACGTCATCTTCGTAGAATTCCGCTACGCTGGCCAGCATCTGCGGCAGCGCACCGGTGGATTCCCCCACCTCGATCATGTCGATGGAAAGACCGGGGAAGATGCCGGTCTTCTGCAGCGCCCCCGACAGCGCCTGGCCCTCCTTCACCCTCTGGCCCGCCTCCGCCAGGCTGTTTTTGAGCAGCCGCGTACCCAGCGAACTGGACGCGGTGTCCAGAGCCTGCAGCAGCGGAATTCCGCCGACCAGCAGCGTCCCCAGCACGCGGGCGAATTGCGCCACCTGATATTTGATCCAAACCTCGCCCACCAGCGGCACCTTCAGCCGCCAGCGATCCACGCGCTCCTCGCCCTTGGCCGTTTTCGCCCAAAACCGCAACGCCACCGCCGCCAGCACCAAGCCGACAAACCCGGACAGAATGTAGCTCCGCGCCGTAGTCCCGATGGCGATCAGGATTTGCGTGGCCGCCGGCAGTTGTGCCGACATGCTGCTGTACAACTCGGCAAACTTCGGCACCACGAAGGTGATCAGAAACACCATCAGGCAGATCACCAGCACAATCAGCAGGCAGGGGTACACCAGCGACAGCACGATCTTTTTGCGAACGGACAAAGCCAGCTTCTGGTACGTGATAAAACGATCCAGCACCTCGCCCAACGCGCCGCTTTTCTCGCCCGCCAGCACGGAGGTGACGTAAATGGGCGGGAACACTCCCTGCCGCGCAAAAGCATCCGATAGCAGCGATCCGTTTTTCACTTCCTCCCGGACGGCTTTGATGTGCGGCGCCAGCTTGGCATCGGTGAGGCGTTCCGAGAGCAGGTCTAGCGCCTTCAGAATCGGCAGCCCGGCGCGAATCAGCGTCACGAACTGCTGATTGAAGATCAGGAACTTTTCCAGGTTGATTTTCTTCTTGCCGCCGCCGAGCGACATGCCGGCAATCTCGTGACGCGGCTTGACGGAATAGATCAGAAAGCCCTGCTGGGAGAAACGGTCGCGCAGTTCCCGTTCCGAGCCGGCTTCGGCCACCTGCTGGTGCATTTCGCCGCGCGGGTCGGCGTATTTGAGAACGAATTCCGCCACTACTGGCTCCCTTCGGCGTCCAGAGTGGCGCCGGCCGGCATCTGGAACTTGAACAGAGCTTCGTTCACCGGAGGATTGACCTTCTCCTCGCTCAACTGGAACGTGAGCAGCGACATGTCCTGCAGTGTGATTACCAGGCGCTGAATTTCATAGTCAGGCGTAATCAGCATCTGGACTTTCTCATAGGGAAACTTATCGGTCTTGGCGCTCGCCGTGATCAGGTAGTTCTTCCCCTCCGGCTTCAAATCGAAATCGCGAAAATCCTTGCCGAAATCCAGCTTGCCCAGCAGAAAGGCGAGCGGCGCGCGCATGTCTTCACTGGCTTTGAGCTTGGTCTTCTCTACCCGGTGTGTTTCGGGGGTGTATAGATACACGTCCTTGCCGTCGGAGACAAAAAGCTTACCTGCCGGAGCCGTGTAATCCCAGCGCATTCGCCCGGGTTTCCGCAGCGTCAGCTCGCCCGATTCGCTTTTCCGCGCCAAGCCCTGGACCGTGTACGATTCCACGAAATGCACTTGCAGGGTTCTGGCTCGGTTATAGCGCTGCTCTACGCCCTTGAGCAGGGTGTTGAGATCCACCTCGGCGCCCTGCGCGGTAAGGCAGGCGAGGGACAACCACAGCGCGAGACGAGTCACATTATGGTTGACGCGAAAGCGCTACCAGATGTGCAGAATCAATTGGATACAGAAAATGGTTTGTAAGTTGCTGATTTAGCGGCCATAATTGCCTTGTGCCGAAAGTGCTTGTAACCGAGGATGCCCTGGCGGCGATCCATGCCATCCGACAATCTCCCGAGAACCGCGACTTAAAGCAAGATCTGGCTCCGTTTCTGCGCCACAAGAGCAATCACGCGGTAGCTGCCGCAGCCGGCGCGGCAGAACATCTGGAAGCTTCCGCTTTGGCTCCGGACCTGGCGCAGGCCTTCGAGAGGCTCATGCGCGATCCCGCCAAGTTGGATCCGGGCTGCAAAGCTACCATAGCCATCGTGCAGGCGCTGATTCAGTTGGAAGATCCGGCCGCGAGAGTCTATTTCGCCGGTGTGCGGCACGTCCAGATGGAGGGCAGTTTTGGACCCAAGGTGGATGCCGCCGCGCCACTCCGGGGCTTGTGCGCCAGAGGTTTAGCGCGGATGGGCCATCCCGGTGCGCTGCTCGAATGCGTGACGTTGCTGGCCGATCCCGAGATTGCGGCCCGTACGGGCGCTGTCCGCGCCATCGCCGATGCCGGGCGGGCGGAGGGGGTCTTGCTGTTGCGGTTGAAGGCGTTGCTGGGCGACAAGGAAATCGATGTCCTTGGTGAATGCCTCGGCGCGCTGCTCAGTCTGGACCCGGCGGATTCGGTCGAATTCGTTGCTAAGTTCCTGAATTCCAAGACCGAGGGGTTAGGGGAACAGGCCGCCTTGGCCTTGGGAGAGTCGCGGCTCCCGGCGGCATTCGAGGTGCTGCGCGAAGCCTGGGAGAGCGGTGGCGTGGCCGAGCAGCGGCGGACGTTGCTGGTCGCAATCGCGATGCTCAGAATCGATGAGGCGCTGGAATTCCTGCTGAGCCGGCTAGGCGAAGAAAGCGGCCCCGTGGCTGCCGATGCGCTGGCCGGACTGGCGTTCTACGCACGTGACGAGGCGGTACTGGCGCGGGTGGAAGGCATCATCCGCGAGCGCGGCGATGATGCGCTCGAAACCGTCTTCGCCCGAGAATTCGCCCGGACGTAAGCCACACAAAAGGCAGATCGAGCCGCAGATGAACTCGGATGAACGCCGATAAAACAATTCCCTAAAATCTGTGTTTCGGGCCGTCCTAACAACTTTTGAAAACGCAGGATCGAGGTTTCCGTGGTACCGCCTCCGGTCGCTGACACCGCAAAAATTCCAATCTGCGTTCATCTGCGGCCCGTCATCTTAATCCAGCAAATGCCCCATCTTCTGCTTCTTCGTCCTTAAATACCCTTCCGTCGATTCATGCGGCGCGACGATGCATGGAATGCGCTCGGCCACGCGAATCCCGGCGTTCTCCAGCGCCGCGATCTTATCGGGATTATTCGACAACAGGCGCACACTCTTGATCTTGAAGTAGCGCAGAATATCGGCGGGCATCTTGTAGTCTCGGAGGTCGGCTTCAAATCCCAATTGCTCGTTAGCTTCGACGGTGTCGGCGCCGCCGTCTTGCAATTCGTACGCGCGCAGCTTGTTCAATAGCCCGATGCCGCGCCCTTCCTGGTGCTCGTAAATCAGCAGCCCGCGCCCCTCTTCGGCGATCAGGTTGAGCGAAAGTTCCAATTGCGACCGGCAGTCGCACCGCAGGCTGTGGAAAACGTCGCCGGTCAGGCATTGCGAGTGGATCCGGACCAGGGGCGGCTCGCCCGAGGACATCTCGCCCATGCGCAAAACCACGCATTCCTCAAGATCCTGCCCGTAAGCGCCCTCGAAGCCGTAAATGCGGAAATGGCCGAATCGGCTGGGGAAATTAGCTTCGGCGACTTTACTGAGCATGGGTTGGGAAATCGAAGACTCCAGCTTATTCATTATAATGAGCCCAGGCGCCTCCATGGAATCCCAACAACTTTTGTTGACCCTGCTGCTGAGGGTAGCAGTGGCGGCGTCTCTAGCGAGCATCCTTTCGCGCTTCAGTGCTTTCCAAACGATGTTGATGCGCGAGGACCGCACTTTGGTGCAGCGTGCCAAGCTGGCCCTAATGTTTTCGGTGATGTACGGAGGCAGTGTCCTGTTTCGGGTCTTGAATCACGTCAAGTACGACGCCGTGGATCTTGGCCTGGAGGGCAGCCTGCTGTCCGGAATGGTGGGCGGCTACGTCACCGGACTGCTTTCCGGCATCCTGATTTCCATTCCGGCCGTCGCCCATCGGGAAGTCGCGACGATGCTGTTGTTCGCCGGCGTCGGCGTACTGGGTGGGTTGTTGCGCGATCTTGCGCCCGAAAAGGAGGACGTCTGGCGCTTCTCGCCGATCTTCAGCCTCAATCCCCGGCGCCTGCGCCAGCGGCCCTATCAGCTTCGGCTCTTGTTTCAACTGGGCTGTTTCTTCAGCATCATTTTCAGCGGACTTCTGCGCGTGCCTCTGAAAGACGCCCTGTTTCTCGCGCCCATCTGGAAGGAATCGGGCTGGGCGCTGGCTGCCGCTTATGCCAGCTCCGTATTTGCCGTGATGATTCCGCTCAAGATCTGGAACAACACGCGCAACGAAAAGAAGCTGGAAGCGCAGCAGTTGCGTCTGAACGAGGCGCGCCTGGCCGCGCTCACTAGCCAGATCAATCCGCACTTTTTGTTCAACACGCTCAATTCGGTGTCCTCGCTCATCCGCACCAATCCCGAGCAGGCGCGCAGCGTGGTCTACCGGCTCTCTAGCATCTTGCGCCGTTTGCTGCGCAAGACCGACAATCTGACGCCGCTGCGCGAGGAACTGGCATTCATCGACAATTACATGACCATCGAGATGGTGCGCTTCGGCGAGAAGCTGCGCTTCATCAAGGACATCGATCCTGAGACGCTGGACCGCCTGGTGCCCAGCATGCTTTTGCAGCCGCTAATCGAGAACAGCATCCGCCACGGGCTGGCCACGAAAGTGGACGGTGGGATGATCCGCGTCCGCAGCTACCTGGCCGATGGCCGCCTGCATTTGGTGGTGGAGGACGATGGCGTCGGCATTCCGGAAGCTCGCCTGGCGACCCTATTCGAGCAGGGCATCGGAGTGAGCAACGTGAACGAGCGCATGAAAGTGCTGTACGGACCGGACTATCGCATGTGGATCGACAGCAAGCCGGGCGAAGGCACGCGCACGGGTATTGAGATTCCGGACGTGCCGGTGATTGCTGAAGTCGGGCAGGAGGTTACGACGGCCGGCTGAGGTTTCCGAAACCACCCCTCCCGGAAGGCCGTCCCGTATAACAGTGCACGCAACCGCCGGCGCGGCCATTGGGCCAATCACTCCAGACAAGCTGTACCAGGACCGCGTGAATCCGCAGTGGGTGCGGCTGCTCGAAGTCTTGCAAATGAACGCGCGCTATACGCGTTGCGAAGGCACCGAGCTATTCACCGAAGACGGCCGCCGAATCCTCGATTTTCTCTCCGGCTACTGTGTTCACAACCTCGGCCACAACCACCCCGCGATTATTGAAGCGATCAAGGACGAATTGGACCGGCGAGGTCCGGCCATGCTGCAAAGCCATGTTCCGGAACTGGCCGGCGAATTAGCGGATAAGCTTTGTTGGCGTGCCGGCGGGCGTGTGAAGAAAGTATTCTTCTGCAGCTCAGGCAGCGAAGGCGTGGAAGCTGCCATCAAGTTTTCCCGCGCGCACACCCGGCGCAACGGACTGCTTTACGCCGAGGGCGCGTTCCATGGCTTGACGTGCGGCGCGCTGTCGCTGATGGGCGATCCGTTCTGGCGGGAGCGCTTCGGGCCCATGCTGCCCGATACCGAGGCCGTCCCTTTCGGGAATCTCGCGGCACTGGAGCTCAAACTCGCCAGCAAGCGCTTCGCGGCCTTTATCGTGGAACCCCTGCAAGGCGAAGGCGGCGTGCGGGTTGCCCCATCCGCGTATCTGGAAAGCGTGCAGGCGCTGTGCCGGCGGCATGGGACTCTGTTTGTCGTCGATGAAGTGCAAACCGGCCTGTTCCGCACCGGCCGATTTCTGGCTTCCCATTACTACAACATTGAGCCCGACATGATCGTGCTGGCGAAGGCGTTGAGCGGCGGTCTGGTGCCAAGCGCAGCTCTGCTGATGTCGGATCAGGTCTACGAATCCGTATATGGCTCCATCGCGCGGGCCATGGTCCACACCTCCACCTACAGCGAAAACGGGCTCGCCATGCGCGCGGGCTTGGCGACCATAGAAACTCTGGAGCGTGAACACCTGGGAGAGCGCGCGCTGGCGGCCGGCGACTATCTGCGCACCCGATTGCGCGAGGCGCTGTCCGGGTATGAAATGGTGAAGGAAGTTCGCGGAATGGGACTGCTCAATGGCATCGAGTTCCAGTCGCCGCGAAAACTCGGGTTGCGAGTCTCTTTCGAGGCATTCGGTAAGATTCATCCCGGAATGTTCGGACAAGTGGTGGTGATGCGGCTGTTCCGGCAAGGCTTCCTGACGCAAATGTGCGGTAATAACTTTATGGTGCTGAAGGTGGCGCCTCCCCTGGCAGTGAAGGAGCGGGAGGCCGACGAGTTCGTGCACGCCGTCACCGATGTGGTCCGGATGATGCACTCTTCGGGCACGTTCTGGAGCGAAGCGCTAGGCTTAGCGAAGAGAGTTGTCCTGAAATGACCATCCGCACCCTTGCGCTTGCCATGCTCTCCGTGACAGCGGCCATGGCGGCTCCCAATATTGCCGAACCGGCCGTGAATCCGGTGATCGATCATGGCTATCGCCAGATGTACAATCTCAATTTCGACGGCGCCCACAAGACCTTCGGCCAATGGGAGCACGAGCATCCCTCCGATCCGCTGGGCCCGGTTTCCAACGCTGCGGCGTATCTGTTCGCCGAGTTCGACCGGTTGAATATCCTGCACTCCGAGTTTTTTGTCGACAACAGCATGTTTCATCGCAGGCCCAAAGTTACGCCAGACCCCGCGGTGCACCAGGCCTTCGATCAGGAACTGGAAAAATCCGGCGCGCTGGCGGATCAAATCCTCGAACACGTGCCTCAGGATGCCGATGCGCTGTTCGCGAAGATTCTGACGCTCGGCCTGCGTGCCGATTATGAAGCGCTCATCGAAAGGCGCGATTTCGATGCTTTGAAGGTGATCAAGAGCAGCCGCGCCACCGCCGAAAAACTGCTGACCATCGAGCCGAATTATTACGACGCTTATCTGGCGATTGGAGTGGAAAATTATCTGTTCAGTTTAAAACCCGCGCCGGTGCGTTGGCTCCTGCAAGCTGGTGGCGCGGAGACCGACAAGGACAAAGGCGTCCAGGATCTGCGTTTGACCGCTGAAAAAGGCCGCTACCTGTCCCCCTACGCGCGGCTCCTTCTCGCCGTGGCCGCTCTGCGCAACAAGGACATTCCCAAGGCTCGCGATCTGCTGGGCGCGCTGGCGCACGAATTCCCGCAGAATCGCCTGTACGCGCAAGAGCTCGCTCAACTCCACTAGAATACCCTCAAGGAGCTTGAGCCCCGTTATGAACATCGCCGGTGTTGCCAGCGCGTTGCCTTCGCATAAGTACGACCAGCGCGTGTTGCTGCAGGCGTTGCAAAAACATTGGGGCCCTAAGGTGGATAATCCGGTATTTCTGGAGCGCCTGCAGGCCCGCGTGGGCGTGGAGACGCGGCACCTGGCGCTGCCCATCGAAGAATATTACGGCCTGACGCGCTGGGGCGCGGCCAACAATCATTGGATCGAAGTGGCGCAGGATCTGGGCCAGAAGGCGCTCTGCTGCGCATTGTCGCGCGCGGGATTGGCAACCGAGGATCTGGGCGCGCTGTTCTTTGTTTCCGTCACCGGCATCTCCAGCCCGTCCATTGATGCGCGCCTGGTGAATCGCATGAGCCTCCCGGTGAACATCAAGCGCGTGCCGATCTTTGGTTTGGGATGCGTGGCGGGAGCGGCCGGGATTTCGCGCGCCGCCGATTACGTGCTGGCCTATCCCAAGCAAGTGGCCGCCGTGCTGTCGGTAGAGCTGTGCTCGCTCACTTTGCAGCAGGAAGACATCTCCATCGCGAATATTATTTCGTCGGGATTATTTGGCGACGGAGCGGCTGCAGTGCTGGTGTCGGGCGCGGAACGCAAGGCCGATGGCCCCGAAATCTTAGCCACGAAATCGATCTTCTACCCCAATTCCGAGCACGTCATGGGTTGGGATATTTCAGAAAAAGGCTTTCGGATCGTGTTGTCGCGCGAGGTGCCCGAAGTGGTGCAGGAGCATTTGGCGTCGGACGTGGACGCGTTCCTCGAAGAGCAGGGCCTTTTGCGATCGGACATCGGCGCTTGGGTGCTCCACACCGGCGGCCCGCGCGTTTTGGAAGCCACCGCGGCGGCGCTCGAGCTCCCCGAAGGTGCGCTTGCGGCGTCCTGGGATTGTCTGCGCAGAACCGGCAATCTTTCGTCGGCCTCGGTTTTATTTGTGCTCGAAGAAGTGATGATGAAGCGGCGCCCTGCGCCAGGCACGTACAGCATCCTGGCTGCCATGGGTCCCGGCTTCTGCTCCGAGCTTGTTTTGTTGAGGTGGTAGTTTGCAAGCAGTTTCAAAAACAACGGACGTATTCGTCGTCGGTGGCGGACCGGCCGGATTGTCTGCGGCCATTGCGGCACGCCTCAAAGGCTTCGATGTCGTCGTCGCCGATGCCGCGCAGCCACCCATCGACAAGGCCTGTGGCGAAGGGTTGATGCCGGATTCACTCGAGGCGCTGCGCCGGCTGGGCGTCACATCCGATCCCGATCAATCGTTCGCGTTTCGCGGCATCCGCTTTATCGGCGCGGGTGGAATGGTGGCGTCGGATTTCCCCACGGGGCATGGCATCGCCATTCGCCGCATCCGGCTGCACCAGCTTCTGATCGATCGCGCTCAAGAGCTGGGTGTGAAGCTGCTCTGGCGCACTCATGTGACCAGCATCGACGATATCCGCGCCCGCTGGATTGTGGGCGCCGATGGCGAGAACTCACGCGTCCGGCGATGGGCCGGGCTGGATGCCGTGCATAGCGAATCGTACCGCTACGGTTTCCGCCGCCACTATAGCGTCCGTCCCTGGACCGATTTCATGGAGATTTACTGGGGCCCGGGCTGCCAGTTTTACGTTACCCCGGTGGGCGGCGGCGAGGCCTGTGTCGCGCTCATCACGCGCGACCCGCACCTGCGCCTGGACGCCGCGCTGCCCCGTTTCCCCGAGCTGGCGCGTAGGCTCCAGGGAGCGCTCGTAGTCAGCCAGGAGCGCGGCTCGGTGACGGTCACCCGCCGCTTGAAGCGAATCTACCGGGGGCGCACCGTACTGCTTGGCGACGCTTCGGGTTCAGTGGACGCGATTACAGGCGAAGGCATGAGCTTGTCTTTTCGGCAAGCGATTCTGCTCGCCGATGCGTTGGTGTCTGGCAGCCTGGAGCAATATCAAACCGCGCATCGCCGCATGAGGCGGCGTCCCGCCTTCATGGCGCAACTCATGCTGCTGCTCGATCGATTTCCGGCGCTTCGCCCGCCCGTGCTTCGGACGTTTGCGGCAAAGCCGGCAATCTTTGAGCGTTTGCTGGCGGTTCATATTGGTGCGTAGTGTCATCTGCCTGCTTTTGCTGTGCGTGCCTGCCGCGGGTTCGATGTCGCTGGACCTGGATCCCGCGAAAACCAAGGTCCAATTCACGTTGCACGACGTGCTGCACACGGTGCATGGAACGTTCCAGCTCAAGAGCGGCTCCATTCATTTTGATCCCGATTCCGGCAAAGCTTCGGGCGAGATCGTAGTGGACGTCGGCAGTGGCACGAGCGGGAGCGAGGCGCGCGATCACCGCATGCACAAGGAGATTCTCCAAAGCCAGCGCTATCCCCTGGCGACCTTCACGCCCGACCACGTCGACGGCAAGCTCGTTCCCCAAGGCCAATCGCAAATCGATGTGCACGGCGTGTTCCAGCTACACGGCGCGGATCACGAGCTGACGCTGCATTTTCAGGTAGAGCGGATGGGCGATCAATATGCCGCTTCCACGCACTTCGTGATTCCCTACGTCGAATGGGGCATGAAGAACCCGAGCAATTTTTTGCTCAAGGTGGACAAGACTGTGGACGTGGACGTCCAGACAACCGTACATGCCGGATTCTGACGATAGGTTTATGCGGGAAGCCCTGGCGCTGGCGCGCGAGGCCCAGGCCAGCGGCGAAGTGCCGGTAGGCGCGGTGGTTGTTGTGGATGACGAAATCGTCGGCCGCGGCAGCAATTCGCCCATCTTGAAATCCGATCCCACCGCGCATGCTGAAATCCTAGCGCTGCGCGAAGCCGGCGCCGGCTTGCACAACTACCGTTTGGAAGCAGCCACGCTCTACGCTACGCTGGAACCTTGCGTGATGTGCGCCGGAGCGCTGGTGGCCGCGCGAGTGCGGCGACTGGTATTCGGCGCGCGCGATCTGCGCTTCGGCGGCGTGCGCGGCAAATTTCGTCTCGCCGATTCCGAGCTCTTGAATCATCGCGTGGAGATTGTGGAAGGCGTGCTCGCGGCCGAGTGCGTGGAACTGATGAAGAACTTCTTCGAACAGCGGAGGTAGTGTTCATGGAGATTTCCGGAAAAGTGGCGGTAGTAACAGGCGGTGCTTCGGGCCTGGGCGCGGCTACTGCCAAAATGATCGTCGAGGAAGACGGCCACGTCGTCATTATCGATTTGAACGACGAAGCCGGCCACGCACTCGCGAAAGAGCTGGGACCGCACGCGCGTTTTGTTCGCGCCGACGTGAGCGACCCCGCCGAAGCGCAAGCCGCCGTCGAGACCGCGATGGATGCTTTCGGCGCGCTGCATATTTCCGTTCAATGCGCGGGCATCGCCGACGCGCAGCGCGTGATTGGCAAGACCGGCCCCGCGGATCTCGCGCGCTTTTCGAAAACCATCCGCGTCAACTTAATTGGCACGTTCAATGTGGCCCGGCTGGCGGCCTGGCTGATGGCGCCGAATGCGCCCAATGAAGAAGGCGAGCGCGGCGTAATCATTAACACGGCGTCGGTGGCGGCCTTCGATGGGCAGATCGGCCAGGCGGCTTATTCGGCATCGAAAGGCGGCATCGCTGCCATGACGCTGCCGCTCGCCCGCGATCTTTCGAGCGTGGGAATTCGCGTGATGGCGATCGCCCCGGGCATTTTCGATACTCCGATGCTGGCCGGCATGCCCGAAGACGTGCGCGCCTCGCTTGGCGCCATGGTCCCGTTTCCCAAACGCCTGGGCCGCCCGTCCGAGTATGCGCAACTCGCCCGCGACATCATCGAGAATCCGATGCTGAACGGCGAAGTAATCCGGCTGGACGGCGCCATTCGCATGGCCCCGAAATAACGCCACCTACTTAATCCAGACGGTCTTGATATTGCAAAACTCGCGGATCCCAAATTCACTCAGCTCGCGGCCGTAGCCCGAATTCTTCACCCCGCCGAACGGCAGCCGCGGATCGGACGCCACCATGCCGTTGATAAACACCGCGCCTGCTTCGATCCGGCCGATAAACTTCGCGCGCTCGGATTCGTCATTGGTCCACACGCTCGACGCCAGCCCAAAATCGGAATCGTTGGCGATCTCGATGGCTTCATCAACGCTGCCCGCGCGGAACAGCATCGCCACCGGCCCAAAAATCTCCTCGTAATACACGGGACAGCTCTTCGGAACATCGGCCAGCACGGTGGGTTCATAAAAATTCCCCGGACCATTCACCCGCTTGCCTCCGGCCAGCAATCGCCCGCCGCCGGCCACGGCGCGCTGCACCTGATCATCCAGCTCCCCGACAATTTGCGCCGTCGCCAAAGGACCAACGTCGGTCGCCAGATCCATCGGATCGCCCACCTTCAACTTCATCATTCCCTCCGTAAACTTCTTCTCAAATTCCGCGTAAATCGACTCGTGCACGATGAATCGCTTCGCCGCGATGCACGATTGCCCGTTATTGATGCAGCGCGCCCGCACCGCCGTCTGCACCGCCTCCTCGAAATTGGCGCTCGGCATCACGATAAACGGATCGCTCCCGCCCAGCTCCAGCACCGTCTTCTTGATCTGCTTTCCGCATTGGCTGGCCACTTCGCGCCCGGCCGGCTCGCTGCCCGTCAGCGTGGCGGCCACCACGCGCTTGTCATCCAGCACGCGCGCCACCTGCGACGATCCGATCAGCAGCGTCAGAAACTCGCCATTCGAAAACCCGGCGCGGCACAGAATCTCCTCAATAGCCAGCGCCGACTGCGGAACGTTCGAAGCATGCTTCAGCAATCCTGTATTTCCAGCCATCAGCGCCGGCGCGGCAAATCGAAATACCTGCCAGAACGGAAAATTCCACGGCATCACCGCCAGCACCACTCCCAGCGGCTGGTACGCGATGAAGCTTTTCCCCGCGTTCGTCGCCACTTCTTCATTGGCCAAAAACTTCTCGGCGTTCTCCGCGTAGTAGCGGCACGCCCACGCGCACTTCAGCGCCTCATCGCCCGCCGACTTCAGCGTCTTCCCCATCTCGGTGGTCATTACGCGTGCCCAGCGGTCTTTGTCGGACTCCAGAATCTCCGCCGCCTTGTGCATCTTGGAGGCGCGATCGGCAAACGATGTGCGCCGATGCTTGTGAAACGCGTCGAACGCGGTTTGGATTTTGGCGTCTACCTCCGCGCTCGAAAGCGGCTGGAAAGTGCGGACAGTTTCGCCGTTGGCGGGGTTGATGGTCGCGATTGGCATACACATAGGTTTTGACACCATTGGAGGAAAAAATCAACACTGAGTTATGAAGAGATTCGGGTTGATACTGCTGGTAACCGCCATGGCGTGTGCTCAGACCGATATTTCGGGCGAACGCATGCGCGCAGCACGTGAAGTTCCTGGCGAGCGATTTGCTGGAAGGGCGCGGCGTGGGAACGCGCGGCGGTGAACTGGCGACGAACTATATCGCGGCGCAATTCGCGCTCGCAGGCGCCAAACCGGCCGGCGAAAACAACACCTATTTCCAGCGCGTCCCGATGGTCGGCGTCACCACTTCGCCCGACGCCACACTTTCCGCCGTAGGCCCGAATCAAACCGTATCCTTCAAATGGCTGGACGATTTCGTCGGCGAAAGCCAGTTGCAGGAACCGACCGATCAGTTCGACGCCGAAGCGGTCTTCGTCGGGCATGGCATCGTCGCGCCGGAATTTCACTGGGACGATTACAAGGGTGTGGACGTCAAGGGCAAGGTGCTGATCCTGTTCACCAATGAGCCGCCCTCCAACGATCCCAAGTTCTTCGGCGGACGCGCGCTCACTTACTACGGACGCTGGACGTATAAGTACGAAGAAGCCGCGCGCATGGGCGCGAAGGCGGTCCTGATCCTGCACACCACGCCTACCGCGGGCTATGGCTACGACGTGCTGCGCAGTTCGGAGGGCAAAGAAAATCCGCAGTTGAAGCTGCACGCCTGGGCAACCCGCGCTGGCCTTCGCCGGCTGGATCACCCAGGACGCGGGCGCGAAGCTGCTCGCGCTGTCCGGCAAAACCGTGGACGAAATGCTGAAGGCCGCGAATTCGCGCGATTTCCGGCCCATTCCGCTCGGCATCCATATTCGCGCCGACATTCCCGCGCAAATCCGCCAGCTGCAAGCCAGCAACGTGATCGCGAAAGTGGAGGGCAGCGATCCGCAGCTCAAATCGCAAGCCGTGATCTTCACCGCGCATTGGGATCATTTGGGGATTGGTCCGGCGGTGAATGGCGATTCAATCTACAACGGCGCGGTGGATAATGCCACCGGCTGCGCCATGATCATCGAGATGGCGCGCGCCTGGGCCGCGCTGGAGCATAAGCCGAAACGTTCGGCGCTGTTCATGGCGGTCACGGCTGAAGAAGCCGGGCTGCTCGGGAGCGAATATTATGCCGAGCATCCCGTGATTCCCCTCGCCAAGACAGCGCTGAATCTGAATTTCGACGCCTTCTATCCGTTCGGCCGCACCAAGGATGTTTCCGTCACCGGCGCCGAACGAACCACAGCCTGGCCGGCGGTGGAAGAAGCCGCGCATCGCATGGAGCTCACCATCAAGCCCGACGCGCAGCCCGAGCAGGGGCACTTCTACCGTTCCGATCATTTCTCGCTCGCGCACGCCGGCGTGCCGGCCTTTTCCATCGACCTGGGCACGGATTATTACGGCAAACCCGCCGGTTACGGCGACAAAATTTTCGAAGAATACAACGACAAGCATTATCATCAGCCGTCCGACGAATATCACGACGATTGGGATTTCTCGGGAATGCAGGAAGCGGCGCAGTTCGGCTTCCTGATCGGAATGACGGTGGCGAACGAACCGCGCTTGCCCACCTGGCACGCGGGCGATGAGTTCTTGCCCGCGCGTTTGGCGGAACCCAAGTAGGTGGCATTGCCTTTGGCTGAACAGACCGCGGTCGACGTGTTGGGTTCGCCCGCGCTGGCATTTTCTTTTGAGCCCGGAGTCAGGCTGCGAGCCCAAGCTGTTTACTGTTCGATCTTCGCGGACTCGATGTAGTCGAGCATCGGAAACTGGCTCTTCAAATACGCGTTGCCCTGCGCCTGGATTTGGCTTTGATCGGGCGTTTCGCCGTAGCCTGCATAAAGGCTCTCCACCACGTTCAACCCGCTGATCACTTGCCCGAACGGCGCGAAACCCTGACCATCGAGCGATGGATTATCGGCGAGGTTGATAAAAAACTGCGTGCTGCGGGAGTCCGGTTCACCGGTCTTTGCAAACGTGATGGTGCCGCTCCGATTGCTCTGCATCACCGGATCGTCCGAAATCGTTTTGTCGCGCCACTTCGCCTGCACCGCCGGATCGCCATTGATGCCCCACTGGACCACGAAGTTGGGCACCAAGCGGAAGAAGCGGTCCTGATCAAAGAATCCGGTCTTCACCAGCTCGTAGAAACGATCCGCGCCAATAGGCGCCCAGTCGCGATGAACCTCCACCGTGAACGGGCCTTTGGAGGTCGTGGAATAGAACGCGAAACATCGGCGGAGCCTGGGACGCGTGGGAACACGCGCCTAGCGCTGCCAGGGAGCCCGCGAGCACCAGCGATGCAATCAATTTCATTTCGCGTCCCGCCAATTCTCGCCGATCCCCACATCCACGATCAACGGCACATCCAGTTTGTAAACATTCTCCATTTCGCGCTTCACCATCTTGGACACTTTCTCGGCTTCCGCGGGCGGAGCCTCAAACAACAGCTCATCATGCACCTGCAGTAGCATTTTCGTTTCCAGCTTTTCCCGGCGCAAAATCTCGTCGATGCGAATCATCGCCAGCTTGATCAAATCCGCCGCGGTGCCTTGCAGAGGCGTATTCACCGCCGTTCGCTCGGCGAACGATCGCGCATTCGGATTGCGGCTGTGCATATCCGGAATGGGCCGCTTGCGTCCGAATAGAGTCGGCGCGAATCCGCTCTCGCGAACTTCGGCGATCGTTTTCTGGATGAATTTCTTCACCCCCGCGTGCAGCTCGAAATAAGTCTGAATGTACAGCTCCGCTTCCTTGCGATCGATCCCGAGCGACGTCGCCAATCCAAACGGCGTCTGCCCATACACGATCCCGAAATTCACCGCCTTGGCGTTGCGCCGCATGTCGGATGTCACCATCAGAGGAGGAACGCGAAAAACTTCCGCGGCCGTGCGCGTGTGAATATCTTCGCCGCGCTGGAACGCGTCCACTAAAACCGGATCGTGCGACATGTGCGCCAGCAGCCGCAGCTCGATCTGCGAATAGTCGGCCACCACCAGCTTCCAGCCTTCGCGCGGAACAAACGCGGCGCGAATTTCGCGGCCCAGCTCGGTCCGAATCGGAATGTTCTGCAAATTCGGATTCGATGACGACAGCCGGCCCGTCGCCGCGCCCGTCTGGTTGAACGTGGTGTGTACGCGCCCGGTCTTCGGATCGATCAACTCCGGCAGCGCATCGATGTACGTCCCCTTCAACTTCGCGAGCTGGCGATATTCCAGCACCTTGCGCGCGATTTCGTGCTCGGCCGCCAGCCCTTCCAGCACATCCGCCGCGGTGGAAATAGTTTTGCCTTTGCCGTATTTCACCGGCGCGGGCAGGTTCAGCTCCTCGAACAGAATCTTGCCGAGCTGCACCGGCGAATTAATGTTGAACGGTTTTCCGGCTAGTTCGTAGATTTCCGCGGAAAGCCGTTGAATGTCGGTATCGAGCTCCCCAGAGAGCACGCGAAGCTGCGCCGGATCCACGCGGATGCCAAGCTGTTCCATCCGCGCCAGCACGCCGGTCAGCGGCAGATCGATGGTTTCATACAGCTCGCGAAAGCCCTGCTCATCGATTTCCGGCGCCAGGCGTTCGGCCAGCGTCACCGCCAGATCCGCGTGCTGCTCGGCGGCCGCACCCAGCTTGCGGTCGAGATACCGCTCCGCCAGCACAGATGGCGAGCAAGCGGACGGATCCGCGCACAACAGGAACGCATAAAGCATCACATCATGCCGAAAGCCTCGTGCCTCCACGCCGCGCTTGGCCAGCTCCAGCGTCACCGCCTTCGCATCATGGGCGATTTTCGCGCGCTGCTCGTCTTCGAGGACCGGTTTCACGGCGTCCATGAAATCGATCGACATGGCCCGCGCGATCCCCGGCTGATACGACACGCCGATCATGGTCAGCGGCAGGCCTCCGTCCATGGTGGATTCAATCGCGAACGCAATCGGCTTCGTGGCATCCAGCTTGGCCAGGCTCGCTCCGTATTCCATTGCCTCCTCGCGCGAGAAAATGCTTGAATAATCGCGCGTGTGCGAATCTTCTGTCGGCCCCAGCTCTTTCAGCAGGCTGTAAAACTCCAACTCCTTATAAACCTTCTTCAGCTCGCCGAGATCAGCCTCCTGCGTCGCCAGGTTCGCCATTTCAAATTCCACCGGCACGCTGGTATCAATGGTCGCCAGGCGCTTGCTCAGCAAAATCTGCTCGCGATTGTTCTGCAAGCTTTCCCGATACATCTTGCGCTCTACTTCGGCCGCGTGTTCGAGCGCGCCTTCTACCGATCCGAAGCGCACAATCAAATCGCGCGCGCCCTTGTCGCCGATGCCCGGCGCACCCGGGATATTGTCGATGGAATCGCCCTTGAGCGCCAGCAAATCGGCCACTTGTGCGGGCTTCACACCCATGAATTCCTCGGTCGCCGCCGGATCGTACCAGACGTCTTCCTTCACCGGGTTGTACATGTGCACGCGCTCGTCGACAAGCTGCAGCATGTCCTTGTCGCTCGACACAATCACCACGTCGTATTTTTCGCTCGAACGCCGCGCCATCGCGCCGATCACATCATCCGCTTCGAAACCCGCGTATTCCAGCACCGGAATGCGCATCGCTTCCAGCACTCGCCGGATGTAGGGGATCTGTTCGCCCAAGTCCGGCGGCATCTCCGTGCGGTTGGCTTTGTATTCGGCGAACACCTCATCGCGAAACGTCTTTCCCGATTCGAAGATGGCCGCAATGTATTCCGGCTGATACGTCGCACGCAGCTTTCGCACCATGTTGTGGAAGATGTAAACGGCCTCGGTAGACAAGCCCGTCGTGGTCCGCATCGGAGGCGCGCCGCTCCGCGCGCGGGCGTGGTAAGCACGAAAGATAAAGCCGTAGCTATCGATCAGAAATAGCCGGGGACGATGCTTAGCGCCCTTCGGCGCGGTGGCGGGAGGCATCCACAATCAGGATAACGCCAAATTTGCGAACGCCGATGTAAGCTGTGAGTGATCGCTGTGTTGGAACGATCGAGAGCCCTGACCTCGGCTGCCCTATGCGCTCTCTTGCTGGCTTCCGCGCCCGCGTTCGGGAGCGACGCCACCGGCCTCATCCACTTCGCAAGCTGCGACCGGCCTTACAATTACCGTCTGGAACTTACGACGTTTGGACGCAAGCGCCTAGAGAAACCGATCGCGTTCAGAATTCTTGGTGACCTGGGTCTTCAGATGTTCGCAAACCAATGGATTGATATCCCCGGCGTGGAATGCGCGACACCCGGCCACTGTGAAAACGCCGCTTTCTGCAAGATTCAAGTAGTTCACATTTCTTGCCACTGGTGGAGAACCATGCGACTATCCGGTAACTTCATCATCAGATTCGCCGATGGCCGGAAACTGGAGGGCTCGTTTACCGCGAAGTATGTAAAACCACCGCACCAAATCATTTGCGAATAGTCCGCTAATTCTCCGTCGGCATCTTCGCCGCATGATCCACCACGAGAAACTCCACTTGCTCTTTGCGCGGCTCCAGCTTCAGCCCTAACGATCGGATGGCGGCTTCGGGTGTCGGCGCGCCCGTTGCGGACTGCGTGTCCAGATCCACGCTCCACCACACATCGAAATCGTATTTTCCGTTCAACCCCGTCGCGTCGATCACAGGCTTTCCAATCTGACCGGACACCAGATCGGCGAAGTCCTCCATTGTTCTCCCCTGCACGTGGTAATAGAAGCCCGGCGCGCGGGTGCGGAAGCTTTTCTGATCCTCCACGATCGCGGGCTCTCCTGCGACATATGGCTTCAGCTTCAGTCCGCCCGCGGCCACCACCATCCGGAGCGTCTCCAATTCACGCATCTCGCGATGTACCGTCAGCTGGAATCGTTCCGCCAGCAGGTTCCGAAGCATCTGATGAAACTGCTCCCGTGTGGCTCCCTCCTGGATGGTCGCCACGATATGAAACCGCGTCTCCGGCAATCGGTTCATTCCGGATAAACGATAGTAGGGGATGCCGTAGGCCTCCGTGATGACCATCGAAACGTAGCAGTAAGCGCAGGTGTACCGGCCCGGATCTTCGGTCCCCGGCCCGCCCCGGTATCCCACGAAGCTGCCATCCTCAATGGATCCCGACGGCTTGATGGACGCCGCATCAAATTGCACCTCGGATGTCTGCGCGAATCCGGCGCAACAAACCAGCAAAGCAAGTGCGGCCCGCATGGTCGCCTCGGATTTTACCAAATCTCGACCGAAGAGCGAAGCCTCCTTCGTAAGCGGAGCACCATTTTGACCTGATTCGGCCACAGATGCTCCATGATGGTGCGGCTTTTCTGCAACACACCAAACTTTACAAAGCTTTTTGAATCAAACAGCTAGCGTGATGGGTTAGTCCCTTGTAAAATGGAACATCCTGTTGGAATAGCAGCGTGCGAATCGACCAGACCGAACTACCTAGAGGAAACCGCGTTGCGGTTTGAGACCACCGTCCAAAGACCCGTAGAGGCCAAAGGGATCGGACTTCACAGCGGGGTTCCCGTCTCCATCCGCATTCTTCCGGCGCCTCCGTCCACCGGCATTGTCTTCCTCCGAACCGACCTCGACAATTTTTCCATTCCCGCGCTTTGGCGCTACGTGGCCCGAGTCAGCTACGCCACCAGCCTGATGCGTCAGGGCGTGCTGATCTCCACCACCGAACACCTGCTCAGCGTGTTCTACAGCATGGGCGTGGACAATGCGTACGTCGAGATCGACAACCTGGAAGTTCCCATCTTGGATGGCAGCGGCTCGCCGTATGTCGAGCTGTTGAACGCCGCGGGACTGAAATCCTACCGCCGCCGCAAGCGCTTTCTCCGAATTCGCCGTCCAGTGACTGTGGAAGCCGGATCGAAGCGCATCACCATTCTTCCGTCGGACCGATTTCTCCTCACCTGCGATGTCTTTTACGATCATCCGCTGATCGGCAAGCAATCTCTCGACATGGAAGTGACGCCCGAGCGCTATGCACAGGAGATCGCCCCGGCGCGCACCTTCGGCTTCGCGCATGAGCTGGATCAGATGCGAGACATGGGATTGATTCGCGGCGCGGCGCTCGAAAACGCCATGTGCTTCGATCGCCAGGGCGTGCAGAACCCGGGAGGTTTGCGCTTTCCCGACGAATGCTGCCGGCACAAAGCGCTGGATCTGATCGGCGACCTCGCGCTGATCGGCAAGCCGCTGCTCGGCCACGTGATCGCCGAACGCGCCGGACACGCGATGCACACCGCGCTGGTGGCGCGCATCATGTCCGATCCATCGCTCTATGAGATCCTGAGCTTCGACCAATTGGCCACTCGCGTCGCCCACGCGCTGGTGAGTTGAGTTCCACCGCCCGATCCTCCGCGAAGGGCGAGTCACCGCGCGGAGAAGAGGGAGAGCAGGCTCGGCGATTTAGCGCGCAATGACCTCTAAACACCTCATGTGACGCTAGATACCGTATTGATATATACTTGCTATGCTATTCTTTGGAATTGTCGATGTAGGAGAAGGATGCAAACGTCTACTTAACATGGGAGCGAGAAAAAGCGATGCAGCCCCAAGAAAACAAGACATCGGAAGAAATCCAACTGACGATCGTTGGAGACATCGAAGAGTTCAGGAAGAACAATCCTGAAATTATTGCAGCGATGGAGGTCATGAACATGTCTATGACCGATTATCTGCAGGCGATGGAGAGCGTTCGCGGCGGGCAAACCTATTCCTATTCGGCCGCCTCGCACATCCCAATCCAACTGTGACAAATGTTATCGTCCGCTTGGAGCGAGGCACTCGAAGAACTCCAAAGGGGAGCTGCAAGGGAAGCGCGACAGCCCCTTAAGCCTGGCGAGAAGGCAGCTTGGGCAACGGTCTTATATAGCCGTGTTAGGGCCGTCTCTGATCACTCGGGGAGGCCGCTGGTAGTCTACGCCACGGCCTGCACATCATCAGCAAAGCAAGTTCCTCCGGGCGGTCTGCAGATTGACGCTTCCGACAAGATTGGATTCTACGAGGTTACACACGCAATCAAGGGCAACGTGCTGGACCTCATGATCCACAGCCCCGGCGGGTTTCCGGAGGCGGCAGAAACCATCGTAGAAACCATTCGTTCCAGGTTCTCGCATGTCCGTGTGATCGTCCCCAGTTATGCAAAAAGCGCTGCAACGATGATGGCAATGTCCGCAGATGAAATCTTGCTAGAAGACAACGCGGAGCTGGGTCCGATCGATCCGCAAATGCCGACCGCCAATGGCTATAGCCCCGCCGAAGCTATTAAAGAGCAGTTCTTGAAGGCCAGTCAGGAGATCGCGGCAGACCCAAAGAAGCTAAGTGTATGGATACCGATTCTCCAGCAGATGGGGCCATCGCTGCTTGTGCAATCGGACAATGCAATCGCCCTATCGAAGACACTTGTGGCTCGATGGCTCAAGAGGTTCATGTTTGCCGGGGACCCCGCAGCCGACACAAAGTCTGCTGCAATCGCTGACTACCTCAGCCAACACTCCGCTTTCAAGTCTCATAGCAGATGCATCCGCCTGGAGGACTTAACAAGTGCAAACCTCGGCCTAAAGATCAGCAGCCTTGAGAGCGATAAAGATTTCAAGAATAAAGTTTGGGCACTCTACTGTGCAATTGATGTCGTGTTTGCAGGGACTGGCATCTACAAGCTGTTTTACAACTCCAGAGACCAGGCGCTAGTAAGGGCGGCCCAGCAACTTAGAGGGTATAAATTGAACTGTGTAAACGGCCATCGAAAGGATCACACTAAGGAGACCCGATGGCTATCGACCTCAAACTCATCGACAAATTGCTGGCGGACTACAAAAAGCCAGAAGACATCATAGGCGAGAACGGTCTGCTGAAGCAGCTGACCAAGGCTCTGCTGGAACGCGCCATGCAAGCCGAGATGACCGACCATCTCGGCTACGAGAAGCACGACCCGGCTGGGAATAACAGCGGCAACTCGCGCAACGGTGGGACAACCAAAACACTGAAAGGCAATTTTGGGGAGATGCCGCTGGAGACGCCGCGCGATCGCAACGGTAGCTACGAACCGAAGATCATCGGCAAGGGCCAGACGCGTTTCACTGGCTTCGACGACAAAATCATCTCGATGTACGCGCGGGGCATGAGCACGCGCGAGATCCAGGGACACCTGGAAGAGATCTACAAAGTGGAAGTGAGTCCGACACTGATTTCCAACGTCACCGAAGAGGTGATGGAAGAGGTCAAGAGCTGGCAGAGCCGGCCGCTGGATGCGGTGTATCCGATCGTGTACTTGGACGCCTTAGTGGTAAAGATTCGCGAGACCGGGCACGTGCGCAACAAAGCGATCTACGTGGTGATTGGCGTCAACATGCAGGGCAACAAAGAGGTGCTGGGACTGTGGGCCGGTCAGACCGAGGGAGCAAAGTTCTGGCTACAGGTATTGACGGAGCTGAAGAACCGGGGCGTGGCCGATATGTTTATCGCCTGCGTGGATGGTCTGAAGGGATTTCCCGAATCCATTGCGACAGTGTTTCCGGAGGCGCAAGTGCAGTTGTGCCTGGTGCACCAGGTGCGCGCATCGCTGAACTATGTGTCGTGGAAACAGCGCAAGGCGGTGGCCGCGGATCTACAGCCGATTTACCGCGCCAGCACAGTCCAAGAAGCCGAACAACGGCTGGACGAGTTTGCCGCGAAATGGGATGGAGCGTATCCCACCATCAGCCAGATGTGGCGCCGGAACTGGGAGCATCTAACACCGTTTTTCGCTTATCCAGCCGACATTCGCAAGGTGATCTACACCACCAACGCGGTGGAGTCGCTGAACATGTCGTTGCGGAAAGTGATCAAGACCCGCGGCTCGTTTCCCAACCAGGAAGCCGCTATGAAACTGCTGTACCTGGCGCTGGAGCACATTGCCAAGAAATGGACCATGCCGGTGCAGAACTGGAAGGCCGCCTTGCAGCGCTTCGCGATTCTGCTTGGCGACCGCGTTCCGAAAGCGGAGCTGGTCTAAATCGTCGCAGCATGAACAATCGGAAGAAGAACATTTCTGGGATCGGGGGCTCTGCCCCCAAACCCCCGAGATTTACCGCTTTTGCGCCAGGATTCCTGGACCGGGAGGCGAGCTCCGCTCGCGCTCCCGAAATCCCGGCCCCTGAGTCGGCGCTCGGGTTGCGTCTCCGCAGAGCCCTACCCTACGCTCAGGTCCGTCCAGTCTACCAGGGATGCAAGGTTAGAAAATGACCGGCCGTTTACACAAAAAACTTGACGCGCCCGCAACTTATGGTCCAGGCCCCAGCTCCACAAAGTCATTGAGAATCCCTACTTCGGTCACCTTCGACTTCCTGATTAGCCCTAGCGTTTTCGCGGCCTTGGACCGTCGCGCGCACGGCCCGTCATCACGTCCCGTTTGCGCTTCCTCGCATATAAGGCCGCGCCAGAAGTAGGTATGAGTCTTGTTCAACCTCCCGAACCTGTTCACTCTTGCGCGCCTGGTTCTCGCTCCTTTTATAGCCGCCGGCATTCTGCACAATCATTACGGCCGCGCCATCGTCCTCCTGTTCGCCGCCGGTTTCACGGACGTCATCGATGGCTTTCTCGCCAGGAGCCTCAAAGCTTCCACGCAGGCCGGTGCCTACTTCGATCCCATCGCCGACAAAATTTTACTCAGCGTGATTTACATTTCGCTCGGCTTCGGGGGCGCGATGCCGTGGTGGATGGTGGCTGTCGTGTTCGGACGCGATGTGCTGATTCTCGCCATGGCCGCCTATGGTCTGCTGTTCACCTCGCTGCGAAAATTTCCTCCGTCGGTGTGGGGTAAGATCAGCACTTTCTTCCAGATTGCGGCCGCGCTGGTGGTGATGGGAGCGCGCGCCGGCATCCCAGCACCGGTGACGCTGGCCCTTTGTTTAATGCTGCTTGCGACCATCGTCAGCGGCCTGCACTACATGTGGAGAGGCGCGGGAATGCTGAGGCAAACCGCTCATTGACGTGCGCTGCGCGCCGGAGTAGTCTGAAAGAGTGCCAGCGCCAATCACGCGTTATCGAGTGCCCGGTTATTATTTCTGGGCGGGCTTGACGGCACTGGCGCTCACCGGGTTTTCGTTCTGGTTCGCTTTGATCTGGCCGTTCTATTGGGTTGCAACCGGCTTGTTTCTGGCATGCGCCGCGATGGTGCTTTATCTGGCCTCGCGTCCCTCGGTTGAAATTTACGAGAGCCACGTAAAGATCGGCCATCATGCCATCCCGTGGCGGCACATCCGGCGGTTGGACCGCAGCGCTAATCTTCCTCTCATCGTCCGTCTCACCTTGGCGGACAAGACGCGCATCATCGTGATTTATCCTGGCGATCCGAACTCTTCCAGCGGCCTGCTCCGCAGCCTGCGCCGGCATGCCCGCGAAGCTTTGATCGATGGTGTGCCCTACCGCCAGTTCTGGGGCGAAGCTACCATCGCTGCGGTCGCGAAAAAGCAACTCGCACCGCCGCGCTATCCGCTCCTGCTCCCGGACGATGAAGCCGAAGTGGAGCGCATGTTCCAGCGGCTGAAGTCAGTGGGCCATCTGGATCAGAAGACCTCCTCTGAGGACAAGTAGCTCGCGCCCGCCGTACCGCAAGAGTCGCGGGATTTCGGGATGGCTCATTGCGCTGGTTCTCGGCGCGCTTGTCCTCGCGCTTACCTATCATTTTTGGCTGGCCGCCTTCGGCCGATACCTGGTCCGCGCGGAACCTCCCGTCCGCGCAGACATGATCGTGGTGCTGGCGGGCGATTTTTCGGGCAATCGCATCCTCACCGCCGGCGATTTGCTCCGGCGAGGATTCGCTCCTCAAGCCCTGATCAGCGGGCCGTCTGGAGCCTACGGAATGCATGAGAGCGATCTCGCCATCGCCTTCGCTGTGCGTCACGGTTATCCCGCGTCTTACTTTATCGCCCTGCCCAACGATGACCGCTCTACCCGCGACGAAGCCACCGATGTGATCGCAGCTCTAAATCAACGGCACGCACGCAGCGTCGACATTGTCACCAGCGACTATCACACCCGCCGCGCCGGCAATATCTATCACGCCAAAGATCCCAGCCTAGAAATCCACATGGTGGCCGCGCCCGACCTCTACTTCACTCCCGGCGGCTGGTGGAAGAACCGAGACGGGCGCAAGACTTTTCTGCTGGAATGGATGAAGACGGTGGCAACCTGGCTCGGGATGTAACTCTGGCATGAAGACCAAAGAGATCGTCAAATCGGTGTGGCCCTATCTCTGGAAGTACCGGCGCGGCATGGCGCTCGGCATGGGCGCGCTCTTGCTGACCGATATCATGAAGGCCGCGCTGCCATTGGCCATCCGGAGCGGCATCGATTCTCTGATGAAAGGCTTTCGCCTTTCCTTGGTGTTCGAATTCGCCGCGCTGATCGTGCTGATCTCGGTAGTCCGGGGAATCTTCCAATATTGGATGCGCGTGATCCTCATCGGACTGTCGCGCGACATCGAGTTCGACCTGCGCAACGATCTGTTCTCCCATATCGTCACGCTCTCGCAGGATTTTTACGCGAAATACCGCACCGGCGACATCATGGCGCGCGCCACCAACGATCTGAACGCGGTCCGCATGATGCTCGGCCCCGGCATCATGTACTTCACCGAGACGTTCTTCACAGCTGTCTTTTTGATTGGCGTGATGTCGCGGGTGGATTGGCGGCTAACTCTGTTCTGCCTGATCCCCGCGCCGCTGGTGAGCATTGCCGTGATCCTGTTTGGACGCCGCATCCACGATCGTTTCGAAACCATCCAGAAGATGTTCTCCGACATCAGCAGCCGGGTCCAGGAGAATTTCTCAGGCGTGCGTGTGATCCGCGCTTACACCCAGGAGCAGCCCGAGATCCGCAAGTTCGAAATTCTGAATCAGGACTATGTTGCCCAGAACATCGGCCTCGCCAAGCTCTCGGCGCTTTTCATGCCGCTGCTGCAAGCCCTGATCGGAATCGGATTCCTGATCGTGCTGCTGGCCGGCGGTTATCAGTTGCTGGAACATCGCATTTCGCTCGGCAGCTTCGTCATGTTCAACACCTACATGGGCACGCTGATCTGGCCCATGATTGCGCTCGGATGGGTGGTGAATCTGATGCAGCGCGGCACCGCTTCCTGGTCCAGGATCATGGAGCTGATGCACGAAAAGCCAAGCATTGTGCGCAGGGAATCCGCGGGGACCGGTCACCTAACGCGAGTTCGCGGCGAACTTCGCTTCGAAGGCGTGGAAATGAAGTACCCGGAGGGTTATGCGCTCAGCGACATCAGCCTGTACATTCCAGCCGGCAACACGGTTGCCATCGTGGGCCATACCGGCAGCGGCAAAAGCACGCTGGTGAATTTAATCCCGCGTCTCATGGACCCGACGCGCGGCGCCGTGTTTCTTGACGACGTCGACGTGCGCGATCTCGATCCCGAGTGGCTGCGCCGCCAGATCGGATTCGTGCCGCAGGAGACGTTCCTGTTCAGCGCCACGCTGGCCGAGAACATCGCCTGGGGCGTGGACGAAGCCACCCAAGACGACATCGAGCGCGCCGCGGAACTCGCCGGTCTTGCTCCCGAGATCGCCGGTTTTCCGGAAGGCTACGGCACCATCATCGGAGAGCGCGGCATCACTTTATCCGGCGGCCAGAAGCAGCGCGTCGCCATCGCGCGCGCCATCCTGCGCGATCCCAGGATACTGATCCTAGATGACGCGCTCGCCAGCGTCGACACGCTCACCGAAGAGCGAATCCTGGAAGGCCTGGCCGGCGTGATGCGCGGCCGCACCACCATCCTGATCTCGCACCGCGTCTCCACGGTCCAGAACGCGAGTCAGATCTTCGTCATCGAACACGGTGAAGTGGCCGAGCAAGGCACCCACGCCGAGCTGATCCGCAGCGGCGGCTATTACGCCGACCTGTATCAAAAGCAGTTGCTCGAAGAAGAGCTCGAAACCATCTAGCCGGGCTTCTACTTGATCGCGACTGCGTTCGGAGGCGACGCGATTCCGCCTTCCACGTTCAACGGCGCCGACACCACCATGAACTCGTAGCGCCGGTCGCGCGCACAGTCTTCGGCCAGCGGCGCCAGCACAAACAGCTCGCCGAGCGGGAGACCCAACAACGGCAGCGCACGATAATGCAGGATGCCTTCATTGCTGAAATCGGAAGGGAACGCCTCCACCGCCGGGCAATCCGTCCCGATGGCCGCCACGCGATTGTTCCATAGCCACGCCACCATTTCCCGGCTGGCCTCGACGCCCGCCGATCGCATCTTGTCCATGGGCGCGACGGCGCGCTTTTCCTCGGCGGCCAGTTTCGCGTAGGACTCCATCCAGCCCGTGCGAACCAGCAGGATCGTGCCCGGCTTCAGCTCGCTCCCTTGATGCGCGATCGCCGCTTTCAGTTCCTCCAGCGAGTAAACCTCGCGCTCCAGCGGATTCACCGGAATGCCCTTGGCCTTCCGATACCCGAACGCATCAATCAGCAGCCCGCGCCCCACAAACTTATTCGCCCAATGATGAATGCCCAGCTTGGCATTCCCGCCCCGCACTTCGTCGATGGTGACATTGCTATAAAAACGTTCATGCCGGACGTGCCCCACGTGCCCCAGCCCATCCCACTGGCTGCCCTCCTGCGTGTTGAAATGCACGAAGTCGTCATTGGCCATGGGCGCCAAAGGAACCACGCGATGCTCGGCCGGCGCGCGTCCGAACAACGGAGGCTTGGCGAATCCAACGGGCGCATCCAGGCGAAATACCTGACCGGTTTTTACCAGCCCCGCCGCGGCCACCACTCCCTCGGCGGTCAAAAAGTTCAAACACCCGAGCGCGTCGTTGTCACCGAACACACCCCACGAGCAATCCGCCGGCAAGTCCTTCCGGATGGGCAATTCTTCAAAGGTTGGTATCTTCATTTCTGAGCCAGTATATAGTCTTCCTGTGTTCGCGCGTAGAATTGAGAAAAGGTATGCTGACACCCGCGTCCTCTCGCCGGCTGCTCCGAACCACGCCCGCGACCACGCTCGCCGAGATTCCTCAGACGCTTAACCCGGAAGCTCTGGAGACAGCGGAGGAGTTGCAAGCCTTTTATCAATCTTCGATCCAGGAAGTAAGAGGCATCAACCGAACCGGCCAGCTAAAGCTTTGCCTGGAAGACGCGCACGCCGCGCAATTTCCATTCAAAGCATTCTTGCTAGGCCATCCAGGCGTTGGGAAAACCACCGAACTCAGTAAGCTGTTGCTCGATCTTGATAACCGCTTTCGTCCGCTTCGCTTAAATATCACGTCCGAACTCAATCCCGGCACGCTGCGCTTTTACGACGTACTGTTGCTCATTCTCATCCGCCTGGTTTACGAAGTCAGCCAACCGTCAGTCATTGGATTTGAGGACACCGATCTACCGAAGATGCTCGCGGACGTGCGGGACCACCTGGCAACCCGCTGGACCAAGCACCTCAGAGTGGATGAGGCCGAATTTGGGGCAAGCCTGGGACACAACATCCCGTTCCTCAAGCTGTTCGGGAACATCAAGCAGGGCCGGACCCGGGAGCGCGGCTCCGAGGACTACGAGCTGTCCTTCGTCTCCGAACTCACCGATCTGATGAACAGCGTCCTGCAGGAGTGCAATCGCCTGCTCAGGAAGAACCAAAAGGGCCGCGAGTGGGTAATCGTTATCGAGGATCTGGAGAAGATCGGGCTCGCCGCCGACGCCTTGAAAGATTTGTTTATGGGCCTGCGGCCCAGCCTCCAGGGGTTGGACGCGCACTTCATTATCGTCATCCCGATTTGGCTCCAATACTCCGAACACGCTGCAATCGTGTTGCCTCCAAACTTCAAATCGTTCGTCGTCCCTGATATCGCCGTTTACCAGAAGAATCATCAAAAGGACGAAAAGGTGATTGCTGCCCTGAGGTCCGTTGTAACTGCACGCGTAAGTAAAGACCTCTTCGCCGACGATGTCCTGGAACGGTTCTGTATCGCCTCGGGAGGAAACCTCAGGGACCTCTTCCTCATGATCCGCAACGCTATGCTATCGGCCCGGCTCCGGTACGCGAACGTGATTTCCGTAGAGGACGCAGATGGCGCCGTCGCCAGCCTTCGCAACGACTATAAACAACTGTTGGGCTCTACCGGCCAAGAGGACGCCGAGACGCCCTTGAGCGAAAAGCTCGATCGGCTGGTTGCAATTTACCAGCGTAAGGACCCCACCGTCGAGGTTCCCGATCGCGTCCTCTATCTTCTCCTCAGGCAGCGCTGCGCCCTCCAATACAATGGAACCGGCTGGATTGGTGTGCACCCACTGATCGTGGACCTGCTCATCGAGTTCGCGAGACTGGAGCAAAATTCCCCAGGCGGTAGTCGGTTATGATCAGCGGTCCTCCGGCAAGGGCAATCGAGGAGACCGTCACCGCAGTCACCGCTCGCATCCACGAATGGATCGGTCTCAAGATTCCTGGCATCATCTGGATTCGATATGTCTCCGACGTTAGCCGCGAGAAGGTCCTCGGCCGCCTGTCATTCGCGACGGTAGTCGAGCGAATCGAATTCGATCCCTCTGACTCAACCCAAGCTGCGGGATGGTTTGAGGAACAATTACGAAACATCCCCATCGGCGATTCGCTACCCGTTGTCGCCGTAGATTTCTCGTCGCTATTCCGCCTTGGCGCGAGCGGATTCTCATCCGCATTCCGATCGCTCAACCTCCGGCGCGAGGTAATTGCCCGCATGCCGCTGGTGCAACTTTGGTGGATTCCGGCTTCCGCGGCCGCGAGTGCCGAAGCGGAAGCGCTGGATTTGGCTTCGTGGTTTCAGATCAAGATGACCCTGAGCGAGATCGCACCTGAAGCGAAATCGGAATCGCCGCGGGTGGAACAGTCGCGTTCCGTAAGCCGCAGCCGTCAATCTCTGAAGAGCTTGCAAGATGCGGTTGAAAGGCAGCGAAGGCTCGCCAGCATGGATCCAGATTCGTATCTGCCAACCCTCGCCGCCGCATTGAATGCATTGGCGGATCGATATAGCGACACACAGTGCCTGAAGGAAGCAGAGGCTTCTTACCTGGAAGCCCGCTCCATTTCTCAGCGTCTGGCGGAGTCCAGCCCGGATGCGCCCCTGCCGGACGTCGCGATGACGCTGAACAATCTTGCGAATCTTTACCGCGCCACGCAGCGGATGAAGGAGTCCGAGCAATCCTACCAGGAGGCGCTGGCCGCTTACCGGCGCCTGGCGGAGGCCAGCCCGGAGTACCTGCCACATGTTGCGATCACACTGAACAACTTGGGTGTTCTTTACAGCGACACCCTGCGGATTAAGGAGTCCGAGCGCTGCTACCAGGAGGCGCTCACGATCCGCCGGCGCTTAGCGGAGGCCAACCCGGAGGCGTACCTGCCGAACGTCGCGGGGACGCTGAACAATCTGGCGATTCTTTACAGCGACACGCAGCGGATGAAGGAGTCTGAACAGTCCTACCAGGAGGCGCTCAGTATCGGCCGGCGCCTGGCGGACGCCAACCCGGAGGCGTACCTGCCGGACGTCGCGATGACGCTGAACAACTTGGGCGTTCTATACAGTGACACGCAGCGGATGAAGGAGTCTGAACAGTCCTACGAGGAGGCGCTGGCGACTTATCGGCGTTTGGCGGACGCCAACCCGGAGGCCTACCTGCCGGATGTTGCCATGACGCTAAACAATCTTGCGAATCTTTACCGCGCCACACAGCGGCCGGAGGAATCCGAGCAACGCTTCGAGGAGGCGCTCGCGACGTACCAGCGCTTGGCCGAGGCCAACCCGCAGGTGTACCTGCCCGATGTCGCGATGACTCTGAACAATCTGGCGAATCTTTACGGCGCCACGCAGCGGACCATGGAGTCCGAGCAGTGCTACCAGGAGGCACTCAGAACTTACCGGCGCTTGGCGGACGCCAACCCAGAGGTGTACTTGCCCGATGTCGCGATGACCCTGAATAACTTGGGCATTCTTTACAGCGCTACCGGGCGACCGAATGAGGCACGCGACTCATGCAACGAAGCGCGCGCAATTCTCGAACCACTCTGGCAACGCAACCCCGAACTGCACCAGGACCAAATGGACAAAATCATCGCTCTCGCCGCTCAGCTCGAAGGCGCCGCGCCCGAGTAACGAACCCGTCCTTCTTTCTTCCTCCCTTCCTACAACCACTTACTTCGAGACCCATCACCTATCCTTTGACCCGCAGGATATTTCTGGTCTTGAACCGCCGCCTCAGCGAACCCACAACCCAATCCCAGATTTCCAATCCCCATCCCAAAAACACCACCAAACACAAAAACCACCCTCTTGCGTCCCTACCCGCCCCAAATCCAAAAAATGCGCCGCGCGCGACACAGCCTCCACCACCCCCACCACCCAAGACGCGCCAACCCAATCCCCCACCCCAGTACCATTCCGAAAAATTCTTAATAACGTTACCTGATCCCAACTTGCCACCAGTGATAGCCTAGTTATTAGAGGGACTGGGACTAATGAACACCGCCAGCGGATTCCGCGGCGTCAATCTCACCAAAAAGTTCCGATCCGGCGGAACCGATTTAGTGGTGTTTCAAGATCTTACCTTCGATATCGCGCCCGGCGAAAGCCTCGCGCTCATTGGCGAATCCGGCGCCGGCAAAAGTACACTGATGTATCTGTTGGGCGGTCTGGACAGGCCTTCAGACGGTACGATATACTTCGGACACCAGGACATTTCCAATTTCTCGGACACCGAGCTCGCGGAGTTTCGCAACCGGGAGATTGGGTTCGTTTGGCAGAATCACTCGCTGCTGCCTGAGTTCACGGCGCTCGAAAACGTGATGATGCCATTGCTGATACGGGGCACGCGCATCCAGGATGCGGAACCTGTTTCGTTGGCGAGGTTGGATGAAGTTGGATTACGAAACCGTGCCTCACACCGCGCGGGAGAATTATCGGGAGGCGAACAGCAGCGCGTTGCCGTTGCTAGAGCCTTGGCTGGTAACCCTTCGGTTCTGCTCGCCGACGAGCCTACCGGGAACCTGGACTTCCGGACGGGCGAAATGATCATTTCCTTGCTGCAACATCTGCACCGCTCTCATAAGTTGACCTCCATCTACGTCACGCACAACCTCTCATTTGCGACCCGATGCGACCGGATTCTGCAGTTGGACAAAGGGAATTTGACCCGGTGGTTTGGCGACGGAGTTCCCGCTCTGTCGGCCGGACCTGGAACATCCGATAATGTGGAAGGACGGCGGTAATCATGTTTGAACGTTATACCGAGAAGGCGCGCCGAGTAATCTTCTTCGCAAGATACGAAGCCAGCCAGTTTGGAAGTCCCTACATCGAGACGGAGCACCTGTTGCTCGGTCTTCTGAGGGAGGATAAAGCTTTAGCGAATCGCTTCCTGCGGTCCCACGCCGCGATTGAATCCATTCGCAAGCAGATTGAAGCGCACACCACCATTCGGGAGAAGGTGTCCACTTCCGTGGATCTCCCGCTCAGCCACGAATGCAAGCGTGTGCTGGCCTATGGCGCCGAAGAAGCCGAGCGCCTGAATCACAAGCACATCGGGACCGAGCATCTGCTGCTGGGCCTGCTGCGCGAAGAGAAGTGCTTTGCCGCCGAGATCCTGCACGAGCGTGGCTTGCGCCTTTCGCAAGTGCGCGAAGAGATTCAGCGTTCGTCGTCCGAAAAAGTCGCCTCCAGCCGCCCCAAGGAAAGCTCGCTGCTGGCCGAGTTCAGCCGCGATCTGACGCAGGCCGCCATGGACGGCTCGCTCGATCCGCTGATTGGCCGCGACTATGAGCTGGAGCGCGTGGTGCAGATCTTGTGCCGCCGCACCAAGAACAATCCGGTGCTGATCGGCGAACCGGGCGTCGGCAAAACCGCCATTGTGGAAGGCTTGGCCCAGCGTATCGCCGATGGCGACGTGCCCTCGTTCCTGGCGGACAAGCGCATCCTGGCTCTCGATCTTTCGCTCATCGTGGCCGGCACCAAGTATCGCGGCCAGTTTGAAGAGCGCCTGAAAACCATCATGAAGGAACTGATGGAGAATCAGAACGCCATCATCTTCATCGATGAGTTGCACACCCTGGTGGGCGCCGGATCGGCCGAAGGTTCGCTCGATGCCGCCAACATCCTGAAGCCCGCCCTTTCGCGCGGCGAGATCCAGTGCATTGGCGCCACCACCCCTGGCGAATATCGCAAATCCATTGAGAAGGACCGTTCGCTCGAGCGCCGCTTCCAGGCGGTAAAAGTTCCTCCGCCTAACGAATCGGACGCCATCCGCATCCTGTTCGGAATCAAGGAGCGCTACGAGAAATTCCACGCGGTGGCCTATACCGACGAAGCGATTGAAACCGCGGTGCACGCCTCCACCCGCTTCATTCCCGATCGCTTCCTGCCCGACAAGGCCATCGATCTGATCGACGAAGCCGGCGCGCGCGTCAAGCTGCGCCAGACCACGCTTCCCGGCGAAGTGGCCGACATCCAGAAGCGCATCAAGTTCATCGTGCATCGCATGGAAAATGCCATCGCGAATCATGAGTTCGAGAAGGCGCGTTTCTATTCGGACGAAGAGCGCAAGGAGCGCGAAAATCTGCGCCTGCTGCGCGAAAAATACAATCTGGACGATACCTCCACGGGCGTCGTCACCAAGGACGATATCGAAGACGTGGTCGCCCGTTGGACTGGCGTCCCCATGACCGCCATCCGAGAGGAAGAAATCTCGAAGCTCATTCGCATCGAAGAAGAGCTGCACAAACGCGTGATCAGCCAGGAGAAAGCCATCTCCGCACTGGCGCGCGCCATCCGCCGTTCGCGTGCCGGCCTGAAATCACCCAAGCGCCCGGCCGGATCGTTCCTGTTCCTGGGACCCACCGGTGTCGGCAAAACCGAAGTGGCTCGTGCACTCGCCGAATTCCTGTTCGGCAGCGAAAAATCGCTCATCCGCTTCGACATGTCCGAGTTCATGGAAAAGCACTCGGTATCCAAGCTGATCGGTTCGCCTCCCGGATACGTCGGCTATGAAGAAGGCGGGCAGCTCACCGAACGCGTGAAACGCGCTCCGTACTCCATCATTTTGCTCGACGAAATCGAAAAGGCGCATCCGG
Organism: Bryobacterales bacterium; assembly: GCA_963776805.1. Lineage (GTDB taxonomy): Bacteria > Acidobacteriota > Terriglobia > Bryobacterales > Bryobacteraceae > Palsa-89. Next base: position 313,258 of record CAVZOD010000013.1, read on the forward strand.
ATGTCTACAACATCCTGCTCCAGGTATTTGAAGATGGCCAGTTGACCGACGGCCTGGGCAACACGGTGGACTTCAAGAACACCATCATCATCATGACGTCGAACCTGGGCGCGCGCTTCCTCGACAAGAAGGCGTCCATCGGATTCTCGGCGCCCAATATCAGCGGAGTTCCGACCAAGGTTGAAGATCAGGTGATGGCCGAGGTAAAGAAGGCCTTTAATCCTGAATTCCTGAATCGCTTGGATGAAGTGATCCTGTTCACCTCGCTCAGCGATGAAGACCTGCTGCAGATCATCAGTCTCTTGGTCGAACAGATCAACGTCAATCTGGTGGCCAAGCAGATCAAGATCCGCGTCAATGAAGACGCCGCTAAATACATCCTCGAAAAGACGCTGGTGGATCGCAGTTACGGCGCCCGCCCGTTGCGCCGCGCGCTGCAAAAGTTCATCGAGGATCCGCTGTCGGAAGCCCTGATTCAGGGAACGCTGCCTCGGCCATCCGAGCTCGAAGTTTACCTGGGCGAGTCCGGCATTTACTGCCGGCCCATCGCGGGAGAGCTGCAAGAACAGCCCGTGGGCGCGCCGGGAGAAGAACCAGCCGCCGCACCCGCCGCCGGCATTTCGCTCTATCCGTTCTAACGGTGTCCGCGTTGCGTCAATACAGCCATCACGTGGCCAAATGTCGCCATTTAGAAAATGCTGCCCTAACGTACTCAATAACTTAACTCGGTCCTAAAATTGCGTGCATAGTGTTTAGGCGGCTGGAGTCTATATAATTGGAGACCTGCGGACGATAAGCAAGGGCAGACATGGCCACACCGGCATTGACATCGAGCGCCAAATACAACAAGTTAAGCGAGTTGTACTTGGCGCTTTGGAAACAGCTCGACCTCGCGTCCAACAGCGCTAAGTGGTTGGAAGTACGCCCCGAAAGTGCTTCGGCTTTGAGCGAGGAAGTTCGTGAGCGCTTCAGCGACCTTAGACCGGATTTGTCGGGATCAGATCTTAATACGGCACTGAAAGATGTGGAGAAGACAACTGAGCTTGTTTTCAGCGGCCTCCGGGCAGACTCAGGGGAATCTGTTAGCTTCCGCGAATATCTACGGGACCTTGCTCTTCGCTTTGCAGAGCTAGCCGACCCAAGCGACCACAGTCTTTGAGCCTACTCTGCGATTACGTCGAACTCCCCATCGGTCAAATCGGAAATATATTGCTCATCCCACCCGGACGTGGATTGGTCGGTTTTGATCCGGGCTGCATCAATTTTCCTTAAATCCAAACGCCACAACTGGGGATGAAACATTTCAAGCGGAGCTTTCCGGATTTCCCTTCGTAGCGTCACAGCCAAGTTCCGATCGGGAACATAACGGCTAATTGCTCGCAACAAGCCCGCACGTAGATCTTTAATCTTCGAGTGATTCGCGTCTCTTCTCTTAACGGCCGTGTCAAGCGCCAAATAAAGCAGGATTGGATTGGAGGATTCACCGTTCGGTGGCCGCGATCCATCTCCAACCGGATTCAGTTCGCGGGCGAACCAGGTATAGTACTTGCCGCCAAGAAACTTCCTCTCGAGTTCACATGCCATCCAGATCTTGCACGTGTACCCGTAGCTGGTGATCTTGGGTGGCGGGCCTAAGGAGCTGGACATGGAGTACTCGATATCATTCCAGGTAATTAAGCATCATGCTACCAAACGTTGCAGAACCTATCGGAGTTTCTGGCGGACCCTCAAGGCCTCAGCATTGTCGTAAAATAGCTTCTTCTCAACTTAGGGAGGCATTCGTACAGGTGAAAGTTTACGAAGTTCAAAAGGGCGCCACCAGTCTGGATGGTTTGCGCCCAGCAGAACGGCCCGATCCGCAGCCAGGGCCGCGCGAAGTCTTGATCCGGGTTCGCGCCACATCGCTGAACTATCGCGATCAGATGGTGGTCACCGGAAACTACTTCGGCGGACCGGTCACCCGCAACCTGATTCCACTCTCCGATGGCGCGGGTGAAGTAACGGCCATTGGTGCCGGCGTGACGCGATTCAAAACCGGCGATCGTGTCTGCGGGACGTTCTTTCAAAGCTGGATCTCGGGCCCGATGACCGAGCGGCATCCCGCGCTGGGCAGTCCGTTGGACGGAACGCTTGCCGAGTACATCGTGCTCCACGAAGACGGCGTCGTGGCCATGCCGCAGACGTTGTCGTTTGAAGAAGCCGCCACGCTGCCCTGCGCTGGAGTCACGGCCTGGAATGCCCTGATGGTGTCCGGCAAACCGGTAAAGCCCGGTGAGACGGTGCTCTGCCTCGGCACGGGCGGCGTTTCCATGCTAGCGCTGCTTTTCGCCAGGGCGGCCGGCGCGCGCGTGATCGTCACTTCTTCGAGCGACGAGAAGATCCAACGCGCCTGTGCGCTGGGCGCCTCCGACGGTATCAATTACAAGCGCTTTCCGGACTGGCAGAAAGAAGTGCTTCAACTCACCTGCGGAAAAGGCGTGGAGCACATTATCGAAAACGGCGGAGCGGGCTCTCTCAACAAATCCTTTGAAGCGACCGCATTTGGCGGAAAGGTGGCGCTCATCGGTTTCCTGGCCGGGCGCGAGGGCGACGTCAATCCGGCCATCCTGATGATGAAAAGCGGCTCTATGATCGGCATCGGAGTCGGCAGCCGGACAATGTTCGAAGAGATGAATCGCGCCATCGACGTCAACAAGATCAAGCCCGTCGTCGACAAGGTTTTTCCGTTCGAAAAAGCCGCTGACGCGTTTCGCTGCCAGGCCGCTGGCGATTTCGTCGGAAAGATCGTCATCACCATTTGATAGTGGAACTCACCGCAGTCGCTTCGCTCGGCGCCTGGATTTATCTTTTCACCGCGCGCGGCAATTTCTGGCAGATCTCCGCTCCGCCAAACCCCGGCGGTTGGGCGAGCCCGAAATCGGTGTGCGTTATCATTCCCGCCCGCGATGAAGAAGCCGTTATCGGTCCGGCGCTGGCTTCGCTTTTGCACCAGTCGTATTCGGGCCGGCTGGACATCATCGTGGTAGACGATCATAGTTCCGACGGCACGGCCGCGCTGGCCAATCGTGACGGCGTTACCGTCGTCCAGGCCGGTCCGCTTCCGGCAGGCTGGTCGGGCAAGCTGTGGGCCATCTCCGAAGGCTTGAAACACGCGGCTGCGCTCGCGCCCGACTATCTGCTCTTCACCGATGCCGACATCGTCCACGGGCCGAACAACATCGCCGAACTGGTGGCGCGAGCCGAAACGGGAAACCTGGATCTGGTTTCTTTGATGGTCAAGCTGCGCTGCCGTTCGTTGGCTGAAACGCTGCTGATCCCGGCCTTTGTATTTTTCTTCTTCATGCTCTATCCTCCGGCCTGGATCGCCCGGAGCAATCGCAAGACCGCCGCGGCTGCCGGCGGTTGTATTTTGATCCGGCCATCTGCCCTCCATCGCATCGGCGGCATCGCCAGCATTCACGATGCGATCATCGACGACTGTGCACTGGCGCGCGCCGTCAAACGCAGCGGAGGCGGCATCTGGCTCGGCCTGACCAACGACACCGCCAGCATTCGCGACTACACTACTTTCGCCGAAATTCGTGCCATGATCTCGCGCACGGCATTCGCGCAGTTGAAGCATTCAGCGCCGCTGCTCGCGCTCGCGCTCAGCGGGATGGCCGTCATCTATCTCGCTCCGCCGTTGCTGCTCTTCACCAAAAATCCGGTCGGGGCCGTCTGCGGACTGGCGGCTTGCCTCTTGATGATGATCTCCTACGCACCAGCACTGAAATTCTACGGCCGATCCGCCGCCTGGGCGCCGCTGATGCCGTTGATCGCGCTATTCTACATGTCGTCAACGGTCGATTCCGCCCGGGCCTACTGGTCTGGCCGCGGAGGCGTTTGGAAAGACCGGATACAGGACACCAATTGAACGAAACTCAAGAGCAACTTGCAACCATCGCCCGCAATCACGGGATCGGTTCACTCTCCCGCCATATCTTCTTGTGCGCCGATCAAACCAAGCCGAAGTGCGCGGAGCGCGAAGTCACCAACGCTTCCTGGGACTATTTGAAAAAGCGCCTGGCCGAATGCGGCCTGATGCAGGGCCCGGGCTGCCTCTATCGCACCAAGGCCAATTGCCTGCGAATCTGCGAACGCGGACCCATCGCCGTGGTCTACCCCGATGGCGTTTGGTATCACTCGGCGACGCCCGAGGTGATCGAGCGCATTATCCAAGAACACTTGATCGGCGGCAGGCCAGTGGAAGAATTTGTCTTTGCAGTCGATGCTCTTACCGCTCCAGCTTGTAAATCGTCAGACCGCTGAGCAGCTTCGGATAAAAATCAGTCGACTTCTGCGGCATCACGCCGCCGGAAAACGCGACGGCCGCCACCTGTTGCACACTGACCGGCTCCAGCAGAAAAGCAATCTGGGCGCCTCCGTTGCGAACCTTGGCATAAGCCGCATCCAATCCCCGCACGTACTCGATATGCTTCTGCTCCCGCACCGCTTCCTCCCCAATACCGAGTGCGGCGCCCAGCAGGTCTTCATGCAGGACTTTGACGTCCAGCTCGCCCGGCTTTCGATCGCGCTCATAAAGCGATACGATTCCATCCGCGGTTGCCAGCCCGATCCGGATCTTATCCGCCGCGGGACTCTCGAAGATTCGCTTCAGTTCGTCGATGGAACCGAGCCGCCGTGTTGGAATCTTGTTTGCGAGCTCTGCAGGGATTCCGCTGAGTACCCGGTGCGTCGCTAGAATCTCCAGGCCCGGCGAATGCATGTTCACAAAAGTCATCATGACTTTCTCGGCATCCTTCAGCCCAGGATTTTCATTGCGAAACGCCAGCGCGGTTTCATAGCGATGATGCCCATCGGCGATCAGCAGCTTTTTGTCCGCCATGATCGCCCGAATTCGCGCGATCGAAGCCGGATCGGAGATCTTCCAGACGCGATGCGTCACGCCGTCTTCGTCTTCCAGCGACGTGATCGGTTGACCTGCCGCGGCCTCATCGAGAATCCCGTCGATGGCAAGTTGCGGATCGGGATACAGCATGAAAATCTGTCCGAAGTGGGCATGTGTATGGCGCAGCAATTCCGCGCGATCCTTTTTCGGACCGGAAAGCGTCTGTTCATGACGATGGACCACGCCGGCCGAATACTCTTCCACGGCGCCCAAACCGATGAACCCCTTGCGCTCCAGAGTCTGGCCGCTGTCTGGCGCCGTAAATTTCTGAAAATACGCGTAAACCGCTGGTTCACTCTCCTGTTCCAGAATGCCCCTGCCGATCCAATCCTGAAGGAGCGCCGCCGCGCGAGTGTAAACGTTGTCGCCCTCAGTGTCCTGGGGCGTCCGCTCGCCGAGAATGATGCGCACCAGATTGTAGGGGCTCAAGGAGAGATACCGGGCCTGCATGCCGGATGAAATCTTGTCATAAGGCTGCGTAACAAGGTTCTTTACGGGCCCGGCTTGCGCGCTGTAGCGATAGGGTTGAAAAGGGAAAATACTTGCCAACCGATCAGGATAGCAGAGGCCCGAAGGGGTTCCGCACCGGCGCATGGAGACGCGTAGAATAGAGGTGGCACGGGATTATGAGCCCCCAGAGCGAACCCTCCCACGTCGCAGAGACGCCGCTCGACGAGCTGGAAGCTCGTCTGCTGGCCGAACAGAACCGCCATCACGAGGAATTTCGGCAGTTCGCTTATGCCGTGTCTCACGATCTGCGGGAGCCGATTCGCATGATCGTCAGCTACAGCCAGTTGCTGGACCGGCGCTATCAGGAGCAGCTCAACGGCGATGGCCAGGATTTCATGCGTTACATCCAGGAGGCCGCGCAACGCCTGGACCGCTTGTTAGGCGATCTGCTTACGTATTCCCATCAGTTCCGCTCGCCGGACCAGCCACTGGAATCCGTGGAGCCCGAGGGCGCGCTACAAGGCGCCATCCTCATGATCGACGCTGCGGTGTCCGAGAGCGGCGCCCAAGTCACGAACGATCCGCTCCCGGCCGTGCTCTTTGATTTTGCGCAGTTAACGCAGGTCTTCCGGCAGTTGATTATGAACTCGATCACGTTCCGCGGGCTGGAGCCGCCCAAGATCCATGTTTCGGCCAGCGATATCGGCGATACAATCCAATTCTCCGTTCGAGACAACGGCATTGGAATTGACCCACGCTATCACGAGCAAATCTTCGGCGTCTTCAAAAGATTGCACGGCCGCGATTTCCCCGGCACGGGCATCGGTTTGGCCATCTGCAAGCGCATCATCGAGCAACGCGGCGGCCGAATCTGGGTGCAGTCTGAGTTGGGCCAGGGGGCCACGCTCCATTTCACAGTCCCCAACTAAACTTTCCAGCTGTATAGTACACCTGTACTAAGCGTCCCAAAACCTTTGGGACATACTGGCTCATCGCCAGACAAGTTGTCCAAGGCGAGCTGTCTCATCAGTCTCGCATCTTACACATTTTAAAAGTAGTTGATTTGGATACGGACCTGCCTTTGCCAGGGTGGAGGTTCGTCAGTTCAATGAGGTCCGTAATTCGAGTTGCTGTGATCGGCCTGGTTGGCTCTTTGGCTTTTGCGGGGTCCAAGATTTCCTCGGACATGCCCCAATCCACGGCCTCCGGCATGGTGGATGTCATCGTTCAATATAAGAGCTTCGCGGGAGCCAGAACCGCGGACGCGGGCCGCTTCGGCCTCGTTCATCGCTACTTCCGCAGCATCCCGGCAACTCACATGACCGTGCCAGTTTCGATGATTCCTAGCCTGGCATCCAACCCGCAGGTGGCCTACGTGTCGCCGAACCGGAAGACCGTTGGCTTCCTCGATATCACCACCCAGACTGTCAACGCCAATTTTCTGTGGAATGAGGGCTGGGACGGAACCGGCGTCGGTATCGCGGTGATCGATAGCGGCGTTGCGCTCAAGCCGGACCTCGCTGCGGCGGATGGTTCGCACTCCCGGGTAGTCTTTAGCGAGAGCTTCATCGCGGGTCAGGACGCTTCCGATCAATATGGACACGGTACGCACGTCGCGGGCATCGTGGCCGCGAACGGAGCGCAATCCACCGGGCCGAATTTTACGCATACCTTCAAGGGCGTGGCGCCCAACGCGAATCTCGTGAACTTGCGGGTGCTGGATGCCAGCGGCAACGGCCAGGAATCGGACGTGATCGCGGCCATCGACGAAGCCATCGCGCTGAAAGACAAATACAACATTCGCGTGATTAATCTTTCGCTGGGGCATGCGGTTTACGAAAGCTTCCAGCAGGACCCGCTGTGCCAGGCCGCGGAGGCCGCTTGGAAAGCTGGCATCACGGTGGTGGCGGCCGCTGGAAATTTGGGCCGCGACAACTCGCTCGGCACCCTGGGCTACGCCACCATCAATTCGCCGGGCAACGATCCGTACGTCATCACGGTGGGCGCCATGAACGCCGAAAATACTCCCTGGCGGAACGACGACCAGATCGCGAGTTACAGCTCCAAGGGCCCCACGCTGCTGGATCACGTGGTGAAGCCGGACTTGGTGGCTCCGGGCAACAACGTGGTTTCCCTGCTGGCATCGCCCAACTGCACCATCGCGACCCAGCATCCCGAGACCCTGATCTCAAACGCGACCTATCAGAAAGATGGCCGCGGTATGTCGACTGATTACTACAAGCTAAGTGGCACCAGCATGGCGACGCCCGTGGTCAGCGGCGCTGCGGCTCTGATGATCCAGGAAAATCCGTCACTGACGCCGGACGAGATCAAGGCCCGCTTGATGAAGACCGCCACCAAGCAGTTCGCGCGATACACCACCGCAACCGATGCGCATGGTAAAGGCACTTTCGAGTCTCAGCAGGACATTTTCACCGTGGGCGCGGGATATCTCGATATTCAGGCTGCGATTACCAATACGGATCCGGTGAATTTTCAAGCCCTTTCGCCCATAGCGCAATACAATCCGCAAACGCAAACCGTGACGCTGGTATCGGCCGATGCTCTGATATGGGGCACAGCGAATGTGCAATCGAATGCACTCATTTGGGGAACCGACGTGGTATGGGGTAACGATGTGGTGTGGGGCAACGACGTCGTTTGGGGGAACGACGTAGTGTGGGGCAACGATGTCGTTTGGGGCAACGATGTTGTTTGGGGGAACGATGTGGTGTGGGGCAACGATGTTGTTTGGGGGAACGACGTGGTGTGGGGCAACTCGGTCCTCACCGGCGGCGATAGATAGCCGCCAGGGGGCGCTTTATCGCAGTCCTTGCGCCAAATACAAAGTCGAAATATCGCGCTGGAACGAATATGCATACGAATTGCCATCCGGGGTCAACACTACCTGGAGAAGCTGCACGCCCACCGGGTCCGGCGGCTTCAGCTCTTTCCAAAGCTGCTGGCGTCCGGTGGCGACGTCAAGCCGATTAATCTCCAATAAACGGGGCCCTTTCAATTCGCGCAAGAACAGGAAGCGCCCATCCCCGCTCCAGCGAATTACTGATTCTCCAGGCTCCAGATTCGCGATCTGCTTAGGCTCCCCTCCCGCGATCGGGAGCAAGCTCAACTTACCTCCCGAAGCCATCGTCACGTAGCGCTGGTCCGGCGAAACGCGGCTCGCGTCTGCTCCCTCCGGACTCAAGGGCCGTGGCGGTCCTCCCTTCAGGTCCTGCACGAAAGTTCTGGCCGGCCGATCCGGTTCGTTTCCCAAGAACAAAATGCGCTGACCATCGGGGAACCATTCCACGCGCTCGTAATGCATCCCCGGCGTTCCAATCGTTCGCACTTGTCCCGCGCCGGTGGGTAACAGACTCAGCGACGTTCGAGGGCCATCGCTGACGATACACGCCACCCACCTGCCATCCGGCGATAGCGCGGGACGGTTGCCGTCGCCCAACCGGATCGCCGGAGATCCGTCGGTCTTTCGCAAATAGATGGCGGTATTGCGCGGCTTGCCGTAGGTCATTTCCACAAATAGGATAGTGTTACCGTCGGTGGAGATATCGTAGATTCGCGACGCCTCGAACCAAGAGAGATCCCGCTCCTGTTTGGCTCCAGGTGCCAGGGCAAAAATACCTACTCGTGTATCCACGACGCTGGCCAGCACTCTTCCGTCACGCGCGATGTCTTTGAGCGCAATCCAGGCTGGCGCCTCTACCACTACTCGATCCAGCGCGTTCAACTTCACCGCGCGCAGAACGGGCTCGCCTCCGGTCTTGCCGCCGGAATACCAGATTTCATCTCCCCTAGGCGACCAGGCTAATCCGCCTTCGACCGCCCATCCCCGAGAAAGGACTCGCTTCCCACCGTGCAAATCCAACACCGTGACTGCATAATCTCCGATGGCGTTGTCATATTCGAAAAACGCAAGCAAGTCACCCTTGGGAGAGACCCGAAGGCTCAAGGGAGGGCGGCCGTCGCTCTGCTCCAGCACGGTTCCGATGGGATATTCGATGCGGTTGCGGCCTCCGACACTGTGCGAAACTGCGAGGCTGTTTCCGTCGGGCGACCAGTCCGCATCGATCACGTTATCCAGGATCTCCCGTGGCGCTCCGCCGGACAGCGGCACGCGAGCGAGCGTCCCGGGCGTTCCGCTGGTCGAGCTGCCGAGCAGGATCGCCAATTCCCCGGTGGACGAGATCGAAAGGATTCTGGCGGACGGAAGCCCGAGCGGGCGAGACTCGCTCCTGCCCAACCGCGTGGAAAAAATCGTAGTCGGCTCCGCGGCCCATTGTGCGCTGAACAGTACCGTTCCGTCCGGGGAGAACTTGGCTCCGGAGATATCGCCGCGCCGGTAGGTCAAACGCTGGAAAGTTGGATGAGGCCGCGTTAGCAGATTCGCACCAATGTAGCCGCCCGCGGCCAGCGCCAACACGGTCAGAGTCAGCCAGACGAAAAGAGGCAAACCCCGGCGCCGAGTCCAACTTGACGAAGTTTTTTCAGCCGCGGCCGCTTTGGAGACGTCCCATTCCTGGGCGAGGTCTTCGATCGCGATCTTCAAGTCTGCCACGTTCTGCCAGCGCCGCCGCGGATCTTTTCGCAGGCACCGCTCGATGATCCGTTCCAACTCGCGGGGTAGCGGATCCCGTGTCTCCACAATCGGCGCGGGATCCGTGTGCAGAACCGAGACGAGAGTGGAGAGCTTCGAGGCGCCCGGGAAGGCGCGGCGGCCAGTGATCATTTCGTACAACACAGCACCGAAGGAGAAAATGTCGGAGCGCTCATCTACCCATTGCCCCTCGGCCTGCTCGGGTGACATGTAAGCAGCGGTCCCAGCAATCGTGCCCCCTGCTGTTTCCACGGGCACGCTCTGGGTGGGCGCCCAGGCATCCGCTTCTTCGGGCTCAATCAACTGTGCCAGTCCGAAGTCCAGGATCTTAATCTCTCCGTTGTCGTTGACGATAATGTTTGCCGGTTTTAAGTCACGGTGAATGATGCCAACGCGGTGTGCCGCCGACAACCCGTCGGCAATTTGTTGGGCATAACTGAGCGCTTCCGTCAGACGGAGTCCTCTGCGCCCAATCACCTGATCCAGCGTTCTGCCGTGAACGTACTCCATGGCAATAAAGTCCACGTGTTTGCCGTCCACCTCGGCGGTGTCGATGTCGTAAATGGTGACGATATTGCGATGGTTTAGCGCGGAGGCCAGTTTTGCCTCCTGAACGAAGCTCGCCCTTCGTTCGGCACTGGCAATTGCTTCCGCGGGCAGAATTTTAATCGCGACGTCGCGCCCGAGACGGGGATCCAAGGCCAGATACACCTCGCCCATGCCTCCCTTGCCGAGAGGCGCCCGAATCACAAACGAGCCGACTTGTTCTCCAACGGCAATGGGCATGGCCAAGGCCTTGCATAGAATTGTATCCCAGGCAAATTATCGGACTGCTGCGGCGGCGTCCTGGAAGACGGCTGCGAAGAAGTCGCGCGACGACGGCGAGCATCCAATGTGCACCGTGTCGCCGGTCACCTGAATGAAGCCCAGATAGCCATCCCAGCCCAGATCGTCCAGAGTAAAATTCAGGCACTCGCGCTCGCCGCGCGGCAGATTGGAGCGGTCAATATCAAACACCTGGCCGGTGGAATGTTCCGGGAACTCGGGATCCACCAGCAGCGTGCCGGCCTCGGCCGGACGGTCGGTGGTGCTGACCAGTTCCGCCACTTGCAGCGGCACGAAATGCTCGCCTTTGGGTTTTAATTCATCAAAAAGCCGCCGCGTCTCAAACGACACGTAGAGCAAAGTTCCGATGGCGGCCGGCGAGTCCTGTAAGTAAAGGTCTCGATCGGGGCCGTCGGCCATTTCCGGCAGAGAGAAGCCGAAGAATTGGGGATCGTTGAACACTTTCGCCAGACCGTTTCCTTCGGCGATGCGCAAATCGTCCGGCGACCGGTAGAAGATGTCGTGGGACTTCAGCCAGATCATCAAACGATCGACGGCGCGCCGTTTCGGATGGATCGGATTCTGATACTCTTCGGCCAGCTCGCGGAAGGCCGGCGGGTCGTCCTGATACAACGCTAGCAACTGCTCGGCGCGTTTGATTCGGAACCAGTAGGTGGGCGAATAATCGCGCTGCATCTCGCGTTGGAGCGCTTCGTAGAGTTCGGCGTGATGGGCGGGATTGGCGGCGAAAAACATTTCCGCCACCGTCGGCTGTTTGTGATGTACGGCGGCTTCGGTTAACGGCAGCAGATCGGACACGCAGCCTTCGCCGCAATGATAGGCGAAGATGGCCCAATCGCGGCCGCCGAATTTGGTTTCCAGGCGCGCCAGATAGCGGGCGGCGGCGGGGGCGGCGCGTTCGGGATTCAGGCGGTCGTCGCGAACGGTCACCGTATAGGGCATCTTGTGCCGGACGGTTCGATAAATGGATCGGCCGGCCTTGTGGCCTCGGGCGCGAGTGCGCCGCACCAGTACGTGGGAGGTGGTCACCTGGTAACGCGTGACGCGAACGATGCGCAGCCCGGCAGCCCGCGCGGTAGCCTCGGAGAACTGCATGATGCCGCGCGGGCCCGCGGGGCTGGTGGCTTCAGCGTCGCCCCAGCTTTCCAGATATGCCACCGCCGAGATCAGTGAAGCGGGCCAGCCGCTCTCCTCCGACGCCAGGCGAAAGATGGGAGCCAGCCGCGTGCCCGTGATTCTTTCCGCGCCCGCCTCGGCCTGGGGCTCCCGCATGATGGTGAAGGTTTGCGACTGGATCATGTGGTCCGTACGGGCAGCCAACAGATCGGGTGTGATATCAGCCCGGCCAACTCCGATGCCGAGCAATTGGTGGTGCGGCGTGAAGTACTCGGCGGCGCCCACGAGCAGGCTGAGGGAACCGAGGGCCACAAAGGCAATCCAACGGCGAAGAGATTGCACGTCGTTTTATTTTAAAACAAATTTACATTGAAATGTATCGGCGCTGAAGCTCAGAATTCCCAGTCTAGGATGCTCTTTTGGATGGTTGGCCAAACCTTCGCGCGCGGATCGATGAGCTCGAAATGCCCCGCACCTGGGAGCGGGATCAGCTTGGAGTTTCCGGAGGCCTTCGCGAAGCGCTGGCTCATGTCAAATGGAACCACTCGGTCCGCCGTGCCATGCAGCATGCGCTGCGGCGCCGGGATCGGCAACAACTGTATGGGAGAAGCGGCGGCATAGCGCTCGGGAAACCGGTCGGGAGATCCGCCTAGCAGCTCGCCCACCACCCCGTTATCCAATTGCAAGGCGTAAGCGCGCCGTAAATCCGAAATTCCCGCCAATGGGACCACGCCGCGCAGATCGACAGCTTGCTGCGCCGCCAGCCATAAAGCCAGCTGGCCGCCGGCCGAGTGCCCGGCCGCAATCACGCGCTTCAAATCCAGGTTGTAGCGGTTGGCCACCGGCACCAGTTGCTGAGCGCCGCGCACGACGTCGTCCGATATGCCCGCCCAGTCCACCCCGGGATCGCCCAGCCTGCGATACTCCAGGTTCCACACCGCCGCGCCCGCCTGCGCGAGCGCCGCACAAAGAGGCCTGGTCTGATCGAGACCGGTGGAATTTCTCCAGAATCCACCATGAAAGAAAATCACTGCGGGGTGGGGCCCGGAAGTATGGGGCAGGAAAAGCTCCCCGAATTGCTGCGCTGCCTTTCCATACGGGATGCGCGCGTTGGCTCTGAGCGTAGCTGGTTTCAGGATGTGCTGCGCCAGAGCCGGCACCGATGCAGCGGCCAGAAAGAAGCGCCGGGTCACGAGACCATTCTACTGAAACAAAAAGGGACGCACCCCTAGATATCGAGAGATACCGGGCATGCGTCCCCTGGAGCTCGGTCCTGATCCTGTGCTAGGTGCGGGATCCTGGCCGCTCGCTGACTGCATAATCCGCTCGGGATTCGCTGCTCGATGCTACATCTTCGGCGCCCGTTTCCTCCAGAAGTCTTTTGGCCCGCTTTACCCAGTCGGAGTTGTCGCAGTGGACGGAAATCAAAGTCCCGCCCGACTTCACGCGGCCTTCAAAACGCTTGGCTTCGTATTCGGGAATCCCAAGTCCCACCAGCGTGCCAACAATGCCGCCGGCCGCGCCGACCGCACCCGCACCGGCAAGCATCGCGACGATTGGGCCCGCCGCGATCAGCGGCCCAATGCCCGGAATGGCCAAAGCGCCGATGCCGGCCAGCCAGCCCAGGACGCCGCCCACCACTGCTCCCGTGGTAGCGCCGGTTGTGGCGCCTTCCGGCGCTTTGGTGTCTTTCTGGTGAACGAAATCCTTGGTGCCCGCATTTTCGGGCAAAAGGACCGAAATATCGGTGTTCCGGAAGCCGGCGGCTTTCAAGGCTTCCAGGCCGGAGCTTAGCGCCACGGTGTCTCGATACACTCCAAACACAGCTGTATTACTCATGATTTTTTCTCCTTGAGCTGGATGCTCGTTATGATGATTACTTGCCCGAAACTGAGAGCTCGTCGGTCACTTTGCCGGCCCCCGCGATGGAGCTAGCCTTGTCTTCAATCGCCTGCTTCTCCTGATCCGACTTGACTGTGCCCGTGAGAGTGACTGCCCCGTCCTGAGCACTGATATGAATGTTGTGCGCCTCGATGGAAAGATCCTTATCGGAAACTACCGCCCTTCGGACCTTTCGCGTTAGATTGCGATCCGCCTTACTCATCTTCTGAATCGCCGGCGTGGCCTGAGCCTGGGCGTTGGCAACGGCCGGCGCCAGCAAATACATTCCGGCGGAAGCAGCCAATAGCTGAGACGCTAATGCAAGTTGCGAAGTGAAGTTGCTTCTCATACGCCGGCTGGTAATGCACGGGAAATGCCATCGGCTAACTTGGCATTTCTCAAGGCTTTCTCGCTGAGAGCGAGATAGGTGAGCAGGAATTATTACCGGACCTGACTAAATACTTGGACGTTATGGGTACGTGACAGCGAAAGCTGGGCCGCGGTTCACCAAACGCGGCAGGATGGTGCGTGCACCATGGGTTGTCCCTCATGACAGGCAAAGGCCGCACGAAACTCCGGCATGTTCCCGAGCACGCCGTTCACGCGATCGCGTCCGTCGGAATGCGGATCGATCTGAGCGCGCAGACGGGCCGCTTCCGGCCGCACGTTCTGGCACCAAACCTGGCTGTAGCCGAGGAAAAAGCGCTGCTGCGGAGTGAAGCCGCCGATCTTCGGTTGCGGCTTGCCGTCCAGCGATTTCATCAGGGCCATGAACGACAGGTGTACGCCGCCGTTGTCGGCCGTGTTTTCGCCCAGCGTCAGCTTGCCGTTCAGGTGCACGTCGTCCACGGGAGTAAACGCCGAATATTCTTTGATGAAACATTCCGCACGCTTCTCGAATTCGGCGGCGTCTTCGGGCGTCCACCAATTGTGCAGGTTGCCTTCAGCGTCGAATTGGCGGCCTTGATCGTCGAAGCCGTGCGTCAGCTCATGCCCCATTACCGATCCGATGGCGCCATAGTTCACCGCCGCATCCATGTGGTTGTCAAAAAATGGCGGCTGCAGAATACCGGCTGGAAAGTTGATGTTGTTTTGTAACGGGCTGTAATAGGCATTTACGGTAGGAGGAGTCATGGTCCACTCGCCGCGGTCCACCGGCGTGCCGATTTTGTTCAACACCCGGTGCACTTCGAACTCGGTGGCGCGTTCGTCGTTCCCGACGGCTTCACGGCGCACGATCCTGACGCTGGAATAATCGCGCCATTTGTCGGGATACCCGATTTTGTTGGTCACCGCGCGTAATTTGACGAGAGCCTGTTGTTTGGTGGCGGGTGTCATCCAATCGAGCGATTGAATATCTTGTCCCAGCATGTTCTCGATCTCGTGCACCATACCAAGGACGCGGGCCTTGGCGGCCGGCGGGAAATTCTGTTCCACATATTTCTGGCCGAGCGCAAAGCCCAGGTCGTCATCGGTGGCCTCCACGCAGCGCTTCCAGCGGGGCTGCAGTTGGGTGGCGCCGGTGAGGGTGCGGCCGTAGAAACTAAAGTTTTCATCGAGGAAGGGCTGCGCCAGCAGCGTCGCTTCGGCGTGAACCAGGTGCCAGCGAAGGTAAGTTTTAAGATCGGCCAGGCTGGTGTCTTTGAGAACTGTGTTCACAACCTTGAAGAAGTCCGGGACCGCAACGTTGAGACTGGTGAAAGCAGGTGTGCCGAGGCCGGAGAAGTATTTTGGCCAATCGATGGCCGGAGACAATGCCGCCAGTTCTTGAACCGACATTTTGTGATAGGTCTGATTCGGGTCGCGCCGCGCCACTCGGGAGAGCGATCCTTTCGCTAAATCTGTTTCAATGCGCAACACGGCTTGTGCATCGGTGGCGGCCCGCGCCGCCGGTTCGGCCGCCAGTTCCAGCATCTTTTCCACGTGCGCCACATACTCTTCGCGCAGCTTTACCGACTTGGGATCTTCTTTCAAATAGTAGTCGCGATCCGGGAGTCCGAGACCGCCCTGGTCTGCGGCGGCGATCATTTGCGTGGAATTCTTGGCGTCCGGGCTGGAGGAAAATCGAAAGAGAACCCCAACGCCCACCGGGTGCAGCCGGATCAACTCATCCACAATCTGGTTTTTCGAACGGATCGCATCGATCCGGCCGAGTTCCGGGGCGAGCGGCTGGATTCCCAATTTGTCGATGCTTCCTTCGTCCATGCAGGAGGCATAGAAGTCGCCGATCTTCTGTTCCACCGCCGAGCGTTTGGGATCGTCGACGGCAGCCTTTTCCAAAATCCCGAGCAGGATGGTGCGATTGCGATCGGCCAGCTCATCGAAAATGCCCCAGCGGGACTCGTCGGCGGGAATGGGATTGTTGGCCATCCAGGTTCCGCAGGCGTATTGATAGAAATCGACGCAGGGATTGACCGCCGTGTCCATATTGGCGGTGCTGAATCCTAGTCCGGCCGCGGCAGGGTTTTGCTGCCCGAGGACGCTGATCGCGAAGAGGGAGAGGAGCAGGAGCAGGCGCATGTTTAATTTTATCGCGCAAAAAGCCTTATCATGTTGTCAATAACCGAAATGACAGGGTTAAGATTCGAATGCCAGCCCGGCTGCACCAACTGCTGCGAACAGCAAGGCTTCGTGTACCTGACGGAAGACGATCTGGTTCGCATCGCCGAGTATGTGGGGATGTCGGCGGGGGATTTTGAGCGACGCTACGTGTATCGCACCAGGAACCGGCTGCGGCTGCGCGTTCCGCGCCACCAGCAGTGCCACTTCTTGCGCGATGGCGGCTGCTCCATTCATGCGGTGAAGCCGGTGCAGTGCCGTCTGTTTCCGTTCTGGCCGGAACTGGTGGAGAGCAAGCGCGAGTGGAAGAAAACGGCGGCGTGGTGTCCGGGGATGGGCAAGGGCGAACTGGTGCAGATTGAGACGGCGCGGGAGCGAGCGGCGGGGATGCGGGCCGCGTATCCGAGTTTGTATTAGGCGGCGCGAGCACTCGTGCTTGCCGCATCGAGACTCATCTCGACGATTGGTGTCCGGGATTCCCGGGCCGCCTGCCGCTCAGAATGGCTACTTCACGACGACTTTGTCGACGGCCTGGTTATCGAATTGGTCGCTCATCCGCACGGCGATCACCTGCTCGCTTGATGACGGACGATCGATCTGGAGATGATATTCCTCTTGGGGCGAATCGGAAAGGCGGCTCACCGGATCAACCAGCACCCAGTCCCCGCCGTTCACCGAATACTCGGCATGATCGATAGTGCTGCGCGCATCGCGAGCGCTCCAGCGGACGTCCAGTTTGTTGCCGGAAACGGTGCCTGCGAGATTTGCGATCTGCGGCGGCGTATTATCGATCAAAAATGGATCGCTGACTAAAGATGCAGTGAGCGCCTGATCGGGCGGGTTACTGGGCGAATCGGAAGCCGTCACACGCACCACGTACTCTCCGTCAGGAAAGGCCGAAGTATCCCAACTGAGATACCTGTCCCTAACGTTCTCTTTGAGGAGTTTCCAATCGGACTCCTTCACTCCGCGGATCTCCACGCGATAGACCAGTGTGTCGTTATTCTCATCGGAAGACAGCCAGCGGGCGCCTTCGAAACCCTTGGCGTAGTTCACCACTTGAGCAATGCCGCTGCCATCGTTGGACGAACTGATAGATGCGCCGCGCCTTTCCTGGCCGATGGGCGGAAGCGTGATAGAGCT
The DNA here is from genome assembly GCA_963776805.1 of Bryobacterales bacterium. GTDB lineage: Bacteria > Acidobacteriota > Terriglobia > Bryobacterales > Bryobacteraceae > Palsa-89. The sequence continues at coordinate 330,813 of CAVZOD010000013.1, forward strand.
GGATGGCGTGAGGGAGAGCAGTTGGGGCGGGAAGCGATAATTGGCCGGCGTAATGTCGATGGCCTCTACCTCGGGCGCAACGTTCTTGGGAAGATATGCCACCTCGACGTAGGAGACTTCGGGTTCGGGCTGGCCGGCCGCGGGCGTCAGGTCGATTTTATATTGCAAGAATCGAGCCGAGGGGGAAACGGTCCGGCCGGCGCCGCACGCCTCGCACGCCGCGGCGCTGGTATCGGTTTGCAAGGCGGCCCAGGGACTCCAGTTGCTTTCCGGATGGCTGCGGTTTCCGCTGCGCGTAGAGACTGTGATTTTCCCCAGGCCGCGATAGCTGATTCGCCCCCAATAGGCGAACGCTCCGGCGTCCAATACGGGACTTTCGAACGATCCGCTCTTTTCAAAGCCGGGTCCCAGGCGGAATACTTTGCCGATATTTCCAGTAATGACGTACAGCGATCCGCTAGGACCGCGGCCGAAGCCGGTTACCTGCGTGGGCGAAGCGTCCACCAGCAGGGTGCTGACGGTATCGGAATCCAGCCGATAGATCTTGCCGCGATTTCCGGTGCCAAGCACAGGCAGCCCGCCCGCGTCGAATCCGATCGCGTACACGATATCCTGCGCGCTGGACCACACCTTGCGCGGCGAACCGTCGGGGTTGATGCGGTACACCTCAGAGCCACCGGCCAGAGATGCCCCCGAACTCCCGCTTCCGGAGCTGCTTCGCGTAGTGTTCACTATGGTGACGCCAGGCAGGATCTGGGTAGGAGCGGGAGCGGGCGGAGGCGCGGCCTGCGCCACGGCGGTCTTGTTGCCCACGCCCGCGGCGTAAATGGCGCCGTCTTGCGTAACCGCAACCGCCGTGATCTCGCGCTTCGGCGATTGATACAGCACGAAGCCCTGGCCTGCTGGCGAGACGCGCAGGATCAGGCCGCTCGGCTCGGTTCCCACGATCAGATTGTCGTGCGCGTCGATCGCGAGCGAGCGGGCATGCGTCTCTTCGGTCTTGAAGAACACGGAGCCCACGCCAGCCGGGGTTACGCGGTGAATCTCGCCTTGATCGCCGGTGGCGATGAACAGATCGCCATTGTTGGCGAACGCCATGGCCCAAATATATTTTTGGTGCGGATCGTAGAAGAGCTTCGGCTTGCCGTCCGGCCCGATCTTGTAAACCTTGCCATCCGGATCGGTGGCGGCATAAACGTTGTCCTTTGAATCCAGCACAATGGCATGGATCTCCAGGCCATCCAGCTCGGCAAAGGCGCGGCTCTTTCCGGAGCGATCGATGACGAACAGCTTAGCTGTCCCGCTGCCGGTGCCGCCGCCCGCTGTGTAGAGGTTGCCCTTCGAATCGGTCGCCCAGGGTCCAGAGATAAGGCGTGGAGGAATCAAAAATCTCGGTGAACTGGGGCGAAAGAAAGATACGGCCGTCGGCGCGCAGCGACAGGTTCTTGAGCGTTCCGCTTTCAAAATCGGTGCGGTCGCCATGCTGCCAGAAGTGGGTGTCCACTGCGAAACCGGTGGCCAGGGCGCTGAGCGCCACCAGGAGGAGTCGAATTGTTTTCATTGGAGCTGCTTTAAAAGTGATGCTTCTTACTTTACTGTAATTCTGAGCGAGTAACTGCCGTCGATGAGCATGTCAAATGGAATGCTGCCTTGCTCGATCGCGCTTTCGGAAGAAGACTGCAGATGCCGGCTGGCCGTTCGGTCGGTCTGCATCACGTTCATGATGGAGGCCGGCAGGCTGGGTAAAGTCTTATCTTCGTAAAATACGGTGGGACGAGGCTCCACGAGTGAAACGTAGAGCTTGTTGTTGCTGCGTTCCTGGTTCATCAGAGAAACCGTTTGCTTGATGTCGATGAAGGGCTCCGACATTGCTGCTGCGCTCTGCAGACGGTTTAAGGTGTCGGCGTCGCTGAAGAGCACGCGATGCTCGCCCTTGGGAAGGCCGGCCGGAATCTTCAACATGAAGTCCTTCTCGATGCGATCGCCCCGGTAAGGACGCACGAAGACCTTCACCGGCACTTCGGTGCCCGCTTCCACTTCACTGGCCGGAACCCAGGCGTTTTCGATCATGGCTTCGCGGCGATCCGGCAAAATATCGATGGTGGCATCCACGGATTTGAGTTTGGGAATCTGGACCGGATTCAGGAACAGGCGATTAAATTTGTCTGCCCCACCAGCCGGCGAGCTGGTTGGGAACGGGCGCGGGACCTTCGTTGGCGGCCAGCATGGTAGAAACCGAGACGCCGGGCTGCCCGTCCAGCGCTACTTTTCCGCTCAAACGGTAGGTGGTCTCCTCAGCGAATTCGTTCAAGCTGGAAATGGAATTGAACAGCGTCATGTTCATCAGATATGGCGTCCACTTTTGCTGGACGAAGACGCTGAAATGCAAATCCCTCTCCTTGCGCACGACGTTGTTGTCGCCAAACGAGCGAACGCGCAGGGTGACGGGAACCATTTGGGCCGTATCGCCCAGATCGCCCATAACGCCGCTGTGCCGATCCTGCTTGAGCGCCCCGACGATTTCGGTGGCATTTCCAAACTTGGTGGGCTGATATTGCGAAGCCATCGTGGTGATGACTTCAGACTTCGCCATGGGCATGTCGATGGGACCGAGATTGAAGAACGAATGGCCGCAGAACAGCACATGCTTGCCATCGTTATAGGTAACGGTACACATGGCGCTGACGCTCATGTCACCGGTGACCAGAAGGCCGCTGACGGCATCGCCCGGCTGCAACGACTGCTGCCATCCCGGAGCGGGTTTCGAGCTCAGGATGGTGCTGGCGCCGCCGCCTCCGGCTACCGTCATCCCCATTTGCTGGAACTCAGGCGCATAGGTGGGAAGAACGTTTTCGCTAAACCCTCCAAAATTCAACGGAGTCTCGATGGGAACCATGCTGGCGATCGGGAATGGAGTAGAAGAGACCGTGGAACCGGGAGCGGAAAATAATCCCGCGGAAGCTGCGTTGCGATTGGCCGCTTTGTCGGGGGTGCGCGCGGTGGATGGATGCGACTCGTCGAACTCGTTCACTTCGAGCATCAGCTCAATGGGCGTGATGCCGCACAGTGCGTCCGGCGAGAACGTGCTGAAACGCAGCGCGATGGCGCCCACCAGTTTGCCGTCAATATATACGGGGCTGCCGCTCATTCCCGCGGCCACATTGATGCGCTGGGCCTTGCCGCCCAGCTTGGCGAGAATTACATCCTGCTTGGGTCCCCATTGATTTTTATAAATGCCGAGGATCTCCACCGGAAGCGGCTCAGGCTGCGTGCCTTGCAGCACGGTCCAGGCGTAGCCTTTCATGCCGGGCTTGAGGTCTGCCTCTTTGAAAATCTGGACCTTGCCGGCCCTGGGACGGACGGGTGCGGGCTCCTGCCCGAACATCAGACAAGAACACGCTGCTGCCACAGCGAGTGCGGCGAACTTCTGCATGGGAACCATCCTTGTTACTGCGATGCAGGCACTGTATGCTTGCTTGTTCCTATTATCATCCAGATTTTCAAAGAGTGGGAAAGCGGCTTCGGCGGCGGACGGGCCGACAGAAAGTTCGATCCCCTCCGTTAGGTTTGCGGGTAGGTGCCGTCGGGGTTGTAGCCGCCGCCTGCGTCCTGATCGAGTTCGGCGGGCTGCGGAGGATGCAACGGACCGCGCGGCGGCGCGACCTCGTCCTCTTTGGGCAGCTCGGTGGAGGTGTGCCCTTTCAGATCGTCCATGATCGGTTGAATGATCGATTTTTGCTGCGTGGCTGGTTCATCCGGTGTTTCGGGATGCTTTTTGTTCACAGTACAGCTCCTTTCTGCCTGCGATTCTAGGGAGCTAAGATTGCTCCGACGCCGGCGCCGGAGCGGAAGTGAATGAAAAGGGCCGGAATAAGGCCGCTCCAGATATGTCATCGAATTCCGGAGCGATATACTAATCGGAACATGTCTATCCAGAAAACCACCGTGCTGCGCCTTAGCGGGATTGGTCTTGCGGTTACGGGACTCTGTTTGATTTGGCTGCGAGCGCAGCCCGCCAAGCAGCCGCTCAATGTGCAAAAAGTGACCGACCATCTGTGGGTGATCATGAACAACGCCAGCGGCAACATGGCGGTGATGCCCACAGGCGAAGGCGCCCTTTTGGTGGACGACAAATTCGAGCAGGATGGGCCGGAGATCCTGGCGAAGGTGAAAGCGATTAGCGATAAGCCGATCAGATACATCCTGAACACGCACCAGCACGGCGACCATACCGGCGGCAACGCCTTCATGCTGAAAAATACGCCGGCCGAGATCGTGATCCAGAAGAATGCGCGCGCCAATATGGTTGCGGGCAATCAGCCGGGGCTTCCGCAGATTACGTTTGGGAGCGAAGCGCAGGTGTTCGTGGGCGGCCAGGAAGTGAGCGCGCATTCCATGGGACGCGGGCACACCAATGGCGATGCGGTAATCCTGTTTCCCTCCGAGCGCGTGCTGCACACTGGCGATTTGTTCGTGAATGGCAGCGCGCCGTTCATCGACTATAGCGCCAAGGGAAATCGTGGATTGGGATAAGACACTCGATCGCGTGTTGCAACTCGATTTCGACATCGTGATTCCGGGGCACGGGCCGGTGGCGAAAAAGGCGGATCTGGTGAAGTGGCGCGATTCGATCGCCGAGCTGCGGTCGCGCGCCAAGATGGCCTGCGCGGACGGCGCGGCGGGTGCGGCGAAGCGGTTGAATTTAGCGGGGCTGAATATGGATGATAGCTTGGGATTCATGGCGCGGAGCATGCCGGGGATGTGCGGGGAACTGGCGAATTAAGGCATCCGAACTCGAACACCTTGGAGGCCACGCTAGCGTCGCTAATTCGCTCCTAACTTGGCCAATTTGAGTCGAATGTTCTCGGCGTAGTCAAAGGTCAGCTCTACGTCTCCACCTGTTGCTACTGCGTCGTACGCCTTTCGCGTTTGCTCGGCGTTCTTAAGTTTTACCTCCGCTGCCTCGACTATAATCGGCCCGGTTGCCACGGGAATCCCAAAAAGGACGGGAGCCGGGTCCAGGCCCGGACGCTCGAAGCAGAGCTGTGCTTCTTGTCCGTTCAGCAGATCCCGGAACGCGTCAGGGGCCTCCGTTCCCTTTTCTATCTTCACGGAGCACTCTCCGGTGGTCGCGTAGTCCCCCCTCGCGAGCCCCACCAGCAGTTCCAGGTTGCTCGCATCGGTTTCCGTGAGCGCCTCCGGGAGGCGTAGCTGCACGCCAAACCGGTCAGCGACGCAGCTCGTATCCGCGATAAGCTGCTCGAAAGCCGTGTCCAAATTTGGACGTTGCGAAATACGCCCTCTGAACGCTCGTTTCCCAAGGCGAAGATCATAAATCTCTATGTGTCCGTCGGTCTCCATCGCGCGAAGCGCTTTGAGGGCCTTCTGGATCGACCTCACTTCGACGTTTGTAAAGTGCGACTCAAAAGAGATCTGGGCCTCCTCGCGCGTCATTACGACTCGGATGCCAAATGGCGCACCATCATCGGTCTGGAGCTCCAACTCCTCACTTCCTGAGCGAGTCACCTTAAACTCCATATGTTCATAGACCACCCCTGCAGGACCGCTTCCAAACACCACGCGCATCGGAATTCTTCGAGGGGCTGCGGAGGGACCAATTCGCACTGAGGTGGGAAGCATCGGTCCCTCCGGTACAAGGAAGCCCATATCGCTATCAAACCCGACTATCTCGCTTGGTCCGAAATCTTGAGCTCGCCCGGTTTTAATGAGTTCCGATATTTTTTCGACACCCTTTCCTTGAACTGTGAAGTTTATCTTCGGTGGATTGAGTTGGAGCGCCTCCTTGTCCCGGGCGAAGACGTCGATTCTCTTGTCTTGGTTGGTCATGGACGCCACCAATCCAGGACGTGGTATCGGCGACTGGGGTCCGCGGTCAAAGCCAAAGGTGATCTCGTACGTGAACCGGGCGTCGCGTTCCTTGAAGCGCTGTACGTACTGATGTACATTCTCCGAGGTAAGCGATGCGAGCTCGCTGTCGCTCAGCTCTCCGGTCCTAGTAATAAGGCTTCGCAGCTCACTTGCGTCGAGGACAGCTCCAGGAAACCAGGCCTCCTGCAAGGACCGCCGGTGCGTTAGCTCATGGGTGATCTGGCTTGCGTCCAGAAGCCCAATCTGAAATCTACCTTCGTACGAGTGTTTCAGTCTTTCAAACCAACGGTGGGCCTTGACGTCAAGATCGATGGGTATACACAATACCCAATAAAGCAGATTCGTGTGTTTGGCTGCCTTGCGCAAAGACTCTCGAATTTGTTCTCGCTGGGGTGCCTTTAGTCCGTCCGGGAAGCTTTTGCACTGCCAAACCACCAGGCCGCGCTCGAATGCTCCTGTGAAACAGTCGATCCCCTCGTCTCCACCAGCGCCCTCAACATGCTTGATGTCAATCCCCGGATGGCGTTCCTTGAGGAGGTGGAAGCAGAACTGTTCAAAGCTTTTCGGGTCTAGTTCCTTTAGTCGTTGAAAAAGCGCTCTCATCCTGGCGAAGTGATTTGGCCTCAGAGTGGCCACTAAACCGTCTTTTACTTACTTTAGCAATCGCGGATGAATATCGACGGAGTTAAATATCGCTACTTCAGGTGGTTTCCCGTCAGCCTGATATATTTCGCGCAAATCCCGGCTTGCGCCGTGCGTTCATCTGCTGCTCCCACGCAAAAGCGAGCTTGAATAGCGTCGGCTCGCTCCAGGCCGTCGAGAAAAACGAAAGCCCGATCGGAAGGCCGCTATAAAATCCGGCCGGCACCGTGATGTGCGGATACCCGGCGACGGCTGCCGGCGTGGTACAACCGCCGGTGTCCTGATCGCCATTCACGTGGTCGATCAAGCAGGCGGGGCCGGAGGTGAGCGTGACGATGGCGTCCAGCTTGTGCTGGGCCAGCAGCGCGTCGATGCCTTCCTGGCGCGAGAGACGCACGCAATCGGCGCGGGCTTTGACGTACGCGGCTTCCGTCAGCGGGCCTTTGGCTTCGGCTTCGATGAACAGCTCCTGCGCGAAGAAAGGCATCTCGCGGTCGCGATTCTTTTCGTTGAACGCGATCAGATCCTGGAGCGTGCGCGCGGGGCTGGAAGCGGGCAGCCGGGTGAGATAGCGATTGATCCCGTCCTTGAATTCGTACAGCAGGACCTGCAGCTCAGGGGCGTCGATCTGGCCGTGCGTGGCCAGGTCGGCCGGATCGATTACCTCGGCCCCGGCCTTCTTCAACGCATCGACGCAACCATTCAGAAACGCATCCATCGGTGCATTATTCGCGAAGAATTTTCGCGCGATGCCGAGGCGCGCGCCGCGCAGCCCGTTGGGATCGAGAAAACGCGTGTAGTCAGGTGCGGCTTTGCCCTGCGATGCGGCGCTGGCTGGATCTTGCGGATCCACGCCCGCCATCACGCTCAGCAAAATGGCGATATCGCGAACTGTGCGCCCCATCGGCCCGGCGGTGTCCTGGCTGGCCGAAATGGGGATGATGCCGGAGCGGCTGACCAGTCCAACCGTGGGCTTGATGCCGGCGGTGCCGTTCACAGAAGACGGAGCGGTGACCGATCCGTCGGTCTCGCTACCGAGAGCGGCGGCGCATAAGCTGCTGGCCGCGCCGGCGCCGGACCCGGAACTGGAGCCCGACGGATTGCGATCCAGCGCATAAGGATTCTTGGTTTGGCCGCCGCGTCCGCTCCAGCCGCTGGTGGAATGCGTGGAACGAAAATTGGCCCATTCGCTCAGATTGGTTTTTCCCAGAATAATTGCGCCCGCGGAGCGCAACCGCGCAGCGACGAAGGCATCCTGCGGGGCGTGCCAGCCGGCCAGGGCGAGCGACCCGGCGGTGGTGGCGGTCGGATCGCGCGTCTCGATATTGTCCTTGAGCAGAATCGGGATGCCGTGCAGCGGACCGCGTAGGTGGCCGTTCTTCCGTTCCTGATCCAGCAGGCTGGCGGCCGCGGCGGCATCTGGATTCAGGGCGAGTACCGCGCCGAGCGCGGAACCGTTGCGGTCGATCGCGTCAATACGCGCCAGATAAAGCTCCACCAGACGCGCAGAGGTCCACTTGCCCTTCTCCAGACCGGCGGAGATGTCCGACAAACTGATTTCGTCCAGTTCAAAGGTGGGGATTGCGCCCGAGGAAGCGGAGGCCGCGGGCACGTATTTACAGCCGATTTGCGATCCCGCCGCGCCGGCGACGGCGGCTCCCAAAAAAGAGCGCCTGTCCATGCGCAGTATGGTAGCATCTGAGACCGGCAGGAGGACAATCAAATGTCACTTTCGAAACGATCTTTCGCCGAGTTCATCGGAACGTTCTGGCTGGTCTTTGGTGGCTGCGGCAGCGCTGTACTCGCGGCTGCTTTTCCAGGTTTGGGCATCGGATTTGCCGGCGTCGCGCTGGCGTTTGGCTTGACGCTGCTGACCATGGCATTTGCCATCGGCCACATTTCCGGCTGCCACATTAATCCGGCGGTTTCCGTGGGACTGGTGGTGGCCAAGCGCTTCCCCATATCGGAGCTGCCTGCCTATGTTGTCGCGCAGGTGCTGGGAGGAATTGCAGGATCGGGAGTGTTGTACCTGATCGCGAGCGGCAAGGAGGGATTTAGCCTGTCGAACGGATTCGCCGCCAACGGCTACGGAGCACATTCGCCGGGCGGATATGCGCTGGGCGCGTGCATGGTGGCAGAAATCGTCCTGACCTTCATGTTCCTGATGATCATTTTGGGCGCCACGGATAAACGCGCGCACCAGGGTTTCGCGCCAATCGCGATTGGGCTGGGGCTCACGCTGATTCACCTGATCGGGATTCCGGTAACCAACCTGTCGGTGAATCCGGCGCGCAGCACGGCGCCGGCGATTTTTGCGGGCGGGTGGGCATTGCAGCAACTCTGGATGTTCTGGGTTGCGCCTATCCTGGGTGGCGCGCTGGCCGGAATCGTGTACGGTGTCTTTGAAACGAAGCCTGAGCCGCTGGTGCGGGAGGCACTCTCGGGCCGCTAAAAAATTACGCCGCGATATTGAGTTCCTGAAGGAACTCGAGATCGGCATCGGTGAGCTCGATCTCGCCGGCGGAGTCCATCGGAGGTTCGAGCCGGGCATTCGCCTGGTCTTCCACGGGGCTAATCGTAATCGTGGATTCCAGCATCAGGCACAAGTCGTAGCCCGCCCGCTTCATCTCGCCGATGATCTCGTCGATGCGGCCGGACTGAGAAACGGCCTGGTCGATGGCTTCCTGAAGCTGGCCGAGTAAGAAGGTCTTTTTATCCGATGTCATGCCTTTTATTGAGCAAGTAGGATTCCATTAGGGATGTCTAGCTTTATCAATCAGTTGGGCCTGTGATCGTGACAGAATGTCACAGGCCAAGGCGAAATAGCGCGCCACGCTGCGCGTCAAACTGGCCTTACGGCGCACTAACTCCAGTAGCTTCGATCCAGGCTGCGATATTGGACAGCTTCGGCCAGGTGCTTGGCGGAGACGGCGTCCGAGTTGTCGAGATCGGCGATGGTGCGGGCGGCCTTCAAGATGCGGTCATGCGCGCGCGCGCTCAAACCCATGCGGCGCACGGCCATTTCGAGCGTTCGTTCGCCGGCTTCGTCCAGCGCGCAGAAGGTGCGGAGCAGGCGGGCAGGGATACGTGCATTGTAGAATCCGCGGCGGCGCTGAATGGCGCGCGCGGCTTCCACGCGGGCTCGCATTTCGGCGGAGGTTGTTCCGTGATCCTTGCCGCGGAGCTCTTTGTATGCGACGGCAGGAACCTCAACGTGTAAATCGATACGATCGAGCAGCGGCCCGCTCACTTTGCTCAAGTAGCGCTGGATGATAGCGCCGGTGCAGCGGCATTCGCGCGTCGGGTCGGAGAAATAGCCGCAGGGGCAGGGGTTCATGGCGCCGATCAGAATGAAATCGGCCGGGAAGGACAGCGTCATGTTCGTGCGGGCGAGCGTGACGGACGATTCTTCCAGAGGCTGGCGCAGCATTTCAAGGACGTTGCGCGGGAATTCGGGCAGCTCGTCTAAGAAGAGGACGCCATTATGCGAAAGGCTAACTTCGCCGGGGCGTGGCGTGCCCGAGCCGCCGCCGATGAGGCCCGCGTCCGACACCGTGTGATGCGGCGAGCGAAATGGTCTGCGCGCCAGCAATCCGACGCCCCGTGGAAGCAGCCCCGCGACGCTATGGATCTGCGTGGTCTCGATGGATTCTTGAAACGTCAGCGGCGGCAGGATTCCCGGGAACCGTTTCGCGAGCATCGTTTTGCCGGAGCCGGGCGGCCCAATCATCAAGACATTGTGGCCACCCGCGGCCGCCACTTCCAGTGCGCGTTTGGCGCTCGCTTGGCCACGGACATCGCGAAAATCGGAAAGCGGTTCTTCAGAAGAATTTGCAGCGGCCGCGTTCGACAACGTGGGCTGGAACTGATCCGGCTGGTTGAGATACGTCACCACTTCGGACAAATGCCGCATGCCGAAAACTCGCACGCCTTCGGTGACCGCGGCTTCGGCCGCGTTATCGAAAGGAACCAGCAGGTTCGGAATCCCCTGGCGCCGCGCGCAGACAGCGATGGAGAGCGCGCCGCGCACCGGACGCAGAGTGCCGTCGAGCGAAAGCTCGCCCACTAACAGGTATTCGTCGGCGCAGCCGACTGTGCCCATCGCGCCCAGTATCCCCAGAGCCATGGGCAGATCGAACCCCGCGCCTTCTTTGCGAACGTTGGCCGGCGCTAGATTGATGGTGACCGATTTGTTGGGGTAGCCGAACCCGGAATTCAACAGCGCCGACTTGATGCGCTCCCGGCTTTCGCGCACCGCCGTATCGGGCATGCCGACTGTGACGAAATCGCGCGCGCTACCGCCGGGGTACATATCCACCTCGACGTCAATCAGGTGCGCTTCAATTCCAAAGACAGCCGCGCTGCGGGTCCGGAAAAGGGCCATTACCCAGGGAGTGGCTATTCGACGGAAAATGTCTCGCGCGTTTCGTACATTTGCTTCCCTACGTGGTCTTCCACGTCGAGCACGATGGTGTATTTGCCAAGGGGTTGGTCTTTCGCGAGATTCAAGCTAAGCTCGCCGGGCTGATAGCGCTGCGGGTAAAACGTCTGTATCGTTTGCGTAGCGGCGTCCGGCTGTTTATAGGCCACCGAGCCGTCTTCGCGCAGCACCGTGAGCCCATATTCGATGTCCACCTGGTTCTTGTCGCCGAGCTTGTAGCCGGTCATATCGAAGCGGGCCCACACGGCATCGCCGGGGCGATAAGCGGCCACCTGCAAGGCTTTGGCATCGTCCTCACCGCGCAGGAAGCGGAAATTGCGAACGATGAGCGCATCGCTCGGCGCGACGTCGCGGCCTTGGATGTGAAAAACCGCGGTCTTTTCGATATTTGCTTTGGCCAGCTCATCCGACAGCTTCACCAGAACGTTGTAGTCACCGGTATCGGCCAATGGCGGGACGACGATGGTGTCGCGGAATTTGGGCTCCCAGTTCTTGTCTTCCTGCGTGACGTTGGTTTCGACCTTACCTTCCTTGATGGGCTTCAGCAGAGCGCCGCTCTTATCGCGAATTTCGATCTGATAAGTGAGGGCGACCTTTTGCTTGCCGTAATCGTCGGGTTTGTCGACTTTGCGATAGCCTTCAGCCTGGCAACTAAAGTAAAGGGTTTCGCCGGGAACAAAAGTTTCATCGGCGGCTTCGGGCGGACCATCTTCGCTGCGCGAGAAAACAGCGTGGACGACGGCGAAGGGCTTGTCGGCTGCGATGGCGACGCATCCCGAGAGAACCAAAACTGCGAGCAGCGGTTTCACGGCTTTATTCCACTACTGTACTCCAGCCACGGCGCGAGAGATCCCAATAGATGATGGCGCCGGCCACCAGTCCCATGGCGAGAAGAATCGATCCGCTCGCGAATTCCTTCAGGATCAGTTTGCCGGTGCCGAACAGGATGCCATAGATCAGCAGGCAGCCGCAGATCCAATCGAGCAAATTCGAAAGGCCGCCAGTGGAGGGACGGACGTCGGGGGCGAGTTTCGCTATGGGGCTCCAGCCGGCCTTGGATGGATGGGTGCGCCGATAAAATGCGACGAGCGTTTCTTTGGATTCGGGCTGCGTGAGGAACGTTACCGCGAGCCAGACCACGGTAGTGATGGAAACCGTGACGATCATGATCCAGGCGAAATCGCGCGGCTGATCTTTATCCAGGCCGAACGCGGTTTGCATGATGAGCGAAACAACGAAGCCCGAGATCATGGCCGACACTTCGCTCCAGGCGTTGATGCGCCACCAATACCAGCGCAGCAACAGGACGCCGCCGGTGCCTGCGCCGGTGACGAGCAGCAGCTTCCAGGCGCCTGCGATGGAGTCCAGGTAAAACGTCACCACGGCCGAGACGATGGTGAGCAAAACCGTGGCCCATTGCGAAGCTGTGACGTAGTGGCGCTCAGATTCCGTCTTTCTCAAGAAGCGGCGATAGAAATCGTTGACCAGGTAGCTGGCGCCCCAATTCAATTGCGTCGCGATGGTGGACATGTAGGCGGCGGCGAAGGCGGCGATCATCAGGCCGCGCAAGGAGGGAGGCAGATAAGCGATCATCACACGGATATAGCCGGTTTCCGGATCGGCTAGGCCAGGATAAAGGATCAGCGAAACGAGCGCCACCAACACCCATGGCCACGGACGGACGGCGTAATGCGCGATGTTGAACCATAGCGTGGCGAGCAGCGAATTCTTTTCGTCCTTGGCGCTGAACATGCGTTGCGCGATGTAGCCGCCGCCGCCCGGCTCGGCGCCCGGATACCAGGTGGACCACCAGTTCATGGAGATGTAGACCAGGAAGGTGATCATCGGCATCCAGGCGGAGTGCAGGTCGGGGACAAAGTTGAGCACCGAGCCTTGCGCCGCGCCGCGCGCGTGGTCGACCGCGGCCAGCTTGATCTTCATGCTGTCGATGCCGCCGACGGCGCGCACAGCAAAGACCGCGAGCACAGTGACCATGCCCATTTTGATGACGAATTGAAACATGTCGGTGACCAGCACGCCCCACAGTCCGGATAGGGTGGAGATGAACGACGTGAGCGCGATCATTCCGATGACGATGCCGAGGGCTTCGAGTTTGGTGATGCCGAGCACCAGTTGCAGGATTTTGACCATCGCCAGGTTGACCCATCCGAGAATGATGCAGTTGATGGGGATGCCGAGGTAAAGTGCGCGGAAGCCGCGCAGGAACGCGGCGGGCTTGCCGGAGTAGCGAATCTCAGTGAATTCGATGTCGGTCATGACGCCGGAGCGGCGCCATAGGCGTGCATAAAAGAAGACCGTGAGCATGCCGCTCGCGATGAAGTTCCACCACAGCCAGTTGCCCGCGATGCCTCCCACGGCCACCATGCCAGTGACCGCGAGCGGCGTGTCGGCAGCGAAAGTGGTGGCAACCATGGAGGTGCCAGCCAGCCACCAGGGGACGTTGCGTCCGGAGAGGAAAAACTCATTGATGCTTTTGCCGGCGCGCGATTTGTAGTAGAAGCCGATGGCCAGGTTAAAGAGGAAGTAGAGGGCGACTACCAGCCAGTCGACGGAGGTGAGCTGCACACATGAATTGTAGCGGGCGGTTGGGGTTGAGGCTGGGATCGCTGGCGATCTGCGGCTGACCTTGCGGCGAAATTCTGGGAACTACGGGCGAACGGCCCCGGACGCCGTTCGTCTTACGCTTCGAGTGTAGCGGAGGTGTAAGCGCTCTAGGAGCCTGTCCGAGTATTGTCCAATCTCGCGGGTCCAAACGGAACAGAACCGGTACATAATGTTTTATGCCAAAGGGCTACCGGACGTACCTTCCTGAGCAGGACCTGCTGTTGCCGCCGACCCTCCGGGCATGGTTGAAGGAAGACCACCTGGTGTACTTCGTCAGCGACGTCGTCGACCAACTGGATCTGTCGGCCATCCACGCGGTGTACGAGAAGGAGAAGCGAGGGCAACCTCCCTACGATCCGCGGCTGATGACGAAATTGTTGGTATATGGCTACTGCACGGGGGTGTTCAGTTCGCGTCGGATACAAAAGCGGTTGCAGGAAGACATCCCGTTCAAAGTGCTGGCGGCGGGCAACGAGCCGGACTTTCGGACCATCTCGGACTTTCGCAAGATCCACATCGAAGCACTGGAGAAGCTGTTCGAGCAGGTTTTGGCAATGGCGCTGGAGTGCGGATCGATCCAGCTGGGCCGGGTATCGCTGGACGGGACCAAGTTGAAGGCCAACGCCAGCAAGCACAAGGCGATGAGCTACGGGCGGATGAAGGAGAAGCAACAGCAACTGAAGGCAGAAGTGAAGCACTTGCTGGAGCAGGCCGAGGCCGCCGATGAGGCCGAAGATCGACAGTATGGCAGCCAGCGGGGCGACGAGTTGCCGGAAGAACTGCGGCGGCGCGAGACCCGGTTGGCCAAGATCAAGGAAGCCAAGAAAGTCCTGGAACAACGAGCACGGGACAAAGTAGCGGCGGAAGGTAAGGGCGCCGAAAAGGCCAAGCCGGAGGACAAGGATCAATATAACTTCACCGACCCGGAGTCGCGCATCATGAAAGGCGCCGACGGGATTGTGCAGGGTTACAATGCGCAAGCGGCGGTGGAGCCGACCTTGCTGCTGATCGTGGGGCAATCGGTGACCGAAGCAGCCAATGATAAAAAGCAGCTGCTGCCGATGGTGGAACTAATCGAACAGCAGTCGGGGCAGCGTCCGGAAGCAATTTTGGCCGACAACGGATATTGTTCCGAGGAGAACCTGGATTCCTTGGAATCGAGCGGTCAGCCGGAGCGTAAGATCGAGGGGTTCATCGCGACGGGGAAGCAAAAGCATGGTGAGCATCGACTACCCGCGAAGCGCGGACCCTTGCCGCCAGGCGCAACCAAGGTGGACCGGATGAAGCGGAAGCTGCAGACCAAAGTGGGTAAAGCTGTCTACGCGGCGCGCAAATGTGTTGTGGAACCGGTGTTCGGGCAGATCAAGCAGGCGCGTGGGTTCCGTCAATTCCTGCTCCGCGGAAAAAAGAAAGTGAAAGGGGAGTGGGCGCTCCTATGCCTGACACACAACATTCTACGGCTCCACTCCGCGATGCAGTTCTGACGAAAGGCATTGAGGAATGATTTTCGCTCAAAATTGCAGGTCCAAGCGGTCCTGCAACAAAATCAGCCGCCCCGGCCTCGACTATGGCTGTCCCATGAAGATTTCGTGCTACGCAACCAGTCGACTTTCAAGCCCTTCGAGCGTTACTCGGACAGGCTCCTAGCCTAGCTTAGGTTAGCTATGCTACCGAGAATATTCCCTATCGAGTGTAGACACTCAAGATGACGACGGGCTTTGAATGGGGAGAGTCTCCTGGGACTTATGATCGATCGTCGAAGCTGTATGCTTTGTATTTTGTTGAATTGTCGATCCGAACAATGCTCCCACGGTGGTTACGTTAGAGGGCGAGTCCCCGGCCCAGAGCGCGTTGTCTTGCGTTAGCAGCGCATCGATGATACGGCCGCGGTCGATGTACCAATTGTTTTCGTGCGGACCATCGTGAAATAGGCGGAATATTGAACTTGATTGCCTGTAGCTCAAGTTCTGCATCATTCATTGACCAGCAGCCGGTGGGGCGATCCATCTGCGGGTTCCTCTCGTCCTGTGCTGCGAGCTGCTTGAGAGAACTCGCTACACCGTCAATCTGGCGAGCGAAGAAAATATTGTCTTAGAAAGGTTCCTTGCTGTAGTATCTTTGGCCTGGGTTCCTGCCAGAGGCCCGGGCCCGCGTCCCCCGCGTGATGTGACGCTTCAGTTGGTCAGCCGGTATGCGGAACAGACCCAAATCTTTGTTGGAAGCTTGCGCATCAAGTGCCCTGGAAATCGTACCGCGGAAACTTACTTCAAGGAACCGAGAAACGCCGCTAAACCTCTTTTCCCTTTGCCGCTTGCCCTGGCAACAGAAACGTTTTTGGAAACGATCCATGGCCGGAGAGCTTAAAGGAACCGAAATCCTTGTACCAGTCGCCTTCGGGAACCTCGGGCTGCAAGTCGACCCAGAGGCGAAGTTGATTCAGATCTGCAATGCTGATGGCGCGATCGCGCATGCGCTCGACGAGATGCTGACGAACCGACGAGGGCAGCTTTCCCCAGCTTTCGATTTTCGGCATCAGCCGCCGAATACCATGCGGCCCATTTGTTCGCCCAGACGTTTGACCTCGTCGGGGTTGGTCGCGTTGCGGAAGCGCCCCGCTAGGTCGAAGAATTCCTGCTGCTTGTGCTTCTCAGCCTCCATCCCGTTTTCGATGAGCTCTACGAGCAGGCGGTTGGCGCTGAGCTTGCGCGCCTTGGCTAAACTGCGAACCTGTCCCGCGAGATGCATCGGCAAAGTGACGCTTTGCCGAACCGTCTTGTGTGCCGCACTCATGAGGCCATTATGCACCACAATGGTGCATGATTTCTATATCGCCAACCCAAGCCTGCATCCACGGCGGTGTAGTGCGTTTCCAGCCCCAGCGTAATGTCGTCGTGCTGCTCGCGCGGGCTGAACCTCTTCACATCATCGAGAACAGAGCCCATCAGCGCGCGAGGCTGCTGGCTGCGATGGCGGCGCAAGCTTCGGAGTAACTGTTGATCGTCGAATTCCTCGCCGGTGTCGTTGAAAGCTTGGGTGACGCACCGGAGTGCAGCACCAGGGTGTCGCCGGGGACCAGGCTGCTTTCGCTGATGGAGCACCGCCAGTCTTCGACGAGCCCCAGGTGCCACGTGCGCGGCGTTGCTCTGCCAGCGCGCGGCTTACATCGTCGAATCCGCCTTGGGAGAGCGGAAGCCGCCATTGCCGAGAGCTGTCTGTCTTTTTCCCGGACAGGCCGGCGCCGCCGAGGCGATCCTGGAAAGTCTCAGAACGCGTGTGTCTCGTGTTCCCCGGCAATCGCCTCAGTCCGCCGCTCCGGTACAGCGGCTGATTCGCAATTATCGATCGCTGAGATCCGTACGCCTGACCTTGAGTTTGAAATTTGTCGTCCGGGGCGCCAACCGGCCGGTTCATCTTCTCCGGAAAACCAAGCGGGTTAGGATGAAGGTGATGACCACCGCAAATCCCCTCGCCTATCTTTCCGAGCAGTTAGAAGCCTGGCGCAAAGCCGGGTCTTACCAACGGATGCACGTGCTGGAGTCGCCGTGCGAACCGATCTCGCGCTTCGACGGCCGCGAGGTGATCAATCTTGCGAGCAACAATTATCTCGGGCTGGCGGACCATCCCAAACTGATTGAGGCGCAGGTGAACGCGGCCAGGAAGTACGGCGCTGGATCGGGGGCGGTGCGGACTATCTCCGGGACCATGAGTATCCACATGCAACTGGAGGAGCGGATCGCCGACTTCAAGAAGACGGAAGCTTGCGTGGTGTTTCAATCGGGCTTCGCCGCGAATGCCGGAACGGTTTCGGCGATTCTTGGGCCGGAGGATCACATCGTTTCCGACGCTCTCAATCACGCCAGCATCATCGACGGCTGCCGGCTGTCGAAAGCCAAGATTCACGTATTCCCCCACAAAGATACCGCCCGGGCGGCGGAAATCCTGAAGGAGCTGGACGGCGCCACTAGTCACAAACTTCTGATCACCGACGGCGTGTTTTCCATGGATGGCGATATCGGGCCGTTGCCGGCGCTGGTGGAAATCGCCGAGCGCCACGGCGCCATCATGATGATCGACGATGCGCATTCGTCGGGCGTGCTGGGACGCAATGGACGTGGCACGGTGGATCATTTCGGGCTGCACGGCCGGGTGGATGTCCAAGTGGGGACGCTTTCGAAGGCCATCGGCGTGCTTGGCGGATATGTTTGCGGGAGCCGCGCTCTGATCGAGTTTTTGTATCATCGCGCGCGCCCGTTTCTTTTCTCGACGTCTCACCCGCCCGCCGTCGCCGCGGCCTGTCTCGCGGCATTCGACATTTTAGAAGACGAGCCGGAACGTATCGACAAGCTGTGGGAGAACACGCGGTATTTCAAGTCCAACTTGAAGAACGCCGGGTTCGATACAGGCGAAAGCGAAACTCCGATTACGCCGGTCATCGTGGGCGAGGCAAGAACGGCTCACGCTTACTCGGCTGCACTGTTTGAGAACGGACTGCTCGCCACCGGGATCGGCTTTCCCACCGTGCCCGAAGGCAAGGCTCGCGTTCGCACAATTGTAACGGCGACTCACACGAAGGATATGCTGGACCGGGCATCAACAATCTTGACCGGCGTAGCTAAGAAAATGGGCATCCTGGCATGAGCACAGCGAAGACTTCGGTTCGCCGGGCTGATATCGGCGGCCGGCGATTGCGATTTCGCAGCCGCAGGACCTCGCAATTCTCGGAATCGGTGATCCGCGAAATGACGCGGCTGGCGATTGAGCACGATGCCGTCAATTTGGCGCAGGGCTTTCCGGATTTCGGCGCGCCGGACGAAATCAAACGAGCGGCTCAGGATGCCATCGCAGCCGACATCAATCAATACGCCATTACCTGGGGCGCCAAACCATTCCGCGACGCCATCGCAGCAAAGTATCGAAAGTGGTATGGCATCGATTACGATCCTGAGAGAGAAATTACGGTTTGCTGCGGCGCCACCGAAGGTATGATTGCCGCGTTATTGGCCGTAACCAATCCGGGTGACGAGATCATTATTTTCGAGCCATACTACGAAAATTACGGTCCTGATGCATTTCTCTGCGAGGCGGAATGTAAACTGGTTCGGTTGCGGCCTCCCGATTGGACCTTCGATCCGGATGAACTTCGGCGTGCATTCTCCTCGAAGACCAAAGCAATCATTTTGAACTCACCCAATAACCCGACTGGCAAGGTGTTTACCCGACCCGAGCTGCAAGTAATCGCGGATCTCTGCCTGGAGTTCGACGCCCTTGCAATTACTGACGAAATTTATGAACACATTATTTATGGAGGCGCATCTCACTTCCCGATAGCGACATTACCGGGAATGCAGGAACGAACTGTGCTGGTGAACAGCATGAGCAAGACCTATGCCGTCACTGGTTGGAGAGTAGGTTTTGTATTGGCCGCGCCGGATCTTACGGATTCCATTCGAAAGGTCCACGACTTTCTAACGGTTGGTGCGGCGGCGCCTTTGCAGCAGGCTGGCGTGGTGGCTTTGAATCTACCGGATTCATACTACGAGAAACTAGGCGTGGAATATCAAAAGCGAAGAGATCTTTTATCGGAGCGTTTAGAGCAGGCTGGATTCCGCTGTTATCGTCCGAACGGCGCTTACTATATCATGACCGACATCAGCGCCTTTGGGTTCGCGGACGATCTTTCTTTCGTTCGTCACATGATCGAAAAGGTTGGCGTTGCAGCGGTGCCTGGCTCTAGTTTTTTTCTGATTCTCACGCCGGAGCAGCATTAATTCGCTTTTGTTTTTGCAAGAAGTATGAGACTCTGGAAAAGGCGGGCGACCGCCTCCGTCGAATGTAGAGTTACCCTGTAGGTACACCTGCCAGGTAGCACATAAGAAGCAGTTCCCCGGCATGTCCCCCGGTTGGAGGAAATTATGCTGCGTAACTTTCTGTTGCCTGAAAGCATCGCCCGAGCAGATGGCACTGGACCGGAGATCGACCTCGGCTCCAAGCAAGGTAAGTTGCTGGTGCTTACGCTCGGCATTACGCGAATCCTGGAACAAGAGAGCTTGGAAGTAACCGTGTGGGGTTCTCCCGACGGCGAAAAGTGGGAATCAAAACCGCTGGCGAAGTTTCCGCCCAAGTTCTATTGCGGCCTTTATTCCATTTTGCTGAATCTGGGGTCTCGAGAAGATCTCAGGTACCTGCGCGTCCACTGGAAGATGAGCCGGTGGAGCAAGCGCGAAAGCATGCCCATGTTCGGCTTTTACGTTTATGCGGAAGAGTCCGGCGCACGAGTCAGTGTCGCCGTAGCATAACACCCCACTCTTGGATCGCGGTTCAGTAAGTCGTGCCGAACGCGGAGCGACGGTACAGAGCCGCGACCAACATAAGTAACATTGTTGCGTTAGTGGATGTTACAGCCGGTTGATCAAACTGGCAACATATCCTGCGCCGAATCCGTTATCAATGTTCACTACAGTTACGTTACTGGCGCAGCTGTTTAACATCCCGAGTAACGCCGCCAGCCCATTGAAGCTCGCTCCATAGCCGACGCTGGTGGGCACGGCGATCACGGGAACCGAAACGATTCCGCCCACCGCGCTCGGCAGCGCTCCCTCCATACCGGCCGCTACCACGATGACGCGCGCTTCCATGAGTTGTTCGCTGTG
Source organism: Bryobacterales bacterium (assembly GCA_963776805.1). GTDB lineage: Bacteria > Acidobacteriota > Terriglobia > Bryobacterales > Bryobacteraceae > Palsa-89. The sequence continues at coordinate 351,060 of CAVZOD010000013.1, forward strand.
GGCGATCAAACGATGGATTCCCGCAACGCCAACGTCATAGATAGATTCCACTTGGTTGCCCATCACTTCCGCTGTCACCTGCGCTTCTTCGGCGACAGGGATATCGCTAGTGCCGGCGCAAACCACGGCTAACTTGCCTTTGCCGCGGATGGTACGGTCGCGCCAGATTCGCACGGCTCCGGAAAGCGGAAAGTGCTCGGCATCCGGAAAGTCCGCTTTCAAAAGCGCTGCTGCATGCCGGTCGGCACGTGTAACTAGTAAGTTGGGGGACTTATCGAGCAGCCGCCCGGCAATCGCGCCAATCTGCTCCGGCGTCTTACCCTTGCCGAAGATAACCTCGGTGATGCCGTGCCGCAGGGCGCGGTGGTGATCCAGCTTGGCGTAGCCCAGATCCTCGAATGGCAGGTGGCGCATGCGGTCGAGCGCCGAATCCACATCCACGGAACCTGAGTACACCTGCTCCAACAGCGCGCGCAATTGATCGGAATCCATCTCAACTTGAGAGTAACAGGCGCCGCATCATTCACAACGCGTCACATTGCAACACGCGTCACCATTGCAGCTGGTGGCCCACTTGCAATCCGAATTTCTTCGCCATTCCACCCGGGATCTCGATCACGTAGGATGAGATCCGATTGCCGCCGTACTGCGGGCACTTGCTGGCCTGGGTCTTGCAGGGCTGCGCATTCTGCACGATCTCAACGATGTTTCGATTCGAATCGAGCCAAATGATATCGAGCGGAATCAGGGTTTGATACATCCAGTACGAATACTGGCCGGCTTTGGGCTCGACAAACAGCATTCCGCGATCCGGGGCCAGAGATGTGCGAAACATCATTCCCCGCAGCAGTTCGAAGCGGCCGAGCATGGTCTCCACCCGAATTACTCGGCCGTCCGGGAGCGTCACGGGCCGCGTAGGGAAGTCTTCCAGAGTGGTAGGTTTGGGCCCGCAGGATGCTTGAAGCAGCACAAGTGTGAGAAGAACGCCCGGAAAAAGATGCCGCATGAATTAGAATGGTATCGCACGGGCAAGAATTTGATGGCTTTTTGGAAACGGTTGCGGCTTACGCTCGAAATGATTAAGTTCGAGCACTCCGTGTTCGCGCTACCTTTTGCCCTTACGGGGGCGTTGCTGGCGTTTCGGGAGAGCCATTTCGACGCACGCGGATTCGGCTACAAACTGCTGTGGATCGCAGTCGCCATGGTGGGCGCGCGATCGGCCGCGATGGCATTCAATCGGATTCTGGACGCCGATATCGACGCGCGGAATCCGCGAACACGCATGCGCCACATCCCCGCAGGAATCCTGAGCGTCCGATTCGCCTGGGGCTTCGTAATGGTTTCGGTTTTGGTGTTCCTGCTGGCCGCGCGTGCGCTCAATCCGCTATGCCTGAAGCTGGCGCCAGTGGCGCTGGCTGTGATCTTCTTCTATTCGTTCACCAAGCGCTTCACCACCTTCTCGCACTTGATTCTGGGCCTCTCGCTGGGAATCGCGCCGGCGGCGGCATGGATTGCCGTCCGGGGATCGCTGGACCTCCGCATTCTGTGGCTGGCGGCTGCCGTGACATTTTGGACCGCCGGGTTCGACATTATTTACTCGTGCCAGGATTATGAATTCGATTCGCAGGCCGGACTCTTCAGCCTGCCCCGGCGATTTGGCATGTCGGGCGCCTTGTGGATCGCGCAGCTGTTTCACGTCGCAATGATCGCCTGCCTGGTGCTGCTCTCGCTCTCCTTCGGGCTCGGGATATTGAGCTGGGCCGGCATCGGGGCCATCGTCCTGCTGCTCCTGTACGAGCACCGCCTGGTGAGGGCCGATGATCTGTCGCGCGTGGACGCCGCTTTCTTCACCGTGAACGGCTACGTAAGCGTGCTATTCTTTCTTTTTTGGGCGGCCGACATCTACTTCTTCGGCCTGAGGGCCTGAAGCGCATGCAAATCCAGCTTGAAGATAAGCGGTTGCGGCCGATCTTGGAAAAGGTTCAGGCCGATGTGCGCCTGGATGCCGAGGACGGCGTGGCGCTGTTCAAAAGCTCGGACATTTTGGCCGTCGGTTACATGGCGAATCTGGTTCGCGAGCGCAAACACGGCAACGTAACGTCGTTTAACGTGAACCGCCACATCAATCCCACTGATGTCTGCGTGGCGAGCTGCAAGCTGTGCGCCTTCGGCAAGCGCGCGAAGGATCCCAAGGCGTACACCTGGTCGCTCGATGAAGTGTGGCATCGCGCGGGCGAGGGTTGGAGCGAGGCCGTGACCGAGTTTCATATCGTCGGCGGTCTGCATCCGGAGTTGACACTGGACTGGTACTGCGAAATGCTGCGCGGTCTGAAGCAGCGCTTCCCTGAGGTTCATCTCAAGGCTTTCACCATGGTGGAGGTCGCCTACCTGGCGCAGCGGAGCAAGCTGTCGATCCGGGAGACACTCACGAAGTTGATGGATGCGGGCGTGGATTCACTGCCGGGCGGCGGCGCGGAGATTTTCAGCGATCGAGTGCGGCGGATCATCTGCGATCACAAGATCGACGGCAGCCAGTGGCTGGAAGTGGCACGGAGCGCGCACCAGCTCGGATTGAAATCTAACTGCACCATGCTGTATGGCCACATCGAGACCGAAGAGGATCGCGTGGATCACCTGGTGAAACTGCGCGCTTTGCAAGATGAGACCGAAGGCTTCCAGACCTTTATTCCGCTGGCGTTCCATCCGGCGAATACAGCGCTGGAGCATATTGCCACCACCACCGGATTCCTGGATTTGAAAATGATCGCGGTCTCGCGCCTGATGCTGGACAATATCAGCCACATCAAGGCCTACTGGATCATGATGACCCCGCGGATCGCGCAGATCGCGCAGCGTTTCGGCGCCGATGACCTGGATGGCACAGTGGTGGAAGAGAAGATCTATCACGAAGCCGGGGCCACCACCAGCCAGGGCATGCGGCGCAGCGAGCTATTGCGGTTGATTCGCGAAGCCGGGCGAGAACCGATGGAGCGCGATACGCTGTACCGGCCGGTGACACGCACGGAAACCGCCTTCACCGTGCTGGTTTAAGCCGGGCTAATTTCTTTAACTTTTCAGGAATTGCGCGGCGCCGTCCTTGCCCATGTAGCGCTGCAGCACGCGCGCACCGGTCTTGCGCAAATCCACTACGATTAAGCCATCCAGCGCGTCGGCAAAACGGCGGTCCACATGGAAGGCCACTAATTCGCCGCCCAGTTTCAGATACTGCTTCAGCAGCACCGGGACGCCTTTGCGATCGGTCTCCACGTCGGCGATGAGCGCGGAAAGTTCCTCCACGTCCCACACCGTGGCGCCGATGAGTTCGTCCGTAAGTTTGGAGGATTTATCTCCGAGTGACGGCCGCTGCCGAAACGGATTGCGCGCGCGTACTAGCGGAGCAAGCTCCGGCGATTGACGGTAGGCGCTCAAAAACTTCACCATCAAATGGCGCGAGGCCGTGGTGTAGCCGTTGCTGATGCTCACCGGTCCAAACAACAATTTGTATTGCGGATTCCGGATCAGGAACTGTCCGATGCCTTTCCACAGCAGCAACAGCGGCGCGTACGTCTTTTGATATTCCGGGCGCACGAATGACCGGCCTAATTCCAGCGCCGGGCTGATGCGGTCCAGAAACGCCCGCTTCCATTGGAAAAGCTGGCTGGTATAGAAACCTTTGGGGCCGAAGTTCGCGAGAATCTCGTCCGACGGGCCCAGGCGATACGCTCCCGCCACTTGGTTGGCCTGACGATTCCATACGAACAGATGCCAGTAATGATCATCGAAGCGATCGAGATCGATGGGCTTGCCGGTTCCTTCGCCGACTTGCCGAAACGTAACTTCGCGCAACCGGCCGATTTCGCGCAAAATATTTGGGATCTCGTGTGCTTTGGCGAGCAGAACCGAAAAATCTTCCGTTTCCACCAGTGTACGTTCGGGAGCAAGCTTGGCCACTTCTGCCGCCAGCAGTTCGCCTAAAACGCCAGCCGCCGGGGGCTCAGACCGGTTGATCGCAAACTGGCGGGGAGCTTCGCGATTCTGGAGCAAATACGTGCGCTGGCGCAAATAGCGAATAAGAGCGGCGTCGTCCTGATAGGCGCGGATCTTGGCCGGAGCAATCGGGCTTCCGATGCGGACCTCGATATTGCGGTTGTGCTTGTTAAAAAACTCGTGGGGCAGCAGCGCCGTGCGCACTCGCGGATGCAGACAGCCCAGCAGGTGGAACCAGGCGCTGTTGGCGCCAAGCAAGTAGACCGGCAGCACGGCCGCGCCGGTGATGCGGATCAAACCGGCGACATGATGGTTCCATTCCGGGTCCGTGATGGAGCGTTCTTTGAAATTCAGCTGCGACACTTCCCCGGCTGGGAACACGGTGAGCAATCCGCCTTGCTTCAGCCACGCGATAGCATCTTTCAGACCCTTGCGATTGGATCGCGCGGCCTGCTCGCCTCCGTACGGGTCCACATAAATACATAACCTGTTCGTTTCGGGCTTGGAGGCCAGCAGATGGTTGGCCATCACCTTCACGTCCGGACGAACCGAGAGAAACAACGACGGAAGGATTGCGCCCTCAATCAATCCGAAGGGATGATTGGCCACTGCAACCACGGGCCCTTGCTTCGGAATCAGCGCGAGATCACGCTCGGAGACTTGCGGGTGGACGTTCAGCAGCGCGAGCGGATGGCCGGCAATCAGCCGGTTATCGGCTCCGGGAACATCCTCCCAAAGGCGGTCCAGACGGTCCAATCGAAGCAGCTTTTCGATCGCGCCTTCCACTGGCGCGGGCAGCTTTTGGCCGAGTAACGTGGTTAAGGCGTCCCGCATTCACAAACATAACACCACTGAAATGTGAAGCCGTGATTACTGCTGTGTTACGGTTCGCGCAGCGCGCGATGGCGCGTTCACCGCGTTTCGGAAATAAGCAGTCCGAATTGCATTTGGTAAATCCGTACGCTGCCGGCCCAAAGCCCTCCTTCCGCTTTGAGGACATAACTGCCGACGAGCCGCTCCACCTCGATGACTTTTACTTCGGTCTCGATGCGCCGGTTTAGCGGGGTCACCTGGCCGCGATATTTCCAGACAGAATCAAGCGAGGTTTCAAAGCGCGGCCGCTGGAATTCGCTGCCAATGCCGCGGTGAATGGCGTAGAACTGCAGGGTTTGGATCAACGCCTCGAGCCCGAGAGAGCCAGGCTGAACCGGGTCCTGATAAAAATGCGCTTGGAAATACCAATCCGATGGGAGGACCTCGCGGCTGCCTCGGATGCGGCCACTCAGGGAGCCATCGGGATCGCACCACAACCCCGTGATGCGATCGATCATCAGGAGTTTGCCGGATGGGAGCCGCAGACGCCTGTTGAAATAGTGCTCGGGAGAAGCGGATAAATCCAGTTGGAATTCAGACGGCTCGGAAAACGAGGCGAGCTCGCTAGCCGAAGGAGGGAGCCCGGCCTGCCGCGCCAGATCGTTGCGCGTGAAGAAGCCAAATCCCGTTTTCATCTCCAGAAGTGGTTCCGCGCCAAGGAACATTTGCACATCAAACGAAACCAGCGTCACTGTACCTTGCCGCGCCACGTTCAGGAGCTTGGCGCGGGTTGTGATTGTGCCGGGACGCGCAGGCACGGCCCGGAGTCTTCGCGCGGATCCGTCCAGATTGCGGAAATACAGTTCCGCCTTGGAGCGAAGCGGGATTCCGGTGAAGCAGCTCAGCCATCCGCACGGCTGCAATCCGGCCTCGATGAGCACAGAGAAAGGCAGGTCGTCTGTTCCGTTCTGCGCGAAGTACCAGGCTTCGGGATCAAGATCGAATTCGGACTCTACGCTGGAACCCACGCGCTCGATACCGAAGTCGCCATCCACGCGCGTGATCCGCGTGATGCAGTGATACGGTGGCCCGGGCAGGCGAGGGCAGCGTTCCCGCTCATCGAAACGTGCGTATGGCTGGCCGAATGCGTCCGAAGGAAGCCCCCAGGCGCAAGCGAGCAGCGCCCTATAATCGAGCGGCACGTCGTTCACGCGCGCCACTTCTCTGGGCTCGCCGGACCAATTTTCCAATTCGGAGCAAGGCGCATCGAGTGGATTGCCGGGAACCAGTTTCAGTCCGATGCACCGGCCATGAAACGCTTTCAGCCCGTCCACTGTGCCCAACACATCGGCATACAAAACCGGCTCCGGGCCATCGATGAAATCGTCCACGAACATATCGCAAATCAGAAGCGTGGAGTCCGGCGTCACTTGCCCGCGGCAGCGCAGCTCGAACGTCTGGTCGCGGACCGGTTCGAAGCGCCAGCCATCCCGATCGAGCGTCAGTCCCAGGGCCATCATGTAGAAGGCCATCAGTTGGAGGCAGCCTTCCAGCATGATGGTGCCGGGCATGCATGGGTCGTCCTTGAAATGCGAAGTAAAGAGCCAGCTATCCGGCCGAACCGCGTATTCGGCGCGGCAATGACCGCGGCCCCAAGGCCCGCCTTCGAACTGCAATTCCGTAACAGTGTCGAAGAGCAGAAGGTCGGGCTGTGCGAAAGATGGCGGCCTTTGTTGTGCGGCCGAGAGTTCGAAACCCGCTCCGAAGCATTCGTAGATGCGGCCTTCAGCGGCGGCGCCGATCTGATCCGCATCGAAACGCGAGGCGATCTTCGTCACCCGCGGCTTGGGCGCTTGCCAGGCGTTCCGAGGGGACTCGGTGTCCGGGCTCCATAAGACGCCGGTAGAACCGCGCAGCTCGGCGTCCGAAAAAAATCCAGCTTGCCCGTTCCGTACCGAGAGCGCGAGCCGTTGCCCCACGAAGCAATCGTACTGAAAGAAGAAAATGCGGGCCTCGCCCTGGCGAGCGTGTCCGGTGATGCGAATTTCGTAGCGCAGCGTTTCGCCGCTGCGAGCCAGCCGGTCATGAAACTGGACTTCGCAGCCGAGCATGCGATAAACGCGCTCACCGCGTACGTGAAAGTCGACGCCCAGCCAGGAGATCAACAGCATGTCGGCCTGTCCGGCCTCGATCATTAGCCCGGCGGGAATGCTGTCGCGATGCAGAAACCAGGAGTCGCGCCGGACGTCGGTCTCGGTGTGGATCACCCCGAGTTGCATCGATCGGGGCTCAGCTTCGAGCTTGGTCACGCGATCGACCAAGAGCAACGGCGGCATCGGCAGACGGCAGATGCGGCGGAAAGTATCCAGCTCATCAAACTCCGGGCCGTACACTTCCGAAATCCTGCCGGATGCGGCCACTTCGAGTTGGGAGCGAGTGAAGATGACGCTGGCGGGCGCGGGCTTTGCTTCCACCGCGGCGGGGCGGACTTGCAATTGGCCGCTCATGAATTGAGTAAATGCCCGCTGCGAGGTAGCGAGAAACTCTTCGTGCATTCGCGTGCTGGTTTCCTGAAAGCGGGTGTGTTCGGCCGTCAGCCGCTGCATGTGCAGCTCAAGGAGCGAGCCTAGGGACGCGGAGCCTGGGGACGCACCGTTCGGCAATGCCGCGGGCTGTGGCGGCGTTTCTGGAATCTTTACTGGCGGGGGATGCGCGGGCAGGCGCAAAACTCTGCGCGGGATTTCGGCCGCTGTCGGGAATGTTCGCTCTTCGAGCTTCGTGAGATCGACATCGACTCCGGCCGCAATCAGTTGGGCGGCAGCGTGCATCACTTGAGCGAGCGAATCCGTTCCCGGCAGATCGAGTGCGATGGCCGCATACTCACGGTCTCCCAGAATCTTGCGAATCCAGGACGTGCAAGTTCCCCGGGGCCCATGCTCCAAGAACACGCGGACTCCGTCGTTCCAGGCCTGCTCAATCACGCGCGGGAAATCCAGTGTTTGCAGGGCCTGCGCGGTGAGCGCTTCGGCGACAGCGGAACGGCTGAGGGTGTAGGAGCGGCCGGTCGAGAGCCGATAGAACCGCGGGCCGTTCACCGGCACGAACGTTTCACGATCGTGCAGACTGCGCCAGGTATCGGCGAACGGCTGGAGATCCGGGCAGTGCACCACCATATCGAAATCGATCCGCTGCGCGGCGTCCGCACCTGCGCGTACGGGCGCGCACGCTTCGCTTGGTCCGGCGATCAGATACTCTCCCGGAGCATGAATTGCGAGCAGACGGACTTGCGGCGCGCGATCCAGAAGTTCCCGGAGGCGAGCTTCGGAAACAAGGACGACCCACGTGTCCCACGGCGTCCCATGCACCGCGGCAAACTCCCCGCTTAAGTGTTTGCTGAAGACTCCGGAGGCGATGAACTCGGAGAAGAAGCGATCCGGGTCGCGCCACACTTGAAACGCGAGCAAGGTGTTCGTCTCTCCCGCGCTGAAGCCAATCGTGGCTTGCGGCTTTAGTCCGAAGCATTCCAGCGTTACGCCGGCGTGCGCCTGGCAAAGCAGCGTGGTGGCCGCGAGTTTCTCATGCGGAGCGGCAGGGCGCGCAGTTTCTTCGAGCATCCAAGCGGCGGCCGGCGCGAAATAGGGAGCGCGCCCGACGACATCCTGGACAATGTCGGGAAAGGCCATCAAGAGGCTGCGTCCCGCACCGTGATAAGCAGCGGCTGCGCCTGGGAATACGAAAGCGAGTTCGCCTTTCAGTGGAGTCTGGTGATAGTAAATGCCGTCGGATGCCAGCAAATCCAATGGTCCGCCCGAATTCAGTGCATCGAGCGCGCGCGCCCGTTTTCGCGCTAATTCGCTTTCGCTCGCAGCGACAATGACAAGGCGGGAGCCGTCTGCGCCGGGATAATCGAAAATTCGAGGAGCACTATCGATCACCAAGCGTAAGGGAGAGCCCTTGGGATGCGCCGCGAAAACCACCTGGCCAGATGCTCCGCCGAGCGCGGACACGCGCACCTCGACGCGGCGCAACTCAGCAGGGGCGATCCAGGGCCGGCCGGATGTTCGCGCCCCGTGCGCGCATTCGAGTACCGCCGCGGCAGCTTCCAACATGCCCGAAGCCGCGTGCGCGTGCCCGAAGCGCGAGGCTAGGCTTGCCGACTTTTCCGCGGGCATCGCGTCGTCCGGATCGAAGATCGCATAAATGCGGTCCCTTGCACGCTCCGCGTCGTCCAGCCGTTTCACCGCAAAAAACACCGCGGCGTCCCCTGGCTCATGTTTGTCCAGAGGCAACACGGCGCGAGCGGCGGCTTCCTGCACGGGTCCGCAACAAAGATCCACTGCGCCGGCGATTGCCAGATCGATGCTGCCCTGCTGGAGGGCTCGCGCCGCGAGACGAAGCGCTACCAGTCCAGAAAGCTCCTCCGCCATGACCGCGAAACTAGGACCGCGCAAATGGAACCGGCTGCTGATGCGGTTGGCGACGATGTTCGCCAGACCCCCAATTACCGAAGCTGGAGTCCAAGCTGGAAGCCGTGAATCCTTGGGCGGTGCTGCCGCTCCGGGCGCTATACGGGAGCCTAATCCGAGGCGGGCCCCTTCCGGATCACAGCCCATGCCCGCGTAAACGCCAGTCCTGGCGGCCGCGACCTTGCCCGCTCCGGCCATCGCCTGGCTGGCTGCTGCCAGAGCCATTACCTGCTGCCCCAGGCTGTTTTCGAGATCGGATGGAGGGAAACCCAGCCCGTCGAGCTCCAGTTCAATCGCATCGGTGCGCCGTGAACCGGGGCGCTGTCCAAACAGCGCGCGGGTAAACTGATCTAGATTTCCGCAATCGCCGGCGATGACGCCGATGGAAACGATCGCTAGTGGCGATCGAGAAGGCTGCTGCACCGGATGAATGGCGCGCACAGCAGCTTGCCCGGTCCACTCTTCCAGGATCAGGTGTGCGTTGTTGCCGCCGAAACCGAACGCGCTCAGAGCCGCTATTCTCGGACCACTGGCGTCCCACGCTTCGTTGGCGCGCAATAGACGAAAGGGCGATGAACCGAGCAACTCGAGTTGGTCTTCACTTTGACCAACGTGCAGTGTCGCGGGATGCGTCCGCGCGGCGAATGCGCCCAGAAGTTTCAACAGGCCGGCCATACCGGCCGCCGTCATCGGATGGCCAACATTCGCTTTCACCGAGCCGATGGGTATCCCGCGCAGGCCTGCGAAAACTCGTCCCGTACTGCGTAGTTCGCAGGCGTCGCCCACAGGCGTCCCGGTGGCATGGCATTCCAGCAGCGAAACCTGCGCCGGTTCCAGGGCCGCCATCTGATATGCGGCGCGGATGGCGCTCTCCTGCCCGCCTTCGGACGGCGTCATCAGGCTGGCGCTGCGTCCATCGTTCGAAATACCGATGCCGCGTATGATTCCGTGGATGGTGTTGCCATCGCGGACCGCGTCGGACAAGCGCTTCAGCGCGACAAAGGAAGCGCCCTCAGCCGGTAGCAGACCATCGGCATGTTTATGAAACGGGCGAATCTGGCCCGTCGGGCTGATGGCTTCCAGTGTGCTGAAGCCGACGTGGAGAAACAAATCATCGCCCCGGCTTACCGCGCCGGCCAGCATCAGATCGGCGCGGCCCGATTGCAATTCTTCGCAGGCCAACTGGATGGCGTAGAGCGAGGATGCGCAGGCGGCATCCAGTGCAAAGGCGCCGCGATCGAGCTGGAGCGCGCGCGCCAGCAGATGCGCTACGAGACCGGAATTGAAGCGGGCCACCGGATCCTCGGGTTGTCCCAACCAGAAGGATTCGGCGAAGCTAGCGAACTTCTCCGTGGGAACGCAAAGCAGGCCGAAGATGGCGGCGGTGCGCGCGGGTGTTCCATCCGGGACGCTCAGTCTAGCGTCGAGCAAGGCTTGGCGCGCGGTGTGGAGCACCCAGCGCACTTGTTCGTCGTGCTGTCGTATTTCAGCCGGATCAATTGCGAAACCTTTCGGGTGGAACTGATTGGCGAAATCGGAAACGTAACCGCCCCGGTCCGTACAGGCGCGGCCAGGCTGGTGGCCTTGATCAGTGAGAATCGCTTTCTTCGAGGCGCGCCAGCGGTTTTCCGGGCAGCTTGAAATCTCGCACCGGCCGCGGGCAACCAGATCCCAAAGCTGCTCCGGCGTGGATGCACTAGGGAAAAGACAGCTCCTTCCGACGATGGCGACGGGTTCAAAGTCCATTCACGCGCCCAGGCTTAGGCCCCCGACGCGGCGTACATTTCTACGCCGGTCATCAGCGCGAGCATTTCTTTTTCGAGCGAGAAGAACGCGATGTCGCAAACGGTCCGATTGACGCCGGCCGACGCGGAGACGCGGCACTCCACAGGTGCGGCGCCGGCCTCGGCGAGGATACGGATGCCCGCGATACGCATGGGCAGCGTCGCCTGGCCTAGCTTCAGGAATCCCCACAGCCTGGCTAATTGCAGGCCGCCATCGAGCATTCCAGGATCGTAGCCGCCCGCTCCATGACGCCAGCGCTCGCCGTTCCGCGCCCGCAACGTTCCCGCGATGCCGTTTTCGGAAACTCCTTCGATACCGCGAATCATGTGGAACGCCGGGCCATGGAAAAGGAGCTTGCCATAGATTTCGGTTTCGTTCCAAGGGGCAGCGGAGAGCGGTCCGGGATCGGGCGGCGCAACGGAACTACCCGCCGCAGTCCCATTCATGGCCGGCCAAAGGCTCGCTTCATAGTGGCGCGTGCCATCCGGCGAAACCAGTTCGAAAGTGGTCTCGCCGCTGCGTCTCACGGTGACGAGATTGCCGCCATCGTGGAATTTCTCGAGGCGGATGCCACGAAGCACCTTGACATCGGCGCAATAAGCGGGCTGCTCGAATTGTCCTTGCTCGGCGGCGGCGCGCAGCATCAGCCCAACCGCTTCCACCACCGGAAGCACCGGAATATCCTGGATGACGTGATCGTTCAGATGCGGATGCGTGGCATGCTGGATGTGAACCGTCAGTTCCGGCGCGCGTGCCGGCAGCGGGCCGCCGATCACCACTTCGATCTCCGAACCGCCGCTCAGCATTTCCCTCGCAAACGCGCTTGCACCTTCCGCCAGTCCGATCAGTGGAACGTTCATTTCGGCGAAATGTTGAGCCAGGGCGGGCGTGACCATTCCGCTCTCCCAGGGGCCCCAGTTGATGGATCTTACGATGCAGGATTCGCCGCGCCGTTGCGCTTCGGCGTGCGCCACTCGATTGAGAACCTCGTTCGCCATAGCGTAGGCAGCCTGGCCCCGGTTGCCGTAGCGCGCGGCGACTGAGGAGAACATGCAAAGCACGGCGAGCGGATCCTGCGCGGTTGCGTTCAACAGCACGCGCAGTCCGCCGACTTTGGTCGAGAACACCGCCTCGAATTGCCCGGGTGTGAGATCGGCGATGAGCTTGTCGGCGAGAACTCCGGCGGCGTGAATTACGCCGTGAATCGGCCCCCATTGGCCGCGGACATCGGCCAGAGCGGCGCCGACGGCATCGGCGTCGCGAACATCCAGCGCGAAGTAGCGGACTTGCGCTCCCGCTCGCTCCAGAGACTGGATGGTGCCGCGCACTTCGCGAGCGGACAAAATTTCCGTGGCCTGGGATTTCAATTCCAGGGGGGAAATCGATCGGCCTTCCTCGCGGAAAGCCGCCAGCAGCGCATTCTGAATGGATCCCGCTTCGGGGCAGGATCTGGTTGCGGCAGGTTCGTCCGCGAGAGGCGTCCGGCCGAAAAGAACGAATCGTGGTCGAAGTGTTTTGGCGAGTTCCTGGAGACATGCCGCAGTCACGCCGCGCGCTCCGCCGGTGGCTACGATTACTGGATTGGAGGGAAGTTGTGCGCGCAAGGCCGGATCGAAAGAATCCCATCCCGTTTCGATGAGTTCAGGAGCGTAGCGCGAGCCGTCCGCCGCAAGTTCGATTTCTGGTTCCGGACCGCCCGCCAGAAGTTCGTCCAATAGCGCATTCGCTATATGTTCCGGTGCGCGGTTCTGCATATCGATGCGGATGGCTTTTACCCGAACGCCCGGCCATTCGAGCGCAGCGGTTTTGGCAAGCCCCGAGAGGCCACCATCCCAGGGCCGCGAGCTGTCCTCCACGGCGATGAACGCGCCTGGAAATGCGCTAACGCGGCGCGAGGCGGCTTTGGCGAACAGAAATGCTTGCCAGTGCGGTTGAGTCAGACAAATCCAGATGTTAGCATCGCTGGAATCGTTCCCAATGGTGGCGTGATAGCCGCGCATTTCGAGCATGCCGGCGAGTGCGGTGGCAATGCCGCGCGTATCGGCGGCAATCACGATGCTTTCGCCTGGACGCAGCATCGCATGGCCGGATGTGGGCTTGGGACGCGGCGATACGATATAGCGCTTCGGGAGTTCTGGGGCCGGTAGGTCGGGCTGCGCCGCACCGTCGAGCGCAGTGACGATATCCCCGAGCGTGCGCAGCGTGACGAGGCTCACCGATTCTATATCCGCGAGGCTGGGGAAGCGCTCCTGCAGTGCCGAAAAGATCTCAACTCGCTTGATGGAATCGATGCCGAGGTCGGCCTCCAGCGCCATGGCGGGTTCCAGCATGTCGGCGGGATAGCCGGTCTTTTCGGCCACCACCTCCCACACAGCGCCGCGTGAAGAACTGTCCGTGGGAGCAGGTGCAGGTGCTGCCTGCGGTTCCGGCGCCACGCCGTCGAGCGCTGTGACAATGTCCCCTAGCGTGTGAAGCGAGACCAGGCTGGCCGATTCCATGCCGGCCAAAGCAGGAAAGCGTTCCTGTAGCGTCGAGAAGATTTCGACTCGCTTAATGGAATCGATGCCGAGATCGGCTTCGAGCGCCATGGCGGGTTCCAGCATGTCGGCCGGGTAGCCGGTCTTCTCGGCAACCACTGCCCAGACCGCTGCGCGCGAAGACGGGGCCGGCAATGGCGGCGCGGCCACGTCGGCTTTCACAACCGGCTGCATCGGGAGGGCGGCGGGCATCGCGGCCTGCAGCGGACGCAGGTCGACGGACACGTTCCCGTGAGTGCTTCCAAACGCCGCCTCCATGCTCCTCAAAAACGCATCATGACCTTTCGCGAGATTTGCCTGCCAATCCCGGTGCGCGGCGCTGATGGATTCCTGGAAGACGCGGTAAGCTTCGGTGGAATCGCCTTTGGCGGTCACCACGGACGCGTCTGCAACCGGGGGCGGGAGCGCCGCGGCACCACCCGGAGGCGGATAGGGACGTCCGTAACTCCCGCCATCGATAGGCATCGAAAATTTCGATTCGTTTGGCAGCGACAGATCAGTAGATACCCGGTGCCCCTGCCGGAAGTTTTTCCAGTTCATCGCGACGCCTGAAACGGCTAAGGCTCCCAAGCCTTCCCAAAACGCTTGCAGGCCGCCTTGGACCGTCCGATCGAGCGCGATCGCCTGATGCGAGCGACCTTCGAGAATGCTTCCCACCAGCGACGTGAGGACATCGCGCGGGCCCACCTCAAGAAAAGTACGGACACCGTCCGCGTACATGCGTTCAATCATCTCGCCGAAGTGTACCGGCGCGGCGATCTGCCGCGAAAGATCTTCAGCGATGGCTCGCGCTTCGGCCGAGTGCGGAGCGCCATCGCGATTCGAGTAGAAGGGCAAGCTCGAAACATGGACCGGCACTTGCTTGAGGTATTCGCCAAAAGCGTCTGCGGCGGACTGCATCAGGGGCGAATGGAATGCCGTGGAAACCGGAAGAGCGATTACAGCAAACCCCGCGTCGCGAAGCCTGCGTTCCGCCTCGGCGAGCGGACCTGCGGCACCCGAGAGCACCACCTGTGCCGGGCCGTTATGATTCGCCGGCGTGACGGCCAAGCCCTGGAGCGCTTCCCGAATGCGCTCCCAAGTGGAGCGAACGGACAGCATCCCCGCCGGTTCGGTGGAGGAGTCCCGCATTAGTTCGCCGCGCCGCCGCGCGATGGCCAGCGTGGTGTCCAGGCCGATTCCGCCCGCTGCGAACAGCGCTGTGATTTCGCCAAAACTGTGGCCGCCCACGCAATCGGGCCGCACTTCGAGCTGATTCAGCAACGCCAGCAATGCGGCGCTTGCGGCTCCCACCGCCGGCTGGGCCCATTCCGTGGATGTCAGTTTTCGCGATTGCTCTTGCTCTTCCAACGGCGAATATGCGCGTGGCGGAAAGACGACGGAAGCGGTTTCGGGAACCTTCTCCCACACCGCAATGGCCTCGGGGAAAGTCATGGCCAGATCCGAACCCATCTTCAGGTATTGACTGCCTTGCCCAGGGAAAAGGAACGCGATCTTTCCAGCAACCGTTTGGTTGCTCGTGCTGGTACCCGGCACGGTTTTTCCGTCCGCCAGGTAGCGCAGCTTTCGCGACATCTCCTGACGGTCCGAAGCAATCGCGGCCACGCGATGCTGCAGCGATGCATTAAATGCATATTGGCTCGCTACAGCGATGTTCGCGAACGGAACTGCATCCGCTTCGCAAAGCGCGGCAGTTTCCCGGCAGGATTTTTGCAGCGCGCCCATATCGGCAGCGCTCAATAGCACCAGCTCGGGACCTTCCGGCCAGATTCGTTTCGGCCGCGGATTCGGACCTTTGTACTCCTCCAATATGGCGTGGAAGTTGGTCCCGCCGAACCCGAAGGAACTCACTGCAGCGCGCCGCCCGGACCCATTTCGCGGAATCCAGGGACGCGCCGTGCGGTTCAGGTAAAACGGACTCTCTCCGAGTTGCAGCGCCGGATTTGGACGCTCTACTTTGATGGTCGGCGGAAGCGTCTGATGATGCAGGGCCATGGCGGTTTTGAACAACGCTGCCGCGCCCGCCGCCGCCTTGGTGTGGCCCACCTGCGATTTCACACTGCCCAGCGCGCACCACGCGCGCACGCCGTTCGCAGCAGGTTCGAAGACCGCTCGCAAGCCTTCGATTTCCGCGGCATCTCCCGCCGCCGTTCCGGTCCCGTGCCCTTCCACCAGTTCGATGCTGTCCGGACCGTACCCTGCATCGTCATACGCCCGCTGCATCGCGCGCGCTTGTCCCCCGGGCAGCGGTGCATAAATACTTTTGGAGCGGCCGTCCGAAGATGAGCCGACGGAACGAATCAAGGCGTAAACGTGATTCCCATCGCGCTCTGCATCGGAGAGCCGCTTGAGCGCGAACATCGCGATGCCTTCACCCAGCACCGTGCCATCCGCGCGATCCGAGAAAGGCCGGCAATCTCCGCTGGGAGAGAGCGCGGGCGTTTTGGAAAATGCAACGAACATCGAAACGTCGTTGAATGTGTCGGCGCCGCCAGCGATCACCAGGTCGGACCGGCCGAGACGAAGTTCATCCACAGCCATCGAGATCGCCGCTAGAGAACTCGCGCAGGCAGCGTCGGTCACGCAGTTGGTGCCATGCAGATCGAAACGATTCGCGATGCGTCCAGCCACCACGTTTCCCAACAGCCCGGGGAAAGTGTTTTCCTTCCACGGCAAATACGATCCAGCAATACGGTCGCAAATGTCGCTTACCTGAGTTTCGGCAATCCCGGATTCGCGCAGCGCCTTTACCCAGATCGGCCGGTTCATACGCGACGCGACTTCCAGAAAAAGCTGCTGTCCGGAGGTAACGCCCAAGATCACGCTCGCGCGTTCGCGATCGATCTCGGCGGCTTGTCCTCTCGCCACATCCTCCAGCACGCGCTTGGCCGCCACCAGAGAGAGCAACTGACAGGTATCCGTGGCGCTGAGGGCGTGCGGCGGCACTCCGAATTCGAGCGGATCGAACGAGCAAGGCGAAAGAAAAGCGCCACGCTTGCAGTAGGTTTTGTCTTCGGCGCGCGGGTCCGGATCGTAATGGTCTTCAATCAGCCAGCGGCTGGCGGGAACGTCGGTAATCAGGTCCTTACCGGCGACGATGTCGCGCCAGAATCCCGCCTCATCTTCTGACCCCGGGAAAAGGGCGCTGACGCCCACAATAGCAATCGGTTCGTTATACACAGGCTGTCTCGGCGGAAGTCTGGTATCCGCGAAGGCGGGATTTCAACTCGCGCGGCGCATAGGAAAACAGGCGCTGCGGCACGTTGCATCCGGCGGCGCGAAGCTGCTGCGCACGCGTGAGGGCCGCCGCTCCGTACAGCAGGTTCAGCCCGATTTCGGATACAGTGCGATTCTCAATTGGTTCCAGAAACGATCCGGCAGCCCACGCGTTGAATGCGCCCATGGCGGGCCCGCACCAGATCTGGTAATCCACCAGGCGATCTTGGTTGCCGTTAATCGCCCAACGGCTCGACTGCCCCAGGTACCAGCGGAACACCAGCGCCATGCGATGCTTCGGCTCGCGCTCGGCCCGTTCCAGTTGCGTGGGATCATTGGCCTGGAAGTGGCGCCTCGTTTCTTCCCACACGCGTGCCACCGGCTGCCGGAACACATCCTTTTCCAGCGAAGCGATCAACGCCGGTGGGATTTGTTCGAGCGACTCATGCGATCGATAGACTTCATACAGCTTGGTCGCGCGCAGCGGAAAGAAAAGGCCGCGCTTAAGCACCTGCACCTTCACCCCGAGTTCGAACATATCGCCGGCCGGCGCCATGATGACATCGGCGATGCTCGCCGCCGCCAGCAACTTTTTCCCCTGTTCGCTGAGGCCGCTTTCTCGAGTGCACTGATTGATGGAGCCCGTTAATACGTATGCGGCACCCAGGGCAAATGCCGCGCTTACGGCGCCTGGAGTTCCGATGCTGCCCGCGGCGCCGATTCTGGAAGGGACCGCAAACTTATAGCGGTCCTGCAATTCGTCACGCAGGGCGAGAATCGCAGGCAGAAGCGCGGTGAGAGGACGGTTGTCGGTATGGCCGCCTGAGTCTGCTTCCACGGTAACGTCTTCGGCGATGGGCACGCGCCGCGCCAGTGCCGCTTCGGCCGGTGTAATGGCCCGCGCTTCCGTCAGCGACTTCAGGATCGGCTCCGGAGCCGGCGAAAGAAAGTGCTTCGCCACTTCCGGCCGCGAAATCTTCGCGAAAACGAAGTTGCGGCGGATCACCGATCCATCGGGTCTTTGCGTCAGTCCTGAGCATGCGTATCTCACGATCGAGGGCCGCATCGCCATAAACGCCGATGCCGAAACGCGCCGCACGCCATGACGCAGATAAACGTCGACCGTTTTTTCTTCCAGTTGCGGTTCGTTTGGCGAATGAATCAGGTTCGAGCCCCAGGATGCCTCGGCGCATTCGGAGCTGAGCCGCACCACGGCCTGCTCGATTCTGTCCAACGAACATCCGGCGGCGCCGAAAAAACCGAGCCAACCCGCGCGCGCCGATTCGGCGACCATTTCAACAGTGGCGATGCCGTTGGCCATTTCGCCGCATACATATTGAAAGCGCACGCCGTGGCATCTGCTGAAAGAGCTTTCGCCAAGATTCTCCGGGTGAATTCCGGGCAGACATTCGACGACATGATTGCCGCCGGAGGGACGGACAAAAGTCAGCGCCGACGCGCTTCCCGGGCCGTCGCACACAAGATACACGGGTTCCTCGTGCTGCTGAACGGCTCTCTCTAAGTCCCACCCGGAACCGCTCGAACCTAGTTCCGTCACTGCTGAATGCATTTACCGGTCGTGATGAGTGAAGGGTAGCACGATCACTGAGATCGAATCAGTTCTTGAACGGCATCGAACAGCCGCTGGGTGAATGCGTCGTAGTCCTCTTCGGGCTGAGCGCGGATCCTCGCGCCGGCTTCGATCCGAACCGGGGCGAGGCGTATCCGAAGGCTGGCCCGGCCCCAAACCTGTCCCGTTCCAGTGATGCCAATCGGAATTGTGTCCACGCCGCTCTCCACCGCAATGATCGCCGCTCCTTTACGGAACGGCTGCAGCTCGCCGTTCATCGAACGATGGCCTTCCGGAAAAACGCACAGCACCATGCCGCGCCGCAGACCTTCGGCGGCGAGCCGGAGCGCCGTGCGCAGATTGCGATCCGCGTCGATCGGTACTGCGCGTGCCGTGCGTCCGAACCAGGATTGGAAGCCGCTTCGCACCAGCCGGCTGGTACTCAAGCTGAACATCCGGCGGAAGACGCGATACGGCAAAGAGCCGGCAATCAGGGGGAAATCGAGATAGCTTTGATGATTCGCGCAGAGGATGAAAGCGCCTGCGGCCGGCCACTCTTGCGCGGTGCGAAAGCGATAACGCAGTAGAAGCTTCGCGATCAGGCAGAAAGCCTTGGTGGCCGCAAAAAACAGCGGCGCTGCAAGCGGGCGCGCGCTGAGGTAACGATCCGCCATGGCCTGTTCGGTTTCAGACAGCGGCTCCCGCAGGATATCGCGCCATTCGGCCCAATCCGTTTGCAACGCTGTTCGATCCCGCGCCAGGGCGAGCACGTCGCCCACCGTGAAAATACTCGCAGCCTGTTCCGGCGCGATCCGAAATCGGAATGCCTCCTGCACGTTCGCCAAAAGTTCCACGCGCTCGAGCGAATCGAAGGAAAGATCGAGCTCGAGGTTCATGCCGGAATGGATCTCGCGGCCCGGCTTGATGCGCGCGATCATCTCCCGGATTGCCGCCAAGCCCTCCGGCTCTCTTGTGCGATCCGGCGCCGTTGGTTTTTCCGTGGAGGTTTTTCCAACGCGGGCGAACTCTTCCTGGATTCGGAAACGCTGCAGCTTTCGCGAACTGGTTCTGGGCAGGGGCTCCAAACGGATGTCGAAGCCGTTCAATTTTTCATGCGCTGGCAGGCTGCGGTTGAGATTGTCGATCCGGTAGCGGAGCTCTTCGCCGATATTGACGATCCCGCGTTCGCGAAGCCTCGGCGAATCCGGAACGAGCAGGGCATGCAGCCGTTCGGCGCCATTCCGATCGTCATGAGTTCCGAAAATACACATCTCCTGGATCAGCGGGCAGTTGGTCTGGAACCAGGTTTCCAGCGGCTCCGGGAAAATGTTCTTTCCGGAACTGAGGACGATGACTTCTTTCTTGCGGCCAATAATATAGAGATCGCCGCGGGAGATCCGGCCGATATCGCCGGTGCGCAGCCATCCATCCACTAACGTCGCGCGCGTGGCATCCGCGTCCTTCCAGTAGCCTTGCATGATGTTGCCGCCCCGCAACAAGACCTCGCCGTGCCCTTGCGCGTCGGGCGCTTCGATCCTGATTTCGACGTTCCTCAGCGCGCGCCCGCTCGAAAGGCCGCCTTGCAAGCTCATCGGCGAGATGGCCGCGAGACCCGATGTTTCCGTCATGCCGTAGCCCTGAAAGAAGGCGAAGCCGAGATCGTGCAGGTCGGACGCGATCTCCGGCGAGAAACGCGCCGCGCCTACGCCAAATCCGCGCAGCCGAGTCCCGAACCGTTTGTGCACTGGCCGGAAAAGGAGACGCCCCACGTTCCATCCCACAGTTGTACGAAAAAATCGCGAAAGCTTGAGAAGGGCACGAAACGCCGTCCTCTTGGCCAAGCGTTGGCGGGCAATCTCGCCGAAGATGCGGCGGTGCAGTTGGTAGTAAAACAGCGGCACACAGAGAAACGCCGTGATGTCCTGTTCGCGAAACGCAGCCACGATGGCCTGCGAGTCGCGCGATTGCAGATAGGTGATCCGCGCTCCGGTGTACAAAGGCGCCAGCAGGTTGGCTTGGATCGCCATGATGTGAAAGAGCGGGAGGATGGAGAGAATATGGTCGCGCTCAGAGAGCGGAAACACCGCGAGCGTGTCTTGAATCGTTATAAATATATTGGCGAGGCTGAGCCGCACACCTTTCGGGGCGCCCGTGGTTCCGCCGGTGTAGAGAAGGAGGAAATCGTCCTCCACATCCCGCGACACCAGCGGCCAGGGGGGCAGAGCTGCCGGATCCTCAAGTGTGTGCGGATGGAGGATCACGAGCGCGGGAAGGCGGTGGCCGATGGCGCACGCCTGCTCGGAGAAGTCTCCTTCCGCAGGGCAAATCAGCAGGCGGCATTCGGCATGGGCGATCACTTCACAGAGCCGCGCGGCGTCTTGCGAAGAATCCAGCGGGACGATCACTACGCCGGCGCTCGCCGCTGCAAGAAAAGCTATGCCGAAATGGTGATCGTTCGGCATCAGCAGCGCGACGCGGTTTCCCGGCTCGCCGCCCGCGTCGCGGATGAGTTGGCTCAGGGCGCGTGAATGGGCCATCAATTCGGAAAACCTGACGGATTCCGTGGATGTTTCCGATATGGTTTGCAATGCGACGTCGTGGGGGCGTGCGGCGGCATGCCGCTCCAACTGCGCAAAAAGATCGATTGCCAAGGCCAATTGTTGTGAGACTTCAGTTTGACATATCGGTTTTGCAACGCGCCGCCAAAAGGCCCGTCGCCGCGGCGAGATCGATATCGGCGATGAGCAGTCCTTCTTGGCCGTATGGCTGATAGCAGAGCAGCGTCCCATCGGGACGCGCAACGGCGGAAGTAGTGGGCGAACCCGCGCTCGCGACGTTTACCGTCGCGATATAGCACGTGTTTTCCGCAGCGCGGCACAGGACCGCTTTCTCATGGAAGGAATTCGCGGGATCGGCGAAAGTAGAGGGCACGTAGCCGCCTGGTTCGGCTTCGTGGAAATGAGGGTGGAATACGATGCGTGCGCCGCGGCGGACCGCCCAACGGACGGTTTCAGGGTAGCGCCAGCCCTCGTGGCAGATGGCGACACCAAATGTCAGCGCACCGGTTTGGAAGACCCGTCTGCCGGAACCGAACGAGTAAATGCCTTCCTCGGAAGGATCGAGCTGGACCTTATCCTGAAAACCGGCCAACGTTCCATCTGGGTTGATGACGAGCGCGGTAGCCAACAGGGCGTGATCCAGCACACGTTCGGTGCCAAGAAGCACCGCGATATTTGCCTTGGCGGCGGCCGCTGCAATGATTGACCATGCGCGTTCGAGAAACGCGGGATCGGGAGGCGGCACCGCTTTGCTCATGGCCCGGTAGCCGGGAACGAAACATTCCGGAAAGCAGATGATCCCGGCGTTCTCGATACCCGCTTGAGCAATGGAATCCACCGCCAGCGCAACTGATTCCTCAGGAGTGGCCGGGAACCGGATGTTGGCAAGTGCGATTCGAAAGCTCATTCAGCATCCCAATTTTATCGCCTGGCAAAGAGACTTTTCTCTCGGCAACGGTGGAACGCTGGTGGAGGACAGACTGCTTTATGTGCGGTCCCGACATACGGCATTGCTGAAGCTTACGGCATATACTCCGCTCGGCTTTACCATTGAGCAGGTTCTGGAATGAGTGCGAACGCTATCGGAGCAGTTGGCGGCGCCTTTGGTGGCTCACGGCCGGCGATTGCGTGCGCCACGAGAACGGCTATCAGACCGTCAACAATCCGCCGCCCGGCGGCCGCATGATGCCCGCGCCGCCGCTCCCCAACCCGAATACGCCACAAGGCCGCGATCAACTGAAGTTCAGCATGCTCACCTGCTCACAGCAGATCGACAGCAAGATCTTCGCGTATATGAAGCACATCCGGCCGCGGCGCATCCTGATCGACCAGCAGAAAGGCATCGCCACGGTCTTCGCGCTTTTCGTCCACGATGGAACCCGCCGTGGTGCTCCTCCCGACGCACCCCCGGGCACGAGGCGGAAGCGATGCCCTTCGTCACAATTCCCTACGGCTTGGGCGACGGCTGGACCGAGGGCTCCGGAAGGTAGCCTTGCTGGTGGTGGCCGTGCGGATGACGGATCTCGGGCCAAAACTCGCGCAGAACGTTGGTGCCCGCATCCACTCCGAGAGTTATACCTCCAGATAGGAATCCATAGGAAAGTGCACGTACACTGGCCGGCTGCCACAACCTGGAAATGAGGCCGCTTCCGAACGCGCCCGCAATTTCGTCCACCGCAATTGTCTTTTTTCCGTTTGTCGTTTTGTACGTTATCACGGTAGCTAAGAGCGCATGCTGAAGCCGGGGACGAAATCCTTGCTGGTCCGAGCGCCGATAGCCGATCTCTTCATGAAGCAGGCGGGCCACGGGAAGCTGGATCGCTTTCTTCACCAGATGTTTTGCAAATGCCGAACCCAGGCGCTTACCAAATCCCGCCGCGCCTTGTCCCCATTCGTGCGGTGTGTCGGTGGCTTGGGTCACTGCGGCGCCCACGCCCGCGCGCACCACAGCCAGAGGGCTCAGGGACCGTTTTATATATTGGCGGGTGGTGGGCTGATCCGGGTTCTGCGATGCGAAGGCAGACGTTTCGCCAGCGAGAAAAACGATCAGCGCAACTGCACCAGGGCGCATCCAGGCTGCTCCTAGTTTCTAGACGCGCAGGGGAGCCGGCTATTTCCCTATCATGTGCTGGACGGACTTTTCGTTTTCCAGGCAGATCTCATCCGCTAATTCCGTATCTACCTGAATCACCTGCTTCAAAGTGACGGTCCAAGGTTTGGTGTACGCCTTTGGATCGTTCACCGTTACTTCGATCTCCAGGCTTCCATAATTGGGCCTGCGGAATCGCTCGATGACTTTCGCGGAGCTGGTCATGGGATTGCCCTTCATATCCAGCCATAGGTCGTCGCGGAATCCAATGGTGTTCACCACCAACGTGTCACCCTCCCATTGGCCAGACGAATATCCGTTCCAGGACGGCTGCGGATCTTCCGGAAAGGGACGCGCGTCGGTGAAAATCTGCCGGTAGCTGGCATTGAATTCGTCCAAAATTACGAGCAGCCCGGGAATCTGGATGATCTTCTGCAAATGCGGAAACGCGAAGGCTCGGGGAAAATTCGGCGGCAGGCAGCGTGCGTGGGGGTCGTCTTTGGAAAGATTGGCGACGCGCTGCTTCACCAGAGCCGCCGCCCACGGCTGGTACGGCAGGCCGCCGGGAATACTGGCGCCGAAATCCACGGCCTCCTTCGACAGGCCAATCTTCTCGATGCAATTGTCGCCGTCGCGCAGCTCCTTGGGACAAGGCAGCGCGTTGCCGGCCAGCCAGATGCCCGAAAGATCCGGCCTGCCATCGGCGGTTTTGGGCGTTGGAGCGTTGAGATTGGGCTTGCCATCGGCCAAGCGAGGAACGCCCGCGGTCGGATAGTGAAACCATTGTGCCGGAAGCGGAGCGGCGCACCACAGGCCCAGGCAAAGAAATCCCCATCCAGCTCTCACGTGTATGCACCCTCCCCCAAAATGAACGTGTTCCATGTTATCGAAGTCCGGCGTCACAATGGAGGGACGGAGGCCCGAATGAGCGAAACGCTCTTTGACGTGATCGTTCTCGGTGCGGGGCCTACAGGCGAAAACGTTGCCGATCGCGTGGTGAAGGGCGGCCTGACTGCCGCCATTGTGGAATCCAATCTGGTGGGCGGCGAATGCACCTATGCGGCCTGCATCCCGAGCAAGGCATTGCTGCGCAGTTCAGCCGCCCTGGAAGCCGCCCGCCGCGTGGATGGCTCGAAACAGGCCACTACAGGGCTTCTCGATCCATTAGCCGTTCTCAGGCGGCGCACTCACTTCACCAATTCATGGCACGATGACGGCCAGGTGGAATGGCTGAGAAATGCCAAGGTTGAGCTGCTACGCGGGCAGGGCCGTCTGGCGGGTGAACGCGTGGTGGAAGTGGTGGGCGTCGATGCTTCCGTCACCCGGCTCACCGCGCGCCACGCCGTCGCCATTTGTACCGGAACCGCTCCTATGCTGCCGCCCATTCCGGGCTTGTCGGAAGCTTTCCCCTGGACCAACCGGGAAGCCACCCGGGCAGATCGTATCCCGCCGAGACTCGTCGTGCTGGGAGGCGGACCCGTGGCTTGCGAACTCGCGCACGCGTTCCGCTCGCTGGGCGCCAGGGAAGTGACCATTCTCAATCGCGGCGATCGGCTGCTCAAACGGTTCGAGCCGTTTGTGAGCGAAAAGATAGCCGCGAGGTTCGGCGAACTTGGCATCTCGGTGCACAAAGCAGCGAATGTGACGCGTGTCCAGCGCCGGTCCCCAACAACTCCGGCGCAAGTCTGGTTCGACACGCCGAAGGCGAGTAACCTGAGCGTTGAAGCCGATGAGATTCTGGTCGCCACCGGCCGCATCCCTAATACGAGAAACATTGGACTGGAAGCCGTCTCGCTAAAACCGGGCGATTGGCTGGATGTCGACGATACCTGCCGCGTCAAGAACGTGGCCGGTGGCTGGCTTTATGCGGCGGGCGATGTCAATCACCGCGTTCTGCTAACTCACATGGGCAAATACCAGGCACGTGCGTGCGGGGACGCCATCGCGGCTCGCGCAAGCGGGCAGCTTACCGAAGACCCTCAACCATGGACACGATTCGCCGCTACCGCCGACCATCGAGCGGTACCGCAAGTGCTCTTTACCGATCCGGAAGCTGCGGCGGCCGGACTCACCGAGGCGCAAGCGCGCCAAGCCGGCCTGCGCGTTCGCGCCGTGGAATACGACATGAGCCACATCTCGGGGGCGGAGATCCTCGCGGATGGCTATCAGGGCCATGCGAAAATGATCGTCGATGAGGATCGCCGTGTCATCGTGGGCGCGACGCTGGTGGGCCAGGACGTGGGTGAGCTCATCCACGCTTTTACCGTTGCAATCGCCGGCGAAGTTCCGCTCGCTCGGCTGTGGCACGCGGTTCCTTCGTTCCCCACGGTGAGTGAAATCTGGCTGCGGCTGCTGGAGTCTTACGGATTATAGGACGGACGATATGGGATTCGTGCTTCATCATCATCACCTCAATATTCATCAAAGAGAACGAGAAGGGATCGTCATCCTGGACCTGGACGGCAGGCTGGTCATGGGCGGCGGCGATATCGCGCTGCGCGATTTCGTGCAATCGCTTCTCGACGACGGCAATCGCCAGCTCATTCTCAACCTTGCCAAGGTTTTCGAGATCGACACTTCTGGAAACGGCGTTCTGCTGTTGCTAGCCCAGCAATATCGCGATGCGGGCGGGAAGCTGGCGCTCTTCAACATCGCCCACGCGCACGGGAAGGTGTACGAAATGGCGCGCTTGGAGGCGGCGGTGGAAATTTATCGCGACGAGCTGGATGCAGTGAACAGCTTCTTCCCGGATCGCAAGGCGCCGCATTACGACATCCTCGAATATATAGAAAGCCAGGCGCACCATGAAGACCAAACCCACAAAAGCTAAAGCGGCGCCGCTGGAAGAATACCGCGGCAAACGCAACTTCGACGTCACCAGCGAACCGAAAGGCACGCCCTCCGGTGCGAAATCGCCCAGCGAGCTGCTGTATGTGATTCAGAAACACCAGGCCTCCCATCTGCACTATGACTTCCGCCTGGAATGGCGGGGAGTTCTGCTTTCCTGGGCTGTGCCGAAAGGGCCGTCGCCCGATCCTTCGGTGAAGCGTCTCGCCACTCGCGTGGAAGACCATCCGGTGGAATACGGCGGCTTTGAGGGCGTGATTCCGGAAGGCGAGTACGGTGGCGGGACGGTGATGCTGTGGGATCGCGGCACCTGGACGCACGAGGTGGAGGACGTGGATGCGGCGCTCGAAAACGGCGACTTGAAGTTCACGCTCGTCGGGAAAAAGCTGCGGGGATCGTGGGTGCTGGTCCGAACTAAGCTTGGCTATGGTGGCTCGAAAAAGCCGCAATGGCTGCTCATCAAGCATCGCGACCGCTACGCTTCCACCGATGACATCCTCACCGACGAGCCGCGCTCGGTTCTCACCAAGCGCTTGCTTGCTGAAATCGCGCGTGAGGAAGGCGGCGATGTGGCCCGGGCCGCGAAGTGTGATCCAGCGGGAGCGCCGGCGGCGCGCCGGTAATCCGAACGCGCCGATGTCCTTACGCATAACATTTCGCGTTCAACCCATGCTTGCAACGCTCGTCAAAGAGCCTTTTCACCGCTCTGGCTGGGTCTACGAAGAGAAATACGACGGCTATCGCATCCTCGCGTACAAGGAAGGCGATAGCGTGACGTTGCTTTCCCGGAATGCGAAGGATCGCACGGCACACTTCAAGGCGGTGGCGGCGGCGGTGAGTGCGCTCGGCCAGGAAACTCTGCTGCTGGATGGGGAAGTGGTGGCCTTCGATCGCCGCGGCGTCTCGCGTTTCCAGCTTCTCCAAAACCTCGCCGACAAACTGCACTACGCGGTCTTTGACTGCCTCTATCTCGATGGCCGCGATCTACGCAAGGAGCCCCTCGGATCGCGCCGGGCGTCACTCGATAAGGTGCTCGGGAAACCCGCGGGGAAACAGCCCACGCTTTTCTCGTCCGCCCGCCTGGCGGACGACGGACTCAAGGCGTACGAAATCGCCAAGCAAAAGGGATTCGAAGGCGTGGTGGCGAAAGACGAATCGGCGCCTTACACCGAAGGCCGTTCCGCCAAGTGGCTCAAGTTCAAGGTGAAGCAGGAGGACGAATTCATCATCGCCGGTTACACCGCGCCCGCCGGAGCCCGCGAACATTTCGGTGCGCTTCTGCTGGCGGCTCATGTGGGGGACCAATTGAAGTACATCAGCAAGGTGGGCACCGGTTTTTCGCGGGAAACACTGGCGCAGCTTTTTCGTAAGTTTCAATCCCTGGTTCGCCAAAAACCTCCGGTTGTGGACCCTCCACGCGAGCGCGATGTTACATGGCTGGCGCCGCGCTTGGTTGCGCAAATCGCCTATGAAGAATGGACCGACGATCGCAAATTGCGCCAGCCGGTGTACCTTGGTCTGCGCGACGACAAACGCGCCGAAGAAGTCACCCATCCCGGAGGCCAAATGAATCTGGACGAACTGATCACTCACCCCGACAAAGTCTTTTGGCCCGACGAAGGCTATACCAAGCTCGACCTGGCTCGCTACTACGATGCGGTCTTCGCCAAGCTCCGGCCCTATGTCGACGATCGGCTGCTGTCGCTGGAGCGTTGCCCGGACGGGATGCTGGGCGATTGTTTTTATCAGAAAGCCGCGCCCAAAGGATTGCCCCAAGACACGCCCACGCATCGAATCCACCATCAGAATCGCGACGTCGAATATGTGGTGGGCGGATCGAAAGATACGCAACTTGAGCTCACCAATCTGGGCTGCATCCCCGTGCATGTCTGGGCCAGCCGCGCCGGCGATCCGCAGCAGCCGGATTGGATGGTCTTCGATCTGGATCCCACGTCGGGCAAGTTTTCCGACGCGGCCAAAGCCGGACTGCAGGTGAAGAAGGTGCTAGACGAACTTGGTCTGATATCCTTCGCCAAGACATCCGGCAGCCGAGGCTTGCACGTTTTCGTTCCGCTGCGCCTCGGCCCAACTTACGACGATGTTCTGCCCTTCGCCAAACAAATCTGCGAGCGCTTGGCCGCCGATCATCCCAAGGAATTAACGGTCGAGCAGCGCATTGAAGCACGCGGTCAGCGCGTGTATCTGGACCCTTTTCGCAATGCATTCGGCGCCACCGTGGTTGCGCCCTATTCAGTCCGCCGCCGCGAGAAAGCGCCCTTTTCCATGCCGCTCGATTGGGCGGATGTGAAGCCGTCGCTCGATCCATCCAAGTTTAATCTGGGCAATTACGAAAAGGTTCTCGCTGGGCCCGATCCCTGGAAAGATTTCTTCAAGAGCCGGCAGTCACTGAACCTGAAGAACTCTAGCTCGAAAAAAAGATCCGCCAGGTAGTGGCCACCAGCGCGTGCGTCACCATGCTGGCTCTGACGCTGCGTGCTCTGAGCAGCGACAGCCCGCAGAAGATGCCCAAGACCGCGGCCACGATGGCCAGCCGCCAATTCGGAAACTTTCGGAACGGCAGATGCACCAAGCCGAAAAGCACTGCTGCCGCAAGAAGCCCGGCGGTGTCGCTATGCGCACCCTGCGCGAGCACGCGCTGCAGAAAGGCGCGGAAGAAAAACTCTTCGGCCAGCGACACCACCCAGAAGATTCCCCAAAACGTGAGCACCAATACGAGCGCGAAGTTCAACCAGGAGTGGGGGTGCAGATGGAACCGTCCTAAGCGCACCATGTAGACGAGCGCGGCGCCGATGGGCAGGAAGTAGAGGAAATGGCGCGCGCCGATGCGCCACTCCTCGCGCGTCGGCAGGAAGCTGAAGCGCGCCTCGTCGAGCGATCGCAGCGAAAGCACGGCCATCAATCCCAGCCGGATCCACATGAGCTGGCCGAGAATCCCGAGCGCGACGTGCGGCGCCGGCCGCCCGTATATGTGATCGAACATCCGGCTTATATACACGGCCGCCATGAAAGCGAGGAACAGAAGGTCGGCGGCCATCCCGCGGCTCATCCACGCATACCAGAATGCCGCCACCAAAACCACCGCGAGCAATTCCGCGAAGGAGAGCAGATGAAATGTTCGTGTGAGCAAGGATTCGATCAGATAGGGGATCACCGCGCTGGCTGTCAACAGCGCGGCGCGCAACGGTTTCGAACCGAGCGCGTCGAAGCTCTTTCGAACCGAAGCGAATCCTGGGACAAGATAGAAAGCTAGCTCGGCCAGGAACGCTGGAACGACTGCCAGCGCGATTGTCGAGGATATATGCTGTTGTTGAGAGTAAACGTAGGCTGCGATGCAAGCTGCTATCCACACTAGGGACAGCGTCGTCAAAAACTGGCGCATTCGCTTCATCCTAGCATCGGGGTTGTTATTTTCCGCGCTGGCTTTTCCCGCGCGCACCGCGGCCGAAGATCCTCCCGCCAATCTGGTCCGCTTGATTGCCGCGCGCGAAACTGAAACGGCGCAAGCACAAAGCAACTACACCTATCGCCAAACCGTCACTTTGGATGAAATGAATCCGAAAGGTCTTGCGGAAGGCACCTATCGCGAAGTGCGCGATGTTATCTTTTCGCCTGCCCAGGAACGCTCCGAACAAATGGTCGGCAAACCGTTCTCCACGCTCACGCATCTCAAATTGACTGACGAGGATTTCCGCGACATGCGCGAGATCCAGCCCTTCCTGCTCACCAAGGAGCAGGCGTTCCTCTACGAAACGCAATTTCGCGGCGAAGAAATGATGGACGGTGTGGATTGTTTCGTGGTCCAGATCAGCCCGCGGCAAATTCTGGAGGGCCAGCGATTGTTTGATGGCATGCTGTGGGTATCGAAGAAGGACTATTCAGTGATCCGCAGCGAAGGCCAGGCGGTGCCGCAGATCCATACGCTGAAGAGCGAGAATCTTTTCCCGCATTTCACCACGCTGCGCCAAAAAGTGGACGGCGATTTCTGGTTTCCGGTGATGACCTACGGCGACGACACGCTGTATTTCCGCGGGGGAGCGCAACGGGTCCGCCTGAGCATTCGGTACACGGAGTACCATCGGTTCGGCGCCGACTCCAAGATCACATACGGCAAATAAGCGCGGAACCCGCCTGTTAAAAGCTTCGTATAGAAGGTAGAATCGAGATAACCAACAGGAGGGCGCATGGCGCAGCACGTGAAGATCTTGGGGATTTTGCACATTGTGTTTGGGGCGATGGGCGTTTTTGCGGCGATTATCGTGCTTATGATTTTCGGAGGGATTTCGGCGTTCGTGGGCATGTCGGATCATTCGACCAACCTGCCGGCTCCCATCCTGGGCGTGATTGGCGGATTCGTATTTATTTTGTTGTTGGTGCTTTCGCTTCCGGGCCTAGTCATTGGCGTTGGCTTGATGCGATTCCGGCCCTGGGCGCGCATCGCTGGAATTGTACTGTCGGCTCTCGATTTATTTAACATTCCGTTCGGGACAGCCCTGGGCATTTACGGTCTGTGGGTGCTGCTGAACCAGGAGACGGAGCGGATGTTCGCATTTCCGCCCGCTCGCGTGGCCTAAGCCCGGTGCGGAGTTTGAACCTCGGCGCGAAGCTTGAGTCCAGACGGGTCCATCCCGTCGCCCGTACGGCGCATCCAGTCGTTCAGTAACGCCTTCAATTCGTCGCGTTTCAATTCCAGCGCGGGATCGTGCGCGCCGTTATCCATCTCCATCGGATCTACCCCAAGATTGTAGAGGTGCGTGACGTTTTGCGATTGATCCACCACCAGCTTGTCTAGCCCGCGAACCACCATGCGCCATTCCGCCGGCGTTCCGATCTGGCCGGCACAATAGATGGATTGGGGCTGCTCGCGCATGAGATCGCGGCCTTGCATGGAATCGCCGGGGCTCAGTCCGCAGAGCCCGAGGAGCGTCGGAGTTACGTCGACGTTCGAAGCGAGCACGCCGGTGCGCCAGCCAGGCTGGAGCGTCGAATAGCGAAGCATCAGTGGAATCCGCACCGAGGGTTCCAGCGGACCCGAGCCATAACCATGATCGGAGGTGAACACAACGATGGTGTCGTTGGCGAGCTTCGCGCTATCGAGAGCGGAGAGGATCTGCCGGGCGTTGTCGTCCACCACGCCTGGGTCCGACCGGCGCCAGGCCACCAGCAGGAAGAACGGATTATGCTGATTTTGTTTGATGAAGTTGATGGCCAGATCGGCCTCGCCGGTCTTTTGCGGCCCACCCAAGCGCCAATCCCCGAGGACCGCCGTTTGGTAACCGGCTTCTTTCAAGTGACTGGCGATGGTGGATTGATTCGCCGGCAGCATCACGCCATCGCGCGGCACACCGCACGCGAACGGAAAACGCCCGGTGATTAGAGACGCCTGAGACGGACCGCTCTCGGGACAAGAAACGTAGCTGCGCTCGAACTGCACGCTTTCCTGGGCGAACCGCGCCAAAGTCGGAGCCCGAACGGAAGGATCGAGAGTAAGATCGGGAAGGCCGCTCGCCAGCATGACAACGATATTAGGCTTGCGCGGCTGTGCCGAGGCGAATTTCGCCGAGATGGCCAGAATTCCCGACTGGATGAGGAAATCCCTGCGACTCGGCATGGCTGTTTCCCTTGGTAACACACTAAGGCCGCTCGCGGGAACGTCCGATGACTTATTTGGATAGATACCATGCGGCGACTGCGGGTGCACAATCCATCCCGAAATACGACACTGGCCGACCGTGCCCAGATCGCCGATACCAGCAAGACGCGCAAAACGGGTCTGTTGAAGCACGAGGGGCTGGAGCGCGGAGAAGGCCTGTGGATTACGCCGTGCGAAGGCGTGCACACCGTGGGCATGAAATTTCCCATCGACGTCTTGTTCCTGGACAAGAAGCGCAAAGTGGTGAAGATTCGCGCAGCGATGCCACGCTGGCGCATGGCGGCGTGCTTGTGGGCGCATTCGGTGCTGGAGCTGCCCAGCGGCACGGCAGCGAATACCAACACAAACGCAGGGGATCAATTGGAGTTTGAAACTTACGAAGGTTAGGGCAGCCGCTGCGTTTGCGCGGCCGGCCCCCCCCTGGGCTCCGTTTTGCGCGGGTCTCTTCGGGAGCGCAAAGTGGGCGGTGCGAACCACCCAGGGAGCCAGGAGCGAAAGGCGCGCCGCCCCCGTTTTGCGCGGACTTTCAAAAAGATGCATAATCGACGAAGGAGATACTCACCATGAAACTGGTTTTGTCTTTAGCGGCGACGTTGGCCATGGGCACCATGGGACTGCTCGGAGCGGATCAGAGCTGGACTGGCACCATTAGCGACAGCATGTGCGGCGCTACCCATCCGTCGGGCACGCCCGCGAAGCAGTGCACCACCGGATGCGTAAAGAAGGGCGCCAAGTACGTAGTGGTGGTGGGCGACAAAGTGTACAGTATCGCCAATCAGGACGCGCCGGGCCTGGCGAAATACGCCGGCGATCACGTGAAGGTGACCGGGAAGATGGACGGCGACACCATCACTGTCGCGAAGATCAAGAAAGCCTAAGAACCGGACCTGCTTCTCAGGTGTAAAGCGCGGGAACCCGGGCTGAAGCTTCGGTGTCCAATCGGCAGAGGGAACAATGCCGGGCTGGATTACGGCGCTGAGCATGGCAGGTATGTTGTGCCTGCCTGTGGCTCGCGGGGTCTGTCAAGACGATCCTGACCGCCAGATCGCGGAGTACGCACGGCTAGTGGCGGCGAACCCCGCAAGCTCCGTGGCACACTATCGCCTGGGCGAAGCCTACTTGCGCGAAGACAACTTACAGTCGGCCGCTGGAGAGTTTACGCGGTCTCTGGATGGCGATCACGATACGGCATGGACCCAGGTCTGGTCGCATATTCATTTAGCCAGGATTTTTGACGCTACCGGCCAACACGACCGCGGAGTGCGCGAATAGGCACGGGCACAGGAAACCGGCGATCAGCGACTGTCATTGAATGGCATTCCCATCAAACCGGGGCAGACGATTTCCTTACCGGTGGTTCCCCGTCCTGCCCTGATTGTCCATCCGATTCAAAAGACCGATCCGGAATACACCGGAGAGGCGCGCGTTGCGGAACTGGAAGGCACGGTTGTGTTGAACGGGGAAATCGATGACGAAGGTTTCGCGCGGAATTTGAAAGTGGCGGAGCCGCTCGGGCTTGGGCTGGATGAGAAGGCTATGGAAGCGGTGCAGCAGTGGCATTTCGAACCAGAGGTGGACCAAGGCCAACTCTATCAGACTGCCGTTCGCATTACCGTCGACTTTCGGCTTTCCACGAAACGATCGCGCTGGCACTTGATTCAGGCGCAATTCGACACCCCGCCCGGGGCGTCGCGTCCCGTTTTCAGCAACGCCGAATATCCCATCGGCGCCGGTATTGGGCCGGAGGCAATGGAGGAAGGCCGGATCGTTGTGGCGATGGGGCGCCTTGCCACTGCCAAACTCACTTTCGATGTGGATCCGCATGGAGTCCCGGTAAACTTTCGGATATCGAACGCTTCCGAACCTGTTTGGGGAAGCGAAGCCACGGCCATGGTCGGGCAGTGGCGCTTCACGCCGGGCATGAAGGACGGAATTGCGATCTCAGTGCCTTGCGCGCTGGAACTGGTCTGGGGCCAAAAGCAACTTACCAGCGATTTAGAGCGTCAACTGCACGACGTGTTCGCCGCGCGGTAACGTGAGAACGAAATTTGCGCCGGACGGAAGAAGCTTTGGATCGCAAGGCGCGCCGTCGATCTCGAATTTGCGAGGGTGCGCGGTCAAGATCGCCAAGGCGCGCGCGCTGCTGGCATAGGAAAAGCGCAAGCCATTGGCAACAACGCTGGCGGAGCGCAAATCGCCGCTGAAATCGGTGATTCTGAGCGGAGCGTCCTTGGGCGCCGGTTCTACCACGTTGGGTCCGGGCGGAAGCCAAAGCGTTGTTTCGCTGTGAACGGGCCAGAGCCTGCCATTCACCTGAGCCGGGCCTTGCCACGGCACACCGACGCCATAACGCGACTCGATGACAATCCTCGATCCGTTCTGTTCCGCCTTGTCCACGCGGGCGGCGGCCGAGGCGAGGAGCGGAAGATCGGGCGTCAGAATGGAATTCTCGAAATACAGCGCCACCCGCGGGAAGGACTGCGCGGCCAAATGCACAAGCTGGAACAATTCGGTGCCAGTTTGTTGTTTCGTCGGATAGACATCCTGGTAGCGCTCCACGATGTTGATGTCGATCGCCAGGTGGTCGGTATGCTTGGTCAGGGGCTGGTAACGCGCCGCAATTTGCGGATAACGCTGCGGGCCCAGGTTCCAGATCGTCGCGGGATCTTCGATCAGAAACGTGAAGTCGTGCTGATCGAGCAAGGGAAGCACGCGCGCCGCGTCGGCCCCGATGAGATCGTGCATGCGCGTATCGAAGCGATCGTCCACGTGGGTGAGGACCAGGTCCAGATTGGGCTTGGAGGCGCGGATGGCTTCGATTTGGCCGATCCATTTCTCCTGCTGGCGGCGCGCAAGATCGGCGCGGTAATCGAGAAATGTCCGGAGGTGACTCTCGTCCGGCCTGGAAGTTTGAAATAGCTCAATTGGGTCAAACCCGTGGAGCCCGCGGAATTCGGTGCGAATATCCTGGTTCATAGGCGTGAAGCGGGCGGGGTTCGCGGCGCCCTCTAGCGATTCAAAATACAGCTCGGCCAGGTTTACGCCGTCCCAATCGAAGCGGCCGACCAGTTGCTTCACCCCTTCTGAGACTGCCGCGAAGCAATCCGGATTGTTCAGGTTCATCAGCTTCCGCCAGTCCAGCTGAGCGTCCTGGAGGAGGGCGGTTTTCTCGCGCCACTCGGGATGCGCATCCCAGAACCTTTCGCTGACGTGCGGGAGTTCCAGCCACACATAAACCAGGATGGCTTTGCGATGACAGGCTTCGATGAGGCGCCGGAGATATTCGTCGGACTCGGCGTTCTGCTCGTAGTAATGCCAGCCGGCCACGTGGATGGCGCCGATACCGGCTTTGCGCCAGCGCTCGGCGAAATAGTCGAGGTCTACGCGCGAGCGGTAGGCGCCATCGAAGAAGGCCCATAAGCGTTCGCTCTGGAAGGGCGGCTCCATCCCCAGATCGCGGAGAGCCTGCAGTAAGTAGGGAAAGCGCTCGTACCCTTCTTTGCCTGGCGGCGCGGCGATCCACAACACGGCGCCCGTCCCGCGATGCAAAGCCACGATCACTGGAGCATGGTCCCAATGCTCGACGGCCAGAATCGCCGCGTCCTTGGGCACATTGAAGATGGGTATTTCTAGCGGTGATCCCCAAATAATGGGCAGTTTCGGCGCGTGCTGATCGACAATGCTTCGCACCACCACGCGTTGGCTGCTGGGAGTTACACCGAGTGCGGCGGCAAGTTCTCCCTGGCCTTCCAAGATTACAATTCCGCCTTGCTCGATACGCTGGATCCACTCGGGGACCGACCCCGGAGCGACGTTGCGAACCACGAAGAGATTTGCCGGGCCGCCCGCGGCGCGAGTAATTCCGATGGAGGAGAAGATCTGCGGCCAGGGGCCCGGATCGTCACCTGCAATGTGGTAGTGAAACGTGGCGGCTGGAAGCGAAGCAGCCCAGAGCAGAATGAGCGGAAACTTAACGCGTAAATGCATACCAGAGTCCGATTCGAAGATCGAAATAATTGGGACGGCGTGGATTATCCAGGTTGATGGTGTAGGCGCCCCGCAGGAAGTTCACCGAGAACAGCACTGGCTTGGGCAAATTGCGAAAGCGGAAGCGCAGGCCGGGGCCGGTTTCCAGGTAGTTGGCCCAGTATTGATGGAGCCGGTCCGCGGTGGCGTTGGCGTTCCAATAGAGCTGCGTTTGAAGACCGCCGAATCCTTCGGCGGAGGCCAACGTGTAGCCCGAGCGGTTTTGCGAGTAGTACAGCATATCGTCTTGAAAGCGGCTGACGAACACCGCGTCCTCGTTGGTTTCGAAGAAGAGCCCTTTGGAGCTGCTCATGAGATGGCCGAAGCCCTTGGCGTAGGAAATGCCGCCGCGATAGTCGGGAATCATCGCGCCAACGTCAGTGCGGTTCGGAATATACTTGACGGCTTCGCCCGCCTCAAACCAGCCCGTCATCCCGCGCCAAGGAAGCGTGGCCACACCGGCGCCGAGGATGAAGGAGCTTTCTGAAAGATATTGAGGCACGACGCCGCTGGTTGTCGGCCCAATGGTCTGGCGCGTGTCGCCGACGAATCTCACCGAGAGATAGGGGCGGATGGGGAGACGGCCGAGCTTCAGTTCGGTTTTGACTTGGCCGTAACCAAACAGGTCGTGCCAGCGGGTGGAGAAGAACGGAAAGATCCAAACGGTAGTGCGCAAGCGCTGAAATTGCGGCGCCAGGTTGCGATACGCTTTCTTCGCTTCGCCGGAGATGGCGGGGTCGGAGCTTTTGCTGGCTAGCTCGAACCATTTGACGGCGTCGCGATCGTCATGCAGAACGTTGTAGACCCAGCCCAGTTTGAGCATGGTGGAAAAGTCGAGCGGATCGTTTTCGTGGGCGATGGTGAGGTACTTCAGGGCGTCCTTTAGGTAGCCCGCCTTGGTGCTCTTCTCGGCCAGCGCCTTGGCTTCGCCCGAAGTCTGCTGTGCTGACGTCTCACGGCTGATGAGCTTCAAAGGAAGCTTGAGAGCGACACGGACACGGTCGGCGAGTTCCTCATCATCGCCTTTCAACACCTGATCGAGTAAAGGCTGAGCGCCGGCGAAATCCTGGTGGTTCAAGCGCAGGAACCCAAGCTGGGCTGACGTCAGCAGGTCGTTGGGCGACGCGTCATGCAGGATTTGGAACTGATGTTCGGCCTCGTCTTCCTTGCCCATCGCGAGCAGCAAGTAGGCGTATTCGCGCCGGAGTTCGAAGTTGTTGGGATCGAGTTGGAGCGCCCTTTCAAATTCGTAGACGTACGGGTAGGCATCGGGCAGAAGTTCGCGCGCCTCCTCCGCAACACGCGGAGGTTTGCCGCGTGACGCGGCCAGCAGCAAAAAATCCGCGTCTTCGGTTCGGCCCAGTAATCTCCAGACGCGGCCGAGATCGAGCATCAAGGATCGCTCGGCGGGGCGAAGCTTCCAGGCCATCTCATAATGTTCCGCGGCGAGAGCGAGTTGATCGCGCTGCTCGGCCAATGTCGCGAGTTCCCGATGCGCGCTGAAGTTGCCCGGCTCCAGTTCCACCACTTTTTGCCAGCGTGCGATCCCGGAGGCGAGCGGCTGGTCGATATTTTGGAAAGCCTGTTCGGCCGTATCGCGCAAGGTTCCGTCGGCGGTTTTGCGGACGCGATCGAAAATGCGCCGCGCCAGCGCCTGCTGTTTGGTCTCGAAGCACAGGAAGGCGTATTCCAGCGCCACGTGCTGATCCGTAGGATCCAGGCGCATAGCTTCGCCGAATTGATCGCGCGCGGCTTCGTTTTCTCCCACTTTCAGCAGCGTGTACGCCAGATCCTTGCGGATGGATGCGCGGGCCGGCGCCAGCGCGATACCTTGGTTGAAACCCGTGATGGCTTGATCGTAGTTCTTGTCGCGGAGCGCTTGATAGGCGCGTTCCAAAGGCTGATAAGCAAGATCCTGCGACTGCGCCGAAGAGGCCAAGGCTAGCGAGAGTACGAACGTGATTCGGGACAGCATGCAGCTCTTGGACAAAGGACTAGTGCCGATGAGCCCGAAGTTCTCTCACTTTTGACGGGGCGGCTGAACGGCAAAGCCGAAGGAGCGCTTGGCCGGCGTCGCGGCGAGCAACGCCCGGATCGCTTCGAAGACTTCACGGATTTGGCCGTCGTGCCTTTGAAACCTCGTTTCCAGTTCTTCGAGGCGCAGGGCCAGGTCCTTATGCGTCGCGAGCACTTCGCGCAGCTGTCAACGCAAAGTAGAAATGTCCTATTCCCTGCAAAGTAGAAATGTCCGGTTTTGACCGAGCTGGTGGAGATTGCATGGTAGTCTGATTTCGATTCTCTGGGGAGTCGCGCTCCTGGGGAAGATTCAAGGCCGATGCGACGGGGCTGGCTCCGAAGTAATCGGCGGCAAACCCTCGGTCAACGGGGCCCTGCGGGGTACCCTCCGAGGGTTTTGCTTTGGATTTTGACAGGCCCATTACTTGGGTGGAGTCTCGGAGCGGAGGCCTTGAATAGGGAAAGCGCGAAGCTGCCGGGCCGATTTTGCCCGGCCTTCCAATTGCGTTGGTGCAGGTTTTCATAGCGACTCCGGCTTGGCGCCGGAACCTTCTGAGGCCTGCCAGATTTTGGGCGACTTTTTCAGATCAAAGTTTTTACACCACTCACTGGCCTGGCTGGGTTTCAGCGCACGCCGTGCCTTGCCGAGCGGCTTGGGTGGTGCAAGCTTGGGACGTTGCTCGCAGATAGAAACACTTAGATAGCGATCGCGGAATCGAATTGCCACCTCGCCGTCCCGCCGCTTCTCAACCCGGATGGTGGCGCCTCGTAATCCGGTGCGAATGTTCTGGCGTGCGATCTGGTAGAGCTTGGTGTCCAACTGGATGGTGTAGTCGTTGTTCACGCGCCGGCTTTCCACATGGCTGAGAATCGCAGCCAGATCGTGCTGCTTTTCCAGCGGCCGGTGGGCATCGTCCGCACTGGCCGGCACCACTGCTAACGTGGTGTTGACCCAGGGCAGAAACTCACTTTCCAGATAGTGATTGGCTTGCTCCAAGGTGGTGACTCCAGCGACTCGCATTCCTTTCACTAACCGGTCCTGAGCGGTCAAAAATCCACGTTCCACTCGCCCTTTGGGCCTGCGGACTGTGCGCTGCGATCCAGGCGATGGATAGCTCTCGCAATGCCCGCCCAATCTGCGTCTGCGGCATCTCTACCGCGTCCTTCTCCACTCCGGGCTCATCGCGTTTGCGTTTCTCCGCGGTCTGAAACAAGCTCGCCTTGTCGGTATAAAATGCCAGCGGCCGTCCGTACTTTTTCACGTAGCTCTCCAGCAGGTTCATGTTTTCCACCGTCGAGTCGCTGGCCACAAAGCGCGCGAACCAGCGGCCGGTAGCATCGTCGATCATGTTGATCAGTAAAATCTCTTCTCCGCGTCCTTCCAGCCACTTGTGATCACTGGTGTCCCACTGCACCAGTTCGCCAAACCGGCCGCGACGTGGACGCCATTCGTGGATTTTCTCAACACGCTGCTGGCGGGCTCGCCACAGTCTGGCCTGGATCATCCACTGCCGCACCGTCTCCCGGCTGACCTCGATGCCGTGTTTCTTGGCCAGGTATTCCGATCCCAGCGTCGGTCCAAACCCCCGATATACCGGCCTCTTCAAGATGGCCACTGCCTCCTGTTCGGTCTCCACAGGAATCTTGCGATTGGACGGTAGCCCTCGCAACGCATGTACCACAGCCTGATCACCGCGCCGCTTCAGCGCTCGCAGCAGACGCCGTACATGCCGTTCGGTGATGCCCAGTTCCTCGGCGGCCTGCTTCTGCGTGATCAATTTCTTTTTGGCCTTTTTCAGGGCCACCAGCCGGTCTCGCTCGGCTTGCGTCATCAGTAGTTGTCCTTCTCGCACCTCCCCAGCCTGGAGGTCGTCAATAGGACATTTCTACTTTGCGCAAATAGGACATTATCACTTTGCACCGACAGACTGCCGCCAGAAGAATGACTTTGCGCATGGAGCGATTGTACAATGAGGGCTCTCACATTCAGATGACCTCCACTCCGGCCCAGGATTTGGCGCAACTTCATGAAATTCTACAGAAGAAGTCTGTGCGGTTCGGCAGTTTTACGCTTGCGTCCGGCCAAACGAGCGACGTTTATGTGGACTGCCGCCTTACCACTTACGATCCGAGAGCGATGCCACTCATCGGGCGTCTTTTTTTGCGCAAAATGGAAGAGCAAATGTGGCTTCCTGACGCCGTCGGCGGGCTGACGTTGGGGGCGGATCCGATTGCATTTGCCATCGCGCGCGAAAGCCTGGATCGCCTTACGGCCATCGATTGCTTTGTGGTCCGGAAAGAGCGCAAGCAACATGGGATGCAAAGGTTCGTGGAAGGCCTGGAATCCACGGAAGGACGGAAGGTAGTTATCGTGGAAGACGTTTGCACCAAGGGCGAATCTACCGCGCTGGCGATCCGAAACGCGAAGTCGGTCGGGATGGAAATCCTTGGCGCGATTTGCCTGATCGATCGGGAGGCGGGCGGCGCTGAGCTTCTGCGCAACGAGTTTGGCGTGGAACTGGCAAGCATCTTCAAGTTGTCGGATTTCAGAAAATAGGCTCGCCGGATGCACGGTGGCGCAGTACGTGAGCGATTGGCTGAACCACGTCGCCGCCGTCAGTTTGCACTTACCGTCGTGCGCATCCACCAGATACTGCGCGTAACGCCAGCGATTGTCGCTGGAGTGATGGATCGCCTCTGCTAGGGTTCGGACATCATCGCGCTGTTGGATTCGGCATGGATTCGGCCCGGAGAAGCGTCAAGGTGGCGCCATTTAGAGGATCGAGTAGCGGGCCAGGCGCTGGGATTTTGAGGCGCCCGCATCCAACCACCCCGGTCATCGCCCGCAT
Source organism: Bryobacterales bacterium (assembly GCA_963776805.1). GTDB lineage: Bacteria > Acidobacteriota > Terriglobia > Bryobacterales > Bryobacteraceae > Palsa-89. The sequence goes on from CAVZOD010000013.1 coordinate 391,490, forward strand.
TTCAGAAACCGGGCTACGTAGTTCACATTACACAGCGATCTAGAACTTGGGTACAATAGTACTTTCTCGACGCCGATTGACGCATTTTCCACACCTCTAAGTGATTTCCTCTTGCCAAGTTGATGTAAATGCTAATACAATCACCGGAAGCGTACGTGCTCACATGAGCGTAGCGTGAAACGGACTGAGCAGTTCGTAAATCCAATTCAATGGCTATCGAAATGGCGGGCGTCGCAATGAAGCTGCAAAACGTACTTTCTCTCAACGGACAAATGCATCCGATCTACGAAGCTATGTCTGTCTGTAGTGGCACGATCCAGTGGCTCGACAGACAGGAACAGGAGAGTTCTGACTGGGAGTTCTGCCTGCAACTGGCAAAACTGGGAAGTGCTCTGGAAGATTTCATCAAGGCATCCAGGACGGGACAGATGGCCGAAACGTCAAAGGACATGCTGGCGTTTGCGGTTTTTTGCTTAGGAACAATCACATCGATGACGCGACTTATAACAGGGCGCGTCCGGGAAGACCTTCCCCGTCGCTCCCAGCGATTACGCCAACAAACCGACGGACTGCTGAATCAGGTTGACGAGTTGACAGAACGGGTTGACGCCATCATGGAAACTTGGGAAATGTCCCTCGATGACGAACTCGTAGGCAAGATATCCGACGCGGTCAAAAAAATCGATTCTACCAAGGCGGACATCCCGGAGTGGAGAGACGCCCTTGAGCTTATTTCGCATTGACCTCGGCTTCGCCGATTTCATCACGGAGTACAAGCTTGCCTTAAAGAAGTTTCCCACGTTCAAGGACGACGTAAAAAAGACGCTTGAGCAACTGGAACACGACCCTAATATCGGGGATCGAATGCAGCGCGTGGGCGAGAGCGTTTTCAAGGTGCGTCTTGGCGTTAAAGGGCAGTTCGGCAAAAGTGGCGGCTACCGTATGATCTACCATGTGGACAGCACGAGTGCCGTAATAACTCCGCTTGCCCTGTACTTCAAACCTGATATTCCGAAGCTGCCAGACCACGAAGTAGCAGAAAGATTTCAAAGGCTCATGAAGGCGATCCTCGGGGCGGCTCAACAGACGCAAGCGAATCCTACGGCTACTAGACCGCAGTAGGGGCCAAAACCCAATGCACAAATGGACCCACTAACGCTCAACCGGGCTACCCACCCCCTTGCATGCAAGAGCTTTTTTTGACATCATTAATCACGCCGTCCTGGCGGCCGTGGGAGGGTGGACTTGTTCAGGAAAGACATTGTTTGTCTTGCTGCTTTCGCTGTTGTCAGCTCCACATGTATACAGGCCGCGCCTCCGCCTCAATCGTCCTCGAATCCTCCTTCTGTCACCAGCGAACGCGCGCTTGTCGATAAATATTGCGTCGTCTGCCACAGCGACAAGCTGAAGACTGGCGGCCTTTCGCTGCAATCGGCGGACATGACGAATATTGCAACCGGCGCCGAAACCTGGGAAAAGGTGATCCACAAGCTAAGCCTGGGCGCCATGCCTCCGCAGGGCATGCCGCGGCCCGATCAAGCCAGCGTCAATGGCTTGGTTTCGTGGCTGGAAACTTCGATCGATCACGCAGCCGCAGTGCATCCGAATCCCGGACGCGCGACCCTGCACCGGCTGAATCGCACCGAGTACGCCAACGCAGTCCACGATGTGCTTGCCCTGGATGTAGATCCCGCGCCGCTGCTCCCCGCCGACGATGAAAGCTACGGGTTCGACGATATCGCGGACGTTTTGCGCACTTCGCCGTCGCTGCTGGAACGCTATATGTCGGCGTCCTGGAACCTGAGCCGTCTGGCGGTGGGCGATCCGAACATCGAAGCTGATACCGCGACGTATCGCGCCAAGCCCGATCTTTCGCAGAACGGCCACATGGAGGGCTTGCCGCTGGGAACGCGCGGCGGGCTAACGATTCGCCACTATTTCCCGCTGGATGGCGAGTACGTGATCAAAGTGCGGCTGTGGAGAGCCACCGCCGACGTGATCAAGGGCCTGGAAGAGCTGCACCAGGTGGAAATCAGCATCGACGGCCAGCGCGTCAAACTAGCCACCATCGGGGGCAAGGACGAGCAGGAGCTCAGCTATACGAACTCCGGAAAATCTGCCGCTGAAATCGATGCGCGCCTCACGGTTCATGTTCCGGTGAAGGCCGGTCCGCGTACCGTGGTGGCCACGTTTCTGGCCGAGGGTGAATCGGAAGACGACAACATTTTGGAGCCGTTCCAGCGCGCCAATCTCGATCCGCTGGATTTCCGGGGGCTGCCGGCGGTGGACCGCGTGAGCATCACCGGCCCGCTGCATGCCACCGGACCCGGCGAGACGCCCAGCCGCAAGTTGATTTTTGTTTGCCGGCCGACCGGCCATGCCGACGAACTCCCCTGCGCGAAGAAGATTATCAGTACGCTGGCGCGCCGGGCTTATCGCCGGCCGGTATCGGACAACGATCTGGAAACGCTGCTCAGCTTCTATCAAAAGGGGCGCAACGAAGGCGGCAACTTTGATTCCGGTATTGAAGCCGCGATTCAACTGGTTCTCGCGAGTCCCGAATTTCTCTTCCGTTTTGAGCCCGATCCGCCGGCGCTAGCGGCCGGCGCCGTCTATCACATTAGCGATCTGGAACTGGCTTCGCGACTTTCGTTCTTCCTGTGGAGCACGGGCCCGGACGATCAGTTGTTGAATCTCGCCACCGCCGGCAAGCTTCACGATCCTGCCGTTCTGGATAGCCAGGTGAAGCGCATGCTTGCCGATCCTAAGTCAAAGGCGCTGGTGGAAAACTTTGCCGACCAATGGCTCTACCTGCGCAACCTGAAAAACATCAATCCCGATTTTGAGACTTTTCCGGATTTCGACGATAACTTGCGCCAAGCTATGAAGCAGGAGACGGACCTGTTCTTCGGCGACATTATCCACGAAGACCACAGCATCCTGGATCTTCTGAATGCCAACTACACCTTCATCAATGAGCGGCTGGCGCGGCATTACGGAATCCCGAATGTCTATGGAACCGATTTCCGCCGCGTAGCTCTGACCGACGACCGGCGCCGTGGGCTGCTGGGACAAGCCAGTATTTTGACCATCACTTCCTATGCGACCCGTACTTCGCCGGTGCAGCGCGGGAAATGGATCCTGACCAATCTGATTGGCATGCCGCCCGATCCGCCGCCGCCCAACGTCCCGGCGCTGAAGGAACACGCGGACGCCGGGCAAGCCCACGTCGCTGCGCGAGCGCATGGAAGAGCATCGCAAGAATCCGGCCTGCGCCGGCTGCCACAAACTGATGGACCCCATCGGTTTCTCGCTCGAAAACTTCGACGCGGTGGGCCAGTGGAGAACCACCGACGAAGGCGTGAAGATCGATCCAGCGGGCGTCATGTTCAATGGCGCCAAGATTGACGGCCCGGTGTCGCTCCGCCAGATCCTGATGGCAAAGCCCGGCATCTTCGCGGGCGTCTTTACCGAGAAGCTGCTGACTTACGCGTTGGGACGCGGAGTGCAATATTACGACATGCCGGCCGTCCGGGAAATCGTGCGCGAAGCCGGCCAGAACGACTATCGTTTGTCTTCGATCGTTTCAGGAATTGTGAAAAGTACGCCATTTCAAATGAAAACGAAGGCCACGGAAGGCGAGAACCGCACCGTGACCGCTAGCGTCCGGCATTAGTAGTGTTTGATATTTTTAGCAGTCATAAAAGGAGATTGGGAGCATGATCATCACGAAGAAGCATCTTCCCCGCCGCACATTCTTGCGCGGAATGGGTGTCACCCTGGCGCTGCCTTTTCTCGACGCGATGGCCCCGGCGCAGACACTGGGCTCCAAGACCGCCGCAGATCCCCGCATGAAATTAGCCTATTGCTACATCCCCCACGGCGCCGTGATGAGCAACTGGACTCCGGCCGGCGAAGGCTCCGGTTTCGAGCTTTCCCGCACCCTCATGCCGCTGGCGCAGCATCGCGACCAGGTGGTGGTGGTCAGCAATCTGGCCCATAAACTGGCCGGCCCGTTCGGACCGAACGATAGCGGCGGCGACCATGGACGATCGCCCTCCGTGTTCCTGAACGGCGTCCATCCCAAGCGCACCGAAGGCGAGGATGTTCGCGCGGGCACCACGGTGGATCAGATTGCCGCCACGCACATCGGCCAGGATACGCCCCTGCCGTCGCTGGAACTGGCCACCGAAGATATGACCGGCCTGATCGGCGCCTGCGACGTCGGTTTCAGTTGCACCTACACCAACACCATCTCCTGGCGGACGCCCACCTCTCCGCTTCCCATGGAAATCAATCCGCGCGTGGTTTTCGATCGCCTTTTTGGCGATGGATCGAACGCCGCCGAACGCTTGCAGCGGATCCAGCGCGAGCGCAGCATCCTGGACGCGGTGACGAGCCAGGTGAGCCAATTGCAGCGTGGCTTAGGCGCAAACGACCGCAACCGTGTGGCCGAGTATCTGGATAACGTGCGCGAAATCGAGCGCCGCATCCAGCTCACTGAGAAGAAGAACAGCACGAGCGTCCACCTGCCGGATACGCCGATCGGCATCCCCGACGATCATGTGGTGCATTCCAAGATGATGTTCGATTTGATGGCCCTGGCGTTCCAGGCCGACATCACTCGCATCTCCACCTTCATGATGGCGCGCGAAGTGAGTTACCGGACCTTCCCGCAGATCGGCGTGCCCGATCCGTTCCATGCCACTTCGCATCACCAGAACAATCCGGAGAAACTGGAAAAGCTGACCAAGATCAACACCTATCACGTCAGCCTGATCGCGTATTTCATGGACAAACTGAAGTCGATCCCGGACGGCGATGGAACGCTGCTGGATCATTCGCTGGTGCTGTTTGGAAGCTCGATGTCCAACAGCAACATGCACAATCATTCGCCGCTGCCGGTGTTCGTGGCGGGCGGCGCTTGCGGACGCATGAAGGGCGGCCGTCACATTAAATATTCCGAAGACACGCCCATGGCGAACCTGCTGGCTACCACGCTGGTGAAGGCCGGTCTGAATGAAAATCACATCGGCGACAGCACCGGGATTTTGTCGGAAGTTTAGGTGAGGACCAAGGACACGAACATGCGAATCGAACGCCTGATCCATAGCTCACTCAAATGCTCGCTCGCGGCGCTGCTGTCCATGGCCGCGTTCGCTGCCACCAATGGCGGTACCGCGCTGGTGGACGCCGTGAAGAATCAGGACACCGAGTCCGCCCGCGCGCTTCTAAAACAGCACGTGGATGTGAACGCCGCAGAGGCTGACGGCACCACGGCGCTGCACTGGGCGGCGCACTGGGGCGACCTGGAAACTGTAGATGCGCTACTGGCGGCCGGCGCGAACGTAACGGCGCTCAATCGTTATGGCGCCACGCCGTTGTCCGAAGCCGTGCGCATCGGCGGAGCTCCGCTGATTGAAAAGCTGATCCAGGCCGGCGCGGATCCCAACACCTTGGTTACCGCGCAAGCCGAGACCGTGCTGATGAAAGCTTCGCGCGATGGCAATGCTGGCGCGGTGAAGGCTCTGCTCGAACATGGCGCCGAAGTGAATGCGAAAGAAAACTTCCGCGGGCAAACGGCCCTGATGTGGGCTGCGGCGGAGGGGCATGCCGATATCGTCAGCCTGCTGGCGGCGCACGGCGCGGATCTTAACGTGCGCTCCTACGATCGCGACACCACCTCGCCGAAAATGGAAGCCGGCACTCCGTCGGCGCCCATCGCTCGCGGCGGATTGACCGCTCTTTTATTTGCGGCACGCCAGGGCGAAATGGACACGACTCGGGCCCTGCTGGACGCCAAGGCCGACATCAACGCCGTGGATTCGGATGGCAACAACGCGCTGACGCTGGCGATTTTGAACAATCATTTCGACCTGACGCAGATGCTGATCGATCGCGGCGCGGATCCCAACGTCGCTGCCAAGAACGGACGCACCGCGCTCTATAGCGCCGTCGAAATGCACGATATGGATTGGTCGCCGCGTCCGGCGCGCAAGGACACCGATAAGACCACCAGCATGGACATCATTCACTCGCTCTTGGATCACAAGGCCAACGTGAATGCGCAGCTCACCGCTCCCGCGCCGATCGAAAAACACGCGCAGGACATGGGCGACAAGACGCTGGGCGCGGGCACGACGCCCTTCACCCGGGCGGCTCGCAGCGCCGACGTGGAGCTGATGCATTATCTGCTGGACAAGGGCGCTAATCCGAAGCTGGCAGGCAAAGACAATCAGACGGCGCTACTGGCAGCCGCCGGAGTCAACTACAACGATCACATTCGCGGAACCGAAGCCGAGGCGCTGGAAGCGGTGAAGCTATGCGTTTCGCTCGGCCTGGATGTGAATGCCGCTACCGACAAGGGTGTGACGGCGTTGCACGGCGCCGCTCAACGAGGTGCCGATTCCATCACGAAATATCTGATCTCGAAAGGCGCCAACGTGAATGCGCGCAACAAGCGCGGATTTACGGCGCTCGATCTCGCTATGGGCAAGGGCGGTTATAATGGCGCGCTTGGCCCCGTGCATGACGACGTTGCTGCCAGCCTGCGGCAAGCGGGCGGAGAGCCCGGCCAGGAAATCAAAGAGACCGCGAAGGCCGAGTAACGGCCGCCGTCAGCGGTGGTGCGGGAATAGCGCCTCCAAGGTATCCATCAGGTACTGCGTAAAGTCGTGCGGATAGTTTTGAAAACCGGTCAGGAAGCGCGACGGCTTGATTAGGCCGCCCATCTCCCGCGCCAGGGTGATCACTTCCAGCTCGACGTAAACGCCGTTGTCGGCTTGTTCTACGCGCCAATAAAAGTTGAAACGCCACAAATAGCCTTCGCCCTCGTCCGCCGGGCGGTCCTGATCGAATTTCTTTTTGTTCTTGGGATGCTCCACCTCGCCGATGCGCGTGGAATGGCACGCCACCCACCAGCGTGTTGGATCGATGAGCGTGTACTTCGCGGTCTCGTTCACGTTCAATACAACCGTGCTGAGTTGCTTCTTGTAGAGGCGCAGAAAAAAATCGTAATCGTCGCCAGTGTGCTTGTTCACCTTGGACTCGATGATCTGCTCTTTGAAAAAATCCTTATACCCAGCCAGGTTCATCAGCAGGCCGCGCAGATGATCGGCATCCGCGTTTTCCAGATAGACAGCGCCCAGCCAATGCTGAAGCACTCCGTCCGGAACCTCGATCTCCTGGCCATGATCGAGCGTCTTCAGCGGCGTGAGTACGCTCTGGCCGAGCCACACCAGCGATTTCTCTTTGGGATGCTGATCCAGCCACAGGAAATCTTCAAAGCCCTGATGGGCGGCGAAGCCGTCTTCGGTGGTCTTCACATAGCGGTCGAACGCCGCAGCGGTTTCAGGCTCGAGGTTGGCCGCCTGCAAGCCAAGGCACACGCAAGTGAATAGAAGCATGGAACAAACGCGGATCACTCTTCCAATATAAACGCGTCCCGCAAATAAAGGCGCATCTTCGCGGGTGCGCGACTTGGGCGTAACGATTCGCGAGTTTTCTTTTTTGGTGGCATGAAACCGAGCGTAGTGATACGCTAGGTTTATCAGGAGACTTTATGCACGATTCTCTGGCTGACCTGGAAAGCCGCCGCGCCACTGTTCAATTGCAGATCGTCCAGTTGGGTGACATGCGGTCCGGCTGCATTACCGGAACAAGTGGTCGTTGTGGAAATCTTAACTGTCACTGCCATCGGACCGGTGATCTTGGCCACGGCCCTTACTTTCGGCTGACACGCAAGGTGAAGGGCAAAACCGTCACCGAGACGTTTTCCTCTCCGGCGAGTTTGGCCAAAGCGCAGCGCGAGGTCGCCGAGTGCCAGCGCTTCCGGGAACTGGGCGAGCAACTGTTGGATGTCAATGAACAGATCTGCGAGTTGCGGCCAGTGGAGGAGAACTCGCCGTCAGCCCAGGAAAAAAAACGGTCGAAGCGATCCAAAAGGAAGTCACGCGCGAAGTAGAGCAACTGTTGCGCGTAGCCTTTGGTGCCCGCCGCAAGACGGGGCGTTTGGATCTGGAAGCCCTGGAGTTGGCCGTGCGTTCGGCCATGCATCAGGCGGGGGCGGCAGTGCTAACCAAACTGTTGCAGTTCCCAACCCCGACTGCGGACCAACACAACATTGCTTGCGCCTGCGGACACCAGGCCCGTTATCGGGAGTTGCGCTCCAAGCCGGTCCTCACTGCGGTAGGTAAGTCGGAAGTGTCGCGCCCCTACTACCTGTGCCCCCATTGCCATACGGGCCAATTCCCCGCTGATGTCGAACTGGATATCGAGAACACGGAACTCTCTCCTGGGGTGCGTCGCATGCAGGCGGTAGTGGGCCAAGGGTCGCCCTTCGACCACGGCCGTCAGCAGATGAAGCTCCTCGCCGATCTGGAGGTGACAACCAAAGCTGTGGAGCGGACGGCTGAAGCTATCGGAGAACACATCGCAGCAGACGAGCAGGAGGAGATCCAGCGGGCCGTGCAGTTGAATCTGCCGATGGTCGTGGGCGAATCGGTTCCGATCCTGTATGTGCAAATGGATGGAACGGGAATACCAGTGGTGAAGAAGGAGACGGTGGGTCGGCAAGGCAAGACCGAAGGCCAGTCATCCCATACGCGGGAAGTAAAGTTGGGATGCGTCTTCACCCAGACCGACTGGGACCAGGAAGGCTACCCGATCCGCGATTCTGACTCCACTACCTACGCCGGCGCCATCGAGACCGCCGAAGAGTTTGGAAAGCGTATTTACCTGGAAGCCTGGAAACGCGGCTGGAGCCGCGCTCAAAAGAAGGTGGTCATGGGCGATGGGGCCGAATGGATCTGGAATCTTGCCGAGCAACATTTTCCCGGCGCGGTGCAGATTGTCGATCTGTATCACGCGCGCCAACATCTCTGGGAGTTGGCGCGCCGGCTGCACCCCAATCAAGAGGCCAACCAGAAAGCTTGGATCAAGCTCCACCAGCGGAGATTACTCGACAAAGGAAAAATCGAGAAGCTGGTGTGTGCCCTTCGTTCCATCGTTTCCACCAATCCCGAAGTGATCGAAAAGATTCGCATCGAGGCTGACTACTTTGACAGGAACGTGGCGCGCATGCGCTATCCCAAGTTTCGACGCGAGCACCTCTTTGTCGGCTCGGGTGTAATCGAGGCCGGCTGTAAAACCGTGATCGGCTCCCGGCTCAAACAGTCCGGCATGTTCTGGACGGTTCGGGGTGCCAACGCCATCGTCTCCCTCCGATGCTGCCATCTCAACGGCCGGTTTGAGGACTACTGGGAGGCGCGACGGGCGGCATGATTCCCACTTCTACGTCGCGCACCCCATCTTCGCTCTATGGGTGGCATCTGACGATTATGAAGAAACTCGAAGGTAAGGTGGCAGTGATTACCGGAGGCAGCAGCGGCATCGGGCTTGCCACTGCTCAGCGCTTCGTCGGCGAAGGAGCTCATGTATTTATCACCGGCCGCCGTCAAAGTGAACTCGACACGGCCGTAAAACAGATAGGCAAAAATGTGACCGCGGTGCAGGGCGATGCATCCAATCTCGCCGATCTGGATAAGCTTTACGCCATTGTGAAGGAGCAGAAAGGCCGCATCGACATTTTGTTCGCCAACGCCGGCGTGGGAGAATACGCTCCCTTGGGCGCGATCACCGAAGAGCATTTCGACCGGGTGTTCCGCGTCAACGTCAAAGGCTTGGTTTTCACGGTGCAAAAGGCGCTTCCGCTGATGCAAGACGGCGGTTCCATCATCCTCAATGCTTCGGTGGTTTCGCGCAAGGGCGTGCCGTCATTCAGCGTTTACAGCGCCACGAAAGCGGCTGTTCGATCCTTCGCGCGTTCCTGGACGCTGGACCTGAAGGACCGCAAGATCCGCGTGAACGTGGTCAGTCCCGGCCCCATCGACACGCCGATTTTTGAGGCTGGTGGCGAGAGTAAAGAGGAAGTCGCACAGACCAAGGCACGCTTCGCATCCTTCGTCCCCATGGGCCGGATGGGCGAGGCCGATGAAATCGCGAAGGCCGCTTTGTTTCTGGGCTCGGACGACAGCAGCTTTGTCGCTGGCGCTGAGCTGTTCGTCGACGGTGGGATGGGCCAGATCTAGCGCGCCGTGGCGTGTTAGTTTGATTCATGCCACAAAAAATCGTTTGCGGCACTCTTCTCGTCTTGATTGCAGCGGCTGTGGCGGGTGCCGCGGCGCCTGCGCCCGAGCGGTTATCTCTCAATGTCACGCCGATTCATTATGATTTGGCGTTAGTCCCGGATGCGGCGCATTTGACCTTTCGCGGGCAAGTGCGGATCGAAATTGAAGTCAAAGCGCCCACTCCAACCATCGTGTTGAATTCGGACGCGCTTGCGCTGGATAAGGCGCTGCTGGATGACAAAGAATCCGGCGTGGTCGCGCTCGACGCCAAGCTCCAGCGTGCAACTCTGACGTTCGCGCATCCGGTGGCAACCGGCCGCCATACGCTCGCGATCGATTATCACGGGGTCATCGGAAAGGCCACGCTCGGCTTCTTCGCCATGGACTACGACAGTCCGGCAGGCAAGCGGCGCACCATCGCGACGAATTTTGAACCGGCGTCGGAACGGCGCTTTATGCCGTCCTGGGATGAGCCCGGCTTCAAAGCCACCTTTAGTATCTCGGTGGATGTGCCGGCGAATCTCATGGCTGTAGCCAACATGCCAATCGAGTCGACCCAGGCCCTGCCGAACGGTCTGAAGCGCGTCCGCTTCGCCACCACTCCGAAGATGTCGACCTATCTTCTATTCCTCGGGATCGGCGACTTCGAGCGGATCTCGACGAAAGTGGATGGCACTGAAGTCGGAGTGGTGGTGAATCGCGGCGATACGGAAAAAGGCCGCTACGCGCTGACGGAGGCGGCGCGGCTGCTCCATTATTACAACGATTACTTCGGCGTTCATTATCCTCTTCCCAAGCTCGATCTGGTGGTTGCGCCCGGCTCGATTCAGGGCGGCTCCATGGAAAATTGGGGCGCCATCTTCTATTCACAGGACGAGTTATTATTCGATCCAAAATTGTCGACCGAAGCCGATCGCCAACTCGTGTTTGAAGTTGTCTCTCACGAAATGTCGCATCAATGGTTCGGGGATCTGGTCACCATGGCCTGGTGGAACAATCTCTGGCTCAACGAAGGTTTCGCGCGCTGGATGCAAACCAAAGCCGCCGACGATCTGCATCCCGAATGGAAGACTGGGCTGCAGGCTCTAGCCGTCGCCGAAGCGGGCAAGCGCGCCGATGCCAAGCCCTCCACTCATCCGATTGTGCAGACCGTGCTTACCGCGAGCCAGGCGGAGCAAGCCTTCGACAACATCACGTATGACAAAGGCGCCACCGTGATCGGCATGCTGGAACGCTATGTTGGGCCCGCCGCTTTTCGCGACGGCGTTCGGCGCTATATGCGAGCGCACGCCTACGGAAATACCGTCGATGCGGACCTGTGGCGCGAAGTGCAGGCGGTGGCGGGCAAACCTGTTTTGGATGTTGAAGCCGATTTCACGCGCCAGCCGGGCGTGCCACTGCTCAAGGTGCAATCCGAACAGGCGCGCGACGGTGAGACAAAGGTGGCGCTGAACGAGGGACGATTCGCCGAGGATCCATCTACCATCGCTTCGGCGCCGCCTCAGGTGTGGCGGATTCCCGTAGCGGTGAGCGCGGGAGGAGCGCCAGCAACTCAACTGCTGTCGGGATCCGCGCCGGCCTCGCTGGCGGTTCAAGGAACGGGCCCAGTCATTGTGAATGCCGGGCAATCCAGCTACGTTCGTACCCTTTACCCGCAAGAGATGATCCGGACGCTCAGTGCGAATATCGCTGCCGTAGACTCACGCGATCAGCTCGGTATCTTGTATGATGCGTGGGCGCTGGGGCAGTCCGGTTATGCGCCGATCACCAACTATTTCGATCTTTCGCGGGCAATTCCAGTGGACGCCGATCCCATCGTGTGGCGTCAGATTGTTGGGACGCTGATTGGAATTGACCGCCTCTATGGAGATGATCCGGGCCACGCCGCGTTTGTCGCTTATGCGCGAGCGAGGATGCATCCTCTGGCGGTTCGGCTTGGCTGGGATGCTAAACCGAACGAGGAATCAAATACCGGGACGCTGCGCCAGGCTGTCCTGGAAGCCCTCAGCCGGTTCGGTGACGCTTCGGTAATTGCCGAGGCGCAAGGCCGTTTCGATGCGGCGCAACAAAAGCCGAGCGTGGTGTCGCCAGCCGTCCGCCGAACCGCTCTCGCGATCGTAGCGCGCACTGCTGATGCAAGCACGCTCGAGAGGCTCATCGCGCTGTACCGCGCCACTCGCGATCCGCTGGAAAAGCAAAACATTCTGGAAGCGCTGGCCGGCATCGCCGATGCCTCAGGCGCACAACGCGTCCTGGAACTGGCGGTCAGTCCGGATGCGCCCGCCGGAACAGTGGTATCCATCTTTCGGCTGGTTTCCAGAGAGCATCCGGATCTGGTTTGGAACTTCGCGCTGCAACATGTCGACCAGCCGGGCTTTCCGCTGGATTCCTCTGCACGGCTCAGGTTGATGCCAGGAATTGCCAGCCAATCGAGCGACCGGAAACGCGCCGCCGATCTTCAGACGTACGCCGATCGCCACATTCCCGCCAGTGCGCGGAGAAATGTCGAGTCGGCGATTGCCACGATCAGCTTGAACGTGAAATTCAGAGCCGAACGTCTTCCGCAAATCGACGCATGGCTAGGCAAGGCCCGCTGATCCCGCTTACCCGTGAGGGTCTTTCGCTGAAGCTTGCGCCTCCTCAACTATGGATTCGAATCGATTCGGACCACTCATGCCGCCACTTCGCCTCGCTGCGCTGGTTCTCGGTTGCGCCTTCATGCTAGCCGCGGCTCCGGCCGTCACTGGAGTCTACAACGCGGGCAGTTGGCTTCCTCCGGCACTGCCCAATTCCGGAATTGCGCAAGGTGCCATCTTCACGCTGACCGGGACCGGGCTCGGTCCTTCCGCGTTGCAACAAGCCGTGAGTTATCCTTTGCCCACCACGCAGGGGTTGGGAGGAACCACGATTCAGGCGACGGTGGGCGGCGTCACCGAGACTTGCATCATGATCTATACTTCCGCTGCGCAGGTGGCTGCGATTCTGCCATCGGCGACGCCGGTGGGAACCGGAATGCTAAAGCTTTCCTACCAGGGTGAGAGCAGTTCCATTGCGATCCAAGTGCTGGCCGCCGACTTCGGCACACTGACGCTGAATGAAGGTGGAACCGGCCCCGCGGTGGTCACCGATCCGTCCTACGTTCCGATCACCATGATCAATGCCGCCCACCCGGGCGACACTTTGATTTTGTGGGGCACCGGGCTTGGCGCGGCTCCCGGCAACGAAACCGAGCCGCCCACCCAGACCGACCTGAACACCGGAGTTCAGGTCCTGGTGGGAGACAAACCGGCCACGGTTACCTACGGCGTGCGCGGCAGTTCTCCCGGACTCGATCAGATCAACTTCGTCGTCCCGGCCGGAGTGACCGGTTGCAAGACGTCGATTGCCGTTGTGGTCAAAGGAGTCACCGGCAATGTCACCACCACCTCCATCGCGCCATCCGGGCAAACCACGTGCGGAGACACGTTCGACGCATTGACGGCGGCCAATCTGCAAAAGGCGATCGCGAGCGGTACTTTGAACATCGCTGGTGTCGAACTCAGCCGCTTAGTCGGCGGTGATGACGAGTTGGCTGCGGCCTTCACAAGTTTCCCGGTCAACAGCCTTATCCGATCCTATGGCGGCACCTTCGGCCCGTCAGTCGGGAATTGCCTCGCCTATGAAGTGGAGGGCAGTTCGTTTGTCCTGGAAGATCCTGTTCCGCCTTCCTTCCTGAATACCGGCTCGCAATTGGTGATTAGCGGGCCGGGCGGCACCAGGACCATCGCTGCAACCTCCACGGGTTATTACGCGGCAACGCTCGCCAGCGGCTTGCCGTTCTTTATTGAGTCTGGAAGCTACACAGCAGACAACGGCGCGGGCGGTTCCAACGTCGGGGCTTTCAGTTGGGACTTGAACCTTCCGGCGTCTGTGATTCCAACTGTCCCGGCGAGTATCAATCGTGGGCAGGATCTGACCCTGACATGGACCGGTGGCTCGGCGTTCCCGGTGGTGGCAATCTACCTCTTCAATGGTGTTAAGGCCACTTCATCGCTCAAATCCTATGTCGATATCATTTGCAGCGCCGACGCTTCCAGCGGCACGTTCACCATTTCATCCGCGCTTCTAAGTCTGCTTCCCGCGGACGGCTATGCCACCCCGACCACACCGGGTGTCCTGATTCAGCTCGGCGGCATCGCGCAGAGCAGTTTCACTGTGCCGGGCACGCCAGGGATCGATGAAGGGTTTTTCACCGCCTTTATCTCGAATGGCACGGTTGCGGCGATTCAATAGCTCATAATTCTAGTAAACGGCATGCCCCTTGTTGAGCTAGAAAAGTTGGGTTATAAGTATATTCATCGGAGGTCGGCCATGCCCACTCGCCTTCACGCAATTGTAATTGGGAGCATTCTTCTACAAGCGCCGTTTCTAGACCAGGCCGCGGCGCAGGTTCCCACCCGTGCGCGGGCATTCCAGCAACTGGCGGAGCCGCCGGTCCCGTCCGATCCTCTGGAACTGGTCACGGGCGATGCCCAACCCGTCCAGGAGGTGAGCCAGCGCGCTGAAATCATCAACCTGCTGGTCAACGCGCACCGGTATTCCAATGTTCGCGCGCAGCCTTACGATCTGAAGACCACATTCACCGTTTCCGGTTCATTGTCCAGCGGGACGTGGCAAGAGGAAGACATGTCTCCGGGGGCCGGACGCTATCGCTGGAGCGTGCAGGGTCCCGGTTTCTCTGCCGTAAATATGAATCTGAACCGCATTTTCTATAGCGATCAGCAGGCGACGGGTCTGCCGTTACGTCTGATTCAGTTTCGCGAGGCGATTTTCTATACCCAGCCAGTGGTGGGACCTCGCGCGACGCTTCGAACGGCTACTGGCACACTGAACGGTGTCAATTTAACGTGCGCTTTGGTTGCTCGCGATGCCACGGTTCCAGCCGGGACCGGCGGACGCCAGTGGGAAGAGGAAGAGTATTGCGTAGATCCGAACGCGGGCACGCTGATCACGTACTCGCAGGCGCCCGGCTCGTATGTACTCTACGATTATTCGAAAGGGCTGCGGTTTCACGGCAAACTGATCGCAAACGGCTTCACGATCACCGAAGCGGGCCAAACGATTATCGAAGCGCAAACGGAAAGCCTGGCGGATCCAGTCAATAATCCAGCGGCGTTTCAGACCGCCGGCCTGAACCAGATTGGCGTGGGCCCGGTGATGTCGCCGGCCTGGCGATCGCAGATCAATTTGCCGTCACCGATACTGGCGCCCGGTGCAACTGAACCGGCCGCGACGTCGCAAATCGTGATGCTGCATGGCGTGCAAGCGCCAGACGGGCAGCTCTTGAATCTGGAGGTGCTGGCGTCTTCCGATCCGTCGCTGAACCAGCCGGCGCTCGCTGACGCAGCCAAATGGCACGGCGGCAGGATGGGTCCGGAAACCGGCGCCACGCCGCAATCGCACGAAATCATGACGATGGTGGTGTTTTCCAACCCGCCGCAGGCAAACGCAGCTGCCTTGAATTAATCCTCAGCCGGCGTGCTCCAGGGTCTTGTGCCGGCTGGTGCTGGCGCCATCCGTGCTTTTCAGTTCCCGAAACACGATGGTCGACAAAACGGTGATGCCGCCCAGAACGAACAACGCGCGGTGGATGCCGTGAATCATTTCCGAGGCGGTGGTATGAAAGCGATCGGGTATGAAAACGGCTGTGAGCAGGGACGCCGTCGCAATGCCGAAGCTGATCGACATCTGCTGCATGGTGCTGGCGATGGAACTCGCGCTGCTGGTCTGCTCCTCGGACGTGTCGGCGTAGACCAGCGTGTTCATGCTGGTATATTGCAGTGAGCTGAAGAACCCGTAGCAAAAGGCCAAAATCACGATGTTCCGAACCGGCGTGCCCACTCCGATGGTTGCGAACAGCCAGATGAGCAGCCCGAGAATCACCGTGTTCGAGATCAGTACGGTGCGGTAGCCGAAGCGGCTCAGAATGCGCGGCATGGTCATCTTCAGGCTCATCGCCGCGATGGCCTGCGGCATAATGAGCAAACCGGATTGAATGGGAGTGAACCCCAGGCCCACCTGATAGAGCAGCGGAAGAATGAACGGGAGTCCGCCCATTCCCAGGCGCGTGAAGAAACTGCCGCTTACCGCCGCGCGGAAGGTGCGAATGCGGAACAGGCTCAGCGCGAGCAAGGGAAACTGGATCTTCGAGGCGTGCAGCCCGTAGCCCGCCAGCAGCGCGATGGAAATCGCCAGCAGTCCCAGGATTTCAGCAACGCTCAGAGTATGTTCGCCGAAAACCTCCAGCACATACGACAGCAGCGCGATGCCGGAACCAAACAAAATGAGGCCGACTAGATCGAGCGGATTCCATCTTTCGCGGTAATCCGGCATATGTAGAAAGACCAGGCACAAGCCGGTGAGGCCGATCGGCAGGTTCACGAAGAAGATCACCCGCCAGTGCAAATATCCGACGATCAGGCCGCCGGCGATGGGGCCGAGCATGGGCCCAATCAGCGCCGGGATGGCGACGAA
Organism: Bryobacterales bacterium; assembly: GCA_963776805.1. GTDB lineage: Bacteria > Acidobacteriota > Terriglobia > Bryobacterales > Bryobacteraceae > Palsa-89. The sequence continues at coordinate 408,130 of CAVZOD010000013.1, forward strand.
GCTCATGGCGCGAACCAGCTCGGACTTGGCAAAGGTCCGGACCAGCGTGAGCCGTCCGACCGGAACCATCATGGCGCCGCCGCAGCCCTGCAAAACGCGATCGGCGACCAGCACGTGAATGTTGTTGGAGATGCCGCAGAGAACCGACCCCAGCGTAAAAATGCCGATGGCGGAGGCAAACACGCGGCGCGTCCCGAACCGGTCCGCCATCCAGCCGCTGATTGGAATGAAGACGGCGAGGCTCAACGTATAGCTGGAAAGCACCGCCTTCATGCTGAGCGGAGCCACCTTCAGCGCCGCCGCGACAGTGGGCACGGCCGTATTGAGAATGGTGGTATCGAGCGACTCCATGAAGAACGCGACCGCCACTAACCACGGCAGCAGCCGCTTGGTGGAGCTACTCACTTCCATGAGGCCACGGTAGCAGAGTCGGTCGATAAGGCGCGTCCGGCTGGAACGAAAACCCGCAGGTCACGTCTATAAAGGAAATTGAGGATGTACCGGTATCCGCTATTTACACTTCCTGTTACCCTGCTGCTGTGCGCCGCTACCGGCGCGGCCCAATCCACCACGGTCAACGTGACAGTGAGCAATCAAATCAATCCCTCAGCCGGGGTGAATGGCCGGCTGCAGGTTGCGATGTCCACGTCGTTTCAACTCGACAGTGGCACCTATCAGTTTTTCAGCCAAACGCCCGGAGCCCTGGCGACACTGAACGCGCTTCAGCCCCAGCACACGCGCGTGCAGTTGGTCCCGAGTAGTGATCCGCTTAGCAATCCAGGCGTATGGGATTTCTCGCAACTGGATCCGCTGCTCGTGCCGATCCAAAGCTCAGGGGATCACAGCCCGGAGTTTCAAATCGCGGGGGCTCCCGCCTACATGAACGATGCGAACGGCAACCTCCTCCCCAGCAGTTACGCGGACTTCGCCGGCATGAGCGCCAATTTGGTTCGTTACTACAATGCCGGCGGCTTCGATGCTGGTGGCGCTCATTTTCAAAGCCCGAGTCCGTACCCCATCACTTGGTGGGGCATCTTCAACGAGCCGAATGGCAATGGCCTGACGCCGCAAGATTACGTCGATCTGTACAACACGATGGTCCCCGCCATGGCTCAAGCGGATCCGTCCGTCAAATTTGCGGCCGTGGAGCTTTCCGATTGGGGACAGGACGCGGAAGCATTCCTGCCAACCTTCGTTTCAAACGTAACTGCTCCGGTGGATGTGCTCGCCACGCATTTTTACTCCACTTGCAGCCAGCAAACTACCGATGACGAGATCTTTCCCACTGTGCTCACTTTTGCGAACGAAGTCAGCTACATTTACTCGGAGCTCGCCACGCAACCCAACCTCGCCGCGGTGCCTGTTTGGGTGACCGAGAACAATGTCAATGCCGATTATGCTCTCAACAATGGCTTGAGCTACTGCAATGGCACGCCGTTCGTTCTGGACCCGCGCGGCACCAGTCCGTTCTTCGCCGCCTGGCGTTCCCTGGTGTTCGAGTTGCTCGGCCAAGCCGGTGCCCAAGCGCTCTACCATTGGGATTTTTCTTCCAACGTGCAGTTCGGCGAGACTGATTCCTCGGGGAACCCTGCACTCAGCTATTGGGTGGATTATTATCTTTCGCACTGGCTGCCCTCGCCGCCCGGCCAGGACCTGCTGCAAACCACTGCTTCGGGCTGTTGTCTTTGGATCGATCACAACGGTGCGATGTACGGGCTGGATACTCACACGCTGGCTCTGCGGAATCCTGATGGATCGGTGGTGATCCTGATGTCCAATCATGCGGTTCAAAATATTTATAAAGACAATAACGGCGCGGGCGTTTCACGTACCTTCGCGCTCAATTTGTCCGCTCTCGGAACGTATACCTCCGCGACATTGATCACGCTCGACGCGGCAACTCCGGCGGCCGGCCCCGTGCTTCAATCACTTACTCCTTCGGCGCAGATGCAGGTGAGGCTGCCCGGTTATGGCGCGGCATTGTTGCGGCTTGCCAACGCCATGCCCAGCTTAACTGCGGCGGGCGTGGTGAACGGCGCAACGTTTCAATCCGGTGCCGTAGCTCCAGGCGAAATCGTGTCGCTGTTCGGATCTGCTATTGGCCCTCCCACGCCCGCCTTCCTTACCTTGACCAATCCCCGCCTGGTGTCAAACTCCCTCGCAGGCGTTCAGGTCTTCTTTGATGGCGTGCCTGCGCCTTTGCTGTACGCATCCGCCCGCCAGGTGAACGTGGTGGTTCCTTATTCGATCGCTGGAAAATCCGCAACCGTGCTTCAGTTGGAATACTTGGGCGTGTTGTCGAACCCCGTCACGCTGCGGGTTGCCGCTACCAGCCCGGGCATCTTCAGCTTCAATGGTTCAGGCCTTGGCCAGGGCGCAATTCTGAATGCTAGCGACGAAACCGTAAACTCCGCAGCACATCCGGCTGCGCGAGGCGATTGGGTGAGCATTTTCGCCACCGGCGCTGGAGTGACCACGCCCGCCAGCGTGGATGGATTCGTCGCCTCTGCTCCCCTGCCCGCGCCGGTCGCTAACGTGTCCGTCACCATGGGCGGTCTTCCTTGCCAGCTCAACTTCGAAGGATCGGCGCCTGGCTTGGTGTCCGGCGTCCTGCAAATCAACGCGCAGGTGCCCGCCGGATTGACGCCGGGTGCTGCTGTTCCCATTCAAGTTCAGATTGGATCCGCCGAATCATTGCCGGTAGTCACTCTGGCCGTGCAGTAACAACCAGAATTCAGCGGCTGGACAGCGGAGCGGAAACGGATTCCAGCGGCTGACGTTCCGCCGCGACGCCGTGGTTCCATTCCATCAAAGCCGCGCCCACCATGAGCGCCGCTCCTGCCATGTAGCCCCAAAACAGCATGAGACGCGATCCGGTTTCGGTGAGCGCTCCGAACAATGCCGGTGCGCCGACGCCGCCGATTAATGTTCCGCACGCATAAAACACGGCGATCGCCAGCCCGCGAATTTCGAGTGGAAACACTTCGCTCACCGTAAGGTATGCCGAGCTCGCCGCCGCCGATGCGATGAAAAAGATGATGCTCCACGATAGGGCTTGCGTGAAGAGCGAGAGCCAATCCTTCAGAAACAGCCAGCTTGCGATAGCCAGCAAAATCCCTGAGGCGGAATAAGTGATGGTGATCATCTTCTTGCGCCCCACTGTGTCGAACAGCCTGCCGATCAATAGCGGTCCCAAAAAATTCCCAACCGAAAGAGGGAGAAGCCAGTATCCTACCGATTCCGCCGGCACGTTGTAGTAGCGCAGCAGCACCAGGCCGTAGGTGAACATGATGGCATTGTAAAAGAACGCCTGCGAAACCATCAGCGAGAATCCAAGCAGGGAGCGCTCGCGATATTGCTTCGTCATCGCATTCCAGATTGCACGCCACGGCGTGTGATCCTGCACATGAAGATAAATGATGCCCTTGGGCGCCGGCAGCGGACGCCCGCGTGCCACTTCCTGCTCGATCTCGCTCACCACCCGCTCGGCTTCGCCTTTATGCGCGTGGATCAGAAGCCAGCGGGGGCTTTCCGGCACATAGCGGCGCATCATCAGAACACCCAGCCCAAGCACGGCGCCGATACCGAAAACGAACCGCCAGCTCAAAGTGGGTGGCACCGATTTAAGGTGCAGCACAACCACGGAGCCCAGCGATCCCAGAAACGCGCCAATCCAGAATGTGGAGTTAATCACCAAGTCCACGTGCCCTCGCACGCGCGCGGGGATCAGCTCATCAATGGCCGAGTTAATGGCCGCATATTCACCGCCAATTCCCGAGCCGGTGAGGCTTCGAAACAGGCAGAAGCTCCAAAAGTTCCATGAAAATGCAGTCGCCGCAGTGGCGGCCAGATAAAGCCCCAGCGTGATAAAGAACAGGCGTTTGCGGCCTAACCGGTCAGTCGCGTATCCAAAAATCAGAGCGCCAGTCACCGCGCCCGCCAGGTACAGCGTGGCGCTCAGCCCGATCTGGGAGTCGCTGAGGTGCAGCGTGCGGGGATCTTTCAGAATCCCTACCAATGCTCCGCCGAGCATGGTTTCCAGGCCGTCGAGCAACCATGTGATCCCCAGAGCGATGACAATCCTCCAGTGCCACGGGCTCCAGGGAAGCCGGTCCAGCCGCGCTGGTACGTCGCTCGAAATAATATCGCCGCGCACTGATGGTGAGATCCAGCCTGCTGCTAACCGTTTCCGATCCCCGCATCGCGCAGCGCAAGCCGGGCAGCATGGTAGCCGCACATGCCATGCACGCCGCCGCCGGGAGGAGTGGATGCGGAGCAGAGATACACGCCCTGCAAAGGCGTTCGGTACAGGCTGCGCGTGGGCCGGAAGACAAGCTGCTTGAGACTATTCAGGCCGCCTGAGATATCGCCGCCGATCAGGTTTGCGTTGTGATTCTCTAATTCTTCGGGCGTGAAGGTGTGACGCGCCAGGATGACGTCCGTGAATCCGGGGGCGAAGCGCTCCACCTGGGCTTCGATGCGGCTGGTCATGTCGGCACGCGAGCCATTTGGGACATGGCAATAAGCCCACGCGGTGTGTTTCCCCTCCGGCGCGCGGGTGCTGTCGAAAAGGCTTGGCTGCGCGAAAAGCACGAACGGGCGATCGCTGATGGCGCCATTGGATGCTGCCTTCTCCGAGGCTTCAATTTCATCGAACGACCCTCCCAGATGCAGCGTGCCGGCACGCGCGCACTCGCGCGCCTTCCAAGGGACAGGCTGACTCAAGGCCCAATCCATTTTGAAGACTCCCGGCCCGTAGCGATACGCCTGTAGCTGTGCGCGAAAAGCACCGGCCAGCCGCCCTCCCGCAATCTCAAGAAACTGCCGGGGGGTGACGTCGCAAAGGACCAGCGCATCGCTTCCGAAGTCATCTAGAGTGCTGACCCTCGCGTTCGTGACAATCTCTCCGCCGATCGACGTGAAATACGACGCGAGTGCATTTGCGATCTGCTGCGACCCTCCGCGCGGAATCGGCCAGCCGGCCGCATGCGCCGCGATCGCCAGCGTCCAGCCAAATGCCGCCGACCCCGGCGCATCCAGCGGGAGCACGGAGTGCGCGGCAAGCCCGGCCAAGAGCGCCTGGGCTTGAGGTGTTCGAAACAGCCGCCGGGCAGCGTTTGCGGCGGACTCCACAGCGCGCCGGCCGAAGCGCGCGAGCAACAGCGGGCTGTGCGGCAGATGCAGAACCGGCTGCAATATCTCGGAAGCAAGCTCGGGCCAGCGATCCGCGAGCGGCGCAACCACGCGGGTATAAGCATCGCTATCGCTTCCTAGAGCCGGACTTACGGCCTTTTGGAGAATTACCGCTGAGCCGTCGTCAAACGGATGCGCCAACGCGACGGGCGGCTGAATCCATTCCAGTCCATGCTTGGCCAACGGGAAGCTGGCAAATGCGGGAGAACTGATGGCGAGCGGATGAACCGCGGAACAAATATCGTGGATGAAACCGGGCAGGGTCAACTCCGCCGAGCGCGTTCCGCCACCGACGGTCGGCTCAGCTTCAACGATTGTGGTATGAAGCCCGGCTTTGGCGAGAGAGATGGCTGCAGTGAAACCGTTCGGTCCGGCGCCGATCACAAACGCGTCGCGCGGCTCCAACGTTACTGCAAGGTGACGGAGGGTTGGGACATGCGGGTACTGCGGGTACTAAAGGAGTGGCGCCGCGAATGAGATGCCAGCGGCGCGATGCTTTCATCCAGACGTTTTACAATTCTGTCGCTATCGACGCCCTGGGCGAGCAGCCATTGCCAGACTGCGGAGCCTGACTCTATCCACGTCCGGAGCTGGAAATCCGACGCGGTCTGCCAGGGAGAATCGCCCGCCAGTTGCGTTACTTTCGCAATTGGAACGGTTCGGATCAAAACGCTGCCGCTATCCGGTTGCAGGCGGACTTGCATCGCCGAGCCCCGATTCAGGCGCACCAGCAATGTCCCCGCGCGTTCCGACACTTCGTCCATGATGTCCGCGCGAGCCGGCGGATGGCGCATCGCTCCAAGCAACTTCGCAAGCTGACACGGCATGTTGATCCCTCCTTTTAGGCGGCGCGCCAAGCGCCAGCGCTTCGCTCGTACTGCCACGAAGTTGGTAGACAGTTTTTAGCGCCTTGCTGTTACGAATATTTCGTTTCGCAGACCGCGGCTATCTTATGAGTAACCACATTGGGTGACCGCGCTGGCTTCGGGCTCGCCGATTCTATTCGAAAAGCCAGACGCGTGAGTGTAAACTAAAAAGCACTGACCCGCGCAGTGCAAGGTTGAGTGGATGCTGCAAGCCAACGAGCGCGATCCGGAATCTGTTCCCTCTAGTGAGCGTTTTTATGTGGTCGGGATCGGCGCTTCGGCCGGCGGATTAGAAGCTTTCCTTGAATTATTACGCGCGCTGCCGCCGCATACCGGCATGGCATTCGTGGTGGTACAGCATCTGGAACCGAACTATGAAAGCCAGCTTGCTGAAATTCTGGCGCGAGCCACTTCGATGCCGGTGGTTCAGGCCGAAGAAGGAATGTCTGTTGAGCGGGACCACGTCTACGTCATCCCTCCCAACAAGGTGATGATCATTCGCGATAGCGCCCTGCATCTGGCGCCGCGATCGAAAAGCGACAAGCCGCATTATCCGATCGACATTTTCTTTGAATCGCTCGCTACCGATCAGGGGCAGAACGCGGTAGCCATCGTGCTCTCCGGAGGCGCTTCGGACGGCGCCCAGGGGATACGGGCCATCAAACGCAAGGGCGGCATTACTTTTTCGCAGGACGAGCTATCCGCCAAATCGGGAGGGATGCCGCACAGCGCCATCGCCACCGGGGCCGTGGATTTCGTTCTGCCGCCGGCCAAGATCGCGGGAGAACTCACCAGGATCAAGTTCAATCCCTATCTCACGATCCCGGTGGAGCAACTGGAAGAGCCCGTTGCCGCGCTGGAAACGGATGGCGAGCTTCAGAAGATACTCGGTCTGGTTCAGCGCGCCACCAGCGTCGATTTCAGCGAGTACAAACAGAGCACCATTCGGCGGCGGATCGGGCGGCGCCTGGTGGTTCATCACCTGGAGACGCTCGGAGAGTACGTCGAGTACCTGGAGGCGCATTCGGGCGAGATCGATGACCTGTATCGCGATTTGCTGATCAGCGTCACGGCATTCTTTCGGGAGCCGAAAATGTTCCAGGCGCTCTCTCAGGCGATCGCGCAGTATACAGAGAGCCGCTCTGGCGAGGAGCCGTTTCGGCTGTGGGTGCCTGGATGCGCCACAGGGGAAGAAGCGTATTCCATCGCCATCACCGCGTTTGAAGTTCTGGAGGCGTCCCGCAAGGATATTGCGCTACAGGTGTTCGGAACCGATATCAGCGAATCCGCCATTGACCGGGCGCGCGCTGGCATTTATCCGGAAAAGATGCTGGAGGATATTTCTCCCGAACGTCTGCGGCGATTCTTCTCGCGGTCCGATTCGGGCTTTCGAATCAGCCAGCAGATTCGAGAGAGTTGCGTCTTTGCGCGGCACGATCTTACCAGCGATCCGCCGTTTTCGCACTTGGATCTGGTCAGTTGCCGCAACGTCTTTATTTATCTCAGCTCGGCCTTGCAACAGCGCGTCCTGCCGGCTTTGCATTACAGTCTGAAGCCCGGCGGCCTGCTGGTATTGGGCAGCGCCGAAACCATCGGAAACCGGACGGACTTGTTTAGCGTGGTGGATAGCGATAACAGGATCTACAGCAAGAAAACCGTTCAGGGCCGCTTCCTGATGGAACCGAAGGCGCTCTCGCCCCAGGAACCGCTGCCGCCGGCCGGCGCATCCCCTTCGGTAAGCCGAATCATGGTGCCCGCGCTGGCGGAACTCGAGTTCCGGGCGGCGCGGATTTTGCGCGATCTTTACGCGCCGCCGGGAGTGCTCATCGACGCCAATTTGCAGGTGCTGGAGTTTCACGGCCAAACCGGCTTTTACCTGGCGCATGCCGCCGGTGATACACATCTGAATTTGCTGCGGCTGGTGCGCGAGAGCCTGGTCTACCCGCTGCGCAAAGCAGTGGACGCGGCGCAATCGAGCAAGCAACCGGTTCACGAATCGGGTATTCAAGTGGAGCACGATGGCGAGACGCGGACCATCCGGCTCAGTGTGATTCCGATTTCCGATGAGTCGCGTTCCTGCCTGGTGCTTTTTGAGCAGGATTCGCCAATTCATAGTGGCCCCGCGGGAGCACCCGGCCGCTCGGACGAATCCAGCGCCCTGGAGCTGCAGCTCACGCATGCCGAGCGCGAGCTGGCGCAAACCAGGGACTACCTTCGCAAAATCAGCGAGCAGTATGAGGCCACGACGGAAGAGTTGCGAGCCGCCAACGAGGAAGCCCGCTCTTCGAATGAAGAATTGCAGAGCACGAACGAAGAGCTCCGCACGGCCAAGGAGGAGCTGCAGTCCTCCAACGAAGAGCTGACCACCATCAACGATGAGTTGAAGCACCGCAACCGGGAGCTGGACGTAACCACCAACGATCTGAACAATATTCTGAACGCGGCGACGATTCCAATTGCCATGGTTGGAATGGATCTTCACTTGCGACGCTTCACGCCCGCGGCGGAACGCCTGATCGGGCTCGCATCCAGCGATATCGGCCGCCCCATGGCCGACATCCCGCATACGTTGCAAGTGCCGAACCTTTCCGAGCTGCTGCTCGAAACCATCCAGACTCTGGGCGTCCAGCAGCAGCGGGTGCAGGACCGCCAGGGCCGCTGGTACACGCTCTTCATCCGGCCCTATCGAACCATCGACGATAGAATCGACGGCGCCGTCATTACTTTGCTCGATATTGATGAGTCGGTACGCGCTCTGGAACAAGCCGAGCTATCGCGCTCGCTGGCGGATGGGATTGTGGAAACCGTGCAGCACCCGCTTCTGGTGCTGGACGCGGATCTGAACGTAACGCGGGCGAACGCCGCGTTTTACAAGACCTTTGGTGTCCGGCCGGAAGAGACGTTGCGGCAGAGCATCGACGATCTGGGCAACGGCCAGTGGAAAATCCCCGAATTGCGGCGTCTGCTGGAGCAGGCCATACTGCGCGACGTTCCCTTCCGCGACCTGGACCTGACGCATGACTTCCCGCATATCGGCAGGAAGACCATGCGTCTCAACGGCCGCCGCATCACCAGCCCGGGCTCCGCCGCATCGAGCGTCCTGCTGGCGATCGAAGATGTCACTGAGCGGCAGGAAGCCGCTGAAATACAGTACCGGTGGCTGTTTGAATCGGCAAAAGAAGGGGTCATCGTTCTGGAGTCGCCTTCCGGCCGGGTGGTGGATGTAAACCCGTACTTGCTCGAGCTATCTCGCTATCCGAAGGCGGAGTTCTTAGGCAGACCGTTCTCCGAGCTGCCGTTGTTCCTGACCTCGGAGGAAATGCGCCGGCTGGTGCCGGAAACGGTGGAAAACGGCATCGCGCATTTTGATTCTGTGCCGCTCCGGGCGCGAGACGGGCGGGAAGCAGTGGTTTCCATGGTCTCCAACGCGTATCGCGTAAAGGAGCGCGCGCTGATTCAAGTCAACATTCGCGACGTTACCGAGCGAAGGCGGAATGAAGAAGCTCTCCGGCAAACCAACCTCGATCTGCAGCAGTTTGCCTTCGCCGCTTCGCATGATCTGCAGGAGCCGCTGCGGACCATCACCAGTTTCCTGGAGCTGTTTCAAAAGGAGAATGAAGGCAAACTGGGCGCCCAGGCGGACCAGCAAATCCAGCACATCGTCAATGCCGCCGTGCGCATGCGGCAACTGGTGTTGGACCTTTTAGGATACGCCCAGGCCGTGCGCGCGGACCTGAAAGTAACCGACGTTCATCTGGAGGCGGTGCTGGCCGCGGCGATTCTGAACCTGCAGCTCGCCATTCAAAGCAGCCATGCGAATATAACCTTCGATTCTCTTCCGACGGTTTCCGCCGACGAGACCCAAATGCTCCGTCTTCTCCAGAATCTGATCAGCAATTCCATCAAGTATCATGGTGCGGATCCGCCGCGCATTCACCTCTCGGCGCGCCAGGCTGGGCCGGAGTGGATCTTTTCCGTGAAGGACAACGGAATCGGCCTGGACACGAAGTATGCCGATCAAATCTTTACCGTTTTCAAACGGCTGCATGGCCGGGAGTATCCTGGAACCGGCATTGGGCTGGCGGTCTGCAAGCGAATTGTGGAGCGCCACGGTGGCCGGATTTGGGTGGAATCGAAAGTGGGGGAAGGGGCTACGTTTTATTTTTCCTTACCGGAAAGGAAACAAAAGTTGCTGTAATAGGTCTACTATAACGCATGCTCCGGATACTTCTGGTGGAGGACAATCCCGCCGATGCCCAAATGCTGCTGACTGCCTTTCAGAAAACCGGTATGCCTCTGGAGATCACCCAGGTGGAGGACGGCGTGGAAGCGATCGAGTATCTGGCCAGGAACGGGAAAGGATCTCCAATTTGCGACGTTGTCCTGTTGGACCTGAATCTTCCCCGTCTCAGCGGTTTCGAAGTCTTGGAGCAGATCCGCAGCTCCGATGATCTGAAGCGATTGCCCGTTGTGATTATGTCCGGTTCCACGAATATGGAAGAGATTGACCGCTGTTACCAGGCCGGCGCGAACTCGTACATTTGTAAACCCATCCACCTGGATGAGATCCTTTCGACGGCCGCTTGGTTTGTCGCTTACTGGGCGAATTGTGTGAAGCTTCCCTCCAAGCGTCCGGTAGCCCGTGCCGCCCTAAACCATCTCGCCGCGGCCCAGGCCAAGTAACGTTCCTCTAACAGCTCGCCGAGCTCGCAGCACACCCAGCGGCGTGAGGCGCATCCGACTATCATGAATCCTGCATGGGTTTTGGCCATCGGAACGCCAATGCGGCCGCGTCGTCGCCCTCATCCTCGTTTCAGGCGGAAGGAGTCATCGGCACGGGCCGCGGCGCGCTGATCGTCGGGATGTTTGGAGCAGGCTGGTTCGGGTGGGGCCTGGGCGAGGCTAAGGCGTTCAACGGATTCGTTGGTCCCGTGTTTGGCTTTATCGAACTGTTTCTCCTGGCTTGCTCGATTTACGTCATTCGAAAGGGCAGCCTGCTGCGCAAGCAATATCCGCCAGTGCCCGCCTCGACGCGGCGCGCCATCCGAAAGTCCTTCTTGCTCGTCGTGCTGATCGAGGTCCTCGCACTCGTGCTCGTTTCGATCCTCGCGTATCGGATCCGCCGCCCCGACCTGGCGCCCGACGGGTTTGCGATGGTCGTGGGGCTCCATTTTCTGCCGCTCGCCAAGATTTTTCGCGCGCCTCTCCTCGGCGTCATCGGCATCCTGATCACTGTCTGGTGCCTTCTCTGCTCGGCGCTGTTTCGCATGGATGCCCTGGTGATCTCAGTCACGATCGGAACCGGAATCCTGCTCTGGGCCGCCTCCGTTTCCGCGTTGTTGCGCGCCCGCAAGATCGTGCTCTCGCTTCCATGATCTCGGCCAGGCTGGGTCATGCAAGCTTGTTGCTGAGCTAGTCCAAACCCGCGATGCGTCCGGCATATCCGGTCATTTCCAAATAACCAACCCCGAAGAGCGGACGGCCTTGCCGCGTGGCATCAATATCGATTGCGCCTTCCCAGTAATTTGCGCTGCCGGTGAATTCCTGCTGAGCCAAGGGCGTGCGAATCGCGGCATGGAAACTTAGGGACGGGACTTCGATGGTCCATTCCACGGGATAATGCGCGCCACTTGCCTTGCTGGTCCAGGTTTTTCCGGGCGTCAGCGTAAAATCACCCACGGCGAGATGCCGAGCGTGTCCCTGGGGATCGACGTAGGTTCCGGCCGAATACGGATCCACGGTTCCTCCCTTGCGGCGCAAATGGAACAGCATGAACTCGGACCCGTCGTTCAGTTGCAAGCTGAGCCAATCCCAGCCGACCTGGCCGGCATCCAGTTGGTGGCTGAAGAATTCGTGATCCATCCAATTGCTGCCTTCCACCGAGAATTTCTTTCCGTCCAGGATGATTACTCCGGTGGTTGCCAACCGCGTGAAGGAGATATAGTACGAGGCCTTGCCTGCGCCCTCGGCCTTTTGGCTAACTCCGTTCTCGCCGTTGATCACCGGCGGCTTCTCGGCCTTTAGCGATAGGTCCAGGGAAAAACGGTCGGCGATGGCTTGCAACGTTTGCGTGCTTCCGCTGGCCGTGGCCGGATCGAAAGTCCATTGCGCTTTCCAATTGCCATTCCAAATGCGAGCTTGCTTGAGATCCGCGCCCGCCAGACCTGGACCAGCGCGATTCAGCCGCTCCGTGTGCAGGAACTGCCCGCCGTCGATGTCGCTCAACGCAAGGTGCGCCATCCAGATATCCTTCAAATCCCAAACAGTCGCTGCCGGCTGCCGATCGACGGCCCTGCGGAAAAAAGTCAGCTCGAAGCCAAAACGCCGGCCTTGCTCGGTTCGAAGATTTCCCGTGTAGTACCACCATTCGGTCTGAAACTCGGGATGATTGAAATGGTCGCGAGGGAATTCGAAATGGTAATTCGGGAGCGCCAGACGATAAGGATCGCTTGCGGCCGACGCCATGAGCGCGAGCACCAATGCGAGCAGCAGAAAACGCCGGCTATTCCTCATGAATCACCTCGATAGGCACCAGCCGGTTCGCGATCCTGGCCGGGTACAGCGCCGAGAGAACCGTTGCGGCGTAAACGATGGAGAGCGCGCTCACTAGCACAAGCACAGGCCAGTGAAACTGAATGGTCCACCCGAAGGATTGCTTGTTGATCACACGAATCAAGAGCAGCGAAAGAATCAGCCCCAAGGTCACGCCCGCGATGTTCGCGAGTGCGCCCAGCAGTCCGGCCTCGAAGAGAATGATGCCGCGAACCTGGCGGTCAGCCGCGCCCAGGAAGCGCAGCAGGCCGAACTCGCGGCGCCGGTCGATCACCAGTGCGAGCAACGCGCCGCCCACGCCGATTATTGCCACAAATGCGGCCAGCGCCTCGAGTACATAGGTGATGGCGAAGGTCCGGTCGAAAACCTGGATGCCCTGATCCCGCAAAGTGCGATTCCGCGCCACCGCAATGCGCCGCCCCGCAATCACACGCTCCACGGCGCGTTGTCCATCGTCCAGCGACACGCTCGGTTTCAGGTACACGGCGACGTTGGTTGGCTCGGTGTCCGGAAGATATCGGTACAGAGTGGCGCGATCCATCAGAACCACTCCAGCTTCGCTCGAATAATCGTAGTAAACATCCAGAACGCGAAATGATCCGAGCTTTCCGCTCAGACTGAGCTTGAGAATGTCACCCGCCCGTGTCCCGTGCTTGTTGGCAAACGGTTCGCTGACGATGACCGCGTTGTTTCCGATCAGCTGACGAAACACTGTTTCCGGCGCCGATCCCGAAAGAAACATGCGGGTCCGCCGGCGCCCTCGAACGCGGGCGTCCACGCCGCCAATGGTTGCGGGAACTCCCTCATACCGCATTTCGTAAGTGCGCATTTGATCCACGGCGTCCACTTCCGGAAGCCGTGCGAGCTGCGCCGGAATTTCCGCCGACATGGTGGGATGCCGGTCCGCTCCAGCCGGGACCGCTGGACTCAAGAACAGATCCGCTTGCAGGACATCGTCCATCCAAACCCGCACGGTTTCGCGGAAACTTCCCACCATAATGCCGACCGCCGTCAATACCGCAATAGCGGTGGATAAGGCCGCAACCAGGACCGATGTTCGTCGAAGCGATCCCGCCAGGCTGCGCGTGGCCAGCAGGCCTTCCACTCCGAACAGGCGGCGAATCACACCGGCAGTAATCGAAGTCAGAACGGAGACCAGCGCGGGCATTGCGAGGGCGCACGCCGCAATCGCGAGCAGCGCGGAAAAATATCCGTACACTGGTTTTCCATGCACCGCATTTTGCTGGGCAGCGATCCATGCGATGGCCGCAAGGATCACAGCGAAAATGGCGGATCTCCAGCGGTGCACGCGGACCTGATGTTCGCGGATGCCCCTCGCCATCGCTTCCACTGGCGCGACGCGGGAGGCTTCCCAAGCTGGCCCTAAGGCCGACACAAAAGATACGCCGGCGCCCATCGCGATTCCCAACAGTGCTATTTCCCACGTCAGCGAGATTGGCGCCGGGCTGCTGCTGAAATAGAGCGAAGCAACGGTGGAGGCCACCAGCTTGACGGCGCCCTCCGACATCGCGCGGCCGAGAACAATTCCCGCTATGCCGCCCAGGAGGCCGAAGCAGCTTGCCTCACCCAAAATCGCTGCGAGAATTGCAGCGCGAGGCGTCCCGAGCGCGCGCAGAATGCCGATTTCGAAGCGCCGCCGCACCACCGATACGGAAATCGTGTTGTAGATCAAGAATGCGCCCACGGCCAGCGAAATATAGCTCAGAACGCGGAGATTCCAGCGAAAAGAATCCAGCATGCGGCGATTCTCTTCGGTCTCGGTGCCTTGCCGCGCGAGGGTGACTCCAGCGGGAAGGTTCCGGCGTAGCAAGGCTTCCCACTCATCGATGGAACGCGTGCGCGGAGCGTCGATCAAAATCCGATCGAGCCTTCCGCCGCGCCGCAGTATCCGCGTGGCCGGCGCCAGGTCCATGAGAATCACTTCACTCGCCTGGTTGTCCAGCACTCCGCCGACGATGAAGTCCGACGCTGAATCGTTGGTCAACAAGCGAATATGCTCGCCGGTCTTGTATCCGAGTCCGGAACTGAGCCAAACGGATTCGCCGGTGGGCACATCGGAGAACGCATGCGATTCCGCTGCCTCCGATAGCAGGTCCATACCGATGATCGGGACGGTGTGCCTGACCGCACCATCGATCACTGCGTAATCTTCAACGCGCGGATGAAGCTTCAGCGGATACGGCAATGTCGCCAAATCAGCGAACACTTCGGGCGGGATTCCACCTGCTGCGGTTACTTCCAGGTTGGCGCTTCCGGTCAAGGTCTGGAGCGAGGAACGAAAAGAACCCGTCGCGGCCTGGCCGGCCAGTTCAATCGCCAGCACCGCCGCAACCCCCAGCGCCACAGCCAGCACGGTGAGTGCGGTTCGCAGCCGCTCCTGCCGCAATGGCCTGAGGATCAAACGATAGAACAGCTTCAGCGCGATCATAAGCGGCTAACGTTTTCTCATCAGCTTTTCGGTCGGGCTGACGCTCTCCACCCGGCCATCCTGCAACCGCACGATAGTATCCGCCTTCCCAATCGCTTCCAGGCTGTGGGTGGCCATCAGAACAATCGCGTCCAGTTCGTCGGCGATGCGCCTCAACAAAGCGAGAATCACCTCGCTGGTGGTGGTGTCCAGGTTGCCCGTCGGCTCATCGGCCAGGAGAATCGAAGGAGAGTTTGCCAACGCGCGTGCGATCGCAACTCGCTGCATCTGCCCGCCGGAGAGCTGATACGGCATTCGATCCGCGTAAGAATCCATCTCCACCCAGCGCAGACGTTCGGCCGCTTCGGCGCGCGATTTCGCTCGCCCGGCGAGCATCAACGGCAATTCCACGTTCTCAATCACGGAGAGAGTTGGGAGCAGTTGAAAACTCTGGAAGACGAACCCCACCTTCTCCCGCCGTACGCGCGTCAACGCCGCATCGCTCAGCGTCGCAGTGCTCACGCCATCCAGCCACACGGTTCCCGAGGTAGGAAAATCCATGGCGCCGGCCAGGTTCAATACCGTGGATTTTCCGCAGCCGCTTCGCCCGACTAACGCCGCAAACTCCCCCGGATGAAATTCCAGACTCACGTCGCGCAGAGCCGGCACCGGGCTTCCTTCGGTAACGTAATCCTTGCTGACGTGTTCGAAACGCAGTGCCCCCATCTCTTCCAGTCTCCCAGAGCGAGGCGCTCCGCGGTATTGTTATTCGGAAAGCACATATGACCGCAGACGATCAGACACGCCGTTCCCACTGGGGGAAAGCCACCGCAAGCCCGGAGGAGGAGATTTTCCTCGAAGGCCCGCACAGCCGCGGGTTCGAACTTGGACGGGCATTCCGGATCTTTCGCGAATTGATCCACGGCTTTCGCGCACTTCATTTCGTCGGTCCGTGCATTACCGTCTTCGGATCGGCACGCTTCCCAGAGACGCACCCCTACTACACGCTCACACGCGAACTGGGTGCAGCCATCGCGCAGGCGAAATTCACAGTCATGACCGGCGGCGGACCAGGCCTGATGGAAGCCGCCAATCGAGGCGCGAAGGAAGCCCATGGCGTTTCGATCGGCTGCAACATCGTCCTTCCGAAAGAGCAACAACCAAATCGCTATCTCGACAAGTGGGTGGAGTTCCGCTATTTCTTCGTGCGGAAAATGATGCTGGTGAAATATTCTTACGGATTCGTCGCGGTTCCGGGAGGTTTTGGCACGCTGGATGAGCTGTTTGAAGTGGCCACTTTGATCCAGACTGGAAAGATCAAGAACTTTCCGGTTGTACTTTTAGGTGCGGAATACTGGTCGCCTCTGCTCCAGTTCATTCGGGAATCGCTCTTGACGCAGGCGGCCATCGACCAGCGCGATCTGGATCATATCTTCGTGACGGACTCGCCATCGGAAGCGGTGTCTTTCATCCGCAAATGCGTGCTGGAGAATTTTGGATTGCGATATGTTCGCAAGCGCCCGCGCAAGCTCCTGCTGGAGCGCGGCGTCTAGCCAACATCGGATATGATCGCTGTATGAAACAGTTCGCTGGATGTGGGTTCAGCCGCGGGACGGTGCGATCCTGATGAGCACAGGGCGTGAAGTTCGCTGCTATGACTATGTCAATCATCCCTATGCGCAGGTTCGCGATGTCCTGAGCAAGGACGCGCCTGCGATATTCCAGTCCGCGACCAAGGCCGCCACCTCGCGTGCCCGATCCATCGCCTCCGAATTGCGCGTCGATATCAGCGGAATCGCGGTGGAAGCCGACATCATCATTTCGGTCAAAAAGATCGAGGAAGAGACGCCCGAAATGGCGTCCCCCGTCACGCGCTTGCAGCTCGAATGGCAAGCAGCGAAAATGCCGAGCCTGTTCCCGCTGATGAAAGCGGAGCTCTCCGTGTATCCTTTGACGGCGAGTGAAACGCAATTGGATTTTTCCGGCGTTTACGAACCGCCGTTCGGAGCTTTGGGAAAAGCAATGAACGCGATGGTAGGCTACCGCATTGCGGAAGGGTCGGTACATCGCTTTGTGAACGACGTTGCAGGCTACCTCCGGCAGGCCCTCTCTTAAACAGCGATCACTTACCCACCAGATGGGTTTGATCTTTCTCGTTTTCCTGACAAAAGTATTCCAATAGCTCCGTATTCAGGACGATGAACTGATGCAGCGTCACGGTCCAGGGCGCGGTGTAAGCCTTGGGATCGTCGACCGTGATTTCGATGTCTAGGTTGCCGTAGTTCACGCGGCGGAAGCGCTCGGTCATTGTGGCGGCCTCCGTCATTGGGCTGCCGCTGCGATCCAGCCACATGCCATCGCGAAAACCATTCGTCTGCACTACTAACGTGTCTCCCTCCCAATGGCCGGACGAGTAGCCGGTGAAGGATGGTTGCGGATCTTTCGGCAAGGCTCGGCCGTCCGTGAAAATTTGACGGAACGTCACATCGCGCTCGGAAAGAATCACTACCAACCCCGGGACCTGGACGATCTTCCGGTACGGCGGATAGGTGAGCAGCCGCAGAGCCCCCGCCGGCTGGCAGTGCGATACCGGGTCGTCTTTTCCGTTCACCGCCATGCGCTGCTTGACCAGCTCAGCCGCCCACGGCTGATAGGGCAGACCGCCCGGGAGCCGCGCGCCGATGTTCACGAATTCCTTGGACGTATGCATGTCCGGGCATCCATAGGGCGGGCAGGGATTGGTGTTCTCGGCTTCCCAGATTCCGGAAAGATCCGGCTTGTCATCGGCGGTCCGGGGCGTGGGTGCGCCCAGGTTCGGCAAGCCGCTGGGGGTTTGGGGCACTCCGGTGGTTGGATACGTCAGCCATTGGCTGAACGCCAGAGCCGGCATCGCAAATAAGATTGCAGCTTTTGCGATCACGTATGATCCAGAATAATCTTCAGACGCCGCTCGGAGCCGTTTTCCACCATCGCGAGCGCGGCCCCCAGTTCGTCCAACGCCATGCGATGCGTCACCAGAGGCTCCAGGCAAACGGCGCCCCGTTGCACTAGATCGATCATCACCGGGAATTCCTGAGCGGTGGCCGCGCGATTGTTAATCAGCGCCAGTTCCTTGAAATAGAGATCGTAGAACGGCAAGGCGCCGCTGGTGGCACTGGTGATGCCAAACATCACGATGCGCCCTCCGAAACGCACCATGCGGATGGCATCCGCAATGGATGCGACCACGCCTGTGCATTCAATCACCACGTCGGCGCCTCGGCCGCCGGTGGCTTCCAAAACCTCCGCTACAGCATCCGCGCCGGATTCGATCGCCACGTCCGCGCCCGTTTGCTTGGCGAGATCGTTCTTGAACCGGCTGCGGCTGATCCCGATCACTTTGCCCGCGCCGCGCGCCCGGGCGAGCTGCACATGCAGTTGGCCCGACACGCCCAGGCCGATCACCGCGACGGATTCCCCTAGCGACACCTGCGCCAGGCGCTGCGCGTGCAAACAGGTGGTGGCCACCTGAATCAACGGCGCGATCCGACTGTCCACCGAATCGGGGAGACGAAACACTTGGGCCTTCGGGACCGCGGCGTACTCGGCGAATCCCCCATTGGTTTCGCGGCCGATCAATCCGCCATGGGGACAGAGGTTCGTTTGCCCGATGCGGCAATGAAAACAGGATCCGCAATAGAGAACCGGATCGACAATCACACGTTCGCCGCCCGCCAGTTCACCCACCATTTCATGGCCCATGATGAGCGGATACCTGGCAGGAATCGCGCCTTTGTAGATCTTCAAGTCGGTTCCGCAGAGCCCGCTGTGCGTGATCCGCACTAGCGCGTGCCCCGCCGGAACCTCCGGCAGCGCGACATCGTCGAGCGCCAGCTCGCCGGGCGCCCGCAGGACCATCGCTCTCATAGGGGTAACTTCATGCGGGCAGCGTCTTCCCGCGAGTCTCGGCGCCGAAGGGCAGCAGCAACAGCCCCACCACGAATGCCAGCGATGTCAGCGCGACGGGAGTGCCGAGAGTTCCGTAATGCCGGATCAGCGCGCCTACCAAAAACGTGAGTCCCGCGCCCGCAAATCGGCCGACATTGGTGGTAAACGCAAACGCGCTCACGCGGCAATCGGTGGCGTATTGCTCCGGCAGCCAGAACGAATAGACCACGAAGTTCGCGCCACCGAGGCCCAGGAAAAACGTGCAAATCAGGAACCAGGTGATGGCGTGAACCGGCATATAAAAGACGTATCCGAACGCGAGCCACAGGAAAATCAGCATGAAACCGAAAAATATTCCAAGGACAACGCGCCGATCCAGACGCTTGGCAAGAATCGGAGTGAGCAAAGCTCCGATCACGGTTCCAATTCCTAGAATGCCGGTTGAATAGGAGGCGAGGCGCGCCCCGGTGAGCGTCGATAGATGTGCATTCTCCGCCAGGTACGTAATGGCCGACGGCACGTAGACCGAGCCAGCCCACAACCCGACGATGGACGCCACCAGGTACAGGGAGTTAAGGATGGTTCGCCCGCGATATTGCGCCGTGAAAAGCTTGAGGAAAGCATGGTGCATAGCGATAATGCCGCCCTCTTCGCGCCGGTTCTTCCAGCGCTCGGGTTCATGCAGCCGGTTGTAGAAGAAGGCCACCAGTATGGCCGGAGCGCCGCCCACCACGAACATCCACCGCCAGCCATATTGGCTTCCGATGAAATAATTCGCTACGGCCGCGATCACAAAGCCGATGTAGTAGCCGGTGTGCATCAGACAAACGCCCCAGGTGCGGCGTCGCTCGGGCCATTCTTCCGATACCAGCGAGGCACCGATGGACCATTCGCCGCCGATGCCCACGCCCGCCAGGAACCGGACCAGCGCGAGCGACCAGACGTTCTTGCATAGCGCCGCGAGCAGCGTGAACGCCGAAAACCACAGGATCGAAAACATGAGTGTGCGGGCGCGGCCGAACCGGTCGGCGATGGGTCCCCAAACCAGAGCCACGCCCCAGCCAACCATAAAGAGCGCGAAGAGAAGGCCGCTGTAGTAACCGACATTGGCCGTTGTCGCGGGGATTCCGGAGCTGGGCAGCACGTCGCGCAGCGCGGGCACCAGCACCAGCGAAAAAATGAACGAATCCATGCCGTCCATGGTCCATCCTGCCCAGGCCGCCCAGAAGGCTCGCTTCTGGCTGGAGGTCAGCGGGACGCTAGCCGCTGGTTTTTCTACAACCGGTTTTATCATGAGAGGACCATTACACTCCTGCCGCACGCTCCTGCTGGTAAGAAATTACACCATTCGGCGGCCTAAGAATGCAAGACAAAGTTGGATCGGGCGGACGGAGGCGTCCCCCCAGCTTCCTCATCAAAGTCGAGTTTTCACTCCCAGAGCAGGTATCCTATAGGTTGGAAAATGAGTAATTTGGAAACCAAGTCCGAAACTATGCCTGCGCACAGCCAGCCGCTTCCGCTCCAGGAGCGCGTGGAAGCCCAGGGGCACCTGATCGACTCGCACATCATGGAACAGATCCTGGATACGGTGGTCGAGTTCGGCGGACGATTCGAAACCGAGGAGTTTCGCTTCGGCCGCACCAACAGCGATGGCTCCTATGTCCGGCTGAAGGTTGAGACCGACGACGCCGAGTCGATGGAGAAGATTCTCTCGCAGTTGCTGGGCTTAGGCTGTGCCATGGTGGAGTCAGGAGATGCCGAGCTGTTCACCGTGGAGCGCGATCGCTGCGCTCCGGAGGATTTCTATTCCACCACCAACCACAAAACCTACGTTCGCCATGCCGGCCACTGGGTGGAAGTGCAAAATCAGCGCATGGACGCGCTGGTAGTGGTGCAGGGCGAGGAAGCCTGGTGCCGGCGCCTGCGCGATATCAAAGCCGGCGATCAGGTGGTCACCGGGATGCGCGGCATTCGCGTGGTTCCCGAATCCAAGGAGCGCGACCGGCTGGCATTCGCGTTCATGAGCAACGGCATCTCCTCCGAGCGGCAGGTGGAGACGGCTGTCAAACAAACCGCGGCGCTGGTGGAACAGGCGCGCGCGGCCGGGCAGGGAATCGTCGCAGTAGCCGGACCCGTTGTTGTCCACACTGGCGGCGCCGCGCCGCTCTCGCGCTTGATCCGCGAAGGCTATATCACCGCGCTGCTCAGCGGCAACGCACTGGGCGTGCATGATATCGAATCGGCGCTGCTTGGTACGTCGCTCGGGATCCGGCAGAGCGACGGGCGACAGGAAGAGCACGGGCATCGCAATCACATGCGGGCCATCAATGCCATCTACAATTGCGGCGGCATTCGCGGCGCGGTGGATAGCGGACGACTGCGCAGCGGCATCATGTACGAATGCGTCCGGCATAATGTGCCGTTCGTGCTGGCCGGCAGCCTGCGCGACGACGGGCCACTGCCGGAAACCATCACCGACATGAATCGCGCGCAGGACGCTTATGCCGAGCAGTTGAAGGGCGCTGGGCTGGTGCTCTGCCTGGGCTCCATGCTGCATTCCATTGCAGTGGGAAACATGCTGCCGAGCTGGGTGAAGATCGTGTGCGTCGATATCAATCCGGCGGTGGCCACCAAGGTGAGCGATCGCGGCACCGGGCAAGCGGTGGGCGTGGTCACCGACGTCGGCCTGTTCCTTGACCTGTTGTCGCGTATCCTGATTCCGGCGAAATGACCTCGGTACCATGAAGCGCCAATACACCGATGAACACGCCTCGGCGGGCGTGCGCGCGCCGCTGCCCGAGATCGAGACCTGGCCGAATCAATATCCCGGCTACGAGATCGAAATCGTTTTGCCGGAGTTTACTTCGGTTTGTCCCAAGACCGGCCTGCCGGATCATGGCGAACTGACGCTGCGCTACGTGCCGGACAAATCTTGCCTGGAGCTGAAATCGCTGAAGATGTATATGCTGGCGTACCGCAATCTGGGAATCTTTCAGGAAAATGTGGTCAACCGGTTTCTGCGCGACGTGGTGAAGGCGTGCCAGCCCGTGGAGGCGACGCTCATTGGCGAGTTCACGCCGCGCGGTGGTGTGTACACAAAAATCGCGGCCAATTGGAGCAAGAAAACGCGGAAGCGAAATTAGACCGATGGATGCGAAGGGCGAAGAACTCGCGGCGGTGATCGCTGAAATCCGGCAGCGCGTCCGGGCGCGTAATCCCAACGGGATGGGTCCCAGCAACATCCCGCTCCCGGACCTGACGCCGCTGCTGCATGCGCGTGACGCCGCCGAGGCCAAGGTGGCCAGCATCGGCACGGTGAACCCCCGGCGCGGCGGTCTGAAGAATTCCATCATTCAGCGCGCCAAGCGCATGGTGGCGCGCGCGCTGGACTGGCACGTGCGGGAGCAGGTGGAGTTCAACCGGGGCGTGATGGAGTGCGTGCAATCTACCATCGGAGCGTTGAACGAATGTAAGCAGGCGCTTGCGATGCTCGCGGGCTTAGGTGAGGAGGCGCGCGAATTGAAGGATATTCGCGACCGCTGGCAAGAGTGGCACACCGGCTGGGAACATAAGCTCACGCAGACGGAAATTCAGTTCTTACGCAGCGTTTCCGAGCTGCAGGCTTCGTTTCAGCATCGCGTCACTTTGATGGACGCGAACTATCGCGAACAGATGAAGGCTCAACACGCCGACTTCGAACGAGCGATGGAGCGTCAATCCGAGGAGATCCATCAGAGGTTCTGGAAGGACCTGACTCGCGTGCGAGAGGACTACGAACGCCTCATTCATTCCGAACTGCGGCTGGTGCGGCAGAGGGCCTCGCTGGCGCGCGAGGTGGAGCAGGTGTCGCGGAATGTGCCTCCGGATTTTGCGCAGGTGGATTGGCTCAAATTTGCCGAGAAATTTCGTGGGTCTGAGGACGACATTCGCGGTCGCCAGCGGATGTATGCGGCGCGCTTCCGCGAGCACGCGCCGGTGCTCGATCTGGGCTGTGGCCGCGGCGAAATGCTCCAAATCTTCCGCGAGGCCGCCATCGCGGCGCGTGGCATCGATTCCAACCAGGATTCCATCGCGCTCTGCCAAGCCGCTGGGCTGGACGCCGAGCAGGCGGATCTATTCGAGCATTTAAATGCGCTGCCC
Source organism: Bryobacterales bacterium (assembly GCA_963776805.1). Lineage (GTDB taxonomy): Bacteria > Acidobacteriota > Terriglobia > Bryobacterales > Bryobacteraceae > Palsa-89. The sequence continues at coordinate 431,236 of CAVZOD010000013.1, forward strand.
GATGCATCGCTGGGCGGCGCGATCTGCTGCCAGGTAGCGGAGCATTTGCCGCCGGAGCGTCTGCCGGAGATGATCGGGCTGGTGCATGCCAAGCTGCGCGCGGGCGGCTTATTGGCAATCGAGACGCCGAATCCGGAATGCCTGGCGATTTTCGCTACCCACTTTTACATCGATCCCACGCATCGGCATCCGATTCCGGCCGCGCTGGCCAGCTTTTACCTGGAAGAGGCCGGTTTCGGGGTGATCGACATCGAGCGGTTGTCCCCGGCCATGGAAAGTGTGCCTTCGCTTCGGGAATTGCCGGAGAACTTTCGCCAACAGTTCTTCGGATATCTCGATTACGCGGTGTTCGGGATCAAACTGGGTTAATGCGTCGGCAAGTCAAATCAGAGCGTGCGGTTTAGGTTGTGGCCGGCCCGCCCGGCGGTCTTCCCACAGCGCCAGCGCCTGCACGCAAAATGCGGTCGATACTGGATTGACGAAGGGCATCGGTTCGCCTTTTTTTCGGCCGAAAAGGAACCCGCCGCCGATGACGGGATCGCTGGACTCGATTTGAAAGCTGGCCGCCTGTTCGGCCTCGTGCGCGGCGTCCCCGGATAGATCGAGAGGCAACGCTCCGAGAGCCTCGCCCAGCAGCCGGACCCGCAGCAACTGCGCATAAACATCGGAACGTACGAAATCGGGCGCGATATCACGCAAATACTTACCGGCGCGATTCACGCCGTTTCGAAAGACCGCGGCGCACTCGGGCCGATCCAAGACCGGCAGCAGCCCTTCCAGAAAATACGTGTAGGGGTGAAGCCGGTCCATAACGCGGTGCTGATCCGGGTCGCCCGGCAGAAACTCCCGTTCGTTCTCGAGCGCGGCCTGCAGGGCCGATTCGTACCCGCGCAAAAACTCGGCCTTTCCGGTCACTTCGAAAAGCTCGAGCCATGCCATAGCGGACTTGAGCTGATAGCATCCCGGACTCTGGGACCAATTTGGTCTCCAGGCCAGAGGGCGCTTGTCCGGCAGCGCGAGAATGGGATGGATGGCGCTATCTTGCGGAAAGTCCGCCAGCATCCCGTGCCCCGTCGCTATGGCCGCGTCCAGGAATTCGGAGTCCTCCGTCAGGCGCCAGGCGGACAAGAGTCCGCGCACGATAATGCCGCAATCAAAGAAATACGCCAGGGCCGGCCCCCCGTTCACCGGGTGTTCGAACGGAAATGTACCTAACCGCGTGTCCCACGCCGTACGAGTCAGGAACCGGGCCGCGCGGAGGGCCGCCTCCAGATAAGCCTCATCTCCAGAACGCTCGTGAAGGAACACCAGCGCACTGAGCGCATAGCCCGTTATCTCCGTGGATACCGGCGCGTTTTGGCGCTGGTCCGATCGGTAATATCGAGCTACACCCCCACCTGCTTCCTGGATCCCTGATTTCAAGAACCAGCGGCCGGCGGCTTCCATAAAAGAGTCGGTCGGTAGCAAAAAGGCCATTATAACATCCGGTTCCGCTCTAGACCGGCGGGTTACACTAGGTGAGAGGAATTAGCCTCGAAACTGAGGTCTTTACCTGTCGTCTCATAACCAGCTTTGCCAAGCCAATACTTAATCGGAATCGATCTGGGTACTACGAATTGCGCGCTTGCTTTTGCGCCCGAGGGCGGAGATCCGCGCGAGCGCCCTCCAGTGTCGCTGTTCGAAATCCCCCAATTAGTAAATCCGGGGGAAGTGCGGGACCAGCCGCTCCTGCCGTCCTTCTTATACCTGCCTGGATCCTCAGATTTTCCCGCCGGCTCCATCGCGCTGCCCTGGGACGAATCGCCGATTTATGTTGCCGGGGCTCTGGCCCAGAAGCGCGGTGCTGAAGTGGCCAGCCGGCTGGTGGCTTCGGCGAAATCGTGGCTGTCGCACGCCGGCGTCGATCGCACCGCACCCATCTTGCCTCTGAATGCGCCGGAAGGCGTCGCCAAGGTTTCACCCGTGGAGGCGTCGCGCCGGTACCTGGAGCATCTGCGCGAAGCGTGGGACTCGAAAATGGAAAATGCCCCATTCATCGAGCAGCAGGTGCTGGTGACCGTGCCTGCGTCGTTTGATGCGGTGGCGCGCGAGCTTACATTGAAGGCCGCAGAGCAAGCCGGGTACAAGAATCTGCTCTTGCTGGAGGAGCCGCAAGCGGCTTTTTACGCGTGGATCGAACGGCATCCGGACTGGCGTGAGCGGGTGGCCGTGGGCGACCTGATTCTGGTAGTGGACATCGGCGGCGGCACCACGGATTTCACGCTGATCGCGGTAACGGAGCAGGCCGGAGAACTGGCGCTGGAGCGCGTAGCGGTCGGTGAGCACATCTTGCTCGGCGGCGACAACATCGATCTGGCGCTGGCCCGGCATCTGGAGCAGCAACTCGCCGCCAAAGGCAGCAAGCTGGATGCCATGCAGTTGCATGCGCTCTGGCAGCAATGCCGGCTGGCTAAGGAACGTCTGCTCGCCAAAGACAACAAAAAACGCGAGGAGCCGGTCACCATCCTGGGGCGCGGAACGGGATTAGTGGGTGGAACCATCAAGACCAAGCTCGCGGCCGAAGACGTGGAGCGGCTCTTGGATCAGGGTTTTTTGCCGGCGGTGTCCAGTCACGACATGCCGCAGCGCCGCAGGATGGGCCTCGCCGAAATAGGGCTGCCTTATGCCGCCGACGCGGCCATCACGCGTCATCTGGCGCGTTTCCTGCGGCAACAAGCCGCGCAGTCCGAGCAAGGGTCGGTGCGACGTGGCGCCAGCGGACTGGCGGCGCCCACGCACGTGCTGTTCAACGGCGGAGTGTTGCGCGCCGATATCGTGCGGCAGAGAATCCTGGAGGTGCTCAATGGGTGGCTTGCCGAGGAAGGTCTGGCTCCGGCCGCGCCATTGCTCGGCGAAGACTTAATGCACGCCGTGGCGCGCGGTGCGGCCTACTATGGTCTGGCTCGCCAGGGTCGCGGCGTGCGGATTCGCGGCGGTGTGCCGCGCACCTACTACGTCGGCATCGAAAGCTCCCTGCCCGCGGTCCCCGGCATGCGCACGCCCGTGAAGGCGCTTACCGTGGCGCCGTTTGGAATGGAGGAGGGCAGTTCCCTGGACCTCAGCGGCCGCGAGTTCGGATTGATTGTCGGCGAGCCGGCGGAGTTCCGCTTCTTTCAATCGGCGGTTCGCAAGAACGACGCAGCGGGCACCATGCTGGACGATGTCAGCGAAGAACTCGAAGAGCTCTCGCCCGTGGAGGTGACTCTGGACTCGGCGGGACAGTCCGGTGAATTTGTTCCGGTCACGCTGGAAACGGTAGTTACCGAAACGGGGATGTTGCAGCTCTGGTCCGTGGCGCGCGATGGCCGCCGCTGGAAGCTGGAGTTCAACGTGAGAGAGAAAGTGAAAGTGGACACGACGTAAGCCGCTGTGCTCGCCGTTCACACTGTGGCCTGCATTCACTGAAACCAGCCACGGCGCTAATTCGTCCGTGATTGTTATACTGGGGCGGTACTTTCATAAGTTCAAAATCATGAAGCTTCTCGGCACTCTATTTCTGTCCCTGTCGGCCTTGTTCGCGCAGCAGCCGGCGACGGAGTTTCTAACTGGACAGGCGGCCCGGCAGATCATCGGTCAACCCACGTTTACTTTCGAGGGCGCGGGCCAGCCTTCGGCGTATCAGATCGGCGCGGTGCAAGGGCTGGCCTACGCCAACAACACTTTGTTCGTCGTCGATTCCAATCTTCACGGACTGATACCGCCAGTAAACAATCGCGTCCTGATCTATGACAATGTCTCGCAATTCATCTACGGCCCTACGGATGAAGTTCCCCAGGGCGGCCGCTGCCCGGTCTGCGTTGGAACGCCGAGCGTAGGCCAAGCCAGTCTGGTGCTGGGCCAGCCCAATTTCACCACCACAACCAACCCTTATCTCACCCAGAGCGGTTTCCGTAACCCTACCATGGTTGCCTCCGACGGGAATATTTTGGTGGTGTCCGACACCGACAATAACCGGGTTCTTATCTGGAAGACAGTTCCTACGGTTCCCGATCAGCCGGCCGACCTGGTGCTTGGGCAACCCAATTTCACTACCGCTGCGATAGGGCTAACCAGTTCGGGGCTGCGAGGTCCGGAAGGCGTGTGGGTGCAAGGCACGCGATTGTTTGTCGCCGACACGCAGAACCATCGCGTGTTGATCTGGAACAGCATCCCGACCTCGAACAATCAGCCGGCCGATGTGGTGCTGGGCGAGCCGAACTTCACTACCGCTCCGGCCGCGACGGTCAGCGACCTTCCGGCCACCGCAACGAACTTGTTTTCGCCGGTTTCGGTTACCTCCGACGGGCAGCGCGTTTACATTACCGACCTGGGCCACAACCGGGTCTTGATCTGGAACTCCATTCCGACCCAAAACGGACAAGCCGCGGACGTGGTGGTGGGCCAGCCAAACATGACCACCGAAGGCGATAACAATTATTCGGGTACTTGCGTTACCAACGGGACGGATAGCGACGGCTACCCGACCTATCCCGCCGGCTGCCAAAGTTTTTGTCCTTCCGTAAGTACCGACTCCGACAACAATCCCATCTATCCCATACGCTGCGGGTACACATTAAGCTATCCCCGCTATGCCTTGTCCGACGGACAGCGCCTGTTCATTGCCGACTCGGGGAACGATCGCGTGCTGGTCTATAACAGCATTCCAACCACAAATGGGACGAAATATGATCGGAATCTGGGCCAGGTGGATGAATACAGCGATCAGGTAACCACCAGCACGGACACATTTCGGCCGGACGCCAATATTCTGGAGTCCTCCGCCGATACGATTCGTACTCCGTACGGGCTGGCATGGGACGGCACCAACCTCTACGTCTCCGATCCTTACGATGTCCGCATACTGGTTTTCACGCCGGGCTCGCCCGACATTCCCATTACGGGCGTTACCAACGGCGCCAGCCTGAACACCTATGCCGTCGGTACGGTGAGCATTACGGGAACCATTACCGCCAATGACACAGTCACCATCGACGTCTCGTCTCCGGGCGTTTCCGCCACCACCTGTCCCTCCACAGGTTTGGAATGCTACACGTACACGGTAAAAAGCACGGACTCCCTGGCTAGCATCGTGCAGGCCTTGGCCGACCTGATCAACGGCACAGCGAGCGGCAGCACGCCGGATCCGAACGTTATTGCGAGCGCGAATATTGTGGCTGGGAGTCTCTTTGTGGTGAACCTGATTGCGCGCCAGCCCGGCTTGAACGGCAACAATATCGGGTATACGGCCACCACGGCGTCTTCTTCCAGCACTGGAACGCCAACTGAAGCGGCTACGGCGGCTGGAGCCGACCTGGCGGGTGGCGCAGCCGCCGCGGAGCTGGCGCCGGGGACCCTGGTGAGCATCTTTGGAAACAATCTGGCCGACACGACGGCGTTTGCCTCTCCCAACGCGAGCGGCAGCTATCCCACCAACTTCAATGGAGTGGAGGTGTACTTTGACGGTATCCGCTCGCCGATTTTATACGTGTCGCCCACTCAAATTAACACCCAGCTTCCGTTTGACGTTTCCAACTCGAATGGCGTGAGCGCGTTTGTGCGAACCGTCCACAACGACGGTTCCATCACCGCCACCAACGCGATCGGCGTCCCGGTGGTCCAGGAGAACCCGGGCATTTTCGCGGAAAGTGGAACCGACCCCCGGCCGGCATTGGCGTATCACACCAGCGGCAATGCGATAGCGCTAGTGGATATCGATGGATCGGCTACCGCGGGCGACGTCGCGACCATCACAATCGGCAGTAACAACTACAACTATACGGTTCAAGCCACCGACACTCTGCAATCGATTCGCGACGGACTGATTGTTCTGATCAACGCGAATTCGGAGGAGAAGGTGACGGCGGCGCCAGCGGGCGAGTTCGATCGCATCATCCTGACGGCGAAGCTGGGAGGGCCGGCCGGCAATGGTATCCCGATTACCGGCAACGTCAGTACCAACGCGACGGTAACGATATCTCCTCTGGACAGCGGGTCAACCTGCTGCGCGAACGTCGCTGGGTCGCTCGTCACGGCCGACAATCCCGTTGTTCCCGGCGAGGTGATCACCATTTATGCTACGGGCATCGGGCCCACCACTCTGGCGGACGGCTTGACGCCTGCCGGCCTCACCGGCCAAGTTTATCCGGGGCCGGCGCTGAACGTGCCCGTAACCAACGTCGACAATGCACAGGTTGGCGGGACCACCGCGAACGTGCTCAATGCGGGACTCGCGGTGGGCATGCTGCCGGGCATTTATCAGGTGCAGTTACAGATCGACACTTCGCTGCCGACCAATCCGTTGACACAAATGTACATCGCGCAGAATGTATTCACCAGTAACATCGTGACCATTCCGGTAGTTGCTGGGGTGTCTCCGGCGGCTAGTGGTTCGGCTCGGCGCGGCGGTCAGCCACTGGCCAAACGACCCGCGGAGCGGCACTCCCGTTAGGATTCACGGCCTTTTTGCATTTTCGAGCATGACCCGGTATTTTCGCAGCAGTTCATAGATCACCACGCCGCCGGCCGTGGCCACGTTGAGCGAGTGTTTGCGGCCCAGCATGGGAATGCGCACGTAGGTATCGCACAACGAGAGGAGCGGTGCGGGTAATCCATCCACCTCGTGCCCGAACAGCACGCACACCGGGAAGCGCGGCTGCCAATCATACAGGTCCGTGGCGTGAACGCTGGTTTCCACCGCGGCGATTTCGTGACCCTGCTGCCGAAGATGCGCGATCAGCGGCGCTGGGTCGGCCTGATGCTCCCAAGGGACGGTCTCTTCGGCCCCGAGCGCGGTTTTGGAGATTCCGGCGTGGGGCGGGCGGCCGGTGATTCCCGACAAATACAGCTTGCCAAGCCGGCTGCATCGGCGGAGCGGAAGAATGCGCCGACATTGTAAAGGCTGCGCACGTCGTGGAGCAGGATGGAAACCGGGATCGGGCGCAGTTCCTGATACGGCGCCGCGGCTTGCGTTACGAGATAGGGAACGCGATCGGTAGTCGATCTCAAGAAAGCTCAGTAGATCTCAAAGCAGTAGGCGTGATTGTCGCCGCTGGGCGAAAGCGCATACTCGCCGTCGTCGAGTGCTTCGTCCGCCTCCACCCGGTAGAGATGGCCGCCGAGAGGCCGGACGGCCAGATGCAGCGCGTGCGATCCGCCGTGCCGCCGGTTGTCGCCGAGGGAAACTTCGCGATTGCCGCCTTTCACTTCCAGCCGGTATAACTCCAGGCTCTCAGGCTGCATTTGCCGCGCATCAATGATGAAGATCGGTTCGGCAAGAGGAGTGCGTGCCGTAGAAGAGGCGCCCGAAATAATGAACGTGTCGTTCTTCTTTCCCTGCCGCGCATCGGCCACTTCGGTTTCCACCAGAGATGAGGCATGCAGCAAGTACGGAATATCGGGCTTGGGAGGGACGGGGCCGCTGTATTTTTCAGCCGCGGCAATCAAGCATCCGGCCGCGACTAGGCTGATGACCACAAACGCGGGAGCGTTAGAGCGCATAGTAAATCCATTTTCCCGCGTTTGCGCTGCTTTGTGCTGGGCGCCGCGCCGGGAGAGGGAAATCCACTCCGAGCGGGGCCTTCCGAGGTTTGTAGTACTGAACAGGCCATAATATCCGAACATCCCGCCGCTACGCCCCAGCCGTTTACATCCGCGGAGGTCCACAATGTAACCGCGCGGAGAGCGGGCGTAAACAAGAAACAGGAGGAACAGCGATACGGACGTGAACACAATGTGGTGGATGGCGCCCAGGAGGGCCGAACACACGAGGGTAGAAATGATTTTTGCTGTGCGATCGTAGGGAGCGCTGAACCTCATGGCGGCTCCCGCGAATTATTCGCGGATCAAAAGGCTGGTGCGGTCTTCCACAGCCCGGCAAATGCGGTGCAGATCTGTTTCGTCCACCGGTTTGCTAAGCACGAATCCTTCGCTGTTGAGGAAAGCACGGCCGACATCGCTGTTGAAAGCATCAGTGAGCAGAACGAAGCCGCCCACGCGCAGGCGGACGCGCTCGCAAAACGACACCCAATTGAGACTGGGCAGGCGCACGGCGCAGATAACCATGTCGAACCGCAACCGTTCCACAATGTCGAGGCCCTCTTCGGCGCTGGAGACCGGAACCACGCGATCGCCGCGGTTGCCGAGCATGTGCACCAATTGGCGCTGCACCTTGGCGTCCGGTTCCACCACCAGCACGGTCAGCTGCCGAATGGCTTCGGACAACTCCGATGCGTCCGAGCCGGCCTGGCGGGCTTCGATCACCGGCAGCTCAATGTCAAAGCGAGCCTGCGCCGGCGACGTGCGGACCACGCGGAACTCGCCGCCGTGGCTCTCGATGATGCCGCGGCAAACGCCCAATCCGAGTGCGCCCGATCCGGTGTGGTCGCCGTCAGTAGAGTCGCCCCGGATGTCGGGCGAGCGCAAGGGATAGGAAATCTCCACAAGCACGCGTTTGGCCAGCAGGCTGCTCGAAACAGTGATCACTTTGTCGCGCGCCTCAGCGGCGGATTTTTCGGCGTCGACGAGAAGATTGAGCAGCACCTGTTCCAGCTGGCCCGGCGAGCCGAGCACGATGGCGCGCTTCACGGCCAGCTGCGATTTGATTTCCACGCCCTTGGCCTTCCATTCCGGAGCTCGAAACTTCAACAGCCCGGAGAGAATCGCATTCAGATCCAGCGGCTCGGCCTGCGCCTGCTCCATGTTGGCGAACGAAACCAGCCGCGACACGATCTCCGAGGCCCGGCCGGCCTCTTTGGTGATGGATTCGAGTTCGGAGTGATACGCATCCCCGTTCCGCGAAAGCAGACCGGTGGCGAGCGTGGAGATAGAGTGCAGCGGAGAGCGGAGCTCGTTCGCCACGTCGGAGATCAACTGGCCGGCGGCCGCCAGTTTCTCGCTGCGGAATAGCTGTTCGCGCATGGAATGCTGTTCCTGCAGCTTCAGCGCGGTGGCCATCTGGTTGGCCAGATGCTGCATGGCCGCCTGCTCGCCCTCGCTGAAATAATGGAAGCGGCCGCTGTGGTGAATCTCCAGCACCCCCATCACGTCGGTCTGCGCGAACATCGGAACCAGCAGCACGGATCGCGGAGCGATTATCGTATCTTCCTTCTTGAAGTGCGAGCTGCGCCGGACGTCCGGAATGGCAATCAGCGAGTGGCTGCGAAAGCAGGCTGCAATCGCGGACGGCAGGGACGCGGAAGGCGCCTCCGGATCGATAGTCTGCACCGAGGTGTTGTTGGAGTGGACACCTTCCAGCATTTTCGTCGTGCGGTTGTGGATATAGAGGCCAACGCCGGTGGCATTCGACAGCGCCGGAAGATTCAACATCAGCCGCCGCAGGATCTCTGTGGAAGAGGTGGCGCCGATCACCTGCTCCCCCAGCGAATTGAGCAGCCGCATCTGTTTGCGCAACTCCGCCATGCGGCGTTCGCGGAACCACCAGATGGACGCCAGCGCGCTGGCCAGAATCAGCGCAGCCAGAAGCACCGGAGGCTGAATCGCCCAGCCCCGCTCGATCACCGCCACCGACGCCGGGTTTGGAATCAGGATTTGGAAGTAACGATCGTAAGGCGGCAGCGTGCAGTACTGGCTGGCAATGCCGGTGACGCGGATGCGATCGCCCGCGCGGAATCCGCTCAGTTTGGGGCCCTCGTCACGCCGCGTCCGGGGCAGGAATACATTCAGCTCGTTGTTTCCCTGGCCGATCAGAAGCAGATCGCCGCCGCCGTTCTGGTTCTCGCCGGTGATGACGCTTTCAAGCGTCACCAGCACGCCCATGTAGCGAAAGGATGCCAGGTCCAGCGGAGTGACCAGCTTGGGGGCGGGCGGCGCCGTGTGGCGCAAACGGCGGACCGCGCTGGGAACGAGAATCGGCAAGCCGGCTCTTTTGGAAACAGTACCCTGCGCCTCCACCCAATCGCCCGGCAGGAGGTCCGGCAATTGAGGGATCTGGGGCCGCAGCAGCAGCCCAAAAAGAGCTTCGTCTTGAATAGCTACGTAATAAGAATCGGTGATCCAAATCGGCTTGGTAGAGACCAGGCCGGTAACCACGACGTCCTTGCCGTCGTATGCGGGAACGCGGTCGCGGCCGGTGCGCGATCCAGCCTCTTCCAGGGTGATCCTGGTTTGAACTGGAGCCCTCGTTTTAGCTGGCGGCTTTATCGGGAGCGGTGCCTCTTCCGCTGGCGACGCCTTGGCTTCCGAAACGGGATTTCCTAAAGGCGTGGGTTTGATTTGAGCGGAAGCCTGGCACAATGCCACCCCCAGCAGCAGCAGAGGGAGCCGCAGTGTCGTCATGCTATCGCCTATCCTTAGAATCCAACGCTATCCAGGTCTTTCGAGCGTCGCGTTGCACGGCTAGCCAGAAGGGGAGTACTAAACGGGATCATAGCACAGGTGAGGCGCTGGAACCGGCATTTGTTCCTCGGTGTCTAATCACCCGTATGTGTGGTAGCCAGAAGGGTTGGAAGGCCGTTGCGGCCGCATCCGCGGCGCTGCCGCTGCTTGGTTGCTTCACTTTACGCACGCCTGGTTCCTTTCGCGTCTTGCCGGGCCAACCGAGTTACCTGGTGCGCTCGCCCGATGCCCAGGAAACTCCTTTTCCGGAGGTGCTTAGCCGATATAGCGATGCCGGCGACAGTCAAGGGTGGCTGCTGCATCCGAACACCGAGTTGCATATCGAAAACGCCTATTATCGGGAGGGCGCGCCCAAGCATGGCATCGCCAATTACCTTGGCACTGAAAAGGCAGTCTACGAAGTCCGCGCCACAGGCCTGCGGCGGATTTCGGTGCAATCGGACCTGGAGCAGCGCCCGGCGGATCAGCCGCCGGTTCAAGAGCTGATTGGGCCGGCGCAGTCGCGTTACCGCTACTATCGGTACTTCTTCCAGATCGTGTTTCGCCAGAAAGCCGGGGTACGGGGAGCCGTTTTGCTGGGAGCAAGTTCGATCGGCGAGTTGGACGCTCTTGCCGCGCGGTTGAGGGCGGACCCGGATGCGGTTTGCGGCGGGCAATCGCCGCACTGCGCCGTATTTCCGGAGGCCTGCACGGTGGCGCTCGAAATCGAGATTATCGTCAATGGCGCCAGGCGGAGCGTCGCGTGGGCGAGTCTATTGAACAGCGTAGTGAAAGACCCTCGGAAGCTGCGCTTGCTGCGGTTGCACGATGGCAGGATGATGCCGGTGGAAGTGGATGCGAACGATCCGGATGCGTTGCGGTTGCCGCTGCTGCCGGGCGATCGGATCGAGTGGGAGTAACTATCGAGATCTCATTTTCGGTAAGCACGCTACGCTCCTGCTTTGAGTAGAGGCGGGTGCGCGACGTAGAAGTGGGAATCATGCCGCCCGTCGCGCCTCCCAGTAGTCCTCAAACCGGCCGTTGAGATGGCAGCATCGGAGGGAGACGATGGCGTTGGCACCCCGAACCGTCCAGAACATGCCGGACTGTTTGAGCCGGGAGCCGATCACGGTTTTACAGCCGGCCTCGATTACACCCGAGCCGACAAAGAGGTGCTCGCGTCGAAACTTGGGATAGCGCATGCGCGCCACGTTCCTGTCAAAGTAGTCAGCCTCGATGCGAATCTTTTCGATCACTTCGGGATTGGTGGAAACGATGGAACGAAGGGCACACACCAGCTTCTCGATTTTTCCTTTGTCGAGTAATCTCCGCTGGTGGAGCTTGATCCAAGCTTTCTGGTTGGCCTCTTGATTGGGGTGCAGCCGGCGCGCCAACTCCCAGAGATGTTGGCGCGCGTGATACAGATCGACAATCTGCACCGCGCCGGGAAAATGTTGCTCGGCAAGATTCCAGATCCATTCGGCCCCATCGCCCATGACCACCTTCTTTTGAGCGCGGCTCCAGCCGCGTTTCCAGGCTTCCAGGTAAATACGCTTTCCAAACTCTTCGGCGGTCTCGATGGCGCCGGCGTAGGTAGTGGAGTCAGAATCGCGGATCGGGTAGCCTTCCTGGTCCCAGTCGGTCTGGGTGAAGACGCATCCCAACTTTACTTCCCGCGTATGGGATGACTGGCCTTCGGTCTTGCCTTGCCGACCCACCGTCTCCTTCTTCACCACTGGTATTCCCGTTCCATCCATTTGCACATACAGGATCGGAACCGATTCGCCCACGACCATCGGCAGATTCAACTGCACGGCCCGCTGGATCTCCTCCTGCTCGTCTGCTGCGATGTGTTCTCCGATAGCTTCAGCCGTCCGCTCCACAGCTTTGGTTGTCACCTCCAGATCGGCGAGGAGCTTCATCTGCTGACGGCCGTGGTCGAAGGGCGACCCTTGGCCCACTACCGCCTGCATGCGACGCACCCCAGGAGAGAGTTCCGTGTTCTCGATATCCAGTTCGACATCAGCGGGGAATTGGCCCGTATGGCAATGGGGGCACAGGTAGTAGGGGCGCGACACTTCCGACTTACCTACCGCAGTGAGGACCGGCTTGGAGCGCAACTCCCGATAACGGGCCTGGTGTCCGCAGGCGCAAGCAATGTTGTGTTGGTCCGCAGTCGGGGTTGGGAACTGCAACAGTTTGGTTAGCACTGCCGCCCCCGCCTGATGCATGGCCGAACGCACGGCCAACTCCAGGGCTTCCAGATCCAAACGCCCCGTCTTGCGGCGGGCACCAAAGGCTACGCGCAACAGTTGCTCTACTTCGCGCGTGACTTCCTTTTGGATCGCTTCGACCGTTTTTTTTCCTGGGCTGACGGCGAGTTCTCCTCCACTGGCCGCAACTCGCAGATCTGTTCATTGACATCCAACAGTTGCTCGCCCAGTTCCCGGAAGCGCTGGCACTCGGCGACCTCGCGCTGCGCTTTGGCCAAACTCGCCGGAGAGGAAAACGTCTCGGTGACGGTTTTGCCCTTCACCTTGCGTGTCAGCCGAAAGTAAGGGCCGTGGCCAAGATCACCGGTCCGATGGCAGTGACAGTTAAGATTTCCACAACGACCACTTGTTCCGGTAATGCAGCCGGACCGCATGTCACCCAACTGGACGATCTGCAATTGAACAGTGGCGCGGCGGCTTTCCAGGTCAGCCAGAGAATCGTGCATAAAGTCTCCTGATAAACCTAGCGTATCACTACGCTCGGTTTCATGCCACCAAAAAAGAAAACTCGCGAATCGTTACGCCCAAGTCGCGCACCCAGTAGAGGCCTTTGTAAGCCGCTTCCCGACCCCGCATGCTAGCATTGGAAGTTGTCAGGCTCCGGGCTTCGTGCAACGGATGGCTGTGAACCCCGCCAGGTCCGGAAGGAAGCAACGGTAACGGTTTAATCCGTGTGCCGCGGATCACCCGGGGTCTGGCATACTCCGCTCAATTCTCCATGTACCAGGTCATCGCCAGGAAATACAGGCCACAAGCGTTTGCGGAGCTGATCGGCCAGGAACACGTCCGCACCACGCTCGAAAATGCCATTTCGCAGGGGCGCATCGCGCATGGCTACATCTTTTCGGGCCAGCGCGGGACCGGTAAAACCACGGTGGCGCGTATTCTGGCTCGCTGCCTGAACTGCGTCAACGGCCCGACGGCGACGCCCTGCGGGGTGTGCGCCAGTTGTCTGGAAATCGCGGGCGGCAACTCGCCAGATGTGATCGAGATTGACGCGGCGTCCAATCGCGGCATCAACGAAATGCGCGAGCTGCGCGAGAACGTGCGCTACCGGCCGGCGCGCGATCGCTATAAGGTGTTTATCGTCGACGAAGCGCATCAGATTACGAATGAAGCCTTCAACGCGCTGCTGAAGACGCTGGAAGAGCCGCCTGAATGGGCCGTGTTCGTGCTGTGCACCACCGAAGTTCACAAGATCCCGACTACCATTGCCTCGCGCTGCCAGCAGTTCAGCTTCCGGTCTGTGGATTTCGGCGAAGTGGTGAAGCGTATGGAAGAGATTTGCGCGAAGGAAGGGATCGAGACCAGCCCTGAGGTGCTGAGCGTGCTGGCGCAGGCGGGCGAGGGCAGCGTGCGCGATTCGCTGTCGGCGCTCGATCAGGCCATTGCGTGCTGCGGAGCGAAGCTGGATGCGGCTGAAGTGCGTGGGATGCTCGGGCTGTTCTCGCTCGACTCGCTGGGCGAAGTGGCCGGCGCGCTGAAGAGCGAAGACTCACGCAAGATGCTCGATCTGGTGATGGAGCTGGAACGCAACGGCCGCAGCCTGCAGCATTTTTGCCGCGAGCTGGCGCGCTACTTCCGGAATCTTCTGGTGGTGAAGGTGGCGGGCGCGAATACCAGGCTGATTGCGGCGTCCGCGCACGAGCAGGAGCGTCTGGCCGAGGTCGCCAGCGGTTTTTCCGAAGAAGACTTGACGCGCTATTTGCAGCTCACGCTCGATCTGTTCAAGGACCTGCAGTTTTCACTGCAACCCCGGCTGCATCTCGAGATCGGATTGCTCCGCCTGATTCAGGCCGGCAAGCTCGTGCCAATCGAGGAAGCGCTTGCCGATCTCGGTGGAAGCGGTGCGCCTCCGCCGCCCGTGCGCAAGGCGCCACTACCGTCCCCGCCGCCTACCAGATCTGCCGCGCCGCAAATCCCAAATCCCCAACCACCAACCCCGGTCAGTGCGCCGGCCGCGGCAAGTGCGCCCACTGGCCCCTGGCGGGACCGGTTGCACTCCGCGCTGATCGAAGCGGGGATGCAATTCACCGCCGACGCGGTGGAGCATTCGCAGGTGACGGAGTTGAACGGAGAGCTCCAGTTCGTCACGCCGGAAGAATTGTCGCTCGCGATGAACGAAAAGGATATTCTGAAGGTCGTACAGAAGATTGCCGGCCGGCCGATGCGAATCAAAATCGCGCTGGGAAAGCCGGACGCGGTAGCGGCTCCGCTGACGAAGGCGAAAGACGATGTGGCCGAACGCGCGCTGGCGCACCCGGAAGTAAAGCGGTTCCAGGAGCTGTTCCCGGACGCGCAGGTCCGTGTGGTGCGTAATCTAAAGGAATAAGGCAGGGCATATGAAACTTCCCGGAAACATGCAGGCCATGATGCAGAAGGCCGAACAGATGCAGAAGAAGATGCAGGAGGAGATCGCGCTGATTCGCGTGGATGCCTCGGCCGGCGGGGGCATGGTGACGGTGCATATGGACGGCAAGAAGAACGTGACGGCGGTGAAGATCGATCCCGAAGTGGCGGGCGACGTGGAAATGCTCCAGGACATGGTGATGGCAGCGTTCAACGAGGCGTCCAAGAAAGTGGACGAAGCTTCCCAGGAAAAGATGAGCGGGCTGCTCGGCGGGCTGGGCCTGCCGCCGGGAATGTTCTAGGCGCCTGCTGCCACCATTCCATGCCGGATTTCGCCGAACCGCTCGCGCGTCTGATCCAGGAATTCAAGCGCCTGCCCGGCATCGGGCAAAAGTCGGCGCAACGGCTCGCGTTTCACGTTTTGCGTAACGATCGGGAAACCGCCGAACGGCTGGCGCAAGCGCTGGTGGACGTGAAAGACAAGCTCGGCATTTGTTCCGTCTGCAACAACATCAGCGACGGCGAGCTGTGCAATTATTGCCGCGATCCGCATCGCGATCATTCCGTGATTTGCGTGGTGGAGGAGCCGCATAACGTGCTGCCGATCGAGACCACGCGCCAGTTCAACGGCCTGTATCACGTGCTGCACGGCTCCATTTCTCCCTTGCGCGGGATCGGGCCAGAGCAGTTGCGCATCGCGAGTTTGATCGAGCGAATGCATGCGGGCGAAGTGAAGGAGCTGATCGTCGCCACCAACCCGACAGTGGAAGGCGAAGCCACCGCGGTTTATCTATCGCGATTGATAAAACCGCTGGGCGTGAATGTGACGCGCATCGCGATGGGGATTCCAGTGGGGAGTGATTTGGAATTCGCAGATGAAGTCACCATGGGCAAGTCGCTCGAGAACCGGCGAGAGATGTAGCTATCCGCGTTGATCCGTGGCTGGCAACAAAGATTTTAGCCGCGGATGAACACCGATGAACACGGATAAAGCTCAGATTTTACGCAACGCTGATGCAATCCCCTTTAGTTCTTCCACCGCCTCCAAATCGGGGCCGCCTGGCCGATTAACCAATGGGTCCAGCTCATAACATCTTTTCCGATAGGGCTCGACCGGTGACTCAACGCTTTTCGCCTTTACAAAATCGTTCCATTCCTGTGGATAGAGCTCTACTCCATTGAAGAATCGTTCTATGAGATCGGCCCTTCGGACGCCCTCAGAACTCGTGTCGATTGCTTCCGCTCCAGCATAATCGTAGCGCTCACCATGGGTGCCTCGGTTCCGTTGGCGCCCTGACAAAGCCTCATAGCACGTTGAGTGCGTTGTGCTCGCGCAGGCCGTTCGGGGTAAGTGACCCGATCTTCACAGCGAGCAATTGATTTGCTGCGCGCGGCGTGGCCAGTTCCACCTTCAGGAAATTATCGCTGAGGGCGCCTTCGTTCAGCGTCACCACCGACAGCGTACGGCCCAGCATCCGGCGCCGAAACTCCAGATTTTTCGCGGCGGCCAGATCGCGCAGCACACGATTCCGATCGCGGCGCAACTCCATGCGGACTTGCTCGGCGGAGGCGGCCGGCGTTCCCGGACGCTCGGAATAAGTGAAGACGTGCAGATAGGTGAAGGGCAGGCTTTCGATGAACGCGCGGCTCTCTTCAAACTCGGCGTCGGTTTCACCTGGGAAGCCGGTCATCACATCGGCCCCGATAGCCGTGTCCGGTATCCACGCGCGCGCTTTCCGGAGCCGGTCTTCATAGTGCCGGGGCCGGTACTTGCGATGCATGCGGCGCAGCACCCGATCCGATCCGGACTGCAATGGCGCGTGCACGTGCTTGGCGATGCGCGGCGACGACGCCACCAGACCAAGCAGATCGTCGCTCCAGTCCATCGGTTCCACCGAGCTAAGGCGCAGGCGTTCGATCGGAGTTTCGTCGAGCAGCCTCCGGATGAGATCGGCCAGGCGCATCGTGCCGCCGGCCTCGCGCCCCCAACGGCCCAGGTTGATTCCACTGAGCACCACTTCGCGATAGCGCGCCGCCAGATCGCGCACTTGTCCGATCACTTGATCGGCGGGAGCACTGCGGCTGCGCCCGCGCACAAAGGGAATGATGCAGAACGAGCAGCGGTTATTGCAGCCGTCCTGGATCTTGAGGTTGGGGCGCGTACGGTCGCCCGCGGCGTCTTCCACCGGCGCGGAGAGAAAATCGTGTTGGGCAAAGATATCGCCGACGTGAATTTGCCCGTGGTAGTGCGCTTCGGGTTCGGTGACAATCTCGGGAATTCGAACCTTATGCGAGTTCCCTACCACCCAGTACACCCCTGGCAATACCGACAGCTCTTCGGGAGCGCGCTGCGCGTAACAGCCAGTGACCAGGATGCGAGCCCCCGGATTCTCGCGATGGACGCGATGGATCATCTTGCGAACATCTTCATCGGCGAAAGACGTGACGGTGCAACTGTTTAGCACCACAAGCTCGGCTTGAGACGAATGCGTCGCTGGATTCAGGCCTTCCCGGACGAGTGCCGATTCGATGGCCGCGCCGTCGGCCTGTGACGCCCGGCATCCGAAATTTTGCACATGAAAGCTCGGCACGATCTGATTTTACCAGCCGGCGGCTACGATCCGATTTGATGCCGAGATTCGTAAAGAAAACGCTCATCAAGCCGATGGAGACTCAGCGGCCAAATGCAGCATGGGAAGTGAGATATGGTAGACCGCGTACTCTCGCAGGAAGAGATTGACGATGTATTTCGCAATCTCCGTGAGACGCCGGTCGACGAAGATCCCGCGCTGCGCGCCGAACCGTACGATTTTCGCCGTCCGGACCGGATCGCGAAAGACCAGCTTCGCGCGATCCACATGCTGCACGAGAATTTCGCGCGCAGCCTGGCGTCCAGCCTCTCGGCCTATTTGAGGGCGTATGTAGCGGTCAATCTGGTCTCGGTGGAGCAGCTCTCCTTCGTCGAGTTTTCGCAGGCTCTGCCCTCACCCACCTGTCTGGTCTCCCTGGGAATGAAGCCCTATGAAGGCAACGCGGTGCTGGAGATGAACCCGGCGCTGGTGTTTCCCATCTTCGAGATGCTGCTCGGCGGCGCTGCCAAGACCCTGACGAAGATCAATCGCGAGATTACCGAAATCGAGCAAAGCGTGCTGGACGGGCTGTTTCGCATTACATTGAACGATCTGAAAACCGCCTGGCACGCGGTAACGCCGCTCGAATTTGAAATCGAATCGCACGAGACCGAGCCGGGGCTGCTGCGAATCCTGGCGCCGAACGAAGCGGTGGTTGCGGTCAGCATGGAAGTCCGGATCGGCGAAAATGCCGGGATGATGAACATCGGCATTCCGTCTATTGTCGTCAAGATGTTGCGCAACAAGTTCGACCAGCAATGGTCGGTGCGCAAGAGCCAATCCACCGAGCAGGAACAGTCGCGCATCCTGCATTTGATCCGGACGTCGCGCCTGTGGCTGGACGGCCGGCTGCGCGGGCCCACTTTGAGCGTGGGCGATCTGATGGATTTGAAAGAAGACGATGTGCTGGCCCTGGACTTCGGAGTAGCACGGTTGTTGGATCTCACGATCAATGGGGAACACAAGTTTACCGGGCACATCGTGACAGCCGGAAACAAGCGCGGGTTTCAGATTGAGGAAGCCGTCAAGCCTTAGAACTGAAAGTACACGAACGGGACCGCGGACTGTGTATACCCAATCAGCTCCACGGAAAGCAGCAGCAACGCGCACACTGCTCCGTACGCCCAAGCCGGTCCCAGCGAAATTTCCTCAAACCAGTCCTTCTTCTCTTCGAGCAACGCCAGGACCAGAGTGCTCAGCGCGAGTATCTTTTCCCAGCGCGGAATGAGTTGCTGTCCGTGCGGCACGAAGAACATCTGGTGCAGCACGTACAGGCTGTCGTGGAACGTGGTTGCGCGGAAGAAGACCCATCCGATCATCACCAGCCCGAAAGTGACTACGGCCTGAAGCGGATACAACATTGTCCAGCGTGCGGGTTCGGCGCTTCGTTTGCCTCGAAACATGCGCTCAAAGCTCAGCAGCGCGCCATGGTACCCGCCCCACACAACGAAGTTCCAGCTAGCGCCATGCCATAGGCCGCCCAGCAGCATGGTGAGCATCAGATTACGGTACGTTTCGAGCCGGCCGTGCCGATTTCCGCCGAGCGGAATGTAGAGATAATCGCGCAGCCAGCGCGACAGCGAAATGTGCCAGCGATGCCAGAAGTCGGTGATGCTGGAGGCCAGATAGGGCCGCCGGAAATTCACCGGGAAATGAAAGCCCAGCAGCTTGGCCATTCCGATGGCCATGTCGGTGTAGCCCGAAAAATCGAAATAGATCTGGATGCCGAACGCGATCACGGCGGACCAGGCGGGCACCATTCCCGGATGCCTGCCCGGGTCCTGAAAGTAGGTGTTGGCGATCTGGGCGAACTGATCGGCCATCACCATTTTCTTGGCTAAGCCGAGAAAGAGCAGCAACAACCCGCGCAGCACGTCGTCCGAAGAAGGCCGCTGCCAATGGTACAGATCGCCGAAGAATTCGCGCGCTCGCACGATCGGCCCGGCCACCAGCTGCGGGAAAAACGAAATAAACAGAGCATAATCGATGGGATTGGTGATCGGTTCCTGTTCCTTGCGGTAGACGTCGATTACGTAGGACATGCTCTGAAACGTATGGAAGCTGATCCCCAAAGGAAGGATGATGCTGAGCGCGAACGCGCCGGTGGGCCGGTGAAACAGATGCGCGATGTTGGAGGCGAAAAAATTGTAGTACTTGAAGAAGCCCAGCAGGCCGAGATTGGCCGTCAGGCTGACCACCAGGGCGATTTTTCGCGAGCGCGGCGACTCGGTCCCAGAGATCCAGCGCGCCGCCGTGTAATCGATCGCGGTGAGCGACAGCAGCAGCAGAATGAACTTCGGAATGAAGCTCATGTAGAAGAAATAACTGGCTGCCAGCAGAATGTATTTCCGCCAGGATCGCGGCGCGGTATAGAACAGGATCAGAACAACAGCGAGAAAAGCGAAAAACTGCGGGGTGTTAAACAGCATGCGTTAGTATTTCGGCGGACCCAGCACGCGCCGGACTTCGGTTGCAAGAAGTCTGGAAAACTGCTCCATGCCGTCGCGATTCAGATGCCATCCATCCCAGAACAGATCCGGATGTTCGAGCTGGTCGAACAGGCGCTCATCCAGGACGATGACATCGGGTCGAGACGCGATCTGCCGTATGGCGGTGTTGAGTTTGGGCGGCGCGTCGGGCGGAGACAACGGCGCGCGAGGCACACGCATAAAGATAAGCTTGGTGCCCGTGCCGCGATAGTAATCGATGATCCGCCCATACCAATAACGCAGATAGGCAGTCTCGCGCCCCTCATCCGGCGGAAGATCGGGAAACAATTCATTTTCGATATCTTTGCGCCGGTCCGCGGAAACACGGCCGGGATAGTGAATCGTTTTATGCTGCCAGTCGATTGTGAGCCCGGTCAGATTTTCGTTCACGCCGCCATATCCGTAATACCAGCCGGCCGAATCGCGCGCAAAATACCGTGCCTTCTTGACGCGCGCGGCGGGATGAGCGATAAACTCGAGAAAATCACGCTTGTAAATGGTCCCTTTCAGGATCATTCCACGGACAATTTGCCATTGCAGTTTCTTGCTCTGAAACGTCCACGGGAAGTCGAGCAGGTCGCGCAGTTCCAGGCGAGCCAGCAGATAATGCAGGTCGGCCTCGCGCTCCGATTGGTAGTCATAGCTGTCGGGCTCGTTGTAGTCGTCTTCGGGAATCACAATCGCGGCGTAATTGTGGGCATCGGGATCCACCGCGCGCAGCGCGTAATACCAGATACGCGGCGTGGTCCCGCCCAGCCCGATGGTGGCGAAGGTATAACCGGTCCCCGGCGTTTCCTCATTCACCACGCGCGGCAGCAGGGCCATCCGCGAATGTCCCACCGCCAGCACCTGGTTGCGATTCGTTTTCGGGCGGCGGATTTCGTTGCGCAACTGCAACTCCATGTAGCCGGTGGTGGAGTCCGGTTCGACGATGGAGGAATACAGGCCGGTGTGAAATAGAATGCCTTCGAACGCGGCGAAGAAGGCAACGATTGCTAAAATTCGAGGCCAGACGCGGTGAACGGACTCTGCGGGAACGGGCGTCTGTCCCCGAACGGGCGACTGCTGTGTTGGAGAGTTAGCCAACAAGCCATCCAGTATAGCGAGTCTCTTGCCATCTGCAGAATTCCAGATAATCGGCGAAACTCTGTCTGTTTGAGCAAAGTCTTGTGCCGGAAATGCTTCCTGGTCGTGTCTGTTCGACACATCTTTCTTTGCTGGCGTTAGCGCTTCATCGCGGAGCGATTCAGCTCATCCAGCGCCTCCATTGAGGATCCCGGCGAGTCGGGTCCGGTGATCAGCCGCGCGCCACGATTGAATGTCAGGTAAAGAAAACCCCACTGCACGAACACCAGCACCCGATTGGAAAATTCCACCAGATACATCAAGTGGACAAACAGCCAGGTAAGCCACGCCAGCAGCCCGGACATGTGCAGCGGCCCGATTTCGGCCACCGCCGACGCGCGTCCGATCACCGCCAGGCTGCCTTTGTCGAAATAATGAAACGGTGGATAGCCACTGTCATTGAGGCGGCGCTCGCGAATGAGCTTGGCTACATAGGCGCCCTCCTGCATGGCCACCTGCGCCACGCCGGGAAGCGGTTTGCCGTTTTCCTCGAAGCGCGCCAGATCCCCGATCACAAAGATTTCCGGATGCCCGGGCACGCTGCAATCGGAATTTACGATAATACGGCCCTGGCGGTCCCGTGTCGCACGCGCGCGACGTTCCAGCACCTGGGCGAAGGATGACGGCGCCACTCCTGCCGCCCAAATCACCGTGCGGGCGGCGAACTTCTTTTCGCTGCCGTCCTGCGCTTTTGTTGTGATGCCGCCGCTGTCCACATTGGTAACAAACACGCCGGTGCGCGGCGTGACGTTCAGCCGCCGGAGTGATGCTTCAGCCTTGGCCGACAAGTCCTCGGGATATGTCGGCAGGACGCGCGGCGCGCCCTCAATCAAAAAGATACGCGCGCTCTCCGGACGAATCGACCGAAAATCGTGCCGCAGCGTGTCGTGCGCGATTTCGGCCAGCGCGCCCGCCAGTTCCACGCCGGTGGGGCCACCGCCCACAATCGCAAACGTGAGCCACTCGCGCTGCTTCTCCGGATCCGGCTCGCGTTCGGCAGCCTCGAAGGCGAAGAGGATCTTATGCCGGATTTCAGTGGCCTCCTCGATGGTCTTCAAGCTGGGTGCGTTGCGCCGCCATTCGTCGTGGCCGAAATACGAATCGGTTGAGCCGGTGGCGACGATCAGCGAATCGAACTCCACGGCCTGGCCATCATCGAGAATGACGCGGTTAAAGTCGATATCCAGATCCACGGCGTCGCCGAGCAGCACCCGCGTATTCTTCTGGCGGCGAAGCACCGAGCGCAGCGGCGATGCAATCTCACCAGGTGATAGAGATCCTGTAGCCACTTGATAGAGCAGCGGTTGGAAAAGATGGAAATTACGCCGGTCCAGTACCGTTACTTGAACCGGCGCTTTCTTCAAGGCCTTTGCGGCATACAGCCCGCCAAAGCCTCCGCCCAGGATCAAAACGCGATGCCCAGTCTCCACGACGCCTCCCTTTAAACCCATTGGATGCCTGCGCGGGTTCAAATGGTGCACAGTTGCGATACGCTGAAGGCTGATGTTGGCACGTCTGCCGCTCCTGTTTTGTTTCCTAACCTTTTCCGCGCTTGCCCAAACGCCCTGTGAGGGAACGCCCGCTTACACTCCTTGCGAGATGCCGTTCGAATTGTCAACGGCCGACGCCGCTGTGCATCCCAATCCTTACGCAACCGTCACGCTCCAAATCGAGTTTCGCTCTCCGCATTTCAAAACGTATCTGATGCCGGCCTTCTGGGACGCCAGCCGCGGTAAGTTAATCGTCCGCTTCACTCCCACTGAAGACGGCCAATGGACCTACAAGGTGACCAGCAACATTAGCGCGTTCGATGGTAAGGAAGGGACGTTCCATGCCGCGGCTTCCGATGCGCCTGGTTTTGTCAACGTCGCCAACGTGCACCATTGGGCCACCGATAATCAGCAGCCGCACCTTTGGATGGGATATATCGCGGACCGCTTTGCATTTGAAAGCGCGGCCGAATTCGATCAGCAGCTCAACCAAGCCGCGCAAAACAAGTTCAACCATTTTCGCGGCTCCATTCTGGGCAACGCGAAGGATCGGGCGCTGGTCTGTCTGGGCCCGGATCGGCCCAATCCGGCGTATTTCGATGAACTCGACCGCCGCATCGCGGAAATTCACAAGCACGGCATCACCACCGACCTGATGTTGGCGTCCGATCCCGGCGATATCACCGCGCTGTTTCCCGATGCCCAGGCGCGCGAGCGCTTCCTTCGTTATCTGGTTGCGCGCTACGCGGCTTTCAACATCACCTGGCAGGGTCTGGAGGAATTCGAAGATTTCGCCGATGGCCGCGCGCTGCTGAAGGAGCTGGGCCTGGACTTGAAGCAACTGGATCCCTACCAGCATCCCCGATCGACCAGCGCGAAATTCACTTCATCGCCCTTGCTTGCGGATGGCTGGATGAACTTTGTCATCGAAGGCTCTCAGGACGATACCGTGGGCTCAGTGGAGCATCAGTTCTATCCAGTTCCGTTCGTCGGTGTCACCGACGCTCAGCATTTGTGGAACTCCAGCATGGACGGCGAATATCCGGAGTTCCGCGGCGACAATCCCAACGTCGCGAAATACTGGTTCGATTTCATGGCTGACACGCGGCATTGGGAGCTGGAGCCTTACTTCGACGTGGACGGGGCGCGCGCGGTCGCGCTCGACGACGTAGAGTATGTGAACTACATCGAGCATCCGGGGGTGCCCGTCGAAGTGTCGGTGCAGAAGCACGGTTATGACGTCAAGTGGTTCAATCCGTCCACCGGCGAATCGCTCGACGAAAAGAAGTACAGCGGCGAGCATTTCACGGGCGAGGCGCCCGATGCCAGCCATTCCTGGGTGCTGGATATCGCGCGGGAGGGCCATAAGGAATCCATGTTGAAATCGTACAAATTCGAATCGCAGCCGGTGCCCGTGCAGCAGATCGAGACGGACGTGAAAAAGATTCCGTTCGAAATGGCCGCGCCGCCCGGCAACACGCTGCTGGCCGGCCAACCAGCGTACTTCGCCGTGAAGCTGACGCGCGAATCTCGCGCCACGCGCGCGATGATGTATCTTTGGACGGCGGAAGCGGTGGCGGACGGCCTTGGGTTTCGCGTATTGGGAACCGGGTCGCCCGGAACTTTTGTGGTTCCCGCCTCCCTGGCCGTGAATTTTCCCGCGGTTCTCAGCATTCACCTGACGGCTTTGAATGCGTTCGGCAAAGCATATGCGATCGATCGCGTGTATCAACTAACTAAATAACCTAGCTCCTGTGATTCTTTCCATCGACACCACGTCCGAGTACGGCAGTATCGCGCTTACCGAAGCGAACGTCGTGGTGGAGGAAATCGCGCTATATGCACCGGAAGGCTTCGGTCACGTGCTATTCGGACACATCCAGCATCTGCTCGAAAAGAACGGGACCACCGTGCATCAAATGGAATGCTTCGCGGCAGCCTCGGGACCGGGCTCGTTTACGGGTGTACGCGTGGGCCTGGCGGCCGTCAAGGGTCTGGCCGAAGCCACCGGCAAGCGCGTGGTCGCGGTTTCGAACCTGCGGGCGCTGGCGTTTTTCGGATCGGCGCCTTTGCGCGCCACGGTGATCGACGCGCGCCGCGGAGAGGTTTACGCCGCCGTTTACAATAGCCAGCTCGAACTGGTGATGCCCGAAGCCGTACTGAAGCTCGAAGCCTTTCTTGCAACTGCGCCCAAGCACAACTGCGAATTGATCTCCACCGTCGGCGCTCCTCGCGCGCTCGCCGCGGCCATCGGCCACATTGCCTGGGACGATTTCACCGCCGGCCGGTCGAGCGACCCCGCGGAGATCGACGCCAACTATGTGCGCCGCTCCGATGCCGAGCTGTTCTGGAAAGACTTAATTTAGCCACAGATAAAAAGAGTTGAACACGGATAAAGCCTCTTTATGAAATCTGTTCAAAGATTTTCATCTGTGTTCATCCGTGTTCATCCGTGGGTAAATGAATGAATTTCACTTCAAACGGAAACGCCGCGAGATTCAGGCGCGCCACGGTCACCGGTAATTGGAAGCGGCGGGGGCCGGCGCTTCCTGGATTGAGATAAAGAACACCAGAGCGTTCCGCGCGGCTTGGCTGGTGCGAATGGCCGCTTACCACGATCTGAATCCCCGCTGCTGCCGGATCCAGATCCAGCTCGTGAACATCATGGAGCACATAGATTGTTGCCGGACCAGCTTCCACGATCGCCGTCGCCGGCAATTGGGACGCCCACGAACCTTTGTCGATGTTCCCCCTCACCGCGATGACGGGCGCCAGCTGCCGCAGCGCCGCGAGGATTTCCGGCTTCCCGACGTCACCGGCGTGAATGATCAGCTCGGAACCGCGCAGTGCGTCGAGCGCGCGGTCACGCAAGAGCCCGTGTGTATCGGAAATGAGCCCGATCGTTTGGATGGGCCCTACTCTTTCACTTTGAGAGTGAAATAAGTGATCTGCGTTCCTGGCGCGAGCAGCACTTGATGGGGCGTCTTGGGCGGAATATGCAGGATGTCGCCTGGTCCGATCTTCTGCCGCAGGCCGCCCTCAATCGATGCTGCGCGCACCTCGCCCGGCGCCGTGGTCTTGGAGCCTGGCATGGTCCCTCCCACAACGATCGTGCCTGTTCCCGATACCACCACCATCACGTCTGCTTCGGTCTCGTGCAACTCGGCCCTGCCCGAGCCGTCCCGATGCACCATCAGCGCGTGATCCCGGCCGAAGTTCCCCATGTTCTCCGACGATGTGATGGCGTCTGACTTGTTTGCCAGCGGCTTGGACAGGCTCTTCAATTCCGCCGCACTCCAATACTTGTATCCGGCCGGTCCGGCGCCCAGCATCGGAAACACCAGCAACGGCAACACCAGCAACAGGCCCATCGGTTTGTTTGTCATTCTTCTTTCCATTATCATTTCACAAACTTCTGCACGCGCCCTTCTTGATTTCGGTCACGGAAATGGCGCCCGTGCGGTCAGGAGCGTGCCCTGCGCCTTGCCGTAGGATTACGGCACACCAACTGTCTGCCCGTCCAGGCTCAGCTTCACGCCATCGCACATATAAAACGCGCGTTCTCGCTCTGGACCTAATACAGGCCGAACCGCGAGCCGGCATCGGTCCACTTGCCCAAGAACTTTCCGTCCTGATCGAAAATCTGCACTCGGTAATTGCTACGGTCGGCGACAGATCTTTGCGCGTCCCGCGCGGCGTGGTGCACCAGGCCGAAATCGCCGGCGCCAGTCGCTTCGCGCCCCCAGTGCGTAATGTATTTGCCAGCTTTGTTGAACTTGACGACGCACGAATTCACATCTCCGAAAAGGTCTCCATTGGTTGTTTTTGCCGGCTGTTCGCCGTTCCAGGCGCAGGCCATGCGATGTCTTCACCGGCACTTCGGGCCAGGCCCGCAGCATTTTGTGGACTGGTCGAACTCGATCACCGGAATGGGAGCCGCGCTTTGGTTGACATCCACGGCCGAGACTTCGCCGATCATTCCAGCCCGCGGGGCGCTGCGACCAATCCCGCCCCAGGTGGAAGGGCAGGCGCGGGCGTGTTGGCAGCGCGCTCGATGATGCCGAGATTATTCTAGAGCGGCTGAAAAATCAGCAGTCTCTCATTTCGTTCTCAAGTTTGCCGAAGCGCGCCGATAAGGAACGCCATGAGAGGGAAATGGCGCGCGAGCAACCAATTTCACAGTGCGGCGGTCGGCCGGTGGAGAGCGATGCTGAGCCGGCGCGCGGCCCTGATCGCGATTCTTTTCATGGGAACGTGCACGGCGCAGAGTGCCTTGCAAACCTCGCTGCACGAAGCCGTTGCGAATAACAACGAAGCCACACAACTGGCGGCCGAAGGCCGGGACGCGGAAGCCGAGAAGCTCTACCTTGCCGCGCTGAACGCCGGGTATGACGACGATCTGGATCGCGCGAAAGTCGCCAGCAATCTTGGGCTGCTCTATCAGCGGCAGGATCGCTACCTCGACGCCGAACGCATGTTTCGCGATGCTCTGCGATTGCGGCTGAAGAATCTTCCACCCAGCAGTGTCCAGGTGGCTTATTCGCTGAATAACTTAGCTGAGATCTATCGCATCGAGGGCCGGGATTGGGAGTCGCGGAACTTGATGGAGACAGCCGTGCGCAACCTCCAGCTCAATAAAGACGCCCCTGGCTACCCCATCGTCCTCAGTAATCTCGCGGTCGTGCTCTGCCGCTTTAAACAATTTGACGATGCCGAAAGATTATTGCGCTCAGCCCTGTTGTCCTATGAAAAGCGGCGTCAAACCGACACCCGGGAATACGGTGTCACGATCAACAACCTGGGCCAGGTTTTGGAGAACAAGAAAAATTTGAACGCGGCCGCCTCTTTGTACCAACAGGCCATCGGCATCTTCAAAGGGGTGGGCGCCCCGGCCAGCACAGACTTGGCGGCCGCGTTTGCCAACACCGGCGAATTGTATCAACACCTGGACCGGATGGAAGACGCCCGGCAAGCCGAACAGCGAGCCTTGGAGCTGCTGCGCCCCTACAATAACGGGGCGTTACGCGCGCAAGTCCTGCGGAATCTCGGAAACATCCTGGCCAAGGCCGGCCAGCCCGCCGATGCTTTGCCTTACTTCGAGCAGTCCCTCGCCATTCAGGAGAAAACGCTCGGGGCCGAGCACCTGGCCACAGCCGGCCTGCTGCTGGATTATGCTTCCGCCACCCGGCGCGCCGGCAACCCCTCCCTCGCTCGTAAACTGCGCAAGCGCGCCATGGATTTGCTCGCCAGGCGCAACAGCCAGGCGTTGGACCAGATGACCGTCTCACTTCGGGATCTGCGCGCCTCCAAATAGCTCTGCCGGAACGGTTTCAAAAAAGCACTTTCACCCTGCTAGCGCCGCGCCGCGATCGCCAGTTACAATCTCTACTTGGCCAGAGGAGATTGAAAATCCGCTCATGAATATCTCCGTCAAGGGCGACTATGCCTTGCACGCGATCTTCGATCTGGCTCTGCAGAAATTCGGCGACCCGATCAAAATCGCCGACATCGCCAAGCGACAAAGAATCCCCCAAAAATTCCTGGAGCTGATTCTGGCCGGCTTGAAACAAGGTGGCTTCGTCGAATCCCGCCGCGGCGCCGAGGGAGGGTATCTGCTGGCTCGCACGCCCGAAACGATTACCGTGGGACAAGTGATGCGTTACGTGGAAGGGGCCAAAAATAGCAAACCCGCTCGCAAGCAAAGCGCCGCGGACCCGTTCGCCGATACGTGGCGTAAAGTAGATCAGGCGGTTTCCGACGTGATCGATCAAACCACGTTCGCCGAGCTGGTCCGGAACTGGCGGGAACAGCAGTCCAAGTACGTACCAAACTGGGAGATTTGATGTTCTATCAGGACAATTCGCTAAGCATCGGCCGTACCCCGCTGGTGAAGTTGAACCGCATCGGGCAGGGGAATGACACAACCATACTGGCCAAGATCGAAGGACGCAACCCCGCGTACTCCGTAAAAGATCGAATCGGCGCGTCGATGATCTGGGACGCAGAAAAACGAGGACTGCTGGGGCCGGGCAAGGAACTGATTGAGCCCACCAGCGGCAATACCGGTATCGCACTGGCGTTTGTCGCGGCCGCGCGCGGATATCCGATTACGCTGGTGATGCCAGAGACAATGTCGGTGGAACGCCAGAAAGTGCTCCGTGCGTTCGGTGCCAACCTGATTCTTACCGAAGGCGCGGCGGGGATGCAAGGGTCCATCGGAAAGGCGGAAGAAGTTGTAGCTTCCGATCCCAAGCGCTATGTTCTGCTGCAGCAGTTTCAGAACCCCGCTAATCCAGAGATCCATTTCAAGACAACCGGCCCCGAGATCTGGAACGACACCGAAGGAGCCATCGACGTGTTGGTGTCCGGGGTAGGGACTGGCGGGACGATCACCGGCGTGTCACGTTTTATAACGTCGGTGAAAAAGAACAAGAAGGTGATCGCCATCGCGGTCGAGCCAACCGGCAGCCCGGTGATCACACAGGCCCGCAAAGGACAACCACTGCAGCCCGGCCCGCACAAGATCCAGGGAATCGGGGCGGGTTTCATCCCAGGAAATTTGGATCTATCGGTTGTGGATCGCGTGGAGCAGGTGACCAATGAAGAATCTATGGAAATGGCGCGCCGCCTGGCTCGAGAAGAAGGGATTCTCTCGGGAATATCCAGTGGAGCGGCCCTTGCTGCCGCAGTGCGCGTGGCGAAGGACCCTGAGATGAAAGGCAAGATGTTGGTGGTGGTTTTGCCGGATTCCGGCGAGCGCTACCTCAGCACTCCACTATTCGAAGGAATTTCTGGCGAGTAAAAGCAGATCAACGGAAACCCCGAGAAATAGAAATGGCGGACGCTCTTGGGGTGATAGGGTGAAGCGTCCGCCGTCGTAACGGGGATTTGAATACATAACGCTCGCGGCAGCGGTCAAGTTACGGCTAGCGCCAAAATTCCTTGAGCTTTTTCAGAGGCTCTTTCGAGCTATCTTAAGAGCTCTGTAAACGAACGTAAGCCGGGCGTGATTTTTGGGTCTTGATTTTCGCCTTGTATTCGCCTATACTCGATAGCGAAGAAAAGGAGAACCAAAGAGTGCCATGTCCCTCCCCCGTACACTCTATTGCGGCCCCTCCGGTTGGTCCTATCCACACTGGAACGGCATCGTCTATCCCAAGCTGAAGCCGCGAGGCTTTCACGCTCTGGAAGATCTGTCCACCTATTTCGACGCGGTGGAAATCAACACCAGCTTCTATCAATCCCTTCGGCCGGAGCTTGCCAGCCTGTGGGTGAAGAAGGTGGCACACAACCCGAAGTTCCTGTTCACCGTAAAGCTGGGCCGCCGGTTCACGCATGAGCGTTCGCTCGCTCCCGCGGAGATCGCGCGCTTCAAAGAAGGTTTGTGGCCGCTCCATCGCCCTCGTAAACTGGGCTGCGTGCTGATGCAGTTTCCCTGGAGTTTTCGTTATACCGAAGAGAACCGTGCATTCGTGATCGCGCTGCGCCGCGCCTTCCACGAGTTTCCGCTGGTGGCTGAAATGCGGCACGCGAGCTGGCTGCATGAGGAAGCGCTGGGCACATTGATCGACTACCGCATTGGATTCGCGAACATCGATCAGGCGCCGTACACCAAGGGCATGCCGCCCGCCTCCATCCTCACTTCCCGCATCGGCTATGTCCGTCTGCACGGGCGCAACCCGCAGCATTGGGAGCGCGAGTTCGGCCGTCCTGCCCGTGCTATCGCGGCGCATGACTATCTCTATTCACCGCCAGAGCTGCAAGAGTGGAAGCAGCGCATCGAGAACATCCAGCAGCACGCCGCCACCACGTTCGTCTTCGCCAACAATGACGCAGGTGGAAAGTCAGTGGTGAACGCGCTCCAGTTGGCGCAAATCCTCGGCGACGAGCGCCGTTTGGCGCCGGCGCAACTCATCGAGCGCTTCCCCGAGGAACTCGCCGATTTCCGCGCCGAACGCCCCATTCAAGATGCCCTGTTCGCGCATTACGAAGCCGAACATCGCGCTGTCGCATAAAGCCGGCGGGAAGATCACGCGCGGGCCGCTAGCGAAAGTGGCCCGCTACCTGCTCTCGGAATGCTCATGGATTCTGCCCTCGCAGTCCACAGATTGCATTTCGCATTCACGGTCACTTTCCACTATTTGTTTCCCCAGCTCACCATGGGATTGGCGCTTCTGATTGTCATTTTGAAGACGGCCGCGCTTCGAACTGGTAATCAGCATTACAACGAAGCCGCGCGCTTCTGGGTGAAGATCTTCGCCATCAACTTTGCCATGGGAGTGGTCACTGGAATTCCCATGGAGTTCCAATTTGGAACCAACTGGGCGCGATTCTCCAAAGACGCCGGCGGTGTGATCGGGCAGACGCTCGCGATGGAAGGAGTGTTCTCATTCTTTCTGGAGTCGACATTCCTCGGACTCTTCGTTTATGGTGAAAAGCAGCTTAGCCCGAAGATGCATTGGGTGACGGCGTTTCTAGTCTTCCTCGGCTCCTGGCTTTCCGGTTTCTTCATCATTGCCACCGACGCGTGGATGCAGCATCCCACCGGCTACCAGATCGGGCCCAACGAAAGCATTTTGCTGAGCAATTTTTGGGGGCTGGTGCTGAACCCTTGGATTCTCTGGCAATATCTGCACAATATGATCGCTGCAGTGGTCACGGGCAGCTTCGTGATGGCATCCATCGGAGCGTACTACCAGCTCATGGGCAAGTTTCAGGAGCACGCGCGCATCTTCTTACGAACTGGCGTGATCGCCGGCGCGATCGCGGTGGCTGCCTTATTGTTCCCCACCGGCGACGGACAAGGACGCATGGTGGCCGAACATCAGCCGGTGACGCTGGCCGCCATGGAAGGCCTGTTCGAAACCAGCGCCGGCGCCCCGATTGCCATTTTGGGACAGCCCGACACCGACAAAATGGAACTCGACAACCCGCTCCTGGTGCCGAAAGCCCTCAGCTTTCTCACCTACCGCCGCTGGGAAGCGGAAGTGAAAGGTCTGAAGGATTTTTCGCGCGATCTCTGGCCCGATAATATCCCTCTGCTCTATTACAGCTATCACGTCATGGTCGGCATCGGAACGATGCTGATCCTGCTGATGCTTTTGTGCGTCTGGTCGCTCTGGCGCCGCCGCCTTTATCAAAGCAAGGCGCTGCTGTGGGCTCTAATGCTCGCGCTCCCGTTCCCATACATCGCCACCACTGCCGGCTGGATGACCGCCGAACTCGGCCGACAGCCTTGGCTGATTTACGGATTGATGCGCACTGCCGACGGCGTTTCCTCGCGCGTTTCCGCCGCCAACGGGCTATTTACGCTGATCGGATTCATGGGCATGTATTTCCTGTTGGGGATCCTGTTTCTGCTTTTGGTGGGCCGAGAAATCGATCACGGTCCGGAGTCCCCTTCAGTCCCGGAAGCCGCGCCCCTGCCGGAGGCGGTTCGATGATCGCCACGGTTTGGTTTTGCCTGGTGGCAATCATGATCGCCGGATACGTGGTGCTGGACGGATTCGATCTCGGCGCCGGAATTGTTCACCTGTTTGTGGCCCACACCGACCGCGAACGCCGCCAGGTTCTGCGCTCCATCGGTCCGGTTTGGGACGGCAACGAAGTCTGGCTGCTGGCGGGCGGAGGCACCCTGTACTTCGCTTTTCCCGCGCTCTATTCAGCGGCCTTTAGCGGATTCTATCTCGCGCTGATGATGGTGCTCTGGCTGCTGATCCTGCGCGGCATTTCCATCGAATTCCGCAGCCACATCGAGAGTCCGGTCTGGCGGCCCTTTTGGGATTTGGTTTTCGGTGGATCAAGCGCGCTGCTTGCGCTATTGCTCGGGGCTGCTCTCGGCAATGTTGTTCGCGGCGTACCGCTCGATTCCGATGGATTCTTTTTCCTTCCGCTCTGGACTAACTTCCAGCCCGGCAAGAACGCCGGCATCGTGGATTGGTACACCCTTCTGATCGGCGCGGCGTCTTTCGTCGCTCTTACGGCGCATGGCTGCTATTGGGTGGCGTCCCGGACGGAAGGCGATTTGCAACGCCGCGCCCGCGCGCTCGGCGCGAAAGTATGGTGGGCCGTCCTGATATTCACCGCCTTGATCACGCTGGTAAGCTTTCGCCTGCAGCCTCACCTCGGCGAGCAGTTCTCCAGCCATCCCTGGGGCTATGTGTTTCCGCTGCTCGCGTTATTGGGTTTGGCCGGCATGCAGTTATACGGCTCCCGCCGCGATACCAGCGCGTTCCTATGCTCCTGCCTCTACTTAGTTGGTATGCTCACCAGCGCGGCATTTGGAGTATTCCCGTACGTCCTGCCTTCCAACGTGTCGGCGGACGCAGGTTTGACCATCTTTAATGCTTCGGCGGCGCCGTATGGGCTTTACGTCGGCCTGGCCTGGTGGATTCCGGGGATGATTTTAGCGGCCGTCTATTCAATCTTCGTCTACCGGCGACTCCCGGCAAAGGTGCTGGATTAAGCGCCACTTGGGTGAAATGACCCAGTTCAGGCTGGCACTCTCGAACCCAAACCAAGCTCTACACCCAGCACCACCACGCGCGCGGTTTGCGGCGGGTCCCCGTAAAATACAACGTGCCGCACCCCGGCATCCCAAATCTTGGAAAGATCGTCGCACTCTTTGCGCACAATCACAATCAGGCGTTCTTGCTCATTTGCTCGTAGAGGAAGGCTTTCCAGATGGGCGGCATCCACGACAATGGCGCCGTCTAAGCTTAGGTCCGGTTTTTCTACCAGGTGAACCCGATGGACGCCGTCCTGCATGAGCAGATTTCGAATGGAATCCGCATACCCGGGATCCTGGATGGCCACTTGAACAGTTTTCATCCGCACTTAATAAATAAAGCTTGCACTTTTCCAGCCATCGTGCTCTTAAACTGCGAATTAAAGCGAATCAACAGCTTATCGCCCACTCTGCGCGCGCATTCGTCCCCCAACTGCGAGAAACTATGCGTCAGGTTTCGCCATTCCCCTATGTCGACGGACATATTCGGCGAAGTTTAGGAAGGCTCAGCAGGATGAGCGTCCGGCGGAGCCAGCACATCGCTGTCGCCAGCGGCCCAGACGTATAAGGTCGGCAATAAGTAAATTCCCAGGATGAGAGCGGCAATCAGTCCGCCCACAATTACAATTGCGAACGGCCGCTGTGAATCCGAACCAATCCCGCGCGATAGCGCCGCCGGCAGCAAACCGAAGCTCGCCACCAGCATGGTCATCATGATGGGGCGCAACCGCAACACCGATCCTTCCACCGCGGCGTCCCGAACAGTGTGCCCCCGCGCGCGCAATTGATTGATGTACTCCAGCATGATCACGCCGGTCTGCACAGCTACGCCGAAAAGAGCCAGAAAACCTACGCCTGACGAAACGCTGAAGTGAGTCCCGGTGAGCCATAACGCCAGCAGCCCGCCAATGGGCGCCATCGCGACGTTGCCCAGAATCAGCACCACCCACTTGAACGATTTGAACATCGTGTAGAGGATCATGCAGATCACCAGAATGGTCAGCGGCAGCACCAGCAGCAACCGTTTTTGCGATCGCTTCTGGCTTTCGTACTCCCCGGCCCAATCGATGTGATAGCCTTCGGGCAGCTTCACCCGCTTGCCCACTCTGTCGATCGCTTCCTCCACCGTGCTTCCCAAATCGCGCACCGGAACGCTGTATTTGATCGCCACGTAACGCGAATTGCCCTCGCGATAAATCTCCGACGCGCCGTCCAGCACCTTCACCGTGCACAATTGCGCCAGCGAAACCCGCTCGCCGGATGGTGCGAGTAACCGAATATTCTCGATCGCTTCCTTCGTATTTCGATACGGAGTCTGGTAGCGCGCCACCAGATCGTAACGCTGCTCGCCTTGCAGCACCTGGCTGACTGCTTTTCCGCCCACCGCGGTCTCGATGGCGTCCTGGACGTCGGCCACGTTCAGCCCGTAGCGCGCCGCTTGATCCCGGTCCACTGTGAATTCCAGGTTGGGCTGCCCGATCACGCGGAACAGTCCCAAATCCGCGATCCCTGGCACCGTCTTCATCACGTTAACGATCTTGTCGCCCGTGGCCTCCAGCGTCTTCAGATCGTCCCCGTAGATCTTGATCGCAAGCTGCCCCTTCACTCCGCTCACGGCCTCTTCCATGTTGTCCGCAATCGGCTGCGAGAAGTTCCACAGCGCCCCCGGAATTTTCTCCAACACCGCATCCATCGAAGAGACCAGCGCTTCTTTGTTTTGATGAAACACCGGACGCCACTGCTCTTTCGGCTTCAAATCGACGAAATACTCGGTGTTGAAGAATCCCGCGATGTCGGTGCCGTCATCCGGCCGTCCCACCTGCGAGACCACTTGCGTCACTTCCGGAAACGACGCCAGCAGCACGCGCGCTTGATTCATCACCCGCGCGCCCTCGGTTGGTCCAGTGCTCGGCGCCAGCGTTCCGCGCACCCAAACGGCGCCTTCGTCCAGATGCGGCAGAAACTCCGAGCCGATTACCCCGCTGAAAAGCAGATAGGCCGACGCCCCCAGCGCCGCCGCCGCCACGGCTAGGGTGATCCATCGAAACTGGATCGCCTTCTTCAAGCTGGCGCGATACCCGTTCGTCATTGCCGTCATCAGCGGATTGCGCCACTCCTTCACGTTCTTGCCGAAGCTGAAACTGGAAATCACCGGAGCGATCAGCATCGAAAAAATCAGCGATCCGAGCAGCGCGAACGCCACCGTCCATGCCATTGGTTTAAACAATCGCCCTTCCACGCGCTGCAGCGTGAAAATGGGCACGTAGGCGGTGATGATGATTGCGATGGAATAGAAGACCGGCCGCTGCACCTCGTGCGCCGCGCCGCGAATCTTCTCCAAAGGGGACCCGGCCTGTTCCCGATGTGCCAGGTAACGGATGATGTTTTCCACCATTACCACCGCGCCCTCCACCACCATCCCGAAGTCCAGCGCACCCAGCGACAGAAGATTGGCTGGAATGGCGTTCAAGTTCAGGCAAATGGATGCGAACAACAGCGAGAACGGAATGGTCAGCGCCACGATGAACGCGCCGCGAATATTCCCGAGAAACAGAAACAGGATCACGGCCACCAGAATGATGCCTTCCGTCAGGTTATGCAGCACCGTATGCGTGGTGTAGTGGACTAAGTTGCTGCGATCGAGAAACGGAACGACCTTCACGCCCGGCGGCAGGATGTGATTGTTCAGCTCATCTACTTTGTCGTGGATGCCGATCAGTGTCGAGTCCGAATCGGCGCCTTTGCGCAGCAGGACGATCCCTTCCACTACGTCATCGTTGTCGTCTATTTTTCCGTCCGCGCGGCGATATGCTTTGCCAATCTGCCCCAGGCGAATCTTGGCCCCCTGCGTCACCGTGGCAATGTCCCGGACGCGAATCGACGCTCCGTTCTGGGTCTTCAGCAAAGTTTTTTCAATATCGGAGACGTTCCTCACCAGTCCCAGCGCGCGCACGTTGATCTGCTGCAGCCCCGCTTCCACGAAGCTGCCGCCCGCATTGACGTTGTTCGCCGCCAGTTGCTGTTCCACTTGGCCGATGCTCAGGCCGTAGTCCACTAGCTTCTCGGGATCCACCCGCACCTGATATTCGCGCGTGACGCCGCCGAAGCTGACCACATCCACCACGTTCGGAACGGATTTGAACTGCTTCTCCAGCACCCAGTCTTCCAGGGTCTTCAATTCCATCAGGTCGTACTTTGGATTCGTGCTCCGCAGCGTGTACCAATAGATCTGGCCAACCGGGCTATAGTCGGTGCCGATCTGGGGCTGCAGATTCTCCGGAAGAGTGGCCTGCGCCAGCCGCTCCAGCACCTTCTGCCGGTTCGAATCGTTGGTGGATTGGTCGTCGAAGATCAGCATGACGCTGGAGAGTCCAAACACCGAAAACGACCGCAAATTCTCCAGGTGCGGAATTCCGTTCATCACGATTTCGATGGGAGTGGTGACCTGCTGTTCCACTTCCTCAGCGGCGCGGCCCGGCCATTGCGTGATGATCTGAACGTAGTTATTCGCTACGTCGGGATAGGCTTCCACCGGCAGATTGTGAAAGGAGATTCCGCCCCAGATCAGCAGCAGGATCGCGACCGCCAGGATCAGGACCCGATTGTCTAAAGCAAAATCGACAAGGCGGCGAATCATGCCGCTTGGAGCGCCTGCAACAGCATTTTATTCGCTCCAAGCTTATCAGATCGGCGAGGCGCTTCGATCAGTGGGACTCTTCTAACTGAACCTCAGGCACCGGCAGCACGTCGCCTTCACGCGCCACCCAGGCGTACAGCGTTGGCAATAGGAAAATGCTGAGCAGCAATCCGGAGATCAAACCGCCCACGATGACAATCGCGAACGGCCGCTGCGAATCGGAGCCGATGGCGTGCGAGAGCGCGGCCGGCAGCAGGCCCAAGGTGGCCACCAGGCTGGTGACGATAATCGGCCGCAGCCTCAGAACCGCGCCCTCCACCGCGGCCTCTTCGATGGAATGCCCGCGCGCCCGCCGTTGATTGATGTATTCCAGCATGATCACGCCGGTCTGCACCGAAACGCCGAAGAGCGCAAGAAATCCGATGCCCGAAGATACGCTGAAGTGTGTATGCGTCAGCAACAGCGCCAGCATGCCGCCCAGCGGCGTCATCAGGACATTCACGATAATCAGCGATGCCCACTTCAGCGACTGAAACATGGTGTAGAGAATCACGAAAATGAAGAGCACCGTGAGCGGCACGATGATAAACAGCCGCGCGGCGGCCCGCTTCTCGCTCTCATATTCGCCTTCCCAATTGATGTGATAACCGCGTGGCAGCTGGACCTGCTTGTTCACTTTGTCGATGGCTTCTTCCACCGTGCTTCCCAGGTCGCGCCCGCGCACGCTGTACTTCACCGCGACATAGCGCTGGTTGCCCTCGCGATAAATCTCGGAACCGCCGTCCCTCATCTGGATCTTGCACAATTGCGCCAGCGAGACCCGCTCGCCCGAGGGCGCCAGCAGGCGAATATTCGCAATGGCCTCCTGCGTATCGCGATAGGGCGCCAGGTACCGCGCCACCAGGTCGTAGCGCTGCTCGCCTTCCAGCACCTGCGTCAGCGCGTTGCCGCCCACCGCGGTTTGAATCGCATCCTGAATGTCGGCGACGTTAATCTGATACCGCGCTGCCTTTTGCCGATCCACCTGCACGTTCAAGTTGGGCTGGCCCAGCAGCCGAAACACGCCCAGGTCCTCCACGCCGCGAACGGTATGCATCACCTTGAGGACTTCATCCGCTTTGTCTTCCAGCGTCCGCAAATCATCGCCGTAGATCTTGGTTGCAAGCTGGCCCTTCACGCCGCTGACGGCCTCTTCCATGTTGTCGGCGATGGGCTGCGAAAAATTCCAGATCGCGCCCGGGATCTTCTCCAATTGCGCGTTCATCGCGGCGATCAGCGCGTCCTTGTTCTGATGAAATACCGGACGCCACTGCTCTTTGGGTTTCAGATCCACGCAGTATTCGGTGTTGAAGAATCCCGTCGTATCGGTGCCGTCGTCCGGACGCCCCACCTGACTGGTCACAATGGTCGTCTCGGGAAACGATGCCAGGGTGATGCGCGCCAAATTCGCCACGCGTACGCCCTCGGTTTGTCCCGTGCTGGGAGCGAAAGTTCCGCGTACCCACAACGCGCCCTCATCCAGATGGGGAAGAAACTCGGATCCGATAATCCCGCTCGTCGCTAGAAACGCCGTCGCGCCCAGCGCCAGCAGCCCTACCGTCACCACGGCCCAGCGTTCGTGAATGGCCCAGCGCACGGCCTTGCGATATTGCACCGTGAGGATTCGCATCAGCGGATTGTGCCATTCCTTCGCTCCGCGCCGGAATAAGAAACTGGCCAGCACGGGCGATACCACAATGGAGAACAGCAGCGCGCCCAACAGCGCGAATGCCACCGTCCACGCCATCGGTTTAAACAACCGCCCTTCCACGCGCTGCAACGTGAAGATCGGAATATAAGCGGTGATGATGATGGTGATGGCATAAAACACCGGCCGTTGCACCTCATGAGCCGCAGCGCGAATCTGCGCGCCCACCGACAGGCGCTCGCCATTTCCGGACTGCTCGGTGTGCAGATGCCGCACGATGTTTTCGATCATCACCACCGCGCCGTCCACCACCATGCCGAAATCCAGCGCGCCCAGCGACAACAGATTTGCGGGGATATGCCGCAAGCTGAGACAGATGGACGCAAACAGCAGCGCAAATGGAATGGTGACCGCCACAATCAGCGCGGCGCGGGCGTTTCCGAGGAACAGAAACAGAATGATGATCACCAGGATGATGCCCTCGGTCAGATTGTGGAGCACGGTATGCGTGGTGAACTCCACCAGCTCGCTGCGATCGATGAACGGAACAACCTTCACGCCCGCGGGCAGAATAACGCTGTTCAGCTCGTTTACCTTGGCGTGAATTCCCTTGAGGACGTCGTCGGAATCGGCGCCTTTGCGCAGCAGCACGATCCCGGAAACCACGTCCTCGTTGTCGATAATCTTGCCGTCTTCGCGCCGAATCGCCCGGCCAAACTGGCCTAGCCGGATCTTCGCGCCTTGCTCTACTGTTGCGATATCGCTAATGTGCAGCGGCGTGCCATTCTGCGTCTTGATCACCGTGTTGGCGATATCGCGCACATCGGTGACCATGCCTACTTCCCGCACATCCACCTGCTGCAAACCCGCCTCGATGAAGCTTCCGCCGGCGTTGGCGTTGTTATTCGCCAATTGCTGCTCTACCTGTCCGATACTGAGCCCATAAGCGATCAGCTTGTCCGGGTCGATGCGCACCTGATACTCGCGCGTCGGGCCGCCGAAGCTAGCCACGTCCACCACGTTCGGCACGGACTTGAAGTTCTTCTCCACCACCCAGTCTTCGAGCGACTTCAGCTCCATCACGTCGTATTTGGGATTGGTGCTCTGCAGCGTGAAGAAATAGATCTGGCCCACCGGGCTCCAATCGGTTCCCATCTGCGGCGTGACGCCGGGCGGCAAGGTGACCTGCGCCAGCCGCTCCAGCACGCGCTCCCGATTCCACGCGTTGTCCGATCCATCGTCGAAGATCAGCTTCACGTCCGACAATCCGAACAGCGAGAAGGATCGCAGATGCACCACGTCTGGAATGCCGTTCATCGCAATCTCGAGCGGAATCGTCACCTGCTGCTCAATCTGTTCGGCCGAGATTCCCGGCCACTGCGTGATCACGTCGACGTAGTTGTTCGCCACGTCGGGATAGGCTTCCACCGGAAGATTATGAAACGAGATTGCACCCCACAGCAGCAGCAATAGCGCCACGGCTAAAACCACAAAGCGGTTGTTGAGCGCGAAATCGACTACTTTGCGAATCATGGACGGCTCGGTTCTTTACTGTTCCACGGTGGATTGCAGAACAAGCGCGTTCGATACCACCTGCTGACCGGGCCCGATTCCCGAAAGAATCTCCTGCAGGCCGCCCGGCAGCATGTTTCCACCCACTACTTCGATGCGCTGGAATTGGCTGTTCCCGTCCGGCGCATACACCCAGTCCCGATCGTGCAGGTGCAGAATCGCCGTTGCGGGCACCGTGGCGTGCAATTGCTTTTGCAGCCCATGGAAGGTCGCATTCACAAACATCCCGAAACGCAGCAGACCGGAATTGTCCACTTCCAGACGTACCTTCTCGGTGCGGATGTTCGGGTCCAGCGTGGGCGCGATATTGGCAATGCGAGCCTTGAGAACCACGTTGGGATAAGCCGCCAGATGAATGTCGGCGAATTCGCCCAGGCGCACGAACGACATGTCGTTCTCGTACACGTCACAGATGATCCAGACTTTCGACAGATCCGAAATGGTGAACAAATTCGGGGAGTTGTCCAGCGTCTTTACACCGGCCGAAGCCGTCACCTCCTGGTCGGTGATTACACCCGAAACGGGCGCATGGATCTCGATAATCGAGCTCGGATGATTCAGGTCGGCGCCCAGGACCTTCAGATGCTCCACCGCAGTGTCGACGGTAACCTTGGCCTTGACGTCGGCGTCTTCGGCCACTTCCTCATCCTTTTGAGCAATCGCGCCTTTCTCCAGCAGCACCTTCGACCGTTCTAGTTGCGCCTTGGCCAAGGTCTCGTCCGCCACGGCCTGCCGGTAATCGGAAAACGCCTGCGCGATGTCCTGGCTTTGCACCTTCAATAACAACTGGCCCTTGGTCACGGTGTCGCCCAGCCGCGCATCAATCTCTACAATCCGGCCCGAAGCCAGCGAAATCACCGGAATGTTGCGCGAAATATCGGCGCTCACCGTGCCGGTGGTGTCGAGCTCCGGCGCGGCATCGCGCTCACCCGCCGTCGCAATCGGGAACTGCTCGGGATGATCTACGCGGAACACGCTGCCATCCGATTCATGGATCACATCGGCCGGTGGTGGCGCCCCCAGCTTAGGATCGGCTTCCACTTTCTGGCCGCAACCCGCCAGAATCAGGCTCGCGGCCAAACACGCCACGGCAGCCACGGCGATGATGCTTATATTCTTCATGGAATAA
This sequence comes from Bryobacterales bacterium, assembly GCA_963776805.1. GTDB lineage: Bacteria > Acidobacteriota > Terriglobia > Bryobacterales > Bryobacteraceae > Palsa-89. Next base: position 472,474 of record CAVZOD010000013.1, read on the forward strand.
CCTCCTGCCCCACCGCCAGATTCAATTGCGCCGCGGCAGTCAGGTATGAACCCACCAGGTTCAAATAATTCAATTCGGTGCTGCGGTAATCCTGCTGCGCTTGCAGGAAATCCAGCAGCGACGACCCGCCGCGGGTATAGGCGAACGAAACGGTATCGCGCACATCCACGGCTTCTTTCAAATACGTTTCTTTATACGGCTGCAGCAGCGTCAGGTTGCTCTCGATGGTGGCGTAGGCTGAATCCACGTCGCTGAATACTTGCGCCGTCGCGGCATCCCGCAGCCGTTCGTTGCGCGTAATATCTTCCTGCGTTCTCAGCTTCTCGCCTTGATTGCGATCGAAAATGCGCAACGGAATGGTCACGCTGACCCCGAAATACACCGGAATGGGCGGATTGCGCGCGAAATCGGCGCCGAAAGTGGGATCCACGGAACCGTTCGCTATCGCCAGCCGATGATCGGTCTGCGCCTTGTCCACCGCCTCCATCGCAGCTTTCAGATCCGGCCGGTTGTCCAGCGCCAAGCGCCTTAGTTCGTCAATCGGGCGAACCTGATTTGAAAAATCAAAGGGACCCGTGACGTCGAACTGCTCTACCGGCGTCCGGTCGTTCAGCAGCATCAATAACTGGATCTTCGCCGTTCGCAAGTTTACCGTGGCGGTCTGAACATCCGTCTCGTACTGCACCCGTTGCAGCTCCAGCCGCTGGTAATCCACCTTCGCGATGTCGCCGGCCTTCAACCGGTCGTTGCTCACCGCGAGCAAGCGATTGTAATACGCCAGATTTTCCCGCGTCAGGTCCAGGATCGCCTTCTGCTGGAGCGTCTGCACGAACGCCGTCCGCAGATTGAAAAGCAGGTTGCGCTCCTGATCGGCATACTGCGCGACTGTGATCTCGGTCTCTTTCTGGGCGCTCTCGCGCCGCAATTCCCGCTTGTTCCGGCGCTCGTGCAGGTAGCTGATCGAGCTTGACGGGAAGGCGTAAGCGAACGGCGCGTAAGCACCCGACCCTCCGTTTGGCAGCGTCTGCGTCGAGAACGGATTGATCTGGTCTACAAAAGCGCTCAAATCCGGATTCGGCCGCAGATAAGCCGTGATCTCCTGCGCGCGCGATTCGTCGATACTGATCTGCGCCGCCCGCAGGGTTGGATTACTGGTTTGAAAACGGTCGCGAATCTGCTCCCAGCTAAAACTCTGCGGCTGCGCAAATGCATTCCATCCCAGCGTAGCCATCAGCAAGCACCATTTCTGTAGTCGGCTCATTCCAACGATCCCGATTCCAAACCGCTCCCTCTCCGAGCCGCGCACATCGGTAAGCGTAGCCGGACGGGGGCATTCCAGGCGAATCTGGATCTAAACTAAAGGTAGCGTCCTGTTTAGACACGAGTCCAGTATCGTTCGGTTATACCTCGCCCCTATCTTTCGGCCAGGGGTGGCAGTCTTTCTGCTATCTGCGCTCATAAGTCTTGCGAAGAGTATGGATTGCGTGTCTAGAATATGACTAACCCGGCGCGCATCCCCATGCTTTCGTTCTTTCTTCGCGGTGGCACCAAGTCCGTCCTGCTTAAAGCGGGCATACTCATCGCCGCCATCGCGTTTGCCGACTGGCGCGCCGATAAGGACGTCACTCTCGGCTTCCTCTATCTGTTTCCGATGCTGATGGTCGGCAGTGTTCTGAAGCGCTGGCAGATCGCCATCGTCGCCGCTCTTTGCACCCTTCTAGCGGAGATTTTCGACTCGTTTGACTGGCGGCCGAGCGCCGGCATCCCACGCGATATCTTGATCTTCGCGGCGTTCCTGGGCATGGGCCTCTTCGTCTACGAGGTGGTCCGCAGCCGCCAGGCGGCACTTCGGCATTTGAATCAAATCGAATCCGAGAGCGAGGCGCGCCGCGCGGCCGAGGAACAGTTGAAAGTTTTGGTGGACAGCAGCCCGGTCGCCATCTTTACGGCCGACGCCTACGGAACCGTGTTGCAGGCCAACGACGCCGCCCACCGTCTGTTCGCCCTCGCACCCGGCTCCCTTGCGGGCACCTCCATTCGTCAGTATCTGCCCTCTCTGGTGAACGTCCCCGCACCCGAATCGAACGGACCGTCATTCCGTACCGTGATGCAATGCCGCGGCCGGCGTCAGGACGGCGAAGCTTTCCTCGCCGACATCTGGTTTTCCACCTATCGCACCAGCGTCGGGTCCCGCCTGGCCGCCATGGTGGTGGATACGTCGGAAGAGCTGCGCAATCGCGAGGAATACAGTCTCCACCAGCTTCTGGCGGCCTCGCGAATCCTGGTGGGTGCGGTGTCGCACGAGGTTCGCAACGTCTGCGGCGCCATTGCCGTGGTCCATGAGAATCTGGCGCGCAACAGCTCGCTCGCGCACAACAAGGATTTCGAAGCGCTCGGGACGCTGATTCAAACGCTCGAAAAGATTGCCGCGCTCGAGCTCCGGCAAACTCCTTATCCCGCTGCAAGGGTGGATCTGCCGGCCCTGCTCGAAGAGCTCCGCATCGTCATCGAGCCGGCCCTGCGCGAAGAGGGAATCGATGTCTCCTGGGACATCGAATCCGGCCTCCCAGCGGTTTGGGCCGACCGGCAAAGTTTGATGCAGGTCTTCCTCAACCTCACCAAAAACAGCCAGCGCGCCTTGCTGGACCAGCCTTCCCGCCTGCTCAAGATCATCGCCCGCGCTGAAGGCCAGCGCGTCGCGGTCCGCGTTCAGGACACCGGCGGCGGCGTCGAGCATCCCGAACGGCTCTTCCGCCCGTTCCAGCCTGGGGCGCAGTCTACCGGCTTGGGCGTCTATCTTTCGCGCGCCTTGATGCGATCCTTCCACGGCGACCTGCGCTATGAACCGCAGCCGCGCGGAGCTACTTTTGTGGTCGAGCTCTCGCCGGTGCTGGCGGGTAATTTGCCCGGAGCAGGTAATCTGAAAGAGACCTATGCCTCAGGAAATCCGGATTCTGCTGGTGGACGATCACAGCCTGTTCCGGGACAGCCTCAGCCGGTTGTTGCAGACTGAACCCGGCTTCCGCATGGTGGGCTCCTGCGCCACGGCTGCCGAAGCGCTCCCGATCATCGCCGCCGAACAACCCGACATTATTCTTCTCGATTACGACTTGGGCGAAGAGCAGGGAACTGTTGCTCTCGATGAAATCCGCAAGCGCGGATTCAAGGGGCGCGTCCTAATGGTCACCGCCGGAATGAGCGACGCGGCCACCGTGCGCGTGCTCGAAAGCGGGTCCGAGGGCATCTTCCTCAAACACAGCTCCCCCGCCCAACTGGTGGAAGCCATTCGCCGGATGGTGGCCGGCGAGCCTTGGCTCGATCCCCGTGCCATGCGGTCGCTGATTGCCGGCGCTACCGGCAAATCTGAAGAGCAGCGCAGTTCGCAGGGTCTGACGCAGCGCGAGCGCTTCGTTCTGCAGGGCGTATTCGAGGGGCTCACCAACAAGGAAATCGCCGCCCAACTGCAGGTCTCCGAAGGCTCCATCAAAGCCGTGATGCAGCAATTATTCGACAAGACCGGCGTTCGCACCCGCAGCCAGCTGGTCCGCATTGCGCTCGAAAAACGTGCGGAAGACTGGCTCACCGGCGAATCCAATCCGTAGTCTCTCAGGTTTTCCCCTCAGTACACGCTACAGAAACGTACTTAGGAGTAATGCCGCGGCAACTTTCTTGGGTAATATTAGTCTTTAGTCTGGAAAGCGGTTTCCTTTGCCAAACCAATTCAATCATGCCATGGCTGCTCTCGCACAGTCCCTTCTGACTTCGGAACAGGACTCCGAGCGCCGCAGCGAAACCCGTTACCCCACTCAGTATCCGGCCGAGCTCGAACTTTTGCCCGGCCCCGCGGAGCCGATATACGGAACCGTTCTCGATGTCTCCCGCTCCGGATTGCGCGTTGCCCTCCCCAGGCGCGTCGAACGCGGCACCCAGGTAAAAGTGAAGTTGCGCGACAACTTAATTTTCGGCGATGTACGCTACTGCCGCGCGGTGTCCGGAGGCTTCCATGCCGGCATCCGTATCCAAGATCTGGTGCGTCCTTCCAGCCGGCAAATCGAACACATCGCGGACGACCCGCTCTCGTTTTACGCCGTCGGCAAGGGTCTTTCGATTCCCGAAGTCATCGATATACGCGAGCATCTGCTGCGCTGTGAAAACTGCCGCGCCCGGCTGGCCAAACAAGAGGCTCTTCTGAACCCCCCCGGCACCCGGAGCCACTAAAGTAAAGCATCTGCCGGCCGATCCAAGATCATGGGCGGTCCGTCCATCCCGGCAAGCTCGTTTGAGGCGCGTCTCGCCAAATGGCCTCTGCTGGCATGCCTGGCCGTGTTCCTGTTCACCATCGGAATCCGCGCGGCGCTGCTTCCCGTATTGCGCGTTCCGATGCCGGCCGTTCACGACGAATTCAGTTATCTTCTGGCAGGTGATACGTACGCATCCGGCCGCCTTACGAATCCCCCGCTTCCATTTTGGAAGCACTTTGAATCGTTCCACGTCATCCAGCAGCCCACCTACGCCTCGAAATATCCGCCTATACAAGGCCTGGTGCTGGCCTTGGGATACCGATTTTTCAACGAGCCGTTCGATCAACCATGGATCGGCGTGTGGCTGAGCGCGGGCCTGATGTGCGCCGCCGCCTGCTGGATGTTCCAGGGCTGGACTACGCCCTCGCTCGCACTCATCGGCGCGCTGCTGGTGGCCCTGCGCGTCGGCGTTCTGAGCTATTGGATGAATTCTTACTGGGGCGGAGCCGTCCCGGCCATTGGTGGAGCGCTCCTGCTCGGAGCCGTTCCGCGCATTGCCTTTCGCCGGCAGTATGCGCAAGCCGCCACGTGGGCCATCGGCCTTGCGATCCTGCTCAATTCACGACCCTACGATGGCGCGGTGCTCGCGGTACTTTCGGCCGCGGTGATCGCGTGGAAATTCACACCCTTTTCCATTCTCGCCACCCGCGTGGCTTTACCCGCGGCGGCCGTTCTCATTCCTGTCGCGGTGTTCATGCTTTATTTCAACGCGCGGGTAACAGGCAGCCCCTTCGAGTTGCCCTACCAGCTCCACGAGCGTCAATATGGCGCGGCGCCCGCGTTCGCCTGGTCGTCCGCGAAGCAGCCTCCCATCTACGATCACGCCGTGATGCAAACCTTCTGGACCAAGACCAATGCGGATCAAGTCACCTACATGCGCCAGCATATGTGGTCCGAGTTCCTGGTCAAGCTCTCCAGCATGTACGGTTTTTTCTTCTGCTTTTATCCCCTCTTCCTGCCGGCGCTGATCTGGCCCTATCCGCTCCAAACTCCCGAGGAGCGGTTCGGAGTTCTCTTGCTAGCGGGCGGCTTGCTGGCGCTCCTTCCCATCAATGGTTTCCAATATCACTACGCCGCCGCGCTCATGCCGCTCGTTTATCTGCGGGTCCTGCACTCCATCGACCGTCTGCGCAACTGGCGTCCCAATTCGAAGCCTTGGGGTCTGGCGCTCGCGACCCTGCTCATCGCTCTGATCCCGATTCAATTCGGCCGCGACGTCTGGAAGCTTTTCGCTGTCGGCGAGTTTGCGCCGCCCATGGCCGTGCCTTATCACAACATGCTGCGCCGGCTGGAAGCACTCCCCGGCCGCCAACTGGTGCTAGTGCGCTACGCTCCCAACCATGACGTTTTTCAAGAGTGGGTTTACAACCGCGCCGATATCGACTCCGCCCGCATCGTCTGGGCGCGCGAGATGGGCCCGTCCGAGGACGCGCCGCTGATCCAATATTTTCGCGGCCGTACCGTTTGGCTTTTGGAGCCCGATCAATCGCCCCCCCAACTGACGCCGTATTCGCTGACCGAGGCCGAATCCGCTTCCCTTTCATCCCGCGTCCATTGAATGTGATATGAAACCAGCATGATCAAACACGGATTCGATATGTACCACGTGTTCCTCTCCGCTCCGGGCGATCTGGAGAAAGAGCGCGACGCCTGCCGCAATGCCATTAGCGAGGTCAACGCCAGCGAAGCGATGCCGTCCAAGATCCTGCTGGTCACAGTTGGTCTCACTAGCGACTCGCACATTGTCGATTTCCGGTCCGCGGTTACTGAAAACATCCGGCAATGCGCCTACTTCATACAGGTCTTTGAGGACGACTGGGGCCCCAAGAATCTTTTCCGCAAGATGTTCTACCTGGCCGCGGACTGCCGCGACGACGCCGCGTTTCCCATGCGCGACGTGGTGGTGTTCCTGAAGGCGGCGCCGCGAGAGACCGATCCCGAAATCCTGGCATTTCGCAAGGAACTAGAGGAGCGCCAGGACGTGCGTGTGTTTCATTTCGATAAACCCGAAAGCCTGAAGTCCGAAATCGCCGGCCTTTGCAGTGCATGGGTGCACGCCATTATCCAGGCCGGCGGCGGAGCCGATGCGGCCCGCGGCGCCGCGCTATAACAGCGCTGCCGGCTGCCATTCCATATAAAAGTGCATGACGTCCTCGCGAACAACGCGAAAGCCGAGCCGCTGGTGAAAGCGCAAGGACCCCGTGTTGTACCGGAACACAATGGACTGAATCGGCAGCTTGGCCTGCTGCGCGTCGGCCTGCAGACGCTGGATCAGCGCCGTGCCGATTCCCTTGCTGCGAACATCGGGATGAATCGCAATGTCCACCAGATGATACGCCTCGTCCTGGCGCGCCACCCATAAACGCCCGATCGGACGGCTGTCCAGCAGCACAATGTGATAGCAGGAGTTCGGATACATGGCTGCGTACGCGTTGGTTTGCGCGCGGAACTGCATCTCGATCAGCGCCACGCGCTGTTCTTCCGGGATGGGGGCCTGCGCGAACTCCGGGCCGCGTACGGCAAAGTACAGATCGTACAGAAACGGCTCGTCCTGCGGCAGCGCGGGACGTACGGCGAGAAAGGACATGGGCCGAAAGCGGACCGGACTTGCAGCCGGCCCGGAGATCAGATTATCAAAGATCCCTCAAGTTCGGGGCGGAAAGACGCCTTGCAGCGCGATAATCCAATTTAAAACCTGATACGGCATGAGGTTTTGGTGCGGGCCGTTGCCGCCGAAATTCGTGACGTCGCTCGCATTCATGGCCGTGAGCGGAGAGGTAGCGGATGAGTAAATAGAACCCGCCGAGGAATCCCCGAAGGCATTACCCACCGGCGTGGTTTTCCCCGTGCCGGTTGCTCCGTACGCTGTATGGTTATGGCTTGGGACTGTGTTGTTGGTGAGCGTTACGGTTTGTTCTCCACCAAGCTGGCCCTGGATGTAATTCTGCAAGCCGGGGCCTTGCCCGTAGCCGATGGCCACGTTGCCCTGCAGGTTGGGAAGACCGAAAGTGGTCTTGCCGTCGCCGCCGTACATGGTGCCCAGCAGCGAAAACAGCGCGGCGTTCTGGGTAACGGACATGAGCTGGCCTGCGGCGCGCGCCCACCCGTAGGGGGCGAAGTTAAAGCCCACCAGCCTGAGTTCTCCAACAAACGGATCGGCCATGTTCGGATTCTCCTTTGATCTTGAAGGGGGTCTTTAATTCTGTGACGGGAAGACGCCTGCCAGCGCCACCAGCCAGTTCATCACCAAAAAAGGTTGCCGGTTCTCGTGCGGCAGGCTTCCCCCCACCGTGGAGATCGTCGCCGCATTCATCTGCTGCAGGGAGGATGCGCCCGCGTAGAGTGTTGCCGCTCCCGATGTGGCGGCCAGCAGATTACCGGTCGGTGGCTTGGAAAGGCTGGCCGCGGTCGTGGTCCCGCGCAGCGTATGCGTGTGCAGGGGTACTTCGCCGGCGGTCAGCGTAATGGACTCCGTGCCGCTGATCGCCCCCTGAGTGAAGCCGTTGCCGAAAGAGATCGGGGTGCGCCCCTGGAGGTTCGGAAGCCCGAAGTTGGTCCTGCCATCGCCGCCGTACATTGTGCCGAAGAGCGAAAACAGCGCCTGGTTCTGGTTAATTGGCAGAAGCTGTCCATTGCACAGTGCAAAGCCTCTGTTTGCGTAATTCCAGGATGCGAGCATAAGCTGGCCCAGAAAAGGTGTGGACATGGTATTGTCTCTCCGTGTTTTTAGTGAAAGTGGCGATCAACTCTGGGAGGGGTACACGCCAAACAGCGAGATCACCCAGTTGATCACTTGATACGGCTGCATATTGTCATGAGGCAAACTGTTGCCGGGGCTCGGTAACAGCATGTTCGAATTCATAGCGTCCGCGGGCGTAATGCCCGAGTAAGCATTCAGGCCGCCTGCCGCGTTATTGGTCGGGGTGTTCAGCGTTCCGTTATTGGAAGAAGCCATCAGAAGGTGGTTGTGACGGGGGTATTGGTTTAGGTTCAGAGTCACGGTCTCGGCACCACCCGTCTGCCCGATTACATAAGTGGAACCGCCACTCGATCCCTGGTGGCCCGGAGTGCGCCCCCGTAAATCGGGAAGGTTAAAGGTTTGCTGTCCATCCCCGCCGTAAGTTGTGCCAATTAGATTAAATAAGGTGCTGTATTCCGAGATGGGGAGCTGTTGGCCCGCGCAGATCATCCAGCCCGCGGGGCCAAAATTAAAACCAACCAGCCGAACTTCGCCGACGAAGGGCTGACTCATTCTTGGAATCCTCCTTGAATTTCGGGCGCACGTTGCCGCTGCGCCAAAACAGAGTACCATTAGCAAATTCAATTTTCAAGAAAGTACTATGAATTAAGGTATTTTTGTTCCCCACTGTGCCGAGGCTGTGATAAACTGCATGGGCACAATCACGAACGCGGATTACCTCAGCGGTGCGGGCTCGGTTTGCTCGCCCTGCACAGTAGTTTTGTGTGCTTGCGGTTTAGTCTGATGAGAATTGTCCAACGCAAGATGAGCATGAAACTAGTGAATTGGCTGGGGCGGTTTCCAATGGAAGATGAGCATGAAAACGGGAACAATGGGGTAGGCGTGGCGCGGCCGGGTGCAGATACGGATGCAGAATGCCGAGAGCCTGAGCCGGGATCAGATCCGAGAGTTTTTGCGGTCGAGCGAGCCGATCGAGTTCAGCAGTGGCGGGCGGGAGGAACGATACCTGTGGGTGGAGCGGGTATTGGCGGCGCAGAAGTACCGAAGTTTGGGAAAAGGCGAGCGGGGCTTGGTACGGGCCTACCTGCGGAAAGTGACCGGGTTGAGCGAGGCGCAGACCACGCGGTTGATCCGGGCGTATCTCGATTGCGGCGTAATACGGCCCCAGTCGTACCAACGGCACGCGTTCGCAGTGAGGTACACGGCGGAAGACATTGCGTTGTTAGCGGACGTGGATCGGGCACACAGGCGGTTGAGCGGACCCGCCACGCGCCGGATCTTGCAGCGCGCCTACGAACAGTTCGGAGAGAAGCAGTGCGAGCGACTGTCGAAGATCAGCGTGGCGCACTTGTACAACCTGCGGGCGAGCGCGCGCTATCGCAACCAGGCGGCGGTGTTCGAACCGACGCAGTCCACTGCGGCCGCCATCGGACAGCGGCGCAAGCCCGATCCGGAAGGGCGGCCGGGGTATGTGCGCGTGGATACGGTGCATCAAGGGGACAGCGCGGGAACCAAGGGCGTGTATCACATCAACGCCGTGGATGCGGTGACGCAATGGCAAGTGGTGGGCTGCGCCGAGAAGATCAGCGAGGCCTATCTGATGCCGGTGCTGGCAGCGGTGTTGGCGCAATTTCCATTTCCGATCCGCGGTTTTCATGCCGACAACGGCTCGGAGTATATCAACCATCGAGTGGCGGAAATGCTGCGGAAGTTGCACGCCGAATTCACCAAGAGCCGAGCGTGCCGAAGCCAGGACAATGCACTGGTGGAAGGCAAGAACGGTGCGGTGATCCGCAAGTTGATCGGCTACGGACACATCGCCGGCGCACACGCCGGGGAGCTGCAGAACTTCTACGCCGAGCATTTAAATCCGTACCTGAACTTTCACCGGCCCTGCGGATTCGCGACAGTGAGCTTGGACGAGCGCGGCAAACGCCAACGCAAATACAAGATCGAGGACTACCGGACGCCGTTCGAGAAACTGCAATCGCTGCCCGAAGGGGAGAGCTTTTTGAAACCGGGATTGAGTTTGCGGGAACTGGAAAAGCGGTCGCTGGCGATCAGCGACACCGAATGCGCTCGCCGGATGAGCGCGGCCAAGGCCAAGCTGCTTCGGCAATGCCAGACGCCGTCCTTGCCGAAGTTCCGCTAACGGAGGGCCGTGGAAATGCCGGGCCCGTGGAAAGCGTGGAAAACCAAGAGCGGGTTTCCCACGCTTTCCACCGTCCCTTGGAAATCTCGCAGAAAGCGCGAGATTCCCACATTCCCACCGCCCGGCTTCGCGTCCATGGAAAAGTGGAAAACCAAAAGCAGGTTTCCCACTTTCCCACGACCGCTCGCGACCATAACCACCGTTCTCTCTCTGAAAACCAAAAACCAAAGAAAGGAAGTCGGCCGCTGCGCGGCCTCCTCATTCCCTGTCCGATTTTCATGCTCATCCTTCGATTGGAAAATGCTGATGGAGGAACCGGGCTATGCGTTTCGGAAGAACTGGGTTATGGTGCTGGGGCGCTGTGTTTGCGCTGCTGGGCTTCTCCGCACGCGCAAGCGCTCAAACGACGTTCACCGGTGGCGGCGCGATTTCTGTGACGCAAAGTGGGATTGGTGGAGCCTCTGAGACGGGCAGCCCTACTCTTAATGTAAGTGGCCTGAGCGGCACCGTGGCGACAGTCGCCGTCGAGCTTCTGGGCGTTACATTTGATACCAACGGCAATAACGGTAACAACTTCGGGCTGGCCGGCGCGACATTCGTGCTGCAAGCGCCGAGTTCCGGCCCCAAACTGGTGGTTTTGGGCGCCACGGGCAATGGCTCTGACGGAACCTTCTCTTCCCCAGGCATCAATATTACGATTCAGGACGGGCATGCAGCGGCCCCAGGCGGTAACGCCGGGACGGCGTGGACTGCATCTGCGACGGTCGAGCCCAGCTCCTATTGGATGGCTTTCCAGAGCGAGTGCCCCCCGACGGGCGCCTCGGGAGACTTTCCGCAAACCGACGGCAGTGTCTGCGGCGGTGGCAATCAGACCTTGAATGGCAAATTCGCCGGCACCACGGCGGACGGCACCTGGACTTTGACCCTGGTCGATACCAACGGCGGGAATATCGCCATCACCGGGTGGCAAATGACCCTTACGGCGAATGCGTCCAATGTCGGCACCACCACCACGGTCTCTTCCAGTCTGAATCCGTCTTTTACCGGCGGAACCAATAGTTCCGTCACGTTTACCGCGACTGTCACATCCGGCAGCGGTGTTCCAACCGGGACAGTCGGATTCTCCGCCAATGGCTCAGGCATCGCCGGCTGTTCAGCGCAGCCCCTTAGCAGCGGCCAGGCAACCTGCAACACTACGTTAACTACCCAAGGCTTTAATTCAATCGTCGCTACCTACTCCGGTGGCGGAAGCTTTAGCGGCAGTGCCGGTAGTTTGAATCAACTGGTGGAAGTGCACGCCACCAACCCTTCGGGGACCACGTGGTGCAATCCAGCTACGCTCCTGGTTCCAGGCGGAGAAGGTTCTCCCACCCAGATGGCATACCCGTCCGTGATCGGTGTTCCCAGCAGCGTAACCAACTCGGTGGCCAGCGTGACGGTGCAGATCACTGGAATGTCCACCCCCGGCGACGGAATCTTTGACGACTCCTTCCTCCTGGTTGCGCCCAACGGGCAAAATCTGGACCTTCTGGATGGCGGGTTCGAAGAGGTGACGGGGGGCACGATCAACCTGACGTTCGCGGACTCGGCGAGCGGCGCTGTTCCATCCGCGAATACCGCACCTACCAGCGGCACTTACCTGGCAACCGACAACCGCAACACGGCCACCAGTTTTCCAAATTCAACGCCGACGGCGAAATCTGTCGATTCCAATATCCCCGCCATTCCCGGCAGCATCAATTTTGCTGCGCCGTTTGGCGGCGGCGGTGCGCTGAACCTCGAAGGGGCCTTCAGTGGGGCGCCAGGTGCCGGCGACTGGTCGCTCTACATCATCAATGCGTCCAGCGGCGGCGACAACATCAGCATCGGTAGCTGGTGCCTCAGCTTCACGCTCAACTCCGGCTCCGCCACGACAACTTCTATCCAATCCAGCCAGAATCCCGCGACCACCGGTGCGGCGGTCACTTTTACCGCGACGGTTACCAGCGGCGGGAGTCCGGTGACTTCGGGCACAGTAACCTTCACGGATAGCAGCACGGACACGACGCTGGCCAGCGGAGTTGCGTTGAACGGCAGCGGGCAAGCCACGGCACCTACCAGTGCACTCGCCGAAGGCGATCACAAAATCGTGGCCACTTACAGTGGCGTCGCTAACACATTTAATGAGAGCACGAGCTTCGTGTGGCAGCGCGAAAACAACGCCTCCACAGTGACTCCGGATCTGAACACGAATCCGACCACCATCTGCAACCCTGGCAACATCCTGCTGCCGGCCGGCTCGGGCAGCTCGGAGAACATCGGCGCGGCCAACCCGAATCCGTCGAATATTTTCGTCGCGGGCCTGCCCGGTACGGTCCAGAGCGTTGAAGTCCAACTGGAGGGCTTCCACGTAATCAGCACCGATACCATCAACAACATCGCCTCGCTTCTGGTGGGTCCCAACGGCAATTCCACCCCCGGCACGGCTCAAACGCTGGACTTCTTCTCCGAAACCGGCGGCAGCCCCAGCGGCGTTGTTTCCAGCGGAAACTATGTCTTCGCGGACTCTGGCGGCGGCTTGGTGCCACAGAGCGCCTTCTCAGTCGGTACCTACAAGCCGACCAGCTACGCCAGCAGCAACGATACCTTCTTCGCCAGTCCCAGCGGCTTCTACACGCTGCCGGGCTCGTTGCAATACGCGGCCACGAAGGGTTCGTCCACGCTGACCGCCGTTTATGGCGGCACGAACGGAAACGGGACCTGGAGCCTGTACTTCAATCAGAACACCCACGAGAACGGCAACGGAGCCACCAACGGGTGGTGTCTGCAGTTCACCGAAAATCCCCCCGACCTTTCAGTGACCAGCAACAATTCCCCCAGCACCTTCCGCCAGGGCGACACCGGCGATAGCATTAATTTCACGGTGACGAATAACGGACCGGGCTCGAGCGGCGGTACGGTGACGCTCACCGAAACTGTTCCCACCGGACTGACCGTGACGGGTATGAGCGGTAGCGGGTGGACCTGTCCCGCCGGGCAGTTCCCGGCCAGCTCCGGGGCTGTGTCGTGCACCACCAGCGCCATTGTCACCGCGACCAGCACCTATCCCACCTTGACCGCGAACGTGAACGTCGCTACCAACGCGGCTTCCAGTGTGATGAACAGCGCGACCATCTCGGGCAGCATGGACAATACCGCGGGCGACAACACAACCACCGATACGATTAGCGTGCTCGCGCCCGCCATCCTGACCATTTCCAAAACTTTCACCGGGACCTTCACTCAGGGCCAGACGGCCGAATGGGATGTCACGATTGGCAATTCGGCTGCTGCCGCAACTGACACCACCGTGGGTACGGTGACCATGCAAGATACCTTGCCAGCCGGTTACACGGTGAACGCTTTCACCGGCACCGATACGACAACGTGGTCCTGCGCTGGCACCGGAACGAACACGGCGAACTGCACCACCTCGGTGCATTTGAACGGCGGCGGCGCCACTTATCCTGTGATCCACATCATCGTCAATGTGCCCGCGGGGTCGCCGGCTTCGGTGACCAACACCGCCGATGCGTTCGGCGGCGGCGACGTGGTTCACACCAATATCGGCAACGCGATTACCTCTTCGAGTACGGTCACCGTAGTGCAGGTGCCGGCCAGCGTTACCATCACCTCCGGTGGAACCCAGAGCGCGCCAGTCAATACCGCCTTCGGAACAGCCTTGGGCGTGGTGGTGAAAGACGCCGGTGGCGTGGTCATTCAGAATCAGGCCGTTGTTTTCACCGCGCCGCCCTCGGGCGCGAGCGGAACGTTCTCGAACAACACGAACACCATCACGGCCAACACCAACCCATCCGGACAGTTGAGCGAAACCTTCACCGCTAATGGCACGGCCGGCGGACCTTACACCGTCAGTGCCACGGCTGGCACCGTCAGCGCGAGCCCGGCCTTCTCGCTCACCAATACCGGTACCTCGGCCACGGTCACGAACGTAAGTTCGATCACCGCCAATGGCTCGTATTCCACTGGCGCGGTCATTAACGTTACAGTCACCTTCAGCAAAGCGGTGAACGTGACAGGGACGCCGCTATTGGCCCTGAACTCGGGTGGGACCGCCGGTTACGTCTCCGGTTCCGGCACCAGCACTCTGTTGTTCAGCTATACCGTCGCGGCCGGACAGAACAGCGCGCATCTGGATTACACCTCGGCCAGCGCCCTGACGCTGAACGGAGGGACGATTCAAGATTCCAGCAACACGCCGGCCATCCTGACGTTGCCCGCGCCCGGCGCGCCAGGCTCGCTCAGCGCGAACACCAATATCGTGATCGATACCGTCTCGCCCACCGTGGTGAGTTATTCGGTGGACTTCGGCTCCCAGACCTACAACGTGATCGGCGCGGCGCGCACCGCACATTTGCCTTGGACCATCGCTGGAATTACGGTGACCTTCTCCAAGCCGATCGCCAGCGCCACGGCGGCGAGCCTGGGCGGTATCTCCGCCACTGGCTTCTCCGGCCTAGGCACGAGCACCTTGACGTGGACGTTCACTGGAATTATCAATGCTACGTTGAGCACGACCCTGGCCGGCAGCGGCGCAAACGCGATCAAGGACGCGGCAGGCAATGGGTTATCCGGCGGCGCCGGGTTTACGCAAGGATTCAGTGTGTTGTACGGCGACTTTAATGGAGACGGCGTTGTGAATGCCGCCGACATGCTTGGGGTCGCCGCGGCCACTAAGGAACCCTACAATTTATTCGCCGATCTCAATGGCGACGGGGTGGTCAATACCACTGACGCCGCGATTCGTAAAGGGACTTCAGGGAGCGACGCAAAACTAAGTCGACTGCGGAATTCATATGAAAACAACATTATCCAACGCAATGAGCAAAATGGCGCTGGCGATTTTTGCAGTCGCTGCGCTCCTGGTCTCGCTCCCGGCCAAGGGCGACATCATTCTCTCGCTCGAATCAGTTACCGGCGCGCCAGGTTCCACAGGAATGTTTGATGTCCTGCTGCAAAACACTGGCACTGTTTCACAGAACATCGCCGCGTTCAACTTTGTGCTAACGACATCGGACCCGGATATTACATTCACCGACGTAACCACCGATACCACCACCGCCACGTATATCTTCCCGTCGAGCTTCTTTGGTCCGGATATTCTCACGCCGCCAGCGGGCGGCCAAACTATCGAAGCCGGCGACCTGGACGCAACATTTAACGGCACAGATGTTGCGGCTGGTGCGACCTACGGGTTAGGCAGCGTCTCTTATTCGATCGCCCCAGGGGCGACGAATAACGAAATCGCCGCGATTGATTTCTCAGCCTACCCGGACACAAGCTTGTCAGATTCGAATTTTAACAATATCGATTTCACCGCGGAATCCGGCACGATCACGGTCCAAACCGCCTCCACCGTTCCCGAACCAGCCACCGCCTTACCCCTGGCCGCCGCGCTGCTCATTGGCGCAGCCTTCCTTCGCAAACGCCGCATCGCCCTCTAGCCTCCTCCTACAGAACCTTAGGCAAACGGCCGATTTACTACCTGGGCACGGCCTGAGGACAAAAGGGGGCTCCGGGGTTGGCAATTGGCATACTAGGCGGCGGGCTGGCGGGCCTCACCATCGCCGCGCATTTGGACCGCGACTGCGAAGTGCTCGAAAAGGAAAGCCGCGGCGGCGGGCACTGCCAGACCGTCCAGGAGCAAGGCTTCACCTACGACGCCGGCGGTCCGCACATCATCTTCTCGCGCAACCAGGAAATGGTGGATTACATGGTGTCGCTGCTCGGCGACAACGTCCACCGCGCGCGCCGCAACAACAAAATCTTCTACAAAGGCCGCTACGTCAAGTACCCTTTCGAAAACGGCCTCTTCGATCTGGAGCCGCAGGATCGCTTCGAGTGCCTCTATCACTACCTCCAGAACGACTATCCGCCGCCCCGGACCAATTTTAAGGAATGGATCTACCACCACTTCGGCAAAGGCCTCGCCGAAAAATACCTGATCCCCTACAACGAGAAAATCTGGAACGTTCCCGCCGAAGAGCTCGGCCTGGAATGGGTGGAGGGCCGCGTCCCCAAACCGCCCCTTGAAGACGTGATCAAAGCCGCGGTCGGAGTGGAAACCGAAGGCTACATGCACCAGCTCTATTTCCATTACCCGGCGCATGGCGGCATCGAGTCGTTGCCGCGAGCCATGGGCGCCAAAGTTCCAAACGTCGTCTCCGATTTCAACGTCGAGCGCATTTGGAAACAAGATGCGCACTGGTTTGTGAGCGATGGCCGTGCAGTCCGCCGCTACGATGCGTTGGTCTGCACCATTCCCATTCAGGAGCTGGCCATGGCGCTCGACAGCACGCCGCCCGAGATCCGCACCGCCGTGAACGCGCTGCGCTATAACTCGCTCGTGACCATCTCGGTTGGCCTGGATGCCGCGCGCGTCCCGGACTACACCGCCATCTACGTTCCCGACCCGGAAGTCCGTTTCCATCGCTTGTCGTTCCCGGCCGCCTTCAGCCCGCACAACGCGCCGCCCGGCCAGTCCATCATCCAGGCTGAAATCACCACTAATCCAGGCGACGGCACGCACGAGATGCCGGACGAAGATCTGCTCGCCGACGTGATCAATGACCTGCAGGATATGGACTTGGCCCGCCGTTCCGAGGTCTGCTACGCGCGCGTGCTCCGAACCAAGTACGGCTACGTGGTCCAGAACGACGATTGCCGCCGCTACCTGAAACTGGCCAAGGCCTACTTCGAGCAGATCGGCATTCCGCTCTGCGGCCGCGTGGCCGAATTCGAATACATCAACATGGACGTTTGCATTGAGCGCGCCCGCCAGGCGGCCGCTCGTTTGAACCGCGGCACCCTTGTCCCGGAACCGATGGAAATGTCCCTATGATGCCGTCCCGGCGCCCTTACTTCGAGATTGCCAATCCGGAAATTCCCCGGATCATCGAGGGTCTTCCGCGCGGCCTGCGCGTGCTGGATGTCGGATGCGGCTCGGGCGTGCATGGTGCCGAATTACAACGCTTGCACGGCCATCAGGTGGTTGGCGTGGATCTCTCGGCCGGTTCCATCGAAAAGGCGAAGACGCGTCTCGCGGACGCCTATGTCGCCGACGTCACCCGGCCCGACGAGTATCCATTCAGCGGCCGAAGCCAATTCGATGTCATTTTGTTCTCCGACATGCTCGAACATCTGGCCGATCCGCTGGATGTTTTGCAACGGCACTACCGGCTGCTGGCGCCCGGCGGTTTTATTCTGATCTCCCTGCCCAACGTCGCCATATGGAATGTGCGCCTGGCCTTGCTGTTCGGCAGATTCGAGTACGGAGACACCGGCACGCTGGACCGCACGCACTTGCGTTTTTTCACTCGCCGCAGCTTTCGCCGGTTCTTGGCCGACGCCGGTCTCGTCGTCAGCCGCAAGCGCGTCACGCCCGGAATACTCCGGCCGTTCGTTCCGTTCATCAAACGGATGTATGGCAAGGGAACGGAAACAGGCCAGCAAGGCGATTCTTCGTCCATCATGGACTCGGCGCCCTACCGAGCGTATCAGCGGCTGCTCTATCCCCTGGAACGTTGGATCTGCGGCTTATGGCCCGGGCTTCTGGCCTTCCAGTTCGTGATTCTGGCCCAGCCAGCAGCGCTGCCGGGATCGATCGCAGTCGATCATATTCCCGGTGACCTTGCCGCGCTCGAAACTTTATCGTCCAAGTGATCCGCCGCGTCATACGGGGCGATCCGCGCTGGGCCATTCTCATCCAGGACCCAAACCCGGCGGTTTTTGAAGTAGGAAATCAACGTCCGATCTTTGTCCCGCCCCATGCTCCGTGCCCAAACTACGGTGGAAGCGTCAATATCGGCACGATTGTAGACCCACTCGTGGTTAACATCATGCCTCGGCCCGTAACGCACGAATACCAGCTGCTTACCGGGCATGCCCCGCAGGAATGCCAGAATTCGGGTGCGTTCCGCCTGAAAATCGCGCTTGTCGTACAAAAAACGATGCTCTGGCTGAAACAGGGCTAGCGAGAGCTGAGCGGTAATTACAACCAAGACGATCCCATAAACGGCGGGCGCCACCCATGGCCGGCCCGTTCGCCAATGCCGCAGAGAACGCAGGGCGGCGGCGGCAACAATGTAAAACAACACAGTCGCCGGGGCTGCATAATGCGGAACGGGTTCCAGCTCCGTGCCCAAGACAAACAGAAATGCCACAGCGAGCCAGAAGGCAGGACGCGCGCGCTGGCTTTTCACGAGAGCCGGCGCGCATACGACGATCACGACCAGCAGCAGAATGCCTAAGTAGAATTTCTCGATATTTCCTAAGAACAGGAATCGGGTGAGCAAGAAGTGCTCGCGCTGCACGATTTTTCGTTTGAGCTCCCAGTCCAGAAAGAGCTTGCGGAACGCTTCGTGTCGGTAAACCACCGACGTCCTCGGCGGAGTCCACCACAAAAGTGTCGGCGAGGCAGCGTATTGTTGCTCGTAAACAGCCCAAGGCATGCGATCAGGGCTTCCGGTTGCACGAAAGTTGTAATATGCCATCCAGCTCCCAACCGGAACCATGACGATGATCAGCGGCACAGCGATACCACGGCTCAAATTTCGCAACCAAACCGCCGGCGACGTCGACCGCCGGATGATCTGCCAAGCTGCGTATCCCAGGCACAAGAGAGTCAACAGGAACCCCTCGAACGGGCGGCTATTCGCCAGCAGCGCGATTCCGATCGCGGCGGGCAAACCGCGCGGCCAAGTTGGACGCCGAATCAGCGCCGGAAGGCTTCCGATCAACAGTGCCCCTCCGATGGCCGCGCCGGTCCCGCCCCAATAGCTCTCCGACCAATAACTCAAGACTCCGATCTTCAGCACCGCCAGCGCCGTGCCCAGAAATGCCCAAAACGGTGGCAACCAATTCCGCAGGGCCCACGCCACGGTGCCGCACAACAGCGCCATGCTCAGCAGAATCCCGGTCCAAGGATGACCAAAGACCTTTTGCCCGAACGCCAGGATAAGGCCCGTCAAAGGCGGATATTTGGACATGTAGTTGGGCTGTTGCAGAATGTGAATGCTTTCAAAGAAAACCCACAACGGATGCGGCGGATTCGTCAGTTGGCCCGAGGCGAAAGTATCGCTCGCAAGCAGATAGCTGAACTCGTCCTCAACCCCAGGCTGGGGCGCTGGAATCCAGGGAAGCAGAGCCAGACGCAAGCCCAGAGGGACCAGCGTGAAGGCGACAATGCAAGCCCACTTCCGTGAAGCCAGCTTCCAGACGGCGGCCTCTATTCTTAAGAGCCGCCTGGACTGCGCCAAATTTGCGGAGATGGAGCAAATCCCTGGCACACCTTAAGGATCGGCCCGGTTGAAGTCAACTTTATGACCCGCCGGAACCTGGCTCGCCACAGTGCCACAGCGCCCCTACTGAAAACCTGTATAAATCCGAATAGTCAATCAGGTCCCCCATGAGCCATTTAATCTCCGTCGCGATGATCACCATGAACGAGGAAAAAGCGGTCGCCCGCGTGATTGAGGACATCTGCGATGCGCTCCACGGCCGCGATTTTGAAATTGTCGTCGTCGATAGCAGCCGCGACGCCACCCCCACCATCGCCGCCGGTCAAGGGGCCCGCGTCATACGGCAATTCCCCCCCAAGGGCTACGGCCGCGCCATGGGCCGCGTGCTCCAGGAGTGCCATGGCGACGTCGCCGTAACGCTCGACTGCGACGGCACTTACCCGGCATCGGAAATCCCCCGCCTGGCCGATATGGTCCTTTCCGGTCAATGCGATCTGGTGAATGCTTCCCGTTTGGAACACCGCCCGGAAACCATGCCGCTCGCCAACTACCTCGCTAACCGGCTGTTCGCCATCGCCGGCTGGCTGCTGGTGGGCGTCCACTCCACCGATGTCCATTCGGGCATGCGCGCCTACAGCCGCCGCCTGATCCAGGAAGTGGAGTTCGACCCGAACGGTCCCGCGCTGCCGGTGGAGTTGCTGCTCAAACCTCCGCTCGAAGGCTTCCAGATGCGCGAAGTCTTTATTCCTTATGGAGAGCGCATCGGCGAGACCACGCTGCAGCGCTGGTCCTCCACCGTCTGGACCTTCCGGCGCATCTTCCGCCTGGCATTTTCCCGTTTTTTCCCAGCTCCCAAACGAAACCTAACGAAAACTACCACTTTGGCCGATTAATCACCAGGGGTTTGTGCGCATTTGACTACCTTGGCCGCGCTTCAGGACGCTTTAAGTAACGCTGCTGTGGGTCAAGCTGCGCTGGCTCCGGCTTCGGCTGTACCCATCGGTTTTGCCGCCGCATTCCTCGGCGAATCAATCGCAATTCTGGAGCAGGTCGATGTCGCCGCCATCGAGCGCATGGCCGCGGGTCTCGCGCACGTTCGCGAACTCGGCGGGCGGCTGTTCATCCTGGGAGTGGGCGGCTCGGCCGGGCACGCCGGTCACGCGGTCAACGATTTTCGCAAGCTGTGCGGCTTTGAAGCTTACGCCCCCACCGACAACGTCTCCGAGCTCACCGCCCGCGCCAACGACGAAGGTTGGGACACCTGCTTTGCCGCCTGGCTGCAGGGTTCGCGCATCGGTCCGCGCGATGGCGTGCTGGTTTTCTCCGTGGGCGGCGGCAGCCGCGAGAAGAACGTATCGGTCAACATCGTCCGGGCATTGGAAACAGCGTCCACAGCCGGCGCGCATATTTTCGGCATCGTGGGGCGCAATGGCGGATTCACGCGCCAGATCGCCGAAGAGTGCATCGTCATTCCCGCGCTCGTGCCCGATCGCGTTACCCCGCATACCGAGGGGCTGTGCGCCGTGCTGTGGCACCTGCTGGTCAGCCATCCGCTGTTGCAGCGCGCCGCCACCAAGTGGGAGTCCGTGCTGTGAGCCAGCGCGTTTTCATCGCAGGCGGCGCCGGATTCATCGGCAGCCATTTTACAGACCGCTTGCTGTGCGACAAGACGGTGGAAGCGGTCACGCTCTACGACAATTTTTCCAGCGGCCGCGAGTGGCATTATGCGCACCACGAAAACGATCGCCGCCTGCGCGTGATCCATGGCGACGTCAAGGATCTGGCCGCGCTCGAGCGCAACATGGAGGGCCACGATACCGTCATTCACCTGGCTTCCAATCCCGACATCGCGCGCGCGGCCGTTGAGCCGGATATCGATTTCCGCGAAGGCACGTTCCTCACGCAACAAATTGTGGAGGCCATGCGCCGCACGCGCACGCCGAATCTGCTCTATGCTTCGGGCAGCGGCGTCTATGGCGATCTCAAGGATTTCGAAGCCCCGGAGGATTTCGGACCGCTGGTCCCAGTTTCCACTTACGGCGCGAGCAAACTCGCGGGCGAAGCGCTCATCGCATCCTATTGCGCGATGTTCGATCTGCGCGCCTGCGCGTTCCGCTTCGGCAACGTGGTCGGCGCCCGGCAAACCCACGGCGTCGGGTTCGATTTCATTCGCCGCCTGCGCGTTCAGCCCGATCGGCTGCGAATCCTGGGCGACGGCCAGCAGAGCAAGTCCTACATTCATGTGGACGACGTCGTCGATGCCGTTCTGCTGGCGTATCGAGCCGCCCCGAAAAATTTCGAAGTATACAACGTCGCTACCGGCGACTACATCACGGTCACCGAAATCGCCAAGTTAGCCATCGAAATTACAGGGCTTTCCGAAGATCAAGTTCGTCTCGAATATACCGGTGGGGATCGCGGCTGGAAAGGCGACGTTCCCATCGTTCGCCTCAATACCGATCGCATCCGCGGCCTGGGTTGGACGTGCAAACGCAACACCCGCCAGGCGCTCTGCGTGGCGCTGAATTCCATGCTGGCCGACTCGCGGCTGGGGAGGCTGTAGTGATGCGGCGCGCCGTTTTCCTGGATCGCGATGGCGTCGTCAACCGCGCCGTGCTCCGCCAGGGCAAACCATATCCCCCCGCCACCGTCTCGGACCTGCGCCTGCTGCCCGGAGTTCGCGAAGCCTGCAACAAACTGCGCGAAGCCGGCTTCGCTCTGATCCTGATTACCAATCAACCCGACATCGCGCGCGGCCTGGTGTCCGCCGAGCAGGTTTCCGAAATGAACCGGCGCTTGCAAAGCTTTCTGCGCCTGGACGCCGTCGGCGTCTGCCCGCATGATGACTCCGCGCGCTGCTCCTGCCGCAAGCCGGAGCCGGGGCTGCTGTTCGAAGCGGCTCGCGTCTGGAACATCGATCTGGAATCGAGCTTCATCGTCGGCGACCGGTGGCGCGACATCGCCGCCGGCCATCGCGCCGGGTGCCGCGCGGTTTTCGTTGATTACGGCTACGCCGAACAGCGTCCGGACGGCCCTTTCGTGGGGGTCCGCTCGTTGCGTGAAGCCGCGCAGTGGATTTTGCGAACCACTCGTCCGGGCTTTCATTTGGAATCGCTGAAATATGCCTGACATCGCCTCTTTCCGCGTCAAAATCTTCGCCGATGGCGCCGACCGTGCTTCCATTCTGGAACTCGCGGACAATCCATGGATTCGGGGATTCACCACCAATCCCACGCTCATGCGCAAGGCGGGCATCACTGACTATGAATCGTTCGGACGCTCGCTCGCCAGAACCATCCCGGACCGGCCATTCTCCTTCGAAGTTCTGTCAGACGATTTCAGCGAGATGGAACAGCAGGCGCTCCAAATCGCGACTTGGGGCGACAACGTGTACGTCAAAATCCCCATCACCGATACCCGCGGCCGCAGCTCGGCTGCGCTGGTGAAGCGGCTGGCGCGGCAGGGTGTCAAAGTAAATGTCACCGCGCTCATGACGCTCGATCAGGTGGATGCAGTTGTCCCCTGCCTCCGCGGCGGGCCTTCGAGTTGCATCTCGATCTTCGCCGGCCGCATCGCCGATGCCGGTTGCGACCCGCTCCCCATCCTGTGCGGAGCGCTGGCGCGCATGCGCCCTTATCCGGAAATCGAGTTGATCTGGGCTAGCCCGCGCGAGTTGTTCAACATTGTTCAGGCTGATGCCATCGGCTGCCACATCATCACGGTGACGCACGATCTGCTGAAGAAACTTCCGCTGCTTGGCCGCGATCTGACTGAGTACTCGCTCGATACCGTGAAGATGTTCGTGAACGATGCCCGTGCGGCGAACTTTACTCTGGTGACTCCGGCTGAGCTGGTTCCAAACGAAGCCCGGAACTGAGTTCGAGCGCCCGCTGGCGCTGCCACTGCAGCTTGCCCTGATACTCCTGATATAGCGTCGAGAATCCAGCCCACCAATAACCCACGACAAATAGGAGCAGGAACGGAACAGCCAGAAAATTCCAGGTCTCGATCGCGTACGAGATCATGTAAGCGAAGTATCCGCCCACGGCTAACTCGGCATAGGGCAACCAACCGCTCCGCCGCCGGTAACTCGCGTTCTGAATCTTCACCTTGTTGTCGCCCACCGCATACTTGGGTGTGCGCGCAAAGGCCGACTTTATCCCGAGCAGCGCTTCGATCACCGCTTGGGTATTGATCAGCGTCAGCGCGATGCCCGCGGCCATCAGGGCCGGCATCAACGCGATGGCCCGTTTCCAATTCTTGCGGTCCAGCTCGCGCTGCGCCATCAGGTAAAACGCCCAGATGGAGCAGAACGAAGCGATAATCAGCGGCAGATCCACCGTCAGCATCTGGAACACGCCCATGTAAAACCGCACAATCATTACCGGCAGCATCAGGGCCGACATGATCAGCATCAGGGGGTAAGATATGTTCGGAGTCAGATGGCAGAACGCTTCCAGCTTCACGCGCCACGGTTCTTTCGAGCGCAGAATCCCCGGCAGCAGCTTGATGGCAACCTGCGTCAGCCCTTTGGCCCAGCGCGACTGCTGCACCTGGAACCCGTACGTGTCCACCGGCAGCTCCGACGGGCAATCCACCGACGGAACATATACGAATCGCCAGCCCTTCAGTTGCGCGCGATAGCTCAGGTCCGAGTCTTCGGTCAGGGTATCGTGCTGCCAGCCACCCGCGTCTTCGATCATCTTCGCGCGCAAAACTCCGGCGGTTCCGTTGAAATTGAAAAACAGGCCGCCCCCGAAACGCGCTCCGTGCTCGATGACGAAATGGCCGTCCAGCAGCATCGCCTCCACTTCGGTGAGCAGGTTGAAATGCCGGTTCAGGTAGCTCCAGCGGGTTTGCACCACACCCACGCCAGGATCGGTGAAATGATGCACGGTACGCATCAGAAAATCACGCGGCGGAATGAAGTCGGCATCGAAGATGGCGATCAGCTCCCCAGTGGCGGTCTTCATGCCCTCCTGCAGCGCGCCTGCCTTGTACCCGGCGCGGTTGTCCCGGTGCAGATACTCGATGGGCACGCCGGCCGCCTGATACTCGCGCACCAGCGCTTCGGTGAAAGCGTGCGTGTCGTCGGTGGAATCGTCCAGCACCTGGATCTGCAACAGTTCACGCGGGTAATCCATCTGGCTGGTCTCTTCGATCAGCCGCTCCACCACATAGCGCTCGTTATACAACGGAAGCTGGATGGTCACGCGCGGAAGCGTGGTCCAGCGCTCAGCGGGATCCGGCGCCAAGTCCCGGCGGTGCTTCAAATACTTCCGGATCATCTCGAAGCGATGGCAGCCGTAGAAGGACAGGATGATCAATACGGTGAAATAGGGAATCAGCAGCGACCAATCGAAGAACTCCAGGCGATGCACGCCGCTGAAGGTGTCATCGAATAACGAGCGCACCATTTGATCGGTGACGGATGTTGCTAGAAACAGAGCTGGTGGTGTGATCACTATAACCATACGGGTCCTGCAACGAACAAGGTTGGACGCCGGGGACCTGCGGGCGTTAACACAGTACCTAAAGATTGTAGCGTAAACGTCTTAAATGATTTAGGTCTATACTGCTCATTGTAACAAATGCGTAACGTAGGTTACATATGCGGATTTGCGCTCCTCAGCTTGCCGGCTTGCCTGGGCGCGCAGGACCGGCCGCAATTTATCTGGCAGGGGCAAGTGGATGGCACCGCGATTTTGCATCTGGCAGGTAAGCGCCTGGCCGTGCAGATTCAGGACGGCGCGCCCGTGGAACGCGAGAAGTTTCATTTCTCCGATGCGCTGCCGCAAACCCAGCAAAATATCCGCATCGAAGAGCTGCAGGGGCGCGGCTACGTACACGTGATCGATCAGCCGAACATCGAAAATCATTACACGCTGGCGGTGGCGATTGAGGACCGCCAGCCTGGCAGCGCGTTCTATTCGCTGGCGCTGTATTGGGATACATCGGGCAATGTGTTCGAGCGCGGGGCGGATAAGACCGATCATGTTTCCTGGACGGGCCGCGTGGATCAAGAGGCCGTCATCAGCTGCCACAAGCAAAATTGCGTTTCAAGCGCCGAGCATGGCGCGCCGGTGACGGACGAGCGCTTCAAGTTTTCGCGAGCCCTGCCCGATCGCGACTCCGAAGTCCGCCTCGAGGACCCGCAGGGGCGCGGCGAGATCCATCTGACCGAGCAGCCCAGGCAGAAAAACAATTACACGGCGCGCGTCTCTATTCGCGATCCGCAAGCGGGCGCGGGCGAATATTCGTTCACTCTGGTCTGGAATCGCGCGGGATCCAAGGAAACAGCGCCGATTCCCGATCCCACTGGCCGCGGCTATCTTTGGACCGGAACCGTGGATGGCCGCGTGCGCGTCACTCTGGAGGGTGGCGCCAGCTTTTCCGCTGTGCTCGAAGGTGCACCCATCGGCGGCGAATACAGCGAAATGATTCGGCCGCTGCCTGCCCGCGCGGATCTCAATCCAACGCTTCGGAAGTTGCACGGACGCGGCCAGGTGCTGCTGATTGAGTCGCCATCGGAGAAAAACCATTACCGGCTGGTCTTCGAGATTGACGATCCGGAACCTGGCGCCGATTATTATCAGGTGGAGTTGGACTGGTAGACCGTTTCAACTCCTGCGCATTCGCTCACTGCGCACAAACCGGCCGGAACACCTTCGCGTCGGGCTATCCTGATGGGACGTTCCCGGAGAAAGAGACAGCGGGCAGGGGATAATGGCACGTGGGACTCGGTTGCGGACTGCCCGCCCCGGCCGGGTGATTGGGCGGTTCTGAGCAAACAAGTACATTGAACAAGCAATTGGGAGACAGGCCGGTCCGCAAGCGCGAGAGCACGGGACGGCTCGCGTTTCTGGTGGCCGCGGGCATTCTGCTCAGCCGCCTGGTGGGGCTGGTGCGGCTGCGCGTGTTCTCGCACTATTTCGGACTGCGCTCGGATGCCGCGGACGCGTTCAACGCCGCTTTTCGCATCCCGAATTTTCTGCAAAATCTTTTCGGCGAAGGCGTGCTGTCGGCATCGTTTATTCCCGTATATGCGCGTTTGCTGGCCGAGGGTGAAGAGGAAGAAGCCGGCAGGGTGGCGGGCGCGGTGGCCGCGACTCTGGCGCTGGCGGTCGCGGTTTTGTGCCTCGCGGGCGTCCTGGCAACGCCCTGGCTGATCGATCTCATCGCGCCGGGCTTCTCGGGATCGAAGCGCGTCTTGACCATCTCACTTGTGCGGATTCTGTTCCCCGGCGCCGGGCTGCTGGTGTTCTCGGCCTGGTGCCTGGGGATACTGAACAGTCATCGCAAACTGTTTCTGTCCTACGCCGCGCCCGTGATGTGGAGCGCGGCCATGATCGCGACGCTGGTAATTTTTGGCGGGCGCGGCTCGCTGTCGCAATTGGCGATGACGCTGGCATGGGGATCGGTGGCGGGCAGCGCGCTCCAGTTCGGCATTCAATTGCCGGTGGTGCTGCGTCTGGCGCGGCATTTGCGATTGCATCTGTCCTTGGACTCGGAGCACGTGCGCACCGTGATCCGCAATTTTGCACCGGTGTTTGTCAGCCGGGGCGTGGTGCAGATCAGCGCGTACGTTGACGCACTGCTCGCAAGTTTGCTTCCCACCGGCGCCGTCACCGGATTGATCAACGCGCAGCTCATCTACGTGCTCCCGGTGAGTCTCTTCGGTATGTCCGTATCGGCGGCCGAATTGCCAGTGATGTCCAGCGCGACCGGGAGCAGCGAGGAAATTCAGGAGGCGCTGCGCGGGCGCATCGATTCCGGGTTGCGGCACATCGCGTTCTTTATTGTCCCATCGGCCGCCGCATTTCTTGCGTTTGGCGACATGATCGCAGGCGCGCTATTGCAGACCGGACGCTTTACACATACCGACGCGCAATACGTTTGGGGCATTCTGGCTGGATCTTCGGTTGGCTTGCTCGCGTCCACCATGGGGCGGCTGTATTCATCGGCTTATTACGCGCTGCGCGATACGCGCACACCTTTGAAGTTCGCCGTTTTGCGAGTTGCGCTCACCACTGTTCTTGGATACATTTGCGCGAAGCCGCTGCCCGTGTGGATCGGGATCGATCCGCGCTGGGGCGTGGCGGGCTTGACGGCATCGGCGGGAATTGCCGGATGGGTGGAGTTTGCTTTGTTACGGCGCGGGATGCATCGCAAATTGGGCGCTGGAGTTTCGATCTCCGGATTCGTTACCAAGCTCTGGCTGGCGGCGGCGCTGGCAGTGATCGTTGGAAGCGCGGGACGGTTGCTTCCGTTTGCCACGCATCCCATTTACGGCGCGATTGCGACACTGGGACCGTTCGGCGTGGTCTATCTTTTGGTAGGCGCGACAGTCGCTCCAGAAGGGCGCCGATTGGTGATGCGCTTACTTCGTCATTGAGATCTCGAAGCCGATATCCGCTTCGTTGATATTCACGCTTCGAAAACTTGCCTGCGCCAGCATCTGCTGAAACTGTTGCCGGGTATAGGCGCTCTTGAGCAGCATGGTTCGGAAGGCCAGTTTGGTCAGCACTTTGTTCACCGGATTCAGGCCCATGCCATCCACGTGCTGATTAATCGATTCCATGGACGCGTCTTTCCGCAGATCGACGATCAGGCCGCGGCCGCCGGGCTTCAGCACACGGCACATTTCCTGCAACGCGCGAACCGGCTGGCCGACGTTCTTGAAGGCCGCGCGGCAGAGCAGGAATTCGAAGGTGTTGTCGCCGAACGGCATGTTGGACGCGTTCCCTTGGCGGAAGTCGACGCGAACGCCCGCGCTGGCCGCTTTCTTGCCCGCGATTTCAACGAAAGTGTGGCTTATGTCGAGGCCGGTGATGGAGTAATCGCCGAGCTTCGCCAGTTCGATGCAAAAGTAGCCGGGACCCGGCGCAACTTCCAGCACCGTGCTGCCGCGGGGGAGTTTGGTCGGCGATTCGACGGGCCAGTTTCGCGAACTCGTCGTAGGATTTGCCGGTGTTGGCCGTGTACCACTTTGCGACCATGCCTTCCATGCCGCGGTCTTTATGAGCTTTGGGGAGTGCGGGCGCCATATTCATAGGAACGCAGGCCGCGGGTTGGCAGTTCAGCGAAATTTGAGGAATCCGATTTTGTTGGCGCCGGCGGCTGCGTACCAGAGTTTGTCGGTGAGCAGTCCCACCGGCTGACGGTCGCTGCCGGCGGACAGGCCCACCGGGCGGGTGTTGGCCGGCAGATGAAATTCCGTGATGTCGCCATCCTTGCTGACGCGGCCGAGCATATCGCGGCCGGTGAACCAGATGTTCCGGTCGGGCCCCACGGCGATGTTGATGGGTCCGCTGTGCGGTGTTGGTATCGCGAACTGAGTGATGACGCCCGCGGGCGTGATGCGGTCCACGCGATTGCCATCCACAACGCGCGAATCCATGCGGCCGTCGAGTTCAAGAAACCAGAGGTTCCCGTCGGCGCCGGCGGTGATGTCGCCAGGACCGATGTCGGGGCGCGGGAGGCTGAATTCGGTAATTTTGCCATCCGGCGTGATGCGGCCGATCTTTGCGGTGTTGAATTCCGAGAACCAGACGTTACCATCGGGGCCGGCCGAAAGCGCGCGCGGCCCGCTGTCGGGTGTTGGGATGGGGAACTCGGTGATGTTGCCCTGAGGCGTGATGCGTCCGATCTTGCCGCCTTTGAATTCGCCGAACCAGATATTCCCGTCGGCGGAGAGCGCGATGGCGCGAGGCTCGGAGCCGGGAGTGGGGATGTCAAACTCGGCGATGACGCCTCCGGGAGTGATGCGGCCCATGCGATTACCCAGATGCTCGCTAAACCACATGTTCTTGTCGGCGCCGAGCGCGATGATGCGGGGCTGGCTGCGGGGATGCGGGAGATCGAATTCCCTCAGGCCGGTGCCGTCCGGATCCATGCGGCCGATGCGATTGCCGCCGCCTTCAGTGAACCACACGGACCCATCAGGCGCGATGGCGATGGTGGTGGGGCCGCTTCCGGGGTGCGGCAGTTCGTACTCGGTGGGTTTACCGTCGGTGGTTAATTGCGCGGCCATGAGCAAAGAGAAGCTGAACAGCAAGCCTCCCATGATCAGGATTTCGCGCGATCTGGAGATGGACATCTTCGAAGATCGTATCAAACGGCCACAAACCCGGCCCTCCGGTCAGAAGACGAACTTCGCCGCCAATTGCATGATGCGCGGGTCCATCGCAGTGAGGATTTGCCCGAACTGGGCGCTATTCACCGTAGTGGTAACCCCGCTGCCGCCCGATGTGGTCAGGCCCGACGGAACGCCGGCGCGGAAGCTGTTGGTGAGATTGAACGCATCGGCGCGGAGTTGGAAGCTCATGTGCTCGCGAACCCTGAAATCGCGCGACAGCGACATGTCGATTTCCCAGAAGCCGGGACCGGGAATGCTGGACCGGCCCAAGTCTCCGAGCGTGCCATAAGCCGGTTGCGCAAAGGCCTGCGGATTGATCCAGCAGGAGGGTCCGGGATTGGGGCATAACGGATTGGCGAGAATCTGGTTCGGCCGCTGGCCGCCTGTTCCGCTTAACTGAATATCGGTGGAGTAAGTCGGCGTGAGGAAGCCGCCGGAACTGGCGCGCCAGCTTCCCGCGAGGGTCCATCCAGTCCCGGCCGCCCGCAAGGCGCGGTTGGAAAATGTTGGCGACTGGGCCACTACCGTGAGATTGACGATCTGCCTGCGGTCCAGGCCGAAGGTCCCGCCCAACGTGCCGGTTTGGCAATTGCCGCGATCGAAACGGCGGTCGTCCGGTTCGAGCAACCCCGCCTGCGCGCCGCCGACAGTAGAAGCCTGCGTGGCATCGCCAATACAGTGGGACCAGGTGTAATTGGCGTCCACGCTGACGTTTTTCGAGATTGTGTGATGCGCCAGCAGGATCAGGGCGTTATAACTCGCCGTGCCCGAAGAATCGAATTGATCCACCGGGCCAAAATATTTGCCCAGCGCTGGATTCAACAGACTGATCACGCGCCGCTGGCTGGTGTTCGTCGTAGAGTCGCAACCGGCGGTCACACCCTTGGGACAAGTTCCCAACGGCGTGCCATCGATATTCGGAACAATCACGGCCGGATTCAACTGGTAACTCACCCACAGATGCGCGGTCTCCGTGCCTGCGTAGGTGGCGGAGACAAACCAGCTATTGGTGAGCTGCCGCTGGACGGCCAGATTCCAGCTATAAATCGTAGTCGCCTTCATGTTCGGCTGTACGGCGACGTAAGTCCCGCCGGGCGTGAAGGGCGCGTTCGCGCTAAAAGCCACAGGGAAGAAATTGCCGCCGGGCTGATTTGCATACGGAGTGGCGAAAGGCTCGGGGCCGTTCACGGTGATTTGATCGCCGAAGGGAGGCGCGGTTGCTTCCGTCGAATAAATCATCACGTTGGGGAAGTCGTACGACATTCCGAAGGAGGCCCGGACGCTCATCTTGCCGTTCCCTTCCGGATCCCAAGCCAGTCCCAGGCGCGGTGCAAACTGGTCGTACCGGTTGTTGATGCCGGCTTTGCCCGGGAATCCAGGATCGCCCGCGTACAACAATCCGGGCGGCGCCTGCTGGAATACGCTGCTCGTGATGCCTTGTTCCAGACGGCTCAGGCTGAAACTATAGATGGCGCCGTTGTTCACGTCTTGCGGCAGAAACGGTTCCCAGCGCAGGCCCATGGTAGCGGTCAGATGCGGCGACAGCTTCCAGGTATCCTGCCCGTAGAGGCCCACGTACCACTTGGTCACGAACAATGTGTTGGGGACGCCTTGCGTGAAGGTGTCCAGATCCCCGGCGATAAAGTCGGCCAAGCCCGCGCCCGTGGCGGCTCCGGTAAATCCGAATGAGCCGGCCGAATAGACGTTGGCATTCGAACTCGATCCATAGCGAAACGCGGTGCCTCCGAAAGCGAATTGATGCGCGCCATGGACCCAACTCACATCGTCAGCAATGGTATAGGTGCTGGGAATGAAAGATGCAGAAATGGCGGTGGCGATGCCTATGGCTGGGCCGCCGGTGACGTTGACAACCGTCTGGTGCGGGATATAGCAGTACATATCCACGCCGATGTCGCAGCCCGAGAAATAATCGTTGTTGTCGCGATGGACGCCGACGCGATTGAACGCCAATCGAAATGCGTTCACCGTGCTGTTGTTGATCAGGTAGGTGTGGCCGATGGTAGCGGATTGCGCCAGATCGTTGAGGCCGCCCTGGGTGGACGCAAGAATGTTCTTGGTGAGGCTGAAAGCGGGCGGCTGGAGATAAGTAGTGGCCATATAACGCCCGAAAAGCGACTGCTTCTGATTGATCTGATAGTCCACGCGGCCCAGCACCTGGTGCTGATTAATTTGCGTCACTGCGCCGTAAGTTACTTTGCCGCAAGGGTCGCTGGAGCTGTTCGGGGGAGGCAGCATCTTTGCGATCGCCAGCGCCTGCGGGCTGATCAACGACGCGGGCAGCACGTTGTTCACGTACGGTGCGGCCAAGGTTTTGTTTCCGTTGCAGTCGGCTTCCCAGGGGGCGAAGTTGCCTTGGAGCATTTGAGCGGTGGGAACAAACGTGGTCTGATCGGTGGGGTCCTGGCGTGTGATGGTGCCCTGATAACCGGCGAAGAAGAAAAGCTTGTTCTTCTTGATGGGGCCGCCGACGGTGCCGCCGAACTGGTTGCGCTTCAAAGTGTCGCGCTGAGCAGCGAAGAAGTTGCGCGCGTTCAGGTCGCCGTTACGCAGAAACTCGAAGGCGTCGCCATGGAAGGAATTGGTTCCGGATTTGACCACCGCGTTGATGGCGGCCGCGGAATGGATTCCGTTCTGCGCGGTGAGAGTGCTGGTCTCCACCTTGAATTCTTCCAGAGCATCCGGGAACGGGAACGGAAGATTGGTGGCGTCGAACGGGTTGTTATATAAGGTTCCATCCAGGAAGTAGCCGATGCCGGACAACTGACCGCCCGCGATGGCAATGTTCTGGCCGCCGGGGAAGCCGGCCGTTCCGTTGACTCCGGCGGGAATGGTCGCGGGCGTAAGCTGGATCAAATCCGTAGCCTGGCGGCCGTTGAGCGGCAGATCGATAATGCGCTGATTCTCGATCACCGTCCCCAGGCTGGTGTTCTCGGTTTCCACTTGCGCCGCATTGGCTTCCACTTGCACTGTTTGCGAAACCGCGCTGACGTTCAGAGCCACGTCGATGGTCGGGTTGGTGGCCACCTGAAGTACGATGCCGGTCTGGATATAGTTAGCGAAGCCCGACTTGGAAACTTCCAGGCGATACGGTCCGATGGCCAGGTTGGAGAGAACGTAATTGCCATCCGTCCCTGAGACCGCGGAGCGCTCAACGCCTGTGTCGGTTTGTGTGGCTTTGACCTCGGCGCCCGGAACCGGCAGGCCGGAGGTGTCCCTCACCACTCCCTGAATCTGCGACGTGGCTTGCGCGAACATCGCGGCGCAACTGAGTACAAAAATCGATGCGAAACGTAGCATCCCCAACCTCCAAACCTGAATTTCCATCGAGTCTATATCAATAACGGTGATTCGTCAATTCGCGAGGCCTACATAGACCAAGACTCCAGACTTGGGGGAGCCGGAATGGCGGTTCGTCAGTCAAGTTGCCGCGAATTGCTTCGTTTGAGTAACGCATCGGCCCGCTTCGCCGCCCATACTCGTGTGGCTTGCATTCAGCGCCGGCGCGCAACGATGAATGGTCGGAAGCGCGCTCGCAGTTGCGCTGGGAACTGATACGAAACATTAGGGTTCCCGTTTGACGCCGGGACCTGAATGCGGTATACCTGACAGAGGGGGAGTAGGTGCACAAACCCAGTGGTTTTGCTTCGTGGCTGGCTGTCAGCGGGTTGATTTTTATTGGCGCGGGTCTCCTGCATGCACAGTCCTCCGCGATCTCTCCACAGCACGCACTGATCAATCAGTATTGCGTCGTCTGTCATAACGACAAGGCTAAGACCGCCGGGTTGATGCTCGACAAAATGGACATCGACCACGTGGCCGATCATGCCGAGACATGGGAAAAAGTGGTGCGCAAGCTGCGCGGCGGAATGATGCCGCCGCAGGGCATGCCGCGGCCGCCGCAAGCGAAAATCGATGGGTTGATCACGTGGCTGGAGGCGTCGCTGGACCAAGCCAACGCGGCGCACCCGGAGCCGGGGCGATCGGCCCTGCATCGGCTGAACCGGACCGAGTATGCGAACGCGATCCGCGATTTGCTGGGCTTAAAAGTGGACGTGACGGCGCTGCTTCCCGCCGATGACGAGAGCAACGGGTTCGACAATATCGCCGAAGTATTGCGAGTTTCGCCGTCGTTGCTTGAGTCCTACCTTACCGCGTCGCGCGAGATCAGCAGCCTGGCAGTGGGCGATCCGAAGATTGGGCCCATCGGCGACAGTATCCAGGTGCCGCCGGATTTGGCGCAGGACGAGCATATCGAAGGACTGCCGCTCGGGACGCGTGGCGGAATTCTGATCCATCACAATTTTCCGCTGGATGCCGACTACGAGTTCAACGTGATCCTGTTGAGAAACATCGTCGGGTATCTGACCGGCATGGAGTTTCCCCATCAGCTTGAAATCAGCATCGATGGCCAGCGCGTGTTTATCGCTCCGGTGGGCGGCAAGGCCGACCTCGAACTGGTGGACACCAACCTGGCGCTGGCGGGCGACACGCTGGATGCGCGGCTGAAGACCAAGGTACACGTAAAGGCTGGGCCGCACGATGTGGCAGTTTCGTTCCTGCGCCGCGATTCGGCCGAATCGGACGAGCCGCTGCAGCCGTTCACGCGCGACCTGGATTTGCAGAACATGAACGGGATTCCGCTGATCGATCACGTCCAGATCACCGGGCCGTTTAATGCCACCGGACCAGGCGACACTCCGACCCGCCGGCGAATTTTCGTTTGCACTCCGGCCAGCCCTAAAGATGATGTGCCGTGCGCGAAGAAGATCCTGGGAACGCTGGCGCGGCGGGCGTATCGGCGCCCGGTCAACGATAGCGACATGGAGACGCTGCTGAGCTTTTACCAGGCCGGGAAGAATCAGGGCAACTTCGATTCCGGGATCGAGAACGCGCTGCGGCTGATCCTGGCGAGTCCGAAATTTATCTTCCGATCCGAGCCCGATCCGGCGCGCGTGGCTCCCGGCAGCATTTATCGTGTGAGCGATCTGGATCTGGCTTCGCGGCTGTCGTTTTTCCTGTGGAGCAGCATTCCCGACGATGAGCTGTTGAATGTGGCCGCGCAGGGCAAGCTGCACAATCCGGCGGTGCTGGATCGCGAAGTGCGCCGGATGCTGGCCGATCCGAAAGCCGAGGCGCTGGTAAATAACTTCGCCGAGCAGTGGCTATTCCTGCGCAACGTGCAGAGCGTGTCGCCGGACGAATCCACGTTCCCCAATTTCGACGACAACCTGCGGCAGGGCTACAAGCGCGAGACCGAGCTGTTCTTCGACAGCATCGTGAAGGAAGATCGCGACGTAATGGATCTGCTCACGGCCAACTACACGTTTGTGAACGAGCGATTGGCCAAGGAGTACGGCATCCCGAACGTCTATGGCAGCCAGTTCCGGCGTGTATCGCTGGACGGCCTGAACGACAACGGCGCGCGGCGCGGGTTGCTGGGGCAAGGCAGCATCTTAAGCGTGACATCATACCCCACGCGCACGTCGCCGGTGTTGCGCGGCAAATGGATCATGGAAAATATTATGGGTACGCCGCCGCCTGCGCCTCCGCCGAACGTGCCCGCGTTGAAGGACCAGGCCCAAGGCGGGAAGGTTCTTTCGATCCGGCAATTGATGGAGGAGCATCGCAAGAATCCTCCTTGTTCCACCTGTCACAAAGTGATGGACCCGCTTGGTTTTGCGCTGGAGAATTTTAACGGAGTTGGCGAATATCGCACCAAAGACGCGTCCGGGCCGATCGATTCGTCGGGGCAACTGGCAGATGGGACCAAGATCCAGGGCGTGGTGGGGCTGCGTGAGGCACTGCTGAAGCATCCTGAATACTTTGTTGGGACGCTGACGGAGAAGTTGCTGACCTACGCGCTGGGGCGTCCGCTGGAGTATTATGATATGCCAGTGGTGCGAGGAATCATACGCAGCTCGGCGCGCAACGATTATCGTTTTTCGTCGTTAATTACTGGAATCGTCAAGAGCGAGCCGTTTGAAATGAAGCGGGCGCTGGAAAGCCCGGGGCCGGGGGTAACCACGGCGGCGATTCGGCGGTCTGATCTTAGTGGGAACGTTGTACATTAAGCCGATGGTTTTCATAAGGAGTAATTAAGATGTTCATCACGAAGGCACATCTTCCGCGGAGGACGTTTTTGCGGGGTGTGGGCGTGACACTGGCGTTACCTTTGCTGGACGCGATGCTTCCAGCGCAAACCTTGCTGAAGAAGACCGCGGCCGCCGGCACCACGCGCATAGGCTTCGTGTATGTTCCGCACGGCGCGATCATGGACCAGTGGACGCCGGCGGCGGAAGGTTCTGGCTTTGAGTTCTCGCGCGTTTTGAAACCGCTGGAACCGTACCGGAACAGCATCAATATCGTGAGCGGATTGGGCAACCGCGCCGCGGACACCACCGCTGTACACTCCTTAAGTCCCACCACTTGGCTGAGCGGCGTGCGGCCGAAACCCACGCAGGGCGTGGACGCTTACGCCGGTGTCACCGCGGACCAGATTGCGGCACAGCACATTGGGCAGGACACGCTGCTGCCGTCCATTGAGCTGGCCACTGAGGATCACTCGGCGCTGCTGGGCGCCTGCGATCGCGATTACGGCTGCATCTACATGAACACCCTGTCGTGGCGCACCCACACCACGCCGATGCCGATGGAAATCAATCCGCGCAAGGCCTTCGAGCGCATGTTCGGACAAGGCGGATCGGCGGCTGATCGCGCACTGCGGAACCAGCAGGACCGCAGCATTCTGGACGAGATCACGGCGGAAGCCGGTGCGTTGAAGGTGAAGCTGGGTCCGCGCGACCAATCCACGTTGAGCGATTACCTGGACAGCGTGCGCGAAATCGAACGCCGGATCGAGCGGACGAATTTCAGCACCAGCGATGCCGGCCTGGAACTGCCCGCCGAGCCGGTGGGCATCCCCTATAACTTCGAAGAGCACATCAACATCATGTATGACATGCTGGCGCTGGCGTACCGCGCCAACATCACGCGCGTGTTCACTTACATGGTGGCGCGCGAAGAGAGCAACAAGACCTATCCGCAGGTGGGTGTGCACGATGGACATCACGCGACGTCGCACCACCAGAATCGGCCAGAGAAGATCGAAAAGCTGGTGAAGATCCAGACTTATCACGCTGGGCTCTTCGCGCGTTTCCTGGGGAAGCTGCAGAGCACGCCCGATGGCGATGGCAATTTGCTGGATCACTCGCTGCTTCTCTACGGCAGCAACATGAGCAACAGCAACGTCCACAATCACTTCCCGCTGCCGAACCTGGTGGCCGGCGGAGCTTGCGGAAAGTTGCAAGGCGGACGGCACCTGCGCTACGAAGATCACACGCCGATTGCGAATCTGTTGCTGACGCTGCTCGACAAGGGCGGCATTCCGATGGATAAAATCGGCGACAGCACCGGTGAGCTGATCAACATCTAGGCTGGCTTAGACCACTCACTCTCTTATGCGCGCGATATTTTTCGGTCTGCCGCTGTTGGGGCTTGGCTTGCTGGCATGGGCCGGCACGGACGGCGCAGGTTCCAAGCTAGCGGATGCTCTCAAGAACGGCGATCGTGCAACTGCACTGACGCTCTTGAAGCAGCACGTGGACGTAAACGTGCCTCAGCCCGATGGCACCACCGCACTCGATTGGGCGGTGCGTCAGGATGATCGCGACATGGCGGATCGCCTGATCAAAGAGGGTGCCGATGTGAAGGCCGCGAATCGCTACGGCGTCACTCCGTTGTATCTGGCGTGCGTGAACGGCAGTGCGCCGATGATCGAAAAGCTTCTGACCGCGGGCGCGGACGCGAACTCTGCGACCACCGAAGGCGAGACGGCGCTGATGACCGTGGCTCGCACCGGCGCCGTGGAAGCGGCGAAGGTTTTGCTCGCGCATGGCGCGGATGTCAATTCGAAGGAGCAGTGGCGCCAGCAGACGCCGCTCATGTGGGCGGTGGCCGAGTCGCATCCGGAGATGGCGCAGGAGTTGATCGCGCACGGTGCGGATGTGAACGCCCGGCAGGTAACGTGGAACTGGGAGCGGCAGGTCACCAAGGAGCCTCGCGAGAAATGGATGCCGCTGGGCGGGCTGACCCCGCTGCTGTTCGCGGCCAGGCAGGGCTGTGTGGAATGCGCGCGGATCCTGGTAAAGGCTGGCGCGGAGATCAACGCGGCCGATCCGAACAACATCAGCCCGGTGCTGATGGCGGCTATCAACGGGCACTACGATGTCGCGGCGTTTTTGCTGGATCAGGGCGCGGACCCGAACATCGCGGATGAAACCGGGCGGACGGCGCTGTACGCGGCGGTGGATATGCACACCATGCCGGCGTCCAACCGGCCGTCGCCTGATGAGGTGGAAAATAAGCTCACCAGCATGGACCTGATCAACGCTCTGCTGGCGCACGGCGCGAACGTGAATGCGCAGTTGAAGAAACTGCAACCGTATCGGACCAAGCTGGATCGCGGCGACGATACCATGCTCACCACCGGAACCACGCCGTTGCTGCGCGCCGCGAAGGCCGGCGATGCCGAGGCCATGCAGGCGCTGCTGGGTAAGGGCGCCGATCCGAAGCTTGCCACCCGGTTCGGCATCACGCCGTTGATGGCGGCCGCGGGACTGGGCAGCAAGGAAGAAGACACCACGGGCCGCAAGAAGACCGAGGATGAGGTCATCGCGTCCATTAAGCTATGCCTGGCCGCCAGTGTGGATGTGAACGCAGCCGATCTGCAAGGCGACACGGCATTGCACGGCGCCGCGCAAAAAGGTTATGACCAGGTGGTCCAGTTCCTGGTGGACCATGGCGCCAAGCTGGACATCAAGGACAAGCGCGGCCACACGCCGCTCGATGCCGCGATGGGTCTGATGGGTAATGGCGGCTTCGATGGCAGCCGCCGCGACGTGCATGAGAGCACGGCCGAGCTGCTGCGCAAATTAATGGCGGTTCCAGAAGCCAAGGCTGCACAGCCATCCGCGCAGTAGATTACGATTTGCGCACTGACCCGTGCTTCTGATTCAAATCACCAAACGTAAGGATGGCGGCGGTGTGCTGCGCTGCGTTCGCGAGGACGGTTCTGAGACCTGGCAGAAGCAGGAGAGCCGTCATGCGGCTTTTTCGCGCTGCATGATTTGACGCACTTCGCCGTCGAGTCGGCGCTCGGATTTCGGCGCGGATTCTTTGGGCTGATCGCCGAAGGGTGGGAGATTGCAGACACCACCGGTAAGCAGGCGCGCGGTCCCCTGCCAAGCGAAGCCCGGGAGGTGGAGTTTATCGTCGGAACACTGGATGGCGAGCGGGCGAGCGGAGCCATTTGGACGGCGGAGGATTTCAATCACAATCTGGCGAATCATCTGGCGAATTGCGGAGAACTGCGTCGACTGACCGATGAAGAACAAGCTCGCGTGCGGTTGCGGTGTGCGGAATTATTCGCCCAGTGGCATGCAGTCGCCCCGGGGGAATTACTGGAACTGCGCCATCCATTCTGAGTGCGTGCGCCAAGATTCGGGGCTATGCTATGATCTATTGTGCCGACGCGAATTCTGGGCGTAATTCCAGCCCGGTTTGCCTCCTCCCGCTTCCCTGGAAAAGCCCTCGCCACTATCGCCGGTAAATCCATGCTCCAGCATGTGTACGAGCGGGCCAGCCAGGCACGCTATCTTTCCAAGGTAATCATCGCCACCGACGACGAGCGCATTCACAAAGCGGCGCGGGCGTTCGGCGCGCAAGTGATGATGACTCGGGCGGATCATCTTTCGGGAACCGATCGCGTGGCCGAAGCCGCCTCGGCCGACAATGCATCGGTAATCGTGAACATTCAAGGCGACGAGCCGCTGATCGATCCTTCCGCCATCGACGCGGCGGCGCTGGGGTTGCTGGACGATCCCGACGTTCCCATGGCCACGCTGAAGAAGGCCATCGAAGACCCGCGCGAGATCGACGATCCGAACGTGGTCAAAGTCGTGACCAATCTCGCGGGCGACGCGATTTACTTTTCCCGTTGTCCCATTCCGTTCGCGCGCGAGGGCGGCGGCGTTCATTTTAAACATCTGGGATTGTATGTTTACCGGCGCGATTTTCTGCTCGCCTATTCCGGGCTTCCGGTAGGTCCCCTCGAGCGGATGGAGCGGCTGGAACAATTGCGGGCGATCGAGAATGGTCATCGCGTCCGCGTGGTGGAAACCGAGTACGAATCGCTGGGAGTCGACACGCCAGAGGACCTGGAACGCGTGTCGGCGCTCTTTGAACCAACTTTGAGAATGCACTGAGGGGAATGTCCATGGCCAAATACATCTTCGTCACCGGCGGCGTGGTTTCATCGCTTGGAAAAGGGATTGCGGCGGCTTCCATCGGATGTCTGCTCGAAAGCCGCGGGCTGCGAGTGTCGCTGCAGAAGTTCGATCCGTACTTGAATGTCGATCCGGGAACCATGAGCCCGTTCCAGCACGGCGAAGTCTTCGTCACCGACGATGGCGCGGAGACTGATTTGGACCTGGGACACTACGAGCGCTTCACGCACGCCAAGCTGACGCAGAGCAACAATCTCACTTCGGGCCGAATCTACGAGCAGATCATCCATCGCGAGCGGCGCGGTGATTATTTGGGCAAAACGGTGCAGGTGATTCCGCACGTCACCAACGAGATCAAAGCGGCGGCGCGCAAGGTGGCGGCGGATGTGGACGTAGTGATCGTCGAAATCGGCGGCACCGTGGGCGATATCGAATCGCTGCCGTTTCTGGAGGCGATCCGCCAGCTGCGGCACGAAATGGGCCGCGACAATACGGCCTTCGTGCATGTGACCTTGGTTCCCTGGATCGCGGCGGCGCAGGAGCTGAAGACCAAGCCCACGCAGCACAGCGTGAAGGAACTGCGGGCGCTCGGTATCCAACCGGACATGCTGCTGTGCCGCTCCGAGCGCGCGCTGCCGCACGACATGAAGGAAAAGATCGCGCTGTTCTGCGACGTGGACGTGGAAGCCGTGATCACCGCGAGCGACGTGCACTCGGTGTATGAAGTGCCGCTGGTATTCGCCGAGCAGGGCGTGGACGAAATCATCCTGCGCATCCTGCGCATGGACGCCAAGCAGCGCGATCTGAGCCGCTGGACCGGAATGCTGGAGCGCATGCAGAATCCGGAAGACCAGGTGGACATCGCGCTCATCGGAAAATATGTGGAGTACGAGGATTCCTACAAGAGCCTGAAGGAAGCCTTGCTGCATGGCGCATTGGCGCACCGGCTGAAGGTGAACATCCACTGGATCGAGTCCGATAACATGCGCTGGCCGGATTGCGCGCGTGAGTTGGAGCAATACGACGGAATTCTGGTGCCGGGCGGATTCGGCAAGCGCGGCGTGGAGGGCATGATTTCCGCGATTCGGTACGCGCGCGAAAGTAAAGTTCCGTATTTTGGAATTTGTCTGGGAATGCAGACTATGGTGATCGAGTTCGCGCGCAATGTCTGCGGACTGGAGCACGCCAATTCCACTGAATTCGATCCCGGGGCGCCGGATCGCGTGATCTATAAACTGCGCGAATTAAAAGGCGTGGATGAATTAGGCGGGACCATGCGGTTGGGCGCATATCCGTGCCTGCTGGCGGAAGGAAGCTTCGCGCGGCAGGCGTATGGGAAGCCCGAGATCAGCGAGCGCCATCGGCACCGCTACGAATTCAACCGCGACTATGAGCAAGTTTTGACGTCCGGGGGACTGCGCATCGCGGGCCAGACGCCGGATTCGGTGTACGTGGAAATCTGCGAGATTCCGGATCACCCCTGGTTCTTGGGCTGCCAATTTCATCCGGAATTTAAATCCAAGCCGATGGAGCCGCATCCTTTGTTCGCCGCGTTCATCGGTGCGGCGCACAAGCATCGCAAGAGCCGTCCCAAATCCGCTCAGCGCGCACGCTCCGAGCAGTTCACACACGCCGATTGAGCACCCTTCCTCCCATTGGCAGCGGCCAGCCGCTGGTGTTGATCGCCGGCCCTTGTGTCATCGAAAGCGAGGAGCACGTGTGGTATCTCGCGGCCGAGATCCGCAAGATCGCCGGTCCGTTCATTTTCAAAGCTTCGTTCGACAAGGCCAATCGCAGCAGCGTCTCTTCCTATCGGGGGCCGGGCCCTAAAGAGGGCCTGCGGATTCTCGCGGACCTGCGGCGCGACGGTTACGCGGTGCTCACCGACATTCACGAAACCTCACAGGCCGAAGCCGCGGCCGACGCGGCGGATATTCTGCAGATTCCCGCGTTTTTGTGCCGCCAGACCGACCTTTTGGTGGCGGCGGGGCGTACGGGGCGTACTGTAAATATCAAAAAAGGGCAATTTGTTGCGCCTCACGACATTCGCAATGCCGCGGATAAAGTGGCTTCCACGGGCAATAACAACATACTGCTCACCGAACGCGGCTCTTCCTTTGGCTATAACAACCTGGTAGTGGACATGCGTGGACTGCAGATTATGCGTGACTTTGGATGGCCGGTGATATTCGACGCCACCCATAGCGTCCAGATTCCGGGGGGCCTCGGCAACGCCTCCGGAGGACAGCCCCAGTTCATTCCGGTTCTCGCCCGCGCCGCCGTGGCTGCCGG
Organism: Bryobacterales bacterium; assembly: GCA_963776805.1. Classification (GTDB taxonomy): domain Bacteria; phylum Acidobacteriota; class Terriglobia; order Bryobacterales; family Bryobacteraceae; genus Palsa-89. The sequence continues at coordinate 514,639 of CAVZOD010000013.1, forward strand.
TGTGGATGGCGTCTTCGTGGAAGTTCACGAGGAGCCCGAACGGGCCTTATCCGATGGTCCCAACGCGCTGCGGCTGGATCGGCTGGCCGCGCTGTGGGCGAAACTCCAGGCAATTCACCACGTGACGGCGGGTTAGATTCCATCCACACCGCAAGAAATTGTAAGTCGCCGCAACTTCTCTATTGTGATTGGGTAAACAAGTAAGAAGGGAAAAGTTCGCGACGCCGATCGCGAAGCGGAATGGACCGTTGAGTATCCAATCTCGCCGGACAAAAATGCGGGCTACTCTTGTTCTGTTCGTGCTCAGCACTTCTGCTTGCACGTTCGCACAGGTAAATGTGCTGAACGTGAACTACGACACGCACCAAACAGGTGCAAATCTACAGGAGACCACTCTCGCTCCTCAGACTAACTGGAAAACCTTTGGGAAGATCGGCACTTATCCGGTGGACGGGCAAGTATACGCACAGCCGCTCTATGTATCGGGCGTCGCTATAGGCGGGATGAACTACAACGTCGTTTATCTCGCCACGATGCACAATAGCGTATTTGCGTTCAACGCCGATGCACCGCAGTCGGCCACGCCGCTCTGGCAGGTAAACCTCGGTCCGGTGGTCCCCTCCGGCCTGTTCAATTTCAATGATATTCTTCCGGAGATTGGAATTCTGGGAACGCCGGCCATCGATGCGGCCAGCCAGGTGATGTACGTTGTCTCTGATACGCTGCCGGCTGGGGCTCTGAGCAATCCGGTGTTTCAATTACACGCGCTGTCGCTGGTGGATGGCCACGAGATGTTCGGCGGACCAATGCAGATTGCGGCTTCGATACCAGGGAATGGCGCTGGCAGCAACAACGGCACCATCGCTTTCGATGCTTTTTGGCAATTACAAAGGCCGGGTTTGATGCTGGCGAACGGAATACTTTATGTGGCCTTCGGATCGCACGCCGACGCCGGCTACTATCAAGGCTGGATCTTGGCATATACGGCGTCGACGCTACAGCAGACGGCGGTGTTCAACAGCGCGCCGAACGGAAGCCAGGCGGCATTCTGGCAGTCCGGGCGCGCCCCCGCGGTGGACGGCAGTGGAGATGTCTTCGCCGTCACTGGAAATGGCGATTGGGATGGCGTGTCCAACTTCGGCGAATCCCTGCTGCACTTGTCGGGCAGTAATCTTTCGTTGCTGGATTGGTACACGCCGCAGGAATGGAGCAACCTCAACAATCAGGACTGGGATCTGGGATCATCCGGGACGATCTTGATTCCGGGCACTAATTACCTGCTTGCCGGTGGTAAGTCGGGATTCTTGTATCTGGCGAATTACAACTCCTTAGGGAATCTGGGCGCCGACACCACCAGCACCGTTCAAGGTGTGCAGGTAAATTCGTGGGGACTGTTTGACATGGTTCTCTGGAGCAGCGCACCCACTGGCCCTGTCGTATATGAGTACGACCCCGCCGGGGCACTCAAAGCGTTTCAAATCGTGAATAATCAAATTAATTCCACGATTCTTTCGCAGTATACTCCCACCGATCCTTCCGTATATGCGGGTCTCGCCCTCTCGGCGAATGGCGGCCAGAACGGTATAGTCTGGCTGATTACCGGTGACTCGGATGCGGACGGCGATCCCGCCACTCTGCACGCTCTGGATGCAACCAACGTTGCCTATGAATTCTGGAACAGCGCTATGAACAGCAGCCGCGATCAGCCAGGTTCGTTCACGAAATTCGCCACGCCCACCGTGGTAAACGGACGTGTATATGTCCCCACGCTTTCTAACGCGGTGTCGATCTACGGAACCTTGAGCGCGCAGCAGATTGCCGCCAGCCCTGTCATCTCTTCGGTCGTCAACAGCGCAAGTTACTTGGAAGGCGCCGTGTCGCCGGGTGAGTTAGTTACCATTTTTGGAGCCAATCTGGGGCCTGCTTCGGAGGCGCAAGGCGACCTGGATGGCGACTCGGTGGCCGACACGATTGAGGATACGCAAATCGATATCGGCGGCGTCGCGTCGCCCATCCTGTTTGCGTCATCCACCCAGATCAACACCGTGGTTCCGTTCGGCGTTACAGGCGCCAGCGCCCAGGTGCAGGTGTTCTACCAGGGGCAGCCCACCACATCCACCACAGTGTCTGTTCAACCTGCGTCACCGGCGCTATTTTCGATGAACGGTGAAGGCGGAGGCCAGGGAGCGATCCTCAACCAGGACGGGAGCGTAAACTCCTCCAGTAATCCAGCAGTGGAGGGGTCAGTAGTTGCCCTCTACGCCACCGGTGGCGGCGCCACCACGCCGGCGAGTGTGGATGGTCTCCTTACTTCCACTTCTCCGCCCTACCCGGCACCGCTGCTTCCCGTTTCGGTTACCATCAACGGTCTGCCGGCTCAGATAGCTTATGTGGGAGCCGCTCCCGGTTTGGTGGCGGGAGTGTTGCAGATCGATGTGGTAGTGCCCGCCGGTGTGTTGCACGAACCTTACAATCAGGTGGTGGTCACGGTGGGTGGCTACGCCAGCCCCACAGCGGTCACTCTGGCGGTTCAGTAAGCATTGGCTGCTGGGTTCGGCTGCCCCCGCGTCATCGTCCAACCACCTGTTATCATTGTGATCCAATGAGCGAACAACCACGCTATAGCCCGTTCGTCCCGCAGAGCGTGAAAATGCGGGAGTTCACTTTCCGAGCGCTGTTTCTGGGGCTAATCATGACGGTGATCCTGGGCGCTGCGAACGCGTACCTGGGCTTGCACGCCGGCATTACCATCGCCGCCACTTATCCAGCCGCGGTGATTGGCATGGCGGTGCTGCGGACTGTGAACGGATCGGTGCTGGAAGAGAACATCGCTCGAACGGCGGGATCGATCGGGGAAGCCGTCGCGGCCGGAGCCATTTTTACTCTGCCCGCGTTTCTCATCTCCGGCGCGTGGCCTTCCTTCTCGCCGAAAGACGCGTACTGGAAATCGACGGCCCTGATGGTGCTGGGCAGCATTCTGGGCGTCCTGTTCGTATCGCTGATGCGGCGCGTGATGGTGGAGGATCCGGAGCTGCCGTTTCCCGAATCGCTGGCTGCGTCGGAGATCCACAAGGCGGGCCGGCGTGGAGCGGATGCGGCGAAATACCTGTTCTACAACCTGGGGCTGGGAGCGCTGATTCAGTTTTTGGCGGAGATTCAGCTTTTTGCCAACGATAAGGATTTCCTGCTGCACGTCGGTACGCTCGGCAAGAGCTCAGTGAAGCTGGGATCGGCGCGGCAGGCCTTGAACGCGGGCGGCGTAACGCTGGCTTCGGGCCCCACCGTAAGTCCCGCGTATATCGGCGTCGGCTATATCATTGGGCCGGAGTTAGCTGCGTTGAACTTCGCCGGCGGCGTGCTGGCCTGGGGCTTTCTGGTGCCGCTGCTGATCTTTTTCATGGGGCCGCAACTGCGCACGTTTTTGCCCGCCGGATCCACGGATGCCTCCTGGGTGGATCTGATCAACGCCGTGTGGCGCTACATTGTGCGCCCCATCGCGGTGGGCGGAATGATGACCGGCGCCGCCTACACGCTGTTCCGCATGCGTAAGGGACTCTTCGACGGCCTCAAGCGCGCTGTCTCCGATCTTCGGGTTACCGCGCAGCCCCAGGAGAGCGTGCGCACCGAACAGTACATGAGTTCGAAAATCGTGTTTGCCCTGATCGCGGTGATGTTCGCGTGCATGATCGCGCTGTATATCTTCCTGTCGCATCGAGTGCTCGGCGGATTAGTAGCCGCGGTGGTGATGCTGCTGATTGCGTTCTTCTTCGCTGCGGTGTCGGGCTACCTGGTGGGCACCATCGGGTCTACCAACAATCCGATCTCCGGGCTGACGCTCACCACGCTGATCATTGCGGCGCTGCTGATGGTTTCGCTCGGCGTGTCGGGACCGGGCGGCGTGGCGGTGGTGCTGGGCGTGGCGGCCGTGGCCTGCGTATCGTCGGCAGTGGCTGGCGAACTGCTGCAAGACTTCAAGGTCGGCTATATCTTGGGCGGCACTCCGCGGCGCATTCAGATGGCGGAGCTGATCGCGGTAGTGGTAGCGAGCGCGGCCATGTACTGGCCGCTGTATATTCTGCAGGCGGCCAATATCAAGGGGGGCGGCATCGGCTTTGGCGATCCGAAGCTGTCGGCGCCACAGGCCGGCCTGATGGCCACTCTCGCACAGGGCATCGTGGGTGGCGACATGCCATGGCCGCTGGTGGTGGTGGGCGTGATGTTCGGCATCGTGATGATCATGGGACGAGTGAAGAGCCCCATGCTGGTGGCGGTGGGAATGTATCTGCCGATTAACACTACCTTCGCGATTTTTCTGGGCGGCATTTTTCGCTGGGTGACGGACTCCATGCGCAAACGCGCCGGGTTTAACGAAGCTCAGTCCGCGCGCGTGGAGAACGTGGGAATCCTGGTGGCTTCCGGCTTGATTGCTGGGGAGGCGTTGATGGGGCTGGTAATTGCAACCTTCCGCTTCTTCGAATGGCCGCTGCCGAAGATTTTCCCGGAGCCCTCCTATATCGCCGGCTCCATCATTATTTTTTTGCTTGGAACCTTATTGGTGAGGTTGCCCCTTTCGAAAGCGGGAAGTCCGGACGAGCCGGCCCCGCCCGCGGCCATGATGTAGAGTCGCCGCAACCAGCTTCCAGGCCGCTCCGTCTGAGAGTACAGGGAAGAAGGATCGGCCGCCAGGCGCCCCGTTTTGCGCGCCTGTCGGCTGGTTTCCTGCGATGTGAGCACCCGATCCTTTACCATTAGATATTGCCTCGCGTCAGTTCAACCAATGAATCCGGCAAGACCAAGTGGCCGCAGCTCTATCTGGGCGTCGCGTTCACCACGCTTGCGACACTGATCCTGGAGCTGTCGCTCACGCGCATCTTTTCGGTAGTTTTCTATTACCATTTCGCGTTTCTTGCAATCTCGATTGCACTGTTCGGGCTGGGCGCGGGCGGCCTGTTTTCCTATGTCGTCGCCAGCCGCGGCGGAAATATCTTCCACAAGCTGGGCATCCTGGCGGTGACCAATAGCGTGGCCGTGGTGGCTTCGCTGGTCTACATCCTGACGCGTGCCGGAGAACTCGGCAATCTGACGCTAGCCGGCGTCTATTTCGCGAGCGCGCTGCCGTTCTTTTTTTCGGGCGCGGTTGTTTCTATCGCGGTGGCGGAAGGCATCCAGCGCGTGGATCGCGTGTATTTCTTCGATCTGCTCGGCGCCGCCGGCGGTTGCCTGGTTCTGGTTCCGTTTCTCGACTATTTTGGCGGCCCCAACACGGTGATCGCGGCGTCGGTTCTGCTGGCTGTGTCCGCGGCGATCTGGTACAACCTGGGCGGCACGTTGCGCGGCCGCGCGGGCGCTGTGACGCTCGCGCTGGTCTTTGTGGCGCTGATGGCCTTCAACGGCAAGAGCCACCTGATTGATATTCGCTACGCCAAGGGCCACCGGATCGGGCAGGAATCGTTTGTGCGATGGAACCCGATCTCGCGCATCGCGCTCCTCAATCCCAAAAGCAGCGATCCGGAAATTGTGATCGACGCCGACGCGTCTACCGGAATTCCCACTTTCGATCTGCAGCACCTGACCGTGGAGCAGCGCGCAAACCTGCTGCATGAGGGGCCCGGTTTTCCCTACATGCTGCGGCCCGGCGCCAAGACGCTGGTGATCGGTCCGGGCGGTGGTTGGGATGTGGCGCGGTCGCTCACCGGCGGAAGTAAGGACGTAACCGCGGTTGAAATCAACCCGATCATCGCGCACACCATCATGCAGCAACGCTTCGCAGACTTGAGCCATCGGCTCTATTTCCGGCCGGAGGTGCACCTGTTCGTCGAGGATGGGCGCAGCTTCGTGCGGAGGAGCCCGGAAAAATATCAGGTGTTGCAGGCCACGCTGGTGGATACCTGGGCGTCCACCGCGGCCGGCGCATTCGCCTTATCTGAAAACAATCTCTACACCACCGACGCATTCCGCGATTATCTGAATCACTTGACGGACGACGGATTGATGGTCTTCACGCGCTGGGGCTTTGAGCCGCCGCGCGAGAGCCTGCGATTGCTTTCGCTCGCGATTGAGGCGCTGGGCGAGGTGGGTGAAACGGATGCCTGGCGGCACGTTGTGGTCTTGCGCGATCATGCCCAGAACATCGATGCCTTCGGCGCGCTGGATACAGTGCTGATCTTCCGCAAGCCGCTGGGCGACGCGGATGTTGCGGCGGTGAAGTCGGCCTTGAGCCAAACTCATCTGCAAGCACTTTACATTCCAGGCGACGCGCCTTCGAACGAATTTGGAGCGCTGCTGCGGAGCGCGGATCCGAGCACGTTTTGGCGGAACTATCGCTACAACGTCACGCCCGTGGATGACGACCGGCCATTTTTCTTTTACACCGTGCAGCCGCGCGACATCTTGAATTTCCTGAAGCAGGGCGGACTCTCGGCGGATTATAAAATCAATCGTGCGCTGCCGCTGCTGTTTGAGGTGTTGGGAATCAGCGTGCTCGCGATTATCGTGGTGCTGGCGTTCCCGCCGCTCCTGCTAGGCGAGCGCCTGCCGGCCGAGAAGGGCGTGCGCGGATTTCTGCTGTACTTCGTGTGTATCGGCGCGGGCTATATCTTGATCCAGGTGGCCCTGATCCAGAAGTTTGTACTCTTCCTGGGCCATCCTACGTATGCATTAACGGTGATCATTTTCTCGATGCTGATTTCAAGCGGCCTGGGCAGTTATTGGAGCCGCCGTTTGACCGGCGAATCGGCGAATAGTTCCATTCAGACCGGCCGCCTGAGCGCGGTGCTGATCGGCGTGGCGGCCACCGTTTCCGCCTTGGCCTTTCTGGCTGCGCCAGTGAGCGAGTATGGAGTGGGCTGGCCGCTGCCAATCAAAGTGTTGGTGACGGTCTGCCTGATCGCGCCGGCGGGTTTTCTGATGGGCATTCCGTTTCCCACCGGTCTGACGCGCCTGCAGAAAAGCTACCCGCAGGCGGTCCGCTGGGCGTGGGCGCTAAATGCGGCCGCTAGCGTTTTGGGATCCGTCTCCGCCATCTGTCTCGCAATCTACATCGGTTTGCGCGCCACGGTATTGACCGGCGCGTTGTTGTACCTGGCCGCGCTTTCGGTAGTGTTGTTGCGAAGGGCGGCCGTAGCAGTTTCCGCGCCGGCTGAAGCCGCCGTTCGTTAGTAAATCACCTTGTTGTTATGAAACATTCGCTTGCCATTGCGATTTTATGTGCGTCGTCGCTCCCGGCCTTCTCCGCGCCGACTCTCGATCCTCCCAAACTGCGCCTGGACGGGTCGGCCCAACCTTCACGCTATGCCGTGGATCTCACCATCGTTCCGGATCGCGATACTTTTCGCGGGAGCGTCGACATTAGCATCGATATCCGCACGCCATCCGATGTGCTTTGGTTGAATGCGATCGGCCTGAAGATTCAGGACGCGGTGTTTCACCCGGAATCCGGCAGCGCGCTGCCGGCCAAGACGGTGGCGGGAGGCGATCAGTTCATCGGGTTTACTTTCGACCGGGCGATTTCCGGCAAGGGCGTCCTGCATGTCGCCTATCAGGGCAAAATCAGCCGCAACAGCAGCGCGGGCATCTTTCAATTGAAAGAAGACCGCGAGTGGTATGTCTACAGCCAATTTGAACCGACGGACGCCCGCCGCGCGTTTCCTTGTTTCGATGAGCCGAGTTTCAAAGTGCCGTGGCAGATGACACTGCATGTTCCCAAAGACGATCTGGCGCTATCGAACACACCGGTTCAATCGGAGTCGAAAGAACCGAACGGCATGAAGATGGTTCGATTCAAACCATCGCCGCCGTTGCCGAGTTATCTGGTCGCGCTGGCAGTAGGGCCGTTCGACGTTGTGGATGCCGGTCACGTGGGTCCCACGCCGGTGCGCGTGATTGTTCCAAAAGGCAAGAAGGCCGACGCCGCCTATGCCGCCATGGCGATTCCTCAAGAACTCAAGCTGCTGGAAGATTATGTCGGCATGCCGTTTCCCTACGAGAAGCTGGATTCGGTAGTGATGCCGGTCAGCGACTTCGCCATGGAGAACGCCGGGCTGATCACGTACGCCGAGAGTTCGCTGCTGGCCGATCCGGCGAGTGAAACCATCGATCACAAGCGCGAGCTGGCGGGGTTGTGCGCGCATGAAATGTCGCATCAGTGGTTCGGCGATCTGGTGACCACCGCGTGGTGGAACGACACCTGGCTGAACGAGGCGTTCGCCACCTGGATGGAGCGCAAAATCCCCGGCGAATGGCAGCCGGCGTGGCATCTGGACGTCGCGATTGTGAAGGCGCGCTTGGGAGCGATGCGCGACGATGAACTGGCGTCGGCGCGCGAGATCCGCCAGCCTATCCAGAACAATGACGATATCGCGAACGCCTTCGACGACATCACGTATGAGAAGGGCGGGGCGGTGATCGAGATGTTCGAGCACTGGATCGGCGAGGCGAAGTTTCGCGAAGGCGTACAGCTTTACCTAAAACAGCACGCCTGGGGCAATGCCACAGCCAGCGATTTCGAAGCGGCCATGAGCACGGTGGCGGGGAAGAACGTGGCGCCGGCTTTCGACAGCTTCCTGGATCAGCCCGGCGTGCCGGAGGTTTCGGCGGAATTGAAATGCGGGGCGCAGCCGTCGCTGGCGGTGACGCAGAAGCGCTCGTTGCCGGTGGGTTCCGAAGCTAAGGCGCAGACCTGGCAGATTCCCCTTTGCATCGCGTTTGAAGCAGATGGAACGGTGCATCACCAATGCAGCCTGCTATCGGATCCCAAAGAAGAGATTGCGCTGGAGGGTGCGCAGACGTGTCCCGCATGGCTTCTGCCCAATGACGGAGAAACCGGCTACTACCAGGTCGCTTATAAGGACGATCTCTTGAAGAAAGTCCTGACCGATCGCGGCAGCCATCTGAGCGTGGCCGAGCGCGTCGGCGTCTTGGGCGATGTGGATTCGCTCGCCGGCGAAGGAGAAGTTTCGGCGCAAACGGCGCTGGCTTTGGTGCCCGAGTTCAGCAAGGATTCGGACTGGCAAGTGGTGCAATCGGCCGCCAATATCGCCGCGCTGCTGCGGGGTGAGAGCGTTCCGGCCAATCTGCGCGAGAAGGGCGCCAGCTTCATTCGCAAGGAATTTGGTGAGAAGGCGATAGCACTGGGATGGACCGCCAAGCCGGACGACAGTGAGGACACGCGTTTGCTGCGCCAGAAGCTGGTTCCGTTCGTAGCCAGCGCGGGTGAAGAAAAAGAGCTGATCGACCAGGCGGGCATGCTGGCGCGCCAGTGGCTCCAGACCGGACACGGGATCGATCCGGAGATGCTGGAGCCAGTGCTGCGCATCGCGGCTGAGTTCGGGAATCGCGAGCTTTTTGACTCGCTGCGCGCGGCGGCGATTCGGGAGCGCCATCATCACGTTCGCGAGGTGCTGCTCGAAGCGCTCGGCTCGTTCCGCAGTCCGGAACTGGCGCGCGCGTCGCTGGATTTGCTGCTCTCGAAGGATTTCGATCCGCGCGAATCGTTTTATCCGCTGCTGTTCGGGCCCTTGTCTTATGTGGATACGCGCGATGTTCCGTTTGAATTTGTGAAACAGAACCTGGACGCGCTGTTGAAGCGGCTCCCGCGTGAAGTCGGCGAAGACTACGCCGCCGTGCTTCCTTCGGTGGGGGGCAGTTTCTGCGACGCCAAGCATCGCGACGAACTGGATGCGTTCTTCGCCGATCGCGTGAAGGATTACCACGGCGGCCCCAGAACCTTGGCGCAGACGCTGGAAAGCATCGATCTGTGCATCGCCGCGCGGAAGAGCCTGGCGCCTGAATTGACGGCGTTTCTGAATCGCTACTGAGGGCTTGTCGGGAAAGCCTCTTCCCGTTGCGCCGCCGGCGTGGCGCACGCGCCCACGCGTGCCGACACGGCACGCAAGAGTTCGCCTAAGCCAGCGCCAAAGGACGGATCGGCGATCCCGTCGCGCCGCGAATTTTGAGCGGTGACGCAATGAAGGCAAACTCGCAAATCCGATCGCGCGAGAGATCTTCCAGGTTCAATGCCTCGATAATGTGGATGCCGGTTTCCACCAGCAGATGTACGTGCACCGGCATGCGTGCCGCCGGAACTTTCTCGAATGCAATCGTATCGGAGCCCGCTGCGAAGACCCCGCGCTCGCTCAACCAGCGCGCGCCATCGAGTTCAGGGCCCGGTCCGGTAACGGCGTGTCCTTGGCCGCCGGTAACGAATTGCGCCGTGTTCGAGAAATAGCGCGCCCATCCGGTGCGCAACAGCACCACGTCGCCGGAGCCAATGGTAGCTTTCGTTGTCGCGAGCGCCTCATCCAGATGCCCGGGAGTAATCACGAAGTCCGGCGGCAAAGCGTCCAGCTTCATTTGCGCCGCGATATCGAGCAGCACGCCATGCCGCAGGATGTGCGCGATGGTTTCCGCGCCAAGTTGGGCGAACCCGCTGGAATCGTTTTGCACGGCGCTGGCTTCCACGCCGCCGTGCAGCCGGCCGCCGCAAGAATAGTGACAGAGCGCATCGATATGCGTGCCCACGTGACCGCCCAATGCGATGGACTCGGCCGAGGAGCTGGCGCCCCCTTCAAAGACCAAGTCGCCGTGCTTCCGCGTGAGTCCGAAAACAAATGGCGGATGCGTGGGAAAGTGCGGCATTCCGGCGAAGTAGGAATGCGCCAGATCGTAAAGTTTGTGTTTGTTGATTAGATCGAGTAACTCACTCACCGCCGGCGGCCCTCGGCCTGCTTGCGAGTGACATGCCGCATGCGTGCCTTGGCTGGCGTTACCGGCGCGTCTTTGGAAGCCCAGCGGCCCAGGCGATAGACCCGGCTGTAGCCGGCCGTGAGATTGGCAATGGTAATGGTGACCGTGCCGCTCGCATCGATGGAATAAACCTCTTCGATCTCGTGCGACCGCGCGGCCGCCGAGTGCGCCACTTCCACGGCATCGGCGTCCCGCAGGGCGGGGTCAAACGGAAACTGAATCGCGTCCCAGAGCGTGACGTCGCCCGAAGGCTGCCCATCCTCGTCCACGTGCGTGCACTCCAGATAGCGAAAGTGCCCGATATTGTGCACCGGAGTGTAGCGCCGGTCGATTTCAAGCGCGTGCTCGCCAGGACCTGGCAGCGCGACGCCCTTGTGAAACAGCGGATCGAAAACAATGCGGCGCCCGGCATCGCCTTCGCGCCACACGCCGAAGTAGCGCGTGAACTTTTCCCGCAGAATATAACCGGCTTGGGCGTCGGCCTGGATGGCGAGGCCCAGCGCCGTCGCCGAACGTGCGTGCACCGAACGGCGGATCCGTTTGCCGAACTGCTCGCGCAACACGCGCCCGACGATCGGCAGCTCGCTTCCGCCGCCGGTGACGTACAGCGCTTCAATCTCCGTGCCGCCTTGTGCTTCGAGTAAATCTTCCACCACGTGCAGCGTCTCGTCCACCAATGGCCGGCAGCGCTCATAATAATCGGCCACCGGAACCGTCACGGTTCCCCAGCCTTCACGCACCGTATCCAGATCGATCACGATGCGGCGCGTGTTGGGATTGAGGGCTTCCTTGCGAAGACGGCACTCTTCGAGCAAGCGGAAGTGCTCGGCCTGCGAAAGGCCGTTGCGCTCGTCGTTGGTGGTAGCCAGCTCCGCCAGGATCTCGTCGAAATCGTCGCCGCCCAGAGTAGCAATGCCCTCGGTGGCGAGCGGGCGATGGGTTTTCTCACCGACTTCTACTAGCGACGCATCGAAGGTTCCGCCGCCTAAGTCATAAACCAAAATCACGCCGGTGATTCTATTCTTGTGGCCGAATTCGATGCTCGCGGCCGACGGCTCATTCAGCAGCCCCACTACGTCGCACCCAGCCGAGCGGAATGCCTCCACCGTGAGAAAGCGCTGGTTGGTGTTCGCGTTCGCCGGGACACCCAGCATCACTTCGAGTTTCTCTTGCGGCAGCAGATCGCGCAGCGCCGAGGCCATTTCTCGCAATACTTGGATGAGCGGCACCTGCTGATCGGCCAGCTCCAGAATGGTGTTGGGGCCGGCATCCTGCAGCACGCGCTTGAGCGACCGGATGATGGTCCAATCGGGATCTTGCTGGCATGCCCAAGCCTGCCATCCGTACAGCCGCTCGGCGCCGCGCACCGCAACCAGGGAAGGGAACCAGTCCACATGCGCGCCGTCCGGGGCTTCGAACGAAAGCAGCGGATAATTTCCACGATCCACTGCGGCCACAACCGTGCGTGTGGTGCCGAAATCGATTCCCAGTCTGACCGGCTGACCAGATTTCAATGCCAAAACTGTACCTTCAATCGCGATTGTAGCTCACCTGGGAGGCGAACCTGTGTGTCACACTGAAAGGTTGCCCTTTGAACACTTTTACGGGAATGCCAAGGTGGCGCAAACTCTGTTCGCGATGACGCAGCAGGAGCGCATCCCGCAGACCATTCTGCTGGACGGTCCGGAGGGAGTAGGAAAAGCCACGCTGGCGCGGCGATTCGCGGCGGCCATGATCGGTGGAGCGGACAAAATCGAGCAGGACGACCTCAGCCGGGAGGCGAACGCCGAAACCATCGCCGAGCGCGAAAAATGGCCTTCCGACAAGCGCAACGAAGATCCGCTCCTGTTCGCTACGCATCCCGACGTTCTGACCTTTCCGCCCGACGGTCCGCTGCGGCAGATCACCATCGAGCAGATGCGCTTGCTGAAGGAGCGCGCGCAATATAAGCCGCTGCATGGAATGCGCCGCGTGTTTTTGATCGATCATATCGATCGCGCCAATGAGCAGGCCGCGAATTCGCTTCTGAAGACGTTGGAAGAGCCGCCCGATCATTTGATCCTGTTACTGGCCGCCGAAAATCCCTACGATCTGCTGCCCACCATCCGTTCGCGCGCCGTGTCCTTCCATCTGGCGCCGCTGTCGAATGCGGAGATGCGCGCGTTTGTCGCCGAGCGTGGATTGTCGGATCCCGAGCGGCGGATCGCGCTGGCGGCGGGGAGTCCCGGCCTGGCAGTATCGATGGATCTGGATGTGTACGACGAGCGCCGCACCGCGATGGTGAAGCTGCTGGAAGTGGCGGCGGGGCGTGCGCCGTTTGCCGAATGGGCCAAGTACGCCGAAGCCATGGCCCCGCGCAAAACGGAGAAGCTGGATGCGCTGCTGAACATCCTGTACGTCCTGCTGGAGGATTTGCTGTTGCTGTCGGAAGGCGGGGGTGATATCGGCGTCGCCGATGTCCGCAACGCCGATATCCGGCGCGATCTGGAAGCGCTGGCCAGCCACGTTTCGTTCCGCTGGATCCGCGCGGCTGTAAAGCGCGCCGATGAGATTTCGACGCTGGTACGCCGCAATATTCAAAAGACCATCGCATTGGATGCATTGGTTGTGGAATTACGTGCTCTAAATTGAACGGCGGGCGTGTAACTTCTGGCGCGCGCGAGCGTCTGCTCAAGATGGCACGCTGCGCATGGACGCACTTCTTGCAGAGGCCTTGTCAGTGTGGTTCAATGATTTTAGTTGAGCTTCTAGTAATCCTCCGAGTGGCCCCGGCCGGTTTCTCTACGCGTTTTGGGCCTGATTGGATCATCTCGAATTGTGGAGCGTGCCGTGGAGTCCGGGAACCGTAAGCTAATCCGTCCGTCTTTGAATGAAGTGAAGGACCAAATGAACCGCCGTCCACCGAATAACAATCACCAGAAGAAAACCGCCCCGCCGGATCAAACCAACGCCGAGAATTTTTACTACATGAAACAAATGCAGGCCAAGACGCCCATGGTGTTCGTCATGAAAGACGGGGAAACACTGGAGGGCGTGATCGAGTGGTACGACAAGACTTGCCTGAAGGTGAATCGCGACGGCCACCCGAATCTGCTGATTTTCAAACCGAACATCAAGTACATGTACAAAGCGGGTAACGACTAAAGCTTTCGTAAGGCTTTGTCACGCATTGCCAGGCGATAGGTCCGGCGCTCGCCGGCCTCATTGTACCGCCGCTTCTCGTCGTCACTCTCTGGAATCACGGGCGCAATCGGAACGCGCTGTCCGCTCTTGTCGATCGCAACGAACGTCAGGTACGCGGACGAGGTGTGTTTCCTGTGGCCGGTGAGCAGGTCCTCCACTTGCACGCGCACACCCACCTCCATGGAGGTCCGAAACACCCGGTTCACGCTGGATTGCAGCATGATCAACTCGCCGATGTGAACCGGATGGAGAAAGCTCATCTGATCCACCGACGCGGTCACCACCGGGCAGCGCGCGTGGCGCACGGCGGCGAGTGCGGCCGCCAGATCCACCAGGTGCATCACCTTCCCGCCCAGAACATTGCCGAGCGTGTTGGCATCGGTGGGAAGGGCGAATTCGGAATACTCGGAAATGGACTCACGGACGAAACGTCCGGTTAGCTCTGAACCGGCATGTCCTGGGCTCACGCTTCGCTTCGCCTCCGCAGGTAGCTTTCGAGAAAGGCTTCGGCCTGGCGGCGCAAAGTTTCATCCACCCGGGCTGAGGAGAGTTTCTGGCTGACGGAATAATCAAACGATCCGTGTTCTCCGGGCCAGCACTCCTTTTCGAAGACGTATTGGATGTGAATCAGCTCACCCGAGTCTTTGGCGACGTGGAAACGAATCGCGTCGGACGCGGAGTTTAGGGGGAACTGCTCGCAACCGTGGCTGCCCAGCCCCAGATTGCACGCTTCGCGCATGCGCGTCTCGCCAGGCTGAGCGGTGTTTCCCGGAGCGCGGCATTGGCCCGAGAACGCATCGCCCAGCGGCAAGCGCGGCGGAACACTCCACGGGCTGGTTTCAAATCGCGCCACGGGAAAAAAATACGGGCACGCCATTGCCCGGTATGTTAACACGTAGAGATATGGCGACCAACCGAATGGAAGTTTTGAAGGCGATGCTGGCGCAGAATCCCGCCGACGCCTTCGCGCGCTACGGCCTGGCGATGGAGCTGGTGAAGAGCGGCCAACTGGAGAGCGCGGTGGCGGAGTTTCGCGCGCTGCTGGAACATAATCCAAATTATGCGGCCGGCTATTTTCATGGCGGCCAGGCGCTGGAGAAATTGGGCGACCTGCAAAACGCGCGCGCGTTTTATGAAAAGGGTGTGGAGGTGACCAGCCGCACCGGCGATCAGCATGCCAGAAGCGAACTGCAAGCAGCGCTCGATATGTTGCCGATTTAGTCCTTTTCTTCCTCGCCCTTGTGAAGTTGCTGCGCCAGGTAATTTTCGAAGCCCATTTCGGCGATAGCGTGGAGTTGTCCCTCCAGATGATCGACGTGCTCTTCTTCGTCCTTGAGAATTTCCTCGAACAGCGCCCGTGACGCGTTGTCGCCCACTTCCACCGCCAGCTTGATGGCGGAGTTCAGATGGTGCACCGCGTCTAACTCCAGTTTCAAGTCGTTCTCGTATTGCGCCTTGACGTTCTTGCCGACGTGAATCGGGCTCAGGTCCGTCATGTTCGGCGCGCCATCCAGGAACAGAATGCGGTTCATCAGCTTTTCGGCGTGCACCATCTCTTCAATGGATTCCTTCCGGTAATCGGCCGCCAGCCGGAAGTAGCCCCAGTTTTCGCACATCTTCGAATGCAGGAAGTATTGATTGATGGCGGTAAGCTCCGCCTTCAATGCGGTGCCCAGATGTTCCAAAACTTTTTCGTTTCCACGCATTCTGCAATTCTACCGGAAGCTCGTGCTAGGATGCGGACAGTGAAGAGATTCCTGCTTTTCGTTACCGTGCTGGTCCCTATGCTTACTGCTAATGCCGCTATCCCCGATCTTGCGCAACTTCAAAAGATGATCGCGCGTTTTCAGCCGACCCAGCTGCGCGTGGATACGTCGAAACTCTCGCCGGACGACACCCGGGCGCTGGCGAAGTTGATTGAAGCCGCGCGCGTGCTGAACGATATTTTCCTCACGCAAATGTGGAGCGGCAATCACGCGCTCTACGCCAAACTGCGGCGCGATACCACTCCGTTGGGCAAAGCCCGTCTGGACTATTTCTGGCTGAACAAGTCGCCCTGGTCCGAGATCGACGATCATGAGGCATTCCTTCCGGACGTTCCGGCCAAAAAGTTACCAGGCGCGAATTTCTATCCCCAAGATATGACGCGGGAAGAGTTCGAAGCCTGGGTAAAGACGCTGTCGAAACCAGAGCGGGAGCAGGCCGAGGGTTTCTTCACCGTGATTCGTCGCGATGCAAACCGAAAGCTGTACGCGGTGCCTTACAGCCAGGAGTATCGCGCGGATCTGGAGAAATCCGCGAAGCTGTTGGAGGAAGCGGCCGCGCTGACGGACAACGCGACGCTCAAGAAGTTCCTGACTGAGCGAGCCGCGGCGTTCCGCTCCAATAACTATTACGACAGCGACATTGCATGGATGGATCTGGACGCGCCGCTCGATATCACCATTGGCCCTTATGAAACGTACAACGACGACATTTTCGGATACAAAGCTGCATTTGAAGCCTACGTCAATGTTCGCGATGACGCGGAGACTGCCAAGCTGAGGTTCTTCGCCGATCATTTGCAGGAGGTGGAGGACAACCTGCCTATCGATCCGAAGTATCGCAATCCGAAGCTCGGCAGCCAGGCGCCCATTCGCGTGGTGAACGAAGTCTTCGACGCGGGCGATGCGGCGCATGCCGTCCAAACCGCGGCTTATAATCTGCCGAACGACGAGCGCGTAGTGACGCTCAAGGGCAGCAAGCGCGTGATGCTGAAGAACGTGCAGGAAGCCAAGTTTCATTCCACGCTGGAACCGATCGCCAAGCGCGTGCTGTCGCCGGCCAGCCAGAAGGATCTGAGCTTCGATGCGTTCTTCACGCATATTCTGGCGCACGAGTTGAGCCATGGCATTGGGCCGCATCAGATCACGGTGGCTGGGCGCGCCACTTCGCCGCGGCAGGAGCTCAAGGAGCTTTATAGCGCCATCGAAGAAGCCAAAGCCGATGTTACCGGCCTGTTCATGCTGCAACATCTCTACGACCGGAAATTGATTGAAGGCGGTCCGGACAAAGAGCGCCAGTTGTACACGACGTTTCTGGCATCCACTTTCCGCACGCTGCGCTTCGGCTTAAACGATGCGCACGGCAAGGGGATGGCGATGCAGGTGAACTATATAACCGACAAAGGCGGATTCATCGCGCATCCCGATGGAACGTTCGAAGTGAACTTCGCGAAGATCCGCGGCGCGGTTCGCGATCTGGATCATGACCTGCTGACCATCGAGGCTACGGGCGACTACGCGCGCGGCAAGCAGATGCTGGATTCACTCGGCGTGATTCGGCCCAACATGCAGAAGGCGCTCCAGGGGCTGCAAAGCATTCCGGTGGATATCCAGCCGGTATTTGTAACGGCGAATCAGCTTGCGCCTGAGCGTTAAGCAGCCGGAGCCTTCAGCCGGCCAGCTTGGAAATATCGTTGTAAATCACGAAGGCGACGATCGCCATGATGAAGACGAAGCCGAGCCGGAACGCGGCTTCCTTCACCCGCAGGCTGAGATCGCGCCGCATGAACATTTCCAAAAGCAGCATGAAGATGGTGCCGCCGTCCAGGATGGGGATGGGCAGCAGATTTACCACTGCAAGATTCAAGCTGAGCGCGGCCATCAGCCCGAGGAAGGGGATGGGGCCCTCGCGAGCTTCCTCACCCGAGATCTGCACGATGCCGATCGGACCATACACCGACTTCGGCGACATGCGCCGCTCGGCGATGCCGCGCAGCAATTGATAGATGAACCCCGCGCTCTTCACGTTCTCGCGGACCGATTCGGTGAGCGCCTCCGGGAACGACAGGGCGACAAACACTACTTTCTGCTGGAGACTGACGCCGATCATCCACTCTTTCGTGCCGCCGTTCTTGGACAAAGCGGGAGTCAGCCGAGCCGTCATGAGCTTGCCATCGCGCGAGAACGCCAGGTTCACCGGCTTGCCGCCATTGCCGCTGATCATGTCGTGAACCTTGGGCGTGGAATAGATGGGCTGGCCGTCCACGCTCACCATGATGTCGCCGGGCCTGAGCCCTGCCTGGGCGGCTGGGGAACCGGAGAGAACGCTGCCGATTTCAATCTGGCTCTGCTCTCCCCAACCCGCGAACCCGGCGCCGGTTTTTGGATCCAGCACCGGCGTTACCGTGTACAGCTTGCGCTCTCCGTTGCGCACAATCCAAACGCTCAGCGGATGGCCCGCGCTGGCCACCTCTTTCAGGTTGATATCTTCCCATGTGGGATTCGAAGTATCGCCGATTTGTACGATGCGGTCGCCTTCCTCTAAACCGGCTTTGGCGGCGGCACTGTTGGGCACCACGTAGCCAATCTCGGGCGAGGGATTAGAAGGAACCTTGGGGAACCGGATCATGAAGAGTCCGGTGAGCACCGCCACAGCCAGGATCACGTTCATGGCCGGCCCGGCAAATAAAATAATCAAGCGCTGCCAGCGAGGCTTATTCAGGAAACTGCGCGGATCAGTGGCATGCTCGTCCCCGGGCTGCTCTCCCACCATCTTGACGTAGCCGCCCAGCAGAATCGCGGAGAAGCGGAAATCGGTTTCGCCCTTCTTGAAGCCGAACAAGCGAGGCCCGAACCCGAAGCTGAAGGTGTCCACCTTCACGTCGAAGAAGCGCGCCGCCCAATAATGGCCCAGCTCATGAATCAGGATCATGACCCCGATCATGATCAGGAACCAAAAAATGTTTTGCAAGACGACGAAGCTCATAATATCTAGGCCTCTATGGAAGCACCCACCCTGGCGCCAACTCCCCCGGCGCGTTCCAGAACAATCTTACGCGCCACCGAACGCGATTGTTCATCTATTTCCAGTATCTCCCCAACCGAAGCGGCTTCGCGATTCGGTACTTTGGCCAGCGTCTCCTCTACCACCGCGGCGATGGAAGGAAACGAGATTTGGCCGGCCAGAAAAGCCTCCACCGCGATTTCATCGGCCGCGTTTAATGTGCAGGCCGCCGATCCACCCGCCCGGAAGGCTTCATAGGCTAGCCGCAGCGCGGGGAACTTCTTGAAGTCGGGCGCCGAGAAAGTCCAGGTGCGCGGCTCGGTCCAATCGAGACGCGGCACCGGCGCGGGATCGCGAGCTGGGTAGGTCAGCGCATATTGGATGGGCATGCGCATGTCGGTAGCGGAAATCTGCGCGATCACGCTGCCGTCCGTATATTCGACCATGGCATGCACGGAAGATTGCGGGTGGACCACCACGTCCACTTCATCGGCAGAAAACCCGAAAAGCCAACAGGCTTCAATCACCTCAAATCCCTTGTTCATGAGGGTCGCCGAATCCACCGTAATCCGCTTGCCCATCTTCCAGGTAGGATGATTGAGGGCATCGGCCGGAGTAACGGCAGCCAGCTTCTCGGCTGGAGTCTCGCGGAAAGGACCGCCCGAGGCCGTCAGAATCAGCCGGGCCACTTCGCTTCGTTTGCCGGCTCTGAGGCATTGATGCGCGCCGTTGTGTTCGCTATCCACCGGAATCAACTCAGTCCCCGACTTTCTGGCGGCTTCGATTACCAGCTTGCCGCTCGCCACCAGCACCTCCTTATTGGCCAATCCGAGCCGTTTGCCCCGGCGGATGGCCTCATAGGTTGCCTCCAGGCCTGCCACGCCCACAATGGCGGACATGACGAAGTCCACCTCAGGCGCAATGGCGGCTTCCACGCGGGCTTGAGCGCCCCAGGAAAGCTGCGGCCACGACTGGCGGGGTAACCCGGCATCGGACAACCTACTGATTAGATTCTTGTGGGAGTGCTCGGTTGCCGTAACTACTACTTCAGGGCGAAATCGCTCAATCTGCTGAACGAGCAAGCCTACGTTAGTTCCGGCGACCAGCGCGTGGATGCGATATTTTTCTGGATGGCGTCCAACCACGTCCAAAGTACTGACACCAATGGACCCGGTGGACCCGAGGAGGGTGAGCGTCTTCAATCGCCCTATTATAGCGTTAAACGGTTTGAGAAACCTCGTATCCGGCCTGCTGTCTGCTGCGTCTAAGTGAACGACCCAAACCCTTTCGGGCGCCGGGGAGGATTGCTTCAGGGGTCTTTAATGAGGTTAGTCTCGCTTTGGTGGGAGTTGCCTCCCCGGCTTAATTCCAATACTAATATATGATTTCTTGGAACGCAACAGTTTTTTGTATTTTTATTTTCCTTTGACCTCGACACCGGCCCAGTGCTCCATCACCCGGATGGTGGCACACAGGTCGTCTTCCCCGTAACCTTCTGCAATTGCTGCTTGAAACATCTGTTCAGTCTGGCTGGTAATAGGCATAGGCATCCCCAGTTCCTGCGCCGATCCAAGCGCCAGCCCGATGTCCTTGTGCATCCACTTTGTGGAAAAGTTGGTGGTGAAGTCCCTTTTAAAAACGAAAGGGGCCTTGAAGGAGATCAATCCGGACTTGGCCGCGCTGTTGTTCAGGATTTCGAGCATGAGATCCGGCGCGATACCGCCTTTAGTGCTCAGCACCAGTCCTTCGTTGAATGCTTGCATCAAGTTAGCAAGGATCAGGTTCTGCGTGAGTTTGGCCTGCAGCCCGAGTCCTGGGCCTCCGCAATAGTAGAACTGCTTACCCATCACTTCCAGAAATGGCTTCGTCTGTTCAAAGATCTTCTGATCGCCGCCGATCATGAAGGTGAGCGTCGCGTTGATCGCCCCCGGAGTGGACCCGGTGCAGGGCGCGTCCAGGAAATAGACCCCCTTGGCCTTTAGCTTATCGCCGATCCCTCGGCTGGCGCTGGGGGAGATGGTGCTGGCGTCGGCGGCGATGGTTCCGGGCTTCGCGCCCTCGATCACGCCGTTCGGCCCCGTGAACACCTCCTCCGACATGCGCGTGTCGCCCACGCAGGCGAAGACATGGTCGGCCTGTTCGGCCACCTGCTTGGGGGATGCGCAGGCGATTGCTTTTTCCTCGGAGGCGAGCTGGCGCGCTTTGCTCGCCGTGTGCGACCACACCGCCACCTGGTGACCGGCGCGCGCCAGGTTCCGCGCCATCGGATAACCCATCAGACCCAATCCTAGAAATCCAAGCTTTGCCATACTCTGCATGGTACCAACGAAGCTATGAATTCTGTTCAGCGAGAAGCCGATCCTACGAATGGTAATGACAACATCCCAGCCGGTGACGAAGCGGCATTGGAACTGGAAGCGCGTTCTCCCATTCGTTCTCGGCGGCGCCTTTGCGGCAGGCGCTCTCAAAAGGGTATGGGATGGAGCCTACATTCACGCGGCGATTTGTACTGGGTTGGCGTTTATCTATATCTGGTTGGGATCGCGAGGAGTAGCCAAAGTTTCAGACCCACTTGCGGAATCGGTCTCGGAGATAACTGACTTCCTGGTTGACGGTCAAGACGGCACGGGCTTATAGCTTCGCCCTCGGAAAGCGGGCTATTCGGGGGAATCTGGCGGAGTGAGCACGCTGCTTTGGCCGGCGAGAATTTTGAGGAGCAAAAGATCGGACGGATGGAACGTGGCGATGGCGATGTGGTTCAGATCTTCGTCGCTCTGCGCGACATGGCGGCGAATCAAGACGCGGAGCTGCTCCACCGTCACACCCAGCTCCTGAGCCGCCTCCACTTCGGAGTATTGGGTCTTGTTCTGCTTGGAGGGTAGCGTACCTGCGTTCATGGTCCTAATGCATTCTAAGGCGCAGGTTTGCGCAGTCCCAATCGGGTGGAGAACCTAGATGTATTCTTAGTATCCCTGATAGACTTTAGTACCAAAGCTGGATTCGGGGTGCAGAGCCAACACTTGGTTCAGGTTTAACCCGCAGGATTGCAGACTTGGGCGTACTTTTGGTCGTGCTGCATGATGTGGTCCGTGAGCCAATTCCGGAGGAACAACATGATGGAAGCATTCGAGATCACCTCATGACTCTGGATTTTCTGATGCAGTTCTGAAACCTGATTCGTGAGTACCCGATGCTGTTCGATGTGCTCGGCCAGCAGCTCAAAGCCATGTTTGCTCATCAGCTCTTCCTCAAAACGGAAGTGCTGATTGGTGTACGCCACCAGGCGATCGATGAGCTGGTGTTGAAAAGCCCGTCCGCGCCCTTCCTGCATGGCTTCCTGCAGTTGACGGATTAAGCCGACCAGCACCAGGTGCTGCTTATCGATGGCCTCGATGTTAACGCTGTACTTGGGCAGCCAGGTAATGAGAAAGTTATCGGTCATTCGGTTTTATGCGCGTCCCCAAAGGCGTTATCGTCCGGAGGCGCTGAAACTCTAACGGGAATCCCTCCGGATTGGCCGAAATCAAACTTGCTGGTGGATATCGGCCAGGCGCGATTCGCGATGATCGCCAGCAACGTCAGGATTTCACATGGGATCGCGGTTGGCACGGTGAATGCCTATTCAGGGCGCGTGAGGAGGACAGATCGATGAAAACCAAATTACTTGCTCTTTTGTTCCTGGTTGGAAGCGCAGCCTTCGCAGGGCCGCGCGTCGTGGTTGGAGTTGGAGTCGGCGGAGTTGGCGTTGGTGTTGGCGTGGCTCCCGCTTACGGCTACTATGCTCCGCCCCCGCCGGCCGCTGCTTATGTCGCGCCAGCTCCCGTGGTTGCCGCTCCGTATCCTTACGTCTGGCGGGGCGGTTACTGGGGTCCGCGTGCTTATTACGGCCCGCGTTGGGTTGCGCCGCGGTATTACGGACCTCGCTACTATCGCGGCTGGCGGCGGTAAGTCACGCAGCGGGTCTGCGTCCCTCGAAGGCATCCTGCAGTAACGCCCGGATGCCTTCGCGCGTGATGGGCCGCGGGTTGTAGTAGGGATTCTGGACGGCGATGTCCGCGGCTTTATCGAGATCGGCCGCCTTGAGCCCGAGCGCGGCGAGCGAAGTGGGCGCTCCGAGCGATGCCGCTAAATCGTAAAGCCCTTGCGAGGCGGACGACGCTCCCAGCGCTCGTGCGATGCGGGACATGGCATCGGGAGCAGCCGGCGCGGTATAGGCGGTGGCGTGGGGAAGAACTACGGTATGCGTCTCGGCGTGAGGCAAGTTGAAAGTTCCCCCCAGCGTGTGACAAAGCTTGTGATGCAGCGCCATGCCCACCGCTCCGAGAGAAACGCCGCCGAGCCACGCGCCATACAGCGCATTAGAACGGGCGTCCAAATTTGCCGGCTCCTTCACCACCACGGGCAAGCCCGCCGCGAGTGCTCGGATGCCTTCTTCGGCGATCATCGAAATGATCGGATTCGCGTCTTTCGAATACAGCGCTTCCACGCAATGCGCGATCGAGTTCATACCGCTGGTGGCCGAGAGCATGGGCGGCATAGTGACGGTGAGCGTGGGGTCGTAGAGAACGGTCTTCGGAAGCACGCGCGGATCGCGGCCGGTTTTTTTCAATCCCTTTTCCGTGATGCCCCAGATGGGCGTCATTTCCGATCCCGCATACGTGGTTGGGATGGAGAGAATCGGGAGCGTCGATACCAGCGCGATGGCTTTCGCCAAACCTGTTGTGGATCCGCCGCCCACGGCCACGCAGCAATCCGCTTCCAGCGCCTTGGCTTGCTCGCGCGCCTGTTCGGCAATCTCGATCGGTACGTGCATCACGGCTTGGTGGAACAATCCGGCGGCGCGCGCGCCCAGGCGATCCACCATCTGCTGGCCTTCCTTGCGCTGCTCCGGCGTGGACAATACCAACGCGCGATGCGCGCCCAGCCGATCGATCTCTTCCGGCAGCTTGTCCAGGCAGCCGGCGCCAAATATGACGCGCGACGGCAGCATGTCGTACGCGAAGGCGAGCGGCGCCCCGGGCATCAGGCCTGTCCGGCGTGAGCGCGCGCGGTGCGTTCGTTCAGATCGCGAAGGACGCGCAGCTCGGTTTCGGTAGGCGGCTCGGTAGTGGCAAGTTTCGGCGCCACCTTCAATGCCCAGCCGGTGGATTCGATCACTTTTTCGACCGTCACTCCCGGATGCAGGCTGGTTAGCGTCAGTTCCTTGGTTGTTTCGTCCGGCGTCATGATGCCCAGATCGGTGATCACGGCCGTGGGGCCTTTGCCGGGCAGATTCATCTTCGCGCGGCTGTCGCCACCGGTGAAGTGGCCGCCGGAGGTGACGAAATCGAGCTTCTCGATAAACGCGCGCTTGTTCTGGCGCAGCGTGATCAACACTTCTTTGGACGACGCGGCAATCTCCGGCGCTCCGCCCGCGCCCGGCAAACGCACTGAAGGCTTGTGATAATCGCCGATCACGGTGGTATTGATGTTGGCGAAGCGGTCAATCTGTGCTGCGCCGAGAAATCCGAGATCGATGCGGCCGCCTTGCAGCCAGTACGCGAAGATCTCCGGGATGGATACGACGGCATCGGCAGTTTCGGAAAGCTCGCCATCGCCGATCGACAGCGGCAGCACCGTGGGCTTGGTCCCGATGCAGCCCGATTCGTAAATCAGCACCGTGTCCGGCGCATGTGTGAGGCGCGCCAGGTTGGCAGCCGCGCTCGGCAGCCCAATGCCCACGAAGCAGGACGCGCCGTTGCGAATCATGCGCGCCGCCGCGATGGTCATCATTTCATCGGAGGTGTATTTTGTCTCAGGCATGGGTTACCGCCTGCTCCAGGCTGCGTTTGAACTCATCGAAATCCTTGGTGCCGAGAACGTGCTTTTGCATCCACGCCTGGAACGTATCGCGGTCGCGCGCAATCGGGTCCCATTGCTTGTAGAAGGCGTTGTTGCGCGGATAATAGCCCTGCGCGTAAGAGGGAAACGCTCCGCCCTTCACCGCGCAGACCGCGCCCACCACCCACGACGGCAGCACCACGGCGTTGGGCGGCGCGTCGAGTTTTTCGACGATCTCTTCCACCGTCACGATGACGCGCTGGGCCGCCAGCACCGCTTCCTTTTGCACTCCGACCACGCCCCACATCAGCACATTGCCTTTGCGGTCGGCCTTCTGCGCATGGATGACCGTGATATCCGGGCGGATGGCGGGAATCGCGGCCAGCTTCTCACCCGTGAAGGGACATTCGATAAACTTCACGCGGTTGTATTTCGGAAGATCGGTCCCCAGATATCCGCGCAGCAGGCCGAATGGCAGATGTGCTGCTCCGGCCGCGTAAGCCGCAGCCATACCGGCATGCGCGTTTTCTTCGAGCGCGAGCGGAGCGGGCCAGCTTTGCTCCACCGCGTCGCGCAAGCGATGCAGCGAGCCCACGCCCGGATTGCCGCCCCAGGAGAAAATCAGTTTGGATGCGCAGCCCGAGCCAATGAGCTGATCGTAGATCAGGTCCGGCGTCATGCGGATGAGCGTTAAATCGCGGCGACCCTGCCGGATGATCTCGTGCCCCGCCGCGAAAGGAATCAGGTGTGTGAAGCCCTCCAGAGCCACCACATCACCGTCGCGAACCATTTCCTGGATCGCTTGTTGGAGTGGAAGAATGTGCGCCAACTTGTGATTATGCCATGCCGCGCCGCCCACGGGACGCTCGGGCGGCCTCCTGAAACTGCCCCCCCGTAAAACAAAATCCTGGTTTTGAGCGTCCCACTAACGGCAGACTCTGCTCGGGGTGGGCACGCCTGCCTGACCGCTGTATGGGCCGCTGTTGTGTGCCCCGCGCCGGCTATGACAGCCGGCGACCATAAACGAAAGGATTCAAAATGAAACTCATCAAATCGATAAGTTTTGCCGCGGGATTGCTGCTCGCTTCCGGATTGCTAGCGCAGGCTCAGTTTGCGCCGCAGGTACGTTACGATCCATCCACGGTGTCTTCCCTGGTAGACCAGGTTCACCTGGACCTCAACCGCACCTATGGAGCGTATCACTTTACAAATGGAGATCGTAACCGCTTGAACGACGCAGAAAAGAAACTGCGCGATTTCTCTTTGAAATGGGAACGGGGATCGTTCGATAAGGGCGAATTAGACGATGCCATCTCCCACGTCCAGCACGTGCTGGATAACAACAACATGCCGTTAGCGGATCGCGACGCGCTTTCCTCCGACGTCCATCAGCTCCAGAGGATGCGCGACGCATACAACCGGCACGAGATCCGGGGCGCCAATCACTAAATTGAGCGGCAAAACTTACATCGTCATCGGGATGTGGTGTTGTTGTGAAGCTCCGCCTGCGTTACAGCCGGGGCGGCTCGATATCAGCAGGTGCGGTATCTTCACCCCGTCGGGCGTTAACGCGGGCGGGCGCCGGTTGTGGTAACGCGCCTGCATACTCTTCAAATAGAGGTGCGAATAAGAATGAAATATGTTTTTGTCACATTATTGTTAACGCCAGCGTTTCTATTGGCCGGTACCCGTTCGGACACGCTTGACCGGGTATCGGATGCCGCTAATGTTTTCCAAGACATTATGAACGCTCCCGACCATGGAATCCCGCAGGACATTCTGCAAAGAGCTCAGTGCGTCGGGATCATTCCCGGAGTGAAAAAGGCTGGCTTCATTGTTGGTGCGAAATACGGCAAGGGCGTGATGGTCTGCCGGACCGGCCGGGGTTGGAGCGCGCCATCCACGATGATCGTGGAAGGCGGCAGCTTTGGCTTTCAAATCGGCGCCGGCGAAACGGACGTGGTCCTGGTGGTGCAAAACAGGGACGGAGAGCGGAAGTTGATGCAGGACAAGTTTACGCTCGGTGCAAGCGCGGGAGCGATGGCTGGCCCGGTGGGCCGCACCGCCCAAGCGGAAACCGATGCACAATTGCACGCCGAGATTTTGTCTTACTCCCGGTCGCGCGGGCTATTTGCGGGAGTTGATTTGAGTGGCGCCACGCTGCGGCCGGATCGCGAAGACAACCGCGCTCTTTATGGGCCGTCAGTGACACAGCGCGAAATTCTGACAGGGGGAGTGCGTCCGCCCGCTGCGGCGAATCAGCTGTACTCGGAGTTGGATCGTTACGCGCCCACGCGAACCGCGCGCCGCTAACTATTTCGAAAGCATCGCGGGTCTCGCCACACGAGGCCCGCAATTTCCTTCCAGCATATTCTCCCTTTAGCAAACTTAAAATTGAGGAGTTGCCCGGGTCATTCGTGACACGGTTACGCTTTTCTCTCCAACCCGGATTTCCGCCGTCTAACTCGTTGGGGGTGCAATATGACACCGAATTCAACTCATCATATGGAGTTCCCGGGAGGCATCGAGAATATTCCGAATGCACTGAGCCTGATGCTCGGGATTTGGCTGTTCGTTTCGCCGTGGGTGTACGGAGGCGCGGGAAGCGCCGGCGCGTTGAACAGTTGGATTGCCGGAGCGGCCATCGTAATTCTGGCTGCGATCCGATTTGGCAATGCGCCCGTGCCTCTGCGCCTGGTGAATGCCCTGCTCGGCGTGTGGGTCTTCGTGTCGCCCTGGGTTTACGGGTATGCGGGAAATACGGGCCGGCTGATTAACAGTCTTGGAGTAGGCATGCTCGTTTTCTTTCTCTCGCTCGGCGCGGAGGTAACGAAGACGGGGCCTTCGCCCCACCGTCCTTAACGGTGAGGAATGAACGAACCTGTCTCACAGGGGCGTCTAAGCTGCAGTAGAAGTTGCCTCGGGTTGCTGTTTGCGCGCAAGCTGGTGCTCTCGTCTTGGTCCGGCCAGCTGTCAACGCAAAGTAGAAATGTCCTATTCCCTGCAAAGTAGAAATGTCCGGTTTTGACCGCGCTGGCGGAGAGAGCGTGATAGTCTGAGCTCGATTCTCTGGGGAGTCGCGCTCCTGGGGAAGATTCAAGGCCGATGCGACGGGGCTGGCTCCGGAGTAATCGGCGGCAAACCCTCGGTCAACGGGGCCCTGCGGGGTACCCTCCGAGGGTTTTGCTTTAGACTTTGAATCTCTGATTACTTGGGTGGAGTCTCGGAGCGGAGGCCTTGAATAGGGAAAGCGCGAAGCTGCCGGGCCGATTTTGCCCGGCCTTCCAATTGCGTTGGTGCAGGTTTTCATAGCGACTCCGGCTTGGCACCGGAACCTTCTGAGGCCTGCCAGATTTTGGGCGACTTTTTCAGATCAAAGTTTTTACACCACTCACTGGCCTGGCTGGGTTTCAGCGCACGCCGTGCCTTGCCGAGCGGCTTGGGTGGTGCAAGCTTGGGACGTTGCTCGCAGATAGAAACACTTAGATAGCGATCGCGGAATCGAATTGCCACCTCGCCGTCCCGCCGCTTCTCCACCCGGACGGTAGCGCCTCGCAGTCCAGTGCGAATGTTCTGGCGGGCGATCTGGTAGAGCTTGGTATCCAACTGGATGGTGTAGTCGTTGTTCACGCGCCGGCTTTCCACACGGCTGAGAATCGCAGCCAGATTGTGCTGCTTCTCCAGCGGCCGGTGGGCGTCGTCGGCACTCGCAGGCGCCACTGCTAACGTGGTGTTGATCCAGGGCAGAAACTCGGTTTCCAGATAGTGATTGGCTTGCTCCAAGGTAGTGACTCCAGCTACCCGCATTCCTTTCACTAACCGGTCCTGAGCGGTCAAAAATCCTCGTTCCACTCGCCCTTTGGCCTGTACCGTCAACTACAGCGCATGGTGCCGGTGGCGACACAACCTTTGAGGTCACTCATGCCCATCATCCGCTGAGAGGCCAGCGATTTAAGCTGGTCACCTATCGTCACAACTGGGGCGAGGATCGAGTTTACTTCCACGACAGCAGCAGAGTTCTACGCTCGATTCCAGCGTGCTGGACGACCGTCCTGCCCGCAGACCCGTTCGTGCTGATGGCCGCCGGACGGTGCCTGTTTCGCTATGAGGATTTGTTGAAGCTGGCCGACTTGGTGGAGAAGGCGAGATGAAGAAGCAGAGTTTGGAGTGTAAAGACAATAACGCCGCGACTGTAAAGGGAATGATGCCGAGCAAGGTTTGGATTGCCATGTGGTTGCGAGTAGCAGATAGCGAATGCATGCCTGTAATTGCCGGCGATGGATGGCAAAAACAGCTTGACAACGGACTGGGAGTGAGCATAATTATATTTACGGTTCTGCTCGACAGTTTTCGAGGGGCTCATGGCCGACAAGGATGCCAAACTCGGAACGCTTCAACAACAGGGGACTTTGAACCCTCGTCCGAAGCTTGTCCGCGACGAGCTATTTCTTCAGGACAACTTTTTCGATCCGCGCGATCTGATCCAGGTCAAGTACGAGATGCTGCGCCGAGTGCAGACCGAAGGCCAGTCTGTGACGGACGCATCGGCGAACTTCGGTTTTTCACGGCCATCTTTTTACCAAGCGTTATCGGCCTTCGAGCAAGACGGACTGGCCGGCCTGGTGCCGCACAAGCGCGGTCCGAAGCAAGCGCACAAACTCACCGAAGAAGTCCTCACATTCATCGGCGAGATGCGCCAGAAAGAACCATCCGTTCGGTTGCCGGATCTGGTGAAGCTGATTCAGGATCGCTTCGGTATCCGGGTTCATCCGCGAAGCATCGAACGCAGCTTGCTGCGCCATCAAAAAAAACTCCGCTGACCGAGCGCCACGGTTCAACTCCCGCCCGTCACGATCTGGTTGCCGAGTACGAGCACCTGCGCCGCGATGCTATAGCAACGGTGGCCCACCGTGGGGAAGGCTTAGGCTGGGCGCTTTTTGTCCGACGCGGAATGACCACCTGGATGCAGGCCTGGTCGGAATGTGCTCCCCACAGCGAACCAAGTCCGCGCTCTGATCCCGATATCAATGAAACCATCCCAGGCGACGTGCGGCCACAGATCACCACCTTGCTGGCCAGCATGATTCTCTGTCTACAACAGGAGGCAACCTCATGACAGGCACCGCACACCAAAAGGTGAATGCCGGGCATCTCAAGCGAAACGCCTATCTCTACGTCCGCCAATCGACGCTGCGCCAGGTTTTTGAAAATACCGAGAGTACCAAGCGGCAGTACGGTCTCCGCCAGCATGCTGTCGCCTTGGGTTGGCCCGTGGAGCGCATCATCGTTATCGACACTGATCTCGGACAGTCCGGGGCGTCGGCTGTCGACCGGGAAGGATTTCAGAAGCTGGTTACTGAAGTCGGCCTGGGCAAAGCCGGCATCGTGTTGGGCCTGGAAGTTTCGCGCCTGGCACGAAACTCCACCGACTGGCACCGCTTGTTGGAGATCTGCGCTTTGACCGACACGCTCATTCTCGATGAAGACGGCGTGTATGATCCAGCGCACTTCAACGATCGTCTTTTGCTGGGCCTCAAAGGAACCATGAGCGAAGCGGAACTTCATGTGATCCGGGCGCGCCTGCAGGGCGGAATCTTGAACAAAGCCCGCCGCGGCGAGTTGCAATGTCCCTTGCCAGTCGGCTTTCTCTATAACGCCAGCAATGAGCCGGTCCTGGACCCCGACAAACAGGTGCAGGAGAGCATTCGATTCTTTTTCGATACGTTTCGGCGTACCGCATCAGCTTGCGCGGTGGTCAAAGCGTTCCGGCAGAAAGGGCTGCTGTTTCCACGGCGATTAAAAAAAGGGCCGAATAAGGGCGAGCTGGTGTGGGCGGAACTCCCGCACAGCCGGGCACTGCACATTCTGCACAATCCTCGTTACGCGGGTGCATTCGTCTATGGCCGGAGCCGAACTCGCAACAACCCGAACGGAGGCACATCCTACACCAAGTTGCCGCGTGAGCAGTGGATATTATTCCAGGATGCGCACGCCGGCTACATCTGCTGGCGGCAATACGAGGAGAACCTGTTGCGGCTCCGGGAAAACGCTCAAGCGGTCGGGGCCGACCGCCGTAAGAGTCCTCCGCGCGAAGGCCCAGCCTTACTGCAGGGCTTGGTGGTCTGCGGGGTATGCGGGAGCCGCATGACGGTTCGGTACCACTCGCGCCAAGACCGGCTCGTACCCGAGTATGTCTGCCAACGCGACGGAATCGAGCATGCCATATCGATATGCCAGCGAGTGGTCGGAGATCACATCGATAACGCTGTCGGCAAACTGCTGGTGGAAAGTGTGGCTCCGCTAGCGCTCGAAGTTACTCTGTCCGTGCAGCAGGAACTCCAGGCCAGAATCGAGGAAGTGGACCGGCTCCGCAAAAAACACGTGGAGCGAGCGCGCTACGAAGCCGACTTGGCTCAGCGCCGCTACTTGCACGTCGATCCCGCAAACCGTCTCGTTGCGGACTCACTGGAGGCGGACTGGAATGAAAAGCTTCGCGCATTAACTCTGGCACAGGAGCAGTACGAACAGCAGCGGCAACAGGACCGCATCACTGTCGATGAACAGCAGCGCGCCCGAATCGCCGCTCTGGCCAGTGATTTTCCACGGCTCTGGCAAGATCCAAAGACCCCAGATCGGGAACGGAAACGAATGGTCCGCCTGCTGCTGGCTGACGTAACGCTCCTGCGCGGCACTGGAATCACGGTTCATGTCCGCTTCAATGGCGGAGCGTCGAAAACCCTGGAGCTGCCGAGACCGCTGACGGCCTGGGAGCTCAGAACAACCCCTGCGGAGATTGTCGCCGAGATCGATCGGCTGACCGATCATTACACCGACAAAAAGATCGTCCAGATCCTCAACCAACGTGGAGCGCTATCCGGCTGCGGTCAGCGTTTCAACAGCCGCATCGTTGCGTGCCTCCGTCGTGAATACCAACTCAAAACGCGGTATGATCGGCTGCGCGAGAAGGGCTTGTTAACGCTCGAAGAAATGTCGGTGCGACTGGACATCGGCCCCAAGTGCGTGATCACCTGGCGGAATCGCGGCCTGCTTCGCGGCTATCCGGTGAATGATCGAGACGACTGGTTGTATGAGGATCCAGGACCCAATCCGCCGCGAAAAGCACAGGGCGTCAAACTCGCCAAACGTCGGCGTTTCCCAGAGAACATTCTGCACGGTTCGCAGGAGGTGCAGTATGAAGCGTAAGCCTTGGCCTGCGGACTGTGCGCTGCGATCCAGGCGATGGATAGCTCTCGCAATGCCCGCCCAATCTGCGTCTGCGGCATCTCTACCGCGTCCTTCTCCACTCCGGGCTCATCGCGTTTGCGTTTCTCCGCGGTCTGAAACAAGCTCGCCTTGTCGGTATAAAATGCCAGCGGCCGTCCGTACTTTTTCACGTAGCTCTCTAGCAGGTTCATGTTTTCCACCGTCGAGTCGCTGGCCACAAAGCGCGCGAACCAGTCGGCCGGTAGCATCGTCGATCATATTGATCAGTAAGATCGGTGCACCGCGCCCTTCCAGCCACTTGTGATCGCTGGTGTCCCACTGCACCAACTCGCCAAAACGGCTGCGCCGCGGACGCCATTCATGGATCTTCTCGAGATGCTGCTGGCGGGCTCGCCATAGCTTGGCCTGGATCATCCACTGCCGCACCGTCTCCCGGCTCACCTCGATGCCGTGTTTCTTGGCCAGGTATTCCGACCCCAGCGTCGGTCCAAACCCCCGATATACTGGCCTCTTCAAGATGGCCACTGCCTCCTGTTCGGTCTCCACAGCAATCTTGCGATTGGACGGTAGCCCTCGCAGCGCATGTACCACAGCCTGATCACCACGGCGTTTCAGCGCTCGCAGCAGACGCCGTACATGCCGTTCGGTGATGCCCAGCTCCTCGGCGGCCTGCTTCTGCGTAATCAGTTTCTTCTTGGCCTTTTTCAGGGCCACCAGCCGGTCCCGCTCGGCTTGCGTCATCAGTAGTTGTCCTTCTGCCACCTCCCCAGCCTGGAGGTCGTCAATAGGACATTTCTACTTTGCGCAAATAGGACATTATCACTTTGCGCCGACACTTGGTCCGGCCAGCTTGACACGCCTCGCACAGGGCGCGTAGGATGACGGCGGATAGCTCTCATGCGCGCCCGTGCGCTTTTGCTTCTGTTCCTCGCATTTCCTCTCATCGCTCATCATTCGACCGCTGAATTCGATCTCACGCATCCCGCCGTTACAACGGGCGTGGTGACCCGCTTTGAGTGGTCTAATCCGCACGCACACATTTACTTGGACGCCACGCAAGCGGACGGCGCGGTGGAGCATTGGGTGATCGACATTGACAGCCCAAACGCGCTTGAGCGCCTGGGCTGGTCGAAGAACAGTTTGAAGCCGGGCGACAAAGTGACGTGTTCCGGCGCGCGCGCGAGAGACGGCTCGGCGCACATGCGCTGTACTCAAGTGGAGCTGGCGAACGGTACCGTACTGCGGTCGAATTGAGAATCGGGTAGCATGATTTGGTAGGGAACTTTCATGAAAACAACGCTGGTTTTTGCTCTGGCGATGACGGTGGGCTTGGTTTTGGCCGCGACGCCCCTGCTGGCGCATCACTCGTTCGCCGCCGAGTTCGACGGCAGCAAGCCGATCGATCTGACGGGCACGGTTACGAAAGTCGATTGGGTGAATCCCCATTCCTGGATCTACATTGATGTGAAGTCCGAAGACGGCACCGTCGTCAATTGGGGCTTGGAGACCGGGCCGCCCAACGTGCTGTATCGCGGGGGCTGGCGCCGGGACACGGTGAAACCGGGCGACGCAATCCAGGTGCATGGATTTGTCGCCAAGGACGGCTCGCACACTATGGCCGCGCGGCAGATTACGACGCCGGACGGACGGAAGCTGTTTGCGGGCTCGCCCGATAACGGCCCCAAGCAGTGAGTCGGTCGGCGAGCTGGCTTCTTCTCCTCGTGATTGTCTGGTGATCCTGATCCATTGCGGCCGGTTGAAAAAGTCGCCACTCTGGCGTCAGGCCACGCTTCGACCTCAGGTGAAAACGCGGGTGAAAGCTCAAGTGCCGCGGGGAAGTTGTCCGGCAGCGCGCAATAGCGGTTTCATCGTCAAACCTTGCGCGAAGATAGAGAAGGCCACCACGGCGAAGCTGATGGTGACGATCGCGTCGCGCTGGGGAACTTCGGCCGGAAGCGCCAGTGCGAGCGCCAGGGCCAAGGCGCCGCGCAGACCGCCCCAAAACAAAAGATGCTGATAGCGGGCCGGCACGCGTTTCTCCGATGCTGCAAAGAGCGCGCAGCAAGGGTAGACCGCCGCGGCGCGCCCTAGCGTTACCAGCAGAATCGCGATCACCGCCGGCCACCACACCGCGCGAAAATCCTGCATAGCCACGCGGATGCCGATCAACAGGAAGATCAGCGAATTCGCCACGAATGCGGCATATTCCCAGAAATCCTGAACGACTTCCTTGCCCCGGTCCGATATCCTTCCGCGCGAGCCAACATTGCCCAGCACCAATCCCGCGCTCAGCGTGGCCAGCACTCCCGACATTGCAAATCGTTCGGCCAGCAGGAAAGAGCCGTAGGCGGCCACCGTAGTGAGGGCGAGCTCCACTAAGTGATCCTGCGTGTTTCCGGCCAATAGCAAAGCGGCTCCCGCCACCGCCGCGCCGCATAGCAGCCCGCCGCCGGCCATTTGCAGCAGTTGGCCTGCCGCCTGAAGAGAGGTTGGCGAGTGGCCCTGGACCAGATCCAGCACCATCACGAATGCCACAGCAGCGGTGCCGTCGTTGAACAGGCTTTCGGCTTCCACCAGCAGGGGCAGGCGGCCCCGAGCGCCGGCTTCCTGGAACGTCGCGATTACCGATACCGGGTCTGTAGCCGCGATCAGCACTCCAAAAACGAGCGCGCCTTCCCACTCCCAACTCGCCAGGTAATGCATCCCAATGGTGGTGATGCCGGCGGAAAGGATGACGCCAAGCGTTGCCAGCACGACGATGACTCCCAGGTCGCGGCGCAGGCGTTGCCATTCAATATAGAAGGCGGCCTGGAAAATCAGCGGCGGCAGCAATACGGTGAACAGGAGATCCTTGGTGAGCGCCACAGCCGGCGAGAATCGCGAGAAGGCAAGGACGATTCCGGCCGCCACGAGTCCGGCGCTATAGGGCAGGTTGAGCTTCTGCGTCAGCATCGCGACCACCACTGCGATCAGGAGCAGGAAGGCGCCGTTTTGGACGGTCAATGCCATGGCCAGAGCTGAAACGGATAACATTGACCTTCGGGGAAACTGTGAAGGTCCTTCTTAGTTTAGCCTTACTCGCCGTACCTGGACCCCTGTTTTCGCAAACGGGTGACACGGCGGAACCAGCGCCCATCCGCGTCGACGTCGACGTAGTGAACGTACTGTGCACCGTGTCGGACAAGCGCGGGGCGTTGATCACGAATCTGCACAAGGAGGATTTCGAGATCCGCGAAAATGGCCGCAAGCAGGAGATCCGATACTTCGCGCGCGACACAGATCTGCCGCTGACTATCGCGATGCTGATGGACGTGAGCGGCAGCGTGCGCGAGGCTATTGGGGCGGAACGCGAAGCAGCGGGAAGGTTCTTCGACGCGGTGCTGCGGCCGGCAGATCACGCGCTTCTGCTGGGCTTCTCCAGCAAGCTGGTGCTCTGGCAGGATTTTACTTCGTCCAGCGTGCGCCTGCACAACGCTCTGGCCGCGCTCCATGCAATTCCGTTCCGCGGCCTGCCCGACATCGGCCAGCCCATGCCGGGCACGCTGCTTTACGATGCGGTGTATCAGACCGCGCTGCACAAGTTGCAGGGCGTTCCCGGCCGCAAGATGATGCTGATCGTTTCCGACGGACTGGATAACGGCAGCCGGATGCACATGGAGGAGGCGCTAGAGGCCGTTCAGGCCACTAATACGATCGTCTATGCCATTTGCTACGACCGAAAGTTCTTTGGCTGCGATTTCCTAAAAGAGCTGGCCGAGCCCACCGGAGGCCGCATGTTCGATGCGGGCAAGAAGCGGATATCGCTGGGCGAGATTTATCACACCATTGAGGATGAATTGCGCAGCCAGTATTCCATCGGCTACGTGCCCGTCAATCAAGCGCACGACGGGAAATTTCGCAAGCTGACGGTGAGACTGCATTCGCCCGGCCTGCGCGTTTCCGCACGGCGCGGTTACTACGCGCCGGGGCATGTGGAGCCGAGCGCAGAGAAGCAGTGAAGGCCTTCCCGGCCGCTCGTCTCTGTCCTTAGAACTGAATAGTCCCTTTCAGCTCGAGGAAGCGCGGCGAAGCGGCCGTACCGGGCACGAAGGCGCCGAGCAGGCTGGTGGGTGGCGCGACTTCCGCGACACTCGACCCGAAGTTTCCATTCGAGATATCGCTGACCGGCTGGTCGAAATTCGGATGGTTCAAGGCATTGTACGCTTGCGCACCGAATGAGAAGGTGAGCCGTTCTTTAATCCGGATGCTCTTCATCAGGGCGATGTCCATATCAAAGAAATGCGGTCCGTAGATCGCATTGCGGGCAATACTCCCGAAGCCGGTTGGGGCTCCTGTAACGCTGGCGCTGGGTGCGAATTGGGAGGTGCTCATGCAAGGGGAATTGACGGCGCTGGGGCAGCTCTGAGAAACATAGCCGATCGGCGAAGCGAAAATGTAGCCATTGTAGTTGTATCCGGAAAGCGTGCTGGTGGCGCTGAGGTCGTAGACCGTGAACGGCATCCCACTGCGCAAGAACAAGTTGGTGGAAAGGGTCCAGCCTCCAAAGACCTGATTGGGGCCCCATTTGAAGCCGGCGTGGCGGAACATATCGCTGAATACGAAGTTTGCGCTGACGTAGTGGCGGACGTCATAATCCGAGTTTCCGTAGTCGGCTCGAATGTTGAAGGGGTTCTGCGGCGTTTGGATATTCGGATCGGTCTGGAAGATGCCAAATTGTTCGTTGGAGACGCCGCCGTTGGAAACATCGTCCAGAGCGTGGCTCCAGGTGTAGTTCAGATTGAAGGTGAGGCCCGCCGCAAGCCGGCGTTGCAGGCTGATCGTGAGACCGTTGTAATTTGCGGTACCCGCGGACATATACTGCAACACGGTGCCGAACGCCGGATTGGCAGGCTCATTGGGCAGTCCGGCAAAACCGTCGGTGCAAACTGAAGATGGACAATATGCATTCGGACCAGGCGCGATGGGAATGTGAATGCCGTGCATGCCGGAGTAATTGACGGTCAGCAGCATCTTTTCTCCCAGCTCCTGCTCGATCTCGAAATTCCACTTGTAATAAGTGGGTTGATCGAATGTGCTGGGGAAGTTGAAGAAGTTGGGAGGAGCAAAGTTGGGTACGGTTTGAGAAATGGAGCCAAAGCTGCCGCCCGACTTAAATTGCGAGATCAGCGCCTGATTCGCTGCCGCGGCCTGGGTGAAAAGGCTGCCCGGGGCGCCCGGCGCCAGAGTTCCATTAGGGATGGTGAATGCATTGAGGGTGGGGGCATTGAACGCCGCGTCTTCGGCGATACCTCCCGGCAACTGGTCCGCAAAAATGCCGCCGCCGGTACGGATCACGGTCTTGTCGTTGTTGAACGGTCTCCAGGCGATTCCGATTCTAGGCTCCCAAACCACGGCTTGAGTGTTGGCGTAAGCGTTGTGCTGTCCCGAAATAATGAATTGGTTGTACGGCGTGGAGACGGCGGTGGGATCGGGCGTGCCGGTGAAAGTGTTGGCTAGACGCGAGAAGCAGTTGGAGTCGCAAGTGGGATTGAAGTAGCTCTCCAGTCGCAGGTTCAGAGAAACGGTGAGGCGGTTGCTCACCTTCCAGTCGTCGGCGACGTAGCCGCCGATGGTGTTGAACTTGATCCCCTGTTCTGGGGAAGACGGAAATGCCTGATTGAGAGACGTGTTCGGTCCGCCTCCATTGAAGAAGTCGGACAAATTCGTAACGATTTGTCCGTTGATGGGTCCGCCGAGCGCGTTGAAGCTCAGATCGGTCACTGAATCGTGGACCCAGGTAACACCCAGACGGAAAGTATGGCGTCCGACGATCTTAGAAAAGTCATCCGACACTTGATATTGGAACACGCGCCTTCCCTGCGGGAAGAAGAAGTCGGGAGGATAGGGAGGCTCGCCCCAGGCGCCCACCGGCGTGAAGGCGTTGCCCGAGAAGTTGACATAAGTCGGCAAGGCGGCCAGAGCGCCGGAAGCGTCGGTGGGTGTGAAGACTGCCCCGTAGAACAGGACCGACCCGTTGAACTGGTTCACGCTGTTGGGTCCGAAAACGTGCGTCTCCGAGACCTGTCCCTGCATCTGAGGCTGGTTGCTTTGCTCGTTAAACGTGGGGCCGAACGGGCTGGCAAAGGTGGGCTGGAATCCGTTGTCTCGATACACGCGGATGTAGCCGCGGTCGCTATCGTTGAAGACATGATCGACGCGGGCGGACCATAGGTACTCTTTGTTGATGTCGGGCGGCGTGCTTCGGAACTGGAGCGCGCACGGAATGCCGGCTCCCAAACCGGTGAAACCGTTGCAGCCGCCACCGGGAACGGCCGTCGCGCTGCTGGTGCCGGGAGCGCCATTATAAATCTTGAAAATTTGCTGGTAGAACGGGATCTCCGCGGCATTGCCGTCGCCCGCCAGATTGGCCAAGGTGGCCGCCTGGAACTGCGGGCTAGGAACCAGGGTGAGCGTGCTGGATCCGGGCAGGAAATCGCGCAGGCCTTCGTAATCCGCGTCAAAGAAGGTGCGATTCTTTATGATCGGGCCATGGAAATCGGCGGCCCACTGGTTGAAATTATTGAAGGGCGTCGGCAGCCCGACCGAGTTGTTTTCGAGCTGATTGGCGTTGAGCAAGCGCCCGTTCCAATTGTAGAGCGCGTCTCCGTGGAATTCGTTGGTTCCCGACTTAGTGATATAAGCGACCTGGGAGCCGGCGTATTGCCCGTATTGGCCGGAGTACGCGTTGTTAATCACATTGGCTTCCGCAACATCGTTCGCGCCCAGCATCAAGTTGGAGGCGCCGCTGTTGTTCACATCCAGGTAAGGGTCGTTATCATTCATGCCGTTAATGGTGAACAGATTGGATGTGCCCGGCATGCCGTTGGCTGAGAAGTTTCCATTGCCTCCATCGGTGTTCATGACAACGCCGGGCGCGGTCTGAGCGAAGTAGGTAAGGTCGTTCCCAGGATTCGGCAGGTTTTCAATCATCTGCGTGTCGTAGTTGGTGGCCACGTCGGCGTTTTGAGTTTGCACCACCGACGCGCCTTCCTCGACGTTCACCACCTGGGTGGCGCCGGCCACCATCAACTGAACATTCACGGTGGTTGGCTGGCCCGCGACAACATTCACGTTCGGCGTCCGCTGAGGTTGAAAGCCGCCGGCCTTCACGTCGACTTTGTAACTGCCGGGAGGAATGAATGCGAATCGATAACTCCCCGCGTTATTGGTGGCCGCTGTTTGGGACACGTTCGTATTGACGTTCGTCAGGGTTACGGTAGCGCCGGGGATAGAGGCGCCCGTGGGGTCCGTGATGGTTCCTGTGACATCTCCGGAAATAATCGATTGGGCGCGCGAGGGGATGGTCAGCGCCGGGAGTAAACACAACGCAAACAGAAAATGTGAGGTCCTTAGCGTCATTTGTAAGCTCCTGAAGGCAGCGGAATCTTCTTCGCAGCAACTAGCAAGGGCGCTGCCACTCCAGGCACGGCGCGCAGGTTGTTATAAATCCAGAAAATGTAACCTAAATACTGGGGTAGTCCCGCTATTGAATTTGGAATTTATTGAGAAATGAGCTGCTACTATCCGTAGCGGATTTGCGCGTGGAGTAACGGTTACTACTGCAACTTTTTCAGAGGCTGGGTTGTGCACGAACTGCCCCCTTGCAAAAGGAAAACGGCCGGAGAAGGAATCTCCGGCCGTTCGAAGTAAGACCCAACGAATCGACTAGAAGCTAACCTTCAGCGACAACGCCATCGATCGCGGATTGCTTGAGAACGCCTGACTCGGGTCCGCGAAGATGCTCGAGGTTGGAATCAGGAAATTATGCACCAGCGCCGAAGTCGGATTGTTGTTGGTCCCGGGGAGCGCCGTGCCGGCGGGAGCCACGTCGCTGATGAAGCCGCCGACATATTGCGGATGGTTAAACAGGTTGAACGCGCGGAGAGCGAACTGGACCTTGAACTTCTCGGTTACGTTGAAATTCTTGGCGAGCGTGATGTCGATATCATCAATCGGCGGCAACATCCCGGTATTGCGGCCGCCATTGGGGAAAGTGCCCTTGGGCGCCGTGATGTACCGGGCGTTCGTATTGTCGACCAAATACGCGACCGTTTGGCCGGCGCTGTTTAGTAGCGCCGTGGTCCCGGATCCCACTCCGGCCTGGCCGCTGGGGTTGACGAAGGCGCGGTCGCCGGCCGTATCTCCATTCAAATTAGAGTCTTCACCACTTTGCACATCATAGAGCGTACCGGTCTGATATTGGTACACCGGCGCAATCTCCCAGTTGCCGACTACGTTCTTCATGAGCCAGTTGCCGTTCTTGAAGGGATTGAAGTCGTAGATGGATTCGACCGAGAAGCGCTGCCGATGGTCGAGCGCCGAACTGGAGCGATCCAAAGCCAGGTCCTGAGCATTCTCGGGCCGGCGCGGCGTTACGTAGGTGGAGAAGACCTCGGCCGTGGAGTCGTCGATATTGTGGCTCCAGGTATAGGCTCCTACGAGCTGCCAATTATTTGAGAACCGCCTTGTCAGCGTATTCGCCCAGCCATTGTACATGGAGTTGCCCCAGGGCTGGTAGGAAGTGATGATTCCCGTGAAGCCCGCGGCGAGATATCCCGGAAGGATGTTCCCGCCTGCGGCCAGTTGTCCCTCCAAACCCGAGAGAGTGCTGGTCAAGGAGTTGAGCGTCGCCTGGCTCGGCATGCTGTAATAAAGCGGCAAAGCGTTGGACGGCGTTACCACCGGTTGGCGGTTGAGCTGAACCTGCACCGGCAGGTAGATGCCGTGGGTGCCGATGTAGTCGCTCTCGAACGTGTAGTCATTTGCAAACACGTGCTGAACCCCAAAGTTCCATTGAACGGCCTCAGGGCGCGTTTGGTCCGGAACGTAACCGCCGGTACCGGCGCGGAGATCGGCCAAACTGGGAACGCTGACGGTGCTACCCGGCTTAATACCGCCGTTCGCCAGGAACCCTGCTCCCGGTCCTCCGGCTTGGTTACAGCCCACCGCAGGGCCGCCCGTGCAATCGACTGTCGTTGTGAACTGCGGAGGTTCGGTTAAAAGGCCGAAGTTGTCGGGTAGAACATCGAAGTTGCGGCCAAATCCGGCGCGAATGACGGTTTTGCCGCTGGTGCCGGGTGAGTAAGCGATGCCGATGCGAGGCATGAACGCCAGACCCATGGGTTGCGGCTTGTTGAACTCGATCAAGCCAGGAACATTGGAAACTGCGTTCAGGGTTTGCAATTGCTCGCCGATGGGCACGGTCAGATATTCATAGCGGAGACCGATATTGATCGTGATGTTCGGCCGGATCTTCCAGCTATCGTTACCGTAAAAACCGTACAAATACTGATTGCCTGAATACTCCTGTCCACCTAGAGACCGCTGCGCGATGTAGTCGGGGTAGTAGTCGAACATATAGTCCGACAGGAAACTATACTCGTAATCGCCGCGCGAGCGCTGCACGAAGGATTGGGGCGAGATCCAGCTATACCCATCGAAACCGAAGTGGAAGCTGTGTGTTCCTTTGGTCCAGTTGATGCCATCGTTGATCTGATAGGTGTTTTGGATGCCGTACTGTGGAGCGTTCGGATCCGGGCCGAAGTACGAGCCGAAATTACCCTCGTACACGTTGATGCTGGGAAACTGATCCAGGCCTGGATACGAGATATTCGGCACGGGGTAATCGTTCGAATAGCGATTGAAACCGAGCCGCAGCTCATTGGTGAGGTTGGGCGAGAAGTTGTGGTATTCCGATATGGTTGCCAGATAGTAGTTATAGGGAATCGTTTGAAAGAAGGCCTCCGGGAAACCGGTAGTGTCGATGGATCCCGTGCGTTCCAGTACAAAACGTCCGCGTAGTTGGTCCGTATCGGAGATCGAGTAGTCAATGGAAGCCAGCCCCGTGTTGTAGTTCTGGTAGTTCGGAAGCGATGAGGAAATCGTACCCGCCGGAATAGCAACTGTGCCTGGCACCAGCCCACCAGTCGAATTCGTGAGTGCCTGGAGTGAGGTTGCCGAGCCGGTTGCACCCAGATACACGTTCGGATTCACGTAAAATGTTTCACTGGCGCTTGGCGCCGACCCCAAATACTTCTGATACTGCTGGAGATTTGTCATGTTGATGCCAGGGATCGCGGCCAGCATACTGTATCCGGCAGCGGTTGGAGCATCATACGCGGTATTGGAGGACTGGCCGATCGGGTTGTACTCCCAGTCGACAAAGAAGAAGAGTTTATCTTTCTTGATTGGACCGCCGAAGTTTCCGCCAAAGCGGTTATTGTCGTAACGGGGATGGAGGGGGTTTCCTTCGATGTAGTTCAAATTATCGGCCGCGTTCAGATCGCGGTTCGTGAAATACTCATACAGCATGCCGTGGAACTGATTGGTGCCGCTTTTGATGATCTGGTTGAACTGGCCGCCGGAGGAGTGTCCGTACTGGGGAGAGAATTGGTTCGCAATCACCGTAAATTCCGAAACAGCGTCGTTGGGAACCTGTACCAGCGGACCGGTGACGGCTTTATTGTTATTGTCGATTCCTTCGATAGTGAAGTTGTTGTTGCGGGGCCGCTGACCGCCGACCGAGGGGCCGGTTCCCAGTCCAACCGCGCCGCCAGTTGCAACTCCCGCCTGCAGCAGCGAGGTGTTGATGACCCCGGACCCGCCGGACGTCATGGGAAGACTCTCCAACTGCTGCGCACTGTAGGTATTTTGTAGCTGGGCGGTGGTAGTGTCGATGACCGCGGCCTCGCCGGAGACCTCGACCGTTTGTGTAGATTGCCCAACAGTCAGCGAGACATTTGCCGTTGCGATCTGGTTCAGCGTCACATCTACAGCCTTGATTTCCGCTTTGGTGAAACCGGCCGCGGTGACCGAAATATCGTACTTGCCCACCAGAAGATTGCCGATGCGGTATTGTCCGGAGGAAGTTGTGGTCACCGTGGATGCAACACCCGTGCTTTCGTTCGTGGCGGTTACCATGGCGTTGGGTACTATCGCGCCGGTGGCGTCATATATCGTCCCAGTTAGTTCTCCCGAAGTGGTTTGCGCGAAGCTCGGCAGGCCCAGAGCCAAAAGAACCATGGCCACGGCGCCGATCTGGCTGATAAATTTTCGCAAAGTATCTCGCGCGCCCAGACGTAGGAGCGCTAAAGTTATGCTTCCATTTAAATGATTCATTGCGTTTCTCCCCTTTGGCGGTGCGCCAGTTCAGCGCACGCATATTCTTAGATCAGCGGGCTTCCCCTGTTTTGGAAAGCCGCAAAATTGGCACGGGTCGAACTACGACCCAAAGAGCAGACGTGGCGTTTCAGAATCCCAACAAACCGCACTCAACCGCGTACTAATGCGTTAGCAAAAGTAACTTGCATTCCCCTTACCACAAGTTAACAGGGCTTGAGTAACAAACTCGTTAATTATATACCAAGGGTTTACGCTCTGCTAGAGGGAAATTTCAAATATGTCTTCCGGTAGCCCTTGGCCGCAATCTTCCAAAAACAGTAACGGACACCACCCTCCCGGGGTGCTGGTGAAAAACGGTTGAATGCAAAAGAAAAGGGAGCCCGAAGGGGCTCCCTCTTGCTCTCAAAAGCGATAACCGGTTTTTAGAAGTAGATCTTGGCGCCCAGTTGGACCACCCGACCGACAGTTTGCAGCGAATTTGGTTGTGTAGTAAGGGTCTCGGCGAAGCTGACGGCGTTGATAGTCGTTGTGTTCAGCCCTATGCCAGGCCCATTGAATGCGAACTGTGTATGGTTGAAAACGTTGAATGCTTCCAAACGCAATTCAACATAGCGGGATTCGGTCCAGCGGAATTGCTTGGCCAGCACCAGATCGGTTTGGTTCAGACCCGGGCCGTGGAAGTTGTCTCGGCCCTCATTCCCGAGGACTCCAATCTGCTCCGGCGCGAAAGCGTTGGGATTGAAGTAGTAATACGACTGGGGCGTAGTGCCGTAGTTCGTGTTCACCAGCGTGGTGTTCCGTGGGTTGTAAATCCCGGGGTAGCCGACGACGTTGGGCGTATCCCAGCAACCGTAGTAAGCATACGCATCACATTCCAACGAGCGGAAATCGCTTTCATTAACGATCACCGGGAAGCCAGTCTGCAGCGTGGTGATGCCACCGACACGCCAACCATCTAGCACGTGCTTTACGAGGCCGTTGTT
This sequence comes from Bryobacterales bacterium, assembly GCA_963776805.1. GTDB lineage: Bacteria > Acidobacteriota > Terriglobia > Bryobacterales > Bryobacteraceae > Palsa-89. Next base: position 558,519 of record CAVZOD010000013.1, read on the forward strand.
CCAATAGCGGGTGAGGCTGGGCACTTCGTAATCGTAGTTGATCACGAAGCGATTGCGCGCATCGAAGGTGGAGTCGCCCCGGTTCAGCGCGAAGTTGTACGGATTGAGAACCCTCCCGGCACCCGACGAGTAGCTGCTTTCGTAGCCTGAAGTATCGTCGATGGAATGGCCCCAGGTGTAAGACGCTTGGAACATCAATCCGTGGGACAGCCGCTTCTGAAGATGGACCTGAAGTGAGTTGTAGCTGGAAACACCCAGGCTGGCCTGTGTGCCCACGCCCGCGAAGACGTTTCCGGGAGCGTACTCAGAATGGCTGGGGTAAAGTATGCCCTGAATCACGCGGCTGGAAACGCAATTGGGGTCAGCGGCACATTCGGCCGCGCCGGTGGGTGAAATCGGATTTCCTTCATAGGTCAGCTCCAGGTGTCGTCCCTGGGCCCCTACGTAACCAACCTGCAGGATCATTGCGCCGGGAAGCTCGCGCTGGATATTCAAGTTAAAGTTCATGGCGTACGGATCGGTAAAGTTCGGATTCGTAACGTTGATATCCAGCGGGAGAAACTGCGAAAAATCGACGGCTGCTCCTTTCGGCGCCGGCGTAAAAGGGAAGGGATTGGAGGCCCCGGGTCCGCCAGCAATGTCGGCGAAGGGATTGGCGAAGCTGGGGCTGCCTCCCACGCTTGAGGCGCCATATGAGGTAATAGAAAACGGTGGGTCGCCAAGTTGTTGAAGCGACAACTCTTCTTCAGTTCGATTGAAATAAACTCCGAAGCCGCCTCGGATCACGAATTTCTGGGCTTTGCCCCCGCTGAGGGGACCCCAATCGGGAGAGTAAGCGAAACCAAACCGGGGGGCAAAATGGTCATTATGCTGAAAAGTTCCGGAGGTCGAGCAGCCCGTGTCTCCAGGGAACAGGAGGCCTAAGGGCGCCGTGGGATAGACCGTGGATTGCTGCCCGGGGAAGAAGCAGTTGTTGTCTTCCATGCCGTAACGCTGATTGTTCAAGGGCGTATCGATCTGATAGCCGAGCCCATAATTGAGAACCAGATTATTCGTGACCTTCCAGGAATCCTGCACATAGAGATAATACTCGTATGCGCGGAAGTTCTGGACATTTCCGCTCGACTGTATATACGAGTCGGGGATGCCCAGCAGGAAGTCCGCCGCGGGATCGCTGGTGGTATATGTTCCTGCTCCACCGAAAGTAAAGTCCCCGTTGTTCTGCGCGTCATACGAGTCGTTCACTTCGTAACGCCTGCCATCGAAACCGAATTTCAGAGTGTGGTTGCCGACAACCTTCGAAAAATTATCGTCGAGCTGATAGGTGTTATCGATAACTGGCTGGGGTCCATAGGGGCTGAACCCAAGATTAAAATAGCCCGTCAGGTCGATCGCGGGAGCACTGGCCACGCTGGGGAATTGCGGGGTGATACCTGTGAATCCGAGAGCGGAGGGCTGCACCACGTTGGTGGGATTCACATCTTTGTAGTTGAACCGGCTGTACGCCACGCGAAACTCGTTCAAAGTAGTCGGATTGAATGTATGGGACCAGGCCGCGACAGCCTGGGTAGAGAAAGAAACGTCGTCCTCGCCATAACCAGGCAAACTCGACCCGTAGAACGAAAGGGTGTGAGCGGCGGGCGTGTGTTGGAAGAACATGTATCCCCAGACACTATCTTTGTTGCCGATGGTGTGATCGACGCGAAAAAGGCCCTGCTCCACATCTTCTGTTTCAACCGGGTTGAAGCTATACAGGTTCCCCCCCAGATTCGGAAGCGGGACGCTTTTGAGAAGGTTTAGCGCTATCGGGTTGAAATCCGCGGCCGGGATTTGGCCACTAGGAAATAGCACGTTGTACGGGGTTCCCGCCGGATAGGTGGCGCCATTCTCACCGACCATGGCAAACGGCGATGCGGTGGTGGAGTTAGCTATATCCGGGAAATAGCCATTGCGCTGAGCTTGCGTAAACACGTTGGTCTCCCCGGAGCCATACGTGTCGGGTTCGCGATTGCGCGTGCCTTGATAGGAGAGGAAAAAGAAGGTGTGATCTTTCCAAATGGGGCCACCCACAGTGCCGCCGTACTGGTTTTGATGGAAGACGGGCGCGGTGGGTTGGAAGAAGGCGCGCGAATTTAAGAATGTATCCCGGTAGAATTCAAAGGCATCACCGTGGAATTGATTCGTGCCGCTCTTTATGATCGCGTTGAGTACACCCCCCGAGTTCCGGCCGTACTCAGGATTAATGGTGCTGGTGATCAAATTGAATTCGCCGATGGAGTCAGGGCTTGGAACGATCAGCGGGGTGTTCAACCGGATGTCCATCGTATCGGCGCCATTGATCAAGAACGAGTTCTGCTGGCTTTCACTGCCGTTGGTGGCGTAAGCTCCGTTAAACCGATCGCTCTGGGACACCGCGCCGGGAACGAGTTGCTGCAGTTGAGTCCAGTTGCGCCCCAGCAGCGGCAGATCGACAATTTGTTTGGAATCGATGATGGTGCCGAGCTGCGTTGTGGTGGTCTCCACTTGAGTCGGATTCGCCTCCACCTGCACCGACTCAGTGACCTCCCCCACTTCCAACGAAACTGGAAGGTTGTAAATCTGGTTTAGCGTCAACGTGATGTTGCGGCTTGTGGACGTGCGAAACCCGGCTTTGGTCACCGTCACGTCATACGTGCCGGGCGGTAAGCTGAGAAACTCGTAGCTTCCATCGTCCTGGCTCATTATGGTTGTGGAAACATTAGTCTGGGTATTAGTGGCCTTGACCTCCGCGCTCGGAACCCCAGCCCCGGACGGATCGGTTACGGTGCCACGAATGTGCGCCACTACTTCCTGCGCCGGTAGATTCCAAAACGCAGCCATAGAGAGCACGAGCGCTCCCCAGCCAATCAGCGTGAGTTTTCGCATTTTTCCCCTTCTCTTACCGTCTTAGGACCCGGTTCGCGCGGTAGCAGTTTGCGCGCACGCTTGACGTATGTTGAAACTATCGTCTGTTGAAACTACCGCATTAGGTTGCACGTCATTCTTCTCAGGAACTCGCGCAAAACGGAGCGCGGCGTGAAGCAGCCTGGTCTGTTCTGTAGTGCGCGCCGCACCCTTTGCGCTTCTCAGGAAGCATAACTTACAGAGAAATATCTGACAGCTCTTCAGATCGAGTCAGCTACACAACACCCCTGGTCTCGAAACCCCTTATGACAGCATCCGGTGTACCAAACCAAAAGGTCCACCAGTCGATAAACAGATCCATTATATGGCATGGACTTACCCTCTTGCGTAGTGCTTAGCGGATATGTTTTCTAATAGATCGCGGGCCTGACTTACAGAAAATCGGAAGTAGTACCAACCTCAAGGTGGGTTCATGTGCGTGACCCCGCCTGCCCGAACTCCCCGCTCCAGCGGTCTAACTCCTATAATTCTTACAGGACCTTTTCGAAAGACATGCGCAAGCGAGTTATGTTCGGGTCGGCCGTGGTGCTGCTCAGCATCCTGGCGTCTCTGGTGGTGTGGCAAGGCTCCTTTAACCTGGGAGCCTTCGCTCCCGCGGAATCCAACATCCAGCAGACTTATCTGTTTTGGGCCGTTTCCACCCTGATCTTTATCTTCACGGTAACACTCGGCTTTATGCTGTTCCGCACCGTGGTGAAGGTGTACATCGAGCGGCACAGCAACCGCCCCGGTTCGCATATCAAATCGAAGCTGATCGGTGGCGCCTTGGCGCTCAGTGTGCTCCCCATTATCTTCCTGGTGCTGTGGAGCGTCTCGGTGCTGAATCTGAACTTGGACAAATGGTTCAGCCGCCCGGCCCGGACTATGAATATCGATCTGGTGCAGATTGCCAACGCGCTGAATCAGGAGGTGGGCGATAAACTCACCGCCCAGGCTCATTGGCTGGCGTCGCAGCCGGTCCAGAGCGCCGATTTCTATGAGCGCTTCTGCCAGGAGAACCAAATTGAAAAGGCCGAAATCGAACGGCCCGGCGGCGGCCGGATGATTTGCTCGGTTTCGACCACACGCCAGGGCGAGCTTTACAAAACAAGTATCCAGACCGACGAAGGAAAGCTGGTTCTTTCGGCACGGATGCCGCTGGAACTGGCGGCCAAGCAGCGCGAGATCAATCAAGCCGTCGCCGATTATAACCGTCTTTCGGCTGAGCGGAAAGGCGTCCGCCGTACGTATCTGCTGCTGCTGTCTCTGATCACGCTATTCATTCTTTTCTTCGCCATTTGGATCGCCCGCTACATGGCCGGACAGATCAGCACGCCCATCATCGCGCTGCTGCGGGCGGCCGAGCAGATTCGCAAAGGCAATCTGAGCTACCGCGTGCGCGTGGACGCCATCGATGAAATGGCCACGCTGGTGCGCGCCTTCAATGAAATGACGGAGGCGCTGGAAACCAACAGCAAGGAGCTGGAGGCCCGGCGGCGATTCACTGAAGCGATTCTGGAGAGCATTCCCACGGGAGTGATTTCGCTGACCTCCGACGGCCGCATCCAGCGTGTCAACCGCGCGTTGCTGGGGATTTTCCCCGAAGAGCAAGTGGCGCGCGCGGCCCGCTTGAGCGACTTGTTCTCGCGCGAAGATACGGCGGAGATCCGGTACCTGATGAATCGCGCCCGCCGCACCGCCGTAGCCGGTACGCAAATCGAGTACAAAGCCGAGCGGCGCGTGCTGCATCTATCGCTCACCGTAGCCGCGCTCGATGAACAGCGCAGTTCCGGCTTCGTCCTGGTGGTGGAAGATACCAGCGAACTGCTGCGCGCGCAGAAGGCCGCCGCCTGGCACGAGGTGGCGCGCCGCGTGGCTCACGAGATCAAGAATCCGCTGACGCCGATCGCTTTGTGCGCCGACCGGATCGCGCGGCAGTTGGCGCGTCCCGAGCAGACCGCCGACACGCGGCGCATCCTGCATGAGTGCTCGGCCACCATCGCGCGCGAGGTGGAGAGCGTTCGCACGCTGGTGGACGAATTTTCGCAGTTCACTCGCTTCCCGGCGGCGCAGCCCGTACCATCGGATTTGAATCAAATCGTGGACAACGCCGTTTCGGTATTCGAAGGGCGACTGGATGGAATCCGCGTGGACAAGGATCTGGCGGCCGAACTGCCCCTGGTGCAGGCGGACCGCGAGCAATTCAAGCGCGTGGTGGTCAACCTGGTGGACAACGCGGCGGAGGCCATGCAGGATTCGCTGGTGAAACGTCTGTATATCGGAACGCGGTCCACCGAAGCCGATTCGGTGGAGTTGATCATTGCTGACACCGGCTGCGGAGTCTCGCGCGAAGACAAAGAAAAGCTATTCCTGCCGTATTTTTCCACCAAGGGGCGGGGAACCGGCCTCGGGCTCGCGATCGTGAATCGCATCCTCGCCGATCACGAAGCCACCATTCGCGTGGAGGACAATGTGCCCGCCGGCGCTCGTTTCATCGTGGAACTGCCCATCCGAACGGTCGCCGAAATAGAGGCCAAAGCCGCGGCCAAAATGGCGGAAGCTGTCTCGGCGGAGACCCGTTCGTGAAGCCTGCGCGCATTCTGATTGTCGACGATGAGCCGCTGATCCGGCAGTCGCTTTCGGGAGTGCTGGAGGACGAGGGCTACCAAACGCAAACCGTGGCCACCGGCGAAGAATGCCTCACCGAGGTAGCGCACAGCGCGTATGATCTCATCTTGCTCGACGTTTGGTTGCCTGGAATGGACGGATTGGAGACGCTGGCCCGCTTGCAAGAGATCCCTTTCGCCACCCGGCCCATGGTGGTGATCGTTTCCGGCCATGGAACCATCGAGACCGCGGTCCGTGCCACCAAATTAGGCGCCTTCGATTTTCTGGAGAAGCCTCTCACCATCGAAAAAGTGATGGTGGTGGTGAAGAACGCGCTGCAGCAGCGCAAGCTCGAGCTGGAATTGGAGCGCCTGAAGGAGGACGGGCGGCGCGATCTGCAAATCATCGGCGAAAGCGTTCCCATGAAGGCCCTGCGGCAGCAGCTGGCCCTGATGGCCGCGACTAACGGACGGGTGCTGATCTATGGGGAGAGCGGCAGCGGCAAAGAGCTGGTGGCCCACGCCATTCACAACAGCAGCGCGCGCGCCACGGAGGCTTTCGTCGAAGTAAATTGTGCGGCCATCCCCGAAGATCTGATCGAAAGTGAACTCTTCGGCCATCGCAAGGGCAGTTTTCCTGGCGCGACGGAAGATAAGACCGGCAAGCTGCAGAAGGCCGACGGCGGCACGCTGTTCCTGGACGAAGTGGGTGACATGAGTTTGAAGACGCAGGCCAAGGTGCTGCGGTCGCTGGAGGAGCAGCGCTTCGAACCGGTGGGCGCGGAGACTTCCATTCAAGTGGATGTGCGCGTGGTGGCGGCGACTAACAAGAATCTGGAGGAGGAAATCGAGCGCGGAAATTTTCGTGAAGACCTGTTCTATCGCCTGAATGTGATTCCGTTCTATGTTCCGCCGCTGCGCGAGCGAATCGAAGACATTCCGCTGCTGGCCGAGCATTTTCTGAAGGAGTTCACCACCGCGTACGGACGCCGGCCCAAAGAGCTGACGCCGGAAGCTTATGAAGTATTGAAGGAGCACCGCTGGCCAGGCAACGTGCGCGAGCTGCGCAATCTGATGGAGCGCATTGTCATCATGAGCCCGCAGGTGCGCATCGATGCGCGGCATATTCCGCTTATTCCCGGCAAGCGCGCGGTCTTCGAGCGGGCCGCGGATCGGCTGGGCAGCCTGCATGAAGTTCGCGCGGCGGCCGAGCGCGAATACATCCTCAAGACGCTGGACGAAACCAAGGGCAATGTCACCAAGACCGCAGAATTGCTGGGGCTGGAGCGCAGCAATCTTTATCGCAAGATGAAAGCGCTGGGGATCGGTCCGAAAGAATAGTTGAAGTTCACTTCGAAGATCGGGTTTGGGTGAGCCCGCTCGGTCGAAAGCGCCACTGCGGCACGGCCTCGATCGCTTTTTCGTCAAGCCCCAGGTCAAACCCCGGGCGCCCATATACTCGCCGGAGCAAACGAGTGCCGAGAGGGCAAGTGGAAGTAAGTCAACGTTCCCCACGCGAGTGGCTGCCTGTTCCGCTCCACACGTGTGCAGGTGGTTTACTCACCTGACGGTCCTCAGCAACCCGGTTGTTCAGTCGATAAGACCTCTATGGATGTTCCGGATGAAACAAACAAATCTATGGGAAAATGTTGAAGCGAGGGATGTGCTAGGCTTGATGATCTCCCCCGGCGAAGGCGTAATGAAACCTGCATTCACTACCGAGCGGGGAGCCGTCTACAAGACGGACTGCATGAATCTGTTCGCGGCTCTCCGTGACGGCTGCATCGATACGGTTTTCGCCGATCCTCCCTTCAATTTGGGCAAAGATTACGGCCATGGCGCTCACCACGATGAGCTCGATGCCGATGACTTTTTGACCTGGTGTTTCGGTTGGATCGACGAAGCGGTGCGCGTGCTTAAGCCGGGAGGGTCCATTTTCATCTACAACCTGCCTCAGTGGGCATATCATTTGGCGGCTCACCTGGAAGCACAGAACATGACATTCCGTCATTGGATTGCCGTCTCGATGAAAGGGACTTTCCCGCGTGGCCGAAAGCTTTATCCGGCTCACTACGCCCTTCTGTATTTCACAAAGGGGAACCCTAAAACCTTCAATAGAGACGAAGTTCGCTTACCCGTGCCCCAATGCCGCCATTGTAAAAAGGATATCAAGGACTACGGCGGTCATCGAAAATTCTTGAATCCCCTGGGGCTGAACCTCACCGACTTTTGGGAAGATACAGCTCCAGCGCGCCACACCAAATTCAAGGCGCGGTGGGGCGTCAACGAACTCAAGCCTCTTATCCCCAACCGATGCATCGAGCTCTCTACCAATGAGGGCGAAGTGGTGCTCGATCCCTTCGCAGGCGGCGGCTCGACGTTCGAGTCCGCTGAGAAGCTAAATCGTCTGTGGATCGGCACAGAAATCGTCGATTGTGGCTTAATCCGTGAGCGATTCGGGCGCAACGTTCCCGAAGCTCGCGATGCAGTCCCGCATGCACTTGCTCAGTTGTTGAAGGAGCCCAACCCCGCACTATCGATCAACCTTACCTCATGCCGAAAATCGTCGAGGAAGTCTACTACGACGGAGCCAAAGAACGCATTGAACGGCTCGGCCTCACTCCCCTCGTTAGTGAGATCCGGTCAGCTTTAACGGACTTTCAGCTCCTAGTGAAAGAGAAAAAGGATTCCAATGGCGGTGCCGCCGTTAGAAAGCTTATTGACGAACAATTCGATCGGCTCGGCGGCTGGACCAAGAAAGTCTCTGGCGATATGGACTGGATCAAGTGCAAGGTTGTGAACGGTACAAGCGTCTGCATTGGGGTCGAAGTGCAGGTCTCGGTGAGAAGCGACCTCTTGGTTATGGACATGATCCATCTGAACGCGGCCTTTCGCGAGGGACGGATTGATGTTGGTTTGGTGATCGTGCCCAGCGACAAACTGAGCAAATTTCTCACGGACCGTGCGCCCTGCATGTCGGATGCAAAGAAACATGCCAAGGCGGCGCGGCTGGAAGATTCATCGTTGGTGCTATTGGGAATCGAACATGATGGGGCTGGCGCGCCCTTAGCCAAGCAAGCCAAGAGATAACGGTCGCTATTTCGAACTCAGTTGCCCGCGCGCCGCCGCCGTCGCCAGCTCATCGCAGCGATTGTTGTCCGAATGCGAAGCGTGGCCCTTGGTCCAGGACCAGGTGGTTTTGTGCCGCGCGTTCTGCTCGTCCAGCTCTTCCCACAGATCCTGATTCGCCACCGGCTTCTTGTCGCCAGTACGCCAGCCGTTCTTCTTCCATTTGTGGATCCATGCCGTGATGCCGTTTTTCAGGTAATTCGAATCGGTCACGATTTCCACCTGGCACGGCTCTTTCAACGCGCGCAGGCCCTCCACCGCGGCCTTCAGCTCCATGCGATTATTGGTGGTCTCGCGCTCCGATCCGTAGATTTCGAGCTTCTTCTCGCCATAGCGCAAAATGCACGCCCAGCCGCCGGGCCCGGGGTTGCCGATGCAAGCCCCGTCTGTGATGAGCTGGACTTGCTTCAGGCGGGAACTCCAGCTAACTCGCGCTCAAAGAACGCGTCTACGTGATCGAGAATCTGAGCGGCTTCAGTGGTTTTGTAGATCTCAACGCGCAGCTTCGATCCATTGCGCACGCCGTGCGTGAAGTAAGTGGCGAACTGCTTCATCTTGCCGACGGTGTCGGGTTCGCCGCGCTGGCATAGCATTCCATAGTAGGTGCGCATCAGTTCATAGCGCTGGCGCTCGGTTGGTTGCTCGTAGCTTCCGGTAGCCAGATATTGTTGAATCTGGCGGAAAATCCAAGGATTCGAGGATGCGGTTCGCCCGATCATCACCGCGTCGCAGCCGGTCTCCTGCACCATACGAACCGCGTCCTCAGGCGTGACAATGTCGCCGTTGCCGATGACGGCAATGTTCCGCACCGCGGCTTTCACTTCGGCGATGCGGGACCAATCCGCCTTTCCGCTGTAGCCTTGCTCACGCGTGCGCGGATGCAGCGCGACGGCTTGCAGTCCGCAATCCTCGGCCAGCCGGGCCATTTTCGCGGTCACCAGTTCCTGGTCATTCCAGCCCGCGCGGAACTTCATGGTGAAAGGAATGGAGATGGCCGCCCGCACCTTGCGCAGGATCTCCTCTACCAAAGGCAGATCGCGCAGCAGCCCGGAGCCGCCGTTGCACTTCACCACTTTGTTCACCGGGCAGCCGAAGTTGATGTCGACAATATCGAATCCGAAATCCTGGCAGGCCTTGGCGGCGTCGGCCATCACCTGCGGGTCAGAGCCAAATAGCTGCGCGGAGATGGGGTGCTCCTCCGGCTCGAAAAACAGGTAGCGGAACGTGCGCGTGACTTTCTTGGCTTTGAGCGAATTCACCACGCCGTGCGAGCTGGTGAACTCGGTCATGATGAGGCCACATCCGCCCTGGTTGCGGATCAGCCGGCGGAAAACCGTATCGGTGACGCCGGCCATGGGCGCGAGCACGGTGGCGGGCGCAATGCGCGTCGCCCCGATATGGAATTCGTTGGGAAAGCCGGACATCCTAAGCTATTTTAACGGCTCAGGCCCTGAAACGTAAATGACGGTAAATGCGTTTAACCTAGTAAGCGCGGAGGGTGAAGCGTGAACATGAAGTGGAAACTGGTGTCGGCTTTTGCAGTGGGAGCCGGGCTTGCCTCCGGGATCGTGTATTTGGCGGTGAGACAGCAGGATGGGGGCACCGTCGTACCTCCAATCGCACAGTCGCTTCCGCAGCCGGTTTCAGCGCAGCCCGCGCCCCCGATAGCGCCCGCCGCATCACCCGAAAGTCACCCGGTGCCGGTTCGCGAAAAGCCATCACCCATGCCGCCTCCAGTTCGGCACAAACAAGAACTGGTGATCGCGCGCAACACCGCGCCGCCGGTGGAACCGCAGCCTGAACCAGCGCCACCCCCGGCCGCGCCCATCGCACCCGCCGCGCCAGCGACCCCCGCTGCACCGGTGCAGCCCGAAAATGTCCCGGTGCAAAATGTCTCGCTCCCGAACACCGAAGCGCGCGTGCCGCCCAGCGTCACTCTCGCGGCCGGAACGTTGCTGTCGGTTCGTATCGGCGAAACGCTTTCGTCGGCGCGTAATCAGGTGGGCGACATCTTTCTCGCGACGCTTACCCAACCGTTAGTCGTCGAAGGTTGGGTCATCGCGGAACGCGGCGCTCGCGTGGAGGGCAGGGTGGTGGAAGCCGCTCAGGCTGGCCGCGTGAAGGGCGCTTCGCACCTGGGGATCTCCCTGGTCCGGCTCGCGACGTCCGACGGCCAGTACGTCCGCGTTCGCACCGAGCCGTTCGTGAAGGACGGCGCCAGTTCAACCGGGACCGATGCGGCTAAAGTGGGCGCGGGCGCGGCCATCGGCGCCATTATCGGAGCTATTGCCGGCGGCGGTAAGGGCGCGGCGATCGGAGCGGGCGCGGGTGGTGCGGCAGGCGCCGGCGACGTGTTGCTGACGCGCGGCAAGCCAGCCGAGATCCCCGTGGAGAGGCGGGTCAACTTCAAGGTGCAGGACTCGGTGACGATCACCGAACGGATCAACTAATCACGGTTCTACCAGTCGGGGCGGCACGGTGATCCAGAACTGGTTTGGGTAACCAAAGGAGGCTCGCTGTGGGAAACGGCCCGGACGCAGTTTTTCGTCGATCACGAAGTTGAAAACTAACGTCACAGACTTGCCGATGCAAGTTTTTCGAAATGTCGATGAGTGAAGTGCTCCCTCAACTGCGGAGTTGAGAAGATCGTGCGCGCCGCGAGAGAGCGTTGTCTGAACAGAACTAGAGGAACCTACGGCGACCGTGGCTGTCACGCTTCCACTGATGCGTGCTTGTACAGCCAGCGGCGGATACAGGGGCATCTGCAGCCGCTCGACGCACGACATGTTGGAATCCGCGTCCTGGTTCGGCTGTGCGACCGCTGCCCCAAGGCAAGCCGTCAATATCATCACAAATCGCATCTCTCACCCCTTTACCGGAATCCAATATCGTCCTTCACCGTCTCCATCCAGTTGTATACGATGGGACAGTAACCCACGCGATCGAGAAACTGCCACATCCGGCTCGCGATCGATCCAGCGCCACGCACCACATGCGGGAAATTGACGCAATTGTGCGGGCGCGCGTCATAAACGCTGCACAGATTGCCTTCCAGAAACACGCAGCCCCCTTCATTGCGCTTCAAAATCCGGGCGCCCGATTCGTCGAGCGCGGTGAATTGCTCCACGAACTCGCTCTCGCTGGTGCCAACAAACTTGGCGAGTTTCTCGATGTCTTTCTCCGTAATCCCCACCTCAGTCACCCGGCAGCAATTTGCGCAGGCCGTGCAGTCGATCTGGGCCTCAATCTCCTCGGCAAAACGGCGCAACCGGCGATCCGAGTGCCGGTGGCTTTTCAAATAGGCGCGAAAGCGCGCATTTTCGCCGCGCTGCTGCTGTTCCAGGCGGCGGATCTGGACGAGATCGGTTAGCATTTCCTAGAATCAATTATGGCTTCATTAACTGCCGCTTCGGGCGAGGAGTTTTACCGCATCCAAAAACTGCCTCCTTACGTGTTCGCCGTCATCAACGAGATGAAGGCCAAGGCGCGGGCGGCGCAACAGGATGTCGTGGACCTCGGCATGGGCAATCCGGATGGCTCCACGCCCGAGCCCATCGTCAAGAAATTAATAGACGCGGTACGCAATCCCCGCAATCATCGTTACTCGATGTCGCGCGGCATTCCCCGCTTGCGAGCGGAAATTGCCAAACGCTATCGCACCAAATACGGCGTCGAGCTGGATTCGGAAACCGAAGCGATTGTCACCATCGGCGCCAAGGACGCGCTGGCCCATTTGCTCTTCGCCGTGATTGGCCCGGGCGATGCCGTGGTCTCTCCGAACCCGGCCTATCCCATCCATCAATACGGCGTCATTATGGCCGAAGGCCACGCGTGTATGCTCCCCATGCCGACGCCCGCCGAGTTTCTCAACCGACTGGAACATCTGTACAACACGTCCTCGACCAAGCCGAGGATGATCCTGATTTCGTTTCCCCACAATCCCACCACGCATTGCGTGGATCTGCAGTTCTTCCGCGACATCGTGGCGCTGGCCGCCCGGCACGGCACTATGATCGTGCATGATTTCGCCTATGCCGACCTCGGGTTCGATGGCTACGAGCCGCCCAGCATTCTGCAAGTGGAGGGCGCCAAGGAACTCGCGGTCGAAATTTACTCCATGTCGAAGAGCTTCAACATGGCGGGCTGGCGTGTCGGATTCTGCCTCGGCAACAAGAAAATGATCGCCGCTCTGGCGCGCATCAAAAGCTATCTCGATTACGGCGTTTTCCAGCCTATCCAGATCGCCTCCATCATCGCGCTGCGCGAGTGCGCCAAGGACACCGAAAAGATTCGCGGCGTTTATCAAAAACGCCGGGATGTGCTCATCACAGGGCTCGAGCGCGCCGGCTGGCCGGTGCAACCGCCGCAGGCCACGATGTTCGTCTGGGCACCGATTCCCGAGAAGCATCGCGCTAAAGGTTCGCTCGAATTCTCCAAGCTGCTGATGGAAAAAGCGCTGGTGGCCGTCTCGCCGGGCATCGGGTTCGGGCCGCTGGGCGAAGGCCACGTGCGCTTCGCTCTCATTGAGAATCAACACCGCACCCGGCAAGCCACCAAGTCCATCCAGCACTTCCTGAAGAAGTAGGTCAGATCGTATGAAGTCTTGGCTGCGCGCGGCCTGCATCGCTGTATCGCTGGTGCCCGCCTGCTTGCAGGCCCAGGTCATCTTCAGCCGCCGGATTTACGCGGAGCACGGCCGAACCTACCAACAGATCTGGAGGTGGAACGCCGCGGAGGGTAGTCTGAAACCGCTGACGAAGTCCCCACACGACCACAGCGACCTGGTCTGCTCGCGCGATGGCAAGCGGATTGTATTTGTTTCCGACCGAACCGGTGTCTGGAGCTTAGATCGTGCCACGGGCGCCGAGCGCGAGCTATGGAGCACCGCCGGTGCTCTGTCGCTGGAACTGGCCGGCATTGCCGCGGATGGCGCACCGTTGGTCCAGAAAGAGTCGCTCGTTCAGCGGACCATTGTCTCTCGTTTGTATAAAGGCGGTCCGCACCCGCTCCAATTCACGGGCACGGACGAAGACTCCACTCTTTCGCCCGACGGACTTCATTTGGTCCGATCCGCCGCCACGATCGATCCGTTGAAGAGCCCTGGCATGGCGTACGTGACAGACACCGCAACCGGGCAATCCCACGTTCCTATTGGAAAGTGCGGATATCCGGCTTGGGCGCCCGATGGAAAGCGCATCGCGTGCTCGTCCGGATTTGTGACCGATGCGGCCACCGGCAAATCGCGGGTTCCGATAGGTAAATGCGAGTTGCCCGCTTGGTCGCCGGACGGGGCGCGCCTCGCGTGCGCCACTACGGCAGACATCTTCATCCTTGACCTTCGCACGCAGAAGGAACTCGAGCGCGTTCCTTTACCTGAGCTCGCTACGCCGCATTACCCGCAGGAAATGGATTGGTCACCGGATAGCAAGGAACTGCTGTTGGGAGTCTACGGCCAGAACGCCAGCAGCACCTCGCCTCAATCCGATTTCGTTGTGCTGAATCTCGCCACGAAAACATGGGCCCGCGCAGGCAGCGGCAACGATGCCAGCTGGATTCTGCGCCGCAATGCAGTCGTGTACAGCACGCCACGCGATACCGTTCCGCTCTCGCCATCGGGAGAGCACACCGTCTGGTCGTCACAACTTGCGATGTTCGATCTAGCTGCGCACAAGCAGACGCTGCCTACATCAGGCCTCACGAACAACGTCAACCCAGTGGTGTGTAAGCCGTGACGTGCGAGGCGAGCTTGGTTACGTGACCTGCGAAGCCTGGCTGGACGGGAAGCGCTTGGCAGCGGCCCGCGAGAGAACGGCGTACGTTCCCGTATCGAACAGCACGAGCAAAACATCGCGTACCGGGCAATCCTCTTTTTCCAGGCGCTGGCCGATGGTGTCGAGCGATATTGCAGCCGCTTCCTCCAGCGGATAGCCGTAGGCGCCCGTGCTGATTGCTGGAAAGCTGACGGTGCGGACGCCGTGCTTCTCGGCCAGGTCCAGACACGCGCGGTAGCAATTGGCCAGTTGCTCGGGTTCGCCATGCCGGCCGTCGTGATAGACAGGCCCCACCGCGTGAAAAATATATTGTGCTGGAAGCGAGCCGGCGCCGGTCACCACGGCGCTGCCGCAGGGACATCCTCCGGAGCTTGCGCGAATCCCGTCCAACTCGCGCTGGATCGCAGGTCCGCCCACGCGATGAATGGCGCCATCCACGCCGCCTCCGGCGCGCAACCCCGTATTCGCCGCGTTGACAATGGCGTCGACGCGGATCTTGGTGATGTCACCCACCACCAAGCGGAGCTTCCTCCCGTGCGGGAAATCAATCTCCATAGTATTGATGGTACAGCCAACGTTATAGTAAAGGTTGAAACAATCCGACGCACTCGTGCTTTTTGACATCGATGGCACGCTGATTCGCCGCGCCGGGCCGCATCACCGGGAAGCATTGGTGGAAGCGATCCGCCGAACCGCGCACGTGGAAACCACTACCGAGGGCGTTCCCGTGGCCGGCATGCTGGACCGCGACATTCTGGCCACCATGATGTCGAGCGCGGGGATGTCACGTGCGGCCATCCGCCGCGTGATGCCGGAAGTGGTGGCTCGCGCGCAATCCATTTACGTTCGCCGCGTGCCGGATATTTCGAGAAAAGTTTGCCCGGGCGTTCGAAGCCTGCTGCGCCGCTTGACCACGCGCGGCGCCGTGATCGGGCTGGTGACCGGCAATTTATCGCGCATCGGCTGGCGCAAGATGGAACGCGCCGGGCTCCGCTCGTATTTCCGTTTCGGAGCATTTGCGGAGCTGGCGCGCGATCGTGCCGGGCTGGTTCGGATCGCCATCCGGCGTGCCCGCCGGGAGCGTTGGATCGAGCGCGAAAGCGTCATCACGCTGATCGGCGATCATCCCAACGACGTGCTGGCCGCCCGCGCCAATGGCATTCGCGCGGTCGCGGTAGGCACCGGGATCGTCCCGCTCGAGGAACTCGAAGCGCACTCGCCTCTCATCGCCATTCCCGATCTGCGATCGCTCAGATTAGATGACATTTTGTCATGAGCGTTTTATGCGAGCATGGCAAAATTCAAATGACGCGCTGGATTCTGTTGGCATTATTGCCGCTCCGAATGGCGGCGCAATCCGCGGATGCTCCCGTGCCGGAACCGTCCGAGAACTGGAATCTTTACTTTCAGGCGACATCGATCGGCCAGCATCACGGTACGTTCAACTCTCCTTATGAGGGGCCGCTGAGTCTCCACAATTATCCGGAGAGCGATGTGTCGCTTACCACGACGTTGTTTTTCGGCCTTCGGCTTGGCCAAGGCACACAGCTTTATTTTGATCCCGAAATCGCGGGAGGGCGCGGATTTAGCAACGTCGACGGACTTGCCAATGCTCCGAACGGGGAACTGCCCCGAGTGGCTTCCGCCACCCCCAAGCCGTACCTCGCGCGGCTCTATATCTCGCACGACTTCGGTTTCGGCGACGCGGTGGAGCACGTCGATAGCGACGAGAATCAACTGGCGGGCGACCGGCCGATGGTGCGCGACACCATCACGGTCGGCCGCTTTTCCGACAGCGATTTCTTCGACGACAACAATTATTCCCACGATCCGCGCACGCAGTTCATGGCGTGGGGAATGATGTACAACGGCGCCTGGGATTATCCGGCCGACACCCGCGGCTACACCTGGGGAATTGTGAATGAGTTTCACACGCGGAACTGGAGCTTCAGATATGGAGTGGCCGCCGAGCCTCGCGTCGCCAACGGGGGAAGATTCGACCGGCGCCTTTTCGCCGATCAAGGCCAGACGTTCGAGGAAGAACGGCGCTATTCCATCGCGAGTCACCCTGGCGCCATCCGATGGCTGCAATACCTCAATCGCACCCGATCCGGCAGCTACGGCGAAGCGGTGCAACTGGCTGAGCAGACGGGAACCACGCCCGATGTGCAGGCGATTCGCCGTCCGGGAACGCTCAAGTATGGAACCGGCGTGAGCTTCGATCAGGAGCTAACGCATGACATCGGAGTGTTCTCGCGGCTGGGCTGGAACGACGGCAAGACCGAGGATTTTGCGTTCACCGCCATCGACCGGCTGGCCGAAGGCGGTGTGTCGGTGAAAGGGACGCGCTGGCACCGGAAGGACGACGTAGTGGCGTCCGCGTTCGCGGCGGCTGGAATTTCGGGCGTGCATGCCGTGTATCTGGCGCAGGGCGGGCTCGACTTTTTGATCGGCGATGGCAAGCTCAACTATGCTCCCGAATATCTTTGGGAAACCTACTACAGCGCTCGGGTGGTGCGCGGCTTCTATGCGACGCTGGACGTGCAGCATTACAACAATCCGGCCTACAATCACGATCGCGGTCCGGTATGGGTTGAGTCCGTTCGGCTGCACATCGAGTTCGGTATCAAGCCGCTATCCGCGAAATAATCGCAGTACCCTGTAGAAATGAGCCAATCCGATCCCGCACGCCAATTACTGCGCCACACCGTCGCGACGCTCGCCTATCGGGGCTGCAGAGCCGTCCGCGGGGCGCCCGACACATTCGCCGATTTTCACGCGTCGGAAGGCGCGCGGACGCCCGGACAGATCCTGGCGCACATCGGGGATCTTCTCGATTGGGCACTGTCGATCGCGCGCGGCCAGCAAAAGTGGAGCGATTCGCAGCCGCTGGCATGGCATGACGAAGTACACCGCTTCTTTGCCGCGCTCGAAGCATTCGAAGACTATCTGGCTTCCGACAGCCCGCTCGAAGCGCGGCCCGAGAAGCTGTTTCAAGGGCCGATTTCCGATGCGCTGACGCACATCGGGCAGATCGCGATGCTGCGCCGGCTGGCCGGAGCGCCGGTGTGCGGTGAAAATTTCTACGTCGCGAAGATTGCGGCCGGGACTGTAGGCGCCGAACAACCCGCGCCAGTGTACGAGTTCAGTTAGACCCTGCGGGCTCCGAGCGTTCGCGCCGGGCTTCGGCTTCCACCGCGCGCATCACGCGCAGAGTGTTTCCGCCGTAGATCTTGCGAATCTGCTCCACCGAATAGCCTTTTTCGAGCAGCGCGCGCGTGAGATTGGGGAACTTCGACACGTCCTCCAGGCCGCGCGGCGTACAGAACACGCCATCGAAATCGCTGCCGATTCCTACCGCATCGATTCCTCCCACCTTCACCGCGTGATCGATATGCGCCACCACGTCGGCAAGCGTCGCGGGAGGCACCATCTTGCGATACTCGGCGATGGTGGCATCCTCGCCTTGCGCGCCCGGCAGCGTGCTGTCATGCACGTTCTTCGCGGCAGCGGCTGATTTTTCCGACAGAAACCCGCAGTTGAAATTGATCTGGATCACGCCGCCCTTCTTGCCCAGCGCGGCGATCATTTCATCCGTCATGTTGCGCGGGACGTTGCACAGAGCGCGGCAGGAGGAATGCGAAGCGATGATGGGCGCCTTGCTCACCGCCAGCGCGTCCCAAAACGTTTTGTCGGCGGTATGCGAGATGTCGATCATCATGCCCAGCCGGTTCATCTCGCGCACCACCTGCTTGCCGAAAGGCGTGAGGCCGTTGTGATGCTGGACGCCGGGTTTGTCGATGTCGCCCGAGGAATCCGCCCAATCGTTGGTGTTGGTGTGGGTCAGGGTCATGTAACGGATGCCCAGGTCGAAGTAATCGCGCAGCAGGCCCAGATTGTCTTCGATGGCGTGGCCGCCTTCGATGCCCATCAAGGCGGCGATCTTGCCCTGCTTGTGGATGCGCTCGATATCGTCGGCGGTGGTGGCGAGCGCGAAGTCGTTGGGGTAGCGCTCGATAATGCCGTGCCGCACGGTATCGATCATTTCGAGCGTTCGATGCGCCGAATGGTTTCCCTGGACGTAGCTGGATGCGACATACACGGCGAAGAACTGCGCGCCCACGCCGCCTTGCTTAAGCGCGGTGATGTTGGTGTGGCCGTCGTTCTTGTTCTTGCCGATGTCGTAGCCGTCCACGGTGCGGCTGGTGATGTCGTTATGGGTGTCGATGAGCAGCAGGCTGCGGTGGATTCGCTGGACTTCGGCGTCGGTCACGGAACGGGTTTGCGCAAGGCCCACCGAGAGCACGATAGCAAGAAGGCACAACGCTCGCATGCTCCGAATATAGCGCACGGCGCGTTGCTGGCCGGCCGTTTACCCGCTTCAAAAGTAGAAGAGCTGAAGCTGCATCGTGAATTCGTTGCTGTCTTTGAGTGGCGAGCCGTTCTGCGGATAAAGCCTGTTGTATTGCAACGTCCACTTCAAGCTCTGGCCCCGCACGTAAAGGTTCACGCCGCTGCCCACCCGGTGGATGTCGCTCGTGTCCAGGACATTCTTTACGAAGCTCTGCGATTCGAACTTGGCAAAGGGCTGCAGCTTGGCTCGATGAATGTAGTAGGCGCTTTCCACGAACCAATCGTTCTGGTCGGCAATGGAGGTGAACTTCTCCCGGCCGTCATAGTGGAAGTACTGGAACTGGCCGCCGATCTCGTCGCCCTTATTTACTGGGAGATCGAGGGCTGTATTGGCGGAAAGGCTGCGGTAGGTGCCCTGTTTGTCCCCGCCCACGTCGATGGCCAGGATCTTCTTTTTTCCCAGCGCGGTGCCGGCGAAGACGTACCCCGTCTCGGTGTCGAAGAAATCATATTGCAGATAGCCGGCGGTGCGCAGGGAATCCCGCGCGTTGGCATCGCGCTCTCCTTGAAACGCTCCCACGCGGTACAGGAGGTGATCTTCCAGGAAAAAGCCTCGGGCTTGAAAACCCAGGTCGCGCAAGCCGGCGGACTGCGTGGCGGTGTTATTCACTGTGGTGAGAGAGCTGATGTCAATCGTGTAATAGCTCAGCGTGGATTGCAGGGTGTTGCGCGAGAATGGAACCAGGAACAGGCCGCCATCGATTTGCAGGACCTGCATGGGCTTCCACTCCAGAAAGGCGTCCTGCACAATGATGCCGGCTCCGGGGGTTTTGGGCGTCTTGCCGAGATTGGGCGAGTCCGTCTCAAAGAAGAAGCTGATATCGTCGCCGATGTCCCCGGACATGATCAGCCGCGCGCGGCGCAGATAGAAGTTCTGCTGGTAACCCTGTTCACCGGCTGTGGAGTCCTGGGTCCAATCCGCCCAAAGCTGGCCCTCGAAGCCAAACTTAAAGGTGGCGTCTTCGGTTTTGATCGCGATCTGCGCCCGGGCGGGCGTTGCGGCGAACGCCAGCAATAGGGCGGCGGCAAGCGCGCCCAACCATGTGCGTCTGATGCGGAATGTAGGTTTGATTCGGTTATGAGACATGTTCCTGTTTCCTGTTTCTCTCCGGCGGTTGTTCCCGTTTGATTTCATCGATCCGGCTGGAGCGGCTTCCCACCAGGCTCAGCAATTCCAGTACGTCGCTCTTGACGGAATATGCTTGCGCATTCAGTTGCTCGGCCGCCGCGGCACTCTGTTCCGCGCTGGCCGCGGTGCTCTGAGTTACCTGGTTCATGACACCTACGGCGGCGTTGATCTGCCCAATGCCCTCCATCTGTCTGGTAGAGGAACTGGACACTTTTCCGGCCATTTCCACCACCTGCCGCACGCTGGCGGCGATGTCATGGAACGATTCGGCCACTTTGCCGCTGAGGCTGACTCCGTTGGCGGTCTTCGCCATGGCCCCTTCGATTTTCTCGGTGGTCTCCTGGGCTGCTTGCGCGCTACGCTGCGCCAGGCTTCGGACCTCGTCCGCCACCACGGCGAAGCCCATGCCCGCTTCTCCGGCCCGCGCCGCCTCTACCGCGGCATTTAAAGCCAATATGTTGGTTTGAAACGCGATTTCATCGATGGTCTTGACGATCTTGCCGATGTCCTGGCTGGAGTCTTTCAAAGCGACGATGGCCGCCGACATGGCCTGCATGTCCACGGAGCCGCGGTCGGCCGTTCCTTGCGCCAGCTTCGCGATTTCGTTGGCCTTCTGTGCGTTCTCCGTATTGTGCCGGATGATGCTCGACACCTCTTCCAGCGAAGCGCTGGTTTCCTCGATGGTGGCTGCTTGCTCGCTGGCGCCCTGGGCCAACTGCTGGCTTTGTGAACTCAATTCGGCCGACGCCGCAGCTACCTGTTCGGCGCCTCCCAGAAGCCTGGCCGCCACGCCCTGGATGGTGGCGGTCACCGAGTTGGACAGCAGCAAAATGAGCGTCACGGTGGTCGCCAGGATCAGGAGAAACACGGCGATCACATAGCCGCGATACCGCCGCTCCTGATCCGCGATGGTTTGCGACAGACTGCTTCTCTCCGCCTGAACACTGTCAATGTAGACTCCAGTTCCGATCATGAAGTCCGTGCCCGGAATCAATTTGGCGTAGGCCAGTTTGGGCTGGACTCCCTTGCCTTCTTTTTCAAAATAGTAAGTGACAAATCCGCCGCCCGATTTGGCATTCTCGATCAGCGCTCGCACGAACTGGTAGCCGTTTTTGTCGGGGAGATCGAGCATAGGCTTTCCGTTGCCGCTCTTATTAATGGGAACGTTGATACGGACGCCGTCCGTGTCGTAGGAAAAGAAGTACCCCGAACCATCTTCAAAGAAGCGAATGGGGTCGGTTTCCGCCACCACCGCCGCGATCTTTTGATCCCGCGTCCCTAGAGTCTTCAACCGCGGGCCGAGATTCTGCGCTTCACAATCAACCACGGACTTCAGAGCGTTCTTGTAGCCGGACATCATCAGCGTCTCGATATTCGGGAAAATCACCTGCCGGCTGATCGTACTCGTCACCGCGGAGTTCGTGAGTTGCAGCGCCGCCAGTCCAATAAGGGTCAGGGCCGGCAAGAACAGCAATTTCTGCCGCAACGTGAGATGCCCGAACTTGGTTCTCGGCAAACTGGTACCAGCCTTCCCTTCGCACAGCGCCTCGCAAAGGCCGCGGGGCGGACAATCTACGCCTTCTTATCGCCCGATTTTGCCGTCGCTCTAATGCCAGACGATTTCGAGGAGGAACGCCGGATCCCTGCCAGGCGCTGGCCTGCAAGATAAAGAAATCATTGGATCCTGCCGATCTGATCCCAGGCGGAAATGGAGCAGGATCACACAAACCGGCTGGTTATCCTGATTCCCGTATTCAATGACTGGCATGCCCTGGCCCTGCTGCTTCCGGCTCTCGATCACGCCTTGGAAAACGCCCGGATGCCGATTGATGTACTGCTGGTGAACGACGGTTCAACCCAGCCGCCGGAGCAGGGATTGCTGGCACAAAACCTGGAACATCTTCGTTCCGTCGAAATCCTTCACTTGCGCCGCAACCTCGGCCACCAGCGCGCCATCGCGGTCGGGCTGGTTCACATTTATACAAAGTTGCCGTGCGTCGCGGTGGTGGTGATGGACGGGGATGGGGAAGACCGGCCGCGCGACGTGGCCCAGTTGATTGAAGAATTTCACCGCCACGGGCAGCGGACCATCATTTTCGCCGAGCGCGCCAAGCGGATGGAGAAACTCGCATTTCGCCTCTGCTACTGGCTGTACCGCACCACGCACTGGATGCTGACGGGCGTGCGAGTACGGGTCGGCAACTTCAGCATCGTGCCTTGGCAGGCGGTGGAACGGCTGGTGGTTGTTTCCGAGATCTGGAATCATTACGCGGCTGCGATTTTTCGCGCCCGCCTGCCGTATCTCACCATCCCCATGGATCGGGGCCGCCGGATGGCCGGCGAGTCGCGCATGAATTTCGCCGCGCTCCTGGTCCACGGCCTGAGCGCCATCTCGGTGTTCAGCGATATTGTCAGCGCCCGCTTGCTGATCCTGACATCCGCCTTCATCGCGCTGCTGGTAGCGGCGGCCGCCACGGTTGTGGGGATGCACTGGAGTGCGCATCTGGCTTTTCCGGGCTGGGCCGGTTACACCGCGGCCCTGGTATTCGTGCTGCTGACGCAAGCGGCGTTGGGAGCGTTCCTGCTCGTGTTCATTATTATCGGCGCACGCGCCAACATGAGCTTTATCCCGTTGCGCGATGCGCACCATTTTGTCGATCGCCAGGAGCGAGTGTTTCCCCTTGACACCCTATCAATACGCCGGCTCCGAGCTGGAAATCTTTGAGAAGGCGCACAACTGGAAAGCCTACCTGCGCCGCTCCATGCAGCCGTACCTGGCTGGCTCGGTGCTCGAAGTAGGCGCGGGATTAGGCGCCAACACCCGGCAGTTTGTGGGCCTGCACTTTGATCGCTGGACCTGCCTGGAACCGGACATGTCGCTGGCCGAGCAGATAGAGCCCGGCGGGCCGCTGCTGGACCGGCACAAGGTAATCATCGGCGACCTGGAGGCTCTCGATCCCGCGCTGCGGTTCGACGCCATCTTATATGTCGACGTGCTGGAACACATCGAGGACGATGCCGGCGAGTTGCGCCGGGCAGCATCTCATCTGAGCCGCGGCGGCGCCCTTATCGTTCTGTCCCCGGCGCACCCCTGGCTGTTCACTCCGTTCGACCGGGCCATTGGGCATTACCGCCGGTACACCAAGGAGTCATTGCAGGCCGTCTCGCCGCCTCATTTGTGCCGGGAGAAGCTTCAGTATCTGGATTCCGCTGGATTGCTGGCATTGTTGGGAAATCGGCTGCTGCTTCATAGCAGTATGCCAACCGTGGGCCAAGTCAGGACCTGGGACAGTGTTCTGGTTCCGTGCTCGCGCTTGCTGGACCCGTTGTTATGCGGCACGGTCGGCAAATCCGTGCTGGGGGTTTGGCGGAATGTCTGACAGCGCTTTAGTCGAAGGTTTGACGCCGGTCGCGATCTGGCCTCGGACCCGCATCGAAGCCGCCGTGCCTTTCGCGATCTTCGGTGGCGTGTTTTTGCTGTTATGGCTGCTGTACGGGAATCGCCTGATCCTCGGCACCAACGACGAAGGCATTTACCTCGACGCGGCCGAGCGCATCTTGCATGGCCAAAAGCCGTACGTCGACTTTTTCGGCTATATGAGTCCCGGCAGTTTCTGGATGCAGGCTCTGGCTTTTCGATTGTTCGGGATGACGCTGGCCGCCGGGCGCGTACTCGTTCTCTTTTACTTGGCGCTGGAGTGCGCGCTGATTTACTGGCTGGTGGAGCGCTACGCGTCGCGCGCCGCCGCCATCGTGACGGCGCTGTTCTTTCTGGCCTTTCAAACCGCGGATCCTAGCATGCTTACGGCGCAGCATCGCTGGGATAGCGGCGCGTTCGCGCTCGCCTCCATCGCGATCTGTGTGGGCGCGCAATCGGAATCGCGCCGCCGCTGGCTGGTGGCTTCGGGCGTCCTGATCGCTGCCGCGGCTGTGGCAACGCCGTCGGTCGCGCTGGTTGCGATGGTGACGTTGGCCTGGCTGGCATGGCCGGCAGGTCGGCGTGGGCGCGCTGCGTGGTATCTCCTTGGCCTGTCTGCTGCTGGCGCTGCTCTAATCGGCGTCCTGTGGAGTAGCCGAATGCTGGCGCCGCTACTGCAGCAGATCTTCTGGTTGTCCCGAAACTACGCGGCGAATAACGCCATGCCTTACGGAGCCATCATCGGCGGCTATGGGGCTTTGTTTGAAGGCGCGGGCGCCTTGGAGTTGCTCGTCCGATCGTGCGTGGTCTTTTGCGTCGCGCTCCCCGCGATTCTTCCGGTCGTGGCCCTTGCGGGAGGAGGCCTCTTCTGGGTGCGACGGAAATCCGATAGCCAGCCGTTGCGAACCGTCATTCCTTACTTGCTGCTTTGTGTGGTTGCGCTGGTCGCGTCCACATACCCGCGCTCGGATGTCGCGCACCTGGCCTGGGTATCGGCGCTCCCTTACGCAGTAACCGGCATCCTGCTGTCCCACCTTCTGCCGTCGCGCGCGCGCTCCTGGCTTGCGATTTGGATCGCAGTGTGGGCCACCGTGTTTGCGTTGCAGGGCCAACGTTCCGGCCGGGGTACGCTGCTCAATACGCCGGTGGGCGAGGTTCGCGCCAGCGCCGCGGAGGCGCCCTTGGTGGCGGAGCTGCTCTCGCGCGTTCAGCCCGGACAGTCTCTTTTCGTGTTTCCATATAAGCCGCTGTTCTATTTCCTGACGCAGGCCACCAATCCTACGCGTTATTCCTACCTCGAGGCCGGAATGATGACCAATGAAGATGCCCGGCTCGCTCTGTCGGAACTAGAAGCGCGGCCGCCCGAGTGGGTGCTCTACATGGACCTGGACCAATCCGAATTCGCACGTGTATTTCCGGGTGGCAAGCGTCTGAACCCGCACTATCCGCAACTGGAGAGCTGGATCAAGGCCAATTATCGTGCCGCGGGCGTGCCCTCACTGGGAGGATACGTGCTGCTACAGAGAACGATAGCCAAATAAAAAGCCGCCCGATTGCTCGGACGGCTTTTCTCCTCTGATCTGTTGTTTGTTTTAATCCCCGAACGATCCCACCGCTTCTGCTTTGTCGGCGGCCGGTTCGGCCTTGGGCGCGGGCGCGATCATCTGCACCAAGTCCGCGGGCGCGGGCTTTTCCTTCAGTATCTGCTCGCGGTACAACTTCGCCATGCGCTCGTTTTCCTGCTGCTTCAGTTTCTCGTCGCGGGCGCGCTTCTTTTCCTCGCGCGCGGTCTTAGCGATGCCGAGATCGTCCAGATCGTGCTGTTTGCCGTGATTGACGTCTTCAACGCGCAACACCAGCGAGTGATCCTGGGCTTTCAGATTCACTGCCTTGCCGCCGGCGATGATCTCATGCCGCCCGTGCTCCTCGTACCACTTGGTGAGCGTCGCGGTCATGTGCATCTTTTCGATGATGTTCCGCCATCCCACGCCCGTGTTGTAGGCGCAGAAGGAAATTTCGCCTTCCTGCGTGGCATAGGGGATGATGCACTGCTCGGTGCGGCGGAAATCGTAGTTGAACAGGTCCTGGAACCACATGCCCGCCACGAACAGGAAGTTCCAGCGGTCATTGCGGCGCTTGGTGATGTCATCGATGGTACGGTCGCCCGTCACCTTGCCGTAGCCGCCCTGCTGCGCCTTGGGCGTCATGCCGAAGCACTTGTCGAATTTGGCGATCAGGTCCGTCAGCTTGAAATGAGTCGGCGATTTGAACGGATTGTAATTGTGCAAGAGCGCCAGGCTGACGCCCATCACGTTCATCCAGCGGCGCTGCCGCGCGGCGTCGTTGATGCGCGCGATATCTTTCGCCAGGCGATCGGCATTTAGGAACGCGGTAACCGGCACTGCTTCCTTGGTTTCCTTGTCGCACATCACCGCCATGCCGATGCCGCAGTTGGGATGGCATCCGCAGCTTAGTTGTCCCCAATCCGCGGAAGGGCCATGAACCAGGTCGGCGAAATCGGAGAAGGTGCTCATGAACGAGATCGGGAACCAGTCGCGGACCGGTTCGCCGAGTCCGGTTTGGTTCTTCACGTCGTGCGCCAGGTGCGAGAGCGTGTAGCGCTGGGCTTGCCGGCGATCGTCGGTTACGGCTTCATCGCGGCCCGTGAAGGACACCGGCTGGAAGCTCAAGAACGGGATCTTCTTCGGATTATCGAGCGCGAAGCGCACCACCGCGCCCACCTGCTCGTTATTGATGCCGTTGATGATGGTGATCACGGGCACGATGTCGACGCCCGCTTTCCACAGGTTCTCGATGGCCCGCAATTTTACGTCAAACAAATTGCCCACCGCGCGATGCGAATTGGCTTCGTTGCCGATTCCGTCGAACTGCAAATACGCGTAGCGCAGGCCCGCTTCGGCGGCCTGTTTGCAAAACTCGGGGTCTTTGGCGAACTCGATGCCGTTGGTCGCCGCCTGCACGCTGTTGTAGCCCACTTTGCGCGAGTAACGTACGGCGTCCAGGAAGTACGGCGAAAGCGTTGGCTCACCGCCCGAAAACTGCACCGACATTTGGCGGCGCGGCTTAATGGAAATGGCGTTATCGAGCAGCGTCTGGATGTCTTCCCAAGTCAGCTCATGCACGAAGCCCACCTGGTTCGCATCCATGAAGCACGGATCGCACATCATGTTGCAGCGATTGGTGAGATCGATAGTCAGCACCGACCCGCGCCCGTGCTTGATGGTGCTGGTTCCATGGTTGTGCAGCTTTTCGTCATTGTGCGCGCGGATGTCGCGGCCGGGAAAGACCTCTTCCAGATGCTTGAAGAACGCCGGATCCATGGACATCAGGTCTTCGAAGCGGCCGTGCTTGGGGCACTCCTTCACCATCAGAATCTTGCCGTCGCGCTCGATGATGGTAGCCTTGATTTCGCCGACTTTCTCATTGAGCAGGATCTCGTGCGGCAGCTTACCGTCCACAATCTGCTGCCGGATCTCCGGAACGCAGCGCGGGCACAACGAATCGGTCTCTCGCGGCCAGCCGAGTGGCGGCTTCTGCTTTTCGTAGCTCTTCAGTAACGGCTTGTCGGACCAGGCCGGGGTGAAGGACGGGTTCTGGTTGATTTGGTTGAGTTTATCGAACACAACCCAGGCGGCACCTGCCGCCACGGTTACGGCTTTTTCGACATACTTGATTGGCTTGTGCATAGCGCTATTGGTGACTCCGAGTATAAGGGCCCCTCCATTAAGGAGGCTACACCATTGCGTTGAACAGGCCGTTTTTTTGTCCCGATGGGGATATCACTCATCGAACGGAACTGTGGAAAAGCCGCCGTCCCATTGAAAATGAAAGGTTTATGAAACAATGGCCAGGGTCGGGGCGCTCACGGTTACGGGCAGCGCGAACATTGGAACCAGGTTCGGAACTCCGCATCACACTAGCCAGGGCAGAAAGGAGCCAACAACCATGGAAGCACGATTGGATATTCGAGACGTTCCTCCCGGAATCATGAAGACGATGATGGGTTTTGAGGCATATCTTTCCGGATGCGGCCTTCCGCGCGAACTGGTGGACTTGCTTTGTGTTCGCGTATCTCAAATCAACGGATGCGCTTACTGCATCGACATGCACATCAAGGATCTCCGGGCGCATGGCGAGACCGAACAGTGTCTCTATCTTCTCAACGCATGGCGGGAGTCGCCATTTTACAGCGAGCGCGAGAGAGCAGCACTGGCTTGGGCTGAGGCTGTAACCCGCTTAACTGAGGGAGAAGTCCCCGACGAAGTCTATGAACAGGCGCGCGAGCAGTTTTCCAAAGAGGAGCTGGCCAATCTGACTCTCGCGACCGTAGCCATCAATTCCTGGAATCGGTTCAATATCGCATTTCGCACCGTTCCAGGAAGCCCGGCCACCAGGCAAAAAGTGACTGCTAACGCGTAGAGATACGACGCCGGTATTCGTACGCGGAACTATCGGCCATTCACCGAAAACGCCAGAAGCACGTTTCCCGGCACGCCGCCCCATTGTCCGTAGCCGGAGTTCACAAAGACCATGCCATTGACGATGGCTGGTCCGGCTGCGTCCATGGAACCTCCGTGCGCTGGTTTTCCGTTCACGGTGTCAAACTCACGGGCAGTATCGTTGTCCCATAGCACTTCGCCGGTCTCGGCCGAATACGCGCGCAGATGGCCATCGACGGAGCCAGAGAAAATAGCGCCGGGAATCGCGCTGACGGCAGCGGATTGCGCGGGAGAGTAATCTGTCCGGCCAGCCGCGCATGGCGTCGGGTTTGCGGTCCAAACGATCTTTCCTGTCTTCAGATCCAGCGCGTGCAGCCCGCCACCTTTCTTTGGATCGAGAGTCAGCCGAAATCCCAGAGGCGACTTCGTATCCACGACGCCGCCAATTCCCGGGTCGGAAATTGCGACGTAGATGTTCCGTCCGTCAGACGCAGAGCCCCATTGGCTTCCGCCCAGCGCGCTCCCCTCGCCGGCGCGCGTCTGCCAAAGGATCTTGCCCTTTTGATCGGGATCGATCGCGTGCACCATGCCCGACTTCTGTCCAATCACTAACGCGCGTTTTCCGCCACCCAGATTGACCAGGATGGGCGGCTGTCCAAAATCGAAGTCGGGACCAGCCTTTGCGGGGCAATTTGTGTGCTGGGGAGTGCTGCAACCGGTGTTATAGGCGTCGTTCTCCGTCAGTTGCTTGGACCACAGCAACTCGCCGGTCTTGAGGTCCATGGCCAGGATGGCGTCGCTCGTGTTGGTGGCCGGGTCGGAGTAATTGTCGCCTGTGGCTACATACAGCACGCCAAGCTGCTCGTCGATAGTCGGGCTGGACCACACGCTCGCGCCTGAAGGTCCAAACTGTTGCGTCCCCGCCGCGTTCTTGGTTGTGGGCTTCGGGGTTTCGGGAATGGTGAACGTTTGCCAAAGTTTCTTGCCGGTTCCAGCGTCCAAAGCAACAACACTCCCGCGAAACGTGCAGCAGCCGAACTTCGGGTCCGGACCCAATGCTTCTTCAAACGAAGCGAAGGGCTGGTAGACCACGCCTTTGTGGTATCGCGGCGCGGCGGTTGCCGTGGTCGCGAAGTGGTCCACGGGCCGCAGTTTCCAGATCAATTCGCCAGTTTGAGCATTCACCGCGTACATGGTTGCTCCGCCATCGCCGAAAAAGATGGCCGGCGCGCCGTTGGCCTCGCCGAACGTCACGCCCGACCGGATTCCGCCAGCGGCCTTGAATCCCCAGCGGGTGCAGCCAGTGTCTGCATCGAGCGCAAACACTGCTCCGGATGCCGTGGTGATGAACATGCGGCCTCCGACGATCGCCGGCTGCGTTCGCGCGACCGTGGTATCGCCCAGATTGAACGCCCATTTCAGCTTGAGCTTCGGAACCTCGGATAGCGGGAGGCCTGCCGACGCCGCATCCTGGAATCGAGAGTTCGTCACGCTTGGGCTCCAGCCGTTCCATTGGGGCGAGTTTGCCGAAAATTGGAGGTCAGCTTTGCTCTTGCAGATGGGCGTGAACGCTGCGGACGTGTCCGCATGCTGCCCGCCGGTGGGAGCGATGTAGCCGATCAGCGAGAATATTTCAGGCGTGGAAAGACCTTCCGCGCGGCTCTTCATCACGCCGCTCGAGAGCGCGATATAGATGGCCTCGCCGCTCATGGCTTTGATGGCGGCGATCGAAGGCACGCGAGCGGCCGGCACATCGTGGCATTGAGCGCAGCGTTCCTTGTAAATCGCTGCTCCGTCCTGCGCGGAGAGCAGTGGCATCATCAAGACGAACAGACACACGTATCGCATGGCATTTCCTTTCGTGCTAGCAGCCCGTGGTAAAACTTTCCAAAACATGTGACCCCGATTGTGTTTTGAACGTCTTGTATCCATGGGCATGGGGCGCAAGAAGGATCGGGAGAAGCAGGAAGATCTGTGGGTGGCATTCAGCGAGATCGTGAGCACGCCGGGACATGTGTTTTACGAGCGGCTGAACGCGGTGTTGAATGCCGAGAAGTTCGATCAGCGAATCGAATTCATCTGTCGGAAGTATTACAAGAGCAGTTCGGGCCGCCCGTCGATCACGCCGGGAACGTATTTCCGGATGCTGCTGTTGGGTTACTTCGAAGGAATCGATTCGGAGCGCGGCATCGCGTGGCGGGCGGCGGACAGCTTGAGCTACGTGAGCTTTCGGCTGGCGTGCGTAAGTCAGAAGCAGTAGCCTCGTGCCACCCAATAATGCCAGTCGGCGATAGCTTCGGCGGTCGAGTTGTCCGGATCAACAGCCGCCAGTTGTGACAAAGGAACGGCCATGGTGCGGTCTTGCCAGTGGATCACCACGAGCATGTCAGCGGAGCAGGCGTCTTCCGGGGCCATACGGAGGACTTCGACGCTTTCTCCTTTCCTGAGAGGCGAGACTATCTTGACAGCGATGCACGTGGCCTGAAAAGGGAATCGGATGTTGTTGTCGAGGTAGCAATGCCATCCCATGACCTGCTCTTCCGGCCCATTGGCATCGGCGATGACTTCGTTATGGATGCGGTCCTCTCGATCAAGGTCTCTGTTAGGTCGCTTCATGACTTTACTCCCAGGATTCGCCGCACCGAAGTGCGGCCGACCTGAAGACGGCGCGCGATCTCGGATTTGCTAACGCCCGCGCGGTGTAGTTCCCGGATTTCAGCAGTGTGTAGGGCTGCGGTGGCAGGCCGACCCAACCTTTGGCCGTTCTGCCGGGCGTGGGCCAGGCCAGCCCGCGTTCGTTCCCGCAGAATCTCCCTTTCGAACTCAGCGAATATAGCCAGCAGGCCAGCCATCGCTCGCCCGGCTGGCGTGGTCAGGTCCAGCGCCTCGGTCAGCGACACGAAGCCCACGCCGAGATGTTCCAGTTCCTGGAGTGTCGCCAGCAGATCCGTTACCGACCGGCCCCAGCGGTCCAACCGCCACACCA
>CAVZOD010000014.1:0-294930 GCA_963776805.1 Bryobacterales bacterium
GTTATCGTTGAATTCGCGGACCACGGTGAAGGAAACATTGTCGCCGTCGATTGTTCCGTTGGAAATATCCACCGGCCCGCCGCGGCCTCCCTGAACGCTTCCCGTCAGCGTATTGCCGTCGGCCTTCAGCATAAGGGTTTGGGTCTGCGGACCGTTGCGCCCTTGTACCTGGCCGGTCCATTTGCCGTCAATATCCGCCGCGGAGCTCACCCACAGGGTAAGCGCCGCCAGGGCGATCGTGCATCGGATGCTGGCACGTATGGTTCTCATAAGTCTTCTCCTGGTTTCGTGATGTGGTTTTGTCAAGTCGTTTCGTCAAGGGCCGCGTCGTCAAGCGCCCTATTCAAAAGACCACAGGTGACGGACCGGTTCCTGTAAGTGTTTGTCAAAACTTTTGCGCTGGTTGGCATACAAGTGGTTGGCTTACAATACGAGCATCCTCGTTCATGCCAAGTACGCCGTCTCCCTATTCCCTTACCATCGGTACGCCCTGCTTCGGCGGCCAGGTGAGCTGGCTCTACGCCGTCTCCCTTCTGAAGCTGCAAAAGGACTTTACGCACCGCGGATGGCACCTGAATTACCTGCTCCAGGCCGGTGACGCGCTCGTGACGCGGGCGCGCCAGACCATCGTTTGCCATTTCCTGGACAATCCCAACGCCACCCATCTGCTGTTTATCGACGCCGACATCGGCTTTGAACCGGAACAAGTGCTTCGTCTGCTGGAATTCGGGGCAGACGTCACTGCGGCGGTCTATCCAGTAAAACAGATCAATTGGGACAAGATGGCCGGGGCCGTTCACGCCGGCCGCAGTCCGCTCGAATCCGCCACCCTTTCTTATGTCGTCGAGCGCGAACCCGGACACGAAATGGTGGTCCGCAGCGGCTTCGTGAAATCGCGTTACGCGGGCACCGGATTTCTACTGATCCGGCGAGCGGTGCTGGAGGCCATGATCGAGCACTATCCGGAGCTGCGCTACAAACATGAGCATCGGGCGAGCGATCCGCTGGCCGGCAGTCCCTGGCGTTCGGCGCTGTTCAATTGCATGGTCGACCAGGCCACCGGGTTCTATCTCAGCGAGGATTTCAGTTTCTGCCAGCGCTGGCTCGATATGGGCGGCGAAATCTGGGTGGACTATATGAGCCGCCTCAACCATGTCGGCCTGATGGTTTACCGGGGCAATATGGCCGCAGGCGTCGATCTGCCGACCGAGTAGTACGGCTATTTCAACGTTTCGATTAACGGGCCGAGGCCGGCTTCATACCGGCGCCAGCGCTGCAGCGAACCGCGGTACAGTGGCTGCCGGACCTGCACGGCACTGGCGGTTTTTACCGGACGGTCGGATTTATGGAAGCTCAGGCAGCGATCGTCCCATGGCAAGCCGCAATATTCTATTAGCCGGCGGGCTTGGCCTTCCAGGTCCTCGACTACGTCCTCGTAGCAGACATCCAGCATAACGCCGGGCGGCAGAACCGACCGCCAGTGAGCCATCAGTTCGGTGTAACCGCGGTAGTAGCGGCCCAACTCCGCCAGATCGTAGGTGAAATAAAGATGCTTGCTGAACAGTTTGGAGTAGCAGGACACGCAAGTGTCGATCGGGTCCCGCATGGTATGAATGATCCTGGCGTTGGGCAGCATCAGGTGGATCAGGCCAACCCGAAGGAAGTTGCCCGGCAATTTATCGACGATGCGTAGTTTGCCATCGGAAACCTTGGGAAGGCTTGCGAGATACCGTTCGGCAAGCTGCTCGAAGGTGAAGCGATCCGCCTGGAGAATGCCCTCCGGATAGCCAGCTTCCATCTTTTCCAGCGTGGTCAGTTCGCCGGCGCCGTGAATTTGGGGATGGCTTGCCAGAATCTGCTCGATCAGAGTGCTGCCGGAGCGGGGCATTCCGACTACAAAAACCGGAACAGACAACGGGTCTCCCGCTCCCTGGAAACGATCCAGCAGTTTGCGGTCGAATACCTTGGCAATACGCTCGAATAGCTCAAGCGCAGTCTTTTCCTGATAATCGATTTGCGCACGTTTCAGCGCGTTGCCTTGACGCAGATGTTCAAAGGCCCTCTCGTACTCTCCAACGTCCTCCAGAGCTTTCGCTAGAGCAAAATGAACATACAGCGCCTGATTGGCTGATAAAGTATCGCTTGCGGCGAGCGCTTCGAGCGCCGCCAGATCCGCCTCACCAGGCTGGAAGCGCTTCAGCTCGGAGCGGTTTAAATGCGCCTCCGCATAATCCGGACGGATCGCAATCGCACGTTCATAGTGCGCCATGGCGTCGTGAAACTGGCCCCAGTCCTTGAGGACGTTTCCGAGATTATTATGGGCGTTGGCGTAGTCGGGCTGGAGCGCCAGAGCGCGTTCGTAATGGGCTTGGGCTTCCTCCATCCTGTCCTGCCTCATAAGCGCGTTACCCAGATTGTTGTGAGCGGTGGCGTAATCCGGTTTCAGGTTGAGAACGCGCTCGTACTGTGCGACGGCCTCATCGATTCTGTCCTGTTCGAGCAATGCAGTCCCCAGATTGTTGCGAGCGTCCACATAGTCCGGCTGGAGGGCCAGCGCGCGTTCATAACACGCCACCGCCTCTGGCAGCTTGCCCTGGGCCTGCCGGATAATTCCCAGGTTGGAGTGGGCTTCGGCAAAGTCCGGCTTCAGAGTCAAAGCTCGCAGTTGACATCGAGCAGCCTCCTCAAGCTCTCCTTGCTTTTGGAGAACGTTGCCCAGGTTGCTGAGCACCTCCACCCAGTCCGGCTTCAGTGCAAGGGCGCGAAGAAAACAGGCCGTGGCTTCGTCCAGCTTGCCCTGCGCCTGCAGAATGGTTCCCAGGTTCGAGTGATACGCGGCTTGGCTGGGGCTCACTGCAATGGCCTGGCCGATCAGTTCGATGGCGGTTTCATGATGGCCGCGCTGATGCTCGATCATCCCGAGCAAGTGCAGGCTGTCCGCGTGATGAGGGTCCGTCGCCAGAATCTGGCGATAAATCGCTTCCGCCTCGGCCAGCCGTCCAGCACGGTGGAGCGCGAGGGCATTCTCCAGCATGTTTCGATTAACCCGGCAGTGATCGCACAGTTCCATTCGGCCGGCACCTTATAATGGAAGTTCCCAGCATGCACTCCCCGGATACATCACAGAAACCCGCAGTCTGCCTGGTGAGCGGCGGCCTGGATTCGGCCGTCGGGCTGGCCATCGCCCGGCGCGAAGGCTACCGTTGCTACGCGCTGAGTTTCGACTATGGCCAGCGCCATCGCGCCGAATTGCAAGCGGCGGCTCGCGTGGCGGCGAGCCTGGGAGCGGCCGAGCATCGCGTAGTTTCCATCGACCTGCGTGCGTTCGGCGGCTCGGCTTTGACCTCCGACATCGCGGTACCGAAAACAGGCGCGACGGAGGGCATCCCGGTGACCTATGTTCCCGCGCGCAACACGGTGTTTTTGTCGTTCGCGGTGGCTTGGGCGGAAGTGCTCTCCAGCTCCGACGTTTTCATCGGAGTGAATGCGATTGATTACTCCGGATATCCGGATTGCCGGCCGGAATTCATCGCCGCCTTCGAAAACATGGCGAATCTGGCGACCAGGGCCGGCGTGGAAGGCAGCACTCATCTTCAGATTCACGCGCCGCTGATTCAGCTTTCGAAATGCGAGATCATCCAGCTTGGCGCGAAGGTTGGCGTCGACTTTGGTTTGACGCACAGTTGTTACGATCCGGATTCCGAGGGCCGCTCGTGCGGGCTGTGCGATTCATGCCGCTTGCGCCTCAAGGGTTTTTCGGACGCGGGTCTCAAGGATCCTGTCGAATACGCTCCGCTCGAGTACACGCGTGAAAATCTCTGAGATCTTCTATTCCATCCAAGGCGAGGGCACGCTGGTGGGGGTGCCGTCCGTGTTCGTGCGCACTAGCGGCTGCAATCTGCGCTGCACGTGGTGCGATACGCCGTACACTTCGTGGCAGCCGGAGGGCGAAGAGCGCAGCGTAAGCTCGATCGTCGATGAGGTGAACGGCTATGGAGCATCGCACGTGGTGATCACGGGCGGCGAGCCGATGATCGCGCCGCAGATCGAAGAATTGACCGAAGAATTGGCCGCGCGGCTCAAGCCGCACATCACCATTGAGACCGCGGGCACCGTGGATGCGCATGTCTACTGCGATTTGATGAGCATCAGCCCGAAGCTCGCCAATTCCACGCCGTATACGCGCGACAACGGCCGCTGGGCGGATCAGCATGAGCGCCTCCGCTACCAACCTGAAATTTTGCGGCGGCTGATTCAGCTTTATCCGTATCAGCTCAAATTTGTGATCACCGAGCCCGGCGACCTGCAGCAGGTGAACGCGATTGTGAGCGACATCGGAGCTTTGCGCAGCCGCGTGGTGCTGATGGCGGAAGGCGTGGAGGCGGCGACTCTGGCCGAGCGCGGGCGCTGGCTGGCCGGCATCGCCAAACAAGAAGGGTTTCGTATGACGCCGCGCCTGCATATCGATTTGTGGGGCAACCGGCGCGGGATTTAGCGATGTTGGACCGGGCGGAATCCGGATTGCGGGGCCCGGTGCGAACACGATCGAGCGGCGTGAACTCACGTATTACTGAACACTTCGTTCAATTGGTACCCCTCGCGCGCAATCGGGATGCATAGCGTCTCTGATGCGTGGCCGTGCAGCGCGAAGATCTGGCGCACCAGATCGCACACCTGCTCGGAGCCGCGTTCGTAAAACACCAGAATGGACGGGCCGGCGCCGCTGAGCGCACATCCGAGCAGACCCGGCGCGCGCAGCTTGACCATTTCTTCCAGGCCAGGCACCAGCGCATAGCGATAAGGCTGATGCATGCGGTCGGCCAGCGCCGTGGGGAACGCGGCCGTGGTTCCGGTGGCGAGCGCGGCAATCAATAATGCGCTGCGCTGCACGTTGAAGACGGCGTCGCTTTTGGAATAACTCTCGGGCAGCACGTGGCGCGATTGAGAAGTCGGCAGCACGAAGTCCGGGACCACCACTGCCACGCCGTAGCTGGGCGGCAGTTCCACGCGGACCGCGCGCACCGCCCCGCCGATATCCGTGGCGCTGGCTACGATAGAACCCAGTACGCATGCGGCGACGTTATCGGGATGGCCCTCCAGTTTGGCGGCTTCATCGAGAATCCGATGCGGTTTCCAGTGCAGCCCCAGCAAATGATCGGCGATCACAACGCCGGCGGTGAGCGCGGCGGCGCTGGATCCGAGTCCCTTGCCGAGCGGAATATCGTTGTCGATTTCGAGCGCGATGGGCGGCAAAATATCACCAACATCCGCGGCCACGGCCAGGGCGGTGCGCCAGATCAGATTATCCTCGCCGGTAGAAATCTGCGCGGCGTCGCGGCCGCTCACGCGAATCGTGAGGCGCGCGGCGCGCTGGAACCGGCACGTCAAATAAATGCCGAGCGCCAGGCCGAGGCTATCGAATCCCGGGCCGAGATTGGCACTAGAAGCTGGAACGCGAACCTGCATTCGGCAATGGTTGTCGCGAAGCCGAGTTACAGCTTCACCACGCTACCCTTTCGGCAAGAATCGTAGATGGCCGTCACCACTTGCAATGCCCGATATCCATCGGCGCCCGAAGATAACGGTTTGCGTCCCGCGCGGATGGCTTCGCCGAAATCGATGAACTGGCGCTCGAAGGGCGTGAGTGCGGTGGCCATGGGGTCGGTGGCAGCGGTGGCGTAATCGTAGGACACCGGTGCCGGCTCGCCCACATCGTTCTCCACTTGCCAGGCGGTCAGCTTGTCGCCGGTGATGATCGCGGTGCCCTTGGTGCCGTGGATTTCGATGCGCTCGGTGTGGCCCGGCCAGAAGGCCGTGGAGGCTTGAATCACGCCTGTGGCGCCCGAGGAATATTTCAGAACCGCTGCAAGAACATCTTCCGACTCGATGTTATGCCGCGCCGCCAACTGCCAATAGCCGAACAACTCCTGAACGCCACCCATCAGCCACATCAGCACGTCCACCTGATGAATCGCTTGAATGATCAGCGCGCCGCCGCCTTCCGTTTTCCAGCTTCCCTTGATCGGGCGCGAATAATAGGCGGGCGAGCGGTACCATTTCACGTACGCGTCAGCTTGGAGGATTTTACCCAGGCGCCCGTCGCATAGCGCCCGATGCAGGAACTGCGTGGAATCGTCGAAACGATGCTGGCTCACCACACCCAGTTGGATGCCGGCCTGGTAAGCGATTTCAATCATGCTACGCGCCGTGTCGAGATTGGTCGCCATCGGCTTTTGCACCTGGATGTGTTTCTTCGCTTCGGCGCAACACTGCACCGGTTCCAGGCGGAATTCGGGGAAGGTGCACACGTCCACGTAATCCACTCGATCGTGCCGGCACAGGTCCTCATAATTGGGCACGAACTCGCAGCCGTAACGCTCGGCGAACGCGCGGGCACTGTCGGCATGGAAGTCCGTGCAAGCCACTACTTCATAGCCGATGTTGGCGTAGGCGCGCGCGTGTTTGTGAGCGATGGCGCCGGTTCCGATGATGCCGACCCGCATGCTAGCTATTGTGACATGGCGAGGCGCGCGATTCGGCTGCGAAGATGTAAAGCTATGTTATCTTGAAAAAGTCGCGTTAGTAGTTGCCTTCCTTGCAGCGCTTCCGGGCCGGTAGCTCAGTTGGTAGAGCATCGCACTTTTAATGCGGTGGTCGCGGGTTCGAGCCCCGCCCGGCTCACCATTCCGATCGGTCATATCGACCGGCTAGCGCGCTATTGCCCTTGCGGTTTCAGCAGTGTGGGAAGTTGTTCGGCCGCGTGGCCCAAGTCGCGCGCCAAATTCAGTTTCGCCAGGTTGTGCGCGAAAACGCTGTTGATCACGTCCAATTGCGCGCTGGATACCGTCTGCTGCGCCTGCACCACCTCCACTGTATTGATCACTCCGGCTTCCATGCGCGCACGCGTCATCTGTAGAGTCTCTTGCGCAACTTGCAGGTTCTTGCGCGCCACCTCCACCTGTCCGGCTGCTGCTTCCAGATCAAGATATACCTCGCGGACTTCGGCTTCGATCTGACCGCGAGTGTCCTCCAACTCAGCCTGGCGCTGTGCCAGCACCGCTTCAGCCTGTGCGATGTCGGCCGCCACTTTGCCGCCTTGCCAGATCGGAATATTGACCGTGCCCACTACATTGAAAGCTCCGTGCGATTCAGCCGGGTTGGTGCCAATCGCTTCGTAGTATCCGCTGACCGAAGCGGACGGCACGCGTTCGGCGCGCGCGGCAGCCAGGGCCCGTGCGGCTGCCTCCACCTGTGCCTGGGCGGCCTTCAGGTCGGCGCGCTGTTGTTCGGCGTGCTTAAGTGCATCGTCCACGCTTTCCACCGGCGCCGGACTGAAGGGAAATTGATCGCTGAGTTGATATTGGGCGCTGGGCGGCAGGCCGGTGAGCCGCGCCAGATTGATCTTCTGTTTCGCAAGATCGTTGCGGAGCGTAATGATCTGCTGCTGCTGCGCCAGCGTCTGCAACTGGCTTTGGTCAACATTCAGCCTTCCCAACACACCCTCCTGATGCTGTTCGCTGGATTGATGAAAGACCGCGTTGGCGGTGTCGAGCTGGGCTTGGGCCGAATCCAGGCGAGCCTGCGCGGACAGTACTTGCAGATAAGCGCCGCCCACCGCCAGAGTGACCAGATCGCGGGCATCCTGCAGGCTGTATTGGCTGGCGCGGGCTGTGGCTCTGGCGGAGCGGTAATTATCCACCGCGGTCAGATTCGCCACCGTTTGGCTGAGACTGGCTTGCAGCGCGAAATAGTTGTAGGGACCAACTACCGTGGCGATGCGAAAGCCGGGCACGCTGAAGCGCAGCCCGAAAGCGGCCAAGTCGGTTTGCTCCACCGTTTCGCTGAGACTGCCGTTGATATTCGGCAGCAGGGCGCTGCGCGCGGCCCTCGCCTGTGCGCTGTTTTGCCGCGCGGTTTGCGCTAAGCCGACGGCACCCAGGTTGTACGCCAGGCCGCGCTTCAGCGCTTCGTCGAGCGACAGGCGGCCGGAGAACGGAAGCGCCGTGGTGCTGCGTACGCTGCCGCTGAAAGGTCCCGAAATAGATACGGTGGGGTTCAAGGTGTTGACGCTGGTGGTAGTTCCAGGGACGGGCTGCTGGACGGCGCTCACCGAGCCCGGATTGTTGCGGCCTGAGGCCGGCAGAATGGTTGCCGCCGTGCCGGAAGATTGCGTGCCCGCGCCGCTGGGAGCTTGCGCGAAGCCGCTGCCAGCGCAGGTCAAAAGGAACAAGATGCCGGATAGTCTCATGGGTTCTCTCGTCATTGAAATCTTCCGTACGGCTACAAGGTCCGCCGAAACAATAGGGTTGCGCCCGCCAGGACCGCTATCGACGTCAGCGTCAGCGCGAAAACATCGGTGGTGACCGCGGCGACTCCAACGTCTTTGAGCAGCAGCGAGCGGAATCCGTGAACCGCGTAGGTGAACGGATCGCCGCTCGCCATCACGCGCAGCCACTTTGGGAAGCCGGCAATGGGATAAACGGCTCCACTCGGGAAAAACAGCAGCGTGTTCAACACGCCGAAAATTGCTCGCGGCAACAGTGGGTCGCTGATCCGCGCCATGATGAAAAACATCAGCCCGATCAGCGCTATGGAAGTCAGGATGACCATCATGGTCAGCTCCAACAAGCGCACCGGCTCGAAAAAGTTCGGAACCCCTGCGATCATGGCTCCCGCTATCAGGACGGTTTCGCCGGCCAGCACCGCCTTAATCACTCCGGATAGATTGAAACCCAGGATCAGCTCCCATTTCGTGATCGGCGTGACCATATAGCCTTCATGCAAGCCGCGCGATTTGTCATCGATGAACAGCATCCCGCCCCCGATCATGGCTGTCACGAAAATCGCCAGTGCCACGGAACCAGGCAGCAGGTACTTGATGTAGTCGATGTATGGGTAAACCTCCACCACGTCGAGCACCGCTTGCTGCGGCTCGCGCGGCGGGACTTGGGGTGCGTTGATCGAACTCACCAGCGAGGACATCTGATCGCCGATCGCGCCAGCCACCGAGCGATCGGTATTGTCGGTAATCAGCGCCAGGTGAGGCTGATGCTGCTCCAGCAAGTCCCGGGAATAATGCTGCGGAATGATCAACACTCCGTCCAGCCGGCCCTTGCGCAAGTCGCCGATGGCCGCGCCCTCGTCGGCGTAATCGGTGGGCAGGAAGGTGCGGGCGTTAGCGCCCACCGCGCGGACGCGCTCCAGCACATCCACCGATTCGGGTCCGCGATCGAGGTTCACCACGCCCAGAATCGTGTTCTTGATATTGCCTCCGAAAGCGTTGCCCAGGATCACCAACTGCACCAGCGGGAGCACCAGCGAGGCAAAAATCAGCGCCGGGCTGCGGCGAAACTTGCGCATATCGCGCTCCACTAAAGCAAGTGCGCGCTTCATCAGCGGCCTCCTTGTGTGCCGCTCGCCACGGGAGCGGCGGATTCCGTCATTTCCATCAGGCCGTGGCCGGTGTAATGCAGGAACACGTCGTCCAAAGTAGTGGATTGCACCGAGAGAGCCTTTAATTCCAAATTGAGATCGCGCGCCAGTTCGATCAGTTCCTGCGCCGACGCCGGTCCGCGGTCGCTCGACACGCGATAGGTAGACGAGCCCAGCGCCCGTACCGACTTGACAGCCGGCAGGCGTTCCAGGTCGGCCGCGCCGTTGGGAAGATCGGGCTCAAATTGAATTTCGATTCGGCTGGCGCCCGGCACCGACGATTTCAGCGAGACGGGTGTATCCATAGCCACCACCTTTCCCTTGTCGACAATGGCGAGCCGGTCGCACAGGCGGTCCGCTTCGTCCATGTAATGCGTGGTGAGAAAGAGCGTGCGCCCTTCTTGCACGCGCAGATGCGTGATCATTTCCCACACCGAGATCCGCGAGACCGGATCCAGGCCTGTGGTGGGTTCGTCCAGGAACAGAATTTGCGGGTTATGCACCAGCCCGCGTGCGATTTCCAAACGCCTTCGCATGCCGCCCGATAGCGTGGAGGCCAGGGCATTGGCGCGGTCTGCAAGGCCCACTGCTTCGAGAAGCTCCTGAGTGCGCTGGCGCCGCGCCGCGCCGGTAATGCCGAACAGCCGGGCGTGAATCCCGATATTCTCCGCGCAGGTAAGTTCCGGATCGCTGGTCATGTTCTGAGGAATGACGCCGATGTTGCAGCGCACTGCGTTGGGATCGGCGATGATGTCGTGCCCCGCCACGATCGCCGTACCGCTGGTGGGAGGCACTAACGTGGTCAGCATGCGAATCAGCGTACTCTTGCCCGCGCCGTTGGGCCCGAGCAAGCCGAAGATCTCGCCGCTTTGCACGGAGAAAGTTACATTGTCGACGGCCAGGATCGCCCCAAAACGCTTGGTGATTCCTTCCACATGAATGGCGACGCCGTCATGAATGGCGACCCCATCATTAATGGTGACCTCATCGGAGGACCGGCTTTGCTTTTCCATCACGGCTAATCCTTGGTATCCACCGGCGGCCGTGGCGGCAAAACCGGTACCGGCAGCATCACCCAGGCCGTCATGCCCAGCGCGAGTTTTCCATCCGGATTCGCGACGCGTACCCGTATGGCAACGGTTTTGATGTCGCGCTTGGTGCGGCTGACGTCGCGCTGCGTGGCAAAATCGGCTTCCACCGCTTTATAGATCACCGGACCGCTGATCTCCGCGCCGGAGGGCAAGCGCACGCGCAACGTTTGTCCCATCGATATGAGATCGGCGTAGGTCTCTCCCACGTCCGCATCCACCCATGTGGAGCTCAAATCGAAGAGCGTGACAATCGGATTGCCGGGGTTCACCACTTCGCCCTGCCGCGCCGCGCGCAAGGTCACGATCCCGCTGGCCGGCGCTAAGATCTGGGTCTGTC
Organism: Bryobacterales bacterium; assembly: GCA_963776805.1. Taxonomy (GTDB): domain Bacteria; phylum Acidobacteriota; class Terriglobia; order Bryobacterales; family Bryobacteraceae; genus Palsa-89. The sequence goes on from CAVZOD010000014.1 coordinate 10,861, forward strand.
CAAGGCGGGCCTCGGCGGCCGCGGCGTTCGATACAGCTTGCGCTTCGGCGGCGCGCATGGCATCGGTTTGGCGTTGCTGCACGGTTACCTGGCGCTCCTCCTCGCGGGCATCCGACAGTGCGGCCCGCGCTGCCGTCACGGCTCGTTGCGTGGCCTCCACGCCGGCCTGTGCCGACGCCACCGCGCGGTGCGCCGCCTCCGCTCCCGCCTCCGCCGCCTGTTGGTTAGCCTTGGCCGAATCCAGGTCCGATCGCGCCGAGACCAGATCCTGCGGCGGGTTGATGTCCCGCTCCACCAGCGGCCGAATGCGATTGAAATTGTCCTGAGCCTTGGCCACCGCCGCGCGCGTTTGTGCAACCTGCGCCTGCGCCTGTTGGAATTGCGCTTCAGCCTGCGCTACTTGCGCCTGGTTCTGCTGTAGTTGGGCTTGCGTCTGCTCAACTTGCGCGCTGGCCTGTTGAACTTTCGTTGGCAGCGTACTTTCCAGCAACTCCGTCTGTGCGGCCGCTTGCTGCGTATTGGCGCGGGCCTGCGCGATGGCGTGACCCGCGGCGCCCTGGTCGGCACGCAGTTCGTCCTGATCCAGGACCGCAATCAGGTCGCCCGCCTTCACGCTCTGGCCGTCGTCCACCGCCAGCCTCAGGATGCGGCCCGTGATCTTGCTCCCCACCACCACTTCGTTGCCATCCACGGTGCCCGTGAGCACGATCGTCTGCGGGCGAGGGCGCTCTTCCCACCAGATGACGAAGGCGATGGGAATCAGTAGCGTGAGTATGAGCAGTCGGCGTTTCATGGGGAAGGCCTCGGAGTTGATTTGTATACCAAATCATTTCATATCCAAATTGAAGCGTGCGGCGGCTGATTTATACGCGTGCACTTACCAGATGAACCAGCCCAGGCGCTACCCGCAGGCCGTCGATTCGATTGTGGAAGTAGCGCTCATCAATTTCGGGCGCTGCCAGGTCTTCCACCTGCTGGAATCCCGCGGATCTCAGCAGTTTGTCTAGCGCGGGAGAATCAACGAACATTTGTTGCGACTGCTCATCGGCACCAAATCGGCTGGCGAGGGCGTCCATCGCCGTCTCTTCCACCCAATCCAGTGCCGGATCAGACGCCCGATCAGATCCAGCTCGGCGGCCAGTATAGTCGAACGCCACGCCGCTTCCGGCCGGCAGCGATCCGATAAAAGCCAGCGTTGCGACTGTGGCTTGCGCGCTCCCATAGGTGGAGCAGGCGAGCCAGGAAAAGAAAGTGACTTCGCCGGATTGAAATCCGGCGCTCTCCAGCACCGCCGGAAGGCTCTGCTGGTCGAAGCCGGCCGGCACGAAAACTAGCGAAGGCGGAATCGCGATTCCAGCCGCTCTCAGTCGTGCCCGCTTCCAGGCTTGTGTGGAAGGATGGTCCACCTCGAACACCCGCAGGTTTGCATGCCCATTGCGATAACCGTACGTATCCAGCCCGGCGCCCACGATCACGTATTGCCTCGCACCGCGCGCCACTGCGGCGTTTAGCCCGTCTTCCGCATAGCGGCTTCGTGCCGCCATCAGTGCGCGCTGGCGGCGCACCTCCGCGCTCCGCGATTCCGGCGCTCTGCCGATTTCTCCGCCGGCAATCGCGACGGCGAGCGGATCGTCGAACACGCGCGGGTGGTCCGACAGTTGGTGAATGGCGCGGCTCTCCGCGGCACGCTGAGCGTTCCAACTTGGTGCTGCCGCCGTCATGTTCTTTCACCAAGTTCTTCGGGAGCGGTGCCGCCACGGCCGCAGCGGCTATGCATGCCCTGCCGGAATCTTTCGCGTTCTTCGGGAGTCATCCGCGCCCATCGATCCCTCATTCGGCCTCGCCAATGTCCACCCCGGCCCGGCCGGCCGCCCAAACCACTGAACAGGATCTTACTCAGAACCAGAATTCCGAGCGCCTGCCAGAAGGTGATGGTCCGCGCCCCGAACACGGCCGGCGCCAGCCAATTCCACAGGCTCATCAAGATGAATCCGAAGACGGCGAGTGCCACCATCGCGATCACCGCGATTTTCACTCCCCTAATTAACCATCGCGCTTTCATTTTTCTACCTCACTCACTGCTGAACTCTTCGTAAATTGCTCTGAGACGCCGCCGTAAATGAACAATCGCATAGTGTTTTCTCGATAGCAGAGTGTTGATGTTCAGCCCCGTTTCCTGGGCAATCTCTTTAAAACTGCGGCCCTCCAGCTCGTGTGCCACGAACACGCTGCGCTGTTCTTCTGGAAGCTCGTCGATGGCAGCCTGCAGTTCTTCGAACAGCACGCTCCGCGCATAGGCGGCTTCCGGCCCGGCGTCGGGCGACGGAAGCAGATCTTCGAGGGAACGGGGCTCTTCCTGGCTTGTGCCCGCCGGAATCTCACTTCCCAGGTTCAGCCGTTGCTTGCGGAGCCGATCGATGATGCGGTTTCTCGCGACGCGGTACAGCCAGGCGCCCACCTGCTCGATCGGTTGCATCAACCGGTACGCCTCAATCAATTCATAGAAGACATCCTGCAAGATGTCTTCGGCGTCGCCTTCATCTCCCACGCGTTTTCGAATGAATTGATATAGACGCCGGGACTCTCGTTGAACGATATCGGACAGGGACCGGTTTTGGCCGCTCGGCAGCTCGTCATCTCCGGTTGCAACGCTCAGCACATCCTCCATCCACTTTGGAAGACGAACCAGCGGCCTCGATATTGTATGGTCGTCCAGAATTGCAGGCTTGGATCGCTCCCGCGGCGCTGATCAGCATACGGACGTTACGCTGAAATGGTTCCACCGCCGGATATTTTCGTATCTGATGCGCAGGCTCGTGGCGCTCCGGGCAGGCGATACGCCAGGGAAGCACCGAGGGAATGTTGACAAAATTCTTTGTGGCGAATCATGCGCTGGCCCGGATCTCAGCACAACATCTGAGCAATCGGGGCCAGCGTCTTGTACGCCTGAATGCCGGTACTGCGGGGCACCGGGCGATGGTTCGCAGTTTCTTCCTAAACCTGTAAAACTTCCTTAAGATGTGAGGCCTGATCGCAGGCCAACCGCATTCATCCCGGACTTACTTCTCCAACACCTTTTCGATTTGTCCAACTTTCTTCTGAATCTTGCCGCCCAGCTTTTCGTCCTGGCCTTCGCCCTGTAAGTTGGGGTTGTTAGTGAGTTTACCCACTTGCTCCTTAATCTTACCCTTGGCCTCATGCACCTTGCCTTGCATTTGATCTCTTGTACTGTCTTTCATTGGATTGTCCTTTCCATAAATCACCGTGCATCTGGAACACCGAATCAGCGCAAGGGACGCATAAAAGGCCCGCGAAATGCTGGACTCGGCCATCGAGAGGAGGTCCAATGAGGTATTTAATCGCGTGGGTGCTGGGCGTGCCCGGAATTCTAATTGTGATCTGGTTCCTGATGAGCCACCACTAAGGCGGTCGAGTTAGTCGGCGTGGCGCACGGCGATTCCCCCGCCGGACGTATGCAGATACAGCCGAGGTCCGCCGCCATTCAACGGCGCGTGAAGGTCGCCCGGATTTCGAGTGCCGCTGATGGTGACAGGAAAGTCCGTCCACACGGTTCCTCCGCTGGCGGAGGCATCGAGATCCACATGGATGTTCCTGCTGAGGCTGACCAGGATGCTGCCTCCGGATGTGAACAAGCGGCATTCTTCTTTCGGCTGCCCCACCAGCGACGCAGTAACGCCGCCACCGGACGTCGACGCGTCAATTGCACCGGAGGCGTCTTTAATCCAGATGCCGCCGCCGGATGTGCGTGCCCGCACTCGGCCTAAGTTGCCCTCAATAGAAATCGGGCCTCCGCTGGTGGTAGCATCCACGTCACCGGCCGCTTCGTGTATCTTGATGCCACCTCCCGAAGTACGCACTATGGCGCGCCCATTACCGCCCGTCAGCGTGATTGGGCCGCCTGCGGTGCTGCCATTGACTTGCCCTTCCACGCCCTCAAAACTCAGCGAGCCGCCGGAAGTGTGGGCGTTCACTTCGCCCTTCAGGTTGCTGATGAAAATTGGACCGGACCAGGTCTCCACATCGGCGTTGAATTTTTCCGGCACCGTCACGCGATATTCCACATACCGCAACCAGCTCCCATATTCCAGGCACTGCCAGTTGCGGCACAGGGAATGGTTGCCGAAGAAGGGAAAGAATGCCAGGATCGGCACCCAGCCGTCGTGAAACGCGCCGTTGACGCGGACGTCCGAACCTTGCTGTGTGATGTCCAGCCTGAAATCGCGCAGCATTCGGTCGTACTCGGCTTGGGAAGGCGGAGTGCCGTGGAAGGAAACCTCCACGTCCACCCTCTTGCCGTAACCCGGTTCAACACGAATCCCACCCACGTCGGCGGTCAATACCAAACGGGTGGCCGAATCAACCGGGACCGACTTGTGGACGTGGTTGCCCGGGTCGACGGCGGGAAGCAGCGCAGCGCAGGCGAACATCGAGATCAGCAAACGAAGCATGGCGACCTCCCATGTACATGTAATACGTGCCAATCCGCATTCCGTTCGCAAAATTCTTGAATTCCGGTTGCTATATCATAGAGGCGTTATGGAGCCCTCCGAATGACTTTCCCTCCCAAGCGCATCGCCATAATTCTTTCCCTGGCCATGGCCGCGGCCGGCATCGCGACCATCGCCCTCACCGCCTCCACCGCGCCATCCTCGTCGGTTCAGTTCAGCACTCATCTCATCGCCGGCGATCTGCGGGGAGGGTACAGCGTGGCGGTCGCCGACGTGAATCACGACGGCAAGCTCGATATCATCCCGGTGGCCGCGGGCGGCTCCGAACTCGCCTGGTACGAAAACCCCGGCTGGGAGCGGCACGTCATGCTCAACGATAAGCGCGCGATGCTTTGGGCGTCGGCCGCCGACATCGATGGCGACGGCATCCCCGAGTTCGCGCTCCTGAGCGATTTCGGACAGGATCCCAAGAAGAGCAAGGGCTCCGTCTGGCTGGTGAAGAGCCAGGGCGATCCCAAGGAAATGTGGAAGTCCTACTTAGTGGACGCCGTCCCAACAGCGCATCGCGTCACCTGGGCCGACCTGGAAGGGAACGGCAAAAAAGAAATCGTCATGGCGCCGTTCATCGGACTGAAGGGCTGGGAAGATCCGAAATATCACGACAACGTGCCGCTCCTTTATTGGCGCGTTCCTGCGAAGCTCGACGATCAATGGAAGAGAGAGACCGTGGATGACACCCTCTATGGCGTTGTTCACCATCTCCACGCCGTGAAATGGAATCCCGGCAAACGGGACGACCTGATGATCGCCGGCTTCGACGGCATCGTGCTCTACACGCCATCCGGCCACGGCGACAAATTAAAATTTGCGCGCAAGCAGCTTGCAAAAGGCGACGAGCCCAGGGACGTGCCGGGCGCGGGCGGAATGACCAAAGGCACCAACGACGTCTATCCGCTCTACATCAAAGGCAAGCGCTTTCTCGCGGCGCAGGAGCCCTGGCACGGCGACGAAATCGTCGTTTACACCAACAAAGGTGGCCAATGGCAGCGCAACGTAATTTTCAAGGGCTTTATCCAGGGACACGAAATGGCAGTCGGCGATCTGAACGGCGACGGCCGCGATGACATCGTCGCCGTGGACGTCACCAATCGCGGACGTCCAACTCCCGCCAGCGTCCACATCTTCTATTCGGAAGACGACGCCGGTACGCAGTGGCGCCATGAGCTGATCGACAAGGATATGATGGCCGGCTCGGGTGTCGTAGTCGCCGATATCAATGGCGACGGCCGTCCCGACATCGTCGCCATCAGCGGCAATCAGGTGAAATACTACGAGAATTTGGGGGTCGGTAAATGAATCGGAAACTCGCCATCTGTTTCGCCGGCGCTGCCGCGCTGGCGTTCGCTTTCCTCGTGAGCGGTCAATCCTCGGCTCCCGCCGAGCGCGCCCCGGTGGACGATCCCAATTATCTCCCGCGCGTCACTCCGATCAAACCCGGCATGGCGCCGAAGATGAAGGTTGACGTACTGCCGGCTCTCCCGTCGCGCACGTTCCTCGTGCACTTCAGCGCCGGAGATGAATTGATGTCGGGCATGACCGATTTCGCCGAGAAGAACAATCTCAAGACCAGCGAGGTTCGCGGGCTGGGCGGCATCAGCTCCGCCGTGGTCTCCGCTTACGATCCGGCTAAGGGCGCGTTCAAGCGCTTCAATATCGATCAGAAGGGCGAGCTGGTCTCATTGCAGGGCGAGATCACGGTGCAAAAAGGCAAGCCGGTCTTCCACGCTCACGTGGTTTTCGCGCTGGTGGATGGAACCGTGCATGGCGGCCATCTGGTGGAAGCGCACATCGACCCGATCGCCAATCTGTTCGTGAACGAATACGCCCCGAAGGAATAAAGCGCGATAACTAATCGGCAGCGGCCTTCAGAAACGTCCCCTGTTCCAATTCGTCGAACGCCTTGCGTAGCTGATCCTGCGTGTTCATCACGATGGGCCCGTACCACGCCACCGGCTCTTGCAATGGCTGGCCGGAAACCAGCAAAAACCGGATGCCTTCCTCGCCGGCCTGCACCGTGAGTTCGTCGCCCTGATCGAACAACACCAGCGACCGGTTGTCTGCATCGGTCGGCGGCGCCGTATCCAGCCATCCCACACCCTCGGTAGGAACGGCCAGCGGACCCGACGCGTTGCCGAACTTCCCGTCGCCAGCGAAAACATAGGCGAACGCGTGCCGCGTGGTCTCAACCGGCAGCACCTTGCGCTTTCCCGGTGGCACGGATACGTCCAAATACATGGGATCCGCCGCGATTCCGTCCACCGGCCCGCGCTTGCCCCAAAAGCTTCCGCACACAATCCGCACGCCAGTGCCGTCATCATCGGTGACGAGCGGAATCTCAGGGGCCTTCACTTCCTGATAGCGCGGCTCGGTCATCTTGAGCGAAGCCGGAAGATTCGCCCACAATTGAAAGCCGTGCATCCGCCCGGTCTGATCGCCCTTGGGCATCTCCTGATGGATGATCCCGCGCCCCGCCGTCATCCATTGAACGTCGCCGGCCGCGATAGTGCCCTGGTTCCCCATGCTGTCGCCGTGATCGACAGTTCCCGCCAGCACGTAGGTGATGGTCTCGATCCCGCGATGAGGATGCCATGGAAAGCCCGCCAGATAATCGTCTGGAACATCGTTGCGGAAATCGTCGAGCAGAAGAAATGGATCGAAATCGGATGTGTTGCCGAAACCGAACGCACGCCGCAGGTGCACGCCCGCGCCCTCCAGCGTCGGTTTCGATTTAATGAGCCGCTTTACTGGTCGAATGGACAAGGTGGCCTCCCAAATCCCAAGGGTACCGTGTTCCATTCCACCGCGCACGCGGGATTAGAAAGAGCGGCGTAAACTGTTAGACTTTTCCAATGGAGCGGCCATTCCAAATCGGTGACTTGGTTCGCCTATCGCGCATTCCGCCTCATATCGGCCCTGATTACCCTTACGCTGAAGTTCGCCGTGCGTTTGAATTTGCACTCGGACGGACATACAAAGTTGAAGACGTTGATTGGGGAGGGTGGGTAATGCTTACGCTCGAACGTGGACATGGAGGAATTGGTGTTCAGCCGGACTGCGTGGACTTGGTTCAAGCTTCAGAAATTGGAAAGTAGCCCGCTACCCGCGCTTCGTGGGCTTATGTTCATGGCGGAAAGGCCAAGTAGATGCTGTGTCGATCAGTTGGTCGTGACCCGCTTCTTTTGCAAGGGCCTCGTTGCATGCGGGTGGAGTCTGGCGCCCACGCAGCCTGAGCCTCCTGCAGGCTCTTGCCGGAAGAGAGCACAGCCCGCCGCGCTTCATCGCCTGCGAAGTCTTCGCGAGTTCCTGACAGATCGCCCAGCACTCGCCGCATTCCCGGTTGGCTTGATAGCTACTCACTCTATTCGTCTCTGAGCGCCCGCATCGGATCCACCAGCGATGCCCGGCGCGCGGGCATATACGTTGCCGCTACCGTAATCAACAACAGCGGTATGGCGATGGCTGGAAACAGCGCGTAATTCAGGTGATCGAAAGTGGCCACCCAAGCCACCGTAATCACCGCGCGGCAGGCGAAGAAGCTCGCAATCAAGCCCACTGCCACGCCAATGGATCCCAGCACCAGACCTTGCCCCAGGATCATGCCAATCACTTTTTGCCGGTCCGCACCAATCGCCATGCGAATGCCGATCTCGCGCCGCCGCCGGCTCACCGAATAAGAGATCAGCCCGTACAAGCCCACCATGGAAAGAACCAGCCCCATCGTGCCCAAGCCCGCAACACTTTCGGCAATGATGTCGGGAGTCTTCACCGCGCGCTGCGTGTAGTAATCCTGCATGGTGCGCGCATTGGAGACGGGCATGTCGGGATCGATTCCGCGCACCACGTCGCGCACCACCGGCGCGAGCGTTGCGGCATCGGGAGCATCGCTTTCGGCCATCAGCACCATGCCCGCATTCTTTTCCTGCGTGTAGGGCAGATAAATGAAATCCTGCGGCGGTTCGGCGATCCAGAAATATTTCGCCATCTTCGCCAGCCCCACAATCTGCACCAAAGGCCCGGTGGCCGATTTCATGTGGAACCGCTTTCCCAGCACATTCTGACCAGGCCAATAGTGATGGGCGAACTGCTCGTTCACCACCGCAACCAGCGGCGTGTCCTGGCGATCCGATTCCAGGAACCCGCGCCCTTGCAAAATGGGGATGCCTCCGGTGACAAAGTAGCCGTCGCTCACGTAGAAATTCGGAACGGAAATGGATGCCTGGTTGGCCGGCAGCGTATAGCCTTCCGGAACCATGGTAATGCCGCCTCCGCCGAGCAGCGGAATCCCCGATATCAAGGCCGCCGAACGTACTCCGGGCGCACGGCGGGCTTTCTCCAAAAGATCCTTGTAGAACCGGCGCGTTTGGTCGTCGGTGTAATGCAGGGGCGTGGTATCGAAGCCGGTCATATACAGCCGGTCGATACGAAAGCCCGGCCCTGCCAACAGCTCGCCGCGGAAGCCCTCCAGCAATACGGCTGAAACGATCAACAAAACCAGGGAAAGCGCCACCTGGCACACCACGATGGAGTTGCGGCCCCACAGCCGCCGCTTGCCCGCGCTATCCGCGTCGGCGGCCTTGAGCGATGAAACAAGATCCAGGCACGTGGTTTGCAGGGCGGGCGTCAGGCCGAACAGAAACGTGCTGATCAGCGACGCGCCGATGGTGAACAGCAACATCCTGCCGTCCACCGAAACATGAAACGCCAATGGCACATCCACCGGAATCGGAATGCTGTTGAAGAAGCTAGTCCCGGCGTATGCCACAGCCACTCCCGCCAAACCGCCTCCCAGCGCCAATAAAAGATTCTCGATCAACAATTGCCGGATCAGCGCTCCACGCGCCGCACCGATCGCCAGCCGCACCGCCATCTCGCGCGTGCGGGCACGCGCGCGGCTCAGCAGCAGACCGGTCACGTTGGCGCAAGCCACCAGTAAGACACAGAACGCCAGCAAAAGCAGCATCACCACCAACGCGGCGTTCGGAGGCGACTGCCGGATGCGCATCTGAATCTCGGTCTGAACGTCCACATGATGGCCGCGATTGGTGTCCGGATATATCTCCTCCAGCCGCGCCCCGATGCTGCTCAGATCGGCGGCCGCCTGAGCGATAGTTACTCCCGGCTTCAGGTGGCCCTTCACCGTGAGCCAGCGCACGTCGCGCTTCTCGAGGACGCTGGTGCCACCCATGCGTGGCGACATCGCGAGCGGAACGAACATCGCATATTTGACATATTGATCGATGCCCGTGAACTCCTCGGGAGCCACGCCGATCACGATGAACGGCACGCTATTCAGCCAGATGGTGGAACCCACCACGGATGGGTTGCCGTTCATTTGGTGCACCCAAAAATCATGGCCCAGCACCACTACCGCGTCGCGCCCCACGGCCTCGTCTTCGGTAGCCAGAAACGCGCGCCCCAGAGCCGGCTGCACGCCCAGCACGCGGAAGAAGTTGCCCGAAACATACATCCCGACCGCGATCTTGGGGAGCGCCGTTGCGTTTGGCTTAAAGCCGAACGACGCGCCAGAAGCCGCCAGCATTCCGTCAAAGCTGCGGTTGCCGTCGCGAAAGTCGCGGTAATCGGGGTACGATAACGCGGTGTTGGCGAACACCTGGCCGCTGGACGTGCTAATTGCCGCGATTCGGCTGGGCTCCGGAACCGGCAGCGGGCGCAACAGCAATGCGTCGCCAAAGCTGAACATCGCAGAGGTGGCGCCAATCCCGATGGCCAGCGAGCAGATGCTCACCAGCGTGAATCCCGGGGCTTTCCGCAACAACCGCACAGCGTGTCGTAAGGACTTCAGCATCTAGCCTCCCGTTTTGACTCGATTACCGGCTAAGACGAAATTCCAATGGCGGAAGTTCAAAAAAGTCACCGTTAACTTCCCGCTAATTGGGTCCAAACGCCATCCAACAATTAGGAGAGTGAAAGTTATGGTACCGAATCAAGTTGATCATTCTTCGAATGACTCCATCAAAATGGCTTCTGGATTAACCTTGCTGGTGTCCCTATGGTTCTTTGTGTCGCCTTGGGTGTACGGCGCATACCATATGGCAAATGCATGGAACAGTTGGATCATTGGTGGCGTGCTCGCGATCGTTGCCGCAATTTGCTTGAGCAGCAGCCCACGCAACGCGGCGAATTTGAGTTGGCTCAGTGTGGTTTTGTCGGTTTGGGTATTCTTCTCACCCTGGATCTTCGGCTATAGCGCCGAAAAGGGCCGTTTTATCAACAGCTTGTGCGTTGGCGCCGTCGCCTTCGTGCTGTCGATGATGGCATCCATGATGGGGTCCAGAGTGATGGGGTCCCGAAACTCGTCCGGCACCACCGTGCCGCATAGAATGTAGTTCCACACCCTAGACTCAAAGCCCGGGTCGCCAATCCGGCCCGGGCCGTCTAAACCGTGATCACTACTTTACCCACCTGTTGGTTCGATTCTAGATATTCGTAAGCTTCTTTCGACTGTGCCAGAGGAAATGTCTTGGCGATCTTCGGATGGAATCGCCCATCGGCCACCCGATCGAACACATACTGTTTGGATGCCTTCAACAATTGCGGATCCCGGCGGATCTCGTGTAGCGAATAGCCTCGTAGCGTGAGCCCTTTCCTCAGCGCGGGTCTTACCGGAAACGGCGTGGGCTGCATGGAGAGCAATCCGTATAGGAAAACGATCCCCTCGTACGCCGCCGCTTCGACCAGTTTCTCGAGACTTGGCCCACCCACGGGATCGAAAATCAGTCGGGCGCCATTGCCGCCTGTGATCTCATTCACTCGTGCGATGAGGTCTTCTTCTTCGGTGGCGATAACATGCGGCGCACCCAGCGCGAGCAGTTGAGCCCGCTTGTCGGATTTTCGGGTAGCCGCAATCGGTATCGCACCTTCGGCCTTCACGATCTGGATGGCCGCCAGACCAACGCTGCTGGATGCCGCGGTAATCAGCACGAAATCGCCGCGCTTCAATCCGCCGAACATCACCAGCGCGCCATACGCCGTCAGATATTGCATCCAGATGGCCGCAGCCTCCACAGGCGACAGCTTGGCCGGATACTCGCCGAGCGAACCTTCAGGCACAATCGCTTCTTCGCCCAGCACGCCGTTCTTGCTCATTGAGAAACCGGGAATGGTGGCCACTTGCTTGCCAATCCAGCTGGAATCCACTCCGGGTCCAACCGCTTCCACCACTCCTGCAGCCTCGTATCCAATCCGGGAGGGCAGCTCCGGGATTTCGTTGTAAAACCCGCGCATGAACAAGTCTTCGGCCCGGTTCAAGCCAACCGCTTGTACCCGTAGTTTCACCTCGCCTTCGCCCGGCGCGCGCGAGGGCACATCTTCGAGTTTCAGATTTTCCGGACCGCCGATGCTGTGGAAGCGAATGATCTTAGGCATGTACCTAAGATGAACACCTCGCTAAAAAGTAGCACCTCATTGCGGGTTCGCTTTGCACGTAAAATTGCCCGCGTCGTTGATGAGGCCGCTCCCCTTGTACACGGCCACCTGCGGATAAGGGCACAACGGCCGGGTCATATCGATCTGCCCATTGCTCACGTGCGCCGCAACAATGCGATTGGGCGCCTGGCCGTCCTCGCGCCAGCGCTCGATGATTGCCATCTTGTTGAACTGATCCGTGCCCTGGCCGCCGGCGCAATGCTGCATGCCCGGAATCATAAACAGCCGCAGCCAATCGCTTTGGTTCGGACCCATGGTCTGAAGAACCGCGCTATAAAAATTCACCGTGTTGCCGGGCGGGATGGCCTGGTCCGCCCAGCCGTGGTACAGCAAGAGCTTTCCGCCATGGGCTTTGAAGGGCGCGAGATCCGTGATGTGCGTATCGATGCCGGACTTGTCCGCCAGCGCCACATCGCTATCTAAATCGAACTTGTGAAAATCGTAATCGGCATCCTGATGCCCCAGGATCCGAATGCTGTCCCAGCCCCCGCCGGGCACCGTCGGGATGTGCTTCAGCGCGGCGTATTGCAATTCTCCGCCAGGCTCGAATCCGGTCCAGATGATGTCGCCCTTCTTGTCCTTCACGTCGCCGAACTCAATCTTCACCGTTCTTACCTGGGCCGCCGTCAGGCAGCCGTCCGATTCTTCGCCCTTGCAGAGCAGGGAAGCGGGATCGAAATGGCACTTGGTGGGATCGCCGATCAGCCCATCCTTCACGCCGTCCTGCGCGTCGCATTTCGCGAGAATCGCCTTATGCAGCGCCTCGACGTTAGCCTGCGACAGCGCGCCTTCGGGATTCTTCATCATCTCGATGGATCGTTCCACGCCGGCCGCGTGCAGATGGATGTGCGGATTCGCGGGCGCTCCCGCCAGCACGCCGTCAAAATCGTCGGGGAACTTGGTCACTTCCACCAAAGCCTGCCGCCCGCCCGTGGAGCAGCCGTTCCAATAAGAGTATTTCGGGCTCTCGCTATAGAACGCCTTGATCAGAGCCTTGGACTGCACCACGGTATCGTGTACCGCACGCCATCCGAAATCGACGATCTTTTCCGGATGCCCCAGCGCGAACATGCCGTTGCCACCCTCGTGCCCGGTGTCGGTGGACGATGTGGCGTAGCCTTCGCGCAGCGCCGCGGCCATCTGCGGGAAGCTGATAATACCCGCCCATCCGCCGTTGCCCACCATCTGAAACTTGCCGTTCCAGTTCTCCACGGGCATCCACAGCTCCATCTTGATGTCGGAGTCCGATGAGGGCTTCAATGTCGCGGCCACCCGGCAATGGGCCGGAAGCATCTGCGGTTCAACCGGGCGTCCGGGTTGCCGCGCTGGTCCGCCGGCTCCCAGGCCTGCACGCGGCGGAGGCAGATAGGGCCCGGCGGCCACGCTTTCCACCGCCGTAAACTCTACGCCTGGGATGGAGAGCGATTTCAGATTTTCGCAGGCAGATTGCGCAAATGCCAGGCCAGCCATACCGCACAGCGCGGCGGAAAGCTGCATCAATAACGTCGAACTTCTCATGGGGAATCTCCTTCGGGTGCCAGTGGCTATTTAAACACCGCAAGAATTGTCAAGCAAGCGGCCTCGTCTACAGGCTAAATTCATAAGGAAGTGAAAACGCCGCTCAAACAGGTGCAGCCGGTGATCGCCTTCGCGGCCGCGCACCTGGACGAAGACCTGTCGCTCACCGCGCTGGCCGGCCAAGCCGGTCTGTCGGCGTTTCATTTGCATCGGATGTTTTCCTCCGCCGCCGGAGAGACGCCCAAGCAGTTCACGCTGCGGCTCCGGCTGGCGCGCGCGTCGGCGATGCTGCTCACCACCAGCGACTCGGTGCTCGACATCGCGCTGGCCTGCGGATTCCAGAGCCATGAGGCATTCTGCCGGGCCTTTCGCCGGCGCTTCCGCATGACGCCCAGCGCCTATCGCGCGCGCGGGTTTGCCGGCGGAGTAGAAGCGTCGGAGGCGGGCGAACACTCGGGCGTTATTCAGCGCGTGGCGCCGTGCATCAACTTTTTTCAAACTTATCAGCACGGGAGATCGGAACAGGATCACATGACGTATTCCATCGCGAAAAAGGAAATCGCAGCGCAGCCGGTGCTGATGGTCAAGAGGCGTGTCAAGCCGTCTGAGGTGGCTGCCACGCTTGCCGAAGTGCTCGGCTATGTTTTCGCGCACGCGCAGCAAAACGGCATTGCGCTGGCCGGTCAGCCGCTCACTCGTTATCTGGAATGGGGACCGGGGCTGTGGACCATTGAGGCGGGAATGCCGGTTACGGCCCATTGCTGCGAAACCTCGAGCGGCGTAGACGTTCGGGCTGGCGTATTACCAGGTGGATTCGTCGCCACCACCACGCACTCCGGTTCCTACGATAAGCTCAACGAGGCGCACGCCGCCATCCAGCAATGGATCCAGTCCGAAGGGCTCACGCCGGCCGGAGCGCCCTGGGAATCCTACACCACCGATCCGGCCGATTATCCCGATCCCAAAGATTGGAAGACGGAAATCTTCTGGCCACTCGCCAAGCCCCAGACTCAGCGGGGCGAGGCTGCCAGCAAGCCGGTGGTCTACCATGTCCCCGGCATGGACGCCGTCACCATCCAACGCGACATCCCTTACGAGACCACCGCTGGCCATCCCCTCACGTTGGACTTGTATCGTCCCCCCGAGTGGAAACCCGGCACGCGGGTCCCGGCCGTGATTTTCGTGGTCGGATATTCCGACTTAGGCGCCGAACGGATGCTCGGCTGCAAGTTTAAAGACATGGAGTCGTACATTACCTGGGCGAAATTGGTTGCGGCCTCCGGTCTGATCGGCATCACCTACGAAAATCAAGAACCCATGGGTGATCTCGACCGGCTGGTCCAATATATTCGCGAGCACGCCGAAGCGCTCGGAGTCGACGAGCGGCGCATCGGCTTGTGGTCCTGCTCCGGCAATGTTCCGCGGGCACTGGCCATGCTGATGCAGAAACAGGATCTCAAGTGCGCCGCCCTCTGTTATGGCGTCACGCTCGATCTGGATGGAGCAAGCGGAGTGGCCGAAGCCGCCAAGATGTGGAGATTCGCCAATCCAACGGCGGGAAAATCCATTCAGGACCTCCCACCGGACGTGCCGTTGTTCATCGCCAGAGGGGGCTGCGACGAAGTGCCTCATCTGAACGAAACGCTCGACCGTTTCATCACCCATGCCCTGGCTGCAAATCTGCCGCTGACCGTCGCCAATCATCCCACCGGGCCCCACGCCTTCGACGTGATGCACGATAGTGAGACCTCGCGCGAAATCATCCGCCAGATCCTGGCTTTCCTGCGCCTGCATCTGTTGGCGTAGCAGATCGCGTTGCGGTTTGCTCCGTGCCACCTGAGTATTTTCACGCAGGATCTATCGTTTCTAAGATGATCCTCTGAGCACGATCGCTGTGATTTCAGCCAGTTGCGAACTTCAGCGTGGCCTGACCTTAGTGGTTGCAGGATTGCCACACACAGCGGCGGAGGTAGAAGACAATGGCTGGCTTCGTTTGGACTCCCGCTGTAGTGATTTGGGCGATTCTCGCAATCGCAACTCTCGGTTTGGCGCTGTATCGAAAGTTGATCTCCGCCGGCGAAGAGGACCTGATTCATCTGGGCCCCGGGGAAGAGCGTCAGATTCCCGAGCAGGTCGCGCTCGCAGGCAGATTAAAGGCGGTAGACCGCTGGGGCAAAACGCTGACGATCATCACAGTCGCGATCGGGCTCATACTGGCCGCGGTCTATTTGTACCAGGCCTTTCTGGTTCAAAAGTAGGCGCGGGCTCGAATGCTCTAAGCCTTCACTAGCATTTTGCCTATGTTCCTGCCTTCCAGCATGTCGATGAATGCGCGCGGTGTGTTCTCGAAGCCTTCCACGATATCTTCGCGATATCGCAGCTTGCCTTCACGAATCCACCGCGCCATCTGCGCCATGCCTTCCGGCCAGCGCTGCTGAAACCGCGTGACGATGAAGCCTTCCACCTTGAGTTGCTTCACCAGAATTTGGCCCAGCAGCCGCGGCCCCAGCTCAGGCTTTGCCAGATTGTATTGCGAAATCTGCCCGCACACGGAAACGCGCCCGAACGAGTTCAGCAGCGTGAAAACCGCGTCGCTGATCGCCCCGCCGACGTTGTCAAAATAGCAATCGATCCCGCTGGGGCACAGTTCCTTCAGCTTCGCCGCGTAATCGGGCGTGTTCTTATAGTTGAACCCGGCATCCAAGCCGAGCTCTTCGATCATGTGACGGATCTTGCCGTCGCCGCCCGCGATGCCAACCACGCGGCAGCCCTGGATCTTCGCTATCTGCCCTGCCAGCGATCCCACCGCGCCGGCGGCTCCGGAAACAACCACCGTTTCACCAGCCTTCGGCTGGCAAATGTCGAGGAAACCAAAGTAGGCGGTCATGCCCGGCATGCCGAGCACGCCTAATGCAGTCGACACCGGCGCGATTTGGGGGTCCAGCTTTTGCAGCCAACTGGCGGATGCCACCGCATGGTCCTGCCAGCCCCAGTAACCCGCCACAAAATCGCCCGGCTGAAGATTCGGCGCGCGCGATTCGATCACTTGTCCGACATCCCCGCCGACGATGACCTCGCCGATGTTCACAGGATCGGCGTAGGTCCGCACGCCCGTGATCCGCCCGCGCATGTATGGATCCACCGATAGATAAACAGTCTTCACTAGCGCCTCGCCGGCTTGTGGCTCCGGGAGCGGCGCCTGCTCCAGCTTGAAATCGGATTCCTTCGGAAGCCCATCGGGCCGCGCCGCGAGCCGGAATTGCCGGACCACGCTGGGTAAAGCAGATGCTGCGGACATCGGTGACTATTATGGCGCAGTCTCGCCCTGAAGCAAATCCCGCACGCTCGAGAATAACTGCGGATCTTCGATGACGAAGAATAGCCCGCCTCGCCCGTTTTGGCTGCTGTCGCAATGCGGCCCCGAGAGCGTGCCTTGCTGGTTCAAATCGCCGAAGATGGTGTAGCTATGCGCCCCGGTGGAGACGCCGATCTTGGCATGATTCCCATCCGGCTCGCCGACGCCCGAGAAACCAATCGTGGTAGTCTGCCATGTTCCCGTAGTCGCGATCTCAACCGCGCCGGGTGCTCCGAGCGACTTATCCCAGCACCGGATGGGCGTCTCCGCCGTGGTAGTCGGAATCTCGGGCTCAGCCCACCAGGTCGCGGCCCGCAGCGGCTCGCCACCCAGCATCGCAGAGACCATCTGCCACGGCGGAACGTTCAGATCGGACGGTTTCGCCAGCAGCACCACTCCGCTCGATAGCGTGGTCTTCGTGGCGGTTTTGCTTTTCGAAACTTTCCCCAGCCCATTCACCAGCGCCTGAATGTCCGCCGGCCCTCCGTTGTTCACGATTTGAAGTTTCGCCGGGTCCGTCACCACGCTCGCGTTCGCGAGAGCCTGTAAAACCGACACCACATCGTCCTTATTGAGCGCCAGTGCGAAAAAATGCTGGCTGACTAAAACGTTATTGTCCGCCACGCATCCCAGCGTATTTCCATCTGTCTTGCGCGGTTCGCTCGCACTTCCCGAAGCCGGCCAGGACGGCGTGGAAACCTGCATCACCATTCCGCTTCCCGCGCTGTTCCACGCCAGCATGCCCTTGGAATGGCCCGCGGGCGCATCTTTGTTCTTCAGTGGATCGCCATAGAATTGATCGTTCCAGATTACATAGAAGAAACTGCCGTTATACACCTGCGCGAACGTAGCGCCTAGCGGATCGGTAGTGCTGTCGCCCACACAGCCGCCGCCTTGCTGCAAAGTCGGATTCCCGCTGCTGGCAAATACAAACTGCTGGCTGAAGGTCTTATACCGTTCCACCGTGCCGCCAAATGGGCACGTCCTCTGCGCGCCGCCGCACCCTGGAAACGACGCTGCATTGAACTTGAAAACAAACCACCAGTCCACTGGCTGGCCGCTTTTCAAAAGTGGCGCCGGTGCTTCTTGCGCCGCCAATGGAGTAAGGCACCAAAACACTAAGACGGCCAACCGGCATCGCACGCTCATACTGTCTGATCGGCAAATTCCAGCCGAGTTCTAACGAGTTCTAATAAGACATGCGGGTTCTTCTGTTCGGCGCCACCGGCATGGTCGGCCAAGGCGTGCTGCGCGAATGCCTGCTCAATCCGGACGTCGAAAGCGTAGTGGCCGTCTTACGCAACGCCACCGGCCAGCAGCACCCGAAACTTCACGAACTCCCGCACGGCGATTTTCTCGATTTCTCATCCATCGAGAACCAGCTCTCCGGCTTCGATGCCTGCTTCTTCTGTCTCGGCGTGTCTTCGGCCGGCATCAGCGAAGAAAACTACCAGCGCATCACTTACAGTTTCACTCTCGCCGCGGCGCTGGTGCTGGTGAAACTGAATCCGACCATGACCTTCATCTATATCTCTGGCGCCGGCGCCGACAGCTCCGAACGCGGCCGCTCCATGTGGGCACGCGTCAAAGGCAAGACCGAGAATCACCTGCTGCGTCTCCCTTTCCACGCCGCTTACATCTTCCGTCCCGGCCTGATCGTCCCGCTCCACGGCATCCAATCCAAGACCAGGCTGTACCGTGCGTTTTACACATTGCTTGGCCCGCTGCTCCCGGCTTTGCAGGGCCGCTTCCCTAAGTACGTAACCACCACCGAGCAGATCGGTCGCGCGATGCTCAAGGTCGCCAGGCACGGCTGGCCGAAACCGATCCTGGAAACTTCCGACATCAACCAGGTGTGACAAAGCTGGTGTGACAATTGACACTCAGTACACCCCGAATGTAGGATCGATACGATTCGTCAGAAAGGTTCGTATGCAGAATCCACGTTCGCTCGCCCTGTTCGGCCTTGCGCTCATTACCGCGGCCGCCTCCGCCCAGCAAAAGGTCCAGTGGAATAGCAAATACAACATTCCGGTGGCGCCCACCGGCCTGGCCGCGCGGCCGCTGCCCGATCATCCGCTGGAATTCGACACTGCCGAGGGGCAGAATATCCGCGTCGTGGTTCTCACCAAGGGCCTCGAATATCCCTTTTGCCTCGCCTTTCTTCCCGATGGCAGCATGCTCGTGACTGAGCGCCCAGGCCGCCTGCGCATCATCCGCAACGGCGTTCTCGATCCCAAACCTTTCGCCGGCGCCCCCGCCTCCGTTTGGGGCGGAAAATCGGGCGACCCGGGCGCTATCCACGGCTACATGGACGTCGTTCTTCATCCGCGTTTCGCCGAGAATCACCTCCTCTATCTCACCTACACCAAGCCGCTCGATGGCGGCAAACGAACTACGGCCATCGCGCGCGGACGCTGGGATGGCAGCGTGCTCACCGATGTGAAGGACATTTTCGTTTTGCCCGAACCCAGCACCTCGCGCATCGCCTTCGGCAGCGACGGCATGCTGTACATGACCACCACCGGCCGCGATCCGCAGGATCCCAACACGCTCGGCGGCAAGGTGCTGCGCCTGCGCGACGACGGCTCCGTCCCGCCCGACAATCCGTTCGTGGGGCAAGCCGGCCATCGCCCCGAAGTGTACACGCTGGGACATCGCAGCTCGCTCGGGCTGGCCGTCCATCCTGGAACCGGGGAAATGTGGGAGAACGAAAATGGCCCCAATGGCGGCGATGAGATCAACATCCTGAAGCCCGGCCGCAATTATGGCTGGCCGCTGGTGAGTTACGGCCGCACCTACCAGGGTCCCTGGCAATCTGCGCCTCCCGGCCACGCCGGCTTCGAGCCGCCCGTGGTGTACTGGATGCCCGCCATCGCCGTCTCCGGCATGACCTTTTATACCGGCGACAAATTCCCTAAATGGAAAGGCGACGTCTTCGTCGGCTCGCTGCGCACCGGCGAGATCCCCGGCACCGGCCATCTGGAGCGCATCCTTTTCAACGAGAAGATGGAAGAACTCCGCCGTGAGACGCTGCTCACCGAGCTTCGCCAGCGCATCCGCGATGTGCGGCAAGGCCCGGACGGTTTGTTGTATTTGCTCACCGACGAGCAGGAAGGTGCCATACTCCGCATCGAGCCGGCCGAGTAGTTGAGCGCTGAATCCATCGCCGAGTGGAACACACTGTTCGCCGTCCAGGCGGGCGCCGCGGCCACGCTTACTGGGCTGGTGTTTGTCGCATTCTCCCTCAATCAAAGCCGAATTATGACCTATCCGGGTCTTCCGGGACGTGCCGCTGAATCACTTCTGCAATTGATGGAAGTATTTCTCATTTCAACTGTCGCCCTAATTCCAGGACAGCCGCACTGGATCCTTGCGGTTGAGTTCCTTGTGATCGGCGGTGTCCTCTGGGTTGCCCAAATGATCGGACAGGTTCGCTACCTTCGGCTGAGGGCCGGCCATCCCTGGCGATGGTTCATCTACCGCGCCGTGCTCAGCCAGTTCTCGTCGGTTCCGTTCTTAATGGCGGGAGTCACGCTGCTGCTGGGAAACCCGGACGCGCTCTATTGGCTTGTACCAGGCTTCGTATTTTCCTTCGTCGCCGGCATTGTCAGCGCCTGGGTCCTGCTAGTCGAGATCCTGCGTTAACGGAAGTTCAGAGCCGCAATAAATCTCGAAGTATCTTGAATGCGGCCGATCTGTTTATTGGGGCGCCACGAAGTTCGATCAAAAACAATCTTCCTCCAGCCTGACGGACGTTACGGTGAGCGCCAGAATCTGGCTGGTGGTCGGCCTTTGCTTGCTGGTGGGCGGAAGCGGGATCACGGTGCTGGTCTACGAATTGAAAGGTACCAGCGCCCATTATGAAGCTACGCTGCGGGACCTGCAAGAACGCAGCCATCAACAGGACGCGGCGCGTATCATGCAGGTCACGTTCAAAAAAGAGGTGCAGGAGTGGAAGGATATCCTGCTGCGAGGCTACAATCCGGAGGATTTAGCAAAGTATTCCGAACAATTCCGCGCCGACGCAGCCGCGGTCGCGCAGTCCAGCGAGGCGCTTCAAGCCTCGATTGCGGACGCCGACGCACGCGGCACTATCGCGCAATTCCTCGCCGCGCACGCAGCCATGGGAGAAAAATACCAGGTTGCCTTGCAAGTCTTCGCGGCAGCGAAGGGGACCAACCCGCGCCAGGCCGATCAACTGGTGAAGGGGCAGGACCGCGCACCCACCGCGCTGGTCGATCAAGCCGTAGATCAACTGGTCAAGCGCGCCAACGCCGTCGTCGCCACGGAGAAAGAGGCGGTTGCCAGGACCATCTGGATGGTCAGCGTCGCTATCCTGGCCGCGTTTGCCGGTATCGGGGCACTGGCCATTGTCACCATCCGCTGGATCTCCCGCACCTTGCATCAAGCCGTCGGAGGGCTCACGGAAATCGCCCAGCAGATGACCGGCGCGGCCTCACACGTGTCTTCCTCCAGCCAGGCGCTCGCGCAGGGCGCTTCCCAACAGGCCGCCGCGCTTGAGGAAACTTCGGCCTCCAGTCATGAGATCCGTTCCATGACGCAGAAGAGCAGCGAGAACTCACGCGCGATGGCCGACTTAGGCATGGGATCCCAGGGCCAATTCATCGACACCAACCAAAAACTGGACCAGATGGTGGTCGCCATGCAAGAAATCACCCTTCAGAGTGAGAAGATCTCCAAGATCATCAAGGTCATTGATGCCATCGCCTTCCAGACCAACGTTCTGGCACTGAACGCAGCCGTCGAGGCCGCGCGAGCTGGTGAGGCCGGCCTCGGCTTCGCTGTCGTCGCCGACGAGGTCCGCAACCTGGCGCAGCGCTGCACCCAGGCGGCCCAGGAGACTACGGCTCTCATTGAGGAGTCCATCGCAAAATCCAAGGATGGCAAGTCCAAGGTGGATCAGGTCGCAACCGCAATTCGCGACATCACCGAATCATCCGCCCAGGTGAAGACCCTGATCGATGGCGTGAACACCGGGAACCAGCAGCAGGCTCTGGCCATCGAACACATCAGCAACGCCATCAGCCAAATGGATCAGGTAACCCAACAAGTGGCATCCAGCGCCGAACAGAGCGCCGCGGCCGCCGAGGAACTCCACGCCCAGTCCGCTTCCCTCAATCACGTGGTCGAGAACTTGGCCGCAATGGTGGGCGCCTAGACCACGCTCCGCGCACTTGTGGCACTATCGGCTAACCGCGGCCGCGGGTTCCACCGCAGGTTGAAACGCCTTCTTCCGCCTTCGCATGTTCCCAAAACTCCCCCGGAACCGCTCCATGTAAATGTAGAACACCGGCGTGATGTACAGCGTCAGTAATTGCGAAACCACCAAGCCCCCCACTACCGCCAGTCCCAACGGACGCCGCGCTTCGGAGCCCGCACCCAACCCCAGCGCGATCGGCAGCGTTCCCACCAGCGCGGCCATAGTCGTCATCATGATGGGGCGGAACCGCACCAGGCAAGCTTCCGCAATGGCCTCCTCAGGCGACAGATTCTGCGTCCTCTGCGCTTCCAGCGCGAAATCGATCATCATGATTGCGTTCTTTTTCACGATGCCGATCAGCATGATAATCCCGACAAACGAATAAATGTTCAGCTCGTCATGGAAAATCAGCAGCGTGGCCAGCGCGCCCAGACCGGCCGAGGGCAATCCCGACAGAATAGTCAGCGGATGGATGAAGCTCTCATACAAAATCCCCAGCACCATGTAGATCACCAGGATCGCCATCACCAACAGCAATCCCATGCCTTGCAGTGACGATTGGAACGCCGCCGCCACACCCTGAAACGACGTTTCAATATCGGCGGGCAGAGTCTCGCGCGCAGCCGTTTCAATCCGGTTCACGGCATCGCCCAAGGAAACGCCCGGAGCAAGGTTGAACGACATCGTTACCGACGGCAGCTGTCCCAGGTGCGCCACCGATAGCGGCCCCACCGTATCGTACGGCTTGGTCAGCGCGTCCAGCGGCACCAGTTTGCCCGCGTCCGATCGAACGTATAGCAGGTGCAGCGCCGCCGGATCCATTTGGTAGCGCGGCAGCAGCTCCATCAGAACCTGATAATCGTTGGTGGGCGTGTAGATGTCAGAGACCTGCCGCTCTCCGTAGGCGTCGTAAAGCGCATCTTCGATCTTGTCGGCCGTCACGCCCATCGCTGACGCCCGGTCTCGATCGATGTCCACCTTCACCTCAGGACTCGCAATCTGCAGATCGCTGTTCACATCGAACAGGCCCGGCACTTCTTTCATGCGCTTTTCAAAGACGCCCGCCGTGTGATAAAGCTCATCCAGATCCTGCGCCTGCAGCGTGTATTGATACACCGTGCGCGTCTGTTGCCCGCCCACGCGGATAAGCGGCGGATTTTGAAGATACGTCCGGATGCCCGGAATTCGATCCAGCTTCGGCCGCAGCTCTTCGATAATCTGCTCCGGCGTAAGCTTGCGCTGGGCGCGCGGCTTCAGGCGCAACTGTAACCGTCCGGAATTGCCCGTACCCTGCGGCCCTCCCTGGGCGTTCACGAGCGAAAAGTAAGCATCCACGTTCGGATCGGCGCCAATCACCGCGGCCGCTTTCAATTCCAGCCGCACCATCGATTCAAACGAGGCCTCCTGCGGCATTTCCGTGACGCCCGCCAGCTGATCGGTGTCCTGATTGGGGATGAAGCCTTTGGGAGAAACTTCATATAACATTACGGTCGCTACCAGCGTTCCCGCCGCCACCAGCAACATCGCGAAGCGATGGCGAATCGCGGCGCGCAAGGTCCATTCGTAGAGATTGCGCATCCCGTCGAAAAATCTCTCCGACGTTCGATACAGCGCGTTGTGTTTCTCGCTCGGCGGCTTCATAAAGCGGCTGCACAGCATCGGCGTCAGGCTGAGCGACACAAATCCCGAGATCAAAATCGCCACGATGATCACTGCGGCAAACTCGTGAAACAGCCGGCCCAAAATGCCGCCCATGAAGAATACCGGAATAAACACGGCCGCCAGCGACAGCGTCATGGAAAGAATGGTGAACCCGATTTCGCGCCCGCCATCCAGCGCCGCCACCAGCCGCGATTTGCCCATCTCCATGTGGCGCACGATATTTTCCAGCACCACAATCGCATCGTCCACGACGAAACCCACCGCCAGGGTCAGCGCCATCAGCGAAAGATTGTCCAGCGTGTAGCCCAGCAGCGACATCGCCGCGAAAGTCCCGATCACCGAAAGCGGCAGCGCCAGGCTCGGGATCAAGGTCGCCGAGATGTTCCGCAGGAACAGGAAAATCACGATCACCACCAGCACCACCGCCATCTCGAGCGAAAACTTCACGTCGTCCACCGACTGGCGAATCGAATCCGACCGGTCGTACAGCGTGTCCATGTTGATGGCCGGAGGAAGCTGCTTGCGAAACTGCGGAAACAGCGCGCGCACTTTATCCACTACTTCCACCGTATTGGTGCCCGGCTGTTTCATCACCTGGAACATGATGGACGGCGTGTCGTTGAGCCACGTGATGATCTTGTCGTTCTGCACCCCGTCGATCACCCTGCCCAGGTCTTCCAGCCGCACCGGCGATCCGTTGCGGTAGGTGACCACCAAAGGCCGGTACGCGGCGGCGTTCATCACTTGCCCGTTCGCCTCCACGGTGAACGCCTGGCGTGGTCCCCACAACGTGCCCGAAGGCAGATTCACGTTATGGCTCTCAATGGAGGTCTCCACTTCGTCGATGCCGATACCCCGCGCCGCCATTTGGCTGGGATCCAACTGCACGTGCACCGCGAACTTCGCGGTTCCGAAAACGTTCACCTGCGAAACGCCGTTGATGCTCGAAATCGCCGGAGCAATCAGCGTCTCGGCGTATTCATCCACCATGCGGGGTGAAATCGTCTTCGAATTGAGTCCCATGAAAAGGATGGGTTGATCGGCCGGATTCACCTTCGACACGCTGGGGGGCGCGGGCATGTTCGGCGGCAGCCTGCGTGTGACTGCCGCGATGGCCGACTGCGTGTCTTGCGCCGCGGCGTCAATATTGCGGTCCAGCACAAACTGCATCGTGATGCCCATATTGCCGCGGACGCTGGAGGACGACATGTTGTCGAGGCCGGGCACCGTGGAAAACTGCCGCTCGAGTATGGTGGCCACCGAAGCTGCCATGGTCTCCGGGCTCGCGCCCGGCAGTTGCGCCTGCACCTGCAGCGTCGGGAAATCCACGTTCGGCAGATCGCTCACCGGCAGCGACCGGTAGCTCACCACGCCGAACAGCAAAATCCCCATCATGACCAGGCAGGTCATCACGGGACGCCGTATGAACAGTTCGGTGATGTTCACAGACAGCTATCTTAGCAGGGCAGGGAAGCCCCCCCTATTGACGGGAGCGCGGGCCGAAGTGTACACTGTATATGTACAGAGTACACATGAAGCGGCCGCTCACCATTCGCATCGATCTCAGCTCCCCGGTTCCGGCCTCCCGCCAGATCGTGGCCGCGTTGCGGACTCTGTTGGTCGAAGGCGAGCTGGCGCCTGGCGACGTTCTGCCTTCCGTCCGCCGGCTGGCGCTCGAATTGGGCATCCACTTTAACACCGTGGCCCAGGCCTATCGCGAGCTGGCCGGGGAAGGCTGGCTGGATTTGAAGCATGGCCGCCGCGCAATGGTGCTAGGCCGCGGCGCCCAGCCCAGTCCAACCCGCAACGCCCAGCGCGATTTCCAGCGCCGCTTGCGTGAAATGGTGGCCGAGATGCGCGCCGGCGGATTGTCCCCGGCTGCCATCGCCGCCGAACTGCTCAGCCTGGCCGAAAGGCTGAAATCATGATCGCCATGCGACTGCTCGTCATAATTCCTTTGCTTCTGACGCTGCTTCTCCTCCACACGCTTCCAGTACTGCCCCGGCGATCCCGCCTGTTCGGCGTCGATATGCCTCCCGAAATCCGCTATGGCCGCGAGGGCTCCCGCCTGCTGCGCCGTTATCAGCTCTGGCTGCTGCCGTTCACCCTGGGCGCAGCTGTGCTGATCGTCTTTTGGACCGCCCGCCCGCTGCTGGTAGTGGCCGGTGTGGCGGCGGCTTGCTTCGCCGCAATTGCGTTGTTGTCTCGGTGCCAGGCCGCAGCCAAGCGCTTCGCACTCCCCTCGCCGTCCATTCGCGAAGCGTCGTTAAGCGCCGATACTGGCGGCCTCGCCCGCCGCCTGCTGTGGTTCGCGCCGCCGCTCCTTCTTTTGGCGGCCACCGCACTCTACCTCCACGCCAACTGGAACCACATCCCCGAAGCATTTCCTGTTCACTTCGATCTGAACGGGAATCCCAATGGCTGGTCCCACCGCACCATTCCAGGAGTCTTTGGCGTTCTGCTCATTGGCGCGCTCACCATCGTCTTCATCACCGCCCTCTATATCGTGATGGACCTCGGTTCGCGGCACACCACGCGGCGCTCGGTGATGCTCACCGCACTGGCGGCGCCTTGTTATTTGATCGCGGTGCTGATGTCGTTGGCCGGGCTGCTCCCGGTCATTCACTCTCCGGCGTGGGTCCTGCTCGCGCTCATCCTCGGCTTCTTCATTACCTATGTGCTGCTGATGGCGCGCGCCCTCTCCAGGCCCTCCGGCAGGCCCGGAGAAGTCACACCCGACCGTTGTTGGCACGGCACCTTCTACTACAATCCCGACGATCCCGCGCTATTCGTCGAGGCCCGCATGGGTGGTTTCGGCTATACCGCGAACTTCGCCAGGCCGCTCTCCTGGGTGCTAACGGCGCTCATGGTTCTGTTCCCTCTGGGATTGTTCCTGCTCATCGGAAAGCTTGTTGGCTGATCCTAAACTCGAATTCCCAACCGCTAACTCCAGCCCTTCGGACGATCCGCTTTCTTCCGGCCAAATCGCACGCCCAGCTTGTTCATCCAGCCGGATTCGGCGGAAGCCTTCTCCAGATCAAGATCTTTCCGGACGATATGCAGCAACTGGATTCCCAGGCGAAAGAGTCCGGAAGAAAGTTCCCGGCAATGGCGAACCACGCCGAGCGCCGTGTTTTCCTCGCTCTGCACCGCGATGTTGGTTTGCTTCGGGATGGGCGCGGCCAGCTCCATTCCCAGTCCTTCGCCCGAAACATCGACGATCGTGCCTTCGAGCGGACCCTCGCTCGCGCTCGAGAAGACTCGTGCCGGAATGCGGACCGGAAAGCGAGGCGTCCTGCGCAATCCCGTGGAGTCCACGTCGTCGAATGACACGTGCGTTTCCCAGCGTGCGCCGCTTGGCTCGCAGAACAGGATCACGCCGTCGAAGGCGCAGGTGTTCATTTGAATGGTGACGTGGGTGCCCGAGGCGATCTTGTCGTCCAGTATGAGAATCACTTCGCCCGGCGTAAAATCCTGCACCACCGCCGCCAGGCCGATCTCCCACGTGGTAGAGGTCACTCGCGCCTCCAGCTGAAGGCCACGGGTTGGAGGAGTTTCAGGGGCAGCCTGACTCTGCTCCGCCGTCGGCTGCTGATCAGAGGTCTTGTCCGGCGATGGAGACATGCGAATGCGTTTGACTCCTTCAAGCTAACATTATTCGTAGCATCTGTTCGATCCCTGTGCTTTGGCCGCGGAGGCGCAATTGACCCTGATCCCGGAAGAAATTGAGGCCCATTACCAGCTCGGCTTCGAGGCCGGGCGTCTCCTGGAAGCGCAAGGAGAGCTGGAGCGCCTTCGCACCGAAGCCATCCTTCGCCGCTTTCTTCCGCCTGCTCCCGCCACCATTGTCGATGTGGGCGGCGCCAGTGGCGCCTACGCGTTCCCGCTTGCCGCGCAGGGATACCAGGTCCACCTGATTGATCCGGTGGCGCTCCATCTGGAACAAGCTCGCGCCCGCGCGGAATCTTCGGGCGTGGAGCTCGCCTCCATTGCGCTCGGCGATGCCCGCGAACTCGATCTTCCCGGCACAATCGCCGACGCTGTTCTCCTGCTCGGTCCTCTGTATCACCTCACCGACCACTCCGACCGGCTGCGAGCGCTACGCGAAGCTCGCCGAATTCTCAAACCTGAAGGCGTCCTGTTTGCCGCCGCTATCTCTCGTTTCGCCTCACTCATCGACGGACTTGCGCGCGGAGCCTTTCCCGACCACCGGTTTCGCGCCATCGTCGCCGCCGATCTGGAATCAGGCCAGCATCGCAATCCCACGGACAATCCCGCTTACTTCACCACCGCGTATTTCCATCGCCCGGAGGAACTGGCCGCGGAAGTTCGCGACTCCGGCTTCGACCATGTCCGTGTTCTCGCCGTCGAAGGCCCGGCCTGGAGCGCTACCCATTTTCAACAGGCCTGGGACAGCGAGCAACAGCGCACTGACCTGCTGCAGTTTCTGTCATCGATAGAGGAAGAACCTTCCATCCTGGGCGCCAGTGCGCACCTCCTAGCGGTGGCGCATCACTCGATCCTCAGCGCTTCCACCGGATCTACCGCCGTGGCGCGCCGGGAAGGGAAGTAGCTGGCTAGCGCGGCCGCCAGGATCAAAATCAGGGACACCGCCGCGTAGGTCAGCGGATCGAGCGCCGCGGTTTTGAATAGGAGGGACGACATCAGGCGAGTGAGCCCCACCGCTGCCGCCAGGCCCAGCGCCGCGCCCACCGCCGCCAACAGCAGCCCTTGCCTAACAAACATGCGCTGCAGCCGTGCGGGCTCGGCGCCCAACGCCATGCGAATCCCGATCTCGCGTGTCCTTTGAGTAACCGCGTAGGCGATCACTCCATAGATCCCCACCACGCCCAACACCAGCGCCATCGCGCCCGCGATCGCGAGCAGCACCAGCGTGAACGAAGTCCGCGCCAGGGACCCGTCATAAACGTCCCGGAGCGTACGAACCAAAAACACCGGCAAATTCCCATCCACGGACCAGATCGCTTGCCGGGCTTGCGTCAGAAAACTCTCGGTGCCCGCGCGATTGGTCCGCACCGCCAGCGCGCCGAACCTGGTGACATGCAGTTTGTCGAGCTCAAACTGATCCAGCATGGGCGGCCAATAGGCGATCGTCGGGGCTTTCTGCTCCACGCCCCTGTCATAGACATTGCTCACCACGCCCACGATCTCCCGCCACGGATCGTTCAGTCCGGTGCGGACTTGCTTGCCCAGCGCGGCGGCCGGCGAGCCCCATACCTCGCGCGCCAGATTCTCGGAAACCATAGCTACGCGGCGCTTTCCATACACATCGGTCCAGTTGAAATCGCGCCCCGCGATCAAAGGCGTACCATCCACTTTGAGAAACCCCGGCGATATAAACCGAAAAGCCCGCAGCGGAGGAATCTGTCCCCGCGAATAGTCTTTGTCTTTCGCATACAGCAGATCGTTCCAATCCCCGAGTCTCTCGAGCGGAGCGCCGCTGGCAAATGCCGCCCCGGTGACGCCAGGAATCGCGGCCAGCTTGTCGATCATGTCATTCTCCATCCGCATCACGCGCTCGGGATCCTTCACCAGCGAGTCGGGAATCGAAATATGCAGCAGTTCCACTTGCTCGGGGTGCGTGAATCCCGGCGGCACGTTGCGCAATGCCTGAAAGGTCCGGATCATCAGGCCGGAGCCGATCAGCAATACCAGCGCCAGCCCCACTTGCACCACCACCAGCGTGTTGCGCGCCCGATGCCGCTCGCGCCCTTGACTCATCGTCCGTCCTCCGCCGCGCAGCGATAAGGCCACATGCGGACCCGCGTACTTGATGGCCGGAATCAATCCGAAAAGCAAACCCGCCAGCAGCGAAACCACCAGCGTGAAGCCCAGCACCAGCGGATCGATCCCGATTTCGCCCAGCCGCGGCAATGTCGAGGGCCCCTTGGCTATCAGCACCCGTAGCGCCGCATACGCCAGTGCCAGGCCCAAACCGCCGCCCAGCACGCCCAGCGTCACGCTTTCGAGCAGCATCTCACGCGCGATTCGGCCCCAACCCGCGCCCAGCGCCGCCCGGATGGCCAGTTCCTGCTGCCTGCTTTCGGCGCGCACCAACAGCAGATTGGCCACATTCGCGCAGGCGATCAACAGCACCAGCCCGATGGTTCCCATCAGAACCCACAACGTGGCGCCGATGTCTCCCACCACTTCCTGCTTCAATGGCTGAACCTTGGGAGCGAAGTGCGCGTTTTCAAATAGCGTGCGGCTGAAACCAGGCGCCGGCGGCCAAGCCCTCAGCCAGATCGGGATCATGCGCGCAACATCCGCATTGGCCTGCGCGAGCGTGACTCCGGGCTTCAGCCGCGCGATGCCCTGATAACTGAAATTGCCCAGGAAGATCTTGCTCCGGTCGAATCGTTCGGGCAGAATCAAGTCCATCTTCGAATTCAGAAAACGAAAATCGCGCGGCATCACTCCGATCACCGTGCGTGGTTTCGAATCCACGTCGAGCGACCGTCCCACCACGGCTGGATTTCCGCCGAAGCGCCGCTGCCAATAGCCATAGGTCAGCATCACCGTTTCGGGCGTCCCCGGCGTATCGTCGGCTTGTGAGAACCAGCGTCCCAGCACCGGCTGTACCCCCAAGGCTTGCAGGGTTCCGTACGTGACGTCCAGCGCCTGCACCTGTTCGGGATCGCCCACTCCGGTCACATTCGCGCCGTCGTTGGACCACATTCCGAAATCTTGAAAGGTGTGGTTTTCCTGGCGATAAGTGAAGTACATGGTGGGCGAGCAATTGACATTGCCCGCGATTCCCACCACGCCCGGCGCCAGGTGCCACACGCCCATCAATTCCTGCGCGCGCGGATAGGGCAGCGGCTTGAGCAGGACGCCGTTGATCACGCTAAAAATGGCCGTGTTGGCCCCGATTCCCAGCGCCAGCGTGATCAGTGCAATCGCGGTAAAAAGGGGAGCCCGGCCCAATCGCCGGAAGACGTATTGTAGCGATCTCATGGAATCCTATACGTTGCCGGACGGCCAGCGGTTCGCACAAACTCGTCCACGCACAGCGGAGCGCGTTAATCGCGTCGTGAGATTTTAGCGGAACTATTCCAAGGCGATGACTACTTTTCCCCGAGCGTGTCCTTCTTCCAGATATCGAATCGCCTCCGGAACTTCACTCAAGGTATAACGCTTGTCGATGACCGCTGCCACCTTTCCGGCCGCCATTAACTCACTCAACACAGCCAGATCCTCATTGCTCGACTTCGCGATAAACGCGACGATCTCGCTCATAAAGAACGACAGCACCAGCGCTTTGATCAAACGGTCCAAAGGACGGAGCCAGCCACCGTGGGGAGCTCCCACCACGATCAATTTTCCCTTGGGATTTAAGACGCGCCTGCATGCCAATAAGGGATGGTTGCCGACGCAGTCCAAGAAGAGGTCGTATCGTTGCCCGCTTTTAGTGCAGTCTTCTTGCGTGTAATCAATCACCCGATCTGCGCCCAGGGAGCGGACCAAGTCGACATTCCTGGTACTGCAGACGCCGGTCACATCCGCGCCAAAGTACTTCGCGATTTGCACCGCGAATGTACCCACGCCACCCGCGGCGCCGTTAATCAACACCTTTCCCCCCGGTTGAATCTGGCCCTTGTCGCGCAGACCCTGCAATGCGGTCAATGCCGCCACGGGTGCTGCCGCCGCTTGCTCAAATGTTAAATTCGCCGGCTTCAGGGCCAATGCCGACTTAAACCCAGCCGACTCGGGTGCGCACACATATTCGGCGAAAGTTCCTCTGCACATCCCGAACACCTGGTCGCCTGGTTTGAAGCGGGTTACGTTGTTGCCAACCGCGTCAACCTGGCCGGCCACATCCGCGCCCAGCCGCGTGTCCGTTGGTTTGCGCAGCCCGCCCATCAGGCGAACAAGATACGGCGTACCTCTCGTCCAGCTGTAGTCGAGTGGATTGACGGAAGCCGTGCGGACTTTTATCAAGACTTCGTGGTCCTTCGGAACAGGCTTTGCGACGTCCTGGATTTCGACCACGTCCGGCGGCCCATAGCGGCTAAAGACGGCGGCCTTCATCAGCGTTCTCCAAGCAGCGGACAGCCATCTTGGGCTGGAAACACGATAATCCGCTCCCTCATTTCATATCTCCCGGACCGTGACCACTTCGCAGTGCCGGCGCCGAATATTCTAAGGCTTAAACCGTCAGCAAGAAGTTCTATACGTTTTGCCGCCGCAGAAGTTTCTGCCAAGATGTGAAGGAACGATCGAGCGCGAGCCCGCGCCCCTCCAGTCCCGGGAACAGTTCTCGGAAGTAGCCATCCGGCATTCGGTCTCGCTCCCTCTTCGGACGGATTACGCGCCATCCGAAGGCCTCCCAGCCAATTCAGATCGTCTGAGGATAGCTCGTCCCCCCAGAGATCATAAGCCGTTTCTCGTCCCAAAGTGGACTCTTTCGACCCGCTATAATGAAATTCCGCGTTCCTCCATTCCGGAGAATTCTTCGTGAAAATACTCGGTTCGCTCGTTGTAGCGGCTGCCATTATACAAACTGCCTCGCCGGCGAATCTGGCCTTCTCTACATATTTGAAGGACGGATTCACCCCTTCCGCCATCGCGTCGGATGCGGCTGGAAACTTATACCTCGCCGGCAGCGCCGTCATCGATCCGGTATCGCAGACCATGGGCGCAGTTGTGGCCAAGCTGGATCCGAAGGCTAGCCAATACTTGTATCTCACTTACCTCGACAGTGCCTCCAACGATCAGTTGTCTTCCATCGCCGTCGACGGCGCGGGCAACGTGTACGTCGCCGGCTGGACCAGCAATCCGAACTTCCCGAACACAGGCACGCTCGGGACTGCGCCTGCCAGCATCACCGACCAGCGGGCGTTTGTCGCCAAGCTTAGTCCCAATGGCGCCGTGCTGCTGTCGGCGCTGATCGGCGGCTCAACCGCGGCCCAGGCCAGCGGAGTGGCACTGGGGCCGCAAGGCCAAATCTTGGTCAGCGGCCTAGCCAGCGCCAGCGGATTTCCCCACACCTCCGGCGCCTATAGCGTGACCGCCTCAACGAACCAGTGGTTCCTGATGGAGCTAAATGCCGGAGCCAGCCAGGTGATTTTTTCCGCTACCGGCATCGGCGGCAGCTCCATCGCGCTGGATCCGGCAGGCAATATTTATCTGGCCGGCAGCAGTGCGGGCACTGATTATCCAACCACGCCGGGCGCATATCAGACCACCTTTGTTCAAGGTCACGTCTGCTACGGCGTTTGCCAGCTCGGGTTGAACGGCAATTTGCAACACATCACCAAGGTGGATGCGGCAGCTTCGAAACTGATCTATTCAACAGGCATCAATGACACAACCGGCGCCGCCGGATCCACCACCAACACCGGCCTCGCGATCGACGCCGCCGGGGATGTGCACGTCACGGGCACGCTGCTTGAGGCGTCCTATCCGTTTACCGTTAAGGCTCCGAACGGCGCCACCGGTTATCTCAGCAAGCTGGATCCAACCGGCGCGAAGTTGCTGTTCTTCCGTGCCTGTCGGCGGAGCCGGCGTCGAACTAGATTCGTCCGGTGCGCTGTACGTGGGCGGGATCGTCTCCAGTTACGATCCTACCGGTATTGCGACACCGACTACGGCTGTTGCGCCCGCGCCCGAATTTTCCTGGATACCGCAGCAGTGCTTGCCGGACAACATCACGGCGATCAGCGCGGCCTACGTAATGAAGGTAGATCCGTCCAGTGGTAACGTGCTGGATGGCTAATGGATCGACGGTTCCGCGCCCGGCGCTACGGGAATCGCACTGGCGGACGGCAAGGTCTGGATCACGGGCGAAACTCCCGGCGCTGACGTACCGTTCCCTCCCGATGCATTCGCACCGCAAGGCCTGGAACCAGGATTCCTCGCAGGCGCGTATCTTTCTGCGGTGGATTTTTCCGGCGGCGTCAACACGGGTCCCGCGATTGCGTGCGTATTAGACGGCGGCAATCTGACCCACGTCGGCCCCGTGGCCGCATTCCAACTGCTTTCCATCTTCGGAACGAACCTTGGACCGGCTACTGGTGTCGCAGCAACGGATGGCACAGCTACATCGCTCGGGGGCGTATCCATCACGTTCGATGGCAATCCTGCGCAATTGCTGTATGTGTCGTCATCGCAGATCAATGTGGCGATTCCAGCGCCTCCTCCATCCCAAGAGGTACTACCGTATCCGAATGCGACGGTCATGCAGTTAAAGGTGAACAATATCACGCTGCAGCGTCAATTTCCGTTAACCGTCTCCAACATGAACTTGTTCGCCACTCTGACCTCAAATCAGATCGCGTGCCCTTCCGCCAAGCAGTACGCGAACGGGTTTCAGCCCGTGGCCGTGAACGCCGACGGGTCGCCGAACTCGTGTACCGAATCCCGCCAAGCTCGGTTCCACCGTGTCGTTCTTCATGCACGGCGTGGGAGCGGAACAGCTCGGATTTCCGCCGGTTTCGCAATTGTTCAACGTGCAGGCTTTCGTGGGACAGTGCTCGGCCACGGTTACCAACGCGTCGTTGATCGACGGCTTCGTCTACCAAGTGGACGTTAGCATGCCGCCGGCGCTGTTGCCGTGCGCAACCGCTTACAGCGACATCTCGTCCGAGAACTCCTTCTCCATGACCTTCAACTACAATGGCGAAACCGTGGGACCGCGCGCGGTTCCATTTCCGAACGGCGGCCCGATCATCAACTTTGCGCCGGGCCAGCCCCTGCCGATGATCGTGTGGGTGACGGAGTAAGCCTTGGCCGCTATCAGTGCAGGTTTTCGTTCAGCAGCTTGGCCAGCCGCTCCCCAGCCAACGCAATGCGTTCCTTCGCGTCTTGCATCGCGGCATCGAAGTAATCCTGCGTGATGGCATAGGCCGCACCGCTTTCGGGCTTTGGGCTTTTCCCGATCGGCGGCATCTGGTACGCGTCTTTCTTAGCCAGCGCCAGCGATTCCGCGGCCCAATCGGCTGGGTCGGTGTCGGCAACGCCATTTTGCGCCGCCGCAAGACCTTTCGCAAAGCTCACCGCGAAGGGCAGGGACCCGGCCGGATCGCCCTCGCCTGGCAGCTCATCCCAAAAGGCATGCAACTCGCGCGGCGCGGTCTTGGAAAGCGTACCTTCGAATTCTTTCTCCATCGCGGCTGGCAATTTAATAACCACCAGGTTCCCGCCCAGGTCGCTCTGATTTGCATAGTAGCGGGCCGTGCCATGCAGAGGTTGATGAATGTCGCCGACCAAGTGCTCCAACCAAACCAGGTCGTAAGACTTCAACAGATTCGGCTCCTTCGATGCAATCGCCGCGCGCAGCGCCGCGATCTGGGTCACCGCGTTCGGCACCGGCGTCGGGGGCAGCGTCGAATTGTCGGATGCAAACGCAACATCGATGAAGTGCCAGTATCCATGGCTCGCCGTATCGGTAAAGCCGATGTTCACATCGGTTGTGATATTCGCCGGCGGCGTATCGGAGTCCTTCAGCCATTCATGCTTAATCGTGTCGGGCCAAGTAGCCGCCCGCATGAACAAATAGAGATTCTTCTGATCCTTGGAAAGGCCGCTGGGAAGCTCCGCCACCCAATCTTTGTAGCCCGGAATTGATTTCGATTGGCGGCCTTTCGGCGGGTTATTGGGATTCTGTAAAGTCGGAACCAGCTTGAGAAGCGCGATGACGCGCTTTCGCACACCCGGCTTCAACTGCTGCCAAGCGATATAGGCAACCGCCTCGTGGCCGGTATTTCCCCAGGCCCAAATTTCCTGCTGAGCCCCGAGAGATAATACCAGCAGCCAAGTGATGCCCGCCCCGCGTGCCTTTCGAAAAAACATAAACGACCCAGTCTAGCGTAAACATGCGGGCATCCAATCAGCACGTTCGCGGAGTCGACAAGCGTGACATTGAAAAACGCCCCTGAGGCCCGCCCTCGCGGCTATCCATTAGACTGGCAGCAGGTGCTCATGAACAGCCCCGCCGCCGCACCGTCCGCCCCCGGACCGTTCGCCGTCCGCAACCACACCTTCGAAGCGCGCGACCCGGCCCGCAACCGTCTCTTCCCCTGCGACATCTGGTGCCCCGACCAGCCCGGCGCGTGGCCGCTCGTCCTCTACTCTCACCACAGCCGCGGCAACCGTCGCGCCGCCACCTACCTCACCACGCACCTCGCGAGTCACGGCTACCTGGTCGCGGCCCTCGATCATTCCGAAGTCGTCGCCCCGGAAATCGCCAACAATGTCCAAGCCTTCATCGCCAACCGCGTTCCCGATGCCCGCTTCCTGCTCGACTACATGCTCGCCGGCGCCATTCCCTGTACCGCCCGGCCCGATCCCGATCGCATCGCCATCGCCGGCCACAGCTTCGGCGGCTGGACCGCCTTGGCCTTGCCTGAAACCGACACGCGCATCCAGGCTGTCGTGGCACTCGCCCCCGGTGGAGCATCCAATCCCAAGCCAGGAATTATCCCCGTCGCCCTCACTTTCAATTGGCCGCGCCCGCCGGCCACGCTCTACATAGTCGCCGAGGATGACGTCCTCACTCCCATCGCCGGCATGCACGAGCTCTACAGCCGCACCCCGGGACGCAAGCAGATGGTGGTCCTTCCCCGTGCCGATCACATACATTTCATGGACAACGTTGAGCAGGCCCACGAACAGCTCCGCACCGCCAGTCTCCCGCCCGAGGCCTCCTGGATTTCACATGAAATGCGGCCCATCGCCGAGCTCTGCACTCCAGAAGAAGCCCACCGCCAGATCCAAAGCCACACCCTAGCCCACCTCAACGCCACTCTCTCCCGCCGCGGCGCCTGTTAGCCCCCTCAAGGCCCCGATGAATCGGCGTGAGCGGAGCCGTGTGAATAATTCAGGTGATATATAATTTGCAACAGATCAACGCCGTTGCAGGAGGCGCCTTGAAGTTGCAGCTCATGGCCGCTATGGCCGGTATCTCGACCCTTCTTTGCGCGGCTGGCTCCGCACAACCGGAAGCCAAACTCCTGGATCTGACGGTCGTCGCCCTCGATAATCACGGGCAACCCGTTACCGATCTAACCGCGGACGATTTCGAAATCACCGATGCCGGCAAGCCGCAGAAGATTTCTCTCTTCCGCAAAAATCAGCCAGGCGCTGGACCGTCCCAGCCGCCCCTGACTGCTCCCAATCAGTTCTCGAACCGAGTCGGATCCGCGCCTCCCAATGCGGTGGTGGTTCTCATGGACCTGCTGAACATGGGATACGGCGCGCGCGGCATGGCCGCGCATGAGATTGTGCGCAATTTTGCGGGACTCGAGTCAGCCGATTCGCTGTACTTCTACCTGCTGTCGGTGAATGGCAAATTCTTCGCGGTGCACGGCATTTCTCCGGGCGAGGTGCCCGCTCCCCAGGCTCTCGGAGTGCCCTGGACCCGAGGGATCAAGCCCATGATGGACGGCGCCCTGCACACGGTCATGGGTTTCCGTTCGCCCGACATCGACGTGTTTGTCCGCACCCAAATGACTTTCGGCGCGCTGGAGGCGTTGGGCGAAGAATTATCAGCCATTCCAGGCCGGAAGATCATCGTGTGGGTCACCGACGGCGTTCCCGTCGCGTTGGGTGAGAATCGCTCCGACACCGGGTTCCCCATCGATTTCACGCCGCTAATCCGCCAGTTAAGCCAGGTGCTGGAGCGGTCCAATATCGCGCTCTATCCGGTCCGCCAGATCATGTTGGGCCGGGGCGACAACATTGGCGCGGACTCGGGCGGGGCCGGTGCCACCGGCGGCGCCGACACCGGGTTACAGTCCATCGCTACTCTGAACCTGTTTGCCGATCTCACCGGCGGGCGCCGCAGCACCGATAAAGACATCGCCAGCGCGGTCCAGCAAGCCAAGCGAGATCTTCAGTTCTCCTATCAGATCGGTTATTACGTGCCTGCCGCCAATTGGAACAACAAGTTTCATAAATTGCGCGTGACTTCCAAGCGAAAAGGCTTGCATATCCAGGCGAAAGCGGGTTATTACGCCTGGAAAATGGAGGCCGGGCGGCGCACCGACCAGGCCTTCACCGCCATTGCGTCCGCTCCCTTCGACGCCGAGGAAATCGGACTGCGCGCCACCGTCGCCGCGGATGCCCAGGATCCCGATGCCAGTCTCGTCCATCTGAGGATCGCAGCCCGCGACGTCGCCTTGGCCGAGCAAGGGGACGCCTACACAGGTCAGCTTCGGATCACGTACGTTCGCTATCTGTCGAATGGCTTGATTGCATCCAGCCCGGTGCTCCCGCTCGACATTCACTACAGCGCCGCGGAGCGGGAACAAGCCCTCCAGGATGGCATTAGCTTCACCGAAAAACTGGCCGCGCTCCAGGGCGAGAGCAAGTTCCGAATCATGGTCTTTGATCGCGGCTCCAACGCGGTTGGCTCCATCACCATCCCAGCCGGCGCATTGCAACAGTCTCAGTAACCACTCCACCCCCAACTTTTCCCCCAGCCCTGCAACCACATCCCCCAACCCATGCCCCACATCCACGCCTCCCCTCCCTTACGCTCGAACCAACTTGCATGCCCAAGCATCTCCCCCAATCCGATCAGGCGTTCGCGCTCCTTTATCACGCCCGTTCCGCCACTCCGTTCTTCTCCCAAGGCGGCCAGCCCTGCGCCAGCATCCCATCTAGCGTCGATTCCTGCCGCATCTTTCCCCTCCGCTCCGCCGATTTTCGCGACTGGCTTACCGCTAGTTATTATTCGGAATTCGAATCCGCCCCCTCCTCGCTTGCCTTCCGCACCGCCCTCCGTACCCTCGAAGCCCGCGCCCAGTTCGGCGACTCGCCCGCCCACAAAGTGGACCACCGCCTCAGTTTCGAAGGTGACCCCTTCGCGCCCTCCAAAGTCTTTCTCGACCTGGCCAACGCCGCCGGCGAAATTCTCGAGATCACCTCCCAAAGTTGGGCCGTCACCGACAATCTGCACCAATCCTTCCGCCGCTCGCCGGGCATGCTCGCTCTTCCCAATCCCCAACCCGTAACCAATAGTCCCGATCCGCTGGAGGCATTCGCCCAACTTTTCCATCTCACCGGCCACGCCCGCACGCGCGTGCTGCTCTGGCTCACCGCCGCCCTACGCGCCACCGGCCCCTATCCCATCCTGGTTCTCCGCGGGCCCGCGGCCAGCGGCAAATCCGTACTCGCCCGCGCTCTCCGCATGTAACGGGTCGCGATTTTCCCCTGCGTAGCGAGCCGATTTTCCGAGATTAGTTCCCGCCGTCCCGGAAGGGAGCGAGAGGTGCCCGCGGAGCGGAGCGTGCGAACGCCAGCGGGATGGCACGATCCCGCAGCAATCCCATGCCGCCGAAGCGGTCTCTGCATAATAGATCGAAGTGAGCGGGAGGAACTCCGCCTTGGCTACACCACCAAAAGAGTTCCCCCGCCGCGGAATGAACTTTGGGAGTTCGTACCTCCCAGAGGCCAGATCCTATGCAGATCCTACACCCATTTGCCGGCTCGGTCCAACAATACAACGAGCAGCTATCCAACCCCGATGCTCATCGTCCCAGCCACTGTCCGCAGTGCCAGACCAAGCGTCCACTCAGCGCGCATGGCTTCTACACGCGCACGCTCATCGACACAGCCTTCGACGGCGTGATTCGCGTGCGCCGCTACTTGTGCCACGCCTGCCGGCGCACTGTCTCTCTACTGCCGGAGTTCATCTTGCCCTACCTGCGGTCGAGCCTGATGGTGATGGCGCTGTTCCTCCTCGCCCG
The DNA here is from genome assembly GCA_963776805.1 of Bryobacterales bacterium. Lineage (GTDB taxonomy): Bacteria > Acidobacteriota > Terriglobia > Bryobacterales > Bryobacteraceae > Palsa-89. Next base: position 50,308 of record CAVZOD010000014.1, read on the forward strand.
TCTGCTCGGCGGACAAACGCTGCCAGCCGCAGCGAAAACCGCGCCGCCTCCCATGCCCTACCAGCGCGGCCAGTTCTGGGTTCGCCGCTTCCGCGCGCAGGCCCAAGCGCTGTGCGCCGCGCTGGCCGCGCTGACTCAACCCGCTCCCGCGCCCGACTTCGTCCACCGCGCCCTGACCATGCTCGAATCCATCGGCTGGATCGCCGCTCATCGCTTCCTGTTTGCCGGCGTGCGCTGCCATCTGCTGGGCTGGCCGCGCGGTCTGGCTCCCGACGGCCGCCGCGCCGCATTCTCCTCCGTCGCAGCGCCCGTCTGAGCCTCCCCACACACCATTTGCATGGAACCGCGAAGCCTTCCACCGTAAGATGCCGTCCAGGAGAAACACTCGATGGACGACAAGGCCGAAAAAGTCGCGCTATTTCGTTACGGGCTGATTGCGCCTCTGGTGCTGGAGACGCTGCCCCGCGGCGAACTCACTCGGCGCGCGCAGCAGATCGCCGCCCGCCTCTACGACATTCCTCATTCCACCCGCCGCCAGGTCTCGGTGGACACGCTGCTGGATTGGTCGCTGCGCTATCGCCGCAACGGTCTGGCCGCGTTGTCTCCCCAACCGCGACAGGATCGCGGACAAGCCCGTGCCGTCGCGCCCGACACCGCCGCTCTCATCGAACGGCTCAAACGCGAGAACCCGCATCGCACCGGCGCGGCTCTGCTGCGCGAACTGGCCACCGCCAATCAGGCCGGCCTGTCGGCCTCCACTCTCTATCGTTTCCTGCGCGCTCGCGGTCTCACGGAACGCCAACTGTTGCTTGAAAAAGCTACCGCGCATAAAAAATACGAAGCGCAGTTTGCCAATCAGATCTGGCAGAGCGACATGTTGTTCGGACCCTGGGTCGGGCGGCCGGGCGGCGGCAAGCAGCAAGTCTTCCTTCAGGCCGCTCTCGACGATGCCAGCCGCCTCATCCCGCACGCCCAGTTCTATCCCAACCAGGGACTGGATGCTTTCCTGGACTGCCTGCGCCAGGCCATCGCCGCCCGCGGCATCCCCACCCGTCTCTACATGGACAACGCCAAGATCTACCGCTCGCCGCAGTTGGCCCGCATCGCCGCCTCCATCGGCATTCTCATCGTGCACACCCCTCCCTATCAGCCCGAAGGCCGCGGCAAGATCGAACGCTTCTTCCGTTCCGTGCGCGAACAGTTTCTGGCCTCACTCGATCCCAAGGTCCTGTTGTCGATTGAGCAACTCAACGAGCGCTTGTGGCATTGGCTCGACACCGTCTACCATCGTCGCGAACATAGCTCCCTCCAGACCACACCGCTGCTGCGCTGGCAGCGCGATATCGAACAGGTCCGTCAGCTTCCGCCGGACACCGATTTACGGCGTCTGTTCTTTCATCGCGTGGACCGGTTGGTGCGCCGCGATTCCACCTTCCTGTTGAAGAATCGTTTCTTTGAAGCACCCGCGCATCTGGCCGGCAAACGCATCGAAGTGCGCTTCGATCCGCTCGATCTCACCCAACTGGAGATTTACTCGGAAGGCAAGCCCGCAGGGGTAGCGCGGCTGGTCGATGCGGTCGTCAACGGGCTGCTGCCGCCCTGGGAGACGGAGGAGAAGTAGCCATGTGGGAATCCTTCTTCGGCTTCAAGAAAACGCCTTTCTCCGACAGTCCGGACGCCAAACAACTGTTCGCTTCCCAGGCCTGGAACCAGGTCAAGACGCGGCTGGAGTTCCTCGCCCAACATCACGGCGTCGGACTGATCACCGGCGAAGTGGGCGCGGGTAAATCCACCGCCGCACGCGTGTTCACCACGACCCTCAACCCCAACCTATATAAGATCCTCTACGTGCACTTCTCCTCGGGCTCGGCACTGGACCTGCTCCGTCAGATCGCCTTGGAACTGGACCTGGAACCGGCGCACTTCCGCGGCGACCTCATGCGCCAGATTGCCGGCGCCATCGTGCGCCTGAACCAGAGTAAAAAGCAGCATCCCATTCTGATCTGCGATGAAGCCCACTTGCTGCCGCATCCCGCCCTGGAACAGCTCCCGCTGCTGTTGAACTTCGACATGGACTCCTCCCGCTATCTCACCCTGTTGCTGGTCGGCCAGCCGCTGCTGCGGCGCACGCTTTCCCTTCAGATGCACGAAGCCTTGCGACAACGCATCGGCGTGCAGTATCACCTGGAGGGACTCACGCGCGACGAACTCGACGCCTATCTGGCGCAACAACTCAAAGCCGCCGGTGTGTCGCAGATACTGTTTGACGAGACCGCCCGCCAGGGCATGTATCAGGCCACCAAGGGGATTCCGCGCAAAGTCAACAAGCTCGCCATGACAGCTTTGCGGCTGGCGGCGACGAGTAAGTCGCAGACGGTGAGTGAAGCCATCTTACTCGATGCCACCACGGAGGCGATGCTGTGAAAGAGGACGCCGCCAAGACTCCCTCGAAACCCGCGGTGGTATCGCTGGCGCAGTTACTCGCCGAGCAACCGGCCTCCCCTCCGCCGGGCTGGATCGAGCCGGGACTGTTGCCGCCGCAAGGCATCCTGTTTGTGGGCGGCGAACCCAAGGTGGGCAAGAGCTTGCTGGTGGCCAATCTGGCGCTGGCACTGGCCGCCGGCGAAGATCGCGCCGGCTTCACCATCCCCGCCGCGCGCCGGGTTCTGGTCTGTCAGTTCGAACTGCCCACGCCGCAGTTTGTGGGGCGCTTGGCATCGATGCGCCGATCCGTGGGAGCCGCCGCCGACCAAAACCTGCTGGTGGACACGCGGGCCGGCGGCAATCTGCTGAGCGCCCCGCAAGGACTCAATCACTTTCTCAACGCCGCCCGTCAGGCTGCCGCCGAAGTGATCGTGCTCGATCCTTTGTACTCGACTCACGATCAGGACGAAAACGATACCCGCTCCATGGCGGCGCTGTGCCAGAGCCTGTTGCGGCTGCGCGATGCTTCCAAAGCCGCGCTCATTGTGGTGCATCACGTGCGCAAATCGATCGGCCGCGAAGAGATCGGCAGCGCTTTCCGCGGTTCCTCGGCGCTGCATGCCGTCGGCGATTCCTACCTGCTGCTCACGCGCCCCTCAGCCCATCTTGCCGCCGCCGTGGAGTTGCGCTTCCAGTTTCGCTACGCCGCGGCCTCTGAGCCTCGCTTGCTGCAACTCGATCCGCAGACGCTGTGCTTTTCCGCCGCTGGGGCGGCGCCGGCCCGCGCAGCGGTGGCGCGCAAGAAAGTGGAGCAGGAGCATGTAACTCAGGCGCTGGCCGGTCTGGGACGGCAGGCTCGCTATAACCAACTCCGCCAGCAAGTCATGGAGCAAACCGAGTGCTCCAAACGCACCGCCCAACTGGCGATCGGCGAAGCCTGCCGCGAAGGATCGATTGTTCAAGTTGACGGCCAATACCGGCTACCACTGTAGCTGCGCTTGGCCGCATCGAGGTCCGCTCGGGGTCGCGCCCGGGTGGATGCCCAGGGCCGATGCGACGGAGTTGGCTCCGAAGAAATCGGCTCACCAAAGCCCTCCCGCAGTTCCCGAATCGGGGCGCGGGAGGGCTCTCTGCTTTCCGACCGACACAACAACAGCCTGCATTTCTTTGGTGAAACTCCCGAGCGGAGGCCCTGGGCTATAAAACGCGCGCCCGGCCGCTTTTGCCGGGCGTTCTAACTTGCTTTCCCACGCTCCGGGATACCACCGGTGCCTACACGGGTGAGTATCCTATCCCGGTCCTTCACGTCACTATGCACTCGGAAGCGGGCCAATTCGACAAATCTCGCTGGGAACTACCGTGAGCAGGTCGAGGGAAAACAGTGTGACCCGTTACACTCCGCACGCTGATCGATCCCTCCGCCGCGCCTCTCCGCCTCCTGCCCATCCGCGAGCGCGAGCTCCTCCACATCGCTCTCCGCAACTGGATTCTCGTTTTCGACCACGTCCATCGCATTCCGGTCAAAATCTCCCAGGCCCTCTGTGCCGTCTCCTCGGGCGAAGCCATCGAAACCGCGCAGCCCGATTATCGCGACAACGCGCTCGCCGAAATCGCGCGCCCCATCGTGTTGATCGCGCCTCTCGATGAAACCCAATCCCCCTGGACCCCCACGCGCACGCTCTCCAACCGCACCCTCGCCATCCACCTCGCGCCCCTCGCCGCCCCGCGCCCCGAAGCCGCCGTGTGGTCCGATTTTGAAGCTCTCCGCGCTCCCATCCTGGCGGCTCTCGCCGATGGTGTCTCCTCCGCGCTCCGCCACGTTCGCGATATCGATTTGGGGCACATCGCGCGCTTCTCGGACTGCGCCTTGTGGACCGCCGCGGCCGCTCCCGCGCTCGGCCTCGATCCCGCCGCCATCGCCGGCGCCCTCTCTGATCCCGAATCCATTTGGCTCGGAGCCGACCCGTTGCGCGATACTCTCGACACCCTCCTGCGGACCACCGGTCAAAGCTGGTCCGGCGACACAACGGCTCTTCTAACGCAACTTCGCGCCATCGCCCCGCTGGCCGTTCTACCGAGCACTCCCAAGGGACTCGCCCAGGCGCTCGCCCGCATCCCCGGCATCACCGTCTCCAAAGGCAAAACCGACGGTCACCGCACCCTGTCTGTCTCCAAAATCGCGCCGCGCACCGCCGCCCCTCATCCGTAATCCCAAACCTCTGCGATTTCTTTCCTCCGGCGTTCCCAACAGTTCCGGCAGTTCCTCGTTGCCGCTCTTCCAAGCTCTGCTATCCTCGATCCAAATGCATCGCACCGCCGCCACAATCCATAAAATGCGCCGACAAACACAAAAATACCCCTGATGCGTCCAGAAACCGGACCGCTAAATCCAATCCCGAATCCCAGCTCGCCGCCAACCCCGAATCGCCGTCCGGAGGCCAAACCAAGCCCCACCCCCCGAATCCCAGCTCGCCGCCAACCCTAAGCCCCCTGGCCCCCGTAATCCTCAGCTCGCGCGGCTATCCCCTAACCCCGAATCCCCAGCTTGCCGGCCACCCCAAATGCCCAGCCTCCAATCGCCGACCGCGAATGCCGAATCCTAACTCGTCACCAACCCCGGAATCCCCAGCCCTCAATTCGCGAACGCCCCGCCACCAACCCCGAATCGCCGTCCGGAGGCCAACCTAAGCCCCACCCCCCGAATCCCAGCCCCAATGCCCAGCCTCCAATCGCCAACCGCGAATCCCAACTCGTCACCAACCCCGGAATCCCCAGCCCTCAATTCGCGAACGCCCCGCCACTAACCCCGAATCGCCGTCCGGCGGCCAACCCAAACCCCAACCCGCGCCACTAACCCCGAATTGCGGTCCGGCGGCCAGCCCCCAATTCCAAAAACCCCAAGTCCCCAGCTCGCGCCACCGCCGTCAGCGTGCGATATTCTAGATCTGGACGCGAAACTAAAAGGGGGCAAACATGGAAATCGATCGGCGGTTATTTTTTGCTGGGCTCGGCGGCGTGGCGGCAGTTGCCGCGATGGCCGACGAGGCCAAGGCCGAGGCTTTGGAACATCACATGATGCTCCAGCTCAACGTTGCCAATGAGGCGGCCAAAGAATCAAAGTTTCCCACCGTGGCCGAAGTTGAGGCGCAAATCGAAACACGCCCCACGCGCCGCGGGGCAGGGAACTTGTTCATCTCCCACACCGGCAACGTCAAGCGGCTCACACCCCTCCCCGAACGGCCGACGCTGATGGATTACTACAAGCTGCGGTTCATGGCCACTTCCAACCACTGTCTGCAAAGCGCCAATCGCGCCGTGCAGAACGGCATGTCGGAGGAGATCGTGCTGGCCTGCCTGCTCCACGACACGGTGCAGGAACTCATTAAAGTGGATCACGGCTGGTGGGGCGCGCAGATGTACGAGCCCTATGTTTCCGAAAAAGTGGCGTTCGCCATCCGGTATCATCAGGCGCTGCGCTTCTACGAAGACAAGGAGCACGGCTACGAGTATCCCGACCTGTACCGGCGCGTTTTCGGTTCCGATTACAAGCCCGAGCCGTATATCGAAGCCACCTACCAAATGGTGCGCAAGCACAAATGGTATCTGGAGCCGCGCATGGTGACGGTGAACGACCTGTACGCCTTCGATCCGAAGGTCAACCCGACGCTCGATCAGTTCATCGACATCATCGGCCGCAATTTCAAGCAGCCCAAAGAAGGCTTGGGGTTCGACAATAGCCCGGTGGCGCACATGTGGCGCTCCGTCTCCCGTCCGGACGCACCGCTGTAAGCGCAAAGGGTGTGGCGCGCACCACAAAACAGGCCAGGAACTTTCGCGCCGCACACCACAAAACAGGTCAAGAACTTTTTCGCGCCGCGCTCCGTTTTGCGCGAGTCCCTCAGCAGCGCAAAGGGTGCGACGCGCACCACAAAACACGCCACGAACTGCTTCGCGCCGCGCTCCGTTTTGCGCGATTCCTCAAAGCTGCTGCAAGCGCGCGATGGCGCCGATCACTTCGGCCGGTTTTTCGAACGGAACCGCGTGCCCGGCTTGCGGAATCATCACCACTTCCGCGCCAGCGATGCCGCGTTGGAAAGCTTGCGCGTAAACCGGCGGCACAAGTTTGTCGCCCTCTCCCCAGATCAGCATCGTTTTGGCCTTGATGCGATAAAGGCGCGAGGCCAGGCCGCGCTCCGGAATCGGAAACAAAATTTTGCCCGCCGCTCCGAGCTGCCGCGCGTTCTGCACCAGGAACGCTTGCAGGAATTTTGGATCGCTCATGTTGGTTCCGGCGCTCATCAACTTGGCGCCCGCCTCGGCATCGTAGAACAAATAAGCGGGCAACTCGTAAGGCAGCATCGAAAAAAAGTCCGGAATGGGATGCTCGTCCATCCACAACCCGGCCGGTGCAATCAGGGCCAGACGCGAAACGTCGTTCGGCGCAATGGCCGCCATTTCGCTCGCAATCATTCCGCCCATCGAGAAGCCCGCCAGAATCGGGTCCTTCAGGCCAAGCCGCTCCACCACGTCCCAGGTGTGCAGCGTGAAATCCAGCATGTCGCGCAGCTCGGAGCATTCTTCGCTATCGCCATAGCCCGGCACCAGCGGTGCGTACACGTGAAATTTCTGCGCCAGCCCGTCCAAGAAACCGAGCTCCATATCGAGTCCGCCGGCGCCGTGCAGAAACACCAGCGGCCGGCCGGCGCCGCCTTCGTAATAACGCACCGGAACGCGTTCGGTTTGAATTGTTTTCAGTTCCATGTTCTAACGCTCCGCTCCCACCGGCTCCCCCACCGGCAGCGCGCCGGGCTTGGCACGCTTGGCCAGGGGCTTGCACCAGAAGCGCCCGTCATTGGCATATTCCGGAGCAAATTCGGGAAACATCTTGCGCAGCTTCGGGATCACCTTCTCGGCAAACAGACGCGTCGAGTTCATGCATTTGTCCTTCGGCATGTCGCCGATCTGCATCAGGCAAAAAATGTTGCCCACGCGCAGCTTCTTGATCAAATCTTCCATGCGCTGCGTCACTGTTTCCGGACTTCCCGCGATCACGCTGCCGTTGTCCACCAGCTCCTTCCAGGGCAGCTCCTGGAACATGCTCTGCGGCGCGTACTGCGAAAGGATGCCCTTCTGGATGGTCTTGATCGTTCGATAACCCGGCGCATCCGCGAAGCCCGGATATACATGCAGGCATCGGTTATAAAAATAGCTGACGTGTTTCGCATACAGCCGCTCGGCCTCCGCGTCCGTATCGGCGACGCAGATAGTTTGCGCGAACCCCGCGCGATACGGCGACGTATCCGGCGCGTTGCGCTCGGCCACGCGATCCCAGTATCCCCGCATCAGCGCTTCCCCGCGAATGTAGCCGCCGAAGCTCAGGTAAGAATAGGAATAATTGTTTTCGATGCAAAAGTCGAAAGTCTCGATCGACCCGCCGCCCGGAATATGAATCGGAGGGTGAGGCTGCTGGATGGGACGCGGCCACGGATTCACGTAGCGCAGCTTGGTGTAGCGGCCATTGAAGGCGAACGGCTCCCGCGATGCCCACGCCCGTTTGATCAGCTCATGAGCCTCCCGGTATTTTTCGCGCGTCAATCCCGGGATGGTGCCGTAGCAGTAATTGGTGTCCATCGAAGTGCCCACCGGAAATCCGGCCACCAATCGTCCGCCCGAAATGCAATCCAGCATCGCGAACTCTTCGGCCACCCTCAGCGGCGGATTGTAGAGAGCGATGGACGCGCCCAAAACCACCAGCGCGACATCGTCGGTGCGCCGCGCCAGGCTGGCTGCGATCAAGTTGGGCGAAGGCATCAGGCCGTAGGCGTTTTGATGATGCTCGTTCACGCCGATGCCGTCGAAGCCCAGCGTTCCCGCATATTCGAGCAGGTCCAGATAGTTGTTATAAACCTGATGGCCCTTCACCGGATCGAACAAGTTGGGATCGATGTCCACCCACACCGAATGATTCTTCTCGCGAAAATCGTCCGGCAAATACGGCCACGGCATCAGGTTGAACCAAGTGAATCGCACGAAACCTCCTCAAGCGCAAAGGGCGCGGCGCGCACCGCAAAACAGGCCAGGAACTGCTGCGCGCCGCGCTCTGTTTTGCGCGAGTTCCTTAAATTACAACGGCCATCAGATTATCATAGTCGCCATCGGCTATTTCGATAACCCTGCTTTGATAACGCTGCTTTGATAACATTGACGCGAATGGGAACGTTCATGCCGATCTTTCGTTATCTCACCGCACTTTCTATATTCGCAATCTTGATCGCCGCGCGCGGTTCCGCGCAGACACCGCCTGGCGAATGGCACTACTACGGCGGAAACTCGCACAGCACGAAGTACTCGGCGCTCGATCAGATCAACAAAGACAACGTAAACGATTTGAAGATCGCCTGGCGCTGGAAGGCCGATAATTTCGGCCCCAGGCTGGATGGGAATTGGGAAGTGACGCCGCTAATGGCCGGCGGCGTTTTGTATTTCTCAGCCGGCATCCGGCGCGACGTGGTGGCGGTCGATGCGGCCAGCGGCGAAACGCTGTGGCTGTATCGTTACGACGAAGGCGAGCGCGGCGTGCACGCGGTACGCTTCAACAACCGCGGCGTCGCGTATTGGAACGATGGCCATGGCGACGAACGCATCCTGCTGATCTCGCCCGGCTATCATCTCATCGAGTTGAACGCTAAAACCGGCGTACCGGATCCGGTTTTCGGCACCGGCGGAATCGTCGATCTGTGGCAGGGCCTGGATCGCGACAACATCAAGCCCGGCGTGATCGGCGCAACGTCGCCCGCGATCGTGGTGCGCGATGTCGTGATTGTCGGCGCTGCGCTCGGCGTGGGCGCTGCGCCCGCCAGCAAAGAGAACGTGCCAGGCTATGTGCGCGGCTATGATGTGCACACCGGAAAGCTGCTGTGGACTTTCCACACCGTCGCGCAGAAGGGCGAGTTCGGCAACAACACCTGGGAGAATGATTCCTGGAAGTACACGGGCAACACCGCAGTGTGGGCGCCCATGAGCGCGGATGAAGAACTGGGTTACGTCTATCTTCCCGTCGAAATGCCCACCGGCGATGTTTACGGCGGCCCTCGCCCCGGCGACAATCTGTTTGGCGATAGCCTGGTGTGTCTGGATGCGCGCGCCGGCAAGCGCATCTGGCACTACCAGATTGTTCATCACGATATGTGGGATTACGATAATCCCGCCGCTCCGGTGCTGCTCGATCTCAATGTCAACGGTAAACAGATCAAAGCCGTGGCGCAGGTGACCAAGCAGGCTTTCACCTATGTGTTTGATCGCGTGACGGGCGAACCGGTGTTTCCCATCGAAGAACGCGCGGTTCCCCAATCGGACGTGCCGGGCGAGAAGAGTTCTCCCACGCAGCGCTTCCCCACCAAGCCGCCGGCCTTCGATCAACAGGGTGTGTCCGATTCCGACTTGAACGATTTAACGCCGGAGATTAAAGCCGAAGCGGTGCGGCTGGTGAAGCAATATAAGATTGGGCCTGTGTTTACTCCGCCCATCGTCCTGGATTCGGATAACGGAAAGAAGGGCACCATTCAGTTGCCGGGCGCGGGCGGCGGCGCCAACTGGACCGGCGCGGCGGCCGATCCCGATGCGGGAGTTCTGTTCGTTTCGTCCGTAACCGCGCCGTACATCTCGGCGCTGGTGCATGATCCCAAGCGTTCGAGCGTAGAGTACATCGCGGGCCCGGGTGGATTTGCGAGCCCGCGTCCGATGGGTTTGCCGCTCTTCAAACCGCCCTGGGGCCGCATCACTGCATTCGATCTGAACACCGGCGAAGAACTCTGGATGGTCTCCAACGGCGAACCGGCCGATTCCATCAAGAACAATCCCGCGTTGAAGGGCATCGACACCAGCAAGCTGGGAAATTCGAATCGCGCGCTGCTGCTGGTCACGAAAACGCTATTGTTCGCGGGATTGGGACGCGGCGACCCGGGGATTCGCGCCATCGACAAAAAAACAGGCGCCACCATTTTCGAAGTGAAACTGCCGGGTGGCGCAACCGGCGTTCCGATGACCTACATGATGAACGGCCGCCAGTACATCGTTCTCGCCGTAGCCGCGCCCGGCTCCGCGCCGGAACTGGTCGCGCTCACGCTTGGCACGGAGGGCAAGGAAGCAACCGCTCGCGAGGCGGAAGGGAACTAGGTTTCGCCCCTTGGGCTATTTCTCGGACTTGTCGGGCGGCGCCGAGCCCTGACCGGCTGATCCCACAAAGAGCTTGCGCCCATCCGGAAACGTGATATCGCGGCCGTTCATTTTGTTGCTCTCGTCCTTGGATTGATAGCCGTCCACCACGATCTCGGTGCCCACCGGCAGCGACGCTTTTGTAAAACCATTTCGCAGCAAAGTGTTCGGGCTTCCGCCCTCCACCATCCAATTCGTAACCGTGCCGTCCGGGTTCTTCACGTCCATGTGGATCCAAGCGTGAGGATTGATCCATTCCATCCTGGTCACGGTTCCATGCAGCTTCAAAGGCTTGTTGGCATCGAATTCGGCCGCGAACGCGTGATGCGCCCACCCCGGCGCCGCGCTCACCAGCAAGCCCACCCCGGCAATTGCTATTGCTAAATTGCTTCGCATCGAATCACTCCTTCTCTTGACTCATTTCGAAGATTTCCCTGGCTCCGCGGCGATTGTTTCTTCCCGCCGCGCCCCGGCCAGAATATCCACCATCGCGTAATTCCCTTCGTGACAAGCGTACTCGAAAACCGGCCCTTTTGTTTTGGTCATCGGAATCTGCACGGTCCAGGGCTTGGTGAACGCGGTGGGATCGTCCACCGTGAATTCGTACATCAAGGTTTCTGGACTGACGCGCGTGAAGCGCTCGGTCAAATGCAGATTCTCGTCCGCGCCCCGGAATTGGGTTTTATCAGTGAAATTCGTGGTATCCACCACCAGCGTGTTGCCCGCCCAATGGCCTCTGGGATCGCCCATCCACTGCCGCATGTTGCTGGGAAGGTGCGGGCGACCATCGAGCGGAATCATGCGCACGTCATGGATCATCTCCACCACGATCGCCACCGTGGCGGGCGTCTGCACAATCTGATAATCGTTGTTGTAGAAACTCGGCAGCATGGGCGGACCCGCGGTGGCCCACAGCAAACAGCGTTCGGAGAGCAACCGGTTCTCTGGACCGTCAGTGGAATGCGCGCGCGTATAAGCCATCTGGGCCGCCATTCGTTCGTGCGCCGCCGGAGTCAGCGGCGGGATTCGGCCATCCGGCGGATCGATGATCAACGAAGTCCGCAAGCCGGCAACCTTGGTGCCGCGATCCCACCAGAACTGGTTGTACGCGTGATTCACGTCGGCTTGCGGATTTGATTCGCGCTGGTCGGCGTTGTTGCGCTGGTTGGTGTCGCGCTCATATTTGGCGGCTTCGGCGGGCGTGAAGAACTGCTGGTTGCCTAATTCCTTGGGCCGCTCCAAAGGCGTAATGGTGGCGTTGGTCCAGATGCCCTGAAGGTCGCGCTGATTCTGCCCGAAAAGAATTGGCGCTGCGAAAAGAATCAGCAGGAACCCGCCCGCCAGAATATCCGTCATCGCGTAATTTCCTTCGTGACAAGCGTACTCGAAAATCGGCCCCTTCGCACGGGTCACCAGCATTTCCGCAGGCTATCCTCGATCGGAGCTCTAGTGTTTCTTTTTTTCGGCATCGCGAGCGCCGGCCAGAATGTCGGTCATCGCGTAATTTCCTTCATGACAGGCGTACTCGAAGATCGGGCCGTGCGTCTTGTTCATCGGAATACGCGCGGTCCAGGGTTTGGTGAAGGCCGTCGGATCGTCTACCGTGAATTCGTACCGAATCACCTCCGGAGACACGCGCGTGAAACGCTCCGTCAGGTGCATGTTCGCGTCCGATCCGCGAAAGGTGTATTCGGGCGCAAAATTCGTGGTGTCCACCACCAGCGTGTTGCCTTCCCAATGGCCGCGCGAATCGCCCATCCACTCGCGAATATTCTGAGCCACGTGCGGGCGCCCATCCAACGGAATGATGCGCGCATCGTGGATCATCTCGCTGAGAATCGCCACGTAGCCGGGGCCCTGCACGATCTGCGTGTCGTTGTTGTATGGCCCGGGCAGCATAGGCGGACCAGCCGTAGTCCAGGAGATGCAGCGCTCGGCGAAAGAGCGATCCTCGGGACCGTCGGTGGAATGATCTTGCAGCCAGACGCGCCGTTCGTCCACGCGTTTCTGTGCTTCCGGCGTCAGCGGCGGGACCTTGCCATCGGGCGGATCGATGATCAGGGATGTGCGCAGGTCCGCAACCAGGTTGTTTCCGCGGTCGCGCCAGAATTCGTTGTAGGAGCGGCCGACGTCCACCTGCGCGCCGCCATCGCGGCGATCGCTATTCACCCGCTGCAGCAACCGATTTACATAAGCCGTGGCCTCTTGTTCGGTGAGGTGTTCTTTCCCAGCGAATTCGTCGGGGCGCTCCAAAGGAGTGAGAGTGGAATTGGTCCACACGCCTTGAAGATCGGGCTGGCCATCGGCGGTGCGCGCCGGAGTCCAGCCTTTCGAGGTCGATTTTGCCGGCTTGGCCGTCACTGGAAGGCTCTGGCCGGCGAGATTTAAGGCTGCGAGCAAGGCGAGCAGCGCCCCGCACCAAGCGAAACACCGAAGCCGCATCGTACACCTCCGGTAATTAGTTGCTGGGCTTTTTGCGGAGGTGTCCGTACATCAACTCCTCCACGAACTCGACACACTTGAATTCTAGCAATTGGGCGTTCTTTTCCAGGTGCTTGTACAACGGCATGCTGATCTTCCAGGGCCGCGAAAACGTTTGCGGATCTTCGATGGTGGCCTCGTAGTTAATAACATTGGCCGAGACCGGCGTGTAGCGCTCCACCACGTGCAGCATGTCACTGTGAAAATCGCCCGCCCGATCGAACCAGGTTTGATCGTTAAAGCCGGTGACGTCCACCACCAGGGTGTCGCCTTCCCAATGCCCGGCCGACCAGCCCATCCAACTGTCCACCGGCGCGGCTCCCGGATTATCCATGTAAATGGTCCGCACCGCGCCATCGTATTCGTAGGAGATCAGAATCACCTTGCCGCTCTGAACAATCTGGAACGGAAACGGCATGTAAGTAGCGCGCGGAACGCCCGGCAGATAGCATTTTACTTCCGGATCCAGCTTCAGGCGGTTGGCGTAGTTTTCCTGTTTCTGCTTCGCGGCGGCCGGCAGATAAGGAATCTGGCCGCCTTCCACCACGCCGATGCCCGGAGGTTCGGCGCCCGTTGCGCCTAGCGCCACAATTTGGCCGGCCTGCGCGGAGTGGCCCTCCAGATCCCAGTTGGCCGTGTTCATGGCCTGCCAGATGCCATTGAGATTCGGCTTGCCGTCCGGAGTCCGGGGACCTCTATAGGCCTGGTTCTGGGCCGCTCCCGGAATGGCCGCCAGCGACACGATGGCGGCGGCGCAAAAGGCATGGAACAGGCAAGCACGGAAATGTTTTCGCATCAGGGCGCTCTTTTCGAACATAGGATTAGACGAACGATTCCGATCCTACATTCCACGGACACGCGTGTCAACTGAAGTCGGGCCCCTAAGGCGGACAGACCCCGAAGTCCTTGGTTACCGCCTCCGCCTGAAAGACCGGTCCCTGCGCGGATTGTTGCCGTTTGCCTTCCAATGTCATTCGATTGCCCGGCTTGATGCCCACCGGATCGCCCACCACCGCGTAGGTCCGTTGGTCCTTTTCGTCGGTCATGTTCATCCCGCTGGGTCCCGGATGGACGCAGCCGGTAATGACGCTTTTCTTGTGTTTATGGTGCAAGATCAGAAACGTAACCAGCACGCCGACGCCGACGGATACCACCACGATTCCGGCCACGATTTGGTCGCCTGCAGTTTGAAGACTCTCTGCCCGCGCATCCGCGACGAGAGCCACACTCAGAACGGCAACGAGACTTGCACGCCAGAGATGGAGCGTCATGCAAGCCTGTCCTTGGCCGGAATTTTCCGGCTCATGCTTTGTCGATTCTGCTCAGTATACGCTACACCGACGGCTCTGGCGCGAATATTATCAGGATTTCGACACGCTTTTTCCGAGCTGCAGGAGCCACTGATCGAGCGCCTTCTGTTGCGGGTTCGGATCGTCCGGATGATCTGCAAGCCATTCATCGAGATAACCCTGGCCCTTGCGTGAAGCTTTGGGCCAAATACCAAGTCCGATGTAATCGGAGCCAAGCAGGCCTTCTCCATGCTGGTGCGTTCCCGGAATTGTCGCCGAAACGTCAGCATGGTTGCAGAATCCAGGCCAGTGCCCGCTGGCGTCTCGCATCTCCTTGAGAGACGGCGGGCCCACGAGCGGAATGCCATGTGTGTCCGACATCCAAGAGACGATATCTCGCCCGATGGATATCTGAAACAGCGTTAGCTCCTCACGAATCGTTTTGGGATCCTGCTTGTGTTCATATCCCGGCCGGCTTGGATGGCTGTAAAATTCGATGCCGAGATAGAAATCATTGGCATTCTCGACATGTGCTCCATGAAATTGGGTGTCCAGCAACTGCACCACCTGTCCCTCCTGCTGGCCGACCAAAAAGTGCGGGGAATAGGGACCTTCGAGGAAGCTGTTCAACGTGCGTTCGTAACTGTGAGACTCGGTCTTGTGAAGCACGACGCCGATTGGATTTGGAGCGTGGAATGGTCTGGTGTGACCGTTCACCTGTCTGAAAGGTACTGCCGCCATCTTTGCCATGGAAAGCCTCCTAAAAGCCTGCTGACATCCCTACAGGCGCAATCCGGGAGGAAAAACTGCAACCGCTGAACACAGTTGTTCGGCTCGGCCGCTCCATTGAATCCCACGGGAGTTATAATCTCGGTTATGGTCGGCCGTCTGCCTCTTGCCAGCCTGTTGTCGCACGCGCTGGTGGCCTTCAGCATCGAGTTCGACAACGAATCGGAGCGGCGGATGCCGCATCGGACCACGAACCATGGCTCTACTGCCGGATCGCTCCACGCTCCCTGGCTTGTGTCGATGGCGATGTGGTTCAACTGCATGCGGTTTGTCGGCGAGGAGGGGATACGAGTCGGTGAGCTGGAAGCTCTGGCGCGCACGCCAACCAATCTGAACGGGATGGAGAGGTGGCGATACATCAACGTCGGACCCGATCCGGCCGACCCGAGCAAAAAGCCGCGGCGTTCCAATTGGCTGATTCGCGCCACACCCGCGGGGCGGAAAGCTCAGGAGCTATGGCGGCCGCTGATCGGAGACATTGAGAAGCGCTGGCAGGCGCGCTTCGGCAAGGACGAGGTTGATGAACTTAGGGAGGCGCTGGGGGCTCTGATCGGCCGCTTCGATGTCGAACTGCCCGACTGTCTTCCAATTCTAGGCTATGGACTCTGGAGCAACAGCATTCGTCAGACGGATGGCGAAGGCAATAACGGCGGAGGTACTCATCTCGATCTGCCGGCGCTGCTCGCGAAGGTCCTGCTGGCGTTCGCTCTCGAGTTTGAGAAAGAGTCGGAAGTGTCGCTTGCGATTAGCGCCAACGTACTGCGGCTGGTGGGCGAAGAAGGGGTTCACGTCCGGGATCTTCCCCGCCTGTCTGCAGTGTCGAAAGAGGCGATTGCGACGTCACTGAGCTTCCTCAGCAAGCGCGGCTACGCGACGGTCCAAACAGAACCTGCCGGCCGCGTGAAAGTGGTTTTGCTCACGTCAAAAGGCCGCGCCGCCAGGGACACATATCGCCAGTTAGTGTGGACCATCGAGAAGCGCTGGCACACTCGATTTGGCGAAGAAGCTGTCGCGCGCCTGCGGGATTCGCTGGAGCGATTGGTGGGCGATGCGACCGCGCAAGGGTCGCCGCTGTTCGGCGGCTTGGAGCCCTATCCTGATGGGTGGAGAGCATCGGTTCCGAGACCGGAGGGACTTCCGCACTATCCGATGGTCCTGCACCGAGGCGGGTTTCCGGACGGCAGTTGATAAGAGCTGATCAGCGGACAGCCGGTACGGGACAGGTCAACGTCGAGAAATAGCCGGGCTTGAGAACATCGGGTGCGCCGCCGGTGTCCAGAATCAGGCTTACCGTCGCGGGCCGGCCGCTCTTGGGAACAACTACTGGATCGGTGCCGGCGCGCAGCGTCCAGTCCATCGTGCTGGATGAGCCGGTGGATTGCCAGTGTTCGAAATGCGAGAAGAAGTGAAACACGGCCCACGGGCCCATGGAGCCCGGAAAATCGAACTCGGAGCCGCCGGTGAATTTCACGCGCAGCTTGACGTCGGGAGCACCGGAGCCGGGCCAGGAGAACGACTGAGCCGTGCCCGCTCCACCGGTATAGTGCAAGGTCTGGGCGCCTATGGAAAGCGTCACAGCATTCACATCCTCGGTGGGATTCACCTTCACAGAGAACGCAAGCTGCGGCATGGTGGCAGCACCTGGGAAAAATGCCGCGGAGACTCCGGCGGCGCGGTTGAAGAAGGCGACGAAAGCGGGCGTTGCCGCGGGAGTTCCCGCCTTGGCCACATACTCGCTGCCTTGTTTCACCAGGTACTTTTGCATGGTGTCCTGATAGAGCTTCCAGAGCGCGCCGTCCATCGGCTTGAACATTTCGGTGACCTCCTGGACGGTGGCGTCGGTGGTGGAGGTGGGTTGAAATGGATATTTCGACATCAGCCCGTGGAATTGGCCGCAGAACGTTTTCGCTCCGCCATTGGCTTCTTCTTTGGGCACGCCGGCGATGAGCGCCTGTACGTGTTTGATGGGGTCTTCGAGCAGCGTCTGGGTGGTGGAATCCACTGCGCCCTCTTTGTCCACCGGGAAATTGCGCGACATCTGCCGGACTTCGCCGTCGGCGGTCAGCGCATTGGAAAGGGCATCACTGCGGAAGGCATCGCTGGCGGGATTGGTCAGCAGCGCCTGGAGCGACGAGAGCAGCTTGTTCAACCCGTCCATGTAGGCCGCGTTGGATTGAGCCGCCAGGCGCGACTGGCATCCGGCGGGCACTACTTGCTGCGGAGGCTGGAACAAGTCAGAGACCGCTTTCGCGTCGACCGCCGTGTTGTCGGAAACCACGCAGAGCAATTCCAGGAGTGGCGATTGATTTCCGGAGAGCTTGGATAATTTTGTGGCTGCGTCCGGAATGCTGCCGTATCCAACCACGCGGCTGTCGTGCAGGAATTCACGCCAGGTTTTTACAAAATCGCCTTGGTAGCGCACCTCGAGTTCCTGCGCCATCTTGGCCGGATCCAGATTGGCGTACGTGTCCGGGCCCAGCACCCAGGCCTCTCCGTTGAAATATTCCTTGGGATTCTGAACGGCCTTCTGCATGTAAGCCCAGCCTGGTTTGGTGAAGGCGCCAGGTACCGGATAAGCGTTCACCACCACGTCCGCGCTGCCTGGATAATCCTTGTTGAAGACCAGCGTGGGCGTCAGGCTGTTGACCTTCGCCAGCATGGCCTGATACAGCGGCTCGATGGTGGCGGACTTCTTCAGGAAAGCGCGCGATACCTGCGTGGCGGTTTCGTCCGGCGTCGCGAATGCGGGGTAGGGATTCTTCCGCAGCAACTCCTCGCTGTAAAACAGGAACTGTTTTTGAGCCAAAGCGGAGCGCTCAGGATCGATCGCGCGCCCTTTTAGCCAGTGGGTCTGAAGAACCGGCGGCAGGAAACTGGTGGTGCTCTTGTCAGGATAAGAAGTGGTAATCAGATAGGCTTTCAGAGCATTGTAGACGTAGCCGCGGTCCTGGGTGTCGGAAGGGTGCGAGAGAAGTTGAACTAAACTGTCCTGAATCTGGCCGAGCATCAAACGGCGGAAGAGCCCGAAGTAAATGCGGTACATGGGATTGTAGAGCTCGTCACCGACATAGAGCCCAAAGCCGAGGCGCATGGGCCGGCCGTCGCGCTGGTAATCCGCGAGCGTGGTGAGCGATTGGCGCACATCATCTAAGCGGCGAAGGCTCTCGGCGGATGCCAACTGGTCGGGAGCGACGTCCTGATTGCGGGCGGCTCGCGCGGCGGCGACGGCGGTATTTTTCAAATGGTCGTTACCGATGAACGATATGGTCCAAGCGGAGGCCACTAACAAACCCAGTACAGCGGCGGTAATCCAGAGAACGCGCCGCCAGAGATTCAGCTTGACGCTGGAGCTGCTGGAGCCGAGGGCCGACTGGTCGTTCAGGATGACGTCGGAAAAAAGATGGCTGAGAAAAACCCACTGCGGCACGCGGCGGGTGTTCGGAGCCTGCCGGGAAGCTTCGGGCGAAACGGGTTGGCCGCCAGCTACGAAGACGCGGGTGGCATCGGCATCGAACGCCTGCTGCTGCGGCTGAGGCGAAGGAGCCGTGGGCGCGGCATCACTGAGCGTGACGGGACGGACGCCGGTGAAGTACAGGCCGCGCAGGTATGGATTGGTGCGAAGCTGGCTGGGACGGCAGAGATCCACCAGGAATTGAACCAGCACCGCGCGCATCTTGCGAAACTCGCGGGGGAATTCGTAGATGGACGGAAGCTTTGCGGCGTCGTGCTCGCGCGCCAGAAAATCGGGGCGGTGATCGGAGAGCGAGAAGGCCAGGTTCGAAAAGATCTCGTTCAGGCGCTTCGCCTCGCGCTCGGCGTAGACTCCGGCCGCACCCGTGGTCATCGGCAGCGTTACGCCGAAGATCTGCGCGGCTTCTCCTTCGGTGAGATTGGCGGCGTACTCGAAGAAGTGCGCCAGCCGGTCCATTTTGGTGAACAGGACATACACCGGCAAGCGGATGCCCAGCAGATGCGAAATCTCGCCGAGCGTTTCGCGCAGAACTCGGGCGCGGGCGGTCATGGCTTCGGCCGCGCCGGCCGCCAGGAAGCTCTCGCAGTCGATACAAACCAACGCGGCCCGCGGCGCAGCGCCGCCGCCTCCAAATACGGACGTGATTTTGAGCGGCGCCAGCTTGTGCAGCAGTCCCTGGCGCGAGGCGCGATCGGCCAGCAACGCGCCGGCCGGATCGATCAGCAGCCATTGGCGGGCGAACCACAAATTCAAAGATCGCGTCGGCGCCACGGCGTCGCCTTGATAAACCTGGCCGGCTAACAACTCCGGCTCCAGTCCCGATTGGAGAACGGTGCTGGTTTTTGCGGTTCCGGTATCACCCAGTAAAAAGATGGCCGGGAGATTGGTCACCGTTGCGGCGCTGCCCAGGTGGGAGGCTTGCAACCGCGCGTTGGCTTCGTGCAGCAGCAGGTCCACTTCGTCGTGAGCTCCGCCGCCGGAACTATTGGAGCGATAGTGCACCCACAAATAACCAGCGAAACCCGCCAAGCCTAGCACGGCCAGCCCGATTCGCAGCAGCCACAAGTTGGATCCGTGCAGATGCAGCCAGGTGCCGATAAACCAGCACAGCACCAGCCAGACAATCAGCACCATCAGCGCCCGAACTAAGGTGGAAGGGCTTTTCATGGAAGTTAAAATCGTCCGGCGGAAATAACCGACTGCAAATCAGAAGCAGGACTCAGCGAAAATTTGAAGATCAAAAACAGAATCAGCGCCAGTGCCCAGCAGACCACCGCCGACCAGAGAAAACGCGGGATCCAAGGATCGGAGGGCGGTCCGACGGCTTCGGCGGGCGGTATCCAAGGTGGCGTCGTAGGATTGCCCCCGCGAATGCGCTGGATTCTCTCGGCGAGAATGCGTGCTACGTTGCGCAGCTCCGCGTTGGAACCCATGCTGTAGCGGCCGCGGAAGCCCAGCAGAAGACAGAGTTGATAAATTTCCAAAATATCCGCCAGCTCCTGCGAATCGTTGCGCCCGAGGAAGTGGTCAATGTTGCGAAAGTAGATTTCACCGGCCACATCCACGCCAAATAATTCTTGCTGCAGCGGCCGGCGCACCCAATCGTTGAAGGCGGGATTGTGCGAATTCAAGATGGACTCGTCCAGAAACGCGACGATGGCGAAGGTTGCTACCCGCACATCTTCCGCGGTGTAGCCCAAGCGAACAGCTTCTTGGCTGACGGACTGGAGGGCTTGCGAGATCTGCGAACGAAACCCTTGGGGGTCGCCGACGGTTTGCCGGTTGGAGCGCAGGCGCACCACTACCGTCAGGGTCTCCTGAAACAGCATCGCGAGATTATCCAAGCGACGGCCGGGCGCGGACCCAGCAGGTTGAGAGATCACTACCCCGCCCATATATGATCTAGTTATCCAAGATTACCAAAAGTTCTACTTCAGCATTCGGAATATCGCCCGGGACGTAGACGCCTACGTCTTTGGTTTCCATGATGTGGTCCCAGCAAGGACCGCTTTTCGTGATGGCGAAATACTGGCTGGTCACTTTGGGAGAGATGGCCGATGGGGGCACCGACAGGTGCGTGAGCGGCAACCCGGGGAGAGCTCGTTTGACCAGCTCTCCCACAAATTTGGCCGAGCAAACCTTGACCAGTTGGGAAGTCGCGTTGATTAGGTTCGCCTCGCCCATGGGAGAGGCAATCCCTAAGATCCAACGTGAGCGGCCCAGGCAACGAGTGTCGGCGACGGCGCCTTGTTCGAAATAGCGCGCGGCCGGCTTGAGCGGAATGGTAATGCAGTTGGATGGAGCCAGCATCTCCAGATGCTCGCGAATGTGCCGGTCCAGATCCTCGAAACATTCTTCCAGGTTCATGTGATTGTAGAGCGGCAGAGAAGCGGGCTGGGAGTCCAGGCCGAAGGTACACAGGGCACCGCCCAGGCGCAAAAGCTCGCTGTAGAGCTGCTCGGGATGGCCATGCCGTGAGAAACAGATCTGGCGCAGTGGGGCGAGCGACGAATTCAAGGCATGCAAGAACCAAAACGAAGCCACTTGCTGCGCCGACATACCCGCGGAGAACTTACGCGCGGAGCCGGAGGCCGAGAGCGACATGCTTTTCTCGTTGACGATTTCGAGCAGCCGGCGCGCCAATGTCATCAGCCGCTCGCTGGCGCTGATCTGCACGCAGGGTGCGATGAAGCGCTCGTCGTAAATGAAATGGCCGGAGCCATCGCGCAAGACGCGCGCCAGCGGCAGAGTGATCAAGCCTTCGGAGGGTTCCGTGTCCAGGATAATCCGGATATTTTTGCGCGCGAAGCGAACCAGCTTTTCGTCCTGGCCGGTGTTCTCGTCATAAACTTTTCGCTCTTCGGCGATGAAGCGGGTGCCATAGGTCTGGCCATCTCCGTTCGATTCAAGATTCACGCCGGTGGGTTTATAGTCGGGGATTCCCAAAGAGAGGGTGACGCGGTCGCGGGTGGGCGGAATCAAATCGGCAATCGGGCGCGCGGGGGGCAGGGGATCGCACTCGGGCATTTGAAAAGCCAGGCCGTCCGGAAAAATGCCGCGGGCGTGGATCAATGCCGCGGTGCCGTTGCGGAGCGCTTCGGTATCGAGTTCACAAGCCAGGAAGCCCCACGGCTCGAACCACAGGGCCGCGCCAGTGAAGTGAATGGCGCCTTCAAAGTATGCGCTCTGGGCCTGGAAGTGATGCGGCCCCAGATACATTCCCTCCGACCACACCACGCGGGAGAGCTGTCGAGCCGGACTAATCCATCGAGAGTTGGGCAAGCCTCACAATTATACAAGTTGAAGCGCGGCGGCTTGGATGTCATCATGAAAACATCTTGGACGGCTCCACAAAATACGAATTGCTCCAGCGAGTGGCGGGAGTGAAGATCATTGTGTTCCGCGGGCGGGAAACGCGTGGCGGGCAACCGGTGCTCCTGCACCAACTCACTGAGCCGAACGATCACACCGGCGTTTTGCTGCGGGCGGTGGAGTACCTGGTGAGAAATCCTGTTTCGGCGGGCGGACGCATCCTGGACGTGGTGGAGATTCAAGGCGCGCATTTTTTGGTCACGATGGACCAGCCGGAGTGTTTCGCATTGCCCGAGTGGCTGGCTTGGGAATTGGGTGCGGCCAAGCCCGCGCCGGCGCCGCCGCCCTTAGCACCGGCTCCCGCGCCGCCCGCGGCTGCAACTCGGGAACCGGGCGAGTTCACACAGTTGTTTCAAAAGTCGCCGGCTCCGAACGCGCCCAGAGTGGAAGAGAGGCCGTTCGCTCCGGCAGTGCCGCCTGCACCGGCAGCGCCCGCCGCGCCGGCCGCTGGCCCGGGGGAATTCACGCAGCTATTTGAGCGCCCGCGTCAAAGCCCGCGGATGGAGCCGCAAGCAACGCCGCCATCCATGCCAGCGTCGCCCGCGCCGCTTGCCTCCGAAAATCAGCCGGGGGAATTTACCAAGCTGTTTCGGAGCCCGCTGTCTCCGCCTTCGGAATCGACCCGGGAGCCGCTGCCGCTGCCCGTGAGTTCGCCGTCGCAAAACGCGCCGGGCGAGTTTACGCGGATCTTCGGCGGAGGAACACCGCGAGGAGGTGCGCCTCTGGGGGCGAACGTCCCGCCAGCTCAAACGGCACCGACACCGCCCGCGCAGTTTCCAGCGCCGGTTTCGCCGCCCGGATCTTTGACGGAGAGCTTGGAGCCGCGACAAACGCCCTCCAGCGCGCCGCCGGCCGCACCCGCCGGGCCGGGCGAATTTACGCGAGTGATCGGCCGTCCATCGAGCGCCGCGCCGCCCGCCGCGCCGGAGGCGCCAGCATCCGCACCGCCGCCCTCATCGGGCTCTGGAATGCCGATACCGGCGATCGTGATGCCAATGCCCACGATGCCGGCCGCACCTCAAATGCAGGCGCCTCACGCGTCAGCTCCGCCGCCTGCCGCGCCGCAGATGCAACCTCCGCCCGCTCCTCACATGCAGATGCCACCCGCACCACAGATGGCAGCGGTGCCGATCCAGATGCCTGCTCCGGCCCCTCCAGCGGCTCCAACCTCCGGAGGACGGCCGCCGACGGCGCTCATCATCCTTTTTGCGATTTTACTGGTAGCGGCGTTCGGTCTGGTGTTGTTCGTCCTGCTTCGGCGGTAGCCCAATTGGCGCCCCGGCGACGCAGCATTTTCCAATCGAAGGATGAGCATGAAAATCGGACAGGGAATGAGGAGGCCGCGCAGCGGCCGACTTCCTTTCTTTGGTTTTTGGTTTTCAGAGAGAGAACGGTGGTTATGGTCGCGAGCGGTCGTGGGAAAGTGGGAAACCTGCTTTTGGTTTTCCACTTTTCCATGGACGCGAAGCCGGGCGGTGGGAATGTGGGAATCTCGCGCTTTCTGCGAGATTTCCAAGGGACGGTGGAAAGCGTGGGAAACCCGCTCTTGGTTTTCCACGCTTTCCACGGGCCCGGCATTTCCACGGCCCTCCGTTAGCGGAACTTCGGCAAGGACGGCGTCTGGCATTGCCGAAGCAGCTTGGCCTTGGCCGCGCTCATCCGGCGAGCGCATTCGGTGTCGCTGATCGCCAGCGACCGCTTTTCCAGTTCCCGCAAACTCAATCCCGGTTTCAAAAAGCTCTCCCCTTCGGGCAGCGATTGCAGTTTCTCGAACGGCGTCCGGTAGTCCTCGATCTTGTATTTGCGTTGGCGTTTGCCGCGCTCGTCCAAGCTCACTGTCGCGAATCCGCAGGGCCGGTGAAAGTTCAGGTACGGATTTAAATGCTCGGCGTAGAAGTTCTGCAGCTCCCCGGCGTGTGCGCCGGCGATGTGTCCGTAGCCGATCAACTTGCGGATCACCGCACCGTTCTTGCCTTCCACCAGTGCATTGTCCTGGCTTCGGCACGCTCGGCTCTTGGTGAATTCGGCGTGCAACTTCCGCAGCATTTCCGCCACTCGATGGTTGATATACTCCGAGCCGTTGTCGGCATGAAAACCGCGGATCGGAAATGGAAATTGCGCCAACACCGCTGCCAGCACCGGCATCAGATAGGCCTCGCTGATCTTCTCGGCGCAGCCCACCACTTGCCATTGCGTCACCGCATCCACGGCGTTGATGTGATACACGCCCTTGGTTCCCGCGCTGTCCCCTTGATGCACCGTATCCACGCGCACATACCCCGGCCGCCCTTCCGGATCGGGCTTGCGCCGCTGTCCGATGGCGGCCGCAGTGGACTGCGTCGGTTCGAACACCGCCGCCTGGTTGCGATAGCGCGCGCTCGCCCGCAGGTTGTACAAGTGCGCCACGCTGATCTTCGACAGTCGCTCGCACTGCTTCTCTCCGAACTGTTCGTAGGCGCGCTGCAAGATCCGGCGCGTGGCGGGTCCGCTCAACCGCCTGTGTGCCCGATCCACGTCCGCTAACAACGCAATGTCTTCCGCCGTGTACCTCACTGCGAACGCGTGCCGTTGGTACGACTGGGGCCGTATTACGCCGCAATCGAGATACGCCCGGATCAACCGCGTGGTCTGCGCCTCGCTCAACCCGGTCACTTTCCGCAGGTAGGCCCGTACCAAGCCCCGCTCGCCTTTTCCCAAACTTCGGTACTTCTGCGCCGCCAATACCCGCTCCACCCACAGGTATCGTTCCTCCCGCCCGCCACTGCTGAACTCGATCGGCTCGCTCGACCGCAAAAACTCTCGGATCTGATCCCGGCTCAGGCTCTCGGCATTCTGCATCCGTATCTGCACCCGGCCGCGCCACGCCTACCCCATTGTTCCCGTTTTCATGCTCATCTTCCATTGGAAACCGCCCCAGCCAATTCACTAGTTTCATGCTCATCTTGCGTTGGACAATTCTACGCTGGCGAAACCGGTAGCGACGCGAAGTTTTGCCTGGTATAATTTTCGGACCGAGGTATACGCCATGACATCCAGGATTCTGACGTTAAATCCCCCCGTGGACGGGCTCTCCGCGATCGTGAACGTGCTTGGCCGCGTGGGTCCCGGGGAGGCCAATGCCGCTGACGACGTTCGCGCGGTACAGCGTCTCATTCAAATTGCGGGAAAAACCAAGCAGGTTGCCACCGGAATTGGTTTACCCAACTGTACCGGACACTTCGACGCGGCAACGGGATTTTGGATTTACCAGCTGCAGCACTTTCAAATCGGCCGGCACCCGCACCAGATTGTCGATGGAATCATCTCACCCGCGCACGGCGCCACTTATGCGGCGGGAACTTACTGGGCCATCGTGCTTCTGAACTCGTTCGCGAAGGCGAATAACCCCACTGAATTTGCGGCGTTCCTGAATGCGGGTGGCGTTTAGAGACCTGCTTTCACAAACGACTCTACCTGAAAAACGGGCCACGGATGAACACAGATGAACGCGGATTGTGAATCAAAAACTTGATTTGTCTTATCCATGTTGTTCTGAAAACACATTGCAACTCGTTGATTCCTCAATGGAGCTGCCAAGCGCGTTTTCATCCTCCAGGGTGGCCGAAGGCCATGTGTGGTTTATCCGCGTTCATCTGCGGCTAAACCGCCTTTTGCGGGTTACTCCGCCTGCGGGAGCAAAATGATCAGCTCCAGCTTCGGGTTCGGAAAATCTCCTGGCACATAGGCGCCGAAGTTGCGGGCGCGCGTGATCGCTTCCCACGCCGGGCCGCTCTGGCTCAGGCTGAAGTATTGATAATTGAGCTTGATCGGAATGGACGTGGGCGGTGTAGCTACGTGCCGCAGAGGAACTCCGGGCAGCGCCTGCCGGATCAGGTGTTCCAGATGGGTGGCCGAGCAGGTTTTAATCAGCGGTGGAGTCTTTGTAATCAACTCCGCTTCCGGCATCTCCGCGCTCACGGCCAGATACCATTTCGTGTTGGATAGATATTTCTCGTCGGCAATCGCTGTGGCGTAAATGGAGGGCTGCGTCAGCTTCAGCGCCAGGGACACGAAGTTGCTCGGCACCACGGTTTCGAGCAGCATGCGGAGTTTCTCGTCCAGGTCCGAAAAGCAGGGCCCCAGTTCGTCATGGGAATAAGCGGGAAGGTCGCGAGGCTGAAGTTTGAGAGAGAAAGTGGTGAGAGCGCCGGCCAGCGAACTCATCGCGGTATAGAGGACCTCGGGATGGCCGCGGCGCGTCTCAAAGATATGTCGCAATTGCGGCAGATACGTGTTCACCGTGTAGAGCAGCCAGAAATTGGCGATGTCGACGGCGGTGAAGTCCGCGAGACTTTGATTCTTTTGGCGGCGCATGCCGGCCAAGGTACTGCTTTTCGCGATCAGAATTTCAAGCAGGCGGCGCAGGATCGACATCAGATAATCGCTGGCCGTAATATCCATCAGCGGGGGAATAAAACGCGGATCGAGTTCCGGCAGGCCGGCGGCTGTTTTTCGCACGCGGGCCACGTGCAAGGCGGGCGTGCCGGCGCGCGCCTCCGCGTCCACCAGCAAGCGCATATTCTTGCGCGCCACCTGCACCTGGCGTTCACTCAAGCCGGTGTTTTCATCGCGGGAGGTGACCATTTCGGCCAGGTACCGGGTGTCGGCGTTTTGCAGCGGCGCGGTGACGTTTAAGCCGCCGTATTTGTAGGGCGGAATCGCGAGATAAATATCGATGCTCTCCTGCTCGCCCTTCAGATATTGAGCCAGCGGTTTGGGGGGCGGAGCGGGGTCGGCGGCGGGAATGTCGAAAAGCAGCCCGTCCGGAAAGATTCCGGCTGCGGACTGAATGGTGAAATAACCTCCGGCCAGCGCTTCGCGGTCCACGTCCAAACTGAGCAGGCCCCAGGGCCGGAAATTCAGGGCGTCCCAGCGAAAAGCCAGCAGGCTCTCGAGAAACAGATCCTGCAGTTGCAGATGATTGGGAGTTAAGAATGTTCCTTTAGCCCAAATGACCGGTTGGAGTTGCCGCATTCGGTTATTTGGCCCCGGTTTTCTGCGTGAACGAGAAATTGGCTAAATAAATCTGGTCCTGATTGGGAAGATGGAAGCCAAAGCGGCCTTCGGTGTAGTTGTGATCCTCGTCGGTCCACTCGTCCAACGGGATGTAGTTGTCGCCGGAGCGGATTTCGATCAGCATTTTTGTCGGAGCGACAGTCATATGCAGCTCGAAGCTGGTGGCATCCGTCACGCCATGGGCCTTGTGCTTGACATGTTCAATCTTCTTGCCATTCCGGTACTCTTCGGACTGATACCACTGTTTGTCGATTTGGAATTCAATGTAATTCTTCGGATCCACGTAGTTGATCACCCAGCGCATCTTCGGATTTCTGCCGAGAAAACCCTTGGACGACTTGGGGCCGATGGCGAAGCGGAAAAGACCGGCCGCGGGTTCGATCTTGTAGAGCACAAAATCGCCACCCTGGCGAGTGTACCAAACCCCATCCATGGCCCAGGGCTCGTCCCAGTCCCCCGACTGCATAGTGTGGACGGTCTGGGTTGGGGCAACCGTGGCGACCTTCGCCAGAGTTAGCCCGAAATTCAGTGTTTGCGACCCGCCACCGGTTACTTCCACGCGCCGGCTGTTGTCTACATAGCCCGCAGCGTGTGCGGTGAACACGTAATTGCCGGCCTCCAGAGCCATGGTTGGCAGATGGAAGACTTGAGAACTCGTATCACCATTGCGCGCATACCGGACTTCGGTATTGGCCGGAGCTACTCCGACGGTGACGTTGCCGGTGAGCTTGGGCGGTGGCTGCACTACCACGGGAGCGACCGGGGTAACCGGCTGCGGCACCATGAAAAACGTGAGCTTGGCGCCGGCGCCCTTGCGCACCTGGACCTTCTGCGTCTTGGGAGGAATATAGCCCTGGTCGGAAACGCTAACATCGTAATCGCCCGGATCCAGACTCACCAGATAGCGCCCTTTCTTGGCTACTCCGCGGTCGGCGCCGTTGATGAAGACGTGCGCGTTCACCGAGCCGTTGACATCGATGAATAATCTTCCCTGGCTGGCGAGCGAGCCCAGAAACACGCTGAGCGAAGGCGCCGGCCCGGCGTCGATATTGCCGCTCCATTCGCCCACCATCAGCGTATGCGGACCGGGCGTCAGGTCCTTCAGGTTGATGGTGCCGGCCGTGAGCTTGCCGGCCGGTTGGTTATCGATCATTACCGGAAGGTCGGTCATCGAGGATGTCAGCACGGCCTGATCGCGGTAGGTGGCCACTGCAACCGCGTCGATGCCGTTGGCAGCCGGCCTCGCGAGCACCGGAAGACTCAATGGCTGGTCCTCGAAAGAAATGGTGGCTTTGGCCGATCCGCTTTCGATGCGCAGCGTATGCTTCCCAGGATCGAGGCCCTTGACGGATAGCTGGCCATCATCGGCCAGCGTTTCAGAAGCCTTGTCGTCCCAATACAAAGCGCCCGTCTTGAAAGGCGTGAACAGAGTGAAGCTGGCATTCAGCGGTTTGAGAGTCACGTTGTACGGCGAGGACGAACTCGGATTCAGATCCACGTTGATGGTGGCGGGCTGGAATCCGTCCAATTGGGCCGTCAACTGGTGCTGACCAGAGGGAAGCTGAAGTTGGGAATCCGATGAACCGAGCTTCCGGTCTCCCAGCAGGATGGATGCGCCGGGCGGCGTGGTGTGAATCTGGAAAGAGATATCGGAGGGCGCCGAAGTGGCGACAACCTGGGAAGTCTTGGGCCGCAGTGCGAACCAGGCACCACCGGCAATACCTAAGAGCAGCACAGCGGCGGCGCCGAACTTGAGCCAGGCAGGCAGCGGCGGCGCCGGCTTCTTTGGCACAACGGGCTTTGATGCAACAGGCTTGGCCACTGGTTTGTCGCCCGGGGAGGCATTCGGAGCAACGGCGGGGCCGGGGCTGGGTGGCTGAGGCGCGGACGCCTGAGGCGGTGGGGATAGAGGCGGCGGCGCTGCCGGGGGAAGCCCACCGGTTGATGTTGGGGTCTTGGTGGCCGGCGCAAGGGGCGCAGGCATGATAAAAACGGCCGTCGCGTCGGGCTCCAGGCCGTCCATCCGCGGCACAGGCGACGCGTTACTCGGGACCTTGACAGGCTGGGTTTGCGATGAGGACGGTGGAAATTGGAACGTTTCCGCATCGGCTCCGCCACCCTGCTTGGCCATGGATCTGTAGCGCTGATGCACGCCCTCGGTGAGGGTTTGAAACTCGGAATCGGAAGGGTACTTGGAGGCGATCTTGCCCATCAGGCTGGCAACTTCCTGGAGCTGATTGGGAGCAGACAGGAGCTGTGCTCCGGCCGCGAGTCCCCGCACCTGATCCAGGTCCTTGGCCTGCATGCGCACGGTCTCGCTTTCGGTGACGGCGCTTTTCAAAACTGCCTGGAGGCGCGTTAAACGAGGTTCGGAAGGGAAAAAGGAAAGCGACTGTTCCACGTGGGCCAGCGCTCCGGGGACATCCCCGGCAGTCTGCAAATCCCGGATCTGCGCCACCGCCTGGTCCACGAACTCTTCGCGGCGGCGATCGTCAATCAAGATGCGCACGCTCTTGGCGGCGGCCTGGCCGGGCTCGAGTTCCAGCGCCTGATCGACCAGTGCGCTAGCGGCGCGCCAATCGGAGTCCGACAATTGGCGGGCGCGCTCCACCAGCTTGGAGGTGAGCTCGGTACGAATGGCGGCGTTGCGGGGATCCAAATCGCGGGCCCTTTTCAGAGCGCCGAGACCCTCCTCGAATTGTCCCTGTTGAAAGAGTGCGCTGCCTTCGGCCGCTACGCGCTGCGCGTCGCCTTTGCGCTCCACGCCCTGGGCGGCCTGTTTCTGGAGAGCCAGCAACTCCGAATCATCCGGAAATTCCTGCAAACCACCCTGTACCGCTTCCAGGGCCCTGTCGAACTCAGTGGCCTCCAAATGGCCGTCGATCTTTTCCACCCAGTGCGCCTTGGCTTCCCCGCGCACCTGCTGATCGCGGCGCTTCTTGAGGCGCTCCATCTCGAAATCCAGGCCTGGATATTTTCCGTGGATGGTCTTGAGAATTTCCCATTGGCCGAGCGCCTCGGAAAATTGGCCCTTTTCTTCGTGAAAGCGGGCTTTGGACACGATCTGGTTCACCAGCGAGAGACGGTTGCGGATCAGCTTCAAGGCGCTCTCAAAGTGCGGCTCGCCGGGAAACTGCACCAGCGCTTCTTCCAGGATATTTTCCTTGCGCTCTAAATCCGCCTCCGCTTCCACACGCCGGTCCACTTCCGCCACAAAGCTGGAGAGCCGCTGCCGCTGTTTCTCTTCGACATCGAACTTCAGGGCCTGGAAAAGCGCATGACCAGGAAATTTGATCAGGAACTCGTCGCAGATGGCGAGCGCCTTGGCGAAATTCTGATCGTCCAGGTACTTGCGCGCTTCGGCGTAGGAGTTACGCATGGAGTCGTACTCCAGGCGGACTTCATTGTAGAAATTCTGGTAGGTGGCGCCGCGGTCCGTAGAGGTGCGGTCGGGCACCTTGCGATCGATCTCCAGAACCTTTTCCAGCTTGCCCAGCGCGGAACTGACCTCGCCCTTCTGAAACTCTTCCACGGCCGCGTGGTAGAGCACTTCCTTGTCCTTGCGAGCCCGCTGGTGATCTTGCTCCTGACGGTCCACCTCCGCCATCAGAGCTTTGGCGCGGGTGTCCTGGGGGCGGATCTGCAGCACGTTGCGGAGCGCCTCGCGGGCGTGGCCGTACGCGCTGTTGTCCATGTGCTCACGAACCAGCCGGAACCAGGCGTCCATCTGGCGTTCACTGGCGGCGCTCTCAATCTCGGTCTTCAGGCCCAGAGCCTCGGCGCTTTCCGGTTCGAGCGACAGCGCTTCCTGCACCTTCTGGAGAGCCAACGGGCACTCGTCTTCTTCCAGGCGCGTGCGCGCGCTTTCCAGCAACTGCTTTACGCGCTTCTGGCGGACAGCGACGTCGATTTGCCGCCGGATTTGCGACATCTGCGGATCCAGGTGCCCTTCGGCGTCCAGCTCCACCAGGATCTCGGACGCGAATTGATAGTCGCCTTGCTCGAAAGCTTTCTTGGCGCGTTCCACGCGGGGGCGGATCCGGTTGGGATCGAAATACTCGATCGGCTCGCCACGGTAGGCCTTCTGCAGACATTCGGCGAAGTCGCGCGCCGTGGAAAATCTGTTCCAGGGCTGTTTGGCGATGGCTTTGTGGACTACGCGGCTGATGGCTTGGTTTACGTTCGGGTCCAGGTCCGTAATGGACGGTGGAGTTTCGTGCAGGATTGCCTCGACGATTTCGCTTTCGGTGGGGCGCTCAAAAGGACGGCGGCGCGAGAACATCTGATACGCCATCACGCCCAGCGCGAAGATATCGGAGAGCGGCGACGGGGGCTTCATCTCGAGCAGCTCGGGAGCCATGAACAGCAGGGTCCCCTTCTGCCCCACCGTAACCCCGGTGCTGGTCATGTGCGCGACGCCAAAGTCGATGATCTCGACCGAATCGTCCGGCATCACGAAGATGTTGCCCGGCTTGAGGTCCCGATGCACCAGGCCTTTCTCGTGCGCCGCGCTGAGGCCGCGGCAAACCTGCGTCAGGACGTCGACCGAACGCTGAATGGTTAATTGTCCAGAGCCCTTGATGATGCGGTCCAGAGTTGCGCCAGGGAGCAGCGGCATCACGAAGAACGGCCGCATCTGACCTTCCTGCTCGAACTCGCCCATATCCAGGATGGGCACGATATTGGGATGGTTCAGGCCGGTGAGGACTTCGCATTCCCGGCGGAACAGCTGTAGCGCCATCGGATCCGGCGTGTCGCGGATCATCTTCACCGCGACATTACACTTCAATACTTCGTCGTACGCCTGATAGACGACACCCATGCCGCCATGTCCCAGCGACTCTTTAATCTCGTATCGACCCTTCAACAAATTGGCCACGGCTTTTTCACAATACATGTTACAGGAGAATGGTGGCAAGACAAGTACCATAGCGGGGGAACTTTCTGGAACGGCTCTAGGACTCCGCTGTTCAACACCAGTGAAAGGCAGGTTTTGCAAGATGATAGGCCGCGAGCCAGGTGGCGGGCAGCTATTGCGGATTGCCGGCCTGCCCGCAGCGGCCGGCCCGCGACGGAGGATTCCGGCAGAAACATTTAGTTACTGAAAAGCGTCCGCCGGAATCATTTGCTTCTCTTCGCATCTTGCGGAAGGCTGGAACCTGTTGCGAACCAATGCGCGTCCGTCTGGCCAGCAGATTGCCCATGCAGTCGCCATGCATCTGCAGAGACCCGCGAAGAGGAATGCGAGCCAGCCAACCAGTTCGGCTCCAAGTGCCTCAAGCCAACCAGGCGCTTTCTGGCTTTCTGATTCCGGTTCTCGAGTTAGCGGCGAATTTCGGAAGGCTTCGGGGCGCGCGCTCGGATACGGTGCTTTGAGGCCGAACGCGCACTTCAGACGCTTCTATGAGGGCCTTAGTACCGAAGTAATGAACCATTGTTCTAGCGGATGGATTTCTGGTAGACTTTTTAAGCCCGATAATCTGGAAGAGCCTCGAGGGGCTCCGTTGACAATGTCCGCGGTACGGTAAAACTGCGGAGGGAGGCAAAATGGCAAGAGAAAGCGTTCAGAAGAAATTGCAGCGGGTGCGGCCGCCGCGGGTACAAGTGACCTATGACGTGGAAGTTGGCGATGCGATCCAACTGAAGGAACTGCCCTTCGTGCTGGGCGTGCTGGGCGACTTCACGGGAATGCCGGCCGAACAGATGGCCCGGCTGAAGGATCGCCGGTTCGTCGAGGTGACGGGCGACAACTTCGACAGCGTGCTGGAGAGCATGAAGCCGCACGTGGCATTTGCGGTAGACAACAAGCTCAGCGAGGATTCGGATGCGGCCCAGCTCAAAGTGGATCTGCATTTCAAAGCCCTGGAAGATTTCGAGCCCGAGCAGGTGGCACGCCAGGTGAAGCCGCTGCGCGAGTTGCTGGAACTTCGCTCGAAACTGAACGACCTGCGCGGTAACTTGCAGACCAACGAAAAACTCGATGAGTTGCTGGTGGACGCGGTATCCAACACGGAGAAGCTGAACAAGCTGCGATCCGAGCTGGGGCTGCCCGCCACGGGCCAGGAGGAATCCAATGGCTGATGCACAAAAAGCTACGCCCACGGCTGCGGCTCAAACTACTGATATCAGCCTGCTGGACCAAATCGTAGAAGAAGGCCGCTTTGGCAAAGAGCCGGCATCGTTAGAGCGCGGCAAAGACATCATCAAGCAATTTATCGGTCAGATTTTGCAGGGTGAGGTCACGGTCTCCAAAGACACCGAGGCCATGATCAACGCGCGCATCGCGCAGATCGACCACCTGGTCTCCATTCAATTGAACGAGATCATGCACCACCCGACTTTCCAAAAACTGGAAGGCACCTGGCGCGGATTGAAGTATGTGGTGGATAACAGCGAGCTGACGCCCATGCTAAAGATCCGCATTCTCAACGCTTCCAAGAAGGAACTGCTGCGGGACCTGCAGCGGGCGCCCGATTTCGATCAGAGCGCAATGTTCAAGAAGGTCTACGAAGAAGAATACGGGATCTTTGGCGGCGAACCGTTCGGCGCCCTGATCGGCGATTACGAGTTCGGCAAGCATCCGGAGGATCTGGAGCTGCTGGACAAAGTCTCGCATGTGGCCGCCGCCGCGCATGCGCCGTTCCTCACCGCCGCTGCTCCGGATTTGATGAGCCTGGACAGCTACACAAACTTGGGTGCGCCGCGCGATCTGGCGAAGATTTTCGACACGACGGAATACGCCAAATGGAAGGGCTTCCGCGAAAGCGACGATTCGCGCTATGTCGGGTTGTGCCTGCCGCGCGTTCTGATGCGTCTGCCTTATGGCCGGGATACCAAGCCGGTAGATGGGTTCGACTATGAAGAGGGCGTGGACGGCACGGAGCACAACAAATATTTGTGGGGCAACGCGGCGTATGCTCTAGGAGCCCGTCTGACCACTGCGTTCGCGGCCTATGGCTGGTGCGCCGCCATTCGCGGGGTGGAGGGTGGAGGCCTGGTGGAAGGGCTGCCTTGCCACACGTTCCGTACCGACGAGGGCGATGTGGCGCTCAAGTGCCCGACCGAAATCGCGATTACGGACCGCCGCGAGAAGGAATTGGCGGATTGCGGATTTATTCCCTTGATCCACTGCAAAGGGACCGACTACGCGGCCTTCTTCAGCGCACAGTCCCCGCAAAAGGCCAAGCTGTACGACAAAGACTCGGCCAATGCTAACGCCCGGTTATCGACGCAGCTGCCGTACATTCTGGCTGTATCGCGTTTTGCTCACTATCTGAAAGCCATGATGCGGGACAAGATCGGCAGCTTCATGTCGCGCACGCAGTGCGAACAGTTCCTGAATAAATGGATCATGAATTACACCATCGGCGACGACAACGCTTCTGCCGCCAACAAGGCCAAGAACCCGTTGCGTGAGGCGCGCGTCGAGGTAGTGGATGTTCCCGGCAAGCCGGGGGCGTATCGCGCAGTCGCGTTTCTGCGGCCGCACTACCAGTTGGATGAACTGTCTGTTTCGCTGCGGCTGGTCGCCGACCTTCCGCCGCCTACCCGATAGATCGATCGAAGTCTTTTTGGAATTGGAATAAGAACTAAATCACACAAGGAGGAAAGTTATGGCTGTAGAAGTTTTTTTGACCATCAACGGTATCACGGGCGAGTCCCAGAAGAGCGGCGCTGAAGGCTGGATCGAGATCTTCAGTTTCAGCAACGGCGCCAGCAACCCATCCAGCGTGGCGTTTGGCACCGGATCGGGTGCGGGAAAAGTCGACATTTCCAGCATCAGTTTGCAGAAGCAACTGGACATCGCCTCGCCCTATCTGTTCGAGAATTGCTGCAACGGTTCGCATGCCTCGACTGGGAGCATGATTGTCCGTGAAGCCACCGGCAGCACGACCACCCAAACCTACTACCAGTACGATATGCAAGAGGTTTTCATCGACAGTATCAGTTGGGGCGGAGCAGCCGGCGGCGGCAAGCCCAGCGAGAGCTTGAGCGTGTCGTGCAAAGTGCTGAGCGTAACGTACTGGCCGCAGAACTCCGACGGCAGCCTGGGTTCTAAGATAGTGAAAGGTTGGAACCAGACGACGAACGCCGCGGTTTAAGCATCGGCGATTGACTCCATGGACGCGTTACAGCTCTTTCGAGCGGGAAAGCTCCAGGAAGCGATTGATGCCCTGAGCGCCGGCCTGCGGGACAAGCCTTCGGACACCAAGAACCGTACGTTCTTGTTCGAGTTGCTCTGTTTTGCCGGCGACTACACCAGGGCGGAGAAGCACCTGGAGCTTTTGCAGGAACAAAGCGGCGAGGCGGCGATGGGCGCTCTGCTGTACCAAGGGGCGCTCAACGCCGAACGTACGCGCGCTGAAATGTTCGAGAAAAAGACCTTCCCGCAAGCCTCGGCTTCCACCGAGGCGCTGCAGGGCACGCTCAACGGGAAACCGTTTCACTCGCTCAGCGATGCCGATCCGAGAATCGGAGCTCGCATGGAAGCTTTTGGAGCGGGTGATTATTTCTGGATTCCTTTCCAGGATGTCGCGGTGCTCGAATTAGATCCGCCGAAGCGCTTGCGCGACCTTTTATGGGCTCCGGTCCGGCTGCGGACCGGGCCTAATTTCAAGAACAAGGACTTGGGTGAAGTTCTGATGCCTGTCATAGCACCGTTGTCCTGGCAGCATGCCGATGACGCGGTAAAACTCGGG
The DNA here is from genome assembly GCA_963776805.1 of Bryobacterales bacterium. Lineage (GTDB taxonomy): Bacteria > Acidobacteriota > Terriglobia > Bryobacterales > Bryobacteraceae > Palsa-89. Next base: position 86,103 of record CAVZOD010000014.1, read on the forward strand.
CGGGTGTCCGAATGGTGCGCCGACGAAGCCGGCGAGGAAGCTCCTTTCGGCCAGAAAATGCTGCTAGTGGATGGCGAAGAGTTTCCCATCCTGGATGTCCGGAAATTGGAGATTTTAGCCCCCGCGCCGGCCGGCTGATTTCCTCATGCCCCTCCGGGAAGACTTACTACAACCGATTCCGGGAGACAACCCTTCCGGCGCGAATCTGTATTACTCCCCACTTTTCGACAAAGTCAAAGAAGCCCGGCGCCAGGAGTCAGGCGGCCCGATGGGCGCCTGGGAGCGGGAAGTCAAGACCGCCGATTATCTGCAGGTCATCAAACTCTGCGAAGAAGCCCTGGCAAAACAGACCAAGGATCTGTGGCTGGCGGTTTGGCTCACCGATGCCCTGATCGCGCGGGACAAATTTGCGGGATTGCAGGACGGAATCGACCTGCTGCGCGCACTAATCGAGAACTTTTGGGACACCTTGTACCCGGAACTCGAGGACGGCGACGCCGAATTACGGGCCGCGCCGATCGAATGGCTGGGAAATTATCTGGAGCCGGACAAAGGCTCATCGCCCGCTTTGCAATTGCAGTTTGTTGGGCTGAATAACCAGGGCATGCATTACGCCCAATACAAAGAAGCCCAGGGCATGGGCTACGAAGAGGCGGTCAAAACCAACGAAGTGCGCCGCAAGGCGCGCGACGCCGCGATCAAAGAGGGGAAGATTCCCCCGGAAGCCTTTGATAAATCCCTGGCCGAGACACCCAAGGAATTTGTCCGAAAACTCGACACGGACTTGAAGGCCACGCTGCAGTCGCTCGGTTCCTTCGATGAACTGTGCCAGGGCAAGTTCGGAAACGCCGCGCCGAGTTTCACCAAGCTGAAGCGCGCTCTGGAGGATGTCCAGACCACCGTCCACGTGTTGCTGCTGAAGAAGCTGGAGCAGGATCCCGATCCCTTTGCCGCGCCGGAGTTGGGGGCCGAAGCTGCGGCGGCCGATGGCGAGACCGGTGCGCCCAGCCTGCCGGCCGAGCGAATCGGGGACCTGAAGATCGATCCGGAACAACTGGACTCCCTCATCAGCGCCGAACTTCATAATCGCGACGATGCGGTTATGCGTGTTGCGGCGGTGGCTCGCTACTTACGGCAGCGCGAGCCCGCCAGCCCGGTTCCCTATCTTCTGTTGCGTGCATTTCGCTGGGGCGAGTTGCGGGACGCGGTGGACGGGCAAGTGGCACAGCTTCTGGAATCTCCGCCCGCGGAGGTTCGCGCCTCGCTTCGCCGGAATTCTCAAGCTGCGAATTGGAAACAGGTTTTGGAAACCGCCGAAACGGCCATGAGCCAGGGTTTTGGACGAGGCTGGCTGGATATTCAGCGATACGCCATCCGGGCCTGCGAGGAACTGGGGTACAAGAACGCGGCGAAGGCGCTGCGCTCGGAGTTGAAAGCGCTGCTTACCGACATGCCCGAGCTCCCCAACTTGATCCTGCATGACGATACCGGCTCGGCCAATCCGGAGACGATTGCGTGGTTGCGCAAGGAAGGATTCGTGGGTCCGGGTTAAGGCCATGGCGGGAACCAAAGGAGAAGGTCCAGTCACGTTGTCGGTTTTGGATCGTTTGCTCGACGAAGAACCCAAGTCCGGCGTGGAAGGCCCGATGACGCGGCCGGAATCGCTGCGCCGCCTGAAAGCCGCGGTCCGGCGCGACCTGGAGTGGCTGTTAAATGCCCGCGAGCCGGTGCAGCTGCCGCCCGACGGCGCGGTGCAGCTTGCAAAATCGGTCTATTGCTACGGGTTGCCGGACATGTGCTCCATGAACCTGATCAGCACCCGGAACCGCACTGACCTGGCGCGCCTGATGGAGGCGATCATCGCAGTTTTCGAGCCCCGGCTGCTCGGGACCAAGGTGTCCTTGGTACCGGTGGATCCCGGTCCACTGCCGCAACTCCGCTTTGTGATCGAGGGGCTGCTAGCCATCGATCCGATGCCCGAGCATGTCAGCTTCGACACCGTGCTGGACGTAACCGGCGGTGAATATCACGTCCGAGGTGAGCCCGGTGCGGGATGAACTTCTGGAATATTACGAGCGCGAACTGACGTTCCTGCGCGGCATGGGCGTGGATTTCGCGGAAAAATATCCTAAGATCGCTTCCCGGCTGGTCCTGGAACCCGACCGCTGCGAAGATCCGCACGTCGAGCGCATGCTGGAAGCTTTTGCCTTCCTGGCCGCGCGCGTGCACCTGAAGATCGACGACGATTTTCCGGAAATCACCGAGTCGCTGCTCGGCATGCTCTACCCGCATTACACCCGGCCGATCCCGTCCATGTCGGTGGTGGAGTTTCACCTGGATCCGCAACAGGGCAAGCTATCCACCGGGTTTAAGATTCCACGCTCCGCGCTGCTCTATTCCAAGCCGGTGGATGGCGTGCCGTGCAAATTTCGCACCGGCTGCGATACCACCATCTGGCCGGTTCGCGTGAGTGAAGCGCAGTGGCGTTCGCCCGAGCGCCTGGACCCGCCGCTCAAAGCTCCCGAGGCGGTAGCGGCCTGCCGGATCGAGCTCCGGTGCGATGCCGACCTGCAGTTCAGCAAGCTGGACCTGCACTCGCTCCGCTTCTATTTGAACGGCGAGAGCAATCTCATTCATACGCTGTACGAGCTTTTGTTCAACAATTGCACGCAAATCCTGGTTCGCGACCCGGATGCCAAGTTTCAGAAACCGCCTTTGCGCCTGGGAGCCGGGGCGGTGCGCGGCATGGGCTTCCTGGACGAGGAAGCGCTGCTGGATTATCCACGGCGATCGTTTACCGGATATCGGGTATTGCAGGAATATTTCGCATTTCCGGAAAAATTCTTCTTCATCGAGCTTTCGGGTTTAGAGCAACTCGCCCAAGCTGGTTTTGGATCGCGCGCCGAAGTGATCTTCCTGATTTCTCCGCACGAACGAAACGACCGCCAGCAGGTGCTGGAACTGGGGATCTCAGCCAAAACATTTCGTTTGAATTGCGCGCCGGTGATCAATCTTTTTTTCCACCCCGCCGAACCGATCCGCCTGGATCAAACCCGCCACGAGTATCCCGTAATTCCCGACATCCGCCGAAAGAACGCCTTGGAGGTGATCTCGGTGGACGATGCGATGAGTTCCAACCCGCGCTCGCAGGAGATTGTTCATTTCGATCCGATTTACTCCTACCGCCATGCCATACGAGACGACGCGGGGAAGGCGTTCTGGAAGGTCACCCGCCGCCCTTCCGGCCGGAAGAACGACGATGGAACCGAGGTCTGGATCTCGCTGGTGGATCTGTCGGGCCGGACCGCCCGTCCGGGCGTGGAAACGCTCACGGTGCACTGCACCTGCAGTAATCGCGACCTTCCCTCCCGCCTGCCCTTCGGCAATGAAGCCGGCGATTTTGAGATTGAAGGCGTTTCGGTGGTCAAACGAATCGTCGCTCTCCGCAAGCCCACCGCCACGCTGCGCCCCGCTACCGGAAAAGGCCGGCTCTGGCGGCTCATCTCGCACCTATCGCTGAATTACCTCTCGGTGGCGGAGGAGGGGAAGGAAGCTTTGCAGGAGATCCTGCGTCTCTACAATTTTTCGGATTCCACGTTTCTGGACCGGCAGATCACCGGCATCACGTCCCTTTCCAGCCGGCGTTCCTTCGCCCGTGTGTTGTCGGAGCATGGCATCAGTTTCGCCCGAGGGACGCGCGTGGAATTAGAACTGGACGAAGAGCACTTCGTGGGCGGCGGGACCTTTCTTTTCGCCGCCATTCTGGAGTACTTTCTGGGCCTGTATGTCACGATGAATAGCTTTACCCAGCTGTCGGTCCGAACCCGCCAGAGGAAGGAGGTGCTCAAAGAGTGGCCACCACGAGCCGGACATCGGATACTCCTGTAAACACCGTAGCCACGGATGTAGCGGCACGGCTGCGCGCGGAGCCTTTCTGCTTCGAGTTCTTCCAGGCGGTGCGGCTGCTGGAGCGCCTGTCGCCGGGCCGCGCGGCGGTGGGAGGGTTCGCCCGTCCGGAGGACGAAGTGGTGCAATTTCGCGCCTTTCCTTCCATGTCGTTCCCGGCCAGCGAGATTCAATCGCTCGCTGAATCCAAGAGCGGGCCGCCCGCCATGACTGTGAACTTCATGGGGCTGATCGGCCCCGGCGGCGCGCTCCCTCTGCACTATACCGAGCTGATCCTGGGCCGCCTGCAGGCGCGCGATCATACGCTCAAAGATTTTTTCGACGTCTTCCACCATCGCATCATCTCGCTGTTCTACCAGGCCTGGCTGAAGTATCGCTTTCAATTTCGGCTCGAGCGCGGAGAGTTTGACCCGTTTTCGCATTACCTGCTGGATCTGATTGGCCTGGGCACCCGAGGCCTGCAGAATCGCCAGGATCTGGACGACGAGTCGCTCCTGTACTATGCGGGCCTGTTGTCCCAACAGCCACGCTCGGCCACGGCGTTGCGCTTGCTCCTCAGCGATTACTTTGAGGCGCCGGTGGAGATCGAACAGTTCGTGGGCGCCTGGTATCACTTGGACGAGGATGCCCAGTGCTGTTTTGAACAAGGAACGGCGGAAACATGGCAACTCGGCGTGGGCGCCGTGGTGGGTGACGAGATCTGGGAGCCGCAAGCCCGCGTTCGCATCGTGCTGGGACCTCTGCCGCTTTCCAGATACCTGGATTTTCTGCCCACCGGCTCGGCCTATGCGCCGCTCAGGGCCATTACCAGACTATTTTCCGGCAGCGAGATCGATTTCGAGCTTCAATTGATCCTGGATCGGCGGGAAGCTCCGCATTGCGAACTCGGCGCCGAAGGGGAGACCGCTCCCCTGCTTGGATTTTTGAGTTGGGCTAAGTCCAAACCTATCGACCGCGACCCGGCCGAAACAATTCTGCAGCTTTCGTAAGGGGGAATAAAGATGCCTGCCAACCTTAGATCATTGATTGGGAAATTGAACGATACGTCGCGCAAGGCGATGGAAGGCGCCGCCGGGCTGTGTCTGGCGCGAACGCATTACGACATCGAAGTGGAACACTTCCTGCTGAAGGCGCTGGATGTCACCGATGGCGATATCTCGCGCATCCTGCGGTTCTTCGAGATCGACAAATCGCGCCTTACCGGCGAGCTGACGCGCGGGCTGGACAAGCTCAAGACCGGGAATGCCCGGACGCCCGCCATCAGCCCTTCGCTGCTGAAGATGCTGTCGGAAGCGTGGACCGTTGGCTCGCTCGACTTTGGCGCCGCGCAGATTCGCACTGGCTTCATCGTCCTGGCGCTGGCCACCAGTGACGAGTTGATCCGGCTGATGCGGGAGGTTAGCAAGGAATTTCAGAAGGTGCAGGGCGAGGCGCTGCGCAAGGATTTCCTGGCCATCGTCGCGGGCTCGGTGGAGGATGCTACAACCGCTGGCGCGGAGGAGACGTCGGGGGCCGAGGAGGCGGCGCCCAGGGCCGGGGGCGGCAAAACCCCGAACCTGGATCAGTACACCGTCAACCTGACCGAAAACGCCAAACAAGGCAAGATCGATCCGGTGCTGGGACGGGACTTCGAGATCCGGCAGGTGGTGGATATTTTGATGCGCCGCCGCCAGAACAATCCCATCCTCACGGGCGAAGCGGGCGTGGGAAAAACCGCCGTGGTGGAGGGATTCGCGCTGCGGCTGGCCCAAGGCGATGTGCCGCCACCGCTCCGCAACGTGACGCTGCGCTCGCTCGATCTGGCTCTGCTGCAAGCGGGCGCGGGAGTGAAGGGCGAATTCGAGAATCGGTTGAAGGGTCTTATTCAGGAAGTGAAGTCGTCGCCCACTCCCATCATTCTGTTTATCGATGAAGCTCACACCATGATCGGAGCCGGCGGACAAGCCGGCCAGAACGACGCGGCCAATCTGCTGAAACCGGCGCTGGCGCGAGGCGAATTGCGCACCATCGCCGCCACCACCTGGTCGGAATACAAAAAGTATTTCGAGAAGGACGCGGCCCTGGCCCGGCGCTTCCAGGTGGTGAAAGTCGAAGAGCCTTCCGAGATGCAGTGCGCGGTGATGATGCGCGGCATCGTGCCATCGCTCGAGAAACACCACAATGTGCGGATCTTCGATGAGGCGGTGTGGGCGGCGGTAAAGCTCTCGCATCGCTATCTGGCTGGCCGCCAGTTACCCGACAAGGCGGTCAGCGTTCTGGATACGGCCTGCGCGCGCCTGTCGCTCGGCCAGAACACCACGCCCGCGGCCATCGAGGATGCCACCCGGCGCCTGGACGATCTGGCAGTGCAGGATCGCATTCTGAAGCGCGAGACCGCCACCGGGGCGGATCATTCCGAACGATTAGCTGAGATCGCGGGCGAAACGGCCGACACCGAGGCTCGCCTGGCCGCGCTCCACGAACAATGGGATAAGACGCGCGGGCTGGTAGAAAAAATCCGCGGCATTCGGACGCAGTTGGAAGAGGCTACCGCTGGCGCACCCGCGCCAGTACAAGGCAACGGAACGGCGGCCGCTCCCGCGCTCGACGTGCCGGCGCTGCGGGCGGAACTGGATGCGCTCTCCACGGAATTGACTGCCGTTCAGGGTGAGAAGCCCCTCATGAGGGTGTGCGTGGATAGCCACATCGTGGGAGAGGTGATCTCCGGCTGGACCGGCATTCCGGCCGGCAAGATGGCGGTGGACGAAATCTCCATGGTTCTCGACCTGGAGAAGTATCTTGGCCAGCGGGTGATCGGACAGCCGCACGCGCTCGAAATCATCAGCCAGCGCATCGCCACCGCGCGCGCCAACCTGGACGATCCCGGAAAGCCCGTTGGAGTTTTCATGCTGGTGGGGCCGAGCGGGGTAGGGAAGACCGAGACCGCGCTGGCCCTGGCCGACCTGCTCTATGGCGGCGAGCACAATCTGATCACCATCAACATGTCGGAGTTCCAGGAAGCCCACACCGTGTCCACCCTCAAGGGCTCGCCTCCCGGCTATGTCGGCTATGGCGAGGGCGGCGTTTTAACGGAAGCCGTGCGGCGCCGGCCTTATTCCGTAGTGCTGCTGGATGAAGTGGAAAAGGCGCATCCGGATGTGCTGGAACTCTTCTATCAGGTGTTCGACAAGGGCAACATGGAAGACGGCGAAGGCCGCGAAATCGATTTCAAGAACACCATCATTCTTCTCACCACCAATGCCTGTACCGATCAGATGATGAAACTGTGCGCCGATCCGGAAACGATGCCCAGCGCGCCGGGCCTGGTGAACGCGCTCAAACCGGAGCTGAACAAGATCTTCAAGCCCGCGTTCCTGGGGCGCATGGTGGTGATCCCCTATTACCCGGTGCGCGACGAAGCGCTCAAGAAGATCATCGTACTCAAGATGGAAAAGATCCGGCGGCGTGTGCGGGAGAATCACAAGCTGGAGTTGATTTACGACGACGCTTTGATTGAAACCGTTGCCAGCCGCTGTACGGAAGTGGAAAGCGGCGCGCGAAACATAGACAACATCCTGACCAATACTTTGCTTCCCGACATGTCGCGGGAACTGCTATCCAGCATGGCGGAAGGCCGGCAGCTTTCTTCCATTCGCGTCGGCATCGGCGATGGAGGGTCGTTTGTATACTCTTAGCACGCCTGCCTGATTCCTCGCGATTGACGCGGCAAAAGGAGGATTATGCCGGAACAGATCACACAAAACGGCCGGGCGCTGAAGGCTTATTCGCCACTGGAATTCGATGTCCTGTTGGTCGAGAGCATCTCGGTTTTAGAAGCGATGTCCCGTCCGTTCCGTTTCACGGTAAAGCTGCTGGCCGACGTTCTGAACGCTATGCCGCAAAAGGTGACCGCCGATCAGTTGATCGGCAAATCCATGGCGGTAGAGCTCGATCTCGGCGGGGGCAAATCGCGATTCTTCAATGGGATTGTCGCCACCTTCACTAAGGAAGGACAAGACAACCAGTTCGCATACTACAGTGCCGAGGTGGTTCCCTGGCTCACGTTCCTCGATTTGAAGGCCGATTGCCGGATCTTTCAGGATCAGACCGTTCCGGACGTCATCGAGAAGATCGTGGAGGAGCTGGGATTCACACCGTATTTCCGCAGCGACCTGAGCAAGCAATACACTCAGTGGGACTACTGCGTTCAGTACCGCGAGACCGATTTTGCTTTTTTCAGCCGCCTGATGGAGGCCGAAGGGATCTCCTATTATTTCGAGCATAACGACGACCATAACCACGTCCTGGTTCTGACCGATTCTCCCGATTGTCACAAGGATTGCCCTCAACAATCGAACTTCCGCTTCGACCCGGACGTTGGGATGGGCGACATGGAGGATCTGCTCACTGCCTGGGAGACCAGCCAGAAACTTTCCAGCGGCAAGTGGGTGCTGCGGGACTATCACCTCGAAATGCCTTCCAACACGCTCGAAGTGCAGGAATCCTCTCTGCATGTCAGCGATGTAAATTCGAACCTGGATGTCTTCGACTATCCAGGCGGTTATGCCAAGAAATTCATCGATCCAGGCTCGCGCTTAGGAGACGTGAGACCGGAAGGGGAAAAGCTGGTCCGTCTTCGCATGGAACAAGACGAAGCCAGCCACATCGTTTATGACGGCGACTCGTTCTGCCGGGCCATGACGGCCGGATACAAATTCACGGTAACCGGAGGGTCGCAGGTTTCCACGGGCCCTTACCTGATGACTTCCGTCCAGCACAACGTCGCGCAGCATCCGGCCTACATGATGGGCGTGGAAGTCTCCGCGTCTTATAGCAATCGATTCTCCTGCATTTTAGCTTCCGTGCCGTTCCACCCTGCGCGCTCCACTCCGAAGCCGATCGTGTATGGGCCGCAGACGGCGCGGGTGATCGACGAAAGCGCCAGCGGATCGTCGGAGGAGATTTGGCCGGACAAGTACGGCCGCGTGCGGGTACGCTTCCCCTGGGATCGGGAAGCGGAATATGCTTGCTGGGTTCGCGTGGCGCAGCCCTGGGCCGGCAATATGTGGGGACAGCAATGGATTCCGCGAGTGGGCGACGAAGTAGTGGTGACGTTCCTGGAAGGCGACCCGGATTGCCCTTTGATTGTCGGGTCGGTTTACAATTCCATCAACATGCCTCCGTTCTCGCTGCCCGACAATAAGACGCAGAGCGGAATTCAAACCCATAGCAGTACGGGGGGCGGGTCGTCGAATTACAATATGCTCCGCTTCGAAGATAAGGACGGCAGCGAAGAAATATTTGTTCAGGCCGAGAAGGACATGAACATTACGGTGAAAAACAACCGTACCACTACCATTCATGTCGACAACACGGAGACGGTGGAAACGGGGAATCATTCGCTGACCGTGAGCGAAGGCAATCGCACCGCGGAAATTTCACAAGGCAACGACTCGCTGACCGTTGACATGGGGGGTGTTACGCACACCGCGTCCATGGGGACCTATCAAGTGACAGCCCTGAACGTGTCTATCGAGGGAACCGCCGGCGTTACCATCACCTGCGGGGCCAGCAGCATCGAGATGACCCCGGCCAGCATCACGATTACCAGTCCGATGATCAACTTAAATCCTTAGGGAGGACGAAAACAACTTATGCCTCTTGCAGCTCGAGTCACCGATCCCACCACGCACGGTGCGCCCCTCTTCCCGGGCCCCGGCAGCCTCAACGTAATGATTGGAGGCATGCCGGCGTGGCGTGCCGAGATCGATCAGCACGCCTGTCCGGCGGTCAGCATCAGCGGCGCCGACGGCGTGGGTTCCGTTTTGATGGGCAGTCCCACCGTCTTAATCAACGGCATGATGGCCTGCCGTCAGTTGGATATTGTGGTCGAAAAGCCCGGCCTTGCCATGGGGCCTATCAACCCCATTATCATGGGCTGCCCTACGGTAATCATCGGGCCCTGAACACGGATGCGGCTGGCGGAAGAACCAATTCGCTGAAAACGGTTGCACGCCAGCGCTTCAAAGGGAGTCTTTCGCAATGAAGACGCAAATAATTCGTTGGATATGCCTCTTTCTGCTTGCTTTAGGGGCAGGCGTATTATGCGCCGATGAAATTCCAGAAGATAGCGTTATCACGCTTCAACGACATACCTGCGAGAGCCATTGTGCCGTGTACAGAGTTGTCCTTTTCGGAGACGGTACGATGATTTACTACGGACAGTATGATGTCCGCCGCAAGGGACTTGTCCTTAGTCACGAAATATTTCAGAAATTATTCGAGAGCGCCAAACGAATCAACTACTTCAACCTGAAGAGTGAGTACGGATACCACGGCATGAATGGGTGCGAGTCTCGCATTCCGGACGCCCCCATCGTGAGCACGTCGGTAACTGTGGGAAGCCAGTCGCACGGGATCATTCATCATCATCGCTGCGGAGGCGCGATACCCACCCAGCTCACCGAATTTGAAGACGAGATCGAAAAGCTCGCGAACACCGCGCAATTCACGAAGTAATTCCAGGAAAACAACATGTCTTACCATCGTGGCAATGCAATTGACTATGCCCAGACGTATTGGACCATCCCGTGCAAGGATGGGCTCCTCGGACTCCGGGACGAGCGTCCGTCTATCGAGAGCTTTCGGCACCACTTGCACGCGCCCGCCGCCGATTGGAAAGCCCTGTTCGTGCGAGATGACACGGGGACTGAACGCGGAGTTTTTAGAAAGGCAGGGGAACCCGACAAAGTTTTTCATGGTCAGGACGGCTTAGACGATTGCGCGCATTACGTTTCCCAATGCTTGCGCGCGGGCGGGGCCGCTATCGACACGCAATGGGGCCCCAGAGAGCTAAGGGAACGTTTGCAGGCGCTGCCCAACACCAAGACCTTGGTTGAAAAAGCAAGCGTGGACGCGGGCCAGCGGATGGTGGATGCCGGCCTGCTTAAAAAGGGAGATGCGGTCATTTACTACAAAACTGTGCCTTCCGAAGAAGGTCACGTTGGCTATGGTCACAGTGCCATGTATGTCGGAAATGGCGGCATCACATGTTATTCCACTTGCAGGTACAAAGGCCTTGGGGATAGCGGGGATGACGAGTGGCATTTGAACGCCGGGAGCGTTTACCAATACACGTTGATTCCACTTCTCTAGCGATGATGCCGTGGAAGCCGGCGTGTCGAAGGCATTAACGGGTTGGTGGAGCGTCGAGTATGCGGGAAGAACAAGCTATTATGCCGTCCTGAGCAGTGGGAGCGCCCGTAAGTCGCAAACCGCACCGCGAAGGGCAACAGATCAGGCTCCACGTGGGCATTCGGCCTACTGGTTTCAAAACCAGAACTCCATCAAATTTACCTGGAGAGAAACTGGGGATTTGGAAGATTGGACGATTAGCAGCACGAACGTCGTGGTAAAGGCTAAGTTGAACGATATCTCAGGGAAAGTAACGAAGCTTTTCTGACCGGACGTGGCAGCCCGCGACCAGCAAGGGGCTAGAATTATTTGCTGCCAAATGGCGTCACATTTGCGGACAGACGCGCCGACACCTGGGGCCGTATTCCGCGGTTAGTCTAGCATTGGGCAGTGTCCCGTTGAAGACGCAAAATGCGGACCCAAGAAGACTGGTTCGCGAGCATCCCTGGGGGCGACAGCTGCGATCCTCGCGCTCCCCATTTTAAGATCTCCGGTTAGTGATTTAGGTAAGGTCGGGAACTGGGCGCGAAAAACTATTTCGATATGCGCTCGCTGGATCTGCTGATGCAGCAGTTCAACCCCAAACACCTCAGAAATACCAGCGCGCCCGAGTAGTAACTGCCGCATAATATTACCCGTGGCCGAAAATACCTACGACTCCATTCCGTACCCCACCTTCCCGCGCATCGCCACACATCCCGACCGCATGGCCGCCGTCGCGTTACTGTTCGGCCTGGAACCCGCTCCCATCGACCGCTGCCGCGTGCTCGAAATCGGCTGCGGCAACGCCGGCAACTTATTGCCGATGGCGTATGCTTTGCCGCAGAGCCGTTTCCTGGGCATCGACCTGGCTGAAGCGCCCGTCGCCGCCGCCTGCGCCGACATCCGCGCGCTCGGCCTCGCCAACATCGAAGTCGTGGTTCGCGATCTGTGCGATCTGGGCCAGGAAGCTGGCCAGTTCGATTACATCATTGCTCACGGCGTTTACTCCTGGGTGCCGGAGGGCGTGCGCGATCACCTGCTGGCGCTCTGCCGCCAGCGTCTGGCGCCTTCGGGCGTGGCCCTGATCAGCTACAACCTTTACCCCGGCCGCCACATTCGACACATGCTGCGCGAGATGCTGCTGCATCACACTCGCGGCGATGCCCCCCAGCAGCGCGTGGATCGCTCCCGCTGGTTCCTCGAATGGCTTTCTAAGTCGTCCCAGGCCCCCGCAAGCTTCCGCAAGCTGGTGGACTTGGATACGGCAACCCTGCTCGCTTACACCGACGGCGGCCTGGTTCACGACGATCTTGCGCCGGTCAACTACCCGCTTTATTTTCACGAGTTCGTTGAGCACGCGGGATCCCACGGCCTGCAATATCTCGGCGATAGCACGATCGACCGGATGTTCGATCCACGGGGCCTCCTCAACTGGCTTCCGGACAACCGCCTGGAGCGCGAGCAGTATACCGACTACCTGTACCTGCGCTCCTTCCGCCACACCATGCTCTGCGGCCAGGAAGTGACGCTCCTAGATTCCCCGCGCGCGGTAACCATGGACCGGCTCTGTTTCTCCGCGCCGTTTCAAATAGTAGACGGTCAAATTGAAGGAGGCCGTGGCGTTCGCATCGGCGCGAAACATCCGTCGGTGGAAGCGGTGGCTCGAGCCATGGGCACTCGTTATCCATTGCCGCTCTCTTTTCAGGAGCTGCTTCCCAACGTTGGAAGCGCCGAAGAGCTGCGTGAAATAATGCTAGTCCTGGTTTCGGTGGGCTTCGCCGAGTGCTACTCCCACCGCTTCCCTTGCCAGGCGTCCATCAGCGACCGGCCGCGTGCCAGCGCACTGGCCCGCCATCAAGCCCAGAGCTCGCTTCAAATCGCGAACCTGGTTCACACGCTGGTGGACGTAGATGAATTTGGGCGCCGCCTGCTGCTCTTGCTCGACGGCACGCGAGATCGTGCCGCGTTGGCCCGAGACCTCGCGGCGGGTGAAAACCCTCCCAGCCCGGCTGAAATCGCCGAGCTACTTCCAACCCGGCTGCAAACCATAGCCGCACTCGGATTGCTGGAAGCGTGAGAACTTTGGAGCGGTGTTGGAACCATCCATTGAGAGAGTCCGCGGTTCGCGATGGCAGTCCAGATAGTAAGATCCCATACCGTTTCTAGCCTTGACACTCGTCTGCTACATGAATTATCCTTAGCCTTCGCCCTAAGACTAGAGCTAGTACTCTAGTTGGTACTCTCCGGCCTACGGCCTGCCCGCGTCCCTGTAGAATCTTTCGGGCCGTGCCGATTCAATCTAAGGAGATCCATGCCACATCAGCCTTACTTTGTGCTTGTACTCGCGCATTCGCTCCATGGGCGTCTGCGGCGCATTCAAATCCCACACAAAGTGATCTATGCTGGTTTTGTTGTTTCGGCGCTGTCGTTCGTCATCATCCTGGCCTTTCTTTCCAGCTATTTGCGGATGAGTTGGAAAGTAGCGCATTACAACTCGCTGCGCCAGGAAGTGGAGTCGCTCCGCACCAAATATCAGGAGTTGCAGCGGGTCACCAACCAGAAGAACGAGCAGCTGGCGACCCTGGAAAACTTCGCCGGCGAAGTTTCGGTGGCCTACGGGCTCAAGCGGCGGCCGGGCACTTCAGCCGATGTCGTGAACACGGCGAATCTGGCCCCCACCTTCCGCGAATCCCTGAGCCAGTATAATTTCCTGCAAACATCCACTTTGTCGGCCATGTATCACAACTATCCCCGCCAATATCAGGTTCACACACGCCCCAGTATGTGGCCGGTGGAAGGCCGTCTGATGAGTCCTTTCGGCGGGCGCACAGATCCGTTCTCGGGAGAAGGCGCCATCCACACGGGCGTCGACCTGGAAGCGGCCATGGGAACGCCGGTGCATGCGGCAGGCGACGGCATCGTGGTGCATGCCGACTGGGAAAGCGGGTACGGCCGGCTGATTATTATCGATCACGGCAATGGAGTCCAGACCTACTACGGGCACTTGTCTACGTTTGGCGTCGTGCCTGGCGAGGAAGTTCGGCGCGGCGACGTGATCGCGCGCTCGGGCGCCAGCGGTCGCGTTACATCACCGCATCTGCATTATGAAGTTCGCCTGGGCGGCACGCCCGTGAATCCGTATCCGTACATGGCGAAATCGGCTGCAATGGCCAGCGCGCGCGACCAAAAAGACCTGCCTTTCGATTAGCGGCCACGCCTGATCCGAACTCGGCCCATTAGCTTGACGCCGCCACGCTTTAAGGCGCCTTCGCGAGGCTAGGGCTGCACCATCGGGTTCGCGATCTGAGCCCCTTGTCTTCGGGCACCCCGAACTACTCGGCTTTCAGCGCATCCACCGGCTCCACGGCTGCCGCCCGACGCGCTGGCAGATAACTGGCGAGCACCGCGGCTGCAATCAGGACGACCGGTACGGCGGCGTAAGTAAGCGGGTCCAGCGGACTGATCCCGAACAGGAGCGACTTCATCAGACGCATCAAGCCAGCGGCCGCGCCGAGCCCGATCGCAACTCCAATGCACGCGAGCGTGAGGCCGTGGCGTACGAACATCTTCTTCAGTTCGCCGGGCTCCGCTCCCAGCGCCAGCCGGATGCCGATTTCGCGCCGGCGCTGCGACACCGCGTAGGCGATTACGCCATAGAGTCCGATGATCCCGAGCACTAACGCCATCGAGCCCGCTATGGCGAGCATCACCAGCGTAAACGAAGTACGCGCCAGGGATCGATCGTAGATCTCCTGCATGGTTAGCACGGATGCGACCGGCAAACTCGGATTCACCGACCAGACAGCGTGCCGCACCTGGTTGATAAACAGCTCCGTGCCAGCACGATCACTGCGAGCCACAAAGATAACCTCGCGCAATGCGCTGGTTCCCGGATCGGGCCCGATAGAAGTGGTCCCGAGCGGCGGCCAGTAAACGATTTCCGGAGCTTTCTCTTGAACTCCGTTCTCAGAGACATCCTGGACGACTCCGATCACCTCGCTCCACGGCGCTCTGGGAAACTCACGGGCGCGCTTGCCGATCGCGGCCGAGGGCGAACCCCACATCTCGCGCGCCAGATTGTCGGAAACCAATATTTCGTGACGCAGGCCATAAACCTCAGCCCAGGTCCAATCGCGACCCGCGATCAAGCGCGTGCCGGCGGCCCGCAGGAAGCCAGGGGAAATGTATTTGTAAAGCCGCAGCGGCGGAATCTTGTCGGCGGGATAGTCCTGGCCTTCCGCCATCAGCGTGTCCCAGTTGCCGATGATGCCCTCTACCGGCATAGCGTTGGCAAAGCCAACGGACGTAACTCCCGGGATGGCTGCCAGCTTGTCGAGAATGTCGTTCTGCGTTCTCGTCACGCGCTCGCCCTCGCGGATCAGGGACAGGGGAACTTGGGTTCGCAGAGTCTGGATCCGTTCCGGGTTAGTGAAGCCTGGCTGCACGGTTCGCAGGGCCTGGAACGTTCGAATCATCAATCCCGCGCTCACCAGCAGAACCAGGGCGAGCGCTACTTGACCGACAACCAGCAGGTTGCGCGTGCGATGGCGCTGGCGGCTCACGCTGGCGGTCCGTCCTGCGCTGCCAAGAGCCACGGAAATCTTGGGTCCGGCGTATTTCATGGCCGGTATCAAGCCGAAAACGAGTCCGGAGAGCACGGAAAGCAGTAACGTGAACAGGAGCGCACGGGAGTCAAACGAAATCTCGGTGAGCCGCGGCAAGTTGGCCGGACCGATCGCGACCAGAAGCCGCAGTCCGGCGGCAGCCACTCCGATTCCGAGTGCACCTCCCGCCAGTCCCAGCAGCACGCTTTCCACGAGAAGTCCCCGCACAATCCGTCCCCAGCCGGCGCCCAACGCGGCGCGAACCGCCAACTCCTGTTGTCGCGACTCGGCGCGCACCAGCAATAAATTCGTTACATTCGCGCAGGCGATCAGCATCACCAACCCAATGGTTCCCATCACCACCCACAGGATGTCTCCGATGTTGCCCACCAGCTCTTGCTTCAGCGGGCGAATGGCGGGCGTGATTTGCCATGTTTCGTAGATTTTCCCGTTGGTTCCCGGCCCGTTGGACCAGGATCTCATCCAGACCGGCAACAATCGCGCCAAGTCTGCGTCGGCTTGCGAAATGGAAACGCCGGGCTTCAGCCGCGCAACGCTTTGCAGTCCGAAGCCGGCCAGGATCAGCCTGGATCGCGGCAGTGCCATCGGGGCAATCAGATCGCAGTCCGTATTCACAATCTTGAAGCCCTGCGGCATTACGCCGACGATTTCGCGCGGCCGCGAATCCACGGTAATGGTGCGCCCAATCACCGAGCGGTCTCCGCCGAACCGGCGCTGCCAGTACCCGTAACCCAGCATGACGCTGGTCGAGTGGCCCACAAACCCTTGCACCTCTGAGCCATTCGGGATTTGATCGCGCGCGTTGAGCCAGCGTCCGAGAAGGGGTGGAACGTCGAAAGCCTGGAGTACACCGTCGCCGACCACCGCCGCTCGGACCTGTTCGGGTTCGGCCAATCCTGTCACGTTGGCGGTGTCGTTGAACCACACGCCCAGCGATTGGAACGAACGGTTCTGCTCGGCGTAGGTGAAATACATGGAAGGCGACAGCAGCAGCCCGTCGGCGAAACTTGCCAGGCCCGCGGCACCGGGCGCGAGCTGCCGGAGCGCCACCAGTTGCTCCGATTGGGGGTAACGCAGGGGCCGGAGCAACACGCTATTGAGCACGCTGAAGACGGCGGCGTTGGCGCCGATTCCAATCGCAATCGTGAGGAGCGCCACCACCGTGAACACAGGATTATGGCGCAGCGCGCGCAGACCGTAGCGGATGTCGCGAACCAAGGTGTCCAGGAACGTGATGGTGTTCATGCTGTAGATCTCCTCTCGGATCAGCGTGCTGTTGCCGAGCTTCCGGTGGGCGGCGGCGCGCGCCGCCTGGGGTGGTAATCCACGAGCAAGGTTGTCGGCAGTCTCCTGTTGAAGGTAGGACTCGAGCTCCTCGCGCTGCTCGCGATCCCATTTCGCGCGCCGAAAGAATCGTCCCCAAGCCATGGTCTTACTCCTCGGCCGGTTTCAGGATGCGGCCGATGGCCTGAACCAGTTGTTCCCACCGGTTGGTTTGCGCGATCAACTGTTTCCGGCCCGCCGGCGTGAGCCGGTAGTAGCGGGCCTTGCGATTGTTGTCGGAGGTTCCCCAGAAGGACGCGATCCAGCCGCGGTCTTCCAGCCGATGCAGCGCAGGGTAGAGCGAGCCGTGTTCGATCTGAAGCACGTCGCGCGAGCCATGTTCGATGGCGTGGGCGATGGTGTGGCCGTGCGCCGGGCCTAGAACGAGAGTCTGCAGCACCAGCATATCGAGCGTTCCTTGCACCATTTCACTTTGCAGCGGGGATTCGCGTCTGGGCATGTGGTTTAGTATACTCCACTCGATGATCTACCGAAGTGGCATGCCATGTATACGCATGAATTTAGATTGTGTTCCGAAGGTTTCTGGAGATCTTCGACTGGGGTTAGAGCCGTGCGCCTGGGTCTGAGAGGAACTTCTAGCCTAGGCCGCAGTCAACAAAATCGGCGCGCTTTTCGTAATGACAATGGTGTGCTCGTGATGCGCGGACAGGCTGCCGTCCGCGGTGCGAATGGTCCAGCGATCCGGCTGCAGGGCGCTGTGGCCGCTCCCGGCGGAAATGATCGGCTCGATGGTGATCACCAGCCCCTCCGTCAGGCGAGCGCGAACGCGAGGCTCATAATAGTTCGGGACGCTAGGCGGTTCATGAATGGTCCGCCCGACGCCATGCCCGCACAACTCGCGCAGCACTCGAAAGCCGCCGCGACGTGTTTCCCGATCAACCACGCGTCCGATCTCGTGCACCCGGTTTCCCGCGCGCGCCGATCGCAGCGCGTGAGTAAAGGCTCGCTCGGCGCAACGTGCGAGCGCCTCGGCTGTTGCGCTCACTTGGCCGGCGCGTACGGTAATCGCGGCGTCGGCATAAAACCCGTCCTTCTCCGCTACCAGATCCAGCTTCACCAGATCGCCGGATTGAATCGCGCGATCGCCGGGAATACCGTGAATGGCTTCGTCATTGACGCTGATGCAAAGCGCGCCGGGAAAGCCGTAAACCTTCGGAGGCGCGGATTCGGCGCCGTTCTGGGTTAATACACCGCCGCCGATTTCGTCCAATTCTCGCGTCGTGATGCCGGGCCGAACGGCGGCTGCGGTTTTATCGAGCGCCTGGCGCACAATCCTGCCGATCGCCCGCAGCTTCTCAAATTCCGCCTGGGACCGGATGGACATACGCGAACGGCAGCTAGCGGCTGGCAACTGCCCGGCTAAAACAGGCCGAAAAGTCTTGCCGTTCGCTAGAAGTCAGCTCGCCGAACGGGAACACGACGGACTCATTTGGGAATGCATCGCGGATGGTGAGCGACTCTGCCGGCAAAGCTGTTGCGAGCTTCGCCGATCCTGAGTTGCTGGTCGCAGGGTAGAGAACGACGGAACCCGGTCCCGAGTCCCCATTGGTGCCATTGCCCATCTTTTCCGTACCCTCCACTTTATAAGTGGACAGCGGTTTTCCGTCCACCATGGCGGACAGGACCTGACCTTGCTTCGGAACCGCGGGCGACCACGCGAGCTGCATTTCGGCCTGGTGCGTATCGGCGCGGCACGTCACAGTGAGACGGTAGGAATCTGGCACGTCCGCGCTCACCGCCGAAGGTACCGACCGCACGATGCTCGCGCTCAGAATCGTGGCATTCGCGGTAGTATCTTCGGTGCGACTCACGATCCACCGGCTGGCGCCGGAGGATTCCGCTGCCGTCGCGGTAATCCATGCCTGGACTGTCGCATTATCCGGAATCTTCAGGCCGGCTGCGCCAATCGCGCCGGTTTTCAATTTGCCAAGCATCATCGCCGCCACGCCCGGATCGGGATGCGCAGCGTTGAAATGCTGAAGGGTAAGCCCGCCGTTCGGATTCACATCGGTGTGACAGACCGCGCAGTACTTCTGCACTAACGCGTTTTGCCGCGCGACAGGCATTGCCTCGGACGCCATCACTGCCGGCGAAGTCACGATGAATCCAACAATCAGTGCCGCCAGCCCAAGCGTCTTCATCATGCGCGTTTTCTCCTGAATCGTAATCAATATATCACCGAATCGTGGGTGATTCGAGCAACCGGACCTGCTGCCGATCGCAGTCGATTTCGGCCTTCGCTCCGATGGGAACAACGAATTTCGGATCGGTGTGGCCAAAATCCATGCGCGTCACCAGCGGCAGTTCGCTTAATCCCAACTCCGCAAGCACTTGCAAGATCGCGGCATCATAAGCGTCAAACTTCGATTCGTCCCCATAGGGCCGGCCATACAAAATGCCGCGCGCTTCACGCAGGGCTCCTGTGGCGGCCAGCGACCGCAGCATGTACACAACGGCCGTTGGAGATGGCTGATCCTCCGACGTCTCCAGAAACAGTATGCTGTTTCGCCACACCGGCGGCTCAGGCCAAACTGGAGTGCCGCGCAGCCAATCCACGGCCTCCAGACAGCCGCCGATCAAGTGGCCGCGATGCTGCCCGCTCCCTTGAAGCCAGCGCCATCCCGAGCATGGTTGCAGCGGCCGCCGTTTCTCATTCCGCTTCTCATCGTCCCAGCCCAAGGACGCGACAGTCCAACCGCCGGAGTTGGGCGAAATCAAAGCAGACGGCGCCGGTTCGAAGAGCACCTGGCGGACAGATTCAGCCATGTAGGGCGGCAATCCGCCGGTCTCGTCGAATCCGCCCATGATAGATGGTCCATAGAACGAAGTTACTCCCGCCTTCAGGAAAGCGAAGTGCGTGATGGTTGAGTCTGAATATCCAAGAAACACTTTCGGATTATCAGGAATTACGGAATAATCCAGGAATGGCAGCATGCGAATGGAGTCATCGCCGCCGATGGTGGAGATGATACCCTGGATCGAAGGATCTTGCAGGACCTCCATCAGGTCCGCCGCACGCGCCTCCGGATGAGCCGCCAGCCATGCGATATCGGCGAGCGCATAACGGCTCTCAACCACCTGGACGCCGAAACCTTCTTGCAACTGGCGTTTACCGTCACGGTAGGCGTGCGGGTACACGCTCGGCCAACCTCGGGAAAGGGATATCGTCGCGACCTTGTCGCCGGGACGAAGCGCGCGTGGTTTGATCATAAAGGTGGTTTGATCATAAAAATGGTTTGATCATGAGAAATTCAGCCGATGATAGCGGTTGTCGCGAAGATAGGCAACACCAGGCCGGCATCCCCGCGAATCACGGCCCGCGCGTGGGCCTCCTGGCGATCGATTCCTTTGGTGAACAACCGCCAAGCGGTGTCCTGCGGAAGAATCACTTCCGCCGCCGGCTCGCTGGATGAATTGAGAACAAGCATCCATGCGCGTTCGTCCTTGTAAAGGAACCACACGCCGCCCGCGTCACCGGAAATCTCAAATTGGACGGTGCTTCCCGTTGGCGCGATGGTGTCGCGGAAGTTATGGGGCAGGGCACGCACGAACGTATCAAGCACGGGCGAGAGAAAGTATGGATCGTAAAGCGGCGGCCGATTGGTAGCATCCCGGATCTGCTGTTGGTGGTGCCAGCGCTCCGTGAATTCGCGCGCGACGTCGAACCACTGCGGCGCCGGTTCCGGCCCTGCCCAACTAACAGGCCCGCCCATCTTCATCGGATCCAGGGAAGCAAAGCATGCTTCCACTTCAGGTCCAGTAAAAGCTAAGAAATCCATCAGCAGCCGCGGGCTCATGCGGCGCGCCGCCAGGACCCATTCGCCGTTCAACCGGTTCACCAATGCAACCAATTGCGCATATTCCTGGATCTCTGAGTCTGGCGGATGAAACCGGTCACGCTTTCCCGAAAGAATCCAAACATCGCCACCCAGCAAGTGTGCCGCGACGTCTTTCACAGACCATTGCGGGGCCGCGGTGGGACGCGCCCAATCCGCCTCGGAAAGATCCGCGAGCAGACGCAACAGCTCTCGCCTCAATGCGGGAAAGCGATCCGCAACCAGGATCTCAGCGGGGCGTTCCATGGAATCCCTCCCTCCCGGCTGGCATTATTTCGAGCCGCCCGCGATTGGCCTACATTCTGGCGTCCGCGGTGAACCCGCCCTTGGGCGTCCACAACTGAATTTGTTTTTGAGGAGTCCAAGGTATCCAGACTTGACGTTCTCCTCCCGGCAGAAGCATCTGCTGCGCCGCTGGAAGAGACTTGCCCGGGAACTTGCGCGCGTCGGCATCGGACGAATATGCAGCCATCCCGAGGCCGCTCCCGGTGATCACCGGAATGGATTCGTTGCTGGCCAGCACCAGCCGCCGCAGGGCTCCGATCGCATTCCAATTGATAGAGACCGCCAGCTTCCGGCGCAGCAGCGTTCTCAGGCAGCGGTCGGGCGTCATTTCACTCAGCAGAGGATTGCGCTTTCGTTCCTCCTCAAAAGCGCGGCATTCCTGGATACAACGGTCCAGCAGATCCTGGCCGAACCACCAGTCGCCAATATCGGCGGTTCCTCTGCGGAGATCGGTACGTTCCGGGGGCGGCTGGCGCGAGCTCATCGCACGATACAGATTCGCCGGTCCTTGCAGCACTTCGGCGCGCAGTGTTCGATCGTCCACCAGGCAGTTCATCTGGCGCACTTGATTCTTGATCAAGGAGGCGTACGTCTCGCAGGTTCCAGCATAGGAGTCCGGAAAAGCCGGCCGATAATCCTTCGTGTACGCCGTAAATGGAGGAATTAATCCACCCTTTTCTAAGAAAACAGTGTAACTGGGCGTTTGAAGGAGGCACGCGAACACTTCGCTCTTTAAAATATTGGCCAGTTGCTGCCCGGCATCCTCCCACATAGCCAATTTGTAGCACGACTAGCCGCCCCAGTGCGGCGAGCTAATTCAAGTCCGGAGTCTGCAGCAGAGGATTAAACCACGCCTTGTCGCGGACGTGCGTGCGCGACTTAATCCGCCATCCCAGCGGCGTCTTCACGTACACGTCTTCGTATCCGCCGTGCCGCTCTATGCTGCCCGGTCCTTTAATTCCCATTTGCAGCAGATAAATCCGTCCGGTGGCGCCCTCCGGCGATGGCGTGATCAATTGGTTGGTCATGATGTGGCTCCAACCGGTCCAGACCATGGGCTTTTTGCAGCCGCGCGATCCGCCGCCAATCAGCGTAGCCAGCGCGTCGCGTCCTTTCGCGAGCACCCGTCCGCCTTGCTTGAAACCCTCATCGGTATTCTTATCGATGAAAACGCCGGCGGATGTGAACACGTCGGCATAGTCGTAGCCGTTGTTCGAACACGTGTCGATGCCGTAGGCATAGCGGTTAGTCAGTTGCATGATCTGCTCATAATCGAGCGCGCTGAGCGACGGCTCCTTGGCCGACACCACCGCCGGCCTTTGCTCCATCCACATGGTCACCCACGTGCCGATGCACGCGCCAAAGGCGACCGTCGTCAAGAATTTCCATTTGTTCATCGTGTCTCCTGTTGCTCGAATCAGTATAATTCGCGGCTCGCGGGTTCGGTCCGTTCGGGCGGGGATTCTCATTTGTTACGTCCTGGCGATTGATTCGATTAAAAGTCATGCAAGCTTCATCTTGGCTTAACGCGACTGCAAACCTTGATTGATAGGCTCTAGCGCGAGGAGAAATTTTGTGACCAAAACACTCATTGCGGGAGCGATTGCTCTAGTCATATTCGTGGCACCGCAAATGTACTCGCAACAAATCAATCAGCGCAATGGAATCCAGCGCGTATTGCTAATCAGCATCGACGGGATGCACGCTGTGGATTTCACGAACTGCGCCAACGGCATCAGCACTGTCAACCACGGCGCACCATACTGTCCATCGCTTGCCGCCCTCGGCAAGACCGGCATCAACTACGTCGCCGCCAGCACCTCGAAAACGTCGGATTCCTTCCCCGGCTTGATGGCGATCGTCACCGGAGGGAGCCCGGCCTTCACCGGCGTCTACTACGACGTGGCTTATTCCCGGAATTTTGACGCGCCCGCGCAAACCACCGGTAATGGCCTCGGGGCCGGCACCTGTGTCGCGAACACGCCGCCAACCGGGACCACAACCGAGTATGAAGAAGGCATCGACATCGATCAAACCAAGGTGAACGGCGGCGCACCGGGCGCGGCGCTCACCGACGGCGGCATCGCCTCCATCGACACCCAAAGACTAGTCCGCGATCCAAGTAACGGCTGCAACCCCGTTTTACCGTGGAATTTCGTTCGCGCCAACACCATCTTCAGCGTGATTCATCAGGCTGGCGGATATGCCGCCTGGAGCGACAAGCACCCCGCGTACTCCGCGGTTGCCGCCGGACTTGGCCCCGCTGCGCTCGACGACTTCTACGGGCCTGAAATCAATTCCAATGTGATCGGCCTTCCCGGCGTTACAACACCCACAGGCGTTTCCTGCGCCGCCGTCCGCGATCCAGGCTCGGACCTGACGGCCTGGACCAACAGTTTCCAAAATATTCAGTGCTACGACACTTTGAAGGTTAACGCGATCGTCAACGAGATCGATGGGAAGAACCACCTCGGCACCAAGCGGACGCAGGTTCCAAACATCTTCGGCATGAACTTCCAGGCCGTCAGCGTGGGCCAGAAGCTGATTGAGAAGAGCAATGGCGTGACGGGCGGATATCTGGACGCCGCCGGCACGCCTACCCCGGCGCTGCTGGGCGAAATCGAGTTCGTGGACGCCTCCATCGACGCATTCGTCGACGAGCTGAAGAAAGATGGCCTTTATGATACGACCATGATCGTGATCACCGCCAAGCACGGCCAGTCGCCCATCGATCCCAGCCGCTACGTTTCTCAGCTCATCAACGGCACCTCGCCCGTCACGCTGCTATCCAATGCTGGATATATCCCAACCTCGGAATCCACCAACACGCCTGGTGGCATTGGACCGACCGAAGATGACGTGTCGCTGATCTGGCTGAAGAATTCTTCCGATACTCTAGCCGCCGTGAAGATCCTTGAAGACAACGCCAGCGCCACCGGGATCGCGCTGGGGCAGATTTACTACGGCCCGTCGCTTATCCTGAACTACAACGACCCGACCGTTGACCCGCGCACTCCGGACATTATCGTGACTCCGAACGTCGGAGTTACTTATTCTGGAAGCACCGCGAAACTAGCCGAGCATGGCGGCTTCGCCCATGACGATACGAATGTCATGCTGCTGCTGTCCAATCCGTCCTTTGCGGC
This sequence comes from Bryobacterales bacterium, assembly GCA_963776805.1. Classification (GTDB taxonomy): domain Bacteria; phylum Acidobacteriota; class Terriglobia; order Bryobacterales; family Bryobacteraceae; genus Palsa-89. Next base: position 110,400 of record CAVZOD010000014.1, read on the forward strand.
GCAGACGGTCCGCGCCGAAGTGGGCACGGTTCAGGTGGCGCCTACCATCCTCGACGCTCTGGGTCTCGATCCTACGTCCCTGAGCGCCGTTCGTGCCGAGGGAACGAGCGTCCTTCCGGCAGTCCAATTCAAATAACACCACCGAAAAGCTTGTGAACCGACAGGGACGCTCTTTAGCGGGGCGTCCCTTTCTTGTATCTACTGAGCCAACCCGATACTCAATTGCGCGCCCGGCATTCGCCGCGCGATTTCCCAATCGAAGGCTACTCTCGACACGAAGACCGACGTGAACAAATTGGTGATCAGTCCAAGCACCAGAGTGGCTGCGAATCCCTGAACGGCGGGCGTTCCGAAGAAGAAAAGGAAGGCGCAGGAGACCACGGTGGTAACGTGTGTATCTACCAGGGTGGCGAATGCCTTTGAGAATCCAGCGGCGAGCGCCGCGGCGGCTGGCTTGCCCGCGCGCAGCTCCTCACGAATTCGCTCGAAGATCAACACGTTGCTGTCCACCGCCATGCCGATGGTGAGAACCACGCCGGCGATTCCCGGCAGCGTCAGGACCGCTCCGAAGCAGGCCAGCGGGGCGATCAGCAGTACGCCGTTCAACACCAGCGCGAGCGTGGCGTTGGCGCCGGCCCAGCGGTAATAGATCAGCATCGCCGCCACCACTGCGGTAAGCCCGGCCGCGGCTGCCCGTAATCCGTGGCGGATGGAATCGGCGCCGAGGGAAGCCTCCACAATTCGCTCCTGCGCCACTTCGATCGCGGCAGGCAGCGCGCCGGCGCGCAGGTTGACCGCCAGGTCCTGAGCCTCTTGGAGCGTGCGTGCGCCGCGAATCTGGCCGGAATCGCGAATCACATCTTCAATCACCGGAACACTGAGAATCTCGCCGTCGAGCACGATTGCCGAACGTTTTCCGATATGCGCTTGCGTGTATCGCTCGAAGCGCCTGGCTGCATTCTGGCTCAGCGTGAATGTGGTCACGGGCTGGTCCATATTGCCGCGATCCAAGGTGCCAGATGATACGCGCGCGTCGCGCAGATCGGTGCCTCGGATGACCGGGGGTCTCTGCACCCAATACCAGGCGCGTTGCCCGTCCGCCGCCGGCCGGGTGGCGAGCAGTCTCAAATTGAAAGGCGGAACGCCTCCCTGCCGCGCCATCGCTTCGGCAGTGCTTGAATAAGGGCCGTCCGCCACCGAATACCATTCCAGGACCGCTCGGCTTTGCAGCAGGCTCGTGATGCGGGAAGGATCGCTGATGCCGGGAAGCTGCACCAGCAGTTCGTCTCCCCGGCTGCCGTAGGGTTGAACTGGCGCCTCAGAAAGGCCGTAAGCGTTGATGCGGCGCTCCAGGATTTGGCGCGTTTGCTCCACAACCTCGCTGCGTTCCGCGAGCGGAACGCCGTCCACTTTCACGCGCACGATGAGGCTGGCGCCGCCGCGCAGATCGAGCCCCAGGCGTACGGGCGAGCGTACGATCACGAAGGCGGCCGCCAAGACCACCGCAAGAACCAGCAGGCTGCGGCGAATCAGCGTTCGTTTCATAGCGCACCTCCCTCGGAAATTGCGACGCGCGGGCTACTGCGTTCGGCGCGGTCCTGCTCCCAGGCGAGCAGAATCGGGCTGGCGATGAAAATTGAGGAGGAGGTGCCGACGATGATTCCAATCACGAGCACCAGCGCGAATCCGTGCAGCACCGGACCGCCGAACAGGAACAGCGCAAGGGCCGTCAGCAGCGTCAATCCGGAGCTCAGAATGGTGCGGCTGAGCGTCTGGTTGATACTGCGGTTGATGGTTTCGGCTAAGGGCTCGCGAACGCGCGCACGGCGATTTTCGCGGATGCGATCGAAGACCACAATGGTGTCGTTCATCGAATAGCCGATCAGCGTGAGAAGGGCAGCCACCACGGTGAGCGAGATTTCCTGATGGAGCAGTGAGAACAGGCCGATGGTGATGAATGCGTCGTGCGCCATAGCCACCACCGCGGCCACGCCATACGCCAGCCGGAATCGCCAGGCCAAATACAAGAGCATGCCGCCGGAAGCGCCGCCAGTGGCCAGCAAGGCTTGCCGGCGCAGGTCTGCGCCAATCTGCGGGCCGATCGCTTCGAAACTGCGAACGGAATAGCGCGTGTCCACAGTGGACAGCGCCTCTACGATCTTCTGCCGCAATTCTGTCAGGTTCGTTTGTTCAGGCGCCGGTACGGAAATGAGAACTTCGTTCGAGCCCGTCAGGTCGTGTGCTGCCACTATGGAGACGCCGCTCAGCCGGGACGAAACTGCGGCTCGAATCTGTTCCATCGGCGGGGCCGCTTCCCAGCGGACATCCATCACCGCGCCGCCTGAAAAGTCGATGCTGTAGCGCGGACCGCCGTTTACTAGGAGGCTGACAAGCCCAGCCAGAGTGATTATTAACGATGGCAGGATGAACCACCACTTCCTGCCAAGAAAATCAAAACGAGTATTTCTAAATAGTTCCATATGAGTTTCTCCAATAAAAAGATTTATAGCTGGGCGAACGCAGGGACACGTAGTTGTGCCCCGGCATTCGCGAAGCCGGCGGTCAGATTTTGAGAATTACCTAGGAGAAACTCGGCGGAGGGCGTCGATGAAGTGGACCGTAATATAATTGAGCGGTGCCTGCATTCCGCGGCGCATTGGCGTTCGTGCCGGTGGTTTCGAACGCGAGCCTGAAACCGAGGGTCCGGAGCGCGAGCCCGTTCCAATCCAGTCGCAGCCGTAGAAGTTGGGGAGTCTGCGCCGACGCGATGGATGTCGCCGGATCCAACGGCGCGGACATCCCAGCCGCAGCGGATGCGGTGAACCCGGGGTGGCAGGCCAAGACCAGCAGAAATGCCAGGCCCACACTTCCGGCCAGTGCACACGCGAAACCGATCCGGTGACGCATCAAGACGAGCGTAGCAGAATTTCCACTGGTGAGATCCCTACGGTCTTACCGCGGACACAGGGATAGGCGCTCTCATGTCCGATCCGATGTTCGCCGGCGCGAGCGCGAGTAATACCACGCCGATCACAATGAGAATCGCTACACCTACCAGTTCTCCCCGGGAAACCATGTGAAGCAATGCCTGAGTGCCCATCACGGCGGCATGAGCGAAGCTGGACCAGGCGGCAAACGCGATCAGGCTGCGATTCGCGGCTGGATTGCGGATCGCGAGAAGCAAGAAAACGCCCAGCGTGACGTAGAGGCTGAACATCATCGATAACGCGGGCTCTTGCCGCACGAACACGATCAATGGATAAGTTAACGCCAAAAAGAGCAAGCCTACCACCGCCAATACAATCTTTAGAGCCAATTCTCGCTTCATGGATGCCTCCGAATATCGTGTAACGCGCCCGTGTCCAGCTTTGTTCCGCAACACCCGCCGAGCGTGCCGAATTTCACCTGTGAGTATAATTGGCGGCTGACTGGAGGTGTCATGTCGTCTCTTTTAAGGAACACACGCAAAACGGAGCGCGGCGCGAAGCAGTTCCTGGCCCGTTTCGTGGTGCGCGCCGCGCCCTTTGCGTTTCTGAAATTCTTGCTGCTGAGCGCTGTCGGAACAACCCTCGCCGGCAGCGCGACCGCACAAGGTCTGGTGATGCAGCGCAACTTATCGCTCGATATGGCGAAGACCATCGCCGAAGCCACCATCGGCGAATGCAGAGCGAAAGGTTTTCATACCGCCGCCGTCGTGGTGGACCGTGCCGGCCAAGTGATGGTTCTGCTGCGCGATGAGCAGACGGCCCCACAAGTGGCCGAAATGGCCCGGCGAAAAGCCTTCACCGCCCGGATGTTCCGCAGCACCACGCTCGAATTTCAGAAGCGCACCGCCAGCGATCCGTCGCTCGCACCGCAGCGCAACGTCGCCGACATCCTCGCTCTGGGCGGAGGCGTCCCCATTCAAGTGGGCAAAGAGATCATCGGTGGCGTCGGTAGCGCCGGATCGAATCAAGAGCAGGACGACGCTTGCGCCAAGGCCGGGGTGGCAAAGGTGGCCGACCTGCTGAAGTAGGCGTTTAGCGATAGAATCGCAGGGATAGATTTCGATTCAGGAGAACCAAGTTCCATGCGCTCTACACTTGTCGTCTTCGGCGCGATTGCGGCCGCCGCGTTCATGCTGGCTTCCCACGCGAACGCGTCCATCGGGCCCATCCCGCTCAATTGCGATCGCGCGTGTCTGGAAGGCGTAGTCGATCAATACCTCGCGGCGTTAGTCGCGCACGATCCCAAGCGTCTGCCGCTCTCGGCCGACGTCAAGTACACCGAGCAGGATCAGCCCATGGAATTGGGCGATGGCTTCTGGAAAACCGTGCAGGGCGTCGGCAACTACAAGCACATCTTCGCCGATCCGGAAGCCGGTGAAGTGGCCTTCATGGGCACCATGCACGAAGCCGGCGCGCCGCTGCTGATGAGTCTTCGCCTGCGCGTTCAGCTCGGCCGCATCAGCGAAATCGAAAGCATTTATTTCCGCCAGGGCGGCGGCGGCCCGGCGAATATCGCGACCTTGGATAAGCCCGGCTACAAACCGGAAGACATGTGGTTCAAGTCGATCCCGCCTGCCGAGCGGCTTTCGCGCCCCGAAATGATTTCCATCGCCGACGCCTACTTCAGCGGCCTGGAGAAGAACGACGGCAAAGGCGTCAACGGCACCGGCACGTATCCATTCACCAACGATTGCGACCGCATCGAAAATGGATCCCACACCACCAATGTTCCGCGGCCTCCCAACGAGCCCAAGGATGCCATCAACGGCTTCGCTCTGGACTGCATGTCGCAATTCAAGCTGGGTTATTATTTCGTGGTCCAGGCCATTCATGACCGCCGATATCCGCTGGTGGATGCCGAGCGCGGCGTGGTTTGGGCGCACGTTGTGTTCGATCAAGGCACCGTGAGCTCGGGCGTTCTTTCCGACGGACGTCCTTACAAATTTCCGTTCTTCAAAAGTCCCTCCAGTATTCTTGTGACCGAAGCGTTTCTCATCGAAAACGGCAAAATCCGGCGCGTGGAGATGATCGGGCCAGCTGCCTTTTATCATCTGCATTCGTTTTGGGGCGGCGTTTCCGGCCACTAGATGCGGGCCACTAAAACAATGCACGTTCGTTCATTGACACTATTCGCCGCGGCGCTGCTCTCTGCTGCGATCGCCCCGGCCCAGTCCTCGCACTCGATTGACGACGCTACGCTCAAAAACGCCGGACGAACCGGCCAGGATTGGATCAGCTACAACGGCGATTGGGCCGAGCAGCGCTATAGCCCGCTCGATCAAATCAACGCGAGCAACGTCAGCCGCCTGGGCCTGGCGTGGTACGCCGATATTCCCTCCGCGCCCGGCCGTCCCCAGACCCACCAGGAAGCCACACCGCTCGAACATGACGGCGTCATCTACAGCATCGGGCCCTGGAGCGTGGTCTACGCAGTTGACGCGCGCAGCGGCAAGGAGCTGTGGCGGTCCGATCCGGAAGTGAACCAGGAGGTCTGGCAATCGCGCATCTGCTGCGGCGTGGTGAATCGCGGCATCGCGCTGTATAAGGACATCGTGATCGCGCCGGTGATCGACGGCCGCATGCGCGCCCTCGATACAAAAACCGGACGAATTGTTTGGGAAACGCGCGTCGCTCCCAGTGACCGTCCCTACAGCTTCACCATGGCGCCGCGCGTCATCAAAGGCGGCAAGGTGATTATCGGAGCGGCCGGCGGCGAATATGCCGTGCGCGGATTTTTCGCGGCGGTGGACGCCGAAACCGGCAAGATCGCCTGGAAGTTTTATACCGTCCCCGGCGATCCTTCCAAACCCTTCGAGCAGCCGGAGCTGGCCGAAGCCGCCAAAACCTGGAGCGGCGATTGGTGGAAACTGGGCGGCGGCGGGCCCGTGTGGGGCAGCGTGGCCTATGATCCCGATGCCGATATCGTGTACGTCGGCACCGGCCAGCCAGGCCCTTGGACCGAACAGGCGCGCGGCAAAGGCGATGCTCTGTTCACCGATTGCATCCTCGCCGTGCGCGGAGCTACCGGCAAGCTGATCTGGTATTACCAGGAAGTCCCCGGCGACGTTTGGGATCTGGATTCCATCGCGGATCTCATGCTGCTCGATCTTCCGATGAACGGCAAGCTGCGCAAAGTGGTGATGCACGCGCCGAAGGATGGATTCTTCTATGTGCTGGATCGCTTGACCGGCGAACTGCTCGCGGCCGATCCATGGGTCACCGTGAACTGGGCCTCGGGCGTGAACTTGAAGACCGGCCGCCCGGTGATCAATCCGGAAGCGCGCTATGGCGACGACGGAGTGAACGTGATGCCGGGAGCCGGCGGCGGTCACGTCTGGCCGCCCTGGTCTTACAATCCGACGTCAGGCCTAGTGTACATTCCGAGCACTATCGGCGCAGGGGTGTTCTGGGTGAACGATCCCAAGTTCGTCCCCAAGTCCACCGAACTGGGCGCGACGGGCAAGGGCGAATTCAACATGGGCAATTCGTTCAAGCGCGCGCCTACGCCGGCCACCGGCGCTCACGCCGAAGCGAACGACGCGTCGCCCGCGCCGCCGCCTGGATTCGTTCTGCCATCCATCGGCCCGCAAGGGCACGGCAACATTCTGGTGGCGTGGGACCCGATCGCGCAGAAGGAACGCTGGCGCGGAATCTCAGCCGGCTTCAACCAGGGCGGAACGCTTTCCTCCGCCGATCTGGTTTTCGTGAGCGTCAACTCGCGCCTCATCGCCTATCGCGCCGACAATGGCGAGCAGCTTCTGAACGCTGCGACCGGCCTCTCGCTGCTCGGCCCTCCGATAACTTTCATGATCGATGGCAAGCAATACATCGCGATGGCAGGCAGCCCTCCGAACACAATCAATCCTTTCGGCTCCGCGCCCATGGATTCCAAGGGCCAGCCGTCGCGATTGGTGGTCTACGCGCTAGATGGAAAAGCGAAGCTGCCCAAGCCGGCTAGCAGCGCACGATCAGCTTCGGGCCAGTAAGTTTCTGGACCTGCTCGGCTGTTACGCCGGGCGTGAGTTCTTCCAGCACCAGTCCCTCCGGAGTGACGCGAATCACCGCAAGTTCGGTGATGATCGTCTCCACCACTCGAAGTCCGGTCAGCGGCAGCGTGCACTTCTCGACAATTTTGGGCGCTCCTGTTTTAGTGGCGTGTTCCATGGCCACGATCACCCGGCGCGCGCTAGCCACCAGATCCATGGCGCCGCCCATGCCCTTGACCATTTTGCCAGGGACCATCCAGTTGGCGAGGTTTCCTTCGCGATCCACTTCCATCGCGCCCAGGATGCTGAGGTTGATGTGGCCGCCGCGGATCATGGCGAACGATTCCGCGCTCGAAAAGTAGGCGCAGCCTGGAAGTTCCGTGACAGTCTCCTTGCCCGCGTTGATCAGGTCGCAATCTTCCTGGCCAGGGGATGGATAAGGACCGACGCCGAGCATGCCGTTTTCCGACTGCAGAATCACTTCCATGCCCGCCGGAACATAATTGGCGACCATTGTCGGAATGCCGATTCCTAGATTGACGTAGTAGCCGTCCCGAAGCTCCTGCGCGACGCGTCGCGCGATGCGTTCACGCGGGTCCATGGGCCCTCACCGTTCGCCGCTCGATTTTCTTGTCGTAGTGTTCGCCCTGCACAATTCGCTGGACGTAAATTCCCGGCGTTCGAACAGCATCGGGATCGATGGCGCCTGGTTCCACCAGTTCCTCAACTTCGGCGATGGTAATCTTCGCCGCCGCGGCCATCATGGGATTGAAATTCTGAGCGGTCTTTCGATAAACCAGATTTCCCAAGCGGTCGCCGCGCCAGGCTTTCACCAGCGCGAAGTCGGCGGTGAGCGCGCGCTCCAGCAGATAGCTGCGCCCGTCGAATTCGCGCAGTTCCTTGCCGTCGGCCACCACCGTCCCCACGCCGGCTGGCGTATAAAATGCGGGGATACCCGCGCCGCCCGCGCGAATCCGCTCGGCCAGAGTGCCTTGCGGGATCAGCGTCAGCTTCAGCTTGCCGGCCAATACCAGCGATTCCAGCAGCTTGTTCTCGCCCGCGTAGCTGCCCAGGTGCGAAGCAATCATGCCCGCCTCCAGCATCACCCCGGAACCCACTCCATCCACGCCCAGATTGTTGCTGATGGTGTGCAGCCCTGTGACTTTTCTTCGTACCAGGGCGCGAATCAAATTCTCCGGCATGCCGGCCAGGCCGAAGCCGCCCAGCATGATGGTGGCGCCGTCGGGAATGCCAGCAATCGCCGCGTCGCTACTGTCAACAATTTTGTTCAGAGCTGAATCCTCGAAAATAAGTAGCTGCCCGTTCCGAGCAGGGCAGCGGTAAGAATAGAAAGCACCGCCAGATCCAGCGGGAGGCCGAAGTGAGCAATGTCCACCAAGGCGCTGCGGAGACCGTCCACGCCGTAGGAAAGCGGATCGATGCTGGCGATCACGTTCAGTATCTTCGGCAGATTCGTCAGAGGGAACAATGCGCCGGACAGGAAGAAAATCGGCATCACCAAAAAGTTCATGATGAGCTGAAAGCCCTGAAAATCCGATAGCACAGACGCGATAGCGGTGCCGAGCGCGGTGAACATGACGGCTACCAGAATCATGACCAGAATGGCGATGGGCAACCTGTGAAAGTTGGTGACGCGAAAGCCGGCAACGAAACAGATCACCACCACGATCACCCCCTGGATCATGGCCACGGTGGCGCCTCCCAGCGTTCGCCCGATCATCACCAGAATTCGCGGAACCGGCGCGACCAGCGTTTCTTTCAAAAAGCCGAATTGGCGGTCCCAAATCAATTCGATGCCGGAGAAAATCGCGGTAAACAGGATGGTCATAACAATGACGCCGGGCGCCAGAAATTGAATGTAGTTGCCTTGGCCGGCCTTTTGAAAGATCGGTCCGAAACCGAAGCCCAGCGCGATGAGAAACAGCAGCGGCTGGCCGAGCGAGGCAATCATGCGCGGCTTCGACCGAACATAGCGCTTCACCGCGCGCAGCCAGAGAATATAGATGGCGCTCATCGGCGGCTCCCCCGGAACATGCGAGCCATGTTGCGCATCTGGTCGACGGAGGTGGATTCTTCCGGGCGGATGGTGGACCCGGTGAGCGCGAGGAAGGACTCTTCCAGTGTCTCGGAGCCGGTCTGTTCCTTGAGCTGCCGCGGAGTTCCTTGCGCCACGATTTTGCCGTGATCGATGACAGCAATGCGGTGCGCCACGCGGTCCGCCTCTTCCATGTAATGTGTGGTCAGGAACACGGTGACATGTTCCTCCTCGTTCAGCTTTTTGACATGTGTCCAGAGCTGGTTGCGGGTTTGCGGATCCAGGCCCAGCGTAGGCTCGTCCAGGAAAATGATTTTGGGCGTGTGCAGCAGGCCCCGGGCGATTTCCAGGCGCCGCTTCATGCCGCCTGAGAATTGTTTCACCACATCGTTGCGGCGATCCCACAGTTCAAACAGCTTGAGCAGCAATTCGATGCGTTCAGCCCGCAGCTTGCGCGGTACGTGGTACAGCACGCCATGAAAATCCATGTTTTCGTAGGCCGTGAGTTCGTCATCCAAACTGGGATCCTGGAACACGATGCCGAAACGTTTTCGGGCTTCGTTGTGTTGCACGCTTGGGTCTAGCCCGTCCAGCCGAACGGAGCCGCTGGTGGGCTTGAGCAGCGTGGTGAGAATCTTGATGGTGGTGGTTTTGCCCGCACCGTTCGGGCCGAGAAAAGCGAATATTTCGCCTTCTTCCACGTCAAACGAAATGTCCTTGACGGCGACAAAATCGCCATAGGCTTTCACTAGATTGCGCACTTGAATCATGCTGTGGCTCCTGGGGAAGCGCGATGTGCCGCGGCGCCGGTTTCCGGCCGGGACTCTAACGACGCCCCTTGAGTAATTTTCTCCATCAGTTTGAGAAATGTTTCACGCTCGGCTGGACTCAGCGGGGTCAGCCAGCTGCGCGCCATGGTCTGGTGGCGGGCTCGCAGGGCGGTCTGAAACGCCTTGCCGGCTTCGCTCATTTCCACCAGCACCACGCGCCGGTCCAGTTCGGATCGCATCCGCGTCACCAGGCCTTTCGCCACCAGCCGGTCAATGGTGTGCGTCGCGGTGCTCAACGGAACTCCCAGTTCCCCCGCGAAATCGCTCATGATGGTGCGGCCGCTGGTACGCAGCAGAATCAGCGCGCGGATTTCTTCGCGGGAACAATCGAGACTCGGCTCTTCGGCAGCCTGACGCGGCAGAACCAGGCGCCGAAACAGCGCGTCCAGATAACCCAGCAATCGGCCGGACTGCTGCTCCAATGTACTTCGTTTCTGCAATAGTTCTATTATGGAAGCATTTCGTTCTGGTGTCAAGCCCGGCACAGCGCGCGGCACGCAGAATTGGCGAACGAAAGAATTGAACATTGCTCGCGACAAAAGTGGGTATCGCTAGTGATATGCTGATTGGCGGAATTCCTTTAGTATGAAACCCTCACTCTTTTTCGCGGCAACTTGCGGCGTTGCCTTTCTCTTGACGATTCCCGCCTTCGCCCAAACCACCCGCATCCCCCGCATGAAGGACGGCAAGCCGGATTTGAGCGGTATCTGGGAAACGCTGGGCACTCCGGACTGGGATATCGAAGATCACAGCGCGGCTGCCGGCCCGTTCTATCAACTGGGCGCTATCGGCGCCATCCCTCCCGGCCAAGCCATCGTGGAAGGCGGCGAAATCCCCTATAAACCCGCGGCCCTGGAGCAAAAGAACAAAAACTTCGCGAAACGTTTTAAGGACGATCCGGAAGTAAAATGCTATATGCCGGGCGTTCCCCGCGCCACCTACCTGCCGTTTCCGTTCCAGATCGTTCAATCGCAGAACAATATCCTGATCGCTTATGAATATGCCACTACCAACCGCCTGATCAATATGGGCAAGCCGGAAGAGGCCGCCACCGACACCTGGATGGGGACATCCAACGGGCACTGGGAGAAGGACACGCTGGTGGTGGATGTCACCGGATTCAATGGAAACGCCTGGTTCGATCGCGCCGGCGATTTCGCCAGCGACGGCCTGCACGTGGTGGAGCGGTACAAAATGATGGACCCCAACACGATCGACTACGAGGCCACCATCGAAGATCCCGCCACATTCACGCGGCCCTGGAAGGTCAACGTGATTTTGTACCGGCGGCGCGAGAAGAACGCCCGGCTGCTAGAGTTCAAGTGCGTGGAGTTTACCGAGCAGTTGCTGTATGGCAACCTGGTCCGAAAGCCCAAGGCTGAAGATCAGGCGAAGTAACCTCGGGAGCGATGAAATCGCCCCAATAAGAAGGAGATTTCCATGAATCAGCGAACTTTCCTGATCGCGAGCACCGGTGCGCTGGTGGCGGCAATGATTGCTGTCGCGCCCCTGGCTGCCCAGAGCTCGTCGGTAGCGGCCAAACCCGATACGGAGCCGGCTGCCAAGTCCGCTTCCAGGGCCGGCGGCTCCTTCGTTGCCCCCAAAACGCCCTGGGGCACCCCGGATCTTCAAGGAACCTGGACCAGCGACGATACCTGGGGCGTACCGTTCGAGCGGCCCAAGAAGTTCGGGACGCGGGCCACGCTGACGGAGGACGAGCTGAAGGACCGCGAAAAGAACGTGGAGCGGTCCGAGGAATTCATCGACACCGGTGGCGCGAATCATTCGCCGGCCGTAAAGGAGTTGGAGGCAAAAGAGAAGGGTGAAGCAGCGCCTGCTCCGCCCCCTGGCCGATTCGGCCGTGGAGTAGACGCCGCGCCGGTTCCCGGGCATTGGGGAGAGTTTGCCCGCCGCGCATCGACTCAGACTTCCCAGGTCGTGGATCCGCCCGATGGCCGGATTCCTCCGCTGACGCCGGAAGCGCAAGCCAATCTGGCCGCCAAGATGAAGCTGCGGCGCGATCCCATTCCGGCTTCCTACACCAATTGGAGCTACTATGACCGCTGCATTACTCGCGGCGTGGCCGGTTCGATATTGCCGGTGATTTACGGCAACGGGCTGGAGATCGTGCAGACCCCGGGATACGTGGCGATTCGCTACGAGATGGTGCACGATGTCCGGCTTATTCCAACCGACGGCCGTCCGCATGTGAGCTCCAACATTCGCTCTTACATGGGCGACGCGGTGGGGCACTGGGAAGGCAAGACGCTGGTGGTGGAAACCACCAATTTGCTGGGCGACCGGATGGCAGTCGGCGTTAACGGCGATGGGGGCCCTCCCTATAGCGAAGACATGAAACTGACCGAGCGTTTCACGCGCGTGGCTCCCAACGTTATCGACTACCGGCTCACCGTGGATGATCCCAAGACCTATACCGCCCCGTGGACGGTCGCGTTCCCGATTACGCATGAGCCGGGATACAAGCTTTTCGAATACGCTTGCCACGAAGGCAACATGGCCATGCATAATATGCTGAGCATTGCTCGGATGGAAGACGCGAAGAAGGCCGCCGGAGAACCCGCTAAATAGGTCGGGGAAGGGAAATCAGGAGACAAACTGCACTATGAGAAACAAACTTGTGATTGCCGCCGCGAGCCTGGGTCTGCTGCTCGGCGTGGCGCCCATGTGGGCGCATCATGCCTTCGCGGCGGAGTTCGATGTGAACAAGCCGCTGGTGTTGAAGGGCACCGTCACCAAGATGGAGTGGATCAATCCCCACGCCTGGATTCACCTGGATGTGAAGAATCCGGATGGCACGGTCACCAGTTGGATGATCGAGGCCGGCGCGCCCAACGGGCTGCTGCGCCGCGGGTTCAACAAGAGCTCGCTGCCGCCGGGGACCGAGATCGTAGTGGAAGGCTGGCAGGCCAAAGATCAGTCCAACCGCGCCAATGGCAGCAACATCACTTACCCTGACGGCAGGAAGCTGTTCATCGGATCTCCTGGAACCGGAGCGCCGGGCGAGAAGGGCGCGCCGCCAGATAAGGGCGACAAGTAAGACAAGGGCGACAAGTAGAATTCAAATATTCCAGGAATCCTGAGCCGGAGTGCGCGAAAATACGGGAATGCGTGCATGGCTCCTGGATTCCTTCAACGGCGTCGAGAATTTGCGATTGGGCGAGGTGCCCGATCCCGAGGCCGGTCCCAACCACGTTTTACTCCGCCTGCGATTTGCGGCGCTGAACCCAGCGGACGCATTCCTGGCCCAGGCGATGTATCCCGCCAAACCTCCACTGCCACACATTTTGGGACGTGACGGTGTGGGCGAAGTGATCGCCGTCGGCGCGGGCGTCTCGAACGTGAAGGTGGGCGACACGGCCGGTATTCTGCGCTGCGATTGCGGCGTGGATCTGTGGGGGACGCTGGCAGAGAAAGTGGTGGTTTCGGCTGCAAGCGTCGCGCCGCCGCCCGCTGGATGGTCCTTGGAAGAGACTGCCGGTGCTCCTCTGGTTTATTTGACCGCGTGGCAGGCACTCACACAATGGAGTGACCCGCCGGCCCCGCCTCCCGCCGGATCGCTGCTGCTGGTGACCGGCGCTTCCGGCGGCGTAGGCACGGCGTCGGTGCAGCTTGGCAAATCGATGGGATTGACGGTGGTGGCGTTATCGCGCAGCGCCGAAAAAGGCGCGAAGCTGAGCGCCATGGGCGCGGACCACGTGTTTAACCCCGGCGATCCCAACCTGCGAAAAGCCGTCATGGCGGCCATCGCGCCCAAGAAAGTGGACATCGTGGTCGACAACGTGGGCGGAGCGCTGTTCAACCAGGTGCTCGCGACACTCGGCTATGGCGGACGCATCAGCGTGGTGGGCCGGAGCGCCGGCGAAGTCCCGAATTTCAATACCGCGTCGCTTTTTTTCAAGCGCAACCGGATCGGGGGCGTCGCGGTGTCGGATTTTAGCGCCCCACAGGCGCAGGCGGCTTGGAAAGAGATCACAGCCAGGCTGAGCGCGATGGGCCAGAAGCCGGTTGTGGATCATGTTTTCGGATTTGAAGAAGTAAAGCAGGCATTCGCGCGCCTGGCCGAAGGGCCGATGGGCAAGGTCCTGGTGCGCGTGGCTGGTTAGTTTTTAGGATCAATTGGCCGCGAAGGGCCGTAATAAATTGGCTGCGAAGCGCCGGTAGTAACTAGGCACACAACGCGGGCAGTGTCGCGGGCTTGCCATCGGCGAGAACTTCGGAGATCACCGTGTCGCAGTGCTCCGGCGAAAGCACCGCGCCGGCCAGCGTGCGAAATTTCGAGGTCATTTCCTCCCACGTAAGCGGGTTTTCCGGATCGCCCTTGGGATAACGGACGAACTTCTCGAAACGCTGGCCATCTTCCAGTTCGATGGTCACAAGCGCCGGCCATTCCTGCGGGAAGGTGCCTTCGATGCGCGGATCTTTCACCAGTGCCACCTTACCGATCAGCTCGCGGATTTTTGGCGAGCGCGCTTTTTCAACTGTGAATTGATTCAGGCCCGCGGCGCCATCGATAGCTGCAACAGCCGCGCCGAAGGGCATCGAGAACTGCATGTCGACCACGGACTCGGGATTGTATTTCTTCGCGCGCGGTTCGGCGACAATCCCCCAGCCCGCTTCCAGCACGGCGACTTCGATGCGGCCAATCTGGCTGGCGTCAAGTTTCTGCTCGCGCATGATCGCGAGAACGGCATCGATGGGTCCCTGCATGTAGCGGCAGCAGGCGTGCGGTTTGACCGCCGTGTGCAGGATTGCGAAAGATTCGCCCAGGCCGTCTGTCAGGCGATTGGGAACCGAGCTTCGAGAGTACCCGTGCAAAAAACCGTCACGGCCTTCAAGTATTCGAAGGGGCCCAGTGAAGCCCTCCGCCGCCAGCAGCGCTGCGTGAATGCCGTTTTGAGCCGCGAGCCCCGGATGGATTCGCTTGGTCCATGCGCCATCGGCCAAAAACTCCATCGACCCGGCGGCCATGCTTCCCGCGATCCCGACGGCAGCAAGAGTTTGGCCAGCAGTAAGCCCGAGCAATTTCGCCGATGTAATCGCTGCGCCGAAGACGCCGCAGGTGGGCGTCATATGAAAACCGAGCGCGTAATGTTCCTGGGGCTGTACCGCCATCGCGATGCGGGCCGCGGCTTCGTACCCGGCCACCACCGCGGCGAAGAAGACATCGGACGAAGTATCGGGCATCGTCTCGGCCAGTGCAAGCGCCGCGGAAAACATGGTAGCGCCCAAATGAATGGACCCGCCGCTATGCGTATCGTCCATTTCGATGGCATGCTCGGCTGCGCCATTCGCCAGCGCCGCGAGACCCGGAATACTGCGAATTCGAGTGCCGATCACGGTGGCGCATCCATTCGCACCCATGCGCCGGACCATCCGCTGCACCGCGGCCGACGATTCCTCCCGCGAGCCTCGAATGGCGCACGCCAGATAATCGAGCAGGAAGTAGCGCGCGCGATCGAGTACTTCGGAGGGCAAACCGGCGGCTGAAAGCGGATGAAGAAACTCCACTAACTCGCGCGTGTATTCTTTCACGAGGTGCCTCTTTTCGGTGTCAGATATTTGCGGCGCAGTACGATGACGCGCTCCTGGTTCTGGTTGAAACCGCGCGTTTCAATGGCCACGATGCCGCGGTCCGGTTTGCTGGCCGATTCCCGCATTTCCAAAACCTCAGACTCAGCATACAGCGAATCGCCCGGAAACATGGGCCGCTCGAAAACCACGCTGTCGTAGCCGAGATTGGCGATCGTTTTGCCGCTGGTGTCGGACACGCTCATCCCCACCGTCAGGCTGAAAATGAGTGTATCCAGCACCGGTCGGCGTCCCAGCGGCTGGGTGCGCGCATAATTTTCGTCGATGAACAGCGGGTTCTGGTTCATCGACATCAACGCGAAAAGGGTATTGTCGTACTCGGAAATCGTGCGGCCGGGCCAGTGTTTGTAGACGGCGCCGACTTCGAAATCTTCGTAATAGCGTCCGAATTCCATGGCTAGGCATCCGCCTTATACTTCTTCAGCAAATTGCGCGCGATGATCAGCCGCTGCAATTCATTGGTGCCGCCGCCGATCACCACCAGCGGCGCGTCGCGATAGTAGCGCTCCACCGGAAAATCCTTCGAGTAGCCATTGGCGCCCAGGATGCGCATCGCTTCAAACGACACCTCGGCGGCGGTTTCAGTGGCGAACAGCTTAGCCATGCCGGCTTCCAGATCGCAACGCTCGCCGCGGTCGCGCTTTTCGCACGCCGAGTAAATCAGCAGCCGCGACGCTTCGATGTGCGTCGCCATATCGGCCAGCTTGTTCTGGATGGTCTGGTGTTCGGCGATCGGCTTGCCGAAAGTGGTGCGGCGCTGCGCGTAGCGGATGGCTTCTTCGAATGCAGCGCGGGCGATGCCCAGGCCGCGCGCGGCAACGTTCAGGCGCTCGGCTTCCAGGCCCGTCATCACTTGTTTGAAGCCTTGCCCCTCCGTGCCGCCAATGAGATTTTCAGCCGGAACAGGGAAGTCGGCGAAATGCAGCTCGCACGTTTCCACGCCCTTGTACCCCAGCTTTTCGATATCGCGGCTCACGTTCATCCCCGGCGCGCCCTTTTCGATCACGAAAGCGCTCATGCCTCGATGGGCCGGCTGCGCGGCGGGATCGGTTTTCGCCAGAAGCAGAAACGTGTTGCCGTGCCGCGCATTGGTGATCCACATCTTCGAACCATTGATGCGATACACGTCGCCGTTACGCGTGGCCGTGGTGCTGATGTTTTGCAGATCCGTGCCAGCGTTGGATTCTGTCAGGCAGATGCCCCCGCGTTTTTCTCCCGTCGCCATCCCGGGCAGAAAGCGGCGCTTCTGTTCTTCGGTGCCGAAGCGCGCCACCACGTCGCACATGACCGAATTGCTTCCAATCACGCCCGCCAGGCCCAGCCATCCGCGCGAAATTTCCTCGAAAATCATCGCAAACGTCGTGCTGTCCACGCCGGAGCCGCCATATTCCTCTGGGATGTTCAAGCCGAACAGCCCCATTTCTTTCATCTGGGCCACCAGCGCGTGCGGATATTCGTCGCGATGTTCCATGGCGGATGCCACCGGAATCACTTCCTTGTCCACAAACTGCCGGACGGTCTTCAGGATCAGCTCCTGTTCTTCGGTGAGCACCTTCATGTCCGTTCTCCCACCACACCCGATTTTACGAGCGCGTCTATCTCCGCATCGCTGAGCCGCGCTTCGTGCAGGATGGAGCGGCCGTGCTGTCCGATGCCCGGCGGCGGACCCTGCGGAGCCGGCGGAGTGAGCGAAAGGCCGATCGGCAAGCGCGGCAGCACAAAGGATTGCGCGCCCGTCAACCCGATTTCGGTGAACAAGTGAAGCGCGGCGGCCTGCGGATCTTCCAGCACCTGGCTGGGGTTTTGGATCGCGTCGTTCGCGATATCGCACCGATTGAAGAGCGCCACCCAGTGCGGCGTAGATTGCGTGCGCAGCACTGTCCCGATGAGATTCTCCAACTCATCAACGTTGGCCACTCGGTCCGGATTAGTGCGAAATCGCGCATCGGCCGCCCATTCCTCGTGGCCCAGCGCCGCGCACAGCCGGCGAAACTGAGCGTCGCTGGAAATTCCGATCATAATTTTTCCGCTGGCGGTCGGCAGTGAGCCATAGGGAGCGAAGGCCTTGTGCCGCGCGCCCTGCGGCTGCGGATCCACGCCGGCGAATTGCCGGTAAACCAGATGATAAGCCATGAACAGAAGGCCGGTTTGAAAAAGCGACGCGTCCACGCGCTGGCCTTTCCCCGAACGCTGGCGCTCCAGCAGCGCGGCCAGAATACCCAGCGCCATCCAGGTGCCAGTGGTCACATCCAGGATGGAAACGCCGGTGCGCATCGGATGCCCTTCGCCGGTGCCGGTGACGCTCATGATGCCGGTGCGCGCTTGCAGAACCGCATCGTAGCCGGGTTTGGTGTAATCCGGCCCGCCGGGGCCATAAGCGGACAGCGAGGCGTAGATGATCTCGGGCTTGCGGGCGCGAATGGCCGCCTCATCCAGTCCCAAGGCTGCCGCTTTTCCGCCGCGAAAGTTTTCAAGAAAGACATCGCAAGTGGATGCCAGGCGGAGCACCGTCTCGCGTCCTTCAGGCTTGGCGAGATCCACCGTGATGGATCGCTTACCTCGGTTGAGCGCCACAAAATAAGCGCCCCATTCGCCGCGATGCGGGCCCATCGCGCGGCCATCTTCGCCGCCCTGGATGCGTTCTACTTTGATAATGTCGGCGCCCAGGTCTGACAGAATCATGCTGGCGGTAGGGCCGGCCACAATGCTGCTGAGGTCGAGGACGCGAATACCTTCCAGTACGGGGGCCAAGAAAACGAAGATAGCACTATGTGCGTGCGCTGGGACAGCCATGGCCCGTCTTTTTCCCCGATGGTATCGTCTTAATAAAGATGACTGTCAACGGTTCACCCACCCAAACCGTGGAAAGCCGCGCCTCCAAAACCGTTCGAGAAACCTTCGAATCGGGCCGTCCGCTGACGTATATTCAATCCTCCGAAGAGCAGCGCGTCGCCCGGATATTAAATGAAGTCAGCCAGAACCTGCGCGCTGCAACACCCGTGCCGGTCTGGACCTGGAGCCTCACCGAAGGGCTGCATCGCGAGGGCGAAGAGCCGGCCGCGGCCGAATCCCAGGCTCCGCGCGCGGTGCTCGACTTTATCATTGCCCACCAAGGCTCGGCCATCTTTCACCTGAAGGACTTTCATGAGCCGCTGCGCGAATCGTCGGAAATCCGGCGGCGCCTGCGCGACGTGTATGAAAGCTGCCTGGATCGTCACAAGTTCGTCGTCATCTCATCGCCGGTTCGCTTTGTTCCCGAGGAAGTGGAGCGCAGCATCTTGTTTATCGAGCTGCGCACGCCGGACGTGATCGAGCTGGCGGATTTCCTGCGCGCAGAAACACCCGGCACCAGCGAAGAAACACTGCAGCAGATGGCGCGCGCACTGGTGGGCCTGACCATCGATGAAGCGCGCTACGCACTGCGGCGCGCGGTTGCAAGCGGACGCCGGCTCGGCACTGAATCGTTGCCGGCGCTGCTCGTAGAGAAAAAGCTGCTGGTCAATCGCACCGGCGTCATCGAGTTCATTGCCGATGGCACCAATCTGGGCGATGTCGGCGGCCTGGAAGGATTAAAGACCTGGCTGGTGGAGCGCAGCAAGCTTTTCGAAATGCGCGACAGCCTGGACGCCGAAATCGTGCCCAAGGGTCTGCTCATGATGGGTATCCCCGGATGCGGCAAGAGCCTCTGTGTGAAGGCCATTGCCTCGCAGTTTCAATTGCCGCTGTACCGTGTGGACATGATCGAAATCTTCTCCGGACGCCATGGAAAACCGGAAGGCGCTTTCGTCGCCGCCTGCAAGATGATGGAAGACATGGCGCCCGCCGTGCTGTGGTTCGACGAAATCGAAATGGGCATCACGTCTACCGATTCGGGCGGGGAACAGGGCCGCATCTTCGCCTTCTTCCTCACCTGGATGCAGGAAAAGACGCGCGGCCTGTTCGTCGCCGCCACCGCCAACCGGATCGATCTGCTGCCCGCCGAAATGATCCGCAAGGGCCGTTTCGATGAAGTGTTTTTCGTCGACCTGCCCAGCGAAGATGAGCAGATGGACATCTTCAAGATCCACCTGAAGCGGCGCGGCATCGATGAGACGGCCTTCCGCGTGGATCAACTCACGCAATTCACCGTCGGCTGGACTGGCGCCGAAATCGAGCAATGCGTGGTCTCGGCCATCACCCGGGCGCGGCTGGCCGACCGCGCGCTCAACGAGCAGGATCTCATCAACATCGCCGTCAAGACCGTACCGCTGTCCCGGACCATGAAGGAACAGATCAACCATATTCGCGGCTGGGCCTTCGAACGAGCGGTCCGCGCCACTCCGCAAGGCATCCGCAGATAAAGCGGCCAAGATCTCGCAAGTATTTTTGAAAGTAAGCTTACGCTAGCCTCATTCCCTACTTGAACCTCGGGGGTGGAGGAAAGCAATGAAGTGGATTTTCGTGCCGCTGGCGGCACTTCTATTGAATTGTGCGCAAGGCTTGGAAGCGCAGGTGACGCTGAGCGCGGCGGTGAATTCCGCCAGCTATTTGAACGCGAGTCTTCCCAATGGAAACCTCGCGCAAGGCGGCATCTTTATTGCGTTCGGGAAGGGAATTGGATCATCTAAACTGGCCCAATCGAGCGCCTTCCCGCTGCCGGCGCAGCTCGCTGGAACATCCATCAGCGTCACAGTCGGTGGAACTACCGTTCCCTGCATCATGCTTTATACGACGGCGACGCAAGTAGCCGCCGTGTTGCCTTCCAGCACGCCGGTGGGAAGCGGGACCATGCTGGCGACTTACAACGGCGTCAACAGCGCGCCTCTCAACATCACCGTGGCGGCCCACGATTTCGGCGTCTTTGCGGTGAACCAGGGCGGCAACGGCGCCGGAGTGTTTACCAACGCCATCACCAACGTCGTGAATGCGCAGAACGCCTCGGCGAATCCGGGCGATCTGGTGGACATCTGGGGCACCGGCCTGGGAGCGGTAGCGGGGAACGAAGCCGCGGGCCCATTGCCCGGCCCCATTCCGAATCTGGACCTTCAGGTCTTCGTTGGCACCCAGCAGGCGCAAGTGATGTACGCCGGCCGGTCGGGCTGCTGTACGGCATTAGATCAGATAGAGATCTCGGTGCCCGCAGGCGTCTCCGGCTGTGCCGTGCCCGTGTACATCGTCGATGGAGGCGTGGTCAGCAATTTCATTACGATATCGATCGCGCAATCCGGCACCGCCTGCAGCGATCCGGGTGGGTACGATCCCAGCATCCTTCAGACCGCCCAGAAGAATGGAAGCTTGCGCGTCGGAAGCCTCAGCTTGAGCCGCATCCACGCCTACACCGCGAAAATCGATTATCAAGGTGACGCCGCCGGCGCTTACTTTGGAAATATCCCGCTGGCGGATTTGAATCAGCCAGTGCAGATTCCGGCGGCGAACACCTGCGAGGTCATACAATTTCCCAGCAGCGTGACGGCCGTTGCTCCCACCGGATTAGACGCCGGCAAAGTCACGCCGGCAAAGTCACACTAAGCGGGCCCATTGGACCGTACGACTTGCTGAATTCTTCCACCGGAACCTACTCGATCGCGTTTTCGCCCGCCAGTTCCGCGAGCGCTCCTGGATTGATCAACGACGGCACCGTGCTGCAGCCAGGCACTTACACCTTCACCGGCGCCGGAGGCAAAGACGTGGGCGCGTTCACCGGTACCATCACGCTTCCCGCAAAATTGAACTGGACCAATCGCCCCGCGGTCCCCGCCACCATCAACCGTGCTCAGCCGCTGACCATCACCTGGACCAACGGCTACGCGGGCGCGCTGCTCCAGATCGTCGGCCAATCGCAGGTCTCGCTCGGAGTGGGTGCGCAGTTCATGTGTTGGGCCGATGCGACGGCCGGTTCTTACACGGTTCCCGCCGCGGTGCTGTCCGCGCTGCCGCACACCTACTCAAACTCGAACAACCCGCAAGGCTCGCTGGACGTCGCGCAAGTTTACATCGGCCCGGCGTTCAGCGCGCCAGGCACGGACTACACATCCACCCAGTTTGCCGACGGGTTCGACATCGGGCCGGTCACGTACCAATAGCCACGGCGCGCGGGCGAGGTCCGTGCTACAGTTGAGTGGTCAACTGTTTTGGCATCTTCGCATTAGTCCGGTCCAACCGCCTCGTCCGATCCTGCCCGATTAACCCCATTTGCAAAAGCTAAAGGAAAAAGCATGAAGAACATATTTGTAGGAAACCTCAACTTCGGAGCTACCGAAGCTGCGGTCAGGTCTCTGTTCGAGGCGTACGGAACTGTGGAGCGCGTCAACATCATCACGGACCGGGATACCGGGCAACCCCGTGGATTCGGATTTGTCGAGATGAGTGCTAACTCGGAAGCCGATCGTGCGATCGCTGAACTCAACGGAAGGGAACTGGATGGCCGAGCCCTGAACGTCAACGAAGCCCGTCCGAAAACGGAACGAAGCTTCGGAGGCGGTGGTGGCGGCGGCCGTGGCCGCGGTAATAACCGCTGGTAGTCGATTAAACAAACTGAGGGGCTGCGCGCTAGCGCGGCCTCTCTTCATGGAATCCCGCCCGCAGAATCCCTCCCAACACCCGCCGTTTGTCCGGCGCTTTTGGAATCCTTAGGATCGCAGAGCAATCCTCAACGTCATATCGCCCGGATTTTCACGTTCAAAAGCCAACAGCGCAACCTTCAGAGGAGACGTTCGGATCGGACTGCTAAACCACTGTTCTGGAATCGGTAACGCGCTCTGATCGATCTCTTTCCAAGTCTCGCCACTGAGTTTGCGCTGATCGATGCGCGCAATCTTGTCCTCAATGCGCACACGCAGGTCCTGCGTTTCAAATGTTACATTATCCATAATTTGATTGTCCCACGGACAAGCCGCCGGACGAAAGTTACTTTTTGAAGGATCGCCGGTCCAAGACCACTTTACATAATATCCGTTATCGGAAGTCCGAACCACCCCAACTCCCTTAGTACTCCCGACTCTTGCCTCCCGCCCGCTTACCACATAAAACAGATACAGAGCCCCAGGCCCTTCGTTGCCCCTCCATGCACCCTCTCGATTTCTTGCAAGCCTGGTATCAACGCCACTCCAACGGACGCTGGGAACACTCGCACGGTGTCACCATCGAATCGCTCGACACTCCCGGCTGGATGGTCACCATCGATCTGGACGGCACGCCGCTCGAAAACCGCGCCATGCCACCCGTCACTCGCGAGCACTCCAAGACCGATTGGTTGCTCTGCGAAATAACTCGCAACTGCTTCCGCGGCCAGGGCGATCCCGAAAAGCTGCTTTCCATCATCCAGGTTTTCCAAACGTGGGCCGAGTCTGAATCCGTCCGCGCCGAATCGGCAATCCTTAAGTAAGCTTCCATTGGCCTCGCACGCCGCGACACCGTTGCCAATTAGCACCGTGCAAGTTAGCGCTGTGCGAATTAGCGCTTGCCCGCCAATTTAAATTCGGTTAACATCGCTGAACAAAGTTAAGACGGTAATAATCTGCCGTCATCTTTCTGAACCGGGTCCGCGCGGGGACGTACTCAGTACGGCGCGCCCCGGCTCAATGGAAGTTCCACTTCGATAGGAGTACTGCATTCCAAAAGGAGGATCCATTGACCGCATTCCGTTTTTCTCGCAATTTGGCTGTCCTCTGCCTGCTGGTAGCCTCGGCAAACGCAGCCACGCCCACCGCAGTTGATCGCGGCCCATTGACCGCGCTCGCCGCCCAAACCCCCATTTCGATGACCATCGCGCTTGGTTTGCCCCGGCTCAGCGAGGCCGAAGCGTTGCAGCAGGCGCTTTACACGCCAGGCGATCCGCAGTTCCACCGCTTCCTCAGCGCTCAAGAATTCGCGGCGCGCTTCGCACCCACCGGCGCAGAGATTGCGAAAGCCATTGCGGCTCTTGCCACGTACGGGCTCCGGGCCGAAAAAATCACCGCCACCACGCTCCAGGTGACAGGTCTGCCGGCTGATATCGAGCGGGCCTTCTCGGTGAGCCTGCACAGTTATGTGGTTCCCGCGCACGACAAAATCGCCGCCTACACCTATCACGCCCCGCTCAGCCCCGCCACGGTTCCCCCCGAGATTTCCCTGCCCGTGGCGGCTATAGTCGGCCTCGACAACGGCCCCGCGCTGCATCCGCGCTACCTGTCCGCTCCCCCGGTGATCACCGTTCCCCGAGCGGCCACGCCGGCGGCGAACTCCGGCAATCCGATCGGATTCTTGACAGTCGCCGATTTCGCCAGCCGGTACGACGTCCAGCCGCTTTATAAACGTGGATTGACCGGCAGCGGCAGCACGATTGGCATCATGACGTTGGCCGCTTTCACCCCGAGCGATGCCTACGCGTACTGGCAGGCGGTGGGCCTCAAGGTCGCCCAAAACCGCATCACCATCGTCAATATCGATGGCGGGCCCGGCGCGCCCAGCGATGCATCCGGCTCCATCGAAACCACTCTGGATGTCGAGCAGTCCGGTGGAATCGCGCCCGGAGCCAAAGTCATTGTCTACCAGGCCCCCAATACCAACCAGGGCTTCGTCGATCTGTTTGCCAAAGCGGTTGACTCCAACTCGGCCGATACGCTTTCCATCAGTTGCGGCAGTTGGGAGTGGCTCAACAATGTTGAGAACTCCCCGGTCACCGACCCGCTGACCGGGCGAACCGTAGGCGCTACGCAGGCCATTCATGAGCTTCTGCTGCGCGCGTCCATCCAGGGACAAGCCGCGGCGGCTGCTTCCGGAGACGGTGGCGCCTACGATGTGAATAACGATCTGGGCTGCTTCGGCCCCTACTCGGCCTCGGTGGTGGGCAGTTGCAGTCTGACCCTGAGCGTGGATTATCCGGCGAGCGATACTCTGATGACCGCCGCCGGTGGCACCACGCTGCCGGGTCTCCAGGAATATTGCCTGAATGCGGCCTGCACCCCACCCTACTACGACGTCAACATCCAACACGAGAGCGTGTGGGGCTGGGACTATCTGGAGGGCTTGTGCAAAACTCTGGGCCTCACCCCCATCGCCTGCGGAATCTTCCCTGCTGGCAGCGGTGGAGGGGTGAGTATTATGTTCCCCGTCCCGCTCTCCCAGATTCTCATTCCGGGCGTCCAGCCCAGCCAGCCGAACCAGAATTTCTACCTCCAGGGCTATGGACTTTTGTACGCCCTTCCGGCGTTCTATCCCGGCCGCAATGTCCCGGACGTCTCCTTCAATGCCGATCCGGAAACCGGCTACGTAATCTACTACACCTCCAGCGTGACTGGTTTTGGCCTGCAACCGTTTTACGGAGGCACCAGTTTCGTTGCCCCGCAATTGAACGGCGTCACGGCATTGCTTGGCCAGTACTTGGGCCGGCGCGTCGGATCGCTGAACACTTCGCTTTACCTTCTGGCGCTCACCGGCCAAGCCTACCGCGGCTCGAGCGCTCCCTTGAACGCCATCGCCTATGGCGACAATTGGTTCTATAAAGGAAGCAACGGCTACAATCCCGCAGCCGGATTGGGTACGCTCGACGTCGCAAATTTTGCCCAGATTCTGCACGGCGAATTTTAGCTTCGTCTCGCGATAGAATGGGCCCTTGGGCCAAATCTACACGCGTGAACAACTAATCGCGATCCGCACCGAGTGGTCGCGCGCCGGCAAAAAGGTGGTCTTTACCAACGGATGCTACGACATCTTGCATCCCGGCCATATCCGCTTGCTGGAAGCCGCGCGATCGCTCGGCGACATACTGATCCTTGCCTTGAACACCGATGCGAGCGTGCAGCGGTTGAAAGGTCCCACGCGCCCGCTGATTTCGCAAGACCAGCGCGCCGAGCTCGCCGCGGCCCTTGCTGCCGTGGACGCGGTCACGTTCTTCGACGAGGACACCCCGCGCGAATTGATCGCCGCCGTGCTCCCCGACATCCTGATAAAAGGCGCCGACTGGGCGCATTTCATCGCCGGACGCGAAGAGGTGGAAGCCGCCGGCGGCCAGGTGCTCGCCCTGCCACTCGAACCCGGCTACTCCACCAGCGGCATCTTGGAACAGATCCTGGCGCAGACCGCGGTCTAAACCTCACTGGACATCTGAGGTCAATCTGTTTCATGCGTTGACGGCTGTTTCTTCTCCAAGCCTGCTCCGCCAGGCAGAAGCGCTCCAACTCCCGGAGGGATCTGAAGCGGCCGTCCTCAGTTCAGTTCCAATGTTCGAATCACCGGCTCGCTGCCATCGAAGCGCACCCCGTCCGCCATGGGATGACGGCGCCAGCTCCAGATCAGCGCGCTGATCGCCGCGGCAAAAAAAAGGACAGCGCCTGCCCAGTGCCGTTCCATGGCGCTCTCCACGTCGGCCATGTGAAAGCTGTAGCCAGTGATCCCGTAAACGTACAACACAATGAGCAGTGCCAGGCTGGTTGTTCCGGGGAAATAGGAGCAGGTGAACGGCACCTTATCGAAATTCCAAAACAGCAGCTCCACCAGAAGCGCCGCGCCAAGAAGCTGAACCGCGGAATGCTCCAGCACAATCGGCCAATTCCAGCCTCCCATCTCTAACGCCGCCATCTCCAAGGGCAGCGCGAATATCAGCAACGGACCCAGGCTGATCGCGAGAACCAGCTTTCTGGTCGCGCTGCGCGACACTTCCGTCCAGCGCGCCTCGGTGAGGCGAAAGATCCAATTGGACGCCAATTCCGAGGGAAACTGGAACGCCGCACGGAATCCGGAAATGACAAAGAAACCCAGGACGAAAGCAACTGAGCGCTCGCCATCGGGCGACAGTGCGACCTTTCCATCGCGCACCGCAACGCCGAAGAACAACGCAACGGCGGCCCCAACACTGAGATACGTGGCCAGGAAAAATTGATGCTTCTGGCTGCGCGCCAGTATTTTCCCGGCAAATCCGAAAAGTGCGCGCTCCTCTTCCGATCGCACCAGCCACTTCGGAACGCGCCACGCATGTGGCCGGTGAGCGGCATCATCCGCTTCCAGTGTGCGTCGGAAGTGACGCCGGAAACCAAGTCCCCAGGTGGCCAGGATCGCCACGATCGCGAGCGCCGTCATTTTGATCGCCAGCATCCCGAGCGACGCCAGGAATCCATTCTGCCCTCCCAGCACCAATTCGTACAGCCCGCTGAACCAGGCCGGCGGAAACAGATAGAGCCAAATTTGTTTCTGCGCAAGGGCGCGCTGGAACATCGCCGAGTACACCGGGAACCCCAGAACCGTCATCACCATCGCGCTCATCCCGAGCATCTGGATCCAAGGCGAAATGCGGCGGAAAATTCTGGGGGATGTCACGCTGATCAGAATCCCCTGCCCTGCTATCACCGCCAGGAAAGCGAATATGGATGCCCCTGCCGTGACGGCAAGCTGAGCGGCACCCAGCCGGACGCCGCCCATCGCGGCCACAGCGCCGTCGGGAGCAGCGTTGAGCGCCACTGCGAGCATCAACAAAAATGCAATCAGCGCCATGAATTTCGCGCCCACGATTTCGCGCAGCCGGATCGGAAACGGCGCCAGGATCAAGAAATCGCGCCGGTCCGGGAAGAGCATATCCCAATGGAAGATGGCTGCAAAACCAGCGATCCCGAACGAGTACGCGGCAAAGAACAACTGAAAGCTCCGCAGCGTTCCTTCCGTTCGCGGTGTTACGGGCCGCAGCGCAAACGTCAGAAATGCCGGCACTCCGTAAATGACGACGACCCCCCCGATGGTCGCGAGAATCCCCAGCAGCTGATAAATGTTCGTCTGAAATCCGCCGCCCGGCGATACACTGTCGTTTTCCAGAAAACGATCTCGAAACAGCTTCAGCACCAGTTGAAAGGGAGACCGCATGTTCCGGAATCTTCAGCGCATCATCACGGACAGAATCTCGCGCGCTCGCGACTCCAGATCGTCTTCCTGAACCAACTGCATGAAGATCCCCTCCAGGTTTGGCCGCTGCATCAGAGTTCTCAGCCCGCCCACCGAATCGTCCGCCACAATGCGCCCCTTGTGGATCACCACAATGTGGTCGCAGACTTTTTCCACCAGCTCCAGCACATGCGAAATGTACAGGACCGCTTTGCCGCGCGCCGCCAGTTCGCGCAGTAGATGCCGGAACAAAAGGCTATTCATGATATCGAGTCCCGATTGCGCTTCGTCGAAAATCAGAACGTCGGGGTCGTGCAGGAGCGCCGCCGCGATCAGCACGCGCTGCTTCATTCCTTTCGAATAGTTCGATATTGGAACCCAGCGAGCATCTTCCAGGTACAGCAGCTCCAGAAGCTGATTCGCCCGCTCATTCACGCGATCCTCGGGAATCGCGCGCAGGCCGCCGGCCAGTTGCAGATACTCCAGCCCCGTCAGGTAGCCGTACAAATTGGGCTCTTCAGGCACATAACCCAGCCGCTGCCGAAAGCCGATCGGGTCATCGTAGACGTTCCGTCCCTGATAGAAGATGTGCCCGGAACTGGGGTGCAAAAGGCCGGTTAAGATTTTCACCGTGGTGGATTTGCCAGAGCCGTTCGGGCCAAGGTAGCCCGTGATCTCGCCGGGCCGCACCGCAAAACTTACGTCATCCACCACGGGCGCCCCTCGAAACCGCTTGGTGAGATTGCGAATTTCGAGCACGGAATTATTCCAATCGAAGCGAAGTGATCGAGGTTGAAGCGTAAAAGCGCGTAACCACGAACGCCACACAGGCGTTGGCGACGCTCGGCAAAAGAACCACGAATCGGATCTCGTCGAACAGCACAGAGTAATCCAGGAACGTGACATTGCGCAGGGACAGCGCTAGTTCCGTGCCCTGGGTCAATGCAGCCAGTCCGAACGACAAAGCCGGCACCAGCACGCACGGATTGGAAGTTTGCGCCGGCAACGCCACCGTTACAATCTCGCGCAGCGCGTACCACCAGATCTGCAAAACTCCGGCGATACGCGCGTCCCCCCATGCTGCTTCCATATCGTCGGCAAATGCCAGGACCATTTCCGCGCCAAAATCCCGGCGCAATTCCGCCGGATAAAGAAGCAGGAGCTTCTGATAGAGCCGCGCGCTGCCAAGCAGAAGTTCGTTCATGACGCCGACTCTCCCAGCCGCAGCCGCATGGCCTTCGACTTCTTGACCATC
Organism: Bryobacterales bacterium; assembly: GCA_963776805.1. Classification (GTDB taxonomy): domain Bacteria; phylum Acidobacteriota; class Terriglobia; order Bryobacterales; family Bryobacteraceae; genus Palsa-89. The sequence goes on from CAVZOD010000014.1 coordinate 138,950, forward strand.
GCCTCCATCCGCGCCAGCTCGGCGTTTAACGCAGTCTTCCCGGCACCCGTCAGCCGATAATACTTGCGCCGGCTATCGCCATCCTTCGGCCCCGGCGTCTCGCGAATCCGGTCCGAATCGAGCAAACGCTGAATGGTGGTGTATAACGTCGCGGGCCCCAAATGCACGTTTTGGTCGGAGAGCTTCCGCGCCTCCTGCATGATCGCGTATCCGTGCTTCTCCCCAGTCGCCAGCGCGAACAGGATGAGGAAAGCCGCCGGGGCCAGGGGCGAATCGGGCTGTTCCATAGTTCATCTCATGATATATCATTCATGGATATAGATGTCAACAGTCGCGACCAAATATAATTGTGTGTGCTCCCGCGCGCGCTCCTGCACTCCCGCTCCAACGCCACGCTTCTCCAGCGCGCTGCCGCCTTCCTGACCCAAAAGCCCGAGCACTCGGAAATCCTGGTGATCGCCCCCACCCGAGCCGCCGCGAATGAGCTAGCGGCCCATGCCTTTCCGTTGGGCTGTCAGGGCGTTCACACGCTCACTCTCACGCAACTCGCGGCCAATCTCGCCGCGCAGCCCCTGGGACGCCTCGGGCTTGCTCCCATCTCGCGCCTGGGCATCGAAGCGCTGGCCGCGCGCATCGTTCACACCGCCGCAACCGCCCATGCCCTGCCCTATTTCGCTCCGGTCGCTCAAACGCCCGGTTTCGCTCGCGCCCTCGCCAAAACGCTTACCGAACTTCGCCTGCAAAATGCGGCGCCGCTGGGCGACCTGGGACACCTGCTCTCGCTCTACGAGCAGGAGCTCGCGGCGCGTTCGGTAGCTGATCTGCCGCTACTCCTTCGTCTCGCCGCCGAGGAAGTCGAGGCCGATCCGAGCGCCCATCGTTTCATCCATCTTCCTCTCGTCCTGCTCGGCTTGGCCGTCGAATCCGCCGCCCACCAGAGGTTTCTCGCAGCCCTGGTTCAGCGCTCTCCGAACGTCCTCGCCACCGCGACAACCGGTGACCACGATGCCATCCCAGCGCTCGAACGCATGCTGGGCGTAACTGCGGAAAACCTCGACACCGCGCCGTCCACCGCCACGCTCGATCGCGTCCGTACCTGGCTCTTCTCTTCCGATCCCCCGCCCTCCGCGCCGCCCGACCCCGCGCTCCTCTTCTCAGCCCCAGGCGAAAGTTTCGAGTGCGTCGAAATCGCCCGGCGCATTCGCAAGCTCGCCGAACAAGGCACCCCCTTCGATCGCATCGCGATCCTGTTGCGCAACGTCGACGCCTACCAGCCGCTGGTGGAAGAGGCTCTCCGCCGCGCCGGCATCGATCAATACGTCAGCCGTGGCGCCGCCCGTCCCCACCCCGCAGGCCGCGCTTTTCTCGCGCTGCTGGCCTGCGCCGCAGAGGGCTGCACCGCGTCCCGCTTCGCTGAATATCTTTCGCTCGGCCAAACGCCGCCGCTCGCTCCCGACGGCTCACCGCAAGCAAATCCCGCGCAATGGATTCCGGCCGATGACGAAATCCTCGGGACTTTCGAAGCGCCTCCGCCGCCCAATCTGACGGACGACCCTCCGCTAGATGTTGCCGTGCCCATTGGCTGGGAAAAGCTGCTCGTCGACGCCGCCGTCATCGGTGGCCGCCATCGCTGGGCTCGCCGTTTGCGCGGCCTTCGCTCCGAATTCCAAACCCAACTGCGCGGTTTGGAAAAGGAAGACGACTCGCACCGTACCCACATCGCCCAGCGCATTCAACAGCTGGAATGTTTAGAACATTTTGCCCTTCCCTTGATTGAGGCGCTCGGCACGCTCCCGTCTGCGGAAAAATGGGGCGCTTGGCTCGACCGCCTGGCCGGTCTGGCCCAGCTAGCGCTCCGCCATCCCGAATCCGTGCTCAGCGTTCTCAGTGAGCTGGAACCCATGCGCGAAGTTGGCCCCTCTTCGCTCGACGAAGTCTATGACGTTCTCTCCGAGCGCCTGAGCTTTCTCCGCACCGAACCACCCCAGCGCCGCTGGGGCCGCGTCTTCGTCGGCTCCATTGAGGAAGCGCGCGGCCGCAGCTTCGATATCGTCTTCTTGCCCGGGCTCGCGGAAGGACTTTTCCCCCGCCGCGCCCTCGAAGATCCCCTTTTGCTCGACGAGCAGCGCGGCAAACTTTCCGCTGGCCTCGCTACACAAGACCAGCGCATCGCCCGCGAACGCATGTTGCTGCGCTCCGCCGCCGCTGCCGCGTCCCACAGCCTGGTGGTCTCTTATCCGCGCATGGACGTCGCGCAATCCCGCGCGCGCGTGCCTTCGTTCTATGCGTTGGAGGTGGTTCGCGCCGCCGAAGGCCGCCTCCCGTCCCTGCGTGAATTTGAGAAGCGCGCCGCCCGTGCCGCTTCTTCGCGTCTCGATTGGCCTGCTCCCGCCAGCCCGCGCGACGCCATCGATGACGCCGAATACGATCTCGCTTCGCTCCAGGCCGCACTGAAACTGCGTGGCGCCGCCGCCGTGGGAAGCGCGCGCTACCTGATGCAGGCCAGCCAATCGCTGGCGCGATCGCTCCGCACTCGTGGCCGGCGCTGGCGCAACTTCTGGTCCAGCGCCGACGGCATCGTTGATCCCGATCCAGCCACTCTCGCCGCATTGGGCCCGCACCGTCTCGCCAATCGCAGCTATTCGCCATCGTCGCTCCAGCATTTCGCCGCGTGCCCCTATCGCTTCTTGTTACAGGCGGTCTATCAATTTCGCCCGCGCCAGGAGCCTGCAGCGTTGGAACAAATGGATCCGCTTACGCGCGGTGCTCTTTTCCATTCGGCCCAGTTCGAACTGTTCCGCGCGCTCACCAGCGCCAAGTTGCTTCCGGTCGCGCAGGACCAGCTACCCGCTACGCTCGATCTCGCCGATCAAGTGCTGGATCGCGTTGCCGCTCAGTACGAAGACGACCTTGCACCCGCTATTCCGCGCGTGTGGAAGAGCGAAATCGAAAATCTACGCACCGATCTGCGTGGATGGTTGCAGCAAGTGGCGGCGAGCCACTCCGATTGGATTCCGGTACATTTCGAGTTTGGCTTCGGCCTGGCACCCGATCCGCATCGCGATCCCGCCAGCACCAACCAGGAGGCCGTAATTCTGGATGGCGTCCGGCTGCGCGGCTCAATCGATCTGATCGAGCGCCACGCCACCAGCGCTGCCCTGCGCGTTACCGATCATAAAACCGGCAAATCGCCCAAAGACCGGCCGCAATACGTGGGAGGCGGCGCTATCCTTCAGCCCTTGCTCTACGCCCATGCCGCCGAAACATTATTGGGCGAGTCTGTTGTTTCCGGGCGGCTCTTTTTTTGTACCCAGCGCGGCGATTTCTCTTCCGTCGATATTCCGCTCAACGACGAATCGCGCCAGCGCCTCCGCCGCGTGCTGGAAACCATAGACCGTTCCATCGAACAGGGCTTTCTGCCGGCCGCCCCCCAAACCGGCGCCTGCGCGCTGTGCGATTACTCCGCCGTCTGCGGCCCCTATGAAGAAACGCGCGTGAAACGCAAACAAGCAGACCGGCTGGACCCGCTGATCGAGATTCGTCATTCGCCCTGACTCTTATTGACAATGAACCTTGCAATTCAACCGCAACTCGACGACCGGGCCGCTCGAGACCGCATCCGTACCTCGCTCGCTGAAAGCCTGCTCGTCGAAGCTTCCGCCGGCACCGGCAAAACCACGGAATTGATCGCCCGGATTGTCGCCGTGCTGGCCGCTGGCCTCACCACCATCAGCCACATCGTTGCGGTTACATTCACCAACAAAGCCGCCGGCGAATTGAAGCTTCGTCTGCGCCAGGAGCTCGACCGCGCGCGCATCACTGCGAAAACTCCGGCCGAAAGTTCCAACATCGAGCACGCGCTCGTACATCTGGAAGAAGCCTCAATCGGGACCATCCATTCCTTTTGCGCCCAGATTCTCCGTGAGCGGCCCGTTGAAGCCGTCGTCGACCCGGCCTTTGAGGAATTGTCCGAACAGCAAGCCTCGCGAATCTACGAGCGCGCCTTTCGCGCCTGGATGCAGCGCAAGCTGGGTGAAGGCGCACCGGGACTGCGCCGCGCTCTGGTTCGCCTGGCCTGGCGCGACTCTTATGACGGCGCTTCCCCGCTCGAACAACTGCAATATGCGGCCTGGAAACTGATCGAATGGCGCGACCATCCAGCGCCCTGGCGCATAGTTGAATTTCGCCGCGAAGCTGAAATCGACCGGCTGGTTGCACAAGTTCAATTGGTCGCCGAAGCGGCCTCGCGCTGCGCCAGGCGCAACGACAACCTGGTGAAATCGCTGCGACCGGCGCAGGCGCTGGTCACCTGGATCGAACGCGCGGAACCGGCCCGCGCGCGCGATTATGATTCGCTCGAAAGCCTTCTCATCAAGCTGATTCGCGATATCAAGAAGAACCCGCAAAAAGGCTCCGGGTTTTTCGTCGAAGGCGTTCCGCGCGAACAGGTGGTGCAAGCGCGCCAGCATTTGCTGGATCAACTGGAAGCCTTCCGGGACGCTGCCGATGCTGACCTTGCTGCCATTCTGCGCGGCGAAATGTGGGAGCTGGTGGTCCATTACGATCAACTAAAACGGCGCGCCGGCAAACTCGACTTTGTAGATCTGCTGCTCCTGGCGCGCGACCTGGTGCGCGACGAGCCGGACGTCCGCCGCTACCTGCAGGACCGCTTCACTCACATCTTCATTGACGAGTTTCAGGATACCGACCCGCTACAAGCCGAGATCCTGTTGCTGCTCGCCTCGGACAATCCCGCGGAATCGGACTGGATGAAAATCACGCCCAAGCCAGGGAAACTATTCGTCGTCGGCGATCCGAAGCAATCGGTGTATAAATTCCGCCGTGCCGACGTGGTGCTGTATCGGGGAATTCGCGATGCGCTCGAACAACGCGGCGTCGGCGCCGTTCAACTGACCAGCAGCTTCCGGGCGCTGCGTCCCATCCAACAACTCGTTAACGCTGCGTTTGAAACGGAAATGCGCGATGATGTAGCCTCCGGACAAGCCGCCTACGCCCCGCTCGAAGGAGAAACCCAGGCCCTTCCCCAGCAGCCCAGCATCGTGGCGCTGCCCGCGCCCCGGCCTTATGGAAGCATGCGAATCTCCCGCGCGGCCATCGACGCCTGCCTGCCCGAAACCATCGTGGCGTTCATCGAATGGCTGGTGCGCGAAAGCGGATGGAAAGTGCGCGATCCCGAGAATCCGGAACAGCTTCTGCCCATTTCGCCGCGGCACGTGTGTCTGCTGTTTCGCCGCTTCACGAATTTCGGTAAAGACATTACTCGCGATTATGTTCGGAGCCTGGAAGCCCGCGAGATCCCGCACCTGCTGGTTGGATCGAAATCGTTTCATAGCCGCGAAGAAGTAGAGACGCTGCGCGCCGCCCTCACCGCTATTGAATGGCCCGAAGATGAACTGTCGGTATTCGCGACACTCAAAGGATCGCTTTTCGCCATTTCCGACCATCTATTGCTGCGCTTCCGCCATGAAATCGGCCGGCTGCATCCGTTCCACAAATTGCCGGAGGATCTTGCGACCGAATTCAGGCCAATTGCCGAGGCACTGAATCTGCTTGCCGAGTTGAATCGCGAACGCAATCGAAGGCCGATCGCCGATACCGTCAATTCCCTGCTCGAAGCCGCGCGCGCTCATGCCGGATTTGCGCTGCGCCCCGCCGGACACCAGGTGCTCGCCAATGTTTATCGCATTGCCGATCTGGCCCGAAGTTTCGAACTCTCGGGCGGAGTTTCGTTTCGCGGATTCGTCGAAGAGCTCGACGCGCAATCGGAAAGGGCCGACTCGGCCGAAGCGCCGGTGCTGGAAGAGGGCGCTGAAGGAGTCCGGCTGATGACCGTCCACGCGGCCAAAGGCCTGGAATTTCCGATCGTGATTTTGGCCGATATGACCGCCAACATCGCCGCCGGCGACCCCGACCGTTACGTGGATGCGCGCGAACGGCTTTGCGCCACCCGGCTGCTGCGCTGCGCGCCGTGGGAACTGCGCGAGCACGAAGCCGAAGAGCGATTGCGCGAACGAGCCGAAGGAGTCCGAGTGGCTTATGTAGCGGCCACCCGCGCCCGCGATTTGCTGGTGATTCCGACGGTAGGCGATGAAGAGCTGGAAGGCTGGCTGGGGCCGCTGAACAAGGCCATTTATCCGGCGAACGATCGCTATCGCAATGCGACACTTGCGGAAGGATGTCCGAAATTCGGCGACGCAACCGTGGTGGACCGGCCATTCTTCGCGCATGACGAGCCGTCGGTGCAACCCGGAGTGCATTCGCCGCAACAAGGGACCCATGAAGTGGTTTGGTGGGATCCGAGAACGTTGAAGCTGACCGCGCCCGCTAATTTGGGATTGCGGCAGGAAGAGATTTTGAGAGGCGATTCGAACGAAACCGATTCGCCGAGCTTGATTGCTTATCAGGAATGGAAGGCGCAGCGCGAAAAAGTGAACGCGGAAGGACGGGAAAAGGAATTTGATGTTTTCACCGCGACCGAAGCGGCGGAAGCGCCCAGCGACTTTTCGATTGTGGTGAAGTTCGAGGCCATCGAGAAGCCCCGTGGACGATCGGCGGGCCCGCGGTTTGGAACGTTGGTTCATACCATTCTTCGCGATATATCGCTGGATGGAAAAACGGCTGTGGAACTGGCGAAAGTTCATGGCCGGAGTTTAGGAGCAACCGATCAGGAAATCGAGCACGCCGCTGAAGCGGTAGCCGCGGCTCTGAAGCATCCGCTGCTCGATCGGGCGCGCCGATCGAAGCTTTGCCGCCGGGAGTTACCGATTTTGTTGAAGCTCGAAGGCAATCGGATTCTGGAAGGCGTGATCGATCTGGCTTTTGAAGAAAAGGGATGCTGGCACGTGGTGGATTTCAAAACCGACGCAGAAATCGGGCCCAGCCGAAAAAAATACGACAAACAACTTCGCTGGTATTGTTTGGCGCTAGCGCGCTTGAACCAGACGCCAGTGGAAGCGCATCTGCTAAGCGTCTAACGAAAGAACGTTCAATTCGCCGTTGGAATCGCCTAACGATTCGATGTGGACACCCATGCGGTCGAGCAGCGCGAGGTGCAGATTATTCATGGGAGTTTCCGCGGGATAAGTGACGTGCCGGCCGCCCGATTTGCCGGCTAGCAGGATGGGAAGATTATCGTGCTCGTGCCGGTTGCCATCGCTCAGGCCGCTGCCGTAGACGATTAAGGAATGGTCGAGCAGAGTGCCGTCGCCATCGGGAGTGGACTTGAGCTTGCCAAGGAAATAGGCGAACTGCTCCAGGTGATAAGTGTTGATCTGGGCTACCTTCTCGATTAACTCCGGATTTCCATCATGATGCGTGATGGGATGATGGGCATCGGAGATTCCGATTTCGCGATAGGCGCGCAGGCTGCCCTCGCGGCCCAGCATCAAGGTTGAGACGCGCGTGGTGCCGGTTTGAAATGCCACCAGCATGAGATCGAACATCAATTTGGCATAGTCGCCGAAATCGGCCGGAACGCCAGTGGGTTTTTCGAACGAAGGCGGAGTTTGCGCGTCGTCTTTTTCAGCGACCTGAATGCGGTGCTCGATGTCCCGCACGGAAGTCAAGTATTCGTCGATTTTGCGATGGTCGACGGCGCCAAGCTGGCTGTTCAGGCGCTGGGTGTCTTCCAAAACATAATCCAGAATGCTTGTCTCGTTATGCAAACGCTTGCGGCGATCCGCTGGATTCTCGTCGAGGGAGCCGAACAGCCGCTCGAACACCAAGCGCGGATTCACTTCCGGCGGCAGAGGCAGGGACGGAGTGCGCCAGGACAGAGTGTTGTTGTAGGCGCAGCTATAGCCGGAATCGCAGTTGCCGACCAGGCGGCCATCTTCCAAAGCGAGCTCGAGCGAAGGCAGTTTTGAAGCGGCGCCCACGTGGCTGGCGGCCACCTGATCGACGGAAATGCCCGCGTGAATTCCGGCGCCGTCGGTTTTTCTGGGATGGGCACCCGTCAAATAGGTTGCCGAGGCACGGGCATGGTCGCCCGCTGCATCACCCAACGCGCGGCCGGTGTTTTGTGTGAGCCCGGAGAGGACCAGTACGTTGTCGCGGTGAGGCGCCAGGGGCGCCAGGATGCGCGGGAGCTCGAAGTCAGCGCCGTCGGAAGCGGGCGTCCACTGATCCATCATGATGCCGTTGGGAACGTAGATGAACGCGAGACGAAGGGGTGCGCCGGGCGGATTGGTGGAAGCAAACACGGGAACCATTGCGTCGAGCAACGGGAGAGACACGGCGGCGCCAAGGCCTCGGAGAATGGTTCGGCGGCTCAGGCGTTTATTCATTGGGACCATTATTCATGGGAACCATCCATCATGATAGCTTCGATGAGTTGCGCGAAGGTCTCGTTACCGGTAGCCGATGGCAGCGAAGCCTTGCGGCCGAGCGCGTAGGTGGCGAGCTTGGAGGCCAGGCAGCGCGCGAATCTGTCCCGCTCGGCGAGCAGGTGCTGCTTGAGGAGATCGGGGCCATCGCCTGAATCGATGGGTAAACTGCCGTCGTGCGTGCGCCAGCGGCCGATGGCGTCATAATTTTCCAGACTAAAACCGAGCGTATCCATGCGGGCGTGGCAACCTTTGCAGGCTGGATTGGCGCGATGCTGTTCCAGCCTTTGGCGGACGGTGGCGGTTGCGCCCAGGGCCGTTTCGTCGAGCTTAGGAACGTTAGGCGGCGGAGGGGGCGGCGCGGCATCGAGCAGGTTTTCGAGGATCCATTTGCCACGAAGGACCGGCGAGGTGCGCGCGGGATAGGAAGACACGGTGAGGACGCTGGCTTGGGTGAGAATGCCGCCGCGGTGGGAATCGGGCGGGAGGTCTACCCGGCGGAACTGCGCGCCTTGAACGTTGGGGATGCCGTAAAAGTCTGCCAGGCGCTGGTTCAGGTACGTGTAGTTCGCGCCGATGAAATCCGAGATAGGGCGATCCTCGCGAATGATGGATTGCAAGAAGAGCCGGGTCTCCATCTGCATGTCGCGGCGCAGTTCGTTGTCGAAGTGAGGGAATCTTTTCGGATCGGGCTGGACGCTCGCGAGATTGCGGGTTTGCAGCCATTGGCCGCCGAAATTTTCGACGAGCGCGCGCGATTTGGGATCGAGAAGCATGCGTTGGATCTGAGCGCGGAGAATTTCCGGATCGCGGAGACGGTGCCCGGCGGCGAGTTGGAACAGCTCCTCATCGGGCATGCTGCTCCACAAGAAATATGAGAGGCGCGAGGCGAACTGGAAATCGTCGAGGCTTCCGGCTGGTTCGATGCGAAAGAGAAAACGCGGCGACACGAGAATCGCTTCGACGGCGAGCTCCATTCCCCGATCGATGGAAGGGGCGTGCTCGACGAACTGCATCAGGCCGTCGACTTCGCTGTCCGTGACAGGCCTGCGATAAGCACGGCGCGCCAGATCGGCGAGATTGGAGCGCGCGCATGCTAGCGTGTGATGGCCAGGCGCGTGTCCGCAGCGGAAAATGCACGCGTAGCTTTCTGACGGCGGCGGCGTGGCCGGGTGATAAGGGCCGCGCAGTTCGACGTAGCTGAGATGGGGCGCGTAGGGGCTGGTTGGTTCCTGTTCCAATTCCACGCGCAGCCGGGGATTGCCTCTTCCGAGGCGAATGCGAAATTCGGCGGAGCGCAAATTATCGAGAGCATCTTTGGGTGCCAATGTTTCGACGGGGACATCGTCGACCAGGAACAAGACATTGACGGGGTCCGGGCGGCCGTGGACGGCGATCAGGACATCGTAGTCGCCTTCGAAATCGACTTTGAAATGGAACTCGCTGGCGGCGAAGTGTTGCACGGAGGGCTGGGGTGGGGTGGGAGGGATGATGGCGGCGCTCGCGATTTTTTCCGCGGCGGCGAGGTATTTTTCCATGAGCGCCGGAGAGAGAGAAAGTACGCCGGCGATGTTGTCGAAGCCGTAGCCGGAATCATCGATGGGGAAGTCGGCGGCGGGCTGGAAGGGGGTGGAGAGGAGGTCGCGCACGGTGGCGTTATATTCGTAGCGATTGAGGCGGCGGGCGCTTTGGGCCAGGAGGGGGACGGAGAGCGCAAATAAGACCAGCAAGCGCACGGGCTGCTCTTATTTTATGGGGTCGGGGCGGGGTTTTGGACGCATCAGGGGTATTTTTGTGTTTGGCGGCGTTTTTTTGGGGCTGAGGAAATCGGAAGTTGGGGATTGGGGTTGGGAGCTGTGGCGGTTCGACGCATTTGGATCGAGAATAGCGCGCGCGTCCAGGAGACGAGTGGGCGGGGATTTGTATGTTATTCGATTGGCGCGAGTATGGGGAGCGGAGGAATGGTCACTGATCGATTCATTCGTCCCAGGCGAGGGCGTCGCCGAGTGCGCGTTTGACTTCCGAATGGCGGCGCGACGATATTTGGCCGATTCGCTTGGTCAAGGCCGAACGCGGAACGGTCCGTATGTTGTCGCAGTTGGCCACGCATTTCGCGGGCAGGCCTTCGGGGCGGCCCAGTGGAATTTCGACCGCGATATGGCGGACGGCGTAGCAGCAGTGGCCGGCGCGACCGGGGAAGTTTTGGCGGGCTCTGTTACGATTTCCATTCCTCCGCGGACGACCAATCGCCGGCCTCGGCTTCCGAATCCGGCTGATGGAGATAGGCTTGCCGGGTGCGTTCTTCTTCCGTCTCTCGAATCGCTTTACGAATGGCCGATCGCACGAATTCAGCCTGCTGGCGTTTCGCCGCGGGGGCGATCCTGTTGAGGGCCCGATAAGTGGGTTCATCCAGTTGGACCAGGAGCGACTTCATATGTTCATGCTATATCGATTCTCTATATAGATGATCCCGCCGGGAACGCGGAAGGTGCATAGAGAGACCGAAAAGCTGTAGTGTTACAGGGCCAACGACAATCGCAGGATGCGGCGGGAAAGCAGGTTCCAAGCGAGGGCCCCTTCGGATCTCAACTTGCGTGAGCAATTTTGTACAGCCGGTAATCTCGGTATCGTGTATAATCGGGACGCTCTTTGCGGTCCTTATGCAGTACCTAGCGGTCGTATCATTCGCCTTGCTCGGCAGTCTGGCTGGCATGGCACAGGAGCCGGAACAGCACTCCATCAAATCGAACGTCGAATACCGGCTGAGCAAAGGCGATCTGCCGCAGCTTTCGTTGGGAGTCGAGAAGCCCAAGAACGTGGAAGTGACCCAGGGCGCCGAGGAACTGCTCCAAGATTGCCGGGACGATCCCGCGGCGTGGACGCAAGATCCGCTGGTGTTCCGGCTGGCGCATAGCCATCCCGCGTCCATCCAAAGCTGCCGCGAAAACCGTTCGCCCTCCATGCACGTGATCTTTCGAAAAGTGGCGGATGAGCCGCTTCAGGCCTGGGTGCATTTCGACGGACATGGCGCTCAAACCTCCGGCACCCGGATGGCGCATCTGGGCGAGTTCCTGTATCACAAGATCACGTTTCAGAACAACGATCAGGACCGCATGTTTGAGAATCTGGAGCGTTCCTATGCGAACCCGCTAGGAATATCGGCCAGCACGGCGATCCCGTTGAGCATGCGCGATCGGGTGACGCTGCTCGGCGATAAAACCGTGACCGAGGTGCAGCCTTATGCCAGCTCGCTGTTTTCCTCCGCCGCTTTGATGCTCTTCAGTCCGGCGCGGATTTGGGGCCGAGGCACAGACGACTACACTAACCATCTGGTGGCCTCCTTTACTCAGAGAGTGGTGACGTACGGCCTGCAAGGCGCAGCGGCGGCGGCCCTGCATGAAGACTTACGGTACAGGCTGTCCGGGAGCCGCAACGTATGGAAGCGCTCGGCGCACGCGATTTTCAGTACTCTGATTGTGGAAACACCGCGTGGGGACGACATCGCGTTTGCCAACATCGTGGCGGCGGTGGGGAGCGGAGTGATCATCAATTCCACGGATCCCGGGCGAGAAAGGTTCGATCATCCGGGCGTGTGGACTCTCACGGGGCGGAACTTGCTGGGGTTTGCCGTGTCCAATCTCTGGAGCGAGTTCAAGCCTGATCTTCAGCGTGTTATCAGGAGCAGATTGCCCCATCGGCAAGGATTCTGGTCTAAATACACAGGTCCCTAAATTCATAAGAGAGTGAAGGGGTGACGTTCCTTGTCCCAGCACGGCGTGTCCCAGCACGGCTGGCAGCGGCCTGCGCGAGGACACCGGACCCTGCCGATTGGCTCGCGCGACTGCCGAGCATGATCTGCGATCTGGAACAGCGATGGTATTTCCAGATTGGCGATCCGTTCGATGGCGATCAGGTGAGCTGTGCGTGGGTGGCGCAGGTGACGCGCAAGGACGGAACGGGTGCGGTGTTGAAGCTCGGCATGCCGCACATGGAGGGCGCGGACGAGATCGCGGGGCTGCTTTTGGAATGGCGATCCGACGGTGCAGTTGCTTGATGCCGACGATGCTCTGGGCGCCATGCTGCTGGAACGCTGCGAACCGGGGAAGGCGCTGGGCGCGCTCCCGGAGGCGGAGCAGGATGAGATCATCGCCGGGCTGCTGCGGCGGTTGTGGAGGCGCCCGCTGCCAGTGCAGCACTCCTTCCGTCCGTTATCCAGCATGATCGAGCATTGGAGCGCGGAGACGCTGGCCCGGCAGGAGCGTTGGGCTGATCCGCCACAGGTGCGTGAGGGCCTGCGCTGGCCGGGAGGATCAATTGATATACCATATTCTGAGACCTTCGGATCCTCGGATGTTGCGCCGATCGGAGCTCTAAATTTTAGGCCGAAGGTAAGAAGAGTTCCGTGTACTTCATCGTTCTGCAGCAGCACTATGACTCACCACCCGAGCCAAGGTCTTGCGCCTGCCTGATCATCGACCGCTGGGATGACTTTCACTTTAAGACGCTTTACCAACTCGTCGTATACGACGACGAGGGAACGCGGCACCGCGTCGGCGGAGTCAAGATTGGTCGCTTTGCCATGGAGCAGGAAGGCCGGGTGTCGGTTCCCACGGAGTTCGACGAGCTGGACGAAAGGCATTTCTCTCTTGGCGAGGATGAGACCTATTATGAAGAGCTCAACAAGCTAGGCCCTGGCACCCGGGATCGAATCCTTAGAGGCTTGCGAGACTTGTCGTTAGACCAAGGCTTGTTCGAACGCGCGCTCAAGGAAAAGGTCACTCGCGTTTCTCTCCTCAGGTCAGTAACGCCCACCACCGTCACGGGGCAGTTTGCGCGACTGGCCCGCGGTGGCGCTCGTCTCTCGAGCTACGCGTTCACCTACTTAGCGGCTCAGTCCAGCGGCTCGAAATCAGACCCTGTTTCTCTTTCCTTTGAGGTCAAGCCGGAGTCGCACCCCCCTACTAACATACACGTCCTGATTGGACGGAATGGTGTTGGCAAGACTCACCTGCTGCACCACATGGCAAGAGCTCTTGTAGATGAAGAGCCAAAGGATCGAGAAGTCGGGCGCTTCGAGGACAAGTCTAATTCGGCTGCCGGGAACAAGGTGTTCGCGAATTTGGTGTCAGTTACGTTCAGTGCTTTTGATCGCTTTGAACCCCTGCCGAGCCGCCGTGACAAGTCGGAGGGAGTGCACTATGCGTACATCGGGCTTAAACGTGTGGGGCTCACGAAGGAGGGCAAGCCGCTGCCACCGAAGTCTCCCGAGCAACTGTCATCGGAGTTTAGCAAGAGTATTTCCGTCTGCCGGCAGGGTGCCAGGCTTGGCAGATGGAGAAGAGCACTGGAGACCTTGGAAGCTGATCCCATGTTTCAAGACGCCGACGTAAGCGCACTCGCGAATGAGGATATCGACGAACAGGAGTTGAAGGCTCAGTCGACCAAGCTTTTTGAGAAACTGAGTTCGGGCCACAAGATTGTCCTGATCTCCATAACTAGGTTGGTTGAGAGCGTTGAAGAAAAGACTCTCGTCCTACTGGATGAGCCAGAGGCCCACCTCCACCCACCCTTGCTAGCGGCTCTTATTCGGGCGCTCTCAGATCTTCTGGCCGACCGAAATGGCGTCGCTGTCATTGCCACCCACTCTCCGGTTGTATTGCAAGAAGTGCCACGTAGTTGTGTTTGGAAAATTAGGCGAAGCGGCTTGAAAGTTGTGGCAGAGCGTCCGGATGTCGAGACCTTCGGAGAGAACGTTGGAGTCCTGACGCGCGAGGTCTTTGGGCTCGAAGTCACCGCTTCGGGATTCCACAAGATGCTACGCGAGGCCACGGAGCAGACCCTAAACTTCGATGAGATCATCGAGCGATTTGGTGGCGAACTTGGCGGTGAGGCAAGGGCCATAGTACGAGCTTTGATTGCATCTCGGCAGCGAGGTTGATCTCGCATGTGGACGTTTGGATCGGCCCGCCTACCCAGCAAGTGCCACCTTTTCGGCTTGTATAAGTCGTGTGCAGGATCCCTTGCTTAAGGAGAGGCTTGCAGCTGTGACGGATTTGATTGGGGAAGCCTCCAACGAATACGAGGCTGCCGCGCTCGCCAGTTCGCTCCATGAGATCGGCGCTTCGGACCTTGTCGGTGGTGACGTAACGAGAGCTGAAATGGAGCGCGTCTACACCGACAGAATGGCCAAGAAGCGTGCTCCTGGCCGCTACATTTACGATGAGATCATTTCCGCACCCGCACAGGGAAGGTGTCCGCTCTGCGGTCATAGGGCCATCAAGACACTGGACCATTTTCTGCCAAAGGCGCACTATCCCGCGCTCGCCGTCGCACCACTGAACTTAGTGCCCGCGTGCGGCGATTGTAATAAGGCCAAGCTCGACGCCATCCCAAAGCAGGCGGCCGACGTGTGTCTTCATCCGTATTTCGACGCGATCGACAATAGTCGATGGCTAAGAGCCGAAGTGATCGAGACAAGTCCCGCGGCCGTTCATTTTTGCGTGGCCCCTCCGGCGGAATGGAGTGCGCTTCTGCTGCTCCGCGTCAACAACCATTTTCGGAGGCTGGGCCTAGGTCAGCTCTACGCGTCCGAGTCGGCCGAGGAGCTCCTAAACATACGGCATCAACTCGTTGGTGTTCTGGCCGCGGACGGGGCAGCAGCCGTTCGAGCAGAGCTCAATAGTCGAGCCGGTAGCGCTCTGCAGGCGAGGCGCAACGGCTGGCGGACCGCAGCTTACGAGGCCTGGGCCGCCAGCGACTGGTTCTGCAATGGAGGCTTTGCCCAGTGAGGATTGAGAGGGATTAGCGGAGATGTTCGATTCACCAATACTTAAGCCATCGCTAGACGCTTCGAAAACGGGCGGCGCCCCGGTGAATCCACTTGGGGTTTAAAGCACCCTGATTTCTCGATTTAAGCTGACCCTGCTCGCCTTAGCGGCCGCGGGCGACGTACAGGAGCAGCCCGAGCACCGCGGGGATTAACGCCAGCATGATGAGGTAGGAAACCAGGGACCGGCGCCGGGCGGGCGATTGCTGGCGGAGATCCACCAGCGCGGGGCGATCGGTTGGGACAACGTCATCGGGATACGAAAGATCATGGGCGAACTCCCGGGCGCTGGCATAGCGGGCATCCGGATCGCGCTCGAGCGCGCGCAGGACAATCTCATCTAATTGCGGCGAGATCTCGGGATTGATTTCGCTGGGCGCGCGCGGCGGCGCCACCAGGCGGGCGTTCATGACGGCCAATGGATTGGCGCCGTGGAAGGGCGTTTCGCCGGTGAGCATCTCATACAGAATCACGCCCACGGCGTAAAGATCGCTGCGCGCATCGCCGCGTTTGTTTTTTACCTGCTCGGGTGAGATGTAATCGGGGCTTCCCATCACCTGCGAGAGCTTGCCGAAGGTGAGGCGGCGGGAACCGGTGCTGGAGGCGATACCGAAATCGATGATCTTGATCCGTTCCGGAGCGTCGGTTGAATCGCCACCTCCCAGCATGATGTTCTCGGGTTTTAGATCGCGATGCACCACTCCGTGGCTGTGCATGTAATCGAGCGCGTCCAGGATCTGGAGGGCGATCGTGACGGCACGCTCAATGGGGAATCGGCCTTCTTCGGCGACCACCTGGCGGAGCAATCGGCCATCCAGCCACTCCATGGCCATATACAGACGGTTGGAGTCTGCCAGCGGGAAGATCTTGCGAATGCCGGGATGCTGGAGGCGGGCGCCGATTTCGATTTCGCGCCGGAAGCGTTCGTGAAAAATGGGGTCGCATTCGGCTTGCGGATGCGGGACTTTGATGGCAGCGGCGGCGCCGCCGCGCAGATCGGTGGCGCGAAAAATGGAGGCCATGCCGCTGGAGGCTATCAAGGTTTCTAAGCGGTAATCATCGAGCTGGTCGCCGGCGTAAAGTGGCGTCATTGGAATTCATCCCGATGTTAAGCTTCCGGGCATTAGGAAGTAATAGAAAAGGGATTAAAAAGGCATAAACAATTTATAAAGGCCGCAGGCCCGCCGAGCCCTACACGATCGCACTGTTTGAGACGATACACTGGGTGCTACTGAAAAGAAAGGAAACCCAATGATCAAGAAACTGATTCCGGCAGCGGCTGCGTTCTTGCTGGCGATTGGAACAGCCAATGCTGTGGACCCGCCCCCGATGAAAGAAGGCCTGTGGTCCATCCACCGGCAGACCATCGACAATCCCGGCGGCAAGAAGAGCGAGGTCAACTCCACCATCTGCCGCAACCATGCTTGGGACCAGCATGCGGATTCTCTTGCGAAAAACATCAAGGGCTGCACCGCGCCTAGCGTAAGCTTTCAGGGCGGGAAGTATTCCAGCAAGACACATTGCGTGATCGCGGGCACCGTGGTGGATAGTCAAGGAACCGCAACCTATCAGAGCGATACCTCGGTTCATTCGGAGACCCATGCTACCTATACTCCGGCGATGGGCGGCATTAGCGAGACGACCATGATCACAGACCAGAAGTATGTAGGAAGTTGCCCGGCTGGAGCCCAACCCGGCGACGTGACCACCAACGGACGAACGAATCATTTAGGGATACATTGAACATGCGTTTTTGGATCACAATCGCAGTGGCATTGCTCGGCGCTGCCGTTGCCCAGGCGCAGCAGCAGCGGCCAGCTCCCATCGGCTTGCCGCACGTCGCGCTGGGAGACGGACCTTTCATTTTCGATACCGCCGAGCAGCATAAGATCCGCGTGGTGGTGGTGACGAAAGGGCTGACGCATCCCTGGAGCCTGGCGTTTCTTCCGGGCGGCAATATGCTGGTGACTGAACGCGGCGGGCGGCTGCGGATGATTCGCGATGGCGTGCTGGATCCGAAACCGCTCGCCGGGGTCCCCAAGGTCAACGCGGTTCGCAACGCCGGATTGTTCGACATTGCGCTGCATCCCAAGTTCGCCGAGAACAAGCTGGTGTACTTCACCTACAGCAAGCCGAGCCCGGATGGTAAAAGCAGCGCGACAACACTGGCGCGCGGGCGGCTGGATGGCGCGGGGCTCAGCGACGTCCAGGATCTGTTTGTCTCAGACTGGAGCACGGTGCTGGGCGGGTCGCGCATTGCGTTCGCCAAGGATGGGACCATCTTCATGACCACTGGCGCTGCTTTCGGCAACCTGGCGCAGGACACGAACAGCGACTATGGCAAGGTGCTGCATCTCAAAGATGACGGCTCTATCCCGAGCGACAATCCGTTTGTCGGGCGTGCCGGATATAGGCCGGAGATTTATTCGCTGGGCCATCGCGATCAACTGGGATTGGCGATTGATGCCGCTACGGGCGCGGTGTATTCGAATGAAAACGGGCCGAATGGCGGCGACGAAATCAACCTGATACTGCCGGGCCGGAATTATGGCTGGCCGCTGCTGAGCTACGGACGCGCGTACGATGGGCCGCGGATTTCCGATGTTCCAACGCGCGATGGCTTCGAGCAGCCGCTGGTGGTTTGGATACCTTCGATCGCTCTGTCGGGCATGACGATTTACACCGGCGACCAATTTCCGGCGTGGAAGGGCAATATTTTTGTGGGTGGAATGCGGCAGGGCGAGATTCCGGGCACTGGCCGGCTGGATCGCGTGGTGTTCAACGGGAAGATGGAAGAGCTGCGGCGCGAGTCGATGTTGACGGAGTTGCACCAGCGGATTCGCGATGTGCGGCAGGGTCCGGATGGATTGTTGTATGTCCTGACCGAGGAAGAAGAGGGCGCGCTGCTGCGGATTGAACCTGCGCCGTAATCAAAAAAAGAAGGCCCGAACTCGCTGGGAGGCGCTTGTCCGGGCCGAGGGAAGAAATTGAAAGATCTAGCGGTGATGGCCTCCGCCGCTACTGGAGCGTCCACTGTTTCCGCGCGGCGCGACACTGCCGCCGGATCGGCCGCCGGCGTAGCTGGGCGCCGTGCGCGTTCCGGCAGAACTCCGCGGCTGCGAATAATTGCCGCCTGAATAACTGCGTTGCTCGACGCCCCTTGGTTGAACACCGTTCTGCTCAGCACCCCTTTGCTGAACACCTCTTTGTTGGTCACCCCTTTGCTGAACAATGGGCGGGCTGATGCGAACCGCGCTGCCTTCACGATAAGACGACGACGGACTGTAGCGATATGCGCTGCTGCCTCCGGCTCCAGTGGTGCCGTGGATCGGCTCGCCAAAGTGATTCCATCCGTGCGCGGCAGATTCCGAGGCGCCACCAGTGCGGTAGTTCCCTGCCGCCGGCCGCGTAAAATTCGAGTGCGACATCTGTTCCATGCCGCGCTGCTGCTGCTCAAAGCTGGCGTGCGAAACGCGCGGCGCCTGCATCCGGCTGGCGAAGCTTTGCGAGCGCGCCTGCGGATACCTTCCGCTGACCGACCGGTCCGACAATCGCAAGCTGGATCGATCCGGCGCCACCGGCAACACACCATGCACCAAGCCGGCCGATTGGAGCTGCGAGCGATTCAGCGCCGCGTATTGGCCGCCGCGTCCGAACGCCGATGTGCTCACTCCAATGGCGCCGCCGGTGACGCGAGCGTTGCGGAAGGAATTGTAGACGTTCGCATTGCTGACGATGGTGGTGTGGTTGGCGAACCCGCCAGCGCCGAATCCGCCGTAGAAGCCGCGGCCCCACCAGGGATGAAAGGCTTCAAACGGCGCCAGCGCCACCCAGCCCACTCCACCAAATCCGAATCCCAGGCCGACGCCGAATCCGCCGCCGTATCCGAAGAAGCCCACATAAGCGGGCGCCCAGTAGGGTTGGGCAAAGATCGGGCCCGGATACCAGGCCCAGCCGCCCACGCCCCAGAACCAGCGCCCGTAATGATAGGGCGCCCAGCCCCACGGATCGTAGCTGACCCAGGTCCATCCATAATAGTCTTCCCAGACCCAGCGGCCATTCTGATAGGGCGCCCAATCGGCGCCGACGGTGGGCTGCCAGACCGAGCCATAATTCGGATCGTTCACCCAGCGGCCATTTTGATCCAAATCTTCGGCGCCGCTGATGGCCGGGCTCACGTGCCGGTAGCTTTGCGAATTTTCGATATAACGATCGCGGTCGTCATTCCACCGGTCGAATGTGTCGTAAGGAATGGATCGCACAACCTGGTACTCGGGGTCGGTGGCGGGGCCGCGGGCATCCATGGTCTGGCCCGATTCCAGATGCTCTTCGCCGCGCTGGCTGTCGATTTCGGCTTCCCCTAACCGCACCGTGATCTCAGACGTGCCGTCCTCATGCACTGTCACGCGATAGGCGCCCTCGCGCAAAGGGCGAACGGCTACGCTCGGAGTGTCCACTTCGATCTGCGCCTGGCTGGGCCGCAGCGTGCGGAACGTGACCGTTCCCGCGCCCACCTGGACCTGGAAGCTTCTGGTGTCCATGGCGGTGAACCGGACTTCCGAGTTCGCGCCGATGCGAAGCATGTTGGCGGAATCCAACTGGACTTCCGCGCGCCCGTTGGAACTGGTGAGCAGCCGGTCGTCCGCCATGAGCGGCGCGTTCAGCGCGGCTGCCACTACGTCGCCCGAATCGCCGCGCCGGACCGACACGTCGCCGTTCAGGACGCTGATGCGCGCCACGGCTCGGCCAGGTTCGTATTGGCCATCGGGATCGGCGTTGTCGTTTGGATTAGCCTGCGGATTATCCTGTGGAATATTCTGGGCGCTAAGTGGAATGATGGTGACGAGCGCTACTGCACTGAGCAGCGCCGGTAGTGCTCGTTTGATGGACTCGCCAAACATTCGCCTCTATAGAGGCAATCGCTGGGCCAAGTGGTTACTTCTTACAAATGAGTAACTTGGGAGAATTAACGCGATGGCGCGCCTGGCCGAAAACCACCAGGAGTGCTCGGGAACGGCCGGGGTCAGGCGAAGTCGATGAAGGCGCTTGGGGAGATTTTGAAGCGTTTTCCAAGCAAGGCGGCCTGACGATTGCTGACTTTCCGTTTGCTGCCGAGTATCTCCGAGGTGTGGCTTTTTCCGCCGAGCAAGTCCCATAAGTCTTTCTGCGCTAAGCCGTTTTGTTCCATCAGGAAGCGGATTGTTTCCACCGGTGTGGGATTGCGGCCAGGGCCCGGATGGGTGCGGGTCTCAAATTTCTCGATCAGATCGGCGAGAACATCGAGCAGCGCGTCTTCCTCGGGGGTTCGCCGGCGACCCATCAGCTCCTCTACCGTAGCCAGGGCACGTTGGTTGTCGGCTTCCGTTTTTACCACCAAGTCGGCCACCGATACCCGGCCCTTGGTAATTCGAATGGGCTCAATCTGAGTTGCCATTTAGTTCTTCCACCTTCCCTTGTCGTACTCGGCGTGTGTCGGCACGCCGGAAGCTTGAGCGAGTTTTTTCTCGAAATCGACCAATCCAATCCGCAGTCCACGCTGTACTCGAACCACGTTTCCTAGTTCGCCAATGGCTTCCTCGATCCTGATTGTGGTCGCGCGAGGCCATCCAATTTTGACACACGGGGATTCGATTCGATTGATGTTCGCCACCTTCGGGAACCTCCGTCCCGCGCGCGTCTTGTATCGTGGGGCGAGGTCGAGTAAACTGTAGTTAACTTGTGGGCCTCAACCACAGTCAATAGTTCCCTGCCCGAAGTGCATTCGAGCGTCCCCACCGCTCAACCTGCGCTTTGGCGGCGCATGCTTGCGTTCGCTGGGCCGGCTTACCTGGTGAGCGTGGGCTACATGGATCCCGGCAACTGGGCTACGGATCTGGAGGGTGGCGCGCGGTTCGGCTACGAGCTGCTTTGGGTACTGGTGCTCTCGAACCTGATGGCGATTCTGCTGCAGACTTTGAGCGCGCGCCTGGGGATCGTCAGCCAGCGCGATCTGGCCCAAGCGTGCCGCGAGACTTATCCCCGCCCGATTTCCTACGCCCTTTGGGTGCTGTGTGAAATCGCGATTGCGGCTTGCGATCTGGCGGAAGTTTTGGGCGCGGCCATCGCTTTGAATTTGCTGTTTCATATTCCCCTGCTGACGGGCGTGCTGTTGACGGCCGCCGATACATTGTTGTTGCTGTTGTTCACGCGACTGGGAATTCGAGTGATTGAGGCCTTCGTGCTCTCGCTGATCGCGATTATCGCGGTCTGTTTTGCTATCGAGATTTTTTGGGCGGGCACGCCAATTCTCTCCGATGTCGCGCGCGGTGTTGTACCGCATCTGTCGGCTCGCAATCTCTATATCGCGATTGGCATTTTGGGCGCGACGGTGATGCCGCACAATCTATACCTTCATTCGGCACTTGTACAAACGCGGCGTATCGGCAAGAGCGAACGGGAGAAACTAACTGCGTGCCGGTTCAATCTGATCGATTCCACCATCGCGTTGAACGGAGCGTTGCTGGTGAACGCTGCGATTCTGGTTCTGGCCGCCATGGTGTTCTTCAGGCGCGGCATTGTGGTGACGGAAATCCAGCAGGCCAGCCATCTATTAACGCCACTGCTTGGGACCACCATGGCTAGTGTTTTCTTTGGTGTAGCCCTGCTTTCCTCAGGGCAATCTTCCACTTTGACGGGCACCATGGCCGGGCAGATCGTGATGGAAGGCTTTCTCAACATTCGCATGAGGCCTTGGCTGCGGCGATTAATGACGCGCACCCTGGCGATCATTCCGGCCGCTTTCACGGTTTACCTCGCAGGTGAGAATGGAACATATAAACTACTGATTTTAAGCCAAGTTATCCTGAGCATGCAGTTGCCATTTGCGGTCATCCCCCTCATCCATTTCACGAACAACAAAGAGCGCATGGGGGCGCTGGCGAATTGCATTTGGGTACAGGTGCTGGCGTGGCTGACTGCGGCTTTGATCGTTGTTTTGAACGTCTGGCTGGTGACGCTGTCCGTTCGGGACTGGGCCGCTGACGCAGGCGCTTGGCGAGTGCGCCTGGAACTGGGCCTCCTGCCGGTACTTACCGGCCTGGCACTATTGCTGCTTTGGGTGAGCTTTCATCCCATCTTGCCGAACTGGATCCGGGCTTTTGGACGTGCCCCGATTGAACTTCCCGAAGCCGTGGCTGAAAACCTGCCGAGTCCTTCCTACCGCAAAATCCTGGTGCCGCTCGATCATACCAGCCGGGATCGGGATGCCATCGCGCACGCCGCCGCCATGGCCAAGCAGCAGAATGCCAAACTTTACCTGCTGCACGTGGAAGAAGGCGTGACCAGCCAGATTTATGGGCCGCTTGCTTCGACCGCTGAGGTGGAGGCCGGCGATCATTACCTGCACCAGATCGTGCGGGATTTGGAGAGCCAGCAAATCCCGGTGGAAATGGTGGTCCGGCATGCACGCACGCCGACCAGGGAGATCGTGCGTTATGCCGAGGAGCTAAAGCCGGATCTGGTAGTGATGGGGGCGCACGGGCATAAGGGATTGAAAGACATCGTCTTCGGGACTACAATTAATGCAGTCCGTCATAAGTTGAAGGTGCCCTTGCTGATTGTCCGCGGGCTGAAGTAGCCGAGGCCGCGCGTGCCTGGGAGCCGAGCTAATATTCGGCAGCTATTGTGTCGAAGGTATACACAGTAAGCCAAAAAGCATATTCGAAGGCTATTGTTTTCAGCGCTCTGAATTGGCGGAAGAGTTGCCTATAGGTTAGCTTACGGTGATGCGCAAACTGATCATCTTGGCCGTGGTGGCTGTGGGGTGCCTGCCCGCATCCACGCTGCAACGGCTTAGCTTGAACGACATGATCCAAAAATCGACCATGGTGGTTCGCGGCACCATCCTGGCGGGCACTACGGCTGCGTTTCGGGGCCCGATCATCTATACGCACTATCAACTGTCGGTCACCACGGCATACAAGGGAACACCAGGCCCCATTGTCGACGTCGCGGTTCCCGGGGGCACACTGAACGGGATCCGTCAGCCAGTGGCGGGAGCGCCTGTGTTTACACCTGGCCAGGACTGCGTATTCTTTCTGTGGACCAGCAGAAGCGGATTGACGCAGGTGATCGGGCTGTCGCAAGGCCTGTTCAACGTCACGACCAATGCGCAGGGCCAAGTGATTGTTTCGCGCGGTGCGTCGAGTGAGCCGATGCTAGACGCCTCGGGGCAAAGCGTTACCGATTCGAATGTCCAGATGCCTCTCACGCAGCTTACTGGCAGGATCCAGGCGGTACTCTCCGGAGGCAGCGGACAATGATCGGCCAGAGGGTGAGGAAGCGCTGGGGAGGGTGCCTGGCTGCAATTGCAGCCAGTGGGTTTCTGCTGGCCAACACAGCCTCGGCGTATTATTACTACACCTACTTCAACAGCACTGGCGCGCCTTACGTTCCGATCGTCGCCCGTTTCGATCTGAGCACGCTGTCCAACAATACGGTCCCGTTCTTCGTTTCCTCGCAGGGTCCATCGGCGATGTATCCGGGCGACAGCCTCACGGCCCTCATCAGCCAGATGCAGGCCGCCGCCAACGTCTGGAACAACGTGGGCACGTCCGCCATACGGCTTGCCTATGGAGGCTTTTACAATCCGGGAACAACGGAATCCGCGCCAGGGATTCAGATTCAGTTTTCCGACGACATTCCGCCGGGTTTGCTGGCCTTTACGATTCCAACGGTGGTCGGCAACCTGGCCAATGGCCCTAACGGGACCACATTTCTGCCGATCTATCTTTCGCTGGTAGAGTTGCCGAGCGACCTGAGCGCGGCCGGCGATACCTTCAACGGGCCCAGCTACAGCGAAGAGGTTTTTGTGACGCTGGTGCATGAGTTGGGGCACGCCATGGGCCTGCAGCATACGCTGGCGTCGAGCGTGATGTCCACCATCACCACCAGCGCATCCACCAAGGAAAATCCACTGGGAGCGGACGACATCGCGGGTATTTCCCTGCTCTATCCCGCGGGCAATTACTTGTCCACGGTGGGCAGCATCTCGGGCACCGTGAGCATGAACGGACAAGGCGTGAATCTGGCGTCGGTGGTTGTGATATCGCCCAGCAATCCCGCGATTACCACGCTCACTAATCCGGACGGCACCTATCAGATCAACGGCATTCCGCCAGGACAGTATTACGTGTATGTGCAGCCGCTGCCGCCGGCGCTGGAAGGCGAAGGCACGCCGGACAACATTTATCCGCCGCACGATTCGGCCGGGGTTTATTTTTCGCCGAACACGGGATTCGCCACGCAGTTTTATCCGAATACGTTGAGCCCGGCGCCACAGGGTCTGATTACGGTGCAGGCTGGAGCGTATCCCTCGCCGATTAATTTCAGCGTGAGCCCGCTTGGTTCCCCAGGCATCTCTTCGGTGAGAACGTTTAGCTACTTTCAGAACACGTATGTGCAAGGCGCGCCGGTGATGTATGGGGCTATCACCCCGATTGCCGCCACCGGCGAGGGGCTGCTGGAACCGAACAATCCCAATAATGTTCTGACGCCGGGCCTGAGCGTGAGCATGCTCGGCACGGCTACGCAAATCACCAACCTGAGGGCGTATCCGCCGGGCAACGCGTTTATCGCGGTGGACGCGATGCCCACTTTGCCGCGCGTCGGGCCGGAGCACCTGTTGTTCAGCACTCCCGGCAATGTCTATGTGCTGCCCGCGGGATTTACCGTGGTGGAGGCTCCTCCGCCGCTGATCAGCGCGCTGGCTCAGACGACGGACAACAACGGCAATGCGGCGGTGGAGATTGTCGGCGAGCATTTCACGGCCGACACGCAAATCTGGTTTGACGGGCTGCCCGGGGTGATTCAGTCGCAAACGAGCAATATCCTGGTGGTGACACCGCCGGCGGCGCCGGCCGGTTACACGGCCGCGGTTACCGCCTTTAATTCCGACGGGCAGAGCTCGCTGTTCCTGAATCCGACGGCTCACGCCTACGCTTACGCTCCAGGCGTCGCATCCGCGGTGGCGTCCAATCCGAGCCTGGTGGTGAGCCCAAGCGTAATTCCGGCGGGTGGCTCGGTGACGCTGGATGTGGAAGGCACTAACACGGACTTTGTTCAAGGCCTGACCACGGTTGGATTTGGAACCAGCGACGTTGCAGTCACCGAGATTAATGTGGTCAGCCCCACACATCTTACGGTCACTGTCACGCCGAACGTCACGATCGGTTCCGCGAACATTACGATTACCACCGGCCTGGAATTGATTTCCCAGGCGGTGGGCTCGCAAATCACCGCGACTGATCCTCAATAGTAAAACGAGTGAAATTGAAGGACGGCAGCAGGCTGTACGCTGGGCTTGCAACCAGGATTTCACATACCGGCGAGGCCTCGGGACTCCTGACATCGAACGCCGCGTTTCCGGCGGAAGGCACCCAGCAACAAATCGCGCCGGCGGCGCCGGCAGGCTGATCCGGTCTTCGTTCGCGGTGAGCGGCGGAATTCTGGAAGGGCTGCGGCCAGTGGTTTGCTCCAACAATTGCGGCGGCGTAACGCACCGCAGTTATCGCGCGCAGTGGTGAAAAAAAGACGGCGCTGCTCAACGTTTATGCGGCGCCGGATGGGCGATACGAGCAATTCCTGGTGGAGGAATCGTTCTAGCCGGGCGCCGAGATGAGTCTCGACGCGGCACGCATGAGTGCAATGCCGCGTGTTTAGACCGGAGAGGGGCGTGTGGCAGCGCTGGTTTTACAGGTATTGAAAGTTGGACGCCGGCAAGGAGTGCGTGCACCACACACATTGCCACAACGGGCTCCTACTTGCCTTGACTCAGCTTGCGGAAGTAATCGGCGACCGCGTCGGAGTAGCCTGGCGGCACGGTTTCGGTGCCGGCGCTGCGCACCTGATCGGAATTGGTACCTTCCAGCTTGCGGCGCAACTCGAGTTCCAGGCGCTCCATCTCCGGCAGCACCTCGTGGCTTAGACGTTGCGATAATTCGGCGTCATTGCTGACGTAGCCCGGATTCAAGGCGCGCGACAGGTTGGAATAATCGCCCTGGAAGTCCGGGTTTTGGCGGACGAAGTCGCGGATCTGGTTCAGGTCGCGGAGGGATTCGCGATAAGCCTGGTCGATATCTCCGCCGCCGGCGTAGCCGTTGCCCGGCGTCACTGGTCCGCCGCCTCCGAAAGGCGCGTAGCTCCCGTTCTGGGCGGACTGGCCGCCTTGGCCGGATTGGCCATTCTGGCCTTGTCCCTGCTGGCCCTGTTGACCTTGCTGGCCCTGCTGACCCTGTTGTCCGGGCTGGCCCTGGCCTGGCTGTTGCCCAGGCTGGCCGCCGCGCTGCAGGGGATTGGATTGGCGTCCCTGCCCGGGCTGGTTGCCCTTACCCTGCTGGTTTTCGGCGAGCTGCTGCATGCGGCTGCGCATGGCTTCCACGCGCGCTAACGCTTTTTCCAGATCGCTATTGTCGCCACCGGGGGCGCCGGGTTTGCCGTTCTGCTGCTGATTGGCCGCCTGCGCTTGCTGGAGCTGATCGCGCAGATTGTTCAGGCCGAGATTGACGTTATTTTCGCGCAACCAGGCCTGGGATCCGTAACCTTGCCGGATGAATTGCGCGTTCTGGCGCATGTGCATCTCCAGCTCATTCTGCTGCGCCTCACCCAGCGCTTCCCGCAGTTTGTTACCCACCGGATTCTGCGCGCCAGCCATGCTGCGGGCGGTGTCGGAGATTCCCTGCTCCAGCTTCTTGAGCTGGTCCGCCATCGCGCTCTTTTCGCCAGCCAGACGTTCGGCCTCTTGCTGATTCTGGAGTCCCTGTGGGCCGAAGCGCGAACTCTCGCTGCCGGCGAGCATCTTCCGCAAACGACTTTGCGTATCGGCTTCGTGCTGCGCGAGCTGGTTGGCTTGCTGGGACAGATTGTCGAGCTGTTTGGCCGAGTCCTGATGCTGCATTCCGTTCAGGATGTCGCGAGCTTCCTGCAGGCCATCGGCAGCGCGGCGTTGTCCGGCAGCGGCCTGCGCGGGATTGCCGTTCTGCTGGTTCTCGGCATTCTGCATATCCTCGGTGGCTTTTTTCAAGCGATCCAGGGCCTGCTGCAATTGCGGCGAAGCGATGGAACCGACCTGGCCGGCGCTGCCGGGCTGTCCGGATTGTTGCCCCGATTGCTGGCCCGACTGTTGGCCTTGTTGACCCTGTTGGCCTTGTTGACCCTGTTGTCCCTGCTCGCCTTGCTGACCTTGCTGACCGTGTTGTCCCTGCTGCCCTTGCTGCTGTTGCTGGCCGCGCTGCAATTGCTCCATCTGCTTCTTCAGTTGTTCGGCTTCGCGGCGCAACATTTCCTGTTCCCAACGCTGCCGGAACGGCTGCTGCTGATCCTTATTGGCGGCCAGCTCCTGCTGCCGGCGCGCCAGCTCGGCGAGCTTCTGCAGCGCTTTGTCGATCTCTTGCGACCGGCTGTCGGAAGCCGATTGCTGGCCGGTTTCGTACTGGTTCTTTTCCCGGTCGAGCTCGAGATCGGCGAGATTTTCCAAATCGCGGCCCGCGCCGCCCGCTCCACCGCCTCCGCCCTGCGTCCCGAATGCAACCTGGATATCGCGGAAGGTAGCCTCGGCGCGCTGGGCCTCTTGCAGAGCCTTTTGTTCTGCCGGCATGGAATCGTTCCATTTCTGGCTGCGAATCTTTTGCGCCGAATCGATCATGCTCTGCGACGCGTCGGTCATTTCCTTGGTGTACGCCTGGAATTGCGGATTGGTGTCGGCCAGTTCGCGAGCCTTCATACGGTCGGCCAGCGATTTGGCCTGCGCGGCCAGCTTCTCTTCCTGCTCGGCCAGGAACTTGGCATCATCGGAAGCGACGGACGGGTCCTTGGAACCGTTTTTGTATTCGTTCCAGGTAGCCGCGATGATATCTTTCTGGCGCTGCGAGATCTGCTGGTCGGCATCGCCGCCGCCCATGCCGCCCGCGCCTCCACCGGCCTGCGCCTGCGAATAATTGCGTTCGAAAGGCTCGGCCTGGATGAAGTAAATATCGGTCTTGGTGGTGTTGCGAGCGTCCTTCGCTTCGGCGTAGAAACTGACCAGATCGCCGGCCGAGAGTTTGTAATCTTCCAGCGGGAGAACATATTTGCCGCTGGCTGTTTTGACGCCTTTCTGCGGCAGCAACTGCACAGTCTTTTCCGCTCCGCCGTTGACGGAGTAATGCAGCGCCATTTCGTTCAAGGCAAAATCATCGTCGGCATTGACTGTGATGGTGACTTCTTCGATCGGATTGACCTTCGCGTCGCGGCCGGGACGGTCTATCTTTACCGTCGGCGGGGAATCCTTGCGCGCTTCAATGAAAAAGTCTTCGCTTAGCCGGACGTTCTCGCCGCGGTCGATGGCTGCGATGTGATAGAGCCCGTCTTTGTCGAGCGTGACGTGGCCCGTGACCCAGTTCCCTGCTCCCTGCTTGCCGTCCGAAGATTTCAGCTCGATCTGCTGGTTGTCACCCAGCACCAGGATGCCTTTGTTCAGCGGCCGATCGGTGAGAATGGCAACTTCGGCGTCGGTGCCTTCGACGGCGCGCAGATCGCCGCCGGGGTCTTCGGTGGCATCCCTCATTCCGGTCCAGGACGGGAAATGATAGGTGACGCGAATCTTTTTGACGACTGGAAGATCGACCACGCGCAGATTATAGTGCTTCGAATCCACCGCGCCGGCTTCGACGTAGTATTCAACGTTGTCGGCCAGGCTGCTGAACAGGAACTCGTAGGTAGAGGCGCCCGGTGTCGGCAGCATGTCCACTTGCTCCCACTTCGATGTGCCGCGGTATTGCGCGAACAGCCGGACTTTGGGCGAATCGAATCCGAGGAGCTGCGCGGTGACTAATTGGTCGGCGTTGCGGCGCACGGTGTGGTCGCCGGGAGTAACGGCGATATCGTAAAACGCTTTTTCGCCGGATTTGGGCGCGCCGGCCCATAGCAAAGAGGTTCCATAGCCGAGGTATCCGGGACCAGCGTTTATCAGCCATAAAAGGACAGCCACGGCGATCGCGGCGGAGGCCAGGAATCCGAAGATGGGACCATTAGCGGCCAGGCGTTCCGGCTCGCTCGATGCGGCGATCCGCATGGTGTCGGCGGCCAGCAACTGCGAAAACGGGTCGCCGGCGTTCGGCTTCTCGGCGAGCGTCAACAGGCGCTCTTGGAATTCGGGGAATTTCTGTTCGGCCTTGCGCGCCGCGTTACGGCGATTCAGATGGAGCAGCGGGATCACCAGGCCAAAGGCGATGGCCACGGCGACCGAGAGAAACAGAAAAATGCGGGCCGTTAACAGGCTGGCCGGAGAGAAGGCGTAACGGTTGATGATCCAGACGAGCAGAACCGTGATCACCAGGGCTGAAACCGTGACGAGCGAAGTCCCCTTGGACAGCGCCAGAAAACGCAAGCGTTTTTCCAGCCGCTGAAGGTAACTATTCAGTTGGTCGATAGCGTTCAAGCGACCTCCTTCTCCACCGAAAGATATCGGCTCGCAAGTACTGATTCGATTATCGCCGTTATCAGGACGAGTAGCAAAGCGTAGCGCCACAGGCTCCAGGGGCGCGGCTGATTGTCGGGAGCAGACGGGTCGCCGGACGGCGCGTCGGGGCCAAGCCCGGTGTTCTTCCACAGGACAAGCGTTTCTTGCGGGATGGGCGTCAGGTCCGACTCGCGGCGGTCGGCATGCACGGCGACCATTTCCTGGCGGCCGTTGGCGCGGTGAATATCGTAAAAGCCTTCGCGTGTCACCTGGAAGGTTTGCGTAGTGGTGGCGTCCTTGAGCGACAGCGGATGCGTGCCATCGGGCTCCGTCACGTCGATGGCGGCGCCGCGCTCTTTGGCCGAGCGCAACTCGATGTAGGAATCGACGGCGAGATTGGTGGAACGATCCTGCTGGCCCCCCAGGTAGCGCGCGGTCTCTTCGACGAATGGAACAAACGAGGCGTGCAACGGCAGGTCGTTCCCGATGTTGTCGAAGGTGGAGGTGAACACGATGACGCGTCCCTCGCCGATCTGCTTTTCGAGCAGCAACGGGTCCTGGTTGGTGAGGCTGGCAATGACGTGGGACTGCCCCGGCACGACCTTGATCACCTGATAAAATTTGACGCCGTCCAGTTTGTTGGCACGCCGCAAGCTGGGGTGCTCGGCATCGGCCGAGGCGACGGTTTCAAAGCGCGATCCGCTGAGCGAGGCGTAGCTGGATCCCTGGATGGTTTCGCCCGAGACGGGGACATGGGTGAGCGCGGCTGAGAGGGGCCCGAGCGCGATCAGCAACGAGCCGCCCGCCGTTTACATATGCGCGCAGGCTGTTTTCGAGGCCGGCCGGCATCGTCCCGACGTCGGAGAGGACCACAAAAGCATATTTCGAGAGCGCCTGATTGCCCGCCTGCTCGACAGCCAGCTGTTCCAGCAGGAAGCCCGCTTCTGAGACCGACTCGAGCGCGGAGCGATAGTACAACTCGTCGCGATCCTGACCGGCGGGATGCAGGAAGAGCACCGGGTGCGGATCGGTTCGTTCCACCGCGAAATCGAAGCGGTCGTCTTCGTGGAGTGAATCGCTGGGCTCGATGCGGATCTCACCTTTGTGAAACCCATGGGGTGAATCGAGCGACAGGAATTCCACCGAGGCGCGGCCATTGGCGGGGACATTCACGGTCTTGCTTTCGAGCACTTTGCCATCCAAGACCAGCGAGACCGTTCGCATGGCGGCCGGGGTGTTCACGCCCGCGATGACGGCGTCGACGCGAACCTTCTTCGGATCGTATATTTTGGCGGGGGCGGTGACGCTTTCCACCATCCAGTTGGGGTCTTTCGAATCGCCCACCGGATGGAACACGAGCTTGGTGTCGGTGCCCAGGCGCAGGTCGGCAAAGGCCGGCGGCATGGAGGACTTCTGCAGGTCGCTCGCGAAATGCACTTCGAGCGGAATTTTCGAGGTTTGCGAGATGGTCCGCAGGGCGCGCGCCAGTTCCCCGAAGGAGCTTTGCTCATCGGAAGGCTGAATGCTTCGTATGGCGGCCTTGAGCT
The DNA here is from genome assembly GCA_963776805.1 of Bryobacterales bacterium. Taxonomy (GTDB): domain Bacteria; phylum Acidobacteriota; class Terriglobia; order Bryobacterales; family Bryobacteraceae; genus Palsa-89. The sequence continues at coordinate 170,141 of CAVZOD010000014.1, forward strand.
GGTCGGCATCTTCCACCGGCTGCGTCAGGAAATGCACGCGCGATCCCACCGCCAGCACTTGCCCGCGCTCGCCCTGGTTCAATTGCGAGACCGCGTTCAAGGCGGCCTGTTTGGCATTGGCAAGATGATCGTCGTAGCGCATGCTGAATGAATTGTCGACAGCCAGGATCAGCATCTTGCGTCCGCCCGCGGCGCCACCGGCCCGGCTGATAAAGGGGTTGGCGAAGGCGAGGGCGATCAATAGCAGCAAAGCCACGCGCAGGGAGAGCAGCAGCAGGTAACGCAGACGGCGATGCTTGATGGAACTTTGAGTCCGCCGCTCGAAGAACATCAGCGAGCTGAACGGATGCGGCGTGCTGCGGTACTGGCGCAGCAGGTGAATCCAAAACGGCAAGCCGACGGCTACGGCGCCGGCCAAAAACCAAGGGGCAAGAAAACCCACGGCTAGTGCTTCTCCTTCAGGCTGATCCCGGTGGGCCGCAAGCGCAGGGGTCCGCACCAAACAAACAGGCGCCGCGACACTACATCCTCCCTTTTCGGATCAAGAAGTACTCGCGCATGGCGTCATCGAGCGGGCGGTCCGTAGGAAGAAGCTGATAATCGATGCCTGCCGTAGCGGCTTTGCTTTTGAGAGCGGCGATGTGCGCGTCGATCTTGGCGCTGTACTCTTCTTTGGTGTACTCGGGCGAAACCTCGATCGCGTCTTGGGTTTCCATGTCCACCAGCAGGGAGGGCTCCTTCAGCTTCGGCCGGATCTCCTGTGGATCTAAGACGTGAAACAGGATCAGATCGTTGCCGCGATAGCGCAGCGGTTCGACAGTCTTGATGACAGTTTCGGGCTGTTCGTAGAAATCCGAGATCACCACCACCATGCCGCGCCGGCGCAGGAACTGCTGGAAATGGATGAACGGTTTGGCGAAATCGGTGCGGGTGCCAAGCTCCGCTTTTTCGATGGCGTGGGCCACGCGCATGAACTGGCCCTGGCGCGTGGAAGGCTGAACGTAGTTGCGCACGTCGTCATTGAAGATGATGACGCCGGCTGCGTCGCGCTGCTGATTGGCGAGGTAAGCGAGGGACACGGACAGATAGCGGCCGTAATCGAGCTTGGTGATGCCGTGCGAGCTGTACCCCATGGAAGCGCTCGAATCGAGCATCAGGGTGAGCTGCGAATTGGTTTCGCCGCGATAACGCTTCAGATACATGCGCTCGGTGCGGGCGAAGACGTTCCAATCCACGTGGCGCAGGTCGTCGCCGGGCGAGTAGGCGCGATATTCGGCAAATTCCTGGCTGAATCCGAAGTCAGGCGAACGATGCAGCCCAGCGACAAAGCCGTCGACCACGGTTTTCGCAACCAGGTCCAGGTGCGAGATGCCGGCTAAGAGCGCCGGATCGATGAAGCGGGTTGGAATACGTGGTTGCATACTCAATTGGGCCACGGATGAACACAGATAAACACGGATAAAAGCAACCTCAAGAATCTGTGTTCATCTGCGTTTATCTGTGGCGATTTACTTCGGTTCGGGCTTCCACTCCAGCAGGCGCTTCAGGATCGCATCCGAATCCAGGCGCTCGGATTCGGCGTGGAAGTTGAGCAGGATGCGATGGCGCAGGATGGGCGCGGCCAGGGCGCGGACATCCTCATAGGAGACGTGATAGCGGTTGCGCAGCAGGGCGCGGGCCTTGGAGGCCAGCACGACGAATTGCGCGGCGCGCACACTGGCGCCGAAATTCACATAGTTCTTGACGAAATCGGGAGCGCTAGCGTCGTTGGGACGGGTGGCGCGGACCAGCTCCACCGCGTAACGCGCGACGGTTTCGGCGATCGGCACCATGCGCACCAGCCGCTGGAATTCCAGGATCTCGGTGGCGTTGGTGACTGTGTCGGCTTGGGCGGCGCGCGTGGTGGTGGTGAGGTCCACCACTTTCACTTCGTCGTCGGCCGACAGATAATCGAGCACGGTGTTGAACAGGAAGCGATCGAGCTGCGCTTCGGGCAGCGGATAGGTGCCTTCCAGTTCGATGGGGTTTTGCGTCGCCAAAACAAAGAACGGCGCTTCGATCTTGTACTGATGCCCGCGCACCGTGCAAGACAGCTCTTGCATGGCTTCGAGCAGGGCCGACTGCGTCTTGGGAGGCGTGCGGTTGATTTCGTCCGCCAGCAGAATGTTGGAGAAGATCGGACCGGGCACGAAGGTCCAGGTGCGGCGGCCGGTGCCGGGCTCTTCCTCAATAATGTCGGTGCCGGTGATGTCGGAGGGCATCAGGTCCGGGGTGAACTGGATGCGCTTGAACACCAGGCCGAGCGTCTGGGCGAGCGTTCGCACCAGCAGCGTCTTGGCCGTTCCCGGGAGGCCGGTGATCAGGCAATGGCCGCCCACAAACAGCGAGATCATCACCTGTTCGATGACCTCTTCCTGTCCGACAATGATCTTGCGGACTTCGCGCACGATGCTGCGCTGCACTTCCTGGAAACGGTCGATCCGCTCTTTTAATTCCGCCGAATCGTTGATCGCTATGGTTGGGGTGGACATGGTTGATTATTTCGCAATCTCTAAAAGTAATTTTTGAGCCGGCTTATATCCGGGCGCGGCCTCCAGGGACAGCAACACTTGGTCGCGGGCTTGATCCAACTGGTTGGACCTGCGATACGCCTCCGCCAACTGGTAATGCGACGTAGCCTGATCCAGCGGCTTCAGCGCGAGCAGCGCCTGATACTCGCGAATGGCGCCGGTCAGATTGTTTTGTGCGAGCCATAGATCGCCTAACCGCTTATGCAATTCCTGGTCCTCAGGATAAATGTAGTTTAGACGATCGAGAGCGGCGGCTGCTTTCTGGGGCTGGCCGGCCTCTTCTGCGAGCGTGGCGTATTGTTCCACCAGCTTGGGATCGCGGCCACCCACCTGATTGTATTTTTCGAGCTGCTTGCGCGCGTCGTCCTTGTCGCCCTTGGCCAGATATGCGTCGGAGAGCAGCTCGTAGACGCTGCCCACTTCGACGTAATCGGGATACCAGTCGCGAATTTCGTTGCCGATCTGAATCACCGCGCCGTAATCCTTGTTGCGCTCGTCGGCGACCATGGTCTTGAGCTTTTCGCGCCACTGATCGAAATGGTCGGTGGTCACTTTGGTCTGGGCATCGAGCCAAGCCAGGAACTGTTTGTCAAAATCGGTGGTGGAAATTCCCAGGTCCTTTTGAAACACTTCGGGCGTGGACTCCAGCTTGGCGTAGGAATGAATCATGTCCAGGAGCTTGGAGTAACCCCACTTCTCGGCGATGTAGCTGCAGATTTTTCCGCCTTGAAAATAGGACACGATCACTTGGGCCGGATAGCTGGGCCGGATGAACCCGCGATCGAGCTCGGCTACCGGCAGCAGCATCTTTTTCTGGATGGCGTGGATGGCTTCCGGGTCCAGGCGATCACCCCAGTCGGGCGCGGCGGCGGTCTCTTCATAAACCGCCAGACCTTCGGTGAACCAGCGCGGTACACGATTATTAGTCGCTTGCAGCACGTACACGTGGCTCATTTCGTGCCGCAAAGTGCTGGCCCAATGGAAGCTTCCGGGCGTGCGGCCGGACGGGCTGTCCATGGCCACCACCGAATCGAAGGTGACGCCCAGCGCGCCCAGGCCGGGCATGCCCATGGTGCGAACGGCAAAATCCTCGTGATCGGGATAAACCTCCACCTGCACCGGGCCTTTCAGCGTCATCTGATATTTTTCGTTGTAGGCCGCGATGTCGCGCTTCATTTCGGATTCAAAATAGGGCCGCAGCAGATCGGCTTCCTTTTTGTCGAGGCGCAGGATGGTGGTGGGGGTCTTATAGGTGACGAAATCTTTGTACTTGTCGAGCAGACGGAGCGAGTTTACCGTCTCATAGCTCTTGTAGTTGGCGTTGTAGCATGCTTCGAGCTGCTGGCGAGCTTCGGCTTCCTCGCCCAAGCGCATGAGATTGACGCCTAACTGTGCCCGCGCTTCCCATAATTGCGGATTCAGCTCGAGCGCCTTGCGATAGGCGGCGATGCCCTCCTGATAACGCCGGTTGATGACGTAGAAATGTCCGGCCGTGGAGTACGCTTCGCCATAGGCGGGATTGACTTTGAGAATGCGATCCGCCCACGGGCTGTCATTCTTGTCGTGCAGAAAATCGATGGACAAGTGAATCGCCATCGCATCCAGCGCTTCGCCGGAGATTCCGAGCGCCAGGTCGGCTTGCTTGGCGGCCGTATCTTCGTCGTTATCTTCCAAGGCGAGGAAGGCCAGCTCCTCATGCGCCTGGTAGAGTTTGGGATCCAGATCGGCTGCCTTCTGAGCCGCTTTCACGGCGTCCTGGCTGTAGCCTTCGGCCTCCACTTGCGCGATGCCGAGGTAGGCGGGCGCGTAATTGGGGTCGATCTTGATGGCCTCGTTGAATAAACCGTTGGCTTCTTCGTTATTGAAGCGCTCCAGGAACAGGTGGCCCCAGCGGACGCGATATGCGGCGTTCTTGGGATTTTCCTTGATCACTTCGCGGAAGGTGTCGTTGGCGTCCTGATAGCGTTCGATGCCCCATAGGCCTTCGGCACGCAGATAGAGGTTGGAAGATGCGGATAGCTTGGTGTAGCAGGTTTGCGCTTCGGCTAACTTGCCATGATGGCGCAGGCCCTGACATTCGTCGAGAGTTTGGGCTGCGAGCGGAAGCGCAGCGATGAAGGCCAGGGTCGCCAGCGCCTTCATTGGTCCAACTCCGCTTGGGTTTTGGCCAATTGGATCAACAGATCTTCGAGCTGTTTCTTGTAGTCGTCGGCCGGCATGGCGGCCTTTTCGTATTTCAGCTTGTCGATCTGCTCTTCCAGGTCGTCGCGCTTGGCGAGCAGCGCCTTCTTTTCGGGCGTGTTGGCTTCCACTTGCGCGCTGCCGATCCGCAGCAAGGTGAACTGCGCCGCTTTTAATCCTTCGCCGTTTTCGGGCGATGGCTTGCGCTCGCCGTCGCCTTGCCCGGTATCTTCGAGAATGGGATGCTCGGTGGCCAGGCGCTTTTGCGTATCGTAAAACTGCGCGGTCTTGGTTTCGGCGTAAATGAAGGCTTCGAGCGCGGAAACGGCTTCGTTTTTGTCGGTGTCGGCGGTAGGATCGCGCAACGCCTCCACCCAGAAGCGCGCGAACACGGTGGCGTTCTTTTCGTTGCCGCTCTTGGTGGCCGTGATGACGACGCGATTGGCTTTTTCCAATGCAGCGCGCGAACCGCCGCTGGCGCTGGTCATATTTACGACCAACTGGCGCGTGCACCCGATGCGATCGAGCAGGGCGCCCAACTCGACGCCCGAAATGTCGGGGCCGGGCAGATTCATCTTGTACTCGTAGCCATCGAAGCTGCCGTGGCCGATCATCATCAATACGAACGCGTCGTTCGGCTTGGCTTCGCGCGCCACCTGCGCCAGCGCGTTTTGCAGGTTCGCTTTGGTGGCCTGCGGGCCGTAGAGCGTGGTGACCTTGGCGTCGGAACTGGAAGCGTGCAGCAGCTTGTCGATCTCTTGCGCCTGGGATGCGAAGCGCTGCTCGTAATCGGGCTCGCCGCCAAGGCCTGCGACCGTGACGTAGAACGTGGCGGCCCGGAGCGACGCGACACCCAACACAGCGATCAAAAGCAGCGGAAGCTTCCTCATACGACACCCCATCTTCGGCGCAAAACCCACTCGGTGCAGCATAGCAGCAGCATCAGGAAGAATACGATCGGCATGTCCCACAGATCTCTCGTTTCCCGCACCGTGATGCCGGCGTCGGAATAGGAAATGTCTTCGCCCAGCCGGCTGACTTGATCCGGCCGATAGTATTTGCCGCCGGTTTGCGAGGAAAGCTTTTCGAGCAGATCGCGATTCTGTTCCAGGTGGAAGTTCTCAGCTACGCCGTCTTCGCGCCGGAACGTGATCACATCGCGACCCAACTCCTGCTGGGCGCGCGTGGCGGTGATTTCAGCCACGTAGGAGCCCGCCTGCCCGGCGTCCCAATCGGCGGTGTACACACCCTGCTCCAGCGAATCGGGATGCAGATCCACGCTTTGCGAACTGCCGTCGGGGCCGACGATGCGCGCCTGCACCAATGCGTCGCTGGTGGGCAGAAAAGTTGTATCGCGTACCTCGGCCCGCAAATGCACGTGGCCATCATCGTACAGCACCGGGCGAGTGACCGACGTTACCACGCGAGTGGGCGTGTCGCTGACCAGCCAGCGCATCATTTGCCGCCAGAAAATCTCGTGGCTCATGTCCTGCACGGGCTGCAGCATTTGCCAGCGCCAGTCGCCGCCGGTGGCGAATACGGCGGTGCGTCCGCGGCCGTACTTTTGCGTAATCAGCAGCGGCAGCTTGGTGCCCGAGGCCGTCATTTCGGCCAACACCAGCGCGCCTGGTTTGGGCTGTCCGGCTTCCTGAAAGTCCATCAGGTAGGGGAGTTTCTTCCAGCGTTCCACATTGGCGTCGGGATTGTCCTCAATGCGCGTGATCAGGCTGTCGCGGCCGGCAGGCGTCAACGAAACAGTGGCGGGATCGCGATGGAAGGTGTTCTTGTGATCCGGCAAGCGAACGGGCAGAAGATCCGAAAACGGAGGCTTTTCGTAGGCGCCGTCAGCCAACGATACCCTGCCGCCCAGAAATAGCAGGCCGCCGCCACGGCGATCGACGAACTGCTGGATCAAATCCTGCTGCGCGGGCGTGAAATAGTTGGCTTCGATGGTGCCGAGAATGATGCCCTGGTAGCCGAACAGGTCGTCGACTTTGGTTGGAAAACCATCCTTCAGTTCGCCGGTCGGGGCACCGTTGGGCACCTGCACGTAGAGCTTGTTCTGGGTGGTGCGGACTACTGTATAAAGCGAGATGCTCTTGTCGTCTTCTACCGCGCGCCGGATGAACTTGAAGTCCCAGCGCGGCTCGCCTTCCATGTACAAAATTTTCGGCGTGGCGTTGTCAACGTAGAGCACCCGTGTGAGAGCGTTGTTATTCTTGTTCTCTTCCTGCGGCAAAGCGTCGATGGCGAATTGCAGGTTCTTCACTCCGGCCTCTCCGGCGTTGAACAGTACCGTTTCGGTTTGCGCGGCTCCATCCCCCGCTAGGACAATGTCGCGCTCGGTCAAAATCTTTCCGGAATCGCGCACTACCAGCCGCGCTTTCTCGCCTTTCAGTCCCCATTGATGGAGGGTGACCTGGGCCTGGAGGCGCGATTTTGCGAGAGACCGCGACGGCAACTGGACGTCGGTGACTTCGATATCGTGCGCCATGCGCTCGCGGCCGAAACCGACGGTGTGAATCGGGATGCGCTGCCGTTTGATGTCGGAGATGGTGTCCAGATCGATGCCGCCGCTGTTGTCGGCCCCATCGCTCAGCAGAACCACGGCGCCGATGGGCAGCGTAGCCGAATCGGCCAGCACTTCCTTCAGCCCTTCGCCGATGTGTGTGGCGGGCAAGGAGGCGGTCAGCTTGTCGGGGCTTTCGATGCGCTCTAAATGATCGCCCAGCCGATAAAGTCTCACTTGAAATTTGCTCTTCAAGCTCTTAATAAGACCGCCGTTGAGCGTCGCCAGAACCTGGTCCTTGCGGGAGTGTCCGTCTTCGTCAGTTGCCATGCTTTTGCTGTCGTCGATCACCACTGCGACGATGTTTTGCTGCGGCCGAAGCGTGGCGATACTCAATGCCGGTTGCCACAGCAGGAACAAGAGCAGGCAGACCAGCAAGCTTTGCAGGATCCAGACCACGGCGCTGCGCGGGCCGCGCATGGTGGGCGCGATGACACGGCGGCGGCTCCAGATCACCCAGCCAAGGCCGGCCGCGGCGATGAGCAGCAGGAGCGCGAGCGTCCACACTGGCCACTGACTGAGAAGCACGAAACTGCCTTTGGCGAAGACAGTGGGCGGATACTTAAAAAGAAACTCAAACATCGGATCGGGGCACTACGGACCGCCGGGGCGGTGGAACCACAAAATGCTGGAAACACACTCGCGCGACAGCATGACGGAGCACCGGACTGGCCACGAACGCTGCACGATCGAGCATGGAGATTTCCAGCGCTCTCAGCATATCATGCTACTTAATGTTAGGTGTCTCGCTGCAACTTCGGTTACACAAATCTGACACCGGCGCGGGCCGAATGGCCTTATCACGGTTGCCTGCGCCAAAGCGCAGTTGAGAATGGCAGCCGCGCCATTCGATTCGAAAAACATGCCATTGTTGTGGGGGTATGTTTCAATAGAAATTACAGATTCCATGGGCTATTGGGGATTTAAATTCCGCAGGGACCGCCGGGCGCTGAACCGCCGCGCGAGAGAGTGGCGCATGATTCTGGGCGGTGTGTTGTCTACGGACCACCCCGTGATGGCGCATATCATTCCTATCCGCCGCTGCAATTTGTCCTGCACGTACTGCAATGAGTACGACGATTTCTCGAAGCCGGTGGCGGTGGAGACGATGACCGAGCGGCTGGATCAATTGGCCGATCTGGGAACCGCGATTGTGACCTTCAGCGGCGGCGAGCCATTGCTGCATCCCGAGCTCGACCGGCTGATTGCGCACGTGCGCAGCCGGGGCATGCTGGCCGGGATGATCACCAACGGCTATCTGCTGACGCCACAGCGGGTGAATCAATTGAACGACGCGGGGCTGGATCACATGCAGATCAGCATCGACAACGTCATGCCGGACGACGTATCGAAGAAGAGCCTGAAGGTGCTGGACAAGAAGCTGCAAATTCTTTCCGAGTACGCGCTGTTTCACGTGAACATCAATTCGGTGCTGGGCGGCGGAATTCACAATCCCGAAGATGCGCTGGTGGTGGGCAAGCGCGCGCTGGAGCTGGGATTTACTTCGACGGTCGGGATCATTCACGATTCGAGCGGGCAACTGCGGCCCATCGGCGAGCGCGAGCGCAAGGTGTTTCTCGCGATGAAGAATTTCGAGAAGAAGAATTTTTCGCAGATTAATTACTACCAGGACGATATCGCGAATGGCCGCCCCAGCCATTGGCGGTGCCGCGCGGGCTCGCGCTATCTGTATATTTGCGAAGACGGCCTGGTGCACTACTGCTCGCAGCAGCGCGGCTATCCGGCCAAGCCGCTGGGTGAATATACGGTGGACGATGTTCGGCGCGAATACCTGACCGAGAAGAGCTGTGCCCCGATGTGCACTATTTCGTGCGTGCGGCAGATTTCGTATTTCGATTTCTGGCGCGGACGGCAGACCATCGCTAGCACCGCGCCCGAAGCGGAACATGAGCCGTTGGTGCAGATTCAATCCAGCGGAAATTAGTTTGGCCGCTGATGAACGCCGCCCAACGCAGATATTTCGCGAGTGGGATGTGTTTCAGCATTGCCATCGCGACGGCAATGCTGATCCTGCATTGGTCGTTCAATAATCAGTACGGTTACTTCCGTGACGAATTCGATTACATGTCCTGCGGCGATCATCTCGCCTGGGGCTACGTCGACCAGCCTCCGCTGATTCCCTTCCTGATCCGCATGTGCCGCGCCGTGCTCGGTGATTCACTTCGCAGTATCCGCTTCATTCCGGCGCTAGCGTCGAGTCTTTTGATCGTACAGACGGCAGCTCTGGCGCGCGAACTCGGCGGACGAGTGTTCGCGATGTTGCTGAGTGCCGTGACGATCGTGATTGCGCCGCAATATCTTTCCAACGGCAGCCTGCTCACGACGAATTGCCTGGAACCGAATCTTTGGATGGGTTGCGCCTATTTCGCAATCCTGGCCATCAAACGTGCCGATCCCAGTTACTGGCTCGGCTTCGGTGTGGTGGCCGGTCTCGGCCTGGAGGAAAAGTACACCATCGCGCTGTTTGCGTTCGGGATCGTCGTTGGACTGCTGCTGACCGAGCAGCGCCGCGTTTTTCTCAACAAATGGATCTGGCTGGGTGGGCTTGCGGCCTTTCTGATTTTCCTGCCGAATCTGCTATGGAACGTGCACTATGATTGGCCGTTTCTCCAATTGATGCGCAACATCCGGGTAGAGGGCCGCGACGTGGTTCTCGGGCCCCTGGATTACTTCGTTCAGCAGACAATTCTGATCCATCCGATCAGCACGCCCATCTGGATCACCGGTTTGATTGCATTCTTCGTCTCAGCGCGGCTGAAGCCGTACTGCGTGCTGGGCTGGAGCTATCTGGTCTGCTATGCCGTTCTGTTCACTCTGCACGGCAAGAATTATTACCTCGCGCCGGTCTACCCGATGCTGCTTGCCGCGGGCGCGGTGGTGATCGAAGCTGGCATGGGCGGTCCACGCCTGAAGTGGTTGAAACCGGCTATCGTCACGGTACTCTTGGCTGCAGGTTTGGCGCTTGCTCCGGTGGTGGTGCCGGTGTTGCGCCCGGACGCGGCCCTCGACTATATGAAGCACCTGCCGTTCAAGTTGCCGGTGATGGAACATTCCCATGAACGTGCTGCCTTGCCGCAATGGTACGCCGATCAGTTCGGATGGAACGAGATCGTCGCCGAGACCGCGCAAGCGTACGATCGGCTGGCCCCGGCGGAGCGCAGGGAGTGCGGAATTTTCGCGCAGGATTACGGCCAGGCCGGCGCGATCGATTTCCTCGGCCGGCGCTACGGCCTGCCGCAGGCCCTCAGCGGACATCAGAGTTGGTTTCTCTGGGGACCGCGCGGCTACTCGGGCAACTGCATGATCGTTTTGGACGATCGCAAGGAAGTGCTGGAGAGATATTGGGCGCAGGTGGATTACGTGGGAACGTCGGCAAACAATCTCTATGCGCTCGAGACCGAGATCCCCGTTTTCATTTGCCGGCGGGCGAAGTTCGGCACGCTGGCACAGCTCTGGCCGCGATTGAAGAAGTGGCGTTAGCTGAGCGCTTGATCCAGGTCCGCGATGATGTCGTCCACCGCTTCGATGCCGGCGCAGAAGCGCACCAGCCCGTCGCTGATTCCCATGCGCTGGCGCTGTTTGGGCGCGATCTCGCGATGCGATGCGATGGCTGGATATAGCAACAGGCTGTGCACGTCGCCCAGCGAGGTGCCGCGCACCACCAGTTTCAGCTTGTCCATGAAGCGAAACACGTCTTCTTTCGTCGCGTCCTTGATTTCGAAGGGAACCAGCGCGCCATGCAGCCCTTCGGGCAGGAGGCGGCGGATGACTGCTGCGTCGGGATGATTCGGATCGGCCAAATAATGGACGCGGGCGATCCTCGGATGGGATTGGAGCCAGGTTGCGATGCGGCAGGCATTGGCGCACTGGCGCTCCACGCGCAAGGCAAAGGTCTTGATGCCGCGCATTGTCAGATAGCTATCGAAAGGTCCGAGCACCGGGCCCAGGGTGCGCGAGAGCGTTCGGACGATGTCGGAGTGGGCTTCGTCGGTGACCACCACGCCGCCCAGGACGTCACCGTGTCCAGACAGGAACTTCGTCAAACTCTCGACCACCAAGTTTGCGCCATGCTCGATGGGGCGCACCAGCAAAGGACTAGCGAAGGTATTGTCCACCAGAAGTGCCGCGCCAGCCTCCGCCGCCAGTTCCGCGAGCAGATCCAGATCGGCCACGCGCAGCAGCGGATTGGAGATGGTCTCCACGACGATGCAACCGGGCTTCGACTCGGCGATCTTGCGCTCCACAGCCGCCAGATCGCAGGTATCCACGAAATCGACGGTCACGCCCAGGGGCTCTAACACCTGGGTCAGCAGGGTGGTCGTTGTTCCGTAGAGCGCATTGGACCCGAGCACCGATTTGCGCCGGTCCGTCAGCGCCGCGAGCAAAGCCAGGTGGAGCGCAATCATGCCCGAGGAGAGGACCTGCGCGCTGGCCCCCGATTCCAGTTCGGTTAGAAGCTCTTCCAGTCCCGCGCGCGTGGGGTTATCGTAGCGGCCGTAGCAAAAGCCCGGCTCTTCGCGGCCCAGCACGCGATCCAGTTTGGCGGTTTCCTCGTAAAGATAGGTGGTTGCCGTGTAGATGGGCGTGGATGAAGGAACAAAAGCTCCCGGCGTGTCGGGATTCCGCTTCCGGTCGCCTGCGTGCACAGCTTTGGTTTCGGTTTTCATAGCAATTCGCCTCACTTCCTTTTCCAGCGGGTACCTTCTTTAGTGTCCTCCAAGATAATCCCGGCGTCGAGCAGCTCCTGCCGGATTTGATCGGACCGCGCGAAATTGCGCGCTTTTTTGGCGGCGGCGCGTTCCTGAATCAGCTCCTCCACGCGCGCGTCGGAGAGGCCGCCGGCGGCCTGCGTCGGCTCCAGCACGGCGAAAATGCGGTCGAAGCGATCGAGCAAATCCAGCGCCGGCGCCGTGTTGCCTGCGCGGAAGTCGCCCGCGTCCATGGCGGTGTTGGCATCGCGCACGAATTCGAACAGCGCGGCCAGGGCTTCCGCCGTGTTGAGATCGTCATCCAGGCTTTCTTCGAATTGGCGGCCGGCGGCTTGGGTCCGCTCCAGGATCGCTTCGTTCACGCCCTCGGGATATTTGTCCGTCTCCAGGCGCAGCTTGAAGTTTCGCAGCCGCTCGATGGCGGTGGCGGCGGCCTTCAGCCCATCAAACGTGAAGTTGAGCTTCTTGCGATACGGCACGGACGCCAGAAGGTATCGCACCACTTCCGGTTGATAGCCCTCCTTCTGCAGGTCCCGCAGGGTATAGAAATTCCCGGCCGACTTCGCCATCTTCTGCGATTCGACGTTGAGAAATTCCGAATGCAGCCAGAAGCGCGCGAAGGGCTTCGCCGTGATCGCCTCCGACTGCGCGATTTCGTTTTCGTGATGCGGAAAGATCAGGTCCACGCCACCGGCGTGGATGTCGAGCGTTTCGCCCAGATACTTCATGGCCATCGCGGAGCATTCGATGTGCCAGCCCGGCCGGCCCGGACCGATCCCGCTTTCCCAAAACACTTCGCCATCCTTGGGAGCTTTCCATAAGACGAAATCGCGGGCGTTGGCTTTGTCGTATTCGTCCACGTCCACGCGCGCGCCGGCGCGGATGCCGGTGAAATCGTTGTGCGAAAGTTTGCCGTAGCCGGGGAACTTCGCGATGCGATAGTAAATGGACCCGTCGCTCTGGTAGGTGAACCCGCCCGCGGCGAGTTTTTCGATGGCGCCCACCATTTCCTGAATATGCTCGGTGGCCTTCACCATCCGTTCGGGCCGCTGCAGGCGTAGCGCGGCGGTGTCTTCGAGGAACGCGTCGGTGTATTTTGCGGTGTATTCGGCCAGCGTCTTCCCTTCGGCGGCCGCGTTGCGAATGATCTTGTCGTCCACGTCGGTGATGTTCATGACGTGGTCCATTTGGTAGCCGCGATAGATCAGCCAGCGGCGCAGAATGTCTTCGAAGGTGAAGGTCCGCAGGTTGCCGATGTGGGCGTAATTGTAGACCGTCGGGCCGCAAGTGTACATGCGCACGATATTGTCTTCGAGCGGCTGAAAAGGCTCCACTTGCTGGGTGAGAGTGTTGTAGAAACGAAGGGCCATTATAAAGTTGAACTCTCATGGTACCCCAGGCTTGCCGTTGGGCCGCCACGCAACGTAACCTGGAAGCTATGGAAGTACATTTGGCGCCGGAACTGCAAGCCAAGATCGATCAATTGGTCATCGAAACAGGATGCCCGGTGGAGAAGCTGATCGAGGATGCCCTGGCCGGATACGTTCCGGAACTTGCGGGGACCCGCGAAATGCTCGACAGCCGTTATGAAGATTTGAAAAGCGGCAGGGTGAAACCCATACCGGGCGACCAGGTTGAAGCCTACTTTCGTGACAAGAGCGCTGCTGCTCGCCGGACATCGCGAGGTGAATGATCGCGTATGAGCTTCACCCTGAGGTCCGCCGTGACCTCGACAAGATTTGGGATTTCATTGCCAAGAATGGAGTCGACGCCGCCGATAACGTAATCGGGGATATTCTTGACCGGATCGACGCTCTGGTGGCTTTTCCGCATCAGGGCCACAAACGCCGCGACCTGACCTCGCGTCCTCTCCGCTTCATCGCCATTCGCGACTACTTGATCGCCTACGCGCCGGATGAGAGACCCATATATGGGTGATCGCCGTGATGCATGGACATCGCAGCCCGCGTGTTATTGCCGCGATTCTCCGTGGCAGAGGGTAGACCGGCATTTCGGCAAGTCCGGCAATCCTCCTCGGTGGGGTGTATAGAGAAACTCATTCAAAGCGGCGGCCGCATGGTCCAAGTCATCTCCGAACCCCAACGACATGGTTAAGGTTTTGCTTCGGCCCGATTTTGAAACCGCACATATAACCCGCTTCCGTTTAACGTGGATCGAACACACACCCGGTCTACCTCGTTGGCGTCGTAAGCCTTCTCGAAGGCGAACACCCCGATGCAACGCTTGATAACCAGGACCCGGCGGCTGCGGTCGGCCACAAACGAAGATCTGACCGCCGCGTACAAAGCCAGAAAGGCGAGGAAAACCGTAAAGGCCATACCCATCGCAAACAGATTTCCAACAGCGTTACGGAAACTGAGGAAACCCATGAGCGCGAATGCGCCAAAGAGAACAACCGCTCCCTTCGTAGCGGTCTCCTCAACAACAACAACCTGATGCGATCGTTCCGTTTCTCTTACTGCGTGACCGAATGTCCACACTGACAATCGAGTGTACCGCTTAGCTCCCGCGCGGCGCGGTTTGACTCTTGTCTCATGCAAGATGAGCCTGAAGCGGGGCTGGATTCTCATACAAGATGAGCCTGAAGGAGGGAGAGATCGGGATGCTGGGGATTGATCATCAGCATGGACGATTCGGAAGCAGTGAGCCTGGAGCAGATCCGGGGGTTCCTGGTGGGGAGTGGAGAGGTTCGGTTTACGGGTTTGAAGCGGGCCGAGGTCTACAACTGGGTGGAGCGGACGCTGGTGCGGCACCAGTACGCAAGCTTGGGCCGTGCCGACAAGGGGGTGGTGCGGCAATACGTGGGGCGAATGACGGGACTACGTCGGGCACAGGTGACGCGGTTGATCGCAGGGCAGCGCAAGACAGGACGAGTGAAGGCGGTCGAGTATCAGCGCACCAAGTTTGCAACGCGCTACACAGCGGCCGACGTGGGCTTGCTGGCCTACGTGGACAAAGCGCACGGGAATCTCAGCGGTCCGGCGACCCGGCGGATTCTGGAGCGCGAATATGCCGACTATGGCCAACTCGCCTACCAGCGGCTAGCCCGGATCTCGGTGGCGCAGATCTACCGATTCCGAAACTCGGCCGGCTATCGCAAGCGCAACACCAGCTATCAGCCGACGCGGCCCATGGTGATTCCCATTGGCGAACGGCGCAGACCGCAGCCGCAGGGCTTGCCCGGATACCTGCGGATCGACACCGTGCACCAAGGCGACCAGGATGGCCACAAGGGCATCTATCCCATCAACGCGGTAGACCAAGTAACGCAATGGGAGATCGTTGCCGCCACACCGCAGATCTCGGAGTTATGGCTGATTCCATTGCTCGAAACGATGCTACAGCAGTTTCCGTTTGTGATTCGCGGCTTTCATTCCGACAACGGCAGCGAGTTCATCAACTACACCGTGGCCCGGCTGTTGAGCAAGCTGTTGATCGAGCAGACCAAGTCGCGGGCCCACCATTCCGGCGACAACGGATTAGTGGAGGCCAAGAACGGCGCGGTCATTCGCAAACATCTCGGCTTCGGCCACATCGGGGTGCAACACGCTGCGGCGGTCGATACCTTTCACCGCGAGCAACTCAACCCTTACGTCAACTTCCATCGGCCTTGCGCGGTGCCGTCGATCCTCACCGAACCCAACGGCAAACGCCGCCGTATCTATCTGCGCTGGGCCACTCCCTTCGAGTTACTCCAAACAGTCCCGCACTGCGAGAGCTTGCTACGTCCTGGTGTCACCCTGGCCCAGCTCGAAGGCTTCGCCCAGCATCAATCCGATACCGAAGCCGCGCTCGACATGCAACGCGCCAAGCGCCAGCTGCTGGCTCGCATCGCCAAGCTCAGCGCCTGAGCCGGCCACCGGAGCGCACCGAGCGCCGTGGAAATGCCGGGCCATGGACAGCCGTGGAAAACCGCCATCGCTCACGCTCTGGGCGCTGCGCTCGGTTTCCCACCGCTGCCCACCGCCCTTGGAAAACGCGGCGCGTTTCCCACATTCCCACCGCGCCGACCATTGTTCTTTTTCCCTCTCAAAACATCACAGAAAGGACCCCAAACCGATCAACTCTCGCCATCGACCTTCAGGCTCATCCTTCGATGAGAAAATGCTGTTTGCACCATCCTTTCTTCAAGCCCTACATGGTTATAAGCTTCTGCTGCGACGAGAATTAACGCCGATCCTGGGAGGTGTGGTGGATGCGCAGGATTTCGATGCTCCGCTCCTTCACGCGGTATACCGCGACATAGGGCAGCGGCGGAAACAACAACTCGCGCGTCCCGTCTTCGCGCCCCAGGCGACCACGGTGCGGCGAGTCCTTCAACGGATAGCCGCGTAAAGCTTCCGCATGGTTGGCTGACGGTAATGGGGATGGCCGACTTTGAGATATTCGTTGATGTTCTCAAGATCTGCTGCCGCAGCGGGCGTCCAGCGGAGACGCATTTACGATCGGAGCATTTGCTCCAGGCGGGCGTCCATCTCCTCCTCCTCAATCAACTGGCCCCGATCCGCTTGAGCGATACCATCACGCACGGCGGCACGAAAGCGGGCATCCTCCTGAAGCAAGCGCAACGCCGCATCCTTGACCAGCCGTTCGGCGTCCATGCCCGCGGTAGTTGCAATTTGAGTAAGCCGGGCTTCTTGCTCTGGAGTGAAATGGATTTCCATCGCCTTCAGATTACGCCAAACGGCTACTGGAGGCAATTCCGCTTACAGTGAAATAGTGCAATTTGAACTTATCGCCGAGTGCCCCTCTACCGGCGCGCGAGCCGGCCGAATCCACACCGCGCACGGCATCATCGAAACTCCCGTCTTCATGCCGGTGGGCACGCAGGCCAGCGTCAAGGGCGTCATGCAGCGGGATCTGGCGGAGGAACTCGATGCCCAGGTAATCCTGGCCAACACCTATCACTTATTCCTGCGCCCCGGCCATGAGCTGATCCGCAAACTCGGCGGGCTGCACAAATTCATGTCCTGGCCGCGCGCCATTCTGACCGATTCCGGAGGATTCCAGGTTTTCAGCTTGAGCGATCTGCGCAAGATTTCTGAAGACGGCGTGCTGTTCCGCTCGCACCTGGATGGCGACGCGCATCTGTTCACGCCCGAATCCACCGTCGAAGTTCAGCTCGCCCTCGGCAGCGACATCATGATGCCGCTCGATGAGTGCCTGGAATATCCCGCGAGCCATGAGGCCGCGAACCAAGCCATGCGCCGTACGGTGCGATGGGCGCAGTCCGCGTACCAGTACTTTTTGCGCCGGGTGCAGGACACTGGATCCGCCTCCGCACTATTCCCGATCGTGCAAGGCTCCATGTTCAGCGACCTTCGCCGTGACTGCGCCACCGAACTCCTGGCGCTCGATGCCCCAGGCTACGCGATCGGCGGGCTTTCGGTCGGCGAACCGCGTTCGCTCAGCATGGAAATGACCGAGGTGACCACTCCCCTGCTGCCCCGCAATCGGCCGCGCTATGTCATGGGCGTCGGCATGCCGGAGGAACTGCCCGAATACGTAGCCCGCGGCGTCGACATGATGGACTGCGTCCTGCCCTCCCGCAACGCCCGCAACGGCTGCCTTTTCACGTCGGCCGGCCGCGTGATCATCAAGCAGGCCCGTTACAAAGACGACCCCGCGCCACTCGATCCAAACTGCGGCTGCCTCACCTGCCGAACCTACTCGCGAGCCTACCTCCGGCACCTGTTCCAGGCGGGCGAAATGCTCTTTTCCACCCTCGGGACTATCCACAATTTGAAGTACTACCTTGACATGATGCGCCAAATGAGGGAGGCTATACTGCTTGGGAGATTTCGGGCCTATTTGGACAGCGTCCGCAATTCGGCGGTAGAATCGAGTTAGATTCGTTCCGCCGCTGTACTCCTTGAAGTAATTTCCAATATTCCAATGACGATTGGCTTATGTGATACTCGGAAACGGAACAATCGTCCGTGACCATGACATACCTCGCGTTCTTGATGCTCCAAACATCCAGCGGCAGCAGCAGCCCGATCATGGGACTGCTCCTTCCCCTGGCTCTGGTGGCGATTTTTTACCTGCTGGTCTTCATGCCGATGCAGCGCCAGAAGAAGCAGCAGCAGCAGATGCTAAAGACGCTCGAGAACGGCAGCCAGGTGCTGACCACGGGTGGAATCATCGGTACTATCGTCAGTGTGAATCCGGATGATACGCTGACACTACGCGTCAAGCCCGACAACCTGAAGCTGCAAGTGGCGCGCAGCGCGGTGGCGAGCTTGATCACCGAGGAAAAGAAGAGTTAGAGGCCGGGGACTTATCATGTCTAGCAATATCAAAATCAGGTTCGGCATCATCGTGGCGGTTATCTTGGTCTGCCTGTATGGCGTGATCGGCATTCCCAAGTCCAAGGACGAGCTGCTGGCCAACTGGAAAAAGAACATCCACCTGGGGCTCGACCTGAGCGGCGGGACGCAACTGGTGATGCAGGTTCAGCTGCAGGATGCCTTCAAGGCGTCCGCGGACAGCGTGATTGAGGGACTGACGCAGGAACTGCAAAAGGACAACATTACTCCTATCAGCCAGATCACGCGGAACGACCCGGCGACGATTGAGGATGCCCACAAAATCGAGATCGACGTCAAGGGCATTCCGAGCGACAAGAGCAGCATGTTCCGCAGCATCATGAACGACCAGTTCCCGCAATGGGTGGCAACGGCGCTGAACTCCACCGACTATAAACTCACCATGAAGCCCAGCGACGCCAACAAGCTGGACGCCGACACGATGAGCCAAACCACGGCCACCATTGAGCGCAAGATCAACGCTCTGGGCCTGGCGGAATCGTCGGTGCAGCCTACCGGGCGTAGCGACGCGGAGGCGGAACTGCTGATCCAGCTCCCCGGTGTCGACGATCCGGCGCACGTCAAGCAGTTGCTGCAAACGCAAGCCCAGCTCGAATGGGACAAAGTGATTGATGGGCCGTACACCTCGAAGGAAGACGCGTACTCCAAACACGGCGGGATTCTGCCGTTGAACAGTAAGCTGGTGCCCACCGCGGTGCGCGGCGGCCAGGCCAGTTGGTATTTGGTATCGCGAATTCCGGTAGTGCGTGGCACCGACATCCGGGACGCCAGCGCGGCCGCCGGCGAGTTGAATAGCTGGGAGACGAATTTCGTCCTGACCCAGGAAGCCGCGAAGAAGTTCGGCGCCTACACGGAGGCCAATATCGGCCAGCGCGCCGCCATCGTGGTGGACGGCATCGTGATCAGCGCGCCCACCATTCAGAGCAAGATCACCGACACGGGCAGAATCACGGGCGCCGGCAGCCAGGAAGAAGCAGCGGACTTAGCTTTGAACCTGCGCGCGGGATCGCTGCCCGCGGCGCTGAACATTGAAGAAGAGCGGACGGTGGGCCCCTCGCTTGGCGCCGATTCCATCCGGGATGGTTTTGCGGCCGGCATCGCGGGCGTGGTGGCCGTGGTGTTCTTCATGTTGTTTTACTACAAGCGGTCGGGAATCAACGCTACGCTGGCGCTGATTCTCAACGCGGTTATTTTGATTGCGGCATTGGCCTATTTCGACGCGACACTAACTCTGCCCGGCATCGCGGGCATCATTCTTACCATCGGTATGGCGGTGGATAGCAACGTTCTGATCTTTGAGCGCATCCGCGAAGAGCTGCGCGCGGGCAAGGCCGTGCTGGCCGCCGTGGATGCTGGCTTTTCCAAGGCTTTCTTGACCATTATCGACACGCACATTACTACCATGGTATCTTGTGCGTTTCTGTTCATCTTTGGAACCGGCCCGGTGAAGGGCTTTGCGGTTACCTTAATGATTGGCTTGGGCGCCAACCTTTTTACTGCTGTTTTTGTGTCCCGGACGATCTTCGACGCGGAACTGAGTGGCAAGCGGCAGGTGGCGGCTCTCAGTATTTGAAAGATGAACATCTAGGAGATTTTTAACAACCGGGAACCGTTTCCCCTATGCTGGTGTCTAACTTTATCGGATGCTGGCGCTGCGACTGGTGACATGGAATTTTTCAAGCACTCAGATTTTGACTTTCTCGGCAAAAAGTGGCCGTTCATCATCCTCTCCCTCATCCTTACCGCAGCCGGCTTTATCAGCCTGGCGGTCAAGGGAGGTCCCCGCTACGGCATTGACTTTCGAGGTGGGGCGCTGATCACTGTCAGTTTTGCCAATCGCCCGCACGTGGACAAAGTTCGCGCCGCGCTGTCCGGCAAGCTTCCCGTAGAAGTACAGGAAGTGTCCGGCCGGCCGGAGGACATCATCGGCATCGATGCGCAGGCTGGTCCGGCACTGGAGGCTTCGCGCCAAAAGGTGATCGAGAGCCTGGATGCCGCTTTTGGACTGCCCGCCAACGGCAAGTACAACATCAATTCGGGTGGCGCGGCCGCGCTGGCCGATCACCTGCGCGATCCTCTGGCGGCCGCGAGCGTTCCCATGACGGATCAGCAATTGCAGACGCTGACCGCGAACATCTTGGACTACCGGACGCACCATGCCGGCCTGATCACCAATCTCGATGAGCTGGGTTCAGTACCAGGAGTAACCCCGAAGGTGCTGGCCGTGGTGAAGCAGCAGACGTATCCCGATCCAGTGACCGTGGTCGGCACCGAAGTGGTGGGCCCGAAGATCGGCGCGGAACTGCAACGCAAGGCCATTCTCGCCGTGTTGTATGCGCTGGGCGGAATGCTGGTCTACATCTGGTTCCGCTTCGAATGGATCTATGGCGCCGCCGCCGTGATCGCCGTATTCCACGATACGCTCATTACCATCGGTCTATTTTCTTTGTTCAACAAGGAGATCACGCTGACGGTGGTTGCCGCGCTGTTGACTTTGGTCGGGTATTCGATGAACGACACCATCGTGACCTTCGACCGTATTCGTGAGAACCTGAAAATCTTGCGCCGCGAGGAATTAGAGCCCCTGATCAACAAGAGCATCAACCAGACCCTGAGCCGTACGGTGCTCACCTCGGGACTGACGCTGCTGACCGCTCTTGCCCTGCTCTTCTTCGGCGGCCAAGTACTGAACGGTTTTGCTTTCGCGCTGACCTGCGGCATTATCGTTGGTACTTATTCATCCGTTTTTGTAGCTAGCCCGATCCTGATCTTCTGGCATAATTTCCTGGAGGGCCGCAAGCGAGGCACCCGAGGCGGCCCGGCTATCGCCGGCCCGCCAGCAAGGCCGCCGGCTGCTCCAGTGGCCGCGGCGGCCAAGACATCCAGTGCGCCCAAGGATCGCGCGCGGCGAGGGACCGCCAAGGTGAAATAGGCGGCAAGAGTTTGTATGATGATTTCTGCAACAGCAGGCAAAGTAACTTTGGATGAGGTGAGGCATGTTTGAGCAAACGTTCGTAAACACCGCGAAAACGCATAAGTCCTGGTCGGTGTTTCTCTCTTTCGGGGGACAGATCTTCGTGATCATTATCGCGATTCTGATCCCGCTGATATACACTGACACCCTGCCTCGCGCTCAGCTAACCAGTTTCCTGGTGGCGCCGCCGCCACCCCCTCCTCCGCCTCCTCCCCCGCCCCCAGCGCCTCCCAAGATCGTCAAGGTGATTCCGCGCCAGTTCGACGCCGGCAAGCTGATGGCGCCCAAGACCATCCCTAAAGAGATCGCGAACATTAAGGAAGAGGAACTGCCGCCTCCGTCCAGCTCGGGCGTAGTCGGCGGCGTGGTGGGTGGAGTACCCGGCGGAGCGCCCGGTGGCGTTCTCGGCGGCGTACTCGGTGGAATTCCAAGCGCGGCCCCGCCGCCGCCTCCAGTGAAGGAGAAACCGAAAGGGCCATCGCGGATCCGCGTAGGCGGCAATGTGCAGCAAGCCAACCTGATCCGCAAAGTCACTCCGTTGTACCCGGCCCTGGCCAAGCAAGCCCGTATTCAAGGTGTGGTGCGTTTCACCGCCATTATCGGCAAGGACGGCACCATTCAGAATCTGCAATTGGTGAGCGGCCATCCGCTCCTGGTGGAAGCGGCCAAGCAGGCTGTTTCGCAATGGCAGTACAGACCGACGCTCCTTAATGGGGACCCGGTGGAAGTCGTGACCACGATTGAAGTCAATTTTACGTTAAGCCAATAGAAGTTTAAATTCAACTCGCAGGAGAATCAGATGTTTCTACAATTACAAGTTTGGTCGTTCATGCTTTTGCAGGACCAAGCTCCCAATTTCGACATTCGCGGTATGTGGGACAACATGGGATGGGCCGCCAAGCTGGTTGTAATCGTGCTCTTCTTCATGTCCGCATGGTCGATTGGAGTTATGATCGATCGCGCCATCGCGTACAACGGCGCCCGCAAGCAGTCGCGCCAGTTTGCCCCCGCTGTGGCGGGAGCGCTGCGCGAAGGCAAGCTGGACGAAGCCATCAAAATCGCCGACCGTTACAACAAGAGCCATCTGGCCAAGGTTGTCGTAGCCGGCTTGCAGGAATTCCGGGCGCATCAGTTGAGCGCGGATATTCCAGGGGAAGATATCGAAGCTTCCAAGCGCGCGCTGGAACGCTCGGAAGCCATCGTCCACGCCGAATTGAAGCGCGGCGTCAGCGGCCTGGCAACCATCGGCTCCACGGCCCCGTTCGTAGGTTTGTTCGGCACGGTGCTGGGCATCATTCACGCGTTCACCGGCATTTCGACGCAGAAGTCGACCGGGCTGGGCGCGGTGGCGGGCGGTATTTCCGAAGCCCTGGTCACCACGGCTATCGGTTTGTTCGTGGCCGTGCCCGCGGTGTGGGCGTTCAACTACTTCACCAACCGCATCGACGCGTTTGACGTGGAGATGGGCAACTCCAGCTCCGAGCTTCTGGACTACTTCCTGAAGCGCGTGCAGCGCGGAGCCGCAGCCACAAAGTAAGTTTTGATTGCGAGTTGAATTCGGAAAGGGGCGCGGTACCCTCCGCGCCTCATCTTCCGAAAGGAGTCTGGAATGGAAAAAAAGAAAGCGGCCCCGCCCGTAGCCGACATCAACGTGACGCCCATGGTGGACGTCATGCTGGTGCTGCTCATTATTTTCATGGTCATCACGCCGATGCTCACTAAAGGCGTCAGCGTGGATCTGGTGAAGACCAAGAATCCCATCGCAATGCAAGCGGAGGATAAGGAAGACGCGATCGTCGTTTCGGTTACCCGCAACGGCGGAGTGTTTCTAAGCCCGGGGAATCTAAAAATCCAGGCTGACGATCTCCCCGAGAGAGTCCGCGACCTGCTCACCAATAAGATCGACAAAACGGTCTATATCCGAGCCGACGCCCGCTCCCGGTATTCGGTGGTGGAAGATGTCGTCGACAACCTGCGCGCGGCGGGAGTGAATGAGATCGGGTTGATCACCGAAGAGCCGCACGATAACAAGAAACCGGAACAAACGGCGGCAGCCGCTCACTAAGGGCTGGCGCGTAGCAAGAGTCAAGTAACAAGCGAGGTAACGAATTATGGCAATGGCAGTAGGTGGCCGCACTGGCGGACCACGATGCGACATCAACATGACGCCCATGATCGACATTCTGCTGGTGCTGCTGATTATCTTCATGGTCATCACGCCGCTCACGCCGCATGGATTGGAAGCATTGGCGCCTGAGCCGCCGGACAAGAAGAATCAGCCGCCTCCCGATCAGGACCGCACGGTGGTAATCGTCATCGACAAAGACAAGAAGATGCACATCAACAACGAGGACACCGACATGGAGAAGCTGGGGCCGCGGCTCGAGCAAATCTTCAAAACTCGCGCCGAGCGAGTAGTCTTCGTGAAGGGCGATCCCGATCTGGAGTATCAGACCGTGGCTCAAGCCATCGACGTAGCTAAGGGCGCGCAGATGGACAAGGTTGGTTTGATGACGCCCAAGCTGGAAGCCGGCAATTAGCCAGCGCAGAAAAGGTTGTGAAGCCAGGCGCGGACGGCACGCGCCTGAGCTCCGATATCGAAAACCCAAGGTCTAACGTTTATGAAGAGCACAATATTGGTAGCGGGAATCGGATTGCTGATTCTCTTCGGAACGGGCTGCGACAAACTCAGGTCGCGCGATGCCCTCAACCACGGTGTCCAGGCCTATAAAGGCGCGCATTACACCGAAGCCGTGGATTACTTCAAGACGGCCGTGCAGCTGGATCCCGAAAACACGATGCCGCGCTTATATCTGGCTACCGCCTATATGAGCCAGTACATTCCCGGCGCCGACTCGCCGGAAAATATCCAGCTCGGCAATGAAGCGAAAACCGAGTTCCAAAAAGTTCTGGAGAAGAGTCCGTCGGACACCACCGCGCTCGCTTCGCTGGCTTCCCTGGCTTATCAGCAGGCCCAAGGCATGCCGGACCTGGATGCAAAATTGAAGAAGCTGGATGAAGCCAAGGAATGGTACCTGAAGCTGATCGCGGCCGATCCGCAGAACAAGGAGGGCTATTACAGCCTGGCGGTCATCGACTGGGTGAAGTGGTACGCGGCGCTCCAGAGAGCGCGCGCCGACCTGGGCTTGAAGCCCGAAGAGCCCGGTCCACTGAAAGACAAGAAGGTCAAAGCCGATCTAGAGGCGCAGTACGGCGCCATCATCGCCGATGGCATCAAAAATCTGCAGAAGGCCTTGGATATCGACCCGCAATACGACGATGCCATGGCTTACATGAATCTTCTGATCCGCGAGAAAGCCGATCTGGATGATACGCCCGAACAGTACAAGGCCGACACCGACACCGCCGACAAGTGGGTTCAGAAGGCGCTGGACACCAAGAAGATGAAGGCCCAGAAGGCCCTGGCAGCGGCTCAACAGAGCGGCATCACCGCGGAAGACCAGAAGTAAACGTTCTCAACTAGAGCAAGCGGATGGGCTTGCTCTTCCGCTCGGTCACCTGCCCGATGCGATAAGCGTCGGGCATTTTCTTTTCGAGCGCTGCCGCATCGCGCTCCGGCAGCGCGATCAGCAATCCTCCGGATGTTTGCGGATCGTACAACAGATCGTCGAACTCCGAATTTCCTTCCACGCACGAAGACGCGAACTCGCGATTATTGTTCAGACCGCCCGGGATAGCGCCCAGCCGCGCATATTCCACCGCGCCCGGAAGAAACTGAACCGCACGCGGATCGATCTCGATGGTCACCTTGCTGCCCAGCGCCATCTCGCGCGCATGGCCGATTAACCCGAATCCCGTCACGTCCGTGCAGGCATGCGCTTCGCCCGCGAGCATCGCCTCGCAAGCTTCCCGATTCAGCTTCAACATGGACCGCGCGGCAGCCTCCACATCGGCATCTTTCGCGATTCCCTGCTTCAACGCCGTCGAGATCACGCCTGTTCCGATGCGTTTAGTGAACACCAGCGCATCGCCCGGACGCGCGGCCGTGTTGGTCAAGATGCGATCGGGATGGATTAAGCCGGTGACGGAGTATCCGAACTTGATCTCGTCGTCCTTGATGCTGTGCCCGCCCAGCAGCGCGCAATCGGCTTCGTGAATCTTCTCGGCGCCGCCCTTCAGGATTTCCGCCAGATCGTCCAGGTCGCCTTTAGCCGGCCAGGCGAGAATAGAAAGCGCGGAGATCGGCTTGCCGCCCATGGCGTAAACGTCGCTGAGTGCGTTGGCCGCCGCGATCGCACCGAAGGTGTATGGATCGTCGACAATGGGCGTGAAGAAATCGACGGTCTGCACCAGGGCACACTCCGGCGTCAGCTTGTACACGCCGGCATCGTCGGCGGTATCAAACCCGACCAGCACGTTTTCGTTCGCCCAGCGCGGGATCCGGGCGAGCACTTGGTCCAAAACCTTTGGACTCAGTTTCGCCGCTCAACCGGCCGCGGAAGTTTGGGAGGTCAGATGACCTTTCGTTGTGGGCACGAGACCAGGATACAAGAAGACACAAGAGATCGCCCGTCCCGCTCCCGCGCTACTTCGGCAGGCTGGCGAGAAAAGCGTTCATTTCGCGCAACACATCCGCCTCGTTCGATAGAAAGACGTAATGATTGGCATGCGGCAATCGCACTACGCGTGCCGAAGGCACCCCTTTTTCGAACGCCGAAGCTTGTGCTTCGGTGCTGGCCTGATCGCGCGCCTCGAATGCCGCGCGCACGGCCGGGTCGTTCCCCATCAGCGCTCCCATATCGTGCGGGACGGCGTAGATCGCCAGCACAGGAACATGAATCTCGGTGTATTTCTGCGCGCCCGCCATGATGGCCGCAGCCGCCGCTTGCGGAGGAGCCTGCGCCTGGGCGGCGAGCAACCGGGCGGCATCGCTGCGAGCTCCTTTTGTGCCGCTCCCGCAGGTCCCTTTCGAATCCAGGGAGCACGGTCTCGAAGAGGTCCTGGATTAACGGCCGTGGGTCAGCCGGTCCGTTGGCCGGCTGCAATTGCGCCAGTTTTTTCTGGAGGTCCACCAGATCGATGTTGAGATTGCCGTGCGTGCGATCGTAATACGCGTAAGCATATCCGGCATCCAGGTAGATCAGCCCCGCCACCTTTTCGGGATGCCGCGATCCCACCGAGCTCAACTCCTGGCCGCCGATGGAGTGCCCCACCAGCACCGGCCGGTCCAGCTGGAGCGCATCCATCACGGCCAGCACGTCGTCGCCCAGCCGATCGGCCGAATAGTTCGTGCCATTAGGCGCGGGCGAGCTGGAAGCGCCGAATCCCCGCCGGGTGATCCCGTATACGTGGTATTGGCCGGTCAGTTTCAGCGCGAATTTGTCGAATCGGTGGGCGTTGTCCCCCAGCCCCGAGAGCAGAATTAAGGGCCGCCCGGAGCCGCCCCAATCGAGGACTTCCAACTTGACGTCTTTATCCACGGTGACGAACTGTATGGTGTGCGGCGTTGGATCGAGCGGCCACTCAGTTTCCTTGGTCGCGCGCGTGAGTTCCAGCGGCAAGGGCCGGCCTTGCGACCAGGTCCCCGCGATCGAGCCCCCATCCGCGCTCAGCTTCCCTTCGAAAGTGCCGCGCAGCACGCGGGCCGCGAAGTCAACGGTGGATCCTTGCAGTGTGACGGAATCTACCGGGATCGCGTTGGTGCTCTGATCGATGCTGTACATCGTAGCCTTCCAACCGCCGGCGTCGCCCTTCGCGATTTCCACTACCACCCGCAATTGCTGAGGTCCCGCTTGGAGGGTTCCCTGCCAGTGGCCTGAAATATCCTGCGCCCAGAGAGCGTTCGCCGCGAGCGTTAATAGCGCAAGAATCCACACTTTTCCCAGTTTCATGGGCGGTCTCCACCCGCAAGGGATTGCGATTGTTCTTACGACGCCAACTCCCTGGCGATTGTGTAATCTGTCCGTAAGGAGTGCCGCAAATGATGGTTCGACTCCTGCTGCTGCTCGGTCTCGGGGTTGCAGGCGTGTTCGCTCAACCCAACCTGTACGGACCAGTTTCGACGCATCTCAGGGCGGGAGATTTCGCGCCCGAGATCGTATTTACACAAATATTGAGCCAAAGAAGCGCTTCGCCCTGGACTTCGGAAAGCCTTTCGGGACAGATCTCCGTTCTCGTTTTCTATCCCGATACTTCGCATAATTTGCAATCTGTATCCCGCTGGAACGCGTTGGTCGAGAAGTTTGCCGGCAAGCCAATTCAATTCGCATGGATTACCGGGGAAAAGGAATCCACTCTTCTGCCCTGGATCGAGCAGCATCCCGTGAAGGGTTGGGTATTTTACGATCCGGATGGCGCCACCGGCCGAGCGTTTGGATTGGAGATGCCCGCGGCCGTGATCGTGGGTGCCGATCGGAGAATTGCCGGTTTTGACAACTCCATGCTGCCGGAATCAGAGACGCTGACGGCGGCTCTAGCAGGCCGCATCACCACCGCACCACCAGAGCTTACCCCCGCCGCTCTCAAGGCTTTTGCGGAAAGCGGCCTGGTACGTTTGCAAGCGGAGTCGCCCCGCATGCCCCGCCCTGACAACTATAAGCCGGATTTCCCGCCATCCTACACCGTCCACATTTCACCGGCGAAAAGCCAAGACGCGGGTGACTTCGCGGACGGCGCTTTTCACAGCCTTCAAAGCGTCACGCTGAGAACTCTCATCTCGCAACTCTACGAAATCAATCCCATTCGCGTCCGCCTGTCTGCCGCGCTCGACAATGACAAGCATTACGATGTCGCGATCGTGCTGCCGGACCACGAAAGTGAGGAAAGCGTCGACAATCGCATTCTCCAGGGAGTGCAGGATTACTTTGGCGTCGCCGCGGCGCGCCAGCAGGTTCTGTCCGACGTTTATGTCGTGACAACGGCCGGCGGGAAACCTCCCACGCCTGTCGCGCACGCGGACAACGATTCCGGTTTTTCGGGAGCCCAATTCGGCAGCGTGGACTTTCAAACTCCCGACGCCACTCTCAGCCCGGGCGGCTTCCAGGACTGGCCCAAACCAGTGGCTCTTGATGCCGTTAGGGGGATCTCGGTCGAAGGCACGCTGGACGAGTTCTGCCGCATGCTAGAGATGGGGTTAGACCGCCCCGTGGTCAACGAAACCAATATGCAGGGCCAGTACGCCTTTCAACTCAAATCAGCTGCCGGCGCTCACAACGATTTTCTCGATCGCCTGCACGGTCAATTCAACCTCAGCATCACCCCCGCCCAACGGCGCGTCGAAGTAGTGACGCTTACGCCTCGTTGATCCGCTGTCGCGATCCACGTTCCAGATCGGCATTACGTCATATCTTCAAAATGGGCGTGTATTTCGCAACCGCATCTGTCGCCGTATTTGTCTTCTTGCCCGGCGCCAGGGCTGATTCCACGTTCGAATTCCATAGCGGATTCTGGGTCAACCTGCA
Organism: Bryobacterales bacterium; assembly: GCA_963776805.1. Taxonomy (GTDB): domain Bacteria; phylum Acidobacteriota; class Terriglobia; order Bryobacterales; family Bryobacteraceae; genus Palsa-89. The sequence continues at coordinate 198,936 of CAVZOD010000014.1, forward strand.
CCACTTTCTTTATGAACAAGCCGGCAGCCAGACACCGCTCGCAGACGATTCACCCGCGTGGCAGAGAGCGTTGGAGTATTATCGCCGGGAAGTCGTAAAGCGCAATCTGCTCAGCGATGAAGCTGCAACCATCAACAACCGCTTGTCCGGTCTGGATAATGCGCCCGCGCTACGCGACTCCGGGCTGCCGCCTGGTTTAATTGCCGCGCTGGAAGCCGCGGCGCCCATTTATAAGGCGCGCTGGTGGCCCGATCACGACCGCGCCAATCGAGCCTGGATCGCCGCCGTTACGCCGCTCGTTTCGAAATACAGCGAATCTTTGAAGAAGGAGCTAGCAGCCGCGTATCAAACCGGCTGGCCCGCGGCGCCTATCCGCACCGACGTAACCGAGTATGCAAGTTTCGCAGGCGCTTATACCACGCTCGATCCGACTCACATCACCGTTTCAAGCATCAACCCCGGTAATCAAGGCGATGCCGCGCTCGAAGTATTGTTTCACGAAGCATCCCACGCCATGGTCGGTAAAATTCGAACCGCTCTGGAGGACGAGGCGTCTCGACAGCATAAACTGCTCCGCCGCAGGGATTTCTGGCACGCCTTGCTCTTCTACACCACGGGCGAGATAGTTGAGCAGCACCGGAATGGCTATGTGCCGTATGCCGTCAAGAACGGACTCTACAATCGGGCCTGGCCCGGTGCGCCGGAAGTCCTGGATGCGGACTGGAAGCCGTACCTGGACGGAAAAATCGATCTCGCCGCGGCTGTTCACCGTCTGGTCTTAGACTACGGCGCCCAACGATAGAAATGGCTCCACCGTGTCGCCTAGTAGTGATACCTCGCCTGCAAGAAATCCACTCGCTTCCCGGTGACTCTGTAAACCAGCCGGTGCTCCTGGGTGATTCTTCGCGACCACGCGCCAGCTAGCTGATATTTGAGGGGTTCTGGCTTCCCCATTCCCTCAAACGGATCGGCGAGAACAGCCTCAACCAGAAACAGAACCCGCAACGCCGTGCTTCGATTCGTTTCTACCCACCAGCGAAGATCTTCGCGAAACTCGGGCTGAAACACTGCCTCACGTTCGCTTCGCTGCACCGAGATTCATGTCCTGCCGTAACTTTTCCACAGTAGATGGCCGCTCCTTCTTCCGTTCTGCTCGCCGCAGCGCGCTCAAGAGGCGCTTGGCATTGGCCGGCGATCGCAGCAGATGCGCCGTCTCCATCAAGCTGTTCAGTTCCTCGGCGGGAATGAGGGCGACATCGGGCGACCCGCGCCTCCGCACGATCACCACTTCTTGATCCGAACCTACTTGATCCAGCACGCTGGCCAGGTTGTCCCGCAGCCGAGTATAGGTGGTTTCAATGGCCATCGAATTCCATTGTACGGGATTCCTGTACGTGACGATTACGCGCTACTTCTGCGCCTCCCGAAACAGCGCAAATACCGCCCCCTGCTGATCCGCCAGCATCGCCACGCGCCCCACGCCTTCGAAGTCCATGGGACGGAGCACGATCCTGGCATTCATATCCTTGGCCTTTTGAAATGATTTGTCGACATCTGCTACGGCAAAATAAATGAGCCAATGCGGAGGATCCTTCGGATTGTTCCGATGCGCGGGCGGTACACCGCCGATATACTTTTCTCCATTCACGATGTGCAGGTAGCCGGACCCTTCCCCTTCGCCCGCCTTCAGCTTCCATCCGAACAAACCTTCGTAAAATGTTTTCGCGCGCGCCTGGTCCGGCGTGATCAAATCCGTCCAGCAAAACGCTCCTGGCTCGCCCGTCACGCCCATACCAATACGCTTCTTTCCCTCCCATACGGAGAAGAACGCGCCGGTGGGGTCCTGAATCAGGGCCGCTCTGCCCCGATCCATCACATCGAAGGGCGCTTCCACCACTTTGCCCCCAAGTTCGGCGGCCTGCTTCGCCGCGGCATCCGCACTCGCGACAGCTACGTACAGATGCCAATGGGGCGGTATACCCGCCGCACTTTCGCTCGGACTGATGGCGAATGCGCCCGCGGCAATGCGGCCCTCGAGCTCCAACAAAGTGTAAGTCTCACCCGGACGGGTGGGAACGTCCCGCACAGTCCAACCAAAAAGCGCGGAATAGAAACTCTTTGCAGCACTCTGATTTGAGGTTGCCAGCTCAATCCAGCACAAATCGCCCGCTGCATACTGTTCAATAGTCGGCATGACTGGATTATAGTTCAGTGCCGGCAAAGTACTGGCCTATGATGGAAAGAGATGACGGAAATGGTGGCGCTATTATGACCTCTCGCATCCTGCTCATTCTCTCCCTCGCCCTGGCCTGCACCGCGCAGCAAGGCCCTCCCGAAAACCCGATCGCCCCGGAAATTCCGCAAGAGGTTCGGCTGCCGAACGGCAAGCTACAACGTGAAGAAATCCTCAAGGCGGATTATAAAAAGAATCTTGAAGACGCCCGCGCCTTGTCCAAATTAGCCGACCAACTGGCGATCGATTTGGAAAAGAGCGACTACAACATTCTTTCTGTCGGCATGCTCAAAAAGACGGAAGACATCGACCGGCTCGCCAAACGGATTCGCGACCGGCTCAAGCGCTTTTGATCGGTGCCGATGCTAAAACGGGCCAATCGGGTTGCCCCTGCCTGAGCAACTTGCGTGCTATGCACAAGGCTCGCGGCTAACGCGGGGACCCTCAGCGACTGCTCCGGGCGCGGAAACGCATGTTTGATGAGATAATTCGAGACAGATGTACTCTATCGGCCGCCAGTTTGCCACGGCATTCGTTCTTCTGTTGCCGCTAGCCGCTCAGTCCACTGATCAGGAAGCACCCACCTTCTCGACAGAGGTAAAGGTGGTGAATGTTCTAGCCACGGTGCGCACCAAATCGGGGCAAATCGTGAATGATCTGGGCAAGGACGATTTTTTCCTGACTGAGAACAAGCGGCCGGAGAACATTCGCTATTTTTCGCGAGAGACGGACCTGCCGCTCACCATCGGCCTGATGGTGGACACCAGCATGAGCCAGGCACGCGTGCTCGATAGCGAGCGCAGCGCCAGCTTTGAGTTTGTGGATCAGGTTTTGCGCGAAGGCAAGGACAAAGTCTTCGTCGTGCAATTTGACATGGCGGTGATGACGCGCCAGAAGCCGACGTCGTCGCGCCGCGACCTGGAACAATCGCTGCCCTACGTCGACACGCCCAGCCGGAGCGAACTCGAAGCGCAACGCGGCGGAGGGACGCTGCTGTTCGATGCGGTGGTGAAAGCTTCGCGTGAGATCATGAGCGGCCTGGGGAATCGCAAGGCCATGATTATCCTGTCGGACGGCGGAGACAATGGCAGCGACGAGACCTTGACCTCCGCCATCGAAGCCGCGCAGCGCGCCGACACGATTATATATTCCATTCTCTTTTCGGACGCCACCTATTACGGAGGGTTCGGAGACGGCGGAGGCAAAGCCGCCATGATGCGTCTGGCCAAGGAGACGGGCGGCTCGTTCTTCGAGGTATCGAAGAAGCAAAGCATCGGGCAGATCTTCGGAATCATCGAGCAGGAGCTGCGGAGCCAATACAACCTGGGATTCGTTTCCGATCAGCCTGTGCGCGTTTCCGAATTCCGCAATCTGCAATTGACGGTGAAGCGGAAGGACCTAGTGGTCCAGGCGCGGGACCGTTACTGGGCTCAGCGCTAACCGCTGCCTGGCGGCCAGGCGGTCCGAAAGCACGCGAGCGGCCAGCAAAACACCGGATAGCGTAGCGCTCAATCCGATCGACATCTTCTTGCCGGAAAGAAAACAAACCACGGTCAGCACCAGCGATGCGACAAAGAGCAGGTTGCTCAGCGGCGTGAGCGGCGCGGCCGGCTTCGGCTCCTTAGCGCGGCGTGCTAAGCGCTTCGCCGCCCCAGGCACCACTTGGCCGCACACGTAGCACTCCGTGTCCTTTCTCGTGATAATGCCGTTACATTCGTTGCACCGTGCCATGTCTCCATTAAAGTTCCAAGCGGCCTAGGCGTCCATAGAACGGCTGTACCTTCTTTCGTTGGTACTTTCGTTCCGGAAGCCTAGCCAAACATATTTGAAATTTTGACTCCACCGGCCGCCGGACCGATGATCATGTTGTCAAGACCTGATCTGAGGAGGACGGCCGATGGAGACGTTCACAAAGCTGTTTGGCAGCCTGCTTGTCTTTGTATACCACTGCTTCGACCGCATCGTCATCAACGGGTATCTGAGTGGTTTGTCGCGTCCCGAGCAGGTGGTGTACTTTTTCCGGGATGTCCTCGGTGTGCCAGTCATCGAGAAGGCGGTTTTGTCGAAGCGCACGGAAGTTTACCGGGGCTGGATGGAGGCATACGCCGCCAATCACAAACTGCCCATCGAATGGGCCGAGAAGGGCGTGCGCAAAGAGGATTACGTACAACCGCATCTGCGACGGATGGTGAAGCAGAACGCCTACGGCGTTTACTTCATCTTCAAGAGCATGGAACAAGGCTCGACGTTCCGGATCAGCATCCCTAAGTTTCCCACGCAAGATCCCAACCATCGGATTCTGGCGCGACAGCGCAGCCGCTTCACGCACTACTATTTCTACGTACGCGATGAAGTCCTCGGACCCATCGTGATTCGCGTGGCATCCTTCTTCCCGTTCCAGACCACCTACTATCTCAACGGCCACTCGTTCATGGAACAAGAATTGAACCGGCGCAAGATCGGCTTCCGTAAGAACGACAATGCGTTCCTGGCCACCGATAACGTCAAACAGTTACAAGCAGCGGCCGACCGGCTCAGCCCAGGAGTGATCCGCAAGCAACTGGATTACTGGACCTTGCTTGTGGGCCCCAAGTTCTCCAAGAAAGAACGCGCGGCGATGAACCTGTCGCGCTTCTACGCTGTCCACCAAATCGAGTACTGCCGCAACTTTATCTTCAAACGGCATTTCCCCATTCACAAAGTGTTTGAGCGTTCCTGCGAGTTGGGGCTGTGGCGCCTGACCGGGCACAAGATCAGCGAGATTTTTGGCGTCCGCCTGACCAAGAAGTTCCGCGGCAAGCTGAGCACCGTCATCGAACAGATCGAGCACGGCCACCACGTCTATCGCGCTTACTGGAAAAACGCGTTCCTTAAACAGTACGAGAAGTTCTCCACGTTCCTGCGCAACGAACTGTGCTCCAACAACCTGAGCAACTTCGGCTTAAAGAAGGGCTTGGACCACCTGGACGCCGTGCGCCAGAAGTTTCAGTTCATCACGGACCGCTTCGCCAGTTGCCAGGCCCAATGGCTCAACGTCCACGTAGACTTTCCTTTGCTGCAGCGAATCGCCCTGCCCATCTCCATCGGCTCGGTGCGCTACCCCGGCATCAAAATCCACGAGACGCGGATCATCCGCCTGCTGGAAGTGCTCCTGCACGGCGGCAGCAATGTCAGCGGCTGGGCCGCAAAGCAGATTCATCAAGCCGTCCTCACCACCTTCAGCCTCGACCAGAAATCTTATAGCTTAAATCAACTCCGTTACGACCTCCGCAAGCTCAAGGGCCATGCTCTGTTGCAACGGGACGGCTCACGCTACGCCTACCACCTCACCGGCAAAGGCCTCCAGGTCGCGCTTCTGTTCCTGTTCTTTCACAAGCGTCTGTGTGGCCCTTTGGCCAACAGCCGCTTTCATCATCAGCCCGACGCCGCTCATCGTCCCGACAGCAAACTGGAGGCCGCCTATCACAAAGCCGATAAGGCGATTCAAGACATCGTCGATCTGCTCGCCGCCTGAGCAAATGTTGCACTACTCTTGTTTAAGATCTCTGAGGTAAGAATCTAAGGGCGCGGCTTTCACCGATCAGAACAACAGTTTCAGCGCGAACTGGATCTGCCGCGCCGGATAGGTGCTGCGAATCTGGCCAAACGCGCTGTTGTTGCTGATGGTATTGGGGATTCCGAAATTGACGTTGTTGAGCACGTTGAAAAACTCCGAGCGGAACTGCGCTTGAATATCCTCGTGAATCCGGAAGTTTTTGTCGACGCTGAGATCCCATTGCTCAAAGCCAGGAGCGCGAAACGCGTTGCGTCCCACATCGCCGAATGGATCGCTGACAGATGACGGGACGGAGAACGTGTATCCGGCAAAATAGGTATTGAGCATTTGCGCGGTGCTCTGGCTGGCTGCGCTGCCGCTCACGTTGGGCCTCAGAAAAGGCTCGCCTCGATAATCGTTGGAAAGGCCGCTCACCGCATACGCCGACGATGGGCTGTAATAAACATTCAGCGGCTGTCCAGTGTGGGCGGTATTGATGGTGTTCAGCTCCCATCCCCCGATGACGGCGTCCAGGAAGGGATTTACACTGGACGCGAAATCCTTGCCCTTGCCGAACGGCAGTTCATAAACCACGCTGGTAACATTGTTGAGCTTCACGTCGAAGCTGGAAGGGCCGCGCTCCGCTCCCAAATCGTGAATGTTTTGCGGATTGGCTTCGACATAGCCGGAGAAATACTCGAGGGCTTGCTCAGAGTCGCCCAGCGCCTTGCCCCAAGTGAAGGAATTCAGGAAGTACAATCCATGCGAGAAGCGATGCTCCACCCGCACCGAAAGCCCGTTATAGTCGTTGTCGCCCGCTGTATCCACCCACGTGATGGGGCCGAAGGTCGGGATTGGTTCGCGCGCTTGCACGCCCAGAGATCCGCCGGGTGCATTCGGCGTCGCCTGGTTGTAATCGGCGATGATCGGCAGGTTCAGGCTGTGATTGCCGTTGTAGGCGACTTCGACTAGCGTATTCAGCCCCAGGTCCCGTTGCACGGAGAAGAACCAGTTCTGAATGTACGGCCATTTGGAGTTGGGAGGAAGGTAGACGACGTTGGAGTTCGCTGGGTTGAAGTTCGCCGGGTCGTCGATTCCGGTGGTGAAGCTGTTGTATGTGGTCAGGAAATTGGCCGGCACGGGACCGCCCGCGGGGATGGATTGGTTGATTACGCCGAACAGGGCTTGTGGCGCGTTGATGCCTTCGAGCGCGCTCCCCACGCGATTGAAGAACGTGTAGCTGATCCCGTAGCCGGCGCGGATCACCGTCTTCGAATCGAAACTGTACGCTAAACCCAGGCGTGGTCCGAAGTCATGATATTCGGGGTGAACCAGGCTGCGGTTGTACATGCTACCGCTGCTGGCTTTGATCATGGTGTCGGTGTTCGGATCGAAGTCGGAATAGTTATTGTCGCGCTCGAAAAGCGGCGTGGCGTATTCCCAGCGCAGGCCGAGATTCAAGGTCAGTTTCGGCGTGACGCGAAAATCGTCCTGCGCGTAGAGCGAATTGACGTGCTGGCGCAGATTGACCACGGCGTCGTTTCCCAGGTTGATAATGCTCGGCGTGCCGAAGATGAAATCGGCGAGATTGTAACTGGTAGCGTCGCTCGCAATGGTACAGCCGGACGGCAGGCTTAGTTCGGCGCAAGTGGGCTTGCTGAATTGTCCGGTGTATTGATCTTCCCCGTACAACGGATTTACGTCCAGGATTTCGGTTCGCACGGCCAGAAACTCGTAGCCAAACTTGAGCGAGTGCCTGCCCAGAACCCAGGAGTAATTCAACTTGGGATCGAACGACGTCGGATTCTGAAACTGCGGATTGCTGGTTTGGCGGCCGAGTTGGGAAAACCCGCTGATGTTCTGCGAGTTCAATCCGCCGGTCAAACTGGGCGACGTCGGCAAGCCGGGAATACCGTACAGAGCTTCCATGCTGGGCCCGCCCAGGTAGGCCGGGGTTTTGCCAGCCAGCACGTGATCGAAACCAAAGCGCGCCTCCAACAACGACGACGGCGTCATGGTCCAGGTGTAGCCAATGGATGCATTCTGATCGATGGAATGGATGTAGCCATTGCCGTCGCCGCCCGAAGGACCGGGGATGTCGGGCTCGTAATAGTCGAGATCCTTGCGCTGGCTCCAGCGCACGAATGCGGTCATGCGGTCGTTGATCTGGCCGTCAATCTTGGCATCGTATTTGTCGCCGTAATCGCGGATGAGCAGGGGGTTCCCGTAATTGCTCGCGCGGCCGGGTCCGTTGGGCGCGGGCAGCCCGCTGAGTACGGCGGCCGCGAAGGGATTCAGAGTAGAGACTGGGATTTGAGTGTTCGCTGGATACAAGGTCTTAGTGAGCGCGTCATACACTGGCACCGGCAGAATTCCCGCGCGATCGTTCATGTCAGGTATTGAATCGAAATTGAAATAATGCTGCAATTGCCGGAGGCCTTCGTAGTCGCCGAAAAAAAACAGTTTGTTCTTGATCAACGGTCCGCCGATCGTAACTCCGAACTGATTGCGCTGCAATGGGGGCTTGACGAAGACTGCTGAACCGAAATCGTATCCCGCGGCGTTCAGGTCGGTATTGCGCAGAAACTCATAGGCAGTGCCATGAAATTGGTTGGTGCCGGATCGCATCACGGCATTCACCACCGCGCCGCCGACGCGTCCGTATTCAGCGCTGTAGTTGCTGGTGATGACACGAAATTCAGCCACGGCATCCGGCGAGAGCTGGATCACCTGAGCGGAATAGCCCTGGTTGCTGGTGCCATACGCGGTGTTGTCCATGCCATCTACCAGGAAGAAATTGTAGGTACTGCGCATTCCGTTGACGTTGAACGCGCCTTCCCGCGGCGTACCCGTCGGCCCGAATAAAACGGCGATGGGCGATTTCACGGTGTTTGTCGCCAGCAATGCGAGGTCGGTTGGATCGCGTCCGTTCAGCGGCAACTCTACTGTGGCTTCCGTGCCCACCACCTGGCTGTGTTCGCTCGAATCGGTGGTCAGCGTGGATGCCGCGGCCGTGACGTTCACGCTTTGCGATATCTCGCCGACGGTCAGCGTCATGTCGACGCGCTGGCGCGCGTTCACTTCCACACGAATATCCGGAGCACTCGCCACCGAAAAGCCGGCGTGCTCCACCTTCACCGTGTATACGCCCACCTGGACGTTAAAGAAGTCATATTCTCCATTTTCGTTGGTGGTCGTCTTGGCTTCGATACCGGTTTGCTGATTCGTCAGAGTGACGGTGGCGTTGGGCACCGGTGCGTTCGATGGATCGTGAACCGAACCAAGAACTTCAGAAGTTTCAAATTGGGCGAACAACGTGGGCGCCCCAAGAAGACACACGAAGAGCAAAGTGATGGAAGGGAATCGCCTCATCGGAACCTCTTGGCGATCCTAGCAATTGAATATTTCGGTGTCGTTACGGGCCGATTACGGATCTATCGCTATGACTGTTAGCCGCCCGACGTGCGCTCGACGTGGCCGCCAAATTGGAAGCGCATCGCCGAGAGCAGCTTATCGGCGAAGTCGCTTTCGCCGCGCGAGGTGAAGCGCTCGTATAGCGCCGCGCTCAACACTGGAACCGGTGTGCCTTCGTCGATGGCGGCGTTGATGGTCCAGCGGCCTTCGCCCGAATCGGAAACGCGACCCGAGAATTTCTCGAAGGATTTCTGATCCAGCAAGGAAATCGCCGTGAGATCGAGCAGCCAGGATGCCACCACGCTTCCGCGCCGCCAGACCTCGGCGACATCGGCCAGGTTGAAATCGTATTGGTAGTGCTCCGGATCGCGCAGCGGAGTGGTTTCGGCATCTTGTTCCCGCGACGTCTTGCCGACGTTGGCGTGATGCAGAATGTTCAAGCCTTCCGCATAGGCGGCCATGATGCCATATTCGATCCCGTTGTGAACCATCTTCACGAAGTGGCCGCCGCCCACCGGTCCGCAATGCAGATAGCCGTCTTCGGAGGTGCCGCCGACCTTGTCGCGGCCGGGAGTACGATCGATATTGCCGCGGCCTGGCGCCAATGCCTTGAAGATCGGATCCAGATGATTCACGATGTCGGTTTCACCGCCGATCATCAGGCAATACCCGCGCTCCAGGCCCCAGACGCCGCCGCTGGTGCCGACGTCCGCATAGTGGATACCGCGCGGCTGCAGTTCCTTAGCCCGGCGAATGTCGTCGATGTAATACGAATTGCCGCCATCGATGATGATGTCGCCCTTTTGCATGCGCGAGGCAAGGTCGCCCAGAGTGGAATCCACCACCGCTGCCGGGACCATCAGCCATACGGCGCGCGGCGGCTTCAACTTGCTCAGAAATTCATCCAGCGACTTCGATCCGGCGGCGCCATCCTTGCCGAGTTCTGCGACGCTGTCGGCATTCCTGTCATAAACGACGCATTCGTGCCCCGCTTTCATCAGCCGGCGCACCATGTTCGCGCCCATTCGTCCCAAACCAATCATGCCTAGTTGCATACGATCCAGCATAGCAGCGCCAGTCATACAGATAAGACGTCATCGAGAATATCGAGTAATTGAGCGGCCTGGTCGCTGGTGAGAATGTAGGGCGGCAGAAGACGCAGCACGGTATCGTGCGTACAGTTCAAGAGGAGCCCGCGTTCGAGAGCCCGGATGACGAAGCCATTCCCAGGGCGCGAGAGTTGAATCCCCAGCATCAAACCTGAGCTGCGTATCCCAGTAACGATGGGACGCCGGCGGCTGATTTCGTCGAGCCCCGCGCGCAACTGAGCGCAAATCTGGCGGATGTTCGGCAGCAGATCGTCCAGCAGCGAGAGAAACTCGAGCGCCACGCGACAGGCCAACGGCCCTCCGCCGAACGTGGTCCCGTGCAAACCTGGCGATAACGTTTGCGCGGCCTCCTCTGTGAACAAAGTTGCTCCCAGCGGCAGCCCGGCGGCCAGCGGCTTGGCGGTGACCACGATGTCCGGCCGGATGCCGGACCATTCATATGCGAAGTGGCGGCCGGTGCGCCCTAAACCGCATTGCGTTTCGTCTGCCACCAGCAGCGCATGATGGCGCGTCGCTAGTTCGCGCGCGAGTTGCAGAAAGTCGGAGGTCAACGGATAGATGCCGCCCTCGCCTAACACCGGCTCCAGGATTACGGCGGCAGTGTCGTGAGTCACCGCGTTCGCGAGACCGATATTGTCGTTCGGATCGACAAAGGTAACCTGCGGCGCGAGCGGACCGAAAGGCCGCTGATATCTGGGTTGCCCGGTAATCGCGAGCGATCCGAACGTTCGTCCGTGAAACGAATTGTTCAGCGCCACCAATTTCGTTTTCCTGAAATGTATCGCGCGGCCGTGGGCGCGAACGGCCTTGAGCGCGGCCTCCATCGCCTCAGTGCCGGAACTCGAAAAGAACGCGCGATCCAATCCGCTCAGCCCGCACAGGCGCTCGGCCAGTTCGCCTTGATACGGATGGTAGACCAGGTTCGACGTATGGATGCAGTGCTGAGCCTGATCCAACAGCACCTCGACGATCCGCGGATGTGAATAGCCCAGCGCGTTCACCCCGATGCCCGTGATGGCATCCAGATAGCGATTCCCTGCGGCGTCGAAGACATAGCAGCCGCGGCCCGAGGTAACGACAAGCGGGTATCGCTCGTAAATTTGCAACAGGAACCGCTGCTCTTTTTGCGCGACCGATTGCAGGTCCGGAAGAACTTGTGTGGGCGTCATAATCGGAGCTTAAGACGCGGGCTGTTAATATATCCAATATCCGGACCAACGCCAATCCATATGTTTCTCGTATCTCGCTTGCGCCCACAATCAATTACGAAACCCCAAGCGAGCGCGGGCAATCTCTTATGTGTGGGGATTCTGACGCCGGCATCATTTTCTGTTGCGCCCGTAAATTTAGGTAAGGGCACTCGGCGGCTGCCGCAACTGGATACGCTGCGCGGTTTCCTGCTGGTGTGGATGACCTTAACGCACCTTCCCACCCGCGTCAGCGCCTATTCGAATCAAATGGTGGGATATGTTTCCGCGGCGGAGGGTTTCATCCTTTTGGCTGCCATCCTGGTGGGGCGGATTCAGCAAGGGGCGACGGAGAAATTCGGCGTGCCGGCGGCTCGATGGAAACTATGGCGTCGCGCTCTGCGAATCTATCGTTACCATTTAGTGTTGCTCGGGTTTGCGTTCTCTGCCGGCGCGGCAGCGGCCGCCTATTTCCATCGCGTGCCATTGCAGAATCTTCTGGACTTTTTCCTGCAACACCCCGCGCACGCACTCATCGCAGCCCCCCTGTTGCTCTACAACCCGCCGCTTCTCGACATCCTCCCGATGTACATCGTCTTCATGCTTTTCACTCCGTTCCTGCTGCAAATTGCCGAACGATGGGGATGGCGGCCAGTCTTGATCGGAAGCGGCGCGATTTGGCTATTGGCGCAATTCGGTTTGCGTGGATGGATTTATGCCGCGGCGGCGCATTTGGGATTTTCGATCCCGCTCAACGAAATGGGCGCATTCGATTGGTTCGGATGGCAGTTCCTGTGGTCCACAGGTTTATGCCTGGGCAGCGCGGGATCTTCCTCGCTATTTTCCAAAACGCGCATTCCGAGCTGGGTGGTTTGGCTGTGTGCCACTCTTGCTGTGGTGCTGTTCGTCTGCCGGCACACCGGGTTTGATGTCCTGACCGGACCGACGCTCTTCGATGCTCTAGTAGACAAGTGGAGGCTGGGGATTTTTCGGCTGATCGACGCCGCGGCTATTGGCATCCTGCTGGTGAAGTTCGGTTCGCCATTGGCTGACACCTGGTTGGGTAAGCGCCTGGCAACGCTGGGACGGGCGTCGCTCGAAGTATTCTCCGCCCATCTGGTGCTGTGTTTTGTCTTCCTCGGATTGGGTAGCGGACCGGATGCACAATTCGCGTGGTGGCAGGATGGCATCATTCTGGCAATCGCGATGGGCTGCCTGTTTCTGGTAGCCAGCTACGTTGAAAGAGGCCGCAGGCGGCCGCCGAGATTACTTGCCGATGTAAATCTGTCCGAACGCGTTGTCCACGCTGGCGCTGACGGCGTTCGTTGAATAAGTCCCAACGGGCACTTGGAGATTGATCTGCGTGATGCCCGCGACTAAGCCGTCCGCCGCGCCTACGAATTGCGGTTGCACCTGATTGCCGTTGATATAGGCCGATATCGACGCCACCGGCACGGGAAGCGGCGGCGCACTCACGCTGCCGTCCTGGCTCAGAGGCGACGTGAGACCAAGCCCGGTGACATAGAACGTGACCACTGAACCCTGCGGCGCGGGATGGTCCGCTGAGTTGATGGTTCCGTCCTGATTGATGACCTCGATGATGTATGGCGCGCTCGCCAAAACGCCGACGCGCACGGAGTTCGACTTTTGTCCATCCACCGTGACCGTCAGCACTGGCGCCCCGGTGATCTCAAACGGCGTAAAGCAGACGATCAGGCCGTCTTGGACCGAGATCAGCGGCGCGATGTAGCCATCGAACGATACGCTGGTGGATCCCACCTGAAACGGGAGCCGGCCAGTCGAGTCGAGCTGGGCCATCACAGTAGTGCTGGGTCCCAGGTGTTGCCCGGTGATACTCATCAACTCACCGGGAGCAATTCCGTAGCTAAAGGCCGGAGGATTTGCAGTGGCACTCGACACCGGCCCAACCGAACTGATGATCACGGGCGGCGTGCCTATCGGATCGATCTTCACCAAAGAAACCGCGTCCCCCTGGGCGGTGTTCTTGTGCAGAGCGTCTGAATACGAACTGGTACCCGAGACGTAGATCGCGCCTGCGGGGTCCAAGGCAAGATAACCGCCATCGCTATGGCTCGAGAAAAGCAACTGCGACAAATCAGAACTGAATTCGCTAACAAAGTACTGTCCCGTTCCACTCAATTCGTAGGGCATCACTAATGGGAAAACCAGGGAAGGAAAACCACCCAGCCACACATTGCCGTCTGGCGCCAACACGATGCTGATTCCAGTTCCGTTGCAGGGGCCGCCGAAGTACGTTAGATATTGAGCGCTGGAGAACATTGGATCGAGCTTCAACACGAAAGCACCGGAAGGGCCAGTGGGGCCCACGCTTGGTCCGATACTCACTATTTGACAATTTTCGCCGATTTGGGTCTGATACGCGCCGGGCGTTGCGCCTGGAGTGATGCCGCCCGTGGAACCAGTGATGTAGGCGTTGCCCGACGAATCCAGCGCCAGCGCACTCGCGTCGGAATAATACCCACCGCCGATCAAAGAACTGGCGATCATTTTGTCTCCTGCGGCACTCACTTTAGTGACGAATCCGAAACTAATCGGGTTCGGATATGTCGTGCTGGCTGTGTTTCCGCCGGGAAAGTTCGATTGATACGCATTGGGTGAAACCGGAAAATCGGGCGACGTGGTGTTGCCCACCACCACGGCTTCATCCGTTGAATCGACCGCAATGCCCTGCCCCACACTTCCGCAGGAGCCGGTAAGGAAACTGGAATAAACCAAGCCGCTGCCGTCCGCCTTGAGTTTGCTGACGAACCCATTCATCCCCGTGTTCGGAGTGGGCGGCAAAGGGTTCGAGATCGGGCGCTGGCACATCGTCGCGGGCGGCTTGGGCTGCGGGACGCTAGCGGTGGTGGGAAAGTCGGGCGAAGGAGTGCTGCCCGTGATATACGGTGAACCCGAGGCATCAATCGCGAGGCCGCTGATGCTCACACCCTGCGATGCACCAATAATGCTGGAATAAATCGCTTGGGACCCATCCGTGCTCAGCTTCGCGACAAAGCCGCTGGTAGATACGGGCGAAGCCTTCGAGATAGTTTGAGTAACCGGGAAATCGGATGACGCCGTGTTGCCGGCGATGATCGCCTCGCCTTGCGCATCCACTGCGATGGCCGCGATCGCGTCCTGAAAACTGCCCCCGAAGATGGTGGAGTACAGCATCTGGGAGCCGTCGGGACTCCACTTCACCACGAAGGGAACCGTGGGAGAATCCACTCCCGCGAAAACCTGATTACCCAGCCCGGCTAGCACGTTTGGATTTGGCCGCGGCGGCAGCGCCTTCCAGGTTGCTCCGTGTTCCACGCTGACTTCGATCTGCGTATAAGTGGCGAAATAGAGATCCCCGGTGGACGAATCGATCGCAAAGGACTGTATGTAGACGCCTGGCGCGAGCGCCGGCGAAATCGTATTGAAGGTCATGCCGCCATCGGTGCTCCGCTGGAGTCCAGCCTCGTCGATGACATAAATGTTGGACGGATTGCTGGGATCGATGGTGATGGATTTCGCGGTAAGAAGATACTGTCCCGATAATTTCTGCCAGGTCATGCCGCCGTCCGGGCTCTTGAAAAAGATGCCATTGCCGTCGATCACGTAGAGGTCGCTGCCGCCCGGCGCCAACGTGAATATGATTGTGTTGCGGTACTGTCCAGCCGGTGGTTCGCCGGGATAGGCGGGATTCAATTGCTGCCACGTGGCGCCGGTATCCGTGCTCGTGTAGAGGAAATTATTTGGATTCGCCGTGGTGGCGTAAAGAAGATTGTGATTGACGGCGCTCACCTGAACTGACACCACGTTAACAGCTCCGTTCCCTGCAACCGCCATTCCCGCGTCATTCTGACCCGCTAATTGGCCGTTCGAGTTCATGGAAAACAGCCCGAGTGAGGTTGCGATGTAAGCATGCGAGGGATCGATTGCATCGACAGAAATCGCCTGCACGGTCGGGGTGCCGTACGGACTGA
Source organism: Bryobacterales bacterium (assembly GCA_963776805.1). Lineage (GTDB taxonomy): Bacteria > Acidobacteriota > Terriglobia > Bryobacterales > Bryobacteraceae > Palsa-89. The sequence continues at coordinate 214,406 of CAVZOD010000014.1, forward strand.
GCAAAGGTGTGGTTGGAACGAAAGTGGCGCCATGGTCGCCGCTGTAGAAAATTCCATTCGGCGTAGCCACGTAGAGGACGCTGCCATCGGAGGTTCCGCCAATCGTGGTTACGGAAACCTCGGTCCCCACCACGAGCGGCGTGACGGTCTGGCCGCCATTGGAATAAGCGAGCAGCGGCGGCTGAAGCCTGGCCTTGCTTCCATTGGTGGACGGAAAATCGATGGAGTTGGTGCTGCCGGTGACGTAGACATTCCCTTGCGCGTCGGTAGCCACGGGCCCGCCCATATCGGAGCCACTCCCGCCAAAATATTTGGTGTAGACAATCACCGGATCGATGGTCAGCGGGATGGCGCGGTCATGCTTGCCGAGTTCGAAGGCGATTTCGTTGGCGGAAAGCAGCACGTACTTTGCGGCGACTTCCCGGCGATTTCGATGCTTTGTTTGAAACACGCGCGGTGCAAGTTGTCGCAGCTCACCGAAGGGAGTCTCAAGGACGAGGTTGCCCTGTTCGTCCAGCCGAATGCCGCGCGCGCCGCTGATGTCGATTCGGACGCGACCTGTCTTCGCCCCTCGGGCAAGCTCCAGATCGTATTCCAGCCGTCCGGGATGACCATAGAACATCGCATCAATGCCTGGATAAAGATTGCGGACGCGGGCTTGGGGGAATGACCGGAAGCTGCGGGTTTGGCTACGCGTGATATAGGTGCTGGGCGCAGGTTTCCCGACGCCTTCGAGATGCGAGGTCTTAGACGCACCAACGAAGCGCAGCGTGACACCGCCGAGCGCAATGCGACCGGCGCAAATAGTGACGGCTTGCCCGCCTGAGCGTGTCTCGAACAGCCCGCTCTGGCGTTCTTCGAAATAGAGCGGATGATCGAGCGCGGTTGCACAAAAAACGTGGCTGAAGCAGACGAGCATCAGCATTGATGTTCGAATCATAGACACAGGACTCCCTTGCGGACGCGGGTGGGTAAATCCATTCTGCCATGATTCTCATATGGATTATTTCCATAACGGTCGTTTCCATCAGGACGGGGGCATCGACTTGCGACAGCTCCGCTATTTTGTCGCGGTAGCTGAAGAGCTGCATTTCGGCCGGGCCGCCGCGCGCCTGGGCATGGCGCAACCTCCGCTGACCCAGCAAATCCAGAAGCTGGAACGGGCGCTCGGATATCGCGTGTTGGAGAGACGAGCGCGCAGGACCACGCTCACCGAGGCCGGATCGGTGCTACTGACCGAAGCCCGGCGCATCCTGGCCGAAGTGGATCAGGCCATCGATCACACTCGCCGGGCCGGACGCGGCGAAACCGGGCAGCTCACGGTAGGCACCCCGCCATCGATGATGCTGACGCGCCTGCCCGCCATCATCCGTAAATACCGCGAGCGGTTTCCCGGCGTGCGCTTCGTCTTGCGAGAAGCATCCACCAGCGCCATCGCCGCCGGCTTGCTGGCCGGGAACCTGGACATCGGTTTTCTGCGAGAAGTCAGAACGTGCGGCACATTGCCGCTGGAACCAATTCTGCGCGAGTCCGTCGTCGCGGTACTTCCGGAGGCGCATCCTTTGGCGGCTATTCAGCGGCTGCGATTGCGCCAGTTGGCCAAGGAACCTTTCGTGCTGTTCCCGCCACATGTCGGTACCGCGTTTTACGACAAGCTCATCTCGTTCTGCGTGGATGCCGGGTTCACGCCGCGCATTGTACAGGAAGCTACCCAATGGCAGAGTGTGGTCACCTTCGTCGAGACCGGCATGGGCGTATCCATTGCGCCCGCGGGGGTGCAGAAGTTCCGCTGGAAAGGCGTGGTGTATCGCCCGCTCGCCGGACTGGAAACCACAGTGTCCGTTTGCTGCCAGAACACGCGCGACTCGGGGGCCGTCGCCGCGTTCCTCAAACTTGCTCGCGCCGATTTCTCGCGCGTCTAACACGTCACTCGATGTACCAGGGTACGTTGACTACTGCGATCTTCTGATTGCCTTTGACATACAGCAAGGTCTTGAGCACCGCGGCGCGTTGATTGTGGAGGAAGTAATAATACCAATGCCGCTCCACCACTTCGGGAATCAGCACGGCCAGCTGGCGCGTCGGATCCTTCTTCTGGAGGTCCAGGATGTAGTCTACGATCGGACTGCTGACATAGCGGTAGGGAGAAGGGAGAATGATGAGCCTGGGCGCGGCCAGCCCGATCTCCTGCACGGGCTTCTCCACAAACTCCTGCCATTCTTTTTTGATCTCCTCGGTCCATTCGCACTCCACGTGCACGCCCGTGACCTCCGGCGAGATGGACAGCCCGAGCGTGAGTGCCTTTTTCGCTACCGCGCTCCAGCGTTCGAGTGGAAGAACCACGACGGCTGGGCGAAAGTGGGTGAGATCGAGCGGCGATGAATCGGCCATTTCCTGGCTGACGCGCTGATAATGCCGATGGACCGCATACATCAGCAACAAAAGTCCAGGGATCAAGAGCATGGTGATCCAGGCTCCATCGACGAACTTGGCGACCAACACCACTAGCACCGTGATCCCGGTGACCAGCGCGCCCAGTCCGTTGATGAAGATGTTGCGCAGCGCGTGAGCCCCGCCCACGCGTTTCCAATGAAACACCATGCCTAATTGCGAGAGTGTGAAGGCCAGGAATGCCCCCACGGCGAACAGCGGGATCAGCCGGTCCGTCACTCCGCCAAACAGGATCAGGAGCAGACCCGCCAGCGCGGCTAGAACATAGATGCCTTCAGAATAAACCAGGCGCCGGCCGCGATTGGCCAAAGATCTTGGCAAATAGCCGTCCAGAGCGATCATGCGGCACAAGCGCGGCAGGTCGGCGAACGCGGTGTTTGCGGAAAGCGCCAGGATCAGCAAAATTGAGGCGATGGTGATGTAGTAAAACACGCCTTTTCCGGCAACGGCGGCCACCAGCATCGAGAGAACGCTTTGGTATCCAGGTGCGCCGGGATCGGTGGCGGCAATGTGATAAACCTTCACCAGCCAGGCGATGCCCGCCAGCAAAATAATCAAAAGCCCGATGATCACCGTGAGCGTTTTGCGCGCGTTTTCAGAAGTGGGTTCGCGAAACGCTCGCACGCCATTGCTGACCGCTTCGACGCCGGTGAGCGCGGTACACCCGCTGGCAAATGCTTTCATCACCAGCCACACGCCGACCATCGCGGTGGCGGGAGGCATGGGAGGCGGAGCCAGCACTGGGACGGGATGCGCGTGCTCGAAGAGCGCCCGGAAGAGGCCCATCAGAATCGTGATCAGCATGCAGCCCAAGAACAGATACGTCGGGATCATAAAGATGCCGCCGGCTTCTTTGACGCCGCGCAGGTTGACGATGGTGATCAGCAGCAGAATCCCGAGACACATCGCCAGCGTGTGCGGCTGCAACGAGGGAACCGCGGACACCAGCGCGCCAACGCCGGCTGAGATCCCAACCGCAACTACCAGGATGTAATCGATCATCAGCGCTGCGGCCGCCAGCAGGCCCGCCCGTGGGCCGATGTTCTCGCGTGCCACTGTGTAGGAGCCTCCGCCGTTCGGATAGGCGTCGATGGTTTGGCGATAGGAGAAGTAAACGATCGCGAGCAGCAGAATGATAGCGCCGCTGATGGGTACGATGTACGCAACGCCGAGGGCGCCGAGCGGAATCAGGATGGTGAGCGCCGCTTCGGGACCGTAGGCGGCGGAACTAAGCGCGTCGAGCCCGAAGATCGGGATGCCGGCGGCCGGGCCGATGCGCTCGCCGGATTCTTCCCAATTCGCGAGGGGCTTGCCGATCAACAGGTCGAGGAAAGACATCCATTTATCTAAACATGGCGGAGCGCAGGCATGCTCGCGCCAAGCCAGCCGGATGTTAAACTAACAGCGTGCCAGCAGTGGCCGAGTGGCGGAACTGGCAGACGCACCAGACTCAAAATCATACACACACAATTTATTGTGTGTGCTAAGCAACCTAAATTCATAGACATGCGCAAACCATCGACCCTTGTGATATACTTACACAAGTGTTGCACAGTTTGGCCGTTTCCGCTGCGTAAGCGCGATGCCAGAGAAACACACAATCCTCGGCGGTAAGGTCCACGTCTATAGGCGCGGCAATAGCGGTCGCTGGCAATGTTCCACCTACCTCGCCGGCAAGAACCGGCGGGTTTCCACGAAGGAAGACAGCCTGGGCAAGGCCAAGGACTTCGCCGAGGACTGGTATCTGGACTTGCGCGGGAAGGCCCGCAACGGCGAAATAAACGACGAAAAAACCTTTCGCGAAGCCGCTGTGCAATTCGAGCGCGAATACCAGATCATCACCGAGGGCCAACGTAATCCCGAGTACGTTGTAGGCCACAGCACTCGCCTCCGGCTTCATCTGGTGCCCTTCTTTGGCGACATGGGACTTTCCGAGATCACGCCCGGCCAGATACAGGAGTACCGCATTCATCGCCACGAGGAAGCGGTGAAGGAATACGGAAAGCCGCCAGCCCGGAGTACCATGCATCAGGAAATCGTTGTTCTGCGGCAGACCCTCAAAGCCGCCGTGCGCCACCGATGGCTGGACCGGCTTCCGGATCTCTCCGAGCCCTATCGGGCGTCCGGAAAAATCTCGCACCGTGCGTGGTTTTCCCCGGAGGAATACAAGAAGCTCTATGAAGCCACCCGGCGACGGGCGCGCAGTCCGAAAAATCCCCGCTACAAATGGGAATCTGAACAGCTTCACGACTACGTCCTGTTCATGGCCAATACCGGCCTGCGGCCGGACGAGGCGAACGGCCTTGAATATCGGGATGTGAAGATCGTCGAGGATGAGGGCAGCAAGGAAACCATCCTTGAGATCGAGGTCCGCGGCAAACGCGGCGTCGGCTATTGCAAGAGCACCAGCGGGGCCGTAAAGCCTTTCCAGAGACTGGTCGAGAGGAACAAGCCGCAGCCGACCGATCTGATTTTTCCGAAGACCCACCGGCAACTCTTCAACACCATTCTGGACGAAGAAGACCTCAAGAAAGACCGCGAGGGACAACCCCGCACGGCCTACAGCCTGCGGCACACTTACATCTGCCTGCGTCTCATGGAAGGCGCGGACATTTATCAGATCGCGAAGAACTGCCGCACCAGCGTCGAGATGATCGAGAAATACTACGCTTCCCACCTCAAGAACAGCCTCGACGCCTCTGCGATCAACATAAGGCGGAAGAAGGCGAAGAAAAACGAGCCGCCCACGGAACCAGAGGAGTAGTCCCTCCGGGCGCACCCCCTCCCTTTGCCCTCGCTTTCGGAGCCGAAAAGTCTGCGGGTCACCATGATCCCGCTTCGGCGTAGGGGATGGCACCATCCCGCGGAGGGCAAATCGCAGTTCTTCCGAGTGCCGGGAAAAAGCGGGACACCTGCTCCCGTCCCGGCAGGCATCGATGGAACCATCCTCCATATCGATGTAAAGGCAGGGCACGCCTGCCATCCTGAATGTTTTTTTTGCGCCGTCGGTGACGGCAGACGGAATAACGGCTCTAGCGGTGGTCGAGCAGAAACAGCGCCGTCAAGCAAACGCAGAGAGAAATTGCAACAACGAGCAAGAGCTTCACGTAGTAGCTCACGGACGTCCACGGCAGGCCCTCGGAACGCGATCGCGCCTGGTACGTCACCTCCACGCACTGAACGTTGCCGCTCAATGGACCGTGACCTCGCATGCGTCGCCGCCCTCGTCTTGGACGAATTTCACGACCAGGAGCACGGCAACCCTTTCGATGGGACACCGCGTTTCGATCCGCAGAATGCGCGGCACGTAGCCGTCCTGGCCGAAGTGGGCCTTGAACGTGCCCATGCATTGGACCACGAGCCGCGTGACCTCGCCGCTAATGAGATTGCATTGCCACGGATCGTCCGCGATCGCCTTCCACGCGTCCGCCTCTGACAGGTTCATGAATTCCGGCCGCGCGGCCGGCAGCGTCAGGATCTTTTCTTCGTCCTCCACGGTTTCGGCCTTCCCAAAAAGAACGATCTCCAGAAGGAAATGTCTCCTGGAGATCGGAATCTGAGAACCGTATAGGACGGCGCAGCGTATTTACGCTCACGTGCTATTGCATTCCGCCGTGGCCCCGACCACGTGGCCGAGAGACGCATCGGATTTATGAGCTGGTCTCACCTAAAGGGTTCTCAGGCCCCGGAACAACGGCTGTTGTCCCGATTGCCCACGATAGAGACTTCGGACCCGCGCGCAGAAGGCCTTCCCGAAGGTGACGAGCACCTGAAAGCTAACGCGCGGGAAAACTCCCGAATCCACGCGGCCGAACTGTGATCTATCACAGTATATTTAATAGATCGTCAATGTATGATTCATCCTGCCGATCATCGCCGCGAACACGAGGACTCCTCATCACATGCCAGCCAAGAGAGCGGTTTATATTTATATAAGGAAAATCATTTCCCTGTTTGGATACAGAAAAGGCGTCAGCTTTATCCTGTCGATGCTCCTTATGCCAACAACCTATGCCAGATGGTTCGATTTCCTTGAAACCCGTCTGCCGATCGACGTTTCTGAAACCCTGCGCTACACCCTCGGCTACAAAATCGCCCGCCCCTACCTCCGCCGCTGGCTTACCACGCCTAACAAAATTGACGTTCTCAAGTATCACTACGGCCTTTTTAGTCATACCCTTTCGCCCATCGGGCTACGCAGTCTCCAGGAGGGCATTCTGTATGCGCAGTTCACAGGAACCACCGGTCGCGAATACAGTTTGATCGTACGTGCGGAGTCCAACAGAGAAGGCGAAATCAGCATCCACTTTATGGATGTCGAAATCAAGGCGATTCTCTCTTCAATTCGGGGTGTTTTCCGCCCCGACGATGAAGGCCATCCAGAATTTTGGATCGGAGGGATGCAGGGACCTAAGCCTCCTATCGGAAGTAAGGAAATTTCCCGCGTTACGCGCGATCTCAATATTATGCGGCCAAAGCAGGCCGTTCTCCACGCGGTTGCTGCCTTCGCCGGCTGCTTTGGAGCACAGAGACTGATCGCGCCCAGGCTCAAGAACCATGTTTCATACCGATGGTGGCGTTACCTCTTCCCCACTCGGCTGATCTACTCAGAGTTTGACCAGTTCTGGAATGAAACCGTCAGCGGCCGGGACAACAACGGAGATTATGTTCTCAACATCCCGTTTCCTCGGCGTGAGGCGAAACAGGTCCCGTCAAAGCACCGAAAGGATTGGGTGGCTCGATACGAACGGCTGAATTCGATAGCAAAAGCGACCATCGACATGTGCAACGCGATTTCGCAAAACGGCGAACGCCTTCGTCCCGCACCGGCAAGACCACGGGATTATCGCCCAAGGTATCATGTGGGAACACGCTACACTGAAGACTTTTTGACTCTTCTTTTGATGGTCGGTTTGCTCCTATGCGTCGTCGCACTCACGTCGTTCCTCTGGTTGCCTCTGTAACTCACGGTAATCCGCGCGCCCAGCAGGTCGTAATGGCAAGCGCAGGAGGTCGATTTTCTCCTGCTGGCGGAACCACCGGCCCAAATCCGGCCGGCTCATATTTCAGGCCGAATGCTCTTTCGCGACGGGCTGAGTACAATACGCGCAGCGTCTTGCATCTATCGGAATCACGCTTCGCTCCGACTCGGGGCACTCTTTCGTCGCGGAATCAGTCGGAGCCGGTGACTTATACATTCGCGAAGCAAGAGCGTTTACGGGTGTAACAACAAAAAGTACATGGCTGCGGAAACCAAGGCCACGTTATTAATCAGATCGCCAAGCGCAAAAGCGCTGTTGTTGACCGTGAATCTAATTGCCGAAAAGTCGGGCTTACCGAAGAGTGCCGCGATCAGTGGGGTCAGTAAGTCTTTCGTCAGTGCCACTCCCAAGGCCGAGAAGACTGCCCCAATGACCACGCCAACCCTCATGTCCGCAACATTCCCAAGCAGGATAAACTTTTCGAACCCGCTGAGAACGGGTTCCATCTGATGTTTGAGATCGTTGGCGTCGTGAATCCGCTTTTCGCTGGCCTTGGGTTCGGTGCTCACTTTCAAATAGAGCTGGCGGCCCACTGACTGGCTCTTCCCAGGAGAACGGCCGGGGCGCCCCCTCGCATGCAATAGTGTTTTCCAAGCTTGCCAGAAGGCGGCACGGCGCGCGGGAATCGCCAAGCCGGTTCGCGGCCTTCAGCGCGAATTCGTAGCGACGCGAATATAGCGAGGAATTCGCACGCGAGCCTGGGGATCGAAATTGAGGCGGTCGAACGGTGAAGCCACGATCGTGGCGCAGCTTAAAACATCCTGGGTAGCTGCGGAAAGTGCGCGTGGCGCCGATTCGTCATAGCGCGTTTTAGAGCCTCGGGCATCCCTTGGCGAGTTTGTCCTTGAGCTCGGGCAGGCCCATGTCGGCGCCGCAAGCCGAGGCCAGATGCAATTTCAATGGTATAGGGATGCACAATTGTCGATCGCGAAGAGCATACCTCCGAGACAAAGAAGAATTCCGAAGATACGCCACGAGCGCAGCAGCCAGATTTTCTGAGCCGCCGACAACTTGTCGAGCAATTCGGATCCCCAGATCCTGCCTGCGCGGCTGGGCGATGCGGCCACAAATGCTCCGAGCGCAATGGCGACGGCGCACAATAACAGGTTCATTGCTTGTGCACCCCGGATCTGGCTGAAGTGGCGGATAATCGGTGAGCATTCCACAATCCTCCTGTTTGCGCCCTTGGACCAGCCAGGTGACGATTTCGGCCAGAGTAGAGCACGAATGCAACAATGCCCAGAACGACAACTTTGTAGATCCACGAGCCAGGACCTGGATCATCCCTGATGTTGCCAGATGGGTCGGAGAGAGCGGCGAGAAACAGCCTCATTCCGATTAGCAGAGCGCATCTGGCCATCACCCATGCGGGAAATTTCACAGATCTCGCGAAACTTCTTTTCTTCGATGGGGACGACACGATTACTTGCTTCCTTGTATGCATTTCTCGACTTTCGATTCACGCACTTCCTCACGCGATCCCGACACTTGCGTGCCCGCCAAGTCTGGTTCACAGAGACATGGCTCTCAGGCGCGGTCGATAGCCCAGCGCAGCGCTGAAGCGCTCGCTCAATTCGTTGGTAAATCCGGACGGTTCCACCAACCGCCGCCCAGAGCTTGAAACAACGCGGCCGTGTCGGCGTAGCGATTCGATTGAGCCTGCACCAGGTTGATCAAGGTTTGCTGATAGGCTTGCTCCGCACTTAAGAGCGCAAGGTAATTGGCGTAGCCGGCGTCAAGCTGCTTTGTGGTCAGATCGAGCGTGACGCCGGCAGCGTCCTTCGCGGCAGCCGCGGCCTTTAGACCGTCGGCATCCTGCGCGATCGCGTGCAATGTGTCCGCCACATTTTGAAAAGCGGTCAGCACCGTACTGCGATACTGCTCGTCTGCCTGCGTGTAAGCGGCTCTCGCAGCTCGTTCCCGGTGCAGTAGCGTCCCGGCATCGAACACAGGCTGTGTGAGACCTCCGCCCAGATCCCAAAAGCCTCCTTTGCTGAACATATGGGTGAAGATGACTGCCATGCTGCCAGCGTCCGCCGTCAAGGCAAAGGCTGGTAGACGATTTGCGCGCGCGACCCCGATAAGGGCGCTCGCCGAATGCAGATTCTCTTCGGCCTGGCGCACATCGGGGCGCTGTTCGACGAGTTGCGAAGGCAGAGTCAGGGGCAGTTCCCGAGGCAGTTGGAGGCTTGCCAACTCAAACTTTTCCGGCATCTCCAGACTGGGGAACCCGCCCGCGAGCACGGCCAACAGGTCGCGCTGCTGGGCGAGTTGCTTCAGCAACGGAGGCAGCGTGGCGACGGTCTGCGCGAGCTGCGCTTCCTGCGCCGCTACGTCGAGCTCACTCGCGTAGCCCTTGGCGAGTTGGCTGCGCAAAATCTCCAAGATCTTCTTGTTGATGGAGATGAGTTCATTCGTAGAGTCAATTTGTCCACGCAACGACGCCTCTTGAATGGCGGCCAACGCGATATTGGAACTCAGAGTAATATGCGTAGCGACCAGAGCAAATCGGGCCTGCTCTTCCTGCGCTTTCAGGGACTCGATGGTTCGCTGGTTCAAACCGAATACGTCCGGCACGTAAGAAACGCCGACCTGCGGCGTAAACAGGCTATAGTTGAGGGCGCTTGAGGCGGTGAAGGGCGAGACTTCGGAGGATGTCCTGGCGCGCGTTGCCGAAAAACCGGCCGACACGCTTGGATAATAATAGCCGCGCTGCGCCAGCGTGTTTTCTCTGGCGACCAATAGCGCAGCTTGCGCCGACTTCAAGTCGGGATTGGCTTTGAGCGACCGCTCGATCAAATCGTTGAGCGGCTGGGAGTGAAACAGGCTCCACCAGTCGCCCGGAATATCGCGTCCGTCAATGAAACTCTGCGAATCCCCACCCGGGACGTTGGGAGTGCTGCTCGTCGCCATGGGAGCTGTCGGCGTATAATTCGGGACCGGCGGAGGCGCAGGCTTCTTGAAGTTTGGGCCCACCACGCAGCCTACGCTGAGCAGCAAGGTTGCTGGGATCGAGATGAAGGCCAAAGCGCGAAATTGGCGAATGAGAGTCATAAACAAATCCATCAGTTATGGCCGCCGATGCACCTGCCGTCCGTCGATCGAGCCAGTATTCCTCTTACTCAGGTTTGCGGCTCCATCTATGACTGGCGGATTAGGGCTGTGATGGCGCACACTGCTGAGCAATGGCGCAGGATTTCCAGCGGTAACCGGCTGCCGGCTGAGGACGGCTTCTTCCCGCGATTGGGTTCTGAATCACCGGGCCTCGTGCGGTTGGAGAAGATCCGCTTGAACCGCGGCGCGGATTCATCGCACGCGGAGGTGGACGATGCTCCGAAGGCTTCGGGAGCTGCTTTCGAGGTCTTGATTTTACCGAAGCTTTGCGGTCGGACCGCGGCGCATTGAAAGGCACCGGGCCGGCGCGCTCATCTCGCTGCTCCGCGGAGCTCGCTTTATCCGCGTAACCGGCGCAGGGGATCAGAGCCACGCAAGCAAACAGAACGACGATGCCGGTCTTTTTCATTTCGGCTCCTCACTCACATACTGGTGGTGTTTGTCGGAGCCTATGAAAATCAGCCGCAGCGCGGGTACGGCGAGCAGTAGCATAACCGGTCCGACCAACATGCCGCCGACGATTACAGTGGCGAGCGGACGCTGCACCTGGCTGCCGATGCCGGTTGAAATTGCCGCAGGAAGCAGACCAATGCATGCGGAAAGCGACGTCATCAGGAGCGGACGCATGCGCGTGGTTGCGGCGCGATACATTGCTTCCACAGGCGCGAAACCATGGGACCTTTCCTGGTTGTAGAAGGTGATCATCAGGATGCCGTCCATGACCGATACACCGAATAGCGAAACGAAGCCGATCGCGGCCGAAATGCTGAAATTGAGACCGGTAAGGTACAGCGCGAGTATGCCCCCAACAATCGCATCAGGAATGCCTGCCAGCGCCAAAATGGAATCGCGGAAATTATTGAAAAGGCTATAGAGCATACCGGCGATCAGGATGAAGCTGATCGGCACGATGACCTCCAGACGTTTCTTCGCTTCCTGAAGATCGCCGAACTCGCCGGCCCAGATGAGACGGTATCCCGGCGGAAGTTTTATGTTCTTAGCAATGCGTTGTTGCGCCTCCTCGACCGTTCCCCCGAGATCGCGCCCGCGGACACTGAACTTGACGGGGATAAAGCGCTGCACGCTTTCGTGATAAATCCACGCCGCTCCCGTGTCCAACGAGATGGTGGCCAGTTCGCTCAGGGGGATGTATGCATTCCCCCCGCTGGGGCTCGTATACCCGACTTTGATGTTGCGGATTTCATCAATGTTAGTGCGGTATTCCGGCGTGTACCGGACGACCAGATCGAATTGCCGGTCGCCTTCCAGGACCTCACTCGCCACAGCACCGCCCATGGCTGCCTGAACCACCGAATTCACATCGCCCGAATTAAGTCCATAGCGCGCGGCCTTTTCCCGATCCACTTTGATGTTCAGGTTGGGCTGACCGAGGACCGGGAAAATGCCGAGATCGGTAATGCCGCGGACCTGGCTCATCTCGTCTCGAACCCGATCGGCCAGCTTGGTCAACTCCTCCAGGTTAGGACCGACGATCTTGACCGAGTTGACGCCCTTGACACCGGAGATTCCTTCTTCAATGTTGTCCTCAATATATTGGGAGAAATTGAAAATCACGCCCGGCAACTCGTTTTGATACTCGCGTTGAATTTCCTCGGTGAGCTTATCCTTGGTCAGGCCCCTGGGCCATTCGTCAAGAGGCTTGAGGGGGGCGAACAACTCGACATTCGAAAAGGGCGAGGCATCGCTCCCGTCGTCCGGCCGTCCGTGTTGGGAGACCACGGTAAGTACTTCGGGGTGGCGCAGCAGAATCTCTCGCATTTTTCTTGCTTGCCCCTCACCGTCCTGGAGTGAAAGCGTGATGGGCATGGACGCGCGAATCCAGAAGTTGCCTTCCTCAAGGTGAGGAAGAAACTCACTGCCCAGCCGCGGAGCGATAAAGAAGAATGTCCCGAGCGAAAAGGCCAGTTCCAATCCGACAACGAGGTAGCGGTTTTTCAGCGTAAAATTCAGCGCGGGATTGTACAAGCGATGCAGCGCGCGGACAATGATCGTTTCCACTTCCTTCACGTTCTTGGGAATCAGGAAGGAGGCGATCACGGGCGTGATCGTGAACGTCGCGATCAACGCTCCGGCCAATGCGTAACCGTAGGTGCGCGCCATGGGGCCGAAAATCTGTCCTTCGACTCCCTGCATCGTGAACAGAGGAACGAAGCCGGCTACCGTGATGAGCGCCGAGAACAGTACCGCCTTATCCACCTGAAGCGCGCTAATCAGAATCAGCCGCAAGCGTTCCGTCCACGTATAAGCCGCGCCTGCTTCGTGGTCCACAATGCTAGTGGGGTCAGATCCCCAGTAACCCTTCGTCAGACGCTGCAATAGAACGTTTCTCTCTTCCGGGTTTCGCTGAAAATTCCGGAAGATATTCTCGACCAGAATGACCGCCGAATCGACGATGATTCCGAAATCCACTGCGCCGACCGAGAGAAGATTGGCGCTTTCGCCCATAATCACCAGCAGGATGGTGGCAAAGAACAGCGCGAATGGAATATTCAGCCCAACAATCAGCGCGCTGCGAAGGTCGCCCAGGAAGATCCATTGGATCAGGAACACCAGCAGGCATCCGAAAACCAGGTTGTGCAGAACGGTATGGGTGGTGAGCGCGACGAGCGACGACCGGTCGTAAAACGGGACAACCTTTACTCCGCGTGGAAGGCTGCCGTCACGATTCAGCGTCTGGATTGCCTCCTCGACTTTGGGAATCATGTCCGCAGTCTTTTCCGTTCGCCGCTGCACCACGATCGCACCGACAACATCGTCGTACCGATCGCGGCCTAAGATGCCGAGCCTTGGCCGATAGGCCACCGAAACCGCTCCGACATCCTTCATCAGAACCGGAACGCCGTTCTCCTGGCTCAGAACCACGTTCTCGATGTCGTTGACCTTGTAGCCCTCGGTCAAATCGTCGTTGCCGCCATCGTCAATCAGGCCGACGCCACGAATATTGATGGACTGCTGGCCTATGCGGATTTCCCTCCCGCCGACGTTGATGTTGGCGTTGCCGAGCGCGGTCAGAATCTGGGGCAAGGTAACGCTGTAGGCTTCCAGCTTGTGCGGGTCCACCTCGACCTCAAACTCCTTGGTGGGTCCGCCCCAACTATTGACGGCCGCGATGCCAGGGATGGTCAGCAGCCTGCGCGCGACGATCCAATCCTGAACAGTGCGTAGATTGGTGATTCCAAAATGCGGCGGGCCGACAACCTGATACCGGTAGATCTCCCCTGTCGAACTGTTCGCCTGGATGTTGGGCACCTGGTTGCCCGGCAGATTGACATTCTGCGTCATCGCCACCGACGCCTGGCTGTACGCGAAGAAATAATCCACGCCGTACTTGAAACTGACGCGGACGAACGAAAGACCGTAGAACGAAGTCGATCGGATGACCTCAATGCCGGGAGTCGAGTAGAGGCCAATCTCCATGGGGCGCGTGTAATAACGCTCCATCTCCTCGGCGGACAGACCCGCAGCCTGTGCGGTGATTTCGAGGATCACCGGGGTCGGGTTCGGATAAGCCTCGATGTTGAGCAGCTTGAAAGCAATGAGCCCGGCGCCGGCAAACAGCACTAATCCCACAATGACAATCGCGCGGCGGCTTAAACAAAATGCAAGAAGAGCCTTGAACATGATGGTCTTACTCGGTTGGCGGCGCCGACAGCATGCTGCTCAGAAATACGGCGCCGTCGGTGACGACCAGCTCTCCCCGCCGCACACCGTTCAGGATCTGGACCCGATCGTCTTTTCGCATGCCCGTCTTGATGACTCTTTGCTCAAAATGACGGCGGTCGGTGGTCACCCACGCTGTCATGGTGCCGTCGGGCTCGCGCACCACTCCATTAGCAGGTATCGCGATCCCGGCCACCGGACCCTCGACACGGATGATAAAATTCGCGAGCATTCCCGGTCGCAGTTCATCCTTCGGATCCTCGATTTCCGAACGGACCGTTTCTCGATGGGTATTCGGATCGATCATCGGATAGATTTTCGATATCTTGCCCTTAAACTCGCGCTTGGGATAGGGCATGACCTTGACCTGAACGGGCTGTCCCAACTGAAGCAAGGCGATGTCACTTTCCATAACATCCGCCAGCATCCATTTGACCGAGAGAACCGCGACAGTGTAGGGCGCGGGCGGGTTCCCGGGTTGAACCATCAACCCTGGCGGCGCGGTGTATGACGTAATCTTGCCAGCGATAGGGCTGCGAACAACCAGCGCGGGGTCGGTCTTGCGCGAAGCGATCATTTGATCGATTTCCGGGTCGGTCTTGCCAAAAACGCGCACGGCGTCTATCGCGGCTTTGAGGGCGCCGTCGGCAGTCTGCTGATCTGAGGTCGCTTGCTCCACTTCCCGCTGGGCAACTCCGGGAAGTCCCTTTACCCTCTCCAGTTCTTTGTTGGTCAATTCGAACTGCGCCGCAGCGCCGATCAACGTCGATTCGGCCTGGATCAGGTCGGGGCTCTTGATGGTGTAAAGAGGCTGGTCCTTTTCAACCTGACTGCCGAGCTCCGCAAAGGCCTTGATAATGGTTCCTTGAAAAGCCGGAAAGACTTGAACCGATTGCTCATCCGCAAAGCTGATGTTGCCAACCGTCTCCTTATCCACCGGAAACTGGTAGGTCCCTACCGGCTCGATCTTGATCGAGTTAAGTTGGCTTGGGGACAAATCCACCGCCGCCTTAGCGTTCGGCGTGTTGGAATTATTGCCCGATGACTGCAACGTCCCGTCCGCAGCTTTGGCGGGGATTTGTTGGAGATAAGAGATCGTTTGCCGCCACACGTCGCGGGTTCGCCCCGGCGCCAGGAGGGCCACCGCGACAATGATCGCTACGGCGGTCACGCACACGATGCCAACTCGTTTGCTGATGTTGATCATTTTCTTTGTGTACAAACTAAAATTTAGCGCGCGGCAATTTAGGAATCCATAGATCTTGTGTCCAATTGCCACGCTCAGTTGACGTTCAGTTGATTGACTTCAGGCCTGAGTGATTGGCTGAACAGTGATGGCGACTCTTTCAGCCCCGCTTGCGATCTTGTGGATTAGCCTCTTCTTCGTAAAACGCTGTTCACTGTAGGATTGACTCAGTGTTGCGCTCGAGTTTTTTTACGAGGATTAATTAAGGCAACGTGCAGTCTCCATCATTTAATCTTTCCCGTGCCGATCCTGCAACTGTCTCTCCGCAGGTCCGGTCCGTGGAGATGCGGAGAAAAGAACCTAACGCCATGAGCGACGTAGCGCAAGAAAATCTGATCCGGCTCGTTCTTGTCGACGAGCTTGGCCTTTTCCGCGCGAGTCTCGCATGCTTTTTGAGTTCAGAACCGGGCTTCCAAGTGACTGGGCAGTGTGGCACTTCTGCGGAAGCTCTCGATCTCCTAAAGAACTCAACGCCAGATGTTGTCTTGCTGGATTTCGAAATCGGCACGGAACATGCGAATGATTTCATATCTGCCGCTATGCAGAACGGCTATCAGCGGCACTTTCTGATTGTCGCGGGAGCGCCCGATGTACGGAAATCAGCCGTTGTGCTACGGGCTGGAGCATCGGGTATCTTCCTCAAATCCGAGTCGCCGGAGCGGCTCCTAAAAGCCATCAAGGCTGTTGTGGATGGCGGGGTGTGGGTCGATCCGAAAGTCATTCGGCTCCTGGCGCATCAGGTACTCGATCGCAATCCTTCGTTCGATCACGTGGGTTACGAAACACCGGACAATCTCCTGGATGACCGCGAGCGCAGTGTGCTCCTCGGTATCCTAGGAGGCCTGCCTAACCGGGCGATCGCTAGCAATCTGGGGATCTCGGAGAGCTTGGTTAAGAATGTTATCCAGCGTTTGTTTGCCCGATCCGGCGTCAGGACTCGAAGCCAGCTTGTGAGGGTGGCACTCGAAGGATCGTTGGGCTCAGCGCAGGAGTTCGTGAAAAGCCAACCCAGTGAACAAGCCTTTGGCCAGTCGTGTGAGATCTCACGAGGCTCCGCAATCGACAGCTCCGACGGTCAGCCAATCACGCGGCTGACCACTTAATCCCCTTTTCGCGGGTCCAATGTTTACAAAAAGTTACGGTATCGCTCCATAGCTACGCGAACGAGCTGGGCACGTGTACGCACGTCGGTTTTGGCGAAGAGATGCTGGAGAGTATTCTTCACAGCACTCTCGGAGATACCCATCTGGGTGGCGATCTCCTTGTTGGCTAGTCCTTGGACCAAGAGCTTCATAACATCCAACTCCCTAGGATTCAGCGGCATAGCGTCTTCATGATTTGCGACCGAGGGGGACGTGGCGACCGGCGCAGTCTCTTCCGTGACATCGGCGATGATTGCCGCCAACTTGGGGTTCGCGCCCTCCTTATAAGTCGAAAACCAAATGTCTGCCGTAAATGATTCGCCGTCGCCACGATGTCCACGGCACTGCATCGATGTCCGAAATGGGGGTGCTTCTTCCCACCGCAGAGCGTGATGCAATTCCGGGAGAAACGCCGCGATGGGACTGCCAATCAGATTGCCATTGCGTGGGGCCATCAGTTGAGTGGCCGCTTGATTGGCTAGTTCGATGAATCCGCGCTCGTCTATTGTCACGATGGCCGCTGGGCTTGTTTCGACCAGAACGCGTAACCTTTCCTCCGCCTCCGAGGTCATCCGGTGTGCTTCCAATGTCATCCGCCGGTTGCGAGCCAACTCTGCCACGAACAATCCACAGCCTACGAGGGCGAGCATTTCAAGAGACAGACGAGTAAACGATGTGTTGAGAGAACTGAAAAGCTCGGCAAGAACAGCGCAAACAACGCCGAGCAAGGAGATCGCCCACCGTGGCAAGAATCCGGCCGCCAACATAATCGGAAACAAATAGAGAAAGCCCAACGAAACAAAGGGCTTGGTCCACCAATCGACTACAGCGACGGCGAGAGTGATTCCGCCGCTAACCAGCAAGACACGTGTCCGATTCTTTGGCTCCCAAGCTCTTTCCAGGTACGGCATTTTATTTGAGTGCAATAAATTATCCCATTGCGGGAGACGTGCGGGACCCAATCAAGTGAACAATCTCCACGCACCCGTGCGATCCTTCTAGCCAATCGAACGACCCCGCGCCCCTCGCCTGTGATATGCCGCGGCAAGGCCGTCCACATTTCAGGAGCCGTGCCGCGCGGTCGGCTTGGCGTGTGAGGCCTTAAATCCGGCACGCATCCTCGTCACGCTGGACAGCTTATTTAACTGCGAAGGGAACCATGCATCTGGGCAAAGGCGAATGACAGTTACTTTTCGATACGTTCCAAGGCATCAAGGCTTGCCGCCACGCTTTCGGTCAGCGCATCTACGCGCGCATAGCGTCTCAGCCAATCCCTGCGGCGTTTTGACTGCACTTCCGCAAGCTTGCGGCGTGTCAACGGCAGCGAAATACAGGCATCTCCCCGAGGGGTCCGCTCTGCCGTAAACTCTTTCCAAAAGCCTTCATAGTCATTGAGGATTTTATGTTGTGTAAGCAAGGGACGCCACCAGTGATAACCAACATGATTTTCGTGAGGCGGCGCGTAAATGGTGTCAACCTTCATCCATGTGCAGCAAGCGACCAAGGCATGCAGAACGGCATGCTTCGGACGCAGGATATCGAGGTCGCGGGTGGCGATAGCAATTGCCTCACGTCCCATCGCCTCGCGTCCCGGTAGCGAGTAAGGTCCCTGAACCGCGCCAATCCAGAAAACTTTGCGGCCGTCGGTCCCCGGGCCGAAGGTGCCGCGAAAGGTAGCCAGTGCAGTGCCCTCTTGGACGTCGAAAAAGCGGAAGGCGAGTTCACCTTCCTTCAACATCGATTGCTGAAGCGTAATTTGATACCGGCGTCCAGTTTTTCCGCTAAGTTCGGCGACCACGACTCCAGGGTATTTACCGAGGAGTTCCAGGGCTCGCAACGGAAACCGAGCGCCCAGCATGTCGTAATGGCAGCGTAGTATCCCCATTTTTTCCGGATACCTGAACCACCGGCGCAAATACCGCCGCGCCGTATGTTCAATGAGATGCCCGACGGTGTCGGAACGCATGCCCTTCGGTAGCCCGGACTCAAGATAGTCGAACCATTCCGCGTAATGGACCGGATGGATAATAGCTTCGACAAGAAACCTCAGCGCCTTGCGTGACCGGCACCGAAGCAGCAATCCGCGGGCATATACGATAACCTTGCCGATGTAGAGCACAGTCTCAGCACTCGCCTCCCGCTTGCAGGACGCAGCGACGGGATTCAATCGCACATTTTCACGGTCTGGAATTGAAAACATTCTTATTTGCCTTCCTTCGAGAATGATTAGATAGTTTTAATCTCTTTAGCTTCCTGGTCAACCAGCAACTTTGGAATCTGAGGTTCATTGTTTCCTTGAAACTGTACTATGTCACAGTAGATAGACTGTGATTAATCACAGTAACATCGGAAAAATATGCTACGATGCCAGTACCCGGAAAGAGATCATCGACCGTACCAGCGGCTCAACGACGCGAAGTGCTGCGGCTGGGCGCTTACAGTTCCTCGGACGACGCCGGCCTCTATAATTTGATCAAACCGATCTGGCAGGCCTTAAGCACCGCGTTTGCCATGTTTCTGGCGCCAAGCGTGCGTTGAATACGGCGTACATGGTAGTTAACTCCGCTCTTGGTGATACCCAAGCTGCGGCCAATTTCCTCATATGTCTGACCGTTAGCGTATCCGATCAGGATTTTATATTGTTGTGCCGACAAGTGGACGTTCATTCATAGGAACCCTCCTTTTTATTTCAACGATTTAATCTTCTAAAGCCTTAGGTGCTTGCTTGCCCCCCGATGCCTCCTGCCTTCCCGGTAGGTCCGTCCAACACCGCGGACCAACTGCGGTTCTGACATCCGGACGAATGTACCGTCCCGGCCTTGTGTCCTTGATTCAGGTTGCTCTGTAAAGCTGGTCGTCGCGGCGAGGATTCCGGCAACGAGACGGACAGCAGGAAACAACGGGTTTTTTTCATGATGTGACGGCTGCCTGTCCGGTTATCGTGTCCGAGGCGCCGTCATTTTCCTTTCCCACGAAGATCAGCGTAAGCGCCGGGACGATCACCAGCAACATGACGGGCGCGAGCAACATGCCGCTCACCACCACGGTGGCGAGCGGGCGCTGCACCTCGCTCCCGATGCCGTGCGACATCGCCGCCGGCAACAACCCGATGCAGGCCGAAAGCGCCGTCATCAGCATGGGCCGCATCCGCTGCTGCGCGGCGTGCAGCATCGCCGCCTTGCTGGCGATGCCGTTGGCGCGAAGCGAATTGAAATAGGTAATGACCAGAATGCCGTTCATAACCGATACGCCGAACAACGAGACGAACCCTACTGCCGCCGAAATGCTGAAGTTCAGTCCCGTGACCCAGAGGCCGAACACGCCGCCGGCAATGGCGAAGGGGATGCCCGCCAGCGTCAGCAGCGTATCGCGCAGGGAATTAAAAAGGCTATACAGCAGCGCCATAATCATGCAAAGACTGATCGGAACGATGATCTCTAGCCGTTTTTGCGCAAGTTCCAGGTCCTCAAACTCGCCCGCCCAGACGATGCGATAACCGCTTGGCAATTTCACGTTGTCGGCGATGCGCTGCTTGGCTTCGGCAACGGCCCCGCCGAGATCCCGGCCGCGAACGCTGAATTTGACCGGAATGAACCGGCTGGTGCTTTCGTGATAAACATAAGACGCGCCGGTATCCAGCGTTATCGTCGCGAGCTCCTTCAACGGTATGTAGGCGTTGACGCCGCTGCTCGTCTGGAACCCGACCTGGACATTGCGAATTTTTTCGATGCTGTTGCGGTACTCGGGCGCAAGGCGGACCGTAACGTTGAACTGACGGTCGCCTTCCAGCTGCGTCGTCGCCACGGCGCCGCCGAGCGCCGCCTGAATAAGAGTGTTCACGTCGCCGACGTTGAGGCCATAACGGGCTGCTTTGGCGCGATCCACCTTGATGTTGAGGTTCGGCTGGCCGAGAACGTTGAAAATGCCGAGATCGGCGATTCCGCGCACTTGGCTCATCTGGTCCCTGACCTGGAGGGCGTATTGCTCCAGCTTGGCGAGATTGGGACCGATAATCTTGACGGAATTGGCTCCCTTGACGCCCGAGAGCGCCTCCTCGACGTTATCCTGGATGTATTGTGAGAAGTTGAACGTGACGCCGGGCACCTCGTCCGAGAACTCCTTATCGAGCTGGGCGGTCAGCTTGTCCTTGGTCAGTCCGGAGGGCCATTCGTCATAGGGTTTCAGCGGCGCGAAGACCTCGACGTTCGCAAAGGAGGAAGCGTCGCTGCCGTCGTCCGGCCGGCCGTGCTGGGAGACGGCGGTGAGGACCTCGGGATGCCGGAGAAGAATTTCGCGTATTTTCCTTGTCGCCGCTTCCCCGGCCTCCAGGGACAAGGTCGGGGGCATGGAGGCTCTTATCCAGTAATTGCCTTCTTCAAGGGCCGGGAGGAATTCGGTTCCCAGCCGCGGCATCAACAGACCCGTCACGATCAGAACCGCGACGCCGATGCCCACCATCGTTTTCCGGTGGTTCAGCGCGAAATCCAGCACGGGCGTGTAGAGGGAGCGGAGCGCCCGCACCACGAATGTTTCCGTTTCCTTAATGCGCTCCGGGAGAAGGAACGACGCCAGCACCGGCGTGACCGTAAAGGTCGCCAGCAGGGCGCCGGCGAGCGCATAACCGTAAGTTCGCGCCATCGGGCCGAAAATCTGCCCCTCGACGCCCTGCATCGTGAACAACGGCACGAAAGCCGCAACCGTGATGGTGGCTGAGAAGAAAATTGCCTTATCCACCTGCAAAGCGCTCACCAGCAGCAGGCGCATCCTGTTCGTCCATGCCCTGCTACCCGCTTCGTTCGGCGAGCGGGTCGGATCCTCTCCCCACTTTCCCTCCGCCAGGGCTTCAAGGCGGTGGGCCCGGTCTTCCTGCTTCATCTGGAAATTGCGGTATATGTTCTCGACTAGGATCACCGCCGAATCCACGATGATGCCGAAATCGACTGCGCCGATCGACAGCAGGTTCGCGTCCTCGCCCTGCAGCACAAGCAATATGACCGCGAAAAACAGCGCAAACGGTATGTTCACGCCAACGATGATGGCGCTGCGCAGATCGCCCAGGAAGGCCCACTGGATGAGAAACACCAGCAGGCAGCCGAAGATAAGGTTGTGAAGAACGGTATGAGTCGTGACATCGACAAGCGAGCCGCGGTCATAGTAGCGGACAATTTTGACGCCGGGCGGCAGGGTCCCGTCGACGTTCATCCGATCGATGGCCTCCTTGATACGGGGAAGGACATTGTTGGTATGTTCCACCCGGCTCATGACGACGATCGAAGCCACGACATCGTCGTCGTGATCCTGGCCCGCGATCCCGAGCCGCGGCACGTGGCCGATATAAACCTTCGCGACATCCTTCACCAGCACCGGGACGCCGTTCAGTTGAGTCAGGACAACGTTTTCGATATCATCGACCCTGAAGCCCTTCGTCAGGTCGTCGCCGCCTCCGCTGTCGATCAGCCCGACGCCGCGAATGTTCACCGATTGCTGCCCGACGCTGATTTCCCGGCCGCCCACGTTGATGTTGGCGTTCCCAAGCGCGCTCACCAGCTGCGGCAACGTGACGCCATAAGCCTCCAGCTTGTGAAGATCGGCCTCGACTTCGTATTCTTTCGTCGTGCCGCCCCAGCTATTGACCTGCACGACGCCGGGAACTGTGGAGAGCCGGCGCAGCACGATCCAGTCCTGGATGGTGCGCAGGTTGGTGAGCCCGAAGTGCGGAGGTCCCACGATCTTGTAGCGCAGGACTTCCCCGACCAGCGACGACCCCTGTATCTGCGGCACCACGTTGTTGGGAAGCGAGACGTTCTGCTGCAGGTTGAGCGCCGCCATTTGGTAGGCAAAATAATAGTCGATGCCGTATTTAAAGGTGACGCGGACGAACGACAGGCCGTAAAACGACGTGGAGCGGATGTTTTCGACGCCGGGCGTGGGCGCCAGGCCGATCTCCATCGGGATCGTGTAGTAACGCTCCATTTCCTCCGCCGACAGGCCCGGCGCCTGGGCGGTGATTTCAAGGATCACCGGTGCAGGGTTCGGATAGGCCTCGATGTTCAGCTTTTTGAAGGCGATCGCGGCGCCCGCGAAAAACACGATCAGGCCCATGACGATGATCGCCCGGCGGGTCAAGCAAAACGCAAGAATGGACTTGAACATGAAACGCTCCTGGTTGCCGGGTGCCCGTCCTTGATTCAGCGCGTCATTCTGACGGTCCGCCCGAGAGCATATTGCTCAGAAATACCGCCCCGTCCGCGACGACGAGTTCATCGGCCTGGACGCCGTCGACGATCTGATCGTACCCGTCCTGCTGCAGGCCGACTTTGACCGTGCGAGGCTCAAAATGCTTGTGGTCTTTCGTGACCCAGATCGTCATGGTGCCGTCGCCCTCCCTGACAACCCCGTTGAGGGGCACGGCGGGGGACGTGACGGGATCGCCGGTCCGGATGACAAACGTCGCCAGCATTCCCGGCCGTAATTCGTGTTTCGGATCCGCCACCGCTGAGCGAATCTGCACCCGGTGGGTATTGGGATCGACCGTAGCGCCGACGACGGAAATCTTTCCTTCAAAGGCCCGCTCCGGATAAGCCATGACCTTTACTTTGACCTCCTGCCCCGCATGAAGAAGAGGACTGTCGCTTTCTGACACGCTGGCGAGCAGCCAGATGGTCGAAATGTCGGCGACCGCGTAAGGCGCGGGCGGCGTACCCGGCTGCACCAGCAGGCCGGACGCCGCATTACGCGCGGTCACACGCCCGGTAAGCGGGCTCCGCACCACCAGCGCGGGGTCGATCTGCCGCTTTGCGATCATGGCGCTTACCTCCTCCTCGGTCTTGCCGAAGACGCGGACGGCGTCGCGGGCGGCCTTCAGTGCCCCTTCGGCGGTCTGCTGGTCAGAGACGGCCTGATCCAGATCCTTCTGGGCCAGTCCTTTGGTCGCGTAGATTTCCCGGTCGCGGGAGAGCGCTTTCGTGGTCAGCTCAAGGACGCCGGCAGCCGCGATCAGGGTCGATTCGGCCTGGACGAGATCGGGGCTGTCGATGGTGAAAAGAGACTCTCCTTTCTTCACCTCGTCGCCGACTTCTGCGGTGGCCGCGATGATCTTTCCCTGGTAAGGCGAAAACACCTGGACCGACATATCCTCGTCGAAGTCGATGCTGCCGAGGGCCTCTCTCTGGAGAGGAAACGCCATATTGACCGCCGTCTGGACTTTAATCGCCTTCAGTTGCTCTTCGCTCAGGTCTATGCCTTTGACCCTGGGGGCGCCACCGGCTTCCTTGCCGCCGTCCGCAGACGAGGCATTGGCATTTTCCGAGAAATGATCAAAGCCAGCATAAAGGGAATATCCGAGCAGCAGGAAGGTACCCGCGACAAGCAGACCCCTTGCGAATAACGCTGATTTCGATGTGGATTTGTTCTCCATGGTTTTTATCCCGCAAAAATATAAGGTAATTTGGCCATACGCAAAAAAATGCGTCTACTGGTACTAATTACAGGTGTCACTGTGATATATCACAGCGTTCACTGCGATATATCACAGTGGACAATTTGATAACCGACAGGCTCAACTGGGATTAATGACAGGTACAAAAGCCGATTAACCGGCTTATACTTTGCTAAAAAGACGATAAAGGCGGGAGCGTTCCTTCTATCATGACGAATTTATCCAGCTTTTCCTCGAAGCGCCTGCGGGGTTGCGTTGCAGCCTTGGGGGTTTTGGCGCTGACGGCAAGTTGCGCCGTCGGGCCGGATTTTCTTCGGCCTCGGCCACCAGCCGTCAGCGGTTATACGCCCGGACCTCTGGCAAAAAAAACTGCGGCGGCGCCCGTTGCTGCCGGAGAAGCTCAAAGCTATGCCGAAGGCATGGATATTTCCCATCAATGGTGGGAAGTCTTCAGATCAAAGCAGCTCAATGCCTTGCTTACCCAATCGCTGAAGAACAATCCCGATCTGCAGGCGGCGGAAGAAGCGCTGCGCGTGGCGCAGGAAAATGTCAAAGCGCAGCAGGGATTTTTCTTTCCGACGATACAAGCTGGTTACTCACCTTCCCGGACGGAACTGGCGGGAAATGAAGGAGGTAATTCGCCCGGAGTCCAGGGAAACGGTGCGGTTATCGCCACCACGTCAAACCCGCCCGCCTCTGCAGGAGGCACGCCTCCATTTAATGCTCCTGTTTTTTATACCTTCCATACCTCGGAAGTAACCGTTGGCTATGTACCTGATGTCTTTGGCCTCAACCGAAGAACGGTCGAGTCACTGAAGGCGCAGGCCGAATCCCAGCGTTTCCAGCTCGCTGCGGTTTACGTGACTCTTACATCGAATGTCGTGGCCGCTGCCGTGCAGGAGGCCTCCCTGCGTGCGCAGATCGCGGCGACGGAGGACCTGGTCCGAATCAATACCGACATGCTCGACATCTTGCGGAAGCAGTATTCGCACGGGTATGTAATGCAAGCCGATGTTGCCGCCCAGGAAGCGCAACTGGGCCAGGTTCTATCGACCCTGCCACCGCTACAGAAGCAATTGGCGCAAGGGAGAGACTTATTGACTGCCCTTGCCGGCCGTTATTCAGCCGAGGAAGTTTCTGAAAAGTTCAGTCTGGCCGATTTGCATCTGCCGCGGCAGTTGCCACTGAGTCTGCCTTCCCGGCTTGTGGAGCAACGCCCCGATGTGCGTTCCGCTGAAGAACAAATGCACTCGGCCAGTGCCCAGATAGGCGTTGCGGTTGCGAATATTCTGCCCCAGTTTTCAATCAACGGCGCCCTCGGCGGCGAAGCTTCGGTTTTCAGCGAGCAATTCTGGCCGTCAGGACAGTTTTTTTCCCTCATCGGAAACGTCACGCAAACCATTTTTGATGGCGGTACGTTGCTCCACCGGAAGCGCGGCGCCGAGGCCGCTTATAAGCAGGCAGCTCTGCAGTATCGCAGCACTGTGATTACAGCCTTCCAGAATGTAGCCGATACTCTGCGCGCGATCCAATACGATGCCAGTAATTTGAAAGCAGCGTCGTATGCCGAACGCGCTACAAAGGTGACTCTCGATGTGACGCGCGACCAATTTAAGGCCGGCTTCACGACCTACTCGGCAGTGCTGATGGCCGAGCAAGCTTACCAGCAAGCCAGGATTAATACGGTCCAGGCGCAGGCCAATCGCTTTGCCGACACGGCAGCTTTATTTCAGGCGTTGGGCGGTGGTTGGTGGAACCAACCTCCCGCAGTTAAGGCGGCAGCTTCACAACCGCCAAAGCACTCGTAGGCTGGTAAATTCTTCCCAGAGCAACATATCTCATGGTAGATCTCGTAGAGACATAGGGAGAAAGTCATGACGAAATTTATTTGTTCCATCGCTGTAGTGCTCCTTGCCGCAGGCTTCGTAGTCTCAGCTTACGGGGCTGGTAGCTATGGATTCAACACCAGCCATCATATTGAACCACACCCTGAAATTCATTACGCCATCAACAAGCTCGAACATGCAAAAGGACTTCTTCAACAAACCAGTTATGACTACGGCGGGCACCGCTCAAAAGCTCTCGATCATGTTAATGCGGCATTGTCGGAGCTGCATCAAGCTCTGGAATATGCCGAGCACGTGGACAGTCAGGCGGCGCAGCACCATAACGACTAAAGAGGGGTCGCCTCACGAAACGGAATTTAAAAGCACGGTAAGCCCGGCTGAGTCAGGAGGCGTCAGGTTGGACTAAGCACCAGTGTTTCTGAGAGCCTCAACGTTGGGGCGGCGGCGTGGCCAACAGCTTATAGCCACTGACAACATCCGTCGCCGTCGTCGGGAGCGTCAGGGTGACAGGATCGCTGCGACGCCGGGCCAGCGGGCAACCGACTATTAGACGCGCGGACGGTCACGAACCAGAAAACTGGCGTCTCAGTGATAGTGCAAAGCCCAGGTTTTCCACCGGCGCTGTGACGCGGCAAGACAGCAAGGTTGAGACGCGTCATGCGAGCTCTGCAATCTTCCCCAGGCCCTCTTACGATAAATCACGCTGCCACGACGTTGGGAGTGATCCAACGATCGAGCGGCGGCCTGCGCGCATCATTCCCATAAAGAAGTTCCAGACACGCTTCTGTCACTAAATCAACACGCGGATAGTGTTTACAGGACGCAGATTGTATGACAGGTTACGTGACAGACTTCTGCTCCGAAACAGCGGTCGCGGCCGCTGTCACATAACCGACCGTTTATGTGACCGAACAGAGTGATCATAACAAGACCGGAGAACCCGATGCTGGTGGGCTACATGCGCGTGAGCAAGGCGGACGGCAGCCAGGTAACCGACCTCCAACGCGACGCTCTGGTGGCGGCCGGCGTCAGCCTGGTGCGCATTTACGAAGACAGGACTTCGGGCAAGCGCGACGACCGGCCCGGCTTGACCGCCTGCCTGAAGGCTCTCCGCCGCGGCGATACACTCTTGGTCTGGAAACTCGATAGGCTCGGCCGAAATCTACGCCACCTTGTCAACACCGTCCACGATCTCACCATACGCGGCATCGGGTTCAAGGTGCTCACTGGCCACGGCGCCACCATCGACACCACGACGCCGAGCGGGAAACTGGTCTTCGGCTTCTTCGCTGCACTGGCGGAGTTTGAACGCGAGCTGATCGTCGAAAGGACGCGAGCTGGCTTAGCTGCCGCGCGAGCGCGCGGACGTCGCGGAGGCAGGCCCTATAAGATGACCACCGCCAAACTGCGCTTGGCACGGGCATCGATGGGTAACCCGGAAACGATGATACGGGATCTCTGCGCCGAACTGGGTGTCACTCGCCAGACGCTCTACCGGCACGTGGCTCCAGATGGCTCTCTGCGTCCCGATGGACAAAAGCTCCTGGAGCGCAAGAAAGCAGCGAGGTAAGGAGTTTGCCATGGAAAATCTGTTGTCCCTCTCCTTTGAAGCCCACAACGCCGACAAGAACCACCATCGTCGCTATGGGTTCATGATCGGCAGGGATCTCTTTGGTCATTGGACCGTCTCCGTCCGCTACGGCCGTACCGGGGCGGTGCACGGCCGCGAATTGCATTATTGCGGCCTAGATGCCGAACCTCTCCGGGTCATCATCCGCGACCGACTACTTCGCCGCTTGTCCGCCCCCACTCGCATCGGCTGCCCGTATCGGCTTGCGGGGTTAAGCGTAGCCGCGGGCATAGACGCCTCGTTCTGGTTGCCGGCCGATATTATGGCTCAGTTCGTTTGACGGGCTCGCGCCGATACCGGAGGATACTTAGGAAATGAGGTCCGTACGGTCCGTGGCGATTGCAGGCACTATCGGAGCTGCGCTCGTAATATGGCGCCTTAACAGGCCGAGACCGAGGATTTTCGATCGCATCCGCAGGACAGACGTGACGAGGAAGAAACTCACCGAAAGCAGCTTCTCCTATCTCAACCGCTCCGCGCGGCGCGGCAGCGCCGAAAGCCGCGGGCTAATGGAAAGCTGGCTGTCACGGGTCCCCGCCTCCGAGCATGCCGATTTTTGCGCACGCTTCCGCTGCGGCAAAGAAAGTGAATTCACCTCCGCCCTTCAGGAGCTGATGCTGCACGAGCTTCTGCGGCGCCAGGGATGCAAGATCGAGTTCCACCCCAGCTTACCGGGAGCCACCAAGCAGCCGGATTTTAAGGTCCGACAGCCCAAAAGCTCGGAATTCATTTTCGAAGCCCGCACCTCGATGGAAATCGAGAGCGGCCCCGATGGAGGCACGCGCGCATATCGCATCCGCGAGTTCCTGCGCACTATCGAGCTTCAGGACCATCTCATCGCCATCGATGAGTTGAAGGAAGGAAGCAACGATCTTTCGCAGAAAAATCTCCGCAAGCACATCGAGGCCGGCATTAAGGCCGGTGTGGCGGGCTACATTGATGATAGTATCTCCATCCCGTTGCTCACGACTCCGGACGGCTGGCGCATCAAGCTCACCGTATGTTCCGCCTCCAGATACGGACCGCGTCCCACCTCATTGATGCAGGAGGCCTGGGGCCGCACATGGACAGGACCCAACTATCCGCTGCGCGAAGTGCTCGAAAAGAAGGCCAGCCGCTACGGTCAGCTCGGCATGCCCTACGTCATCGCGGTCAATTCCTCCGACATGATGCACAGCAATCGCGATTTCCAGGACACGCTGTTCGGATCTCCGCCGCAATTTTCTGCGCCGGGCAGCGCTCCCGATATCGGCTTCTGGGGAACTGCCGCCGCGCCCAAACACACCCGCGTAAGCGCGGTCCTGTTCACGACGAACCTGTGTGCGCCGACGCTGCTCATGGGCCAGGTCTACACCAGTCTGTATCTCAATCCGTGGCCGTCACATCCGTATGACGGTGTGCTTGCGAAGCTGCCCACATTCAAACTTGAAAATGGCGCAGTGCGCGAGGCTCCTGGTGAGCCGCTGCACAAACTCCTGAGGCTCCGGCTGCGCGACAAGTCCCTCTGGGGATAGCGCGATTCAGGCGCCGCGTCGAGCTCTGTTCTTTCAGACGGACCGCAGGAAAAGCGAAGGCGAAGCGAACGACTTTGCGGAAATACGCAGCCGTTTCAGTGCTAGCATTCCTTACGGTGGAGGTATGAGAGATGCAAGAACCGCGGTGGGAAAATGCGCGGATTGTGGCAGAGTTTCGCGCGACCGACGTTTGCATCGAGCGGTTCCCCGAAGACTGCACCGACGGGCGGGAGGCGTACAGGCTGCTTGTAAAGCTCGTCGGGGACCTTCGATACGAAGGCTACATCCGCAGCAAGAAGAACAGCTACCAGATCGATTTCAACTTCGACAACAAACTGCACGCTCGGGCCTGTGCGGAGGGACAGGATTGCGCGAATGGCCCGGTATTAAGTGCGCCGCGCGAGGTTGCTCGCGCGGTTGGCCGCAAGGCCGACACGCTACTGCGCGTACCCGGTGCCGGCAACGCGGTTGTGGTCGAGGTTGAGAAGGCTAACCGCGAGAAGATACTGCGCGACATCGTAAAAATGCTCCTGTTCTTTGAGGCCCGACAAGCCGATCTCGCCGTTCTGATGTGCCCCCGCAATTACGTCCATCGCCGGGGCGTATGGAGGGTCTTTGATACCGCCCGCCAGGTGCTCCGCGCTTTCGTTCGCGTCACCGAACTGCCCGAAGCCAAAGTCAAACGGCTCGCCCTGATCGGATTCACGAAGGAGGTATTTCTCGACGGCAAGTGGACGGTCTGGGATATAGGTGCCCGCGAAAAATTCCAGGCGTACGCCCGAAAACACTTCGAGGCGGCAGTGTAACGGGTTCCCCTTCGTTACGCGACGCGTTTTTGAGCTGAAAGACAACATCGAGGCTGGGATAGCAGGGAAGACTATTCTCCTTTTGTTCGCCAATGGCGGTAGACTATTTCTGGTATGCCCGAACACTGGTGCACGGTCACCGTCACGGATGCGGGCGGACGCCGGCACAGCCTCGACGTTATTGCGTCGAGCACTTACGACGCTGCGCACCTTTACGTCACCCATGCCAAGGCACAACCGCAGGCGGGGCTGCCGGTTCCGGGCCTGGCCACGGTTTTCGAGGTCGTTAACGGCGGCAAGGTGTACACCGTCGAAGGGGCCGCGCTGCAGCGCTGGATTGAGCAGCGTCGGCAGGAGTGGAAGGGTCCGAAGGGGATGTTGTTCAGTCGGCGGCCGACGTTGCGTTAACCATCGCATCATTTACCGCGCCTAAGTACTGCGGCCGTTCCATTCTCGTCTCCTTTTCCCGTCAGGGCTTCATCATTATTGCTGCGACCGTAGGCGCGCGCGCGGCTTTTGTCTTCGCGTTTGATGAACCCCAACGAAGGAGACGTAAAAATGAAACTACTCACCGCAGAAATAGAGGCGCGCCTTCTGGCGAACGGCCGCGAGCAAGAGCCGGTGCGCGGCACCGACAACGAAGTCGATTTCTATCCCGTCGTGAAGCTCTTTACGCCGGACGCTGGCTGCACCTGGCTGTTGACCGAGATCGATCCAGAAAATCCGGACATTGCCTTCGGCCTCTGTGACCTCGGCATGGGCTACCCAGAACTCGGCTCCGTGAGCCTCGCGGAACTCGCCGACGTGCGCGGCCGCCTGGGACTTCCTATTGAACGCGACCTGCACTTCAAGGCGGACAAGCGGCTCTCGGCCTACGCGGACGAAGCGCGTGAGCTTGACCGCATCAAAGCGTGAGGTGCCCTATGGCAACCAACATCACCAAAACCTCCGCGATCATCGCCGTCAATAATAAGGGCGATGATTACACCGTAACGCCGCTGTTCGTTAGCGTCACGGCCGTCATGAACCTGACGGACCACGAGGGCGTGTCCGCCGGGGACAGTTATCTTCCGCCATAGCGCCGTGTTAATTCCACTGCTGCGCGGGCCATGCCTGCAGCTCGAAGGCCTTGTTCAGCAGGAACGGCACGGAAGCGCCCAGCGCCATCTGCGCAACGGCCTTGGCTTCCTTGCTCGCCTTTGGATCGAACAAGACGATGCCGCCCGCGATGGTTACGATACCGGCCAGGAACGTGCCGAACGTCAGCCCCTCCTGCGGCACGGCGGTTTGAACGGGGGCCTCATACTGCGGCACCAGTTCCCACGAGTACACCGGCGCAACAGACAGCAGCACGAAGTTCTGCGGGAAGCCCGGAAGCTGCCCCTGATAAATAAGACCCTTGTTTTCGACCATTGAAACAGCCCTCCCTAGAAATGTTCTCTTCATGATAACGCCACTTAGCGGCGCGCGCCGCACCGCTCAGGAGCGCCACCACTGCTTCACTTTCTGCCAGATACTTTCTTCCTTCGGCGTCGTCACCACCGCCGGAGCAACCTCTGCCGCATCACCCTTCGCGGTGCCGAAATATTCCTCTTTCGCGCGGCGATCGTAAGTCCTGTTCGCGTCGATCCGCGACTGAGACCAATCTTCTGCCCAACGCACCTTGTTGTTCCTGATCCAGTAATGCGAGCGGCACGGAAAACTCCAGTTCCCGATTGAAGGATCTAGGGAAATCGTCTTGCCGTCGAAAATCAGTTTCCAATCGGTCGGCTTCAGCGGCGTGACCACCTTGGTTTTGCAGCCGCAGGCGCAGAGATGCGCGACCGTGGCAAAGCGGATAGAGATGTAGACCGTTCCCTCCGTCAGCTCCTCCGGAATGAACTGGACAAATTCGTGCTTGAGGGCGATTTCCTGTTTCATTCCGGCTTGTCTTCGTTGATGAGGTTATTGGTGGAGACGTGAAACTGGCTGTGATGCTCGGATTTCATGTCCCGGTAAAAGCCGAACATCTTTTTCCACTTGATGACGGCCAGGGCGGCGTTCAGCGCGTTCAGATCGGCGATCTGAATATTGCGGTTGTACTCGTTATTGCCGATATCCTCGAAGGAAACCCGGCCGCGGAAATGGTCGCGCCTGTTCGGCGTGCTGGTCGTGACCCGCACGATGCCTGTCAGCATCTCGGCGTTCAACTGGACGCCCATGCCCACGTCGACGAACGGCACCCCGAATTCTTCCAGCTTCTCGACAATCAGTCTCTTGGATTCACCGTTGTCCACACAGAGAAAGACGAAGTCCATCCCCCGCAGCTCCTCCACGTTGTTCTCGTCGATGTAGGCCGGGTGATCGACGATCCCCGAGTGCATCTTCGAATAGATATTCTTGAACCACGTCGCCTTTTTTGTCTGTACCTCCAGCTCGGCAAGCGTCGGCGCGCCCGGAGACCTGAAGGCGTTGTGTTGCAGGTAGTCGTCTCCGTCATAAAGGTGAATTTCCCACACGGGCGTCTTCGCGACAAAATCGAGGACGTAGGAACCCGTGCCGCCCAGGCCCGCGATCGCGATCCGGTTCAGCTTTTTCAGCTTTGCCGTCACGACATCGATCTCAGCCCGACTCGAAGCGGTGTCGATGTAGTTGAAGGGGGTCTCCCGCTCCTCCTTCGCGGGCGCAACGACCTTGAAGGTCTGCGGCTTGGCGTCCGGATCGATGAGCTGGGCAGGTCCGGCCAGGAGCGCCGCATAGGTCGCCATCTTCGCGTAATAATCCGGATAAAAATCGTTTGGCTTCGGCTTCGCCGAGAACGAATGCTGGATCACCACGCCCTCGGCGAGTGTTCGCTCACCGCTGGCATGCTTGATCTCCGCGATTTCCGTCCCGTCCGCATTGCAGGGATACTCCCCGGCGAAATACGCAACGTGATCGTCCGGCCGGGTCGTCTTGTCGCCGGCCAGGACGAGTTTCGCGACGAGCGTTCCGCGTTGAACCTCTTTGCGAGAATTCACATACGGAACGCCCTTCACGAGCAGGAACCCGGACTTGATCTCCAACTCATAGCCCTGGTTCTGCAACTTCTGCAAATCCCAACTACGATTTATCAGTTGGCGTGACATCGAAGATCATCCCGTCTTTCACATAGACCTTCCCGCCCGGCATCAAGCTGCCTGACGGATTCTTGTGCGGGCCGTCCTCGTAGCCCACCGTGTAACGTATGTTCTGACCGGTAACCGGATTGGGAAAAGCCAGCGCAACGATCTGCTCGTAGCTCACGATCTTCGTCGTCACCACCTTCTCCTGCCCGTTGACGTAAATCTTGTACGTCTTCGGCTTCCCGCTATGGAAGTGCTCGTCCTCCTTCAGATGAACGGCTTCCGGGCCGTTCGGCACTTCCGGGTCTTCTTTGTCGCCGGTCACTTCGCGAAAAAGCTCCAGTCCCGGCTCCACTTTTCCCAAGACGTACAGCGCCGAGCCCGTCGTCGGGTTCGGCGAATGATACGCCTCTTGATCGATGAAAATTTTCACCTCATGCTTATGTTCGTGCTCAGACATTAGATCTCTCCTTAACTGCGGACACACTTCTAGCGGCCAACATCGGTGATAAGCTTGGGGGGCCGGGTTGCGGCCGGCCCGCCTCGCGCGACGCCTCTACTTCCCGGATTTGTGCTTCGCAGGGTCCACGAGTTTATACGTGGTTCCCCTGACGGGCACCGGAGGCAACGGCTCTCCCTTCACGGAAGTCACCTCCGTACCCTTGCCGCCTCGGGGTCCGATCTGCTGATACAGGCCGGACACCGGGACGGTTTGACCGGGTCTCAATCCACTTGGTTTCTTCATCCTTTTTCACCTCCCTTCTGTTCTGGAATAAAATCATGTCCGCGCCTTTAGGCGCGCGGCCGCACGAACCGTGAGATTCTGCGACTGGAAGCGATTGCGGACAAGCTGCGCCATTTCGTCGTAGACGCGCACCTTCTTCTCGGGATCGGAAATCGTCACGATCAGCGAAAACGGTTGCGGCTTAAAAGCATCCTCGTCCTCGATGCCGTGCCGCGTGAGCAGGCGAAGCATCATGCGCCAGCGCTCGCCGCGCTCGCCGTCTTCCATGTTGCCGTAGTAAGTGCGCACGGGCGCCCACTTGCGGAGCTTTTCTACCTGGTAAGACTCGTACAGCTCACCTGCGTTCTTGTGCTCTGGGGGCACTAGGCCCACGAATTTGAGGTTCGGCTTGATCAGACCGGTCTCGCGCGATTTCTCCTTGCGGTAAACGCCGAAGTGCGCGTCGATATGGGTTTCGCAATACTCTGTGCCCCACCTCGCGCCGCGCGCCGGTGCGAAGGCTACCGTCATCCAGACCTCGCCATAATACTTTCCCTCGCGCTTGAGCGACGGCGGATAAGGGAAGTCGTTCCATTCGAGAAAGTAACCCGGACGTAGAACGTCGTCGAAAACCAACGTCGAGGTGTGCGGCGTGCACTCAAGGCAATAGGGGACCGGCGCGGGCAAGCCGAAGCCGAAGAAATTCTCATCGCCATCCGGCACGCGCTGCTTCGTTCGCGGATCGCGTGCGTGGTGCGTGAGCAGTGCGCGCGCCAGCACGGGCGACGGCGTGGGCGTCACCTGATGGTAGATTTGCGCCAGCGTTCGCGCGACCAGGGGCGTTGCGAAGCTCGTGCCGAGGTTCTCAGCCGAGCCCGTTCCGTTGACAGAGCGAATTCCGGAAATGTGCGATGCGTCCGTCGCGCAGGCGCCCCCATAGTGGATCAGGTCGGGCTTGATGACGTAGTTCGGCCCCGCGCCGTGCCGCGAGAACGCCGACGGGTGATGCTCTTTCGGGCCTTTGGCTTTGTAATCCACATGCGATACCGCACCCACCGTGATGCCGAGCACGCTGTCGGCCGGCGTTGTGATCCTTCCGGCCTTCAATTGCTTGCCCGTGCGTGGATAATCCAGCAGCGGCGGCGTATCGTAGTTTCCCGCGCTAATGACGAAGGAGACTTGATATTTCTCCTGAAGGTTGTCGAGTTCTTCGGCCAGCTCGGAAAACTTGTCGAGCGAGCATACTTCGCTTGTGCCGAGCGACAGATTCCAGACCTTGTATTTGTTGGCGTTCTGCTGCAGCGCTTCGTCGAGCGTCTGAAGGAACTCGGACTCAAACAAGGGCAGCGTGCTTCCCTTCGCCGGATCGTCGTTGGGAATGACCTGGAGGTCGTAAACGCCGCACGGGCTTTCGTCCAGGCCCGCGATCGTCGGATTGAGCTGGCTGCCCCAGCAGATGAGCCCCGCGACGAAAGTGCCGTGGTCGGGGTTCCGGTAAGCGGGCGCGACCTCTGAGTCGCGGCCCGCAACCCAGCTCTCAAGTCCTGGAACGTCACTTGCGATGCCGCTATCCACCACGACGACGACGGGGAAGTCTCCCGTCACGTCAGCCGCGGTCGGCAGCGGCGGCAACGGCTTCGCGGCGAACATGCGCGGGCGGATGGTGCGGATCAGAGGCATCGGCGCGATCGAGCGCACACCAACCACGCGCGAGAGCGCTTCGACGTCCTCCACCGTCCGGCATTCAGCCTCATACGTGAAACTTGAGGGCGAATATCCCCGCGTGCTTAAGGCGATCTCACGCCGCTTGCAGGCGGCCTCCAAATCGGCGACCAGCTTCGGCTGGTCCCGGTCCGCGCCGAAATTGAATAGACCCACCCGCGTGACGAAACCATTCTTCCCGCGCGGACTGTTGCGAAGCACCTCGGCTGCTTCAAGACCGCTGCGCCGGTAGGAAGGCGTGACTGGCTCGATAGTTTCAACGCAGGACAACTCCTTCGTCATCTGGTCGGACGCGTTATGTTCGATGATCTGTGTCAGCCGGTCCAGTCCTTCCGGCGTCGCCTTGACGAACAATTCACCGAGGCTGCCGCCGCTCACGATCGGGCAGGATTGCGCCGAGAACAAATGCTCCGGCCTATGACTCTTGGCAGCCGCCTTCGAGACCAACTTCACCCTCACAGGCGCGGCACCAGCCGTCCGGATCTGCGGAACGATCACCGTGCGGATTGCCGAGACCTGGCTCGACAACGACGCGCGGTATCTCTGGTCAACCGGCCGGAACGGCTTGGGCGGCGTTCCTCCGCCTGGCACTTTTCTTTCCGTGTACTGCTTGGGCATGATCACCTTGATCAGGAGGCGTTCCTGCCGCGGCGGTCTGGTTATTTCAGCCATGCTTCTTTACTCCATCCCTTTGCCCAGCGATGCGCGGTCGCCTTTGAAACGCCCAACAGATCGGCGAGCGCGGCGTGACTATAGAGCTTCGCGTTCCTCTCGCGTAGCATGGTTGCAACCGCATGCACATCCTTACCGCGCAAAAGCGACAGGAAACGCCGCTGCTCCCCCTCGCCGATGCCCATGTTCTGAAGAACCTGAAACGCGTCCTTCAACTCGGGATGCTGTTGCTTCGTGATCTGACGGCGGCGGAGCCGCACGCAGACTTCATTAATGTCCGACCCGGAAAATCCTTCGGAGAGATCGACCAGTAGCGCGACCTCCCGCTCCGTGAATTCCAATCCCGCGCTGAATGCCGTCCACATCTTCTCGCGCAAATCCGCTGCCGGAAAATCCAGCGCCAGCCGGTAGCTGAAGCGCCGCCAGACCGCAGAGTCGAGCAGCTCCTGGTGGTTCGTCGCCGCGATCACGATGGAGTGACTGCCCAGCGTGTCGAGGTTCTGGATGAAGCTGTTCACGACCCGTTTCAGTTCCCCGAGTTCATGGCTGTCACCGCGCAGCTTCGCGATCGCATCGAATTCGTCGAGAAACAGGACGCACGGCGTCTTAGCCGCGAAGTCGAAAAGTGCGCGAATGTTTTTTGACGTGCTTCCGAGAAACGATGAGATCAGGCCGTCAAGGCGCGCAACGTACAAGTCAAGGCCCAGCTCCTTGGCGATGTAGCGCGCGAGACGGCTCTTCCCCGTTCCCGGGGGACCGTACATCAAGAAACTCAGCGAGGTCGTCAGTCCGTTGACGTCGGCTTGCGCGTAACTCTTCGCGATGCTCAAAAACTCGTTGACGGTATCCCATTGCTCCTGTCCGAGGATCACCGGGGGCTCCGACACGGTCTTAAGGTTCACCTGTTCGATAAGCGGGAACCTGCTATCCTCGTCCACGGGGAGTACCTTCGCAAAGGCGGCTCCGGCAGGCCGCAACTGATGATCGCTCTCTTCCAGCATCTTGCGCAGGCGTCCCGCTGATGTCACATCGCCAGCCTTTTCCAGTTTCTCCGCGAGGAATGCCGTATAGTTGCGCACCTTGTCTATGTCGAGACGAAGAGCGCCATTTACGATACGGAATAGCTCACTCATGTAACTAATTTCTGGCTTCATGAGACGATTGTGCCATTTTATGAGACGACTGTCAAGGCTTGGCTGCGGCAGATTTGGGTTCTCCAGGGTGGCGAAGGCGTATTTTCCCAATGACTTCAGACGGTTGTCAGACCCGTGGCCAGCCCCGCCCTCATACAGGGGCCGCCGGCTTTTTCCTGGCGTCCTGCTTCGTCAGTGGCTCGATACGGCAAGGTGCTCGCCGCAGTATCCAATGACGATTTTCCCTTTGCCCGCATCCCAGTGGAAATGAACGCGTATCGTTCTCGTGACATCGTCGTCCACGCCGATTTTCAAGTGGCGGAACATTTCAACCTCTTCGCCGTCATATGAAAAAATCCGCTTCCGCCGCATCGCTTTGTTGGCCATGACGGTTTCGGATTCCTTCGCTGCGTATTCGTTTTTGCCGAATACCGTTCGCGCCTGGTTGTCGCCGCCCGCCATCAGCTTGCTTCGATAGTCGGTAACCAGCCTCTTCAGCAAGCCGAGCAGTTCGCGGCCGTTGATGAAGCGGTCCATCTGCTCGGCGCTGCTCCTTGCGCTCGGCAGTACGATGCAATGCTCCCCGTGGGCGCTTTCAATGAGATCAAGACATTCCAGGGGCAGCGGTTGATCGCTGCGTAGGGCCATGTCCAGCATCGCCGCCGCGCTTACGCCCTCGGCGCGGCCTCCTCCCGCGCGCGCGAGCTGATCCTTCAAAGACTGGATTGTAAAATCCCTTCTGCCGAGCTCGTCCTTTGCTTCTTCCAAATCATCCTTGAACTCCGCAATGCGCGTCTCTAGCTGCGAACTCTCGTCGACCAGTTCGTCGAAGTATTTGGCCTGCTCCGCCGCCTGCTTCGCCGCGCTGTCCAGTTCAGCTCGCAACTGGGCCGCATTCATGTGCTCGCTCTTTGCCCGCGCGGCTTGCATCCGTCGCCGAAGGGCAAGCTGCATCACTCCTTCCGGCCGCACATGCTCGCGCAGCCGCGGAATGTTCGTGTTGTTCGTCACCCATGCGAGCAGGTGCGAAATCCGCTCATGCTGGGTTTCCCCCCACCCCACAATTTCCTCCGACAAGAACAGCCTGTTTCGCACGACACCCGTCGGCAGCGGCGCATACAGCACGTTTACAGCGCCGCTCCATGCCGACCGCTGTTGCCCGATCGCCTCCGCCATCTCATAGCTGTTGAAGTCGGGGGACACCTCGATAACCTGGCCAAGGCCGATCAGCTTCTGCTGCAGGTCAGTTACGTTCAAGAGATACCCGCCATCTCGCTC
The DNA here is from genome assembly GCA_963776805.1 of Bryobacterales bacterium. Classification (GTDB taxonomy): domain Bacteria; phylum Acidobacteriota; class Terriglobia; order Bryobacterales; family Bryobacteraceae; genus Palsa-89. The sequence continues at coordinate 252,929 of CAVZOD010000014.1, forward strand.
GGGGCTCACGATGATTAGCGCGCAGTTACGGTCCCGCCGTTCGATCTCGGCGCTCAGGGCGCGATATGAGTCTATGTCCTCGCCGACCGACTTTACTTCCACAGCGCCCGCAGAGGGCGAGAACGATGCTTTTTCGGCTTGCTGGATATTGTGGGCGATGTAACCGATCACACGCGGACGCGACGCGATCACCGGACTTCGCGCGGCAAGCGTGCTCTGCTCGTCTGTTTTCACGATGCAGGATAGGTCGATGTTGTCCGCGGATCGCTTGAGGCCGATCTCCGTAATCCACTGTCGGCCACGGACGGTCTCGTCCGGGTTTTTCAGCACCCAGGCGTAGAGCGCGGGCTCCTCTTCGTCTGTCGCGTATACGCGCAGCCAGGAGCGCATCTCTCCCCGGTACCCGTTAAATTCGCCCTCATGCCGCATCTGGTCCGGATGAAGGCCGAAACCAAGCTGTTCCTTCAGCCAGCCCCCGATGGCCTTGAAGATGGCTTTTTCAGCGTCTTCGCCGTGAAAACTGAAATGATTTGCGTAGACTAGCATCGTGTCGCCCCTCCTAGCGCCGCAGCCCGTGGCGCAGGGTCGCGGAAATACTGCTATTTCGCACCCTCTCCCTAACCCGAAATGCCTTCGATTTCAAGCTGGAAACCGTCATGTCGCGATCACGGGCGATATCGGCGTAGCTGTGGCCGTCGGCGATTTCCAACAGCAACATGAAATCCTCGTCCGGCAGCACCGTGCGGATCAGGTCCACGAGCTGATGGTAGGCGATCTGATCCAAAGCGCCGCGACCCGGCGGGGTTATCAGCACGCTTCCGAAATCAGTTCCACCACGCCGGTGACTGGCGCGGAAGCGGCGCCGATCAAGAGCGCGACGATGCTTATGCTTCGAGAGGCGATTACGACAAAGGCTGTAATATCGTTTTCGAACCAGCTCCCCGTCCAGTGCGGGATCGGTTAAGATATCGGCCAGGACAACGTCAAGGGCCTCATCGCGGGCCGACGATCGATCAATTGAATGGGGGTCCGCTTCAGTCTGTAAAGCGGCAAAAAACTGCCAGGCGGGATCGTTTTCACTCATTACAATAACTCCTCTGTGGCTCGCCTCTATGGCGAACTACGGTTGAGACTGCGTTGCTACCAGCGGTTTCATCACCTTCCCGTCCCCCAGGACGTTGTGCCTGGAGAAGGCGGGAGCTGCAGGCAATTGTGCCGCAAAAACTAGCACTTAAATTGTATCAAAATCTTGGGCTTGCCGACCGGGGAAATTAGGCCCGGCCGGCCAGCCCGCAGCCCGGCGATATTACCGAACACTCAACTGGGTTATCAGATTGAGGCTCCACTGGCGCCGCAGCTTGTCCAGCATCCGCTGCGTGGTGCCCTCCGGGTCGTTCCACGTCATTTCGCTCTGCGTCCGCGCCAGCGAGAGCAGCATCAGCTCCAGCGTAACGACCGCGTCGGCGCAGGCCTTCACAAGCTCGGTATCGAGCGTGACGTCGTCGTCATCGCCGGCAAGCCGGACGTCGGCCGATCGCTTGGCAATCTGCGCCAGCGGTTTGTAGAGGGCCTCAAAGAACGGGTGCGCCGTGTTGATACGCAGGATGATCTTCCGGAGTTTGTATTCCACCCGGTAAAACGGCGCGTCCTCGTCGTACTTGAAATCCGTGATGTACTTGGATTTCCTGACGCGCTCGTAGGCCTCGTCGTCGGTTTCATCGTTGCGCTTCAGCCCGCTCGCCAGTTCCCTGACCTGCTTGTCGTATTCTTCAGTCATCACCGGCTCAGGGAGCAGGCTGGACTGGAGAGACTCGGCCTCGTTCGCCCGCTGCTCCGCCTCGCGGGCCTTAGCCTTCGCCGATTCCGTCGCACGGCTGGACCAATGCTGCTCGATCCTGCTCTTGACGTTGCTGAGTTCCTCCTTGATCTGCTTCTTGATCAGGTCGGTGACGTAGGCCTTCAGGCGGACGCCCTGCTTGTTCACCGCGACACCCATCGCTTCGTCCAGGGCCGCGGGGAAGTCTATTTCCAGGCGCCACCAGGGATCCTTCGATCCCATCTTGCCGGTGATGGCGGCCAACGCTCCCATGTGAACCTCCCGGCCGTTCCGCATGAAGGAAACGCCCGTGTCTTCAAACACGCGCAGGTCGTTCTTCAGCACCTTCCTCGACAACTGGTCCCAGGTCTCGATCGGCAGGATGAACAGTCTGACGCTGATATCCCTGGTGACCTCGCTGTCCTCTTCCACCGGAATCGCGATTGTCCAGGACTGGACCAACCGGCTCCGCTTCTCGCCGAGCTCCGCGATGCTGGCGTGGGTCGCCTCTTCCATCCGGTAGGTCGGATCGAAGGGGCGGACGCGCCTGTTGTTGATAAACAGGTTCCGGCCGTCTTTCAGGTAACGGCGATAGATCCGGGCCATTTCCTTGGTCGCATGGTCGACGAGGGTTTTTGAAGTCCGGTGGGTCAGCCGGTCGCAATCGGGAATGTAGACGATGGTTCCCGAGGCGCCGAGCCGCTCCATCAACACTTCGTCGCTCTCCGCGAGGATCTCCTGCTCCGCTGCGTTCTTGGGAAATCCCATCGGTTGGACCAAAATCTCCCTGACCTCCGGCGGCAGCGTGTCAACGAGCACGGGCTCCGGCAACTGAACGACGTTAGTGTTTTTGTTTGAAAGGTCCACCGTGTCGAGGATCATGCGGTAGATGGCGCCGGATTCCTGCCACGAGTAGATCTCCAGCACCGGCCCCATGCTCAGCGCCGCCGCCTTCATGCCCATCCCGTACTTGCCCACGGTTTCGCGGTTGTCGTAACAAAGCGAACCGCCGAAGGCCGTGACGGCGCGGAGGACATTCGGCGACATGCCCACCCCATTGTCCAGGACCAGAACGTCGATCTTGCGGGCGTCCTTCTTCTTTCCGCCCTTCTCATGAAAGTAAAGGCGCACATCCTGGCCACCCCACTGGAATGAGTTGTCCACGTGCTCGCAAATCGCGGAAGTGGTGTTATTGTAGCCGAGGTCCCGCAGGGCGTTGATCATTGTCTGCCCCACGAAGAGAGGGACGTTCGCCCCTTCCTTAATAATGCGGGAGAATACCGCGCGCGCTCCTTTTGGCGCGTCAGGCCCCCATTGTGTTTCGGAGGAAACCGGGGTTACCCCGAGTTCCGTCTCCATCGTTTGCTGCTCCATATTGCTTCTCCTTAGTCTGTTGTCCAGCTTTGTGCTGAAACGATTGGAGGGCGCCTGGAGGCTAACAAAGAGGCGGACGGCAGGTTGTGACCAGAACTTCTGGCTCCCTCTCTGTCGCCGTGCTCTTTGCCGGCCTGAAAGAACGCCTTCAACTACTATGTGGCTGGCCGCAAGAAGCGGTTGCGGTTTTTTTATGGACCGGCACGCTCCCAGCAGGGTGGCGTCGTAGAAGGCTGCGGGCGGTCAGCTCAGGAACCTTAACGGACGTCCCCCATCGCGGATTGGACACCAAACCCCACGGTCGTGCTCATTTCAGCGTAACGGCACAAAACGTTCGCAAGCTCCATCTGCCGCGGCGTGCGGCATTCCGGCGAGAAAAGCCGTGGGCTGCCGACAACGATGCAGCCGCAGCGCGCCCGCGACGTGGCGACATTGAAGCGGTTGAGATTGTACAGAAATTCCATGCCGCGCGGCGCGTCTTCAGGCGACGACGTTGTCATGGCGTAGATAACGACAACCGCTTCCTGTCCCTGAAACTTGTCGACAGTTCCCACCCTTGCGCCAGGCAGGCGATCCCTGAGCCGGTTTACCTGGTCGTTGTACGGAGCCACGATCAGGATGTCATCACGGGTTAACCGCCGGCGATCACCGTGCCGGTCAATCCACCCGGTGCCGTCCTGGGTGAGGTACTCGACGATGCCCGCGACCCGCTCGACTTCCTCCACCGAATAACTCTGATTGCCTTCATGGGCGACCGGGACGAACCACAGGCCCGCGCCGGCGAAAGGCTCCGGGGCGTCGATATTCTGCCGCTCCAGCCCGGCAAGCGAGAAGAGCCGCCCTTCATAAAACAGCTCCGATGTGAAACCGCAGATGGCCGGATGAAGCCGCCAGGTTTCAGGAAGAAAGAGGCCCTGCGTTTCACCAATAGTCCTCCGGCCGTCGAGCAGGTGCGCCAGCGCCGAGATGTCCGAGCCCTCCGGATGGCTCCCCTTTTGCGGTTGCTCCAACTGCTGCGGATCGCCCAGCAAGACGAGGCTGCTTCCGGCCGGTGCGCAGGCCAGCACATTCGCCAGCGACATCTGGCCGGCCTCGTCAACAAAGAGGACGTCGACGGAATTCATGAACTCTGGGCGCGACCAGAGCCATGAAGTGCCGCCGAGCACGTTTATGGCGCCGCCCTGCAAGTCGCGCAGGGCTTCGTCATTCGTTCCGATCTCGCGAACCGGTCCATTGGCGGAGCCATCCGCCTCGGTCCTGTGTGCGCACGTCACGCCGGCAACGTTTAGCTCGCGGGCAGCTTTCAGAACGTCATCCAGAAGCTTACGGATGACCTTGTGCCCCACAGCCGTGATCCCGACCTTTTTTCCAGAATTCACCAGCTCGCAGATCATGCGCGCGCCTGTGAACGTCTTGCCCGCTCCCGGAGGCCCCTGAATGGGAAGCACGGAATGATCCAGCACCACCCCCAGCCTGCGGGCCGCGTCCACCGCCGTCTCGTTAGCGCCAGCGGTCAGGGAGTGGCCTCCGGCGAGCCGGGGCGGGTTTCTCAGCAGGAGATCCCGCGCGGCTCGGAAATCGCCCGGCCCATCAATGCCGTTTGCTGCAATCCAGTCCGCCAGCCGAAGAATAGAATCCGCTTGCTCCTCGGTTCCATAACGGGAGTATGCGAAGACCGACGTAGGGTGAAGGCTATCAAGCTTGATAAGCTTCTTCACGTCGATGGTCCGGGCAAGCGGGTCCGCGCCCACCACGTCGCCGAATTTATTCTCGTCCAGCGTGTAGAGCTTGTCGCGCAGCTTGACCGAACATTCCTGCGGAGGATAGTGGTACTGATCGATGGGAGCGCGTTCCCTGGGACTCATCTTCGGCATCCGCTGCCTGAACGACAGTCCCGCCAGCGCGGTTTTTTCGTCGAGGAGTTCCTCGTCGGAAAACTCCTTCATCCGGAAGAACTCCCACCATTTGACCTTCTCCTCACGCCGGTGCCAGTCCAGGGCATGAGCAAGCAGCCAGCGCGCGGCCTGCTCGGGCGTGCGGTCCTTGGGTTCGGCCGGCAGGTCCCGTGTCAGCGCGTCGAACAACGCGGCCACGCGCTGCTGCTGCGCGGTCACCTCTTCGCTGGCCGACATGTCTTTTACTTCAGGCCGGGGGATCTCCGTCCCACCGGCAACAATTTCAGCCCGGAGATCTTCGAGCCATTGGCGAAGCTCTGCCGTTGCGAGGCAATCATCTTCGTTATAGCCTTCAACGAAGCGGCATGCTTCGTCGGTGAGTGCCGGTGACGGGCTCAGCTCAAGCTGGTGCTCGACAAAGTGCCGCGCCTGGTTCGCCTCCGGCAGCGGCACCCGGCGCCGGTAACCGCAAAAGCGTTCCATCTCTTTCAGGGAATACTGCTCGACGCTGGCCCGGACACCTTGCTTGATGACGCCGTGGAGATCGACGAACACCTTACCGCGCAGCAGCCGGTCCACCTCTTCCTCTCGCGTGGCATAGCGAAGCATCAGCCGTTTGATTGCGCCAGGCTCGTAACCTCCGAAGTGATAGATGTGCAGATCGGGGAACTGCTGTAGCCGCTCAAAAGTGAAATCGATGAACCATTCGAACAGCGTCCGCTCCTGCCCACGGTCGAGCGCCCAGCGGTATTCATAACCGAGCTTCCCACCTTCATCCGCTATGGCGACACCCAAAAGGTACTCCAGTCCCCCATCCGCTACGAACGGGTCGCCTTCAAAGTCGAGGAAAATATCCCCGGCCGATGGAGCAGGCAGCCGCGAGAACCCCTCTCCCGGTTCGCGTCGCAGGAACTCAAATTTAAGCTTCCCCTCGCTCCGCGCCTCAAGCTGAATGCGCGCTTGTTCGCGAATTCGTGCGTATCCCTCGACCGCGCCGCGCGAGGGATTGAAAGGGATCGGCAACGGCAGCCGTGCCAGAGCTTCCAGCGTGGGCACTTCCCGGAGGGTCAATTCCTTGCGCTGCAACTTGGAGGCTCCCGCCACGAAGGAAAGATGATCGTCGCGGCGTCGCTGGCCGTCGCATTCCTTCCACCAGCGGCAGATATCGCAATGATCGACCGGCTCTGGATAGGTCTCGCAGGCGCCGTCCACCGCCTCCTGCAGCGCCCGCTTGACGAGACGATAATACGCGCCGAACGACGCCAGCCGGTAAGATTCCAGCTCAAAGCCGGTGCCCGGCCGGATGACATGGAAGAATTCCGGCTCAAGGCCCTGCAGTTCTGCCAAGAACTGCGAGTAGAGGCAAAGCTGAAGCACGGTCTCCGCTTTCGTCTCGCGGGACAACTTGCAATCCACGGCTTCGTATGACCAATTGCCGAGGCGGCTCGAGTTTTCGGGCTGCTCGACGCGCAGCAGCACATCCGCCCGGCCTCTCCAGGGACCGCCCGCGAGGCTGGCCTGAACAATGACCTGAGGCCCTCTCTCCATCGCCGCCCAAGTCGCGGCCTCCGGTTCGTTCGAAAGATCGACAACGCTCAGGCCCTTCGCCCGAAGCCCGTCGACGTAAGCTTTCTCGTGTTCCAGGCCCCGCTGTTGGAGCACGCGCGCATGGGGATTGTCCCACCTGGGCTCTGCTATCTCGCCTTTGGCGAGGCGGAGGTCCACGGTCGTGAGATGACGGCACGACAGGTGGTTGGCGAGATCGGTCGCGGAGAGAGTAACCGCCCCCTGTAGAATTCTCATCCAGTTTTTACCAGAAAGTAGTCCTTAACCCTCCGATGAAAGTCGAGCGCCTCCTGACGGCGTTATTTCAGGCTGGTTCGCCGAAATCTCCATCGGAGAAACCCAGCCGCTTCCCAACAGCCTCGACAATCTTCCCGCTGCGGTCCTTTAGAAAAGTGCGGAACCGCCGATAGTCGAGCATTTCGCGATCGATGATCGCGCGCCGCATTTCACCATCGCTCACATCCTCGAAATATTTTGCTGGATGCTTGTCGCTCTTGTTCTGATTTTTGCCCTTTGCCAATATCCAGAAGTTCCCGAAGTTGTTGATCTCCGGTTCCTCGAATTCCTTCTTCCGCAACTCCGCTCTTGGGAAAATATGGTCGATCTGTCCCGCGTTCCGTTGATAGTGCGCTTTGTCGGTGCTGAGATCCTGCAGGACGTGAAGCGTAAGTGCGATGTTGGACTGCAACAGGCGTTCATTGAATCCGGTGACGGATTCCCAGTACTTCACCCAGGCGACGCCGCGATCAAGGGGGAAGTGGTAGTCCTTCTTTTCAACCAGAGGTTTAATCTCCTCCCTGATGAACTTCCAAAGCCGGCTGTCGGCGTAGCGCGAGAACGGACGGGCAAATGCAAACAGGTACAGAGCTTTTCGGAAGGCGTCGATCTGCCCTGTCGGGACCTCATGCTTGGGCGTATGAAATAAGTAGTAGACAAAGGGCACGAGCGTCGTCTGCCCACCGAGCAGATTGCTGCTTGAACACCAGCACTCCCTCGACACGGCATCGACGACGGACCGGATTGCATCGCAGCAGGCCTGAAAGTTCTTCCGCAGCCGGTCTACATTGTCCTTCTTGCGCAGCAGATCGAGCTCGAACTTTGTGCCCAGGCCGGAGACGGCGAAGAGGCACCGTATGACGAAGTCCGTGTCCAGCTCAAACGCGTTGCCTTCGTTAATTTGCCGGACAAATTCGGGAAGGCTTTCTGCCGACTCGCGCCAGTTCAGCTTCAGCATGCTGAAAATCAGGTCCGATCGGCTTAAAGGCGTTCCCTCACGATTGACGCGCACGAAAATTTCAAGGACGTCCGCTTCTGATTTCCGATCCGGGTTGTCACCTGGCAGGTTCTCATCAATCACCGATACCTTCAAGATGTTCGTGTTCATTGTCAAGGCATCGTGGAACCGCGCCATATTCTCGCCCAGTCTTCCCTCGTCATCCTCGCCGAGCGTCAGCTGCTGCTTGATGCGTTTCGCCAGCGCGTCCCGCCCCCTGACGCCCGCCGCAAACAGGTCCGCCACCTTCGCCAGGTACTGTGGCTCGCTTTTTTGCGATGCGTCGGGGGCTGCAGCGCCCGCGCGCATTTGCTTCTGCCAAAGTGCAAACCCCTCGTTGTCCAGGAATTCGAACTCGTACTTCTCATCGGCCAGGTCGTCCGACTCCCTGCCGCTCAGCACGTCGAAGTAGAGCGACTTTCCTTCATAGGAACCGTACAGCGCTATATATAGCGACTGCAGGCGCTGCTGGCCGTCAAGCACCAGCTTCAGCTTCTTCTTCCGCTTGTTGTCCTTGAAGTCATGGATCTCGCCGGGATGGAAAGCCTCACCGAACTCGCGGTATTGAAGATCCAAATACGTCTCCCACAGGAGCGCTATCCCGATTGGATAGCCCCGCATGATGGAGTCCAAAAGCCGCAGCACCTTCTCTTCCGGCCACACAAAATCCCGCTGGATCGCAGGCAGGACAATCTCTTCGTGCTTGATCTGGTTGAGTAAGTTTACGATGCTGCTCATTCGCTACGTCTCCAATCCTAGATGACAGAACTGAACAGGTCCCGGACCGGCACGAAAGCCCTGTTGGTTTCTGCGGCGCGCCGGGCCTTCCTTTCGATGACTTCCACGAAATCAATCCGGCCCGAAAGGACGTGCGATAGATCGAGGCCGTCCATACAAATAATGCTCGTTCGGCGGCCCTGTGCGAAAGCGTGCAGCCCGTCCTCAGAGAAGCCGCTATAGCTGACAAAGAGCCCGCGCGACCATTGCGCCTTTCCTTCCACCTTGCCATTGAAGGTCAGCAACTCGGCAACGCCCACTCGCGGGTCCTGCCACTTCGCCTCCAGGAGATAAAACTCATTCTTGAGATGAAAGCTGCCGTCAATCTGTTCTCCGATCAAACGAAAAGCGCCACGAGGTGCCAGCTTGTAGAGGGCAAACAATTCGGAGAGGAACCCCTCAAAGGCGTAGCCACGCTCCTGGCTTTTGAGCGCCGCGAGTTTCAGAAGACGGTCTTGCAAATCAGCAAGAGCCTTCGGATCAGCGGGCCCGCGCGCCTCTTCCGCCCGTTGCCCGCCGCTGCGGGGCAATCTATCGAGGAAAGCCGCTTCGTGAAGCTCCGGTATTTTATAGCCGACGCGCACAAGGATCACATTCAGACCCTCGATTTCCTCGCGCGTCACAGGATTCTTCTTCTTGCGATATGTAATACTCCGCTCGACGATTTTCACAATGAGGGAGGGAAACCCCCGCTTGCCATCGAGCGTGGCACCGAGCAAATGACGCAAGGCGGGCTGTTTACTGCCACGGGGCCAGCAGTCACCCAGCCCCAGTTCCTGTGCGACGCCCGGAAAGGATATGCGCGCGTCCGCGTACGGGTGCGGATTGCCCGGCAGAAAGTCATAAAGATGTTGCGCCAAGTCATCGAGGGCGGCTTTCTCGGCGAGCGACATGACAACTATTTCCTCATCTCGACCGGTACTCCCGGATGCGCGTCTGCTCGATAAGCAGATGCATGGTCGTGAGTGTGAATACCTTGCCATCTGTCGCCTGAAGCAACCGCCGCATGTCTTCGCGGCGCACCTTGAACCCCCGGCCGGCGATGCAAGCGATCACGTCGTAGGTGTGGCCGGTCTGGTCCCGTAGCGTCCGCAGGCGCTGAACACGGGCCACCTTGTCGCGGGCCGTGCCGTCGTCCTCGGTGAGCTTGGCCTCGATAAGTGCCGCCGGATTGAATTCGTCCGGGATGATAAAATCCGGCGCCTGGTCAAAGCCGGTTATCTTCTCCGCCCGTTTCGTCTCCCGGAAACTCACCTTTCCTTCCGTCAGAACATCCTTGACGGCCGCCTCGACCACCTCGCCGACCAGCTCGCTCACCGAATCCCGGTGAGACGCGAACGGCCGCCCAAGAAATCGCTCATAGAGAACTACCGGATACGGGAGGCCAAGATCAGCCGCAGCCTCCACGCTCTTGATGCCTTCTTTCGTGTCGGCTTTGTCGAGGCGATGAAGAAGGGTCGAGACCTCGGTCTTTGCTCCGGCAAGCAGAATTTTTACGCCGGCCTCAATCATCGCCCGGATGCGCTGATCGGTCAGAATTGCCTTGAGCGGCCGCGGCGTGAGCGGCTGCATCCGCATGTTCCGATCGATCGAACGGGCTGCGCCCTGGTCAACAGGTACGTCCGTAGTTTCCGTGGTGAGGTACGCCCATTCGGGTGGCGTGAAGCCGAGAATGGTCCGGAAGACGATGAAGGCGATCGGCGCTTCGGCGACGGCGGCCTCCACTGTTGCGGGCGTGACCGTCTCAAAATCGCCTGTAGCGCGTTTCAGCGCCTGGTAGCCGCGCTCGAATGTCGCGTAGTCGATGAAGCCCTCGCCGCGCGGCATCTCCAGAAAGCTGGACTTCAGCTCCGCAAAAACTTCATCGACGAGGGGCTCGAACGATAGAGCGGGATCGCCGTAGTCGGCATCAAAACGCAACGGCATCGGCTAATTCCCTCTCCTCTTCTTCAGCGAAGAGGCCACCAATCATGGCAAATTGTGGCACCTTCGCGCCCTCCAGCCGCTTGGTGGCCCCCTCAACGGTTGCGAGGGCATCCATCGCCTTCCGGAAGATTTCCAGCTTTTCACCCGCAGGCAGCGTGGCATCCCACGACGGCCGGAGCTTCCAGATCGCCATCCGGGTGATGTGCCCGAGCGCCGTGCAGCGGATATCCCCCGCAGTGGGCTTCATGCCGGCCGACCGAAGCTCCGCCAGCTCCTTCACCAAGATGTCGGCGAGGCCTTCGTCATCCTCAAAAAGCCACCACCGCGGTGCGGTCCCGCGATCGCGGCACACGAAGACGGTATCCACGATAGACGAAGCCGTCCCGTGGATATGGATCGACCCACCCATCTCCGCTGGGCACGGCAGCGAAGCCGAGCAGGTGAGCCCGGCATCGAGAATTGCCATTCCCACCGCCAGGTAAGCCTCTTGTTTGTTGTGGTGATAGGTAAACACGAGCGGCGCGCCCGGCTTCAGCGCACGCGCCATGCGTGTATACACGGCCGCGAGCCCGGTCGCGAAATGCGCGATATCCCGCTCTTCCGTCTCGTTGCCCGTAAGCTCGTCCGCGTGCTTTGTCGTCTCCAGTTCCAGCCCAGGGAAGTCTTTCCCCATGAGTTTTCGGAGCCAGACATAGCAGAACTGCATGAGCTCGCCGTACTGAACCATGCCGTAATATGGCGGGTCGGTGAACACACCGTCGAGGCTTGCCGGCCGCATTTTCGCCGACGTCGACGAAGCGCAGCGAATATCAACTTTCCGCTCGTGCGCGTCCGGATGCTCCGGGTTCTTCTCCCCGATCCACTCTCCCCGGATGGGGAGCGTCACTTTATTCTTGCCCTCAAAGGCGACCTCGAAGGGCGCCGTGCAATAGCGTTTCGCCTTGGTGTACTTTTCGATGATGTTGATCCAGCCGCCAGAACCCACCGGGAGTGCGTTGCCGTTTCGCAGGCCGAGCAGATTGGACTCGACCTGGACGTAGCCGACAGGAAAACCGTGGATTGAAAATATATCGAGCGACTTCAGCGCCATCTTGTCGTAGCGGCACAGCATGTTCTGGTACCGCAGGAGATCCGACAGGTTCGTTGCAAGAGCCCGGCGCAGGCGAAGATCCTTGACCCTCGCAATCATCCGGGCGCTTGTTTCAAGACCGAGGAGCTGACGTGAGTTGAAGAGTTCGCGGAAACGCTCGTAACCCCAGCGATGCAGCCGCGAGGATTCATCGCCGTCCGGGATCAGATCATCCGGCACAAACCGCGCCGTTACCCCCTGCCAGGCGGCCTCTGCCGCTTTGACCCGCGCCAAGTCGTCCTTGTCCGGCTTCTTGAACAGCCGCCCAGGCCGCCCCTTCAGATCCGGGTTGTAGTATTCGATGGCGAACAAACGATGCGACGGCGGGCCGTCGCCGTCAAAAGGCGCTCTATTCATGTGCGCGCAATGCGGACACGCGCACTTGTTACGGGAAACGGGCCCTTCTGTCGTCAGTGCCCATCCGCACGGGCAGGCGCCGGGATGGTTTGGATCGGCAACCTCGTTGAGATCGCCGCAGGACGCGCATACCAGGACATACGACGTATGCCGGGCATCCTCCGCCAGCACGTAACCCGGAAACAGATCGAAACCTTTCCGGCACGCCGCGCACGTCCCCGTCTTCACCCATAGGAAATACTTGACGTCGGCATCCTTCCGGCCCGTAACGGGGCATCGCGTTTTGTAGAAATGTCCGATTTCCTGCGCGAGATGATCGAGCAGCTCTCCCGCTTTCTTCGCATAAGCCTTCAGATCAATCGCGTCGATTTCTTCCCGCACGATCCACGCCGCCATCGGGTTGATATCCGTCCCGATGACGTTGCACCCAATTCTGTTGGCTTCCAGCAGCGGCGTGCCGCCGCCCATGAACGGGTCCGCGATCGTCACGCCCTCGAAGCTGTTGGGAAGATAGTAGGTCTCTTCAACCGGCTTATTGCGAAACTCCGACAGCAGCAGCCCGCGGAATAACGTCCCCGGCCTGCGCGCGAACCACTTATGGACCGCGATGATCGGGCGGTAATTTTGCTGGATCTGCTTTTCACGCAGCGCCAGCGATGCAATGAACCGGATGCTGTAGTTTTGTTCGATTGACATTCACTCTTTCTTTCCGAAAAGCGGCCACTTCCCCGCGAGGTACTGCTCCGCGGCGTCCCGGACAACCCACGCCAGGGACACTTTCTTCTGCTTGGCGATTTCTTCCAGGGTTGCGTAGTATTACTACGTTAAGTATTGACAGAACAGAGAAGCGCTGATATGTTTGGGCATGACGGATGCTCAGGCGATGCGTTGCCGGAAGCGGCTGGAGCGGTTTCTTGTGGATCTGCTGGAGCCGGTGGGCCGAAGCGAGCGGCGGCATTGGGGAGAGGTCTACGTGCGCAGCCTGTTGCTGGATGGTGAACGGAAATCCATTGAGCCATTGGCAACGCGACTTCCCGAGGGAAACGTGCAGGCCATGCAGCAGTTCATCGGGCAGAGTCCGTGGGAGTGGAACCCCATCTGGGAGCGGTTAGGAAAGCGAATGACGGCCGAGTTGGAGCCGGAGCCGGCCTGGGTGGTAGATGACACCGGATTCCCCAAACAGGGCACGCACTCGGTAGCGGTGGAGCGGCAGTACTCAGGAACATTAGGGAAGACGGGCAACTGCCAGATCGCAGTCAGCGTTCATCATGTGGGCGAACAAGGCAATGTGCCGCTGGGGTGGCGGCTGTATTTGCCGGAGAGCTGGGCCAACGACGCCCAGCGGCGGCGGGAGGCGGGTATTCCGGAAGGGATCGTCTTTCGCAAGAAGTGGGAACTGGCGCTGGAAATCATCGATCAGATCCGAGGGTGGGGTCTGCCGGATCGAGTGGTGTTGGGAGATGCCGGCTACGGAGATGGCACCGAATTCCGCGAAGAATTGGAAAAGCGGAAACTGCAATACGCCGTGGGTGTGCTGCCACAAGTCGGAGTGTGGCTGAAGCCGCCCAAGATCGCACCGCTGAAGACTACCGGCAAAGGGCGTCCGCCGACTGCGGCGCGCTATGGGGATCAACGGCCCACCACCGCGCAAGAGGCCGCTAGGCAGGCCAAGGGTTGGAGGACGATTCGCTGGCGCGAAGGGAGTAAAGGCTGGCTGGAGTCGCGCTTCTGGGCAACTCGCGTGCAGCCATCCCATCGTTATCAGGATGGCAGACCGCCGGGCCAGGAGGTCTGGTTGCTGGCAGAGTGGCCGGAGTCGGAAAAGGCGCCGATCAAATATTGTCTCTGCGACCTTCCCGCCGACTATTCCTTGCGACGGATCGTACGGCTCGTCAAGTGCCGCTGGAAAATCGAGCAGGATTATCATCAACTCAAAGAAGAGCTCGGCTTGGACCACTACGAAGGCCGCAACTGGCAAGGGTGGCACCATCACATCACGATGGTCATGGTGGCGCACGCCTTCCTCGCTCTGGAAACATTACGAGGCAAAAAAAACTTCTGGGTGGACCCTGCCGAGAACGCGACGTGAGATTCAATACATCTTGTTCACCTGGACTGGAGTCTGCGCTTACTGCGGCGCCGAAGCAAGAATATCTCGCAGTCCATAACACTTAACGTAGTAATAGTAGAGCTCGGGCGGAAAAGTAATCGTCGCGCGCACCGACGCCGCGTCGCTTTCGGGTTTCATGCTTTTTGCTGCTCCCTTTTTTCGCTTCATACACTGGCCCTATCGACCATCACCGCATTTCACCACATCGGTGATGCAAAGACAAGCCCGCCGCAGGCATAATTCTCTCCGGCAGTTCCCCACGCCGGCAGAGACGGGCTTTCTTTCCCAGAAATCGGCCATCGCCACACTCTGCGCGACAAAGCGGTATCGCCCCTGACAGCCATGTCTCTCCTTTTCCGTTCGCGCCCCCTTCGGGATTTTGTTGTCCGGATACCATACGGCCGTCGCGGAAAGGCATCAAGAAAAGCCCTCGGGACCCATCCCGACGTTTTTCTTGACACCGCGCCCTCCGTATGGAGGCCGGACTTTTTTCCCTTCGGGGACTTAACGCAAACAAAAGGAGACGAACATGCAACTCTTAACCGCAGACATCCACGCCCGCCTTCTGGCGAACGGCCGCCAGCAGGAACCAGTACGCGGCACAGACCGCGAAATCGACTTCCATCCTGTCGTGAAGCTCTTTACGCCGGACGCCGACTGCACCTGGATTTTGACGGAAATCGATCCGGAGAACCCTGACATTGCTTTCGGCCTGTGCGACCTCGGCATGGGGTTCCCAGAACTCGGCTCTGTGAGCCTCGCGGAAATCGCCGCCTTGCGCGGAGGCCTGGGGCTCCCCGTCGAGCGTGACCTGCACTTCAAGGCCGCGAAACGGCTCTCGGCTTACGCCGCGGAGGCCGCGCGCCTCGACCGCATCCAAGCTTAACGCAAACAAAAATGGAGTACATCGCTATGCCTAAATTCAGCGTCATTGTCGCGCACAACGTGCCCAATTACGGAACCCTCGAAATCGACGCCAGAGATCCGGACCACGCGCTCGAAGCCCTCAAGAACCTCTTAGGCGCCCGTCCCACCGTCCAGGGCGGCATCTGCCAATGCTGCGGCCGTGACTATATCGGCGACTTTCTCGAAGGAGACTGCGCCAGCGACGATTGCCCTTCCTGTATCGCCCGCGCAGCGATCGTCAAGGCGACGGGAGGTGCATCGTGACCCCCCTGGTCCCGATTCTGACTGCGCAAGAAAAGGTCCGCCGCAAGGCTTAATTCTCTCCGGCTGTACCCAAGCCGGGAGAGACGGGCTTTGTAATCACGGCTCTCGCCGCGTCAGGCGAAACATTCATGCTGAGCAGCATGCCGATCTGGGTCCGGAACGTCGCCCTCTCGCTCTCCGTCAAGATGCCCGAGCCCGAGCCGGCTTGATGGCAGTTTTCTCAAGAAGCTTCTGCGACCGAAGACGAGACGCCCCCGACCCAACGCCCGCCCCAGCGCTCTACCCGGCCCTGCCGGCATTCACGCGGCGTACCACTCTCCGGAGCGCGTAAAGCATTCTTCAAATGCGCCATTGCCCGTACTCGTGAACCCAGAGACACCGGCACAGACATCCGCACAGACATCCACCCTGAAGGACCTGCCTGCTCTCGCTTTGATCCTGGAAAGGAGCAGTCGCCGTGAGCCAGGTGCTTCAGTTTCGCCCGCCATCGTATCTCCTGAGAGGCGTTGAACAATCCCCTTCTGATCGTGGCTGCATCCCTGCCACAAGCGCGCGCTTCTCGCGTCAACAACAAAACAACCCCTGCCGGGGCTGGACCCCCCTAAAGGTTCCCCCCAGATTTTCTTGTTGACGCCGCACTCGCCCGTGGCAAACGGGAGCCATCCCGAAGGGGAAAACGTTCAAACGCAAACAAGGAGATACGAACATGACTAACACGAAACAGAAATCAGCACCCAAGGCCCCGACGCATCGCGCCTTTCACGTCCGCGAGGGCAAGAACGGCGGCAAGGGCTTCTGGACCCCGATCGGCGCCGCCTGGGCGCACGACGATGGCAACGGCTTCAACATCCAGATCGATGTGATGCCGCTCGACGGCAAGATCGTCCTGCGCACGCCAAAAGACGGCGAGCAGGCCGGGTAACCACGGCGGGAGGGCGCGCGAGCGCCCTCCCTTTTCTCTCACAAAAGGAGTTACGCCATGGACAAACCGCCTCTCACGCTCCGCGAGATCGACAATCAGCTGCAGATCATGGAGTACATCGCGACCAGCACGCAGCAGGGCCTTACCCCGAGCGACCGGATAATTCTCCGGAGGCTCGAAAACCGGAAAAATCGCCTGCTCAACCGGCACCAGCAATAGGAGTACATCGCTATGACAAAACGCAATCCATCTCTCTATGCGACGGCATCAGAAAGCCATCTTGCCTATGTGCGTTCACAAGAACATCCGCATGAGATCGCCGTCGTGACACTTAGTGGTTATAAAGTCGGCGAGGAGCGCAGCCAGTATCAATGGGCGCAACTTTTCGCAGCATCTCCTGACATGCTCGAAATGCTGCAAGATGAGCTTGCCCGCTTGAATACCGAAGCGCGCACCCGGGCGGGATTTCCCGTGGATCGGGCGTATATCGAGCTCGATTGCCGCCGCGACAAAATCCGTGCGCTCATCGCGAAGGCAGGTGCAGCATGAAAGCCGTGCCACCTGCCATTAGCACTACTTTGCGACAACGTGGCATTGGCCTCGCCTCCTCTTCGTTCGCGTCCCCTTCGGGATTTTGTTGTCCGGATACCATACAGCCGTCGCGGAAGAGCATCAAGAAAAGCCCTCGGGACCCATCCCGACGTTTTTCTTGACGCCGCGCCCTCCGTATGGAGGCCGGACTTATCCCGAAGGGGACACAACGCAAACAAAAGGAGGAAATCGCATGACAGAGCCCACCGCACGCCCAGAGCTGCCAGAAGGCCCGTGGAACTACGACTATCACGGCGACTGGTCAAGCTACGCCATGGGTCTTGAAGGCACCGTTCGCGTCGAGTTCGAGCAGATCCACGAAGACGACAAGATCGCTATCTCCGATCTCTTCGAACAAGCGCCATGTCTGCTAGACGAGCTGCAGGCCGGCGTCGAAGTCGCAGAAGACGTCATCTCCACTTGGTCAAAGTGGAGAGACGCCGAGGCGGCCATCAACGCCCTCGAAGAATGGATGAAAGCCGCGCAGGCCGTCATCGCAAAAACTCAACCCACCACAAAAGGAGACTAACCATGACTGACATCACCAACATCCCGCTCAACAAGCTCACCGCCTGGGAAGGCAACGTCCGCAAGACGCAGAACAAGGGCATCGACGAGCTGGCCGCATCCATCGCGGCCCACGGCCTGCTGCAATCGCTGGTTGTCCGGAAGGACGGCAAGCAATTCGCCGTCGTCGCTGGCAACCGCAGGCTCGCGGCGCTCTCGGCCCTGCTCAAGGCCGGCAAGATCGACGCCGGTTTCGAGGTGCCCTGCCAGGTCATCGAGAACGGTGCCGACGCCACGGAGATCAGCCTTGCTGAAAACACCGTCCGGGAGAACATGCACCCCGCGGACGAGTGTGACGCCTACCGGGATCTGATCGACAACGGCGCTCCAATCGCCGACGTCGCCGCCCGCTTCGGCAAAACCGAGCATTACGTCAAGCAGCGCTTGAAGCTCGCGCGCGTCAGCTCCGTTGTGATCGAGGCCTACCGCAAGGGAAAGCTGAACCTTGAACAGGTCCAGGCTTTTGCGGTTTCCGACGATCACGACGCGCAGGAGGCCTTGTTCCAGGACTTCGACCCCGACCGCAACGACGCCGAGGACATCCGATACGCCCTCACCGAGAACGATATCGCGGTGACGGACAAGCGCGTCAGATGCGTCACGCTGAAGGCTTACGAGAAAGCCGGAGGCACCGTGCGCCGCGACTTGTTCAGCCAGGACGATGACGGTGTGTTCATCCTCGACGTGCCGCTGCTCGACCGGCTCGTCGGCGAAAAGCTCGACCGGGCCGCGAAAACCGCCCAGAAGGAAGGCTGGAAATGGGTCGAGGTCCGCTCCGACTTCGACTATCAGGCAAAGTCGAAATTCCATATCCGCCGCGAGGAGCTGACGCCCCTCTCCGCCAAGAAGCAGGCCGAGCTGGAAACTCTCCAGAAGGAATACGACGATCTCGAAGACCAATGGTCGAATTCCGACGACGCGGAGAGACCCGAGCGTCTCGATGAAGTCGGCGATCGCATCGAGAAACTGAACGCCAGTCGCGAGAAAGTCTGGCCCGCGGAAACCCTGGCTATCGCCGGCGCCGTGGTCCATTTGGACCACAGTGGCAAGGCGGAGATCGTGCGTGGCCTGGTGCGACCCGAGGACATGCCCAAGAAAACCGGCAAGTCCGAAGCGACTGCACCAGACGGGACCGCTCCCGGCGACGGCGAAGACGCCGAGACCGGCCGTGCGGAGTTTTCGGCGGGACTGGTCGAGAGCCTGACCGCCCACAGGTCAGCAGCGATCGCCGCCCGATTGCTCGAGTTCCCGGACAAAGGTCTGACGGCCGTCGTTTACGCGATGGTGCTGGACGTCTTCGAGCATCGCCACGATACAGCGCTGAAGGTTTCGGCATCGTCGCAATCGCTCCACCGCGTCGAAGGTTCCGCAGCTTTCAAGGCCCTCGAAGAGGCCCGCGAAAACTGGGGCCAGCGTCTCCCCGGCAAACCCGGCGATATATGGCAATGGTGTCTTGAGCAGGATCAGAGTATCCTGCTCGACCTCCTGACCTTCTGCGCCGCCTGCTCGATAAACGCCGTGCAGATGAAAAGCGACCGTCAGGAGAATGACAGGCTCGATCACGCCGGCAAGCTGGCCACCGTCCTGCAGCTCGACATGAAGGCATACTTCACGCCGACTGCGGAGAACTACTTCACGCGGATTGGCAAGCCGCAAATCCTCGAAGCCATCCAGACAGCCAAGGGACAGCCTCCGGCTCCCGCCTGGGAGAAGCTCAAGAAAGCCGAGCTGGCCCAGGAGGCCGAGCGCCAGATCGCCGGTACCGGCTGGTTGCCCGAAATACTGCGATAAATGCCTTCTGGGACGCCGGTCGTTCGCGCGGCCGGCGTCTCCTTCTTTCTCGCTTTCGCGATTCAGACTTCAGCGGCGCCCCCACCAGCGGCATTTCTGCCGGGTCAGTTGTCGAATATCCCCCCACTCTTGGCAGGGCAGCGGGAGAGCTACTTGAACTCGCCTCCCATATCGGTTTCCACCAACCTCGCAGACCTCGACCGTGTGTACGAGATGGATCGCCGACGAGGGAGTTGTCCAATCCGCCGCCGAAACGCTGTGGTCCATTGACACCGAGAGCGAGCGCAAATCCTGGCTTACATTCGCATCCGACCGTGAAAGTGACGGTGGCGTGAGCCTGTTTCGTGGTCAGTTTTCAGAGTTGTCAGCTTCTCCTTGCAATCCCCCATCGAGCATGTTCGAGCCCCTTGCCATCCGCGTTCGCTCCCCGCGTCAACAGGAAGCCTCGGTTCCCCCTAAAGGTTCCCCCCAATTTTCCTGTTGACGCCGCGCCCGCTCCTGGCCTTTCAGGGGCACGCCCGAAAGGGTAATTGCAAAAAGGAGAAAGACCATGACAACCGAAAACACCGAGACCCCGAAAAAGAAAGGCTCCCGCCCCACGCACGAGATCTTCCCGGTCAACGCTGAAGGCAAGCCTGAATACAAAGCCCGCACCGGCGCCTGGGCGCACAGCAAAGGCGGCGGCTACAACTTCAAGATCGGCGACAAGCGCTACGTGATGTTCCCGGTCAAGCCGAAGGCCGAGCAACCTGCACAGGGGGAGGGCGCGTAAGCGCTCTCTTCCTTTCCTCAACAACGAAAGGCACATCGCCATGACCAAGAAAATCTCCGCTCTTACGCTCAGCGAGGTTAATGACCAGCTACAAATCCTGGAGTACATCGCGACCAACACGCCCACGGGGCTCACGCCCGGTGATCGCATATTGCTTCAGAAGATCCAGAAACAGGAAAAACGCCTGCTAGCGAAGGCAGGTGCACCATGATCGCAAGAACGCGGCACTCGCCAGGCCCCTGGCTACTTTTATGGAATGGGCGCATTCGGAGAGCTATTTTCGCTAAAGGTCATTCTTCCCCGCTCGTCGAGCTGAGAGCCTCACCGTCGATTTCTTCGCTGGAGGCAGAAGCCAATGCTCTCCTTATCGTCGCAGCACCAGACCTGCTCAAAACGCTACAGGACGAACTCACCGTCTTGGATGCTGAAGCGCGTACCTGGGCGGGATTTCCCGCGACAGACTCGGCGTATATCGAGCTCGATTGCCGCCGCGACAAAATCCGTGCGGTCATCGCGAAGGCAGGTGCAGCATGAAAGCCGGCGCCGCCTGCCATTCGCACCACTTTGCGCCACAACGTGGCATCTGCCTCGGCTCCTTTTCGGTTCGCGTCCCCTTCGGGATTTTGTTGTCCGGATACCATACGGCCGTCGCGGAAAGAGCATCAAGAAAAGCCCTCGGGACCCACCCCGACGTTTTTCTTGACGCCGCGCCCTCCGTATGGAGGCCGGACTTTATCCCTTCGGGGACTTAACGCAAACAACAAGGAGACATCGTTATGACCATAACCTCCGACGACTGCCAGCTACGCGAGACCCTCGGAAACCTGCTAAAGGCCAGCGGTGAACTCGCCTCTGCGATCGAGCTTTCCTCCGAAAGTTTCGACACCGGCTTGCTCGACGATATCGCACCGTCCAAACGCGAACTCATGCTTGCTGCCAATTCGGCCCGGAAAATCCTGAACGCCGGCACCAGCACGAAGCCGGACATTACGAAAAAGGCGATCGCAGCCAACATCGAGGCCATGCGCAAGATGCTCATGGATACAGTCCTCCGGACATCCGAAGCTTTTCAGGCCATTCAGGCCGGCGAACAGAACCAGGCCATCGGCTGCATGCTGGACCTCGACCGGGATCTGGAAGACGCGCTCGCTCTCCACCGCGCAGCCGTTGCCCTCCACCGGACCGGGAGGGCACCATGAAAAAGACCCTCGACCGCATCGCGCGCGAGATCCTGCAACTTGAAACGCTTGAAACGCGCCGCCGGGACAGGCTCGACTTTCACGATCTGGCTGTCTGGCAAATAAAAGACGCCCTCCAAGCCGCCTACAAGGCTGGAGCTGAAAACACGCCTCGCGAGCGGCGTCTCACCAGAGAGCTCAAAAAGCTGATCGCCAGGTCTACGGATTTAATTGACGCCCTCGACGGCACCATCTGCGACGGCGCGCCGGAATTCCCGAAGCTTCGCAAGGCGGTATCCAGCGCAACGAAGGCTCTGAAGGGAGGTGCAGCATGACCAAGCTCATCAAAACGCACCATCGCACTCACAACCTTTTGCAGAACGTCGCCGCGATCTCCGGCGACTTCCACACCCACAAGCTCTATCACTGCTTCTACGACGCCTTCGGAAAACACATGGACGGCTTCATCGGCAATTACAACATCTGCATCGAAATGGCCCGCGTCCTCACCGATTGGGAAACCGCCAACGGCGGCTCTCGCGCCTACGATGATCTCGAAACTCCCTGGATCGAGATCGTCGAGCACTTCGTCGAAAGCATGATCATCCGCTCCGTCAAGACCGGTGAAATTCCGAACGCGCGCTTCATTCTGAACTCTGTGCTTAAGGACGGAGGTGCGGTATGAGGACCATTTACCTTCCCGCCCTCGGCCGCCACGTCACGCTCGCCGCTTACCTGCAGGCCGTGCGCATGGCAAAAGCAAACCCGGACATGACGTTCAAAACCGGCTTCACCACCTGGTGGCCGACCACCGGCGCCGAAGTTACGGAGCAATTCCGTGAAGGCATGATGGACCGCATCAATCAGGCAATTCCATACAGCCAACCCGGCAGGAAGGAGCGCAGCAGAGAATAGCTGCGCCTGACCCGCTACGCCTTCGCCTTCGGCTTGGCTGGGGCCTCCGGTGCGGGCGTCTTATGATGGCTCTTTTTCGATTTGCCGGACTGCGCCTTGTACCCCAGCTTCGCCAGCCTTTCATCGAAGACATTTATCGCCTCGGCACGTTGCCGCAGCAGATCGTCGATGAGCGCCTGCTTGCGGTCCTCGAACGCCTTCTGTTCCGAAAGGAATTTCTCAACGTCGTCGCTGCGTTTGTCTTCAGCCATATCAAGCTTCCCATTTTAACGTTATGTGGCCGCGTTTTTCATCCCCTCGACAGTTCCCGCCCCTCCGAAGCGCCCCGTATACTCGCGCGCCCCCCGGATCATGATTCCGAAACACACACATCGGCATTTCCGTGAAGGCCGAATTAAAGCCCCGCCATCCATGTAGCTCCTAAGCCGCATTCAACATCATCCGGCACCTAACAGACCCGCTGTAGAGGAGCTGTCAAGCCAACATTTCTCACGTTCTTGTAGTCATGTGTTTTCGAGAAACAACTAGAGAAATCTTAGCCTGACAGCTCACCGCGGGTCCGTTGGACGGTGGCCATGTTGAACGCGAAAAGGAGCAAGAACATGGATACCGAAGAATTCAGCCTGAACGAAACCGCCGCTCAAGTTTCCGACATCCTCGATCAGCACGAAGCCGAGATGTTCGACGACGAGTTGGAGGGCTTTTAAATGACAGAGGTCGAAATCGAGCTCGCACAATCCGCATACCGCTTGCGCATGGCAGCACAGATCCTCAGCGACACCGCGCCTAGCCTTTCCGCATACCTGAAGGCGCAGGCCGAGAAGAACATCGAGCTGCTGAAGCCCATAGGTGTCAAATGAACCGCATCATCCACGGCGACTGCACCGAGGTGCTGAAGACGATCCCCGCCGACAGCGTGGACTTCGTCCTCACCGATCCGCCCTACTTCGTGCGCTACCGCGACCGCTCCGGCCGCAGCATGCAGAACGACGGCACCGACGACACCGCGAAGGTGCTGTCAGCCTTCCCGGAAATCTACCGCGTCCTGAAGCCGGACGCACTCTGCGTCTCGTTTTATGGCTGGCAGGCGATCGACGCGTTCATGGCCGCCTGGAAAGCGGCCGGATTCACGCCTGTCGATCACATCGTGTGGCGCAAGAGCTACGCGTCCAGTGTGCGCTTCTGCAATCGCTTCCATGAGCAGGCCTACGTGCTGGCCAAGGGGCGCCCTGCCCCGCCAGCAGAGCCGTTCGACGATGTGCAGCCGTGGGCCTATTCCGGAAACCGCTCGCACCCCACTGAGAAAGACGTGCGTGTGCTCAAGCCAGTGATCCAGGCTTTCACCCAGCCCGGTGCCGTGGTCCTTGACCCCTTCGCCGGTTCCGGCAGCACTTCAGTCGCAGCAGCCCTGGCGAAGCGCCGCTATATCGGGATCGAGCTTGAGCAGAAGTACTGCCAGCTCGCAGAGAAGCGCCTCGCCGGCGTTGCCCGGCACATGGCGCGCGGCCCGTAAAGGCCGCTACCAGAGACGAAACGACCGAGGAGGAAGCAGGCGCGAAAGTTGCATTATCCCGTGCCTTTACACCCGCCATTCTACACACCTGCTGGTGCCGGCACCTCCGCTACAGGTATTGACGGGGTCACTGCAAAATCGTAGCATCGCATCCGTTCAAATCTGGATAAAAGGAGTTTTCATATGCCATCGACTGGCGAAGCCTGTCAAATATCGGGTCTCTACTCTGTGATTAACCATATTAAACACCCTAAAGAAATTACGATGGTGAAAGGCAAGCCATTTCCGCCTTGCAGCGAGTGTCGAGAAAAAGTTGACTACCGCTTGAAGGAAGCAGCAAAACATTAATCATTATGCAGATGACAGCTATCCCATTTGGCACTACCGATTGGACAGAGATCGAACAGACCGAACACAAAGCGCCAGTGGCGTGGCGTACTGGCGTACTCTACATTTCGGAAGCATTCGCGTCCGCAGGGTCGAGTACACCCCCGGCTATTTCGCAGACCATTGGTGTGTCAAAGGCCATATCCTGTTCTGCATCGAAGGTGAACTCCAGACTGAACTCAAAGATGGCCGCCAATTCACCCTGAAGGCCGGCATGAGTTACCAAGTCGCGGACAACGCTGAGCCTCACCGTTCGTCATCACCGAGTGGTGCCGCGCTGTTCATCGTGGACTAGGCATTACGATGTGCCGCCGTGGTCCTTGACCCCTTCTCCGGTTCGGGAAGCGCCTCGCCGGCGTCGCCCGGCACATGGCTCGTGCGCCGTCAAGAAGCGCGAAGGCCGCGATCGAGCGCGCCTCTTACCGCTCCAGGCTAGGCCGCTGTGTGCCGCGATCTGCGGAGAAGAGCTTCGAGAAGCGGTTGCCGGCTCTTGGAACGACCTCTGAGCCGCAAAGGATGTTTCGACCTTGCCGGGCATTGTTCGTCTGGCATAGCGGAGCCGCCAAGCGCCTTTTGCTCCGAGAGGAACTTCTCGACATTTGCGTCTTCGGGCACGATCCCCCTGTCGTACCTTGATTATCTGAAGTTTTTCAAACCATGAGATGCCACCTTGTTTTAAGCAGTCACGTTGTTATCGTCTGATCCGTCGCACGCGCGCCTGGTCCTGCAAGAAAAGCCCTCGGCACCCCCACCCAAGCGGGCGGTCCCCCCGACGTTTTTCTTTTGTCCTGCGTCTGGCCCGTGCCGCCGGGACGCATAACAACGAGACAGCAACAAGGAGGACATAATGAATAACGAAAAACAACAGATCAAAGGGATACTTCTCGGCTTCGCGTACACGCTGAAACTGGATGTCGATTACAGGCAGCAGATCAGCCGCGGAAAAGTCAGGCTCAAGGCCCCGGCTAACAAGGTCCAGCTTGACGCTCTGAACATCTGGCTCTCGACCAAACCGGCGTTCGATTTCGAGCTGAGCTCTCGCATCGAGTGGGGTTAACACCCCACTCCTTTCGGGGCGGAAATCCTGCCGGCATCGTAAAGTGCACCGTCACCGCCTATAAGTTCGGGCAGGACACGCTGGGCTAATTCGCTAGGATTAGCGAATTAGCGCATGTTCGCTACCACCCGTTGGGTTCCACGGCGCCTTTACCCGGCTTCGGCAACGCCTGCGGCTCCTCCAGCGGCAACCGTGGCTGCCGCGGATCTTCTTTTTTCAGGCGGTATCCCCTCACAAAGGCAAGCCGGTCGCCGTTGAACATGAAGCGGATGTTCACGAAGAACATGCTGGCGAGGGTACTGCGGTACAGAAACTCCTTCTCCAGCAGCTCCCGCAGGCCGCGGTTGAAGGTCCTCTCCTCCAGCTTGCTCATATCCACCCCAAGCAACACGCTGTCCTCTCCGGGCTTGCCTCTCATCTCGTTGTACACGATCTCGAAAACGGCAAGGCCCGCCTTCGAGAGACCGGCGGCCTGTTTCAAGCCCGCGAGATACAGCTTTACGAACCGCTCTTTATCGACTTCTTCCCACTCGTAGACCATCGCGCCGCCGTGGCCTAAAATCTCACCAGTCCCGTTATCGACGACAAGGCCCTTCTGATCATCGCCGAGCTTGGTCCGTCTCATTTTCTTGATTTCATGCTCGCCCGGAATGCTCGGATTGGTGCGGTACACAGGGATGCCCCGCTTCTCCTTTACCGCCTTTGCAACTTGGCTGTTTTCAGTCATTTCTGCCCCGCGTTTTTGTCCGTAAACAGACAGGAGTCTTGCCGAATTCAGACAAAAACGCAACAGTTTTTTGACTGTTTTCGGACTGAAACTGTCCGAACTCAGACAGAATCTGTCCGAGCGCCCTCAGTAAAATCAAAGACTTAAGCTCATTCGCTTCTTATAGACTCAATAAGGGGCCGTTTCAGACCTGTAGCGCCCCAAGGCTGGCGAAGGGGCTGGAACGGCTTCCCTAGCCATCGTTGACAAGAAGGCGCGGAAGCGCTTCGCGGCTGTGGATAAAGTCAATTTCCTACCCCAAGCCTGCTTTGACTGAAACACAGAATCACTTTAAGGTCGCTCACCAACAAGGATCGATCAGCCATGGACCTCAGACCCGATCAGTCGATCAAGCACTTCAATCCGAGAACGGCGAATTGGACCGCGCCGATGGCCCCGCCGTCGAGAACCACGACGGCTCAACAGAATGGTGGGAGCGCGCCACGTTCATCGCAAAGACTCCTACCGCCGCCTTCGCGGTCGAAGACCAGGCCCGCGCTGAAAACAAGCAGCCGCGACGCCGCAGAAGCCCGCGCCTGCCTCCGCACCTCAGGCGCCGCACGTAAACCTAAAGCCTGGTCCACACCCATAGAACCGGCCTCCCACACGATATCATCGCGCCCCTGCCCGGCGAGCGCCACCGCTGCCGCTGTCATGGCCTCACCACGAATGGCGACAAGCAGCGGTGCAACCAAGAAGGTCAGCTCCATCGCGAGGACAGCTCCGCTGTCGAACACGCGGACGCGGCAAAGAATGGTGGCGCAACAGTCGGCGGCATCGAGAAGATGCTCCCCCCGCCCAATACGCCAATGGCACCAAGCTGTGGTTCCGCGATCGGCCAAGCGCTCACCGACAAGGAAATCGCCGCTATGCAGGAGCGCACTGCAAAAACGTTAACCTGCCGCGCCCAGCTCGCTAATTCGCTAAGGTTCGCGAATTAGCCGCTCAACCCATAAACTTCCTGACAATCAGCGCGCGGACGGCCTCGCCGTCAGCGCCTGCCCACGCGAGGCGATGCGCCTCGCCCCGCGCCAGCGTGCTGCGCTTGCGCTTCAGGGCTTCGCCCCTCCCGGCAACTCAAGGCGCCTCCGACCGCGGCTGCTGAATATCCTTAATCACGCAGTCCATTAACGTGAGGTGGACCCAAGGCGCTCTCAAAACGGCGAGCTGCGGCGCGAGACCCTCGCCGTGGCTGAGGGTCTCGCCCATACCGTTATCGACCGCCTCCCCGCTCATCGCTTACCTTTTGGGACATGCCTTGTTTTCGGGCCGCTCCGGCCGCGCCTGTAACCCTTGCGCGGCGAGTGTACCCCGCCGCCGCTTCGCGGTAATGCCGGCGGCCAGTTGCCCGGATGCGGTGCGTCCGCCTTCGGCGTCTCGGCCGCCGGGCCTTCAGGCTCGTTCAGGTAGCGAGAGGCCGTAATCGCCCGCGCCTCCTGGTCGCCGACGACGGCGCGCTGCGCGCCTCCTTGCCCTATCGGGCCGCGTCGCCGGCGGATATGGCCTCTGAGTTCGTCGACTTTCCAGCCGTGGAGCAGATGATGCTTGCAATCCATCACTTCCAAGGTCGCCCACTCGGAATCACAGCGCATGACCTGCGCCATGACGAGGCGATGGCCGATCTTTTCACCCCTCTCCGTCTGCCTTTCCTTCGGCTTCCAGACCGGCTCGATCCAGCGGATTACATCGCCGGTAATGAAAGCATCGCCGCAGTCTATCCACTTCTCCATCGCCCATCTGTAGGCGTCGACCGCGCAGCCGTCAACAGGCTTGCGGTCTCGGTCATCATACGGGCTAATTCGCTAATCTTAGCGAATTAGCGTAGCTGTGCAAGGACCCCCCTGCGGCGCAACTTTACTGCCCAAAACATGACCCTTCCCTCTTGTTCGGCTTTCCGCTAGTGTTAGCGAAAAGGCGAATTAGCGAATGTTAGCCGACTTTAGCCCATGGGGACACCAATGAAAACAGTCGTAATCACCTCCCAGAAGGGGGGAAGCGGCAAGACCACGCTCACGGCGCATCTCGCCGTCTCCGCTGAGCAGGCCGAGAACGGTCCCGCCGTTGTCATAGACACGGACCCTCAACAGACGCTGGCCACCTGGTGGAACATCCGCGAAGCGGAGAAGCCGCAGCTCGCGCCCCTGATCCTGCGCGAACTCCCGGAAAAGCTCGACGCGCTCGCCAAGGCGGGCTTTGCATATTGCTTTATCGATACGCCGCCCGCGCTCACCGAGCAGAACCGCCAGGTCCTCAAGCTCGCCGACCTCGTGCTCATTCCGACCCGGCCGAGCCCAAACGACCTCTGGTCGCTCGGAGCAACACTTGACTTAGTCAAGCAATCGGCAACACCTTTCGTGTTCGTCCTGACGCAGGCCAAGGCCAATGCCCGGATCACGGTTCAGACCATCGCGGCGCTGTCCCAGCACGGGCAGGTGTTTCAATCGGTAGTCCACGATCGCGTGGATTACGCCTCTTCGATGACGGACGGCCGCACGGCTCCCGAAATCAATCCAACCGGCCCCGGCGCTATGGAAATCGCTGAGCTGTGGATCCTCACCAAGAAGCGCCTGGGCGAATTAGCTAATGTTAGCGAATTCGCGAACGGCGGAAGGAAGATGAAAGTCCATGCCTAAAATGCCAGCAGCTATTGACGCCAGCACCTTGGTCGCAACCAAGGGGAAGGCCCCCGCAGCCGTAGCCGGATCGCTGCAGCGCGGCCAGACGGTCACCGAGACACTCGTGGATCTAAACTTCAAAGTACCGGCCGAGTTTCGCCATCAGTTCAAACAGCTCGCCCTCGACGCAGGACTGAAGAACGTGCAGCTTCTTACGCGCGCCGTCGACGCGTGGAAGAGGGAATTCCAGGAATTGACGCCCCGCAAGGGCAGGGCGGGCTAATTCGCTAAGTTTAGCGAATTAGCATCAAGGAACTTATGCCTGAAGGGAAATTCTCTGGTAGTAGGGCGTGCGTTTGGTGGAAACCTTGGTTCCCCACAGGTCACGGTGCCTGATACCGCTCAAAACCTTTACCATGAAGGCAACACCAAATCCCCCGAACGGAGCATCCGGATGCCTGGCAGCAATGACCCCAACGACCTGAGCGAGGAAGACCAAGCCGCGCTTTCCGCATACGAGGCAGAAGGGGGCGAAGCAGAACCCGAGGCGGAAAGCCGTGCCGCAATGCTCACCAAGCTTTTCTGGAAAATCCCCGAGATGCAGGAATGCCGCCAGACCGCGGATTCCATCAACAATCGCGTGAACCCGGAAGACACCGTGGCCGTCCAACTCGACGTGCCCCGAGAATTCCTTCGGTTGACCGAATTTCTCGAACAAAAACGGGCGACGGCTGCTGGTGTTGAGCCGCTGCCGCCACCCCAGGTGCTTAACCAACTCCTCCTGAACGAGCTTCACGACCAGCTTCACGGGCTGATCACCGGCCCGACGCGGTTTGGCTATTACCGCGACCTCTGGAACCGTTTTTGTGACGCCCAGAGCGCCCCGGACCAGAAGCTGCCAGACCCGCTGGCTAACGCAGGGGAGGGGGAAGAAGGCCCCTTCTGATCATGCCTTGCCCCGGCTTCATTCCGGCCCTGATCCTTTGGACAGTAGCGGTCTGCCCGGCACACCAAATTGGAAGACCTGAATTCCAGAAAGGGGGTCTTCCGACCCGTTGATTTCACGGGAAACAATCGTGTTATCCACAAGCCTAATCAAGATCTTAAAGTGGGGCGGACGCAGGATCGCGGACCTCATCGCCATCGCCGTCGTGGTAGTTATCGGCTTGTTCTTTTACTCGCAATATCCAAGCGTATGGGTCGCTGCGGGATTTTCCGCATTCCTGTTTGCCATGTATCTATGCCGGTACATCGATTCCACCGACGTCGCGCCAGCTCCCCCACTGGAGACGGTTTCTAACAATTTCGGATCTGCCAGCTATGCCGGCGAGCAGGCTTTCATTGATAACCCCGAGGGCCTCGGCAAGGGCGTATTTTTCGGAATGTCCAGCGACCCGGACCGCTTCACGGGACGGGGAGCGCCGATCTTCAGCAAGCCCGAAAACCACACGCTGATCGTCGCAAAGACCGGGACTGGAAAGGGAACCCGGATTATCGTCCCGACCCTGATCCGCGCCATGAAAACTTCCGCCTTTGTCATCGACCCGAAGGGCGAGAACGCGGCGATAACGGCCAGAGCCAGAGCCCTCCACAACAACGTGATCATCATGGACCCCTGGCGCGAGCTGGGCGACACATACCAGCGTCTCGGATTTCCGCCGGCGACCTTTAATCCGCTGGATATCCTCAACGTGAAAGACCCCAACTGCGTGGCGCTCGCGCAGTCGATGGGGGACAGTATGAGCCCCTCTGTAGGGCAGCGGGAGCCGTTTTGGGCGAAGAGTGCGGCCAATATCATCGCGGCAGTCCTCTTGTGGCTGACCGACAACGAAGGCCTCGTCCTGTTTGCTGACGCCCCTCCCGAAGAGAAGACCCTCGCCCGCCTTTCAGACATCCTCAATCGCGACCGAAAATCGTTCACCAGAGACTATGTGTCCAAGATGGCGGCCTCCCAAGGACCACCTCAATTCGGGGGAGCTATCCGCCGACTGGCATCGCCCTTTCTCGACATGCCCGACACTACGTACGGCGGCGTCATGGGCCATATCGCGCAGGCCACTTCTTTCTTAACGGACCCGCAAATCCAGGCCGCGACCAAGACCTCGTCGTTTTCGCTGGCCGACCTGACCGGCGCAGGGGAGGACCGGCCCACGACGCTCTATCTGGTGGTGCCCTGGGACCGAATCGATATCCAGAAAACCTGGCTGCGCCTGATGATCACGTCCGGGATGCATATCTTCAAGCACAAGCCCCCCGGCGCCAAATACCGCTGCATGTTCCTGATCGACGAATTCCCAGCACTTGGCAAGCTCGACGATATGCCCCGAGACATAGCCACCATGCGATCGGCAGGTGTCGATTTCGTCCTGGCGGTTCAATCCTTGACCCAGATCAGGGACGAATACGGTCCCGCCGCCGACAACATCATCGGCAATTGCAGCTATAAATACTTTTGCAACGTAACCGATCTCCCGAGTGCCGAATATCTGTCCAAAACGCTCGGGAAAAAGACCATCCGCATCAAGAACAAGGGGGAGAGCTCGGGGGAGTCCTTCGGGGGCCAAGGTCATCGCAGCAAGTCCGAGGGAGAAAGCGTCAGCTATAGCGAGACGGGAAGGGAGCTGCTGACCCCGGATGAAGTCATCCACCTAGGCACCAATGCGGCCATACTTCTTGCACCCAACACTCGCCCCCATTATTTGCGGCCGGTGGATTACTGGAACCTTCAGGATGCTTTCGAGGGCTTCCAGAAGAAGTACCCTGACCTCTTCTGGCCGCTGTATTATGACCGCAATGCCGCCCTTAGTTCCAGCATCCCGCAATGCACGCCACAGCCCCCGGAAACAGCTCAGAGGCCAGCAGGGGGAACACCATTGCCGGCGAAGTCAGCTTATGATCCGACCGTTTACGCCCCCGAGAATGCTCCCCGGCCAACACGTACCGCGCCGGCCGGGAAACAGACCAAGCCGCCCGCAACTCCACCATCGAATTACGACCCAGGCTATTATTCCCCGGACCGGATAGCCGAAAGGGCAGCGGCAGAAAAGCCCGGAGATGGTTCGGAGCAGAGCAAGCCGTCACCAGCTCCACAATCAAACTACGACCCGGAATATTATTCTCCGCAGCGGATCGCGGAAAGGGCAGCGGCAAAAAATCCCGCCGCTGATGGCTGAGCCGGGGAGCGTGACAGACGTAAGGGAAAGCGGGCAGAATTCGGGAGACTGTGCCCCGGTTGACACCCAGTTACCTGACCATACTGGAGCACCGTCAGCCCCCAGCACCAGAAGAGGGTTGGCGACCAGGCGTTAAGCGATTTCTTAACATCTTCCCCCTACAGTGGAATTGGGGCCTGCTATTAGTTCAGCTTCCAATCTGACGCAGACCGTTTGGTTATGGCAGGCCCCACGTTCCTCAAAAATACAGCGCCCAGGTACCGCTAGAGCGCCCGTTTGCACAGGAGCCGTTAACCGGTCGCAGGGGAGAGTCAGCCCGGAGATGGCTGAGTGTTATGGGGAGCTTGACGGAGGACCGGGAAGCGGTCAAAGTTCGAGAGACGGTGCACGGTGACAACGCCTTTATCATCCGAAGCTCTGGGCAATCCGGAGCACCGTCAGCCGCCGCACTAGATCACCGTTGACTGCTGGTAAAGGTAAACCACGCTGCAGTAGTGGGATGGGCCAAACCGCACACCACCCTGCACCAGAGAATCCTCTTCGTCCGCGTTGAATTCACGGTATCACTCTGACGAACTGGGGGAGGCCTGTTAACCAAGCCTCCCTCGACGAATTGGCAACGGGGGGAGGGACGGGTCACACATGCCGGTTAATAATCGGCACCTCAATGATCCCCCGTTAACCCGCCATTAAGAAAGTATTTCCAGAATCAACCAAACCTGTGATAGTCTTGATATTGTTAGAGGTGGAGGATTAGCTACACTTGCAAGCCATTCGCGGTAATACCGCGAGTCGCCCCTGAGAATGGGGCTTGGCTTGCCAAAGAGAGGCGCTTCGCCCTCTCGTTTGGGATCTCTCCAGATGGGGGCGGGACGCCCCTGCAACCCGTCCGGAGGCTCTGCCTCTGCGACACCGCCAAAGGGCCTTCGTGCCCGTTGTGACCCGGACGCGGCGTTGCCCTGCGACCTACGAAGGGCCTCCGTGCCCTTGCGATCCAGGCCAAGGCCTGCTTCGCCCTTGGAACCAGACGAGGGCTTTCGCGCCCTACGACCTACTCGGCAGGGGTTCGCCCCCCGCCCCCCACGACCAGCAGTGTGCTGGACCCGCTTAACCCTGACGAAAGGAGCCCTCATGCCAGACGCCCAGCCCCCCGCCGAGAGCCAGCCACCGGCCTCCGCCAATACCCAAGGGGGGCTCCCCGAGAAGCACCGGGAGAAAAACCGCTCAGGCAGCGACAAGCGCCAGCGGGAGAAAATCACCCCCGTCCGCTGGGCGACGGAGGAGTTCAACCTCGTCGCCTCCAAGGCCAGAACCGCAGGGCTGCCTTTCGGGGCATTCATCCGCGCCCTGGGGCTGGGGGACGAAGGACCCCGCTCGCAGCGCATCCCGCCCGTCGAGAAGGAGATCCTCCTGCGCGTGCTCGCCTGGCTGGGGCGCCTCAACAGCAACGTCAACCAGATCGCCAAGAACGGCAATTCCGGCTATCCCGTCGACCTCCCCGAACTACGCCTGGTGATGAAAGACTATCCTCGCCTCCGGGACGGCATCTTTCAAGCGCTCGGCAAGGAACCGAGCCCCGAGATCCGGGACTGGGATGAATTCACGGCCGTGGGCAATAAAGCACTCGCGGCCAACCCCGCCGCTGAAACCGTCGCTATCCCGGCCGCCCTCCTGCGCCGCATGATCGGCAACCCGGCGGCCCCCGATACCACCCCGAACCCCGGCGCGTAATGATCGCTAAAGGAGCTTCCAGAAGCGGCCCCCGGCAGCTCGCCGTCTATCTCATGCGCGTCGAGCGCTACGAGACTGGCGAACCCGTAGATCTGCTGGAGCTGCAATCCCCGTGGGCCGAAAGCCTGGACGACGGCAGCAGCCGCCCGCGTATCGCGTCCAGGATGATAGAGACCTTCCGGGACTGGCAAACCCTCACCGAGGGAACGAAGCAGGGGAGGGACGGCCTCTACCATGCCGAGATCAGCCCGGAAGCACACTACGCCGCCACCATGACCCCCGAACAGTGGAAGCGCGCCGCCGATATCCTCGGCCAGGAGCTGG
Source organism: Bryobacterales bacterium (assembly GCA_963776805.1). GTDB lineage: Bacteria > Acidobacteriota > Terriglobia > Bryobacterales > Bryobacteraceae > Palsa-89. The sequence continues at coordinate 286,624 of CAVZOD010000014.1, forward strand.
GGCTGCAGGACCAGGCGCGCGCCATCGTTCTCCACGGTGGCACGGACGGCCGGAAGCACCTTCATGTCGTCTGGGCGAGGACCGACATCGACGCGATGAAGCTGGTCTCCGACAGCAACAACTACCTCGCCAACGAGCGCGCCAGCAAACGCATGGAACTTGAATTCGGGCACGAATTCGTCCCCGGCAAGCATGCCAAGCGGGACCGGGAGCTGCAGCCGGAATTCCCCCGGCAGGAGCTGACCCAGGACGAGGACCAGCAGCAAAAGCGGACAGGACTGAAGGTCGCCGACCGGAAGGCCGAGATCGCCGCCCTGCATGCCGCCGCCGACAACGCGCAGGCGTTCAAAGCTGCCCTGGAAGATGCCGGTTATCTCCTCGCCAAGGGCGAGAAGGGCTATATCATCGTCGACGAGACGGGCGGGCATTCCCTTGTTTCCCGTAACCTCGGGCTCAAGAAAAAAGAGGTCGACGCCTTCATGGCCGGGATCGAGCTGGACAAGCTCCCCACCATTGAAGAAGCCAAGGCTCTACAGAAGGAAGCGCGGCAGCGGGAAAAGGTCAAAGCCCCGGAAGCCCAGAAACCGGCCCCGGAAGCGTCCAAATTTCTACAGCCCGCAGCCCCGGAAAAGGTCGAAGAACCCGCCCCCGCCCCGCCCTCCTCGAAGTTCCTGCCCAAGGCTGACGCCCCCACGCCGGTGGCCCCGCCGAAGGCCCCGGAGGTCAAGCCCTTCGACTATGAACTTTATGCCAATTACAACCGGCAGCCCGCGCCGAAGGCCCCGGAACTCACGCCTGAGCCCCTGGCCTCGAAATTCCTGCCCCAAGCTGACGCCCCCGCGCCCGTGTCCCCGCCAGCCCCTGAGGTCAAGCCCTTCGACTACGAACTTTATGCCAATTACAACCGGCAGCCCGCGCCCCCGGCTCCGGTTGTTGCGCCGCCGGACCAACCGGCGTCGAAGTTCCTGCCCGCAAAAGAAACGGTTCAGCCGCCGCCCGCCGCAGAGAAGCCGGCCGGGATTGACCTTACCCTGTATGCTCCGAAGGCTCCGGCACCTGTGCCGCCGAAAGTACCGCCCGCACCCGAGCCGACCACGGCACCGGATTCCGGCGCGCCCGCTTACGACTGGACGCGCTACGCACTCAAGCCGGAATTCAAGGGCCTGGAGCCGCCCGCACCGCCGCCCCCGAAACGGCCGTGGGAAGCTCGCGAGATTCGGGACCTGCGCAAATCCATCTTCAAAGCGCAGGCCGAGGAATACCAGAAATTCGCGGATCAGAACGGCGTCGCTTATAAGCAGCACGGTATCGACCTCGATGGCGGGAACCGGACGAAGATGGAAGACTTCGACCACAAGCAGCGCGCTGAGCTGCTGGCTTTCCGCGAGCGCCTGCACACTGAACCCGCGAAAGGCATCCGGGGGATGATGGACGCGCTCAAGCAGGCGCTCAACCCGAAGGACGATGACGCTCTCGCGGCCGTCAAACAGGAAGAGCTCGCGCTGTTCAAATCGCAGCAGGCGCACGACCGTCGCGATTACATGAAGACCCTGGAGCAGGCAAAGCGCGACGATCTGGCCAAATTCCGCGAGGCGCAGCTGGTGGAGCAGGCTGCGCGCGAGCGGGGCTATAACGAAGAGATCGAGCGCCGCATCGCGGAATTCAAAGAGGGGAAACGCCTCAAGGCTGACATCGTGGCGCCGGCGACGAAGCGGCGTGAGCCTTTGCCTTCTGATCCGTGGATGGCGCAGATCGGCGGTATTCATAAATTAAGCCCGGATCATCTGGCCAGCGCCCAACGCAGTTATGACGCATGGTCACGCAAGCAAGAATATAGCCTTGAAAATTACGTCTCCTACGTACAGCGCCAATGGGTAAAGGTTGAGTTGCCGCCGGTGCCGCAGGCCGCCGCGCCGCAAACTTCTACACCGGCCTACGACCCGACCACCTATGCACCAAAGGCTGCACCGAAGACGGACCCCTGGACGGACGCCGAGCTGAAGTCAAAATTCAACGCCCTCCAAGGAGATCCGGAGATCGAGCGCCGCATCGCCGAATTCAAGGAAGGCCAGGCGCATCGCGGCCGAGCTGGAGGCAGATGAGCGCAAGCGTGAGAAGGACCGTGACAGGGAGGGCCCAGAGCCCCCCGAAGAGGGAAAAGAATAGGCTCTGTGCCCCAGCAGCACGCACAGAGCCGGTTTCTGAAAGTTGCAGTGGTCTCTCGGTTTTTGAAAAATCACCCGAAGGTTTCGCGGTTCATCGCGGCGCACCTGCCAGCGCTGTGCCCGTTCCTGCCGATGCCCGGCGCGGAAATCCCGCCCACGGCCGCGCGCGCGCCGGCGCCGCGGCCGCGCCCGCGCCCGTCGCGCTTCATGCCCATGTAATTTCACCGTCAAGACCGTTGACGGCACCGTTGCTTCCGGGGCATGTTGGCAACATGCCCAACTTCAAAAAGAATCTGACAGGCGACGAATTCGCCAGCATAGGAGACCTCGCTCTCCATGAACGCTGGCAGTCGATCCTCGCCGCAGGGATGCGCGTCGATCTATCCACAATCCGAAGTTGGGAAAAAAACGGAACGCCGGACGGCGTTACCGAAAGCCTTCGGACTTTCCTCGGCGCGCGCGGAGCTAATATCGACGCCGCCCTCGACCTCATGTTGGAAGAGCCCTTCACGCCCTGGGAACGCGGCGCCGAGATTCTCGGCCATTACGAAGGTCTCACCCAAGATCCCACGATGATCTACAGCGGATTCGAGGACAACAGGGACATGGTCGTGCGCGTCGTCGCCGACCTCTTGCACTATTGCACGTATAAAATCACTGCGACCGGTACGTTCATCGACATGGATGCCGTGACTCAGGACGCCATCGCCCTATACAATTCTGAGCCCCATGTCGCAACCCCCATCGCGAAACATATCCAACAGCGCGAGTGGCTGTCTAACGATCTCATACCCTACGTGCTGACCAAAGATCCCGCCATCGCCGCTCAATTCGAAAAGAAGTTCGGCATCACTCAGCATCAAGCCGTTGACGAACTTATAGAAAATACCGACTGGGGCCAGGATCTTCCCAACTACGTAGGCAACAAGGGCAATACGGCGTCGCGCCTTGAAGCTATTCGTCGCGCGCTCAGCGCCGACGGAAATACCCACGACGAAAAATAAAAAAGGCGGAGCCCGAAGGCCCCGCCCAATTCCCCAGAATAGTGGTCCGGTTAGAGGTAGGTGTAGCAGCTGCGGTCCGGGTCGTCATGTCGTTTTGCGGTCTTGGTCGCCAGCTCGCCTTTGATTGCTTCGATCGATGACTGTATCAGGAGGAACTGGCATATGGAGTTTTGCGTGTGAACCTGCTCAGCTTCGAGCTGCTGCAGCTTCGCCTTCAGGACTTCCTCGCTGCAATCAACAACGTCGTCTCTCAGGATGGCATGTGTCATGATTTTTCTCTGTCATCTGCGGCCCGTGACAATCGGGGCCTTCATAGGCATGGAAAAGCTCGCGAATACTCATTGCCGACAAACGTCGGCGGGCGGCTTGCCGCACTCGATGAAACGAAGTGGAGAAGCCAGCAGGGCTTGCCGGCTAGAAGGCGAACCGCGTGCGCGATGCACGATCAAAGGCGCCTGGAGTTGGGGGCCGCGCAGATGCGCGCGGTTTATGAAAGGAGAGAACTCTCATACGACACCGCCTTCAGCTTTCGGCAGACGTTGCTGCGCAGTGCGGATCAGCTCGATATAGATTTCGATCTTCTCGACCGGAATAACCACCGTCACGGGATTGCAGAATTGCTCGTCGCCATCGTGCGGCGTCAGCATTATGCCAATTGCTTCGCCGGAGATCGGGTCGATCATGCCGAAGGTTTGCACTTTGTTGGGACGCAGCATCTGACCGCCGATCCTGTCGCCAGGCGCCATGATGTTCATTTTCACTTCGGCCATGCGCCCGCTCCTACGAGAAGCGGAGCGCGCCGCGGCGCACAATGGTCTGCTGCGGAGCCGGGATCGTCACGGTGACGACCTTCTCGACCTCCTGGAGCTTGCGACGAGCAGCCGCCGCGCAGAAATATTGGCTGAGAACTTTGCCGTGGGAGCGGGTTTCGGTCTCGGTTTCAACGGCAGTGCGGTTTTTCGCTTCGGCCTTTGCGTTGAATTCCTTGGTAAGAGACATTTGAAACCCCCGTCCTGTTGATTAGTCCATATTACGGAAATTGCTACTGGATGTCGTTGATATAGATCATGCCGGTTTGGCAGGAAATGGATTATTCAACTAGATCAGATAATTGCTTGGCATCTAAAATTTTCACTTTGCGACCGTCGAGGGCGATCAGGCCCCGCTTTTGCAGATCGGTAAGCTGCCGCACTAGCGTTTCGGACCTCATCCCGAGTCGCGATGCCATCTCTATGCGCCCGGGGATTTCAAAAACGTTTCCATGCCGTGCCATCCGATCAAGAAGCTCAGACGCAACCCGCCGCGGTGCTTTCATCAGGACCAGACGCCGGATATGGTTTGTTTCCGCGCATAGCTGCAGCGTCACGCGCCGAAGCATATATTCGCAGAGCGCACGGTGGCTTAAAACCATCTCCCTGAAATCTGCACCCCGCATTCGCCCGGCTCGAACGTCCTCAGCGGCGACCGCCTTCAGAGGCTGGGCCTCGCCAGTCAGCACCGAGAAAAACCCGACCATTTCTCCGGGAATTCGGTAAAAGAAAAAGGCCGTCTCGCCATCGGCCTCGTCGATGCTGATCCGGACATTTCCGGAAAAAAGAAAGTAAACATCGCTCATCTCGCCGCGCTCGTGCAGCGGCTCACCGGCTCGGAAATGGCACATTTTTAACTTTTTGAGTTCGTCCGTTCTCTCAGGCTCCGGCAGGAGCTCAAGCAGCGCGAACTTCACATCATCCATAAAAACTACGCAATGAAATTAGTCCTATCGGCGATCCTGCAAGATTTTCTCCATGCCGTCTAGTGCACAATTGCGTAGGCGACAAAGGGGAGAAATTCTGCTAGCTCCCTTTTCCTCGCTCACCAGCGTATTGCGGCCGTCCGGGCCGACAAGGGTCACCCCCGACACCCGCACGGGACCGGCGTTCAGAAAGTAAATATTCACCGCGTGCCAAGCGGCACGCGCCGTTAAGGGCTTCTTAACTATTCCCGCATCATACTTTGCATGAGCAGCATATCGGCCTGGACGGGGCGGCCGTTGACGGTCCCGGCGCTTGGCAACCGAAGGAGTGCGGCCTTGATCGTTACCGGAGCCAGCAGAGCCTCGCCCCGCCTCTTAGCCCGTGACCTTCTGCAGCCAAAGGGAGACAAGCGCGTCGAGGTGCTGGAGCTGCCGTATCCCGCCGACCTGCTCGACCTTTTCGTCGATTGGCAGCTCCTCTCCGAAATCACGCGCGGCATGCACGGCCTCTATCACGCCCGGATCTGTCCCGCCCCTGGAAGTGCCATGACTCCCTCACAACGGACCCGTGCCGCTGACATCCTCGGTGAGGAACTCGGTCTCCAGGAACCGCACCACCGCGCCATCGTTCTGCACGATGACGGACTGCGGCCCAACCTTCACGTCGTCTGGCAGCGGACGAATATCGACACCTGGACACTTTGGAACGATTCGCGGAACTACGCCAAACACGAGCGGGCGAGCCGCCGCATGGAACAGGAATTCGGGCATGCCTCCGTGCCGGATCAGCACACCGCCGATCCCACGCCACGGCCGAAACCTTCCGCCCCCAAATTCAACCGCGACGAGGGCCGTCAGGCCAAACGCACCGGCGTCCGCATCACAATAATGAAATCCCAGGTTGCCGCCCTGAGGGCCGCCGCCGAAAGCCCCCAAGCCTTTAAAGCCCTCCTCGAAGACGCCGGGTACATGCTCGCCAGGGGCGAGAGCGGTTATATCCTTGTCGACCAGCACGGCAGCGTGTACAACCTCGCCGGACTGCTCAAGACGAAACTTGCCAGAGTCAACGAATTCATGACCCCCATCGACTTGGCTGCGCTGCCCACCGTGGACGACGCCAAGAACCGGCAATACCAGATCGGTCGACGGAAAGGTGCCCCATGACCGACCAGCCACCCGCCCCCGAAGCACCGGAGAAGCCCAAGCGCCGCACCGGCGAAAAACTGCCACGGAAGAAACTTATCGTGGTCCGGCTGTCCGACGACGAGTTCAACGACGCGTCGGAAAGGGCGAACCGCGCCGGCCTGACGCGGGGCGCCTTTGCCCGCCTCGCCATGCTCGGAAATCCAGGCCTCGGTTTCCAGAGGCGGCCGCAGGTCGAGAAAGAGCTGCTCCTCCGCACGCTTGGCACCTTGGCGCATCTGACTCACCGAGCCGACCAAATCGCCCGCAGTATCACCACGTCCGACGTCTCCGAGATCCGCCAGATCGGGCAGGACTTCATGCCTCTCCGGGACGCTATCTTTGCGGCGCTGAGGAAGCGCGGCACGACCGAGTCGTGACCTTTGGCGAAAAGCAGAAAGGTGCGCCGGCGTGAACCGGCGCACTTTTCTCCCCTGAGGTCAGCACCTCGGCGAGGGGTAGCGGGATTTCAGCGCCTGCTTGCGGTGCAGTTCCGTCTGGACGGTTTGCAGCGAGGCCAGCGCCATCGTGCGTAAGCCCTCGGCTCGGAGCAGATCGTTCCTGAGAGCGCAGAACTTCGACTGCAGAGCCTCTTCGCAGAGGTCTTCGATTTCGTTTCTGGGAATGAGCGTGTGGGACATGTTCTTCTCCTTCGTCTGTCGGCCGCGACCATTCACGGCCTTGATGACGGAAGACCACAGCAACACGTATCGGATCGGCGTCTCCCACAGGGACTAACGTAGTGCCCGAAGCGCGCCAGCGCTTGACGCCAGCCGAACCGATGCTAGGTTGAACGATGAGAGGACCGAGTGGACGTGGCCTGCAAAGAGAAGGGAAGGATTTGCACCGCGAATAATCGCCAGAAACTTCGAGGACCACCAGAAGAGACTAGCACGCTCGAGTGAACGACCCGGAGCGGCAGCGCAGGCCGATAGTTGACTAGGTCAACGATGACCCAGGCATACGCGCAATCCGCGAAGAACGACTGCCCCCTTTCCGCCTTCATCGAGCGTAGGCGGCCCGTGCCCGGCTTCAAGGGTCCAGATGAATGCGCAACCCCGGCGCGCCCTTGACGCCGGGTCCTGGCCGCTGAAGAAACCCCTTTATCCCGTGATCATCAGAAAGGGGGCTGCCGGAAAGGGCCAAGAAAGGGCAAGAATATAGTCGCCACAGAATTCAGAATTTAAAGCACGTTAAGCCCGGCGAAGGGCTCATGGTGTCAGGTTGGAGTAAACCAACTCAGAACTTCGGCCCTAATAATACTTGCCTCCCAGGCACCGCCGCCTTGACATCCTCTGCATCGGCATCGTCGCTCCGCCCCCGCCGCTTGAGCCGCCCCCGTTCGCGCCTTTCAGGGCGGACCGCCGCGCCAACGGCTTTCTCATCCGCTCCAGCATCGCCATCAACCTCTGCGCCGGCGGCGGCGACCTGCCGCTCGCCCTTGTCAAGATCGAGAGAAGCATTTAGTTCGGCCTGGCGGACGAGCAATTCCTTGAGCCGGGCCTCGTGCTCGAATGATTTACCCGCCTGCTCCTCAAGATCTCCCAGCATCTTTTCAGCGCGGGCTGCACGCTCCGTCTCCTCGGCCAGCGCCCTGTCCAGGGCGCGCAGCGCATACTCGATGCTTTGCATCGTCCCGAGCGGATTCTCGGCATTCAACTGCGCCTTGTAGATCCCCCCTCCCCGGATGAATAGCTCCGGCAAGCGCTCGTCGTCTGAATCGATGAGAAGCGTTGCTGCTCCCCTCCCGCGGCTCAGGATCTCGAATCCCCGAAACGAACCGCGCGTCTGCAAGCTCTGGTCGTCGCGCCACGACAGCACGGCGTGGGTGAGCAACGCCGCTCCCTCCTCGCGTGCGCCTTTGCCGGAAAACACCCGGTTACCCACGCGCATCGAGAACTCTTCGTCAGCATGGCCGTCGCGGGTTGCGATATCGGCCGAAAGCCTGCCGATCCTCTCCTGCCTTTCCCTGATCTCGGACGGCAGGGAATGAAGCTGCAACCGGATGCTGTGCTGCTGGTTGCGGTGCGCCGCGCGCAACTGGTCCAGTTTGCGGATTTCCGTATCGACTTTGACCTTTTCCATCACCGCCGGATTGCCCGACGCGATCGCCTTGATCTCCGCGTAAGTGAGCGCGCCACCGTCGAGATCCTCCGCCGATCTCACCGACGTGTGCCCGTTCATCACCTGCTGGATGAACCGGGCCTTGGTCTCCAAGGTC
>CAVZOD010000015.1:0-527326 GCA_963776805.1 Bryobacterales bacterium
CCCGATTTCAACGACGATTTCGTCAAGGATTTCGTCGAAGACATCATGCCTTACGCCGAGACGCACTATCGCGTTCTGCGCGAGCGGAAGCACCGCGCCATCGCGGGACTCTCCATGGGCGGCGCTCACACGCTCAACATCGCCATTCCGCACCCCAATGAGTTCGCCTACGTCGGCGTATTTAGCTCGGGAATTTTCGGTATCTTCCTCTCCGGCCGGTTTCGGCGCCCGTCGCTGGTCCAAGCTGGGAGCAGCAGCACCTGGCGGAACTGGACAACGCCGCCTCGAAAAAAGGCCTGAAGCTGTTCTGGTTCGCCACCGGGAAGGACGATTTCCTGCTCAGCACCAGCAAAGCCACCGTGGAGATGTTCCAGAAACACGGCTTCGAGCCAATGTTTCACGAGAGCGCCGGCGCTCACACCTGGACCAACTGGCGCGAGTATCTGAACGAGTTCGCACCGCAATTGTTTCAGTAGCACCCCCAGCGCACTCTGATACAATCCAGGTTTATGTTTCAAGGACTGGAGCACACCGCCATCGCCTCGCCCGATCCCAAGCGGCTGGCCGAATGGTACGTGCAGAAGCTGGATTTTCGAATCAATTATATTTACGAAGGCAATTATTTCGTGCGCGCCAGCAACGGCACCGTGCTCGAGATCATCCCTTCCATCGGGGATCGCGCTCCGCAGCAGATGAAAGATCCAGGAATTCGTCACCTGGCCATCAGCGTGGACGATTTCGACGCCGCCATGGAAGAGTTGCAAAAACGCGGCGTTGAGTTTCTCGCTCAACCCATCGATATCCAAGGCAACCGGCTGGTTTACTTCAGCGACGGCGATGGCAATTTTGTACACTTGATTCACCGCCCGCAGCCGCTTCCCTAACCGGATGTTCCATCGCCGGATGTACCAGTGATCAGCCGGGTTTTCAAGGCTTTCGCCTACCGCGACTTCCGCATCATGTGGTTCGGCGCGTGCACGTCCAGCGTCGGCACTTTGATGCAGACGTTCGCCCAAGCCTGGCTGGTGCTGCAGCTCACCAAGTCGCCTTTTCTGCTCGGACTGGATTCGTTTCTCGGCAGCATCCCGATCGTTTTGTTTTCTCTGGTGGGCGGCGTGTTCGCCGACCGCACCGAGCGGCAAAAACTGCTGCTGGGATCGCAATTCGTGCAGATGGCTTGCGCGTTTTTGCTGGCCAGCCTCTTCGCAACCGGAGTGATCAAGATCTGGCACATCCTGATGCTTTCGTTTATCGTTGGCACCGCGCAATCCTTCGGCGGACCGGCCTACTCGGCGCTGATTCCGACGCTGGTGAAAACGGAAGATCTTCCGAATGCGATCGCGCTGAATTCCATTCAGTTCAATCTGGCGCGAGTTTTGGGGCCAACGATAGGCGGCGTGGCACTGGTGGCGCTGGGAGCGTCCTGGTGCTTCGGGCTCAACGGCGTTTCCTTCATCGCGGTGATCATTTCCCTGCTGATCATCCATCCCCATTTCGTGCCCAGCAAAAGCCGGGAATCGGTTTTGCACAGCATGAAGGAGGGATTTCATTTCATTCGCCGGCAGGGCACCATGGAGGCCTTGATTGTGCTGGCATTTATGATGACGCTGCTGGCCTTTCCCCTGATCGTCTTTCTGCCGGTTTTCGCTCAAGATGTTTTTCACGGCGGCCCCAGCCTGTACACCATTTTTCTGGTTTGTTCGGGCCTGGGTTCTATTCTGGGCGCCCTTACCGTGGCGTGGCTGGGTAAACACAGACACATGGGCCTCTTGGTGCTGCTGATGCTGCTGGGCCTGGGCTTGCTGATCGGCGGATTCGCGCTTTCCCACAGCTTTGTGCTGAGCTGCGTTCTTATCTTCTTTTATGGCGCGATGCTGCTCGCGGTTTTCACCAGCATTAGCTCGCTGGTTCAGTTGATTGCGCCCGACAACATGCGCGGGCGCGTGATCAGCGTTTATAACGTCGCATTTCGCGGCGGGATGCCGGTGGGAAGCCTGGTGGTAGGGGCGTTGGTCAAGCAGTTCACGGCGCCCGTGGTGATCACCGCTAATGGCGCGTTGCTCACGTTGTTAGCGCTGTACTTCCTGTTGATTCATCGAAAAGTTGCAACGCTGTAGCCTGAGAAACGTCCTATAAGTCAACGTATGAGGATTTCCCTCTTAGCATTGGCCCTGATTCTGGTTGCCGCAGCCGCTGCTCCGGACGATTCCGATCTCCTAAAAGCGCGGGATCACCAGGATCGCTCGGCGCTGGAAAAGTTGGCGGCCGACGCACGCGCGGCAGCCGAAAAGCAGCCCAACGATGCCGCCGCGCAATATAAGGTTGCGCTGGCGGAATCCTATGCGGCGGAAGTCGCCATAGAAATGCACGACAAAGCGGGCGCCAAGAACTCGGCCCTGGCGGGCATGGATGCCGCCAATAAGGCCGTGAGCATGAAGCCCGATTTCGCGGAGTATCAGCGCATCTTAGGCACGCTTTGCGGCCAGATGGTCTCCAGCAGCTCGCTTGCTGGGCTGAAATACGGCAAGTGCGCGCTTGATTCGGTGGACAAGGCCATTCAACTGGATCCCAAGTCCTCGATGGCTTACCTCAGTCACGGCGTCGGCAATTACTATCTGCCGCAAGCGTTTGGCGGAGGGGTGGATCTGGCGATCAAGGATTTCCGCAAGGCCATTGAACTGAATCCGAAGAACTCCGATGCCTGGCTGTGGCTGGGCGTCGCGCTGCGCCGCTCCAATCAGCCGGCCGAAGCCCAAAAGGCTTTTGCGAAGTCGCTCGAAATCAATCCGAACCGGGTTTGGGCCAGGCAACAGCTCGAAAAAACACCGGGCTCCTGACAATTCCAATCGGGAAACCATCGCGTCCCCTGGTCGTCTAACCAGCGGGAGTGTAAGCGATGCCCGGCACGTTACAGGATTATGCTCTGGCGGTTCACGACGTGATTACAGTTTGCCGCGATGGGGAACAAGGTTTTCGCGGGGCGGCACAGGCAGTGAAATCCGCCACCATCAGGGAGATGTTTGAGCGCTACTCGGCCCAGCGCGCTCAATTCGCCACAGAATTGCAGGGAGCAGTGAAGGCGCTCGGCTTTGAGACCATCAATCCTCAGGGATTGGGCGGCGTGCTCTACGCAGGGTGGATCAATCTTAAAGGGCTTCTAACCGGGCATGACGTGCATGCAATTTTGGTGGAAGCTGAACGGGGCGAGGACTGGACGCTTAAGACTTATCGGGCGGCGCTGGGAAGAACGCTGCCGCCTGAGATCGCGTCCATCATGCAGAAACAGTTTGAGGAAGTGCAGGAGGCCCACGATCAAATCAAGAGGCTACGCGATTCCACCGCGCCTCCGCCGGACGAGGCTCCCCAGCCGGCTGCGGCTCCGTCAGATTCACCGGCCGATGTACCCCGCGGCTGAAGGCTCGGCCTAGCATGGCTTTAGCATGTTAGCGTAAGCATGTGAGTCATCGGCTCCAGGTCCTGATATCGCCGGAGTTGGACGCCCAGCTTCGCAAAGCAGCGCAGCGCATCCGCGTATCCAAAGGGGAGTGGGTCCGCCGCGTACTACAGGAATCCGTCCGCAAGCCGGCCAAGGGCCATGCGATGTCCGACCCTCTGGTCCGATTGGAATCCTTAGAGGCGCCCACCGCCGATATCGAGGAGATGCTCTCCGAGATCGATGCCGGCCGCCGATGAAGGTTTTCATCCATTCGAACGTCCCCATGTATGTCGCTGGACGCGAGCATCCCAATCGCGAACCCTCGCGGCGGTTCATGCGCCGCGTCCGCGAGGGCAAGGTGGACGCGTGCACCAGCCGAAGTGCTCCAGGATATCCTCTATCGATATGCTTCGTTAGGCCGGCTGGATCTCGCTCGCCAAGTCTATGATCTGTTCGTTGAAGTTTGTCCCGTAGTCTTGGCCGTCACCCTGGTAGACACGGATCGCGCGGCCGACCTTGTTTGTGGGAACGTCCGGACTTCGGCGCTCGATGCCGTCCATGCGGCAGTGATGCTGAACAACGATGTCGAATGGATTGCGACCTTCGATTCCGGATTCGACGGCATACCGGGGATCCGGCGGATGAAGCTGTCGTAGCTCAGCGCCTTACCGCGTCAGGTCGATGCCGAATTTCTTCAACTCCTCGGCATAGTAGCGGCGGTGCAACAGATCCCACTCCTCGGTTCCTTCGGGGATCTCTTTCTTCTGCGAGCGGATCTTGGTGCGCGCGGCGCGGTCCACTTTCTCTTCCACCGCCAGCAACTCTGTCATCGCGTGCACAATCTCCAGCCGCACGTCATTTGGATCTTTCTTGAGTCGAAAATCGCGCGATTTGCGGATCGCGGCCACCATCTTGTGCGAAATGTCGTTGACCTTGTCGCGCGACAGCTTCATGTTGTCGCCGGTATCGCGCCCCGACGCCCGGATCACCTTGCGTTGCGAAATTAGCGTGTTCTTGATGCGGCGGAACATCTCCTGGTAGCTGACGCTTTCACGCCGCATGTACTCGCTGTACTGGCTGAGCAGATCGCGCACCTCATCGTTGAGCCGGTCCTCCACCTGCAATTCTTCTTCGATCAGATGGCCGATCATCTCGGCGGCCGACTCGGTACTGCTCGTCTCGATAATCTGCGGCGTCATTCGTTTTACCAACTGCCGCGACAGATAGCTTATGAATTCTCTACTCAGCAGCATGCGATTTTATGGGGTGAGCACTCCGCCGCCCCCGTGACAATTCCCCAATTCTCGCACATTCAGTTGGGCAACTCGCCCCGAAGTCCGCCCTGGTGGTGTTCGAGAAATTCCGCGTCAATCGGTTTGCGGCCCCGGAATCCCTCGTCAACGCCGTGCCAGAATCGGATGCCATCTTCGCCCAGCTTCCAGCACAGGTAAACCTCTTTGCCCTGGAACAGCGTCGGAAAATCGACCAGCCCAATATCCAGATCCTTTACCAGGCAGCCGAATTCCTGAATCTTCTCGATGGCTTGGGGGAGCGCCTCCGCGGCCGCCTCGCGCCGCTTCTTTTGTTCCATAGCCTGTGCCCGATCCATTCGCACACCGCCCATAACCGCTACCCGCTGCGAGAAGCCGTGCCACTCCGCTTCAGCGCGCTCATATTCCGTCTTCAGAGAAATAGCCTCGCGAATGGCCGCTTCCACGCCGGGAAGAACTTCTTCGGCTTGCTGTAAGGTGAAAAACCGCTGCATTATCCTGCGTGTGGCAACGCCGTGGTCAGGCGCTGGAAACCGGACGATAGGTGCAATGGAAACAAACAAAAGACACGGTAACTCAATCGATTATAGCAGCGTCAGAAGTCCATGAGGTGGAATCGACAATGCCTGTGCCCGCGGTAATGAACGCGATAATGAAATGGTGAAGTTGCTTCGGGCAATGAGCTGGGTGGCCGTGCTGTCGGCCGCGTCCGCTTTCGGACAATCCATCAATAGCGGAACTCTGACAGGTCAGGTGGCCGATCCCTCCGGCGCGTTCATTGCCGGCGCGAAGGTGGTGCTCACCAATCCGGTCACCGGCTTCGAACAGATGGCCGTGACCGACACCAACGGCGAATATCGCTTCAATAGCGTCCCGGTGAACAATTACCGGCTGGTAGTCAATTCCACCGGATTCAACACCGTCCAGCAGAACGTTGAAATTCGCAACTCGGTGCCGGTGGTGGCGAATGTCGCGCTGAGTATAGCGACGGAGGCGAGCACGGTCACAGTGCAAGCCACCGCGGCGGCGGTGGAAACCGATACGGCCGCTCATCAGGACGTGGACTCCAGCGTTTTCGCGAAACTGCCGGTGGCCAGTCCGGGCGCCGGATTGAGCGACGCCATCACCTACAGCACCGGTGCGGTGGCGGCGGACGCCAATGGATTCTTTCATCCTTTGGGCGATCATGCGCAGACCACGTTCGTGATCGATGGCCAGCCGGTGAGCGACCAGCAGAGCAAGCTGTTCTCGACACAGATTCCGCTCAACGCGCTGCAGGGCATGGAGCTGATCACCGGATCGCCGGAAGCGCAGTATGGCGACAAGACCAGTTTAGTGGTGAACGCAACCACGCGGTCCGGATTGGGAGCCACACAGCCATACGGCAGCTTCGAGGCCAGTTGGGGATCGTTCGGAACGTATACGGGCAGCGCCACGCTGGGATTTGGCACGCCTACCTTCGGAAATTTCCTGGCGCTGAATGCCAGCCGTTCCGGCCGCTTTCTGGATACTCCGGAATTCCTGCCCATCCATGACATCGGCAACAACGGAAGTATTTTCGACCGCATCGATTGGCAGCCCGGCCCGCAGGACATCTTCCACCTGGACTTGTTCACCGCCCGCAACTGGTTCCAGGTGCCCAACAGCTACGATCAGTTGACGCAGGATCAGAAGCAGCGCGTGCAGAGCTGGAGCATCGCGCCAGGATATCAGCACACCTTCAACGCCCACACTTTACTCACAGTGAATCCGTTCGTGCGGCGCGATGAGCTCAACTACTATCCCAGCCGCGACCCGTTTGACGATACGCCGGTGACCGCGTCGCAAAATCGCATTCTGATGAATTACGGCGTGAAGGCCGATTTAGCGTTTACTCACGGACATCACGACATCAAGGTCGGCACCCAGATCCAGCAAACCAGGCTGCTCGAGAACTTCCAGTTTGCCATCACAGACCCGGACTACAATCCGGTGTGCCTGGACAGTGAAGGAAATCCGCTGCTGTTGCCCGGCGTAACGAATCCCCAAGAATGTTCCGTCACCAATCCCAGTTATGTGCCGAATCCAAACCTGCTTCCGGGAATTGTTCCCTATGACTTAACGCGCGGCGGCGTCCCCTTCAATTTTCACGCCACGCATAACATCAACGAGTACGCGTTCTACATCCAGGACACCATTACGCTGGGCAAGCTCACCATCGACGCCGGGCTGCGAGACGACCAATATAATGGGCTGGTATCGGCCAACGGAGTGCAGCCCCGGCTGGGGCTCTCCTATCTTTTGCCCACCAACACCGTGCTGCGAGCCTCCTATGCGCGCACCTTTGAGACGCCGTTCAACGAAAACCTGCTGCTGTCGAGCGCCGCGGGCACGGGCGGTCTGGAAGAAAATGTGTTTGGCACGGTCTACAATCCCATCCGGCCCGGCAACCGGAACGATTTCGATACGGGATTTCAGCAAGGCGTGGGCAAGTGGTTGATCATCGATGCGGATTACTTTTGGAAATTCACCCATAACGCGTACGATTTCGACGTGCTCTTCAACACGCCGATCACTTTCCCGATCGCGTGGAACAATTCCAAAGTCGATGGCGTCTCCGGGCGAGTCAGCACCATCAACCTGCATGGGTTCCAGGCCTATTTCACTTTGGGACACACGCGCGCACGCTATTTTCCTGGGGAAACCGGCGGATTGATTGCGTTGGGCGGCATCCCGGAAGGTGTGTTCAGGATCGATCACGACCAGGCCTATCAGCAAAACGTGAATGTGCGCTATCAGCGCCACAAGAACGAGGAGTGGATCGATTTTACCTGGCGCTTCGATAGCGGCCTGGTGGTCAGCGGCGTTCCCGATGTGGCATCCGCCCTGACGCTGACGCCATCCCAGCAAGTGGACATCGGATTTGCATGTAACGGAACTCTGGCCACGCTGGCAGCACCCCTTCGCGAATGCAACGGCATGGGAACGTCCACCTTGCTGACGCTGCCGCAGACCGGAACCGAGAATGACGATCACAATCCGGACCGGGTGAAACCGCACAGTCTCTTCGATCTCGGCATCGGCACCGACAATTTATTCCACAAGGAGAGCGGGCCGCGCTGGACGCTGCGGTTCACAGTGGAAAACGCCACCAACAAAGTGGCGCTCTATAATTTCCTGTCCACTTTCAGCGGCACGCATTTTATCGAGCCGCGCACTTACCAGGCCACCGCCGGATACGTCTTTTGACGCCTTATTCAGGCTGGTATTCCACCACCAGCATCGTGATGTCGTCCTCCTGCTCGGCCGCTTCGCTGAAATCTTCCACGGCCTCCACCAGCTTCGAGTGCAGTTCGGTGCAACCGATCCCGGCGTGAGCGCAAAGAAACTCCTTCAACGCTCTTTTGTCAAAAAACTCGCCGTCCGCATTGGCCGCCTCCGATAGTCCATCGCTGAACAACACCAATTTGTCGCCCGGCTGAAGCTGCAGCGTTTTCACTTCGTATTCGGCGATATCCAGCATGCCGATCGGCAAACCGGTGCTGTCCAGCAATTGCAATTCGCCGCTTGCTCGCACCAGGACCGGCTTTGGATGCCCGGCATTAGACCAGCGCAGCTCTCCGCTCCGATCGATGGTGCAGTAAACCACCGTGGCGTATTTCTCGCCGCGCGCACGCTCGATCAAGAAGCGGTTCACGCGCGACATAACATCGTCAATGCGCACCGCTCCGTCGGACGCAAAAACGAACGCGCCTTGCAGCAGCGCGGCCAGCAGCGCGGCGCTCACGCCTTTGCCGGACACATCCACGATCAGGCACGCGTACATGTCGGGAGTAACGCGGCGCACGTCAAAATAGTCGCCGCCCACCTGGCGCGACGCGATACTCGATCCGATGGCGCGAAACCAGCCGTCAGTAGGCAGTTCACTCGGCAGCAGACCGGTTTGGATGGTCCGGGCGACGTTCAGCTCTTCCTCCAGGTGCCGCCGCGCGCGCTCTTCTTCGAGCAGCCGCGCGTTTTCGAGAATCGTGGAAGCTTCCAGCGCCAGCGTCTGCAAGATTTCTCGATTACCAGAAGAGAGGTCGGCCGCCGCCTGGCGCGAATCCATGTACAGGACGCCAACCGTGTTATGGGTCGAAGTAGCCACGGTTTCCTGGAGCGATCCGGTGCGCACCTGGATCAACGGCACGCAGACCACGCTGCGCAGCTCCAGGTCCGCCACGGACATTTCGGGACGAATGCCATCGGCGCCCAGCGGATCGAAAGTCATCGACAACAGGTCGCGCCGGGTGCGCAGCGCTCGATTGATCAGCGATCTTGGAACGCCCAGGTCCGAGGTGTCCAAAGGTACGCCGCGCCGGTCGCGTGCCACTCTTACTTCCAGTTGGTCGTCTTTTCCCAGCAGGAGGAAGCCGCGTTCGGCGCCTGTCACTGAAAGAGCCGCATCCACTACCGCCGCCAGCACATCGTTGGTTGATAACGAACTCTGCAGCGCGCGGGCCACTTCCACCAGGGATCGCAGCTTGGAGAGATTATTCGCGCCCGTTCCCTCCGGCCCCGAAATCTTCCCCAGAAACTGGTTCAGCTCGTCTTCGGCGAGCGTGTAGGCCAGCCGGTAGGAATCCGGAAACCCAAAGTCGATGTGGTCGCCGTCCTTGAGCAGGTGTCGCTGCACGCGCTGGCCATTGACGAAGACGCCGTGGCGGCTTTCCAAATCTTCGACCACATAGCTCCCGTTGTCCACCGAGATACGAGCGTGGCTGCGCGAGATGCGGTTGTCCCGCAGTACCAGATTATTTTCGCCTTGCCGGCCGATCAGAAACGGCACCGGATCGATGATTACGCGGCTGCGATTCCCGGACGGATTGATGACTGCTAACGCGGGAACCCGCTCCGGAATAGCGGGCGGCCGGCTCGCCGCCGTGGGCGACCCATCGGGCGGCGGCATCAGCGGCTCCGGGGGTGTTGCACTCGGCCGCTGGACGTGGACGATGACACGGCCGGATCCGGCTCGGCCATCTCGGTCAATTCCTTAGCGCGCAGGACCTGGCAGTGGGAGCAGTACCCGCCCACTTCGGTCCGCGACAGGACAATCTCAAACCCGAAGTGCGTCTCAATTTGTTCGCGCATCTTCTTCAGCAGGTCGCCAAAGAACTCCTCGATCTTGCCGCAGCGCAGGCAAATCACGTGGGCATGTTCCTGTTTCAGACGCGTCTCGTAATAGTGCTGGTCGCCGGAGTGATGCATCAGGTCCAGCTCGTCCACCAGGCCGCCCGCCTTTAGGAGCTTGAGCGTCCGGTAGACGGTGACGCGGTTCAGCTTCGGATCTTTCTCGCGCGCCAGCGTGAATAAACGCTCGGCATCCAGGTGCTGGCCGGACTGATCGATCAAGTCCAGCAGGATTTTGCGCTGTCGCGTGAGGCGGACGCCCTGTTGTTTCAGCGAATCTTTGATGCCGGAAACAGCCATGCCCTGCTAGAAGAGTAGCAAAATGAACCGGCAAGTGAACGATGTTTCAGCCGAGCCACGGCCAAGCCCGGGGATTTTCAGTTGGCAAGCTTGGAAGCGCGGTTGACGCTGCGGACCACCAGCCGCCGGGGATCCAGCAGGTGCTGCGGCTTGAAATGGCGCGCGGACCACTTGCAGCCGGCTTCAAATTCGACGCCCAGGAAGTATCCGATTTCGCGATATACGCAGTATCGAACCTTGCCGGAGAGCTCGCCTTTGGGATAGGTGATGCGAAGATCGGTCTGCAAAGGGATGGGCTGGTCAAACTGGAGACAGGCTCCGGAAAGCGAAATGTCCTCCAGATTCGCAACGCCTTTACGGATGCGCCCGGACTTGTCCTTCCACTGGACATCTACCATATCCGCACACAACATCCGGGGCTCTATACGCCTGTCGAACATATACTTCCCTTATCGGCGAGCGAAAGGCGAAGGATTATGTGGGGTAAGCCACCAAAATCGCCCTAACCTGCCGTAAGGTCCTAACCGCAAGGTCCGTACCGACAGAGTACCATGACCCTTCGAAAAGTACTAGGCCGCTGTCCAAATTTTGCAGGTTGGGATCGCTTGTCACTGACCGGTCTGTGACACGGACCGTGTCCAGGAACAGACCTGAGCCGGTCTTGACCCTCCCAAGGCGCGATAGTAGACTGAGGCCAGCACTACCGAGCAACTCTCAAAAGTGTGGCCTCCTTTCAGTCCGCATTCTCCACAGGCGCAGTCGATCGCAGGGGTATTTTCGTTAGTGCTGGTGATTGCGGCAGTGATTTTTCTGCTGGTCGTGGCGGGGGTGGTATACAGCGTCATCCGATACCGTTCGCGCGGTCTGGCGGCGGAGCCCAGGCAAATTTTCGGATCGCGGAAGCTGGAAATTCTGTGGACGCTGGTCCCGCTCGCGATTGTCACCGGGCTTTTCATTGTCACCGTGCATGCCATGGTGCTGATTGATGCTCCGCGGGACGCGAGCAGTCCTCCGGACATCGCCATCACGGGTCATCAATGGTGGTGGGAGGCGCGCTATCCAAACGGCGTCATCGCTACCTGGGATATCCACATTCCCACGTCGCGCCGGCTCCTGGCGAGCATTGAATCCGGAGATGTCATTCATGACTTCTGGGCGCCCAATCTGGCGCGCAAGATGGACGCCGTGCCGGGGCGCAAGGGCTTTATCTGGCTGGAGGCCGAAACGCCTGGTGCCTACGCCGGCAGTTGTTCGGAATTTTGCGGCGCCGAGCATGCCTGGATGCGCTTTCGCGTAATCGCCGAAGCGGAGCCGAACTTTGAGGCGTGGCTGCGGCGCCAGGCGCAACCGTCGCCCGAGCCTGTGGGAATCGCCGCCGAGGGCGCGCGGCTGTTTCAAAGCAAGAAATGTGCGGACTGTCACGGCGTCAGCGCGATCGGCGCGGCCGCGGTCGAAAAGGGCCCCAACCTGGCTCATCTGGCCAGCCGCGAAACTCTCGGCGGGGGCATTTTGCGAAACACTCCCGAGAGCTTGATGCTGTGGCTGACCGATCCGCAAGCGGCCAAACCTGGCAACCGGATGCCCGATACGCCGCTATCGGCCAATGAGCGCGACGCGCTGCTGGCTTATCTGGAGTCGCTCAAATGAGCGCCTGGCTCTGCGCCATCGATCACAAGCGGGTCGGGATTCTCTACATGCTATCGGCCCTGTTGTTCTTCCTGGCCGGCGGAATGGAAGCCATGGTGATGCGCGCGCAACTGGCCGCGCCGAATCTGAAGCTCATTGCGCCGGAGACCTACAACCAGATGTTCACCATGCACGGCACCACGATGATCTTTCTGGTTGCGATGCCGGTGCTTACTGGTTTCGGCGTGTACCTGGTGCCTCTGATGATCGGCGCGAATGAAATGGCGCTGCCTCGCCTGGGCGCGCTGAGTTTCTGGATGCAATTCTTCGGCGGCTTGCTGCTGTACTTTAGCTTCGCGACGGGAACGGCGCCGTCGGCGGGCTGGTTCAGTTATGCGCCGCTGAGCGAGAAAGCCTTTTCGCCGGGCCCGGGCCTGACGTATTGGGCGCTGGCGCTGCTGATGATCGCCGGCGGCTCAATTGGGTCGGCCATCAACCTGATCCTGACTATCGCTACCGAGCGGGCGCCCGGAATGACGATGCGCCTGGTTCCGCTGTTCGTTTGGATGACGCTGGTGACATCTATCATGATCGTCTTCGCGCTGCCCGCGCTGGCGGCATCCTTAACGATGCTATTGAGCGACCGGTTGCTGCACGCCCGCTTCTTCGATGCGGCGCAAGGCGGCGCTCCGCTGCTGTGGCAGCATTATTTCTGGATTTTCGGGCACCCGGAAGTCTATATCGTCGTGCTTCCCGCGTTTGGAATGATCTCGGAAATCATTCCCGTGTTCTCGCGCAAGCCGATTTTCGGGTACCCGTTCATGGCAACTTCCACCGTCGCGATCGCGTTCTTAAGCTACGGCGTGTGGGTGCATCATATGTTCGCGGTTGCCCTGGGCCGCAATTTTCTCGCGGTATTCGCCGCCGCCAGCATGCTGATCGCGGTCCCCACGGGCATGAAGATTTTCAGTTGGATTGCCACCATGTGGGGCGGAGCCATTCGATTTACTACGGCCATGCTGTTCGCGGTCGCGTTCCTGTTGGAATTCACCGTGGGCGGCTTGAGCGGCGTGGCTTTTGCCGCGGTGCCAGTGGACTGGCAGATGACGGACACCTACTTCGTCGTGGCCCACATTCACTATGTGCTGTTCGGCGGCACGGTGTTCGCGCTGCTGGCGGGCGTGCACTACTGGTTCCCCAAAATGAGCGGGCGAATGCTGGATGAAAAGCTGGGCCGTTGGAGCTTCTGGCTGATCGTCCTCGGCTTCAACACGGCATTTTTCGTACAGCACTTTCTCGGGCTGCTGGGCATGCGGCGCCGGGTTTACACTTATCCGGATCTGCCGTGGTTCGGCGCGCTGAACCTCATTTCCACCATCGGCGCGGCCATTCTGGTGTTCGGTATCCTGCTGTTCTGCGCGAACCTCGCCATGAGCCTCTTTTTCGGGAGCGCGGCGGGCGACGATCCCTGGAACGCCTGGACGCTCGAATGGGCCGCTGCGTCGCCGCCTCCGCTTCAGAATTTCGCCGAGATTCCACAAGTCCGCAGCCGCCGGCCGTTGTGGGATCTCAAACATCCCGAAGCGCCGGATTGGATGCACGAGCCAGCCCTGAGAGGTGGCGCCTGATGAGGCGCGCGCACTTAGGCATGGCGATGTTCCTGATCGCCGAGGCCGTGTTCTTCTTCCTGCTGATCCTCGCTTTCGTCTATTTCCGCGCGAAAGGGAACCTGAGCATCGAGGTGGGATCGCTCGACACTGCGTTGCTGCTCGCCAGCAGCCTCAGCATGTGGCGGGCGATTGGCGGTTCGCGCGTATGGCAGGCGCTGACTATTGTGCTGGGCGCTGCGTTCCTAGCCGGCCAAGGCAGCCAGTATGTGCGCCTGATTCGCGATGGCGTTACGATCGGCCAGGGTCTTTTCGGAACCACGTTCTTTACGTTAGTCGGTGCGCATGGATTGCATGTTCTGGCCGGACTGGTGGCGCTCGCGGTTGTGCCGTCCACGGCGCTGCGAACCCTGGCGCTGTACTGGTATTTCTTCGCTGGCGTATGGGTGGTGATCTTCCTGGCAGCATACGTCTGGGGCGCGGCATGAACGCGTGGGATTGGGAGCCCTCGGTTGTGATCGGCTGCGCTGCGCTGGCCATCGGCTACATCGCCCTGGTACGCAAGCGTGGATTCCATCGCGCGCCGTATTTTCTGGCCGGCGTAGTGCTACTGCTGCTCGATCTGGTCTCGCCCATCGATACGCTTGCCGATCAGTACCTCTTCAGCGCCCACATCGTCCAGCATTTCCTGCTGGCGCTGGTGATCCCGCCGCTGTTGTTGCTCGGCACGCCGCGCTTCGATCTCGGGCGCCTCAACACGGTGGAACGCGTTCTCGGCCAGCCGCCTGTTTCCTGGCTACTGGGTGTCGGTGCCATGCTCGCCTGGCACATTCCGGCACTGTTCAATGCCGCTCTCGCGAACGACGGCCTGCACATTTTCCAGCACCTGAGTTTCCTGGTCACCGGTACGATATTTTGGTGGCCGATTTTGGGGCCGCTCGAAGATCGCCATCTGCCGGCGCTCGCGTCGGTCTCTTATTTGTTCAGCGCCTGCATTTGTTGCAGCCTGCTGGGCGCTTTCCTGACGTTCGGCCCGGCCGGCCTTTATCCCGCGTACCTGAATCCGCCAGCACACCTTTGGGGACTCGACCCCAAGAGTGACCAGCAATTGGGCGGCTTACTGATGTGGATCCCCGGCTGCTTCGTCTACCTCTCGGGAATCCTCTCGACGGTGATGCGGTGGTACGCGGAGGAGCGCACGGCATGAGCAGGCCCACCAGCTATGCGCCGATCGTTCTGGCCGCCGGAGTCATGCTCACACTGTGGGGAGCGGCATCGACATGGATTGTATCGGCCGTTGGTCTGGTGGTGATTGGCATCGGAGCGGCGCGCTGGTTGCGAGATTTGAAGACAAAAGAAGTTCGAAATGAAAACTGAGAATCCCTGGTTACATCATTACGCCATTTTCGTTGGACTCTGCGCTCTCGCCGCGGTCGCGGCCGGCGCCGTCGTCACCAGCCTGGAGCGCCCCATCGCCACCAACTCGGCGATCACCATCAACCCCGCCTTTGAGTCCTGGCACCTGATCCTCGGCATCGTCGCGGGCGTCCTGATGGTTGGGTTAGCTGTTTGGGTCATCTTCGAGAAACCTGGCAAACAGCTCGTTCAGTTTGGCTGGATCGCGCTGGCGGCCGGGGTGATCGAAGGCGTTCTGGGAGCAAGGGTCGTGCTCCAGTCGCTGCCACCTCTAACCGACATTCTGCACGCGCTACTGGGACAGCTCTCGTTTGGCGTAGTGGTAGCCATTGCCGTGATGACGTCGGAGAGTTGGAACCATGGCCCCGAGCCGATCGAAGATACCTGGAAGCCCTCCCTGCGGTCGCTGGCAATCGCGGTCCCAGCCATCATTCTGCTCCAGACCACGCTCGGCGCTTCGTACCGCTACCGCGCCATTGGCGTCCTCTGGCATATCCTGAACGCCATGATTGTCCTGCTTCTGATCCTGATCGTGGCCGTTTTCCTGATCCGCCAGTTTCCGCTGCATCCGACGCTGCGGCCCGCCGCCGTTGCCCTGGCGGTCATCACCGGAACTCAAGTGATGCTCGGGTTCACCACCTTCATGATGCTGATCCTGTTCCCGGAGACCAGTCTCGCGGTAGTGATCACCAGCGTCCTGCACGTCACCACGGGCTCTCTCACCTTCGGCGCGGGCTTGGCGCTCGCTGTCCTGATCCGCTATAACATCCGGGTCGGCGAGGTCACTCACCGGTCAGTGACCGCCAAGTGACCCCAACGGGGGCTGGATTTTTCGCGAGGCTTTGATACACTTATGACCGAGCCGAACAGTGTACACGGATCCAAGTGCTGATCACGAACCCTTTAAACTCTTCTGAGCTAGTATTTCCCACTCTCGAGTGCTTTCACATCGTCGGATTCGCCCTGTCGATCGGAACCATCGCCATCGTGGACTTTTCCCTGCTGGGCATCGGCATGCGCCGGCAGACTCCGGCTCAGCTCGCCAAGGACACCTGGCTTTGGACGCTCAGCGGTTTGGTGCTCATGTTCTTTACCGGACTGCTGCTGTTTTCCTCCGACCCGGACATGTACTATCTGAATTGGCCATTTCTGATCAAGATGGTCTTTTTCGTTTCGGCCGTCATATTCCATTACACCGTTCATCGCAAGACCGTCGCCTCCGACAGCCCGCCGCCCAATGGAAAGCTGGTGGCCTGCGTGTCGCTGGCATTGTGGTGCGGCGTCATTTTCGGCGGAATCTTCATCGGTTTCGTCTATCCGGGACTGAGCTTAGGGTAGCTATTTAGGCAGCCATCGCATGCTTCTCTCATTCGCCCAATGGATCCAGTTGACCGGGTTCTTCACGGCCCTGCGGGGATCGGCTTACGTCTATCCGATCGTCATGTCCATGCACATGGTCGGCATCGCTCTGTTCGGCGGGATGGTGTTGATGACGGACATGCGGCTGCTCGGCTGGGGCATGCGCAAGCGATCGATCGCGGACGTGGTGGGCCAATTCCGCGTTCCGAAGCGCTGGGGGCTGCTGCTGATCGTCACCTGCGGCGTTTTGCTGGCGGGCTCCAAAGCGGAAGAGTATTACTACAACGCGTTCTTTCGGGCCAAGCTGATTCTGCTGGCCACCGTGGCAGTGCATGAACTGGTGTTTCGCCGCAGCGTTTATGCCGACCCCGCCGCGCTGGATCGGGCGCCCAGCGTCCCCGGCAGCGCCAAACTGGCGGCCGCGCTTTCCCTGGTGCTCTGGACTTCCATCGCCTGCTGCGGGCGCGGGATCGGTTACATTGAGCCGCCGCTCAACAAAATCCACGCCCAGATTCGTTTCGATCATTTCACCAACGACGCCGCGCTGGTTGCTCTGCGAGCTCCCCGCGCGGCAAAAGGACCGGACCACTAATATGTTGCTTCTTCAAACCAACGCCATATCGGATGCTCTGAATAGTTCCGAATGGGTTTTTCCCATCGCCGAATGCTTTCACATCGCGGCCTTCGCGTGGTCCATCGGCATGATCGCCCTGGTGGATTTTCGGCTTCTTGGTGTCGGCCTGCGGCGGGAGACCACTCCGGAAATCGCCCGGGCCACGGCACCCTGGACCTTGCTGGGTCTGGCTGTCGTTCTGCTTTCGGGCCCGATTTTGTTTCTGTCCGATCCGCGGATGTACCTCTTCAACCCCGCGTTCCGGTTCAAGATCGGCGCACTGGTGCTTGCGATCATCTTCAATTACACGATTCATCGCAAGGTGGCGTTGTCGGACAAGTCGTCCACCGGCGCGCGTGTCGCGGTCGGCGTTGTTTCTTTAGCTTTGTGGGTCAGCGTTGTGTTTGGCGGTCTGTTCATTGCATTTGCGTAAGTAAACTCGGGAGGCTCAGGTGTTTGTACTTTCTTTATTCCAGTGGCTGCAAAGCCTCAGTATGATGACTTTCATCCGGGAGTCCGGGCTCACTTATCCAGTGATCATGAGCACGCACCTGACGTGCATCGCCGTCTTCGGCGGGATGATCGTCATGACCGACCTGCGGATGCTCGGGGTGGCGCTGCAGAACCGTCCCATCGCGGACGTGGTGAACGGATTGCGCTGGTGGAAGCGCCTGGGCTTCGTCATCATGTTCACCATGGGGTTCCTGCTTTTTGGCTCGAAGGCCGCCGATTATGATCCGAACCCTTACTTCTGGACCAAGATGACCATCCTGGTGCTGATCGGCATACACGCGCTGATCTTTCGGCCGCGCGTTTATAATCACCCGGAGAAGCTGGATGAGTCGCCAGTCATCCCCACGCGTGCCAAGGCGGCCGCGGCGCTATCGCTGGTTCTGTGGACCGGCATGGTCTGCGCGGGACGCCTGATCGGCTATTATGAGCCGCCCAGCCAAAAAGGGCACGTCGTTTCCGTCGCCCCTACGAAGTAAGGCTTAGAGCTGGTCAGGAAATAACCATTCCAAATTGCGCAGCCTCCGGCGTGGCGCACGCGCCCACACGTGCCGCGTTCACACTCGTGTGAACGTGAGTTTTTCCGTATAGTCAAAGGTGTCGCGGGCCATGTCCTTGGGCGCGGGCCGCTACGTGTCGGCAGAAAGCCGTCTCGACACGGCCGGGTTTTTCAGCAACCTGTAGTTTAGTGAGACGGGGCCAAGCTGGCCGTCTCGATGTGCTTCGGATTGCCCCAGGCGATGAACGTTTCGCTGCCGTGGTGAAACAGCTTCGGATACCCGAGAGCCATCTTCCCGCCCTTGGCCACTTCTACGCTGGGACCAGCAACGCCCGAAGAGCTGACGCGGCGGACCATCACTTTCGCGCCCGCCGGATACTGTTCCAGCCAGGAAACGATCGCGCCGCCGTCATCATCGAGGGCGAGCGAAGTGTAACCGAACGCGTGGCCGGTGCTGAGCAGAACCGGCTTGGTGAAGGAGGAACCGGCGTCGCTGGAAAATGCCATCAGGTCGCGGGGCTTATCATTAGCGCCCGTAAACCAGGCCACGGCCACATGATCGCCATTCGCCTTTACCGCGGCGGCGTTGGTTGGGCAGGCGTTGATTTCCCAGTTATCGGCGCTCACGATTTTGGGCGTAGACCAGTGCCCATTCTCAAGCCGGGTGACCGCGATGTCGCGAATGTCTTCTTTAGTGTGGGCGCGGAAAGCCACCAGCAGCCCTTTGGACGTCTGGGTAACCGCCGTGGGGCAGCAGCCGCAAACATCGCCATCCAGCACCTCTTCCCGAATTTCCTTACCCGTAGCGTCCACGATGGTGCGTTTCAACGAAACCGGGGCGTCTTCGCCTTTGAGCGCCTCCAGCCAGAAGATGGAAGCCCCGCCATCGGGGTTGGCGATCATCGAGGCCAGGCCATGCTGGACCGCGCTGTGGTCGTGATGGGCCTGGAGCGGCATGGTCCAGTGCATGCCATCGGTGGAGGAAGAAACGTACACGTACTCCGCATCGCTGTCGCCGCCTTCGGGCGCTTCCACCCAATGCGCGAACCAATGCCCGCCGGGCAGCGCGATCACCTCCGGCATCTCAGCCGGATGATGAAAGAAGTGGCGATGCGCGGCGATGGTCATCGCGGGCGACCACGTTGCGCCGTGCCGCACCGCGTACTTCAAAGCGAACGCGCCTTGCGACGGCTCGATCCAACTGAATACCGCGGCTCCGTCCGGTGCGACGGACCAGTTCGGTTGCAGACTGCCAGGCCCGGCCGGATTCGCGAGCGGAGTGGCGGAGAAGGTTTGGGAGAGGGCCGGGAGCGCGAGCGCGGCGGCGAGCAAAAGTGAGCGTAACATGACGTGAGAACTCCTCTTCTAGGAGAGCACGGATCGGTTGCCATCTTCAATAGGAAGGTGATACGATGCCCGCTTCTGATGAGAAATTGTCTGCTCTTCCTTGTAATATCCGTAATTCCCTCCGGGGCCCAAACCTACCATCCACCCCGAACCGCCAACGGCCAGCCCGATTTGCAGGGCATCTGGCAGGCGGAAACCACCGCGTCTTATGACGTTGAGCCGCATGCCGCGCTTTTGGGAATGCCTGCGGGAACGGGGATCGTAGTGGGCGGCGAAATCCCCTACACGCCGGAAGCGGCCGCGAAAAGGGAGCAAAACTTTAAGAATCGCGCGACGGCCGATCCGAACAACAAGTGTTTCTTGCCGGGCGTCCCACGCGCCAACTACATGCCATTTCCTTTTCAGATTTTTCAAACAGCGAAAGACGCCGCGATTCTGTACGAATATGTCCACGCTTACCGGCTGATTCCGCTCAATGGCAGCAAGCATCCGGACGACGTGGATTTCTGGATGGGCGATTCGCGCGGCCATTGGGAGGGCGACACTCTGGTGGTGGACGTTGCCGATAATAATGACCAAACCTGGTTCGACGCTTCCGGCAACTTCCACAGTGGGGCTTTGCACGTCGTAGAGCGCTATACGCGCACCGGCCCGAATACCGTCAGCTATGAGGCCACCATAGAGGATCCCAAGGTGTTCACCAGGCCGTGGAAGATCAGCCTTCCCCTCTACCGCCGCGCGGAGAAGAATCTACAGCTCCTGGAATACGATTGCTACGCCTACGAGGAACCAAGCAAATGAAAACGATTCTCCTCGGATTGTTCTTGTCTCTCGCTGCGCTTGCTCAGACGCCCGGGCCGCAGGAAACGCCCCGCGAGAAGCCGGCCGTGAAAGCCGGGCCCATGCCGCGCGGCGCCGACGGGAAGCCCGATTTTCAGGGCGTTTGGGAGGTTCGCAGTCCAGGTGGAAACGCGGCCTACGACGTGGAAGATCATCTGACGGCGGTCTACGGAATTCCGCCCGGCAAAGGCGTGATCGTCGATCCCAAGGACGGCAAGATTCCTTATCTGCCCGCGGCTGCGCAGCGCAAGAAGGATCTGGTGGCGCATCATATGTACGACGATCCGGAGGCGCACTGCTTCCTCTCCGGCATCCCGCGCCAGGTCTATGCGCCGTTCGGATTCCAGATTTTGCAGCCCGCTAACTACGTCCTGTTTTTATTCGAGAATTTTCACGCGTACCGCGTGATTCCCACCGACGGCCGCCCGCATCTGCCCGCCGATATCCAACAGTTCGAGGGCGACTCGCGCGGCCACTGGGAAGGCGACACGCTGGTGGTGGATGTCACCAATCAGAACGACAAAACATGGTTCGATATGGCGGGCAATTTTCACAGCGACGCGTTGCACGTGATCGAGCATTACACGCCGGTGGACGCGAACACCATCGCCTACGAAGCCACCATCGAAGATCCCAAGACGTTTAGCCGGCCCTGGAAGATCGCCTTCCCCATCACGCGTATCACGCGCCCGGGTTACGAAATCATGGAGCTGGCTTGCGTGGAGGGCGAGCGGGATCTGAAGCACTACACCGAAGGCGAAGGCGGAGCGAACAAACCCAAGCCGTGAAGCCCCGCCCCGGCGAAACTCCGATCGCGTATACGTGTTTGCCCGTGTGGCGAGCAGTCCCCGCGGGATCGAGGCGAGAACCTGCTTGGCCAAAAGGCGGCGCTGCCGGATGCCGCGGCCGGCCATCCCGTGGTGGTGGCGATCGGTTTTACCCACAGCTCGCAGAATCAGACCAAGGCATGGGCCGCGCGCTTGCAGCATGAATTTCCCACTTATTCGATTGCGGTGTTGGAAGATGCGCCCAGGCTGGTTCGCGGCGTGGCCGTGCATGGCTTGAAGGGCCAAGTGCCCGAAGAACTCGGCCGGATTCGACGCCCCCAACGATGCCTGCGTGCTCTTGTTGGACAAAGACGGCGCCATTCGCTGGCGCTTTCATGGGCCGGCGACCGATGCCGCGGTCGATGAACTCAAGTCGCAGGCCGCCGCGAAATAACCGTCACACGTGGACTGCGTCGTTGCTCAGCGTGCCAAGTTTTTCGATGGTCACCGAAACCGGCCCGCCCAGCTTATTCAGATCGATGTTTTGCACCGCGCCGCCTTGCGCGGACTTCTTGAGCGCCGTACCCATGGAAACGATATCGCCCGGAAGCAGCGTCAGGTGGCTGGATAGGAATTCGAGCACTTCCGGAATCTTGTAAAACAGATTTTCGGTGTTGTCTTCCGTGACGAGTTGACCTTTGTGCTTGCAGGAAACCGCTAAATTGTGCGGATCGGCGATTTCGTCCTTGGTAACCAGCCACGGACCCATGCAAGCGAATGTATCGCAGCATTTGTAGCGTCCCGGATAGCTGACCCAGGTGTCCACGTACTCAATCGCCTTCGCATCGCCGCCCTTGGGATGAATGGCGCGGTAATGAAAAGTGTCTTCGGCGCGCATGGTGGGTGAAGTGATGTCGTTATGGATGGTGTAGCCGAAAACATAATCGTAGGCATCGTGCGCGGCGATGTTCTTGGCTGTTTTGCCGATCACGACGGCCAGCTCCGGTTCCGGATGCACGCGTCCGTAGTTCGGTTTGCATTCGATAGCGCCGAGGTGGCCTAGCAGTGAACTGGCAGGCTTGATGAACATAGCGGGATGCTTCGGCCCTTGCAGGATGCGATCGCTGTTGGCGCTATTGTTCAGCGCCAGACAGCAGATCTTGGACGGACGGCGCACCGGCGGATGCCAGACGACCTCGTCGAGCGAAAACGTTTCGCCGGATTCGCGAATCTCCTGGCCTGTTTCGACGAGCTCCAGAATGCTGCACGGCCCTGAGATCTCAACCAGCGTACTGCCATCGGGCGAGATCCCGATGCGGTCCTTTCCGCCGGCGCGAAAGCTGGCCAGTCTCATTTTGAGTCCGGAATAACCGCCATGATCTCGCACTCCACCAGCAACGGCTCGCGCAGATCGGGCGTGGCGAAAGTATGCCGCGCCGGCCGCGAATGCGGATCGGGAAACATCTGCACCCAGTATTTATTGACGATCGGCCGGTTCGCCATATCCTTCAGCCAGACATTCAACTTGATGATGTGCTCAGGCGTTGCGCCGCCCGCTTCCAGGACCGTTCGCACATTGGCGAACATCTGCTCGCACTGCGCCTCCACTCCTTCCGCCACCCGGCCGGTTCCCGGATCCTTTCCGAAGATCCCGCCGCTCGCGAGAAAAGGTCCCAACCGGCTGGCATTCGGGATCGGATTCACATGTTCCAGACCGGGCACTTCGATACTGATGCGTTTGCTCATTTTAGTAGTGTACCGAGTACATCCTTCAGGCCGGGGCCCTCCTGGCCTTTGAAATCTTCCAGGCGGCTAAAAATCTCGGCCGCCGCTTGATGAAACTCGGGAGGCAGGCCCGCGCCCTGGAACGTTGCCGCAATCTCGCGCATTTCACCGGTGTAGCGCCAGGCCTTGGGAGCGGCACGCGAAATTTCGCGTTCCAGGCTGGGCAGGGAAGGGCCGCTGCGAGCCCACTGCCGCTCCAGATCGTCGAATACCTCGAGTTGTTCTGCCGCCGCCAGTACCGCGCAGGCCAGCGCCACGGAGCCTTTAGAATATGCGGCGAAACACATCTTCAATGCGGAGGCGCGGCCGATGCCTCCGGCCAGGACCTCGGTTTCGATCGGCCCCGCGGAAAAATACGGCGCGACATCGGCAGCGTGTTCTCCTGAAAGACAGAGCCACGTCCGATTGCGCGTACTCGAAGGCGGACCGATGATGCCGCCATCCACGAACCGCGCGCCGCCCTCCTCCAACCGGCGTGCGATGCGTTGGGCGCGTTCCGGCGATATGGCGTTCGCATCGACATACGTGCCTTGATAGGAATGCCGCGCAACTTGCTCCGCGATTTCTCCGGCGAATTCGGGAGGACAGACGCTCACGATTACCGGGCAAAGCCGGCACAGCTCGGCGAGAGTTTGGGCATCCTGCAGGCCAGCTTCGGACGCGCGCTTTTGCGTGGACGCGCTCCGATGTTCAGAGACCCAGAATACTTCGTTGCCGCTGTTGCGGGCGGAAACGGCCACAACAATTCCCATTTGTCCGGGATGCACGATCCCAATTCGCTGACTTGTCATGATCCCCGCGGCTACTGCCGGACCCCCAAGGACATTTGATTCGTCCAGGTTTTGCCGACTTCGGAAACTGACCCCACGTCCTGATTCATAGCCTTTTCGCGGATGATAGTATCGCTCTCGCCTTCCCTTTTCCTTTGGCCGTGCGTCTCGGCTGCCACCTCCGAACCGTCGTTCGAAAACCAACGAAGGATGGTGATTTCGTTCCCGTCGTGGACGGGAGACGTGCCCTTGCCAGCGATCGCTTTGGAAACATCGATCCCTGCAATTGCCGGTGAAATCGGAATGTTCTGCGCCGAACGCCGCCGTTGCGAGCGCGAAAGCCAGTGCGGTGGTTCGCCTTCAAATGGATCAAGGATGACGGGATAAAAATGTGCTGAGATTCCCAAAAGACCCGTTATACAGTTTCGCAGAAAGTCGCTCAGGATGGCATCCGAACTAAGAAAGGATTCCTCTTTTTGGGCTGAATCGTCCCTCCACGATGATCGTAGGATCTAAGCTGTCTTTTGCGGGCCATCAATTTGATTTATAAGGAGATATCAGAATTGGGAGGAAACTGTAGTACTTTTCGATCAGTCACCCCGGGGCTGTACGTTGAGATAAGGCATTTTTCTCTCTCCACAATTGACCTGTCCCCCGGTACCCGGACCGGTTACAGTTCTATAACGATGGAATAACTCATTTACAATCAATAGATAGCTGGTTTAAGTGAGAGGCATATCACTGTAGTACTGCGGTACCTATTCCATATTGACGGGCGTTCAAACTCAAGGTAATAGTAATACTGGTACCTTGAAGGAGGACCGGTTAATGAAGAAAACACTTCTCTTGATTACATTCGTCTTTGGCTTGGGTTCCTCGGCATGGGCTAGCACGTGCGCGTCGGGGACTCTGGCCGTTTACGACGTGCCTGGTTTCACGTGCTCTCTTGGCGACATCACTTTCAGCAACTTCATGTACACATCCTCCGCTTTCGGAGGCGCCCTAGCGCCGCCCGATAGTGGCGTTGCCGTGACTCCGGTTACCAGTGGTTTCGGGACCGACACGGGGTTGCTTTTCACTTCCGGCTGGTTAGTGGCTAGTGGAGAGACGATAGACTCGTCGATTACCTACGATGTCTCAACCACCAATCCTGGCGGGATCACCGATCTGGACCTGGTAACGGCTGGCGGTGCCGCGAACGGCGGACTGGCTAGCGTTGCCGAAATTTCAGTAGCACCGTCCGAGAGTCTGTTTACGGAGTTTGGGGCCGGGCCGGGAATCCCGAGCGATTCGGTTACTTTTCCGCCGGTGATGTCTTTGGATCTGACCAAGGACATCGGTGTTACCGGAGGCACTTCCGGCGCAGCCCATCTGAGCGATGTCTACAACTTGTTCTCCGAGGGCACATCCACGATGACTCCGGAGCCGTCGCTCGTGATCCTGTGTGCGGGCTTGATCGGTCTGGTGCCGCTGGCGCGTCGAAAATTCGCGCGTTGATTCTGGGTTTACGGTGATCAGAGAACGTGTAGTGGGCATATTTTTCACCGCGAATCACGATGGCCGGTTTCCAGGTTGAAGCCGCGCCGCGAGAGATTCGGCCCACTACCGCTCACCGGTCAGCGTTCCATTGGCCGCGATGGCGTTTAGAGAAGTGACGTCCATGGGCGGCTGAGAACATGCGAAGTCCTCGTATAGAGGACCACGTTTCATGATCTAAATCTGACAGGTTTGAAGCTGAGCGCTGGACCACGCGTGTCCTGGCGGGCTCGGAAGGCTGGCGGTGTGCCAGGCCGCGAGGATTCGTGTGTTCTCTCGCGTTGGCTACCAAGCCTTCCATGCGTACGGAACCAGATTTTATGAAGACTACCCGGAGGTCTTGCATGACAAAAGTTGGCTTGAGCTTTTTACTTGTCTCCCTCGTTGCATTGTCTGGATGTAATGCGACGAAACAGTCCTATCTCGCCAAGGGGAACAAGTTCTTTGCGGCGGGCAAATATCCGGACGCGGCTCTGAATTACCGTGCCGCTATCCAGAAAGACGCAGCCTACGGAGAGGCATACTATCGTTTGGGGCTGACCGCCATCCAGCAGGAACAGGCAACGGAGGCTTACGATGCGTTATATCGCGCGGTGCGGTTGTCGCCCGCAAATTCGGACGCCAAAATCCAGCTCGCCAACGTCTGTCTCAGCCTGTACCTGGCGGACCGAAACCATTCCCAGGTTCTCTACACGCAGCTCGGGGCCTTGGCAGATGAGTTTCTTGCCCAAGATGCCAACTCATATGAAGGGCTGATGCTGAGGGGCTATCTGGCCTCTACGGATCGCAAGCAGAAAGAGGCCATCGAATATTTTCGCAGGGCGCTACGCGCGGGTCCCGCCGATGCCGGCGTGGTAACCCAGCTCGCGCACCTTCTGATTCAGGATGGCGAGACTCAAGAGGGCGAGCAACTGGCGACGGACCTGATCGTCCGCAATCGGACCTCTTACGGCCCCGTGTACGACCTGATGTATAGCTTCTACCTGAAAGCCGGCCGGCCGCAGGAAGCGGAGGCCACGCTCAAGTTGAAAGCCGACAACAACCCGAAGAATGCGGAGTACATTTTGCAACTAGCCCGCCATTATAATCGCGAGCAAAACGCCGCGGGAATGACAGGCGCGCTCGATCGGCTCCTGGACGATCCGAAGGATTTTCCGCAAGCCCGGCTCTGGATCGGCGATTTCTACCTGGGCCTGCGGGACTACGCCGAAGCCATCAGCTACTACCAGCAGGGTGCAAACTCCAGCCGGGATGCCAAGGCAAAAGTCGCTTACCAGACGCGCTCTGTTCTTGCCCTTTTGAGGGCGGGAAAGAAGGATGATGCCGCTCAACTGGCTGAGCAACTCCGGCGGGAGCATCCGGACGACAATGCCGTCCTTCGTGTGCACGCCGATCTGTTGCTCGATCGCGGCCATCCCGAGCAGGCAGACCTGATCATTCGCGAGTTCCAAACTTTATCGAATCTGAGCCCGAACGACGCTCCTTTGCGCATGCAGTTGGGCCGCGCTTACCGCCTGAAGGGAGACTTGGAAGGCGCGCGCAGCCAGTTCTTGGATGTGATCCACGGGGGCCAGGACGTTTTGGCCGCGCGTTACGAACTGGCCGATGTCAGCCTGGCTCTTCACCGGCCTCAGGAAGCGGTGCAGCAAGCCAGCGAGATTCTGACCACGCAGCCCAACGATCACCGCTCCCGGCTACTTTACGCCCGGGGTTTGATCGGAACCGGTAATGCCGAGGCGGCGCGTGGGGTGCTGACCAGGCTGATTCAGGATTTTCCGCAGGATGCCGAGCCGCAGCTGCAAATGGCGATGCTGGCGTTATCCGAGAAGAATTTCGCCCAGGCCATCGACATTTTGAGCAAGCAGCGCGCGTCGGGCGATGCCCGCACGTTTGCCGCGCTGGCCAACGCGTATTTGAACGAAAAGCAGTTCGACCAGGCCCGCGCGATCTTGCATGAGGGGCTGGACCGCTGGCCGGGTTCTTCTGTTCTCATGGAGCAACTGGGGGACACCGAGGCTCTTTCCGGAAATTACGCTCTCGCGCTGTCGCAATACCAGAAGCTGCTTTCGGTGGAACCGAAGTCGGCCGTCCTCCGGCGGCGCATGGCCGAAGTGCTCGATATCGCGGGCGACCATAGCCGTGCGCTGGCCTATTATCAACAGGCGCACGACCTGGCTCCTGACGACGCAGCAGCCGCTGAAAATCTGGCCGACGCTTTGGCACGAGCCGGACATCTGGACCAAGCCAGTGAGCTGTACCAGGCCGTGGCGAAAGCACATCCGGAAAACGCGCCGGCCCTGAATAACGTGGCGTTTTTTCTGGCGGACAGCGGCGGCGATTTGGACGAGGCCCTGCGGCTGGCGAAAAACGCGCTGGCCGTGAGCCCGGGACAACCCAGCTTCTCCGATACCATCGGCTACATTTACCTCAAGAAAGGCATGCTGGACAGCGCCATCCAATCGTTCAGCACTCTCGCGCATCGCTATCCCACGTCCGCCAGCTTCCGCTACCACTTAGGACTGGCCTTATTCCAGAAAGGCGAGCGATCCGTGGCGCGCAAGGAACTCGAAGCCGCTCTGGCGAATCATCCTTCTCCTCAAGAGACTTTGCGAATCCGGGAGCTGCTGAATGCGATCAGCTAAGTTCGCCATCCAGCTTGCCAGGTTTTTTGTTCTTAACGACTGATTGAAAGGACGAACGCATGTTTCTCATACTCACACTAGGCGGCCTTTCCCTTCTTCTGGCATTGATTCTAACGCCGCTGATTCGGGATCATGTGGGAAAGCTCGGCTTTCTGGATCATCCGGACGGCGTTCGCAAGAAACACGCAACGGCTGTGCCGCGGGTAGGCGGGATTGCAATCGTCCTCGCTTACGTTTCGACTTTCGCCATCGCGCTCGCACTGCCCTTTAGCTACACTTTCGTCTTGCATCGCGCGCTGCCGCATATCCTGCATCTAATGCTGGCGGGCTCTGTCGTGTTCTTGACTGGCGTTCTGGACGACCGGCTGCGTTTGAGCGCCTGGAAGAAGCTGGCGGGGATCGCGGGCGCCGCGGTGCTGGCCTACGGTGCTGGAATCCGGGTGGACATTCAGATCCTGCACGGCCTGCCGGCCTGGCCCGGATTGGGATTTGCCCTGACGGTGATTTGGCTGATCGGATGCACCAACGCATTCAATCTCATCGACGGCATGGACGGTCTGGCGGCGGGAGTTGGCCTGGTGGCCACCGTCACCATGTTGATCGCGGCGCTGACGCAGGGCAACTTGCCGCTGGCGCTCGCCACCCTGCCGCTGGCTGGCTGCCTGCTCGGATTCCTGCGCTACAACTTCAACGGCGCTTCGGTCTTCCTGGGCGATTGCGGCAGTTTGCTGATCGGTTTTCTGCTGGGTTGCTACGGCGCATTGTGGAGCGAGAAGTCGGTCACGTTGATCGCGCTCACGGTCCCGCTGCTGGCGGTATCCATTCCACTGTTGGAAGTGGTGTTGTCTATCGTCCGGCGCTATCTTCGCAACCGGCCGATCTTCGAAGCCGACCGCGGGCACATTCATCATAAACTGCTGGAGCGGGGATTGAGTCCCAGGGGCGCGGTCCTCACGATATATGGATTCTGCGGCGTAGTGGCGCTGTTATCGCTGGTCGCCAGTTCGCTTCGCAACCAGTTCAGCGGCTTGATCGTGATCGTGTTTTGCGCCGCGGCCTGGATGGGTATTCAACAGTTGGGTTATACCGAATTCGCGATGGCCGGCCGCCTGTTCCTGCAGGGCGGATTCCGGCGCATCATCGGTTTTGAGACCCGGCTGGTAGAGTTCGAAAAAAACCTGGCGCGTGCCACTGGTATTGAAGAGTGCTGGCTGCAAATCCGTTCCGGCAGCCGCGAGTTCGGATTCCAGGGCGTACGGATGAATTTTGAAGGCATGGTTTTCGAAGACTTCCAGCGCGTGGATGCGAGTCACACGTGGGAATTACGCATCCCGCTGGCCGACACCCAGAACGTGAACTTCTTCCACGACGTGAGGATCGAGACCAGCTCTATCGTGCTAAGCGCTTTCGCTACCGCGGTGGAACACGGGATGCGGGCTTGCATGGACCGTTGTCTTCACGAAGAGACTGTCAGCCATTCCGCTGAGGTGGTGAAGATGCCGCCGATCGTCAAACACTTCTACGCCGCCAGCGCCGCGGCGGGTGCCGGGAGTGCACGCTAGGCGGTATCGGCCTCGCAGGGGTCAGATGTTTCGCACAACGCCGCTGAGTCTCGATACCTGACGCAGCATCTCTCCGCTTTCTGCGACAGCAGCTCGTGGCATTGAGCACGCCGCTGTCGGCAAGAGCTCCAGCCACCGAGTGCGCCAGCCGATCCTGCTGGCGTGCCGCAATCAACCCAATTCACACGATACAACCGGACGAAGTATACTGATCGCCGAATGTGCAACATTGATTCGTGGAGGTTGGATGCGTCCCATAACTAGAATTGTGATGTCGATCACCGCCGCGTTCTTACTGGCGCAATTGTCCCTGGCCGACGACAGCGCGCGTCTTCTGCGCGTCGATCATTACGTCCGCGTGCATTCCACGGTGCCAGCCATCGCTGGGCAACCATCTGAGATCTACGTGCGCGAAGTGGTGCAGGCCGGTGTGGCGCTGCGGGGCCCGGCTCCCGACCGCGTGGCGCTCTTCGTCCACGGCGCGGGCACGCCCGCCGAAGTCGCATTCGACGTTCCTTATCAGGACTACAGTTGGATGGCCTATCTGGCGCATGCCGGCTTCGACGCGTTTTCCATGGACATGACGGGCTACGGCCGGTCCACTCGTCCCACGCCCATGAACGACCCGTGCAACCTCTCGCGCGAGCAACAGGCCGGCTTCATCCCCGCGCTTATTCCGTCGCCCTGCTCGCCCAGTTATCCGCATCCTTTGACCACCATCGCATCGGATTGGAACGATCTGGGGGCGGTAATCGATTATCTGCGTTCCATTCGGCACGTCGAGAAGGTAAGCATGGTGGCGTGGTCGCTCGGCGGGCCGCGCGCCGCTGGATATACCGCGCGGCATCCGGAACAAATCAGCGGCTTGGTGTTGCTGGCTCCCGCGTACAGACGCGAAGGCCCTTCCGATCCGCCCGCGCAGTTGCCGGCCGACGGAACCACCATGACCTCGCAGTCCCACGATGAGTTCGCAGCGAATTGGGAGCGCCAAACCGGCTGCGCCGATCAAGTGGACCCGGCCGCGAGCGATTCGGTATGGGCGCAGATGCTGGCGTCCGATCCGGTGGGCGCGACGTGGGGAACGGGCGTGCGGCGCGCTCCGCAGGTCACCGCCTGGGGATGGAACGGGGCAGTGGTCGCGAAGGCCCAAACCCCCACGCTGATGGTGACGGGCCAGTACGACCGGCAGGTTCCATCCAGCCGCGTGCGCGATTTATACGCCGATCTGGGCGCCGAGCGCAAGGTGTTCATCGATCTGGCGTGTTCCTCGCACAACGCCATGTGGGAGAAGAATCACTTGCTTCTTTTCCAGGCGTCGGCGGAGTGGCTGACCAAAGGTTCGGTCAACGGCCTGCAGCAAGGCATGCTGAAGCTCGGATACTGAAGCATTTTCGCGAGCGGTACAATGTTGCTTACGCCCCGCTGCGAATCTGGGTGACGCGAACCCGCGCAATCCCAAAATCATTGTTGGAGGACTACCGTCCATGCACCCGCTTGTGCTCGCTAGAAAACTTCTGGCAGCTCCCCTTTGTGTTGTTCTTTGTGCGCCGTCGCTGATGTCCGCCGACGGGCCCGCTTTGCCGGGCTTTTCCGTGGAAGCTACGCACACCGAGCGCGATCTGGAGACTAAATTCAGCGCGCTGCCCGATCGCGCGAATCTGCGCCAGTATATGGAGCGCCTTTCCGCGCGCCCCCACCACGTCGGCTCGCCCTACGACAAAGACAATGCCGAATGGATGCTCGCGAAGTTCAAGGAGTGGGGATGGGACGCAAAGATCGAGAATTACTACGTCTTATTTCCGACTCCGAAGGAGCGCGAACTGGAGCTGACCGAGCCGAGTCACTTTACAGCCAAGCTGCAAGAACCGCCGGTGAGCGGCGATCCAACCTCGTCGCAGCAGGACGAACAGCTACCTTCGTATAACGCATATTCGATCGATGGCGATGTCACCGCGCCGCTGGTCTACGTGAATTATGGCTCGCAGGATGATTACAAGGAATTGGAACGCTTGGGCGTTTCGGTAAAAGGCGCGATTGTCATTGCGCGCTACGGAGCCACTTGGCGCGGCATCAAGCCGAAGCTGGCCGCCGAACACGGGGCCGTCGGTTGCATCATTTACTCCGATCCGCGCGACGACGGTTATTTCGAAGGGCAAACCTATCCCGCTGGTCCGTTTCGCCCGCCGGACGGCGTGCAGCGCGGAAGCGTGATGGATATGCCGGTTTACCCCGGTGATCCTTTGACGCCCGGAGTCGGCGCAACCAAGGACGCCAAGCGCCTGAAGCTG
Source organism: Bryobacterales bacterium (assembly GCA_963776805.1). Taxonomy (GTDB): domain Bacteria; phylum Acidobacteriota; class Terriglobia; order Bryobacterales; family Bryobacteraceae; genus Palsa-89. The sequence goes on from CAVZOD010000015.1 coordinate 31,323, forward strand.
AGCGAAGTGACAACGCTCACGAAGGTCCCGACGCTGCCTATTTCCTACGCCGACGCAAAGCCTCTGCTAGCCGCGCTCACCGGGCCCGTGGCGCCGGAGAACTGGCGCGGCGCGCTGCCGATCACCTATCGCGTGGGTCCTGGTGCTGCCAAGGTCCATCTGAAGGTGAGCTTCAATTGGGATACCAAGCCGCTTTATGACGTTGTGGCGCGAATTCCGGGTTCCACATATCCGGACGAATGGATTATCCGCGGCAACCATCATGACGCCTGGGTCAACGGCGCAGAAGATCCGCTAGCTGGAACGGTGGCTCTGCTCGAGGAGGCTCGCGGCCTGGGAACGCTGGTGCGAGAGGGCTGGCGGCCCCAGCGGACCATTATTTATTGCGTCTGGGACGGCGAGGAGGAAGGGCTGCTTGGCTCGACGGAGTGGGCTGAAGATCACGCCGATGAATTAGAGCGCAAGGCCGCTGTCTACATCAATACCGACGGAAACGGACGCGGGTTTCTGAACATGTCCGGCTCGCACACGCTCGAGAAATTCATCAACGGCGTGGCTCGCGACGTGAAGGATCCCGAGACCGGTCTTTCGGTCTGGAAGCGGCTGCAAATGCGCCGGATCGAGCACCCGGCGGCCACGGCAACAACGTCCGTGCAGCAGGCTCGCCAGGAAGCGCGGCAGCGTGCGGATCTGCGCATTGCGGCGCTCGGATCGGGATCGGATTACTCCTCTTTCATCGATCACCTGGGCGTCGCGTCGCTGAACCTGGGTTACGGCGGCGAGGATGAGGGCGGAATTTATCATTCGGTCTACGATGATTTCCATTGGTACACGCATTTCGCGGATACCGATTTCAGCTATGGGCGGGCGTTGTCTCAGACTGTCGGGCTGTCGGTACTGCGCCTGGCCGACGCGGAAGTGATCCCCTTCGATTTCTCCGATTTCACCGATACCATCCGGCGCTACGTGGACGAAATCGAACGTTTGGCGCAAACGCAGCGGTCCGACATTGTGGAACGCAATCGGGAAATCGATGACGGCGTTTTCACGGCTACCAACGATCCCCGGCGTCCGCTTGTGGCGCCGGTCAAGGATCCGGTGCCTCCCTATTTAAATCTCGCGCCGCTGCACAATGGCCTGGAGGTTTTGGAGCGCTCCAGCGACGAATATGAAAAGATGCTGGGCCGCGCCATGGAAGGCGACCGGCTGGCGCGCGCTTCGCTGCCCGCCATTAATGCTCAATTGATCGGCGTGGAACGCACGCTCATCTTGCCCGACGGGCTGCCGGGCCGTCCGTGGTATCGCAACCAGATTTACGCGCCCGGACTCTACACCGGATACGGCGTGAAGACGCTGCCCGGTGTCCGCGAGAGCATCGAAGAGAAGCAGTGGACCATGGCCGAGCAGCAGACCGAGCGCGTGGGCAAAGTACTGGAGAATTGCGGCGAGAAAATCCAGTCGGCCGCAGCCGCCCTGGAGCAGGCTACGCACTGAACATATCTTGACGGCATACAGGACTCCCACACTTGGGTGATGTGGTCACAGGTATGCGGCAAGGCGGGCCAAACGTGACAGAGGAACTTAGTCGAGCACGCGGCAAGTTAGTCCGTGCAAAGCTGCACATCGAGAATCTTGTAAGAGAGATGCGTTCTTTCCTGGAGATTTGCCCAAACGAGATGCTCCGCGATCCCGACCCTGATGACCCGCGAAACGAAATCCACAGGATCAGATTTAAGAACAAAATCCCGGACCACCTGATCGATGAAGCCGGGGAGGCAGTCCACCAAATCCGATCCGCGTTGGACAATGCTTGTTTCGGAATCGCATCCGCCACGTGCGGGAATCAGGATCCACTGCATGCCTACTTCCCCTTCGGGGGCAGCTCCGTCGAATTCGAGAACAATATGCGCGGCCGGTGCAAAGATGTTCCAGAGAAACTGTTTCCTATCTTTCGAGCGTTCAAGCCGTACAAAGGAGGAGATGATGTTCTCTGGGCCCTCAACAGGGTGGCCGTCGCAGATAAGCATACTTTTCTCCGCATCAACCTCGCGTCCCAACTTGGGAACGTTACCGCCACTGGCGCTGTCAGGAAGTTGTTCGTCAATCCTCCCTGGGACAGCGTTAAAAACGAGATCGAACTTAGTACCTTTGCCAGAGGTAGTGGCCTTCACTACAAGATAGAGGTCGGACTTACGATAGCTTTCAACAAGATTGATTTCATTGAGGGAGAACCGGTACCCGAGGTCTTGGATTACTGGGCCGACAAAGCCGAGCATATTATATCCGCGCTCGAAGCTGCTGCTCTCTGTCTTTTCCCCGATATTTTTCTCTGAGGTCACATCCTCTCTAAGACCACACTACCCACCCTTGCATGCAAGAGCTATTTGGGATAGAATTCATACGAGCTCAGGGTGCGAAAAATCGGAGGAAACCTAGGCTTTACTGTAGCTTGCGTCGCCGTGCTGGGGCTGCCCATGGCGGTTGCCGGGACTGTGCCTGACCAAGCGGCTTCCTCGCAACGCGCGCTCCTCGACAAGTACTGCGTGGTCTGCCACAACGATCGCGCCAAGACCGGCGGGCTAACGCTCCAGAAGATCGACGTCGCGAACATTCCAGCCAACGCCGAAACCTGGGAGATGGTGATTCGCAAGCTGCGCGTGGGCGCGATGCCGCCTTCCGGCATGCCGAAACCCAGTCCGGCGGAAGTCAGCGGGCTTCTATCAACCTTAGAAACATCCCTCGACAAGGCCTATGCCGCGAATCCCAACCCCGGCCATGCCACGCTGCACCGGCTGAATCGCACCGAGTACGCCAATTCGGTCCGCGATTTGCTGGCGCTGGATGTGGACGCATCTACGCTGCTGCCGCCCGACGACGAGAGCTATGGCTTCGATAACAATGCCGATGTGCTTGGCGTTTCGCCAGTCCTGCTGGAACGCTATGTGTCGGCCTCGCGCAAGGTCAGCCGGCTGGCCGTTGGCGATCCCACGCAGGGCGCGGTGGCGCAAACATTTCGCGCGCGGCCCGATCTTTCGCAGGACCAGCGCGTGGAAGGCCTGCCGCTCGGAACCCGCGGCGGTCTGTTGATTCATTACGACTTCCCGTTGGATGGCAAGTACGCCATTAAAGTGGTTCTGGCGCGCAACACAGTGGACGTCATCCGCGGGCTGGAAGAAGCGCATCAGGTTGAGATTCTGGTGGATGGCGCGCGCGTCTTTCTCGGCTCCGTAGGTGGCACTTCGGATACCGAAGCGCTGGTGAAGAACCCCGCCGAAGCTCGCATGATGATTGAAGCGCGCTTGCAGGCGCGCGTGCCGGTAAAAGCCGGTCCGCGCACGGTTGCCGTCACCTTTGTGCAAAAAGATGCGGCCGAAGACGATTACATCCTGGAGCCTTTCCTGCGCACCACGCTCGATCCGGTGAACGAGGCGGGCCTTCCGCACATCGATCAAGTGGTGGTCTCCGGTCCCTACAACGCCACCGGCCCAGGCGATACGCCCAGCCGCCGCAAGATTTTCACCTGCACGCCCGCTAAGGCCAGCGAAGAGGTGGGCTGTGCGAAGAAGATCCTGACCACGCTCGCGCGCCAGGCTTATCGGCGGCCGATCACTCCGAACGACACCGAAACGCTGCTGAGCTTTTACCAGGCCGGACGAAATCACGGCGGCACGTTTGACGAAGGCATCGAGCGCGCGCTGCGGCTGATTCTATCGAGTCCTGAATTTATATTCCGCTTCGAACGCGATCCTTCCTCCGTCGCCGCCGGCTCCCCCTATCGGATTGACGATCTGGAACTGGCGTCGCGCCTCTCCTTTTTCCTGTGGAGCAGCATCCCGGATGACGAGCTGCTGAATCTTGCCATCGCGGGGAAGCTCAGCGAACCAGCCACGCTTAGGAGCCAGGTGCGCCGGATGCTGGCCGATCCCCGCTCCGAAGCGCTGGCTACCAACTTCGCCGCGCAATGGCTGTACCTGCGGAACCTGAAGAACTTCTCGCCGGACCCCAACGAATTTCCCAATTTTGACGACAACCTTCGCCAGTCCATGCGGACCGAGACGGAGATGTTTTTTGAGAGCGTCGTCAACGAAGATCGCAACGTTCTGGATCTGCTGAATGCGGACTACACGTTCGTGAACCAGCGCCTGGCGGAGCACTACGGCATCCCCAATGTTTACGGCCCGCGCTTCCGCCGGGTGACCATCCCAGGCGATGAGCGCCGCGGATTGCTGGGGCAGGGAAGCATCCTCACCGTGACTTCGTACGCGACGCGCACCTCACCGGTGCTGCGCGGCAAATGGATTTTGACCAATATACTCGGCACTCCGCCTCCCGCGCCGCCGCCCAACGTTCCCGCGCTCAAGGAGAACACCGAGGGCGGAAAGATCCTTTCCGTGCGTGAGCGGCTGGAAGAGCATCGCAAGAGCCCGGCCTGCGCAAGCTGCCACAAGATCATGGACCCGCTGGGATTCTCGCTCGAGAATTTCGACGCCATCGGCCAGTTCCGCGCCCAGAGCGAAGATGGAGCGCCCATCGATGCCTCGGGCGTGCTCCTGGATGGTTCCAAAGTAAATGGGCCGGCTACGCTGCGCGCGGCGTTGATGAGCCGCCCGGAAGTTTTCGTTACCACCCTGACCGAGAAGCTGATGACCTACGCTCTCGGCCGTGGTGTCGACTATAACGACGAACCGGCGGTTCGCGCCATTGTCGCGCGCGCCGCAGCCGATCATTACCATTTTTCAGATCTGGTGGCGGGGATTGTGCAGAGCCCGCCGTTCCGCATGAAGATCAAAACCGAGCCGGATGCAACCAATCCGCCAGTCAAAACCGCAAGCCTTTATAAATGAGGAGACGTCAACGATGATGTACGTCACAAAGAAGCACTTATCCCGCCGCACGATGCTCAAGGGCATGGGCGTGGCTGTTTCACTCCCGCTGCTGGATTCGATGATTCCGGCGGCCACCGCGCAAACGAAGACCGCGGCCAATGTGGTTCCGCGCCTGGGTTGCGTCTATGTGCCGCATGGCGCGGTGATGGATAAGTGGACGCCCATCGGTACCGGCGCGGACTTCGAGTTCAGTCCGGTGCTAGACGCGCTCACCAGGCACCGCGAAAACCTGATCGTAGTGAGCAATTTGTCCCATCACATGGCCGAGGCGCTGGGCGATGGCGGCGCGGACCACTCGCGCGCCACGGCTACCTGGTTGAATGGAACGCACGCCAAGAAGACCGAAGGCGAGGATGTGCGCGCCGGCACCACCATCGATCAAATGGCTGCCGCCAAGATCGGCCAAACCACGCGCTTCCCTTCGCTGGAGCTTGCCACTGAAGACATGACCGGGCTGATCGGCGCCTGCGACGTCGGTTATAGCTGCGCCTACATGAACACCATTTCGTGGATCAATCCCACCACGCCGCTGCCCATGGAAATCAATCCGCGCGTGGTATTCGAGCGGCTGTTCGGCGAAGGCGGTACGGTGTCTGAGCGCCTGGCGCGCATGGATGAAGATAAGAGCATCCTGGATGAGATTTCGGCGTCCGTTCCCGGTCTGCAAAGAGGACTGGGCTCGAAGGATCGCACCCGCATGAACGAGTATCTGGAGAACATCCGCGAGATCGAGCGGCGCCTTCAGATTGCGGAAAAACAGGCCGGTTCGCAAGTGGCGGTGCCCAACGCGCCGGTGGGTGTGCCGGATTCCTACGAAGAGCACGTCGGTCTGATGTACGACATGATGGCGCTGGCCTATCAATCCGACACTACGCGCGTGTTCACGTTCATGATGGCGCGGGAACTCAGCCAGCGCAGCTATCCGCAAGTGGGCGTGCCTGATCCGCATCACGCCACGTCCCACCACCAGGACAATCCGGAAAAACTGGCCAAGCTGGTGAAGATCCAGCATTATCATCTGACGCTGTTCGCCAAATTCCTGGACAAGCTGAAAGCCACGCCCGATGGCGACGGCAATTTGCTGGACCACACCACGCTGCTCTACGGAAGCTGCTTGAGCAATAGCAATATTCACAATCACAATCCGCTGCCGACGTTGCTGGCGGGCGGTGGCGCGGGCACGCTCAAGGGCGGGCGGCACTTGAAGTATCCCGAGAACACGCCGATGTCGAACCTGCTTCTCACCGTACTGAATAAGATCGGCGTTCCGACCGAGAGGGTCGGCGACAGCACCAGCGGCCTTGCGGACGTGTAGCATGCGGATCACCTTGGCCGGAGTGTTAGCCGGAGTGCTGCTCGCCGCCGTGGCGCTTGGCGCAACGAATACGCCAATTGCCGACGTCGCCATGCAGGGTGACATGGCTTCCGTTCGCACCCTGGTCAAAGAACATCCCGGCGAGGTCAACGCACCGCAGCCGGATGGCTCAACCGCGCTGCTGTGGGCCGCGTATTGGAACGATCCGGAAGCGGTAAAAGCCCTGCTGGCTGCGGGCGCTAATGTCAACGCGTCCAACCGCGACGGATTCACACCGCTTTCGCAGGCCTGCACCAACGGCAATGCCGCGATGGTGGAGATGTTGCTGAAAGCGGGAGCCGACGCAAATTCCTTCCAGGCCCAAGGCCAGACGGTATTGATGACCGCGGCGCGCGCCGGTAATGCCGAGGCCGTGAAGGCGCTGCTGGATCATGGCGCCGAGGTGAACGCTAAGGAGACTTGGCGGGGGCAGACCGCTTTGATGTGGGCCACCGCCGAAAATCACCCGGACGTGGTGCAGGTGCTGGTGGATCACGGCGCGGAAGTGAACGCGGTCTCATCCGTTTTCGATTTCAGTGGAATGAAGACCAAGCCGGGTGATGTGCCCATGCACTTCCCGCGTGGCGGTTTTACCGCATTGCTGTTTGCGGCTCGCGGCGGATTCACCGGCTGCGCCAAGATCCTTCTGGAACACGGCGCCGATATAAAAACCGCCGATCCGGATGGGACCAGCGCTTTGGTGCTGGCGATCATTAACGGCCACTTCGACACCGCCGGGTTTCTGCTGGATAACAAGGCCGATCCGAATGCCGCCGATCAATACGGGCGCGCGCCGCTCTTCGCCGCCGTGGACATGCATGACATGTATCAGAGCAACCGTCCGGCGCCCAAGGAGAACGGAAAGCTGAGTAGCCTGGACATCATCAAAATACTGCTGGCTCGCGGAGCCGACCCCAACGCCAAGCTCACCAAACTGATCCCGGCGCGAGCCGTGCTCGATTTCCCGGATGTAATGATGGGCGAAGGCGCTTCGCCGTTCCTCCGCGCGTCCAAATCCTCCGACATTCCCGTGATGCAGCTTTTGCTCGACAAAGGCGCCGATCCGAAAGTGGTGACCAAGGGGGGCGTAACAGCCCTGATGGTGGCGGCAGGCATGGGCTATCAGAAGACGGATCGAGGCGGGGAACAGCCGATTGAAGCGCTGAAGATTTGCCTGGAGAAAGGCGTGAATATCAACGCGGCTACCGACAGGACTCTGAACACCGCGCTGCATGCGGCAGCCGGGCAAGGAACCGATGATATCGTGGCGTTCCTGGCTGAGCATGGTGCCAAGCTGGACGCCAAGGACAACAAAGGCCGCACGCCGCTGGATGTCGCGTTAGGCAAACAGGCGGATACGGTGGGCGTGGAAGTTCACCAGACGACGGCCGATCTTCTCCGCAAGCTAATGGGTCCCGCCGCGCTGGCAACCACGGCCCAGAACAGCCCAGCGCAATAAGCGCGAGCTTTAGCGTCCCTTGCGCTCCTCGCGATCCGCTTGGGCGCTTTCTTCTTTGGACATTCCGAAATCGCACTTCGGCCCGTCGGCACACTCGCAGCGATGCTTGCGGCACGCCATGGTGCACATCGGCCCCATGGCGGAGCGCATGTCGTACTCGCCATCCTCGCGGGGCGTAGCTGAGGTGTCGGTGTCCCACTTCGTGAATCTCTCGGCCATGTCGCAGTGCTGGATCATCTCCCGGTGCAGGCACGCGTCGCGTTCTTTGGGCGTCTTCGATTCCGCCTCGCAGGAAGCGATGATTTTGTTATGAATCGCGTCGGTGCGCTCCAGGCAGTGACACTCGTGCTTCGATCCGAGACCGCAGCGTTCGATCTTGGGAGCGCTCTGCTGCCCAATCGCCGCGATCACGATCAAAGGAAAAAGAAATAACCGCTTCATGCCTGGCGTCCCTTAGGACTTATCGGCACGCTGCAGCGGTCTTCGAGTTTTCCGCACCAAAGTATGCGAAAGGCGATGAACCGCCCGATAATAGCGCGCCTTCGCGGCGGGCACCGAAATGGAAAGCTTCCTGGCCGTGTCGGCGATGTTCAAGCCGTCCAGCGCCCGCAGCCGGATCATCTCTCTATAGGTGGGATGGAGCGTCACCATGGCGTTACGAACAAACCTGGTGGTCTCATTCTCTTGATACTGACGGAATGGGGAATCGCCGGAGACCGCGCTCGGCAGCCGCTCCAGCTGTTCGAAATCGAAGTAAGAAACCCGCGAGCGGAACTCCGTCCTCCGCCTGGTTCGCACTTCGTTGACGGCGATGCTCATTAGCCAAGTCTTGAATTTCGATTCGGCCCGGAAGTCGGCAAAATGAATGAAGGCTTTTGCCACTGTCTCCTGCACGATGTCTTCGGCGTCAAATTGATTGCCCACCATCCCGAAGACGAAGCGGTTGAGCGGGAGTAAGTTAGGTTGCAGTAGTTCGGTGAATTCCTGTTGATTCGGCATGTCGCTCCTGTTCCGAAGCGGCATGTTGCATGTTGGATGCCAGCTGTAACGGTGTGATAATCCAAGCCGTTCAACTGGAAGTGTGTCGAATGATCGACCTACTGTTCCGTCGAGTCGTCACGAACCCGGAGGACGATTTTGCCGCGCGTGTGGCCCTGGGTGGCCAGTTCGAAGGCTTGGCGCGCTTCTGCGAGCGGAAAAATGCCCGCAACGATCGACTTCAGCACACCGCCGTCGATAAGTTTCGCCATCTCTTCTAATTGGCCGCGATCCGGTTTGACGATGAAGAAAAGGCCGCGGGCGTTGTGTTCGGCAGGTTCGTTCTTCGGGATATCTTTGGCGACCGAGATCATTGCGCCGCCGGGGCGCAGCACTTGCCACGAACGCGCCACCGTGTCGCCGCCGACGGCATCCAGCACCAGGTCGATATAGTGCACTTCGTCTTCGAAACGCGTTTTGGTGTAATCAATAGTCTCACCGGCGCCCAGGCTGCGCAGAAACTCCAGGTTTGTTGCCGAGCTGGTTGTGATGACGTGCGCGCCCTTCCAGTGCGCCAATTGCACCGCGAAGGTGCCCACGCCGCCGGCTCCGCCGTGGATCAGAACCTTCTGCCCCGGCTGCAGATCGCCGTGCGTGAACAGCGCCTGCCAAGCCGTTAGGCCGGACAACGTCACTGCCGCGCTATGAGCGTGATCGAGCGTCCGCGGCTTCAAGGCCAGATCGCTCGCCTGCACAGCGATATATTCCGCAGCCGCGCCGTCGCGAGGAAAATCGGCGAGCCCGTATACAGCGTCGCCCGGCCCAAGATCCCGTACGCCAATTGGTACGCTTTCGATCACTCCGGAAAGCTCATGGCCGGGAATGGTGGGAATTCGCGGCGAGCCATCCGGGTTCTGATAGGTCTGGTCCCACGTCAACTCGGTCGGCGTGATGCCGGTCGCATACACGCGTACCAATGCATCGCCAGGACCTGGTACAGGCCTCGGCGCATCTTCGTAAACCAGTTGCTCCGGACCTCCGCGCGCGTGCAGTCGAATGGCTTTCATGAATGATTCCCAAAACCCGCAGCAGTAAGACCGCTCAGGATGAATTGCACCGCAATCGCCATTAAGAGCAGTCCCATGAATCGCGTCAGGATGTGAATGCCCGTGTCGCCCATACGCCGGCCCAGGCGATCCGCGGCGGCCAGGGTCCAATAGGAAATAAACGCGGTCAGCGCCACGGCTACCAGGATCAATATGCTGTGCGGCCAGTTGGTGGATTGCGCCATCAGCGCGATGACCGTCGAGATGGATCCCGGGCCGGCCAGCATGGGAACCCCCAGCGGGATGATTCCCACGTCGTCTTTCTCCATGGCCTGCTGGGTCTCCGACGGCGTCTCCTTGGTTTGGGAACGGCGCGCCTGCACCATGTCGAGTCCGATCAGGATCATGATCAATCCTCCAGCGATGCGGAACGCCGGAAGCGTGATTCCGAACATCTTGAAGATCAGCGTGCCGGCCATGGCGAAGCCCGCCAAGACGACGAAACAGGTCCAGGCCGCCCGTTTCGCCATATGACGGCGTTGCGCCTGCCCCGCATCGGCTGTCAGGACCAGGAAGCTGGGGATGGTGGCAATCGGGTCGACGATAAAAATGAGCGAGCTGAAGGCCAGCAGCAGAAACTGGACGTGTTCTTGGATGAAGCCCAGCATGGAAGCATTGCGGCCGCAGGAGCGTCCGGCTCTACTAGTGTCGCATCGTCTTGAATTGTCCAAATATCGACATCTGTAACTCTGGCGCAATGCGCCGGCGCGATACTGGTGACAGAAGGGCGTGGCACTCGCCATGCATGTTTTTCGGCTAGGAGGCACATGCCTGACAATCCTAAATACGATGCGCTGATGGAACTGGCTCTCAATTTGCGTTGGAGCTGGCATCATTCGAGTGACGAGTTGTGGGGTAAACTTAGCCCGGAACTCTGGGAGCTGACGCAGAATCCTTGGGCCGTCCTGCAGGCCGTCTCCCGCCAGCGGCTGGATGAGCTTTGCGCGGAACCTGCATTCGCCCATAGGATCGATGAACTCCTGCGCGAAAAGCGGGAGGTGGTCCAGAAACCCAGCTGGTTTCAGTCCGCGCACTCCGGTACGCCGTTGGGACTCGTCGCGTATTTCAGCATGGAGTATATGCTGAGCGAGTCGTTACCCATTTACTCCGGTGGCCTGGGAAACGTCGCCGGCGATCAGCTCAAAGCGGCTAGCGATTTGGGCGTGCCGGTGGCCGCGGTTGGTTTGCTCTATCAGCAGGGCTATTTCCGCCAGGAGATTGATTCTAACGGCAACCAGCGCGCGCTTTATCCTTACAACGATCCCAGCCAATTGCCCATCACTGCGCTGCGCCAGCCGGATGGCGAATGGCTGCGGATTCCGTTGAACCTGCCGGGCTTCAAACTTTGGCTGCGCTGCTGGAAAGTAGAGGTTGGGCGGACGAACCTGTACCTGTTGGACTCCAACGACCTCGCTAATCCTCCGGCCTTTCGCGGCGTCACGAGCGAGCTGTATGGCGGCGATGCCGAGTTGCGCCTCAAACAGGAATTGATCCTCGGCATCGGCGGATGGCGCATGCTGCGAGCGATGGGATTGCGTCCGGAGATTTGCCACTTGAACGAAGGACACGCCGCTTTCGCCATCCTGGAGCGGGCGCGCAGCTACATGGCCGACAATGGCGCGACTTTCGAAGTGGCGCTGGCGGCCACACGCGCCGGCAATCTCTTCACCACGCATACCGCGGTGGCGGCCGGCTTCGACCGTTTCGCGCCGGATTTGGCCGGAAGGTATCTCAATGTGCTTGCCGCGCAGTTGGGCGTCGGCGTGGAAACTCTTTGGGCCATGGGCCGCCAAAATCCTGCCGACGATTCGGAGCCTTTCAATATGGCGTATCTGGCCGTGCGCGGGAGCGGCGCCGTGAATGGCGTCAGCCGCCTGCATGGCGCGGTGAGCCGGCGGCTGTTCAGCGATATTTTTCCGCGCTGGCCGGTAAGGGAAGTGCCGGTGGCGCACGTCACCAACGGAATTCATGTAGGCACGTGGGAATCTCCGGAAACGGATGCGCTTTGGGAGCGCGCCTGTGGACCGGACCGGTCGGTTGGGGAGCCAGCGAAACTCGCACAGCAGCTGCGCGCGGTCCCGGATGCCGATCTTTGGCAATTGCGCACCAGCGCGTCGAAAGAACTGATCAACTACACGCGCGGGCGCCTGGCGCGCGAACGCGCAACCCGCGGAGCATCACCCGAAGAGATAGCCGCGGCCGAGCGGGTCTTTAACTTCGACACTCTGACCTTGGGGTTTGCGCGGCGCTTTGCCACTTACAAGCGGCCCAATCTGCTGTTGCACGATCCGGAACGCCTGGCGCGCATCTTGACCAATCGGGAGCATCCGGTCCAGCTTGTACTGGCGGGCAAGGCGCATCCGGCGGACTTGGCCGGCCAGGCCATGATCCAGCAATGGCACTGGTTCCTCAACCGGGCGGACGTGCAATCGCACGTGGCTTTTTTGGCCGACTACGACATGCTGCTCAGCCAGCAGCTGGTACAAGGCGTGGATCTGTGGATCAATACGCCGCGCCGCCCCTGGGAGGCAAGCGGAACCAGCGGGATGAAAGTTCTCGCCAACGGCGGGATGAATTTGTCGGAGCTGGATGGGTGGTGGGCGGAAGCTTATTCGCCGGAGGTTGGCTGGGCGATCGGCGATGGCAAAGAGCATGGCGACGATCCAGCGGTGGATGCCAATGAAGCCGAGGCCTTGTACGCGCTGCTGGAGCGCGTCATCATTCCGAAGTTCTACCAGCGCGACGATCAGGGCATTCCCACCGCATGGATCGCGATGATGCGCGAAAGCATGGCGCGGCTGACGCCGGTGTTCTCGGCGAACCGGACGGTGCGCGAATACACGGAGAAGCATTATCTGCCCGCGGCAGCGGCCTACTGTAGCCGGGCAGCGGAACGTGGCAAGGGGGCTCGCGAGGTGATCGAATGGCAGCATGCCTTGCGCCAGAACTGGGAGCACATTCGATTCGGGCAGTCCCATGTGGAAACACGCGACGGCCAGCATGTTTTCGAAGTCCAAGTGTACCTGGACGACGTTTACGCCGATGCGGTGCGCGTGGAACTCTATGCGGATTCTGCCAATGACAATGCGCCGTTTCTGCAAGTGATGCAGCGCGGACATGCTCTGCTCGGCTCCCAGGGCGGTTATGCCTATTCGGCGTCCGTTCCGGCAACGCGGCCGGCCAGCGATTACACGCCGCGCGTGGTTCCTTTCCGGGCCGGCGCGGTGGTGCCGCTCGAAGCGGGCCAGATCCTATGGCTGCGATGAGATACAACTTTCTCATTGATTCCTACGCAACCGAACGCGTCAAGGTGGTCAGCGTGTGGAGCATGTTCCGCGATGACGAATTGCCAGTGCGCCCGAATTCGTCCGATCCACGCGGCCGGAGCGTGCACGAACATATGGTGCACCAATGCGTCAGCGAGGATTTCTGGTTCCAAAAGATCCTCGGCATCGACGTGGGGGCGCCTCCGCTGCCGGAGCGCGAGGTCCGCTGGGAGTTTATGGCGCGATACGCGGAGGACAGCGGGAAACGCCTGGCGGCGTTGCGAGCCCATGCCGAGCCTTGGTGGGAAGAAACCGCAACCTTTTTCGGTGTCCCACGGTCCCGCGCCTGGGTGATGACGCGCCGCATGACGCATACGTCGCAGCATCGGGGACAGTTGCTGGCAATGCTGCGGATGCTCGGCCACGATATGCACAGCACCTACGGGCCCACCGCCGATACCGGCGGCCTGATGCAAAATCACGCGCCGACGATTTACGCGTACAAGTCACTCGATGCCATGCTTGAGGCTGAAGCGAATGGCGCCAGTAAGTCGGCGCTGCCGCCGCATAGCACTCAACCGGTAACCGAGCGCCCGGACGCCTAGTCTCCTGTCCCAGTGGTTCGTGACATAAGTCAAACGGGGTGGGCGGTCCTGGTGCGTTGCGCATAGCGGGCGATGCTGGCCAGAATCTGGTCTGCCGTCTTGGTCCACACGAAGGGGGTTGGGCTTTCGTTATGTACGTCGATGTACTCGCGGATGGCAGATTCCAGGTCTTTCACGCTGCGAAACACACCCCGGCGTATCCGTTTATTAGTGAGTTCGGCGAACCATCGCTCGACCAGGTTGATCCAGGAGCCGTAGGTGGGTGTGAAGTGAACATGGAACCGTGGACGCTTGGCGAACCATTTCCGGATAAGGGCGGTTTTGTGCGTGCCGTAGTTGTCCACAATAATATGCACATCGAGTCCGGCAGGCACGTGATCCTCGATCAAGTCGAGGAAGCTGCGAAACTCGACGGAGCGATGACGGTGGCGCAGTTGGCCGATCACCCGGCTGGTCTTCAAGTCCAGCGCCGCAAACAAGGAAGTGGTCCCGTTGCGTTTGTAGTCGTGCGTGCCACGCTCCACCTGCCCAGGCTGTAAGGGCAGCAGTGGTTGCGTACGATCGAGCGCTTGAATCTGACTCTTCTCGTCGACGCAGAGTACCAGGGCATGCTCGGGTGGGTTCATATACAAGCCCACAATGTCGCGCACTTTTTCGATCAGCAAGGGGTCCGGGGAGAGCTTGAAAGTGTCCGTCCGATGCGGTTGCAAGCCAAAGGCGCGCCAGATCCGGCTGATGGTCATCCGGCTGAGCCCGGTGGCCTGCGCTAAACCGCGCGTGGACCAGTGCGTTTCTCCGCGCGGCGTGCTTTCCAACGTCTGGATGACCACTTGCTCCACCTGTGCGTCACTCACTGTGCGCGGCGCTCCAGGCCGGGGCTCGTCATAGAGTCCTTCTAGTCGGGCTTTCAAAAATCGCGCCCGCCACTTGCCCACCATCCCCAACGAACTGCGCAGTTTCCGGGCTACCCTTTGATTGCTCAGGCCCTCCGCACAAGCCAGCACTACGCGGGCGCGTCTGGCCAACAAGGGCTGGCTCCGCGCTCGGTGCGCCAACGTTTCCAGCCGCTCGCGCTCTTCCTCCGTCAACTTCAACGGTCGTTTGGGGCGTCCAGTCCGCATCCAAGGCTCCTACATCTTAGACGCATCTCGGCCTGACTTAGTTCACTTATTTCAGGGACAGGAGACTAGCAGCCCGTGGCAGAAACCCCTCTACCGTGGAACGCCTCGCCAACCGGGTATAGCGCTGGCTTCCGGAAATAGTTGCGAGCCGAACCGTCCGAACCAGTCCGAGACCACTCGGCACGCGTCAGAGAGCGCGAATAGGTCGAAAAGAAGGGACCGTTGCCGGTTCCAACGCCCCTGGGCTTGCCGTGGCTTGCCCCAACCGCCTAACTTGCGCATCAATAGCCCGATGTTGAACGCCGCGACCTGCACCAGCACCCGCTTGAGCACGTTGTCGGCGCCGCGTACGTACACTCGCCGCATGGCGCCAGTCTCATAGCAGTGCGCGAAGCTGCGTTCGCACAACTCGCCTCGCAGTTTCTGTAGCCGCTTCGACCGCTCCGCACGTACCCGCCGCCGGTTCCCATACACACAACGTTGTTCTTCCGCTTTGCCAGGCCAGTGCCGCTGCCCACGCTCCGGCTCCGGGACATAACTGCGAATCTGGCGCGCGGCCAGTTCCATCAACACTGCACCGCTGTGATAACCCTTGTCCATCACCACTTCTTCGATCCCCACTGGATGCGACTGCACGGCCTCGCACTGCGCCGCATCCAGCGTCTCCACGTAGCTCGACGTGTCGCCGCGATCGGCCGGCTGCACCGTCACCGCCAGCAACGCACCGGACGCCAGATCCACGGCGTGCTCGGCCTTGTAGGCCAGCCTGGTGCGCCCGTCCTTCATCTTCGTTATTCGCGCCGAAGGGTCGTGCGGGTTGGTCCAATCGTCATTGGACGCCTTCTTCTTTCGCTTCCGATCTAGCCGCGCCAACTGCTCTTGGGTCGGATTTTCGAGGCCTTCGGCTTGCGCCAACTGCCGCAGATAATCGTCGTAGGTTTGGCCCGTGTCCCGCCGCACCAAACTCTTCATCGCCGCATTGGCCTCCAAGCTGGTGGCGTCAATACATACGCTTTGCGCATCGGCCAACCCATGCTTGCGCAGAATCTTTAACACCCACTTCATCACCGCCCGGTGCGTCTGCACCGAATACAAACGTCGGGTCCGCGACACCGTCGAATGATCCGGCGTTGGCTCGCTCAGATCGTAGCCCAGGAACTTGCGGTAGCTCAAGCTGTCCGCCGCCCGCCACGCGATGCCGCGCTCCGAATCGATTCCTTCGAAGTAACCCAACAGCAGCATCCGGAAATACGTTCCCGGCGTGATCGACGGGCGGCCCGAACTGCTCTTGTAATACTTCCGACAGAGGAATTCGATTCGCTGATCGAACTTCTCGGCATTCAACACCGCGTTCAGCCGCTCGTAAAACACATGTCCCGGCGTGCTCACGATCTCGCTGAATGCCACCCACAGATCTTCCTGCTTCTCCCGATCCTTCTTGCGCCCCATGCCCATGGATACAAGACGTTCAAAACACAATCGGGGTCACATGTTTTGGAAAGTTTTTACCACGGGCTGCTAGTCTCCTGTCCCTGAAATAAGTGAACTAAGTCAGGCTGAGATGCGTCTAAGATGTAGGAGCCTTGGATGCGGACTGGACGCCCCAAACGACCGTTGAAGTTGACGGAGGAAGAGCGCGAGCGGCTGGAAACGTTGGCGCACCGAGCGCGGAGCCAGCCCTTGTTGGCCAGACGCGCCCGCGTAGTGCTGGCTTGTGCGGAGGGCCTGAGCAATCAAAGGGTAGCCCGGAAACTGCGCAGTTCGTTGGGGATGGTGGGCAAGTGGCGGGCGCGATTTTTGAAAGCCCGACTAGAAGGACTCTATGACGAGCCCCGGCCTGGAGCGCCGCGCACAGTGAGTGACGCACAGGTGGAGCAAGTGGTCATCCAGACGTTGGAAAGCACGCCGCGCGGAGAAACGCACTGGTCCACGCGCGGTTTAGCGCAGGCCACCGGGTGTAACGGGTCGCGATTTTCCCCTGCGTAGCGAGCCGATTTTCCGAGATTAGTTCCCGCCGTCCCGGAAGGGAGCGAGAGGTGCCCGCGGAGCGGAGCGTGCGAACGCCAGCGGGATGGCACGATCCCGCAGCAATCCCATGCCGCCGAAGCGGTCTCTGCATAATAGATCGAAGTGAGCGGGAGGAACTCCGCCTTGGCTACACCACCAAAAGAGTTCCCCCGCCGCGGAATGAACTTTGGGAGTTCGTACCTCCCAGAGGCCAGATCCTATGCAGATCCTACACCCATTTGCCGGCTCGGTCCAACAATACAACGAGCAGCTATCCAACCCCGATGCTCATCGTCCCAGCCACTGTCCGCAGTGCCAGACCAAGCGTCCACTCAGCGCGCATGGCTTCTACACGCGCACGCTCATCGACACAGCCTTCGACGGCGTGATTCGCGTGCGCCGCTACTTGTGCCACGCCTGCCGGCGCACTGTCTCTCTACTGCCGGAGTTCATCTTGCCCTACCTGCGGTCGAGCCTGATGGTGATGGCGCTGTTCCTCCTCGCCCGTCTGCTCGGCGGACAAACGCTGCCAGCCGCAGCGAAAACCGCGCCGCCTCCCATGCCCTACCAGCGCGGCCAGTTCTGGGTTCGCCGCTTCCGCGCGCAGGCCCAAGCGCTGTGCGCCGCGCTGGCCGCGCTGACTCAACCCGCTCCCGCGCCCGACTTCGTCCACCGCGCCCTGACCATGCTCGAATCCATCGGCTGGATCGCCGCTCATCGCTTCCTGTTTGCCGGCGTGCGCTGCCATCTGCTGGGCTGGCCGCGCGGTCTGGCTCCCGACGGCCGCCGCGCCGCATTCTCCTCCGTCGCAGCGCCCGTCTGAGCCTCCCCACACACCATTTGCATGGAACCGCGAAGCCTTCCACCGTAAGATGCCGTCCAGGAGAAACACTCGATGGACGACAAGGCCGAAAAAGTCGCGCTATTTCGTTACGGGCTGATTGCGCCTCTGGTGCTGGAGACGCTGCCCCGCGGCGAACTCACTCGGCGCGCGCAGCAGATCGCCGCCCGCCTCTACGACATTCCTCATTCCACCCGCCGCCAGGTCTCGGTGGACACGCTGCTGGATTGGTCGCTGCGCTATCGCCGCAACGGTCTGGCCGCGTTGTCTCCCCAACCGCGACAGGATCGCGGACAAGCCCGTGCCGTCGCGCCCGACACCGCCGCTCTCATCGAACGGCTCAAACGCGAGAACCCGCATCGCACCGGCGCGGCTCTGCTGCGCGAACTGGCCACCGCCAATCAGGCCGGCCTGTCGGCCTCCACTCTCTATCGTTTCCTGCGCGCTCGCGGTCTCACGGAACGCCAACTGTTGCTTGAAAAAGCTACCGCGCATAAAAAATACGAAGCGCAGTTTGCCAATCAGATCTGGCAGAGCGACATGTTGTTCGGACCCTGGGTCGGGCGGCCGGGCGGCGGCAAGCAGCAAGTCTTCCTTCAGGCCGCTCTCGACGATGCCAGCCGCCTCATCCCGCACGCCCAGTTCTATCCCAACCAGGGACTGGATGCTTTCCTGGACTGCCTGCGCCAGGCCATCGCCGCCCGCGGCATCCCCACCCGTCTCTACATGGACAACGCCAAGATCTACCGCTCGCCGCAGTTGGCCCGCATCGCCGCCTCCATCGGCATTCTCATCGTGCACACCCCTCCCTATCAGCCCGAAGGCCGCGGCAAGATCGAACGCTTCTTCCGTTCCGTGCGCGAACAGTTTCTGGCCTCACTCGATCCCAAGGTCCTGTTGTCGATTGAGCAACTCAACGAGCGCTTGTGGCATTGGCTCGACACCGTCTACCATCGTCGCGAACATAGCTCCCTCCAGACCACACCGCTGCTGCGCTGGCAGCGCGATATCGAACAGGTCCGTCAGCTTCCGCCGGACACCGATTTACGGCGTCTGTTCTTTCATCGCGTGGACCAGTTGGTGCGCCGCGATTCCACCTTCCTGTTGAAGAATCGTTTCTTTGAAGCACCCGCGCATCTGGCCGGCAAACGCATCGAAGTGCGCTTCGATCCGCTCGATCTCACCCAACTGGAGATTTACTCGGAAGGCAAGCCCGCAGGGGTAGCGCGGCTGGTCGATGCGGTCGTCAACGGGCTGCTGCCGCCCTGGGAGACGGAGGAGAAGTAGCCATGTGGGAATCCTTCTTCGGCTTCAAGAAAACGCCTTTCTCCGACAGTCCGGACGCCAAACAACTGTTCGCTTCCCAGGCCTGGAACCAGGTCAAGACGCGGCTGGAGTTCCTCGCCCAACATCACGGCGTCGGACTGATCACCGGCGAAGTGGGCGCGGGTAAATCCACCGCCGCACGCGTGTTCACCACGACCCTCAACCCCAACCTATATAAGATCCTCTACGTGCACTTCTCCTCGGGCTCGGCACTGGACCTGCTCCGTCAGATCGCCTTGGAACTGGACCTGGAACCGGCGCACTTCCGCGGCGACCTCATGCGCCAGATTGCCGGCGCCATCGTGCGCCTGAACCAGAGTAAAAAGCAGCATCCCATTCTGATCTGCGATGAAGCCCACTTGCTGCCGCATCCCGCCCTGGAACAGCTCCCGCTGCTGTTGAACTTCGACATGGACTCCTCCCGCTATCTCACCCTGTTGCTGGTCGGCCAGCCGCTGCTGCGGCGCACGCTTTCCCTTCAGATGCACGAAGCCTTGCGACAACGCATCGGCGTGCAGTATCACCTGGAGGGACTCACGCGCGACGAACTCGACGCCTATCTGGCGCAACAACTCAAAGCCGCCGGTGTGTCGCAGATACTGTTTGACGAGACCGCCCGCCAGGGCATGTATCAGGCCACCAAGGGGATTCCGCGCAAAGTCAACAAGCTCGCCATGACAGCTTTGCGGCTGGCGGCGACGAGTAAGTCGCAGACGGTGAGTGAAGCCATCTTACTCGATGCCACCACGGAGGCGATGCTGTGAAAGAGGACGCCGCCAAGACTCCCTCGAAACCCGCGGTGGTATCGCTGGCGCAGTTACTCACCGAGCAACCGGCCTCCCCTCCGCCGGGCTGGATCGAGCCGGGACTGTTGCCGCCGCAAGGCATCCTGTTTGTGGGCGGCGAACCCAAGGTGGGCAAGAGCTTGCTGGTGGCCAATCTGGCGCTGGCACTGGCCGCCGGCAAAGATCGCGCCGGCTTCACCATCCCCGCCGCGCGCCGGGTTCTGGTCTGTCAGTTCGAACTGCCCACGCCGCAGTTTGTGGGGCGCTTGGCATCGATGCGCCGATCCGTGGGAGCCGCCGCCGACCAAAACCTGCTGGTGGACACGCGGGCCGGCGGCAATCTGCTGAGCGCCCCGCAAGGACTCAATCACTTTCTCAACGCCGCCCGTCAGGCTGCCGCCGAAGTGATCGTGCTCGATCCTTTGTACTCGACTCACGATCAGGACGAAAACGATACCCGCTCCATGGCGGCGCTGTGCCAGAGCCTGTTGCGGCTGCGCGATGCTTCCAAAGCCGCGCTCATTGTGGTGCATCACGTGCGCAAATCGATCGGCCGCGAAGAGATCGGCAGCGCTTTCCGCGGTTCCTCGGCGCTGCATGCCGTCGGCGATTCCTACCTGCTGCTCACGCGCCCCTCAGCCCATCTTGCCGCCGCCGTGGAGTTGCGCTTCCAGTTTCGCTACGCCGCGGCCTCTGAGCCTCGCTTGCTGCAACTCGATCCGCAGACGCTGTGCTTTTCCGCCGCTGGGGCGGCGCCGGCCCGCGCAGCGGTGGCGCGCAAGAAAGTGGAGCAGGAGCATGTAACTCAGGCGCTGGCCGGTCTGGGACGGCAGGCTCGCTATAACCAACTCCGCCAGCAAGTCATGGAGCAAACCGAGTGCTCCAAACGCACCGCCCAACTGGCGATCGGCGAAGCCTGCCGCGAAGGATCGATTGTTCAAGTTGACGGCCAATACCGGCTACCACTGTAGCTGCGCTTGGCCGCATCGAGGTCCGCTCGGGGTCGCGCCCGGGTGGATGCCCAGGGCCGATGCGACGGAGTTGGCTCCGAAGAAATCGGCTCACCAAAGCCCTCCCGCAGTTCCCGAATCGGGGCGCGGGAGGGCTCTCTGCTTTCCGACCGACACAACAACAGCCTGCATTTCTTTGGTGAAACTCCCGAGCGGAGGCCCTGGGCTATAAAACGCGCGCCCGGCCGCTTTTGCCGGGCGTTCTAACTTGCTTTCCCACGCTCCGGGATACCACCGGTGCCTACACGGGTGAGTATCCTATCCCGGTCCTTCACGTCACTATGCACTCGGAAGCGGGCCAATTCGACAAATCTCGCTGGGAACTACCGTGAGCAGGTCGAGGGAAAACAGTGTGACCCGTTACAACCGGGCTCAGCCGGATGACCATCAGCCGGATCTGGCGCGCCTTTGGCTTGCAACCGCATCGGACGGACACTTTCAAGCTCTCCCCGGACCCCTTGCTGATCGAAAAAGTGCGCGACATTGTGGGCTTGTATATGAACCCACCCGAGCATGCCCTGGTACTCTGCGTCGACGAGAAGAGTCAGATTCAAGCGCTCGATCGTACGCAACCACTGCTGCCCTTACAGCCTGGGCAGGTGGAGCGTGGCACGCACGACTACAAACGCAACGGGACCACTTCCTTGTTTGCGGCGCTGGACTTGAAGACCAGCCGGGTGATCGGCCAACTGCGCCACCGTCATCGCTCCGTCGAGTTTCGCAGCTTCCTCGACTTGATCGAGGATCACGTGCCTGCCGGACTCGATGTGCATATTATTGTGGACAACTACGGCACGCACAAAACCGCCCTTATCCGGAAATGGTTCGCCAAGCGTCCACGGTTCCATGTTCACTTCACACCCACCTACGGCTCCTGGATCAACCTGGTCGAGCGATGGTTCGCCGAACTCACTAATAAACGGATACGCCGGGGTGTGTTTCGCAGCGTGAAAGACCTGGAATCTGCCATCCGCGAGTACATCGACGTACATAACGAAAGCCCAACCCCCTTCGTGTGGACCAAGACGGCAGACCAGATTCTGGCCAGCATCGCCCGCTATGCGCAACGCACCAGGACCGCCCACCCCGTTTGACTTATGTCACGAACCACTGGGACAGGAGACTAGGCGCGGGCAAGCTTGCTTTCCTGCATTAAGGTGCGCCCGCGCCCCTGTGGGCTACGGGCCGGCAAAGGGTGCGGCCGCAGCTCTTGTTTTGGGAAACCAGCGATGCCGGTCGCTCCGTTTTGTCGGCTGTTGCTTGTGCGACGCGCAGCACAAGAGAGGCCAGGAACTGCTTCGCGCCGCGCTCCGTTTTGCGAGTTACTTAAGTAGCTTAGGCGTGCACCAGATTCGCGTCAGGCGAATATTCCTGCTCCGCGTCGGAATCTCGGCCCAGGACGCGCAACGCCGCGGATGTGACGTGTTCGGCCGTGAAGCCGAGGTGTTGAAGCACTTGTTCGCCCGGCGCGGATGCTCCGAAGCGCTCCAAGCCGATGACCGCGCCTTCGTCGCCTGCCCAGCGATACCAGCCGAGCGGAGATCCAGCCTCCACCGTAACGCGCGCCCTGATCTTTTTCGGCAATACGGCTTCCCGATAGGATTGGTCTTGCGCTGCGAACAGCTCCCAGCTCGGCATGCTGACTACGCGCGCCTTCACACCGTACTTCTCTAGTTTCTTCCGCGCCTCGACGCACAATTGCACTTCCGAACCGGTCCCGATAAGAATCACGTCGGGCGAGCCGCCGTCCGCTTCCGCGAGAATGTAGGCGCCGCGCGCAACGCCCGGTTCTTTCGCATTGCTGCGATCCAAATGGGGTACCGCTTGCCGGGTTAGCACCAGCACGGTGGGGCCATCGCGCTGGATGGTAACCGCCCAGGCTTCGGCCGTCTCGTTCGCATCGGCGGGCCGGATTACAGTCAAATTCGGAACCGCGCGCAGCGCCGCCAGATGCTCCACGGGTTGATGTGTCGGCCCATCCTCACCCAACCCGATGCTGTCGTGCGTGAAGATATAGATCGCTTTCAGGCGGCTCAATGCGCCCAGACGAATCGCGGGCTTCATGTAATCGGAGAAGGTAAAGAACGTAGCGCTGAACGGAATCACGCCTCCGTGCGCGGCCATTCCATTCACCGCCGAGCCCATGGCATGTTCGCGAACTCCAAACGCGAGATTGCGGCCAGCGTAGCTCCACACGCCGCCCACCGCGCCCAGCGTTCCCGGGCCGTACGCTTCGGGATTCTGGAAATCGCCCCAATTCTTCAAGGCTGTGTCGGTGGAAGGATTCAGATCAGCGGATCCACCGATGATATTGGGGATGTGCTTGGCCAGCGCGTTCAGCACGGCGCCGCCGGCGGCACGCGTGGCGATGGGTTTATCGGCCGGCTTCCATTGCGGAAGATCTGCCGCCCAGTTGTCGGGCAGCACACCGCTCACCAGCCTTTCGAACTCGGTGGCTTCCTGGGGAAAATCCCTTCGATATGCGTCGAACTTTTTCTTCCATTCGTCTTCCACTCGTGCGCCCGTAGGAACTGCCTCGCGAAAATAATCGACGGCGTCTTGCGGAAGATAGAATTTGTCCATGGTCGGCCAGCCCAGTGCTACCTTGGACGCTTTTAGCTCATCTTCTCCCAGCGGACTGCCGTGCGAAGAAAAATTGTCCTGCTTGTGCGGGCTGCCGTATCCGATGTGTGTGCGGACCAGAATCAACGACGGCCGTTGTTCCTCGGCCTGCGCTTCCTCAATGGCCTTGGCGACATCTTCGGTGTCGTTTCCATCCGGAACCTTCCGCGTGTGCCATCCATCGGCTTCAAAACGCCGCGCGACGTCTTCGGTGAAATCGATGTCGGTGGCGCCAGCGAGCGAAATGTGATTCTGATCGTACAGATAAATCAGCTTGCCTAGCTGCAGGTGGCCGGCGATGGACGCCGCTTCCTGGGTGACGCCTTCCATCAGATCGCCATCGCCGCACAGGACGTACGTGTAATGATCGATGATCTTGTGCCCGGGGCGGTTGTAGCGCGCCGCGAGCCACGCCTCCGCAATCGCAAAACCTACGCCGTTGGCGAAACCCTGGCCCAGCGGTCCGGTGGTTACTTCCACGCCGGGCGCGTCCAGCCGCTCCGGATGGCCGGGCGTCTTGCTGCCCCATCGCCGGAATCGCTTCAGTTCGTCCAGCGAAAGATCGTAACCGGTGAGGAACAACAGGCTGTATAAAAGCATCGAGCCGTGTCCGGCCGAGAGGATGAAGCGATCTCGATCGAACCATTGCGGGTTCCGCGGATTGTGTTTCAGAAACCGCGTCCACAGCGTGTAAGCCATGGCGGCCGCGCCCATCGGCAGGCCGGGATGTCCGGAGTTCGCATTTTGTACCGCGTCCGCCGACAAAATGCGGATCGTGTTGATGCACAGGTTCTCGAGTTCGCTGTCCAGCTTTTGATTCACAAGCCCTCCAACTCAGTATGACGCTCCCGGCGGCAAGAAGGTGCTCCCAGATTGCTCGAAAAGGCAAGTTACAATCGCAGATACTGGCTGGGTGCTGGGGGGCCACAGATGCTGCGCCCCTTGTCACTGGCAGGTATTTTCCTCATCGCTCCGCGCGCTTCCGCCCATCACTCTTTCGGCGCGGAATATGACAGCGCGAAGCCGGTCACGCTGACGGGCGTGGTCACCAAAATCGACTGGTCAATCCGCACGTCTACATTTATTTTGACTTGAAGGGCGATAACGGCCAGATCGTGAACGCGCTCAAGGAGCACGACACCATCACGATTACCGGCTGGATATCTAAGGATGGATGCAATCGAATTGCTGGACGCCAGGTGACTCTCCCGGACGGCCAAAAGTTGTTTCTCGGGCCGCCGGCGCGATAGGAGAGCCGCACGATGAAGATCGCATCCTTGCTCCTGATCGCAGCGATTTCGGTTTGTGGACAAGCTCAAGAGAAACCAGCGCAAGACAAATCGCCAGGCCAGATTCGCCGCGATGCACCCACAATCTTCGAGGCCGGCAGGCCAACTCGCAGCGAGAGCACCAGGCTGACTTGCTCCTACTTGCTGCCCGGCGTGTCCCAGCCGGACGGCGTTCCCGCCGGCATGTTCTTCATGAACGCTTCCACTGCGTGGATCTGGCCGCCATAAACTTTGAAGGCTTCCCAAACCATGAGCGAGTCGCCCGCAACGCGCGTGGAGCCGGCGCCGAAATCCATGCGAAGAAGCACGATGCCAAGGTCCTCATCGACGGCCGCCACCCGGTAAGTGATTCCAGAGAGCGTGGGAATCTTCTGCGATTTGATGTTTTCGCAGCCTGGAAGAAACGTGCAACCCGGACCGGCCATCCGTTGGCCGTTCTCGAAGCGGTACGCATCGGCGGCGAATGGCGTGTCGACGGTGACAAAGCTGCCGGCTTTGAGACCCGCCGGATAAAGCTCGGCGATCTTGATCGCGTCTTCACGTGTGTTGCGTTGCGACGGGTCGAGAACCAGCAGCATGGCGCCGCTCGGGGCTTGCAGAGCATCGGGCTTGAAAATCGATCCTTCGGCTTTGCTTCTGGTTACCTGCGTCTCCACTTCGGCGATCTTCCGTCCGCGAATCTTGAGCCGCAGCATCAGCATCACCGGCATGCCCGATTCTTCAACAATGTCCTGCGACGCCGCCACCCCTTCCCGGACATCCAAAATGTCGAGCCGGTAAGGGCGAAGCCGCGATGCGTCTCGCCATAGCGGGCTTTGACCCAGCTTCATCTCTACCGTGTCTGCGGTGAATCGGACGTCATCGGCGAGCGGAAGCGAACTCGGGCTGTGAGCCAACATCGCGTTCAGGTATTGCGTAACGAAGCCACGCAAACATTCACGATCGCACCGCGCGTTCTTCGCGTTAGCCGTGCTGGTGACCAGCGCGCAGGCGAGCAGCAGACCGAAATGGAGCCGTAGTCTCATCTAGCGGGTGCCGGCGCCCCCAGCGGGCGATCCGTCAGCTTCTCTCCGTTCGCCAGCGTAACCGAAACGAACAAGGCTCCTGGTTCGCCGCTCTTTTGCGGATGGCCAACCACTGTAACTTTGTCGCCGGGCTTCAGAGAGGTCGCCCTCCATCCTGCGCGGATCAGGACGAACGGCGCCGTCATCTCGATATTCCAGGCATCCACGCCCCCTTTGTCATTGGGGACCTCCAGTTCGATCCAGGAATGCGGATTGGCCCACTTGAATTGCTTGACGGTTCCGACCAGCGTCACGTTCTTGTCGCGATCGAAACCTTCCATCGAATGGTGCGCGTAGGCCGAACCTGCCATCCAAAACGCGAGCGCAAAGGTACATCCCAGCAGTAACCGTCTCATAAAATCCCTTTCTTCATCAATGCAAAGAGCATCTCCATATCACCGGATATTCACGGACTTCGAAGTCACGCTCGGCATATGCGCGTTGAGATCCGGCAAGCAGGACGCTTCAGTGATGTCGGTTTCGTCCACGCGTTTCCAGCGCTTCGTCCAGGTCCATTCGCCGGCCCAATCCTTAGGGTCCGATATGGTGTATTGG
Source organism: Bryobacterales bacterium (assembly GCA_963776805.1). Classification (GTDB taxonomy): domain Bacteria; phylum Acidobacteriota; class Terriglobia; order Bryobacterales; family Bryobacteraceae; genus Palsa-89. The sequence goes on from CAVZOD010000015.1 coordinate 57,597, forward strand.
ATCTCGAGCGTGGCTCCGTTGTTGAGCATCCGCATGCGTTCCACCATATGCGTTTTGTCGCTGAGCGGGATGCCATTGTCGAGCCAATGATGGTCGTCCACGAACCCGACGGTATCCACCACCAGCGTGTCGCCTTCCCATTGCCCGATGGACTCGCCGTTGAAGCTGGGGATCACCAGATCCGGATCGGTGTGCTTGCGGCCGTCCAGGTAAATGATGCGCACGCTGTTCATAAACCCGCTGATCATGTAAATGGCGGTGGGTTTCTGGATCATGGCGATGGGCCACACGCGCGTCATGATCAAAGGCATGCCGGCCGGCCAGCATGCTCCGATGTCGTCATGATAGGCCTTGCCTTCGGCCCGAGCCTTTTGGGCTGCGTCACGTTGCACTTGCGCTTCGGGCGTCAGCTTAAAACCGGGCGGCGGGCCGAACGTGAAGGGATTGTCGCGGCTAAACGCATGCAGCCAGGTTCCCGTGATGTCGAAGGGCGGTTTAGGACGCGGTTTCTCGATATTGGACGGGGCCAGCGCGCCTAGTTGGGGCGGCGGAGCTGTTGGTACCGGCGGCGCCGAGGACTGCGCCATCACGCTCAAAGCGGAGGCGACGAACACGCTGGCCGTCAGAGCTGCCTTGGCCATTCGAAATTGTGGTTGCACTGGTCGATCCTCTCTAGTCATGTTTCCGGAAACTCGGCCGCTCATTTGTTATGCAGCCTGAGGCGCACAATACCGTTGGCGTCGACATATTCCCGATTGTTATCGCACACGAATTCGACCATCTCATAGTCCTTCGGCATGCGCTTATAAGCCACAGTGTAAGTGACCGGCTTTTCGAGCACCACCGGATCCTCAATCGTGATTTGGTCATGCAGGATATCGGGCGCAAGCATCTGGATGCGTTCCGTAACGCGCATCTGCGGGCTGTGCGGCATACCACGGTAGCCGGAGACCGTGGGCTTGATGCCGACGGTGTCCACCACCAGCGTGTCGCCGTCCCAATGGCCAACCGAGCGGCCGTAATATCCGGGAGCAACGTCATCTATTTTTTCCTGCGGCCGGTCAAGGTATACTCGCCGTACTTCGCTGAACGCTTCAGAGATGATGGTCAATTGCTTGGCGGTTTGGATGAATTCCACCGGATAAATTGCGATCGACATCATGGTAGGCACGCCATAGGGAATGCATTCCGCGCTGGTATTGGCGAGCTGCTCGCCACGCTTGGCTGCGTCCGCCTCCTCGGCGCGTCGCGCTTGATACGGCTTGTCGTACTCGGGCTTCAATACCAAAGGACTGGGTGCCGGCGGCCGGAATTTGGGGTCTGATCCAGGGCCACCTCTATATATGCCCCAGACGCCAGTGAAGTCGGGCGCATTCGTGGCGGATTGTGCGTGCGTGATCGCCGGCGCCAAAAGCACCAGCGCGGCGCAGCAAAGATTTTTCAATTTAATTCCCGGCATCATTTAATTCTGAGCGAAGGTCATTTCTGCGGGGGCGCGGGCGGAGGACCTATTCGCGGTCCGTTGGTCAGCACCCGTCCGTCCGGCAAGGTTGCGGTGGACAGAAATCCGCCGGCTTGCCCGCTTTTCATGGGGTTGATGATCAGCGTGATTTTCTCGCCGGACTTAAGGCTATTGAATTTCCACCCGCTCTGCATCAGGATGCTGGGGCTGCCCATTTCAATGCTCCAGTGTTTTACCGCGCCTTTTTCGTCCGGAACGTCTATCTCGATATAGGAATGCGGATTGGTCCATTCAAACGAGGTCACGGTGCCCACCAGCGTCAATCGTTTGCTCATGTCGAACATGGTGAACGAATGATGCGCCAGCGCCGGACTTGCGGCGCCAAAGATTCCCGCGGCCACCAGGGCGGCGCAGCACGCTTTGGTGCGGAATGCATGCAATTTCTTCATTCAATGCCCTCTCTTGATCGAGTCTATACTATGCCTATTGTGGCCTTGTATGCAAGCGGACTTGGAACAAGGGGCGCGCCGGATTTGTGGGGGTGGAAGCGACCGCCGGGCCTCTCCCGCGTGGCCGATCACCTCGAAGATTGCAATCGATTCAATCTAGTCGGCGCGTATGAAAATGGATCTCCTTCTTTGACCAGACTGGCTAAGCTGTTGCGGCAGGCACGCGTGGATAGCTTGGAATGGACCCGGGCGGAGCCCGATGCCCAGAACGCCTCGCAAAGGATGTACTAAAATGTAGGTACAAGCTCGCCGCTACTAGATTGATGCGCTTCGAGTGGGACGAAGACAAGAACCGCAGCAATGTTGCGAAGCACAAGGTCAGTTTTTCGACAGCGATGTCCGTTTTCGATGATCAGCACGCGTTTAGCACTCTGGATCGCTTCGCTGACGGCGAGGAACGGTGGCGAACATTGGGATCAATTGGGGGTGTTGTCTTAATCGTGGCCCATACTTGGACGGACGAAGACGGCGAAGAGGTAATTCGCATAATTTCGGCCCGAAAGGCGACCCCAAGCGAAAGGCGAGCATATGAAAAAAACCAGCACCCGGCCTAGCGAGCTCCGCGCGCTCAGGCGTATGAAGGACGCTGAGATCGATACCACGGACATTCCAGAAGTGCTCGATTGGAGCAAAGCCGTTGTGGGAAAATTCTATCGGCCAATCAAGAAACCCCTCACCATTCGCGTGGATGCCGACGTCCTGGCCTGGCTCAAGGGCCAAGGCAGGGGTTATCAGACGCGAATCAATGCGCTTTTGCGGAGCGCAATGGAAAACGCAAGCAAGCAATTGGCGCTCCCCCCAAGGGATGACGCTCCGAAGGTCCGGCTTGGCCGGCGCCCCTAGGATTTCCAGCTACGGCTTAGCTGACTTCTCCATCTCCGCCGCTTCCATGGACGACATTTCATGCAGTATGGTCCGGTAGATCGCTTCCACCGCAGACGGCGTCAGCGGCGCCTGGGCCTGGCTGCCCGCGCGGTGCAGCACCTGCTCTTCGCGGCCCGGCGCGCTCGCCGGCGCGTGGTAGCGCTTCTTGATCGCCCCCACGTCGCGAACCACCCGCGCCCGCTCGTTGAGCAGCTGGATGATTTGGCCGTCAATCGAATCGATGCGCTGCCGGGACGAAGTCAGGGCCTTGGTAAGGTCCTCGCTGGGCTGGGCGAAAAGAGTCAGCGCCAGGCAAAACAGCAGCAGAGATCGCATGGACATGCATTGTAGCAGGCGTCATCGTGTCCCTCCGTGCCACGGACTCCGCAGCGGACTGAGCCGGAAAGTATAGCTCACGTTCTGGGAAACGGAGCTTGCAACCGTGCTCAGGTTCATGGCCAGAACAACCACGTTGCGATTACTCGGAAGCGTGATGGACTTGACGGTCTTGGCATTGGACAAGCTGAACGTGTAGCCGTACAGCGTCATCGCACGGGTGTCGCGGGTGCCGTTACTGTTGTCCCGGTACGACATCAGAATCGCTTTGGACTCGCCCGTATAGCTCTGGGGTGTGCACCAATCGCTGAGGCTTTGCGTGAACGTTGTTGTGCTGCCATCGGTATACGTCACGATGAATTTCTGTGAAATTTGACTGCCGTTCACTCCCGTGGCCAGCAGCTTGAGCGTGGAAAACTTGCCCGCCGGCAGTGCGACGGTGGTGCTGCTCACCGCCCCCGGCGCGTTAGGCGCGCCAAAACTGAACGGAGTGCCGGCCGCGGTCACCACCGTACCAAGGAGATTGGCCGAATACGCCCGGCCGCCGCCGTCCAGGCCGCTGCCGCTCAAGAAGAGGGCGCCGTCCGTCACCAGACCCATCACGTTATACGACGACGACATGTTCACCGCTCCGCTAGTGGCGCTGGCAGCGGTAACGGTGAGGCTGACGGTGGCGGTTTTGCTCAGACTGCCGGATTTGCCGGTGATGGTTACAGTGGATGTTCCGGTAGCAGCCGAGGCTGTGGCCGCCAGGGTGAGGATCGCGGTGGCTCCGTTCGCGCCAGCGCTGAACGATCCCGACACTCCGGCGGGCAACCCGGACAGGGTCACCGTCACCGTTCCGGTGAATCCGTTCTGTGCGGTCAAGGTGAGCGTGCTGCTTCCTGCCGCGCCTTGCGCAATGCTCAGCGAAGTGGGCGCGGCCGACAACGTAAACGCCGGCGGCAATGTGACCGTGATCGCGATGCTGGTTTTAGCGGTCAGGGCGCCGGAAGTTCCCGTGATCGTCACGGCCGCCGTGGCCGCGGCCGCCGCACTGGATGCCGTGAAAGTAACCGTGCCGTGGCCAGCCGAGATAGCACCCAAGGTCGCCGTAACCCCTGCGGGCAGCCCGGAGGCGGATAACGCCACCGTGCCACTGAAGCCGTTCAAAGCAGTGATTGCGACGGTGCTGGCACCGCTCGCGCCCGGAGTCAAGCTCACGCTCGCTGGAGTTGCCGAAAGAGTAAAACTCGGAGGAGCAGCGATCGTGAGCGAGATCGTCGCCTTGCTGCTCACCGTGCCGGACGTGCCTGTCACAGTCACCGTCGAGGTCCCGAGCGCCGTGCTCGCAGTGGCCTTCAGAGTCAGCGTGGTGGTGTGCGCCGCGGTGGACGCCGGGCTGAATGTTGCAGTAACGCCGGCGGGCAGGCCCGTGGCGGAAAATGTGACGGTGCCGTTGAAGCTGCCCTGCGGAGTCACACTGAATGTGCTCGTTCCGCTGCCGCCTTGCAGAATACTAAGGCTGGCCGGTGATGGTGCGATCGTAAGGCCGTTGGCGGCCGTCACGGTCAAACCGATGGTCGCGGTGCCGCGCAAGCTTCCGGACGTGCCCGTGATGGTAACGGTGGAGGTTCCCGGCACCGCTGTCGCGCCCGCGGTGAATGTCAGCGTGCTGGATGTTGTGGCCGTGGCTGGGCTGAAGGAGGCAGTTACGCCGGCCGGCAGTCCCGATGCAGCCAGAGCGACGCTACCCGCAAAGCCGTTTTGCCGGTTGATGGTGATGGTGCCGGCGCCCGATCCGCCTGGCGCCAGGCTCAAACTCAGCCGGCAATGCCGATAGCGTGAATCCTGAGGCGGCGGTAATGGTGAGCGACACGCGCGCGGTGCTGGTCAAGCTTCCTGAAGTGCCGGTGATGGTAAGCGCCGATGTGGCCGCAGCCGCGGAACTGCTCGCGATCAGCGTCAGCGTGCTAGTGGTCATGGCGCTGACGGGGCTGAACGATGCCGTTACGCCCGCCGGCAAACCCGCAATGGTCAGGTTTACCGCGCTGCTGAAGCCCTCCTGGGCGCTCACAGTGATGCTGCTGGTGCCGGTCGCTCCCGCCGCGATAGAAACCGTGGATACGGACGACGACAGGCTGAATGCCGGCGCATTCGATGCTCCGGTCAAGCCGTTAATCAAAGGTTGTCCGGCGGGCGTGCCCCAGCCGGTAGCCAGATCGTAGCCCGGCCGCGAGGTAAAGCGGCCGTTGTTGCCGGTGATGATGTCGTGCAGATCGGCAGCAAAGCTGGAACCGCCGCCGATTCCGTAGATGAGCGGATTGATGAAACCCACCCGCGCTTTTTTGTTCGCCGCCGCCTGCTGGTTCGCCAGCGCCAGGAAGCCGGCCCACAACGGAGCCGCCGCGCTGGTGCCGCCTACCTCCACCCCCTGCCCGTTGTTACAGATCAGAAATATTTGGACATCCGCGATGAGCGCCACGTCCGGAATGTTGCGCATGGTGCCGGATCCGCCCGCGGCCGTCATGGTGGCCGGCGTCTGATAAGACGGGATGGGCCACGTCGTGCTGATCCCGCCGCCCGAGTCGGACCACGTGGTCTCGGATTGCCACGGCCCTCCCGCACCCGCCGTTGTCAGACTCGTTCCGCCCACCACGGTGAGGTTCGGGTCGTCAGCCGGCGGCATGATCGCGCCCGTGTAAGCTCCGCTGTCGCCCGAGGCCTGGAACAACGACTGCCCCTGCGTCACCATTTGCTTGAAGATCTGCTCGGTGGTGGCGTTGGTGGGGCTCCAGCCCCAGGATGAGCTCAACTGGCTAGCCAGATTGTCGGTGGCCATGCGGTTCAGCACATCGTTCGGATTGGTGCCTTCATAAACGATGATGCTGGATGCTCCCGGAGCCATGTAAGCCGCCATCATGATGTCCAGCGTAACCTCGATGTTCCCGCTGCCCGGTGCGTCGCTGAAGCCGTCCAGCAGCACCGTTTGCGTAGGTACGGCCGCTAAACCTGCTTCAGTGAAATTGGCCTTCACATCGTTCGCGTAGAAGCCATCCAACTCGAATAATCCTACCGACTGGCCGGCGCCGTTGAGCGTCACCGCCGGCGCGTACGCGGCTCGGAAATCGCCGCCGTTGAACAGGCCGGAAGGGCCCGAGCCGGTGGTGAACGGCGTTGCTTCAGCCAGCGGACGCGACTTCAGATCCATGGGACGCGGCACCACAAAGTTATCCAAGCCCGCGATGTCGAGAATGGTCACCCCGGCATCCACCGTGGGTTCGCGATCCGGCGCGAAGAACGTCCCGCGAGTAGGGTGACGCCAGTAGGTCATGTTCACATGAAGCGTCCGGTTGATGTCCGCCGCCGTACCGCTTACGTCCAGGATGGTGCGGTTGGGGTGCGTGCCGGTCACAGAAAAACCGTTTGCCTCGAAAAAAGCGGCCAGAGCCTGGTAATCCTCGGCGGTGGGGCCGAAGCGTTCGGCAAACTGCGCCGGGGTAAGATACTGCCGGAAGTTGGGACTCGCCGGGTCGGCAAGCTGCTGCAACAGATTGTCCAGGTCCGCCTGATTTCGAAGCGGCAATCCCACCGCCAGCCTCAGTTGCGTGGCCGGCGGGATCTGTCCCACCGCCCTGGATGAGGATACCGCCTCAGGTACATGTCCCTTCAGAATTTGTATCCCGGCGGCCTGAACTGAGGCCATCGAGAAAAATAGTACCGCTGCCCAACGACTTGTATTAGTACACCGCATTTATGATTCCTTGTTCGAAAACTTGCCGATCAGGGCGCCAGCCTGGGATGGAAGACTCCAGGCGTGCGTCGGAACAAATGGATTGAGTTCTTATATCTCCCTTATCGATTCAGAAGGAATCTTTTCACCGGAATCGAGGCCTAGCGGCGCTTCAAAAAACGCTCTAGCTGAATGAACAGAAAGGTACCGATTCGCTGGTACGCGCGGCTCAAACTCCGGCGGCGGGCGGCCGATATGACTGGCGAGCAGCCTTCGCGGCTGCTTTTCAGGGAGATCCAAACTGCAGACAGAAAAGATTTCGGTGCAAGCTCCGCCTGGTATACCGGCGAGCATGGTGGTGGCATACGTCCAGCGTTGTATAGCAGCTTTACCTGATGCCGAGGTAGCGCTGGATAATTTGGATCACAATTATCTTCGCGTCTATGGGCATCGCTTAAAAGGAAGCGGAGGCGGCTACGGGATTCCCCGTTTGACGGAAATAGGTTCTGCGATCGAACAGGCGGCCAAGCGCGGAGATACAGCCGAATTGCAGACGCGGCTGGCGGCTTTGGAAGTTTATTTGAAGCGGATCGAGATCCTTGCAGGCTAACTCACGCCCGGGACGCGGTGGGATGTAATTCTTTCAGATAACCGCGAACCGCATCGGGGAAGGTGCGTGTATTGATCGGTTTGGTGACATACCCGTCGCAGCCGGCTGCGCGGGCGTTATCTTCATCGCCCTTCATCGCATAGGCCGACAGCGCGATGATGATCACGTCCCGGAATGCCGGATCCAGCCGCAAACGGCGCGTCAGTTCCAGCCCATCCATGCCGGGAAGCTGGATGTCCATCAGGATCAGATGCGGGCGATACGTTTCCAGCGTTTTCAACGCCTGCTCGGCATTCTCCGCCACCTGAACCTCGAAACCCTCGCCCACCAATAGGATCTGGGTGAGATCCAGGTTGTCGATATTGTCATCCACAATCAAAATCGGTTCGTTCATATTGCCACCTCGCTGATTTGCATCTCGTTACGCTGTGCTGCCGGCGCAGGGCACGCTGCCCGAGGCAGTACCACCCAGAAGGTGCTGCCCCGGCCCAACCGGCTTTCCACTCCGACGCGTCCACCCTGCGCTTCGGCCAGGCGCTTGGTAAGCACCAGGCCTAAGCCGGTCCCCTGGTGGCGCTTGGCTCGGGTGGCATCCAACTGCTCGAATTCGACGAACAGTCTGGACAGATCCTTTTCCGCGATTCCCTCTCCGGTATCGGACACCTCGATCCGGAACTCTCCCGCGCCTTCCGCTTTCAACCTGGTCACTACTTGTCCGCCCGTCCCCGTGAACTTGAGGGCATTGGAGAGCAGGTTGTAGAGAATCTGCCTGAGACTCGCTACATCGATGAAGACATAATCCACCTGGTAATCGATCTCCATTTCAAGCGCGATCTGTTTTTGGGAGGCGAGCGTCGCCAGGTTTCCGCTCACCTCCTGGATCACGCCGGATACCGACACCCGTTCCGGCAGAAACTGCATGCGGCCGGCTTCCACCTTGCTCAGATCCAGCACGCCGTTGATCAACTGGAGCAGGTGCGTGGCGCTGCGATGGACCCGGCCCAGGTATTCGCGCGGTTTTTCCGCAATGGGGCCGAGCTTCAAATCGCACAGCAGCTCGGTGAAGCCGATGATCCCATTCAGCGGCGAGCGCAGCTCGTGCGACATGTTGGCCAGGAACTCGCTTTTCAACCGGCTGGCCTCGATCAACCGGCGGTTCTGCTCTTCGAGCGCCGTGTTCTGGCTCCTTAGTTGCGCCTCCAGGGTGCGCCGTTCGGCCAGCAGGCGGCGCGAGAGCTCTTCTCGTCTGCTCAGCACCTGATTGATGTTCTGCAGTTCCGCCGTGCGTTCGCGGACGCGCTGCCCCAGTTCATCGCGGGCGCGCAGCAGTTCCTCGGCCGCGGCTTTTTCCAGTGTGACGTCGCGCGCCGCGGCGATGATCACCTGGCGCTCCGGATCGGCCCGGGCGTTCCAGCGCAGCCAGTGGTAGTTGCCGTTCCGGTCGCGGTAGCGATTTTCAAAGGAAGAAGCGATGGTCCCGGCCTGGAGCAAAGGCAGAAGATCCCGGGTCTTTTCGACGTCATCGGGGTGCAGGAAATTCCCGAAAGGCGTCTCGATCAACTGCTCCCGAGACCATCCGAGAGTGGTCACAAAGGCTGCATTCACTCGCTTGAAAAAACCGTCGAAGCCAGCGAAGCACAGCAGGTCGGGAGACAGCATGAAAAACCGCTCCAGCTCCCGCTCGGCGCGCTTCTGTTCGGTGATGTCGCGCGAAATTACGGACGCCCCAGTGATGGCGCCGCTCAGATCTTTTACTGCTGAAACGGTGAGGGAAACGTCGATGCGGCGGCCATCCTTGCGTACCCGCTCGGTTTCAAATTGCCGGGACGGCTCGCCGAGTGGAATTCGCCGCAGCAAGTCCTGCGCCTCTGCGCGGAGTTCGAGCGGCACAACCAGCGCGATGCTTTGCCCCACCGCCTCCTCGGCTGTGTAACCGTAAAGTTGAACGGCTCCGTGGTTCCAGGTAATGATAACGCCCTCGATCGATTCGCTGACAATGGCTTCTTCCGACGATTCGACGATGGCTTCCCAGCGGCGCAACTCGGCGGTGCGGGCTTCGACGCGCAGTTCTAGCTCCAGCGCATGCCGGGCGATCCGCTTGTGCAGGTTCAGAACCATCTTGAAGGCGGCCAGCAGAACAATACCGTACGCCACCAGCCGGAAGGCATGCCAAAGCCACCACTCGGCGTCCCAAACATGCGTAAAGTCGAAATACAGGCTGGAGGCGGAAAACAACAAGGTGTAGCTGGCTAGAGTCAGATCCTCAGCGGCCGGCTGCCGCTGGTAACGGCGGATGAAAAATACGCCCGCGGACAGAAACCCCAACCCGCCCAGGATGTTCGCGGTTTTAGCCGTGAGACTGAAGTTGCCTTGTACCAGGGGCGCGGGCAGCCAGCCCGCATAGCGCCAGATGGCCGCCGATATGGCCAAGGCGAGCGCCATTACCGTTGCAATGAAGAATCGCCTCCGCCGAACCGATCCGAAAGGAATGGGAAGCCAGACCATGGCTGCCAGCGAGCCACCATAGAGCGCCGCGGTATCGTGCAGCCAGGCGAAAGCAATACTATCGGAAGGCGCGACGCCGTGTGCGGCACTCACTAAGGCGGTGCCCACCAGCATCGATGCCACGCACATCAGGCGGGGCGACCATTGCTCGCGCTCCACCCGCAGCCACAACAACATCGCCACCGCCAGGGCGATCCAACTGCCGGATAGTTCCAGACACTCGTGCAGCGCTGCCTGCACATGGCGCGGACTTCCCAAGGATCTGCTGACTCCCCACGCAATCAGTACCGGCAATACAAAAGCCAGCAGAACCACTGCAACCATTCGGGCTTTGCCCGGTGATAGCTGACGAGAGGAAGCGAGCTCCACAACTGCCTTATCGGTCAAATCAGGCAATTGCTTGGACCGGAATGCCCTGGGAGTAAACTGGATTCGCAGGGGACGCGAAACGTAATCCACGATTGGCTGCGTCCAATAGAAAATGATCCATCAAGCGATTCTCATGTCGCTGACCGTTTCGGGCCTGCTGCTGGCTCAGCAGGTTGGCCAACCACCGAATTCCGATAATGCCGGGGGCGGATCGCCAGACGATACCAAGGCGACCTCCGGGCCTAAGTCGCCGCAATGGAAGGGGCTCACTGTAAAAGAGAAACTGCATTACGATTGGCGGCATCTGTTTGACGCAGAGAACGTGGTGTTTGCGGGAGTGGGCGCCAGTTTTGATCAGTGGCGCGGCCGGCCGGACGGATGGGGCGAAGGATGGGGTCCTTTTGCCGCACGCTACGGTTCACACCTCGGCCAGTACGTGGTGCAGCGCAGCATCATGTTCCCCGTCCAGGCTATCGATCACGAGGACACGCGCTACTTCCCATCCACCAGGACATCTTACAAAGGGCGTCTCGCGGACGCTTTTCTTCACACTATCTGGCGCCATAACGACAGTGGAGGCATGATGCCCGCCTACAGCGAATTCCTGGGCGATTACGGAGCCGCCGCGGTTTCGCGCATGTGGTGGCCGGACAAGTATCACAATGGGTCGGCCATATTCATCGCCGGATCGGACACCATATTGGTGGATGCCGGCATCAACGTCTTTCATGAGTTCACGCCTGATATCAAGCGCTGGTTGCATCTGAGGCGCTGAGCGCTGCTGGCTCCCTCCGGCGCCTCCAACTACACTGAAGTCGTGCAGCTCCGATTGCCCTTTCACCTTGCGCTGGTGGCGCTGGCCGCGTGCGCCAGCTATGCCGAGGGCCAGGCCAATCTGCAGAAGGAAGACGCGCGAGCGATTCAGCGCGTCCTCAAAGCACGCGACACCACGCTCGATTGGTTTCAGGTTGTAGCGAAGAAACCCATCGATTCCGCTGATTCCGTGATGCTGGTGGAGGCTGCTCCAACCGAACTGCGCCCGGGAGCCTCCCAACCGTCGCCTGTCGTTTCACGGACGCAGATCGCGCTTCTGGTGGCATCGGGAGCGCGGAATCAGGTGCGGCTGATGCTCGACTCGCTTCCTCTGCGGGACCTCTCCGCCACCCCGCAGCTTGACCAGCCAACCGAGCGCTCCGTTAACCTGCATTTCTACTCAGACTACGGCATCTATCTGGGCAGCATCAAATACTTCTACGATCTCGCGGGGCGGCAGCCGCCGGCCAAGATCCGCTACGGAATCCTGGCTTTGACTTCTTCGACAAAGGTGCATGGAACGCTTCGCTATACCGCCTCGTTCGGCACGGCCAGCCAGGTACAGGAGGGCTGGAGCGCGCGCCACGCGATGATCACTATTCAGCCTGGCGCTGGAGAGTCCCCGGCGCAATACAAGATCGTGGATGTTCCAGCTCCCGAGGAGAACGGTTACGCCGAGCCAACTCCATTGCAGGCCGGCGGCGGAGAATCCGTGCTTATCGACAATCAGACTCCTCCGGGACAGTTGCACCATCCGTCCAGTATCGATGTGATCGGAAAGTCCGGCCGGAAGCAGCAGTTTCCTCCGCCCGTGCCGTCGATGAACTTTTACCGCAAGATGCTGCCCGGCAAGCAGCCTCCAGCGGAGATGTGGAGCGACATCGGACCGTTCGTTCTTAATAGTGGAAAAATCTGGTTCGCGAGCACGTTTTACGATGGCGAGGGCGTGTCGGGCGTGGGCGCCATCGGCACTTTCGATCTCGCCGCGCGCAAGTACCAGATGCGATATCTGCCGGAAATAGCAGGTTGGTCGGGATCGGCGATCCGGCTGGATGGCGACCAGCTTTGGATCGGCTTGGTGCACCACCCGGAGGGCGCGGACTTCGGCGGCGGCCTGCTGGGCTACAACATCAAAACTGGTTCAGCCACGATGTATGCATTTCGGGACGTGATCAACACCATCGATCGCCTGGGAGACGCGCTGTATTGCGGCACGTCCGATGGCGTTTACGTCCTGCGCGATCGAAAGCTCATCCAGTTGCGCTTCGAGCCGAATGAGCAAGGCAAGCTCATCATGGTGACGCGCGAGGTGCGGTAGTTACTGCTGGCCGCCAGCAGGCGAGCGATGGCGTGGCAGCAGGCGGGAGTTCGCCGATTTCGCGCTACCCTCCGGAACGGCGGCGCTGGTGGTCGCGGTCACCGGAAGGAGCGCCTGGAACGTATCCGAATCCTGTCCGATGATCTCGATCGAGGCGTCACCGGAAACGAGTCCCGAGGGGATCGTGAAGTTGACTTGGTACAAGCCGGCGAATCCCGGAGCGAGGCCGGAAAAGGCGACCGCAGCCTGTACGTAATGGCTCGCGGAATCGAGCAGGAAGACCAACGGAATCGACGTTGTTACACTCAGCGGATTGCTCGGCGCGGCCGTTCCATCCGGCACCGGCTGGCGCACCGCGCCCAGTCCCGCGAGATAAACCGCTACCGTTTCGCCGATCTGAGCGGGGCTCGACTCCGATATCACGGAATTGTCGGGATGCAGCGCGGCTGCGTAGCCGAGACCGCCCACCGGGTTATTGGTAAATATCCCAGCCGACGTTAAACCCGTGTACTCGGTGACCGTGTTGGAATTCGCGCCATTGTTGACGACATAAATCTGCGCCACTGCGTCGGGAATCGTATCGTAGGGAACGACGACCGAGATTTGTGTCGGGCTCACGTAGTAGATGGGTGCCGGAACGCTGTTAATCATCACCTGCACCCCGTGGAACATGCTCGGAAAAGGCACGCTCGCGCTGTCGGTGGTGGGAGCCAGCCCCGATCCGTACAAGGTAAGAAATTCTCCGGGAGACACCTGCGAAGTGAAGGGCGCGGAGCTGGCGGCGTTCACCACGCCCGCCGGGTTCAGATATACGCCGGACCCGGTCAACGCCGGGGCCTGCACAGCGACATTGAGCGAGAGGTAGGGACCGATGCCATATCCGATGCGAATGGTTCCGTCCGAGGTGCTCACATAGTGCTGGGCAAATGCGCTGTCGTCCGAGCTGCCGTCGCTGTTTACGGTGTAAGAGTCGGAATAAGTGAAACTGCCCGAGCCGCCGTAGGTCAAAAGAGAACTCACGCCCTGGTAATTGATTGGTGACGCGGTACTCAATCTTTGCTCGCCGATGATTTTCCCCGCAGACGCTTGGAACGCCCCATAGTAGCTATCCAAGGGAGAGTATCCGCTATTGGTGGCCGATTCATCCAAATCCAGGCCGGCCTGGTAGTACAGGCCGTCGTAATTCGATGGCGCGCTGGTGGCGGCGCGAACGCCGACGAACATATCCCAACCGTCGTAGGAACCGCCAAAAACAAAATTGCCGTCTGGCGAGACATACAGCAGTTCCGTGCCGGCCAATAAAGTAGAAGTATCGCGCTTTCCTCCCAGCTTGAGCTGCGCGGCGCCGTTGCTGAAAGAGTAAGTCACTCCGCTGAGCGTTTGGGTGCTGGACGTGGTGCTGGTATTCAGGTAGTCGGTTGCGTTTACCGTCCCGATGTTACCTTGGCCGTCGGCGGTCATGGTGAAGAGCGCGTCGCCGGGAAACGTCGGATCGAAGTAGGCCACAGTGTAGGAACCGCTGAGCGTGCTGTTGGTGGCCCCGGTGCCGATCGGCACGCAGATGAACAGATCGTTGTAGTTCGCCGAATTGTCGCTGCTGCTGCCGATAAAAATGTCGTGGGATACCAATCCGCTGATCTTGTCGCTGGGAAACTCCTGATCGACGGCGCTGATGTAGCCCTCGCCGCTGGCGGAGATCACATAGGTGCCGTTCTGGGTAAAGGTCTCCGCTTTCGTGGAACTGACGGCGTAATCGAGGACCGATCCGGTGAAGGTGTAGGTTCCGTCTCCGCTGAAGCTGATGTTGCCCTGGATATTGATGGTGTCGCCCAAGTCGTTAGTCTGGCCAGGCACATAATAATAGAAGACCTGCCGCATGTAATAGGTGCCGTACAACATCACGTCCCCGCTGTTATCAAACGCGGGTTGAGCGGAAGCCTGCCAGGCGCATACGCCCAGTAGAAACACAAGAAGAGTGGGTTTGATTTTCATGAGTCGTTCTATGGGGCTAATCTGGACCCTCTGAATGGAACGCGGACGCAGCAAAGGTGCCGAACTGCTGAGAGTTGTGTCACCAGCTTAATTCTGTGGGATCAGCCTCTTACAGATTACAACACGAAACGCGGCGGTGGGCTTTCGGGTTCGGTGTAAAAGTTTGTGTGCCTGGTCGGGCGTGTTCAGCGGTCGGAGGGAGTGGGCCGGTTTGACCTCGCTTCGACGGTCTGGCGACAAACCGTCAACTTGGATTTGTAAACGCCGCGCCGGCGCAGTATTGAGACAGAGGTTTGCGATTTTCAGCGGCATCGCGCTCGCGCAGCCTGCTCGGCGCCGCCGAGGAACCCTCGTGACCGACGACGTGCATTCGGTTTTGAGACTGAATTATGGGACTGAGGGGTTGATTTCATTGGCCTCGCCAAGCGTTGCAAAATTTACCCTTTAAGAAACACCGTCACGCGGGCTTCAAGCCGCTGCGTGATCGGGTGTTCTTCTTCGACGCAGGAATGGCGCGTATGCGGCGCGGCTGGCGCTCCATTGCGCTACGCAAGATACGATTGATGCGTGTCTGATAACCCCTGCCGTTGGCCTTGAGCCACGCCAGCACATCCGCGTCTAGGCGGATGGTGAGTTGCTGTTTGATGGGGGGCCATGCTTCCGTTGCTTTTGTGAAAAAAGATTTGTCGAGCGGCGGAATATCCGAATAGTCGATGGCAGCATCCTTCATGCGGTCAACCCTCGCCAAGTCGCTTTTGATAGATTTTTTGCTCACGTCGATTTGCCTTTCTTATGGAGATAATCCGCGTGATGTCGTCGCCGCGTGGCGCGTGGGCAATAACAATTACTCGATCGGCGAGTAGGCCCAAAGTGATAAGCCGTTCCTCTCCATAATCGAAACGGTCATCTACGAACGTGACACACGGACCGGTTAACACCCGTTCGGCGTCCGCAAAATCCAGTCCATGCTTGGCGAAGTTGCTGCGGTTCTTCGCCTCGTCCCATCCACATATCATCCCATACTGTAACGACTTTTGTAGTTACAGTGCAAGCTAAATGGACGCAAGATCATTGCTTTCTTTGCGTTCGTCCGAGGAGGTTACGAACAAACTGACAGAACTCTTTTTCGCTGGCAAATCCGTGCGGCTCTGCTGCACAGGTAGCCCGCGCCATTCAATGGCGCAACATGGCCACGCAAACAGATTGCCGGCAGGCAATTCCCTAAACCTGCGCATTTTGCCACGTGGACTCGGAATCCAGGCGCTCGTTTTCTCAGGGTATGATGTCGTCAAAAGGAGAGTCCCGGATGAAGTTGTTATGGGTCGCAAATCTAGTGGCGACGGCGGCGTTCAGCGCGTCCCCAGCCGGCCAGATCGCCGGAAAGTGGACGGTAGATTTCAAAGGCCCAGGGAGACCGCCAAAGACGGTGGGCGCTATCTTTCTCGACCTCAAGGTCGACGGTGCGGCAATCAGTGGACTGGTTACCATCGGGGCGTGGCCGGGAGAAGCGCCGATCGCAGATGGCAGACTCTATGGCAAACACATCACTTTCAATGCAACAGGTACACGTGACTCGACCACCGGTGTTCCAACGTGCCGCTTCGAAGCGACGGTCAACGGCGACAGGATGGACCTGAAAATGACGGTCATTCGCAATCCTGGCGGCCCGCTTGGTGCAGGCATGGTTTACGACTTCAAAGGCAGGAAGCAGCCGGAATAGAGCGTTGTGAGGCCGATGACTGTCGGGATGCCCGTCTCTCAAAAGACCTTCTGTGAGACGGCGTCTCACGCCCACCCGGTCGGATAACGCCCTAGTCGGGGATCTGCCCTTGAAAGTTCCGCCCCGCAGATATGTAACTCCGAACCGCGTAGAAGGCGAACGTGCCCGCCCCACAGGCGGCGCCGCCTTCGCCGTCCTAATTTTGCAGGATCCTATTGGCCTTCATCACCAGGTTGCTGCCGGCCGTGATCTGCATATTCGCCCCACTGGTCGCCGAGGTGTTGCCGCCGGCTGAAGTGACGAAGTCCCTGCCTGCGGTGATCTGGGCATTTGCACTCGTGGTGAGCGTGGCGGCCGATGCGGACAGATTCAGATTCCGTCCGGCTTTGATCTGGGTATCCGTCATGGTGGTGATCACCGCGCCGGCGCCGCAAGTCAACTGAAGATTCGCCCCAGATACCACCGAGGTGTTGATCCCGGCGGACATCTGAATGTTTCCGCTTCCGGACAGGACGATGTTTCTGGCGTCAATTTCGATTGTTCCGGCGGTCTCCAGGATGATTCCGCTATCGGTAATGGTGATTTTGCTTCCTCCGGCGACCAGAACGATTTGACTGGAGCCGGAGCTGATCTGTAGCGCTTTCTCCAACACGGCGACACGGCTTTCCAAGGCCTGGGTCGACGGATCCATCGAGTTCACTGGCGGCATATGATTCTGTTTCCTCCTGCCCTCAATTTAGAGAGTTGTTGTTGCTTCAAGTCGGCGATCCTGTCAGTATACGCTGATCCCGTGGAAGTCAGAAAGCGGTGCTGTTCCGCTTTGCGAGCCCAAAATCCAGCAGCTTGGTCCCGGCTTGGGTCACGAGAATATTCGCGGGTTTCAGATCGCGATGGGTCATGCCTTTCTTGTGCGAGGTCCGAGCCGAAGAAGTACAATAAGCGAACATAGCCGATGACCCTTGCGGTCTAACATCATAATGAATCGGACCTGGGTGTTCTTAGCATTCGCCACCGCATCGCTTGCGCCGGCGCAGACCATGAACATGGAGGAGGTCGCGAAAGCGCTGGGGGTGCATTGCGATTACTGTCATTCCGCGCCGCGTGGCAGCGGCCAGAAGGAGCCGAAAAAGGACATTGCGCTCGCGATGATGGCGATGACTCGCGATTTGAACGCCAAAGTTCAGGACGTAACCGGGAAACCGCGCAATGAAGCGGCGCGCGTGGAATGCGTGACTTGCCATCGCGGCGTCCCAATTCCGCAGCCGCTTTCGGAGATCATCGTCCGGACGGTTGTCGAAAAGGGTGGCGCGGCTGCGGCGGAGCAGTACCGGGATCTTCGCAAGCAGTATTACGGGCGCGACACGTATGATTTCAGCGAAGACGCACTGCTCGAAATGATCCAACGGGTGGTCCAGGGCAGGCCGGACGACGCCATCGCATTACTCCGCATGAACCTGGAATTCAATCCGCAGTCGGCGAAGACTTACGCTCTGCTCGGTTTTGCGTACACTCGCAAGGTGGATGACGCCTCCGCGATCACGAATTTGGAAAAATCGCTCGAACTGGATCCGACCGACGCCATGGTGCGCGGCCGGCTGGAACAATTGCAAGAATATCGCCGGCGAAGGCAACACGGGAACGCGCCATGACGGTCGCGAGCGTAGCGCGAATCAGCCCGCTAAGTTTTCGCTGGCAGTTTGCGAACGGCTTTCTCTGGGATCGGAATCGGCGAATCTGCTGAGTTCGATCGTCATCGGCTTCCGCCGGGGAAACGCATTAGCCTCATTCGCCCGCAAAGGAGGACCGTCCAAAGCCTTCAGTAGCGCCGACAGGAAGGCGGGGCGAAACACATAGAACCGCCGGCGGCATAGATAGCAGCGTTGAGGAACCAGGCCGATCTTGCGTAAGATCGCGACCTTGAATGTCCATTTCGAGGATGGACGGAATGATCTTGATCCACAGCGGGAACATCGGAATATGATCCGTACAGTCATCGCTAGAATCTACCCTGTCAACAACTTTCCCCGACAATCTCAGCTTCTACCTGAATTCCGTCCACCCTACCGTACCTCCAGCAGTACCGATAGGCATAGTACGGAGCCGACAAGTAGCCTATTACTAGAACCTGAGGTTTAATAATAGCAGGTGTCCTTGGTATCCGGAATTACAGCACGGTCACAAGCGGATTTCGATCCTCTCGTCGTGGAATGGTTCCAAACCCAGTTCGGCAGTCCCACCGAACCGCAAACTCTCGGATGGCCTGAAATCCGGGCAGGGCACGATGTGCTCATCTCCGCCCCCACTGGCTCCGGCAAAACATTAGCCGCCTTTCTTATTTGTATCGATCGATTGGTACGTGCGGCCCGCACGGGAGAACTCTCCAATCAGGCTGAGGTAGTTTACGTCTCTCCGCTCAAGGCGCTCAGTAACGACGTTCACAAAAACCTTGAAATCCCATTGGCGGAAATCTCGGAGCTGGCCGCACGCCGCGGAATTCCTTTTGCAGCGATTCGCACGGCTGTTCGGACTGGAGACACGCCGGCTTCCGAGCGCCAGCAGATGGGCAAGCACCACCCGCACATTCTGGTGACTACGCCGGAATCGCTGTATATCTTGCTGACCGCGGAGAAGTCGCGCGCGATGCTAAAGACCACGCGCACCGTGATCGTTGACGAGATCCATGCGGTAGCCGATGACAAACGCGGATCGCATTTGGCGCTATCGCTGGCCAGATTGGATGCTCTGGCTGAGACGAGGCCGCAGCGCATCGGCCTCTCTGCGACCGTGAAGCCCATCGAACAGGTGGCCGAATTTCTCTCGCCCGATGCCCATATCGTCAACATCGGGCATCGCCGTGAAATGGAGCTGGCGGTGGAAGTGCCGCGCGACGAGCTGGGTCCGGTGGCGAGCAACGAAATGTGGGCCGAGATCTACGATCGGCTGGCTGAGCTGATCCTGACTCACCGGACCACGCTGGTATTTGTAAACACGCGCCGCTTATCGGAACGCGTGACGCACGCGCTGGCCGAGCGTCTGGGCGAGAACGTGGTGCTGCCGCATCATGGCAGCCTTTCGCGAGCCTTGCGCCTGAACGCGGAGGCGCGATTGAAGAGCGGCGAATTGCGGGCGGTGGTGGCCACGGCATCGCTCGAGCTGGGCATCGACATTGGCTCGGTGGATCTGGTGTGCCAGATTGGGTCGCCGCGCTCGATCGCGGTGGCGCTTCAGCGTGTGGGCCGGTCGGGCCACTGGGTGGGCGCAAAACCGAAGGGACGTTTCTTCACCACCACGCGGGACGAGCTGATCGAATGCGCTGCCCTGGTCCGGTCGATTCGTTCCGGAGAGCTGGATCGGTTGGAGATCCCCACAGCGCCTCTCGACATACTGGCCCAGCAGATTGTGGCCGAAACCGCCGCTCGCGATTGGCAGGAAGAAGATCTCTACGCGCTGGTGCGCGGTACGTATCCTTATCGCGATCTCGATCGCAAACATTTCGATGCGATTATCGAAATGCTGTCGGAAGGTATCTCGACCGAGCGCGGCCGCAGTGGTGCGTACCTGCATCGCGATCAGGTGAACGGACGGGTACGGGGCCGCCGCGGCGCGCGCCTGGCTGCCATCACCTCCGGCGGCGCCATCCCCGATACCGCCAACTATTCCGTGGTCGCCGAGCCCGACGGCAAGGCGGTGGGCACGGTGGATGAAGATTTCGCCGTCGAGAGCCTGGCCGGCGACGTGTTTCTGCTGGGCACCAGCTCTTGGCGCATCAAGCGCGTGGAACCGGGTCGCGTGCGTGTGGAGGATGCGCGAGGCGCGCCGCCATCGGTTCCGTTCTGGAACGGCGAAGCGCCCGGTCGGACGTTAGAGCTATCGGAAGCCGTGGGCAAGGTGAGGGAAGAGATTGCGGCGCGCCGCTCAGATGAGGCGCCGGATCGCGCGATGCAATTCCTGATGGAGGATTGCGGGCTCGATGAAGGCGGCGCCAAGCAGGCTGTCGCGTATGTGCTGGCGGGGGCTGCCTCGCTCAATGCTCTGCCGACTCAGAAGACCGTGGTGGCCGAGCGCTTCTTCGATGAAGGCGGCGGGATGCAACTGGTGATCCACGCGCCCTTCGGATCGCGCATCAATCGAGCTTGGGGACTGGCGCTGCGCAAGCGCTTCTGCCGCTCGTTCAATTTTGAGCTGCAGGCCGCGGCCACCGACAACGGCATTAACATTTCGCTCACCGAGCAGCACGCCTTCCCGCTCGAATTGGTGTTCGAGTTTCTGAAGCCGCAGACCGTGGAGCATGTTCTCACGCAAGCTATGCTGGATGCGCCCATGTTCACCGCGCGCTGGCGCTGGAACGCGTCCCGTGCGCTGGCCATCCCGCGCTTCCGCGGCGGGCGCAGGGTTCCGCCGCCCATCCAGCGCATGCGCGCCGAAGATTTGCTGGCATCGGTGTTCCCCGATCAAGTGGCGTGCGCGGAGAATCTGACTGGCGAGATTCGCATCCCGGATCATCCGCTGGTGGAAGAGACCATCGACAATTGCCTGCACGAGGCCATGGATTTGGACGGCCTCAGGCGAATCCTGGAAGACATGGAATCGGGCGCCATCCGCAAGGTGGCCATCGATAACGCGGAGCCCTCGCCTTTTTCGCATGAAATCCTGAACGCCAATCCGTACGCCTATCTGGACGACGCGCCCCTGGAAGAGCGGCGTGCGCGAGCCGTTCAGTTGCGGCGCACTTTGCGCACCGATGCTTCGGGAGGCGCGGGCATCCTGGATCCAGCGGCGATTGCAACCGTGGCGGCCGAATCCTGGCCCGATGTTCGCGATGCCGATGAACTGCACGACGCTCTGCTCAGCTTGATTACGCTGCCTGCCGGGGGCGCCTGGGGTGATGAATGGCGGGAATTTTTCATGCAACTCACGGTGATGGGCCGCGCGAGCGTAATCGAACGCGGGGACAAACGCTTTTGGGTTGCCACGGAACGGCTGCACCTGATCGGCGATGTGCTGTTCACCGTGCGCGGATGGATGGAGTCGCTCGGTCCGGTGGCGGCCGCGTCGCTCGCCGCAACTCTCGCGTTTCCGCTGGACGAAATCGAGGCCGCGTTGTTGAAGCTGGAATCGGAAGGCCAGGCGATGCGCGGCCGCTTCAGTCCCGATCTGGCGGAAGGCGAAACCGAATGGTGCAACCGGCGCGTGCTGGCGCGGATTCATCGCCTGACGCTGGGCCAGTTGCGCCGCGAGATTGAGCCAGTCACCGCGGCACAATTTCAAAGATTCCTGTTTCAATGGCAGCATCTGAATCCGCGCAGCCGCCTGCACGGGGTGGATGGCACGCTGCAGATCATCAAGCAATTGCAGGGGTATGAAATCTCGGCGGCGGCCTGGGAAGCGGAGGTGCTCTCGCACCGCGTAGCCCGTTATGAGCCCGAGTTTCTCGACGAGTTGTGTCTCTCCGGTGAAGTGATGTGGGCGCGCTTGTCGCCCCATCCGGCCTTTGAAGCGGCCGAACCGCGGCGGGTGAGGCCTACTCGCACTGCGCCCATCGCCATCTTTTTGCGCGAAAGCGCGGAGTGGCTGGCGCCGCGAGATCCTGACGCGAAGTCGCCTACGCTGTCGCACGCGGCGCGCGAAGTGCTCACGGAGATCGAACAGCGCGGTGCCTCGTTTTTCGCTGATCTGGTGCGCGCCACCGGGCGTTTGGCGAGCGAAGTAGAGGATGGGCTTTGGGAATTGGTGGCCGCGGGTCTGGTAACTGCCGACGGCTTTGAAAATCTCCGCTCGCTGGTGGATCCCAAGCGCCGCCGCGGAGAAGGGCGGGGAAGACTGGCACGTCCCCGGCACGCCGCTGGACGCTGGGCGTTGGTGCGGCATTCTGGAAACGCCGTCACGAGTGAAGCGCGCGCGCTCGCGTTTGCCGATCAATTGCTGGCGCGCTGGGGTGTGCTGTTCCGCGATCTTCTCGCCCGCGAAAGCCTGGCGCCGCCCTGGCGCGATCTGCTGCCCGTGCTGCGCCGCAAGGAAGCGCAAGGTGAGATCCGCGGAGGCCGCTTCGTCTCGGGATTCAGCGGCGAGCAGTTTGCGCGCCCCGAAGCGCTCGACCTGGTGCGCGCCATCCGCCGCTCGGCTCAAGACCCCGAGGAACAGCTCGATGTGGCCAACTCCGATCCGCTGAATCTGGCCGGCATTATTCTGCCGGGCCCGCGCGTAAGCACGTTGTCGCGCCTCGCGCCGGGCGTAGCAGCTGGTGTTATCATCGAAGCGTAAGGTGATAACATGATCCGAACCCAGGTAAGCCTCGATAAGCACGAATACACGCTCGCCAAGAAGGAAGCGAAAGCGATGGGAATATCCCTGGCCGAATTTGTTCGAAGGGCGGTTCGCGACAGGCTGCCTGTCGCTCAACAATCACCATGGATGCGCTATGCGGGGATGGTGGAATCGGGCGATCCGAATTCGAGTACTTCCGTTGATGATATTGTCTATGGCTCGAAGGACTGAGTGTTATGTCGACACGTCCGCCTTCATCGCGCTCCTCGACCGATCGGACAGCTATAACTCTCTATTCACGCGGTTGTTCGCAGATCCACCGGCTCTTTCCACGTCGGCACTCGTCATCGCCGAGGGGCACGGGTGGTTTCTTCGGCGTTATGATCAACAACGCGCCATCACCTTCCTCAGCTTTATTCACGAACTGCCGATTCGCATCATCGGCTTTGATGAGTTAGAGCTGGGGAAATCACAGGCACTTGTCAAGAAATTCGGCGATCAGAAGCTGACTCTCGCGGATGCTCACGGGCTTGCGATCATGAAGGCCGAACGGATAGCGGCGTGTTGGTCAACGGATCGGCACCTCGGGTTGACCGGAGCGACTTTGGTTTCTTGATTCACAACAGCGTCAGCGGATCGACATCGATAACCAACGCGGTGGCGGGCCATTTCTGTTCCCGTGTGAAGCGCTGCAAATCACGCAACGTTGCGTTCAGAATCCGGCGATCGGCAGCCTTCAACAAAAGCTGATAACGAAATTCGCTCTTCAGTTTCGGCACCGGGGCCTCGGCCGGTCCCAGCACTTTGATTCCTTCAGGCGCAGGATCGAGCAAACGGCCGAGCTCGGCACTCATGGCGAGTGCGTCTTCCTGCTTCTGGCTCCGCACCAGTACATTCGCCAGCGCGGCGAAAGGCGGATAACGCATCAGCTTGCGGAATTGAATCTCCTTTTGATAAAAGCCTTCGTAGTTTTGCTCGGAAGCCAGCCGCACCGCATAGTGCTCCGGATTGATGGTCTGAATTAGCACGATGCCGGGCAAGTTGCCGCGCCCGGCGCGCCCGGCGGCCTGCGTCAACAGTTGAAACGTTCGCTCGGCCGCGCGAAAATCCGGCAGCCCCAGTCCGACATCGGCCGACACAATGCCAACTAGCGTCACGTTGGGAATATCGTGGCCCTTCGCGATCATCTGCGTGCCCACCAGAATGTCGAAATTACCTTCGCGAAATCCATGCAGGATGCTCTCGAAGTGGCGCTTCCCGCTCACCGTGTCGCGATCCATGCGCGCAATCCGCGCCTCGGGAAAATCGCGGTGCAGTTCCTCTTCTACCTTCTCCGAACCCGTGCCGATAAAATTCAGATATTCGCTTCCGCACTTCGGGCACACCGACGGAACCTTTTGCGCGTAGTTGCAATAATGGCAAAGCATGCGCCGGTCGCGCCGATGATAGGTCAGCGTGACCGCGCAATTGACGCACTCCAGGCGCTCCCCGCAGGCGCGGCAGGCCACGAAGCTCGAAAACCCGCGGCGGTTGAGCAACAGCATGGTCTGCTCGTGGCTCTTCAGACGCTCGTCGATGGTCTCCATCAGGCGGCGCGAAAACGTCGCCAGTTTGCGCGTCTCCAGGAACTCCTGCCGCATGTCGATCACTTCGACGTCCGGCATGGGCCGCTGCTCAATGCGCTCTGGCAGTTTGATCAGCGTGTATTTGCCGCGCTCGGCGTTATAGCGGCTTTCCAGGCTCGGCGTGGCCGATCCCAGGACCACCACGGCTCGTGCTTCCCGCGCGCGTACGATGGCGACGTCCCGGCCGTTATAGCGCGGTGTCTCTCCTTGTTTGTAGCTGGCGTCGTGCTCTTCGTCGATCACCACCAGCCCCAGGTTTTGCACCGGAGCAAAGACGCCCGAGCGCGTGCCAACCACTACGGTCGCGAGCCCGGCGCGAATCCGCCGCCACTGCTCGGCGCGCTCGGCGTCGTGAAAGGCGGAATGTAATATCGCGACTCGATCGCCAAAGCGATGGAAGAATTGCCCCGCCACCGCGGGCGTCAGCGCGATTTCGGGCACCAGCAGCAACGCACTTCGGCCCAGCGTAATGGTGGCGTCGATCGCCTTCAGGTATACCTCGGTCTTCCCCGAGCCGGTGACGCCTTCGAGCAAAAACGTATGAAACTCGCCGGCGCGAAGCCGCGCTTCAATTTGCTGGTACGCTTCCAGTTGGTGCGGATTCAACGTTCGTGGCGGGACATCGGTGGTGAAGACGCCGGTAGGCGCTTCTGGTTCGAGCGTGATCAGGTTGCGCCGCGCCAGCGAACGCGCGGCTTGGCTGGCGCCTTTCACCGATGTTTCCAACTGCTCCAGGTTGTGCGTGCCGGGGTGCAGTTCCAGGAAAGCGTGCAACTCGCGCTCGCGCTTGGTCAGCTTCAGACTTCCTGGGCCGGACGCGGGCCCCGCCGCCAACCACGCTGCCCGCAGCCGGTTGGCGGATGCTCGCAATGGATCGCGCTGCGCTTCCAGATCCTCCATCGCGACGAAGCCCTTCTTTTCGAGCGACCGAATCACATTCAGGGCATTCGGCAATTTCTTTTGCAGGTAGGACGCCGACAGCGGCCGGCCTTCGAGCAGTCTCAGAATTTGAAGCGTGGGATCTTGCTCATCCGCGCCGAGCAGCAATTGCCGCGCCGTATCGCGGCCCGCGTCGGTGAGTGAATAAAGCTTGGTTTTGCGAACCTCGCCACTGAGCGGCGTCATGCTGCGCAGCACCTCGCCCAGGGGCGCACAGTAGTACTGCGCGATCCAGCGGCCCAGCGAGAGTAGTCCAGCGTCGAGCACCGGCTCTTCGTCCACCAGGCGCAAAGCCTCCTTGACGGCGCCTGGCCCATCTGGCGGATCCGGCCGAAGCGCCAGCACCATTCCTGTCAGTTTCCTGGGTCCGAACGGAACCAGAAGGCGGCAACCCGGCCGTACGCGCGGTTGCATGGTCTCGGGCAACCGGTAGGTAAAGGCCTGATCCAGCGGCACCGGCAGGCTGACATCACAATAGGTCATGAAGATCTATACAGGAAGCCGAATTGTAGCGCAGGAGTCCGAAGTACTTTAAGTACCCTCTTTACAAGAGGCAACAAATCTTGCAGAATTGTTCTTAATCAATAGGATGATGCTGGTAGCGCCCCAGTCGGCGGCCCTTTTGTAACGGGGTAGTGACAACCGGCGTCAATAAAGTAGAAGTTATGCGACCTGGTTGTCGATAAGGAGATTAGGTCGTCACCATGGATATTGTTGGAGACCGCAAGTTCGTAGAGGTACCTGGGGAAAAAACCCACGAACTTCCGCCGCTGTTGGTTCGCACCACCCCCAACGTCAGACGCCTGGATCGCGTGGTTGGCATGGCCAATAACCTGATCGACGCAGAAGACATGATTGCGACACCCGCTTTCGACTGTCCGGTCACGGAGTTCGAAGTGGATCGCCGCAGGATGGATCTGGCCATCAACCTGGCTGACCAATATCTTCGCTTCGTCACCCAGTGGCAGTGGGGCGACAGCATTCTCGAATGGATCCGGCAGTGCGAAATCACCTTTGGTGCGCGCCTGGAACTGCGGAACCTGCTGCGGCCCGATGTTTGGCCCCATGCCGGGCGCTCCAGTTTTGTGATGCTGCTGGAAGACAAGGCGATCCCGGCCGAGGGCGTCGAGTTCGAAAAAGCCGTCGGCATGCGGCTCACCTTTCGCCAGCCGCCGCCGCTTTCCTGCTTCTCCAACCAGTTTCTGTTCTATCTGAACTCGAGCGTGGCCACCAGCGCGTTCGATACCTGGTCGCACCTCAGCCCGGCGCCACTTTCCTGCTTGCCGCCCGAGCGATTTAGCTTCGACATTATCGACATGTCGTAGGGCTCCCTAAAACCCGTTCACCGCGCGCGGACGGCGCGCCAGCAGATCGATCTGCTCCGGAGCCTCCGGTTCTGCCCCATTCGACACACCCAGCTCACGCATCTTGCGCAGCGACGGCACCAGCCGTGAATCCCACGATCCCACCGAACGGTTGTAAGATTCCACGGTCTTTTCCAAGAGCCGCCCAGTGTCCGAATAATGCTCCTGGACCAATTGCACGCGCTCATACAGCTCGGACGCCACGCGCCGGATCTCCTGCGCGTTTTCAGCAAGCTGTTCCTGATTCCAGCCGTAGGCGATGCCCTTGAGCACCGAGATCAGCGTCACAGGCGTCGCGATCAACACTTTTTTCGCCAGCGCCTCCTCGATCAGGTCCGGCCGGCATTCCAGCGCCGCGCTGAAGAAATGATCGCCGGGCAGGAACAGCACCACCAATTCCGGCGCGGGCTGAAACTGGTTCCAGTATTGTTTGCTTGAAAGCTGCCGTACATGCTCGGCCACTTGCTGGCCGTGCCGCTGCAGCGCGGCTTTGCGCGATGGCTCATCGGGTGCACCGGCGGCATCCAGGTATGCGGTCAAGGGAACCTTCGCGTCCACAACCAGCGATCGATCGCCGGGCAATCGCACGATCATGTCGGGGCGAATGCGCCCGCCGTCCGCTTCGCGCGTTTCCTGCTCGGAAAAATCGCAGTTGTGCACCATGCCGGCCAACTCCGCCACGCGCCGCAAGGTTACCTCGCCCCAGCGGCCGCGGGTTTGCGGCGATCGCAACGCGGTGGAAAGCGTCGCGGTTTCGCGCGCCAGCGACTGCACCTGTTCGCCCAGGCTGCCGTAAGCTTTCTCGCGCGCAAGCTCCAACTCGCGGACGTGGGCTTCCAGGCGTCCTAGCGACGCCGCGAGCGGCTGGACCATGCCTCCTACGGCGCCCTCAATGGCTGTCTGCTTTTGCGCCAGGTCGCCGGACATTGCAACGCGCGTGGTTTCGAGGGTGGTTCGCGCGGCGTCCAAGAACGCGCTCTGATTGGACCGCAACGCGGCGCCGGCGAGCGCCTGGAACGTCTCCTCTAGTTTGGTGGCGCCGGATTCGGCGAACTGTTTGGCCGCATCCAGGCGCGCCAGCTTGGCCCGCATCCAAAGGCCGGCAATCAGGCCGCCGGCCAGCACTCCCGCAATAAACGAGACCCAGGGCATCACTCCACCAGGATAGATCATTTCTATGTGGAAATGTTTAGTAATTGCGCCACGCGATCCAGGCAGCGCCTAGCAGAATGGTGACCAGGCCCAGCGGCGCGCCCACGCGAAAATATTCCCAGAAGCCGATCCGGACCCTCTCGCGCGCCTGCTGGATCACGATCAGATTCGCCACCGATCCCACAACGGTCAAATTGCCGGCCAGCGTGGACGCCATCGCCAGCACCAGCCAGGCCCGCTGCGGGTCGGCCAACTGCCCGATGAACGGCTTAAACACCAGCACGGCTGGCACATTGCTCACCACGTTCGATAGCACGGCGGCAAATCCGCTGAGCAGGAAGGTATTGTCCAAGTGCAGCCTTCCGGCCAGCGCCGCCAGCCCCGTTTCGAGGGATGTCTTCTCCACGCCCGCGATCACGATGAACAATCCGGCGAACATCACCAGCAGCGGCCAATCGATGCGCTCATAAACCTGCTCGGGCCGGACGCGGCGCGTGATCAGCAAGATGGCGCCGGCCACAATCGCCACCTTGGGCACCGGCCAGCCTACAAAAAACATCACGATCATCGCCAGCGCGATCGCGAGCGATTTCCACATCAAGCCGCGATCCACAGGCAATGCGCGCTTCTCCACGTCGACCGCGCCAGGCGTCAGAAATTCGCGGCGATAACTCAAAAAGACGGCGAGTACCGTGAGAACCAACCCAACCAGAGCTACCGGCGCCAGCGCCGCCGCAAAATGCCGGTAGGGGATTCCGGAGAAACTTCCGATCATCATGTTTTGCGGATTTCCCGTGATGGTGCCGACGCTTCCGATATTGGCCGCCATCGCCACCGCCAGCAGGTACGGCACTGGATTGCGCCGCAGAGTTTCGGCGATTTCAAGCACCAGAGGGGTCAGCACCAGACACATGGTGTCGTTGACGAAGAACGCCGAGAAGAGCCCCGCCACGGCCACAATTGCGATCAGCAGCGGCAGCGGACGATGCGCGTGCTCCACCACCCGCTCCGCTACCAGTGAGAAAAATCCCGACAGTTGCAGGTTCGCCACCACGATCATCATGCCGAACAGCAGGATGATGGTGTCGAAATTAATCGCCCGGTACGCTTGGTCGAGCGAGAGCGCATTCACGCCCACCATGAAGCTGGCGCCGATGATGGCCGCGCCCGTCCGGTCTATGCGGAAGCCCGGCAAGCGGCCGATGGCGAGCACCAGGTAGGTGATCGCGAAGATGAGAATAGCAGGCAAAGCTACGCGCCCAAGCGGCTGTGCCAGATGGAAAAAACTTCGAAGAAAGCGACGCCCAGCGCGGCCACGCCAAGAAAACTGCCGAAGGGCAGCTCGTAGGTGGATGCGTCCTTGCCGGTGAACCAGATGTAGCACAGGCCGATCATGGCGCCCAGCAGAGATCCCACCAGGAAAGCGAGCAATGTGCTCTGCATGCCCAGGAAGGCCCCGATCATCGCGGCCATTTTCACATCGCCCAACCCCATCCCTTCGCGATGCCGGATCTTCTCGTAGAGTTCGCGAAAGAGCCATAACACGCCGCAATAGAGTGCTGCCGCCAGCAGGGAATCGCCCATCGAGACCAGCCACTGGCGCTTCGCGGTCATGAAAAGCACGAACACGATCCCGCCGTTCATCGGTACAAACGCGGCGAAGATGACGCCCACCACCGTGCCTCCAATGGTGAATTCATCGGGCAAAATGTGCTCTTCGAAATCGGAGAAAATCAGCGCGATCATGATGGCGGCGAACACGCAGAATTTGGCCGCAGCCAGCGTGGTGCCGAGGAACCAGAACGCGCAAAAAAACATCGCGCCGGTCAGCAGTTCCACCACCGGATAGCGCAGCGGGATGCGATGCCCGCAGCGCCGGCAGCGCGCGGCCAGCAGCGCGTAACTGAGCAGCGGGATGTTGTCGAACCAGGCGATGGTTTGATTGCACTCCGGGCAAAATGAGCGCGGCGCCACCACCGACAGGTCGCGCGGCATGCGATAAATACAGACGTTCAGGAAACTGCCGATGAGCAGGCCGAACAATGCGGCCAACAGGGCTATGATCAAGCGCGGGTCCTCTCGAAAACAGGGATGGGATGAATCACGGCGGCGGGATTTATGATTCGGGCATTCGTCATGACGCTACCTGCGCGGGCTCATGTTCTTGGCTTTGGCGTACTTCAAGAAATTGTACAGCGCCGCCATGTGCGCGATGGCCAGACCTTCCATGCCGTCCAGAAATCCGCGGCGGAGAACGTAGGTTTTGAAGAACGTCCAGGCCGGATTGAGCGCCAGCTGCGTCCAGTCGACCGGAGTTTTCTGTTCCACCAACTGTTCGGCCGCGAGCGTGGTGTAGCGGTCCATGGTCTTCAAATGCTCCGATAGAGAGCTGCACGTGAAGTGGAGGATGTTGGATTTCAAATGGCCGACGTTGCCTTCCACCACCACGGACTCGTGCACGAAGTCGCCCACCCACTTCGACTGCCGGCGGTCGAACAGGCGCACCTTGCGGTCCGGATACCATCCCGAGTGCAGAATCCAGCGGCCCAAATACTGCGCCAGGCGGGGCATGGTGTAGGCGTCAAACTCCGGGCCGTTCTTCTTGATCTGCCAGATTTCGCCTTCCAACGCTTCGCTCAGCGCCTCGTCGGCGTCCAGCGACAATACCCAATCGTGCTCGCACTGGCTGGACGCGTAATTCTTCTGCCCCGCGTAGCCGCGCCAGTTGCTATCGATCACCCGCGCGCCCAGCTTGGTGGCCAGTTCCACTGTGCGGTCCGTGGATCCGCTGTCCACCACCACCACCTCATCGCAGCAACGCAGGCTTTCGAGCGCCCGTGAAATGTTGCGCTCTTCATTGTAGGTGATGATCGCAGCCGAGATCTTCATGCCAAAGGCAGTAAACGGAGGACTGATGCTAGTGTAACGTGGGATCGGTGGAAGACTTCCTCGCCCGTTGCGCTTCGCGAGTCAGCCCGCGGAGCCGCCCAAAAGCGGCCGGACGTCATGCGGATGTTGACAGCGCTTGTGGTGTCAAAAGAAAGCCGATAACGGCGAATTCCCACTGGCCGTTATCGCTGAATGCGGCAGAGATCGGAAACGAGGCGGTCACCATATCAGTTCGATTGATTCCCAACTCGCCAGCGAGCCAGAGGGAGTTCTCCTGCGCATCCTCGATGAGCTGGCTGGTGAGAATGAGCATTACTCCAGGGACCGGCGCAAGTTCTAACTTGCCCTTGAGATCTCGCTTGATCCCCGGTAGCTCTCGCTCGCCAGAATCGCTCCACCAGCCCTTGATCTCAGCGACCGCTTCGAGCCTGCCGGTTTCATCGTCATAAAATGCGAGGTCGTAGTCCAGGCGCTCCGTCCTCGGCCGCCAAGGAAATGGAGAAGCCATAAGACCGCGCCAGATGATGAACTGATAGTAGCGCTCGTTCAGGTTATCGTAAATGCCGGGGCCATTCTCGCAGATCTTCCAACGGCGTTTGGTTCTCCTCGTAGTGAGCTTACACCTGACATGCAGTCACGTTCCCCACAAGCTCCTATACAAACATACGTATAATAGTATAGTGATCGGCGAGCCGCTAAGGCCGGTTCGGTGAGCAGGATCGTTACGCAAGGATGTCAAGTTGTTTCCACAGCCAGTGAGACTCGATTTCGGCTGCGCGATTTACGCCGCGCAGAAAGGCGAAACAGATCCTGCCGCGAAGCCGCTCAAGGGTTTTGGGGGCCGAGGCGTGCTGGAGGTTGTGGCCCGACACGATGGTGATACCTGGCGGGCAGTATGTACCGTGCGTTTTGACGATGCTATTTATGTGCTCCACGCGTTCCAGAAGAAATCCAAGCCGGGCATCGCTACGCCGAAGAAGGAAGTTGATTTGATCAAGCGCCGGCTCGCGGAGGCCGAGCGTGACTATAAAGAGAGACACAGTTGAAAATGAGAATCAAAGCACCAAGGAAAACCCCTTCGTCCCCGCGCGTTGCGGAAGGTAGGGGCAATGTGTTTGCCGATCTTGGTCTGCCGAACTCGGAACAGGAGATGCTGCGAGCCCAATTGACGCTCCAGATTTGTCGCCTCATCAAAAAACGTGGTTTGACTCAAGCCCAAGCTGCCAAAGTGTTGGGCGTAAAGCAGCCGCATGTGTCTTTGCTGATGCGCAACCGCGGCGGAACATTCTCGGTCGGCCGTTTGATTGATTTCCTAACGGCCCTCGGTCAGGATGTAGAGATTACCGTACGCCCCACGCGCAAGCAACACGGGGAGATGTCGGTTGCGGCGGGCTGACGCCGTTCTACGCGAGCACCAGTGAAATCTGGGGGTGCCCGCTCCGCTTTTTCTAGTGGGCTTTCGGCTCGGCCTTGCCTGCGTCCGGCTGGATGCGCAAACGGTTTTCGAGAATCCGGACCAGATTCTGCAATTCATCGGCGCGGGCGCGTTCCTTGCCGAGGTCCTCTTTCAATTGTGTGATTTGTTGCTGGAGCGCGTCTTGGACGGCAGCGGGTGCAGCCGGCGCATCTGCGGCAAATGGGTTGCTGGGCGCCGGGCTGGCGGGAAGAAGTTGAGGCGCTTCGGTGGGGGCGGGAGGCAGGCTGAAGACCGGAGCAACCAGTCTGACAGAATCATGAATCGGGTCGCCGTTGGCGGGATGGACGGTCATCTCGAAGCTGACATCGCGCGATTGCGGCAGATAGGACATTTTGCCCGCGCGCAGTTGATCGCTGGTGAGCGAAACCTGCGAGCTCTTGCCGCCATCGTTGATCTCAATCTCAGCGCCGTCTGAATCGCGAATGGCGCGGGAATTTGTGTTCCATGCCAGTTGCACGCTCTGGGCTTCCCCCACAGCGCGCAGAGCAATGGATTCGCTGGGGGACGGTGCGCGCCGCTGATAAAGCAGGAATGCGGCGATCCCAAGCGCCAGCAGAATGGGTATGGCCCACAACCAGCGCTCGTACGTAGGAACTCTCTCATCCATTTCAAAGCTGGGCGATGGCATGAAAGGGGTTGGAATTTCCTGCTCGGGCGGAGTGTCCAGGGACTCAATGCGGCTGACGACGTGTGTGCGCGGTAGCTGCTCTAGGGATGCTGTTTGGACGGGTTGCGCGATCAAGGCCGCTTCCACGGTTGGCGCCGGTTGCACGGTGGGTGCCGGTGGGGCGATCGGGGGCGGCGGTAGGGTTGAAGCGGCTTGAACGCTCGGAGATCGCATCGTCTGGGCCGGTGGCGTGCTGGGAGCCGATTCGCCGCTCGGACTTGGTTGCACCGTTGGCGCTGGCTGCGCCATCGGCATCCGTTCCAGAATGGCGGACGGTGGCAAGGTCGGGGCGGGCTCTACGCTCGGCGATTGCATCATCTCGGCCGGTGCCGCGCTGCGCGCCGGTTCCTCGCCCGGAACCGGTTGCACGATTGGGGCTGGTTGTGCAATCGGCAGCGGTCGCGTAACGGGGGACGATTGCAAGGTCGGAACCAGTTGCGTGCTCGGCGTCGCTGGTGCGATCGGAGGAGCCGGCTGGACAGCCCGAGCCGGTGGTGTGCTAGGAGCGAGACCTGACGGCTCGGCATTCGGAATTCGAGCCGCAGCGGCGGAGTCAATCGAGCCCACATGCAGCGGCTGCAAATCAAAGCACTGATAACTGGCCTCGGACATTACTTTGTCCTCGGCTTCCCTCACAAAGAAACCTGCCTGTGCCCGCCCGCTCCCTTTCGGACAGATCACCAGCGTCACTTGCCACTCCTCCGGACAGAAGCCGTTATAGATCTCCAAATCCGAAGGCGACAAGGAAACGCTGCCACGCGCGTGAGCCACGAACCAACCGACCGGTCGAAGGTCTTTCAAATCCGGATTCTGCCTGGCCACTTCCAATTGCACTGCCAGGTTCATGCGATCGTTATAGGACAAGCGCAGGCCGGGCCCATTCGCGTGGTCGCAAGCAATCGGCCGCCAGGTAAGGATGCGGATCAGGTCGTCGCGGCGCGTTCCGAAAAGGATGCCTCCCACTTCATTTCCGCCGTGGGAAAGCTGTAACAACTCGTTACATGAGAAAGCGCGGATCTCCTCCATGACTTCCAACGGGTATTCGATCGCCCGCGGGAATTGCGGAACGCGCCAGGAAGCAAATTGGAATTGAGGGCCAAGTTCTTGTACTGGCATGATAGAGAAAAGTTCCTAGTCTATTAGTTCCTAGTTTATTCAGGTTCAGGGCGGGGGCATTGGGATCGTCATCCTGGTCGTCCGGGTCCTCGTGCAAGTGATAATAATACGTGATCCCACCCATGGCGATGCAAAAAAGTAGAATGCCCGCGAACCAGCTTATGGTGCGGCGCGTCCAAACGCTCGGTTGTTCTACAAGACCGGCGGTAAAGCGGACGCAACACCACGCCAAGCCCACGATACATCCCAGCTTGGTGTACCAAGGCATAAGCTCGAGATGACCTTCGCCCCCCACCTCGCTCCAGAGACTGATAATGGCAATTAACGCAGTAAGGAACTCGACGGCGTAAGCCAGGCGCAGCCACGATGGATTTACAGAAGACAGAGCCGACGCAACAGGAGCAGCGGATACCGGAGCCATCACAGGCAATTCCGGGGATTCCTCCGCGGCCTGCGCCTCAAGTGATTCGGATACTGGATTCACTTCACTTCCCAACGTATCATGTTCTGTTTCCCCTCACGATCTTTCTCAGCGCCTTCCTTCTGTTCCAAGTGCAACCCATGGTCGGGCGCTACATATTGCCCTGGTTCGGCGGCGGGCCCGCTGTTTGGACCGTCTGCCTGCTGTTCTTCCAGGCTTGTTTGCTGGCTGGTTACGCTTACGCGCACTGGCTGGGTTCGCTCGCGAACCTACGGATTCAGGCGGGTGTTCACATCGGATTGCTCCTGGCGTCGCTGGCGTTCCTGCCCCTGCATCCCAACGCGGCGATTTGGAAGCCGGCATCGCCCGCCGATCCTTCCGGCCGGATCTTGCTTTTGCTGACTGTGACTGTGGGAGGTCCGTACCTGCTGTTGTCGGCGACGGCGCCGCTGGTGCAACGTTGGTTTACGATAGGCGATCCGCAAAAATCACCGTGGCGATTGTATGCGCTTTCCAATTTCGGATCCTTTCTCGCCTTACTGAGCTACCCGTTCGTATTCGAGCCGTTATTGCGGCTTCGGACGCAGGGCTCCATTTGGTCCGGCCTGTACCTGGTATTTGCGGTACTCTGCGGATGCACCGCGTGGCGGTTGCGGTCCCTCCAGCGCCAGGCAGCCCCGGCGAGCGATCCGGAATCCGAGCCGCGCCCCACCTCCGGGACCGTGCTATTTTGGCTCGGGCTCTCCGCCTGCGGCTCTACGCTGCTGGTGTCCACAACCAATCAAATCTCGCAAGACATCGCCGTCAGTCCATTTTTGTGGGTCGCCGCGCTCGCCATTTATCTGCTGACGTTCGTGCTCGCCTTTGAAAGCGACCGGTTCTACCGGCGAACGCTATTCGCCATCGCGGCCGGGCTTGCGGCTCCCCTGGTCTGCGCGCTTCCCAGCGTGTCGATCGGGCTGTCGCTGCGATTGCAGCTGGTGGTCTATCTGATTGCGCTGTTCGTCACATGTATGATTTGCCAGGGGGAGCTGGCGCGATCCCGGCCGTCACCGCGGTACCTGACGACCTTTTACTTGACCATCGCCGCCGGCGGCGCTCTGGGCGGCGTTTTCGTCGCCTTGATCGCGCCGCGGTTGTTCAGCGAATTCAGTGAATATCAAATTGGATTAGCGGCTACCTGTTTGCTCGGCTTCGCCGGATGGCTGCGAACCGGTGCGCTGGCTCAATGGACCAGCCGGAATTTCGCCGTGCGCCTGCCTCTGATGGCATTGTTGATCGGCGGATTGACTGCGATAGTGGCCACCGTGATGAACGGCAAACAAGGCGCTGTAGTGAGCGCGCGAAACTTCTACGGCATCCTGCGGGTGATGGCGCGCGAAGACGCAAACGGGCCGTTTCGCGAACTGCAACACGGCCGCACCCGGCACGGTTTTCAATATCTGCAAGCGTCGCGAAGAGATTGGCCGACCTCCTACTATGGCCCGCACAGCGGCATCGCCACCGCGCTCAACGCCATCGACAAGCCCAACCGGCGGATCGGCGTGGTGGGTTTGGGCGCCGGTACGCTGGCGGCGTGGGGACGCCAGGGCGATACGTTCCGCTTCTACGAAATCAATCCCGATGTGGAGCGGATCGCGCGGACCTGGTTTTCGTTCCTGAGCGACTCAAAAGCCCAAACCAAAGTTGTTTTAGGCGACGGAAGGGTACAACTGGAACGGGAATTAGCCGCCGGACGCTCGGGGGATTTCGACCTGATCGCGGTGGACGCATTTTCGAGCGACAACATACCGATGCATTTGCTGACGGCGGAATGCGCGGACATCTACCGGCGGCGGCTGGCGCCGGGCGGCGTGCTCGCGCTGCACATTTCCAACCGGGCGCTCAATCTCGATCCGGTGGCGCGGGGGATGGCGCGCTATCTGGGATGGACCGCCGTGCAGATCATCTCAGGAGACGATCCCGAAACCGGTGAGAGCAGCTCGCGCTGGGTTCTGATAACGTCGAACCAGGATTTCCTCGAAAGGGCGGGGCTCTCGCATCAACTCTCCGGATGGAGCAGCCGCGCGCCCATCACCTGGACTGACGACTTCGCCAGCTTGTGGCATGTGGTGAAGTTCTAAAATTGAAATGCACATGGATGACAATCCGCGCAGCGGAATGACCCCAGAAGCGCCTCGAGCCGAAGGCGTGCATAGGCGGCGCGGATTTCCAACCTTTCAGTCCGTACCCCAGGATATTCGTTACGCGCTCCGAGGTATGCGGCGTTCGCCTGGATTTACAGCAGTCGCCGTGATGACCCTGGCGGTTGCCATCGGTATCAACGCAGGCGTTTTCACAGTCGTTGGCACAGTGCTTTTTGGCGGCTACCCGCAGGTGGATCCGGACAATCGTATTCTCTACACTTCCCTCGGTCTTATTTCGAATCCTGAGTTTGAAGACTGGAAAGCACAAGCGAAGTCGTTTAGCGGAATAGCTGCGGTCGCCGACGGCGGGATGCGTCTCGTTCTCCAGGACGATTCCGGCAATTCGGAGACCTGCGACACCACTCAACTGACCAGCAATGCGTTCCAGGTGCTCGATCAAAAGCCGATCGTCGGAAGGGATTTTGCGCCTTCCGATGGCGTGGCGGGAGCCCCTTGGGTAGCATTGCTCAACTACGCCTTCTGGGAGAAGCGGTTCGGCAAGGACCCTTCCGTGATCGGAAAGTCGTTCCGCCTGGATGACAAGCCTGTAACGGTCATCGGTGTGATGCCGCCGGAGTTCACTTTCCCAACTCCCCGCGTGGATCTTTGGATTCAAGTTGTTCCGGATACGGATCGGCCGATGCCCTTCTGGTTCGAATTCGGCGCCTGACGAAAGGGGCGACTCGTAAAAGTGCCCAGGCGGAAATGGACACCATCACAGGCCAGCTGGAAAGCTCTTATCCGTTCGCAAACAAAGATATTCGCCCCCGCCTGCGGAGTTTTGGGGAGCAGTTTTGGGGGGCGAACACGATGGCACTTTATCGCGCGATATGGACTGCTGTCGGATTCGTGCTTTTGATCGGCTGTGTCAACCTGGCCAACCTGCTTTTGGCTCGCGCGATCGGCCGCCACCGCGAGATTTCTCTGCGGATCGCTCTAGGGGCGGGAAGGTGGCGGATCATCCGGCAACTCCTGATCGAAAGCTTGATGCTCTCGTCCATCGCAGCCGTTCTGGGGTGGTTCATCGCTTTAGTCAGCGTGCGAATTTATGAGCGCATTGAATCTCCACCGGTTTACTACAACCAATATCACTACGTCCTGGATTACCGCGTGCTCCTCTACCTTGTCGCAGTCTCCATTTTCGCCGGGCTGCTGTTCGGTCTAGCCCCCGCCGTTCGGTTCTCGAAACTCGATGTCAACAACACGCTGAAAGACGGCGGCCGCGGCGCGACCGGTGGAATAAGTGGCAAACGTCTCTCCGCACTTCTGGTCACGGCTGAAATCGCTGTCACCATCGTGCTTCTCGCAGGAGCGGGGCTGATGGCGCGGAGCTTTCTCAAGATCTACACGGAAGATATCGGTGTCAACACGGCCAACATTCTGGTGGCCTCGGTACGGCCGCCCGCTCCGCGGTATCCCGATGCCCAGTCCAGAATGGCCTTCTTTGACCGGCTCACTACGAAGCTAAAGAGTATTCCGGGCCTGGATTCCGTGGCGCTAGCCGACTCCCTTCCGGGGCTCAGTACCTCTCGTCTGCCCTACGAAGTTGCGGGATCGGCTGCCGTTGATGCGCAGCATCGTCCGACGTCGTTTGCAATCACCATCACACCGGATTATTTTCGGACCGTGGGGGCGGCTGTGATCTCTGGCCGCGATTTCAGCGATTTCGATCGAGCCTCTGCGCCTCCCGTCGCGTTGGTCAATGAGCGGTTTGCACGCGCGCACTGGCCGGGAGCCAACCCGCTGGGAAAGCGTCTTCGTCTCTTCGACTTCTACGGCCGGAATGCAGACGCCTGGCGGACGGTAGTCGGCGTCACATCGAATATCGTTCAGAAAGCTTACGGAGGCTCGGTGGGCACCGAATCCCTTGGTGAAGCGGTGTATGTCCCCTACCGGCAAAGACCCGCTGTGTTCATGAATATCCTGGCGCTCACTCGTGTCCCTCCTGGCAGTCTCGCGGCATCCGTCCGGCGTGAGATACAGACGATTGATCCGGGGCTGGACGTAGGAGGGGGCACCCCAACCGGGGCTATTGATGGTCCGGTTCCTTTGAGTGAGCGTTTCACGTGGGATCGCTATTGGTCGGGAGGCGTTAACGCCGGCCTGTTTCTCACCTTTGCAGCGATCGCGCTTCTCCTGGCTGCCATTGGGCTCTACGCCGTAATCGCGCATTCGGTATCCAGGGCTACCCAGGAGATCGGAATTCGGATGGCCCTAGGAGGCACTGCGTGTGATATCCGCTTCCTGGTTCTTCGGCAGGGAATGCTTCCGGGTGTAATGGGTTTGGGCGTGGGACTGGTGGCATCGCTTGCCGTGAATCGCCTTCTTCAGTCCCAGCTCTTCCCGGTCTCGTCCACAGACCCAGCCACTTACGCGGTGACGTCAATTGTCCTCCTCGCGGTGGCTCTGCTTGCGTGCCTGATTCCGGCAGGCCGTGCGATGCGGGTCGATCCCGCGGTAGCCCTTCGGCATGAGTGAGCCCGATATGTCCCTGCCGGCCGGCGCATCAATCAGTTGAAACCGGCTGCGCCGGAAGTAGATCGATCAACCGTGGTCGAGCGATGAAGCGTGGGCTGGTGGTCCGGGACGCACAGCCAGATCCGGGTGCAGTCGGGCGATGGCCATCGAATCCGGTTGCCAAGTGGCCACTTTCGCAAATCCTCCCGTCCCGCCTCCGCTCGTTACAGCGAGAGGTACTTCCGGCCGAACGCACTGCCGCAGTGTAAAATGAGTTGCACGCGGTTGTAACGTGCCTGCAGGCGACAAATTCCGTCCCTCTCGCGCGTCTCATTCGGTGGAGAAGCCATGAAAAACTTCCTGATCGGATTGGTGCTGGGCGTCCTGTTCTGCGGCCTGATCCTGCTGGTGCTGGTGTTTGCCGCGGTTCGTTTCGCCGGATCGTTCGCCAACCGGCCCGCGAGCGTCGCTGATGGTTCCACGCTGGTTCTGGACCTGGAAGGCGATGTTCCGGAGCGCCTGCCGGCCCAGATCCCGATTCCGCTCCTGCAAAGCCAGACCGCCCTGTCGCTGGAGCAGGTTTGGGATATGTTTCACCGGGCGGCCGCCGACTCGCGCATTCGCGGCGTACTCTTTGAGCCGCGCGGCTTGGATATCGGCTGGGGCAAGATGGAGGAAATCCACGACGACATCGTTCAGTTCAGGAAATCCGGCAAGCCCGTCATCACTTATTTACGCGGTCCAACGGCGCGCGAATATTACCTGGCAGCCGCCACCGACAAGATCTTCATTTCACCGGAAGACTCGCTCGACCTGAAAGGCTTGGCCGCTGAGTCCCTGTTGTTCAAGCAGACCCTCGACAAGCTCGGGGTCAACGCTGAGGTGATCCACGCGGGCAAATATAAAGACGCCGGCGACATGCTCACCCGAACCTCCATGACGCCCGAGACGCGCGAGCAGTTGAACGCGATCCTGGATCAATACTATGGCAACTTGATCGCGACGGTGGCCGAAGGGCGCAAGAAGCAGCCCGACGCGGTGCGCGCGCTGATCGACGACGGTCCATTTCTTGCGAAAGACGCGGTCTCGGATGGTCTCATCGATTCGTTAGGCTATGAGGACCAGGCCGTCGGCGAAATGCAAAGCCGCCTGAAGCAAAGCGAGCTGAAAAGGATTTCGGCCAATGCCTATGTCAAGGGTCAAAACTCCGTGACCGCTGGCGGACGCAGGGTGGCGCTGATCGTGGGGCAGGGAATGATCACGGCGGGCACGGGAAACGAAACGGCCGACGATGAAGGCTTCACCGGAACGGGCTTCATCAAATTGCTGAAGCAAGTGGAAAATGACTCGTCGATTCAAGGCGTGATCATGCGCATCGATTCTCCCGGTGGCGATGCCGTAGCCTCCGACGACATTCTGCATGAGGCCAGGAACCTGAGCAAGAAAAAGCCGCTGGTGATTTCGATGGGCGACGAGGCCGCATCGGGCGGATATTACGTCGCCTCCACGGGCGATCCCATCATTGCCTATCCCAATACCTTGACCGGCTCCATTGGCGTAATTTTCGCGAAATTCACGCTGCACGGGCTGTTCGACAAGGTGGGCGTGGACGAGCAGTTACTAACGCGCGGCCGTTACGCGGACATCGATTCCGAATACCAGCCCCTCAGCGACGCCGCACGGCAGAAGCTGAGCGGCCAGATCGATGCTTTTTACCAGGCATTCGTCGGCAACGTAGCGGACGGCCGGAAAAAGCCGTACGATCAGATTGAGCCGCTGGCCCAGGGGCGCGTCTGGACGGGCGCCGCTGCCAAGGGCAATGGGTTGGTGGATCAGTTGGGCGGTCTCGACCGGGCCGTGGAAGTCCTGAAGCAGCAGGCGCACATGTCGCCCTCCGAACGGGTTACGCTGGTGCCCTACCCCGGACGCCGGAGCATCTTCGAACTGCTGTTCAGCCGGACCGACCCTACGGCCGAAGTCCAGATGCGCTTGGAAAAAATAGTGGGTAAGCTTCCGTTACAGGCGCTTTCCGAGCGGGGTTTCCTGAAAATGATGCCTTATTCCATCACCGTGCGCTAGCTTGGATCAACGCTCGGCAGGGGCTTTGTCCAAGCTGTCGCCGGAATAGGCTTCTTCTAATCGAGCGAGTTGGCTCAGGATGGCTAACTTTTCCAGGTCCGGCAGACGATGTTCAAACCACTGAAAATACGTACGGAATGCTCGCAGGACGCGCGCCGCCCGGGCTCTGTCCCGTTCGAGGAGGGCGCTCCGCAGGTTCTCTTGTATAAATCGGCTTCGGATTACATCGACGTCCACAGGAGCGCTCCGCTAGCTTGCCAAGCAGTTCAGAGTCCACAAATCGGGAAAATGAAATCAGACAGATTTATGAAGGCGGGGTGTAGTTTCGCGGACAATATTTACCACAATCTCAAATTGATGCGGTAATATTCGCCTAGGGCCCGCTCCGGGGTTTACACGAGCGGCTGCGATCCAACAAGTACTACTCTTTCATAACTTAATGTGGCTCATATACTTACAGGCAACGCATCGCCTTGGAGCCTTGGTACGTGCGAGGCCCTGGTCAGGGGCCAAACGTTCTATAGTGTTTCACTGATTTCCATCTAAGGTTAGGGGTGGGAAGTAGGCAATATGGAAATTCGGCACGATCTGCGCCGCCACAACAGGCGGGCTTGCGACCAGAACATCACGGTTCTGTGGCGTGACTTGCATGGCCAGGACAAATTTGTGAACGCGAAGGCGCTGGATATCAGCGAACTGGGGCTGCGATTGCAGATGCCCGAGGAACTGCCCAGGCAGGCGTACCTAGCGCTCAAGGCCGCCCGGCTGGGCTTGGTGGGGCACGCTTCAGTGCGGCACTGCGCGCGCCTTGGGGGCTCCAAGTTTTCGATCGGTGTTGAATTTACGGCCGGGCTGCGTTGGACGCCGAAGGATTAGGATCGTCCCGCTGTTAAACTGAAGGTTCGCATGGCGGAGCAGGGTCCTCTTCGGCTGATCGTCGGAATCACGGGCGCCACAGGTGCGGTCTTTGGAGTTCGTCTGCTGGAGGTCTTAGAGCGGGGGACAGGCGTCGAAACGCATTTGATTGTCAGTAAATGGGGTGCGCACACGCTGGCCGAGGAAACCACCTATTCGCTCGATCGCGTGCGGCAAATGGCGACGTGTTCTTACGCGCCGACTGACCAGGGCGCGCCGGTCTCCAGCGGCTCGTTCCTGACGTCGGGCATGGTGATCGCGCCGTGCAGCGCGCGAACGCTGGCGGCCATTGCGACCGGCCAGGGCGACAACCTGATCCACCGGGCGGCCGACGTGGTCTTGAAGGAGCGCCGCAAGCTGGTACTGCTGGTGCGCGAGACGCCGCTGAACGAAATCCATCTGGAGAATATGCTGAAGCTTTCGCGGATGGGCGCGGTAATCCTGCCGCCGGTGCCGGCATTCTACAATCATCCGCAGTCGGTGGACGCACTAGTGGATCACGTGGTGATGCGAACGCTCGATCAGTTCGGCATCCACATGGATCTCGCCGAGCGCTGGGGCGCGGAAGCAGCCGTCCCTATGCGCCCCGCTTCGCTTTGAGTTCGGCCAGAAGCCGGTTGACTTCGTCTTCCTTTTCGAGCGACGCCAGCCGGTCCTCCATAGAATCTCCGCTCAGTTCGGCCTTGGCCTGGCTCAGAGCTTCGTCGCGCTGCACCTTGCCCTTCATGCGGTCGAACGCATCGGCGCTCGAAGCATTGCCCATCGCCAGGCGAGCGTCGCCGGCCTTGTTCAGCGCGCGGGCGCGGCGATGCTGGGCGATCAGTACATCGCTTTTCGCTTCTGCTTCG
This sequence comes from Bryobacterales bacterium, assembly GCA_963776805.1. Classification (GTDB taxonomy): domain Bacteria; phylum Acidobacteriota; class Terriglobia; order Bryobacterales; family Bryobacteraceae; genus Palsa-89. Next base: position 100,206 of record CAVZOD010000015.1, read on the forward strand.
GCCAGCTTTTGCTCCAGCTTCCGCAGTGCCGATTTGAGGTTCTCCACCTGCACCGTCTGGTCGGCCACCTGGTCCGCGAAGTTCTCAGCCAGGGACTTATAGCTGAGAGATCGTTCAATGGCTGCTCGCGCCAGATCGTCCTGCTTCTTATCCACCGCCAGTTCGGCCTTGCGAACCCACTCGGCCGATTTCTCCTGGTTCTCCTTCTGTTTCTTTTCGAGCAAATGCTGGTCGGCGATCGCGATCGCCACCTGCGTCTTCACTTGCAGCAGTTGATTCTGCATGTCGAGGATCACTTGTTTGATCATCTTTTCGGGCTCCTCGGCCTTGTCGATGATGTCGTTGAGATTCGCCCGGACTAGCGTAGCTACGCGCTCCAAAAGTGCCATGATCTAACTCCTTATGTATTGGCGACGGTTCCCGAGCCATTGCCCGGTTTGGGAGCCTTGTCGCCGATGGTTCTGACTTTTCCAAGTAGTTCGGACATCTGCATGCCCGAAAGTGTTTCAAACAATGCGGGAATCTGCGCCGCGATCTTGGTGAGATCGCCTGTGATCTTGTGCATTCCGGCGGCGTCGCCATCGCCGGTGGAAACGATGGTGATCTTATCGATGTTCGCGAGCGGCGAGGCCAGAGCCCGCACCACTTCCGGCAAACTGGTGATCAGCTTGTCGACCACGGCCGCCTGGTTCCATTCCTGATAGGCTTCAGCCTTCACGCTCATCGCCTTGGCCTCCGCCTCGCCTTTCTTCAAAATGATCTCGGCCTCGGCCTCGCCCTGCGAACGGATGGCGGCCGCGTGGCCTTCGGCTTCCGCCGTAAGCCGCGACTTCTCGGCGCCGGCCAGCGTTTCAATGCGGCCGCGTTCGATTTCCGCCTGCTTGAGAATGGTGGCGATCAGCTCGTTCTCGCGGCGCTTGATCTCCGCTTCCTGCACCCGGATCTCTTGTTCCTTCTGCACCTGCTGGATCTTCACCTGTTCGGCGATCACCTGCTGCTGCATGATATTGGCTTGGATGTCGTACGCCTTGTCGGCCTGCGCCTGCTGCTTCTTGGTGGCTTCCGCATAGGTGGCGCGCTTGATTTCCAGATCCCGATTCGCTTCGGCCTGCTTGGCCTGCGACAGCGTTTCGGCCAGTACGCGCTCCTGATCGGCCAGCGACTTCGCCACCGCCGCCGCCCGCATGGCCTCCGCGCGCTTGATGGCTGTGTCGCGCTCGGCTTCGGCCGTTGCCACATCGGCATCGCGCTTGATGCGGGCCACGTCGGGACGGCCCATGTTGGAGATGTAATCGTTTTTGTCGCGAACTTCTTTGATGGTGAAAGAAATCACTTCCAGGCCCATCTTGCTTAAGTCGTCCGCGCACGTGCCGCGCATACGGTCGCCCACCATTTCCGGTTCCTTCACAATCTGCTCCACCGAAAGCTGGCCGATAATGCCGCGCAAATGCCCTTCCATCACCAGCCGGATCAAAGCCTCCCGGGCCTGATCGGTTTTGGTGAGGAACTGCTCCGACGCGGTCTTGATGGATTCCGGATCGGACTTCACCTTGATCTGCGCCACGGCCTCCACCGTCACCGCCACTCCCTGCTTGGTATAAAGATCCTGCTGCGGCGCGACATCGAAAGACATCAACTGGAGCGACAATTCGTGGCAGCTTTCGATCATCGGAAAAATCACGGTGCCGTGCCCTTTCACGATGCGAGTACCGCGGAAGCCGTAAACTACCAGCGCTTCGTGCGGGCCCGCCTTGCGGTAGAGCCGGGCGAACATTGCCATCAGGAACATGACGACCAGGACCATCAGTCCGGCCATCGTGAGTACTTCCACTGGGAGCCGCATGCTAATTCTCCTTTTTCGACTCGCTGATTTCTTCCCAAGCCCGAACGTAGGCGACGCCGCGCTCGTAGCGCGTGACCACCACCTCTACACCCTTGGCGATGGGGCGGCCGTCTTCACTTCTGGCGCTCGAGGCCCGGCGCACACCGTCCTGCGAAAAGATCATTTCGCCGGTGCCGTTTTCGCGCACCGTGCTGCTCAGGCGCCCGAGCACTCCGACCATTTCGTAATCGGCCGGGTCCAAATCCCGGTCGTATTTCAACAGCACTTTGAACAAAAACCAGAACACGATCGCCGCCCCGGCCAACCCGCTCAACACCGCCAGGCCTAGCGCTAGCACTGCCCATAGGCTGGAATAGCGGCTCAGCAGGTATCCCACGCCGCCGAACCACGCCAGAAAAGCCGCTACGGTTCCGAAGTTGATGGGCGACGCCGAAGATCCCTTGCCGCCGGGGCCGTGTGCCGGATGCCCGTGCAGTCCTTTGGGAAGGTGCAGGTGCGAGTGCGAGGAACCGGCCAGGAACGAAAGCAAACTGCACAAGAAGCCGACGCAAAAGCAAAAGAGATAGAAATTTTCCCAACTCATATGGCTTTTCTCCTTGGAGAGGAGTGAGGCTCCGATCTCAGGACCTGGAAGAGACGATCCGCCAGCCCGGGCGTATCCAAAATCGATTCCAGCAAAAGCAGGCACTTGCGCGAATCTTCATGCATAACCAAACTGAGGAGCGCGCGGCTGACTTCGGGATCGCGGGAAAACCGCTCGGCGCCGCCGATCAGCCACAAATCCAACTGATCCTCGCCCACCCGCACATCGGACATCAGCTCGGTGTGAAAACCTTCCGGATCGTCCACCAGGTAACCTGGATGGACCTTAAAGAAGCGCGCCAGCAGCATACGCGTCCCGTTGGTCAGATGCGGGCGGCTGCCGCGTTCGATTTGCGACAGATAGGACTGGCTGAAGGATTGCTTCAGCTCGCTTTTGATGGCGCGGACAATTTCCTGTTGGGTCATCTCGCGGCCCAATCCACGCAGCGTGCCTTCTACTTCTCGAAGATAGCGGAGTTTCTCGCCCAGCCTCATATTGCAATCAGCAATCATAATATCGCAATTAGCAATTAGTGGCAAGGGCCAAAGGTACTATCGGATCGAGCAGGGGCTGTATGTTATTGAGCCGGCTGGGGTATCGTCTGGCCCGGCCGGGGAACGGCGAGCGCGGTACCGGAGATGGGTCCCTTGTAGATCTGTTTCAGGCTAATCCAGAGGGCCGTGTTTTGATCTTCGACCGTGGCTGCGTAGAACTGCCGCACACCGCCCACTCCGTCCCTTTGGACGGGCATCAGCCAGGTGGCATGGCGGACATCGCGATAGTAATTCAACGACGGCTCCAGCACCCAGGAGACGCCCAGCCGGATCTGGCCGGGGGGCTTCGGCGCTTTTTCCAAGGCTTCGAAGATTCGCTTGGTGTCGGCGTCGTAACGCCAGATGAGAAAGCTTTTCACGTTCCATTGAGCCGCGAATTCGACGGCGAAAGACGCGAAAACAATGGCAACGGTACAGCCGATCCAGCGTGGAAATCCCGGGCGTTCGAGCAGCAATCGCGCCAGTCCCAGAGCGGCAAGGGTGGTCAGCGGTATAAAGTAGATCCCCGTTCGATCTTCGGGATAAGGGATGCCGGCGATCAGGTGCGCGGCGATCAGCAAAACCGCGGAGCCCACCGCGGCGAGCGATGCCAGCAGGGTTGCGAGTTCCGCCAGCGAGCGTGTTTTATTGGCGATAGACTTGGACATCAAGAGGGCAACGATGAGAGCGGCCGGAGCGATGGCGGGAAGAAAAATCAGCGCGACGTTCGCCGAGATCCGCTCGACTTTCTGCAGCGCGCCGGCGTTCCCGTAAGCAAAGGAGCTGTCCGCCAAGTCCCGCAAACTTTGCATCGCTGTGGACAAGCCCGCGTAGAAATCCCCACTGCGGGCTAAATCAATCGGCGCGGCGAGCAAGAAGGCCACAGCCAGCAGGATGACTGGAACAATGAAGTGAACGAGCGGAACGTAAGGGCTGGATGTTTGGCGCTCCGCTTCGGGACGCGATTTCTTGCCTTTCTTGCGAGCTTTGGAGGGCGGCGGGGGCACCTTGGCAGCTGCGGGAGCGGGCTTTTCACCGGAGCGCACGATGAGTACGCTGAAGGCCGCGGCCAGGATAAATACCGGCATCACAAAGGTCAAGTTTGTAGCTACCGCGATGGAGCACCCGAGCGCTGCCTTCCATAGCCGCTTGCGAAGGAGTTGCTCGGCCACGCCGTTCGACCGATCGTGAAACCAGCACAGCATTTCATACAGCGCCCAGAACAAGCCGGCCGTAGCCAGGCCATAGCCGCGCGCCGCGACAAAAAAGTCGAGCAGCAGCGGATTCAGCGTGAGGGCGCCGCAACCGGTGAGAAACAGCCAGCCGTCGCCGAGAACCATTCCGCACAATCGGAACACGGTCCAATAAAACCAGGCGCCGGCCAGAACAGTGGGCAGCCGGATGGCAAATTCCGAAGTTCCGAAAAGCGTGATGGAGATTTTGAAAAGTACCGTTGCCAGAAAGTGGTTGTTCGCGGTGAAGGTATGGAAGATATCGGAGGCAGGCCCGGAAAGATAATATTGCCAGGTGAGCGCTTCATCGTGAACGAAGGATTGGGTAGCGGCCCGGTAGATGTTGGCCGCCAATAAGACGCTGAACAAGAGGAGCGCCGCGATGCGAAATCCGGACCTCGTCAATGCAGGCGTTCTCCCCGCGAAAGGAGCAGCAGGCCGATGCAGGCCAGCAGCGTTACCAGGGTTGTTAGCGCGGCGGGCACGAAATAGGTGGAATGATAATCCAGTGTCAGATCTGCCTGGCCGGCCGGCACGACGACGCCGATGAGCGCGAGATCCACCGGCACCACCGGCAGGTCCCGCCCAGCCACTTGCGCGGTCCATCCGGGAAAATAGGCGTTACCTACGCGTAACAGACTCGGCGTTGCGCACTGGTAGTGGATACGATAGTGGCCCGGAGTAAACTCGCGCACATCTGCGACGCCGCGCGGGTCCTGCGCCGCCTCAGTTCCGGGAGGAACCAGCGCCTGTCGCACCGGATCTAGCGACGCGAGACGCTGCCCGATCTCCGCGTCGGTTTTCACGGGAACCAGTTCCTTGGGGAAATTCGCGCGAGGAAGCGGATCGGTGAGCGTGCGCACATCGCCCGTGCTGGCGTCCAGCCAGCGGCTGACGTTGAGATCCTTCCGCAACGCGGGGTTGGAGTGCATCGCAGCCACAAAGTCGGCATATCTCGATAGCTTCAACGGCCCATACCCGTAGGTCACCTGGGTTCGCCGGTCCAGGAAATGAGACATGGGCCCGAAACTTGCCAGGGCTTCGATTCCGTCAAATCGCGTGAGCGGAGGCATGCCGTTGGCCACTGCCCGTTGAAAAAGATCTTCCTTCGATGCGTACAGTTCGTCGTAACTCTGGCGTGCGTAGGCAACCGGATTCGTAGCGGACTGGTGATAGAAGAGGTCCGCGCAAAAGAATAGCAAAACGGCCACCGGCAGCCACTGGACTGGCGATTTGCGGACCAGCGCAGCTAATCCTGACGCAGCGAGCAACGCCAGGCCGAGTGAGGGCACAAACCAAATGTTGACCGGGGCGCGAACGCTGCTGAAACCGGGCAGGCGAGCGATCAGCAAGTAGAGCCCGGCCGAGCGCCCCATCGCATACCAAATAGTGGGGACGATCAACAGCAGGCCCACGATCCGCAGCCGGCGGCCCCACAACCCGAAAATCGCCAGAGGAACCAGCAGGACTCCAGCATAGAAATAGAATTGAGTGATATCCTGCGGCCCATTGTAATTGCCCGATAGGAGGCCGTAAGAATCCGGAGCGAGCAAAGTGGATAAGGAGGCGAAAGAGATGAGGCCCTCCGTCCGCGTAATGGCTGCCAGTCCGGCCCGGATGGAGCCTAGCGCCAATTCCAAACCCGGGCCTGTGCCAATGGCTGACAGCAGGGTTCCGATGACAGGAATTGCAAGGGCGATGCCCAGGATGGGTAGCCAGCGGCGCGGTTCGAAAACCACTCGCGCAACTGCGAACAGTCCCAGGGCGAGAAAGCTATATAAGATGGTCTGAAAGTGACCGGCCAGAATCAGCATCCCGGCCGCCAGCCCTCCGAGAATCGTGTAGCGGAACGGGTGTGAAGCCAAAGCCAGATCGAGCAACAGTAGCAGCCACGGCATCCACGCTGCGTCTTGCAGCATGGTGGTGTGGGAACTGTGGCCCACAAAAAAACCGGACAGCCCATAGCAAAGCCCCGCCAGCACCGCGGCCGGCCGATGGCGCAGCAAGCGCCACGCCAGGAAATAGGCTCCCAGGCAGGCTAGAAACGAATGGAGCCAGTGTTCCATCACGAGCACGCGGGGAGTGACGCCGATCAGAAAGAAAGGCCAGTTCAGCGGATACCACGCCCCCACCTGGGGATCGGCAAGAAACGGATACCCCGACCACGGGTATGGCGACCAGAAAGGAATGCGCCCGGCATGGATCTCCTGCGAGAAGTAATGCTGGACCACCTGATAATAGTCGGCCGCATCCCACAAAATCGACGTGCCATTGGATGTCATTGGCGTCCAATAGCAGAGCAATGTCATCGCGAGAAGAATGAGGGGAGCAAGGATCGGCCAGCGATCTATGGCCGCTTTCGTTTCGATCCGCGGCGCCGCGACGCGGGTCTTCTTTTTTGCAACTTTTGGCATGGAATTCTTACGCGATTGCCCTAATTCGTGCCGACGACTCTCGATTGTAGCAATGGAACAAGCCGCCGTGGATCGAATAGAATGAGGCAATGGATCGGCAGCCACCGGAGATGGAAGCACTGCTCGCCACCTATCCCCGGTCCCGCCCCGCGTTGCCGCCCCGGCAGCAAGCCACGTACGTGGAACACTATCGATCGAATCGCGGGGGCGAACGCGGACTCTCGAAAATTGTGGTTCAGCTTGAATCCTGGATGCATCGGCGGGTGGCAGAAGGCGTAACCGGCGGCGATCTTCTGGAAATCGGCGCCGGCAATTTGAATCACGTTCCCTATTTGCCGGAAGCCTGCTCCTACGAGATAGTGGAACCATTTGAAGAGCTCTGGAGGGACAGCGTGCAGCGCTCAAGGGTACGTCATGTGCATTCCGATGTGCGGGAGATCCCGCCAAGCGCGCGTTACGACTGCATTTTTTCCATTGCGGTCCTGGAGCATCTGACCGACCTTCCCTTCATTGTGGCCCGCTCCGGCCTGCTGCTTCGCGAGGGAGGAACATTTCGCGCCGGATTTCCGAGCGAGGGCGGCTTGTTGTGGGGACTGGCATGGCGTTTGACCACTGGAATCGAATACCGCCTGCGGCGCGGTCTCGACTATGGAAACATCATGCGCCACGAACACCTGAACTCCGCGAGCGAAATCCGAACGCTTCTGGATTACTTCTATCAACGAGTGGAGATCTCTCGCTTCCCGTTGCCCTTCGAGCATCTCAGTTTCTACACTGCGGCGATGGCCGCAGAGCCTCGCCTGGATCGCTGCCTGAGTTTCAACGCGCTTAGAGCCGAATCTGACGTGTTTAGCCATGAATAGCTACAGCATGGCTGCAACCGGCTGGCCGCTGGTGAGCGTGGTGATTCCCGCCTATAACGAAGAGAACAACATCCGGGCGGTGTATGCAGCGGTTCGGTCGTCTCTGGCCGGTTCGGAGTCCAGCGAAATTATTTTCATCGATGACGGCTCCGCGGACGCGACGGCGCAACAGGTCCGCAGCCTGCGTGCCCTCGATTCCGGCGTGCGATTGATCCGCTTCGGCCGCAACTTCGGGCAGCAGTCGGCCCTGCTCGCTGGATTGGAAGCCGCTCGCGGAGCGGCGGTAATCACGCTCGATTGTGATTTACAGCATCCGCCAGAATTGATCCCCTGCATGTTGGAGGCTTGGCGCAACGGAGCGCCAGTGGTGCAGATGGTGCGCACCCAAACCGAGGGCGCGGGTTTCTGGAAGAGCTTGACCTCGCGCGTCTTCTATCGGTTCGTCAACCTGCTGAGCGAAACTCCCGTGGTAAGCGGGGCGGCGGATTATCAGCTCCTGGATCGGGCGGTAGTGGACGCCGTTCTGAGGTTCAGGGATCGTTATCCGTTTCTGCGCGGGCTGGTGGGCTGGCTGGGCTTTCCCGCCACCAGGATTGAGTATGCCGCGCCGAAGCGCCAGGCCGGAACGAGCGGATACACACTCGGAAAGATGTTGCGGTTATCCCTGCAGGCGGTGATGGGGCTTTCCTCCAAGCCCCTGCGGCTGTCGTTTTATTTCGGACTTTTGACCGCGGTGTTTTGCGTTCTCTACGCTGCGTTTGCGGTGGTGGCCTTGGCCGCGGGCAGAGCGGTGCAGGGCTGGACATCGGTGATTGTGATGGTCACGTTCCTGGGCGCCGTACAGCTGGTTTCCATCGGGATCGTCGGCGAGTATATTGCGCGGGTGTACGAACAGAGCCGCGGCGTTCCCCGCTATGTGATCGTGGAAGGGGATGAGGTGCCCGCGGCGCGCCAGGCTCACCAGGCCGAAAATTGACGCCGGGCGAAGCGCGCTGAAATCCCGAAGACCACCTGTCAGGTTTGCTTGAACTCTCTGCCCGCTGGGTCCCGTTTGTCAGCGACGGCCGGCGAGTTCGGTATTGGGGCGGTTGGGAGCGGGAAGCAGCGCCATCCGCACCTGTATCGGAGCGGGTTGCTTCATTGAAACTTCAGAGCCCCTGCTTCATGACCGCGCGCCCCTGATAGGCGTCCAGCACGTCCTGCACCCTGCCATCCATCATCACTGACCCATGGTCGATCCACAGCGCGCGATCGCACATCTCTTTCACCGCAGCCGATGCATGCGATACGAACAGCATCGACTTGCCCGCTTTGCGGAAGGCCGCCAGCGCCTCCTTGCTTTTTTCCTGAAAGCTGGCGTCTCCCACCGCCAGAACCTCGTCGATCAGCAGAATATCGGGCTCGCATTGAATCGCGACTGAAAAGGCCAGCCGCACGATCATACCGCTCGAGTAAGTGCGCAACGGATCGTCGATGAACTCGCCGATGCCGGAAAACTCCACGATGCGATCGAACAATTGATTGGTCTTGCGCTTGGACAGCCCGAGCAGCGCGGCGTTCAAAACCAGATTCTCGGCGCCGGTCAAGTCCGGATGAAAGCCGGAGCCCAGTTCCAGCAGCGCCGCGATCCGGCCGTTCACATGCACCTGCCCCTGGTCCGGCGGAGTCAGGCCCGCCGCCAGGCTGAGCAAGGTGCTTTTTCCCGCGCCATTGGAACCGATGATGGCCAGGCTCTCGCCCTCATCCAAGCGAAACGAAACGTCCCGCAATGCATGGAACGGTGCGTTGTGAACCTTCCCAAACCAGCGCGCGATATGGGTCCGCAGTAACTGGCGGCCGGTACTATGGGGGAAGCATTTGGAAACGTTCTGAAATTCGATCAGCATGCCTGGTTATAAGCGCGCGTAAAAGCCGTCCTTCAATTTCGCGAACACGAACAACCCCGTGCCGAACATGACCAATGACACAATCGCCAGACGAATCAAGGTAGAACCGAGCGGTGCGTGGCCTTCCAGCAAAACATTGCGCATCATCAGGACCAGGGCGGCAACCGGATTGATTTGATAGATTCCGCGGAATCGGGCGGGAATGAGCGCGAAGGAATAGAACACCGGAACCAGCCAGAAGAGCACGGTATTGGTAGACTCGATGACGTAACGCGTGTCCCGCACATAAACGTTCACGGCCGAAAAGGCCAGCGCCAATCCCATCACGAACAGGATCTCCAGGCCCCAAATCAGCGGCAACCAAAGCCAGTAGACATTGATGCCGCGTCCGAACACCAGGATGATTCCGAGCAGGAGCACGATCTGGATGATGAGATGCAGACAATTCGACAGGATGCTGGCGATGGGGAAGACATACCGCGGCACCGGGACTTTCTTGATAAGCGTGGCATTGTCCAATACCGACGACGCTCCCGTGAGCCAGGCCAGCGTGAAAAAGTTCAGTGGAACCAGGCCGCACAGCACCGCCAGCGGAAAATCCCGGTCGTGCGGTTGAGCGAAGATCTTGGTGAAAATGAACGTCAAAAGTCCCATCATGATCAGCGGATTCAATAGCGACCAGAGCACGCCCAGGGACATGTTGCGATAGCGGACCTTAAAGTCCTTCTCCACCAGGTTGCGAATTAAGAAAATATAGTCACCGGTCCACACGGCGTATTCCGATCCGACGGGCTTTGAATTTCCAATTATACGCCGCCGAGCTGAGATTCCGCGCTCGCCTGTTGAAACCTCGCGCCGCGACATGCTTCAATATGAGTGAACACTCCTTCCCGAGAACACTGGAGGACAATCCGAATTGAATGCTGCAATCCTCGCCCTGGAAGACGGGACGGTCTTCGAGGGCAAGAGCTTTGGTGCGCCAAAAGACCGCGCGGGCGAAGTTGTCTTCAACACCGCGATCACCGGCTATCAGGAGATTTTCACCGATCCGTCCTATTCCGGCCAGATCGTTGTTCTGACCAACCCGCAAATTGGGAACTACGGCGCTAATGCTTACGATCAGGAAGCGGCGCGGCCCTACATCGAAGGCTTGGTGGTCCGTGAATTCTCGAGCATGGCCAGCAATTGGCGATCGGAAGAAAACGCCGAGCAATTTCTGTCGGAGAACGGGATTCCCGTTGCTGCCGAGATCGACACCCGGGCGCTGGTGCGCCATCTGCGGACGCGCGGCGTGATGCGCGGCGTTCTGTCGGTGGGGAGCCAGGATCATCGCGAGCTGGTGGAACGCGCCCGCCAAGCGCCGTCCATGGCCGGGCTGGATCTGGCGACGCGCGTGTCCACTGCCATCCCATACACTTGGAACCAGCCGGTGGCGCCCTGCTCGGCTTCCGAACCGCTGGCTAAGACCGCTGAGCCGTTCTGTCACGTCGTCGCGTATGATTACGGCATCAAGCGCAATATTCTGCGGCGCTTGGTGCACGTGGGCGCGCGCGTAACGGTGGTGCCGGCCCTGACATCGGCGGAGGACGTTCTCGCGCTCCAGCCGGATGGGGTGTTTCTCTCGAACGGGCCGGGCGATCCTGAGCCTCTGGAGTTTCAAGCGCAGCAGGTTCGCAAATTGATTGGCAAGAAGCCCGTATTCGGCATCTGCCTGGGCCACCAGATTCTGGGCCTCGCGCTCGGGGGCAAGACCTACAAGCTCAAATTCGGGCACCGCGGCGCGAATCATCCGGTGCTGAACCGCATGACGGAGAAAGTGGAGATCACTTCGCACAATCACGGCTTCGCGGTAGATCCCGATTCACTGAACGTGAACGAAGTGGATCTGACGCACATCAATCTGAACGATCAAACGCTGGAAGGCTTCCGCCATCGCAGCGAGCCGGTGTTCTGCGTGCAATATCATCCCGAAGCGGCGCCCGGACCGCACGATTCGCACTATCTGTTTGACGACTTCATGCAAATGATCAAGGATTACGGATCCCGATAATGCCGCGCCGCAACGACCTTCACCGCATCCTGATCGTTGGCTCCGGTCCGATTATTATCGGGCAGGCCTGCGAATTCGATTACTCGGGCGCGCAAGCTTGCAAGGCGCTCAAGGCGGACGGCTTTGAAGTGGTGCTGATCAATTCCAATCCGGCCACCATCATGACCGATCCCGAACTGGCCGACCGGACGTACGTAGAGCCGCTGAGCGTGGCGTTCGCCGAGGAAGTGATCCGCCGCGAGCGTCCGGATGCGCTGCTTTCCACCGTCGGCGGCCAGACTGGTCTCAACTTATCGGTGGATCTGGCCGATGCAGGCGTGCTCGACAAGTATGGGGTGGAACTGATCGGCGCCAAGATCGAATCCATCAAGAAGGCGGAAGACCGCTTGTTGTTTAAGGATGCGATGCGGAAGATCGGCCTGGAAACGCCGCAATCGCAACTGGTCAACAGCGTAGAAGACGGGCTCAATTTCGCCGCGCGCGTTCCCGGCGGCTATCCGGTGATCCTGCGGCCCAGCTTTACAATGGGCGGCTCGGGCGGCGGCATCGCGTACAATCGTGAGGATCTCACTGAGATTCTGGAGCGCGGCCTGGATCTGTCTCCGGTGCATGAAGTCCTGATCGAAGAGAGCGTGCTGGGCTGGAAAGAGTTTGAGCTGGAAGTGATGCGCGATCTGGCCGACAACGCCATCATCGTGTGCTCGATTGAAAACTTCGATCCCATGGGCGTGCATACCGGCGATTCCATCACCGTAGCGCCGGCGCAAACGCTCACCGACCGTGAGTATCAGATGATGCGCGACGCATCGTTGCGATGCCTGCGGGAAATCGGCGTGGACACCGGCGGATCGAATGTGCAGTTCGCCATCAATCCGGAAAACGGGCGCATGGTGATTGTGGAGATGAATCCGCGCGTCTCGCGCAGCTCCGCTCTCGCGTCCAAGGCCACCGGATTTCCGATCGCAAAGATTGCGGCGAAGCTGGCGGTTGGTTATCGTTTGGATGAGATCAAAAACGACATCACCAAAGAGACTCCCGCCTGCTTTGAGCCGACGCTAGATTACGTGGTGGTGAAGATCCCGCGCTGGCAGTTTGAAAAATTCCCGGGCGCCGAGCCGGTTCTCGGGACGCAGATGAAATCGGTGGGCGAAGTGATGGCCATCGGCCGCACGTTCAAGCAAGCGCTTTCGAAGGGCTTGCGGAGCCTGGAAACGGGCAGGGCTGCTAATTCTGAGACGTTCGATCCCGCGCTTATCCGCCAGCGCTTGATCACTCCGAATCCCGAGCGTCTGAGTTACATCCGCTTCGCACTGGAACAAGGCTGGACCGTGGAGCAAATCCACGAAATCACCGCCATCGACCCGTGGTTCCTGAAGCAGCTTCGCGACTTGGCGGATCTGGAACACGAGCTCTCGGGCCAAACCCTGGCGGCGCTCTCGCGGGATCAACTGCTGCACGCCAAACGCGACGGCGTTTCCGATCCCCGGCTGGGGCGGCTGCTGGGCTCCGATGACGCGAGCGTGCGGGCGCGCCGCAAAGAGCTCGGCGTCACCGCTGTGTTCAATCGCGTGGATACCTGCGCGGCTGAGTTTGAAAGCTTCACGCCGTATCTTTATTCGAGCTACGAATCGGAGAATGAATCCGACCCCGGCAATCGCAAGAAAGTCATGATCCTCGGCAGCGGCCCGAACCGTATCGGGCAGGGCATCGAGTTCGATTATTGCTGCTGCCACGCCGCCTACGCGCTCGCCGAGTTCGATCATGAATCGATCATGGTGAACTGCAATCCTGAGACGGTCTCGACCGATTACGACACCAGCGATCGGCTGTACTTTGAGCCGCTCACGCTGGAAGAGGCACTGAACATCTACGACGTCGAGAAGCCGGACGGCGTCATCGTCCAATTCGGCGGCCAGACGCCGCTGAACCTGGCGTTGCCGCTCAAGGCCGCTGGCGTGCCCATCATTGGCACCGATCCGGCGGATATCGATCTCGCGGAAGACCGCAAATTATTCGGCAAGCTGCTCGATGATCTGGGTATTCCGTCGCCCGCGAACGGCACGGCCACCAGCGCCGAAGAAGCTTGCGCGGTGGCTCGGCGTCTTGGGTATCCGGTGCTGGTGCGCCCCAGCTACGTGCTGGGCGGGCGAGCCATGGTGATCGCTTACGACGAAGAGATGGTGCGCCGCTACATGCGCGAAGCGGTGGTGTTTTCGCAGGAGCGGCCGGTGCTGATCGACCGGTTTCTGGAAGATGCCACCGAAGTAGATGTCGACGCGCTCGCCGATAGCGATGGGAACGTTTTGATCGCCGGCATCATGGAACACATCGAAGAAGCGGGTGTGCATTCGGGAGACAGCTCGTGCGTTCTCCCGCCGCAGGGATTGTCGGAATCGGTGCTCCGGACCATTCAGAACCATACCGAAAGGCTGGCGCGCGCGCTCCACGTGATCGGGCTGATGAACGTGCAGTACGCCATCAAAGACGGAAAAGTGTACGTGCTGGAAGTGAATCCACGGGCATCGCGCACCGTTCCGTATGTCAGCAAGGCCACCGGTGTGCCGCTGCCGAAGCTGGCAGTGGGCCTGATGCTCGGCAAGAAACTTCAGGACTTCAAACATCTCACCGGAGGCCGCACATCCGGCGTGCTGCCGGTGCCGCAATGCTTCGTAAAATCGCCGGTGTTCCCCTTCGGAAAATTTCCCGGCGTCGATCCCGCGCTGGGACCTGAGATGCGGTCCACTGGCGAAGTGATGGGCGTGGGCGAAAACTTCGGCGAAGCGTTCGGCAAGGCGCAGTTGAGCGCCGGCACTCCGCTGCCTGAGAGCGGCGTGGTTTTCATCAGCGTAAACGATCGCGATAAAGCCGCGGCCGTGGATGTGGCCGCCAGGTTCGCCGAGCACGGATTTAAACTAGCAGCCACGCGCGGAACAGCGGCTGTCTTAAAGGCTGCCGGGCTTGAAGTGAAGACGGTGTTCAAGGTGAACGAAGGACGCCCGAACGCGGTGGACATCATGAAAGCCGGCCAGGTGAAACTGGTAATCTACACCACCACGGGGGGCCATACCTTCAAAGACGAGCGCGACATCCGGCGCACCGCTGTCGCTTACCGCATCCCGTGCATTACGACCATCAGCGGAGCGAAGGCCGCGGCGCAAGCCATTGTCTCGCGCAAGCGCGATCCTATTCGAGTCTGGAGCCTGCAGGAGATTCACCGGCCCGCGGGAGTTGCGAGCGGTTCGTAAAATCAGCGCTGGCTCGCCTCGCCGGCCTGAACGCGCCGATTAAATTCGGGAGATCCTCCGCGGGGCACGCTTAACGTTGTCCATCGATCGCTCGAAAAATGCTTGGCCAGAAACACGATCTGGCCACAGTGGTAAGCATAATGCGCCACCTGCCGGTTGATGGCCTGGATCACCGAGTGTGGTTCAGCGCGAATAGTGATGGTACGGCCGAGATCGCGTCCGAGAGAGACTCCAGCGTTCCCAGCAATCGCGCCCAGCCGTCCTCCCAGATCTCGAGCAGCGTTGCGCGAGTGGGCGGTGGATGGGAGAATTCTTCATCGCGGTCGCGCCCCGGCTTCTCCCCGTCGCTGGTCAGGAAATCGGTCCAACGCGAGCGCATATTTCCGGTCATGTGCTTCATGATCACCGCAATCGAGTTCATCTCTTCATCGAGAATGGCGAAAAGCTGCTCGTCGCTGACTTGCGCGACCGCCCGCTCGACCAGCTGTTTGTAGTAGCGAAAGATCGAGATGGAATCTTCGATATACGATGTGGTGAATCGCAGCGCCATGCATCCATACTGGCAGAATAGAATCAGCGAGGACAATTATGAAAATCGGCATCATTGGTTCGGGCCATGTCGGTGGCGCGCTTGGCACGCGCTGGGCAAAAGTGGGACACGAAGTTATTTTTGGCACACGCAATCCCCAAGGCCTGGATATGCAGCAATTGGCCGCGAAGGCGAGCGGTAAGACCAGCGCGGCCACTTTGGCGAATGCGGCTCGTGACGGCGAAGTCCTGCTGCTTGCCACTCCCTGGCCGGCTACCGAGCAGATCATCGCGGGCCTGGGCAACCTGAATGGGAAAATCCTGATCGACGCTACGAATCCGCTAAAGCCCGACCTTTCGGGCCTGACAGATGGAACCACTACATCGGGCGCCGAGCAGGTGGCCAGTTGGTCGCGCGGAGCGAAAGTGGTGAAGGCTTTCAACACCGTGGGGGCCGGGATCATGGCGAATTCGACGTTTGATGGCCACCGGCCCGTGCTGTTCTATTGCGGGGACGATGCGCAAGCCAAGGAAGTGGTCAAGAAACTGATCGATCAATTGGTCTTCGAGGCAGTGGACGCCGGGCCGCTCTCGCAGGCGCGCCTGCTCGAGCCGTTCGCCCTGTTATGGATTTCGATGGCGCTGAAGCAAGGCTTGGGACCGGATTTTGCGTTCGAACTGATTCGCCGTTGAGCGCACTCAGGGCCGAATGACTTCGTGCAAGTAGCTCAAAATCGCCGCCAGCTCCGCATCGTTGTAGGCGCCGATTACCGACCGATGGCTCCACGTGCTGCCTTCGGAAACTTTCAGCGCGCCGGGATCCACGGTCCGCAGCACCGGCGGCACCGATGTCAGATCGTAGAACAAGGCGTGGGTCTTGCCCTGGCTCACGATCAACGCGGGCATGGCTTCGCCGTCCACCGTGGCCGTTTGAACGTCCGGCGTCGCCAGCGCGCGCAGAGCCTCGGCATTAGCGGGGATCTTGGCGATCGGGGTAGTCACAGAAATCCCGACGCCGTTCACTTCATGGCAAGTCGAGCAGCGCGCGAAGCCGCGCACCGCGTCGAAAAACAGCGCGCGCCCTTGCTCGGCTTCCGCGGGAAGCTTGATCTCCGGAGGTCCGGCCGCGCCCGGCCCAGGACCCAGGTTAACGGTTGGATTGGCGATGCCGTTTAAGCTGGCAACGTACGCGATCACAGCGCCTAAATCGGCGCGAGAAAGTGTGGTCCCAAACGCCGGCATCGCGGTGCCTGGCAATCCGCGCATCACCGTACTCGTGATGTACGCTTGATCGAAACCGCGTCCAGCCAGCCGCGGCGCGCCCGCCGGTGCACCGCGTGCTCCGTGACAATAGCCCGTCGCACAGGATTGCGCAAAAATCTTTTCGCCCGAGCTCTGCGACCAGCTCAGCACCGGAATCGCGAATAGCAACACCCACTTCATTTCGCGTCCTCCGGCAATGCGAATACGATCAACGTAGAACCTCCGCGCCAGTTCTGATCGGGAAACAGCGGAGCCAGTTGCGCGCCGGTGATGGCCTGCTGCCACCCGGTGGGAGTCGCGATGAATTGCCGCCCGCCCACCGAATACGCCACGGGCGACCCGCGATTGCCCGCGCCAGTTTCATAGCTCCACAGCTTGTCGCCGCTGCGCGCGTCCAGCGCGAAGAAATCGCCTTCGGGATCGCCGGAAAACACCAGATCGCCCGCAGTAGCCAGCACCGACGCCAGCAGCACATATCGATACGGCATGCTCCAAACGCGCTTGCGCGTGACGGGATCCCACGCATCCAAATGACTGTACGTCGTTCGATTGGGCGGAAGCTTAAACGTGAATCCGCCGTTAGCGTGAAAGCGGCCTTCCACCGCTTCGGTGGATTCGGAGCGCAGATCGTTGCAGACTTCGTTGATCGGCGCATAAACGTAGCCCGTGCGCGGCGAGTACGCCATCGAGTTCCAGCTTTTCGCTCCGGCGGCGCTCGGACAGGTGTTCACCACTTTGCCCGCTTCGGGCTCTCTGCGCCCCACCAGTTTGCCGTCTTCGGTGATGCCCGAAATCCAGGTCTGTACTTCCGGCATGGAGAAGGCGCCGATGTATTCGCCGGTCACGCGATCCAGCACGAACGTCACACCGCTCTTGTTCATGTGAACCAGCAGCTTTCGCATCTGGCCATTGATCGGGCGATCGATCAGCACGCATTCATACGCCGAATCAAAGTCCCACAAATCGTCGGGGACTTCCTGGTAATACCAGCGCAACTTGCCGGTGTCCGCGTCCAGAGCGACTACGCTGGCCGTGTAGAGATTGGCTTCTTTGCCTTTCTCGCCCGGCACCAGGCGATCGCGGTCGTTGAAATCGCCGCCGGCGTTGCCGGTGCCCCAATAAACCAGATTCAATCCCGGATCGAAGGAACCGGTCATCCAGGGTGCGCCGCCCCCCAATTTCCAGCTATCGCCCTTCCACGTATCGTGGCCTTTTTCGCCTGGCCCGGGGATGACATACCAGCGCCACGCGAAGCGTCCCGTTTTGGCGTAGAACGCCGTCAGGTACCCGCGATGCGCTGCGTCGCCGCCGTTGCCGCCCACGATCACTTTGTCTTTCACCACCAGGGGTGCGGCCGTGATGTCGCAGCCGCACTGCCGCGGATCGTCGACGCTCACCTTCCACTCTTCCGCGCCGGTTTTCGCGTCGAGCGCAACCAGGTAATTGTCGGTCGTGCCGAAGAATACTTTGCCGTCGCTCACTGCCACGCCGCGGTTCTGCACGAACGTCATGCCGCCCGGCTTTCCTGACCTGGGCGTCGGATATTTGTAGTGCCACAGCACATGGCCGGTAACCGCATCGAGCGCGAATACCTGGAGGCGCGGCGTGATCAGATACATCACGCCATCCACGACGATGGGCGTGGCCTGCAGATTCTCAGCGTAGTCGCCAGTCTGGAACATCCAGACTGGCACCAGCTTTTTCACATTACCCGTGTTGATCTGGTCGAGCGCGCTGTACCGCCAGGAAAGCTGCGTGCCGCCGTAATGCGGCCAATCGGCGTGGGTGGCGCCGTCAGGCGTCTGGCTTTGCGCGCACGCGGCGACAAGCGCGAAGAGCACCAGCAGAAATCGCATAGTGTTCCATCATATTAGAAATTCGTCCTGTGTTTTACTGGCCCGCGATGGGGAGAAAAGTCACGTTGGAAGGGACGCCGCCGATGGTAATCGCAACGGGCTGGTTTCCGGAAGGTACAGCGGGAATCTGCATGTTGACTTGCAAGATTCCAACCAGACCTGGCTCAAGAGCGCTGACTACGCCGGCGGCAACTCCGCCCACGGTTGCTGCAACCTGAGCAAGCGGTGTTGCCAGGGGATCCTGCGGCGCCGGGCCTCCCGTGGCCACCGGATTATTCAGAGCACCCTGCCCGGTCAAAAAGAACGTGACGTAGGCTCCGGGCGCAACCGGATTGGTTGGCCCAACCAGAGTGCCGTTGCTATCGTTCACTGCAAGCGTGGTCGTACTGCCCGGCAACGTCCAAACGCCCGGGCCGATGGGTTGCAACTGGAAAATCACCGGAGCGCTCATGGCGCCCCCGACGTTCGCAATCAAAGTGGCGGGGCCAGGCGCTTCGAAAGGTACCTGCGCATTGATTTGAGAAGGACCCACATAGAGCAGCGGCGCAAGGATGCCATTAATTAGAACCGTGACGCCACTCAGCATGTTCGGCAAAGGTACTTGGGCTGCCGCTGCTGCTCCAGTGGCGAGATTGCTGCCGTAAATCGAGATCAGGGATCCGGGAGCGATGGGTGATGCGTCGTTGCCGAGGTTGACGATGGCGGCGCTGCTGGTGACGGGGGCCCCTGACAGAATTGTGAAAATTGCGCTGCTGGACGTCACCGAGTCGGAGCTTACGGTAATCTTTGCGGTTCCAGGGGTGGCGATCAGGGCGGCCGGCACGGTGGCTACCAACTGCCCGGAACTGACAAACGTTGTCGCCAACGCCGAGCCGTTAAAAACCACTTCCGAAGTCGATACGAATCCTGTGCCTTGCACTGTCAAGACTAAGTTCGGGCTTCCAGCCGCCACGGCGGCGGGTACTAAGCCGCTAATACCTGCTGCGGCGGGAGCGGCGGGGATGGCGAACGAGACCAAATTCGACTGCGGGCCTCCAGGGTCCAGCACGTCAATCGTAGCCCCGCCAGCCGTGGCAATCAGGTTGGCCGATATCGACGCCGTAAGTTGCGAGGAGCTAATAAACGTGGTGGGGAGTGACTGGCCGTTCCATTGAACCACCGCGCCCGTAAGGAATCCCCCACCGTTCAAAGTCAGAACGAACGGCTGGCCGCCCGCCGTAGCGGAATTTGGATTGAGACTCGATATCGTCAAGCCAGAATTGATAGCAAAAGGCAGACTGGCTGTCGTTCCGTTGGGGTGAAGAATTTGTATCGTCACTACGCCGGGAGACGCAATCAAAGAGGCGGAAACGGTAGCGCTCAATTGTGTGAAGCTGAGGACCGTGGTCGTCAACGGAGCGCCATTCCAAAGGACCAGCGAACCCGCCGGAAAGATTCCTCCAGACACGATCAGGGTGAACGAAGGCCCCCCAGCAAAAGCTCCTCCAGGCGTGAAGGAAGAGATGGCGAACGGCAACGCGAAAGACAGAAACGTTTCTGAGTCCACTCCGTCCGGTTCAGACACAATGAACAAGCCGCCGCCGATCTGCAGTGCGCTCGATGTCAGCGTCGCCCGTAGCAGATTAGAGCCGATAAAAGTTGTGGGAAGGTTCAACTGCATTCCGTTGGCTGTCAGAGTAACGAAATCGGCTGGCACGAAACCGAAACCGGTGGCATCAATGGTGACCTGCCCTCCCAACGCTTGAACGTTGCCCACCGCTTTGAGGATAGGCGCTACGATTAATACCCCAGCATTCGAAGCCGGGCCATCCGGAGCCGCCACCACGACATTGAACCTGCCGGAGCTGACGAGCAGGGATGCCGGCACATATGCGGTTAACTGATTCGCACTGATGAAGCTGGTGCTCAACGTGATGCCCGCCACCTGGACGGTGCAGTCTGGAACGAACTGGCTTCCGACGACTGTCAACGTGAAGCCCGGGCTGCCCGCGACAACATCCTGAGGCGTCGCAGAGACAATAGTTGGGACTGGAAGAACGGTGAGCAGGATTTGGTTTGATCCGAGGTCAGACGGGGTAACAACAGAGATAGGAAGTTGCGAGGGCATGGTCAGGAAGTGCGCGGGCACCGAACCCACCAATTGAGCGGAACTGATGAAAGTAGTTGGAACCGAAAAACCATCCACCGAGACGGATGAACCTGGCACGAAATAGCTTCCCGTGACAGTCATCGAAAAACACTGGTTGCCCTGCGTAACTGACGCAGGCGAGATGTAAGTCAGTATGGGATTGGGCATCACCTGCCCGCGCGCGGAGGTTCGCCGCTCACTGCCATGAGCACACCACAGACAGCCCACCAGGACGGTACGCCTAGGCAACGCCAGTGCTGACGAGTCATTGTATGGTCTCGGGATTATACATCAACAGGGCAGCTGGTCATGCCCGGCACAGTTTTTCCCGGCACAGTTTTTCCTTATATACGCTCGCGGTTCCAGTTGGCCAGAAACGACTCGGAAGCCAGCTCTTCCAGCAGCGCGGCCTCCTCGTATTTCCACTCCTGCAGCCTGCGATTCTTGAGCTCTTCGAGCAGCCGGACGCGCCGCTTGGCCTCGCCATATTTCTTGCGTTGTTTGGCCAGTTCGCGCCCGCACCGCAGGAGCTGTTGCGCCAGATTCTCCGCGGTCCGGCGCAGCCGCAAGCCGCAAGCCGTCAGGGTCCGCAGATCGTCGCCCCGCAGATCGGGCATGCTGCCCAGGGAGGAAATCAGTTTCGATCGCTCGGAGCTCACTTCAGCCAGCTGCGTCTGCAGATGCAGTTGTTCCTGCACCAGCGCTTTGAGCTTGGCCTCTTCGGCGGTCAGCTCCACGCTGCGCCAGCGCAGGACTTTCTCGAGCGAAAATTGAAAACGCGCCATCGCCCGAGCCTATCCCAGCGCCGCCGCCAGCTTGGCCAGGCGCTCCAGCGTATCGGGCAGCGGGCAGAACGTGTGCGCGTCCTGCCGAAGGAAATCCAGAATCTCTGGGCGGCAGCGGATGGCCGCATCCAGCTTGGGATTGGTTCCCGCCACGTATGCGCCCAGTTGGATCAAATCCTGCGACTCGTGATACAGCGCCAGCGCTTCGCGCAGCTTCTGAAAATGCCCGCGCTGCTCGGGCGCCGCAATCTTGGAGGTCAGCCTGCTAATGGACTGCCGGATGTCGATCGCCGGATAGTGCCCGGCTACCGCCAGCTCGCGCGAGAGAATGAAATGCCCGTCCAGAATGCCGCGCACCGCATCGCAGATCGGCTCGTTGAAATCGTCGCCTTCCACCAAAACGGTGAAGAAGCCGGTGATGGAGCCCTTCTTGAAATGCCCAGAGCGCTCGAAAATCTTCGGCAACATCGCAAACACCGAGGGCGTGTAGCCTTTTTGGCTGGGCGGCTCGCCGGCCGCGAGCCCAATCTCGCGCTGCGCCATAGCCAGGCGAGTAACGGAATCCACCACCAGCAAAACGTTCTTGCCTTGATCGCGAAAATATTCGGCCACCGCCAAAGCGACGAAACATGCCCGGATGCGCAGCGGCGCCGGCCGGTCCGAGGTGGCTACCACCACTACCGAACGGCTGCGGCCTTCCGGTCCCAATTCGTTTTCCAGAAAGGCTCGCACTTCGCGATTACGCTCGCCTACCAGCGCGATCACGCTCACATCCGCGTCGTTGTGCCGCGACATCATGCCCAGCAGAGTGCTCTTGCCGACGCCGCTGCCTCCGAAAATTCCTACGCGCTGTCCTTTGCCGCAGGGCAGCAGACCATCGATAGCGCGAATTCCGGTAACCAGCGGCTCGACGATGTGTTCGCGATCCAGAGGCTGGGGAGGCGCGGTGTACAAAGGATACGCCGTTGAGGCGCGCACCGGTGGACCGTCGTCCAGCGGCCGCCCAAATCCATCCAGCACCCGGCCCAGCAGTCCTGGACCCACCCGCAGCAACGCGTCATCGCGGCGTGCAATCACGCGATCGCCGGGCTGCAATCCGTCCGTTTCTTCCAGCGGCATGGACAGCACGCGATCATTGCGAAATCCAATGACTTGCGACCGAATCGAGCGACCGGACCCGGTGCGCACTTCCACAAAATCGCCAATCGACACCACCGGACCGCGCGACGCAATCAGCAACCCCACCATCTCGGTCACTTCGCCGATCCAGGGCAGCACTTCCAGGCCCGGAACCTGCGCCGCTAAATCGCGAATGGAAGAACTCGGCGCCATTTTATCGTTCCAACCTGGTCATCGTTCCAACTTGTCAATCAGCCCGCGCTCGATCTCGCGCAGCTGCGTTTCCACCGACGCATCCAGTATTCCCTGCGATGTCTCGAAGAAAACTTCCGCCGGTTTGAGGCTCGGGTCCGCCATCAGCACCAGGTTCTTCGGCGCGCCGGCCTGCTCCAGCAGCTTGCGAACCAGGCCTTCCAGCGTGGGATGCATTTTCACGCGATTGATCTCGCGCGATTGCAATTTCGAAAACGCCGCCTGGATCAGCCCGCCTAGCGCGTCGGGATCCACCGCCACTTCGCGATGAATCACGCGCGCGGCAACCGAGACCGCCAGATGCACCAAATCCTGGATGGTTTCTTCGCGAATGGTTTCGCGCAACCGGGCCAGGGAAATGAGCGTCTCCGCCAGGCCTTGCACGGCGGGACGAAACAGCTCTTCCGATTGCTGGCGTCCGGCCGACAGCCCCTCGGCATAGGCTTCGCGCCGCGCCTGATCCAGCCGGCGGGCCGCTTCGTGCTCGGGATCCGCCTGGCTTTTTCGCCGCGGGTCGCTCGCGGAAGCAACCTTGCGCCACAACATCGGCGTGGCGGCCGAAGCCTGATCGCCTCCCAGAAGTTCGCCACCCATGGCCCTAGACGACATATTCGGCTCCGCCTCCGCCTTTCAGGCTCAACGTCCCTTCGCTCTCCAGTTGCCGCACCACCGCCAGGATCTGCTGTTGGGCCGCCTCCACGTCGCGGATGCGCACCGGGCCCGCGGCTTCCATGTCTTCCTTCAACATCTCCGCGCCGCGCATGGACATGCATTGCAGAAACTGATTCTTCAACTGATCGCTGGTGCCTTTCAGCGCCACTACCAGCAGTTTGCGGTCGATCTTCCCCACCACTTCCTTCATCGCCATGGTGTCGATCAGCAGCAAGTCGTCAAAGGTGAACATGTAATGGCGAATCGCATCCACCAGCGGCTGTTCATCCTGCAAGTTGGCCAGGATCTCATCGCTCAGCGTGCCTTCCATGCGATTCAGGATTTCGGCCACCGAGCGCGGACCGCCGTGCAGCTCCATTTTCACTTCGCCCAGGGTCTTCAGCTTCTCGCTGATCACTACCGAGATGCGCGCCACCACATCGGGCGAGACGCGGTCCAGTTGCGCGATGCGCAGCGTTACGTCCGCACGCAGCGGCAATGGTAGATTGGCCAGCAGCGACGCCGCTTGCGAGGGGGAAAGGTGCGACAGAATGAGCGCGATGGTTTGCGGATGTTCGCTTTCGATGAACCGGCTCAATTGATTCGGGTCGGCTTTTTGCAGGGTCTCGAGGTTCTTGTTGAAGCGAGCTCCGATCCGCGGCAGATGATCGGCGATGCGCTTGGCACCCTCCGGCCCGAAGGCGTTAGAGAGCACGCGCTTGGCATAATCGAAACCGCCCTGCGCGCCGCCCTGTCTGGTTAGCTGGCAAAACTCTTCCAGCACCGACTCGGTTTGGCTAGGCGTCACCTTATCCAATTTCGCAATCGCCTTGCTCACCGCCTTGGCCTCGTCGTCGTTCAGTTGCTTCATCACTTCGCCGCCGATTTTATCCCCCAGCGCCACCAGCAGGATGGCGGCCTTTTGCGGACCACTGATCTTGTTCGAAGTGCTTTCTGTAGCTGGCATGGTGCTCTATTTACTCGCTTCCATTTAGCTTGCTTCCTCTTCCGCCAGCCAGCTTCGCAGAATGTTAGCCCAAGCTTCCGGATTGTTGCTTCTGTTTTCCTGAAGCTGTGTGAGCAGCACCTCGGTGCGGGATGGCATTAGCGCGGGCAATCGGGAAGGCTCGCCGATGGGAGTTGCAGCGCCTGCGGCCGCGGGTGGCAAGCCGGTGTACGCGTCCACTACCGGCAAAGCCTGACGGGTCTCCACGCTCGCGCCGCGATTGCCGCCGCGCATCATCTTTATGATGCCGAAGACCACCAGGCCGATCACCAGCACCACGCCTCCTACCGATCCCCACAGCAGAGCCGGCTTCTTCTTCAGCGTTTCGATGGAGAAGACTTGGTCCGAAGGTTTCTGTGCGCCTGGCCCACCGAGCGGACCCGAATCGAGATCCATGCTGTTGTCAAAGGGAAGCGCCTCCACGGTGAGCTGATCGCCGCGCGTCATGTCCAAGCCAACCAAGGTTCCCACCAGCGTTTGAATGGCCTTCAACTTGTCGGTGTCCGGAGGAATAGCTACGCGATGGGCTTGTGCGCCTTTCCCTTCCATTCGGAATCCCTGATCCACCAGCACTGCGATGGACAGCCGCTTGATGGTGCCTTGCGGAAGCTTCAAATGTTTGGTGATGCGGCTGGTTTGATAAGTGATGCTCTCCGAACGCCTGGTGGAGGAAGTGGTGTTGCCGCCGCGCGCCGCTGCCGGCTGAGCCGCCGGTGCTGCTTTAGCTTGTCCCGCGGCGCCAGGTTGCGCGGGCTGCGTGCCGGCCGGTGGATTGGCAGCCGGCGCGGGTTGGGCGTTGGAAAGTGTGCTTTGTTGCGGCGGCAGATTCGCGGCCGTTCCCGGCGCGCTGGAGCTCGTGCGCGTAGTGCCGCTAGTATCTTCCGTCTTCTGCGAACTCACCATCACGGACTTGGACGGATCGAACGTCTCTTCGCTTTGCTCGCCGCTGGTCATGTCGATATCGGCCGATACGCCGGTGCGAAATTTGTCGGGGCCCAGCAGCGGTTCCAGCGTGCTGTTGATCTTCGTCACCAGGTCGTGCTCCACAGCTTGCCGGTATTCCAGCCCCTCTTCGCTGATTTGCGTACCGTCCGCGGGGCCTTCGCGCCTCGGCCGGCTCAGCAGATTGCCGTTCATGTCCACCACCGAAACGGACTCGGGCGACAGGCCTTCCACCGCGCTCGATACCAGGTTCGTGATCGCAATCACGTTGAGCGAGGACAACCGCGTCCCCGGACGCAGGCCAATCAGCACGCTGGCCTTGGCGGGCTCACGCGCGTCGGTGAACACGGAATCCTTGGGCAGCGTCACGTGAACACGTGCCTGCTGCACCTCCGAGATCGCCATGATGGATCGTTCCAGTTCGCCTTCCAGTGCCCGGCGATAATTTACATGCTCGGCAAAATCGGTCATGCCGAAATTCGTTTTGTCGAAGATCTCGAATCCGATGCGTCCGGTTTTGGGCAGGCCCAGTCCGGCCATTTGGAGGCGCAGTTCGGGAACCTTGTCCTCGGGCGCCAGCAGTTCGGTTCCGTTGTTGGTGATTTTGTAGTCGATGCCGCCTTCATGCAGCTTCTGCACGATGGCGCTGGCGTCTTCGGGCGCCAGTCCGGTATAGAGGGGCTTCAACCCGCTCTCGCGTTGCCAGCGCGAAAACCCCATCACGCCCGCCACTACCGCGATCGCCATAATGACGATAGTCGCAAGCTGGCGGGGTGTGAGCGCTCCGAGAAGTTTCTTGACTTGATCCATTTTCTTTCGCTAGAGGCAACGAGCTTTCAGAGAAGTCACGCGTCAGACCTGCATCCGCATGATCTCCTGGTAGGCCGATACGGCCTTGTTCCTCACTTGCAGGAACAGATTGAACTGCAGGTCCGCGCGCTGGGCCGCCAGCGCTACAGAGTGCAGTTCCTCGTCGCCTCCGCTCAAGAAATTCTGGGCCGCCTGCTGGGCTTGCGTCTGGGATTGCTCGACGTTCCCGATCATTCCCTCCAGCATGGATTGAAACGCGCCGGTGCCCCCGGCTGAACTGGACGCGCCTACCGATGCCACCTGCGGCACCGCGATCATCGAAACTGGAGTGATAGGAGACATGTCTATGAACGGAAGAGATCGAGAGATTTGTTAATCATGTCTTTGACGGCCGAGATCGCCGCGACATTGGCTTCATATCCGCGCGAGGCGCCGATCAAGTCCACCATGTCTTCGGCCGGATTGACATTCGGATACGCGACGTATCCATCTTTGTTAGCGTCCGGATGGCCGGGCTGGTAGCGCATCTGAGGCGCGCTGTCGTCGATGGCGACCTCGCTCACCGACACGCCCGATACGGCGGGCCCGAGCGCCGAATCGAACTGGGAGGAGAAGGACCCGATGGAATTGTCCTCGGTGAACACCACGTCTTTTCTGCGATAGGGACCGCCGTCGGGAGTGCGCGTGGTTTCCGAGTTCGCCAGGTTTTCCACCAGCACTTCGGTTCGCTGGCGCTGCGCCGACATCCCGGATGCACTGACTGAAAGAGTAGAGAAGAGGCTCACGAGCTTTTGCCTCCCTCTTCGATGGCGGTGCGAATGGTACTGATCTGCGCGTGGGCGAGTTGGGAGGCGACGCTGAAGCGCAAAGCATTCTCGGCCAGCAGCCGCGCTTCCCGGTCCATGTCCACGTTGTTGCCGTCGTTTTTGTTTTTGAGGCCGGAGACTTCGATTACGTTGGGTTTGGAACCCAGCATCTGGTTTTGGAGCTCGCTCTCGAAGTCGATGTCCTTGGTCTGATAACCGGGCGTGTCGGCATTGGCGATGTTGGAGGCCACCAATTTCTGGCGGGCGCTCACCAGGTTCATGTATTGTTCAATACCCGCCCCAACGTTCTCCAGCATGAAGCAGATCGGACTGCAATCCGGATGCCACCAAAGCGTCCGCCATTATCAGAGGCTTGCGGGTGCGGGTGTTTCAAAGATGACGCTGGAGCGTTGAGATCTCGACGGTCAGGGGCGCTCGCAGCGGCTTTAGCCCCGCGCGTCGAGAGCGGCCGTTTGGAGATAAAGGGCGCGCGCCGTCAGCTGGCGGCCGGCCGTTTCAACGTCAGACAGGTGCCTGGCTGCCATAGCCTGCTGCATCAGAGTCATCTCCCGAGCCCAGGTGAGCAGCTCGATAGATAGCTTAGGAAGGGACGATGCGGCGCGTTCCTCGCTGGAGAGCGCCGTCCAATGCCGTTGCACCGCTTGGCTGTACTTCACGCTCAGACGCGTGGCCTTTTCGTGATCGTTCGCGAGCAGCGCGGCGCGAAGCTCGCGCGCCACCCGATCAGGAGCGATTTCATCAAGAATTTGACGCATTCGGATTGTTGCTCGTATCGGCCTGGAAGAGGCCTTCGAGGAACGTCGTTTGGTTCTGCAGCGATTCGATCAGCGCGTTGGCCTGTGCCATCTGCGCCTGCAGGTTCGTCTGCATCGTGACTAGCTGCGCCTGATCGCTCGTGATCTCGGTCTGATCCGCTGTGTTTTCGTTTTGGTACGCCTGCGTATCCGTCGCAATCGATCCGGTGGCCGGATCCGTGATGCCGTCCAAAACGTTATTGGCATATTGCAGATAACCACCGGTGTTGGGGTCTCCAAGAAACGTCAGGGCGTCGTTGATTTGCGATGTGCTCAAGCCAGCGATTACCGTGGGATCGAAGGTGAGCGTACCTTCCTGAGTGAATTCGACGCCAAGCTGCGCCAGAGAAGTGATGGAGCCGCCCCCTCCGGAATAGGTGATCATTTGCGTCAGCGCCTGCTGCATGTCGAGCACGCTGCTGTCTCCAACCAGCGCTCCGCTGTTCTGGCCGGTGTTATTCTGCACCTCGGTAAACGCTGCGTTGTAGGCGGTGACCAGCGAAGAAAGCTCATTCGATACCGAACTGAGGCTAGAGGACACGGTGACGGTGGTACTGCCCACGGCTCCGAGGGTCGCGTTCAAGCCCGGCGCGAGTGTCACCGTCGAAGAATCCGTCGTAATGCCCGCCGACGGTTGGCCGTTCACCGTGTAAACGGCATCAGTCCCGGCGTTCAGGGCGCCCATAAGATTGTTGGTGCCGTCGTTCAACTGTAGCGGGACGTCTCCCAACCCGGTGCTCTGCAGGCTGAGCTGATAACTGGGCGCTTCGGGACTTCCTACATTGATGACCACCGCTTGCACCGCTGCGCCGCTGGAGTTGATAGCTGTCGCCAAATCGTTCAGGTTACTCGCGCTGACCGCGTAGGTGGAAGTTCCGACGGTGAGAGTGAAGTTTGTGCTGGTGCTGATATTTTGGGAGGTGGGATCGGTAACCGTGGTTGCCGAATCGCTGATCGCACTGGAAGAGGTACCCGCCGTAGTTACCTGGACTGTGTAAGTGCCTGGCAGCGCGCTGCCCGTCACATTCGCTGTGGCTACGGACTGATCGCTCGAGGTCGCTTGTATGGCACTGCTGCCCGTCCCGGAACTAATGTTCTGGAGGGAAGTTTGTAAAGTGTTAAAAAGGCCGCTCAGTGTGCTGAGTTCACTGGTCTCGCCGCTGATGGTGCTCTGATCGGCCTCCAGCGCCTGCATGGGGAGGGATGCAATCTCGAGCGCCCTGTTGACGGAGGCCTGCAGATCCGATGCAAAGGTGCTGGTTCCCGTGGTGGCAGTCTGCGGCGCAAGCGTCGCTAAAGCGTTACTCAGGGTGCTGCTCTGCGTGCTCACCGGACTCGTGCTCATGGCAAACCTCTCAGCAAAATACGAAACTGGGCCGTAGTCGGGTAAGATCGGCCCAGATCGTCGTTAGCTTTAACCGACTACTGAACTATTGGAGCAACTTCAGGACCGCTTCCGGCATGGAGTTGGCCTGTGCCAGTGCCGCGATGGAGGACTGCTGCAGGGTCTGCTCCTGGGCGAGGCTGGATGCATCCTGCGCGATGTTCGCGTCCTTAATCGACGCTTCCGAGGCCGTCAAGTTGGTGATCTGGGAGTTAGCGAGCGAACTGGCGTAATTCATCAGGTTTTCGCCCGCGCCAACCGCGCCCTGCACCTGACCCAGGTCGCTGATGGCCGTCTGGACTGCTGTCAACGCGGTGGACGCATCGGCCGCGCTGAGGACGTCCCCACCAGCCAAGCCGAGCCCGGTAGCGTCCACGCCGGTGACTGTCACACCGCCGGCGCCACCACTGGTTAAGTCGACCGTGACCTGGTCGTTGGTCGTGATGTCCGAGTTACCGCCGCCGATGAAGATGCTCAGCGGCGCCGAGTTGTACTGCGATGAGCCGATGGTTCCCGTATCGGAAGTGGTGCCGCCCGACGCCAAACCGATATTGCCGGCTTCACGCGTGATTTCACCCAATACCGACTGGTATTCGTTGTTGAGCGTGGTACGGTTGCCCTCGAAAGTTCCGCTGGCCGATTCGGTGGCCAACGTCTGCAAGCGGTCCAGGAGGTTCGAAATGTCGGACAAGCCACCATCCATAATCTGCAGGATGCTGCTACCGTTGGCGGCGTTAATCACGCCCTGTTGCAGTTCGGTGACGTTGGCTTGTAATTCGTTGGCCACGGCGAGACCGGCGGCATCATCTCCCGCGGAGTTGATGCGATAGCCGGAGGTCAACTGCTCAATAGTATTGCTTTCGTTGTTGTCGTTCGTCTGGAGTTCTTGCTGGGCGAACAGCGACGTGACGTTCGTTTGAAGTGAGAGTGGTAACATGTTTTATTCCTCTTTCGTCTTTGGCTCGGCTGCTCGCCGAAGTCACGCCTTGCTCAGCGTGCAGTACTCTTTTCGATGATGCCAGGCGATTTTTCACGGTTTTTAGTCACTTTTTTTGCGCATTGGAAGCAGCCGTCGAAAGTTCGACGCTGGCGGGCTCCACTCGGAGGCTGTTGAGGATCACCACGTCCACGCGGCGGTTGCGGGCCCGGCCCTCCGGCGTTTCATTGGAATCGATCGGAAGCGTGTCGGCGCGTCCCACCACTGAGAAGCGCTGCCGGTTCAGCTGAAAAGTGCCGCAGAAAGTTTCCAGCACCGCGATGGCGCGCGCGCAGGAAAGCTCCCAATTGCTCTTGAATCGCGCGTTGTGGATGGGGATGGAATCGGTGTGCCCTTCCAGTTGAATGGAATTAGGAAGCGTTGCGATCAGCTCGGCCAGCTTCTTCATGGTGGGCAGGTTGGACGAATCCATCGCGTCGGCGCCGGAAGGGAAAAAAGCGGACGCGCGCAGGCTGATTACCAGGCCGCGCGGCTCCAGCCGGACCTCCAGTTTGCCCTCCCGGATCTCGCGCTCCAACTCGTGGTTCAGGCGCTCGAGCGACGGCATCAATTCAATGACGTTCTCCGGCGGCGCGTCCTTCAGAGCGCGTTTGGCGCCTCCCGGCCCTTTCATCATCGCGTTGCCTTGCCCTTTGTCGTCCACGGTGCCGCCCAGAACCTTGGCCACCGCCACCGGGATGCTGATGGAGCGGCCGTTGTCGAGCGCCTTTTCGACGGCTTCAGAGACTTGCTTGGCGCGGGCCTTGTCGGTCTGTGACGATGCGAACATCACGACGAAGAAGGCAAACAGCAGCGTGATGAAATCGGCGTAGGATACCAGCCAGCGTTCGTGATTTTCGTGCTCGGGAGGCCCATGTTTCCTGGCCATCGATTATCCTTGCACGGCTGCGGCGCGCGCCCCTCGCGGAGCGTTGGCCTTCTGCTGCGCCGGCGCCTCACCCTCGGCGAAAGCGCTCAACTTGATGCGGATCAGCTTGGGGTTCATGCCCTCCACCATGCTGCACACGCCTTCCAGCATGAGCTCCTTGATGTGCAGCGTTTCGTGCAGGCGCGCTTTGATTTTGTTCGCGGCCGGCAGGAAAAACAGATTCGCGGAAGCCACGCCGTACACCGTGGCCACAAACGCGACGGCGATTCCGCGGCCCACTTCCTCGATATTCTCCAGATGTTTCATTACCTGGATCAGGCCCAGCACCGCGCCGATGATGCCGATGGTGGGCGCATAGCCGCCGGCGACTTCGTAAACCTTGGCCACCGCATCACCGCTGCGCTGCTGCAGATCCAAATCCAGCTCCATCATCTTGCGCAGCTCCTGCAGATCGGTGCCGTCCACGCTCAGCGAAATCGCCTTGCGGAGAAACGGATCGGCGATGTTTTCCATATCCGCCTCCAGCGAAAGAATGCTATTTTTGCGCGCTTTCGTGGCGTAGGAAATAATTTCGTCGATTACCTGCTGCGGCTCTTCCGATTTTTCGAAAAAGACCGTTCCCAGGTATTTCGCCGCGCGGATCAAAGTCTTCAACGGCGTGGTCACCATCACCGCTCCCAGGGTGCCGCCCAGCACGATCATGAGCGCTGTCACCTGGGTGATGTCGGTGAGTTTGCCGCCTTCGATCAGCAGGCCGCCCAGAATACCGCCGGCGGCCAGCAGCAACCCTCCGAGAGTGGCTATATCCGGCCGGCTGGATGGTTTCTTGTATTCGCCGTTGGCCATGCTATTTGGTCCATGCGCCGGCCGATTCGCGATCGGCGTCGGTGTGCTCGGAGCTTTCGTGGATCTTGAGGGGACAGCGAGTAGAACTCAAAATGGCCTTTCGAAACTGGATCACTTTTTCGACCACCTCTTCGGCCGATTCGAGAACCATGAATTTCTGGCCGTTGGTCAAGGCCACCACGGTATCGGGAGTCACCTCAACGTGCTCAATCAGGTCGGCATTCACAATGAGGGGAACGTGATTGAGCCGGGTGAGCTTGATCATAAGAGAGGCGCGTAAACAGGCCGATAAAGCGGCGCCTTCGTATATCGACGATTCCAGGCCAAGATTTACGATTTTTCGGATGGATTCAGTGACTTAAGTTCCGCGAGGTAAAGTGTTTGCCGGAGGCGGCCGATTCTAAGACTTACGGTTACCCCCTTCATATGGAATCAAGTCGGGAATCCAGTTGGACCAAGGCCGAGTTCCGGGTCACCAGCAAGCTCGAAGGAGTGCCCGGCGAACTGGTGCGGCTGGCCAACGAGACGCTGGCCCGCGAGCTGACCATCAGCCTTTCCGCCTTTCTGCGGATGTCGGTGACGGCAACCCATACGGGAGGCCAGGAGATCTCGTTCGGCGAGTTTCCAGTGGCCGACAGCAAGGCTTGCTTCGGGCTGGCGGTGGTGCGCCCGGGCGACCGCAAGCTGGTTCTGGTGGTGGAATACTCAGTGCTTTTGCCCTTGGTGGGCGTAGCCTTGGGCGCCAAGGCAGGCTCCTTCGGCGCGGTGGACCGCAAGCCCACCGAGATCGAATTGCAAGTGGTGAGCCTGCTGTACCGCATGATTCTCTCCGATGCGTACCGGAGCTGGGCGACGCTGATGGAGACGCCGCTCGATACGGTGACGCTGGAATTTGAGCCCGCTCCGTCGCGTATTCTGCCGGCTACCGAGCCGGTGTTCGCGGTGCGGTTCGATCTGGCAGCCGGCGAGCAAGCAGGACAGCTCACCTTGCTGGCGCCGCCCGATCTGTTCGCCACCGTGGTGGCCGAAGAGGAGCCCGTGCCGGTTGAGAAGCCGGAAACCAGCGTATCGGTTGAGGCTACTTTGGACCTGCTGCTGGGCGGCCAGGTGTCGATGCAGGTGTGGCTGGAAGGGTCCGAGATGCGGCTGGGCGATCTTTTGCGGTTGAGCGAGGGGCAGATCGTGCGGTTGGACCATCCGGTGGAGCGCAGAGCGATCTGCACCCTGAACGGGGTTTCCACTTTTGGCGGGCAGATTGTGAGCACCGGCCAGCGGCGGGCCTTCCAGGTGGAAGATTTCATTGCAGACTGAGGCTGGCTTCCCGCAGGCTGAATTCGGCCATACGGACGGCGGGTCGCGCGCCAACCTGGGCCAGGTGTTCCAGTAACCGAACGGCTCCGGATTGCTGACGGCCGTGCCGCAACGATTCTACCGCGCCCGCGAGCGCGTCCAGGCGTTCCAGCTCAAGCGTGCTGGCTATTTCCTGCGGGCTGGCCAGGCATTCGGCCTCTTCCAATTCCTGCTCTAGAACCGCGCTTTCCCCATTGCGCCACGCGATCAAGATTCTTCCTGCCACTTGCGCGACGCCTTCCCGCTGGACCTGAGTGGACTGAGCCATGCTAGCGTATCGAAGATTCGCAGCCTGGATTGAAAGAAACTTGCCGGGAAAAAGTACTTAGCCGGAAGACCGGGTAACCTGCTGAACCCCGGGCTCAGTAAACAGAAAAACGGCGGCGGGGGTCAAGCTGCACCCTCCCGCCGCCGTGCTGGAACCAGGCCAATTGGCCGGAGCCTGGTTGGGGAACTGCCGTTATTACACCGGCCTGGCTGCTTGCCCCGCCTATCGTCGCTGCTACCGGAAGGTCGCCGGCGGCAGCTCTGACAGGAACGGTGGCAGGAATCTGATAGAGGCCGGCGGCGGGGGCCGAACTGCGCCTTCCCGCCGCCCTGCGCCCGGAGCTAGTTTTTGACGTACATCGTTACGCCGGTCTGAGCGGGCACCCCATTTACGGTTACGACAACCGGAAGGCTAACCGCGGTGGTGCTGGTGGTGGCTTTCGGAACAGTGACGTTAATCTGATACAACCCGGTCACTGAACCGCCCACCCAGCCGTCGTAGGTGACGGTAGCGGCCACGCCGCCGATGGTGACGGTGACGTAGCTCTTGGTGGTGAAGCAAGGAGGCAAATTGCCGGTTCCCCAATCGCTCAGGTCGAGCACCGCGCCATCGGCGGTGGCGGGGTTGAGATTCGCCGCAGTCACATAGTTCGCCACCGAGAAGCAAGAGGTGGGGAACGTCCCCGCTTTGGTGGAGGTGACGCTGGCCGACGTGCTGTTCGGTACGCCCAACCCGCTGGCGTAGATCAGGACTGTGCCAGCGACTTTGTCACCGACAATGGCCGGATTGGCGAGTGAATTCACCGAATAATCGGACAGCAGGATGGCGCCCTGTCCTTGACCATTCGAGGTGGTGGTAAAGACCCCCGGATTGGCGGCGATACCATTGGCTTCATACAGCACGTTGGTGTTGCTCAGGACGCCGTTGTAACTGACAACCACTTGCATGGGATTGTCGGCCACAACGACACTGGACGGAACCAGCGCGTTGATCTGGGTGTTGGTGGCGAACAGCAGGTAGGAGTCGCCCACCAGCGTGGTGCCATCGCTCTTGTAGAAAGTAACCGTAAGCGCATGGCCTCCGCTGGCCGGTGCGGGAAGGGTGAAGGGATAGCGCCCGGAGACTACCGGGGCCACCACTGGACCGGTGCACGTGGGACAGAAGTTGTTGCCGAAGATGGTAATCAGTTCGTATGGCGCCACGTTCGGCTTGGAGCCCGGCGTGGATTCGGTCAAGGCGGCGGCGTCGGTCACCGAGTAGATGATCGGTTTGGCCGTCACGTAGAGATCGGCAGTTACCGCCGCTCCGCCGTTGTTAATGCTGATGGTGATCATCTGGGGGGCGGTGTTGAGAATGCTAGCCGATGAAGAGTCTTGCCATGGAATCGTAAGGATCATGGTGGTGGGGTTCACCGGAGTCACTGTACCGGTGGGGCCGCCTCCGGCCGCGGTAATCGTCGTAAGGTCGGTTAAACCCGAGCCATAGTTGATCTTGACCTGCGTGGCCGTTGTGAACCCTTGTGCCGTGGTGCCAAAGCCCGTGCCGGTGACCACTACTTTCAGGGAGCCGCTGCTCTGTGTGGCCACTTCTTGCGGGAAGATACTGGTGACGGTCGGATTCGGCTCGGTAACCGTGAGGTCGATAGTAATGACATAGGTTGTGGAAGCGTAGGTGATGGTGATGGTTCCCGTGAGCGGAGTCGAGGATACCGGCGAGTTCATCAGAGCATCCTGGGCGAAGGTGACAGTGAGCCCAGTTCCGTAGTTATACGCGATGCCGCTGGCGGCGCTGAGCTGTATCCAGTCTTCCGGGGAACCTCCGTTCACCGCCGAGACCGCTGTAAAGGATATGGGATAGCTACTCGACAGGAGCGTCAAATTTAGGGTCGGAGTGGCCGAACCATATACCCAGTTAACGGCGATCGTTCCGGCGTTCGCCACCGAGGTGCCGCTATTCGTCACCGATAAGGCGGCGGCATTGGGGCTGGTCACTGTTAAGGTCACCGGTATAGTCAGGTCCTGATACCCATTGACCTTCAAGTGGACGACCTGGCTGTAGGTGCCCACGCCCAAGGTCCCGGCGGCGGCGCTAGCCACAAAGTTCAGCGTCAGTCCAGGCGAAGGTACAGCCGTGTCGGACAAATCGGTGGCGGTACCGGCCGAATTCAGGATGGACAGCCAAAACGGCACCGTGGTGGGATCGACGACGAAAGGATCGGATACATTTGCCGTGGGGACAGTAAGCACTACTGCCTGTTGATTGCCGGCGGTGCCAGGCAGGGCAAAAGAGATCGATACGGAGGCCGGCGACGCTGTGAGCGGCGATCCAGACAAGGTCGTAGTAGCTTGCACGAAGCCCGCACACAGAAGCAGCGCGGACGCGGCGAGGAAAATCTTGTTGGCAAAAAATCTAAACATGAAACTAAATCCTTTCCAAAATCTTGTGTAAGGCATCGTTACCCGGCTGCTGTTCACAACCCGATGAGGCACGTTCTTCTATCGCCATTTCAAGCGGCATATTGAACGTTTTTTTTGAATTGGCTCGTAAAATGGCTCGGTTTTGCGAAGGTACTGGGGGAACGGGCGAGCGCATTTGGGGGTAGTGCGCTCAAGGCGCGGAGGCGCGCAGCGGACCGCTCCCTGGGGTGGCAGCATCGCGGCTCGGTGCATGAGTTAGCTAACTGGTAAATAGTCAAACAGCGAGGTGGTGGGCTTGTGGGACTGGGCCGACAAAGCGGCATCGAGCGCGGTGGATTCCTGCGTCACCTCCACCGCGAGAGACGTCGTATCGGCGTCTTGAAG
The DNA here is from genome assembly GCA_963776805.1 of Bryobacterales bacterium. Taxonomy (GTDB): domain Bacteria; phylum Acidobacteriota; class Terriglobia; order Bryobacterales; family Bryobacteraceae; genus Palsa-89. Next base: position 136,330 of record CAVZOD010000015.1, read on the forward strand.
ACTGCTGAGCTGGGTCTGATCCTGGGTCTGAAACTTCTGCGCCAGGTCTAGCGCGGAGGAAACATTATTTTCGGCGGCGCCGTAAAAGCCGGTCTGATTGTTGACGTAATTGCTGGCGGTCTGGAGCGCCGTGACGGCCTGCGTAATATTGGCGGTGTTGCCGCTCTGGAGGGCCTGCACCAAACCGTTGAGCGCCGCGAAGGCATTGTTCGCGGTGGGATTGCCGCTGGAATCCTGCTGGTCGAACAGATCTTGCGCGGTCATGGAGATTTGGAACGTCACGCCGGAGGGTCCGGCGATCTCAAGCGTGGACTGCTGCGGGGTTACCAATTGATCGACGCCGGTGGGGCTGGTAGTGTCCACCTTATAAGCCGGCGAACTGCTGGCGTCGCCGCTGAACACGTACACCCCGCCCACTTCGGTGTTGCTGATTCCGACCAACTGCGCCTGGAGTGCTTGAACCTGCGTGGCCAGGCTTTGCTGGGTAGACAGCGAAGTGCTGGTGCTGGCGCCTTGTGTGCCGAGCGAGACTGCCTGATTGAGCAATTCAATGGCGCTCTGCAGCGCGCTGCCCGCGGTCTGGACTTGGCCCTGGATGGTGCCCAGGTCCTGAGCCGATTGGTTGGCCTGGCCGAGTTCCGAGCGGGTCACGAAGATGTCCTCAATGGATTGCGGGGCGTCGGAAGCCTGGTTGACCTTCAAGCCGCTCGATAGCTGTTCGTCGGCTTGGCTCAGGTTGTTCTGCAGAATGTTCAACGACGCCAGGAATTGTTCATTGCTGGGACTTAAGCCGCTGATCATAAGGTCTCCTTCCTCATTGGTGGCCCCGGTTGGGTGAATGCTTACGTCGGAATCATCGTCATCAGTGTCTGCAGGGTGTCGTTGATTACCGTCACCACCTTGCTGGCTGCATCGTAGGAGCTCTGAAGCTGCACCAGCCGGATGGCTTCTTCGTCCAGGCTGACTCCGGAGGTCTGCTGCTGCAGGCTCTGGGCTTGTGCCACCAGTTGCGAGGATGCGGTGGCCTGCGTGTTGGCATTGTTCGCCGCGTTGCCGACGGTGGACGTCAGCGAGGCGAAATACTGCGTAAAGCCTTGACCGTCGACCGGCCCGGGGCTGGTGGAATCCAAGCCTGCCAGCGTGAGCGCGGCGCCGTTGGCAACCACCGGCGGCCCGATATCGGCCGCGGCCAGTTGGTCGCCTGTGATGCCGGCCGTAACGGCCAGGGTTCCGGCAATGCCCGAGGGTGAAGCCGCGTTGTACGTAAATAGCGGGGTGCCGGCTTGCGCGGGCGGCGTGGAGGTGGTGGAGCCTTGTGCCAGCACGCTATTGACGCTATCGGCCAGGCCCTGCGCCAGGGTGTTCAAACCGCCTACTTGTTGTCCGCCGCCGATGAGCGATGGGAGCAAGTTGTTTGAAACGCTCAGAAGACCCGCCAGGCTGCCCGAAGTGATCTGGCTGGTGATGTCGTTGCCATTGGCGTCCTCAATGCTGATGAGGGGCGGCGCACCGGGATTTCCGCTGTTGGAGGCGGTATTATTCACGGCTTGGATGGCGTTCACTTGCGTGCCTTCCACCAGCGGGGTCTGGCCGCCGAGCAGCACCGTGACCGTGCCTCCCACGCCGTTGAGCACCTGGATGTTGGCTAAGCCGGAGAGATTTTCGAGCGTGTTTTCCAGTTGCGCGCTCAACCCCGCATTGGGCTGTGAGTTCTGCGAGACCGCCTGGTTGTAAGACTGGATTGCGGCGGCATCCTGATTGATTTGAGCGACCGTGGACTGAATATCGTTGTTGGTGGAAGTTTGGATTTGGCCGAGCTGGACCGCGGCTTGTTGGAACGCACTGGCGGTCTGCTGGGCCGCATCGATGACCGCCGATTGGTAATTCGCGTTGTCCGGCTGTGTACTCCATTGCGAAAAGCTTTCGAACAACTGATTCAGCGCCGAAGGAATGGGGCTGGTGGAAGAAACGTCGAAAACGCTTTGCAACGGCGCCAGCGTAGTTTGAAGCTGCTGATACATGCCCTGCAGCGACAATTGCTGCTGCACGGCCGTGTCGGCATAGGTGCTGCGGGTGTCCTGGGTGACCTCCTGAACGCCACCCGCTGTGGAACCGGCGTTGGACTGGAAGTCCTGCGAGATTAGCTGAGGTACCTGATCGGCATAGCCGGGGCTGTTGGCGTTGGTAACGTTGTTCTGCGTGACGTCGATGGCGCGCGTGAAGGCCTCGAGCGACTGGCCGGCCGAATTCAGCACCGAAAACAGATTACCCATGGCGTAGCATCCTCCTCCCTCAGCCTTCCACGCTCAGCTTCCGTACCAGCACCAAGGGTGCTGCCTGTCCGCGCTGGGTGTAGCCGCCGCGGCGCGATCGAACAGCGTTCAACCAGGAGGAAAGCATCTTGTCGGCGCCGGCCAGAAAATTGGCGAGCACCGCGACTTCGTTTTGCAGCTCTTCCACGCCGGCGCGATTCTCGACATCCGGCCTGGCTCCGTTCTCACTCAGGATGGCGGCCACGCAGCCGAGCTGAACTTCGACGTCGCGCAATAGGGCCGCGGATTCATCGGCCGCTTCCACCGACGGCTGGGTTAGCAGCCGTTTCACCTGGCGCATACTGATGCGCGCGGCCTGCAGGCAGTCTCGCGCCGTGCCGCACTCTCGGGCGTCGCCGTACTCGGTGGCGTTCTGCATACCAGTTCGCTTGGGATGCCGGCGGCTAAGCTCCCGCAAGATGCGCGTCGATCAGCGCGCTGCTGACTTCCTGGGCGCTGGGCTGGTATTGATTGCTCGCGACCAGGGCCTTGAGCTCCTGGGTGCGGGCCGTACGTGCGGCCGAGGACGAGTTAAGCGCCTGCTGAACGAGATTCGGTGAGGTTGAGAGCGAGATAGAGTCGGCCCCTGGCGATGGAGCGGTGCTGGCGGATTGGGATGCAGCCGCGCCGGCGGTGGACGACGCGTTCTGGGTGTTGTCGAGGTTCAACAGGGAAACATCGGGGGTCAGGTTGTTGTTGATGATCATTGCTTCCTCATTCGGCCAGCGGTCCTAATTGAAGTTCCCACCAAGCCGCGGCATTTCCGTATCGCAGCTTTCCGAACCACATTTAAGGTTTTTTAGCAGCTTCTCCCCCCAACGGCGCCAGCACCACCTCCTCATAGGGGCGCATGACGATTTTGTGAACTTTCACCAGCAGATCCACTTCGCCCTTGGGTACGCGCAAGGCGCCCGCGATGCGATCGGGAGACTGGCCCAACCGATGCATTTTCAGGACTTTGCTGCGGAGCGTGTTGTTCACGCTATTTCCAGTTACCGCCGGCGAGGCCGCCGCGCCGCCGGAAGCCAGTGAATTGCCGGTTTGTTCCAGTTCCACAATTTTGCCTTTTAGCTCGGCAATTTCCGCCGACAGGCGCGCGGTTTCCGTCTCGAGCGTCTTATCCTGCTGGCCCGCGCGCGCACGCAGCTCGCGCACGCGCTGGTTCAAGCCCAGCAGGATTCCCAACACCAGCGCCAGGTTGGCGGTTACCGTCAAGTAAGGAAGCAGAGTCAAAAACATTTTCATCACCTTAGCTTCTGGGAGAGGCTGAACAGGTCCGAAGGCCCGTTATCCGTCTCCGCGTCTTCGCGGCGCGAACCGATTTTGGTGATGCGCACGCCGTAGTTGCCAGAGACCACCACCACTTCGCCGTGTGCAATGACCCGGTCGTTGACGATGATCTCCACCGGATCGTCCGGGGAACAGTCGAGCTCCACCACGGCGCCGTTTCCAAGTTGCGTAATGTCTCGGAGCGAGAGCTGGGTGCGCCCCAGGAGAATACGAATCGGCAACTTCACGCCCATCAGCAGCGGCGCTGCTTGGGAGGGACCAGTGGCCGGACGCGATGCGGTGCTCGCCTCCCCCCGTTGCTCCAGCGTGCTGCCTTCCGCGGTTTCCACGGGCGATGGCGTATTTGTTTCCTGATCGCTCATTTAAAGGATTCCCCGAGTGGACGGCCATTTCTTTACGACGTAAGCGCGCAGCCGCAGCACAGCCTGCGACTTGAGCTGGCAGACGCGCGTGGTGTGAATGCCCAGAATCTCGGCGATCTCGTGCAGGTTCTGTTCTTCCTTGAAGTACAGCGTGAGGATGGTTCGCTCCAGGCGCGGCATCTTGTTCACCGCTTCGGCCAGCAGCTTCTCCAGCTCGGCCCGTTCCAGAATTCGCGTGGGAAGATTCTCTTCGTCGTGGGCGACGTAGCGGAGCAGCTTGCTTTCCGAGAATCCGTCGGCGATTTCGTCCAGGCTGCCCAGGCTGACGCCGCGCAGTTCCGCCAGAAGCTCCTGGTATTCAGCCAGCGGAATGCTCATCTCGGCGGCAATCTCTTCTTCGCTCGGGACACGCTGCAGGCGCTGTTCGGCGCTGGCGATGGCCGCTTCCACGTCCTTCAACCGTTTGCGTTTGTGGACTGGAATGCCGTCCAGGCCGCGAATGCTGTCGAGAATCGCGCCGCGGATGCGATGCTCGGCGTAAGTCTTGAGCTTGACGTTGAACTTGGGATCGTAACTGTCGACCGCGTTGATCAATCCGATGACGCCGGCCGAGACCAGATCCTCCAGGCTGACGGCGCCGCCGATTTTTTCGTGAATGCGCATCGCCACCCAGCGCACGTGCGGCAGATTCTCGAGAATCAGCCGGTCGCGCTCGGCGGTCTCCAGCGGAGCCGACGTGTAAAAAGCCGCGTTCGCTAATAGATTGGAAGCCATCTATGCCGCTGAGACAGCCTCCGCAGTTTCCGGCCGGAACACCGATGCCAGCAACGCGCGGGCATGGGCCGGCTCGATATCTTCAGGAATGTTTTGGCCGTGGGTGAAAAATGAGAGCGGTTTGCCGGCCTCCAGCGCGGTGGAGAGAATGGCGCCCTGCGATTCCGTCTCATCCAGCTTGGTGAACAGCAGGAAATCCGCTTGCAAGACCGCATAGTCGCGAACCGCGCGCAGCAGGTCCGCGCGTTTCATCGAGGCGGGCAACAGCAGGTGGACTTGTTTGTTGGCGAGGCGCTCGAAACAGCTCGCGATTTCGGTGATGCCATCCAATTCGGCCGGGCTGTAGCCGGGCGTGTCCACCAACACCACGCTTTTGTTGCGCGATTCCTCGGCCGCGGCCAGAAACTCCTGGACGGAATTGATAGCCGTGAATCCGACGCCGATGATGGAGGCGAAGCTGCGCAACTTTTCATGCGCCGCGACGCGGTATGGGTCCACCGAGAGGATGCGAACCGGCAGGCGCTGGGCCAGGCACTCGCGAATCGCGATCTTGATCAGCGTCGTGGTTTTGCCCGCGCCGGCAGGCCCAGCAAAGACCACCACTCGGGCAGCTTCCGGCGCCGCTTGATTGGATGCCGCCTGATTTTGCTGGAAGGGTGGCGCAAAGCGAAGCTTCTTGGTGATCAGCTCCGCGGCGTAGGCTCGCAGCGCAATCGGAGACACCGGCTGATCGTGCGATAGTTGTTCGCGCAGACTCACCGCGGAGGCCACCGTTTCCTGCGCAATGTTGCGTGCCAGGTCGCCCGCGACCAATTCTTCGATCAGCTCCTCGGCTTCGGACGATGGAACCTCCGAGGTGCGAGCGCCTTGCAACGTGCTCTTGATTTCCTGCAGTTGCGCGCGCAGGTTTTGCAGCTCGCTGGACAAATCCGCTGAGGCGGCGCTGGGCCGCGGGCGGGCAGTGGGCGCGTTCACGCCGAATACGACTTCATAAGCTCCCAGGCTGCGCGTCTCGGGCGAGGAACGCCGCGAGGTGATCAGCATAGCATCGGTGCCCATCTCCTGGCGCGCTTCCTGGATGGCTTGCTCCACCGAACCGGCGAAATACGATTTGATTTTCATCGAAGAGTTTGGTTGTTCGGTCATGTGCTATCCGACCCACCCCAGGGACTTGATCTTGATTTCCGGCGGCACTTCGCTGTGCGAGAGCACCGTGACGTCCGGGAAGGCGGTCTCGAGCAGTTGCTTGACGAAGTAGCGAATGGAGGGGTTCACCAGCACCACGGCCGAAGAATCCGGCCTTTCCAGTTTGCGCGTGATGCGGCCCACCAGGTCGCGAGCCGATTGCGGCGCCAGGCCAAGCACGCTGTTGTGCTCGCTGTGTTCCACCGCCGCCTCCACCGCGTGTTCGGCCGAGGGCTCCACCATGTACGCCGCCAGTTCGCCTTGCGGAGTCGTATGCGTACTGACAATGGCCCGGCGAATGGACTGCCGCACGTATTCAGTGAGCAACACCGGGTTCTTGGTCATCTGCGCTCCTTCGCTTAAAGCCTCCAGGATCGTTACGGAGTCGCGGATGGGGACCCGCTCCCGCAGGAGATTCTGAAGCACTCGTTGGATCACCGAAAGCGAGAGCATTTTTGGAACCAAATCCTCCACCACTTTCGGATTGCTTTGCGCCACCCGGTCGCAGAAGTTCTTGGTGTCCTGCCGGCTGAACAGTTCGTGGGCATGGCGGCGGACCACTTCGGAGAGATGGGTTCCCATCACGCTCACGTCGTCCACCACGGTGTAGCCTTTGCTGCGGGCCAGCGCGGCGCGTTCGGCGGGAATCCAAAGAGCCGCCAGATTGAATGCAGGATCCTTGGTGGGCTTGCCTTCCATAGTCCCGTCCGCGCCGGCGCTGGGAATCGCCAACTCCTGACCGGCGGGCATTTCGTAGCGTGCCATTTCCACGCCTTTGATGAGCAGCGCGTATTCTCGAGCGCGCAGCGAGAGGTTGTCATTCACTTTGACGGGAGGCAGATAATAACCCAATTGCGATGCCAAGTTCTTGCGAATGCCGGCGATGCGCTGCAAGAGTTTTGAATTGGGGCCGCCCTCCACCAGCTTCACCAGGCCGAGGCCCACTTCCACCATCAGAGGGTCCACCTGGAGCAGCGCCTCGATGTTTTCCTTGGCCGGTTTCTCGGCGCTTTCCGTCGAGGTTTTGACGGCGGCGTCGTTTTTCCGACGCATGCGCCAGCCGATCGCTCCCAGTCCGCTGCCCAAGGCGAGGAAGGGAATGGTGGGCAATCCGGGGAACAACGAAAGCGCGACCAGGACGCCGCTGGCTAGCAGGAGCGGTTCGGATTTGCCGAACACCTGGGCCTGGAATTGCGCTCCCAGCTTGGAGTCCGAACTGGCGCGCGTGACGATCAAGCCGCCCGAGATGGAGATCATCAGCGCTGGAATCACGGTCACCAAACCGTCGCCGATAGTAAGCACGGTGTAGGTTTGAATAGCGCGCCCCAGATCCATGTTGTGCTGCAGGACGCCGATCAGAAATCCAGCGACGATGTTCACGCCGGTGATGATGATGCTGGCGATGGCATCCCGCTGGGTGAAGCGGGAGGCGCCGTCCATGGCTCCGTAGAACTCGGCCTCGCTGCTCAAATCGCGGCGGCGGCGGCGCGCTTCAGTTTCATCGATCAAGCCGCCGTTCAGATCCGCATCGATGGACATTTGCTTGCCGGGCAGGGCGTCCAAGGTGAAGCGCGCGGTGACTTCGGAGATGCGTACCGATCCGTGGTTGATGACGACGTATTGAATGGCGATCAGCACGCAGAAAATCACCGCGCCGATGATGTAGTTGCCGCCCACCACGAAGCTGCCGAAGGCTTCGATCACATGGCCGGCCGCTGAAGTTCCGGTATTTCCATTGAGCAGAATGAGGCGCGAAGACGACACGTTGAGCGCCAGACGAAAAAGCGTCAGCAACAGCAGCACGGTAGGGAAGACGCTGAACTCCACCGGACGCCCGATGTACATGGCCACCATCATCACAATGACGGACATCATGAGATCCAGCACGATCAGGATGTCCAGCATGAAGCTGGGCAGCGGGGTGATGAGCGCGATGACGATCAGCAATACCGCAATGGGTACCGCGAGTTCGCCGACGTTGGAAAGGCCAACGGAGGGAATCTTAATAGCGCCTGGAGGATTGGGCGCAGGCGCCGGACTACGGATGGCACGCGCTTGAGCCATGGACTGCTAGGCGCACACTTCCAGCGACTTGAATTTGGAGAGCAAGGTGGTGCGTTTCATGTGGAGCATGCTAGCGGCGCGGGCCTTGTTGCCGCCCGATTTGGCGAGCGCGCGTTCCAGCAGCCGGCGCTCGATGCCGGTCATCAGCTCCTCAAAATTGATTCCGCTTTCCGGCACGTCCAACGAGGAGAGCGAGCCGAATTCGGAGGACTGGATTTCGGCGGGAAGATCGAAGTCGCCCGGATAGAGAACGGAACGCGTGCCGCTTAATGCGCAGGCGGACTCGATGGCATGTTCCAGCTGGCGCACGTTGCCGGGCCAAGAGTACTTCAAGAACAGGTCGAGCGCTTGCGGGGAAAGTTGCTTTCGCCACGACGGCTCATGCTCGGCGATCTTGCGCAGAAAATGTTCGGCCAATTCGGGAATGTCGGAAGGGCGATCTCGCAAGGCCGGCATGCGCAGCGCGACAACGTTCAGGCGGTAGTACAGATCCTCGCGGAAGCGGCGGTTCGCGACGGCTTCCAGCAGATTGGCGTTGGAAGCGGCGATCACGCGCACGTCGACGGACAGGGGTTCCGAACTGCCGATGCGCTGGATTTCGCGCTCCTGCAGAACGCGCAGCAGCTTGGCCTGCAAAGAGAGCGGCATCTCGCCGATTTCGTCCAGAAAAATGGTTCCCCGGTGCGCCTGTTCGAACAGCCCCACGCGCGCGTTGATGGCTCCGGTGAAGGCCCCCTTGGTGTGGCCAAAGAGCTCGGCTTCGAGCAGATGATCGGGCAGCGCGGCGCAGTTGATGGCCACCATTCTGGACCCGGAGCGGCTGCTCGCGGTATGCAGAGCGCGGGCGGCCACTTCCTTGCCGGTACCGGTTTCGCCGGTGATGAGAACCGTGGACCGCCGGTTCGCTACCAGCTCAATGATTTCCACCACTTCCCGCATGGGGCCGCTAGAGCCAACCAGGATGTTGCGCGCGTTGAGCTGCTGCGCCGAAGGGCTGGTTTTGGCGTCCCGTTGCGCGTCGCGCTGGGCGGCATGGTGGCGGATGGCCACCGAGAGTAACTCGCACAGCTCTTCCGGCTTCACGGCGTGGGACACGTACTGAAATGCTCCGCCCTGAGTGAGTTCCAGCGCCTTGCTGACCACTCCCGCCGGTTCGTAGAGCACGATGGGGACCCGGCATCCTTCGTCGTGGATCAGCTGCAGAACTTCGGCGGCCGCACAATCCGCGATGGGCAGATGCACCAGAACCGCGCCAATGGGCTGCGCTTTGAGTAACTCAAACGCAGCGGGGAAGCTGGCGGCGAACAAAACCCGAAGCCTTTCGGGGCCGTCTTTCAGATACACGTGTTGAGTGCCAGTAGCGCTTTCGTCAATCCAAAGTACAGTGTTCACACTAAACGCTCCCGACGCGAGTAAGTAACTTCATCTAACTTTTGCCTTGTGTTTACAAGATCGGAGGTTTAAAGAGAAGACTTGAGATACTAGGGGTCATTTGTTATGCGCGGGACATATGCGGGTAGAACTGCTACCCCCAAATGGGGGTGAAATAAACAGTGAAAAACTCCTAAGGTGGATCGATATACTAGCGCAGTGGAAATACCATGACACCCAGCGACGCTCGCAAGGAATACATTTCGAGCCGCGTGGCGGCGGCGACGCCGATGGAACTTACCCGCATGCTGTATGAAGGCGCCATCCAGTCGGTGCAGGAAGCGCTGGCTGCGCATCGGGCGGGCGACATTCTGGCGCGCGGCAATGCTGTGACTAAGGCAGTGGAGATCCTGGGGGAACTGCGCTTCTCGCTGCGGCGGGAGACGGCTCCGCAGTACTGCGACACGCTCGCCGGCCTGTACGGTTATCTGCAGAACCGCTTGATTCAGGCGCACGCGGAGAAATCGGAAAGCATGCTGCAGGAGGTTGTCCAGTTAATCCAAACGCTGCTGGACGGTTGGATCGGCGCCATGAAAAACCTCAGTGCGCTGGATGCCGCGGGAGCCAAAGGCGCGGAGATAGGGCCGGGCGAGCCGGCGGTAGCAGCGCTTAGCGCCGCTTCAAATCCCTATTCGGCGAAGGAGGAGGCGGAGCCTCGGAATCGGAGCTGGCAGTTTTAGGCTGGCCACGTTCGAGATTGGCAGTCAACATTTTCGCGATGCCCAGTCCTCCATTCACTGCCATGGCCTGGGCCAGACCTTGCTCGCCTAATTCCATCACCAGCGATCCGGTTTGATCGTCCGGATCGTCGTCGCCGCCCAGCCATCCGCCGCCGGAAGTATCGCGCGCGGACTTCAGCATTTGCTCGATCATGAGCGCTTCGAACTGCTTGGCGGCGCCAGAGATTTTGTCTGGCGTGTCCCCTTTTTGTGGCGTGTCCGGCGACGCGGCTTGCAGAGCTTGCTGAAATGTCGCGTTTTCCGGTATGGCAGAATTCTGTTGCTTCGGTAACGTCCAGGAACTCGCGGCCAAATCCACACCAGATGAAATACTGATATCCATGAGAATAGCGATTAAATAACTTCGATTTCCGATTCCAACGCGCCGGCTGCGCGCAGGCCCTGCAGAATAGCGATAATGTCGCGGGGCGTGGACCCGATGGAGCTGAGCGCGCGCACCAACTCTTCCACCGTGGCGCCCTCCTTGAGAACCACGTTGCGCGCTTTATCTTCCTTCACGCCTACCGAAACCTGTGGTGTCACCTGGGTGGTTCCGTTGGAAAGAGGGCCGGGCTGGGATACGTCGTAAGTGGTTTGTATCTCCACAGTCAGGTCGCCGTGCATGATGGCAACGGGGGAAACCCGCACCTCCTTGCCCATCACGATAGTTCCGGTGCGTTCGTTAATAACAACCTTCGACGGCCGGTCGGTTTGAACAGTCAGCCCTTCGATCTCGGCAATGAACTCGGTGGTGCGGGTGGAAAAATCCTTCGGAATTGCGACGCTCACCAAGCCGGAGTTGTCGGCGTGAGCGATGGCCGGGGTATCCGCGTTGAAATGATGATTGACGGCGGCGGCAATGCGCGCCGCGGTGGTGAAGTCGGCTTCGTGGAGTTGGAGGCGCACCTGTTTGGTCGGCTCAATGGCGGGCGATGGGCGCTCGACGATGGCGCCTCCCGGCACGCGGCCCATGGTGGGATGATTCACCACCTGCGTGTTGCCGGCGCCCCCGGCGACGTATCCGCCAATCACCAGCGGGCCTTGCGCAATGGAATAAACCTTGCCGTCGATCCCGCGCAGGCTGGTCATCAAAAGCAAGCCGCCTTGCAGACTGGATGAGTCACCGATGGCTGCCACCGTGGCGTCGATCTGCATTCCCGATTGCGCGAACGGCGGGAGGGTAGCCGTCACCATCACCGACGCGGTGTTCTTCACCAGGATGAGCGTTGGATTTACTGTGACGCCCATCTCCTGCAGCATATTAGCCAGGCTCTGCGCGGTGAAGATGGTAAGTTGCCGGTCGCCGGTACCCTTCAGTCCCACCACCATGCCGTAACCGATCAACTGATTGTCGCGCACTCCCTCCAGCGAGACCAGTTCCTTAAGCCGTGCGGTAGGTGAGTCCGCGGCGGCGGGAAGCTGCAACAGCATCGTCGCAGCCAGGATTGTAAGTGAGAATCGCATTATTTCTATGAGCTAGAACGGCAGTATTCCGAGCAAGATTCTATACAGAATATTGGGGCGATGAATGGAATCGCCGATGACGCCCTTGCCGCTTACCTGAATTTCCATCTGCGCGATCAGGTTGGAAGGAATGCTGTTGGTGGGCGAGAGGTCCACTGGCCGAATTACGCCGCGGACAGTCACCACTTGATTCTCCGAACTCACCTGCACGCGCTTAGTTCCTTCGATCACCAGGTAACCGTTGGGCAGCACATTCGTCACGCGCGCGCTCAGATTGGCGGTGAGGACTGCGCCCCGGCTGGTCTCGCCCGTTCCCTGTAACTGGGATTGTGTGTTGGTGTTGGCCAGATTAGCCCACGGTCCGGCGGCCTTGGTAACTCCAGCCAGCGCGGTGATGCTGCTTTGGGCCGTGGATTGTCGCTGGGTCTTCACATCCCCCGTAGCGACGGCTGAAAAGGTTTCACTTACAACGACAGTTACTAAGTCGTCGACACGCGCCGCCTTCAAGTCCATCCCCAAATTGGCGAAGAGCGCATTCGGCGACCAGGTAGATCCGGGCGGCGGGGCGGTTTCGGGCAGTTTATAGTCCCGGTAAGCGGCGGCGATATATTTATCGAGCGGCGAAGGCTCCGCCGGCGTTTGATTTTTCTTCTTCTTGCCGCCGGCGCTCGCGAGCGCCGTGCACAGCAAAAGAAGACTCAAGATCCGGACGTTCATTGCACCCTCGTTGGCCGCGGCATGGTTTGTTCAGGCATATTTTGCTCAGACGTGGTTTGTTCGGAACTTATGGCATTCCCGAAGGGCCAGGCCATTACGAGCGCTTTGTCTTTTCCTTCGATTCGCCCGCGAAAGATCTTTCCGGTGGTGGGATTCCTCAGCGAAATCATGTCGCCTTGTCTTCCCGGGGTCTCGGCCAGCGCGGGCATACGCAATTGAGCCGCGCCCGCGATAGCGGTCACGTCCACCAGGTCGCCGCGCTGCACCTGCAGGGGTTCGATCAAATCGGCCCGGAACACCGGCAGCCCGGTGCGGAGCGGACGGCGCGGCATGCGGCCGACAACGTCCTCCAGATTGCGGGCGATGTCGTTGCGCAAGGGGAAATCGTCGTACGTCTCGATCCTTACCTGGTCCGGCGCCACGGTTTGGCCGGGCAGAATCAACTGCGTGGCCACCACGCGAGTCATGGTCGCCGATATTTTTACGCGAGCCCAAATGGAAAACTTCCGGGAGCCGTGATAGAGCACTTCGCCGCGCCAGGTGACCGGCGTATCCGGACCGGTGAGCGTGGAGGCCAGGAGCCCTGAGATTGGAAACTTCAGCTTGCCGGCCGGGGCTTGTTTTCCGCTGATGGCGAGGACATCGACATGGGCGTCCGGCGATTGCAGCGCGTCGCGAATGGCGGTGCGCACTGCGTCGTCGGTCAGAGTCTGGAGCTTCCATTCGAAACATGCTTCCGCATCCGGTGCTACGGCGACGCCATAGGGAGCGCCGATGCGCCGCAACTCCAGGGAGTTGAAAATGCGCTGGGCCCCCGGGGCCGGTGAGTAGCCGATCACCGCATCGCCCGGTATTTTGTCCAGGAAAGCGGGCACCGCCTTCGCCAGGTCCTCGCCGAGAATACGGTCGTTCGCAATCACTTCACAGGGTCCGGAGTGCGTCATCATCATGCTCAGGAAGAGAAGCCATACGTTCATTGCTTGAGGTTGTTCACTTGTTGATACATGTCGTCGGCGGCTTTGACCACCTTGGAATTTGCTTCATAGGCGCGCTGGCTGACAATCAGGTTCACGAATTCCTGAACGATGCTCACGTTGGATTGCTCCACGTATCCTTGCAGCAAGGTGCCCAATCCGTCCGGATCCGCCAGGCGGCCCGATCACCGGCGAGCCGGAAGCATCGGTCTGCCCGAAAAGGCTTTGCCCCAGGCTGTTCAAGCCCGAAGGATTGGCGAAATTAGCCAGCTGAATCTGTCCGGCTTGCTGAGCCGCGCTCTGTCCGGGCAGGGTGTAGCTCACGGTCCCGTCGCTGCCAATAGTGAGCGAGAGAGAATTCTGGGGAATTGTGATGGGCGGATCCAGCAGGTTGCCGTTAGGATCCACAATCTGGCCCGTATTGTTCAAGTGGAAGGTTCCCGCCTTGGTATAGGCAATCTGGCCGGACGGCTGCAGCACCTGGAAGAAGCCGTTTCCTTGAATTACCAAGTCCAGCGGGTTATCGGTTTCAGAAAAGTCGCCTTGCGTGAAAAGGACTTCGTTGGAGACCGCTCGAGTGCCCAGGCCCAACTGCAGCCCCGTGGGAACGATGCTCTGCTGGGTGGCGGCCGCGCCGGGCTGGATCAGGTTCTGATATAGAAGATCCTGAAACTGCGCGCGCCTGGCCTTGAATCCCGCGGTGTTGGCGTTCGCGATGTTGTTCGCGATGTTCTCCACGTTGGTTTGCTGGGCGTTCATGCCGCTGGCGGCGCTAAAGAGTGCTCGTATCATTGATCCGTTCCTTCCCTTGCGACTACTACACCTTGGCCACTTCTACACCTTGGCCACTTCCTCGATAGCCTGTTTGTTCATGTCGTTGGAAATGGTGATGGCCTTTTGCATCATTTCGAACTGCCGCGACAAGTCGACAATGCGCACGGCTCCATGCGCGGCGCTGACGTTGGACGCTTCGATCTTTCCTTGATAAATTTGCGCGCCGGTTGAGGCCACTGGATCTTCGCCGGTGGTGTTGGAAAAATAGGTTGAGCCGTACTTGGTGAGGCCAGCGGGATTTTGAAAATCGACCAGCTGGATGGCGCCGAGGGACTTCCCGTTCTGGCTGATGTCGCCATTGCGCGCGACATCCAACGGCTGTGACGGGTCGGCTTTGAAGGGCTGTCCGTTTTGCTGCAGCAGCGGGTACCCTTCTCCGGTGACCAGCCCTCCGCTGGTGGAGAAGCGGAAGTTTCCGTTGCGCGTATAGAGCGGGCCGGAGGGTCCTTGCACCACAAAATAGCCTTTGCCCGAAAGGCCGAAGTCCAGCGGATTATTGGTTGGCTCCAGCAAGCCTTGTTTAAAATCGGTCCATTGACGCTGGATCATGGGAACGGCGGATGGGCCCGAGGCATCTTCGCCGGCAGCTTCTGAAGTGAAGAGCGTGTAGAACTCGCCATCGCTCTTATATCCGCCGGTGGACGAATTCGCCAGGTTGTTCGCGACAAGGTCGAGCGATTGCATGCGAGCTTGCATGCCCGCAGCCGCCATCACGCTAATCTGATCCATGAGCGAATACCCATGTTGCAAGTACCCGGCCAAAATGCACGAGCGGAAAAAACGTATAGCTTTGTTCCGCATGTGCGATAAGGCGAGCGGACGCTTCCACTCGCTACGCCGAATCTAAGTCGGTGATCGCCGAGTTCTCGACGGACGCCGAATGCTAACGCGCTGATAACTGGCGTCAGGCGATGTGGCCGCGAACCTGCATTAGTGGGCGCCGTGACTGTTTCCGCACCGGCGCCTGCCGCTCTTCATGTGCCGGTAGTTTCTCTCCCGGCATCGTCGGACGCCAAGAACTCGAACGCGTCACAGAGCAGTCCTTTCAAAAATGTCTTTGATAGCCTGACGTTTTTCGACAACCTGCCGCACGAGAATGGCGCGCAGGAAGAGGGCGCGGCTGTTCCAAATTCGTCCACCAAGAAAGAGCCGCTCCCAGATCAAAGTTCTGGAACGCATGCGGCTGTAGTTTCACATGCTCCTATAGCGCCACAAACTTCTCCGCCCAGCCTGCCGAAACCATCTCCTATACGGCTGCAATCGGCGCATGACGCGGTGTCCGAGGATAACGAGGCTGCCGAAGAAGCGTCAGTTTCCCAATCGGCATCGTTGAGCGCGCAGCCGGATGAGGCGTCGCGGCTGACCGCGAAGAGCCAGGCCTCGCCGCGCATGCCGGCGCTCTCGCCCTCATCTCTTACGAACTCGTCGCTTCGATACTCGTCACTGCAGAATGCGTCGCAGAGTCCGGCTCGGTCTAATGCGCCAGCCGGCGCTTCGGCAACACCCCAAGCGGCGGACCAGCCATCCGTCGAAACCCAATCCAGTGTCGAGCCGAAAGCCGTACGTCAAATGGCGCCGCCGGCCGGCCCGGCAACTGATACGGAACATTCTAATCCGAAGCCAGCAACCCTAAAATCGGCACTGCCGGAGCCTATTTCCAGGCCGCCGGCACAGCCGGTGAGCGCGCCTGACGCGGCCCGCCCTGACATCCAAGCGTCCACGGTGGCAGCGGCGCCATCGGCGAACTTGGCCGCCGAACAGCTAGTCTCCACGCACGTGTCTGCGGCGCAGAGCGCTCAATCCGCGAAGAAGTCGCGCGCGAGCGTCCAAGCGCCATCCAGCAACGGTACGCCGAGTACATCGTCTTCCACCACCGGTTCAGCCAATGGGTCGCAGCCGGCCCAGACGGCGCATCGGCCTTGGCCTGCGCAAGCCCAAACTCAAAAGGCCGCACTCGAACAGATGCCCATGCCGGTTCCGATGGCGGCGCCGGCTCCCGTGTCGCAACCGGACGCCAAGAGTGACACGGCTACGAACGTCGTTCCGCAAAAGCCGAGGGCCGAGCAATCCACCGGGCGACCCACTAACTCCGCCAGTTCAGCCGTCCCATCTGGCAGCGCTGCGCCCGCCCAGAGCAATCCAGGACCAACACTAGCGGCAGCGGCTACGGCTGCTTCCCCAATTACACCGACGGCAATGCCGGCGGCGCGTGAAGTTACGGATAGAGGCTCTGAAACACCGGGGGGTGCAGCGGCGGTTCCGCATGAAGCCCCAGCGGGAGTGGCGGCGCCTAAAGTTCCGCTGGTACCCCAGGCCGAAAACTTCGCCTTCGCGGTACGTATGATGGGGCTGGCCAGTTCAACCAACCATTCATCGCCAGCACAATCCAGCCCGCCAGTTACTACGAAAGAGACTCCGGCTCCGCAGCCCAAGGGCGCGGTTACTCCACCCCAGAGCTCGAACGCTCCGCAGCCGGCGAAGAACCAAACATCCAGCGATTCGCGGCATGAGCTTGAGACTTCGGCCACGGATACGGCAAGACCCGACGCCGGTGCTCAAAATCCATCCAACTCATCGCAAAGCCAGCAAGGGCCAGCGATGCCTGCGCACTGGGTTGATGCGGCTGTGGTACCGGCTTCCGGGACGGGTTCGGTGGCTGATCCATCCCAACCTGGCGAAGCGCCCCGCGCGAATCTGCCGCTGGCCGCGCAAGAGGCGCACTTACTCACGCCGGAACCGCCGAGGACTTCAGCCAGTTCGGAGATTTTGTTGCACCTCACCGGAACCGATCAATCCTCCGCCGCGATTCGAATAGCCGATCGCTCCGGAGCGGTGAATGTGTCGGTACATGCTTCCGATCCGATCCTGCGGGAATCGCTGCGGTCCAATCTGGGCGATCTGTCGAATCAATTGAACAACCAGGGTTGGAAGGCGGACGTAAGTAAGTCGGCCACGATAGCAACGCAGTCCGGCAGCCAGCAGGACTCTCCCGACAGCGGGCAGCGCGGCTCCCACCAGCAACAATCTTTTGGCGGCGACAGGCAGCCGCAGCGGGATCGCCGCGCCAACGGCGGTCAATGGCAGCAGGAGTTGGAGCAGCAGAATTTGGGCGGTAACGCCCTTCCAGGAGGAAACGAATAATGCAGTTACTTGGCCCATCCGCCGTAAATGCGGCATTAACGAAAGTCCAGGCGCACGCGCAAGCGGCGGCACAAGCCAATGCCACCAGCGGCACTGGCGCTAACTCCAGCTCTACCTCCGCCAACGGAGTTGGTTCGCTCACGAGCGAGAGCACCTTCCTGCAGTTATTGGTTGCGCAAATTCAGAACCAGGACCCGCTCAACCCCACGGACAGTATCCAGTTTGTGGGCCAACTGGTGCAGTACAGCGAATTAGAACAATTGATGGGAATCAACCAGGGGGTACAAACCCTCACCACCGCCAACACGTCAGCCAGCGCAAGAACGCCAACGACGCCAACGAATCCAACGACCCTTTCGTCGTAGCACAACTCAACCAATCCAGAACCCCAATAAGGAGCAATTCAAATGTCATCATTTTCCATCGCACTCAGCGGACTTACCGCGGATTCGGCCGCGCTCGACGTAGTCGGGAACAATTTGGCCAACCTCAACACTACCGGTTACAAGGACAGCACGGTGTCTTTCTACGACTTACTGCAACAGTCAGTCGCAGGCGGTTCGACACAGATCGGCGGCGGCGTGTCCGCTCCGCAGACCGAGCGGCTATTTACACAGGGATCGATTGCGGCTACCGGAGGGAACTACGATGCCGCCATCCAGGGCAATGGATTCTTCGTGGTGCAAGACCCATCCGGGAATACCTTGTACACGCGGGCCGGCAATTTTCAGCTCAACGCCCAGGGCGATCTGACTACGGCTACCGGTCAAATCGTGCAAGGCTGGACGGCACAAAATGGCGTTCTCAACACCAGCGGCGCAATCGGCAATATTACGATTCCCTCCAACGCACTGCAGACGCCCAGCGCCACTCAGAATTTCTCGCTGAGCGTGAATTTGAACGCCGCCGGCGTGCCAGGGGAGGCCACGGGAAGCTTTTCGGCGCCGATGCAGGTGGTGGACTCTTTAGGTGTCACTCACGATCTGACCGTCAATTTCACTGAGCAATCGCCGGGTAATTGGAACTACGAGGTGGACATTCCCGGGGCCGACCTTAGCTCCGGAACGGCGGGCACTCCCAGCGCCGTAGCCGACGGAAGTCTGAGTTTCGACGCCAACGGCAACCTGACTACAACTCCGGCGCAGGTGCAGATTGCTATTACGGGTTTGACCGATGGCGCCAATGACATGAACGTCAACTGGAATCTGGCCACCGAGAATGGCACCGGAACTCCGGTGATCACGCAGTATGCCGCTACCTCGGCCGTTTCCGCCAGTTCGCAGGACGGCATTCCGGCTTCCCAGGTGACCCAAGTTTCCATCGCGAATGGCGGGGCCATCACGGCGCAATTTTCCAACGGTAACCAGGTAGTTATCGGCCAGCTTGCCTTAGCGTCCGTCAGCAATCCGGATTCACTCATTGCCGTTGGCCAGAATAACTACGAAGTGGGCGCCGACACCGCCACACCCGTAGTCGGCGTTCCCGGCACCGGTACGCTGGGAACGGTGGAAGGCGGAGCGTTGGAAGATTCCACGGTAGACATCGCCACCGAGTTTACCAACCTGATCGTCTATCAAAATTCGTATGAGGCCAATTCGAAGGTTATTTCGACCCTGGACGAAATGACCCAGGCCCTCCTCAACCTGAAGCAATAGCAATGAACGCCTCCGACGTTTTACAACGTTTCGGGGAGTTGCCTTTCGTCGTGGAACTCGAGTTGGGGACGCTCTCGATGAGCATCGGGGAAATCTTCCAACTGCAAGAGGGATCGGTGCTGCGAACGGATCACCCCGCCGGCACGCCCTTTCCTCTGTTTGCCAGCAACGTCAAGCTGGCCGAGGCGGAAGTGATCGTCATCGACGACACCGTCTCGGTACGAGTCCAGAAGATGCTGCAGAAAAAGCGGCGGCGGAAATGCAACTAACTGAACAAATCGGCATGGTGTTGTTGGTCTTCGCGCTCTTGGGAGGACTTTTATGGTTCACCAAGAAGCGCGGCATGGCGTCCTTCAGCATTGGTGCGCGCAGGGGCGGAAACGGGCGGCGCCTGGAGGTGCTGGAACGCGTTCCGCTAACGGCGCAGCACGCTTTGCACTTGGTGCGCGTCGCGGACCGGACGGTTCTGATCGCCACTGCTCCCACTTCGTGCACGCTGCTGGATGCCCCGGTCACTCTTGAAAAAGCTTTGGGGGATCCGTCTTTGTCTTTATCGCGCGATCTGCTTCGTTCCAACCAATGATCAAGTTCCGTTCCATCTTCCTGTTCTTGTTCTTTGCCGCCGCCGCTCTGGCCGCCCCTGGCACGGATGGGTCGATTCCTGTTTTCGGTTCCGCCAATCCTAAAGGCGGGCTCACGCTGAGCACTCCCACGCAGATCGTCATTTTATTGACGCTGCTGACGCTGTTGCCGGCCGTGGTGATGTCGGTGAGTCCGTTTCTCCGCATCATCATCGTGCTGCATTTTCTGCGGCAGGCCTTGGGAACGCAGTCGGCGCCTTCCAATCAGGTGC
Source organism: Bryobacterales bacterium (assembly GCA_963776805.1). Taxonomy (GTDB): domain Bacteria; phylum Acidobacteriota; class Terriglobia; order Bryobacterales; family Bryobacteraceae; genus Palsa-89. Next base: position 156,105 of record CAVZOD010000015.1, read on the forward strand.
TAGTGGGGCTATCGATGTTCCTGGCGTTCCTGGTGATGCAGCCAGTGGTGATGGATATCTATCATCGCGGCTGGGAGCCGGTGGAGAGCGGCGAGATGTCCTGGCAGCAGGGATTCGATGAGGGCGCCAAGCCTCTCAAAACTTTCCTTTTGAAATTCGCGCGGGAAAAAGACATTCAGACCTGCGTGGAGATGACGAAATCTGCTCCTCCGCGCAATCCGGCCGATCTCGATCTGAAGGTTCTGATTCCGGCCTACATTCTCTCCGAGCTGAAGACCGGCTTCCAGATCGGAGCCGTCTTGTATCTGCCGTTCCTGATCATCGATCTGGCGGTGGCCTCCATCACTCTTTCGATCGGCATGGTGCAGTTGCCGCCCGTCATGATCTCAGCGCCGTTCAAGATTCTATTGTTCGTCCTGGTGGATGGATGGAATCTGGTAATCGGCTCGCTTTTAAAAACATTTTATTGAGGAATTATGACTCCTGAAGCCGCTGTTCACATTATCAGTCAAGCTCTTTGGACCACGGTCCTGCTGTGCGCGCCGTTGCTAATCATCGGCTTCGCGGTGGGCATCGTCGTCAACATTATTCAGATCGCGACATCCATGCAGGATTCCGCCTTCAGCACCATTCCGCGCCTGGCCGCGTTCCTGTTCGGCTTCCTGCTTTTGATGCCGTGGATGTTGCGCCAGCTTTCGTCCTATTCGATCGGAGTGTTTGGCGACCTGTCGCGTTACGCACGTTAGCTTCTATGCATGTGAATCCGGCCATCCCGACGTCGGTGCTTTACGGGTTCCTGCTGGTGCTGGCCCGTATTACCGGGGTGTTCGTGTTTCTGCCGCTGCCCGGCCTGGAAGCGGGCCCCAGCGCGGCCAAAATCACGCTGGCCATGATCCTGACGTTCGGCATGTATTCGCGCTGGCCCAATCTGGACCCCATTCCGGGAAGCATGATGCAGGTAGCGGGCTGGATGCTGGCTGAAGCCGCCATCGGCGTCGCCACCGGGCTGGCGGTCGCGTTCCTGATCGAAGCGGTGACCTTCGCCGCGCAGGCCATCAGTACGCAAGCCGGATTCGCTTACGCCTCAACTATCGATCCCAACACGGAGGCCGACTCCACCGTTCTCCTCCTCCTGGCGCAGTTGACGGCTGGGCTGCTGTTTTTCGCCATGGGTTTCGATCGCGTGCTGCTCACCATTCTGGCGCGCAGTCTGGAAACGCATCCCCCCGGCGCTTTTATCGTGTCGCGCGCGAGCGTGGAAGGGTTAGTCTCGCTCGGCTCCAGCATCTTTTCCACCGGCGTCCATTTGGCGCTTCCCTTAATGACCCTGCTGTTCCTGATCGACTTATCCATCGGGCTGCTAGGTCATCTGAATTCTCAACTGCAGCTGATTGCCCTGGCTTTTCCCGCCAAAATGCTGGCGGCGCTGGCGGCCTTGAGTCTTCTGGTTTTGTTGATTCCCAAGTTGTATCAGCAACTCGGCGAGGCGTCGTTCACGGCGCTGGGGCGGCTTTTGGGGCTGTGATTTTGATGGCTTTTGAATTAGTGAGAGCACTATGAATCCCTCGGGCGAAAAGACCGAACAGGCAACACCGCGGCGGCTCATCAAAGCGCGCAAAGAGGGACAGTTCGCCGCGTCGCACGATTTCGTCAGCGGGCTGCAATTCACGGTTTTCGTGATACTGATTGCGCAAACCGGCCCGTCGTTGCTGCTTACCTTAAAGGAAGTAACGCGGGGATTATTCATCGAAGCTTTTCGAGGCGACCTGAGGCCGGCCACGCATGATCGCTATCGTGCATGAAGCGCTCTCCCGCGGGCTGTCTCCCATGCTGTACGCGAGCGGAATCATGCTGGCCACCGCTCTCGTGTTCCAGCTTAGTTCCACCGGCTTTTCCTTCAGCCTCTCGCGCATGACGCCCAAGGCTTCGAATTTCGACGTATTCTCGAAGCTCCAGTCCTTGCCGTCCAAGGGGCTGGCGTCATCGCTTCAGGCGGTGGCAGTGGTGGCCGTATTCGCCGCCACCATTTATTGGATCATCACCAAAAGCGGCGAGCGTCTGCTCATGATCCCGCTCAGCAGTTTCCAAGTGGGATTGGAGACCCTGCGGTCGCTCTGTATGGACTTGCTATGGAAAGCCGCGGCGCTTTTTCTGCTGTTCGGCTTCATCGATTTCCTCCGTCAGAAGCGCAAGTTCTCCAAGCAAATGCGCATGAGCAAGCAGGATATCCGGGATGAGCTGAAGGAAGCCGAAGGAAATCCGCAGACCAAAATGCGCATCCGGCGTCTGCAGCGCGACGTTCGCCGCCGCCGCATGATGGACGAGGTGAAGACCGCCACGGCAGTAGTGGTGAACCCGACCCATTATGCCGTGGCCATCCGCTACCACCACGACACCATGGCCGCACCGCTGGTGGTCGCAAAAGGGAAGAATTATCTGGCCCTGCGCATTCGCGCGCGGGCGCTGGAGTTTGACGTGCCGCTCATCGAAAATCCGCCCCTGGCACAGGCATTGTACAAATCCGTCGAAGTCGGACAGCATATCCCGCCCCATCTGTATCGCGCGGTAGCCGAGATCCTGGCCTATATTTACCGCCTGATGGGCGCAAGAGCAGTCTCATGACACCAAGGAGGTCACAACTATGATTCACCTGCAAAGTATGTTCTCGCCTGAAACCAACACTTCCACCGCCGGTCAAAACACGCGCGCGCCGTTGAGTGAAGCCAAACTGAACAGCTTCCATGGCGCGTTGTCGGACGCGGTGTCGTCCACGCTGGAGAAGTTCGGCATCCATCCCAACGCTGTGAACATCTCCGTCACGCGCTCCAATGCGGATCCTGCGCCTCCCTCTACCGGTACCAACACGCCGGCGCGAAGCACTCCACCCGCGCCCGGCACTCCCGCCTCGGCTGGCGGAGCTTCCTCCGGCGCCACACCCAGCACGAGTTCGACGGCGCCCAATAGCGGATACGATCCGTTTCTCCAGGCCGCGTCCAGCAATCCGTTCAGCTCAACCCCGACGCCGTCCTCTACCGAAGCCGCCCCGACTTACGCCGCGCCAGTGGATGCACAGCAAGCTTTCGACAACGCCTATTGGGCCTCACAGCCAGCCCCGGTGCAGGCGTTGCAGAAGATCCAAGACCCGACACAACGCGCTGCCATGGCAACCGAGCTGGCAAACGAAGGCTACTCCATCGATGTTCCGATCATGGTGTGGGGCTGGGATCCATCCATCACTACGGCCATGCGCCAGGCCGACGGTTATACCTGGGTGCCCTCCGCGCTCCAGAGCGGGGTGGAGATGGCTCCCGGACTTCCCGCCATGGGAACGGTCGCCGCTTACGATCCGAATAATCCGCCCGCCGGCTCCATCCCGGTCTGATCATGAACGGCAAGCTGGCGTTTTTGTTGGTCGGGGCTGCTCTTGGCGCGCAGCCTCCCGCGGATTTCCAAGCTTCGGTGCAAGCGGCCATGGCGCCTTCCATCGCGCAGCAGCGCGCCGCGATTCAAAAGCAGGCCGCCTCGATCTTGCCCGCGGGGCCGGCGCGGTCCAGCGCGAATTCGGAAGGCTCTTCGTTTTTTGTCATTCCGTTTCCTCCGCTCGCAGCGGGTACGGCGGACTGCGACCCTCTGCCGGACGAGCAACTGGATCCGTTGATTGAGGCGGCGGCTCAGAAAACCGGCGTAAAGGCGCAATTGGTGCGCGCGGTGATCGACCGCGAATCCGCCGGCCGGCCGTGCGCGCTTTCCGCCAAGGGGGCGCAAGGTTTGATGCAACTCATGCCGGAGACCGCCGACCAATTCGAAGTGGACGATCCGTTCGATCCCAAGCAAAACGTGGAAGCTGGAGCCAAGCTGCTCAAGTCTCTGCTGGAACGCTACAAAAACGATCCCTCGCTCGCTCTGGGCGCTTACAACGCCGGATCGGAGCGCGTGGATCAGGCCGGAGGCGTCCCGCCGATTCCAGAAACCGTGGACTACGTGACGGCGATACTCGACAAACTGCGTTCCTTGAACAATAAAACGGAATCCAGCGCCCCGACGGCCACTAAGAACGCCGGCTGGTAAGCTTGGCGCAGCATTTTCTCATCGAAGGATGAGCCTGAAGGTCGATGGCGAGAGTTGATCGGTTTGGGGTCCTTTCTGTGATGTTTTGAGAGGGAAAAAGAACAATGGTCGGCGCGGTGGGAATGTGGGAAACGCGCCGCGTTTTCCAAGGGCGGTGGGCAGCGGTGGGAAACCGAGCGCAGCGCCCAGAGCGTGAGCGATGGCGGTTTTCCACGGCTGTCCATGGCCCGGCATTTCCACGGCGCTCGGTGCGCTCCGGTGGCCGGCTCAGGCGCTGAGCTTGGCGATGCGAGCCAGCAGCTGGCGCTTGGCGCGTTGCATGTCGAGCGCGGCTTCGGTATCGGATTGATGCTGGGCGAAGCCTTCGAGCTGGGCCAGGGTGACACCAGGACGTAGCAAGCTCTCGCAGTGCGGGACTGTTTGGAGTAACTCGAAGGGAGTGGCCCAGCGCAGATAGATACGGCGGCGTTTGCCGTTGGGTTCGGTGAGGATCGACGGCACCGCGCAAGGCCGATGGAAGTTGACGTAAGGGTTGAGTTGCTCGCGGTGAAAGGTATCGACCGCCGCAGCGTGTTGCACCCCGATGTGGCCGAAGCCGAGATGTTTGCGAATGACCGCGCCGTTCTTGGCCTCCACTAATCCGTTGTCGCCGGAATGGTGGGCCCGCGACTTGGTCTGCTCGATCAACAGCTTGCTCAACAGCCGGGCCACGGTGTAGTTGATGAACTCGCTGCCGTTGTCGGAATGAAAGCCGCGAATCACAAACGGAAACTGCTGTAGCATCGTTTCGAGCAATGGAATCAGCCATAACTCCGAGATCTGCGGTGTGGCGGCAACGATCTCCCATTGCGTTACTTGGTCTACCGCGTTGATGGGATAGATGCCCTTGTGGCCATCCTGGTCGCCTTGGTGCACGGTGTCGATCCGCAGGTATCCGGGCAAGCCCTGCGGCTGCGGTCTGCGCCGTTCGCCAATGGGAATCACCATGGGCCGCGTCGGCTGATAGCTGGTGTTGCGCTTGCGATAGCCGGCCGAGTTTCGGAATCGGTAGATCTGCGCCACCGAGATCCGGGCTAGCCGCTGGTAGGCGAGTTGGCCATAGTCGGCGTATTCGCGCTCCAGAATCCGCCGGGTCGCCGGACCGCTGAGATTCCGTGCGCTTTGTCCACGTAGGCCAGCAAGCCCACGTCGGCCGCTGTGTAGCGCGTTGCAAACTTGGTGCGCTGATACTCGACCGCCTTCACTCGTCCTGTCTTGCGCTGCCCTGCGATCAACCGCGTCACCTGTGCCCGACGTAGTCCCGTCATTCGCCCCACGTATTGCCGCACCACCCCCTTGTCGGCACGGCCCAAGCTTGCGTACTGGTGCCGCACCAGCGTCCGCTCCACCCAGTTGTAGACCTCGGCCCGCTTCAAACCCGTAAACCGAACCTCTCCACTCCCCACCAGGAACCCCCGGATCTGCTCCAGGCTCACTGCTTCCGAATCGTCCATGCTGATGATCAATCCCCAGCATCCCGATCTCTCCCTCCTTCAGGCTCATCTTGTATGAGAATCCAGCCCCGCTTCAGGCTCATCTTGCATGAGACAAGAGTGCGCTCTTCCCTCAAAGACTTTTAATCTACACTTAGATCTGACTTAGTAACGCGGGATGCGCGCGGTCCGTCCTTGGCTGAGGAAGCACTGTAGGTACGTAACGCAACGTAAACCGCGGAACAGGAGACCGATCTGATGCGAATACAAACGGGGATTCACCAAACGACTATTCATAAGTTCATGACGAGCGCAAAGGGCGTGGCGTGCACTAAACAGGCCAGGAAATGCTTCGCGCCGCGCTCCGTTTTGCGCGATTTCTTTAAAAGCGCAAAGGGCGCGGTGCGCACCAAAGAGTCCAGGGAGTGCTTTGCGCCGCGCTCCGTTTTGCGCGATTTCATGAGAAACGCGGTGGCGATGGCCGGCGGCCTGGCGGTTGCCATAGCGGCTTTCGTGCCGCTGGCCTGGAGCCAGGGGCCTCCTCCGCCCTCTTATCCGCCCCAGGAACTGGATCGGCTGGTCTCGCGCGTGGCGCTCTATCCCGATCCGCTGCTATCGCAGATTTTCGCGGCCGCAACGTTTCCCGATCAAATTCCCCCCGCCGCGCAATGGTCGGACCAGCATCACTACCTGACCGGCGATGCTTTGGCGGGCGCCATTACCGCCGATCGCCTGCCGTGGGATCCCAGCGTGCAAGCTCTGCTCCCGTTTCCTTCCGTACTCGGGACCATGGCGTCCGATATGGCGTGGACCAGCGAACTGGGCAACGCCTTTCTAGCGCAGCAGCCCGATCTGATGGACGCCGTGCAGCGGGAACGGCACCGCGCCTATCAATACGGATATCTGCGAACCAATCCGCAGATCATTGTCAATCCCGGACCTTACATTGAAATACTGCCCGCCAATCCCGCGTTCATCGTGGTTCCTTATTACAATCCGCTGATCGTATTCGCTCCCCCGCGCCCGGGCTTCTTTATTGGAGGCGCCGTTAGCTTCGGTTACGGTATCCAGATTGGCGCGGCATTTCGTCCCTGGGGATGGGGCCTGAACCGGTTCGCGTGGGGGGATCACCGCGTGTTCATCAATAATGCACGCTGGGATCGCACCTGGGTGAATCGCGGAACGTACGTTCATCCCTATGCGGTGCCGCGTTATGCGGGCGCGCGGCCGGCCGAGAGGCACGAGTTGGAGGGACGTTCGCCGCGCGAGCGCCAAGCCGCGCGGACCGGGCGGGAGCGAGTGGAAGATCACCGCCGGGACGAGCACCACTAGCGCAAAGGGCGCGGCGCGCACCACAAAACAGGCCAGGACACCTTGGCGCCGCGCTCCGTTTTGCGCGGGTTCCTGAAAAGCGCAAAGGGCGCGGCGCGCACCACAAAACAGGCCAGGACACCTTGGCGCCGCGCTCCGTTTTGCGCGGGTTCCTGAAAAGCGCAAAGGGCGCGGCGCGCACCACAAAACAGGCCAGGACACCTTGGCGCCGCGCTCCGTTTTGCGCGGGTTCCTGAAAAGCGCAAAGGGCGCGGCGCGCACCACAAAACAGGCCAGGACACCTTGGCGCCGGCTCCGTTTTGCGCGGGTTCCTTAAAAGACGGCCCCCGCATTTCGCGCTAAAGAGAGCTTTCATGGGCCGATAAGCTATTCGGGCCCATGAATAAAAGCGCAACTTTCGAGAGTTTTGTCGCCGATATTTCTAAGGCGGTCGAGTCCTACGGGGACGAGGAGGGTTCGGCCGCCCTCCAGATGCTGAATCACCTGGCCGGCTCGGACCCGGCGATTTTCTTCGCCGCGGCCATCCACGTGGTAGCCGGGTGCGCGCCTTCCGACGGATTGCGACACCTGATCTCGATCCTGGCCAAGGACCGGCGTTTGAGCATTGGGTTGCTGGACCCGCAAGCGTGCACACTCCCGGAAGCGCTGGCCGTCACGCGCGCGGCGGCCGAGACCGGGGCTCAATTGCAATCGGCGTTCGAGATGGCGCTCAACAAAGCGCTGCAAGGCCAGCCCAGCGCTCTCAAAAGCGAACGCATCCTTCGAATCCTGGATATCCTGTCGGCTACCAGCGGCCAGAACTGCTGGAACTCGTTTCAAGTCGAGCTGATGGCTTATCCCGACAAGGTGGTCCGCTCCAAAGCGGCGCTGCTGATTGGCCGCAGCACCCGCAACGTGGGCTGGATCGCGCGGCGCTTATTGGACCGCGATCCGCGCGTGCAGGCCAGCGCGGTGGAAGCGCTGTGGGGTCTGGACGCCGAGGAAGTGAAGCCGCATTTCCTGTCGGCGCTGAAATCGAAGAACAACCGGGTGGCGGCCAACGCGGCGCTGGGCCTGTATCTGTGCGGGGATGTTTCGGCCCTGCACGTCTTGCTGGACATGCTGCGGCACAGCGATCCGCTCTTTCGGCTCTCGGCGCTATGGGCCATCGGGGAAACCCAAGACGAGCGCTTCTTGCCAGTTTTGGCGGAGCATTATAAGCACGCCGAGGGCAAGCTGCGGCTGGCAACGGTGAGCGCCATGTCCCGCATCCGGCGTCATGAGAAAACGGCGCACGCCGCGGGTCCGCTGCAGGTCCACATCTCACAAGCCGCGGCCCAATCGGACGGCCTGCGCCGCCTGGGTTTCGCGCTTTCCTGCCACCCGGCCCGCGATCTGAGCGGCGTTAAGCCGGCCGAGTTTTCAGTCTGGGAAAACGGAACACTGATCGAAGAGTATCAGGTCCGGCTGGCCAGCCCCCCGGCCCTGGTGATGGTGGGCTTCGTCGTTCCCTGGTTTGCCTCCGGCGACGATCCCTACGAAAAATGCATGCGCGAGGGACTGCGGCAATGCCTCTCCATGAAGCGCCGGGACAACCTCTGGCGAATCGATCGTTACTCTATCGAAATCAATCCGCCAGCGGCTGAAAAATCCAGCCCCGATGCTCTCGTTCCCTACGACGATTCTCTGATGACGCCGGAGTTGAGGGCCGCGCACAGCTGTATTTCCGATCCGGACCTGATCCGCCAGGCACTGGCTTTGGCGGCGCCTCGGGAACGCGCGGCCGCCGATCCGCTGGCGGCCTTTCAGAGGCAATGCGATGCGTTTGCCAAGCGCGGAGGTAAGCGCCACATCTTTCTTTTCCTGCACGACATGTCCGGCGCCGACTTGAAGCAGGATGCCGCTCTCGCCCGCTGGCGCGCCATCGCCCAGGAAAGCAGCGTCGTCTTTCACGGCATCTGTCCCGACGTGGCCGGCCAGTGGGCCCTCGTTCGCGAGCTGTGTCTCTCCCATCCGGAAGGAAGCTACACGGAGGCCAAATTGGACGGGCTGGTGGACGGGTTGGTGGATGCCTACGCCAATCTCTGCAGCCGCTTCGAAATTAGTTATTCGCTCCCCGCTTCCACCGAACCGGGAACCGTGAAGTTGAAAATCTGCAGCGGTTGCGGCCACGCCGAGACGTCGGTAGAAGTTTCCCCGGCGCCACGGGCCCCCGAGCCGGAACTGGCCTCCGTTCCCGCAGTGGAAACGCCCGCGCCGGCGGCCTAGCTGCGTATATACTGAAATTCGCCTCCCATGACCACGCGATGATGCCGCAATGGGCTAAGATGCTGGTCCCCGTTTTTTTGGCGGGCCAGGCACTGCTGGTTTACTGGACGGCTGGAACCGAGCGTCCGCCCGCGCCGCCTGCGCTCTCGCAATTCCCGGCGGCATTGGGCGGCTGGACCGAATTGCACGAGGATCCAATAGACCCCGATATCGTGAACACCCTCGCGGCCGACCGCCTGTTGAGCCGAACCTATGCCAATCGCCGGGGTGAACCGGTTGGATTTCTAGTAGCTTGGTTTCAGTCCCAGCGCGCCGGAGCCAGCCAGCCCCACTCGCCCAAAGTATGCTTGCCCGCAGCCGGCTGGGTGCCCGTGTCCACCGGCGAGTTAAGCCTCGCCACGGCCGCGGGGCCGATTACCGTGAATCGATACGTGGTTGCCAGCCGTGGCCAGCGCGCCGTGGTTCTCTATTGGTACCAAACGGCCCGCCGTGCGATTGCCGGCGAATGGGCCTCGAAATTCTGGCTGGTTGCCGATGCGGTTCGAGACCGGCGGACGGACGCTGCGCTGGTGCGCATTGTGGTGGAAGACGCGCCGCCGAACCAGCCCGCAAGCGACCAATTGGCCACCCGGATGGCGGTCGATTTCGCGCGTGCCGTCTATCCGGTGCTGCATGAGCAATTGCCGCGCGGAGCGGGCGCGAAATAGTTTTTAGTGCTCTTCGAGCCAGCGCTCTACTGCTTTGAGGACCTTGGCCACGCTCTCCTCCAGCGTCTCCAGGTCGGTGCGGCATTCCACGTCCGGCGCCAGCGGGTGCTCGTAGGGGTCGCCGATCCCGGTGACATTGCGCAGCTCTCCGGCGCGCGCGCGGCGATAGATGCCCTTGCGGTCCCGGCTTTCACAAACTTCGAGCGGAGCGTGCACCCAAACTTCCAGGAAATTTCCGATGCGCCGGCGCTGCTCGTCGCGGGCCGCGCGATAGGGCGAAATGGCCGATACCAGCACGATGGCGCCGCGGCGAGTCAGTTGTTCCGCCAGTTCGCCAATGCGCCGGATGTTCTCGTTGCGATCTTCCTTGCTGAAGCCCAGGTCTTTGGAGAGCTGCTGGCGCACGGTGTCGCCATCCAGCCATTCCAACTGGCGGCCGGGGTTTTGGAGCGCGTCGCTTCTGAGCGCCTGATAGACCGCCTGGCCGATCGTGGTTTTGCCCGCCGAGCTCAGGCCGGTGAACCATACGGTCAGGCCGCGGCTCGTTTGTGGATCGTGCACCGTTACATTCTCGCAATGTTGGTGGCCGGCCGGGCGCTGCCGGACCGGTCTCAAACCTGGGCGGTTCGATCCGATAAGGACAACGGAGGAGGTCCATGGCCGCACTGGACGCCGACGGCGACGAGTCTTTGATCCAGCTCGCGCTGCTCGATCACCGTCTGCACAAGGCGCTGCTGGATCAGCTCGACGAGGGCGTCTGCATGGTGGATCGGGACCATCGGATCTTGTACTGGAATGGGGGCGCCGAGCGGATCAGCGGATATTTCGCGCACGAGGTGGCGGGCCAATTCAGCCACGGCGATTTGCTGATGCATTGCGAAAGCGATGGCAGCCTGTTACCGGGAGCCGGGCCGGGGTCTCCGGTGGTGGCGGCGATGCGAGACGGCCGGTCCCATGAAGCCACGGTGTTCCTGCTGCATAGGGAAGGGCACCGGCTGCTGGTGCAGCTGCAGGCGCGCCCCATCCACGACGCCAATGGCGAGATCGTAGGCGCCGTGGAAATTTTTGAAGAGGTGGTTGCGCCGCTGGTTCATAGAAACCACCACCTGGAGGCATTTGGATGTTCGGATTCGTCCACGCGGGCCGCGAACCGGAGGTATGGGGAGATGATGGTGCGGCACGCCCTGGATGCCTGGAATGCTTTTGAGATTCCGTTTGGATGGCTGCGCATCGGGTTGGACGGAGCCGAGGATCTGGACCGCGGCTATGGCCACACCATGGTGGATGCGGCCGTCAAGCTGGTGGCCGCGGCGCTGGACCGCAGCCTGGCGGCGCTGGATGTCTTAACGCGCTGGGAGCCGTCCGAGTTCCGCGTGGAGGTGCACGGCTGCTCGCGGTCGGAACTCTCCGCCGCGGCCGAGCGGCTGCGGCTGCTGGTGAGCGCTTCCACTTTGGAGTGGTGGGGCGACCGCTTGCGCGTGACGGTATCGGTGGCGGGCGTTACCGCCGAGCCCGGCGACACCATCGAGTCGCTCGAGGAACGCGTCGGACAGGTCTATGAAAGTTGCCTGGCCGGCGGAGGCGATCGCAGCGCCGTGGCGCACGTGCTTGGAAATAGGGTGACGGAAAGTGGAGCGAAGCGATGTTTGCCATCGTAGGAATTCTGGTGGTTTTTGGAGCCGTGGTGGGCGGCTATCTCATGGAGCACGGCAACCTGAAGGTGCTGCTCCAGCCCGCCGAGCTACTCATTATCGGAGGGGCGGGGATCGGCACTGTGCTGACGGCCAATCCTCCCGCTATATTGAAAGCCATTCTCGCGAACTTCTCCGCCGTGTTCGGGAATTCCAAATACGACAAGGCGAAATACCAGGCCACGCTGAAGCAACTCTATGAGGTGATGCAGAAGGCGCGCAAGAAGGGCCTCACCGAGCTGGAAACCGATGTGGAGAAGCCCGAGAAAAGCCCGTTGTTCGCGGCGTGGGATCACCATTTGCGCGACTTCGTTTGCGACACCTTGCGCATGGCGATGACCGGCGGGCCGACGCCCTTCGAACTGGATCAGGTGATGGAACTGGATATGGAAGTTCATCACCACTCCGCGCATCTGCCGGTGGGCGCGCTGACCACGGTGGCCGATTCGCTGCCGGGCCTGGGCATTGTGGCAGCCGTGCTGGGCGTAGTGATCACCATGGGCGCTCTGGGCGGCCCTCCCGAAGAGATGGGCAAAAAGGTGGCGGCGGCGCTGGTGGGAACCTTCCTGGGAATCCTGTTGTGCTACGGGTTGGTGGGGCCGCTCGCCACCAAAATGGGCCACATAGCCGAAGAAGAAGGTCAGTTCTTTCATGTCGTGCGCGTGGCGCTGATTGCTTTCCTCAAAGGTACCTCGCCGCTCATGGCGGTGGAGTTCGGACGGCGCGCCGTTCCGGGCGATGTGCGCCCGAATTTCCAGGAACTGGAGAACGCCTGCAAAGGCAAGGCGCCCCCAGGCGCGGCACCAGGCGCGGCACCAGGTAAGGCGCCCGCCGCAGCGCCGGGCAAGGCAGCGCCCGCAGCCGAGAAAGCGCCGGCGGCAACCAAATAGCCATAATCCATGCCATCGCAAAAATCGGATCAACTCGTCGTCCAGCCCATCATCGTCAAGAAGATTATTCAAGGAGGCGGTCATCACGGCGGTGCCTGGAAAGTGGCCTATGCCGACTTCGTCACCGCCATGATGGCGCTCTTCATCGTGCTCTGGCTGCTGGGTTCCAGCGACCCGGTGAAGAAAGCCGTGGCCGGCTACTTTCGCGACCCCACTGGCCACAGCAACCAAAACGGCAGCGGTCAAAGCGGCGCCAGCGAAAATATCGGAATCGGTAAGGACGACATGAGCAAGCTGAAGGAGAAACTGGAAGCCGCCATTCGCCAATCTCCCAACGTCTCCAAGCTCAAGGATCAAGTCCAGATGACCGTTACCGGCGAAGGATTGCGCATCGAGTTGCTCGAAAGCGCCGTCAGCACGTTCTTTGAAACTGGAAACGCGCAACCTACCGAGTCCGGCAAGCAGATGCTGGATTTGCTGGCCGCCGAACTGGGGAAACTTCCGAACCGCTTGTCGATCGAGGGCCATACCGATTCCCACCCTTACGTCTCCACCACCGGCTATTCTAATTGGGAACTCTCCACCGATCGCGCCAATTCCGCGCGCAAGCTGATCCAACAGTCCGGCGTGCGCGTTAACCAGGTGGCCGACGTGCGCGGTTATGCCGATCAAAGGCTGCGGAAGCCCGAGGATCCCACCAGCGCTTCCAACCGGCGAGTGTCCATCGTGGTGAAATACCTGGCGCCCGGTGACGCGCCGTCCCAACCGGCGGCGGGCAAACCGACTCCGGTGGGTCAGGCGGCGGCGCCATCCACAACCCCGGCAAAAGCGGCGCCGGCTCCCGCTACAGCCCCTGCTTCAGCAAAAAAGAAATGATTCTGGCCGCCCGGCACGCGCCGCTTTCTTGGCGTATTTCAGACTCTCTGATAAAATTGGATTTGAGCCCGGTAACATCCTAGCGGCGGATTTTCATTAAACCCCTTGCTTCGACCATCTGCCCTGTTTATACTGGCTTTTTTCGCCGATGATGAACTTGAGTATGACACCGCGGGACGATCTGGATCCACTGGCGCCGCAACGTGAGGCCGCCATGTTCTACGGTCTTTTCCTGCGCGGCCACTCGGCTGAAACTTTGCGGCGCGATATCGATGTGCCCAAGCCGGTACTGGATAAATGGCTGAATCGCCAGCGCTATGAAACCGGTTTTCGCGATGCGCTGCGGCGCGTGTATCAATACCGCAAACAAGTGCTCGCCATCTTTGACGAGCTGGTTCTGAACGAAAAGAACCGGCCGCCCTTCGTTCAGTAGCCTGGCCGGTAATCCTGGCAGTAACCTGGTTTTCATTTCTCCGCCGGCCGCTTCCCCTTACACTAGAGAAAGATGAAACACACCGAAACCCAGTCCATACCCGAAGCGCGCGAGCATCACGAGGATGCCAAGTCGCGCCTGTTGTCGACGCCCACCCGGCCTTTCGATCCCGTAGGTGCGTCCAGCGCCACCGAAATCCTGACGCGCATGCAGGGCACCGCATTCCAAGGCAAACAGCTCGGGCTGGCGTTTGAAGTTTGGAAGCGAATGCTGGGTGACCGCTGCACCATCATGATGGGGATGTCCGGCGCCATGGTTCCGGCCGGGATGCGCCGCCTGGTGGTGCGCATGATCGAAAACCGGTTGATCGATTGCCTGGTCTCCACCGGCGCCAATTTCTTTCACGACTTCCACGAGACCATGGGCAATTTTCATTACCAGGGTTCGCCCGCGATTGACGACGTGCTGCTGGCCGAGAATCTGGTGGACCGCATGTACGATGTTCTGGCGGACGAAGAAAAGTTCCGCCAGCACGATCAGTGGATCGGGCGCTTCGCGGCTTCGCTCGATCAATCACGCCCGTACACCACGCGCGAGTTCCTCTATTTGCTGGGCCTGGAACTCGGCAAACATTGCACCGAAGATGGCATCGTATCGGCGGCGGCCAAAACCGGTATCCCGCTGTATTGCCCGGCCGTGGCCGACAGCTCCATTGGCATCGGCATCGCCGCGAATCGCTATGAAGGCGGCAATCGCTTTATGTTCGATGTGATCGGCGACGTGGTAGAAACGGCCAAGATCGTGGCCGAATCGGAAGCCACCGGCGTCATTTATTTCGGCGGAGGCACGCCCAAAAACTTCGTGCAGCAGACCGAAGTGACGGCCATCATTATGAACACCGGCGTCACCGGCCACAAGTATGCCATTCAGTGCGTCACCGATTCGCCGCATTGGGGCGGCCTGTCGGGCTGCACCTTCGAAGAGGCGCAGAGCTGGGGCAAGATCGCAAAGGACGCGTCCATGGTGACGTGCCATTCCGATTCCACCATCGCCATGCCAATCCTGGTTTCGGCGCTGCTGGAGCATCGCGACCTGATAGCCAATCGGCATCGGCCCACGTTCACCCACGGCAGGGAATTGGGCATCACCTCATGAGCGCGCTGAAGATCCCGATGTATCAGGTGGACGCGTTTGCCGGACAGGTGTTCTCCGGGAATCCGGCCGCGGTTTGTCCCTTGGAATCGTGGCTGCCCGATGCCCTGATGCAGTCCATCGCGGCCGAGAACAATCTCGCCGAAACGGCCTTCTTTGTCCGCAATGGGAAAGGCTACAAATTGCGCTGGTTCACGCCGGCGGTGGAGGTCGATCTGTGCGGCCACGCCACGCTGGCCTCGGCATCGGTGATTTTGAACGATCTCACCCCCGGCGAGCGTTCCGTTTCGTTCGAAACCAAGAGCGGCACGCTGACGGTGACGCGCGAGGGCGATCTCTACTCGCTCGATTTTCCTTCACGGCCGCCAGGGGCGTGTGAGCCTTGTGCGAGCCTGGTCCCTGCGCTCGGCGGCGAGCCCGAAGCCGTGCTCGCGGCGCGCGATTATTTCGTTGTGTACGGATCGGAGAACGAACTCCGCGCTCTGAAGCCCGACATGCAGGCGCTCATGAATATCGATCGTTTCGCGGTCATCGCCACCGCACCCGGCCACGAGGCCGACTTCGTCTCGCGCTTCTTCGCGCCGGCCAAAGGCATCCCCGAAGATCCGGTCACCGGCTCGTCGCATTGCAGCCTGATTCCGTATTGGTCCAAGCGCCTCGGCAAGAAGAAGCTGCACGCCTATCAGGCTTCCCCGCGCGGAGGGGAGCTGTGGTGCGAAGATCGTGGCGAGCGCGTAACCATGAGCGGGAAAGCTGTGCGCTTTTTCGAAGGCACCATTTTTTTGTAGGCTGCCCGGCCGCCCGCCACACAATATAATTAGAAATGCGAGTTCATACCACCCTGTGGCTTTTGCCACTGATCCTGTTCTTATCCGCTTGTTCCGACGCTCCGAAAACCGCCGAAGAGCAGCAGCCTCCCAAACCGCCCGAAGTGCTCACCGGACGCCAGGCCCTGCAGCGCATGTATCCGCAGGCGCGCGGTTGGGCGCCCGACGCGCAGCCGCTCCAAATCAGCAGCCTTAATCTCGCGCAAATAAAAGCCGAGCCCGGGAAGGCCGCGGTGTGGCAAGCGATCTTTGTTTCGCTATCCCTCGCAAAGGCCAAGACGTACACGTACTCGGCCGTCGAGGCGGACGGCAATTTGCATGAAGGCGTGTTCGGCGGGTTGCAAGAGGACTACACGCCGCGCGGCGATGCGTCCCCCTTCCCGATGGCTGCCATCAAAGTGGATTCCGACGAGGCGTATAAGACCGCGGCCGAGAACAGCGCGGACTACATCAAGAAAAATCCCGGCAAGCCCGTCATCTTCCTGATGCAACTCGGTAAACGATTCGCGGATGTGACCTGGCGTGTCATCTGGGGCAACTCAGTAGGGACCAGCGACTATTCCGTCTTCGTGGACAGAACCACCGGCAAATTTCTGGAAAGAATGCATTAGCCTTGCGTACTCGAGCGCTGCTGTTAGCCCCGCTTGCAGCCTACCTGGCGTTTCCCACGCGAAATTTCTATTGGGACGGCGTTGGATTCGCGATCGAGATCGAGAAGAACTATCCGCCGTCCGCTCTGGTGCATCCCAGTCATTTGATCTACGAGCTGTGGGGCGCGTGGTTGTACGATTTTAGCGACTGGCTGGGCTATCCGATACGCGCGCTGTACTTGATGCAGATCGCCAACTGCATTCTGGCCGGCCTGGCGGTGATCCTGCTGTACCGGTGTTTGCGAGTGAAGGGATGGTCCACCGAACAGGGGGTGATCGCAGCCTTGGTGTTCGGCTTTTCAGCCACCTGGTGGAAGTTCGCCGCCGACGCCGACGCTTACATCCCCGCGATTTTGCTGCTGCTCTGCGCGTACCTCCTGCTGCAGGACTCGCGCTGGATGTGGGTTGCGGGATTGGCCCAGGCTGCCGCCATGCTGTTTCACGAGCTGGCGATTTTCTTTTTACCTGTTGCGTTGCTGGTGCTGTGGCAACGCCGGGCATCCAAAGCGGCGCTTGCCGCGTATTGCACGGAAGCTTTGGTGCCAGTGGCCGTAGCCTATGTGTGGGCCTATCAGGCCGCCCAACCTCCCGAAAGATTCTTCGCGTGGCTCACTTCGCACTCCTCCGATTCGGGATTCTCTTTCAATCCTCTTCGGGATGCCGCCTACACGTTGCGAGGAACGGTACGGCTGTTCTTTGGCGGCCGCTTGCCCGACGTGGTCCACAATCCTTTATCCTGGGCCGCCTGCTTGACGCTGGCCTGCGCAATGATCGCATTCGCGTTCTATATCAGGAGTGCGTTACCGTTGCGATGGTCGCCCTCAGTGGCCGTTCTTCTTTTGTGGACTTGCGTGTATCTGGTGTTCCTTTTCTTCTGGATGCCGCAGAACACGTTTTACCGCTTGTTCTACCTGGCGCCGCTGGTCTTGATCCTGGCCGCCTCGCTCGCCGATACACCCCAGGCTCATCGCGCCGGATTCGCGTTCGCCGCCGTGCTGCTGCTGTCGAATTTCGTTTTCCTGGCGTATCCGGAATCCCGCCCGGAGTTCAACGCTCCGCTCCGGTTCGCGCTGGCGCAGCACGATGCGTGGCCGCCCGGGAGCGCCATCGTATTCCATCGCTTTCATCCGGATTTATGGACCATCAGCTACTTCAATCCGCAAGCCTCATGGATTGGTTTGGACCGGGCCGATTTAGGCGACATGCAGCACGATCTGGCCTACGCGCGAAGCCAAAACAAGCCCCTATGGGTGGAGCAGACCGCCTACGAATTATTAGCGGGAACTCCGGATGGCAGCAAATGGCTGAGGGAGCATGAGCATCCCGATGAACTGGTGCGCTTCCGGGATGAAAAGCACGAGTTCATTTTTCACTCGATCCGCTAGTTGGCTTTCGGCCGCTTCTTCTTGGGAATTTCCACGACCGCGGGCGTGCGCATCTGCACCACCGGAATCAGCGACCGCCTGGATTCAGCCGGCGACTGGCGGGCCTGGTGCGCGAATTCCTGATTCAGCGTGGCCACGAATTCCTCGATTTGGTCCTGCATCGCGGCCATCTTTTCGCGCATATTCAGGATAATTTCGACGCCCGCCAGGTTTACGCCCAGGTCGCGCGTCAGCTTGAGAATCACTTCCAGCCGCTCCAGATCGTCGTCGGTATAAAGACGCGTGTTGCCTTCGCTGCGCGAGGGCGCTAGCAACCCTTCGCGCTCGTAAAGGCGCAGGGTTTGCGGATGGATTTGATACTGCTCGGCGACGGCCGAGATCATATAAGCAGCTTTGGATCGAGCTTTCGCCATGTTCGCACCCTAATTTCGACCTACACTTTGCTCCAAATATCTTTGCGCGGATCTTCGGTGTTCACTTGGGACAACTCGCGCAGCAGTTCGCGAGTGCGTTCATCCTGCGCCTTGGGCGCCTGGATCACCACTTCGACGATCTCATCGCCGCGCTGATTCTTGCGCGTATTCATCACACCTTTTTCGCGCAACCGGAACTTCTGCTGATTTTGAGTTCCTTGCGGCACCTTGAGCAGCGCCCGCCCGTCGATGGTCGGCACTTCAATCTTGGCGCCCAGCCCGGCTTCCGACACCGTAACCGGAACTTGAATATGAATGTCATCGCCCTCGCGCCGGAAGTAGGCGTGCGGCTCCACGCGGACGGTAATATACAGATCGCCGGCGCCTCCGCCCATGCGCCCGGCATTGCCTTTGCCCGCCACGCGCAGACGCGAACCCGATTGAGCCCCCGGCGGAATCCGTACATCCACGGTTTCCGACTTCGATAACCGCCCATCCCCATGGCAAGTGGGGCAGACGTTGCGCAACCGGCCCTTGCCATCGCAGCGCGGGCAGGTGAGGCTGAACTTCATCGCGCCCGCCATCTGCGTCACGTTGCCGGTGCCGTCGCATTCCGGGCAGACCGTGGATGTGCCGCCGACGGAACCCGTGCCGTTGCACGTCTCGCAAACCTCCTGGCGCGCCACGTTCAGCCGCACCTGGGTGCCGCGGATGGCTTGCCAAAAGTCGATGTCCAGTCCGTACTCCAGGTCGGAGCCTTTTTCGGGGCCCACGCCCGGCTGTTCGGCGCGCCGGCTGCCGAAGAACTGGCTGAAAATATCGCGAAAAGCTCCGGTGCCGCCGCCTGGCTGCGCCTCACCGCCGTGGTTTACGTAATCGGAGAAATCGAAGCCACCGAAACCCATGCCCGGTTGACCGGCGCCCGCGCCTGGCCCTCCGCCCGGCCCACCCGGCGGGATGTTGTCCGAATAGAAACCGTACTGATCGTAAATCTGGCGCTTCTTCGGATCGCTCAGGATGTCATAAGCTTCCTGAACCTTCTTGAAGCGCTCCTCGGCGGCTTTATCGCCCGGGTTCAGATCGGGATGGTGCTTGCGCGCAAGCTTGCGGTAAGTCTTGCGAATCTCGTCTTCTTTGGCGTCGCGAGATACACCGAGCGTTTCGTAATAATCCTGTTTGCTTGCGGCTGGCATAAAAACTGTCCGAAATCCCCTGGCTCCCCGACAGGAGAGCCAGAGGAAGGATCAACTGTGCTTACTTCTTGTCGTCAACGTCGACGAACTCGGCGTCGACCACATTGTCCTTGGGCTTGGACTCGCCGGCGCCGGCTCCATTGCCGTCTGCGCCCGGCGCACCGGGAGGCGGAGTGCCGCCCGGCTGGCTGGAAGCTTTATACATCGCTTCCGCCAGTTTGTGGCTGGCCGTCTCCAGCTTCGAGGTGGCCTGATTGATGCGATCGATGCCGCCCTCCGACATCGCTTTCTTGGTATCGGCGAGCGCTTCCTCCACCGCCTTGGCGTCGTCGGCGCTGACTTTGTCGCGATGCTCCTTCAGCATCTTCTCGATGTTGTAGACCATCGCGTCGGCCCGGTTGCGGGACTCGATTTCTTCCTTCTTCTTGCGGTCGTCCGACGCGTGCGAATCGGCGTCCCGCGCCATCTTCTCCACTTCGTCCTTGCTCAGGCCCGACGAAGAAGTAATGGTGATCTTCTGCTCGTTGTTGGTGGCCTTATCCTTGGCCGTGACGTTGAGAATCCCGTTGGCGTCGATGTCGAACGTCACTTCCACTTGCGGAATCCCGCGCGGAGCCGGCGGAATGCCCACCAGTTGGAACACGCCCAGCATTTTGTTGTCGGCCGCCATGGCGCGCTCGCCCTGGTAGACCTTGATCTCCACCGACGTCTGGCTATCGGAGGCCGTCGAGAAAACCTCGCTCTTGCGCGTGGGGATGGTGGTGTTGCGCTCGATCAGCCGGGTGAACACGCCGCCCAGCGTTTCGATGCCGAGCGACAGCGGCGTTACGTCGAGCAGCAGAACATCCTTCACTTCGCCGCCCAGCACGCCGCCCTGAACCGCCGCGCCCACCGCCACCACTTCGTCGGGGTTGACGCTCTTGTTGGGCTCCTTGCCGAACAGATCGCGCACCATTTGCTGGACCTTGGGCATGCGCGTGGAACCGCCCACCAGCACCACTTCGTCGATCTGCGCCGGCGTCACGTTGGCATCGGTAATGGCTTGTCTGCACGGGCCGCTGGCGCGATCCAGAATATCGGCCACCATCTGCTCCAGCCGCGCGCGCGTCAGCTTCACGTTCATGTGCTTGGGACCGCGAGGCGTCGGCCGTCAGGAACGGCAGATTGATTTCGGTTTCGAGCATGTTGGACAGCTCGATCTTGGCTTTTTCGGCAGCTTCCTTGAGGCGCTGCAGCGCCATCTGGTCCTTGGAAACGTCGACGCCGGTTTCCTTCTTAAACTCCTGCACCAGCCAGTCAATAATGCGCTGGTCGATGTTGTCGCCGCCCAGGTGGGTGTCGCCGTTGGTGGATTTCACTTCCACCACGCCGTCGCCCACTTCCAGGATCGAAATATCGAACGTGCCACCGCCAAAGTCATATACCGCGATGGTTTCGTTCTTCTTCTTGTCCAGCCCGTAGGCCAACGCCGCGGCCGTGGGTTCGTTGATGATGCGCATCACTTCCAGGCCGGCGATCTGCCCGGCGTCCTTGGTGGCCTGGCGCTGCGAATCGTTGAAATAGGCCGGAACCGTGATGACGGCCTTGGTGACCTTTTCGCCGAGATATGCCTCAGCCGCTTCCTTCAATTTGGTGAGAATCATCGCGGAAATCTCGGGCGGGGAGTAGCGTTTGCCGTTGATCTCGACGCGCGCGTCGCCGTTTTCGCCGGCGACCACCTTATAAGGAACCAGCTTCATCTCCTCGCTCACTTCGTTGAAGCGGCGGCCCATGAAGCGCTTGATCGAATACACCGTGTTCTCCGGATTGGTGACGGACTGGCGTTTCGCCACCGTGCCAACCAGACGCTCACCACTCTTGGTGAAAGCGACCACGGACGGCGTGGTCCGGCCGCCCTCCTGATTCGGAATCACGACGGCTTGGCCGCCTTCCATGACGGATACGACGGAGTTGGTCGTTCCCAAGTCTATACCTATGATTTTGCTCATTCTACCCTCAATCCCTCGGCTAAGAATCCGGCTTTGTTTTAGCCTAGGTCCATTATCAAACTTTAGTGTGTTGTTGTCAAGTCAAGATGAGTCTCAGGTGTTTCGCGAGAGCGTTCGTCCTCTTCCCGCTGCTTGCGGCTTTGGAAGCCTGTGAAATCTTGCCGCGCAGGGGCGCCCTTGGCGTAGATGTTCACTTCGGCTTCGACCAACGGGAGATCTATTTGATAGTTATAGATGGCCGCGACCGCTGGCGTGATGCGCAAGCCCGAGGCCGTGGATCTAGGCATTGTGACCTTGTTCTTCTAGTGTTGCACGTGAGCGTTTCAAGCCGAGATCGGCTGGGTGCGAAGCTGCTCCAGCCACGCGCCGACCCGCCGCAATTGTTCCAGATCCATCTCATAGACGCCGGCGCCCGGCCGATTCTGCGCCATCGCCCAAGCCTTGTGCCAGGCCTTCGAAGCGCCGCTCAGATCGCCCTGCACGGCCCGGACCGTAGAGGCGGATCGCCAGTAATCGGTCGAATCATCCCGCCGGGGGACCTGAGCGAACAAGCGCTGGGCTTCCCGGCTGTCCCTGCGATGGAAAGCTTCCAGAAACGCCCGATCGGCGGTGAGGGCCAGCGCCAGATTGCTGCCGGGACGAGCGGCTTGATGCGCCCGGTTGAGCCAGGACAGTGCCCGCTCCCAATCGCAGCGGTCCAGAAAGTGCGTGTAGGCCATCGCGAACGATCCGGCGGGTTCGGGAAGCTGCCCGGCGAACTCGGCCGCCCGTTCCACCATGGCCGTGGGCCAATCGCGCGGCCGAAGAGCCGTAGTCTGCGAGAGCCCCATGAAGTGATTAGCACAATGAAAATCGCACCAGGGGCCGCGCCGGTACATCTGCCAGAGACGCGCGCCGTCGGAGTATTCAGCCTCGCTCGCCATCGGCAGAAGATTGAAGATCAGGTCGCCAAAGGCAAATCCGGTAGCAAGCGCCACGACGCGTCCCAAAACCGCCGACCAAGCGGGCCCCGGAATCAATAAGAGGCAGATAGCGCCGATCATGCCCAGCATCGCCGACGCCAGCGGCCCGCCCAGCGTCAAGATCATCACCCGGCCGCGGATATTTCGAGGCGTGGTGGGCGCCATGGCGGTATGGCCGCCGAAGAGCTTGTCATAGCGCAGATGCACGTGCCAGCGGCCTCCGCTATATGTCCAACTCAACGGACCCACGCCAAAGCCAATCAGCCGAAACCGGACGATATCGCCCAAAACGAAGTGTCCCAGTTCATGGAACAGGACGGCTCCATAAACCGCACACGCCAGCGTGATCCAGAAAAGAACTTCGGATTTGAGCTGGGGCATTCCCCGGGCGGCGGTCCAGCGGCGGATGGAACTAAGGACGAAGACACCCCACACAACCTGGGCCATGGTGAAAATGGTTCCGGACCATCGGCTGGTGCCATCGCCCGCGATCGGCCGGTGCTTGGTCTCGACCTTGGCTTGGACCTCGGGATTGCGGGTGAAGTAGTAAATACCGCCCGCGGCCACGATAACCCCGAACGGGAACAGCATCAGATTGAATATGGATGCGGCCAGCAGGGACCATCGGCCCAGCGCGTCTTGACCCTTGAGGCGCAATGCAGCCATCGCCGATACCAGCGCCAACAAGATGATAAACCAGGACACCTCCACAATCGCGACCGGCCCCAGATGCAGACGCTGCTCGACCAGGCTGGATTGGCGGAGTGTCAAAATGGCGAGACTAAGGAACCCCAGCGCTTCGAGGGCAAAGACCAGCCGCAGAAGGTACCGCAGGGGGCGCATTACTGAAGAATCGGCTGCTGACGACCTTTCTCTACTAAGGTCGCCGCCTGAGAATTGGCGCGATTCCACATGGGAGACGTGAATACATTGAAGCCGGCGGCGGATACAATAAAGCCGTCCACATGGCTACAAATCAGATGTCTACCATCCAGCGGATTCGCCTGGGCGATCTTGCCACCCGGCTGGGCTGCACTGTCCACGGAGACCCGAACATTGATATCACCGGCGTCGCCGGCGTGGAGCGAGCGGGTCCCACCGAGCTCACGTTCTTGGCCAACCCCAAGTACGCGGCTAAGGTAAAAGACACGCGGGCCGGGGCGATCTTAGTGAAGCAGGTGCTCGCCCAGACACAAGCCAAGCTGCAGCCCGCCAGCCTGGTATCGGCGAATCCCTATCACGATTTCGCGCGCGCGCTGGCTTTGTTTTACCAACCGCCGCACCCGGCGCCAGGCATCCATCCGCAGGCATCGGTGGCAGCGACGGCACAGATCGGCGATGGTGCCTCCATCGGCGCGTTCGCGGTGGTGGGCGAGCATGTGACTATCGGCAAAAACGCGGTAGTGCACCCGCACGTCGTGATCTATGAAGGCGCGCAGATCGGCGACGATTTTTACGCCCATTCGCACGCCGTGGTGCGCGAGTATTGCAGAATCGGAGACCGCGTGATCCTGCAGAACGGAGTGGTGGTGGGCAGCGACGGCTTCGGCTTCGCCAAAACTCGCGAAGGAACGCACTTCAAGATCGTGCAGTCCGGCTTGACGGTCATAGAAGATGATGTGGAGGTTCAGTCGCTGACCTCGGTGGATCGGGCGACTGTGGGCGAGACGCGCGTGAAGCGCGGCGCCAAGATCGACAGCCTGGTGCAAGTGGGGCACGCCTGCGTGGTGGGCGAGGACAACATCATCTGCGCGCAGACCGGCCTGGCAGGCGGATCGGTTCTCGAGAAAAACGTCCTGCTGGCCGGCCAGGTGGGCATCTCCGGGCACCTGACCATTCACGACAACGCGGTGATCTATGCGCAGAGCGGCATCGGCGGCGACGTAGCGGCGGGAGCGGTGATGTCGGGCTCTCCCGCGTTTGAAGCGCGCGAATGGCTGCGCGCTATCACCGCGTTTCCGAAACTGCCTGATTTGTTGAAGACAGTGAGACAATTGGAGAAGCGTTTGGAGCGCCTGGAAGGCGCCACCCCGTCTCAATGATCGACGACAATTCCAATAACAGCCACCGGCCAGTGGCATATCTGAACGAGACTTTTCTCGAAAGTCCGGATGCCCGCGGGCTGCGCATCCTGTCCGAATACCTGGAGCCGCTCTCGCATTTTCGCGACGAGAAAATTCAGGACACTATCGTCTTCTTCGGATCGGCCCGAATCAGCGAGGAGGGGCCGCTCGGCCGCTACTATCGCGACGCCCGCACTCTCGCGCGCTTAGTCACGGAGTGGTCCAGCAAACTGGAAGCGGCGTCGCACCGCTTTGTGATCTGCTCGGGCGGCGGACCGGGCATCATGGAGGCGGCCAATCGGGGCGCGGCGGATGCGGGCGGCAAAACCATCGGGCTCAACATCGGCCTGCCGTTCGAACAACGGCCGAATCCGTTTATCACGCCGGAGCTGTCCTTCGAGTTCCACTACTTCTTCATGCGCAAGTTCTGGTTCGCCTATCTCGCGAAAGCGCTGGTGATTTTCCCCGGCGGATTCGGAACCATGGATGAAATGTTCGAGGTGATGACGCTGGCGCAGACCCGGAAGCTGGAGAGCAAGATCGTAATCGTGCTGTATGGGTCGAAATTCTGGCGCGAAGTATTGAATTTCGAGGCGCTGGTGGAACACGGGACCATCGATCGGGAAGATCTCAAATTGTTTCAGTACGCCGACGATCCGGAAACTGCGCTCGGGATTTTGCAGGAGCAATTGACCCGCTATTTCCTGGAGCCGGAGAAGCCGCTGCCCGAAGCGGCATCGGAAACTCCCGAGATCGCCAAATCGCGCGTGTGAATTTTTCGATCCCATCTTTGTGGAAGCGGGCGGGGAAGGTAGACAAAGCCTTCGCGGTGTCGGTCGCGCTCTATCTGATCTTCCTCGTCACCTGGCCGCACAGCGGCATCCAGGCCGTGGTAACGCTCGCGCTGTACGTCCTGGGCGCTTGGATTGCGCTGCGTCTGTTGCGCCTCGGGCTGCGAAAAATCACCTGGCGCCTGCGCAATCGGTTGATTGTCGCGTATCTCTTCATCGCGGTGCTGCCGATTCTGTTGGTGCTGACGCTGGTGGGGTTGGGTGCCTACATGCTGGCCGGACAGGTGGCGGTGTATCTGGCGCGGTCGGAATTAGACCGGCGCGTGGTTTCGCTGCGATCTGTGGCGGCGGATGTGAGCGCGTCTCCCTCCGTGCTGCAGCGCATCGACGAGACCGAGCAGCAACGGTTTCCTGGGCTGATTTTGCTCGCGATCCAGAGTGGAGCCGAAAAGGAGTGGCCCCCCGAAGCCAGTGTGAACTTGCCCGCGGGACTGCCCGTGAATTCCAGCGGCTTCGCCCTGCGCGAAGGACGTTATTACGCCTGGGCGGACACGGCTTCGGGCGATCATCAGGCTCTGGCGTTAATGCCGCTCACTCGCCGTTTTCTGAGCGGGTTGGCGCCCGGGTTGGGCGACTTCTATTTTGTGCAGCGAGAATTTGTCGAACCCCCCGCCGAGGACAAAGCCGAGGACACGCACAAGAACAAGACCGAAAACAGGGCCAGCGGCGGCGTCACAAAGGTTGGCGCAGGAGATCAAGCGCAGTTTCGTTTGTCGGCCTCCGGCGGCGACGCTGCTCAGACCAAGGTGCCTCC
This sequence comes from Bryobacterales bacterium, assembly GCA_963776805.1. GTDB lineage: Bacteria > Acidobacteriota > Terriglobia > Bryobacterales > Bryobacteraceae > Palsa-89. Next base: position 182,059 of record CAVZOD010000015.1, read on the forward strand.
CCCGCTGAATGGTTTCGATGTGGGCGTGCAATGGGGATCGTTTATTCGAGCGGTGGAATGGGACCATCCTGAGAGCACAGAGCCGGCTCTCCTGCTGGTTCGCACGCGGCTTTCTTCCATCCTCGGCGCGATTCTCAGCCAGGGCGGCGACGAGCTGGTTCTCACGGTATTTTACGTCGTGGCGGTGGCGTTTCTGATTGTTGCCATGGCCGGCTTGGTGATCGGCGTCTCCATGTCGCGCAGCATCACCGGCGCGGTGCATTCACTCTACGAGGGAACCGAGCGCGTGGTGCGCGGCGACTTTTCCCATCTGATTCAAGTGAAGGGGCGCGACCAGATCGCCGAACTGAGCACCTCCTTCAACACCATGACCCAGAATCTGGAGCGCCTGCTGGCCGTGGCGAAAGAGAAAGAGCGCATGGAAGCCGAGATCGAGATCGCGCGCGGAGTGCAGGATCAGTTGTATCCCAAAGAGCCGCCCGTGTTCGAAGGCTTGCGTGTGCTGGGGAGTTGCAGCCCGGCGCGCATGGTCTCGGGCGATTATTACGACTATCAGTTGGTAGACGGCAAACTCGCGATCGCGATTGGCGACGTGGCGGGGAAGGGAATTTCGGCCGCCCTGCTGATGGCCACCATTCAGGCCGCCCTGCGCATGGAGCTGCGCGCAACCATGGAACTGGCGGAGATGGCCGCGCCCTCGATGAACGGGACGCGCTTTTCAACCGCGCGCATGGTCTCCGAACTGAATCAGCAATTGCACGCCACCACTTCGCCCGAAAAATACGCGACCTTCTTTTTCGCCATCTACGATCAGGCCACCAGCCTGATGACGTACACCAACGCCGGCCACTTGCAGCCCGTGCTTTTCCGCAATGGCGCCGCGACGCTTTTGGACGTCAACGGCACCGTGGTGGGTGCGTTTCCGTTCTCCAAATACGAAGAGAGCAAGGTGGAGCTGCGCAGTGGCGACCTGCTGGTGTGCTACACCGACGGCATCACCGAGCCGGAGAACGAATATGGAGAAATGTTCGGCGAAGAGCGCCTCATTGAATTGGTGGCCAAGAACGCCGATCGGGACGAAGCGCAGATTATCCAGAGCGTGATGGAATCGGTGCGGCAATGGACCGGAGTGCCCGAACTGTCCGACGACATGACGGTGCTGCTGGTGCGCAAACGGTGACGACGCTCGCAACCAACTCCCGCTAGAATAGCGAGAGCATGCGCCGGCTCCGCAATTGGCTGATCGTCCTGGGCGGTGGCGTGGTGCTGATCGTCACCGGCGGAACGCTGGGTTTCATATGGATCGAGCATTATCCTCCCTTCGACGCGTTCTACATGACGCTGATCACCATCAGCACGGTAGGCTACGAGGAACTGCATCCGCTGAGTTTTGGGGGACGCGTTTTCAATTCGTTTCTGATCTTCTTCGGCGTCACCATGATGCTGCTCGCGGTGGGCGGCATGACGCAGGTGATCATCGAGCTGGAGCTCACGCAATATTTTGGAAAACGGCGGACCAGGAAAATGATTGACAAGTTGCAGGACCACATCATCGTCTGCGGCTTCGGACGCGTTGGCCGGGGCGCGGCTCATGAGCTGCAGCGCGCCGGAGTGCCGTTTCTGGTGGTGGATAAAAGCGAAGAGCGCGTAGAATGGGCGATACGCGACGGCATGCTGGGCGTGCTGGCCGACGCCACAGACGACGAAACGTTGAAACACGCCGGGATCATGCGGGCCAAGGGTTTGATTGCCACCTTGCAGAGCGACGCCGACAATCTGTTCGTCATTCTCTCAGCCAAGGCGTTGAAGCCAACTCTGCAGGTTTCCGCGCGCGTGGCTTCCGAGCAGAGCGAAAAGAAGATGCGGCTGGCGGGCGCCGACTACGTGTATGCGCCTTACGACATGACCGGCAATCGCATGGCGCAAGTGATGCTGAAACCGCACGTGTTCCAATTCATCGACTTCACCACCAAGGGCATGGGACTGGACGTCGGCATCGAGCAGTTCAGTGTGCCGGCCTCGAGCGAGTTTGCATCCAAGTCTCTGATCGAAACGCAGATCCGCAAAGAGCTGGGCGTGATCGTACTGGCCATTCGGAGGTCGGATGGAAGCATGCAATTCAATCCGCCGCCGGAGACGGAAATTCAAGGAGGCGACTTTCTGATCGTGATGGGAGAGGCTTCGAATCTGACGAAACTCGAGCAAGTGCTGGCCGAGGTGCGTCCGTGAAGGTTTTAACCGCAGCGCAAATGCGCGACGTTGACAAGCGAACGGCCGAGCTGGGCATTCCCAACATCATCTTGATGGAAAATGCCGGGCATCGCGTGGTGGAGTTTCTGGAACGCGAATATGCGCCGCTCGCGCGGCAGCGCATCGTTGTCGTGTGCGGCAAGGGCAACAATGGCGGCGACGGATTGGTAGTGGCGCGGCAGCTCTTTATCCGCATACAGCCGAAGTGGTTGCGAGTGGTTTTGGCAGCTAATCCGAACACGATGCAGGGCGATGCGCTGGCGAACTATAAGATGCTGGAGGCGGTCGGCTGCCCTGTGTTTCGAGAAATCACCGAAGAGATGCGGCTGGCAACGCTGGTGGTGGATGCAGTGCTCGGCACCGGGCTCGACGGACCCGCAAAAGGTGAAGCGGCCGAAATAATCCAGGGGATCAACGAGCGCTTCCCTTTGGCCGGCGTGGTAGCGGTGGACGTTCCCTCAGGCGCAGCGAGCGATTCGGGAGAACTTCCCGGCCAGACCATAGTGCTGGCCAGGCACACGGTGACGTTCACGGCGCTGAAGCCGTGCCTTTTGTACGAGCCCGCGTGTGGATGGGCAGGGAAAGTGCACGTTGTGACCATCGGGAGCCCGCCAAGCCTTTACGAAGGCGACAAGAGCACGCCCTCGATCTCAGAGCCCGCAGACTTCGCACGCTTGTTTCAGCCGCGCACCAGCGATTCGAACAAAGGGCTGTACGGCCATGTGCTGGTGATCGCGGGTGGACGCGGAAAAACAGGCGCCGCGGCGATGGCGGGAATCGCGGCCCTACGGGCAGGTGCGGGGCTCTCTACCGTTGCTTCGGCGGCGTCTGCGATCACATCGATTGCATCCTACGCGCCCGAGATCATGACGGAACCCCTGGCCGAAACAGACGGCGGGTCCATTGCCATGCGCGCGCCCGATGATCCCGCGCTGGCCGCCATCACGCAGAAAAAAACTGTCATCGCGATCGGTCCCGGCATGGGGCAGCATTCAGAAACAGTGCAATTCATCCGGCGCTTCGTGCAAGAATCGAAGACCCCCATGGTAGTGGATGCCGATGCGCTGAATGCGCTGGCCGGGCAGCGTTCGCGATTTGAAGGGCCGCGTATTTTCACGCCGCATCCGGGTGAGATGTCGCGCCTGACCGGTAAGACGATCGCGGAAATTCAGAAGGATCGCATTGGAATCGCGCGCGCATTCGCCACCGAGCACGGCGTCTATCTGGTGCTAAAGGGCAACCGTAGCGTGATCGCATTTCCCGATGCTTCGGTGTGGATCAACCCCACTGGGTCGCCATCCATGGCCACCGGAGGCACCGGCGACGTGCTCACCGGGATGATCGCGGGCCTGGTGGCGCAGTTTCCCGATCAGTTGGAAAGCGCGCTGCTCGCGGCCGTCTATCTGCATGGGCGCGCGGGTGAATTGGGCGCCGAGGCGATCGGCGAAAAATCTTTCATGGCTACCGACCTGTTCGAGTTCCTGCCCGAGGCAATGCGTGAAATCGCGGATTTATCACACTGAATCGGAAGACCAGACCATTGCGTTGGGTGAGAAGCTGGCCACCGAGCTTCCGGCAAAAGCAGTGGTGTTGCTGATCGGGCAGCTCGGCGCGGGAAAAACCACGCTCGCGAAAGGAATCGTGAAAGGCCTCGGCGCAGCGCGGCCCGATGATGTCTCCAGCCCCACCTTCACTCTGATCCACGAGTACAGCCCCAGCGTTTATCACATCGATCTTTATCGTTTAGACACGGCCGCGCAAGTGGCCACGCTCGGCCTGGATGAAATCTTCGACAGCCGCGCAGTAGTGTTGATCGAATGGGGTGAGCGCTTTCCGGAGTTGATGCCCGGCGATCGCATCGAGATTCGATTGCGAGCCGATGGAGAAAATTCGCGCGAGATCGAAGTAGGAAGTACAATGGAGTTAACCCTCCCCCCGAATTGAGATTTTGGGAATGAGTTCCGCACGACCTTTCGTTCATTTACATTGCCACACGGATTACTCGCTGCTCGACGGCGCTTGCGAGATCGGCCAGTTGATGGATCTGGTGGTGGAGCAGAAGATGCCGTCCGTCGCGATGACGGACCACGGCAATCTTTTTGGCGCCGTCGAGTTCTACAACAAGGCCAAAGAGAAGGGCGTGCATCCGGTGATCGGATGCGAGGTCTACGTTTCGCAGCAAGGCTTGACCAGCCGCAGCGAGACCGATCGCTACAACCATTTGGTGCTGCTGTGCGAGAACCAGGATGGCTATCGCAATCTGTTGAAGCTGGTATCGACGGCGTTTCTCGAAGGCTTCTACTACAAGCCGCGCATCGATAAGGATCTTCTTGCCCAGCATTCGAAAGGCCTGATCGCGATGTCGGCCTGCCTGCGCGGCGACATCAACGAGTCCATCATGGCCAATCGTTATGAGGAAGCTAAGCGCCTGGCCTATGGCTACGCCGACATGTTCGGCAAGGATAATTTCTTTCTCGAGATTCAGGATCACGGGCTGGATCAGGACAAGATCGTGACTCCCGAAGTGCTGCGTCTCTCGCAAGAAACGCGCATTCCGCTCGTCGCGACCAACGATTCGCACTACATGCGCAAAACGGACGCGCGCGCGCACGAAATCCTGCTGTGCATCCAGACCGGCAAAACCATGAGCGATCCCAATCGCATGCGCTTCACGCAGCCGGAGTTTTATCTCAAGACGCGCGACGAGATGCTCGCGATGTTCGGCGAGGTGGAAGAGGCGCTGGATCGCACCTGGGACATCGCACAGCGCTGCCAGGTGAGTCTCGAAAAGGTGAAGGAGCCGTTCCCGAAGTTCGACGTTCCCACCGAGCATTCGACAGACAGCTACTTCGAGTATGTGGCCCGGCAAGGATTCGAAAAGCGGCGGGGCCGCCTGGAAGCGTTGCGCAACGAAGGCGGGTTAAAGCACGATCTGGCCGAGTACGCAGAGCGCCTGGATCGCGAGATCCGCATGATCCAGAAGATGAAATTTTCGGGCTACTTCCTGATCGTCTGGGATTTCATCCGCTTCGCGAAATCGCGCGGGATTCCCGTGGGCCCAGGCCGCGGATCGGCCGCCGGCAGCCTGGTGAGCTACGCAATGGAGATCACCGATATCGATCCGCTCGAATACGGATTGCTGTTTGAGCGCTTCCTGAATCCGGAGCGCATCAGCATGCCCGATATCGACATCGACTTCCACACCAAGCGGCGCGGCGAGGTGATCCAATACGTCACCGAGAAATACGGGCGCGAGCAGGTGGCGCAGATCATCACCTTCGGCACGCTGGGTGCGCGCACCGCCATCAAAGACGTCGGCCGCGTGCTGGATATCGGCTTCGCCGACGTCGATCGCATCACGAAGCTCATTCCCACTCAGCTCAACATCAAGCTGAAGGAAGCCATGCAGCAGGAGCCGGCCATTGAGGAAGCGGCCCGCAAGGATCCGCGGCTCAAGGAAGTGCTGGAAGTGGCGTGCAAAGTGGAGGGGATGGCGCGCAACTCCGGGATGCACGCGGCGGGCGTGGTGATTTCGCCGGTGCCGCTCCGGGAGCTGGTCCCGCTGTGCAAAACCAGCAAAGACGAAATCGTCACCCAATACGACATGGTGGGCCTGGAGAAGCTGGCGCTTCTCAAGATGGATTTTCTCGGGCTCACCACGCTCGATATTATTCAGGACGCGGTGGCGCTGATCGAGAAGCACCGCGGGGTGAAGGTGGATACGGAAAAGCTTCCGCTCGATGACCCGGAAACGTACCAGATTTTTTCCAAAGGTTTCACCAGCGGCGTGTTCCAGTTTGAATCGCGCGGGATGCGCGACATCTTGCGAAAGTATCAGCCCACGCGCATTGAGGATTTATGCGCGCTCAACGCGCTCTACCGGCCGGGTCCTATTCAGGGCGGCATGGTGGAAGATTTTATCGACCGCAAGCACGGCCGCAAGCAGGTGACCTACGATTTTCCCGAGCTGAAAGAGCTGCTGGAAGAAACTTACGGCGTTATTGTTTATCAAGAACAGGTGATGCAGATTTCCAATCGCCTGGCCGGATATTCCTTGGGCGAAGCCGACATTCTGCGCCGCGCCATGGGAAAGAAAAAGGCCGAGGAGATGGCCGCGCAGCGCGTGCGTTTCCTGGAAGGCGCCAAAGCCAAGGGCCTGCCGCAGAAGAAGGTCGAGAAGATTTTCGACCTGATGGAGCAGTTCGCCGGCTACGGGTTCAACAAATCGCACTCGGCCGCCTACGCGTACTTGGCGTATGTCACGGCGTATCTGAAAGCGCATTACGCGCTGGAGTTTTTGTCGGCGCTGCTTACTTCGGAAATGGGCAGCACCGACAAGGTGGTGAAGTACATCAACGAATGCCGCGAAATGGGCATTCCGGTGCTGCCCCCGGACGTAAATTCGAGCGACCGGGATTTTTCGCCGGATGGCCAGGGCATTCGCATGGGCCTGTGCGCCATCCGCAACGTGGGCGCGGGCGCGGCGGATGCCGTCATCGAAGCCCGCCAGAGCGGAGGGCCGTTCAAATCGCTCTATGATCTGTGCGAGCGAGTCGACCTGACCAGCGTGAATAAACGCGTCTTGGAAAACTTCGTCAAGAGCGGCGCGCTCGCCAGCCTGGGCGGCAACCGTGCACAATTGACGGCGGTGATCGAGAACGCCATGGAGAATGGCCAGCGTGCCTGGAAAGACCGGGAGAGCGGCCAAGCCGGATTGTTCGGCCTGATTGAGAATGAGCCCGAGCATGTGGAACATCCACTGCCGGCGCTGCCCGATTGGACCATCGAGCAGAAACTGTCGGGCGAGAAAGAAGTGCTCGGGATTTTCGTCACCGGCCATCCGTTGGATGAGTATTCCGAAAAGGTGGCGGAATTATCCACGTACGATACCGAAACGCTGGAAGGCCTGGAGCGCGGCGCCGAAGTCGCCATCTGCGGCATCCTGACCGGCATCCTGCGCAAGCGCAATAAAGAGGGAAAGCTGTGGGCCTCCATGCGCGTGGAGGATCGCAAAGGCGGCCTGGAAGCGATGGCGTTTTCCACGCAATATGATCGCCTGCTTTCTGCGCTGGTGGAGGATCAAGCGGTGCTGGTGCGCGGGCTGGTGCTGCCGGAGGAGAACGGTCCGCCCAAGGTCTCCATCCAGGACATTATCCCGCTGAAAGTGGCGCGCGTGAACCTGCCCACTTTGATTTCCATTCGCGTGGGTGTCGGCGCCAACGGCAACGGCCTCAACGGAAGCGTGGACAAAGCCGAGGCACTCAACCAGCTCTTCGCGCGCAAGCGCGGCGAAACCGAGGTCCGGCTCCGCTTGGAGAAACCTCGCGACTTTTCCGTTATTCTGGATGTGGCCCCCAAGGTCCGCCCCGACAAGGAATTTTGGGCGGAAGTGGAACGAATCTGCGGACCGGAATCGGTCGAGGTTCTGGCCAACTAGATGCCGGATCAACCTGTCAATACCACACCGGAAACCCCCGCCACCAATCCCACCTGGGAGCGCGTGCAAATGGCGCGGCATCCCAAAAGGCCGCACGCGTTGGACTACATCGGCCGCATTTTTGCCGGATTTTCCGAACTGCATGGCGATCGTTTTTATGGCGACGATGCGGCCGTCGTCGGCGGCTTCGCCTTCTTCGACGGCAAGCCGCTCATGGTGATCGGGCAGGAAAAAGGCCGCGACACCAAGCAGAAGCTGCATCGCAACTTCGGAATGCCGAAACCCGAAGGGTACCGCAAAGCCATGCGCCTGATGCGCCTGGCCGGCAAGTTCCACCGGCCGATTGTGACGTTTCTCGACACCGTGGGCGCTTATCCCGGCATCGATGCCGAAGAGCGCGGCCAGGCGGAAGCCATCGCGAACAATTTGCGCGAGATGTCGCGGCTGGGCGTGCCGGTGGTCACCATCGTGATCGGCGAAGGCGGCAGCGGGGGCGCGCTCGGATTAGGAATTGCCAATCGCGTGTACATGCTCGAAAACGCCTATTACAGCGTGATTTCGCCGGAAAGCTGCGCCGCCATCATTTATCGCGATTCGGGGCGCGCCGCCGAAGCCGCCCAGGCGCTACGGCTGACGGCTGTGGATCTGGAAGGCCTCGGCCTGATCGACGGCATGGTGCAGGAGCCGGCCGAAGGCGCGCATACCGATCACACCAAGGCTGCCGAGTTCGTCAAGGAAACCATCCAGAAGGCGCTGGCCGAATTGGCGCCGCTATCGCGCCAGGAGCTGATCGACCAGCGCTACAATAAGTTCCGCCGCATGGGAAATTTCTTCGCGGAGACGCAAAGCGCATGAGCAAAACAGTGACCATCGGAATTGTTTTTGTTTTGGTGGTGCTCGGGTTCCTGGTGTATTCGAGCATGCACATCGCCAAGTACCGCGTGGAGGTGTGCATCGCATTCCGCGGCGCCAACCAATGCCGCATCGCGTCCGCCGACACGCAGGATCATGCGTTGCGCAGCGCGCAATCCAATGCCTGTGCGCTGCTGGTTTCCGGTGTCACGGAGACCATGCAGTGCGAGCGCCAGATTCCTGTGAGTGTGAAGTGGCTGCAGGAAAAATAGCGGACGCCGCGCATCGCGCCCGTTCCGGTTTCACCGAGACCATGCAGTGCGAGCGCCGGGATCCGGTGAGCGTGAAGTGGCTGCAGGAGAAATAGCGGACGCCGCGCATCGCGCCCGCCGGCTCTAACAGGCTAGAAGTATTTTTCCGCCAGCTCCGGTTTCACTTGCACCGCCTGCTGCCAGCAGCCGCGGGCTTCATCTTCCTGCCCCAGCGCTTCCAGCGCATGCCCCAGATTGAGCAGCGCTTCGGCGAAGTCCGGTTTCTCTTCGGTGGCCCGGCGGTAGGAGCGGGCGGCATCTTCCTGCAAGTTGGATTGCTGCAGCAGGACGCCGATATTGTAGTTCAGCTCTGGAATGCGCTCGCCTAGCTGCTCCAGCCGGGCCTCCAGGTCCAGCGCCAGCACGTAATCGCCCTGTTCCACCGCCACGGCGGCCAGCCCGCGCAGCGCGTCGATGGACTGGGGATGGCGTTCCACAGCCTGGTTGAAAGATGCCTTCGCCGCGTCCATGTCTCCCACACGACGCTGCGCCACGCCCAGGTTCATCAGCGCCTCCAGCCAATCGGAGCGCTTGCTGACACACACCCGGAACGGCTCGATACTTCCCGCTGAGTCCCCCCGCAGCAAACGCAGATAGCCGGCGCGGAACCATGCCTCCTCGCGTTCCGGGTCCACTTCCACCAGCTTCTCGATGCACTTTTCGGCTTCCGACGGGTTGCCCATCCGGTCATGCACGATAGCCAGGTTCCACAAAGCGGTAGGGTTGTCCGGTGAAAGCTGCAGCGCTCGTTCGTAAGCCTTGCGCGCTTCGGGCTGATCGCCGCGTTCCTGGAGTGCGGCGCCCAGATTGGCATACGCCAGCGCGCTGTCCGGCTTCAGTTTCAATGCTTCGGCGTAAGCTTGCCCGGCCTGCTCCAGCCGGTTGGTCTTTTGGTAAGCCACGCCCAGGTTGAACCAGGCTTCGAAGGAACTGGAAGCGGTCTTCACCAATTGCGCGCCCAGCTGGGCAGCCGACTTGAAGTCGCCGCGGGCCATTGCGGCCGCAATCATACCCGACAGGCCGGCTTGCGCATTGGGACGCAAGCGGAGCAATTTTTCGGAATATTCCCGGGCCTTGTCGTGCTCGCCGCGCGCCAGGGCCAAGCGGATCATATTGGTGACCAGCTCGGCATCGGTGGAGTTCTTGGGCAGCAACTTTTGGTAAAACTCCATAGCCTCGTCAGCCCGCCCGAGCAGATGCAGCGTCACCGCCTTGCCATACAGGGCTTTGCTGTTGTCAGGCTGCGCCTTCAGGCACTCTTCAAACGAAGCCAGCGCATCTTCCGGGCGATTGCGATGCAATTCGCAAACGCCTACGCCGAGCATCGCCTCTCCCAGTTTGGGATCCAGTTCAGCCGCTTTGCGAAACGCCCCGGCGGCCTCCTCATAGCGCTTCAACTTTTCCAGGCAGAGCGCCGCGTTATAGGTTGCCGATTTGTGGCTGGGCTGCGTGTCCAGCATCTTCTGGTAGTCTTCCAGCGCGTTCTCAAAGTGGCCGAGCTGGAACTCCAGGTGCGCTTTGGTCCAAGCCAGCTCCGGCAGATCTTCACCGCCGTCGATGGCGCTTCGGATCTCACGCAACGCCTGCTCGGTCTTGCCGTCCATATTGAGCGCCAGAACCTTGACCAGCGTCGGCGACTGCACCGGGCGCTTCTCGCTCTTCGGGTCGAGAGCATCGGTTCGCGCCAGCGCCTCCACCAGCTCGTTATCAACAAACCAAAGCCACTGATCGTTTGTCTGTTCCATGGAATCCTTCTTCGGTTACTGGACCACCTTATTTAGCGCCGCTCAGGTAACGGATAGAGACCGATTTTACTTTTCCGCGCTCGTCGCGTTCGTTCAGGAAGCCCGCGCCCCCGGTCTTTAATTGGTCGTCAGTCCAGATGTCGACCTGCTGGCCCTGGATGTAGGTGGTGAATTTGGGGCCGCGAACGTCCACCCGAATATCGAACTGAGTATCCGTCTGCACCGCCGCATCAATCGGTACGCGCCCCACCTGCGTCTGCCGTCCATTGGACACCAGATACTTGAACAGCGCCACCTTGGGCGACAATCCGGATGAAACCAGCATCAGTTTCATGGCGTAATAGTTGTCCGGGTCCGAAGCCCGGAAGACCCACCCGATGCTCTTGGTATCGATACTTCCTTGGAATTCCAGCCGATAGTCGGAAAGCTTCAGCGATGGCCGATAAATGGTGATTTGCCGGCCGGCATGCATACCGTTGGGATCTCCGGCCCAGCCTTCCACCCAGCCGCCTTCTCCCATGATGATGCTAGGACCCGCGCCGTCGGCGACAGCCGCCGGATTCGAATTAGCCGGTGCAGCCGTCTTGCTGTGTCCCCCCCACCCTAGGAAATAGATGCAGGCGATCAGCAGGAGCACGATGGCGATCCCAAGCTTTACTTTGAGCGAACCGGCCCAAGGGATATTCTCCGGTTGAGCAATGCCGAAGTGGGGTGCGATGTCGCTGTCGGTTTGGTCCGGCGCCGTTTTTGCTTTTCCCTCGGCCGGTTTTGCTTTGTCCATGGCCGGCTTTGTTTTGTCCGTCGCGGGCTTCGGTTTATCGGCTGCGGGCTTGGCTGTCTCCGCGATTGGTTTTGCTTTATCCGCTGCGGGCTGAGGCGCCGCGGCCGCCGGTTTTTGAGCCGCATCGGGAACTTTGGGCCGCGCGCCGGCTTCCTGCGCGGGCACGGGCTGCGACGCCACCGGCTTGGCTGCTGGTTTGGTTGCGTCCGCGTTCGGCGATGCGCCCTTGGGCGCCGTCGATGTTCGCGCTTCGGCGGTTTTCGCAACGGCGGGCTGCACCGGTTTGGCCGGTTGGGACGGCTGCTTGGGCTGCGTGAGACGCGCCGGCGGCTTGCCGGAAGCGGGCTTCAATGGAGCCGGCGTTCGTACCGGAGTGGCGGCGGGCGAAGCTGGCTTGTCCGCAGGCTTTGTTTCCGCCGGTTTCGCATCGGAGACAACCGAAGCCTTCGTAGGAGGAACATAGCCGGTGGCCAGCGCAACCTTGGGCCGCAGAGGCAGAAACTTCAAGTTCGGCAGCAGCGGACCGGCGTTGCTCGGGAAAGCTTCGCCTCCAATAGGCGCAGGTTTAGCGGGCGAAAATGTCTTAATCGCAATCTCGAATAATTCGGTGGAGAATTTATGCCGGGGCTCTTCCGCCGCCGTCTCAGCTTCCGCGCTCGGCGGGGCAACTGGCTCGATGGCTGCCGCGTCGACAATCTCTACCGGCGCCTCGGCGGGTTCGGTGGACGGCGTTTCCATCGCTTCCGGGACGCGCGCCGCTTCCTGCTCGATTAGTTCCTGATGCAGCCGGGATAGCGCTTCAAGCGACGCCCGGGGGCTGTCGTCTTGTCCGGCTTCCGGCGCTTCCGCCTTCGCTGGAGCAAGCTCGCCAGGCGCATCGTCATCGTCGCTCTGAGCCAGCAGAACCACATCGGAATCTTCGCCGGGGAAATTGATGCTGGTGGGCGCCAGCTTCAGCAGCCGGGAATCGTCCCACAGCACCGTGCTCTCGAACCCCACCGCCTGAACAAAACTGTGGTCGGCATCCGAAGCCCCCGTGCTCGGCGCGATTTCAAACACAAGCGCACCGCCGCTGGGGAACCGGCTCGTATTCGCGATTTTCTTGGTGTTTTGCGCCGGCGTGTTTGGCGCCGACGAGAGCGAAGGATTGGGCGGAGCTCCTGCAAACGCCTGCGTTGTCAGGTCAATCGTAGAGGCGTGATCTTGAATAGAGGAAGGCGTAGGCCGCAAATCCACCGCTACCAGGTCTGCCGGCGACAGGCTGAAGGAGCCATTCTGCACCTGCCATTCCGACATGGCCGGTCCCGGCGAAAGCTCCAGCCACGGCTCCAGATACGGGCTGTCTTCTGTTACAGCAGCAATCGCGGGGCTTTCCAGCAAGAACCCGGCCGCCTCGCTGGGCTCAGGCTCCGCACTTAGAGAATCTTCCGGGCTGGTCTCCAGTTCGGCTGTCGATTCCCCAGTGGTTTCATCCACTGAGGCCGAGTCCACAACGGCCTCAGACATCTCCTGTCCGGGCCCTTCATGAACCGCTACCTCGAGTACTGGCGTGGCTTCCGTGCGATTGGCCGCTTCCTCCTCCCCAGGCTCCTCCACCGCGATCGAAGCATTAGCCGGAGGCGCGCCCTGACCAGGAGAAATATTGGTCTGTTGCCCTTTCTTTTGAGCTTGCAGCAGCCGGCTCAGCGCCAGCCGGTTGTATTCTTCCTGGTAGCTTTGCTTGTGGGCGTCGGAGCAAAAGTCTCCTCCCCCCCGCAGTCTTTTCAGCAGCGCCAGCTCCTTGCCGCAGTACAGGCATCGCATGAGGGAGTAATCGGCGTTTCTACAGGATTAGTGAATACCTCCCGGGGGTGTTTCTATACGGTAAAGCACTTATCAAGCCTTTCTAAGGTGGTCGCCCTACTACCTTCGGTGAAAGCATGAGCATTTGCTACAGGCTAGGCCTGGTGCGACGCGAGGAACCGGCTTGGTACTGCAACACCGGACCACACCGGAGTGAAGCTGACAAAGTAATGTGTTTGTCGGTAGGGCACCTAAAGTCGGGACCTTATCCGAACGATATTACTATTAGCGCGGGGTGCGCCAGCCTCCCACGGAGAAGTGGGCGCTTGTCAGGAGAGGAACCATGGTGAAACACGAAGCTTTGAAAAATCATCTGGAGACGCTTCGCAACTCCATCCCAGAGTTACGGGGAGTCTTGCTCGCGTCTACTGAAGGGCTGCCGGTGGCGCATTCGCTGTCCAATGGCACAGATCCCAACCGCGTGGCGGCTATGGCGGCCGCTGCGTCCAGTCTGGGCCGCCGCATTAGCGAAAGCATGGCCACCGGCGGGCTCTCCGAAGTCAGTATCCGCGGCGATGACGGCGTTTTGTTCGTGTATTCGGCCGGCCCCAAAGCCGTCCTGGCCGTCATCGGTCCCATGGGCTCCAACGCCGGCTTAATCCACCTGGAAGCCCGCGGTATCGCCAAAGAAATCGGCGAGCTGTTCTAACGCCCGCCGGTTCTCGCTCCAGTGATGGGTATACTTGTTCTTAGGCCCATCAAATGCTCGCGAGATCCGAACAAAGCGGCATCTCGGAGCCCGAGGTTGGAAACGCCCCATCGCACAGCGCCGGCTTACACAGCGCCGGCCCGCAAAGCGTAACCCACCAATCGCTCCTGGATGTCTCACAAGCCATTTTGCAGCACCGCGATCTGGCGGGGCTCTTTCGCGATCTGGCAACGCGTCTCCATTCGATTGTCCCCTTCGATTTCCTGAACCTGGTTCTCTACGATGCATCCACCGATACCATGCGGCTGCACATCCTGGAAAGCACTTCCGAAGTTGAGCCTCACGTGCCCGAGATGGAATTTCCCCCGGATGACTCGCCGTCCGGCTGGGTGTATGTCCACCAACAACCGCTGGTCATCCCGGACGTCAACCAGGAGTCCCGCTGGCCGAAGATCATGGACGTGCTGAAACGCAACCGCGTGGTCAGCTCCTGCTGGCTGCCTCTCACTACCGCTCAGCACCGGCTAGGCGCGCTGATGTTCGGCTTCGTCGCGGGCGGTCCGCTCGAATCGCAGCTCGATTTTATGCGCCAGGTTTCAGCTCAAGTGGCCGTCGCGGTCGATAACACGCTGAATTTCGAGAAAGCCGAGAAGTACCAGCGGCAATTGGCGCGCGAGCGCGACCGGCTGCGGGTCCTGCTCGAAATCACCAACGTGCTGGTGTCGGAACTCGACATTCGCGAGCTTTTCCCCAGCATCACCGCCTGCTTGCGGCGCGTCATGCCCAGCGAATACTCCAGCTTGGCCCTGCTCGACAACGGCGGCGGCACGTTAAAAAACCACGCGCTGGTATTCGAAGGAAATCCGGCTATCATTCCGCAGGGAGCCACCGCGGCCCTGGATGAAACGCCCGCGGGAAAGGCCGTCGAAACACGCCGTCCAGCCATTTTTGACGCCGGAGAATTATTGAAATTCAAGTCGCCCCTCGCTCACCGGCTGGTGGAAGCGGGACTCAAATCTTTCTGCTGTATTCCATTGATCACGCGCAACCGCGTGCTCGGAACGCTCAACGTCGGCAGCATGAAAGAGCAAGCCTTCGCGCCCGCCGATGTCGACTTCCTCACCCAAGTGGCCTCGCAAGCCGCCATCGCCATCGAAAACGCCACCGCATTCCAACAAATCGCCGAGCTCAAAGACCAGTTGGCCGAAGAGAAGCTCTATCTGGAAGACGAAATCCGCACCGAGCAGAACTTCGGCGAGATCATCGGCGACGATCCGGGCTTCCGCAAAGTGCTGGATCAGGTAGCCACCGTGGCGCCCACCGATGCGTCGGTTTTAATCCTCGGCGAAACCGGTACCGGCAAAGAGCTGATCGCCCGCGCCATTCACGACTTGAGCGGCCGCCGCGAGCGCACCTTCGTGAAGCTGAACTGCGCCGCCATCCCCACCGGCTTGCTTGAAAGTGAGCTGTTCGGCCACGAAAGGGGCGCGTTCACCGGAGCCATCGCCCAGAAAGTGGGCCGCTTCGAGCTGGCCAATAAAGGCACGCTGTTCCTCGATGAAGTGGGCGACATTCCGCTCGAGCTCCAGCCCAAGCTGTTGCGCGCTCTCCAGGAGCACGAATTCGAGCGCCTGGGCGGCGTCCGGACCATCAAAGTGGACGTGCGGTTGGTAGCCGCCACCAATCGCGATCTCGCCCAAATGATCGCCGCTCGCGAGTTTCGCAACGATCTGTATTACCGGCTCAGCGTTTTCCCGCTTTCCCTGCCGCCCCTGCGCGAGCGCACCATTGACATTCCGAAACTAGTCCGCTATTTCACTCAGAAGTACGCGCGCCGCATGAACGAGCGCGTGGAGACCATCCCGGCGGAAACTATGGACGCGCTGGTGGCCTACGCGTGGCCGGGCAATGTGCGGGAGCTGGAGAATCTGATCGAGCGCGCCGTCATCTTAACGCGCGGCAGCAGCCTGGAAATTCCGCTGGCCGAACTGCGCGCATCGCAGGACTCAGCCACGCCCGTCACGCTCGAAGATGCCGAGCGCGATCACATCCGCCGCGTGCTCGAGCAAGCCAGCGGCGTGGTGGGCGGACCGAATGGAGCCGCGGCCCGCCTGGGAATGAAACGCACCACCCTGCAATCCAAAATGAAGAAGCTCGGCATATCGCGCTAAGCCCGAGCCTCCCCAAGCTTTCTACTGGCCCTTATGCGACAACCGGCTGCACGCCGTGTCCGCGCCGGTAGGATCGATTGCCACGCTCCCTTCTTCAATGCTGGCAATCTTGCCGTCCTTATCCACTACAAACGTCGCGCGGTTCGCGACGCCCAGCGCCTTGATCAAAATCCCGTATTCCTCCGAGACCTTGCGCATGTGATCGCTGAGCACGGGATAGCTGACGTTGAGTTCCTTCTTCCAGTGCGCCAGGGTGGGCGTGAAATCGGTGCTGATCGCCAAAACCTGAGCGCCATTCGCTTCAAACTTGTCGATACCAGACTGGTATGCGTTCAGTTCCTTGGTTCAACCACCGGTAAATGCAGCGATGAAGAAGGCCAGTACAACGGTCTTCTTGCCGCGAAAATCGGACAACTTGACGGGCTTGTTGTCCGTGTCGGGAAGGGTGAAGTCGGGAGCCATGTCCCCGACCTTGAGAGTAGTCTTGGGCGGATTGAAACCCGGAGGCTGCGCGGAAAGCGCCGCCGCCAGGGTCATGCACGCCAATAGAGCTGAAATCGATTTCATATTTCCTCCTACTGGAATTGGGACTCTGAGCGGAAGCTTAACATGATCCTCGCGCCCCTTGGTGCCACCTCGTGGCTTCAACCAGCCGGCAACAAACCACAAAGTGGCGCACAGGTCTTATTTCCCTGCCTCGGATTGTTCGTCACCCGGCAACCTTTCACTGGATCGATTGGCTTCGGGGCAAGGGATTTTCTTGGCGGGCTTCTACGCTTAGGCCCTTATTCGGCCAGTGACCAAAAGGGCCGATAACTGCGAGAACACAAGTCCTGACGATCTCACTTAGCTATTTGCTCGTGCCCCCCCGAATCTCGGCCTGCAGTAGTTTTCGCACTCTCGATGGAACCGTGGCCTCCGTTTCGGGTGGAAGAAGCGCCAAGCCCTCTTTGGCCGCAGCCCGAGCATTCGAAGCTTGCCCGGCCGCGCGGTAAGCGCGGGCCAGCGTCAACAGAAAATCAGCATTGTGACGCCCACTCATTTCTACTGTGCGCTCAGCATATGTCACAGCCAACGCCGGCTCGCGCAGAGTGGCGGGCTCCACCGTGATCAGGCCGGTCACAACGTCATCAAGCTGAAAGGCTTTCGTATGCTGGCGCCGCCCCACATCCTTCAACATGGAGAGTCCTTTTTGAGCCAAGGCCAGCGAACCCTCCGGCCGTTGCAGCGCCTGTTGCTGCCGTGCTATGTCAATCAGCACTAAACCAAGCTTGGCTGGCCAAACCGAATCATTTGGCTCAATCCGGACAATGTCTTCGAGAAGGGACCGTTCTTTCAACAAGACCCGCAAGGCGTTCGCGGCATCCGCGGTCCGGTTACTGCCTTCTTCGGCAAAAATGCCGGCAGCGCGTTCCTGGTAGCATTCCGCTTCCCTGCTCAATCCGGCATCTAGGTCTTGAATGGAGCGAAGATCTCTGGGGTCCGCAGCCAGCAGCGCCTCTTGAATGGCTCGTCCCTGTTCCAAAGCAGCCAGTGCCTGGTGGTATTGGCCAATCTCCGTCAATGCCCCCGCGTACGGTCCTAGCACCCCCGCCTCAAGCCGCCTGAATTCGACCGACTGTTTTGCTTGTTCATGCAGCGCCTCGGTTCCTTTAATGGCATTTTGTAATTCAGAAACTGCCCCGGCAGGATCGGTGTGGAGTTCGATCGCTCCCATCCTTCTGTGAATTTCGATAATCCCTTGCAAGACGCTCGGATTTGCCGGTTCAATTTGGGCAGCGCGCTCGTATATCTTCCCGCCTGTTCGGTACGCGGCCAGAGCAGATGGGAAATCGCCGAGGCTCGGCCAATCCACCATGCCGAATTCGTCTCCAAGATGCATGTACGCTCCGGCAGCGTTCAGCAGAGCGTCCACTTTTGTGTCAGGTGTCAGGCCGCCGATCGATGCCAGCTCCTCGAAACTCGCGATCGCCGAGCGCATTTCAACCACTGCTTCCTGTGTCTGAGCGATTCCAAATAAAAGATCGCCAAGGGATTTATGGGCCAAACCGAGCGCCTGCTTCGCCGAAGTGTTTTCCGGATATTTCCGGGACACTGCGATTGCGATGGAAAGAGCCTTGTCCAGGCTCGCCGATGCGCCCTGGGTATCGCCAATGTTCTGGTGGTAAGGACTACCTTGCACATTCCCCAGCCGCAGGTATGCATTCGCGGCGTCAACTTCTAGCTGTGGATCTCCCGCGGAATCTTTAACGGTTCTGTCCAAATGCTCCAGAACCGCGCTCACCAGCAGCTTTTGCGCTGGAGTCGACCCCGGAAGCTTCTGAATGGCGTCATCGATTTGCGTCAGCAGGCTATCGCTGAGCTTCCGCAGATCTTCGGCGCGCGCCTCCGCCTTCCGGTGTTCCACGATGGCTTTCCGGTATTGCCAGAGAACCCCGCCAATTCCCGCCAGCAGCGTAAGCAAAAGCAACACGCCGGCGCCGAACGCCAGTTTGTTGCGGCGAGCGAACTTGCCGGCGCGATAGCGAAATGAAGGCGGATGCGCCATCACCGGTTCGCCGTTGCGATAGCGGCGCACATCATCGGCGAGTTGCTCCGCCGACTGATATCGCTCGGACGGCGCCAGCGCAAGAGCTTTCCGAACGACGGTATCCAAGTCACCCGGCAATTGCTTGGGCAGTTTCACTTCAGCGGCTTCACCGGCCCCTAGCCGCGATACTAAATCGTCGCCAAATGCTTTCTCGCCACCCACCAACTCATACAAGATCGCGCCCAAAGAAAACACGTCGCTCAGCGTAGATACCTTCTCGCTACGCAACTGCTCTGGACTCGCGTAAGCGACTGTGGCCATACTGAATCCGGTTCGGGTCGCCTCCGAATCATCCAGCAGCTTAGCCGCGCCGAAATCCAGCAGCTTCGCAGTACCGTCGCGATCCACCAAAATGTTCGACGGCTTGAGGTCGCGATGTACGATCAGGTTCTGATGCGCGTACTGCACCGCCTGGCATACGCTCAAAAACAGATCGAATTTCTTGTCAAGATCCGCCGGAAACTGGTTGATGGGTACGCCGTCCACATACTCCATCACTAGATACAACTGTCCGTCTTCAGTAATCCCGCCATCCAGCAACCGCGTGATGTTCGGATGCTGCAATCCTGCCAGAATCTGGCGTTCACGCCGGAAGCGGTCGCGAATTTCGTCCAGCTCGAATGGCAATCCGATAATCTTGATCGCCACCTGCTGCTCGAACTGCCCGTCGGCCCGATGCGCCAGATAGACCGCGCCCATGCCACCGCGGCCAATTAGCCGTTCCAGTTCATAATGGCTCAGTTTTTGCGTGGACGAAGCTGGCTCGCTTGGCGGTTCGGTCCACTGGCCGGTGGCGGCATCCGCCGCATCCAGCCTGCGTAATTCCCGCAGCAGCTCAGAATCGTTCCTGCAGCGCTCTCTGAGGAATTCATCCCTGAGTTCCGGGTCAAATTCCCAGGAAGCGACCAGAATCTCTTCTATCTGTCGCCAGCGTTCTGAAGTAATCACCCTTCCGCCCATCCAAGTGATACACCATCTCTACCGGCAGCGCAAACCAGGCTGCAAGAACGGCCCTTTACTCTCGACCGGTACTCTGAGTACGAAATTTCCAACAATCCGTTGAGCCGATTGCAAGGGTAATTGCGAGTCCAGTGTAGCGGGCAATCCGAAGGCGCGCCGTGCGACTCTCGGCAGCCCGGAGATTTTTGGAGGAAGTAAATGGATAATAAGAAGTCACTCAGAGTCGCACTATTCGCCTGTTTCGTCTCGATGGCAGGCATAACCTTGGCGCCCACTTTACCGGCGGACACGATCGCCTATGCGTTGGCCAATGGCGTATTAGGCACAGTGGACCTGGATACTGGCATTTACACGCCAACCACGACCACCGGAGCAGGCCAAGCTCAGGGCCTGGGCGTATACGATGGCAATCTGTACGGAGACGATCACCAATTCACCGACTTGATTCAGATTGATCCGGCCACCGGCGCGATCACAAGCGCGCCCACCCCGTATAACCTAAACGAAGCCGGTTTCGGTTCAACGACCGCCGGTCTGTTCCTGATCCAGGCAGGCGACCCAACCAACCTCTACTCGATTGATCCGACAACTGGCGCAGCGACGCTGATCGGACCGACCGGGATTGCCGCGGGCGGCGGCAACGGTGCGTTGTCGGTTTCGAACGATTCCGGCGCGCTATACTGGGCGGTTCAAAGCAGCACCGTCGCTGGCGAATGGTCTTTATACAGCCTGGACACATCCACTGGCGCCGCGACACTGCTCGGCACAACTTTGCTCAACCCCAATGCCGGCGGCCCCGATCTCGGCGACGGACAAGTGAACGCGCTGCTTCTTGAAGGAGGGACACTGTGGGCCGAGTTCGGCAATAACACCGGCCCGACCATCGGTACCATCAACACCACCGATGCGGCGGCTACCGTTCTGGAAGCCGAATCGCAGACCGGTGGAGGTGAGCAGAATTTTGTAGGTTTCGCTCCTGATCCGCTCTCCCCAACAGGTTTGGCGTCCGTACCCGAGCCTGCAACCTTGCCCTTGCTCGCGCTGGGGCTGGGAGCTTTCGGCCTGCTCAGGCGGTTCCGCTCAAGTGCCGCCCGGCGTTAAACCAAACGAGTTCGGCGGGCAGGCCACGCGTCCATCGAACTCGTTCACAGCTGATCGGGAGCTTCGCCCCGCAATCTCTGGAACAACCACGCCCGAGCCACGCGCAACTCACGATTAACGGTAGCTTTCGACAATCCCGCAAGCTCAGCAGTCTCATCCGTCGAGCATCCCAGGAAATACCGCAACTCAACCAGCCGCACCTTGCGCTCGTCGATCTCCCGCAGCTTGTCCAGCGCTTGGTCCACCGCCACCATCTGCTCGCTGTCCACTGTGATCCAGGGCACCTCGGCATGCAAAGGTATGTGAATCGCTATGCCTCCGCGTTTCTGGGCGACCCGGGCTCGAAAATGGCTTACCAGAATTCGCCGCATGCATTGTGCCGCGAAACAGTAGAAGTGCTCGCGATCCGCCAAGCTAACCGACTTCTGGCTCAACAAACGCAGGTAACTCTCGTGTACCAGGACGGTCGGCTGCATCGTTGTACTATCGGAGCTTCCCCGAAAAACCGACCTCGCGATAGCCCGCAGCCGTGGATACACCAGCGGCATCAGCGCTTCGAGCGCCGCTCCATCACCCGCACTCCAGCGCCCCAGCAAGCTCGTAATTTCGCCGGTCATGGTTCTATCGTAAATTAAATGAGTATAAGCCCCTTTATAGCCTGGGTTGCTCGCTGCAATCATGCGCTGGCCCACTTTACCGGACATCCGTCTTTTCGACGCTACCGCCCGCCGTCTCCAATCACCGGGCAGCCGGCCTCAGCCTGCAATCCCCTTCCCCAGTCACCCGCCTGCTCCCATTTAATCCCAGCCCATTTCCAACAACCTCTACAAAATCCAGCCGCGCACGCACAAGCCCGCATGCTATGACGGCATCGGAGGCTCCATGACAAACCCGATTCCAACCCCAACCCCGTCTTCACCCCGTCCCGCCATAAACCGCGCCAACAGCCAGCATTCCACCGGCCCCCGCACCCCAGCCGGCAAACAGCGTTCCTCGCTCAACGCCCTGCGCCACGGCTTGACCGCCGCTTCCCCCGTCCTCCCCTCTGAAGACCAGGCCGCCTACGACGCCCGTCGCCGCGGCTTCTTCGATGAATATCAACCCGCCACTCCCACCGAATCGCAGCTCGTCGAGGAGCTCGCCGCCACCTCCTGGCGCCTCAATCGCATCCCGCTCCTCGAAGCCGAAGTCCTTGCGCGCGCCGCCGCGCCCGTCCCACCCGATGCGGAAATCACTTTCGACATCGTCGACGCCCATCGCCTCATTGCCAACCTCGGCATCCAGAGCCAGCGCCTTTCCCGGCAGTTCCACAAGAGCCTCGACCAGCTCCGCGACATCCAGGCCGCCCGCGCCCAGCTCGAGCGCCGCCAGCTCAACGATGCCGCCGCCCTCCTCGAACTCCACAAACACAGAGGAGTTCCCTGGCACCCCGCCGATCATGGCTTCGTTTTTTCAAAAGACCATATCGAACGCTTCTCGCAGCACCTCCAGCTCCTCAACCAGGCGCGCCACATCGAACACGTGCTTTTCCACATGCCGCCCTCCATCGAACGCCGCGCACCGTCCAACACATCCCCCCTGCAGAACTTTTTTGTTGCGGCCTCCACTCCGCATGCGCCATAGTAGAAAAGAAAGACCATGTAGGGCGCAGCCGAAACGAACCGCACCACCGAGAACGTAGCGCGCGCTCCACGGGTCAATATTATATGGGCTCAGGCGACTCTCGATGGCGGACGACTTCCTCTTTCTCACCGAACTTCTGGGCCTCAAGGTCTATGACCTGAAGGGCCGCCGCCTGGGCCAGGTCAAAGACGCCGCGCTCGTTCCCCTCATTCATCCCGCCCGCGTGGATCGCTTCCTGATCGGCGGCGGATGGGCTTGGCTAACCATTCGTTACGATCAGGTCCGCTCCATTTCGCTCGACGGCATTTACCTCAAAGACGAAGTGCTCACCCCGTATCATTCCGACGAATACATGCTGCGCCTGGTGCGCGATCTTCTCGATCAGCAGATCATCGACGGCCAAGGCCGCAAAGTGGTCCGCGTTACCGACGTAACGTTCAAGATCCAGCACGAATCCGACGGCGAAGTGATCGACATCCTGGACGTCGACATCGGGCTGCGCAGCGTATTGCGGCGTCTGGCGCAAGGCGTGGTCCCGCCCAAGCTGGTTCGCAAAATGCAGGCGATTATTCCGCCGCATTCCATCCGCTGGGAGCATTGCAGCATCATCGAAGCCGATCCGCAGCGCCGCTTGCGTCTCAACATCAGCAACAAAATCCTGGAAAGAATGCATCCGGCCGATCTGGCCGACATCGTCGAAGACCTGAGCCCGGACGATCGCGAAGCGATCTTCGAAACCATGGACAGCGAAGTGGCCGCCGACACGCTCTCTGAGATGGAGCCCGACGTTCAGGCTAGCATCCTGGAATCGCTTGAAACCGAAAAGGCCGCCGACATTGTCGAAGAGATGTCGCCACACGAAGCCGCCGACGTGCTCGCGGAACTGGAAGAGCAAACCTCCGAAGACATTCTCGAAGAGATGGAAGTGGAGCCCAAGGCCGAGGTGGAAGAACTCCTCGAATATAAGGAGAACTCGGCCGGCGGCTTGATGAACACCGAATATGTGGCGCTGCCCGAGAATACGACGGTGGCCGGCGCCATGGAAGCCTTGAAGGTGCACGAAGAGGTTCTGGAGAGCTTGAACACGCTGTTCCTGGTGGACGCGAACGATCAGTTGAAAGCCGCTATACCGCTGGCGCGCCTGTTTACCGCGGCCGGTGCCACGCCTTTGCGCGAACTCGCTCCGGAAACTCTGATTCAGGTGGACGTGGGAGAGCGGCAGGACCGCATTACTGAACTTTTCGATAAATATAACCTGCTGACGCTCCCGGTAATCGACACGGAAGGCAAGCTGGCCGGTGTAATTACGGCCGACGAAATCATTTCACTGCTGAGGGAAAAATAATTAAACGGTTTCGTTATCAGATCGCGATTTTTCTCTCGGTCATCGGTCCGGGACTCATCACCGCTAACGTCGATAACGACTCGGGCGGCATCTTCACCTATTCCCAGGCCGGCGCCAAATACGGCTACCTGCCGCTCTGGACGCTGATTCCCATCACGCTGCTGTTGATCGTCACCCAGGAGATGTCCTCGCGCATGGGCGCGGTCACCGGCAAAGGCCTTTCCGATTTAATCCGGGAAGAATTCGGGTTGCGGACCACATTTTTCCTGATGATTGCGCTCGTCATCACCAATTTCTCCAATGTCATCGCGGAATTCGCCGGTATTGCCAGCTCGCTCGAGCTGTTTCACATCAGCCGCTATATTTCAGTGCCGATCTGCGCCGTGGCGGTCTGGTTTTTGGTAGTTCGCGGCAATTATCGCAGCGTCGAAAAGATCTTTCTCGCCGCGTGCTGCCTGTACGTCACCTATATTATTTCCGCATTTTTGCTGAAGCCCGATTGGAAAGAAGCCGCCATCTACAGCGTCAAGCCCATCCTGATGTTCGATACCGACTACATCACCATGCTGATCGCAATGGTGGGCACCTCCATCGCGCCCTGGATGCAGTTCTACCTGCAGTCGGCCATCGTGGAGAAGGGAATTACCGCCAAAGAGTACGTACAGTCGAGGATCGAAGTGGTAGTCGGCTGCATTTTGACCGATGTGGTCGCCTTCTTCATCATCGTGTCCTGCGCCACGGCCATTTGGGCGCACGGTCCGAAAGATATCAACGATGCGGCCGATGCCGCGGTAGCGCTGAAGCCGTTCGGACAGTACGCCTATCTCTTGTTCAGCGCCGGTCTGTTTAATGCGTCGTTTTTCGCGGCTTGTATTTTGCCGCTCTCAACGGTGTTTACCGTCTGCGAAGGCCTGGGTTTCGAATCGGGCGTCGACAAGCGCTTTCACGAAGCGCCGGAGTTCTACTGGCTGTACACGCTGCTGGTGGTGCTGGGGGGCGGAGTGATTCTGTGGCCGCATTTTCCATTGGTCCAGACCATTCTGGCGTCGCAGGTGCTGAACGGTGTGCTGCTGCCGTTTGTGCTCATCTACATGGTGATTCTGATCAACAAGAAAGGCCTCATGAAGGAGTGGACCAATTCCGCCGCTTACAACGCGGTGGCTTGGGTTTCGGTGGCCATCATGATCGGGCTCACCCTCGCGCTCGCATCCATCACTGTGAAGCAGATGATGCCGCAGGCGAACGCTGCGCCGGCCGGGCGATCAACTCCGGTCGCCCAAATGAAGAGCTACGATCCCAGCCGTTATGCGTTCAAAGCGCACATTCACGAATCCGGCTTCGCGCATCTGCTGCGCCAGACCATCGGCATCGGGAAATTTGCGGACTGATTCCGGCAGGTAGCGGTATGCTTCCTTCGAGCCTGAAATCATTCCTCCGATCGCCGGAAGAATCGCTCGCGAGTAGAATCCGTAAAGTTCGGCGATCAATGCGTTCGGTGGTGTCGAGAATTCAAGAATCGCGAGCGTGCCGCCGGGTTTCAAGATCCGCCGCAACTCGCTCAAGCCCCCGCGGTAGTTGCTCAGATTGCGGAATCCGAACGCGGTGGTCACCAGATCGAATGAAGCGCCGGTGATCGGAAGCCGGAGCGCGTCGGCTTCAAACCAACGCCCATGGCTGGTTTTGGCGCTTGCCTTTGCGAGCATCGAATGAGAGAAGTCGCTTCCGAAAACATGCGCGGATTGGGAACGCGAATTCAGCGCCAGCGTCAAATCGCCGGTGCCGCAGCACACATCCAAAACCTGCGCGCCAGGCCGTTCCAGAATCCGGCGGACTTGCGCCACGGTGCGCGCGCGCCAATAACGATCGATATTCAGCGACAACAAATGATTCAGCAGGTCATAGCGCGGGGCAATTCGGTCGAACATGCCGCGCACCCAAGCCGACGCTTGCTGCTCGGTCTCTGCGCCGGCCGGCGTAGTTCCTGGGGGCATCTGCGTCAGCAAGCCAGCGCTTCCTCGATGGCCGCCGCCACGAATCGCTCCTGGACATCGGCCGTAATCTTCACCGCGCCGATGCGCTCGGGCAGCACAAAATGGATCTTGCCTTGAACCGTTTTCTTATCGCTCTTCAGCCGCGCGGCAATGCGCGCTGGATCCACGCCCGCCAGTGTCGGCAACGGGCCGTAAGAGTTTACGCAGCGCAGAATCTCCTGCTTGTCCTCGCTCGAAAGCAGTCGCTCCATCTCGCCCAGCAGCGTAGCGGCCTTCATTCCCCACGCCACCGCTTCGCCGTGCAGAAACTGCGAGTAGCCGGTCTCGGCTTCGAGCGCGTGCCCGAAGGTATGCCCGAAGTTGAGAATGCGCCGCCGGTCCTGTTCCTTTTCGTCTCCCGACACCACTTCGGTTTTGATGCGCACCGAATCGCAAATCATGCGATCCACCACGTCCGGTGCGTGCGCCAGCACGCGCTGCGGCTCGCGGCTCATCAGATGGAACAGATCGGCGTCGGCGATCACGCCATGTTTGACGATTTCGAACAAGCCCGCCCGATACTCGCGTTCCGGCAAAGTGTCGAGTACCGCCGGATCGATAATGACAGCCAGCGGCTGGTGAAAGCTCCCGATCAGGTTCTTCCCGGATGTCAGGTTGACGCCGGTTTTTCCACCCACGGCCGCGTCCACCTGCGCCAGCAAAGTGGTCGGCACCTGAATCACCGGAATGCCGCGCATAAAAATGGCGGCCAAAAATCCCGCGACGTCGGTGAGAATCCCGCCGCCGAACGCCACGATGATGCTGGATCGGTCGCCGCCACGCGCCACCATTTGCTCGGCCAGCGTCTCCACTTCGGCCAGTCGCTTGCGCGGTTCGCCGCCGGGAAAAAACAAAACCTCGGGTTCGCCCAGAGAAGACTTGATCGAGGCGCCGTGCAGTTTCCAAACGTCTTCGGTCGAGATCAGAAAAACCTTCCCGGCGCGCTTCGGGATGTAGTCGCGCACGTTCGCGAGGCCGCCGCGCTCTACCAGCACCGGGTAGCGGCAATGTGGCGTCTCGACGAAGTAGGACGGCATACAACCGTTGTACCATGTGGGTATCGCAAGTCTCCCCCAATCCAAAAATCCTGATTTCTTGGTGATCGGCGCCGGTGTTGCAGGACTGCGCGCTGCCATAGAACTGGCCGAAGCCGGCCGGGTGCTGGTGGTGGCGAAGGAAAGCCTCAAGGAATCGTCGTCGGAATATGCGCAAGGCGGAATCGCAGTGGCCCTCAGCGATGACGACGAAGTTTCCCTGCATGAGCAAGACACCATCCGTGCGGGCGACGGGCTTTCCAATCCCGAGGCCGTGCGAGTGTTGGTGGAAGAAGGGCCGGCGCGGATCGAAGAGCTGATCGCGTGGGGAGCCGAGTTCGATCGCGAAGGATCGAAGCTCTTGTTCGCACGCGAGGGCGCGCATAGCCGCAGCCGCGTATTGCACGCGCACGGCGATTCCACTGGGCAAGAGATCGCGCGGACGTTGTTTCGGAAAGCGTCGTCGCTTCCGAACATCGAATTTCGCAGCTTCGCCGCAATGACGGATCTGCTGCTGGATGGATCGGGCAGCGTAGCAGGCGCGGTGGTGCTGGAAGAATCGTTGGAGCAGTTGCTCGTGATTCCAGCGCGTGCCGTCTTGCTTGCGACGGGAGGTCTGGGGCGCGTGTTTCGCGAGACCACCAATCCCCATGTGGCCACCGGCGACGGCGTGGCGGCCGCCTATCGCGCGGGCGCCGAGATCAGCGATCTGGAGTTTGTGCAGTTTCATCCCACCGCGCTGCACGTCCCGGGTGCGCCGCGCTTTCTGCTGTCGGAAGCGTTGCGCGGCGAAGGCGCGGTCCTGCGGAACGCGGTGGGCGAGCGTTTTATGGAGCGCTATCATCCGATGAAGGAACTGGCGGCGCGCGACGTGGTGTCCCGTGCGATTGTAAGCGAAATCGAGCGCACCGGCGCGGAGCATGTGTTTCTCGATCTGACCGCGCTCGGCGGCGAGCACATCCGCACGCGCTTTCCGCGCATCTACGAAACCTGTTTACGCTACGGCGTGGATCTGGCAATTGAACCCGCGCCCGTGCATCCTGCGGCGCACTACGCCATGGGCGGCGTGCGATCGGACCTGGACGGCCGGGCCAATCTGCACCATCTCTACGCGGCGGGCGAGGCGGCCTGCACCGGAGTCCACGGCGCGAATCGTCTGGCGAGTAATTCGCTGCTCGAAGGCGTGGTGTTCGGCATGCGTGCCGGACGCGCCATGCGCGAAGCCCGCGAGTTTTTGCAAGCCGCCCAGGCCTGCGAAGCCAAACGTCCCGAGATGGACGAGAATATCCTGCGTGCGTTAACCTGGCGCGATTGCGGGATCGTCCGAACGGGCGCCGGTTTATCGGAGGCGCTCGAAAAGCTGCATCAAGCGGCTTGCACGCTGCCCTGCGCTTCCGTAGCGGATTACGAACTGCGAAACATGCATACCGTGGCGCGTTTGATCGCCCAGAGCGCGCTGGCTCGCCAGGAAAGCCGTGGCGGCCACTATCGGTCGGACTTTCCATCCAAGGACGAAGCGTTCCAAAAGCATTCCATCGTTTTTCGCGGCAGCGGAGTGCGCTTTGAGTAACCTGCGGTAAAATGAAAGCTCCACCGCACTGCGGCGCTGTTCCGGGGAGTTGAGAATCAATCCAACATGAAAGAACGAGTACGTTCCACTACCATCCTGTGTGTGCGCCGGGGTGGGAAAGTGGTGATGGCCGGCGACGGCCAGGTGACGCTGGGGTCGGAAGTGCTGAAGGCTTCCGCCAAAAAACTGCGGCGCCTATACAGCGACAAAATCGTGGCCGGGTTTGCCGGATCCACGGCCGACGCCTTCGCGCTCTTCGCGCGCTTTGAGGCCAAGCTGGAACAATTCAACGGCAATCTGCCGCGCTCGGTGGTGGAGCTCGCCAAGGAATGGCGCACCGATCGCGTGTTGCGGCATTTGGAAGCTTTGCTGCTGGTGGCCGATCAGGCGAATACGTACATCGTCAGCGGCAACGGTGACGTGATCGAACCGGATGGAGAGATCGCGGCCATCGGTTCCGGCGGCCCTTTCGCCAAGGCCGCGGCCACCGCGCTGATTGAAAATACTAAACTGGGAGCGAAAGAAATCGCCGAAAAGTCGATGAAGATTGCCGGGCAGATATGCATCTATACCAACGAGAGCGTGAACTTTGAGGAGCTGGGTTAAGTGAGGAACCTTCCATGGTGATTTACCTCCCCGGCCAGGCGCTCGACGAAGCGCCGTTATTGGACGAACTGACGCCGCGTGAGATTGTTCAGGAGCTCGACAAATATGTGATCGGGCAGGCGGACGCCAAGCGCGCCGTCGCCATTGCATTGCGCAACCGCATCCGCCGCCAGAAGCTGGAGCCCGAGCTGGCCGATGAGGTGATGCCCAAGAACATCCTCATGATCGGACCCACCGGCGTGGGCAAAACAGAGATCGCGCGCCGGCTGGCCAAGCTCGCGAACTCGCCATTCTTAAAAGTGGAGGCCAGCAAGTTCACCGAAGTGGGATATGTCGGGCGCGACGTGGAAGCCATGATTCGCGATCTGGTGGACATCGCCATCGATATGGTGCGCGAGGAGCGGCTGGAGGAAGTGGCCGAGCGCGCCGAGAAGAACGCCGAGGAACGGCTGCTGGATCTGCTGATGCCGCCGCAGCCAGAGGCGTCGGAAAGCGCCGAGCGCACGCGCGAGAAGCTGCGCGAAAAACTGCGCGCGGGCAAGCTGGACGATCGCATGGTGGAAGTGGATGTCCGCGAGCGTGGCCCGACGTTTGAGATCAGCACTAACACCGGTCTGGAAGAAATGGACGTAAATCTGAAGGACGTCCTGCCGGGGCTGTTCGGCCAGCGCACCCGCAAGCGGAAAATGCGCGTGGCCGAAGCCGCCGAATACCTGGTGCAGGAAGAAGAGCAGAAGCTGATCGACATGGATCAGGTGACGCGCGTGGCGTTGGATCGCGTGGAGCGCAGCGGCATTGTCTTCTTAGATGAAATCGACAAGATCGCCGGGCGCGAGGGCGGCCATGGCCCGGATGTCAGCCGGGAAGGCGTACAGCGCGATATTTTACCCATCGTGGAAGGCACCACGGTCAATACGCGCCACGGGTTTGTGCGGACCGATCATATTCTTTTTATCGCCGCCGGCGCGTTCCATGTATCCAAGCCGAGCGATTTAATTCCCGAACTGCAGGGCCGTTTCCCGATTCGCGTGGAGTTGAAATCGCTTTCCGAAGCCGATTTCATTCGTATTTTGAAGGAGCCCAAGGGCGCGCTGGTGAAACAATATATCGCGCTGCTGGATACCGAGGGCATCAAGCTCACGTTCACCGACGATGCCATCGAACAGATTGCCGGCTTCGCCGCGCGCGTCAACGAAACATCCGAAAACATCGGAGCGCGGCGCTTGCACACCATCATGGAGAAGCTGCTCGAAGAAATTTCGTTCGCCGGGCCGGACCTGAAAAAGAAGAACGTACGGATTGACGCCGTCTATGTCCGCAAGCAATTGGCGGAAATTGTAAAAGATCAGGACCTCAGCCGGTACATCCTTTAGCCCGATGCGCGCGCTGGCCGTCATTCTTTGCGCGTTTGCGTGGCTGCTGGCCGGATGCGGCCAGGTGGGCCAGCCGCTCTACCCGGCCTTGCGAATTCCCATACACGCTACCGACCTGACGGTGGTGGAGCAAGGCGACCGCCTGGATATCAATTTCACTATTCCGCCGCAGACCACCGAAGGCCAGCCGCTCAAGGAGATTGGCGGCGTGGATTTGCGCGTCGGGCCCGGCCCCGGCCAACGGCTGGAACCAGGACGAATGGGCCAACAGCGCGACAAGTATCAACGTGCCCACCCCCGCGGCGCCGGGCCCCGTGGAAGCGATGATTCCGGCGAACAAGTTTATCGGCAAGGATGTGGTGGCCGGGGTGCGCGTTACGAATCCCAAGGGAAAGTATGACGGCTGGTCCAACTTCAAGACCTTCAGCGTGCAGCCGCCGCTCCCGGACCCTACCAACTTCCACGCCGCGGCCGATCGGAAAGGCGTTGCACTCACCTGGAATGCGTCCGGCCCAAGTGAATTTCGCATCTTTCGCAAGACCGAGCAGGAACAAAAGCCGGTTCTGCTCGCCACCGCCACGGAGCCAAATTACATCGACATCAGCGCCGAGTTTGGCAAAACGTATCAGTATTCCATTCAAGCCGTGCGCGACAACATCGAGAGTAACCGCGTGGGGCCAGAGACGATCACGCCCCTCGACAAGTTCCCGCCGGCCGTTCCAACCGGTTTGACTGCGTCCATCGGCATCGGCACCATCGAACTGGCGTGGAACCGCAACACCGAGTCCGATTTCAAGGAATATCGCGTTCTCCGCGCGGAAGGAGACGGACCGTTCGCCGAGATCGCGCGCGGATTGGACGCGCCGGTTTACTCCGATCACGCCGTTCAAAGCGGGAAGCGGTATCGCTATGAAGTTTCGGCCGTGGCGCAGAATGGCTATGTCAGCGCTCCGTGCGCGCCGGTGAGCATCGTTGCTCCGTGAAAACGTCTCATGAAAATTGCTCGCTACGAGCTGCCGCGATTTCGGAAATGATCTTCAGCGTGGATGATATAATCGCGTACGTAAGCGCCTTTATGACGCTGGAGCCGGGGGATTGGATCGCACCCTCCGGGGTTGTTCGTCATCGCAGAGGATGAATCGTGAGATTTTTCCCAGGAAAAGCTATCAAGGGAGCGGTGGTTCCCGCCCGCTAGACCAACGTGTTCCAAAGCGTCCGGACTTTTCCCATCACGCAAGCGGTTGTGATCGGCGCCGTGTCGCTTCCCGTCATCGCCGCCGGAATCTTCGTGGTGCTGCGCATCCGGCGCAAACCCAAGGATAAGGAGAAGCTCCGCCGGATGGAAGTGAACACCAGCGGCCGGCTGGGCGACGCCACCATCACCGATATCACCGAGGATGCCATCATTTATGAATACTCGGTCGGCGGCTTGACCTACACTGCCTCCCAGGACATCTCGCAACTGCGCGAACTGATTCCCGCCGATTCGCATCGCCTGATCGGCCGGCCGGCATCGCTCAAATATACTTCGCAAAATCCAGCCAATTCGATTCTATTGTGCGAGGAGTGGTCCGGTCTGCGGGCTGGGCCGGCCAATCAGCCATCGGGGCTGGTGTCGTAGGAACTTTTCGTTCGACGCCAGTGTCCAAGTTTGCGTGGCGATGCAAATGGGTTCCCGCAAAACGGCGGCGGTGATCAACGTTACTCCCGCGGTGGAGCACCTAGCCAATCAGGGATGATCGATATTCTGCTGGTTCTGCTCATCACCTTCATGCTTTTGCCCAACCACACCAAGGGACTGCCCGCGGAAGTGCCCGAACCGGCGACAGATAGCCAGCCTTCCGTTGCCAAGCCGCTCGACAGCGTGCTGCGCATTCGAAAGGATCGCTCCATCGACATAGACTCGCAGCCGGTGCTGGCGCTCCAAGTGGAAGAGCGTCTCAAGGTGCTCTCCGCAACCCGGCCGGGCGGCGTTCTGTTCATCTCGGGCGCGCGCGAACTCGAGTATGCCGACGTCGCTTCGGTCATCGATATCGCGCGTGGAGCGGGTTTCCCCAGGGAGCATTTTCCAATCGAAGGATGAGCATGAAAATCGGACAGGGAATGAGGAGGCCGCGCAGCGGCCGACTTCCTTTCTTTGGTTTTTGGTTTTCAGAGAGAGAACGGTGGTTATGGTCGCGAGCGGTCGTGGGAAAGTGGGAAACCTGCTTTTGGTTTTCCACTTTTCCATGGACGCGAAGCCGGGCGGTGGGAATGTGGGAATCTCGCGCTTTCTGCGAGATTTCCAAGGGACGGTGGAAAGCGTGGGAAACCCGCTCTTGGTTTTCCACGCTTTCCACGGGCCCGGCATTTCCACGGCCCTCCGTTAGCGGAACTTCGGCAAGGACGGCGTCTGGCATTGCCGAAGCAGCTTGGCCTTGGCCGCGCTCATCCGGCGAGCGCATTCGGTGTCGCTGATCGCCAGCGACCGCTTTTCCAGTTCCCGCAAACTCAATCCCGGTTTCAAAAAGCTCTCCCCTTCGGGCAGCGATTGCAGTTTCTCGAACGGCGTCCGGTAGTCCTCGATCTTGTATTTGCGTTGGCGTTTGCCGCGCTCGTCCAAGCTCACTGTCGCGAATCCGCAGGGCCGGTGAAAGTTCAGGTACGGATTTAAATGCTCGGCGTAGAAGTTCTGCAGCTCCCCGGCGTGTGCGCCGGCGATGTGTCCGTAGCCGATCAACTTGCGGATCACCGCACCGTTCTTGCCTTCCACCAGTGCATTGTCCTGGCTTCGGCACGCTCGGCTCTTGGTGAATTCGGCGTGCAACTTCCGCAGCATTTCCGCCACTCGATGGTTGATATACTCCGAGCCGTTGTCGGCATGAAAACCGCGGATCGGAAATGGAAATTGCGCCAACACCGCTGCCAGCACCGGCATCAGATAGGCCTCGCTGATCTTCTCGGCGCAGCCCACCACTTGCCATTGCGTCACCGCATCCACGGCGTTGATGTGATACACGCCCTTGGTTCCCGCGCTGTCCCCTTGATGCACCGTATCCACGCGCACATACCCCGGCCGCCCTTCCGGATCGGGCTTGCGCCGCTGTCCGATGGCGGCCGCAGTGGACTGCGTCGGTTCGAACACCGCCGCCTGGTTGCGATAGCGCGCGCTCGCCCGCAGGTTGTACAAGTGCGCCACGCTGATCTTCGACAGTCGCTCGCACTGCTTCTCTCCGAACTGTTCGTAGGCGCGCTGCAAGATCCGGCGCGTGGCGGGTCCGCTCAACCGCCTGTGTGCCCGATCCACGTCCGCTAACAACGCAATGTCTTCCGCCGTGTACCTCACTGCGAACGCGTGCCGTTGGTACGACTGGGGCCGTATTACGCCGCAATCGAGATACGCCCGGATCAACCGCGTGGTCTGCGCCTCGCTCAACCCGGTCACTTTCCGCAGGTAGGCCCGTACCAAGCCCCGCTCGCCTTTTCCCAAACTTCGGTACTTCTGCGCCGCCAATACCCGCTCCACCCACAGGTATCGTTCCTCCCGCCCGCCACTGCTGAACTCGATCGGCTCGCTCGACCGCAAAAACTCTCGGATCTGATCCCGGCTCAGGCTCTCGGCATTCTGCATCCGTATCTGCACCCGGCCGCGCCACGCCTACCCCATTGTTCCCGTTTTCATGCTCATCTTCCATTGGAAACCGCCCCAGCCAATTCACTAGTTTCATGCTCATCTTGCGTTGGACAATTCTAGGGTGGGGCTGCTGACCGAAAAGCCGGGCCGTGAATGGTATAGTTGGCAGTTGGCGCGGCATTCGCGCGATCACGGAGGCGGAAAACGATGAACGACCGATACTATCGAGAAAATGAGTGGTGGGTCAGCCCTTATAACTTTGTTCCGGAAGTGCGATCGAAGTTCCAACTGCCGGCGCGCGTAAGCATTCACGATGCCACGCTGCGCGATGGCGAGCAGACGCCGGGCGTGGTTTTCAGCGTCGCGGATAAAGTCGCGATTGCCGAGAAGCTGGCCGAAATCGGCGTGGATCGCATCGAGGCCGGCATGCCGGCGGTCTCCGAGCAGGATTTCCAGGCTATCAAAGAGATCTCGCGCCTGGGTCTGAAATCGAAAATCTACACCTTCGCCCGCGCCATCAATTCCGATATCGATAAAGCGCTCGAATGCGGCTGCCACGGCGTGATCGTCGAAATTCCGATCGGCTATCCCAAGCTCAAATACCAGTTCAAATGGACCTGGGAAGATGTTTTGAAGAAAAGCATCGGCGTGGTCAACTATGCGAAGTCCCGGGGCATGCACGTGGTGTATTTCCCATACGACACCACTCGCGCGCGCGCGGAAGATCTCACCAATCTGCTCACTCGCCTGATGCAGGAAGCTCCGCCGGATTCGGTGGGCGTGGTGGACACCATGGGCTGCGTATTGCCGGAAGCCATGAAATACCTGGTGCGCCTGGTGAAATCGATCACCAATCTGCCCGTGGAAGTTCACACGCACAACGATTTCGGCATGGCCGTAGCTACGGAGCTGGCGGGCGTGGAAGCCGGCGCTGAAGTGGTGCATAGCTGCGCGAACGGGCTGGGCGAGCGGACGGGCAACGCCGCGCTCGAAGAGCTGATTGTTGCGCTGCACGTCCTGTATGGCTACGACACGCACTACGACCTGGGCAAGCTGCCCGAGCTCGGTGCACTGGTCAGCCGCATTAGCCAGTTCGACATCGCGCTGAACAAGCCGATTCTGGGCGAGCGCAATTTCACGCGCGAATCCGGCATCGGAGTGGATCTGGTGGTGAAGGAGCCGCTGGCGATGTTCGGTACGCATCCCGCGTTGACTGGCCGCCGCGGCGAAGTGGTGCTGGGAAAGAAGAGCGGCAAAGCGTCCATCACTTACAATCTGGAACAGATGGGGATCACCGACGCTGACGACGAAGCCGTTTCTGAAATGCTGAAGCGCGTGAAAGACAAAGGCATCGAGAAGCGCGGGCT
Organism: Bryobacterales bacterium; assembly: GCA_963776805.1. Lineage (GTDB taxonomy): Bacteria > Acidobacteriota > Terriglobia > Bryobacterales > Bryobacteraceae > Palsa-89. The sequence goes on from CAVZOD010000015.1 coordinate 217,309, forward strand.
GCTCAGCCCGGCCGAGTTCAAGGAAATCGTCGAAGACGTACTCGTTGCCAAGCGCTAGGCCGAGAGTCACTCTCACTTTTGACAACGGGCCGGAGCCGCTGGTCACACCCGCGGTGCTCGATTGCCTGGCCAGGCACAACGCGAAAGCGACCTTCTTCGTGATGGGGCGAAAGGCGATTACGCCGGAAGGCACCGCGCTGGTGCACCGCGCCAGTGCGGAAGGCCACTGGGTCGGCAACCACACCTTCAGCCATGCGGCGCCGCTCGGGCGGTTGGACGCTGCGGCCGCGCTCGCCGATTTTGAAAAGGCCGAGGCTGCTCTGGCCTGGGTCCGCCAGCCACAGAAGCTGTTTCGTCCGCCCGGATCCGGTGAGCTCGGCAAGCACCTGCTGCAACCCGCGGTGGTGGAGAAGCTCCAAGCCGGCGTCTACACCTGCGTCTTGTGGAACTCAGTACCGCGCGACTGGCTGGACCCGGAAGGCTGGCTGGATCGCGCACTCGCAGATTACCAGTCACGCGATTGGACGCTCCTGGTGCTGCACGACCTGCCCACTGGCGCGATGGCCCATCTGGAGGAATTCCTCGTCCGCCTGGAGCGCGCGGGCGCCGAACTGACGCAGGAATTTCCGCCAGACTGTGTTCCAATCGTCGACGGCAAGGTTGTTTTGCCGCTCGACGCCTACATGAACGGCTGAAAACCACCGGCGGGCGGTGCCGCGCGGCCAGGGATCTTTTCGTTTCCACGGCAATTCAAGCAGTTAGCGCTGGCAATCCGCGTGCCTTTATTGAGTGCGTAAGGGAGGAAAAGAAAATGAAAAAGAAAATTTTAGTGGGATTGCTTCTGGCGGGCAGCACGATGTTCGCCGCACCGCGTGTTTCGTTTGGTGTCAGCATCGGAGCCCCGGGCCCCGTGGTGGTTGCGCCTCCGATGGTGGCAGCCGTTCCCCCGTCCCCTGGTCCCGGCTACGTATTCATCGACGGATATTGGGGTTTCGTCGGTGGCCAGCGCGTGTGGCACGCCGGGTACTGGCGCGCACCGGAACATGTCGCGCATTTTGACCGGCACGCCGAGCATTTTCGCCGCTAGCCAGCTTTTTTCGCGCTGACTATGGTTTCTCGCCGCTGAGGCCCCGGGGGGCGGCGAGCGCTCGGCCGATACGCGAGGCTTCTTCCCTCATGCCCCGTATCGGCCGCGAGCAGACTGGAATCCCCTAGGTTTCCGACCCGCCTTGGTGTACAATCCTTGACGCAGCAATTCACACTGCGCCAGTGGGCCGCCCGGCCGTGGGCCCTTGTCGGACTCGCCTGATTCCTCGACACGCCTTTTGGCGGCGAACCGAGATCGAGGTGCCAGTTGAGTTCCAAGACCATTCTCTTGATCGAGGACAATCCGAGCGATATCGCTCTCACCAAGCGCGCTCTGGAAAAGGCCCGCATCGCGAACCAACTGGTGATCGCCGAAGACGGCCAGGAAGCATTGGATTACCTGTTGGGCACTGGCGCGCACGCCGGCCGCGACCCCACCGATCAGCCCATGCTCACGCTGCTGGATCTGAAACTCCCCAAGATTCCCGGCTTGGAAGTGCTGAAGAGATTGCGCTCCGACCCCAGAACGCGGCGGATACCGGTGGTGGTTCTCACTTCCTCAAACGAAGAGCAGGATGTCGCCGGGAGCTACGATCTGGGCATCAACAGCTATATCCGCAAGCCTGTGGACTTCAGTCAATTCGCGCACGCAGTAGAACAACTTGGCTTGTACTGGCTGGTTTTGAATGAGCCGCCCCCGCCGCTGGAGGAACGATGAGCGATCTGGTGCGCGTATTGCAGGTGGAAGATTCGCCCAGCGATGCTTCGCTTACCGAGCGCTCTCTGACGAAGGCCGGTTACACGGTGTATTCCGAGCGCGTGGTGAACGCGGCCGAAATGCTGGCGGCCTTGGCGAAACAGCCCTGGGACATGATTATCGCGGACTATCGCCTGCCCGAGTTCGACGCTCCGTCCGCTCTGGCGCTTTTGCATGACAGCGGCCGCGACATTCCATTCATTGTGGTCTCGGGCGGTTTGGGTGAGGAACTGGCGGTGGCTATGATGAGAGCCGGAGCCCAGGATTATCTGCTGAAGGGCAACCTGGCGCGCCTGGCTCCCGCGGTAGAGCGCGAAATTCGGGACGCCCAGACCCGCCGGCAGCGCGAAGAGGCCGAGCGGGCGCTCAACAAATCCGAGGAACGGTTTACGGCGCAGGATGCGGCCTTGCAACGTCAGACGGAGTTGTTACAGCAGCGGGAAACGATGCTGCGGGAAATCCACCATCGCGTGAAAAACAACATGCAGGTAATGTCCAGCCTGCTGAACTTGCAATCGCGCGTGGCTTCGAATCCCGAGATCAGCCGGATGCTGGAGCAGAGCCAGAATCGGATTCAGTCCATGGCTTTGCTGCATGAGCTTCTATATCAATCCGACGACCTGGCGGTGGTGGATTTCTCCAAATATATCCGGCGCATGGTGGAGCACCTGTTTCGTTCTTATGGAGTGGACACCCGCAAAATCCGCCTCCATACCGAACTGGACGCCGTGGGGCTGGAACTGGACGACGCGCTCCCGTGCGGGCTGCTCATCAGTGAAGTGATCTCGAATTGCTTGAAACACGGTTTTCCGGACGGCCGCGAAGGCGAGGTGCGTATTCTATTGCGGCGCCAATCCGCGACAGCGGTGGTTCTGGTGCTGACCGACAATGGGGTGGGACTCCCCGGCGATCTGGACTGGACGACGACACGATCTTTGGGTCTGCGGCTGGTGCGAGCGCTGGCTCAGCAGTTGCAGGCCGGCTTGGAGATTCGATCGCAAGGGGGCGCCGAAGTCCGTCTGGCTTTTACGCCCAAGCACAAGGACAACACGCAGTCCCGGTCCAGCGCGGGCGGCGCGCTAGCATGAGCCAGCCGGCGGCACTGGATCAGCAGGGTCTGGCTCTGGGGTCCTTTGAAGTCCGCCGCTACGTTCTGGCCGGATTGTCGGTGCTGGCCGGTATAGGCGCGCAAGCGGCGCTGTATCCCAGTCCCATCCTGGCGATTCCACTGCTGGTCTCGCTGCTGGCCGTAATTGCCACCGCCTGCCTGGCTGGCCGCGGCCCGGCGCTGTTCGCAACCGCCGCCAATCTTCTGGTCAATTGCTACTTTTTCGCGGAGCCGCGATTCAGTCTTGCTATCGCAAGACCCGCCGATATTGGGAGCCTGATCGCGTTCGGGTGCGTGGGTATCGGAGTTAGTCTGCTCAGCCGCCACCTCTCCCGTGCGCGTCATTTCCCGCGCGTCGCAATGATGCTCGCTTCGTCGCTGTTCCTGTTGATTGTGGCGGTGCTGGTGTGGTTTGACTTCGCGAATGCGCGCGAAGCCGAAGCTCAAATTGAGCACACCTACCAGGTTCTGAACGCGTCGCAAGATCTGTTCTCCACCGTCCAGGATGCCGAACTCCAGCAGCGGAACTATTTGCTAACCGGCGACGAGCAGCAGGTTTCGTCCTTTCGCAAAGCCCTAGCTTCGGAAGTGTCCGCCCGGGGGCGGTTGGGCGGGCTCACCGTGGATAATGCCTCGCAACAGGTGCGCTTGGCCGAGTTGGATCGGCTAATTCAAACCAGGCTGGCTCTGCTGGAGAACAGCATGGCACTGCGGCGCCAGCAGGGCGCTCAGGCCGCGATAGACGTTGTTCGAACCGGCCAAAGTGCGCGCGTCATGGAAGAGATCCGAACCATCCTGGGCTCTGTCCAAGCTGAGGAACACCGTTTGCTGAATCAGCGTTCGCAGGCGTCCGCCGCGGAGGCCACTCGTACCCGCGCGGCTCTGGCGACGGGCACGGCCTTGTTGGTCGCGTTGCTGATGTTCGCCGGGATCGTTCTGGAGAACGACGCCGGCAAGCTCCAGTCTTCCGAGAAAACGCTTCGCCGCCAAGCGTATCTGCTCGATCAGGCGCGGGAGCCGATTATCGTTTCGGAATTGGGAGGGGCCATTGAATATTGGAATCGCGGCGCCGAGGAGCTCTATGGGTTCCCCCGTCAGCAGGCGGTGGGCTGCGATCACAATGCGCTGCTCCACCCCATGCATCCCTTGGGCATGCCGGCCATTCAGGAGTTATTAGCGCGGGACGGCCTATGGACCGGCGAACTCACGCACGGGATCGGTGGACGCGAGATCATCGTCGAAAGCCGCATGACGCTGATCACCGAGCCAGATGGACACAGAACCGTAATCAAAGCGAATCGCGACATCACCGAGCAAAAGCATGCGCAGGAGGAGATCCGGCAGCTCAACCGGGAGCTGGAACAGCGCGTGAAGGATCGCACTATGCAGTTGGAAGCCTCGAACCAGGAGCTGGAAGCGTTCGCCTATTCGGTATCGCACGATCTGCGCGCGCCGCTGCGTGGAATCGATGGATGGAGCATGGCGCTGCTGGAGGATTACGGGCCGAAGCTGGATGGGCAAGGGCAACAGTACCTGAAACGCGTCCGCATGGAAACGCAGCGGATGGGCTGTCTCATTGACGATCTGTTGAAGCTTTCGCGCTTGTCGCGCGTCGAGATGCAACGCGAATCCGTGGATCTCACTTCAATGGCGCACGCCATCGCCGCCCGTCTGAAGGAGACCGAACCAACGCGCAACCTGGAGTTTGTGATTCAGGAAGGGCTGATAGCCGGTGGCGACGCCCATCTGTTGGAGATTGTGCTCGCCAACCTTCTGAGCAACGCCGCGAAGTTCACCGGCCCGCGGCCGGTGGCACGAATCGAGTTCGGCCAGAACAAACTCAACGGCGAACTGGCATTTTATGTGCGCGACAACGGCGTGGGTTTCGACATGGTGTACGCCGGCAATCTATTCGGTGCATTTCAACGCCTCCACAAGCACACCGAGTTTCCGGGAACCGGGATCGGCTTGGCCACAGCGCAGCGCGTGTTGCGCCGGCATGGCGGCAGGATCTGGGCCTACGCCCGTCCGCAGGAGGGCGCGACATTTTATTTCACTATCGGCCCCACTTTTCTATGGGACCGGAACGCTCCCGCTTAACATTAGCCCGATCCGCAGCTATATCTTTTTCCCGGAATGCTAAGATAAGAGCTTTCCAACTTGAAGACCCCGATCATGGACGGAGAGCATCGGCCGGAAACCAGCCTCCTAATCGTCTTGGGACTCTCGCTCTTCTGCATGCCCCACGCCAACGGACAAGTGCTCGGCCGCAATTACGGCCGCTCCATCGTAATCAGCCAGCAGGGAATCGCCGCCACCAGCCAGGTGCTGGCGTCGCAAACCGGAGCGCAGATCCTGGCGCGCGGCGGTTCGGCCGTGGATGCCGCCATCGCTGCCAACGCGGTGCTCGGCGTCACCGAGCCGATGATGACCGGCCTGGGTGGCGATCTTTTCGTCATGTATTGGGACGCGAAGACGGGCAAGTTGACCGGCCTGAACTCCTCAGGGCCGTCTCCGCAAACTTTGTCTCCGGCTTTTCTCGCGAAGCGTGGAATCAAGAGCATGCCGTCGGATGGCATTCATACCGTCACCGTGCCGGGCGCCGTCCAGGGTTGGTACCAGATGCATCAGCGCTTCGGGAAACTTCCCTGGAAGGATTTGTTCCACGACGCGATCGCCTATGCCGAGCAGGGTTTTCCGGTCTATGAAGGCGTGCGCGAGATCTGGGCTGCTCCGAATATCGTTCAGGCGCTAGCGGCCAATCCCGAGTCCAAGCGCGTGTTCCTGCCGGATGGCAAGGCTCCGCGGACAGGCCAGCTGTTCAAGAATCCCGACATGGCTCGCGCGTTCCGTTTGATCGCCGAACAGGGGCCCGACGCGTTCTACAAAGGCGCCATTGCAGCCGCTATTCTGAGGACTTCCGAACATCTTGGCGGCACAATGGCAGCGCAGGATCTCGCGTCTTATTCGCCCGAATGGGTGCAGCCGCTCTCTATCGATTACCGCGGCTGGCGCGTCTACGAACTCCCGCCCAATGGCCAGGGCATGGCTGCTCTCGAGATGCTGAACATCATGGAAACCTCGCCCGCGTCCCCGCTGGGCGCGTTCAGCGCGCCGGAGCTGCACATGCGCATCGAAGCCATGAAGCTGGCTTATTCCGATGTTCACGCCAATGTCGCGGATCCTCGATTTCACAAGGCGCCCGTCGATCAACTGCTGTCCAAGGAGTACGCGCGCAAACGCGCAGCCGAGATCGATCCCAATCGCGCCAATTGCCACGTCAAGGCCGGCGATCCGGTGGGCAGCAACACGACCTACCTGACCGTGGTGGACAAAGACGGCAACATCGCCAGTTGGATTCAGAGCGTCTACGATGCCTTCGGCTCGCGCGTTACCGTGGAGGGGATGGGGTTCGTCCTGCAAAATCGCGGCGCCAGTTTCACGCTCGATCCCAAGCATCCCAATGTGCTGGCCGGAGGCAAGCGGCCGTTTCACACTATCATTCCGGCGTTCATGGAGAAGGGCGACGAACACATCGGCTTCGGCATCATGGGAGGCGCGGTGCAGCCCATGGCGCATGCGCAGTTCGTCTCCAATTACGTGGATTACGGCATGAGCCTGCAGGGAGCCTTGGAGGCGCCGCGCTTCTTCAAGAGCAATTCCACCGGTTGCGATGTCTACATCGAATCGCGCGTGCCCGAAGCGACCCTGCAACAATTGTCCGAGCGCGGCCACGAAATCAAGATCGGGCGCGAATACGTGGAGACCATGGGTCGCGGCCAGGCCATCCTGCACAATTCGAAAACCGGGACCAATTACGCGGCGTCCGATCCGCGCGCCGATGGCGCTGCCATACCGGAACCGCTGCGGCCATGAAGATCGCTAAACCTGGCTGCTATACTGAGCCAGGGAATTCAGTCCGCCCAACAAGGGCCACGTAGAGACTATCGTTGTCCAAGCCTTCCTCTAATTCACAATCCAAAGTTGCTCGTACGAAGAAGGCCTCGCGTTCGCCAGGGAAAATCGGCGAAGCGCTGAAAGTTGGCGCGGTTGCCCAGCGGTTGGGCGTATCCGCGTCCATGGTGCGTTCCTGGGAAAAACTGGGACTGGCCCGGCCGGCTCGCAGCCAGAGCAAGTATCGGCTATATACCAACGACGATCTGCGGGTGTTGCGGCGCGCCATTTATTTGCGCCGCGTACAGGGCTTGAACGCTCCGGCCATCCTGAATCAACTGAAGCAGGAGGGGCTGCTCAATCATCGGGCAGCCGGTCCCGCGCAGGAGCAATCGTCCATCGGCCCGCGCTTCCGCAAGCTGCGCCTGCAGCGCGGAGAGTCGCTCGCAACCGTGGCCAACGCGGTTGGCGTGTCTATCGGGTTCTTGAGCAACCTGGAACGGTCGCAGAGCGGAGCTTCCATCGGGATCATGCGCAAGCTGGCGCAGTATTACGGCCTCAACATTCTCGATCTATTCAACCCCATCGACGGTACCGGGCCGCTGGTGCGGCCGGGGGATCGCAAGAGCCTGGAAGGCGGCCCGGGCGTTCAGATGGAGCTGCTGGCATCCGGCAAGATCACCATGGAGCCGCACCTGTTTCGCGTGGCGCCGGGCGCGGGCAGCGGCGAATTCTATTCGCATGAAGGCGAAGAGTTTCTCTATCTGGTGCGCGGCCGGCTGGACATCGTATTGGACGCCGAGGAGTTCCAGCTTCGCGCCGGCGACAGCTTCTATTTCAGCAGCAAGACGCGGCATCGCTGGGTGAATCCGGGGAAAACCGAAACGATTATTCTTTGGATTAACACGCCGCCCACGTTTTAAGGGCGAAACCGAAACCGGTCCCGATCGCGTCGAAACGTTGAGTGGGGAATATGGCGGTGGGGGAAGCACAAGGCAGGATCAGCGGGCAGATCATTATCGGGCAGCTCATCCGCAATATGGAGCTGGGGCAGTTCGAGATGGGCTACAGCGTTCTGGTGCCCTGCATTTTCAGTCTCTATTTGCATCCGGACGATTACACGCGGCTGACGGGCGTGTTCGATCTGATCCGCGAAGATGCGAAGAAGGCGCTGGCGTCGCGGCTGGCGCAATTGAATGGCAAACCGCTGGGGGGATTGCCACTGGGCTTGGGGGCCTTGCGGGGCGCGAAAGATCGCAAGCCCTTCAAAATCGCGTGCAAGGATTGGAGCTTCGAGTTCTTTCCCGATTCGGAGGGCGCGGTGCCGCTGGGCGACGTGGAGATTCATTCGGAGCTGAATGAAACGCCCCAACCGGGTTATCACGGAACCAAGACCACCTTGCTCGATCGCGAGCCCACTGCCGGCGGGATCACCGGCCGCGCTGGGAGCGCACGGCCAGAGACGCGGCAATCGGGCGAGCGGGCGGGCGATCGCGTCTATGCCGAGATCCATTATGAAGACGATTCGGGGCCGCAGCTTTACCTGATGACGCAGGACGAAATCAGTGTGGGCCGGGGCGGCGATGGCGCGCAGGTCAGCCTGGCGCTTTATACCAACGACGAAGTTTCGCGCGAGCATCTGCGCGTGCGCCTGGATGCGGCACGGAAGCGCTTCGTGATCGTCGACAACAGCATGAACGGGACGTGGCTGAACGGCAAGCGGCTGGCGCGCGGCGTGGAGGAGACGCTGCCCGCTAAGGCCCAGATCAGCGTGGCGGAGGTGATCACGCTGCGCTTTGAGGCGCGCTCGTGATTCATATTCCTTATATCGCGCACATCCCGTACGTGTTGCTTTTCCTGGGGTTCGCGTTGGTTTTCGTGGTGACGAAAGCGGTTTCGCGGCGGCCCTGACGATGGCGAAGACTCTTGAGTGGCGATCGGCGACGGCCAGCGATCCGGGGCGCATGCGCGCCGAGAATCAGGATCGAGCGTACGCCGCTGACGATCTGGGGATTTTTCTCGTCGTCGACGGGCTGGGGGGACACGCGGCAGGCGAGAAGGCCGCTGAAACGGCTGTCGAGACTATTCGCGGAGCGATGGCCCGGTGGGATGGCGACCTGCGGGATCAAATCCGGCGGGCGATTACAGCCGCCAATAATCGAATCTTCGAAGAGGCCGCCGACAACGAAATGTGGCGCGGCATGGCCTGCGTCCTGACGCTGGCGGTGATCGCCGATGACAAAGTGATCGTCGGGCACGTCGGCGATTCTCGCCTTTACCTAACCTGGAACGGAGCCATCCGAAAACTGACGCCGGATCATTCGCCGGTGGGTGAGCGGGAAGACGCGGGCGAGCTGACCGAAGCCGAGGCCATGGCCCATCCCCGGCGGCACGAGGTGTTTCGGGACGTGGGTTCCCGGCGCCGCGAGCCGGATGAAGAGGATTTCATCGAGCTGAAGGAATTTTTGTTCAAGCCCGACGCCGCCATTCTTCTGTGCAGCGACGGCCTGAGCGACCTGCTGACTTCCACCGAAATGCTGGACGTAATCGAGCGCTATGACGGCGATCCGGCACCGGTGGCGCGCGAGCTGGTGGAGGCGGCTAACGCAGCCGGCGGCAGCGACAACATTACCGCTATCTTCGTGGCAGGCAGCGAATTCCTGGGCAACGCGTCGCCGGCGGCGGCGGAAGCTCGGGCGCGAAATGCCATCACGAAAGCTCGGGACAGCGAGCCTGCTGAACTTGCCGTCGAGCGTCGCGGCGGCGTTCTTTCTAAGGTTGGCCGGGTCCTGACCACGCGAGTGGCTTTCCTGATATACGGGTTCGTTCTGGGAGTGGTGCTGGCGCTGGCGTTGCGTTGGCCGAAACCGTAAAGCGCGCCGCGCGTCAATCTTTACGATCCTGTGCTTCGCACCAGGCAATTCGGCGCCTACGAGGTGATCCGCAAGCTCGCGCGCGGAATGACCGACGTGTATCTGGCCTTCGATACCAGCGCCAATCGCCACGCTGTATTAAAGATTGTTGAGGAATCGCCGGACGCGCTGACGCAATTGATCCTCGAAGCCGAGCGCCGCGGAGCCGATCTGCAGAAGCAATTGCACGCTGCCGATTCGCGCGTGATTGAGCTTTATGAGTACGGCCACCTGGACGGGTTCTTCTTCGTCTCGATGCAATACATCGAGGGCCGTACGGTGGCTGAAATTCTGAAGCAGGAAGGCCGCATCGAACCGCAGCGGGCGGCGCGATTCGCGGTGGAGATCCTGAGCCAGCTCGACAAGCTGCATTCGTTTCAGGCCACTATCGATGGGCAGCGGCGATCCGTGGTGCATGGCGATATCAAACCGTCCAACATTCAGATCGGGAGCAACGATGAAGTCCGGCTGCTGGATTTCGGCATTGCGAAGGCGCTGACTTTCACTCACAGCCGTACGCATTTGGGATTGGGCAGCCCAAGCTATTGCTCGCCGGAACGATTGAGCCGCGGGCAAGTGGACCGGCACGCGGATCTCTGGGCGATGGGTGTAACGTTGTACGAGATGGTGGCGGGCGTGCCGCCGTATCAGGCGCAGGATACGCGCAAACTGGAAGCGCTGATTCAATCGCGGCGTCCACCGCGCGCGCTGCCCGAAAGTTGTCCGGATGCGATGACCGCGATTCTGCACAAGTCGCTGGCGGGCGATCTGCACCAGCGCTATGTTTCGGCGTCAGCGTTCGAAAATGATTTGACGCTGTTTCTGCAAAACCGGCCGACCGTCGCGGAAATGGAGCGGCGTGTTTCGTGGAAGAGCAATCCCACCGTGGAGAAGCAGCGTCTGCCGCACATTCCGCAGCGCATGGCCGGCATGGCGGAAACGGTTCGGCGCAGCGTGCTCAAACTGAAGCCCCCGCGCGCCCAGCAGCTCGCTTCCGTGATGAGCATCCTGGTGGCGTTGTCCTGGGGATTGCTGGCCGGCTTGGTGGTGTGCGTGCCCGTCGGCTATTACTATCGATTCGGGCGCGACAGCAGCGCGTTGCGCGGCACCTTGGATTACACGCGCGCGAGCGCCGGCCAGATCAACCGCGATTGGGATTTGCTCCAGCGCGTCCAAAGGCAAAACGCGTTCCTGGGCGGGATGTCGCCGGTGAGTAAGCTTGCGGCAAATGTGCATGCGGCCCTGCTGCAAGCTGGAGACGAGGTGATCGAAGGCTATCGCAATAATTCGGATCCGCGCGTTCAGGATTTCGATTGGCCGAAGGCCGAGGTGTGCTTTACGCACTTGATCGAGATGGACCGTAACGATCGCGCGGCGCAAGGCAAGCTGGCGTTGTGTCATGGCTTCGAGAATCTGGAACGGGCCAATGCCGATCCAGCTTCCGCCCATGCCGCGCAGTCCGATTTCGCGGACGCTTCATCGCTGCTGCCGCGTTCGCCCGATCCGCACTTGGGGCTGGCGCGCATGGATGTCTATTCGCTGAAAAACATCGGCATGGCCATGGCGGAACTGCACCAGGCACAGCGTCTGGGTTTCGAGCCTGGTCCGCGGGAAACCGAAGAGGAGGCGGATGGCTATCGCTTTCGCGCGACGGACGAGTTGAATCAGGCGCGGAACAGCGGGCCCAAGAACCGCGCGGCAGAAGCGCGCTATTTGCGGCTGGCCCAGCGCGATTTCGATCGTGCGCGCCAATTGTACGAGCCGATCGAGGGCTTTTCCAATGTGAGCGTCGCGCTGCGGCAAGTGGATGAGGACGATCGCGCGCGCCAGGATATGGCCGATGCGCTCCAGAAGAAACGAAAGCCAGCCAGGCGGCCGCGTTATGCCACCCGGAGGACGCATTGGCAGTAACCAAGAGCTGGGAGTCGAAGGTTCTTGCGACGGGCGCTAAGGCCGGCGCCGCGCAGGGTCGCGTGGGATGGCGCGAATTTTCGTGGCTGGCGTGTTCGTCGGTCCTGGTTGCCATTGGATTGTTGATGGTCTTTTCGGCGAAGACCCAAAACTTTCCGGAGTTGTCCGGTGCGCTGGCGCGCGGAGAATTGATCGACCTGAATCGCGTGAGCAAGCCGGAACAACTGCTGCCATTCCTGCAAGTGTTCCAGGACGAAGCCGAGCGCGCATCGGTGGCGGACAAAATATTCGCTTATCTCCCGGCGCACCAGCCGCTCCCGAACGTCGGTGCATTGGCTCGATTGCGTTCGGCGCCGCGCGTGCCTTTGCTGCCGCTCGCGAAACTGAAGCCGGCGTTCGTGGTGCGCACGCCGGCCGAATTTCAGACGCAGTTCCTGATCTGGATCGCGGTTTACTTGGCTGCGTTCCACATCGTGTTTTTGATCTGGCGATGGAGCGCGTTGCGCGGCGACTTTGCCATGCTGCCCGCGATTCATCTGGTGACCGGGATCGGCTTGATTCTCGCGGTAAGCCTGCGCGACCCGCTGCGCGATACGCTCGAATTCAGCAAGTTTGCGTGGGGCGTGGCGCTGGGCTGCCTGGTATTGCTCGCGCCGTCGCTGCGCGCCTTCAACTATCAGCGTTTCTCGGCGTGGTGTTATACGCCGCTATTCGGCGCGCTGGCGCTTTTTGTTTTGCTGCTGCGCTTCGGCTCGGGACCTTCCGGCAATGACGCGAAGGTGAACCTGGGGCCGTTTCAGCCGGTGGAAGTGATCAAGATCCTGCTGGTGTTTTTCCTGGCCGGGTACTTTACGCGCAACTGGGAGCGGCTGCGCGATCTGCGGGAGAAGCGCCTGGTTCCGCGATCCCTGCGGTGGATCGGCCTGCCGCGGCTTTCGCATGTTCTGCCGGTGATGTGCGCGGTGGCATTGGCGCTCGGGTTTTTCTTTTTGCTGAAGGATCTTGGTCCGGCTCTGGTCACCGGATTTCTATTCCTGGCGATGTTTGCGGTGGCGCGGGGACGCGCGGGGCTGGCGGTGCTCGGCATTGTTCTGCTGGTTGGCGGCGTGGCCGTGGGATACCGCTTGGGCAAGCCTGCGACGGTGGTGGATCGGATCAACATGTGGCTGTCGCCTTGGGATAACGACGTTCACGGCGGCAATCAATTGGCGCATTCGCTGTGGGCGTTTTCTACCGGCGGCGCGCTCGGATCGGGACCAGGGTGGGGCGATCCGGAAATGATTCCAGCGGGGCACACGGACTTGGTTCTGCCCGCGGTCGGCGAAGAGTGGGGATTCTGCGGCGTGGCAACGGTCTTATTGTTGCTTGGATTTTTGGTATGGCGAGGAATGCGCATCGGATTGCGCGCTCCGAATGAATACGGAATGTTTCTCGCGCTGGGATTGTCCGCGCTGATCGCTTTCGAGATGCTGCTCATTTCGGGCGGGGTGCTGGGCGCGATTCCGCTCTCGGGCGTAGTGTCGCCGTTCTTAAGCTTCGGCAATACGGCGATGCTCGCGAATTTCCTGATCTTCGGGATATTGATAGCAATCTCGAGCCAGGGCAGGGAAGCGAATATCGACGAACCATTCCGCAAGCCGGTGGTTCGGCTGGAATGGATACTCGGCGCAGCGGCTGCCACGCTGCTCGGATTTGCCGCGTATTATCAAGTGGCGCGCGATCAGGATTACCTGGCGCGCGAGGCAAAGGTTTTTGAAGACGACGGCGTCAAGCGTCCGCAGCGCAACCCGCGGCTGAATTCGCTGGCGCGCGAGATCCGGCGCGGAAACATTTTCGATAGAAATGGCGTATTGCTCGCGACTAGCGATTGGAACGAGCTGGAGCGGCGCCGCGATCAATATTCGAAACTCGGTATTTCGATCGACACGGCGTGCTCACGGCTGGATAACCGGCATTATCCTTTTGGCCCGCTGACCGCGCACATCCTGGGCGACCTGCGCACTGGCGACAATTTCCACGCCAGCAATGCATCGCTGATCGAGCATGACTCCAATGCGAAGCTGCAAGGCTTCGCGGATTATCGCGAGCTGGCGCCGCTGATCCGGTATCGGCATCAGCCGGGCAATCCGGCAATCGCGAAGTTGCTGGCGCGCGACCGCAACGTCATGGCATCCATCGATATTCGTTTGCAAATGCGCGCTGCCAAGGCGCTGTACGATCAATTGGCGAAGGCGCATAAAGACAAGGGCGCGGTGGTGGTAATGGATCCGAATTCGGGCGATGTGCTGGCGCTGGTGAGCGCGCCCGCTCCCGACGTGAAGTCGCAGGCGACGCCCGAGGAATTGTTCGATCGGGCGCGCTATGGCCAGTATCCACCGGGTTCGACGTTCAAGCTGGTGACAGCGATGGCCGCGCTCCGGCTGGACCCGGCGCTTGAGAACAAGAGCTTCAGTTGCCGCCGGCTGCCGGATGGACGCGTGGGCGCGATCATTCCCGGCTGGCACAAACCGATTCGCGACGACGTGGGCGATTCCGCGCATGGAACGCTGACCATGCATCAGGCCATCACTGTTTCGTGCAACGCCTATTTCGCGCAGCTCGGTGTCTATTCGGTAGGCGCGAAGCAGTTGAGCGATACGGCCAAGCTGCTGGATATTCCGGCCGGCAGTGTCGCCGATATTCAAGCCGCGATGCCGTTTGCGGCGTATGGACAAGGTCCGGTATTGGTGACGCCGTTCAAGATGGTGCGCGTTGCGGCTACGATTGCGGCGCAGGGCTCGATGCCGGAAGGCCGCTGGGTGATCGATCCCAGCAATGCGCGGACTGCGCCGCCGAAGCCGATTCTAGCGCCGGACCTGGCGGCATTTCTCGCGAACGCAATGCGGTCGGTAGTGGTGGAAGGAACGGCGCGGCGCGCGATGAAGGGCGAGTCCGTGAGTGTCGCGGGAAAAACCGGCACGGCACAATTGGATGAAGGCATGCCGCACTCCTGGTTTGCGGGATTTGCTCCATATGAAGGAGATCGAACGAAGAGCATCGCGTTCGCGGTTGTGGTGGAACATGGCGGATACGGTGGAACAACGGCGGCGCCGATTGCGCGCGCGATCGTGGATGCGGCGGCGGAACTGGGGCTGGTGAAATGAAAATCTCGGAGTTGATCGAGCGGCTGGATTGGACGAAGGCGTGCCGCATTATCGAACGAAGAGCATTGCGTTCGCGGTTGTCGTTGAGCATGGCGGATACGGTGGAACAACGGCGGCGCCGATTGCGCGCGCGATCGTGGATGCGGCGGCGGAACTGGGGCTGGTGAAATGAAAATCTCGGAGTTGATCGAGCGGCTGGATTGGACGAAGGCGTGCCGCATTATCGAACGAAGAGCATTGCGTTCGCGGTTGTCGTTGAGCATGGCGGATACGGTGGAACGACGGCCGCGCCGATCGCGCGCGAGATCGTGGATGCCGCGGCGGAACTGGGGCTGGTGAAATGAAAATCTCCGAGTTGATCGAGCGGCTGGGGCGGACGGTGTTCGAAGCGCCATTTGGCGCCACCGCGCAGGTGATGGGCGAATCGCCGGAGGTGGCCGAAATTCGCATTGCGGTGCTGGATGAAGTGAAGAAGAAGATCCAGCGCGCGGGCGGCCAGGCGCTATTCCCATACAATGTTGTTCGCATTCAGATCCGCGCCGCGGCGGAGGAAGGCGCGGTTTTTGAACGCGACTTTTTCCGGCGGTTCTTCGATGAGGAGCTGCGCAAGGGTTTATCCAAAGAAGCTTGCCGCTTTCCTGAAGATCTGCGCGTGGAGATCCGCGCGGCCGAACAATCTGCTGACGACCGCCATTGGCTGCGCGTGGAAACTCTGGCTGAAGATCTCGCGCCCGCTTCCGAGGAAACTCCGCGCGCGCGAAAAGCGGCCAAGCTGGTGGTCGCCGCCGGGACCGCGAACAAATCCGAGATCCCGCTTCAAAAAGTCCGCACCAACATCGGCCGCCTGGGCGATGTCTACAAATCGGAAGGCCTCTCGCGGCGCAACGATCTGGCGTTTGCTGAAGATAATCCGATCAATCGAACTGTGTCGCGCGAGCACGCCCACATCCTTCACGATAAGAAGACCGGCGAGTATCGGTTGTTCAACGATCGCTGGTACAAACGCGGCGACAAGGCTGAGAACAACTGCGGGTTGTGGATCATTCGCGACGGGATGGGGCAGGAAGTGCATCGCGACACGCGCGGAACGCGGCTGCTGCCTGGGGACGAGATTCACCTCGGCAAGGCTGTTATCAAATTTCAGATCAAGTAAATCAGACCAGATCGAGCGCCTGTTCGAAATCGGCCATCAGATCGCGCCAGTCTTCGATGCCGATGGAAATGCGAACCAGGCCGTCGGTAACGCCGGCGGCGGCGAATTCCTCTTCGGTGAATCCGGAGTGCGTGGTGGTCTTGGGATGACAGACCAGCGTTTCCACTCCGCCCAGCGATACGGCGTTGCGCGCGATGCGCAGGTTGCGAAGAAACTCGAACGCGGCTTTCTTGCCGCCGTGCAGTTCGATGGACAGCATGCCACCCGGGAAATCGCACTGGTTGCGCGCGATCTCCACTTGTTCGGGATCGGTGAACAGCGTCGGATATAAAACGCGGTCTATTTTGGGGTGCTTGGCCAGGCGGATCGCGATGCGTTCGGCATTCTTGCTGGATCGATTCATGCGCAGCGTGACGGTGGGCAACCGGCCTTCGAGCATCCAGCATTCATCGGGCTGCAGGATGTTGCCGAACAAGTTGCGCTTGGAGCGCATCTGCCGAATGAGATTGGGGTCACTGGCGATGGCTATGCCCGCGATGAGATCGCTCAGGCCCGAAAGATATTTGGTGGCCGAATACAAAGACAGGTCGGCGCCCAGCAGCAGCGGATGTTGGAAGGTGGGGCCGAGGAGCGTATTGTCGACCATCACCAGGGGCTTTGGATTGAGGCGCGCTGCGGCGTCGGTGGCGTGGCGGATGTCGGTCATCACGATGGTGGGGTTGGCCGGCGTCTCAATCAGCACGATCGCGAGATTTTTCGTGGAACGAATGGCTTTGTCCATTTCGCCAGTGTGTCCAGCTTCGACGGGAATGCCTCCGATGCCGAGGGTGCTGAGGAAATCCTCGATCAGGTGTTGCGTGCCGCCGTAAATGGGGACTGTATATATGATGTTCTGGCCGGGACGCGCGAAGGCGAACAGCGCGGTCATGATAGCGGCCATCCCGGAGTTGAAAACCAAGGCCGCATGCGCGCCGGTTTCGAGCGGCACCACGCGCGCTTCCAGGATTTCGGCGTTGGGGTGATTGAAGCGCGAGTAGATCAGATCGGGCTGCTCACCGGCGTTGGGCTGCGCGCGTCCGGCCACCAGGTCGAAGGCGCGCTCGGCGGCTTCCGGGCTGGGGAAAACGTAGGTGGAACTGCGGAATACCGCGGGACGCGCCGATCCGACCGAAAGGGTGGGATCGAAACCGCGGGTGAGAATCTGCGTCGGCGGGCGGAGGTCCTGCTGATTGGACATGAAGTGCCTCCGACTCCAGTTTAGCGATTGGCGCCGGCGTGCGCTGGCGCGAGGGTAGTGTCTGAAGTGTGCGTTGAACCGGAAACCGTCACTTTCCCTGGTGGCCGAGCTTCACGTCCGGGATGTGCGAACGAACATCAGATGCTCGATACTCGTGCGCATGAGCCTTGGGGCATTGAAGTATTCGTGTTTCATCTACCCCAAACTGACGTGGGATGTTGATTGGCGTATTGCATCGGGCGTCCTTGCAAATGACGAGTTCCCTTGCTATGGACTTGCGGATCACAGTTGTTTAACTCAAACGTCCGGTGTAGCTGCGCCTCTTGGTGGGACGCTTGCGTCGTTGCGGAGGATGATATTGCTGCGGTTTAGCGGTTCCGTGACCGGCACGTTCGTGGGACCATCCGGCAGTTCGCTCCGCATCGGACAATTGAGCGTCCAAGCGCTCCACGTGCTGAACGGCTTGTGATTCGCCCCTCACTTCGCCAACAGTGATGCGTTCGAGGATCGTCCGATTATATTTGAAAATTAGATACCAACGTTCTTGGGTCGGCATGACGCTCGGAACCTTCTTCAATTCTATGCCAATAGGCTTCGTGGATCTTCGGCAGGATGCTCGGCTAGATGTGCCCTATACGCCCTGACCAACTTACCGGCCCTAAGATACTCAACTTCTATTTCACGTGGTGCAGCATTGTTTCCCGTCAGCCGAAGGCCGGTGATTATGAGCTGGAGGGTTTCGTCATTCATGGCGTCGCTTCCTTCCGTGCTCACAATCTTACCAGCGGCGGCGCGAGGTTGGCGGATTGGGTATTGGCAATTGGCCGATCAGGCTACTGGCTGCCCTACCTGGATTCGCGTCAGCCCGTCCCGCGGCGGCTGATGAAAATAACCTCGTCGGGCGTGTCACTCGGATTCCTGCGCGCCGAGCGGCGGCGTGGGTGTTCGTTTCTAAGACGTGCGCGAAAACAGCGACAATAGACCCGACAGCGAACTGTTTTTCTTGGGCGCTTCCGAGCTTCCGCCCAGGCGGTCCACCAGGCCGATCACGCTCTTGCCGAAGCTGGTAGCGGCGCCCAGCGGCTTGCCCTCCATCAAAGACTTCTGGATGGCTTCGTAATCGCTGGGCATGATGTGAAAGATGTCCATGTGCAGCGCTGTACCGATTACGTCTTTGCTCAGGCCGGTATGGCGGTCATAGCGGTTCACGATCAGACGGAGCTTGAAGCGGCCCACGTTGTTGGCATCCAGGTAGCTGAGGGCGCGCTGCACGGCCTGCAGGGAAGTGAGCTCGTTGGTGGTGACCAGCAGAACCTCGTCGGCCAGTTGCGCCTGGCTGAGGTTCCATTCGCCATAAACGCCGCCGGTATCGAGCACCACCAGGTCGTAAGTGGCGCGCGCATATTCAATGATGCTGCTGGCGTCCTTCAGCTCGCTCATCCCCTCCATCATCACCTCGGGGGAAAGCAGCACGTCCACCCCGCCCCGGCTGGTGACCACCGATCTCCAAAGGTCGGCATCGATATCGTGCGAGCGCGCCAGCGCGTCCATGAAGCTGTAGTTGGACTTGATCTTCAGCAGGAAGGATAGCGTTCCGGCGAGAGGGTCCAGATCGGCCAGCAGGATGCGTTTGTCGCCGCGCTTCATCTGGTATGCCAGATTGCTGGCGATGGTGCTGGCGCCGCAGCCGCCTTTGGCGGGCATAATGCAATAAACTTTGCCGGAGTTGGTGGCGGCGTGGGCAGGCTGGAGCCGGGCCACCTTTTGGAGCGCCCCTTCCACTTGCTCAGAGGTGAAGGGGGGAATCAGAAAATCGCTGGCGCCCTGACGCAGGCAGCGTAGTACCAGCTCGGGGTCGTTGTTCGAGAGAACTACGACAATTGGCAACTTGGCATCCAGGCGCAAGAGGTCGGAAATCAGCGCCAATCCGGTATCGCGTGGCTCGCCGATCTCGAGCAGACAAAGATTGGGTGTTTCTGCACTGAGCACCTCGGCCAGTTGGTGGCGCATGGGGTAAGCGTTCAGGTCGTGGCCCGAAAAGGTGGGAAGATGCTTGCGGAGAAGCGGAGCTAAATCTCGTATTATCTTTTGGTTAGGACAGATGAACAGCGCTTTCCAGGTACCGTTGAATTTCGAAGCTTCAGGCTGGGGCATCGGCGCACTGCGGACTTTCCGTCATGGTAGTCCTAACGATCAAATCGGCTAGTGTTGATGATAACATGAGAGCCTTCAGTCACCCGATCAACTAAACATTCGAACGCACTCGCCGATAAGGCTTAGTTTGATTCATGAATCGAACGTATGAATCAAGCTGAGGCCCGCATGAGAAAGGCGTGTCGGCTGGTAAGAGACCAACATGAGCGAAGACCACTCGAAGAAGACTGTCGTCGTGTGCGACACTCAACCGATAACGGCGGAAGGATTACGAACCTTACTGACCGCAGCCGGAGACCTGGAGTTCCTGGCCTCGTTGAATACGTTGGAAGCAGCCACGCAACTTGTGACCGCCCGGCCACCCGATGTTGTGATCGTGGACAAGGGATTCGGCATGCGAATTGTGCTGGATTGGATTCACGACCTGAAACTGGCGGAAGCCCCGCCGGCAGTGACGGTTTGGGGCGTTTCGATGACCGAAGCCGAAGCGCTGCGTCTGCTGCAGGCCGGCGCTAAGGGCATTGTTCGCAAGACGGCGGATTTGGAAAGCATCCTGAGCTGTTTGCGGACCGTGGCCTCGGGGCGAAGCTGGATGGAGGATTGTGTGTTCCGCGATTCGGCGCGGCAGGAGCGCTACCCGCGCTCGGAACTCACCCCGCGCGAGCACCAGGTGCTTGAAATGGTGGAGCAGGGGTTCAAGAACAAGGAAATCGCGCTCGAATTGGGTATTCGGCCGGGAACGGTCAAGATCCATCTGAAGCATATCTTCGAGAAGACCGGGGTGCGGGGCCGGTATGGCCTGGCTATTAGCGGCTTGAAGGAGCGGGGATTGGTTTCGATGGTGAGTTAAAGCGCCAAACAAATACGCGATCAAACGTTCGAATCCGGCGGATGGTAAAATGGGCGCTCGGATTGTCACATCCGGTTCTGTGAAATCGGGCCATGATCGGCGAAACTCTCCGGCACTATCGCATCGAGGCCAAGCTGGGCGCGGGAGGGATGGGCGTTGTCTACCGCGCGCTGGACACCCATCTGGACCGCTCCGTGGCCGTGAAAGTTCTGCCTTCCACGGCCGTCGCCAACGCCGACCGCCGGGCTCGTTTTTCGCAAGAGGCGAAGTCCGCTTCGGCCTTAAGTAATCGCCACATCGTCACTATTTTCGATATCGACACCGGGCAGGTGGACGGGCAGCCGGTGGATTTCATCGCGATGGAGTACGTGGCCGGCAAGACGCTGGACCGGCTGATCGGCCGCAAAGGCATCCGGCTGAATGAGGCGCTCGGCTATGCCATCCAGATTGCCGATGGCCTGGCCGCCGCCCACAGCGCGGGCATCGTGCATCGGGACCTGAAACCCGCCAATGTCATCGTCAACGAGCATGGCGAGCTGAAGATTCTGGACTTCGGCCTGGCCAAGCTGACCGAGATCGAGGAGCCGGACGTATTCGCGGTGACGCAGAGCGTGCACGTGGATGCGGCTCTGCGGACCGAAGCGGGCACGATCATCGGAACGGTGGCCTACATGTCGCCGGAGCAGGCCGACGGCCACACCGTGGATGCGCGCTCGGACATCTTCGGATTTGGCGCGGTGTTGTACGAAATGATCACGGGCAAGCGGGCGTTTTCAGGCGACTCCAAGCTTTCGACGCTGGCGTCGGTGCTGCATTCCGAGCCGGTGCCCTTGAGCCAGCTGGGGCCGGGCAATTCCGCGCGACGTGGAGCGGATCATCAGCCGCTGCCTGCGCAAGGATCCACAGCGCCGCTGGCAAAGCATGGCCGACATTAAGGTGGCGCTGGAAGATGTGCTGGACGAGCTGGAGTCCGGCAAGCTGGCTCCCGCCGATGGCGGCGGTACGGCGGTGGTTCCTCCTAAGCGAAGTATCGGGGTCTTGCTGTGGCCCGCCGTAATTCTTTTCGCGTTGCTGGCCGGAGCTTATGCGAGTTGGCGATTTCTGAAGCCGGTGCAGCCGACCTTTGAGCGCATGACTTATCGGCGCGGCGAGATCCAGTCGGCGAAGTTTTCCCCAGACGGCCAGACCGTGGTGTTCAGCGCGCAGTGGGCCAGCGAGCCGGCCAATATCTTTTCCATGCGCCCGGGCAGCCGCGAGTATCGGCCGCTGGATTTGCCGGATGGGCGCATCCTGGCGATCAGTTCCACCGGCGAGATGGCGATCCTGCTGGGGCCCGCTACCAACGGAACCGCGGGAACGCTGGCGCGCGTACCGTTGTCGGGCGGAGCGCCGCGCGAGATTCTGGAAAACGTGAACGACGCGGATTGGTCGCCCGACGGCTCGACGCTGGCGGTTTCGCGGACTGTGGGCGGCAAGAATCGCATCGAGTATCCGATTGGTACTGTCCGCTATGAAAACGACGGACGTTCGCCGGAGTTGCTGCGCGTGTCGCCTAAGGGCGACTTGATCGCGTTTTTCGAATACGACAACTATGCCGGGGATTATACCGTGACGGTGCTGGACATGAACGGAAAGAAACGGGGGTTGTCGCGCGGGTGGGCGGCATTGGGCGGGCTGGCGTGGTCGCCCGATGGCGGCGAGATCTGGTTCGGCGGAGCGAAGGCGGGCGGAGAACCGGCGCTGCGCGCTGTGACGCTCGCGGGCAAAGAGCGGCTGGTGGTGGAGACGCCCGCGTCCATGCTGGTGGACGACATCACTCGTGACCAGGCAGGTGACAAGCCGGCGCGCGATAAGAAGGTGCTGTTCACGGTGGTGGATTCACGGCTGGGAATTTCGGCCCTGGCGCCGGGCGCCAAACAGGAAAGCGATCTTTCGTGGTTCGACGGCAGCCAAGTCTACGATATTTCAGCCGATGGCAAGACCATCCTGTTCGTAGAGCTGTCCTATGGGCAGGCGCGGAACCCCGCCATCTACATTCGCGAAACCGATGGCTCGCAAGCGGTGCGGCTGGGCGATGGCAACCGGCCCGCGCTGTCGCCGGATGGAAAATTTGTGGCATGCATCTTGAACGACGGCCCGAAGACGGAGCTGAGCCTGCTGCCAACGGGTCCGGGAGAGGCGCGCGTTTTCAGTACGCCCGGCATGCACTATGAGCGAGTGGAATGGTTTCCGGACGGGCAGAAGCTGCTCTTCACGGGCAACGAGCCGAGCCGGGGGATGCGCACTTACCTGCAGGACACGCGCGGCGGTGCGCCTGTTCCGGTGACGGCGGAGGGAGTGGTGGCGTCGCATGTTTCGCCCGATGGAAAATATGTGACCGATGTGGTTGGAAACAAGTTGAACCTGCTGCCGGTCGCGGGCGGGGCGCCGCAGCCGGGTCTGGACGTGGAAGCCGGCGAAGCGGTGATTCGATGGAGCGCGGATGGCCGTTATTTGTTTCTGCGGCGAGACGAAGGCCTGACCGCGATGAAGATTCACCGGCTGGATTTAGCGGCGCGGCGCGAAGAGCCGTGGAAGGAACTGAAGCCGGCGGATCCGGTGGGCGTGCGGATCGGACAAGTGGTTATGACGCCGGATGGGAACGCCTATGCGTATTCCTTCGAGCGCGACATTTCCACGCTGTATTTGGCCGATGGACTGAAGTGAGGGTCCGCTGGAATCGTCAGCGGTGCGCGATCACCAGCAATGAGCGTGCCCGCTTGACCACGCACTCCAGCGCGCGTTGCAGATTTTCGGGATCGAGCGCGGCGAAGCTTTCATCCAGCACCACCAGCTCGGCCGCTTGCAGCAGCGCGCGCGCGATGTAGAGGCGGCTGCGTTCGCCGTGGGAAAGCTGCCAGCCGGTCTCGCCCACCATTTGCAGCATACCGGCGGGCATGCGAGCCAGCAAATCGCCGAGGCCGAGCTCGGCGCAGATGGCTTGCGCTTCATCGAAATCGGCGGGCGTAAGAATGGCGGGATGGCCCAAAAACAAATTGAAGGCGAATGTTTCGCCCAGGACGTGGTTCTCATGGAACTGCGGGGCGGCGGCCAAGCGGCGGCGCCATTCGGCGGCGCCCAGGGTGGGGCGAGGGAAGCCGTCCATCAAAATGCTCCCGGCGTTGGGTTCGCGCACGCCGGCCAGCAGCGATACCAGGGTGGATTTTCCGCCGCCCGAAGCGCCTTCCAGCACCACCCGTTCGCCCCGCGCGATTTCGAGCGTGGCGCCGCGCAGCACGGGCTCGGCGCGGCCGTTGTAGCGAAAATCCAGGCTGCGTGCGGCTACCACCAGCGGCGCGTTTCTCGGGGCGACGACATCCAGCGCTCCGGGTAATTCCTGACGCTCAGCGGCATGGAACAGAATCGAGGTGCGCTGCCAGGCCACGGCGGCCCCGGCCAACTGCCACGCTCCGGCGGCCAGCCGCCGCCACGCGCGATAGGCGAGCAAGGTGCCGCCGACGGCGATCGCGATGCGGCCGGGAGTGGCATTTCCGTACACGAACGCGGGCGTTAAGCCGAGCAGGCCTACGACCAGCCAGCCGCGCGGCACCACGGCGATCAACCGGGCTGTGGACCGATCCATGGCTTCCGAACTCTGCAAGTAGTTCTCGAGCGCTTCATCTTCGCCGTCGTGCCATCGATCCGGAGGGAGTTGCGCCAGGCGCGTGCGATACCCGGCCAGGCTTTCCACCAGATCGTGGGTCATGTTGAGACGAACGTCGGTCCAGTTGCGGTTGCGCCGAAAATATTTCCAGGCGATGGCAGCCGCGACGAAGAGCCAAGCCGAGAGCAGTGCCGATTGCAACAGGCCGCCCGCACCGGCTGCCAGCACGAAGATGGCGACTACGATTTCGATGAGCGCCACCAAGGCGAGAAAGCCTCCGCTCAATGCCAGCGCTTCGACCGCTTCCGATTCGAGCACTCGCCCGAGCAGTTGCCCAGCGCCTTGATGGCGGATGCTGTCGGGCTCCAAACGGAGTGAGCCGAAAAAGAGGCGCTGCTTCAAGAGCGCGCCCGCGCCGATGGCCACCCAGCCCTGCAACCGCGTGATCAGCACGCGCAGCGGGACTAGCGTCAATAGCAGAAGAGCCCAGGGAACCAGCCATCCGCGATCCGTTCCGCCGCGCAAAACATTTGCGCCGGCAATGTACCAGGCCAGGATCCAGAGAAGATATTGCGCCGCATGGGCGCCGGCGAGCGCAATCAAGCGCCGGGGGATGCGGGCGTGACGCAATTGATCCCAGAAGTTCGCGCCGGGTGGCAGACGCAGCAGCCAGATGCCGCGGATTCGCTTGGCGCCGAGACGTTCGCGCAGGATGGCGTCGCGCGCGCGAGTTTGTTTCGCCGGCGGGATCTGGGCACGGAGAAGCGTCTCGTCGATCTCGCGCAGGACGGGCGCTTCCATGGCGGCGCAAAGAGCGGCTCGGATTTCAGCGGGATCGATGCGAGACTTTTTGAGATCGGGAGTCAGCAAGATCGAGCCCGGCAGGATCGCTAGAAATTTGGGACCGGAATCAGTCGGGACATGGAGCAGAGCTGGGCCGATATTAGGAAAGTCGCGACCGAAATCGGCGTAGGTTGTTTCGGCGGGCTGCGCCTCGAAACCGATGGTGAGGGCGGCGGATTCTAGCCAGCGCCCAAGAACGTCAATGTCAGCGTCTGGGGGAGGCGTCGCCACGAGTGGCGACGCGGCACGCAGGAGTGCGTGCGCCACTTCGCCCAGGCGGGAAGTTGGCCAGAGCCACGAATCAGCTAAGTTGGCCATGGTTCAAATGCAGGTGACGCCACTGGGGTCCATTCCAGAATTCCTCGCGGACCAGGCGCTCGGCTTCCAGCATGGCGTGGAAGCGGGATTCGGCATCGCTGGCCAACACTCGCGGATCGCCGTCTTCCACGATACGGCCGTCTTCCAGCACCAGAATGCGTTCGAAGGTCATGGCCTCGGCGATGTCGTGCGAAATGGCCAGCAGGGTTGCAGCGCGCCAGATCTCGCGCGAACAGGCCAGCAATTTGCGGCGCTGTTCTAAATCGAGCCCGCGAAACGGCTCGTCGAGAATCGCGAGGCGCACGCCGGGACGCAGCAGAGCACGGCCGAGCCGCACGCGTTGTCCTTCGCCGCCCGAGACCAATCCACCGGCTTCCCCTAGTGGCGTTTGCAGGCCGTTGGGAAGACGCTCGATTACGCGAGCTAATTCCGCGGCGTCGATGGCGCTTTCGATGGGCATGTGCGGCGAATCCGGCAATCCATAGCGCAGATTGTCGGCGAGCGGCCGGTTCCAGAGTTGCACCGCCGGGTCCACCCACGCGATGCGCGGACGCAGTTGATCCAGCAGCGCGTCATCCAGTTGGACGCCATCGACGAAGACGCTGCCCGATGCCGCGCGATGCCAGCCGAGCAATAGCCCAACCAGGCTGGATTTTCCGGCGCCGGATGCACCTACGATGGCAACGTGGGTTCCGGGGGCGATAGACAGGTTGATGTCGCGCAGCACCTGGTGCCCCGCCACTACCACACCGACATTTTCAAAAGTTATGGACGCGGCGGTTGATGGCTGCGCGGCAGGGGCGGCGCCGGGCGCTCGCTGTTCCAATGCGCCCAGGGGTTCGAGCAAGCGCAGCGTGATGTTTCGATAGGACGGATACTGCCACGCAATGATCGCCACTTCCTGGCCCAGCGCCGGCAGATTGAGCGCCCAGTAGACCAGGAGCAACACGGCACCCGCCTGGCCGCCGCGCCCGAGGTGCGATGCCAGCAGCCAGATCGCGAGTCCAAATCCGGCGAGAAACTGCAACGTTTCGAGCGAAAGAACGGCGCGCTGCAAATTCAATCCCGCGCGCGCCCATTCGGTGAGCAGAGACTCGTGCTCGCGCCGCACCGCGGGCTGCCCGCCGTGGGTGTGAATCGCGATCAAGCCGAGCAGCGCGTCCAGATAAAAATGCGTGAGTGCGCCCGCATGCGTACGCAGGCGCAGATCGCGTTCGAGCAACAGAGGCTGCGACGCGAGCGGAATGGCGAGTGCGGCGAACGCGGCGAGTATCGCAATGGGGGCGCTGGCCGGATCGATCCAAATGATGCCCGCCATGGTGAAGACAATTTCAAAACTGTAGCGCAGGAGCTGGCCGCCCAGTTCGGGAAGGCGGCGAATGAGATGAATGCTGTGGCTGCGCTCGGCCATGTCGGACTTGAGGCGGCTTTGAAAATAGCGGTCGCCGAGGCGGGGGATTTTTTCGAGGAATGCCAGGCGCAGACGGATTTCGAGACGGCGGCCGAATCGCAGGAGACTTCCGGTGAGGGGAATTTCGAGCAACAGCAACGCAAAGGAGAAGGCCACAATGGCGGCCATCGCGCCCAGGCGCAAGCCGGCTGAGCCGAGCGAAGGGCCCAGGTCCAGCAGGCCACGGAACAGAATTGCTTCCACCACCACCGCGCCACTAGCCAACGCGAGAGCCCCGGCGATTGCGGCCGGAGTGAAGACGCCGTCGGCGCCGAGCAATCGCAGCAGTTCTAAGCCCGGGCGCGCGGAGGGTTGTTGCAGTGCCGCTAAAAGTTCGGGGGAGGCGGGCGCCGCCGGTGCGACCCCGAGCGCGCGGACCAAAACGGCGCCGCGCATCACGAGTTGGCCGTCTTCAGCGCCGGGACGTACCGACCAATAATGTTCTGGGATGGTGCCGGCGTGGTGGAGAAACTCTTCGAGGAGGCGCGCGCTGTCGGGGCCGCGCTCGATGGCGCCCGAAACGGCGAGCGAGGCGAGCATTCGAACACCGGCGTCCAACGCGGCCAGCGATTGCCAGTTTGGATCCTCAAGGGCCGTGGCGACGGCGTGGCTGTTGTCGATTCCAAGCAGACGCAGGCGGCTGCGCAAGGGCGCGAGAAAATCCTCGGAGCCTGCGTAGGCGCGCCAATCCTCGGCCGCGACGGTTTGCCTGTGAGGATACAGATCGGACATAAAGCGGGCCGCGGTCACCCAGCGCCGGCCCACCGCCGGGTCCATCAATTCGACGAATCGCCCAAAGCGGCGCCAGACGATGACGAAATGCGTAACGCCATTCGGGAGCGCCACAACGGCAATCGCGGGGAGCGCGTGCGCTTCATCGAGCAACACGTGATCGGAGGGAAGCATGATCTGTTCGGCTTGCAGTCCGAGCTGATTCGCTATTTCCTCCAGTGTGTCGATGGAGGTTCCATCCACGCCGGTCTGGCAGGCCTCGCGCAGGCGGCCGTAATTGACGGGGATGCCGAAACCCTCCAGCAGACACTTGAGGGCGGCCGGCCCGCAGTCCATGTTGGAGGTCTGGACCACTTCGGGGACGAGGAGACGGGCGGGCTTCCTCATCGGCGGGCGCCGGTCAACGTTCGGAGTGCGATGGCGGCTGGGGATACGCGGGAGACTTCGATCTCGGCGGAGGCCGATGGGGAAGCTGGGATTGGGGATTGGGGGTTGGGGGTTAGGACGAGTTCGGCGTGGTCAGCGGCGATCGATTGCACGCGAGCTGGTATGGTGGCGCCTCCGACGTGCACCAGCGCTGGTTGGTCCGCTTGGAGACGCGAGAGAACATCGGGTGGGAAAACAGCGATCGCGCGTCCGGATTCGATTTGCACGTTGGATGTGGACTCGTATTGCGGGACGCGCGCGGCGAACATCCACCACACCCAGGCGCACAATACGAGCGCCGCGGCCACAAGGCCGAGCTTGGATGCGCGGAAATCGTCGGCGTCCAGGGCGCGGAGGGTGCGAGAGAACGCGATTCCCTGGTTCATGACCAAGCGGGCGCGGGACGGTCCTTGAGCCAGAGGATGAAATCGAGCGTGGGCGGCTGGCCGCCAGCGGCGCGCAGCCGGGAAGCGCACTGCCCGCGATGGGACTGGCTGTGCATCACCACTTGCATCAAGGTCTGCGGCAGCGTCAGTTTGGCCCCGGGAATCCACGGCGTTTCAATTACGCGCTGGAGCGCTGCTTCGTCCAGGTTCTTTACGAACGCGAGTTGCTCAGGTTGCGTAGCGCGGAAACGTTCCACCAACGCGTCGAATGACTCCGGGGGCTTGGATTCGGTGGCCATGTCGAACGATGTTTTCAGAAAGATGGAAAGAAAGGCCCGCTGGACCATGACGATGTGGTGCAGGGTGTGACGAATCTTCTCGTCGTCGATGGCGGCGGGACACGCGCGGACGGCCGCGAGCATTGTTGCGTCGGCCCAGGCTTGATGATCGAAAAGTTCAGCCAGCAAGGGAAGCACTTGGATATCGTACCGCAGCGATTGGGGCGAGCTTGGAGTCGGCTACTTTGAAACTGCCCGAAGAAACACGCCGTCTTCCCAATTATGCACGGAGTTGGATCGGAGCCGGATAGCGTTAATCCATTCCATGTACCTTTCTTGGTCGTCACACTTCGCCCATGATTCATCAAAACCCAACTTTGTCAAGATGATCCGATCAACCGGGCAGTGTGGTGGAGGAGCGCTCTTGGGAAGCTTCCCCAGATGCCACAGATATTTCAAATAAAGATTGAACGCCTTTTGGGACGTACCGAACGTAAGCCGCCCGTCCGTCAGTAATGGTTTAAATGCGGCCGTGAGTTGATCCCGAATCAGCGCCATCGTTTTGCAGTGAGCATCATCCGATATGGGCTTGGACGCTGACCGGTATTGTCCCGATTGTTCGCGTATCATTCTGATCCACTCGGCGCGAAATGCCTCCCTCCCCGAATCGCTCCTATACACCCGATTTCGCTGCACGGCGGCATTGACGGACCAGATTGCGGCGTCTGCTTCCGTCGTGATGCGCTCACGCTTCAGAAATTCACTCATGCCGATTACTCCGCTCTTTCTAACCCCCGCTCCGAAGCTTCCAGCAACGCCACCAGGCTGGAGACTTCAATTGGTGACGCCAGCGGCCATCGCAGGCGTGTAGCGCAACGTGCAATGGACCTTGATGAAGTTGTACGCGAAATAGCCGAGCGCCAGGACTGCGGAATGATTCTCAAGCTTTTTGTTGAAGGCATTTGTGAGCCGCGTGTATCGCCTATCCGTCATGCGGACCAAAAGGTTGTGACGCTCCACGAAGCTGGTAGAGAGACATGCGCGGGATCGGGATCGCCGATCCATCGAGGATCGTTGTTGGTCTACCATTCGATTGCGCTTTTCTTGAGCCGTTCAGGCTGAAGGTTTTTCAAAGTGGCGCACTACCGGGAGCTTGGGGTTATTCGGCCACGGCTTGCCGCAGCACTTGCTTCATATTCAAGTTGCGGATCAGGCGGTGCAGATAATTGGGATGCAAGCCCAGCAGGCGGGCGGCTTCGGTATAGCTGCCTTGCGCCTGTTCGAAGGCGTTCAAGATGAGCTGCTTCTTGGCTTCGCGGAGGGAATCGTGAAAGGCGGTCATGCTGGCTTCGGCCGATTCGGCTTTTTCGAGCACCGCTTCGGGGAGATCCTCGGGAAGAATCAGTTCCGACGATCCCAACACGACGGCGCGTTCGATGGCATTTTCGAGCTCGCGCACGTTGCCCGGCCAATCATAGTTGGTCAAACAGGTGCGCGCGTGGGGCGATACTCCGAGCACCGGCCGGTTGGCTCTTTGCGAAAACTTCGCGGCGAAATAACTGGCCAAGAGCGGGATGTCCTCGCGCCGCTCGCGCAAAGCGGGCATGCGCAGGGAGACCACATTCAGGCGATAGAAAAGATCCTCGCGAAAACGGCCCTTCTTGACCTCGTCCTCGAGATCCCGATTGGTGGCGGTGATGAGGCGGACATCCAGCTTGATGGTGCGCGTACCGCCCACGCGCTCGAATTCACGCTCCTGTAACACGCGCAGCAGCTTAGCTTGCAGCAGGGGCGCCAGCTCGCCGATTTCGTCCAGGAAAACCGTGCCGCCCTCGGCGATTTCGAGCTTGCCTTTTTTCTGGGCGATGGCGCCGGTGAATGCGCCCTTTTCGTGGCCGAACAGCTCGCTTTCGAGCAGGTTTTCGGCCAGGGCGGCGCAGTTGATGGCCACGCACGGTTTGTTGGCGCGACTGCTGGTACGGTGGATGGCGCGCGCCACCAGTTCCTTGCCGGTCCCGCTTTCGCCGAAGATCAGCACGGTGATGTCGCGCGGCGCTACGCGCGCGATGAACTGATAGACGTCGCGCATGCGCGGGCTGTCGCCCACCATGTTGTGCTCCAGGCTGATCTCGTCCTGTAAACGGCGATTTTCCTGTTCGAGCGCCTCCATGCGGCGCGCGTTGTCGAGCGCGGCGGCGGCAATACTGCCGATGGCGGTGAGCAATTGCAGGTGATTCTCGTCGAAGCGCGTGTCCGGATTGGAGGTGTCCAGGTAGATAACGCCCAGGACGCGGTCGAAGACTTCCAGCGGCACGGCCAGCACGCTATGGATGCGCCGCTCGACGATGCTGGCCGTATCGGAGAACGACTGGATGGACGGCAGGTCGTTACAAAGCATGGCTACACCGCCGGAAAGCACTTGCGCCACGATGGTCCGGCTTACCTGCACGGCCTGATTCGGTCCCGCCCGGCGATCCCATCCGAACACCGAGGTCCATTCCTCGGTACCACTCTGGCACAGGAGAATGGCCGCACGGTCGGCCGGCGCCACTTCAAAGATCGATTCGAGCACCTGTTTTTCCAGCGCCTCCAGGCCGCGCACGGAGTTTACTGCTTTGCTGATGCGGAGCAAGGCATTCAGGTCGCGAACCGTCCGGCCGGCGGACTTGATGTTCTCGAGCGGTACGTTTTCCAGATCGCGCAGGTAGCGCGCATCCTGCTTGCGCAAGATGATGGTAGAGCCGCCACTCACGTCCGCCCGATCGAAATCCTTGTTAAATTCCACCGAAGTGGAAATCTCCTTGGACTTTTCCACTTCCGGCAGCACAAAGACGAAGAGCGAGTTTCCGATCTTGATCTCGTCGCCGGAAGCGAGGGTGCGCTCGGCGATGGGAACGCCATTGACAAATGTACTGTTGCGGCTATTCAGGTCTTGGATCTTGAATTCGCCGCCGGTGCGCGTGATGACGCAATGTCTGCGTGACACGGCGGCGTCCAGGAGAGAAACCTGGTTGCTCGGCTCCCGCCCGAGGGAGGTTTCGGTCTCCTCGAGCGCGATGATGCTGCCCTTGAGTGGGCCAGCCACCGCTTCCAGTTCAGCGGGAATGTCGGGCATGCTTCTCGCGTAAGTATACCGGATTACGGGTGGATTGGTGATTGAAAAGAAGCGCAATCGATCGGCGGGCGAGCGCTAAGGCGATCACCCTATCCACAAGGATAGGGTGACTATCTGAGTAGATAGCAAGAAAGCCCCTCTCACCTTAGAGTAAGGCATCTCACTCGACCACCTCTGATGCGCTCTTGATCCATGAGATCAGACACTTGCCGGTGCTTAGTACGCGCGGATTTTTGGTCATGGTACGCTTGGCATCCAAGGTGCATACATAAGGGTCGTAAGTAAGAAGTACTTTCAAACTAAAGCAAGGAGGAAGCACAATGAGGACCAAGACCAACATTAAAGCCGGACAAATAGTCTGGGGCGGATAAAATCGCCTGAACCCAAAAAAATGGGGCTGTAACCCGCGGCCGGGAACCACATTTCCGGCCGCGGGCCAGCAAGCCATCTCTCACTGGGGGTACAATGCAGATTGTGAGGAATGGACGCGCTGACTCAAGACCTGCGGTATGCCCTTCGTACCTTCTTAAAGACTCCCGGTTCGACAGCCATAGCGATTCTGGTGCTGAGTTTGGGGATCGGGGCTAACGCCGCGATCTTTAGCGTTACCAGTGCCATCCTGTTTCGTACCCTACCCTACAAAGATCCGGGAGACTTGGTCTTTGTGTGGGAAAATAGCTCCTTTACGCCCGTTGGGCCATTGCAGCTTTCCGCAGCGGATTATCAGGATTTTCAGACCCAAAATCAGGCATTGGATGAAATGGGAGCCATGCGCTTCCAATCCTCCGTGCTGTCGGTTGGGGAACTACCCGAACGGATCGAGACAGCGGCCGTTTCGCCCACGGTATTCCAGCTCCTGGGCATGAAGCCTGCCGTCGGCAGATTATTCGCGTCCGATGAGGATCAGCCCGACAAAAACCATGTGGCCATCCTGAGTGGCGGCCTTTGGCAACGCAGCTTTGGCCGGGATCCCAATATTCTTGGCAAAACCGTGCTGCTGGACGGGGGCTCGTTCACCATCGTCGGTGTTGCTCCCTCCGCCTTTCGGCTTCCCACCAGCCAATCCGAGCTTTGGACCCCGTACACGCCCGAGCCGAAAGATTCCCTCCCGAGCCACCGGGGTGTGCACGAGTTGCATGTGCTGGCGCGCCTGAAGCCGGGAATGTCGCGCGAGCGGGCGCAAAGTGAAATGCGCATCATCGCGCAGCGGCTGGCGCAGCAATATCCGGATACGAACGCGGGCTTCAGCGTGGACCTGGTGCCCCTTCGCGAGCAACTGATTGGTGATATTCGGCCCACACTGTGGATGCTCATGGCCGCCGTGGTAGCGGTATTGCTGATTGCCTGCGTCAACGTAGCCCACTTGCTGCTGGCTCGAGCGGGCGCACGTGAGAGAGAGATCGCGGTGAGAACGGCAATGGGCGCCAATCCCGGCCGGCTGATACGCCAACTGTTGACCGAAAGTGTTCTCCTGGCGGTAATTGCTGGACTATTGGGACTCCTGCTGGCTTACTGGGGCACTTGGATTCTGGCCAGGGAAGCGCCGGCCGGCCTGTCCGAAGCCGGAGCAGCCACTTTGGATTGGCGGGTTCTGGCGTTTACTTTGGGAGTTTCGGTCATCACCGGGCTGGCTTTCGGGTTGATGCCGGCATTATCGAGCGCACGATCCAATTTGAACCTGGTGCTGCGCAGCGGAGGACGTGGCGGAACAGGCGGCCGTGCTCGCAGCCGGGTGCGCGACGTGCTGCTGGTGTGCGAAGTGGCGTCCAGCGCGGCGCTGCTGGTGGGCGCGGGCCTATTGATTCGCAGCCTGGTCCGGTTGCAGGAGGTGAATCCCGGCTTTCGGACCGATCACGTGCTTACAATGCGGATTTCGCTTCCGCCGACCCGCTATGCCGGCCGCAAAGTAGGACTGTTTTATGAGCAGCTTCTCGTTCGGGTAGCGGGGCTGGTGGGGGTTGAAGCGGCTGGAGTTTCCCGTTTTCTGCCCTTGAGTGGGAGTGATGTCAGATTAAATTTCCAGATCGAAGGGGAACCGCGGATGAGGGATGCGGATCAGCCGCGGGCCTACTTTCGGACCGCCAGCGCCGGGTATTTTGCTGCCCTCCGTATTCCTTTGCTCCGTGGGCGTTTCTTTGACAGCCGCGACAATACACGGACGCCCAAAGTGGTCATCGTCAACGAGACGGCGGCTCGGCGCTACTGGCCCGGCCAGAATCCGATTGGCAAACGAATCCTCTCGGGCTTGGATAAGGATCAATGGTCCACCATCATCGGCGTGGTTGGCGACGTCAAGCAATCCGGTCTGGATGCGGGAACCAATCCGGAAACCTACTACCACTATCTGCAGATTCCGCCGGACGCGATGAATCTGGCTGAGGGGACCATGGCGCTGGTGATTCGAGCAGCGGGGGATCCGGCCGGAATCACGCCGGCGGTACGGCAAGAGGTTCGGACGCTCGATCCCAGCCAGCCGGTATTCGATGTGCGGAGCATGCAGGAGGTGTTGTACGGCTCGGTTGCGCAGCCGCGCTTTCGCACGTTCCTGGTTGGCATGTTCGCGGTGCTGGCTCTGGTGCTGGCGGCGCTGGGCCTCTATGGTGTGGTGGCGTACTCGGTGTCGCAGCGGACCACTGAATTGGGGATTCGAGTGGCGCTCGGAGCGCAGCCCGGCAGTATTGTGAAGCTGGTGGTGCTGCGCGCTGCGGGGCTGGCGGCGGTCGGCCTGGGGATTGGTCTGGCCATTACACTAGCGGGCAGCCGGCTCATCGCGCGGTTTCTGTTTGGCGTCAGCCCGGCCGATCCTGTAACCCTGGGAATAGTTAGTTTTGTGATTCTGTTCGTCGCTTTGACGGCGAGTTGGGCGCCCGCGCTTAAAGCTGCCAGGGTGGATCCGGCCACGGCTTTGCGCGCCGAGTAAGCGCCTCTGCAGGGCTGCAACCCTTTCATCTTTATAAAGTTCCGCTCTTACCGTGCCGATAAGCGCTTATGTCAAGCGTGAGAGGTGGCTGGCCACCCGCTGGTAATCGGCATGAGCTCCGTTGCGGTTGAGCAAACGGCGAAAGTTGCTAAGGCGAAGCTCTAAGGAAATCGGAAGTGGAACACGCAAAGCCCGAAAGAATACCTACCCCGGCGAAACTCTTTATCGCGCTGATCGGGCTGGCCGGTTTGGCTGGAATGGCCATGACATTCCGAAGCTGGACTCCCGAACTAGGGCCCAGATTCATCGTCTATCTTCTTCTGGCCATCGCTACTTCCGGGATGAAAGTGACGTTTCCGGGGGTGCAGGGCTCCATCTCGTTGAACTTTGTTTTCATCGTACTCAGCCTGATTGAGCTGCAGCCGCCGGAGATATTGTTGGTGGCTGTTGCCAGCGCGGCTGCCCAATTGTGTTGGCCCGCGAAAGCACGGGTGAAGCCGGTCCATGTTTTCTTCAGTACCACCTGCGTTGCTTTAGCTGCTTTGACCGCTATATGGGCCTATCGCAGGCCCTGGTTCGGGACTATGCCTGAGGGCGAACTGTTGCGGCTCACCCTGGCGGGAGTGGCCTATTTCGTCGTCAACAGCGTTCCCATCGCCACCGTGATCGCCCTTACTGAGGCGCAAAGCATCCAGACCGTGGTTCGCACTTTCTACGATTGGACGTTCTGTTATTACCTGGTGGGTGTCTCGCTCGCCGAGGTGGTGCATCGAGTGACGCGGGGACTGGGCTGGAGCTTTACCCTGGCCTTGCTTCCGCCGCTGTACCTGGTTTATCGCTCGGTGCGGGTGTATTTCGGCAAGATGGAGCAGGAGAAAGCTTACGCCGAAAACATGGCAGCGCTGCATTTGCGGACGATTGAAGCGCTGGCCACGGCCATCGAAGCCAAAGACGAATGCACGGGCGACCATCTGCGGCGGGTGCAGGTGTATTCGCTGGAATTGGCCAAGCACCTGGGTTTGTCATCCGATGAAATCCATGCACTGCAGGCGGCCTCCATCCTGCATGACATCGGCAAGCTGGCGGTGCCGGACTATATCATCTCCAAGCCCGGCAAGCTCACGCCCGACGAATTCGACAAGATGAAGGTCCACACCGTGGTAGGCGCTGAAATCCTGGAGCAGGTGGCATTTCCATACCCGGTGGCTCCCATAGTGCGTTCGCATCATGAAAAATGGGATGGCAGCGGTTATCCCGACGGCCTGAAGGCGGAGGACATCCCTATTGGGGCGCGCATTTTGTCCGCCGTGGATTGCCTGGATGCACTGGCGAGCGATCGCCAGTATCGCCGCGCGCTGCCCTTGGAAGAAGCCATGGATTACGTGGCGGGGCTCTCCGCGAAAAGCTTCGATCCGCAGGTGGTGGATATCCTGAAGGCGAACTACCGTGAGTTCGAGCGCCTGGCGCAAAACACGCCGCTGCGCAACCACCGGCTGAGCAAGGATCTGATCGTGCGCCGCGGGGAGGCTCCCGATGCCGGATTTGAGAAGAGCGCTTCTACCGCAGCCACGGGAGGCCGCGTGTCGGGTTCGGCGGCCGATTCCATTGCCACGGCGCGCGAGGAAATACGGGCCATCGTGGACTTGGCGATGGACCTGAGTAAGTCGCTGCGCATGGAAGATATTCTCTCCATACTGGCGGCCAGATTGAAACAGCTGGTCCCTTACGATTGCCTGGCGATCTATGTTCGGGAGCGATCCGTGCTGAAGGCGCAGTACACCAACGGGCTGAACAGTGAAAGATTTGCGTCGCTCGAGATTCCGGTGGGCCAAGGGCTCTCCGGGTGGGTGGTGGAAAACGCCAAGGCGATCGTCAACGGCAATCCGGCGGTGGAACCGGGCTACCTGGACGATTCCGCCCCACTGGACACGTTGCACTCCGCTCTCTCCATCCCCCTGGGCGATGGAGTGGAACAATTGAGCGGCGCGCTGACCTTGTATCGCACCGATAAGGACGCCTATAGCGCGGACCACTTGCGAGTTCTGCTGGCCATCAGGGGCGATATCGCGCGAGCCGTGGATGGGGCCATCCGGTTCCAGAAGGCGCAGGCTGGAACCGGCGCCGACGAGCTGACCGGTCTGCCAACCCGGGCCGCGCTGCTGGCGTACCTACAGGAGGGCTTCGCCGCGCAACGCAAGGCCGTGACGGTTCTGCTGTGCGATATCGAGGAATTTCGCCGGGTGAATGAGTTGTTTGGACGCCCCACCGGGGATGAGCTGCTGAAGCTGGCCGGAAATATTCTGAGGCACAACTCGCGCAGCATCGACTATGTAGCGCGGGCGGGCGCAGACGAGTTCGTGCTGCTGCTGGCAGCGGCGCGGCCGGAAGAACTGGACGGCAAGATAGAATCGCTCGACCGGTTGGTGGCCAACGCCTGCCGTGGCCTGTGCGGGGAAGAAAGCTCGGGGCTGGCGATCGGCGTGGCCTGCTTCCCGGAGAACGGGGCCGACGCCGAAAGCCTGATGGCGTTCGCCGAGCAAGCGTTGGCAAACGCGAAAGAAGCGCGGCGCGCCAGCCGCAACGCCGTGCTCCAGCTGGAACATTCGGTACGGCGTCCGGCGTAAACGCGCCGGTGTTCCGTATGCGCGGGCTCCTTTGTTCTTTCGGGCTGAAGCCGCTACGGTATCGACGGCTCCGGCTTAGAGTCGGCTGCGCCTCCGTCCGCGCGCGCGACATCCGCGGTGCCTAGTGGCCCGCCGCGGCTTTCCAGGCTTTCACCTCGACGCCGCCGTTGATCATGTTTTGAATCGGTCCTCCGAAGAATACATACGGATGCACCGGTTCGAGCGCACTGGCTTCGTCCAAGCGCTTGCGAAGGTCGGCGGGGATGGTGAATTCGAGCGACGCCAGGTTGTCGTTGAGCTGGGCCAGGCTGCTGGCACCCAAAATGGTGGACGTGATGCCGGGTTGCGTTACCGCCCACTGGATCGCCATCTGCGCGGCCGGCTTTCCCAGTTCCTCGCTCGCGCCCAGCAGCACTTCCAAGATGCGCCAGTTGTTCTCGGTGAATTTGTTGAACGGGCTGCCCTTGGTGAGGCGTCCGTCGCCGGCTCCGGTGTTGCCCTGGCGCTTGTATTTACCGGTGAGGAAGCCGCCGCCCAGCGGACTCCAGGGACAGATGCCGATACCGAGCTCTTGCGCGGCCGGGATATGCTCGCGCTCGATGTTGCGTTCGATCAGCGAGTATTCCAGTTGCAGCGCGGTGACGCCTTCCTTGCCTTGCTGCTCGGCCAGGGTGTGGGCGCGCGCCACATACCAGGCGGGGGTGTCGGAGAAGCCGTAATGGCGAATCTTGCCCGCGCGCACCAGATCGGTGAGGGTATTCACAACTTCTTCCACCGGCGTCACGGTGTCCCAGGCGTGCAGCCAGTACAGGTCGATGAAGTCGGTGTTCAGCCTGCGAAGTGACGCGGCGATGGCGCGGTAGATGTTCTTGCGTCCGTTGCCGCCCGAATTTGGATTGCCGGGCGAACCGTTGAAGGTGAATTTGGTGGCCAGCACGATCTGGTCGCGCAGCTTGCGTTCGTTGATAAACTTCCCGCACATCTGTTCGCTTTGGCCGCCCTGGTAACCGTCGGCGGTGTCGATGAAGTTGCCTCCGGCATCGACATAGCGGTCGAAGATGGAGCGCGAGACGGTTTCATCGGCGCCCCAGCCCCATTGTGTTCCAAAAGTCATGGCGCCCAGGCACAGCGGGCTGACGCGCAATCCGGTACGTCCCAAGGTGATGTAGCTTTTCAAGTCCATGCTGTGATAATAACGTCTAACGATGCCCTCCTTGCTGAAGGGCTGCCAAGCCAGGCGCAGGTGTCTGGATACACGATCTCGGCGGCGGTGGGCGCCGGACCTCGATTTCGGGGGGCGCTCGATGCCAGGTCAGCGCTGGCGCTCCAACAGCTTTTGGGTGTTTACCAGGAGCGCGTACTGGCTCTCGGTGAGCTTGTCGATTTTTTCGTGCAGGAAGGCGATTTTCGTCTCAGTGTTGATGCTGGATTCGAATTCGATATCGGAGCGGATGCGATCGCGCGCGCGCTGGCGGTTCTGGCTGGTGAGCACGAACAGCGTCAGGAAAATCGCCTCGAGGGAAACGATTACCGAGAGAAATTCAAAGGGATAAGGATCGAAAGCTTTCAGACTGCGGATCAGGCTGAGATTGATTGCGATCCAGCCGCCCAGGAACAGCGCGTGAAATGCGAGCGATGCGATGCTGCCGGTGAACGAAGGGACGGCGTCGGCCACGCGCGTGAGCAGCGTTTCCTGCTCCGCGGCGACGTCGTTGACGTTGCGCGACACAGTGCGCCGGATCACTTCGTCGCTGCGGCGAAGACGGCGGGCGGCAACGCTCAGCAGGTTCAGCGCGGCCGGCGTGTACTGCCGGACGTAAGCTTCGAAATGCTCGCGATCCAGCCGCAGCAGTTCCACGTCGCCGAGCGCGGCCACCCAGGCGGTGCGCGTGCCGCCATCCAGCAAAGCCACCTCGCCGAAGATGTCGCCGGGCTGCGAGGTTTCGAGCACGATCTTCTCGCCCTGGTCGTTTTTCACGTAGATCTCGACCTCGCCCGAGCGGACAATGTACAGGGCGTGCCCGGGATCGCCATAGTTGAAGACGGATTGGCCGGCTGAGTAACGATGAAGGTCGATCTTTTCGGCGAGGGCGGCTCTTTCTTCCTGGTTGAGCTCGCGCAGATGCTCCACTTCGTTCAGGACGGATGGATCGATGGGCATGGTTGTCTCAGGCTAGCATTGCGCTGCCTGAATATAGCCGCGGCTCCCGGGCGGGCATCGACACGAGAGCCGATGCGGCACGCACTCATGCGCATTGCCACTTAGTTTTGCGGCGACGAAACGTGTCAAAGGTTTTACAAGTATTGAAGTTGCACGCCGGCACGAGTGCCGGCGCTGCACGCAGGAGTGCGTGGCGCCACGGGTGGCGCGAATGCCCCAACTGCAATTCAGCGCTAGTCCTAGGGCAGCGCGCCGGAGACGAAAGTCGAAATCCATTGCGGCGTGCGGCCGCGTGCGCCGGCGGTGGGACGCATGATATGGAACGCCACTGCGTCGCCCGGCTTCAGCGTGCCCTGGATTCTCTTGACGTCCTCCACGCTGGTCACCGGCTGGCGGTTGATGGACAGAATTACGTCCTTCTCCATCAGGCCGATGTCCTCAGAGAAAGAGTCGTCATCCACGCTTTCCACCAGCAGGCCGCCTTTGGCATCGAGAGCCATGGCGTTGCGCTCGCTGTCGGTGAGCGCGTGCAGCTTGATGCCGAACTTGTACTGGCTTTGTTCGGGCTTGACCGGTTCCACTTCCGCCTGAGGCTGGTGCAATTCAGCAAATTCAGGCCGATCCTTGAACACTTCGGCGCGGTCCAGCACCGTTATGTTGAAGCTCATGTGCTTGGTATCGCGATCGACGGTCACCCCGATGGTGGAATTCACCGGAGTTTCCGAAACTCGCGCTACCAGATCGTCACCATTCTTGACGGGTTTTCCGTTCACGGCGATGATGATGTCGTCGGCCTTGAGCCCAGCCTTGTCGGCCGGCCCGTCTTTCTGCACTTTGCTGATCAGGACGCCCGAATTGGTGCCCAGCGCTTTAAAGAGCTCCGGCTTGTCGTCCGCCTTGGACCATTCGATTCCAATGGACCCGCGCGTCACCCGGCCGGTTCGGATAATGTCGTTGTAAACTCGCGCCACCATATTGATGGGCAGCGCAAAGCCGATCCCCTGATATCCTCCGCTCTGGGTGGCGATCATGGTGTTGACGCCAATCACCTCGCCGCGGATGTTGAGCAGCGGTCCGCCGCTGTTGCCCGGATTGATGGCGGCGTCGGTCTGAATGAAGCGCTGCAACTGGAGCGCGCCGCCGATGTCGCGGCCGAGTGCGCTCACGATGCCCGCCGTCACCGAGGCCTCCAGACCAAACGGGGACCCAATCGCAACCGCCCAATCGCCCACCTGTACCGCATCGGAGTTGCCGATGCTTACCGGCACCAGCGGGCTGGTGGGATCGATCTTGATCACTGCCAGGTCGGTTTCCGGATCGATACCCACCACGCGGGCATGATACTCGGTGCTGTCGTCGCCGTGCAGCTTCACTTTGATGTGATCCACTTTGGCGATCACGTGATTGTTGGTGATGATATAGCCGTTCTTGTCGACGATGAACCCGGTTCCGGACTGCTCTTGCTTGAACGCTCTCTGCGGGAGGTCGCTGCCGCCCGGACCGTTGCGGAAGAATTTCTTGAACAGATCCAGACCGTCGTCACCGCCGTTCCCGTTGCCGTCGCCCTGCTCCTCATCGCCTTGGGCGTGCGGATTCTCGGCGACTTTCGGCGTAAAGTCGGCGGTGATATAGACCACCGACGGCTCCAGCTTTTTGGCGAGCTTGGTGAACTCGTTGCCGAGTTGCACGGCACTGGGCACCACCAGCGGCGAAGCGTCCGGAGCGGCGGATTGCCCGCGCGCGGCGTGGACACCGGTATTCACAAGCGTCCCGATCACGATGCCGATCGAGAGCGTGACGAGCAGGAGACTCAAAGACAGCAGCTTCTGTTGTCGCATCACCTTAAACCACCGCATGGCCTGGTATCGCCTTTCTTGACTTCCGGGTTAGAAGAACCCTTGTACCCACTATATCTGAATCGGCAGAAAGTGTGCGAGTTCTTACGTCAAAGGATGTTGCCCGAGGCGGAAGGGTTTCAACTCAACCATCTGTTTTCAACTCAACCATCAGAATGCCTCCGATGATGAGTGCGGCTCCCAGGGTAGCGCGCC
Source organism: Bryobacterales bacterium (assembly GCA_963776805.1). Classification (GTDB taxonomy): domain Bacteria; phylum Acidobacteriota; class Terriglobia; order Bryobacterales; family Bryobacteraceae; genus Palsa-89. The sequence continues at coordinate 258,461 of CAVZOD010000015.1, forward strand.
TGGAAAGCACCTCGCCAGCCACGAGATACGACGTAATCCACGCAAAAACTGGCTCCATCGCGAAGATCAGCGCGGTGTGGGTGGGGCTGGTCCAGCGTTGCGCCCAGGTTTGGATGGAGAACCCGAGCGCGGTGGCGAACAGACCGGTTACGGTGAGGGTGACGATTAAAAGCGGACTCCAGTGGACGCGGACCGGCTCGGCCCACCAGAAGGTAGCGGCGCCCACCGCGGCCCCGGTTGCGATTTCCGTGAAGATGAACACGCCGATATTCACTTCGCTTGCGAAACGGCCGGTGAGCAGGATGTGGAACGCATAGGCGACGGCGCATCCGGAAACCCAGAGATCGCCGGCATCGATCTGAAACCGGCCGCCTGGAATGGTCATCAATGCCATCCCGAGAAAGGCGATGCCGACGCCCAGCAGTTCGGTGAGCTGGGGCGCTCTCCTATATAAGATGCTGCCGAGCAAGGCGACCAGCGGAGTGGTGAATCCGGTGATAAACGCGGCTTTGGACGCGGAGGTGTAACGGAGCCCGACCGTTTGGAACACGTAACCGCCGAACAGGCACAGGCCGGCCAGCATGCCGCCCCGGATGCTCATTGCAAGTTTGCCCGCGCGAAAAGCTTTGCGGAATACCAACGCCAGGACAAACGCCGCCGCGGCGAATCGGATGGTGAGGAAGAGCAGCGTGGATGCGTCGGCCAGCGCGCGCTTCACCAGCACGAAGGTGGCGCCCCAAATCAGGGTAATCATCAGCAGGCTGCCATCCACCAGCCAGCCGGCGGGACGCCGCTGATTCATCCTCCGTTCCGGGAGGTGTTGCCGGTGGCGCGGACCAGTTCGGGGTGGGAGTCCAGATCGCGCAGCAGGAGGGACAGCGTCAGCAGAATGCGCTTGAGACCCTGCTCGCGGCCTTCCGGATGAAACCACTCCTGAGGGGTGTGTGCGCCGCCGCCGTGCCCGCCCGCGCCGATGGAAATGGCGGGAAGGCCGAGGGACAGAGGAATGTTGGCGTCGGTGGAAGCGCAATCCAGATGCGAGCGGATTCCCAAGTGCGCGTCCACGGCGCGGACCGCTTGCAGGATGTAGGCGTCGTCGCGCAGCCGGCCGCCGGGCCGCGAGCCGATCTCTTTGATTTTGGCGGTGACCTTGGCGCCGGTAGCGCGGTCGTTCTCCACCTCGATGGCGCGCTCCACCGTGGTGGTGAGCTGCGCGGCGATTTCGTCCAGCCGGGCCGGGCTCTCCGAACGAATGTCCACTTTGGTGCGGGCGAGCGTGGGGATGGAATTAATGCTGGATCCGCCTTCGATAATTCCGAAGTTGTACGACGACCTGGGGCTGCCGTTGGTGGGCAGGCGCTGCTCGGTGAACGACGCGATGGCGCGTGCCAAAGCGTGGATGGGATTGGCGAAGCCGTAATCGCTCCAGCTATGGCCGCCCGGTCCGCTGATGGTGACGTCGAAGCGGCGGCTGGCGAGAGCTTGCGAGGTGACGTGATCGATATTCGGGCCATCCAGAATGAGGAACGCCTGGATTCGGCCGCCGGTGCTGGATTGCCGGCACAGGTAGCGCATGCCGCTCAGGTTGCCCTCGCCCTCCTCGCCCACGTTGGCGATGAAGACCAGGTTGTGGAACTCGGAAGCTATGTTCGGGAACGATTGAACGGCGCGCGCAATGGCGAGCAGAGCGGCTAACCCGGCGCCGTTATCGGCCACGCCTGGTCCATGCAGACGGCCATCGGGGGCGACATAAACCTCTTCGTCCTTGCGCGGCGCGAGCACCGTATCCAGATGCGCGGTGAGGGCGATGTAGGGGCCGGTGCGATTTTCGAGCGGGTGGGCGACGACGTTGCCGCCGCGATCGATGCGTGCCACGCAACCGAGCGCGCGAAACTGCGCCAGCATCCACTCGGCGCGCTTTTGTTCAAAGAACGTGGAGGCAGGGACGCGGCAGAGTTGTAAGTGCTGCTCGTTAATCCATTGTTTTTGCCGGACGAACCACTGCAGAGCGTCGCGGAGGGGCGCGGAATCGGCCAAATCCGCGGCCACTTTGGAAAGCGGCGGATCGGGCGGCAGGGCAACGGATTTAATGGAGGCTGCCAAATGCCAGTTTAGCAGGGGTTTCTGCCGGTCCAGGTGATTTGTTGCCGCTTCAGACGACCAAGCTGCGCAATCGGTCGTTCACTCGTGTTCAAATAACCGATAAGCGTTGTGTGCAGATGAGCATTCCCGGCATCGAGATCGACCGAGTAGTTCGAAAGCCCGCCGCTGACAGACGAAAGGCGGCAATCTATACTTCGAGGTCGCCCGGAGATACGTTTCAGTCTGCCCGCGTTCTGGCTCGCGTTTGGGCTGAGAACTTGGATGAGGAGAGGCGAATGGAAGAGGTCCGCTCCTTCATGAGCAAAGTCATTTCCGAATACGCCGCTGGAATCGAGCTGGGCTCCCCCATCGCTTTGCCGTCCGAGTTCTCCGAGCGGACCTTGGACTTCACTGCCTCCGCTCTGGCGATCACAATCGCCAAAAGCGCTGTTCCTCTAGACCCCATCACTGCTTCGTATTGGCTCAGCGTTACCTACAGCACCATGCTCCCAGATAGTGTGCGGTCGCGCCTTGGCGCTTACTATACGCCGCCTGCCTTAAGTGCCCGGCTTTTGGACCTCGCAACGGAAGCCGGAACAGACTGGACGAGGTGCCGTGTCCTCGATCCAGCTTGCGGTGGAGGTGCATTTTTAGGGCCAGCGGCCCTCAGGATAGCCCAGCATCTTGGTGCGAAGTCGCCGGAGACAATTCTTGCCAGCGTCGAGCAACGGCTTCGGGGCTTCGAAATCGATCCATTTGCTGCTTGGCTCTCGCAGATATTTCTTGAAGTCGCTCTCGCCAGGCCGATTACCGCCGCTGGAAGGCCTTTGGCTAAGCTTGTTTCCGTTTGCGATGCGTTGCAGCTGGAGCCGAAGGGGAAGGCGTATGATCTTGTCGTTGGGAACCCCCCTTATGGGCGAATCGGTCTTTCAGCTTCCACGCGCGAGCGATACAAGCGCAGTCTGTACGGGCATGCCAATCTGTATGGCGTTTTCACTGACCTTGCATTGCGGTGGACCGTCCCCGGCGGGGTGATCGCCTACGTAACGCCGACCAGCTTTCTGGCCGGCGAGTATTTCAAGGCGCTTCGCTCTCTTCTAGCCGCTGAAGCGCCTCCGGTTGCGATCGATTTCATCGAGGCCCGTAAAGGCGTGTTCGAGGATGTCCTTCAGGAGACGATGCTAGCAGCGTACCGACTCGGTCGCCCGGCCAAAAAGACGGCCGTTCATCATTTGTCTGTTTCTTCGGAGGGCACTGCGAAAGTTACACGAGCCGGCCACTTCCATGTTCCCGCAGGGAGCACATCCGCGCCTTGGTTGATGCCGCGCAGCCAAGGGCATTCCCAGGTGATCGAAGCTCTGACGCGAATGAGATCGAGGCTGGCTGACTGGGGATACAAAGTCTCGACCGGGCCGCTCGTCTGGAACCGTCACAAAAACCAGCTGCGGAATCGGCCGGGAAAGGATACTTTGCCTCTCGTGTGGGCGGAGGCGATAGCTGGACCTGGCCAATTCGTTTTCCGCGCCAAGAAGAAGAACCACGAGCCCTTCTTCAAAATGGAGGTGGGGGACAACTGGCTCAAAATCGACAGGCCTTGCGTGCTGCTTCAGCGTACAACCGCCAAGGAACAGTCGCGTCGTCTGATCGCCGCAGCTTTACCCCAAGATCTGATCAGCGAGTATGGCGGTGTGGTTGTGGAGAACCATCTGAACATGATTCGGCCTCTGAATGGTGAGCCCTGTGTTTCACCGGCTGCCTTGGCGGCTGTCCTGAACAGCGAAATAGTCGATTTGGCTTGCCGTTGTATTAGCGGTAGCGTCGCCGTCTCGGCGTTCGAACTGGAAGCGCTTCCGTTGCCCTCGCCGTCCGAGATGAAATCCATCGAGAGTCTTCTCGGCCGCGCCTCCCACGCCGAAACGATTGAGCGCCGCTTGCGCATGATATATCTCGGCGAGGGCCGAGCCTGATGGCGTCATTTCCGCCCCTTATTCCGTTCAAACAGATCCACGAACGTCTTCAGAGTATTTTCCCAGAGGGAAGTCCGAACCGCGCTCATTCCGTGTGGGAGATATCCGCGCGTACGATCTTTGTGATGCTTTACGTGGGAGCCATTGAGGGCCGGAACACCTGGATGCGGCCTGATCAAGTCGCACGAATGACGGACGAGCAGAGCAACCGCAGGGATGGGACAGCCGCCAGGAGTGGGAGAAAGGATCTCGAAAGAGTAGCAAGGGCGAAATCCCCGGACGTTGGTTCGCGGTAAACACGCGCGAGTCTGTCCGTGACGACACCATCCGTAACGCTCTGATCCCCAACGGGGCGGTTGTGGAACGCAGCGGTCTCGCCACCACTTCACCAGCTCCACGCTACGCACTGAAGCGCGGATTTGCCACTCTGTTTGATCCCGCCTTGAGAGGCGATAAGCTCGCAGCCGAGATCGAAACCTGGAGAAACGACAACCTCAGTGCAGGCGCTCTCGCCAGGATCGCGATTCGGCGAAAGGGAGTGGTAGGCGGCGGCGAGCTTGTGACCGTCAAGTTTCCCAACGGCGAGACTCGACGCATGGCCCCTGGCACAAGTTCCCTAATTGCCAAGGCTGTTGTCGAGGACTTCGCCCTAAGGTTTCTTGGAGAGCCAGGCGTGATTTGGATGAGCGAGAGCAAAAACAAGGTTGTTGCTCGTGACGACGAGTTGGCTCGTAGCATCGGCCTCAGCATTCAGCCCGATCGAAACTTGCCGGATACGATCCTTGTTGATCTCGCTCCAAAGCATCCTCTTCTCGTTTACGTTGAGATTGTCGCCACAGGCGGCCCCGTCCATGAAAAGCGCAAGATTGCTCTTACCCAGGTAGCGAACGAAGCGGGCTTTCCGGCGGACCATCTCGCTTTTGTGACTGCTTACTTGGACCGCAGCGATCGGGTATTTAGACAGACTGTAAACAGTCTCGCGTGGGGCACTTTCGTATGGTTTGCTTCTGAGCCTGCGAATCTCGTCAGCCTTTACGAGGGCGAAGCCCGGAAAGTCAAGACGCTCGCGGAATGGTCATGAAGGACCAGAGCGCAAAACTCACTCCAGGGATTCGCCGAGCGCCAGCAGCAAATTTTCCTCAAATGGCCGGGCGATTATTTGCAGGCCGATCGGCAATCCTTCGGGCGATTCGCCGCAGGGCATGGACAGGGCGGGGAAGCCGAGCGCGTTAAACCCGCGGGCGAAGCGGGTGGTTAGGAAGCGCGTATCGTATGTGGTGCCGGCGAGCGTTATCTCGGTTTGTCCGATGCGCGGCGCGGTGATGGGCGTGGATGGCGTGATCAGGCAATCGATGTCCTGGAAGAGCTTATGAAACTGGCCGAGAAGCAGCTTGCGCTGCCGCTGCGCGTTGATGTAATCCGCCGCTGGAACCAGCGAGCCCTGATCGAGGAGCGCCAGCACGTCGGCTCCGAAATCGGCTCGCCGGCGAGCGAGGTTGGCTTGGTGCACGGCGGCGGCTTCGGACAGCAGGATCACCAGGCCGGCTGCGTTGAGCGCTTCGATATCCGGAACGCGCACCGGGATCACGCGGGCCCCGAGTTTTTCGGCTTGGCGGGCCGCAGCTTGCACCGCGGCCTTGACCTCCGGCGCCACTACTTCAAAATAGAAGTTTTCCGGCAGGCCAATCCGGATCTCGCGAACCGACGGCGGCGCGGGTTTGAGCTTTGCTGGGTCCGACATGGCATGGAGCGCGAGACGCGCATCGTCCACCGTCCGCGCCAGCGGCCCCACGTGATCCAGGCTGAGGCCGAGCGGCTGCACGCCCGCGCGGTTGATCAAGCCATAGGTGGGTTTCAATCCCACCACGCCGCAGTATGATGCAGGCACCCGGATGGAGCCGCCGGTGTCCGTTCCGGTTGCAACGAACGCCATTCCGGTGGCCACCGCCACGCCCGAACCGCCGCTTGATCCGCCCGGCGAATACTCCGGGTTGCGCGGATTGCGAATGGTCCCGAAATGCGGATTGTCGGAGCTGATTCCGTAGGCCAGTTCGTGGAGGCCGGTCTTTCCCACCATCACCGCGCCGGCATCAGCCAGTTTGGCGACCACCGGGGCATCGCGATCGGGCACGAAATCGGAGAAGATCTTCGATCCAGATGTAGTGCGCACACCCTTGGTCCACAGCAGATCCTTGTGGGCGATGGGGATGCCGTGCAGCGGCCCGCGATCGACGCCCTGTGTGAGTTCGCGATCGAGTTCCTGGGCGCGCGCCAGCGCCGAATCGCCTGTGACGGTGATGAAGGCGTTCAGAATCGGATTGAGCTTTGCGATCTGATCCAGGCATTGCCTGGTCAGCTCCACCGATGAAATTTTGCGGGAGCGCAGGGATTGAGCGGCTTGGGCGATGGTCATTCGGCTTGGTCCGGATGGAAGGTCAGCGCCGATTCCGCATCGGGTGGGAGCAACGCGGTATCGTGCCGCAGAGCTTCCAAGTGCTGGTCCACCCTGGCCTGAGCTTGTTCCAGTTGATCGGCCGGCAGGTCGGATTTCATTTTCTTTAGAGTACCGTTGAGGCAGGTTGTCCTGCTATCAGCGTCACCGCAAGATGCGGCGCAGGCGATCCCGCCAGGAATACCGCAATATGGTCCGCCGATTTATACCCTGATGTTGCCAGCCATCCGGTCCAAAATCGCAGTCCCGAATCTTCCGGAAGAAGGCCGTTCGAACGGCCACCTCCTCCAGGACCATCGCGGGCTCCCTGCGCAAGAAGCGAACCAATTGATGAACGGAAGGGATCTGGATGTCGTCCAGCACCAGCCAGCCTCCGTCTCGGATGTGAGGGAATAAATAGGCGAACTCGAGTTGGGGAAGAGGATAGGCATGTGGGCCATCGAGCAACGCCAAATCCAAGCGGGTCTCAAAGCAGTGGAGCGGAAGGGTGCGCTTGGCTTCGCCTTCCACGAAAACGACGGCGTCCGGGCGGAAATCGGAATGCTGTTTGAGCGCGGTGATGGTCCGGTTCTCACCCTCAATCGCGAACGCAGTGTGATGCTGGCTGAGGTGAGATAAAACAATGGTGCTGCCGCCGCAGCCAGTTTCGGCGGAAAATTGAAAGGGCCCGCGTTTCGCCAGAGCTTCCAAAGCCGGCGGAGCCATGGCATCCCACGCATGAAACTGAACCGCGCGAGCAATCAGCTCCTGGCCGGACATAGGTCCAGTATCCGCCACTCGGGCTAGCTCTTCGAAACTGGTTCTCAACATCGCATTTGGCAAGCGTGACCATCACACCACGAATGCTTTTGTTGAAGGCATCCGGCACGCTACCGCACGCTTGGCTTTCCAGATCACTATCGATGGATTCAGCCCATACCGCTCTGCTATCACTACTACCCTGCTTGATCGCCTGACAGCTTTCCGCAACTCATCAAGGTCTATCGTGCCTCGCAAGCGGGAGAAGCCTGCTACAGCCCTGCGGAGGTCGCATCAACGGAGGTTGTCCCAGTCATGGGCAACCTGATCCAGAACGAATTTGCACGTCGATAGTCGAACGCGGCAATCTGAGCACGCGCATGAGCAATCGACGATTCACGCGCTTTACGAACGCCTTCAGTAAGAAGCGGGAGAACCACTGGGCCACGGTCGCTTGCTGGTTCAGCTTCTACAACTTTTGCCGAGTTCACAAGTCACTCCGCACAACCCCGGCTATGGCTGCCGGAAATCACAGATCATATTTGGAGCGTTCGGGAATTGCTGGAGGCCGCGTGAATCCTCAGCGCTCAAACGTCGAGATCATCCACCACCACCAAAGACCTATGCCAATCAGAATCAGGGAAGCAAGGAGAGCGACAGCACGGAACCACCAGAGCCGTTTCACCGGAGTATTCCCATTATGGCCCAGACAGCCGTCAGAACCGTCGAGCAACATTTAACGGACTACCAAATTCTGCCGTCCTTCGCTTTGCGTCGCTGTGGCGCAAGCTAACCTTCCCCCATCCTTTTGCCGATAGCTTAACCGGCGAATGCCTTATGTCAGAAGTGTCTGAACGCCGCAGGAAACCACGCCACAAGGCCGGCCGGACGGATGAGCCTGTCTGGGTGATCCTCACCGGGGTGCCGGGATCGGCGGCGGAAGTGCGGGCCAAAGTGGTGGACACCAACGAATTGGGCCTCGCGATTGAAACAGACTGCCGTCTGGAGCCAAACGCGCTCCTTACTGCCGACGGGCAGTTTGGCCGGCATCGGCCTGTCCGGGTTGTGGAGTGCAAAGCGTTCCAGGGCGGCTTTCGGATCGGACTTGCATTTGAGAATGGAAACGGAGCTGCGGCTGCGTCTGGCGAAGCGGTGCCCGACTATTACGAACTGCTGCAGATCAGTCCGAATGCGGATCCGGATATGATTCATCGCGTCTACCGATTGCTGGCCCAGCGCTACCATCCGGACAATACGGATACTGGGGACGAAATCGCATTCCGCGCCATCACCGACGCGTACAAAGTGCTGAGCGAGCCCGAAAAGCGCGCCGCGTACGATGTCAACTTGCACGCTTATCGCCAGGTTCGCTGGCGGATTTTCGATCAGCGGCAGGCGTCCATCGGCAAGCTGGCGGAACGGTCCAAGCGCAAAGGGATTGTGGACCTGCTTTACACCAAGCGCAGCAACGAACCCGAAAAGCCCTCCATGAACCTGCACGAGCTGGAAGATCTGCTGGGCTGCCCGCGCGAGCATCTGGAGTTCAGCCTGTGGTATCTGAAAGAAAACGGCCAGGTGACGCGCATGGATAATGGCCGCTTTGCGGTAAGCGCCAAGGGCGTCGACTGGGCCGAGCAGGAAGAAGCGGCCGAGCGGCTCCGTGAAGATCGGCTGCTTTCGGCCTCGCCCTTCGCTGAACATAACCGGACCTGACTCGCTCTTTTTGCTCCGCCGCGCTCCTGGCAGCGTGGTTTCGGCGGGACGGCACGGTACAATGGCAATGATGGTTGCGGCCCCGGTGACGCTCTCCAAGCTCAATGAATTGGAGGTGTCGCTCAACTCCACCGTTCGCGGAAAACCTGAAGTGGTCCGGCTTTCCATGGTGTGTCTGCTGGCTCGCGGGCATCTGCTGATTGAGGACGTTCCCGGAGTAGGAAAAACCACGCTGGCGCAGGCGCTGGCGCGTTCGGTGCATTGCGGTTTTCACCGGCTGCAATTTACCAGCGATATGCTGCCCAGCGACGTTCTGGGCGTCACCATTTATAATGCGCAGACCCAGGAGTTTCAGTTCAAACCCGGTCCGGTTTTTACGAATTTCCTGCTGGCCGATGAAATCAACCGCGCTACGCCAAAAACGCAATCGGCGCTGCTGGAAGCGATGAACGAGGTGCAAGTCACTATTGAGGGCCATTCGCATACGCTGGAGCAGCCGTTCATGGTGGTGGCCACGCAGAATCCGGTGGAGCACCATGGAACGTATCCGCTGCCAGAGAGCCAGCTCGATCGTTTTTTGATGCGCATCCGCATCGGCTATCCGGAGCGCGACGCGGAGCGGGAAATCGTGCGCGGACCGGAAGGACTTCGGTCGGAAAACCTGGGGCCGGTGTTGTCGTCCGCGGAGCTGTTGCGTTTGCAGGAGCAGGCGATGCAGGTCGCCGTCGATGACAGCCTGATTGACTACATGCTGGCGATCGTGGAGAGGACGCGCTGCCATGAATCGTTGTCCCTGGGCGTCAGCCCGCGCGGATCGCAGGCGCTGTATCGCGCGGCGCAGGCACTGGCACTGGTGGAAGGCCGCGAATACGTGATCCCGGACGATATTAAGCGCCTGGTGATCCCGGTATTCGCGCACCGCATTGCGATCAATGCCCGCACATCGCTCACGCAGCGCAGTACGGAACTGAGCGAACGCACGCTGCAAGAGATCATGACGCTGGTCGAGGTCCCCCTGTAGCGAGGTCCCTTTGTAGCGCGCCTCCTAAACTGAACTTATTCCAATGAAAACTGCAATTATCGGCCTGCCCATGGTAGGCAAGACATCGTTGTTCACAATTCTTACCGGCGTGCATGAAGCCACGCGCGTCGGACTGATGGAAGCCCGCGTGGGCATCACCAAGGTTCCGGATCCCAGGCTGGACGCGCTGGCAAAGATTTTCGAGCCGCCCAAGATTACACACGCCACGGTTGAGTATCTGGATTTTCCAGCCATCTCCAAGGAGGCTCTGCGCGACCCAAGCTATCTCGCTAGCATGCGGGTAGCCGATGCGCTGGCGCATGTGTTGCGGCTGTTTCAGAGCGATACCGTGCCGCATGAAAAAGGATCGGTGGATCCGGTGCGCGACCTGGAAGACGTGGAGATCGAGCTGATCCTGAGCGACCTGGTGGTGGTGGAAAAGCGGATGGAGCGCGTGGAGAAGGATCGCAAAAAGATCAAGAGCGCGGACTTGGATCGCGAGTTTGCGCTGCTGGAGCGGTGCAAGACCACGCTGGAGCAAAACGTCGCGCTGCGCACTTTGGAGCTGACGCCGGAGGAAGAAAAACTGATTCGTGGATTTCAGTTTCTTTCTCAAAAGCCGATGCTGTTCGTTTTGAATATCGGCGAGGAAGATGCCGGGCGGCTGCACGAAATTGAAGAGGAATATCGCAAGGGGCCGCTGGCCGGCCGCACGAATACGGCAGTCACCGCGATCTGCGGCAAGATCGAGGCCGAGCTGGCTGAGCTTTCGGCCGAAGAAGCGCGCGAATATCTGACCAGTTACGGCTTGAAAGATTCGGCGCTCGACCGGCTGATTTCCGCTACATATTCGTTGCTGGGGTTGATGTCGTTTCTCACCGCCGGCGAGACTGAAGTCCGTGCCTGGACCATTCCGATGCACAGCCCGGCGCAGAAAGCCGCGGGCGCCATTCATAGCGATTTCGAAAAGAAATTCATCCGCGCCGAAGTGGTCAACTGGCAGGCGCTCATCGATCACGGCGGTTATCCCGGCGTGCGGGAGAAAGGGCTGCTGCGATTGGAAGGCAAAGAATACATCGTCAAGGATGGGGACGTTCTGGTGATCCGGCACGGCTAGGTTTCGGTTCGTAGTGCGGCCATTGCGAGCACACCAGCGCGATGGCCGCCGCGATCAAACAGCCCCACGCAAACCAATCGCCGTACTTGGTGTAGAACGTGTTGCCGCTGCGATAAGCGAAATGCACATGTTCCACGAGTTCCTGGTAGGGCGGTAGCTGCTCGTCTATGTGACCCGATGGATCGATCACCGCGGTGATGCCATCGTTGGTGGAGCGAATCAGCCAGCGGCTATTTTCCACCGCTCGCATCCGCGCGATCTCCAGGTGTTGTTCGCGCGCGGCGCTGTGGCCGAAATAGCCGTCGTTTGAAATATTCACCAGCAGATTCGCGCCGCCTTTTACGAACTGGCGCACTTCATCGGGGAAAACGGATTCGTAGCAGATGAATACACCCAGACGCTCGGCGCCCATCGGGAAAACGACGATGCGGTTGCCTGGCGCGAAATCGCCCGCTTCCTGCGTAACGCGATTCACCCAGCCGAAAACCTTCGGGACGAATTCGCCGAACGGGACCAGGTTGATTTTGTCGTAGCGATCGACTACAGTGCCGTCGGGCCGCAGCAAAACGGCGGAATTGAGCGGCGCGCCATCCGGCGTTTCGGCCACCGTGCCAAATAGAAAATAGGCGTGCGCGCGCTGCGCCAGTTCCATTGCCTCCTGATGAAACCGGGGATCGCGATAGAAATAAAACGGGCCCGGGCTTTCCGGCCAGACGATCAGTTGCTCGGAGCCTTGAACCGACGATTCCAGCGACTCCATGATCAAGTGTTCGCGCTCGGCGCCGAAGGACGCGTAGGTCCATTCCTGCTCGGCCGGCAGATTGGGTTGAACCACCACGGCGGTTTCGGTTGGGCTTTCGCGGGGCGGCAATTCCGGAAGCAGCAGCAGCGCGGGGACGATGGCCAGCCAATAGAGATTCTTGCGTCCGCGCCGCAGAATCAGAAGCGTCACGACGGCCGACGTCAGCGCGAAGAGGAACGAAATGCCGTAGACGCCGACGAACGGAGCGATGCGCAGCGGCAACGGCATGTCGATTCCCGCGTTGCCCAGTGTCAGCCAGGCGAAGCCGAAGGTGCCGTGCGTGCGCTCGATGCCGGTCCAGAGCGCGGCGATGGCGGGAATCGCGTAGCGGGTTTTGAGCAACACGGCGGCCAGCAGACTAAACAGCGCCAGGTGCAGCGCCTTCAAAACACAAAAGAGCACGAATGTTCCCCAGCTTCCCCAGTGCCCCATGCCGCCGTGGACTTCGAGAACGAACTGGATCCAATAACAGATGGCGAACCAGTAGACGATGCCGGCAAATTCGCCGAGCAGCAAACGCCATAGCGGCCGAGGTTCAGCGGCGAGTGCGATCAACAGCGGCACCAGTGCGATGGGCGCAAGCCACGGCACGCCGAAGCCGGGAAAAATCAAATTGGGATAGAGCAGGACGAGAAGCACTGCCGAGAGCAATGCCAGAGTGAAGTTGCGAATTAAAATCCTCAATATTTCCGCATGATGGGATTCTTGAAGCCCGCCGATTCCAGGCTGGTGCGGGTTTGGGCCTGCGTGGGTGCGTCCGGCAGCGGCCCAACCAAAACGCGGAATATGTTGCCCTTGGGGGCGGGCGCGAGCACCACGTGGAATCCTTTCTTGCCGAGCGCCTCAGCGATGATCTCGGCATCCCCCCGCGCGGTCGCCACTACCTGCCAATAGTCGCCGCTGGCGGGCTCTCCGGCCGCCGCCGCACGTTCGACAGGGCGCTCGGGGGGCGGGGATGGAGAGGGTTTAGTTCTGATTTCTTTCGCGGGCGCTGGAGCGGGCGGTGGCGCGGATTGTGCCGGCTTGGTGGACTCCGGAGGCGTGGAATCGGCCGGGGGCGTAGCGCTGGAATCGGCTGCCGAGGGCGGAGTGGCTTCGTTCGGCGACGCGGAAGGATTGGCTGGGCTGGAGGAATCGGCGGCCTGGTCCGGCTGGGGCTTCTCGTTGCGGGCTGTTTCAGCCGCGCCCGGCGACGAGTTGCGGCCGACGATGTAGCCCATGGAGAAGAACACGCCGAGCAAGATAACGACAATTAGAAACACGCTGATCAACTGGCGGTTTCCGAGTACTAACTCAAACTCTCCCTCGTCGTTCTTCGGCAAGATCTCTTAGCCTTCCTCTTTCTTCCCCGCCAGGTGATCCAACACCTTTCCTACTGATGAGAATATATCGATGGGCAGCGGGAAAACAACCGTTGTGTTCTTGTCCGAGCCGATTTCCACCAGCGTCTGGAGATAGCGGAGTGTAAGAGCGGCGGGCTCGCGCTGGATCAACTCCGCCGCCATGGCGAGTTTCTCTGCTGCCATGTACTCGCCCTCGGCGTGAATGATCTTGGCGCGCCGGTCGCGTTCGGCCTCGGCTTGCCGGCCGATAGCCCGGATCATTTGCTCGGGAAGATCCACTTGCTTCACTTCAACCACGGTCACCTTGACGCCCCAGGGTCCGGTGTGGGCGTCCAGCACCGTTTGAAGGCGGAGATTGAGTTTCTCGCGCTGGCTGAGCAGTTCGTCGAGCTCCACTTCGCCCAGAGCGCTGCGCAGGGTGGTTTGCGATACTTGCGACGTAGCGTAGAGAAAATTCGAAACCTCCAGAACCGCTTTGGTGGGATCCAAGACGCGGAAATAAACCACGGCATTTACCTTCACCGTCACGTTGTCGCGCGTGATCACGTCCTGCGGCGGCACTTCCATAGCTTCAATTCGCAATGAGATGCGCACGATGCGATCGATGGGAGCGAAAACCAGAATAACTCCCGGGCCTTTGGGGTGCGGGAGCACGCGTCCCAAGCGGAAAATCACGCCGCGCTCATACTCCGCCAGAATCTTGATGGACGAGAGTAAATAAATAACCACGATCAGAATTGGAATGACGAGAGTTAGATCAGGCATATGGGTTACCTGGAGCCATTTCACTATACACCTGGCTCAGGCCTGGCGCGGGCACTGAGCGCGCGGCGTCCTGGGGGATCGAGTGCGGTGCCAAAGCGTTCACATGAGCGGGAACGCGGCACGCACTCAGAGCCTGTCGGAGATAGAATGCGAATTTCGGTTACGGGGAGGGATGGATCTTCGTCTTAGAAAGCAATGAGGAGATTTCGAACCTGTTCGCTGGATCAGCCACTGTTGTTGGCGCCGTCGTTGCAGGATTGGCTTCCCGAAAAGCACTTGGGGCGATTTATCGCTGGCGTGGTGGCCGAATTGGACCTGAGTGAACTGCTGCGAGAGTACGAGCGCAAAGATGGCCGGGGAGCAATCGGCTACCATCCGGAAATGATGGTGCGGATATTGATATACGGATACGCGGTGGGGGTTCGGAGCTCACGAAACATAGAGAAGGCGACGTATGAGGACGTGGCCTTCCGCTACCTGTCGGCGGACCAGCATCCGGATCATGACTCGATTGCTGAATTCCGTAAGGTGCATCTGGAAAAACTGAGTGGGTTGTTTTTTCAGGCGCTGCAGTTATGCCAGAAGGCGGGGCTGGTGAAGTTGGGTCAGGTGGCTCTGGATGGAACCAAACTGGCGGCCAACGCGAGTCGACACCAAAGCCGGAGTTATCAGCGGCTCAGCGAGCAGGAAGCAGCGCTGGTGGCAGAAGTGAAGCGAATGCTGGGAGGCGGCGCGGGTAGACGAACAGGAAGATGAGCGGTATGGAAAGGGCCAGCGCGGGGATGAACTGCCGGCGGATTTGGCTACCGCGCAACAGCAGTTGGAAAAGATCCAAGCCGCCAAACGGGAACTGGAGCAAGAGGCCAAGCAAAGAGCCGAGCAAGCAGAACGAGAGAAGGCCGAACAGAACGGCAAGCCCAAGGATGGTGCGCAAAGGATGCGCTGGAGTCGAGCCAAGAGCGGGATGCCAGCCGAGCAGACCAAAGGGAATCTGACCGACCCAGAGTCCGGGCTGATGATCGATGGCGCGACCAAAGCCTTCGTGCAAGGCTATAACGCGCAAGTGGCGGCGGCAGGAGTTCCGCAGATCATCGTAGCGCAGACCGTGGTTTCCGACCCCACCGACCGGCAGCAATTAAAGCCGATGATGGAATTGGTCGAGCAAACTCTGGGGACGGTTCCAGAACTGACGACGGCGGATGCTGGGTACTGGAATGAAAGCAGCATCGCCGAGCAGCAAGCTAAGGGACGAAATCTGCTCGTGCCACCAGACCGCGGCGCCAACAAACTGACGGGCAAACTGGCTGTGAATGCGCCGCAAGGACCGGCAGCGCAGCAGATGCGACAAAGACTGAATGAGCCCGAAGATAAAAAGCGGTATCAGAAACGTGCCGGCATAGTCGAGCCTGTGTTTGGCATGA
Organism: Bryobacterales bacterium; assembly: GCA_963776805.1. Lineage (GTDB taxonomy): Bacteria > Acidobacteriota > Terriglobia > Bryobacterales > Bryobacteraceae > Palsa-89. The sequence goes on from CAVZOD010000015.1 coordinate 273,882, forward strand.
TCAAAGAGACGCTCCGATATCGACGCTTTCTGATGAGAGGCTTGGCGCAAGTGCAAGGCGAGTGGGCCATCATCTGCACTGCCTTCAACCTTCTCAAACTGTATCGCTACGCGGCCTAGCGAGAAGCACCGCTCTGTTTCTAAATCGCGGTGACAACGATTTGTTCTTCCAGCGCCGTTTTTGCACGCACGCTTCGACTAATCGGCGTTGCCCGATCGACCACCCGCTCGCGAGGCTCAAATCCCACAAGATTTTGGTTGCTAGCTACACCAGCCAAGCTTTTTCACCCCGACAGGCTCAGATTGCGTGCGCCACGTGCTCGTCACGCGCCACGTGCTTTTCCCGGTTCCAATTGATATTCAGCCATATTGTGGGCAGCTGCGAAAACGAGTCCTCACCCAATGCGCCACCGGGGCCCGCATCAACAATCAATTCTCTTGACGTCTTTCCTTGCCTTGGCCTTCGGTCGATATAATAAAGACAGGTGCTAGAAAACAAATCCAATCGCCGGAAGCTGATCCAATATCTGCTGTTCGGGGTGGCTGTCCTGTGGATCGCGTTCGCGTGGCAAAGCTGGAGCGATCAGAAGGCCGGCGTCCGGCCGGTGAAGGATCGCACACGGCTGGCCGACCTCACATTTCCCGAGCTTAACGGCGGCTCCTGGCGCCTGTCCGATCATCGCGGTGAAGTGGTGCTGATCAACTATTGGGCCAGTTGGTGCGCTCCTTGCCGGCAGGAGACGCCCGGATTGATCGACCTGGCGCGCGATTATCGATACAAAGGGCTGTCGATCGTGGGCGTCTCCATGGATGAGGGCGGCAAAACCGCCGTCGAATCGTTCCTGCGCGAATTCCATTTGCCCTACCCGGTGCTCATGCCCGATCTTGCATTACCGTCGGCCCCAGCCATTGACGCGCTGCCTACTTCTGTGTTGGTGGATCGAAACGGCCGCGCGGCGAAGTCTTACGTGGGCGCGGTACGGGAGACGGTGTTTCGGGCAGACGTGGACCGGCTATTGGCGGAGCAAGCTGCGCCCTCCTTGAGCGTCAAAGATTGAAGTTATGAAAAAACTGGGCGTGTATTTGGTTGCCGCCGCCGTTGTATTTGGACTCGGTGCGGCAGTGTCTGCGCAGAAGGCCAAGAAGCACCGCGTGGTTATCGATGTCACCATGGCCGGTCCGGACGCCTGGGGGCCCGTGCTCAACGGCATCGAAAATGTGCAGAAAGCGTTCGGCGCGGAGAACGTCGAAATCGAAGCCGTGGCTCATGAGAAGGGATTAGGCATGGTGGTGAAGGCGAGCGACCCCGGCCTGGTTGAACGCATGCAACGAATTGCTGCCACGGGAGTGGTGTTCGCCGCTTGCGAGAACAGCATGCGGCACCAGCACGTTTCGAAAAGCGATCTCTTCTCCTTCGACATCACCGTGGATTCCGGCGCGGCTGAGCTGATTCGCAAGCAGGAAGCGGGCTGGGCCTATATCAAGGCCGGACAGTAAATACCGGCACCGGCGTTTCGCGCAGAACCCCTGGTACTTTAAGCAGGCTTCGGTTTCCCTGGTTTGATATATAATTGTCGAAACCCATGTGGAAACAGCTTGCCTTTAGCGGCATTATGGCCGTCGGTTTGTTGTGCGCGCCGGCGCCCGCTCAGATTCAATTCGACAATATTCAGCGCGAACGAGCCCGGCAGATGCTGCGCGATGTTCGTGACGCGATTGAGCATCACTATTATGACCCCACTTATCACGGCGTTGACATGGACGCGCGTTTTAAAGCGGCGGATATCGGATTGCAGTCCGCGAACAATCTGGGCGCCGCGCTGACAACTATCGGCGAGACACTGGATGCGCTCAAGGATTCGCATACCTTTTTCCTGCCGCCCTCCCGCAATACTCACCGGGAATATGGCTATATCCAGGCGATGATCGGCGACCGCTGCTTCATAACGGCGGTCCGGCCGGATCGCGATGCCTCGGAAAAACTGGCCGCCGGCGACGAAGTGCTTACCTGGCAGGGATTCAAGCCGCAGCGCGAAACTCTCTGGACAATGACTTACATTTTCAATACGCTGTTGTCGCTGCCCGCCATGAATCTTGGGGTGCGCGGCCCGGATGGAGCCACTCGATCCGTGCAAGTGACACCGAAAGTGACCCGCGAGAAGCAAGTATTGGATCTGAACAACGATAACGACTTCTGGAAGCTGGTGCGGGACCAGGAGGACGGCGAACGCGATAACCGGCAAAGGCTGGCAAATTTCGGCAATACGTTGCTGATTTGGAAGATGCCGGAATTCGCTATGACGGACGAGGAAGTGGATCATCTCATCAAAGATGCGCGCAAGTACACGACACTGATCATGGATTTACGCGGGAATCCGGGCGGCTACGTAAAAACGCTGGAGCGCGTGGTGGGTGGAGTGATCGATCACGACGTGACGATCGCCAAGCGCGTGGGCCGTAAGTCCGATCTCAAGCCGGAGATTGCAAAATCCCGCGGCGAGAGCGCATTTTCGGGCAAGTTAATCGTGCTAGTGGACAGCCGGTCGGCATCGGCGGCGGAACTGTTCGCGCGCGTCGTCCAGATCGAGCATCGCGGCACCGTCCTCGGGGATCACAGCTCGGGGTCGGTCATGGAGGCGCGCCATTACCAGTTCCATCAAGGCACCGATGTGCAGATTTTCTACGGGGCGTCGATCACCGATGCCGATCTCATCATGGGCGATGGCAAGAGCCTGGAGCACAGCGGCGTGGTTCCGGACGAAGTGATTTTGCCGTCGGCAGCCGATCTTGTAGCCGGCCGCGATCCGGTGCTGGCGAGAGCCGCGAAGCTGGCCGGCGTGGAATTGGATCCCCTGAAGGCGGGACAGCTTTTCCCCGTGGAATGGCGCAAGGACTAATCGCCGGGCGGCTTACTTCTTGGCGGGCCAGCCAGTCCGCATGCCATACGGCACGGGCGTGATTGATCTTGCCATCCACGATTTTGAAGAGCTCCGCGATGAAAAACGAATAGGGCTGGTCGAACGGCGGATTCACTTTACGCTCCGTGCCGTCGTTCCATGTGATGGTAACGGACGATCGCCAGCACTATTCTCCGTTCTTCATCTACTACCGGAAAGCGCCGTTCCTCGACGCGCGTGATCACCTTGGTAAATCCGGTGGCGAACTGCGCGCCGCAGTTCATGCGCGTGATCGGACTCTCGCTGGCGGGATCGTTGGAGGTGATCACGCCGTTCCCGATGCGCTGGCAGTCTTTGTCGAACGGCGTATTCTTATCGGTGCCCGCTTCCATGCCTTCGAAGTACGAATTTGCGAAGCGAATCAGTTCGGCGCTCGGAAGGCGTGAGCGCTTGATGGAAGATGGGCTTGTCTGCCAGGTTTTGCGGCTCGGAAAACACACCTTCAGCCGCAGCCCGAGAATTATGGGATGGCCGTGTTCTTCAATGGTGCCGAAGAAGCCCACCTGCCCGGCTTGCGGATCGGCGAAATATAGCTTGTAGTTTCCGAGCGTGACCGTCGGGCCCCACACATGCGTCGCCGAGTTTGAGCTCTTGTCACCGTTTTCGGTGTAGCGTGCGTTTTTGGCCAGCGGCAGCATGGAGGGATGGTGCGCCACCAGCGCAGCCAGACTATCGAAAATGGATGGGCGAGTTAAATTGTGGCGTTGACAGCGATGCTAGCAATGATTGCAGTGCTATCATTGACTTGTATGGCAACCCTCACGATCCGGCGCTTAGACGATGCCGTCAAGGCGCGGCTTCGCATCCGGGCGGCGCGCCACGGCCGTTCGATGGAAGAGGAAGCGCGGCACCTGCTCAGTACCGCCCTCAAGAACGAGGAGCCAAAGCGATCGGAGAATCTTGCTGAGTCCATCCGCCGTCTCGTCGCCCCGTTGGGTGGAGTGGAACTGGAGATCCCGCCGCGTGAGCCGATTCGCCGTCCACCCGATTTCAAGTGATTATCCTGGACACTAATGCTCTGTCTGAAACGCTGAAGCCTGTGCCCGGGGAGACAGTTGTGCGCTGGCTGGCCTCGCAGGAACGATTGAATGTTTTCGTCACTGTGATTACGCAAGCCGAAATGCTCTACGGAATCGAAGTGCTGGCTTCCGGGAAACGCAAACTACGCTTGTTGGATCTGACGGAAAAGCTCTTCGGGGATGAGGGATTTCAGGGACGTATTCTGCCTTTCGACCACCAAGCGGCGCGGGAATTTGCAAAGATTGCCGCTTCACGCAAAACTTCTGGCCGCCCAATTTCTCAGTTCGACGCCATGATCGCCGCGATCGCCCGCGCGAATCGGGCTACGCTGGCCACGCGCAATACGGCCGATTTCGAACATTGCGGCATTCGGCTGGTGAATCCCTGGAAAGCATTTTCCAATCGAAGGATGAGCATGAAAATCGGACAGGGAATGAGGAGGCCGCGCAGCGGCCGACTTCCTTTCTTTGGTTTTTGGTTTTCAGAGAGAGAACGGTGGTTATGGTCGCGAGCGGTCGTGGGAAAGTGGGAAACCTGCTTTTGGTTTTCCACTTTTCCATGGACGCGAAGCCGGGCGGTGGGAATGTGGGAATCTCGCGCTTTCTGCGAGATTTCCAAGGGACGGTGGAAAGCGTGGGAAACCCGCTCTTGGTTTTCCACGCTTTCCACGGGCCCGGCATTTCCACGGCCCTCCGTTAGCGGAACTTCGGCAAGGACGGCGTCTGGCATTGCCGAAGCAGCTTGGCCTTGGCCGCGCTCATCCGGCGAGCGCATTCGGTGTCGCTGATCGCCAGCGACCGCTTTTCCAGTTCCCGCAAACTCAATCCCGGTTTCAAAAAGCTCTCCCCTTCGGGCAGCGATTGCAGTTTCTCGAACGGCGTCCGGTAGTCCTCGATCTTGTATTTGCGTTGGCGTTTGCCGCGCTCGTCCAAGCTCACTGTCGCGAATCCGCAGGGCCGGTGAAAGTTCAGGTACGGATTTAAATGCTCGGCGTAGAAGTTCTGCAGCTCCCCGGCGTGTGCGCCGGCGATGTGTCCGTAGCCGATCAACTTGCGGATCACCGCACCGTTCTTGCCTTCCACCAGTGCATTGTCCTGGCTTCGGCACGCTCGGCTCTTGGTGAATTCGGCGTGCAACTTCCGCAGCATTTCCGCCACTCGATGGTTGATATACTCCGAGCCGTTGTCGGCATGAAAACCGCGGATCGGAAATGGAAATTGCGCCAACACCGCTGCCAGCACCGGCATCAGATAGGCCTCGCTGATCTTCTCGGCGCAGCCCACCACTTGCCATTGCGTCACCGCATCCACGGCGTTGATGTGATACACGCCCTTGGTTCCCGCGCTGTCCCCTTGATGCACCGTATCCACGCGCACATACCCCGGCCGCCCTTCCGGATCGGGCTTGCGCCGCTGTCCGATGGCGGCCGCAGTGGACTGCGTCGGTTCGAACACCGCCGCCTGGTTGCGATAGCGCGCGCTCGCCCGCAGGTTGTACAAGTGCGCCACGCTGATCTTCGACAGTCGCTCGCACTGCTTCTCTCCGAACTGTTCGTAGGCGCGCTGCAAGATCCGGCGCGTGGCGGGTCCGCTCAACCGCCTGTGTGCCCGATCCACGTCCGCTAACAACGCAATGTCTTCCGCCGTGTACCTCACTGCGAACGCGTGCCGTTGGTACGACTGGGGCCGTATTACGCCGCAATCGAGATACGCCCGGATCAACCGCGTGGTCTGCGCCTCGCTCAACCCGGTCACTTTCCGCAGGTAGGCCCGTACCAAGCCCCGCTCGCCTTTTCCCAAACTTCGGTACTTCTGCGCCGCCAATACCCGCTCCACCCACAGGTATCGTTCCTCCCGCCCGCCACTGCTGAACTCGATCGGCTCGCTCGACCGCAAAAACTCTCGGATCTGATCCCGGCTCAGGCTCTCGGCATTCTGCATCCGTATCTGCACCCGGCCGCGCCACGCCTACCCCATTGTTCCCGTTTTCATGCTCATCTTCCATTGGAAACCGCCCCAGCCAATTCACTAGTTTCATGCTCATCTTGCGTTGGACAATTCTGGAACGCCTGACCGCCTTCTGCCGCCCGCGGCGGCGATGTACACTATTAGCTACCTGAAAGGAGCGAACGTGAAAACCAGGTTCTTAGCTGCTCTCCTGTTCGCCATCGCGCCCGCCGCCATGGCTCAATCTCTGGCGGGCCTGTGGGACGCCACCATCACCTTTAATGGCCAGGACATTCCGTTCCGGCTGCAGATCGCCGGAGACGGGTCGAACATTCAGGGTTGGTTCTTCAACGGCAATGAAAAAGAAGTCGTCGAGCGGCGGCAGCTTTCATGACGGAACTCTCGTGCTGAACTTCGATTCCTACGCCGCGAAGCTCGAGGCCAAACTCCAAGATGGCGCACTGGTGGGCCAGTACGGGCCGATGCTGAAGAAGGTTTATCCGGTGAAGGCGCATCGCCATGTGGCTGAGTCCGACACCAGCGCTAGCGCTCCTTCGATCGATGGCCTGTGGGAAGTGGCGGTGAAAAGCTCCAAGGGCGAGAAGGCATGGCGGATGATCGTGCAGGAGAAAAGCGCGTCGAATGTTTCGGCCGCGATTCTGCGGGTGGATGGAGACACCGGCGCGCTGACAGGCGAATATAAGGATGGCAAGTTCGTGCTGAGCCATTTCTCGGGCGGACGGCCGTCGCTGGTGATCCTGACGCCAGCGGCCGATGGGACGCTGGCCATTGACATGACCGATCTGCATGGGACGAGCCAACTCACCGCCAGGCGGCCCGATGTCGCCCGCGCCAAAGGACTGCCCCCGCCCACCGATCCCGACAAGAATACTTCGGTCAAAGACCCGTCCGAACCGTTTCGGTTCAGGTTCCCCGATCTGAGCGGCAAAATCGTTTCGAACACCGACGCGCGCTTCCAGGGGAAGGTAGTGCTGGTAAATGTCACGGGAAGCTGGTGCCCCAACTGCCACGACGAAGCTCCGTTCCTGGCCGAACTGTACCGCAAGTATCACAACCAGGGGCTGGAAGTTGTGGCGCTCTCGTTTGAGGAAGACGACCAGCTCAAGAATCCGACCCGGCTGCGCGCCTTTATTAAGGAATACGGAATCGGCTACACCGTGCTGCTGGGCGGCACGCCCGACGACCGCGATGCCAAGCTGACCCAGCCGGTAAATCTCAACTCCTGGCCGACCACGTTTTTCCTCGGCCGCGACGGTCGCGTGCGCTATGTGCACTCCGGGTTCCCGGGGCCGGCCAGTGGCGCTCTGTATCATAAGGCTGTCAAGGAATTCTACGCGCAGGTGGACAGCCTGCTCGCCGAAAACCACACTTCGACGCGCTAGTGTTACGACGCGACTTCCTGACTGGACTGGCCGCGCTCGGCGCCGGCCGGTTGCTTTTGGCTGCCGATTCGAAGGCGAAGACTGGCCGCATCGACGTACATCATCATTTCTTTCCGCCGGATTACGTGGCGGCGATCACGGCCTTGGGGGCTGCGGCTTCACCGGCCTGGACTCCGGCGCGATCCCTGGAAGAAATGGACCGCAGCGGCATTGCGACCTCAATCTTGTCGCTGAGCCCTCCCAGCGTTTGGGCTGGAGACGTTACCAAGAGCCGTTCGATCGCTCGCAACGCCAATGAATATGGGGCTAAGATGGCCGCCGATCACCCGGGCCGTTTTCGACTGTTCGCGGCGGTGCCTTTGCCCGACACGGAAGGCAGCCTGCGCGAGATCGGATACGCGTTGGATACTCTGCACGCATCCGGAATCGGTCTCATGACTAGCTATGGCAATCGGTGGTTGGGCGACGCCACGTTTCAGCCGGTATGGGAGGAAATGAACCGCCGCAAGGCCGTGGTTTACACGCATCCCATTACGCCGGCGTGTTGCGGGAATCTGAACGACGACATCCCGGCCGTTGCCATCGAATGGGCCACCGACACTACGCGCACTATCGCGAGCCTGGTGTTCAGCGGCGTGGCGGCGCGTTACCCCGATATCCGCTGGATCTTTTCGCACGGTGGCGGAACCATGCCGTTTCTGTTGAGCCGCTTCCAGTATCAGGAAAAAACGATGAAAGACAGAGCCGCGCGCCTTCCGAACGGCCTGATGCACGAGTTGCAGAAGTTTTATTACGATACTGCGCAGGCAAACCATCCCGGGGCATTGGCCGCGCTGCTCAAGCTGGTGACGGCTGAGCAATTGTTGTTCGGCACGGATTTTCCCTATCGCGATGGAGCGGAGGTAATCGCGGGCTTGAACGCGCATGCGTTCTCAGACAAAGAACTCGCTGCCATCGAGCGGAACAACGCGATCCGTTTGATCCCCGGGCTGAGTTAGATAGCCGGACGCCACTGCAATCCATCGAAACGCGCATAATCGCGATCGTTGGTGATCCATTCGCAGCCCGATTCTATGGCCAAGGCTGCCAGCCAGGCGTCCTGGATCAGATTTCCGTTAGCGTTCGCGCTCTGGCACAGTCTCGTGAAGATACCCCAGTGGCGCGGCCCGGGCTGAATGATCTGGCAATGGGGCTGGTCCAGAAGCGTTGATGCGAAGGCTAGCGCTTCCGCCAATCGGCTGGGGCGCACGAAGATGCGTGGATGCGTTGCCAGGCGGATTACGCTGGCCAGAACTTGCGGCGACATCCCATACGCCATGTCTCCGTTTACCACGCCTTCCAGCCACGTTCGATAAGCGGCATGATTCTCACCGTCGGAACGGAACGCGTAAAGCAGGACGTTCACATCCGGCAGAATCACCCACGGCCTTCCATGATGTCTTCCAGGGCGGCGCTGTCATTGAGATCAACGCCCGGAAGTACCCCTCCGCTGGCGCTGCTCACTGGGAGGTTTACTCGTTCGCGGGGTTGCTGCGCAGGGGATTGCACCAGCACGAGTCTCAGACCTTGTTCTATAAGAGCGGTCACCGTTTGTCCTCTCTTTTCTGCTTCTCGCTTGACTTGGTTCATTAAGCCCTCACTAATTCTCACGGTGGTTCTCATATGTCTAGACATATCACAGTTAGTGAAAGTATGTCAACAGAGTTGATCGGTCCGCTCTTGGTGGTCGATTTGACAAGCGTTGGTTCCTTGAGTATTCTTATAAAGGTTTGGCGAGTTGTGTCTTCTGCTCCCGTGCTACCGCTCTTTAGTGAAAGAGCCCGGCCGGGGGCCGGCCCCGATGTCCTAGCGGTTTTTCAGCCACCGGGATATGGGCTTGTCCAGAGCAAGTACCCTCGCAGCTTGTAGTTTCCGCGGTTGGGCTTTTAGCCTGCCGTCGCTTGTCATTTTAGTTAATCAGTTGTCATCGAACAATTTAACGTCTCAAGGGGAGATGCGTGCCGACGTTTAATCAACTCGTGCGAAAAGGGCGGAGACCGCCACGTTATAAGACTGCCAGTCCGGCGCTGCAGGCCTGTCCGCAGAAGCGCGGCGTGTGTACTCGCGTGTACACTACCACCCCCAAAAAGCCGAACTCAGCGCTGCGGAAAGTGGCGCGCGTGCGCCTGACCAACGGAATCGAAGTGACCACGTACATTCCAGGCGTCGGCCACAATTTGCAGGAACACTCCATCGTGTTGATTCGCGGCGGCCGCGTGAAGGATCTGCCGGGCGTGCGCTACCACGTGGTGCGCGGGACGCTGGATGCGGCCGGAGTCGCCGACCGCAAACAGGGGCGATCGAAATACGGGGCCAAGAGGCCCAAAGGGCCGTCCAAGTGATGACCCCCAAGGGACGAGAGAAATAGGATATGCCACGCAGACGCAGACCTGAGCCTCGCGAGATCCTGCCGGATCCGATTTATAACTCCACGCTGGCGGAGAAATTCATCAACTCCATGATGTGGGACGGCAAGAAGAACACCTCCCAGCGGATCTTCTACGGAGCAATGGACAAAATCAAGGAGCGCACCGCGGACGATCCATTGAAGCTTTTCAAGAAGGCGGTGGAGAATGCGAAGCCCTTGCTGGAAGTGAAGACGCGGCGCGTAGGTGGCGCCAACTATCAGGTGCCGGTGGAGGTTTCGCAGAACCGCCGGGTTAGTTTAGCGATTCGCTGGATTTTGCAGAACGCCCGCAGCCGGCCGGACAAAGGCATGCCGGACAAGCTGGCCAATGAGTTGACGGATGCCGCGAACATGCGCGGCGGAGCAATCAAGAAGAAGGACGACGTTCACCGCATGGCGGAAGCAAACAAGGCTTTCGCTCATTACCGTTGGTAGCCGGGTTGTAGGTTTTATTTTTATGGCACGTACTGTACCGATCGAAAAAATGAGGAACATCGGCATCATGGCCCACATTGATGCCGGTAAAACCACCACTACCGAGCGTGTGCTTTATTACACCGGTCGCACTCACAAGATCGGCGAGGTTCATGAGGGCACCGCCATCATGGACTGGATGGAGCAAGAGCAGGAGCGGGGGATCACGATTACGTCGGCCGCCACCACGTGCCAGTGGCGCGACATCACGATCAACATTATTGACACTCCCGGCCACGTGGATTTCACGGCCGAAGTGGAGCGCAGCTTGCGCGTGCTGGATGGCGCGGTGGCGGTGTTCGACGCCGTTGCGGGCGTGCAGCCGCAATCGGAAACCGTGTGGCGCCAGGCCGACAAGTACGGCGTTCCGCGCATTTGCTTCATCAACAAGATGGATCGCGTGGGCGCGGATTATTATCACGCCATCGATACCATCGTCGACCGGCTCAAATGCCGGCCGGTGGCGATCCAACTCCCGGTGGGCGCCGAAGACCAGTTCAAGGGCACCGTGGACCTGGTCACGATGAAAGCTCGCATCTGGCGCGATGAGACGCTGGGCGCCGAATTCGATGAAGTGGAGATTCCGGCTGATCTGCTGGAGAAAGCCAAGTCGTATCGCGAGCAGATGATTGAAGCCATCGCGGAATCGGACGACCATTTGTTCGCTAAGTTTGTGGAAGGCACCCCCATCTCTGAAAAAGAGATTATGGAGGGCATCCGCAAGGCCACCATCACCCAGAAGATTTTCCCGGTGATCTGCGGTTCGGCGTTCAAGAACAAGGGCGTACAGAACCTGCTGGATGCCGTGGTGGATTACCTGCCTTCGCCGTTGGATATTCCGCCGGTGCAGGGCGTTCTGCCCGATAATCCCTCGATAGCCGAAGAGCTTCCCCCGGCCGATGATGCACCGTTCTCGGCGCTGGTGTTTAAGATTATGACGGACCCGTTCGTCGGCCAGTTGGCGTTCATCCGGGTTTATTCGGGGCGCCTGGCCGCGGGCGAATCGGTGTTCAACGTCGCGAAAAACCGCAGAGAGCGCGTGGGGCGTCTGGTGAAGATGCATGCCAACAAGCGCGAGGACATTCAGGAAATTCTGGCGGGAGATATCTGCGCGGCGGTGTTGAAGAACGTCTCGACCGGAGACACGATCTGTGACGAGAAGAAGCCGATCCTGCTCGAAAATATCGACTTCCCGGAGCCGGTGATTCAGCTTGCGATCGAGCCTAAGACCAAGGCCGACCAGGAAAAGCTGGGCATGGCGATTCAGAAGCTGGTGCAGGAAGATCCAACGCTGCGCGTGAATACGGATCCCGACACCGGGCAAACGATTTTGGCCGGAATGGGCGAGCTGCACCTCGAGATCATCGTGGACCGCATGCAGCGCGAGTTCAACGTCGGGGCCAATGTCGGCAAGCCGCAAGTGGCCTATCGGGAAACGATTCGTGCCAAGGCCGAGTACGACTACACGCACAAGAAACAGACCGGCGGCAGCGGCCAATACGCGAGAACCAGACTCACCGTCGAACCGAATCCAGGCAAAGCCTTCGAGTTTGACAACGTCATCAAGGGCGGTTCGGTGCCGAAGGAATTTATTCCGGCGGTGGAGAAGGGCGTGCGCGAGTCGCTGGAAGGCGGCATTCTGGCCGGCTATCCGATGGTGGACATTAAAGTCGAGCTCGTCGACGGCGCCTATCACGATGTCGATTCGTCGGAAATGGCGTTCAAGATCTGCAGCTCCATCTGTTTCAAGGAAGCCTGCAAGCGAGCCAAGCCGGTGCTGCTGGAGCCGGTAATGCGCGTCGAAGTGGTGGTGCCCGAAGAGTACATGGGCACCGTCAACGGCGATCTCAGTTCCAGGCGCGGCCGTTTGGAAGGCACCGAGGTTCGGGGCACCACGCAGCTCATCAAGGCGATGGTTCCGCTGTCGGAAATGTTCGGCTATGCCACCGAGCTGCGCTCGCGCACGCAGGGCCGCGGCAGTTTCACCATGCATTTTGGGCAGTACGAGGAAGTTCCCAAGAACCTGGCGGAAGAGATCGTGGCGAAAGTTCAAGGAAAGGTAATTAAGTAGAGAATTCGGAATTCAGAATCCGAGAGTAGGAGAGTTCAACATCCATGGCGAAGGAAAAATTTGACCGCAGCAAGCCGCATGTGAATATCGGGACGATCGGGCACATCGATCACGGCAAGACCACGTTGACGGCGGCCATCACCAAGGTATTGGCCAAGCACAATCCGAAGGTGAAGTTCCGCTCGTTCGACTCGATCGACAATGCGCCGGAAGAGAAAGCGCGCGGGATCACGATCGCGGTGGCGCACATCGAGTATGAGACGGCTAACCGGCACTACGCGCATGTGGATTGCCCGGGCCATGCCGATTACATCAAGAACATGATCACCGGCGCCGCGCAGATGGATGGCGCGATTCTGGTGGTGGCGGCTACCGACGGTCCCATGCCGCAAACGCGCGAGCACGTGCTGCTGGCTCGGCAGGTGGGCGTGCCGTACATCGTGGTGGCGCTGAACAAAGTGGACATGGTGGACGATCCGGAGCTGCTCGAGTTAGTGGAACTGGAAGTCCGCGAGCTGCTGAGCAAGTATCAATTTCCGGGCGACGATCTGCCGGTGGTGCGGGTGAGTGCGCTGGGGGCATTGAACGGCGAAGAGAAGTGGGAGAAGACGGTCGACGAGCTGATGGCGAAGGTGGACTCCTACGTTCCGACGCCGGCGCGCGACATCGACAAGCCGTTCCTGATGCCGATTGAAGACATTTTCTCGATTCAGGGGCGCGGCACGGTGGTGACCGGGCGCATCGAGAAGGGGATCTGCAAGGTCGGCGAGGAAATGGAGATTGTGGGCTTCAAGGACACGCGCAAGACGGTTGTGACCGGCGTGGAAATGTTCAAGAAGCTGCTGGATGAAGGGCGCGCAGGGGACAACGTCGGGCTGCTGCTGCGCGGTATTGAAAAGGACGACGTGGAGCGCGGGCAGGTGATCGCGAAACCTGGATCGATTACGCCGCACAAGAAGTTCAAGGGCGAAATTTATGTGCTGAGCAAGGAAGAAGGCGGGCGTCATACGCCGTTCTTCAAGGGATACCGGCCGCAGTTTTATTTCCGGACCACGGATGTGACGGGTGTGACGCAGTTGCCGGAAGGTACCGAAATGGTGATGCCGGGCGACAACGTGGGATTGGTGGTGGAGCTGATTACGCCGGTGGCCATGGATAAGGGATTGCGGTTTGCGATCCGCGAGGGCGGCCGGACGGTGGGCGCGGGAACCGTGACTGAGATCTTGGAATAACGATGGCCTTACAAGAACGCATTCGCATTCGCCTCAAGGCGTACGATCACCGGATCCTGGATCAATCGACATCGGAGATTGCCGAGACCGCCAAGCGAACCGGGGCGCATGTAGCTGGACCCATTCCGCTGCCGACCATCAAGAATCGCTACACCGTGCTGCGCTCGCCGCACGTGGATAAGAAGTCGCGCGAGCAGTTCGAAATCCGGACGCATAAGCGGCTGCTGGATATTCTGGAGCCGACGCAGGACACGGTGGACGCCTTGATGAAGCTGGATCTTCCGGCGGGTGTGGATGTGGAGATCAAGGCGTTTGGACGGGGAAAGTAATTCGATGAATTCGGAATTCGGAATTCAGAATTCCCAAAGGTAATTATGAGCCCAGGGATTTTAGGCAAGAAGATCGGGATGAGCCAGGTGTTCAACGCCGACGGGCAGGTTGTTCCCGTCACGCTGTTGAAGGCCGGTCCGTGCGTGGTGGTGCAGCGCAAGACCCCGACCACCGATGGTTACGACGCGGTACAGCTGGGGTTGGTGGAGTTCGCGAAGGCATCGCACGCCACCAAGCCCATGGCCGGGCATCTGAAAAAGGCCAGCGCCGACGGTGTAAGGTTTCTGCGCGAAGTGCGCATGCGGCCAGGCGATGACGACTTGAAGCAGGGCGACCGGGTGCTGGTGGATCAGTTCAAGCCTACCGACAAGGTGGACGTGATCGGCGTCAGCAAAGGCCGCGGCTTCACCAGTATCATCAAACGCCATCATTTTCGCGGCGGTCCGGGCAGCCACGGTTCCATGTTCAATCGCGCGCCTGGTTCCATTGGCGCGTCCAGCTTTCCGTCGCGCGTCTTTCCGGGCACCCGCATGGCCGGCCACTCGGGCGACCAGCAGGTGACCATTCGCAATCTGGAAGTGGTGGACGTGGTGGCCGAGGACAACGTGCTGGTGATCAAGGGCGCGGTGCCTGGTCCCAACGGCGGTTATGTGCTGGTGAGAAGGGCCAAAAGGTAAGCGGAGACGCAAGCATGCCGAGTGTAGACGTAGTCGATTTAAATAACGCGGTGGTGGGCACGCTCGAATTGTCGGACGAGGTTTTCGACGCTCCGCTCAATCGAGGACCTGCTCTATGAAGCGGTGCGGCATTCGCAAGCCGTGCGCCGCGGCGGGAACGCCAAAACGAAGACGCGCCACGAAGTATCGGGATCGGGCAAGAAGCTGTGGCGGCAAAAAGGCACGGGGCGCGCGCGCATGGGCTCCATCCGGTCGCCTCTGTGGCGGCATGGCGGCACCACGCACGGTCCGCAACCGCGCGATTACAGCTACAAGCTGCCGCGCAAGATGATGCTGGGCGCGCTGCGGTCGGCATTGTCGGCCAAGCTGCGCGACGGCGAACTGCAGAGTGGTGCAGGATTTTACTCTGGCCGATCACAAGACCAAGGCGATGCGCGCGGTGCTGAATGTGCTGGGCGCGCCCAAGACGGTGCTGGTGGTCGACAACGGCGACAATCGCAATCTGGCTCTGGGCGCCCGCAATCTGGAAGGCGTCACTCTGGTTTCGACCAAAGAAGTGGATGTCTACTCTCTGCTCGGCCACGCCGGCGTGCTGCTCTCGCAAGCCGCGGCGCGGAAGCTTTCGGAGGCGCTCGCAAAATGACCATCTACGAAGTAATCAAACGGCCGATCGTGACCGAGAAGGGCGTCGCGAAAAAAGACAACGAGCGCACGCTGTGCTTTGAAGTGGCGGTGGATGCCAACAAAACTTTGGTGAAGGCCGCGGTGGAGCAGTTGTTCAAGGTGAAAGTGGCGGATGTCCGGACTGTGAATAACACCGGCAAGCTGCGGCGGCGCGGCAAGTTTTCCGGCTACCGGTCGGATTGGAAGAAAGCCTACGTGCGGTTGAAGCCGGGGCAAAAGGTTCCCGAGTACGCCGAGATCTAAGGGCATTGGAGAGTTAACGTTATGCCGATGAAGAGCTACAACCCGACCACGCCGTCCCGGCGCTTCATGAGCGTGGTGTCTCGCGACGAGATCACCAAGCAGACTCCCGAAAAGTCGCTGGTGGTGGGCAAGAAGCGGACCGGCGGGCGCAACAGCGAAGGCCTGGTTTCGTCGCGCTTCCGCGGCGGCGGGGCCAAGAAGGCCTATCGCGCCATCGATTTCAAGCGCGACAAGTTCGGGATTCCGGCCAAGGTTGCGGCCATCGAGTACGATCCGAACCGGACGGCGCGCATCGCGCTGCTGAATTACGCCGACGGCGAGAAGCGCTACATCATTTGTCCGGTGGGCCTGGAAGTGGGCCGCACAGTGAGCTCGGGGCCCGAGGCCGACATTCTGGTCGGAAATGCGCTGCCGCTCAAGAATATTCCGGCCGGCACCGTGGTACACAATATCGAGCTGCGTCCGGGTAAGGGCGCTCAAATGGCGCGATCGGCGGGCGCGCAGGCTCAGTTGGTTTCGCGCGAAGGCGGAATCGCGCTGCTGAAGCTGCCTTCGGGCGAAATTCGCCGGGTGCTGGTGGAATGCATGGCGACCATCGGCCAGGTTGGCAACGTCGAGCACGAGAACGAATCGCACGGCAAGGCGGGCAAGACGCGCTGGCTGGGCAAGCGGCCGCACAATCGCGGCGTGTCGATGAACCCGGTGGATCATCCGCATGGCGGCGGCGAAGGCAAGACGTCGGGCGGGCGGCATCCGGTGACGCCGTGGGGCCAGCCGACGCGCGGCTTCAAGACGCGCAACAACAAGCGAACAGATAAATGGATCGTGAGCAGGAAGGCGAAGAAGCGGGGTTAGGGATTTGGGATTGGAGCTATGAGCAGATCGCTTAAAAAAGGGCCCTTCACCGATGACCACCTGGCCAAGAAGGTGGCCGACATGAACGCCAAGAATGAGAAGAAGGTGCTGCGGACCTGGTCGCGTCGCTCCACCATCGTTCCCGATTTCATCGGGCACACGCTCGGCGTCCACAACGGCAAGAAATTCATTCCGGTCTACATCACCGAAAACATGGTGGGCCACAAGCTGGGCGAGTTTTCCCCCACGCGCGTGTTCAAAGGCCACTCGGTGAAGGCCGCCTCATCCACGGAGAAAACGGCCAAGCCGGCCTGAGGAAACAAACGATGCAAGCCAGAGCAGAAGCCCGATATATTCGATCGTCGCCGCAAAAGACGCGGCTGGTGGTGGACTTGATCCGCGGCCGTTCGGCCAACGAAGCGCGCATGATTTTGCGGCAGACCAATAAGCGCATGGCGCCCACCGTGCTGAAGGTGCTGGATTCGGCCATCGCCAACGCCGAGAATCGCAACAACGACGTGGATGTGGATGAGCTGGTGGTGAGCGAGGCTTACGTCAACGAGGGGCCGCGGCAGAAGCGCATCCGCCCAGCGCCCATGGGCCGCGCGTACCGCTATCAGCGGCGCACATCGCATATCGCGGTGGTGGTCAGCGACAAGAAAGAAGAGCCAGCCCAGGCCGGCGAGGAGAACGCATAGTGGGACAGAAAGTACATCCGTACGGCTTTCGCCTGGGCGTCACCAAGACCTGGCGATCGCGCTGGTTCGCCAAAGCGGACTACGCCAAGCTTTTGCGCGAGGACCTGGAGCTCAAGGGCGCGCTGCGCGAACGGCTGAAATCGGCCGGCGTCAGCTCCATCGAAGTGGACCGGCCCGGCAACAAGCTGCGCGTCACCATCCGCACCTCGCGGCCCGGCATCATCATCGGACGCAAGGGCGCCGAAATCGAGAAGCTCAAGGGCGATCTCGCCAAGAAAACCAAACGCGAAGTTTTCATCGACATTCAGGAAGTACACAAGCCCGAGCTGGATGCGCAACTGGTGGCCGAATCCATCGCGCTGCAGCTCGAAAAGCGCGTGGCATTTCGAAGGGCCATGCGAAAAGCGGTGGATTCGGCGCTGCGCTTCGGCTGCAAGGGAATCAAGGTGCGCGTGTCGGGCCGTTTGAATGGCGCCGAAATCGCGCGCAGCGAATGGTATCTGCAAGGCCAGCTTCCGCTCCACACGTTGCGTGCCGATCTGGATTACGGTTTCGCGCAAGCGTATACCACTTACGGCGTTATTGGGATCAAGTGCTGGACGTATAAGGGCGAGATTCTGGACAGCGGCCGGCGGGATTCGATGCGCAACGATCCCGAGCCGCGGCGCCAGCCATTGCGTGACCGCCGCGAACGGCGTCCGGGCAGCGCTTTCGCGCCTCCCACGCCGGAGCCGAGCGGGCCTGTAGTGCAGGCGCCTCCCGACCCCGGATCCACGCCGCGTGTCGCACCCATTCTGCCGCCGCTCGCGCCGCCGCAGCCCAGCTGGAAACAGGAATCGAAGGAAACGCCGGCGGAATCGAATGGCGGGCCGGGTAGCGAGCCGCCCAAACAAGGATAGCGGAGACACATCGTCATGTTGATGCCAAAGAAGGTCAAGTACAGGAAACAGCAGCGCGGCCGCATGACCGGCAAAGCCTGGCGCGGCTCCAGTCTCGCGTTTGGCGAGTTCGGGCTGAAAGCCATGCGCTGCGGCTGGATTACGGACCGGCAGATTGAAGCCGCCCGTGTCGCGATGACGCGCTTTATCAAGCGCGGCGGCAAGGTTTGGATCCGCCTGTTTCCCGATAAGCCGATCACCAAGAAACCGGCTGAAACTCGTATGGGGAAGGGCAAGGGCGCGCCGGAGCAGTGGGTGGCGGTGATCCGGCCCGGCAAGATCCTGTTTGAGATGGAAGGCGTTCCGAAAGCCACCGCGCAGGAAGCTTTTCGGCTGGCCGCGGGCAAGTTGCCGCTGCCGACCAAAGTGGTGTGCCGCGAAGACAACACCGGAGAGTAACCGGACGATTGGCGCGAGAGAACAACAATGAGAGCAGACAAATTACGGGAACTCGATAGCGACGAGCTGCGCAGGCAGGTGTCGGAGATCGGCGAACAGAACTTCCGCCTCCGCTTCCAGTTGAGCATGGGCCAGACCGACGGGCTGAAGAAAGTGCGGGTGATGCGCAAGGACCGCGCGCGGATTCTCACCATCCTGCGCGATCGCGAGCTGCATCCGGATACCGCGCCCGAGCCCGCGCCCAAGAAAAAGAAGAAGGGGAAGTAAGCCATGGCCGACAGCGCGGTACCAAAGAGAAAAATCGGAAATAAGAACGAAAAGGTGGGCGAGGTGGTTTCCGCCAAGATGACCAAAACCATCGTGGTGGAAGTGACGCGCCGCGTTCCCCATCCCATGTACAAGCGCATCATCAATAAGCGCAGCAAGTTTTACGCGCACGATGAAGAACAGCGGGCGCAGATCGGCGACACGGTCCGGATTATCGAGTGCCGTCCGATGAGCAAGCTGAAGCGCTGGCGGCTGGGCGAAGTGCTGCGCAAAGCGGTGCAAGTGGCCGTGGAGCCGAGCGCGGTGGATCTGGACACCACGCAGCCGACCGCCGGCTCGAAATCGCCCAAGGCGAAGCCCGGGAGGAAATCATGATTGGGATGCGCACCATCCTGGAGGTGGCCGACAACAGCGGCGCCCGCAAGCTGCAGTGCATTTTGCCGCGCGGCGGAGATTTGGGATTGCGCGCGGGCCTGGGCGACATCGTTACCGCGAGCGTCAGGGAAGCCACGCCCGAATCGCCGATTAAGAAGGGCAAGGTGGTGCGCTGCGTGATCGTGCGGATGCGCAAAGAGTCGCGCCGCAAGGATGGCACCTACATCCGGTTCGATTCCAACGCCGCCGTGCTGATCAACGAAGTGGGCGAGCCGGTGGGGACGCGCGTGTTCGGCCCGGTGGCGCGCGAGCTGCGCGACAAGCGCTTCATGAAGATCGTTTCGCTGGCGCCGGAGGTAATCTGATGCCGAAACGTCCCGAACCGAAGGTGTTTCATAAGACCCGAATCAAGAAGAACGACCAGGTGAAGGTAATCGCCGGGCGCGACAAAGGCAAGACCGGCAAAGTGATTTCGGTGGATCGCTGGCGCGGCAAGCTGATTGTGGAAGGCGTCTCGATGATCAAGCGCCACACCCGGCCCAACCCGCAGCAGCAGATCAAGGGCGGCATCGCGGAGAAGGAAAGCGACATCGCGATTTCAAACGTCATGCTGCTCACCTCCGGCGGCATTCCCACGCGCGTGGGCTATAAAGTAGAGCCTGCCGGCGCATCCACACGGCGCGTCCGGATTGCAAAGAAAAGCGGCGAGCTGCTGGATACCAAGGGGTAGAGGATTCTCGAGATGGCAGAAGCAAGACTCAGGCAACATTATCTGAAGAGCGTGGTCCCGGCACTGACCAAAGAGTTCGGCTACAAGAACGTGATGGCGGTGCCCAAGATCCAGAAGGTGTCGGTGAACATCGGTTTGGGCGAAGCCACGCAGAACGCCAAGCTGATGGACGGCGCGGTGAACGAACTGGGCCAGATCGCCGGACAAAAGCCGGTGGTGACCAAAGCCAAGAAGTCCATCGCGGCTTTCAAGTTGCGCGAGGGCATGGCGATCGGCGCCATGGTCACTCTGCGGGGCGACCGGATGTATGAGTTCCTGGACCGGCTGATGAACGTGGCTCTGCCGCGCGTGCGCGATTTTCGCGGCGTGTCGTCGAAAAGCTTCGACGGGCGCGGCAATTACACGCTGGGCGTACGCGACCAGCTGATTTTTCCCGAGATCGATTACAACAAAGTGGAGAAGGTCAAGGGCATGAATATTTCGATCACCACCACGGCCAAGACCGACGCCGAAGGCCTGGCGCTGCTGCGGCACATGGGGATGCCGTTCCGGCAATAAAGAAGAATACAGGGAAGATAAGGTACACGCATGGCAACCACAGCGAAGATCGCGAAAGAAGATCACACCAGAGCCCGGATTGCAGCCGACAAGAACATCGCGCCGCGGGTGAAAATCCGGCTCCGCAACCGGTGTTTCCGGTGCGGCCGGCCGCGCGGCTACATCCGCAAATTCAACTTGTGCCGGATCTGTTTCCGGCAGTTGGCGCTCGCGGGCGAGATTCCCGGCGTGATCAAAGCGAGCTGGTAAGGAAAGGAGCCCCGGAATAGAAACATGGCCATCACCGATCCCATCGCCGACATGCTGACGCGCATTCGCAACGCGCAGTCGGCGCGCCATCCCAAAGTGGACGTGCCCGCCTCCAAGCTCAAAATGGAGATTGCGCGCATCTTGAAGGAAGAAGGCTTCATCGTCAACTTCAAGCTGGCCGACGAAGGCACCAAACGCAGCATCCGCATTTATCTGAAATACACGCCCGGCAACGTGCCGGTGATCTCGCGGATCGAGCGCGTCTCCCGGCCCGGGTGCCGCGTGTACGTCGGCAGCCAGGAAGTCCCCAAAGTGCTGGGCGGACTCGGCATCAATATTTTGACCACGGCGCGCGGCGTGATGACCGGCAGCACGGCGCGAAAAGAACGCGTCGGCGGCGAGGTTCTGTGCCAGCTATGGTAACGAGGTAAATTATGTCGCGAGTAGGCAAAAAAATCATTCCTCTGCCCAAGGGCGTCAAGATCACGCTCGGCAAAGAGCTGCTGGTGGAAGGTCCCAAAGGCAAGCTCAATGTGCCGATGCCGGAAGGCATTGAAGCGCGCCAGACGGATGGGACTCTCGAATTTCTGCGCGATTCCGATCAGCGCGCCGCGCTGCATGGGCTCACCCGCGCGCTGGCCGCCGCCGCCGTCCAAGGCGTGTCCACCGGATTCACGCGCGAGCTCGATATCACCGGCACCGGCTATCGCGCCGACGTCAAGGGCAAGATTGCGACGTTCACCCTCGGCTACTCGCACCCCATCGAATTGCTGCTGCCGGATGGCGTGGATCTCAAGATCGACAAGCAGACCCATTTGGTTCTGAGCGGTTACGACAAGCAGATGGTGGGACAGGTGGCGGCCAATATTCGGGCGCTGCGTCCGCCCGATCCCTACAAGAACAAGGGCGTCCGCTACACCGGCGAAGCGCTTCGCAAGAAGGCCGGCAAGACGGCGGGAGCAGGAGCGAAGTAAATGGCGAAATCTTCCAAGAACGACGTTCGCGTTCGCATTCATACGCGCACGCGCCTGAAGCTGAAGGGCGAGCCAGGAGCGCCCGCGCCTGGCGGTGTTCCGCAGCCTGAAACATATTTACGCGCAGGTGATTGATGACCGGCAGGGTAAAACACTCGCCGCGGCTTCGTCGGGCGAAAAGAACTCGAGCGTGGCGAGCGGCGGCAATCTGGCGGGGGCCAAGGAGGTGGGCAAATTGATCGCCGAGCGCGCCAAAACCAAGGGCATCAGCAAGGTTGTATTCGATCGCGGAGGCTATCTCTATCATGGGCGCGTGAAAGCCCTGGCCGACGCGGCGCGAGCAGCAGGATTGGAGTTTTAATCATGGCGGCAACACCCACGGCGAAACGGATCGACGCCAACAGCCTGAACCTCAAGGAACAACGTGGTCTCCATCAATCGCGTTACCAAGGTGGTGAAGGGCGGCAAGAACCTGAGCTTTTCGGCTCTGGTGGTGATTGGCGATCCCGGCGCGAAGATCGTCGGCTTCGGCACCGGCAAGGCCAAGGAAGTTCCGGCCGCGATCAAGAAGGGCATCGAAGCGGCGAAGAAGAATCTGCGCAAAATCAACGTGCTCGATACCACCATTCTGCATATGGTGCTCGGGCGATTCGGCAGCGGATTGGTGCTGTTGAAGCCGGCGCCGGAAGGAACGGGCGTTATCGCCGGTGGTCCGGTGCGCGCGGTGATTCAGGCGGTCGGCATCACCAACGTGCTCACCAAATCCATCGGCTCGCGCAATCCGCACAATGTGGTGAAAGCCACCATCAACGCGCTCGAACAGTTGCGCGACCGGGCACAAACATCGGAAATGCGCGGACTGGCGCAGGAGAAGGTAGGCTAAGCCATGGCAGGCACCATTAAGATTAAGCTGATCGGCAGCCCGATCTGCTGCCCTGAAAAGCACAAGGTGATTGTGCGGTCGCTCGGATTGAAGAAGATGAACCGCGTCGTGGTGCGGCCGGATGATAAAGTATTTCGTGGCATGGTGGCCAAGATTCCGCACCTGCTGGCCATTGTTGAGGAATAGGCGTCAAGGACTGATAAGGACCCATCATGAATCTCAGCGATCTGCGCCCGCCGAAAGGGCAAAAGCAAAAGAAACAGCGCATCGGACAGGGCATGGGCACTGGGCGCGGCAAGTATTCCGGCCGAGGCGCGAAGGGCGCGCGCTCCATTTCCGGCTACAGCATCATGCGCGGTTTCGAGGGCGGCCAAATGCCGCTCCATCGCCGCCTGCCCAAGCGCGGGTTCACCAACATTTTCAAGAAAGAGTATGCCATCGTGAATGTAGGGCGTCTGGAGCAGTTGGAAGGCAGCGCCTTCGATCCGGGACGGCTGCTGGAACTCGGCGTCATCAAGAAACTCGGCGCCGGGCTGAAGGTGCTGGGCTCGGGCGACGTGACCCGCAAGATCGAGGTGCGGGCGCACGTATTTTCGAAATCGGCTCTGGAGAAAATCCAGAAGGCCGGCGGCAGTGGAAATGTGATCGGGAGCGAGTAGTCCAGCGTCACTGGCAGCGAGATCATCGAGGTAATCCCGAGGTAGGAAAAAGATGAAGTTCTTCGACACCGTCGCCAATATGTTCCGGATTCCGGACCTGCGGAAGCGCATCCTCTTTACGCTGGGTTTATTGGCCGTGTACCGGTTTGGCGGGCACATCCCCACGCCGGGGATCGATGCTAACCGCCTGGCGGAGTTCTTCCAGCAGAATTCCGGTTCGCTGTTCGGCTTCATCGATCTGTTCAGCGGCGGCATGTTCCGGCGGCTCACCATTTTCGCGCTGGGCATCATGCCCTACATCACCGCGTCCATTATTTTGCAGTTGTTGCAGGTGGTGGTCCCGACGCTCGAAAAACTTCAGAAGGAAGGCGAACTGGGACGCCGCAAGATCACGCAATGGACCCGCTATCTCACCATCATCCTGGCCGTGGTGCAATCCTTCGGGATCGCTTTAACGCTCGAGAAATCGGGCGGCGGGTTTGTTTTACATCCCGGACTCGGCGTTCATGTCGATGACCGTCCTGACCTTGACCGCCGGAACCACCTTCATCATGTGGCTGGGCGAGCAGATCACCGAGCGGGGCATCGGCAATGGGATGTCGCTGCTGATCTTTGCCGGAATCGTGGTCGGCCTGCCGCGCGCCATCGATAATATCTACGATCACGTGTTCAAAGTGCGCGATTGGACGCCCATCCACCTGATTATCATTCTGGCCGTCATGCTCGCGGTAGTCGCCTTCATCGTCCTGGTGGAACGCGGCGAGCGCCGCATTCCGGTGCAATACGCCAAGCGCATCCAGGGCCGCAAGATGATGGGCGGGCAATCCACCCACCTGCCCCTCAAAGTGAACGCAGGCGGCGTGATCCCGGTGATCTTCGCGTCCTCGTTGCTGGCCTTCCCGCAGACCCTCACCAACTGGGCCATCGTGAAGAACAGCCCCGTTCTGAGCGGCATGCTGGATTCCATCGGCGGCAACCAGCCGCTCTACTACCTGCTGTTCTGCGTCCTGATTATTTTCTTCTGCTTCTTCTACGTGTCCATCATCTTCAATCCCAACGAAGCGGCGGACAACATGCGCAAGTACGGCGGATTCATCCCCGGCATTCGTCCCGGCAAGAATACCGCCGACTACATGAACAAGATTCTGACCAAGATCACCGTGGTGGGCGGCCTGTACCTTTCGGTGCTGTCGCTGATTCCGCAGATCATGATCGCGGGCATCAAGCTGCAGCGGCTTCCGCTGGTGGGCAATTTTATCGATACCTATTTCCCGCGCTGGCTGCTGGATGGGTTAAACGTGAACTTTTTCTTCGGCGGCACGTCGCTGCTGATTGTGGTGGGCGTCGCCATGGATACGGTCAACCAGGTGGAGGCTCAGTTGATCATGCGGCACTACGAGGGCTTTACGCCGCGCTCGGGCCGGATTCGGGGCCGGCGCAGCAGCGTGTCCTAAACGCATGATTTTGCACTATAATGGATTTATCAGTCCTTTCCGTGGAGAGGGCCAGTGTGTGCCCGCCCACGGAAATTCTAGTCGCTGGAGATGATCATCCGTAAGAACCGCAATGAGTTAGACCAGATGCGCAAGAGCGGCATGCTGGTCTGGCAGATCCTCCAGGACCTTTCGAAAATGGTGGAAGAGGGCATCACCACTCACGACCTGGAAGTTGCGGCGGAGAAAATGATGAAGGACGCAGGCGCTAAGCCGGCCTTCAAGGGTTATTACACGCCGTCGGCGGGCAGCAAATATCCGTACGTGCTGTGCACGTCGGTGAACGACCAGATTGTGCATGGCATGCCGTCGGCGAAGACGAAATTGAAGAAGGGCGACATCGTTTCTATCGACACGGGCGTCCAGTTGAACGGTTATTTCGGCGATTCGGCCATCACCGTTCCGGTGGGCGAGATTAACGAATCGGCGAAGAAGCTGCTGGAAGTGACCAAGGAATCGCTGGAGCTGGCCATCGACAAGGCGCGGCCGGGCAACCGGCTGTTCGACATTTGCGGCACGGTGGAGCAGCACGTGGTGGAGAATGGATTCTCGGTGGTTCGCGAGATGGTGGGGCACGGCATCGGCACCAAGCTGCATGAGGAGCCGCAGGTCCCCAATTACGTGGATCGCCGCAATGAGAATCCGCAGGCTGAAAGAAGGCATGGTGCTGGCGATTGAGCCGATGGTGAACGCCGGCGCCGCCGGATATGCGGGTTTTGTCCGACAAGTGGACGGCGGTGACCAAGGATCATTCGCTTATCGGCGCATTTTGAGCATTGCGTGGCGGTGACGTCCGACGGTCCGTGGGTTTTGACGCGGCCCTGATGATGAAAGCCGTGGAGGCGGTCGTGGTGGAGTTAATGCCCAGCGCGATCGTGAAAGTGAAGCTGGAGAACGAAGCCGTGGTTCTGGCGCATGCGGCCGGCGCGGCGAAGACGAATTTTGTGAGAGTTCGGCCAGGCGATCGGGTGCAGGTGGAGTTATCGCCGCACGATCCCGGCCGTGGAAGAATTGTTCGGTTACTGACGTAGCAAGAGAGTGAGAAAACATGAAAGTCCGGGCGTCCGTCAAAAAGATGTGCGACAAATGCAAAGTGATCCACCGCGAAGGCGTGGTGCGGGTCATCTGCACCAATCCGAAACATAAGCAGCGGCAGGGATAAAAGGAACCATATATGGCGCGTATTGCAGGTGTCGATTTACCAGCCAAGAAACGGGCCGAGATCGGTCTGACGTATATTTACGGTATCGGGCGGACTCGTGCGCTTTCGCTGCTCCACCGTGCCAACGTGGACGCGACCAAGAAGGTGTCCGACCTCACCGAAGACGAAATCAACCGCGTCCGAACCCTGATCGAGAACGAAGGCTCGGTCGAAGGCGATCTCCGCAAAGAGCTTTCGATGAACATCAAGCGCCTCATCGAAATGGGTTCTTATCGCGGATTGCGGCATCGCCGCGGCCTGCCGGTGCGCGGGCAGCGCACCCATACCAACGCCCGCACGCGCAAAGGACCGCGCCGCGGAACGGTTGCCAACAAGAAGAAAGCGACTGGCAAGACCTAAGGACGGCACCTATCATGGCAAAAGCTCCTGCAAAGAACTACCAAGAAGAAGACCTTCAAGAAGAAGGAAAAGAAGGTCGTGTCCAACGGCCTGGTGCACGTCCAGGCTTCGTTCAACAACACCATCGTGACTTTTACCGATCTGGTGGGCAATGTGCTGGCATGGTCGAGTTCCGGTTCGCTCGGATTTCGCGGCTCGCGCAAAGGTACGCCCTTCGCCGCGCAGCAGGCCTCGCTGACGGCCGCCAACAAAGCCAAGGAATATGGATTGCGCTCGGTGGAAGTGCGAGTCAGTGGGCCAGGCGCCGGCCGCGAATCGGCCGTGCGCGCCCTGGCAACGGTAGGAATTGAAGTGAAATCGATTAAGGATCGCACGCCGATCCCGCACAATGGCTGCCGGCCGCCGAAACGCCGCCGGGTCTGATCGAGTTTGGGGAAGTAAAGCAGGACGAAGGCGTCGCCGCCACAAAAGGCGCGAGGCCGTAAACTGCACCTTAGAAGTAGAAAGGTCAAGGAATGGCAAGATACAATGGCCCCGTTTGCCGGCTGTGCCGGCGCGAGGGCATGAAGTTGTTTTTGAAAGGGGAGCGCTGCCACACCGAGAAGTGCGCCATCGAAAAGCGCAACTTCGTTCCCGGCCAGCACGGCAAGGATCGCAAGCCGAAAATCGTCGGGCTACGGCCTCCAGTTGCGCGAAAAGCAGAAGGCCCGCCGCTACTACGGCTTGATGGAAGGCGCAATTCCGCAAGCTTTTTGAGCGCGCTTTCCGCACCAAGGGCGTCACTGGCGACAACATGCTCAATTCGCTGGAGCGCCGTCTGGACAACGTCATCTATCGCATGGGCCTCGGAACCAGCCGCAGCCAGGCGCGGCAACTGGTCCGCCACGGACATCTGACGGTGAACGGCCACAAGGTCAACATCCCGTCGTTTGAAGTGCGGGTGAACGACGTATGGAAGTTCGCGAGAAGAGCAAAAACAATCCCACCATTCTGGCTGCCCGCGATGCCACCGCCCACGCGCCTTCGCCCAATTGGCTCGAAGTAGACCGCGATAATCTAAAGGGCCGGATGATCGCGCAGCCCAAACGAGAAGAACTTGTCCAGATCCAGCTCAATGAGCAGTTGATCGTCGAGTTGTACTCGAAGTAAGAGTCCGAATACGTGTTGCCGAAATTACGAAGTAGACGAGTATTCGAGTAAAAGAATTGAGGAAACTGAATTATGTTTAAAGGTTTTCAAAAGCCGAAAAGATTAATCGCCAACACCGAAACTCTCACCGAGCGCTACGGCATGTTCACCGCTCAGCCGTTCGAGCGCGGCTTCGGCGCCACCATCGGCACCGGCCTGCGCCGCGTCCTGCTCAGCTCCATTGAAGGCGCGGCCATCACCTCCATCCGCATCGATGGCGTGGCGCACGAATTCAGCCCCATCCCGGGCGTGGTGGAAGACGCCACCGACATCATCCTCAACCTGAAGCAAGTCCCGTTCAAGATGAGCGGCGAAGGCATCCGCATCGCGCGGCTGCGCGTGGACCGTCCCGGCCAGGTGTTGAGCGGCCAGATCGAGACCGACGCCGACGTCGAAGTGCTGGATCGCAACCTGCCCATCGCCACCATCGGAGAAGGCGGCAAGCTCAATATCGAAATGCGGCTGAAGACCGGCCGCGGCTACGTCGCTGCCGACCGCAATTACGACGAGGACCTGGCGCTCGGCTATATCCCGATCGACTCCGTTCATTCGCCCGTCCGCAAAGTGAACTTCGCCGTCGAAGCGGCCCGCCTGGGCCAGATGACCGACTACGACAAGCTCACGCTCGAAGTCTGGACCAACGGCGCAATCTCACCGCAGGACGCCATCGGCCAGGCCGCCAAGCTGCTCAAGGACCACATGGCGATCTTCATCAACTTCGAAGAGCTGCCCGAGACCGCCGAAGAGCCGGCCGAGCGCGGCGCTAGCCAGATGAACGAAGTGCTCAACCGTTCCGTCGAGGAACTGGAGCTCAGCGTTCGTTCCTACAATTGCCTGAAGAACGCCAACATCCAAACCATCGGCGATCTGGTGCAGAAGACCGAAGCCGAAATGCTGCGCACCAAGAACTTCGGGCGCAAATCGCTCAACGAAATCAAGGAAATCCTCTCCAACCTCGGCCTGACCTTCGGAATGAAGTTCGATGCGCAGGGCCGGTTGGTTGCCCCGCCGCCTTCGCTCCCGCACTACGGAGTGGAGGACGAGCTTCCGGAATTGGACGAGGTCGCTGAGTAAGCCATGCGCCACGGAGTTGCCGGATACAAACTGAAACGCAACATCGCCTCGCGCAATTCGCTGCTGCGCGGCCTGGTCACCAGCGTCATCGAAAGCGATTTCGTCATCACCACCGTTCCCAAGGCCAAAGCCGTGCGGCCGTTGGTGGATAAGATGATCACCCTCGCCAAGGAAGACACGCTGCATTCCCGCCGCCAGGCCGCTGCTTTTCTACGGACACCCGCGTCGGTCAAGAAGCTGTTCGATAAGCTGGGGACCAAGTTCGGGCAGCGCAACGGCGGTTATACTCGCATCGTGCGCCTGGGATGGCGCAAGGGCGACGGCGCCGAGCTCGCCAAGCTGGAGCTGGTGGGCACCGAACTGGTCAAACGCGCCGCCGAGCGCGCCAAGCGCCGCGAAGAGCGCCTCAAGGCAGTTCAAGAAGGCCGCGAGCACGAGGGCGGCGAAGAGCCAGAAGAATCATAGCGGCGGGGATCAGGCTGATCCCGAATCCCGCCACAACGTCCGCGGCGTAGTGGTAGCGGCCATAAACGGTGGCTACCGCAACGCTTACGGCATACACCAGCATTCCCCAGCCGTAGCGCCTGCGTTCCGGCAGAAAAGCGAAGAGCGCCCAGGCGGCCGAAAAAGCCGACGATACGTGCGCGCTCGGAAACACGCTGGAGTGAATCCCGTAACCGTTCACGAGCCATAAATTCATTTGGCGCAGCGCCGTTGTAATATGCGGCATATCGCTGCCTCCGAACGCGACGCGCGGCGGATCCGTGGGAAAGTACGGAAACAGCGCGTAGGCCAGCAGCGTCCCGAGCAGATACAAAAACACGGCGCCATTCACGCGTTTGCGCCGGTGCTGGAAATACAGAACCGCCACCAGAAACGGCAGCGACGGCATACACCAGCGCATAGCAAAGCTCCAGAAACATCGGCCCCACCGCGCCCAGCGCCTCCACCGCGCGCTGCAAATGCCATTGATAGAGAATCGTCCGGTCCCACGCCACCCAGCGCAATTCCAAATCGAAATTGCGCGGCAGGGAAGAGAACCAATCCATCTCGCGATACGCCAGCAGAAGGAGCGCCACGGGAGCCCAGTCCCGGATCATGCTGAACAGCTCGGCGTGTTCGCGCGATTCGCCGTACGCCAGCGCGAGAAATAAAACGCACACCAGCAATTCCGCCAGGAATGGCCGCCAGATGGCTTGCTGCTCCAGCGGAAATCGCGGGGCAATCACTGCGACGTAGCCGAAATAGATCACCAGCAGCCACTCGGCCGACCGCAACCGCAGCCCCTGCGCGCCGGTTGGAGACTGGCTCATCGGCTGGCCGCGCCCAAACGGATCAACTGCTCGGCATGCTTCAGAGCCTCGGGCGTCACCCGCTGGCCCGAAAGCATCCGCCCGATCTCCCGCGTTCGCGCGTCGCCCGTAAGCTCCTCCACCTCCGCCACCGTCCGGCCCTTTACTTCGCGCTTTTCCACCGAATAGTGATGATCGGCGAAACCGGCCACTTGCGCCAGATGCGTGACGCACAGCACCTGGTTCGAAGCGGAAAGCTTCTTCAACCTCCGCCCCACCGCTTCCGCCACACTGCCGCCGATGCCGGTATCGATTTCATCGAACACCAGCGTACGCTGCACGCGCGTGGCCCCGCCCGCCGGCCTGCCCTAGCGACGTTTTCAGCGCCAGCGCGATGCGCGAAAGCTCGCCGCCCGACGCCACTTTGTCCAGCGCTCTCGGCTCTTCGCCCGCGTTCGCCGAGATCAAAAACTCCACGCGATCCGCGCCATTTTCCGACCAGTTCGCTTCCCGCACCTCGATACGAAACACCGCGCTCTCAAGCGCCAGCGAATCGAGCTCGGTCTCCACTTTTTTCGCCAGCTTCTCCGCAGCGGCCTTCCGCGCGCTCGTCAGCGCCGCGGCACGTTCGCGATACGCCGCGCTCGCTTGCGCCAAATCTTGCTCCAGCTTCGCTCGATGCTCGCCGGCCATTTCGATGGCCTCCATCTTCGCCCGAACGTCCTCTAAGAACGCCAGCACATCGTCCAGGCTGGAACCGTACTTACGTTTCAGACGCTCCATCAAAGCCAAACGCGACTCGATTTCATCCAGCCGCTTCGGATCCGCTTCCAGCTTGTCCATATAATCGCGAATCGCATCCGACGCGTCGTCCACGCCGATAGCCGCGCTTTTGAGCGCCTCCACCACGCGCTCCAGGCTGCCATCGATCCGCGCGAGTTCTTCCACCTTCTTCAGCGCCGTGCGGAGCTGCGTGGAAACGCTTTCCTGCTCTTCATATAACGCCGCATAAGCGGCATTGGCATTCTCCTGAAGCTTCGCGACATTGCGCTGCACCACGCGCTCCTGCTCCAATTGCGCGTCTTCGGCCGGCTTCAGCGCGGCCTCCTCGATTTCCTTGCGCTGGAAGCTCCACAAATCCGCCATTCGAAGCTTTTCCTGCTCGGAGCGATTCAATTCTTCCAGTTCGCTCTCCAGGCTCCTCCAGCGCTGGAATAATCCGCCCGCTTCTTCGCGCCGCGAGTCCAATCCCGCGAATTCATCCAGCGACAGCAATTGCGCTTCGCTTGAAAATAGCTGTTGCTGCTCGTGCTGCCCATGAATGTCGCCCAGAAAAGGCGCCACCTGGCGCAACAGAGCCATTGTTACAGGCCGGTTTCCGAGAAATGCGCGCGACTTGCCGCCCGATAGAACTTCGCGCTCGATTAATAATTCGCCATCTTCCACCGGCGCGCCGGCCTGTTCCAGCAAACCTGTCAATTCTGCGTCCTCGGGAACCTCAAAAATGGCCGCAACGCGCGCCCGCTCGGCCGACGAACGCACCATGTCGGCCGAAGCGCGCCCGCCCAATACCAGCCCAAGTGCATCCACCACAATGGATTTGCCGCTTCCAGTCTCGCCCGTCAGCAGGTTCAATCCGGCGTGAAACCGCACCCGGACGCGCTCCACCACGGCATAATTCTCAACCACCAGTTCCCGCAACACTCGATGAAATTATACGAGGTTTTGATCCGTCTAACTGACAGTAGAACTGTCCGCCCGCGGCGGTTTTGAGGCATACTGTAGAACAGGGCGATTTGTAAAACAGAAAGCTGTTGTTTTGTTTTTTGCCCGCATGGAGAAATCGTGGCGGCGCGATATCATGGTCTTAGGTACGGTGACGGGTTCGATTGACCTGATGTTCAGTGACCTGAAGTGGAGTGACATGATGTTGAGCCGGAAGGAGCCGGGTTGATACCTGCGTGTGTGGGCGGTTTGTTCCTGCAATTGGAAGTTTGGGACCTGATACAAACTTCGGGTCCGTTGCCAAAAGGGGTGATGGTGATTCTGCTCTGCTTCTCGCTCGCCTCCTGGGCCGTCATTCTTTCCAAGTGGGCCGCGTTCCGGAGTGCGCGATCGGCCAACCGGTCCTTCCTGCGAGCTTTCCGGAAGGCCCCGGCGCTCGACACCATCGCGGCCGCGAGCGAACAATTCCGGCGCTCTCCGCTGGTGGTGGTTTTTGATTTTGGGTACAGCGAAGTGGCGCGCCAGATGAAATCGCGCGGCAGCGTCACCAATCCGCTGGCGCTCGAGCGCACCTTGCAGCTCGGGCTCAGTGAAGAACTGACGCGCCTGGAGCGCAACATGAACGTGCTGGCCACCACCGCGACGGTTACGCCGTTCATCGGCCTGTTCGGAACGGTGTGGGGCATCATCGACGCGTTTCAGCAATTGAACACCGCGGGCGCGGCCAGCCTGCGCGCGGTGGCGCCCGGCATCTCCGAGGCCCTGATCACCACGGCCATGGGACTCTTTGCCGCCATCCCGGCGGCTATCTTCTACAACATCTATGGCAGCGCCATCAAGGAATTCGGCGCGCGCATGGAGGACTTCCAACTCGAATTCCTGAACCTGACCGAGCGCAGCTTGGAGAGGTAAGTCTGGAGCGATACGATGGCATTTTCCCTGAACAGTTCCGGCGGACTTGGACGCGGGCGCTTTCGCGGCACTTCCGCGCTGGCCGAGATCAACATTGTTCCGCTGGTGGACGTGGTGCTGGTGCTGCTGATCATCTTCATGCTCACCGCGCACGTGATGGAGTTCGGCCTGCAAGTGGAGGTTCCCAAGGTCAAGCCGGTGAAGGAAAATGTCCAGGATCTGCCGGTGGTTTCGATCACCCGCGAAGGGACGTCGTATTTGAACGACAAGCCGGTGAACATCAACCTGCTGGCCGACGAGATCCACAAGCGTTTTCATAATGCGTCCTCGGTTTACGTGCGGGCCGACCGTCGCACTCCGTGGGACGAGGTAGCGCAGGTGATCGCCACGCTCGGTCAGGCCAAGCTGGCGGTGAACGCCGTCACACAGCCGGAAGACCGATCCGACCGCCGCCGATAAGCCAACCATGCACCAGCACGCCGACATCCTCGATCAGCAGGAATCGCTCGGGGGCCCGTTCGTTCAATCGGTGCTGCTGCACGCCGCCATCGCGGGAGTGTTGATCGTATCCAGCATCACCTTCGAGCATTCGCACCAGGTGTGGGGATCGGCGAACACCAGCGCCGGCACCGCCGTCGCGATCAATTCCGTGAAAACGATTCCCCTGCCTGCGCGCGCCGGGAAAATCAATCCGGTGGCGAACGACACCGAGTCTCTGGTCCCGCAAGAGTCGTCGCCCAAGCCCGAACCGAAGAAGCAGGTGGAAGTTCCCGAGAAAGCCATCCCGCTGCCCAGCAGGTTTTCCAAGAGGCAGCCTAAGCCGGAGGTTTCCAAGGTTTATCGCCCCAAGCTGATCCCGGAGGACCAACTTCTGAGCCACATTGGACAAGCCGCGGTTTCTCAGATGTTCGAAAAGCCCGGCTCAGGCGGCGCGGGCGTGGGAGTCAACAGCGCTTTTGGAAACCAGTTCGGCGCTTATGCCGACCTGGTGGTGCAGCGCGTCACCCAGAAATGGGATACCAGCGGTTTGGCCGGCCAGCATCTCCCCATGGCCGTGATTACTTTCAAGATTTCGCGCGACGGCTCCGTGAAGAATCCCCAGGTTGCCCAGCACAGCGGCAATAGCACCTTGGATTTTTCGGCCCTGCGCGCCGTTACGGATGCAGGCCCCTTTCCTCCCCTCCCGTCCAACTACAGCGGGGGTGAAGCAGACGTGGAACTCCGATTTCAACTACAGCGATGAAACGAATTATTGCTCTTAGCTCAGTCCTCCTCGGCATCGCCGTTTTCACCGGCGCCCAGCAGATTAACGCGCCGGTGTACAAGACGGGCGAGAAGCCATCCATCGCCGTGCCCGATTTTCGCGGCTCCGGCGACGCCCAGAACTTCATGGGCACCTTCAACAGCACTCTCTTCAACGACCTGGATACCTCCGGCCAGTTGAAGATGATCGCCAAGACGCTCTATCCCACACAAGTCCCGCAACGGCCCGCCGATTTCCGGCCGCCGGTGAACGGCCAGAGCCAGGGGCCCTGGCTCACCGATTGGTCCGGACCGCCCCCCAACGCCAACTACCTCGCGTTTGGCTACACTGCCGTGCAGAACAACCAGATCGTTCTCTACGGATGGCTCTACGATGTTCACCAAGCCAATCCCGGCTCCGCGCAATTGCTCGGCAAGGTGTATGTCGGCTCGCTCGATGAAGCCGGCGCGCGCCTGGTGGCGCAGCAATTCGCGGCCGATATTCTGAAGCAGTTCGGCGCTACCAGTCTGATCGGCACCAAAATTTATTTCGTCTCCAACCGCACCGGTCACAAAGAGATCTGGTCCATGAATTACGACGGTACCGAACAGAAGCAGTTCACCAATTACCGTTCCATTACCACTTTCCCCGCCGTTTCTCCGGACGGAAGCAAGATCGCCTTCACCACTTACCCGGTGCTGCCTTCTTCGCGCAACGCCAACGCGTCGAAATTCGGCGTACAGCAAGAGAATCTCGGGCAGCCCAAGATTTACATCCATTCGCTGGAAACCGGGCGCAAGTTGGTCTACTATAACCAACAGGCTTCCATGAACGCGGCTTCCGACTTTCTGCCTGACAGCCGCCACTTACTCATTTACTCCACGGCGAATGGCGGATTCTCGCAGATCTATGAGACCGATCTGGATGGCGGCGACTTGCATCGCATTACTCACTCAGGCTCTTTGGAAGTGGAACCTAAGGTAAATCCCCGCACCGGCATGGATCTGGTTTTCGTCTCCGGGCGCGGCGGCACGCCGCAAATATATAGAATGAATATTGATGGAACGGATGTGAGCCGCTTGACTACCGGGGAGGGTGACGCCGTGAATCCCGCGTGGAGTCCCGATGGCCAGCACATCGCATTTGCATGGACTCGCGGATACGAGCCGGGAAATTTCAATATCTTTGTCATGGATGTTGCCAGCCGCAACTATATACAATTGACCCACGGCGCGGGACGAAACGAAAATCCGAGCTGGGCGCCCGACGGAGTCCACCTGGTGTTCTCCTCCACGCGCGGAGGCAAAACGGAGATTTACACCATGCTGGCGGACGGCGGCGCCGTGCAACAGCTTACAACGCAAGGGAACAACGAAAAGCCTGTTTGGAGTAAAGCAACACAATAAAAGATCAAAGAATCAAAAAGAGGAGATTGTCAGGATGAGCGATAGTTCGAGATTGCACGCGTCATTGCAGTGCTCCAAGGCGCAGGGGTCCAAAGCCGGCATGCTACTGCTGCTGGCGGCGCTGGTATTGTTCGCGGTGGGTTGCAAGAAGAAAGTCCCGCCGCCTCCGCCTCCGCCGCCTCCCACGCCCACGGCTACTACCCCGACACCACAGGCAGCGCCCGTGATCAACAGCTTCACCGCCGAGCCTTCCACCATAGAGGCCGGGCAATCTTCCACCTTGCGTTGGTCCATCAGCGGCGCCACCGACATGTCCATCGACCAGGGCGTGGGCGCGGTGCAGAGCAGCGGACAGCGCCAGGTTTTCCCCAGGAGCAGCACCAGCTATACGCTCAACGTGCGTGGCCCAGGTGGAATGGATTCGCGTTCGGTGACGGTGGAAGTGACCAGCGCTCCTCCGCCGCCCCCGGCGCCCACCAACACACCACGGCTCTCCAGCGCGGACCTGCTGCAGCAGCAGGCGCAGGATGCCTTCTTTGATTTCGACATGAGCGAAATTCGCGGCGACGGCCGGGACGCTCTTACGCACGACGCCGCCTTGTTGAAGCAGATCTTCCAGCAGGACCCGAATTTCTCGGTGGTAGTGGAAGGTCATTGCGACGAGCGCGGGTCGGCCGAATACAACCTGGCGCTGGGCGATCGCCGCGCCACCGCCGCCAAGGATTTCCTGGTGCAGTTGGGTGTCCCAGCGGATCGCTTGAAGACCATCAGCTACGGTAAGGAGCGGCCGCAATGTACCGAGGCGACCGAGGAATGCTGGCAGAAGAACCGCCGCGCGCATCTGTCGCCCGGCCAGTAAGCGGATCAAGAAGCCGTGGGGGCGCTCGAAATGCGCCCCGCGGCACACAGGAGCTGTTTATGACCTTGTCTCGTGTCGTCGTCGTATTCTTCGCGCTGTCGCCTTTTGCCTTGGGTGCGAGCAAAGAAATTATGGAACTGCAGCGCGATGTCGCTCTGTTGCAGGACCAGGTGCGCAATCTGCAAAGCACGCTGGATCAAAAGGTGGCCGCCATCCAGGCTCTCACGCAACAGACTTTGGATAGCGTGAATCGCACCAACACCACCGTCGCCATCATGCAAAATGGCTTCAACGACGCCATGAAGCAGCAACAGCAGAGCCTGAACGGCCCGGTGGCGAACGTCGGCCAGAAGCTGGATCAGATGTCGGAGGATTTCCGCGCCGTCCGCGAATCGGTTCTCGACATGAACACCCGCATGGGCAAGCTGGACGCCAAGATCGCGGACCTTGAAAATCTGATCAATACAACACGCACGCCCGCCGCGCCTCCTCCCCCCGCTGGAACCACGCCGAGCGATCCCAATGCCAGCCCAACCCCCGGCACCGGGCCTTTTGGAACCAATGTTGCCCCCGGTGCTACGACCGGCGGCCCGCCCGATGGTGTGCAGGCCGGACCGCTCTACACCCATGCCTATAGCGATCAACTGGCCGGCAAGTACGATATCGCCTTTCAGGAATTCAGCGAGTATCTGAAGTATTTCAACAGCACCGATCTCGCGCCCAACGCCCAGTATTACATCGCCGACATTTACTATCGGAAAGCGGATTACAACGACGCCCTCACTGCCTTCGACGCGGTGCTCGAGAAATTTTCCGACAACCCCAAGACCCCCGACGCGCGCTACATGAAAGCCATGTGCCTGGCCAAGCTCGGCAAGAACGATTCGGCTGCGCGCGAGTTTCGCGACGTTTACACGCGCTATGTCAACGACCGCCCCGAGGTCGCAGCCAGGGCCAAAGCGCAATTGCAGGAAATGGGCCTCCGGGTGACCACGGCCCGGCGGCGTAAACCGGCAAATTAATTCCGGGCGCGGTCATCGTTCGCCCTTGCCGCCTGAATTGCTCTGCGCAAAAAACGCGTGCCGTTGTGCTCTGCCCGCGGCTGTGCTTGTACTCGTAGCGACGCGCGGCTTCGGCGCGCTAATCGACCGCGAGGCACACCACGGAAACCACTGCGCTGAGAACTCCTGTGTCTTCCCAACACTCGCTTCCAACTCGCGGCCCAGTTGGCTCCGGCGAATCCAATCGCGCCAAACCGCCACCAATTCAAGTCCCCGATCCCAACCCTCAAACCTCAATTCCTAGCCTTGAACGCTCGTCCCCAATCCCGCCCTCCGTGTCCCTGTGTTATGCTGTTTCCTCCCGCGCTCATGTCGCATCCATCATCGCTACCCCGGATTTGCATTGCCATGGGTTTTCCCGACGCGCAGAAACTGTTGGACAATGCGCGCCGTGAAGTCAACGCGGGAGAATCTTTTTTCGAATTCCGCCTGGACTACCTGGCCTCTCCAGAAAACGGCATCGCCGTCATCCGCAAGTTTCTCTCCGGGCATCCGGATTGCTGCATCCTGGCCACCTGCCGCCGCCACCAAAATCACGGAAAATTCAACGGGAGCGTGGAAGATCAGATCCGCATCCTGAACGCCGCGCTGGACGCAGGGGCGCGCGCAGTGGACATCGAAATCGAAAGCGCCGAAAATGCCGGTGCGCGCCTGGAAGCGTTGCGCGGCAAAGGCCAGCTGATGCTTTCCT
Source organism: Bryobacterales bacterium (assembly GCA_963776805.1). Lineage (GTDB taxonomy): Bacteria > Acidobacteriota > Terriglobia > Bryobacterales > Bryobacteraceae > Palsa-89. The sequence continues at coordinate 311,454 of CAVZOD010000015.1, forward strand.
ACCACAACTACGACGGCACGCCGTCGCCCGAAGCGGTGTTGCGGCGCATGCTGCGCATTCCGGCCGACGGCTACAAGGTCGTCACCACCGCGCGCAAGCCCTCCGATAACTCGCGCATTCTTTCGCTCACCAAATCGCATCCGCGCACACCGCTCATCGTGCTGGCGATGGGTGAAGCCGGTTTTCCCACGCGCGTGCTCTCTACCGCCTGGGGCGGCCTGTTCACCTACGCCGCGCCCAATGCTTCCGAAGGCACGGCTTCGGGCCAAGTGAGCGCTCGCGTGCTGCGGCATCTGTATCGCGCCGAGAAGTTCACTCGCGCCGCTAAGATTTACGGAGTGATTGCCGACCCGGTGCGCCACTCCATCTCGCCGGCCGTGCACAATCGCGCGTTCCAGGCGCATCGCATCGACGCGGTGTACCTTCCGTTTCTCGTCCAGCCCGCGCAGTTGAAGGATTTCTTTATCCTGGCCGAATCGCTGCCGGTGGCCGGCTTCAGCGTTACCATTCCGCACAAGCAGAAGATCATCCGCTACCTGGACGTGATCGATCCTCTGGCGCGCCGCATCGGGGCCGTGAACACGGTCTGGAAAAAAGCCGGCAAGTGGCGCGGAGGGAACACCGATGCCGACGCCGTCACCATTCCGCTGGCCCGCAAGCTGCGCCTGTCGAAATCGTCGGTGCTGGTGGTGGGCAACGGCGGAGCCGCACGCAGCGCGGCGTATGCGCTGATCGGCAGCGGTGCGAAAGTTTCCATCGTGGGACGGAATCCCGATCGCGTTCGGTCGCTTGCCCGCGCTTGCGGCGCCGAGTCCCTGCTGCGCGAGCAGCTCAACGGCCGCAAGTTCGATGCGCTGGTCCACGCCACTCCGCTCGGCATGGCTCCTCATCCGGAAGCTTGTTTCTTTCCCGGCGCCATTCCTGCTGAACTGGTTTTCGATATGGTGTACAACCCGCTCGAAACCACGCTGCTGCGCCACGCTACCTCGCAAGGCTCTACCGTCATCTCCGGCCTGCAGATGTTTCTGGAACAGGCCAGCCGCCAGTTTGAGATATGGACCGGCACCTCCGCTCCCCGCTCCGTCATGGAGAAGGCCGCCATCGAAGCGCTCGCGCCCGCCTGTGGCTGAACTACACTAGATTCATGAACCGGTTCACGCGCCGTGAACTCGCCGCCGCGCTATCTACTTCGGCGGTTTTGCTCGCTCGGCCGCAAGGTCAGCCTCAGGCGCTGCCTGCGAATCCAGACGAAGAGCTAAACGCATCGTTAGCCCAGCTCCGCGATAATGCCGCTCAGCTCGATTCGTTTGCGTTGCCCATGGCCGCCGAGCCCGCCACCATCTTCAGACCCTGAGCCATTCCATGAGCTCCATTCCCGACGACATCTTCTTCGCCAGTATCTCTGAGATCAATCAGAAACTCGCCAAGAAAGAATTTTCCGCGGTGGAGCTGGCGCGCGCCTTCTGCGATCGTCTGGACACCATCGGTCCGCGCTACAACGCACTCGCTCTTTCGCTTCGCAAAGACGCCATTCGCGACGCCAAGGACGTCGAAGGCGATATCAAGCGCGAGCGTTTCCGCGGTCCCTTGCAGGGCATTCCGTTCGGCGCCAAGGATCTGCTGGCGTATGCCAAACATCCCACTACGTGGGGCGCGAAACCATATGCCGATCAGGTTTTCGATTACACCGCCACCGCGCTCAAGCGCATCCTGAAACACGGCGGCTTACTGACCGGCAAGCTCGCCATGGTGGAGCTGGCCGGCGGCCCCAGCTATCGCTACGCCAGCGCCTCCCTCACTGGCCCGGGTTTGAACCCGTGGGATCCCACGCGCTGGTCCGGCGGCTCATCCAGCGGTTCCGCTATCGCGGTGGCCGCGGGCCTGGTTAGCTACGCGCTCGGATCGGAAACGTCGGGCTCCATCCTCACGCCCAGTGCATTCTGCGGCGTCACCGGTTTGCGCCCCACCTACGGACTGGTCTCGCGGAACGGCGCGATGGCGCTGTCATGGACGCTCGACAAGATCGGCCCCATCTGCCGTTCGGCGGAAGATTGCGGCCTGGTGCTGGAGCGGATCGCCGGCGGCGACGACGACGATCCGTCCTCCGCGCACAAGAGCTTTTACTATACGCCGCAGTTCGCGAACGACTTCAAGGATATCCGCGTGGGCTTCGCGCCTGTCGACTTCAACGAAGGGGTGGACCCCGCCGCGCGCCCCGACTATGCCAAGGCTCTGGAAACAATTCGGTCCCTCGGTGTTCAAATCACCGAAGCCAAGATGCCCGTGTTTCCTTACGGCGCGATGATCAGCACCATCATCTCCGCGGAAGGCTCCGCGGTTTTCGAGCCGCTGATCAAGAGCGGGATGGTGGATCAGCTCGCCGACCAGCACCAGATCGCCGGGCTCAAAGCCGGCCTCCAGATTCCGGCCAATGAGTATTTGAAGGCCATGCGTATTCGCGCCCTCATGCAGGAGGCCTTCCGCGATTTGCTTTCCACCATCGACGTGCTCATCGCTCCCACCCGTTTCGATCCGGCTCCGAAAATCACCCAGCCACTAGACCGTCCAGTAAGTGACCGTCCCGCAAGTGACCGTCCCGTAACTGACCGTCCCACGCCCGCCGCGCCCGGCCTCACTGCTTTGATTCCCGCGGGCAATCTAGCCGGCCTGCCGGCGCTGACTGTTCCGTGCGGGTTTGCCGATGGCATGCCGATGGGTCTGCAACTGCTGGGCTCGCGTTACTCGGAAAACACGCTGCTGGCCATCGGGAAGGCCTTTCAGGATCGCACGGATTGGCACAAGCGCCGGCCACCCGTGGCAGAATCGTAATCCGACGACATAACATCGCCTGTGATATCATATTACCGGCGATGTGAGGTTAGTTTTGGATACGGATGTCGTTGTTGCGGCCATGCGGAGCCCGGCTGGAGCTTCCGCTGCAATTGTTCGGCTTGCCCGGCGGGGTGGCGTAACACTATTAGTCAGCGTAGCTCTGGCGCTGGAGTACGAGGCGGTTTGCAGCCGTCCGGAACATCGGCTGGCGGCGGGCTTGAGCGAAGACGAAGTGAATGTGTTTGTAGATGCGATGGTGGCTTTGGCCGAGCCGGTGGCGATGCACTTTCTGTGGCGGCCGCAGCTCCGCGATCCCTGCGACGAAATGGTGCTGGAGGTTGCTATCAACGGCGAGGCTGACGCGCTTGTAACTTTCAACGCAAGGGACTTTGGAGCGGCGCCTGGCCACTTCGGCGTGGAGTTGTTGCTCCCACGCGAAGCGATCGGGAGGATGAGACGATGAGCGAGACCAAGACTTACCCATTACGCCTGCCGCGGTCACTGAAGGACGCGGTTGAGCGGATCAGCAAGGAAGAAGGAACCAGCATCAACCAGTTCGTGGCGACGGCCGTGGCCGAAAAGGTTTCCGCGCTCGAAACGGCGCGCTTCTTCCAGGACCGCAAAGCCCGGGCCGATTTCAAGGCGTTCGACCGCATTATGAAGCGGCGTGGTGGCAAGGTGCCTCGCACCGGCGATGAGATGCCGCGCGGCTGAGTCTCGGCTTAAGCCCGGCCCAGCACCCGCAGCGCGCCCCTGGCTGCTTCCACGCCCCGGTATTGCGCTTCTTCAAAAATCGAGAATCCGCTGAGATCCGAGTTGGCGAAGAAAATATTGCCGAGGGGCTTCAGCCAGCGTGTTCGCTCTTCAGAGAACATGAACCCAGGCGCTGGGCGAGCCATCGCATGGCCAATGCGCATGATGTCGATGTGCGCCACGCACTGCCGGATGTCGGGATGCGCGCGCGCCAGGTCATTCAGAATCGCCTCTTTCCAGTAGTTCCAATCCTTCGCGAGCAACAGCCGGCGTGCATCTTCGGGAGTGTACTCGGCCAGCGACCAATAAAACGTCCACACGGTTCGATTGATGAACGTGGCCAGGCTCATGTGTGTTGCGTTCACATAGCCGAGCGTCGGCGAATCGTAAATCACGTTGTCCCACGCCGGCTCGGGATTGTTCTGCGCGGGAATGCGATCGAGCGCCAGGTTGGCAGTGAGCCATGGTGAATATTGAAACCCGTCCGCGCGCGGCGCGCCTTCGATGATATAGGACGCCAGGAACGTCGGGGCGGCCCAGATCACCGCATCCGCAATGTACTCCGTGTGTTCGGTAAGAACGCGGATTTTGCCGCCGTTGCGCGCAACACGATATACTACGTCGCCGGTCCGCAAATAACGCCGCAGCTTTTCGATCAACCGCGCCGCGATCCATCCGTTGCCTTCGGGCCAGGTGAGCGGGCCTTTTTCCTCCGGTTCGCGCGACGCAAAATACTGCACGCCCGCCCATGCCGAGGTGTCCTTTGCCAGCGCGCCGTAATCGTCGCGGCAAGCGTAGTTGAGGTACCAACGCAAAGGCGCGGAATCGAAACCCTGCTGCATCAGCCAATCGGCCATGGACATTCCATCCAGCGCTGATGGCTTCGCGCCCGTATCCATCGGAACCGTGAACTGGCCGGTAGTGCGAAACTGGTTGATCATCTCCTGAAACCGTCGGAACTGTTCGCGATCGCGCGGCGTCGCGCCGTCCTCCGGCTCGATGCCTTCCTGCCAATGTCCGTTGATGAACAGCCGCTCCTGCGGGTCGAAGCATAGCGCGCGCTCGCTCCATTTGCCATCGCGCAGCAGGCCGAATTCTTCAAACAACTCGCGCGCGAGCGATTCACCTTTGGCGGGCACAGGCACATAATGCGCCGCCCAGGGGAATTTCGAAATGTCGTTTTCACCCCAGCGCGAATTGCCGCCGGCCTGCCGCTCCATTTCGAGCAGCACAAAATCATGGAAGCCGCGCTTGTCCAAATGCCACGCGGCATTCAGGCCGGCCATGCCGCCTCCAACGATCACGATTGGAACGCGCAATTGTTGCGCCGGCGCGCGAAAAGCGGCATGATCGCGCAGCCGATGCCCAAGCGGAAACGAATCGTTGACGAACCCGCCAGTAATCTTGCGATCCGTCTTGCGCCACAATCCGACCAACGCCGGTGCGCCGAAAAACGCGCGCCTCGAAAGCATTAATGCGCGACGTCCTTCCATTCCTGTTCGTAATAGCGAACCAAAACCTGGTCATTCAGCCGGTTGGGCTCGGCCGGCACGGGCTGCATGTCCACGGGAAAAATGAAAAGCTCGGCGACATTGCTGGTGGAAAGGAATCGCAGGCCCGTGGGTAATTCACGCGGCGGTTCATAAGGGGCGAAGCTTCCGATCACATATCCCCATTCGCCGAATGACGGCACATACACGTGATATGGATAAACGCGCAATCCCGCCTGCTTCACTGATTCGACAATGCACCAATACGATTTCCGCGCAAACAGCGGCGACGTGCTTTGGACCACGATCAATCCACCCGCTGCGAGATGCTTCGCCGCCAGACGGTAGAACGCCGTCGTGAACAGCTTGCCGAGCGCGTAACTGGTCGGGTCCGGGAAGTCGGCCACGATGAAATCGTATTGCTCGGTGTTGGTGTCCAGCCAGCGAAATGCATCGGTGTTGATTACATGCACGCGCGGATTGGTGAGAGAATGCTGGTTCAATACGGACATCACCGGATGCGTGGAGAACAGATGCGTCATCTCCGGATCGAGATCCACCAGCGTGATGCTTTGTACCGATGGATATTTCAGGATCTCGCGCACCGCCAATCCGTCCCCGCCGCCTAAGACTAAGACGCGATGCGCGCCGGGGAGCGCGGCGAGTCCGGGATGGACTAGCGCTTCATGATAGCGATATTCATCGCGCGAGCTGAACTGTAGGTGCGAATTCAGGAAGAGCCGCAAATCATCTTTCCACTTTGTAAGTACGATGCGCTGATACGGCGTATTGCGGCTGAAAATCACCTCGTCGGCATATAAGCTATTGTCCGCGGCGGATGAGATCCGATCGGCGAAAACCATTCCAGTCCCGAGCAGCGCCAGCACTACCACCGATCCGGCCCGCAAAGCATGCGTGCGACTAATCTGCTCGCGAAACAAGTAAGTGGACCACAACGCGACGACGACGTTGAAAATCCCGAAAACTAATGCCGACCGCACTAATCCAAGTTTCGGAACCAGCAAGATCGGAAACAACAGCGATGCGCCCAGCGCGCCCAGATAGTCGAAAGTCAGGACGTGCGAAACCAGCTCGCGGAACTGGAAGCGCTCTTTCAAAATGCGCATTAGAAGCGGAATTTCCAGGCCAACCAGCGTGCCCACCAGGATCACAACCGCATACAGCACCAGCCGAAACGCTTCAGTGTAGGCGAACGCGAGAAACAGCATGGACGACGAAAATCCGCCAACCACCCCGACCATCAGTTCAATGGAAACGAAGCGAGCCACTAACCCGCGGTAAAGGAACCGGGACAAGTAACTCCCGATCCCCATCGCGAATAAGTAACAGCCGATGATCGTGGAAAACTGAAAGACGGTGTCGCCCAGTAAGTAACTGGCCAGCGTTCCGGCAATCAGCTCATAGATCAGCCCGCAAGCGGCGATCAGAAAAACAGAGAGGAATAATGCAATGGACACTTTGTACTTCTAGTGCACCGCCGCCGCGATAATAATGCACATGCCGATAGACATGGCGCCCACCAGAACCGCAAGTGCGACGTTCTTGTCTTCGACGATTTCCTTCCAGAGATGATACGGCGTCATCTTATCGATAATTACGAAGAAGAGCACAAAGATCAGAATTCCGAGCACCGCATAAATTACCGCGTTCGCCAGTGCATGAGTGTCCACGTTCACTTACCTCCGATGTATCGGGAATAGCCGCCATAAGACGAACGATACGCGCCCGGGTTATCGCGGATTGACTTAGGCAGCACGCGCTGCTGATTGATGCGGTTCCAGCTCCAGCCGCGGTATTCGGCCACGCTGGTCAGGCCGAGCAGCAGGACGCCATAGATCACGAAAAGAGAAGTATTCAATCGCCACCTCCGCTACTGGAACTGGACGGCGCGTAGTCGCTCTCCCGCCATCTCGCCGCTTCAAAACTGCCTTTTCGAAACGTGGTCAAAACTGGTGGAATGAGCAGCAACAGCGCCGCGATTCCGAAGAAGCCATAATTCGGGACGTTGCGCCGTACTTCGAGATCGTATCGCACGTCGGGCGAGCCCGCGGCCATCTCCGGCTCGATGCGCAGGTAATACTGCCCCGACGGAACGGACGGAACAATCACGCTGTTATTGCGGCTCCCTTCGCTGCCATCGGAGTCACGATAGTAACTCACTTCGCGGGCGAAGTCGAAGGTCTGGCCGCTTTGATCGTTGATCAAAGCGAAATTGAAATAAGCCCAATTATTGTCGAGGTCGGTGTGAATCGACAGCTCGACGTTGGAATCGCGGCCATCCAGCTGGAATGTCGGTGTCACGAATGCGCTGTCGCTCTTCACACCCTGCGAGTAAGCGTAGTGATCGCTGAATGCTACACGTCCCGGAGAAATGATCATGAACAGGAATGCGAGCGCGGCCAGCGCGACATTCAGCCACAGCCATGTTCGCCAGGAGGATCCGATGCCTCCTGCGTGGGGCGCCGGCTGATTCGCAAACACTCCGTAAGCGAGCGGCGGGGATCCTGGGAGCTGGAATGCCTGCCAGACTTGCGATCCCGTCATGTACTCCGCTCGCGACCAGGTGACCTCGCCTCCAGTGGATTCCGACGACAGCATCGAAGGCGGCGCGACGAAATCCTGGCAAGCCACCGAATCCCCCACCTGCACTCTCCAGGGAAATTCGCCCAAAACATAAACCGTGCTCGCCGTCATGGAGTCGAAACTCAAATACGTTTTCCCCTCATAGCGCATCGCAAGCTTGCCCGCCGAACGGCTTGGCTCGGGCAGCGCGCTTTCCACATGGACGAAGTTCCAATGTCCGTTGTACTCCGTCAAATAGCGGAAACCCTTATACGGATTAAACAGCAGGTATTCGCTCCACGAGTACGAATCTTCTCCGCTCGAAACTCCCCGTACTTGAAAGCCGATCACCTCATATTGCGTATCGCCGATTTTTCCGCGCGTTCCAAGCGGAATGGTCGGCTCGATTCGTTCCTTCGATTGGAACGTCTGCAGAATCTGGACTTCAGGCGTGGAAGCATCCAGCACGGTCAAGCACTGCGGACAAACGACACTGAGCGTGTGAGCGAACCCGCGCAACTGCACCGGGCCTCCGCAGTTGGGGCACGAAATCGATTTGGCTTGCACCGCCGCCATTACTTCCAGCCCTCAAACTCGCGCAGGTTTTTCAGATGCAGATCGTCGAATTCCACTGCCCGGCCGAAAAACAGCATCGGCGGTTTTTCGCTGTAATCGATGGTTGCGAAATCGCCGCTAGTGGTCCGGAGATCGGCAAACAGCATATCGGACTTGTCAAAATACTGGAACGGCAATTCACCCTGTACGCCTTTGTAGTGGGCGTGAGTGCGCGAGGTGACGTGATAGCTTTTGCCGTTCCACTGAAAATCCTCGCCCTGCCGGATTTCGTCGGCGCCGGGCAACGGCGTCGGTGGTGTAGCGGCCCACGACAAATCATATTCCAGCTGCGCATCGGCCAGCCAGCCGCTCGATCCATCGTTATAGACGATGTGCCATTCGTTCCAGCCACCCTGCTCGTACTCGTAAATGATGCGCCCAACCACCACGAAGCTTTTGTTCTGATAAGCGCCTTCGGAGCCGATCTGGAGGGGTGACGCGTCGGGCGGCAAATCAGCCACTTCACCCACTTTCTTCAAATCGACATCGGTGCGCACCAGAATCGAATGACAGAATTCGCAGGTGGTCTGAACGGCGCTGGACCACAAAAACTTCACCGGCGCGCCGCAGCTAGGGCAGTTCGCAGCCGGCGAGCTCATATTTGATAAGGCCGCTCCATTTGGCGCACCGAAACTCGCGCGGGAGCAAAGCCGACGTTCAGCAGCGCCTCAAAATCAGCGGACGGCCGCGGCCGGCAGCAGAATACGTTCAGACACAGCGATCCGTATTCGGGAAACGTATGGCAGGCCAGATGAGATTCGGTGAGCAGGCTCACCCCCGTGATGCCGCCGGTATTGGGGAACTGGTGCCAGCTTGTTTTGCCGAGCGCGTGCAGATCCATCGCGACGACGATCAGTTCGAACAGTTCTTCCAAGCGGCCTTGCTGGGATAGCGCGGCCGGATCGCACCCGTGCGCCTCCACAATCCACTCCAGACCGTTCATGTCGTCCTGTCGTCCTGTCGTCCTATTGTTGGGCGGTGCCGCACTCCGGACAGAACTTCGATGCGCGCGGCATCTTGTTGCCGCAGTTGGTGCAGAACTTGGTGTCTGTAGCAGGCGTAGCCGGAGCAGCCGGCGCCACCGGACCAGCACCCGGCGCCGGACCACCAGCCGGCGGCGGAGCTTGCTCACCCGGCCTAATTCCACCCATCATGCTATTTGCCATCGCCAGGCCGGCGCCCAATCCAACGCCGATACCAGCCGCGCCTCCGCCTTCATTGGCAGCCGCGATCGGCATCGATTGCGCCACCTGGAACTGCGTGTACTTGTTCATGTCGCCCAGCATGTTCATGCTGATGCGCTGATCCAGCATTTTCTGCAGCTCGTCGGGCAGCGAAATATTTTCCACCACGAAGTTTTCAAGCGACAGGCCCAGCTCGGCGAAGGACGGCTTCACCGCTTCCATGATCTTCAGCCCCAGCGCCGCCTGGTTGGCCGCCATATCCAGGAACGGCACCGAGCTTTGCGCAAAACTATCGGTCATGCGCGCGACGATGGTGTTGCGCAGCTGGCCTTCCAGATCGGGCACCTGATAAAGATCGCGCGTGCCGCTCACCTTTTGATAAAACAGCTTGGCATCGGCCACTTTGTACGCATAGATCCCATAGCCGCGCACGCGGATCGCGCCGAATTCCTTGTCGCGAATGGTGATCGGCGTGGCCGTGCCCCAGCGCTGGTCCGTTTGCAGGCGCGTGGACAAATAATAGACGTCCGATTTGAAGGGGGACTTGAACGCTTTGTCCCAATTCATCAGGTACGTGAGAATCGGCAGGGTATTCGTGCTCAGCGTGTACAGGCCCGGCGCGAAGACGTCGGCCACCCGGCCCTCGTTGACGAATACGGCCAATTGGGAATCGCGAACCGTCAGCTTGCCGCCGTTCTGGATCTCCATGTCTTCCATCGGGTAGCGATAGGCTAGGATTCCATCTCCCGGTTCGGTCCACTGGATAACATCGATGAACTGCTTGGATAGGAAACTCATAGGCTTGTACCAAAGTATACGGCAGAATCGGGGACTTTGTTCCCGTTTCTGCGTCGGATTGGGCGTTGGGGATTGGTAATTAAGGCACTTACCTTAACGGATGGGCCGCTGCCTATGGATGCACCGGCGGATGACGCGCGGCCTCCAGTTCGGCCAGCCGCCGCTTCGCATAGGGATCGTCGGGATTGGCCGCCAGGATCTTTCGCAGATCGTCTATGGCTTCATCGATCCGTCCCGATCTGGCCAGCGCGGTCGCCAGGTTGAATCGCGCGCTCCAGTAATCCGGGCTGGCCCGCAGCGCCATTTCGAACTCAGGGATGGCGTCCGCGTTGCGATTCAGCGTGGCCAGCGCCAAGCCCAGCATATTGTGAACCTCCGGCTGCTTTGGCGACAGCCGCGCGGCCGCCCGCAGCTCCGTCACCGCCCCCTGCGGATCCAGCCGCGACAGCAAAATCGCGCCCAGATTCATGTGCGCCTCGGCGTCGTTGGGATTCTTGTCCAGCCGGTGGCGCATTATGGCTTCCTGCAGCTCGCGGCGTCGGTCGCCTGGCCCGCGCGGCAGTATCTGCAACCATAAGTGGCCCATTTCGTCGGTGGCCCGATTGCCCGACTGCACCCGCTTCGGAGGATTGTTCGGATTGCGAGGGTTATCCGCCGAATTGTCGTAGTGATAGCGCATGTGGATCACGGAATCCTTGGGCAGGAGCACCGGCTCGCGATAATAGTAGACCGCCTGCCAGTTGGTGTCCCATGACGGAATCCGGATCAGCCACTTCCTCGATCCATCCGGCAGCGTGGCCCAAGCCTCCAGCAGCTTTCCCAAGTAATGTGCGTGCGGATAAACCGCCAGAACGTCGGCATCCAAAGGGAGTTTGAAAGAATCGGAAATGACGAAGTCGCGCGTGCCGGCTGGAATATCCAGCGCCTCATCGTTCTCAAGCTGCACCAGCAGAGGAAACTTGGTCTGGGGCTTGTCGGTGAAATAGAGCCCTATGGACGGCCGCACTTCCTCGGGCTTGCCCGAAGGCTGGAGGTGCATATTGAGCACCAGATCGTTCCCTGGATCCAGGCGCCACGCGAAACCATCCGGCTCGACATGCGGCGCGCCGCCGGGCTTCCAAAACAGGAAATTGCCGTCTGGATCAAAAGGGCTGCGGCCGATCACCAGGTCCATGCCTGGAAAGCCCTTGCCCGGCGAGATCTCCTGAAGTTTTGCCGATCCCGCGCGGTCCACCAGCAAGTTGGCGTGATGCACCACACGCGGCTGGCCTGGCCGGATCTCAATGGCCCGCACCCAGCGTCGCGCCGTCACGTTGGGGGTGAAAATGACGTTCCAGTAAATATCGGGCCCGGAAGCGGGCAACGCAACCGACCCTCGCGCTTCCAGCACCAGGTCGGGTGTGCCAAGCTGCCAGCCATCGGGGAAAGAAGGAGGCGGCGGGATGTCGGCGACGTTGCCTTCCGGAGCGCCCGCGCGCACCCAGGCAGCGATGGTCGCGATCTGCTCGGGCGTAAGGCTGCGGTCCCCCGCGAAATCGCCATAGCCGTGCTCAGGCAGCCACGGCGGCATATAGCGCGAGCGCGTGGCAGCCGCGATCTGTGCCGCGCGCTTCTTCACATCTTGATAAGTGAGCAGCGAAAACGGAGCCGCGTCGCCCGGATGATGGCACGTCGCGCATTTTTCGTACACAATCGGAGCGATATCGTGAGCAAACGTAGGTGGCTCAGCGGGGAAGATTAGGGCCACAGATAAACACAGATAAACGCAGATGAAGAAAAATGGTTTCATCTGCGTTCATCTGTGTTCATCTGTGGCTATTCATATCTTAGTGCCACCAGCGGATCGATCTTGGTCGCACGCCGAGCCGGAACATAGCAGGCGAGCAGCGCCACCGAAATCAAAATCGCCGCTACCGCGACATATGTGATCGGGTCCGTAGTCTTCACCCCAAAAAGCAAATTCGCCAGCAGGCGATTCAGCCCGAAAGAAGCGGCCAATCCAATCACGATTCCTATGCCCGTCAGCAGCATGCCCTGCCGCACCACCAGCTTCAGCATGTCGCTCCGATCGGCCCCCAGCGCCATGCGGATGCCGATCTCCTGCGTCCGCTGCTCCACCGTGTACGACATCAATCCATAGATCCCGATAGCGGCCAGCAACAGCGCCAGGCCCGCGAAAATGGTCAGCAGCAGCATGTTGAAGTTCTGGCGCGCGGTGGCATCGGAAATCACCTGATCCATGGTCCGGATTTTGGAAGCGGCCAGTTGGCTGTCCACGGATTGAATTTCGTGCTGGATCGCTGCGCTGAGTGTAGACGGGTCGCTCGCGGTGTGAACGATCCAGCTCATCGGGATCACGCTATTGGCCAGTTTGGTTAGGCCGTCCGTAATCTGGCTTTCCGGAACGTACATCACACCTTCGTCGGCGCCTTGCAATCCCGTTTCGCGCACGTCGCTGACGATGCCGACGATCTGCCGCGCCGGCTCTTCAAACTCCGGCCCCAAGCCCTTGCCGATGGTGATGCGCTGTCCGATGGGATCGCCCTTCGGCCAATATTTCTTGGCAAAGGCCTGGTTGATGATCGCCACCGGTTCGGACTTGCCCGTGTCGCGCACATCAAAGGCGCGTCCGCGCAGCAAGGGAACGCTGAACGCGCTGAAATAGTGCGGGCTGATGAATCGCCACTGTTCATCACCGTTGTACAGGTCGCCCTTGGGAGGCGGCATGCCTGCGATCGAAAACGGCAGATCGATGCCGCCTTGCAGCGGGAGTTGGATGGCGGCCGCCGCGGCGCGCACGCCCGGCAGCGCTTCGATATGATCCAGCACCTGGCGAGTCATGTTCTCAGCCTTCGCGGTGTTGTCATACCGGCCGCCGCTCAGCGAGGTTTGCATGGTGATGACGTTGTGCGGATCGAAACCCGGCTGCACGGACCGCAATCCAACGAACGTCCGGATCATGAGCGCCGCGCCGGCCACTAAGATCACGGCCAAAGCCATCTCCGCCGCCACCAGCACGCTGCGCACGCGGTTATGCCGCAGTCCCGTTCCAGAGCGCCCGCTCGCTTCCTTCAGAACCGAATTCACGTCCAGCTTGGAAATTCGCAGCGCCGGCAGCAAGCCGAAAAGTACGCCCGTCAATAGCGCGATCGCGAAAGTGAACAGAAGCACGTGCCAGTCGAGCGTGGAGATCGCCGACGCCACATGGGTCTGGTCGTTGATGCGCGGCAGATTGCCCGGGCTGACAGCCAGCAGCAGCGGCACGCTCCAGGCGCCGATCACCAATCCCAGGACCCCGCCAATGACAGAGAGCAGCACGCTTTCGGTCAGCAACTGCCGGATCAGGTGGCCGCGGCTGGCGCCGATGGCCGTGCGGATCGCGATTTCGCGCTGCCGTCCGGCGGCGCGCGCCAGCAGCAGATTGGCGACGTTGGCGCACGCGATCAGAAGAACGAATCCCACCGCTCCCACCAGGATCAGCAGAGCCAGGCGAACATCGCCCACCAGCGCGTCTCGCAGAGGAATCACCGCGACGCCTTCGCGCTTGTCCATCCACTTTGGATAGGCGCGGCGGAATGCCTCGCCCCCGACGATCATATTGGCCCTCGCGGACTCCAGCGTCGCGCCCGGCTTCAGGCGCCCCGCGGCCAGCAGGTAGTGGCCTTGATCGGTGCTGTTCGGATCGGCCTGCATGGGGATGAAAACGTCGGCCGGTGGATCGGAATGGAAGGTAGCGGGAAGAATTCCCACCACCACGTAGGGATCGCCTCCCAGCAGAATCGGCTTGCCGATCAGCGACGGATCGCCGCCAAAGCGCGTTCGCCACAGATCGTCGCTTAACACCGCCGCTTTCTCGCCGTTCGGCTGATCTTCCTCTGGAAGAAAAGCGCGGCCCCTGGCGGGTGAAACGCCAAACACCTGAAAATACTCCGCCGAAACGTGAATGCCCTTCAGCTGCTGCGGATGGTCACCCGAACCCAGGTTTAGTCCCGGCCCCGAGAAGTCGTAAAGGGCCATGGCCTGGAAGGTCTGGTTCGCCTTCTTCCAAGCCATGAATTTGGGAATGGAGACAGAGCCTCCGCCGCCGGTCTGCCCCTGGAAGCTCCGCTGGATGCGCATGATGCGATCGGGTTGCGGGTAGGGCAGCGGCGCGAGCAGCACTGCGTTGACAACCGAGAAAATCGCCGTATTCGCACCCATGCCGAGCGCGAGAGCGGCCACCGCGACAGTTGTGAAACCGGGATTGGAGGCTAGAACACGAAGGGAGTGGCGCAGGTCTGAAACAAGGCTGCTCATACTGCTATGGTACGAGCAACCTTGCTCAAAGTTCGATGGAAATGGGGTGGTTAGCTCGCCGCGTTGGCCATGACGGACGAAACTTGGCTAAATATGGTGCTGATGCTGCTGGAAACGCCCGGCATAATGGCGCCCGCCGCTACTGCGACGAACCCCGCCATGAGGGCATATTCGATCAAATCCTGGCCCCGGCGATCCCGCCAGACGCGCATCAGAAGATTCAAAGCTTGAGTAGCGATCATCGTTAAACTTCCTCCTCGAAGTTGTTTGCGGTCCACGCCGCGGTCCTTAATCTGATTATGATTTTGCGCCGTTTAAGGAATTTTGGAAATCCCGCCGATAGTTTAGGGAGGCGTAGTACGGAGCCCTAATTATTAGTACTAAGTTGAATCGAGAGCTAAGTGAAAAACGTTCCGCAAAGCATTTGGCCGGTATCCGTATTCGGACTGGGATTCCTGTTGATCATCATGGGCTTGTCAGGTGTGGCCAGCATCCAGGAGACCCGCCGGATTCATCAGCAGATTTTGGCGGTCGAGGACACGTATCGCCATATCGAAAACGTGGTCGAGAGCATCCGCTCGGATACGTCTCGGGTAGCTGTGCTGCGGCGGGACCGTTTGCTGGAGCGCGGCGCTTCACCCAGTGCCTACGCGGCCCAGTTGGCTGCTTTGCATTCCAAAACCGAGTTGAACCTGGCGGAACTGAAGTCCCTGCGGCCGCAGCACAGCAGCACCGCCGTGGAGCGCTTGGAGATTGCGCTGGAAGCATATCTGAAGACTGTAGGCGATGAGTTCCAGCAAACTCCGGAGCAAACCAGAGCGCAGTTTATGGACGATGGTTTTGGCTCGGAGACCATGCCGATCTTTGCTATCGCCGAAGAGCTGGGGAAGCTGAACGAAGAGAATTTCGAATCGCGCCGCCGGGCCTTAAGCCAGTCGGTAGTGAATCTTCAGAACGACATTTGGGAGACGCTGCTGACGGCGCTGGTGCTGGGGGCCATCATCGCCGGAGCCAGTGTGTTCCGCATCTCATCGCTCGAGAAGGAATCGGCTGCGCACCAGAAGGTGAGCGAGGTGGCTGAAGAACGTTTGCGGCATCTCTCGCAACAGTTGGTTTCGTCCCAGGAGCAGGAGCGAAAAGCCCTATCGCGGGAGTTGCATGATGAAATCGGGCAATTGCTGACGGCCTTGCGCATGGAGCTGGGAAATCTGGAGCGGGGCCGCGGGACGCAGGGTGCCGAGGCCGATCCACACCTGGATCAGGCCAAGAAACTGGCTGAAAGCACGCTGCGGAGCACGCGCGATATCGCCATGGGATTGCGGCCGGCCATGCTGGACGTGCTGGGGCTGGGGCCGGCGCTCGAGTGGCAGGCGCGGGAATATTCCAGGCGCTATAACACGCCCATTCGGTTGGAAGTAGACGGGGATCTGCGCGACGTGCCGGACCCGCACCGGACTTATCTCTATCGCATCGTGCAGGAAGGCCTCACCAACTGCGCGCGCTACGCCCAAGCCAAGAATATTCATGTGAAGTTGGAGGATTCAGGCGGCAAGCTCGCGGCACTGGTGGAAGACGACGGCGTCGGTTTCGATCAGCATGGCGGCGTGGCATACGGCCTGGGCTTGCTCGGCATCACCGAGCGCGTGCGCGAGTTGCACGGCCAGTTGTCCATTCAGTCCGAGCCGGGCAAAGGGACGCGCATCTCAGTAGTGCTGCCGCTGAATCGTGAAGGCGCCCCGCCGGATCGTGCAAATGCAGCCAGTGAGAAAGTCACCAGCGAAACCATCGGCTAGTTAGCCGGCAAAGGGTGCGGCGCGCACCACAAAACAGGCCAGAACTGCTTCGCGCCACGCTCCGTTTTGCGCGGGCTTCTCAGTAAGCGCAAAGGGTGCGGTGCGCACCGCAAAACAGGCCAGGAGCCGCTTCGCGCCGCGCTCCGTTTTGTGCGGGCTTCTCAGTAAGCGCAAAGGGTGCGGTGCGCACCACAAAACAGGCCAGGAGCCGCTTCGCGCCGCGCTCCGTTTTGTGCGGGCTTCTCAGTAAGCGCAAAGGGTGCGGTGCGCACCACAAAACAGGCCGGAACTGCTTCGCGCCACGCTCCGTTTTGCGCGGAGTTACTTAAAAGCCCGCCGTCGCCGAGTTGGCCCGCAACGGTTCGCGCAACTGCACAAGCACCGCGCGGGCCTTGTCCGACGCCGGACTGCCCGAGGCGCCATAGAACATCAGGATGTTCGCTCGCATCGCATCGGAGACCTCGCTGAGATGGCCGTCGAAGCGCTCCAGCAACTTGGCATAAGTATCATCGGCAAGCTGATAATCGCCGATCCGGGTAGGGCGTCCGATATCGAAGTTCTCATTGGGGAGCTGGAGTCGATTTTCGCTCACGTCTGCAAGAAGTGCTCGATAGCGTCGGACGGTATCGTCCAGGCTGGCCAGGAACATCTTTTCGGCTGCGGGCGGCGGAACTTTGAAGGCGAAAGCCTTAAACGGGCCGATTTTGGGAACCAAGCGGAACAGAAACGCCAGGAACCGCGCACCAAATCCGGGCCGCTTGTATTGATTGTCCCAATCCTTCTGATACGCCGCCACCGAAATGCGATAGACATAACGGCGCCGTGTCATCCCGGCCCGCAGCTTTCGAATATCTTTCTTCTTCGCCGCCCACGCCGCCTTGGTCATTTCCGGAATCGCCTGGCTCACCGAGAAGCGGTAGGTGCCGAGCGCGAGATCCAGGCTGGTAAACAGGTCCTTGAGCGGAACACAGTAGGTCTCTTCAAACGCGCGCTCCAATAGCGGTTTGTCCACTTGGAAGCCGATGAAGTCGTGATAGGCTTCGTTCGCATATTGTCCGCGAGCCACTTCGATGACATCGAATCCAAACTCGGTTTTTAGATGCGCCGCGGGATTGTCTTCATATGTAATCGAGGGGCCGAACTTGGCGCGAAGCTTGGGATACACCAGGGGAACCGTGCGATTCACCGCGATCGGATGGCCCAGGTTATCGGCGGCATAGTGGGCCAGCGCGCCCAGCGCAAACGCATAGTCGTCCAGATTCTGCGATTCCTGCGCATCCTTCAGCAGCGCCAGGACAAAGTCGCCGCTGCGCGTATAATGCACCAGGTCGCTGAAAAACTTGCTGCCGAACGGATAGTAGCCCATGTCCTGGATAATGGCGCCGCCATAGGCGTAGGCATGGGCCTCCCGCAATTGGTCGTCGGTTGCATTGGGAAAGCGCTTCAATAGCAGCGGCCGCAGGTCCTTAGGCCAGCTCGAATCGATGATGGCTTCGTGGGTCAGAACCGAATACGCCCGGGCCGGAGCCGGCAACGAAACCAGAATCACCGAGAAAAAAGCGAACCAGCGCACTCCCTATTGTGATCCGAACCGGGCCCAGGTTGTTTCCAAGTGAAAATAACATTCTTTGTCACGAATGTTTTTTCCACAATTCAACTGATTGTAACGTATAGCAGTATACAAAGAGGCATGCGGTGCGATCTGCACGTCCATACGCGGCATTCGGGCATGTGTAACATTCCCGGATTTCATCGTTTCTGCCGCGAGAGCTACAACGATCCTGAGGCGGTATATCGAACCTTGAAGCGGCGCGGCATGGACCTGGTGACCGTCACCGACCATGACTCCATCGATTCGGCCGAGCATCTCCGCCGCTATCCCGACTTCTTCCTGAGCGAAGAGGTCACCTGTACCACGCCGTCGGGAACCGAGATCCACGTCGGCGTGTATGGCATCGAAGAACGCCATCACATCGAACTGCAGCGCCGCCGTAGCGACGTGCCTGCTCTAGCGGCATATTTGCAGGAACAGAAGATTCTATTCAGCATCAACCACGTTTTCTCCAGCCTTACCGGACGCCGCACGCAGCTCGATTTCGAGCTGTTCGCAGACCTGTTTCCCGCCATGGAGACATTGAATGGCCACATTCCGGCCGGCAACAACCGCGCGGCTACCCGGCTGGCGCAGGACTGGCAGAAGTCCCCGCTGGGCGGAAGCGACGCCCACACCCTCGGCACGCTGGCCCTGACCTACACCGAGGTCCCCGGCACGAACGGCATTTCTTCGTTTCTTGAAGCCATCCGCCACGGACGCGGACAAGTAGCCGGCGCGTCCGGAAACTATGCCAAGCTCACTCAAGCCGTGCTTGCCATCGGATCCAGCCTGGTGCAAGAACGCCCCTGGACTTTCGTGCTTACCCCCTTGATGCTCGCCGTGCCGCTGGTAACACTTGCAAACTACTTCTGCGAGTTGAGCTTCCGCGCCCGCTGGTCCCGCGCCTTGTGGCCTGTAACGCCGCCCGCCGCGCTGGCGGAATCCGGCTGCACCGAACCCGCCGAAAGCTAATTGGGTGCGCGACGTAGAAGTGGGAATCATGCCGCCCGTCGCGCCTCCCAGTAGTCCTCAAACCGGCCGTTGAGATGGCAGCATCGGAGGGAGACGATGGCGTTGGCACCCCGAACCGTCCAGAACATGCCGGACTGTTTGAGCCGGGAGCCGATCACGGTTTTACAGCCGGCCTCGATTACACCCGAGCCGACAAAGAGGTGCTCGCGTCGAAACTTGGGATAGCGCATGCGCGCCACGTTCCTGTCAAAGTAGTCAGCCTCGATGCGAATCTTTTCGATCACTTCGGGATTGGTGGAAACGATGGAACGAAGGGCACACACCAGCTTCTCGATTTTTCCTTTGTCGAGTAATCTCCGCTGGTGGAGCTTGATCCAAGCTTTCTGGTTGGCCTCTTGATTGGGGTGCAGCCGGCGCGCCAACTCCCAGAGATGTTGGCGCGCGTGATACAGATCGACAATCTGCACCGCGCCGGGAAAATGTTGCTCGGCAAGATTCCAGATCCATTCGGCCCCATCGCCCATGACCACCTTCTTTTGAGCGCGGCTCCAGCCGCGTTTCCAGGCTTCCAGGTAAATACGCTTTCCAAACTCTTCGGCGGTCTCGATGGCGCCGGCGTAGGTAGTGGAGTCAGAATCGCGGATCGGGTAGCCTTCCTGGTCCCAGTCGGTCTGGGTGAAGACGCATCCCAACTTTACTTCCCGCGTATGGGATGACTGGCCTTCGGTCTTGCCTTGCCGACCCACCGTCTCCTTCTTCACCACTGGTATTCCCGTTCCATCCATTTGCACATACAGGATCGGAACCGATTCGCCCACGACCATCGGCAGATTCAACTGCACGGCCCGCTGGATCTCCTCCTGCTCGTCTGCTGCGATGTGTTCTCCGATAGCTTCAGCCGTCCGCTCCACAGCTTTGGTTGTCACCTCCAGATCGGCGAGGAGCTTCATCTGCTGACGGCCGTGGTCGAAGGGCGACCCTTGGCCCACTACCGCCTGCATGCGACGCACCCCAGGAGAGAGTTCCGTGTTCTCGATATCCAGTTCGACATCAGCGGGGAATTGGCCCGTATGGCAATGGGGGCACAGGTAGTAGGGGCGCGACACTTCCGACTTACCTACCGCAGTGAGGACCGGCTTGGAGCGCAACTCCCGATAACGGGCCTGGTGTCCGCAGGCGCAAGCAATGTTGTGTTGGTCCGCAGTCGGGGTTGGGAACTGCAACAGTTTGGTTAGCACTGCCGCCCCCGCCTGATGCATGGCCGAACGCACGGCCAACTCCAGGGCTTCCAGATCCAAACGCCCCGTCTTGCGGCGGGCACCAAAGGCTACGCGCAACAGTTGCTCTACTTCGCGCGTGACTTCCTTTTGGATCGCTTCGACCGTTTTTTTTCCTGGGCTGACGGCGAGTTCTCCTCCACTGGCCGCAACTCGCAGATCTGTTCATTGACATCCAACAGTTGCTCGCCCAGTTCCCGGAAGCGCTGGCACTCGGCGACCTCGCGCTGCGCTTTGGCCAAACTCGCCGGAGAGGAAAACGTCTCGGTGACGGTTTTGCCCTTCACCTTGCGTGTCAGCCGAAAGTAAGGGCCGTGGCCAAGATCACCGGTCCGATGGCAGTGACAGTTAAGATTTCCACAACGACCACTTGTTCCGGTAATGCAGCCGGACCGCATGTCACCCAACTGGACGATCTGCAATTGAACAGTGGCGCGGCGGCTTTCCAGGTCAGCCAGAGAATCGTGCATAAAGTCTCCTGATAAACCTAGCGTATCACTACGCTCGGTTTCATGCCACCAAAAAAGAAAACTCGCGAATCGTTACGCCCAAGTCGCGCACCCAAGCTAATTCCCGCTATTGCATGCAAGCGGCCGGATTGATATATTGAGACCGCGCGCGGGTTTCCGTGATGGTCCATCACACTTGATATAATCGCGCCGGAGGTAATAGCAACATGTCCCTGGTATCGGGCTTCCACCACGTCACCGTTTGTGCATCTGGAGCCCAAGAAGACGTAGATTTCTTGACTCAGGTCTTTGGGCAGCGGCTGATTAAACAGACCGTTCTTTTTGACGGACGGTATGCCCATTACCACTTGTATTACTCGAACGCCGGCGCGGAGCCGGGCTCGGTTTACACCACCTTCCCCTACAAGCGGGTTCCGGGCCGTCCAGGATCGGGCCAGATCCAGTCCACCGCGTATACAGTGAAGAAGGGCGCCACCAAGTTCTGGGATGAACACCTGACGCACCACAAAGTGAAGCATACCGGCATTCAGGAACGGTTCGGACAGAAATTTATCCGCTTCAACCACCCCTCCGGTTTGCAACTGGAAGTGATCGAGGATGAAACAGACAGCCGAAAGCCCTGGACGGTGGGCGAGGTTAGCGCCGACGTTGCAACGCATGGGTTCCATGGGCCGGTGCTCTCGGTTCGCGAGATTCCCGAGACCGAGCGATTTTTCATCGAAGCGCTGGGATTCAAGAAGACCGGTGTGGAAGGAAACTATCATCGCCTGGAACTGAACGGCGGCGGGGCCAACAGGACCATTGTGTTGCTGCATGAACCGGACCGTCCTTCGGGAAGCTGGGGATTCGGCGCCGGCTGCGGCCATCACGTCGCGCTCGATGCCGGAACCGATGAAGGGCTCGCCGAGCAGAAGGGCATTTACGAGGAGCTCGGCTACACCGATTGCTCCGAAATCAAGGATCGTAATTACTTCCACTCCATTTATTGCCGCTGCCCGGGCGGAATTTTGGTGGAATGCGCCGCCACGGCCGAAGGTGGATTCGCCCGCGATGAGCCCTACGACGCTCTGGGACATCAAATGCTGTTGCCTCCGTGGTTTGAGGAGCGCCGCGACGAGATCATGGCCATGCTGGAGCCAATCACGATTCCGGAGAATAACTTCCCCACGCACCTGGAAGCGATTGCAGTGAGCACTGCTACCCCCGGTGGAACGCCATCTGCCGCGGATGCCGTTGGCATCGGGCCGTCCCGCCGCCAGGCGGTATTCATTAGCGGAGAAAGCACCAAGAAGTAAACAACGCAGTAAATTAGTAGTGTGGGTATCGATTTAACGCGGCCCCGCGTTCGGACAGTTGGTTCGGCGCGGGGCTCGGCACAAGCAGCGGGTGTGTTGTTGCACGGGCGCGGCAAAACACCGGAAGAGAAAATTGATTTAGCCGCCCGATTTGGAAACCTGGAAGGTTTCCGCTGGGTGGTCCCCGAAGCCGAAACTCCCGGCAGTTGGTACCCCGGCCGCTTTTGGGATACTCGCGAATCGAACGAACCCTACCTGAGTGAAGCGGTGGAGCGGTGTCACGCTGCCGTACTCGAAGCCGGCGAGAATGGGCGCTTGACGCCGGACCGTCTAGTCATCGTCGGCTTTTCACAAGGCGCGTCGCTGGCGCTCGAATACGCGCTGCGTCATCCGGGCTCGGTGGGCTCCATGATCGTGCTCACTGGCGGATTGATGGGAGTGCCTGGGTCCGACTGGAAGTCCATCGCGCCGCATTCCCTGGCAGGCCTGCGAATGCTGCTCACCGGCAGTGATGTCGACGATTGGATTCCGGAAGCATCCACGCACGAAGCCGCGCGATTGTTCCGCGAACTGGGCGCCGACGTGCAATTACGTATTTACCCAGGCCGGCCGCATATCGTCAGCGAGGATGAGATCGCCGAAGCGCGCAGCTTCCTGACGGCCTTGATAAAGTAGTGGAACATGAAGCTGCTGATCGCCGCTGTCCTATGCCTATCTGAGGTCGCATTCGCGCAAACCGGATCCGCGCCGCCCGAGCACTGGGTGAGTACCTGGGCCACATCGCCGCAACAGCCGCGGGCGTTTCCAGGGCCACGCCGGCCAGCCACCGCTGCACCGGGGCCGCCGCGTCCGGCGTCCATCACAAGTTTCCATAACCAGACGCTGCGCATGATCGCGCATACCAGCATCGGCGGCCAGCGCGTGCGGATCGAGCTTTCCAATGCTTTCGGCAGCACTCCGCTGGCGATCGGCGCGGCGCATATCGCGCTGCGCGACAAGGACTCGGCCATTGTTCCGGCCACCGATCGCGCGTTGAAGTTTGCGGGCCGTCCAACATTATGGATTCCGCCGGGCGCCACCGAGGTCAGTGACCCGGTGACTCTGGATGTTCCGGCCGAGAGCGATCTCGCGGTAAGTATCTACATTCCCGAAACCGGCGCCGTGGATACCATGCACGCGGTCGGGTTGCACACCACTTACATTTCGAAAGAAGGCAATGAGACCGCGCAGCCGGCCTTGGAGGAGGCCACCACCACGCAGTCTTATTACTGGCTGACGAACGTCGATGTGGCCGCGCCCGCCGATGCGGCAGCCATTGTGACTTTTGGAGATTCCATCACCGATGGCGCGGTTTCAACGCCCAACACCGATCATAGCTGGCCGAGCCTTCTAGCCCGGCGTTTGGCGGCCAACGGCGGCGCAAACATCGCGGTGCTGAATCAGGGCATCTCGGGCAACCGGCTGTTGCGCGACGGCGCGGGCATCAACGCGCTGGCTCGTTTCGATCGCGATGTACTTTCGCAGCCCGGCGTGAAGTGGCTCATGATTCTGGAAGGGATCAATGACATCGGCCTTGGTTCGCGTCCCGATACGCCGGTGAGCGACGCTGTAAGCTCCGAGGATTTGATCGCCGGGCTAACGCAGCTTATCGAACGGGCGCATGAGCGCGGCCTTAAGGTAATCGGCTGCACACTGACGCCGTACGAAGGCGCGGCGTATTACAGCGAGGGCGGAGAACAGATCCGGATGGCCGTGAATCAGTGGATCCGCGCATCGGGCGCTTTCGATGCCGTGGTAGATTTCGACGCGGTCGTGCGGGATCCCGAGCATCCCAAACAATTTCGCCCAGGCTTCAACAAGGGCGATCACCTGCATCCGAATGACTCGGGTTATCAGGCGATGGCCGACGCGATCGATCTTTCAATTTTCGGTCTGAAAAAGTAGGACGGCTCTTACACCCGTTCCAGCAGTGTGGCCATGCCCTGGCCGACGCCGATGCACATGGAGGCAAGCGCATAGCGGCTGCCGGTCTTCTGCAACTGATGCGTCGCCGTAAGGATCAGGCGCGCGCCGCTCATCCCCAGCGGATGGCCCAATGCGATGGCGCCGCCGTTGGGATTCACTTTTTCCGAATCGTCGGGCAATCCGAACGCCCGCGTCACGGCCAGGGATTGCGCGGCGAAGGCTTCGTTGAGTTCTACGATATCGATCTCGTCCAAAGATATTTTCAGGCGCGCCAGCAACTTTTGAATCGCGGGAATGGGGCCGACGCCCATCACGCGCGGTTCCACGCCGGCCGCCGCGGCTCCCACAACGCGCGCCAGGGGAGTGAGTCCGAATTTCGCGGCCGCTTCTTCGCTTGCGACGAACATCGCGCATGCGCCGTCATTGATTCCCGACGCGTTGCCGGCGGTTACGGTGCCCCCCTTGCGAAACGGCGTCGGCAATTTCGCCAAGCCTTCGAGCGTGCTGTCCGGCCGGATATGTTCGTCCTCACAGACCGTCTTGGAAGTGCCTTTCGGTCCCGGAATAATCACCGGCGCGATCTCTTCGGCGAAGAATCCCGACTTCTGCGCAGCCGCGGCCTTCTGCTGGGACCGCAAGGCAAACTTATCCTGCGATTCGCGATCGATCTTGTAATCCTCGGCGACGTTCTCGCCCGTTTCGGCCATCGAATCGGTGCCGTAAATCTTCTGCATTATGGGATTGATGAAGCGCCAGCCTAGCGTGGTGTCGAAAAGCTCGGCATTGCGCGCAAAAGGCGCGGTGGCCTTGCCCATCACGAAAGGCGCGCGGCTCATGCTTTCGACGCCGCCCGCGATGGCCATCGACATTTCTCCGGTGGCAATTCCGCGCGACGCTACCGCTACCGCTTCCATTCCAGAAGCGCATAAACGATTCACCGTTACGCCGGGCACCGTGTGCGGAATGCCGGAAAGGAGCAGCGCCATGCGGGCGACGTTGCGATTGTCTTCGCCAGATTGGTTGGCGCAACCCAGCACCACTTCGTCGATCGCGGCCCAGTCACTTTTCGGAAACTTGGCGCGCAACGTGGCGAGCGTATGGGCCGCCAAATCGTCCGCGCGCACTGGGGACAGCGATCCGGCATAGCGTCCAATGGGGGTACGGACGCCTTCACAAATATAGGCAGTTGGCATAATTGTCGTTACTTCTTGATTTTACCAGGAGCTTATGCGGCGGCCACGGAAATCGAATACACCGGCGGCAAGCTGTCGGCCAGCGTTTCCCAATTGTCACCGGCGTTGCGAGTATAGAAAACGTGCCCGGAACTGGTTCCGACATAAACGCCCGCCGGGTCCATGTCATCCGATGTCATCGCCTCGCGCAAAACCAAAAGATGGGCATTCCGTTGCGGGAGCCCGCGCGACAGCAACTTCCAGGTTTTTCCGGCATCCCGGCTGCGCGCCACGCGAAACTTGCCCTCGGGATTGCAGCGATACTCGGCTGAATCGATGGGTACTGTAAACATGGTCTTTGGTTCCGCGGCGGGAACCGCTAATCCAAAGCCGAAGCGCGAAGGCAGACCGCGCGAGATGTCGATCCAGCGATCGCTATTCAACTTGCCGCGATAAATGCCGCAATGATTCTGCTGATAGAGCGCCTCGGGATCGTTCGGGTGTGACAGCAACTTATGTACGCATTGGCCGACCTCGGGCAGTTTGTTCGGCAGAAAATCCGCGCGCACTCCGCCGTTGTGCGGCGACCATGTAGCGCCGCCGTCGGAAGTGCGAAAAACGCCCGCCGCCGAAATCGCAATCGCCATCCGGCCTTTTCCCAGGCACTGGATGGAATGCAGGCACATGCCGCCGGCACCCGGATTCCACTGCGCGCGCGTCGGATGATTGGTGAGCGACGGAACCTCTTCCCAAGTCTCGCCCCAATCGCCGCTGCGGAAGAGCGCGCCCGGATCGGCGCCCGCGTAAACCACTCCCGGCTCGTCGGCGTGCCCGGCCCGAAGGTGCCAGATGCGCTTCAAGGATTGATCCGGAACGCACTTCAGTTCCAAACCTTTTTCCGACAGTTTCCAGGTTTTGCCGCCGTTGGTGCTGGCATGGATATGCGGTCCAAACCAGGCGCTGTTCACCGCGGCGTACAGGCGCTTGGGCTGGCGGGGATCCTGGGAAACGTGGTTCACTTCCAGCCCGCGAAAGTGCGGGCCGTCAACGCTCCAGGTTTTGCGATTTTTGGTGGAAAAAGCAAAGGCACCCTTACGGGTGCCAATCCAAACGGTGAGGTTGGGCTGGGCCATTGGCCCATTCTAAGCCGAAAACGGGCCGGCTGCGAATTACTTCGCTTTCTTCTGTTTCTGCTGGCCGACGCGGACCTTGAAGTGCTGCAGCTTGGCTTCCTGGAACGCCTTGTGATCGTGGCGCGCCACGACATCATTCAGATAGGCGCCGACGTTGGCGTCCTTGGGCAGGACGGCCATCACGGTGAAGCTTTCGTTGCAGGAGGGGCAGAAAGGGCGGAATCGCTTTACGTTGGGAATTGCCATACGCCTTCAGTTTATCACGGTCCTCTAACACGCGAGAATGGAACATGCTCTCCCGCGAGGCTTTCTTAGAAAGCGCCAAACAGGCCATCAAGACGGCGATCGCGGGGGTAGTCTCGCTCTTCGTCACCAAGCTTTTCCGGTTGCCCGAAGGCTACTGGGCCGCGATCAGCGCGCTCATCGTGATGCAATCCAACCTGGGTGCGACGTTGAGCGCTTCGCGCACCCGATTGGCGGGGACGGCCGTGGGCGCGGTGATCGGCGGGCTGTTTGTCGCGATCTTTGGCATGAACATCCTGGGCTTCGCGCTGGCGGTAACGATCGCGTTCATGGTGTGCGATTTGCTGCGCCTGGCGGAAAGCCAGCGGCTGGCCACCGTCACTGTCGCCATCATCATGCTGATCGGGCGGACGAATGCGGCGTGGATCATCGCGCTGCACCGCTTCACCGAAGTTGCGCTCGGGATTTTAGTGGCGCTGCTGGTGTCGCTGACGTTGTGGCCGAATCATGCGCGCCGCAGCGTCCGCCAAGGGCTGGCGGATATACTGCTGAAGCTCGGGGCACTGTATCAGGCGGTGATGCGCGGCTACCGGCGGCAACCGGGCGTGCCGATTGAGCCCCTGAAGGCAGACTTATCGAGCGCCATTCGAAAGAATAGCGACCTGCTGCAGTACGCGCTTCAGGAATCCTTCGGACCGATGAAGGAGAGGGAATCGCTGGCCTTGCTGGCGAATCAATTGGAGCACCTCTTTCGCGCCGTTGAGACTTTGGAGTTCTCCGTTCGCGACTGCGCATCGGATACTTACTTTCGAAACTTCGAAAACGAATTGGAGCAATTGGAAGAGGGCGTCTCGGCGGCTTTGGATGCGCTTTCGAAAAGCATTGCCACGGGCAAGCTCTATCCTGAGTGGCCGGATCTGCCTGGGATGATCGCCGCGCTTGATGAGCGGGCGGCGCGGGCGCGCGAGGCGGGTGCGAGCATGAATTATTCGCTAGATGAGATTCTGCGGTTCTATTCGCTGCTGCTGGGCTCACGGAACCTGAGCGGAGAATTGGAGCTGTTGCACGCTTTCACCGCCGCGCGCCTGCCGGCGAAAACGAACTGACGTTCCCGGGGCGTCCCGTTTGGACGCATCAGGGGTATTTTTGTGTTTGGTGACGTTTTTTTCGGGCGGAGCAGGCGAAACCCGCGAAGAAAATGTTCGGTGAGGAACGAGAGCGGGGCCGGTGTGCGTCTGGGCATCGAGTTCAGCTTGAACCTAACAGATGAACAGAGCGATGCCGGCCCGGGCGGACTCCAGGCTGTTGGGCCCGTTAGAGATGGGCCTGCAACAGGCTGGTCAACGAGTGGAAAAGCTTCCTACGCCTTGGCGGCCTTGGCTGCTTTGCCGGCGCCGGGAGCCCGATAGCCGGTCTTCATACTCAGGGCGCGATCGGTTTCTTCCACCGTCAAAAGCGGAATGGTTTTGGTACGGACCAAGCCGCTGGCCGAGACAGCTAACGCTAACGCCGCGGCACTAACGTGGTCCGGGCACTCGCACAGAACGTAGACGTCGTTATCGCCGAGCGCGAAGTAAGCGCTTTCGAGTTTCCCGCCGAGAGAGGCGAGCGCCTCCTTGACGACCGCTTGGCGTCCGGTGGCTTTGTCTTTCATTAGTCCGCGCAGGCCTTCGGCGGTGTAAGAACCTTCGATTAGAAACTTGGGCATGGTGGTGCCTCCTTTTAGTGCGCCAATCATATAGGATTTGGCGGTTGGGAGGAAGGCTGGGGGTTTGGGGGTGTCACCTGTGGCATCAATGCAAGACGGGGGGGCGATGCGTGGGCGTTGTTGGGCACGTTGATGTGACGGGGACATATCAGGACCGATCCTTCCGCCGCCCGTGGATTCTCCGAGGGTCTGACCATTCGGACGGAGTGCGATCGCCGCCTCAGGGTCGGTTGCGGCCATCTTTAAATACGCGAGCGAGCGTTCCCCTCAGGCGCCCGGGAATCCGAACATCAACCACGACTGATTCGCCACCCAATGGGGGTAAAGCTCCGTCATCTTGTTGAACAGCTCTTCGTCGGACGTCGCGGTTTTCTGCAGCCGATCAAAGTCGAGCAGATAGCGCTTCGTATCCTCGATCGCCGACGGCGAGTCGGGCGCGCCGGGCTTCTTGTGACCGGCAACAACAATCGACGGCTCGAGCGCCGCCAACCGGTCCAACGCCGCGACCCAGTTCTTCCGGCTCTCCGGGGTGGTGTCGCCGACGTACATGTGGCACTGGTTATACACTACGTCGCCAGCGACGACCAGGCCGATCGATGGAACGTACAGAGACGTCGTATCGGCACTATCGGTGTGGCCCTGCTCGATGATGCGCAGTTCCTGGCCCTCGAGAGTGAACGTGTTGTGCTCATAGGGCTCAGGCGCAACGAATTTAGCGGCCATTTGCCCAGGAAACAACCGGCGGGCTAACCGCTCTACTGGGGGAGTGAAAGACATCTGCATGGCGTTCACCGTCTTGGGTGTTGCGATCGCCCGAGCGCTCGGGAAACGGTCGAGCAGAATGCTCAAACCGTAGAAGTGGTCGAAATGGGCGTGCGTTATATAGATGGTCTCCAGGTTGCGGTTGTGCAGCGCAATCCAATCCGCGAGCGCCTCTGCTTCAGCCACAGTCGTCATTGCGTCTACCAGCACCGCATCGTACTCGCCGAAGATTAAAGTCGACGTCATCGGGTCAAAGCCGAGCGGTTCGCCGAAAGGCTTTGGCCGCTCGCCTACCATTACCTTTCCCGGGGCGGTAAATACGTTGACACCGAGCGTGCTCGACGTGATGGCGGCACTCACCCGCGGGGTCTCCTTAGTTTCATCTCGTGCTCCTTTCTATGCCTGAAAGTAGGACGCGTGCCAATTCAGAGCCTTGTGCGGGGCCGAGCGTTAACCGTATTTCAGGTCGGTGCTCTGTCCCACCTCGATAATGTAACCGTCGGGATCGCGGATGTAGCAGCGAATCTCGCCGTACTTGGGTATCGGCTCTGTGATGAACTCCGCTCCGCGACTTGTCCATAATTCATAGCACGCTTGAATATCCGCAACGCGGAAATTCATAAAGCTGTTGATGTGATTCGGGTCGGGGACGCTCAGCGTTACGGTCGGCTTATCCGCGGTCGGGCCGCCTCCAACGTTCAGAATCATCCAGATATTCGCAAGCTGAAGGTACCCAGGCGC
The DNA here is from genome assembly GCA_963776805.1 of Bryobacterales bacterium. GTDB lineage: Bacteria > Acidobacteriota > Terriglobia > Bryobacterales > Bryobacteraceae > Palsa-89. The sequence goes on from CAVZOD010000015.1 coordinate 341,130, forward strand.
GTTGCCATCCCCCAGGCTCAGGATGCGAGCACCGAAGACCTTTTCGTAGTAGCGAGCCGATCGCTCGATGTCGGCGACGGTGAGAAACTGCGCGATGCTGATCCCCTCTCGCGGGGGCATCTCGTAGCTCTTCTGTTCGATTTGTACGCTGCTCGTTGATAACTGCGATTCTTTGCTCATTTCCGATTTTCCTTTCGTGTCCTCTGTTCGCAAAGTAATGTCAAGCGACTAGCAGGATCTTCCCGGCGACACCTTTTTCTGCCGCTGCTTGAGCCTCGGCCGCTTGCCTGAGTGGCAGGGTCTCGCTAATCGGGATCACCAGCTTGCCATCTCGCACGGCTTCGGCCATGAACTCGAGCGTTTTCCTGTCGAATTTCGAGAATACCGGCGCCACCTTCACATCTGGGTACTTCGCGGCGTTCTGCGGCGCCCTGAGAACCGTGGCAAACACTCCTCCGGGCTTGACCTTGGCGATCAGCTTCTCGGCGGTTCTTCCGTCGACCGTATCCGCCACCGCGTCGAGCGGCGGAAGATTCGCAATCGCTGTGTCGTCGTCGGTTGCGACCGCCTGGTCCGCGCCGGCAGTCCTCGCCTCATCCACCTGCCTCTTCAAGACCCCCGCGATCACAGTCGCCCCGCGTTCCTTGGCGGTGAATACCGCCGAACGCCCGACATTTCCCACAGCGCCTGCGACCAAAACCGTCTGGCCCGCCTTGATTCCCGTAGCCGAAAGGAGCTGGTTGCCCGTTATCGTCACCAGCGGCAGCGCCGCCGCTTGGATCAAATCGAGCCCCTTGGGGACCTTCGCCAGGATCGCCGCACTGACGACACAAAGTTCAGCGTAAGTATTGTCCGCCATAGAGAAGACCTGATCGCCGACGGAAAACCCTTCCACCTCCGGCCCGATCTTCACGACGGTTCCCGCCATATCGACCCCTATGAGGCCCGGGAAATGGATCGGATAATAATCGTCCGTTAACCCGGCACGCCGCTTGTAGTCGAGCGGGTTCACGCTCGCGGCGGCGACTCGCACGAGCACCTCGCCTGCACCTGGCACCGGATCCGGATAGTCCTCGAACTTCAGAACCTCCGGACCGCCATACTTGTGGACGACGACTGCCTTCATTTCATGCCTCCGCGGTTCACGTCACAGCGCGTCTGGTGGCGCTTTTCTTCTCTTCCGCCGGTGGATGCCCAGATCGTGCCACGACCCTTCCGAGAGGTTGACACCATAGTGCCGTGCAGCTTTCTGGATGTTCGCGAACGCCAAATCACGATCTTCATCGGAGACGTCGATGACTTGATCGAACCGGGCGACGGCGTTACGCACGTGCTCTGCGTCGGTCAGCGGTTCTTTGCGCTGTTTGGGAAATGCATAAACGCTAGCTGGCAGGTCACTCTCCGTCGTGAGCCGTCCGTGTTTCTCGTGAGGTTCCCAAGTCGCTTCAGGCATGTCCTAACCGTTCTTCCTCTGACGTTCCACGGGTGCAATTGAATAGCCCTCTCTAAATCGCTCAAATTCCAGTCTCAGAAGGCCGGTCGATGCTCGTGTGTCTGCAGTTTGAGTCGATCGGCCGACGCAAACGCCAAGACGGCAGGCCTGGGACTCGACAGGTGCAATGTACTTCCGCATCTCATAGTCTCCCGGACGATGTCGCCGCTGCACACTCGGATTACGAACGCGTCACGGCGCGCACAGTCGCCGAGCTGGAAAACGGCGTGCGCCCATGGTTCCAGCCTTGGAAGTCTTCGACCTGAGCGCCGTCTGCCCGCTCCGTCACAAGGGTCTTCTTTGCTGGGGAGCGTACGGATCTTCGGTCGGTTACGCGCGACTCGGAAAAAGGGCGGATTCGGTCGTTTCGAAGGATTCCTCCTGGGAAACGCCGATCATGCTACTGTCACCCCCCGGGCGACATAAAGTTGTTTTGCATTGCGATCAGGGCGCCACGGTGAAGATAGAGGCCCTCGATGGTTGCGATAGGGCCGCGGGGCGACGCCACGCCCGTGATAGAATCGGCTTTCTTCCGCATGGACGCGACAAAGCCGGATACGCTCGAAACTTCCGAATTGGAGTACGCTCCTTATCAGGAAAAAACGCAGCTGGCGCGCTATATCCAGCAGTACCCCCGCAGCTTCACACGCAACCCGTCGCAGCCTTTGATTGAGCGGCCGCTGACGTTATCGGAACTGACCGGGCCGGTGGAGCTGGACCAGCGGCTGGGCATCAGCGCCGAAGATCTCGCTCATCTTCACGCGGACCGTCCGCGAGCCATCGGACAATACATTGAAGTGACTGGCCGCGTGGTGGATGAAGATGGCGCGCCGCTGGCCGGAGCGATGGTTGAGATCTGGCAGGCCAATTCGGCGGGCAAATATGTTCACGAGCTGGACCGGCACGAGGCGCCAGTGGATCCCAACTTCATCGGGGAAGGGCGCTTCGTAACCGATGCCGAGGGACGCTACAAGTTTCGCTCCCTCAAACCGGGCGCTTATCCAGTGACGGAATCGACTTGGTGGTGGCGTCCGCCGCACATTCACTTTTCGATTTTCGGTCCGAGCTGGATGAATCGGTTTGTCACGCAGATTTTCTTCCCAGGCGAGCCGCTGAACGAGACCGATCTTCTGCTCAACGCGGTGCAGGATCCCGAGGCACGGGACCGGCTGATCTTTGAGCCCTCGCCCACAGTGGTTGGGTCGATCAATTTTCTGGTGTTCCGCCGCGACTTCGTGTTGCGCGGGAAACATCGCACGCCGGCACTGGATTGAACGGCACTGGATTGAATAAGAGCTGGATTAAATATGAGCCGCGTTAGCTTGCCGACCGCACCTTATTGCACCATTGGCCCGTTCTTTCCGGGAGCTTTTGTCACCGGCTGCGAGGACCTGACCAGCTTTCAAGGGAAGCGGGCGCGGGGGCAGCATATTATGCTGACGGGGCGCATTGTGGAGGAAGGGAATCGTCCGATCTTGAACGCGATCGTCGAGATCTGGCAACCGGACGCGAATGGTGTGTTTCGCCATCCGCTGGATCCGCGCGTTGCAGATGCCGATCCGGGGTTTTTCGGCTGGGGCCGCGCGAAAACCGACGCCGAAGGCCGGTATTCGTTCCGCACCGTGATGCCGGGCAGCACTTTGATAAACGGCTCCGGTAACAGTTACGGCGAGCCCCGATGCCCGCACCTGAACCTCATGATCCTGGCGATCGGCGTCACTCGACGCCTGGTAACCACTGTGTTCTTTGGAGAAGCTCCCGATTCGGAACGTGATCCGGTGCTGGAGTGCGTCGCTGATCGGGCCGCGCGCGCCCGCATGTTCGCCCGGCGGGAAAACGGCGGGAACGAGGATCCTCTCGTCTATCGCTACGACATTGTTACCAGGGGCGAATCGGAAACGCCTTTTTTTGTGGATTGAGCATTTTCGGAAGCCCCTCACAACCCTGTAACAATCGGCGCGGTTTTCGCATCTAACGTCAGAAGTGAGGGCGTTCAGGAGTGTTCTTTCGCAGGGAGGAAATGAGTTGAACGAGAAACACCCAAGTCCCGCGAATATTGTAGTTGTGGAAGACAATTCGGCCGATGTGTTTTTGCTGCGTCATGCTTTGGACCAGCACGTGGAGGAGTATGTTCTCGATGTGCTGCGCGACGGCGAGGAGGCCATCCAGTTCGTGAATCGGCTGCGTTCGGGCGGCTACCACGCGGAGCCTTGCGTGATCGTTCTGGATCTGCATCTTCCCAAGTACGACGGAACCGCGGTATTGAAGGTAATCCGGCAGGAGCCGGCGCTGGCCTCCGTGCATGTGGTGGCGCTCACCACTCTGGCGAGCCCCAAGGACGAACAGGAAGTCCGCGATCTGGGCGTGCGTTTATACCGGGCTAAGCCGACGCTGGTGGACGAATGGATCAAGCTGGCGGGCGAGATTCTGGAAATTTGCCGCGAACAGAGCCGCGCGGTTTTTGTATAGCTACTGCACCCACCAGCGCAGCGAATCGGATGCGGCGGTGAAGAATTCCTGGCGCGGGCTGGTGAGATCGCTCTTAGTCCAGTTGCCGCCCGGCTGGTAGTTCGGATCGTGATACACCCATAACTGCCCCCGAGTGGAATGCACCAGAATCGGGGCGCGCGCGGTGCAATCGTACATTTCGTTGTCGATGGTAAATGTAAGATGGTCGCCATCCACCACGCCCACGCCGAGGAAGGGCGGCTGAGCCACGGATTCCGTGGAGAAAAAATAGCCGCCGTGCCCAGGCAGGAAGAACATGGTGTATCGTCCGGCCACATCGGCGCCCGCTCCGGAAGGTGTCACGGGCTGTCCATGAATGGAAACCTTCAAGCCGAGAAATTGAATCCGAGCCGAGGCTGAAGTGCTCTGGTTCACTAGTCCGCGTTGGCCCATCAGGATCTGGACCGAATCAGTCAAGGTCTGCCCCAACTCGGGAGTGGTAGGAATCGGGATCTCGAATGCCTGGCCGGAGCTGAGTAAAGGCGATTCCAGCGGTGCAGAGAGGGTTGGTGTGGGCTTGCCGCCGTCCGCATTGGCGAACCGCGCCGCGAAAGCTTGGGTAGCGGGCTTGGCCGTTACGCGAAAGTTATCTCCATCGGCGGTGCGCGCCACTTGGAGTTCGTAGGCGAAGACGGCCAGATCATTATCATCGCGAAAGATGCGATAAAAGCTATCGCCCGATGCGGGTTCCAGACTGATCTTCAATTTGGGCGGGCCATTATCGGAGCGGGTGGTGATGGTCACCTGAATGCCGTTGCTGAGCGCCACCTGGGATGAAACCTGGGCGTAACACGCAGCGCACGCAGCCATAAGTAGGAAGCAGGGACGCATCTATTCGGCCGCATCAACGTTATTCGGTGCATCGACTTTATTCAGTGCATCGAGCGCCAGGGCCTGGCGCAGCGATTGGAGCGGAATATCTTTCCAGTAGCGGCTCAGATTGTCGATGCTCATGAAGGATCGCGACTCCATCCGGTCGATATACAGGCAGCCCTGCAGATGATCGATCTCATGCTGGAGAATGCGCGCATACCAACCCTGGGCCTCCAGGCGGCGCGGCTGGCCGCGCTCATCCCAATATTCGACGGCCACTTGCCGCGAACGTTTCACCAATGCGCTGAAGCCGGACAGGCTGAGGCAGCCTTCAAAGAACTCGGCTTGCTCTTCGGACTGCCCGACGATGCGAGGGTTGATGAGGACCTGAAATGGGACGGACTGGCGCTCACGTTCGGCCAAACGCTCGGCCGCGATGTCTTTGGAATATTCCGGGCGATCCTCGATCACCGCGAGCTGCAGCGGCAATCCCACTTGAGGCGCGGCCAGGCCGACGCCCGGAGCGTCGCGCATGGTTTCGTGCATCCACACGATGAGTTGCTGGGTTTCCGGTAGCGCGATCTCTTCCTGCAATAAGGGGCGGGCACGCTGCCGCAGAACGGGCTCCCCCACTTGAACGATCTTTAGCCGCACGTTTTGATTCTAGCGGCTCGCCCGGAAAGGGAGAGGTTCGCGGGCGAGCGCGCGCGGAATCGGCCGGCTAGGCGTTGGGAGCGGTATCGGGGCTGGTGCCGGAGAGGACGAATACAACTTTGGAAAATACGGTGGCAATGTCGGCTGCCACGGCGGGCAGAATGGTGCCCGAGGCGGCGCCCAGGAATCCGGCCAGGAGCGCGTATTCCACCAAATCCTGCCCATGGGTATCCCTCCAGATTTTCAATTTCAAGCTCGCGTCGATGATCTTTTTCATCAGATTCTCCTTCTCGGCACAGCATGATTTTGGCAGCAGGCGAGGCTTGTTCCAAGGCCCGAATGTACCGATTTTGTTGAATCGGTGGACCTAGGCGGCGATACGTACTATAAGTGGTTTTGATCTAGTACTGTGATGGGATGGGCCGCAACATTATGATTTCCCGGGCGGAGAGCGGGTCTGACCTTCTCGCGGTCCAAGGGCTGTGGCGGGAATATTGGGAATCGTTCGGGCTGCCTCTGAGTTTTCAAGGCTTTGGCGAGGAGCTGCGGGGTTCGCCGGGTGTGTACGGGGCGGCGGGCGGGTTGCTGCTGCTGGCTGCTTTTAAGGAACCCGCGCAAAACGGAGCGCGGCGCGAAGCAATTCCTGGCCTGTTTTCTGGTGCGCGCCGCACCCTTTGCGCTTCCGGCGAGGAGGAACCGGCGGGGACGATTGCGCTGCGGCGCCTGGAGAAGTCGGCTGGCGAGGTCAAGAGGCTCTACTTGAGACCAAAATATCGCGGGCAGGGATTGGGACGGCGTCTTTTGGAAGCGGTGGTGGAGCGAGCGTCCGCGATGGGGTACGAGCGCCTTTACGCGGACACCCTGCCGGTCATGTCGGAAGCCTTGAGTTTGTACGAGCGCGCGGGATTCGAGCGGGTGGAAGCGTATTCGAGCGCTCCCACTCCCGGTGCCATCTATTTGAAACGAGGACTGGTTCAGGAGCGCCGGAGCGGGATCGGGGACGCAATCTAAAGCTTTAACCTGATCTGCCGATTTACCTGCTGTGGCCGGACTGTATCTTGAAACTCGTCTGGAGTTTCTGCGCGCGAGCCAAAACCCGGACGGAGGTTGGAGCTACTTTCCTGGTAAGGGGTCGTGGTTGGAGCCGACCACCTATGCCATGCTGGCCCTGCACGGGACGGGATCGGACCCAGCGTTAGATCGGGCGTGGAAGCTGGTGCGTTCGTGGCAGCGCGCGGACGGAAGCTATCGCCCCAGTGGCGAAGTACAAGACGGAACCTGGATAACGGCGCATGCGGTGACGCTTGCGAGCATTCGGGGCGTGGATGACTCAAGCGTCCGCGCGTCGGTGGATTGGCTGCTTCAGGTGGTGGGCGCCGAGCACAACATTTATACGCGCGTGGGAGCGGCCCTGCATTTGATCAAGGCCCGGCTGGATGTTTCGCACGAGGGCTGGCCGTGGCGCGAAGGGAATGCCACCTGGATTGAGCCGACGGCGCACACTTTGGTGGCGCTGAAAAAGATCGCCCGCACGTATCGCAGCGCGGATGTGGACCAGCGCGTTCGCGATGGCGAAGCTCTGGTGGTGAGCCGCCGCTGCAACGATGGCGGTTGGAATTATGGGACGCCGAACATGCTGTATGTCGATCTGCCTTCCTATCCGGAGACAACCGCGCTGGCGTTGTTAGGGCTGCTGGGGCACAGTGAGCGGGAATATTCGGGAGCCCTGGATGTAGCCGAGCGATTTCATGCCGAGACCAATTCCTCGCTGGGCAGAGCCTGGCTGCAGATCGCGCTGCGCTGTCATGGCAGGGGCGTAGCGGCGCCGGCGGAAAGCGCCTGGGCGGCGCGCGACGTGATGCTGGCGTCACTCGAAGCATTGGGACATCCGGAAGGAAACTACAAATTGTTCTGCGCGGGGGAACGGGCATGACGCGGCGCAAGTTCGCTTTGCTCTCCGGCGCGGCCGCGGTGGGAGCTTACGGCGGTATCAAGCTGCAAAGGCCTCCCAAAGCGCCCAGGCTGGCGGATGGGCCGGCGGGAAAATCGGCGGTCGCGATCATTCGGGCGCATTCGTATTCGGATGACCTGGCTTGCCGCATGCTGGAAGGCATTCGGCAATGCGGTCTGGATGTGCGCGGCAAACGAATCTTGCTCAAGCCCAACCTGGTGGAGTTTGACCCGGCCACGGTGATCAATACCAATGCGGCTGTGATCGCCGCGGCGGTGGAAGTGTTTCATCAGTTAGGCGCGGCGGAAGTGAAGATCGGGGAAGGGCCGGGGCACCGGCGCGACACGCTGGACATGGCGGACGACGCGAAGTATCGGGCGGCCGTTCCGAGGTTCGAGAGCATCTTCACCGATTTGAATCGCGATGATGTGTCGCCGGTGAAAAATTTCGGCGGCGAGCAGGAGTTTTACTTTCCGAACACCGTATTGGGAGCGGACCTGATTGTTTCGCTCGCCAAGATGAAGACGCATCATTGGGCGGGAGCCACGCTGTCCATGAAGAATTTCTTCGGGGTGGTGCCGGGATCGGTCTATGGGTGGCCGAAGAACAAGCTGCACTATTACGGCATTCCGGAATCGATCGTGGCGCTGAACCGGCAGTTTGGCAAGAAAGCTTTTGCCATTGTGGACGGCGTGGTTGGGATGGAAGGAAATGGGCCCATCCAAGGAACACCCAAGCCGGTGGGCGTGCTGGTGATGGGGAGCGACCTGGTGGCTGTGGATTCCACCTGCTGCCGCGTGATGGGCATCGATCCGGAGAAGGTGAGCTACCTGCGCATGGCGGCCGATCTGGGGCACGTGCGTCCGGAGCGGATCGAACAGCGCGGCGAGACCATCGTATCGGTTCGGAGCAACTTCGCGCTGATCGAAGATTTTAAAGATCTCCGGCTGGCGTAATGCTCGCGGTGGTCCGAAAGCCTGACCAGTTCACAAGCGCGCTGGCGGCGCTGGAATCCGCATTCGTTCGGCTGGCCGAAAGGAAAACGCTGGCCATCGCGGTAGCGGGATTGCTTCCATTGGTGGCGCGGGCGCTTCTGCTTCCCATCCTGCCTTTGCCGAAGCCGGCGATTCAGGACGAATTCAGTTATTTGCTGGCGAGCGATACGTTCGCCTCCGGCCGCCTGGCCAATCCCACGCCCGCGTTCGCCGAGCACTTCGAGACATTGCAGGAGCTGATCCGGCCGGCTTATGCATCGAAATATCCGCCGCTGGCGGGTCTGGTGATGGCCCTCGGCCAGAAGCTGACGGGCGAACCGTGGGTGGGCGTGTGGCTGAGCATGGGCGTGCTGTGCGCGGTGCTGTGCTGGGCGCTCCAGGGCTGGCTTCCGGCAGTGTGGGCGCTCACTGGGACTTTGATTGCGGTGCTGCATATCGGGATCGTGAGCTATTGGACCGAGAGCTACTGGAGCGGAACATGCACGGCGATCGGAGGCGCGCTCTTGATTGGCGCCGTTCCGCGTTTGATCGATCGGCCGCGCATTTCGTCCGCGCTGGCGTTTGCGGCGGGGTTGGCGGTGCTGGCGAATACACGGCCTTTCGAGGGCTTTGTGTTTGCGCTGGTCTGTTGCGGATATTTGGTTTTTGAATGGGTGCGCGACCGGGCTGCGATCGGCATGATTTTGAGAAGCGCGGTTTTGCCGATGGCGCTGCTGTTGATCCCCGTGGCCGCGTGGATGGGGTATTACAACTATCGGGTGACGGGGCACGCGCTGGAGCTGCCTTACGTCGCGCACGATCGTCAGTACGCGCTGCTGGAGCCGGTGTTGTGGCAAACGCACGTGCGTCGGGAGCCGGCTTACAGCAACGCTTTCCTGCGGGATTTCTGGCAGGCGGATCTACGTGAAAAGCAGAAGGCGCATGGCGAAATCCTGGAGGCGCACGTTTGGGATTTCTTGTTAGTTGTCCGATTCCTCTTGGGCCTGCCGCTAGCTGCTTGCATGCTACTGGTGGCGCGTCCATTGTGGCGGGACCCGATCGCCCGACGCGCGGCGCTGCTGGGGATATTGGCTTACTTGGGACCTGCGCTCGACACGCGCGTGTGGCCGCACTATGCCGCCGCCGAAACGGTGCTGGCGTACATCCTGGCCGCGTGCGCGCTGCGGGCATTGAGAAATGCATGGCCGGGCGTGGATGGCGCCTATCTGATGTGGGGCGCGTTGCTGGTGTTCGCGCTGCCTACCTTACTGGGGCTGCTGACGCCTGCGAATCGCTATCTGCCCGGGTCGGAGGAATATCTTCGGAACGCCAAACACGCGACCATCGAGCAGCAGCTCGACAAGCGTCCGGGCGAGCAATTGGTTTTGGTGCGTTATGGTTCGCGCCACGAAATATATGAGGAGCTGGTTTATAACCATGCCGACATCGACGGATCGAAGATCATCTGGGCGCGGTCGCTCGGCGCCGAGAAGGACGCGGAATTGATCCGGCATTATCCGCATCGCGAGGTTTGGATGGTGGAGGAGAATGCGGGCGTTACTTTGCGCTGCCTGCAACCGGGGGCGTTTGAATGAACGGCGTGGGCTTGGAGCACGCCAGCCGGTGGCGGCGCTGGTTTGGGCCGATGCCGGGACGGCGCGAGGCGCATGCCCTGGCGTGGATGGCGCTGGCGATCGGCGTGCTGCTCTGCGCGGTTTCGGTGGCTCTCGGCTTGGCGGGCCGCACGTTCCTGGGAAGGCCGCTGGGCGGGGATTTCGTCGAGTTTTACAGCATCGGCAAGATCCTCAATACGGACGCGCCGGCCCGGATCTACGATCTTCGGCTAGCCACCGGGCTGCAGCATGCGACGCTTCCCAGCATGCCCGATACGCAGATGCTGGTGTTCGGGCAGGCTCCTTTCATCGCATCGCTCTTCCGGCCGTTCGCATTGCTGCCTTACGCCTGGGCGTATGTGGCTTGGCTGACGTTCTCGGCGGCATTGTATATGGCCGGATTGGCACTTTTGTTCCGGTGCTTGGGCCTGAACGCGGAAGACCGCAAGACCGGCTTTCTGCTGGCGCTTTCGTCGACGCCGTTTCTGTTCGAGACCTGGATTGGCGGGCAAATGTCGGTGGTGGCGTTCTTCATCTGGGTGCTGTTTTTCTGGTGTCTGGAACGCGACTGGGGATTTCTGGCTGGCTTTGTTCTGGCACTGTGCCTGTTCAAGCCGACCTTGGTGGCGCTTCCGGTGCTGATGCTGGTGCTGGGGCGGCGCTGGCGCGTGGTGGGCGGGTTCGCCGGGGGCGGGATCGCGATGGCGGCGCTTTCGGTTGCGACGGTGGGTCTGGATGGCTGCCGGGCGTGGTTCCAGGCGCTGGCGATGAATGGGCACGTGGTGGCCAAAGCCGGAGAAGCCTGGCACGAAGCCAAGTATATGGATTTGCTGGCTTTCTTTCATTTGTTGCTGGGCAACCAGGCGATCCTGGGGAGCGTGACAACCATCTTCGTCGCGCTTATCGCAGTGAGCTGGCTGGGGTTGGCGTGGTGGAGGTCGGATGGCGCGCGGAACCGGCCGCTGTGGGCGGCGACGCTGTGCTTCATGCTGGTGGCAAGCCCATATGTGCCGATTTACGATGCCATTCTGATAGTAATTGCGGTGGCGCTGGTGGCGGCGAGCGGGCAAGCGACGGCCGGATGGCTGCTGGCGCTCTATCTGGTTCCGTGGGTAACTCAATCATTCGCCGAGTTTTTGCACCTTCAGTTGCTGACCGTGGCGCTGGCCGGTTTTGGAATCTACGCGCTGCAACTCGCAGAAACAACTAGTGTGAGTTATTTTAAACCCAGGCAGGAAAAAGGTACTATGACAGGCCGACGATATTCACAGGCGACGAGGTGATTTAAGGTCTGTTCTAGGGGCTTACCCTGATTTGACGTACCGGCTTTGGGTGATAACTTACCAATAGCGAAGGACGAATCCATCGCAAGGGAGAGGAGAGACAATGACACGAATTACTAATCTAGTTTTGAAACTGAAGGTGTGGAAGGATACTCGAGGCCAGGACCTGATCGAGTATGCATTGATGGCCGGTTTCGTTGCGGTTGCCGCGGGAGCCATCATGCCTGGCGTTTCTTCCAGCATCAGCACCATTTTCAGCAAGGTTACCAGTGTTATGGCGAACGCCGCCAGCTAAACCAGACTTTTGGCGGGTAGGCGAGGGGATAACCCTTCTGCCTCGCCTATCCTCCTCAAGTTAATGTATTAAAGCACGTGCCGGATTCTCCTCGACTGCGAATCCGGTGAAATTACCGGCGTCATCGGCATCTATTTGCTCCGCCGGCCCCACGATTTCGAGTGTCGAATTTTCGACGATTTTGTCCCTGAGATTCTCGCTTAACCTTAAAAATCCCAGTTCCATTGTATTTTTGATCCAACCGTAGGTCACTTCCGACGGATCCAGACGGCCCACTAGCGTGGAAATGCGCTCCAGGCACTCCCGGTCGGTTGGGAAATGAATCGGCGTGCGGATCGCCGTGGGCGTGGTCGCGGTGAGCGAATTGACCAGCGTGGCATCCCAATCGATCTTGGCGAGCATGCGGTCATGTACCACGTCCGCCATTCCGATGCCAACGCCGTTTCCGTAGGTGTGCGGGCTCAGATCGCGGATGAAGATGCGCTCGATGCGCGGCTGATCGGGCCAGGGGTTGGACTCGCCATGGACGCTGCGGTTCACCACCTTGGTGTCCATGCCGGAGCCGCTGATGTTCTTGCCGATTTCGTCGACAATCAGAACGTCGAGCGGGAAGGGAAGGCGGCCCATCCAGCCGCGGACCTCGGCGAGTAGCTCCTCGTCAGTCTTCTCCATTTCCGCGGCGGGCACCGCGGCGATGCGTCCGGTGTTGTGATTGGCGTCTTCGAGAATCGCCAGGCCGCCGATTATTTTTCTGGAAGTAAGCACCTGACGGCCCACCGTGCGGATGACGTGCTCCAAGCCCAGCTTGTAGGCGTAGGTGTGATAGCGCTGCGCGCCGGCGAACTTGCCCAGGCCGATGGCGGTCATCTTGAACAACCCGCTTTCGAGCTTGCCCGAAAAATCGGTGTGCCATTTGACGCGGCCGATCAGCATGACACCGTCGCTCTCAAAGGCGCTGCGGTCCATGAATGTTTCGATGCCGTCGGGCGTGCGGCCGGTGGGGACCACGTCCAAGGAGCTGACCACCGGACAGCCCATGGTGGCCGCATGAATGCCAAAGTGCGCGAGCACATCGGCTTGGCCTTCTGCCGTTGCGCCGCCGTGGCTTCCCATGGCCGGGAAGATGAACGGCCGGCATCCTTGCGATTTCCAGTAGTCCACGGCCGCGCGCGTGATGGTGGCGATGTTGGCAATGCCGCGGCTGCCGACGCCTAACGCCACGCGAGCGCCTGGAGGCACGCGGGAGGCGAATTGGCGCTCGCCGAGCTGGCGCAAAACCTCGCCGCGAACGTCGGGGAGAGAGCGATCGGGGAAGTGCTGGCGCACGGGAAGCATGACGGGCAACGGCATGTTTTCAGGATACAGTCTTGCTCTTCTTGCGGGCAGGCTTTGGGGGCTTTGGGCGCGCCGGCCATTCGTGTTGATGCTTTTCCATCCAGACACGAGCTCCGTGAAAGACGACGCCTTCGGCCTCCAGGCGGAAGCGTTGTTCCAGGCCATTTTCGCCGGGAAGCGAAATTTTGCCGCCGGCGCCGACTACGCGATGCCAGGGCAGCCCGCGCGATCCGCCGCGCAACGCCCAGACCACTTGTCGCGCACATCCGGGAAAACCAGCAGCGCGCGCCACGTCGCCGTAGGTGGACACGTGGCCTTTCGGAATTCTGCGAATGGTGTCGCGGATGATTTCAAGCACGTTGCGTTGTTGCGCGGTACCAGGCCAGGGTGCGGCGCAGGCCTTCTTCAAGCGAATACTGGGGACTATGGCCCAGATCGCGGCGGGCGGCGGTGGTGTCGGCCTGCGAATCGCGAACATCGCCCTGCCGCGGAGGACCATAGTTCGGCGCCAGGCTGATTCCCTCGATCTTCTGCAGCAGATCCCAGACGTAATTGAGTGAATAACGGTTGCCATTGCCGGCGTTGTACACTTTGCCCGCGACGTTGGCGGCCATAGCTGCCTTGCAGCACAAGCCAGCGACATCTTGGACGTAGGTGAAATCGCGCGTCTGTTCACCATCGCCGAAGATGGTGGGAGACGAGCGCTCAATGAGGGCTTTCATAAACAGCGAGAGGACGCCGGAGTATGGACTGGCCGGATCCTGCCGCTCGCCATAGACGTTGAAGAAGCGCAGCGCGACGGTTTCCAGGCCGAAGCAGAAGTGGAACACGCTGGCGTATTGCTCGCCCACGAGCTTTTGCACGGCGTAAGGAGACTTGGGACGCGGCAGCATGGCCTCTACTTTGGGCAGCACCTCGGTGTCGCCGTAGGCGGATGAGGACGCGGCGTAGATCACGCGCCGGACCTTGGCGTCCACCGAGGCGCGCAGGACGTTGAAGGTGCCATCGATATTCACTTCATGCGAAGGCACCGGGTCCTGGATAGAACGTGGCACGGATGGAATGGCGGCCAAATGGAACACGATGTCGGCGCCGCGAATGGCGGACAGCGTGGCGGACGCGTCGCGAATGTCGGACCGGTCCCATTCAATCTGTGAACATACTTCGGCGAGATTGGATTCGTGACCTGTCAGCAAATTGTCGACAACGCGCACCTGGACGTCTCCGCGGGCGAGCAAAGCGCGGACCAGCGCCGAGCCGATGAATCCGGCCCCGCCGGTGACCACATAGCGGGTCATATTCATTCCCCCAATCAATTCCCCGGCTTGGTGGCTACGGCCACTAGCGTCAAGCCGGGCCAGGGCAGGACGCCATCGAAATAGCGCCAGAACCATACCGTTTTGTCAAAGATCTTGAGGGTCACTTTGTTGATGTGTTTTCTATGGAGGATTTTGCCATAGAACCACCATCCCAGGGTGCCGATTTTGTTGAGTTGGCGCATGTCCCGAACGGCCAAGCCATACTGTTCGAACAGCGCGCGGAGTTGCGCGCGCGAGAAGCGGCGGCGATGTCCCAGCGCCCGGTCGAGACTGCCGAAGAGCGACGGGCTCTGGGGTGTGAGAATGATGAGCGACCCGCCGGGCCGCAAGACGCCAGCCGCGGCTTCGATGACAACGGCGGGATCCTCGACATATTCCAGCACGTTCACGCAGAGGACCGTGTCGAACGGACCGCCGGCGCGCTGGTAATCGTTGGGGCACTCCGGATTCAACTGGAGCACCGTGACGTTGGGCGTGCGCAGGAATCGATTGCGGAGCGCGTGCAGATACAACGGATCTTTTTCGGCGGCCACATAAAGCAGCCGGCGGCCCATCAGATGGCTGGCGATGTTCCCGATGCCGGCGCCCAATTCGAGCACCGTATCGCCCAGGCTGGGGCGCAACACGCGGGACAGCCAGTTCAGGTATTGAGGCGTACCGGTAAGGTTATTGAGGAACGCGCGCCCGTAAGGCTCGGTGTACAGATCGTCGATCAGCCAGAAGCGCAGAATCACGCCCAGCGCCTTCACGCCATCCTTCCAGCCGATCTTCTTGCCTTCTTCGTAAGTACGGCCGTGATAGCTGATGGGGACTTCGTAGATGCGCAGCTTGCGCTTGGCGCACTTCATGGTGATCTCGGGCTCGAAGCCGAAGCGGTCCGACCGGATGGGGATGCTCTTGAGCAGGTCCGTACGGAAAACCTTGTAGCAGGTCTCCATGTCGGTCAGGTTCAGATTGCAGAACATGTTCGACAGCAGCGTCAGGGTCTTGTTGATCATCGAATGCCAGAACGGCAGGATGCGGGTCTGCTCGCGGACCAGGTAGCGCGAACCGAACACGGCGTCGGCATGGCCGGTTAACAGGGGGCGGAGAAGAGTAGGATATTCGGACGGGTCGTATTCCAGATCGGCGTCCTGCACCAGGCAGAAATCGCCTTGCGCCTCTCGAATTGCGGTGCGGACGGCGGCGCCCTTGCCCTCGTTCACTTTCTTGCGGAACAGCCGGATGCACGGTTCCTCGGCGGCCAGCCGGTCCAGGATTTCCGACGTGCCATCGGTGGAACAATCGTCGACGATGATCAGTTCGCGATCGAGATTTTCGGGGAGGGGAGCGTTTAAAACCTGAGCCAGGCTCCGCTCCACCATGGTGCGTTCGTTATAGACGGGGATGAGGATGGAGAGGCGCAACTTCCCTAGTATATGCGCCTGGTATCTGCGCGCCCAAACGTGAAAAAGCCGCCACCGCACGCCGACGCGCGCGGAAAGGCGGCTTTTCACGGACCTGGAATCAGGCCTTCAGGCTGCTAACGCTTTACGGTTTCCCGGTGCTGCTCATGCTGCCGTTGCTCGTGCGTGGCGTTGGACTGCGCCACATCGGCTTGTGCGTTTGCCCATGCATCGGCTTGTTTCTGCGCTTCATCCTTGGAGATGCCGTAGCGCTCCTGGATGCGGCCGACCAACTGGTCTTTCTTTCCCGCGACCTGTTCCCAGTCGCTGTCCGTGAGCTTGCCCCATTGTTCGCGGGCTTTGCCCTTCATTTGTTTCCAGTTGCCTTCAACTCTGTCCCAATTCATAGGGATCTATTCTCCTTCACGGATAGATGAGCACGCTCGAAGCCACTCCTGAGCAATGTAAGATGCTGATTCTGCTGTGCATCACCAACAACTAACCGGGAAAAACTTACGAAGGTCGTTTGTCACTGTTAGGTCCCCTCATAGAAAAATTGCCGGGGTCGTGATACCAGTAGAGTTTGACACCTAAACGACTGGCTCCAATTTTGGAAACGGACCTGCCCGGCATCGAGCGCTACGCGCGCGGCAAAGTGCGCGATGTTTATGCGGCCGGCGAATACCTGGTGATTGTCGCCACCGATCGGCTGTCGGCATTCGACTATGTGCTCCCGACACCGATCGCCGATAAGGGCCGGGTGCTGACCGCGCTGACGCTGTTCTGGCTGGAACAGTTGCGCGATATCGTTCCCAACCACTTTGTCTCGGCGGAAATCTCCGATTATCCGCCCGAGTTCCAGGCCTATCGGGATCAACTGGAAGGGCGTTCGATGCTGGTGCGCCGCGCCAGTATGATCGAAGTGGAATGCGTGGCGCGGGGGTATGTTTCCGGATCGGGCTGGAAGGATTACCGGCGCGAAGGACGCATCTGCGGCATCGAATTGCCCGCTGGGTTGCGTGAGAGCGATCAGCTCCCGGTGGCCATCTTCACGCCTGCATCGAAGGCTCAATCCGGCCACGACGAAAATATTTCGTTTGAAACCGTCGCGGGGCAGATTGGCGAACCGTTGGCGGCGAAGCTTCGCGATCTGACGCTCGCGATCTATAAACGCGCCGCCCAGTATGCCGAGACGCGCGGGATTATCATCGCGGATACCAAGTTTGAGTTTGGCTTTGTGGGCGATCAACTGGTTCTTGCCGACGAAGTGCTGACGCCGGATTCGTCGCGCTTCTGGCCGCGCGCCAGCTATCAGCCGGGCGGCCCGCAACCCTCATTCGATAAGCAATACGTGCGGGACTATCTGGAATCCATTCATTGGGACAAGCGTCCGCCGGCGCCGGCGTTGCCGCCTGAGGTGATGGAGCGGACCAGCGAAAAATACCGCGAGGCGTATCGCGTTTTGACGGGAAAATCGCTGTGAAGGCGCGGAGGTTGTTTTGAGCTGGATCGACTTGGTGTTGATCCTGGTGATCGCATGCTCGGTGCTGGCCGGCTTCGCGGCGGGATTTGCGCGCGTGGGCGTTGGGTTTGCGGCGCTGATTGTCGGGATGTTTTGCGGCTTCTGGTTTTATGGCATCGTGGCGAACTACTTCATCGATTACGTCAGCTCGCGCGCGATCGCCAACCTGATCGGATTCTTCGTGATCCTGGTGGGCGTTCTGGTGGCGGGCGCCATTGTGGGCCGCATCCTGGCGAAATTTTTCAAATGGGTGGGGCTGTCGTGGCTGGACCGGCTGCTGGGCGGAGCCTTCGGAGTGGTGCGGGGCTTCGTGATCGCTGCCGCGATGGTGACTGTCCTGCTGGCATTCGCGCCATCGCCCCCGCCGCCTTCGGTGGTGGATTCCAGGGTGCTGCCTTATGTGATCGATGTTTCCGATGTACTGGCGGCAGCTACGCCGCGCGAAGTGAAGGACCAATTTTATGCCACTAAAGACAAAGTGAAGGCTGTTTGGTCCGCGCACAACACGCATAAGCCGGAAGGGCTCCGGCACGAATGAACCTGCTGATTTTCGATCTGGATGGAACGCTGGTTGACTCCAAGCTCGATCTGGTGCACTCCGTCAACGCCGCCCGCGCGCTGATGAATCTGGGGCCGCTCTCCGAGGAACTGGTTTCATCCTACGTGGGCAACGGCGCGCCGGTACTGATGCGCCGCGCTCTGGGGCCGGAGGCGAGCGAAGCGGACGTCGCTCGCGCGCTCGAATATTTTCTGAAATATTACCGCGCGCACATGCTCGATAACACGCATCTGTATCCGGGCGTGCGGGAGGCGCTGGACCGGTTGCTCGCCGGTGGAGCGAAGCTGGCGGTGCTCACCAACAAGCCGGTGAAGTTCAGCCGCGCAATGGTGGAAGCGCTGGGCCTGGCGCAACATTTCTTTCAAGTTTACGGGGGCAACAGCTTCGAGCAGAAGAAGCCCGATCCAATCGGGATTGAAACGCTGCTGGGCGAGAGCGGCGCGGCGCGCCAGCGCACCATGATGGTGGGCGACAGCCAGGTGGACATTCGAACGGCGCGCAATGCGGGAGTGTCGGCTTGCGGCGTGTCGTATGGGTTTCAGCCGGAGACTTTTGCGGTGGAACCGCCGGACCTGTTAGTGGACAACATGCTGGAGCTGGCCGATTTCGTGCTCAAGCGCGAGTGAAGACGGCGAGTTGTTGAAGCTTGGTCCAGGCGGCGCCCGAATCGATGGATGCAGCGGCGCGCGCCATCGCGGCCAGCGGGCTATCGGCCAGCCCCGCGGCCAGCAATGCCGCCGCGCTGTTCACCAGCACGATGTCGCGCTGCGGGCCGGCTTGACCGTTCAAGACGGCCTTGGCAATTTCGGCATTGCGCGCGCGATCGCCGCCGCGCAGGTCTTCGATCCCGGCCTGCGGGACGCCGAAGTCGGCGGGCGTCCATTGGAACGACCGGACATCGCTGCCGGCGATCTCGAACACGAGTGTTGATCCGGTGGTGGTGACTTCGTCCAGGCCATCGCCATGGACCACGAACGCGCGCTGGGGTTCGAGCCCGGCCAGCGCATTAGCCATCAGCCCGGCGGTGTGGGCGGAAGGCGCGCCGATCAGTTGGCGCGCGGCGCCCGCGGGATTGGTGAGCGGGCCAAGCAGGTTGAACACCGTACGCATCTTCAGCTCCACGCGCGCGGGCTGGGCGTGCTTCATGGCGGGGTGAAGCGCGGGCGCGAAGAGGAATCCGATTCCGATTTCGCGGATGGCTTGCGCCACTCGCTCGGGCGTCTGCGACACTTCGACGCCTAATTGTTCCAGAATGTCGGCGCTGCCGCATTGCGTGGAGAATGACCGGTTGCCGTGCTTGGCCACGCGCGCGCCCGCGCCCGCCACCACGAAGGCGGCTATGGTCGAGATGTTAAACGTGGAACCCGCGCCGCCGCCCGTTCCGCAGGTATCGAGCAGCGGCTCCGGGTCTACGCACGCGTCGATTCGAATGGTCTTCTCGCGCATGGCACGCGCGAAACCCAGCAGTTCGGCGGGAGTCTCGCCCTTCATTCGCAAGCCCATCAGGAACGCCGATATTTGCGGCGTACTCGCCGCGCCGCTCAAAATGGCGAGCATGGCGTCGTGGGCTTCGGCGGCCGACAGATCGTCGCAGGCGGCAATCTTGTGAAGATAAGGCAAAAGCATGGAGGGCTTTGGTTTCACGTTACCATGAGCACAAGGACGGATTTCATGAGGCTGGCCGCAATTGCAATCGCATTCACGATCTCGGCAATATATGCGCAAGAACGCCCCCGGCCCCCAGCCGCGGCGCATGAAGCTGGTGCTCCGCCGGCGGCGGCTCCCACCGCGCCTCCCGTTGAGAAAACATCCAAGACCCAGCATTCCATTCAAATCAACGGTAAGACGCTCAACTATACGGCGACGGCCGGAACATTGGTTTTGAAGAAAGACGACAAACCGTGGGCCAGCATGTTTTACGTCGCCTATACGCTGGATGGCGTTCCGGAGGGGGCGAAGCGGCCAATTACATTCGCATTTAACGGCGGTCCGGGATCGTCGTCGGTGTGGCTGCACATGGGTGCGTTGGGACCGAAACGCGTGGCGATGGGACCGAACGGGGGGCAGCCCGCGCCACCGTATCATCTGGTGGACAACGAGGACACGCCGCTCGAATTTACCGACCTGGTGTTCATCGATCCGGTCACCACTGGTTTCAGCCGCGCCGCGCCAGGTGAAAAAGAATCGCAGTTCCACAGTTTCGAAGGCGATCTGGACTCGGTGGCTGAATTCATCCGGCTTTACCTGACGCGCTCCGAGCGTTGGTCATCTCCGAAGTTTCTGGCGGGTGAAAGCTACGGCACCACGCGGGCGGCGGCGCTTTCGGACCGTTTGCTGGAGAATGACGGCATATACCTGAATGGCATCACGTTGATCTCCACAGTGCTCAACTTTGAGACCATTTCGTTTGCACGCGGCAACGATCTGCCGTACGCGCTGTTCCTGCCGAGCTATACCGCGGCCGCCTGGTATCACAAGAAACTTCCGAAAGATCTGCAAGGAGATTTGGAGAAAGCTCTTGGCGAGTCGCGACGGTTTGCAGGCAACGAATACAGCGTGGCGCTGATGAAAGGCGACAAGCTGACGACGGCCGAGCGGGCCAATGTCGTGCACGAGATGTCGCGGCTGACCGGGTTGTCGGAACAGTACATCAGCCAGTCCAACCTGCGCGTGTCCGAAGACCGATTCACCAAGGAACTGCTGCGGGATCAGCGGAAAACCATCGGACGGTACGATAGCCGGCTGGAAGGGGAGGACATCGACTCGGCCGGCGAGTCGCCCGAATATGATCCCAGCTATGCGTCCGTGCAAGGGGTCTTCACGGCGATGTTCAACAACTACGTGCGCTCTGAATTGAAGTACGACAGCGACGAGCCCTATCAGGTGCTGACCGATAAAGTACGGCCCTGGAGTTATGAACGCTTTCAAAACCGGTACGTGAATGTCGCTGAAATGCTGCGGCAGGCCATGACGCAGAACCCCAGCCTGCGGGTGATGATCGCGAACGGATACTATGATCTGGCCACGCCGTTTTTTGCCACCGAATATACGGTCAACCATATCGGCCTGGAGCCGAGCCTGAGCAATCACATCAGCTTGACCTACTGCGATGCCGGCCACATGCTGTACACGCAGCAGAACTGCCTGGATGCGCTGCACGGCGCGATGGCGGACTTTTATCAAAAGGCGCTTCCCAACGGCGCACCCACGCCGTAGTGTCTTGTCACAAATTGTAACCTCGACGGAAACCGTTTCGTGGCACGTGAGTCTCACGTGATAGAGTCCTGACGGGAACCGTTAGCATCATGCAGCCAAGTCAAAACACAATGGCGGAGTCATTCACTGCGGACGGCACCGCGGGCGGCATCTTTGTCGGCGGCAGCGAGATGGCCGAGCAGATGCGCTCCTTTGATTGGTCGCGCACTGCGTTGGGTCCGGTCGAAAAGTGGCCGCAATCGCTCAAGACCACGGTGTCCACTTGTCTCGACTCACGATTTGCCATTGTCGTTTGGTGGGGCAAGGAACTCGTCACCTTCTACAACGACGGGTACCGGAAGATAATCGGGAACAAGCATCCGCAGGCTCTGGGTTTGCGGGCGGTGGATTTGTGGCCCGAGATCTGGCACATTATCGGACCCATGCTGGAGGGGGTGATCGAGCGGGGCGAGGCTACGTGGTCCGAGAATCTGCTGCTGGAGCTGGAACGCAACGGGTACCCGGAGGAGTGCTACTTCACGTTTTCCTACAGCCCGATTCGCGATGAATCCGGCGGCGTGGGCGGTGTGTTCACACCGGTACAGGAGACCACCAGCCAGGTAATTGGAGAGCGCCGGCTGCGCACCCTGCGCGACCTGGCGGAAGGAGCCCGAGCCGCGAACGCGCAGAGCAGCGAAGAAGTCTGCCGGCTGGCATGCCAAACGTTATCGAAGAATCTCTACGATATTCCTTTTGCCGCTTTTTATCTTTTTTCTGAAAGCGGCCGAGAGGCCCGGCTGGCGGGGGCTTGCGGCGTTGCAGCGGAGACCCCGCTGCTCCCGGATGTTGTTCAGCTAGACGAATCGGCGGGTCCGTGGCCTTTGGCCAGTGTTCTGCAAGGCGCGGAAGCTGAGGTTATCCCAATTCCCGCGGATCTGGAGGGAGTGCCTTGCGGAGCGTGGCCGGTTCCGCCGCGCGCGGTGCTTGCCATCCCGATCTCCCCGGCAGGCCAGCGCGTTGGTTTTGCTCTGCTGGCGATTAGCCCGCGCAAACAGCTGGATGAGGAATATCGCGGCTTTCTTTCGCTGGTAGGTGGACACGTTACCACCGCGATTGCCGAAGCCCGGGCTTTAGAAGACGAGCGCAAGCGCGCCCAGGCGCTGGCGGAGTTGGATCGTGCCAAGACGGCCTTCTTCTCGAACGTGAGTCATGAATTCAGGACGCCGCTCACACTCATGTTAGGGCCATTGGAAGAGCTCCTCGCCGCGGATGGCCCTCTTACGCCGGAGGTCAGTGAGTTGCTGTCCGTAACGCACCGCAACGGGCTGCGGCTCCAGAAGCTGGTCAACACACTGCTCGATTTTTCGCGGATCGAGGCGGGACGTGTACAGGCTTCGTATGAGCCCACGGACCTGGCGGCCTTTACCGCGGAACTCGCCTCGACGTTTCGAGCGGCTGTGGAGAAGGCTGGGCTGCAGCTCATTGTGGAATGTCCGCCGCTTCGAGAGCCGGTGTATGTGGACCGGGAAATGTGGGAGAAGGTGGTGTTCAATCTCCTGTCCAACGCCTTCAAATATACGTTCCAAGGCAAAATTGCTGTGCGGCTGTCGGCACGCGGCGGCAGCGCCAGACTTTCCATCGAAGATACCGGTACGGGCATTCCGGAACACGATGTGCCGCACTTGTTCGAGCGCTTTCATCGCGTGGAAGGCGCGCGCGGACGAACGCAGGAGGGCACCGGCATTGGGCTGGCGTTGGTGGCCGAACTGGTGAAGCTGCACGGTGGAACGGTGGAGGCGAGCAGCGCGGTGGGGCAGGGAAGCACATTCACGGTAACGCTTCCTTTTGGAAATGGACACCTTCGGGGGGAGGGGCTCAACGCGGCGCGAGACAGAGTTTCCACGGCGATCCACGCGGATTCCTATGTCCAGGAGGCCGCGCGCTGGGCGCAACGCGAGTACCAGGCCCCGGTGTCCGCCGAGAGCCCCAGCGCGCGAGTGCTGGTGGCCGACGACAACGCCGATATGCGCGATTATGTCGCCCGGCTGCTGGCCGGCCGCTACGAAGTGGAAGCCGTCGCCAATGGCCAGCAGGCTTTGGCATGCGTGCTGGACCATCCGCCCGATCTGGTGCTGAGCGACGTCATGATGCCGGTGCTGGACGGATTCGGGCTGCTGCAGGCGCTGCGCGAAAATCCGGAGACTCGCGCCCTGCCTGTGATCCTGCTTTCGGCACGAGCGGGCGAAGAGGCGCGCGTGGAGGGATTGGACGCGGGCGCTAGCGACTATCTGGTGAAGCCGTTCACCGCGCGCGAACTTCTGGCGCGGGTGGGCGCGCACCTGGAGATGGCGCGCATCCGGAAAGAAGCGGCCGGGCGCGAGGCGGCGCTGCGCGCTGAAGCCGAGGCGGCCCGGGATGAGATGGCTGGGGTGCTCGAAACCATCACGGATGGTTTCGCTGCCTTCGACTCGGAATGGCGCTTTGTTTACGTCAACGCCGAAACCGAGCGGTTGACGGGTAAATCCCGCGAAGAATTGCTGGGCAGGAACTATTGGGAGGCGTACCCTGGCACTCTCGGTACGACTGTGGAGCGCGAGTTCCGGCGCGCGGTCCGTGAGCAGGTGTCGGTGGAACTGGAGTGGTTCAGTGTGGTGCGCGATTGCTGGTTCGCGATCAAAGGCTATCCCACGCGGGAAGGCGGACTGTCGATCTACATTCGTGACGTGACCGCGCAGAAGCAAGCCGCCGAGGCGCTGCGGGAAAGCCAGGACCGGCTCCGCGCCATCTACGATGGCACGTACGAATATATCGGGCTGCTGGCGCCGGACGGAACGCTGCTGGAGGCCAATCGCGCCTCGCTGGAGTTCGCCAATAACACGCGCGCCGATGTAGTGGGACGGCCGTTTTGGGATACGCCCTGGTTTACGGGTACGCCGGGAGCGCCGGAGGTGATTCGGGAAAGTATCACACGCGCGGCGAACGGCGAGTTTATTCGTTTCGAAGCCACCGTGCAACGGCCTTCGGGCGAGTGCCCCACGTTCGATATTTCCTTCCACCCCATCCGCAATGAGCAGGGCCAGGTGGTTCTGATTGTGCCGGAAGGACGCAACATCACGGAACGAAAGCGGGCGGAAGAAGAACTAAAGCGCTCCAACGAGCAACTCATTCGCGTGAATCGGGAGCTGGAGGGATTCGCCTACGTGGCGAGTCACGATCTGCAGGAACCATTGCGCATCGTCAACATTTATACGCAGATCATTCTCAAGGAGCTGGGCGAGAAAAAACCGGGGATGGCCCAGTATGCGGCCTTCGTTCAGCAAGGAGTGACGCGCATGGAAGTGCTCATTCAGGATCTGCTGACGTACTCGCGGGCCGTGCACGCCGAAGAAATTTCGGTTGGGACCGCGGACCTGACGGCCTCGCTTGGGGAAGCATTATCCGTTCTGAAGAATCGCATCGAAGAAAGCAACTCGCTGATCACGGCCGAGTGGCTGCCCACGGTACGCGGAGACGGATCGCAAATGGCGCACGTGTTTCAGAATCTGCTTTCCAATGCGCTGAAGTACCGCGAGAAGGACAGGCCGCTTCAAGTCCGCATTGCCTCCAGGAAAGACGGGGGCCGTTGGATCATATCGGTGCGGGACAACGGCATCGGATTTGAATCACAGTACGCCGAGCGTATTTTCGGGCTATTCAAGCGGCTGCACAAAGAGGAATACCCAGGCACGGGGCTGGGATTGGCCATCTGCAAGCGGATCGTGGAGCGGTACGGCGGGCGGATTTGGGCGGAGGGAAACCCGGGCGCGGGAGCGACGTTCTATTTCTCGCTCCCGTCCGTGGAAGGGCAGTAATTCGCGGCGCGAGATTACGCCAGCGCGCCCTTGTACAACACCAGCAGCTTGGCCCAGGCGCGCTCGGCCTCGGGTTTGTTGTAGGTCGGCGTCCCGTCCGGTTGCTTGGGCATATCCGGCACGCACCAACCGTGGAAACAGGTTTCGTAAACTTCAATCTCGGCCGGATTGTTCGCGGCGATGAACGCCTCCTTCAGCTTGTCTTTCGCGTCGGGCTGGCGCGCGTCGTCACTGTGCGCGATGCCAAAATACATCTTGGCTTTGATCTTGGGCGCCAGCAGGTGCGGGCTGTCGGGCTTGGGGGTCACTAAGCCGCCGCCGTGGAACGATCCGCCGGCGCCCACACGATCGGGCATTGCCGCGCAGGTTTTCATCACCAGCGGGCCGCCCATGCAATAACCTTGCGTGCCGATCTTCTTGGACTTGTTGACCTGCTTTTGGGCATCCAGAAACGCCAGGTAGGCGACGGCATCGCTTTCGGCATGGCCGGGCGCATTCACCGAGTCCATGAGCGGCGTGATCTTGCCCCGGTCCTTGGCGAAATCGACCGGTGGAAGCATCCGTGAAAAACGGAGCTTTACCCATGCGATAAAACGGATTGGGCACCAGGACGGAATAACCCTGAGCCGCCAGACGCTTGCCCATTTCGCGCATGGAGGGGCGCAATCCGAAGGCATCGCACCACAGCAAAACGCCGGGGTGGGAACCTTTCGCGGGGTGAATAAAAGCAGCGTCGCACATGCCGTCGGGGGTTTTGATGTCGACATCGCTCTCGGTGACCGACGCCGCGCCCGCGGCTGAACCTGCGACGGCGAAGCCCGCCGCTACCGACGTGATGAAGCCGCGGCGGGGAAGTCCGCTCGACAATTCGTCGTTCTGTTTGGGATCTTTGGGATCTTTGGGATCGTTTGCCATTGGCTTTCTCCTGAGTGACAGTGTATCTCTGATTGAAGTACTGCGATCGAGCAATGCGCGGATTGCGCTACTTCGCGCGGCCCTTGAATCCCTGGGTGAGCGTTTGGATTTTGTAGACGCTCATGGCGGTGTTGCGAACCCCTTCGGGCGTTCGGATCTCGTGGCCGCTCGCATCCAGGGCGCCGATGCAGGCGGCGTACAGCGTCTTCTTGCCGGGGCCGGAAAACGCCACGCTGATCACTGTGCGGGGCGTGGGAATCTGCCCCAGATATTTCCCATCGGGGCTGAACACCTGGATGCCATTGGCGGTATCGAAGATGCGGCCCATAGCGTCGATGGCCATGCCGTCGCCGTTTCCGCCGCCTTCCAGTTTGGCGAATTCCCGCTGGTTTTTGACGGAGCCGTCGGGCTGCACATCGTAGGCCATGAGCACCGGACCGTTGGTCACGTAGAGCGTCTTTTCATCCGGGCTGAGGTTGATGCCGTTGCTGCGAATCTTTTCGCCGATGCCAACCACTTCGCCATTGGGTTGGATGTAGAACACGCCGCTGCCGGTGTTGGTGGTGAAATAGACGCCGCCCTTTTTGTCGGCGATCAGGTCGTTCACGCGGCCCAGTCCCATGCCCATGTAACTGTTCGCGAGAACCTTGCGCTGGGGCGTGAGGGCCGCGACGCCGGTGGGCTCTTTGCAATCGGCCGGCTTGCCGCCCATGTGGCCGCCGGGATCGGTACAGGTTCGCTCGTCGACGATGATGGTGCCTTTGGGACCAATGGTCACAGCGCCGGGACCGTGGCCGTTGGTGAGATAGACGGAAAACTTGTCGTGCTTGTCGAGGAAGTTGACGTGGTTGGTTTGTTCCTGCGCGAACAGGAGGCCTTCTTTGAAGCCGACGATGCCATCGGCGTTGGAATCGCCCTGCCAGACCAGCTTCCATTGCGCGCCGGCATCAATGATGCCCGGAATCGCGGTGATGGTGACCTCTTTGGCCGGCGGTGGCTGCGGGAAATTTCTGGGCTGCGCGAGCAGCGAGCCGATGGAGAGGGCGGATAAGAGCAGCAGTTGCGTCGTCGAGGACATGATGCTGTTATACCGCGTTGGCGGTGGTTCACGTAAGCTTGAATCATGTCTGCACCCGCTATTCCGCAGAGCGATCAGGTTGAGCGCGTTGTGGCCGCTGTGCGTGATGCGGCCAAGCCGGTTTCGTTCAAGGGGCTTGGAAAACTTGTGAAGTCGAAAGAGGAGCCTTTGCGCGCGGCGCTGGAGTCGGCTGTGGCCGCAGGCCAGGTACATCGCTGGCCCGATCGCCGGGGGTCGCAATATTTCTGGCATGTAGCGCCAGAAGAGAAGGCACGGGAAGCCATTTTGAGCGTTGCCGCCGCCGAGGCCCTTTCGAAAGCGGCATTGACCAAGCTGGCGGCCAAGAAATTGCCCGGATTTCCAGTGAAACGCCTGGAAAACGTCGCATCCGCTTTGCTCGCCGAAAGCCATTTGCAGGCCGTTCCCGGCTTCTCTGGTAGCGCCAAGTTGCTGGTGCGGGCAGGCGGCCAGAAAGCTTACTTCAGCACCGCGCGCGCTTTCTTGGAAAAGAAGATTCGATCGGCTGGGTTCGATCCGGCGGCTTTTTTCAGTGGAAGCTCAGCGGCGCACGACAAACTAACCGAACCGCAGACTGCTTCCGCTGCGCTTCTCTTGGAAGCGGTCCGAGCGCTGGAGCCGGTGAAGGGCGTGCCAGTGTCGACGCTGCGTTTGCGAAATCACCTGCCGCATTTGTCGAAACAGGAATTCGATGCGGCCGCGTTGCAATTGCGCCAGGAACAGAAAGTCTCTTTGAGCCTGCATGCCGATGCGTACAACAGTCCGCAGGAAGAGAAGGAATCTTTGATCGACGGCCAGGATGGAACCTACTATGTCGCCATTGCCATTCGCTGATCGGGCGCTTCTGAATCCTTTTGGGAGGCTGGTGGAGCACCCTCTGGACGATCACCAATTGGATATCGCCGACATCAATTCGGAAGCGTTTGCGGCTTGCCAGCGGCTGGTTCAGGATGTCGCGGCAGGGGAATTCTCGGCCGCGCTCACGGTCTTTGGGGATACAGGCACGGGCAAGACCCATCTGGTGGGAAGAGTCCGCCGATGGCTGGAACCGCAGCCCGGGAATCTCTTCGTGTTCGTCCGAATGGAAACCTCTCCGGCGGGCATCTGGAGGCATTTGCGGCGCTCGCTGGCGCTTGCGCTGCTGCGCTTGAGCGCCGGCGGCGTCCGCGTTTTGGACCGGCTGCTCGAACATCGCAGAAACGATTTGGAGATGTTCGCGGATCGCGACTTGAGTATCGTGCTGGAACATCTTTTAGCAGGTACACAGGTCCGGGACTCGGCCGCCTGGCTACGCGGCGAGGGACTTCCAGACGATGTTCTGAGTTCATTACGTCTGTCCGCTCCGGGACCGGATGACGATCCAGAAGTGGCGGCCCGCCATTTTGTCACGTCAATTTGTGAGCTGATTCGTCCGGGGAGCGTGGTCTTTTGCATGGATCAGATCGAGGCGGTGATGAGTTCGCCCACGGACCGCGATGGTCCGCACGCATTCGGCAAGGTGGTGTCTTATCTGATCGACGAAACGCGCAATGCCAGCGTCATCTGCTGCCAGCAGAGCTCTTTTATCATCCTCATGGAGCAGATCCTGGACGGCGCTGTGAGATCTAGAATGCTGGGCCGCCGGGCTGCGATTCAACCGCTTTCTTGGGAGCAGGCACAGCGGCTGATCGGCGCGCGTCTGGATACTGTTCCCGAACTGGCCGCCGAACGGGCCTCGCACGGCGGCTGCTGGCCGCTCGTGGAGGCGCAAATTCGAGACGTTTTCGTAGACAACGCCGCTCCAGCGCGGAAAATCATTGCGCGTTGCAAGGATTTGTTCGATCTGTGGCAGTCCGGACAGGCCGCCGTGGCGGAGCCTCTGGATTCGGCGCTCCAGAAAATGCTGGAGGAACGCTTCACGGCGAAAGACCCGGCGGAAACCGAAGCCATTCTCCGCAATGGCCTGCCTTTGCTGATCCGCGCAACGGGTCTTACTTCAGCGCCCGGCAATCGCTCGCCGCTCGACTTCACGATGGACGGCGGACGGGTGGCCATCGCAATTTGCAACCAGGCCAACATGCGTTCTCTGGCGAACCACGTAAAGAAAATCTCCGACGCATGGAAGCCCGCCGCAAATCAAAAGCTGCTTATGCTGCGAGACGCCCGTCTGCCGATTTCGCGCAACGCTAAGGCGACTCAACAACGGATCGCAGGCATTCAGGAGCAGGGCGGGCGGTTGGTGACGGTTTCCGAGGAGGCGGTGGAGGCTTTGGCCGCGCTTCGCCGGCTGCTATCGGACGCCGAAAGCGGCGATCTGGCTCATCATGGAGAATCGGTAACTCCCGGCGCGGTAGAGCAGTGGATCGCGGGGCATGTTCCAGCCGCACTGGATCCGCTGCTTTCCGAACTCGGGACGGCGGGGACCGATCGAATCACGCCCGCGCTCGCCGCCTTGCTCGCTGAACGGAAGATGGTCACACTGGAGGATGCTGCTCGCAGCCTGGAGGTGACGACTGGGGAGGTCGAAGAGTGTGCGCGTCGTGATCCGCGGCAGTTTGGCATTTTGGGCGGCAGCCTTCCAGCGCTTTTTCAACCCGCCACCGCGTCCGAAGTTCGATAAAGAGAAGACGTTCGATAAAGAGAAGACGTTCGGTAAAGAGCAGGCGTTCGGTAAAAAGGCGGCGCTCGATAGAGACGGGACGCCCGATAACGCTGAAGATAGCGAGGATTTATTTTTGGCTCAGCTCTCCATTTCCGATATTCGCCGCGAACTGCTGCGGACCGCGGCGGATTATGGCGCTTCGGGCTCTTCTTCCAACGCGCTCACCGGTACCCTCTTTCACCAGGTGCTGGCCGGGTTGATGGGTCCGGATGGCTGGCAAGCGGCTCTAGAGCCGGGCGAACTGGGCGATGAGGCGCGGCTGGCCCGGCACGCGTACGACAAGCTGCTGGGTCCGAGGTTGACCGAGATGCAGGCCGGGTTGCGCGAATGCGGCGCGGAAGCTATGGATTTGTGGGAAGCGGTGCAAGCTACCTGTACGTGGGTCTGCCGCCTTCTCAACGCGGCGGAACAACGCGGGACAATTTGCTACGACCATCCGCGGCGCTGCTGGCTGGGGGCGGAACAGCTTTGCCAGCCGGAACTGGAATTGCGTTGGGAAGTGAAAGAGCCGCATTGGACTGCTCCGGTCCAGGTGTTCGGCGTGGCCGACGCGCTTTGGAAGAATCCGGAAACCGGACGTTGGTGCGTGCTCGAATACAAGCTCGGCCAGCCGCGTCCTGAAGCGGATCTGGCGCAGGCGTGCCTGTATCATTCCATGCTTTCCGCCAGCGGTCTTTCCAATGGCGATGGTGCGCTCGCGGTGATCACCTTCGAACCGGAGCTGCGAGAGCGGTTTTATCCAGGCGCCGAATTATCCGAAGTGCAATCCGCTCTGCGGGCGTTGATCGGACGGCTGGCCAGCGTGCTGCCAGAAGCGATTCCTTCGCCGCCTTCCCCCGTCAGCGATCAGCACCTGGCCCTGGGAAAGAAGCTGGTGCGCGTGCTGCAGGAATGTGGCGCTCCGGTGGAATGGAATGGCGAAGTGACGGCCGGCCCGGCCTTCTTGCGGTACTTCGTCCTCCCCGGCCGCCAGACCAGAATGAAGCAGGTGCGAGGCATCTCCGAAGACTTAGGCATCCGGCTGAATCTGACTAGCGATCCGATGATTCACAACGCCGGTGGCCGCTTGGCTATCGATATCGCGAGGCCCGATCCACAGATCGTGACCTTCAGCTCCATCCTGGAACAGCTTCCGAAGCCTGGCGGCTGCGGCTGCTCACGAACGCCACTGGGCGTGGACTTGAATGGCCAGCTGCAGTTCGTCGATTTGGCCTCTCCCAACAATCCTCATTTACTGGTAGCGGGCACCTCGGGCAGTGGCAAGAGCGAGTGGTTGCGTTCGGCTATCGCGGGCCTGATGCTCTCGAACACACCCGAGACGTTGTGCCTGGTGCTGATCGATCCCAAGCGGATGGCGTTCGCCGAATTGAAGGGTTCGGCTTACCTGCTCAGTCCGGATGGTTTGGTCTATCCACCGGAGCATTCCGCGTTCGATGTTCTCGATTCGCTGATCGAGGAGATGGAACGGCGCTATAAGTTATTTGAGCAAAACCTGGTGAGCGATCTCTCCGAATTGGCGGCTAAGACCGGCCAGGTGCTGCCGAGAATCGTGTGTGTCTGCGACGAATACGCGGACTTATTGGTAGACCGCGCCGCCACCAAGAACGTAGAGGCGGCCATTAGCCGGCTGGGCGCCAAAGCCCGTGCCGCGGGCATTCACCTGATCGTCGCTACGCAATATCCTGACCGAAAGACGGTCAACGGGGCGCTCAAAATGAATCTGAGCGGGCGCGTTTGCCTGAGGGTTTCAAGCCATCACCAATCGAACATGATCATCAACCAGTCGGGCGCCGAGCGTTTGCTCGGGAAGGGCGATTTGTTCTTCCTCAGCATTGGCGATCCGGTGCGGCTGCAAGCGCCTTATTTGTCCGCCGAGGAGCGAGCGCGGATTTTCGGCCGGGAGTTCCTCACGGCGGTGCAACCGGGATCACCGGGGTGATGTCCCGAAACGGGAGCGCTGCGCCGGAGTCGCCGGGAGGGAATCGGGTGAAAGCGACGCAAAAGTCGCGCCCCCAAGCGTGTCGGCGGCGCTCGCTCCAGTTTGTGAAAAATTCGAGTGGTTCAGCAGATCGAACGCGTCGGCGCGAATTTGCCAGGTGATTCTTCCGGTAATTTTCGTGTTCTTCACCAACGCCAGATCTACGCTTGGCGAACCCCGGGCCGATGATGGCGTTGCGGCCCAGATTGCCGAATTGCATTCCATTCGCGCCGGTGCAACTCTGGTTGCCCGGCACGCCGCAATAAAACACGCCCGGATTCTGGATGTGGGTGACGCGGGTCTCCTTTCCATCGGTGGAAGGACTGAATCCCACATCCACTGGTCCGGAAACGCTCGGACGCAGTGTTCCCAAGCCGGTGAACGATGTGTTGGTGGTACGAAATTTATGGGGTTGCCGCTTGGCAATTGTACGATCGTCGCTAGCTCCCAACCTTGGGCCAGGCGATTATTGCCGTTATACGGCAGATCGTAGCTGCCGCTGAGCACCCAGCGATGCGTCGCGCCGAAATCCGACAGCCCGCGGTCGCCCCGGATGTCGATGACATAGCGAACGCCGGATATCATATGATCTTGACTCCATATGTATTGGATGACATAATTGATCAGTGGGATGGGACGTCGAAATCGGTGACGAGTTCGAACCGGAGTTTAAGGAACTGCCCGAGGGCGTGCGAATCGAAATTCTTGCCCACGCCCGGCTCCTGCAGAAATTCGGGCCGCAACTGAGGCGTCCGCGGGTTGATTCTTTGAACAATTCACGTTACGCGAATATGAAAGAGATACGCTTCAGTGCAGCGGATGGTGAGTGGCGCGTCGCTTTCGCCTTCGACACGAAGCGCAAGGCCATCCTCCTTGTCGCAGGCGACAAATCTGGCGGAAGCCAGAAGCGGTTCTATAAACAACTCATCGCTAAAGCGGATGACAGGTTTGACGCCCATCTTGCCCGATTGAAGAGGAAGGAAAGGAAGTAGCCATGTCCAGGAATGTAAACGACATCGTCCGTACGCTGAGTGCCGCGCAGCGCAAGAAGGTCGAGGCCCGCGCGGCAGAGTTGATCGCGGAGGAAATGACCCTGCAGGAACTCCGGCGCGCGCGGAAACTCACGCAGGTGAGCGTGGCAAAGGCACTTGGCATCACTCAGGATGGCGTTTCACGCCTTGAGAAGCGCAGCGATATCCTGCTTTCCACCTTGCGCAAGACCGTCCAGGTGATGGGCGGGAACCTCTCGCTGGTGGCTGAGTTTCCGGACCGCGCACCCGTAGTCCTGTCCGGCATTGCCGAAGGAGGGCCGGACGCCAAGCCGACCCGCCGCAAGCACGCGCGTGCATGAACGCCGATCGCTCCGGGAACCGCTGGACCGTATCGCTCGCAGGTGCGAAAGACCCACTCGAATGAAAGGTGAGGCACGGCACGCGACTCCCCACAGTCGAGTTCACCGAAATCTATTCGAAGCGCCGGGTTGGTGACGTGGGTCCATTGGGCAAAGGCAGGCGCGACGCAGATTATCGCTGCGAGCGAGGTTGTAACCAGACCAGCCATGGTGCATCTCCTTCGGTAAGTGGTGAGCGCTCGCCGCCGAGATGCCGGGATCTCTTAAAGCAGGGAGGCGCCAAAGACGGGGGCGCCAACGGGGGCGGTTACGTCTAGCTATTCAATCTTGAACCGGTGCTGGCGAAGCGTCAAGTGGTGGGTCCATTTGAAATTTCCCACAGCGCTTTGGCATTGACAAGCGGGAGCGTTTTCGTATGGGACAATGAGGCGTGCCAAGCCGAGAGGAGCGCAGGAAACGGCAGAGGGAGAAAGAGCGTTTGGCTAGAACAGCAAGGCAAGCAGCCGCACCGTCAGTTCAATCACAGCAAGGCTCTAGATTTCCGCCGTCTTCCGAAACAGGTTTACCTACAAAAATGGATTCAAAACCAAGACGGCTCTGGCGCTGGATCGGGATCAAATGGAGACGGGACGCGCTTCTCAGCGTTGGTGCATTGAGCATGATACGGCTTGGGGAGTATGCGGTGGGGGTTATTTGCCTTGTGGTTGCGGGCATTGCAGCCATATCCAAGATTCAGCATTGGGTTGGTATCTCTGATCTGGCAGCTCCAACTAAAGCTATAAAGATCGCTGGGTATGTTGGTGTAGCTGGGCTGGTCGTTGGTGTCGCGCTTGTGTCCAATCGAGTGAGGGCAGATTCCCCATGGTCAAACCTACTGCGGAAACATCCGATAGTCTTAAAACAGAACACGCCTGGCTCTCTCGGCGAGAGCGACCCTCGCATCACGCTGTATATCGGCTTCCCGTCGGCAGCTCCCCGTCTAATGATCGAAAGCCTGCGAGCTGAAGATAGGAACATCTATATCAGAGTTGGTCTTCCTGTACGGGTCAACAAGGCCGTTGCTGACGATCCCGCGCGGGTACATGTCAACACCGAGAGGAGGCGTGTTCGTTCCCTTTGCTCCGTCTTTGGAGGTCAGGATACCCGAATTAGCTCCCCACGAAACTCGCGTGGTGACTTTTCAAACTGCTGTTATGTTGAAGAAAGGCGCTACTATCGCAATCGACGCATCGTCTGAACGATGCGGAGAGCACTGTCAAAATGTACATATATGGGAACCGTCTTCTGTGAATCTGAAGAATTACTAGGTCTTTCCCAAGCATCTGCGACTACGCTGCACGTCGCAAGTGGTGAGCATGTCAAATGAATCATATCCTGAGCTGACCACACATGATCGCTCAAACCAGCTTTCATCGCCCCGTATTCTACAGCGCTTTTGCATTGTCAACGGCAAAGTGCCGAATAGTGCAGATTTATTGCATTTCCCTGGCCTTCGCCCAGCGCGCTTTTGCGGCCTTTCTTGCGCTAGGCGTACGCTGTTCGGCGGTCATGGTCTCAAGCCTGCGCTTGCCGCCGATCTTGCCGCCCTTAGCGCCCATCTCGCGCATGACCTTCTGAACCAAGGTAAGCTCCGTGGTTTCCGTGGCTTCAGCGAAAACGCGCGGAGCGTTCTGGGCCGCATCAAGTTTTGGAGTATTGCGTGTCCGCTTTGGCATAGACCTCAAGCGTTACACGAATCGGGAGGACCGTCAAGACATGCCGATTTCAAATGGACCCACTACGAAGCGTCAAGCATGGGGTTCCGCGGCTTGCCGTATAATGAATCGACCGCCCATTTTGGGCCTTCCGCCTCCGAAGTAAATCATGTTTGATAACTTATCCGACAAGCTGCAGCGCGTTTTCAAAAACCTGCGCGGCGAAGGGAAATTGACGGCCGAGAATATGGACGCCGCGTTGCGCGAGATTCGCGTGGCGCTGCTTGAAGCCGACGTCCATTTCCGCGTGGTGAAGCAGTTCATCGAAGCCATCAAGGAAAAGGCGCAGGGCGAAGAGGTGCTCTCCGCGCTTTCTCCCTCCCAGCAGGTGATCAAGATTGTCCGCGATGAGCTGATCAAAACGCTGGGCAGCCATCAATCCAAGCTGCGGATGGCGAATGAGCCGCCGACGGTAATCATGATCGTCGGGCTGCAGGGAGCGGGCAAGACCACTATCACCGGTAAACTGGCGCGCTGGTTATCGAAGAACGGGCACAATCCGATCATGGTTTCCGTCGACATTTATCGTCCCGCGGCGCGGCACCAGTTGAGCGTGATCGCGCGCGATATCAAGCTGCCGATTTACGATGGCACGCCGGAAGAGACTAAGCCGCTGGAACTGGCGCGGTCGGCACTGCGCGAAGCCCGGCAAAGCGGCCGCGACGTGGTGCTGGTGGACACGGCGGGACGGCTGCACATCGACGATCAGCTGATGCAAGAGCTGCAGCAGTTGAAGGACGAGCTGGGGCCGACGGAAATCCTGTTCGTCGCCGACGCCATGACCGGCCAGGACGCCGTAAAATCGGCCGACGAGTTTCACAAGCGCCTGGGCATTACGGGCGTGATGCTCACCAAAATGGACGGCGATGCGCGCGGCGGCGCGGCGCTTTCTATACGGGCGATCACCAATCAGCCGCTGAAGTTTGTAGGCGTGGGGGAAAAATTCGACGCGCTGGAGCCGTTCCATCCGGATCGCGTGGCGCAGCGCATCCTGGGCATGGGCGACGTGCTGTCGCTGATCGACAAAGTACAGGAGAACATCGATCAGAAAGACGCCGAGGAGATGCAGCGCAAGCTCATTGACAACGAGTTTACGCTGGCCGACTTTCGCGATCAGTTGCGGCAGATCCGCAAGCTGGGGCCGCTGGAATCGCTGCTAGGCATGATGCCCCAAATGGGGCCGATGAAAGATTTGAAGAACATGAAGGTGGATGAGAACGAGATTACGCGCGTAGTGGCGATCATCGACTCGATGACGGGCAAGGAACGCGCCAATCACATGATCATCAACGGGGCGCGCCGGCGCAGGATCGCCAAGGGCAGCGGCACCAGCGTTCAGGAAGTGAATGCCCTGCTGAAGCAGTATGCGCAGGCGCGTAAGATGATGAAAAGTATCACTGGAGGAGGATTACTAGGCAAGCGGCTGGGCAAATTCAAGCTGCCGATGCTACAGTAGTAAAAAGCATGCTTATGATTCGAATGGCGCGTTTCGGCGCCAAGAAAAAGCCGTCGTACCGCGTTGTGGTGATCGACAAGGAGCGCGCCCGCAACAGCCGCTCGGTGGAAGTGGTGGGCCTGTACAATCCAGTGAGCCAGCCGCAGGTGGTGAAGTTGGACCACGAACGGATCGCTTATTGGATGAAGAACGGAGCGCAGCCATCCGATACGGTGAGCCGGTTATTGAAGAAGAACCCCGCGCCCGCTCCTGAACCGGCCGCTGTCTAAAACTGTTTAGAGTAGCAGGCGTAGCGCCCAACTAAACGTCACTACAGCAGTCGCGAAGACTACCACTACAATTACTAATTGCGCGCCACTCAGGCCGAGGAGCGGTCGCTTGTTTTCGATCGCGATCTCAGGCTCCGCGGATTCCGGTTGTGCCGGAGGCGGGAGCGGTGTCGCGCCAGCCAGCGGCGGATTGCGATCGTGATGCAGCATATTGAGCTGCGCGATGGCCCAGCCCAGGAACGCAAAGTAAAAGATCGCGAAGTAGATCCGCAGGTGCATCAATTCGTGGCTGCGGAAGACTACTTTGTAGATGAGCGCCGCCAGCCCGGTTTCGGCGATGATGGCCGCATAGAGGAAATACTCAAAGGCCGTGCTCGTGTTGCGGCGTTGAGAATCCATGGAAATTCTAGGGGTACAACCGATCCATCGGCGTTTTCACGGACGCGCGAGATAGGGGAAACGCCCGACCAACCGTTACCGCGCGCTTGCGGCCCAGGGCGCGGCGGTGCCGAAGGTTTTCTCCAAAGCCACTTCCAGCGCGAGAACCGGATTGCCCGAGTCCTGGTAAGCCTTCAGGATTCTCAAGTGCAGGGCGGCATTGGGCAGGGAGCGATCGAGCACCGTGTGCGGTTCCACGAACCACTCGGCCGGACTTTGCTGATAGAGGCCGGAGTTGCCGATGAAATCCACGTAGTCGGCCAGGATCGTGTCGCTCTGCGAGCCCGAATCCACCAGATCGAGCAGCGCCGTGAAGACGATGCACTTCTCGTGATAGTAGACGGCATCTGATTCCTGCTCATCTTGCGTCCAATCCGCGATCAGATTGAGATAGTCGGAAAGCTGCTGCTGCCACTCGGGCGTGGCGCGGTCGGCATCGGACAGCAATTGATTGCTCGATTTGAAGCGCAGCTTCTGGCCGGCCTGGAGCAGTTGCTTGGCGGTTCCGGATTGCCAATAACGATCGAGCTTCGGCGGGCTCGGTTTCACGGCGGGCGCGGACGCATCAGGCGAAGAAGGACCGATAGCGTCGGTCACCTCACAACTGTGGTTTCTTTGCTGGAACTTGGTGATTTGCGCTTGGATCTGCGGCACGCCGAGGCTCATTACCGCGGGCAGCGAGACGCCGAAAGAACGATCATCCGGCTGCATGCTTTCCAGCAGGCCGCCGAATCGGGCCCAAAGGATCTGGTGCTGCTCGGCGGTGACGCCGGCGCTTTGGATGGCTCGGGCTAGTGGGGCGAGTTGCGAGGGCGATGTGATCTGGGACAGCGCGTCCAGCAGCAAATTGACGTGCTCCTCTTTGGCTTTCTCTTTCGGCGTGAAGGTTCCATTGACCACGGCGAGCAAGGCCTGATAATAATCCGAAGGTTCGTAGACCAGCGCATCGTCGCAAGTGAGCGGCGCAAGCGTTGGCTTCACGATTTCTCCAAACAATTCGCGCGCCGTGGACGGATCGAGCGGCAGCATGTCCAGAACAGCGCGGCTCTGGAGCGAGAGCACGTCCAGCTTTAGCGCATAGGCCTGGCTTAACGATCCCGACGCGGTATCCGTGGTGGTGCCGCCGAGGCCCTCCATTCGTACCGGGAATTTGGCCGATATGGCCAACTGAAACGCCTGCTCGATCAGCTGCTTGCGAGCGCTCTTGTCGGCCAGCTTGCCCAATTCGACGATACGCAGAAGGGCATCAGCGCCGAATTCGGGCGGCGCGGCGCCGGCCAGATCGGAGAGAGCGCGAAATGGTTCGGGAAGTTTCGCCGGCTCGCCGAGCAGCAGCAGGGGAACGAGTAGTAGAACGGCGAGACGCATCTTTGAATATTCACGATGAAAAATTCACGATGGCCGCAAACGACGCCGCGTCCAAGCTTGCGCCGCCCACCAGCGCACCGTCAATGTCCTCTTGCGCCATCAGGCCGCGCACGTTGTCGGGTTTCACACTTCCACCATAGAGAATGCGGCAGGCGTCGGCGATATCGGTTCCAAATGTTTCGGCGATTTGTCCGCGAATGAAGGCGTGCGCGGCGGCGGCCATCTCCGGAGTTGCGACTTTGCCGGTGCCAATGGCCCAGACCGGCTCATACGCGATGCTGATCCCTTGGAATTGCTCCGGCGTCAGATGGCACGCGCAGTTGCGGAGCTGGCGGCCGAGCACTTCGTGCGTTTCGCCGCTTTCGCGCTCATGCAGCCGCTCGCCGACGCAATAGATGGGCGCCAATCCAGCTTCGAGCGCCGCGCCGATTTTCTTGAGCGCGGTCTCTTCGGTTTCATGGAAATATTCGCGGCGCTCGCTGTGCGCCACGATTACCCATCGGCATCCGCTGTCGCGAAGCATGCCCGCCGAGACCTCGCCAGTGAAGGCTCCTTCCTTCGCCCAGTACAGATTTTGCGCACCGATCTGGATGCGCGTACCCTGGGCCGCTTCGGCGGCGGCCGGAATGTCGACGAAGGGCGGGCAGATCACGATTTCGGCGTGCGCGGAATCCGCCACCAGCGGGCGGAATTTCTCGAAGAACGCGGCCGTCTCCGACGGCGTCTTGTACATCTTCCAGTTGCCGGCCATGATGGGGCGTCGCATAGGTGTTGATTCAGGATAGCGAGTGCAGGAAGCTGGTGCCTTCACCGATTTTTGCGCCGAAGTTTTCGGCTACGGTTTGGCCGATATCGGAAAGCGTGGAGCGCAGTCCCAGATCGGCGCCTTCCGGCTTGCGTGGCTGGTAGGCGAGCAGTGGAACGTACTCTCGGCTGTGATCGGTCGATGGCGTTGTGGGATCGCAGCCATGATCGGCGGTGATGATCAACAGATCCCGCTCGGATAGCTTCTGATAAAGCGAGGGAAGCCACGCATCGAATTCGTCGAGCGCCTTGGCGTATCCTTCCACGTCGTTGCGATGGCCGTAAAGCTGATCGAAATCCACCAGGTTTACAAAGAGCAGCCCGGCGTTGAATTCATCGAGCGCCGCCAGCGTTTTCGCCATGCCGTCAGTATTGTTTTTGGTCTTTTCGTATTCGCCGATGCCGCGCCCGAGGAAGACATCGAAGATTTTACCGATGCTGAAGACGCCCACCTTGTGGTCCTGCAGTTGATCGAGCAGCATGCCGCGCGGCGGCGGGACCGCGTAGTCCTTGCGGTTCGATGTGCGGGTAAACGAGTCGGGCTGGCCGGTGAATGGCCGAGCGATCACGCGTCCCACTTCCAAAGGCCCGCGCAGCATCTCACGCGCGGTCTCGCAGATCTTGAAGAGTTCCCACAGCGGGATCACTTCTTCGTGCGCGGCCACTTGAAAGACGCTGTCGGCTGAGGTGTAGACGATCGGCTTGCCGGTGCGCATATGTTCCTCGCCGAGCGCTTGGATGATCTCGGTGCCGGAGGCGGCGCAATTGCCGAGCGTCCCGCGTCCGATGCGCTCCTCGAATTCCCGCATCACGTCGGGCGGAAATCCATGCGGGAAGAGCGGGAAAGGCTTCGCCAGATGAATGCCGACCATTTCCCAGTGGCCGGTGGTGGTGTCCTTGCCCGGCGACGCGAGCGCGCATTTTCCGAATGCCGCGCTGGGCCGATCCACGGGACCGACATGCGCCAGCGGTTTCAGATTGCCCAAGCCCAGCCGCGCCAGATTCGGCAGATGCAACTCCCGCATGGAAGCGATGTGCCCCAGCGTGTCGCTCCCCGCGTCTCCATAAGCGGCCGCGTCCGGCATTTCGCCCGCTCCGACGCTATCCAGCACGATCCAGGTGACGCGAGGGAATGGAGGCGTCATTGGTGAGTTGTTTTGGGCGGCGCCTGTGATTTGCCGAGCGCGTTATTCACTCGCTGGGTGAGCATGTCGACGAAGCGGTCCGGAAGAAATCCGACCATGCGAGTGAAAATTTCACCCTTCTTGTTCAGGATG
This sequence comes from Bryobacterales bacterium, assembly GCA_963776805.1. Classification (GTDB taxonomy): domain Bacteria; phylum Acidobacteriota; class Terriglobia; order Bryobacterales; family Bryobacteraceae; genus Palsa-89. The sequence goes on from CAVZOD010000015.1 coordinate 381,226, forward strand.
ATGGTGGTCGGAATGGAAGAGACCTGCAGTAAGTTCTGTAAGCCATCCTCAAAATAGACTTTCTGACTCCACTTGATCTGCGTAAGAAACGGCTTCACCAGACTGTGATCTTCGTCGGTATCCACGGCCAGGAACACTACGTCGCCGCTGTCTTTGAATTTCGCTTTCACCTGTTCATAAAGAGGGTGCTGCATGCGGCAGGGGCTGCACCAGGTGGCCCAGAAGTCCATCACCACCACTTTGCCGAGCAGCGAGGAAAGGGGAAGTTTGTCGCCCTCGAGTCCGGATAGAGTAAATTGGATCGGATCCTTGAGCTGCGAATTGGGATCGAACTCGCGCAATTCCGCGCGGCGCGCCGCAAGCTCGGAAGAAGTTGTGTCGTAAGCCTTCAGGATCAAGTCGCCGAGGCCGGTATCCGAGCCATGCAGCTTGCGATAAAGTTCGCCCATGCGCGCGCGATCGTTCGCGCCTTCCACGTCGGCCGAATGCAAACCAGCGATGGTGAAGGCATCGGCGAGATACTGGAGCGCGTCCTGATCCCGGCCGGCGGCCGAAAGCCAGCGGGATGCTTCTCGCGCGGCTTCCACGCTGGGGAAAATGTTGTAGCTCGACTGCGCCGCCTGGATGGCGTCGGCGTTTTGTCCAAGCAGGCCACTGGCGCGCGCCTGGAGCAGCAACGCCCGCGCGCGGCCGCGGTCGAAGTCTTCCTTGCGCTTCACTTCCTCGGGGCCGCCTCCAGGCTGGAACTTGTCGTTTTCGTAAGCGGTGTCGATCAGATCCTTCAAGTGGCGCGCGTGATCGAGGGCACGTTGCGCGTTGGGCTTGTCGCCCTGATGAAGCAACGCGGTGGCGACGTGTTCCAGAATGTCCACATTGTCGGGCTCGCGCGACAGCACTCGTTCGCCATATACGATCAGCCGCTGGTCATCATTCAGGTCGATCGCTTCCTTTACCAGCGCGCGTTCCAGTTCGGCGCGACGGGGCGAATTGGGATACTGCTTCAGATGATTTTCGATCGCCAGGACAAACTCGCGGGGACTGTTCCCGGCTTCGCTGAGGGCTTTCTGCAGGCTCAGTTGCTCGTCTTGAGACATGGTCTGCGCGCACATAAACGTGGCGCAAACTAGGGAACAGCCGATCAGCCGAATGATCACTGCCCCTTCTCCTGCGGCCGCTGCGGCGGTTTGCGGATGGCTTCGGCCAGGGCCGCGGCGCGCTCCTGCGAGATGTGCAGATAGCTTTCGTTCTTGGCGATGCGGTCCAGCAGCGGCAGAAACTGCTGCGGGTCCACTAGCCGGTTGCGATCCCAGGTGACTTCCATCTGCAGCAGCACTTCGTCCACGCCCAGCTTTTCAAAATGCGCCGTACGGTCCAGATTGATGAAGTGCTGCTCGGTTTCGGTGATGCGCTCGAAGCGGTCCAGCAGCGCCTGCGCGTTGACGTCTTCGGAATAATTGAACTGGACCTCGTGGTGCTCGGCGCCATCTTCGAAGCGAAATGTTTTCACGCCCAGGTTGGCGATCTTCAGGCCGGATTCAATGGGACGCTGGAAGCGGCCAAGCTTTTCGGCGAGATCGAACATCTGCTGAACCGAAGCGGCGTCTAACTGGATCTTGATGGGGTTGTCGTCTTCCTTGGCTTCCTGATACGTCACTTGGCCATCATGCTCCACGGTGATCGCGACATATTCCGGCGCGCTGCCTTTGAAATATTTGGAGTAGAACAGCTGGGGCGCCGCGCACAGCGTGCTTGCGAGCAGCAGCGCGGCGGCGAGCGTTCTCATAGCGCCGCTCGCATGCGCAGGTCGGTGGAAGTGCGCGTGGCGTGGCAGATGGCGACGGCAATAGCATCGCAAGCATCCTCGGAATCGATCTTGGTTTCGAGCGCCAGCAGCGAATGCACCATCAGCTTCACCTGCTGCTTCTCTGCGCGGCCATAGCCCACCACGCTGGTCTTAATCTCGAGCGGCGAATATTCGCCCACCGCAAGGCCCGCTTCCGCCATGGTGAGGAGCACGACGCCGCGGGCGTGCGACAGTTTCAACGCGGTCTTGACGTTTTGGGCGTAGAAAACTTCTTCCACCGCCGCCGATTCGGGCGTGTGCGCTTGAATCACCTGGCGCAGGCCCTGCGCGATAGCCAGCAGGCGAAGCTCCAGCGGCTGCCGCGGGCTGGTATGAATGGATCCGGCGGTGACCATGCGATGCGAGCGGCCATCGCTCTCTATCAGGCCGTAGCCAGTGTTTTCCGTTCCGCAGTCAATGCCCAGAATGCGCATTGGCTCCTATGCCAAGGCTTCCAGCTCTTTTTCGTCGACGTCGAAATTCGAATAAACATTTTGCACGTCGTCGTGTTCTTCCAAAGCTTCGCTCAGCCGCAGCATGGCCGCGGCGTTCTTGCCTTCCAGCTTGGTGAGGTTCTTGGGGACCATAGCGATCTCGTCGGAGGCAGTTGCGATTCCCGCCTTTTTGATGGCTTCGAGCACCGCTTCGTGCGCTTCTGGCGCGGAGATCACTTCCCATTCCTCGCCATCGTCGCGCATATCTTCGGCGCCCGCTTCGAGCACCAGATTCATGAGCTGATCCTCACCGGCCTTATCCTTCTCGATGATGATCTGGCCCTTGCGCTCGAACATCCAGGAGACGCTGCCTTGTTCTCCCAGGTTCCCGCCGTTCTTGGAGAACGCGTGCCGGATTTCGCTGACGGTTCGATTGCGATTGTCGGTGGCCACCAGCACCAGCACCGCGGCGCCGCCGGGCCCGTAGCCTTCAAAAGTGATTTCGTCGATCTGGCCGCCTTCCAGTTCACCGGTGCCGCGCATGATGGCGCGCTTGATGTTGTCGGCGGGCATACTGGCCGCCTTGGCGTCGGTGACTGCCTTGCGCAGACGCGGATTGGCATCTACATCGCCACCGCCGGCGCGGGCGGCAATCATAATCTCTTTGATAATGCGGGTAAACGCTTTCCCGCGCTTGGCGTCGGTGGCGGCCTTTTTGTGTTTGATGGTCGCCCATTTGGAATGTCCTGACATGGTGAAAAACCTCAAGCTCGCGCGCTGCTGTGCAGTACCTGGGGAGCCTAACACATTAGAATATCATGCGAAGGCCTGGGGGCCTCCGATCGACATGAAGACCAACGCCACTCGCATTTTGGACGACCTGGGCGTCGCCTACACGCTGCGCGAGTACGAAGTGGACCCGGACGATTTGAGCGCTGAGACTGTAGCGCGCAAGATTGGGTTGCCCGCCGAACAGGCGTTCAAGACGCTGGTGGCGCGTGGCGATCGCGGTGGAGTTTATCTGGCCATCATTCCCGGCAACATGGAACTGGATGGCAAAGCGCTGGCGCGCGTGACGGGCGACCGGCGAGTGGACCTGGTTCCGCTGAGCGAAGTGCAAAAACTCACTGGCTACATCCGCGGCGGCGTGACCGCGTTGGGCGGCAAGCGAGACTATCCCGTTTATGCCGACGAGACGATTGAGCTGTTCGATGTGGTCTCCATCTCGGCCGGAATTCGAGGGACGCAGATTCTGATGGCTCCTGCGGACTACCTGCGCATCACTCACGCCATCGTGGTGGCAATTGCGAGAGAGAAGAATGCGCGTTCCTAACGTCTCGATAGTTGGCCAACTCACCATCGAAAATTCTTGCGAGATTTTTCTCAAGATACCCTTGACGCGTGCCGCGCTTTAGCGGTATAAAACGGTTTCCCCCATTTGTTGAATGGTTCGCTCACTGAGTCATGGGGTGGTCTGTGAGCGTTCGAAAGGGAATTGTCGAACACGATGTCTGCTGCCGCCGTTGTTCTTGCCGAAACTTCTCGCTTTACCGAGGCTCCTACCTATCGAGAAGTTCCCGTCCCGATTGCTTCCCCGGAGGAGCGCTTACACGAGTTAGTTCATGACTTACGCCAGCCGCTGAGTTCCATTGAAGCGATCGCTTACTATCTGGAGATGACGTTGCCTGCCGGGCAGATGGAAGCGCGGCAGTACATGTCGCAGCTCCAGCGCCTGGTGGCCGACACTAACACGATTCTGGAGCGTTCGGTGGGCATCACGCGCAAGGGCTGCGCGAGAGCGGCCAGCGCCGGATAATCAGCCGTTCTTCGCTTCGGGCTCCTGCTCGAATCGCTTTTCCATCTCGGCCACCTGCTTGCGCAGCTTCGGCAATCGCGCCAGATTCGCAAGTTGCTCCAGGTGTTCTTTCAGAGGACGCGCCGGAGTTCCCCACACCACTTCTCCTTTGCGAACGATCTTGGATGTGAGAATGCCGCAGCCGGAGCCCAGCACCGCGCCGGTCTCAATGCGCGCCTTATCCCCGATGCCCACCTGGCCGCCGATCACGGCGTAATCTTCCACCACCACTCCGCCCGAGAGGCCGGTTTGCGCGGCGATTACGACATGCTTTCCGATGCTGCAGTTGTGTCCGATGTGGACCAGGTTATCGAGCTTCACGCCGTCGCCGATGCGAGTTACGCCGAGAGCGGCGCGATCGACGCAGGAGTTGGCGCCGATTTCGACATCGTCGCCGATCTCAACGCGTCCGATCTGCGGGAATTTTTGATACCCGTTCGCGCCGCGCACGAATCCGAAGCCGTCGGCGCCAAGCACGCAGCCCGAGTGCAGGACGGCGCGATCGCCTATGCTGACGTCGTCATAGATGGTGACGTGAGCGTGCAGCAGGCAATCCGCACCGATGCGTGTCCCGGCTCCGATGGCGCATCCCGCGCCGATGGAAGTTCGATCGCCAATGCTGGCTTTGGAACCAACTGTCGCATGCGGGCCGATGGCAGCCGTTGAAGCGATCTCCGCATCCGGAGCGATCACCGCGGTGGGATGAACGCCGGGAATTACGGCCGGCACCGGATAAAGCAGGCCAATGACCGTTGCGAAGCTGCCGCGTGGATCGGCGACACGGATGACTGTTCTGCCAGCGGGGAATTCACTCGTGACGAGCAGACAGCCGGCGCGGGATTGAGCCGCTTGCGACGCGGCTTTGCGATTGCCGACGAAGGCGATTTCGCGTGGGCCGGCCGATTCCAGCGTCGCGGCTCCCGTGATATCGATGCCGCCATCGCCCTCCCATGCCGCATTCAACTTCCGTGCGATTTCCTCTACTCGCAAGCCCGCCTCCGATCACCTGTATCATACAAACTTATGCCAGTTGATCCCTCCGCATCCGTGGCCCCAAGCGCGCGCGTTCATCCCGATGCGCGCATCGGGCCGCAGGTGACGATCGGTGAGTTTGCGATTGTAGAAGAAGATGTCGAGGTTGGCGCGCACTGCCGTCTTGAGCCATACGTCTATCTGAAACGCTGGACCACGCTTGGCGAGCGCAACGAGATTTCAGCCGGCACGGTGCTCGGGACCGATCCGCTGGACAAGCATTTCACCGGCGAGCGCAGCTATCTGCGCATCGGCAATGACAACATCGTTCGCGAACATTACACCATCTCGCGCGGCACGCAGCCGGAGAGCGCCACTGAAATCGGCGATGGCAATTACATCATGACGTCCGGGCACATCGCGCACAATTGCAGAATCGGCAACAACACCGTCGTCGCAAGCTGCGCGCTGGTGGCGGGGCACGTGGAGGTGGAGGATCAGGCGTTCATCTCGGGCGGCGTGGTGATTCATCAATTTTCGAAGATCGGGCGCCTGGCCATGATCGGGGGCAATTCGCGCGTGAATCTGGATGTGCCGCCGTTCTTTCTCTACACCGATTTCAACGCGCGGCCCAAGGGATTGAACCTGGTGGGACTCAAGCGGGCCGGGTTTTCGCAAGAAGACATTGCGGCGCTCAAGGCAGCGTACAAAATACTGTATCGGTCCGGACTGAAGTTGAACGACGCGCTGGCGCGGATCGCATGGGAGCTGAATACGGAGCATACGCGCCACCTGGTGAAGTTCATCGAGGCGAGCGAACGCGGTATTTGCCGGGAGTGATCATGGACGATGTCGCTGCTCTGTTGAAGACGGTGCGTGCCAAGCTGAAAGCCGCGGCGGATCCTGAATTCGAAGCGGGGCTGCGCTGGTTTTTCAAAGAACCGGTCAAGCCTTACGGAGTGCGAACGCCGCAGGTTCGGGAACTCGCGCGGCTGGCGTATCACGAAGTGAAACAGTGGCCCATCGGGGAGCGCGACCGCTTCGTTGCCGAGCTTTGGAAGAGCGGCATGCTGGAAGAAGGCGCGCTGGTAGAGCACCTTTACCGGCGATTCGCCAAATCCTGCAATGAGCGCGAATTCCGGATGTTCGAACAGTGGGTAGACCGCTACGTCCGGAACTGGTCGCACTGCGACGGCGTGTCCACGTGGTTGATCGCGGCTTCGATTGCGAATCGGCCGGGATTGGCGGACCGGCTGGCCGGCTGGACGAAATCCAAGAATCGATGGAAGCGGCGATCGGCGGCGGTTTCGCTGATCCAGGAAGCGAAGCAAGGCCGCAACACCGAAACAATTTTTCACATTTGCGGTTTATTGCTCGGCGATGCCGACGATATGGTGCAAAAGGGTGTCGGCTGGCTGCTCAAGGAAACTTATCCGAAGAAGCCGCGCGAGGTTCTGGAGTTCTTGGATGGCTGGAGAGCGCGCGCTCCCAGGCTGGTATTGCGTCTCGCAGCTGAAAAGATGACCGGGCGGGACCGGAAATGGCTGCTTAAAGGATAGCGTCCAGCCGGCGAATCCCTTGGGGCTCCAACGCGTCCAGCATTTCGCTCGCGGTCTTTCCGCTCACCGGATGCCGAAAATCCGGCGCGATCTCGGCCAGCGGCTCCAGGACAAAACGGCGCTGCGCGATGCGCGGATGCGGCACCTCCAGCTCGGCCGTAGCAATCACGGTGCGCCCGTAAAACAAAATATCGATATCGATATTGCGCGGGCCCTTGGGAGTGACACGCCGGCGTCCCATCTCGCGCTCGATTCCGCGCACGCGCGCCAGCAATTGCAGCGGAAACAAGCGGGTCTCGATTTCCACCGCGGCGTTCATGAACCACGGCTGATCGAGCAGCTCTTGCGGCGCGGTCTCATAGAGTGAGGATCGGCGGACGATGCGGATTTCGTCCGATTCGAGGAGACTCACGGCCGTTCGCAGATTGGCTTCACGATCGCCGATATTAGAGCCAAGCGCCAGATAAGCAGTCTTCAAAAAAGATCACTCTGCATCCCGCGCGACCGCGGCGGCGGAATCTTGAAGTATTCGAAAGCGCGAGCAGTGCCCACGCGGCCGCGCGGAGTTCGGTCGATAAAGCCGAGCTGCATAAGATACGGCTCATACACCTCTTCGATGGTGTCGGCCTCTTCGTCAATCGACGCTGCAATGGTATTCACGCCCACCGGACCTCCCGAATATTTCTCGAGCAGCGTCAGCATGATTTTCTGGTCGATTTCGTCCAGGCCGAAGCGATCCACCTCCAGCAGGTCGAGCGCGCTGGTGGCGGCGCGCAGGTCGATGTGTCCTTCGGCGCGCACCTGCGCATAATCGCGGACGCGGCGCAGCAGGCGGTTGGCGATGCGCGGTGTGCCGCGGCTCCGGCGGGCGATCTCCTGGGCGCCGTCCAGATCGAGCGTCACACCCAGCAGCTTGGCGGAGCGTTCCACGATCGCGGTCAGCTCAGCGACGGCGTAATGATTCAGGCGCAGCACCAGGCCAAAGCGGCCGCGCAACGGGGCGCTCACCAAGCCCTGCCGCGTGGTGGCGCCGATAGCCGTGAAGTGCGGAATGGCGATGGAATGCGTGCGCGCGCCCGGTCCGGTACCGATCAAAATGTCCATGCGGAAATCTTCCAGCGCGGCGTAGAGGATCTCTTCCACATCCGGAAGCAACCGATGAATTTCGTCGATGAAGAAAACCTGCCGCGGGCGAATGTTGGTCAGCACGCCCGTCAAATCCAGCTTCTTCTGGAGAATCGGGCCGGAGGTCTGTTCAAAATCCACGCCCAATTCACCGGCGATGATGGTGGCGAGGGTCGTTTTGCCCAAGCCAGGCGGCCCGTAGAGCAAGACATGATCCATCGCCTCGCCGCGCTTCTTAGCAGCCTCGATGGCGATGGAGAGGTTCTCTTTGAGCTTCGGCTGGCCTGTGAAATCCGCCAATCGGGTGGGGCGAAGAGCCGCTTCGAATTGACGTTCGCCTTCGAGCGGCGCAAGCGACGCGATTCCGGTTTCACGCATGCTATCGCACCAGCTCCAGCGCCTTGCGGAACATCGGTTCGAAAGCGGCCGCCGGCTCTGCGGCCTGGGCTTTTCGCACGGCAGCCTCCGCGGACGCCCGGTTACATCCCAAATTCAGCAACGCCGACAGCACATCCTGTTCGATCGCGCTGAGCGGGGGCTCGGCTCTTACGGAAACGCCGGCAGGCGCGCCGCCGCCTCCCAAGCCCTCCAGCTTGTCTTTCAACTCCAGCACCATTCGCTCGGCGGTTTTTTTGCCGACGCCGGGAATGCGAACCAACTGCTCCACCTGGCCGCCGCGAATGGCGTCGATGATGGCGGGCGTCGCAAGACCGGACAGCACCTTGATGGCGAGCGAAGGTCCGATGCCGCTCACCGAGATCAGCTTTTCGAAGAGCGACTTCTCTTGCTGCGTGAGGAAGCCGAACAGCGCCAGCGCATCTTCCCGGACGTGCGTATAAATGCGCAGGGCGACGTCGGCGCCCGCATCGGGAAGCGCGGAAAAGGTTGAAACAGGAATCACCACATCGTAGCCGACGCCGGCCGTATCGACGATCACTTGATTCGGATGTTTCTCAAGCAGCTTGCCGCGCAGGAAGGCGATCATCTCTCACGGTTATTATGCGGCATCGCTGGCCGACTTCACCTGGGAAGCGCGGGCCGCGGTTTTCGGCAGCGTGAACGAGAAGCGCGCCCCTTGGCCGGCTTCGGACTTCACCCAGATGGTCCCGCCATGCCGGTCGACGATTTTCTTGCATGTCGCCAAGCCGATGCCGGTGCCCGGATATTCGTCGCCATGCAGGCGTTTGAAGATGCCGAAAATCTGCGCCTGATATTCCGGTGGAATGCCGATGCCGTTGTCTTCCACTGAAAACACCCACTCGCGCTCCCCATCCTCCGCGCTGACAGTGATACGAGGCGGCTGTTCGGAGCGATACTTCAGAGCATTGCCGATGAGGTTTTCAAAAACCTGCGTCAGATACAAGGGATTGGCGGTTACTACGGGAAGCGGCCCCACCACCACCTCGGCATGGGTTTCAGAAATGGCGCTCTGAAGACTAGTGATCACATCGCTGACCACTTTGCCGGCCGCTACGGATTCCAGCGTGGCGTCGCCCACCTCGCCGGTGCGCGAATATTCCAGCAGCGCCTCCACCAGCGCATGCATGCGTTGCGCCCCTGAGACAGCGACATCGAAAAGTTGCCCGGCCTCCTCATCCAGTAATTTCCCCGAGTAACGGGCGCGGATAAGTTGCAGATAGTTGGTGACGGTCCGAAGCGGTTCCTTTAGATCGTGAGACGCGGCGTAGGAAAACTGCTGCAGATCTTGATTGGTTCGCCTCAGGTCCTGGTTCAGGCGGCGCAATTGCTCTTCCGATTGCCGCCGTCCGGTGACATCGCGGAAGACTAAAACAACGCCGACGATTTTGTCCTGTGGATCGCGGATGGGAGCGGCGCTGTCGTCGATAGGCCGCTCCACGCCATCGCGGGAGATCAGCACGGTGTGATTCGCCATGCCGACTACTGCCCCTTCCCGTAACGCCTTGTCAACCGGGCTCTCTACCGGCTGGCGGGTCTCCTCGTTGACGATGGCCAATACCGTCCCGAGAGGCTCTCCCGCAGCCTGGGCCTGCGTCCATCCGGTCAGATTTTCGGCGACTCCGTTCATGAAGGTTACGCGGCCGGCTTCGTCCGTCGCGATTACCGCGTCGCCAATGCTGCTGAGCGTGGTGTGCAATAGATCACGGCTGGCGGTGGTGCGGCCATTCGCAGCTTCGAGATCTACAATCAGCCGGTCGCGCTCCTCAGTAGCCCGCCCGATATCAATGGTCGCCAGCAGGAGAAACGCGAACAGCAGGCCCGCGCCAAGCGCTGTAGTAAGCCGTGTTCTGCTTCCCTGCTGTTGCCGTTCGCGAATGCCTCGCGTTAAGACAGCGTAGACTTCGTCCTCCAGCGCCACTCCGATCTTGCGAATATCATCCATGGTGTGCTTGCCGCGGTTGGTTTCCACCACGGTGAGGGCGGCTTGGAACCCTTCGTTCTGGCGCAGTGCGACGGTTTCCTTCAGCTCTGCGAGCTTCTCGGAAATCAGGCCGCTCAGCGTCTCCACACGCGTGCGCAGAAGGGGTTCGCCGGACACCGAAGCGCGCAGCATGTTCAATTCGCCGGGGAGCGCGGAGACCGCCGCGCCATATGCGTCGAGATACTGAGGATTCCCGGTCAGCAGGAAGCCGCGCTGTCCGCTCTCGGCGTCCCGGACGGAGGACAAGGTCTGTTCCACCTGTTGCAGAAGTTCCCGGTTGTGCTCCACCTCAGGCGCGCTGCCCTGAAAAGCCGCCCAATCCTGATAGGAGAGGAAACTAACCCCCAGCAGGATCAATAAAGCGCCGGCAAGATACCACCTGTCGGGTCTTCGAGTTTTTCGCAAACTTCGCTCCGAGGAGCTTTTACGGAAGCTCCAGGTAAACAATCAGGTCCTAAACAGCAGCGTAGCAGAATCTTGCGGCCCGGACCGGCGTACAGTAAGCTAATGGCCCGCCGCCGCTTCTTTGTTGACGCCGTACAATCCGGCCGCGCGCGGATCACCGGGCCGGAGGCCCACCATCTGACGCGAGTGCTGCGCGTGGAGCCCGGGCAGCAGTTTGAGATTTCCGACAATCATGCGGTCTATCTGGCGGAAGTGGAGAGCGCGCGCAAGGATCTGGTGTCTTTTGCGGTGCGCGAAAAAATGGAATCAGCCGAGCCCCTGGTGCGCACTATAATTCTGGCTTCGTTGATCCGTTTTGAGCCTCTGGAGTGGATGCTCGAAAAGGCCACGGAACTGGGCGTCGAACGCGTTGTGCCGGTCCAGGCGGGGCGCAGCGAAAAAGGCTTGGAACAGGCGGCTGGAAAGCGCGTGCTGCGATGGAACCGGATTGTTCGGGAGGCGAGCGAACAATCCCGTCGGGCACGGTTGCCTGAAATCGGTGCCCCTGTTACATTGTCCGACGCGCTTCAGATGGAAGCCGCTTATCGTTACGTGCTGGAAGAAGCCCAGGCGCCACCCATACTGCCGGCTCTGCCCGCGGATCGCCAACCGGGCGACCTGGTAGCCCTGCTGGTGGGACCGGAGGGCGGCTGGACGGATCGTGAGCGCGAGCAGATTGCCGCCGCGGGATGGCATCCGGTTTCACTCGGGCCCCAGATCCTGCGCGCGGAGACCGCGGCCATCGCGGCGCTGGCGATTGTCAATGCAGCGTGGGGTGAACGAACAAAATGACCAAAGCGGAGCTATTCGACTTCATGACGGCGCACAAGCTGGGTGTGCTGGGCTATCTTTCTCCACAGGACACGCCGCGTTCGGCCCTGGTCGGCATCGGCGTCACGACGGAGCTCGAAATCGTCTTCGACACGGTGAGCAGCTCGCGGAAATATGGCGATCTTCTCGCCAACCCCGCCGCGTCGTTTGTGATCGGCTGGGAGGGCGAAGTGACGGTTCAATTGGAAGGACAAGCATTTCAGCCTACTGGTGCCGAGCTAGCGCAATATCAACAGGTCTATTTTGCGGCTTGGCCTGAGTGTCGGGAACACCTGACTTGGCCCGGGATCGCTTATTTTGTAGTCCGGCCGCAATGGATCCGCTATAGCGATTATGACCAAAGGCCGCCGCTGATCCAGGAATTCTCCTTCTAGCATTCGCGCCCTTCCCCAGACATAACCCGATTCTTCGCCCGATCATCCTTGGCCCAGGTGTACGCCGCCCTGGTCAAAGAATCGGCGGAGCCTGCCCACAATAACCGCACGAAAGGCCCGGGCGGCTTTGTTCTGAAAGCAGAAAATCTCCGAATACCGGGCGATCCGGACAGCCCCTCTGGTTAGTATGTGGCCGCCGGACTCATCGGCAGAAAGAAGAAAAACCACATGAAAAAGCTGTCTATTGCGATCGCTGTCTTGGCTGCCGGAGTACTAGCCGCCGGCCCAGTGACCCACTCCACGAATTCTGCGGCGAAGACGATTCCCGCGACGATTCAAGCCGACCTTCCAATTCCGCCTTGCGTTCCGGGATGCGCGCTGCCTGCACCCAGCCAAATTCCCAATTAATTCTTCCGCATTGGTTCTCGGCGCCTGCGCCGTGTTGCTATACTTGGCGGCACGGCGTGGAACTATTTCTTCACATTGAACCTATTCTTTGGGCCGCTTCCCTGCTGGCTGAGGGGCTGGTGGTGTTTCGGCTCATCCGTGAGGGACTGCTCGGAAAGTATCCGCTATTTACGGCATTCTTAACGGTGGATTTGATCTGCAGCCTGGTGGCGATGCAGTTTGATATCAAGAGCCCAGGCTACGCGCAAGTCTTTCGTGTCTGCACGCGGATCCTGTTTGTTTTTCGGCTGGGAGTGGCGGCGGAGCTTTATGAGCGCATTTGTGAACATTTCCCTGGAATCGGCGTTTTCCGGATCGGGATGGCGGTGGCCTTGATCACGGTGGCGGCCCTGGCCGCAGTCTCCACTTTCCGCCCGAATTTAGCCGGCCGGTGGGCACCGCTGACCAGCATGGTGGTCGTGCAGCGTTTTCAAAGCGAAATCTTCGCCGGGACCCTGGTGCTTACCTGGATCTTTCTGCGTTTCGTTCTAAGCATTCACCAGCCGTTCCGCCAGAATGTGTTGACCCACTGGAGCACCGTAACAATCTATTTCGCCGCAAGCGGAACCGCGCATTTGGCCGCGCTCCTAACCGCTGGCGGAAAGTGGGTCTACCCGATCAATTGCGCGATGCTGGCGGCGCAGTCGGCCTGCTTCGTCGCGTGGTTTCTTTGGATGCGGCGCGCCGGCGAGGAAATGCCCGCATTTCGGCGGCTTTCGCTCGATCAGGTTCGGGCCGTGGAAGAGTACAACCGCGAGCTGCTGGAAACCGTTACGTCGTTACCAGACGAAATTTCGGTCCGGCAAGCAGAAAATCGAGGCACTCCTCGACATCGCGCGCGGATACGTTAAGGCCGGCCGCATGCCTGCAACCGAGCCACAATAAATAAAGCAGTGAGGATTCCGAGATAACCGTCCGCGCCAGCAGCGTCCAAAAACTCCAATTCTCCCGGGATGCCATGGCCAGCGCGCCGAGTTTTCGAGCTGCCCGAATTTCACGCCGCAGGCGCGTTACATAGCCGAAGTAGCAACGCCGATGCTCCCGCCGCAATTTCCGGGCCGCTGCCAGAAATCCCTGCGCTATCAGGAATAATTCATCATCTTGCGCCAGCAGGCGATGCATGGGCAGGTAGCGCTCGCGAACCGAACATCCTTCTTCGCCGGCCACCGCGGGAAGCGGCACATCCGGCCCAAGCCGCGCCGATTCCAGCGCCAGCCTGCGGATGAACGCGTTGTTAATATGTGAATCTGGTCCCGAATGAACTGTCGATATCAGGTTAAACCGGGGCACGATTCGAGAAATATACCTGGACCGGTTTCCGTTGTCAAGGCATATTTGTTCTGTTTTTTGGCGGAAAAGTATTCTTGGCGACACCCGGCCAGGCGGCCGAAGTTCGCATCTCAAACGCGCATTACAGCGGCGCTTACCGGTTTCGACCCGATGGGAATCAACATGAAAAGCGGGCCCTTTTTCCAATGGGACGCGCGGCTCACGTTCTTGATGCGAATCACGGCCATATCCCCGGATGCCTGGTTCAGCACCAGGGCGTACTGATCGTCGGGTGTGATCGCGATGCAGGCGGGCTCGGTGCCGACCGGAGTTACCGCCAGGACCTTGCTGGTCTCGATGTCGAGGATACTAACGTCGGCGGATTTGGGATTCGCGACAAAAAGATATCCTGGCGACGCGGAGGCGGCCATCGCGCCCGGGCTGTGTCCAGCCAGCACAGTTTGGCCGATTTGCGGCGTGTAGTAGGGATAAACCACCACCACCGCATCCATTCCCTCGCCGGTGACGAACACCTGGCCGCCGTCCGCATTAAAACACAAGTGATCCGGACGCACCGCTAGCGGCAGATTTACAATCAGCCTGCGGCGCGGCACATCGAAGATGGAGAGCATGCGCTGGCTTACGTTGGCGGCGATCAGTTGCTGGGAATCCGATTGCGCGCGGTCGGCACGGTGAAAGGGCTGGAACCTCACCAGTCCGATTTCCCCCGTAGTGCGGAGGGGCGGGAAACTCCGCCGGTTGGCGAGATCGATGAAAGTGATGGAGCATCCCGCGCTGGAGCTGATGGCGGCGCTGCGGCCGTCCGGCGAGATGTCGAAATCGGTGGGTTCGTCCGGTAGCGGAAGGGTCCAGGCCACCCGCATCGGCTCCAGGGTCAGCCGAACCAATTGCCTCGGTCTTTGACACAAGATATACAGTGCGTCCCCGGCGGGCGAAAGCCGCATTTCGAGCGCCGTCCGGGCCACCGGCAGCCGGTGCGCAAACGTGAGATTGTCGGTGCGGATCTCATGCACCGATCCGTTGTCGGGCGTTAGCGCGTAGACTCGCGCCGTCCGGGGATTGGCCAGCACGGCGGTGGGCGAGCCCTCCACCCGGATGTGCCGCGCCACCGCGAACACTTCCAGATCCACCGCGGCGACGGCGCCACCCTCCTGGTTCGCGATAAAGGCGTACCCGGAAAATCCGGTGGCTTTTTCGTGGCCGCCGCAGCCTGCCAGACCCGCCAGACTGCCGGCGAGTCCAGCGCCTAAGCCACTCGCGACGAAGCTGCGACGGGTAACCATCTCACTCGATTGTCCCATATGGTCTGTGTCCAGCTTGTTTGCCCGACAACCATCCCTCACTTCCGGCCAAGGTACTGCCGGTTGGCTCATCGGGGCTGGACTCGCCAGCGCTCCCCTCAGAGAACGGCGGAGTTGCAGAGGGTCCCGGCCTATGAAGTTTCTTCTGGCTTTTCTCCGCCATGGCTCGCACCTTGGCGTCGCCGTCTGCTGCCAGCTTTTCAAGCTCCTCTCCGAATTCCTGGTCGCCGCTTTCCCCCATGGCCCAGGCCGCGCCGCTGCGCAGCGCAGGATCGGATGCCTTTGCCAACTCAGCCAGGAGCGCATGCGCTTCCCGATCCCTCACCAGGCAAAGCCCCAGCAATGCATTGATTACCACGCGGCCGCTCGGGTCCTCGGTTGCATTCCACAGTATTTTCCGAACGTCCCCATGGCGATGTCCCCAAAGAGATTCCACCGCGTTAGCGCGCAGCCTGCTATCGTCGGATGCCAGCAGACTCTCCAGACGGGTCAAATTCCAATTCGACCGTCCGAGCATGAGGGCCGCCTTTGAGCGCACTTTTTCATGCGGGTGGTTCAGAAACTGGATCAGATAGGATCCCAGGCGCGAGCAGTCTGAAATCGCGTCCACCAGCTCCAAAGCGTGCAAGGCGTCCGCGTTCTTAATCGCGCTCAACTTGCCCGCCGCGTGCTCCACCACGTGGCGGACCAGGTGCACGTCCAGGAGCGGCTCAATCGAGGCGATTTTGCGCGCCAGGGCTGTGGCAAGCCCGTGCGGCAGAACATGATCGTTCAGAAGCAGGCCTGCCAGTAATTTGCCGGCGCTGAGAAGTCCAACCACATTTTTCAAGCCTGGCGATTTCTCTTCCGCCGAACTGAGAACCTGTACTGCCGCGTGCGCCAGTCCCGCGGGATCGATAGATTGGAGCCTCCCCACCAATTGAATGGCTGGTCCGCGGTCGCGCGCGAACGCGGTTACAGCGTCCTGAAACAAACTGTTGGTCGTTTGCTTGCCGGGAGGGCGTTTGGAGATCGGCAGTTCGCGTATCAGGTTGATGTGCATGGAAGTGGAGCTGGCATGCCAGCGTTGCTAATCTGCTCATCGGCTCGCAAAACACAACCTATAGCGAAGGAATTATGATACGCTTTTGATGGATCGTCGCTCTTCCCTTTATATCTCTGAAAACCGGAATATGCGTGTGCTAGGACCTCTCAGGGTGAAGGAGCAGCAAAAAGTCTCTACATGAACGTCCGCTCGCTGTTCAGCCTATTCTCATCGGATCTTGCCATCGATCTTGGAACCGCCAACACCTTGGTTTACGCCAAAGGGAAGGGCATCGTGGTCAATGAGCCCTCCATTGTCGCCATTAACAAAACCAACGGTGAAGTGGAGGCGGTGGGCAAGGAAGCCAAGGACATGCTCGGCCGCACTCCTGGAAATATCGTGGCCATCCGTCCGATGAAAGACGGCGTCATTGCCGACTTCAAGGTGACCGAGCGCATGCTCAGTTACTTCATCCTGAAGGCGCACGGACGCAAGGTGCTGGTGCATCCCCGGATCGTGATCGGCGTGCCGAGTGAAATCACCCAGGTGGAAAAACGCGCGGTGATCGACTCGGCTTATCGCGCCAAGGCCAGCGAGGTGCATCTGGTGGAGCAGGCCATGGTGGCGGCCATCGGCGCCGGATTACCGGTCACTGAGCCCTCCGGCAACATGGTGGTCGACATCGGTGGAGGAACCACCGACGTAGCTGTGATCTCGCTGTCCGGTATCGTCTATTCGCGCTCGGTTCGCGTGGCCGGCAACGCCATGGACGAAGCCATCATGCAATATCTCAAGCGCAAGTACAACCTGCTGGTGGGCGAACGAACCGGGGAAGCGATCAAGATTCAGGTGGGTTCGGCCTATCCTTTGGACAAGCCTCTGACGATGGAAATAAAGGGCAGAAACTTGATTGAAGGCGTACCGAAAACGCTCACCATCGACGACAGCGAAATCCGCGAGGCGCTGTCGGAATGCGTGGCTACCATCATGAACGCCATCCGCGTGGCTTTGGAACGGACTCCCCCCGAACTGAGCGCCGACATCAGCGACCGCGGAATTGTTTTGACCGGAGGCGGCGCGATGTTGAAGAATTTAGATAAGCGCATTCGGGAAGAGACCGGGCTGCCGGTCTCGATCGCCGAGGACCCGCTGGCGAGCGTGGTCTTGGGAACCGGCAAAATGCTTACGGACTTCAAATTGCTTCGGAGAGTTGCAATTGAATGAGCCGGGTTGCCCTGGAATGCGACGAGTTTCACCGGCTTGCGTGAGCTAACGTGATGTAACGTATGGATTTCTTTCTCAGCCGCTACCGCCATCTTACGGTGTTGCTCATCGTGATTACGGGGCAGTTGGTGCTGATCGCTTATCAAGTCAAAACCAATAACCATATCCCATTGATTCGCGTGTGGGCGGTTACCGCCGTCACTCCCGTGGAGCAGGGTCTGGAGTTCGTTCGCCGCTACACGTGGGGATTCGTCGAAGATTACTTTGTTTTGCTGGGCGTGCGCAGCCAGAATGAAAAGCTGAAGAGTGAGAACGGCCAGCTTAAAATCGAGAACAATTACCTGAAGGCCGAGCTCTCCACGGCCGATCGTGCACGTGCCCTGAGCGTGTTCGAGGCCCGTTCGCCATCCAAGACCGTGGCTGCCCGGGTAATCGGCAATGGCACCGGCGCCAACTCGAAAGTGGTATTTGTCGACCGCGGGTCGACCAGCGGAGTCGAAAGCGGCATGGCCGTTGTGACGCCCGATGGGATTGTTGGCAAAGTGGTGGACGCTTACCCCACCGCGTCCCTGGTCATGCTGATTACCGATCCCACCTTTGCCGCCGGCGTGGTTTCGCAGAAAAACCGGGTCCACGGGACACTAAAGGGACAGGGTCACGCGGAATGCCTGGTGGATTACGTCCAGAACGAGGAACACGTCGATATCGGCGAATGGTTTTATACGTCCGGCGACGACCGTATTTTCCCCAAGGGCTTTCCCGTAGGCCAGGTGGCTGCGGTGCAAAACGGTAAAACGTTCAAAGAAATTTATGTTTCGCCCAGCGGGATGCAGGGCGGCGTGGAAGAGGTTCTGATCGTGTTGCAGGGTGTTCACCAGGAGGTTCCGGGCGAAGAGCTTGCGTCCCCGGCCTACACCATTCTGGCCGCGCCGAAAGAGACCACCCAGACGCCGGAAGGGGCTCCGCAACCGGGCGATTTGACTACGGACGCGGACCGCCTGCGCGCCATCTATAAGGAAGTCGGCGTAGAGGAGAAGCATACTTACGGAGAGGGCCCGCCCGGTTCCAAGCCGCCTGATTTCACCAAGATTCCTGGCCTTCACGGCGGGCCTCCGGCGGGTGTGCCCGCTGCAGGGGCTCCAGCACCGAATGCGACCGGCCGGACAGCCGTCGGACAGCCGCCAGCCGCGCGGGCGCAAGCCGGTCAGCCTCAATCCGGTCAACCTCACGCTGCTCCTGTCGTGGGTACCCAACCCCAGAACGCCCAGGTCCAAAACATCCAGCAAAAGACCGCCGTGCCCAAGCCGGCGCCAGCCGTGGTTCCCAAACCCAAATCCGAACGGCCTTTGCTGGATGAAATCGGCGATGATCCCTCACCGGCGCCCGCGCCTGCTCCGCGCAAGCCTGCGCCGCCCGCCCCTCCGGACAATCAATGACCGAGTACACCGAGCGATTGCTGACCGAAACCCCGCGCAAGGACGCGGCGGATCGTTTTCGCATCGTTTGGCTGATCGTCATTCCGCTCATCGCGGTGCTGTCCCAGGTTTACGTGCCGCGCTTCGTGCCGTTTCTAGCCTATCTGGAGTTGCCGCTGCTGATCACCGTGCATTTCGCGCTGTCCAGCGGCGGCCCGATTGGATCGTTGTTTTACGGAATGTCGATCGGCCTGGTGCAGGACTCGCTGTCGCAGCAGCCCATCGGCATGTATGGAATCGTCAAAACCCTGGTGGGATACTTCGCCGCCTCGGTAAGCATGCGGTTCGATGTTCAGAACCCGGTGGTTACCTTCATCCTCGCGTTCTTCTTCTACTTTTTTCATCAGTTCTTCTACTGGGTTCTTTCGCGCGCGCTGCTCGGCGAGGCGTTGGGCTTCGATGCGCAGCAAACTGCAATTTTTGGGCTATTGAATGCCGCCGTGGCCCTGCCGTTGTTCCGTCTTTTGGATAAACTGAGAGTAGCCAGCTAAAGCTGAATATTGTGAAACTTCACGTCGCCCGCGAAGACGATCAAAGCTCCGCCAATACGCTTTTGCGCGACGATACGAAATTCGCGTCGCAGAAGATCGCATTTTTTCAGTACTCTACCATCGCCGTATTTCTGTTCCTGATCACCGGCTTTTGGGACCTGCAGATCCGCAATCCGGAGGTTTATCAGGAGCGGGCGCTCGAGAACAGCGTGAAGTCCATTCCGGTGCTCGCGCCGCGCGGCAAGATTTTGGATCGCGACGGCCGCGTGATCGTCGATAACCACTCGTCCTTCAGCCTGTACCTGTCGCGTGAGAACCTCAAGATGGAGCATCTGCGTCCGATCGCCGAGGGGCTGAACCTGGATTACGACAGCCTGGTGGCCCGCGTGCACCGCTTTCAATCACGCGGCGCCCCGCAATACGAACCGATCCCAATCAAAGAAGAGCTGACGCCGGGCGAACTGGCCTTCGTGGATTCACACAAGGATGCCGACACGTTTCCTGAGCTCGAAGTGGTGCGCGTGCAGCATCGGCTTTATCCGCGGGATGGCATGGCTGCGCACGTCATCGGGTATGTCGGGGAAATCAGCGAATCGGAATTGGATTCGCCGGAGCTCGCGCGCTTCCATCAGGGCGACATCATCGGCAAAGACGGTATCGAACGTCAGTACAACGATCAGCTGATGGGCGTCAACGGCGAGAAACGCGTGGAAGTGGATAGCTTCGGAAACGAGCGCCACGTCCTGGCGGACAAGGAAGCCATTCCCGGAAAGGATCTGCAGCTTACCATCGATCTGGATCTGCAGGCGGTTGCCGAACTGACCATGGAGAACCGGCGCGGCGCGGTGGTCGCGCTCGATCCGCGCAACGGAGAGGTGCTGGCCATGGTCAGCCGCCCGGCCTTCGATCCGAATTTGTTTGCCGGCCGCATCCGCTCGAAAGATTGGAAGGAGTTGGTGGACAATCCGGATCATCCGCTCTTGAACCGGGCCATTCAGGCGCAGCAGGCCCCCGGGTCGACGTTCAAGCCGATTATGGCGCTGGCGGGCCTGGAGAGCGGCGTCATCGACGACAATTTCCGTATAAACTGCGGCGGAGGCGCCTCGTTCTACGGGCGCTACTTCAAATGCTGGGGCAAACACGGATCGGTTGACCTGCATCAAGGACTGGTGCATTCCTGCGACACGTTTTTCTACAACGTCGGGAATCGCTTGGGGATCGATCGCATCGCGCAGTACGCCAACATGGTGGGTTATGGCCACAAAACCGGCATCGATCTGCCGCACGAAGCCGAGGGCCTGGTGCCATCCAGCGCCTGGAAGATCCGCAATTTCCGCGAGCGCTGGTATCCCAGCGAGACCATTTCAGTGGCCATCGGGCAGGGAGCAACCACGGTGACGCCGCTGCAAATGGCGGTCGCCATCGGCGGAATGTCCATTGGGGGCATGTGGTTTCAACCGCACATGGTCAAGGATGAAGTGCATCTGATGCCCGCGCGCCGAGCCGAAATAAATCTCGAAAATATCCGAAAAGTGATTGATGGCATGTATGGCGTGGTGAATGAGCCGGGAGGAACCGGCGTTCGCGCGCGTCTTCCTGGTCTGGAGGTGTGCGGCAAAACCGGAACCGCGCAGCTGGCCTCCAACACTCTGCTGAAGGGAACCTCGTATGGCGAGACCCACAAGGACAATGCTTGGTTTGTCGGATTCGCACCCCGCGACAATCCCGAAATCGTGGTGGCCGCGCTGTTTGAAAATGGCGAACACGGCCAGCTGGCCGCGCCCATCGTGCGGGATGTGATCAAGGCGTACTTCGACAAAAAGGCCCGGCTGGCGCAGCCCCCGCCGCAGATCGCCCACATTCCTACTGGTTTTTTGCAAGCGCCGCCGCCCGTGCCCGCCGCTACTGCGTCGGTGCTCCCCTAGTATGCCGGCGCACCGCTCGTTCCGCGATTTCGACTGGCTGATGCTGATTCTGGTGTGCGCCATCTGCGCGCTGGGCGTGCTGCAAATCTATAGCGCCACGCGCGACACGCATTTTACCGAGGCGTGGTGGAAACAAGCCATCTGGATACTGGCCGGGTTCCTGGCCTTGTGGATTGGAACGCTGATCGACTATCACACTTTGCTTGGGCAGGTGGCCGTCTTCTATGTCCTTTCGGTGGCCACTCTGATCGCCACTTTCGCCGTGGGAACCACCATTTTCGGCTCCCGCCGCTGGATTGGTTCACCCACCTATCATATTCAGCCCTCCGAATTCGTTAAACTGGTGATAGTTCTCTTAGTGGCTCGCTATCTATCGGAGCTGAAGAGCGACCAGTTGGAGCTGCGGGATCTGCTCAAGCTGGGCGGCTTGGTTGGGTTGCCGATGATCCTGGTGATGATTCAGCCGGATCTCGGAACGGCGTTGACGTTTCTTCCGATCCTCGCCATCGGAGTGTTTTTGGCGGGGTTTCGCTGGCAGTACGCAGTGGCGATCGTAGTGATTGTTGCTGTGATCGCACCTATTGGCTATTGGCTGGTGTTAAAGGATTATCAGCGGCAGCGGGTGGTAAGTTTCCTGGACCCCAGCCAGGATCCAAAAGGATCGGGCTATCAGGTGATCCAGTCGAAAATAGCAGTCGGGGCCGGCGCGCTCTGGGGGCGCGGCGTTACCAAGGGTACACAGACCCAAGGGCGCTTTCTGCCGGTGCCGCAGAAGGATTTTATCTTTTCGGCTTTTGCCGAAGAGCACGGGTTCGTGGGCGTCATCGTGGCGCTGGGGCTGTATTTTTTGTTGCTGATGCAGATTGTTCAGAACGCGCAGACCGCGTCGGATAAAGCCGGGATGTATGTCTGCATGGGCGTAGCGGCGTTGTTGTTGTTTCACGTGTTGGTGAATGTCGGAATGGTGGTAGGACGGATGCCGGTCACGGGCATTCCCCTGCCGCTGATGAGTTCCGGCGGATCGAATATTGTAGCGATGTTTTTGATGCTGGGGCTCGTGAATAACGTCCGGCTCCGGCGATTTGTAAATTGAGTGGCCGAGAGACGGCCGGCTTTTAAGAAGATTGAGGGCAAACGAGTTCGATTCCTTCCGCTTCTGGTCCGCGTCCGGATTTTTTGATCCAAGACCAGCGGCAGGGTTGAGCGCCTCTCCAGGAGGCTCGCGCTAACGGTTCGCCGTGGCCGGGCTTTTTGGTTTCGTGGAGCGCCGCAGGGGCGGCCTCCCGCGGGTAGGGCGTAAGAGATTTGGTTCTCCGCCTTGCGAGGCTGAAAGATTTTGAGTCCTGCGCGCCGGGCCAACGGTCCAGTGGATCACCCGGGCGTTTGGGGCTGACAGGTTCTCCCTCAGGCTTTCTGCAAGCTCCGGGTCTCGCCATGAACTGTAGGAGCATTCATGAGCAAAGAATTGGTGATTGCAGCGAATCGCCACGAGATCAAAGTTGGGATTCTTGAAGACGACCAACTGGTGGAAGTGTTTTTCCAGCGGGCCAATGAGTACTCGCTCGCCGGCAGCATTCATAAAGGCCGCGTGACGCGCGTTTTGCCGGGCATGCAGTCGGCCTTCGTCGACTTAGGGCTGGAACGCGATACGTTCCTGTATGTCTCGGACTTTTCCGACGAGACCGACGAGGACTTCGATCGCGTATCGGTAAACCGCGAAGCCAGCCGTTCGGAGCGGGGGAGCCGGCAGCCAGCCGAGCGTCCACCGGTCCAGGAGCTTTCGCCGGGCCCGGCCGAGGTTGCCGAAGCGCCGCCACCGGCGAGTCTGGGATCCGCTGAAACCGAACCTGCGTCCGCGCCCCAAACCGAGCGGACCGATCGTGGAGAGCGCCCGGATCGCGGTGGCGATCGTGGCCGGCGTTCCCGCCGCCGCCGTGGCCGTGGCCGCGGATTCCCGGATTCTAAATACGCCTCCTCCGACGCTTCGCGCCCGCCGCGTTTCTCCGAGGCAGCGCCTGCGGCGGCTGAGCCAAGCTCGTCCGCCTCTACCGCCAGTCCAGTTCCGGCCATGGAACCCGCTCCCCATTTCGCCGCAGCCGGCGCAACCGATTTCTCCGTTCTCCCTGGCGAATCGCTCGCGAAATATTCGCGTTCCAACATCCAGCCGCTGGATGAAGCCGAAGAAGATGAGATTCGCGACTTGCAGGAGACCACCGTTGCTCCGGAGCCTGAGCCTCTGGCCGAGATTGCTGAGGAAGCCATCGAAGAGCCGGACGACGCGCCGCTCGCCGAGGACAGTGAAATTGTAGCCGCTGCGCAAATGGCGTCGGTCGAGCCGGAAGTGGAACTCGTGGTTGTATCGGAGAGTTTCGTCGCAGAGCCGGCGGAAGAAATCGCCGAAGAAATCGACTTAACCGAGGCAGAAGGCGAGAGCGACATCGAGCCGGGCGAATCAGAGCTTGAATCGGCTGAAAGCGAAGCCGCGGCCGCCGGCGAAGAACTTCCGCAATCCGGTGCCACGCCGCCGCTGTCGGCGCAGGTGCGCGAGCAAGGCGGGCGATTCCCGCATCGCATGCCGCGCCGGATGCGCCGTAAGATGCGCGGAGCAGGGCAGAGCGAGTCACGGCAGGGTGACGGCAGGCAGAGTGACAGCAGGCAGGGTGAGAACCGCTTCGACGATCGCCCGGAAAGCGGACCGGCTGTTGCATCCGCTGAGGCAAGTGTTCCCAGATCCGCCGAGCCGCGCTCGGAGCCGCGAACTTACAGCCGCCCGGAAAGAGCTCCGCTGCCTTCTATTACTGAGCTGTTGAAAGAAGGCCAGGAGATCATTGTTCAGATCGCCAAAGAGCCGCTCGGCCAAAAGGGCGCGCGCATCACTTCGCACATCGCGCTGCCCGGCCGCTACGTGGTCTACATGCCGACGCTCGAGCACACCGGCGTCTCGCGCAAAATCGCCAGCGATGAAGAGCGCCTGCGGTTGAAGCGCATCCTGCAAATCCATCACGCTGGAATCCCGGGCGGCTTCATCGTCCGCACGGCCGGCGAGGGCAAAAGCGAAGAGGATCTGGCGGCCGACATGAACTTTCTCTTCAACCTGTGGCTGGACATCCGCCAGAAGGCCGAAAAGAAACCCGCGCCGCTGTTGCTGCATCACGATCTCGACATCGTCCAGCGCACGCTGCGCGATCAGTTCACAGAGGATTTCAAAGCCATCTGGGTGGACAACGAAGAGCTCTACGAAAGCGTGCTGCGTTTCGTGCAGCGTTTCCAGCCGAGCCTGGTGACGCGCGTGAAGCTGTACACGCGGCCGGAGCCGATCTTCGACGCTTTCAACATCACCGCGGAGCTCGAAAAAGCGCTGCGGCCGAAGGTCTGGCTGAAGTCGGGCGGCCACATCGTGATCAATCAGACCGAAGCCCTGGTGGCGGTCGACGTCAATACCGGCAAGTACGTCGGCCGGTCGAATCGCTTGGAGGACACCATCGTCAAAACCAACACCGAAGCGGTGAAGGAGATCGTGCGCCAGATCCGGCTGCGGGACCTGGGCGGCATCATCGTGGTCGATTTCATCGACATGGATGAGCGCAAGAATCGCCAGAAGGTGATGCAGGCTCTGGAAGACGCCATGCGAAGCGACCGCGCGCCGTACAAGATTCTGCAGTTCAACGATTTCGGCCTGGTGGCCATCACGCGCAAGCGCGTCAAGCAAAGCCTGGAGCGGGCCCTGTGCATGCCTTGCCCGCATTGCGAAGGCGCGGGCTATGTGAAGAGCGTGCAGACCATCGTCAATGAGATTCTACAGGAAGCCGGCAAGCTGGCCTCGGCCATCGAAGGCAAGGACGTCCTGCTGCGCGTGCATCCCGACGTAGCGAAGTTTCTCAAATCCAACCAGAACAAACATCTGGAGGAGTTGGAGGAAATCCTGCGCCGGCCGGTGCTGGTGAAGGCCGACCCGCTGTTACATCACGAGAAATTCGATCTCGGCTAAACCCCTGGTTAAATCGCGGTCATCGCCGGTTCAGAACCGGCTCCCGGTTCAACAGCGCGCTTTCTACCGGATGAGACGCGACGTTTCGAATCCGGGTGACGATCACCGCGGGCTGGAACGATTCCTTATAGAGGCTCTGAGCTCTGGCTCCCAGGTCTCGGGCCAAGGCCGGATCCTGCTGTAGAAGCTCCAGAGCGGCACGGATCGCTTGCGGAGTCGCGCGGGGAAACAGCATCGTCTGGCTGTCCAACAGCACCCGATCGGTGGCGGAAGTGGCAGTGGTAACCACAGGCACGCCGGACGCCAGCGCCCCGATCAGGGTGCCTCGAGCCGCCGAGGCGCCGCCTGGATAAAGCTGCAAAAGAGCGTCGCAACTCCGCATGTGCCCGGCAACTTCGGAAACATGCAATCGCCCCGTAGTTCTAATCCGATCGGCAGCCTGGGGGAATTGTTTCACGAGTGCCTGGCGAAATGCTTCTCCCGGCCCGAGTAAAGCCAGGGCCATCTTGGGATTTTCCAGAACGCATCCGATCACAGGCGTCAGAACTTCGCGAATTCCCGCATCGAAATTGGAAAAAATGCCGGTGGTGAACAGCCCGCTGGAAGCTTCGGTGCGAGCGGGCCGGCTGCCAGCGTAGCTTTCCGAAGGAATATTACTGCAGATTCGCAGCATGCTGATCGGCGTTTCCTTGCTTCCCAACGATCGGAGCAAAGCGAAGTACGGATCCGTGGAAGTGAAGGAGTGGCGCACGGAACGGAGGATGGCCCAGGTCATCATGCGGTGAACCAGGGCGAGCAGGTGATGCCGGATGGGCTGGCCGCTGCGGAAAGGGAAGGCCACTTCATGGAACATAACGCAGACATTATGCTTTCGCTGCCGGAATATCCACCAGCAGAACGCCAGGTTCATGCTTTTCCAGCCGTACATGTGCGGTACATATTGAATCAATATATTGCGCGGCCCGGGGTAGAATCGGAGCCGCCAATTCAGTTCCTTGAGCCAGCTCCAGCCAAATCCCCGGGGTAAAGCGTGAACTTGCGCGGTCTCCTGCTGCAGGACCTCCAGATGAGTGGCAGGCGACCAAACATGCACCTGGTCCCCGCATTTGGCCATTTCCTGAGAGATCTGATAGGTATAATCGCTGACGCCGCCCAATTGGGGCGGATACTCGCCCGTGATTATATGCCACTCCACAAGGTCCTCCTCTGAGCGAACACTGCCTGGGAAAGTGCGACCCCAGCTAGTAAGTAGACGCCAGCTAGTAAGTGGATGATATCAATTCTTCAGGAAATACCGCTAGATCTTTCGTCCCATTCGCCATTATTGATGGTACTAGCACTTTAAATGGGGTACTGGCAGTTTATTGGCGGTACTAGTAGTTTGCTCCGCCGCTGACGCGCTCCACTTCTCTGATCGCGCTTCGCTCCCAATCCCGAAACGTACGAGCGATTGCGTGCAGTCTGGCGACAGACTTCCTGCAATCCTCGCAGCCTTCCAGATGCTGAGAGACCACTTTCTTGCGCCGAGGGCCCATTTCATTGGAAACGTACCGGCTCAAGGCGCGCTCCGGTGGATGACATGTGGCTTGCTCAGCTTCGCATGCGTCCAGTACGACTGGCGCCTTCAATTCCATGGGAGTATTCATGCTTGCTTCGAGGTGCATTTCACAAGCCATGTAAGTGCGCTTTGGATTCAGCAGAGAGAAGTTTGGTTCGCGGGAAAAGCCTCATCCCAAATTCCACGCTCTGTGGAATTTCACGAATGCACCCTCAACCATTCGGAGTACTATCCAACTGCCGGCAGCGGGCAAGCACTGTGGGATCGGCCGCCGGCTGGCCTGCGTCTCTGCGCTGCTCGGTGCATAGCACGCTTGCCCAGGCCGATCCTGCGTTCGATTAGCGCAATGGGACACGCTTCGGCGCGGCGCATACCTTGCCTCAGCGATGGTTCGCAATGCCTTCCGATGCCGGTGGTCCGCAGCGCGCCGTTGGGCCGTGAGCTCAACTTCACTTCACTTCACTTCTTGGTCTTCCCGATCGCACCGCCGCAGGAAGGCGATCCGCAAGAGCAGGGAAAGGTCCGGACATCCTTGTCAAAGTTGTAATTCACTGTCAGCTCTTCGCCGGGCTGAATGGTGCGCAGGCTCATATAAAGCACATGGCCCTTCTGGATGCGGCTCACCAGGTTGGGATCGCAGCTATGGTTGATAATCTCGGCCCCGCTGCCACCCACCGAGCCGTCCAGAGTCCAGTACGGGTCTACGGCGAATAAATAGGTATAGTCGCCGTCACCGCGAATCTTGGCTTCCTTGCGGTTGAGGCGCTTGCCCGTGTATTCAATCACCTTACGATTGGGCGGAATTCGCTGTCCAGCGAATACTCCGTATCGATGAATCTTGGAACGCCGGATCTGAAGCTTGAAACAGGCGCACTTCTCATTGATTTTAAGCGCGGTGACTAAATCGGTTCCCATACGAATGATCTATTTTAGCGAACAGCAGGCAAGATCCTAAAGCCATAATCCGAAGCGGCGCGGCCGTAGGCTCCGTACTCTATTGCTTTCTCCAGACGCCGCCGATCAATAAGGTGTCCAACCTAGGACGCGTACAGGAGGCGCCGTATGCCCACTAGTGATTGCACAACCGACCTGCCATCCTCGGATGCACAACTGCAGGCATCCCTGGATGCACGGATAGAAGAGGCACCAATCGAAGCCCGGCCGGCGGCATTCGATGGAGCGTCGAAGCGGCTAAGAGCATTGTTCTTCGGGTTTGCCGCTACGGTGACCCTCGGGCTGGCACTTGGCAGTTGGTACGTCGGCCTTCGTATCGTGGCTGTCAACCGAGCCGCGCCGTCGCACGCTGGCTCGGCCGGACGCGAGAATCCAACTCCCGTTCCCGTGCCGGCTGAGCCGCCCGCCGGTCTCTATCTGCAACTGGCTGGGTTGGGGCCAATGGAGGACGCTGGGTTGGTGAAGTCGCTCGAAGCCCAAGGATTGCACGCGCGTCCGAGCGGGGACCAGCACAATGCGCGCATTCTGATCGGTCCGTTTTCGACCCACGACGAGATGGAACAGGCGCAGCGTACGCTGCAATCGGAGGGAGTTCTGACCAGCGGGACGGCTCACTGAATGCCGTTCGGGGAAGAGTACTAGCAGCGGTGGCCGCTAGAATAACGATTCTGGTACCCTTGAGTTTTGGCGGAGCGGGTGTCCGGCGGGTCATCGGCCGGACCTCGCACCACGCGATGTAGGGGACATCGAGCAAGCATTTTCAAATGCCAGACCAGGCGTCCAAGTCCCTGAAAATACGAGTTCGCACCGCTCGTGCTCCCTCTCGTTCCCTGGATGCGCGGGGATACCGCATTCGGCCGACTTCCTTCATTCTTTCCATCGGTTTTCACGTCGTGGCGGTAGCCGGCGTGCTGCTGGTACCGAGCGCCCGGCCGGAAAATCGGGTGCGCTATAAGCCGATCTACGATGATCTGGTTAAACCGGAAGAAAAGAAGATCGTCTGGTACAGCCCTCCCAAGAAACAACTGCCGGAAGTTTCGGCACAGGAACGAATCGGGACGTTTCCCGCGCCGCGGGCGCCCGTAAAGTCCCCCACCGCCATTATCGCCACTGCTCCCAAGCCCAAATCAGCAAAGCAATTTATCTGGCAGCGGATACCCAAGATGGAAATCCATGAGGACCTGCCTGCGCCCAATTTGATCGCCCGGGCTGCGATGGCAATACCGGCGCCGGCTCCGCCTCTGGAGCCCAAGCCGAAGGTCGATAAGCCGGAAACGCAAGGCGCAAAGGCTCCGCAACCGAACATTTCAGCGCCTGCGCCGAACGGGAATATCAATAAAGCGCAGCAGATCAATACTCAGCCGGTGGAGATTCCGAAACCGCGAAAATCTTTCGTGCCACCTCCGCCATCGCCGCGTCCGGCGCGTGCGGTGATTCCGGTGCAAACGGCTGAGATTGCGCCGCCCGACGCGAACATTACAGGGGCTCCGCCGGCGCGGGCTGTGCTGCCGGATGGAATCGGGGCACCATCCTTCTCCAAAGGGGCACCGCCACCTCCCACGGCTCCGCCCGGTCCGGTGAATGCCGCGGGCAACGGCAAAGTGGATATCGCGGTGGTGGGGTTGCATCCCAACGACAAAGGCAACGTGCCCGACGGCTCGCGGCCAGGGCAGTTTGCGCAAGCACCCACCGTGGGCGAGATAGCCACGGGCGAGGTGAAAGGCGGCTTCGGAGTGCCAAATCTCACCATTCATGACGGTGGCAAGGCGCTGCCACCGCCGCATGTCGAACCTCCGCGGAAGGTGGTGCTCTACGCCGATCGCCTCCGCAGTTTACCGATCTCGACATTGTCGGTTCCGTTGCACCCGGCCTCGCGCACCATTCCCGCGTCCATCGAAGGCCGATTCCAGGGCCGCAACGTCTACACTATGGTGATCCCGATCGAGAATCTGCCGGAGTACAGCACCGACTGGATCATATGGTTCGCGGAACGAGACTCCCCGCCGGGCGCGGGCGAGGCTCTCAACGTGCGCGCGCCCGTCCCGCTGCGCAAATTCGAATCGGTGGAACCGGTGCCGCCCGGCGCAAGAACAGAGTTGCGCGTTCAACTGGCCGGCATCATCACCAAGGCGGGCAAGCTGGAGGTGCGGGCCTTGCTCAGGAATCTAACTCCCGCATTGGAAAGCGCGGTGCTTCAAGATGTGGAGTCGTGGGAGTTCAAGCCCGCCACGCGCGATGGAGCGCCGGTGGATATCGACGTCGTTCTGGAGATCCCCTTTAGTCTGCCGCCTCAGGTAGAGCGAAGCTCGGCTCCCTGAAGCAGTAGCTCTTAAAAAAGAGAAAGGGCATGTGGCCAGGACGACCGCATGCCCTTTTTCAGACACCAAGGAGAAATGACTACCCGTTCGCTTGGGCGGCGCGCCGCTTCTGATAAACCATACCAGCCAATCCTAGCAAGCCCGCGAGCAGCAAGCCGTAGAAACGCGGCTCGGGGACGCTGCTGGTGCCGGGGGTGATCGAATCCAACAGCAGGTAATGGCAATCGGCCTCAATCGCAATAAACTCGATGCCCGAGGTATCCTTCGTGATGGTGAACTGGGGGGTTGTCCCAGTGTTTGTGATGCTATTGGCGGGCGTTGTTCCGTCGTTCGTCATCAAGCTGGGGCTCATATCCACGCTGGGATTCGTGCCGGTTGCGTCAAGACTGTATAACGTTACAGCGTCACCGGCTTCGCCATTGCCGGCCTGTAAAAGAAACGATAGAGTGGTTCCGTCGGCGATGTTGCTGCCGAGTTCGAGCACCAGAATATTGCCGATGTTGCTGTTGGTGATGGGAGTCCCAAGATGGTTATACCCGGTAGTGACCTCGTCCGTGATACCGTCCTGATCGCTAAAGTGGCTCGTCGTTCCCTCAACCGGGTTATAAGGTGCAATACCGGTGCCCTCGTTGTAGTCGGTAGTATTGGTCGAAAAAAGCCCGCTTATTGTCGAGTCGCTGCTGCTCAGGTAAGTCCCGCCGCTGCTACTGTTCGTGATCTGCTCACCAAATACTGAGATGGAGCCCGCGCCGGGGTCGCCAGTGATAGAGTACGTAGTGCCGTTACTTACTTGCTCCGGATTGGATCCAAAACACCAGCTGGATGTTGGAACGCAAGTTGCCGCGCTTGCGAATGTCGCGAGGGACAGCGCACTGGCTAAACCTACAGCCAATGAAAATCTCATTGCTCAACTTCCTCCTCTGGACTGCAAAATTTTACTTACTTAAAAAGCGGTAATCGTTAGGATAAGGCACCCTGCCTCAAAAAGCTAGGGTGTGAAGTACCAGCAAACTCGGTGGGACGGTTAGTACGCCTACCTCATCCAACTCTCAACATCCCGCCTTCAATCAGTCTAAGCATGAGTCAGTTAAGCCTGCTCAACAAATCGTTTGCGCCTTCCTCGATGTCCTTGGGAGGTCTTAACTCCAGGGCATGCGAGAGGAGAGTTTTTGCTCGAGCCCGGTCGCCCTTTTGAAACCAAGCCATGGCGGTGTGGTAGGCGCAGGCAGGGTCGTCCGGAAAGCGGCGAATCAGCCGATCGAAGATATCCAACGCGTCGTCGTTTTGGTCCCTCTTCAAGTAAACGTAGCCGAGCGTATCGAGGAAGACAGGATTGTTCGGTGCCTGGCTGACCGCCGCGCGTGCGAGCTTCACGGCCTCATCCAGACTGTCTCCAGTCTCGGCTAACAAATATGCGAGGTTGTTCATTGCAACCGGGTCCTTGGGACGAGCGGCAAGAGCGCGCCGGGCCACCTGCTTGGCCTCCTGTTCGCGATTTTCCGATTCCAGCAGGTACGGGAGCATTGAGCTAGGCCTGGGATCCTTGGGTTGGAGCACGGCGGCCTGTTGCAGAGTCGCGATGGCGTTATGGACGTCTCCCTTGAGTTCGTAGACATCCGCCAGTTGGACCTCGGCGTCAATGGAATTGGGGGTTTGGTTGGCCAGTGCGCGAAAGTTATCGATGGCGACGTCGTATTTTCCGCTGCGCAAAGCGGTGGTGGCCAGCAGGTAACGCACGGCCGGAGAGCCATGCGATTGGGTCAATTCCTGGTCCAGGCGGGAGAGTGCTTTATCCCGATGATTTTGCGCCAAGTCGGTATCCACTAGCCCGGCCACCGCTCTCCACTCTTGGGGGTGCATCTGAAGAATCTTGCTGAAAGCGGCTTCGGCCTCGGCGAAATCGCGCCTCTTCAGCGCCAGGTAGGCGAGTTGGAGTTGAACGTCCACCGAACCTGGCACCTGGCGCGAAAGGCCGCCCAGGACCACGCTGGCTTGATCGAGATCGCCTTGCTGGAGCAAAGCGCTGCCCCGTAGCATACGGGCGCGCAGATTTTCAGGATCCACCCCCAGAGCGGCTTCCGCCTGCTGGATGGTCTCGATCATATCGTGTTGTCGGAAGGCGATGTCGGCCAATAGTAAATGGGCATCCAGAAATTGAGGCCGCAGCTTGACGATCTCAAGGAGGCGGACGCGCGCCTCAGCCAGGTTCTGACTCTCGGCAAGCCCGCGGGCCAACAGAAACTTCAAGAAAAGATCGTTGGGATTTTTTTCCAACAGGGAGCGAAGCTCCTGAACACCTTCGCCCGGCTTTCCGGCCCCGGGCCGGCCCACCAGAAGCGCCGCGCGCAAGGCCCGGGCCTCGGCATCGTCGGGGTGCTGTGCCAGCGTCCGATTGAGAACCTGAAGTCCTTCCTTTTGGTTGTTCTGCAACAAGAGAACTCGGGCGACGCGGTCCTGGTAGAGCAGGTTGTCTTTATTGTTGGAACTGCTTCCCAAACGATATTGCCGCAGAGCGTCCGCCAGATCACCGACCGATTCGTAGAAATCCCCGGCCTCCAGGCGAACCTGCGAATCGGCGGCGGGATTGGAGAGGAAACTCTGCATGGTGCGGTCCATGTCGGGCTTCCTGTGCGCCTGGGCGTAAAAGGCGGCCAATTGCAGAAGGTAGGAGTTGTCCTTGGGATTGGCGTCCACCTTGCGTTTGAGGATGTTCTCGGCGTCCTCCACGCGGTGGGCCCCTTCATACATCCGGAACAGAGCATCGTACACGTCGGAGGAGTTGCTATTCCTTCGAAGGTAATCCAGGCCAACTTTCTCCGCCTCGGCCGGCTGATTGGCGCGGAACAGAGCGTCCATGAGGCCATCGACGATCTTCTCGTCGCTCGGGTACAACTGGTGAGCCCGGCGGAAGTCGCTGACTGCTTCGTCCGGCCGCTGGTCCAACATGGCGAGATATCCCGTGATTCGCAGGCCCTGGAGCGAATTAGGATCCTTAGCCAACCACTCGCCGCTGTATTTAACCAATAAATCGTATAGAAACTTGGGACGCTTGGGGTCGCCAATGTATGCGCCGAGCATTAAATTGGTCAGGTTGGTCTTGGCCTCCGGATTGGCCGGCATCAGCCGGACGGCCTGCTCGATATCTTGTAAAGCTTCGGCGGCCTTGTTCTGCTTTAGTTCCGTCAGGCCCTCTCGGAAGTATGCTTCCCCGAAGCCGGCATTCTTTTGGACTGCCTTCCGGTAGTCCAAAGACGCTTCATCAAATTGCCCTCGGGCGAAGGCGGCGTTGCCCTTATCCAGATAACTGTTTGCGCTGCGGCACCCCGTAAGTAGAAGAATTGACGGTAGGACAATAGCCGCCAAGGGGGTCAGGAGGCTCCGAAAAATCATTGCATAGTTAGTTTACACAACGATGAGCGCGCCATCCCAGGCGCGTGAGTAATAGCAGTACTATTGACATCCGCATAATATAGCGACACTTTTCGCGGGAGAATGGGTTTGACTCAGTATGGGCAATCCCGCTGGAGAGGCACGTGATTTTGAAGCGCTGGAGAAGCGCCGGATGAAAGCCGTTCGACTGCTGGAGAAGGGAGATCTCAACCAATCCGAAATCGCGGGTCGGCTGAAAGTCTGCCGCCAAACGGTGAGCCGGTGGGCGGAGGAGTACAACAAGGGCGGCAAGCAAGCGTTGAAGACAGCCGGACGCGCGGGCCGCAAGCCGGAGTTGAGCGAAGCGGATCTGGAGCGCCTCGGCGACTTGTTGCAAAAAGGCCCGGAGGTACTCGGATACGAAACGCCCTTGTGGACCTGCTGGCGAATTGCCCACCTGATCGAAAGCGAGTTCGGCGTTCAATACCATCCCGGCCATGTCTGGAAGGTGCTGGACGGCCTGGGTTGGAGTTGCCAGCGCCCGGAAGGTCGGGCGCGCGAACGGAACGAGGAAGCAATCCGCCAATGGAAGCGTGTGCGTTGGCCCGATATTAAAAAAAAGCCCAGACGGAAGGCCGTACGATCGTCTTCATCGACGAAAGCGGAGTGAGCCAGCGGCCTCACCGGGTGCGGACTTGGTCGCCGCGCGGCCAGACCCCCATCTTGCAGTACAACTTCAACTGGGACAAGATGTCGGCCGTCGCCGGCCTGACCTTCTACAACTTCTACTTCCGTCTTTACAAAGGATCGATCAAAAGTGCCGAGGTCGTGGAGTTTCTGGGGGCGTTGCTGCGCCACATCCCAGGACCGCTGACCATCGTATGGGATCGGCTGTCCGCGCACAAAAGCAAGGTGACGCGAGACTTCATTGATCAGAATCGCCAACGGCTGTGCGTCGAATACCTGCCGGGTTATGCCCCTGAACTCAACCCGGTCGAGTACATCTGGGCCTACTGGAAGCAGCACACCCTGCCCAATGTTTGCCCGAAGGACTTCTGGTCGCTCAATGATACGGCGCGCAAGACGCTAAAACGGATGCGCCGCCGCCCACGCCTCATTACTGCCTTCTGGAAGCAGGCCGAACTGTCCCTTGACTGACTCTATATTATGCGAAGCTCAATAATCATGGGCGGCTTATGCCCGAGCCCTGCAAACAAAACTACGTCAGGGAAGGTACCGGTACATCGAAGCCCGAGGTTTATAACCTTCGATTGATTACCGGTTCACTCCGGGGTCTTACTCTGAAGCTGCCATGAAAATCAAATCACTTTTTGGGGCGGGATTAGCGCTCCTTTTCATATCTTTCGGTGCGAGTGCCGACACTCTCGTCCTTAGTCCATCCAGCTACAACTTTCCGCTCGCGGGAGGCGGTGGCGGGGCGTCAGCTACGCTGAACGGCGTGACGGTGGAGATTTATTGCGACAATTTCGACGACGAAATCTACCTGCCGTCCACCAACACGGCTACGGTAACTGCGCTCGGAACCGGCGCGAACCTGGACGCAACGAGGTTTGGCAATGTGGCACAAACCGGTTGGACCACCATCACCCTGAGCGATGGCAATACGGCGCTCGATAACGCGGATGACGCGTTCTTCAACGATCCGAACGGATCAACTCCGGAAGCCGGATCGACCGCCTTGGTGCGCTATGAAATGGCTGCGTATCTGGTTTCCCTCTACAACCAGGGTCTGGGCGACAACACATCCAATAATCAAATTCAGGAAGCCATTTGGACGATCCTGGACCCCTCGGCGGAAGGCCCCGTGATCGATCCTTCGGGTGTGAACCCGGACAGCTACCTGGAGCAAGCGGTGAGTTGGTACAACAGCATGAGCGGGAACCCAGGCGCTCTGAACAGTTTCGTTTCGCAATTCGAGATCGTGAGTGACCCCACCATGACCGGACTGGGAAGTGGCGTGGGTGTGGGCGGTTTCCAGGAGCAGATCATAATGGCTCCCACGCCGGAGCCGCGCGGCGGAATCTGGATGTTGATCGGCCTGTTCGGGCTCGGCGCAGTTGTGCTGCGCAGAATGCGCGCTCCGTCGGCCAGTATTCACGGCGCGAACTGACAAATCTTCGTTGCATTTTCACGCCTTTGCGCACCCGGGCGCTTTGGTGCCCGGATTTCATGCTGGTATACCTGAGTTGAAAATTCTCTACCTGGAGGACAACGACTCATGCAATACCGGCGCGCGCTGCTGGCAGCGGTTTGGCTGATTGGAATGGCCCAGGGCCAAACACTGGTGGATCTGAGAACGCAAAGCAAGAGCGTCGATTTTTCCGCCGCGAATACGACCAAGCCATTCAAGGCGGGCACAGCTCTTCCAGCGACTTGTGGGGTGGGAGAAGCTTTCTTTCAGACCAATGCAGCCGCCGGGTTGAATCTATACGGATGCACCGCGGTGAATTCGTGGACCCTGCTTTCGGCTGGAATCCTGGCGGGAGATGTCACCGGAACGCCCGGCGCAAGTACCGTGGTCCAGATTCAAGGCAGGGCGGTCTCGGCCACCGCGCCCAGCAGCGGACAATCCTTGGCTTGGAGCACCAGCACGGGCTGGACTCCGCAAACGGTCGCCGGAGTTCAGGGTCCGGCGGGTCCGACAGGGCGCCCAAGGGCCGGCCGGAAGCAATGGCGCCATTGCCCACATTCAGAATTCAGGCACCAGCCTTCCGGTGGAGTCCTCGCTGAACTTCACTGGCGGAGGATGTACCGACGATCCAACCAACAGCCGCACCGATTGCACTGGAGCGGGCATCGCAGGACTCAACATAGCTCTCAATGGCACGACCCAAGGAACTCAGGCGACACTTAATTTCATCTCCGGAACGGGCATCGTGCAGTCCTGCAGCAACAACGTGGGAGCCTCACGCGTGGATTGCACTCCAACCTTCAACACGGCGCTCATACCTACACACGACACGATCCACGCCAACGAAAGCTACTGCGCCTCGAGCAACGGGACTACCGGCTACACCTGTTCCATGCCCGACAAGGCTCTGACGGTTTATACCGTAGGGCAGGTCTTCCTCCTCAATGTCGATACAACCTGCGCCACGTCGTGTTCGCTGAACATCGACAACCTCGGGCTGAAAAGTATCACGAAGAAGGACGGCCTGACAGCTCCAGGAGGCGCCCTGGTAGCCGGGCAGGCTCAGTTTGTCTGGTATGACGGAACGGTTATACGTTTGATGTACTTTTGATTGCTAACCGTGGTAACTTGTCAGTTGCTGCCAAAACCTGTCACGTAAATCCTCAATTCCAACCACCGCAATTTTCTGCTCGCTCAGAGCGGTCTATCTCGACTGGTCCCCTAAGCTGCTAAGATTCAGCGGGTTAAGTGTCAGTACTTAGCTGGGGGACGCGCCGTACTAGTACGAGCTAGATCGAATTGTCCTTGGCATTAAGGCCTTTCCGGTGTGAAATAGAGAAGGCCAAGGAATTCGGCGAGAGTTCTTCTCAAGCCTCGCACTGCTTTTGGAGGAAGCGCGCGTTTCGTCTTGCACCTTGGTTGAGTAAGCTCACTAGGAGAGAGTAACGTGTTCTTGATACTCACACTCGGCGCTCTGTCAATTGTGCTGGCACTGGTGCTGACTCCGTTGGTGCGCGACCTTCTGGGGAACCGCTTTCTCGATCACCCGGATGGCGTACGCAAGAAGCACGCGACGCCCGTTCCGCGCGTGGGCGGAATTGCAATTGTTCTTTCTTACGTCATCACCTTTGCGATTGCACTGGCGCTGCCTTTTACCTACACGCAACATCTGCACCACGAGTTACCTAACATCGTGCCGCTCACACTGGTCGCCGCGGTGGTGTTCTTCACCGGCGTGTTGGATGACCTGATTGGGCTGGCGGCCTGGCAAAAACTCCTTGGAATCCTGGGCGCTAGCGTGTTGGCCTATTTTTCCGGGATTCATGTGGAAATTCGGACGCTGCAGGGCTTGCCGGCCTGGCCGTGGCTTGGTTTTGCGATCACCGTAATCTGGCTGGTGGGCTGCAGCAACGCATTCAACCTGATCGACGGTATGGATGGCCTGGCCGCGGGTGTCGGCCTGTTCGCCACCATCACCATGCTGCTGGCGGCGCTTACCCAGCACAATCTACCTTTGGTGCTAGCAACCATGCCGTTGGCCGGTTGCTTGCTCGGATTCCTGCGCTATAACTTCAGCGGTGCTTCGGTGTACCTGGGCGATTGCGGCAGTCTCACGCTCGGATTCATGCTGGGCTGCTTCGGCGCTCTTTGGAGCGACAAATCAGTCACCTTGGTAGCCTTGACGGTACCCTTGCTGGCGGTTTCAATTCCTTTGTTGGATGTGGTGCTCTCCATCCTGCGGCGGTTCCTGCGCAATCGGCCCATCTTTCAGGCAGATCGCGGACATATCCACCATCGTCTCCTCGATCGCGGCCTCAGCCCTAAGGGCGCGGTTCTGACCATGTACGGTTTATGCGGACTGGCTGCGGTTCTTTCGCTTCTGGTGAGCGCGCTGCATAACCAATTCAGCGGCTTAATCGTAATTCTGTTCGGAGGGGCAGTGTGGATTGGCATCCGGCAACTGGACTACACCGAGTTTGCTTCCGCCAGCCGGATGTTGTTCGGTGGCAGATTTCGACGCATTATTGACGTGGAAACCCGTTTGAAGGACTTCGAAGTGAAGTTAGCCAAGGCCGAGAGCGTGGAGGAGTGCTGGGCTCACGTTCGCACCGGCAGCCGCGACTTTGGTTTTCACGAGGTCCGGATGAGTTTGAGCGGCACGCTTTTCGAGGATTTTCACTGTGATGCCGCCACGGTTTCCTCGCCTCGCTGGCAACTGAGAATCCCGCTGCCGGATTCGCAGTACGTCAACTTCTACCGCGGCTTCGACAGCGAGATGAATCCGCTGGTGATCAGCGCGTTTGTCGAGGCTGTGCAGCGGGGATTGGAAGCCCGAACCGCAGTCCTGAAGATGGAAGTGGAAGTAATTCGCATGCCGGCCGGTCCGGAACGGTTTTACACAGCGGGCGCGAGTGCAGGCGAGCGGCAGCGAGCGGCTCTCTAGCCGGTGGCTGACGACGTTTCCTCGCACACCGCAGCCTCCACAGCTTCACAGATCGCATGGTAGGTGACCACGTGGATTTCCTGAATCCTGGGCGTCGCCGAGAGCGGAACCGCCAGTAAAACGTCCGCATGTGGGGCCAGAGCGCCGCCGCCTTCGCCTGTCATGCCGATGGTCCAAGCTCCCATGGCTCGCGCGGCGCGCAGCGCTTCCACTACGTTCTTGGAATTGCCGCTAGTGGAGATGCCCCACACGACATCCCCGGGCGCGGCGCAAGCTTCCACCTGCCTTGAAAATATGGATTCATAGGAATAGTCGTTGGCTAGGGCCGTGAGAATGGCGGGGTTGGCGTTCAGCGCGATGGCCGGCAGGGGGCGGCGATCCCGCAGAAAGCGGCCGACCAGTTCCGCGCAAATATGCATGGCGTCGGCCGCGGAGCCTCCATTGCCGCAGACCAGCAACTTGTTGCCAGCCGATAGCCGATCGACTAGCAGATCGATGGCCTGCTGGATTTTTTCGGGATACGAAGTGGAACAGATCGAACTCAAACTGCGTGCGGCCTCTTCAAAAGCAGCTTGGATCGGAGTGGTGCGCTTCAATCGAACGGTTTCTCCCTTCTCATCCTAACCGATGGCGCCCACCATTTTTCGGCGGCGCGCAGTTGTACACCCGATCAGGGAGCCTTCTGGTATTGGACGCATGCCCACTTGCGGCCTCATCCACTGCGCTTGCTCGGTTGCAGGGAGATTATGTCCGAAAGAAGCCGGACCCCGAAAGCATAAAGCCGGGCACCTGAAGAATAGTCCCCGGTCCACGTACAATGGAGATTCCATGAAAATTATCGTCACTGGTGGAGCTGGGTTCATCGGGTCTTGTTTCGTGCGTCTGGCTCTGGGGAATCCCGCGCTTGAGATCGTCAACATCGACAAGCTAACGTACGCGGGGAATCTGGAGAATCTGGCATCGGTAGCCAATCACGCGCACTATCGCTTCATTCAGGCGGATCTCTGCGAATTGGATGGCTTGCGGCGCATCTTCGCGGAAGTGAAGCCGGACGCGGTGGTGCATTTCGCCGCGGAGTCCCACGTGGACCGCAGTATTTTCGCGCCGCAGCCGGTGTTTGAAACCAATCTGCGCGGGACGTTCAATTTGCTCGAGACCATGCGCGCGCATCGCGTGGAGCGCTTCATTCATGTTTCCACCGACGAAGTATACGGCAGCCTGGAGCCGCCGCTCGAAGCCGACGAGCAGTTCCCGCTGCAGCCCAGCAGTCCCTATTCGGCGGGCAAAGCCGGGTCCGATCTTCTGGCCCTGAGTTATCACACCACCTACAAGCTGCCGGTGATCGTGACGCGCGCCTCCAACAACTATGGGCCGTGCCAGTTTCCTGAAAAGCTGATCCCGCTGATGATCACGCACGCCTTCGACAACAAACCACTGCCGGTGTATGGCGACGGAATGCAGATCCGCGACTGGCTGTATGTGGAAGATCACTGCCGCGCAATACTCACGCTGCTGGAGAAGGGGCGTGACGGCGAAATCTACAATATCGGTGGCAATCGCTCGCTTCCTAACAAAACGGTGGTGGAACGGATTCTCTCCATCACTGGCAAGCCGTCCAGCCTGATCGAGTACGTCACGGACCGGCCGGGGCACGACCGGCGCTACGCCCTTTCGAGCGAGAAGCTGATGCACGAAACGAGCTGGAAGCCGGAGATGGATTTCGAGCGAGGCCTTCAGGCCACGGTGGACTGGTATCGATCCAATCCGGAATGGATCGCGCACGTCCGGTCGGGCGAATATCAGAAATATCACGACAAGAATTACGCCCACCGTAATGAGGAGCTGGGCGCGATCTGAAGCGGCGCGCGTTTAGGAAACACCAGCAGTCAAGGCGTGCGCAGATATTTCCAATAGATGAGCGTGACGTCGCGCAGTGCAACCAAGAAGTCCAGTGGTTTGACTTTGGAATCGCCGACATCCTCCCAGGTGTCGAGAGGAAATTCGTAGATCCGCTCGGCCGCCAGTTGCGCGGAGCCTAGCCGGCGGATGTAGCGGGCCAGAAGTTCCACGTCGAACACCCAGCGCGTCCGAAATGGCTCCGCGGTAAGAGCGGCAGTGCCGGCGCGGACGCGGAAGATTTTGGCGCCGCACTGCGTGTCGTAGATGGGCAGGCGCAGCAGGGTGGAAACCACGGTGGCAAACACCCGGCCCAGGTAATGACGGCCGGTTCGCCGATGAACGTGCCGCCCCAATAGCTTGACGCGCGCTCCGAAAACCATATCCAGATCCGGCCGGGCGCTGAATATCGCCATAAACTGGGGGATGGCGTCCAGCGGTGTTGCCAGGTCGGCATCCCAATAGCCGACGTATTCGGCATCTTGTTCCAGAGCGAAGTTGAGACCCGTCCGCACTGCCTCCGCCTTGCCTTGGTTAGCGGGCAAACGAAGCACAAACACGCGATCCTCTTTGCCGCGGCGCAGGCTCTCCAGCCGGTCCAGCGTTTTATCGCGGCTGCCGTCATCGACGAAAACGAATTGAAATGGAGATTGACAGAGGAATTTCTGAAATCGATCGGCGGGAAGGCGAAGTTCCTCATTGAAGCAGGGTACAACCATCATCACGCGCGGCTCGCTCACGTTCAGATCATAGCAAGCAGAACTTGCAATCCCATTCCGACAACTGCCGCTCCGTAATCCGTCTATAGCGGGGATGAACAAGACGAAACGGAACAAATGGAATGGAGGATGGGCTGCGGCGGAGCGTGATTGGCTTTGGGCCGTTGCGATGCGGACACCGAAGATTTGAGACGCCGGTCTTGCTCCAAACCTGAGATCACCGTGAGCTGAAGCACCGCCTGGTCCACGTAGAATAAAGACACCATGCGAATCATCGTTACTGGAGGAGCGGGGTCCATTGGTTCCCCTGATTCAAGGTCCTTGACATCTGGGTCACCGTATCCCGGAGAGCTTTTGGAGAATTTGAAGTCGCCGGCGAACAATCCATACCACGGTTTCGGTTACGCTGACACTGGCATCCTGGCGAGGCAGTGCTTCCGATGAAATCGCTCATCGTGCTGGTCTGTCTTTCGCTAAGCGGTGTTGGGGCGCAGACGGTCACCGTGGATGTAGCCGGCAGGCGTATTGGCACACGCGGGGCGCTGAACCTGGAATCGGGAAGTGGAGTTGTCGAGACGTGCAGAGATGAAGGCACGGCCAACGATCGGATCACCTGCCAGCCTTCCTACAACACGGCTGTGATCGCCACCCACGATACCGTTCACAGCAACGAGAACTACTGTTTCTCCTCCAGCGGGAGCACGCTCTACACCTGCAGTCTCCGCTACAAAACGATTGGGGCATATCAAACCGGCATGGCTTTGGTCCTGGTGGCCGATACCGCCTGCCTCGCGTCTTGCACTCTCAACATCGATAATCTTGGGCCGGTGAGCATTAAAAAAAGCGATGGGACCACGGACCCGCGGGGGACCCTCGCCGCGGGCGAACCACAATGGGTGTTTTACGACGGCAAGGTGTTTCGTTTGATGGGCGGCGGCACGCGCGGGGGCGGCGAGGATGGCGATCGCCAGCGTGATGTTATGGCTCGCCGGTTCATCGCCTCCATGGAGACCATACCCTACGCGAGCATCCTGACGCTGGAAACCACGGCGGGCGACATGCACAAAACCACCACCAACAATGCTATCGGCAACGCGACTATGAAGGCGGCCACCGGAGGCCTTGCCGGACAGCACATGTGGGTCATCATCGTGAACGATCAGATCAGCGCCAAGACTATAACCTTCGGAGAGCATCTCAAGAGCGCGGGTCCGCTCACGGGCCTGCCCGGCAAATCGGCAACACTCGAGTTCATTTCCGACGGCGACGTGTGGTACGAAGTGGCCCGAACAACCAACTTGTAATCGCCCGAGGGGCTGATCCGCGATTGAGCTGCTTGCGGCCTGGTTCAACCGGCCTGGTTCATTCGGCCTGGTTCAGTGAACCGTTCCGTGGGTTCTGGCTATACTGGAGACTTGATGCGTTCTCAACAGTTCAAGGTGTGCCAATGAAGGGTGTTGTTCTGGCCGGCGGGACGGGGAGTCGCATGTTTCCCCTCACCAAGATCACCAACAAACATCTTCTTCCGATCTACGACAAGCCCATGATCTACTACCCCATCCAAACATTGGTGGATGCGGGCATCCGCGAGATCCTGGTGGTAACGGGTGGCCGGAATTCCGGAGATTTTCTGCGCCTGCTGGCGAATGGCAAAGAATTTGGGCTCAAGCACTTGGACTACACCTACCAGGAAGGCGAAGGCGGCATCGCCGACGCCCTGGGATTGGCAGAGCATTTCGCCGACGGCGGGCGCATTTGCGTCATCCTGGGTGACAACATCATCGAGCGAAGCATCCGGCACATGGCGGAGGATTTTCAACGGCAGAAAACCGGCGCGAAAATCCTTCTCAAAGAGGTCCACGATGCCGAGCGATTCGGAGTGGCCGAAGTGCGCGACGGCCGCATTGTTGGCATCGAAGAAAAACCCAAGGCGCCCAAATCGAATTTCGCGGTGACCGGCATCTACATGTACGACGAGACGGTCTTCGACAAGGTACGGGAACTGGTTCCCTCCGGCCGCGGGGAGTTGGAAATCACCGACGTCAATAATGCGTACATTCGCGAGGGCACGATGACCTATGCACATCTGGACGGCTGGTGGACCGATGCCGGCACGTTCGATTCCCTGCTGCGGGCCGGGAACCTGGTGGCGCAAAGCAGCCGCGGCGCGAGCGGAGCAGTGACTCCGCAATGAGTTCCCTGGCGCGCGAATCATCCGCCCCTGGCGACCTGGAGTTGTCGACGCCCACCTGCGAGAAGGGGATCGGCAAAGTCATCCTCGCGCCGGACTCCAAGGACTTGATTGCGGGCGTGCGCATCCAACCTTATCCGGTATGGCCGGACGACCGCGGTTATTTCCTCGAGATTGCGCGCATGGGGCATGGCCTGGCTTCGCACTTCCCCGCAGAAACGACGCAAGTTTCGGCGGCTCTCAGCTATCCTGGCACCATCAAGGCGTTTCATTTCCATCGTCATCAAACGGATTGTTGGGTTCCGCTCGATGGCATGCTACAAGTAGCGCTGGTGGATATGCGCGCAGGCTCCCAGACCTTCGGCGCCCGCAATACGCTCTACGTGGGAGCGCTGCGGCGCTGGCAATTGCTGGTTCCGCCAGGCATCGCGCATGGTTACAAGGTGATTGGAACCGGTCCGGCCATGTTAGTTTATCTCACCAATCGATTCTACGATCCGCAGGATGAGGGCCGTATCCCGCACGATGATCCGAAGATCCAATATGATTGGGAAACGCAGCACAAGTAAGTCTTGGTAGCCGGCGGGATGGCGCTCTATTGAAGCTTGGTCTGTGCGATCTCCACGCCGAGGCGCGCGCAGTCGGCGGTCACCATCTCGCGAACCAGTTCGGCGAAATCGCATTTCGGCCGCCAGCCCAGCGTGGTTCGAGCCTTGGCAGCGTCTCCAACCAGGATGTGGACCTCCGCGGGCCTGTAAAATCCGGGATCGTTGACCACGTAAGCGTCGGAGTTCAACCCTGCCAGATCGAAGGCCATTTTCACAAAATCGTGCACCGAATGAGTAGCACCGGTGGCGACCACGTAATCATCGGGCCGGTCCTGCTGCAGCATGAGCCACATGGCTTCCACGTAATCGCGCGCATGCCCCCAATCCCGCTTGGCGTCTAAATTGCCCAGCCGTAATTCCGACGATTGTCCCGCCAGGATACGCGCCAGGCCCGACGTAACTTTGCGCGTGACAAACTCGAAACCGCGGCGGGGCGATTCATGGTTGAACAAGATCCCGCTGGAGGCATGCAGGCCATAAGCTTCCCGATAATTGCGAGTCAGATCGAATCCGGCGACCTTACTGATGCCGTACGCCGAGCGGGGATGAAAGCGCGTGTTTTCGTTTTGCGGGATCTCGGCCACTGCGCCGAACATCTCGCTCGATCCGGCGAAATAAAAACGGCATTCCGGCGCCACATCTTTTAATGCGGCCAGGACGAAGTGAGTCCCGTTGATGTTGATGTTGAGCGTCGAGAATTCGTCATCGAAGGAATAGCTCACAAAGCTTTGCGCCGCCAGATGATAACACTCGTCGGGGCGGACGCTCTGAAAGACCCGGTAGAGGCTGGGGAAGCTCTCAAGCGAAGCCGGATGCAGATGCAAACGGTCTGAAAAAGCGGCGATCCGCTCCAATCTACGAGAGGGATCTTCAAGCGCGACCCTGCGCACGATGCCGTGCACCTCATAGCCTTTGGCCAGCAAGAATTCCGCCAGATAGGAGCCATCCTGGCCCGTAATACCCGTGATGAGTGCCCGCCGAGCCCGCATGTAGAATCTGGATTCGTCATTGTAGCGCACGCGCGGACGCGCAGGCCGTTTTCGATTTCAGCTGGAACGGCAGGACACGGTCACTCTTAGGCCTTATGACGGCGAGATAGCCACCTGAGAGCTGCCTTGAGCGGGATGTGAA
Organism: Bryobacterales bacterium; assembly: GCA_963776805.1. GTDB lineage: Bacteria > Acidobacteriota > Terriglobia > Bryobacterales > Bryobacteraceae > Palsa-89. The sequence continues at coordinate 426,069 of CAVZOD010000015.1, forward strand.
GCTCGCCCTGGGCTCGGTTCAGCGACACCCGTGACAGTTCGTCCCAATCCCGCCGCTATCGCCGCGCCTTCAGTTGCGGGCTGAGTTCGCAGACGTCACCCGATAAACCTCGAAGTAGGAATTGCTGTAAACTTGCATTTCATCAACACAATCGTTGCACTGCCGAGCCTCCCGCGGAATAACGTAATACCGAAGGCTGTGAGCCAGTGCATAGTGATAGAAGTCGGAGTGATTCTTTAGGCTCCGGACCCCCGGATAACGGTTCATCCAAAGCGAGTAATATGCGGGCGACCACATCACCGCCGCGCCTTGGCGATAGTCCGTCCAGACATGGCGATAAGAGCCGAGCTCAAACCCTTCACTGTCCGCAGGAACTAGGAAAACCGCGTCGCTGGGCGTGTTTCCGCGGGCCCATTGCTGTACTTTCCCCCAGGCGCGGTCTTCGGTGGCCTGAGGGTCTTGAGGAGATCGCAGCCAAACCAGCGCCGCCACTTGGGCCCAGGGGATCAGGAGCGCCGCGAGCAAGCAGGCGTATGCAACAGTGAAGAACCTTCCGTAAAAGCGCGCGCGGAAGGTGCCTGCCGCAGCGCGGCTGCCAAGGAACGCGGCTGAACAACCGACGATGATCGCGGAAGTCACCGCTGTCTTCGGAACCATCCCATAGAATGCAGCTTGGAGCAACATGCTCAGCCCTGTCGATGCGACCATCCAGAGTGCCCCTTGTTCCCTCCATAGAAGGGTTGCACAGAGACCAACCAGAGAACCAGCGCAGAGGATCGGGAAATTCATGCTCGCGACAACCGTGCCCAGAGCGACCAATATGACGCGATCTTCGAGGAATGCCAGGAGAAAGCAGAGCATCGCTACCAGCACGTGCTGAAATTGAAACGTCTCGGGGCTTCCGATCTGGCTTAGGATCGAAAGTCCTCCCACCGCCGCACAAGATAGCGCTGTCCCCCGCAGGGAGATGGCAGCTCTCTCCCAGGCGAAGATGGTCAGAGCGATCGCGGTAAGCCGCCAATCTCCCAGCGCGGCTGTTGCGAGAACGGCCATCGCCGCTCCCCACTTTTCTCCCTTCCGAAGGCAGGGGCTGGCCGCGACAGTCGCGAACAGCAAGCTCATCAGCATCACGACTCCGTCAATCCGAAGTAGGGCCAGGTTCAGTAGCAGCCTGGATGAAGAAACGAGCGGCAGAATAACGCCCGCTGCGAACAGCGCGATACACCCGATGAATGCGATCGCCCACGGACGAGCCGGGCCGCCCAAAAGATAGAGCGCCACGGCTCCACTGATGCAAACCATGGCAAACTGAACGATCTCCGGAAAGCTGGATGCCTGAATGAGGAAGTGCTTGGGGAAATAGTAAGCGAGGAATGCCCGGTAGTCGAAGCTGGGCGCCCCATGGGAATCGCGGATGGTGCGCAGGATCCACACAATGGTGGGCAGGGAGATGAGGCCCTGAACCAGGCCGCCCAACGACAGATTCCTTACTTTTCGCTGCAGGCTATCTGGTTCTGCGATCACCAGAAGAGCGAGAACGACAACCAACCAAACACCCACAAACGCGTTCACGTTGAACGTGACTCCATTGACTGCGAATGCCCATGAGAAATGTTTCCGGGATGCCAGTATCAAAGAAAAGATAACGAGCGGATAGGTTAGTTCGGTGTGAGTAAAATAGTCAATCTGCAGGCCTGTTGCACCGATCATCGAATAGCCCATGAAGACTGGCCCGCAGGCCAAAACCAGGACGAAGGCTGACAGCGCCAGAATGCTCCGTACCCCCATCTGAATCAGGGCCCAGACACAGGCAAAATAGAGGAGCAAACGGGAGACGAGGTGAGCCGCTAAGAATACCGCTGCGACATTTGCCGGAGTCGCGATGAGCGAAAGAGCCGGCCACACGATGGATGTAAAGTTCCGCAATGACTGATAAAAGGGATCCTGCGAAAACTGGCCGAGATCGAAAAGTCTGAGAACGATCGGAATGTGGAAGATATTGTTGATGATGCCAAAGTGAAAACCCTGGCGCGTGAACGACAGGAGGGTTCCAAGCACAGCCAACGGGCAAGTGTGTTTCCAACACATCAACCGTTGGGAGGATCGGGCAGCATTCAGGCTGGCGTCTGCGAGCATTGGAACTGAAAAGACAATGGTACCCGACTCGGTCCCTGCATCGTCAAAAAGGCGGCGCGGCGTTATTGAAGCGCCGCCGCGTTCAGCGTCACGTTACCGTAGCCCGAATTCACCACCCAACTCACCGTCAGCGTTTGTCCCGCCGAAGCCGCCGCATAGGTCAGCGTGTAGTTCCGATCGTATTGCCCGTTCACGTTGGTGGTCACGTCGGTGTAGGGCGCGGCCGATCCGTCCGACAACTGCGCCGTCAGCGTCCCGCCGCTTTCCCACCCTCCTACGTGCACAATCAAAGTTCGCGTAGTGGTGTCGGCCGGCGCGGTGAACGAAAAGCCTTGTCCCACACCCGCGATGAACAGACCATTCGTATCGCTGGTGATGCTGGTGAGCGGCGTTCCATCCGTCCAACTGATCGGCCGCAGGTCGTTGCCGTAGCTCTGCGCACCCCCGCTTCCCACAACGGTGTCGGTGCTCAGTTGCGCCGTCACCCCCGCCTTTCGGTTCAGGGGTCCGTCGCCCCAATGCTCCCAGTCCAAGGCGCCTTCCGACGTCAGATCTACCGATGTTGCGGAACTGGTCCCGGAACCGCTCAAGTTCCCGCCAGTCACCGCAGCCGTGTTTGTCAAAGTGAAATTCGCCGCCAGCGTAACGCCAGAAGCACTGGCCATCACGCTGTAGCTCCCCGTTGTGCCGTTGGCTGTAAACGTTGGAGCCGTGGCAACACCGTTGCTGCCGCTGCTTACGCTGGCGGTGCTCGCTCCGCCCGCGAATGTTCCGCTCACTCCGCTGCCCGGCGCGGTGAACACTACCGACACTCCTGTCATGGGATTGCCGCCGCTGTCGGTCACCGTCGCCTGCAGCGCCACCGGGAATGATGTATTCACCGCCGTGCTTTGCGAATTTCCGCCCGATGCCACGATGTTCACCGGCGCTCCGGTCGTATTTGTCAAACTGAAATTCGCCGTCCCCGTTACACCGGACGCGCTGGCCGTCACCGTATAGCTTCCCGGTGTGCCGTTGGCTGTAAACGTGGGAGCCGTGGCGACCCCATTGCTCCCAGTGCTTATGCTAGCGGTGGTCGATCCGCCTACGAATGTTCCGCTTGCTCCACTCGCTGGCGCGGCGAACGTCACCATGACGCCGCTCACCGGATTCCCGCCGCTATCGGTCACCGTGGCCTGCAGAGCGGTCGCAAATGATGTATTCACCGCCGTGCTTTGCGAATTGCCGCCCGAGGCTGCGATGTTCGCCGCTGTTCCGCTCGTGTTCGTCAGACTGAAATTCGCCGTCCCCGTTACACCGGACGCGCTGGCCGTCACCGTATAGCTTCCAGTCGTGCCGTTGGCTGTAAACGTGGGAGCCGTCGCAACCCCATTGCTGTCGGTGCTCACACTGGCCGTGGTCGCCCCGCCCGCGAATGTCCCGCTCGCTCCACTCGCCGGCGCCGTGAACGTCACATTCACCCCGCTTACCGGATTCCCGCCGCTATCGGTCACCGTCGCCTGCAGCGCCGTTGGGAATGCGGTGTCTATCACCGTGCTCTGCGGCGTCCCCCCGCTCCCCGCCAAACTCGACCCCGACGATGCGCTCAACGCCGCCGCGTTCAACGTGACATTTCCGTTGGTGCCCGCGCTCATCACCCAACTCACCGTCAGCGTTTGTCCCGCCGAAGCCGCCGCATAGGTCAGCGTGTAGTTGCGATCGTATTGCCCGTTCACGTTCGCCGTCACGTCGGTGTAGGGCGCGGCCGATCCGTCCGACAACTGCGCCGTCAGAGTTCCGCCGCTTTCCCACCCGCCCACGTGCACAATCAAAGTTCGCGTAGTGGTGTCGGCCGGCGCGGTGAACGAGAAGCCTTGCCCCACACCCGCGATGAACAGACCATTCGTATTGCTGGTGCTGCTGGTGAGCGGCGTTCCATCCGTCCAACTGATCGGCCGCAGGTCGTTGCCGTAGCTCTGCGCACCCCCGCTTCCCACCAGCGTGTAGGTGCTCAGTTGCGCCGTCACCCCGGCCTTTCGGTTCAGGGGTCCGTCGCCCCAATGTTCCCAGTCCAACGCGCCTTCCGCCGTCAGATTTACTAATGTCGCAGAACTGGTCCCGGAACCGCTCAAGTTCCCGCTAGTAACCCCAGACGTGTTTGTCAGACTGAAACTCGCCGTCCCTGTTACACCGGACGCGCTGGCCGTCACCGAATAGCTTCCCGTTGTGCCGTTGGCTGTAAACGTGGGAGCCGTCGCAACCCCGTTGCTGCCGGTGCTTACGCTGGCCGTGGTCGCTCCGCCCGCGAATGTTCCGCTCGCTCCGCTCCCTGGCGCGGTGAACGTCACCATGACGCCGCTCACCGGATTGCCGCCGCTATCGGTCACCTTGGCCTGCAGAGCGGTCGCAAAAGCGGTGTTCACTGCCGTGCTTTGCGAATTGCCCCCTGACGCCGCGATGTTCGCCGCGGTTCCGGTCGTGTTCGTCAGACTGAAACTCGCCGTCCCTGTTACACCGGACGCGCTGGCCGTCACCGAATAGCTTCCCGTTGTGCCGTTGGCTGTAAACGTGGGAGCCGTCGCAACCCCGTTGCTGCCGGTGCTTACGCTGGCCGTGGTCGCTCCGCCCGCGAATGTTCCGCTCGCTCCGCTCCCTGGCGCGGTGAACGTCACCATCACTCCGCTCACCGGATTGCCGCCGCTATCGGTCACCTTGGCCTGCAGAGCGGCCGCAAAAGCGGTGTTCACTGCCGTGCTTTGCGAATTGCCCCCTGACGCCGCGATGTTCGCCGCGGTTCCGGTCGTGTTCGTCAGACTGAAACTCGCCGTCCCCGTTACACCGGACGCGCTGGCCGTCACCGAATAGCTCCCCGTTGTGCCATTGGCTGTAAATGTCGGAGCCGCAGCGACCCCGTTGCTGCCGGTGCTTACGCTGGCCGTGGTCGCTCCGCCCGCGAATGTTCCGCTCGCTCCGCTCCCTGGCGCGGTGAACGTCACCATCACTCCGCTCACCGGATTGCCGCCGCTATCGGTCACCTTGGCCTGCAGAGCGGTCGCAAAAGCGGTGTTCACTGCCGTGCTTTGCGAATTGCCCCCTGACGCCGCGATGTTCGCCGCTGTTCCGGTCGTGTTCGTCAGACTGAAACTCGCCGTCCCCGTTACGCCGGACGCGCTGGCCGTCACCGAATAGCTTCCTGTCGTGCCGTTGGCGGTAAACGTCGGAGCCGTCGCAACCCCATTGCTGCCGCTGCTTACGCTGGCGGTGGTCGCTCCGCCCGCGAATGTCCCGCTCGCTCCACTCGCCGGCGCTATGAACGTCACCATCACCCCGCTCACCGGATTCCCGCCGCTATCGGTCACTTTCGCCTGCAGCGCGGTCGCAAACGATGTATTCACTGCCGTGCTTTGCGAATTGCCCCCTGACGCCGCGATGTTCGCCGCTGTTCCGGTCGTATTCGTCAGACTGAAACTCGCCGTTCCTGTTACGCCGGACGCGCTGGCCGTCACCGAATAGCTTCCTGTCGTGCCATTGGCTGTAAATGTCGGAGCCGCAGCGACCCCGTTGCTGCCGGTGCTTACGCTGGCCGTGGTCGCTCCGCCCGCGAATGTTCCGCTCGCTCCGCTCCCTGGCGCCGTGAACGTTACCATCACCCCGCTCACCGGATTCCCGCCGCTATCGGTCACTTTCGCCTGCAGCGCGGTCGCAAACGATGTATTCACAGCCGTGCTTTGCGAATTGCCCCCTGACGCCGCGATGTTCGCCGCCGTTCCGGTCGTATTTGTCAGACTGAAACTCGCCGTTCCCGTTACGCCGGACGCGCTGGCTGTCACCGAATAGCTTCCCGTCGTGCCGTTGGCTGTAAACGTTGGAGCCGTCGCAACCCCATTGCTGTCGGTGCTCACACTGGCCGTGGTCGCCCCGCCCGCGAATGTCCCGCTCGCTCCACTCGTCGGCGCCGTGAACGTCACATTCACCCCGCTTACCGGATTCCCGCCGCTATCGGTCACCGTCGCCTGCAGCGCCGTTGGGAATGCGGTGTCTATCACCGTGCTCTGCGGCGTCCCCCCGCTCCCCGCCAAACTCGACCCCGACGATGCGCTCAACGCCGCCGCGTTCAACGTGACATTTCCGTTGGTGCCCGCGCTCATCACCCAACTCACCGTCAGCGTTTGTCCCGCCGAAGCCGCCGCATAGGTCAGCGTGTAGTTCCGATCGTATTGCCCGTTCACGTTCGCCGTCACGTCGGTGTAGGGCGCCGCCGATCCGTCCGACAACTGCGCCGTCAGCGTCCCGCCGCTTTCCCACCCTCCTACGTGCACAATCAAAGTTCGCGTAGTGGTGTCGGCCGGCGCGGTGAACGAAAAGCCTTGCCCTACACCCGCGATGAACAGACCATTCGTATTGCTGGTGCTGCTGGCGAGCGGCGTTCCATCCGTCCAACTGATCGGCCGCAGGTCGTTGCCGTAGCTCTGCGCACCCCCGCTTCCCACCAGCGTGTAGGTGCCCAGTTGCGCCGTCACCCCCGCCTTTCGGTTCAGGGGTCCGTCGCCCCAATGCTCCCAGTCCAAGGTGCCTTCCGACGTCAGATTTACTAATGTCGCAGAACTGGTCCCGGAACCGCTCAAGTTCCCGCTAGTGACCCCAGACGTGTTTGTCAAAGTGAAACTCGCCGTCCCCGTTACGCCGGACGCGCTGGCCGTCACCGAATAGCTCCCCGTTGTGCCATTGGCTGTAAATGTCGGAGCCGCAGCGACCCCGTTGCTGCCGGTGCTTACGCTGGCGGTGGTCGCTCCGCCCGCGAATGTTCCGCTCGCTCCGCTCCCTGGCGCGGTGAACGTCACCATGACGCCGCTCACCGGATTGCCGCCGCTGTCGGTCACCTTTGCCTGCAGAGCGGTCGCAAAAGCGGTGTTCACTGCCGTGCTCTGCGGATTTCCGCCCGAGGCCGCGATGTTCGCCGCTGTTCCGGTCGTGTTCGTCAGACTGAAACTCGCCGTCCCCGTTACACCGGACGCGCTGGCCGTCACCGAATAGCTTCCCGTTGTGCCGTTGGCTGTAAACGTGGGAGCCGTCGCAACCCCATTGCTGCCGCTGCTTACGCTGGCGGTGGTCGCTCCGCCCGCGAATGTTCCGCTCGCTCCGCTCCCTGGCGCCGTGAACGTCACCATCACTCCGCTCACCGGATTGCCGCCGCTATCGGTCACCTTGGCCTGCAGAGCGGTCGCAAAAGCGGTGTTCACTGCCGTGCTTTGCGAATTGCCCCCTGACGCCGCGATGTTCGCCGCTGTTCCGGTCGTGTTCGTCAGACTGAAACTCGCCGTCCCCGTTACGCCGGACGCGCTGGCCGTCACCGAATAGCTTCCTGTCGTGCCGTTGGCGGTAAACGTCGGAGCCGTCGCAACCCCATTGCTGCCGCTGCTTACGCTGGCGGTGGTCGCTCCGCCCGCGAATGTCCCGCTCGCTCCACTCGCCGGCGCTATGAACGTCACCATCACCCCGCTCACCGGATTCCCGCCGCTATCGGTCACTTTCGCCTGCAGCGCGGTCGCAAACGATGTATTCACTGCCGTGCTTTGCGAATTGCCCCCTGACGCCGCGATGTTCGCCGCTGTTCCGGTCGTATTCGTCAGACTGAAACTCGCCGTTCCTGTTACGCCGGACGCGCTGGCCGTCACCGAATAGCTTCCTGTCGTGCCGTTGGCGGTAAACGTCGGAGCCGCAGCGACCCCGTTGCTGCCAGTGCTTACGCTGGCGGTGGTCGCCCCGCCCGCGAATGTCCCGCTCGCTCCACTCGTCGGCGCCGTGAACGTCACATTCACCCCGCTTACCGGATTCCCGCCGCTATCGGTCACCGTCGCCTGCAGCGCCGTTGGGAATGCGGTGTCTATCACCGTGCTCTGTGGCGTCCCCCCGCTCCCCGCCAAACTCGACCCCGACGATGCGCTCAACGCCGCTGCGTTCAGCGTCACATTACCGTAGCCCGAATTCACCACCCAACTCACCGTCAGCGCTTGCCCGCCCGAAGCCGCCGCATATGTCAGCGTGTAGTTGCGATCGTATTGCCCGTTCACGTTGGTGGTCACGTCGGTGTAGGGCGCGGCCGATCCGTCCGACAACTGCGCCGTCAGCGTTCCGCCGCTTTCCCACCCTCCTACGTGCACAATCAAAGTTCGCGTAGTGGTGTCGGCCGGCGCGGTGAACGAAAAGCCTTGCCCTACACCCGCGATGAACAGACCATTTGTATTGCTGGTGCTGCTGGTAAGCGGCGTTCCATCCGTCCAACTGATCGGCCGCAGGTCGTTGCCGTACTGCACGTCGTTCCCGATCCCCACCGTCGTGTATGGGCCCAGTTGCGCCGTCACCCCCGCCTTTCGGTTCAGGGATCCGTCGCCCCAATGCTCCCAGTCCAAGCTCCCTTCCGCCGTCAGATTTACCAACGCCTCTGAACTGGTCCCGGAACCGCTCAAAGACCCAGCCAACGGGGTGGTGTTGGTCAGACTGAAATTCGCCATCCCGGCGACACCAGACGCGCTTGCTGTCACGGTGTAATTTCCCGCTTCAGTGTTGGCGGTGAAGGTGGGAGCCACCGCGATCCCATTGGTGCCGGTTGCTACGCTGGCGCTGCTGGATTCGCCCGCGAATGTCCCACTGGCTCCGCTGGTTGGGGCCGCGAACGTCACCATCACGCCGCTCATCGGATTCCCTCCGCCATCTGTCACGGTGGCCTGCAGCGCGGTCGCGAACGCGGTACTCACCGTGGCGCTTTGGGGCGTTCCTCCGCTTGCCACCACGATTGCGGCATTGAGAGCGGCAGCGCTTAAAGTCACATCTCCTGAACCGGACGTCATCGCCCAAGTCACTGTCAGGGTTTGCCCTGCGCTGGCCGCGTGGTAGGTTAACTCGTAATTGCGATCGTATTGCGCGCTCGAGACAGCGGTAACGTCGGTGAAATCCGCCGCCGATCCGTCTGACAAGTGCGCCGTGAACGTTCCCGCGCTATTGGTTCCCCCTGCGTGAACCACCAACGTACGCGACGAAGTGTCCGCCGGCGCCTGGAACGAAAACCCTTGCCCTGCGCCCTGGATCGACAGGCCGTCCGTATTATCGGTGCTGCTGGCAGTGGGTGTCCCATCCGTCCAACTGACCGGGCGTGGATCGTTGCTGTAACTGACCGCTGTCCCGCTACCCACCACCGTGTAGGCGCTTAACTGCGGCGTCACGCCGGCCTTCCGGTTCAAGCTTCCGTCGCCCCAATGCTCCCAATCGGTGGCCCCCTCGCTGGTGAGATTCACCGCATCCGAGGAACTGGTTCCGTTTCCAACCAAAGCACCACTCGCCGAGGACAACAACAGACCATACACATTGACAACATTGTCAAAAGTCGCCAAATACACTTTGCCATTAGCGATCGTCGGAGGGCTCCACTTGGCCCAACTCCCCGAGTAATCCCGGGACTGATTCTGATTGCTGTCCCACAGCTCCTGGGTTACGTCGGAAGCGTTTAGCGCGACTAAGATGCCAGGCGACGCGCCACCGTTCGGACTGTCACCATTGGTTGAATAGGCCGACCACAATATTGCGGTCCCGGCGGTTGTTCCGTTGGCCGAGATGGACATGGCGGGCTCATCGGAGTAGCCGTCCGGAATGGTCATCGTGCCTTCGGTTGGCGTCGTGTTGAACGTCGACCCGTCGAAGGCGTATTCCTTGAGATTGTCCCGCCGGCCCCAGACGTACAGTTGGGAGTTGTAATATACGGCGCCGCCGAAGAAGCCGGCGTCTCCGGTCTGCAGGAAACTGTACGTCGCTTGCCACTCCTGCACCACCTGATCGACGCTGGAATTGTACCCTCCCAGATTGTTGCGATCGAACAGGTACACCGTGCCATCTTTGCCTCCGGCCAATCCGAGGGTGGTTCCAGGAATGAGCATGGTTCCGCCGGATCCTAAGTCGGCGTCAGCGGCAGAGAGCGACGCCTGGTTGGAAGGTGAAAAATAGTCGAGCACAGCCAACTGATTGGAAGTATCCAGCTTGAGAACGCTGTCGCCGTAATCACCTTGCCCGGTGTTGGCATCCATGCTTCCGTTACCACTAGCCGCGTACAAATATCCAGTCGAGGGATCCAAGGCCAGTCCGACGCCGCCTTGCCAGAACCCACCCTCAGAACCGTTCGGTGTAGAACAGTAGACGACGGTCTGCGCCAAGGTGGTGGCGTTGTATCCGAATAGCCAGCCGTGGAAGGGCGTCTGGTCTTCGTGCGATCCGAAGGCCACATACACTGCGCCGCCCCACAGTAATAACCCCGGGCGCTGCCAATGATTGACGGCACTGAAGGTTAGGAAGCCGCCCATGCTGTCGGAGCTAGTCCCTGGCACGCTTCCCTGTATCACTTGAGGTCCGTTGAATTTCTCCGCTCCAGTCGTAATATCCAGCGCGTGCAAGCGGAATATCGCTTGACTGTTTTCGTAGGTTTCGGTTACTAAGTAGATCGTATTGGACGACAAATCGATTGTTGGAGTCCCGGTGATACCAATCTGAGGCTGAAGGTTGCGCGTGACATTGATAACCGTTGATTGGAGGGCCGGCCCTAGGTTAACTTGCCATAAAGGGTTCAGACCCCCTACATCCGCATCGAAAGCGTAAACACTGTTGTTCTCAGTACAGATAAACACAACATTGTGAATGCCCTGGCCGGGGATAGATACACTCGGCACATAGAGGGGTTGAGCGTAGACCTGAGCATCCACCGCGAACGAGAACAACTTGCCGAAACTGGTTGCGTTGACGTTGCTTGTATTCAACGTCACTTCCTGAAGGTCTTGACCGGTTCGATAGGTGTCGTTGTGGTAAGTCGCGACTACCTGGGCAGTTAAGCCTGTGGAAACGGTCAATATCGCAACAAGGATTCTGGAAGCGCGCACATCAAATCGTGTCAAAAAAGGTCCCCTAGGTCAAGTGCAACCATAGTACTAAGGGACCCTAAGTTTGGATTAGGGTAAAGCTATTACAAGCTTTAGTTATATCGCTATTAGAACTAGGATCAAGAGTGCGGCTGCGGTTGCGCGGCTGGCGCGATCCTTCATAGAGAAGACAATTGGGTCGTCCTGGATCGCCCCGCGGTTCGCCAGAATGAGCAATCGGCTCTGCCAGTAGATCAAGAGCGGAAAAATCCCCAGGAGAAAGCGCGGCCGGGAGTAGAGCACCATGACTTCCGGGCTGATTATGTAGAGAATAACCACTAATGCAGCAATGCAGCCGCTGGCCGCGCACAAGGCGGACATTTGATAAAGATCGGAAAGCAGGTAGGCTCTGCCCGAACCAGTTAGCCCTTCGTCTGAAACGCCTGATTGCAGCTCGGAAATTCGTTTGATCAAGGCCAGACTCAGGAACATGAACATGGAAAAGGCCAGGGTCCATGTGGAGACTGTAACCGCAGCGGCGGTGCCCCCATACAACAAGCGTAAGGTGTAAAAACCGGCAAGCATAATAACGTCAATGATCAACAGCCGCTTTAAGTAAATGGAGTAAGCCATGGTCGAAGCCAAATAACCGGCTAGCAACCAGGCGGCGGCGGGCGTGGGATTCAGAAGGGCCGATCCGGCCAGCAACAACACAATCAATACCACGGCTGCGGGCACAGATAACTGTCCCGATGGCAAGGGGCGATATTTCTTATTCTCGTGCCTGCGATCGTTGGGCAGATCGAGGACATCATTTGCCAGATAGACGGCGGACGCGCAGAGCGAGAACGCGAAAAACGCTCGAACCCCATTCAGCAGAGGGTGCATTACAAATAGCCGATGGGAAAGCATCAGCGGAAGGAGAACCAGAACATTCTTGGTCCACTGATAGACTCGCATTGCCTTTAGAACCGTACGGATGGAAAGCCGCGGTGCCGGAAAGACATTCTCAACCTGGATGCCAGAGCGCTCGATAGCTTTGAGAAGCCGGGGACTTGCTCCGGCCACCACCGCGCTCTTCGCGCGCCTCCAAACCGGGAGGTCAGCCCGAGAGTTGCCCGCATAACTGAACTCCTCAGCTCCCAGCACGCGCTGGATTGCCGTGAGCTTCCTGCTGCCAGTTACGTTTTCCCGGCCGTTGCTGCAAATAACTTCGGAAAAGATACCAAGGTACGCTGCCACCGGATGCGCCACCGACGCGTCCGCCCCAGTTACTAGCAGCATCTTGCGTCCTCTGCGGGATTCCGAGCGGAGGTATTCCAGTAGAGATGATTCGTAGGGCAACAATTTCGGCTGCAGGATTACTAAGCGCCCAAGCTCTTGCTTAAATCGCGCTTTCCCCCGGAAGATCCAAAAGACCAGCCCCAGGATGCGCCATGGCTCAGTTCGCAACAGGACAATTAGGGACTCGACCAGTGTATCCCCTTGAACCAGGGTGCCATCCAGATCCACACACAGGCACGGCGACGTCTCGGCCTGGGCGGGTTTCTGAATTGCGGCGCCGATCTCCATGTTCGAGCGGGTCCTTTCAGAATAACGCTCCACGCGGGGAAAGATCATCCTTGCGTCTTGAGGCCGCGCTATCCTAGCTGACGGGTTTGCCCGGCTCCCGCGACTCGAAAAACGCCGCTTGGCGGGCTCTGGGTAAAACCCGGAACGATTCTTTTGTACCGCACAACAGATTGAATTTCACGATGTACCACAGCGCCGCGATACCGTCCGTAAGGCCAATCTTCTTGCCCTCCTCATACGTTCGGCCGTGATAGGAAATCGGTACTTCATATATGGCGCAGCGCAGCTTGGCGACCTTCGCAGTGACTTCGATTTCGAACCCGAATCCCGCGCTGGTGATAACCATGTTCCGGATGATTTCACCGCGAAAAGCTTTGTAGCCCGTCTCAACATCGGTCAGATTAATATTCGTGAAGAGATTGGACAGGAAGGTTAGGCCCTTATTTGCCAGGTAATGATAGAAGTACAGGACCCTGGCAGCTTTGCGGACCAGGAAACGGGATCCGTAAACCACGTCGGCGCTTCCTTCCAAAATGGGCTCGATGACCTCGCAGATCTCGGAAGGATCATACTCCAGATCGGCGTCCTGGACGATGACGATGTCGCCGGTGGTGAGCGCAAAACCAGTCTTCAACGCCTCGGTCTTACCGCCATTGGCGGTGCGCGTCACCGCCCTTACTTTGGGGTAGAGTTGAGCTAATTCGTCCGCAATGGCCCCCGTCTTATCGGTCGAGCAATCGTCGACAACGATGATCTCGTGCAGGTGGGGGATGGAGATCACGCGTTGCACCACACCGGCTAGTGTTGCTTCTTCGTTGTATGCAGGGATTACAACGGAAAGGCACTCAGTAGTCATGTTGGAGAGTCTACAGGCTAAACCTCACTGAGACAAGTACTACCAGTACTGAGTTTGCCGGTTCAAAAGCACCGAGCTGCTAGACTTAATAATCCTAGCGCTGTCGAAAGGACGATTGGACGGCCATTGAAGCGACCGGCGGCACGGACTTGGAAACTGCGGACCGGCGAAGGTTCCAGACGAAATCCCACTGCGCGGCCTTAGTCCAAGCCTGCGGAGGAATAGCGTCTCGGAGCTCAGTTCCCACTTTTGACGGGTCATCGCCTTTACTGGGTTCCGGTGGGACTTGAAGCAGATACCGGATCATGATCCAATTGCCTAAGATCTGGCTGTAATTCGGATCGTACCGAAGATCTTCGAAATCAATGTAGTTTCTGCCACCGCCCATGTACAACGCTTCACGCTGGGCGTGCAATGATCGCATTAGTTCCACAAATGTAAGTCCGCCGACCGTTACAGCCAGCAACTGGACCGTGACCCCCACTAAGACCACCGGAATCACAAACGCCCGGCGGTGGAGAATCGTAACCATCGGAATGCACATCAGAAGGACCCCGGGAATAACAAAACGGACACCCCAGGAGTCGTCGCTCGACCAATCCCACCATTTTGAAAAAACCAAGATCTGCGCAACGCAAATCCCGAGAAATAGCCACGCGTCGGAACGTGTCTCCGCGCGATGCGCGAATCGCTTCCATCCCCAGGCGCCCAGCAGCAGCGCAGGCGAGAAGAGGAAGATACTCTTTCCGCTCGAAAATAGCAGGCCGTAGAGTCCCACCAGAAACGGGTTCGAGAAACGCTCGCCCGCGTAGCCGCGATCCAACAAGGAGTGGTAGCGGATGTAACTCGCAAACAACAACAAGCCGACGGAGGGAGCAAGGGCCAGTGCGATTTTGAGTCCGGCCCGGAGGGATCGGTTTGCGAGCAAATGCCAGAGGACCATGAGAGCCAGGATCACGACAGAATCAAAACGGATTGTCAGGGTGAAACCAGCTACCGCCATGCCCAGCATGGGATATCCGAAACGCATGAGAACAAAGCCTAGAAACACTGTCGTAAGCACCAGCGGCTCTGAAAAATCGAGCTTGGTATATGGCCACCAGGTGGTAGCGAGGCCTATGATCAAGACCGTGAACCACACCGCGCCGGCGGTATAGAAGTGCGCCAGGTAATAGGCGACCAGAGCCAGAAAGAGCGCGCCGTTGACGACAAACAGCAGTGTATACAGCGCTGCGTCACATCGCACCCCGGTTCTGGTCTGAATGAAATGCGCGATCACCAGAGGCGGGATAGCGAGCAGGGTGTGACCGATGCCGTACTTGGAGTAGACGCCGCTCTGGCTGGGGCCGATTTCAGAGGGGTAGCCCAACATGCCTTTGGCCCAAGCGATCTTGAAACTCCCATCACCGCTGGTGTAATGGCCAGCCCAGGTGCTGAGGTAGAGCAACGCGAAAAGCGCCAAAACTTGCAGGCCGATGCGGCGAGGGCTCGTCCGCGTGCCGAGTACATCACTCATTTCTATCAACCGTTCCTATCGACGGTAGCACAGCGGTAAATTACATTTGTAATTGAAATCCTTAGCGGTCTGGCGCCCCGAGACTTCCAGCGGGAGCCCGCAGGGAATTGAAGCTCAGCTGGAATAGAGTGGCCAGCCACTGGCTTACGGCGACCATCCCGCCAATCCGATGTCGCCGGCCGGTCCCGTAGTTTTCGATATCGAGTTACTGGAGTTGCACTGAACCCCGCCAGCGTTGATTGGGATATTAGGGTTTGGCCTGGGAGAACCGATTTGCCGCCTTGCGCCGCTGCTGGAAGGCGGCCATGACTGAAGCCATTTCGGGCCCTGTAAGCAGCGAGGGATCGCAAGTCGGCAGTCCGCGCTTGCACGCGTCAACATTCCGGTCGCGAAAGGCCGCGCGGACGGAATTCAGACTGGCTTCACTGAGATCCAAAGGACGGCAATTCGCGAGCCCGTCCATGCAACTTTCCACATTATTTCGTTGACGCGCCGAGCGAACTTCGGCGGCCTCCGCCTGTGTCAGCTCGGTGGGGTCGCAGGTCGATAACCCGTCTACGCAGCGGTCCCGATTGCGTCTCAAAGCGTCGGCGGAAACCGATGCCGCTTCGCTCTTGGTCAGCAGGAGCGGATCGCAGGTATACGATCCTTCGGCACATTTGTCCAAGTTTCGCCGCAATCTGGCGGCTTCCACCGCTTTTTGCTGTTCCGCGGTAAGCCGCTGCGGATCACAGGTTGCACTTCCATTCATGCATTTGTCATAGTTGCGCTGCGCGGCGGCTTGGTGAACAGCCGCCACGTCCTTGGGCTGCAGCAGCAGGGGGTCGCAAGTTGGCGAGCCGTCCATGCATCGCTCCAGGTTTCGCCGGTAGCGAGCCACTTCGACTGCGGATGATTCAGTGCCTGTGAGACGAGTTGGGTCGCACAGGGAGGCGCCATCCATGCAGTAAGACATATTACGGATCTTGGCGGCATCCGCGACTTTCTTCAATTCATCGGGGCTAAGAGCGGAAACGTCGCATCCTGAGAAGCCCCTGGTGCAAGTTGTAAAATTGCTATCCTCGGGCACGGCGGCTTTCTTTTCCTTTTGGGCAAACAGGAACGTGCTAAGAATCGGCACGGCGAAAGCTAGGGAAAGAACGTTACAAAGTGCCATAATCTGTCCGAATTCCCACCGGCTAAAATGCTCTATACCAGTACTGGTACCGCTCTGGGAAAGCTAGTGCTCTAAGCTCATTGACACTTGTCATAGCCATCCGCCATACTTCAGTTGCGCACGGTACAACTGTCAACCCCCAGTATAATCTGCCGGGTGGCAGGGTGTGCAAGAGGAACATTTATTTGGCGAATTTGGGTCAGCAACCCGCGGATGGGACTGAAATGGCGGTAGCTTGCCTCGCTGGGATGGGGAAGGCGCTCCCCGCTAGATGCAATGGGGGCGGTTGGAGGGCATTTTGGCCGTTCTAAAGCCACGAGAGCGATTAGTTTACTTTCGGGTTTCCGAAGACGAGTTCCGCCAGTTTGTGAGCGTCTGCGAACAAGGGGGGGCGCGTAGTGTTTCCGATCTGGCCCGTAGCGCCGTCCAGAGGTTGATCGCGGACGGCCAGCGGCAGCGCGAAGACACCGAACTGGATGAAAAGATGCGCATGCTGGAGCGTCTTATTGCTGCGGTCACGGAGCAACTAAATTTGCTGGCTGTAGACCACACGCGGGTGGGGCCCGGAGACGAGCTGGCCGGCCGAAGCGCCGGTTTTTTTCCGGAAGCGACACCGGCGGACCAAAACGGTCGGAGAGAGAAATAGGACATGGAATTCCTTGCTAGCGGCGACAGCGGCGAGAACGGCAACGGCGAACATTCGCTGATACCGCAGATTCAAGTATCGCCAGCATACGGCTTTTCGAATCCGGCGGAAGAGGATTCCGGGTTTGGTTCTTTCGATGTGCGGGGCTTGTTGCGCAAGTACTGGCTATTGTGCGCAATCCTGCTGATCGTGGGCCTGGCGGCGGGATTCATCTCGGTGGTGCTGAGCGCACCGATGTACAAGACGCATCTCCTTCTGGAAGTGCAGAACAGCAACAGCGCGATGCCCAAGGACTCCGGCTTCGCCGAATCGCCGGCCACCACCGAAGAAGACATCCAGACCCAGGTCAACATTCTTCGCAGCTCGACATTTCTCAAGCGGGGGGCGGATCGCATGCAGTCCGACAGCGTGCCCTTGGCGCCCACCGGCCGCGATATTTTTTCCAGGCTTCGACAGCGCATTCATCCGGCCACGCAGGATCCGCTGGAAGCCGGCCGGACCGGGCTGTACTTCGCTACCACCAGCTTTAACGCCAGGCCGGTGAACGGAACGCGGCTGATCGAGTTGAGCTGTGAATCCACCAGTCCGGATGTGGCCGCGCAGTTCCTGAATGCGATGGCCTCCGAATTTGTGGAGGATGCGTCCCGTTCGCGTATGCAGACGGCGCAGAAGACCGCCGAGTGGTTGGCCGGGCAAATTGAGGAGACCAAATCGCGGGTGCAGGACTCTGAACAGCGCCTGCGTGATTTCGTCCAGGCGTCCGGCAACGTTTTTGCCGGGCAGGACGCCACCCTGGATGACACCAAACTGTCCACGCTGAAAGCCGAACTGGCCAAGATCCAAGAGGAACGGATTTTCCGGCAAACCCGATATGACCTGACCCGCAACAATCCTCCCGAGACGCTCGGGGAAGTTCTCGACGACACTGTGCTGCGCGGGTATAAGACGGAAATGGAGAGCCTGAAACGGGAAAGAGCGGCGCTGACCACGACGTACACCGCCAAATACGAGAAGGTGCGCAAAATTGACGCGCAGTTGGCTTCCTTGCAAAAGGCCTACGACGCCGAGTTAGCCAGCTCCATCAAGCGGATCAAGAACGATTATGAAGCGTCGCTCAGCCAGGAAAAACGCCTGACCGCGGCCTACGACGGCCAAGCGCAACGCGTCGGTTCGGAGGCCGGGAAAGCGGCCCAATACAGCTCTTTGCGGCGCGACGTGGAGACGCAGCGCAATCAATATCAAACGCTGCTGGTGCAGGAAAACCAGGCGAATTTGAGCAGCTCGGTTCCGGTAAATCCAATCCGCGTGGTGGAACAGGCCGTGAGCCCCGATACTCCCTATAAGCCCCGGCCGGTCTTGAATATTTCATTTGGGTGCATGTTCTCGCTGGTGATCGCCGGCGCGATTGTTTTTCTGCGCGAGCGGTTGGACCGCAGCATCAAGGCGCCTGGCGCTTCCCGGCGGATGTTCAATGCGCCCGAGTTGGGAGTGATTCCGAACCTGGGCCAGAACGGCAACGCGCTGGTGAAGACCAACGGCCGCGCTGGCCGAAAAAATGGCGAGTTGAATGGCTCCGATACGGCTACCGCCTTGGCGGCATGGCAAAGCGGCCCGGCTTTTATTGCCGAGTCCTTTCGCGGTACGCTGGCTTCCATCCTGAGAAACCAGGCTACGGGTAAGTCCCAAAAGCTGATTTTGATTACCAGCCCGGGACCGGCGGAAGGCAAGACCACCGTGGTGCAAAACTTGGGAATTGCTTTGGCCGAGACTGGCCGCAGGGTTCTGCTGGTGGACGCCGATTTCCGCCGCCCTCACCTGCACCGGGAATTCAGCCTGCCCAACGATTGGGGCCTGATCGACCTGCTGTGCGAGGATCAGCCGCTCGGTGAATATTCCAAGGAACGTCTCGGCGTGTTTACCGGTCTGCCCGGGTTGTCGATTCTTCCCAATCGAGTGACCCAAAACAATGTGTCCAAGGCGCTCTATTCGTCCCGATTGCGGACCATCCTGGAGACCTTGATGAAACACTACGATATGGTTCTGGTGGACGCGCCCCCCATTCTGAGCGTGGCCGACACGCGCATCATCGCGCCCTTGATGGACGCGCTGATTTTGGTGCTGCGCTCCCGAGTGACCAAGCGCGACAGCGCCATGGTGGCGTACCAGCAGATTCAGGAAGACGGTTTAACGCTGCTTGGAACCGTACTTACGGATTACGATATGAGTTCGGATCGGAAGCGGCAATACTACTACGACTATGGCGACTCGAGTCGAGCCTGAGCAGGCGGACACACCCACTGCGATCGCATCGCCCCGCGCTGTCCCTTTAGCTGGGATGGTGCAAATGTTGGTGCTGGGCGCGCTGCTCATGGTGGCGTTTTGGCCGATCCTGACGGGCATCTATGGAAGCTGGTTCGATGAGCACGCTTACATGGAGCACGGGATTCTGGTCATCCCGGCGGCGGCCTACATGGCGTGGGACAAACGGGAGGTTCTGCGCAGAATTCCCCGTCAGCCTTCGGTCCTGGGGGTAGTTCTCCTCTTCTGGGGAGCGCTGCAAGCCACGCTGGGGCTGGCGGCCCAATGGGTGTGGGTGGCGCGCATGGCATTCCTGATTTCGCTGGTCGGCTGGATTGTGGCGCTGTTCGGATGGCGCATGGTCCGGCAGCTCGTCTATCCGCTGTGTACGCTGATCCTGATGATTGCCCCGCCGACGTTTATATTTGAAAGACTCACGTTATCTCTCCAATTGCTGGCCAGCCGTTTGGGCGAAGTCTGCCTGGAGGCCCTGGGTTACTCGGTTTTGCGCGAAGGAAACATTCTGGAGATGGTGGGCATCAAGCTCTCGGTGGAGGAGGCCTGCAGCGGCATTCGTTCCCTGGTAGCGATCTTTTTCATGTGCGTGCTGTACAACTACTTTTTCGTGCGGGGCTGGTCCATGCGGGCCACTCTGCTGGCCATGGCGATTCCCGTCGCGATCCTGGGAAATGCGGTGCGGATCGTGGCCACCGGCGTAGCCGGCCAGTATAATCCGGCGCTGGTCAGCGGCGCGGCCCACGAAGCTTTCGGCTACGTCAGCGTGGTGGCCGCGGCGCTGGGTGTGGTGGCGTTGCATCTCATGCTGCAGTCCATTGTCAAAACCTGGCGGGTTCATCATGGGTAAATCCAAGGCCTTGGCTTCCGCGCGCTACGGTCTGTTCGCAGCGGCCTGCCTGATCCTGGTGTTTCAGGCCAGCGCTTCACGCATGCTCAAGATCGACGAACAAAAGATCGGGATTCCAGGACTGCATGAGCTTCCCTGGCAGATCGGACCATGGAAATCCTCCGGCGAACATTCTATTGGTCCCGACGTGACAGCCTACTTGAGGCCGGACGAATACATACTCAGGGACTATGTCGACCAAAGGAGCGGCGGGACGATTGACCTGTTCGTGGCGTACTTCAAGTCGTTACAGAACAATTATGGTCCGCACTCCCCAAAAATCTGTCTGCCTGGATCGGGCTGGCTGGTGAGCTCGTCGAAGCTGGTGAACGTCCCCGTGCCCGGGCGCGCGCAACCGATTCCGGTGAACCAGTTTACGATGGAGCAAGCCAACCAGCATATCGTGGTGCTGTATTGGTACCAAAACGCTCGGGATGTCTGGGCCGAGGAGTTTCACGCCAAGCTGCGCCTGTTGCCGGACCTCATCCGCTACCGGCGTTCCGACGTGAGTCTGGTGCGAGTGGTTGCGCCTTATGAGGGTTCCAATCCGGACCAAGTAGTGACCAACTGCGTGCAATTCACTCAGGGCATCTTTCCACTCCTGGCGGAACACTTTGCATCTGTTCACTAGGTAGTGAGGCTGGGTTGCCTGTGCGAATTGTGTATTTAAATCCGGGAGGCCAGCTGGGCGGGGCTGAAACCAGCCTGCGGGAGCTATTGGCCAGCGTTCGGAATGCGGAACCGGATTGGGAGCTTTGGCTGGTCCTGGGTGAAGACGGCCCGCTGGCGGAGGTAGCGCGGAAGCTCGGCGTACGAGTCTGGGTGCAAGCTTTTCCGCGGGAACTGGCGCGGCTAGGAGATACGGGGGGCTGGCGGGCTTGGGTGGGGCTGCTCAAGGCCGCGCCAGCTGCGGCAGGATACGCGCGCGGACTGGCGCGCTGGCTGGCTCAGATTGAACCCGACATCATTCATAGCAACGGCTTCAAGATGCATTTGCTGGGTGCCTGGACGCGTCCGCGCCGTACGCTTCTGTTCTGGCATATTCACGATTACGTCAGTCCGCGCCGTTTGATGCGCCGCCTGCTGCGGCCATTTCGAAAAAGCTGCTCAGCTGCGGTGGTCAATTCCAAAAGCGTGGCCGAGGATCTGGCGGGAGCTTTGCCCGGCCTTCGCATCGTGCCCATCTACAACGCCATTGATATGCAGCGCTTCTCGCCCGCCGGCGCGCGGATGGATCTGGACACCCAGGCCGGACTCCCGCCCGCGGCGCCTGGAACGGTACGGGTGGGTTTGATTGCGACCTACGCGCACTGGAAGGGACACAAGGTTTTTCTGGATGCGCTGGCCCGGCTGCCGGAGGACTTGCCGGTTCGCGGATATATTATCGGCGGCCCGATCTACCAGACCGTGGGCAGCCAATGGACGGCGTTAGAACTGCAGCAGGAGGCTGCGCGGTTGGGGCTGGCGGGCAAGGTTGGATTCACCGGCTTCCTGGAAGACACCCCGGCGGCGATGCGCTCGCTGGATGTGATCGTGCATGCCAGCACGGCCCGCGAGCCTTTCGGCATGGTGATCATCGAGGGGATGGCGTGCGGCAAGTCCGTCATCGCCAGCCAGGCCGGGGGCGCGGCGGAACTGTTTGTCGATGGCGAAGACGCTTTAGGACACCCACCGGGCGATGCAGCGGCTTTGGCGCGGCAGATACAACGCCTGGCGTCAGATGGCCAGCTGCGGAGCCGGCTGGGTAACGCGGCTCGCGCGGTTGCCGCCCGCCGATTCGCCGGACAACGTCTGGCGGGCGAACTGCTGGCCGCCTACCGGGCGGGCGGTGGCGGCGCTTCCGGCCAAAACAGCACAATTGCATCCAGGTCCTCTCTTCCGGCGGTGAACGATCGATGACCAGCCCGGAGGCTAGCACCATTCTGGGCGAGTGGCGGTCCACGGATGCCGCCGGGGCGTCGCGTGTCCGGATACTGCATCTGAACGCCGGTCAACAATATGGTGGCGTGGAGGCATTCCTCACCACTCTGGCCAGCTCGCGGGAGCTATGCCCGGCCATGGAGCCGCATTTCGCGTTCTGTTACGAGGGCCGGTCGAGCCAGGAGATCCAGGCCGCCGGCGCGGCGTTGTATCTCCTGGGCCGCACGCGGATCAGCAGGCCGTGGACCGTATGGCGGGCACGCCGCCGCCTGCGGGAACTGCTGCATAAGGAACGCTTCGACATGGTGGTCTGCCACATGGAATGGACGCTGGCAATTTTCGGCGATGTGGTACGGCAGGCTGGGCACAAAGTAACTCTTTGGATGCATGGCTTCCAAAAAGAGGGGCACTGGCTGGGGCGTTTGGCGCGCCGCAACCGCCCCGATCTGGCCATCGCCAACAGCCGCTTCACCGCCGCGGAAATACCCGCCAGCTACCCGAAAACGCCCATAACGGTGATCTATTGCGCGGTTCCACCGCCCGCGGATTTACAGCACCTGCGGGAATTGCGAGCATCTACGCGGGAACAAGAGGGCGTGGATGAGAGCACGGTGGTTATTCTGCAAGTGGGCCGGTTGGAACGCTGGAAAGGGCATCTGGCCACCCTCCAGGCTCTGGCTCAACTAAAGACGGGGCGCAACTGGGTCTGCTGGATGGCGGGCGGAGCGCAGACGGCCGAACAAGAGCAGTATCTTGCCGAACTGCGGGAAACGGCCAGCCGGCTGGGCATCGCGAGCCGAGTCCGATTTCTGGGGCAGCGCAGCGACGTGCCCCGGCTGATGGCGGCCGCTGACATCTTTTGCCAGCCCAATCAGGGGCCCGAGCCGTTCGGTCTGGTGTTTGTCGAGGCGTTGTGGGCAGGGCTTCCGGTGGTTACTTCGGCGATCGGGGGCGCGGTGGAGATTGTGGACGAATCCTGCGGCCGGCTGGCAGATCCGCTGGATGCGGGCGGGCTCTCGGCGTCGCTGGACTCGCTCATCGAGTCCCCCGTGCTGCGCGCGCGGCTGGGACAAGCAGGCATCGAACGCGCCCGGCGGCTGTGTGATCCCGCTTCGCAAATGGGGAAATTGCAGGAGCTGATTCGGGCGGAAATGCGGCCAGGAGCGAACGCGTGAGGCCGGCGATTCCTGGCGCTGCGCCAGGGCCGCAGCGGATGGCCGTCCAATGATCGCTCTACTGGTATGCGTGGCGGCTTTCGCCGCCTGCTATTGGGCGGGACGCCGCTCGCTGGGGCAGGGCCTGGTGATGCTGCTCGCGTTCGGATATTTTTATGGAATTCTGCGCGCGAATCTGCTCACCGCGTTTTCTCACTTCATTTTTGACGCCGGGCTGCTGGGCCTGTATGCCTCCTTTCGATGGTTCTCTCCGGCCGACGCCAATAGGTCCAAAGGGGCGCAATTGTGGACCATTTTGCTGATCATTTGGCCCATCGTGCTCGTCCCGATGCCGTTTCAGCCGCTATTGATCTCTCTGGTCGGCCTGCGCGGGGCCATCTTTTTCATTCCGCTGCTGTTACTCGGGAGCCGGTTGAAGAGCAAGGACCTGCTCGAACTCTCGTTGGGACTGGCGGTCTTGGACTTCGTGGCGATCGCTTTCGCCGGAGCGGAGTATTTCCTCGGGGTGGAAAGATTCTTTCCAATCAGCCCAGTAACCCAGATCATGTACGCCAGCCAAGATGTGGCCGGTGGGTTCTTCCGGATTCCGTCCATTTTTTCGAGTGCTGCCGCTTTTGGCGGCATGATGATCGGTTCGATTCCTTTTCTGGTCGGGCTCTGGATGGGAGGAGAGAAGCATCTGCATCGGATGATCGGCTTGGCTGCCATCCCTGCCGCCCTGCTCGGCGTGCTGATGTCAGCCACCCGCAGCAACTTCATTTTTGGCTGCGCGATCGTCACCTTCCTGTTCTTCAAGATTCGAATGAGCGGCAGCCAGAGAATGATCTTCATCCTGGTCATGGCTGTAGTTGCCTACGCTGCGCTCAGTAATGCCCGATTTCAGCGCTTCAAGAGCCTGGATGACACTGACTACGTATCGGATCGCATTGCCGGCAGTGTCAATCGCGGCTTTTTCGAGATTTTGCTCGAATACCCCATGGGGAACGGCTTGGGAGGCGGGGGGACCAGCATTCCGTACTTTTTGCAAGGCGAAGTCCGGAACCCGATTGGAATGGAGAACGAGTACGCACGCATTCTCTGCGAGCAGGGAGTGATTGGATTATTCCTGTGGCTCGGCTTTTTGGTGTGGTTCTTTCAACGCATGCCCGTGGCCTTTGCGAATGGTTCATGGGCCACAACCCGCCGCCTGAGCTGGTGCCTGGTGGCCATCGGTTTCGGCACGGCTTTTATCGGGACAGGATTATTAACCTCCATTCCCGGGACAGTCTTGATTATGATCGGCGCCGGATGGACCACCGTGCCTCCTGAGAAACTCAGGCTGCCGGTGGCCGCACCGCGGCAGCGTGGCCTGCGGCCGGTACACCAGCCGCCGGTCCCGGTAGGTTCGTAGCGGCTGGCAGCCGGGCGTCATGAACGAAACCCCACAACCGAACCAAACTCGCCAACCGGCCGGGGATGTACTGCCGTCGATTTCCGTGGTATTGTGCTGCCACAACAGCGCCGAACGGTTACCGGAGACTCTGCGGCATCTGTCCGAACAGCGCGTACCCGACGGTTTGACGTGGGAAATTTTAGTAATCGACAACGCCTCCACCGACGATACTCCCCAATTGGTTCATGAGTTTTCCGAGCATAATTCCCAACTGACCGTACGCCTGGTAAGGGAGTCGAGGTTGGGACAGGCGTATGCTCGGGAGCGCGGCGTCTCGGAAGCCGTGTACGACACCCTCCTTTTTGTCGACGACGACAACTGGCTGGCTTCCGACTACCTGAGCATCGTGGCCGAGACTCTCCGCAAGCATCCCGAGATCGCTGCCCTGGGCGGCACCAGCACCGGCTGTTGCGAAGGACAGGAACCAGCGTGGCTCGAGAAATATCAGGGATGGTACGCACTAACGGGTCTTCCCAAGAATCGCGAATCGCTCACGGAAGAGGAGTTCCTATGGGGCGCGGGAGTTGCTTTCCGCCGGTCAGCACTGGATCGTGCGAATTCTTTGGGCTTGACTCCGCTGCTCAGCGGACGAAGCGGGAAGGCGCTGGATGCCGGTGAGGATGTTGAACTGTGCCGGTTGGTCCGATTAGCGGGGGGAAGGCTCTTTCGTCACTCTGGAATGCATTTCACTCATTACTTGCCTGCCCGCCGACTCACCTGGGAGTACCTTGGCCGCTTGTTCTATGCGGCGGGCCGT
Organism: Bryobacterales bacterium; assembly: GCA_963776805.1. GTDB lineage: Bacteria > Acidobacteriota > Terriglobia > Bryobacterales > Bryobacteraceae > Palsa-89. The sequence continues at coordinate 451,313 of CAVZOD010000015.1, forward strand.
GTGAGCGTCAAATTGGACGCCTATCGGCTCAATGAGGAAACGTTGGCTTGGCCGCGCTGGATGGTGCAGTCTGGTTGGATTCAAATCTGTTTTGCATGCTTTCAAACGATGCGCTATGGGTTCGGTTTGTGGTGGGCGGATGCGCGGGCCCTGGAGGGAAACGATCGAGTCCTCAAGAGGGAAATATATCGCGGCCGCCTGGCGGCGTTATGGGAGTACCGGCGAGATTACGAAAGTATGATCGCCCGCTACGGCGGGCGCATTGCGCAGCTTCCAAGAATGCAGACCACCTCGGTGGCAGCCGAGGACCCCGAACCATAAAATCGGCTTTTCCCAAGAAAAATTATGTCACCTAGATTCTTGGCCGACGAGTGGGCCTACCGAAGAATTGCCAAGAAGTACAAGGGCTGGTCGATGATTCCCAAGGCCGCATACATCAACAATCTCCGGATCGCGGCGCAAGTGAAGGATATCCCCGGAGTCATCGTGGAATGCGGGACGTGGAGAGGCGGCATGATAGCCGGAATCGCGGATGTTCTTGGAAGCAGCAGACGCTATTGCCTCTTCGATAGCTTTGAGGGCCTTCCGCCGGCGCAGGAGATTGACGGAGAAGGCGCGCTGGCGTGGCAGGCAGGTAAATCAGGTCCTGAGTATCACAACAACTGTGCTGCCAGCGAAGAGGAAGCAAGACAGGCAATGGAGAAATCTCGAGCCACAGATTTCCGAATTTACAAAGGCTGGTTTAGCTCCACGTTGTCCCAGATGGATACCAGCGAAAACATTGCACTGCTGCGGATGGACGCCGACTGGTACGATTCGACGAAGTGCATACTCGCGCATTTCGGCGGCCGGATAGTTCCAGGGGGAATAATAATTGTGGACGATTATCATACGTGGGACGGTTGCGCAGCAGCCGTCAACGAATACGCGGCAACCCACAAATGGCGCATTCATCAGTCTAGATATGCCGGGGTCTGCTTTATGAGGAAAATAGTCTGACAGTGGTTTGACCGCGATAGTGATCGAACCGATTAGTTTATCGGGGCCACGCTCGGAGTATGAAGCCGGAATGAAATTACGGGAAAAATCAGACGCTTACGATAACCTGTTTTTCAGCACTCAACAAAAGCGAATCGAAACCTCGCCGCAGGTTGTGTTGCCGATTCTTTTCCAACAGATGCCCATGCCAAAGAGTGTCATTGACGTAGGGTGCGGAACTGGGGAATGGCTGGAAGCGTGCAAGGCCATGGGAATTCAGGAAGTGCTCGGGATGGATGGCGACTATGTTGACCGGGAACGGCTCCGGATCGAGGCACGCGAGTTTCGGTCGGTTGATCTAAGCAAGCCGCTTGAAGTAACCAGGAGGTTCGATCTCGCTATTTGTCTTGAAGTGGGCGAACATTTGCCGCCGAGGTGTGCGGCTTCCCTGGTAAAGTCGCTGTGTGCCTTGTCCGATACTGTGCTGTTCTCCGCCGCAACGCCCGGACAGGGCGGAACGCACCATATAAACGAGCAGTGGCCCGCTTACTGGGTCCGGCTTTTCGGACAGCATGGCTTTGGCACGTCCGATTCGGTCCGCCCGGTGATCTGGGAGAATGCGAATGTCGCCGCGTGGTATCGCCAAAACATTTTCATCTGCAAAGCGGGAGGCGTGCAAGAAAAGGTCGCCGCACGCATGCATCACGAGATATACGGCCCGACCATTCGGCAGTCCCTGAAGTTGCTTGGGCAGGCCGTCCTGTCCCGGCTGAAATCTTAGCTTCCCGAAATTCTTGATAAGCGGAAATTCAATGGTTGATCCAAAATGGCTGTTCTCGTAACAGGGGGTGCCGGGTACATCGGCAGTCATGCAGCAAAGGCATTGTCCAAAGCTGGTATTGTGCCGGTAGTACTGGACAACCTGAGCCGTGGACATCGGGATACGGTCCGTTGGGGGCCATTTGTGAAAGCGGAAATTGGGAATCAGGCCGCGGTTCGGGCGGTGATCCGCGAGTATTCCATCGATGCTGTAATGCATTTCGCGGCGTTCGCGTATGTTGGGGAGTCTATGCAATTCCCCGGCCGATATTTTGAGAACAACGTGATGGGCACACTGAGCCTGCTTGAGGCCATGCGTGAGGAACAAGTAAAGAAAATTGTATTCTCCTCCAGTTGCGCTACCTACGGACATCCTTTAGGAAGCCCGATCTCGGAAGATCACATGCAACGGCCCATCAATCCTTACGGCGAGTCCAAGCTGATGGTGGAGCGAATGTTGTCGTGGTATAGCAGCATCCACGGTTTTGCAACCGTCGCTCTGCGCTATTTCAATGCAGCGGGTGCCGACCCGGAACTCGAGCTTGGCGAGTGCCACGACCCTGAAACGCATTTGATACCGCTGGCGCTCGGTGCTGTATCCGGATCGACAGCCGCTCTGAATATTTATGGCTCCGACTATCCGACCGCGGATGGGACCGCGATTCGCGATTATCTGCATGTCAGCGATCTTGCCGACGCCCACGTGGTGGCTTTGCGGTATCTTGGCGGCGGGGGTGCAAGCGATGCCTTTAACCTCGGGACCGGGGTTGGGCACTCAGTTCGTCAGGTGGTGAAGATGGTAGAACAGGTGGCTTGTAAGAAGCTTCCGGTTCAAGAAAGCGGCCGGCGAAGCGGCGACCCCGCCTGCCTGGTTGCGGATGCATCCAAGGCCGCTCGGGTTTTGAACTGGCGGCCGCAGCACTCCAGTTTGGAACAGATTGTTCGTACCGCGTGGGAGTGGCGCCTAAAGGCGAATGGCATTGTGAACCAGTATGACACCTCCGCTTCTTCGGCCTAGCATTGCGTCGTTGTCCCCCAGCGAGCCGAGCGTATTCCTGCCTCAAGTGCCGATTTGCTTCGCTGCAAACGCTACCGAGGGACAAGGCGGACAAGGGGAGTTTCTCCGCCAAATGATTTACGCGGCAGATCGCTTTCCCCAGGGACGGATCCTCAGCCGGCAGGCCAAAACCAGCCGCGCGGCCTGCGTCAATGTGCCTTTCCAAGGCTGGCGAGCATGGTCTTTTCGGCAGCTCTTGCGAACTCCTGTGCTGCGGCGGCGGCGCGATCTGTTGAACCTGATTTCCGATGTCGATTTTGATTCACAGCTTCTTGCTCATCTGGACGGCGTCCAGTTGCTGGATGGAGTTATGGGTCAGTGCAGCCGAACCTTTGAACGCCTGGCGCACCAGCGGGTTTCGCTGGTGCTGACCGCGCTGAACACGCATATCGATCATGTGGCCGATGTTCTGGCCGAAGAGCACCGCCGGCTGGGGATCCGGGCGCCCGGCTTTGTGCATCCGCGCATGCGTGTGCGCGTGCGGCGGGAGGTGGAATGCGCGGTGCGCATCCGGGCGGTTTCTGACGCCTCGCGCGAGTCGTTTATCGAGCGAGGAGTTGCAGCGGACAAAATCGAAGTCGTCCTTCCGGCCGTGGATCTGGACTATTTTCGGCCAGTCAAAAAGAAAGATGACGTTTTTCGTGTTCTGGCTGTACTTACGATCGACTCCCGCAAGGGAGCTTATTATCTTTTGAAGGCGTTTGGGCGGGCCGCCATTCCGAATTCCGAACTAACGATCATCGGAACCACCGGTGACCGCTGGTCGAATCAGATGTTGCAGGGCTTTCTGGGAAGATTGAACAACCTCCGTTTGCAAAGGGCGGATGTCCTTCGGGATCCGATCGAAGACACCTATGGCCAGGCGAGCGTGCTGGTCCACCCCGCCATCGAGGACGGGTTCGGTCTGGCGGTTGCACAAGGACTGGCCTGCGGCATCCCCGTGATTACCACGCGTCAAACCGGCGCTTCGCAGCTCATTCAAGAAGGGCGCAGCGGCTATGTTTTGGAATGCCGGGACGTGGACGGCATCGTGGATCGGCTCCGGTATCTGGCGCAAAACAGGTCGTTGCTAAAACAGATGAGTGAGGCTGCGCCGAACAGCGTTGCGCACTTAGGTTATCCGGAGTTTGTGGAGAACGTAGCCAAATTTTATAATCGCGCTTTGGCTGCTTAAGTTGCCCCCTGTTACGCGCCTAGAAGGTTCTTCGCGCCGATTTTCGAAGCCGCGCTTTTTCGCGGCGATGTTGTTATGGCATTCCACCTCTCGTGTGCGGGGTAGTTCCGCAAGCGCTCCCGGCCGTTTCGGTGAAATTGGGTCAGGGACCAAGGGCATCGCATTGCGGCGTTCATTCCGGGCTGAGGAAGCCACTTAGAAACAAGACAAAATGGCGGGATTATCCTCGCGGCTGCCTCGCTTCTTGCAGCCCGCGTATATCGATGAAGCACGCTCCATCGTCCAAAAGCCGGTTTTTCGCCAATTGTTGGCGGACGCTCCACCCGCCGGCGGCTGCTTGAACGCCGGCTGTGGCGATATGCTGTATTTCAATTGGCTGGACGCACTGCCGGGATTGACGCATTTTGTACGCATGGATCTGGATACGGCGCCCGACGCCGCCGTTCACCAAAACCGGCGGCATCAGGCTACTCCCGGGTCAGTTACCGAATTGCCGTTTCCAGACGGCTCCTTTCAATTCGTGTTCTGCACCGAAGTTCTGGAGCACGTGGTGGATCATCATAAGGCGGCGTCTGAAATCAGCCGGGTGCTGACCAGCGGCGGCTTGGCGTTAATCAGTACGCCCACACCACCTGCCCCGTTTGATCCGCACCATGTTCGAGAAGGCTACACTCTGGAAGAGCTGACACAACTACTGGGAGCCCACGGATTGGTTGTCTTCGAACACCGATATACATTCCATTCCCTGTTTCGGTCTCTCTACCTGACTACGAGTTTTCTGGGCCGGCGCACGGGCGGAATCAGCGTGGTTCCGCGGTTTGTTCTGCGAGGCTGGAGTCATTTGGAAACCGCGCTTCCGGTTGGCCGGCCTTGGGACATCGCCGTGATCGCAAGGAAAGTTTGAAATGCTTTTACAGTCGCAGTGCCAGCTTCGTAACCGAAAGGGTTCGCAAAATCCAGATACGCGCCAACAGGCCGATCTACATGTTAGTCAAGGAGGAGAACTTGGAACGCTTTATCAATAACAAATATCAGCCGGTAATTCAAAACGACTATGCCGGGTTTGTCGGGAGAATCCGGCACGAGATGGATGAAAAGGGCATGTCGGTTCTGGAGAGCTTTCTGGATCCGGCCTTTCTGGCCGAGCTGCAGACCAGCGTCGACGAGCTAACGCCGGCTTGTTATCAGAATGGACAGCGAAAATACTTAGTCGGTTCGGATTTGCAGAATACCGGGTTCTGGGAGGTTACGTTTTCCGATTTCATCTTGAAGCTCGCCAACGACATACTCCAGGCCTTCCATGTTCAATTGGAGTCCACGGATATACACCCCGTGATGAACATCCTGACTGGCGACCAGGGCCAGGGCCCGGTCGGGGCCTGGCATTTCGATGCCACATATTTGACGATCGCGATGCCCGTTGTGATGCCTCCGCCCGGCGGCGAACGCGACGGAAAGTTCCGCATCTGGCCGAACGTGCGGCCATTTTCGCAAAATAAGTTGCAGCACAAGCTGTATTGCAATCTCGCCAAGACGGGCGCGTTTCAAAAGATGGCCAAAAACTACGCCGTCAATTTTGTCCCGGGCAGCCTGTATTTCTTCTATGGATTCCGCTCCCTCCACGGAACAGACGAATTGGACCCCCGGCAACTTCGAGCCAACTGTTTAATCAACTTCGGAGGCCCTTTCTTCGATTTGGAGAAGGGGAAGGTTATCAAGTACAACGGATCGCACGCTTGAGTGTGGGGCGGCCTTACAAGGTCTGCGCGGGCCGTGCTCGGTCGCGGCGCGCCGCAAGGGCCCGACACGTTGTTGCGTCGACAGTGTATCCCGACGGGCGCCAGGACGGTTGCGCCGTCGGAATTGTCATGAGGTGTCACGTTAACCTGCCGGCGCAGGCGACCCGTTCCGAGGGCGCCGGCTATTAGGCGAGTCTAGATCCATGCAGAAGCGAATACCAGGCCTGGACGGCATTCGAGCGCTCTCCATCATTCTCGTTCTTTTCGCTCATTTGGCCGACCGGATAACTCCGTGGTCGCAGTACGGTGCCTTTGGAGTTGAGGTCTTCTTTGTCCTCTCGGGTTTCCTGATCACGTGGCTGCTGTGTCTGGAGGAGGACAAGCGGGGGCCCATCAGCTTGCCTTCCTTCTATGCGCGGCGAGCTCTCCGCATCCTTCCTCCCGCCTTTCTCTACATCGCCGCCGCGTCGCTGCTGGGATTGGCCGGACTGGCGGACGTAGCGCATAATGAGCCGCTTTACTGTATATTCTTTGTCCGAAATTTAATGCAGCACGGCGGGGTGCATCTCGGCCATTTCTGGTCGCTGGCAATCGAAGAACAGTTTTATTTACTTTGGCCTGTAGGATTCCTGTTGCTCGGGTCCGCCCGCCGGCGACTGGTTTTCTCAATAGCGCTTTTCATCGTGCAGCCGTTTTGGCAGCATCTGGCGTTCAAACTCGCAGGCGGCGCCATGAACGTCAACTCCTGGCGATTCGATCTCCGCTACGGCGCGTTGATGGCCGGCTGCTGCCTGGCACTCCTGCGTCATGACCCCAAGATGCGGGCTCTGGCCTCCAGCCGGGCACTGCGTTCCATGCCGGCCGCGTTGCTGGCGTTGGCCGCCATCGTCGCCGGGTATGCGGGTCTGCCGATACGGGCATTTTCGGACAGTTTGTCAGACATCGGCGTCGCCGTGTTCATAAATTACGCGGTTGAACGCAAAACGGGGCCGATCGGCGGGTTCTTAAATTGGCAGCCGGTAATGTGGATCGGCCAGTTATCTTATAGCCTCTACCTGTGGCAACAAATCTTTTGCTACCATTCCAAGCTCCCATGGGTCGGGCAATTTCCGCAGAACGTGGTAGCCGCCTTCGTAGCGGCGGCCGCCAGCTTTTATCTGTTAGAGACGCCCCTGGCGGAAGTTAGAAGACGTGTTCCTTATCTGCCGAATCCAAAGCTTATTTTCGGCCGCGACCGAGCCTTGGCGCAGCAGGCGCGGGCCGACCAGACGGTTGCCTCGTAACTTGGGAGTCCACACCGCAGGATCTCGGGAAGCGAACTCGCGGTACGAGCACGTCGCTCGAAGCGGTGCAGCCCGGCTGGGTCGGACAACAGTGATGCTTCCCTACTCGTTCCAAGTAAAGTCGGTATAGCCGCGCCAATGTCTCGCAGTAAAACATTTCTCAGCGGCGTGTCACTGGCCTACCTGTATCAGGGCTCCATGATGGTGGTGGGGTTGTGGCTCACTCCGTTCTATCTGCGGCACCTGGGAGCGCACGACTACGGCGTGTGGCTGGTGGGACTGCAGGTCCTCAACTTTTTGTTGTTGTGCGACCTGGGAGTTCTGGCGGTTACTCCGCGCGACATCGCACAAGCGCATGGGCATGAGCTGGCACAGGGGGACTCCGATCCGCTGCGGCTCCTGGTCGGCCGGCTCTTCAAAACCGTGCTGGTGCAGAGTGTTCTGGTGGCGATCGTGGCAACCGGCCTGTTCATTTTCCGGCCCGTGGCCGCTTCCGGTCTGAGGGGACCGGTGGCGCTGGTGCTTCTAGTTTTCGTCCTGACTTTTCCACTGCGTTGCGCCGGCGCTATTCTGCAGGGTTTACAGGACCTCAAGTTCCTGGGACAGTTGCGGATGTGGCTGTGGGGGATCTCGGCCGCCATGGTGGTGGCGATGCTGATAGGGGGCGCTGGTTTTTATGCGCTGGCGTGCGGGTGGTGCTTGCAGGAGGCGGGAGGCAACGTAGTCGCGGTGTTCCGCGCGCGGCAACTTCGTCCGGACCTGTTTAACAGGGACGCCTGGCGCCAAGCCGGACCGTTCCGCTGGCAGTGGCTGGCGCGAGGATTGTGGATTAGCCTGGGGCAGGTTTCAACCTCGTTGGTCGGCGGCACCGATCTATTGATCACAGGCCGAGTGTTCGGCGCAGCCACCGTAGTTATTTATTCTTGCACCGGCAAGCTGGTGCAGGTGCTGCAACAGCAGCCGCAGGTTCTGGCCAGCACCGCGCTGCCTGGCTTGAGCCAAATGAAAACCAGTGAAGGGCTGCGACAGATCCAGAAGGCCACCACTTGCCTGACCCAAGCCATGATTTTCGTGGCGGGAGGGATCGTGTGCGTGGTTCTCCCTCTCAATCAGCAGTTTATTGATCATTGGATCGGCGCCCGCTATTTTGGCGGCGTCACGCTGACCGCTCTGTTCCTGGCGAACTTTCTGGTGCGGCTGATCGACTATACTCTGGCGATCGCGCTCTTCGCGTTTGGGCATGAAAAGCTCTACGCCATTCGATCGTTGCTGGATGGCGTGGTGAGTGTGACCCTGGCGAGCATTTTGGCGCGTCCGCTCGGCCTGAACGGGGTGATCCTGGGATTCCTGTGTGGTGGGTTGCTGGTGGCGATTCCGTTGGACATTTACCATTTTGCGAAGGAATTTGAGGTGTCTCTCCTGGGGGCGATGCGACCTTATGCAGCGTACCTGTGGCGCATTGCCGCCGTGAGTGGAGCAGCCTTCCTGATCATGCGGCACGTGGAGACTCGAAATCTGTTTGGGGTGGCTGTGGCCGGGGTCTTGGCCGGCCTTCTGTACCTGGCGGTAACCTTGCCCTACGTTCGAAACAGCGAATTGGGAGGGTACGTACGCGCCGCGATGCCATCCCTGCCGATCTGGAGATTTGTGTGGCCGAAAGCGGCCGAGAGCGCTCCCTACGTTGCCGGGAATGGCAGCGACGAGCCGGAAGTGGTCGCAGTGGGAACGGTCGAAGGCCTGGCGGATGCGGCCAAGAGCGGGAAGGACACGGGCAACGGTTAGCCGGATGCGGCGGCGTTGTAAGTGAAGCATGCCAACTAGCAGCTCTGCCGTGCCCGGCGTAAGCCGGCAGTCCCCCGCCGAACAAGCGGACCATCGGGCCGCGTTGCGCGTGGCCGTGGTATCGGATTACCTGGAAGAGCAGTGGCCCAGCATGGACCTGGTGGGCGACATGTTGACGAATTTCCTGCAGTCTCAGACGGCAACTGGAATCACGGCGGCCCAGTTGCGCCCGCCGCTGCGGCAGCGGTTGTCCCGGATTCCCTGGCTCGGGCAGCGGCGCACGGCATCGAACGGCGATCGGTTGCTAAACCGGTTCCTGGACTATCCCCGCTGGCTGCGCTCCAACTCCGCCAAATTCGATCTTTTTCATGTGGTAGACCACAGCTATTCTCAGTTGCTCGAGGTGCTGCCGCGGGGCCGCGCGGTGGTCACTTGTCACGATCTGGATACATTTCGGTGTCTGCTCGAGCCGGAACGCGACGCCCGGTCCCAATTTTTTCGCGCCATGACCCGCCGCATCCTGGACGGCTTTCTGAAAGCGGCCCACATTATCGCGGTAAGCGAGGCGACGCGCGAGGAGCTGTTGCGACACCAGCTCTTTTCAGAGGAAGCGATTAGCGTGATCCCCAACGGAGTGCATCCGGCCTGCTCGGCGGCGCCCGATCCGGAAGCGGACGCGCTGGCGGCCAACTGGATGCCGGAAACAGATTCGCCGGGCAGCGGACCAATAGTTTGGCTCTTGAATGTCGGCAATACGCTGCCTCGGAAGCGCCTGGATGTCTTGTTGCAAGTCTTTGCGGCGGTAAGCCGGGAATTTCCCGGAGCGCGATTGACGCGGGTGGGCGGATTTACCCCGACCCAGTTGGAAATGATCCGTGAGCTGAAGATCGAGGGCGTGGTCCGCCATTTACCTTTTCTGGAACGTTCCGCCTTGGCGGCCGTGTACCGGCGCGCAACACTGCTGGTGCATACCGCCGAAGCAGAAGGATTTGGCCTTCCGCTGATTGAGGCTATGGCCTGCGGATGCCCCGTGGCCGCCAGCGACATCCCGGTTTTGCGCGAAGTGGGAGGAACCGCTGCAAGTTTTTCCGCGGTCGCCGATATTCGCGCGTGGCGCCAAACCCTGATCGCGCTGCTGGATGAAAAGTGCCGGCAGCCCGAACAATGGGAACGGCGACAGCAACGAAGTATAGCGTGGGCCGCGCGTTTTTCATGGGCGGAAAACGCCCGCCAGACCGCCAGCATTTATCGAAAGGTGATGGAAAATCTATGAGCTCAACAGTTAGCATGCCGCCAGTTCAGTCGTCGAAGAACACCGTGATCCCCAAAATCCAGCGGGAGTCGCGCATGGAACCCGTGTTCTGGATTCCCCCGGACGCAAAGTCGCTTCTGGACGTGGGCTGTAACACGGGAGCTCTGCTCGAGCAGCTTCATAGCGTCTACCCGCGCGTGCAACTGGCTGGAATCGACATCAACGACGTCGCCGTCGAAACCGCGAAAGCGTTGCTCCCGGATGTGGACATCCAGCGAGGGTTCGGCTATGAGCTTCCATTTGATGAAGGGCGTTTCGAGTATGCCACCTGCATCGAAGTTATCGAGCACGTTCCCGCGCGGCATCGTCCGCAACTCCTGGCCGAGATCCGGCGCGTCCTCAGCCCGGGCGGGCGTCTGATCCTGCGCTGCCCGCACGCCGGGATTTTCTCCTTCCTGGATGCGCAAAACTTTCGGTTTCGGCTCCCGGCGCTCTACAAAAGCGTGGTAGGGCGGGGAAACCGGGATGTCAATTACGAGCAGGCCCAGGAAGAACTGATCTGGCATCATCATTTCACTGAGCAGGAGCTGATCGGCGTGGCGGGAGAAGGATGGGAGGTGGAGGCCTGCCACTATGGGGCCTTCCTGCTGTTCCCCATCACTGACATTTTGCGCTGGCCGTTCTACCGCATGAAACGGAATAATAACTGGATCGTGCGCGCGTTGGAGCGTATCGCGACGGCCGAACTGGCGATGAATTTCGGAAAGAGTTCGTACGATATCCTCCTGGTTTTACGAAAACGCTAGCCGCCCTCGCCGCTGGTCCCGGGCGGCTCTGTAAAACGCCATCCCGCTCCGATGTTCTTACCGCAGCCCTGCATGGAAGAATCTGAGGACCGCCAGCAATCGATGGTCTGGCATGTAATCACGTGCGAATATCCTCCGCAGTCCGGCGGTGTCAGCGATTACACGTATCTGGTTGCGAAGGGTCTGGCGGCGCTCGGCGACCGGGTGCATGTTTGGTGCCCCGCTGCGAAGGACAAGGCGCCGGAAGTTCCGGGAGTTGAGGTACGGACCCTGGGCCGAATTTCGATCCCCGATCTCAGGAACGCAGGGCGGCTTCTGGACGCTTTTCCGAGTCCACACCGCATCCTGGTGCAGTGGGTGCCCCATGGATTCGGATACAAGTCCGTCAACCTGCCGTTCTGCCTGTGGCTGTGGGATCGGGGGGCCAGGCATGGCGATACCGTGGACTTGATGATGCACGAGCCTTTCCTGCCATTCATCCGGGGCAAATGGCGGCAGAACGCGGCCGCGGCGGTGCATCGCATCATGACGCGGATTCTGCTGCGCACGGCACAGCGGGTGTGGCTCTCCACGCCGGCGTGGGAGGCGATGATCCGGCCCTACGATTGGAATCGCGAGCGCAAATACGAGTGGCTCCCGCTGCCCAGCACGGTGCCAGTAACCGACGACCCTGCCGCCAGCTTGCTGCTGAGGGACCGGTACAACCCGGGAGGCGCATTGCTCGGGCACTTTGGCACCTTTGGGTCTTCGATTACACCGATGCTGCGCGCCATTATTCCGCCCTTGCTGCGGCAAGCCACCGGCACGGTCATCGTCTTGATCGGCCCGGGGAGCGTGGCCTTCCGGGAGGGTCTCGTCCAGGATTTTCCGGACTTGGCACCAGCCATTTTCGCTTTAGGACAAATCGACGCTCGCGATCCGCGCCTCTCGCTGCATTTGAGCGCCTGTGATTTATTGCTTCAGCCGTACCCGGACGGAGTCACGGGCCGGCGCACCAGCTTGATGGCGGCCCTGGCGCAGGGCCGGCCAGCCGTAACCACCTCCGGACCATTCAGCGAGCCAATATGGAAGGAAAGCCGGGCGGTGGCCCTGGCGCCCTCTGACGATATGAACGCTTTTGTCGAAACTGCACGGCGCTTGATTGAAGACCCAGCGGCGCGGACCTCTTTGGGCGAGGCCGGCCGGGCTTTTTATCGGCGGAACTTCGCCATCGAGCATGTGGTGGACATGCTTCGAAGCTCGGGCCGCCCGGTTGAGGAACACCACCCATGCTAGCCAATTACAGCAAGTACGTCTTCACTCGCGTTCTGCAACGCCTGGGCCTGTCCGATCTTTGTCTGGCGGTGGGGCGCGGCGGCAGGGCCATTATCCCGAACCCGCCGCGCGTGATGAAGGTGTTCAGCGAGAGGAAATATGAAGCCGATTTTCTGGCGGATCCCAGTTTGCAAGTGGTGCTGGAGCGAGCCCGCGAGGCCAGAACCTTCTGGGACGTCGGCGCCAACATGGGCCTGTTTTCCATTCTCGCGCGCGACGTGAACCCGGAGTTGCAAGTGGTATCGATCGAGGCTTCGACGGATTTTTATGAGGTGTTGTGCCGGAACTGGCGCCTTAATCCCCAGTCCTGGACTTGTCTGCACGTGGCAGTGGGGGATCGGGACGGCGTGGCGCGGATGAGCAGAGGATTGGGTGGATGCGATCACGTGTTGACGGCTGCCGAAGAAGGAACACAGCGCGCCGTGGGGGAAAGCCGGCCGATGATGACCTTGGACCACCTGGCCGAACTGCTCGGTCAGGATCGCATCGACCTGCTCAAGATCGATGTGGAAGGGATGGAGCTTTCCGTGCTTCGGGGGGCATCGGGCCTGCTGGAGGAAGGCAGAATCGGCGCGATCGTTCTGGAGGCGGACGAACACGATCTTCGTTATGGCACCAGCAACTCCGACCTGGTGGCGTTTCTGGCATCGAAGAACTACCGGCTGGATGCGGCGGCCAGCGTCCATAAAGGAGACGCGAACAATTGCCAGGTTTTTGCGATGGATAAGACCGAACTCGCCGTTAACGCGCAATGAAGATTCTCATAGCCGCTCCCCACAGAAGCATCGTCGGGGGTATCGAAACGTACCTGCAGACCTTGATCCCGGCCTTGCTGCAGCGCGGGCATGCGGTGGCGGCGCTGGTGGATCACTATGTCAACCCGGCGCTTTCGACCATCGATCCGCCCGAAGCTCAATTGCCTGTCTGGTATGCGGAAGACCTGCGCCGGAATCCGGATCTTTGGCGTGAGGTAGCGGAGTGGCGCCCCGAGGTGGTGTATTCGCACGGCCTGACCTCCCTGGATGTGGACCGGGAGCTGCAGCAACAATATCCGACAGTAACCTACCTGCATGGGTATTGGGGAACGTGCGCGACTGGGCGAAAGTGCCAGACGTTCCCGAAAGTCCAGACCTGCACCAGGAAGTTCGGACCTGCCTGCCTGCTGCTCCATTATCCGCGGCGTTGTGGCGGCTTGAACCCGTTGCTGGCCCTGCGCATGTACCAGTCGGAACGTGCCCGGCACGCGCGCCTGGCTGAGTACGCCACGATTCTGGTGGCGAGCACGCATATGTACGAGGAATTTCGAAGAAATGGGGTGAGCGCGGACCGGCTGAACTTGCTTCGGCTGCCCATTGACGGAATCCCGCGAAGCATGCCTCCGGAAGGCAAGACTCCCGCCGGGAAACTGCTCTTTTTGGGAAGATTGACGGATTTAAAGGGCGTCGATTTCCTCCTCCGGGCGATCCCAGCCGCCCAACAGAAGCTGGGGAAACGGCTCACTTTGACGGTGGGTGGAGATGGCGGCGAATTGCCCAAACTGAAGGAACTGGCTCACGCTCTGGGCGTGGAGGTTACGTTCACCGGCTGGGTATCCGGCGACGGAAGGGTGGATCTTCTGCGCGGCGCCGATCTTCTGGTGGTTCCCAGTCTGTGGCCGGAGCCGTTTGGACTGGTGGGAGTGGAAGCGGGCTGCGTGGGTGTGCCGGCCGCGGGGTTTGCGGCGGGTGGAATTCCCGACTGGTTGATCCCCGGGCAGACCGGCGAACTGGCTCCGGCTGACCCGCCCAGCGCGCAAGGTCTCGCGGACGCAATGGTTCGGGCGCTCGCCGGCGCGGAGCACTATAACGATCTCTGCCGTGGCGCCTTTGAGTTCAGCAAGCTTTTCACATTGGACCGGCACTTGGAGGAGCTGGAAACAATCCTATCCGCCCAAGCGCAAAGTCCTCCCGGCCCGGACATTCAGCGGCAGCTCGCCGATTTCCTCCAGTAATGTCCCCTCGAACCGGCTGCCAGGCGCACGCTACACGATGACCCATCCCGCCGAGGTAACAACGGCACAGCCAGGTTCGTTGAAAAATCATCCCCGGTTGAGGATCGCGTTTGTAGTGCACGATTATCATCGGGGCGGCGGCCATAGCCGTTATGTGGCGGAATTGGCGGGCCGCTTTTGCCGTGAACACGAAGTCCACGTTTTTGCAAATCGGATCGTGGACAACGGCACTCCCGGTATTCAGTTCCATAAAGTGCCGGCCTGGCGGGCGAACGCATTGACAACGGTGCTGAGCTTCGCCGTACCGGCCACTCTGCAGGTGGGCGGAGGTTTCGACATTGTTCACAGCCAGGGATTTTGTGGATTCACCGGCAACGTTTTCACCGCGCATATGTGTAACGCCGCGTGGTATCGAGCGCTGCGGAATTCCAAAGAGGGCGCTACGCTGCGCGAGTCTGTGTTCAGCACGGTGGCGAGCGCGTTGGAGCACTGGACCTATCGGTTCTCCCGCCGCGGCAAAGTGATCGCGGTATCGCAGCGCGTGGGACAGGACTTGGTGAGGTATTATCACTGTCCGGCTAATATTCGGGTGATCTACCACGGCACAGATACCGAACTGTTCTCTCCTCGAACCCGGCAAGTCTTGCGGCAGGGAGCGCGGCAGCAATTCGGGATACCGGACCGTGAATTTGTGTTTCTGTACGTGGGCCAATTGCGCAAAGGCGCGCGGCAGTGCATCCAGGCCCTGGCGCAACTGAGTGAGGGACTGCTGTTGTGCGTCTCCCCTTCGGATCCGAATGCCTATCGGCAACTGGCGCAGGAGTGCGGCGTGGAACGGCGGGTGATTTTTGCCGGCCACACCAAAGAAGTAGAGAAGGCCTATGCGGCCGGCGATGCCTTGCTGCTTCCCACGCCATTCGACACCTTTGCGCTGGTGGTCTCCGAAGCGATGGCCTGCGGCCTGCCCGTCGTGGTGAGCCGGGAAGCGGGAGTATCGGAACTGATCGAACATGGGGTGAACGGGCTGCTGCTCGAGGATGCGACCAGCAGCGCGGAACTAGCCAGGCACATGTACCGGTTGCAGCACGACCCTGAGGGGGCCGAGCGGCTGAGCCGCGCTGGGCGGGAAACAGTGGCGCGCTTTACCTGGGACGCGGTTGCCGAGCGCACTCTGGAAGTTTACGAAAGCTTGCTCGAGAACCGTCCGCACACCGCGGGAGACAAAGCATGAAGCTGATGTTCCTGGTGAATGGCGGACCGGCCAGCGCTATGGGCATACGGGCGCGGTCTTTCGCGGAGCGATTGAGCGCTGAATTCGAGATCCGGATACTGTACCGCTCGGCGAACAAGATTCAGGCGATCTGGCACAACGTGGCGGGCCTGCTTCAATTCCGGCCAGCCCTCTGCTGGGTTTTTGACATGGGCTTTTCCGGTGTGCTGGCAGCTGGGTTTTATCGGACAATCTCGCGCTGCCGGGTGGTGGTTGACACCGGGGACGCGATCTACGAGCTGGCTCGCAGCACCGGCAGCCGTGGCCGGCTGGGCCTGGCGCTGACCAAATGGCTCGAACGATATGCCTTATCGATCAGCGACGGAGTGGTGGTGCGGAGTCATCCTCACCAGGAACTGCTCGCGGAACAGAAAATCCAGGCGGATGCGATTCCCGATGGAGTGGATCTGAATCAGTTTCAACCAGCTCAACCCGGGCGGGATGAGGATTTACGCCGCAGTCTCGGCCTGGAGGGATCGGTAGTAGTGGGGATTTTGGGCAGTTTGATCTGGAACCAGCGGTCCCAGACGTGTTATGGCGCGGAAATTATTGAGGTCATCGATGATTTGCGCGGCCTGCCGGTGAAGGGTTTGGTGATTGGCGATGGATCGGGCCTGGAGAGGTTGAAAGAGCGTTGCTGCGAATTGGGGATCCAGGACCGGATGGTCTTTACGGGAAGGGTCGCTTACGACGATCTTCCCAGGTACCTCAACCTGATGGACGTCTGTATCTCCACGCAAAGCAACGATTCGGTGGGCCAGGTGAGGACCAGCGGAAAACTGCCGCTTTACCTGGCGTGCGGCCGCTTCGTGCTGGCGACTGACGTCGGCGAAGCCGCGCGCGTGCTCCCGCGCGAGATGCTGGTGCCATACCGGGGCGCAATCGATCCGGACTACCCGGCCCGCCTGGCCGAACGGCTGCGAGAGCTCCTCGGCCAGCCCGGGCGCTTGCGGGAGCCGGCAGCCAGTGTGGCCATCGCGCGGCGGCATTTCGATTACGATGATCTGGCGGTGCGCGTCAGCCGGACCATCCAAAGGGTGCTCGATGGGACGAAGCGTGCATCCGGCGTGAAAGTGGGAGCCGAGGAACATGCTGGAGGACGCAGGCCATAGGACGCTGCAGTCACACCGCTTGGGCCCGAGCAAGCCCCCGCACGACAGCCATTTATGAAATCGCGCCCGGCGGAGATAGCGCGTGGTATGGGCCACTAGATGCAGCCGGGCGACTTCAATCTTCGACACACGGCAAGCAATTCTCTCCAATTACGCCCGTGCGGAAATGGAGAAAAGCCGTGGAAAACCCTTTCACGCCCCACTTGCCGGAATCCCGCGAGGCCGAACCCGGAACACAGCCTCGGATGCTTTTCCGGATCCTCGGATATCTAGCTATCCTGATTTTGCTGTCCTATCCGGCGTTTTCCCAGTCGATTGCCGTAACGTCGCCTGCGGCTTCTCAGACGCTGAGCGGCACATTGTTCACCTTGGCCTGCTCTCTTTCATCCCTGCCGAACGCGCAATCGGTGGAGTGGTTCGTCAACGGTGTGTCGCAGGGCGTGGCGCGGTCCGCGCCGTGGTCGCTCACCTGGAACACAAATAACGTCTACAACTCGGCCACAGCGTGGCACACCGTGTATGCCGTGGCGCGCGATGCGCTCGGCAATATCCTCGCCACCAGCCCGATCGTGAATTTCGGTGTATATAACAGCTACCTGGAGCCGTCGTCTTACATTTCGTGCGGTTCGATTACGACATCGACTCCGCTCGCCTCGGCGTGGTCGGGAAGCGTTACTGTCACGGTTCCAATCACAGGATCGAATGCCAGCAATATAAAGCTGGCTTACGGCGTTGTTGCCGGGGATATCCGGGTTTACGCAACGTCCGCACCGGGCACCTCAAATACAACGATCAGCATCCCGATCAACACCACGATGTTCCCCAACGGCGTACAGGATGTCTACGTCTCCGTGCGAGATACGCAGGGCAGCTCGGGGACGCAGGACGGTTATCCGTTCTGTGAATGGGAGCAGCAAGTCAGCTTCCAGAATTCAGCCGGGACGCCGATGGAGTTGCTGGTCAGCCCCAAAGAGGCGGTAATTGCCCCGCTCACCACGCTTCAGCTCTCACCGATTATCGACAACACGGATGGCACTACGTCGGCCGCGACCGGCCTTACCTATTCATCCGGGGCTGCTGGAGTTTGCACGGTGAACAGTTCAGGACTGGTCGCCGCCGATGCGTACGGAACGTGTCCGATTACCGTGACCGCAACCAATGGCAGCGGCTACACGCGCACGATTTACGAATACGTTTCATCCACTAACGTGGTGCCGTTCTTCGGCTCCGATGGGGCGGTTCACAATACTGTCGGCTCGGGCCTGTGGTTCGCATCTTTCTTCCAAAGTACTTCGCGGACGTCACTCGATGACCCGTTCAAAAGCACCGCGCAGTATCTCTCTCCTTACACGCAAGCCGGATTCCAGAACTATGAATCAAGCCCAGTAGGCGGGGCGAGTTCCTGGGGGCCGAATCAAACCGCTTGGCAAGCCGCGCTGAACTCCTTCGTCACGCAGTACAGCGGCTATCTGTCGGCTTACCACGTCTTTTTCCATCCGCAATTGACCACGGTGCTCGGCACTTGCGGCGGCGGCAACCAACTAGCCTGTAGCGGGGGTTCGTCGAGCCTTTACAACAGCACACGCAACCCAACCTATTGCGGCGGCTACACCCCGAACTGCTGGCAATACGTCGCCCAGCAGTGGTACGCCACCGGGCTTCTGATGGGCTTCAGCGGTCAGGATGAAGGCAACACAGATTACAATATTCCCCGGTTTGGAAGCGGCGTCCTAGGCAGCACAAATGGACCCAGCCAAATCACCTGCGTCACGTCCTCGCCGACAACCTGGACCGTCACTTGGCCCACGCCTCCCGGCCCAATTTACAATGGCACGAAAGCCTTCATCATTGAAGGCGGCACGACGAATAGCTATCTCAACGTCACCATCGGCGCGTCGTCCAACTACTCGGCCAGCAACATAACATCCACCACCTTCAGCTTCGCCGGGCCATCCTGCGCAAGCGGAAACGTCACGGTCAATGCGGCGTCTGATCCCGGAATGAGCATCGAGGTATTCGGTTTCGAGTGGGACAACAACAACACGGATTATGTCCACAACGCCGATTACTACAGCATAGTCAGCGGCATTCACGCTGGAACCGGATCAGCCACCATTCCAGTAGCCGGTTCGGTGCAAGCTGGGGCTGGTGTGCTCTCCCAGCAGGGCTGGCAGGGGAATTGTACCAGCCCTCCGCCGTACGCCGATTACGCCGAAATCTATGATGCTCAAGACAATTCAGCGTATACGCACCCCCAGCATGCTTGGGTGACCGATTTCGAGAAACCCAACAGCCAGTCCCTTGTCGCGCAGATCCGGAGTTTCTGGGGAAACACCTGCACGCCGCGCGGGTTCGTAGTAAAGGCCGAATCGACGACGATGGACTACGGGATCCAGGGACCGGCCGCGAACATCACGAGCATCGCGGGGCCGACAGTTACGTTCTCCGCGCCGCATGGTATTAGCACCGTCTACCCAGGAGTCAGCCGTCTGACCATCTCAGGCGGCGCGAATTCCTACTTCAACGGGAATCAGATGATCGACTGGTGTCCGACAGCTACGACGTGCGATATTTCCCTTATCGTTCCTTCCTCGGGAGCCATTGCCTCGTCTAACCCTGGGACAATCACATTCCAGGATGGAAACTCCTGGACGAACGTGACGATGTTCGCGAACGCGACCCCGCTCAACTCATCTCTTAGCTGCACGGGAGGCGGAACATGCAATTCGGCGCAAATTCTCAAAGAAAACGGACAGCGGTTCACGTTCGTCTGCACGTTCATGTGTTCGGGGACACCTGCTTACTATTCGAATACGACTTTTGTTTTGCGCGGGGTTCCAATTTTCGGACCCGTTTCGGGATCAGGAAATACCAGCCTGGGCGCTTTTCCGAGCCAGATGTTCTTTGATGAAGTTCCACCCTCCAGTGAAACATCTGGCAGCGCTTCCGCTGTCCTTTACCCGGACAATACCTATACTCGGGGAGTAAACCTGAACGTCGGTGAGAACGAGGCCGGAAACAATTTTCCCTTTGCATCGTGCGCGGCGCCTGCGGTATTGGGCGGGATGGGGATTCGTGCCTATCAAGGCGGCGCGGATTTTACTGAACAAGCCGTACTGGGCGGCGGTGAGCTTCTGTGGGGATCAACGAACAACGCGCTCATTCAGGCTGGCGGGAGCCCGGTTTACGAGAACGGCGATACTCAGGCGGTTGAGAATTTCTGGGCATTCGCGAATTGCAACATTTTCTTCCAGAGCATGGCCGCCAGGGGATATCTATATCAAGCGCGTTATGGAGCACCCGATATCGGCTACAACGTTGAATCGAGTCTGCGCAAGGGATCGAAAGGCAATCTGCTGCTTGCGATCAATATGCAAGACGGACCACAGGCGCGTACGGTGGATCTGAGCAACTGCGAAGTTCCCGGCCAGCCGATCATCCGCTACATCGTCAGCAATGCACAAATTGCCATGACAGTCCTGGGCGCGGGGACGACGAGCGATAAGCCGACATTCCCGGACGCGGGATTGATCGCTTACCTGTGCTCGAACAACGAAGCGGCGGAAATAGACGAACCAACCATCGCCGCAAGGCTGGCGGATGTGTCCGGCGCGTCGAGTATCGCGGTCCAATTCGCTTACAATCCCGAGGCGTTCAGCCCGTTCCGGTTTGCGCAGACTCCGCAAGCGGTGCTGGCTGCCAACGGTACGGCGACACTACCGGTGGATCGGAATATCGGCCCGATTTATATGCGCCTGGTCTACCTGAACGGCAGCGGAGCGGTGCTGGCCACCAGCGACGTTGAAACTCTCTAGCCGGCGCGCGGTGCACCGTCGTTTCAAGGAAAGCAGCCAGGCCCCGCCCAGCGAGCGCAGGAAGCCATCCTGGCATGGCGTGGCTCTAAGCTTTTATTAGAGAATTGACGAATGGGCTTATATGCATGGCTACAGCACTCGGCAGCTACCCGAATCGGTAGCTATCTGAATAAGTTGCATAGGAGACAGGGAGGATAACTAATGAAGACGATTATCACCGGAGGGGCGGGGTTTATCGGCTCCAATGCCGCCAGCCGCTACCTGCGCCGGGGTCATCACGTCGTGGTGGTGGATAATCTATGCCGCGAGGGTGTTGAAAAGAATCTCGAGTGGCTCAAAACGCAGGGCTCGTTGGAGTTTGTCCGGCTCGATATCCGCCGGGCAGGCGAGCTCGCCGAATTGTTTCGTAAGCACCGGGATGCCGATCAAGTTCTGCATCTGGCCGCGCAGGTAGCCGTTACCACATCGGTGACCGCCCCGCGCGAAGATTTCGAAATCAACGCTCTGGGAACATTCAATGTCCTGGAAGCAGTGCGGCAAGCTGGAATCACAGCACCCCTGCTCTATTCCTCCACCAACAAGGTCTACGGGGAAATGACGGACGTGGGCGTAGTCGAAAAGAACGGACGATACTCCTACCAGTCGCTGGACCAGGGTGTGCCCGAATCACGCAACCTGGACTTCCATTCACCCTACGGCTGCTCCAAGGGATCGGCGGACCAGTATGTGATCGATTACCACCGCATCTATGGCTTGCGGACGATTGTTTTTCGCCAGTCGTGCATCTATGGATACCGCCAATTTGGAGCCGAAGATCAGGGCTGGATCGCCTGGTTCATGATCGCCAGCCAGTTGCAGCGCCCCATCACGGTATACGGCGATGGAAAGCAAGCTCGGGACATTCTTTTTATCGACGACCTTCTGAATGCCTACGACGCCGCGTTTGCCGCCGGGGATGCAGCGCTGGGCAAAGCTTACAATATCGGCGGAGGTCCCGAGAATGTGATTTCCTTGCTGGATCTGGTCTCCTATATCGAGAAACGCCGCGGAGCGAAACTGCCGTATGGTGTTTCCGATTGGCGGCCGGGAGACCAAAAGGTTTTCGTCAGTGACATCCGCCGCGCGCATGCCGAGCTGGGCTGGAAACCGGCCACCAATTGTGGGCAGGGCATGGAACTTTTGTACGACTGGATCAGCGACAACAAACAGATGTTCCAGCAGCCCGCCACCGTCACCGCTTGATTCGGCGCCAACCCAGGGATGCAGCTCGTCAATAGTACCGAGTCCGAAGTCAGGAGCTCGGCGGCGCGCCGCTTGAAGGTGCTGCACGTGGGTAAGTTCTATCCGCCACATATGGGTGGCATCGAAACCCACTTGCAAGACCTGTGCGGCGAATTGCGCAAGTCGGTGGATTTGCGGGTGTTGGTTTCGAGCGACGGGAACGAACCGATCGAAGAGTTACGGGGCGGCGTTTCGGTTTCACGCGTCGCCACGCGGTTCACCCTGGCTTCCACCCCCTTTTGCCCCGCAATGGCGGGCCGCATCCGGCGGGCGCAAGCCGATATCATTCATATTCACCTGCCCAATCCAATGGCTGTCCTGGCCTATCTGGCGAGCGGGCATCGCGGCCGTTTGGTGATCACCTACCACAGCGATACCGTGCGTCAGAAGGTTCTCGGCGCATTGTTTGAGCCTCTTCTGCAACAGGCGTTGCGGCGCAGCTCGGCGATTATAGCCACTTCTCCCAACTATGTGCGGAGTTCCCGGGTTCTCTCACAGCACCAGGAGCGTTGTCACGTCATTCCGCTCGGGATTCCAATCGAAAACTTCAGCCACTGCGATCCCGGTGCTGCAGCGGCGATCCGGCAGCGGTACGGCGAGCGCCTGATTGTGAGTGTGGGACGGCTGGTTTACTACAAGGGCTTCGCGCACCTGATTCGCGCGATGGCCCAAGTGGATGCAAAGCTGTTGATCGTTGGAGAAGGACCTCTGCGCGACAAGCTTGGCGCCGTGGCTTCCGAAGCGGGTGTGGCTGACCGGGTTTTCTTTCTGGGCAAGATCGATCACGAGACACTGGTGTCCTGTTATCACGCAGCCAGCGTCTTTGCTCTCGCCTCCATCGCCAGAAGCGAGGCTTTTGGGATCGCCCAAGTGGAGGCCATGGCAGCGGGACTTTCAGTGGTAAACACCCAACTGGATTCCGGTGTTCCGTTTGTTTCGTTGCACGGGCAAACCGGCCTTACTGTGCCCCCGGAAGACCCCCAGGCTTTGGCGGCCGCTATCACGAGATTGTTGCAAGACCCTGCGTTGCGGGCGAATTATGGGGAGGCGGCGCGTATGCGTGCGCGTCAGGAATTTTCGCTCGAGACCATGTCGAGCCGCGTCGCAGATTTATACCAGGCGGTGCTCGATGGATGACGCCACGCTCGGAGTAAACTGATCCTTCTCAGTGAAACGCCTCTCCGAAATCTTCAGCGCGGCGGGCTCGCTCCTCTGCTGCGTTTGAACGGGGATGCGGAAACGGATGCATCACCTTCCTTCGTGGCCGCAGACTCGGACAGCGGGTCACCGACACCAACGGCTGACTGCAGCTTTTTCGGCAGCGACGAGTCCTTCGATGCGATCTTGTTCAGAAAAATATGTGAACACCTTCCGAACCAAAGGGTCCGTTACGACAGATCGAGAATTGGGGGCGCTCAACCACAGCGATCTGCGCGCTTAACTCACCGCACTGCATGGGAAGAAGCCCGCGCCATCCGAGCAAATCCGCAATCAAAGCAGATAATTAAGCCAGAGTGAAAAAGCGGTTGTCGAAACCTCGGGGAGCGTTCCCATGGCCGTGCTCCACAAAGCCGGCTTCTTGAAAGATCCGTTCTAACTCGCGCGCGCTGAATCCTACCTGCCGAAGCCAAATCTCGTTGAACTCGCAAAGCACTGCCCTGATTTTACGCCCTTCCAGCAGGCGCTTGGCGCCGGCCAGCACTTTCGGCTCATGACCCTCCACATCGATCTTGAGCAGATCGATGCGCTCTAAACCCAAGCGCTCGGCTTCGGCGTCGAGCGTGCCGATCCTTACCTCCGTCGCATTGGAACCCGCATGGGCCACCATCGTGGGGGAGTGGTTGGCTGATCCGACCCCCAAGTAGATATTTGTCACGCCCGTGGTATCGCTCAGGCCCAAATTCACGGCGGTTACGTGATCCAGCTGGTTCGACTCCACTAATTGTTTCAGTCTTGTGAACGCATAGGGGCTGGGCTCAAAGGCGACCACGCGCCCCCCGCGACCGGCGACAAACTTAGCCGCCAGCGCCGTGTAATAGCCGACATTGGCGCCGACATCCACGAACGTCATCCCGGGGCGAAGGTACCGCTTCACCGAGACAGTTTCGCGCGGTTCAAAGGTTCCCTGGTAAATCTGGCGTTGAATCAAATCCGAGAGGTCCAGCTCCATCGAGTTCCCGAAAATTTGCGATCGTTTGACGCCGGATCTTGGGCACAGCAAATTCAGCAGCCGGCCTTTGCCACGGAAATTGACGGCTCGCAACGTCTCGTGGATCGCAAGGGGCAGAGAGACGGTGGCAGTCTTTCTGTCGGGAGCTGCAACGGGTAGAGTCATAGGTGAAAGATGACTTAGTCTAAGGCTTATGCCGGACCCTTTTCAAGGCATGGCAGTACCGTTACTTCCCGGAACCATTATCTCACTTGAGCGACGGTTTGGCACTGGCCGGCGCATCGGAAGCCCATCGCCGCGGCGAGGGACATCTCCCTCGAAGAGGTGGGGCGGATTGTAATTTGATCAACACGGTTTTGTAAGGTCTGCCTCCTCATCTTTTGGCACTGAATCCCCAGTCTGGACCAGTACTGTTTGCTCTCCCCTCACTAGATGCCCGGGGAAAGGATCGGGTTATACTCGTACGTATAGGAGCCGCAGGGCGAGAATGGTCGGCGAAACTACGGTGCGATGTGGGTTCAACTACGTTTAGTAGTTCGATATGGCGACCACGGTTGATATAAATCAGACCAATCCTTCGCTACAACTCTGCTTCTTGGCGCCTTATCGGCGCATTACATCAACCGGGCAATTTATTCCCGAAATTGACGGCCTCCGGTTTCTAGCCATATTCTCGGTCTACATTTACCACTTAACCGGGGATGTCATGCGGCACTCCGTATCCGGCTACCACCAGTCTGTGCAATCAAATGGGCTGTTCCTGGTGACCCAGATTCTTAACGTGGGTGTGCCGCTGTTCTTCGTAATCAGCGGATTTATTCTCGGTCTGCCTTTTGCAGAGTCGCACCGGAATCTTCGGAAACCCGTATCGCTGAAGAAATATTTCTGGCGACGGGTGACGCGCCTGGAACCACCTTACTTTCTATGCCTTCTTTTGTTTTTCATCCTCAAGATCACCACAGCCAGGGGTAGCGCCACCGGCTTGCTTCCTAATCTGATCGCCAGCATTTTCTACGTGCACAATCCGATCTTTGGCCGCCCGAGCGACATTGACTTCGTGGCCTGGTCGTTGGAAATTGAGATCCAGTTTTATATCCTCGCTCCCGTTCTTGGATGGCTTTTCGCGATCGGCAAGGCCTCCACCCGAAGGTTCGTCCTGGCAGCTGCGGTGTTGCTGGCAAGTATCGTGAGCAGCCTCGTCTCCAGTCATCCACCCCTGCAGCTTTCGTTGCTGGCGTACGCCCAATACTTCCTGGCAGGTTTTCTGCTCGTTGAATACTATCTCGATGGCGGTGAGCGCCGAAAGAACTGGCTCTGGGATTTTGTCTCAGTCGCCGCTGTGTCTTCCTTGCTGTTTTTGCTGGTGCGAGGCGCGGGACGCCTGGAGTGGACGATACCCTGGCTGATTCTAGCGCTCTTTATTGCGTCGTTTCGCGGCGTGGCCATCAACCGTTTCGTTACCAACCCCTGGATCGCTACCATTGGAGGGATGTGTTACACTATCTACCTCCTGCACAATTACAGCATTGCAGCGCTGGGTATGGTGACAGAACGCCTCAGCCCGACCGGTCAATTCGCTGTCCGGCTTCTTATCCAGTTCCTTGTGATAACGCCTCTTGTGCTTGCAATCAGCGCGCTGTATTTTCGCTTCATCGAGCGTCCCTGCATGCGCCCCGATTGGCCCCAACAATTGCGGTCGGCGTTTTTGCGGATCAAGTCCCGCCGGTTTCTGGCCTGGACCACTTGGTAAACTCCCGCGTCCTTCAGCCGGTTGGAGATTCGCTAGGCAGTATGGCGTTACTTGCGAGGCCGGGATTGCCAGAATCTGGTCGATGAGGCCCGAGCTTTGGCCGCCGCCCCGGCTGCTTCTGCCTATAGCCGGCGAACCGCCGAGTGCCGAAGCGTCTCCCGAGCTAACCCGAACTGCGCGCTGCGGGCCGTTCGCTTATTCTGGTCGACGGTAGCCTCTCGCCATGCGCCCGGATACAGTTCCACGCGATGCATCTCCGTTCCACCGGACACAACTCAATGGAAATGTTTGATAGAGCCAAGTCTTTTCTGTCAGCCAGGCTACGACGAAATTCGCTTTTTCCCTTGGGAGTGCTGCCTCCTATGCCGCTGTCGCAGACACAATGAAGACGCTGATACAAATGACAAATCCATGAGCAGAACTGCAACGGCTCGTAGCCCGTCGATGCCGGCTCGATGACTCGGGCTTGAACCTCGCTTCAAGGATCGAGGTTCGCACCAATCATTCCGGCGCTAGCGGGGAATTCCGCCTATCTAATAGGGAGATCCTTCCATTCGGCGGGTTTCGGTTGGTATTTTTAGGGACGATGAGAGGCATACTCGCATACCTCTCATCTCACTTTCGCTCTATCGGCCGAGCGGCATCTGGCTCATTGGGCGGTGTTGGTGAAGTAGTCGGTGGTGCAGAATATCACCGTCGGGTCGCCCGTGGAAGGGGCACACGTCGCAGTGGTGGTTGCTGCCCAGTTGGCCAAGGGCCAGATACTTTGCGCCCAATTCGCGAGCTGATTGATCAGATTTTGATTCACGCCAAAATAATGCAATTGCGGAATCATGTACCAAACGCGATCCTCAAAATTGGATGAGTCAGGCTCCAGGGCGATCGGCAGACGCGTTGCGCTAAAGCCCCCGGCGTAGAATTGCTGCGGGGTAAACTGTTGCACTTCGGTCAACCAGCCCTGCACGATTCCGTTGCTGATCGCCGTTCGCGTGGAGCTGTCTGTTCCGGCCCAAACACTTCTCTCGGAAGGACTCGCTTGGCGGCTGAGGTCGGCCACGTACCAGTTCCAACCGGTTCCAGTCTGTTGCGGGCCAATCCCGTTGTTTGAGATCTGCAGGCCTTTGATCATCCAAAGATTGAGCAGACCGGCCTGTGCCGGGCTGTCGGTGTAGCTGAGCGCATCCAGCATCGCGTACACGTAGCCCCAATCGAGCGGGCTATTGCCGGTTTGCTGGTATTCGGAGTTGTTGAGAACCAATTGCACCTGATACCAGATAGAGGACAGATAGTGCCAGGTTTGGAGACTGCCATTGTCAAGGCCTGGGGTAGCAGGTGGAATATGCAGGATGTTGGGCGAAGCGAGAAACGCGAATTCCGTGAGCCAAGCGCGCGGTTCTGCTTTGGGATTGGTGAAGACCGCTTGGGCCATCCCTTCCAATTGGAACTCCTGGTTGAGCTCCCAGTTCTTTACCATTGCCCACAGAGGCACGGAATAGAGCTGATTGACGTAAGCAGGTGTCCAGGCGCTCGCTGCCGGAACTTCTTTGGGCACCATGAAAGTGTTATAGTCGCCGCCCCACTCCATAAAATCCCCTGCGGCAGCTACATAGGAGGCAGCACTCCCAGGGGACAAAACGGAACGAATTTGGCTGTATCGTAAGTTCACCTCCGCGGTCAGAAAATCGGGCCACGCATCCATCGGATGAATGATGGGCAACCAACTGTTCCAGTCCGGTAATTGCAACGGGACAGCGGTCTCGCGGATGTCCAGGACGCCGGCAGGAGAGAACTCGGAGGCCTGAGCGCCACCCGGGAAAAGCTCGTTGACGAGGTCCTGATCGGTGGCTAGCACCGCGCTCAGTCCTCCTCCCGCCGACCACTGATCCACGGGCTGCGAATCGAGGCCTGCGGTTGGCTGATATGGCGGATTCCAGGGCCGGCCAGGATTGGGCAGGTTCAAGCTGCGGATGTAGCTGGCAATCTGATTGCCCTGCGCGGAAGTGAGTCCATGGAATAAGCTCCGCGCAACAATCGAATTGTTGGAGTAATTGAAATACTTCAGGTCACGGCCGTCCTGCGCGTGACAATCCATACAGTGGGCTTTGATGGGCGACGGCCCGGACGAGGTCGGCACGGTTAGCGGAGCCGTACGCCACAGTGTCTGGCCGGCGCTGATATCGGAAGCGAGCGTGGATGGCGGTGTCCAGGTGTTCGGATCTTCCTGGACAAAAGTTGATGCCGGAATCAGCAAGCTTCCATCGGCGGCTTGAATGTTAAAGGCTAGTACCCGGAATCCGCTGACTCTGCCGTCGGTTTGGTTGAAGCGGAACGTGATGGTATTGGTACCTGTGGTGACGGCGCCGGCCGGCAGATTCATGGTCATTTGCAGAGTGTGAAAACCGCCGCCAATTCCACCATAAGCGGCCGCATTTCCCAACAACGTAACGTTGGCCGTGCTAATCGGCAGCCAAGCCGAGTTATTTACCTCGACGCTGGCCTGACTGTCAGAGCGAAGGCCATGGAGGGTCATCGCCAGCTGCAACTGTCCGCTCAGGTTCGAACCAGCTGGAATCGTCACCGAAGCAGTTGCCATCGTTCCATTGGGGCCGATCACTTCCACCGGCAGCGTGACGATGGTGCTGGAAGTTGAGCTGGGTGGATTGCCAGACGTCTGGCTGGGGGCCGGGGTGGGGGTTGTCGGGTTAGAAGTGGTGGAACTCGGCGTCAGCATGACGGTGGCGCTGGCCGTCTTGGTTTTGTCCGCGACACTAACCGCCGTAAGCGTCACGTTCATGGCCGCGCTGATGGAAGCGGGCGCCGTGTACACTCCGTTCACAAGGGTTCCCACCGCCGGGGTGTACCAGGTAACCGAGGTATTGTAGGTTCCGGTGACCGAAACAGTAAAGGTAGCGGATTTGCCTGGGCCCAGCGATATCGAAGCTGGTCCAACCGTCACTGCCACCGGGATCAACGTTATCGTGGCGCTGGCGGTTTTGGTGGAATCCGCCGCGCTGGTGGCGGTTACCGTGACGGTCTGCTGGCTGGCAATGATCGCCGGGGCCTGATAAACTCCGTTGTTGAGCGTCCCTACCTGAGGACTCCAGGACCAGGTGACGGCCGTGTTTGAGGTGCCCCCCACGGTAGGCGTGAAAGTGGTGCTTTGGCCTCCATTCAGTGATACGCTCCCCGGAGATATGCTGAGGCTAACGGCCTGCGCCAGGGTAGGTGTGGCTACCGGCTTCAATACAAGCGAAACCGTCGCCGTTTTGCTGGGATTCGCCACGCTGGTGGCCGTCAAAGTGACAGTCTCTTGGGACGTGACATTGGCTGGGGCGGTGTAGAATCCGTTGGACAGGGTGCCCAAATTCGGAGTCAGCGACCAAGTGACTGATGTATTAGTCGTGCCCGATACAGAGGCTTCAAACTGCGCGGACTGCCCTGCCATCAGCGTGGAGCTGGTCGGTTGAACCGAAATGGTGATGTTCGAAACGGTCGGGGTGGGCGAGGTGATGGGTTGGCCCAGTAACACGGTAGCCGTCCCGACTTTGGTGGGGTCCGCGTAACTGGTCGCCGAAATCGTTACTTGCGTCTCGCTGCTGTAGGAAGCGGGTGCGGTATAGAACCCGTTGACGAGTGTTCCAAGGGTCGGACTCATCGTCCATTGCACCTGTTGATTCGCTGTTCCTAGGACCGCTGCCACGAACGCTATCGATTGCCCTGCTTGCAAGTAGACCGACGTGGGACTGATTGAAACGGAAATGGCGCTCGTGCCCGAAACAGAGTAAAACGTCGGACCCGTTGGACTAGTTGGAGCTACGGGCACGATGGGGCTTGGAGACGACGGGCTTGTGGGGACGCTTTGCGTAGGTGAGGCGGGACTGGTCGGAGAGGGGAACGTTGGACCCGCAGTGAGTCCAGGCGCATTCGGAACCCCAGACGAAGGAGATAACACCGGGCTCGACACCGAACCCACGGTTGGGGAATTACCGGTAGAGCCTGTAGAAGTAGATGAAAGATAGACAATGCTAATGAACGATGAACCGCCGCCCATTGGCTCGGCATAGATGAAGGCAACGCCGCTGGTACTCGGGGCGGTATAAAGTCCAGTGGCAGTAATGGAACCCATGTTACTAGGCTGAACCGACCACATAACACTCTCGCCGTATCCCGGCAGAGTGAACTGCTGCTGCTGATGGGGAGCCATTGTAATTCCGTTTGGCTGAACGCCGCCGCTCTGCGCAGCGAGCGGGACAGCGCAGGAAAATACTGATAGCAAAAGGATTAGACGTATTCTTTGCATGGTTTTTTAAATAACAAGTCCAAGATAGTACTAAGCACCGGACATGGCCATCACGAGTTCCCCCTAGTTGGTACTCAGCTTTACACGTAGGCGAGGATTCGATCCCTCTGCGTTCCAGAAGTCTTAACTTGGGGGAGAAGTACTATCAGAAAAAGTGGGTGGCCGCCATGACCAACGCCCCAAAATCCGGCAGGACGTATAGTACGAAAGTAATGGGCCAATCGAAATATTGACAAATTTTAGCCAATCCGTCAACCTAATAATTCGTCCAACGAGATCCGGAATGCTTCCGGCTCAGGAACAGCATCAAGTCACGGTGCAGGCCGCTCCCACCTCATACCCCTGGTTTGCGTTGCGTGTTCGCTCCAACCACGAACGAATCACTGGTGCCCACTTACGCGATCGCGGTTACGAAGAGTTCGCACCTTCCTATAAGATCGAAAAGCGTTGGTCCGACCGCGCAAAGCTCATAGACCAGTTCTTGTTTCCCGGCTACGTCTTCTGCCGATTCAACCCAAACGACCGCCTGCCCATCCTTACAGCGCCGGGAGTTGTGGAGGTAGTGGGTTTTGGAAAGGTGCCCGAGCACGTTCCGGAAGCCGAAATTGACCGGGTCCGCAGAATGGTTGAATCGGGTCTGCTGGTTACTCCTTATCCCTACGTGCAAGTGGGCCAAGCCGTACTGATCGAACGTGGACCACTTTCCGGCCTGGAAGGCATCCTGGTTGAAGTAAAAGGGAAATTACGCCTGGTTGTATCCATCAACCTGCTCCAGCGTTCGGTATCCGCAGAAGTGGACCGGGATTCGATCCGGTCGATTCATTCACACACCACCGACTTTGGCCGTAGTAAGAGGTAAGGATTCGGCCGAATCCTGGTAAAGTAGCTGTATGGCTGGAAATTCAAAAAAGACAGCTGCTCTTGTGTTGCACCAGATGGTGTTAGTGATACTGGCGTTGAGCTTGGTGGCCAGTATTCCAGTCTCTGGCCAGCAGGCCCAGCCCGCGCAAGGAGACAATGCGCAACCACAGGCCGGCACTCCCAATCCAGCCGCGCAAAACGCTCCCCAAGCGGCGCAGCAACTGCCGCCCGATACGGTTCGTCCGAACTATGTATTGGGGCCGAACGATCAAATTTTGATTCGGGCGCCCGAGGCGGAGGAAATCGATAACCGGCCGTTTCGCATCGATGGTGATGGCAACATCAATTTGCCGCTGGTCGGCCGCATTCACGCGGCCGGGATGAGCTTGCAGGAACTCGAGGCGGACCTGGTCAAACGCTTGCGCGAATATATCCGAGAGCCGCAGGTCTTCGTCACGGTGGTCCAATTCCGCAGCGAGCCGGTCTTCTTCGTTGGGCTATTCAACAAACCCGGTGTTTATCCTCTCCAGGGGAACCGCACACTGATTGAAATGTTGGCCGCAGTGGGAGGTTTGCAAGCCAATGCCAGCCGTTATATCAAGATCACGCGGCATGAAGAATACGGCCCAATCCCGCTCCCGGACGCGATCGTCGATCCTGAGAAAAAAATCAGCACGGTGGAGATCAGCATCGGCAGTTTGCAACAAAACATGAATCCCGCCGAGAATATTCTGCTGCAGCCCTACGACCAGATTCAGGTGGGCCGCGCCGAACCGGTGTTCGTCAACGGAGAGGTTACCAAAGTCGGCGGCGTTGAGCTAGGCGAGCGAGATTCCATTTCCATCCTGCAAGTCCTCTCACAATCCGGTGGATTCAGCCGGGACGCTAACAAAGGGGAGGTTCGCATCCTGCGGCCTGTCCTGGGCACGAATCGGCGCTATGTAATCAAGGTAGATGTGGCAGAGCTATTCGATGGTAAGGGTTTGGATGTCCCCTTGCTTCCCGGCGACATCGTTTACGTTCCGCGCAGCTACTCGCGCCAGTTCTGGCAAACTTTCACCACAGTCGCTCTTCCGATGCTTCCCTACATCCTTTTTCTCGTAGCTCAGTGATAGTGCAATTGACTTCTGGATGGTACACTGACTAATTGTTCATGCCCAACCCTCTACGCAGAAGGCTGAGGCGTCCCTGGCTGCCGCAAGGTTTGGCGGTACTCCTTGTGGTTGCCCAGATTCAGGCAGCGGAACCCGCTGCCGCGCCGCCACAAACGCCCGCTGCCGTGCCGCAGGCCGGTGCCCCTCCCGCAGCATCGAATCCAGCGCCCGCACAACCCCTGGCGCAACTGCCCGTTGAGCAGAGCTTGAAGATCCTCGTTCTGGCCGGCGACGGCGAGCAGAATGATTTGGAGCGCAGGGTAATGGCTCCGCTGGTAGTCCAGGTGGAGGACCAAAACGACCGGCCGGTGGAGGGAGCCAACGTCATATTCCGCTTTCCTATCAACGGGCCCAGCGCCACCTTCCCGGAAGGGAAGAGTGCAGTTACCGTAAGGACCAATGGAACGGGTCAGGCTGCCGCCGTAAACTGGATGGCCAATGGGCAAGTTGGAACCTTTCAGGTTCACGTGAATGCGAGCTACGGCAACCAGGTCGGAGAGGCCACCGTGTCGATGACGAATGCGGCTCGGGTTGTTGCGGAGGCGAAGAAAAGCACGGCCAAGAGCTGGTGGTCACACCGCTGGGTGAAGATCGCGGTAATCGGGGGAGTTGCCGCTGCTGTCGCCATCGGCGTGGTGCTTGCTACGCGGGGTGGTGGCAAGTCCTCGGGTAGCACGGTCACCATCATCCCAGGATCTCCCGGCGTTGGAGTCCCTTAGTTTCATGCGTGCCACATTACTTTTTGCACTTGGACTAATGTCCGCGAATGGCTTGCCGGCGCAACAGCCTTCGGTAGGCGGACCGGTGGAGGCGTTTACTTTTGACGCGCCCACGCGAAGCCTGCGCGCTGTGATCGGCGTCCCCAATGCCGCCTCCTTCGGTCCCGCGTTGTTAGATAATCTGGACTTCGCTTCCGTTGCTCCCCTCCAAAACTATGGCATCGTTCTGGAAGGTGGAAAATACCTGGCCGTCTCTGGTCTGGGTTCCAAGAGAATTTCCAGCGCCCCAATCGCGGGCGTAACGGCGGGAGCCGATGGCATCGTGTGGTCCGGAGACGGATCGGTCGCTATCCTTTATTCCCATGCGGGAAGGTGGTTCCAGACCGTAGCCGGTTTTCCCGCGGCTCCGGCCCCTGGAGCGCTTGTCGATGTATCACCGCTGGGAGGATCGCTCACAGCCGTTGCGGTGGATACGCCCGGCAAGCAGATCGCGGTCGCTATCAGCGGAGACAACGGCGCGGTGTACCAGAGCGCGGACGGCCAGTTCACGCCGCTGGTTTCCATGCTGAATCCCGTCTCGCTGTCCTTCTCGATCGACGGCCAAACCCTTTATGCACTGGATGCCGCGTCCTTGCAGGTGAAGGCTGTGCTCCTCGGCGGTCAAGGTCTTCAAACTTTGACGCTGCCGGGAATGACGAATCCGATTGCCATTCGATCACTCGAAGATTCGCAAAACCGGCAACTGCTCTATGTGGCTGGCGGCAGCGATCGGATCTTGCGAATTGTGGATGTGGCAAGCCAGCAATGGAGTGATGTGCCGCTCAATTTCCAGCCCACTACCCTCGATCTGTTTGGCAATGGCGGTTTCGTGCTCGCCTCCCGTTCTCGGGGTGCGAATCCGCTGTGGCTGTTTGCCAGCACGCCGCAGCCGGGCGCGTATTTCGTTCCGGCGATCCAATTGGCTGCGCCGGATCATCGAGACGTCGCCATCGCCGGGAGGGCGCGCTAGTGGACTCTCGTTGTCGGGTCCTCTTCGCGGGATTGATTCTTGCGATGCTCGGTGCAGGCGGTGCACGGGCTCAATCGTTTGACTTCAACTTGTTCGTGACGGTGAACGGGAACACATTTAAAGAAGCAAACGGCGCACCGATCGGCCTCACCGCTCCAGTAGGCTCGCAAGCCAGCGCTAGCGTCACCGCTACCTACATCGGAAGCACGCAAGCCACGATCACCGGCCCCCCCTCAAGTTGGGTTGTCGGCTCAATTCAATTCAATGTCACGGTTCCGAAGTCGGAGACGTTCCCTCTCGTCCTCACTCCTACTCAGTCCCTGACGTATACCGTTACCTTTGCACCGACCAATGCGGATGGCGCCGGCGCGCAGGTGGAAGTTCCCTATACCGAGGTGGCTTCTCCGCAGACGATTGTGGGCAACATCCTTCTTTCCTTCACGGGCACGTCACCCGCATTCAGTCTCGATTACGCATTGCAGCCGAACAATAATATCGTCTCGATTCAGTCTGGCGGTACTATCCCGTTCCCTGCCACACAAATCAACACCACCGCTATGGGTGAACTGCTGATCGTCGATACGGGAAGCGGCCAGGGCGTCGTCACCGGCGTCTCTCTTGCCCCCAGCACGGTGTTTAGCCTGTCTGGAACTCCTGGATTCCCGTACACCCTGACCCCGGGCACCAACACGGTGAGCTTGCCGATTGGAATTTCCTACACTCCCACAGCGGTTGAGAAAGACACGGGGCAAATTACCGTCACCTACCAGGGGGGCGCCACAGCGACTGTAAATCTCACCGGGAGCGGTGCAACTTCGACCTTTACGTACACCTATCTCAACGGGGCGGGAGGAACGCCCACTCCGGTGAAGCCTGGCGACACCATCACTCTGCCTTCCGTCACTGTTCCAAATTCGGGAACAACCATCGCCAGCAGCAATGTGATCGTTACGGTCACAAACGCCGGTAACGCCAGTGGCGTCATCAATTCGATCAACGCTGTGCCGAGCCCGCCTTTTGGCATCAGCAACCCTCCAGTCACGCCCCCCACACTCGCGCCGGGCGGTACCGAGAACTTCTCCGTGACTTTTACTCCGACGCAGGTGGGAGCGCAGAAGGGCACGTTGGTTGTAGGCAACGATACATTCACGCTCGCCGGCACCGGGCTTGGTCCACAGCTGAGCTTCTCTTATGTATCGAATGGAACGACGATTCCCGTGGCAACCGGCGGCGCGGTGGTGTTTCCGTCCGTCGCGGTCAGCAAATCGGAACAGCTTAGCTTCATCGTCACCAATTCCGGCACCTCGAACGCTGCGATTTCACTGGTGAGTACCACCGCCCCATTCTCGGTACCGGCGTTTACTCCCACTACTCTTACCGCCGGCCAATCCACTTCGTTCACGATCACGTTCGCGCCAACAACTGTTGGTTCGGTTACTCAAAACCTACTGGTCAATAGCACGGAAGTGCCTTTGATTGGCGCCGGCAGCGCACCACCCCCGCTACCGTCGTACACGATCTCGGGTCCCAGCGGGAACGTTTCTCCCGTGTCCCAAGCCGCGGTCGGTCTCAGCTTGGCCAATTCCTATCCCGTGGATCTGAATGGAACTCTGACCCTTACCACGTCAGGAAACTATGGCACTGATGCGGCCGTTCAATTCTCCTCCGGCAGCCGTACCGTGAATTTCACGATCCCGGCCAACAGCACCGACGCCGATTTCGCAGGCCAGGGATCACAAATACTGCTCCAAACGGGGACCGTAGCGGAAACCGTCACCCTCACCCCCAGCTTTACCACGTCAGGTGGGGTGCCGATAACGCCCTCATTGCCCCCTACGCTTCAGTTCACCGTTCCGACGGAGGCGCCGGTATTAACCAGCGCCGCTGTGACCGGGCAAACTACCACCAGTTTCAATCTCGTTCTGGTGGGCTATACGACCACTCGCAGCCTGACTTCTCTGAACCTAACCTTTACTCCCGCCTCTGGATTCAATCTTCCAACATCCCAGTTCACGATCGATGTGAGCCAGGCCGCCTCGGGCTGGTTCCTCAGTTCCCAATCGATCGCGTCCTACGGGGGGTTGTTCTCGATTACAGTGCCGTTCACTCTCACGCAAACCACCACCAAAGCCGGCCAGACGGCGCTCTCGAGTCTCGCCTCTGTCTCGGCGATGGTCAGTAACGGCACCGGAATATCGAATTCGTTAGAAGCCCCCGTACAGTAGATGTCCGGTATCTTACAACCCTGTTCGTCACGATAAGCGGCGTAGATTCAACGAGGCGGGATCATTCGTACTAGTACGGTTTCGTAGTATCAGGACTTGCAATCACCGAGGGTTACACCCTAAGATGGTGAAGGTTTCAACTTAGCACAAGTTTCTCGGATATTTTTAGGAGGTTGTGAGTGACTCACAAATTGACACGAACTATAATTTTGGCGGCCTGTTCTGCGGCGATTTCCATATTGCCTGCCTCGGCCGACACGCTTGCTGCTTATCTCAATGCGAACGATAACGGGAGTAGCGGTCTTACTTTTACGGACGGCGACAAGACCATCACATTCACGTCTTATACCGACACTGTCACTTGCGTCGACGGAACGACGGGCGCTAGTCTCGTTTGTCCGGTCACCGGTGCTTTCACCCCAACAACGGCAGCCGGGCTGACAGTGAACCCCTCTAGCACTGACTCGATTACCGGTTTGGATCTGGATGGGTTTACCCTTTCTGGTAACGTCAGTGTGATGAGCTATGAGGTGAATGGCGATTGGGTGGATGTAACTCAAGACATCCAGTTGGCCTACACAGTTACCGCGACAGCGGGCGAGATTAGCGATGTCCACCTCGGTGTAGGGTCCGCGGCAATTACGCCCAACGGAACGACCAGCGTACCTCCGGATATTACCGTTTCGGAGTCGACCAACATCCCGGGATTGGGCAGCTTAGTCGTCACCGATCCGCCGCCCAGCTTCGTCGCGACGCTGAACCTTCCCCCGGCTGATTACACGACCTCCCTGTCGGTCACCAAGGATATCGCGCTGCAGAGCGGCGCTGGCGAAACCGACGGAGTAGGTTGGGGAGCGAGCTTCTCGGCTCTTGAGCAGTCCTTCTCGCAGGTTCCCGAGCCGCGCGCTTATGCCGCTGTTCTGGGACTCTTCTTCGCGCTGTTCTTCGTGATTAAGCGTCGCCGGCAGCAGACCGCCTAACGCACGCTTCTGTATTTTCGGACACCGACGACCACCACCCGGACCCCGACGACCACCGGCGGCTCGGGCAAGGGCAAGGGGAAGGGGAAGGGGAAGGGACTGGCGTCCGGGCTGGCCGGCCTCGGGACCGCCGGAAGCAACCTCAAGCAGCCGGCCGCGCCCAAGTCGAAGACCAAGCCGCACAAGTCGGCTCCGAAGCCGCCGCCGCCGGTCACCCCGAGTGGCGTACCGACGCCGTCCAACCCGACCTACTCCTACGCGGTCCCCGGCCCGGCGCCGATCGGCGTCCCGAACTTCTTCATCGACAGCTTCCAGATCCCGCCCTTCCTGCTTCCCATCTACCAGGCGGCCGGTAGCGAGTACGACGTGCCGTGGCAGATCCTGGCCGCGATCAACGAGATCGAGACCGACTACGGCCGCAACCTGTCGGTGTCCTCCGCCGGCGCGGTGGGCTGGATGCAGTTCCTCCCCTCGACCTGGAAGGAGTGGGGCGTCGACGCGAACGGGGACGGCACCCGGGGTGCTGCGTCGTCGGGGGACAAGGACGGCGCCGCGGCCGGGACCGCGCGACCTGCGGCGGCGACCGGGGCCGGCGGCCGGCACTGTGGCGGCCCGAAATTGGTGCCGCGAACGGCGGCGGCGCGGCACCGGTGCTTCCGGCCGGGCTGACCCCGCCGCGCCGCAACGGCGCGCTCCAGTACACCTCGCCCTCCGTCGACGGCGGGACGCACGTGGAAAGCCACGTCGAGGGCACCCCGACCGGCGACTTCACCCACGTCGGCCGGAACGACGCCTGTCCCTGCGGTTCGGGCCGCAAGTACAAGCGCTGCCACGGCGACCCACGCAACCGCGCCGAAAACTAACCCAGGCGTGAACTGGCCTTGCGTCCAACGCCCGGGCCCGCCCGCGCCTGAAACCCGCCCCCCCCTCCCCCCCCTCTTTCTTTTAAGCCGATCGGGTGCCCGTTCTAGGCCGATTCGACGGCGGTGCAGAGCCAGCGTGCCTGGCGGCCGGGGCGCCCCGGCGTGGCCGCCTGTGGACTGGCCCGTTCCAGCCGGGCCGCCAGCGCGCGGGTCCGTGGCCCGAACCCGACGATGACGGCAATCTCCACGACGTCGTCCACGGGCCGCGAGGTGAGGACCCGCTGCACCCGGGGCCGCTGCCCGGCCGCCAGCAGCGGGCCGAGGCGGCGGATGTGCGCCCGCGCGCGTTCCGTGGTCCAGGGTGTCATCTGGCTGGCCGGCCGGCGCCCGCCAGCGCCTCCGCGAGAACCTGGGCGAACTGGCTCGGCCACCGGCCCGGGCCCTCGCCCTCGCCGTCCCCGTTCCCGTCGCGGTCCCTGTCCCGGTCGCCGTCGCCGTCCCTGTCGCTGTCCCTGTCCCGGTCGCCGTCGCCGTCGCCGTCGCCGTCGCTGTCCCGGTCGCCGTCGCCGTCGCTGTCGCCGTCGCTGTCCCGGTCGCCGTCCCTGTCCCCGTCGGCGTCGGCGTCCCCACCGGATACCCCGGCCCGGTCAGCCCGCGGCTCGCCGCGTCGGCCGGGGGCTTCCCCGTCACCGGGCGCCTCCCCGCCCTGACCCCGGCCGCCCGTTTTCGTCGCCCGGCCGCTCGTTTCCGCCGTCCAGTCCGGCGTGGCCCGGTTCCGCCGCTGACCGCCCATTCCTCCGCGGCGTGCCCCTCCGGCCGCATCGCCTGCCCAGCACCGGCGATCGCGACCTCATCGTCGTACGGAGGCCAGGAATCGGGCACTTCGGTGAGGCGAATCGCGATCAGATCGGGCAGTGGCCGCCCCGTGCCTGGGGAATGACACGGTTCCGGCGGAACTTCCCCCGGCTGAAGGCCCCCAGCAGGCGAGTCGTCCATGGTCCCTCCGCACAATGAGTGCGCGCGCCCGCGTGGCAGCCATGCCCCAGCACGCGCCGCCACGCTTCCTGCTCGCACCGCATCGCGCGGTACACCCCCCGTTGTATCGCCTGCCAGTGACATTTCCCCCTACCTGCCCGCCGCGACCGCACGCGATGGCGTGGGCGCTGGCTGCTTCGGGTAAGAGCCGAAGGCGGAGGGGTCCTGAAGGCGGAGGGGTCCCGAAGGCGGAGGGGTGCCGAAGGCGGAGGGTGCCGAAGGCGGAGGGTGCCGAAGGCGGGAGGGAAGCCGAAGGGGAGGGAAGCCGAAGGGGAGGGAAGCCGAAGGCCCGGAGGAGCCGAAGGCCGAGGGGTGCCGGACGCGGAGGGGAGCCGACGGCCCCTGGCGAAAATAGTAAAGTTTCTTGCATATTAGATAGGTCCGCCCGGAGAGGAGCCGCACGCCGTTGGCCGAGTTGCTGATCGCGGCCGAACGTATCGTGCCGGCCACTGACGCCCGGGCCATTGCCGCCGGGCCTGGCGTCCTCTCCCCGGGGTCCGTCCTCTTCCCGGGGTCCGTCCTCTCCCCGGGGTCCGTCCTCTCCCCGGGGTACGTCCTGGTCCGGGACGGCACGATCGCGGCGGTCGGCGAGGGACGGCCCCCGCGCGCCGCCGACGTCCGGCTCGATGTCGGGGTGCTCGTCCCGGGATTCGTGGATCTCCAGGTCAATGGGTACTACGGCGCCGAACTCGACGCGGTGCGAGCCGGCGAGTGGCGGATGGTCGCCGCCCGGCTGCCGGAGACCGGGACAACCGCCTTCGTGCCCACGTTCATCACCGCCCCCGTTCCGCGGCTCGCCGCCGCGCTGCGGCAGGCCGCCCGGGTGACCGCCGACCTCGCCGTGGACCGGGCGGCCGGGCGGCCCGCGGGGGCCCGGGTGCTCGGCGTGCATCTGGAGGGCCCGTTCATCTCCCCGCTGCGGGCCGGCGCGCACAATACGGACTGGATGACCGATCCGGCGCCGGCGGCGATTGCTGAACTGCTCAACGCCGGCGCCGGGATCCTGAAGATCGTCACGCTGGCTCCCGAGCTTCCCGGCGCCCTCGGCGCCCCTGGCGCCATCGCCCGCCTGGCCGCGGCGGGCGTCCTGGTCAGCGTCGGCCACACCGACGCGCGGGCCAGCCAGGTCGCGGCCGCCGCCCGGGCGGGCGCCCGGATGGTGACGCACCTGTTCAACGCGCAGCGGCCGCTCCATCACCGGGAGCCAGGGGTCCCCGGTCAGGCCCTGGCGGACCCCCGGCTGACCAGCGGGCTGATCGCTGACTTCCAGCACGTCGCGGAGCCGGTCTGCGCGATCGCCTTCACCACCGCCCCGGGGCGGATATTCCTGGTCACGGACGCGGCGGCGTGCGCCGGAATGCCGCCGGGCCGGTACATGCTGGGCGGCGCGCCGATCGAGCTGCCGGCCGGGGACGGTACCCCGCCGGTTCGCGCCAGAGGAACGCTGGCCTGGCTCGGCCCTGCGGATGGACGTGGCGGTGGCGAACATGGTGCGCGCTGGCGCCGGGCTGCCGCAGGCCGTGGCGGCTGCCACGCGGATCCCGGCGGATCTCATCGGCCGGCCGGACCTGGGCCGGATCATCCCGGGTGCGCAGGCCGACCTGACCTGGCTCGGCGGAAGCCTGCGCACCCAGGCCACGTGGGTAGCGGGCGAGCCGGTTTACCACCATGAACGAACCGAAAGCGGTGCAACGTCAATCCCACGTCATCGGTGACCAGGATGCGGACGGAGATCGAGGAGCAGCCCCAGGCGCACAACCCCGACAGCCCGCGCGGCCTCAGCAAGGTCACCCAGACCAGCTGAGCCGCCCGCCGCCACGCGGGCGGGCTCAGGCGCGGACGAACTGGGGGAACGGGGCGGTCGGCGCGGGCAGGCCGCGGCGGCGCAGTTCGGGGCGCACCCCCTCGCCGAACCAGTAGGCCTCCTCCAGGTGCGGATACCCGGAGAAGATGAACTCCGAAATGCCCAGCGCGGCGTACTCCTCGATCCGGTCCGCCACCTCCGCGTGGCTGCCGACCAGGGCGGTGCCCGCGCCGCCGCGTACCAGCCCGACCCCGGCCCACAGGTTGGGGCAGATCTCCAGATCCGAGGCGTAGCCGTTCTCCCGGTAGTTCTGGTGCAGGGCCCGCATCCGCTGCTGGCCGACCGATTCGCTGCCGGCCAGGACCTTCTGCGCGTGCCCGATCTCGGCCGGGTCGAGATAGCTGAGCAGCTTGTCGGCCTCCGCCCAGGCTTCCCTGGCCGTGTCGCGCGTGATGACGTGCAGCCGGATCCCGAGCCGCAGCGTCCGGCCCTTACCGGCCGCCAGGTCGCGGATCCAGGCGATCTTCTGCGCCACCTGGGCGGGCGGCTCACCCCAGGTCAGGTACACGTCGGCGTGCCGGGCCGCGACCGGGCCCGCGGCCGGGGACGAACCGCCGAAGTAGATGTCCGGGGGCGGCTCCGGCGGCGCCAGCACCGTGGCCCCCTGCACCTGGTAGTGGTCCCCGCTCAAGTCGTACGGCGTGCCGCTCCACGCGCCGCGGACGATCGAGAGGAATTCGCCGTGCGCTGCGTACCGCTGGTCGTGCGGCAGGTGGTCGCCGAACCGCCGCTGCTCGTCGGCCTGGCCGCCGGTGACCACGTTGAGCATCAGGCGGCCGCCGGAAATCCGCTGGTAGGTCGCGGCCATCTGGGCGGACAGCGTTGGCGACGTCACCCCCGGCCGGAACGCGACGAGAAACTTCAGCCGCTGTGTTTCGCGGATCAGCGCCGCGGTCACCAGCCACGCGTCCTCGCAGTGGGTGCCGGTGGGGGTGAGCACGCCCGCGAAGCCGTTGTGCTCCGCGGCCTGCGCGACCTGGGCCAGGTAGCCGATGTCCGGCGGCCGTATCGCGGTCGCCG
Source organism: Bryobacterales bacterium (assembly GCA_963776805.1). Taxonomy (GTDB): domain Bacteria; phylum Acidobacteriota; class Terriglobia; order Bryobacterales; family Bryobacteraceae; genus Palsa-89. Next base: position 492,935 of record CAVZOD010000015.1, read on the forward strand.
CCGCGTCCGTGGCGGCGTTCGGCGCGGGCCGCCCGTCCGGGCCGATCGGGACGCTGTGCCCGCGGCCGACGATCGAGCGGCCGTCGCCGGAGGTCGGCAGGAACCAGTGGAAGGTCAGGCTCACGAGGACCCTCCCGGCACCGTGTCGTTGAACGTGGTCACCGTGTAGCGAGCGATGTTCACGCTGGTCGGGATCAGGCCCGGCCTTGGAGAAGGCGGTCACCAGCTGCTGTTCGGCGGAGATGACGCCGCTGGTGATCGTGACCGGCTTGTTCACGTCGTCCTTGGCCGCCTGGGTCATGATGCCGCCGGGCAGGCCGGTCGCGTCGCCCCAGAGCTTCGCCCAGGCGCTAATGTGGGTCGCCGACCAGACGTAGGCCTGGTTGAGCGTGGTCGAGGTAGTCGCGGATCGCGGCGGCCTTGGCCGGGTCGTTCAGCGCGGCCCGCGAAGCGACCTCGAAGGAGTACGGCGCGCCGTAGCCGTCGCCGTTGACCAGGATGCGGGCGTTGTCCTGCCCGGCGACCTGCTCGATGTACGGCGACCAGATGTCCCAGGCGTCGACGTGCCCGGAGTTGAACGCGGCCAGCGCGTCGGCGGGCTGCAGGTAGTCCAGGGTCACCTGCTTGGTGGTCAGGCCGGCCTTGGTCAGCACGGTGAGCAGGTGGTAGTCGGCCGAGCTGCCCTGGGCGACCGCGATCTTCTTGCCCTTGAGCTGGGAGATCGAGGTGATCGGGGAGTTCTTGGGCACCACGAGCGCGGCGGCGGCGCCGGGGGTGATCCGGGCCCCGACGATCGCGACCTGCTCTCCGCCGGACGCGGCGAAGACCGGGGGCGCGTCGCCGACCCCGCCGATGTCGACGGAGCCGGAGCCCATGGCCTGCAGCATCGGCGGCCCGGAGGTGAAGTCGGTCCAGCTGGCTTTGAACGGGAGCTTGCTGATCAGGCCGGCCGCCTGGAGCAGCGCCTGGGCGCCGGTGCCCTTCTGGTCGCCGATGTTGAGGGTCACCGACGAGACGTTGACCGCGGCGGCGCCGGACTCGGAGCCGGAGGAGGAACTGGCCGCCGGGCTGGATGACGACAGAGCACGCCGCCGCCGTGAGCACGGCGGCGGTCCCCGCGGCGGCCAGCGGACGCTACGCGTCTGGACCGTTCTGGAGTAGTCATGATCTCCGTTTCCCGTTCTTTCTCAGTCCACGTCTCGGGTGGCGACGCCCAGCTCGGTAAGCAGGCGGATTCGCAGGGCCACGAGGTCCGGGTGATCCCGGTCCCGCGGCCGGTCCAGCGTGACGGTGGCGGAGTGCGCGATCTTGCCGTCGGCCAGCACCAGCACCCGGTCGGCGAGCGCGAGGGCCTCGTCCACGTCGTGCGTGACCAGCAGGACGGCCGGCTGGTGCCGCTCCCACAGCGAGAGGACCAGCCCGTGCATGCTGATCCGGGTCAGCGCGTCGAGCGCGCTGAACGGCTCGTCGAGCAACAGCAGGCCGGGCTCCCGGACCAGGGCGCGGGCCAGCGCCGCCCGCTGGGCCTCGCCGCCGGACAGCGTGAGCGGCCACGCGCCGGCGCGCGCCGCCAGCCCGACCTCGTCCAGTGCCGAACGGGCCACGCCGCGAGGATCACTGGCGCGCAGGCCCAGGCTGACGTTGGCCCCGACCCGCTTCCACGGCACCAGCCGCGGCTCCTGGAACACCACCGCCACCGGAGCGTTGACGGTCAGGTCACCGCGTCGCATCCCGGTCCAGCCCGGCCAGGCGCGCAGCAGGGTGGACTTTCCGGTCCCGCTGCGGCCGATCATGGCCACGAACTCGCCGCTCCTGATCTCCAGATCCAGCTCGTCGAGGACGACGTGACCGCCGAACGAACGGCTGAGCCCGCGCGTCTGGGCCACCATTCCGGGGGCCACCACTCCGGGGCCACCACTCCGGGGGCCACTACTTCCAGTGCGGCGACCGCTCCCGGCTCGGTGCGTTCGGCCGCTAGGTCTCCATGATTCCGCGTCGCCACGTCAGGGCCCTCCTCTCGATCAGCCGGACGATGTAGTCGGTCAGCAGCCCGAGGATCAGGTACACGAACAGGGCCACGAAGATCACGTTCTGCTGGAGGAAGGTCTCGCCCTGGTTGATGATGAAGCCGAGGCCGGCGTTGGCGTTGATCTGCTCGGCCACGACCAGCGCCAGCCAGGCCACGCCCAGGCTCTGCCGCAGCCCCACGAGGATCATCGGCAGCGCGCCGGGCAGCACGATGTCGCGGATCATCTCGCGCCCGGCGCAGCCCCAGGACCTGGCCCAGTTCGGCGAGCTTGCCGTCGACGCCGCGGATGCCGGCGAACGTGTTGAGGTAGAGCGGGATAGCAGCGCCGAGCGCGATCAGCGTGATCTTCGGCGTCTCGCCGATCCCGAACCAGACGATGAACACCGGGATAAGCCCGAACAGCGGCAGCGTGCGCAGCGCCTGCATGATCGGGTCCACGGCGTTCTCGCCGAACCGGCTGAGCCCCGCGATGATGGCCAGGATCAGCGCGAAGCCGCCGCCGATCGCGAAGCCGATCGCCACCCGCTCCAGCGAGATGGCCATCGCCCCCTGCAGCGTGCCGTAAGTCGGCGAGGTCGTCGTGATCAGGTGGACCGCGGTGCTCCACAGCGTGCTCAGTGACGGGAGCTTCTGCTGCGACACGATGCCGGTGCTGCTGACGATCTGCCACACCGCGAGGACCGCGACCGGGCTGATCAGCCGGAGCCAGCCTTTCCGCCGGCCGGTGCGGCCACGGGCGCCTCGCGCGGGGGGCGCGGCGGTGACCCCGGTGATCGGCAGGCTGCCCGGGCCGGCCTTCGGCCGGGCTGCCTCGCCTGGTCGCACTGGTCCTGGTGGATACCGACACGGCGGAACCCTCTTCCGTGTTCTGGGCTGAATCGGGGCGGCGTCCCCCATCGTCAGCGATTCATCCTATTAAGTCAACTGGAGTATATAGGGAATACGACGCGACCCGCCCCGATCGGTCGCGGCCGGCGGGTTCGCTTACGATCGCTGGTGTGTCATCTGAGCCTCAGCTGCTGCGCGGTGTGATCATCGACTGGGCCGGCGTCCTCACCAATCCGCTTCGCGGGACCGTGCGGGCCTGGGTGGATGCGGAGGGCATCGACTGGGACAGCTACGCCGCGTGCATGCGCTCCTGGCTGGACGACGACGCCTACCTGCCCGGTGCCGTCGGCAACCCGGTGCACGCCCTGGAGCGCGGCGACTGCACCGCCGAGGAGTTCGAGGAAACCCTCGCCGCGCGGCTGATCCGCGTCGACGGCGGCCAGGTCCCGGCCCCCGGCTTGCTGCGGCGGATGTTCGCGGCCAGCCTGACGGTCCCGGTGATGTACGACATGCTGCGGACCCTCCGGGCGGCCGGAATCCGCACCTGCCTGCTGTCGAATTCCTGGGGACCCGGCGGCTACCCGCGCGAGGACTTCCCGGAGCTGTTCGACGCCGTGGTCATCTCGCACGAGGTCGGCATGCGCAAGCCCGAGCCCCGGATCTTCCTGCACGCCGCCGGGCTGATCGGCTTGCCGCCGGAGCAGTGCGTATTCATCGACGACATCGAGGCCAACGTCAACGCCGCCACCGAGTGCGGCATGACCGGCCTCTGGCACACCGAACCGCAGCTCACCGCCGAGCGGCTGTCCGGCCTGCTCGGCATTTCCCTGGCCGCGTAGCACGCCCGGAGCGGCGGGTCTAGCCTAGGGCGCCATGGCGGACCCGAAGGCGCCCAGCTATCCGGCGGCCTCCAGCCCGGGACGTTCGGCCAACATGCGCGCGATCCGGCGGACCGACACCAAGCCCGAGCTCGCGCTGCGCCAGGCGCTGCACCGGATGGGCTACCGCTTCCGCAAGGACTACCGTCTCGACCTCGACGGCGGCGCCCGGGCACGGCCCGACATCGCGTTCACCGCGCGCAAGGTCGCGATCTTCGTGGACGGCTGCTTCTGGCACGCCTGCCCGGACCACGGCTCCAAGCCGTCGGTCAACCAGGGCTACTGGACGCCCAAGCTGGCCAGGAACGTGGCCCGCGATCGCGCCGCCGACGCCGCACTGGAGCTGGCGGGCTGGCAGGTGATCAGGCTGTGGGAGCACGTCCCGCTCGGCGACGCGGTAGCCGCCGTCGTCACCGCGCTCGGGCCCCGCCAGCCACTCGGGTCCTCCACGGCGCTCGGGCCCCGCCAGCCACCCGGGCCCCGCTAGTCACCCGGGCCCCCCATGGAGCCTGGCTCGCTGTAACAACTGGCGTAACGGCCACGACGCGGTATGGCTTCAATCCGTGCCCCCGGCCGGCGGACCTGTCACACTCGTGATCAACCGCGAGCCGGCGTCGTCCCGGCGCCATACCGCCGCACCGCGAGGAACCCATGCGTGTATACCTGCCGTCGACACTCCCCGCGCTGACCGCCGCGTTCAAGACCGGGGAGATCGGGCCGGCCCCCATCCTGGGGTTCGCCGTCACCCCTACGCTGCGCGAAGGGTACGCCAGCGGTGACCTGGACGAACTCGAATACGTGGCGCTGACTGAGGCGGCCCGCGCGTCGCTGCGGCAACTGGCCGACGACCCGGGCGCGCCCGCGCGCCGCGTCGTGCTGGCCGCGGAGGTTGCCGAGGATGACATCGGCCGCTCCGGCGATCACGGCCACCCCGCCGCCGTCCAGGTCCTGAGCGCGATTCCGTTCACCGACGTTGCGGCCGGCCACATCGACGGCCTGGACGCGGCCGATGACGTGCGCGCCGCCATCGCCGCGGTCGCCGCCGCGGATGAGGGCGACGAGGACGCCCGCTTCACCGTGGACAGCGCCGAAGGGCACGAGCTGATGTGGTACGCCACCCAGGAACTCGAATTCTTCGACTGATTGTCCTGCCGCGGCTTGTCCTGCCGCGCGGCGAATTGCCTGATCGCGCCAGGTGCACCACGATCTATCGCATGACTGATCACGCCGCCGCGCTGCTGGCCGTTGGTCTCTTAATCGCCTTCCTGCTCGGGATGCTCGGGGCCAAGTTCATGAGATCCCTTCGCAGTATGTACTCGGCCCAGGACCTCGCCAAGGGTGCGACGTCGGGGATGCGGTCAGCCCGGCTCCGGCTGGTGATCCTCGCCGCGGTCATCTTCGCCATCGCCTGGCCGTGGCTGCACGGAAACCACTGAGGCCGCGTCCGTCTCGCCGCGTGAGCGCCCGGGCAAAGCGAGGTAGCCTCCCAGCATCCGAATGAACAGCAGGGAGGACGCCGTCATGGACGCCGTCACCAACGTGCCGGTCCCGGCCAACGAGCCGGTCCGGCAGTACCAGCCGGGGAGTCACGAGCGAGCCGCGCTGGAGAAGAAGATCAAGCTGCTCGCCGGTGAGCAGGCCGAACTGGCCATGACCATCGGGGGCCGGCCCCGGATGGGCGGCGGCGACGTGATCGACGTGGTGCAGCCGCACAACCACCGGCACGTCCTCGGCCGCCTGGGCAATGCCACCGATGAGGACGTGGCCGCCGCGATCGGCGCGGCCCGGGCGGCGGCCCCCGGCTGGCGCGCGCTGTCCTTCGACGACCGCGCCGCGGTCTTCCTGCGCGCCGCCGACCTGCTCGCCGGCGCCGTGGCGCGCGACGCTGAACGCGGCGACCATGCTCGGCCAGTCGCAAGACCGTGCTACCAGGCGGAGATCGACGCCGCCTGCGAGCTCATCGACTTCTTGCGCTTCAACGTCGCACTACGCCCGGCAGATCCTGGCCGAGCAGCCGCAGTCCGCGCCGGGCATGTGGAACCGGCTGGAGCACCGGCCGCTCGAGGGCTTCGTCTTCGCGGTCACGCCGTTCAACTTCACCGTCGATCGCCGGCAACCTGCCGACCGCGCCGGCGCTCATGGGCAACACCGTCGTCTGGAAGCCGGCGCCGACGCGCAGCTGCTCCGCGCACTACATCGATGCAGCCTGCTCGAGGCGGCCGGGCTGCCGCCCGGCGTCATCAACATGGTGACCGGCGACGGCGCAGGCGGTCGCCGACGTCGCGCTCGACGCACCGCGATCTCGGCCGGCGTGCACTTCACCGGCTCGACCGCGCGTTCCAGCACCATGTGGCAGCACGGTCGGCGAGAACATCGCCGAGCTACCGCAGCTACCCGCGGCTCGTCGGCGAGACCGGCGGCAAGGACTTCGTCGTCGCGCACCCGTCGCGCCGACGCCGACGCGCTGGCCGTCGCGCTCGTCCGCGGCGCGTTCGAGTACCAGGGCCAGAAGTGCTCGGCGCGCCTCGCGCGCCTACGTGCCCCGAGTCGCTCTGGCCAGCGGCTGCAAGGACGACTCGTCGGACCATGGTCGAGCGCTGACCGATGGGCGACGTCGCCGACTTCCGCAACTTCATGGGCGCGGTCATCGACGCGCGCGCGCTTCGACCAGGCATCGCCGGCTACATCGAGCGCGCGCGCAGACGACCCGGCGGTGCACGGTCGCTGGCCGGCGGCGACGGCGACGACCGCGACGGGCTACTTCGTCGCAGCCCGACCTGCTCGAGACCGCCGACCCGACGCGACGACGATGTTCAGCGAGGAGATCTTCGGCCCGGTGCTCACGCGTGTACGTCTACCCGGACGACGACGTACGACGGAGACGCTCGCAGCTCGTGCGACGAGACGTCGCCCTACGCGCTGACCGGCGCGATCTTCGCGCAGCGACCGCGGCGCGATCGCCGAGGCGACCGAGCGCGCTGCGGTACGCCGCCGGGCAACTTCTACATCAACGACAAGCCCACCGGCGCGGTGGTCGGCCAGCAGCCGTTCGGCGGCGCGCGGGCCTCGGGCACCAACGACAAGGCCGGGTCGGTGTTCAACCTGATCCGCTGGGTCGAGCCCGCGCACCATCAAGGAGACGTTCGTCCCGCCGACCGACTACCGCTATCCGCACATGGGCTGACTTCCGGCACGCATGCTCACATCTGGCACGCGCTCAGCCCGAGCAGGAGCGGAGGCATCCATTCACCGCCTGGTGCTGTGGAATATCGACCTGACGCTGGTCGACGTCACGCGGGTGACGAGGCAGGCGTACGCGGACGGCGTTCCGCACGGTGACCGGCCGTCCGCTGGTCCGGCTGCCGCAGATGGCCGGGCGGTCGGAATCGGAGATCTTCTTCGACGCGCTCGCGCTCAATGGGGTGGACGTCAGCGCCGTCGGGCCGTCCGAGCAGCTGCTGGCGCCGTTCGGCAGCGAGCTGGCCACCGCGCTGGCCGCGCGCCGGGACCAGCTGCGCAGCAACGGCCAGGCGATGCCGGGGGCACGCGAGGCGCTGGCCGCGGTGGCCAAGCTGGACGGCGTCGTGCAGACCGTGCTGACCGGCACCAGCAAGCCGAACGCGCTGCTCAAGCTGCGCACCTTCGGCCTGGAGAGCTTCTTCGACTTCGGCATCGGCGGCTACGGGTCCGAGCCCTACCCGAAGGGTGCCCTGGTCCGGGTGGCCCGGCTCCGCGCCGCCGAGAAGTACCAGGTCAACCTGGGCGAGCACGCCTGCGTCTACATCGCCGACTCGGTGCGTGACGTGGAAGCGGCCAAGATGGGCGGCGCCGCCTCGGCCGCCGTCGCCACCGGGCGCTCGACCACCGCCGAGCTCCGGGCGGCCGGGGCCGACGCCGTGCTCGCCGACCTCACCGACGCGGACCAGGTCGCGGCCGAAGCCCGCCGCCTCACCAGCCCCCCGCCCTGACCGCCCGCCGCGCGGCCCTGACCGTCCGGCCGCGCACGCTGGTCTCCTTGGCCCGCCTGGCGTTACGGCTGATAATCGGCGGGTAGAGGCACCCCCACGCGGGAGCGAAGGGTGGATTCATGGCACAGACTGCAGGCGCGACCGGGCCGGGCGGCCAGCAGGAGCGCTCGGCCGGTGAACTGGTCAAGGAGCTGACCGAACTGGTTCCCCGGCTGGTCCGGGACGAGATCAAGCTCGCCCAGGCGGAAATGACCAAGAAGGGCAAGCAGATGGGCATCGGCGCCGGCGCGTTCGCCGGCAGCGGGCTCATCGCGCTGTACGCTGTCGGCTGCCTCCTGGCGTGCGCGATCATCGCGATCAGCGGTGTGGTCGCGGCGTGGCTGGCGGCGCTCATCGTGGGCGCGGCTCTGCTCGCCGTCTCCGGCATCGCCGCCCTGGTCGGGAAGAGCCGCCTGAGCAAGGCCACGCCGCCGGTGCCCAAGGAGGCCATCGGCAGTGTCCAGGCCGATGTCCACGAGGTGAAGGAGAAGGCACACCGATGAGCACGGACAGCCCAGCCGGGGCGGACCCGGGCGCCGTACCCGATGACCCGGAGCAGCTCAGGCTGGAGATCGAGCGCACCCGTGAGCAGCTCGGCGAGACCGTCGAAGCGCTCGTGGCCAAGACCGACGTCAAGGCGCGGGCCAGGGAGCGGGCCGAACAGCTCTCGCAGCGGCTGAAGGGCACGACCGCGCAGGTGAAGGAGCAGGCGCGGCCCGGACCGCCAGGCCAGGGCACAGGCGACCGCGCGGGCCGGGCAGGCCCGCAGCCAGCTGGCCGGCAAGACGGCCGACGTGAGGAACGCCGCCGTGGCGACCGGCGGGCCGGCCCGGGACCAGCTTCAGGCCCGCGCCACGGCCGTGGGCGGCGCCGTCCGCGACAAGACGCCGGAGCCGGTGCAGCGGGCCGCGCGGCAGGTGGCGCAGCGCACGTCGGCCGTGGCCCGCCAGCCCGCGGCGCTGGCCGCCCTGGCCGCCGCCGGGGTCGTCGTCGTGGGCGTCATCGTGATCCGGCGGAGGAGACGGAGGTGATCATTTTGAAGATCCTATACAAGCCGTTCGGCATCGTGGTGAGCGTGCTGGGCGGGATGCTGGCCGGCGCCATCTTCAAGCGGGTGTGGAAGCTGGCGGCGCACGAGGACGAGGCCCCGGAGGCGACCGACGCGCAGCGCGGCTGGGGCGAGGTGCTGATCGCCGCCACCCTGCAGGGCGCTATCTTCGCCCTGGTCAAGGCGGCGACCGACCGCGGCGCGGCCACCGTCACCCGCCGGCTCCTCGGCTTCTGGCCGGGCAAAGAGGCCGACCGCCGAGGAATAACCGTGTGACGCTTGTGGCGTTGCACCCGGGACCATCAGGCTCGATGCTGAGGTTATGGCCATCAATGACGACGGCGGTGCGGCGGCGGGCGGGCTGCTGGAGCCGGGGTACGGCGACGTGCTGTGGACGCCCTCCCCGGCGGTCACCGAACGCGCCCGGATCACCGCGTACCTGCGCTGGCTGGCGGCCGAGCGCGATCTGCCCTTCGACGGTTACGATGCGCTCTGGCGCTGGTCGGTCAGCCGAGCCGGCCAGTTTCTGGGCCTCCATCTGGGACTACTTCGGCGTGCTCGGCGACCGCGCGCCGGGGCCGGTGCTGGACGGCGGCCCCATGCCCGGCGTGCGCTGGTTCAGCGGCACGACGATCAATTACGCCCGTAACGCGCTGCGGGCCGCACGGACCGATCCCGGCCGCGTCGCGCTGATCTATCGCACCGAACGGGACGATGGCGGGGCCCTCACCTATGGTCAGCTCGCGGCCGAGGTGGCCCGGGTGGCGACCGGCCTGCGCGAGCTGGGAGTGACCCGGGGAGACCGGGTGGCGGGGCTGCTGCCGAACGGCCCGCACGCGGTCATCACGCTGCTGGCCACGGCCAGTATCGGGGCCATCTGGTCCTCGTGCTCGCCGGACTTCGGCGCCGCCAGCGTGATCGACCGGTTCGCGCAGATCGAGCCCACCGTGCTCGTCGCGGTGGACGGCTATTCCTACGGCGGCAAGGAGTACCGCCGCGACGACGTGGTCCGGCAGATCGCCGCCGAGTTGCCCGGCCTGGCCGCCGTGGTGCTGGCCGGCCCCGTGCCGGACGCCGCCGCGCCGGCGGCCGGCCCGTCCCCGGGCGGCGTCCCGGTGCTGGCCTGGGACCGCCTGGGCGAGGGGGAGACCCGCACCGAGCCGGACTACGAGGAGGTGCCGTTCGATCATCCGCTGTGGGTGCTGTACTCCTCCGGCACCACCGGCCTGCCCAAGCCGATCATCCACGGGCACGGCGGCGTGGTCCTGGAGCACCTCAAGACCCTGTCCTTCCACCAGGACCTGGGGCCCGGCGACGTGTTCTTCTGGTACACCACCACCGGCTGGATGATGTGGAACTTCCTGGCCGGCGGCCTGCTGGTGGGCGCGACGCTGGTGGCCTACGACGGCAGCGCCACCTATCCGGGCACCGACGCGCTGTGGCGGATCACCGAGCGCGAGCGGGTCAGCTACTTCGGCGTCGGCGCGCCCTACCTGCTGGCCTGCGCCAAGGCGGGCCTGTCACCCGGGCGCGACCTGGACATCGCGGCGCTGCGCGGCGTGGGCTCGACCGGGTCGCCGCTGCCGCCCGAGGGGTTCCACTGGGTCTACGAGCACGTCAAGAGCGACCTGCTGCTGGGCTCCTTCTCCGGCGGCACCGACCTGTGTACCGGTTTCGTCGGGCCCTGCCCGCTGCTGCCGGTCCGGTCCGGGGTGATCTCGGGGCGCTGTCTCGGGGCGAAGGTGGAGGCCTTCAGCCCGGCCGGCCAGCCGGTCATCGGCGAGGTGGGCGAACTGGTGATCACCGAGCCCATGCCGTCGATGCCGGTCGGTTTCTGGAACGACCCGGACGGCACCCGCTACGCGCGACAGCTACTACGCCGACTTCCCCGGCGTGTGGCGGCACGGCGACTGGATCACGATCCTGCCCGACGGCGGGTGCGTCATCTACGGCCGGTCCGACGCCACGCTGAACCGCGGCGGCGTGCGCATGGGGACCAGCGAGTTCTACCGCGTCGTCGAGGCGTTCCCGGAGGTGGCGGACAGCCTGGTGGTCGACACCGGCCAGCTCGGCCAGGAGGGGCGGCTCGTGCTGTACGTCACGCTCGCCGAGGGCCAGGAACTGACCGGCGACCTCACCGGCCGGCTCCGCGCCGGGCTGCGCGTCAAGCTGTCGCCGCGGCACGTGCCGGATGACATTTACGAGGTTCCCGGCATACCTCGCACGCTTTCCGGTAAGAAGCTGGAGGTGCCAGTGCGGAAGATCCTGCAGGGGACGCCGGTCGCCGAGGCCGCCGACCCCGATGCGCTGGTCAACCCCGAGGTGCTGCCGCACTTCGTGCCCCGCGGCGCCGGGTAGCCGGACGGGTGGCGCCGGGTAGCCCCGGACCGGGGATAGCCTTGATGGCTGGCAGCGGGCCAGACCGCTGCCAGGCGACCCGCGCGCCGGACCGCGCGCGGTTACATAGAGAAACTGTATACGTAACTTTTCGGCGCTACGGTGCTCGCCGGGGTGGCCGCAGGCGGCCCCGCCCCGCACCCCCGCTTGGCGGCCGGTCCCGCGCGAGGTACGAAAGTTACTGATGCGGCTGCATGCGCGGGGCGGGCCCCGGCCTGCCGGGCCCGCGGGGCACATCGGCAGCCGGAAACCCGCGGCCATGTACGGGCCGCGGCGTGTGAATACGTAGGGATAGACAGCGATGTCGGACAATGCGGACGAGGAAAAATACGCTGTGCTCGATCAGGCAGCGCAGTCGATGGCCGGGGCGGGGGATGCCGGGCCGCCCGGGGAGCACGGGGCCACGGCCGTGCCGTCCGCGTCCGGCCCCCCAGCCGCTAGTGTCGGGAAGCCACCGGTGATCTGCGCGAAGCCGTCGGTGATCTGACCGGTTACCTGCACGCCTACTACCGGCACGTCGCCGCCGAGGACCTGGCCACGTTCGGCGCCGGGCGGCTCGCCGCGGTCGCGTCCCAGCACGCGGCCCTGGCCGCCCGGCGCCCGCAGGGGCGGGCCCTGGTCCGGGTCACCGGCACCGCCGCCGGCGCCGCGCGTGCGGCGGCCGGCCCGGCGGGCGCGATCGCGGCGTTCGGGCCGGTCCGGGCCGTCGTCGACATCGTCACCGACGACATGCCGTTCCTGGTCGATTCGGTGACCATGGAACTGAACCGGCATCGGGTCGGACATCAATCTGATCGTGCACCCCCGGCTGGTGGTGCGCCGGGACGTGACCGGCGCGCTGCACGGCGTGTCCGGCAGCGTGAACGGCGCCCAGGCCGGCGCCCGGCGAGATCACCGAGTCGTGGATCCACGTCGAGATCGCCAGCCTGGGCGACCGTGTGCCGCTGCCCGACCTGGAGACGGCGCTCCGCCGCGTCCTGGACGACGTACGGGTCACGGTCGAGGACCAGCCGAAGATGACCGCGGCCGCCGCCTCGCTGGCCGTCAGCGTGGCCGGGGACGACGCTGGCGCGCCGTTGCCGGGGCGCGCCGGGCCGCCGTCGCCGGACAGCGGGGACACCGAAGCCGGTGAGCTGCTGGCCTGGCTCGCCGACGGGCATTTCATCTTCCTGGGCTACCGCGAGTACGACCTCGTGCCCGGCGACGACGGCGAGGCGCTGCGCGCGGTGCCCGGCACCGGCCTCGGCTTTCTCCGGCACGACCGCCAGGGCTCGGAATCGTTCGCGGCGCTGCCGCGCCGACATCCGGGCCAAGGCGCGTGAGCCGCACCTGCTGGTGCTGGCGCAAGGCCAACTCGCGGTCCACCGTCTACCGCAACAAGTACCTGGACTACGTCGGGGTCAAGAAGCTCGGCCGGGACGGGCGGGTGATCGGTGAGTGGCGCTTCCTCGGCCTGTACACGCACGCCGCCTACACCGAGAGCATCGCCCGGATACCCGTGCTGCGCCGCAAGCTCGCCGACGTGCTCGCCGCTGGCCGGGGTCACCCCGGACAGCCACGACGGCAACGACCTCATCGAGATCCTGGAGAACTATCCGCGCGAGGAACTGTTCCAGATCTCCACCAGCCAGCTGACCGAGATCGCCGCGGCCGTGCTGCGCCTGCGCGAGCGCAAGCAGACCCGGCTGTTCCTGCGCCGGGACGCCTACGGGCGCTACATGTCCTGCCTGGTCTACCTGCCCCGGGACCGGTACACGACCGCCGTCCGGCTGCAGGTCCAGGAGATCTTGCGCACCGCGCTGCGCGGCGCCTCGGTGGACTACAGCGCGATGGTCGGGGAGTCGGTGCTGGCCCGGCTGCACTTCGTCGTGCGCGCCGAGCGCGGCCGCCCGGTGCCCGCCGTGGACGCCGCGGCGCTGGAGGCCGGATCGTGGCGGCGGTCCGCACGTGGGACGAGGACCTCGAAGAGGAGGCGCTGCGCGACCCTCGGCGAGCAGCGGGCCCGGCTGGTCCTGGACCAGTTCGCCGCGGCCATCCCGGACAGCTACAAGACCGAAGTGACGGCCCGCCGACGCCGTCGGCGACCTCAGCCGCATCCTGCTGCTGCGCGAATCCGGGGACTCGTTCGCCGTCCAGCTGCGCGACGGATGACCGTCGCCGGTAGCGGCCACTGGCGGCTGCGAGGTCTACCGGTCGGAGTCGCCCGATCATCCTGTCCGACGTGCTGCCTCAGCTGCAGCACATGGGCGTCAAGGTGGCCGACGAGCATCCGTACGAGTTGCGCCGGTGCCGGCGGCGCCAGGCGGGTCGTACGGCCCGTTCTGGATCTACGATTTCGGGCTGCGGGCCGAGACGCCGGCCTGGCGGCAGCGATCCCCGCGGCGACGGCAAGGAGCAGTTCGAGCAGGCGCTGTGCGCGCTGTGGCGCGGCGAGATCGAGGACGACGGCTTCAACGCGCTGGTCCTGGACGCCGGGCTGGCCTGGCGCGACAGGTCGTGGTGCTGCGCGCGTACGCCCGCTACCTGCGCCAGGCCGGGCAACCGTTCAGCCAGGGCTACATCGCAGCGGGTGCTGCGCTCCAACACCACGGTCGACCCGGCTGCTCGTCGCGGCTCTTCGAGTCGCGCTTCGACCCGGCCCAGCCACGGCGGGGAAGCCGAGCGCAGCGAGGCCATCGTGGAGGAGATCCGCGGCGAGCTGGACGACGTGGTCAGCCTGGACCAGGACCGGATCCTGCGCTCCTACCTCGCGCTGATCGGCGCCACGCTGCGGACGAACTACTACCCAGCGGCCGGCGGCGCCGGCGCAGCCGCGCCGCGCCGCTACGCCCTACCTGGTGATCAAGCTCGACCCGGGCCGGTGCCCGAGCCTGCCCGAGCCGCGGCCGAAGTTCGAGATCTTCGTGTACTCGCCCCGGCTCGAGGGCGTGCACCTGCGCTTCGGCCGGGTCGCGCGCGGCGGGCTGCGCTGGTCCGACCGGCGCGAGGACTTCCGCACCGAGGTGCTCGGGCCTGGTCAAGGCGCAGGAGGTGAAGAACGCGGTCATCGTGCCCGTCGGGCGCCAAGGGCGGCTTCGTCGTGCAAGCAGCTGCCCGACCCGGCCGACCGCGAGGCCTACCAGGGCGAGGGCTGGCCTGCTACCGGACGTTCATCAGCGCCATGCTCGACATCACCGACAACCTGGACGGCGAGCGGGTCGTGCCCGCCGCGCAGACGTGGTCCGCCACGACGGCGACGACCCGTACCTGGTCGTCGCGGCGGACAAGGGCACCGCGACCTTCTCCGACGTCGCCAACGAGATCGCGGCCGAGCTACGGGTTCTGGCTGGGCGACGCGTTCGCCTCCGGCGGCTCGGCGGGCTACGACCACAAGGAGATGGGCATCACCGCGCGCGGCGCGTGGGAGTCGGTCAAGCGCCACTTCCGCCACGCTCGGCATCGACACCGAGCACCGACGACTTCACCGTGGTCGGCATCGGCGACATGTCCGGCGACGTGTTCGGCAACGGGATGCTGCTGTCGCCGGCAGATCCGGCTGGTGGCGGCGTTCGACCACCGGCACGTGTTCCTCGACCCCGACCCCGACGCCGCGGCGTCGCTTCGCCGAGCGGCAGCGGCTGTTCGAGCTGCCCCGCTCGTCCTGGGCCGACTACGACCCGTCGCTGATCTCGGCCGGGCGGCGGCGTCTACCCGCGCAGCGGCCAAGTCGGTGCCGCTCTCGCCGCAGGTCCGGGCGGCGCTCGGCATCGACGACGGCGTCGACTGGCGCTGACGCCGGCCGAGCTGATCCGCGCGATCCTGACCGCGCCGGTCGACCTGCTCTGGAACGGCGGCATCGGCACCTACGTCAAGGCCACGCAGCGAGTCGCAACGCCGACGTCGGCGACAAGGCCAACGACGCGGTGCGGGTCGACGCGCCGCAGCTGCGGGCCGGGTCGTCGGCGAGGGCGGCAACCTCGGCCTCACCCAGCGCGGCCGGATCGAGTACGCGCTGGCCGGCGGGCTGGTCAACACCGACGCCATCGACAACTCGGCCGGCGTCGACACCTCCGACCACGAGGTCAACATCAAGATCCTGCTGGACCGGGCGGTGCGGCGACGGCGAGATCACCCGCGAGGACGCAACGAGCTGCTGCAGGAGATGACCGACGAGGTCGCCGCGCTCGTGCTGCAGCACAACTACGCGCAGAACATGGCGCTGGCCACCGCGCGGGCCCAGGCCGCGAAGATGCTGCACGTGCACGCGCGCTTCCTGCGCCAGCTGGAGCGGGACAAGCGGCTGACGCCGCGGCCAGGACGCGGTGCCGGGGGAGAGGGAGATCGCCGAGCGCCGGTCGGCGGGCAAGGGCCTGACCAACCCGGAGCTGGCCGTGCTGCTCGCGCACACCAAGATCGCCGCGGCGGAGGAGGTCCTCGCTTCCGGGCTGGCCGACGATCCGTACCTGCGCCGCGAGCTGACCGGGTACTTCCCCGCGCCGCTGCGCGCCAGCCAGTCCGGCCGGATGGGGTCCCACCCGCTGCGGCAGGAGATCATCACCACCTCGGTGGTCAACGAGATGGTCGACATGTCCGGCATCACGTTCGCGTTCCGGCTGAACGAGGAGACCGGTGCGTCGGTGCCGGACATCACCCGGGCGTGGCTGGTCGCCCGCGAGGTCTTCGGCATGCGCGACTTCTGGCGGCAGGTCACCGAGCTGGACGGCGTCGACATCGGCACCCAGATGCCCTGCTGCTGGAGGGGCGCAAGCTGATCGAGCGGGCCTGCCGCTGGCTGCTGTACAACCGGCGGCCGCCGGTCGACATCACCGGCTGCGTGGACTACTTCGGCAGCGGGGTGCAGGCCGTGCGCTCGGGCCTGCCCAAGCTGCTCGTCGGGCGGGACGCCGAGACCTTCGAGGAGCGGCGGGACGCGTACATCCTCCGTGACGTGCCCGCCGGGCTGGCCGAGACCGCGGCCGGCATGGTGCCGTCGTACGCGGCCTTCGACATCGTGGAGAGCGCCGCCGCGACCTCCCGTTCGGTCGAGGAGACCGCAGAGGTGTACTTCGACCTGACCGACCGGCTGCAGATCACCCGGCTGCGCGACCGGATCACCGCGCTGCCCCGGGACGACCGGTGGAGCAGCATGGCGCGCGCCGCCATCCGCGACGACCTGTACAGCGCGAGCGCCGCGCTCACCCGGGACGTGCTGTGCGTCAGCGGGCCGGGTACCCCCGAGGCGCGCCTGGCTACCTGGACGGAGTGGAACGCGGCCGCCGTCCGCCGGGCGGCCCGCACCCTGGGGGAGATCTGGGAGAGCGAGCGCTTCACGTTCACCACGCTGTCGGTCGCCCTCCGCGCCATCCGCGCCCTAGTCGCCTCCAGCTCCCTCCCCCAGCAGAGCTAGCTGCCGTGCGCGTAGGTGGGGCCGCCGCCGCTGCCGACCACGTTGATCGCGGCCGTCTTCGCGCTGGCCGCCGGGTCGAGCGCGACGTAGCTGAGCGTGGAGTTCGCGCTCAGCTGATGCTGGATCGGCGGCTGGGTGGCCGGCAGCAGGCCCTTGAAGGCCGCGGGCACCGGGATCGTCGGCAGCGTGCTGGCGGCAGCGCCCTTGGCCGGTGGGTGAGTCGGCAGGGTCGAGGTGGCCAGGGTCATGGTGTAGAAGACCAGCGCGCCGCCGCCGGTCGTGCGCAGCGCGAAGAACGGGTAAGTGGTCCCCTCCAGCTCCCAGGTATACGTGCGCTGGTGCGCCGCGGCCTGCCGGGCGATCGCCGCGTTGACCTGGTACAGGCCGGTGGTCTGCGGGCCGGGCTCGACGATCGGCGCGGCCGCGCTCGACGGCCCGTCGTCCGCGACGGTGGCGTGCATCGCCCCCACGATGTCCGGCCGCAGCTTCAGCGCCTGGTCCGACGTGGCCAGGGCGGTGGCGTAGTCGGCGCTGTCGGTCGTCACCTGGAGCGGCGGGGAGCCTGGATTGAGCAGCACCGATCCGCTCAGCGCCCAGGTGGCCTCGGCGCTCAGCCGGTCGAACACCAGCAGTGCGGTCCGCACCGGGCCGCCGCTGGCCGGGCGCTCCGGTACCGCGGCCATGAACCACTGCGGGTACGTGGTCAGCCTCGGCACGTACAGCGTCGGCTGCCCGTAGACCGGGCCGCTCACGGTGCCGCCGGTCACCGCGGCCGCGGTGTAGGCGGCGTTGGTGATGTCGTACTGCGAGCCGGTCAGCAGCGACAGGGCCAGCAGTTCGTTGTGGTTGGCCAGCGCGACCCGCTCCGCGGTGACGTACGCGTCGAAGATCCGCAGGGCGGCGGCCGGGGTGGGCCCGGTCACCGAGGTCGTGGCCGCTGCGGTCGTGCCGCAGCCCTGCCAGGGACAGCAGCAGCCCCAGGGCGGCCAGGGGGCCGAGTACGGCCGTCAGCATCCGCGGGATACGGCCGGAGACGGCCGCGCGCGCCCGGGGAGCGCTGAGGGTAAGTCGCATGCATGTTTCGTATCCGAGTGGCCAGGTAAGAGATATCCGGTCGGTCCGGCGTGGGAACGGGCCCGGTCGGCAGGATACCCGGCTCACGCCCGCCACGGTGCCGGCATGCGCCAGCCAGGCACCGGCTCGCATAGGCTGTCCGCCATGGCAGCAACAGATCCCGCTGATGAGATCTCGGAACTGTCGTCGAAGCTCGCCAGCGTAGCGGCAGTTCTTGATCCGGACGCCATGAAGTCCGAAGTCGAGAGCCTACGGGAGCAGGCCGCAGACCCGGACCTGTGGGGCGATCAGCAGCACGCACAGTCGGTCACCCGCCGCCTCTCCTACCTGGAGGGCGAACTGGCCAGGCTGGAGAACCTACGGCAGCGGCTCGACGACACCCGGGTGATGTTCGAGCTGGCGGACAGTGAAAACGACGAGCCGACCCGCGCCGAGGCGCAGCGCGACCTCGCGTCCCTGCGCAAGGAGGTCGACCAGCTCGAGGTGCGTACCCTCCTGTCCGGGGAGTACGACGAACGCGAGGCCCTCGTCTCGATCAACGCCCAGGCGGGCGGCGCCGACGCCGCCGACTTCGCCCAGAACCTGATGCGGATGTATCTGCGCTGGGCCGAGCGGCACGGCTACCCGACCGAGGTGCTACGACATCTCCTACGCCGAAGAGGCCGGCATCAAGTCGACCACGTTCGCGGTCAAGGCGCCCTACGCCTACGGCACGCTGCGCGGCGAGCACGGCACCCACCGGCTGGTCCGGATCTCCCCGTTCGACAACCAGGGCCGGCGGCAGACCTCCTTCGCCGGCGTGGACGTGGTTCCGGTGGTGGAGCAGACCGACCACATCGAGATCAACGAGGACGAGATCCGCGTCGACGTGTACCGGTCCAGCGGGCCCGGCGGCCAGGGCGTCAACACGACCGACTCGGCGGTGCGCATCACCCACCTGCCGACCGGCATCGTGGTCTCCTGCCAGAACGAGCGCAGCCAGATCCAGAACCGTGCTCGCGCGATGGCGGTGCTCCAGGCGAAGCTGCTCGAACGCCGCCGCCAGGAGGAGGCCGACGAGATGGCCGCGCTGCGCGGCGAGGCGGCCGGAAGCTGGGGCACCCAGATCCGCAACTACGTCCTGCACCCGTACCAGATCGTGAAGGACGTGCGGACGGGCATGGAGACCGGAAACACCACGGCCGTCCTCGACGGCGAGATCGACGACTTCATCGAAGCCGAGATCCGCTGGCTAAGACGAACCCAGAACGGCGAGAAGGACTCACGGCGCGTGGATCCCGATGAGGCCACCGGCGGGCGTCCGCGTGAACGCTGGGCCGAACGGGCGGTGAGCCGCGCCTGCTGCGGCACGGGCGAGCGCCCGGTTGCGGCGGTACGGCGGCGCAGCGCTCGGCTCGGTACGTCCTCCCGGGCCCACCCCGCCCGGGGCGTGGACCGACGCCAGCCGTGGCCCAGTCCCAGCGGGGCGCAGCAGCGGCATGGTCGCCCGGTCACGCTCGCCCTGGTCAAAACGTCCCGGCGACGCCAGCACGGCCAGCAGGACGATCAGCAGTACCAGGCGACCAGGATGGCGGGCGTAGCTGGTGGGTGTGGTGCACTTCGGCTTGGCCAGGCCGGCAGGCCGGGCAGCGGCCCTCACTCACTGGACCTCCGCAGCGTGCGCAGACGAGGTGTTCGCAGCTCAATGGAGTCCTTCCGGGGCGGTCCTGCCTTGCAGTTGGAGCGTTATAGGGCTCTGCTCGCTAGTTTCCCCCTACACTGTCCAATTGACTAATCCGGCTACCCTCTGGTGGCCGCAGTCGCCGCGTCCACGCCAGGTCACCAGGCCACGTGCCGTTCGCCCGGTCCGGTGGACGCCCGGTGGAACTGTGAAAAGACGCCCGTCCCTCGTCCGTCTCCGACATCGCTGTGATGGTCCTGTGATCAATTTCGATAACGTCACCAAGATCTACCCCAGCCAGAGCCGTCCGGCTCTGGAGAACGTCAGCATCTCGAGGTAGACAAGGGCGAATTCGTTTTCCTGGTCGGCCCCTCCGGGTCGGGCAAATCCACGTTCCTCCGGCTGGTCCTGAAGGAGGAGCGGCCGACCGACGGCCGGATCCGGGTCGCCGGCAGGGACCTGGCCCGGCTGTCCAACTGGCAAGGTCCCGCACGCTCCGGCGCCGGATCGGCTGCGTGTTCCAGGACTTCCGGCTGCTGCCGAACAAGAACGTCTACCAGAACGTGGCCTTCGCGCTGGAGGTCATCGGCAAGCCGCGCCGGTTCATCCGCAAGGTCGTGCCCGAGGTGATCGACCTGGTCGGCCTGGAGGGCAAGGACGAGCGGATGCCGGACGAGCTCTCCGGCGGCGAGCAGCAGCGGGTGGCCATGGCCCGGGCGTTCGTCAACCGCCCGATGATCCTGCTCGCCGACGAGCCGACCGGGAACATCGACCCGGCGACCACCATCGGCATCATGAAGGTCCTGGACCGCATCAACCGGACCGGCACGACGGTCGTCATGGCCACCCACGACGCCGCCATCGTCGACTCCATGCGCAAGCGCGTCATCGAACTCGAATACGGCAAGGTGGTCAGGGACCAGTCTCGCGGTGTGTACGGCCAGGCTTACTGAGGTGCCGTAGCCTGTCCGCCAGGCCAACGGCACACCACCCCGCCGGGCCCTTGCCACCCGGCCGACGTACTGCGAGGGATCAGCAAGCATGCGTGCACAGTTCGTCCTCCAGGAGATCTGGATCGGCCTGCGCCGGAATCTCACCATGACGATCGCGCTCGTCGTGGTGGTAGCGATCAGCCTGTCCCTGCTGGGCACGGGCTTGCTGTTCGTCAAGCAGGTCGACGCCACCCGCAGCTACTGGCAGGGCAAGGTCGAAGTTTCGATCTACCTGTGCACCGCGCAGAGCGTCAGCGTCCAGTGCAAGCAGAACGGCCCGGCTACGGACGCCGAGCGGCAGCAGATCCAGCAGCAGCTCACCTCGATGCCGCAGGTCGCCAGCGTCGTCTACCAGTCCAGCAGCAGGCCTACCAGCAGTTCAAGCAGGAATTCTCCAACAACCCGTCGTTCGTCTCCACCGTCTCCCAGGGCGACATCCCGGACTCGTTCCAGGTCAAGCTGAAGAATCCGCAGGCCGATTACACGGCCGTCGCGAGCGCGGTGACGGGCAAGACCGGCGTGGACTCGGTGATCGATGACCGGTCGATCCTGGCCAAGTTCTACAAGCTGCTCGGCGGCGCGCGGAACGCGGTGGTCATCGTCGCGGTCATCCTGCTGATCGCGGCGACCCTGCTGGTGGCCAACACGATCCGGCTTTCCGCCTTCAACCGCCGCCGGGAGACCGGGATCATGCGCCTGGTCGGGGCGTCCAACTTCTACATCCAGCTGCCGTTCCTGCTGGAGGGAATCATCGCCGGCCTGATCGGCTGGCTGGTATCCGTCGGCCTGCTGATTGCCGTTAAGTCGCTTTGGCTGGATACGCTACAGCAGTACTTCACTTTCAATGTGATTCTCAGTGCGGGTGACCTCGTGGAGGTCGTGATCCTCGCGATGTGCGTGGGCGTGCTGCTGTGCGGCGCGACGTCGTTCCTCACGCTGCGCCGTTACCTGCGTGTGTGACGATGATCAGACAGGAGAGACGTGGCTCGGGAGCAAGGGCGGAAGGTGATCGCCCGCAACCGCCGCGCCCGGTACGACTACCGGATCGAGGACACGTACGAGGCAGGGCTGGTGCTGACGGGGACCGAGGTGAAATCGCTCCGGGCCGGGCGCGCGTCGCTCACGGAGGGTTTCGCCCAGATCTCCGACGGAGAGGTGTGGCTGCACAACGTGCATATTCCCGAGTACACCCAGGGCACCTGGACTAACCACGAGGTACGGCGGACCAGGAAGCTTCTCCTGCACCGTAAGGAGATCGGCAAGCTGGCCGCCCGGACCGCCGAGCAGGGGTTGACGCTGGTCCCGCTGGAGTTGTACTTCAAAGACGGGAAGGCCAAGGTCGAACTGGGCCTGGGGCGGGGTAAGCGGACGTACGACAAGCGACAAGACCTGGCCAGCCGGGATGCGGCCAGGGAGGTGGAACGTGCTCTCCGGCGGCGACGGTAACGGGGAGGGGGTCAGTGTCCGCGCGTACTCGTGACCGGGGCAGCCATGCCGGCCGTAGCCGTCCGGTGCGGGTCGTCCCGCGCCCAGGCCGGCGGGCCGCACCGCCGGGTCAGCGGCCACCTCTGCCACCCCGGCCGGCGTCGGCGCGCGGGCAGCGGCAGGCCCGCCGCCTGTCCATGCGGGCCCGGCGGATCTGGCTGATCGCGATCCTCGTCACGGTCGGCGTCGTGGTCGGGGGTTTCGTGGACGGCTTCGGCCAGGAACCGTCCCCGGAGGGCACCGTCCAGGCGTTCCTGCTGGCGTGGCAGCAGCATAATTACCGCGCCGCCGCCTCCTACACCACCGGCAGCATGCCCGCGGTGTCCGGGGCCCTCGCCGACGCGTTCACGCAGCTGGACGCGACGGCCATGTTCCTGTCCATGGGCCGGGTCAGCCAGCACGGCAGCTCGGCCCAGGCGCACTTCACCGCCTCGGTGAACCTCGGCGAGGGCGGCCACCAGTGGACCTACGCCGGCCGGTTCGCGCTGCGCAAGCTCAGTTCCGGCTGGAAGATCGAGTGGGCGCCCAGCGTCATCAACCCCCAGCTCGGCCCGGGGGAGCGGCTGGCCGTGATCACGCAGGTACCGGCCCGGGCATCGGTGCTGGACGCCACGGGGCAGCCGCTCGAGGTGCCATCGGCGGTCTACCAGATCGGGGTCTGGCCCCAGGCGCTGCCCGACCCCACCGAAACGGCGGATGACTTCGCCGAGGTGACCCAGCTCAACTCCACTCAGGTCCTCGGCCAGATCCAGGCCGCCCCGCCCGGGCAGTTCCTCACCCTGCTGTCGCTCGACCCGGATGACTACGCGCAGATCTCCCCGGAGCTGGCCCGGGTGCCCGGCCTGACGGTGCACCGGGTCAGCCAGCGGCTGTTCTCCTCCGAAGCCAGCGAGATCGTCGGCACCGTCGGCTCGGAGAACTCCGGCACGCTGCGCGCCGAAGGCGCCTCCTATCAGCCCGGCACCACGGTCGGCCTGACCGGTCTGCAGGCCGCCTACCAGCGGCTGCTGGCGGGCTCGCCGACCACCGAGGTGGTGGCCGAGAACGGCAGCGGGCAGCAGGTGGCGGTGCTGCAGCAGTGGCTGGGCAAAGCCGGCCAGCCAGTGCGGACCACGATCAATGCGGATGTGCAGGCGGCGGCGCTCAACGCGCTGTCCGCCGCGCCTACCGCGGGTACGGAGCTCGTCGCCGTGCAGGCCTCCACCGGGAAGATCCTCGCCGTCGCCGGTCACAGCACCGCCGCCGGCGGCCAGCTGCCCACCGGCGGCGCCCTCAACGCGCACCTGACGCCCGGGACCGCGTTCACGATCGTGTCGACCGCGGCGCTGCTCGGGACGGGCTTTTCCCCCAGTACCGAGATCCCGTGCACGAGCGTGGCCAACGTCGGCGGCCAGCTGTTCAGCGACCAGCAGCTCGCCTCCAGCCTGGGCGCCGATACCTCGTTCAGCACCGACTTCGCCCAAGGGTGCGGCACCGCGTTCGCGGGACTGTCCCGCCGGCTGACCAGCAGTGCCTTCAAGGACGCGGTGACCGGCTTCGGGATCGGGTCGAAGTGGCAGCTGCCGCTGCAGGCCTTCTCCGGCTCGGTGCCCACCGCCACCAGCGACGGGCAGCTCGCGGGCGAGACCATCGGCCAGGGCGTCCAGGTGAGCCCGCTCAGCATGGCCCTGATCGCCGCCGAGGTCGACTCCGGATCCTGGCGCTCACCGGTCCTCGTCAGCGACCCGCCGGACGGTGCCGCGTCCGCCCGGGCGCCGCTGACCCCGGGGGCCCTCACCTCGCTGCGTGCGCTGATGCGCGAGGCCGTGACGTCCGGCTCGGCCAGGAACGCCAACGTGGCTGGCGCCCCGGTGTACGGCCAGACCGCGCTGGTCCAGAGCGGCAGCGGCCGCAGTACCCAGTGGCAGAGCTGGTTCGTCGGCTACCGCGGCGACGTCGCGTTCGCGATCCTCGAGTCCAGCCAGTCGTCCCAGATCTCCGCCTCCATCCTGGCCGGCCAGTTCGTCACCGGCCTTTCCGGTCTCTCCGGCTGACCTGCTTCTGCCACCTCAGCCGGACCGCCCCCCGATCGGCCTTCCGCCGGACCGCCCCCGATCGGCCTTCCGCCGGACCGCCCCCGATCGGCCTTCCGCCGGACCGCCCCCGATCGGCCTTCCGCCGGACCGCCCCCGATCGGCCTTCCGCCAGACGAGCCGATCGGCCTTTCGCCCAGCGAGCCCCGCCGGATGCCCCGCACCCTCTGGTGTCGTTATCCACTCGTTACAAATTCATCGTAACTACAAGCAACCATTTAACTACTCTCCGACGTCTTAGCTGGTGACTGGGTTTCGCTCGGGGGGTTGCGGCCTCAGTCGCCGAAAAAAGGCCGGATCTCATCTCGGGGGAGACCCGGCATCCTGACCGGCTCCGACCCAGCCGGTCGGCCCCCGCGGGCGCACCGGTCACCACCAGCGCCCGCGGGGGCCATTCTGTGCTGGCCCGGGGGATGACCCCCCGGAGCCCCCCACGTGCGCTGTGCTGGCCCGGGGGGCGCCCCCCCGGACCCCCCGCAGCGCTCCGCGCCCGCGCGGTGGTACTTCGCCGACACACCGGCGCTCGCCGGGCCACGAGGGCCCGGCTCGCTGGCCGGTAACGAGCGCCTCGCCGTAGCCTGCGTGCGGTGCTCGCCGATAGCACCGGCCACTCACCCGGCCTGACGGCCGGGATCGCTGGGCCGGTAACGAGCGCCTCGCCGTAGCCTGCGTGCGGTGCTCGCCGATAATCCGACCATGCCCGGCTCGCTGGGCCGGTACGAGCCTGCGGCCCGATAGACCGCCGTAGCCTGGCGCGGGAATCACGGTTGGCGCAGCGGTGTTATCAGGGGTACGGTCGGGCGAAGCAGGTCATCGCGTGCGATGCCCGGCTGACAACTCAAGAGGGGGTGAACGGTTTCGACTTCGGTGGTTGATTCAGGGGAAGCGGGCCGAGGGTTGCGATTGTGACCTCGTTAATCACATGATCGCAAACCAATAAGTGCCAAGTCAAAGCGCACTGCCTTCGCTCTCGCCGCCTGAGGCGAGTTAGAAGGCTGTCAGCCCGGGGATGCCTTCGACCCGGTGTCTGGCATCAGCGAGAAGGATTACCTGCTAGCCCGGTCACGGGACTAGTGCGGGACATCAAACAGTGACTGAGCCCGTCGGCATCTTGCCTGCATGAATGCCGGGGCTGAGAAAAGCAGAGCAGGCTGCGCCCGGAGAAGCCCTGTTGATGCACTGAAGGACGCGGGTTCGATTCCCGCCACCTCCAAGAGCGTTCAGTGGAGACCCTGAACGTTGTTGGAGGTGCCCGTTCCCTCTGCGTACCGCGCCCGGCGGCCACATGGCCCCCGGGCTTTTTCCTGCGCCGGTCCACGATGGGCGCCGGGAAACCGCAGATCCTGCGGAAAACCAGCGATCATGAAAACGCAGGCCCTGGGCCGGGTCAGCTGCCGACGGGGCTGGGGGCGATCTCGCCGCGGCCGGCCTGCTGGATGTCGGCGGGCAGCAGGTAGCCCGCCTGGTCGGCGGCCAGCTGGAGCTGGACGCGCCACTCGATGACCGCCAGCATGAGCCCCAGGAAACCCACCAGCCCCACGGCAAGCAGAGACGCTACCCGCCCCCAACGCCCGAATCGAATGTGACACACGGTATTTATACGGCGCAGCTCGCCAAACGGATTGGGTGGCCGTTAACCGCTCGGCCGGGACGGGCCGGGTGATTAGGGCAATAACTGCATAACGGCGGCACCGGACGTTTCGGGCGGCCGGATGTGACCTTTCCCGCGACCCCGGAACGTGTCCGGGATGGAGCACAAGAGCGCAGGTCAGGAGGCATTAGCCTGGAAGGGTGAGGGCGATAGTCGGGAAGATCATAGGGACTTATGCGGCCAGAAGGCTGCCGCGCCGCCTGCGTGCTGGTTACGATGTCTCGTCAGTTAGCGACATTACACACTGCGCGGGCACCATGACTTTCCGTATAGCGCACGTCCGCCGGCAAGAGCCGGGCCCGGGGGGAATGGGTCCGGATATGGCTGCCCGTAACGCCGTGTGGGGAGTGGTCGAGGATGAGTGACCTGGTTGACCTGACGTCCCGTCTTCTGGAAGACGGTTTCGTGATCTGCTCGGAAAAGACGGGAGACCGTTTCACGGTGGTGCTGCGCCGGACCCGGGCCGAGGGACGCCGCGTGTTCTGCGGTACCGGGGAAAATTTCCCGGACGCCCTGGTGGACGCGGCCGAGGAGGCCGAAGTCACCGCCGCCTGATCGGTGTCGCGGGCGGGCAACGGCGCCCGCTATGGCGACCGCCCGTGACCCGGCCACCCGGCCGGCCCTTCACCCGGCTGGGCCCGCACCCTGGGCCGTCGCCGGGAACGGCCGCCTCAGGACGGCGCGCCGCGGCGGGCCCCGGGGTGACGATCCCGTATTCGTGGATCTTCCGGTAGATGGTCGCGCGGGACATGCCAAGCGATTCGGCGGCCTTGACCTTGTTGCCGTCACAGTCCAGCAGGCTCTGCACGATCGCGTCGCGTTCCATCGACTCCAGCGGGCTGAGCAGCCGGCGGCTAACCGTCCAGCATTCGGGGGGCAGGTCAGACGGCTGGATCGAGCCTGCCCGGCGGCGCTGCACGACCCGCTTCAGGACCTGCCACACCTGCCCGGCGTTACCAGGCCAGCTCGACCGGAGCAGCAGCTGCATGGCCTCGGGCGAGCAGACCACCCGCCCGTGCTGGCTCAGCCTGGCCAGGAAGAACGGCACCAGTTCCTGCAGGTCCTCGATGTGGTGGCGGAGCGGCGGAAGCTCCACGGTGGCCGGGAAGAAACGCAGGAGCTTGGTCAGGTCGACGTTCGCGTTCTTCCGGTTCAGCGTGACGGCCACCCGCAGGGCGCTGGCCCGCTGCGCGGCGCGCGCCTCCTGCAGGGCACTGGACAGTGCGCGCAGCTGCTTCGCGTTGAGCTCCTCGACATGCCGGATCACCAGCATGCCCTCGCCGCCCAGCAGTTCGCTGCGCGCGGTGACCAGCCAGTCCGCGCTGGCGTCCGACGCGTCGAGGACGTGGAATCGGGCCGCCGGGTTGCGCCGCTGGTGGACGGCGCGGGCCAGGGTGATCTTGCCCACGCCTGGCTCCCCCTCCAGGGCCAGCCATTCGGCGGAGTCGTAGGCCAGCTCGGCGTCGCGGCACGCCCGCGTCCACAGCGCCCCCGTGCCGACCAGCCCGGGCAGGAACATTGCGGCCCTGGTGCCCGCCTTCCCGGGCGCCGCCGCGGGCCGCGCGGCGGCGTCCAGCAGCTTAACGTGCACGATGCCGTCGCCGAACGGGGTGGCACCCTCGATGGGACGGCAGTACATCCGTGCCTTGAGCCCGGTAGGCAGTTCCGCGGTCACCGCGCCGGCGTGCCGCCGGGCCAGCACCTCCGCGGCCTGCCCGATCAGCGCCGCCTGATCGGCCGGATCCAGGATCCGCCGGGCGTAGTCGTTCATCATCACCACGTCGTTGCCGATGGCCAGCACGATCCCGCCGGTCCGCCGGCAGGCCCGGACGTACTCCTCCAGCAGGTTGAACTCCCGCCCGCTGCTCCCGCTGAGCAGGGCCTGCGTCACCTGGTCGGCGGTGTTCTTGACCAGCGCCACCAGCAGCGGGTCGGCGTTCTTGCGCCAGCAGGTCAGGTCGATGACGCCGACCGTCTTGCCGGTGATGGGGTGGTGAATGGGCACCCCGGCGCAGGCCAGGCCCTCCAGATGCTCCGCGTAGTGCTCGTGGCCGAAGACGTGCGTCGGCCGCCCGGCCTCCAGCGCGGTACCGATGCCGTTGGTGCCGACGAGTTCCTCGGAGTAGTTGAAGCCCGGCGCGAGCTTGACGCCGTCGAGATGCCGTTCGAGATCGTGATCGGCGGTCAGCCGGGTCAGCACGAGCCCGTTGGCGTCGGTGAGGATGATGCTGATCGGCTGCCCGTCGAGCTGTTCGTGCAGGTGCCGGAGTACCGGGTCGGCGTGCCGGGCCAGCGCGGTCTCCGGATCGGGATCGCGGGTGTACCGCAGCTGGATCCGGTCCGCCGCTACCTGCCACTCACGTGAGCGGCGCCAGGAGGCGAGAATCGGCTCGCGTACCTCATGCGGGCCCACCGGCTCGGCGGCCAGGAATTTCTCCCGGGCCTTGGCCAGCCGGTTGCTGCCGCTCACGGCGTGCAGCGGCACTGCTGCGTGCACCATGGTGCCTCCTGAACCGTGTGTACGGGTGACTCGGGCTGGAGGCCTCAGCCGGGGGTAGGGGGCATCGGGGATTTACGTGGCTGATACCAAGCTAGACGAAACGGTAAACGCCGGGCCGGGCTGCGCTGTCTCAAGTTGAGACCCCCGAGGTAGCCAGACCGGCGTTGGCTCGTGCGAAGTCCCATCCGCCCGCGTGCCAGGCGGACCCGGCACCAGCCCGCCTCAGCGCGCTCCGTCGATCACGTTGTGTGTCGATCATTCGCCCGGAGGTGGCCGTGGAGCCGGCTGAATCTACCTGCGAGACATTCAACCCATGGAGCGTCGTCAACCTGGTGTTCGACCACCTGGCCCGCGAGGGCCTGCACCCGACGCTGGGTGACGGCGGCGACCCGGGCGCTCCCGCGGCCGAGCTCCTCAAATGCATGGGGATCACCCCGGCGGCGGAGGGGAACCGGCAGGTCTCGGCCCGGGTCCAGGACCGGCTCGCCGAGCTGAGGGACGCCGTCTTCGGCGACGGTTGAGGCGGCCGGTGCTGTCGGCGAGCAGCCGGGTACGGCGAGGCGCTCGGGCAGCCGGGGCGGCGAGGCGGCTGGGCGGCGAGGCGGCTGAGGCGCTGGGGCGGCGGGGCGCGCCCCGGGACCGCCGGGGATGCGTCGGCCAGGCCCACCGCGGGTCCGGACGCCCTGGTCCAGGCCCAGACCGCGGGTCCGAGGTGCCCCGCAGGCCAGCGCAGCCGGGGGTCCGGAGGCCCTGGCCCCGGCCAACACTGTCTCATTTCGAGAGCTCAGGACCGCGGCTTCCACGGTGTGATCCAGCACACGAGAACTTTTCGTGTGGGCGGATCACGCACCGGCCCGGCGGCAACCTGCGCCGGGGCGTGCCCGTCCAGGGGCTGCGCGGGAGGGCAGCCGGAGCAGCTCGAGAGGAAAGGGGTGACGATGAGTCGCCAGAGTGTGGCAAAGGCCCACCAGAAGATCCAGGAACTGGCCTGGGAACCGCAGTACCACGAGCCGGTTTCGCAGTACGGCACGGACTACACGTTCCGCAAGGCTCAGAAGAAGGACCCGCTCAAGCAGGTCCTGCGGTCCTACTTCCCGATGGAGGAAGAGAAGGACCACCGGGTCTACGGTGCCCAGGACGGCGCCATCCGCGGCAACATGTTCCGGCAGGTGCAGGAGCGCTGGCTGGAGTGGCAGAAGCTGTTCCTGTCCATCATTCCGCTTCCGGAGATCTCCGCCGCCCGGGCCATGCCGCTGCTGTTCCGTACCGTGCCGAACCCGGAACTGCACAACGGCCAGGCGATCCAGATGATCGACGAGGTCAGGCACTCGACGATCCAGCAGAACCTCAAGCGCCTGTACATGAACAACTACATCGACCCGGCCGGATTCAACTCCAGTCTCCGCGACTTCCAGAGCGACTACTGCGGGACGATCGGCCGGCAGTTCGCCGAGGGCTTCATCACCGGTGACGCCATCACCGCGGCGAGCATCTACCTGACCATCGTGGCCGAGACGGCGTTCACCAACACGCTGTTCGTCGCCATGCCCGCCGAGGCGGCCGCGAACGGCGACTACCTGCTGCCGACGGTGTTCCACTCGGTGCAGTCGGACGAGTCGCGGCACATCAGCAACGGGTACGCGACCCTGCTGATGGCGCTCTCGGACGAGAGCAACCACCAGCTCCTCGAGCGTGACCTGCGCTACGCGTGGTGGAACAACCACCGCGTGGTGGACGCGGCGATCGGCACGTTCATCGAGTACGGCACCAAGGACCGCCGCAAGGACCGTGAGTCCTACGCGGAGATGTGGCGCCGGTGGATCTACGACGACTACTACCGCAGCTATCTCCTGCCACTGGAGAAGTACGGCCTGGTCATCCCGCACGACCTCATCGAGGAAGCCTGGAACCAGATCTGGAACAAGGGCTACGTGCACGAGGTCGCGCAGTTCTTCGCCACCGGCTGGCTGGCGAACTACTGGCGGATCGACCCGATGACCGACGAGGACTTCGAGTGGTTCGAGTACAAGTACCCGGGCTGGTATGACAGGTACGGCAAGTGGTGGGAGAACTACAACCGCCTGTCGATCCCGAACGGTCACCACCCGATCGTGGCCGAGAACGTCGACTACGTGTACCCGCACCGTTGCTGGACCTGCATGGTCCCCTGCCTGGTCCGCGAGGACATGACCATGGCCGAGGTCGACGGGCAGTGGCGCACGTACTGTCACAAGGAATGCCAGTGGACCGACGAGACGGCATTCCGCCCGACCTACCAGGGCCGTGAGACCCCGAACATGGGCCAGCTCATCGGCCACCGCGAATGGGAAACCCTCTACCACGGCTGGAACTGGGCCGATGTGGTGAGCGACATGGGCTTCGTCCGGGACGACGGCAAGACCATGGTCGCCCAGCCGCACCTCGACCTGGACCCGAAGAAGATGTGGACGCTGGACCACCTGCGCCGCATGGGGCCGGTTCAGAGCCCGAACGTGCTGCTCAACGAGATGACCGACGAGCAGCGCCAGGCGTTCCGCGCCGACTACAACAAGCAGGGCCCGGCGGGCAGGCCGGCTCCCGCGGACGCCTGAGCGCGCCTGCCTGAGGACAAGTAGCCCGGATGCCGGTGCGGCAGGAGGGCCGGAGGTAACCCTTTGGCCCTCCTGCCGCCGCGCAGTGCAGCACCAATCGTGAGGTAATCATGGGCGAAAAGCATCTCGTGCGTTTCGAGCCGGTCGGTATCGAGATCGAGGTCGACGAGGACCAGAACGTTCTTCGGGCCGCGGCCGAGCAGGGGATCATGCTCATGCACGGCTGCAAGGAGGGCCAGTGCTCCTCCTGCAAATCGTTCATGCTGGAGGGCGACGACATCGAGCACGACCGGTACTCGACCTTCGCGCTGCCGGACTACGAAAAGGAGGAAGGCTACACCCTGCTGTGCCGGGCGCACGTCTACGAAGACGTCACGATCGAGCTGCTGAACTTCGACGAGGAGATGATCCGCTCCGGCCTGCCGATCCAGCAGGGCGTGGCGGAGGTGGTGTCCAACGAGCCGGTCACCCACGACATGCGGCACCTGGTCCTGAAGCTGATCGAGCCGGACGAGATCAAGTTCTTCCCCGGCCAGTACATGGACATCACGATTCCCGACACCGAGGCGGTGCGGTCGTTCTCGATGGCCAACACCACGAGCCGCGACGGCGGGCGGCTCGAGTTCGTCATCAAGGTGTATCCGGACGGGCAAGTTCTCGCACTTCCTGGACCAGAAGGTTGAAGTAGGCGACCGGCTGGACCTGTGCGGGCCGTTCGGGGTTTTCACCCTCCGCGAGGGCGACAACAACCTGGTCTTCGTGGGCGGCGGCGCCGGCATGGCGCCCATCCTGTCCCTGCTCCGGTCCATGGCCGAGCGCGGCATTCAGCGCAAGGCCACCTTCTTCTACGGTGCCCGCAGCCAGCGGGACCTGTGCTTCGAGTCCGAACTGCGCGAGCTCGAGCAGAAACTGCCCAACTTCCGCTACCTCCCGGCGCTGTCCGAGCCGTCCGGCGGGGACGGCTGGGATGGCGAAACCGGCCTGATCACGGATGTCGTCAAGCGGCACGCCGAGGATCTGACCGGGGCCCACGCCTACGTGTGCGGGCCGCCGCCGATGGTGGAAGCCGCGGTGCCGCTGCTCGCGACGCTCGGCGTGGAAGAAAAGCGCATCTACTGCGACAAGTTCACGACCACCGGTGAACCCGAGCAATGACGCAGGTAATCCGGAGCCTGAGCTGCGCTCTGAGCCAGACAGAGCGGCTCTTCCGGTCGCGAATGAGCTGGACTGACGAAAGAAGGACTCATGACTACTCCGCAAGAGCGCAGCGTACCGAAGCCGGTCTTCACCGACGCCGAGGCCGGGGCCAAGGTATTCCCGGACTCCGACAACCGCCGGTTCACCTACTTCAACCCGGCCAAGCGCAAGCCGTCCCACTACGAGGACGTGACCGTCGAGGTCCAGCCGGACCCCCGGCACTACCTGTCCCAGGGCTGGCTGTACGGCTTCTCCGACGGCCGCGGCGGTTACCCGCTGGACTGGACGGTGCTCAAGGCGTGGGGGTCGGACCGTCCGGAGCCCGAGCGCTTCCCCGGTTCCGGCGGCAAGGGCTACGACTGGCCGGCGACCGGCTGGCACGAGTTCCGCGACCCGAACGAGGAGTGGGAGCTCACCTTCTACCGCTACAACTCCAACGTGGTGCGCCAGGTCAACCAGAACATCGACAACGCCCGCCAGTCCAAGGCGTTCGAGCAGTGGAACCGGAACTGGGTCCGCTTCGTCGAGCGCAACGTCGGCGCGTGGATGCACGTCGACCACGGCCTCGGCCTGTACCTGTACGCCAACGCCAACCGCCGGGCGCCGACCAACATGCACAACAACGCGATCTCGGTGAACAGCATGCACCGCATCCGCGCCGCCCAGGACCTGGCGCTGTACAACCTGACGCTGACGGAGGAGATCACGGCTTCGACGGAGCCGCGCACATCGAGACGTGGAAGTCCGACCCGGTCTGGCAGGGCGTGCGGGAGACCGCCGAGCAGCTCACCGCGATCGACGACTGGTGCGAGGCCATCTTCGCCGCCAACGTGGTCTTTGAGCCGCTGGTGGGTGAGCTGTTCCGCAGCCAGCTCGTGCAGCATGCCGCGCCGCGCAACGGCGACTTCGTGACGCCGACGATCGTCGGCGCGGCCGAGTACGACTTCGCCGAGCGCGACCTGCGGTACACGAGGGCCATGTTCGAGCTGCTCACGGGTGACCGCGAGTTCGCCGACCACAACAAGCAGATCATGCAGCAATGGATGTCGACCTGGGTGCCGCGCGCCATCACCGCCGCCCGGATCCTGCAGCCGATCTGGTCGCAGCCGGACTCCAAGCCGCCGCGCTTCGAGGACGGGCTGGACGCCGTCAAGAGCCGTTTCGCCGCCGTCGTGTCCGAACTGCACCTGGACGTACCGAAGGAGCTGGCCCAGTGACCACGTTCAAAACCGCCGAGAGCCCGTACAAGTCCGATAACACGGCGTCGAACATGTGCGGTTTCACGCTGATGAACAACCAGGTCGGCGCGGTCGTCGCGCGGGTCATGAAAGACAAGCCGAACGTGACCGTGACGTTCCTGCCGTCCATGATCAGGGTTGACGCGGTCGGCCGGATGGACGTCGACTATGACGAGGTCTCCGACGCGCTCGGCGAGGAGCCTGGCTACTTCGACGCCGCGGAATTCGAGGAGAACATGTCGACGCACTACGGCCGGATGATCCACCTGGACGACCGGACGATCATGTTCGCCAACCCCGAGGAAGCGGCCGAGTACCTCGGCTTCGACCTCACCGACCTCACTCCACGCGGCTAGCGGCGCGCGGACGCACTGGATCCAGCTTGGCAAGGAGGCATGGTGTACGAAAAGAACGGCGAAAAGTACTTCGTAGTCGATAGCCACATGCACTACTGGAATGCGGCCCCGGACAACTGGGTGCCGGGCGCGGAACAATACGCCAAGGGCTGGATCGAGTGCTTCCACACGTACCAGTCGCTCGGCCCGCCCGAGACGCACTGGACCTGGAGCACTTCGAGAAGTACTCCGAGGACGACCTGATGAAGGACGTCTTCGAAGACGGCCATGTGGACGTGGCCATCTTCCAGCCCACATACCTCAAGGAGTGGTACGCCGAAGGCTTCAACACCACCGAGCGCAATGCGGCGCTGGGCGAGAAGCACCCCGGCAAGTTCATCGCCAACACCCGGTTCGACCCGCGCGACGGCGACGTGGGCCTGAAGACCCTGCAGGCGAACGTGGAGCGGTACGGGTCCAAGGGCGTGAAGCTCTACACCGCCGAGTGGAACAACGGCTCGCGCGGCTACAAGCTCAGCGACCCGGCGGCCTACCGCTACCTCGAAGCGGCGCAACCTCGACATCAAGAACATCCACGTGCACAAGGGCCCGACGATCTGGCCGCTGGACAAGGACGCGTTCGACGTGGCCGACGTCGACCACGCCGCGACCGACTTCCCGGAGCTGAACTTCATCGTCGAGCACGTGGGCCTGCCCCGGATCGATGACTTCTGCTATATGGCGACGCAGGAGCCCAACGTCTACGCCGGCCTGTCCGTCGCCATTGGCGCCCTGATGTTCGCCCGGCCCAGGTTCTTCGCCAGGGTCATGGGCGAATGCTGTTCTGGGTCGGCGAGGACAAGATGACCTTCGGCAGCGACTACGGCATCTGGGAGCCCAAGTGGCAGGTCGAGGGCTTCGTGGACTGGGACTACCCCGGTGAGGAGTTCTCCGATTACCCGCGGCTCGGCATCGCCAGCAAGAAGGAGATCCTCGGCCTGAACACCGCCAAGCTGTACGGCAT
>CAVZOD010000016.1:0-104178 GCA_963776805.1 Bryobacterales bacterium
CACTGTTGCAGCAATACGACTTCGGTGGCCAATTGCGGACTTTGGAAGATCCAAGCAATCTATCTAAAGATCTGGCGCCACAGGCAGCGCCGTCCGATGGCGTTAGCGGAGCGGTACCGAAGGATTATCATCCGAAGTCGGATATACCTCTCACACCGACTGCGCTCGAAGCCGTCCGTGTTAGCGAGAGCTGGCAAGGTGAGAAAAATGCGCCATCGCCAGGTCCCGATGGTCGCGTGATGTATTCTTATGGCGCTGGTCTGCCCACGGTCGTGTGTGCGCCGCTCCGCGTTTGCATTATCGAGCTCCAGGCCGGCGAAAGAATCATAGGCGAGCCCCACATTGGAGATTCGGTCCGTTGGCTGATCTCGCCTGCCATTTACGGGGCTGGTGAAAACGCGACTCCGGTGATCGTCCTCAAGCCTCAAACGCCGGGCCTCGACACGAATCTTCTCATCACCACGGACCGCCGTGCCTATTATCTGCGCTTAATTTCCAAACCAGATGACTATGTTGCTCGTGTCGCGTTCGCTTATCCCGACGACGACACGCGCAAATGGCAGCAGCAAATCGCTGCACAACAAGCCGCCGCCAAGCAGGAGAAACACACCGTAGAAGTGCCACCCGCGATGATCGCCGTCGAGCAAATGAACTTCAATTACACAATCCGCGGCGGAGATCAGCACATCCGGCCGGTACGCGTTTTCGATGACGGTGCGAAAACGTACATTCAGATGCCGCCACACCTTCAGCATCGAGAAGCGCCAGTTTTGCTTGTCGTGGGTAATGACGGCAAGGGTGAGATGACGAATTACCGGGTGAAGGATCTGACCTACATCGTGGATCGCCTATTCGATCATGCGGACCTTGTACTTGGATCGGGCAAGAAGGCTCAGAAAGTGGAGATCCTCCGTGGAAACAAACAATAGCCAAGACCACAAGCCGAACGATCCACCAACGGAGGAGGCTCCGAGCGGGATCGATCTCCATCCCGAGCCGGAGAAATCTGTGCGGATAAGTTGGCGCGCGGGCGCGATAATCGTTTCCCTGATCGTCCTATTGCTACTTGGGTTCGCTTACGGTGGATACCATCGCGGGATCAAGAATCAAGCTGCCGCGCGCGAGGCGGGTCTGCCCAAGAACGTCACTCCCGCGACCCAAGCGGCCTCGGAGTTTATGCAAGAGACCCCGGCGGGTACTGTGCCGATGGCCCTGCGTCCTCCGAATGCGCCGCCATCAGCTCGCCAGCCAACGATTCCCCCTTGCGGCGCCGATCCCAAGACCGGCCAAACTTATCGGTTCAATCCGCAAACCGGCCAGCCCTGCGACGGCCTTCCTCAGGAACGGATCGTTGTGAGGCAACCGAATGCTATCCGAACACAGCCAACCACGCCGACACCGGTGGACGAAGAGACCCCCGAAGAGCGCCGGCTCATCGCGGCTTATCAACAGGAGCAGCAAGCAATACAGGCACCCACGAGCATTGGTAGCCCACTAACGCCGTCCTTTTCGGCGTCGGTTCCACAACCCACCTCGAACGCTGTTTCTCCAGTCGAAGCCCTGAGCCGTGCTCTGGGCGGGCGGCAAAGCGGTGATTCGGCGGGTTCAGGAAATGGGCGAACTTTCGAAAACGACTATGACAGCCAGAACATGCAATCGCGTAAAGAAGCATTTCTCGCGACAAGCCGTGATCGGCACGAAGATGACTATCTTCGATCCAGTCGGGAAGCTCCACTGTCCCGCTATGAAATCAAAGCGGGCTGGGAGATCCCTGCGGTTCTCGAACAATCGCTCAATTCGGATCTTCCTGGAGAGCTGAAGGCGTTGGTGACTTCCAATGTCTATGATACGGCCACGGGGCTGTACCTTCTTATTCCGCAAGGCTCGCGTCTGATTGGTAGGTACGACTCGCGAATCTCCTACGGTCAAGACGGTGTTCAAGTCGCCTGGAGCCGCGTCATCTACCCCGACGCTTCCTCGGTGGATCTCGACGGCATGGTAGGCCTCGATTCCCATGGAAACGCCGGCCTCCGAGACAAGGTAGACCACCACTATCGTCGCCTTCTTGGATTTTCAGTCCTCACAAGCATGTTCACTGCCGCCTTCGATATCTCGCAACGAACCAACCAAAGCGCGCTCACTTATCCGACCCCGACCCAGACCGCCGGGAGCGCCGTCGGCCAGGAACTCAGCGAGACCGGGGCCGAAATCACGCGTCGCAACCTCAACGCGCAGCCCACAATCAAGGTGCCAGCCGGGTACAAGTTTGTGGTCCGCGTAAATCGAGACATCTTGTTCGAAGCTCCATATCAGCCGGTTCAGGCGAAGTGAGGACCATATGTTGGCTAAGCGGAATTATCAATGCTCGACACATTTTAGGGTGCGTATGTTGAGCGCCCTCGCGATTGAGGTGTTGGCGGTCGCTTTGTTATTTCAAAACCGCGAGACATGGTTTGGAATGTCAATTTCCTATACCGAACAATCAGTACTGGCCCTGATTGTCTCCATTTTGGCACTTGCTTACATAATGCGCACGGATTCGAGATTTACAAGGGATGTGCTGCAATCGTCGACGACAGTTCTTAAGGAAGAGATGACACGTGTGCAAGAAGAATGTGCGCGCGCCAAAATCGCGTTGGAGCAAGTCATCGCGACACCTCGTGCCCACGAAGTGTCTTCATCGGATCAACTGGCAAGTCGCCCTTCCCCGGTGGAATTCGAGCTGGCGTATCAGGTTCGGGTTGCAATCGACTGCATTCGATTCTCGATCAAGGCGACAGAGCAGTGGGTAAAGCAACCAGACCAACTCGTAGAGGCAAGCCTGCAGCTCCTCGATGCCCTCGACAGGCTGCGATCTGCGGAGCGCAGTTTTCAACGGAGATTTCGGTATCGCTCTGCAAACGGCAAATCGGGAACAGAGCATGAAGAGGTGAACGAATATTCGATTCACAGCGGTCATCGGGAGTCCGAGTCGTGAGGCGCGGCCGCCATTCCGTTAAGAATTGAGTGCCAGGAGGCTTAATGGAGGCGACAGGGAGTGCGCCACTTCCCGGTACCAGTGACGAGCTACCCATCCGCGTACGCGACGCTGCAAGTTTTCTTGGCGTCAGCCCGCAAACGGTGTATCTTTGGGTTGAGCGAAAGCAGATTCCCCATCTCCGCGTAATGGGTCGCAACATCCGGTTTTTGAAGTCGGACTTGGAGCCCTTCCGCGCGCAGTTCAAACAGGAGATTGGGAATGGCAAGACCGAGTAAACATGATGGTGTCGTTTATCGACGCAATGATGGCAATATTTGGTGGATGCGCTACCGGGACCGATCCGGTTGCCGCCGCCTGGAATCAACCCATACAGAAGACTGGCAGGAAGCTCAGCGTCAACTTCGCGAAAGGCTTCAAGCCAGAGATAATAACACTCTTCACATCGTCCGCAAGGGCGAGCATCTTATATTTGGCGAATGGGCGGATTTTTTCTTGGAGAACTACTCCAAGCCGCCGATTCGCGCTGCTAGTACACATGAAGCGAATGAGAACGCTCTCAAAAGCCTGCGACCGGTGTTCGGCCCGATGAAACTGACAGAGATCGACGCAATCCAAATCGAAAGCCATTTGCGCAATCGGCTCAAGCACCGCAAGCATGTCCGCAGAAGGGACGGAATCGCCGAACTTGGACTCCTGAAACCCACGACCGTGCATCAGGAGTTTCGAATCCTCCGGCGCATCTTCAGTGTGGCGGTGAAAAAGAAGCTCTGCCCGGTCAATCCGTGCGCCGCCGTAGAGTTTCCTGTAATTCTCAAGGGGTTATTCCGACCGCACTACATGACATGGTCGGAGCAACAGGTGGTTGAAGCTAACGCGCCGACGTATTTTCGAAACGTGATCCGGATTCTAACAGAAACCGGACTCCGTGTTTACAAGGAGCTGGCGCCGATGCGCAAGGAGCACGTTGACCTCTTGAACAAGCTGGTATTCATCGCCGATTCTAAGACTCCGACCGGGGTTGCCGAAGTGCCCCTCACGGATATTGCCGTTGAGGCATTCGAGAGACAGATGGAGGTTGCTGGTCCAGGGCCGTGGCTGTTTCCAAGCTTGAAAAGCCCAACCGGGTATCAGACGAACTTCAACAAGACCTGGGAGCGAACCTTACGGAAAGCTGGTATAACTTACTTCCGGCTGTACGATCTACGGTCCACACACGCTACCCGCCTGAGCGCGGGGGGCGTGGCAGACGAGTGGGTGACGCAGCTCCTGCGGCAAACTGATGCGAAGGT
The DNA here is from genome assembly GCA_963776805.1 of Bryobacterales bacterium. GTDB lineage: Bacteria > Acidobacteriota > Terriglobia > Bryobacterales > Bryobacteraceae > Palsa-89. Next base: position 4,270 of record CAVZOD010000016.1, read on the forward strand.
ATTCAAGAAGTATTCCCAGATGAAGCTGCAAATGAAGAGGGAGGCGCTGGCCAAGCTAAATCGGCAGGCCAACGAGAAGGAATGCGCCTAAACGTTTTGATACGGTGTTACTGGACCGATCAGGTTTTGATACGGTTCTGATACGGTTTCGGGATTGAGAACAGGAAATGCCTCGGACTCAAATCTGCAAGTTGCTGGTTCGGCACGGTGAAGTTGGTAGGCGCGGCAGGACTCGAACCTGCGACCACCTGCTTAGAAGTTGTCCAGGCATATTATTCCCGCATGATCTCCTTTGCTCATGATTGCTAGCAAGCCCCTGTGAATTCAGGGGCTTCGCTGGCCGTCGCGCGAATGGTTCGCAACGATGGGCAAGCATGAATAACGGTGCTTCGAGCACCAATCGGCGCAAATCTGAGAGGGGTTGCGTCACAAAGTACGTCACAAAATTTTCCCATCAGACGATTACCGCGCCGGTACTGTAGAAGAAGACGGAATCGCCGGGACCAACTTGGCTCATCGCGTCGGGGCCTTGGGTCATGGCGGCGGCCGGCAATCATACGAATTGGCGCTCCAACGGGATGACGAAGAGGTGGGAATACTTAACACTTACACCTTCGCAGGCGCTCTTTTTTTGGATTCCGTTAGAATCCTTCAGGCAGCAATTCTAAAGCCCCTGTCTCTGCCCGAGCGCAGCGTCGCGGATGTGAGCGTACATCGGCTTCAACATCATCAGTTGTGCATAGCAACATTGATGGCGTTCGTTTCCGCCGAAAAGCTCTCCGACTCAACAGCCGGCCGAACTGCCATTTCCGTGACCTTGGGCTTGCTGGTGCGCTACATCCTGTAGCGCAGTAATTGATTCGGACAACCGACCTGTCTGATCTTCCCATTGCGATTGATCGTTGCTCTCAAGCTACTGGAGAACACTCTTCAGAAGCACGAGGTTCGCTGTATACTGAGGTTCGCTGTGTAACATCAGACCTCACGCTACAGGCAGTCGAGAAGCCGAACCTACGACTCTCACTGTTGCCTTGGTCGATCTTTTAGTTGCTCTGCTGTCTCTTTTGCGTTTCTTTGGCACCTTTCGCCGCCGCCCATCGCTTGCGTTGCGCCGCCGCCATCCGTGCCCGTGCCTCAGCAGTGACAATCCGTTTCCTTCGGGGTTGATCAGTCTTGTCCGGTTCTTCTCGCGAGATTGGCGCCATCCATTTCGGCGGACGGCCCCGGCGTTTCTGTCCTGTCGCAAGGCGTTCCAATATGATGATGGCTTCTTCGATCTGTGCTCGTTCCGAGCGGAGTTCCGACAACATTTTGAGAATGTCCATGCCCGCTGTACCACTATTGCACAACCATGGTTCAGCGGTCCGTGTTCTTCAGCCTCGCTCCGGTGAGGCGACTGGCGGTTCTCTGAGCTTTCGGAGGATCGAATCGGCATATGACCATGGTCTCCGAGTACCATTCTTTCAGCTAGCCGGGCTGCCCTTCCGGGGAGCGAAGCCGGGAGACGATCCGCTCATCATCCGGTGATCGACGCTTCTCGACGGAAGAATCACCCCCGCCTTCGAAGCGCTTCTAGAAATTCGGAGAGGTGATTTCCCATGCTTCGCTCACGCTAGCAGCCCGTGGTAGTAGTGGTCCCACCGCCCCAAAACATGTGACCTTTAGAATGTTTCGTTCGTCTTATGCACATGGCGATGGGAACGCGAAAGGGACATGAGCGACAGCATGATTTCTGGATTGCAACGAGCGCGATTGTGGGGGCTCCCGGTAATGCGTTTTATGACCGGCTGAATCAGATCCTGAAAGAGCACAAGTTCGATGAGAAAGTCGAGGTCCTGTGCCGTAAGGTCTACAAGAAGAGCCCTTATGGGAGGCCGAGCCTGGCACCGGGCGTATATTTTCGGGCGCTGTTGATCGGCTATTTCGAAGGCCTCGATTCGGAGCGCGGCATCGCCTGGCGGGTGGCCGATTCGTTGTCGTTGCGCGGCTTTCTGGGCTACGCGCTGGACGAACAGACGCCGGACCATTCGACCATTTCACGCACCCGGCGGCTGTACTGGGTGGAGATTCACAAGGCGATATTTCGGTGGGTGGTGCGGATTCTGACCCGCGAGGGACTGATCAGCGGTCAGACCATTTCTATCGATGCCACCACGCTGGAAGCCAATGCGGCCCTGAAGAATATTGTGCGGCGCGAGGATAACCAGACTTACCACGACTATCTGAAAGGGCTGGCGCAAGCGGCGGGCATCGAGAACCCCACACGGGAACAGTTGGCGCGGCTGGACCGGAAGCGGAAAAAGAAGGGCTCCAACGAGCAATGGATGAGCCCCGCCGATCCGGATGCGCGCATCACGAAAATGAAGGATGGGCGCACGCATCTGGCGCACAAAGCCGAGCATGCGGTGGATCTGTCGAGCGGCGCGCTGCTGGCCATCACGCTACAGCCGGCCAGTGACGTCGACACCGATACGATCCACAGGACGCTGGCCGAAGCGCAGTCGGCCGCACGCGAGATTAATGAACGCGCGGTTGAGGAAGTGGTAGCCGACAAGGGCTATCACAGTGGCGCGGTGCTGAAGGATCTGCACCAGCAAGCCGTGAGGACCTACATTCCGGAACCGGATCGTGGCCGGCGGAAGTGGGACGGCAAGGCGATTCGTGCAGGTGCTTATGCCGAAGGTGCTCGGCAGGGTGCTCCCGAGGCCATCCAGGTGGCCAATTCGGCTGCTGCTCGGGATGAAGGGCAGCATCAGCGAGTTCGAACTCTCCGTAATCCGTTCTCGGATGCTCGATGCTAAACACGGCAAGGCCAGCGCGGTGAGCTGCGTATTAGCGTGCCGATCGGCTATATCTGGCATCGGGAGATCGATCTGGGATTCGATCCGGACCTACGGGTGCAAGAAGCAGTTAGTTTGATCCTTGCGCGCTTCCGTCAACACGGTAGCGCACACCAAGTCTTGTTGTCGCTGGCCGCTGAACAGATGCACTTCCCGCGCCCGACCGATGGCAAAGAAGTTGGTGAGCGTTGAGTGGACGCCGATCCGCTATCGCAGCAGCATCTCGATCTTGAAGAACCCGTTCTACGTCGGTGCCATGCCTACGGCGAGAGCCAGAAGCGCACGACGCTGATCGAGGGGCGTGCACGTACGACGTATAAGCACCGCAAGCCGATTGATCCGGCCGCGTTTGTTGGTGGCCAACCAGGATATGTGCAGAACGTGGTTCTCGCTATAGACCCATCAGTTTCGGGAAGCGCGACACATTGACGTTGCCCCAACGATTTTTTTGCGCTAGTCCCGAAAGGTTAGACAACCAGTTAAGGCACTGGTTACGTTAATCTGAACATCTCTCTGTAATGCGACACACAAGCAGAACGCTGCGTCGACATTTGGGGCTACCTGTTATCGAATTTTGCCTTGCTTTCATCCCAATCTCGGCGCATAATCTTCCTGCCAGATTTGCTAATATTACTACGTTAAGTGTTATGGACTGCGAGATATTCTTGCTTCGGCGCCGCAGTAAGCGCAGACTCCAGTCCAGGTGAACAAGATGTATTGAATCTCACGTCGCGTTCTCGGCAGGGTCCACCCAGAAGTTTTTTTTGCCTCGTAATGTTTCCAGAGCGAGGAAGGCGTGCGCCACCATGACCATCGTGATGTGATGGTGCCACCCTTGCCAGTTGCGGCCTTCGTAGTGGTCCAAGCCGAGCTCTTCTTTGAGTTGATGATAATCCTGCTCGATTTTCCAGCGGCACTTGACGAGCCGTACGATCCGTCGCAAGGAATAGTCGGCGGGAAGGTCGCAGAGACAATATTTGATCGGCGCCTTTTCCGACTCCGGCCACTCTGCCAGCAACCAGACCTCCTGGCCCGGCGGTCTGCCATCCTGATAACGATGGGATGGCTGCACGCGAGTTGCCCAGAAGCGCGACTCCAGCCAGCCTTTACTCCCTTCGCGCCAGCGAATCGTCCTCCAACCCTTGGCCTGCCTAGCGGCCTCTTGCGCGGTGGTGGGCCGTTGATCCCCATAGCGCGCCGCAGTCGGCGGACGCCCTTTGCCGGTAGTCTTCAGCGGTGCGATCTTGGGCGGCTTCAGCCACACTCCGACTTGTGGCAGCACACCCACGGCGTATTGCAGTTTCCGCTTTTCCAATTCTTCGCGGAATTCGGTGCCATCTCCGTAGCCGGCATCTCCCAACACCACTCGATCCGGCAGACCCCACCCTCGGATCTGATCGATGATTTCCAGCGCCAGTTCCCACTTCTTGCGAAAGACGATCCCTTCCGGAATACCCGCCTCCCGCCGCCGCTGGGCGTCGTTGGCCCAGCTCTCCGGCAAATACAGCCGCCACCCCAGCGGCACATTGCCTTGTTCGCCCACATGATGAACGCTGACTGCGATCTGGCAGTTGCCCGTCTTCCCTAATGTTCCTGAGTACTGCCGCTCCACCGCTACCGAGTGCGTGCCCTGTTTGGGGAATCCGGTGTCATCTACCACCCAGGCCGGCTCCGGCTCCAACTCGGCCGTCATTCGCTTTCCTAACCGCTCCCAGATGGGGTTCCACTCCCACGGACTCTGCCCGATGAACTGCTGCATGGCCTGCACGTTTCCCTCGGGAAGTCGCGTTGCCAATGGCTCAATGGATTTCCGTTCACCATCCAGCAACAGGCTGCGCACGTAGACCTCTCCCCAATGCCGCCGCTCGCTTCGGCCCACCGGCTCCAGCAGATCCACAAGAAACCGCTCCAGCCGCTTCCGGCAACGCATCGCCTGAGCATCCGTCATGCCCAAACATATCAGCGCTTCTCTGTTCTGTCAATACTTAACGTAGTAATACTAAGGAGGTATTGCTAAACAAGCATGACACTACTTGCTAAGGCAGTTTATTGCTGCACGATCATGAGCGCAATTACGCTCGTGAGCGCTCAAACAGACGACGAGCACCAGCGCAAGCCGCCGGGAAACCCAACAATGCATAATCATGCGAGCACGGATAACTCTCACGCCCAAACATCTCAATCGGGATCGCCGATGCAGCTTAAGGTGGTTGTTGACGGGTCGAAGACGCCTGACCAGATTCCTGACAACTTGGCCTATCAGCATTTTTTTGCGGCAGTTTCTGCGCATCCATCTCCGTCCGCTCAGGGGCTGGGACGGCAGAGTGCTCAGCTTTTGCCACTTAATCTTTCCGTGGCCGACCAGCAGAGCCTTGTCCAGGCGCTCGCCGTTTTTCGGACCGGACTCGACCCAATCGAAGCCGCGCTTCTCGCGAAACCCACAACCGCCCAAGCCGAAGGCTTGATGCAGCAGAAGGATTTGCTGCTCGCTGACACAATGGCTGCTATCAGCTTTTCGTTGACGGCAGATGGATTTAGCAAGTTGGACCAATATGTAAAAACTCACGTCAAACAACACATCGTGATCTACGGCGGCACGATGTCACACTAAAGAACGGAGAGGAAGAGAAATAACCATATATGAGACACTTACAACCTCTGGAGTTCACGATCGCGGCGCTGTTGTTGAGCGCCGTCCCCCTTGCGGCACAGTGCCAGCCTCAGTTTAGTTTTAGTGTCTACAACGACGGATCCGTCAGTGAAGACGGGTCCACCGTATACGGCTACACTAGTACAGAGGATTCCAGCACGCTCTGCGGCTGTTCGCATTCCGGGTATATAGCAGCGGCTGCCCTTTATGATCCGGATGGGTCGTTTTTGGGAGACACACAGGAGTCGGGCTTCTCCTCGTCGGTGAGCGCGTTGACGGACGGGGTATCGGGGAACTACCAGTCCAGCGGAGCAGGGATAGCCTATTGTTCTTGCCTGCAAGGCGAATTCGGGGGCGGCGGCACAACGTACCCGGTCGCTGTTAGTTGCCCTACGACGATTACCATATCAGGTACCGCGCAGCTTCCGTTGCAGGCCGGCCTCAACAACAATTTTCCTACATACCTGACTGGCTTGGGAATTATGGCGACTATGCAAGTTGGACCGGGCAATACAAACGGGGCGGCAGTTACGGAAAATGTGTCCAACAGCCAAACTGCGTGTCCGGCTGGCGTTGCGTTTGGTTGCTCTGGGAATGCGACTTTTACTGTCGGCCCTTCACCGGGAGGAACTTACTTCGGGACCCAAGTGTCCGGCGCCGGTAACAACCAATTCCAGGATGAGCACGCTGTCGGCAGTAGTATTGACAGGCTCGGAAATACTGGAGTAAACTCCTGTACCGAAACATGCTCACAGACTTATTCAGCTTGTAACAAACAGATAGGAAGTTTTACGATCACCAGGACGTACACCCATTCTTCCATAAGTGGGACACCTGTTACCTTAGTAACGATAACAAAACAATGAGGCAACGATGAATATGAAATGGCTCTATTTTGTGACTGGGTGCGTTGGGCTGGCCGCCTATACGGGGCAGGCGACGGCTGGCCCGCCTGTGCCGGACTTGGACGAGCGGACTCTGCAGGAGCAGTACCATATTGCCCCGACCGAAGAAGGTCTGCTTGGCGCTCTGCAACATCAGCAATCGGTTGTGCGGAACTTCGCTGCGACCAAGCTTGCGGATGACGGCGATAAGGCCGCGATTCGTCCGATTCTGGACGCGCTGGCCGTAGAGATGGTTGATGGCGTCAAAATCAATATGGCTACTGCTGCGGCCCGGCTGGGAGCGCCGGAGGGATTTACCGCTTTGAAGAGTATGTGTGAAGACCTAAGCTGGTCACCGGCGTTGAGGATGGATGCGGCGCAAAGTATGGTTCTTGGTCTGCGCCGCCAGGAATGTCTCTCCGATATCCTGGACGTGCTTCAGTCAGCGCCGGACGATATTCAGGCTGTCTCTACCGCTCTGAACCTCCTTCCGAGGTTTAAGCAGATTTCGCCGAGCCAGCTTGACGAGCTCAGGGATCTCAGTGCCGGGTATTTGAAGAGCGGGCAGCCTGCACTTCGAATTACCGCGGGTCTCTGCATCCGGAACTTGGGAGGGCCCTGGGCAATCTCGCAATTACGGGGCGCCTTGGATGCGGAGCGAGACGAGGCTGTGCGAAGCTCTATTGCAAAAGACCTGTTCTCGATTAGGCAATAGTCGCTGTAATCACGAACTTTTCGGAGGCTTGAATGGGCACGAGGCTGCCAGGAAGAGGTGTATGGGCTTCTGTTGGGTGAGCGTTTTCATGGCTATGTGACACGTTCAATTGGAGTGCGCACCAATGGCGATTGTTAGCCGGTTAATTATTTTGACCTGTATGCCTCTGCTGCATTGCCAGGGGGCCCCCGTGTGCGCTCCGGTAACAGCAGAGACACGCGCCAGGGTAGAGAAGTATGTTAAGAAGCTCTTCAAAGTGCCAGACACCTCCGCCCTTGATCTGACCGCTTGGTCGACGGAGGCGGAGAGTTGCTTCCGGAGACTGGATTTCTCAGTGGACGGAGCAAGCAGGCTCGTTCTTCATCTGTCTCCTGATCAACGGTTCTTAACACCACAACTCCTGGACTCCATGGTCGACCCCGAGAAGGCTGAGGCCGAGGAGGCCGCGCGGATTAGCGGACGGATCAACTCCTATCTGGCGACTCACGACCCGCCGCTATTGGGCCGTAAGGGCGCACCAATCACAATCGCATGGTTCTCCGACTTTCAATGTCCGTTTTGCAGGAAGGCGGCCCAAATCCTCATCAAGGAGGTTTTATCGGCTTTCGGCGATCGCGTCCAGCTTGTGTATCTCCACTATCCGCTGTCCTCGCATCCGTGGGCTCGCCCTGCGGCCGAAGCTGCGGAATGTCTTAGCGAGTCACCGCTGTTTTGGAAGGTAGCGGAGTTCCTCTTCGAGCACCAGGCGGAAATCAGTCCCGGAAACCTCCGCCAGAGATTAATCGACTACGTTAGGACGTTGCCCGAAGGCGAGGTTGATACTGTGCAATTCGGTACCTGCATTGGGTCCAACGTGAACGCGACCAGAGTCGCTGATGATAGTGCGCTGGGGGATGCACTCAATGTTTCCGCCACCCCCACATTGTTTATTAATGGCGAACGTTTGGTCGGCGTGAGTAATGCCGGCGAGATTGAACGCGTCATTTCCCGTCAAATCAAGGCAAGCCAATGAACTCTTCTTTCGAGCGTGTCCAAGCCGATTCCGAATTCTTGACTGTCCCCTGTTGCCCAATCACGCAGCGGTTGCCGATCGTGGTTTCACCGTATGGGAGACAAACCTGTCGACATCGCAATGCCTTGCTGGAGATCGGCTACGCGTTGGGTGGGGAAGCCGGTTGTCGCCTAGCGGCTCAGTTGGGAATTCATTCCAGCGCAGACACAATCCTGCGGGTCCTCAGCCAAGCTGCGTGTGCTGAATATGCCGGTGATGTGAAAGTTCTCGGGGTGAATGATTGGGCTTGGCGCCGCGGCCATCGTTACGGAACAGTTCTGGTGGACTTGGAACGACATCGGCCCATCGATCTTCTTCCCGATCGCGAATCCGACACGTTAGCGAAATGGCTCCGGGCCCATCCCGCCGTCCAGGTGATCAGCCGCGATTCGTGTGTTGAATCGGGCGTGCGATGGACTATAACCAGGATAAAGTGGACGAGATGCTGCCTCCAGGCAGCACGCTTTTCAACCCCGTAATGAAGAGAGGCACGACTTGACCGGGCTCGATGCGAACCCCGGCAGGCTCATCATAGCCAGCTCCGATGAACATCTGGCTATAGCTGTGCTGCGGATCAGGATGAGTGCGATTCCGAGCGTCTTCATTCATTTCTAAGACCCTGCGGCTAGACTTTTCCCGACACCAGCAGATCACTTGATCGCGACTGTCGTCAGTACCTGGCTGAAGTATTTGCTGAATAGATAAGTGCCTGGATCGGGCTGGCCCAGCCCCAGTAACAAGGCGATCGCGTTCGGATTCGTGAAGCAGTCCGGAATTTGGCAGAGGACGTTGGGAACAAACATGTTGATTTGTAGCTCGCCCGCAACGATTCCGGGGGAAGGTCCCGCGTAGAGGATCTCAGGACTGGCGCCGTTGAAGCTCACAATGACAGGCAGGGCGGGTTTCGCATTCGCCGTGGTCACGATCTGTCCATCCGTAAGGGCAGGCTGAATCGATCCTGCGCCAGTCGCGTAAATTGTCAGAATCGACCCGACGGGCGCCGGATTTGCGGGCGAATTAATCGTGCCGTCCTGATTTAAGGCCGCCGGTGTAGCCAATCAGCCGTATGATCTCACTCACCCGCGTGGTCCAGCGGGCATGCGATCGCGCAACTTCCGGTATCGGTTCGGCGAAAATCTTCCTGGTACAAGCTCGGTTCCGGCATCGAAAACGCCGGGCTTTCAGCCGGAGTTCTACTTCACACCCTTGCCAAGGCAGGTCTCTCAAACGCCGGCGATAGGTACTGTGGCGGCTTCGAGAAGGCCTACCGCAGGCAGGGCAACGCGGGAATTGTTGGATGTGAACATTCAGCAGAAACCGGCCGTCCACACGCTCGATGCTATCGAGGACTAAAGCCGGACCTGGCAAGACTGCTTGCGAATGGCTCGGGGGAGGTGCCATTGCAAGTGAGCTTAAAACAATATATGGCAGAATTGTTTTGGATCATTTTAGCTTGGCCGATCTGCACCGAAAGTGCGGAAGATCCCAGGCCGGACGATCAAACTCAACCCGGGGTTGAAGTCCAGCGCCGCCAATTTTCCGTTCTCCTTTCCTTCCGATCACGGTTCTCCTTTTTCGATCACCCTCGGCCCAATCGCAACCGGAAGTGATCGACTTCACGGGAGAATACTGATCGCTTTCACAGGAGCACGCCGATCGCTTTGCCGGGAGAATGGGTGATCGGTTTCAGAGGAGAACGGGTGATCGATCCGGAGGAGAATCCGCAAATAAATACCAGAATCCGTCCAGCGGTTACGACCTCAACCGCGATGGTCCCAACGGCAACGACCTGCTGTTTGAATTTCGCGATACTTCGGGCAATTATCACAACGTGCTCAGCAGCCAGGGGGAAGGGCCGGCGTTTGAGGCGCTTCCCTTCAGTTTTCGGTGACCCCGGAGCGGCGATTTACCGCTCCGGTTCCTTGGGCGGATTCTTACGCATCGATTCGCCCCGCAGTTCGATGCGGTGCGCGCGATGAACGATGCGGTCGAGAATGCCCTCTGCCACGGTGGAATCGCCGATCTGGCTATGCCATTTGGCCACCGGCATCTGCGAGGTCAGCACCAGTGATCGCGTCTGGCAGCGGTCCTCGCAGATCTCCCAAAAGTCGCGCGCTTCGCTTTCGCTGAGCGGCATCATGGCCCAGTCATCGACCACCAGCACGTCGATCTTGCTCAGCCGCAGAAGCAAGTTGCGCAAGCTTCCGTCCGCTCGCGCCAAAGCCAGATCGCGAAACAACGCCGCGGCCCGCGTGCAGAATGCCGAGTGGCCGTCGCGACACGCCTTGTGCGCCAGCGCGCATGCCAGATAACTTTTTCCCACGCCGGTAGGACCGCAAACGAAAACGTTTTCGTGGCGGTCCACCCAGGCCGAGTCGGCGGTCAGCGCTCGCACCAGTGTCTTATCGAGCCCTCGCGCCGCGCGATAGTCAATGTCCTCGACGCAGGCATTAGCGCGCAGTTTGGCCCGCCGCAGGCGTGCTTGGAAAGCTTCGTTCTCGCGCCAAGTGAACTGGCGATCCACCAGCAAGGCAAAGCGTTCTTCGAAGCTGAGGTCGGCTGCCTGTTCGCTCTTGGCCAGCTCGCGCCAGGCCTGTGCCATGCCATGCAGCCGCATCGCATCGCAGCTGTCCTTGCAACGCAAGGACTAAGAAATGGTCAGGTGGGTCCAAGCCTTGGAAGTAAAGCCGGAACTGGCGCTCGGGTATTTCCGCCGAACTGAGGGCAATACGTAGCACTCTTCCGCCCCGTGCGATACCAGTCAATATCCTAAGGTGGCCCGGTTTGCCGACCACCAGTTTTCCCAAAAGGAGACGTACGGGGCCTCGTTGGCAGCGGTTGCCGGTTGACCAAGGGCGAAGTGGGCGACCGTATCTTGCGTCTTGTATGGGGCGCTCGCGGGAAGCCGGAGGTACGACAAAGTAACCTCTGACTGTCTTGTTCTTACGGGCAATCCGTTGGCGAAAGATCCCATGCCTCCGACTGCTTCTACCTGCAGCTTCAAGTCTGGATCGTCGAGTAGAGTTGCGAGGAACGGCAGCGCCGTGGCGGTGTGGATGGCCGCCAAAGCGTGCGCGGCGGCCTCCCGAAGCGCTGTGGGAAGCGCAGAGTCGGTCGCAACTTGGCCAATTGCAGTCACGGAGGCGGAATCAGTTGGTCGGAGATATTCTCGCACACTCAGCAGCAACACGCCTTCCGCCGGACCACCTGTTACGGCGGATGCGACCTGCGCGGCCGCGGTTAGCGCTAACGAATCGCCCGACCTGATGAGACCACTCAGTCCAAGAATCTGTTGCTCAGTCGAAGCTGAGCTTGCTAGCCGGTGATACAACAACTGCGGCACGGATGAGTTCAACTCATCAATCCCGCCACTAAGCAGTGCGTACATCTCAAGACTAATACCTCTAACACCAATGACACCCTCAATTGCGGAACAGATTTCCGAAGCAAGCTTATCGTCACCGGACGCTGTGGCGCTGTATGCATATGCGCTAATGATTGCACCAAGCTGTGCAGCGATGTAGATGTCGCTTAGCCGCGTTGTCCCTTGCACAACCGGAACCACTTGCCATGGGCCTGAGGTACGCTGAAAGAACCAAATTCCTGTACCACCAGCGTTGTTACTCCCCACAGTTGCTGCAGCAGCCTGGGTTCCGCTAAGCCAGTATGCACTAATAGAACTGCCCGTCAAAGTCCCATCACCTTTCAGCACGCGATTCACGTGCACGGAGAAATCGAGCCCTCCGCCGTTCTGGACAAAGCCTGTGGCGGTTCCGTCAACGACGAGATCAGCGGCATTCTCAAGCGCAACGATGGATTGTGGTGCTATCAATCCTCCTTGCAACAAGCTCGTGGCAGCCAAGAGCAACGCAAGGGTTAGGAGGAGGACGATCTTTTTTGCCTTCATAATATTCTCCATTTCCATTGTCCTGCAATCGTTAGTCAATAGTGCGCACCGTGATCTAGGTACCAAGCCTGGGTATCTACTTCTACCGGCGTGCCAGATCCGCTAGTTTGGGAACCTATACGGAGCGCCCACGGATAGTCGTAGCGAACCAACGAGCTCCCGGTGTCTGGTGTTGGCGTGCCGTAGACTTGTGCAATCTGGTCTCCTATAAGATAGGTTGTCATATAGACGGGATTCGGCGATGGGTGAACCCAATTGTTCGTTATGGGGTTCTGAAAAGTACCGAATTTTTCGTTCGCGTCAATACCACCCATGTACCCACCACATGAACTCACAAGGCCCCATACGTAGTCCGTGTAGAATCCTTGGTAAACAGTAGTGGTTTGGGGATAGCCAGTCTGCAGAATTGTATATTCTGGCGCGGCTACAGTCATGCCGAAGGGAGCCGAGGAGTAGCCCCCGTAGCTAACCGTAATCTGGATATCATAACTGCAGCCACTGCTTACCGATTGTGCCGTAGCAACAGGATTAGCGCAGGTATAGCAGCTTAGACTGATCCGGCCTTGGCCGTTCTGTACGACAGTCCAAGTCGGGCTACCCGGTGCTCCGTTTGGATTGGATGTCAGTTGGGATTCGGCATAGTAACACGGGGTACTTTGCCCGCTACACACGCCCCCATCCCCGACAATTCCTGCACCGAGCCACCAAACTGCGTTTAGCCCCGAAATTGTCGGCGTGTACTGGGCGAATGCATGCCCCACAACACCGCTAGCAATGACTAAGGCGGCAAGAATGTGAGCGGTTCGTTGGAGAAACTTCATGATTTTCTCCGACCAGAGTGACGGAACCTGATAATGATCACCAGTGATTTGCATAACTATTCCCCTCTCAAAGCTTCAGCATCAGTGATGGACCTGACATCTTCATGCGGTTTCAGATGCAGCCCGGCTACAAGTTTATTCGCTACTCTTCGCCGCCGCTTAGCATTTATGGCTCAAGCAGGATTGGAAATACCAAACGAGTATATACGTACCAGTCGTTCTAGTCAATGGAAGTGTTCGTGAATTGTCCGTTAAATAGCGCTGATTGTCGACCCAGCGCGCGCCCCACGTCGACGAGGCTAAGCTGGCAGAAACGAGTCGAGTCTAAAGAAAGGAGACTGTTATCTCGCGGCGCAGTTCCGGCGATTGGCGGCGCGCCGCGGAACCAAACGAGCGGTGATGGCCGTGGCACATACCATGCTCATCATCGCCTACACCATGCTGAAGACCGGTCGTAGCTACCACGAGCTCGGCGGGAATTATCTGGAGCAGATCAATAAAGATCAACTCCAGCGCTATCTCGTGAAACGACTACAAAAGCTTGGGCTTACGGTGACCGTGGTACCTGCGGCCTGAGCATATTTTCGACGGAGTTGCCTGCTGACGAAACCGGTGCGCGCCTGGGCGTTCCTGACAACGTTTAGGCCTAACGTTTCCAAGGGTACGCGGGACTGCGGTTGCTTCTGCCTTCGCTCACAAATCCGCACGAATCAGCGTGGCTGGGCGTTCTTTATAACCGTGATACCTGAATTATTCACGCGGCTCTGCTCTGACAACAGGCCGGCGGCGGCCCTGCCTTTGATTTCGTGCCGATGATGCCCCAGGGATTTCGTAACCGCCCTCAATTGTCCTGCTGGCGTGTTTTCCTATCTCATAGATTTGTTTTGGATGTGAGTGCATAAAGTTCTATGCACATCGAACTACTCCCTCAGCGCGGTTGCCAGCACCGGGCCGAATCGCTGCCCTTCACGCGTGATCGCTCGCAATCGGTCCATCAGTCGCCGGAAGACTCCTTGCTCGGCGTAATGATCGCTATAGCTGACGCCGACCCTGCCGGCGTGATGCCAGATCTTGGCTGCGAGAAACAGAAAGCGCAGACGGGCCGTCGCCAACGTGGTGTGCTTCAGCGTGGCCACCTGGGCCTGTTCCTCGCGGTTGAACAACATCAGCCAGCAATTCAAGTTGTAGGCCAGCATCACCAACTGCCGGAGAGTACCGGGCAGTAACGGGAAAGCCGCCTGAGGCGGCTGAAGTAGGTGTGACACGTCACCCCGGCGCGGGTGCTGCACGGGAACCTGCGGTTACCGCAGGGGAACTTATTGAAAATAGCGAAAAGCATCTTGCTGCTTTTTTTGCTGAGATTTCCTGGCGAAGAGCGGCGGCTCCGTTGTGGCGATCCTACCATCGTGCGTTGAATCGGGCGTCGAGATGGACTACGACCAGGATAAAGTGGACGAGATGGTGTTGGCGCTGTTGTGGCTGAAGCGTTCGATGTAGACGAGCTTGGACCACGGGCCTGGAAGTCGCACGACTGGGATAGGCTGGACCGGCTACACGTGGCAGGGTATATCTCGAACCCAAGGAGCAAAGCGAGGTCGGTAATGCTTAGCGCGGAGGGACTGAGGAGAGCGCGGGAGCTGTTCGAGCGGCACTTTGGGCAAAGAAAGTGAGCGTTGAAGAGAGGTAAACACCATGGCTAAGCCGGACGGCTTCGAATCGTTGGACCTGTTTACGACTGCGCGCACCGCCACATCCGACCGAAGAGCAACAACGGTTGCTATCATCGAACTGATGGCTACCGTAAGGATCACAGAAGCGGAGCTCGCGCGCGACGTGCACACCGTGCTGGAGCAGGTCCAACAAGGTGTCGAGGTTGTGGTCGAGCAGAATCACAGGCCTGTCGCAGTCATCAAATCATCGAAGCCCAAGGGCCGCATGATCTCAGAGATCGTTGCCGACCTTAAGGCCCGTGGGTCCAACGCGGTGATCGATGACGACTTTGCCCGCGATATCGAAGAAGGCATTCAGGCGCGCCGCGAGCCATGGAACCCGCCATCCTGGGAGTAGTGCTCGACTCCAGCGTGCTAATCACCGCTGAGCGCCGCAAGCTGACCGCCGCCGAAGCAGTCGAGAGCATCCAAAAGCGGATTGGTGACGTGCCGCTCGCGTTGTCTGTCGTGACCGTCGCTGAAGTCGGCCACGGGATCTATCGAGCCAACAAGACTGACATCCGTGAGCGCCGCCGGCTGTTCCTCGATGAACTGAAAGCCACTGTCCCCATCTATCCGGTGACGGACGCTACAGCGGAGATCATCGCCCGCGTTGGTGGCGAACAGGCTGCGAAAGGCATCACGGTTCCACTGGGCGACTTGATCATCGGAGCTTGCGCGCTGGAGCTTGGTTACTCTATAGGAACGAGCAACCCCCGCGACTTCAATCGCATTCCCGGCCTGAGCGTCATTCGAATTTAGCCGCCCTTTTCCTCTTTCTCGATCTTCCACAGCGGTCCTCGCCGTCAAGGAAAGCTGCGCCGCTCCATATGCCCAGCGGATGGGTGCATTTTACAAACACGTTGCGCCCTTGACCGCTCCGGGCCGCTGCGAAGCCAATCCACCTTATACGAGAAAAAGGGGCTGCTGAAAAGGCGCTTCTCAGCTCTGTGTGACTGGACGCCGCTCGTGGATGTAATAGCCCTCGTTCCGCGTCGTAACCCCGGAAACCACGAGAGCTATGGGGGCGCAATTCCTCTGAACGCCAGTACTATACACCATCCAGTCGGCATACGTACGTGCGGCTTGTCCTGCATGTTGTAGGTATGACATACCTATGGTATAGTGTCGTACATGACAGAATCACTGCAGCAGACCCAGACCCTGTCGCTACGGATCAGCGAAGTGCTGCGCCAACGGCTGGAGGACATCCGAAAGCTAGCGGCTCTGAGGAAGGGCGAAAGCGTATCCACGTCGGAAATCGCTAAGCAACTGTTGGAATCGGCGCGGGACGACCGCTTCGAAGTGACGGAACTGCTGGGAAAGCCGACCGAGACAATGCTAGAGATCCGGCGGAAGGGCGAAGCGGGCCAAACGCTAACGCGCGCCCAGTGGACGGTCGTAGCTTACTTTGTGCAGCAGGGCTCCGAGGCCTTCTCGAAGAATCCCATCTCGCGCGAATCGTATATTGGGATAATAAACGCGTTCGAAGCGGCCTACCAGCTGAGGGCGAGAGCATCCGGCGCCACTCAATCCGACAACGATGAGTATTACTTGGGAAACCTGCCGAGCGAATGCCGTCCGGAGCGCGCGAAGCCGTCGGGACCGGTTACGCCAGAGCTGGTGCGGAAGACGGTGGCCGAGACGGTGCGCCGGCTGGGAAACCCGGCGACTAAATGGACGCCGGCGCTCGCCGCGCGGAATCTCTATGGGTTACTCGACGACGAGAAGCTGGCCGGCGCGACGGCGCTGCATGAGTCGCTGGCGCCTTACTGGCCCGTGCTGTGGCGGGTGGCGGCGCGCGGGCATTACTTCGAAAGGCGTGAGCCGGTACGCGAGAACGGCCGGCGAGAGCCGGTGTACCAACCTGCGATTCCATCGCTCAAAGAGGGCACCTACACGCTGTCGTTTTCGCTTGGTGAATCGAATGAACTTTCGCTCCTACTGAGTTTTCCGGGCAAGCGCGGCCCGATGTACCCGTTGGGGCCGTACCCGATGATCGCCGAGTTCCGCGCCATGCTGGCCGCGTTTCTGCCCAAGGCTCAGCCGCCTCAGCGCTGGAATGGCGAACACTTTTTCGGATACGTTAGCGAGCGGGAAAAGGAAACCGAGTTCTGGTTCCGCGCCCACGCGAACGGAATCACGTTCGGTTTTTCGAGTGAGGAGTGGAAGGCGTTGCGGGAGCTTTTTCGCCGTGCCTGGGAGGTGCCGGAGGTCCGTGCCGCGTGGGATATCCTGAGTCTCGATTACGGAGAACTCTGATGGCAAAAGCGATCTTAAGAAACAAATCGATCGGCACCAAGGTCACCGAGGAAGAGTATGTGCGCATGGAGGAATTGGCCGCGACGGCAGGCCAGACTCGGGCCGAATGGGTACGGACGATCCTGCTGGACCAGGTTGCGAAAGCTGGCGGTGAAACGGTGCTCGCCGAGCTATTGGGGTTGCGCGCGATTCTGCTGAATCTGCTGTTCACTGTCGCAAAGGGTGAGACTATGACCGCCGAGCAGATGCAGGCGGTGATCGAGCGGGCCGACGCCGGTAAGCTGGAGAGGGCGCGGAAAGTGCTGGGCTTCCAAGCTGCGCCGGATCAAACCGCAAGAGAAAGAGTGCACTGATGAGCCACTGGGGACGGAAGGCTTATCAGAACTGGCCGAGCCGCCATCCGGTGTGGACGCTCGGGGCGGTGTTTGGCGCGGCGGCGTTCTTTCTGGTCACGCTCTCGGTCGAATACGCGCGGAGCTGGTCGTTCGTAGAACAGTTCTATCTGGCGGTGTACGCGAAGACCTGGGCACATGGATTCTTCCCGAAAGCGCAGACCCGCTACCGCCTGATCGACGCAGTGACCGCGAAAGGCCAGGAGCGCCTTGCTCTCGCGGGCGAAGTCGAAGCGGCGAGGAATGCGAAGGGCGAACACGTGTATGAGCTGACGGACGAGGGGCGGCGCCAGGGCCTCGCGCGCCTGGTGTGGAATGAGGGACTGTTCAACGACCGCCAATTGCATCAGTTTCTCGCCCACTGGATCTACCAGGATCAAACCATGTGGGAGTACATCGAGCGTCCGGCTTATGCCGCCTTGGGCGCATTCCTGCTACTGCTGTTGGTCGCGCTACCGAAGGACCGCGAGCGGGCGCTGATACGCAAACACGGGCGCCGGTTACGCGGGCCAGAGCTGGTAACGACGGCGGAGTTCAACTCGCGCCACGCGGCTGACGGCATGGCGTTTGTAAATCAAGAACGCGGCGTTCTGGACCAGCTCCGGGGAAAAAACGCCAACCGCTGGGTGCGTGTGCCGCGCGAGCGGGAGGCGATGCACTTTCTCATCATAGGCGATTCCGGGATGGGCAAAAGCGCAGCCATTCGGCAAAGCCTCCTGCAAATCCAGGAGCGGGGGGAGACGGCCATCGTTTACGACCCCGCCATGGAATTCCTGCCTCAGTTTTATTCGCCCGCCCGTGGCGATGTGATCCTCAACCCGGTGGACGCGCGATGTCCGTTCTGGACACCGGGCGACGAAGCACCGCACGAAGCCGAGGCGCTAACGCTCGCCGCATCGTTGTTTCCCGAGCAGGGCCGTGAGAACCGATTCTTTGTCGATGCGCCACGGCGCATCTTTGCGCATTTGGTCAACCAGGGGCCGACGCCAGAACAGCTGACGTACTGGATGTGCCACGCCGAGGAGATCGACCGGCTCGTGCAGGGAACGGAACTGGAAGCAATGATCGATCCGCGAGCGGCGGCTCAGCGTAGCGGTGTTCTCGGTTCGCTCAACATGGTCGCCGATGCTTTCAAGCTACTGCCTTCGGAGCGAGATGCGTCACAGCGCTGGAGTACGGTCAAATGGGCCAAGCATCGAAGAGGTTGGATCTTTCTTACGCACAAACCCACGATGCGCGAGCGCGTCCGGCCGCTGGTGAGTCTATGGCTTGATCTTCTGGTGTTGCGTCTGATGAACGAGGGGCACAGCGGGAAGAAGCCGGTATGGTTCGTGCTCGACGAGCTGGCGAGCCTGCAACGGCTGCCACAGTTGATTACCGCCATCACGGAGAACCGGAAATCGAATAACCCGATGGTGCTGGGATTCCAGGGCAAGGCGCAACTGGAGACACTCTACGGCCATATCGCCGAGGTGATGCTATCGCAGCCGGCGACCAAGATGTTTCTGAAGACCAGCGAGCCGAACGCGGCCGAGTGGATCTCGAAAGCGATCGGGGAAATAGAGATCGAGCGATTCCGGGAGACGCGAACGCACGGGGAGTTTCCGCGCAGCCGTAACTCGGAGAGCGAGCAACGCGAGATCCATAAGGAGGCGCTGGTGATGGCATCGGAGATCAGCGGTCTCGATGCGCTGCATGGATATCTGAAATACGGAAACCTTGTGGTGCGGATGCGGTTCCCCTATATCGAAGTACCGAACCGCGAGCCAGCGTTCGTCGAGCGGCGGAGCGCGTCGCCCTCACCGCCTCCCGCTGCGAGAAAAGAGCCAGAACCGAAGTCGGCGCCGGAATCGGCGGACGGGCCGAGGGAGCAGCACAAGGGACAAGAGTTGTTTTTCCAGTAGGAATCTGTCATGGTGACCCTCTCCAAGCCGATCAGTGCGAGCCAGGCGCGGGCGTATCATCGGGACGAGTTTCAAAACGCTCGCGAGAATTATTACACCGAAGGAGACAAAATTCGCGGCGACTGGCACGGACGGCTTGCCGCCAAGTGGGGCCTGGGAGGTGCGGTCAGCGAAAAGCATTTCGCCCGCCTCGCCGAGGGCCAGCATCCCCAGACGGGCGAGCAACTGGTGAGGTATCAGGCCGCGCGCGAATACACAAACGATACTGGTGAAACAGTGAAGGCGGTAGAACATCGAGCCGGATGGGACGCCACCTTCAGCGCTCCTAAAAGCGTGAGCCTTACGGCGCTGGTTGGTCACGATGACCGCGTGCGCGACGCGCACCGCCGGAGCGTCAATGTCGCGCTCGATGAGATGGAGAAATACGCTCAGGCGCGCATGGGAGGGAACGCGCCAGCAGTGACCACGGGCGAGTGGGCCGCCGCCAAGTTCGAGCACGACAGCTCCCGGCCCGTGGACGGATATGTCGCGCCCCAACTACACACACACGTCGTTTTCTTCAACATTACGGAATTAGAGAACGGAGAGACACGGGCGCTACAACCGCGAGAGCTCTATCGGACACAGCAGTACGCAACCGCGGTGTATCGCTCGGAGCTCGCGGTGCGTTTGCGGGATCTGGGTTATGAGATCGAGGCAGGGGCGAGCGGAGCGCCAGAGATTCGGGGTTACAGCGCCGAGTATCTGGAGGCATCGAGCCCACGCAGCCAGCAAATCAAAGAGTACCTGGCCGAGAACGGGTTCACGGGCGCGGGGCCCGCCGAGATCGCGGCGCATCAGACGCGGGATGCGAAACTAGCGCTTTCGAAGCAAGAGACGCTAGCGCAGCATCGCGAAATGGCCGAGGCCTTCGGCAACCAGGCGGATCGGATCGTCGAGGCGGCTAGAGCAAAAATGCATTCCCTGGATCGTTCCCTGGATCGGGACGACGGAAGATTCCGGCATGCGCAATCGGCAGTGACGTTCGCCCGCGACCGCAACCTGGAACGTGAGGCAGTGGTGGATGAACGCGCTTTGGTGCGGGACGCGCTGAAACGGTCGATGGGACATGCGAGTTTTGAGGAAGTGCGCCGGCACTTTGAGGAGCGCGTGGAACAGGGCGATCTGATCGAGGTCAAAAGGGGGGCGATGCGGTCACTCACCACTCCTGAAATGATCGATCTCGAACGAGACAACATTGAGCGGATGCGCGCAGGACAGGGGCGTTTTCGGCCACTGGTTCCCGAGCACAACACCTTCGAGAATCTCAGCAACTGCCAGCGCGAGGCAGTGGAAGAGGTCCTCGAAAGCCGCGACCAGATCACCGGATTGCAGGGAGCGGCAGGCGCCGGGAAAACCACTTCGCTAGCCGCGCTCCGCTACGCGGCGGAAAAAGAGGGCTATACGGTGGAAGGCTTCGCGCCCACCTCGCGCGCGGCTTATCAACTCGAAGAAGCTGGCATCCGAGCGACGACTTTGCAGCACCATCTCGCGCGGGGAGAGAGCATCCACGATCCCAGCGGCAAACACCTGTATTTTGTCGATGAATCGAGTCTAGCGAGCACGCGGCAGATCCATGAGTTTTTCAAGCGGCTCGAAGAAAATGAGCGCGTGGTCCTGGTCGGAGATGCGCGGCAACACCAGGCTGTGGACGCAGGCCGTCCGTTTGAGCAACTGCAAGACGCGGGCATGCGCACGGCGCGACTCGACGAAATCGTGCGGCAGAAGGACCCGGCGCTGAAAGAGACAGTGGAGCAACTGGCCCGTGGCGAAGTGCGGGAGGCCATCGCCAGGTTGGACGAACAGGGCCGGGTGCATCAGATCGGCGACCGCGACAACCGCGTGCGGGAGATCGCGCGAGAATATGTCCGGCAGCCGGAACGAACCCTTGTTATCTCGCCCGACAACAAATCCCGCATGGAGCTAAACCGCGTCATTCATGCCGAACTGCAGGAGCGCGGTGCGGTGAGCAGCAAAGGGCATACCTTCCAAGTGCTGACACCGCGCCAGGACATGACCGGCGCCGACCGTGCTTGGGCCGCGCAGTATGCCCCTGGCGACGTCGTGCGGTATTCCAAAGGCAGCCGGCGGACGATGGGGATCGATGCCGGTGAATACGTGAAGGTCGCGGTCGTCGACACGGAGCGGAACCAGATCACCGTCGAGCGCGAGAACGGCGAGCGATTGAGCTACGATCCGCGGCGCTTGCAAGGCGTGACGGTCTACCGTGAGAGTGAGCGCAGCTTCAGCGAAGGCGACCGTGTGCAGTTTACAGCGCCAGACAAAACACGGAAGGTCGCCAACCGTGAGCTAGGAACCATCGCGAGTATGGACGAGCGTGGCAACCTAGCGGTGAAGCTTGACTCTGGCCGTGAGGTTCGGATCAATCTCGAAGACAATCGCCATCTCGATTATGGCTACGCGGTGACGAGCCATAGCAGCCAGGGCGCAACGGCGGACCGCGTGTTGGTGAACGTGGATACTGAAGAAGCGCACGAAAAGCTTATCAATAGCCGTTTGGCGTATGTCGCCGTTTCCCGCGCCCGCTACGACGCACAGATCTACACCAATGATGCAGGGAACCTCGGCAAAGCCCTCAGCCGCGAGGTTTCGCACGCAGCGGCTCTGGATGACTGGAAAAACGATATTGCTGGATGGAACGGGAGCCGCGGCGGATCACCATCACACAGTGTCAGCGAACAGGGATGCTCACACCGTGGGCCAGGGCAGGACATCGCTATTGAGCGCTAGCTCGGGAACGGAAGTAATCGAGGAGTAACCAATGTCGAGTCTTATGACGGAAGAAGATGTTGCTAAACGCTTGAGCGTGAGTCTGGCTTCGCTTCGGCGCTGGCGGTTGCTACGGAAAGGGCCCGTGTTCGTCAAAATCGGGTCGCTCGTGCGATACCGGCCCGAAGATTTGGAGGCGTGGATGGCAGCGCTGCCCACCGGAGGGAGTCCGAACCGCGAGAGCGGTCCGCGCAAGCGGCTGGATGCGGCGAGTTGACTAACCATATTTGATGAAACCTATCGCGAGATCTATAATCCGCTCATGGAACTGCTGAACCCAGCCGCGCCTCTTCTTGGCGGCGCAGCGCTGAAGCCCGTGTGAAGAAGTGGGACAAGCGCGTGGTAGGCCGAAAGGGAGCCGCAAGCAAGCGACAGATACAAAGAAAGGAGCCAAATGATCTACAAACGACGTGGATACTGGCACCTCGACGTAACGATTCAAGGTGTTCGTTACCGCGAGGCGCTGGACACCACAGACAAACGGGAAGCGAAGGATTTGGAGAAGGATCGCATCGCAGCTATCAAGCAAGGCAAGGGAGCGTCGAAGAGCGGCCGCGAGTTCGCGCGCAAGCCATTCAAAGAAGCTGGAACAGCTTATCTCGATGAGCGCAAGCCGCACGTCTCAGAACGGACGCTTCAGTTTGAGAAGGAGCGCCTCGGGCCGCTGTCGAAACATTTCTGCGACAAGCTGCTCCTCCGGTTCAAGGCGGAGGATATCGCGGTGTATCAGACTGCGCGCCTTGCGGCTGGCGTCTCCGGAAGGACGGTGAACATGGAGACCGGAGTGCTCCGACGGATGCTTAAACGGGCAAAGGTTTGGAGCGCGATCGCGGAAGATGTGAAGGCGCTGCCGGAGCGTCAAGACGCGGTCGGGAGGGCTTTGCCTGCGGAGCTCAAGCGAAAGCTGTTTGAGACGGCGGCGAGCCGGCCTGAATGGCTCGTTGCCCATTGTGCGGCAGTGCTCGCGGTATCCACCACCTGCCGCGGAGTCGAGATCCGAAATCTCCGTTGGCAGGATGTGGACCTGTTTAGCCGCGTCGCCACGATCCGGCGCAGCAAGACTGCCGCCGGGCAGCGGACGATTCCACTAAACGGGGATGCCATGGCGGCGCTCGTGAGGCTTCTCGAACGCGCGAGCGCGATTGGGAGTAG
Source organism: Bryobacterales bacterium (assembly GCA_963776805.1). Taxonomy (GTDB): domain Bacteria; phylum Acidobacteriota; class Terriglobia; order Bryobacterales; family Bryobacteraceae; genus Palsa-89. The sequence continues at coordinate 27,386 of CAVZOD010000016.1, forward strand.
CGAACCGGAACACTACGTTTTTCCAACCTGCGAGGGAAAGATAATCGATCCGTCGCGACCTCAGAAGGCCTGGTATACCTCTTGGCGTAAGCTGGTCAAGGAGACCGCTAGGCGCGTGGGCAGGGAAGCTGCTCGGGATACCTTGCGTTCTAGTGCCGGGCTTTGTGCTGCAATCTCTGCATGGAAACGGGCGGCTGCGCCTCTACGTGGGTTGCGGTTCCACGACCTCCGGCACCAGGCGATCACTGAGATGGCCGAGGCCGGCGCGTCCGATGCAACACTCATGGCCGTCGCAGGGCACATGTCGCGCCGGATGTTGGAGCACTATAGCCACGTCCGCATGGCTGCGAAGCGTACCGCGTTGGACAAACTAGAGAGCGGTTTGATGGGAACTGCGCGAGCCAATCAGAGCGGGGTCGGGAAAGCAAATTGAGCAGTTACGTCACAATCTGCGTCACAAAGGCGCTCGTCGCTGGTGGACTTTTGCTGGATGTGATTGAAAGAATTGGTAGGCGCGGCTGGACTCGAACCAGCGACCACCTGCTTAGAAGGCAGGTGCTCTATCCACCTGAGCTACGCGCCCGTACCGTGTTTACGGGGCTTTCGTGAAGGGGCCGCTTTTCGTGTGCCCCTCGTGTGCCCCTTCTTTGCCGCGCTAGTCGCGGTCGCCAACTTCTCAAACGCGGCTTCCATGGCGTCGTCCGAAGGATGAACGTACCGGCTCGAAACCACGATACTGCTATGCCCCGCAATTCTCATTATAGTGAACGCGTCCGCGCCCGCCGCGCCGAGCCGGGTCAAGAACGTGTGCCGCAAACTATGAATCACAAAGTCAGCAGGTAGCTTTGTGCTGGTGCGAACATCGGTGTGCTGGTGGGCCAGGGACAACGCCAGGAACGGCTTGTTTATCGAGGCCCCTGGGAAGACCAGATCGTTTACGGCTAGGCGGGAAAAGCGGTCCTTCAACATTGCGCTGGCCCGCGCTGTCAGACTAATGGACCGCTTCGCGTTGGCCGATTTGCCGCTGCGCACCAGCAGGTAGCCGAACTTCTTGCCGCCGCCCGGCTCCAGGACGATATCGCTCCAGCGAAGCGCAAGGCACTCGCCGACGCGGAGGCCTGTGTCAAGCATAAGGGTGGCCGCGTCACGCAACGGCTCCCCGGCAGCCTGTAGGTACACCGTCTCCTGCGCTGGTCCAAGGACAAAGGTCCTCGATCTTTCGCCCGGCACGAGCCTAATCCTTGGCACGTGATTGATGAGACGCCATTCGTGGGCCAAGCGCAGTGCGCGGCGTAGGACGGCAAGATTGCGGTTGACGGTGGACCGCGCCATGGTATCGGGGCGGCTCAGAACGAACTTCTCAATCAGGGCCGCGTCGATCCGGTCGAGCCGAGCAGTCGCTAGGGGCGGGAAGGAGAGGAGAGATTTCACGCGGTCGGTGTAATACTCAACCGTCCGTGGCTTCGCGGCAGACCGCGCCTTAATCGCATCGAGAAATTGTGATTGGAAAACTTTGAGGGTGGGAGTGGAAAGAGGATCGTGGAAGCCAGCGTCGCCGCGCGCTATCTTGGTGCGGTGATCGGCTTCCAGTTCGATAGCAGTTTGCTTGTCGCCTTGCTTGGTATTGACCCTAACGACAACACCGTGGCGCTTGAACCTATACCAATACGAAGGGTACGTCTTGACGGTGCCGTCCGCCATCACTTTTGTTCGCCGGTAGACCATGACGGTGTGAATGATACTATGCGACGCGCGTTTCCATCCACGCGTTAAGGTCCGCGACGGCGTAAAGCACGGCCCGTCCTACGCGACGGCGGGCTGGACCAGCGTTCTTGCGGACCTGCTTGGCTAGGAGGCTATGTGAAATCCCGAGGTATTGTGCGGCTTCCTTCGGGCGAAGGTAGGCAGGAAAAACTTTCGGAGCGGCCTGATCTGTTGCGGTGGACAAACGGAACTTCTCCTGAGAGAAATTCCAGTTTGAACCTGTGGACGCTGGTGCCACCGGCGAATATCCCTGGCGGGATACGCGTTCGACACCTATTTTACCATGGTTTCTAACATGCCTCCTTCGGACATTGCCTCGGCCCTTTCCTGCTGTTGCGCCGCGTTTTTCTCTAGCCGAGCGAGGATCGATTCAACGTCATTTCGTTCGTCTGAAATTTGCGAATCTTCGGGCTTCTCGGACATCGATCCCCCTTCAAACGTTAGTACTCGAACCAAGCCATCATCGTTAGGTCCGGGTTTGGGCCGGTAAGCGAAGCGAAGCGCACGCCAAGGATCGCCTGCGATTGGCCCCAAGGAATTGTACTAACGGCTTGATCGTATGGCCCCGCTTTGAAATAGACCGGGTTAGGGTAGAACGCCCCGGCCAAGCCTTCGCCAGTACCTTTGTCGCCCTGATCAGATGTTGCCCCGATTGGGCCGACCACTGTGAATTGGGCATGCGTCTCGTAATTATTGAAAGCGTTCGTGGAACTGCAAAACGCGATCACCGCAGTGTTGCCAGGGTTCAGGCCATACACGACAAGTTTGATGGTCGGGTTGGCCGATGAAAACCTATCAGTGCTGGAAATATCTACGCCCGTATAGAAGTTGCCGCCCTCGATGATGGTGTTGCCATACTCTGCGATCCAGGCATTGATGGTTGCGCCGTCGAGTACACCGTTATTACCGCCAGTCAAAAAGACGCTAGTCATATAGTTTCCTTTTCTTCGGCGCGTACAATGCTGGGCACCGATCCAGCAATCTTCAGAACTGTTTTCTTTAACGAGGGATGATTCTTTTCCCGGATTTCTTTCAGCAGGCGGTTCATTGTCGTGCACCAGATCGCGTCCGGAATCTTCGGCGCAAGTGGACCACGCGGGTGAAAGCAGCGCTGCAGGTATTTTCGAAATCGATAATCGTCAAGCAGGTGAATACTACGCAGTTCAGTTCGAACGAAATCATCGGAGCCGGGCAGACAAATGTCCAGGCTCCAGTGACCTTTAACCTCGGACTGGCGCAGATCCTTCAACTTCGTACCGTCGGGCAGTGTCTCAGTCATGACAGAGATGGGCGGATTTTGGGTAGGGATGGGCATAAGAAGCCCTGTGGGAGGCAGTCCTTTCGGGTTACAGCGAGGTTCGGGGTAAGGCTCAGCGGTTGCGTGTCAGGCTTGTATTGAAGGGCGACGGGTTCATGCTGCTGCTGCCGACCGGCTCACGGGTTCGTACTTCAGGAAGTGGAATCCTTGCTCCTTGATCTTGTCCGCGAAGCGGTCGTCGGCTGAGACAACGTAGATGGGTGTGTAAACATAGTCGTGGTTCTGGTACTTACTCTCGTGGCATTCGCAATAGATTTCCGCACGGTGAATCGAATTGTCAGGATCCTTCTTGTCGACTTTTGCGATGAAGGTCTTGTAGCCATGCAGCCGGGTAAACAGCTTCGCCAGGGAATTGATTTGAGGTTCCACCAGAAAGGCCATCTCGGCATAAGCATCGTGATGGCAAAAACGGCCTGCTCTGAGCGGGAATAGCGTCGGGGCCGGGTCAAAGAGAGCGGCTAATCCTTTCTCGGCGAGTCGGTCAGGTAGAGTCTTCAGAACGGTCACCTGATTTACATCCCACCTTGCACCGCTCTCCAATGCGATCCATTCGAGATCTAATTCCACACTAACGAGCAGATCGATCTTACCTGCATAGGCCCACTGCTTGTGTGTAACTGTGGCGCAAGCAGAACCGTCTATTTCATCCGTTTCAGTGGGAGTCACTGAGAAAGATTCCCAGTCCTGGCGTAGTTTTGTCCACTTCTTCTCGATCTCATCGAGGGGCGGGATGTAAGTCGGCTTTAATTTCAGGTTTTCCCAGCCCCAGTCTTCTTGGGATGTCTTATGACAGGCTTCCAGGACCGCGTCAGAACACTTGATCATGTGATCCCTGAATCGTTTGTGAAAAGCCAGCGTGTCTTCCACTTGCTTATCATCCAGCCGGAAGTGTTCCATGTATCTCCTGGGTTCAGATGATCCATTTATCCTGGTGGCCGAAGCGGACAGGAAACGGGGGGCCCACTTTCCCACGTTGTTCGCTATGCCTGGAACCTGGTCCTCAAGCCACAGCGTAATTTCATCACGCATATCGGATGCTTTCATTTCAATGCGCCCTCCCGGACGCGCCCAACCTCACAAAGGTTCGGACTGCTTCGGACCATCGTCCTCTTCCACCACCAACTGCAAGTTCCGCCGTCTAACGGCCTCTTCCAGCGTGAGTAGTTCCTGTCTCGCCACCGCTGCCGTAGCCTCCGGCGTCGGCTCAAAGGCATCCCACGGCGACTCATCTTTTTTCAGTTCTCGCGCTGCCTGCTCCGATTCGAAAAACTCCTGCGTCAGCGCTGGATTCAGTTCGTACTTGACCGTGGGACGGCCTCCCCCAGGCGACCACGGCTGCTCAATGGGGCGTATCCAGCCATCGTCTTCAAGGCCGCCAAGCGCCGCATGAACTGTCTTGTCATTTAGCCCAGGACAGCCCAGACGCTCGACGTCGCGGGCGGTAAAGGGCACTTTGACCTTGGACTCCCGGATGAGTTGCGCCAGCGCCATACGCGCCCGCTGGCTCGACGGCACGATCATGCTGTAGATTTTGCGTGCGTGACATTCCAGGAATTCCGCCCAGCGAATCGCCATACGCGTATTGGCCAGCGATACCGCGCCTTTGCGTTTAGCCCCCGGCTTCGCCCATTCGACTAACTCGAACAGCAGCGCAATGGACGAAACCATTGATGCGTACTTACCCAAATGCTCAGCGATGTAATCCGGTTCGTTATCGAATCGGTTCTGATGCCAAAGCAACCAGGCGTTTAAAAGCTGTTGCGCCTCCGCGTCGAACCCTATGTCGATAGCTAGCTCATCCAGCGCGGCCAGCACGCCGATAATTTTTTCGTAGGCATCGAAGTGCTTGGCATATTCGGGATTCGGTTCAACAAGTTTGTACGGCGTCCACGCTTCGGGATACACCATAAGTTGAAAGCGTGCCATCAGCCCGTCATGATCGGCGCGATTCTCAAACGTGCCGCGCAGGTACGATACGAACCGGGCCGGTGTAATGTTCCCCCACATGCTCAGGCAGACGCGTTTTGCGTAAAGGTATTGGCCCCGTATAATCCGATCTGCGGTATGGTCCTTGTTCCCGTTCCAACACTTCATGAAGAAGGACCGCGACGCCTCCTGACCGCTCGATTCAAGCGCGGTGAGCCACGACGTCAATTCATCGTGGACGCCTATTAATCCTTTCGGGTTATCGATCATCAAAGCGTGAGCGGACTGGTAGGTTATGTCCTCAAGGATGAGACGCTCCTGCTTCGGCTCTTCAGGTTCATCAGGGCCGCCGGGCTCGGGACCTTTCGGATACGCCTTTTTATACGTGACTAGATCCACATTGTGTTGCTTGACGGCCCGGTCGAATTTCTTCCGCAGAATCTTCTCGATCTGCTTCAAAATTGCAGTGGCTTGATCTGGAATATCCGATTTCCGTTTGGAAGGTGGCGCGATGATTCCGCCCCACAGATTTGGAACCACCTTGAACCCAGGCTGTACGTACACGCGTGCCCGCGCAGAAACCGCGCCCGCCAACGCAACGACACGGCACGCTGCGGGACCCTCCACCGGCATATTCAGGAGGACACTATCATCCTCCGCGCATTCTTTCAGTGGTGACGGCAGCAACGCCGCCGCGTCGCATTTGGGTATGGGAGCCAGCAGCGATGACTCGTTGCCCACGGGTTTTGGGTCGGGCCAGGGCTGGTAGGAGGAGAAGCGTATCAGACTCCACGCTTTATCCGGTCCCAGTTTGCCGATGACATCATCAATTCCGTTTATATCGACGCGATTGGGAAACAGTTTGGGATAGAGCGCCACAGCGCCTAAGTCGGTTAGGTGGGAACGCAACTGGTTCCGCGCCGTTTTAACCGAGGAGTTGCGGGTTAGATTGCTGTCGAATACGATTATGACCTGCCGGGCCGCAGCCGAGTCGAACCAGGTAATACGCTCAAAATCGGGAAGAGGGTCGCTCTCGGAATCTTCATCTTTGCGGCCGAAATCATCTCCAAGCCGTGTATGCCAGCCCCACACGCCATTCAGCGAAATAACAAGGGCTGGAACACCACGGTCACGGAATAACTGATCCAGGGCCAGCGCCTTCTTGCAGCCCTCGGTGATGAGCACGGTCACCGCTACATCGTCCAGATATTCCGCAGGCGTTCCGGGCGGAATGTAGAACATGTTTTGGTCTTTGTTCATGTAGCGGCGCTCGGTCTTCGTCACGCCCTTTTTCGTTTTGGTTTCAGGGTTGTCGCGCCGCACGCTCCACGTCAGCAGCTTTTGATCCTCCCCAGGCCAGACGTAGGGAAACGCGATGCCGGACATATCGTAGCCAAGGTAGCGGTCAACGGGTGTTATAAAGAGATCACGCGCCTGCTCGTTCGAGACACGACTTAGGAACGCGCGCTGGGCTGTTTCTTCCGAAATGCCGCTCAGAGCAAGGACCTTTAGGTCCTGCTCTGTTAAGGGGGAGAAGGTTCTCATGCGGCGGCCTTCTTATGGTGCGACCGCTTCTGTTGCCGGGCATAATCCCGCAGATCGGGATCGATAAATTCGACAGGTACTCCGGCTTCGGTTATCGCGCCGGTCTCAAACAGAACCTGAGTAGCTGGATCATCGAAAGCGGTTCCGTTCCAGACGCGTTCGCCGGAAAGCGTGCGCCGCTCATAGCGACGGCTACGCGCAATTTTTCGGAAGCTATCCCGATGGCCGTGACGGTCGTAACGGAGATCGGGTGGGACTGGATTATCGGGAATTGATATTGGACTGTCGATATAGTCCTGGGATGGCAATGGCGACGTGAAACGCCACGTATGAGAAACGATCTGCATGGCCTGCTCCTTGGGTCCAGCAGCGGGAAACTTCAGGTAACCCGAGCGGACTAACTAATCAATTTGTTGATTTGTTACGCGAGCGATGCTCGCGACCAAAGAGCTTGGCAAGGCTATGGTGTGCCTAAATGATGTGGTCCAGCACGACAAATCCTGGATAACCCACGTCGCTATTATAGCAAAAATGGAGACTTTGCGTGGAAGGCCGCCGCTTTCGCTTTGAACCCTGGCCGGGAGCCCGAAGGACCATGATCCTAGGAGCTCCCCACAAGGGCTGAAGTTTTATGGAGGGCCTGTGCTGTTTCTCCATTCTCATTATTCAGCGCCCCGTCAAGTGCTGGCGCTCGAACAGAGAACATAACGAAGGGGAATTGTTAGCGCTGGTTTCGTCGGGTTTTAATATCCAAAAAAGCTATTGCAGTTCGCGCTGGTTTCGTCGGGTTTTAATATCCAAAAAAGCTATTGCAGTTCGCGCTGGTTTCGCGAAGATACCCCCCCTACCACGTACAATTGTGGGCCGATTTCGCCGCGCTCCTTTCGTCGGGTGCGCGAACTAGAATGGTGAGAATGTCGTTACCCTTATGTTGTTGATAATTATGATAATTATCATTCTCTCCCACAAAACAACGTATTACCCCCCCTTTCGCCCGCGAAACCAGCGCGAGCGCGAACTTGGCTGACCTTCGCCTAAGTCGTTGATAATCTCACTTCGCGCTGGTTATGCCAACCTGACGAAACCCCTCTGCGCGAAAAAAGAGCGCGAACTTGGCCGGGCGGCCCCGGCTTCAGATACACGCCAATAAGCGATCATTTAATCATTCCTTAACCTCCTATTAAGAATTCCTTCACCACCTGACGAAACCAGCGCGAACTTGAGAAACCAGCGCGAACTTTCCACCTGACGAAACCAGCGCGAACTTGGCCAGGCCCGGCCCCAGTCCTCACCCAGGCAGCCGACTGGCCTAGCTCTTGTAAGTAAGTGCACGCTAACAAAGCGGGCTGAAAGCGATGCCAGGTCGTTTGGGCCGCTGATTGCGCCCGACGATTCGGCAGCGCTCTAAAGGATGAGCGCCTTGAAATAACGGCAAAATAGGGGGCGACGGTCTCCCCCGCCGTTCTAAACGGCGTTGCCCCGGCCCGCCTGCGCCCCAATCGCCGCCGCACGCCGCCCGGACGTGCGCCCGCTGCGACCGATTCCGGCTCCCAGGACCGTGCTCACCGGCGAACGCCACCAAAGGCCGCCTTCCCAACAGGCGATCTGTCCCAAAACCCCTCACGCCGAACGGCCAGTTAACTCATGCAGAATCAAGCCGATCTAAGGCATTTCAGGAGGCTCCAAAAGGAGGAAGTTTTAGTACACTAGACTCACGATGAAACAACGTATAGCGATCTTCAGCGCGGCCTACGAAGCCTTGGAAGCCGCCTTCGATGCATTCGGGCACGCGGCCAACGTAGCCGACGCATGGTCGTTCATTACGACGATGTGGTTCGAATCCGAAGACCCACGCTTCGCCGACCTGCCCGCCACGATGCCGCGTAGCTTCAAGCAGGACTATAGCCGCCTGATCCTCGAAGCCGCTGCCGGTAACCGCTTTGCGCCGAAGGTTGCCTGATGCGCGTTGCCCTTTACGCCCGCGTTTCCACCGACGATCAGAATTGCGAAATGCAATTGTCCGCGCTGCGCGAGTACGCCCTTGCCCGCAACTGGAACGTCGCCGACGAATATGTTGACCAGGGCTTCAGCGGGGCCAAGCTGAAGCGTCCCGCGTTCCAACGCTTGCTAACGCACGCCCGTCAACGCAAGGTCGACGCCATCATCGTTTGGAAGCTGGACCGATTCGGACGCTCCCTCCAGCACCTGGTGGAAACCACCAGCGAACTGGCAGCCCTTGGCGTTCGCTTCATTGCGATCACGCAGGGTATCGACACGGACACGTCCAACCCAACCAGCCGCCTGCTCCTGCACCTGATGGCCAGCTTCGCCGAATTCGAACGCGAACTAATCCGCGAACGGGTAACGCTCGGCATCGCCCGCGCCAAGGCCAAGGGAACGCACTGTGGCCGCCCGCGCCTTGTGTTCCGCAAGGATACCGTCCGCGAGCTAGCCGCCGCAGGCCAGTCGATCCGGGACATTGCCTCCGCGATGAAGTTGTCCAAGACGACCGTAGCCCGAACCTTGGCGAACTAGCCCCGCGCTAATCAGCCCGTCGGAACAATTGTTCCTGGATCGCGGTTAAAGCTTACCGTCTCAATTCCCGATCAACAGACCGATGCACCGAAAAAGAAAGTCTCCGGTTCCCAAGCAGCTACTCAACCAGGTCCGCGCCCGCGAACGCCAAGAGATGCAAGACCGGAAGCTAGCCAGGGAAAACGCTGAACGTCGCAGCCTGCTAGAAGACATCATCGACCGTGGCTTCCAGACGTTCCTGGAAGTGGGTAGCGCGCTGAAGGAGATCAAGGAACGCAAGCTATGGAGCCCGGAATACGCCAGCTTTGAAGACTACTGCGAAGGCCGCTGGAATTGGACCATGCGCTACGCAAACAATGTCGTGCGCGCCGCACGTACCGCACAGATCCTTGGACCACCGTTCCCGGCGAACGAAGCCATAGCCCGCGAAATGGCGAAGCTGGTCGAAGACGATCCAGAGCAAGGCCAAGCTGCCTGGGCCGCGTTCACCGCTGACAGTCCGAATCCAACCGCGAAGGAGACGCGCGCGTTCCTTCGCAACTATCTGCGGGAAGAGCCTGTCGCAAAGCCCGTGGCGCAGCCGAAGCCAACTGACGACTATGCCAAGCGGACCTTGAAATACATCGAAAGCACGCTCTCCGAACTGAACCCGAAGCAGCACCCCGCTTACATACGTACCCTGCACCGCTTTGCAACAGAAGCAATGTACATGTCCTATGGCCTGTACCGCCCGAGGAAAGGCCAAAAGGTCGTGGGCTTCATTAACTGCAGCGAGGCTGAAAAGTTCGGGATTGGAACGCCGGATGAGCCAGTGGAGGACGACGCGCTTTCGGATTGAAGCACCTGTCGCTGCCCGCGAGATAAAGTACCTCGCTATTTGATCCCGTTCTGCTCCTCCCACTTCAGCGCCCAGCGATTGCAAAAATCCGAAATGTCCTGTGATCTTGCAGCACTGCCCTTCGCAAGTGCCCTGGAAGGAAACGTCTCCGGTTGATCGTCGCAATATGCCTCTGCCTCGGCTCTGCCATTCGGCAAGATCCGAATCTTGAGGGATTCATCAACGGAGATCGTTCGTCGCCGCACTGGTGCGGCGTAGTGCTCATAGTCTGAGGTTCGTCCAACCGCCATTTACAAACTCCTGAAAGATTGTGTCTGCTTCCGGCTCCCTGCAAAACGTGCCGTTGGGGAGATCAAAATGATAGCCACCGCCTGCCAACTTTTTCACGTATAGGAATTTCAGTGTTTTGACCTCAGCCCGCGTAGGGTCTTCAAAGAAACCGCGCCGTTCAATTCTTACGACTCTGGGTTTAGCCGAGGTCACTTTGATTGACGCCATCCTGGGCGCACTGTAACATACAAACATTTTCAAGCGCAATTGTTCGCTAACGCACGAAGGCCGAGCCTCCCGGCCCGGCCTAACGATACGGTCATGAACGGCAAGCCCCCTGGCAAAGCCGCGTCCTAAGCAGGGCTTGTTAATGATCGGGAAAGTTTGGACGGTATGGGATTTTATTCGGCGGGATGATGAGATTGAGATCCGTGTTGAGTACGGTCTTATAGTTAGTCATCTGAACGTTCAGAAAGACCTGTTTCGCGGTGACATCTGAGAACCGATTGCTAAGACCAAAATAGTAGGTCCCTGGTCGCAGCGTTACTTGAAAGGCCCCCGTCGTTTGCTGCCCAGCCGTCTGCCAATAAACCTGCGCTTGATGTCCGTTGATCCAATTGGCGAAATTCAAGCCGTCCGTGAGTACGGCCACAATGTCGTTCCCGCTTCCACCAGAAGTAACGAACTTTCCGGTGACAACAGTGTTTCCCATCTCCGGCAAAACCGGAACTGGGTACTGGGTGTAGCCGCCTGCCGGAATTGTTACCTCACCGGTTGCGATGTTTTGTGTGACTGGTACGGTGCGATACTTCGGCATGTCGCTTACGGCCTCGCGTTGAGCAATCGGCGCGTGAACGCTCCACTTGTGTGCAGTCAGAGAATGAGAGGCTACGAACATCCCTAAAGCAACGATCAACGCGACAAGCGTTCCAGAAACGAAACCGGACGACAGCCACCTTTTCCTCTCCGGCTGGTCGTGCCGCGCCTGCCTAAGCTCCGCGCGCACTTGTGCCCGATACTGCGCTTCCTCTGCAATTCTTTGCCGTTCCTCGTCATCTATACGCTGGCGCTCCTCGTCGGTCAACATTGCAGCCCGTTCCTTACTTCCGAGCCAAGAACGCAGCAAGTTTCTTCGCAACATTGTCGGCAAAGCTCGACGTAGCGCTCCGGGCAAACGGACTGTTGTACACGGTGTCAGCCCAGAGGACCGCGCCGTCCTTGTCAACTAGACGCATCGCGCCTTGCACTCGGTAGTGGCGAGAATCGGTGGTTTGGACAACCACCGTGCCCCTCAAAACAGCGTCCGCAATATCCCCCTCCCCGTCGACTGCCTCCATGACCCTGCAATCGGAGCCGCAATATTGTGCCAGCGAACTGATCAACTTCGAGCGCACTAGTCCGTCATAGTCTGGGTTATTGGGAAAGTGAAGCTCGTTAACGTAGACCGTATGTACGCGTTTAACAACGGGGGACTGGGCATCAAGCAACGCCATCCCAAACAGCAACATCGTCAAAATGACTTTCATTTCTTTTCTCCGAGTGGAAGCCTATGGACACGACCCTATATTCGGCAGCAACTAATCGCGACTTTAATCCTGAACCCGGAGGACCACCAGCCACCTTGCGGTTATTCTTTGACCTTGATCCTTCGCGGCGTTTTCAGCCGGTAGGTTCGTGCCCCGTTCTCATCCTTGAAGCTTTCGATCTTCAGCCCGGCTTCGGAGCCCAGGATACTGATAAACCCCCTAACGCTGTGGGCTTGCCATCCGCCCAAAGCCTTCTGAAGTTCGGCGAGCGTAACGCCAGTAGGCCGCTGTAAGAGAGCGATTGCCTTGTTGCTGTTTGTGGTCTTCTTTGCCATGCACGGATGATTGATCGTGAAGCCCGGTGCAGTCAAGGTGGCCCCGGAGTCCGAGCCAGAGCGCCCCGACGTGAAGCCGGGCCGCGCAGCCCTCAAGCTCGATTCATTTCGCGTCTCTAGCAGCGATTTAGAGTTTGCTCGCGGTAACGCATGCCGTCGATTTCGGGCCTAGTCGTCACGATGCCCGCCGTCTTCTGTCGGTCGGGAGGGTTTCACCTCTCTCTCGCGCGGCGGCTCGATAACGGCGATTCCTCAATTTCGATTGCTCGTTCTGACAAATCCAGCATCTCCGATCATTCTTACTCTTGCCGAACGACGTGTTGGTTTCGTCATATGGATGTCCTGCGGGACAATGAGTCTTTTTTGCATTTATGGCGCTATTGCCAAGACCTCGAAGTGTATTTTCACGTTGAGTGACAGCTTCCAGGTGCTTTGGATTGACACATGCCCGATTATGGCAGTCGCGGTTTCGAACGTGATCCACTACACAGCCGGATGGAATCTCGCCAATAAACAGTTCGTAGGCTGCCCGGTGAGCCCACTCGCTGTGTCGTGTGCTCATTTGAAACTTGCCATATCCGGCGGCAGGCCCGCTTCTCTCTAAAAATCCGGTCCAGAGCCAGCATCCGTTCTCGCCGTTTTTCTTGACGTGCTTAAGAAAGCGTTCGGCGATTGTTGCCAACTTGGCCCTCTCTTCATTAGTCATCGCCATTGGTGCGCGGCAGCCTTCACGTTGATGTCTCCGGGCTCATTCCTTGAATATCAAGCCGTCGCTACCCGCGTCTGCCCCAGAGGAAAGTTGAGTTTGGCAAATTTGCCGAAATACACGATTGCTGCGGCGTCATACGCCTTAGCCGCCTCCTCTTCTGTGGCGAAATCCCCCAGATTCTCTTTATTACGGTCCTTCGTGATCTGTGCCCTCCACCGGGCGCCTCTCGTAACGCAGACTCCGCGATACTTTGACTTTCCATGCGGTGGTCGACCCATCTGGTGATTCTGGCTGCGCGTCCCCGCCAACAAATGATCAGGATTGACACAGATTGGATTCTCGCAAAGGTGCAGCACCTGGATACGCCGATCAAGAGGACCATGTAGCTGTTCATACAACCACCGATGCGCCGCCTGATTGCAATAACGCCCATCACTTGTCCGCTTGACACTGAATAAGCCATAAGTCGCCCAGTTGCAGGCTGCCAGCCAGATCCAGCAGTTCTCCGTTTTCCAGACCTTTTCCATAAAGCGATCAATCGGGCTCCGCGCATCATTAGACGTCATAGGTCACCGCGACGAAAACTGTAGCACAGGAACAAAACAGAACACAATTGTTATGGAGCCGACAAAGCGCTGCAAGAAGTCGCGCTGGCGGATAATGGTGTTTGATGACTCAGTTGGAAAGCAAGATCGCACTGGCCGCTATCGAGATCAAAATCGAGCAGGACGTTGATACGCTCTGCAAGTCTGTCGCCGAAAGAGCCGACGTGGACGAGAAGACTGTTTGGGAGACGCTCATGAAGCTTAAGAAGGAAGCCGTGCTGGATATCTGGTCGAACGGAGCGAGAAACGTAATCGCAGATCCTATAAGTAAAGGCTTCGCAAAGGTGCGTTTTACGAAAGGCCCGGACTGGCCAAAGACTTCTGAGCGTTAACTCCCGAAGTGCTTTTGGATCGCGGCTGCAAGTAAGGCGGCCCCCGCGTTCTCCAGAATCGTGCGAATTGTGCGAAATGACTCCGTCAGGATTACCCGCTTCGGCCTTGGCGACGAAAGCTGGGCCTCAACGGTTTGGATTTCCAAATCTAGTTCAGTCCTCTCTTCGGGCTGAACTTGAAGCGTAGCTCTGGATTCTTTGATCGTAGCGAGCAACTGCTTGAGAGCCTCGACTTCAGAGTTAACCGTAATGATGGTCGACGAGTTATGAGTGCCCTGCTGTATGCTCGAATTCGTCATGCTTTGGACATTAATAACGTAGGCGGGAAAGTGTTCGGTCGGAAGTTGCGGCTTGGTGACTGCCGCTTCGATTTCCTTTATACCCAGATGCGTGATGCGAACGTAACCGTCCATCGTCGCGCTTACCAAGCCATCGCTGCACAGCAGTTGAGTGAACCTTAAAGCAGCCGGGTGGTTCAACTTGATATCGTCAGCGATCCACGTGAAGCGCAGCCCGCTTGTAATGTCATCTCCGACTCGATCATAGAGAGCCTTCAAAAACTGGAATCGCGCCTTCACACGTTCGTCGGCAGTCATCGTGTTTGAGTCTATCAAGAACTGCCAAAAGCATCTCGCCGTGTGCCCCTGGTGTGCCCCTCAGCGCAGAATTCCGTGACCCTCGGTACCTTCTAAGTACTTGAGAACACGCTGTGTGAGGGACCGTAACCAATGCCCGAGCTGCTTAGAAGGCAGGTGCTCTATCCACCTGAGCTACGCGCCCGCTCAATGAGCTACGGACTTGGATGGCCTTCGGACTCGCTCGCCTTAGCGGATCCCTTAGCAGCCACGTTTCGATTGTGGCGTGATCCTAGCGCGTCGTTTGCCTCTCGGCGTGCTTGCGCCCGAATGTGGGAATACCGCCTCAGCATCACTAGACTCACGTGTCCCATCATATCCAACATGGCTGGTGCGGCAATTATTACGATGCTGATCCGCCGCGCTGCATTCCGCCGCGTCCGCTCATCTGTCGCTCCGCGCCTCGCGAACTCATGCACCTCACCGGCGCTCCTGCAGTCCTTTTGAGCCACGATCCATTCATCTCATCCAAACGTTGGACCGGCGATGCTGAGCAGTTGAAGCAAAGAAATAATTTGCAGGATTCCAGTTTTCGGCCTCCGATTGCGCCTTAAGGGATGAAGGCAGGAGGCGATCCACGTGGCCACCTGCGACAAAATTGGGCGCGGAATAGGAGACGAGGCCGCGAGGCATCTGGCGTCGATTCCACGGCCCCCTGGAGGAGGGAAAGCCATGAGCCATGCCGGACGGTCGGCAGCATTTAAATCTCTTGGAACATTCGGAGGAACGCACGTGTGGCAGTTGAAGGGCGCCCCGCATGGAGCGGGTTCGTCCTTCGAATCGGCCTTCTTCTTCGAATGTGGCCTGACGGTGGACGCCGATGGGGCCCGCACAGCATACGGACCTCACGGGTTGGCCGCTGCGCTCGACAACCTCGGCAACGCCGGCCACCCCGGCAACTGGTGGGGGTTGGTCACCGACAAGCACCACCAGCCGATTGTACAAAGCGGAATCGCGCCGCAACAGCCGTGCCGCGGCTTTTATATTTCGCAAACCAGCTTGTACGACAGCCTCTTCGATGAGACCGATGTCCGCCGGTTCGTGGACGCCGAGCGTATTCCATACATCGCGCTGCCGCAACCTGGAGCACCTCACCCTGGACACCCCCCGCAGCACTATTTTCGAAAAACCGGCCTGCGGCTCGGCGACTTCGCCCTGCTCATCAATGCGAACAATGGGAAATACTGCTTCGCTGTTTTTGCCGACTCCAAGAATAAGCCGAATCTTGGCGAAGTTTCCATCTGCGCGTCCGGCCTGCTGGGCGCTCCCACTGACGCAAAGCATGGCAGTTTGCCGCGAGGCGTCATCAAGCTGGTATTTCCCGGTTCGGGCATCGGACAGGCCACCATCCCCAACGCCGACACCATTGCGCGTATCGGGAAAGCTAGCCTGGAACATTTCTCAAACTATCGCGATAAGAACAACACTCTGCTTGCCGCCTATCCCGAGTACCCAGGATTCGCGGGCGCTCTGATCGCCGCCGGTTATTGAGGTTGGCTCGCCCATGTCGCGTGAGCCCGAATAGCACTTATGGGTGGGAGAGGTGCGGGCACTTGCTTTAGACGGACGCTGCCGGTATGAACGCCCTTGCAGGAATGGATTTCGCAGTTGATTCGTTATTGCCGATCCCCATCACTAGTGAAGCATTACCTCGATACTGTTCCGAACGTCCGTGCTCGGCATGGAAACCGCCGCGGTCTTATTTTTTCGGCAGCGTGAACACCACGTAGGCATTCGGCGACGGCTCGGTTGGGGTGTATCGCCTGCCTCCCAGGTTCAGACCATCTCCACCGGCCACACAAAACGCTATATATTCGCGCCCGCCAACTTCGTAGACCGCAGGAACGCCATCAGAACCGATCGGCAGCTCGTACTCCCAGAGAACTTTGCCTGTTTCCTCGTCGTAAGCCCGCACCTTGTGATCGGACGCTGTGGCGGCGAAGATCAGACCACCCGCCGTCACCACGGGGCCGCCGCGAGGATCCCGGGCGCCCGTGTCGTTGTGGCCCTCTTTTTCCAGCGCCAGCACTCCGCCATTGGGAACCTGCCAGCGGATGGTTCCAGTGTTGAGATCGTACGCGGTGAGGTTGGACCACGGCGGTCCCATCGCGGAAAGACCGCCGCTCTGCGCTATGAAATTGACCGGCGACGTATATTTAATGAACCCATCCGCCGAAGCGACGGCAGGCGGAGCCGTGGCAGACGCCACAGGTTCGGGTGCGGTGGCTGGTGCGGGCGGTGCGCCTAGTCCTCCCCTTCCACCTCGGCGGCCCTGCCCCGGCAGAACCAACTTGTCGAGCGTCGGATGTTCCTTTGAGATCACGTACAAGAATCCCTTGGTTGGATCTATGGCGACCATGCCCCAGTTGGCGCCGCCATTGTGACCCGGCGCTGAAATGGAGCCACGGAAACTGGGCGGCGTGAACAAACCTTCGTTGCGCGAATTTTGCAACAGCTCGCGAATCGAGGCCTGCTCCGCTTCCGTTGCGAAAGGATCAATATCCTTTTCAGTGAAGGACTGGCGGGCGAATGGCGGAGGTTTGGTGGGGAACGGTTGGGTGGGCGAGCTCCATTCCCCGGGAACGTCGGATTGCGGCACGGGACGCTCCTCAATGGGCCACAATGGTTCACCGGTCACCCGGTTGAAGACATACAGGAAACCAAACTTGGTGGCCTGGGCCACCACGTCCACATTCTTTCCGTCGTGCTTGACGGTGAGCAGTTTCGGTGCAACCGGCAGATCATAATCCCACAGATCGTGATGAACCAGTTGATAATGCCACAGCCGCTTCCCAGTGCGCGCATCCAGCGCGAGGAGCGAATTCCCGAACAGGTCGTTCCCCTTGCGATTCGCGCCATAAAAATCGTAGCGAGCGGTGCCGAGCGGGATGTAAGCGATGCCGCGCTTCTCATCCACGGTCATCTCGTTCCAGTTGTGAACCCCGCCAACGGTTTTCCACGCTTCCGGAGGCCAGGTGTCGTATCCGAATTCACCGGGATGCGGGACCACATGGAACATCCACACCAGCTTCCCGGTGACAACATCGTAGGCGTGAATGTCAGCAGGCGTCGAATCGTAGGTGGCGTTACCAGCAGGCAGCGGCGTGATGATCAGGTTTTCGAAGATGCGGCCGGGATTGCTGGTTTGAAGCGGACGGCCTGGATCGCGGTCGAGTCCGATTCGCAGGTCGGTGCGGCCGTTGTCGCCGAAACTGTTGATGGTCTGGCCCGTGCGGGCATCGATGGCAGTCAGGAATCCGGCGTTGATGAAGAAAAGGCGCCGGTCCGATTTGTCCTTGCTTTCCCAGTAGTTCATCCCGCGCGCACCGACCGCGCCCACGTCAGGATGTACCCACAACTCCTTTCCAGTTGCGGCATCCAGCGCCACGATGGAGTTCTTCTGCGCCAATACGTACATGACCCCGTCGACGACCACCGGATCGAAGGTGTAGGTTCCCGGTCCGGTCGGGTACATCCAGGCGACCTCGAGTCGTTTGACGTTCGATTTGTTGATCTGCTTGAGGGAGGAGTACTGCGACGAATCGGCACCGCCCAGGTATTGGCTCCAGGTGGCGAAAGACCGGTCGGCAGCCGATGCCAGCGTTGCGCACACGCAGAGTAATATCGGGAGCGCGAAACCTGGCGCTGATTTACGCATTATCGAGGACCTCCAACGGGTTAAGTTTACAACGATACGGTCATTCGCAGACTGAGGCGGCACACAGACGAGGCCGAACTCGCAGACCCGCGCGGCCCCGCCAAATGATTGGGAGAGGGTGTTGGCCATTGTTGCGGTCCCGGCGGCCAACGACATACAGCGTTACTTACAACGCTCCGCGGGACGCCGCCGATCGCGATAGCGGTCGTGACAGTGCTTGCACGCGTCGGTCAGTACGCCGGAGACGTCGGTCATCTTATCCTGATTCTTGGTCTGGGCCGCCGTGTAGGCCGCCATTCCCGCGTCGCGAAGCTCTTGCACGAACTTAGCCCAGTCCGGGTTCTCGAGCGGCACATCCAGACCGTTGGAGCACTTGCGCCCGGGGAGCATGAGGAGGTTCGAAACCTCGGCCATCGCCAGAGCGCTGTTCTCCACCGCGTCCCATTTTCCGTACTGGCTGGTCAGCAGGTCGGTGGACATGGAGGGGTCCTTGGCATGCGGCACGTCCGCCGGATTCGTGTCTTGCGCGGCGAAAACCACGTTCGACTCGGGATATAGCGTCCCGCGCATCAATTGCAGGAGGTTGGCCGGCACCTTCGGCGCGGACGGCGCCGTTTGAGCCTGGGCGCGCTCCAGGACAGAAGTGGACATCGCGCTACAGAAGAGTAGCGCCATCAGTGCTCTGGTCATTGAGATGCTCCCGTCTAGTGGCGAATCTGCGAGCTGATATCCTTCGTCTCGTAGACTTCGCAGTCGGCTCGCTTGCGATCTTCGTCTAAACGTTCCTCAGCCGGGAAGTCATGCTCGGACCCTCAATTGATTTGTCTATTCGTTGCCTTGCCCGGCAGCGATCTGAACCTCGCGCCCGTCCGGCATCCACACCGTTTTGAGAAAGCCCAACGGACTGCCGTCCTTGGCGGGCAGGAACTTCACTTTGATGTTGTCGCCGGCGTGGAGAGCGTTAGGTCCGGTTTTGCCGATGCCGCGCTGGGCCAGGGCCGTGGCGGAGCCGAGCGTCAACACCCATTCGGAGGTCGTACCATCAGGATTTTTGACCCCGACCGTGAGCGACCCGTGGGGGTTGGAGAATTTTATCGCTGTGACCGTCCCCGACAGCTCCTTGTCGTGTTTCATGTCGTAGACGCCTGCGAGGGAATGGTGCGCTTGCAACGTGCCGCTGGCGGCGATCAAGCACCCAAACAAGGCGAGAGTTCCGAGAGTTCGCTGAATCATTTATGGTCCTCCTCAAAAATTGTGATCGGCGTCAGATGCCGTGAACACAGAGACCGCCCGTGAGTATATCACCGCGAAGACGATCGGCGGGCGAGGTTGGTTCTGGGTTGGTTACTGGGTGCGATGGGGATGCCGGCAGAGGGTCTGTCCGCGACATGGGCGGTACGGGAGTTCACCCGCCAAAGTCCCCGATGGGCGGCGGCTAGCGACGGTACCCGGCGAAGCGAGCGACCGCCAGCGGATGCCAGCTATCTCGAGGATGAACTCTTATATAATGCGTGACGTCAGATGGGAGCTCCTATGAAACAAACGATCGTTGCATGGATTCTCTTGTGCGCCCCTTTAGGCGCATTTGCTCAGCAACCTGCGGAGCGTGGGCCCGACAGGGGACCAGCGCCGCAGCCTCCCCCACTTTTCTTCAAGGAGACCTGGAAACAAGCTCCCGGAAATGTGCCGGTAACGCAAGACTTCGTTACGAACCCTGATCTGCAATTGACTCTATACGGCACCGGCAAAGAAGATTTCGGCGTCACCAGTGAAGGCAATGTGCCGCACATTTGGACGGGCCTCTGTGCCACCGCCTGCGCGCTCACGCTCAGTGAAAAGGAGAACTTTGTCGATCTCACCGGCAGGGCGAAAATCCGCTGGTATACCAAGACATCCGGGTTCCATGAAGTTCGCCCCGTTCTGAAGCTTGCGGACGGGACACTGTTAGTAGGCAACCACGTCGATGCGAACATGCTGGATTATCTGGAGAGCGAATTTTATGTGTCCGACGTGCGATGGCTCAAACTCGATCCGGCCACCGTGCGGACGAAGGGGACTCTGCTCGATAAGGTAGATCTCAGCAAAGTCGACGCGGTCGGGTTTGCCGATCTGAGCCCCGGAAGCGGCCATGGCACCGGCGGCTACTCCGACGTCGCCTGGATAGAGGTTTACGGAAAGCCGGTCAGGCGCAGTCCAGCGAATGAGTCACAGTAAGCGGCGCCAGGCGCATAAAGGAGCCGGTCCAAATCCTTGGTCTTGCTCTTGTCCGTACGCGCCTAGCTGAAGCGTTGGATGCTCGCGTGGATCTTTCCGCGAGAAAAAGACTCAAGGAACCAGTTGCCGCCAAAGCCTCGCGCGAGGCGGTTCTTGCCTTTTAGGGAACCCGCACTTTCCCTGCGGGACATTTCAGGCATCGACTAGACCGCCCTGTTCGCGCAGGCATGGATTTGAAGACGTTCCGGGAAGACGCAAAGACGACCGCCGCAGTTGAGCGCAAGCTTCTGCTGATCAGCGAGGCCGCGTTACGTCTCGGAGATGATGCAGAGCGTTTGTGCTCCTGCCTGCCGTGGCGCAATATCCGTCGGCAAATTGGCTCCGGGGGTCCTGCACGCGCTGACCACTCCTTCTGAAAACGAGGAACCTACGAAGGGCCAGATTGGCCGAAAGCATTAATACCGGGGCATCGCCGACACGTCGAAGCTCCTCGCCGCGCTGTAACGCCCGCTGCCGGGGATGCCGTTTACTTCACGTAGGCAAGCAGCCGGCCGGCGAGAATCGCGCCCCACCAGCAGCCGAGCGATCCCCAGGCCAGCACTTTAGCTTTGCCCGGCAGCGGCGCATGATCGAGCTGCGGGTCGTCGAAGACTTGCTTGCGCATGCGTACAAGCAGGTAGATCCCCACAAATACGCACGCCATCTTGATGTAGAAATCCGGCGTGGTGAGCTTGGTAGTGGCGTCGGCAACAAGCATCATGGTCCCGGTGACGGCGTTCAGCCAGAACGCGGCCCACATGTAGGGGAACACGCGGACGAAGGGCTTCATCGGCACGGCGGGCCAAAAGCCCAGGATCATAAAGCTGAGCATGGAGCTGCCCCCGGCCACGATCCCCATGCCGATAGTGTGGAGCACGAGAATCGTGGGGAAGGCCCAAACGGTAGGGGCGTTTTTCACCCATTGGCTGAAAGCCATGTTTTCGACGAATTCCAAAAAGTGCATATATGATTCCTTAGGATTATTGTTCCCGGCGCTCCTGGCGCGCCGTCCTCCGATCGAGCAAATAGCCGACGATCCCGATCAAGACCGTGATGATGACTACCCACAATGCGGTACCGACAACCAAACTCATCGTTATTCTCCTGATTCCTGGCCGGCTAGAATGAGTTGCCGATGAACGGCAACATGCTCCCAAAATACAGCACGCCGAGCCACAGCAGCATGGCCGACCCGGCGGCGATCTTGGCCGTTAGCGGCGCGTCTTCCTTGGGCCCCAGAGACCACGGTTCGTCCAGAATCGTGAAGTACACCGCGTTCAGCCCGGCCAGCATCGCGAGGCTAATCTTCCAGTAAAAAGCCGGATTATTGGTGTACTGGCCGGGAATTCCCACGAAGAACAGCATGCCGGTCCCGATGTTCACACCGAATCCGATGGCGGCCCAGGGCAAAAGACGATGCAGCGATTGGAACGACACGCCGCGCATCAAGCCCAGAACGCGCAGATCCACCAGCAGCACCACGCCCAGCAAAAGGCTGAGTCCGACGAAATGCAAAGTTTCGCAGGTGGGCCACATCCATGGCGTGTCGGTGACGAACGAACCGACTTGGCGCGCCAGGCCTTGCGGCTCGTCATCGCTTGCCGCGGCGGCCGGTGCAGCGGGCGCGGGGACCGGTGCGGCTGCCTGGGTGGCCCGAACCTCTTCGTGGCGAATCTCGCCGCCCATGTTCGACGCGCGGGTCATCAATGCGAAGGTCACAACGATCAGGGCCAGGAGCAGAGCCACGTTCCACTTCGGCACGTACGCCAGGCGGCGGAATTGCCACAGCGCCAGCCAGGAGAACGCTCCCGTCAACAGCATGAAGATCATGCCCACCAAGGCCGCTCCCTCGTGGGCCTCTATCAGGGCTTTTGATACGCCGGGCATGGACTTGATAACGTCCTGCGCGCCGTTGCCGCTCATGTAGGTGGGGATCGAGATGAGCGCGATCCCGAGCAGGACAACCAGGCTGGCAAGCTTCAGGTCCTTGCCCTTCATAAAGAGAGAAAGCAAAAACAAACCGCCGCCGATTAGAAAGCCGACGGTCGGAAAATGATTTAGCAAGAGATGGATGTGTGCTAGGTCCATAGCGATTCTGATATGAATGCGGCGATGCCGCTCGATTACTATATCACTTGGGCTTTTTGAAGAACACTGCTCGGCGGAAAAATCTGAGGCGGCGCGGAGGATGTCGGCCTGTTTCACCCGCGGTACTCGCGGTGGCGTTTCACCGCTGGACGGCGATGCGGGCCGCGTTGAACATAATGGACGCGCTGCGTTTCACCACCCGTTCCGCCGCGCCTAGCTGACCTTCTCAAACACTACAAAGCCATGCGCCGGAATCACTGCGTTGATCTGCCCGTTGTTCACCGGTAACGTTGCACCCCCGTTGCCGACGTTATCGCCCCGGTAGATTGCGGCGTCGCTATTGAAGATCTCCTGCCATCCGCCGGCAGGCAGCCGCCAGGAGTCCGTCGTGATGACATACCCTTGAGCGAACGCTGAATCATTCAGGCTCGCCAAAACGAGCAACTGCTGGCCTGGGGAGCTGCGGGTAAAGGCGATCACGCGGTTGTCGTTGTGGCGGTAGATCACATCGAGCGTGCTGGAGCGCGCTGCCGGCTGGGAGGTGACCAGCCCGATCAAGTCCTGATAAAAGCGGAACAGGAATTGTCCGTCACCCGTGCGCTCGCCGACCAGATCCTCCTTGTTCGATGCAAACGTGTCGTAAAGGAAATATTTTGCCGCGCCGATTTCCTCGCCCATCAAGAACATTGGCGTCCCGGCCGACAGCGCCGACAGGCCAAAAACCACGCGGCAGCGGGCCTCGGCATAGCTCCGCGTGGCGCCAATCAAAGGAGCGTAATTCACCGCCGTCACGATGGTGCGTTCGCTCCCAGTGTCGTTACCGGCTTCGTCGTGATTTTCGTGATAGACGATCTTGTTGTATTGCGATCCGAGCAGTGCGCCGGCGAAATAATCCATGTTGAGTGGACCCGGCGCGCCATAGCCCGCCGTCTTCAGCAGTTTCGCGTAGTTGTCGCCGTAATTGCCGTCACCGATCAGGTGATGATAAAAGTCGGCGTACCAAACAGCATCAAACCCGATGCCTCCCGCGTCGAGCGGCTGCGTCATCGCGCTCCAGCCGGTGTGGTCCTCGGCGATCAGGAACGCCGATGGGTTCACCATCTTCACCGTACGCGCCAGCTCGCGCAGAAATTTGATCCCATATAAATTTGCGCTGCTGATGGTCCATCCATTCGCGTTCAGCGTGTTGTCCTGGTGGATGGCGTCGGTCAGATCCACGCGCAATCCGTCGAAGTGAAAGTCATCCAGCATCGCCGCGGCGCTGCTGGTGAACATCTGGCGCACATTCTCCTCTTTGAAACTCGGAGTGTATCCGGAGGATAGGTTGTTCAGGTAGCCGCCGGCCAGATTTCCCGGGTAGTCGCTGGGCTGGCCTTCATACCAGTACCAGGTGTTATCCTGCGGCGCGACGTTCGGGTCGGCGTCGTATCCCCATTCCGAACGCTCGTTGTCGGAGGTCGCAAAGTGGTTGTACACTACGTCCAAAATGACGGCGATGCCGCGCTGATGGCAGGCGCGCACGAAATGCTTCACTTGGTTGCCGCCGCCCGCGCTGGTTTGCAGACAAAAGAATAGAGACGTGCCGTAGCCCCACTGCAGATCACCGTCGAATTCCAAGACCGGCAGCAACTCCACGGCATTCACTCCCAGGTCCGTCAATTTGTCTACGAACGCCATCGCATCGGCGAACGTTCCCGACGACGTGGAAGGAAATCCGAGGGAGCCCACGTGCAGCTCGTAGACGACCAGATCCTGCAGGTTCTGCGGAGGCTCTCGCCCGCTGGTGTATTCGCTCGCCCAGAACTGATCCTCGGGAATCAAAGTCTCCTTCTCAATCGCCGTATCGTTGAAGTCCTCGGTAACTTGATCGGGATCGGAAACCACGGAACAACTCACGATTCCGTCCAGATCTAAATAGGAACCGGAATAATGAGAGCCGCCCGGATTGATTCCGCCACGGCCAGCCTGGTTGCGCGAGAAAATGTCGACCTTGTAGGTGGTCTCACCCTGCTCGTTGGTGATCCGATACATGTAGAGAAGATTGAAGTAGTCGCTGAAATCAGCCAGCGCGGGCGTCGTCACAAGATCGCTCTCGAAAACGCCGCCGCCTTTGGACGCAAGTGGCACAACCGCGGCCGCCGGATCTAAGCCCGTGCCATCGTCAGAAACGTAACCGGTGGGCGTGCCGCTCGCGAGATCGAACGGAGCGAAAACCACGGCGATTTTCTGCGCATGCGGCGCCCAGACCGCGAAGCGAATGCCCGGATCTGCCGATCCCGCGGAAAAATATTTCTGCCCGCCGAAGCGGCGGCCGGTCACGAACCAGTAATCCTGCTGCGTCTCACCCGCCGACAAAGTAAAACTTCGAACGCGTTGGTCCGAGTTCTCGTCCGGCACCTCAGTGACTACCACCCAGGTGTTGGGCGCTCCCGCAATATCGGCGAACACACCCCATTGAAAGACGGTTCCGGCCTGTCCGGCGCCGAACGACACACTTGCGCTGAACGCGTCGCAGCCGGTTTCATCCACGGACGCCGCCATTGGCGATTCGGTCCATTGATTGGAAAACTGTCCGGCGTTGTTCCAGCTTCCGGACAACCGAACGTTGCTGAATAAATGGCGCTTTAAGCCACTATGGAATGTGAAATTAACGGTAATGGTTGCCATTTGCGATCCTCCTTCGCGGCTGGCAGCGACGCGGCTCCTTCGTATGAGGATCTCACAAATGAACGGCGGTCATTTCGCCGGCGCGGGATTCTCCAGATGTGGGATATCGTTCGATGCCAGGCGCTTCTTGAACTTCCAGTGGCCGTTTTCGCGCACCACGATATCGTCGTAGTGGCCGCCGTACAAAATCGACGGCGTGTTCTGCTTGGTGGTCACGACAAATGCCCATCTTGACCACACCGTGCCAGTGTCCCCATGCACGTCAATTGCGAAATTGGTCAGCAGATGATACGTGGAGTTCGGCCGAGGCGCGGGTGTCGCTCCAATTTCCTTATCCATCATCGCTTTGATCGCCGCTGGACCTTTGGCCGTGCCGAAACCACCCGACCATTCGCCATCTTTGGCGAACAGGCTGGCATACTTCGCGAAATCGCGGGCATCGAGCGACCGCCCGTAATCCACCAGCAGCGTCCGAATCTCTTCCTCATCCTCAAGACGTTGCACCCGCGCCGCAAGCGACTTGTCGACAGGGTGCTCCGCCGCGCGGGTTAGCATCGGCGTGAGCATCATTCCCGCCAATAATCCGCATCCGAAAAGTCGTGAAATATTCATGTCGCCTCCTCGAAAGTTTATCACTGAGGGCGGCGGCCACCATGCTACGATAGCGCGCGATGGACGACGCCGACGAAGGGCGCTGTATCGGATTGATCGGGGGACTCGGCGTGGGCGCGTCGGTTTACTACTATCAGGAGCTCGCGAAAGCCCACACCGCGCGCGGACGCGTCCTGAATCTGGTGATGGCCCATGCGCATGTCGATCGCGTGCTGGGCGCGGTGCAGGCGGGCGACAAGCACGGGCTAGCATCGTATTTGGCGTCGTTGATCGCGCGCTTAAAAGCCGCGAGCGCGGAGTTCGCGGTGCTCCCGGCCGTGGCCCCGCACATCGCGATCGACGAATTGACCGAGCTTTCGCCCTTACCGATGGTGAACCTGATCGAAGAACTCAAGCAAGAGCTGGAGACGCGCCAACTCGGACGCGTTGCGTTGTTCGGCACCCGCTTTGCCATCGAATCGCAGCTTTTCGGACATTTGCGGCACCTGGAAGTGGTCGATCCGCAACCTGATGAGATCGAATACGTCCACGCCACATATTTGCAACTGGTGGGCGCGGGAGCCGGCCTGGTTGCACAGCGCGAAAGTTTAAGCCGGCTGGCACACAAGATCATCGAACGCGATCGCGTCCAGGCGGTGATTCTCGCCGGAACCGAACTGGCGCTGGTGTTTGATGAAAGCAACACCGATTTCCCAAACGTCAATTGCGCCCGGCTACACCTGAACGCGATTGTGCGTCGTGCAATGGATTAACGACGGGCGCTAGCTGTTCCCGAGAAACTCCACATGAACGTAAGTTCCAAGGCGCGCGTTGTAGGCAAGGTACCAGCCCACATGATCGGGATCTTCATAAATCACGATCTGATCGCTGTCCCATAGCCAGTCGCCGCAATAGCCGACGTCCGCGGGCGCGACGCTGAAGTAAAATCCACCAAACCAGAAGCGGCTAGGACCGCCGCCGGCCAGCCGCCAGACGTGACCTTTCCCGAAGCCGCCGGTGAAGCGCCCATGTGCGAAGGGTTGATCCAAGTGGTAGCGCGGATCGTTCGGACCGCTATCATGCCCGACCCATTTGTCACCTTTCGCATGCACGTGCGGCGCTTCGGGATGGCCTGGCTGATCGGCAAATGTTGGGTGTCCGGCCGGCGCCGCGGCAGCGCGTTGCGGGGCGTTGGCTTTGGGAGCGCGGGCGGGAGCAGGCCCATGCGATGGAATATGTCCACCACCGACTCCCTTTACACTTCCTCCGCGGCTGCCTCCGCGTTCGCCGCCCTTTTCCTGCGCTAATGCGGGCAGCGATAACAAGAGCGCTACAGAAACGAATCCGATGATCTTTCTCATTCCCCCTCCAGCGGCTATTATGACGTAGTCGCCGAGTAACAGTTACAACATCCGTGCCAAGATAGTCGGTTGGGACGGCGGCTCGGGCAGCATTTTCTCGTACGGCAATCGATTCTGGAACGAATCGCCGAGGCCGCGTGTCCGGAAAAAGGCGGCGTAGTTATCGAGATCGGGCCGGGGCGCGGAGCACTGACTTCGCATCTGCTGGCGCGGGCGGAGCGTGTCATCGCCATCGAAATCGATCCGGTGCTGGTGCAGTACCTGCGCGCCGAGTTTCGCGATGAGCCTCGGCTCACGCTGGTGGAAACGGACGTCCTAAAAGAAGACCTTGCGCAGTGGGGAACTGTAACCGTGGCCGGGAATCTGCCGTACTACATCACTTCACCCATTTTGCACAAGACTCTGGCGCTGGGCGCGCAACTGATTCGCGCCGTGTTCCTGCTGCAGAAGGAAGTGGCCGAGCGGTTGACGGGCCGCCCGGGATCGCGCGATTACGGGTACTTGAGCGTCCAGACGCAGCTTCTGAGCGAGCCGGAGCTGCTTTTCACGGTACCCGCCGGAGCATTTCGTCCACCGCCCAAGGTAGATTCGGCGGTGGTGCGATTGACTCCGAAACAGGAGCTGGAGTTCCCTGCCCTGGACTCAAAGGCGTTTCTCGACTTTGTGGGCCTCTGCTTCCGCCACAAGCGCAAAACAATTCGCAACAATTTGTTGGGGAGTTACGGTGCCGCGCTGCTGGCCACCATTCCCGAAACGGCCAAACGCGCCGAGCAGCTTTCCATCCCGCAGTTCGCGAGCTTGTTTGAGCGAGTGGTGGTTACTGGCGCCGCTCCTGTATCCTGAAATTTAATGCTGCGTGTCCGTTTCGCCCCGTCGCCGACGGGTTACCTTCACATTGGAAGCGCCAGGACGTTCATTTTCAACTGGCTCTATGCGCGCCGGAACAACGGCACGATGATTCTGCGCATCGACGACACCGATGTCGATCGCAATACACAGGCTTCGCTCGATTCCATTTTCGACGGCCTGAAGTGGCTCGATCTGGATTGGGACGAGCAATACGCTCAGTCCGAGCGTGGCGATCTGCATCGCCAGGCGGCCTGGGCGATTTTTGCGAAGGGCCTGGCCTATCGCGACTTTGTCCCCGCGGCGACCGAGGAAAAGGAGCACGGTAACGTCGCGTGGCTCTTCAATCCCGGCATGCGGGAACTTTCACCCGAGGAAAGCCAGCGGCGCGCCGATGCGGGTGAGCCGTTCGTTCTGCGGTTTCGCGTGCCTCGCGAGGGTACGCAGACGGTGGAGTTTCAGGACGCCGTTTATGGCGAACAATCCAAGCTTGCGACTGACATCGAAGATTTTGCGCTGCTCCGCAGCAACGGTATTCCGACCTATCATATGGCGTCCTGCGCCGACGACGTGGACCTGCGAATCAGCCATATTATTCGCGGCCAGGATCATCTGACCAACACCTTCAAACATGTGCTGATTTTCGACGCGCTGGGTGCACCGCCACCGAAGTTCGCGCATCTGCCGCTGCTGATTGCGCCGGACGGGTCGAAACTGTCCAAGCGGCGGCACGGGCCGGTGGTGAGCGTGCTGACTTATCGCGACGCCGGCTTCCTGCCGCACGCGTATATCAATTTTTTGTGCTTGCTCGGCTGGTCGCCCAAAGACAATCGCGAGCAACTCACGCGACAGGAATTGATCGACGCGTTTTCGTTTGATGGCATTCATCGTCACAACGCGGTGGTGAATTTCACAGACGAAGATCCTATCGACCCCAAAGCGATGTGGTTGAACGCCGAGCTGATCCGTACGCTGCCGGTGGAGGAATTCGCGGCCACAATGTTGCCTTTTGCCTGCGCGGCCGGATTGCGGGCCGATCCGGCGAAGATGCTGCGCATCGCACCGCTGCTCCAGGAGCGGGTGAAAACCTTGCGCGACGTGGTAACGATGGCGGATTTCTTCTTTGTCGACGAACTGCCGCCCTACGATCCCTCGGAGCTGATCCCGCAAAAAGGCGACCAGACTTTGGCGCTCACGGTTTTGCTTCAAGCGCGCGAGCTTTTGGCGGAAGCAACCTTCGACCATGCGGGTCTGGAAGCGGCCTTGCGCGGCGGCGCCGAGCGGCTCAAAATTAAAGCAGGGCAGATGTTCCAGCCCATCCGCGTCGCGGTGTGCGGGCGCAAGAATGCGCCACCCTTGTTTGAAACGCTGGAAGTGCTGGGGCGCGAGACCTGCCTCAAACGAATCGATCGCGCCATCGCGATGCTGCAATAGGCGCGAATTATCCCGACAATGAAAGAGACCATGAATCCACAAACGAATGAGGCCTCCACCGGCGCGGAAACCCCGGCCGAGACGGCCCCTTCGAATTTCATCCGGGAGATCATCCTGGATGACTTGAAGACCAATAAGTACGGAGGCCGCGTTCACACGCGGTTTCCGCCGGAGCCCAACGGCTATCTGCATATCGGACACGCGAAATCGATCACCATCAATTTCGGGCTGGCGCAGGAATTCGGCGGCAAGTGCAATTTGCGATTCGACGACACCAATCCTTCGAAAGAAGAGACCGAGTACGTGGAATCGATCATCGAAGACGTGCGATGGCTGGGCGGTGACTGGGAAAACCGGCTGTTCTATGCGTCCGATTATTTCGGCCAGCTTTACGAATGGGCGGTGCAGTTGATCAAGGCGGGCAAGGCGTACGTCTGCGACTTATCGCCGGAAGAAGTTCGCAAGCAGCGCGGCACGCTCACCGAGCCGGGCCAGGAGAGCCCCTATCGCGGCCGGACGGTGGAGGAAAACCTGGATTTGTTCGCTCGCATGAAGGCGGGCGAGTTCCCCGATGGCGCGCGCACGCTACGCGCGAAGATCGACATGGCGTCGCCCAATCTGAACCTGCGCGATCCCATCATGTATCGTATTTTGCACGCCGAGCATCATCGCACCGGCAATGCATGGTGCATTTATCCGATGTACGATTTCGCACATGGGGAGTCGGACTCCATCGAGCGGATCACGCATTCCATCTGCACGCTGGAGTTTGAAGATCATCGCCCGCTGTACGACTGGTATGTAGAGCAGCTCGGCATCTATCATCCGCAACAGATCGAATTTGACCGGCTGAATATCACGTACACGCTGCTGAGCAAGCGCAAGCTGCTGGCGCTGGTCCAAAACAAGCTGGTGCGCGGTTGGGACGATCCGCGCATGCCCACCATCTCCGGGCTGCGGCGCCGAGGCTACACGCCAGAGGCGGTCCGGAATTTCTGCAGGCGGGTAGGGGTCTCGAAGACGAATGGCACAACCGAACTAGGGCTGCTGGAGTATTACCTGCGTGAAGACTTGAACAAGCGCGCGCCGCGGGTGATGGCCGTTTTGCGTCCGCTGCGCGTGGTCATCGACAACTATCCGGAAGGGCAAGTGGAACAGATGGAGGCGGTGAATAATCCCGAAGACGAGAGCAAGGGCAGCCGCAGCGTGCCGTTTTCCCGCGTACTCTACATCGAGCAGGACGATTTTCGTGAGGATCCCCCGAAGCAATATTTCCGTCTTGCGCCGGGGCGCGAAGTGCGGCTGCGGTATGGCTACTTTGTGACGTGTACCAGCGTGGTGAAAGACGCGGCCGGCCAGGTGACCGAGATTCACTGCACCTACGATCCCGCGACGCGCGGAGGCAATGCGCCCGACGGACGCAAGGTGAAATCGACGATTCATTGGGTTTCAGCCGAACACGCCATTGACGCCGAGGTCCGGTTATACGACACGTTGTTCACGCGCGAAGATCCAAACCAGGTGGAAGAAGGGCAGGACTTCACTGCGAATCTGAATCCCCACTCGCTGGAAGTTGTGAGCGGAGCGAAGCTGGAGCCGAGTTTGCGCCAGGCCAAGCCGGGAGCCGGCTATCAATTTGAACGCCTCGGCTATTTCTCGGTGGACCCCGATACAACCCTAGAAAAGCTGGTTTTCAATCGCACGGTGGCGTTGCGCGACACCTGGGCCAAAATTGAAAAGAAAACCGAAAAGAAATCCAAATGATCATCCTCGGACTGGGCGGCGTGAACACAGATGCCGCTTGCGCGGTATTGAAGGATGGCGAGCTGGTGTCCGCGGTGGAAGAGCGAAAAGTGGCCCGGCAGGCCGCGGCGGGTGCTTTGCCGCAAGCCGCGATCTCGAGTGCGCTGGACGTGGCACGGCTCAGCCCCGCCGATGTAAACTGCGTAGCCCTGGTGCGTCCCTTCGCGCAGCAAATTCATCTCACTTTGCGGGCGCAGTTTCCGAATGCGCAGGTGCTCATGGTGGAGCATCACGCGGCACACGCGGCGTCGGCCTATTATCCGTCGCCTTTCGATGAGGCCACGGTTCTGACACTGGACCGCGATGGCGATTTTCGTTCGGCCGCGCGCTGGCAAGCTTCCGGCAATCAGCTCCACCTGGAGAAGGATCTGTATTATCCGGATTCGCTCGGCGATTTATACAGCCGGGTGACGGAGTTGCTTGGATTTAGCGCTGGATCGGATGAACACAAGGTCCAATGGCTGTCCGCTGCCGATTCGGGCGAACAGTTTCTACCGCTGTTCGAGGAATTACTGGGATCAAGCGATTGGCCCTGCATCAATCGCAGCTTCTTCGATTCGGATCGTTTAAGCCAGGGTGGTTTCAGCGAGAAATTCTATTCGCGCGTGGGCCTGGAAGACGGCGCCGAGATTCCCGAAGAGCTCCGTGCACCTCTAGCCGCGGGATTGCAACATGCCATCGAAAACGTGGTGCTGCGCATGGCCGGCCCGGCCGAAAACCTGTGCGTAGCGGGTGGCCTGGGAATGAACGCGCTGCTCATCAGCGCACTCGAAGAGTCAAAGCAGGTTTATGTACAGCCCGCGGCCGGCAATGCAGGAACAGCGCTCGGCGCCGTGTTTTACGCCTGGAACAACGTTTTCGGGCAGAAGAAACGCGCTCCGTTGAATGACCTTTGCCTGGGACCGAGCTATGCCGCCGAACAAGTGAAACAGGTGCTGGAAAATTGCAAGTTGCGGTTCCATTATCTGATGACAGGGGAAGAACTGCTGGATCGTGCCGTGCGCGATTTGAACGGCGAGAAAATCATCGCATGGATGCAAGGCCGCATGGAATTTGGACCGCGCGCGCTGGGCAACCGCAGCATCCTGGCGTCGCCGCTGAACCCTTATTCCACTGAGAACCTGAACATCTACATCAAGCATCGCGAGTCATTTCGCAAATTCGCGGCTTCCGTGCCGGAGGAGATGGCCTCGGAGTATTTCGAAGCAGGCCCGAATGCGCGCTATCTGGCCACCGTGGGACGCGTGCGGGCGCCCTATCGCAAAACGTTCGAAGCAGCCGTGCTGGACGAAGACGCCGTGCGCGTACACCTGGTGCGGCGCGAGGACAATCCGCTATTTCACAAGCTGCTGCATGCCGCAGGCAAAGCCACGGGCTTGCCCGTGCTGTACAACACCAGCTTCAATCTTTTCGGCGATCCGTTGGTGTGCACGCCGCGCGATGCCGTGCGCAGCTTCTATTCTTCCGGCGTGGACGCGTTGTACGTGGGGAACTTCGTCGTGGAAAAGTAGCGGCTTATTTGCCGACGAAGTGCCCGACGTCCCGGTTGTTCTCTTCGCAAATATATTCGAGAAGTTCGTCGTCCGGCTGCAGAACCGGATTCTCGGTGACCGTCCAGGGCTTGGTGTAAGCCTTCGGATCGTCTATCGTGATTTGCAGATCCAGATGCCCGAAATCTTTTCGATGGTAGCGTTCGGTTACCTTCAGCGCGTCGGTGACCGGATGGCCGTTGGTGTCTAGCCAGGCTTTGCCGTTGCTTCCGGCGGTCTCAACCACCAGAGTGTCGCCGTCCCAGTGGCCCACCGAATATCCCTGCCAGGTGGGATTTGGATCGTCGGGAAGCGGACGGCCGTCCATAAAGATCTGCCGGTAGATGGTGCGCGACTCGTACAGGATGACGATCAGGTCCGGTGTTTGAACGATCTTCCAGGGAGAAGTGACGGCGTCCTTCTCAGGAATTCCGGAAGGAAGGCAAAAATTATTCGGGTCGTCCTTCCCGCGCGTTTCCATGCGCCGCTTATATTCGGCCGCGGCCCAGGGCTGGAACGGAACATCTTTTAGATCGGCAGCAATGTTGATCAGGTACTTGAGTCCGGGAACCAGCCAGATTCCGCCCAAGTCCGGCTTGCCATCGGGCAGCCGCGGCGCCGGCGCGGACAGGTCCGCCTTGCCGTCCGTCGTTCGCGGTATCCCAGGAGTCTTGTGATGCAACCACTGCGCGGCAGCGGGCATCGGAATCACGGACAAGATCATAGTTGCGGCAGCGAGGCCGAACGTCGGGCGAAGCAGTTGTTTTTTCATTTTTCCGGAAACCAGGTAACTATTGTATTCCTAGATTCAGAACTGAAGGGGCTGGTGCGACACCGGCCGGCTCGTGAGTCCAGCTACTCGCTTCGCAGCGCCACCAGCGGATCCACTCGCGCCGCCCGCCGCGCGGGAATGTAGCAGGCCAGCAGGGCCGTCCCGGCGAGAAGCAGCAAGGCCCCTGCAAACGTGATCACGTCGGTCGGTTGAACGTCGTAGAGAAAGCCGGCAAGGAAACGCGTTAGGCTCACTGCGACGGCTATTCCAATCGCCAAACCGATTGCAGCCACGAACATCCCCTGGCGTACGGCAAGCGCCAGTATGTCGCCCGGCCTTGCTCCCACTGCCAGTCGGACGCCGATCTCATGGGTGCGTTGACTCACCGAATAGGCCATCACTCCGAAAATTCCCACCGCGGCAAGCACCAGGGCGAGCACCGCGAACAGGCTGAGAAGCAGCATTCGAAACCACTGCGGCGCGGTGGAACTCGCGATCATCTCATCGAGTGTCTGAATGTTTGACACCGACTGGTTTCGATCCACGGCTTGGATCGCCTTTCGGATCAGCCCGGCGGCGGCCAATGGATTTCCCTCTGTGCGCAACACAAAAGTCGCGGATAGCGGGAGCAGAGATTGTGGGTAGGGAACAAAGATTTCCGGCCATGGCTGCTGTTCCAGGGTGCTGTTCTCGGTATTCGCGACTATGCCTACAACCGTGCACCAGTAGATGCCACTCAGTCCGTACATGCCGATTTGCTGGCCAACCGGATCGCGGTTTCCAAAGGCTTCGCGCGCCAATGCTTCGTTCATGATCACCACCGGCGGCGCATCGCGTGAATCCTGATCGCTAAACGGGCGGCCCTTCAGGAGCGGCACTCCCATGGTTCGGAAATAATCTTGGCTAATGGTGGTGTTGCAAAGCGGCTGTATATCGCTGGTTGCTCCCCGTGCTCTGACGGCCCCGCCAACACAGGCGCTCAAGGGGCTGCGGTCCGTGGCAGCCGCTTCTTCAACTCCGGGAATCGCGCGCATCCTGCGGAGCACTTCATTGAAGAATGGCACTTGTGAAGGAGTTTGAAAACCATTAGTCATGGGTCGCCAGACTTGCCCCGTTAGTACGTGATCGGGACTGAATCCTAAATGCACATTGGTGAGACGGAGGAACGATTGCGCGAGCAGCCCAGCTCCGATGAGCAAGACGAGCGAGAGCGCGATCTCCGATATCACAAGCACGTTCCGCAGGTGATGTGCGCCTCTGCCGGTTCCCGCGCGCGCACCTCCGGATTTCAGGGTCTCGCTTACTTCGGTGCGCGAAGCGACCAGGGCCGGAGCCAGCCCAAATGCGATCGTTGCAAGGATCGTAATCGCAATAGCAAACACAAGTATTCGCGGATCCAGTCCGATATCGCTCGGAAGGGTGAATGGGATGAGGCGCTTCAACAGCCGCACCGACCAATGGCCGCAAAGGACGCCAAGCGCGCTTCCCATCGCGGCCAGCAACAGACTTTCGGTGAGCAATTGGCGAACCAGACGCACACGCCCGGCGCCCAGGGCTTCCCGGATCGCAAACTCGCGGCATCGCACGGCGGCACGCGAAAACGATAGGTTCGTGACATTGGCACACGCAATCAAGAACACGAAACTCACGGTGCCGAGTAAAATCAGCAGCAAGGGGCGCACGTCGCGGACGAGCACAGCGTGCAGCGGAAGCAGTTCGATTCGCCGGTATCGAGACTGCAGGAATCGACGCGGGTAATCCTGGTCGATTCTGTGGGCAAGCAGCGACAAATTCGATTCAGCCTGGGATGGAGTAACGCCTGCCTTGAGCCGGCCAATTACAGAGACCAGGGCCATGGGCCGGGACTGCGGCTGAAACAAGTTGGAGTTGAGAACGATGGGCGTCCATACATCCGCCTGTGGAAATTCGACACTCGCCGGCATCACTCCGACGATCGTGAAGGCGCTATTGTTCAGTTGGACTATTTTTCCGATCGCTGCCGAACTGCGCCCAAACTGCGTCTGCCATAAGCTCTCGCTAATGAGCAGCACGTTCTCGTGGCCGGTGTTGCCCTCATCGGCTGTAAACAATCGGCCGGCAACAGGCCGCACACCCAACATGGAGAACAATCCGACAGTGACGTTGGTCATACGTACAGGTATAGGGTCACCGGCGCCTGAGAAACTGATGGCCGGGCCCTGCGAACTTAGAAAGGCCTCTAACTGGCGAAAGCCTTCGTTATGATTTCTCCAGGCTATGTAATCCGGGCCCAAGACGGCGCCTGAACTGAAGGAAAGCGCGAAGCGCTCGGTGATCCACGCCAGGTGGTCAGGATCTTGATAAGGTAGCGGCCGCAGCAACACACTGTTCACAACGCTGAAGATGGCCGTGTGGGCGCCGATTCCAAGTGCGAGTGTGATTGTCGCGACGGCCGTGAAGCTTGGGCTGCGCCGCAATTGGCGCAAGCCGTACAGCGCATCCTGCCAGAGAGTCTCTAAGAAGCGCGGGCTATTCATGTGGTAAACTTTCTCGCGAATGAGCGTGGTGTTCCCGAGCTTCCTGCGCGCATGCTCAAGCGCTTCGTCCGGGGGCATGCCGCGCGCGACATTTTCCTGTGTCTCCGCGTCAAGATAACACTGAATGTCCTTGGCCAATTCCGCGTCGCGGCGGGCGCGCTGAGAAAGAGGACGAAGGAACCGGCGCCAACTCATGCGTCTTTACTCCGTGGCGGGCCGCAGTATCCGGCTGATGCCGCTCACCAGCCGTTCCCACCTAGTGGTCTCGGCGGCGAGCTGTTTTCGTCCGGCGGGCGTCAAGCGGTAATATTTCGCCTTGCGATTGTTTTCCGAAGTGCCCCAGAATGACGCGATCCAGCCGCGGTCTTCCAGGCGATAGAGAGCCGGGTACAACGATCCGTGTTCCACTTGCAGGATGTCGCTGGAGCCACGCTCGATGGCATGCGCGATGGAGTGCCCATGAGCCGCTCCAAGCACCAGGGTTTGCAGGATGAGCATGTCGAGGGTACCTTGGAGCATGTCGCCCTGGGATTGCGCTTTTCTGGGCATCGCAGTTACTTCGCAGTTTACCATACGTCTCTCTAGTGGAGTGCAGATAGCCATAAATGAGGCTTGCCCGAATAGTGTGTTCTGTTTCGCCTAGATGTTCGACTCACGATTGACGCGGGCACGCATATTCCTGTTGTTTTCCCAACGGAGGCGTGGCATACTTCCTGTTGGATACCAACATACGACAGATGAAAGACAAGACCGATGTCCGGCAAGGCACGCTGGCGCTGATGGTGCTGAAAACTCTAGATGTGCTCGGACCGCTGCACGGCTATGGCATCGCGCGCCGGATCGAGCAGATCAGCGGGGATCTGCTGACCGTCAATCAAGGCACGCTCTATCCGGTTCTGCTGAAGCTGGAGCAGGAGGGTTCGATCGCGTCTGAATGGGGCGCTTCGGATAATAACCGCAAGGCGCGCTTCTACCGGCTGACGCGCGCCGGGCGGAAACAATTGCTGGCTGAGACCCGAGGCTGGGAACAGACGGCGGCCATCATGGCACGGTTCTTTGCCGTAAAGACGGAAGATCTGAAATGAGAACGCTGCGGCGGTTTTTCAAGCGGCTGGGCGCCTGGGCGGAAACGCGGGAGGGCGAGGAGCGGTTGCGGGCGGAGATCGAAGAGCACATCGCTCTCCAGGCTGATGAAAATGTTCGCGCCGGGCTAGCGCCGGCCGAAGCACGCCGCCAGGCTCTGCTGAAGTTCGGAGGAGTGGAGGCAGTGAAGGAGGGCTATCGCGACCAAAGAGGACTGCCGTTTCTGGAAACGCTGTCACAAGATACGCGCCACGCGTTTCGGGGATTGCGAAAGGCGCCGGCGTTTACAGTCGCTACCGTTCTGACGCTGGCACTGGGCATTGGCGCGACTACGTCTATCTTTACGATCGTCTACGCCGTCATGATGAAGTCGCTCCCGGTGGCGAAACCCGGCGAATTGTACCGGCTGGGAAAGGAATCCCGTTGCTGCTACCAGGGTGGGTATAGTCAGGATAAAGAGTTTTCGCTGGTCTCCTATGATTTGTACACATATTTCAGGGACCATACCAATGGCTTCTCCGAATTAACAGCGTTCCCGGCGGGCGAGCCGCTTCTGGGCGTCCGGCGCGCGGGCAGTTCGGAACCGGCCCAAAGCTATCCCGGCGAGTTTGTCTCCGGCAATTACTTCAACACGTTCGGTATTCGCGCCTACGCAGGGCGCACGCTGACGGCCGACAACGATCGGCCCAACGCCTCGCCGGTGGCCGTCATGAGTTACCGCTTATGGCACGACAAATATGGATCGAATCCCAGTGTTATCGGCGGCGTCTTCAATCTTAATGAGAAGCCATTCACGGTCGTGGGGGTGCGCGACTTGGGCGTAACGATTCGCGAGTTTTCTTTTTTGGTGGCATGAAACCGAGCGTAGTGATACGCTAGGTTTATCAGGAGACTTTATGCACGATTCTCTGGCTGACCTGGAAAGCCGCCGCGCCACTGTTCAATTGCAGATCGTCCAGTTGGGTGACATGCGGTCCGGCTGCATTACCGGAACAAGTGGTCGTTGTGGAAATCTTAACTGTCACTGCCATCGGACCGGTGATCTTGGCCACGGCCCTTACTTTCGGCTGACACGCAAGGTGAAGGGCAAAACCGTCACCGAGACGTTTTCCTCTCCGGCGAGTTTGGCCAAAGCGCAGCGCGAGGTCGCCGAGTGCCAGCGCTTCCGGGAACTGGGCGAGC
The DNA here is from genome assembly GCA_963776805.1 of Bryobacterales bacterium. Lineage (GTDB taxonomy): Bacteria > Acidobacteriota > Terriglobia > Bryobacterales > Bryobacteraceae > Palsa-89. The sequence goes on from CAVZOD010000016.1 coordinate 65,507, forward strand.
AACTGTTGGATGTCAATGAACAGATCTGCGAGTTGCGGCCAGTGGAGGAGAACTCGCCGTCAGCCCAGGAAAAAAAACGGTCGAAGCGATCCAAAAGGAAGTCACGCGCGAAGTAGAGCAACTGTTGCGCGTAGCCTTTGGTGCCCGCCGCAAGACGGGGCGTTTGGATCTGGAAGCCCTGGAGTTGGCCGTGCGTTCGGCCATGCATCAGGCGGGGGCGGCAGTGCTAACCAAACTGTTGCAGTTCCCAACCCCGACTGCGGACCAACACAACATTGCTTGCGCCTGCGGACACCAGGCCCGTTATCGGGAGTTGCGCTCCAAGCCGGTCCTCACTGCGGTAGGTAAGTCGGAAGTGTCGCGCCCCTACTACCTGTGCCCCCATTGCCATACGGGCCAATTCCCCGCTGATGTCGAACTGGATATCGAGAACACGGAACTCTCTCCTGGGGTGCGTCGCATGCAGGCGGTAGTGGGCCAAGGGTCGCCCTTCGACCACGGCCGTCAGCAGATGAAGCTCCTCGCCGATCTGGAGGTGACAACCAAAGCTGTGGAGCGGACGGCTGAAGCTATCGGAGAACACATCGCAGCAGACGAGCAGGAGGAGATCCAGCGGGCCGTGCAGTTGAATCTGCCGATGGTCGTGGGCGAATCGGTTCCGATCCTGTATGTGCAAATGGATGGAACGGGAATACCAGTGGTGAAGAAGGAGACGGTGGGTCGGCAAGGCAAGACCGAAGGCCAGTCATCCCATACGCGGGAAGTAAAGTTGGGATGCGTCTTCACCCAGACCGACTGGGACCAGGAAGGCTACCCGATCCGCGATTCTGACTCCACTACCTACGCCGGCGCCATCGAGACCGCCGAAGAGTTTGGAAAGCGTATTTACCTGGAAGCCTGGAAACGCGGCTGGAGCCGCGCTCAAAAGAAGGTGGTCATGGGCGATGGGGCCGAATGGATCTGGAATCTTGCCGAGCAACATTTTCCCGGCGCGGTGCAGATTGTCGATCTGTATCACGCGCGCCAACATCTCTGGGAGTTGGCGCGCCGGCTGCACCCCAATCAAGAGGCCAACCAGAAAGCTTGGATCAAGCTCCACCAGCGGAGATTACTCGACAAAGGAAAAATCGAGAAGCTGGTGTGTGCCCTTCGTTCCATCGTTTCCACCAATCCCGAAGTGATCGAAAAGATTCGCATCGAGGCTGACTACTTTGACAGGAACGTGGCGCGCATGCGCTATCCCAAGTTTCGACGCGAGCACCTCTTTGTCGGCTCGGGTGTAATCGAGGCCGGCTGTAAAACCGTGATCGGCTCCCGGCTCAAACAGTCCGGCATGTTCTGGACGGTTCGGGGTGCCAACGCCATCGTCTCCCTCCGATGCTGCCATCTCAACGGCCGGTTTGAGGACTACTGGGAGGCGCGACGGGCGGCATGATTCCCACTTCTACGTCGCGCACCCACGGTCGTGGGAATCACTCCGCCAGGTTTCTTCGGCGAAACGTTACGCCCTTCCCCACCCGATTTCTTTGTACCGTTGAACGCCGAACCGGTCATGGAAACCGATGCCGATCTCAACAAGTACGATACCCACTGGTTGGAATTGATCGGCCGCATCCAGCCCGCAGCAAACCCCGAATCCATAGAAACTCAAATGCGTGTGGAGCTGAAGCAATGGCTGCGCTCGCACTGGGGTGAAATGAGTCCCTACGATCGAGCCAAGTTTCCGAGTCAAACTCTGTACCTGACCCCCGGCGGCGCTGGCATCACGAGTATACGCGAGCAATACGGGCACTGGCTTCAGATCCTGATGATGGCTTCGGGATTGGTGTTGCTGATCGTGTGCGCCAACGTTGCCAATCTCGTGTTGGTTCGCGGCCTGGAACGGCGGCGGCAGACATCGGTGAGCATGGCGCTGGGGGCGCGAGCCTCGCGGGTGGTAAGACAAGCCCTCACGGAAAGCATTTTGCTCTCGTTGCTTGGTGGCGCGGCTGGTCTCGCGATCGCATTTGCAGGCACGCGCCTGATTCTCAACTTCGCATTCCCCGCGTTGCCTGGATTCGCCGGGGTACCCATCGATGTCTCGCCGTCCATGCCGGTGCTGCTCTTCGCTCTCATTGCTTCCGTGGTGACAGGCATAGCGTTCGGTGTTGCTCCCGCATGGATGGCTACACGAGTGGATCCAATCGAAGCGCTGCGCGGCGCCGGCCGCTCCACCGCCCGCACTGGCTCGATACCGAGGAGGACCTTCGTCGTCGTCCAGGCCGCTCTCTCGCTTGTCTTGATATCGGCGGCAGGACTGCTCACCTCGGCTTTGCAGAAATTCGAGAACCAGGATTTCGGATTCCAACAGGACCGGCGCATCGTTGTAACCGTGAATCCACGGCTGGCCGGTTATCGAACCACCCAGCTCTCGCTGCTTTACCGCCGCATCCAGGATTCCATGGCGAACGTTCCCGGCGTGTCATCCACGGCACTTTGCCTGTACACACCCCAAATGGGAGGTGCTTGGGGCGCTGCCGTCTGGGTGGAAGGCCATCCTCCTCCCGGGCCCGCGGATGATTTTTTCGCTTCCTGGGATCGAGTGACGGCGGGATACTTTGACGTCATCGGAACCCCCAAGTCAAAGGGCGCGGCATCACCGCGCAGGATCGGCCAGGTTCGCGAAAAATAGCAGTTATCAATGAGGCTTTTGCGCGCAAGTTTTTCAAGAACGAAGATCCGATCGGCCAGCGCTTCGGCAGCACAGCGGGCGCCAGCGCTAAATTCGTTGAAGTGGTGGGCATCGTGAAAGACGCGCGCTATTTCACATTCCATCCCGGTCAAGCTCCCGAACCCTTTTTCTTCTTACCCGAGGCACAAGCCGATTACACACAGAGCAATCTGGGATCGTTGTTCATGAATGACACCGTCGTTCTTACCCGTCCTGGATCGAGCGTTTCCATTGCGCGCCTGCGACAGGCCATGGCATCGTGGATCCAAATCTCCCGATCATTCGGGTTCGTACTTTGAGAGAGCAAGTGGCCAGTCAGTTCATCCAGCAGCGGCTCATTGCGCGGCTCACATCGTTGTTCGGACTTCTTTCGGTTATCCTGGCTTCGATTGGTCTGTACGGTGTTACTGCCTATAACGCCGGGCGGCGCACCAGCGAGATCGGCGTGCGAATGGCTTTGGGCGCCGATCGCCGCAACGTGATTGCTCTGCTGCTACGAGGCGCACTCGGGCTGATGCTCTTCGGACTCGTCGCCGGGTTGCCGTTAACGTTTGCAGTCGGACGCGTCCTGGGGAGCCAGCTTTACGGACTGAATCCGTACAATCCCGTCGTGACGCTGGGCGCCGCGCTGACACTCGGGTTATCCGCGCTGGCCGCGTCCTTCATTCCTGCATTCCGGGCCAGTTCGATTTCGCCTCTGGACGCATTGCGCGCCGAGTAAGCGTTCGCCCGAGTTCGGTGCCGGATGTTGACGCGCCCAGCCCCAAGCGATACAGTTCGAGGTGGCATGTCATCCACGGAACGGCAATACCAATCGGGGTTTGGAAACGAATTCGCCACTGAAGCTTTGGAGGGCGCTCTGCCGCGGCATCAACATTCGCCGCAGAAGCCGCCGTTTGGCCTCTATGGCGAACAATTCACCGGCACGCCCTTCACGGCGCCCCGCGGGACCAATCGCTGGACCTGGGTATATCGCATCCGGCCGTCGGCGATGCACAAGCCGTTTCACCAGATCCCGGCCAGGCTGATTCGCGGAGGACCCTTCGATGAAGTTCCAGCATCGCCCAATCAACTGCGCTGGCAGCCGCTGCCGATTCCGGAAACCCCGACCGATTTCGTCGCGGCTATTGCGACACTAGGCGGCAATGGCGACGCATCGCTGCAGACCGGCGCGGCCATTCATTTCTATGCCGCCAATTCGTCCATGCGCGATCGCTTCTTCTATAACGCCGATGGCGAGCTGCTCATCGTTCCGCAGCTCGGCAGCCTGCGGTTCCACACGGAATGCGGAATCCTGGAGGTTGCGCCGGGCGAGATCTGCGTGATTCCGCGCGGCATCCGCTTTCGAGCGGAGCTTTTGGACGACGCCGCGCGCGGTTATATCTGCGAGAATTACGGCCCGCATCTTCGTCTGCCGGAGCTCGGCCCGATCGGCACGCAGGGCTTGGCGAACTCGCGGGATTTTCTCACGCCCGCGGCCGCGTTCGAAGATCGCGAAGGCGATTTCCGATTAGTCTCGAAGTTCTTAGGGAATTTGTGGGAAGCCGAGATCGATCATTCGCCGCTCGACGTGGTGGCCTGGCACGGCAATTATGCGCCGTATAAATACGATCTGGCGAAATTCAACTGCATCAATACGGTGACCTACGATCACCCCGACCCATCCATTTATTGCGTGCTGGCGGCGCCGACGGCGATTCCCGGAACCTCGAATATCGAGCTAGCCTGTTTCCCGCCGCGCTGGACCGTCGCGACGGACACTTTCCGACCGCCGCCGTTTCATCGCAACGTCGCCAGCGAATTCATGGGGCTGATTCATGGCGAGTACATCGGCAAGCGCGAAGGTTTTATCCCCGGCAGCGCCAGCTTGCACAATTGCATGTCCGGGCATGGGCCGGACAACGAGGCTTACGAGCGCGGGCGCAACGCCGAAGCCAAGCCGCAATATTTGGACAACACGCTGGCGTTTCTGTTCGAGACACAGCTGGTGGTGCGGCCCACTAAGTTCGCACTCGAATCGGAAATTCTAGAGCGCAATTACTACGAGCACTGGCAGGGCATCAAGAAGCTGTTTCATGCCCACGAGCCAGAGACTATCGACTCCCGGCGCTAGCGCCCGGGCTCAACTCGGAGCGGAGCTTCGTATAGTAGGAATCGTAAAACGCCAGCATGGCCGGATCGATTCCCTGCCCCACCATCACCGTGTCGCCGAGCACGATGTTCTTCTCGCCCTTTTTCTCGCTGTAGGCGGGCCATTGCGGCAAGCCCTTCCCGTTGGGATTTCCGGTGGTGGCGAAGTTCACCCAATAAGACGACATCATATCGGCGAGCTTTTTGTCGGCATCGGTCCATTCCACCCTTGGCGGCTGATTGTCGAACATGTAGGCGAGATCGGCCGTATGCGTGGCCCCGCGCGACGGCTGCCCGGGAGCAGTGGGAGGAATGTGCGTGAAGTAATAAAGATAAGCCTTCGCTTTTCCGCGCTGGCTCTGCAATTGCGCCCATTCGCGCATGTGCCAGCCCATTTCATTGCGGAAGGCCGCAAGTTGCGAGGTGCCTGCTTCGGTGTCCGAGCTTGCCGGATAAAGCTTCAGATATTCGCCGGCTAGATCGCCGAAGCGGCGGTTGGCCGTTCCGGAGAATCGCTCCGCGTTGACGGAGCCGGGCCGTGAGAAGAACGTCCCTTCGTCGTGGTTCGATCCAACCAGAACATCTACATCGTTTTGCTTGTGGTTTGCATAGGTGATCGAAAGATCCTCGGGAACATACCAGCCGTCAACGATGATCGCGAAGCCGCCGCGCGCATTCTTCAGCAGCTCATCAGCCGGCTTGGCGCGCAGTTCGGCGATAGAAGATGCGCCCAACGTGTGCATCATCTTGTCGCCGTTCTCTTCGGCCTGCGCCCGCGTAGTCATTTTGCCGATGCTGATTCCCATCCATGCGCCGCTCTGCCCGATGGCCCGCTGGAAGAGCCCTTTGCCTTGGGGCGATGCAACCATGGCTGACACCAGCATGGAACCAGCCGACTCGCCGTCGATGGTGACGCGCTTGGGATCGCCGCCGAAATTCGCAATGTTCTTTTGCACCCAATGCAGCACCGCCGCCATGTCGCCCATCGCGTAATTGCCTGACGCATTGTGCCCGGATTCCTTGGTTAATTCCGGCGTGGCGAGGAATCCAAATATTCCCAGCCGATAGTTATAGGTGACCACCACGGCGCCCTTGCGCGCCAGAGCATCGCCGTTATACATGGCGAGCGATCCGGCACCTCCCGTGAAACCGCCACCGTAGGTCCAAACAATCACAGGGCGGCGTTCGCTCGCGGATTTGGCAGCCGTCCATACGTTCACATAGAGGCAATCTTCGCTAGGTACTGGTCCCGAAGCGCCCGCCGGGCCGCGCTGTTGCTGCATGCACACGGGGCTAAATTCATCGGCCTTTCGCACGCCTTCCCAGTGAGACGGCGGACGCGCCTCATGCCAGCGCAACTCGCCGACGGGCGGCGCCGCATAGGGAATGCCCTTGTAGACGCGCACCTCATCGGTGGAACCAGGAACGCCCGAAACCAGACCGCTCTCGATGCGGACGGGGTCAGAAATCGCGGCGGAGAGAATACACGCTCCCGCTAGAAATGTTCCGAAAACGAGGGGAAATAGGCGTCGCATGGTTAGCCAGTATGTCAGTTTTACGCGGGACGGGTCAAGCCGCTTGCGGCGCCGCTTCCAGCTTCTCGCCCAAGGTCAGGAAGTTGAGCAGCGTGGAGGCGACGGCCGAACCGGCGATCACGAGCGCCATGGGAAGCGCAGGATTATCGATGAAACCCAGAAATATCGTGGCAAGGGCGGCGATCAGGAATTGGTTGGTGCCGAGCAGCGCTGACGCAGTGCCGGCGATTTCGCCATGGCGCATCATCGCGATGGCCGATCCATTCGGGAACACGAAACCCTGCGCCGATACATAAACGAACACGCCCGCGAAAATACTGATGAGTCCGCCGAACCCGGTCAGCACGCTGGCGAGCAGAAAAAGCCCCGCGAAAAGCTGCACCGTGTTCGCGGTCCGCAGCACGCGCCACAGCGGGATGCGGTGCGACATGCGCCCGTTGATCTGAGAAGCCACCACCATGCCGGCCGCCACCGATCCAAACAGCCAGCCGAACCGTTCCGTGGGCACCTTGTACAGCACAATGAACACGAAGGGCGCGCTGGTGATGTACGCGAATGTTCCAGCCGAGCTGAAGCCGCAGACTACCGATGCGCCTAGGAAGGTTCGATCCTTGAATAGCCGCATATAAGTGGACCGGATAACATCGAAATGCAGCGGGCGCCGCGCATCGTGCGGCAGCGATTCCGGCAAGCGGAAATGCATGCCCACCAAACACGCGGTGCCGAGCAGAGCCTGCACGACGAACGCCGAGTTCCAGCCGAACCAGACCAGCAGATAACTGCCGAACAGTGGCGCAATTACGGGCGAAACACCAAGCACCAGCACCAGCATGGAAAAGATACGGCGCAATTCACGCGCTGGAAAAAGGTCGGTGACCATGGCGCGCGACATCACCGCGCCGCCGCAAGCGCCCACGGCCTGGATGAGCCTGGCGATCGACATCACGGGAATCGATGGCGATAGGGCACACGCGGCCGACGCGGCGATGAACACCAGGAGGCTCGCATAGAGCGGCGGCTTGCGTCCGAAACGGTCCGTAATGGGCCCATACAGCGGCTGGCCGAGCGCGTAGCCCAGCAGAAACGTGACCATCGTCATCTGCACCGACGCAGTGGAGGTATGAAATACCTTTTCAATCACCGGCATGGCGGGAAGGTACATGTCGATGGAGAGCGGCGCGAAAGCCTGGAGCGCGCCCAACAGGATCAAGAGTTCCAGATAGCGGAGGCGCGAGCTAAGGCTGTCTTTTTGAGCGATCACTTGGGACCAGACAAGTGTAACAGGTCGGTTGCAGTATCTTGATAGCAATGCGCATCACGGTCATCGGCGGTGGAATCATCGGATTGGCAACTGCCTTACGGCTAAACCAAAAGCTTCCGGACGCTTCCATCACGGTGCTCGAGAAAGAACCGGCGGTGGGACAGCACCAAAGCGGCCACAACAGCGGCGTGCTGCACTGCGGGCTGTACTATAAGCCAGGTTCGATGAAGGCTAAACTGGCGGTCACCGGCATTCGCCAGATGATTGGGTTCTGCCAGGAGCACGGCATCCCGCACGAAGTTTGCGGAAAGCTGGTGGTGGCCGCAAAGGCCGAAGAAGTTCCGCGCCTGAACGACCTGTTTGAACGGGGGCGGCAGAACGGCCTGAGCGGCTTGCGTAAACTGGGAGTCTCCGAGATGCGTGAAATCGAGCCACACGTGGGTGGAGTGGCAGCGATCCGGGTGCCGGAAGAAGGCATCGCCGATTATCCCGCGGTCTGTAAAACGCTGGTGCGATGCCTGGCGGCCGCGGGCGGAAAGGTAGTCACGCAAGCGGTGGTTACTCGACTGCGAAGGGTTGGATTGCGAAAGATCGGCGCGCAATGGATCGCGGAAACGGCGGCGGGCGAATTTGAATCGGACTACATCGTGAACTGCGCGGGCCTGCAATGCGATCGGGTTTGCTCGCTCGCGGGCGATCGGCCGGAACTGAAGATCATTCCATTTCGCGGCGAATACTACAAGCTGAAACCCGAGCGGCAGCACCTGGTCCGCAATCTGATTTACCCGGTGCCCGATCCCCGCTTTCCATTCCTCGGCGTCCATTTCACGCGGCTCATTCACGGCGGCATCGAAGCCGGTCCGAACGCGGTGCTGGCATTCGCTCGGGAAGGATACAAGAAGACCGATTTTTCGGCGCGCGATTTCATCGGCACGCTGACTTATCCGGGATTTTGGCGCTTTTTTCAGAAGTACCCGCGCGTATGCTTGGACGAACTGCGCCGCTCGTTCAGCAAAGAGCTGTTCTGCAAGTCGCTGAACGCACTGGTGCCCGAGGTTCGTCCCGAGGATTTGGCGGCGGGAGGCGCAGGCGTTCGCGCACAAGCCATCGCTCCCAGCGGCGAGATGGTGCAGGATTTTCGCTTCGTCGAGAGCGATCATGCGCTGCATGTTTTAAACGCTCCCAGCCCGGGCGCAACGGCATCGCTGGCCATCGGGCAGGAAATCGCGAACCAACTCACGTCCGGAGCATTTTCCAATCGAAGGATGAGCATGAAAATCGGACAGGGAATGAGGAGGCCGCGCAGCGGCCGACTTCCTTTCTTTGGTTTTTGGTTTTCAGAGAGAGAACGGTGGTTATGGTCGCGAGCGGTCGTGGGAAAGTGGGAAACCTGCTTTTGGTTTTCCACTTTTCCATGGACGCGAAGCCGGGCGGTGGGAATGTGGGAATCTCGCGCTTTCTGCGAGATTTCCAAGGGACGGTGGAAAGCGTGGGAAACCCGCTCTTGGTTTTCCACGCTTTCCACGGGCCCGGCATTCCCACGGCCCTCCGTTAGCGGAACTTCGGCAAGGACGGCGTCTGGCATTGCCGAAGCAGCTTGGCCTTGGCCGCGCTCATCCGGCGAGCGCATTCGGTGTCGCTGATCGCCAGCGACCGCTTTTCCAGTTCCCGCAAACTCAATCCCGGTTTCAAAAAGCTCTCCCCTTCGGGCAGCGATTGCAGTTTCTCGAACGGCGTCCGGTAGTCCTCGATCTTGTATTTGCGTTGGCGTTTGCCGCGCTCGTCCAAGCTCACTGTCGCGAATCCGCAGGGCCGGTGAAAGTTCAGGTACGGATTTAAATGCTCGGCGTAGAAGTTCTGCAGCTCCCCGGCGTGTGCGCCGGCGATGTGTCCGTAGCCGATCAACTTGCGGATCACCGCACCGTTCTTGCCTTCCACCAGTGCATTGTCCTGGCTTCGGCACGCTCGGCTCTTGGTGAATTCGGCGTGCAACTTCCGCAGCATTTCCGCCACTCGATGGTTGATATACTCCGAGCCGTTGTCGGCATGAAAACCGCGGATCGGAAATGGAAATTGCGCCAACACCGCTGCCAGCACCGGCATCAGATAGGCCTCGCTGATCTTCTCGGCGCAGCCCACCACTTGCCATTGCGTCACCGCATCCACGGCGTTGATGTGATACACGCCCTTGGTTCCCGCGCTGTCCCCTTGATGCACCGTATCCACGCGCACATACCCCGGCCGCCCTTCCGGATCGGGCTTGCGCCGCTGTCCGATGGCGGCCGCAGTGGACTGCGTCGGTTCGAACACCGCCGCCTGGTTGCGATAGCGCGCGCTCGCCCGCAGGTTGTACAAGTGCGCCACGCTGATCTTCGACAGTCGCTCGCACTGCTTCTCTCCGAACTGTTCGTAGGCGCGCTGCAAGATCCGGCGCGTGGCGGGTCCGCTCAACCGCCTGTGTGCCCGATCCACGTCCGCTAACAACGCAATGTCTTCCGCCGTGTACCTCACTGCGAACGCGTGCCGTTGGTACGACTGGGGCCGTATTACGCCGCAATCGAGATACGCCCGGATCAACCGCGTGGTCTGCGCCTCGCTCAACCCGGTCACTTTCCGCAGGTAGGCCCGTACCAAGCCCCGCTCGCCTTTTCCCAAACTTCGGTACTTCTGCGCCGCCAATACCCGCTCCACCCACAGGTATCGTTCCTCCCGCCCGCCACTGCTGAACTCGATCGGCTCGCTCGACCGCAAAAACTCTCGGATCTGATCCCGGCTCAGGCTCTCGGCATTCTGCATCCGTATCTGCACCCGGCCGCGCCACGCCTACCCCATTGTTCCCGTTTTCATGCTCATCTTCCATTGGAAACCGCCCCAGCCAATTCACTAGTTTCATGCTCATCTTGCGTTGGGCAATTCTCCGGCATGTAATAGTAAACACAACGCTTACACCCGTGCTATGCTAACTCTGGCGTGTTCAGCCGGCATTACAGAAGGGTCAAGGCCATCTTTGGCCTCATCGACTCCGTCCTCATTTGCCTCGCCTTTATCGCGGCGTACCAGTCGCGACTTTTTCTGAATTACGAGCGGCCCTTCTACTTCCGGTTCCATATCGATTTCCCGATCGCCACGCTCCTGCTGGGTGTTTCGTTGATGAGTTGGCTCGCCATCGGATACTGGTTTAACATTTACGAAAAACTCGATTCGGCGCATCCGAGCGTGGTGCTGCGGGACACTTTCCGCCAATGCGTATTGGGGGCGGCTTGCCTGGTGCTGGCTGAATATCTGCTGCGACTGGACCTCAGCCGCTTTTTCGTCGCGATATTCTCGACTTACGCCTGGATTCTTTTGTGCCTGTTCCGAATCAACGCGGCACGAGTGATCGGCGCGGTTCGGAAACAGTTTGGAACCGCGCACTACGTGATGGTGGTTGGCTCGGGTGAAAGCGCGCTTCACCTGGGAGAGGCACTCGAAGAATCGAAAGATTACGGCGTCCGCTTGCTGGGATTTTTGGACGACGAGCCGGGAAGCGTTCAATTGAAAGATAGCTATAAGCGGTATGCGCTGTCGCAGCTGCCCGAGCTCCTGCGGCGCCACGTGATCGATGAGATCATTTTCGCCGTGGATAGCGGAAAACTCGCCGGGATGGAGGAAGTGTTTCTGCGCTGCGATGAAGAGGGCGTGCGGACGCGCGTGGTGGTGGACTTTTTCCCGCACGTGAACAGTCAGGTCTATCTGGACCGGCTGGGAACCAAACCGCTGCTGACGTTCTCCGCCGCGCCTCACGATGAAATCCGGCTGCTGCTCAAGCGCGTCACCGATCTGGTGATCGCCGCGGCCGCGCTGGTCCTGCTCGCGCCGTTCATGATTTTGATTGCCCTGCTGATCCGCATCACGTCGCCTGGTCCGGCGATTTTCCGGCAGGTGCGGTGCGGGTTGAACGGCCGCCGGTTCACCTTCTACAAATTCCGCTCGATGTGCGACAACGCCGAGGAATTGAAGGCTTCCTTGATGCATTTGAACAAGAAATCGACGGCATTCAAAATCCCCAACGATCCCCGCCTCACATCCGTCGGCCGGTTTCTGCGCAAGTTTTCCATCGACGAATGGCCGCAGTTGTGGAACGTGCTAAAGGGAGAAATGTCGCTGGTGGGTCCGCGCCCGGCGGTGCCTGAAGAAGTGGAGATGTATCAGACCTGGCAGCGCCGGCGCCTGCGCATGCGGCCGGGCCTGACTTGCCTGTGGGCGCTGGCCGGGCGCGACCGGCTGGACTTCGACACCTGGATGAAGATGGACATGCAGTACATCGACAACTGGTCGCTGGAGCTGGATATCAAGATTCTTTTGCGGACCATTCCACGCGTGCTGACGGGCTGGGGCGCGAATTAGGTGCTCAGAGCGTGGGCGCGGCCCGCCCCATATTGTTCCGCTAGGCGGCATTGCAAACGCCTAAGTTATCGAATTTAAAGAATCGCTGAATGCCCTTGCGTAGCAGGCACCTCAAACGGCGTCTGGCCAACTTGAGAATATTCGTCTAATCGAATATAGTGGTCTTATGCAGGACATGCTGCGACAGTACAAGGCGAATATCTTTCAAGCGCTCGCTCATCCGACCCGAATCGCCATACTGGAGGTTCTGCGCGAGGGTGAGATGCCTGCCGGCGCCATTCAAGAACGGCTGGGCGCCGAGCAGGCCAATATTTCTCAACATTTGGCAATCCTGCGCAGCCGGCAGATCGTCAGCAGCCGCAAACAAGGTAACCAAGTTTTGTATTCGCTCCGGAACAAGGTTCTCATTAAAGTCCTTGACCTGATGCGGCAATACTTTCAGGCACATCTGCATGAATCCGTAGAGATGCTGGGGCAGATTCAAGCGGAAGGACAAGGCCGGTGAGGGCGCATGACGCGCTCCGAACCGAATCATCCAGTAAAGAATTAATCCAAGGACGACAGGAACGCCTGCGCCATGCGGTTGACCACGTGGTGCATCTCCTTCCGAAGCAGGGTCCGATTGGAGTTTTCGTCCATCACAATACATTGCATGCCTTGGAGGATTTGCCCTTCGAGCGCGCCGTGATGGAGGCATGGCGATTGTTCGGCGCCGAACCCTATATGAGCGAAGCCGCGTACCGAGCCGAACTGGCGCGCGGCCGGATTCACGTGCGGGATGTCGATACAGTCCTCGATAGCGAGACCGATGCGGTTGTCATCCCACGGCTGAGCCGGCGCTCGCTGCGCCGTTCAATGATAGCGCCCGGCGTGCGGGAGTTTGACGCCGCGACTATCATGTGGCGGTCCGAGCAGGGCGACTTGTCAGAGGATTTTCGCCAGGCAGCCATGCGGCGCTTGTTTGATGCCTGTCTTGCCCGCACGGTCGCCCATGAAGAGGAGCCTGTGCCGGCGAACGCAGTGGACGAGATCATCCATCCGTGGCTGATCCGTTTGTGCTCGGTGTTTCTGGATCAGGGATTGGCATATTGGTCCATGCCGCATCGCGAGCAGGGCTTCTACGCAAGCGTCCGGACTCTGTTGTCCCACCCTGGAGGCATGTTCCCCCGCTATCTCACGGGTTTGGACGAAGAGTTTCGCCGGCAGGAATATTTCGCCTTGAGTCCGACGGACGCGGTGTTGGATTACCTTGATAGCTCCTGTTTCCACGAGTCTGATTGGGAAAACGTTCTTCAGTCCGAGCTTCTCGCATTGCCCGGCTGGGCGGGATTGATGCGCAGGATAGAGGAAAACCCCAGCCTTGCGCCGCATGAACACGTCCCGTGCTCACTTATGGACTTCCTCGCCGTGCGGCTGACGATGGCCCGAGTGGCAGCGCGCAGGGGCGTCGCTGAGGCTGTGCCGCAGGAAAGCCCTCTAAAGACACAAGAGAAGCGACGTCTGAGCCGAGCGGCCCGCACTTATGACGCCGCCCGCGTAGTCTCACTGTCCGCTGATGAAGTAACTCGGCTGTCAGATGCAGAGTGGGTGGCCTTTGTGAGTGAAGTGAAAGCATGCAATGGGCTGGAGCGCCGCCGCATCCTTCACTTGGCCTATGAACGTTGGCACGAACGCGAGATACTGCGGGGGCTAGCGAGTCATCGGAGTTACCGCGGCTTATCCAATTTCAAAGCGAGACCGGTTGCACAAGTATTTTTCTGCATCGATGAGCGCGAAGAATCGGCGCGGCGCGCTCTTGAAGAAGTGGACCCGCGGGTGGAAACGTTCGGCTCGGCTGGGTACTTTGGCATCGCGGTGGACTACAAAGGGATCGACGACCCACGCAGCGCCGCCTTTTGCCCCGTGGTGGTGAAGCCCCAACACGCTGTCGTGGAACAATCCAAGCCGGAAGACAGCCTCCTGCTGGAGAAGCGCCGCTGGCGCAGGCGGCTTCTTGGAGGACTCATGCTGCAGTCGTTCTTATCCTCTCGGACGCTCTTGCGAGGTTGGCTGTCTACCAGCGCTCTCGGATTGCTCTCGGCCGTGCCTCTGATCGGTCATCTATTGGCGCCCAGGCGTTATGCGCAATTACGAGACTGGATGAACAAGGCGTTTCTGCCCGAGCCACGCACAGAACTGACACTGATGCGCAACACGGCGGGATCGCAAGGCGCCGTGGCGGGTGTACTGATGGGATTCGTAGCCGCGGAGAAGACCGAAAGAGTGGCCAGCGTTTTGGGCCCGGCTGGCCTAAGGCGTGGCTTTGCGCGCCTCGTCGTGGTCCTGGGCCACGGATCAACCAGTCTGAACAACCCGCACGAGTCAGCCCACGACTGTGGAGCGTGCGGGGGACGCCGTGGCGGACCCAATGCGCGGCTCTTCGCCGCTATGGCCAATCGCCCCGAAGTGCGCGATGAACTGCGCGAGCAAGGCATCGATATTCCCGATGACACCTGGTTCATCGGCGGATACCACGACACATGCAGCGACGACATCGAACTCTACGACTTAGAAACGCTCCCAGCCTCCCACGGCCCGGATGTTGGCCGCATTCGCAAGTCCCTCGACAAAGCGAGGGCGCTCAATGCTCAGGAACGCGCGCGCCGATTCGAGTCCTGCCCAGTGGACGCCTCGCCGGAAGCTGCGCTTCGCTGTGTGGAGGAACGCAGCGAACACCTGGCCCAGCCGCGCCCTGAGTATGGGCATTGCACGAACTCGGTGTGCATTATAGGGCGGCGCAGCCTCACGCGAGGACTGTTTCTGGATCGGCGCGCGTTCTTGGTGTCATACGACGCCGGGCAGGACACGGACGATCGAAGCCTTGCGTCACTGTTGGCGTCGGTAGTTCCCGTCTGTGCGGGCATCAGTCTCGAGTACTACTTTTCTTTCGTCGATAACGATCGTTACGGTTGTGGCACGAAGCTTCCTCATAATGTAACGAGCTTGGCCGGAGTGATGGATGGCCATGCCAGCGATTTGCGAACAGGATTGCCCTGGCAAATGGTGGAGATCCATGAGCCCATGCGGATTCTCTTCGTTATCGAAACCACGCCGGAACGTCTGATGAGGGTACTGAAAGCCAGTGCTTCGTTGAACCAGTTGGTCGAGAACCGATGGATTCGTCTGGCCACAATAGACCCAACGTCGGGCGCGGTTCAGGTGTATAAGAACGGCGGCTTTTGCGAATTTGACGAACTCGTCGAGCGCCTGCCGGTCGCTCTCTCTTCAGCGGAATGGTATCGCGGCAAAATCGAACACCTGCCAATGGCCTGGATTTACGCCGAAGCTGAGGGGCGATCATCGTGAACCTCGCCGAAGCCTCGCTCTTGTTCGTAGTCTTAGCACCCGGTGTGGTCTTCGCTACATTTGCGCTGCTTTGGTTGTTGGGCTGGAATCCAAGCGAACGTGTTGTATCCAGGATAACCGGCCTGACGTTTTCTGCCTCTGTATTCGGCCTTGCGGTAATCCTTTGGAAGTTACCCTCGACAGGGGCTCCGGCCGTCATCGTGACATTCGGCAATTGGTTTTCCGTGCACGATTACCATTTCCCGCTCGTGCTTCTGGCGGACCGCCTTTCCCTGCCATTCCTTGGATTGACGGTTGTGCTTTCAGGACTGATCGGGCAATTCTCGGCGACTTACCTTCATCGCGAGCGCGGTTTTCTGCGCTTCTTTCTTCTTATGCACCTGTTCGCATTCGGATCTTTGCTCGCCTTCGCTGCTGGCTCCTTCGATCTTCTGGTGGCCGGATGGGAGATCGTAGGCATCACGTCCGTGTTGCTGATAGCTTTCTTTCAACAGCGCGCCGCGCCAGTGGAAAACAGTCTTCGCGTTTTCGCGGTGTATCGTGCCTGTGACATCGGATTGCTGTTAGGTGTGTTCGCCATCAATCATTGGGCAGGGACGACTTTATTTGCGGCCGGCCTTCCGTCGTTTACTGGAACCCAAACATCCATCATCTGTCTGCTTTTGCTCGTTGCGGCTGCCGGTAAGGCCGCGCAGGTTCCGTTCTCGGGATGGCTTCCACGCGCGATGGAGGGACCTACGCCATCCAGCGCTATTTTTTACGGCGCAATTTCAATTCACGCCGGTGCGTATCTCTTGCTTCGGGTTCAACCCTTGCTGGTACAGTCCCCGTTGGCCGCCACTTTGGTGATCGTCGTTGGTGTGATGACAGCCGTACATGGCACGATGGTCGGCCGGGCAAGCGCAGATGCCAAAACCTCCCTCGCCTACGCGTCGTTGACGCAAGTCGGCGTAATATTCGTCGAGATCGGAATAGGTTGGAAATGGATCGCCGTTGCGCACATTCTGGGACATGCTACGGTCCGTACGTTGCAGTTCCTGCGTGCGCCGTCGATGCTTCACGACTATCACCAAATGCACTCCGCAATTGGAAGCGACATCTCATCTACGGCGACTCATCTGGAGGAATTGCTTCCAAGGCCTGTACAACTGTGGCTTTACCGCTGGGCGCTGGACCGCGGCCACCTCGACACGATTCTGGATCGTTTTGTCGTTCATCCATTGATTGAGCTGTCGAATGTCTTCGGCAAACTAGACCGCCTGGGATTGCATCGACCGGCAAGGCGGCGTGAGAAGGTCATGCTTTCAATGCAAAGTCCCGCCAGTCAGGGGGGCGATTGATGCTGGATGCCAACGTGATGCTGGATGCCAGCGTGATGCTGGATGCCGGATGGATGAAAATCGTGGCGATCGCGGCTCCCTGGTTCGCTGCAGTCCTGGTAGCGGTCGCGCGAAGACAAGTGCGGGGTGTCGGCTTCGTTGCGGCGTTGGTATCTGTAGCGGCAAGTGCCCTGGCGCTGCACGCCACAAGAGGCAGCGAATTGCTGGGCGAGACCTTGATGGTGCTATTCTCGTGCCTCACTGTGGTGGCGACACTGGTCCTTCCAAGGCGCGACTGTAATTCACGGACCATCGCGGGAATGCTTTTTGTCTTCGGATCGACGCTGCTGGCTTACTCCACAAGCAGCCTGCTGGTTCTACTCGTGGCATGGATTTTGACGACGGTCCCCTTCTTCCTAACGGCGTTGTTCGGTGCCGCAACGTGGCGCCCGCGCGCCGGCTTGCTCCTTTCCAGTGTCGCGCTGGCGGCAGCCATTGGGCTGATTGCCGTAAACGGATACGCGATGTCGATTAACCGGTTGACGGGCCGGAGCCCGGGAGGCATGGCCGTCTTTGGGCTCCTGGTGCTTGCTGTGATCTTCCGAAAAGGAATCTGCCCTGCCCACGCTTGGGTGGCGGATGCTGTGGAGGGCGGACCAGCCATTCCGACGGCCCTCCTGTTGAACGGACATTTCGGGGCGTTTCTGGTGGCTAGGTTGATAGTTCCACTGTTTCCGCATGCCACCCGCGATCTGTTTCCCGTGCTTTCGTATCTGGCCCTTGCAACCGCTCTCTATGTAGCCATTCGGGCGCTTGCCGAGAATTCGCCACGGCGTTTGCTCGCCTTTATTGCGCTCAGCCAGTCGGCATGCATTCTGGCTGGACTCGAAAGCCGGACCGCGGAAGGGATGACTGGCGCATTTGTGCATTGGTTCGTGGTGACCGCATCCACCATGGGCCTCTTTGGAATCTTACGGCTGTTGGAAGTGCGCTTCGGCGAAAATCTGACGGCGAGCAGGCATCTGGGGTTGGCCGAGCACGCGCCGCGGCTGGCTATATTTTTTGCGATATTTGGGCTAGCTTTAGTTGGCCTGCCGGGTACGCTGAGTTTTTGTTCTCAAGACCTGTTGATTCACGGAACGCTGGCGTCGCACCCGTTGACCGGCATGCTGCTGCCCATCGCCATTGCCATGAATGCCGTAAGCATTTTCCGTCTATTCACACGCCTATTCCTCGGGAAGCGCCGAACAGGCTTCGCGGTGATGGCGGATGCCTTACCTCGCGAACGATGGATTTTGACCGTCGTCGCGTTATTCGTGGTTTTGGGAGGGCTGTTTCCGAACGCGATTGTTCGGCTAGTCCCGGTCAGTTCGTATGCGGCTGAACAAGTGTCCGATTCAACGAGGGTCCCAACTAAAACGTGCGACCCCAGCTCGGGCAGAACGAAGCGCGGTCTGGCCACTCCCGGACCAGTCTCGCAAATAGAAAATCCGGTACCCCGCCCCATTCTACTCATCTGCGCGAACACTCGAATCGTCGGCTCCCCACTGAGGCTCTCCAGTCCGCTTCTTGGAACGGGACCACGGACGCGCTAAGCATGCCAAGTGCTGAAACAACGTTCCTCATGGCCAGCACAAGCGCTAACACGCCTGTTCGGGGGCAACGCGGTACCCAGATATCTTAATCAGTTCCGGTCTGTCGAGCGACATCCCGCTTGCCGTCGCGCACACACAGGCACACAGGTCCGTGGGGTTGTCGTTGTAAACGAGACAAAACACTAACGTCCTCGCCGGTCTCGCACTGATTGAAGCGAATCAGCGTCCACCGGACGGGGAGGTTTAGACAGTCACTCACTTGCTGCAACAGATGAATCGGGAGTGCCTGGAGCCCTGATATCTCGTGCCTCCCCGAAATCAGATTCAGACGGCAAGAAAGTGTGCCTAGAAGTAAAATGCGTCTATGGCCCTCGCAACGGACCCGATAGCGGCGGAGGAAAGCGCTCGACGAACGCAGGTCTGCGAGGAGGCTCTTGCTTCCGTCCGCTTGGAGGGTTTTGAACTCGACAAACAAGTGAAGGCGCTTTACGGCCGGTACATCAGTGGGGAATTGACTTTAGCGGAAGTAGGGAGCGCGATTGATGAGCTCGACTCCCGAGAATTCGGACCCGTATCTCTATCCTGGCACAAACGTCCTCAAGAACCTTCGCGGTCTCACTGATCCGGAACAACTGGAACGCTGTGAGGCACGCCGATCCCACCAGCGCATAGCAGAGTTAATGGAGCCGCAGCGGTTCGTCTGGATCGTAGTAGAAACCGTCGGCAGCGGGCTCCGCGACTGGTTTGCGAGCTTTTAGATCGGCGGTTTTCTGTCGGATCTCGTCGTCATTCCATCTCTGCGCGGAATGCTTGAAGCAGCAGTTTGGAAGTAACTGGTGTCGAGCCAGATACCCTGCGGGAGAGCTCGCGGGCGGCATTTCTCCGCCTTCTCGCCCGCGCCAGCAGACTCAATCTTCAACCTATTGAAAAATTGGTGGAGGCGGCGGGAGTCGATCAGCTATACGTCATTGCAAACAGCTAAGTTATTAGATTTGAAGAATCGCTGAATGCCCGAGAAAGGCTCGATGTGGCCAGATTCGCCCAACGAGTTTACGTATAATTTACTTTGCAGCGCAAAGCCGTTTTAGCGAACTGTTGGCGATGAGAGGTGGGATTCGAAGATTTAACCGCTCTGTTTTGTCTGTAAGCTCGCGATGCCGAGATTGCCATGAATTCTTAGGACTGCTTGTCCGATTATTGCCCAACGGATTTGTGTTTTCAGCTATCGGGTTCGCAGGCGGGGCGTACGTCCTTTCCTCGCAGCCGCGTGTCCGTGGCGCGCACAGAAGACTCTCCGCCTGCGCTCAATACCTCCAAGCCGTAATCGAGATGCTTGTCCTACTGGGCCAACTAATCCCGCCAAACTTGCTCCAACGAGTATGAGAACCTCTGTACCCTCATCGCTTCTCAGGAGGAAGCCTCAAGCTCAGTTCGCTCTTAGGCGAAACTGGAACCGTGTAACTGAATGCTGCGCCGTCGTCCGACTCGACCGAGAGGTCGAGCCAGCCCTCGCGGATGTGGGATAGAGTTGCCCGGGTGCGCGACGTAGAAGTGGGAATCATGCCGCCCGTCGCGCCTCCCAGTAGTCCTCAAACCGGCCGTTGAGATGGCAGCATCGGAGGGAGACGATGGCGTTGGCACCCCGAACCGTCCAGAACATGCCGGACTGTTTGAGCCGGGAGCCGATCACGGTTTTACAGCCGGCCTCGATTACACCCGAGCCGACAAAGAGGTGCTCGCGTCGAAACTTGGGATAGCGCATGCGCGCCACGTTCCTGTCAAAGTAGTCAGCCTCGATGCGAATCTTTTCGATCACTTCGGGATTGGTGGAAACGATGGAACGAAGGGCACACACCAGCTTCTCGATTTTTCCTTTGTCGAGTAATCTCCGCTGGTGGAGCTTGATCCAAGCTTTCTGGTTGGCCTCTTGATTGGGGTGCAGCCGGCGCGCCAACTCCCAGAGATGTTGGCGCGCGTGATACAGATCGACAATCTGCACCGCGCCGGGAAAATGTTGCTCGGCAAGATTCCAGATCCATTCGGCCCCATCGCCCATGACCACCTTCTTTTGAGCGCGGCTCCAGCCGCGTTTCCAGGCTTCCAGGTAAATACGCTTTCCAAACTCTTCGGCGGTCTCGATGGCGCCGGCGTAGGTAGTGGAGTCAGAATCGCGGATCGGGTAGCCTTCCTGGTCCCAGTCGGTCTGGGTGAAGACGCATCCCAACTTTACTTCCCGCGTATGGGATGACTGGCCTTCGGTCTTGCCTTGCCGACCCACCGTCTCCTTCTTCACCACTGGTATTCCCGTTCCATCCATTTGCACATACAGGATCGGAACCGATTCGCCCACGACCATCGGCAGATTCAACTGCACGGCCCGCTGGATCTCCTCCTGCTCGTCTGCTGCGATGTGTTCTCCGATAGCTTCAGCCGTCCGCTCCACAGCTTTGGTTGTCACCTCCAGATCGGCGAGGAGCTTCATCTGCTGACGGCCGTGGTCGAAGGGCGACCCTTGGCCCACTACCGCCTGCATGCGACGCACCCCAGGAGAGAGTTCCGTGTTCTCGATATCCAGTTCGACATCAGCGGGGAATTGGCCCGTATGGCAATGGGGGCACAGGTAGTAGGGGCGCGACACTTCCGACTTACCTACCGCAGTGAGGACCGGCTTGGAGCGCAACTCCCGATAACGGGCCTGGTGTCCGCAGGCGCAAGCAATGTTGTGTTGGTCCGCAGTCGGGGTTGGGAACTGCAACAGTTTGGTTAGCACTGCCGCCCCCGCCTGATGCATGGCCGAACGCACGGCCAACTCCAGGGCTTCCAGATCCAAACGCCCCGTCTTGCGGCGGGCACCAAAGGCTACGCGCAACAGTTGCTCTACTTCGCGCGTGACTTCCTTTTGGATCGCTTCGACCGTTTTTTTTCCTGGGCTGACGGCGAGTTCTCCTCCACTGGCCGCAACTCGCAGATCTGTTCATTGACATCCAACAGTTGCTCGCCCAGTTCCCGGAAGCGCTGGCACTCGGCGACCTCGCGCTGCGCTTTGGCCAAACTCGCCGGAGAGGAAAACGTCTCGGTGACGGTTTTGCCCTTCACCTTGCGTGTCAGCCGAAAGTAAGGGCCGTGGCCAAGATC
Organism: Bryobacterales bacterium; assembly: GCA_963776805.1. Classification (GTDB taxonomy): domain Bacteria; phylum Acidobacteriota; class Terriglobia; order Bryobacterales; family Bryobacteraceae; genus Palsa-89. The sequence goes on from CAVZOD010000016.1 coordinate 86,923, forward strand.
ACCGGTCCGATGGCAGTGACAGTTAAGATTTCCACAACGACCACTTGTTCCGGTAATGCAGCCGGACCGCATGTCACCCAACTGGACGATCTGCAATTGAACAGTGGCGCGGCGGCTTTCCAGGTCAGCCAGAGAATCGTGCATAAAGTCTCCTGATAAACCTAGCGTATCACTACGCTCGGTTTCATGCCACCAAAAAAGAAAACTCGCGAATCGTTACGCCCAAGTCGCGCACCCGAGTTGCCCTCCCCGCAACGATCCGCGCAGCCGCAGGATAGGGAATAGGGTGAGCTGCTTGTTCCAATTGCGCGGGGTTCTCTTCCACCTGCCGCCACGATTCGGACATGCGGTCGCGAATGCGCAGGGTCGCGTGCTCAACGGGGTGGCCGTTGGCATCGGTCACGCGCACCTGAAGATCGTTCAGGGGGTACTCGCTGAAATCGTTGAGTACAGTTGCGGAGCTTGCTTCGATGTGGACCGGAATACCGCCCCAAGAGGCGGTCGGCTCGGTGTAGGTCGTGGTGTGGCCGCCGAATGTGTAGGTCTTCGGTTCGCCAATCAGATGCTGATACAGGTGATAGTCGCCTTCAGGAATGCCCGTGAGAGTGAAATGATGCCTCTCTTCACCTTCACGGGAGTCTCGCTGGGGAAGATATTCTGTGACGGACCAGCCGGCCGGATCGTCAGCGATGAGTTGAAGCCGGGGACCTGCGAACCCATGTTCCGATCTCTCAAGTCCGCCGCCATAGGTGCGCATCGAGCCCTTGAGCGTTCCCGTCTCCGCCGGTAAGGCGAGTGTGATAGACGCGCCGGGCTGAATGTCGATGTCCCGCCAGAGACTGAGTATGCGGTCGCCCTCTTGAGCCTGGACGTGCCACTTGCCGGCGTAAGAAAGGGCAAGCGTGGGTTCGGTCTTGGATTCGCGCACAACGGTGGCGTCGACTTCGGAGAATCCTGGAAGCCCGGGAGCCGGGATCATTGCAACCCACTGAGTGGCTCCGCCGCGCGGGGTGGATTCCGACACGGAAAGCCGCCAGCCCTCGCTAGGGAGGCGCACGATTAGTCGAGGCCGCTGATCCACCCCGCAATCGACCGTGGCACTGCTGGCACCCGCCACCGTCAGGCGCTGGTACCCCGCTATCGCGCCGCTCGCGTTGTAGCAGGTGATGTCATACATGCCGGGCGCGACATGCGTGAGCGTCCGTCGACCGGTGCTCAAGGCAATGGTCCGCACCGCACGAGGCGTTTCGGCCTGCCTTATGCGCGCGACCACCGCGGCGGTGAAAGCCGGGAATTCAAAGCTCGAACTCCGTGCAGTCAGATCCACTACCAATGGCACTCCGGGGTTCCATATGGCTCGCCGAGGTTCGAACCCTTCGGCATAAACGAATACTTCAACAAGCTGGTCGCCGCCGCCCAGGAGCTCCAGGCTACCATCGGCTGGTACCGGGTAGGTGTTCAGCACTCGGCGCTCGTCCGAATCTAGATTCACGATCGACTCGACGTCCACGGTCGCACGGGCCAGCGGCTTTCCGCCACCCAACACAGATAGTGTCCGCCGAACGTTTGGATCGAACTGGAATGCCATCGGCAACTCGGCCGGAGGATCGGCTTTAGAGGGGTTAAAACGTGGACGCTCTAACTTCTGGGTCAAGGGCAAATAACCTTCAGCCGCGACTCGGATCAGGGCATCCGAAAGGCCCCAAGCAGGGACCCAAGGGCGCAACGAGGAGAACCTCTGCCAGCCGAACGAATCATGCCACCATGCGGCGCGCACTTTCGAAGTGCCCAGGCCGGAGACCTGGATCGACAGCCGCGACGGCTTGGGCATCACTATGGTTTGCGGTGTTCGCACCCAGTCCTCGCAGGGGATGTCACGCAGGCTCGGCTTGGAGAAATACAGGTTCCAGTAGTCGGAGTCACCATACGAGACACTCGGCGTGGTGCAGTGCGTCAAACTATATTTCAGATCGAAACCACCATCGCCGCCGGTGCGCGCCCACTGCACCATCGAACTGTGGGGTGGGAGGCTAAAGGTACTTACCAAGGCACCTTCGACAGGGCTCCCATCGGGATCCACAACCCGTCCATCCACATTGAACTCTCTGATGAGGGTTGTTGCAGGAGCGGTGCTCACTGAGACTTCCATTCTTCCTTCGGAGTGGTACTGGCTCGCCGGCTTTACCGTATCCCGGAGCAACCGCAGAGTGAACTTCTGGTCCCGCCGGCCGCGCTGCAGGTGGAATGGAGCGGTGTAAACTTCGGATCTCGACTTTGTGTACAGGCTCACTTCCCAAGTCCCGTTCTCGAAGGAGATGCGACGTATGATTTGTTCCGACCCGATCTTCTCGGCAACCATTCGCGGCCATCCGGGTTCGCCGGCGAGGACGACTGTCGGATCGCGATAACCGCTTTCGAGTGGAGAACCACCGACTAACTCGACCGCAACCCGGACAATAGCGGCCGGGCGGAGCTGAATTACTCCTACGTCTACCTCAGCGACGCTTTCACCCACCACGGAAATCCCACCTTCTAGCCACTCCTCCGGAGGATGCCAGGTCAGGTACGGAGGATAGATGCTATTCACATCAGACAGGCTGAATCGGCCATCGGCGCTGGTCACAACATCGGCGAGCGGCAGTGACCGGGGCCGACCAGCGTTCAGTTGGATGTGGACTCCGCCTACGGGCTCGCCGGACGGGGACACGAGACGCCCATGAATCGTTGCGTGATAAAGGCCCCGCCGTTCGTAGGGGCTCCTGGGGGGTTGAACTACCTGGAAAGCGGGCGCAACTGAGACAGCGGCGACCGCGATAGCAACCAAGCTCAACTCTCGCATTATCGCTCTGAGAATAGCGCCAATCACGATGGATTTGGAGTCACCAGGAACCCGAATTACGTTGCTGCGAAATCGGGTGCGGCCCCTTATTTCCACGTCAATGCGGTTCACACCACTCGACGCTTTTGCGCATCACGAGACGTGTACATCCTCTAGGCATGCTCGGCGGAACTGGCAACGCATCTCCTGTTTTCCAAAGACCAAGCCGCTGAAGGGTCTCTGGCATTTCTGAATCGATGACCGCGAGAGGATTGCCGTCGCCGTAGCCGGTATGACCTCGATATCTCAACGCCAGCGAATACCCAGTGTCGGAAGTTCGCTTGTAGACCTCCACGAAGTATGTAAATGGTGCATCGCTTGTCGGATAGGCGACAATTACACTCCCAAGCAGGGGGCCGTTCGCAACCAATCGGGTTTCCTCGTTGTTATTCCTGCCCGTCATGTTAAAGAAAACGACACGAAACCTGTCCGCTTTTCGATCATAGACGAACAGGAACGTCGAAACTCCGCAATTCCCATTCGCCCCGCGATTCATACAGCTCTTTATCCTCAGCAGCGGAAGCGTTCTCCCCCGTCCCGAAAATACAACGTCGCTCGCAAGGAGTTCGTGGAATGTCGGCTCCCCAGAAACGAAGCTGACTTTCTCTTCTCGATACTTAGCCAGGAACATCTCTTCTGAACAGTCGGGCTCGTCGTTCTCGACAAAGCAAAGAGATACCGCTCCTATTCGATTACCCCCTCCGTCCTCCACGCTACTCTCCTCATCAGGCTGTTTAGCGACAACCAGGCTCCACCGCGATTTCGTTTGAAATGTCCGTGTCAGATCCAGATGCACGATGACTTTGGAGTTGATTCCAAACTGTGCCGACAGTTTCGAGATCACCGCCTGATCCATTGCGGTCGTGTCGAGATGCGTCTGCGCGTCAACGCCGCCAGCCGCGAGTATCAACGTGGCGGCAGATATTACGGCGTACTTGGATTTCATAATCAGATTGTCTCAACAGGGTGCCCATGAGCTCGGAGACTCGGCAGCGACCACACTCCGAAGCTCAGCGGAGCAAGCGCGCCAGCTCGATGTCTGCTTTCCGAATCTCGTCTTGGCGTCCGAAGCGGTCGCTGATGCCACGGAGACACTGAAGGGCCAGTGCCGCGGCCTTCGGACGCAGATAGGTCGTATCGCTATCGATAACCTCACGCAGAATCAGGTAAGCTCGCCAGCGTTCCTCCTGGTCGTCCTGCAACTTCCGCTCGCTCGCGATCATGGCGTCGCGTTCTCGGCGAGTTAGACGGTCGTCGTGCTCGGCTTCGAGAGCATACCGTTGCAAACCATGCCAAAGCGCGTCGTTGTAGTAGATCCTGTCCGGATTCGCGCTCAGGAATTCCGCCAGGCGGAATTTAGCATCGTTGCGCTGCGAATCGCTCAGGTCGCTTCGATTCGCTTCACTATACAGATCCGCCAGCCGCCGGATTCTCGGCGCACGCCGGACAGCGTGGATCGATTGATAAATGTCCGCAGCCTCTGAGTATTGATTTTCGCGAGTTAATCGGACCGCCAGGGAATACTTCACGAGGCGGATGTCCCGCAAATCCGGATTCTGACTGACGAAGGATCTTAGCTGATCCACGGACGCGTCCGTCTCCAGAAGTAAATTTAGATCCCATCCCGAGACAGCCCAATAGACTGAGAGATCCGAAAGGCCCGTGCTCAACCACATCTGGTTCTTCCGTGCTCCTGAGTAGAGCCAAAGCGCGTATCGCAATTGTTCTGTCGTATTTTCGGTCTTCTGGTAGACCCCGCACAGTCCATATGCAGCGGCGGCCTTTTGACTTTCCGAAGCAAGGGGTGATCTGAACAACCTGAGCAGAGGAGCTTCCGCGGCCGCATAGTCATGGGAAAGGAAGTTTGCGGATGCGAGCATCCAGTTGAAATCGGGCTGAGCGTGGATCGGATCGTCGCTGGGAATTGATTCGGCGATCTTCTTTGCGCCAGCCGGATCGCCCATCCGCAGCGCTGTCCTCATTGTGAGCAGCGCCAGGGTATTTACACCGCTCTTTGAGCGCAAAAGCTCACGATGCGCTTCGAGGAGTTTCACAACCCGCGAGTAGGTTTGCGCTTCCAGTTCGGAGGTGTCTCGGGGGAACCTGTCGCCACCCGTGGGCCAATGCGGGTTTGTCACCAATTGAATGGCAAATGCCGCATGCTCCGGCGTATCAAAATACTCCTGCAGATGGGAAAGCAATTCCGGCCCACCATCGTAGCCGTAGTTCAACCTCAGAGAATTCAATAGCGTCTCACGACTTAGATTTGACCCGTCGCGATTCAGCTCGTCAAGGTAGATCTTTCCAGCCCCCGTTTGATCGCCGAGGAGATAATCGACATGAGCGAGCCACCCTCGCGCCTCGCTACGAAATTCCGGAGTGCGAGCGGTGGCCAAGAATGCGATCAGCTTCTTCTTGGCGCGCTCCAGAAGCTCCGAGTCTTGCAGACTGGCTGCTCGCATATCGATTTTTGCGTCGAGGAGAGCCACTTCTTCCCTTTCGCGCTTCGTAAGGGACGGGGCGGCGCGGGCGGCTTCCAGGGCTTGCCGAGGAACGGAGACGTCGGCCGAACGGTCAAGGGGATCAGGCGTGGAGATTTTCTGATATGCCGCCCGTAAATTCGCCAGACGACCACCCTGTGCCGCATCCATTCCGGCAAATGGGGCCGAGATCCTTCGCACGTTCCGTCTCTCAAAGTTCGCTGCGCTCTTAGCGAACGGTAGCCAGAAGTGTGCGTCCAAGTACGCGCGGAGCGTGTCGTCAAACGCGCATCCGAGGAGAAGTCCGGCGCCCAACAGCAAGACGAATAGGCGTTTCAGAACGCGGCCCATCTTCATTGCCGTTCCACTGTGAACTCCGAGCGCGTGGCCGTAATGGCTCGTCCCAGGTAAAGCCGCCCTCTACCGCAATACGCAGGCAACGACAATTCGAGCTGGGAAGGATTCAGCATTCGAACCGGCATGTTGTGCTCAGGGAGGAAGTACTCGAAGATTGCAGAGCTGCGGATCTCATAGTGAGTCTCCTTCGGAAAAAATGGATCGGCTCCCATAAGGTAGATATCGCTGCATTGCACTGCTGCGCAGTGGCCGTTGACGACTCCCACGCGAGCGGGTTTCGGATGCTGTGGGGTGTTCCCGGCGGCCGCAAGAACCTCTTCCGGCTGCATTGCCAACGTATCTTCGGTCGCCGGCCAGCGAAAGAAGACGATTCCGATCAAATTTCCGCGCATCTGGCGCACGTTGTCCACGGCAGATCGAATGGAGTCCTGGGTTGCCAGAATGAACTGAATAGCATCGCCGGGCCCAAAGCGATTGTAGTCGATGCGTGTCTCGTGTTTTGCTCGGAAAGTAAGGACGAGCTCATTTGCAGGGTTGCGGCTCGTTTCGATTTCAAAGGCTGGGTTGGTTGCGATATCCATCAACCCGACATCCCCAAACAGGGATATTCGTGCATACTTTGCGGTACCGGAATTTGCCGGTACAGGTACGACGCGCGCACGTCCAAATGTGGAAATGCCAATGCGAAATGGCTTACCGAAACGATTGAACGCTGGCCCCCAACGTACCGCATCCACTTGGGCGGCGATGGCAGCTTGGCGACCATATCCGGTAGGATCGGACAAATCGTAAAACTGCGGAACGAACTCGTCAACCTCGTTGATTACGCGGTCTACTGAAGTTCCACTCCGGAACCAGTCAAGCAGCGCGGTGATCGAGATGCGCAGCCCCGACGGGAGCTTTGTTCGCACTTCGTGAAGAAATCTGGCATATTGCACAAGCGATCCCGTAGGGCTGTCTATGTCGAGCTGCACGCCAATCACGTGGAGATTTCTGTCTTGCGCTGCAGCCTGAAGCTGCGAGATTTCTTCGCCCAGGATAGGCGCAACTTGAACGTCCGGCACCCCTGTTCCATCGAATCGATATACAAGCCAATAGTCCCGCGCTGGCGGCAAGTCTTTTGGTAGATCTCCGTACGCAAACCACCGCTCGGTGCCGCCTCCCAGCCGGTCGGAGCGGATGTTACCCACCTGAACGAAGACGGCGTCAACCGGCTGGCTAGACCATGTCGGGTCTACAGTGGAGCCCTGCCAGTACCAAAATGCGCTGGTGAATTGCCTCCCCGGTTGCTGACTCCACGAAGAAACAGCACACGCCGAGAGAAGAAGGGACGTACCCAGCACGAAGCATAGTGGAATGAACCGCATCATCCGTGGACCTAAGCTATCAAACTCGCACAAGGGCTTCCGCGTCGGTCTATGAGCCTTCTTCATTTGACTTCGACATCAGTGAAGTATGGCCGGCCGTTGCGCAATATGTAGCTGAAGCGCAACTCGCCTTCATCCGCGCCGAGCACGAACGCTCCGCGTTGACCTCGGCTCAAGATCCGGTAGAGCTCATATTCCGCTTGAGACCGATTCCTCACGGTCTCCCCACGGGCACGTTTGGTGCCAGCACAACGGTGCACCTGCAGAGCGATGACTAGTCGCGGTTGCGTGGCAACTTTGACATGTTGCGCGTCCGCACTGACACACCGAGCAGGTGGCTCGGCGTTGAGTCCAGCAGCGGGAGGTTGCGGCTCAAACCGAGAGGGCGCTTGCTCCTCCGCACGATCCGGCGCTCGCCTGGGAGCGGAATCGGCATTCCTACTATCATGTCGGTCCGGGGCGTTCAGGTCGTCAAAAAGAGCGACCGACACGTGCCCAAGCGATCAACGGCACAGTTACGAAAGGACTATCTACTCAAGTAAACTTGCTGACCGGGGCAGTTTGTGTCTTGAAGCTGCATGGGAAACGCTCGCACTTGATTTTCATGCGCTCTGAAGAATTGCGCTATCGCGGAAATCGCCGAATCCTTGTCGGTGTTCGACCAATCCAGGCCAAATTCCGGGGCTCCCTCAAGATTGCTCAGCTCCCAAGCCACGAAGTCCATAACGCGCACCGGTCGTTCCTGCCCTGGCGGAGCCTGCCTGGGGTCGTTGCCTGGGGCATCAGATCCACCACCGCCGTTTGCAAAACTGAAGGCCAGCCTTCCCTCCATTGTCCGCCGTGCCTTTCCAACGACTATGGAATCTTCTAAGGCTGAGAGCACCGCTTGTCGAAATGTTGGAACAGCCAATAGCGGCGAGTTGACTTGGTCCCACTTTAGCGTTGGCGACCAAGAAGAGGTAGGCGAGGCAAATAGCCGCTCCGCAGTTTGCTGTAGCACGGGATCATCCGGAAACATCCACAGCGGGGCCAGTTCATCATTTCTAAGAGGAGGAAATTTCGGATGGTCCGCGAGCTCCAAAGCCCAGTCGCTCGCTGCGCCAGGAACGCCCAGCGACAATCTTGCGATGGCTACCAACTGATTCGCTCGGCATAATTTGAGGGTCGCGGCCTGTTGCAAAACCGGAACCGCTGTCTTGCCATCCCACAAAGCCGCTCTCACCGACATGGAGCATGCCAACTCGGAACCGGATGCGACCAGGCTGGCAGTGCGCTTCGCAATAAGCTCGCTGACACTCGGGTTCTTTCGCGTCCTAAGCGGTTCACCATTTACATCCGGCGCGGGCTTTGTAGGGTCGCAAGCTCCCGTTTGGCTCGACTTACCCCTTTCCGACCATTGCACGTCGGACCTGGTGGTTAGAACATCGGCGGCTTCCAACCACTGCGGGGGCTTAGCCTGATCGTCGGCGAGGAGCTCAAAACTTCGTTCTGATCGATTGCTTGATTTTCGTTGCGCCCACCAAGCGCGCAGTTCAGACGGACTGGAGGTTCCGATACTGTTACCGAGGAGATCTCCCAACAGGATTTGCACTACGTCGTGGACAGGAATCGGAGTTCGGTCGATATACCAGGGACGGCCAAAGTCAAAAGTGCGGGTCAGGCGATTGTCGAACTCGTAGGCGTCCAGCAGCGAATCCACCGCCGCGTCGCCCTCATTCTTCAGAGCTGAGTAAATAGGATCGAACGAATAGGTGAGAGAACCTGGAAAGGTCAGCTTGGCGCCCTCGACGTCTTCCAGGCGCTCGATCAAGTCGGCAATGCGCGCCGCCGGCGTTTGGCTAGGTGGGTGAGCGGATTGAGTGTCAGCATCAGGGCTAGCCTGGCCGTCTAAAGGTGGTCGAACGGGCTCCTGAAGGCGGCGCTTCGAATCGGCGAGCAGCGCCGGGACCGGAGCCAGAAACGAGACGTCGGGGACACGCAACGGAAACCAGTTTTTCCGCTCTCGCCACGAGTCGGGCTCCCGCACTTGCCACTGAAGGAGCGATTCCGCCACATCGACCGCGTCCTGATAGTCGTCGCGCGAGAATGCGCCCACAAGCCGCGAGTATGCTGTCCCAAACCAGGCCCGCGCCATCGTAACCAGCCACGATGCTTCATCGGCCTCGTGTTGTTGAGGGCATCCGAAACAGTCCACGGCTCCTCCCTCGGGTGCCTTCCACAACTCAGCGGCCAAGTCGGACCTTCCTAGGCGGAGCAGCAGGGCGATGGAGGTAGGGGCCAATGTTTGGTAGCTCAAGCTGTACCAGAAGGCAGCTCTTTCGGGGTCGTGATCCTCCATACGCCGGATGAGCATTCGGGCGCTCCAGGGGTGGGCGCTAACGATGGTATGGACGTCCCGATCCAGATCGGCAGGAGGGCCGACTGTTTTCACTCGATAAACAAGGCCATCCCAGCAAACGGCGTATCCGCCTGGGAAAACCCAGGCGTGTGTCTCCAGCGTTTTCTTGTCGCCGACGGGAACGGGGAGATCCACTTCACGATAGGAGCCGCCTCTTGGATCGGCCAAGCCGGCTGCAAACATTGTTGTGGTGACCTTTACTACGTAATCCGGGACGCCAACGTCGGATGGGGGATTCCAGGCCGCGTGCTGAGATATCGGCTCTGGGAGGGCCGCTTTAACGTTTATTGCCACGAGCAAGCAAACGAATAATTGCGCACACGTCTGCGAATTCGACATATATCTATGTTTCGAGTCTAGCAAGGCAGTTCGAGGTCGGAATACTACATCGAGTTTCCGATCCAGGATTTCGTGGAGCGCAGGGCACTATGTTCACCTGATCGTTTTGTCGGCATCTCCATTGAATGAAGCGGCGCAGCGAGGCCCTGTTGTCCCGCGCACCGCCTTGAGGCCTGGACGAAAGCTGTTGCGCCTTTGGCCTGACCCAAGTTCAACATTTTTCACATCTCGAACGTCTTGAAAGCGTATGGGTTCGCGCCGACCTCTCACAGCGTACGTCCAGGCGCTCGGTATCGCCACTTATCCAGCCCTTAGACCAACCATCCAAATTTGTGCCATTGCGGGGATTGCGATCGGCCTTCAGCTCATCATGTTTAGCCTGACGGTGGTCTGTATCATACCTGCCGGGTCCATCCAGTTCGCAATGGCGCGGGTATGTTTGGAACGATTCAGTGCAGCCCTGGAAAAGTACAGATTGGATTGTGGAGAATATCCCGATGGCTATGTGGGTTTGAAAGCCCTCGTTGCCAACCCGGGCACAAAAGATTGGAACGGCCCTTACATCAAAGGATCTTTGCGCGACCCGTGGGGCAGACCATTCCTATACGAAGTTTCCGGGGGCACTCCTGTGGTTCGATCTTTGGGCGCGGATGGCAAACCGGGCGGTGATCGATACGACTCAGATCTTTCGAGCCAGGCCCCACTAGCACCGATTCCAGAAAGCACCTTCCATGCAGCCCAGGCTTCTTTAACTTTCAGATCGCCCCGTGGCTTGTATTGGTGGCATCGATATACGCATTGATTCGAACGCGCTCAAAGTCTAAGATAGCTCGCAGCGCCACGTAACAGCGTCGTTTGTGGCCGGATAGGCGACCCTCTAAACACTAAGAGTCCTGCACTCTATTAAACGAATCGGTGCTATCCTTTAATAAAGGTCACGCTAATTAAGGGATCTCTGAATTATAGTGGAAGATTCGCCAAATCATAGACTTGGGACCTACGTCGCCTCTACGATCGGTGGCGAAACCGTCCGATCTTATGTCCCGCCACCCCTTCCGCCTGTTCCCGCGATTGGGATGGGACAGCTTCAGCTACTCCTCGAACAGGCGAATCAGGCGCTAGGACGGTTGGATGGTTTCACATCCGTGCTGCCCGACCTCTCGCTGTTTTTGTACGCCTATGTGCGCAAGGAAGCACTGCTGTCGTCGCAGATCGAGGGGACCCAGTCCTCCCTTTCGGATCTTCTTCTGTTCGAGAACAGTGAAGCGCCGGGAGTTCCAATCCAGGACGTTCAAGACGTATCCAACTACGTCGCTGCGCTAAACCATGGTATGCGCAGACTGCGCGAAGAGTTTCCACTTTCGCTCAGACTCATTCGTGAGATCCACGCGGTTCTTCTCTCAGAGGGCAGGGGGAGTAATAAAGAGCCCGGCGAATTTCGTCGAAGCCAGAATTGGATCGGAGGCACGCGTCCAGGAAACGCCGCGTTTGTTCCGCCGCCGGCAGACCGCGTCATGGAGTGTATGGGTCAACTCGAAATCTTTCTCCACGAGGAACAGCGCGAGATTCCGCTGTTAATCAAGGCAGGACTGGCGCACGTTCAGTTCGAAACCATCCATCCATTTCTCGACGGCAACGGGCGCCTGGGCCGGCTTCTCATCACCTTCATGCTGTGCGCAAGTGGCGCGCTTCGCGAGCCGATTCTGTACCTGAGCCTTTATCTGAAGACACACAGAGAGACATACTACGAACTTCTGACCGGAGTGCGATCGAAAGGGGACTGGGAAACGTGGCTCGAATTCTTCTTGACGGCGGTGAAGGAGACGTCGGACCAAGCAGTAAATTCCGCACGTCGGATCTTGGCTTTAATTGATTCGGATCGGCGAAAGATTGAAAGCCTCGGCCGACCAGCAGCATCCGTGCTTCGCGTGTTTCAACACCTTCAAACCAGTCCGATACTGGCAATCGCCTCAGCGGCAGAGAAAATAGGAATGTCATTTCCCACGGTTTCAAACTCGGTGGAACATCTGGAACGGCTCGGAATACTAAAAGAAATTACTGGTAGACAGCGAAGCCGCCTCTTCGTTTATGACGGCTACCTCTCGATTCTAGGTGAGGGAACGGAGCCGCTCCGCCCTTGACACATCGCTCCGCGAAGGACGAAACCTGCACTGAGACTTAGCTATCAGCAGCAGCGTACAAAACCCCAACTAAATCTAACACCCCGCCACGCGTGTGTGCGGATTGTTTGCCCGCTTTCGAGCCGGAGGTATCCACCAATCCCGGCGGTCAATCATTTTAATGGCTTGCCGACCCCGGAGTAAAATACGACCTAAGATAGAGGTCCTCGCGAGTGTTATCTTGTTCAAGGACCCGTACGCAGATTTGTTGCCATGCTTCGTGGCAGTTGAAAACAATGTTAGGCCCGTTGCTCGCTTATCGCTCAGTGGCGACTATGCCTTACTCATTGCTCTCCGTGCTCTACGCATAAGAGTGCCTGCGGGTCCTTTAAACTCGAATGTCCCAGCTTGCAGCCCTCAAATCGGCCGTCTCGCGGAATGACGTCGCAAAGCTGCTGCAGACCACGCTTCAGGGACTCACTGCTATCCTCTATACGATTCCAATTGCGAATCGATACACGGCGTTCAGCATCGCCAAGAAGGGCGGAGGGACACGCACGATCAAGGCTCCGGACGACCGGCTGAAGCTGCTACAAAAGAAGCTTTCCGTACTCCTGCAGGACTGCCTCGACGAGATCAATGCGGCGAAAAATATCAAAGGCACCGTCGCGCACGGATTCAAGCGGAAATGCTCCATCGTCTCAAACGCCGAGCGGCACCATCATCGGCGATGGGTGTTCAATCTCGATCTGAAGGATTTCTTCCCTTCAATCCACTTCGGGCGGGTGCGTGGCTTCTTCATCAAAGACAACAACTTCGCCTTGAACCCGGATGTCGCGACAGTTCTTGCTCAAATTGCATGCGATGGAAATGCGCTGCCGCAGGGCAGCCCCTGCTCACCCGTCATCTCAAACCTCATCGCTCACGTGCTCGATATGCACATTGTCCGGCTTGCAGCGGTCGTCGGCTGTACCTATTCGCGCTATGCCGATGATCTGACTTTCTCGACAAACAAGCCGGAATTCCCGGTGGACATCGCGCATCCATCTGAAGGCGATTCGCATGTCTGGGTGCCGGGCGACAAGCTGCAGGAGATAATCACCCATTCCGGCTTTACGGTGAACGACCGGAAAACCCGTATGCAGTACCGCGATTCCCGGCAGGATGTTACCGGCCTGGTCGTAAACCGCAAAGTCAATGTCCGTTGGGAGTACCGGCACAATGTGCGTGCCATGGTATACGCGCTCTTCAGGACCGGAACATTTCAGACCTATGGCCCGGTAACCAAGGATGGCGTTACAACGTTCGAGATGCGAGATGGATCTCTCGATGAGTTGCAAGGCCGGCTCGGCTTCGTCGATTCCATCGACCTGTACAACAAGAAGAAAGCCCCCAGAGGAAAAGCATCATCGAGCCTTTCCACCAAGGAGTTGACGTATCGGCGGTTCCTTATCTACCGGGATTTCTATACTGCAAAGACGCCGGTTGTCCTGTGCGAAGGGAAGACGGACACCGTTTATCTCAAGCAAGCGATTCGCAGTCTGGCAGACGACTTCCCAGAGCTTGCCGAAAAAGATGACAAAGGAAAAATCACCCTGAAAGTTCGGCTCTACAAGTACACCAAATCAACTACGGTACGCATTCTCGGACTACAGGATGGCGGTACGGGCCACATACCGAAGTTTATTGGTAACTATAAGGAAGATACGGACAAATTCAAGGCTCCGGGATTGGAGAATCCGGTCATCATCCTGTGTGACAATGACTCGGGTGGGGACCCCATATGCAAAGCGGTCAGGAATGTTAGGCTAGATAAAAAGATGGATCGCATAGTCCCGTTCACGCATGTGACCAAAAATCTATATGCTGTGCCTACGCCTTTGATCGCCAACCAAATGTCCTCGAAAATCGAAGACTGCTTCGACGCCGCGACGCTGGGGACCGTGCTCGGAAATAAAACCTTTATCGCTGAGAACAAATTCGACGAAACGAAGCACTACGGCAAGCACATCTTTGCTGAAGCTGTCGTGGTAAAGCACGCCAAATCCATTAACTTCAACGGCTTCAAGCCGCTGTTGACGAATATCTGCGCGGTCATCAAGGAGCATGCGAAGAAAGTCGCCGATGCGACCATACTGGGCACACCGTAGGCCTATTCCCGCCTCACGTCCATCGCCTTCTTGTGCTCCCGCAAACCCATGAACCTGGAGTGCCGCAAGTGCTGGTCCTGCGTCCATTCCACAAATTCAAACTGCCCCACCAGAACCGGTCTGAGCCACCGGCAATCCGCCATCTTGGCTGCGGTGAGCCCTACGCCCCATCGTCCGGCCTTCTTCTCCGGCAGATTAGCGAACGGGCACTCTTGGATTTCCAACGCCTTGAACTTCTTCATCAAATCCGCCCTGAGTGCCGGCGTGAATCCGTTGCGCGTGCGAGTGGCTATATCAGCTTGTCGCCTTCGTAGTAACCGGCGGATCATCCAAACGGTTCCCACTATTTCGGGCGCTAAGTTCGGTGTTCCGCCGCTTATGGCGTATATCGTTGATTTGAGTAAGGCCGAATTGAATTACTGACCATCCAAAACGTAACTGGGAGCGTTGGTCCGTTCGGAACAGTTCTACGGAACTCATCGCAATAGCTCCAAAATGGAGTGGTAGCATAACACTCGGAGCTCCTAATCCTGCCAGAACGAGACTACCGTGGATGGAAAATCATCCGACCGCTTGGCGAGGGCGGCCAAGGCCAAGTATCGCTCGTGCGCAGCCCCAGAAGGGCACGCGCTCTGGAAGAAGTTAATACCCAAGTGAGACATGCTCTCCGGGATATAACCGGCAATGCCGCAGACTCGCCGGAGGTCGTGGCTCAACGGCTTCTCGAATCCATCAAGGAATACGACAAGAGCGACGCTCCGGATGAATTAGGGGCCCTAAAGCGGTTTAAGATGCCGCCGGCAGGCGAGGATCGCGAGAAAGCAGCGGTGCGTTTCAAGAATGAGATCGATGCGCTGAAAATGATAGACGGAGACTCTGCAGTTGTCAGGGCGCTTGAATTCGACGAGAACGAATACTGGCTGATCACCGACTACCAACCAGGAGGCAGCCTGAGCCGCCATCCTGATCTTTTCAAGGGTAATGTTCTGGGAGCGCTCCAGGCATTGCGGCCAGTTATTGCGGCGCTCGCCAAACTACACCAGCAAGGAGTCGTACACCGTGACATTAAGCCAAACAACATTTTCCTTGGCCGCAACAATCAGCTTGTTCTTGGTGACTTCGGCATCGTGTTTTTTGAGAACGGCCAACGTGCAACGGAATTATTGGAACGGGTCGGCTCCAGGGATTGGATGGCACCTTGGGCGCATACCGGGCTGAGAGTAGATGACATTAAGCAGAACTTCGATGTTTTTCCGCTAGGCAAGGTACTGTGGTCGATGATTTCGGGGCGGAGCATGTTGCCGTTCTGGTATCACCGCCGCCCAGAGTACGACCTTAGTGTGATGTTTCCTAATGATCCAGCGATGCACGGCGCAAATCAAATCCTGGATCACTGTATAGTGGAACACGCTGCCGATTCTCTATCCTCGGCTGGCGATGTTCTGTTGATGGTGGATGCAATCATAAGGGTACTTTCAAGAGGCGGCCAACTGCTAGGAAAAAGTGTGCCCCGGCCATGCAAAATGTGCGGAACGGGCCAGTATCAATTAGCCGCACCAGACCGCTTTCCTCTCGTCGGAAGCCCAGCCTGGGATGTCTATGCCTGCGACTATTGCGATCACATTCAGTTCTTCGGCCGCACCAAGCCTTGGCATGATGGACCACCCAGGCGATCTTGATCGGGCAGAGACCGCAACTGTGGCATTTTTCCGCAACCTCCAATGACTCCGAACGAAAGACGGGCGATTCGCGCCAGACAGTTAGATGTCAAGATGGCGGTCAGTCTGTTGAAAAAGAAGCCAGGATTCGCGGCTGCTCAACATCAGGCGATGAGTCGTGGAAGAGCGCTGATGGAGGGCCTATCGGAACAAGAAAAGCAACTCGCAACGCAGCAGCGGCATGGCGTCGTGCTACAGCTGCTTGATATTCGCGCTGAGGCGTATCTGCCTCTTATTGACGACATCCCGTCGCAAGAAGCCTACATGACATTGCTAAGCTCCTTCGCGGATCAGGCATGGGAAGATTTTACAGGTTACCCAGTCTACATAACCCGTCCTTTCTCCGATGACCCATACTATGTCGCTATCGGCAAAGCCGTCTCCCGTTGGACTGAAGAAGGATATAAGCAGGCCGCAGAGGTCGAGAATTCGCGCGAACGTGTTCTGGCAGTCGAGCCGCCACAGGAAAGCCCGATGGGCGGCTTACCTACTGTCTTCATCTCGTACTCGTGGGACAGCACAGAGCACCGGGAGTGGGTCAGGGCATTCGCCGCCAAGCTTAAGAGACATGGAATCGCGGTCGTCATGGATCACACGCATCTCAAGCTGGGAGCGAGTACGACCAAGTTTATGGAGAGTGCGGTCCGGGACTCCCAGCGGGTACTTGTGATTTGCACGGAAGCTTACAAGAACAAATTCGACGGCCGCCTGGGCGGTGCTGGTTACGAGGGGAGCATCATAACTGGTGAGATCATAAACCAGGTCGGCGAGAACAAGTTCATCCCCGTTCTTCGCGGCAGAGACTGGATTACTGCGCTTCCGACTGCACTATCTGTAGCGCATGGGGTCGATCTTCGGGAAGATTCGGGCGAGGAATTCGAACGATTGGTTGATGGCCTGTTGGACTGCGAAAAGTAAACTTCAGCTGGGCCCTCTCTCCAGTCACGCCGAACTCGGGCGCGCTCAGGTGAGATGCTCCATCCAGGAGTAACGTCCAACCTGCTGAGCTGACGGGCATCGGGGAAAGCGTCGAGGCACGCTCTTCGCTGTTTCATCGGCCGTCATCTCGTTCAGTCATATGAGTTTCGCTTAACCGGATTGATGAGCCGCAGCGGTTCGTCTGGATCGTAGTGGAAACCGTCCGGCGTAGGCTCCGCGACCGGTTTGCGCGCTTTTACATCGGCGATTTTCTGTCGGATCTCGTCGTCATTCCATCTCTGCGCGGAATGCTGAGGTAGCGGTTTGGAAGTGGCTGGGCTCGAGCCCGATACCCTGCGGGAGAGCTTGCGGGCGGCGCTTCTCCGCCTTCTTGCTCGCGCCAGCAGAAACCTACTGACCGCGCTCTTTGATGTTACGAATTGGCATTTTTCGGCGAGTAGCGCGGCGATATCTCTACACGTCAAACCCTGGTCTCGTAACGTGTCCACGAGTTCTCCGTAAGGCTCCAAT